>JAXLTI010000001.1:0-76675 GCA_046330135.1 bacterium
TGCGACATCCGCCTCGCGGGACGATCCGCCCACTTCGGCCAGCCGGAGGTGAGCCTCGGCATCATGGCCGCCGCCGGCGGCACCTACCGTCTCGCGCGGCTCGTCGGCCTGGGCAAGGCGAAGGAGCTCCTCTTCACGGGCGACATCATCGATGCGGAGGAGGCCCGGCGCATCGGCCTGGTGAACCGCGTCGTCGACGACGAGGGGGTCGTCGCCGCGGCGCGGGCCATGGCGACCCGCATCGTCTCCCTCGATCCGCTCGCGGTGCGCGTGACGAAGCTCAGCGTCAACGCGCTCGCCCGCGGCGAGACGGCGCAGACCGTCGAGACGCTCGCGCAGGCGATCCTGTTCGAGTCGCCGGGAAAGCGCGAACGCATGACCGCGTTCCTGAGCAAGAAGAAGAAGTAGCCATGGAGAACGTCGTCGTCCTGGGAGCGGGAACCATGGGGCACGGCATCGCGCAGATCGCCGCACACGCCGGGTATGGCGTCACCCTCGTGGACGTCGAGGAGCCGTTCCTCGCCAAGGGCATGGCGCGCGTCCGCGAGAACGTCGCGAAGGGCGTCGAGAAGAAGAAGCTGACGGACGAGGAGGCGCGCGGGATCCTCGATCGCATCCGCACCTCGACCTACCTCGAGGAGAGCGTCGCCGGTGCCGACGTGGCGATCGAGGCGGTCCCGGAGAAGCTGGATCTGAAGCGCGACGTGTTCCGCCGCATGTCGGAGCGCGCACCCGCGAAGACCCTCCTCTGCACCAACACGTCATCGCTGTCGGTCACGGAGATCGCCGGCGCCGTGAAGGACCCGGAGCGGTTCCTCGGCATGCACTTCTTCAACCCACCCCATCTGATGAAGCTCGTCGAGGTGGTGCGGGCGCTCCGGACGTCGGACGAGGCGATCGAGCGCGCCCGCGCGTTCGGTCGGAAGCTCGGGAAGGAGGTCATCGTCGTGACCGACTCGCCGGGATTCGCGTCGAGCCGCCTCGGGATCGCGCTCGGCATGGAGGCGATCCGCATGCTCGAGGAGCGCGTCGCATCGGCGGAAGACATCGATCGCGCGATGGAGCTAGGCTACAACCATCCCATGGGCCCGCTGAAGCTCACCGATCTCGTAGGGCTCGACGTGCGCCTCGCGATCGCCGAATACCTCCATGCGGAGCTCGGCATGGAGCAGTTCCGGCCGCCGCGCCTGCTGAAGAAGATGGTGCTCGCCGGGAAGCTCGGGAAGAAGTCCGGCGAGGGCTTCTACAAGTACTGAGGTCCCCATGTCCAACTCCAAGACCTACATCCTGACCGCGCTGCGCACGCCCATGGGCCGCTACGGCGGCGCCCTGAAGAACGTCCGCCCCGACGATCTCGCGGGCCACCTCGTCAAGGAGGCGGTCGCGCGCAGCGGCATCGATCCGGCGGTCATCGACGACGTGATCCTCGGTTGCGCGAACCAGTCGGGAGAGGACAACCGGAACGTCGCGCGCATGGCGGCGCTCCTGGCCGGTCTTCCCTACGAGGTGCCCGGCGCGACGGTGAACCGTCTCTGCGCGTCGGGGCTCGAGGCCGTCGCCATGGCGTCGCGCGCGATCGCGGCCGGCGAGGCGGAGGTCGTCGTCGCCGGCGGCGTCGAGTGCATGACCCGTGCGCCCTTCGCCATGGCGAAGCCCAGCGTGGGATTCCCGCGCGGCAACGGGATTCTCTACGACACCGCCCTCGGATGGCGGTTCGAGAACCCCGCCATGGCCCGGCGCTTCCCGCTCGAGGGCCTCGGCGTGACCGCCGAGAACGTCGTCGAGAAGCACGCGATCTCCCGGGACGCGCAGGACCGCTTCGCGCTCCGGAGCCACCAGCGCGCCGTCGCGGCCGAGGCCGCGGGCCGCTTCACAGACGAGATCGTGGCCGTGACGACGACCGGGGACAAGGGCGAGCCGGTCACGGTCGCAAAGGACGAAGGACCTCGCGCCGACACGAGCATCGAGAAGCTCGCGAAGCTCAAGCCCGCCTTCAAGGATGGCGGCACGGTCACCGCCGGGAACTCGTCGCCCCTGTCGGATGGAGCGGCAGCGCTCGTCCTCGCGTCCGAGGCGGCGTGCCGGCGCCTGGGAAAGACGCCTCTCGCGTGCTTCGCCGGCGCGGCCGCGGCGGGTGTCCACCCGAGCTTCATGGGCCTCGGCCCGGTCCCCGCCACCGAGAAGCTCTTCGCGCGCACGGGTGTGTCCTGGAAGGAGATCGACCTCGTCGAGCTGAACGAAGCCTTCGCCGGACAGTGCCTGGGCGTGTTTCGCGGATGGGAGATGCCCGACGATGTCGTCGAGCAGAGGGTCAACGTCAACGGCGGCGGCATCGCGCTCGGCCACCCGCTCGGCTGCAGCGGGGCCCGCCTCGTCGTCGCCCTCGTCCACGAGCTGCGGCGACGCGGCGCACGGCGCGGCCTGGCGACCCTGTGCGTGGGCGTGGGCCAGGGTGTCTCGGCGATCGTCGAGGCTGGCCTGTAGCGGCCCGCGAACGGCTCGAAGCAGGGACGGGTCTACTTGCAGCGCTTGCTGATCTCGATGTCCTTGTCGACCCGCCCGACGCCGAGCTCGATCTCGCACTCCTGACCGCTCTCGAGGCTCAAGGAGCGCTTGCCGGACGTGTCGACCTTGTCGTCCGGCGCCACGATGTGGATCGCGACCTCGTGATCGCCTGACGGCACCTCCAGCGTGTAGTCCTCCGTCGAGTCGAAGATCCGGCGGGGCAAGGGTACGGGACCCACCGTCCGCTTCTTGGCCGTGAAGTCCGCGTTGAACGCGACCCTGCCGCCGACGTCGATCGTGATGTGGCCCTTCTTCAGGTTGTGCTCGAAGTGGACCTTGAGCACCGAGTCGAGCGCCGGTCCCTTCGTCGCGCCGACGGGAGGCGTCTTCGGATCCGTGCCGTGAGCGCCGTGCGCCGGTCTCGGCTCCTTGCCGGTGCCGTCGAGGGTTGCCACCTTTGTCTCGCTGGTCTCCGGCGCGGGTGGCGTGGTGGGGGTCCCCATCTCCACGGTCGTCGGCCCCGGCGCGGGCTCGGTCGGGCCGCTCGTCACCACGTCGGTCGGCACCGCCTCGGGCGTCGAGGACGGCTCCGGCGTGGCGAGCCGCTCCTTCGCGAGTCGCGTCGACTCCAGGTATTCCTTCGCAACGCTATCGGAAGGATCGAGCTCCGCGGCCCGCGTCAGCTCTTGCTCCGCATCGTCGTAGCGCTTCTCGTTGAAGGCCGTGATCCCGAGATCGCGATGCTGCTTGGCCTCGAGAGCGGGCGGCTGGGTCGCCGGAGTCATGGTCGCCGGTGGAAGCGTCGTCTCCACCACCGCGGTGCGACGCAGGCCGGCGACCCGCACGAGCAGGCCCGCCGAGCACGACGACGAAGAACAACACCGCCACGAGCCCATCGCGATCCCCGATCCCGATGGCGCGCTCGAGGGTGGACGGGCCGGCGCCTTGACCGAGGCGGGCGCCGGCACGAGCTTCAGCGCAGTGCTCGGGGGACCAAGCCGGGTCTTCCTCATCGGTCGCCGGTGCCGGGCTTGGGTGCGGCGACGCGGCCGCAGAGGGCGCCGATGGCGAGGCCATCAGGGTTTTCTCGTCGTCGACCGCCTCGGGGACCGCAGGTGCGAGCTGGGTCTTCTCGTCAGCCGGCGTCAACCCCGGCGGCGCCGGCCGGACCGGTTTCGGGATGGGCGTGCGATCGTGGACCTTCGTCGCCGCGCTCTCGTCGACATCGAAGACCTTCTCCTCGGCCTTCGCCGCCTGCGCACGCTCCGAGCGCTCGATGTCGCGGACGACGGCGTCCATCATCACGCCGGAGCTATCGAGCTTCTCGATCTCGTGCAGGAGCGAGAGGCTCCCGCCAGATCCCTCGCCGGCGTGGAGGCTCGCGGCGTGAGGCGCCACGAGCTGCGGGACCTTGCGTTTCACCCCGACCAGGGTCTGGGGGAAGCTCGCGAGATCCGCCGACCCGAGCACCTGGGCGCGCGTGGCGTCGACGTCGACGGACGGCGCGCGCAGCCCGGCTTGCACCGCGACCACCATCTCGCGGCACGTCGGGTAGCGCTGGGTCCGATCCTTGGCGAGCCCGCGCATCAGCGCGCGCGACACCTCGATCGGCAGCTCCTTCACGAGCGCGATCGGGGGCACGGGATCCTCGTTGACGATCTTGTAGGTGATCGTCGTCAGGTTGTCGCCCGAGAACGGTCGCACACCCGTGAGGACCTGGTAGAGGACGATCGCCAGCGCGAACTGGTCGGCCCGACCGTCGATCGGATCTCCCATGATCTGCTCGGGCGACATGTAGTTGGGCGTGCCCACGTACTCGCCCGTCTTGGTGAGGTCCGACGTCGACAGGCGCGCGATGCCGAAGTCCGTGATCTTGACGACGCCGTCCTCCCGCAGGATCAGGTTCGCCGGCTTGATATCGCGATGGATGACGCCGTTCTCATGGGCGTAGTCGAGGGCGTCGGCGACCTGGAGCGCGATGTCGACCGCCTGCTCCGGCGGCAGCTTGGCACCGGTCGAGATGAGCTCCTGGAGGGATGCTCCGGCCACGTACTCCATGGCGATGAAGTCGAGCCCCACCTTCTCGTCGCGATCCACGTCGTGGATCGTGACGATCGACGGATGGGACAGCTTGCCTGCCGCCTTCGCCTCCCGGTAGAAGCGCGCCACGAACTCCCTCTCCATGTCCGGAGAGTCGATGACGTCCCGGCGCAACGTCTTCACGACCAGGATCCGATCGATGCGGGGATCCCGAGCCTTGAATACGACACCCATGGCTCCCTTGCCGATCTCGGCCAGGAGCTCGTAGCGGCCGAGCGTCCGGGATTCCATCGCGGCGCGGGTATTATAGCGAGGCCCCTCGGAGCCCCGCCGGCAAAGCGGGCAAGGAGACTGCACCTGCTCTCAACCCCCAAGGGTCGGCTCTCGGAGCACTGTTTCCCGAAGCTCTTGCTCGAGATCGCGAGGGTCGGGGCGACCGGGTTCCTCACGGTGCGAGCGGGAGGAGCGCGCCGCCGCCTCGGTTTCACGAGCGGAAAGCTCCAGTTGCTGGACCGGCCCCCGGACGGGCGTCTGGCTCCGGGCGCGATGAGGGACGACCTCACGGCGCTGGCGCTGGCGACGGACGGTGGATTCGACTGGGCCGACGCGGCACCGGACGACGTGGGGCCGGGACCCGGCATCGATGTCGCGGGGCCCGCGATCGAGGCCCTCCTGTCCGCGACGCCGATCGAGCACGTTGGCCGGGAGATCTACGGGCTACTGAGCGACTACCGGGCCGATGCCATCACGCTCTCGCCATTCCTTTCGCTCCTCTCCGGAGACGAAGGGCGGGCGCTCCAGAGCATCCAGGCTCCCGCGCCTTCGGGCACGATCCTCGAGCGGCTGGGCGGCACGGAGCGCGCGCGCAGGATCCTCGTGGCGGGAGTGCTTTCGGGCGTTCTCACGAGCAAGTCCGCGCCCCCCTCGCCACCCGTATCCAGCGCCAAGCCCACGCCCGCGCCGGCGCTCGCGCCCGCGCCAGCCCTAGCTCCGGCGCCAGGGGCAGCGACGCGGCTCGCCTCGGACGACGAGCTCAAGGACACGATCCTCGCCAAGCTCCGCACGCTCGGCCAGTCGACCCACTACCAGACCCTCGAGGTCCCGCGCATCGCGACCAGGACTCTCATCGACGATCACTACTTCAAGCTCCTCCGCAAGTTCCATCCCGATTCCTACTTCGGCGAGCTCGACGACGAGGCGAAGGCGGCGCTCGACGACGTCTTCGCCCGGATCAACGAGGCCTACGAGGTGCTCACCAGGAAGGACCGGCGCGAGGAGTACGACGAGAAGCTCGACGACGGCACCGCCGCGCGGTCTCACGTCACCGAGGAAGACCTCCTGCTCGCGAAGACGCAGACGGAAGCCGGGAAGCGCCGCCTCGACGAGGGTAGCTGGCTCCAGGCGCGATCGGCTCTCGAGTCGGCGCGACGGCTCAACCCCGACAGCGCCGAGATCCTGGGGTATCTCGGCAAGGCCTACCTCGAGGGCGGCGCGGCCAACCGCGTCCCCGACCGGGCGCTCGAGCTCCTCGAGCAGGCCATCGAGCGGGAGCCCACGCGGGCGCTCTTCCACGTCTTCGCCGGCGACTACCACGCCACGCGCGGCGATCGCGCCGCGGCGGCACGTTGCTACGAGCACGCGGTCACGCTCGACAAGGACTGCGAGCCGGCGATCCGCGCGCTCGCGGCGCTCAAGGCCCTGAAGCCTCCGACCGGATCCACCCCCAAGAGATAGCCAAATGGAAGACATCCTGGGAATCGACCTCGGCACCACCAACTCCTGCGTCGCGGTGATGGAGGGCGACCGCGCGACCGTGCTCGCGAACGCCGAGGGAAACCGGACGACTCCTTCGGTCGTGGCGTTCACCACCAAGGGCGAGCGCCTCGTCGGCGAGCTCGCCAAGCGGCAGGCCCTCACCAACGCGGAGCACACGATCTTCGCGGTCAAGCGGCTGATGGGCCAGCCGCCGACCGCTCCGGTGGTGGGCCACATGAAGGAGCTCGCGCCCTACCCCATCGTCGCCGACGGGGAGATCATCAAGATCCAGGCGGCGGGGCGCGACTACCTTCCCGAGGAGATCTCCGCGGCGATCCTGCAGAAGATGCGGGAGACCGCGGAGAGGAAGCTCGGCCATCCCGTGAAGAAGGCGATCGTGACGGTCCCCGCCTACTTCAACGACAGCCAGCGCCTCGCGACCCGGAACGCGGGACGCATCGCGGGGCTGGACGTCCTGCGGATCATCAACGAGCCGACCGCTGCCGCCCTCGCCTACCGCATGGGGCACGTGGACGACAAGGTGATCGCCGTTTACGACCTCGGCGGCGGCACCTTCGACATCTCGATCCTCGACGTCCGGGCCGGCGTGTTCAAGGTGGTGGCGACGGCCGGCAACACGTTCCTGGGCGGAGACGACTTCGACTTTCGCATCATGAAGCTCCTCGCGAGCGAGTTCAAGCGGGTCCACGGCGTCGATCTCTTCAAGGATGCGATGGCGATGCAGCGGCTTCGCGACGCCTCCGAGGAGGCGAAGGTGCGCCTCTCCTCCTCGGCGTCCACCGACATCGAGCTCCCCTTCATCGCCAAGGGCAAGGGCGGAGTCCCGCTGCACCTGACGACCAAGCTCGACCGGGCGAAGTTCGACGAGCTGGTGAAGGACCTCGTGGACGAGACCTTCGCCTGCTGCGACACGGCGCTCAAGGACTCGGGGCTGAAGCCGGAAGACATCGACGAGATCCTCCCGGTCGGCGGCCAGACGCGGTCGCCGATCGTGCTCGATCACATCGAGAGGTTCTTCGGCAAGGCGCCGGTCAAGGGGCTCAACCCCGACGAGGCGGTCGCGACGGGCGCGGCGATCCAGGGGGGCGTCCTCCTGAAGCGGATCACCGGCGTGATCCTGGTCGACGTGACCCCGATGTCCCTCGGGATCGAGATCACGAAGGGCCAGTACGTGAAGCTCGTCGACCGCAACACGCCCATCCCGGCACGGGCCTCGCGGCTGGTCACGACGGTGAAGAAGAACCAGACGTTCGTCACGATCCACGTTCTCCAGGGCGAGGGGGAGAGGGCAAAGCTGAACCACAGCCTCGGGAAGTTCGATCTGGTCGGGCTCCCGCCGCTGCCCGCGGGCGAGCCGCAGATCCTGGTCGGGTTCCAGATCGACGCGAACGGCATCTTCAAGGCGGGCGCCAAGGACCTCGGCAGCGGGCGCGAGCAGGCCATCCGCATCAGCGGCTCGTGCGTCGTGCCCGATTCCGAGATCGAGCGCATGGTGATCGACGCGGAGACCGCGGGCCGCGACGCCAGGGTCCGCGAGGAGATCGTCGCCCTGAAGAACCGCGTCATCGGCGCGAAGACCGCGGCCGAGCGCGCGATCGACGACGCCCCCAAGAGATCGGACAAGCGCGTCCTCGCGGCGCTGGCCGAGGCGGTCCGGCGGGCCGACGCGATGCACGTCGAGGGCGGCGGGACGCTCCTCGAGACCCTGCGCGAGGACGTCTCCTTGCTCGAGAAGAACGTGCAGGACCTCGTCAAGGCGCTCGAGCCGGAGCGTGGCTTCGATCTCACGCCGGAGCCGGAGAGCTGAGCGATCGCGGAACGCTGGCGATCCTGGCCCTCGTCTTCGCATGTCTCGCGGCACGGGGCTTCGCGCAGGAGCCGCCGCCCGATGACGAGGTCGCGGGCAACCTGGAGGAGGGGCTCGTCGTCGAGACGGTTGTGGTCTGGGCCGCCGTCAACGACAGGAGGGGCCGGCCGGAAACCGAGCTCGGGCCAAGGACTTCAGCGTCTACGAGGACGGCCGGCTCCAGACGGTGACGGCGTTCGAGCTCGGCAACTCGACCCCGCTGCGGATCCAGATCCTCTTCGACGCGAGCAGCAGCATGGAGCTCTCCGGACGCATGGTGCCCGCGAAGGCCGCCGCCCTGTTCCTCCTCGCGCGCGCCTGCGCGGGGGCGACGCCAGCCTCTGGTCGGTCGCGCGGCGACAGACGACGCGGGGGTGCCCCCATCACGGGCGCGCTCCGCTGCGCCACATCGGGGACGCCGTGCAGGTGATGGAGGGCGAGGCTGAAGACCACGCTCCGCGACTCGGTGTTCCAGGCGCTGCTCCAGCCCGAGGGAGATGCCGGGGGTCGGCGTGCCATCTTCCTCTTCACCGACGGTCTCGACAACGCATCGGAGACTGGAGAGGAGGCGCTCGCGACGCTCGCGAGCACCCTCAACGTCGCCATCCATGCCATAATCTTTTCGGCGCGCCCCGAGCGAGACACGGACCCTCGGACGTTCGAGGGGATCCGCAACGTCGCGGAGCTGTCGGGGGGCGCATCGGTCGTCATCTATCCTTTCGACGACGAAGGTCCCGTGGACGCCATCACCGCCGCCCTCGAACGACTCAAGAGCTCCTTCGTGCTCGAGTACTCCCCGGAAGGCGCCCGGCGGAAGGGCTTTCACCGGATCGACGTCAAGGTGAAGTGCAAGGGGTGCACGGTGTTCCACCGGAAGGGTTATCACGCGCGGTGAAAGGGAGAAGAAAGTGAAAGCTCTCACGAAGTCGGTCGTCACGCTCGCCTCTCTCTCGCTCGTCCTCGCTCTCGGCACTGCGTGCGCGAGCAAGAAGAAGACCCACGAGGAGCTGAAGATGCACGAGGAGCGCATCGAGAAGCTCGAACAGGACGCCGAGAAGACCGACACGCGCGTGACCACCGTCGAGAAGAAGCTCGACGAGTTCTCCGAGACCGCGAAGGAAGCGCTCGAGCGCGCCAAGGAGCTCGGCGCCGCCGGGACCCTCATCGACGAGGCGGTCCTCACGCAGGACGTGAGCAAGTTCCGGCCCGGGTCCGCGGAGCTCTCGCCGGAGGCGATGTCGTTCCTCGACGAGTTCGCCGCCAAGCTCAAGGCCGACAACAAGCCCGTCTACATCGAGATCCAGGGCCACACCGACGGCGAGGGAACGCCGCAGGCCAACCTGAAGCTCGGTGAGCGCCGCGCCCAGGCGGTCCACGACTACCTGGCAAAGATCGGCGGCCTGCCGCTGCACCGGCTCAAGGCGATCTCCTACGGCGAGAGCAAGCCCCTCGGCGACAACAAGACGAAGGAAGGCCGCAGCCAGAACCGCCGCGTGGTGCTGGTCGTCCTCCGTTAAGGCCCCGTCGGTCCGACGGTCAGGCTGCCGCGGCCTTGCGTCGTCCCCTGCCGAGGATGAACACGAGGGCCACCGCACCGAACCCCGCTGCGAAGAGAGCGATCGACAGCAGTGGACGGAAGAAGAACCACGACACCGCCACGACGCCGCCCGAGATGAAGAACGACGCGGCCATGGCGAACAACCCGACGCCGAATCCCAGCATGCTGCCGACGATGGGGATCACGTCGGACATCACGACGAACGGTCGGAACATCAACGCGATGCCGATCGTCATCACGAGCCACCCGACGAACCGCAGCACCCAGGTGAGCGCGGCGTTGGAACGCATCGCCGACTGGAACATGGCCTGGGCGTCGACGTTGCCCATGGTGAGGAGCTCGATGTCCCGGCCGGCCTTGGTCTGGTAGGGCGCAAGGCCGCCTCCCGCCTGGCGCGCGACCAGGCTCACCGCCGCCGGGGCCACGATGCTCCACCCGATCTTGGCGTCGCCGACGGCCGGCGAGGACGGGTTCGCTCCGACGAAGACCTCGCCGTTGTCGATCGTCGCCTTCTCTAGGAGGCGCTCCGGCACCTCGGAGAGCGGCAGCTTCTGCCATGCATCGATCTTCGACACGAGGGTCGTCGAGAGCTGGAATGCGCCCACGGTCACCTTCGCCGCATCCCAGGCTTGCGGCGCGTAGGGCATCGACGCGGGGTTCTGGTGCCCGCCCTCCTTGAACTCCTCGGAGCGGACCCGGTGGTCTTCCCACTTCTTCTCGTAGGTGTAGGTGGTCCGCGTCTCGCTGCCACCGCCGATCTTCTTGTGGGTCTCGGAGTGCTTCTCCTCCACCCACTGGTACATGCGGCCGTCGCGCTTCATGCGCAGCGCCTTCGCCGAGACCGCGAGGTCGGGGTCCGCGACCGTCTCGTCGGTCGTGGCCGTCCCCGTGAGGTGGACGAGCTTGCCCTCGTTGCCGGCGCTCACCGCCCCGGCGTCCACGTGAACGACCGCGCCCGCACCCTCTTCCAGGCTGCGCTGCGTCTTGATCGCGCGGCCCTCGTTCCAGAAGAGGAGGATGCAGGAGCCCGGCACGAACAGCAGGCCCACCAGGATCCCCTTGATGGAAGACCCCAGCCTGCCGAGGAACCCCTGACGCGTGACCTCGGTGTAGCTCATGGCCCTACGCCTTTCCCGGACCCCGTGCGGGCCGGCGCGGAGCCACGGCGCCCCGTCGTCCCCGCAGGTCCGCTGGGCGGGGGCTCCTCCCCCGCCGGTTCGACAAAACTCGTGGTGCGGAAGGGGGGATTTGAACCCCCACAGGATTGCTCCCACAAGCTCCTGAGGCTTGCGCGTCTGCCAGTTCCGCCACTTCCGCTCGGACCAAGGCTGTCGATTCTATGCGGATATCGCCGCGCGTTGCGTCAGCGGCCCTGGAACGCCGCCTTCCGTTTCTCGACGAACGCAGCGATCCCTTCCTTCGCATCCTCGGAGAGGAAGAGCTGCTGCTGGAGCTCCCGCTCGAGCGCGAGACCCGACTCGAGAGCCATCTCCCCTCCCGCGAGGACCGCGCGCTTGATGCGCCCGACAGCCATCGCCGCCTTGGCCGGCGGCACGAACTGGCGCGCGAACGCGACCGCGTGATCGCGGAAACCGTCGGCCGGGAGGACCCGCGTCAGGATGCCGAGGCGATGCGCCTCCTCCATGGCCAGGTTCTCGCCCAGAGCCATCATCTCGAGGGCCTTCGCCTTGCCGACGAGCCGCGCCAGGCGCTGGGTCCCGCCGGTGCCCGGCAGCACGCCGAGCCCGACTTCCGGAAGCCCGATCTTCCCGCCTCCCTCGCGGCCGAGCCGCATGTCCGCCGCGAGCGCGACCTCGAGCCCCCCGCCGACCGCGTGGCCGTTGAGCGCGGCGACGACGAGCTTCGGCGTGTTCTCCAGGCGCAGCATCGTCTCGTTCGCGTGGAGGCAGAACGCGTACTTGAACGCCGGCGTCACGCTCTGGAGCATCGAGATGTCGGCGCCCGCGCAGAAGAACTTCTCCCCGGCTCCCGTCAGGAGCAGCACGTGGACGGCATCGTCGAAGCGCGCCCGCAGCACCGCATCATCGAGCTCGCGCATCATGTCGTAGGAGTAGGTGTTCGCGGGCGGGCACGAGAGCTCGAGGAGCGCGATCCCGCCGTCCGCCTGGTAGTTCACGAGTGCCATCGCTCTCTCTCTCCTTGGGCGCGCCCTTGCCGGCGAAGCTCCGGCCGTCTGCCGGGGGACGCATTGTAGGACGCTCGGCCCCATCCGCGTCGCGCCGCGGGTCCGTAGGGCGGGGGCTCGTCCCCCGCCGGTTCCGGCGGGATAGCCAGATAGACTTTGGACGCTCTGGATCCTGAATGCCGACCAGCGACGCCGCGCCCGACGAAAAGGAATACCAGCCGCGCATCCTGCTGGCGGACGACGACCCCCAGCTCCTCGAGGCGATCGGGACGCTCCTCGCCTCGCACGGTTACGACGTGGTGTCGGCGCGCGACGGCGAGGAGGCGCTCGAGAGCTTCGGCCGCGGCCCCTACGACCTCCTCCTGACCGACGTCATCATGCCTCGCATGGACGGGCTCGCGCTCATCAAGGAGGTGAAGGCGCGCGACGCCGAGATGCCGGTCATCATCCTCACCGCGCACGGGAGCATCGAGATGGCGGTCACCGCCATGAAGCTCGGCGCGACCGACTACCTGACGAAGCCCTTCGCGGCCCAGGAGCTGATGCTGCGCATCGAGCGCGCGATGCGGGAGCGCAAGCTCTCGAGCGAGATCCGGTCGCTGCGAAAGCGCATGGCGGGCCGGATGCGCAAGAGCGACATCATCATCGGCGTCAGCCCCGGCATGCGGGAGGTGGTGCAGAAGGTCGGCATGGTGACCAAGAGCGACGTCTCGGTCATCGTTTACGGCGAGAGCGGCACCGGCAAGGAGATCGTCGCCCGCACCATCCACAAGTACAGCAACCGGGCCGACAAGCCGTTCGTCACGGTCAACTGCGCGGCCCTTCCCGAGGCGCTCCTCGAGAACGAGCTCTTCGGCCACGTCAAGGGCGCCTACACCGGCGCGCACACGAACCAGAAGGGACTCTTCGAGGAAGCGGAGGGCGGCACCCTCTTCCTCGACGAGATCGGCGAGATCCCGCCGTCGATCCAGGTGAAGCTCCTCCAGGTGCTCCAGTCCTACGAGTTCAAGCGGGTCGGGGGCACCAAGACGATCAAGGTCGACGTGCGCACCCTCTTCGCCACCAACAAGGACCTCGCCAAGAGCCTCAAGGACGGAACGTTCCGCGAGGACCTCTTCTACAGGATCAACGTCGTGCCCATCGTCATCCCGCCTCTGCGCGAGCGCAAGGACGACATCCCGCTCCTGGTGAACCACTTCCTCGAGCTCTTCACGGAGGAGCTCGGGAAGAAGGTCGAAGGGTACACGGCCGACGCGATGAAGCGACTCATGACCTACGACTGGCCGGGCAACGTGCGACAGCTCCAGAACAAGATCAAGCAGAGCATCGTGACGACGACCCATCGCCTCGTCACGCCCGAGGACATCTGGCTCGACGTCGTCGAGACCCCGGTCCGCGACGTCGACGTCTCGCGCCCCTACGCCGACCTCAAGCGCGAGATGGTCGACGACTTCGAGCGCGTCTACCTCGGGAAGCTCCTCGCCGGCTGTGCCGGCAACCTGTCCGAGGCCGCGCGCCGATCCGGCATGCACCGGAAGAACCTGTACGTGCTCATGAAGAAGCACGGGCTTCCCTCGGGCGTCTGACGCAGACCTCGGCCGCGCGTCGATCAGCGATGATCGGACGATGAACAGAACCTCCGGTCCGAGGAATCGCGCCGTCCTGTCGTTGCTCGCCGCCATCGCAGCGGCACGCGCGGTCTGGGCTTCCGACCCCGGGGTCGGCTCCGTCGCGTTCGCGAACTCGGGAGCCGCTGCCGCGCAGAAGGACTTCCAGCGCGGCCTCGCTCAGCTCCACAACTTCGAGTACCAGGACGCGGCCGAAGCCTTCCGGCGGGCCGAGGCGATCGACCCCGGGTTCGCGATGGCCTACTGGGGGGAGGCGATGACCTTCACGCACCCGATCTGGATGCAGCAGGACCTCGATGGAGCCCGCGCCGCGCTCGCGAAGCTCGGCGCCACACCGGAGCAGAGGCGCGCGCGGGCCAAGACGGATCGCGAGAAGGCCTATCTGGACACGATCGAGGTGCTCTATGGCAAGGGCGGCAAGGAGGAGCGCGATCTCCTCTACAGCGACGCCATGGCGGGGCTCGCGAGCCGCTACCCCGACGACCCGGACGCCCAGACGTTCTACGCCCTGTCGCTCATGGGCAAGGTCCACGACGGGCGGGACGTCCCGACCTACATGCGCGCGGCGGCGATCGCCTCCGAGGTCTTCTGCGCCCATCCCGATCATCCCGGGGCCGCTCACTACCTCATCCACGCGGTCGACGATCCCGATCACGCCGTGCTGGGCCTGCGCGCCGCGCGCGCCTACGCGCTCATCGCGCCGGAGGCGGCGCACGCCCAGCACATGACGTCGCACATCTTCGTCGCCCTCGGGATGTGGGACGACGTCGTCCGGGCAAACGAGACCGCCATCGCCATCGGGCGCCGCGCGCGGGAGGCAAGGGGATTGCCGAAGAAGGCGTGCGGCCATTACGACACCTGGCTCGAGTACGGATACCTCCAGCAAGGGCGCGCCCGGGACGCGATGGCCGTTCTCGACGGGTGCCGCCAGGAGGCCGCGGCCGAGGCGGCCTCGGACCGAAAGGTGACGGATGCGGACGAGTCTGCCATCGACGCCTTCGTCGGGATGTGGGGCCGCTTCGTCATCGACACGGGCGATCTCGGCGGCGAGGTGGCCCGGTGGGAGATCGATCCGAAGACGCCCTTCGCGCCCCGGCTGACCATCTCCTTCGTGCGCGGCCTGGGCGCGGTCCATGCGGGAGATCCCGACGGGGCGCGCAAGGCCCTCGCATCCCTCTCCGAAGCGAAGAAGGCGTTCCTGGCGGACCTCGACGCCCGCAACGAGCTGGAGACGTCGGAGCGCAGGCGCGCCGCCATCCTCGAGGAACAACTCCAGGGCGTCATCCTCGCGGCGGAGGGGAAGGGCGACGCGGCGGTCGCCCTCCTCACAAAGGCCGCAGAGGAGGAGGCGGGGATCCCTCCCGCCTTCGGTCCGCCGCTCGTCGACCGTCCGGCGTCGGAAGCCCTCGGCGAGGTGCTCCTCGCGCTACAGCGGCCGAAGGAGGCGATGGCGGCGTTCCACCGCGCGCTCGATCGCGCTCCCCGGCGGACGCCTGCCCTGATGGGCCTCGCGCGCGCGGCGGAGGCCGCGCGCGACGACGCGAGCGCGGCCGCGGCGCGCGCAACTCTCCGGGAGAACCTGCACGCAGCCGATCCTGCGGACCGGTAGCGCACTGCCGCGGCGTTGTATGCTGTCCGGCGAACGGGAGGTGTGCGCCATGACGCGGATCCCGAGGGCCAGCCAGCTCTTCCCACTCTTGATCGCGCTCGCTTCGAGCGGCGCGCTTGCATCCGACGGTCTGCGGCGGGAGGAGGCGCGGGCTTCCTCCTTCGGCCCGGGCGCGCAGGCGCACGCGGCCCTCGCGTTCGATCGCGACGGAGGCACCGTGGTCGTCTGGGACAGCCGGCGACAGGAGCAGGGTGGCTACGGCATCTACCTCCAGCGGTTCGGCAAGAGCGGCGATCCGATCGGCACGGAGTCGCGTGTCAACGTACGCACGTCGGGCCAGCAGAGCCAGCCCGCGATCGCGATCGACGGCCAGGGCGGAACCTGGGTCGCGTGGGAATCGTTCGGGCAGGACGGCTCGGGAAGCGCGGTCGTGGCGCGGCGGCTCGCGCCCGGCGCGGATACGGCCGAGATCCTCGTCAACGAGACGACGGAAGGCGATCAAGGCCAGGTCACGGCGGCCGCCGCGGCGGACGGCAGCGTGCTCCTCGCCTGGACGACGCCGGACGGTTCGGCGGCGGCGACGCGGGTCATGGGCCGCATTCTCGACGCCAGGGGGAGGCCGATCACGCGCGAGCTCCGGATCGCGCCGTCCGCGGGGCGCCAGGCGCTTCCGACCGCCGCCGCGACGATCTCGGGATTCGTCGTGGCATGGGCGGTCGCCGACGACGCGGGATGTCCCTACGCCATCCGCGCCCAGCGGCTCGGCGCCCGCGGGCAGGCGATCGGTCCCGAGATCGCCGTGAGCGACGTGGACGGATGGCAGCACGTCGAGCCTTCGATCTCCACGCGCGCCGACGGCACTTTCGCGATCGCCTGGATGTCGACGCCCGATGACGCGTACGCCGTGTGCGTCAGGACGTTCGGTCCGGATGGCGCCCCCGCGTCCCCGGCGCGGATCGCGAGCGCTCGCGGCGGCCCGCGCAGGAGCGGTGCCGCCGTGGCGCTCGGACCCGGTTCCCGCATCGCGGTCGCATGGAACGAAGGCGACGACATCGTGCTCCTCGATCCCGATGACGGGTCCCCGATGCGCGTCAACGCGCAGGCGGCCGGACATCACCGGCTGGAGGCGGCGAGCGGCAACCAGCGGATCGCGTTCGGCGCCGACGGCCGGATCGGCCTCGCGTGGTCCGGCGACTCGGGCCTCGGCGACGACAACGCCGCGAACGTCACGCTGCTCTTGCCGGCCGGCGTGGCGTGCGCCTGACGAGCCCGACCGAGCTCTGCCTCCCGCGTCGACGATGGCCACACCGGTCCGATCGATCCTCCGATCTACGACCCGTCGCGCATCATCCATCTTCCCTACGGCGGCGATGCCACGCCGTTTCCCGGGTACCGACTTCGGCTGATCGAAGAAGCGTCACCGACACGAGGTTGGTATCCGCCCGATCCGAGCCTCGCCGTCGGCCCGGGCTACATCGTTCAGACGACCAACGGCGCCATCGCGATCTTCGACAAGACCGGCACCAACGTCTTCCAGCAGCCCATCGAAGGCGGCGGCGGCTTCTGGGGAAGCGTGGGCGCGGGCGGGTTCGTGTTCGATCCCGAGGTCATCTTCGACACCCAGAGCAACCGATTCTTCGCGATGGCGGCCGAACAGGTGGGCACGACCGCGGGACGGTTCCTCCTTGCCGTGTCCGACGACGCCGATCCGAACGGCACCTGGTACAAGTACGCGTTCGACGTCACGGCCGAAGCCGGCGACTACTACATCGACTCGCCCAACATCGCCGTCGATTCCCAGGCGGTGTACCTGACCGCCGACTTCTTCTCGCCGACCGACAAGTACCTCGTCCACATCCTGAACAAGGCCGACGTGCTCGCCGGCAACCCGCCGGCATCGACGTTCCTCCTCATCACCGGCCGCCAGTCGTTCGGCCTCCCCGTGACCTACGATCCCGCGGCCCCCGCGCAGTACATGATCGAGGCGATCGAGTCCGGCACGCCCACGATCGTGCGGCTCCACGCGATCACCAATCCGCTCGGCACGCCGTCGCGCGTCGAGACGACGCTGACCGTCCCGGCGTACACGATCCCGCCGGAGGATCCCCCGCAGATGGGGACCTCGACGCGCCCGGAGCTCTTCGAGGCGCGCTTCTGGAGCTGCACGTACCGCAACGGCTCGCTCTGGGCGGTCCACCACGAGAACAGCTCCCGCGTTCGCGTGCGCTGGTACGAGGTCAAGATGAACGGCTGGCCGGCCACGAGCGCGCCATCCCTCGCGCAGGAGGGCGAGATCGACCTCGGCGGCACGATCCGGACCTTCTTCCCGAGCATCTGGACGGACGCGGCGGGCAACGCCGCGATCACGTTCGCGCGCTCGTCGCCCACGGAGTTCATCTCGATGAACCGTGCGCTGCGACTGGCGACCGATCCCCCCAACACGTTCGGTGGGATCCAGACGGAACAGACCGGCTCCACCTACAACGACTCCGGCCGCTGGGGCGATTACTCCGGGACGATGAGCGATCCCGCGATGCCCGGATCTTTCTGGGGGGTGCATGAATACGCCGTGGGGACGTCCGCGTGGAACACCTGGATCGCCCGGTACGACGCGCCGGCATGCCCCCTCATCACGCTCTCTCCGGCCGCGCTGCCGGCGGGCAGCGTCGGCACGCCCTACTCGCAGACCATCACGGCGTCGGGAGGCACCACACCCTACACGTTCGCGGTGACCGCCGGGACGCTGCCTCCGGGGCTCGCACTCGCCGCCGGCGGCGTCCTCTCGGGTACGCCCACGACCGCGGGAAGCTCCACCTTCACCGTCACCGCCACCGACAGCGCGAGCTGCCAGGGCCAGCTCGCCTACACGCTCGTCATCGGAAACCCCGTCGACTACGTGGTGGGCAACGGCCTCGGATTCCCGAATCCGAACTCGGTCCGCGTCTACACGGCCGCGGGCACGGCAACGCCGACCAACTTCCAGGCCTACGGCGCCGGCCAGTGGGGCACCGTCGTCTCGGCGGGCGACGTCAACGGCGGCGGGCGCGACGAGATCCTCACGGGACCTGGCCCGGGCGCCGTCTACGGTCCGCACGTGCGCGCGTTCGACAACACGGGGACCGGTCTCGGCAAGGTGAGCTACTTCGCCTACGGGACGCTGCGCTACGGCGTCAACGTCGCGCGCGCGCGGCTCGACGCGGACGCCTACGACGAGATCCTGACCGGCGCGGGCGCCGGACCCGTCTTCGGACCGCACGTGCGGGGGTGGAACTTCGACAACACCACGATCACCGCGCTCGCCAAGGTCAGCTTCTTCGCCTACGGAACGCTCCAGTGGGGTGTCAACGTCGAGGACGGCGACGTCGATGCCGATGGCTACTCCGAGATCCTGACGGGTCCCGGCCCCGGGCCGTCGTTCGCGCCCCAGATCCGCGGATTCGACTACGACGGCAACTCCATCGCCGCGATAGCGAAGATCAACTTCGGCGCGTTCCCGACGACCGGATACGGCGTGAACGTCGCCGGCGCGACCGTGGAGGCCGATGCCTACGACGAGATCGCGGCGGCGCCGGGCCCGGGGCCCACGTCGTCGTTCCCGTCGCGGTTCCGCGGCTTCAACTACGACGCGGCGACAATCTCCGCGCTTCCCGGCTTCGACATCACGCCGTTCACGACGTTCTACGGCGGCAGGGTCGGCCTCGGGGACTTCACCCTCGACGGCGTCTGCGAGCTGATCGCGGGCGCCGGCCCCGACCCGGTCGCGACCGCGGTTGTCGACGCATTCGCTTACAATGGGTCCGCACTGACGGCGATCCCGGGATCGGGGTTCGTCCCGTTCGCAGGCACCTTCGGCGTCAACGTGGGCGCGGGGTTCCTCGGATTCTGATGTTCACCTCACCACGTCACGGAGATTGACATTCGAGGGAACGACATGCGCACCCGAGGGCTGGTTCGATGCGCAGCGGTCGTGTGGCTCGCCGTGGCGTGGAGCGGGTTCTCCTGCGCCGGCCAGTGGTCCTCCAGCTTCGCGCTCGTTGCGACCGACGCCACGGGATACGCCGAGGGTCGCGGCGTCAACCTGGCATGCCCCCCGATCTCGATCACTCCGCCGTTCCTTGCCGACCCGATCATCGCCGTCCCCTACACCAAGACGCTGACCTGCGTCGGAACGGGTCCGTACACGTTTGCGCTCACGGCGGGAGCCCTCCCGGCGGGCCTGGCACTCGCGCCGACGGGAGTGATCTCCGGAACGCCCACGGCGTTTGGGACCTTTCGCTTCACGGTGACGGCGACGGATTCCTCGGGCTGCAGCGGCTCGCGCCTCTACGTCGTGACGGTGGTCTGCCCGCACATCGTGGTGAGCCCGCCGACGCTTCCACCCGGAATGGTCGGGGTTCCGTACAACGTCACGCTCACGGCGAGCGGTGGAATCGGACCCTACACCTTCGCGCTGAGCTCGGGCACGCTTCCACCCGGACTGGTGCTGAGCACGGCGGGCGTCCTTTCCGGGACGCCGACCGTGGCGGGGACACATCAGCCCACGGTGACCGCAACCGACGTTGACGGCTGCAAGAAGGCCATCCGTTACTACATGGTCATCCTGTGCCCGCAGATCACCTTGTCGCCGCCGACGCTTCCCGCGGGAGCCGTCGGGACCCCGTACAGTCAGAGGATGACGGCGAACGGCGGCTACCCGCCCTACTTCTACTTCCTCAACGCGGGGACGCTCCCCCCAGGAATCGGGTTCAACTCGTCTGGCATGCTGTCGGGTACGCCGACCGCGGCCGGGACTTACAGCTTCAATCTTGGCGTGACCGACGCGTACGGTTGCGCGGGAAACAACGGCTACCTGCTCGACATCGTTGCCTGCCCTGCGATCACCGTCGCGCCGCCGTCGCTGCCGTTCGGCACCGTGGGCATCCCCTACAGCCGGACTCTCACAGCCTCGGGTGGCACAGCTCCCTATGCGTTCGCGGTCGCATCGGGGAGCCTTCCCGCGGGGCTAAACCTCGCAGCCTCGGGAGTGATCTCCGGCACCCCCACGGCAGCGGCGACCTCGAGCTTCGTCGCGCAGGCGACCGACGCGCAAGGCTGCACGGGAACGCGGAGCTACACGATCACCATCATCGCCCCCGTGGCGCGCGTCGACATCGTCGTGGGACTGGGCCTGGGACCGCCCAGTTCGAACCGGGTGCGCGTGTTCACGGGTTCGGGCACCCCGACCGCCACCGACTTCTCCGCCTACCCGGCCAGTGCCTGCGGAACGAACGTCGCCTCCGGAGCCATCGATGCCCGCCAGGAGATCCTCACCGGCCCTGGTCCAAGCCCGATGCTCGGCCCCCAGATCAAGGCTTTCGGCCGCGACGGCACCGCCATCGGCAAGGTGACCTTCTACGCCTTCGGCACGCTCCGGTACGGGGCCAGGGTCGCCGCAGGCAACCTCGACGTCGACCCGTTCGACGAGATCCTCTCCGGCCGGGGTCCCGGGGCCGCGTTCGGTCCACAGGTGCGCGGCTGGAACTTCGACGCAACCGCCGTGAGCGCGATCGCCAAGCTCAACTTCGTCGCCTACGGCACGCTCGAGCACGGTCTCGACGCGGCCGCCGGAGACGTCGACGCCGACGGCTTCGCGGAGATCCTGACGGGCGCCGGGCCAGGCCCGACGTTCGCCTCCATGGTGCGCGGCTTCAACTACGACGGAGCCAACGTCCGGGCCATCGCGAAGATTGACTACAACGCCTACGCCTTGCCCGGCCACGGCGTGAACGTGGGCTCGGGAGACGTCGATGACGATGGCTTTGCGGAGATCGCGACGGCTCCTGGCCCGGGACCGACCCAGCCCTCGCGCTTCCTCGGCTTCGACTTCGACGGAGCCGTGCTCCTCCCGATCTCCGGATTCGACGTCACGCCGGCGTCCTACGCCACCGGGTACGGGGGACGGCTAGGCTGCGGTGACGTGGATGACTCGGGCCGCGCGGATCTGTTGACCGGAGCGGGACGCGACGCAACCGCTTCGGCGCGCGTGCTGGCGTTCGAATACACCGGGACGCTGCGCCAGCTCGCTCCGAGCTTCGCGCCGTTCCCGGGAGGCTCGGGCGTCAACGTCTGCGGCGGCCCGCTCGGACTCTGACGCCCCGGGCCTCGTCGCTCCCCGGGCCGCGCGTCTCGCCGCGCCCGTTCGTCCCGTTCACCGCCCGCGCAGGCTCCGTCCTCCGCGCACGAGCTCCGCGACGATCGCGGACGCGCGGGCGAGCGCTGCCGCGTCGATCCCGGTGCGCCCGGGGAACGCCGCGACCAGCGCCTCGGTCGCGACGTTGCCCGTCGCTCCGGGGGCGTAGGGACAGCCGCCGATCCCGCCCGCGCTCGCGTCGAACGTCGTGACGCCCAGCGCCGCGCTCTGGAGGGCGTTCCCGACCGCCCGGCCGTAGGTGTCGTGGAAGTGCATGGCGATCCGATCGGCGGGACAGATCGGCAGCAACGCATCGAGGAGCGCGCGCACCTCGTCGGGCGACGCCTTGCCGATCGTGTCACCGATCGAGAGCTCGTCGCAGCCCAGATCGATCAGCCGCCTTGCGACGTCGACCACGGCCGCGGGCGCGATCTTCCCTTCGTAGGGACAGTGAAACGCGGTCGACACGTAGCCGCGCACCGGCACGCGGGCGCGCGCCAGCACCGGGCGGAACTTCTCGAGCGACCCCGCGATCGACGCGTTCACGTTGCGCGCGTTGAAGGTCTCCGAGGCCGCGACGAAGACGGCGATCTTCCCCGCCCGCGCGGCCTGGGCGCGCACGAGACCTCGCTCGTTGGGAACGAGCGCGGCGTAGACGACGCCCTTGCGCCGCTCGATCCGCGCGAACACCTCCTCCGCGTCGGCGAGCTGGGGGACCCAACGCGGCGAGACGAAGGAGGTGACCTCGATCTCGTCGAGCCCCGTCGCCGAGAGCGCATCGACGAAGGCGACCTTGACATCCGCGGGGATGATCGCCGGGGCGTTCTGCAGGCCGTCGCGCGGCCCCACCTCCACGATGCGGATCCGCGCGGGATCCCTCACGACAGCGTGACGACGAGGCTCCCGAGCTCGACGAGCTGCCCGGCGATCACCTCCACCGTGCGCACCACCCCATCCCTGGGAGCTTCCATGCGAAGCTCCATCTTCATCGCCTCCAGCACCGCCACGACGGCACCCGCCTTCACGGCGTCTCCCGGCGCCACGTCGACCTTCACGACGCGCCCGGTCATCGGCGCGCGCACCTCGTTCTCGACGCGCTGCACGCGCACGCTCGGGCGGGCGAAGCGCGCGGCGACGCCCGCGTACGACACCCACACCGCGTCTCCATCCTTCGCGATCGCGACGTGGAACACGCCGTCCGGCGTCCGGATCGATCCGTCGGGCAGGATCTCGACGCCGCCCAGCGTCACCTCGACGATGCCTTCGGGTCCCTCGATCCTCACGCGAGCCTCCAGGGCCCGAGCGTGGTCCAGGGCGAACGCTCCTTGGACCGCCGGCCGGCGCGCGCGAGGGTGAGCGCCGCACCGATGGCGAGCACCTTCGGAAGCGGCGCCGGCGGCGTCGCCCACTCGTCCACCGTCGTCGTGAAGGTCCGACCGTCGACGAACGCGTTCGAGAGCAGGAGGTCCATGAGGAACGCCTGGTTGGTGTGTACGCCCAGGACGACCGTCTCGCGCAGCGCCGCGAGGAGCGCCCGCCGCGCCTCCTCGCGGTCGGCGCCGTGGGCGATGATCTTCGCGAGGAGCGAGTCGTACTGCGTCGTCACCACGTCCCCGACTCCGGTGTCGACGCGAACGCCCGAGGGCCAACGTACCTGGAGGAGGCGCCCGGCGCTCGGCAGGAAGCCGCGGCGCGGGTCCTCGGCGCACAGGCGGACCTCGATGGCGTGCCCGCGGCGCGTCACGGTCTCCGCGGCCGGCACCGGCTCGCCGGAGGCGATCGCGATCTGGAGCTTCACGAGATCGATGCCCGTGCACGCCTCCGTGACCGGGTGCTCGACCTGGAGGCGCGCGTTCATCTCCATGAAGTAGAAATCGCCCTCCGCGCCGAGGAGGAACTCCATCGTCCCGGCGCCGGCGTATCCCGCATCGACGGTGAGCCGCGTGGCGGCGTCGAAGAGCCGCCGGCGCAGCGGCTCGTCGAGCACCGTGCACGGCGATTCCTCGATGATCTTCTGGTGGCGGCGCTGGAGGCTGCACTCGCGCTCGCCCAGCGCGATGGCGTTCCGCCCGTCCGCCATGATCTGCACCTCGACGTGGCGCGCGGGGTAGACGTAGCGCTCGACGATCAGACGATCGTCTCCGAACGCGGCGCGGCTCTCCCGCTGCGACGAGGCGATGGTCTCCGGGAGGCGCTCGAGATCGTTGCGGTCGATCCGCTTCATGCCCTTGCCGCCGCCGCCCGCGGACGCCTTGAGCATCAGCGGCGGACCGAGCCGTCGCGCCGCTGCCTCGATCTCGGCGGGATCGGAGAACGGGCCCGCCCCTTCGGTGACGGCGATCCCGAGCGCGGACGCGCGCGCGCGCGCCTTCGCCTTGTCGCCGAGCGCCTCCATCGCCCCGGCCGGAGGACCGATGAAGATGAGGCCGGCATCCTCGCACGCCCTCGGGAGCGCGGGATTCTCGGCGAGGAACCCGTATCCGGGATGGATCGCATCCGCACCGGAGCGTCGGGCCGCATCGATGATCTCGCCGAGCCCCAGGTAGCTTCCGACGAGAAGCGTCTCTCCGAGCGTGTGCGGCGCCCCGCGATCCTCGGCCGTGTGCACCGTCACGGTCTTGATCCCCATCGAGCGCGCGGTGCGCAGGACGCGGCAGGCGATCTCCCCGCGGTTCGCGACGAGGACCTTCTGGATGGCGCCGGGGCGGTTCAAAACGCGGGCTTCCGCCGCTCGAGGAACGCCGCCAGACCCTCCTGGCCCTCGGCGGACGCGCGCAGGCGAGCGATGACCGACGCCGCGTGATCGAGCGCCGCGTCGCCGGAGAGCGCGCCCATGGAGCGCACGAGGCGCTTGGCTTCGCGAACGGCGCGCGGACCGCAGGCCGCGATGGCCGCGAGCACCTCGGCGATCTTCGTGTCGAGCGCGTCCGCGGGAACGACCTCGTGGACGAGCCCCATCGCCCTGGCCTCCATGGAGCTGAACGTCTCCGCGGTCAGGAAGTACCGGCGCGCGGCGGACGCGCCGATCTTCGGCAGCACGAACGCCGAGATCACGGCGGGCACGACGCCCAGCCGCGCCTCGCTGAAGGCAACCTTCGCGTCGTCCGCGGCGACGACCACGTCGCAGCACGCGACGAGCCCGACGCCGCCGCCCATCGCCGCGCCCTGGAGCCGGCCGATCACCGGGACCGGGCACGTGTCGATCGCCCGGAACATCTCCGCCATGTCGCGCGCGCTCGATCGGTTCTGCGCCTCGGTCATCCCGGCGGAGCGGCGCATGGACTCCGCGTCGGCGCCCGCGCAGAAGACCTTGCCGGCTCCCGCGAGCACGACCGCGCGGAGGTCTTCGCCGCGCGCGAGCTCCTCGAACGTCTCCCGGAGCTCGTGGACGACCGCGTCGTCGAACGCGTTCCGGACCTCCGGCCGATCGATCGTGACCCGCGCGACGCCTGCCGCCTTTTCGAGACGCACCCTGGCCATCGTCACATCCGGAAGACCGGCTGGGGAGAGGACGGGATCGGCGCCTGGAGCGACGCCGCGATGGAGAGGGCAATCGCCGCGCGCGTCTCGGTGGGATCGATGATGCCGTCGTCCCAGAGCCGCGCCGTCGCGAAGTAGGGCGACCCCTCCTTCTCGTACTGGGCCTTGACGGGATCGGCGATGGCGCTGCGCTCCTCGGGCGTGAGCGCCTTCTTCTGCTCCTTGATCGTCACCAGGACGCTCGCCGCCTGCTCGGCGCCCATGACGCTGATGCGCGCGTTGGGCCACGAGAAGAGGAAGCGCGGGGAGTAGCCGCGCCCGCACATCGCGTAGTTGCCCGCGCCGTGAGACGCTCCGACGATGACGGTGAAGCGCGGCACGCGCGCCGTCGAGACCGCCTGCACCATCTTCGCGCCGTCCTTGGTGATCCCGCCCTCTTCGTAACGGCGCCCGACCATGAACCCGGTGATGTTCTGGAGGAAGAGGAGCGGCACGCGCCGCTGCGAGCAGAGCTGGACGAAGTGGGCCCCCTTGAGCGCGCTCTCCGAGAAGAGCACCCCGTTGTTGGCCACGATACCGATCGGGTAGCCCATCCAGTGGGCGAACCCGCAGACGAGCGTGGAGCCGTAGCTCGACTTGAACTCATGGAAGCGGCTTCCGTCGACCAGCCGCGCGATCACCTCCCGCACGTCGTAGGGACGGCGCGTATCGGGGGGCACGATGCCGTAGATCTCCTCCGCGGGGTAGCGCGGCTCCTCTGGCTCGATCGTCGCGAGCTTGGCGCCCTCGGAGCGGCCCAGGTTCGTCACGATGGCGCGGCAGATCTCGAGGGCGTGCTCGTCGCTCTCGGCCAGGTGGTCGGTGACGCCGCTCGTGCGCGAGTGCATCTCGCCTCCGCCGAGCGACTCCGCGTCCACCTCCTCGCCCGTCGCCGCCTTCACGAGCGGCGGACCCGCGAGGTAGATCGTCCCGATGCTGCGCACGATCACGTTCTCGTCGCTCATCGCCGGGACGTAGGCGCCGCCCGCGGTGCACATCCCCATCACCACGGCGACCTGCGGGATCTCGAGGGACGACATGACCGCCTGGTTGTAGAAGATCCGCCCGAAGTTCTCCTTGTCGGGGAACACCTCGGACTGCATCGGGAGGAAGACGCCTCCGGAATCGACGAGGTAGATGATCGGGAGACGGTTCTCCAGGGCGATCTCCTGCGCGCGCAGGTGCTTCTTGATCGTGATCGGGTAATAGGTGCCGCCCTTCACGGCGCCATCGTTCGCCACGATCACGCAGGTGCGCCCCGACACGCGGCCGACGCCCGTCACGACGCCCGCCGCGGGCACTTCGTCCCCGTACATTCCGAGCGCCGCGAGGCTCGACAGCTCGAGGAACGGCGACTCGGGGTCGCAGAGGCGTTCGATGCGCTCGCGCGCCAGGAGCTTCCCGCGCTCGCGCTGGAGCTTGACCGCCTCGGCGCTCGCTCCCCGCCTCACGGCGTCCCGCCGGCTCCGGAGCTCGGCCGTGAGCTTCTCGTAGTGCGCGCGGTTACTGGCGAACTCCTCGGACCGGCTGTTGATGCGGCTCGCGATGGCTTCCACGGGGAGCGCGATTATGTCCCGCTTCGTGGCGCGGAACTTGCTCCACCCGGGGGCATGCGCTCCGAGCTCCTCTCGATGACGATCGCCCTGATCCTCTGGTCCAACGCCGCCGCGGCCGGCGGTCCGCGACACGAGGCCTACGACGTCGAGACGATCGATCTCGACTTCGACGGCCACGCCGATCTGCGGGTGCTGGAGGCGTGCGGAGGGACCTGGGGCCGGTACACGCACTATCTCCTCGATCCACGCCAGGATTGCTTCGTGAGGAACGGGCTGACCACCGCGATGGACGAGGCGCTCGCGGGCAACGGCGTCGCGGCCGATGCCGAGGGCACCACCCTCCGCGTTGGATACCTCGTGTTCGAAGGGACGATCGAGGAGGTGTTCGCGCCCGTGTGCGACACGCTACGGCTCGTGGGACACACCGAACGTGTCCGGATCGACCCGGAGGCCGACGTCGAGGTGCAGTGGCGGCTCGAGGACGACGGCTGGAAGGTCGTGAGGTGCGTCACACGTCCGCTTGCAGAGATCTATCCGCGCTCCCCGGCGCGGAACTAGGATCCGGGTGCGTTGTCCAAGGTCAGAACCGGCGGGGGACAAGCCCCGCCCTACGAAGCTACGTGTCCAGCGCCCGAACCGGCGGGGGACAAGCCCCCGCCCTACGAAGCATCGTGTCCAGCGCCCGAACCGGCGGGGGACAAGCCCCCGCCCTACGAAGCTACGTGTCCAGCGCCCGAACCGGCGGGGGACACGCCCCTCCGCGATGAGATCCGCGCCACTACCAGATCGCCGTCCTTGCGACGCTCCTCGTCTACGGGCTCGCGAGGCTCGCGTTCGACGTCTCGCTCGCGCAGGTCGCCGTCACGATCGCGGCCGCGCTCGCGGCGCAGCTCGCCGCCACGCGGCTCGCCCGCCTCCCGCGCTTCGATCCCAGGAGCGCGCTCATCTCGGCGCTCTCGCTCTGCCTCCTGCTGCGGACCAACCATCTCTACGTCGCGGCGATCGCGAGCGCGATCGCCATCGGGAGCAAGTTCCTCGTCCGCATCCGTGGCAAGCACGTCTTCAACCCGACCAACGTCGCGATCGTGCTCGCGATCGCCGCGCACGCGGCGTGGGTCTCGCCCGCGCAGTGGGGGCAGACGGCGGTCTTCGGGTTCGTCATGGCGTGCGCCGGCGGCCTGGTCGTCTACCGCGCGATGCGCAGTGACGTCACCTACGCGTTTTTCGCCACCTACGTTGCGCTGCAGGTGGGCCGCGCGGCCTGGCTCGGAGATCCGATGGCGATCCCCGTTCACCGGCTGGAGAACGGCGGTCTCATCCTCTTCGCGTTCTTCATGATCTCGGATCCGAAGACGACGCCCGATCGCCGGATGACGCGCATCCTCTTCGGCGCGCTGGTCGCCTACGTCGCCTGGTACATCCAGTTCCGCACGTTCCGCACCAACGGGCTCCTCTGGGCGCTCGCCGGCCTCTCGCCGCTCGTCCCGATCCTCGACCGCATCCTGCCCGGCGCGCCCTACGTCTGGGGCGTGGCGGCATCACCGCGCTCCCAAGGAGGCACGCATGACGCGCCTGCGCCTGTCCGCCCTCTGCCTGATCTCGCTCCTGCCCGCTAGGGCCGCCCTCCCCTTCTGCGGCTTCTACGTCGCGAAGGCGGACACCAAGCTCTTCAACAAGGCGTCGCAGGTGGTGATGGTCCGCAACGGCGACAAGACCGTCATGACGATGTCCAACGACTACCAGGGCGATCCGAAGGAGTTCGCCATGGTGATCCCGGTGCCGACCTTCCTCCAGAAGGGGCAGATCCACGTCGGCGACCGGGCCCTGATCGAGCACCTGGACGCCTACAGCGCGCCGCGCCTGGTCGAGTACTTCGACGAGAACCCGTGCCTGCCGCGTCCCGTCCCCGCCCCGATGGCGATGGCGGACGGGGCGGGCAAGGACCATGGCGGCGCGAAGGGCCTGGGCGTGACCATCGAGGCGCGTTACACCGTCGGCGAGTACGACATCCTGATCCTGTCGGCCAAGGACAGCGACGGCCTCGAGACATGGCTCACGCAGAACGGCTACAAGGTCCCCGCGGGCGCCTCCGCGGTGCTCGGGAGCTACATCAAGCAGAAGATGCGGTTCTTCGTCGCGAAGGTGAACCTGTCGGAGCAGGCGAAGCTCGGATACAGCTACCTGCGTCCGCTCCAGGTCGCCTACGAGTCGCCGAAGTTCATGCTGCCCATCCGCCTCGGGACCGTCAACGCCGACGGCCCGCAGGAGATCTTCGTCTACGCCCTCACGAAGCAGGGCCGCGTAGAGACGACGAACTACCGCACGGTGCGCCTGCCCTCGGACATCGACGTCCCGCTCTTCGTGAAGGACGAGTTCCCCAAGTTCTACACCGCGATGTTCTCGAACCAGGCGAAGAAGGAGGACATGCGCGCGGTCTTCCTCGAGTACTTCTGGGACATGACCTGGTGCGATCCCTGCGCCGCGGAGCCGCTGTCGGCCGACGAGCTGCGGAAGCTCGGCGTGTTCTGGGTCAACGCGAAGACGGGCGTGACCGACGTCTTCGTGACGCGACTTCACGTGCGCTACGACGCGGCTCATTTCCCCGAGGACCTCGTCTTCCAGGAGACGGCCGACGCCGACAACTTCCAGGGCCGCTACATCCTCCGCCACGCCTGGAAGGGCACCGACGAGTGCGAGATGGCCGATCGGTATCGCGACTCGCTCGGGCGCCGGATCGAGGAGGAAGCCATGAACCTCGCGTCCCTGACCGGATGGGACATCAACGAGATCCGACGCAAGGTCGGATCGGGCAAGTAGGAGGCGCCGTGCGTCACGCATCCCGATCGCTTCTCGCCGCCGCGACGTTAGCGCTCGCCGCGAAGGCGGCCTTCCCCTTCTGCGGCTTCTACGTCGCGAAGGCGGACACGAAGCTCTTCAACAAGGCATCCCAGGTCGTCTTGGTCCACAGCGACGACAAGACCGTCATCACCATGTCCAACGATTTCCAGGGCAACCTGAAGGAGTTCGCGATCGTCGTGCCGGTCCCGACGTTCCTCGAGCGCGAGCAGATCCACATCGGCGACAAGGCCATCCTCGACCACCTCGACGCCTACAGCTCGCCGCGCCTGGTCGAGTACTTCGACGAGAACCCCTGCGAGATGAGGCGATACAAGGCCGACGCGGCGATGCCCGCCGGCGTGGCGGAAGAGGAGAAGGGCGGCTCTCGCGCGCGAAGCCTGGGCGTGACCATCGAGGCCGAGTACACCGTCGGCGAGTACGACATCCTGATCCTCTCGGCGGAGGAGAGCGACGGCCTCGAGACCTGGCTCCGGGAGAACGGCTACAAGATCCCGAACGGCGCAACCGGCGTGCTCGGGAGCTACATCAAGCAGAAGATGCGGTTCTTCGTGGCGAGGGTGAACCTCACGGAGCAGAGCAAGCTCGGCTACAGCTACCTGCGCCCGCTCCAGGTCGCCTACACGTCGCCGAAGTTCATGCTCCCGATCAGGCTCGGCACCGTCAACGCCGACGGTCCGCAGGAGCTCTTCATCTACACGTTGAGCCGCCAGGGGCGCGTCGAGACGACCAATTACCGCACGATGAAGCTTCCCGCGGACATGGACGTCCCGCTCTTCGTGAAGGACGACTTCGCCCACTTCTACAAGGACATGTTCAGCCAGCAGGTGAAGAAGCAGGACATGCGGGCCGTGTTCCTCGAGTACGCGTGGGACATGTCGTGGTGCGATCCCTGCGCGGCCGATCCCCTGTCGGGCGACGAGCTCCGGAAGCTCGGCGTCTTCTGGCAGAACGAGAAGTCGGCGGGGATGGCGGCGCAGAACGTCTTCCTGTCACGCCTGCACGTGCGGTACGACGCGGCCCACTTCCCCGAGGACCTTTCCTTCCAGGAGACCACCGACCGCCAGAACTTCCAGGGCCGCTACATCCTGCGTCATCCCTGGACGGGGACCGAGGAGTGCCCCGAAGCGGACCGTTATCGCGACTCCTTGCGCGAGCGCCAGGAGCACGAAGCGCAGACGCTCGCCGACCTCACGGGTTGGGACGTTGCCGAGATCCGCAAGAAGATGAACCTGGGCGCCGGCGGCAAGGGGAACTGGTGGAACGATCTGTGGAAGGATTGATCGAGCCCGATCCGATGATCGGAGCCTGATCCCCGAACCGGCGGGAAAAGCGCCGTTCGTAGGGCGGGGGCTCGTCCCCCGCCGGTTCCGAGCGCGGGCGGGCGCGGGATTACGAGCTCGTGCGGGCCCGGGGACGGAACGAGGCGATGGGAGCCGTCGCGGAGGCGCTCGCCTCTTCCATGAAATGCTCCTGCACGCGGAACGGGGGCTCGCTCGGAGCGGGCGTCCGGGGCCGGTACGTGCCGTCGGACTGGAGCTGCCACGCGCGCGTGTTGTCTTTCAGGTACTGGCGCAGCATGTTGCGCAGCCGATCCTTGAGAGGAGCCGCGAGCACCGGGAACATCAGCTCGACGCGCCGGTCCAGGTTCCGAGGCATCAGGTCCGCGCTCGCGAGATAGACCTCCTCGTGGCCGGCATTCCGGAAGTAGTAGATGCGGCTGTGCTCGAGGTAGCGATCGACGATCGAGATCACCTGGATGCGATCGCTTCCGCCCGGCACGCCCGGGCGCAGGCAGCAGATCCCGCGGACCACGAGCCGCACCTCGACGCCCGCCCTGGAGGCCTCGTAGAGCGCCGCGATCGCGCCGGGATCGGACAGCGAGTTGACCTTGATCGCGATCTCGGCCGGCACGCCGCGGCGCGCGTGGTCGGCCTCGCGCGCGACCAGCTCGAGGAACCGGGAGCGGATAGCGAGCGGTGCCATGAGGAACCGGCGCATCTGGGGCGGATCGGAGTAGCCGGTCAGCACGTTGAAGAAGCTCGACGCGTCCACGCCGAAGTCCTCGTCTGCGGTGAAGAGCGACAGGTCCGTGTAGAGCCTCGCCGTGCGCGCGTTGTAGTTGCCCGTACCGAGGTGGACGTACCGCCGGATGCCGCTCGGCTCGCGCCGGACGACGAGCGCGATCTTCGCGTGGGTCTTGAGGCCGGCGACGCCGTAGATGACGTGGGCCCCCGCGCGCTCGAGGCGGTGCGACCACTCGATGTTCTTCTCCTCGTCGAACCTCGCGAGGAGCTCCACGATCACGGTCACCTGCTTGTCCCGCTCCGCGGCGCGCACGAGGGAATCGACGATCGCCGACTCGGCGCCCGGCCGGTAGAGCGTCATCTTGATGGCGAGCACCGCCGGGTCGTCGGCGGCCTCGCGCACCATGCGCTCCACGGGCTCGAAGGAGTCGTACGGGTGGGACAGGAGCGCGTCCCCCGCGGCGACCGTGTCCCAGAAGCTCCCCTCCATCAGGCCGATCGCGGGGTCCGGAGTGAACGCGGGATAGCGCTGGGCATCCAGCCCCGCCGTCGTGGCGAGCCCCGCGATGGCCCGAAGGTCGATGGGGCCGGGCAGACGGTAGATCTCGAGAGGGCCGAGCCCGACCTTCCGCGCGATCCGCTCGACGATCGCATCGCCGCGACCCGCGGTCGCCTCGAGGCGCACGGCGTCGCTGCGGCGCCTGCGCCGGATCTCCGACTCCATCGCCTTGCGGAAGTCGTGGACGCCCTCGGGATCGACCTCGAGCTCGGCGTCCCGCGTCAGGCGGAAGACGACCACTCCTGGATCTTGCCGCCGGGGAAGAGGTCGGCCAGGCAATGGATCATCAGGTCCTCGAGGAGCACCATCACCGACGACGGCTCGCGCCCGCCGACCACGACGAGGCGCGAGATGCCGCGCGGCACCTGGACCATCGCGAGCTTCCGGCCACCCGGCGTCCGGCTCACGAGCGCGGCGACGTTCAGCGAGAGGTTCGAGATCCAGGGGAAGGGGTGGCTCGCGTCCACGACCAGCGGCGTGAGCGCGGGCAGGACCTGCGAGCGGAACACCTCCTCCGCCCGCGCCCGCTCCTCGTCGCCGAGCGTGGCGATCGTCGCAATCCGTGGGCCCGCGGCGGCGAGCTCGGGGAGGATGCGCTCCGCGAGCAGCGCGTACTGCCGGTCGACCAGCTCGTGCGCGGCCTTCGCGATGGCCTCGAGCTGGTCCTTCGCCGACATCCCGTCAGGGCTCAGGCTCGCCTGCCTCTCGCGCACGTGGTGCTTGAGCTGGGCCACGCGCACCATGAAGAACTCGTCGAGGTTCGACGCCGTGATGCCCAGGAACTTCAGCCGCTCCAGGAGCGGCACGTCCGGGCGCGTGGCCTCGTGCAGCACGCGCTCGTCGAACGCGAGCCACGAGAGCTCGCGGTTGATGAGCCCCGGGTCCGCCGGCGCGGTCTCGCGCGTCAAGCCGGGGGCGCGGCGCCGCGCAGCACGACGTCCTTGCCGTAGACCTCGGCGAAGAGGTCCTTCTTGTCGTCGAACGCGGCCTGCTCGTTGGTGAGATCGAGCGGCGCCAGCGGTACCCACACCTCCACGGAGCCCATCTTCTCCACGACCTTGATCGACTTGACGCGCCCGCTGTGCTCGCGGTCGAGCGCGTCGGCGAGCCGGAGCACCGCGGCGAGCTTGTTGACGATCAGCCGCTCGGGCCTGCCCAGGCTCATGTAGCTCGGATGGCTCTTGCGCGGGACGGAGCGCCGGTGATACCGCGCGACGTTCGCGACGATCTCGAGCTCGTCCTTCGCGAGCCCGAAGATCTCCGAGCTGGCGATGATGTAGTGCGAGTGCTTGTGGTGCGCCCGGCTCGCGATGAAGAGGCCCGCGTCGTGAAGGAGCGCCGCCACCTCGAGGTAGAGGCGTTCCTCGGTCCCGAGGCCGTGGAGCGGCTTCAGCGCGTCGAAGAGCTGCAGCGCGATGTCGGCGACCGAGGCCGCGTGCGCCTCGTCCGTACCGTACTTTCGACCGATCGCCATCGCCGACGAGATCACCTGGGTCCGGAGGTCCCCCGCGGCCGCCGGGCCGGCGAGGTCCAGGATCATCGCATCGCGAAGGGTGACGCGAGGAACCACGAGCGCTTCGGCCCCGGTGAGCGAGAAGATCTGCTCGTAGGTCAGAAGGGCCGGCAGGAGCCGCTCCGCATCCCCGTGGTAGATGCGGTAGTCCGCGGCGATGCGGTCCGCATCCTTGGCGGCGATCTCCTTGCAGAACGTCTTGAACGCCTCCCCCGCGATGCGGGACACAGAGGGCGAGACCGCCTGGCCGACCCGATCGGCGGCAAAGCGCATGTCGCTTCCGAGCGCGACGAAGAGCTTGACCGTGGACAGAGGGAGGTTCCGCTCGAACTTCCGCACGCTCGCCCTGACCTGGCGGCGGAGGTTCGCGACGTAGCGCCCGTGCCCGAGCGACAGGCGGCGGTTCGCCTCGAGCGCCCGCTGGCTCCCCATCGGCTGGGACTCCGTCGACACCGGCCTCCCCTTGTCGAGCAGCGTGATGCCGACCGATCCCGCCCCGACCTCGATGATCGCCGCGTTCTCCGCCGCGAGGTCCAGGACGCCGCGCGCCGCATGCTGCACCGCGAGCAGGTTCAGGCGGTTCTCCTCGGTACCATCGATGACCTCGACGTCGATCCCGGTCGCGTGCCGGACGCGATCGAGGAGCGTCTCGGCGTTGTCGGCGTCGCGCAGAGCGCTCGTGCCCACGGCACGCAGCTTCGCTGGATCGTGCATCGCGAGCACCTGCTTGAACCCGCGCAGAGCGTCGACCGTCGCCTCGATGGTCTGGCGCGAGAGGTGGCCCCGCTGGAAGACGTCGACGCCGAGAGGGACCGCCTTGGTGAGCGCCTCGAGGACGCTGACGTTGCCGTCCGCGCCGATGCGCGCCACCTCCATGCGGATGCCGCTCGAACCCACGTCGATCACGCTGACGACCGGGGAAGGGTCGGACGAAGGCGCGGCCTGGGGCAGCATCGTTTCACTCCTCGCCGGGTGCGGTCGTCCCGGCGACCGCGCTCCCCCGGGTTACTGACGTTGAAATTGTAACAGCCCCGCGCAGTGACGGGCGACACGGTACGATGCCCGGATGGACGACGAGCCGCGACGACTCGCCCCGAGCTTCCGGGCGCTGGTCGTCGCCCTCCTCGCGACCGCCGCCGGCGCCGCCTACGGCCTGACGGGAAGGCTCCTCCTCTCGAAGCCCGAAGGCGTCTGGGCGGCGATGAGCATCGCGTTCATCTTCGTGATGCCGTTCTCCATGGGCTTCCTTGCGACCGCGATCTGCTGGATCGGCGGCCCGCTGCGCTGGTACGCGCGCCTGACCGCCCCGATCGCGGGCGCGACCCTCGCGCTCGCCATCTGCATGGCGATGAACCTGGAAGGCGCGATCTGCATCGCCATCTGGTCGCCGCTCTACATGACGCTCGTCGTCACCGGGGCCCTCATGGTCGAGGGCATCTTCCAGATCCGGCGCGCCATCAGGCGGAGGACGCAGACCTTCCTCTGCGTCTTCGTGGGGCTCCTTCCGTATGCGACGGGCGTCGTGGAGTCGTTCCACGAGCGGACGCAGGAGGTCCGCGTCGTCGCCGAGTCCGCGACGATCCGCGCGCCCGCGACGATCGTCTGGAGCGAGATCCGGGAGGTGCGGCGCATCGACGACTCGGAGAGGCACGACACGTTCACCCACGCCATCGGGTTCCCGCGCCCGGTCGAGGCACGCCTCGTGGGCGAGGGCATCGGCGCGACGCGCGTCGCGCGGTTCGAAGGGAACGTCCTGTTCATCGAGACGATCCGCGCGTGGGATCCCGGCAGGCTTCTCTCCTTCTCCATCCGCGCGGACACGGAAGCGATCCCCGCCACCACGCTCGACGAGCACGTCAAGGTCGGCGGCCCCTACTTCGACGTCCTCGAAGGGCGCTTCGAGATCGTCCCCCTCCAGGACGGCGCGGTCCGTCTCGACCTCACGAGCCGCCATCGCCTCGGGACGCCGTTCAACTTCTACGCGGGACTCTGGACCGACTTCATCATGCGCGACATCCAGCGGGAGATCCTGCGGATCATCAGGGATCGTTGCGAGGCGCGCGCGCAGCGGGGCGACAGCCCTCCGGCGTAGTTGCATTCTCGGGGGGCGATTGCCAGACTTCTGAGACTTCGGTCGCTCCCCGAATGCTCCCGTTCCTCCTCGCGCTCGCCCCCGCCATCGTCACCGCCACCGTCGAGACCGATCCGGTCCCCGATCGCGGCGACGCAGCCGACGACATGTGCATCTGGATCGACGCAAGGGACCCCTCGCGGAGCACGATCATCGGCACCAACAAGCGAGGCGGGCTCGCCGTCTACGACCTCGCCGGCCGGCAGATCCAGTACCTCAAGGGCGAGACCAACAACGTCGACGTTCGCTACGGCTTCCCCCTTGGCGGGCGGAGCGTCGACATCGTCGCCGCCACCACGCACCACGGGAGGACCATCGAGGTCTTCGCGGTCGACCGCGAGACCCGGACGCTGGCACACGCCGGAGAGATCGTCGCCGGCATCGATCTCTACGGGACCTGCATGTACCACGACCAGGAGTCGGCGCGGTACTACGTCTTCGTCACGAGCAAGGACGGCGCGTTCGAGCAATGGGAGCTCGAGGCACTCGACGGCGGGAAGGTCGGCGGCAAGCGGGTCCGCGCGCTCTCGTTCGGGGGACAGGCCGAGGGGTGCGTGGCCGATGACGCCCTCGGCGTCGTCTACGTCTCCGAGGAGAGCAAGGGCATCTGGCGCGTGCCCGGAAGCCCGGGATCTTCCGAGAAGCCCACGCTCGTCGATCGCGCCGGGGATGGGCACCTCGTCCCCGACGTCGAGGGGCTCGCTCTCTACTGCAATGCCGACGGAACGGGCTTCCTGATCGCGTCGAGCCAGGGGAACGACACCTTCGCCGTCTACCGGCGCGAGGGTCGCAACGACTACGTGACGTCGTTTGCGATCGGAGCCGGCACCATCGACGGCGCGGAGGAGACCGACGGCATCGACGTCTCCGGCGTGAACCTCGGGCCCTCCTTCGAGCGCGGCCTCTTCGTCGCACAGAACGGCCGGAACGATCGCGGCAACCAGAGCTTCCTGCTCGTACCGTGGGACGCGATCGCCGCAAAGCTCGGTCCGCTCCAGGTCGCCGGCAGGGACTGACGCGGTCGCGTCCTCCCTCGCTGGACGGAGGCGCGGCCGTTCGGCGGCGATTGCAAGCCATCACGTCCTGACGCGCGCCGCAGGACCATCGCTGGAGCGATCCGGCCCGAGCTCGTTCCCGCAGAACTGCGCCCCAGTTCAGGAACCTCGGTCGTCGACCTGTTCGAGAGCCGGAGACGTTCGACGCCCCATCGCATCCCTGGAGCGGAGCCGAGTCCATTTCACTCATGAGTAAACCGGAGTATAGTCCATTTCATGCACAAGCCGCGCTACCTGCGCCCGTTCATCGAGAAGGCCCTCGCACGCCGGAAGATGGCGTTCATCGGCGGCGCGCGCCAGGTCGGCAAGACGACGCTGGCGCTGGGATTCCTGGGCAAGGACGCCGACGAGCGTCACGCGGGCTACCTGACCTGGGATGACCCGCGGATGCGACCGCGCATCCGGCAGGGAGAGCTGCCCCTACGCCAGCCGGCGCTCGTCTTCGATGAGATTCACAAGTACGCCCGATGGCGCAACCTCCTCAAGGGGATCTGGGACACGGAAAAGTCGCAGCGCGCAGTCATCGTCACCGGATCGGCGCGGCTCGACTACTACCGGAAGGGCGGCGACTCACTCGTCGGGCGCTACCGCTACTTCCGGCTCCATCCGTTCTCGCTGCGCGAGTGGGACCCGCGCGGATCGCTTGCCAGCCTCGACCTCCTCTTGCGTTTCGGTGGGTTTCCCGAGCCGCTGATCGCGCAGGACGAGTCCGAGCACCGCCTATGGCAGCGCGACCGTCTGTCGCGGGTCGTGGGCCAGGACCTCCGCGACCTCGAGCAAGTTCGGGAGATCAGCCTGGTCGAGCACCTTGTGGACCTGCTGCCCAGCAAGGTCGGGGCGCCCCTCTCGATTGCGAACCTGCGTCAGGACCTGGACGTCGATCACAAGACCGTCGAGCGCTGGCTCCAGATGCTCGAGAACCTCTACGTCTGCTACCGCGTCGCGCCCTACGGCGTCTCGCGCATCCGCGCGGTGAAGAAGGAGCGCAAGCTCTACCTCTGGGACTGGTCCTCCGTCGCGGAAGGCGGCGCCCGCTTCGAGAACCTGGTCGCGTCGCAGCTCCTCAAGTTCTGCCACCTCGTCGAGGACACCGAGGGACATGCCATGGAGCTTCGTTACCTGCGCGACACCGATCGCCGCGAGGTCGACTTCGTCGTCCTGCGAGGTTCGCGCCCGCTCTTCGCCGTCGAGTGCAAGTCCGGCGACCGCGCCATCGGACCGTCACTGCACTACTTCGCGGAGCGAACGCCCATCCCGCGCTTCTATCAGGTCCACCGGGGCGAGGGCCGCCACGAGAGAGGGAAGATCGCCGTTCTGCCCTTCACCGACTTCTGCGCCGAGCTGAACATGCCCTGACGAAGCGCATGGCACCGCCAACTGCCTGCGCGCTGCCGATGGCAGAGGTGGCCCGCCACCGGCGAGCACCCCGTCCACCCGCGCCACCAGATCGGTACCAGGACCGGCTTGCCGAGAGGCGCGCTTCAGGCGGCGCGCCGGGCACCGACGAACCCCGCGGAAGGAGCGGGATCGGTCGGCGCCGGCTTCGCGTCCGCGACGAGCTGCGCAAGCTTCGCCCGGGAAGCATCGTCGAGGTAGGGGCTCTCTAGCGCGGTGCTCGCCGCCCGGGCGGCCCGAGCGGGATCGCCCAGCTTTCCGTAGACGCGCGCCGCCCACGCCGAGAGGTAGGGCTCCTCGGGCGCGAGCTTCAGGCCCGCCTCGATCCAGATGCGGGCCGACTCCGCGTGGCCGGCGTCGAGGTCCATCTTGGCCAGCATGGCGTACGCCCATGGATACACGTCCAGGATCCCGGACAGGTCGCGGGTCTCGCCCTTTGCCCGCAGGTCCGCGGCGCGCTTCCTGAACTGCTCCACGTTGAAGGCCTTGACGTAGAGCTTCCCGTCCCGGCCTTCCTCCAGGGACTGATGCGTGGCCGGCGCGTGGCTCGCGATGCGCTCGAGCAGCAGGCGCGCCTCGTCACGCTTTCCCCTGTCGAGCAGCCTCGTGACGCGGCGGGCGAGACGCTCGTCCGCCGTGTCGTGGCGCCGCGTGTCGAGCGCGATGCCGACGACGCCGATGCCTGCGACGACGGCCGCAAGGCCCACCGGAACCAGCATCGCGGCGGCAATCGCGAGAACGATCCAGAGCTGCGCGCTTCCCTTGTTCGTGGTCATGGCCCGCTCCTCGTGTGCGGAGCGTCCAGGACCGGCCGTCCGGGTGCAACGGGATTCGTTGCGACCAGATAGGTACGCCGCCTCGCCGGGTTTGTTCCATCATCGCGCGAGAACCTCGAACGCGTCCGACGCGCCGTGGCCCTCGACGCCGGGCGTGTACATCGCCTCGACGCGCGTCGGGAGCACGCGGAACGACCCCGCCGTCTCGGCCTTCATCAGGTAGGTCAGGGTCAAGCTGCCCTTCGCAAGCGAAGTCTCGAAGAAGGCGACCTTTTCGTCGCGGTCCTCGCGGTGGGAGTACGGCAGCTCCTCGCCCCAGTCCTCGCACTCCTCGCACTCCGGCGCGGGCGGCTTTTCCTCGGACTCGACCTCGAACCCCGCCGGCAGCGGATCCTCGACCATCACGTACTCCGTGTCCTCCCCAGCGGCGATCGTCAGCTCGACCTGGATCAGCGTCCCCGCCACGATGGGACCGTTGACCGGGCGCGTGTCGATGCGGAACCTCCCCGGCCCCTCGGGCACGCGTTCCGCGATCCGGTAGGCGCGGGTGACGCGAAGCGCGCTTCCCTCCGGCGCGATGCTCGCGGCCTCCGTGACGCCGGTCACGCGCGCGGCGTAGAAGACCCGGCCTTTCCCGTCGCGCTCGATCGTGAGCTTGTGGCTCCCCGAGGCGAGCGCGGGAAGCGCGATGGGCGCCTGCGTCCCTGCGGTGCTCCAGCCCTTGAAGGTCACCTGCTGGGCCTTCTTGCCGTCGACCCGCAGGGCCAGACGCGCGTTCGGCTCGGGCTCGCGCTTCTGCGTGAAGTCCATCAGCGCGAACACCGCCGCCGCGGAGTCCTTCGTCGTGTGCCAGCTCGTGCCTTTCCGGTTGAGGACGAGCCACCGTGCGGCGCGATCCGCGGCGGCGCTGCCGGGATCGGAGGCGAGGATGCCGCGCATCGCGTAGGCGGTCGCCTCGACGCTGTTCTTCATCCAGCCGTGCTCGAACGTCTCCGCCTCCCAGTGGGCGAGCTCCGCCGAGCCGGGCTTCTCCGTCGCGCCTCCGAGATTCGCGCGTGCCTCGAGCTCGCTCCGGAGCGTCGCGGCGCGCTCGCGCTCGCCGGCGCTCGAGAGCACCGTGATGAGGAGGCCGCGCCCGTAGTCCGAGAGCTTCGCCCGCTCGGCGAAGAGGGCGATGGCCGCATCGCGGTCGGCGCGCCCGGCAACGGCGAGCGTGTGGAGCATGAACGCTCTGGTGTTCGGGTCCGTCTCCGCGGAGAGCTGCGCCTCGGTGGAGACGAGGCCCCGCTCGAGACGATCCGCGTCGATCGGGTAGCCCGCCTTCTTCGCGTTCCAGAGGCCCCACGTCACGTAGGCGGTCATGTAGGGATGGGTCGCATCGTCGGTCCACCAGCCCCAGCCTCCATCCTGGTGCTGGTAGCCGTAGAGCTTCTGCGTACCCTGCGCCACCATCCGCGGCACCTCGCCGGCCTTGGGACCGAGCGAGGCGCCCATGCTGCTCGCGACCTGCGTCGCGATGACGGTCGGCAGGAACCGGCTCATCGTCTGCTCGGCGCACCCGTAGGGATAGCCGATGAGATCGTCGAGGGACGAAAACGCGACGGAGGCGACTCCCGGGTTGAGCGTCACGCCGGTCTTGACCGATTGCGGGATCGCTCCCGCGGGAACGAGCAGCGACACCTCGTCCTCGGGGCGCCCATCGTCGAGGGTCCCGTTCGCCACCACCGTGAAGGGCTTGCCGAAGGGCACCACGGGCAGCGTGATCTCCATGGCGTCCTCGTTGTCCTCCGGACGCTCGGACGCCGAGGCCGCGTCGCGGACGCGCGCCGAGAGCCGCACGGCGCCAGGCCCGTTCACGCGAAGGGTCCAGGAGAAGCGCTCCTCCGCCGACGGGCCCGCCGCCCGATCCTGGGTCGAGGAACCGTCGAGGACGCCCGCCCCTTCGGCCTTCAAGCTGACGGCGAGCTGGCGCGGCTTCGCGGATCGATCGTTACAGACAACCGTCACCTCTACGCGGTCGCCCGACGTGAAGAAGCGCGGCGCGTGGATGCGGCTCACCAGCTCCTTGGTGACCAGCGCCGTGGTCTTCACCCAGCCCACGGCGGTGTCCCGCGTCACGGCCCGGGCGGTGAAGCGCCACGTCGTCAGGTTGTCGGGCCAGTCGAACGTGACGCGAGCGTGGCCGGTCGCGTCCGTGGCGAGCGACGGCGCCCAGAACGCGGTGTCCTTGAAGTTGCGGCGCGACCGCTCCTTGCTGTCCTTGTCGGCACCGCCCTGGAGGGACTGCTCGAACGAGTAGACCGTCGAGACGCGGTTCGGCCGCTGGCCGTGGAAGAACTTGAAGATGTCGGGCGCGAGCTCCTCGGAGATCTGGTAGATGGCCTCGTCGACAACGCCGAGCGACACCTCGGCGGCAACGGGGCGGCCGTAGCCGTCGGTCACGGCCACGTCCACCGTGGCCCTGTCGCCCGGGCGGTAGGTCGGGCGATCGGGCGTCACGGCGATCGAGAGCGATCGCGCCGACGACGTGACGTGGATCGGCACGGCGCGGACCTTGTGCGTTCCCTGGAAGACCGTCGATGCCGCGAGATAGATGTTGGGCGCATCCGCCTCGGTGATGGGCACCTCAACGAGGAGCATCGAGCCGTGGGCGGACAGCACCTGCGCGCTCGCCACGCGGTCGCGCTCCTCGGTCACGAGCACCGTCCCGTTCGGAGGCACGCCGTGGATGAGGACCCGCGCCATCTCCCCGGGCTTGTAGGACGCCTTGTCGGGGACGATCTCGAGGGCGCCCACTTCCTCGGCCACGCCGCCCCAGTCGCGATCGGCGACCCAGAACCAGCTTCGCGCCTGGATCGCGCGCCCGCCCGCGTCGTGCGCGGTCGCGACCACGCTGTAGTAGCCCTGGGAGAGCGGAGGCGTCGCGATCGTGGCGACGCCGTCTCCGGACGTGTGCGCGCCGTCGCGGAACGCGACCCCGTCGGTCCACCGGCGGCCGGTCGAATCCCAGGCGCGGCGGTGCACCTCCATCTCGACGCTCGTGGCGACGGGCGCCCCGGAGAAGCTCGAGGCCTTGGCGACCAGCGTCGCCGCGTTGTCGGGCATCAGGACCCAGGAGTTGGCGCGAACGGCGAGCGTGAACTCGCCACGGCTCGCGATCGTGCTCGCGCGCCCGGTGACGCTGCGGTTGCTCGCATCGGTGACGACGGCCTCGATCTGAAGGTGCATGTCGCCGGAGAGCGGGGGCACCACGAAGGACGCGAGCGCCGTACCGTCCGGGCCGAGCGTCGCGACGTTGCTCGCGACGAGCTGGCCGTAGCCTGCGTCGTAGTCCTCCCCTCCCCACTCGTAGTAGTCCGCATCGACGTCGAAGGGAGTCGCATACACGACCCAGCTCGCGCTGGTTCCGGAGAGCGGCGCGCCGAAGTGGTACTGCCCGCGGATCGTCAGGTTCACCGAATCGCCGGGCGAGTACCGATCGCGATCGGTCGCGACCTCGACCTTGAACTCGGGCTTCCGGTACTCGAACACCTTGAAGTTGCCCGTCGCCGTCTCGCCCCGATGGTCCACCTCGATCTCGTAGAGGCCGAGCGGCGGCTCGCTTCCGAGCTCGAGGTTCCCGGTGATCGATCCCATCGCGGTCAAGGTCTCGGCGCTCTCCGAGAGGAGCTGGCCCTGGGAGTCGCGGACGCGCACCGTCACCGGCTCGCCGCCCGGGACGGCGTGGCCCTCCTCGGTCTCGCGACGCACGATCGCCTTCCAGTAGACGTGCTGCCCGGGACGATAGACGGGGCGATCCGTGTAGACGTAGGCCTTGAGCGTGCCGGTGGCTCCGGGCGCCAGCGGCGCCGCGACGTGGGCGATCTCGGCACCGTCGTCCGCGGTCACCTCCACGTTCTCGGCCTCGGTGGTGGTCGCGCGGAAGAGCCCGGAGGCATCGGACGTGCCGGAGGACCCTGCCCCGTCGGCCGAACCGACGCGGACGCGCACGCCCGGATAGGGCGCGCCGGTCCCGAGATGGACAGCCCACGCGAGGACCTCGCCCGGGGCCCGCTTCACGATGAGGCCGAGATCGGAGATCAGGATCGGCAGCGTCCTCGGTCCGGCGGGCCCGGTCACCACGACGAGGTAGGCGCCCGGCGCCTTGAGCGGGATCGGGAGCTCCTCGTACTTCCAGGACATCGGACGCTTGTAGGCGATGGCGTGATCGATCGCGAAGACGGGCTTCGCTCCCTCCGGCGGCTGGCTCGGGATCGAGAAGTGCGCGCTCGCGTCCACGAGCGAGTCCATCGGCACCGCGTAGGCCTCCACCCGCACCTTGTCGATCCGGAGCGAGCGCAGGCTCACCGTCACCTTCTCCTTGTGCGCGAACACGCGGCGGTTGGAGAAGACCTCCATCTGCGGCGGCAGCGGCTCCATCACGACCTTCAGGGCCTCGCCGCGACCCGTGTCGATGTCCCTGATGGAAGCGTTGTCGAGCCCTTCGGCCCAGAAGTTGACGCTGTAGCGGCCCGGGACGAGGTTCGAGATCCTGAAGGAGCCGTCGGCGCCGCTCACCGTGTAGCCGTAACCCGGTCCCTGGGTGGTGGCGATCGAGACGCGCGAGACGGGACGACCGTCGGGCAACGTCACGATGCCCCGGATCTCCTGCCCGCGCGTCAGCTCGAAGCGCTGCGAAGCGGTGCCGCCGCTCTGTATGACCGCCTGCTGGCCCATGGGAGCGACGAATCCCTTCCAGTCGACGTACACGCTGTAGGCGCCGGGCGGCAGGCCGGCGATCTCGAACGTGCCGTCGGATGCGGTCGTCGCTTCGGCGGAGATGGGACCGTGGGCGGTCACGCGGCGCTTCGCCACGGGAGCGCCGTCGCAGACGACGACCCCCGTGATGCGAGCCTCGCGGAAGAGCTGGAGCGTCGCTCCCTTCAGGCCCTGGATCTGGTGGGAGAACGGATGGGGCCCCGACGCGGTCCGCCCGAAGCCTTTCGCGCGCACCTCGATCGTGAACGACCCTTCCAGATCGGACGGGACTTGGATGCGCCCCGAGGCATCGGTCGACGTCGTCACGGGCTTCGCTGCGGTCTCCGGCCGGAGCGTCACAGACGCACCGGCGATCGGCGTGCCGTCGTCGCCGGACACGACGAACCAGTCGGCGTCGCCCGCGAGCGCGAGCGGTGAGGACGAGGCAAGAACGAGAAAGAGCAGCGTGCGGAGACTCTTCATGGCAAACCTCGCGACACGAGGGTGAGGGTGCGGAAGCGGAATGCGGTGACGGGTTCGGCGGGGCCGATGCCGGCCTTGGCGAGCGTCTCGCTCATCTCCCACGACGCCGTCCGCGCCTCCCCCGGCAGCAGCACGGCGCTCTTGCCGCCGGAGGTGACGAGGAGGCCGAAGCGGTCGGGATCGACGGTGCGCCAGTCGGCGATGGGCTCCGCGGGGAGCGTGAGGGAGACGATGACGGTGAGGCGATCGACCTCGGACGGCTTCACCGGAAGCGACCTCAGATCGCGGGCGGCAGCGCCCTGGGCGGCAGAGATGATGCGCTCCTCGAGAGTGCCCTCGCCGTCGAGCGTCCCGTAGCAGCCGCGCACGCCCTTCCTGCCGACGAGGGTCACGAAGACTCCGCACGCGACGTGACGAGGCGCGCCTCGGGCGCCGCAACCGGCTTGCCGCGTGCGATCGCGCCGACGGTCTCCGCGCGAGCGAGGCGATCCGATCCTCGTCTGCGTGGGAAAGCGCATCGCGGAGGCGCGCCACGTCGGCGGTGTCGGCCGCGAGGAGCGGCCGCGCGAGCACGAGCAGGGCGGCGAGCGCGGCGCGCTTCACCGGTAGACGTCCCGGCTCAGGAGCTCCGGGGGAGCGTCCTGGCCGCCGCGCGTCGTGACGCGGTAGGTGACGACCTCGAGGGGATCCTGCGACAGCGTGCGCGTCTCGATCGTCGCCGCGACGCCGCTCGGCGTGACGCCGAAGATCCCCACCAGGATGCTGTCGCCGATGACGCGCGCGCGGATCTCGACCGGCTGGTCCAGATCGTTGCGGACCTTGAGGTCCTTGTGGAAACGGGCGACGGTCGCATCGCGGCCGGGCGCCACGTAGTGGGACGGCCGCGCGTGCGGATGACGCTCGACGATCGCGAGGCCCGCAGCAAGCGCTGCGTTGTAGAGCGTCGTGGAGAGCTGGCAGACGCCGCCCGCCGGCGCCATCTCCTTCTCGCCGTCGAGGATCGCCGGGGCCAGGAGGTAGCCGTCGCCGATCCTGCGCGGGCCCACCGTCGCATCGAAGGACAGCGTGGCGCCTGGCTCGATGCAGGCGCCATCGAGACGCGAGGCGGCGATCTCGATGTTCGCGGAGCGCGCAGGCTGCTCGACGTCGAGCCTCGTCGCGAAGGACGCAAGGGGCATCGAGAGGTGCCCGTCGTCCTCCGCTCGCACCGGCGCGGCGATCGCCGTGAGCGAGATCACCGCGATCACCATGCCTGCCTCGCGTCCGTTCTTCGTCGTCCTCATCCGTGTCGTGCCTCGTGGCAGCGAGGTGCAAGCGGAGGGCCACGCCCTTGCAGTGCCGCAAGTGACGCCTCGACAGCGCTTCCAGCGGGCGGCGGCGCGCCCATCGTGGCCGGGACGGGCCGCGCGCACACAGGGCGTGTCGCTCCGCCCACGGAGGATCGATAATGAACCGGGCGAGTCAGACGCCCACGAAGGAGCCCCGATGGGAACAAAGGTCCTGGTGCCCGCGCTCGCCGTGATCCTCGCCACACCGCTCGCCTCCGCGGCGGGGAAGTCCGAGAGCTACTCCGACCGGGACGTCATGACCAACATCGACGTCCTCGACCTGGTGAAGGCCGGCATCTCGGAGGAGGTCATCCTCACGAAGATCGCCGCCTCGCACGTGGAGTTCGACACGTCGACGGACGCGATCCTCCGCCTGAAGAAGGCCGGGGTTCCCGAGTCGGTCATCTCCGCGATGATCCTCCGCGAGAACGGAGAGCCGCCGGCGCGCTCGGATGGGGAAAGCGCCCGGATCCCTCCTTACGCCGGCATCGGATCGCCGCTGCCGGTGCGGCTCAAGACGGCCGCCGGAACGCAGACCCTCAAGGGGACGCTGCCGCGCGACCGCTACGTGAACGCCGTGGTCGCCATGTTGTGGTTCAAGCGCATGAAGGGCGAGGAGTCGCAGGTCCAGATCGACGACAACCGGCCGACCCTCGTGGTCCCGAAGTCCGTGGGCGGCGTCAACACCAACCTCTCGGGCACGTTCTTCATCAAGTTCGACATCGACCACGACGACGAGGTGCGCGACTTCCGCATCGACTGGGGAACGCCCTTCAAGTTCGTCACCGACATGACGCCGGACGAGGACTACCTCGTGAAGTACGACGCCGTCGAGAACGGATCCGACATCGAGATCACGCCCGCCAAGGCGCTCAAGAAGGGCTGCTACGGGCTCATGGACGAGCGCGGGTACATCTACGATTTCGACGTGAGGTGACGGTGACCCCGCGGCGAGGCTCGCGCGAGCAGTACCAGGAGTTCGGAGCGACGGAGCTCTACTGCCCGCGCTGCCGCGCGTCCATGCCGGTCAGGCGGCGCCTGCTGCTCGTGCTCCCGGAGGGCGACAAGTACGAGTATGCGTGCTCACGCTGCGGGACGAGCCTCGCGACGCAGCTCGACCGAGATCCCAACCGCGGGCGGATCCTGATCCCGTGACGAGGCCCCGAGCGGGCCGGATCGTCTCCGTCGACGTGATGCGCGGCGCGACCATCGCCGCGATGGTGATCGTCAACAACCCGGGGAGCTGGGTCCACGTCTTCGGGCCGCTCTCCCACGCGCCCTGGCACGGCTGCACCCCGACCGATCTCATCTTCCCGTTCTTCCTCTTCGTCGCGGGGGTGAGCGCGGGCATCGCGCTGCCGGGAGCGGCGCATCCCGCGCCCCGCATCCTGCGGCGCGTCGCCATCCTCTTCGCGCTCGGGCTGCTCCTCAACGGGTTCCCGGGCTATCACCTCGCGACCCTGCGCGTGATGGGCGTGCTCCAGCGCATCGCCGTCTGCTACGGGCTCGCGAGCATCGCCGTCCTCACGCTCCCGCGGGTTGGCCAGGCCGCCCTCGCGGCCGTGCTGCTGCTCGCGTACTGGGCGATGCTCGCGGCTGTCCCGGCTCCGGGGCATCCGCCCTTCGACCTCACCCGGGACGGATGCCTTCCGGGATTCGTCGATCGCGCCGTGCTCGGAAGGAACCACCTCTGGGAGCAAGGACCTATCGACCCCGAGGGAATCCTCTCCACGATCTCGGCGCTCGGCACCACGCTCTGTGGTTGCGTCGCGGGCGCGCTGCTGCGCGAAGGAGCCACCGCGTCGCGCGCTATCGCCTTCTCGCTCGCCGGCGCGGGCGCGACCGCGGCCGGTTGGGTCTGGTCTCGCATCCTGCCGCTCAACAAGTCGCTATGGACGAGCTCTTACGCGCTCTTCACCGCCGGCATCGCGCTGCTGGCGCTCGCGGTCGCCATCCTCCTCTTCGACCTGGGCGCGTCAAGGCGTCTCGCCATGCCGTTCGAGGTGTTCGGCCGGAACGCGATCCTGCTCTTCGTCGGCTCGGGAGTCCTGGCGCGCTTGATCGGTCGTCCCCGTGCGTTCGTCTTCAAGCACGCGCTCGCACCACTCCTCGGTCCTCTGGCCGGCTCGCTGGCCTGGGCGATCCTCCTGCTACTGCTCTACTGGCTCCTGCTCCTGCCGCTCTACAGAAGACGCGGCTTTCTGGTCCTGTAGGACAGGGCGGTTGCCGTCGCCGCGGCGGCCAGCGTTCCCCAGCTCAGCGCGAGGAGCCATGGATACCCAAAGGGACGATAGCGGAACGCGATCAGGCTACACGGGCCGTCGACCCGGACTGCCCGGAAGACGAAGTTCCCGCCCCAGACCTCGACCGGAGCGCCGTCGACACTGGCGCGCCAGCCCGGCGCCCATCGATCCGTCACAAGCACCCAGCCTGGGCCGGGCGTCCAGACGCGGAGGGCGAGCTCGTCCGGTGAGGAGACCTGGACCTCGGCCGGCACGCGCATGGCGACGCCTCGCCGCCGAACCCCCGTTGCCTCCCCGTCGCGGCTCGCGTGGTCCTCGGGCGGCGATGAGTCCTCGCCGCACATCTGCCGCGGCGCGTGGATGACGATCCTCGGTTCTCCCGATTCGACCCCCGAGAGCCACTCTTCGAATTCGCGCTCCGTGCGCGCCACCGACGCCGCATCCGGCGTGAACCAGAACCTGTCCCTTCCCGTGGCGAACGCCACGGCGCCGGGGCATCCGACCATGCCGGAGTGGAACCGGTTCGAGAACGGCGTGTAGGCGTCGAACACCTCGACCTTCGCAGAGAGGTTTTGATTGCTCTGCGGCACTCCGGGTTCTCGCCGCCACGCTGGAATGCGCTCGATGCTCACCTCTCGGACATCCGGCGACCAGATCGTCCGGGTGTCCCTCCTCCGCGGGACTCGACGCCCGATCAGGTCCATGGACGCGTGGCCCGCCACGAGCGCGTCTGCGGAGGCAAGCGCGAGAAGGCAGCCGATGGCGACGCCGCGCCTGCCGGTCATCGCGAGCGACACGAGCGCTGCGCCCCCCAGCCAGGCGACGATCGCGGTCACGATCGCCGAAACCGGGAGCGCGCGTCCCGCGGACGATCCCAGCACGGTCGCACTTGTGACGAGCGTGACGATGGCGACGGCGTACAAGACGCCGCTCGCGATCCTGCGCGTCGTTTCCGACCCACCCCTGAGCCGGACGACGACCTCGCCCCCCCGCATGCCGAGAACGGTGAGGGACACGATCCAGAAGTAGCGAAACGTCGCCGAGTGCTGGATGTATCGAAACGGCGGCAGACCGTCATAGAGCCACCCACGGACCGGGAGCGCCCTGCCCAGGCTGCACGCGAGGAAGAACGCTCCGGTGGCGAACAAGGTCCGGTCCCGCGCATCACCGAAGGCGACGGCCAGCGATGCGAGGAGAAGGGCGATCGGTCCAAGGTAGACGCTCGCCATGCCGGGTCCGGTGTAACTCCAGAGGCGAGGCATCGATAGCTTCAACGGCGCCACGTACGGGCTGGCCGCGGTGGCGAGCGCCTCGGGGTGAAGCGCGTTGAAAGACACGGCGGGAGCGCGCCTGAGGGGTCCGGCCCGATCGCTGTACCCGACTGCCTCGCGCGAGAACCCGACGTAGACCGGCGAGAGAACCGCAACCCCGATGCCTGCGAAGAGGACGAGCGACCGCAGGGAACGCCATGCCGTCTCGCGGCCACCCTGGACAGAGGAGGCTCCGAGCCATGCGACGCAATACACCGCGGTGAGAACGACGACGGTGGGGTGCCCGGCAAGCCCCGCCGCGCCCCAGAGAGCGCCCGCTTCCACTGATGGCAGCACCCGCCCATCCCGGGAAGCTCTGTCCAGGCGCCAGAGGATCCACGGCAGAAAGGCGAACCCGTGGACGTACGAGGTGTGCTGGGCGCATCCCACGTAGAGCCCGGAGAAGAGCAAGGCCAAGGCTGCAACGACTGCTGCCCACGCCGGCGCTCCCAGGGCCCGCCCGAGGACGAGCATCCCCAGCGCGCCGGCGAGCCAGAGCACCAGCCAGTAGGCGACGAATCCTCCAGCGCTCGGCCCCAGGAGCGCGGAGAGGGCGATGGTGGTCGGCGCCACCGATCCTGTCTGCGGATCGACGTAGTCTGGCGTTCCGCAGTTGCTCCAAGGATTCCAGAGACGGAGCCGCATCGCTCTCGCGAAGTCGGCGGCGAGACCGTGCTCCGGAGCGAAGAACGTCTGGGCGTCCCAGTGGGGCGCGATCCGGCCGGACCATACCTCCACCGTGCCGGCAAGAAACACGGCGGCAACAGCGCATGCGCCGAAGAGCCACGAGCGGGTGTCGGTCGGATGGCTCATGCGCTCAGAACTGGAAGTAAAGGAACGGCACCACCTCCCGCGGCGTGAAGAGCACCAGAGTGTAGAAGCCGGCGATGATGATCCCCGTGCGCAACGGAAGCGGCAGCCGTTCGAACCCCGCCAGGAAGTCCCAGCGCTCCTGCGAGATCTGGGCGAGGTAGAACGCAACGCAGATCCCGAGCGTCGCGTAGGCCGTCACCTGCAGACCGGCCGGGTTCGGAGCGAGAGAGAACATGCGGCCGAGCATGCGCCGGCCTTTCGCGATGTTCTCGGCGCGGAAGAGGACCATGCTGACGACCCAGCAGTGAAGCGTCAGGAGGACGAAGAGCGGCGTCATCGCCCGCGAGGCGGAGATCTTCGCGAGCCACCCCACGCGCGCGCAGGCCGACGCGAAGAGGCGGTGGATCACCAGGAACGAACCGTGGAGGAACCCCCAGAGGACGAAGGTCCAGTTCGCCCCGTGCCACAGCCCTCCGAGGAGCATGGTGATCATGAGGTTCGCGTAGCGGCGGAGCGGCCCACCGCGGTTGCCGCCGAGCGAGATGTAGAGGTAGTCCCGGAGCCACGTCGACAGTGAGATGTGCCAGCGCCTCCAGAACTCCGAGACGTTCCTCGCGCAGTAGGGGCGGTGGAAGTTCTCGAGAAGGTCGTAGCCCAGGATCTTCGCCGCGCCTATCGCCATGTCGGAGTATCCCGAGAAGTCGCAGTAGATCTGGAACGCGAAGGCATAGGCGGCGATCCAGAGGTCGCCGGTCGCGTACGTCGCCGGAGCGCGGTGGACCGCGTCGACGAAGATGGCCAGGTTGTCCGCCACCACCATCTTCTTGAACAGCCCGAAGCAGAACGTCTTCAGGCCGAGGCGCGCTTGCTCCGCCGTACGGACCCTCGCGGTCGCGAGCTGGGGCAGGAAGTAGGCCGCGCGCATGATGGGACCGGCGATGAGGCGCGGGAAGAACGAGACGAAGAGGGCAAAGTCGACGAAGTCCCGCGCGAGGCCGGTCTTCCTCCGGTAGACGTCGATCGTGTAGCTCATGCTCTCGAACGTGTAGAAGGAGATTCCGATGGGCAGCACGAGATCCACCAGCGGCACCTTGTGCTGCAGCAGGTCGGCGAGACTGTGGGCGAAGAAGTTGTAGTACTTGAAGAGACCGAGCATGCCCAGGTTCATCGACATGCTGAGCGCGAGGAACGCCCCGCGGACCCGCGGTCGTTGCGCCCGGTCGATCGCCTTCGCCGCCGCGTAATCGATGGTGGTGGCGGCGAGCAGGAGCAGCGTGTAGGACCACTTCCACCATCCGAGGAAGAGATAGCTCGCGCCGAGAAGCACGTAGCGTCTCGCGCGGGCGGGGGCGAGCCCGTGCAGGATGAGCACGAGCGAGAAGAACGTGAGGAACGTGTACGAGTGGAAGAGCATCAGCGCGCGGCGGAACCGCTCCTTCTTGGGGCAGGGTCTCGGGATCCACCGCCGCTCAGCCGGTTCGCGACGAAATCGGCGAGTGCCGACGTGTAGAGGAGCGCCCCAGGCCCGTTGACGTGCACGTGGTCGTTGAAGTATCGGGGCGCTTCGAGCTCTGCGAGCAGCGCCTCGTCATCGAAGATCTCGACGTCGATTCCCCCGGCCGCCAGGCCGTCGCAGAAGTCGTGCAGCGCCAGCGTGTCGCGGCACCGAGATGGGTATGGCGTGTCCGGCAGGATCGCAACCACGACCGGGACCCCGCGCTCGTCGAGCACGCGGATCAGCCGCTCCAGGAGCTGGCCGAACGTCCGGTCGACGACGAGCGCGGGTTGCCCACGGCTGCGCTCGATCTCGAGCCGCCGGAGCCGCAACCGGATCATCGCCTTCGTCCTTGCGTCCTCTCGCAGCGACGGCGGGGCCGCGCCAGCCGGCCCTTCTCGTATGCAGTCGCGGGCGGCACCGATCGCGTCGAATCGTTGCCGCGCCGGTAGTCGTTCCCGTACGACCGCTCCTGCTCGCGCCGCCGCGCGAGCTGCTCGAAACGGGTTCGGGGGGCTCGGGCAAAGTCCAGGAGATCCTCGCGGAACAGGGGTGTCCGGAACAGCGCCGCCGAGAGCACCCGTAGCTCGCCTTCGAGCTCGTCGAAGCTCGCGGCAAGCCAGAGCGCGTCCGAGATCCGCAAGCGTGTCTTCACGATGTCGATTTCGGGAAGCCGGTGGCCGGGCTCGGCGGCGCTCCACGGCGTGACGCCGACCACGGCCAGCGCCGTGTTCGCCCCGGAGATCGGCTCGTTCAGCAGCAACACGTTCCACGTGAGCGCAGCCGTACCTCCCTGCGCGAAATCGAAAGCGCGCATGGGCATGCCACGGGTCGCCAGCACCCCGTCGAAGACGCGCTCGTCGATCGCCGCGTCCGTCCTGGAATCACCCACGAGGATGACGCGCGCGACGCCAGGAAGGAGCGCTCGCGCGATCTCGAATCTCCGGCACGTCTGCTCGACGCGGCCCGAATAGGAATCGAGCGCAAGCCACCGGAAGTAGAGGCCCGCGTGGAACACGATGCCGTCCACTGCGGCGATGACGGCGGCGGCGAGGACGACGTCGGCGAACGCCGCGAACCGACGCCCCGTCAACGCACGACGATGGGCTTGCGCCGGGCGCCCCAGTGGCCCGGAAGCGGATCGAACCGTCCGGCGAGCGCCTGGCCACAGCTCTTGCACTTGCCCGACGCGTCGAGGTCGTAGGCGCCCAGCTCGTACCAGTCGCGCTGCACGACCCGCGCGCCGCAGCCGGCGCAGTAGGTCGACTGCCCCTCCTCGTCGTTGACGTTGCCGGTGTAGACGTGCTTGAGGCCGTGGGCGAGGGCCTGGCGGCGCGCGCGCCGGGTCGTCTCCGCCGGAGTGCGGACCTTGTCCATCATCTTGAAGTCCGGGTGGAACGCCGTGAAGTGGAGCGGCACCTCCGGCCCCAGGTTCTCGACGAACCAGGCACAGAGCTTGTCGACCTCTTCCTCGGAGTCGTTCTCTCCGGGGATGAGCAGGGTCGTCACCTCGAACCAGACCGACGTCTCGTGGCGCAGGTACCTCAACGTGTCCAGCACCGGGTCCAGATGAGCGAAGCAGAGCTTGTGGTAGAAGCCCTCGGTGAACGCCTTGAGGTCGACGTTCGCGGCGTCCATCACCGAGTAGAACTCGCCGCGCGCGGCCTCGCCGATGTAGCCTGCCGTCACGGCGACCGTCTGCACGCCGCGCTCGTGGCACGCACGCGCCGTGTCGATCGCGAACTCCGCGAAGATCACGGGGTCGTTGTAGGTGAACGCGACGCTTTTGCACCCCGACTTCACCGCGGCCTCGGCGATCGCTTCCGGCGTCGCGATGGCCTGGAGGCGATCGAGCTCGCGCGCCTTGCTGATGTCCCAGTTCTGGCAGAAGCGGCAGCCGAGGTTGCAGCCTGCCGTGCCGAACGACAGCACGCTGGATCCGGGATAGAAGTGCGTGAGCGGCTTCTTCTCGATGGGATCGATGCAGAAGCCCGACGCGCGGCCGTACGTCGTGAGCACCATCTTGCCGCCGCGGTTCTGGCGGACGAAGCAGAACGCTCGCTGGCCATCGGAGAGGTGGCAGAAGCGCGGGCAGAGGTCGCACTGGATCTTCCCGCCGTCGATGGAATGCCACCAGCGGCCGGGAACGACCCCGGGCTCGTCCATGAGCACCGCCTTCTCGACGGGCATCTGGCGATCGAGAACGTCGTCTCGCGACATCGCGCCTCCCTCTCGCAGGGCGGGGGCTCGTCCCCCGCCGGTTCGATGCGAGTTTAGCCGAGGCCGCCCCACCCGTGATCAAATGGGGCCATGAGCACGAACGCCGTAACCGATCGCCCGGCCCCGTCGAGGGAGGCCCAGGTGTCGCTCCTCGAAGCGCTCCTCCTGCCGCGCCTCATCGAGGAGAAGATGCTCAACCTGCTTCGCCTGGGAAAGCTCTCGAAGTGGTTCTCGGGCATCGGGCAGGAAGCGATCGCCGTCGGGGTGACGTCGGCTCTCGAGCGGGACGACTGGGTGCTGCCGATGCACAGGAACCTCGGCGTCTTCACGACGCGCGGGCTGCCACTCGATCGGCTCTTTCGCCAGCTCTTCGGCAGGGACGGCGGTTACACGAAGGGACGGGACCGCACGTTTCACTTCGGGACGCTCGAGCACCGGATCGTCGGCATGATCAGCCATCTCGGCGCCATGCTCCCGGTCGCCTGCGGCCTCGCGCTCGCGGCGAAGCTGCGCGGCACCGGACGCGTCGCCGCCGCCTTCACCGGAGACGGGGCGACGAGCGAGGGGGACTTCCACGAGGCGGTGAACCTCGCCGCCGTGTGGCGGCTCCCCGTGCTCTTCGTGATCGAGAACAACGGGTACGGTCTCTCGACGCCTACGTCGGAGCAGTACGCGTGCAAGGACCTCGCGGATCGTGCGCCCGGCTATGGCATCCCCGGCGCCATCATCGACGGCAACGACGTCGTCGCCGTGGTGGACGCCACGCGCGCGGCGGCGGCAAGAGCGCGGCGAGGAGACGGACCGACGCTGCTCGAGCTCAAGACGTTCCGCATGCGCGGCCACGAGGAGGCGTCCGGCACAGCGTACGTGCCCAAGGACCTCTTCGAGGACTGGGCCAGGAAGGATCCGGTCGCGAGGTTCGAGCGCGAGCTCGTCGACGCGAACGTCACGACCGCACGCGCCGTCGAGACGTTGAAGGACGGTCTCCGCGCTCGCATCGACGAGGCCGTGGACGCGGCGCTCGCGGCGCCGGAGCCCACGTCGACCGAGCAACGCGAGCTCGCGGACGTGCTGGCCGCATCCGCGCGACCGCGGGTCGGGACGCCCGTCGCTGCCCGAGAGACCCGCTCGATGCGCTACGTCGACGCGGTCCAGGACGGCCTTCGCATCGCCATGGAGAGCCACTCCGAGGTCCTGCTCCTGGGCCAGGACATCGCGGAGTACGGCGGCGTCTTCAAGGTGACCGAGGGATTCCTCGAGACGTTCGGCGCGGAGCGCGTCCGCAACACGCCGATCATCGAGTCCGCCGCGATCGGCGCGGCCTTCGGGCTCGCCCTGGACGGCTTCGTGCCGATCGTCGAGATGCAGTTCGGCGACTTCATCACCTGCGGCTTCAACCAGATCGTCAACAACCTCGCGAAGACGCACTACCGCTGGGGGGAGCCCGTGCCGGTCGTGATCCGCGCGCCGATCGGCGGCGGCGTCGGCGCTGGCCCGTTCCACTCGCAAAACGTCGAGGCGTGGTTCACCCACGTCGCGGGGCTCAAGGTGGTCGCGCCCGCGACGTGCGCCGACGCGAAAGGGCTCTTGCTCGCCGCGGTGCTCGACGGCAACCCGGTCCTCTACCTAGAGCACAAGCTCCTCTACCGCTCCCTGAAGGAGGAGGTCCCGGGCGGCGCGTTCACGACGCCGATCGGAGAGGCGCGCATCGCGCGGACCGGGCGCGACGCCACGATCGTGACGTACGGGGTCGGCGTCATCTGGGCGCTCGACGCCGCGCGGGAGCTTGCGCGGGAAGGGAGGGAGATCGAGGTGATCGACCTTCGCTCGCTCCTCCCGTGGGACAAGACGCTGTGCCTGGAGTCGCTCGAGAGGACGAGCCGCGTGCTCGTCCTTCACGAGGCGCCGCTCACGGGAGGATTCGGCGCCGAGGTCGCGGCGACCCTCGGCGCGGAGGGGTTCGATCGTCTGGACGCGCCGGTCGCGCGGCTCGGCGGGCTCGACATGCCCGTACCCTTCAGCAAGGCTCTCGAGGAGATCTTCCTGCCACGCCGCCGGCTGGTGGGAGCGATCCGCGATCTCATCGAGTATTAGGAGCAACCCGGCGGACGGCGGACGACCGGCCCAAGCCGCCGCTCGACCTTCTCCGTGTCCTCCGTGGCTCCGTGGCAACCCCCCCCGGCGAACCTCCAGCCGTGGTCGGCTAGGATCGAGCCATGCTGAAGCTCTACCACACCGAGAATTCTGCGGACTGCGAGAAGATCCTGTTCGCTCTCGACCACCTGGGGATCGAGTACCAGGGGATCGTCGTCCCGGCCGATCACCAGCCGAAGACGCCGCTGCTGCGCGACGGCGACACCGACATCTCGGACTCGACCCGCATCCTCGAGCACCTCGCGGAACGGCACGACTCGTCGCTCCTGTCGACCGATCCCCTGGAGCAAGGGCTCGCGTCATTGCTCGAGGACTGGGCGGACGAGGTGCTCGCGAAGATCGTCGGAGCGAGCAAGAACGCGGGCGACCGCGTGCCCGAGGACCTCGACAACGCGCTCGAGAAGCTCGATCTCGCGCTCCACGATCGCTCCTACATGGTGGGGCAAGGCCTCTCATCGGCCGACCTCGCGACCTACGCGCACCTGGCGTCCCTCCCCGAAGCGACGCGCACCGCCGGCATGGAACCCTACGTGAACCTCCGGGACTGGTACTTCAACATCTCCGATTTCCGCGCCAAGTCGCAAGGACGTCGGGGAAGCGCGATGTTCGACGAGTAGCCTTTTCGCGCCAACTGGCCCGACGGCACGGGCCCCGGTGGAGTAGGATCGGGACGAGGAGACAAGCATGGCAGTAGCACGAGTCACCACCATCACGGCGTCGTCCAAGAAGAGCTTCCACGATGCGGTCGAGGAGGGCATGAAGCGCGCCTCCGCAACGTTACGCGGCATCACCGGGCTCGAGGTGGTCAGCCAGAAGGCCAAGGTCTCCAACGGCAAGATCTCCGAGTACCGCGTGCGGATGAACATCACGTTCATCCTCGAGTAGCCCGGCACCGGATTCCGGACCGCTCGCGCACAGGCCATCCCCGCCGTTTCGGAAGGCGGAGAGGGGGACGAGCGCTATGATCCGCGCCCGCTCCGATGTCGCTTCTCAGGAAGCTCTCCCCTCTCCTCCTGCTGCTCGTCCTGGTCGAGTCGGGCTACATCCTCTATCCGAGGGTCTCGCGAAGGATCCGCAAGCCCGAAGTTTCGAAGGCGCTTCGCGGGAAGCACGTCGCGATGAGGGCGGGGTGCTTCGGTTGCCACGGTGACGGTGGCCATGGGCGCGTCGCGAACCCTGGATCGGCCACCGGCGTCCCTGGCTTCCGGGAAGGCGTGCTCCTGATGTACGCGGAGAGCGCGAGCGAGCTCCGCGAATGGATCTCCGACGGCGCGCCGCGCCGCCTGCAGGAGGATGCCGACTACCGGGCCGCGCGCGAGAAGCTCGGGCTCAGGATGCCGGCGTTCAAGGACAAGCTCGACGCGGAGGAGATCGACCAGCTCGTCTCGTACATCATGGCTGTCAGCCAGACCTACGCCCCGGCGCCGGACACGCCGGAGGCGAAGGGGCTCGAGATCGCCGAGAAGAACGCCTGCTTCGGGTGCCATGGCGATCTCGGCCTTGGCGGCAACGGCAACCTCGCCTCGTTCAAGGGGTACATCCCGGGCTTCTGGGGAGCGGACTACGACGAGCTCGTCCGCGACGATGCGGAGCTCCGGGAGTGGATCGAGACCGGCAGCTCGCGGCGCCTCGCGGCCAATCCGATCGCACGGCGCTATCTCTCGAGCCAGATCGTCTCGATGCCCGCGTACAAGGACCGGCTCGGGCCTGCGGAAATCGACGCCCTCGTGGCCGCCGTGAAGTGGATCCACGCGGCCGGCTGGACGAAATCAGGAGCAACACCGTGATTGCGATCGAAGACATCAGCGACGACCACCTGCACACGACCGTCTCCGACGGGGACCTCGATCCCGACGAGGTTCTGCGCTACCTGGCGCCGCGCGCTCGGGGACCGATCTCCATCACCGATCACGATACCCTCGGCGTCCACAAACGTCCCGAAACCGTCGCCCTCGCGCGTCAGCTATCGGTCGAGCTGGTGCCCGGCATCGAGATGGATGCCGACTTCGACGGCATCGAGATGCACGTGCTCGGATTCAACGTCGATGTCAGGAACGGCCCGCTCAACGTCTTCCTCGACGAGATCGCCGCGGCGCGTCGCCAGCGCGCGCGGGAAGAGCTCGCCATCGTGAACGGGCTCCTCGGAGAGGGAACGTTCCGGGAGGGAGACATCTTCAAGCCGGGACGCGAGACGTTGATGAAGCCTCACTTCATCAAGCCGCTCCTTGCGAAGGGCCTATTCCCCGAGTACCGCGCGGCGATGAAGTGGTACAAGGCCAACGTCAAGCCGGCAACGGTGCCCCGGAAGCCGCCCTTCGCGGAAGTCGCCGCCCTCCTCGCGGAGCCGGAGCGATCCCTGTCCTCGCCACATCCCGGCTACTACATCGAAGACCACGGGCTCCCCATCGAGTCGGCGCTGGCACGCATGAAGGCCGACGGGCTCGGCGGCGTCGAGGTGGACTACCCGTACCACGAGCGCTCCCGGAACCTCTTCTCCCCGGAGTCCGCAACCGCGATGGTCGAGAAGGTCCGTGCGGCCACCACCTCAGCGGGCCTGCGGTCGACACGCGGGACGGATTGCCACTCCGTCGAGGACTACCGAGAGTCCTACCCCTGAGCCAAGCTGACCACGGCTCCGTCGCAGCACGCGACAACCTATCCAGGATGCTTGGCGGCGAATCCAGGCGTAGTGGGCACGAGGCTCAGGTCGACGTCGATCTTCGGCCGGTACCGGGCGGCCGAGCTCGTCCGGAATCGGATCGATCGGACGCGCGCAGGCGAGCGAGGCATCCCCGGGCGCTGCAGCGCGACTTGCATTTCCGACAGATTCGAGGGAAGGATGCTCACGATCGCTCCGTCCGGGAGGTTTGCGGGAACAGTCCTCCATGAAGCGCTGGCGCCATCCGCTCGAATGCACTCGAGCCAGACCGGCAAGTCACGCAGGAGCAATCCGAGGAGCCGCCCTCTCCATGATTGCAGGACGTTTGCCCGGAGCACGACGAGCCCTGGGCCGGTCGGAAGGTCGAGCCACTCGCCCCATCCGAGCACCGAACGACGAATCGGCTGCTCGTCCGCCAGGCGGTGACCATCGTGGCGCCCGAGCAAGAGGACGTCGCCGCTGCGATCGACGACCGAGTAACGGTCGAGCAACGCGCGCCACATCGCTGGCGTCTCGAGGAAGGGATGGTGGCCATCGACATAACGGAAGGAGAAGAGGATCCACTCGGCGCCGTCATCTCCTTCGAAGTGTGCCGCCTGCCATGCGTCCAACGAAGGAGTGTAGGCGGCATAGTCCTGGAGCACGGGGCGCGGGCACCAAGCGAGCCCATTCGCCAAGATGCGGCTCACGCCCCAGGGGACTGCGTCCGCGGTAGGTGATACGCCCATCCGGGCGCGCAACGCAGGCTCGAGCTCGAGCGCGGAGGGAAACGCAGGCGCACCTTGCCCGCCCTTCGCGCTCAGCAGCCACCGGACATTCGACGACGCGGTGCGCAGTGATACCGCGCTGAGGACACGCGAAGCGAGGCCGGGAAAGCTCGCAGCCGCGATCCCTCCCCAAATGATCATCGCCACGGCCTGGTAGCAAGAGATCACGACGCGCGCCCGCACGGTCTTGGCGCGGACGAGGAAGAACGACGCGTAGAGCGCGAGCTGGATTTGGAGAGGTGTCGTGTGGCCGGCGTCCTGCCGCACCATCGCGTGCTTGAAGGCGGCTGCCGCCAAACACGCGATAGGGATCGTGACCGCGCCCAAGCGACGGATCTCGCCCGACAGCACCGGGACCATCAGCGCGACCGCCACCGCGCTCGCCGACGCGAGGATGACTTCCCAGGCCGCCCCGCCCCGAGACATCGCACCGGCGTATCCGCCTGCGAGCTCCTTCATCCACCATAGGTAGTGTGGCAGCGGACGCACGCTCCCGTAGAGCCAGATGAACCCGAGCACCGTGGACGCGGGAAGCGTAAGGGAGCACGCGGCGACGAGCCAGTATCTGTCTGTCTGTCTGTCTGTCTGTCTGTCTGTCTAGAGACGTCGAGAGCACGCCGCACACGCCGACGAGATGCAGAAGAGTCGCGGTGACGGCAAGATCGACCTTCATCAAGAGGCACGCTCCCGCGATCGCGCCCAGCCATGCGAGCCGTACGGCACGCAACGGCCTCGACACGTGGATGGAGAGCGCGAGAGCCAGGAGTGCGGCCTCGAGATTGCTGCCCGTGGCGTCGTAGAGCAAGCGCGCGCCGAGGAGCGCGATTGTCCAGGTCCCCACGGCGGCCCCAGCCGACCAGAGGATGATGGCGACAGATCCGACGAGTGTCGCATGCACCAAGACGTGGTGGATCACGATCGCAGCCCGGTCCTCGCAAATCGGGTCGGGAGTCCGAAGGAACGCGAGCGGTCCCGATGGGAACGCGACGTCTTCGCCGAAGACCAACCCTCTCGCGTGCGCGACGTTGAGCGCCAGCCGCCAGTCCAGCTCCCCGTCCAGTCTCCGGAGATAGCCAGGCACCAGCGGCATGAACGTCAGCGCGAACCAGACGACGAGGAGCAAGCCGCCTAGCGCCCGTCCACCGGAGCGAGCGCGATGTGGGCGTTCCGGAACCGTCAAGGTGGAGGCGCCGGGCCGATGCACCCGCCGGCCACCGTCGACCCGATCGTCTCTCTGTCGGTAGCGTCCGGAACGACGTCGAGCTCCTCGGAATCCAGCGCGAGGCGCGCCATCTCGCGCGCGATGATCGTTCCCGCAGAATTCGGACGGCAGCAGTCGTCGCGAGAGAGGGTGTCCGAGTTGTCCTTGCAGATCATCGTGACGTCGTGGGACGAGACCCCCATGGCGGCGAGCTCGGCCGCGACGTTGAAAGCGGCGATGGCGAGCAAGCGAGAGATCGGCACCGTCGCAAACCCGCCGCGAGCGCGCAGGCGCGAGCCGACGGAAAGCGTGAGGATCGCGGCCGGGACGTAGACACCCGGCAGGTCCTCGAGCCAGTGCTTCGACGCGACCGCACCACGGAGCGTGTCGAAGACGTGCAGGAGCGCGTGAGCGATGTGGAACGCGGTCGCGCTCGCGAGGGCTCCGAGCGACGCCGAGCCGAGCGCTGCGTCGCGCCATGCCCAGAGCACGGCGAGGCCCGCCACGACGTACGCGCAGCCGATGTCGCGCACGAAGTGCGGGTTGAACGGTCCGTAGTCGGGCACGTCCGCGGGCAGGACATGGAACCAGGAGAAGGGGCTCGCAAGCATCCAGAGCCCGTTGCCGAGGGTTCCCGCACCGATGACCAGCAGCGCGATGCCCTCGACGCGGCGCCATGCGTGGATCGCCATTGGCGATGCGAATGCTACTCGCGATCGCCCCGGACTGACGGACGAACCGGCGGGGGACGAGCCCCCGCCCCACACACCCACCTCGTGTCGACCTCGTCGCACGAACCGGAGCGCGGGGACGAGCCCCCGCCCTACACACGCCATCTCGTGTCGACCTCGTCGCACGAACCGGCGGGGGACGAGCCCCCGCCCTACACACGCCATCTCGTGTCGACCTCGTCGCACGAACCGGCGGGGAACGAGCCCCGCCCTACACACACCCACCTCGTGTCGACCTCGTCGCACGAACCGGCGGGGGACGAGCCCCCGCCCTACACACGCCATCTCGTGTCGACCTCGTCGCACGAACCGGCGGGGACGAGCCCCCGCCCTACACACGCCATCTCGTGTCGACCTCGTCCCACGAACCGGCGGGGGACGAGCCCCCCGCCCTACACACCCCATCTCGTGTCGACCTCGTCGCACGAACCGGCGAGGACGAGCCCCCGCCCTACACACACCCACCTCGTGTCTACCTCGTCGCACGAACCCGCGGGGACGAGCCCCCGCCCTACACACCTCCATCTCGTGTCGACCTCGTCGCACGAACCGGGCGGGGGACGAGCCCCCGCCCTACACACACCCACCTCGTGTCGACCTCGTCGCACGAACCGGCGGCGGACGAGCCCCGCCCTACACACGCCATCTCGTGTCGACCTCGTCCCACGAACCGGCGGGGGACGAGCCCCCGCCCTACACACCCCATCTCGTGTCCATCTCGTCGCACGAACCGGCGAGGGACGAGCCGCTGCCCGACCGGCGCGTGCGCGGATCCGCGCGCGCTGGTACGCTAGCCGCCCGCTGCGCCCTTGAAGCTGCACGAGCTCATCACCGACGACGGGATCCTCATCGAGGCGCGATTCCGCGACGTGTCGCCTCTGAGGCTCCTGGATCACTGGATCGAACCGGAGCTCCTCGCTCTCTGGTGGCCGCAGCAAGCCATCGTCGACCCCGAGCCGGGCGGGCGCTATCACCTCTCGTGGCCGGTGATGAACTGGACGATGCGCGGACAGGTGCGGGAGCTCGAGCGGGGCGCTCGCCTTTCGTTCACGTGGGCCTGGGACCACGAGCCGGATCTGCCGCCGCGGCGGGTGACGATCGAGGTGGAGCGCACCGCTTCCGGTTCCGGTCTCACACTCACGCAGGGACCCTACGCCGCCACCGAGCGCGAGATCCAGGATCGCCAGTCGCACGTCGACGGTTGGGCGCACTTCTTCTCGCGCCTGGCGCCCATCGTGGAAGGTTAGCGGCCGTTGGCGGGCGGCTCGCGCGCGCGCCTTGCGGCCCTCGCCGGGATCCTCGCGTTCGTCTACTTCCGGTGCCCTCTGCTCCTCCGGGAGCCTCGCTTCTGGGCCGAAGAGGGGTCGCTTTACTTCGCGACGTCGTGGCACGCATCGCCTCTCGGCGCGTTGTGCCAGATCCACCGCGGCTACCTCTCGCTCGTCCCGAACGTCGCGACGCTCGCCGGATCGCGCCTGGTCCCGCTGTCGTGGGCTCCGGCGGTCACGGAGCTTGCGGCGCTCGCTGCGGAGCTCGTGCCCTTGCTCCTGATCCTCTGGGGACGCTCAATCCTCTTCTCGTCGTTCCCCGCACGGGCGATCGCGTGCGCGGCCGTCCTCCTCGTCGGTCAGACGGGCGAGATGTGGCTCGCCAGCATCAGCGCGCAGTTCCATCTCGCGCTCGCGACGTTCCTCGTCCTGATGGAGGAGCCCGCCACCACCGCGGCTCGCCGCGCGGCCCATGGCGCAATCGTTCTCGTTGCCGGACTGACGGGGGTCGTCTCGACCTTCCTCCTGCCGCTCTTCATCGTCCGCGCCCTCCGGGATCGGACGCGCGAGTCCGCGATCTTGGCGGCGACTCTCGGACTCGCTACGATCGTGCAGGCCGCCGTCGTCGTGGCGACGCTCCGGGGATCGAGCCTCGGCTACCGCGCGAGCGCGGGGTCGATCCGCGGGGTCGTGTGGGTGATGGCCCGCGACGGACTCCTCCGTCCGTTCGCCGGCCCGTGGCTGACCGCGAAGATCGCCGCGCTCGTGCCTGCGGGAGCCTGGCGCGCCGCCACCGCCGCCCTCGCGCTCGCGACGACCGGTCTGATGATCGTGCCGCGAGCCGACCACCCGTTCGCAATGGGCTATGCGGCGTTCCTCCTCATGCTCGGGCTCTCGACTGCGGCCTCGATCCGCATGGCCGGAGGCGATCGGTACGCCTGGGCTCCCGCTCTGATCCTCGTCATCCTGACGATCTCCCGGATCGAGCGCCCGCTTCCGGGAACGCGGCGTTCCGCGATCGCGATCCTCCTGCTGGGGGCGGCGCTCCTCTCCTGGGGATTCCACCTACCGAGAGCCGCGAGCGGATACGTGGACCCGGCGTGGACGCGATGGAGCGACGAGGTGGTGCGCTGGGACAAGAACCACGCCTACCGCCTCCGGACCTGGCCGCAGTGGCCAGGTCCGATGGGATGGGGTTGGGGCATGAAGCTCTCCCCGACCCCCGGCACGCCGCCGTCCGCTACGCGCCGCGGCGGATCCTGACGAAGCTCCGATAGTTCCGCGCGTCGATGACGCCCGCCTCCAGCGCCTCCTTCACCGCGCAGCCGGGCTCCCGATCGTGGCGGCAATCGCGGAAGCGGCACCGCCCCGCGTGCTCCTCGATCTCGGGAAATGCCCCCGACGCCTCGGCCTCGTCGGCGGCCCAGACGCCGAGCCCCTTCATGCCGGGCGTGTCGATCAGGATCCCGCCTCCGGGCACGTCGTAGGCCGTGCTCGCGGTCGTCGTGTGCTTCCCCTTGTTCGAGACGCTGATGCCCTGAGTGCGCGCGTCGACCCCGGGAGACAAGGCATGGAGGAGGGTCGTCTTGCCGACCCCGGATTGACCGAGCAGCACGGTGGTCTTGCCGGCGAGCCGCGCGCGGATCTCCTCGACGCCCCGTCCCGTGCGCGCGGACGTGAGCACGAAGAGATCGGGATCCTGGAACCGGGCGATCGCCTCCTCGATGCGCGCATCCTCCTCGAGATCGCACTTGTTGAGCGCGACCAGGGGCGCCACGTCCTGCCCGCGCGCGTGGACGAGGAACCGGTCGACGAGATTGGGCTTGAACGGAGGGCTCACGGCGGACACGACCACGAGCATCTGGTCGACGTTGGCGGCCACGACGTGCTCGTAGCCGTGGAAGCCCGGCCTCGAGAACTTGTTGCGCCTCTCCTCGATCCTCTCGATGACGCCTCCGCCGCCTTCCGGCCGCGCCACGACCACGCGGTCACCGACGACCACGAGCGCGGTGACGCGCTGCCATTCCTTCTTGAGCTTGCCTCGGAGCCCGCAGGGAATCGTCTCCCCCGCTCCGTCGATGCGAACGTGAAACTGGGTGCTTGCGGCGCGGATCACCGTGCCGACTTGACGGGAATCGACCTCGTTCAAAGTGGATGCCTCTCTCGATGGAGAACCGTGGAGCGGGTTTCCCCGCGGGATGCTGCCGTGCCGCGGATCCGGCGCGGACGATCCCGCCCTGCTTACGCTCGGGGGGCTCGGAGGGTCCTACGCGGACGCGCGAAAGGAGCGGCGGCGCGTCGTCACGGGCGTATCGTTCGGGACAAGGGGTTCGTGGTGCATGGTCGCCATCTCCTTTCGGGTGTTCTCGCGAGAGGTCGCGATCGAGAGGACGATATCACGAACCTCTACGCGGCAGTCACCGCGACGATCGTGATCGTGTGCCAGTACTCGTAGCCGTCGCGGAGCTCCGGCTCGAGGCCCGCGGTCCGGGAGAGGTACTCCATCCACTGGGCGTTGTTGAGGACGTTGAAGACCTTCAGCGGCACGGTCAGCGCGTCGACGGAGACGGCCTTTGCCCCTCCCTCCTCGAGAGCGCGCCCCGCTTGCGGCCGGCAGAGGCTGCTGACGTTGGTCACGATCCTCCCACCTCGATCGAGATGCCCGCTCGCCCGCCCGAGGAGATGGCAGAGCAGCCCGATCCCCTCGTAAGGATTGTCGTCGATGCTCTTGGGGCGTGGGATGTAGGGGGGATTGCACATCACCAGATCCCACGTCTGCCTCCCGAGCACGTCGATCCCGTCGGCTTCGATCACCTCGCAGCGCGGATCGGCAAGCTGCTCGCGCGCGCACGCCGCGGCGGCCGGCGCGCGATCGACCACCACGAGCCGTTCGAGCCGCGGCGCAAGAGAGAGCAGGTACTTCGAGAGGAAGCCCGAGCCCGCACCGATCTCGATCGCCGTGCGGACGGAGCCGAGATCCATCGAGCGGAGCGCGCGGCAGAACAGGAGGGTGTCGATCGACGGTCCCCACACTCCCGGGAACCGCGCCTGATCGAAGGCGATCCCGACCCCGTCGTAACGGGTGATCCGGATCGGCGATGCGTAGAGCGCGAACAGCGTGTCGCGTAGCGTCGGCGGGAGCGCGCCGATCCGCGCATGGTCCGTGACGAGGACCGGGCGGTCGATCGTGACGACCTGGCGCGAACGATCGGCGGGATAGGTCGTGACGCGGTTTCCGTCCGCGTCACGATCCATCCCCATGATGTGGGCGAGCTCGTCTCCGTTCGCGTGGATCTCGAGCGACGCGAGCGCCGCGTCGAACGCGAGGAGCACGAGGCTACTTCAGCGCGCCCTTCTCGACGATGACCGTACCGTCGACCTTGAGCGTCCCGCCCATCACCTGGCCGTACACGGCGAAGTCGGAAGCGTTCTCGCCACCCGCCCACTGGTTGTCGCCGAAGCCGAGGCTCACGGTGCCTGCGGCGACCCATGTCGCGAGGCGGCTGGCGGCGGGCACGGTCACGGCGGGGTTGATGCCGATGTCGACGGCGCCGAAGAGCTCCTTGCCGGTGCCCGCGGCGTCATAGCGCGCCTTCATCAGGTCGAGCCCGGACTTCGCGGTCATCGACGTGAGCTTGCCGTTCTTGAACTTCAGCTTGACCCCGGTGACGTCCTTGCCGTTCCAGAGGACCCGGTCGATCACCACGGTCCCGCTCGCGGTGCCCGGCACCGGCGTCACGTAGACCTCGCCGGCGGGGAGCCATGCCTGGCAGCTCGCGCCGCCCGCAGCCAGGTCCTCGTCGGAGATCGCGCCGTCGCTCGCGTGCGCCGGCCGTCCGGCGATCTGCATCTTGATGTCGGTCCCGTTGGGGGCGGTGAAGGTGAGCTGCTTGCCGGCGGCGACCTTCGCCTTGATGGCGGAGGCCGTCTCGGCGAGCTTCGCGGTATCGACGTTGACCCCATCCCAGAAGATCTTCGAGAGCTGGTCCTGCGTCATCGCATACTGCTTCGCGCGATCTGGAGTCGGGTAGAGCTCGTTGCCGAGGAAGACGCGGCGCACGTTGTGCTTGAGCTCCTCGGTGCCCACCGGAGCCTCCGCCTTCGCGCGAGCGGCCTGGCGCGCCGGCGATGTCCCCGCAAAGAGCGCGAGATCGTCACGGCTCTCGACGTCGATGCGCACGGGGATGGTCGATGCGAGCTTCAGCGCGAGATCCGGGCTCTGGCTGTCGTACTTCTCGGGCACGTCCTCGAAGAGGCGCTTGGCCATGCGATCCGTCTGGATCATGACGATCGGGAAACCGCCTGCCTTGCGCACGTTCACGGCAAGGTCCTCGAGCAGCTCGAGGTCGCGCGGGTTCCCGGCGATGAGGACGCCGTCGCCTTCCTTCACGTTCGCGACCTTGGTGACGATGTTCTGGGCCAGCGTCTCCTTGTCAGGAGCCTGCGCCGGCGCGAGCGCGCCGGAGAAACCGAGAGTCATGGCCGCCGCAACGATCGTACGCATCGTCATCGTGTCTTCGCTCCTTGAGGATCTCCAGGGGGCGTGCGAGGCACGCCGCGTGGGGTTTTCGCGCGCAGTGTACTTCACCTTGCTCGGACGTCGATGCCGTGGTAGATTCTCGCTTCCGGATTTCGGCACGAGCTCGGTGCGCCTGTAGCTCAGTTGGATAGAGCGACAGCCTCCGGAGCTGTAGGCCAGGGGTTCGAATCCCTTCAGGCGCATGTCTTCTCGTCGATGACCTCTCACGTGGGCCGTTAGCTCAACTGGCAGAGCAACTGACTCTTAATCAGTAGGTTGGAGGTTCGATTCCTCCACGGCTCACCAAACTCGAAAACGTCGTCGATCGTCGATGAGAATCCCCCGATCCTTCCACGCGAAAGTGGCGGAACTGGCAGACGCGCCGGATTTAGGATCCGGTGGGCAACCGTGGGGGTTCGAGTCCCCCCTTTCGCAGAACCTTGGGCGTGGAACGTTCTGGTCATTGACTCTGCTTGGAGCTCGTCCTTCCACCTCTTTGGGGGGGGCTTGTCCCGCGACGCTCAACACCCGATCCTCGCTTCGCCTCGCACGATGCTTCGGTCCACCGTGCACCCTCTCACGCTTCGACCGTGCGTCGCGATGATCGCTAACCCTCTCACCGTGCCCCGGGACTCCCGCGGCGTTTCAAGGTTCAGGTTCCACCTATGAAGTTCGAGATTCGTGAGATCTCCCAGGTGAAGCGCGAGCTCGACGTCGAGGTGCCGGCCTCCCGGTACCAGGAAGCGATCGCTCGCGCCACGCGCGACCTTTCCCGCCGCATCAAGCTTCCGGGATTCCGGCCCGGCAAGGTGCCGTCCGACGTCGTCACCAAGATGTTCGGCAAGGAGATCGAGACCGACGTCCTCGAGAAGCTCATCCCCGAGGCATACGAGGATGCACTCGAGAGCTCCGGCGTCGAGCCGCTTGGCCGTCCCATCCTCCAGGCGAAGGAGCTGCCCAAGGACCGCGATTCCGCGCTGACGTTCACCGTTGCGTTCGAGGTCATGCCCAAGCTCACCATCAAGGGATACAAGGGCCTCGCCCTCACGAGGAAGACCGCGACGGTCACCGAAGCCGGCGTCGATGCGTCGCAGAACGAGCTTCGCGAATCCGCCGCACGGTTCGTCACCGCCGAGGGCCGGGCTGTTGCCGTCGGCGACTACGTCGTCGTCGACATGGCCGAGCAGCACGGAGATCGACAGCGAAACGTCCTCGTCGCGGTCAAGGGTGGCGACGAGGCCAAGGAGCTCGACCGCGCCCTCGTCGGCAAGTCCGTCGGCGAGGAGCTCCAGGTCCGCATGAAGCACACGCACAAGAACGACCACGCTCACGATCACGATCACGCCCACGATCACGATCACGATCACGCCGACGACCATGGGCACGAGCACGAGCGTGTATTCGACGTCCGCATCCGGGAGATCAAGGAGCGCCAGATCCCGGAGGCCACCGACGACTTTGCCCGCGAGGTCGGCTCCTACGCGGACCTCGCCGCCCTTCGCGAGAAGCTGCGCGCCGACCTCCTCCGCCAGGCGGAGATGCGATCGCGGCGCGACCTCGTGCACCAGGCCCTCGACCTCATCCTCAAGGAGAACGAGGTCGCCGCCCCCGACCACCTCGTCTCGAAGGAGCAGAAGCGCATGATGGACGAGCTGACGGCGAGCTTCAAACGGCAGGGCCTCCCGATCGAAAAGCTCCAGCTCGACTGGGACCGCATGGCCGCCGACATGCGCCCCGACGCGGCCAAGACGGTCCTCCTCGATCTCGTATTCGACGCGATCGCCGAGACCGAGTCGATCGCCGTCCCCGACGACCTCGTGAAGGAGCGGATCCAGGCCTTCGCGTCCAACGCCCGGAAGAGCCCGGATGCGATGCGCGCGCAGCTCGAACGCGACGGCAAGCTCAAGGATATCGAGACGAGCTTGCGGCGCGAGCGTTCTATTGACTTCGTTCTCGACAACGCTACAGTTACGGCCGAGGGTTGAGCAGAATCAATGCTGTACACGCCAATGGTCGTGGAGCAGACCAGTCGTGGCGAGCGCGCTTACGACATCTTCTCCCGTCTTCTCAAGGACCACATCATCTTCATCGGCGACTACATCAACGACACGATCGCGAACCTCGTGATCGCGCAGCTCCTGTTCCTCGAGGCTGAGGATCCGGAGAAGGACATCTCGCTCTACATCAACAGTCCCGGCGGATCGGTGACCGATGGCCTCGCGATCTACGACACCATCCAGTTCATCCGCCCCGGTGTGACGACCTTTTGCCTGGGTCAGGCAGCGAGCATCGCGGCGATCCTCCTCGCGGCGGGCACCCCCGGAAAGCGCTACGCGCTCCCGAACTCCCGCATCATCATCCACCAGCCCATGGCGGGGTTCTCCGGACAGGCGTCCGACATCGACATCTACGCGAAGGAGATCCTCCGGATCCGCGAGCGTCTCAACGAGATCCTCGCGCACCACACGACGCAGTCGATCGAGCGCCTCCGCTCGGACACGGACCGCGACTTCATCATGACGGCGGGCCAGGCCCGGGAATACGGCATCATCGACCAGGTCATCGAGAAACGGACCTGACGCCCGCGCGCGCGATCCTCCATGGGCAAGGCTGACCAGAGCGACATCCTGAAGTGCTCCTTCTGCCACAAGAGCCAGAGGGAGGTCAGGAAGCTGATCGCTGGACCCACCGTCTACATCTGCGACGAGTGCGTCAACATCTGCCTCGACATCATCCAGGAGGACAAGGGCGGCGAGGACGTCGTCGGCAAGAGCCGCGTCCCGAAGCCGATCGAGATCAAGGAGTTCCTCGACGACTACGTCGTGGGGCAGGAGATCGCCAAGAAGAAGCTCGCCGTGGCGGTCTACAACCACTACAACCGGATCTCGCTCAAGACGCGCAAGGGCGACGTCGATCTCCAGAAGAGCAACATCCTCCTGATCGGGCCGACCGGCACCGGAAAGACGCTCCTCGCCCAGAGCCTCGCGAAGATCCTGTCGGTGCCCTTCGCCATGGTGGACGCAACGACGCTCACCGAGGCGGGCTACGTCGGGGAGGACGTCGAGAACATCATCCTGAAGCTCTACCAGAACGCGGGCCAGGACAAGGAGAAGACCGAGCGCGGCATCATCTACATCGACGAGATCGACAAGATCAGCCGCAAGGGCGAGAACCCGTCGATCACGCGCGACGTGTCCGGCGAAGGCGTCCAGCAGGCGCTCCTCAAGATCCTCGAGGGCACGGTCGCCAACGTCCCTCCCCAGGGAGGCCGCAAGCACCCGCACCAGGAGTTCATACAGATCGACACGCAGAACATCTTGTTCGTGTGCGGCGGCGCCTTCGTCGGCCTGGACCAGATCATCTCGCGGCGGATCGGCCACCGGACGCTCGGGTTCAAGACCGAGGCGGAAGGCGCCGAGAAGATCGACAAGAGCGTGGGCGACATCCTCGCGCAGGTCCAGCCCGAGGACCTGATCAGGTTCGGCCTGATCCCCGAGTTCGTGGGCCGGCTGCCGGTCGTCGCGACCCTCGACGCGCTCGACATTCCCGCTCTGATCCGCATCCTCCGCGAGCCGAAGAACGCGATCACCAAGCAGTACATGAAGATCTTCGAGCTCGAGAACGCGAAGCTCAAGTTCACCGACGACGCGCTCGAGTCGATCGCTCAGCTCGCGGTCAAGCGCAAGATGGGCGCGCGCGGCCTCCGCATCATCCTCGAAGAGCTGATGCTCGACATGATGTACCACCTCCCCTCGCAGAACAACATCAAGGAGTGCGTCATCACGCGCGAGGTGGTCGAGAACAAGCGAAAGCCGATCACGCTCTACAAGAAGGCCGTTTAGGGATCGCGCCATGGCCGACGGTTCCGTTCGCCCGGAGCGCCCGGAGAAGAGCACCACCCCGCAAGAGGTCCTGCCGCTCGTCCCGCTGCGCGACATCGTCGTGTTCCCCCACCTCGTCGTCCCCTTCCAGGTGGGACGGCCGAGCTCGATCCAGGCCCTGCGCTACGCCCTCGCCCAGGGCCTCCCCGTCTTCCTCGTCTCCCAGAAGGACAAGGAGAAGGAGAACCCGACGCAGAAGGACCTCCATGCCGTCGGGTGCGTCGCGGCGATCGTCCAGCACCTCGAGCTCGAGAACGGGCAGATCCGCATCCTCATCGAAGGCAAGCGCCGCGCGCGCCTGAAGGCCCTGCGTCAGGACGGTCCCCTGCTTGCGACGGTCGAGCCGCTCGACCTCCCGGGAATGGAGGGTCCGACCGACGACGTCATCGCGACGGCCAAGAAGGCGCACGGGCTCTTCACGCAGTACGCGAAGCTCCACCCCACCCCCATCACGGAGACCGCCCTCGGCCAGCTCAAGCCCGAGGAGCCCGCGCGGCTCGCCGACGGGATCGCGGCCCACATGGCCGTCCCCGCGGACGAGAAGCAGGCCATCCTCGAGAAGGTCGACCTCCGCGAACGGCTCGCCCACATCCTGAAGCTCCTCGAGATCGAGATCGAGAAGCGAGAGATCGACCGGAAGATCGCGACGCGCGTCAAGAAGCAGATGGACAAGGCGCAGCGCGAGTACTACCTGAACGAGAAGGTCAAGGCGATCTACAAGGAGCTCGGCCGGAAGGACGATCGCGTCGGCGAGGTGGATGCGCTCAAGAAGAAGGTGGAGGAGTCCGGGCTATCGACCGAGGCGAAGGAGAAGGCGCTCGAGGAGATCCGCCGCCTCGAGATGATGCCGCCCGTCTCCGCCGAGGCGACCGTCTCGCGCAACTACATCCAGTGGCTCATCGACGTGCCCTGGAGCAAGAAGAGCCGCGGCAACAAGGACATCGAGAAAGCCAGGGAGATCCTCGAGGAGGATCACTACGGGCTCGATAAGGTGAAGGAGCGGATCCTCGAGTACCTCGCGGTGCGTACCCTCGTGAAGCACCCGAAGGGTCCCATCCTCTGTCTCGTGGGACCGCCGGGGGTCGGCAAGACGTCCCTCGCGAAGTCGATCGCGCGCGCGACGGGCCGCAACTACGTCCGGCTCTCGCTCGGCGGGATCCGCGACGAGGCGGAGATCCGGGGCCACCGCCGCACCTACATCGGAGCTTTCCCCGGCCAGATCATCCAGATGATGAAGAAGGCCGGCGCGTGCAACCCCGTGTTCCTCCTCGACGAGGTGGACAAGGTCGGGATGGACTTCCGCGGCGATCCCACGGCCGCGCTCCTCGAGGTGCTCGACCCGGAGCAGAACCACATGTTCCTCGACCACTACCTCGACGTGCCCTACGACCTGTCACAGGTGATGTTCCTCGCGACGGCCAACGTGCTGCACCCCATCTCGCCGGCGCTCCTCGATCGCCTCGAGGTGCTGCACATCCCGAGCTATACCCATCTCGAGAAACGGCAGATCGCCCGCCGCTTCCTGCTGCCGAAGAACGTCGAATCGCACGGGCTCAAGCCCGCCAACCTCGCGGTTTCCGACGGCGCCCTCGACGTCCTGATCGATCGCTACACGCGCGAGGCGGGCGTACGGAACCTCGAGCGGGAGATCGGCAATCTCTGCCGCAAGGTCGCGCGACGGGTGGCCAGGGAGGGCGCCGACGTCTCCGAGAGCGTGGACGAGCCCGGGCTCGCCCGCCTCCTCGGACCGGCCCGCTTCCACAAGGGGGCCGAAGCTCAGCGGGCCGAGGTCGGAACGGCGATGGGGCTCGCATGGACCGAGGTCGGCGGCCAGACGCTGCTCGTCGAGTGTAGCTGCATGCCCGGCAAGGGACGGTTGACGCTCACCGGCAAGATGGGCGAGGTGATGCGCGAGTCGGCCCATGCCGCCGTGTCGATCGTGCGCGCTCGCGCCGAGGCTCTGGGGATCGACGCCGACTTCCACAAGAAGCTCGACATCCACATCCACATCCCCGAGGGCGCGATCCCGAAGGACGGGCCATCGGCGGGCGTGACGCTCGTGACCGCGCTCGTGTCCCGCCTCACCGGTCGCCCCGTGCGCCACGACATCGCCATGACGGGGGAGATCACGCTCGGCGGCAAGGTCCTGCCCATCGGCGGCCTTCGCGAGAAGCTGCTCGCGGCCTACCGCGCCGGCATCGTCACCATCATCGCACCGGCCGAGAACGCACGCGACCCTCGAAGAAGTCTCTCCCGAGTGCGCGATCGCCTCGACGTCCGGACCGTGTCGCGCATCGACGAGGTGCTCGCGATCGCTATCCTTCCTGGAAGGGGTGGCGGCCGAACCGGCCCCGCCCGACGTCCCGGCCGAGCCCCGCCGCCCTCCGAATCCGCTGCCCGTCGATCAGCCCGGATATACAGTAGGGGCGATTCCACCCCGGCCCGTCAAGCCTGCTCCTCCGCTCCCGTCTCTCCGTCCCTCACCCACCCTCCCCTCGCCGAGGTACGCCATGGCTCTCGACATCACCGAGCTTCTTAAAGACCTCAACACGGGCAAGCTGACCCACATCGCGTTATCCTTGGTGTCCCAGGCGCGACCGGCCTCCGGAAGCAGGAGCTCATCTTCCGCATCCTGCAGGCGCAGACGGAGAAGAACGGCCTCATCTTCTCGGAGGGAGTCCTCGAGACGCTGCCCGACGGCTTTGGCTTCCTGCGCGCGCCGGACTACAACTACCTCCCCGGGGCCCGACGACATCTACGTCTCGCCGTCGCAGATCCGGAAGTTCGACCTGCACACCGGCGACACGGTCAGCGGCCAGATCCGCCCGCCCAAGGAGGGCGAGCGCTACTTCGCGCTCATCAAGGTCGAGGCGATCAACTTCGAGACGCCCGAGAAGTGCCGCGAGAAGGTCTTCTTCGACAACCTCACGCCGCTCTACCCGAACCAGCGGCTACGGCTCGAGCACGCGCAGGAGAACCTCCCGACGCGCGTCATGGACATCATGACGCCCATCGGCAAGGGCCAGCGCGGCCTCATCGTCGCGGCACCGCGCACCCCGGCAAGACGCCACGATGCTCCTCCAGGCGCTCGCCAACGCCATCACGGCAAACCACCCTGAGGTCATCCTCATCGTGTTTCCTCATCGACGAGCGTCCCGAGGAGGTCACCGACATGCAGCGCCCGGTGAAGGGCGAGGTGATCAGCTCCACGTCTTCGACGAGCCTCGCCGCGCGCCGGCCGCGCAGGTCGCCGAGATGGTGATCGAGAAGGCCAAGCGCCTGGTCGAGCACAAGAAGGACGTGGTGATCCTGCTCGACAGCATCACGCGGCTCGCCCGCGCCGCCACCACGATCGTGCCCCCCTCCGGCAAGGTGCTCTCCGGCGGCGTCGACAGCAACGCCCCAGCGCCCCGCTGCTTCTTCCGCGCGGCGCGCAACGTCGAGGAGGGCGGCTCGCTCGTCGATCTGCGCCACCGCGCTGGTCGAGACCGGAAGCCGCATGGACGACGTCATCTTCGAGGAGTTCAAGGGCACGGGCAACATGGAGATCCACCTCGACCGGAAGCTCGTGGAGAAGCGCCCTGAGCATCGACATCATGAAGTCCGGCACCCGCAAGGAAGCAGCCCTGCTCCCGCCCTCGAGGAGCTCAACCGCACCTGCGCCGCTGCGCTCGCCGCTTTCGGCCACCGAGTCGATGGAGCTCCTCCTCGAGAAGCTCGGCCGCACCAAGACCAACTCCGACTTCCTCACGAGCCTCTCTGGCGGCGGTTAGCCGCGTCAGCTCGCCGTCGCGATTCGGGACATCCGGCCTGCGCCGATCGCGCGTGACTGTCTGACGATCATCTGGTCCAGTCGGCAAGCTCGATGCCGATCGACTCCATCTCCGCGAATGGCCTGAAGTCCTTGACGTTGCGCGTAGCGAGCGGGAGGCCGCGAGCGCCCGCGATGGCCGCGATCAGGAGATCGCCGAGCCGGTGTCGCTGTCTCCCCGTCGAACGAGCCCACATCTCCGCTGCCCGCGCGGCCGCCAGCTCGTCGAACGGCAGTACGTTGCAAGAGCGGAGAAAGGTCTCGAAAACCCGGAGATAGCTGTCGAAATGCTTTCCGTGCCGGATCGCCTCCCTGTATCCACGCAACCGCTCGAAAGCGCTCACCGCGGTCACTGTGAACCGGCCGTGCTCTCTGAGATACTCCCTGGCTCTCTCGACAGCCCAGGTCTTCCCTCGCGAGAGCTCCGAGAGGATGTCGGAGTCAAGGACGACCGGGCGGCTCACCAGCGAGCACTGGCTTCCAACCGCCGCGTCAGGCGGCGCTGGTCGGCCCTCGAGATGCCCGCAAGGCTACCGCGTGCGAGCTCGAGGATGGTGTCCGGCGACCGGACGATGTCGACATTCTCTCCGTAGTGCGATCGCAGAATGGCGAGCACCTGCCCCTCGAAGCTGCGCCCGCAGCGTTCGGCGTCGGACGCCAAGCGGCTACGGAGGCGCCCGGGGAATCGAATCGTCCGGGCCGTGGTTGTATCTGGATCCCTCTGGAGCTTGCGGACCTGCATAACCAATAGAGTACCAGATTGGTTCAGGATCTCTGGGGTCTCGTCGTCCTCATTCCTATCCAGGCACGCCACCGGTTCATCCCCGCCAGGTCGACCGCTACTTGCCGGCGCGCGGAGCCTCGCCCCTTGGAACGCGCAACGCCAGCTCTTCCGGCGCCATGCCCGACGGACCGAGCACGAACGTCACGGCCGTCCCCTTCAAGTGGACCCAGGCTGGACCGTTGCCCGACGCGAACGCCGACTCGACGTCCGTGCCACCAAGGGCCTTCACGATCCCCTCGGCGGCTTCGCCGGCATCCTTGAGGGAGTCCCACTCGGAGAACATCACCAGGGTCTCCTTGCCCGGCTCGCCGTAGAGGGCGTACTGATCGCCGTCCCAGCCACGCGACGCCTCGACGGCTTCGGGTACGGGAAGGGTCTGCTTCAGCCAAACGTAGAAGACGTACTGTCCCAGCACGTCGGCGTAGGAGGCCTGGCCGAGGTTCATCGCCCTGGCGACGGGCGCCACTTCGACCTTTTGAGGCTCGTCGCGATGGTCCCAGTACTTCTCCGGCTGGAGGATCTGCTCCGTCGAATCGGGGAGGTCCTTGTAGGCGCGATCGGCGTACTTCCAGTCGTGGCCGTCGAGCGCGTGCTGGAGGAACGTGGCGCCAAACGCATAGGGGAAGATGAGGAAGTCGACGATGGCCGGAGGCGTCCCCTTGGGAAAGCCCATGTCGCCTCCCATCGTGCTCGACATCTGAGCGAGCGCGACCATGTCCGTCGACTTCGCCATGTCCTCCCCGGCAAGGTCCATCATCATCGTCAGCATGCCGTCACCCTCGACGAGCGCCGATCGCGCGAGTTGCTTGTCGCTGTTGCCCACGATCGGCTCGAGGTAGCTGTCGAGGCTGAAGTTCTGGTCCTGGAGCGCGTGCGTCAGCTCGTGGGACATGACGGGACCCTGGAGCTCGGGCGCGATCCAGTCCGCCACGATGAAGGTGTCGCGCTCGGGATCGTAGTAGCCGGCGATCTGGGCGACGAGCACGTCCTTCACGAGCTCGGTGTACTTTTCGGCGTCGGGGACGAGGCCCAGACGCGCGAAGAGACGTCCCTCCTTCTTCATGCGCTCGCCCTCGCCATGCGCTTCCATCTGCTGCTCCAGGTACTCGAGGATCTTGTCCTTGCCCGCGATCTCCACCGCGACTTGCCGCTTGATCGGGAGACCGCGGATCTTCGAGACGCGCTCGAGGATCTCGCGCACCTGCGCTCTCAGCTCCTCGGCACTGGGTTTCTTCCGGACCTGTGCCTCCTCCCCGCGATCCGGAGGCGGTGCTGCCGCGAGGAGCGGCGCGCCGCACAGGAGCAGCGCGAGGACGCGCGAGGGCCTCATCGCGTCCGCTTGCGCTTCGGTGGCAAGAGGCGCGCGAGAGCATTGCGATCCGCGGCGACCAGCTCCTCGCGACCCGGTCCGGTCGAGATGAGCGCGACCGGCGCGCCCACCAGATCCTCGATCCGCGCGACGTAGTCCCTCGCGCGCTGGGGGAGCCGGGAAAGCTCGGTGATGCCTCGAGTCGACTCCCGCCAGCCCGGGAACTTCCGGTACTCGGGCTTGACCTTCTCGAGAGTCTCGGCCTCCGCGGGTAGAGTCGTGAGGCGGGTGCCCTTGT
>JAXLTI010000010.1:0-151274 GCA_046330135.1 bacterium
CCTTGCGCGACCACCCCGAGCTCGGCGGGCGGGCGAACCCTCAGGCGGTGGGGGCCGCCGTCAGGGTGGATCCCGCCGAAGCCGGTGCGCCGGAAGGTCGAGCTTCGCCGGACAGCTCCGCGGAGAGCGCCTGCGGGCTCGCGCGGTCGAAGAAGAGGCGGTACCAGATCTCCGCCGTGCAGAGGAGCCACAGTCTCTGCCCATGGTCCTGCCGACGCGAGAGATGCTGCTCGAGGAGGGCGTCGATGCCCTTCGCGTCGAGGTAGCCGTCGCGCACGAGGCTCGACTCCGCGAGGAGCGTCTGGTACAGGCGCAGGAACTCGTCGGCCAGGATGTACGTGAGCGGCGACGCGAAGCCCTGCTTCGAGCGCGCCAGGTTCTCCGCCGGCAGGTAGCGCTGCGCCAAGGCCTTCTCGATCACGCGAAGCTCTCGCCCGCGGACCTTGAAGCGCGGCGGAATGGACGCGCAGAACTCCGCCAGCTCGTGGTCCAGGAACGGGCAGCGCGCCTCGAGGCCGTGGGCCATCGTCATGCGGTCGAGGATCATCACCGGATGGTCGGGCATACGCACGCGGCTGTCCGAGTACAGCATCCGGTCCACCAGCTCCTTCGCGTTCTCGCTGTCGAAGTGGGCCTTGATGGAGCCGTCCGGATCGAAGGACGCCACGCGCTTGCGGAACGCCTCCGAGTAGACGAGGTTCCGCCATTCCTCCGAGAAGTAGAAATAGCCGAGGCTCTTCGCGTAGCGCTCGCCGCCCTCGTAGAACGCGAGCTGGTGCATCCACTTGAGGCGATGCCCGGCGCTCCGGTACCACGAGCCGCCGGAGACGCCGTTCACGAGCGGGCCCATCACGAGCTTCCGGAAGACGCCGGGGATGAGCGCGTAGTAGTCCACGTAGAGGTTGCCGTAGTAGCGGTCGTAGCCGCCGAAGAGCTCGTCGCCCCCCTCGCCGCCGAGCGCCACCTTCACGTCCCGGCGCGTGAACTCCGCGAGGTGGTACTGGCAGAGGGAGAGCGGATCCGACGGCTCGTCGAGCTTGTCCACGACGGTCGGCAGGCCGCGCACGAAAGACGGCACGATCTCGATCGCGCGATGATCGGTGCCGTACTTCTTCGCGACGTTCTCCGCCCACGGCGCCTCGGAGTACTCGCCGTAGCGGATGTCGCCCGTGAACGTCTTGAACGGAGCGCCGGTGAGCTGCGACATCATGCCCACGACGATGCTGGAGTCGTAGCCGCCGCTGAGGAATGCGCCCACCTCGACGTCGCTGACGAGGTGGTAGCGCACCGTCTCGCGCACTTTCTTGTCCAGCTCCTCCACCAGGTCCTCGAAGCGTCCGGGGCGCTTCGGCTCGAAGCGCAGCTCCCAGAACGGCTCGATGCGCACGCGCCCGCCCTCGAAGAGCAGGATGTGCCCGGGCGGCAGCTTGCGGATGCGCCGGAACATCGAGCGCGGCGGCGTGATGATGCGCACGCTCAGGTACTCGTCGAGCGCGTCGTCGTCGACCTCGCGGAGCGCCGGATCCCACGCGAGGAGCGCCTTGATCTCGGAAGCGAAGGCGAAGCGGTTGCCGTCGTGGAAGTAGTAGAGCGGCTTCTGGCCCAGGTGATCGCGCGCGAGCAGGAGACGTCGATTGGCGTCGTCCCAGAGACCGAACGCGAACATCCCGCGCATCCGGCGCACGCACTCCTTCCCCACCTCCTCGTAGAGATGGAGGATCACCTCGGTGTCGCTGCGCGTGCGGAACGTGTGGCGCTTCAGGAGGGGCGGTCGGAGATCCTGGAAGTTGTAGATCTCGCCGTTGAACGCGACGCGCACGCTCCCGTCCTCGTTCGCCATCGGCTGCCGGCCGTCGGCGAGGTCGATGATCGAGAGGCGGCGGTGCCCCAGCCCCACCGTGCCGTTCGTCCAGTGGTCCGAGTCGTCGGGGCCGCGATGCGCGATGGCATCGGTCATCCGCTTCAGATCGCCGACCGAGACACCCGCCTCATCCACGATTCCCGCGATTCCGCACACGTCGCTTCCCTCAGCGCGTCGGGCGATCGGCGGGCTGTGCGTCGGCGGCGACGCTCGCCCGCGTTCGGTTGCCCGAGCCGATGAAATGGAGGACCCCGCCCGGCATCACGGCGAGCAGGAACAACACGTGGTTCGTGAGCCCCACCGCGAAGCCCGTGCTCTGCGGCACGCCGACCTTCGCGAGGAAGAACGTGAAGACGCCCTCGCGCAGCCCGAAACCGTCCACCGTCAGGGGCAGCCGGATGAGCAGCAGCTCGATCGGTACGATGGCGGTGAAGAAGAGGATCGGCGTGTAGACGTGCATGGCCCGCGCCACGAACAGCGCGCGTCCGATCGGGAGGAGGTTCTCCGCGATCGAGAGCGTGAGGAACAGCGTGAGCGCGCCGCGGTGCTCGCGGTAGCCGCGGAACGACTGGTAGACCTTCCCCAGGACTTCCGCCGCTCGCGCGAGCCAGCGCACGCGGCTCGCCCGCTCGACCGTGACGTTCACGAGCCGCTCGCAGGTGGCGGTGAACGCGAAGGCGAGGGCCAACGTGACCGCAACGGTGGCGCCGCCCACGATGAAGAGGAGCCGCTTCTGGTCGATGACGCCGCCGCCGAGGACCGCAGGCGCGAGCACCGCGCCCACGAACCCGAACACGGCTAGCGCGACGAGCCCGAGCGCGCGCTCGACGAGGATCGACGACACCACGTCGGCGCGTCGCGACGAGCTCCGCGACACCACGACCGCGCGAACGACGTCGGCGCCGACCGTGGCCGGGAGGAACAGTCCGAGGAACGTGGAGGTCCAGTAGACGCGGATCACCTCCGTCCAGCGCAGCCGGAGGTCCTTCGCCGCGAGGAGGATGTTCCACTTGGCGGCCATCATGACGCGGTCCGCGACCGCGAAGAGGAACGCCGCCAAGAGGAGCCGGAAGTCCGCGGCAGCCACCGCACGCCGGAACGCGCCGAGATCGATCCAGTGGACGAGCACCGCGAGCAGGGCGACGCTGACCACCACCTGCAGGATTCGGGTCGGCTTCACGCAGGCTCCGTTCGGATGATCCCGGCAGCGCGCGCGAGCGCCGGGCGGTCTCGGTCGTTCCGTGGTCCGGTCTCGCCAGCGGACGGTCGTCTGCGATAGGCTGAACGGCCGCCGGGGCGCCGGCCTCTCAGGATCGGCCGGAAGCGAGTCGAAGATCATAGCAGATCGCTCGCAAAGCACCTCCCCGGGCGCGCTTTTTCTCGGATCGGCCGGCGGGCGGCCGGAAGGAACCCCCTTGGATCGTCCCGAGCGAGAGCGCCTCTCCGAGGAAGAGTTCATCCGGCATCGCCTCTTCGGCGGCGGCAAGGTCTCGCCGCTGCGCCGCTACGCCGAGCTCGTCCTCGCCCGCCCCACGCCTCTGTCCCTGCTGCGCCACGAGCTCCTCGGGTGGCTTTCGCCGATCCCGGGGGCGCTGGGGCTCGCGCTCCGCGGCGCCCTTTGGCCCTTCCTCTTCCGCAACCCGGGCAAGGGCGTTCTGTTCGGCTGCCGCGTCACGATCCGGCACCCGGAGCGGATCCGCCTCGGACGGGGCGTGGTGATCGACGACGACGCTCTCCTCGACGGACGCGGCGCCGGGGACGAAGGAGTGGTGCTCGGAGATCGCGTGATCGTGAACCGGGGCGCCACGATCCAGGCGAAGGTGGGCGGCATCACGATCGGCGAGGGCTCGAACGTGGGGCAGGGCGTGAAGATCATCTCGCAGGGGCCCATTCGGATCGCCGAGAACGTCTCCCTCGCGGGCGGCAGCGTGGTGGCGGGAGGGCGCTACGTCGTGGAGCGCACGGGCGATCCCAAGGACGACAAGCAGCGCTTCACCGGCGGCGAGATCCGCATCGAGAAGAACGTGCGGATCGGCATGAACGCGATCGTCCAGGACGGCGTGAGGATCGGCGAGGCGGCCATCGTGGCGCCGGGCAGCGTCGTCGTCTCCGACGTGGAGGCGCACACCGTGGTCTCGGGGTTCCCGGCCCGCCCGTGGCGCGAGCGGAAAGTGCATGAGGACGATGCCGCGCCGGCTCCCGCGGTGCCCACGACGATCCCGGCCCACGGCGCCGGTGCCGCGCCCGCCGCGCCGACGGTCGCACCCGCGACCGCCGCCGCCGAGGCCGACGTGGCCGCTCGCGTGCGCGCCTACCTCGAAGACGTCCGCTTCGCCGACTTCGACGACGGCACGCTCTCGGAGGCCGACTCGCTCTTCGACAAGGACATCCTGGACTCGCTGTCCCTCGTCGCGCTCGTCGCGTGGCTCGAGAAGACGTTCGAGGTGGAGATCTCGGACGAGGACCTCGTGCCGGAGAACCTCGAGTCGGTGCAGCGCATCGCGCGCTTCGTCGCGACGCGGACGCGCGAGGGCCGCGTGTCGTGACGTCGCTCGTCGGCCTCCTGCACGAGCGGGCGCGACGCGACGGCGACCGGCTCGCGATCGTCGGCGAGTCCGCCACGCTCTCGTGGGCGGAGCTCTCGCGGGGCGTGCGCGTCGCCGCAGCTCGCCTCGCCGCGCACGGCGTGATCAGGGGCGACCGCGTGATCCTCGCGGCGTCCTCCTCCCCCGCCTTCGTGTGCGGCTACTTCGCCGTGCACCACCTGGGCGCCGTGGCCCTGCCGGTGGATCCGCGGATCCCCGCGGAGCGTCTCGGCGACATCGCCGAGCGGACCTCGCCGCGGGCGATCTTCCTCGCGCGGGCCATCGACGTCGGCCGCCCCACGAGCGACGTGGAGGAGCTGGGCGCCGCGGGCGCACCGGCCACGGGCGAGGCGGAGGCCGGCGATCCGGTCACGCGCTCCCCCGAGGACACCGCGGACATCCTCTTCACGAGCGGAACGACGGGGCGGCCGAAAGGCGTCGTCCTCTCGCACCGCGCCATTGGCGCAGCCGCCCGGAATATCAACGCCTTCCTCCGCAACGGACCGGACGACCGCGAGGTCGTGCCGCTTCCGCTCAGCCACTCTTTCGGGCTCGGGCGGCTGCGCTGCGAAGTGCTCGCCGGCGGGACCATCATCCTCGTCGACGGCTTCACCGCCGCGGGCAAGCTCTTCGCGGCGATGGAGGAGTGGCGCGCCACCGGCTTCTCGTTCGTGCCGGCGGGGCTCGCGATCCTCTTCCAGACCACGGGCGATCGCCTCGGCGACTTCGCGGAGACGCTGCGCTGGGTGGAGGTCGGGAGCGCCGCGATGCCGCGCCCGCACAAGGAGCGCCTGATGCAGCTCCTCCCCCGGACGCGGCTGTGCATGCACTACGGGCTCACGGAAGCGTCGCGCTCCGCGTTCATCGAGTTCCACGAGTCGAAGGCCACGCTCGACGCGATCGGCCGCGCCACGCCCGGCATCGAGATCAGGGTCGTGGACGAGAAGGGGACGGAGCGACCCGCGGGCGAGCGCGGAAAGATCGTCGTGCGCGGAGAGACGCTCATGACCGGCTACTGGGAGGACCCCGAGCTGACGAGGGCCACGTTCCTCGGCGACTGGCTCGTGTCCGGCGATCTCGGCCGGCGCGACGCGGACGGCACGCTCTACCTCGAGGGCCGCGAGAAGGACATGATCAACGTGGGCGGGCGCGAGGTCTCGCCGGTGGAGATCGAGCGCATCCTGGAGGAGCTGCCCCAGGTCCTCGAGTGCGCGTGCGCCGGCATCCCCGATCCGCAGGGCATCACGGGCTTCGCCGTGAAGGCGTTCCTCGTGGCGAAGCCCGGCACGGCTCCCGTTCCGCCGAAGGCGCTGGCGAAGCATCTGCGCGGGCGCGTCGAGCCCTACAAGATGCCCGCGGCGTTCGAGTGGATCGACGCCATCCCGCGAACGAGCAACGGGAAGGTGCAGCGGTCGCGGCTCGTCGCGTCCGGCTGAAGCGCTGGCGGCGCGCCTCCTCGCCCGACGCTCCCCGCCGCTCGTCCCGCGCGGAAGGGCTCGGGGCGCGCCCGTCGCGGGCGGACGGGCCCCGGCCGCCGGGTCCGGCACGTTCCTGTTGACCGCCCCCGGCGAGGGCGCAAGGATCGCGCGCCATGCCGGTCGACGACTCCTGGAAGCGGATCCTGAACGACCGCTTCGATCCGATCTACGTGATCAGCCTGCCGCGCGCGACGGATCGGCACGAGCACACGCGCGAGGTCTTCCGCGACCTCCGCTTCTCCTTCTTCGATGCCGTGGACAAGCTCGCGTTGGACCATGACGCGCTGACGGCCTCGGGCCGATACGACGACGCGGCGGCGAGGCACTTCGACCGGCGCCGGCAGCTGCCCATGTCGCTCGCCCAGATCGCGTGCGCCATGTCCCACGCCCGCGTGTACGAGGACATCGTGCGCCACGGCCACCGTCGGGCGCTGATCTTCGAGGATGACGTGGTCCCGTTCGAGGAGCCGCTGCGCTCGCTGGGAGCGGTCCTCGGCGCTCTGCCGGCCGACTGGCAGATCCTCTACCTCGGGTACTGGTACCGCACGCGGCTCGGCGCTGCGGAGCGCCTCAAGTCCCTGGCGTACCTGGGCTATCACTACCTGCACCTCGGACGCTGGCACGTGCGCAGCGCGAGGTACATCCGCAACATGTACGCCCGCCCGGCCAACGAGCACTTCCTGCATGCCGGCAGCCACAAGGGCACGCATGCGTACGCCGTCACGCGTGAGGCGGCGGCGCAGTTGCTCGCCTACCAGACGCCGGTCCGCTTCAACGCCGACCGGCTGCTGAACTACGCGCACCTGCAGCTCGGCACGCTGAAGGCCTACTCCTCGCGGACGGTCTTCTTCGAGCAGGTGAACCGGCTGGACCGGGATCGCCTCGTCTCGGACGTCGACGACTGAGGATCCGGGAAGGGAAGCGCGGCCGAGTCGCTCGTCCCGCGCGACGCACCCGGCCTGCGTGTCCCCCAGCGCGGCCCGACGTCGATGTCCACTTTCGGCCCTCGTCGTCGCCACTTCCCGCAGAACGGTCTCGGCGCGGCGTCTCCCCCCGTGGGCGGGCGGCGACACGCGTCCGGACCCCCTCCCGAGGAGATGCGGAGATGCTTCGTCGTGCGGCAGGAACCTCGATCTGGCGGGGGGCCGCCTTCCTGGCGGCACTCCTGGGGCCCTCGGCGTCCGCCCACGCGGCGGCGCCCGGCGACGTGTACTACAAGGTCCACGTGGATCAGGAGTTCAAGTACTACGTGTTCGCGCAGGACGTCGTGGTCTGGGAGTCCCAGGACCTGGAGGGCACTTCCCTCTCGTCGGCTTTCGCGCACGACACCACGGAAACGAACGCGACGTCGTCGGTCTCGTCCTCCTTCGACGCCGGCGCCGGCACCCTCACCGCGGACCTGGACTCGCAGATCCAGGCTTCCGCGCAATTCGGGATCTTCCACCAGCTCTACAACTCGCTCAGCGTGCAGGTGTACATCAAGGGAAGCACCGGCACGCCCTACCATGTGCGCGTGACGGACCTCGGGCAGGTCGACGTGTCGCGGCTCGGCGGGCTCCCGGGCTCCCTCCAGCCCGTGAACGGCACCTCCACCGCGTCCTTCGCGGACAGCACGGCCACCATCGCTGCCACGGGCAGCGTCTCGTTGCCGGTGAACGACCTGAGGGAGTTCTCCGGCAACTCGACGACGCAGATCACCGTGGGCGCGGACACCTACTCCTACGCGGGGACGTACCGCCTGAGCGCGGGCGCTCAGGTCACTCAGACGCTCTGCGTCCTCGGCTGCATGCGGGCCCCCGCCGACTTCGACGCGCACGGGTCCGGGCACGTCCAGATCGACGTGTACCCGAACCAGGACCCGACCGACGCGCCGCGACGGCCGGCGCCGCCCAGCGCCCTGGCGCTTCAGGTCTCTCCGAATCCGCTGCGCGCTTCGACGCTCGTCTCGTTCCTGGCGCCGGCCGGCGAGCGGACGCAGGTGCAGGTGTTCGACGTGCGCGGCCGCCTCGTCTCGCGGATCTACGACGCGGCAGCCACCGGCGGAGTGCAGCGACTGTCCTGGCGCGCGTCCGGCGTGCCGAGCGGGCTCTACTTTCTGCGCGTGCAGACGGGCGCGAAGGCGTCCACGGAGAAGGTCACGCTATTGCGATAGCGGGCGCTCGCCCGCACCTCCGGCCGGGAGAGCGCGCCGGTCGGGCGCCTCTCTCGTGCCGGCCGCCACCTCACTCGTCCCTTCCCACTCCGAAGTACTCCGCCTGCGGGTGGTGGAACACGAGCGCGGAGACCGACGCCTCGGGGTCCATCATGAAGCCGTCCGTCAGCTCCACGCCGATCTCCTCGGGGCGGAGGAGCCGCCAGAGCTTCGCCTGGTCCTCGAGGTCCGGGCACGCGGGATAGCCGAAGGAGACGCGCTTGCCGTGGTAGCGCGCCCGGAAGCGATCCATCATCGACGTCTCCGGCGGATCGGGGAAGCCCCATGCGGCGCGCAGCCGCGCGTGCAAGAGCTCCGCGTACGCTTCGGCGCCTTCGAGCGCGAGGGCCTGCACCGCGTGGCTCTTCAAGTACTCGCCGCGCTGCTTCAGGTCCTCGGCCCAGGCGCGCACGCCGTCCCCCATCGTGACGACGAAGAGCGCGACCCAATCCTCGCCCGTGCCCTTCTCGCGCACCCAGTCGGCGAGACACACGCCGTCCGGCTTGCGCTGGCGGCGGAACACGAACTCCTCCAGCGCGCGGCCGGACTCGTCGAGCAAGCGCACGACGTTCCCTTCGGCCTCGGCGCGGACCCACCGCCACACTGCGCTCGCCCGCATCCTCCCCGCTTCGCCCTCGGCCTCGATCCCCTTCACGAGCGCGTCCAGCTCCTTCGCGCGCGAGTCCCCCTCGGCGAGCAGCTTCTCGAAGTTGCGCCTGAGCCCGAGGTGCCGCCCGAAGAGCGCTTGGGGGTTGATCCAGGGCCAGATCTCGCGGAGATCCGCGCGCATCACGACGTGCCGCTCGAGGTCCGGCGGGCGCGGCGCCAGGTCCACCGGCAGGATGTTCGAGCTGCGCTTCGCGCCGGGGTCGTAGTCCTGCTTCGTGGGACGCTCCGCCGCCACCTTGAGGTCACGCTCGCGCGTCTCCGCCACGAGGGCGTCCAGCCCGCCGTCCGCGCCACGGATGCGATCGCTGAGCGCCAGGCCCGCCATCGCGTCCTTCGCGTAGAACACGTTCCCCGCGTACGCCGGCACGATCTTCGTCCGTGTGAACGTGTCCGAGAGCGCGGCCCCGCCGACGAGCATCGTGGGCGTCACGCCCGCCCGCGAGAGATCCTCCGCGGTCACCACCATCATCTGCGCGCTCTTCACCAGCAGCCCCGAGAGTCCCAGGATGTCCGGCTGGAGCTCGTGGCACTTCTCGATCAGGGTCTCCGGCGGGATCTTGATGCCGAGGTTCACGACGTCGTAGCCGTTGTTCGAAAGCACGATCTCCACGAGGTTCTTGCCGATGTCGTGGACGTCGCCCTTGACGGTGGCGAGGATCACCTTGCCCTTCGTGCGGGAGTCGGCCTTCTCCATGAACTGCTCGAGGTGCGACACCGCCGCCTTCATGGCCTCCGCGCTCTGCAGCACTTCCGCGACGATCAGCTGGTTGTCGTTGAAGAGCCGGCCCACTTCCGCCATGCCGCGCATGAGGGGCCCGTTGATGACGTCCAGGGGCTTCGCACCTTCGGCGAGCTTCCGGTCGAGGTCCGCCACGAGCCCGTCCTTCGTGCCTTCCACGATGTAGCGCGAGATGCGCTCGTCGAGCGGCAGCGCGGGGCCCTGGCCGTGCGCGCCGACCGTACGGGTGCGCGCCGCGCGGAAGTGCGCGGCGAACGCGGCCACCGGGTCGTCGCCCCTCCGGAAGAGCAGGTTCTCGCAGAGCTCGCGCTCCTCCGGCGGGATGAGGTTGTAGCGCTCGAGCTTCTCCGTGTTGACGATGGCGAAGTCCAGCCCGGCCTTCGTGGCCTGGTAGAGGTAGACCGAGTTCAGGACGTCGCGCCCGGCGCTCGGCAGGCCGAAGCTCACGTTCGAGATGCCGAGGATCGTCTTCGTGCCGGGGAATTCCTTCTTGAGGAGAGGGATCGCGGCGAGGGTCTCGATGGCGCTGCCCGCGTACTGCACGTCGCCCGCGCCCACCGGGAAGACGAGCGCATCCCAGAGGATGTCCTCGGGAGGGATCTGCCACTTCTCGGTGAGGATCCGGAAGCTGCGCCGCGCGATCTCCAGCTTCCGCTCGCGCGTGACGCCCATGCCCTGCACGGGATCCTCGTCGATGGTGCCCACGACCACGGCCGCGCCGAAGCGCTTCACGAACGGCAGCACGCGGTCGAAGCGCTCCTCGCCGTCCTCGAGGTTGATCGAGTTCACGATCGACTTCCCCTGGCAGTACGTGAGCGCCAGGCCGATGGCCTCCGCGCTCGTGGTGTCGATCATGAGGGGGACCTTGACCATGCGCACGAGCCGCTCGTAGAAGCGGCGTACGTCGGCGATCTCGTCGCGGTCCGGGTTCTGCAAGTTCACGTCCACGACCTGCGCGCCGCCCTTCACTTGCCGGCGCGCGATCTCGGCGCCCTCCTCGAACTTGTCCGCGTCGATCAGCGTCTTGAACTTCCGCGAGCCGATCACGTTCGTGCGCTCGCCGACGAGAACGGGCCGCACGTCCTCGGTGGCCTCCAGGAACTCGATGCCCGAGACGATCGTGCGCCGCGCCGTGGGCGGCCGACGCGGCCGAGCCGCGCTGGCCACGTCGCGGAACGCGCGGATGTGCGCGGGCGTGGTGCCGCAGCATCCGCCGATGACGTTGACCCAGCCGGACTCGAGGAAGCGCCCGAGCGCCTCCGCCATGCGCGCGGGCGTCTCCGAGTAGGTCCCGTCCGGATTCGGAAGGCCCGCGTTCGGCACGCAGCTCGTGAAGCAGGTCGCGATCGCGGCGAGGCTGCGCAGGTGGTCCGTCATGAACTCGGGCCCGGTGGCGCAATTCAGCCCCACCGACAGTAGCGGGAAGTGCGACACGCTCGCCCAGAACGCCTCGACGCTCTGACCCGCCAGCATCGTGCCGGTGGGCTCGATCGTGCAGGAGAGCATCACCGGGACGCGCGCGGCCGTCTGGGCGAACGCCTCCTCGATGGCGATCAGCGCGGCCTTCGCGTTGCGCGTGTCTTGCTGGGTCTCCACGAGGAGGACGTCCACGTTGCCTTCCACCAGTCCGATCGCCTGCTCGCGGAAGGCGGCGGTCAACGCCTCGAACGTGATGCCGCCGGTGACGCTGATCGCCTTCGTGGTGGGTCCGATCGAGCCCGCCACGAAGCGCGGCCGGCCGGGCGAGGTCCACGCCGCCGCGACGCGCTTCGCGATCTCGCCCGCCCGTCGGTTGATCTCGCGCGCCTTCTCCGCGAGACCGTACTCCGCGAGCACGATCGGCGTCCCGCCGAACGTGTTCGTCTCCACCATGTCGGCGCCGGCGTCGAAGTACGACGCGTGCAAGTCCGCCACGACGTCGGGGCGGGTGAAGACGAGGCTCTCGTTGCAGCCTTCGAGCGCGGGCCCGCCGAAGTCCTCCGCGCTGAGGTCGCGCGCCTGGAAGCCGGTGCCGGTGGCGCCGTCGAGCAAGAGGACGCGCTCCGCGAGGAAGTCGCGAATCTCTCCGCCCGCGCGGCGCGCGGGCACGGGCGCTTCGAGGTCGACGAGCGGCACGATGGTCCTCCCGGCGAGATATCGTCCGTCGAGGGCTCCCAATCTACACGAGCCCGGGACGGTCGTGGTGATGGGTTCGGGCCGCGCCGGGGTCCCCGCTTTCCCGTCCTTTCCCCGGGTGCTAGGTTCGGCCCGATGTCCATCCTGCGCTCGCTCGTGCGGAACTCGACGCTCCTTCTCGTGGGCACCGCCTGCGCGAAGGCGCTCGTCCTCGTGGCGACGCTCATCCTTGGACGCCGCCTGGGACCCGATGGATTCGGGCTCTACTCGCTCGTCTTCGCCTACCTCGCCTTCTTCGAGCTGTTCGCGGACGCCGGCCTCGACGCGCTGCTCGTCCGCGACCTCGCCCGCCCGCCTGCCGACGGGCGGCGGCGCCTCGGCGACGCGCTGATCCTCCGGGCGGTCCTCGTCGTGGTGACGGTGCCCGTGGCGGCGCTCTTCTTCCCGGTCTTCACGCATCGTCCCGAGGGCGCGCTCCTCGTGGTGCTCGGCGGCGCCGCGCTCGTGTCGTCGAACCGGCGGGCGTCCCTGCGCACGCTCGTGGAGGCGCCGTACCGAGCGAGCCTCGACATGGCTCTCCCCACGCTGCTCGGAGTGCTCGCCGAGGTGCTCCACGTGGGGATCCTCGGCGTGCTGATCGCGCGGGCGGGCGTGGCCGGCGCGGTGAGCGCGCAGACCCTCGCCTCGCTGCCCTTCCTGGCGATCCTCGCCTTCTTCTCGGCGCGCCGGCTGCGCCCCGAGATCCGCTTCGACGGCGCCCGCCTCCGCGCGCTCTTCGGGACGGCGGCGCCGCTCCTCGGCGGGCTGGCCGTGAACGTGGTGCTGGCGCGCGCCGACGCCGTGATGCTCCAGCTGATGCGCGGTACGCGCGACGTGGGCCTCTACACGGCGCCGGTGCGCATCGTGGAGATCGCGAACCTGCTGCCGATCCTCCTGATGACCTCGGTCTTCCCGCTGTTCGCGGCAAGCCACCCGCAGGATCCGACCCGCGTGGACCGCCTCTTCCGCGGGAGCCTCCGCACCCTCGTCACGGCGCTGGTGCCTCTCGTGGCCGCGCAGATCGTCTTCGCGGCGCAGCTCGTCGAGCGGCTGTTCGGGATGCCGTACGCCGAGTCGATTCCCGTGCTGCCGGCGCTCGCGCTCTCGGAGATCTTCGTCTTCTGCGACATCGTGCTGACGTCTCGACTCGTGGCCACCGGCGCCGAGCGACGCAACTTCGGGCTGCTCGGGATCGCGGCGGCGGCGAACGTGGGCGCGAACCTGTGGCTGATCCCGCACTGGGGGCCGCGCGGCGCCGCGGCCGCGAACCTCTTCGCGTACGCGGTTCGGCTGATCGCCGGCTTCGCCTTCCGGGACGTCCGGGCGACGTCCCGAATCGCGGTGTTCGCGATCCTGCCGTCGATCGGCGCCGGAATCGTGGCGTTCGCCCCCTCCATCCTGATGGCGCACCACCGGATCATCGCCTTCGCCTTCGGCCTCGCGATCTACCCGGTGGCGCTCTACCTCGTGGGCGGGTTGAGCCTCCAGGACCTCGTCCACCTCCGCGGCGCGGTGCGCTCGGCGGCGGCCACACCGGACGTTCCCCGCAGCGGAGACGGGGCGTAGAATGACCCGTTCGATCCAGGGGAGACCATCGTCCGTCGAGACGCCGTCCACGGGGGCGAGGCTCCGGCGTGCCGGCGACGGGAGGCGAAATGACCCCGGGGGTGGCGAAGTGATTCCGTCTCGAGTGCGCAGGGCCGGCTTGCTCCTGCTCGCGGCCGGGCTCGTGACGGGCGCCGCACCTTCGGCCGCGCCGCTTGCCGGCCATCCCGTCGTGGCGCCCGGGGCGCCGCCGTTGACTCGCCTCCCGGTAGCCGCCGTCCGCGACATGGACGCGAACGGCCGCCTGCTCCAGCACGGGATCCCCATCTCGCCCGAGGCGTTCTCCTCCGACGGCTTCCACTTCGCGTACCTCAACTACGTGCGCGGCGGGTTCCTGCGCCGCAAGCCGCAGCGCTGCGCGTTCCTCCTCGACATGGGCGCCGGCGAGAATCGCGCGCTGCCCACCCCGGACGGCGCGGCCACGCGCATCGCCGGCTGGGACCCGAGCGGCCGGTATCTCCTCGTGGAGTCGACGAAGCCGGACATCCTCTCCGCGGTCACCGGCACCTGGACCACCTTCCACTGGATCTTCGACGCGGTGACCTCGAAGTTCGTGGCGCGCAATCCGTTCACCGGCATGCGCGACGGCAAGCGCTTCCGCTGGAAGGTGAAGGACGTGTACCACGGCGCGTGGGACGGCCAGCGCGACGCGAAGGTGTGGGCGCTCTACGACGGCGAGCTGGCCGCCGCCTACCAGACTCGCGAGCGGGAGATCGAGGAGGAGGACGGCCGCCGCGCGACGCTCGCCGCCCGGCTCGCCGCGGGCACCGGGGGGAAGCCCGAGCGGATCCTCGCCGAGTCGCTGACGCGGCTCGACGGACGGTGGACCCAGCGCGGTCAACGCGACCCGGTGATCTCGGATCTCTTCGGCGATCGGCCCGCGCTCTTCTGTCGCTTCGGGGAGGAGTGGCACGAGGTCCAGCGCGAGACGGAGCACGTGGCCGTGCTGGACCGCGATCTCGCGCTGCTCACCGGGCACGGCGGCGCGCAGGTCGTCTTGAACGTCGCGCGCGGGGAGATCCTTCCGCTCCCGCCGGCGCCCGAGGGCTTCGCCGCCGTCCTGGACAAGCGCTGGGATCGCGGCGGCCAGTTCTACGACGAGAACGACCCGCTGCCGCGGGACCTCCAGTACCGGCGCGCCTGGGATCCCACCCAGGGGACGGCCTACTACTTCAACTACGTGACGCCGGACGGCGCCCACCTGCTGCTGATCTACCCCTTCGGGCCGGAGCATCGCGTCCTGCGCGTCGTGGATCTTCCGGAGTCCTGGCACGAGCCGGCGCACTCCGGTCCCGATCAGGCCGCTGCGGACTCGCTCAGCTCTCCCGCCTCGACGACCTCGCCGAAGGCTTCGGCCGGTTGACGTTCCCGGCGACGCTCGCCGCCCACGACGCGGGCAAGAGCGCCGTTCCCAGATGGTGGAGCTTGTTCAGCGCGCCCACCACGATCACGCGCTGGCCGCGGTCGAGGCCCTTGAGACACTCCTTCGCGACGTACGCCGCGGAGTGCTCGGGGAATCGCTCGGCGCGCTGGGCGGCCACGCCGGACGAGCGGAGGAAGGCGGTGGAGGTGGTTCCGGGGCAGCACACCGAGACGCGAACGCCCGTCCCCTGCAGCTCCACGTCGAGCGCGTGGGTCCAGGAAATCAGGAACGCCTTCGTGGCGCCGTAGGTGCCGAGCCACGGCGTGGGCGCGAAGCCGGCGGTCGAGGCCACGTGGAGGATGCGGCCGTGACGCCTCCGGATCATGCCGGGCAGGAAGAGCGCGGTGAGGATGGTCGGGGCGATCGTGTTGAGGCGGATCATCTCCGCTTCGCGCGCGATCCCCTGATTCGCGAAGGGGCCGTAGATCCCGATCCCCGCGTTGTTGACGAGGAGATCCACGGTGAGGTCGATCGCACCGAGCGCTTCCGCGAGACGCGTCTCGCCGTCCTTGGCCGCGAGATCCACCGCGATCGGCACGGCCCGGATGCGATGCGCCGCCGTCAGCTGACGCGCGAGGATGTGCAGGTTGTCTTCCGAGCGCGCCACGAGAATGAGGTTCATCTCGCGGGCGGCGAGCAGACGGGCGATCTCGAGCCCGATGCCCCCGCTCGCTCCCGTGACGAGCGCCGCCCCGCCCCAGCCGCGAAACTCCGCCATCGCCTCCCCCCGTCGACCGGCGAGAGAATCGACGATCCGCCCCGAGGGCGCAAGCGCCGCCGGCCCGCCGCGCCGAGCGACATCCGCCCACGAAGTCCCCGTCTGCGCTAGAGTGAGGACGTGACCCTTCGGATCGGCTCCCCGAGGCCCGGCCTTCTCGCGCTCGTCGCGTGCGCGGCGCTCGCGTGCGTCGGCGGAACGGCGAGGGTCGTGCGGGCCGCGACCGAGCCTCCCGCGACGCCCGACTCCACGCCGGCGGCGCAAGTCCCGCCCGCGGCTGCGGCCGTTCCGCGCGCCGTGACGCACCCGGAGGCTTCGCTCCTCGAGGCGATCGCGAAGGCGGCCGGCGGACGGGACGCGGTCTCCGCGTGGAAGTGCCTCGTCCTGCGCGGGAAGGTCCTGCCGCTCATCGAGGGGCCCACCTCCACCGTCCGGGTCGAGCTGGATCTCGCGGGCTCGATGCGCGAGGAAACCCGCGACGCGAGCGGCGTGAGCGTGCACTGGCTCGACGGCCCCCTGGCGTGGAGCGGTCCCGGTCCGCACGCGAAGGCGGCGTCGGCCGAGGTGGCGGCGGACATCCGCTTCCGCTTCCACGAGCTAGCCGCCCCGTTCGAGCTGGCGGACGCGGTCGCGGATTCCCTCGAGGATCTCGGGCCGACGCCCGAGAAGTGGAATCGTCTCGTCCGGCGCTTCGGCGCGGAGCGGATCGCCTACGACGTGGACCCGGCCACGGGCGAGCTGCGACGCGTGACGCGCCTCGAGGCGGACGGCCGGCCCGCGCGCGCTGCGACCGAGCTCGAGGACTTCCGGGAGATCGGCGGCGTGCGATTGCCGTTCCGGTGGACGTCGATCGTGGACGGGCGAGCGCTCAGCGAGATCATCGTGGAGCGCATCGAGCGCGTCGACGATGCCCGGCCGGAAGCGTTTCTCCCGCCGGGAGTGCGCGGCGGGCTCTGACCGGAAGCGGCCCGCCCCGGCAAGCGCGCGACAGACTCCAACCGGACGCGTCTCGCCGACCGCTGCGCGCGGCTTCGAGAAGCTACGACTCCGCCCGTTGCTCCCGGCGGCGCCGGATGTCGCCGCGCATGCGCTCGAGGTCGCGCCGGTCCCGCACCAGGACGACGTGCGGTCGCGACACGGTCACCGGAAAGAGGCTCGGGTGAACGTCGAGCTCGAGGAGCACGCCGTCGCCCTCCTGCCGGCCGTCCCAGTGCACGCGCATTCGCCGGCGGCCTTCGCGCAGGACCCACGTGCCCGAAGCGTTCCGCAGGTCGCGAATGTCACGGTCGAGCAGCAGGTTCTCGATCTCGCGGACGGCGCACTGGTCCGTGGTTTCCAGATCGATGAAGCGGCTCGAGAGGAACGGCAGGTACGCGATGGCGAAGGCGACGATCAGCCAACCGGGCAGCGGCAGGTAGCCCTCGCGCAGCACGAACGCGTAGGCGCCGAGGAGCCCCCCGAGCACGAACACGCCGTAGACCGGACGCCCCACCTTGCGCCCGCCCCACTCGACGTCGCGGTCCAGGATCGCGATCGTCGCTCCCGCCGCCAGCGCAGCCGCCGCGCACCAGAGCCATTCCATCGTCGCCTCCGAGGGAGAATCGGCCGGCGCCCGCGTCGGAATGAGGCGCTCGCGGAGCCCGTCTCGGCGCGGAAGCGCGAACGGCGGGGCCCGCGCCGACGCTCACTTGTGCAGCGGTCGTGCCTCGGGGGGCGCCGCGCCGGGACCCAGGCCGCGCGTGTCCACGGCGAACTTGAACCGCCCGTAAGCGGAAGAGGCCCGCGGTCGTCCGTGAGAGACCTCGCGTACGCGCCAGAGCAGCTCTTCCCCGGCCGGAACGCCCTGGAAGACCTCCGACGGTTCCACCTCGATCGAGGAGCCGCGAACCGGGCTCGATTGCCACAGGGGCTCGAGCGTGGAGCGGTAGATCGCGACCTGCGAGAGATCCACGTCGGTGCCGCCCGGCGTCCAGCGGAAGACCTTCGGCGGCGCCGGCAGCGGTCCTTGCGGCTCGCCGAGCGTGGGCAGCGGGGTGTCGGCCGGGACGGCGCCGGAGGGCTCCGGACGAAAGCCCTGGACCGCGCCCCCGAGCGCGACCAGGAGGATCCCGGCCACGACGAAGACGGCGCTCCAGACGCGCGCGGGGACTTCGACGGGGTCGCGAGGCTCGCTCATGAGGCCCGGCAGTCTAGCGCCCCGTCGCCCGCGGTCAAGCCGGGGCGTCGACGTTGCGGATGGCCTCCAGCAACTCCAGGAAGGCCGCCGCCGCGGGCGACGCGGTTCGACGCGCGTGCCGCACCACGCCGAGGATGCGCTCGAGGCGCCGGCCCTGCACGTTGAGCGCGGCGAGCTTGCGTGCCCGCACCTCCGCCACGACGGAGCGCGCCGGCAGCACGGACGCGCCGAGCCCCACGGCGACGAGGCGCTTGATGGCGTCCGGGCTCGACATCTCCATCGCGACCCGCGGCGAGAGCCCCTCGTCGCGGAAGAGCGCGTCCACGGCGCGGCGCGTCACCGAGTCGCGCTTGAACGCGAGGAGCGGGACCGTGGCGAGATCCGCGAGCGTCACGCGCCGCTTGCGCGCCAGGGGATCCGTTCCCGAGACCACGAACTCCAGCGGCTCGCGGAAGAAGGGCGACGCCGTGAAGCCGTCCGGCACCGTGGCCTCCACGTCGCCGACCCGGAGCGAGACGATGGCCAGCTCGAGCGCGCCGGCGCTCAGCAGCGAGATCAGCGGCTCGGATCCCTCCACGTGAACGGAAAGCTCCGCATCCGGGTGGCGCTTGCGGAACGCGCGGTAGACCTTCGGCAGGACGTAGATGCTGGCGACGTCGGTCGTGCCCAGCTCGAGGCGCCCGCGCACGACTCCGCGACCGCGATCCAGGAGCGAGGGCAAGGCGTCCAGATCCGCCAGGGCGCGACGTGCGGGCTCCAGCAGGTCCCGCCCCGCGGGCGTGAGCGCGATCTGCCGCCCCGCCCGGTCGAAGAGCTTCGCCGAGAGGCTGCGCTCGAGCGCGGCGATCCCCTGCGAGACCGCCGGCTGGCTCACCGCGAGCCGCCCGGCCGCCGCGCGGAAGGAGCGGGCGTCGGCGACGGCGACGAAGTAGCGAAGGCCCCGGGCGTCCATGCTCGATATATAATCATGTATTATCGATATGACAAGAAAGATTGATTGGACCGATCGCTCGGGGCGGCCGTAGCTTCCCGGAAAGCGCCCCGCCCCCGCCCGCCCGGGTGGCACCGCGGGACCGATCGGTCGAAGGAGGCCGCATGAGCGAGAACATCCGCCCCGCCGAGGGCAAGCTCGGAGTGCTGCTCCCCGGGATGGGAGCGGTCGCCACCACGTTCATCGCCGGGGTCGAGGCCGTGAAGGCCGGGCTCGGGCTTCCTATCGGGTCCATGACGCAGATGGGCACCGTCCGCCTCGGCAAGCGCACGGACAACCGCTCGCCGCGCGTGAAGGACCTGGTCCCGATCGCCGAGCTGGACGACCTCGTGTTCGGCGGCTGGGACATCTTCGAGGACAGCGTCTACGCGGCCGCGCGCAAGGCCGGCGTCCTCGACAAGGAGCTGCTGGAGGAGCTGAAGCCCGTCCTCGAGCCCATCCGGCCGTGGCCGGCCGTGTTCGACAACCGGTACGTGAAGAACCTCCACGGCACGAACGTGAAGAAGGGTGCGTCGTGGATGGAGAAGGCGAGAGCGCTCATCGACGACATCGAGCGCTTCAAGAAGGCGCACGGCCTCTCGCGTACCGTGATGGTGTGGTGCGCCTCCACGGAGGTGTACCTCGAGCCGAAGCCGGTCCACGAGACCGTCGAGGCGTTCGAGCTGGGGCTGATGGAGAACGATCCGGCGATCGCGCCGTCGATGGTCTACGCGTACGCCGCGATCAAGACCGGCACGCCCTTCGCGAACGGCGCGCCGAACCTCACCTGCGACGTCCCCGCCATCGTGGAGCTGGCCAAGCGCGAGGGCGTTCCGATCGCCGGCAAGGACTTCAAGACCGGCCAGACCCTCATGAAGACGATCCTCGCGCCCGGGTTCAAGGCGCGACTCCTCGGCCTGAACGGCTGGTACTCCACGAACATCCTCGGCAACCGCGACGGCGAGGTGCTGGACGATCCCGACTCCTTCAAGACGAAGGAGACCTCCAAGCTCGGCGTGCTCGATCACATCCTCCAGCCGGCGCTCTACCCCGAGCTCTACGGGAAGATCCACCACGTGGTGCGAATCAACTACTACCCGCCGCGCGGCGACAACAAGGAAGGCTGGGACAACATCGACATCTTCGGGTGGCTCGGCTACCCGATGCAGATCAAGGTGGACTTCCTCTGCCGCGACTCGATCCTCGCGGCGCCCATCGTGCTGGACCTCGCGCTGTTCATGGACCTCGCGAAGCGCTCGGGCATGAAGGGGATCCAGGAATGGCTGTCGTTCTTCTTCAAGAGCCCGCAGGCGGCGGCGGGGCTTTACCCCGAGCACGACCTGTTCATCCAGCTCATGAAGCTGAAGAACACGCTGCGCCACCTGAAGGGCGAAGCGCTCATCACGCACCTGGGGCTCGAGTACTACGACTGAGCTCGAGGGGCGAGGTCCGCGGGAATCGGGAGCGCGCGGCGGCTGCGTCGCGCGCTCCCCTCGTTCACGGCGGCGACGCGCCCGCCCCGGAGCGCCCTACCAGAACCAATCGAAGTCCAGGCTCCCGCCCACCATGTTCTCGGAGCCGAGCGTGTCGAGGCTCATGTAGGAGAACTCGGCCTGCGGGCCGATCGCGAACTTCTTCGTCAGGCGCCACTCGTAGCCCGCGGCCGCGAGGAGCCCGAATCCCGTCTCGTCGTGCGTGGCCTTGAACCCGCCGAAGTCCACCTCGGCGCTCGCGGTCCCGAAGCCCAGGCCGCCGCGCAGGAAGCCGCCGCCCGCGTTCGGGTACCACGTGAGCGCGGCCGTCGCGGTCGAGAACGTCACGGTCAGGTCGCCGATCGGACTGGTCTCGGACTTCGTCCACCCGTTGCCCTCGAACGCGAGGACAAGGTCCGGCTGGACGGCGTATCCGATGCGGAAGTTGCCGGTCACGCCGCTCTCGCGGCTGTCGCCATCCTTGATGCCCGAGCTGCCGCCGCCGGCGCCGAAGCCGATCATGAAGCCGTTGCGATCGTTGGGATGGGTGCCGGCCCGCGAGGCGGGCGCGAGAGCGAGAGCGGCCGAGGCGCAGACGACGAAGACGCCGGCGCGGACGATTGGACGCATGGCGGGTCCCCTCCTCAGGGTCCAGGGGCGGCGCCGCGGCGATGCGTCGACGGATCCGCGATGCGGGGCGCCGAACGCGCGCATCGTAGGGGCGCCGGGTTCCTCGGGCAAGCGCCCGATCGCCGCCGTCGCGGCGCGCGCGGCGACCCGAGGTCGCGCCATTCGCGAAGGCGGTCGAGGTCAGCGGAGGAGCGGTGACCTCGCGGCTTGACCGCGCTTCCCGCGCGAACGTAGCGTTGCTCGCCATGCCGATCCTCGTCGCTCCCTATCAGCCGCGCGATCGCGACGCGTGGCGCGATCTCCTGCGCGATCCGGCGCTCGCCCGCGACTTCGCGCCGCAGCTCGCGAGCGGCGAGATGGAAGATCCCCTCGCCCATCCGATCCTCCATCCGGGAGGCGTCTGGCTCGCACGCGAGGGCGGCGCGGTCGTGGGCTTCGGGATGCTCCTCGCCCTGCCGTCGGCGCACGGGCCGTGGGCCATGGTCCGTCTGGGCGTGCGTGCCGCCCATCGGCGGCGCGGGATCGGCGCGGCGCTGCTCGCCGAGGTCGAGCGCGCTCTCGCCGCGATTCCCCCCGAGCGCGCCCCGTTCCTCCTCGCCGCAGCCGCGGGGCTGCCCGCGGAGGAAGCGCGCACCTTCCTCGAGGGACACGGCTTCCGGCACTTCCGCTTCTGGTGGTACCTGGAGCGTCCCCTCGGACCGGTGGGCGACTTCGCGTGGCCGCCCGATGCCGAGGCGCGACCGTTCGACGGCACCGAGCTCGCGTTCCGCGAGTGGACCGGCTGCTACAACGACGCGTTCGCGGAGCGCTTCCCGAGCCATCTCGCCACGGTGGACGAAGCGCGGCAGATCGCGAACGGGCCCCTCTTCCGCGCGGACGGCCTGCTCTTGATCTGGCGCGGAGAGCGCTGCCTCGGTTTCTGTCGCGACACGATCTTCCCGGACCACGGCGAGGTCGACGTGCTCGCCGTCCGGCCCGAAGCGCAAGGCACGGGGCTCGGGCGCGCGCTCCTGCGCTGGGGCGTGGGCTGGCTGCAATCCCGAGAGGTGGCCCGCGTGCGATTGCTCGTGGACGGCGAGAACGAGAAGGCGCTGCGCCTCTATCGCTCCGAGGGCTTCGACGTGGCGTCCACGCGCGCGATGTGGACGCGCCCCGGCCCGGGGCCGGCACGGCCCGCCGCTACGCCTCCCGGCGAGTGACGGAGACTCCGCGCACGGCCAGCTCCCGGAGGATGCGCGTGGTGACGGACGCGTCGCGCCCCAGCACCTCGGGGGGATGAACGCCCGGGCGCGACCAGGCGCCCTCCAGGACGAGCCGTGCGACGATGGCGCACGGGAAGCCGGTCGTCCGGGCCATCGACGTGGCTCGCGTGGCCGGATCGGTCCGGTCGTAGAGGTCCCAGACGATCTCGCGCGCGACGCCGCCCTTCGTGCCGCGGACCTCCACATGCAGGATCGTGAACTCCTCGTCTCCGTCGGGGAGCCTCCAGGCTTCGTGGAGGATCGCCTCGGTGACCGCGCGCGGCGCCACCTCCACTCCGCCGACCCGGATCGGCGCGTCGCGGAGGAAGCCCGCCTCGCGCAGCACCTTCATCTTCTCGACGTGACCCGGCCAGCGCAGCGTCTTCTCCTTGAGGTTCGGCGCGTCGATCGTGCGCAGCAGCGTGCGCAGGCCGTCCGTGTTGAAGGCCTCGAGGGTGCCCGCGTGCGGGAGATCGACCAGCTCGGGATCCGACAGCGCGGGTCGCACGACCTCGTGGCCGTTCTCGCGATAACGGCTCGGACGCGTGTACTCCTCGAGGACGTCGGTCAGGGAGAACACCAGGCCGTACTCGAAGGGCCAAACGCGACGGATCGGTAGCCCGCCCACGAGGATCAGGACCTCCCGGGCCACGTCGAGCTCCGCGACGGCGCGCCCCACGACGAGATTCGACAGACCCGGCGCCACCCCGCAGTCCACGACGACGGGCACGCCGGCCGCCTTCGCCTCCGCGTCCAGGGCCAGCGGGTCCTCCGGCGAGAACGAGATGTCCACGACGGGCTTCTTCGCGCGGATCAGAGCGCGCAGGGCCGCGGTTCCCAGGAAGCCCGGAACGGCGAGCGCCACGACGTCGGCGTCCGCCGCTGCCCGCGCCACCTCGGCCGGGTCCGAAAGGTCCGCGCGCCGCGTGGTCAGGCGCGCCGTTCCGGCGAGCTTCGCCAGCGCTTCCTCGCGCGCGTCGACCGCCACGACGGACAGCCCCGCGTCCGACGCGAGATCGCGAGCGATGAGCCCGCCGACCAGACCCGCCCCCAAGACCGTGATCGTGCTCATGGCTTCTCTCCGAGCGGGCACGATACACATCCCTCGGAGGGTCCGGAACCCCCTCCCTCGAGCAGCTGGTGCGCGTGGCGAAGGATGTCCCCCACGGGAATCTCCGCGATCCTCCCCCGCCCCGGGGAGCGCAGCAACCGGCCGCGGCGCCCCGCGAAGAACCAGTGATCCGCGTTGATCGTGCTGTCGAAGAGGCTGATCCGCGGGACGTCGGCCACGTGCGCGAAGTGCGCCGGGCCGCAGTCGTTCGCGATCACGAGCGCGGCCCTCCCGAGGAGCCGGGACACCTCGGGCATGGGCGGCGCCGTCACGACCTCGAGCGGAGCCGCGGACGCCTGCAGAGTGCGCGCGGCCTCCGCCATCTCCGGCCCGAGGAGGACGCGCACGGGAAGGCGGCCCGCGAGCTCGCGCGCGATCTCGACGTACTTCGGAATCGGGTAGCACTTGATCGGCAGGCGGCCGGCCGGCACGAGGACGGCGTAGCCGTCGTTCCGCCCGGCGCACGCATCCGCATAGTCCTGCGTGGTGCGGCCCAGCAGAGCGGCGTAGCTCTCGGCGATGTAGCGGCCGGTGTCGAAGAGGATCGAGCGCTGCTGCAGGGCGGCGTTCACGCCGTGCCGGAAGCCGACCATCGGCGCCCCCGTCGCCGCGCGTGCGAGGAGCGCCGCGCGAAGCGATCTCTTCCGGAGCTGGTACACGGTCTCCACGCGCCGGCTGCGGACGGCCCGCACGATCTTCGCGAGCTCGCCCCAGCCGCCGTGCCGCGGATAGGTGTGGAAGTCGTCGAGGAGATCGAGCGCGTGGATCAGGCTTCCGGAGCGCTCCGGCGCGACGCCCACCACTTCCGCGCCGGGATGCGCCGCGCGGAGGAAGTGGAAGAACGGGATCTGGACGACCTGTTCCCCGACCGAGTCCGGGCAGTGCGGCATCAGCACGAGGACGGCGGCGCGGTCCGGGCTCACTCGACCCCTACGTGCTCGCACCAGATCCCCAGAGCGAGGAGCGCCCAGAGCGTTCCCTCCCACGGCCCGCGGAAGTACTCCGGGGGATGCCGGATCCATTTCTCCACCCCGGGCAACGCGCGCCGCACCGCCCGCGCGCCGAGGATGCGGCCGCGGAGCTCGTCGCCGTGCTCGCGCAGCAGCTCGGGGAGGTTGCCGAAGTCGAACGTCTTCTTCTTCTGCTTCACGAGCGCGAGGGGCAGATTCTCGCGGCCCCACCAGCGGAGCACCTGCTTCGTGTTGGCTCGCCCGGGCCAGCGGCTCACCCGCGCGGCCGGCGGCAGGCTCATCACGAACGCCACGAGGTCCCGGTCCAGAAGCGGCATGCGCAGCTCCGCGGAGGAGTCCATCGCCACGGAGTCCGCGAAGGACAGGATGTTCGCCGAGAGGAACGTCGGCAGCATCACTTCCTGCATGCGGTCGAGATCGGCGGCCCCTTCGCCGCATCGCCCGTACAGCTCGTCCACCGTGCCGAGGCACCGGTCGGGAGGGTCGGCTCCGAAGATCTCCGCGACGTCTTCGAAGGGAAGCGGCCGATGGATGAGATACCGCGCCGCCGCCGGCGCGCGACGCGCCGGGCAGGTGCGGAGCATCTGCAGCTTCGCCGCGGCCGACTCCCGGCCGTTCAGGAAGCGCGACGTGAGCGGCCGCAGCCACGGCTCCGGCAGCCAGGCGAGACGGCGCATCAGCGCCAGCCGGAAGCGGTCCTGACTCAGCCGATAGCCGCCGAGGACCTCGTCTCCCCCGTGGCCGCACAGGAACACCGTGGCGTGCTCCCGCGCGTTCCGGATGAGCAGCCACGTGGCGAGGGACGCGCCGTCGCCCACCGGCTCCGTGAGCGACGAGAACGCGGGGATCATCTGCGCCACGCGCTCCTTCCGGGTCACGAGAAGATCGGTCCCCGAAGTGGCGCCCAGCTCGGAGGCGCTCGCCGTGGCGGCGCCGCGCTCCCGCACGCGATACGTGTAGGACGGGACGTCGCAGCCGATCCGACCGAGCGCGGCGCGGACGGACTGGCTGTCGATGCCGTCGCTGAGGAGCAACGCCACGGGGCGGTCGCTCACGGTGCACCGCCGCGTGGCCTCGAGCAGCCGGTGATCGAACTCGTGCACGAGGTCGGCGCGACTTCGCGCGGGCCCCGGCGTGAAGCGCGGCTCCCACCAGCGGCGCACCTCGAGGGAGCCCTCCGACGCGCAGAGCACATGACCGCCCGGGAGCTTCTCGGCGCCGGCGAGCACCGTGCGCGGGCTCACCACGTAGCGCAGCGTCACGTACTCCTGCATGGCACTCGGATCCAGCTCGCGAGAGATCCAGGGCGCCTGCACGAGCGCCTCGAGGCTCGACGCGAACGCCAGCGCCGTTCCGCTCCGGTGGAAGAAGAGCGGCTTCTCACCGAAACGGTCTCGCGAAAGCCAGAGCCGGCGGTCCTCGCGATCCCAGAGGGCGAAGGCCCACTGTCCCACCATGCGATCGAGCGTGGCCGGACCCCACTTCTCCCAGGCGAGAAGGAGGATCTCGGTGTCGGTGGTCGAGCGGAGCGTCCCCTCGCCGACGCCGAGCTCGCGGCGCAGGTCGCGGTAGTTGTAGATCTCGCCGTTGAACGTGACGAGGAAGCGGCCGCTCGCGCTCCGCATCGGCTGGTGACCGGCGGGGCTCAGGTCGAGGATCGCGAGACGACGGTTGCCCAGCGTGGCCGGGCCGTCGCGCTCGACGCCTTCATCGTCCGGGCCGCGGCGCACGAGGCAATGCGTCATCGCCCGAACGACGGCGAGGTCGCTCTCCTCTTCGTCGTGGAGGCGGAAGATCCCGGCGATGCCGCACACGGCGGGCAGGATATCACCAAGTCGAAGACGCCGCCGCCGCGCGCGCACGGGTCCGTCGTGAGTCCGTCCGACTCGACCGGCTCGGCGCGGGCCGGCGGCGAACGGGAAGGGGGGGGCGGCGCCCGCTACCTGACGCGAACGAGCTTCATCCCTTCGCGCCGCGCTCCCGCCTCGAGCCGCGCGAAGTAGATGCCGTTCGCGACCACCTCGCCGGTGCTCGACGTTCCGTCCCAAGCCACCACGAAGGTTCCCGCCGGCCGAACCTCGTCCACGAGCGAGCGCACGCGACGTCCGCTCGCGTCGAAGATCGAGAGGCGGACTCTCTCGGGGCGCGGGTTCGTGAAGCGCAGCGCGGTCGTCGCGCGGAAAGGATTCGGCCACGACGCGAGCGGGCCGGCCGCCGCGAGCGCGTCCACGCCCGTGCCGATCTGGTCGAGCGTCACGTCGAGCACGGTCGGCGTCCCCCAGACGGTGGAGACACCCGCGATCGTGCGGGTCTGATAGCCCAGGGCCGAGACCATGACCGAGTACGTCCCCGTGGGCAGCAGCTTGTAGTAGTCCCCCTGATCGGGGTCGGTCGTCACCGGCTTCGAGTTCCCCACCACCGCCACCGTGGCGGCGAGCGGCGCTCCCGTGAGGGAATCCGTCACCCGCCCGTGGATCCCGTAGCGCGCCGCGCGGATGTAGTGCAGGAAGCTCTCGCGGTTGTCGTTCCAGAGCGCGTCGAGCTGCGCCGCGGGCGGCGCGAACGTGTTGCTCATCTCGATCGTGACGTCGATGCAGCCGGTCTGCTGGTACGACCAGTCCTGCAGGCTCCCGTGCACGATGTACCACTGGGCGCCGTTCGTGATGCCGTGATAGAACGAGCCGTTGTACATCGGGAGGTTGTAGGTGCTGTACTCGAGGCTCAGGTCGATGAGCGCCGCATCGTCCGGGGCGAGCGTGTACGTGTAGTCCCACGGGTAATTCACGACGAGCGAGCCCGTGTGCCCGTTCATGCTCACCACGAAGTGGTGCGCGGCGCCGAAGCTCTTGATCGCGACCGTCTCCGGCTCCTCGGAGAGCGTGCCGTCGTCCCCGATCGAGCCGTCCGGCACCGGGAAGTTCCGGTTCAGGTCCACGTTGTGGGCGTTGTAGCGCCGGCCCGACGTCAAGCCGTCGGGGTTCAGGGACGGCGTGATGAAGAGGTCCGTGTTGTCCACGAGGTCGGTGACCACCGGATCCGTTCCGTAGTGCGTCGTGAGGTAGTCCACGAGATAGAGCAGCATCTCCAGCGCCGGCGGCTCGTTGCCGTGGATCGACCCCGCGAGCCGCACTTCCGGCTCGCCCTCGTCCACCCCCACGTTGTCCGAGATCTCGAGCGTCCAGAGCTCCCGGCCCTGCACCGAGTTCCCCACGCTGAGCCGGTGCGCGATCTGCGGGTAGTTGGTCTCCGCCTGCTGGAGGATCGTCCCGATCTGCGCGTGCGTGTGGTAGACGCCGCGGAGGTCGCCGGTGCGCAGCGCGGCTCCGCCTTCCGCCGCCTCCCGGGCCCACGCGGCTTCCATCGCGCGGCGGTTCGCTTGCTCGACGTCCGGGCGCCGCTCGAAGGAGTACCCGGCCGCGCGCAGGGCCGCGGCTTCCTCGTCCGTGATGCGCGTCTCGAGGATCCATCGACCCGCGACGCCGGGGCGCAGCTGCTCGCGATCGAAGGACGCGATCGGGACGCGCGCGAGGAGCGTCCCGAGCGCGTCGCGGCTCGCGAGGTCGACCCGCACCGGGAAGTCGTCGAAGACGCGCACTTCCCATTGCGGGAGGCCGTGCGCGTCGAGCGGAATCGCCTGGGAGCGGGCCGCGGGAGCGCCCAGGCCGAGCAGGAGAACGGCCGGGAGGAGGTAGAAAACCTCTGAACGCAGAGGACGCAAGTCGTTGAGAAGCATGGCGCTCGACCTTCCCGAAAGGAGGGTGGGCCGACCGGAGTGCGGCCCGCGGAGGGCGGCTCCGGCGACTAATGACGACTATCCTATCGAGTATTGGTCGTCGGCGCCAGGGTCCCGTGTCGCGCGTGGAGCTGGCCGCATCCTCCGTCCACTTCCTGACCGGCGGACATCCGCAACGTCGACAGCACGCCGCCGGCCTTGACCGCCCGCACGAGATCCACGCAGCGTTCGATCGGCGGACGACGGAAGCCCGCGCCCTCGACCGCGTTGAAGGGGATGTAGTTCACGATCGCGCGACGCTCGCGGAGGAGCGCCGCGAGCCGGCGCGCTTCCTCGAGCGAGTCGTTGACGCCTTCGAGCACCGTCCATTGCACGAGCAACGGGTGCCCCGTCCGGTCCGCGTACGCGAGCGCCGCTTCGAGCAGCGCTTCGGGCGCGATGCGCGGCGCGCGCTGCAGGAGATCGGCGCGGAGCGCCGCGTCCAGGGTATGCAGGGAGAGCGCCAGGGCAGGCTTGACCTCGCAGAGTAGCATCCTCTCGAAGACGCCCGGCTCCCCCACCGTGGAGAGCACGAGCGTCTTGTGCGGGAGGCGCCCGAGCGTGCCGAGCGCTCCGATCGCGTCGAGCACCGCCTCGAGGTTGTGGGCGGGCTCCCCCATGCCCATGAAGACCACGCCGCGAACGTTCCGCTCGCGCCGCGCGAGCACGACCTGCGCGAGGATCTCCAGTGACGAGAGCTGCGCCAACAGGCCGCTCTCCCCGGTCTTGCAGAAGCGGCAGCCGACGGCGCAGCCCACCTGCGTGGAGACGCACAGCCCGTCGCGCGGAAGGTCCACGCTCTCGACGGTCCGCCCGGAGCGGAGGCGCAGGAGCTTCCGGCCCGAGCCGTCGTGCGCCGGATGACGCGCGATCAGCACGGCGAGCGCGTCGAGGTCCGCCTGGAGAGCGGGGATCGCCGCGAGGAGCGAGGCGGGGAGCGGAGCGGCGCGACGTCGCGGCCACTCGTCGAGGGGACGCCCGGTGAGCCACGCCCCGAGGACGTGGGCGGCGTGAATCGGCTGCGCGCCGAGGGCCGCCAGGTGCTCGCGCAGGTCGCCGAGGCTTCGCGCGGAGAAGGACATGCGGTGAGCGTAGCGCGCGCGAGGGGGTCGCGTCACGTCGCCGCCCGGTCCTCCCGCGCCCGAGCCCTTCGCGCCACGCCCGGGAGCGCCCTTCACGGAGTCGCTTGGCCGACCGGCCCTCCCGCGCTACCCTCGCGGACCCGGAGGACCCCTGTGAAGATCGCGCTCATCGGCACGCACGGCGTGGGCAAGACCACGCTCTGCTTCGACCTCGCCGCCCGGCTCAAGCGGCTGGACCGCGGCGTGCACCTCGTCACGGAGGTGGCGCGGGACTGCCCGCTGCCCATCAACCGCGACACCACGCTCGACGCGCAGACGTGGATCCTCCACACGCAGTGCGCGCGGGAGATCGCCGGCGAGGCCTCCGGCGACGTGGTGGTGTGCGACCGCTCGGTCCTCGACAACTACGCCTACCTGGTGCACGCGCTCGGACGCCGTCCGGAGCTGGACCCCTGGATCCGCCGCTGGTGCGAGACCTACAGCGGCCTCTTCAAGGTGCCGCTCTGGCAGAAGCCGCGCTTCGACGGCACGCGGGACACCGACCTCGCGTTCCAGAGCGAGATCGACGCCGTGATCGATCGACTCGTGGCGGAGTTCGGCGTGAGCGCGCGCCGCCTGGATCGCGCGCGCCCCGACGGCTGGGTGAACGAGATCCTCTCGAGCCTCGAGCTGCCCCTCGAGCCCCCGCAGCGCGCGCTGTTCGACGAGAGCTGACCCGGAAGGGGGCGCGGCGCCGGCCTTCGAGCCCCCGTCAGACGATCTGTTCCACGCCCCAGACGATCATGCGCATCTTCGAGCGGCAGTCGGCGCACTCGCCGTCGATGGCGGCGAGCAGCTCGTCCATCTTGTCCTTCTCGACCACGGTGAAGATGATCGAGGAGGTCTCCGGAAACGCGCGCGATCCCAGGCGCATGCCGCTCTTCCCCATCCCGTAGACCGTGGGGATCTCGGTGTAGCCGAGCACGCGATGCTCGCTGAGCGCCGCCTCGACCCTCTCCTTGTGCGTGCTCTCCACGACGATCATCAGCATCTGCATGGCGGTCCCTTCCGTCGGAGGACCTGCGGCGCCGGCGCGGCCGGGGCTTCGCCGCAGTCCATCGCGAGCCCCTCCCCCTTCACCTCAACCTTCCCGCACGCCGAGCTTCCGCAGGAACGAGATCATCGGGCACCAGTTCGTGAACGCGGACTGGAAGAGGTTCAGCCCCACGAACGCGGTGAACCAGTACCAGCCCGGATGGACGAAGTGGCCCAGCGCGACCGACGCGAGCACGAAGAAGCCCGCGATCATTCGAAGCCAGCGATTGAGGTCCATGGCGTCGTCCTTTCTCAGGCGCGAGCGGGCGGCTCGCCCGCCGGAAGCGCCGCGGCGCCCGGCCCATGCTCCGGCCGGCCGCGCAGATAGAGGTAGTACAGCAGCGGGATCACGATGAGCGTGAGGGCGGTCGAGACGAGCACACCGAAGATGAGCGACACGGCGAGCCCCTGGAAGATCGGGTCGAGGATCATGACGAATCCGCCGGCCACGAGCGCCATCGCCGTCAGCACGATCGGGCGGAGACGCACGGCCCCCGCCTTCACGACCGCCTGCTCGAGCGGGGTGCCCAGCTCCAGCTCGAGATCCACGAAGTCCACGAGCAGGATCGAGTTGCGCACGATGATCCCGGCGAGCGCGATGAACCCGATCATCGACGTCGCCGTGAAGAACATCCCGGTCAGCCAGTGCCCGGGCAGGATGCCTACGAGCGTGAGCGGGATCGGCGCCATGATGATGAGCGGCGTGACGAAGCTGCCGAACCACGCCACGACGAGCACGTACATGAGCAGCATCACGATGGCGAAGGCGATCCCCATGTCCCGCCCGACCTCGTAGGTGATCTGCCACTCGCCGTCCCACTTCATGCTGAGGCGATCCTCGTCCGAGGGCTGCGCCGAGTAGTGCTGCTGGATCTCGTAGCCCTCGGGGATCTTCAGCGCCGCGATCTTGCCCTTCAGGTTGAGCACGCCGTAGATCGGGCTCTCCTGCGCGCCCGCCACCTCGCCCGTCACGTACACCACGCGACGCAGGTTCTTGTGGTAGATCGAGCGATCCTCCGTGGTCGAGACCACGTCCACCAGCTCCGCGACCGGCACCATGCGTCCGTCCGGCGCCTGGAGCGAGAGCCCCCCGAGGTCGGCGAGCCGGTGACGCGCGTCGCGGTCCATGCGCAGCACGATCGGCACCGGCTCTCGCCCGCCTGCGTCGTGGAGGATCCCGGATTCCATTCCGTAGCCCAGGATCGACAGCTTCTGCGCGATCATCTCCGGAGTGATCCCGGCCAAAGCCGCGCGCGCCGGGTCCACCTTGAAGTCCACCTTGGGCTGGGGATCCTCGACGTACCAGTCGACGTCCACGATCCCCTCGGTGGTCTCGAAGAGCTTCTTGATCTGCCCCGCCACCTCGAGCTGCCGCGAAGCGTCCGGGCCGTACACCTCGGCCACCATCGTGGAAAGCACCGGCGGCCCCGGCGGCACCTCGGCCACCTTGACGTTCGCGCCGTGCTTCGCGGCCACCGCCTGGAGCAGCGGCCTCACCCGCTTCGCGATCGCGTGGCTCTGGTCCTTGCGGTCGTTCTTGCCCGCGAGGTTCACCTGCAGGTCGGCCACGTTCGGGCCTCGGCGCAGGAAGTAGTGGCGCACGAGACCGTTGAAGTTGATCGGACCGGAGGTTCCCACGTAGGTCTGCACGTCCGTGACGTCGGGCTGCCCGCGCAGGACCGCGGCGAGATCGCAGGCGGCGGCGCGCGTGGCCTCCAGCGTGGTGCCCTCCGGCATGTCCACGATCACCTGGAACTCGCTCTTGTTGTCGTAAGGCAGCATCTTCACGCGCACCGCGCGCACGCCGACGAGCGCGAACGACCCGAGCAGCAGCAGCCCGATCGCCCCGAGCGTCAGATTCCGCAGGCGCGCGCTCCGGATCATCGGCGAGACGAGGCGCGAGTAGGCCCGCTCGATCCGGCTCTCCCCCGGCGTCTCCTCCGCCAGGCTCTCGGGCCCGGCACCGCCCGAGGGCTTCGCGTGCTCCGCCCCGAGCACACGGAGCGCGATCCACGGCGTCACCACGAACGCCACCAAGAGCGAGAAGAACATGGCGGCCGACGCGTTCACGGGGATCGGCCGCATGTACGGGCCCATGAGCCCGGAAACGAAGGCGAGAGGCAGCAGCGACGCGATCACGGTGAGCGTCGCGAGGATCGTGGGGTTCCCCACTTCGTCCGTGGCGTAGACGGCGGCCGCCTTCCGTCCGGTCCAGCCGAGCTGGAAGTGCCGGTGGATGTTTTCCACCACCACGATCGCGTCGTCCACGAGGATGCCGATCGCGAAGATGAGCGCGAAGAGCGTGACGCGATTCAGGGTGTAGCCGAAGAGGTAGCTCACCGCGAGCGTGAGCGCGAGCGTCACCGGCACCACCACCGCCACCACCAGCGCCTCGCGCCTTCCCAAGGCGAGCAGGATGAGCCCCACCACCGCGGCCGTGGCGATGAGCACGTGGCTGATCAGCTCGTTGGCCTTCTCCTTCGCCGTCTCGCCGTAGTCGCGGGTGACCGTGACCTCGACGCCTTGCGGGAGCCAGGTCGTGCGCGCGCGCTGCAACGTCTCTTCGGCGGCGTGCGCGAGGATGACCGCGTTCGAGCCACGGCGCTTCGAGATCGCGATGGTGACGGCCGGAGCGTCCGCGGGCTTGCCATGAATGCCGCGATCCTCGGACTTCGGGCCCGCGCCGAAGAGGACGTAGGTGTCGGGCTCGGCGGGGCCGTCGCTCACCTGCGCGACTTCGCCGAGGCGGACGGCTCGCCCTTCGCGCACGCCCACGACGACGGAGCGGACGTCGTCCACCGTGCGCAGCTCCCGGCCCGCCGAGAGCGTGACCTCGCGGTTCGCGCCGGAGAACGATCCCGCCGGAAGCTCCCAGTTCGCCTGCTTCAGGGACTGCGCCACGGAGAGGGCGCTCACGCCGAACGCCGAGAGGCGGCCGGGATCCAGCGAGACGCGAACCTCGCGCCGCTCGCCGCCGATGACGCTCACCTCCGCGATGTCCGGGATCTTCTGGATCTCGAGCGCGAGGTCCTCAGCCACCTGTCGCAGGCGGTAGGCGTCCAGCGTGCGGCTCCAGAGCGTGAGCCCCACGATGGGCACGTCGTCGATGGACTTCGGCTTCACCACCGGCGGACCGGCACCCGGCGGCACCACCTCCGGATGGGCCGCCAGCTTCGCGCTCAGCTTGAGCACGCTCTGCTCGGGATCCTCGCCCACCTTGAAGCGCACGATGGCCATGCCGAAGTCCGAGCGGCTCGTCGTGTAGACGTACTCCACGCCCGGGATCTCCCAGAGCAGCTTCTCGAGCGGCGTCGCCACGCGCTCCTCCACCTCGCGCGCGCTCGCGCCGGGGAACGGCACGAAAACGTCGATCATGGGGACCTTGATCTGGGGCTCTTCCTCGCGCGGCGTGATCGCCACCGCGAAGAAGCCGAGCGCGAGCGACGCCACGATGAGCAGCGGCGTCAGCTTCGAGTCGATGAAGACCTGCGCCACGCGCCCCGCGGGGCCGAGCGGCTTGCGCGCCTTCTTGAGGAGGCTCTCGTCGCGAGCGAGCTGGCTCACGAGCGCGCCTCGAGGCGGGTCCCGATCTCGAGCGTGGCTGGCGGGTTGACCACGACCACATCGCCGGCGGAGAGCCCGGAGAGCACTTCGGGACGATCCGCGCCGTCGTCGGCGAGCGTCACCATGCGCAGCGCCGCGCGCCCGTCGACGTCCACGAAGACGCTCGCGAAGCTCCCGCGGCGCACCACGGCGGAGGCCGGCACGCGCAGGACGTCGCGCTCGCCCGAGGCGAGCAGCGCGCGGCCGAAGAGGCCGGACCTGAGCGTGGCGTCCTCGGCGAGGTCGATCTTCACGAGGACCGAGCGGGTGGCCGCGTCGGCGCCCGGCGTGACCTCGCGAATCGTGCCGGCGAAGCGCGCGTCCCCGAGCTCCGGCACGCGCACCTCCACCGTCTTGCCCACCACGGCGGCGCCTGCGCGAGAGGCTTCGAGCGAAGCGATGAGCCGCACGTGCTTCGTGTCCTCGATCTTGAGGAGCGGGCGTCCGGGAGAGGCGAGATCGCCCGGCTCGCACATCCGGTCGACGACACGCCCGCTGAACGGCGCCGGAATCCGCGCGTAGGTCTGGACCGAGCGGGCCGCCGCCACGGCGCCCTCGGCCTGCTTCACGGCGCCCGACGCGCTGTCGAACTGGTAGCGCGCCTGGTCCAGCTCGAGAGTGGAGGCGGCGCTGCGCTCGTGCAGCTGCTCGAAGCGGTGGAAGTTCGTCTCGGCGAGCACCGCGGCCGCCTTGGCTTGCGCGAGCGCGCCCTCCGCCTGGGCCACCTGGCCGGCCACGTCGCGGCTGTCGACGACCACGAGGATGTCGCCCTCGTGCACCACGTCGCCGGCCTGGCGGATCTCGGTCACCGTGCCCATGACCTTGCCGGCGATCGTCGCTTCGCGCCCGGCCTTCAGGGTCCCCACCGCCTCCACGAAGGCGGTCTCGCGAAGGGTCGCGGCCTTCTCCGTGGTGACGGACACCGCGGGCAGCTCGGAGGCCGCCTCGCCCCCGTGCTTCGCACATCCAGCGACGAGGAGAAGCGCGCTCGCGGCGAGCGCGGCCGCGGTGCGGGCCGCGGCGGTGTGGGCCGACGCGGTGCGGGCCGGAGCCATCGCGCGCGCGGTGCCGGCGTTCCGTCGAGGAGTCGTGCTCATGGCTTCACCTCCGCCACCGGGTCGTCGCCGATCGCGAACGAGAGAGTGCGCAGGGCCTGCTGGAGATCGAAGCGCGCTTGCACGTCGCGCACGCGCTGCTCGTGCGCCATCGTCTCCGCATCGAGCAGGTCCGTGACCTTCGCCACGCCCTGCGTGAACCGGTCCTCCAGGATCGAGTGCGCGCGCTCCGCCGCCGCCACGGCGCCTTCCGTGGCCGCGCGACGCGCCCGCGCCTCCTCCACCGCCTGCCACGCCCCGCGCACCTCCAGCTCCACCTGATCCGCGTAGGAGCGGCGCGCCTCGTCCGCGGCGCGATACGCGCCCTTGCTCTGGGCCACGCGCGCGGAGGTCTGACCCCAGTTCCACACGTTCCACTCCGCGCGCCCCACGAGCGTGTAGCTGTCTCCCGCGGTCCCGAAGACGTTGTCGTCGTTCCAGTCCCAGCGGGCGGCGACCCCGATCCGCGGGAAGTACTCCGCCTGCGCCCGCGCGATCCCGGCCTTCATGGCCTCCACGCGCCGATCCGACGCCCGCAGATCCGCCCGGTTCGCGCGCGCCAGGGCGAGCGCCTCCTCGAGCGTGGCGGCCCGTGGCGCGGCGGCCTCCGGAGCCTCCGAGAGCGCGAACTCCTGTCCCTGATCGACGCCCATGGCGCGGTTCAACGCGGCCCTCGCCATGCGCTCGCCGTTGCGAGCGCGCACGAGGCCCTCGTCCATCCGCGCGAGCTGTACGCGCGCCTGGAGGAGATCGCTCTCCACGATCATGCCGGCGTCGAAGAAGCTCTGCGCCTGCTCCACGTGCTTCGCGACGGTGGCCCGCGCCTCCTCCGCCAGCTCCGCGAAGTGCCCGGCGAGGAGCGCGCCGAGATAGGCCTGCGTGACGCCGAGGTCCACGGCACGGGCGGTGTGCGCGCGCACCGCATCCGCCGCATCGGCCATCCGCCCCGCCTGGCGGATGCCCGCGGAGAGCGCCCCGCCGGTGAAGAGGGGCACGGAGACCTCGATCTCGCTCGTGTAATTGTTCAGCGGATCGGGCGTGTTGGGGTCGCTCTGCGTGAACGCCGGGAAGGAGAAGCGCTCCTGCATCAGCTCGAGGCCGAAGACGTCGGCCGGCGACGTGGTCCGGACGGCCGTCTCGCGCGCCACCACCGACGGCAGCCGGCCGAGCTGCGCCTCGCGCTTCGCGGCGTGCGCCGCATCCGTGTTCGCGTCCGCCTCGGCGACCTGAGGGTTGTGCTCCCGAGCGAGTCGTACCGCGGCGGTGAGGTCCAGCGCCTGGACGGTGGGCGCGGGCGACCCGGCGCCGGCGTCCGACGACGACATCTGCGCCGCCGCCGGAAGGGCGGCCGCGGCGACCAGGGCGGCCAGCGCCAACGTCGCTGCGGTCGGCTTTCTTCCGTCGTGCCTCGGTGCGCTCACGCTCCCCTCCGTCGGACTACTTACCCACTTGCCTATATAGCTTGATGGGAATATATTCCGAAGGTGCGGGCGAGGCAAGCCCCTTTTCGGAGGCGATCGTGGCGAGCCCGATGAACGAGAACAACCTGGCCATGGTGGCCGAGCGCTTCCGGATCCTCGGGGATCCTTCCCGGCTACGCCTGCTGCAGGCCCTGAGCGAGGGCGAGAGCACGGTGGCCGACCTGACGGAGCGCTGCGCCACGTCGCAGGCGAACGTGAGCAAGCACCTGTCGATTCTCTTGCGGGGCGGGTTCGTGGCGCGCCGGAAGGAGGGCCTCCACGTGTTCTACCGCATCGCGGACGCGAGCGTCTTCCGGCTGTGCGACCTCGTCTGCGGGAGCATCCAGGATCGACTGGCGAGGGACCTGGCCCGATTCGCCCCGCCGAGAGAGCGCCGTCAGCGGCGCGCGCGGGGCTGAGCGCTGGACGAAGGGCGGGCGCGGAGCGCCCTTCAGTCCAGCCGCACGAACTTGCGCACCCTCTCCTCGCAGCCTGCCTTCAACCGCAGGAAATACACTCCGGCAGCCGCAGGTCGCCCCACCGCGTCCCGCCCGTCCCACGAGACCTCGTACCTGCCCGCCGGCCGAACCTCCGAGATCAGCCCCCGCACTCGCCGGCCGCGCACGTCGTAGACAGTCAAGTCCACAGACATCGCCGCGGGCAACGCGAGCGCGAACGTGCTCTGGCCCCGCGTGGGACTCGGGTACGGCGGCCCCAGCCACACCGCCTTCGGAAGGTCGGGACGCGCCGGGGGAGCTTGGACGACCAACGACGAGTCAACGACCGCCGCGACTCCGCGATGCGGCCACCCACCGATGCTACTGAAGCCTCCACCCGCGCACACTGTGTCGCCGCTCAACGCCAGGGTCCAGACCGGGAGCGCATTCGGATTCCAGGCCGTGGCCGCCCCCGTCACCGCATCGAGTGCCGCGATGCCGGTGCGGGCTTGCCCGCCGATGTTCGTGAAATACCCGCCCGCGTACATCGTCCCCCCGCTCAACACCAGGGCATAGACGTCGCGGTCCGCATTGGGATTCCAGGCCGTCGCCGCGCCAGTCACCGCATCTAGCGCCGCGATGCGTGACCGCGGCTGCCCGCCGATGCTCCAGAACGTTCCGCCCGCGTACACCGTCGTGCCGCTCAGCACCAGGGCGTTGACCGCGAAGCTCGAATTCGGATTCCAGGCCGTAGCCTCACCGGTGACCGCATCGACTGCGGCGATGCGGTTCCGCATCTGCCCGCCAATGCTCGTGAAGCCCCCGCCCACGTACACCGTCCCTCCGGCCACCACCAGGGCAGAGACCGGAACTTGCCAGCCAGCCCCGCCAGCGTTTGGATTCCAGCTCGTGGCCACCCCGGTGGTCGCATCGAGCGCCGCGATGCTGTTCCTCGCCTGCCCGCCGATGCTCGTGAAGTCTCCACCCACGTACACCGTTCCCCCGCTCAACACCAGGGCGTAGACCTCACCGGCCGCGTTCGGGTTCCAGGCCGTAGCCGCCCCGCTCGCCACGTCCAGGGCCGCGATGCTGTTCCGCGGCTGCCCGCCGATGCTCGTGAAGCCTCCCCCCACGTACAACGTCCCTCCACTCACCGCCAGAGAGAGCACCGGGAGGTCGGCATTCGGATTCCAGGCCGTAGCCTCCCCGGTCACCGCATCCAGCGCCGCGATGAAGTTCCGCGTCTGCCAACCGACCATGGTGAAGCGGGCCGCGTCCCGAATCCTGTGGAAAAGAAGAATGGCGTAGTCTCCGGGTGCCAAACCCACCCGCGCCGGACGGCGCGAAGTACCGGAGGCCTACGCCATGCCGCACGATACCACGCCCGCCGCAGTCGTCGCACTTCCCTACGATCTGACCCGCGAGATCCGTTCCCGAATCCGAGAGACGATCGAGCTCGTGCTCGAGGACGAGCTGCGGGCTGCGCTGGGCGCGGCACGCTCGGAGCGGGTCCCCACTCGATCGGGCTACCGGAACGGCTCGGTGACGCGGGAGGTCGTGACGGAGAGCGGCCCGCACACGCTGGCGCTTCCTCGCGCTCGACTGTTCCGGGAAGACGGCTCCACGCAGGAGTGGCGCTCGGCAGTGCTCGATCGATATCAGCGCCGCACGAGGCAGGTGGACGCGGCGATCCTGGGCGTGTACGTCGCGGGCGGGAACACGCGACGGATCCGACGGGCGATCTCGCCGCTTCTCGGGGAGAAGCTGCTCTCGAAGAGCGCGGTGTCGCGCTTGGTCCAGCGGCTCCGGGAGCTCTTCGATGCCTGGCGTCGCCGCGATCTCTCCGATCTGGCGATCACGTACGTCTACCTGGACGCGATGTTCCTTCCGGTGCGCTTGGCGCGTCGGGTCGTGAGGGTGCCGGTGCTGGCGGTGATCGGCGTGCGGGACGACGGGGAGAAGATGCTCGTGTCGCTGGCGATCGCGGGGAGCGAGTCGGCGTCGTCGTGGAAGGGTGTGGTGGACGACCTCGTTCGCCGGGGTCTTCGGCGGCCGGCACTCGCGATCGTCGACGGAAACGGCGGGCTGCTTCGGGCCCTGCGGGATTCGTGGAGCGACACGCGGATCCAGAGGTGCACGAAGCACAAGCTCGAGAACCTGCTGTCGAAGGCCCCGAAGCACAGCCACGCGGAGCTCAAGCGCGACTATGCCGAGATCATCCATGCCGAGAGCCTCTCCGGGGCGCATCACGCTCGCGAGCGATTCATCCGGAAGTGGACGCTGCTCTCGAAGGAGGTCGTTCGCAGCCTCGAGGATGCGGGCGAGGAGCTGCTGAGCTTCTACAGCTTCCCGAAGAGCCAGTGGAAGTGCTTGCGCACGACGAACCCGCTGGAAGCGGTGAACAGCGCCTTCCGGCGACGCACGAAGACCCAGGGGGCGTTCCCGAACGAGGACGCCGCGCTCGTGCTGCTCTACGCGCTCTTCGCCGCGGAGCAGATCACGCTACGCAAGATCGATGGATGGAAGGATATGAAGGAGGTCGAAGTGCCCGGCTTGCAACAAGTCGCCTGAGAGGAATACGATCCGTGCCCGCCGGAGCTACGCCAGCTTTTCCACAGAAGTCGGGACACCGCCGGTGAAGCGCCCACCCGCGCACTCCGTCCCCCCGCTCGTCCCCAGGGCATAGACCACGTCGTTCGCATTCGGATTCCAGGCCGTAGCCGCCCCGGTCACCGCATCGAGTGCTGCCATGTAGTTTCGCGTCTGCCCGCCGACGCTTGTGAAATAGCCGCCTGCGTAGACCGTCCCACCGTTCAACGCCAAGGCGTAGACGTAGCTGTTCGCACTCGGGTTCCAGGCCGTCGCGGCCCCGCTCACCGCGTCCAGCGCCGCGAGCATGTTCCGCGCCTGCCCGCCGACGCTCGTGAAGCCTCCGCCCGCGTAGACCGCCCCCCCGCTCAACACCAGGGCCAGGACGTCGCGGTTCGCATTCGGATCCCAGGGCGTGGCCGCCCCGGTCACCGCGTCGAGCGCGGCGATGTAGTTGCGGCTCTGCCCGCCGATGCTCCTGAATTCCCCGCCCACGTACACCGTACTCCCGCTCAAGACCAAGGCGGAGACGTAATTGTTCGCACTCGGATCCCAGGCCGTGGCCTGCCCCGACACCACATCCAGCGCCGCGATGCGGTTCCGCGGCTTCCCCCCGATGCTCGTGAACCCACCGCCCGCGTACACCGTCCCCCCGCTCACCGCCAGGGTTAGGACCCAGGAGTTCGCGTTCGGTTTCCAGTCCGTAGCTGCCCCCGTCGTCGCATCGAGCGCGGCGATGTAGTCCCGCGGCTCCCCGCCGATGTTCCTAAAGTACCCGCCGGCGTAGACCGTATTCCCGCCCACCGCCAGGGCGGAGACGCCGCCCCCGTCGGCCTTCGGGTCCCACGAAGCGACGCTGCCGTCGGCGAGGATGTGCGCGAGATTGGAGCGAGCGAGCCCGCCCACGTAGGTGAAGGAACCGCCGATGTACCACCCGCCCTGGCCATCGGAGGTGACAGCCCGGACCGTACCCAGCACCTTCGGGAATGGTGGGACCGGCCGCCCACTGGCGGCGTCCAGTGACACGAAGCCACCCGTGCCGGGACCGACGCGGCGGAAATCGCCCCCCAGGTAGATCACCTGTCCCGCTCGCGCGACGACGCGGACGCCCGCCTCGCCCCCCGGCCCGCTCCCATCAGTCGCCCACAGTTTCGTGTCGACCACGGCCTGCCCAGCTGAGGAAGGCCGCGCCAGGGCAGCGGCGCTGAGCGCGACCACCAGGAGGGTCTGCCACGCGAATCGGTTCTGATCGGTGAACAGGCGGAGAGGAGTCGACATTTCCGCACCCCCCTTCGATACCCTGGGAGGTTCGTCACCAGGGTTCGGAACGGGGTAATTATTGAACGAACGTAAATGTGAAGTCCAGATTCTGCGGGGCATTCCGCGCCGAATGGACAGGTCCAGCCGCGGGCTGTCCTCAACTGGGCAGCTTGCTTCAAGCGCGGTCTCGAGCCGCGGGCACCAATCCCCACCGCGCCTCGACGTAGTCCTCGACGATCTTCGCGAAGTCCTTCGCGATGGTCTCGCCCTGGAGGGTGGCCACCTTCTTCCCGTCGACGAACACGGGCGCCTTCGGCGCCTCGCCCGTTCCGGGCAGCGAGATGCCCACGTGCGCGTGCTTCGACTCGCCGGGGCCGTTCACGATGCAGCCCATCACCGCCACCTTCAGATCCTCCACGCCGGGACGCGTGCGCTTCCACTCCCCCATCTTCGCGGCGAGCCACGTCTGGATCTCCTCGGCGAGGCTCTGGAAGACCGTGGAGGTGGTTCGCCCGCAGCCCGGGCACGCGGCCACCTGCGGCACGAAGCTCCGCAGCCCCAAGGCCTGCAGCACCTGCTGGCACACGCGCACTTCCTCCGTGCGATCTCCGCCCGGCCGTGGGGTGAGGCTCGCGCGGATCGTGTCGCCGAGGCCTTTCTGGAGCAGGATCCCGAGCGCGGCCGCCGTGTTCACGGCGCCCTTCGCCCCCATGCCCGCTTCCGTCAGTCCGAGATGGAACGGGAGGTCCGTGCGCGCGGCGAGGCGCTCGTACACCTCCACGAGGTCAGGCACGCGCGACATCTTCACCGAGAGCACGATCTTCTCGCCGGAGAGCCCCAGCTCCCTCGCGCGCTCGGCGGAGCGCACGGCGCTTTCCACCATCGCGTCGATCATGACGTCGCGCGCGTCCGCGGGCGCGGGAAGCCCGGCGTTCTCGTCCATCATCGACGTGAGCAGCTCGCCGTCCAGGGAGCCCCAGTTCACGCCGATCCGCACCGGCTTCGCGTGATCCACCGCCACCCGCACCATCGTGGCGAAGTTCTCGTCGTGGCGGTCGCCCTTGCCCACGTTGCCCGGATTGATGCGGTACTTCGCGAGGATCTGCGCGCACTCCGGGAAGTCCCGCAGCAGCACGTGCCCGTTGAAGTGGAAGTCCCCGATGAGGGGCACCGTCACGCCGCGATCGGCGAGCCGCGCCGCGATCTCCGGCACCTTCCCCGCCGCCTCGCGCGTGTTGACCGTGACCCGCACCAGCTCGGATCCGGCGGCCGCCAGCTGCTCCACCTGGAGCGCGGTGGCCGGCGCGTCCGCCGTGTCCGTGTTCGTCATGGACTGGACGACGATCGGATGCTCGGACCCGATCGGGACCTTCCCCACGAGAACGGTGCGCGTGGGGCGACGTGCGACGAGCGTCATGCGCGTCTCCGAGGCGATGGGGTCGGAAGGCCCCGAAGATACGCGATCGCGACGGGAGGGAGAAGCCACCGGGGCGCCCGCAGCGGGCGGACGGGGCACGCATCAGCCCCCGAGCGCAGCTCGCGAGGCTAGCGGGCGCGCGTCACGCGCCGCGCCTGGGTCTCCCCGAGGGCGCGCAGCCGCACGAAGTACACGCCCGGGGCCACGTCGAGCCCGCCCGCGTCCTTGCCATCCCAGCGGATCTCGTGCGGGCCCGGTCCGAGCGGATCGTTCACGAGCGTCCGCACGAGCCTTCCGGCGACGTCGTACACGCGGAGATCTGCCGTCGCGGGTCGTGCGAGCGTGAAGGGGAGCCACGTCTCCGCCGTGAACGGGCACGGGCGCGAGACGCCGAGAACGACCGGCCCGGCGGGCATCGCGTCGGCCGCGCCGGCAGCCTGCAACGCGTCACCGCGCGGCGGATCCCACTCGGCGAGCCGGTGGAAGAGGCGATCGCGCTCGCACTGGGACGGGAAGAACAACAGGCCGTCCCAATCGGGGCCATCCGCCACGTAGGCCCCATACATTCCCGCAGCGACCCCGACCGCGTGGCCCGGCGTGTCCACGCTGCCGACGAGACGTGGCGCGTCCGGGTCCGAGACGTCGACGACCACCAACCCCGCCCCGTCGGAAGCGACATAGGCGTAACCGCCGCGCACCGCGACATCCCGCGTCCGCTCGAGGAAGGACAGCCGTCCCGCGAGATGCGGCGAGGCGGGATCCGAGATGTCCGCGACCTCGAAGCCGGGACGCTCACCCGCGAGGTACGCGTGGGAACCCGCGACCGCGACGCCGCCGACCCACCCGGTCGTCGCCAGGGACGCCACGAGGACCGGATGCGCGGGATCGAGGATGTCCACGACTTCGAGATCTCCGTCCGCCGCGTAGGCGTATGCGCCGGCCACCGCGAGGCCCGTGACTTGGCCGGGGAGAGCAAGCGCACCCTCCGCTGCGGGATGCCGCGGGTTAGCAACGTCGATCACGCGGAGCGAGTCCCCCAGCGCGAGATAGACGCGAGAGTCGCTCGCGGCGATGGACGCGGCCGAGTCCTCCGGCGAGCCGCACGGAAGCTCCGCCACGAGCGCCGGGTTCATCGGGTGCGAGACGTCCACCACCTGAAGGCCTGAGCCCGCGGATGCGACGAAGGCGTACGGGGCGTCGCCGTCCACGCAGACGTCGACCGGCCCCGCGGGACCCGGCAGAAGCACGGCGTTGATCCGGGTCGGGTTGAAGGTGGAAGCGTCCAGCACCGTCAAGCAATGGCTGGCCGGGCTCCCGGAGGTCCCCACGGCGTAAGCGTAGTTCCGCCGGGCGGCAACGGCGTCCGCCGGATTACGGCCGATCGCCGTGCGATACCGGACCGCACTCGGATTGCCCGCCTCGATGATCCGAAGACCGGACGGCTCGCCGGTCGCGACGAAGACCCGGGTCCCGGCGACCGTGATGCCGCCGGCCTGGCCCCTCACGCCGCAATTCGCCTGCCACTGAGGAGCGCGCGGGTCGGAGACGTCGATGACCTGCAGCGTGAGCGCCTCCCGTTCCCTCGCCATCACGAAGGCATGGTCCCCGGAGACGGCCACGCGGAGACCGTCGGCGAGGATGAAGATGTACGCGCCGAGCCTGTCGTGCGTCTGCGGGCCGGTCACGTCGAAGAGGGTCAGTGACGAACCGACTACGTAACAGAGGCCGCCTTGCAGAGCCACGTCGTAGCAGGGTTCGCGGAGAGACACGTGGGACCTCAGACGAGGCGAAGCCGGGCTCGTCACGTCGACGATCAGGAGAGACTCGCCCCCGACGACGCAGGCCACACCTCCCTCGACGGCGACTCTCATCGCTTCGTCGAGGCTGAGCCATCCGATGACCGCTGGAGCCGTGGGATCCGCCACGTCGACGACGAGGAGACCACCCCACCCGCCCAACACGCCGACGGCGAAGAGCTTCGTGCCCTCGAGCGTCAGGTCGTGCAATCCCCCGGGCAAGGCGAGAGTGGCGACGAGCGACGGCGCCTCCGGGTCCGACACCCGAACGACTTCGATCGGCCCGTCGGCGACGTAGGCGTAGGTGCCGTCCGTCACCACGGCTTCCGCCATCCCGCTCAACCGCAGGCGCGAGACGACCCGCGGCGACGCCGGGTCCGCGAAGTCGACGACGGCGAGGCCCTCCCCGCCGTCGGCGACGTACGCGTAGTGCCCCGCCACCGCGACGTCGAGGCCGGAGCCGGGCGTAGCGACGCTCCCGACGATCCGGAGGTAGTCATGGTAGTCGACGCACTCGGTCGCACCCGCCACGGGCGCGCCCGAGGCCGCACTCGCGACGAGGACTCCTGCGAAGACCCGGAGCAACTCGCGGACCGCCATGAACTTCCCCTCTCCGGGAATATCGGAGAGCAGAGACCATGCCGGTCAGAAAACGCGAGGACCCCCGCGATTCCCTGCGCCACCGATCAAAACCCACTCGCGCGTGAGCCCCGCGTCTCCGAGCAGAACGCGTGGACCGGGCGTCAGCGCACGAGCACGACCCGCCGGACGAAGCCGCGCTCGCCCACTTCGAGGCGAACGAAGTAGATCCCGGCGGCCACCGCGCGCCCCGCGTCGTCGCGCCCGTCCCACACCACGCGCGCGCGCCCGAGCGTGAGGCTCGTCCCGAGCGTGCGGACCCGGCGGCCCGTCACGTCGTGAACGTCGAGGCGGGCGGCGGCGCCGGCCGTGGCCACGCCCACGTCGAAGGCGACCGGTCCGGAGGTGGGCATCGCGCCGAGGATGGCGAGGCCGTCCGCGAGCGCCGGCGAGCCGAGCGACACCTCGCGCGGCCCCTCGAACGCGACGTCGTGCGCGGCGAGGATACGCAGCACCGAGCCGCCCGCGTCGGCGCGAAGGACGAGGCTCGCCACTTCGCCGCCCGCACCCCTTGCGCTGCCGACGCTGCTCGCATCAGCGACGCCGCCCGCGCCGTTCGAGCCCGCGCCGTACCCGCCGACGCGCAGCGTTCCGTCACCGCTCACGCGACCCTCGAAATCCGTCCAACCGGCCGTCGCCGCCGCGCGCACCGACGTCACCGAAGCCCCGCCCAGTGCGATCTCGAGCCCGGCTGCGCGCGGCGCGCCATTCGGCGCGAGCAAGGGCACGATCCACTCCCCCGCCTCGCCCCGGCGCGGCGTCCCCCACGCGAGCGCCGGCGTCCCGCCGCGAGGCGCCGCGGTGCCGCACGGATTCGGGTCCGCGTTCGCAAGGCACGGCAAGGGCGTGGGATCGACGACGCAGAGCACGCGCTCGTAGATCGAGAGCGCATCTCCCGGCGTCACGAGGCTGTCGCAGTTCGCGTCCGCCGCTTCGACCTCGCAGGACCCCGGCGCCTGGCAGACCGCATCAGCCGGGAGGATCTGTCCGTTGAGGAAGATCTTGAGCGCGCAGAGCGCGTCGTTCGCGGTGAGCGCGCCGTCGCTGTTCACGTCGCCGTCGCCGAAGGGGCACTCCGCGATCGTGAGCGTGGAGCAGCACGGCCGCACGCCCGCGAGATCCTCGATGGGCTCGATGACGCGGATCTCCGACGTGGAGCCGGCGGCGCAGGTGTCGCACGGCGCGTTGAACTTGAGCCGCACGAGGGTCCCCGTGGAGCCCGAAGGAATCGGCGTGGTCCCGAAGCCGCCGCACGTGAGCCGCCCCGGCTCGTTCTGCTGCGCGAGCACGACGAAGCCGGCCGAGAGCCCTTCCGCCTTCGTCGAGTCGAGGAAGACGAGGTGGTGCGCGTCGTACGTGAGCTGGAAGCCGAAGCTCTGGATCGCGCGCGGCGCACCCGCGAGCGCCACGTCCAGCCAGAACGAGTAGTCGTGGGTGGCGGAGACGTCCGCCGGGCGCAGCGAGGGCGGGTTGCACGGGAGCGCGCAGTTCACGAGCCCGTTCCCTCCCACCGGCACCGGCAGGGACGGGTTCGTCTGCGCGTTCGACGCGATCGTCAGCGTGGCGGCGAAGGGCCCCACCGAGTCCGGCGTGAACGTGACCGTGAGGGACTCCGCCGCCGCCGGCGACAGGGAGAACGCGGTGGGCAGCGCCGAGAACGTGGGCGCGGACGACGTCACGCTCGTCACCGTGAGCTGCTGGCTCCCCGTGTTGCGGACCACGAGCTTCTTCGTGTCGCTCGTCCCGGCCTCGACCCCGCCGAAGGAGAGGCTCGGGGGGCTCACGCCGATCTCCGGGAAGCCCGTGAGCGAGAGGTGCGCGGGCACGTCGACGTACGGGTGTAGGGGATCGTTCGCGGACACACGGACGGCCAGGTCGTACTCGCCCGCGGGAAGGCTCCCGGGATCGAACGTGAGCCCGATCGACGTGGAGAGCGCCGGCCCGAGCGAGCCGGACACGGAATCCGGTCGGATCCAGAGGTCCCCCGCCAGATAGCCGAAGGTGTTCGTGCCGAACACGTGGTTGTCCGCCGAGACGCCGCCCGCCTCCTGGATCGTGACGTCGTTGAACAGCTCGTCGCCGCAGACGGCCACGCGACCCACGCCCACCACCTCGGCACCCACGAGCGGACGGTCGGCGTTGTCGAGGATGACCGTGACGGCGGGCGTGGGCGTCGACAGCGTGCGCACGCCCACGCCCACCCAGAGGCGCGAGACGCCGGCCGTCATCGGGTGCGCGATGATGCGGCTGCCGGTGATCACCGCCTGGTTGGTCCCGTTCGTCGCGAGCATCCGGATCTGCGAGCCGATCGCGGTGAGGAGCGCGTTGTAGCGCGCGATCGACACGCCGTTGTCGCCGATGAGCAGCACGCCGCCGCCGGCCTCGACCCAATTCGCGATCGCGGTGCGCTCGGCGACGCTCCAGTCCGACGTCACGTCCTCGGAGACGTAGACGCGCGCGCCCGAGAGGAGCTGCGGCGTGATCGCGTCGCCGGTCTGCGGGAGCACCTCCTGCACCGTGGCACCTTGCGCGCGGAGGTCCCCCACCACCGTGGACCACTGGAGCGTGCCGCTCTGCCCCTTCGAGCGGTCCCACAGCACCCGCACGCCGTTCAGCCCGCGGAGCCCCACCGCCGGCTGGATCGAGATCGTCCACGCCAGCGCGGTCTCCCCCTGGTTCTGGATCGTGAGCGTGCGCTGCGCGGTCTGCCCCACGGTGAGGGCGACCGTGAACGAAGGGGGCTGCACGGACAGGAGCGGCCCCCCCGCCCCGGCGCCCGAGAGGGGGACGGTGACCTCCGGGCGCACGGGGTCGTTCGACGAGAGCAGCAGCGAGGCGGAGACGGCGCCGGCGACCAGCGGGCGGAACGCGACCTCGATCGGCAGGCTGTGGCCCGCCGTCACGATGGTGCCCGCTGGGACGCCACCGCCGGTCCCGCCGATCGCGAAGGCCGGGTCGTCCACGACGGGCGCGCCGAGCACGAGGTCCGTGGTGCCGTCGTTGGTGACGGTGACGGTGTCCCGCACGAGCGCCCCGACGAGCACGGGGCCGAAATCCAGGGACGGCGGCGCCACCGAGATGGAGGCGGCGCGGCCGCGGGGGGACGCCGCCGTGATGGAAGCGAGGCGCCCGCCCGGGAAGCTCGCCGCAGCGGGGGCGCCCGCGCGCTCGTCGTGGACGGACCCCGCACCGACGGCGAGTCCGGCGAGAAGAAGGAGCGGCAGCGCGGCGGAGGGGGCTCTCATGCCGCGCCCTCAGCGCGCTCCGTCGCGATAGACCGACTTGAGCCGCCCCCAGGTGGCCGGCTCGACCGCGACGGTCGGTGCGATCGTCCCGTCCACGGCGAACTCTCCCGCGGCAGTCCCGTAGCCCGACGCGATGAGCCAGTACGTCCGCGCGAGGGCGGTGCCGTTCGTGACGGTCACGCTCGCGGCGCCGCCGAAGCCGCGCTCTCCGTCGACGCAGCTTCCGCCGGGATCGGCGCAGTTCGAGATGGCGAAGAGCGTGACGTCCCAGCCGCCCACGGGCGTCATCGTGGCGCTGAGCGCGTGATGCGCGGGCAACGACACCTTCCACACGACGTCTTTGCCGTCGTGCGTGTACCCGGTGCAGCTCTGCGGCATGGAGAGGGGGTAGTCGTCCGTGGCCAGGAGATTGTCCCCGGTCACGTGGAAGGGGCCTTCGCCGGGGCCGAGCACGTAGCCGTGCGCGTCCGCGCCCGCGCAGTCGTCGTTCTCCGGAGGAGCGGGCGGAGCGAGGTAGCCCACCAGAACGTCGTCCAGCGAGAGATCGGCCGCGTCGATTCCCTTGTAGCGGAAGCGGACGCGCAGGAGCCCCGGCACTCCCGCGTATGCCGAGAGATCGAGGACGGTGTTGCGCCACGCCCAGCCCGTCTCCGGGAAGCCCGTGAGCGTGAAGATCTCGGTCCACGTGGTGCCGTCCAGCGAGGCGTGCACCTGGAAGAACGTGTTCGCGCCCTGGAACCAGAACGGATCCGTGCGCCACCAGAAGGAGAGGCGGAGGTTCGTGCCGGGGGACGACGAGACGTCCATCGTGGACGAGACGAGCTTCTCGTCCTGGATCGACGTGGACTGCGCGCGGATCAGCGCTGCCCCCACGCCGGAGCGCACCCAGGGCGCGGTGGTGGTGCGGGTCCAGCGGTTCGTGGGGTGGATCGGCGCGTACGTCCATCCGGCCGGCGGGAACGCCGTCCCTTCGAAGCCTTCGCTCAGGAAGTCCCCGCGCACCACGAGACGGGGTGCGGTGGTGGTGATGGGAGGCGCGACGGCGGCGGACGGGGAGGCGGGCGGCGCGCCGAGGAGGCACGCGGCGACGAGCGTGCGCACGACGTTACGCAGGCCCACGGCCCGGGCGAATCGTCCCATCCCCGCGTCCCCTTCCCGGAGCCCAACGCGGGGAGCATAGCGCGTCTACTCGCCGCGGGCTACCGCTTCGGCGCCGCGGGCGAGTCCCGCTCGATCGGCGCCCCCACGAGGTTGCCCCATTCCGTCCACGAGCCGTCGTAGTTCTTCACGTTCTTCAGGCCCAGGAGGTACTTCAGGACGAACCACGTGTGCGACGAGCGCTCCCCGATGCGGCAGTACGCGATCGTGGCGTTCCCGTTCTTGAGACCGCGGCCCGAGTAGAGCGCCGCCAGCTCCTCCGCCGATTTGAACGTGCCGTCCTCGCGGGCGGCCATCGCCCAGGGCACGCTCATGGCGCCGGGGATGTGCCCTGCGCGCTGCGCGGTCTCCATCATTCCCGGCGGCGCGATCACCTTGCCCGTGAACTCGTCCGGGGAGCGGACGTCCACGAGGTTCGTGCCGCCCGAGCGCAGGGCGTCCTCGACGTCCTTGCGGAACGCGCGCACCGAGGTGTCCGGGCCGCTCGCGCGGTACGTCGCGGGCTTCGGCGCCGGTACCGCCGTGACGTACGGCAGGCCCTCCTTCTCCCACTTGATGCGCCCGCCGTTCAACAGCCGAACGTCGGCGTGTCCGTAGATCTTGAACTGCCAGAGCGCCCACGCCGCGAACCAGTTGTTCGAGTCGCCGTAGAGGATGACGGTCGAGTCGTTCCCGATCCCCGCGCTCCCGCACAGCGCCTCGAACTGGGTCTTGTCCGCGAGATCCCGGCGCACGGGATCGTTCAGGTCGGTCTCCCAGCTCCAGCCGACCGCGCCCTCGATGTGACCCTGACGATAAAGGTCCGGGTTCACGTCGACCTCGACGAGCCGGACCTTCGAGTCACCCCGGTGCTCGAGGACCCACTTCGCATCGACCAGCGTCTCCGGATGAGCGTACTGACTCATGACATCACCTCGAACTCGAAAGGGTAGCTCGCGACGCGCGCCGTGCGCGTTCGAAGGCCTCGAAGAGAAGGCGGAATATGTCGCGGGTCAGCGACAGTGCCGCTCGGTGCCGAGCTCCGGGAACGGCACCTCTTTCCGCTCGAGGACTTCGCGACAGCTGTGGGAAAGATAAGCGTCGGCGTCGTCCGTGCGGAAGCCGCAGAAGTTGCACCACCAGGCAGGCTCGGGAGACTTCGGCTCGGGGGTGGGTAGAGGTTGCAAGGCCGGTTCCCTCGGGAAGGTGCGACGACCGCGAGACATGATTATGGGGGCTGCGGCCTCCCGGTCGCAAGAGCGGGCGCCGAGTATGCGAGCGCCCGCTCTTGTTCTTCCGAGGTGCAGGCGGTCGCCTAGTTCACGACGACGACCTTGCGTGCGAGCGTCCCGTCCGGCGCGGCGAGCCGCACCCAGTAGACGCCGGCGGCCACGCGCGAGCCCGCGTCGTCGCGGCGGTCCCACCAGATCGACCGCGTGCCCGCCTCTTCCGTGGCCGCCGACAGCATCCGCACCCGCCGCCCCGCGACGTCGTGCACGGCGATCTCCGTGCGACCTCCGCGCGGCAGGTAGTAGCGGATCTCCGCGAGATCCCTGAAGGGGCTCGGGCGCGGCGTCTCGAGCGCCAGGGCCTGCTTCGCCGCAGCGGCCGGACCGTAATCCGCCGACGTGGGCGCGAGGACCTCCTCGTCGAGGATCCAGTCGTTCGGATCCAGGACCAGGCCCGTGGGTTGCGCCGGCACCACGAACGACACCGTCTGCTCCGCGAGATGGATGCGAGACGAGAAGTCCTGATCCCCGGACGCCGTCTGCACGCGGAAGTCCACCGGCAGATCGAAGAGCGTGGGCGTGGCCTGCACCTGTCGCACCACGACGTCCACGCGCCACTGACCCCCGCCGAGGGCGTGCCCGGACCAGCCGTACTGGTACACGGGATGCCCCGTCCCGTAGACCCAGGGGTCGAAGAACCAGTGGAGGTCCTGCCCCACCGTCGTCGACGCGCTCGCGATGAAGTCCGGCGTCACGGCGTTGCCGTACTTGTGCGCGTTCAGGTAGTCGCGCAGCACCTGCCAGAAGAGCGCATCGTCGTCGAGGACGCCGCGCAGCATGTGCAGCACCGACGCGCCCTTCTCGTACGCGATGGTCCCCCACTTGAAGGGCGGGTCGTACACGCCGTGATCGGCGCTGCTGCCCGCGGCGAGCACCGCGTTCAGGAACTGGGTCGTCACGTAGGCGTGATACGCCGCCGGCCCGTCCTTGTACTCGCGGAAGGCCGCCTCGCTGTAGGTCGCGAATCCTTCCGAGAGCCAGACGTCGCGCCAGTCGCCGTAGGTCACGCAGTCCCCGTACCACATGTGGGACATCTCGTGGGACAGGATGTCGTCGTACGTGTTCGTCCCGTCCACGAGGTTGAGCAGGTGGCTCACGCACGTCTGATGCTCCATGTCCCCCTTCAGCGTGGTCATGTACGAGAACTTGTCGAAGGGATACGGCCCGTAACGGGCCTCGAACGCCTGCATCATCAGATCGACGAACTGGAAGCTCACCAGCGCCTTCGAGCGGTAGCCCAGATGGAAGTACACCTTGATGCGCGGATCGGTGATGACGCTGTCCGGGAGCGTCCGATACGGCGCGACCGACATCGCGATGAGGTAGGTGGAGGTCGGATAGTCGTGCGCCCAGCGCCAGGTGTGCGTCGTGGACGTGGAGTCCACGGAGACCAGGAGACCGTTCGAGACGGCGATCCGGTCGAGCGGCATCGTCACGTCGAGATCCATCGTGGCCTTGTCGCAGGGACGGTCGTAGCACGGGAACCACGCCCGCCCGCACGAGGGCGGATCCGTGTTGATGCCGACCCCCATGGAGTAGGCGCAGAGCGGAGCGGTCGAGAACCAGAAGCCGCCGAACGCGCCGATCCCCGGCTCGTGCCACGGGGTGCCCGTGTACGCCACGTCCACCGCGAGCGTGTCGCCCGCGTTCGGCGGCGCCGGGAAGCTGATGGTGAGCACGTCCGCCGGGTGCGTGAAGGGGAGCGGCGACCCGTTCCGCGTCACGGCCGTCACGACGAGCGGCGCCTTCAGATCGAGGTCGATCGAGGAGAGCCCGTTCACGAGCGAGACGAACGTGATCACGGTGTGACCGGTGAGCGTGTGCGCCGTGGCGTCCACGTCGGAGAAGCTCAGCGAGTAGTGCAGGACGTCGAAGTCGTGCGGGCAGCCGTCGAAGGCGCCGCGGAGGGTGTTCGCCGCCTCCTCGCGGCGGAGGTTCGCCAGGGGATCGCGGGGATCGAGCAGCGCCTGCCCCGCCACGAGACGGCAGCGCGGCGAGTCGCCCCGCCAGGCGGGGCCGAGCGCCGCGGCGCCGGGCGTCGCGGAGATCGTCGTGAGCGCGAGCGTGAGAGCGAGGAGCGAGAGAGCGGGAGCGCATCGAGTCGCAGGGGTCACGGGAGTCCTCCTCGGGGGGACGAGCCCGAGGATACCACGCAGGACCTCCCCAACCGGAGGGCGAGGACGCGCGCTACCCTCGCGCCCCGCCGGTCACTTCGTCGCCTCCGGACCCGGGTCGATGATCTTGAGGTCGAAGCGGTCGGTGCCCTTCCCGAGGTCCACGATGTACGGCCTCACCTTCGGCAGCACCGCCTCGATCGTCTCGAGGTACAGCCGCTTGCGAGTGGCCGCCGGCGCCTTGCGGTACTCCGCGAGGACGGAGAGGAAACGCTGCGAATCGCCGGTGGCGCGGGCGATCGCCCCGTCGTGGTCCGCCTGCGCGCGCTGCACCGTCCAGCTGGCCTCGCCGCGCGCGCGCGGGATGATCGAGTTCGCGTAGCCGTTCGCCTCGTTGATGATGCGCTCCTTGTCCGCGGCGGCGTTCGACACGTCGCGGAAGACCTCGATGACCTGGCTCGGCGGATCCACGGAGAGGAGGTTCACCGACGTGATCGCGATGCCGAGCCCGATCGCGTCCATGCGCTTCTGCGTCTCCTCGCGCACCTTCCGCGCGATCTCCGGACGCGCCACGCCGAGCACGTCGTCCACGCCCATGCTGCCGAGCACCTCCGTCAGCGACGCCTCCGCGAGGCGCGCCATGAGGAACTGCGGCCCCTCCATCCGGTAGAGGAACTGCGACACGTCCTTCACCGTGTACTGCATCATGATCTTCACGGAGACGATGTTCGTGTCCCCGGTGAGCCAGAGCGACAGCTCCTCGGGCGAGGGAATGCCGCGCAGGTAGTCCCGCGTGATCATGCCCACGCCCATCTTGTAGACGGTGGTGGTCTCGAAGGTCCGGTGGCTCTCGATCGGCCACGGCAGCCGCCAATGGATGCCGGACGGCACGGACGCGTCCACGACCCGACCGAAGCGCTTGACCACCGCCTGCTGGTCGGACTGGACGGTATACGTCCCGCTGGCGAGCCAGGCGATCAGCAGCACCATGGGAATGCTGCGGAAGATCGCCGCGCGGGAATAGACCGTCACTTCGGATTCCCCTTGTCGCCGCCGCCGCTCGCCGGCGGGCCCGCGGTCGTGCCGCGCACGAGGAGCCGCATCAGCTCGGAGTCCGACGGCAGGACCAGCGTGGTCTTCTCGTCGAGGAACTTCCGGTACGCCTCGAGCGTGCGGCTGAAGTCGTAGAACTCGGGGTCCTTGGCGATCGCGTCGCCGTAGATGCGCGTGGCCTTCGCCTGTCCTTCGCCCTTGAGGATCTCGGACTCCTTGTAGGCCTCCGAGAGGATCTGGCTCTCCTCGCGGTCCGCCTGCGCGCGGATCTTGCGCGCCTCCTCCTCGCCTTCGGAGCGGAAGCGACGCGCGATTCGCTCGCGCTCCGCGCGCATCCGCTCGAACACGCTGCGGCGGTTCTGGTCCGGGAACGACAGGCGGCGCAGGTCGAAGTCCACCAGCTCGATGCCGTACTCCTTCGCCGCGATGACCTTCGCGTCGACCAGGATGGCCGCCACCATCTCGCGCAGCCGCCGGCCCGTGGTGTCGGTGGAGATGAGCTGCTCGAACGGCGTGGACGCGAGGGCGGCGCCGAGCTGGGACGAGAGCACGTCGCTCAGCTGGCTTCGCGCCGCCGCTTCCGAAGGCAGGCGGCGGAAGTACTTGAGCGGATCCTGGACCCGCCACACCGCGAAGTAGTTCAGGACGACGTTCTTCTTGTCGTTCGTGAGGAACTCGGCCTGCTGCGGCTCGAGAACCTGGAGCCGGCCGTCGAAGCGACGCACCTGCTGCACGAGCGGGATCTTCATGCGCAGGCCGGGCTGCGTGACCACCTGCACGGGCTGCCCGAACTGCGTCACGACGGCGAGCTGCGTGACGTCCACCGTGAAGAACGACGTCACCACGAGGAACCCGGCCACCAGGACGGCCGGCACGATGATCCGGAGCTTCTTCATGTCACTCCTCGCCCGGCGGCGATTGGCTCTCCGCCCCCGGCTGCGTTCCCTTTTGTGCTTCCTTCTGCGCGCGGACGTCGCCGCCGCGAATCACGTCGCCGACCGGCACGGGCTTGGCTCCGTTCGTGAGCCAGAGATCGATCGAGCCGGAGCCCTTCCAGCCCGGCCGCACGATCTTGCGCACCCGCGCCAGCACTTCCTCCACCGTCTCCAGATAGAGCCGCTTCTTCGTGCCCACGCGCCGCTCGCGGAACGCGGTGCTGCGCGACTTCAGGCTCTGCGACTCCCCCTCGGCGCGCAGCACGGCGCTGCCGGAGTCGCTGCGGGCGGCTTCGACCTGGCTGGCGGCCTCGCCGTTCGCGAGGTTGACGGTCTCGTCGAGGTAGCGATACGCCACGTTGATCGCGGTCTGCTTGTCCTCCTGCGAGCTCGCGACGTCCCGGAATGCGGCGTGGACCTCCGGCGGCGCGTGCACGTCGAGGATGGAATAGCGCATCAGGTCGATGCCGAGCGCGAGGGAGTCCACGCGTCGCTGGAGACCCGCGAGGATCTTCGCCTCCACTTCCTTGCGGTCGGGACCGTACACGCTGTCGATGCCGTAACCCGCGAGGACGTCGACCGCCTCGGAGAGCGTGGCGAGCTTCAGCACGTTCGCCGGATCGCGGAAACCGTACACGTAGCGCTCGGGATCCGTGACGCGGTACTGCACGACGGTGTTCATCTTGACGAGGTTGCCGTCGCCCGTGAGGTAGATGGCCTCCTCTTCCAGGAGGCGCGAGTCGACGCCCGGCAAGGTGTCCGAAGGCGACGCCGTGCTGCCTCCCGTGCGGAAGCCGAGCTCGATGCGCCGCGCGGACTCCGCCGAGAAGACGTCGGCGCGATCGAAGGGCGCGGGCAGCTTCACGAGGATGCCCTCGCCGCGCACGCCGCCGATCGGCTTGCCGAAGCGACGCACGAGCGCGCGGCTCCCCGGCGGCACGGCCACGAAGCAGCTCCCCACGAGCCACCACGCCGCGAGGACGAGGCCCAGCCCCGCCGCGAAGCGCTGATCGAGGCGGATGCCCAGGCGGCCGATGGCGCGGCCGACGGCGCGCAGCTCCGCGGGCGCCGCCACTCGACGGAACGAGAAGAAGAGGAGGGCGACGAACACCACCGTCGAGGGCCAGGCGATCCAGGGGGAGATCTCCCGCACCTGGGCCACCGACGCGCGCGGGTCGATGCCGAGCGCCGGGTAGAGCGCGTCGAGCAGCACGCCGAACGCCAGAGAGAAGACGGCGATCGCGAGCAGGTAGATCAACATCACGCGCCGGCCCAGCATCTTCCCGATGATGCCGAGCGAGCCGGCGTTCGTGGCGGGCCCGGAGAGCAGGAAGACGAGCGCAGCGCCGGGCGAGAGGCCCTTCAGGATGAGGGCGGCCGCGATGGGCGTCGCCGCGGAGGCGCAGACGTAGAGCGGGATCCCCACGAGGAGCATGACGACGAGCGGGACCGGGCCCGAAGACAGCCAGCGCGTCACGAGCGAGGCCGGCAAGAACACGGTGATCAGCGCGGAGATCACGAGGCCCGTGAGCATCCAGTGCGACGCCTCGTCGAAGAGCTCGACGAACGCGCTGCGGAAGCCCATCCGCAGCCTCACCCGCCACGAGAGCTTCGTCTCCTCCGCGGGCGCAGCCTCTGCCGGAGCATGCTCGTGAGCGTGATCGTGGCCGTGCCCCGCGTGGCCCTCCCCCTCGACAGCTCCGGGGGCCGCGCCCTCCGGGAGCTCGGCTCCCGCGCCCGCATCCGGCTCCGACGACCGCTTGTCCTCCCCGATCCACTCCACCCCGAGGCCGGCCGCGATCGCCGTGATCAGCGCCGCGATCGGTCGGAAGATCGCCATCACCGGATCGATCAGGCCCCACGTCAGGGCGATCGCTTCCTCGCCGGTCTCCGGCGTGCTGATGAGGAAGGAGACGGTGGCGGCCTTGCTGGCGCCTCGCCTCCGGAGCGCGAGGGCGGTCGGCACGACGGCACAGGAGCAGATGGGGAGCGGGATCCCGAGGAGCGCGGCGATGAAGACGGGGCGGATCCGCCCCCGCCCCAGCAGGCGCTGCACGAGGGTGACGGGCAGCAGGACGTGTACGGCGGCCGCAATCCCGAAGCCGAGCAGGATGTACGGCGAGGCTTCGAGGAAGACCGCCGTCAAGTCTCGGACGAACTGCACCGCGAAGGCGGTCACGAACGCTCCTTGCCGAGCGGAGCCACTTCCGCCGGGTGGGCGATCACGTTAGGTCCATCCCCGTATCTAGGCAACGGGAACGGGGTTGGCCGACAGCGGCTCCCTCGCTAAGATCGCCAGGCTTCGAGGGAACCCACGGAATGGAGGGAAGTTCGGTGAGTGACGAGACCCCGCTTCCCGTGGAGCCCTCGCAAGCTGCGGCGGAGACGGACGTTCCGCCCCCGCCGTCCGCGCCGTCGACGACGCGGCCGTCGAGCCGCCGGCGCCGGACGGCCGTCCCCCTGGCGCTTCTCTGCCTCCTAGCTTTCGGCGTGCGCTGGGCCGCCCTTCAGCCGGCCCCGCCTTCCACCCCGCGGGAAGCCGCGGCGCTCGCCGCTGCGCAGCCCGCGCCCGCCGGGGAGACGCGGCCGGAGGCGGACGGCACGGTGGCCTTGCTGACCCTCGCTCGACGCTTCGCGCCGCCCCCGAAGGTGGCCCCCGGATCGGTGGAAGGGCTGCCCACGCCGCCCGATCCGGCGGTCGTGGCCGTGCGTCGCCTCGGGGCGGTGCTCGGGGCGGGGGCCGTGGTCCTGCTCGGGACAGCCGCGGGCGCGCTGGGCGGCGCGGCCAGCGCGATCCTGGCCGGCGGCCTGCTGGCGCTGAGCCCCGGGGCGGTACAGGTCTCGACGGACGCCGGCCCGGGCGGTTTGCTCCTGTTCGCTGCGTCGGGGGCGCTCCTCGGCCTCGTCGCGTGGGGTCGACGCGCCACCGTGGCGCGCGCGGCCGGCACGGGGCTCTTCGCCGGGGTGGCCGCGGCCGCGGGAGGTGGAGGCGCCGCGCTCCTCCTCGGCGTGCCGTGGGCGCTCGGGGCGGACCGCAAGCGCTTCGCCGCGCTTCTCGCCTGCCTGGTCGCCGCCGCCGCCGGCCTCGCGCTCGGGGCGCCGGGGAGCCTCTCGGGCCTCCCCTCCTTGCCGCACGGGGTCGCGTCCAGCCCGGTGGCCACCTCCTCGCCCCTGCTCGCCGGGCTCGGTCTCCTCGCCGCCTCGACGGGCTGGGTCGCCGCCCTGCTCTCCCTCGCCGGGATCCTGCGCGTCCTCGCGCGCCGCGACGCCGCCGGGCTCGCCGCGCTCGTGGCGGCAGTCGGCATCTTCGTGGCAACCCTCGCGCGCAACGGCGCGGAGAGCGCGCTGCTCGCGGGCGCGCTCCCCGGCGTCTTCCTCTTCGCCGGGCTCGCGCTCGCCGACCCGCGCGAAGGCGAGAGCGCGTTCCCCGCGTCGCGGCTCTTCGTCGCGCTCGCGCTCCTCGCCGCCGCCATCGGCTGCGCCCGCTTCGTCGCGTCGCGCTGGGCGCCGCGGCCGGCCGTCGCCGCGTCCGATTGGATCCGCCGCAATCTCCCGGACGGCGCCGCGTTCCTGCTCGAGGAGCCCGACGTCTTGGTCCCCACCGCCAAGGGGCTCGCCGCGCTGAAGGAGCTTTCGGCGGAGGGCGTGGTGCCGGCGAAGGACGTCGAAGCGTATGCGGCGGGCAGCAAGACGTTCGGCCCCGTCCCGCTGCCCGCGACCGGCACGCAGGGCGCGGAAGCGGAGCTCTTCTACGATCCGAACCTCGCCCAGTTCTTCCCGTGGATGATCCTCCGCGATCCGATTCCGAAGGACGGCGCGTCGCCGGAGCTCGAGAAGGTGCGACGCCTCTTCCACGAGTACTTCCGGGCCACGTGGAAGGAGGTGGCGACGTTCGCGCCCGGCGCGTCGCGCGCGCCGCGCCTCGTGGTGCTGCAGCGCCCCGACAAGTTCGAGCTCGATCGCGCGCGTCTCGGGCCGATGGGCCGCGTGCTCGGCAGCGCGGGAATGACTCGCCTGCGCGACCGCAGCCAGACCCTGACCGCGTGGGTGAAGCAGGCCGGCGTGGAGCTCCTCGCGGCCGGCGAGCTGCCCGGCGCGCGCGGCTTCAACCTGCTCGCCACGCAGCGCGACTCGACGGACGCCGACGCGCACTTCCAGCTGGCGCGCGTGTACCTGCTGCGCGGGCGCAACGACGACGCGAAGCAGTCCCTGCTGACGGTGCTCTCGCTCGACCCTGCCCACGGCGGCGCCCACTACAACCTCGGCGTCATCCTCGAGGACGAGGGCGACGTCGCCGGCGCGGAGACGGAGTATCGCGCGGCGATCCAGTTCCTGCCGCAGCCGGCCATCGCGCACGCGAGGCTGGGGGCGCTGCTCGCCGGTCGCGGCGACTTCGCCGCAGCGCGACGAGAGCTGGACACCGTGCGCTCCCTCGACCCCGCGGGCGAGGCCGATCGCTACCTGACCCACGTCCTCGGCGGGTCTTGACCGGCCGTGCGGCGCCGTCTAACGTCCCTCGCAAGGCCGACCGCCACGCGCGACCCCCGATGCGGTCGCCCTTCTCTCCTCTCCCACTCCGGAGGTCCGCGATGCCCCACGTCCTTCCGCCGTTGCCCTACGCGTACAACGCGCTCGAGCCGCACATCGACGAGCAGACCATGCGCCTGCATCACGACATGCATCACAAGGCCTATGTGGACGGACTGAACGCGGCCGAGGAGAAGCTCGCGAAGATGCGCGAGACGGGGGACTTCTCCGCCGTGCAGGCCGTGCAGCGCGCGCTCGCGTTCCACGGCTCGGGCCACTTCAACCACTGCGTGTTCTGGGAGAACATGGCGCCGAAGGCCGGCGGCGCGCCGACCGGCGAGCTGGCCGCGCGGATCACGAAGGACTTCGGCGGCTTCGACAAGTTCCGGGCGCACTTCACGCAAGCGGCCGTCACCGTCGAAGGGAACGGCTGGGGCGTGCTCGCGTGGCACCCGATGGGCGGGCACCTCGTGGTGCTCGCGTCGATGAACCACCAGAACCAGGGCGTGCACGGCGCCATCCCGCTGCTCATGCTGGACGTGTGGGAGCACGCGTACTACCTGAAGTACCAGAACAAGCGCGCGGCCTACGTCGAGGCGTGGTGGAACGTCGTGAACTGGGCGAACGTGGCGAAGCGGTTCGAGGCGGCCACGTCCCTGCAGTCCCAGACCACCTAGGCTCGGGGTCGCCGTCCGCCGTGAAGCCCGTCGACGTCCCCAGCCGCGGCACGTTCCTCGTGGCCAGTCCCCTCCTGCGGGACCCGAACTTCGCTCGCACGGTGGTGCTCATCTGCGAGCACGGCGAGGGCGGCTCCTGGGGGCTCGTCGTGAACCGGCGCACGGCTCTGACGTTCGGTGAGCTGCTGGACGATCTCCCGTTCCCCGCGTCCGCCGAGGGGCCCGTGTTCTGGGGCGGGCCGGTGGAGCCCTCGCGCATGCAGGTGCTGCATCGCCTGCGGCGCGAGATCCCGGACGTGCTGGAGGTCGAGCGCAACCTGAGCCTGGGCATCGACGCGGACACGTTCCGCGAGATCGTCGCGCACCGGCTGCTCCCCGGAGAGGCTCTGCACGCGTACGTTGGGCACGCGGGCTGGGCGCCGGGGCAGCTGGACGCGGAGCTCGCGGGACACTCGTGGGTCGTGTGCACGGCGGACGACGAGATCGTCTTCGACACGAACCCCGAGGAGATCTGGGACCGGGTGATGCGCTCGCTCGGCCCTGCGTACGCGCGTCTGGTGGAGGTTCCCACCGACCCGCGCGTGAACTGAGCGGAGGCAACGTGGCGGTCCTGGGCATTCGTCGCGAAGACCGGAGCATCTGGGAGCGCCGCACGCCGCTCGTTCCCGAGGACGTGGCCGCGCTCGTGCGCGCCGGCTTCGAGGTGCACGTGCAGAGCGCGCCGCAGCGCTGCTTCGCCGACGAGGAGTTCCGGCGCGCCGGCGCGAAGGTACGTCCCACGGTGGACGGCGCCGACGTGGTGCTCGGCATCAAGGAGATCCCGCTCGCGGAGCTGCGCCCCGGCAAGGGGTACTTCTTCTTCTCGCACACCATCAAGGGCCAGGCGCACAACATGCCCATGCTCCGTCGCATGCTGGAGCTGGGCTGCACGCTGATGGACTACGAGCTCGTCACGGACGACGCCGGCGTGCGCACGATCGCCTTCGGCCACTACGCGGGGATCGCCGGCGCCATCGACACGTTGTGGCTCCTCGGACAGCGCTTCGCGTGGGAAGGTCTGGACACGCCGCTCGCGCGGCTCCGCCAGACCAAGGACTACGGAGAGCTCTCCCAGGCGCGCGCGGCCGTCGAGGACGTGGCGAAGGCCATCCGCGCGGACGGGCTTCCGCCGGAGATCTCGCCGCTCACGATCGCCGTCACGGGCGAGGGCGGCAAGGTCTGGAGCGGCGCGCTGGAGATCCTGGACCTCCTGCCCACGCGCCGCGTGCGACCGGACGACCTCTCGCGGTCGGTCGCCTCGGCGAACGGGAGCGGGCACGAGGTCCTCGTCGCCAGCTTCGGTCCGGGCGATCTCGTGGAGCCGGTCGCACCGGGCGCCGCGTACTCGTGGGAGCACTACGTCGCGCATCCGGAAGCGTACCGCGCCCGCTTCGGGCGGCATCTCCCGCACCTGAGCGCGATCATCCACGGCATCTTCTGGCGCGAGGGCTACCCGCGCTTCATCCTCCGGGAAGACGTCGCGCGGCTCTTCGCCGCCGAGCGCGCGCCGAAGCTCCGCCTCGTGAGCGACATCAGCTGCGACCTCGGCGGTTCGGACGAGTGCCTCGTGAAGGCCACGGACCCCGGCAATCCGGCGTACGTGTACGATCCGGAGACGGGCGCGATCCAGGACGGTTGGAAGGGCCGCGGCCCGGTCGTGCTGGGCGTGGAGATCCTCCCCGCGGAGCTGCCGGTGGACGCGTCGCGCCACTTCAGCCGCGTCCTCTCGCCGCTCATGCCGGATCTCCTGCGCGACGGACCGTCCACCGAGCCGAGCGAGCTGCCCGCTCCGCTGCGTCGCTGCCTCATGGCGCACCGCGGACGCCTCGTGCCTCCGTGGGAGGAGCGGCTGGCCCCCGCGCTGCAGGCGCACGGAGGCGGGCTGTGAAGACGGTCGTCGTCCTCGGCTCGGGACGGGTCGCGGGACCGGCGTTCCGGACGCTGCTGTCCGCGGGACACCGGCTCGTCGTGGCCACGGATCAACCGGACTCCGCGCGCGATCTGCTCGGCGGAAACGCGAGCGCGGAGATCGTCCCGGCGGACGCCTCCAGCGCCGTGGAGCTGCGACGGATCGTGCGGCGCGGCGACGCCGTGGTGAGCTTGCTGCCGGCGAGCATGCACCCCCGCGTCGCGGAAGCGTGCCTCGCCGAACGGCGCCCTCTCGTGACCACGTCGTACGTGTCCGAGGAGATGCGCGCGCTGGACGGCCTCGCGAAGCGGCGCGGGCTGCTCTTCCTGAACGAGATCGGCTGCGATCCGGGCATCGATCACATGCAGGCCGTGCGTCTCGTGGATCGCGTGCGCAGCGCGGGCGGGCGCGTCACCGGCTTCCGGTCTCTCTGCGGCGGGCTGCCCGCCCCCGAGGCCAGCGACAATCCGTTCCGCTACAAGATCTCGTGGAGCCCGCGCGGGGTGGCGCTCGCCGGAAGTCGCCCCGCGCGCTACCTCGAGCGCGGCGAGCTGGTGCCGGTGCCGCGCCTGACCATCTTCGACCGCATCAGCGAGGTCGACATCCCCGGGCTCGGCCGGCTCGAGTGCGTCCCGAACGGGGACTCGCTCCGCTACCTCGAGGCGTACGGCTTGGACGACGCGGACACGCTGTTCCGCGGAACGCTGCGCTGGCCCGGCTGGTCGGAGACGTGGTCCGTCCTTTGCCGACTCGGGTTCGTGGACGACGCGCCGGGCGCAGGCCTCGTCGGGCGGACGTACGCGGCGGAGATGCGTCACGCCGCCGGAGCGCGCGAAGGGGAGAGCACGCGCGCGGCCGTCGCGCGCGCGATGGGCGTGCGCGCGGATGCGGTGCTCCTCGATCGCCTGGAGTGGCTCGGCCTGTTCGCGGAGGACGCGGTGCCGAAGGGCGCGAGGATGCGGCTGGATCTGCTCGTCCGGCGGATGGAGGAGCGGATGACGTTCCGCGAAGGCGAGCGCGATCTCTTGGCCATGTTCCACGAAGTGACCTACGTCGATTCCGGCGGCCACCCGGCGGTGTTCCGCGCGTCGCTCGTCGTGTACGGGACGCCCGGCGGGGAAAGCGCCATGGCTCGGACGGTGGGGCTGCCCGCCGGCTTCGCCACCCGACGCCTCCTGGACGGCACGATCCGCGACGCCGGAGTCCGGATTCCCGTGACCGCGCCGTACTACGAGCCGCTCCTCGCCGATCTCGCGGCGGCCGGCATCCAAGAGCAGGTCGAGTCGGCCGCGGCGTGACGTCGCCGGCGGTCGGTCGGGCCTTCGCCTGACTCGCCGGGCGACGCCGCAGCGCCGGGGCACTTCCTTGAAGGGAGGTGGCCCAAAGATGGTAAAATTGCGGCGCCCATCGCCCCCTTCGAGTTTCGGACGCAACCGGTTGACGAGGCCCTGCCCCATGAAACCCTGGCTCCGCGTGGCCTTCGTTGGCCTCTTCTTGGTGTCCGCGCCGGCGGCGCGGGCCGCGCGGTGGGTCTACGAGCCGCTGTCCGATGCCCTGGACGGACAGCTGGTCAACGGCACCACGTGGCAGGCGAAGACCGTCGACCTGGCGTTCGGTGATCTCCTGCTCAACCTGGGAGCCACCGGCGGGTCGCGGTACGACGACTGCCTCGTGTTCGCCGCCCCGGACCTTCTCGCAGGCGAGACGACCTCGGACGTGCGGCTGCGCATGAACATGCAGGGCGGGCCGCTCGCGGTGCCGCTGGACGTCACCATCACCGCTGCGCTCGCCTCCTCGGTGGACTCGCTGTCGGGGCCGGCGCGATTCCTGCTGCCCCGCACGCAGGCCTCCGTCCCGTGGCACATCAGCGCGGCGTGGGACTCGTCGGGCCAGCGCGAGGCGAAGTGGGCGGAGACGCCGGATCTCTCGAGCCTCGTGAACGAGGTGCTGGCGCAGCCCGGTTGGACGGGCGGCCGGCACCAGATCGCTTTCTTCCTCGAGGCGCCGGCCGCCTCCGGCGAGTCCTGCGTCCGCTTCGACGACACGCACCCTCAATGGCCCGGCGGAGGCAACGCCGGGATCCGGCCGGTGCGCCTCATCGTGAACGAGACGTACTACGACGCGTTCTGGGGGAAGGAGCTGCTCTGCCGCCCCACGCCGACGTCGGTCGAGGTCAACGTGATCCCGCACATGGCGACGGTCCTCACGATCTCGTACGGCACCTCGCCGAACGCGCTCGACTCGCACACCGCCCTCTACGGGTCGGACTCGTTCACGCCGGCGCAGATCCGCCTCTCGCCGCTGACGCCCGACACGCGCTACTACTACCGCCTCTCGTACCGCAGGCCGGGCAACATCAGCTGGCAGCTCGGACCCGTGCGCAGCTTCCTCTCGCTGCCGCTCCCGGGTCGGGAGGCGAGGCTCTGCGTGACGTCGGACATCCACGTGACGAACCTCGAGGTTCTCGGCTACACCACGATGCTCGATCAGCTCGAGGCCACGCTGGACTACATGCCCACGCACCTGCCGGAGGGCTACCACGCGTGGCTGGACCTCGGGGATCTCGTGGTCGTCCGCGCCCAGCGCCTGCCGTTCGATCTCGACGAGGTGGAGCAGCGCTACCGGCAAGCGCGCGAGTTCGTCGACCGCGCGGGAGGCTCGGTGCCGTTCCTCTCCGTGCGCGGCAACCACGAGGAAGTGAACGGCTGGGACTACGACGGCACGCCGGACAACACCACGATCTGGTCGGGGCGGATGCTGCTGAAGTACTTCGCGCCTCCGCTGCCGAGCTCGTTCTACTCGGGGAACACCACGCCCTTCCCGGACCTGGGGTTGCCCGCGGACTTCTGGGCGTGCCGCATCGGCGACCTCCGCATCCGCGCGCTGGATCCCTACCTCTACTCCACCCGCCGCCCGCACAACGGCCACGGCGAGACCGGCGGCTCGCTCGACGGCTGGGACTGGCAGCTCGGGAACGACCAGTACCAGTGGTTGCACGACGATCTCGTGGCGAACCCCTCGCCCTACAGCATGGTCGCGATCCATCACCTGACGTCCTGCTACACCGGGCCGGGCGAGTACTACGGGCGCGGCGGCACCGAGATCGTGAAGTGGAAGGTCGCGCACCGGCCCACGTTCGAATGGGGCGGCGAGGACTCGACCGGGCAGAGCCTCCTCGCCACGAAGCGCCCCGGCTGGGCGTACGGCGCGATCCACGACATGCTCGTTCAGCTCGGGAATCAACTGGTGCTCAAGGGTCACGACCACTTCCACGCGCGCCAGGCGCTGGACGGCATGCTGTACGTGACCCTCGCGAAGCCCGACGACACGGGCGAGCAGACCGGCGACCTCTGGGGCTGGCGCTGGTGGTGCTTCTACCCCGATGCCGTGACCACGCTGGAGCCGAACTCGGGGTTCCTCTCCATGGTGGTCCGCCCCGACGCGTGCACGCACTCGTACATCCAGACCTACCCGCTCGACGCGCTGGGCACCGTGCTCGACAGCTTCACGCTCCTGCCGAACACCGGCGCCACCTCGGTCGGCGGAACGCCCGCGCCCGCGCGCTGCACGTGGATCCGCAACGTGTCGCCGAACCCGTCGCGCGAGAGCGCGCGCATCGACTTCGAGCTGGCGCGCGGCGGCGCGGCGACCCTCGGCGTCTACGACGTCTCCGGCCGCCTGGTCCGCGAGATCGTCCGCGCGAGCCTCGCCGACGGCCCGCACGCCGCCACCTGGGACGGCTGCGACGCGTCGGGCCGGAGAGTCGCGGCGGGCGTCTATTTCGCGAAGCTGGCCACGCCGGAGCGCGTCGACTCCGTCAAGATGATCGTCCTCCGCTAGCCGGAGAGCCTCCGTGCCCCCCGACCGCGCCGTCGCCCGTCCGCCCGCGGCTCCTGCCCCTTGACGGGCCGCCGCTCTTCCCGCATCCATCCACGGATCCTGCGCGGCCGGTCCGGGCCGCGCCGTGCCTGAAGGCGTCTGAGGGACCGATGACCGCACCGAACCGGGAAGCGCTGCTCGCGGCCTTGGGCGCCGTGAGGCTGGGGCCTTCCCCCAAGTCGATCGTGGAGCTGGACCTCGTGCGCGAGGCGGCGGCGGAGAACGGCGTCGCCTTCCTCACCTTGGAGCTTCCATCCCCGGAGCATCCGGACTCCGCAGCGCTGCGCGACGCCGCCAAGGCGCAGCTCGAAGCGGTGCCGGGCGTGAAGCGCGCGGAGATCCGCCTCACGTGGCGCGTGCGCGAAGGCGAGTCCCGCAAGACGCCCATCCCCGGCGTGAAGCAGGTGATCGCCGTGGCGAGCGGCAAGGGCGGCGTGGGCAAGTCCACCGTGGCTTCGAACCTCGCGGTGGGCCTCGCCCGGCTCGGCGCGCAGACCGGGCTCCTGGACCTCGACATCTACGGCCCGAGCGTGCCCGTGGTCATGGGGGACGCGCCGCCGCCCCAGACGGACGGCGAGCGCCTCCTGCCGCCGTCGGCGCACGGGCTGCGCTTCCTCTCCATGGGCCAGCTGGCGCCCGACGACCGGCCCGTGCTCTGGCGCGGCCCGATGCTCCACAAGATGGTCACGCAGCTCGCAGGGGCGGACTGGGGCGGGCTCGACTACCTGGTGCTGGACCTTCCGCCGGGCACCGGCGACGTCCAGCTCACGCTCACGCAGACGCTCCCGGTGACGGGCGCGATCGTCGTCACCACGCCGCAGGAGATCGCGCTCATCGACGCGCGCAAGGGCCTCACGATGTTCCGCGACGCGCGCATCCACCTCCTCGGCATCGTCGAGAACATGGCGTGGTACGACTGTCGCAAGTGCGGGAAGCGCCACGCGATCTTCGGGACGGACGGGGGGAAGCGCTTGGCGGAGACGGAGAAGGTCGCGCTCCTCGCGCAGCTGCCGCTCGATCCGCTGGTGATGGCCGCTTCGGACGCCGGCCGGCCGATCGCGCTCGGGGACGGCCCTGCGGCCGCGCCGTACCGCCGGCTCGCCGTCGACGTCGCCGCCGCGCTGGGCGCGCTCTCGCTCCAGCGCAGCCCCTTCCGCGTTCTCTCCTAGGAGGCTGCCGTGTCGTCGCATCCCGGCGAGGTGCTCGCGAACGTCCGCGACGTCGTGGCCGTCCACAGCGCGAAGGGCGGCGTGGGCAAGTCCACCCTCGCGGCCAACCTCGCGGTGGCGCTCTCGCGGCTTGGCATGAAGGTGGGCCTCCTGGACGCCGACGTGCACGGCCCGTCCATCGCGCACATGTTCGGGTCCAGCCAGATGCTGGAGGTGGGGCCGGGCGAAGGCCGGGCGATCCCGGTGGAGCGGCACGGCGTGCGCTACGTCTCGATCGCCAACGTCGCCGAGGAGGGTCTCCCGATCGTCTGGCGCGGGCCGATGGTCTCGCAGGCGTTGGCGCAGCTGCTGACCGCCGTGGAGTGGGGGGACCTCGACCTCCTCCTCGTGGACATGCCGCCCGGCACGGGCGACGCGGTGCTCGGCCTCGGTCAGACCGTCCGCCTGGCCGGCGTCGTGACCGTCACCACGCCGCAGGAGATGAGCCTCTCGGACACGCGGCGCGGGATCCGCGCGTTCGAGGCGCTGCAGGTGCCCGTGCTCGGCCTCGTGGAGAACATGGCCGGCTTCGTGTGCGACGCGTGCGGCGACGAGGTCGCGCTCTTCGGCGAAGGCGGCGGCGAGCGCGCGGCGTCGCGCATGAACATCGCCTTCCTGGGACGGATCCCTCTGGAGGCTCCGGTCGTGTCGAGCGGGGACGCGGGCGTGCCCATCGTGGCGTCGAAGCCCGACTCGGCCGCGGCGCGCGCGTTCACGGCGGTGGCGCAGGCGATGCTCCGCGGCCTGGCCGAGACCGGTCGCTCGGGAGCGTTCGACCTCGCGTGGCGCCGTATGAACCCGAAGGAGCGACGCGACGATCCGCCCGGCGGCCTGCCCCGCATCGCGCAGGCGGCCGCCGACGCGCCGATCGCCGTGTGGCAGGTGGCCGACGACGTGCTCGGCGTGCTCTGGGGCGACCGCACGAAGACCTTCCACGGAGCGTTCGCGTTGCGGCAGGCGTGCCCGTGCGCCGGCTGCGTGGAGGAATGGACCGGCCGGCGCATGGAAGCGCTGGATGCCGTGCCGAAGGACGTGCGCCCCGTGACGATCCGCAGCGTGGGTCGCTACGCGCTGCAACCGGTCTGGAGCGACGGCCACCGCACCGGGCTCTACACCTTCCGCGAGCTGCGTCGCGGCGTGGGCGCGCTCGGCAAGAGCTGACAGGAGGTCGTTCGATGGCGCGAATGGTGCAGTGCGTGGTCCTCAAGCGCGAAGCGGAAGGTCTCGATTACGCGCCCATCCCGGGAGAGCTCGGGAAGAAGATCTACCAGACGGTCTCGAAGGAAGCCTGGGCGATGTGGACGTCGCGGCAGACGATGCTCATCAACGAGTACCGTCTCAATCTCGCCGACGAGCGCGCGCAGAAGCTCCTCACCGAGGAGATGGAGGCGTTCTTCTACGGCGCCGGCGTGCAGCCCCCGCCGGGATGGGTGCCCCCCGCCGACCGGCCCTAGGCGGAGCCTTCGCCGGCCGAGCCGAAAGCCGGGATGGCGCGGCGGTGCGAGGGAGACCTTCGCACCGCCGTCGGACCCCGCCGAGCCCCGGCTTCGTTCCGCCGAGCCCCGGGCGATCGAGTGTCAGCCGATCGAGACGACCTTGCCGGACACCGCGCCCCGCCCCGTGTCGACGCGGTAGAAGTACGTCCCGCGCGGCACGCGCACGCCGGCGTCGTCTCGCCCGTCCCACTCCACCACGTGCGATCCCGCCGTGAAGTGCGTGGACGCGAGGCGGCGCACCAGCCGACCGCGGACGTCGAACACGGCCACGGCCGCGTCGCGCGCGTCGGGCAGGCTGAACTGGATCAGCGTCCCCTCACGGAACGGGTTCGGCGCCGTCTGCGCCGCGAGCTGCGTGACGCTCTCCGCCACCAGCGGCGCGGCGACCGCCCCGGTGTGGCGGATCCGCTTCACTTGCTGCGGGAAGTAGGCGATGTAGAACAGGTCTCCGGTGGACGGCTGCGCCTCGATGTCCACGGGACCGCCGGCGTTCGTGATGAACTCCGACCATCCCGTGACGTTGTTGTTCGCGTCGACGTCGATCTTGCGGATCCAGTTCCCGTACAGGTCGGCGATGAAGTACCGGTCCTGGTAGGCCGCCGGGTAGCTCGTCCCCTCGTAGAAGGTGCCGCCGATCACGCACGACCCGATCCCCCATCCCGGCTGCGACGACTGGGCGCTGTCGAAGTGATGCCACCAGATCTTCGGCGCCGTGATCGACTGCGCCAGCGGGTTCTCCGAATTGCTCGTCGCACCGCACAGCGGGTTCAGGTTGCCGGTGTGCGTGTTGGTGACGAGCTGATAGTCCGGCTGCGCCGGTCCGCCCTCGTAGCACGGCCACCCGAAGTTGAGCGCACCGGTGGGCGCGACGTTCATCTCTTCGAACGTGTTCATCCCAACGTCGCCGATGTAGATCGTGCCCGGGTTGCCGCTGGCGGGATTCGTGCTTCCCGTTCCGGGGCGGAAGCACCACCGGTACGGATTGCGGAAGCCGTACAGCCAAACGCGCGAGCGGTGCGACGCGGCGTTCCCGTCCCACCACGGGTTCGAGCTGACGCCGAGGCCCGTCTCCTTGTCCACGCGGAGGATCTTCCCACCCAAGCAGTTCAACGAGCGCGCCCGGAAGGCGCCCATGTCCTCCGAGGGATCGGTCTTGCCGACGCCGAACGCCCCCGGGTCCAGCCCACCGCTGTCCGAGGGCACTTCGTGGTGCGCACCCTCGCCGCACGCGATCAGCAGGGTCTTATCCGGAGCGAAGCGGAGAGCGCCGATGGAGTGCGATGTGTGGGCGGTGAGGATGCCGTCCGTCCACGTCGCGCCGATGAGCACCTGGCGCGTGGACGTGTCGGCGATGTTCGGATTGGCCGTGCTCGCGCGGTACCTCACGACGCGCACGAAGTGATCCGGGTCGTTGTCGATGTCGTCGCCGTTCGGGTCGACGGTGTAGCCGAAGTAGACCCAGTGCTTCATGGAATCGGCTTGCGCGAAGTCGGGGTCGATGGCCGTGCCGAGCATGCCGAGGTCCGAGAACCCGGCCACCTCGGGGCGGATGTCGAGGAAGGGCGTGGAGACCTGCGTTCCGTTCGCCAGGATCGTCCAGACGCGACCGCCCACTTCCGTCACGAGAAAACGTCCGTCGGGGAGGAAGGTGACCTGGTCGGGCGAGGTGAAGGTGGCGCTGGGGAACGCGTTCTCCACGGCGAATCCGGCTGGCGCCGTCTGTGCGAAAGCGACGGGAGTGGCGGAAGCCACGAAGAGCGCAAGGAGAATGGAAGCAACGCAAGAAGGCACGGAGCGCATAGGTCGGCACCTGTTGAGGGGAAAAACGGTCTCTATCCTAGCACGTTCCGCCATGGCGGGGACGCGCACGGACGGTCGCCCGTGGGCGTGAGGATCGCCCACCGCCAGACCGTCAGCCTTCGCGCGGCGCCGGAGCGGGACCGCCGGCCGGCAGGACGACGCACGCGGTCGCGCTCATCTCGAGCGCCTTGCCCGCGATCGCCTTCGCCTCGAGCTTGCCGCTCTCCTTCGCGAGGTGCTCCGCGTCCTCCGCGGAGATCTCGGTCGCGTGGAACGACCCCTGCACGAGCACGGTCTTCCCCGCGACGTCCTTCGGGAAGGCGTACTTGCCGCCGCAGCCGGTGGACCAGCGGACCCAGACGGGCTCGCCCGCGCCGTCCGTGATCGTCATCCAGCACCCCTTCGCCTGGCACGACGCGGCGGCGGTGGCCTCGACCAGCACGATCTTGTCGAAGTAGCTCTGGGGGTTCGCGCGAACGTCGGCGAGCTTCACCGGCGACGTCACCGTGATCGCCTCGCCGATCGAGGTCGCGTTCGCCGGGATCTTCCTCGCCGCCAGCGCTCCCGACCCACGCGGCATCCCCGCCGGCACGGTCGTGGCCGTGAGCTTGCCGCCCGCCCTCGGGGCGCGCTGCGCTTGTTGCTTCTGCGCGCAGCCCGTGCCCAGGACCGCCATCGCCAGCAGGGTCGCGACGAGCTTCGTTCGGTTGCCCATGGCCCTCACCTCCGTCCGGGGACACTCCCGCTCCCGCCATGGTACCCCTCCGCGCCCTGCGGAACAGCGGTCACGCCGGCGCGGCCCCTTCCGCGAGACCGCTCGCCGGGCGCCGCCGGCGCTCCTTTCCGGCCTCGTACCTCGCCGCCGCGAAGAGCCCGACCGCGATGATCGCTGCAACCGTCGCCGCGAGCGTCAGTTGCACCGGTCGTCCCCAGGCCCGCTCGTCGAGCCAGCGTCCGGCGAGCATCGACGCGGCCACGGCGGCGACCACCGCCGCAGCGGATAGCGCCGCCGCGGCTTTCGCGCCGCGCGCGAGGATCCCGAGCGCGAACAGCGCCACGACCCAGAGCGCCAGCACGTCGCGGCCAGGCGCGCCCCAGTCGCCCGCCAGGGACGCCGCCACCGGCGAGAGGAGCAGGAAGACCGACGCGGCCTTCGTGAGGCGGCGCGACGCGGCCTCCCCCTGGAGCAGCTCGCGGGTCGCGGGGCGCAGGAACGGGAGCGCGCACAGGGGAACGATGGAGAGCGCGGCGTCGATGCGGAGCGTCCTCGCGTAGCCGGCGACGTCCGCGTACGCGCCCTGCCACGCGGAGGAGTACGAGTACACGAAGTTGATGAGCGCCATGTAACCCGAGAACTGCGTGGCCGCGACGATCGGCGAGGTGAGCCCCATGTAGACCGCCGTGGACGTTCCGTAGATCAGACCGCCCGTGAAGGAGTAGGCGATCGTCGCAATCGTGTAGATCGGCAGCGTGACGCCGGCCATGCCGTGCCCGCCCGTGAAGCGCGTCGAGAGCCAGAGCGTGGGCAGCGTGGTGAGCGACACGAAGATGGCGAGCATCTTCCGGTGGCCGAGCCGGTCCGACACCCATCCGCCGAGGACGCAGCCGGTCGCGGAGAGGACCGTCTGCAGGACGTTCAGGCGCGCGATCTGATCCGCGCTCATGCCGAGGTCCACCTGCATGGTGCTGCCGAGCGCGAGACCGAGCGCCACCGAGCCGGGCGGCAGCAGAGCGAAGAGCACGCCGACGACCGGCCCCGGGCCGGAGAGGAAGAAGCCGCGTACGAGGTCCAGCAGGTACTTCGCGATCCGCCGGGCCACGGAGCGCACGACGCCCGCGGCGCCCTTCGCTCCCTCGAGCAACCCGTCCGCCGCCTGTGCGAGCTTCGGCTCGTGGATGCGCAGCGAGACGAGCACGAGGATGAGGAAGATCATGGCGCACACGAAGGGAACCGCCGCGCGGAAGCCGAGCCGCCCCGCCACGAAGATCGCGCCGCTCCCGCCGATCGCCTGGCCGATGTAGGAGGAGCCGAACATGAAGCCGTTCGCCGTCCCGCGCTCGTGCTCGGGCAGCACCTGGACCGCGAGCGCGTCGATGGCGATGTCCTGCATCGCGGCGAACACGTTGTGGACGAGGATGAGCAGCGTGAGGAGGCGCAGGTTCGAGCCGGGATCGATGGCCACGACGAGCAGCAGCGTCAACGTCATCAGGGTCTGCGCCGTGACGATCCAGAAGCGGCGCGGTCCGAATCGCGCGGGGCGAACGAGGTCGACCAGCGGCGCCCAGGCCCACTTGAGTCCCCACGGCGCGTAGAGCGAGGCGGTGAAGAGCCCGATCTCGGTCAGCCCCACGCCGTGCTGGCGGAGGTACGTGACCAGCGCCACCGCGGTGAAGCCGAAGGGGATTCCCTCGGAGAGGTACAGGAGGGAGAAGGCGGTCAGCCGGCCGCGCCGGGTCTCGAGGATGTTCTTGGGGAGCACGGGAGACCCGGGGAGCCGCGGGGAACCGTCGACGGGAATGGGCGAGCAAGCTACCGCGCCGCGAGGGGCGCCGTCCAGCCGCCGTCCATGATCTCACCCGCGACCAGTGAGACATGCGTGGATCTCACCCGCGAGAAGCGAGGCATGCTCCATCTCACCCACGAGAAGCGAGGCATGCGTCGGCGGCTCGTCGGCGCGTGCAACCTACGAGACCGACACCGCCTCGCGCTTGCCGTCCCCCACTTTGTCGGTGTTCCACCGGATCAGCCCGGGGAGATAGGAGTGCGGCAGGTCCGGATGGCTCGGCAGCACGCGGACCGCGTAGCCGCGATGTCCCGTCCGCCGGCACGGCACCTCGCCCTTGAACCACCACGAGCCGTCCCCGCCGTCACCGTCCGGGGTCATGGCGATGGCCTCCCCGTCCACGATCTCGCCCTGCGCATCGATCTCGCCCTGGTAGAGCTGCACCGTCACGTCCGTGGACGCGAGCCCGCCGAGCGCCACCCGCACGCGCACCGGGACCGACTGGCCCACGGCGCGCTCGGAGATGTCCGGCGCCTCGATGTCCGCGATGCGCACGTCCCCCCAGCGCTCCGCGACGCGCGCCTTCCACGTCGCGAGCTCGCGCACGCCGCGGTACCCGTCGGCCTTGAGGCGACGCGACCGCTCGATCGACGGGAAGTAGCTGTGCTGCGCGTACTCGGCGACCATGCGGTTCGTGTTGAAGCGCGGCGCGATGCCCTTGATCGCTTCCTTCATCATGCGGACCCAGCCGCGCGGGATGCCGTCCCGGCCGCGGTCGTAGAAGAGCGGGATGACTTCGTGCTCGAGGAGGTCGTAGATCGCGCCGGACTCGATGTCGTCCTGCGTCTCGGGGTCCACGTACTCCTCCCCCGCCCCGATGGACCATCCCAGGTGCTCCGCGGCCGCCTCGTCCCACCAGCCGTCGAGCACGCTCATGTGCATGGCGCCGTTCGCGCACGCCTTCATGCCGCTCGTCCCCGACGCCTCGAGCGGGCGCCGCGGGTTGTTCAGCCACACGTCGACGCCCTGCACGAGGTGCGCCGCGACGTCCATGTCGTAGTCCGTCACGAACACGATGCGCCCGCGGACGCGCTCGTCGCGCGAGAACTTCACGATCTCCTGGATCAGCTTCTTGCCGGCGTCGTCGCGCGGGTGCGACTTCCCCGCGATGATGAACTGCACGGGGCGGCGCGGGTCGGACACCAGGGCGCGGAAGCGATCGGGATCGCGCAGCAAGAGCGTGCCGCGCTTGTACGGCGCCCACCGGCGGGCGAAGCCGATGGTGAGCGCGCCGGCGTCGAGCACGTCGTTGATGCCGGAGACCTCCACGGCGGTCGCGTTCGTCGACTCGAGCTGATGGCGGAGCCGACCGCGCACGTACGAGACGAGGCGCTGGCGCTGGACCTCGTGCGTTCGCCAGAGGACCTCGGCGGGAATCTTCTCGACGCCGTCCCACAGCGACGGGACGTCCGGGTCGCGCGACCAGCGGGGTCCGAGGTAGCGGTCGAACAGCTCGCGCATCTCGCGGGAGATCCAAGTCTGCGTGTGGACGCCGTTCGTGACGGAGTCGATCGGGACTTCCTGCTCCGGGAGGCCCGGCCACAGGAAGCTCCACATCTTGCGGCTCACGCGGCCGTGGAGCTTGCTCACGCCGTTCGCGAGATCCGCGTTGCGCAGCGCGAAGACCGCCATGTTGAACGGCAGCTTCGTGTCGCCGGGGCGCTCGCGCCCGAGATCCATCAGCTCCTCTTCGGAGAGCCCGAACGTCTTGCGCCATTCCGCGAACACGCGCCCCATCTGCTCTCTCGAGAACAGGTCGATGGAGGCGGGCACCGGCGTGTGCGTGGTGAAGACGCAGGAGGCGGCGGACGCTTCGCGCGCTTCGCGGAACGACAATCCGTCGCGCTCCATGAGCACGCGGATACGCTCGAGGACGAGGAACGCGGAATGCCCTTCGTTCATGTGGCAGAGATCGGGCTCCATGCCGAGCGCGAACAGGGCGCGGAGCCCGCCCACGCCGAGCACGTATTCCTGGAGGAGGCGCGTGTCCACGTCGCCTCCGTAGAGGTCGAAGGCGATGGTCCGGTGCTCGGGACGGTTCAGCAGGAGGTTCGTGTCCAGCAGCACGAGGGTGTTGCGACCGACCTCCGCGCGCCAGACCTTCACGTGCAGCGTCGTGCCGTCGAGCGGCAGGTGCAGCACGATCTCCTGGTCGCGCGAGTCGCGCGCGGGGCGCAGCGGCAGGTTGTGGAAGTCGTTGACCGGGTAGTTCTCCTGCTGCCAGCCGTCGTTCGTGAGGTACTGCTGGAAGTAGCCGCGCTGATAGAGGAGGCCCACCGCCACGAGGGGAATGCCGAGGTCGCTCGCGGACTTCAGGTGATCGCCCGCCAGCACGCCGAGGCCGCCCGAGTAGAGCGGCAGGCACGCCGCCAGCCCGAACTCCGCGGAGAAGTACCCGATGCGGACGCCCGTCCCCGCGGCGGGGGATTTCGAGAACCACGTCGTGTGGCTGCCGCGATACTTCGCGTAGTCGTTCCACACGCGATGCAGGTTCGCGAGGATCGCGTCGTCCTGCGCGCACTCCTCGAGGCGCGGCTGCGAGATGCGACCGAGGAACAGCACGGGATTCTGCCCGCACGCGTCCCAGAGGTCGGCGTCCATCATCCGGAACACCTCGCAGGTGCCGGGGTCCCAGCTGAACCGGAGGTTCCAGGCCAGCTCCCGCAGCCTCTCGAGCGACGCCGGGAGGTGGGGAACGACGGAGAACGACTGGTGTGGACGCATGGGCTCCTCTTCCGGAAGACTGTGCCTCGGCCCCGCAATCGCCCCGCCGGGGGGATCGAGGACCGCGTGAAGCTATCATTGCGCTGGCCCAACGATCGACCGAAGTTGCCCGCTTCTCCATGGGGAAGCGCGACGCCTTCCCGTTCCCGCCAACCATCGCCCAAATGCACCGAAACTGAGGTGAATCTTGGCCCCCGACTCGCCTATTCGCCTCGGCGATTCGCCGCGCGGGCGGCGATCGGTCTCGCGCTCGCGGGGCTCCCGGCCTGCGGCCCCCGGGAGAGCGTCTTCGATCTCGCCGCGCCGCGGACGCTCCAGATCGCGACGTACGAGGGCTCGGGGCAGCTCGTGCACCCGGACGTGATCCGCTGGCCGGCCGGCGGGAGCGATCTCTGGATGGCGGTGACGCCGTACCCGAACACGCACGAGAAGTGGGAGAACCCCTCGATCTACCGGAGCCGCGACGGGCTCCACTGGACCGAGCCGGTCGAGCGCGAGAACCCTGTCGTGTCGCGGCCGCCGTGCGACCACAACTGCGACCCGGACCTCGTCGCGACGGGCAAGGCGCTGGATCTCTTCTATCTGGAGTCGGAGCGCTCGAAGCTCTGCACGGACGGCCGCAACTTCCAGAACCTCCGCGTCTGCACGAGCACGGACGGGCGGCAGTGGAGCAAGCCGACCACGGTCATCCACTGGGATCTCGACCACGACCCGTTCTACCTCTCGCCGTGCATCGTCCCCGTGGGCGGAGGCTGGCGGCTCTTCCTCGTCTGGCCGAAGGGGCGCACGATCGAGTGGCTCTCCTCGACGGACCTGCGCACGTTCGGCGAGCCGCGCGGCGTGATGCAGACCGGGCTCGAGGGCGTGCGCCCGTGGCATCTCGACGTCTTCCCGGTCGACGGCGGTTGGGTGGCGCTGCTCTGCGCGCGCGGGCCGGACGCGCGAGACAACCTGGACGTGGACCTCTGGATCGGGGCCAGCCCCGACCTCGAGCGCTGGTCGTTCCGGCCGGCTCCCTTCCTCGCCGGGGGCGATCCGGCGCTCGGCATCGAGATCGTGTATCGATCGACGGGCCTGCTGCGCGGCAACCGCCTCGCGATCTGGTACTCCGGCCGGACCCCCGAGGGCCACTGGCTCGTCGGGGCGACGTCGTGCGATGCCGCCGTGGTGCGCGAGCTCCTGGCGGCCGCCGCCGCGTCGCCGGCGTCGCCCCCGTCGCCCCCGCCGCTCGCCCACTTCCCGGAGGAGTCGCCCTCCGAGCAGACGTCGGTCTTCTCGCCGTGAGCGCTCCGTGACGGGAGCGCGCCGCCATCGGTCGCCTCGGCGCCCGATGGGCTCGCCCGACCGGAGACCCTCTTCGCCCTAAGACAGAGCGACGCGCCGGCCGAAACCCTAGGGAGTTCGGTTTCCTTTCCTCCGAGTCCTCGGGAGCCCCCGCGTGGCGCCAGCCCCGACCACGGTCGAGTCCGTCCACGTGCACCCGGCCGCCGGGTGCGGCACGATCGACGCCCCCTGGACGGGCTGGGAGCGGCAGATCGAGGCGGGACTCTTCGGCGGCCCGCGAGCGTACCTCTTCGGCGCCGGCTTCTGGGCGACGCAGCGTCCCGTGCGGCTCGGCAGCGGTGTGTCGCTCGGTCCCGCGGATCCCGGGGAAGGGCGTCCGTGGTTCCTCCCCGCCGACGACGTCGACAGCATCTTCCGCATCGACGGCTCGCACGACGTCGCGCTGCACGGGATCTGCCTCGAGGGCCGCGCGGGTCGCGCGGCGCACGGCGTCCTCGTCCGCTGCGGAACCCGTATCGAGATCCGGGGTTGCCGCTTCGACGATTTCACCGCACGCAAGGGCGCCGCGATCCTCGTGGCCGGCGAGTCGTCGGATCGATGGGTGCGCGGCCTCGTCATCGAGACGTGCACGTTCCTCCACGGCGCCACCGCGCTCCGCCTGGACCGCGACGTCTCGGACCTGCTCGTGGCGGACAACCGCTTCGAGGAGTTCACCGAGCCGGCGGTCGTCGTCGATCCGCGAGATCGCTGGGTGGACTATGGTCTCATCTTCGTGAAGAACCGCCTTCGCTCCACCGCCACCGACCGCGACGCGCCGCTCGTTCGCGTACTGGCGGGCGCGGAGAACCTGCGCCTCGCGGAGAACGTGTTCGAAGGTCCCGAGCACGACGCCGCCCCGCGCCCCGACGGCCCCGCGGCCATCGAGGTGCGCGGCGGCGGCCCGTCCAACCGGCGGCGTCTCGAGGTCCTGCTGAACGCGATGGCCGGCATCCGCGGCCCCGCGATCGAGGCGCGGCACTGCGGCTCCGGCTTCGTGGCGTGCGGCAACCGCGTGAGCTCGTGCGGCACGTCGAAGAAGGCCGCGATCGATCTCACCGCGTGCCACGGCGTGCTCATCGAGGACAACGAGATCCGCCAGCCGCGCGGTCCCGCTCTCCGCTTCCACGAGTGCCAGCGGACCCGCGCCAACGGCAACGACGTCCAGGGTCCGCCGGACGGCTCGCTGCCGCGTTCCGGAGGCCCGGGCGTGTTCGTGGAGGGCGAGGGCACGCGGCGCGTGCGAATCAGCGACAACCGCGTGAGCGGCATGAAGGAGATCGGCGTGCTCGTGACCGGCGGCGTGGGGCTTCGCCTCGTCGGGAACGAGGTCAAGGATTGCGGCGAAGGGATCCGCGTGCGGTCCGCCCGCGGTCTCGTCCTCGTCGGCAACGACTGCCGCGACAACGGCGCCGGCGGCATCCACGTCGAGACCGACGTGCGTCGGGGGCTCGTGGCCCTGAACCACGCGATCCTCAACGGACCGGTGGACTTCGCGGTGCACGGCCAGGGCATCCGCTGCCGCGACAACAAGGTCGAATACGAGGAGTGAGGGACGCCGGGCGGACGGGTTGCGAGGGCAAATCCGCCCTTGCTGACTGCGGCGCCCTGGTGTAGAAACGAGACCAGGTTTCGAGAGGATTTCCCCCGAGCAATGTCGTAGACTCGGGGAGCTTTCGAGAATCCCGGGGCATCGCTCCCCGTCGCCCCCCTCTTCGATGGCCCTTCGGAATGGGACCGAAGAGGGCGCGGGTCGGCCGACGAATCTCGGCCTGGACCCCTCGCCCCGGGAGCTTCTCAGCAGGAGGACGCGCGTCGCGGGGCCCAGAGGCCGCCGCAAGTCGTGTCCGGCGTCTCGGCTTCAGGCGAGAGTTCCCGGCGGCGTCCGCGCCGTTCGATGCGTGCGGTGCCCTTGAGCCGGCTGGTCGCAGAGCGAGGCGCTCCGGAAACCCGACGAAGCACGAGCATCGAGAGCGAAGACCGTCCGTACAGCCACCCCAACCCGCCGCCGGCTCGACCTGTCGAGCGGGGAGAACCCTCGAGAGAGAACATGCGTTCACGTCGTCCACGACCTCGCAGACGCCCCGTCTCCTCCGACCCGAACGAAGGAGCCCCGTTCCGCGGGGACCACGGGGAGCGTCCCGGGACGGGAAACTCCGGAGGCCAGCCGGGAGTGTCCGGCGGCTACCCGGCGGGTCCCCGCCCCGGCCGACACCGTCCCCATCCCATCCGCAATCGCTCGAACAACGGGTACGAGCAGGTCCGGGACGGGACACCGGGCTCGAACGGGCGTCCGAACGGACCGGGCGGCGGGGGAAGGCGTCGCGGGCGGCCCGGCGGTCAACGTCGGCCGCGGATTCCTCTGGGCGAGATCCCGGCGCTGAAGATCCTCCAGCAGGGCACCTCGATCGATCCGTACCAGCGGTTCGTGCTCGAGACCACCATGGACGAGGTGACCACGCGCACGCTGGACCTCGTGACGCCCATCGGCCGCGGCCAGCGATGTCTGATCGTCGCTCCCCCGATGGCCGGCAAGACCACCCTCCTCATCAAGATCGCGAACGCCATCGCCGCGAACCACGCGGACGTGAAGACGTTCGTCCTGCTCGTGGACGAGCGTCCCGAGGAAGTCACGCACTTCCGGCGCAGCACCACGGCGGACGTCCGCGCCGCCTCCAGCGACATGTCCGCCGCGGATCACATCCGCGTGGCGGAGGCCTGCGTGAACGAGGCGCTGGAGTACGTGATCAAGGGCGAAGACGTGGTGATGCTGCTGGATTCCATCACGCGCCTCGCCCGCGCCTACAACGCGTTCTCGGACTCCGGCGGGCGCACGCTCTCCGGCGGTCTGGATGCCGCCACCATGCTGGTGCCGCGCCAGATCTTCGGGTCCGCGCGCAAGATCGAGGGCGGCGGCAGCCTGACCATCGTCGGCACCGCGCTCATCGACACGGGCTCACGGATGGACGAGGTCATCTTCCAGGAGTTCAAGGGCACCGGGAACATGGAGCTGTTCCTCTCCCGGGACCTCTTCGTGAAGCGCATCTTCCCGTGCGTGGACATCGAGAAGTCCGGCACGCGGAAGGAAGAGAAGCTCATCAGCGCCGAGGACTTGGCGCGGATCTATCTCCTCCGCCGGCACATGGCCGCGATGAAGCCGCACGAGGCCATGACGTTCCTCCTGGAGCTGCTCTCGCGTTATCGCTCGAACCGCCAGTTGCTGGAAAGCCTGGTCACGAAGGTCTGAAAGCCCGGCGCGAGCGCTGCCCCACGGTCAAGGCGTCCGCCATCGCTCCATGAGGGCGCGGAACCGTGACTCCGACCGGATCGGGTCCAGATTGCCGTCCTGCTCCACCCAGCTTCGGTGCGCGAACCCCAGCTTGATGGCGGACTCGAGCGAGTCCAGCGCCTCCTCCGGCTCGCCCGCGAGCGAGAAGATGCAAGCCAGGTTGTAGAGCGTCATCGTGTCGTCGGGAGCGAGCTCGCGCGCTCGGCGCGCCCACTGGAGCCCGCGGTCCCGCTCTCCGAGGGCCGCGAGCCCGTTCGCCCCCATGTACAGCGCGCGGACGTCGTCGGGGTTCAGGTCCAGCGCCTCCTCGGCGCGCTGCACTCCCCGCGTTCGCACGTCGCGGGCCTCGGTCTCCCGCCCCAGACCTTCGTAGATCTGGCCGACGAGCAGCAGCGCCTGGTAGTCCTCCGGGCGCAGGTCCGAAGCGCGCCGGTAGAGACGGATCGCCTTCTCGTGGTCTCCGCACGCGAAGCAGTGACGGGCATAGAAGTAGACGGCCTCGAACAGACGGGGGTTGATCCGTACCGCGGCCTCGAACTCGTCTCCCGCGCGTTCGGGTCGGCTGCCCAGGGAGAGGGCCACCCCGCGCGCCGCGTGCGCCTCGGCCAGATCGGGGTCGAGCGTGAGCGCCCGGAGGCTGGCCTCGTCCGCGCACTGGCGATGGGTCTCCCGGCGATCCACGTTCAGGTAGATGAACGCGCAGCAATCGGCGACGCCCGCGTGCGCGAGCGCGTAGCTCGGGTCGATCTCGATCGCCCGCCGGAACATCTGGAGCGCGAACTCGATGCTGTGTCGGGCGTACTGGTTGAAGTACTTCCGCCCGCGCAGGTAGTAGTCGTATGCGCGCACGTCCGCCGTGGCCACCTGCCGGATCGCACGCCGATCCCGCGGGCTGAGCGTCCCCTTGAGAGCCTGGGTGACGCGGTCGGCGATCTCCTCCTGGATCGCGAAGATGTCCGCGAGCTGACGGTCGTAACGCTCCGACCACAGGTGGTATCCATCGGACGCGCTCACGAGCTGCACGGTGATGCGCAACCGTTCTCCCGCCTTGCGGACGCTGCCTTCGAGGATCGCGCTGACGCCGAGGCGATCGGCGATCTCCCGCGTGTCGAGCGCCGCGCTCTTGAACTGGAACGAGGACGTGCGCGCGGTCACGTGCAGGTTCTGGATGCGCGTGAGCGAGTTGATGATCTCCTCGGCGATGCCCTCGCAGAAGTAGTCCTGATCCTTCTCGGGGCTCATGTCCGCGAAGGGCAGGACGGCGATCGAGGGGATCTCCCCGCCGCGAACGGTTCCCACCTCCCGCCGCACCGACTCGAGCTCGCTCTCGAGAGCGGCAGCGCTCGCGGCACGGCGCTCCGGGTCCTTCTCGAGGCAGTGACGGATCAACCGGTCGAGGTGACGCGGCAGGTCCGGGCGCACCTCGGTGAGCGGGGTCGGCGTGTCCTTGAGGATGGATGCGGTGAGGTCCGCGATGGTGCCGCCCCGGAAAGGACGACGACCGGAGATCATCTCGAAGAGCATGATGCCCAGGGAGAAGATGTCGGACCGCCGATCCGGCGCATCCCCGCGGATCTGCTCGGGGGCCATGTACGGGATCGTCCCCGAGATCCCCCGGGGCTCTTCGGTCGCCAGCGTGCTCGCCTCGTCGGGATCCGATGCCGGGACCGGAGCGGAGCTCCGGGCCAGTCCGAAGTCGAGCAGCTTCACCGCGCCCTCCGCGGTGACGACGACGTTCCGCGGCTTCAAGTCGCGATGGACGATCCCGTGCGCGTGGGCAGCACCGAGGGCGCCGCAGATGGGAATGGCGAGGTCGAAGAACTCGCGGAGCGGGAGGCCGCCGGCGGGGATCATCTCGTCCAGGGGCCGGCCCCGGACGAGCTCCATGGCCATGAACAACCGGCCGTCCGCCTCCTCGATCGAGTGGATGGTGACGATGTGCGGATGGTTCAGCGCAGCGAGCGCGCGAGCCTCGCTCTCGAAACGCTCGAGACGGACGGGATCGGTCGCGAAGTCCTCGGGCAGGAACTTGAGGGCGACCTCGCGGCCGAGCCGCGAGTCGAGCGCCTTCCACACGACGCCCATGCCGCCTTCGCCCAGCTTCTCCAGCAGCCTGTACGAGCCGAGGCAGGCCGTTGCGTAGAGACTCACGCCGACGTCCTTCCGGGCACGACGACCGAAAGTCGTACCCGACGCAGTGTACGGCGTGCGTCGTCGGGACTCAATCGGGACGCTATCGGAGGTGGGCGATCTTCCGCGTTTCCGCGACGTTCCCGGCGGTCAAGCGCACGAAGTAGATGCCCGGCGCCGCCACGCGGCCGCCCGCGTCACGGCCGTCCCAGGAAACGTCGTGCGCTCCGGCGGGAAGCGAGCGGTCCAGCAGCCCGCGCACCATCCGCCCGGCCACGTCCACCACGACGATCCGCGCGCGCTCGGGCGCCGCCAGGCCGAAGCGGACGGACGCCTCGCCCCGGAAGGGATTCGGCGAGAGCGACACGAAGCCCGTGCGCGTCGGCGGCGCCGCGGCCACCTGCGCTCCGGTGGCGCCGTTCTGCACCGTCACCGTGAGGTCGAACTGGACGTCGTCCCGGTCCAGGGCGCCGGAGAGCCCCGGCAGATCGCGCGTGTGGAAGACGAGCGTCCCCGTGTGCACGCCGCTCGTGGCGCCGGCCGCCGCGAAGCGCACGCCGTAGGTCGCCGGAGCGGCGGCCGCGGTTCGCGCGGAGAAGCCGCCGTCCAGGAAGAAGCCGGGATCCCCGCCGAGATCGGCGGCGTGCACTTCGAGCGCGGATTCGAGCGGCCCGTAGCCGAGATCGAAGACGGACGCGACCGCGGCCGCGGTGTCCGGATCCGCCACCGTTCCTAGATCGAGCGCGGCCACGAGCTGCTGCGTCCCCGCGTCGGCGCTGGGGACCGCGTGCGCGAGCACCGTGCCGGCAAGCGCCACGTTCTGCCCGAGCCGATCGGGATCGTCGCTCGAGATGACGAGAGTCCCGCCTTTCACCCCCGGCGTGGACGTATCCATGTCGATCGCGTGCGGATTCGTGACGCCGGGCGCAGCCTGGAATGAGCCGCCCGGCGCCGAGAAGCCCGGCGGGGCCGCGAAGGAGTAGTCCAGCGCGTCCGCCGGCGGCGCCGCCGAATCGCCCACGCTCAGGATCGCCGACGCCGTCCCGCCCACGATGGCGGTGCCGAGCCCGAGCGAGGAGGCCACGTTCATCAGAGCCGGAAGCTGGTAGTCCACGAACACCGGAATGTGGTCGGACGCCTGCCACAGCGCGACCGCCGTCAGCGAATCGACCACCGAGTACGGCGGGATGTTGATCGCCAGGTTGAAGTGCTGTCCGTCCTGGCCGAAGGCGGTGTAGGTGGACGGCAGCGCGTCGAAGCCCTGGCCGTCCCGATCCGAGGGCGAAACGAGGATGATGTCGAAGCGGTCGTCCATCCCGCCGGTGGCGCCGCCGCCGAAGCTCGTGGTGCGCGTGGACTGCGTGTGGATGTCCGCGAAGGACGCGTCGTCGTGCCAGTTGCCCTCGCGCTGGATCGGATCCTCGAGGACGCCCGCGAGCCCGTGCGCCGGGGAGGTCATGTACACGTAAGCGGGCTCGGTGGCGGTGTAGATGTTGTAGTCGCCCATCACGGCGTAGTGCCCGCCCACCGGGAACGTCTCCATCTGCGCCCGCAGCGACGTCACCTCGGAGAGTCGCTGCGCTTCCTCCGACGAGCCCTGGCTCGCCTTGAGATGGACCGCGTAGAGGCGGAAGTCCGTGGAGGGGTTCGAGTGACCCGTCGGACGCACCGTCCACTCGTAGATGTTCCGGAGGTCGGTGGGGATCGTGACGTACGCGACGAGGCTGCACGCGGACGCACGGTAGAAGATGGCCGCGTCCGTGTCCGGGCCGTTGGTGAAAGGACCTGCGATCCACTGACCCGGGTTCACGACCTCCAGGACGTTCGTCTTGAACGCGTTCACCGCCGCCTGGTCGGTGGCGATCTCCTCCAGGACCAGGATGTCCGGCTGCACGTTCGCGAGGATCCTGCGGTAGTAGGCGTCGCGCCCGGTGGTGCCGTTGTAGTTCAGCGGGTTGTAGTCCATGACCCGCAGCGCGAACGCCGGGGCGGCGCTGAGGACGATGGCGAGAGCGAGACCGACGTTGCGCAGCGGGGAGCCGGACATGCCCAGATACTACCACAGCCGCGCCGGAGGGGTCCCCGAGCTCGAGCCCCTGCGCTGCGAGCCGGCGGCCCGGCGGCTCGCCTAGCGCGTCTTGCGCGCCTCCCACGCCGCGCGCGCCCGGGACGGGAGGCGGATCCCCAACGCGACCGCCATGGCGCCGGACGCTTCCGCAACCTCCGCGAGCGAAACGCCGGTGGCGAGCCCGGAGCGCTCGAAGAAGTAGACGAGATCCTCGGTGGCCACGTTCCCCGTGGCGCCCGGCGCGAAGGGACACCCGCCGAGCCCGCCCGCCGACGCGTCGAACGTGGCAATGCCCTGGCGCAACCCCTCGGCGACGTTCGCGAGCGCCGTGCCGCGCGTGTCGTGGAAGTGCAGCGCGATCTTCTCGCGCGGAACGCCGATCGCGTCGTGCGCGGCGATCGCGTGCTCGACGTCGCGCGGCACCGCCACCCCGATCGTGTCGCCGAGCGACAGCTCGCTGCACCCGGCGTCCATCAACACGCGGGACACCGCGGCGGCGCGCGCAGGATCCACGTCGCCGTCGTACGGGCAGCCGAAGACGGTGGAGACGTAGCCGCGCACGCTCATCCCGGCCGCCTTCGCGTCCGCGATCACGGGCTTCAGGGCGGCGAGGGATTCCTCCACGCTCGCGCCGACGTTCGCGCGCGAGAAACCGTCCGACGCCGCCGTGAACACCGCCACGTGCCCGACCCGAGCGGCCCGCGCCGCCTCCAGCCCCTTCGCGTTCGGCACGAGCGCCCAGTAGCGCACGCCGGCCTTCCGCTCGATGCCGGCGAACACGTCCGCCGCGTCCGCGAGCTGAGGCACCCGGTCGGGCCGCACGAAGCTCGACACCTCCACGTCCGCGAGCCCGGCCGCCACGAGCGCGTTCACGAACGCGATCTTCGCCGCGGCCGGGACGGGGCGCTTCTCGTTCTGGAGCCCGTCGCGCGGGCCCACCTCCACGATGCGCACGCGCGTGGGCTCGGCCTCGCTCATGCGCCGCCCTTCTCCGGCGCGATCTCCACGAGCGTCTCGCCCGCGTCGCACGGCTCGCCTTCGCGCTTGCGCACCGCGCGCACCGTGCCCGCGAGCGGCGACTCGATCTTGATCTCCATCTTCATGGCCTCGACGAGGAGGAGCTCCTCCCCCTTCGCCACGCGATCGCCGACCTTCACGAGCACCTTCACCACCGTGCCCGGCATCGGCGAGGCGAGGCTGCCCTCCGGAGCCTCGCGCCGCCGGCGCCCGCCCACCTCACGCTCGAAGCGAGCCTCGCCCACGCCTTCCACCGTGACGTGGCGGAACGCGCCGTCCCGATCCACGCAGACGCGCCAGCTCCGCGTGCCGTCCGACATGAGGAACCACCCCGGCGAGAGCGGCGTGACGGCGAGCGTGACATCCAGCTGGCCCGTGCGGACGCGCGCGCTCCACTCGCCCGACGCCTCCACGAGCACGTCGTGCGCCTCCCCGCCGAGCCGCCGATAGGTCTCCTTCACGGTCCGCCTCCGAGGCCCGAATCCGCAGCCGTGGCGTCGTTCACGCGCGACCCCCCAGCCCGGGATGCCGGTAGCCCGCGAGCGCGTCGAACGGATCCGCGCCGCCGCTCCGCTTCGCGCCGCCGTTCCGCACCGGCGCGAGCCCGCCCCCGGCCAGACGGAAGCGCTCCGCCAGGGCTGCCGCCGCTGCGAGGAGATCCTCGCCGCCGTGCTCGAGGCGCGCGAGCCGCTCGGGCAGGAACTTGCTCTCGATCGTCTCGACGTCGTAGCGGCCGGCGATCACGTCCTCCCGCGCGACGAGCTCGCGCAGGAACGCGAGGTTCGTCGTCGGCCCGTGAACGACCGTGCCTTCGAGGGCGCGAGCGAGGCGTCGCCAGGCGGTCGCGCGATCCGCGCCGTACGCGATGACCTTCGCGAGCAAGGGATCGTAGTGCGACGTGACGACGTCCCCCGAGGTCACGCCCGCATCCACGCGGATCCACGGTCCGCTCGGGAACTCCACGCGCAGCAGGTCACCCGTGCGCGGCAGGAAGCCCGCGTCCGGGTCCTCGGCATAGAGGCGCGCCTCCACCGCCGCGCCGCGCGCGTGAACCTCCTTCTGCGCGAACGGCAGCCGGCCGGTCTCCGCCACGTCGAGCTGCGCCTGGACGAGGTCGCGGCCCGTCACGAGCTCCGTGACCGGATGCTCCACCTGGATGCGCGCGTTCACTTCGAGGAAGAAGAAGCGGCCGCCCTCCGCCAGGAGGAACTCGCACGTGCCGCTCGATCGGTACCGGACGGCGCGCGTCACCGACACCGCGGCCTCCGTGAGGGCGCGTCGCGTGCCGTCGTCCAGCGCCGAGGACGGCGACTCCTCCACCACCTTCTGATGGCGACGTTGCAGGGAGCACTCGCGCTCGAAGAGATGCACGACGTTCCCTTCGCCGTCGCCGAGGATCTGGACCTCCACGTGCCGCGGGCGCTCGATCCACTTCTCGAGGTACACCGCGTCGTCGCCGAACGCGGAGCGGGCCACGCGCGCCGCGGTCGCGAGCGCCCCCGCCAGCTCCTCCTCGCGCTGCACCTTCGTCATGCCCTTGCCGCCGCCGCCCAGAGCCGCCTTCACCAGGACCGGGAAGCCCATCCGCTTCGCCGCTCGCGCGGCGCCGGCGAGATCCGTCGCTTCGCCTTCCCATCCGGGAACGACGGGAACGCCCGCCTTCATCGCGACGTCGCGGGCGCGACGCTTGTCCCCGAACAGCTCGATCGTCTCCGGGCGCGGCCCCACCCACACGAGCCCCGCCGCTTCGACCGCCCGAGCGAAGCCCTCGCTCTCCGAGAGGAAGCCGTAGCCGGGATGGACGGCGTCGGCGCCGGCCTGCCGGGCCGCCCCCACGATCCGCTCCACGGCGAGGTAGGACTCCATCGCGGGCGGCGGCCCGATCGCGATCGCCTCGTCCGCGAGTCGCGTGTGCAGGGCGCCCCGGTCCGCCTCGCTGAACACGGCCACGGAGGCGAGCCCGCGCTCGCGCAGGGCCGCGAGCACGCGGCACGCGATCTCGCCGCGGTTCGCGACGAGGACCTTCTTCAGTCGCCGCTCGCCCACTTCGGCCTCCGCTTCTCGAGGAAGGCGCGAAGCCCTTCCTGACCTTCCTCCGACGCGCGCGCCTCCGCGATGAAGCGCGGCACGCGACGCGTGGAGGCCGCGAGCGGCACGTCGGTCACGTTGTCCAGGAGCGCCTTGATGCGACGTTGCGCGTCGGGGCTGCCCTTCAGCATCTCCTCGACGATCCGCTCGAGGGCGAGGTCCAGCTCCGCCGCGTCCACGCAGGCCGCGCAGAGCCCGATCTCGGCCGCGCGCACGCCGTCGAAGCGCTCGCCCGTGAGGAAGAGCCGCCGCGCGTTCGCCTCCCCGATCCGCCGCACGACGTACGGGCTGATGATCGCCGGCAGGATCCCGAGGCGGACCTCGCTGAACGCGAAGCGGGCGTCTTTCGCCACGACGGCGATGTCGCACGCGCAGACGAGCCCGGCGCCGCCGCCGAAGACGTTGCCCTGCACGCGCGCGACGACCGGGCGCGGGAAGTCGTGCAGCGCGCGGAACGTGGCGGAAAGGCGCTCGGCGTCGGCGAGGTTCTCGGCGAAGTCCGCGGAGCCGAGGCGCTGCATGTCCGCGAGGTCCGCCCCGGCGCAGAAGTCCGCCCCGTCCCCGGAGAGAACGACGCAGCGGACGGACGCGTCGGCGGCCTGCTCCGAGAACACCTGCCCCAGCTCGGCCACGAGCGCCGCGGAGAGCGCGTTGCGCGCTTCCGGACGGCTCAGCGCCACGCGGAGAACGGGGCCGTCGCGGACGACTCGGACGAGGCTCACGTGGCTCACATCCGGTACACGCCGAAGGTCGAAGACCCGATGGGCGCGTTCATCGTGGCGGAGAGCGCCAGGGCGAGAACGTCGCGGGTGCGGCGCGGATCGATGATACCGTCGTCCCAGAGGCGCGCGGTGGAGTAGTACGGGCTGCCCTCCCGCTCGTACTTCTCGAGCGTGGGGCGCATGAACTCGCGGCCCTCTTCCTCGGACATCGACTGGCCCTTCTCCGCGAGCTGCTGCGCCTTCACCGTGCGGAGCACGCTCGCGGCCTGCTCGCCGCCCATGACAGAGATGCGCGCGTTCGGCCACATGAAGAGGAAGCGCGGCCCGTACGCGCGCCCGCACATGCCGTAGTTCCCCGCTCCGTAGCTCCCGCCCACGATGACCGTGATCTTCGGCACCGCCGCGTTCGCGACGGCGTTCACCATCTTCGCGCCGTCCTTCGCGATGCCGCCGTGCTCGGCGTCCTTCCCCACCATGAAGCCCGTGATGTTCTGGAGGAAGATCAAGGGAGTCCCGCGCTGGCACGCGAGCTCGATGAAGTGCGTTCCCTTGAGCGCGGACTCGGAGAAGAGGACGCCGTTGTTCGCGAGCACGGCCACGGGGTAGCCGTGGAGGTGGCCGAAGCCCGTGACGAGGGTGCTGCCGTAGCGCGCCTTGAACTCGTGGAAGCGCGAGCCGTCCAGGATGCGGCAGAGGATCTCGCGCGCGTCGTAGGCGGTCCGGAGGTCGCCCGGCAGGACGCCGAGGAGATCCTCGGGATCGTGCCGCGGGGGCTCCGGCTCCGCGCGCTCCACCGGCTCGCGCTTCGTCTCGCCGAGATGGGCCACGATGGAGCGTGCGATCTGAAGGGCGTCCGCGTCGCTCTCCGCGAGATGGTCGGCCACGCCGGAGATGCGCGTGTGGACGTCGCCGCCGCCGAGCTCTTCCGCGGTCACCTCCTCGCCGGTGGCCGCCTTCACGAGCGGCGGCCCGCCGAGGAAAATGGTGCCCTGGTTCTTCACGATCACGGTCTCGTCGCTCATGGCGGGGACGTAGGCGCCGCCCGCCGTGCACGAGCCGAGCACCACCGCCACCTGCGCGATCCCCTCCGCCGACATGCGCGCCTGGTTGTAGAAGATGCGTCCGAAGTGGTCGCGATCGGGGAAGACCTCGTCCTGGAGCGGCAGGAAGGCGCCGCCCGAGTCGACGAGGTAGATGCACGGCAGGCGGTTCTCCCGCGCGACGTCTTGCGCGCGGAGATGCTTCTTCACGGTCAGCGGGAAGTAGGTGCCGCCCTTCACCGTGGCGTCGTTCGCGAGGACCATCACCTCGCGGCCCGCCACGCGGCCGATCCCGCAGACGATTCCGGCGCTCGGCGCGGCGTCTTCGTAGAGGTCCCAGGCCGCGAGCGGCGCGATCTCGAGGAAGGGGCTGCCCTCGTCGAGGAGCGCGTCCACGCGATCGCGGACGAAGAGCTTGCCGCGCTTCTCGTGCCGGGCGCGCGCTTCCCGCCCGCCGCCTTCGCGGACGGCGGCCAGACGCTCGGCCAGCTCGGCGGCGAGGCGGCCGTGGTGATCGACGTTCGCGCGAAACGTCGCGGACGTGGAATCGACGCGGCTTTCGAGGATCTCCATGGGTCTCCCGCGGGCGTCGGGAAGGCTCCCCTTTAGCAGAGGCGCCCCTGATTCACAAGGGCCGCCCTCGGACGACCCCGGGCGCCTCTCGGGCGCCCTTCGAGGACCCTCCCGCCCCTTCGGCCAGGTTTCTCGGGACGCGCTGCGAAGAACGGCAAGAAGATTGCTCGCGGGTATGGATGGCGGACCCTCCGCGCGACAAATTGGACCCGGTCACCGGCACTCGCCCGCTCGGGCGGTGCTCGGAGGGAGAGATCATGGTCATCGGAACCCCGCTGGAGACGCGCCAGCACGAGCATCGCGTGGGGCTCACGCCCTTCGGCGTGGCTCAGCTGACCCAGGCGGGACACACCGTCTTGGTCCAGAAGGACGCCGGGCGCGCCGCCCGGTTCGCCGATCACGACTATCAGAAGTCCGGAGCCCAGATCGTCTACGACGCGGAGGAGATCTACCGCCGCTCCGACGTCGTCTGCAGGGTCGGAGCGCTCGGCGCCGAGGAGGTGGGCGTCCTGAAGCCCGGCTCGGTCGTCTGCGCCTTCCACCACCTCGCCGTGACGCCGCGGGCGCACGTCGAGAAGCTCATGGCGCTCGGCATCACGCTCGTCGGCTACGAAGTCATCCGCGACTCGGCCGGCGACCTTCCGGTGCTGACCCCCATGAGCGAGATGGCCGGCCAGATGGCGGTCCACGTGGCCGCTCACCTGCTCCAGAACGACAACGGCGGGCGCGGGATCCTGATCGGGAGCGTGGCCGGCGTGCCGCCGCCCACCGTACTCGTCCTCGGCGCGGGCACCGTGGGCCGCAACGCCGCGTGCCGCGCCCTGGCCAACGGCGCGCACGTGGTCGTCATCGACGCGGACCTGAAGAAGCTCCGGAAGCTGAACCGCGAGTTCCAGGGCCGGATCGTGACCGTGGTGGCGGCCAGCGAGCGCCTCGAGCGCTACACCGGCATCGCCGACGTCGTCATCGGCGCCGTGCTCATTCCCGGCGCGCGCGCCCCCTTCGTGGTGACCGCGGAGATGGTGCGCGCGATGAAGCCGGGCAGCGTCATCGTGGACGTCTCCATCGATCAGGGCGGATGCGTGGCGACGAGCCGACCCACCTCGATCGACGACCCCACCTTCGTGGCGCACGACGTGGTGCACTACTGCGTCCCCAACATGACCGCGAACCTCGCGCGCACGGCGTCGCGCGCGCTCGCGTCGGCGGCGGTCCCTTACCTCACCGCGCTCGCGAACAAGACCGTCCGCGGCGCGCTGCAGGAAGACCCGGACCTCGGCGCCGGCGTGTACCTCTATCGCGGGAAGATGGTGAACCGGACCGTCGGGGAGACGCTCGGTCTCCCGGTCTCGGATCTGAATGACCTCCTGGCGGCGGGCGAACGATCATGAACTGGCTGGCCGACTACAACTCCAAGCTCAGCAGCGGCGTCGACGCGGTGGGGCGGATCAAGAGCGGAGATCGCGTCTACTACGGCGGCAACGCCGCGATCCCGCAGGCGCTCATCCGGGCGCTGGCGGCTCGCGCGCACGAGCTCGAGAACGTACAGCTCACGCACGTGCTCCTCCTGGGTCAGGATCCCCTCTCCGCACCCGGAATGGAGAAGCACTTCCGGCACAACTCCCTCTTCGTGGGCCCCGCGGATCGCAAGGCGGTGAACGACGGCCGCGCGGACTACGTGCCCATCTTCCTGCACCACATTCCGCGGCTCTTCCGGCAGAACATCGTGCCGCTGGACGTCGCGATGGTGCAGGTGTCGCCGCCGGACGAGCACGGCTTCATGAGCTTCGGCGTGGAGAACCTCGCCTCCAAGGCCGCGTGCGAGATGGCGAAGACCGTGATCGTCCAGGTCAACCAGCAGATGCCGCGCATCCTCGGGGACTCGTTCATCCACGTGGGGCGCGTGCACGCAGTCGTGGAGCACAACGAGCCGCTGCCCACGCTCGAGCTGGGCCCGGCCACGGACGTCGAGAAGGCGATCGCGGCGCACATCCTGCCCCTGATCAAGCCCGGCGCCACGATCCAGATGGGCATCGGCGGCATCCCGGACTCCGTCTTCGAGTCGCTGCGGGGCAACCTCGAGCTGGGCATCCACACCGAGATGATGTCCGACGGCGCGATGCGCGCCATCGAGCGCGGCACCGTGACGGGCAGCCGCAAGAGCCTCCATCACGGCAAGGTCGTGATCACGTTCGCGCTCGGCAGCGCGCAGCTCTACGAGTACCTCAACAACAACCCGTTCATCGAGAGCCACCCCGTGGAGTACGTGAACGACCCGATCGTCATCGCCAGGAACGACGATCTCGTCGCGATCAACTCCGCGATCGAGGTGGATCTCACCGGCCAGGTCTGCTCGGACTCGATCGGGCCCCTGATCTACTCGGGCTTCGGCGGACAGGTGGACTTCATCCGGGGCGCCGCGCACTCGAAGGGCGGACGGCCCGTGATCGCGCTGCCCAGCTCGGCCCAGGGCGGAAAGACGTCGCGGATCGTGCCGTTCCTGAAGTCGGGCGCGGGAGTGGTGACCAGCCGCGCCGACGTGCACTACGTCGTCACGGAGTTCGGCGCCGTGAATCTCTTCGGCATGAGCCTGCGCGAGCGCGCGAAGGCGCTCATCGGCATCGCGCATCCCGACTTCCGCGACGAGCTCATCCGCGCCGCGAAGGAGAGGAAGCTGCTGGCCTGAGGACGTTGCCGGCGCCGGGGAGCCGGCGCCGGCGCCGGCACTCCGGGCGGGAGGACCAGGGGGGCGAGATCGCGGCCGTCGCGAGAGCGACGCTGCGACGGCCGCACGACGGCGTGGGGGTGGCGAGGCGGACGGGCGGAAGCGTCGCGGCGGCTACCTCGCCCTCCCGACCCCCTCCTCGCGCAGCGCGAGGAAGCTGTCCAGCCGATCCACCGGGATGCGCCCCGCCCTCACCGCTTCTTCCACCGCGCAGCCTTCGTCTCCCGAGTGCCGGCAATCTCCGAAGCGGCAGCCCCTCGCCGCCTCTTCGATCTCGGGGAAGAACTCGTGCACGGCTTCGCGCGTCACCGGCGGCAGTCCGAAGGAGCGAACGCCGGGCGTATCGATGACCTCGCCGCCCGAGGGCAAGCGGTACAGCGTGGAGGACGTCGTGGTGTGGCGGCCCTTACCGAGCTTGCCGTAGACGTCGGCGGTGCGAAGGTCGAGGCCGGCGAGGCGGTTCAAGAGCGAGGACTTCCCCACGCCGGATTGCCCCGCGAAGACCGACGTCTTGCCGCGCAGCATCGCTTCGAGCGCGGAAACGCCGGCGCCGGTGGCGGCGGAGACGCCCACCGCTTCCACGCCGAGAGACCGGTAGAGCGCGAGCCACTCGTCGATGCCGCCCGGTCCCACGAGGTCCACCTTGTTGAGGACGAGCGCCGGCGCGAGACCGCCGAGGCGGAACGAGATGACGTACCGATCCACCAGCCGCGGCTTGAACGGCGGCTCGGCCGCGGATCCCACGACGACTCCGAGATCCACGTTCGCGCAGACCACCTGCGATTGACCGCCGTGGCGCAGCCGCGTGAGGTGCGTGCGGCGCGGGAGGACCTCGGTGAGCACGTGCGGGGGGACCGCGCCTTCGAGATAGCGGACGAAGTCGCCCACCGTCACGGGGTTCGCGCCCCGGTGCGGCACCCGCGTGGACTTGCGCAGATGCGCGGTCACGGGCTCGCCGCCCGCCGCGGGCTCCACGAGGATCTCGCCGCCGAAGAGCGCCACGACGCGTCCGTCCCGAACGTCGCCCGCCAGCTCGCCGACCGACGCCTCCTCGGGGAGCGCCGGCGCGTTCTGCCGTCCGCGGAAGACCTTCTCGCGACGCGGATCGTCGTCAGCCGTCTCCTCGTGGATGCGACCCGGTCGCGGGCGCGCGCGCGCGTGGCCGCCGGCTTTCCGCTTTCGCTTGCCCTTCGCCAAATCCGTTCCCCGGTGGGAGGCCGCGGGATTCTAGGCGCGACGCGACCCGCCCACAAGCCGCGCCGATCCGTTACGATCGGTCCCATGACGAGACGCGACGACGAGGACGACTACCTGCCGGACGAGGTCGACCTCCCGATCGACGGGACCCTCGACCTCCACTCCTTCCGCCCTCAGGACGTCCCGTCGGTGGTGAGCGAGTACCTGGACGAGTGTCGCGCCCGCGGAATCCTCGAGGTCCGCATCATCCACGGCAAAGGGATCGGGACGTTGCGCGAGACCGTGCACGCGGTGATCGCTCGGCGCACGGACGTGGTGCGATCTCGCCTGGACTCGGAGACGGGATCGGGCTGGGGCGCCACGATCGTGGATCTCGCGCCGCGCTAGGCCGGGGGAATCGCGGCATCCTGGAGGAGACTCCGGGCTGGTAGCACGCGAAGGCAGGCCGTTGGCGGCTCTCGTTCCGACGAAGAACTGCTCCGCGTCGACGGGATTCGTTGTTGAACGTCGCCGGGCAGGGTACGCTCCGAAGATCGTCGAGACGTCGAGCCTTCGCGCCGACTGCGGAGTCGGTGACGGGCCGGCCGCTGGGCACCCTTGGCAAGGTCCGCCATGCCGAATGAGCGCCACCGTCGCGCAAGGATCGGCTGGCTGCGCGCCGCCACGCTCGGCGCCAACGACGGCCTCATTTCCACGAGCAGCCTAGTCGTGGGCGTGGCTTCCGCCGAGCCCAGCCAGACCGCCGTCCTGCTGGCCGCCGTGGCCGGTCTCGTGGCCGGCTCCCTCTCGATGGCCGCCGGCGAGTACGTCTCGGTCAGCTCCCAGGCGGATACCGAGAACGCGGATCTCTCGCTGGAGCGGCGAGAGCTGGCCAGCTCGCCCGAAGCCGAGCGGGCCGAGCTGGCGGCGATCTACGAGGAGCGAGGCCTCAGCCACGACCTCGCGCTCCAGGTCGCGGATCAGCTCATGGCCCGCGACGCGCTGGGCGCCCACGCCCGCGACGAGCTCGGCATCCACGAGACCACGCGGGCTCGGCCCATTCAGGCCGCGGTGGCGTCGGCGGCGTCCTTCGCGGTGGGGGCGGCGCCGCCCGCCGTCGTCGCGGCGCTCTTGCCGGGGGCGAACGTCGCGCTGGTCGTAGTGGCCGTGACTCTGGTCCTCCTGCTCGTCCTCGGCGGTGTCGCCGCCTACCTCGGCGGCGCCTCGATCGTCCGAGGGGCGCTTCGCGTGGCGTTCTGGGGAGCGGCGGCGATGGGGTGCACGGCCGGCGTCGGCCGACTCTTCGGCACCGTGGTCTCTTCGTAGCGGCGGAAGATGCTCGCGCCGCGCGAGTCCTTCGTCCCGGCGCTCACCGTCCTGTCCTTCGCCGCGCCGCCCGGCAACCGGTTACGACTTGAACACGTCCTTGAACATCTTCAGCATCGCCGCCCAGGACTTCTTGTCCGCATCCGCGTCGTAGGCGAGCTGCTCCATGCCGTAGGTGGCCGCGTCCGGGTTCGTGAAGCTGTGCTTCGCGCCGGCGTAGTGCAGCACCTGGTAGTTCGCTCCGGCGGCCTTCATCTCCGTCTCGAACGCCGCGACCTGGTCCGCGGGGACGAAGGGGTCCGCGTCGCCGGTGTTCACCAGGATGCGCGGCTTGATCATGCCGTTCTCCGCGGGATGGTCCGTGGCGAGCGCTCCGTGGAACGTCACGACCGCCTGCAGATCCTCGCCGGCGCGCGCCATGTTGAGGACGACGCCGCCGCCGAAGCAGTAGCCGATCGCGGCGATCTTCGCGGAATCCACGTGGGGATCCTGCTTGAGCAGGTCGAGCGCGGCGTCGAAGCGAGCCTTCTGAGCGGCCGGGTCCTTCACGGACTCCGCGGCGAACGTCTGCGCGTCGGCGGGGTGCGTGGCGACCTTGCCCTTGCCGTACATGTCGAGAGCGAACCCCACGTAGCCGGCCTTCGCCAGCCTCTCCGCCTGACGGCGCGCGTGCGCGTTGTGACCCCACCACTCGTGCACGACGAGCACGCCCGGCACCTTGCCCTTCGCCGAGTCGTTCCACGCCAGGTAGCCCTGCAGCGTGGTGTCGCCCTGCTTGTACTCGATCTCCTTCGTCTTCACGGCGGCGAGAGCGGCCGTCGCGGAGAGGAGGAGCGCGACCGCGAGCGTGGAAGCGACCGACTTCTTCATGGGATCTCCTTCGTTGCCAAGGGCACCGAGCCGGGGGGCATCCAGGGGTGGTGGAACCGGGCGCAGGGTACCACGACCGAGTCGGAGCGCGGCGAGCGACACGACGGAGCGTGGAGAGGCGCCTCTAGGCTCCGTCGCGCTCCATCGCGCCCGGCGCGGGATACTCCGCGGTCACCACGGTCGAGATCCCGCCGCGAGCGTTGAACTCTCCCACCACCCTCATCCTCCGCGGCCGGCAACTCGCCACGAGGTGGTCGAGGATCTCGTTCGTCACCGCCTCGTGGAAGACGCCGCGGTCGCGGAAGGACTGCAGGTAGAGCTTCAGCGACTTCAGCTCCAGGCACGCGCGATCCGCGACGTAGCGGAGGCGGATCGTGGCGAAGTCCGGCTGGCCGGTGATGGGGCAGAGCGCGGTCCACTCCGGCGCGGAGATATCGATCGTGTAGTCGCGCTCGGGGTTGGGATTCGGGAAGGTCTCCACGAGCGCTGCGGCGGGCTTCTTCCCCGCCACCGCGGCCTTCGCCTTCGCGGCGCGCCCGGTCTCGGTCTTCATCGCGTCCTCTCCTTCCCTTCGGGGCCGAAGTAGCGGCAGCGCACGTCGCAGGTCTCGTGCACGGTGATCCGCGACAGCCCCGCCAGCCGCGGCGCGAGGCGCTCCCAGATCCACGCCGCCAGGATCTCGGAGGTCGGGTTCTCGAGCCCTTCGATCTCGTTCAGATAGCGATGGTCGAGCCGATCGTGGAGCGGCGCGAAGGCTTCCTTGATGTCCGCGTAGTCGACGAGCCAGCCGGCCCGCTCGTCCACCTCGCCCGCCACCGCCACGTCCACGCGGAAGCTGTGCCCGTGCAGGCGCCGGCACTTGTGTCCTTCGGGCGACTTCGGCAGCACGTGCGCCGCTTCGAACGTGAACGTCTTCTCCAGCTCCACGCGCATGCGGCTCACACCCCCCGCGCCGCGTGCGGCCAGAGGATCTTGTGGATCTGCATCTGGAGGCGCGCCTGCACGCCGCTCTCCAGGATCCAGCGCGCCAGCTCCGCCGGATCGAGCGTGCCGTGCGCCGGCGAGAGCAGCAGCGGCACGCGACCCTCCAGCGCGTGGCGGCGGATGACGTCCATCGCGTATTCGAAGTCCTTCCGATCCTGCACGACGAACTTCACCTCGTCCCCGTCCTTGAGCTGCTCGAGGTTCGCCCAGAGCATGCGCTTCTCTTCCCCGGAAGAAGGGGTCTTCACGTCCACGATGCGCTTCACGCGCGGATCGCACTTCGAGATGTCCCGGTGGCCGCCGGTCTCGATCAGAACCGTCCTCCCCTCCTCGAGGAGCGCCGCGATCAGCTCGTGCACGGCCGGCTGGATCAGCGGCTCGCCGCCCGTGACCTCCACGAGATCGCAGGCGATGGCGAGGACTTCCGCGGCCACCTCGGCGACCTCGCGCTTCGTTCCCTCGTAGAACGCGTACTCCGTGTCGCACCACTTGCAGCGGAGGTCGCACGCGGTGAGGCGCACGAAGACGCACGGGCGCCCGGCGAAGGTGGACTCGCCCTGGATGGAGTGGAAGATCTCGTTGAGGACGATCGCGCTCACGGCCGCTCCGCCTCGCCCGCCCCGCGCCCCGCCGTCGGCCGGCCGGCTCCCACCGCGGCCGACGCCGCCGCGAGCCCCGGATCCGCGATCCCGGCCTCCGCGAAGCCCTTCGCGCGGAGGAGACACGCGTCGCACGCGCCGCACGGCACGCCGCCATCCGCCGGATCGTAGCAGGAGAGCGTGCGCGACAGATCCACGCGAAGGCCCGTCGCGAAGCGCACGATGTCCGCCTTCCCGAAATCGAGGAGCGGCGCGTGGATCCGGAAGCGGGCGCCCTCCACACCCGCCCTCGTGGCCAGGTTCGCGAGCCGCTCGAACGCGCGCAGGAAGTCCGGCCGGCAATCCGGATACCCCGAGTAGTCCAGGGCGTTCACGCCGATGAAGACGTCCCTCGCCCCGAGCGCCTCCGCCCACGCGAGAGCGAGGGAGAGGAAGACCGTGTTGCGCGCGGGCACGTAGGTGATGGGAATCTCGGTGGCGGACTCCTCCGCGGAGTGCCGCGCGAGCGCCCCCTCGCCCTGCGCCAAGCGGTTCTTCGGAACGTCGAGGTCTGCGGTGAGGGCCGAGCCGCCGAAGGAAGCGAGGTCCACCTTCACGATGCGGTGCTCCGCCGCGCCGAGCTGCCCCGCGATCTCCGCCGCGCGCGCCAGCTCTTCGCGATGACGCTGGCCGTAGTCGAAGGAGAGGGCATAGGCCTTCCAGCCCTCGGCCACGGCGTGGGCGAGGACGGTCGTGGAATCGAGTCCCCCGCTCAGGAGGACGACGGCCGGCTTGGACACGAGGGCCCCTTCGAGAAGGCCGCTTCGACATGGCGGCGAATGACCGAGGATAATAGCATCGCGCCATGTGGCTCCAGCGAGAGATCCGCGTACCGGCCAAGGGCCAAGGCCTCCATCCGGTGACGGCCGAAGTGGCGGCCCTCGTCCGGGAGAGCGGCGTGAGGACCGGGCTCTGCCACGTCTTCGTGCGGCACACGTCCGCTTCGCTCCTCATCCAGGAGAACGCCGACCCCTCCGCGCGGGCCGACCTGGAGGAGGGCTTCCGCCGTCTCGCCCCCGAGAACGCGCCCTTCTACACGCACACGACCGAAGGCCCCGACGACATGCCCTCGCACATCCGCGCGGCGCTCACGCACACGTCGGAGACGATCCCGATCCAGGAAGGCGCCCTCGCGCTGGGCACGTGGCAGGGGCTCTATCTCTTCGAGCATCGACGTCGAGCCTCGGCGCGGCGGCTCGTCGTGACGATCACGGGCGAGTGAGGCGTGACCGCGCGACACGTTCGCGGCGGTCGCGGAGCGGGGCGCGGGCGGCGCGCCAACGGCCGGGGCCCATGCTAGACTCCCCGGCTTCGTTGGCGAGCGATCTCCGCCGAGGTGCCGCTTGAAGGGCCACATCCTCCGCATCGGGCGCATCGTCCTCGGCGTCGCCCTCCTCTTCTGGGTGCTGCGGCAGGTCCACTGGGGCGACCTGAAGGACAAGCTCGCGCACGCGAAGCACGAGTGGGTCCTGGCCGCCCTCCTCGTCAGCACCGCCGCGAACCTGCTCGGCGCCTGGCGGTGGCAGCTGCTCCTCGCCAGCCTCCGCCGCCGCGTCGCGATCTCGTACCTCTTCGGCTCGTACTTCGTGGGGCTCTTCTTCAACAACTTCCTGCCCTCGAACGTCGGCGGCGACGTCGTCCGCGCGGCCGGCGCGCGCAAGAAGGGCGGCGGCAGCTTCACGGAGCACCTGACCGTGGTGCTGGTGGAGCGGATGATCGGGCTCCTGGCCACGCTCTGCCTCGGCGGCGTGGCCGCGGCGGCCGGTCACGCGAAATGGCTGGGCCCGCGCGTCACCGAGGCGTTGATCGCGGCCCTCGTCGTCTCCGCCGTGGGGCTCTATCTCGCGCTCAGCGCGCCCGTGCGACACCTCGCGGCGAGGCTGCTGCCCCGGGTGCCGATCGCCTTCGTCCGCCGCGTGGTCGCGAAGATGCTCGGCGCCTTCGAACTCTTCTCCAAGGCGCCCGGCGCTCTCGCCGCGAACTTCGCCCTCTCGGTGGGCTTCCAGTTCCTCCTCATCGTGCACTTCTGGCTCATCCAGTTCGCGTTCGGCGGCGACGCCCCCTTCCGCACGTTCCTCGTGGTGGTGCCGCTCGTCTTCACGGCGATGATGCTGCCGGTGGGCATCAACGGCCTCGGCGTGCGCGAGTGGGCGTTCGTGGCGCTGCTCACGCGCGCGGGCTTCGAGCCGGCCACGGCCCTCGCGCTCTCGCTGGCGTCCTACGGAATCGCGGTCCTGCAGGGGTTGATCGGCGGGATCGTGCACGTCACGCGGGAGATCGCGGAGCGAGCCCAGCCGGCGGCGCCGATCGAGCCGCGCACGAACGGGGACGAGGCCGCGCCCGGGCGATAGCCGCAGCACCGGCGCGTCCGCGCGCGTCGCGGGAAAGGGCGAGCACGGTGGAAGCGGCTACTTCGCCGGCGCTCCGGGCGCTCCGGGCGCTCCGGGCTTCTCCAGCCGGAAGCCGTGCCGCGCGAGGATCTCCCCCGCTTCCGACCCCGCGAGGAACTCCGCGAAGCGTCGCGCCGCGGGCGTGGCGTGCCCCGCGAGGATCGCGGCGGGATAGGTCATCGGGTCGTACAGCGTGTCGGGCAACGCGGCCACCACCTCCACGAGCGGATTGCCCTGCACGTCCGACGCGCACACGATCCCCGCCGCGCCCTTCCCCCGTCCGACGACGGAGAGCAGCGTCTTGGGATCGGGCGTGGGCTGCAGGCGCGAGGCGAAGGCCCCCCACCATCCCGCGCGCTCGAGAGCCTGCTTGGTCACGGCGCCCACCGGGACGCGATCGGGGTTGAGGATGGCGAGCTGTCCCTGGAACGCCTGGGGCAACGGCACCGACCCCGCCGGATCGAAGGCGAACGAGTGCTCCTTCGCCGCCACCAGCACCAGCGTGCCGCGCACGATCTCCCGGCGCGTTCCCTTCTCCACCTTGCCCTGCTGCTCCAGCCAGTCCATCCACTTGTCGCCGCCCGGGAAGAAGACGTCGCAGGAGTCGCTCTTGGCGATCCGAGCGGCCAGCTCGGACGCCGCGCCGTCCACGGTCGCCACCCCGAGCTTCGTCTGGCTCTCGAAGCGCTGAACGATCTCGCCGAAGGCCGGCGCCAGCACCGTGCCTACGTACGCCCGGAGGGCGGGCTTCGGCGGGGCCTTCGGACCGCTCCCCTTCCCGCCGCACCCGGCGGCCACGAGGAGCGCGAGGACGGCCGCCGCCGAGAGGACGATCTTGGCCGGGGCGCCGGGCGAACGGATCATGGGCGGATCGTAGCGCGAGGCGCGCGTCCAGGGAAGCCGGTGCCGGCTTCGCGTTGCGCCCTCGCCCCGAAGGGTGCTTTCATCGCCCTTCCCGCGGCCCCGGAGCGACCCCGTGACCCACCCCGGCGACCCTCTCCTTCGCTTCCGGGACGAGTTCCCGATCCTCTCGGAATGCACGTACCTCGTGAGCCATTCGCTCGGGGCGATGCCGCGTCGCGCCGCCGTGGACCTCGACCGCTTCGCTCGCGAGTGGTCGCGCCGCGGCGTCCGCGCGTGGGAGGAGGCGTGGTGGGACCTCCCGAGCCGGGTGGGCGACGCTTTGGCCCCCCTCATCGGCGCGGCGAGGGGCTCGGTGGTGATGCAGCCGAACGTGACGCTCGCCTCCGCGGTCTTCCTCTCCGCCATCGACTTCACGCCGCCGCGCGACCGTCTCGTGTGCACCGCGCTCGACTTCCCGTCGCTTCTCTACTCGTATCGCGGGCTCGCCGCGCGCGGCGCGAGGGTGGACATCGTGCCTTCGGCGGACGGTCTCTCGATCGACGAGGACCGGATCCTCGACGCCATCGACGAGACCACGCGCGTGGTGTGCGTGGCGCACGGGCTCTTCCGCACCGGCTACGTGCTGGACGCCGACGCGATCGCCGCCAAGGCCCGCGACGCCGGCGCCGTCTTCCTCCTCGACCTCTACCAGACGGCGGGCACCGTCCCCGTCGACCTGACCCGCATCGGCTGCGACGCGGCGGTCGGCGGCAACCTCAAGTGGCTCTGCGGCGGCCCCGGAAACGCCTTCCTCTACGTGCGGCCGGACCGCATCGGCGCCCTCGCGCCGCGTCTCACGGGCTGGCAGGCGCACGCGGACCCCTTCGCGTTCGACCCGGGCGAGATCCGGCGCGCCGAAGGCATCGAGCGCTTCCTGCACGGCACGCCCGGGATCCCGGCGATCCGCGCGGCCGAGGCGGGCATCGCGGTCGTGGCGGAGGCGGGCGTGGACGCGATCCGTGCGAAGAGCGTGCGCCTCACCGAGCGCCTCATCGCCGCCGCCGACGCGCGCGGCTGGACCGTGCGCACTCCCCGGGACGCGTGGCGCCGCGGCGGCCTGGTGACCGTGGATCCCGCGGGGCCGGCGGATGCCGCGAAGATCGAGCGCGCCCTCGCCGAGCGCGGGATCCTCGTGGACTTCCGGCCGGGCGCCGGGCTGCGGATCGCGCCGCACTTCTACAACACGGCGGACGAAGTGGACCGCTGCCTCGACGCGATCGACGAGATCCTGGAGAATCGGTCGTTCCGTGCGGAGGGATCGAGGTGACCTCGCTGGAGAATCGCGTCGTCTGCATCACCGGCGCCAGCCGCGGGCTCGGCGCCGCGCTCGCGCGCGCGTTCCATCGCGCCGGGGCGAGGCTCGTGCTCGGCGCGCGGGACGCCGAGCGCCTCACGGAGGTCGCGAAGGAGTGCGGCGGCGCGGTCGCGCTGCTGTGCGACGTGCGCCGGGTGGAGGACGTGGAGCGGCTGGTGCGCACGGCGCTCGAGCGCTTCGACCGCCTCGACGTCATGGTGAACAACGCGGGCGTGGCCGTGTACTCGCCCTTCCTCGAGACGCGCGAAGAGGATCTCGACGAGATGCTCGCGACGAACGTGAAGGGCACCTACCTCGGCTGTCAGGCGGCGTTCCGCGTGATGAAGGAGCGGGGCGAGGGCCTCATCGTCAACATCTCGTCCATCTCGGGCGCCCGCCATCTCGTGAACGAGTCCGCGTACGGCGCTTCGAAGTGGGCGGTGCAGGGGCTCACCGGAGTGCTCCAGCAGGAGGCGGCGAAGCACGGCGTGCGCGTGACGAGCGTGGTCGCGGGGGGCATCGACACGCCGTTCTGGGAGAGCCGCGCATTCCTGCCCTTCCCGCGCAGCGCGATCGATCCCGCCCGCGACTTCATGAGCGCCGACGAGGTCGCGGAGCTGATCGTGGACATCGCGCGGCGGAGCGATCGCTTCGTCGTCCCCGAGGTCGTCTGCCTGCCGATGCTCGGGTGACACCGTCCATGACTGCCGCGCGGGGGCGGCCCCCTCGATCGCCGCTCGGGTGACGACTCCATGACCGCCGTCGAAGATCGACCCGTGCTCCGGCGACTCGTCCCCGTGCTGTTCGCGGTGACGGGAGCGGCGGGGCTCGTCTACGAGGTCGTCTGGTTCAAGCTGCTCGACGCGATCTTCGGCGTGACCGCGCTGGCCACGGCCACCGTGCTCGCGGTGTTCATGGGCGGGCTCGGGCTCGGCGCGGCGATCGCCGCCCGCCGCGCGGACCGATGGGAGCGGCCGCTCCGCGCGTACGGGCTGCTCGAGACTTCGCTCGGGATTCTGGCCGCAGCGGTGCCGTTCGCCTTGCCGCTCGCGAACCGCGTCTTCGTGGGCATCTACGACGCGCTGCATCCCTCTCTCCCGGTGCTGTCGATCCTCCGCGCCGTCGTCTCCGCGCTGATCCTCGTGCCGCCCGCGACCCTCATGGGCATGACGCTGCCGGTGCTCGCGAGGGCCTTCTCGCGCGAGGAAGGCACGGCGGGAGACGTAGGGTTCCTCTACACGATCAACACCCTCGGCGCGACGCTCGGCGCCGGCCTCGCCGGGTTCGTGCTGCTTCCGGCCCTCGGGCTGCGCGCCACGTGCGCCGCCGCGGTCGCCACGAACCTCCTCGTGGGCGCCACCGCGATCCTCTTCGGCCGCGGGCTGCGCTTCGCCGTGCCGGCATCCACCGGCGCCCCGTCGTCCTCCGCCGCACCGAGGTCCTCCGCCGAGCCGACGCCCGCCGCGGACCCGTCGTCCCCGAGCACGGCGCCGCCCTCCCCGGCGGCCGCCGCTCCGCGACGCGAGTGGGCGCGCCCCTCGCTGCTGCTCATCTCCGCGCTCTCGGGCCTCACGTCGCTCGGCTACCAGGTCTTCTGGACCCGCGCTCTCGTGCTCTCTCTCGACAACACGGTGTACGCGTTCTCCGTCATCCTCGTCACCGTTCTCGTGGGCATCACGATCGGCAGCGCCTTCGCCACGTGGCTGCTGCGTCGCGCGCAGCGCCCGGCGTTCGCCCTCGCGCTGAGCCAGGCCCTCGCTTCGCTCGCCGTGGTGGCGCTCGCGTCTCTCTTCGACACGCTGCCCGCGCGCTTCCTCGAGCTGTCGCACCGGTTGGGCGGAGGCTTCGGCGGGTTTCTGGCCGTGACGTTCGCCATCGCGGGCGCGGCGCTCCTCCCCGCCACGATCCTCCTCGGCATGGGCCTCCCGCTCGTGCTGGGCGCCGCCATCCGCGGCACGCGCGACCTGGCTCGAGGCGTGGGCTCGCTCTACTCGGTGAACACCTGGGGCGCGATCCTGGGCTCGGTGCTCGCCGGCTTCGTGGTGCTGCCCACGATCGGGATCCGGAACGGCATCGCCGTGTTCGCGGCGCTGAACGGCGTGGCGGCGGTCATGGCCATGTTCCTCGCCCCCGGCCCGCGGGCGCGTCGCCTCGCGGCGGCCGGCGCGCTCGCCGTGGCCCTCGGCGCGCTGGCGGCGTTCCTCCCGCGATGGGATCGCGCAGCCTTCACGAGCGGAGCCTCCTCCTCCACCCTCGCGCAACGCGCGGCCGATCCCTCGGACGAGATCGTGTACTACCGCGAGGGCGTGGCCGCCACGGTCTCGGTGAAGCGTCGCGGCGGCGACTACAAGCTCCAGGTGGACGGACGCACGGAAGCCACCGGCCAAGGGGACCTGAAGACCAACACGATGCTCGGCAGCCTGCCGCTCGTCCTCCACCAGGGTCCGGCGAAGCGCGTGCTCGTGATCGGGCTCGGCAGCGGCGTGACGCTCGGCGCCGTCCTCTCGCATCCCGTGGAGCGAGTGGAGTGCGTGGAGCTGTCCGAAGGCGTGGTGGAGGCCGCGCGCTACTTCACCGCATGGCACGGCGACGCGCTGCACGATCCGCGCGTGACGCTCATCCGCGGCGACGGCCGGAACCATCTCCTGCTCACCCGCGAGCGCTACGACGTCATCGTCTCGCAGCCGTCGAATCTCTGGGCGGCGGGCGTGGGCAACCTCTTCACGCGGGAGTTCTTCGAGCTGTGCCGCGACCACCTCGCGGACGGCGGCATCCTCTGCCAGTGGATCCAGGGCTACTCCGTGAGCGACGAGTCGTTGCGCAGCGTGATGCGGACGATCACCGAGGTCTTCCCCTCCGTGGATGCGTGGGTGGCCGAGTGGAGCGACGTTCTCCTGGTGGCCTCGTCGAAGCCGGCCGCGCTCCCGACCGCGCGCATCGCGGAGGCGTTCGGCGAGCCGCGCGTGGCGGCCGCGCTCCAGCGCGCCGGCGTGCACGATCTGCCGACGTTCCTCTCGCACTTCATGCTCGACCGCGACGCGCTGCGCACGTTCTCGCAGAGCGCGTCCTTCCACACCGACGACAACCGTCTCGTGGAGATGCAGGAGCCCCGCAGCCTCGCCGACGGCACGGCTCGCCCGCAGGCGCGCGCGCTCCTGGCGTGGCAGACCGACGTCCGCGCGCGCCTCGACCGGTGGCCGCCCGCCGGGGAGTCGCTCGCGGCGGCGGACAGCGCGCTCAACCGCGCGATCGGCGCGCGCCGCCACGAGATCCAGGCGCGCTCGCTGGAGGCGGTGGGGCGCGGCGCGATGGCCGTGGACGAGTACCGCCAGGCGGTGATGCTCAACCCGGAGGACCTGGCGATCCGGCGGAACCTCGCGCGCCACCACGTCCGCATGGGCGTGCAGCTCGCGCGCTCGCACGACTGGCGCGCCGCCTGGGACAACTTCACCGAAGCGCTCCGCGTGGACTCCACCTCCGCGGACGCGTGGGGCGATCTCGGCCTCCTCTCGCAAACCTCCGGTCAGGCGGACGCGGCGCTGGAGGCCACGCGCCGAGCCATCGCCCTGGATCCGAAGAACGAGACCTACGCGCGCCAGGAAGGCGACGTTCTGCGCGACGAGCGCCGTTGGGCGGAGGCGGCGGCCGCGTACCGGCGTGCGCTGGCGATTCGCGGCGGCGAGCCGCGGGCATTGCTCTCGCTGGCCTTCTGCCTGGCGAAGAACGGCGATGCGACCGGCGCGAAGGCGGCGCTCGCGGAGGCGAGGCGCGCCGGGGCGCCGCGCGAGGGGGTCGCCAGGGTGGAGCCTCTCCTGCGCGCGTCCCCCTAGACGCCGCGCTCCTCCAGGCGCGCGAGCGCGCAGATCACGAGGGCGTGACGGATCCGCCCGTTGCGCACCGCGGCGAAGGCCTCCTCGACCGGCGCCGTGAGGACCTCGATGTCCTCGCCCTCGTCGAGGTCGCGCTCCGCCCGGCGCGAGCAATCCTCGATCAGGTAGAGGTGGCAGAGGTTCGTCTGGATCGCGGGATTGGGCTCCACGGCCCCGAGGAGGATGGGCTCCCCGCCCACGTAACCGGTCTCCTCGCGCAGCTCGCGCTCCGCCGCGTCGGCCGGGGCCTCTCCGGCTTCCACCACGCCGCCGGGGATTTCCAGCGTCACGCGGCCCGTGCCGTGCCGGAACTGGCGGATCATGACGAGGCGACGCTCCTTCGTGAGCGCCACCACGTTCACCCAGTCCGGACACTCGAGGACCGTGAAGGGATGCGGCCGTCCCGTGCGCGGAGAGCGCGCGGAGATGCGCCGCACGCGGAAGATGCGGAAGTCCTGCACGTCGTCTTCGCGCTCGCGCTCCCAGGACCTGAGCGCGCCGCCGCCCTCGTCGAATGGATCCGTCATCGCGCTCCCTCCCGGACCTGCACGGCGCTCGCCGCCAGCCGGTCCACGCCGACGACGCGCCCGCTCTTCGGATCGATCCCGCCGAACGTCAGCACGCCTGTGGGGCAGCTCTGCACGCACGCCGAGCAGCGCACGCACTCGGGGTCCTCCATCGGGAGCCCCTTGTTCGCGAAGCTCATGACGTCGATGCCCTGGTGGCACACCGACGTGCACACGCTGCACGAGATGCACTTCTTCTTGTCCGCGAGGATGCGGAAGCGGCTGAACCGCGCCACCACGTGCATCCACGCCGCCAGCGGGCACGCGAAGCGGCACCACACGCGCCCCGAGAAGTGGAAGTAGAGCCCGGTGCCCACGATCCCGGCGAGGAATAGGTCCACGATCCACTCGTAATTGAGGAGCGTCATCGGGAAAGGCAGCGGCGTGCCGCGCACGTTCTTGCCCGTGAGCAGGACGGAGTAGACGCCGTTCAGCGGATGATCCCAGGGCAGCGCCCACCCCACCACGCGCAGCACGAGCAGCCCGAAGGCGACGGCGAGGATCGCCTGCCCCACGAGGTTGACGCGGTTCCACGCCGGCCCGTGCGGCATCTTCGCTCGATGTGTGTCGCCCATCGTCTCCGCGAGCGCGCCGCACGAGCAGATCCACCCGCAGTAAGCGCCCTTCCCCCAGCGCCACACGATCCACGGCACGATCACGAACGTCTGCAGCAGCGAGATCGTCAGCCACACGCCGTTCGGCTTCGACGTGAACACGTTCCAGAGGAAGAGCGGCCACGCGAGGATGAAGCCGAACGCGCGCCAGTACTCGCGGCCCTGGGGATCCCACTGGGTCCTCGGGAAGAGCGCATCCGCCAGCGGCGCCACGTGCGGCCCGTCGAAGAGCCCGCGGTGCCCCGCCCACGGCAAGAGCACGTACGGCAAGAGGAAGAGAGGCAGCACCTGGACCGCCATGAGCGTGACCGTCTGCGCGGCGACGTAGGGGGTGCGCCGGCGACGGATGCGCCGCGCGCCGAAGAAGAGAATCGCCGCGGTGTACGCGAGCGAGTACCACGCGCCGGGCGTTCGGAACGAGATGACGATGGTGCCGAGGAGCGTGGCGGGATCGCCCGCGGGCAGATTGAACGGGAACGCGCGATGCGCCGCGAACCAGTCGGTCAGGGGTCCTCCCGCCTTCCAGTGATAGAGGAAGGCGAAGCACGCGAGCGAGAAGGCGAGCGTGGCCCAGAAGCGCCCGTTGCGCTCGCCGCGGATGGCGATCCCCGAGCGCCGGAAGAAGTCCAGCGGCGCCTCGCGGCCGATCATCACGAACACGACGTCGTTCCCCACGCGCTCGGTGGCGGCACCCGCCGTCACGAGCGCGACGTGCTCCGGGCCGATCTCCTGGACCGTCGTCCCGAGCGCCACCCGCAGCCCCGGCGCCGCCGCCACGTGCGCCACGTTCTCCGCCTTCGGGCGCGCGAACGCGGCCCCGCGGTAGCTCAGCGTCACCGATGCGCCGGCGTCGGCGAGCGCGGCCGCCGTCTCGAGCGCGCTGTCGCCGCCGCCTACCACGAGCACGCGCTTGCCGGCGTAGTCCTTCGGGTCGTGGAGGCGGTTGTAGACCTTGTCGAGGTCCTCGCCCGGCACGCCGAGCCGGCGGAACTCGCCGCTCTGTCCGAGCGCCACCACGACGCGTCGCGCGAGAAGGCTCCCGCCGTCCGCGAGCGTCACCTCGAGAAGGCTCCCCTTCCTTCGCACGCGCTCCGCGCGCGACGTCGTCGTCTCGATGCCCACCGCCTGACGGCGCAGCTCGGCGAGGAGCTCCTCCTTCACGCCGGCGGTGACGCGGAGCGGGCTCGCCGGATCGAGGTCTTTCGGGTAGGTGTAGATCGGTTTCCGCTTCGGAAAGTTCGCGATCGTCGAGAACGGCTCGTTCGACTCGAGCACCCGGAACGAGAGCCCGCGCGCTCTCGCCTCGAGCGCTGCCGCCATCCCGGCCACGCCCCCGCCCACGACGACCACGTCGAGCGCGTCCACGCCCGCCTTCCGCTCGGCGAGGAAGCCCGGGTCCTCGGCGATGGCGCGCACGACTTCAGCCCCGCTCTCCGTGGCGAGCTTCAGGAGCGGGATTCCGCGCAAATCCCCCGCGACGTACACGCCCGGCACGTTCGTGGTGCCGTCGTCGCGGGCGACGGGGAGCCGCTCCACGGTCCCCGCGGGCCATCGCCCGTGCAGCCAGCGCGTGTAGCGCGCGATCGGACTCATGGGCCTCCCGGCGCGGAAACGAGGGAACGTAGCGGGGGATGCGCCCTCGCGCAACCTCGAGTCGAGGGCGCTTCGGCAGGTCACCGACTCCCGATCCGGAGTCGCGTTGAACGGCGTTGCGAGGCAGACTAGACTCTCGCGGCGCAGCGCCATTCCGAGGCGCCGCCGCGCGGGACGGTCGCCGAGGAGCTGCCGATGGACTCCGGGATACTCGAGACGAAGGCCCACCCGTCACGAGAGGAGGAGTCCTCCGGGTTCGCGTTCGCGAAGCTCGACCGCCAATGCCGCCGCGACGCCGAGCGCTCGCTGGCCAGCGCCGCGCTCTTCTATGCCGCCGTCTACTTCGTCGCCTTCGGGACCGGCTGGGCGGTGTGGATGGCTGCGAACGGCCTGGCGCTGCCTCCGCCCGTATCGCTCGCGGTGGCCGTCGGGTCCATCCTCGGCTCGATCGCCGTGGGGGTCGTGGCGCGGCGGGGCGGGCTCCCGCCGCTCCGGTTCTCGGTGCTCGCCGAGGCCTACGGGGTGCTGGGTTCCCTCGGCATCGCGGCGGGTTACCGGAACTGGCGCCAGCTCATCGAGGCCGGCACTCCGGTCTTCGGCGTCTCGTGGATCGGGATCTGGATCATCGCCTACCCGAGCCTCGTGACCCTCGCCCCGGCGGCCGTGGCGCGCATCGGCGTGCTGTCGGCGCTGATGCTCCCGGCCTCGTTCCTTCTCGAGCTGCCGAGTCACGGCTTCCCGGTGATCCGGGGTCGACCGGCGGTCCAGGAGACGGTCACTTCCTTCGCCGACCTGATGATCCCCATCCTCGTGTGCACGGGCATCGGCGTGTTCCACGCGGCCCGTTCCTTCCGCCTCGCCCGCGCCGCTTCTCGAGCGCGCTCTCTCGGCAACTACCAGCTCGTGGAGCTCCTGGGCAAGGGCGGCATGGGCGAAGTGTGGAGGGCGAAGCATCGGCTCCTCGCGCGGCCCGCCGCAGTGAAGCTCATCCGCGCGGGCGCCGCGGCGGGCAGCCCCGAGTCCTCGGGGGCGACCGCGCTGCGACGCTTCGAGCGCGAGGCCCAGGCCACCGCGGCGCTCACGTCGCCGAACACCGTCGCGATCTACGACTTCGGCATCAACGACGACGGCGTCTTCTACTACGTGATGGAGCTGCTGGAGGGAATGGACTTGCGCACGCTCGTGGAGAAGACGGGGCCGGTGCCCTCCGCGCGCGCGATCCGCTTCCTCCGCCAGGCCTGCGCTTCGCTCGCCGACGCGCACGGCGCCGGCCTCATCCACCGCGACGTCAAGCCCGCGAACCTCTTCGCGTGCCGGCGCGGACTGGACTACGACTTCGTGAAGGTGCTCGACTTCGGTCTGGTGAAGGGCACGAGCGACGGCGAGGGCGCGTCGCAGCTCACCGCGGAGGGCGTCACGAGCGGGACCCCGGCCTTCATGGCGCCGGAGATGGCGCTCGGCGGCCGCGACGTCGACGCGCGCGCGGACCTCTACGCGCTCGGCTGCGTCGGCTACTGGCTCCTCACGGGGCAGCTCGTCTTCGAGGGGCCGAGCAGCGTGTCCATCCTCGTGCAGCACGCGAAGGAGCCGCCCGTTCGGCCGTCGCGCCGCACCGAGATGGCCGTGGACCCCGAGCTGGAGCAGGTCGTGATGGACCTGCTCGCGAAAGACCCGGCGGAGCGGCCGGCGAGCGCGCGCCGGCTCGATGAGCGCCTGGCCGCCGTCGAGCGCCGCCTCGGACCGTGGAGCCAGGAACGTGCCGAGCACTGGTGGCGCGCTCACTTGCCGCACCTCGTGCCCGCGAGCGCGCCGAGCCTCGCCGGGGCGGCGGCGGCGCCGCCGACCCTCCGGTGACGCCCCGACCCAGGGACGTCGACGTCACGGTCCGCGCGGCCGCCGTGTGCTCCTTCGCGCTGATCGCGCACCAGGTGGCGTCGAAGGCCGTCCGCGACGCGCTGTTCCTCTCGAGCTTCCCCGTCACCGCGCTCCCGCGCATCGTCATCGGCAGCGCGCTGGTGACGATCGCCGCCGTTCTCCTCTCGTCGCGCGCGCTCGCCCGGTTCGGCCCCGGCCGGCTCCTCCCGGGCGCGTTCGCGACGAGCGCCGCCATCCAGCTCGGGATCTGGCCGCTCGTCCACGCCGCGCCGCGCGCGGCCGCGGTGCTCTTCTATCTTCACGCGTCGGTCGTCGGCGCGCTGCTGATCTCGTGGTTCTGGTCGATGCTCAACGAGTGCCTCGATCCCAACACGGCCCGCAAGCGCATCGGACGGATCGCGGGCGCCGGCACGCTCGGCGGTCTCCTCGGCGGCCTCGCGGCGGAGCGCGTGGGCGCGATGCTCACCACCAGCGCGATGCTGCCCATCCTCGCCGGGCTGCACGCGATGAGCGCCGCGCTCGCCTTCGCGGTCCCGCGATCGCTGGAGCCGGAGCGCCGCACGGGCAGGGCGGAGCCGCATCGCTCGGGCTTCGAGGTGCTGAAGAGCGCGCCGTACCTGCGCGACCTCGCGCTCCTCGTGCTGACGGGCACGGTCAGCGCGGCGCTGCTCGACTACGTCTTCAAGGCGCGCGCCGCGGCCACGTTCGCGGGCGGCGACCTCCTGCGCTTCTTCGGCCTCTTCTACACGGCGGTCGGCCTCGCGACGTTCCTCGTCCAGTCCGCGCTCACGCGGCGCTTCCTCGCGCGGGGGCTCGCCACGACCGCGTCCGCACTTCCGGGCGTGGTGGCGCTCGGCGGCGCCGCCGCGATCGCCGCGCCGGGGTTGGCCGCGGCGGCGGCGGCCCGCGGGCTCGAGGCCTCCGTGCGCAGCTCGCTCTTCCGCTCGAGCTACGAGCTCTTCTACAACCCGATCCGTCGCGCGGACAAGCGGGCGGCGAAGACCCTCGTGGACGTCGGCTTCGACCGGCTCGGCGACGCGGTGGGCGGCGGCCTCGTGCAGCTCGTGCTCTTCGGCGGCATCGCCGTCTCCTCCACGCTGCTCGCGCTCGCGATCGCGCTCGGCGCGGTCGGGCTCCTCGTGGCGCGGCGCCTCCACCAGGGCTACGTCACGGCGCTCGAGGCCAGCCTCCTGGATCAGGGCGCGCCTCGGGCGAAGTCCGCGGAGGAGGAGGCGGCGAGCCGCTCGGCGTTCCTGAGCACCGTGGCGCAGATCGACCTCGCCGGGCCGCTGCCCGATCTCGCCGAGACCGCCGCCGGCACGTTCTCGACGGCGGAGATGTCGCACACCGCGATCGTGGCGCGGGTCAGCCCGAGCGGCGCGGGCTCGTCGCGCACACCCACGCCCTCGCCCGCCGCGGCGCCCGCGCCCGCGCGGACTCCTTCGGGCAGCGTGCCCCTGGACCCGGTGATGCGCGTCGCGATGGAGCTGCGCTCGGGAGACGCGTCGCGCGCGCGCCGCGCGCTCGCCACCCTGGAGAGCCTCCCGCGGGAGCTCGTGCCCATCATCATCCAGCTCCTCGCCTGGGATCCCGTGGCGCCCGACGCCCTGCGGACGCTGCGGGCGAGCGCGGACCGACACGTGGGCGCGCTCGTCGACGCGCTGGGGGATCCGAACGAGGAGTTCTCCGTGCGGCGTCGCGTGGCGCGGGTGCTCGCGGCCAGCTGCTCCGAGCGTGCGGTGCGCGGCCTCCTCGCCGCGCTCGGCGACCCTCGCTTCGAGGTTCGCTTCCAGGCGGGCGCCGCGCTCGCACGATTGCACGAGCGCAGCGCCGAGCTGGTGATCGATCGCGCCGCGGTGCTCGCGGTCATCGAGCGCGAGGCGAGCGTGAACCGGCAGGTATGGGAGAGCAACCGCCTCCTCGACGAGCTGGGGCACGAGGAGTCCCCCTTCTACGACGACGTCCTGCGTGCGCGCGCGTCGCGAAGCCTCGAGCACGTCTTCAACGTGCTCTCGCTCGTGTACCCGAAGGAGCCGCTGCGCATCGCCTACCGCGGCCTCCACGCGAGCGACCCGACCCTGCGCGGCACCGCGCTGGAGTACCTGGAGCAGGTGCTGCCGCCGCGCCTGCGCGAGTCCTTGTGGCCGTTCCTCGACGACGATCGCAAGGCGGCGCCCGGCGCGAAGACGCTCGACGAGGTCGTGGACTCGCTGATGCGCTCGCACGAGTCCATCCAGCTCGATCTAGAGAAGTTGCGTCGCGGCGAGGGGTAGGTCGCGAGGCCGCCGTTTCGTTTCTCCACGATCCCCCGACCCGCACCTCCCCTGTAGAAATCCGTCACTGTCCGCGATGGTGCCGGAAGTCCCCTGCCGATAAGGACCTAGAGGGGGCCGCCGCCGGCCTGACGCGCTCGGCCCGTGCCTTGCTACGGATTCAGGCGGTCCCTGGTCGAGAGGAGATCCCTTGGGAAACCGGATGAAGCTCATCGGCGCCGCGGTCTTCGTCACCGCCGGCGCGGGACTGGCCTCCGCGCTCGTGCTCGGCAACGCCGGCGCGAAGCGCGAGGCGATGATCCCGGCCGGGTTGCCGATCGTCGCCGCGCTGCAGCACCGCGTGTCGACGGAGACGACCGGTCTCGGCGACTCGATCGAGCTGCGCACGGTCGAGCCCCTTCGCCTCGATTCGAAGACCGTGCTCCCCGCGGGCGTCGTGATCCGAGGCGACGTGGCGGCCGCGAAGGGCGGCGGCCGCATGAGCGGCGCGCCCGAGATCGCGCTCCGCTTCACGCAGCTCGAGCTGGACGGGAAGTCCTACCCGATCTCCGCGGATCCGTTCCGGGTGACCGGCAGGAGCGACGTACGCGAGACCGCCGCAGAGATCGGCGGTGGCGCTCTGGCCGGAGGTCTCCTCGGCGGCGTTCTCGGCGGCGGCAGCGGCGTGGCGAAGGGCGCGGTGGCCGGGGCGGTGCTCGGCACCGGCGTGGCCGTGGCCACGAAGGGCGATCAGCTCGTCCTCCCCGCGGGGCAGCGGATCAAGGTCCACCTGAACGAAGCGCTGAGCGTGCAGTACAGCACGCGAGCCGAGAAGCCGAAGAAGACGCCGAGCTGACGTCCCGCGGGACCCGGGAGATCGGCCCGCGCGCGACGGCCTCGGTCAACGCCCCCGGCGCGATCCCCGGGATCGGCGGTTCGGACGACCGTGGCTCCTCCCCGCTGGCACCGGCGCTTCCGGCTTCGACCCGGAAACCCCCGCCGTGCGGTGGGCATGATCGCCGCCGTCGTGACCGCGGCGACGCTTCGCCTTCGCCGCGGCCCGCTCGCGGCCCACCGCCTTCTGCGCCCGCATGGCGGCCAGGCGCTTCGCCAGCGGCACCTCGAGCGGAGCCTCCGGGCGGGCCGAGTAGTCGAAGTCCGGCACGGTCACACGGGGCAACCGCTTGCCGACCGTCCCCTCGATGCGACGCAGCTCGGGCTCCTCCTGCGGCGAGACGAACGTGAACGCGTCGCCGGTGGCTTCCATGCGCCCGGTTCGCCCGATGCGGTGCACGTAGTCCTCGGGCGCGAGCGGAACGTCGAAGTTCACGACGTGGCCCAGCGCGTCCACGTCGATGCCGCGCGCGGCGATGTCGGTGGCCACGAGGACGCGGAACTTGCCGCTCTTGAAGCCCGCGAGCGCGGCGGTCCGCTGCGGCTGCGATCGATTCCCGTGGATCCGCTCGGCCTCGATCCCCCGGCGAACGAGGTACTCCGCGAGGCGGTTCGCCCGGTGCTTCGTGCGCGTGAAGACGAGCGCCTCCTCGAGATCGCCGCGCTCCAGGAGCGCCGCCAGGAGCGCCGACTTCAGCTGCTGCGGCACGGGGTACACGGCCTGCGTGATCCCGACCGGCGGCGTGGCCTGGCGGTCGAGGAAGATGGACGCAGGATCGCGCAGCATGTCGCGGGTGAGCGTCACGATGGGCGCCGGCATCGTCGCGCTGAAGAAGAGCGTCTGCCGGCGCGCGGGCAGGTGGCGCAGGATCTTGCGGATCTCCGGCAGGAAGCCCATGTCCAGCATGCGGTCCGCCTCGTCGAGCACCAGGACCTCCAGGCGATCGAGCTTCGCGTAGGGGGACTTGAGGTGATCGAGGAGCCGGCCCGGCGTCGCGATCAGGACGTCCACGCCGGTGCGGAACGCGCGCTCCTGCGGTCCCATCGACATACCGCCGATGATCGTGGCGCCCCGGACCGGCGTGTGCACGGCCAGCTCGTCCAGATGCTCGAGCACCTGCGCCGCGAGCTCGCGCGTGGGCGTGAGCACCAGCGCGCGCGTGACCCCGCGGGGCTTGTCGAGGAGGCGGTTCAGGATCGGCAGCAGGAACGCGGCGGTCTTGCCGCTTCCGGTCATCGCGCAGGCGAGGACGTCGCGACCCGCGAGCGCGGGCGGAATCGCTTCGATCTGGACGGGAGTGGGTCGGGAGAAGCCGAGCTCTTTGAGCCCCCGGAGGAGGTCTCGGTGCAGCTGGAGGCCGCTGAACGGCATGCAGATCCTTTCGGATGAGGGTGCGCCGCGGAGAGTCCCGCGCACGCGACGGATCGAACCGCTGATTGTGACAGAAACCGGGCTCGAGCACGGAGACAATCGACGTCATCGCGGAAGAACGTCCCTTCCCCAGACCGCACTCACGGACGCTCGATCCGCAGCGTCGCGATCTTCCCGCCCGCCGCCCGGAGGCGAATCGTGCCCTCACGCAAACCCGGCGCGGAGCGCCACGCGTACGAAGCCGCCGCCTCGCTCTCCGAGCCCTCGACCTCGCCGATCACGAGCTCGTCGGTGGGCGGCCGCGCTTCGAAGGCGCGTCGGATCCCGGAGCGGCCGTTGAAGGGGCCGGCCGGAATGCCGACGAACGTGAGGACGGCGTCCTCCGCGAAGAGCCCCGCGAGCGCGTCGAGCTCCCCGTCGCGTACCCCGCGGTTGTGAAGGGACACGTATTCCCGAAGGAGCGCCGGCGCCCCGCGCCAGGCTGGTCCCATCGCCCTCCCCCGCGTGCCGACTCGAAGAATCGGCGAGCCTGGAGATCGGAGCCTACGGCTCCTCCTGCCTCCGCTGCACCAGCATCTTGCCGAGGCGTCGCGTGCTCACGCGGTAGCCCAAGAGGTGGAAGAGCCCGCGTGCGAAGAAGCGCGCGATGCTGAGGTTCACGACGAGCGTGTCCCGGCGCTCCGGATGCAGGGTCACGCCCGGCAGCAGCGTGGCCCAGCTCGGTGCCCCCACGCGCCTGAGCCACGACGACGTCGCGAGCCAGAGGGGATTCAAGCCGCGCGCGAGGAAGAACCCGTCCTCGCCGCGCTTCTGGTACAGCGGGAGGAAGAGGAACCCGTCCGCCGGCGAGCGCACCTCGCCTTTCCGGTCCACGGCGAGGCGCTGCCCCTTGCGCACGGGCGAGAAGTTCACCCAGCCGGCGTCCATGCGGAACTCGTCCGCCTCGCTGATCGGGTGGCGATGGAAGATCTCGACGACGCCCGGCATGGTCCCGGGCGGGCGAGTCAGCCGCGCCACCTGCTGCGCGTAGCCCGGAACGGCGGCGGCGTCCAGGCAGCCGATGCTCGCCAGCGCCAGCCACAGCGCAGCCTCGTGATGGTCCACGGCGGCGGGGTCGGCGTGCTGCCCGCCCTCGATCGCGACGGCGACGTGGCCGAGGCTCGTGAGGTACTCGTTCAACGTGCCGCGGATGTGCTCTTCGAGCCCGAGCACGGTCGTGGCCGGGAAGCGACGGGCGAACTCGCGGTTGCGAAGCGTGTCGCCGAGGACGTAGAAGGGCGCGCTCTGCGACGACGACGTGTGCAGATCGATCACGTACACCGGGCCGCGCGCCGATGCCAGGATCTCCTGGAGGGCGTCGAGGAGCGAGCGCTGCTCCGCCGCCTCGGGACCCTGCAGGGCGCCGTCCGAGCCGTCGTCCGAGGCGTTGCGGACGCGCGCCACGCGATCCGCCGTCCACATGCGGTTCAGGTCTTCGCGAAGGAAGCGCTCGCCCGCGGCGAGAGCCCCGAGGTTGCCGGCGAGGGCCACGAAGCGGCCGTGCAGGCGAACGCGATGCTCCTCGAGGTGCGCGAAGACCCGGGCGGACGCGTCGAGGCCCGCGGGCTCGTTGCCGTGGATGCCGGCGACGACGATGAGAGTGGGGCCGGTCGGGTCGCCTCCCGCGCGGCCGATCTCTCGACGGAGAACGCGGCGCGGGAGGCTCGTCGATCGCTCGGCGACGCTCATGCCGGTCAGTGGACCTTGACCGCCTTCTTCGTGATCACGCTCCCGAGCGCGCGCAGGCGCACGAAGTACACGCCGTCGGCCACGTTGCGCCCGAAGGAGTCGCGCCCGTCCCACTCGACGCGATGGCGTCCCGCCTCGGTCCAATCGTCCCGGAGGACCCGGATCCGGCGGCCCTGCACGTCCATCACCTCCACGAGCGCCTGGCACGAGTGGGGCACCGCGAGCTCGATGGCGAGCCCCGTCCCGAAGGGGTTCGGGCGGCCGGTCGAGAGCGAGACCTCCCGGATCACCGACCCGCTCACCGCGGGCGCGGCCACGCTCGCGGGCCAGCCCAGGACCACGTTCGAGCCGTTCCCGGAGAAGCCCGAGAGCGTGAGGATGCCGGCGTCATAGGTCCAGCTCGCCACGCCGGTGACGATCGTGGGCGGCCCGTAGGCCGTGACGTCCAGGTCGAGGACGCCGAGGCCGGCGGTGGCTTCGTCGAGCTGGAGCGTGAGCTGCGGCACGTTCGCGTCGAAGACGGCGTTGCGCAGCAACAGCGCGTCGGCGCTGCGGATGCGCAGCGAAGCGAGGCTCGCGCCGAGGCGCCGCGCCATGATGCCGCCGGGAGGCACGGAGCGCTCGAAATGGATCGGGTTCGAGAACGCCCACTCCTCTCCCTGGTGCCAGACCTCGAAGCGCACGAACGTGGGCAGCGTGGTGTCCACGGTGACCGTGTCGGTGAACACGTGGTTCGTCACGTTGCCCGTGATCGTCTCCTCCCGCAGCCAGTTCACCGTCGTGTAGGCGATGCCCTGATTCCGGCGGATCTCGGCCTGCTTGAGCCGCACTTCGACGTCGTCCGGGACGTTCGTCACCTGGAAGATCACGTCGTGCGAGCTCTTGTCCGTCAGCACGACGCGCCCCATCGGGAAGCCGTCCGTGGTCACGAGGTCCATGCTGGCGTTCCAACGGTAGGGATCGCCGAAGTAGCAGCGCCCCGAGCCGAGCCCCTTCAGCATGGGGACCTCGGAAGTGCCCGTAGCCCAGACCCACGTGAGGTAGTTGTTCTCGTAGAAGGCGTTCGGTTGCCACGGCGCCCAGCCGATCGACCACGACGACCCGTGCGTATCCGTCACGCCCAGCCCCGTGGAGAAGACCTCGTTTGCGTTGAGGCAGTCCCAGAGGTCCATGTGGCCCGCCAGGTTGATGCCCATGCGCGCGCGGTAACCCACCTCGAGGAGATCGCAGCCGTACATCCGGTTCCCGAGGAGGCCCTGCTTCGCGTCGAGAATCCGCAGGGCCTTGTGCTGCGGCGTCTCGTTCAGGTCCCCGTAGATTCCGATGCCCCACGGGTGGTTGTACGAGACGAGCCCGTTCTGCGCGTGGACCTGGTCGACCACGTAGTAGAGCGAGTCTCCGAACACGTGGCTGCCGTAGTCGATGAGCTGGAGATGCGGCGCGTAGGCGTTCATGTGGTTCTGCGCACGGAAGCGCGACACCTCGGTGCCCACCAGATGGTGGACGTCCTGGATCTGCGTCTCGTAGTAGGCGCCCGCCCTCCGCTGCCAGTCCATGAGCGCGTCGCTCTTGAGGATGGGATCGCTGGAGTACTCCAGGTCGTCGAAGAACGCGCGCGCCGTGTGGCCCCAGCGCGTCTGCAGCGCGATGTGGAACTCGTACATGCTGTTGTCCTGGGCGCGGATCGAGTCCGCGCCGCCCATGGAGAACCGGGCCATGGCGTCGCCCGTGATGTCCAGCTCGTACGTGTTCCACTGGCCGACCGTGCACGCGAGAGGAATGGCGGTGGAGTCCTCGCCCGCGAGCGTGCCGATCACGTACCGCAGCGACGGCCAGCTCGTGGGGTGCTCGCTGAGGCGCACCTGCACCACGAACTTGTCGTTCGCGGGATCGAACTGCTCCGGGCGGAAGGCGAAGTGCACGTGCGGCCGCGTGGCCAGGGAGTATTGCTGCTGCTTCCGCGTGCCCGTCTGCGCGAGGTCCAACGGCGCGAACGTGCCGTCATTGACGACGTCCGTCACCTGGAGGCGGAAGGACTTCGCGCCCTCGTAGGCCATCGTGTCCACCACCGCCGCCGAGGACGCCGGGACCGCGTAGCGGTACTCCCACCACGCCTCGTCGAAGAGATCCGGCTCCGTGAAGCGATGGTAGGTGGGGTCCCAGACGCACTGCTCGAAGTCGTACCGCTGCGTGTAGTGGTAGACGTCCGTGCGCCAGTCGTGGTCCGTCCACCAGATGACGTTGCAGCCCACCTCGTGGGCCTTCTCCGCGTGCCACTCCATGCTGCCGTTCTGCTCGCTGAGCGAGCCGTGAATGTGGAGCTGGACGGAGATCGGGGTCTCGCCCGCGTCGACCTGAAAGGGCTGGCCCGGCGAACGCGCCCAGGCGGCAGAAGACGCAAGGAAGGGCAAGGCCGCGAGAAGGCTCAACCGAGACGACCGCCGCGGATCGGCGAGACGGAGTTGCCAATTCATGAAGGCCTCGGGGTCGCGGGACGCACCAGGGTAGCGCATTTCGGGCTTCGACTGCAAAGGGCCGAGGCCCTCGGCGCCTCCCGGGCGCCGGCCACCGGCCGCGTCGATCGCGCCGGCGAATCCGTGTACACTGCCGCGCGTGAAGACCTCGATGCTCGTCGGGTTCGTTCTCATCGGCGTGGCGCTCGTCGACGTGCTCGTCGGGCTCGCGTTCGTCGCCCCGCGGGCGCCCGAGGGGTCGCGACCCGTGCTGCGCGCGGCGTTCCTGGGCGGAGCCTCGGTGATGATCCTGCTCGGCGCTGCGTTCCTGTCCGGGTGGCTCGGCCGCGCGTGAGGGGCGCTCGCGGAACTTCCTTGCGGCCGGCGGAGTAGCCAGCACGGCGATCCATCCCCTCGCTGGAACCCAAGGCTTCGCTCGGCAACGCTCGCCCGAACCCTCCACCAGGAGAAGACCGATGCGCTTGAACGGCCTGACGCTCACCCCCCTGATGGCCGCCGCCGCGCTCGCGGTGGTGTCGACCTCGCCCGCGAAGCCGACGATGAAGGCGTCCGTCGCACCGGACGAGGGCACGCGTAGCGCCCCCGCGGTCCCGGCGGCCCCGATGGCCGCGGTCGCGGAGATCGGAGCCGACGCTCCGGATTTCGCCTTGAAGGACACCGACGGGAAGGAGCATCGCCTCTCGGACTTGGTCACGCAGGGCAAGACCGTGGTCCTGGAGTGGTTCAATCCCGATTGCCCGTTCGTCCGCAAGCATCACGAGAAGAACCACGACATGGTGCAGACGTACGAGTCGTTCCGCGACAAGAACGTCGTGTGGCTGGCCGTCAATTCCGCGGCGCCGGGCAAGCAGGGCTTCGGCGCGGACCGCAACAAGACCGCGAGGCAGCAGTATGGGATGGAGTACCCGGTGCTCCTCGACGAGAAGGGCGAAGTCGGTCGCCTCTACGGCGCGAAGACCACGCCGCACATGTTCGTGATCTCGAAGGGCAAGCTCGTGTACGAGGGTGCCATCGACGACAACCCGTCGCCCGGAACGCTCGGGAAGACGAACTACGTCGCGAAGGCGTTGGACGCGGTTCTCACGGGGAAGTCCGTGGAAGTGGCCGAGACGAAGTCGTACGGCTGCTCGGTCAAGTACGGCGCCGCGACTCCATAACGGTCATCCGCACCAAGGCAGCTCGAGCCGGCCGGCCCGCCCGATCGCCCCCAGCGACGCGGCGAGCCGGCCGCCCTCTTTCCCCTCCCCCAACGTCCCATCTCGAAAGTCAGGCTGGCTTCCGTCAGGCCGACGGTCAACGATCTTTCGGCGGTGGGCGGTGCAGGCGAGGAATCGCGTCGGCGGCTCGTCGGCGTCGTCGCTTCCGCAGCGACTTCGCGGAGGCGGCGGAGCCATGGACGGCGGAGCCGCCGGAGCGGGAGGACGCCCGGAGGCTGGATGCCGGAGGGCGTCCGTTCGATGCGGAAGCGACGATGCCGACGAGCCGACGACGCGGGCGACCTCGCTCGTCCGGCAAGGGGCCAAGCGACGGGCCGCCGCAAGCCAGCCTGACTTTCGAGACGGGACCTAGTACTCCTGCTCGACGATGCGCTTGACCATCTCTTCCTCCGAGAGCTTGTCCGCGGAGTAGAGACGCAAGTCGTCGATCTTCGCCTGCAGGATCAGTCGGGACATGCCGCGCTCGTCGAAGTAGCGCGAGTCGTGCAGGAAGGCCACGATCGCGACCCACTTTCCGCTCTCGAGCGTCGTCATCGTGTCGCCGTAGTCCAGCAGCGTGTCCACGATCTCGGCCTTGCCGCGCTTGTAGAGCCGCTCCTGCGTGGACTCCTTGCCGGAGGGCTTCGCGGCCTTCTTCGCGCGCTTCGCGTCCTTGTCCTCGTCAGCGGCAGTCGAGTCGGAGTCGAAGATGATGACCTTCTTCCCGTTCTCCTCGACGATCTTGAAGCCCTTCCCCAGGTCGAAGTTCCAGTTCTTGTCGTTGTCCTTCTCCACGAGCGACGCGTCGAAGGAGACGATCACACCGAACTCCTTCACGTACAGCCCGCGAGCGTCGGGGCGGCCGTGCACGAGGAAGTTGGGGCTGTCGAGCAGCACTTGATCGAGGATCCGCTCCATCACGTCGATCTGGCGCGCCATCTTGCCCGGCGGCGGATCCACCGCCCAGGCGCTCCCGAGCGGCAACCCCGGGAGGAGCGCCGCCCCCAAGAGCATGCCTCGTCCGAACGCCTTCCCCCGCGTCATCGCGAACATTCACTTCCCTCCTGCGCCTTGGGGGGCGCCCGTCGGATGGGGTGCGGGTTGCGCGCCCTTCAGCAGGTCCTGCAGGCTCGCGTTCCTCGCCGTCTGCGTCTGGAGATCGTCCCCGAGCGCGTCGATGCGCCGGTTGACCCGCTCGTAGTTGAACACCTGCTGGTCGTTGATCTGGCGATACAGCGCCTGCATCAGATCCGTGACCTCGCGGTCGCGCTGCTGGTCGTACTGGTTGAGCAGTTGCGCGAGCGTGGACATGAGCTGCGAGTTGTACGAGTTGAACTCGTCGTGGGTCAGGTACGGACCCGACACCGGGACCACGCCCGGCCGCGAGGCCGTAGCCTCCGGGGCGGCCGAGCGCCCAGCGAGCTCGAGCGGAACGCCGTCCCCCACGCCCGGAAACGTGCGCTCCGCCGACGGGGTCGGATGCGCGCCGCCGAAGCGGAACGCCAAGCCGCCCGCCACGCGCTCCACGCGGAAGCCGGCGCCTGCGAGGACCGCCAGCGCGACGGCGGCCGCCGCCATGCCCCACGCGGGAGACGCGCCGAAGCTGCGGATCTGAGCGAGCACGCGCTGCAGGACGCTCTCCGACGGGCGGGCAGGCCGTGCGACCGGCGCCGAGCGAGGCATCGCCCCGTCCACGAGGACGAAGCTCGGAACCCTCTCCTCCACCTTCCAGCCGGCGAGGACGCCCCGCGCCTGGGAGAGCTCTTCGAAGTCCGCGCGCAACGCCGCGTCCTTCTCGAGGATCTGACGGAACGACTGTTCCTCCGCCGGCGAAAGCTCGCCGTACAGGAACGCGATCATCTTGTCGATCCGCGGGTCCATGTCCTCTCTCATCCCGAGCGCCTCCTCTCCGTGCTCATCCGAGATCCGTCCGATCGATGCCGCGCGCGCGGAGCGCAGTGCGTAGCGCCTTCAAGCCGTAGAAGATCCGCGTGCGGACCGTGGCCGCCGGCACGCCCATGATCTCGCCGATCTCCTCGGACGTGAGACCCTGGTACTCCCGGAGCACGATCGACGTCCGCTGCTCCGGAGGCAGCTCGTCCAGCACCGCGGTCAACAGCGCGCTCATGCTTCCCGCCTCCGCCGACTGGTCCGCCCGCTCGGTGCGCGTTGCGCCGTGCGGGTCCGGCCCCTCGTCCTCGAAGGGCACGTGCTCCGACCGCGAGCGCGGCGAGCGGAAGCGATCCCGGCAGAGATTGAGCGCGATGTAGTGGATCCACGACTTGAACTTCTCCCCGTCTCGAAGTCGGCGGATGTTCTGGTAGGCCTTGACGAGGGCTTCCTGGCAGACGTCGCGAGCATCCTCGGCATCCCCCAGCGTGCGTCTCGTGAACCCGTAGAGCGCCGTCTCCCACCGAGCCGCCAGCTCGTTGAACGCGGCGACGTCCCCCGCTTGCGACCGGGCGACGAGCTCCGCGTCCGTCAGGCTCCGCAAGCGGCCATACTCCGCATGGACCTCGTCCTCTCGAGAGTCAGGACGGCCCAGGGGCGGGAATCGTTCAAGGAAATCGCCGGGCAGGGGACGCCTCCGGGGGGCGGGCACGCCGGGACACCATGGAGGAGGAGAAAGTCGCCGGGCCGCCGCCGTCAAGAGCGGATACGCGAAGAGGCGCCGGACGGTACCGTCCGGCTAGCGGACCAGAACGATCTTCCGGGTGGCCGAGGCCTTCCCCGACTCCAGCCGGACGAAGTAGACCCCCGGCGCGACGGCGCGCCCGGCGTCGTCCCGGCTGTCCCACAGGACCTCGCCTCGCGGGCCCGCGAGGGGCTCGCTCCGGAGCGTGCGCACCCGGCGGCCGGCCACGTCGTAGACCCTCAGGGACGCCGCGGTTCCCGGGCTCCCCGCGAACGAGAACCGGGCGGTGCCGCGGAAGGGATTCGGGGCCACTTCGAAGGACAGGCTGCCGACCGTAGGGTGCGGCACGCCGACCACGAGGCAGTAGATGGTGTCGTGAGTGGCGTTCGTGATGGGGCAGATGCTCACCGGCCCTTCCACCGTGGCCAGGGCCGTCATGAAGTCCTCCGACCCCCACCAGTTGTACGTGGCGTCGAGGGAGTCCGCGGCGACGTTGCCGTTCTGGACGTTCTTCGGCGTGGCGCCTCCGTTGCCGTACAGATCGCACCCCGCCGACAGGGACCCGCCGATGCGAACCCACGAGTCCGCGTCGCACACGACCCCGCAGACGGCGCCGCCCGTGATGGTATCGCGCACGAGGTGGAGCCCCGTGGACGTGGACTCCGCAAGCACGACCTGCGGCACGAGACCGCGACCGTCGAGCGTGAGGTCCGCCACGACCGTCGAGTCCGCCACGTTCCCGACGCTCAAGACCGCCGAGCCGGGGTCCGTCGAATCCGGCACGACCCGCGAGAGGGCGCGACTCACGCCGACGAGTCGCACGCCCGAGGGCATGACGACGCCTCCGGGCCACTCGCCGGCGCACACGCCCACGACGTCGCCGGGAACGGCCGCCGCGAGCGCGGCCGCGATCGTGGGGTAGTCATCCGGAACGCGGATCGTGGCGTCGGCCGGACAGCCGCAGCCCGCCGCGCCCGATCCGACCTGCCCCCCGCACGGCGCGTTGGCCGGCAGACACGGCGAGTCCGGGAAGGTGAGGGCGGCGATCGTGGACGACGGACAGAAGAGGGGATCGGCCGAGAAGTTCCCGGACGATCCCGCCTGCCCGGCGATACAACCGACCCAGTCGCCGCCGGCGTTCCCGAAGACGTCGGAGCAGACGAACGAGACCGCCGCCGACCCGCTGCACGACGCCCCCTTCCCGGACGTGGCGAACGCCACGATCGACGCGCTCGAGATGATCGACGATTGGTCGGATGCGCCGATGGTGCCGCCCCCGACACTGGCGTTGCCGCGGAGGGTGCACCGCGTCAGCTGGCAGATGGACTGCTCCCCGCTCCACACCGCGCCGCCGTCGTACTGGGCCGAGTTCCCCTCCATCAGGCAGTCCGTGAGCGTGACGTTCGACGTCCCGCGCGCCGCCACGGCGGCGCCGCGCGCCCCGGTAACACAGTTGCGGAAACGACAGCGCTGGATCACCGGACTCGAGTGCCAGCTCAGAATCGCTCCGCCGGCGAACGGGATCGCCTTGCAGTCCTCGAAGACGCAATCCTCGATGATCGGTGTGGCCCGGATCCCCTGATAGAGGCCCACGAGCATGGCGCCGCCGTTCTGCGCGGTGTTGCTCGTGAACGTGCAGCCGGAGAAGGTGGGGCTGGCGGCCTCCACGTAGACCGCGCCGCCCGCCGGCGAGTAGTTGTTGGAGAAGCTGCAACCCACGAGCTGCGAGTGATCGAGGAGGAACGAATAGAACGCGGCGGCGCCCACGCCCGACCCGTTCCCCGTGAACGTGCAGTCCGTGAACAGGAGTCCGCAGGCCTGCACGAAGACCCCGCCGCCGTCGCCGGGGAAGGTCACCGCGAACGAGCCGTTGTTGTCGAAGGAGCAGCCCGTGACCGTGCCGGAGCTGGCGATCGCGTAGAGGCCGCCGCCCGACGACCACTGGGGCGAGATCGCCGAGTCGGCGACGAAGTGGCACGCCTGGATCGTGAGGGTGGACGCGCGGCTCGCGAGCCCGGCTCCGAGCTCCGCGTAATTCCGCGCGAGGATGCAATTCGAGAGCGTGACCTCGGAGCTGTCGCAACGGACGCCGCCGCCCGCGTTCTGGAAGTTCGGGGCCGCTCTCACCGTCCCGTTCTTGATCGTGATCGACTCGATGCGCACGCCGGTCTTACTCACGACGTCGATGACGCGGCTGACGCCTCGGGCGTCGAGCACCGTGCACGCCGGATCGGTGGACGCGCCGCAGAGGGTCACGCCGGACGGGATCCGGAGGTCGTGCTCTACCCAGACGCCGCAATCCACCCGGACCGTGTCACCGGAGGCCGTGAGGGTGAGCGCGTCCGCGACGGTGCTGGCGTCCAGCGGAACGTTCCACGTCGTCGCCTGGGCGGATTCCGCCGCAACGAGTGCCCACAATGCGCAAGGAATCGCGGCGATCCGGATGAATGCAGCCAAACCCACTCTCGTCGCGGAAATCCGGGGGGAGGAGCGATTGTATCATCGAAGCCCCTCCGGACGGAAGGCCGCCGACAGCCGCTCGAAGGATTCCGTCTCCCGCCGCTCCCAGGCCGCATCGCGGCCCAGCTCCCGGGCGAGCAGCTTCGCCACCTCCGGCGAGGCCTCGGCGGCGGCCTTCGCGTCGAGAAGGAGGGCCTGGGTCCGCCTTGCGAGCACGTCCTCCACGGTCCGCGCCATCTCGAAGCGCGCGGCCCACACCACGTCCCCTCCCAGGACGGCGAGCCCGGGATGCACGGGGGCCGCCAGCTCCGGCCGCTCGCGGCACAGCGCCGCGAACGCCGCCGCATCGCTTCCGTGCCAGGAAGGAGACGCGCCGCCTTCCGCGCCATGGAGGAGCAGCGTGTCGGTGCGGCATGCGCGTGGCGGAAGCCCTCCCACCTCCGCCGCCCGATCGACGGCGTCCTTCGCCATGCGGCGGTAGGTCGTCCACTTCCCGCCGGCGACCGTCACGAGCCCCGAGCTCGCCACGCGCACGACGTGATCGCGCGCGATCGCCGACGTGCGACCCGGTCGCGCCGGCAGCGGCCGGAGACCCGCAAAGACGCTGCGGACGTCCTCCGCGGCGGGGCGCTTCGCGAGAACGTCGCCCGCGAGCGCGAGGAGTCCTTCGACCTCGGCGGCGGACGGCGAGGGGTCCTCGCTCGGCGCGTCCACCGCCACGTCGGTCGTTCCGAGGAGCACGCGGTCCCGCCACGGCACGAGGAAGACTACGCGTCCCTCGCCGGCGTCCGGCAGGAGGAGCGCCGTCTCTCCCGGAAGGAACGTTCGCGGGAGGACGACGTGGGTGCCGCGGCTCGCGCGCGTGAGCCGCGGCGCCGCGGGATCGTCGAGGCGCCGCACGTCGTCCACGAAAGGACCCGCCGCGTTGATCACCGCGCGCGCCGACGTGGTCAGGCGCTCCCCCGTCTCGCGATCCTCGAGGGCCGCGTGGAGGACGTCGCCGCGTCGCTCGAGCGCGACGACCGGCGCGTGATTGACGAGCACCGCACCCTCGCGGGCGGCCGTTCGCGCGAGGTGCACGAGGAGGCGCGCGTCCTCGAAGCGGGCGTCACGGAAGAGGGTTCCGCCGCGGAGCCCTCGCGCGTCGATCGTCGGCACGAGGCCCAGGACTTCGCGGGCGGGGACGCTGCGCGAGCGGCCGAGCGCACGGCGACCTGCGAGCGCGTCGTAGAGGGCGAGCCCGATCGAGTGCACGAGGCCCTCGCGGATTCCGTAGCTCGGCACCACGAAGGTGATCTCGCGCACGAGATGCGGCGCGAGGCGCAGCAGGACCGCGCGCTCCTCGAGCGCGGAGCGCACGAGCGAGAGGTTGCCCTGGCGAAGGTAGCGGACGCCGCCGTGGATGAGCTTCGTGCTGCGGGAGGATGCGCCCTTCCCGAAGTCCCGGGCTTCGAGGAGGAGCGTTCGATAGCCGCGGGACGCCGCATCGACCGCGGCGCCGACGCCGGTCGCTCCCCCGCCCACGACGAGGACGTCCCACGTCTCCGCGCCGTCCCGGATCCTCGCGAGCGCCTGCTGGCGGTGCACCGCGCCCCCCGTCCCGGACCGCGCTCCCGTCACGGCGAGCCGGCCGTCCCGATGACCCGGGAAGCAGCCTACCCAAAGGCGGGCCGGATGTCCCGAGCGGCGGAGACCGGGTTGCCGCGGCGGTGGTCAGAGTCGAGGCGCCGGCGCCATCCTCTGCTCGCGACGCTCGTCCTCGGGCCCCGGGCGCACGAGGAAGCCGCTCAAGAGAAGCGCCACGCCCACGCCGACGAACATGAGCACGGGCGCCGCCTTCCGGAACTCGTGCTCCTCGAGACCGATGCCGACGAAGAGCGCCGCTCCGAACAGCGACAGCACGAAGCCCCAGATCATCAGGGCTTGCGAGCGCCGTTGCTGCCGCTGGAAGAACGTGAGCCCGGCATCGAAGAGGTCCGGCGGGAGGTTGAGGGACGGGAGCTTGTCCGGGTCGATGCCCCGCTCGATGGCGGCGATGCGCTCGCGTTGCGCGTTCTCGATGATGCGCCTCCGCGCGTTCGACTTGACGATCCCGGCGGTGATCCCGCCGATGATGGCCACGATCGGGATGAGCAAGCTGAAGAAGATGGCGAGGACCGGCGCGAGATCGCTCATGACGTCCCTCCTCGGGTTCGCGGTGACGGTACGGGGACGGCGGCTGCGCCGGCCCGTTTCGTATTCGCCCGGTTGGACGGCCCCCGCCCCCTTCACGGTTTCGGATTTCGTCACGGAGGGCCCCGGGGCGTAGAATCCCGAAACCGAGCTCGCCCCTTCCCCCGTCCAAGGGATCGAGATGTCGACCTGCGCGCTCTCCTTCCCGGCCTTCCTTTCGGACCTTCCCTTCGCGCCGTCCTCGGCCGCGCGGCTCGCGTCGTTGGCCGGCTTCCGGTCTCCGGCGACGGACGCCGCTCGTCCGGTCCGCGCGGCGGGGCGGCCCGAAGAGGCGGACGAGCTCGAATGGATCGCGGCCGCCCAGCGCGGCGACCCCGACGCCTTCCGTCGCCTCGTGGACCGCTACCGAACGCTCGTCGTGGAGCTCGCGTACCGGATCGTCCGCTCGCGTGAGGAGGCCGAAGAGGCGGCGCAGGACGCATTCGTGCGGGCGTGGCGTGCGCTGCCGGGCTTCCGGCACGAGGCGCGCTTCTCCACCTGGCTCGTGCGCATCGCCACGCGTCGCGCGCTGGACGCGGCGGGAACGCTCAGCCGTCGCCGCACGCGCGAGGATCCCAGCGATCCCGCGGACCTGGATCTCTTCGCCCCGTCCGCGGATGGGCTGGATGGCGTCGAGCGGCGCCGCCTCTGGCGGATCCTCGGTGAGCTGGAGCCGGCACCGCGCGCGGCCGTCGCCCTCTACTACCTCGGCGACCGGCGCGTGGACGAAGTGGCCGGGATCCTCGGGATGCCGGTCGGGACCGTGAAGACGTTGCTGCACCGCTCCCGCGCGACGCTCCGTCGCGCCTGGGCGCGCGACGCACGAGCGGAGGAACGAAGTGGATTGCCGCGACTTTGAGGCGTGGCTGGACGCCGCAGGCCCGGAGGCGGGCCGCGCGGACGCCGACGCGCACGCCCGTGCGTGCCCGGACTGCGCCGCGCTCTTGGCGGCGGACGCGGACCTCGAGGCGGCCCTCGGTGCCTCCCTTCACGCGGGCCCGACCGACTTCACGGATCGCGTGATGGCGCGCGTGGCGAAGGAGAGCCGGGCGAAGGCCGCGCTGCCCATCGAGCCCGAGCTGCTGTGGCCGTGGTGGGTGCAGATCCTGCGAGAGCCTCAAGCGTTGCTCGGTCTCGGGCTCGGCGCGATCTACGCCGCCGTGGGAGGTCACCTGGTTCCCACCGTCCGTCAGGGCGTCGCCGTCCTCCTCGCCGCCGCCCCGGGCTGGACCGCGCGCCTCGGCGCCGTCGAGCCTTCGCCGGTGATGATCGCCGCGTGCGCTCTCCCGATCGTCGCCGGGGCCTCGTGGGCGCTGTACCGACTGGCGAGCGCCGCGGCCGCGCGTCTGAGCGGCGCCGCGTCCTGAGCGGCCGGCGGCCTTGCCGCGAAGAAGGCCGCGCGCTAGGGTCGCTCGGACCCGCTCCGGCCGAGGAACTCCGCACCGATGTCGATCTCCGAACGCGCGGGCCTCTGCGCCCGCTGCCGCCATGCGCGCAGCATCGCCTCCCGGCGCGGCTCGGAGTTCCTGCTGTGCGAGCGCTCGCGCACCGATCCGCGCTTCGCCCGCTATCCGCCGCTCCCAGTGCGGGAGTGCCCGGGGTTCGAGTCGGCGGAAGCCGAGGCCCCCGCCCCGGAAGTGAACGCCACCTCGAGACAGGTCGTGGCCGCGTGGTGGCCGCTCGCCGCGAGCTGGCTCCTCATGGGCTGCGAGCTGCCGGCCGTGAGCGCCGTGCTCGCGCGCCTCCCGAGCCCCGAGATCAGTCTCGCCGCATACGGCGGGATCGTCTTCCCGGTCTCGATGCTGATCGAGTCGCCGATCATCATGCTGCTCGCCGCCTCGACCGCGCTCTCGGTGGATCGCGAAGCGCATCGGCGGCTCAGCCGCGTCGTAGCCCTCGCCGGCGCCACGCTGACTGCGCTGCATCTCCTCGTGGCCGCCACGCCGCTCTTCGGCTTGGTGGTGGCGCGGCTCCTCGGCGCGCCAGCCGAGATCCAGCATCCCGCGCGGATCGGTCTCCTGCTCATGACCCCGTGGACGTGGTCCATCGCCTATCGACGCTTCCAGCAGGGCGTCCTCATCCGCACGGGTCGCTCGCGCACGGTGGGGATCGGGACGGCGGTCCGCCTCGGCTCGAACGTCGCGATGCTGGCGATCGGCTACGCGTGGGGACGGTTCCCGGGGATCGTCGTGGGCACGACGGCGGTGGCCGTCGGCGTCATGTCCGAGGCGCTGTTCGTCGGCTTCCAGGCGCGACGCGCGCTCCGTGAGCTGCCGGCGAACGATCCTGCGGCCACGCCGCTCACGCGCGGGCGCTTCGTCCGCTTCTACACGCCGCTCGCCGCCACCTCGGTGCTCACCATGGGCATGCTGCCGCTCGCGACGGCCGCGATGAGCCGCATGCCGCTCACGATGGCGTCCCTCGCCGCGTGGCCCGTGCTCAACGGGCTCACGTTCACGCTGCGGAGCCTCGGCTTCGCGTACCACGAGGTCGTCGTCGCGATGCTGGGGCGTTCGAAGGCCTACGCCGCGCTGCGCCGCTTCGCCTTCGTCCTCGCGGGAACGGTCACGGGGATCCTGGCCGTCGTCGCCGCGACGCCCCTCTCGCACGTCTGGTTCGCGGGCGTTTCCGGGCTCTCGGCCCCGCTCGCTTCGCTGGCCGCCCGCGCGCTCTGGATCGCCATCCCGTTGCCGGCGGCGAGCGTCGCGCAGAGCTGGTTCTCGGGGATCCTCGTGAATCGGCACGACACGCGCGGCGTGTCGGAGGCCGTGGCGTTGCAGCTCGTCGTGTGCGCGATCGTCCTCGGCGCGGGCGTCGCATGGAGCGGGGTCGCGGGCATCCACGTCGCCGTCACGGCGACCCTCGCGAGCACGCTCGCCCAGCAGTGGTGGCTCGCCAGGCGTAGCGCAGCGCATCGCGACCGGTTGATGGCCGGCCTCCCCGCCGCGCCTCGAGCCTCCGCGTAGCAACGGGCGGGGCTCTCCGCCGCGTCGCTAGCGCGCCTCCAGCATGACCACCTTGCGCGTGCTCGAGAGCGCTCCGGCCTGGAGCCGGAGGAAGTACACGCCGGCCGCGACGCGACGGCCCGCGACGCTCCCGCCCTCCCAGACCGCCGTGTGCGCCCCGGCCGGATACGACGCGTCGACGATGTTCCCGAGGAGGCGCCCGCGCACGTCGTAGATGGAGCACGTGACATGTCCCGGCTTCGCGAGCACGAAGGGGATCTCGGTCCGCTGCACGAACGGATTCGGTCGGGCGGCCTCGAACGCGAACTCGAGCGGTGCGCCGGTCGTCACGGGGATCGGCCCCAAGCGCTGCTCGCCGCCGCCCTCGAGGACGCCGAGCAGGTAGAAGTAGCGCGCTCGCGGGAGCACCGTCGTGTCGCGCCAGAGGAAGTCGCCGGTGCCGTACAGCGGCTCGTCGTTCAGCGCGCGGAACCCGCCGTCCGCGTACTGCGAGCGGTACACGCGGAAGCCGTCATGACGCGCGTCGAGCGACGTGGACCAGCGCACCTCCACCGCCCCGGGCACCGCGGTGGCGGAAAAGCCGGAGACCTGGATGGCGATCGGTCCGGGCGGACCCGTGCACGCCCGTCCGCTGATGCACGGCGGCGCGCCATTCGTGGCGATCCCCTCGACCCTCATGTCGTCGGGCCATGGGAACTGCAGCCGCACCGGGGTCGTGCAATCCTGCGCGATCATCCACCCGTTCGCCGACGTGGGTCCCAGACACATCTCTCCGCCCGCGACGTCGGTCGTGAAGATCGTCCCGAGCAGGAACGGCGCCGGCCGGCAATCCGACAGGAGAAGCTGCAGGTCGCTACCCGCGCCGGCGTTCAGCACACCGGGCCGCGGCGCGAAGCCCAGCATCGGAAGGTCGCCCGTCACGCGCCCTTCGAAGCGGGTGAGCCCCTGGCCGCTGCCGCAGACGAACCACAGGTAGACGGACCCGACCGGACCGAGCGGTGGCCCGATCTGGATGTCCGGCTCCGTCGCGCTGAGGCTGAGGGCGAAGTCGAACGCGGCCCGCACGAACGTCGCCGTCTCCGAGATCGGGCCCACCATGACGAGACTCCTCGGGTTCTCGAGACCGGTGTACGAGCCCATCCCCGTTCCCACCCACCCTTGGAAGAAGTAGGCGGCACGCGGCGTGGCCAGGATCGGCACCGTCGCGCCCGACGTGAAGAACCCGGTGGCCGGCGTCACCGTGCCGTTCGGGCCGCCGGTGGTCGTCAGCAGGTACTGCGCGTCGTAGCGCGCCTGATACGTGGTGGCGACACCCGGCGCGACGATCGTCCGCACACGCGGTGCCGCGTCGGCCCAGTTCCTGAAGCGATAACGCGTGTCGGGAGCGACCTGAACCAACGAATCGGCCGTCACGGCGTGCGTGGAACCGGTGGCCCACACGAGCGCCTGCGGTGCCAAGTACTGGATGTCGTCCGCGGTGAACGGGAGCGCCACGGGTGCGGTGTCGATCGTGATGTCGGCGTAGGCGTCGAAGAGGAATCCGGCCGTGACCGATGCCTGTCCGGCCGGCTGCGTGAACGACCGCGTCGGCGCGGTGGTGGAGTCGTCCCAGGCTCCGAAGACGTACCGCAACCCGGCCAGGGACTGCGGCGACGCGGCGAAGAGCGAATGCCCCTCGCCTTCCGCCCAAGGCAGGAAGGCGGGGGTCACCTGCGGCGTGCCGTCGGCCTGGATCGTCAGCCCCGAAGGCAGCGTGCGCAACACGATGCCCGGGAGGAAGACCAGCTCGAAGGTCGCGGTGTAGATCGGCGCCTTCGCGGGCACGAGGATCGCGTGCGACGCCGCGCCGCTGTCGCTCCAAGCGACGAAGCGGTACTCCTGCCCCACTTCCCCGGCCTGCGGCGTGGGGACGGCGATCGTGTGCGCCGTTCCGCGGGGCCAGAACTCGAGGTGGGGGGTCGTGAACCTGACACCGTCGAGCCGCACGGTCCGACCCGGCGGCACGCTTTCCACCCTCACGGGCACCTTGTCCTCCGAGACGTAGGTCGCCACGAGGTCCAAGTGGCCGGCCGGCACGGTGAAAACGTGCGTCGTGTCGCCGAGGTCGCTCCAGCCGGTGAATGCCCAGACGGTCTGGTCCGGAGGCGTCTTCTCTTGCGGCGTGATCGCACCCACCGAGTGCTCGGAGCCGAGCGGCCACGTGGACGGCGGGAAGAAGAGCGGCGTCGTGCGGGTCACGCCGTCCACGAGGATCGATCGCCCGTGCGGGGCGCTGTCCACGAGGACGCCATCGAGCGGCTGACGGACGTAGTTCGCCTGAAGGGTGATGTACCCCGTGGACGCCACGTAGTACGAGTGCGCCTGCGTACCTCCGTCGCTCCACGAGGCGTAGGCCCATTGTTGACCGGCATCCGCCGGCTGGGGGCTGATGGCCTCGACGAAATGAGAGCTCCCGCGCGCCCAGTTGAAGCCGGCCGGCGACGTGACCTGGACGCCGTCCGCAAGAAGGTGCAGCCCGGAGGCGGGCGAGGTCCGCAGGGTGACGCTGGCCTTGTTCTCCTGCGCGTACCGCGCCACGAACACCGCGGGGTGCGGCGGCACGGTCACCACGTGGGTCGTGTCGCCGCCGTCGGTCCACGACTGGAATGCCCAGGCCAAGTACGGGGTTCCCGTCACGTCTTGCGGCGTGATCGCCTGAACCGTGTGTTGCGTACCCGGCGCCCACGTCACGGAATCCGGGTAGTACGGCGACGAGCGTGACACCCCATCGACCATCAGCACGAGCCCCGTCTGGTTCGCCGCCACCGTGACCGGCCGGGTCGCCGCGCAGCCGACTCCCAGCGCCCCGATGAGACCGCAGCTCCCGAAGTTGCCCGGCGCGCACAACGAGCTTGCCGAGACCTGGTAATCGCCGCCCGTCGCGTTGCAGAACTGGGGATCGCTCACCGCGCTCGTCGCGCTCATCGTGAACAGCGACGTGTGTCCCCCGGGGTTGTTCCAATAGACGTTGCAGCTCTCCGTAAGACCCGCGCTGGTGAGCGAGGCCGCCGAGCCGGCCAGGCAGTCGGCCACGATGTTCCGCAGGAAGGATCGAGGGCGGGAGTTTCCACCCATGACGACGGCGGATCCGGCCAGCGCCCGGTTGCCGCTGAACGTGCACGCCGAGACGTCACCGGCGGCATTGGCCCAGTAGATGCCGCCGCCGTTGCCGTTGGTCGCGAGGTTCCTCAGAAACACGCTGCCGCGGATCCAGCCCGTCGAGACGGCCGAGCTCGTGCTCCACCAGACGGCACCTCCCGAGCCCGACGTGGCCCGATTGTCCTCGAAACGGCCGCCGTCGACGTGGAAGGTGGTGGCCGTCGAGTAGACCGCGCCCCCGTTCGGAGCCGTGCACGAGCGGAACGTGCAGTTCGAGAGATGCGTCTCGGCGAGGGCCGTCTCGAGCGCACCGCCGTTGAGACCGAGGCACGCCTGGAACGTGCACCCCACCACGTCCACCCGCGTGGTCGTCATCGGCGCGATGTGGACGATGCCACCCGCCATCGTGACGCTCGTGCAGGCGGTGAACGTGCTGCCGGTGACGGAGAGGTTGCCGCTCGTCTGATAGATGCCGCCGCCGAGAGTCCCGCCGGTGATGCTCGTGAACGCGCAGCCGGTGACTGTCACCTGAGTCGACTGCGGGTTGCTGTGCACGATGAGCGCCGGGCCCACGGCCACCGTCTTGAGCAGCGTGAATCCCTCGACGCGCGCCGGATCGGGCGTCGTCAAGAGCCCGACCGCCACGAGGCAGTGCACGTTCGATCCCGTGGCCGTGACGCGGATCGTCGTCGTGGCGGCGCCCGTCTCCGAAAGGAGCGTGACGCCGCTCCTCAGGTAGCCGGCGGCCGTGAAGGTGATATCACCGCCCGAAGTGGAGATCGTGCGCGTGCTCACGGCGGAGTACGTCCCCGGCGCCACGAGCACCGAGTCGCCGGCCCCCGCAACGTCGAGACCCTGGTAGATCGTGGGGTAGTCCGCCGGGACGCGGAGCAGGGCGGAATGCGCCGACCCGACGAAGAGCAACGCGGCCGAGGCGACGCCGCCCGCGAGCGCTCGCCGCCCCATCATCGGACGACCGCCGCGCGGACCAGCTTGCCGGTCGCCGCCTGGTGTCGAGTCGAGACGCGGTAGAAGTACACTCCCGGCGCCACCGACCGGCCCTCCGCGTCGCGACCGTCCCACGCGAGAAGGTGCTCACCCGCGGCCAGCTCCTCGTCGGCGAGCCGGCGGATGCGGCGCCCCGTCACGTCGTACATCTCGACCGTGAAGCGATCCGACGCATCCACCGAGAGGCGGAGCGTCGTGGCGGCACGCGAGGGGTTCGGGCTCACGACGACGCGGAAGCTCCGGGCGACCGGGCTCGACGCCCTCGTCGGCTCCGCGATCGGTGCGGTCGGCTCGTCCCAGCGGGCCACGAAGCTCGCGGCCTTGCCACCCGCCTCGGCGAAGATTCCACCCACCCACAGCTGGTCGCCCACCCCGAGAGCCCCGATCGCCGGACCCCCGAGGCCTGAACCCAGGCGCGACCACTCGATTCCGTTCCACCGCGCCACGTTGGATGCGACCGAGAGGTCGGGGAGAGTCCGCTGGAACGCGCCGGCCGCGATGAGATCGTTCCCCAGTGACGCGAGCGCACGAACGGCGCCCGAGAGGCCGATGCCCAGAATCGTCCACCTCGTCCCGTCCCACTGGGCCGCCGAGCCCGTGGCCTCCTGTCCGGACTCGCTGAAGAGGCCCCCCGCGACGAGACGACCCTGGTACACGAGCAGATCGCGCACGGCATCGTTCAGCCCGAGGCCCATCGAGTGCCATGCCGTCCCGTCCCAGCGAGCGACGTGGTCCGCCGGAATCCCGTCGACCGCCGTGAACTCCCCGCCGACGACCAGCGAGCTGTCCAGGACGGCGAGGGCCCACACGTGTCCCGAGAGCGGAACGTTCGGACCGCCGGCGAGCGGATGCCACGCGGTCCCGTCGAACCTCGCGATGCCGCGAGCGGGATTGCCGGCGATCGCATTGAACCGCCCCGCGACGTAGAGGTCGCCGCCGAAGCGCGCGACATCGTGGATCACGGCGGGCTCCGTCAACGTATTGGAGCACTCCACCTGCTCCACCCATTCGGCCCCGTCCCACTTCTCGAGGAATCCGTACTGGCCCGACAGTCCCCCGGCGAGGAAGTCCCCGTCGATCTCGGTGAGCACGTGGACGCGCGGATCCGGTATCGGCATCCCCATGGCGCTCCAGCCGCTGCCTCCGAAGCGCGCCACCCCCGGGCTCACGACGGTTCCCGCCGTCTGGAAGAGACCCCCGGCGATGACCGACCCCTGGTAGGTCCCGAAGCAGCGCACCGTGTTGTCCATGCCGCCGCCGATTCCGGACCAATGGGCGCCGGTCCAGAGCGCGACGTGCGGGGTCGACGACCCGTCCGCCATCAGGAATGCGCCGCCCGCCATCGCGCCTTCCGGCAGGGACGAGAGCGTCCAGACCGTTGCGTCCATCCCTTCTCCGGCGGGCGACCATCGCGCGCCGTCCCAGATCGCTGCGCGCGTCGTGACCGTTTCGTCCATCTGCTTCGTGAAGGCGCCGCCCGCGAGGAGCTGGCCGCTGTGCGGCGCGAGGGTCCAGACGAAGTCGTCGAACCCCGGCCCGACCGTCCGCCAATCCGCGCCATCCCAACGCGCCACGCGGCGGGCGAGGACTCCGTTGCCTGCCGTGGTGAACATCCCGCCCGCGAAGAGACTCCCGTTGTAGGAGGCGAGAGCGAACACCGGGCTGTTCACGCCCAGACCCAGAGGTTGCCAAGTCGCCTCGTCCCAGCGAGCGACGTGGTTCGCAGCCACACCCGTGGCCGTGACGAAGTCCCCGCCGATGTACATGAACCCGTCGTGCGGTGCGAGCGTTCGAACCCAATCGTCCACGCCGTAGTCGAGCGACGACCAGGAAGACCCGCGGCACTTCGCCACGTAGTTCACGACGGACCCGCCGGCCACGGTGAACTCGCCGCCCGCCCAGAGATCGCCGCCGAAGGAAGCGAGCGCCAGGACGTCGCCGTTCGTGCCTTGACCCACGGGGAGCCACTGCGTGCCGTCCCATCGGGCGATGTGGCTTGCGGCGTGCCCGCCCGCGGTCGTGAACTCCCCTCCCGCGACGAGCATTCCGCTGTCCACCGTGAGGGCGAGCACCCGTCCGTTCATGCCGGTGCCGAGCGCCTGCCACTCGCCGTTCCGGAGCAAGGCGATGTGTTGCACGTTGACTCCGGCGACGGTGACGAAATCGCCGCCGATGACGAGGCCGCCCGCGTAAGGGACGCTCGCCCGGACCGTGCCCGAGACGCTCGAGGCCTGGAAGAACCCGCCCACCCAGTGGATGTCGTCGGGATCAGTGAGGATCTCGGACGGTGCGGGCCCTTGCGCCGAGACGCGCGAGGCGATCGCTCCCGGATCCATCTTGATCCCCGGCGGGAGCTCGATGGGACCTGCTCCGCCCGCGCGGAAGTAGGCGTCGGGGTCGAAGCGTCCGTCCTCGGTCACGAAGGGGGCGAGGGGGGGCGGTACCGAGACACGCGGCCCCGCGAGAAGGACGAACGGGAAGAGGAAGAGGCCGAGGAGGAAGCCGAGCGCCGCCACCATCGGCGCCGCGGGCGTCGATCCGGAAGCCCCAGGGACGGCTCGATCAGCCATACTCGCCTGCCCGTGGAGGGAGCTCGTGGGCGATTGGCGATTACGAGTTCAAGATACCTCCGGGCCATCGTAGGCTTCAAGCGCCCCGTGACTTCGACCCCTCGGGAACAGGGCGCTGCGGCGGGGTGCTACAATCGGTGCCTCTCCGAGAGAGGAAGGCATGGAAGACCTCCACTGGCTCGCGGAATCGGGGCAGCTCGATCGCCTCCGGGGGGCCCTCGCCGCCGGTGCCGACGTCGAGGCGCGCGACGACCTCGGCCGAACGCCGCTGCACGTGGCCACGCTGCGGCGTCGCCTCGACGTCGTGCGCGCGCTCGCCGACGCGGGAGCGAGCCTCGAGGCGGTGCAGACCGCGGTCCCCGGCCAACGCCCGCTGCACCTCGCGTGCTTGCCCGCCCCCACGGATCCGGCGGGCGACGTGCCGCTCGTGGAGATGCTGCTCGCCCGCGGCGTCGATCCCGCTCCGCGCGACGCGCGCGGCACCACGCCCCTCCATCTCGCCGTGGCCTGGTGCGACTCGCAGCTCGTGCGCCTCTTCCTCTCGAAGGGCGCTCCGGCGCACGTGGCGGACCACGCGGGGATCACGCCGCTCCACGTCGCGTGCCGCCGCGGCGCGCCCGAGTTCGCCGACGTCCTCCTCGGCGACGACGGCGAGCTGCTGAGCCCGCAACCCGCCTCGCGCGAGGACACGGCGCTGGGTCGTCTCGAGGACGAGGCGGTGATGGAGGCGCTCCTCGATGAAGGGGCGATGCCCGACGCCGCGGACCGACAGGGCGAGACGCCGCTGCACGCCGCGGTCGAGCGCGGCCGCCTCGATGCCACGCGCATCCTCCTCTCGCGCGGCGCGCGCGTGGACGTGGCGGACGAGTACGGCACCACGCCGCTCCATCGCGCCGACGGCGCCCGGGTTGCGGAGCTCCTGCTCGACGCGAGCGCGCCGCTCGACCCGCCCGACCGCGAGGGGCGAACGCCCTTGCATCAGGCGATCGCGGCCGCCCGCGACGACGTCGTGGATCTCCTGCTCGAGCGCGGCGCGAGCCTCGCCGTGGCGGACCACGACGGCCTCACCGCACTCCACCTCGCCGCCGCTGCCGGGCGTGCGCTCATCGTCGAGAAGCTGCTCGACGAAGGCGCCGACGCGAACGTGCGCGACGCCGAGGGTCGAACGCCCCTGTTCTGGGCCACCGCGGCCGGCCACACGCACGTCATGGCCACCCTGAAACGCCACGGCGGCCGCCGCCGCCGCTAGCGAACGCAGCGCACGCGGCGCTCGCCCGCCCCCCGAGTCGACGGGTTCGCCCAAGGGGCGTTCGCCCGCCCGCCGATCTCGACGGACGCCGACGGGGCGCGGACTCTGCATCGATCCGGGTTCCCGACGGGTTCTCCGCAGCGGCTTCGCGGAGGCGCCGGAGCCACGAATGGCGGAGGCGACGGAGCGGGAGGGCGCCGAAGCCAGGATGGCGTAGGCGACCGTCCGATGCGGAGAAGCCGGCGGGAACCCGGATCGGGGCGAACCCCCACGCGTGCGGTGACGCCGACCGGACTGTCGACCACGACCTTAGGCGCTCAGTTCCGCCACGTACTGCGGGAACATCTTCCGCCAGAGCGGCCAGTCGTGCTTCCAGTCCTTGCCCCAGGAGTCCACGCGGTTGGGGATCCCGCGGTCGCCGAGCAGCTTCGCGGCGCGCCACGACTCGCCGATGTCCTCCGCCTCTCCCTCGCCCGACGCGAAGAGGACGAAGCGCTTGCGGAGCGTCTCGAGATGCGCGTCGCTGAGGCGGCCGACGAGCTGGAGGGGCGACGACGACCAGAAGCGCGGACCGGGGTCGCCGTCCTTGATGAAGCGCCGCAGCTCGAAGGTCCCGCTCATGCACAGCGCGTGCGAGAACGCATCCGGATAACGCACGACGCACGCGAGCGCGTTGAAGGCGCCGATCGACGCGCCGGCCGAGATGACGGTGATCTGTCCGTCCTTGCAGTCGGCGCGGATCGCCGGAATCACCTCGTGATAGATCGCTTCCTGGAAGGCGTCCTGCGTGGCGCCGCGCTGCGCGGGGGTCCCGTCGCCGCGCAGCATGGCGCGCCCGGCGATGCTGTCGCACGAGTAGATCTTCACGCGACCGGCCGAGAGGAGCTCCGCCGCCGACGCGACGAGATGGAAGCGCTCCACCTCCTCCGCGTCGCCGCCCGCCGTCGGGAAGAGCAGCACGGGCTTGCCCGTGACGCCCCAGCGCACGAGCGTGATCTCCTCGCGGAGCCGGTCCGAGCGCCAAGTGCTCTTCTCTTTCACGCCTTCGTTCCCGCCTTGGACTTCCGGCGCGCCGTCTTCCGCGGAGCTTCGGCGGCGGGCTCGCTTTCCGCGGACGGGGCGGCGGCCTTCCCCTCGGAGCCCGGAGCAGCGGGTTTCGCTTCGGACGCCGCGGCGGCCCTCGGAGCGACCTTCTTCCCCGCGCCCGCGCGCGGCACGATCTCGTGCGGCGGGACGAGCGCTTCCGCTCCTGTCTTCGACTCTTCCTTCCGCCACTTCCCGACGCGCTCCCAGAACAGCTCCGTGAACTTCTCCACTTCGTGCGCCGGGTAGAGCGCCTGGACCTTCTTGCGGATGGCGTCCTTGGCCACGTCGGTGCCGAAGAACTCGTGCGCCACGTCGTCCAGATGGGCGAGGTGCTCCGCGCAGAACTCCTCGAAACGGTCCGTCTCGTAGAGACGATGCGCGAGCGCGGCGTAGGCGCGGAGCTTCTCGCGATACGGCGCGCCGGTGCTCGCGATCTCGAAGTACGGCGCCCAGTCCACGCCCGTGGGCTTCTTGCGGCCGAGCGTCGCGCAGAAGATCGCCCAGCGGAGGTTCGCCTTCACGAGCCACGGGAAGTGGAAGTGCAAGGACGTCACCTGCGAGTCCGGACACGGATTCGCGAAGTCGATCGGGTGCCAAACGCCCGCGTCGCCGCGCAGCGCCTCGCACGAGTTGAAGTCCCAGCCGAAGAACGAGTTGATCGTGAGCACCACGTCGGCCAGCAGCGACTCGTCCGCCGCGTCCAGGAAGCCGCGCTTCATGGTGTACCGGTCGTGCAGGGGTGCGGACGGATCGTACAGGACGGTGCGGACCTGGGGCCCGAGCCCGATCACGCGCACGAAGAGGTCGCTCGGCTCCACCGCGCGCTGCAGGTGCATCACGTGACGCCCGCTCTGGTCGTACGCGGCGCGGAGCATCGCGGCGTTCTCGATGCGGCTCACACCCACCCAACCGCCGCCGTCGTAGGGCTTCATGTACATCGGGTAGCCGAGCTGCTCGCCGATCTGCGCGAGGTCGAAGAGGCGTGCGTAGCGCTCGAGCGTGGGGCGCAGGTCCGGCTTCGGCTCGTACTCCTTCGGCGGCACGAGCCACGTCTCGGGAATGGGCAGCCCCAGGCGCATCATCGCGCAGTACGACGTGTGCTTCTCCATCGCCTGGATGGTCCACGGGTTGTTGAACACGTAGACGTCGTCGAGGACGAGCACCTTCTTGATCCACTCGCGGCTCGGGTGGTACCAGTGCGTGAGCCGGTCGATCACGAGGTCGTAGCGCTTCGGCTTGCGGAGGTCGAACGGCTCGATGGTCACGCGCTCGACCTCGAACCGCACCACGTCCTTCCCCGCGGGAATGGCGAGGTCCAGCCGTTTCAGGATCTCCTCGAACGCGATCGGCCAGCAGATGTCCGCGCCCAGCGACAGGCCGATCCTCTTCGTCACGTCAGCCATGGATTCCTCGTGCACGAGGTGCGGCGCTCCGCTCGAGGGAGCGCGACGTCCGCCGAGGACGAAGGCCGGAACGCGAGGCTCGAGCGGAGAGTCCTATTCATACACCATCCAGAGAGGGCCGGGGAACAGCCACGACAGGCCTTCGCGCAGGCGGTCACGCCAGTTCTCCCAGTTGTGACCGTCGCGCGCCTCGACCCATCGGACGTCCATGCCGGTGGACGAAAGGAGCGGCACGAGCGAGCGATTCTCGTAGATCAGCGACTCGTACGTGCCGCAGCTCAGGAAGACGCGCTCGGCCACGCGGCGCGGCGAGTGCCGGTACCGATTCATGAAGCCCACGATCGGCTCGGTCACCGCGCCCTTCTCCGGCCGGCCGATCTCGCCCAGGTCCGAGAAGGAGAACGACCCCGACTGCAGCAGCAATCGGCCGAACACCTCCGGGTAGCGCGACGCGGCGGCCAGCGACGCCACGCCGCCGAGGCTCGCGCCCATCAGGCACCGCGACGCGGCGCGACGCTCCACCGGATACGCGTCCTCGAGCTGCGGCAGCAGCTCCTCCGCGACGAAGCGCGCGTGCGGCTCGTGGTCGGCGTACTCCTCCAGGCGATTGCGGGGATGGAGCAGCGCGGCCACGAGCGCCGGCACCTCCAGCCGATGGACGAGATTGTCCAGCACGGTCTTCAGGCCGGCGAAGTTCAGGTAGTCCGGTCCGTCGTGCACGATCAGCAGGGGATAGCTCCGCGTGGGCCGGAAGCGCGCGGGCGTGTACATGGTGACGTCCACGGGTCGTCCGTACGCCGCGCTCTCGACCGCGATCGTCTCGAGCCGTCCCGGGGGCGCCTCGGGATCGGGCCGCGTCCACTCCGGCACCTCGTAGCCCCGCGTGTGGCAGACCGAGTTCGCGCCGAAGGGGTCGCGCGCCCGCTTCGGGTTCAGCGGATCCTCGATCCACTCGGCGTACCGGCCGCGCATCACCTCGAACTTGTACTCGACGCGCGAGCTCTCCGGGAGATCCAGCGAGAGCACCCAGAGGTCCGTGGGCGGCAGGCGATGGAGCGGCTGCGACGACGGCAGCCCGTAGATCCAGTGACGGAGGTTCACTCGCGACGCGGCCCCGCGATACACGAACGTGACGCCCGCGTCCTCCACGATCGGGAACTCGTGCCGCGCGAGGAACTCGTCGATGACGGCCGGCGTGAGGTCGCCGCGGCCGGCCAGCTCGCGGATGGCGAGGCCGGACGCCGGCGCCTCCTCCACGCGGCCGCTCACGAGCCCATCTCCACGAGCGTGCCCTCCGCCGACAGGCGGCAGACTCCCGCGCTCGCGCGGAATCCGGTGGGGGTCAGCTCCAGCACGTCGCCCTCCTCGAGCGTGACGCACGCCGCCGGCGCGAAGCGTCGCGCGAAGCGCGCGACGCGGGGCACGTCGTCGAAGCGCAGGCGACGCCGCCCGTCGGGCAGCGCCACGACGTTCGACGCCAGGCCGAGCCCCGCGTCGAACATCTCCGCGTTGCCGGGGCCCCACGGCGGCGAGTCGTGGTAGACCACCACGCGCTCGGTGAGCGCCATCGCTCCGGCCGACCACCCCACCACGGGCAGCGAAGGGTGGAGCGCGGCCGCGACGTCGAAGAAGCGGAGACGGTTCGCGAGGATCGCGACGTGCCCGCCCGCCACGAGGAGCGCGTCGCACGCGGCGAGGATGGCACGCACCTCGGCGCGGTGATGCGCCACCGCCGGACGGTTCGCGAGGTCCAGGCGCACATCCCACTCCGCCTGGATCTCCCGCACCCGCGCGAGGTGCCGCTCATCCAGCTCGCGCAGCGCGTCCAGCGCCTCGCGACGCTGCCACTCGACGGACTCGGGCGGACCGCCGCGCCGCTCCAGCTCGACGAGCGCGGCGGTGGCGTGGCCGAGCCGGAGGTCGTAGAGACGCCGCATGGAGCGCAGGACGTCCTGCCGCGAGCGGTGCGCCGCGGCCAGCGAAGGGTCCGCGGCGAAGAGGACGTCGGCGCGCGCGTGCAGGCGGAGATCCACGATCCGGGGCCTGAGCGCCTCCAGCTCCTCGGCCTCCCCCTCCCGCTCCTGCCAGCCCGCGGTCACGCACGCGAGGCGCCCGCGGATCCCCCGGGCGGCGAGCACGTCGGCGACGACGGAGCGCCTCTTCTGCGGTCCGAGCAGGAAGACCGCGCTCGACCCCGAGGAGGTCGGTACGGCGACGTCCTCGTCGAGCGCCGGGGAGGCGTGGGTCATCGAGCGCGCACTTTCACGCTCTCGCCCACGCGGTTCAGCATCTTGCGCAGCTCGTCGAAGTCCGGGTGCTTCATCCGCACCCAGGCGTTCGCCATGTACCCCGCCTCCACGCCCTGCGTGGCGGTGCCGGGGCTCGGCAGGTGGAAGTCGATGATCCACTCGCCGTACGCCTTCTGGATCTCGTCGAGACCGTCGTAGTGAGAGATGTATCCGTCGCGGTCCGGACGGAGGTTCACGATCCCCGCCGAGTAGCGTCGCGAAGGAGCGCGCGAAGTGGTGCCCCAGCAGATCGCGGTGGCCCATTCGGCGTAGAGGTCCATCTCGTTCGCCGCGCAGTAGAGGTCCCAGGCGCCCACGCCGGGCGGACGACACCCGATCTCCGAGAACTTCAGGCCCTTCGGGCCGAAGAACCATTCCATGTGCGTGGGCGACGTTCCCAGCTTCAGCGCCTCGATGACGCGCCGGCCGAGATCGCGCACCTCGGCGTAGTCCGGTGCCGTGTCGATGCGGTTCGTGACGATGAACTGCGGCGAGATCCAGCGCGTGCGCATCGCCTCGAGGACGTTCGGGAAGTAATGCGTGACGAAGTCGTGCACGACGCGTCCGTCCACCGTCAGCGTGTCGTAGAACGCCTCGTGGCCCTCCACGAACTCCTCCACGGCGGCCGAGCGCCCCTCGTGGAGTCCGCTGGAGCGGATCGCGCCCTCCAGCTCCTCGGAGCTCGTCACCTTGTAGGTGCCGGAGGCGCCGGCGCCCCCGCGCGGCTTCACGACGAGCGGAAAGCCCACCCGCTTCGCGAACTCCCGCGCCTCCTCCGCCGAGCCGGCCCCGATCGACTGCGCGCACGGGATGCCCGCCTTGCGCAGGACTTCCTTCATCGTGGGCTTGTCGCGGCACGCCCACGCCGTCTCCGTGGAGGTCCCCGGAATGCCGAGGGTCTCGCGGACGCGGGCCGCTCCGAGCACGTGGGACTCCACGGTGGCCTCGAGACGATCCACGTGCAGGCGCTCCCCCACCCAGCGCACGACGCGGATCATCTCCTCCTCGTCGACGACCGAGCGGACTCGCTCGTAGTGGATCATCTGGTTCTTGAGATCGGCCGGCAGCGCATCCAGCGCCCGCTCCCCGATCCCCGTCACCTTCGCCCCGACCGTGTGCAGGGCGCGCACGAACTCGCGCTGGTTCGCCGGGAACGCCGGCTCCACGAAGACCACGTGCATCGTCACACCCCCGCGTGCTCTTTGGCGCGCACGCGATCGTAGAGCTCGACGTAGCGGGGAGCCTGCGCGTCCCAGGAGAGATCCCCCGCCATCGCGTTCGCGACGATCTGCTTCCACGTCTCCGGCCGACCGTACAGCTCGAGCGCGGACTCCACGGCCCAGCGCACGCCCTGCGGCGTGGGATGCTCGAACACGATCCCGTTGCCCGTGCCGTCCTTCGGATCGAAGAGCTGCACCGTGTCCGCGAGGCCGCCGGTCTTTCGGACGATGGGCACGGTGCCGTAGATCCGACTGTACATCTGGTTCAGGCCGCAGGGCTCGTAGCGTGACGGCATGAGGAACATGTCCGCCGCCGCCTCGATGCGATGGGCCAGCTCCGTGCGGAAGCCGCGATGGAAGTGGACCTTGCCGGGGAACCGCCGCACGAGCTCCTCGAAGAAGCGCTCGAAGCGCGCCTCGCCGTTCGCGAGGACGACGAGCCGGATGTCGTGCTTCGCGAGGATCGCGGGAAGCGGCTCCTCGAGCAGATCGATGCCCTTCTGCGCCACGAGCCGCGAGATCATGCCGATCATCGGGACCCGCTTCGCGTACGGCAGGGAGAGCTCCCCCAGGAGCGCTTCCTTGTTCTTCTCCTTCCGCCAGAGGCTCTTCGGCGAGTAGCGGAACGGGATGTGCGGGTCCGTGAGGGGGTTCCACACCTCGGTGTCCACGCCGTTGAGGATCCCCGTCAGCGTGGCCTGGCGCGCCGCGAGCAGCTCGTGCAGCCCCATGCCGTAGCTTTCGGTGCTGATCTCCCGCGCGTACGTGGGGCTCACCGTCGTGAGCCAGTCCGCGTGGACGATCCCGGTCTCGAGGAAGCCGATCCGGCCGCGCTTCAGCGTCTCCTGCTGCAGGTATTGCTTGCAGGACTCGAGCCCCAGGTCGGCGAGGACCGTGGAGGGGAAGAGCCCCTGGTAGCCGAGGTTGTGGATGGTGAGGACCGAGCGCGTGGCGCGGAACAGGCGATCCCACGCGTACAGCGTCTTGAGGTAGAGGGGAACCAGCGCGGTCTGCCAGTCGTGACAGTGGAAGATCTCCGGACCCCATTGCATGCGCTGGCAGCACTCCAGAGCCGCGCGCGAGAGCAGGGCGAAGCGGAGGTGCTCGTCGGGGTCGTTCGTGTAGAGGCCCGGGCGGTCGAAGAGCACGGGGCAATGGATGAAGTGCACCGGCACCTCGGTCCCGGGCAGCCGCGTGCGGTATGCCGAGAAGACGAGCGTGCGCGCGTCCGCGCGGACAGGAATGTCCGCGGCCCCGGGGAGCGGCTCGAAGTCGTAGGCGTCCACGTCGATCGCCGAGTAGAGCGGCGCGAAGACGCGGACGTCGTGCCCGGCGCGGTGAAGGTGCGCGGGGAGCGCGGCGGAGACGTCCGCGAGCCCGCCGGTCTTGGCGAAGGGCGTGATCTCGCTGGTGACGTAAGCGACCGTTCTTCCACTCATGGGCGCGCAGTCTAACACCTCGGCGCGGCGGTGACAGCGGGGAGCGGGCCGCCGGTCCCGGGCGGCCTGCGCCCGCGCCGGCCCGTGTCGTTCCGGGAGGCACGGCCTCCGCTGTTCGGCCCGGAGGATCCGGGCTAGGATGGCGCCATGCCGAACGTCGTCTTCTGCGCGCCGTTTCTCCTCGAGACGACGCGCCGATTCGTCGACGCCGCCTGTGAGATGCCGGACGTTCGCCTCGCGCTCGTCACGCACGAAGCCCCGGAGAGCATCCCCGCGGAGCTGCGCGAGAAGCTCGCGCTGGTGGCGCGCACCAAGGACCCCCTCGCGGCCGGCGCGATCGCCGACGCCGTGCGGTCGGCGGCAGGAAGGATCGGTCCCATCGACCGACTGCTCGGCGCGCTCGAGGAGCTGCAGGTCCCGCTCGGCGAGGTGCGCGCGCAGCTCGGGATTCCCGGCATGGACGGCGAGACCGCGAAGAACTTCCGGGACAAGGCGCGCATGAAGGAGATCCTCCGCACGCAGGGCTTGCCGTGCGCGCGCCATCGCCGCGTCGTCGAGGAGGACGACGCCCTGCGCTTCGCGGAGGAGGTGGGCTACCCGCTCGTGGTGAAGCCGTCCGCAGGATCCGGCGCGCGCAACACTTTCCGCGTGGAGGACGAGACGCAGCTCCGCGAGGCGCTCCGCCTGGGCGAGGTCGAGGGCGCCGACACGCTGCTCGAGGAGTTCGTGCGCGGGCAGGAGCACTCGTTCGACAGCGTGTTCCTCGACGGCCGCGTCGCGTGGTTCTCGACGTGCCACTACTTCCCGGGGCCGCTCGAGGTCCTGGAGAAGCCGTGGATCCAGTGGTGCGTCGTCATCCCGCGCGAGGCGCGCCACCCGCGCTACGACGATATCCGGGTGGCCGCGGAGGCGTCGCTCCGCGCGCTCGGCATGACGGACGGCTTCTCCCACCTCGAGTGGTTCCGCCGCACGGACGGCAGCCTCGCGATCTCGGAGGTCGGCGCGCGGCCGCCCGGCGCTCAGTTCGTGTCCCTGATGTCCTGGGCGCACGACGTGGACATGTACCGCGCGTGGGCGCGCCTCATGATCTTCGATCGCTTCGATCCGCCCGACCGCCCCTATGCGGCGGGTGCCGCGTTCCTGCGCGGCCAGGGCACCGGTCACATCCAGGCGATCCACGGGATCCGCGACACCGTGCGGGAGATGGCGGGCCTCGCCATGGAGATCCGGCTTCCGAAGGAGGGCGCGGCGCCGCGGGGCACGTACGAGGGCGACGGTTGGGTCATCGTCCGCCATCCGCGCACCGACGTCGTGGAGGCGGCGCTCTCGAAGATCGTCCGCACGATCCGCGTCGAGCTGGGTTAGGATTTGCGCCGCCGCGAATCGACGCCGCCCCTCGCGGCGGCGCATGCGGGAGGTGCCTCATGAACGTCGTCATGCTCTCGCCGGGGTTCCCCCCGGAGCAACCGCTCTTCACGCGGGGCCTCGCCGAGGTGGGCTGTCGCGTCATCGGCATCGGCGACCAGCCGGAGGGCGCGCTTCCCGAGACCGCCCGCAAGTGCCTCGCGGCCTACGTGCAGGCGCCGTCCCTCACGGACGAGGCGTCGCTCTTCGAGGAAGTGCGGAAGATCGCGGCGCGCGTGCCGGTCGATCGCGTGCTGTGCCTCTGGGAGCCCGTCATGATCGCGGCGGCGCGCATCCGCGAGCGCCTCGGCGTGCCGGGCATGACCGTCGAGCAGACGGTCCCCTTCCGCGACAAGGAAGTGATGAAGCAGAAGCTCGACGCCGCGGGCATCCGCACGCCGCGGCACGGCAACGCCACGACGTCGGCGCAGGTGCGCGAGCATGCGGAGCGCATCGGCTATCCCCTGATCGTGAAGCCCATCGCGGGCGCCGGCTCGCGCGACACCTACAAGGTGGAGAAGGCGCAGGACCTGGAGCGCGTGATCGAGCTGGTGCGCCACGTGAGCGAGGTGTCGGTGGAGGAGTTCGTGGACGGCGAGGACTACACCTTCGACACGATCTGCGTGGACGGCGAGGTGAAGTACTTCAACATCGCCTTCTATCGCCCGCGGGCGCTGGTCTCGCGCGAGCACCACTGGATCAGTCAGCAGACCATCTGCCGCCGCGACGTGGACTCGCGGCACGTGGCCAAGGGCCGCGAGATGGGCTTCGCGGTGCTGAAGGCGCTGGGCTTCCAGACCGGCTTCACGCACATGGAGTGGTACCGGAAGCCGGACGGCGAGGCGGTGTTCGGGGAGATCGCGGCGCGCGCGCCGGGCGTGCGCACCGTGGACCTCATGAACTACGCCTGCGATCTGGACCTCTTCACCGGCTGGGCGGAGGCCGCCTGCCGGGGTCGCTTCTCGCAGCCGGTCGTCCGGAAGTTCTTCTCCGCCGGCGTCTTCAAACGGGCGAACGGCGAGGGGATCGTCCGGCGCGTCGAGGGCCTCGACCGCATCCTGGCCGAGCTGGGTCACCACGTGTGCGCCGTCGACCTGACCCCCGTGGGCCAGCCTCGCAAGGACTGGCGTTCCTCGGTGATCGGTGACGGCTTCGTGATGCTCCGGCACCCGGACCTGGAGACGACGCTCGAGATGGCGGACCGGGTGGCCACGGAGGTCCAGCTCTACGCCGCCGTCTGAGCTGCGCGGGCCGGACCGGGGTGCACGCGGCGCCGGGTGAGTCGAGCGAGGGCGCTGCGCGATTCGGGAAGCGGCGTGGACTCCCGGCCGCTCGGCCCGCCGGCCTCTGGAAACGGCGCCTGACGACGTGGTACAGTACTGGCCTGTCGGTCACCCCCCTGGATCTTCCAATGGCTCCCTCTCTTCACCAGAGGGATTGAATCCGTGTCTCTTCGGCATCTTTGGCTGCTGATGGCGTGGGCGTGCGTCTCCGCAGCGACGAGCCTTCCGGCGAGCGCGAGCGCTCCGCAAGCCCCCGCTTACGCCTCCGCTCCCGACACCATTCTCGTGCACTGCCGAGTCTTCCAGGACTCGGACTCGTCCGGCACGTACGACGAGGGTGAGCCGCTCCTCGCGGGCGTCGGCATCACGAACGGATACGGCACCTTCACGACCGACGCGCAGGGCGTGGTCGACGTGGCGGTGGACCGTGCGCTCTATCGCTTCGCGACGCTGCGCATCCCCGCCGGGTACTGGCCCACGGCGCAGTGGTTCCACTGGGTGCCCGTCGGTCACGCGGGCCCGGACACCGTGGACTTCGGACTGAGGCTCTGCCCGGAGACGGCGGCGGACGCGGACTCGATCCGCTGGATCCACATCGCGGACACGCAGGTCCAGACCTGGACCGAGCCCTACCGCATGGACCTCGACTACCAGGAGATCAACCAGCTCCCGGATCGTCCGTCGTTCCTCATCGACGCCGGCGATTTGGTCGAGACCGGCACCGACTCCACGCACTGGGGTCACATGGCCGCTCAAGTCGCGGTCTCGCACTACATCGTGTTCCCGGTGGTGGGCAATCACGACGTCATCCCCACCGCGAATCCTCTCGACAACTACGAGCGCTGGGCCGGCCCGCCCTACTACTCTTTCGACGCGGGCAACTGGCATTTCGTCATCTACAACGGCGACGCGAACAACGCGAACTCGGCCACGCCCTCTCAGGACGCGTGGCTCGCGGCCGACCTCGCCGGGAAGCCCGCCGGCTCGCGCGCGCTGCTCTTCGAGCACTACATGGCGCAGGAGACCACGCCCGCGAAGGTCGCGGTGTGGGCGGCGGGCGGCGTGGTCGCCAACTTCAGCGGCCACTGGCACAGCCACCAGTTCGCGGACCGGCCGTTCGGCATCACGGACTACAACATCTCCTGGACGCGGAACGGCGCGGTGGATCGCACGCCGCGGTGCTTCGGCTTGGTCACGTGCACGCGGGACGGCCAGATCCACTACGAGCAGCGGCGCCTGCGCGTGGACCACCGCGCGAAGATCGCGTCGCCGCAACCGAGCCAGACGACCGGTCGCGAAGCGGTCGAGATCCTGGTGAACGCCTACGACTCCGCGTCGCTGGTGAGCGATCTCACGGCGTCGATCAGCGGCACGGGCGGCAGTCTGCCCGGGACCGCGATGACCCGCGAAGGGATCTCGCTGTGGCGCGTGCTCGTGGACGCGTCGACGCTGCCCGCGGGACCGTACACGCTCGACATCTCCGGGAGCTTCGCCGACGGCCACCCGATCCATCTCACCGAGCCGTTCTCGCTGGACGACGTGGTCCCCATCACGCGCGCGCCCGCCACGGACTGGCCGATGTTCCGGCGTTGCTCCGCCGGCTCCAGTTACGTCGAGCTGTCCGTGCCGCCGCCGCTCCGCCTCGCGTGGTCCGTCCCCGTGCCCGGCATGGTGGCGATGAGCTCCCCGGTCGTCGCGAACGGCAAGGTGTACTTCGGCTGCCGTCCGGAGCGGAACCTGTCCGAAGCCGGCGTCATGAAGCTCGACGCCGTCACCGGGAACCAGGAGTGGTTCACGCACCTCCCGAGCGGCGTCTCGCTCGCCCCGGCCATCGCGGGCAACGTGGTCATGGCGACCACGATGTCGGACTCCGTCTACGGTTTGAACGCGGCCACCGGCGCGCGGCTCTGGACGCAGCCGCAGATCGAAGCCCGCTACACGATGACGGCGCCGGTCTTCGACGGCGCCCTCGCCTGGGTCGGCACCGAGCCTCGCCCGGCGCAGGTCCACTGGGCCACGGGCGCGCGGGACTGGTACTCCGCGAACATCGGGAGCCCCTGGTACTCCGTCATCTACTCGTCGCCGGCGGTCGGTCCGAGCTACATCTACTTCTCGTTCTTCGGGTGGGACGATCCCACGACCGGCGGCTTCAAGGTCATCAACCGCACGAACGGGAGCCTCGTCTACGGCGAAGCCGGATGCCGTCGCTCGCCGCTCTGGACGCCGGACTACGTGTACGTCGTGGGCGCGCTGGACCGGAACAACCAGCAGCTCACGGCGCGGGATCAGACCGGCAACGTGCTTTGGACCTCGGCCACGAACATGGGCGCGGGCAGCAGCTCGCCCGCGATCGGACACGGCATCCTCGTCGTTCCGGGCCGCAACGGCTCGATCCAGGGCTTCCGCGCCAGCGACGGCCTGAATCTCTGGACGAAGACCGTGGGCACGCAGCTCTACGACATGGAAGAGGGCTGGGGCGACGTCCACGCGTCGAACTCCACGCCCGCCATCGCGGACAGCGTGGTGTACGTGGGCTCGAACGACGGCCGGCTGTACGCCCTCGACCTCCGCACCGGCGCGGAGCTGTGGCGCTGGGATCTCGGCGTGCCGATCGAGTCCTCGCCGGCGATCGCGGGCAACATGCTCTACGTGGCCGCGGAGGACGAGCATCTCTACGCGTTCGTCGCCCAGACCGCGGGCGGAGGCTCCACCGGCGCTCGCGAGCCGCTCCCGAGCGGTCCGTCCTTCGAGTTCCTCGCGCCTCGCCCGAACCCGAGCCGCGCCGCCACCACGTTCGCCTGGGCGATGCCCGAGCGGGCGCCGGTCTCCATCCGCATCTACGACATCACCGGCCGCCTCGTCCGCAACATCGCGGACACCACCATGGACGCCGGCCCGCACCAGATGTCGTGGGACGGCCGCGACGGCTCCGGCCGCCGAGTCGCGTCGGGCGTGTACTTCGCGAAGCTCCGCGCCGGCGCGCACGTGGCTACCCGGAAATTCGTCTCCCTGCGCTGACGCCCTGCCTCCAGCGTCCTCACTTCGACGGGCCCGGCTCACTTCGAGCCGGGCTCTTCGCTTCGTCGCCCGCTTGACAAGCCGGCGTGTTCGCGCA
>JAXLTI010000011.1:0-76717 GCA_046330135.1 bacterium
CTGACCCGTCCGGGGCGAAGAGGCCGGCCCCGAGGCGAGACGCGCGAACCCTGTCACGGCTCCGAGCCGACGAGCCCGGCCCCGAGGCGAGACGCGCGAACCCTGTCACGGCTCCGAGCCGACGAGCCCGGCCCCGAGGCGAGACGGGCGAACCCGTCAGGACGATGACGCCGGCGGCGGCGGTTCGAGGAGGGCTTCGAGCTCGGGGAGGCGGGCGATGACCGGGCAGTCGACGTGCGGCGAGATGCCGAGGGGGTCGAGGAGGATGGGGCGGATGCCGGCGCGGCGGGCGCCCAGGATGTCGACCTGCGGGAAGTCGCCGACGTAGACGGCGCGGTGCGGAGACTCGCGCAGGGCCTCGAGCGCGATGGCGAAGATGCGCGGATCGGGCTTCTCGACGCCGACCACGTGCGAGTCCACGATGACCTCGAAGCGCGAGGCGAGGCCGAGGTCCTCGAGGAGGGCGCGGACGCGACCGTCGGCGTTGGACACCACGCCGAGGCGAAAGCCGCGGGCGCGCAAGCGGTCCAGGGTGGCCGGCGTGTCCGCCTCCACGCGCCGCCAGAGGTTGTCCGCGCGATGGGCCGCCTCGAGGGACGCCCGGATGCGCTCGGCCGCGCCGTCTCCGGGAAGGGCGAGCGCGGCGAGCATCCCGGCCACGTAGACGCGCCATCGCTCGCGGTCGGTGAGACGGGGGTTCTCCTCGGCGCAGCGGTACATGGCGGCGCGCGCGACGGCCTCGGCGGGCGCCAGCTCGGCGGCGCGGAAGGCGGATCCGTGACCCGCCAGCACCGCCGCGACCCGGTGGAGATCCACGAAGGCGAGGGTGTTGCCGGCATCGAAGAGGATTGTCGACGTCGGCTCGGTGCGAGTATTCCTCATGACCCCTCGCGCGATGGCGGGAAGCGGGGAGAGTGCCTGGGACATCGGGCGCCGGCAAGGCGCCCACGGAGGCGCAAGTGCGCTTCGGACGCTTCGAGATCATCGACCGCTTCGACGTCGCGGGCGGCGGCTTCGACGCTCTCGCCCGCGCGGACGACCGCGACGTGCGGCTCTGGGTCGGCGCCCCCGGGAGCGGCGCGCCCGGCACCGAGGCCGCGCTGGACGCGCTTCGCAAGCGCCTCGCGACCATCTACCACGCGAGCTTGCCCACGGTCCTCGGCGGGGAGCTGATCGAGGGACGCGCGGTGCTTCTCTTCCATGCATATCGCGGGAGGCGCCTCTCGGAGGCGCTTGCGGAGGGCCGGCTCGAGCCGGCGTCCGCCATCGACGTGGTGCGCGCGGTCGGCGCCGGGCTGGTGAAGGCGCACCGCGTCGGCGTGGCGCACGGCGGGATCACGACCGACGAGATTCTCCGGAGCGAGGACGGCCGTACGCTCCTCCTGCACCTGGGCTTTCGCCCGTTCCTCGGACGGCGCCTGCCGCGTGCCCCGGACGATCTCGAAGCGCCGGACGGCACCGAACCCGGCGACGTCTTCGCGCTCGCGCGCGTCCTGGTGGAGTGCCTGGAGGGACGGGACCCGTTTCCGCCCGGACCGGAAGGCCTGGCCGCGCTCGCGTCCACGTCCCCGCGGGATCCGGAGAGCTTCTCGCCCGATCTGCCGCAAGGCCTCCGCCGCCTCCTCGCTCGGGCGCTGCACCCCGACCCGGCTCGGCGCATGCGCCGCGCGGAAGAGCTGGCCGGCGACCTCGGCGTGCTCCGGGCTTCCTGGGACTCCCTCTCCCAGGCGCCGCCGCGCCCCGTGATTCCGTTCCCGGCCTTCCTGCAGCGCGGCCGCCTGGCGGCCCTGGCAGTGGGTTTGGCCCTTCTCGGGCTGCTCGTCTACCGAGCCTGCGGGTGGGAAAAACCGGGTTGACGCCCCCGATCGGCGCGCCCGATCATGCCCCGCGGCACGGGGCCCGTGGGGCCCCCGCGAGCAAGTCCTGTCGACCCCTTCCCGAGGAGAGGTTCCGGTGGCCGAGATTCTCGTCATTCAGTCCAAGGTCCGAGACATGATCAAGGCCGAGGGTTGCGCGACCAGCCAAGAGGCGGTCGAGGCGCTCTCGACGAAGATCGAGACGATCGTGAAGAAGGCGGTCGAGCGCGCCAAGGAGAACGGCCGGAAGACGGTCAAGGGGCAGGATATCTAAGGACTCGCCTCAGACTTCCGCGGCGCGGGAGGGGTCGGCTGCGGCCCCTCCCGTTTCGTTTCCCCGCCGGGCTTCCACTTCGGTGCGAAGCTGACCGCACGCGGCCGAGATGTCCGGCCCCATGCTCCAGCGGACGGTCACCACCGGCGCCAGCGCGTGGAGTCGCGTCGCGAAGGCGTCGACGCGCTCGACCTCGGGTCGCTCGAGCTCGGGAGACGCGCCGGGGTTGTAGGGGATGATGTTCAGCTTGAACGGACCGCGGTGGGTGAGCCGGGCCAAGCGGTCCGCATCCTCCATCGAGTCGTTCACGCCCCGCATGAGCACGTACTCCAGGGTCACGCGGTCGCCGGCGCGCTCCGCGTACTGGCGGGCGGCGCGGATCAGGTCCGCCAGCGGCGTTCGCGCGGCCCGCGGCATGAGCCGCTCGCGGAGCTCCTGCGTGGGCGCGTTGAGCGAGACCGCCAGGCGCACCCCGAGCCCCGACTCCGCGAGCTTCCGTATCCCGGGCAGCGCGCCCGCCGTAGATACGGTGATGCGCTTCGGCGAGAAATCGAGGCCCAGGGGGTCCACGAGGAGCCGGCAGGCCCGCATCACCGCGTCGACGTTGTGGAGCGGCTCGCCCATGCCCATGAAGACCACGTTCGTGCGCCCGCGGCGGTCGCGGATCTCCTTCCAGAGCGGGATCACCTGCGCCACGATCTCGTGGGCCTCGAGGTTGCGGAGGAACCCCATCTTGCCCGTCTGGCAGAACACGCAGTCCAGCGTGCACCCCACCTGGGACGAGATGCAGAGCGTCACGCGCTTCTCGGTGGGCATCAGCACGGCCTCCACCGAGCCGCCGCCCGGGAGACGGAAGAGCCACTTGCTGGACGCGTCCACGCGGCTGCGCTGGCAGGCGACGGTCTCGAGCGAGCCGACGGCCCATTCGTGCGAGAGTTCGTCCCGCAGCTCCCGCGAGAGGTCGGTCATCTCGTCCAGGGAGTCGACCGCCTTGTCGTAGAGCCAGCGGGCGATCTGCCGGTAGCGGTACTCCGGCAGGTTGCGCGAGAGCACGAGCCGGCGGAGGTCCGGGAGGTCCAGGCGGCGGAGGTCGATCTTCTCGGTCATGCGCCCCCTCCCGGGTGGCCGTTGCGTCGGCGAAACCCCGATCTTATCCTGCTTCGCGGGAGAAGGCCGGGGTACAGGAAGACGCCGGGGGCCCACGCGGCGCTTTCCAAGGAGGCGGCGGGGGTGCGATCCCGTGAGGCAGGCGCGGCTCGAAGGGCCGCCGGCATCGCCTTGGCGGGGCTCCTCCTCGCCGGTTGTGCGGGGACCGGAGGTCCCGGGGCACAGCCGGGCGGGACCTCGGGGGCGGACGGCAGGCGCGCCGCCTACTCGCGCCTGATCGGACGGCTCCAGCCGTTCGAAGTCTCCGGCGGAGTCCGCACCGACCGCGGCGACCTCCTCCCCGAGACGATCTCGATCGAGATCCGCAACGAGGTCTGCGTGGAGAGCCGCGCGCCGGGCGCTCGCTTCTGGTCCCTGGACTACGACACGTGCTTCGTGTGGGTCTCGCGCGACTCCGTCGGGACGGACGGGGCTTACTCCGTGTCGGTCCCGTGCCTCGACGCGGACGCCACCTACGAGTCGAGCGAGAAGTTCGGGGAGCTGCGCCTCGTGCAGCGCGGCCCGGTCACCTTCCTCGCCGAGTCCGACGCGGGCTGGAAGATGCAGGACACGTTCGCGACCTCGCGCAGCCAGAAGCGCGACCTCGTCCTCGATCTGCGCACGGACAAGTTCTGGGTGGTGGCGAGTCAGGCCGAGCTGAGGGCGAGGCCCCGCGCGGACGCGGCGGTCTTCAGCCGATTCAAGTTCGGCGACGCCGTGGAGGTGGTGCGCTTCCACCAGGGGTGGGCGGAGTGCCTCACGGACGGGAGAATCGGATGGATGGAGATGGGTTCGCTCGGGACGGAGGAAGAGATGAAGCAGGGCGCGCCGGCTCGGGACCGCCCGACGCCGGGGGGTGCGGATCCGCCGGGATCGGGAGCCTCACCGTGAACGTCGCGCCTTGCCCGCGGCGCGAGTCCACGCGGATGCTCCCGCCGTGGTTCGCCACGACGCGGTGACAGACCGCCAACCCGAAGCCGTGTCCCTTCGGCTTCGTCGTGAAGTGCGGCTCGAAGATGCGCTGCTGGAGCGCGCTCTCGATGCCCACGCCGTCGTCGCTCACCCGGACGCCGAGCGCGCCCTGTTCGCGGAACGTCTCCACGCGGATCGCGCCGCCCTTGTCGAGGCGCTCGCGCGTGGACTCCGCGGCGTTCGTCAGCAGGTTCAGGACGACCTGGCGAAGCTGCTGCGGGTCGGCGAACACGTGCAGGTCCTCCGCCGATCGGATCGATTCGATGGAGATGCCGTCGAAGCGATTCTGCGGCCGGACGAACTCGATCGTGCGCTCGACGAGCTCGCCGAGATCCACGTCGGTGGGCGACGTTTCCTTCCGCGACGCGTCGAGCAGCCCGTCCGTGAGCCGGCGCATCTCGCCCACCTGCTCGGCGATGATCTCGGCGCTGCGGCGGATCTTCGCGATGCGGCGCCCGTCGGGGGCTTCGTCGAGCGCGGCCACGATCAGCTCCGCGCGCCCGCCGATGGCCATGAGGTAGTTGTTCAGCTCGTGCCCGATCTCGCCGGCCATCTCGCCCATCGCGGAGAGGCGCTCCGACTGCACGAGGCGCCGCTCCATCTCCTTCAGCTCCGTCACGTCCTTCGTGATCTGCAGGAAGCCCGCGGCGCGCCCGCCCGAGTCGCGCAGGAGGGTGTGCACCACGAGGAGGTCGCGCGTGCGGCCGCCCTCGCGGTTCAGCCGGAACTCCGTGATCTTGCTGCCCCCCGACGTGAGGTGGGGCAGCAGGCTTTCCGCGGGCTGCGCGGCGTCGCCGCCGAACTCCTCCAGGCGCCGGCCCACGGCGAACTCCGGCTTCATGCCGAAGATGTGCATCGTGTGGGTGTTCGCCGAGATCACCGTGCCGTCGAGATCGGCCACGAGGATGCTCGCGCCGACGTTCTCCACGATGTTCGCGAGATGCTCGCGCGTCTCGGCGATCTCCTTCGTCTTCTCGTCGACGCGCTGCTCCAGCTCCCGGCTCCAGCTCCGCTGCCGCTCCTGCCACCACAGCAGCCGCTCGGTCATCTGGTTGAAGGATCGGGCGAGCACCCCGAGCTCGTCCTCCGCGTCCACGCTCATGCGGACGTCGAAGTCGCCCTCGGCCACGCGCGCCGTCGCGCGCGCCAGCTCCGGCAACGGTCCCAGCATCCGCCCGATGAGGAACATCGCCCCCGCGGTCCCGAGCACGAGCATCGCGAGGGTGATCGCCGCGATGCGCCACCGCAGCTCCGCCGACTGGCTCGCGCGGGAGCGCAGGGCGAAGCCGACGCGCAGCTGGCCGGTCTCCCGGCCGGAGCCGTCCGCGCCTCCGACGAGCGGCACGACCACGTCGAGCACCGGGCCCACGGGCGAAGAGCGCGTGCGCACGCGCGTGTCGCCGGAAGCGTGCGCGGGCCACGACGCGAGCGAGCGGCGCAACGCTTCCGGACACGGATCGTCGATGCGGAGGATCTCGCCGGAGGCGCCGCGGACCGCGACGTACAACATCGTCGGGTCGTGGCTCAGGTGCGCGAGCAGGATGCGGCGCACGCGCGCGACGTCGCCGCGCGCGGCATCCGGCGCGACGACGTCGGCGAGCGCGGCGGTGATGCTCAGCGCGTCGCGGCGGGCGGCCGCGCGGTCGTGCTGCTCCCAGGTCCCGAGGAAGAGCGCGGAGAGACCGGCCCCGGTGAGGCACAGGAACGCCACGATGCCCGCGCTCGCCTTGAAGCGCAGGCTGCGCGTCAGAGCGCGCAGCCGGAGCAGCAGGGGAGAGGGCCGGAGCTTCACGCGTCCTCCAGGATCGAAGAGGGCGCACGCCCGCCGGTTCGCGACGCCGAAACGGCGTGCGACCCCTCGACGGGACGCCCCCATGACGTAAGCTTCGACCACGAATCGAGTTGCCTTTATTGATCATCCGGAGCGCCCCTTCGGACGCTCGACCCCACGCTTCCCGAGGAGACCGCCGTGACGGATGACCCGGAGACGGTCGAGGACGCCCGCGGGCTTCTCTGCCCGCTCCCCGTGATCCGCCTCGCCGAGAGGATACGGGGCGTGCCCCCCGGCGGGACGGTCCTCCTCCTCGCGGACGACCCCGCGGCGGAGGAGGACGTGCGCCTGTGGGCCCGCGGCCAGGGCCACGAGGTTCTCGGGGCCGTCCGGCAGGGCGATTCCCTGCGCATCCGGGTCCGCCGGAAGGGCTAGCCCCTGACGCTCGGTGCTGGGACCCCGCGCCGTTCGGCGCGCCTCGCCTCCCCCTGATCAAAGAACGCATGAAACCGTCAAGACGTGGCGTGCGCCTGCCGATCTCGAAGGACTACCCCGGGATTCCGGATCCAAGGAGGTCCTCGATGCGCTCCACTCACGCTCCCTGGGCGCCGTTCGTCGCGCTCGGGATCGCGCTCGCGTCGCTCGCCGTGTCCCGGCCGGTCGCCGCCGAGCCTTCTCTCGATGGTGTCAGCGGGCTGCTCCGCGTTCACTCGGCCGAGCTTCCGCCGCAGGGTTACGTTGCGGGGACGGTGTGGGGCCAGTACGGGCGCGGCGTGTACATGCCGTTCCAGTCTCCGCGCGGCCGCGCCGAGACGGTCAAGTTCGGCGACACCGGTCTCTCGATCGAATACGCGCCGTCGACGTTCGTGGAGCTCGCGCTCCGCGGCACCGCGCAGGCGCAGTTCCTGAAGTCCTATGCCGCCGGCGCCTCCGAGACGAGCTTCGGAATCGGCGACGTGGGCCTCGGCGTCAAGACCTTGCTCACGCCGGCGTCCCGCAAGGACTTCCGCCTCGCCGCCGAGCTCGACGTCGCCACGTCGACCGGCTCCGGCGACGCGCTCGAAGGCTCGTTGGATCCGAACGGCTTCGACATCGGCGGGCGGCTCGCGCTCACGTACGCGTATCGCGCCTCGGAGCAGGATCCCGGGCTGCGCGCGCACATGAACGCCGGCTACTTGAACCGCACCGGCAAGTTCGATCCGGCCGCGTGGGCGGTGACGGCCGCCGGCCCCACGCCGAACAGCGCCGTCCTCCACGGGGACGAGTTCCTCTACGGCGTCGGCCTCGAGATGCCGGTGCCGCGCGGCTGGACCGCGTTCGCCGAGTGGTCCGGCGAGTACGACGTGAACGCCGACGCCGCCTTCAGCGACAACCCGATGCGCATCACGCCGGGCGTTCGCTGGTCGGCGCCGGGCGGATCGGTCGTCGTGAGCTCCGGCGTGGACGTGTCCCTCGCCTCCGCCGAGGCGGGTCCGCCCTGGCAGGTCCTGGGCTCCGTGACGTTCGGCGGTCACCTCACGCCGACGGTGGGGACGCTCCTCGGCGTCGTGCGCGATGCGGACACGGGCGAGCCCGTGGCGAACGCCGCCGTCGCCGCGCGCAACGGCGCCGCTCAGGCCACGACGGATGCCACCGGGAAGTTCCGCGCGGACATCGAGCAGGGCTACGCCGTCCTCGAGATCTCCGCGCCGGGCTACACGCCGAAGACGCGCGTCGTGGAAGTGCCGGCCCACCGCGCGGTCGAGTTCGACTTCACCCTGGCGAAGCGCAACCTGCTCGGCGCCGTGAACGGGCATCTCACCGACGCGGTGTCGGGTCAGCCCATCCAGGGTCGCGTCCGCGTCCAGGGGACGGAGGCCTGGGTGGAGACCGACGCCGCGAACGGCGAGTTCCGGCTCGACAAGGTGCACGAGGGGGTCGTCGTCCTCGAGGTCGAGTCGCGTCACCACGTGGCCACGAAGGCCGACGTGCGCGTGGCCGCCGGCGACGCCGCCGTGCAGAACTTCGCGCTCCAGCCCGATCCGACGGCCCGGCTCGCCGTGGTCTCCGGAACGGTCATCGACGCGCAGACCGGGAAGCCGGTCGCCGGGACCGTCACCGCGAAGGGCAAGACGACGAAGACCGCGACGTGCGACCCGGTCACCGGTCGCTACGAGATCGAGCTCGACGCGGGCGCGTACAATATTGCTGCGTCCGGTCCGGGGTACGCGGGGCGCGCCGACACCCTGCGGGTCGCCGAGAGCGAGACGCGCAGCGCGGACTTCCAGCTCGCGGCCGTACCGCACCAGATGACGCTCAGCGGCGTGTCCTTCGACGCCGGCGCCGCCGTGATCAAGCGGGAGTCCCTCACCGCGCTCGAGCAGGCGGCGAAGTTCCTCTCCGCGAATCCGACGCTCGCCGTCGTCATCGAGGGTCACACGGACGGCGCGGAGTCGCCGGCGACCAGCGTGGCACTCTCGCAGCGCCGCGCGGACGCCGTGCTCAAGTACCTCGTGGTCAACTTCGGCGTGGATCCGGGGCGGTTGAAGGCCCGCGGCGTCGGCGCGGACAAGCCCGTGGCGCCGAACGACACGGATCAGAATCGCGCGAAGAACCGTCGCATCGAGCTGGTGATCGAAGGCGCGGCTCAGCAGTAGGGAACGCACGCGAGAGGGCCGGCCGGCCCGCGACGTCGCTCCGGGGAAACCCGCCCGCGACGCCGGCCGGCCCTCACCATTCCACGCGCGCCTCGGCGCGCACCGAGAAGCTCGTCTCGTCGTCGCCCTCGCGGTGCCCCAGGTTCGCGACGTCGAGCACTCCCGCCTGAACGCGCAGCTCGGCGACGTCGCGCCACGCCCCGCGGAGGCGCAGGTGCGGGAAGACCTGTCGCTCGACCACGCCGGAGAGCGTCGCGGCCGACTCGCGCGAGCCGCCGGTCATCGGGATCCATGCTTCGCCGGGAAAGCCCTCGCCCTTCCGCGTCAGCTCGCAGCCGAAGCCGGCGCGCGCGTTCATCCCGAAGTCCCGCTCCGCCCACGCCTCCGCGTGCTCCACGTCGGGGCCGAGACCGTAGCCGAGCGGCGCGCGATCCTGGATGAAGTCCGCGCCGTAGAAGACCGCGTACGTGTAGCGGTAGACCTTCGCGAACTCGATGCGCGCGTCCGCGCCGGCCCCGGCCAGCGTCCCGGCCCACGAAAGACCGCCCTGGTAGCCCAGGCGATCGGGCTGCGTGGAGGACTCGGTCGCCAGATCGTCGATGAGCAGCTCCCCGTCCAGGCGGACGCCGCCGCCCGCGCGCCACGCGAAGTCGATTCCCGTCATGACGTTGTTGCGCTGCGTGGCGTTCCCGCCGCCGGTGGCGGCGGTCCGGTCCAGCAGTCGCTGCACGAGCGTGTACGGGACCACGCCTACCGCGTAGAGCAGCTCGATCCCGTCCGCGCGGTACGCCGCGGCCTCGTGCAGGCCGAGATGCAGACGCGAGCCCAGCGCCAGGTCCACGCGGTGCGCGGCGAACCACAGGCGCGGAGCCGGCAGCGCCGGATCCGAAGCCGCGCCGGAGGCGTCGTTCAGCGATCCCACGAGCGCCACGGCACGGGCCCGAGTGCCGAACGTCCGCGCCAGCTCGAGCGACGGGTAGGAGAGGGCCGCGTCGGAGAGCAGCAGCGTGCCGGAGCCGCCCGGCCCCCAGCGATTGCGCGCGAGGCCGGCCAGGACGTCGAAGGGTCGCGTGCGCACGGCGAGGTACGCGTCCTCCGTGGAGAGATACCAATCCGAGCCCTTCACGATCGCGTCGCCGATCGGGTCCGTGTCGACGATCTTCTCGAGGGAAACGTCGGCCAGCGCGAATCCGCCGCCCGGCAGATACGCGCGGAACGCGACACCGCCGCGCGTCCCCGGCGGGATCTCGCCCTTGCCGTCCTTCGTGATCGCGGCGAGGTGCGCGAAGCCCTGGGCGCGGAAGCGAGCCGCTCCGTCCACGGTCTCGAGCGGCGGGCGCGTCTCCGGGAAGGGGCCCGGCCGGCCAAGCTCGGCCAGCTCGAAGGCGAGCTCGCGCTGGAGCCTTCGCGCGGCGCCCAGGCGGGCGAGATCCGGGCGCTCCTCGAGGGTCGCGACGAGCGCCGCCGCCACGTCGACGCGGGGCAGCGGGCGTGTGAAGACGGGCAGCCCGGCGAGGCCGCCCCGGTTCCACAACGCCTCCACGTCCTCCCAGGCCGGATGGGACGCCGGGAGCAACTCCGCCGGGAGGTCCGCCGGCTCCGCCGCGACGCCCGCCCGGAGCAGCGCCACCAGCAAGGCGGGTAGGATCCAAGCCGCCGTCGCGAAGCCTCGGCGGCGCATCCGGTTGCGAGACCCGTCCCTTGGGCGCATATTGGGCACGCTAGAAACCGCCTCTCCGCCTGTCAAGAAAAGGGCGACGCCTTGCCGACGCGATCCTCGAGCGCTCCGGGCCTCCGAGGCCCACTCGTGCGTGCGGCCGGACTCGCCGGGCGCGCCTTTCTCCTCATGCTCGGGGCTCTCGCCGCCCTGTCAGGCGCTCCCCGGGCGGCGCGCGCCGAGCCTTCCCTCGAGGAGAAGATCCTCGCGAGCAAGTACCCGCACGGGGAATACGGGGTCTACGTGGGGTGGCACGATCCGCAGGACTGGCAGTTCGACGAGCACGGCAAGTCCGCCTGGCCGATCGGTTTGAAGGCTCGCGTGAAGTGGCTCGATTGGCTCCGGGTGGAGGGAGACATCGCCTACTTCCGGCGAAGCGAGTCTCCGGCGGTGCTGGTCTCGCTCGTCGACGTACCGCAGTTCGACGCCCTCCTGCTGGGCGCGAGCCTCCAGGTGGAGCCCTGGCACGAAGGACTGCTGCGACCCTACGTGGGTGCGGGACCGCTCTTCGCCTCCTTGGGGAACGACTTCCTCGCCTACCGGCCCGACATCCACGCGGCGGACCCCGCCAACCCGGACCAGTTCGAGATGGCGTCCTGGAGCAAGCTCGACGCCGGCTGGCAGCTGCAAGGCGGACTGGACTTCTTCCTCGGGCGGCGCTTCCTGCCCTTCGTGGAGTACCGATACCAATTCGGGAGCGTGTCCCTCGACGAGGAGGACATCACCAGCGGGGGGCTCTCGCTTCACGCCCTCAACCTCGCGGTGGAAGACCTGCACACCCTGCCGAAGAGCTCGACCGACGACGGCCGTCCCCATTCGCGCAAATACGACTGGTCGGGGCCGTCCGTGTCCGTCGGATTGAAGGTCTTGTTCTGATTCCCTATACTCGACGCGCGCCAACCGCCGGCGCGACATCGAGATCGACGGGCTCCCGAGCCCCGAGGCGGGCGGTTCGTCGACCGGCGCCCCTCGACCTCGGATCCACCCCCTGCGGAAGGACGCCAGCGTTGAGCTTCGCGAAGCGAGTCGCCACCTGTCTGGCGGTCACGACGGCCGCGGTGCTGGCGGGCGCGCCTTCGGACGCCGCGGTGGTCCGCGTGCCCACCCAGTTCCGCAGCTTCGGCAACGCGGTGTTGGCGGCGGCGCCCGGCGACACGGTCCAGGTCGTGGGCAACGGCGGCGCCACGTTCCACGCCTCGGACGTCCACCTGGACAAGGACATCACCATCCAGGGCGGCTGGCGCGCGGACTTCCGCGTGCGCGACGCTTCGACCTACGTGTCCGTGCTTCGCGACACGACCAACGCGAACGACCGCCCGATCCTCCGCATCCTGGGCACGCCGCGCGTGGTGGTGGACGGCGTGTGGATCTGGGGCGGTCAGCCCGGGCTCGTCTCGGGGAGCGGCGCGGACGTGGTCCTCCGGAACTGCACGGTCCGCGGCCAGCGCAACGCCGATCCGTCCGGCAGCCTGGACGGGAACCGCGGTTGCGGGGTGCGGTTCGTCGGCGGGACCGTTCTCGTGGACGGCTGCCACATCACCGACGTGATCTCGCAGTTCGGCGGGGCCGGCATGGCCGTCATCGGCGCGACATCGTTCATCCTGCGGAACAGCGCCCTCGACGGATGCCAAGCGAATCGCCCCATCGGAGACGCGTCGGGCGGCGCCCTCTACGTCCGTGACGTCCCCGACATGCGGCTGGAGAACACGCGAATCGAAAGGTCGCAGTCTCTCCAGGCCGCCGGCCTCGTGTACCTGCAGAACACCAGCGCCACGATGACCGGCGGCACGTTCCAGGACGGGCAGGCGTCGACGAACGGCGGCGGGTTCTACCTCAGCGGCTGCCCCTCCGTCGTCTTGGATCAATGCCAATTCCTGCACAATCTCGCCAACTCGCAAGGTGGGGCGATCGTGGCGCAGAGCGTCGGCAGCCTCGTGATCCGCGACAGTCGATTTCAGAGCAATCAGACCGGTCGAGCCAGCGCTCACGGCCTCGGGAGCGCGCTCTGGCTCTCGTCGACGGCGTTCACGATCGAGAGGACGCAATTCGTGGGCAACCACTTCGACTCCCCGGTAGTGAGCGTCGTCGCGGAGCAGGGCGGCGCCGTCTACGCCATCTCGAGCAGCGGGACGGTCAGCGAAACGTCGTTCACGGACGAGAAAGCCCTGGGGAAGGGCGGCACTTGGTATCAGGTCGGCGGCGACATCCGGTTCATCCAATGCCGCTTCGTCGGATCGCAAGCGGGAGTCTTCGGCGGCGCGCTCGCCATCGAGCTCGGGGGCAGCAGCACGTTCGATCATTGCCTGCTCGCGGGCGGCGTGGCGAAATTCGGCGGGGCGCTGTCCGCTTCGTTCACCGGAGGTCTCGTGCTCGATCACTGCACCGTCACCGGGAACACTGCGCGGAGCGCCGGCGCGGGCTTCTACGTCGACACCGCCGCGACAATGCGGATGACGAACACGATCGCCTGCTGCTGTCCGGCCGGCGAAGTCGTGTTCTGCCAGGGCGGCGCGGCCACGGCGGATCACTGCGACGTTTGGAACGACGACGCGGTCAACGTGCGCGTGGAGTGGGGCGGCGCGTGCCCGGATCCCACGGGCGCGAGCGGCAACCTCCGCGTCGATCCGCAGTTCTGCCCCGGCGACCCGGACTATCACCTGGCCGTCGGCTCGCCCTGCGCGGGGACGGCTTCCGACGGAAGCGACCGCGGCTGGCGGCCGGCCGGCTGCTCGCTGCCGAGTCCCACCGGAGTGGAGCCGTGGAGCTGGGGTCGGCTCAAGGCCCTCTGGCGCTGAGCGGCCCGTGCCCTCGCGGCCTCGGTCCGGATTGACCCTCGTCCCACGACTTTGCTAGAATTCCACCTGACGCCGTCCCGAAACAACGCCCCCCAACGAGCGGTCGTTCGAGCAGCGAGATTCGGCATCGTTTTGCCACGAAACGCTTGGAATCCTCGAACGGTCCTTGGAGACCATCGCCGGGGTCGCTCCCGGCACATCCGGACGACCCAGCTGGCCCGTCGCCTCCTTCGCCGAACGCTCCCTTGCCACGAGGTGATCTCGATGTCGGCTCTCGGGACCGCGAATCGCATCTCCCGCTTCTTCTTCACGTGCGGCCTCCTGCTGGCTGCGGCCGTCGGCCTCGGACATGTCGACGCCGCCGCGGCCGCCACACCGACCACGCGCCTGTCCTATGACGCCACGGATGTCCGGCTGACGCAGATCGCCGGCCGCACCGAGGTCTCGATGGTGGGCCTGCTCACGGCGGGCGGCACGGACGCGCCCGCGATGCCCATGGCGCTGCGCACCTTCGTGGTGCCCGCGGGCTACGCGGTCCGCGAGGCGCGGGTCACGCCGCGGGACGAGGTCCGGATCGCGCAGGGCGTGCACCTCGCTACGCGGGCTGCCGTGCTCGACGACCCGAACCAGGTGACCCGCGCGTTCCCGGCGGGTGCGCTCGAGGCGGACGCTCCCAGCATTCCCGCGCGCGCGGGCCTCGCGCTCGGCGGCGGCACCGCCGGCGGCTACACGCTGCAGTCCGTGGCGGTCTTCCCGCTGCGGTGGGATCGCGCCACGGGAGACCTGTTCCTCGCCCGTACCGTGGACGTCGAGCTGGCGCTGGAGCCGGCGGCCCCGTCCGCGGATCTCGTGCGGGTCCGGCGCAATCCGGCGGCCGAGCGGGCCTTCGCGCAGGCGCTCTCCGCCGTCGTGGAGAACCCCGGGGAGCTGGCGCGCACGGACGACTGGTCGGACGACGCCGCCGGCTCCGGCTTCGCGCCGCGCGACGTTCCGAGCGTCCAGGGCAGCCCGGTGGACATGGTGATCGTCACCACGCCGGCGCTCGCGGCCAGCTTCCAGACGCTCGCCGATTGGAAGACGAAGAAGGGCGTTCCCACGGTCGTCAAGACCACCGACTGGATCGACGCGAACTACCCCGCGGGGCACGACCAGCCCGAGCGCGTCCGCGACTTCCTGAAGGACGCGTACTCGAAGTGGGGCACGTATCTCGTGCTGATCGGCGGGGACTACACGAAGGTGCAGCCGCGTCTGGCGTTCAACCACTTCTTCTTCCAGGGCGGCACGTTGATTCCCACCGACGAGTACTACGCGTGCCTCGACGGGAATTGGAATGCGGACGGCGACGCCTACTACGGGGAAGCGCAGTACTCGGCCAACCCCACCGCTCCCACCGACTCGGCGGACATCTATCCGGACGTCTTCCTCGGGCGCGCCTCCGTGGACACGCCCGCCGAAGTGACGACCTTCGTGAACAAGTCGTTGACGTACGAGAAGACGCCGCCGGCCGGCTACGTCCAGACCGTGGGGTATCTCGCGGAGGTGCTGTTCCCGCAGAACTGGGTCTACGGAGATCCGCCCGAGCAGATCACCCTGGACGGCAAGACGCTCGCCGAGCAGCTGGACCTGCAGATCCCGGGCAACTGGACCCGCTTCAAGCACTACCAGTCGGAGAACAACGAGGATCGCACCATCGCGCTCGCCGAGCTGACGGGCCACCATCACATGGTGGTGCTGGTCAACCACGGGGACGCGTTCAAGTTCTCGTGCGGCAACGGCAGCAACCCGCTCGTGTACATCGCGGACACCGACACGCTGCACAACGCCAACTACCTCAGCTTCGTGCTGGCCACCGCCTGCAACCCGAACCAGATCGACCTCGAGTGCCAGGGCGAGAGCCTCATGAACAACCCGAACGGCGGCGCCGTGGCGGTCGTGGGGCCCACGCGGGAAGACTTCCCCGTCTCCGCGAACGCCTTCCACCAGGAGATGTTGAACGTCTGCTTCGCCGGACACGACACGCAGTTCGGCGTGATGACCCAGGTGGAGCGGATCCCGTTCGCCGCGGCCGCGCAGACGGACAACACGCCGGACCGCTGGACGTTGCTCACGAAGATGCTGCTGGGAGACCCGGATCTCCGCCTCTGGACCAGGGAGCCGGGCACGCTCACCGTGTCGCATCCCGCCAGCCTGGCGCTCGGGACCGCCTCGGTGACGGTGACCGTGCAGGACACCGGCGTTCCCGTCCCGAACGCGCTGGTGTGCGTGCGTGACACGCACGGGACCTACACGCGCGGTCTGACCAACGCGGCCGGCTCGGCCACGCTGGCGCTCTCCAGCACGCAAACCGGAACGGTGGACGTGACCGTGACGGCGCTGGACCACAAGCCGAAGGAAGACACGTTCACGCTCACGGCGGCCGCGGGCGCGGTCGTGGCGCTGCAGAGCTCCGCGTACAACGACGATGCGGTCCCGCCGTCCAACGGCAACGGCGACGGCAAGCTCGACGCCGGGGAGACCGTGGAGCTGAACCTCACCGCGCGCAACGGCGGCACGGCCACGGCGAACGGAGTCACCGTCACGGCGAGCGTCGGCACGGGCTCCAACGCCGTCTTTGACCTCCTCTACAAGGGTGTCCGCGACGTGTCGCGCGTGTACGTCGGTCCGAACCGGGTGCACCCGGCCACGATCCCCTTCACGCTGGACTTCGCGAATCCGTTGATCGAGTACATCGGGACGCCGTCGATGGCTTTCGCGGCGGACACCAGCTCCGGCGACCACGGTATCTTCGTGTGGCAGGACGACGAGGCGTGGCACGTGCGCTGGGGCGGCGGCGCGGATTCCATCGCCGTCAACGGCACCGTGACCACGAACGGGCAGGTGCGAGGGCTGCGCGCGCTCGACATCGAGGCGCCCACGGACTCGGCGGGGATCGGCGGCGGCGGCACCACGCTCACGTTCGTCGGCTCCACGCACGCGGCCGACCTGTACGACGGGGTGGACTTCGACCTCGCCGACAACACCATGCTGTCCATCGTCAACCCCAGCGCGAACCTCGGCAACATCGCCGCAGGCGCCACCGCGAACGGGACGGTCGTGTTCTCGATCGCGTCGAACGCGCGGGACGGTCAGTTGGGGTACGTGGACCTGCTGTTCAACTCCACGTCGCTCGCCACCTGGAACGCGGTCGTGCCGGTCATCTTCAACGGGCCCTCCCTCGAGGCCATCGTTTCCGTCGTGAACGACGGGAACGCTCCGCCGGTCAACGGCGACGGGGACGGGGTGATCGAGGTCGGGGAGACCGTGCGGGTCACGCCGACCGTGCTGAACCGTGGCACGGGCCAAGCCGATGGCGTGGTCGGAACGGCCACGGCGGGCGCCGGCATCACGTTCATCGATTCGTCCGACAGCTACGGCAGCATTCCGGCGCTCGGCCAGACGAGCGGGACGAACGGCTACGTGTTCACCGTGAACAACGCCAGCGGGACGTCCATCACGCTCAACCTGGCGGACTCGCGGGGCCGGCACTGGATCAAGACGCTGGACTTCGTTGCTCCTCCGGCGCCCACGGGCGTGACGTTCACGTCGAACTCCACGGACATCAACATCGCCTGGGCCGCGGACAGCGCCACGGCCGATCTCGCGGGCTACCGCGTGTACCGGAGCGCGTCCAGCGGCGGACCCTTCACGGTCCGGAGCTTCGAGCTGCTGCGAAACGGCAGCACGTACGTGGATGGGGGTCTCTCGCTCGGCTCGGGCTTCTACTACCAGGTATCGTCGGTGGACTCCTCGGGGAACGAGAGCGCGCACTCGTCCACGCTGTTCGCATACACCACGCAGCCGCAGGCCCCCGGCTGGCCCAAGCTGGCCGGAGGCAACGTCTTCGCTTCCCTCGTGATGGCGAACGGGGACGGCCTGGGAGCCAGCGAGCTCTACGCCGCGTCACAGAACTTCAACCTGTACGCCTGGGAGGCGGACGGGACGCCGCTCGCGAACTTCCCGCCGCTCTCCGGCACGAGCACGAACGGCCAGATCTGGTCCACGCCCACGTTGGCGGACCTCAACAACGACGGGAATCTCGAGGTGCTCTGCGGATCGGATGACGGGAAGTACTACGTGCTCAAGCATGACGGCACGCCGTACTACGCGAATCCCTGGCTCTTCGACACGCTGGGCATCGGCGTGCGCGGCACGGGGACCGTGACCGACATCGACCACAACGGGTCGCTGGAGATCTTCGTGGGCAGCGACCTGGGCGCCTTGTACGCCTTCAACGCGAACGGCACCGGACTGACGCAGCCGAGCGGGGTCTTCCACCAGACCGCGAACGGCTCGGGGCAGACCGGGAATCCGTCCATCTGGGGGCCGTGCGCGGTCGCGGACCTCGACGGGGACGGGATCAAGGAGATCGCCTTCGGCTGCTGGAACGACTCCCTCTTCGTGTGCCGCGCGAACGGCACCAACTACCCCGGCTTCCCGAAGAAGCTGCCGAACGACATGCGCAACGGTCCGGTGTTCGCGGATCTGGACGGCGACGGGAAGAAGGAGCTGATGGTCGGCTGCATCGACGGCAAGATCTACGCGTACAGGTGGGACGGCTCGAACTACCTGCCGGGCGGCGTGTTCGCCACCCTTCCGCTGGACATCCGCTGCCAGCCCACGCCTTGCCAGCTGGACGGCGATCGGCCGCTCGAGGTGGTGGTGCCGTGCTACGACGGGCACATCTACGCGTTCAACGCCGACGGCACGGGCTTCCTGCACCCGAACGGCCGCTTCGCCACGGTGGACAGCACCAACAGCAGCGGCGGCTTCACCGCCAGCGCCATCGTCTGCGACGTGGACGGCGACGGTCAGATGGAGATCTTCGTCGGCCACCACGACGGGAAGTTCTACGGCTTCCACGCGAACGGAACGTCCATCGTCGGATTCCCGATTCCCACCTCCAAGGAGATCTTCGCGACGGCGTGTGCGGCGGATCTGGACAACGACGGGAAGGTGGAGATCGCGTTCGCGTCGTACGACCAGACGGTGAACGTGCTCGACTTCAACGGGGCGTCCACTCCGGCCGCGTACCAGTGGCCGATGTACGGCGGGAACCGGTTCCACACCTCGGTGTGGGGCGATGCGCTGCCGGCCACGGGAGTGAATCCCGGCCAGCCTGCGCAGCTCGCCTTCGCGATGCCGCAGAACGAGCCGAACCCGTTCGGCACCGGCACCACGATCCGCTACTCGCTGCCCAAGGACGGCAAGGTCCTGCTGCGCATCTACAACGTCGGCGGGCAGCTCGTGCGCACGCTGATCGACGAGGATGTCGCCGCCGGCGCGCATGCGATCACGTGGGATGGTCGCGACGGGCAAGGCGCGCGCCTCTCCACCGGCGTGTACTTCTATCGCCTCGACGCGGCGGGCTTCGGGTCGCTCACGCGGAAGGCTCTCTACCTGCGCTAGACGTCTCGCGCGGTTCGGTCCTGCGAGGGCCGGGAGCTTCGGCTCCCGGCCCTTTCTTCGTCGGGCGTCCGCCGGGCGATGCGGGCGTCCCCCGAGCCGCGTTGACACCGAACGACCGCCGCCCGATGCTCTCCGGCCATGCGCCGCACGAAGATCGTCGCCACGCTCGGCCCCGCCTCGTCGGATCCGGCGATGCTCGATCGCCTCGTCGCGGCCGGCGTGGACGTGTTCCGCTTGAATTACTCGCACGGCACGCCGGAAGGCCATGCCGCGGTGGCGGCCGCCGTGCGCGAGGCCGCGCTGCGCGCGGGGCGCGAGGTGGCGCTCCTCCAGGACCTCGGCGGCCCGAAGATCCGCACCGGCGAGATCGACGGCGGCGAGACCCTCGAGCTGTTCGACGGCGCCGAGGTGCTGCTCGGCCGGGACGCCGGCCCCGTTCGGCCGGGCCGGCTCACCACCACGCTGCCCGCGCTCGTCGACGAGCTGGCTCCCGGCGAGCGCGTCCTGCTGCGCGACGGGCGCATCCTCCTGCGCGTGGTGTCGCGCGAGGGGGACGCGGTGCGCTTGCGCGTGGAGCGGGGGGGAACCCTCGTGAGTCGCAGCGGCGTGAACCTCCCGGACACGCGGCTCTCGGTGCCTTCGCTCGAGCCGAAGGACGCGAGCGATCTCGCGCACGGTCTCGACCTCGGCGCGGACATCACCGCGTTGAGCTTCGTCCGTCGAGCGGCGGACCTCGCCCCGCCGCGCGAGATCGCGCAGCGGCGCGGGCGCGACCTCTTCCTCGTGGCGAAGATCGAGAAGCCCGAGGCGGTCGAGAACCTGGACGCCATCCTGGAGAAGGCGGACGCCGTGATGGTGGCGCGCGGCGATCTCGGCGTGGAGATCCCCGCGGAGGACGTGCCCCTCGTGCAGAAGCGCATCATCCACGCGGCGAACGCTCGCCGGGTCCCCGTGATCACCGCCACTCAGATGCTCGAGTCCATGGTGGAGAGCCCCGTCCCCACGCGCGCGGAGGCCTCCGACGTGGCGAACGCCATCCTCGACGGCACCGACGCGGTGATGCTCTCCGCGGAGACGGCCACCGGCCGTTACCCGGAGGAGGCGGTCCGCACGATGGTGCGCATCGCCGAGAAGGTCGACGTTCCCCTGCGCGATCCCGCCCGCCGCCTCCGCTCCGAGGGGCGCTGCCTCCCGCCGCCGGAGGCCGTCGCGCGCGCGGCGAGCCGCGCCGCGGAGGACGTTGCCGCGAAGGCCATCGTGGTCTACACGGAGTCCGGCTCCACGGCCCGTCTGCTCTCCTCTCAGCGGCCGCACGTGCCCATCTTCGCGCTCTCGCCGGAGATCTCCACGGTCCGGCGGCTGCGACTCTCCTGGGGCGTCTTCCCGCAGCTCATGCCGCGAGTCGACCGGATGGCGGACATGCTGGGCCTCGGCGAGCGGCTCCTCGTGGACGCCCAGCGAGTGAGCCCGGGCGACCGCATCGTGGTCGTCTCCGGCTCGCGGGCCGCCAACCGGGGCGGCACCAACATGATGAAGATCCTGACCGTGGGCGAGCTGGACTGACCTCACCCTCCCGAGGGCGCGCCGCTCGTCAAGACCGGCCTCCCGTTTGCCGATTCTCCGACCGGAGCGCACCCACCCTCACGGGGAGCCCGGTTCTTGGATCCGTCCGCCCTTTCCGCGAAGCGCGACCTCCTGTTCCACGATCTGGCGGCGCTGCGGAATCTCCCTCCGGCGCCCCGCACGCTCGACGACGTGTGGCGCGTCCTCGGGGAGGAGTCCTCCTCCGCGAGCGCTCTGGCCGACGTGCTCCAGCGCGACCCTGCACTCACCGCGAAGGTCCTGCGCCTGGCGAATTCCGCGTACTACGGCCTCCCGCGTCCCGCGTCGGAAGTACGCGCCGCCTGCCTGATCCTCGGCTTCGACACGATCCGCGCGCTCGCCGTGGGCGTGACGGTCCTCGACTCGCTGTCGCGAAGCGTGTCCGAGACGCTCGACCTCGACGCGTTCTGGCGGCACTCGGTGGGAGTGGCCACCGCCGCCCAAGCGCTCGCCCGGCGCAACGGCATGGACGCCGGCGCGGCGTTCTGCGCGGGTGTGCTGCACGACCTCGGCAAGCTGATCCTCGTGACGCTCGGTCCGGCGCGCTGGCGACGCTTCGCCTCGGCGCAGCCGACGGCCGGCGACTCCGCGGAGATCGCGGAGTTCGGCGCCGGCCACGCCGAGGTGGGCGCGTGGCTCGGCGCTCGATGGCACTTCCCGGCCGAGCTGCTGGAGGCGATCGGCGACCACCACTCGCCGGCCCCGGCCATCGGCCGCTGGGGAGCGCTCGTGAGATTGGCCGACGGCATCGCGTACCGCGGCGGCTGCCCTTCGCCCGGTCCCGGCGCGCCGGCGGCCGCCGATCCCGCGCTCCTCGCCAAGCTCGTCATCGATCCCGAGGCGTTCGCCGCCGTCGAGAACGGCTTCGCGTTCTCGCTCGAGCGCGTGGAGGCCTTCGCGGAAGCCGCGCGGAGCGCCCCATGATCGTCGAGCACCTGGAACGGATCCTCGAGTGGCTCGAGGGGGAGGGTCCGCACGAGCCGGTGCGCGCCGCGGCCGCGCGCGAGACGCGCGCCGCCCTGGAGCTCGCGCGGGAGGCGCGCACGCAGGAGCGCGTGCTCCGCGAGATCCTGCACGCGCGCAACGAGGAGTTCGAAGAGAAGGTCCTCGAGCTGTCGCTCGTGAAGGAGGTCGGCGAGCGCATCGCCGCGGGCCCGGGCGAGGAGGCGCTCCTGCCGCCGATCCTGTCCGGGATCGTGCGCGAGCTGAGCGTGGACGGCGCGGAGATCCTCCTCGTGGATCCGGAGGGCGAGGGACTGCGCGTCGAGGCGCAGGCGGCGCCCGAGGGAGCTTCGCTCGGCCCGGCCGCCACGCCCGGGCTGCGCGAGAGCGAGGGAGTGGCCGCGTGGGTGGCGTCCTCGCGCGAGCCGCTCGTCGTGAACGACGTCGCGCGGGACTTCCGCTTCAAGCGCGCGGGCGGCCACTCGCCGCGCGGCTCCCTCGTGACCGTGCCGCTCGTGGCGTCGGAGCGGGTCTTCGGCGTCCTGCACGTCCACGCGCAGCGGACCGACGCGTTCGGTCCCTCGCACGTGCGGATCCTCCAGATCGTGGCGGGACAGATCGCGTCGGCGCTGGTGGGTCGGGAGTTGCATCGCAACCTCGTGGCGTTCTCGGGCCGGCTGGAGCGGGAAGTGCAAACGCGCACGGAGGAGCTGGAGCGGAAGACCGAGGACCTGCGTCGCAAGAACGAGACGATCACCGACCTCTACAGCTCGCTCGAGGAGGCGCAGCGCGAGCTGGAGGAGAGGAATCGCGAGATCGTGCGGGCGTTGACGTTCAACGACAACATCGTCGAGACGATCAACGTGGGCATCGGCGTGGTGGATCACGATGGCAAGGTCGTGACCTGGAACCGCGCCATGGAGACCATCTCCGGCGGCATCCTGCCGAAGCAGGTCGTGCTGGGGCGCCACCTCGACGACCTGCCCGAGGAGGCGCGCGAAGCGTTCGGCCTCGGCCAGGAGCTTCGCGACGCGCTGGCCTTCGGGCGCGCCGCGACGCGCACCGGGCACGTCGTGGACCTGCCGTCGGGGCTCCGCCTGCACCTGAACCTCCATCACCTGCCGGTCTCCTTCCAGCGGGACGGGCGCCACCACGTCATCACCGTGATCGAGGACGTGACGGCGAACGTGGCCCTCCATGCCCAGCAGGTGAAGGCGGAGCGGCTCGCCGCGATCACGGCCACGATGGTGAGCGTGAATCACGAGGTGAACAACCCGCTCACCGTCATCCTGGGCTACGTGCAGATGCTGCTGCAGAGGATGGAGGATCGCGAAGAAGCGGAGCGCTACCTCGTGAGACTCAAGACCGACCTCGCGCGCATCGAGGCCGAGACCCTCCGGATCCGCGACATCACGGCGCGTCTGGCGGCGCTGGTCGAGCCCGTCGTGACGTCGTATCCGGCCTCGCCCGGCGTCGCCATGGTGGACCTGGGCCGTTCGCGCTGAGCGGAGGCGACGCGCGGAACCGGCGGCGGCGGCCCCGGGTTCGAGGGCGGATGAGGCGGGGGCGACGGCTCCCACGGCCGGCGGGTGGAGAGGCGCTTCCCGGCACGCAGGGCCGCATGCTAAACTGCCGCCTCGCTGGTAACCCCCCTAGCTCGCCATACCTCCAAGGAGCTTCCATGCGACGGATTCTGGGCATCGCGCTCGCCCTCGCGAGTCTCGCCACGGGCCTCGGCGCCGACGGAAAGGGAGAGGCGAAGAAGGCTTTCCTCGTCTATTCCTCCGACGAGCGTTCCGAGCTCGCCCCGTGCGGGTGACACGCGAAAGATAAGGGCGGGCTGGCCCGGCGGGCCGGCGAGATATTGGAGTACCAGAAGGTCCACCCGTGCATGTTCACGTGCACTGCGGGCGACATCCTCGAGTACCCCAAGGCGCAAGGCGGAAGCGAGCAGGAGAAGCGCACCAACGCGGAGTACTTCCTGCGGGCGCTCGGCCTGATGAAGTACGACGCGGTCGGCCTCGGAGAGGAAGACCTGGCCTTCGGCGTGCCGTACCTGAAAGACGCGGCGCAGAAGCAGGGGATCAAGTTCGTCTGCTCGAACGCCCTGGACGACAAGACGCGCGAGCCGCTCTTCGATCCGTGGATCATCACGGAGCGGGGCGGCCTCAAAGTCGGGTTCCTGGGGGTGGTGTCGCCGGAGCGCGTCGTGATCGCGCAGGTGGAGTCCGAGCTGCTCGATCACAAGATCCACCTCGACGATCCCTCCGAGGCGGTGCGGAAGTACCTGCCGGAGCTGCGCAAGAAGACCGATCTCGTGGTGCTGCTGGCGCACACGGGCATCGAGACGGCGAAGTTCCTCGCGGACGACCTCGGCGTGGACGTCGTCGTCGTGGGGCACTATCCGGCCATCCTCCAGGAGCCGGAGAAGCACGGGAAGACGCTGCTCGTGATGGCGGGGTCGAAGTCGGATCGCTTCGGGACGCTGGACCTCACGCTCGGAGAGACCGGCGGAATCGTGGACTCGAAGGGCGACACCGTGGCGCTCATGATCCAGGGGCCGCACGTGGAGGCCATCCAGCAGCTCTTCGACGAGCTGGACAAGAAGACGAAGGACGCCCAGCGCGCCACGCAGCTCGCCGCGCAGCGCGCGCGGGAAGCGGAGCAGGCCCAGAAGGAGACCGCGGCCGTTCACGCCCGGGGCGGCGTCCTCGGCGCGGAGTCCTGCCGGAGCTGCCACCAGCCCGTCTACGACGCGTGGCTGCAGACGCCGCACGCCACCGCCTTCGCGACGCTCGCGCAGGCGGACGCGTGGGACAACCCGGAGTGCATCGGGTGTCACACGACCGGCATGGCGGACAAGCACCACGTGGCGGACGTGAACATCGCGCCGGAAGTGTGGAACGTGCAGTGCGAGGAGTGCCACGGCTCCGGGTTCCAGCACGCCCGGGACGGCTCGTACATGACGAACGGTGAAGCCACGTGCCGTCGCTGCCACGACTCGGCGAACAGCCCGCAGTTCGACTACGAGCTCTACAAGAGCTACGGAGTCCACTGATCCGGCGATCGAGATCTCCCCGCCCCGAGCCCGATGCCGGGGCGGGGAGGCTCGCCCGGCGCTTTCGCGCCGGCGCTCCCCTCGCTCTCTTCCTCGCCGTCCTGATCCTGCCCTCGGCCGCCCGCGCCTGGGGCGCCCGGACTCACGAGATCATCAACCGGCGCGCCGCGGAGGCGGTCACGGGTCCCGCCGGAGACGCGTGGCGCCCGCTCGCGCGCGCGCTCGGCGCGCACGCCAACGACGCGGACGACCGGAAGGGCTCGATGGGTGGAGAGTCCCCGCGCCACTTCGTCGACGCCGACGCGCTGGACCGGCCGCCCTTCGATCACATCCCGCGAACGCTCGGCGCCCTGAGCCGCAAGTACGGCAAGGACGCGCCACGGAGCTTCGGAGCTGCGCCGTGGGCCGTGGACGAGTCCTATCGAATGCTCGTGCTGTCCCTGCGGCGCGGGGACTGGGGATCCGCCGGCGCGTGGGCCGCCGATCTCGGCCACTACGTCGCGGACACGCACCAGCCGTTGCACTGCACCGCGAACTACGACGGACAGCGCACGGGAAACAAGGGAGTGCATCTCCGCTTCGAGGTGGACATGATGGATCGCTTCTTCCGCGAGGAGTCGATCGAGCGGCCGGCCGCCCTGCCCGACCCGCACGGCGATCCGCTCACGATGTGCTTCGCCTGGGTGAACGACGCCTTCGCGGGCGTGGACGGCATCCTCGCCGCGGACACCCGCGCGCGCGTCGCGGATCCGTCCTTCGGCGACGTCTACTACGCCGCCCTGTGGGAGGGCACGCAGGACATCGCCACCCGACAGGTGTCCGCGTCCGTCCGGGACCTCGCGGCGCTGTACGGAGCGGCGTGGGTCGAGGCGGGAAGCCCGTCTCCGCCGCCCGAGCCGCCCTCGTTCCACGCGCTCCCGGTGGCCGCTCTCGAAGCGCCCGCCCAGGCGCCGCGCCGCCTCTCGCTGCGGGCGCTCGGCCTCGCGGCGGCCGCCCTCACTTCGATGCTCGTGGTCTCGGCCCTCTGAGGTCGCCCGCGGGGCTCGCTCAAGCGCTGTTCGCGCCCTGCCGATCTTCGAGCGAACCCGCGCATGGGGCCCCCGAATGGAATCCAAGCGGATCCTGGTCGTCGACGATCAAGAGAGCATGCGCGACATGCTCGCGGATCTCCTCGACATGATGGGCCACGAGCCGCGGACGGCCTCGGGCGGGGCCGAGGCCTTGGAGCGCCTCGACGAGGAGACCATCGACCTCGTCATCACCGACCTCAACATGCCCGAGATGGACGGAATGGAGCTCACGAAGCGCATCAAGTCGCGCACGCCCGAGATGCCCGTCATCGTCATCACGGGCTACGGGACGTTCAACACCGAGCGCCAAGTGTTGGCGAGCGGCGCCGACGGCTACATTCCCAAGCCCTGCACGATCCACCGCGTCCAAGAGACAGTCAACGCTGCGCTAGGCGTGAAGTAGCCTTACGCTCAGATCGCCCGCACGCGACGGTTCCCGCCGGGCCCCCTGTCCGACCTCCGAGGATCCCCGAAGACCGTCCGGCTCGCCCCTCCGGCGCTCTCCGCGCGCCGTGGTATCCTGCCCGACTGCCGCCCGCCGGGAGCGCGCATTTGTCTTGGGTCGACGAAGCGTTCGGAAGCTGGTACCCGCTCGTCTACCCGCACCGGGACGTCGCCGAGGCGGCGCGGCTGATCGAGGCGCTGGACGCCGTGCTGGCCTGGCGGGGTCGACGCGTGCTGGACGTCGGCTGCGGGGCGGGGCGCCATCTCGCGCCGCTGGAGGGGAGGGGGGCGAGGGTGGTCGGCGTGGACCTCTCGGCCACGCTGCTCCGCGAGGCGACGCAGGCGCGCGAAGCCGCCGGCGGCGGGTGGGAGCTCGTTCGGGGCGACATGCGGGCCCTCCCGTTCCGGGACGGCTCCTTCGACGTGGCCACGAGCTTCTTCACCAGCTTCGGCTACTTCGACGAGGCCGAGGATCGACGGGCCCTCGGGGAGGCGACGCGGGTCCTCGCTCCGGGCGGACGACACGTGCTGGACTACCTGAATCGCGAGATGGTGCTCGCGCATCCCAACCGGGTCGGCGAGCGGACCGAGAAGGGCTACGTGGTGCGGGAGGATCGCCGGGTCACGGACGGGGGGCGGCACGCCTTGAAGGAGATCGAGATCCGGGACGCAGCCGGCAAGACGGTGGCCCGCTACCAGGAGCGCGTGACGTTGTACGCGCCCGCGGAGGTTCGCGGCTTCCTCGCGCAGGCGGGACTCACGACGCTCCGTGAGTGGGGAGGATACGACGGGTCGCCCTTCGACGCCGCGCGCAGCACGCGGCACGTCCTCGTGAGCGGGAAGGAGCCGGCGTGACGGTGGCACGTCTGCGGGGAGTCGTCGCGGTCGCTCCGGAGTCCTCGGGCTTCGCGGCGGACTGGGCGTGGGCGTTGCCTCGCGCGGCGTCGTTCCTGCCGCGGCATCCCGCGCGGGAGTCTGCGTGGACCGAGCGGATCGCGGAGGTGGCGTCCTTGCCGCCCTCGCGCGCTCTGCTGGAGCGCGCTCGCGCCGACGCGTCGCGCCTGGGCGCCGACGCGCGCGCCCTGGCGTCCGCGGACGCTCTCCTCTCGGGCGACGCGCTCTGCGTCACCGCGGGCCAGCAGCCCGGCCTCTTCCTGGGTCCCTTGTTCGCCGTGTACAAGGCCTGGACGGCGATCGAGCTCGCGGCGCATCTGGAGCGCCGCACGGGCCGGCGCGTGGTGCCGCTCTTCTGGAGCGCCGCCGACGACAGCGACTTCGCCGAGATCGCCACGGCCGTGTTGCCGGAGCCGGACCTTCGCCTCATGCGCCTCTCTCTGGAAGGCGGAGAGCTGCCCGCGGGAGGGATGGTGGGGGATCTCTCCGCCGCCGGCACCGCGCGCGCGCTCGCGTCGGCGGAGGGCGCGCTCGGCGCGTGGCCGGGTTGGACGAGCCTCGCCGCACGTGCCGGCGCGGCGCTCGAGCGGGCGCGGGATCACGGCGAGATCGCGGCCGCGCTCCTCTACGGGCTGACTCGCGACACGGGCCTGCTCGTGGTGGACGGTCGCTGGGCGGAGCTTCGCCACGCGGGGGCGGCGCTCTTCGCGCGCTACGCGCAGCAGCGAGCCGCGGTGGGGGAGAGCGTGCGCGCCGCCGGCCGGCGGCTCGAAGCGGCGGGCTACCGTGCGCGCATCGTCGATGCGTCCACGGAGCAGGCGCTGTTCGACGCGCGGGACGGTCGCCGTCTTCCCTTCGAGGGCACGGAAGCGGAGCTGCTGGCGCGCATCGCCGCCGCGCCGGAGACGCTCTCGCCGAGCGTCGTGCTGCGGCCGCTCGTGCAGGACTCCGTGCTTCCGAACGTAGCCACCGTGGCGGGACCCGGCGAGGTGGCCTACCACGCGCAGCTCGCCTTTGCCTACCAGTCGCTCGGCGTGGGAGTGCCGATCCTCTTCCCGCGCTTCGAAGCCACGCTGGTGCCGGACGGCGTCTTCGATCTCGCGGAGCGGCGCGGCGTGCCTCCCGTGGATCTCGTGCGGGACTTCGACGGCGCGATGAAGGCCACCGCCGCCGCCGCCTTGCCGCGCGATCTGCGTGACGCGCTCGACGCGCTCGAGGGCGGCCTGGCCAGATCGGCGGAGGACACGCGCAGCGCCGCCGAGTCGCTGGAGGCGTCGCTCGGGGCGGCGGCCGAGGAGGCGTTCCGGCGATGTCGCGAGGCGGTCGAGCGCTTCCGCGAGCGGGCGGCGCAGGCGGTGCGGAACGCGGACACGCGCAGCGATCCGTCCATCCGCCACTACCGCGAGCTGCTTCGCCCCCGCGGCGTTCCTCAGGAGCGCGTGCTCTCGGCGCTCACCCTCGATCTCGCGGGCGCTCCCGAAGGAATGGCCGAAGCGGTTCGCCGGCACGTCGAAGGCGTGATGGAGGGGCGGCCGGCGCACTGGCTGGCGCCGCTCATCGCCGAGGAGAAGCGTCCGTGAACGTCGTCGCGTTCGCCGCGCACCCGGACGATGTGGAGCTGTACGCGGGCGGGCTGTGCGCGGGGCTCGCGCGGGGCGGCGCGACGCTCGTCCTCGTCGATCTCACGCGCGGCGAGCTCGGGACGCGCGGGGACGTGGCCACGCGCTCGCGCGAGGCGGAAGAGGCGGCGCGCATTCTCGGTGCGCGCCGCGAGTGCCTGGGTCTTCCGGACGGCGGGCTCGCCGCCACCGACCCCGCGCAGACGCGCGCCGTGGTGGAAGCGCTGCGGCGTCACCGGCCCGCGCTCGTGATCGCGCCGTGGGAGGACGATCCCCACCCCGATCACCGGGAGGCCTCGCATCTCGTGCGCCGCGCGCGCTTCCTCGCACGGCTGCCGCGCTACGCCGCGGCGGGCGAAGCCTTCGCCGTGGGGCCCGTGCTCTGGTACGAGCAGAAGACGTCCTTCGTCCCCGACGTGGTCGTGGACATCGGCGCCGACCTCGCCGCGAAGAGCGCCGCGATCCGCGCGTTCGCCTCCCAGTTCTTCCGCACGCCGGACGACCCCGTGCGCACGGAGGTCTCGGATCCGGCCTTCCACGAGATGCTCGAGGCGCGCGCCCGCGTGCACGGCTATCGCATCGGTGTGGAGTGGGGCGAGGGCTACAAGCGCGAAGGCCCGCACGCGGTGACCGACGCGCGGCAGCTCCTCGGGTCGGCCGCCGTGTCCGCCAAGGTGCCGCGGCCGTGAGGATCGGGATGATCTGCTACGCGAGCTTCGGCGGCAGCGGGATCGTGGCCACCGAGCTGGGCGCGGAGCTGGCCGCGCGCGGACACGAGGTCCACTTCATCACCACGGACGTGCCCGTCCGGATGAACCGCTTCCGCGAGAACCTCTTCTTCCACCGCGTCGAGGTGGACACGTACCCGCTGTTCACGCACGCGTCGTACTCGTTGAACCTCGCGGCGAAGATCCTCGACGTGCTCCGCAACCACGGCCTCGACGTCATCCATTCGCACTACGCCGTGCCGCACGCCGTCTCCGCCTATCTCGCGAAGGAGATGTGCCCGGGCTGCCCGGTGCGCACCGTCACCACGCTCCACGGGACGGACATCACGCTCGTGGGCCTGCGGCCGTCCTTCTACGAGATCACCCGCTTCTCGATCGCGAAGAGCGATGCCGTGACCGCGGTGTCGGACTGGCTGCGGCAGAAGACCTACCAGAACTTCCCGGACGTCGGCGAGATCGACGTGGTCCGCAACTTCGTGGATGCGAATCGCTTCAAGCCCCTGCCGGCCGGACACCGCGACCGCCCGTGGGCGCGCGAGGGGGAATTCGTCCTCATGCACGCGTCGAACTTCCGGCCGGTGAAGAACATCCCCACGATCATCGACGTGTTCCAGCGGCTGCGCGCCCGCTATCCCGTGCGCCTCCTCATGGTGGGCGACGGCCCGGAGGTGCCCGCCGCGGAAGAGCGCACGCGCTCTTTGGGCCTCGAGGACGCGGTGCACTTCCTCGGCGCGCAGGAGTATCTCGAGGATCTCCTCCCGCTCGCGGACGTGTTCCTGCTCCCGAGCCAGCACGAGAGCTTCGGGCTCGCGGCGCTCGAAGCGATGAGCTGCGGGGTGGCCGTCGTGGCCACGAGCGAGGGCGGGACCCGCGAGGTCATCCGCAACGGCGAGAACGGCTTCGTGCACGACCCGCACGACGTGGACGGCATGGCCGCCTCCATCGGCGCGCTCCTCGACGATCCGAAGCGCCTCGAGGCCATGGGCGGCGCGGCGCGGAAGACCGCGGCCGAGGAGTTCCCGGTGGGCGCCGCGGTCGAGCGCTACCTCGCGGTCTACGAGCACGCCCTCTCGCGATGAGCGTGCGCGAGCGGGCGCTCCGGCTCACGAACGACGAAGGCCTCGCGGTGCGGATCGACGTGCGCCTGCCGGACGGGCCGGGGCCCTTCCCGTGCGCCGTGATCCTGCACGGGTTCAAGGGCTTCAAGGACTGGGGCATGTGGCCGCCCACCGCGATGCGCCTCGCCGAGCGCGGGCTCGCTTCGGTGGCGCTGAACTCCTCGCGCAACGGCGTGGGAGAGGGCCTCATGGAGTTCACGGAGCTCGAGAGCTTCGCGCGGAACACGCCGCGTCGCGAGGCGAAGGACGTGGCGCTCGTGCTGGACGCGATCCGGCGCGGCGAGGTGGATGCCGCGCTGGACGGCGGGCGACTCGGCCTCCTCGGCCACAGCCGCGGCGGAGGGATCATGCTCCTCGTGGCGTCCCGGGATCCGGCCGTGCGGGCCGTGGTGACGTGGGCCGCGATCGCGAAGTTCGATCGGTGGACTTCGCGGGCGAAGGCGGAGTGGCGCGCGCGCGGCCGCATCGACGTGCCGAACGCGCGCACCGGACAGATCCTCTGGCTCGAGCGCGAGGTGCTCGAAGACCTGGAGGCGAGTCGCGCCGAGTACGACCTCGAGGCCGCGTGCCGGGCCCTTCGCGCGCCGCTGCTCGTGGTGCACGGCGAGCTGGACGACGCCGTGGACCCGGAGGACGCGGAGCGGCTCGTGGCGTGGGCCGGCTCGCCGGAGAAGCGCCTGCTCCGCATTCCGCGCACCGGCCACACGTTCGGCGCGGCGCACCCTTGGGGCGGACCGCCGGACGCGTGGGGCCAGGCGGTGGACGCCACCGCGGACTGGCTCACCACGTACCTGTAGCGTCCCGGCGCTCCGTCGCCGTGATGCACACGCCGCCGAGACGCCGACGCAGGCCTGGCCCGTCGCGGGCGTCCTATTTCGGCTTCGGCCCGTCCCTCTTCAGATCCAGCGAGCAGGAGTTGATGCAGTAGCGCTGGCCCGTGGGCCCGGGGCCGTCCGGGAAGACGTGTCCGAGGTGGGCGCCGCAGTTCCGGCAGGTCACCTCGATGCGGTGCATCCCGTGGCTGCGGTCCTCCTCGAGGTGCACCTTCGACGGGTCCACGGCCTCCGTGAAGCTCGGCCAGCCGGTGCCCGAGTCGAACTTCGCGTCCGAGCGGAAGAGGTCCGTCCCGCAGGCTGCGCAGCGGTACGTGCCGGGGTCCTTGGTGTCGTAGTACTCGCCGGTGAACGCGCGCTCCGTTCCCTTCTTCCGCATGACCGCGTACTGCTCGGGCGTGAGGACCTTCTTCCACTCCTCGTCCGTGCGCTCGATCTTGGGGCTCATCCGCTTCCTCCGGGAGACGAAGACCAGAAGATAGGGACGCCGCGGGGCCGGGTCCAGGGGCCCTGCCGCTCCGCACGCCGCAGGATTCCGGACGGCGTACCCCGCAACTTGCCGGGCCTTCGCGAGGTTGCTACGATGTCGAATCTCGTACCCCCACGGACGGGCGCAATGGACCTTGTCTGGAAGCCTCGCGGCGGCCTCGGCGCCTGCCTTCGGCGCGCCCTTCGCGGCCTCGGTCTCGCCGGCGCGCTGATCGCGCTCGGGCTCCCTCGCCCTGCCGCGGCGGACGTTGCCGCCGACTTCGCGGCTCGCCTCGAGGCGGCGCTGGCGTCGGGGCCCGTGGCGCAGGACCGCCTCTGGGCGTCCGGCGCGCGCGACGACTCCGGCCGCATGCTGGATGCGCGCACGGGTGCGATGTTCGATTGGCGACCCGTGCAAGTCACGTCGCTCGCCTCGCGGCCGCTCCCTCCTGGACCGAACGGGGCCGAGCGCGTCGCCGTCGACGTGCTCGTCAGCGGCACCGTCACCTGGCGGGCGAACGCGTGGGGCGTGGCCCAGTCCTTCTGGACGCTGCAGACCGACGAGCGCAGCGAGTCGGACGCGGTGGTGCGTCGTGAGGAGTGGGCGCTCGAGCAGCGCGGCGCGAGATGGCTCGCGGTGGATCGACGCTCCCTCGGCGTCCTCGAGATCGTCGAAGCGAAGCTGGCCGTGGAGGTGTATCCCGGCCAGGATGCGATGCTCGTGGAGGGCTCCTACTATCTGCGCTCGCTCGCCGACGGCGTGCAGGACGTGCGCTTCCTTCTCGATCGCCGCGCGTCGGTCTACGACTTCCGCGTGAACGGGAAGCTCGCCGGGGTGGTTCGCGGCAACGAGCTGGGCTCCATGGGACTCGAGGGATTCTCTCCCGAGGTCGAGTCGTCGTTCGCGTTCCCGGCGCCGCTCAAGCGCGGCGAAGAAGTGCTCGTCTCGTTCCGCCTGCGCTCACCGCTCGTCCACATGACCGGCAAGGGCTTCGTCACGAGCTTGCCGTGGAAGGACGGGCCTTTCCGCGAGCGCCTCTGGCTCCCGATCCTCGGACCCGGCGACGACACGGGCACGAGCCGCGTGGATCTCACGCTGCGCTGGCCGCCCTCGTCCTTCGACCGCGTGGGAATCGCGGGACCGCCGGACTCGATCGCGGCCCAGGTCCAGCCGGGGGACGAGGAGTCGTCCTTGCAGGCGTCGTGGACCGGTCGCGTGCGCGACGTGGACTTCCTGCTCGTCGCAGCGGGCACGGACGTAGCCGCCAGCGGGTTGCCGATCCGTTGGACGGACCCGGCGCCCGGACAGGCGGCGCACCTCGCGCGGACGGACGCTCCGCCGGCGCGCGTTCTCCCCGCCTTGCGACGAGAGCGCGCCGCCGTCGTGGCGCCGCTGCTCCAGGCGTCGTACGCGTCGTCGCAGGACTTGTCCTCGGAGCTCCAGGATCTCCTGCCGTTGGACGATCAAGTCCTCGACGAGCTCCTCGACGACTCGGCCACGACGGCCGAGCGCGGAGCGGACGATCGAGCGGCGCAATAGGGATGGAGAGCGAGGAATACCAGCGACTCCGCGAAGAGGAGGAGCGCTACTGGTGGCACGTGGGCCGGCGCGCGCTCCTCGCGGGAATCCTCCGCAAGGGCGTTCCCCCGGACGCGCGGCGGCGGGGCGTGGACGTGGGCTGCGGATCCGGTTCGAACTTCGCCCTCCTCGCGCCGTACGGTCGCTTCTTCGGCACGGAGATCTCTCTCGAGGCCTGCGTGGCCGGTGACGAGCGCCCGCCGCGGCCCGTCGTGCTCGCGCGCGGCGAAGCGCTGCCGTTCGCGAGCGCGTCGCTCGGCATCGTGACGATGTTCGACGTGCTGGAGCACGTGGCCGCGGAGGACTCGTTCTTGACCGAGGTGCGGCGCGTGCTCGGTCCGGAAGGTCTTCTCGTGATCTCCGTTCCGGCCTACATGTTCCTCTGGAGCGACCACGACGTGAGCCTGCATCATCAGCGGCGCTACGTGCGCCGCACGCTGCGTGCGTCGCTGGAGCGGAACGGTTTCCGGGCCCTGCGAGTGAGTCACGCCATGGCGTCGATCCTCTTGCCCGTGGCCGTCGTGCGCGGGCTGGGCCAGATCCTTCCGCGGCGCGGGCCGCCGCGCTCCAGCTACGTGTCCACTCCGGAGCCCCTCAACTCTCTCCTCGCGGGACTGCTGCGTCTCGAGGCGAGGTGGCTTGCTCGGGCCGACCTCCCGTTCGGGACCTCGGTGCTGGCCCTCGCGCAGAAAGGCGCCTCGTGACACCAATGCCTCTTCCGGGCGAGGTGGTGGAGCGGTTCCGCAAGCTCCAGGAGCGGGCCGCGAAGACCGACCTTCCGGAGCCCACCGCGGTGACGCTGGCGACCTCGGACCGACAGGGGCGGCCGTCCTCGCGCATGGTGCTGCTCAAGGCCTTCGACGAGCGGGGCTTCGTGTTCTACACGAACCTGGAGAGTCGAAAGGGTCGCCAATTGCGTGAGAACCCGTGCGTCGCGCTCACGTTCTACTGGCCGCCGCTCGGCGAGCAGGTGCAGGTGGAGGGCAGCGTGGAGCCCGTGACCGACGCCGAGGCGGACGCATACTGGGCGACGCGACCGCGCGAGAGTCGACTCGGAGCATGGGCGTCGCTGCAGTCCGAAGCGATGCCGAGCCGGTGGACGCTGCTGCGGCGCTTCGCCGAGGCCGCCCGTCGCTACGGGGTGGGCGAGGTTCCTCGACCGCGGCACTGGTCGGGGCTGCGCGTGGTTCCCAACCGGGTGGAGTTCTGGCGCTCCAGCAAGTTCCGCCTGCACGACCGCGAGAGCTGGACGCTCGAGGACGGCCGCTGGGTGAAGCGTCGCCTCTATCCGTGATCGCCCGGCGCCCTCCCGCTCGCCGCGAGCGACGTGGCGGCGGGGCCGGGACCCCGGGGGAGGGAGCAGGGGTTCCCTTCCCCGAGGGATTCGGCTATCTTCGGAGCCCGGTTCGCCGGAGTGGTGAAATTGGTAGACGCGCACGGTTCAGGGCCGTGTGGGGGTAACCCCGTGTGGGTTCGAATCCCACCTTCGGCACCAGCCTTCGAGGAGGGCTCCGGCCCTCCTCTCTTTTCGCCTTTCGGACGGCGCCAAGGCCCGCGCTGACGCCTTAGAGAGGAACGGAATGGGGCTCGTCGGCGTCGCACGCCTCGCCCTGCCGGTCCTCGTAGGGCTGTTCGGTTTCTTCACTCCGTTCACCATCGCCGGGGCCCAGATCAGCCTCGCCTTGGCGTGCGTGGCGCTGGTCGCGGATCCCGAGGCGCGCGCGCACTCGGGCACGCTCCTCCGCCGGCATCCCCTCATGTGGCCCCTGCTCGCGTGGTGCCTCGTGAGCGTGCTGGCCGCCGTGTGCGCGATCGACGTGGCCCCGTCGGTCGAGAAGCTCAAGAAGCTGGCGCTGCTTCCGCTCATTCTCCTCGGCGCGCTGCCGTCCGTGCGCGCGCGGCTCCGGCCGATCCTCGGGGGTCTGATCGCGTCCGCCGCCATCGTGTCCGCTTGGGGCCTCGTGACGTTCGTGCGGGCGGGCGGCGGGTTGGAGGCGCGGCTCAGCGGGATCCACGGCTTCTACATGACCGTGGCCGGGATTCTGATGGTGGTGGCGCTCCTGTGCCTCGCGGAACTGTCGTGCGCCTTCAAGGATCCGCATCCGCGCCGGATCACGTTCCTCGTGCTGAGCGGCGCGCTCGTGCTCGTGGCGCTGCTCGCCACGTACACGCGCGGCAGCTGGATCGGGTTCGCCGCGGGCGCGCTGTGGCTCTTCCGGAGACGCTGGGCCGTGCTGGTGGCGCTGTTCGTCGCGGCCTCGCTCTTCTTCGCGCTCGGTCCCCCCGATGCGCGCGATCGGCTCTTCTCCGTCGTGAACCCGAATCATCCGCGCAACGTCGAGCGCGTGCTGATCTGGCAGCACGGTCTCGGGCTCCTGAAGGAGCGACCCCTCACGGGGCTCGGCCTCGTGATTCCGGCCGACCGCATGCAGGGCGAGCTGGTGACGAAGGACGGCACCTACCACGTGCACAGCCACATGCACGACGCGTACCTCCAGGTGGCCGTGTCGATGGGCTGGCCCGCGCTCGTGGTGTTCCTGTGGCTGCTCACGGCCCTCTTCCGCCTGGGCCGTGCGGCGCCGCGCGGCGGGATCCGGAATCTCTGGGAGGAGGGCCTCGTGGCCGCGTACCCGGCCACGGTGATCGCGCTCGCCGTCAACGGGCTCTTCGAGTGGAACTTCGGGGACTCGGAGATCCTCGGGCTCCTCTGGCTGCTCACGGGCTGCGTCCTGGGCATCGCCACTCGGTCGGGGGACTGACCGGCCCGCTCGCCGGGGCGTGCTATGCTGCCCGGCCGCACGGGAGCGAGCGATGAAGGACGACGGAACCAAGCTCATCACCTCGAACCGGAAAGCCCGGCACGACTACGAGATCCTCGACTCGTTCGAGGCCGGGCTCGTGCTCAAGGGCACCGAGGTGAAGGCGCTCCGCGACGGCAAGGCGAGCCTCGCGGAAGCGTACGCGCGCGTGGAGGACGACGAGGTTTGGCTCGTGGGCGCGCACATCCCGGAGTACGTTCACGGCAATCGCCAGAACCACGAGCCCACGCGGGCGCGGAAGCTCCTCCTCCATCGCGCGGAGATCGAGCGCCTCCGCGGCAAGGTGGAGGAGAAGGGACTCACGCTCGTCCCGCTCCGCCTCTATTGGAAGAACGGCCGCGCGAAGATCGAGATCGCGCTCGGCCGCGGCAAGAAGTCCTTCGACAAGCGCGACGACGTCGCGCGGCGGGAGGCGCAGCGCGAGATGGACCGGGCGCTGTCGCGGCGCAAGCGAGGGGAGAGATGAAGGGGCGGCTCGGTGCGCTCGGTCGACCCGGTCGATTGGATCGGCCGGGGCGGCTCGGTCGCCTCTCGGTCGCTCTCCTCGCGCCGGCGCTCGCCGCGCTCGCGCTCGCGGGAGGCGCGCTCGCGTCCAAGCCCGACGTGGAGAAGCTCCGCGGCACCGTCCGCACCACCGAGCGCCCCGAGCCGCACATGCTGGACGTGCTGCGCATCGACGGAGTGGACTACCTCGACCTCCAGGACGTGGCGCGCCTCTTCCGCGCCACGAAGTACTGGCGCGCGGAGCTCGGCAAGATGGTGCTGAAGGTGGACGGGAAGCGCGTGACGCTCACCGTGGGGAGTCCGTTCGTCTTCGTCGAGAGCCGCGGCACCAATCTGCTCGCGCCGGTCGCGTGGAACGACGGGCGGATCGTGGTGCCCGTGACCCTCGCCACGCGCGTGCTCGATCCCATCGTGGCCGAGCGGGTGACGTGGTCGCGGGACACGCGCGAGCTTCGGCTCGTCCAGGGCGCGCCGAACATCCAGCGCCTCACGTGGGACCTGAAGGAGAACGGCACGCTCGTGGGCATCGTGCTGGACGCGCCGCTGGATGGTCAGGTCACGCGTCCGGACACCTCGCGGGCGGTCGTGCGCGTGGCCGGGGGACGCCTGCCGGACGGCTTCGAGACGAAGGCCAAGGGCCTCGGGCTGGTGGACAGCGTGGAGGCGGTGGAGGAGCCGGACGCCACGCTCTTCACGTTCCACCTGTCGGCGTCCGCGGGGCCGGCCGATCTGGTCTCGCGCACCGGGCCGCCGCGGCTGGAGCTATCCGTGCGCCCGCCGGCCCCGAAGGAGGAGGACGTGCCCGCGCCGCAGCTCGAGACGCCGCCGGCCTTCGTGGAGCCGCGCGCGGTGCGCACGGTGGTGCTGGATCCGGGACACGGCGGCTCGGACAAGGGTGTGGTCGCGGAGAGCGGCCTCTGCGAGAAGGACGTCGCGCTCGCGGTCGCGAAGCGGGCGAAAGACCTCCTCGAGGCGACCGGTCTCGACGTCCGCCTCACGCGCGAAGACGATCGCTTCCTCTCGAGCGAGGCGCGCGCGCGCGTCGCGAACGCCGGCAAGGCCGATCTGTTCGTCTCCGTGCACGCGAACGGATGGTTCGATCCCGAGCTCTCGGGCTTCACGGTGGAAGTCTCGAAGCCGCCGCCCGAGGCGGGCGTCGCGCCGGACGTCATTCGTCCCTGGGGCGGGCGCGACGCCTCCGCCGCGCGCGACAGCGAGCTGCTCGCGGAGATCCTCTCGCGCAAGCTCACGGAGGTGGCGAAGCGCCCCGGACGCGGCGTGCGGAGCGCGGACTGGGCGCCGCTGGCCGGCGCCACGATGGCGGCGGTGATCGTGGAGGTGGGCTTCCTCACGAACGACGGCGAGGCGAAGAAGCTGGGCGATGCGGAATACCAGGCGCACCTCGCGAAGGCGCTCGCCGACGCGGTGCGCGAGTACCGCGACGTGCTCGCGCGCGGCGGCGACGCTCCCGGGAGCGTGGGCGCGAGCGCGCCGAACGGAGGCGGGACGCCGTGAAGAAGCCGTGGGTGGTGGGCGTCTCGGTCGCGGTGGCATTGGCCCTCTTCGCCTGGGGGCTCGACGTGGCCCTGAAGCGAGAGGCGGGCGACGTGGGCAAGCCGCCCGTGGAGGACGGCGAGGGGGGAACGCGCTCGGTGGAGCTCACGTTCCCGGGCGCGAGCGGCGGGCTCGCCGTGGAGACGCGGGAGATCGCCGGCGGCGATCATCTGGAAGACGACGTGCGCCGCGTCGTGGAGGAGCTGATCGCGGGTCCGAGCACGGGCGTGCGCGCCCTTCCCGCGGCTACACGGCTCCTCGACGTGTTCTTCGACGGCGAAGGCGAGCTCACCCTGAACTTCTCCGACGATCTGCGCACGGATCATCCCGGCGGCTCCGCGGCCGAGATGGCCACGCTGCACTGCCTCATCGCCACGATCGCGGCGAACTTCCCCGCGGTCGACCGCGTCCGCGTGCTCGTGGACGGCGAGACGGTCTCGACGCTCGCGGGGCACGCGGATCTGAGCGAACCGTTGAAGGTAGAGGACTACCGCTGACCCCGAGAGTGGAGGACGACCGCTGATGCCGAGACCGGACGGACGAGCCGCGGACGCCTTGCGTCCCGTCACGCTCGAGATCGACGTCGCCAAGCACGCCGAAGGCTCCTGCTTCGTGACGATGGGGGAGACGAAGGTGATGTGCACGGCGTCCGTGGAGGACGGCGTGCCCGCGTTCCAGCGGGGGCAGGGCCAGGGCTGGGTGACGGCGGAGTACGGCATGCTCCCGCGCAGCACGACAACGCGCTCGCGGCGCAGCCTCACCGGCGGGCGGATGCTGGAGATCCAGCGCCTGATCGGGCGCTCGCTCCGCGCCGTGATGGAGCTCGGCATGCTCGGCGAGCGCACCATCACGCTCGATTGCGACGTGATCCAGGCGGACGGCGGCACGCGGACGGCGTCCATCACCGGCGCGTGCGTGGCGCTCTTCGAGGCGCTGGACTGGATGCGCACCACGGATCGCATCACGAAGTGGCCGCTCAAGGAGCTGGTGGCCGCGGTGTCGGTGGGCATCGTGGACGGGGAGGCGCGGCTGGACCTTCCGTACGAAGAGGACTCGGCCGCCGATGTGGACATGAATGTCGTCATGACGGCGGGTGGGAGCTTCGTGGAGATCCAGGGCACCGCGGAGTCCGCGCCCTTTGGCGACGACGCGCTGGCGCAGATGCTGCGCTTGGCGCGGAAGGGCGTGGTAGCGCTGGTGGCGGAGCAGCGCGCCGTCTTGGGCTTGCCGCTGGATGCGTGAGGTCCGCGTGCTCCTCGCGACGTCGAACGCGGGGAAGGTCGCCGAGTTCGAAGGTGCGTTGCCCGGCGTGACGCTCGTGAGCTTGCGGGATCTGCCGGGGGTGACGCTCCCGCCGGAGACCGGTGCCAGCTTCGAAGAGAATGCGCGGATCAAGGCGCGAGCGGCGGCGGTCGCCTCAGGTCTGCCGGCGCTCGCGGATGATTCGGGCCTTTGCGTGGACGCCTTGGACGGGGCGCCCGGCTTGCATTCGGCGCGCTACGCGGGGGAGGAGGCCGACCCCGCGGCGAATCGGAAGCGGCTCCTCACGGCGCTGCGGCACGTGCCCGCGGACCGCCGGACGGCGCGCTTCGTCTGCGTGCTTTGCCTCGCGATGCCGGACGGCCGCGAGGACGTGGTGCGCGGCGAGTGCGAGGGGCACGTGATCGACGTCGAGCGCGGGACGGGCGGCTTCGGCTACGACGCTTTGTTCGTGCCGGAAGGCGAGTCAAGGACCTTCGCCGAGATGTCGACGGAGGAGAAGGATCCCGTGTCGCATCGAGGGCGCGCGATCCGCTTGGCGCGGGAGAAACTCGCACCGTGGCTCGAGCGCGGCGTCGGCGCACGGGGAGCGGGCGCACGGTGAGCTGGCGCATGGCGACGCGGCGCACGCTATCCTCCCCGACAGCGTCGAGAGTAGACCCTGCGAATGAAACGTCATGGCGTGACGGTGCGCGTCATTCGCCCCGGCGAGGCCGTGCCTCCCGAGGAACCGTGGCCCGGGTCGGCGGCGGATCGCTGGCGGGAGTCTGGCTCCTGACGAGGATCTGTCACGCCTGGATGTCCAAGGACCCGGGGGAACTCCGACTTCAACGAAACGCGTCAGAGTGCTTCGCCGAGGGCAATGACGCTGGCCCGCTGTTCAAGGCCCCCCGGCTTGACACCCCCCCGTCGCGTCCGTACCCTCTCCGGGATTCGGCTTCGAAGATCGGTGTCGAGGCGGGGCGTAGCGCAGTCCGGTAGCGCACCTGCTTTGGGAGCAGGGGGTCGGAGGTTCGAATCCTCTCGCCCCGACCATCCCGGAAGGGCCTCGCCCCGCGCGCGAGATCCGCGCCCGTAGCTCAGCCAGGATAGAGCGACGGCCTTCTAAGCCGTGGGTCGCAGGTTCGAGTCCTGCCGGGCGCGCCAGTCGTGAGAAACGGGCCCGCCCGGCTCGAATCGTGGTGGGTGTAGCTCAGTCGGTAGAGCACCTGACTGTGGATCAGGGTGCCGTGGGTTCAAGTCCCATCACCCACCCCAACTTCGACCGTCCGCATCTCCTGCGATCATAGCAGGTTCCGATGACGGGCAGGGGCCACCTGGCGGCCCCCACCGCCCTACGCGATCGTTCAAGAGCGGTCGCAAGGGCGGCGCGGCCCAGCGCACTCTCTTCGGGAGGGAACCGCAGCATGTCAAAGACCGCCGCGGTGATGATCGGGCGACGCCGCTTCAATGCGACGCTGAAGGCGTGGTCTGAGCGCGTTGGGGTAGTGTTCGGCGATCCGCACACTGGATTGGGTCTCTACCAGGTTGACCTCAAGGACCTCGCAGACGCGATGTGGGAGAGCCTCACCGACAAGCACGCTAGCGTCGACGCACTCTTTCTCGATTTTCTCACCCCATACCACATTTCCGCCTTCCGGGGTCAGTACCAGAGCGTCGAGAGCCTCGAACGCGGAGAATTGGGCCGCGGGGGCGACGGCATACCGGAGCGCCACCCAGACGCGGCGCTTGCACTCCTGAGTCCCCGAGCGCAGGCGTGGCTCAAGAAGAACGGCTGGCCGGAGCGAGCCCGTGAGATCTATGCGGAGTGGCAACAGTGGAGCGAGGAACAGCGGGCGCAGCGGCGAGCCGGCAAGACAGTCGGCCGCGGCGGTCGGCCGATCACGGGAAAGCACGAGATCGGACGGGGACGCCGCCGCGCGATCTACAAGAGGGACCAATATGAGTGCGTGTACTGCGGCGTGCGGGTAATTCCAGACTACGAGGCCTCAGGCGAGGACGTGCACGATGTCGCGTCCGTTGACCACGTCGTGCCTGGTGCGAAGGACGAAGCCAACCTCGTGACGGCGTGCCGGAGCTGCAATTCCGCAAAGAGCAATCGGACCCCCGAGCAGGCGCACATGTACCCTCGGTATGGGCGCTTCCGCGCCGCGCCTCTCGCGGAAACGACACTTTCCATGGCCGAACCCGTAGGAGGTTCCGACGGCAACGCTGTCCAGGACCCAAAGGGCAACTGAGGTCACTTTGCCTTCTTCTTTCGCGCTTGCTTCGCGAGCTGTCTCAAGTAAGGACTCGTGCCCTTTCCCATGTGCCCACAAGCGGTACGTGCGAACACGCCGCGCGCTTTCGCCAACATCGCGTGGTCGTCGAGCACATCTGAAGAGAAATAGACACTGAGACTCTCCCGAGGTTCAAGCCGTCGCGGGAGTCTGCCTCGATCTTCCATGATCGGGTTCACCAAGAACGCGGCCGAGGCGTCTTTCGTCCCCTTGAGTAGAATCCCTGCGCCGCTGATCGTGACCGGGAATGTGCTGCGATTCACGATGTCGATGCAGAGGGTCTCGTTACCGCCAAAGAATGAACCGCCCACGGAGAAGGCGTACTTGGGAGTCACCTTCAGCTTTACCCGATCCTGGTTGAAGGCGCGCCACGTGTTCATCACACCGAGGAACGCGCCAACCGCAGCGATGGCCAGCGTGATGATGTCGAGCGCTGTCACGCTGGGCGGGCTTGTCGCCTGCGTTGGCACCAGCACCAGCGGCTGTACATCGTCGATCCTTAGCAAGGAGGCATCCTCCGGAGAGGCCTAGGACCCCGCGCAACTATGAAGGCGAGATTTAGTCCAGCGCCGCCTTCCGTCAACCCTCAGTCGCTCCATCGCGGTAGCCATCGTCCCGTCCCGCGAGGTACGCCGCTTCGATCCGCGCCCGCTCGACCGAACCGGTCCTGTCGAGCGAGCTGGCCCTCCGCTCGAGCGCCGCGTCCCAGTCCTTGAGTTCCTCCAGCGTCTGCCGCGACAGCTTCATCGCCCGGTCGTCGACGATCCACCGCAGGTAGGCGTTGCGCTGCGCGTCGTCGACGCCCGGCGGCCAGCCCTCGGGGCAAGCGACGCGCTCCGCCTCGAGCCGGCACTTGTCCGGGCGGCGCTCCCACCAGCAGACCTCTCGCGCGACTTCGACGATGCCCGGCGACTTCGAAAGCTGCGCGCGGTGCGCGGCGATCTCGCCGAGCGTCCGAGCCTGAGCGCAGCGCAGCACGAGGAGGTCCGAGGGCGGCTCGTCGGGCGCGGCGATGGGCGGCGCGTCCGCGGCGCGCGCCTTCTTGAACAACTCAAGGAAGTTCACGCCGCCGCTCCCTTCCCCTCGGCAAGCGCCTTCGCCGTCGTGCTGGCGCGTGCCGCCGCGGAATCGCGCAGGCTCGCCATGACCTCGGTGTAGCGGGCCACGAGCGTCGAGCCGCCGAACGCGACGCGCTCAATGACCTTTTCCACGCTCCGAAGCTGCTGGTACTCGTCGGGCGCCCACGCGGACGCGGCGCGCTCGCGGAGGACCTCGAGCTGCTCGGCCGTGAGTCCGGAGAGGTACGCGGGCCCGCCGTGGATGACGGCCGCGACGGTGGCGCGGTCCTTCGACTCGATCGCCGCGTCGACGAAGCGTACGCGCTCCGACGCCTTGAGCGCCTTGACGTAGCCGCGGACCTCCGCGCCCTGCGCGATGCCGACGGGCGTCTTGTGCTCGGGCAGCGAGAGCGCTTCGTTCACGCGTGCGGCGAGCGCGTCCCGAACGCGCGCCAGTTCCGCGGAGCGGCGGTCGATCGCGGACGTGGCGCGGGCGAGCGCCGCGTCGGCGGACTTCACGAACGCGTCGTTCCGCTCGCGCACCGGGAGGACGCGGCCGTTGCGCCGCTCGCGCCTCGTGCTGGTAGCTTCGAGTGCGCGCGTCGCGTCGTTCAGCGCCCCGATGGTCTCGTACGCCGTCGTGAGCGCTTCGCGCGCGGCGGCGATCGCCTGCTTGCCGAGCGGCCGGTCGTCGCGCTCGAGCACGGGCGCGTCGCCGGCGAGCGCCTCGGGATGCAGGGAGGGGCTGATGTCGGTTCGAATCGGGATCACGTCTTGCCTCCTTGGTTGGTGGGTCAGTACATGCCGACCGCGCGGCCGTTGGAGAACGCGCGGTTCGAATGGGCGTACATGCAGGCGTAGCGCGCCGCGTCGGCGCCGTGGTCGCAGCCGGAGGTGTCGCAGTCCTCCGGCCGGTGAGGGTCGCGAGAGATGAAGGGCACGGTCGACCAGAAGTAGCGGCACCTCGCGGTCGCGTAGAGGCCGGGTCGGCCGTTCTTCTCCTTCGCGTTGTGGAGCAGCTCGCGCATCTTCGCCCAGCCGGCGACGCGCTCCTTACGCGGCCGCACGAGCGCGAGCCCGTGCTCGCGGAGGATGCTCAAAAGGGTGTCGGTGAGGCCGGCCGCGTCGTCGCAGCAGCCCCTCGGGTGCACGCCCCATGCCGCGCATCGCTCCTTCACGGCCTCCGCGATCTTCGACGGCGGCCAGTGCAGGCCGACGCTCGGGTCGTCGTGGCTCGCGCTCGCGACCTCGTCGAGCAGGACGAGCGAGTCCTTCGCGAACCCGCCGACGTCGCCGGGCGCGCGGAGCACGACGTAGAAGACGCTCGGCGCCGCGCTGCCGTAGTCGCCGGCGACGAACGGCGCCCACCCACGGTCGACCGCGTGCGGCCACGCGGCGGGCAGCATGTGCACGCGCTCGTCGAGGCAGTCCGCGAAGAACGCTCCGGCGCGGACGTTCCAGTCGCCCTTCTCCCACGCGCGCAGCAGCTCGGCGTCGTTCCCGCACGCCGCCGCGAGCTGGCGCAGGTACGCCTCGCGGTCGACGTGCGCGTTGTCGTCGAGCGTGGACGGCGCGTAGATCCACGTCTCCCCGTCCACGTCGAAGGGCTCGAACGCGGGCGCGCGCGACACGTAGAGGCGGTGGAGGACCGTGTGGAGCGGACCGCCCGGGTTCGCGGAGACGATCGTCGGAGTGGGTTGGCCGTCCGGGGCGCGGAGGTTCGACTTGACCATCATCGCGCGCCGGAACTGCGCGGGGTTCAACGTGCCGGCGTCGTCGATCACCAGCATGGAGAACGTTCGGCCCTGGTACTTCGCGTACGCCGCCGGGTTCGACATCTCGCCGAGTTCGACGGTCGCGCCCGAGGGGAGCCGGAAGATTCGCTCCGCGCGGTTGTAGCGCGTGCCGGGGTAGATGCTCGACAACGTCCGCTCGAGTTCGTCGCCCATCTCGGTCGTCGCCTTGAACGTCGTGCGGATGACGAGCACGCGCGCGCGGGCTTGGTACTGCTCCACGTGGCGGAGGATGAGGAGCTGCTCGGCCGTCGTCTTGCCGCCGCCGCGCCCGCCGCCCAGGAACTTGTTGACGGTCTCGCCGCTCGCGCCGCGCTCGGGCAGCGAGAGGACGACGTGCTGCCAGGGGGTCGGCGAGGGGATCACTCACGCACCTCGCCTTCGCCTTCCTCGACGCGGTAGCTCGCGCTCACGCGCCGGCGCATGTAGTCGTCGAACTCCAGCGCCGCCGGGAGAGTGATGGAAACGTTCGTGACCGAGCCCGACTCGCGCACCGGCTGGCCTTGGTCCCTCCAGTGCAGGCGCGTCTTCGCGAGGAAGAGCGCCGACACGCGGCAGCCCTTGCGCGCCCACGACAGCAGCAGGCCCGTCAGCTCGTCGGACAGCCGGCCGTGCCCTACCTCTAGCGCGGTCGCCACGCGGGGGTCCTCGCGCTTCGCGCGGCGGAAGGTCTTCGGCGAGAGGCCGAGCGCGGCCGCGATCGACGTCTCCGCGCGGCCGCCCGCGGCGAGCTGCTCGATGAGCGCGACGCCCGCGTCGAGCACGACGACCTCGCGCCCCTTGCCGCCCTGGACGGCGTGGCTGCGCTCGACGAGCGCGGGAAGTGCGGGATTCGCGTCCTCAGCCATCGCGCCTCCCCGTCGCCGCCGGGGGCCTCTTGCGAGCCGTCTGGATGCCCTCTCGGATCGCGGCGTTCACGATCCGCGGCAGGTGGGCCCGGATGCGCGCGCGCAGCTCGGCGTCGCCCACCTCGTCGAGGTCGCGGTCCAGCTCGAGGAGGAACTGGTCCACGAGCGCGCGCGGAAGCTGGCTCATCGGGGGCCCTCGTCGCGCGCGGCCGCGACGGCTCGCCGCACCGCATCCCTCATGGTGCCGAGGTCGTCGGGGGGAACCCAGCGCCGCAGGAGCTTGTCCACGCGCCACAGCGCGGGCGTCTCCCGCAGGGGCGGCCCGTCGGCGAGGGCCGGGAGGGACAACTCGGCCTCGATCTGCTCGCGCTCGTCCTCCTGGATCGCCTCGACCATCGCCGCGGGCACGTCCACGAAGAACTCGGAGGTCGTCGGGTTCGCGCGGATCGCGTCTACGACCGCCGATGGAACCAGCACTGCGAATTCACTGCGCACGGAGCCTCCCTTGGCACCGCCCTACGCGGCGCCGGGGTTGGGGTTGAGTGCCGCCTGACGGCGATTCCTTGGCCGCCCGTCGCGCCCCTTGGCGCTCGGGCCCCTGACGAGTAGTTCCCGGCCCTGCGCGCGGGCGCTCGGTGCGCTGCGCGCGCCCTCCGGCAGGAGTCGGAGGTGGGCCGGGGCTTTTTCGCGTGGGCGAGAGGGACGCGATCGCGTTACTTTGACCGCACCACCGTCAAATTCATCCTCGGCCAAAAGCGGTCTCGGTGGGCCGCCTGAACTCGGACGCCGCGGGCACGGCGCTTCGACTCTCCGAAGGGAGACCGGGGCGATGCGCTCGTTCTTTCGTCGCGAGCTGCGCCACCATTGGCGGTTCTGGTTGATGGTGTCCTTGGCCACCGCCAGCCTGATCGTGCAGGCGACACACAAGTGACGGGCGGGCTCCCGGACGCGCACCGGGGGCCCGTACTTCTTTCTGGTGTTCAAGGTGTTCAAGGTCTCTCTCCTTCTTACCTCTACCTCTTCCTCTATCCCTCCACCGCCCGGCGTTCGCTCAGGAGTACAAGAGACCTTGAACACCCTGAACAGTTGACCCTCAATACGGGAGGTCATCGACCACCTCCCGAAGCCTGATTCCGTCGTAGCGCCACTCGCGCGCCCCGCCCCCGCCCGTGCGGTTCACGGCGCGCACGCCCCGCACCGCCGCGATGAGGTCGCGCCCGAAGACCGCCGCGGAGCGAGGGTGTTCGCCGACTTCCTCGCACCACGTCCGGTACGCGCGGTACACGTCGCGCTTCGGAGCGTCGAATGCCCCGAGTTCGCACCGCTCGTCGACGAACACGCGCACCGGCGAGCCGAGGCGCTCTAGCGCCGCGACGGCGTCGCGCGCCGCCGCGGGCGGGTCGAAGTGGCCGCGCTCGTTCAGCCGGCGCCACCCCTCGATCGCCCACAAGAGGATCCCCGGCAGTTCCGCGAGCAAGGCGGACGTGAGGCCCGGGTCCTCTCGCCCGAGGAACGACTGCGACAGTTCCAGCGGCACGAACCGGGAGGCGAGCGCCGCGGAGGCGTCGGCGAGCCGCGGCAGTTCGTTCGTGAGAATCACGAAGCGCACGGCGAGGCGCCCGTGCCACGCGGAGGCGTACTTCCGGTCGACGGTGACCATGTCCTCGCCCGAAATCCGCAGGAGGTTCTCCGCGATCGCTGCTTGGTCCGTCCGCGAACCGATCCGCGCGTCGGACACGGTCGCGAGTTGCTTGCCGATGAGCGGGGCGAGGCCGAACCGGTCGCCGAGGACGTTCAGCGATGGAGCGCACACGTTCGGCCGCCCGACGAGTTCGGCGAGGACGCGCGCGATCGTCCCCTTGCCGCTGCGTCGCGGACCCACGAGCAGGAAGACCTTCTGCTGCGACGTGTTCGGCACGAGGAGGTACCCGAGGACCTCCTGGAGCGTCTCCTTCTCGCCACCGTCCGCCGGCCACAGTTCGCCGAGGAATCGGAGCCACCGCTCGGGGCGCGGCGCGCTCGCGTCGTAGTCGAACGACAGCGCGTTGCGCGTGAAGAGTCGCGGCGTGGACGGGAGGAGCCTGCCTGTTCGGAGGTGGAGGATCCCGTTGCGGCACGCGATCACCTCCGCGGCCGGCGGGTCGCCCGGCTGCGAAGCGAGCCAACACGGCGGCTCATGCTTCGCGCCCGGCACGTGCGCCGCGCCCTTAAGCGCGTCAACCACGTCGCCGACGCGCCTCTGCGTCGGCCGGAAGGGCGACGGGGGCTCGTTCTTGCGGCCGACCTGGAGCGCCGCCGCGAGGAAGTCGTAGAGTTCCGCGCGGATGGTGCGTTCCTCGACCGGCGCGTATGCTGCGCCGTCGTACGCGAGCCACTCATCGGTGTGGTGCATGAGCGTGGGCCGGCGCCGCGTCCCATATTCGTGCGCCGACTGGAGTGGGTCCGCGGGGTTGAGGAGGACGCGACCCGCGGAATAGCGTCCGTACACTCCGCGGACGACCTCTTCGACGTCTTCCGCGGGCGAAGGCTCGTCCTGCTCGGCGTTCGTGCGCAGGATAGCGTCGAGCGCGGCCTCCAGCGACAACCCGCGTGCGCGGAAGCCGCCGGCGAGCGACGTGTAGGTGTTGTTGCGCGTCCCCCTCGGGACAACGAGGGGTGAGGAGCCGTTTGCGCTCGCGGCATCGGGCGAGCCGGCCCCTCCGGCGCTGTCCAGGCGCCTCCCCCGCAGCCCGTCGAGCAACCACTTCGGCGGCGGCGCGATCGCCGAGCCGAGCGGCACCTGCCACTCGTAGCGCTCGCCGCTGGCGTGCAGGCTCGGAGGGGCGACGACGAACCCGCCGTCGGCGCGGACGTCCAAACCAGGGCGAACGCCGACGGCGTTGCGCACGTCGGAGTCGGGGCGAACGAACACGAAGTGCCGCCCGCCCGACCCCGTCCGCGACCAGAGCGTCGCCGGCAGCGGGCCGTGCTCCCTTTCCAGCGCCGCGAGCGACTCGTCCCCGCCGTGCCGTGGGTCGACGTCCAAGACAACCACGCCGGAGGGCCTGCCGGTGGCGACGCCGAGGTTGGCGCTAGGCCATCGCGCCCACCACTCGCGGATCTTCTGATGGTCGGAAGTAGCGTCCTTCACGCCGCTCTTCGTGCGCGGATGTTTGCCCGCTCGCGCGCAGTCCGCCTTTCCGCACGTGCACGCGCCGTCGGCGATCGAGTGCAGGGGCAAGACGCTCCAACCCCGAGCGGCGAGGTCGAGTGAAGCGTCGAGCATGACTGCGTTGGACGATGCCCTGTCGCTCATGCTCCGGTGCCTTCCATGAACTGCCGGAGCGACTTGATCGAGTAGCGCACCAAACGCCCGCACCGCGTCGGCTGGGGGCCGGTTCCCTTGCGCCTCCACTCTTCGAGGCACCGCGGCGTGACGCCGAGATACTGCGCCGCTTGGTGCGTGTTGAAGTACTCGGGGGGCGAGACGGCGTTGTCGCGCATGCCCTGGAGAACGAGGCGCGCGACCTCGGCGGCGAGGAGTTGGGTGTCGAGGGTGTTGGGGTCGTTCGTCACGCCGCACCCCCGCGGTTGGAGGTGCCGACGCCGGAGAGGCCGGCGCCTGCTAGCTCAGGTTCGGCGGGTTCGCCGTCTCCGCCGTCTCCGCTCGACTCGTCGCCCGACTCGCCGTCGGCACTCCGTTCGGGCACGGCCGGTGCGTCGAGGACCGCGACCGGCGCCGAGTTCGCGACGGAGGCGCGGAGCGGATACCGCTCACGATGGAGCGCGCGCGCGAACCGCGCGGTCTCCTGGTCGCTCAAGTGGTTCCAGTAGCGGGTTTCTTGGACTCGGCGGGAGAGTGACACCCCGGCGAAGCTCTCGGTTCCTGCGCCTGCGGCGGCCCCGAAGTCGGGAATCGGGGGTTGCGGTCGGTGCTTCAACTTCGCTTTCCTCCCAGTGGGTCAGGGTCCGGGAACGAAGCAACAAGAATACCACGCGGCAAGTGCAATTGTCAACCGAACCACGTAACACTGGAGCCCGCTTGGCGCGAGGGTCACGCTCCGTTCGTGAGCAACTCGACCATCCGCTTCGAAATCCGCTCCTGGCACTCGACGAGGTGGCCGAGGATCGCCGCCGGGTCGAGGTAGACGTCGTGCACCTCAGAACTCGCGTGGTTCAGGAGGACGCGGCGGTCGTCCGGCCCCACGCCCGCAGCTTGCGCCACCCCGCGCCACGTCTTCCTGAGTTCGACGCCGAAGTGGAAGCGCGCGTCTTCGGGTCGCCGCTGCCTCTGTTGCGTGTTCCTGATGTGCCCCCGCGGCGATCTGCCGGGGAAGATCCACGTGCGCGCCTTGTCTGGGTACGCGATGCGTCCGGCCTCTTTCGCGCGTGCGAGGCACTCAAGCATCGGAGTCGAGAGCGCCAGGTCGAAGGCGCGCCGGGGGCCGCCCTTCGGATCCGGGAAGTGGAGCACGCGTCGCGACTCGTCGAGGTGCTCCCAGCGCGCGCGCTTGAGCGCGTCGGGGCGCGAGCCCGAGAGGAGCTGGAAGAGGTAGAACTCGCGGCGCACGGGATTCGGCAGGGCTTGGAGTTGCGCGTACCAGCGCGGGAATTCCTCCGGCCTCATCGCGCGCTTCTTCCCCTGGCGCTTCACGAAGTCGAGCGCGGTCGTCGGCTCCTGCGGCAGGTGCTCGCCCCCGTCCATCTTCCGGCGCGCGAACCGGTAGACGGCGCGGAAGTAGCGGAAGCAGTTGTCCGCCGCGACGGGTCCGCTCGTCTTCACCATCTGCTCGTGCCGGTCGGCGACGCGCTCCTTGCCGATCGAGGCGAGCGGCAGGTCGAGCCACGCCGCGAGGTGCTTCTCGATGTCGTGCTGCATCGCTTCGACCGTCCGTGGGCTGCGCTCGCGGCGCTCCACCTTGGGCTCGAGGTGAGAGGTGAGGTAGCGCTCCCACGCGGTCCGGAGCGTAATGACGCCGTTGCGCGCGTTGGCCGCGCCGTTGCCGTTGCTCGAGCTGCCGTTGGTCGCCGCGAGCCTCGCCGCCATTGGCTCCCCGAGCCACGCGCGCGCCTGCTGGCGCGCGTCGCGGCACGACAGCGCGTCGACTCGCCCGAACGTCTTGCGCTCGGTCCGAACGCGCTCCTTGCCGTCGCGCACGTCGCGCTGCGCCGACCAGGTCTTCGCGGTCTTCCCGACCACCAGCCGGAAGCCCGGGAGTTCCGTGTCGCGAACGACGTGTTGTCCTTGGAGCGTGAATTCGAGCTTGCGTGCCAGTGCGTCGGTGAGCTTAGCTCGCTTGGGCCACTCGACCGCGCTAGTCAGCATGACGACCTCCCTCAAGGCGTAGGGCGACGTAGGGCGGCGAACTTGCGCCCGCGGTGGGGGCTGGTCAGAGATTCGGTCCCACACCCCGGGGCACTTGAGCCGCACTAAGCCGCGGGCTCTCTTGCAGATGCGGGGGTCGGTGGGAAGTGGTGTAAGCCACGTGGGAGCAGTGGCTTGGACCTGTGGATCAGGGTGCCGTGGGTTCAAGTCCCATCACCCACCCCAACATGTCCTTGGCAAGCGGGCACGCGAATTGGTACCGTGCGTGCCCCGGGTGCGCTGTTAGCTCAATTGGCAGAGCAACTGACTCTTAATCAGTGGGTTCGGGGTTCGATTCCCTGACAGCGCACCAACCTCAAGCGCCGCAGCGACTTCCACCGGCATCCTCACGGGCGAGATTGCCCCGGCCCCACCGGGGAGGCGGCCCGTCTTCGTTGGTGGGTTGGCCGGATTCTCCCCGAGGCCGCCGCGCTCCCGCCTGCCGGCAGGCGTCGTACCTGCACCCCGTGGTGAGTGGATCTTCCCGCTCGGCGTGTTCGCGGCGGGCACCCCGAACGTACTAGGGGCAGAGGCTCGAGAGCGAGCGGGTCCTTGGTCCCGGCCTTTCGCGCCAGCCATCCGAGAGCCGCGCTGCCGCGCCGTCGAGGAGGAGGAAGTCATGGGAGCCCCGCTACCTGCCGGAACGGTCATCTACCCGCCGCTGCCCGACAGCGAGAGGCTGGACACCGCGAAGCACTACCTGAATCAGATGATCTTCGGCGTGGAGACCCGGCCGAAGGGATTCGACTACTACGGCGTCACGTGGCTCGTGGAGAACTTCCTGCGCTTCGTGTCCAAGTTCCGCGGCCCCGGGGACATCCCGACCATGCAGGCCATGTGGGTCCGTCGGCACAAGCTGCCGGCCGTCCCGTTCGGACGCAAGCGCAGCCAGCACCTCGTCTTCCTGATCAAGACCTTCAAGTCCTTGCTGGACATCCCGGGCGAAAAGCCCATGAAGCTGATCTACGACACGTACGAGGAAATGACGGACACGATGTTCGACCTGGTCGAAGAGTTCCGCGCCAAGATGGAGGCGATGAACCACGTCGATCTCGAGAAGTTCAAGCGCGAGCTGGAGCGGGTCTCGGACTACCACCGGGCGGCCCGTTGGTACTGACGGTCGCGCGGGGCTCGATTCGCTGACAGGACCTGCTGCGCGTCGCCCTCGCCGCAGCGTATCGCCTCGTCCTTGGCGACACCGCCGTGGGCGAGCCTCGGACTCGCGACGCCGCCGCCATGAAGCGTGCGCGCTCGTCGAGCGCACGTCCCCTTCCGGCTTCCGCGGATTCGGCGCCGGCCGGATTCGCGCGGCGCGGCGTCCGCATCATTCTCCGGTCACCGCTTCTTGCGCTGCGTACGCGACCTGCGTACCCTCCGGGGTGGTCGAGGGGTTCTCGCGGGCAGACCAGCTGAAGCGAGGCCGACCACCGGCCGATTCCCGAGTAGAATGGAACCGACCGGCCTGCCCCGACATCGAAGGGGTGGAGCGACTGCGCCGCGAACCGGGCAGGCGCTCGCCGGCGCCCGCCCACGGCGGGCCGGACCGACAAGAGAAGGGGGCGAAAGGTCTCGACGGGGAAACACGAGCCGACGATTGCGTGCCGAGGCGCCCAGGCCTCGATAAAAATGGGCAAACGTACAACTGCCGACTACGAGTTGGCTCTGGCCGCTTAGCGCGACCACGGTGGCTCCTTCAAGGCCTGCGGGGGGGGATGCCACCGCCGATTAACGCAGGATCGCTGCTCCCCGGCGTCTCGGCAGGGAGCGGCTAAACTTCACCGGGACTGGTTGCCTCGGGATCCCACCCGTCGGAGCTCGAGGGAACGAGATTCGTAGGCGGGGAGCGCACGGATGAGTCGTCGGTGAGGGTTCTTCGGACGTGGGTTCGATTCCCACCGCCTCCACCAAACCTGGGGCCCGTAAGTGACGTACTTGCGGGCCCTTACACGTTCGGACGATTTCGGCGAAAAGGCCGTCTCCAGAATATCTCCACTCTTCTAGGCGATTTGCCGCGGGCCCCTCGCCTGGCGGACGGCCTGGAGCTGGTCTAGAGACCGTTTCCCCTGCGCCGGATCGCTCACGCTGCGCACCGAACCCACGTCCTGACGGGGCTAGGTTCCGGAGTCCAGAGCCAGGTATCATGAGAAGCGTCAGCGCGGAGGTTGTCGATCTGCCGCATCGACCTGCTCGTTAACGGGACGGCCATGAAGGGCATTCTGGTTGGATTCGCCGCGGTCCTCATGGTGCAGATGCCTGCACGGGGAGCGGTGCTGCACGTTCCCGAGGAGTATCTGACCGTCTTGAAGGCGGTGGACGTCGCCGTCGCTGGAGACTCGGTTCTCGTCGGCCCCGGGATCTGGAACGCTACTGAAGCCCGTACGGTTCTCGTCTTCGGCACCCTGCAGACCGTCCAGAGCGCCATGTACCTCAAGCCCGGCGTGACCGTGATCGGTGTGGCCGGCGCGGCGACTACCGTCCTGGATGGAGGCCAGCCGACGTTGTACCCGGTCTGTACGATCGAGGACGGGCTGCCTGGCGCGGTGGCGGCGCACGTGGTCGGCTTGACCGTCACGGGTGGTGGCAGCGGAGTGGCGGTCTCGGAAAGCCCCTTGGAACTCGTCGACTGTCAGATCACGGGCAACCACGACTACGGGGTCCTGGCAAGCAAGGCTGCGGTGACCCTGACGCGCTGCGTCGTGTCGAACAACCAGCTGAGTGGGGCGGGCGACGGCGGTGTGGATGGGCACGACATCGATCTGACGTGCACGGGCTGTACGTTCGCACAGAACATCCTTGGGCTCCGCGTAGAGACGGTCGAACACCTGCCGATGACTGTGGTCCTTCGGGATTGCGTCTTTCGCGATCACAGCCTTCGGGGCGCGGTCGTTACAGACGTGGCGTCGGTGGATATCGAGCGCTGCACGTTCTTGCGGAACTGTGTGGCGGGAGGGACGAACGGGTTGGGCGGCGGGCTCTGGCTCTTTCGCTGCTCGGGCAATCTGCGCTTCTGTACGTTCGCGTATGACAGCGCGGGGAGCGGGGGGGGCGCCGCAGCGTCCCTCTCATATGTGCACGTGGAGAGCAACACGTTCTTCGGGTGTCATGCAGGAATACTTGCGGCAGCCCTGTGCGTAGATGGAACGGACGTCGGGACGAACCACAACATCTTCGCAAGCTCGACGGGCCGACGCGGGGCGGTGAGTGGACTGATTCGGAATCCCCAGACGGGGTGCAATCTGTTCTGGAACAACGTCGACGGGGACTACTACGAACACTGGCTCCCACCGCCCACGGACATCCACGCGGATCCCCTCTTCTGCGATCCAGTCGCCCTCGACTTCCATCTTCAGGATGCCTCGCCCGCCGCGCCGGCGCACTCCGGCGGCTGCGGCTTGATCGGCGCTTTCGACGTGAACTGCGGCCCCGTGTCGGCCGGGGGCAGCTTGGAGTCGCGCTCCTGGGGCAGCCTGAAGAGCCTCTACCGGTGAAGGCCATGCGTCGACGTGCAGCGACCGCCTCGGCAGCGGTACTCAGCGCGCTGATCGCGTGCCCGGCTGCGGGAGTCACGCGGCATGTGCCGGCGGAGTATGCGACGATCAACGCGGCGCTGAGTGCATCGACGTCGGGCGACAGCGTTCTGGTGGCCCCCGGCACGTATTCGCAGTACGAGGTGCGGGTACTGCATGGCGACGTCAGCTTCACCGCGAGCTCGGTGGCCTTCCTGAAGGCCGGGGTGAGTCTGATCGGCGAGGGAGGCCGTGATGTGACGCGGATCGATCTCGCCGGTCAGGGCGTCGGCTTTGCGGTCCCCGTGCTCGCGTACAACCTGGGCCTCGGAACGATCCTTGTTCAGGGCTTCACGGTCACCGGGGCGCCTGTTGGGAGTACCGGGATGTGGAGCCGCTTCATGGACCGGATGGTCATCCGCGCTTGCCGACTCGCGGATCTCGATGGCGGCACGGCGCAGCCCGGAGGCTTATACAGCGAGACGGTAGCCTTGGAGATCTACGATACGGAGTTTCGAAACTGCCGGATCGAAGGTGGCCCCTATCGGCAAGCGGCAATCCTTCACGCCGAGGGCGACGCCGTTCTGGACGGGTGCTTGTTCGCCGATTGCGCGGGACCCGATATCGTGTGGTTGGATGCGCTAGGTCTAGACCCAGCGTTCGGTGCACTAGTGAAGAACTGCGAGTTCCGGAACAATGCCGGTCTTGGGGCGCGCCTCGGAGAATTCGTTGACCTGACCGTCGAGGACTGCAGGTTCGTCGGCAACCATCCGTCCGCCAACACCAGCGCACTTGTCGTGTTCGGCGGGCAGGGGGTCGTGGAACCTGGTCCCTATCATATCCGCCGCAACCTCTTTGCAGACAATGAGTCGGCATTGGGTTGGGGCACGATCTACTGGGACCGAGTCGGCGGCGTGTTTGAGCAGAACACGCTAGTTGGCAACGGGACCAATGGTCTAGTCATGTCCTACTCTGACTGGCAGCACGTGACCGTCCAGAACAACATCTTCTCAAGCACTGTAGGATCTACCGCCGTGTGGTTCCGCGGTTCAACATCGCCAGTGCCGGTGTCGGCGTGCAATGACTTCTGGGACAATCCGGGCGGGAACATCGCAGGGTATCCGCCGGGCGCGACGGACATCTTCGTCGATCCGCAGTTCTGCGATGACGCCAACGGAGACTACACGGTCGCGGACACCTCACCCTGCATCCCGCCGAACTCAGGCGCTTGCGGGCAAGTCGGGGCGCTCGGGCGGGGCTGCACCGGGCTGGCAGTCGATCCTCAGACCTGGGGCCGGCTCAAGGCCGCCTTCCGCTAGGCCATCGCCGCGCGCGGCGCTCCCGGATCGCCCGCCTGACCTCCGCGGGCTCAACCTGGGCGTACGACTCCGTGGTCGCAAGGTGCCGGTGGCCCAGAGCGGCCTGAACGATGCGCAGGTCGCCCCCTGCGTTCCCGCGTTGGTCGCGTGGGTATACCAAAGCGAGTGCCCCGAGGCGGCGCGATCAGCGCCTGCGGGTTGCGGGCGAACCGAAACCTCGGCATAGTCAGCGCCACCGGGGGGTGCGCCGTGGTCACCCTTCTGCCTTGTGTCCTCCTGCTCTCCTGCCCCTGCTGCCCGAGCGTCGAGCCGACGGCACCCTTCACGACGCGCGCGGTCGAAAGCGGATGGGGTGAACCGGTCCACGGCCTCTCGATTCTCGCCACGACGGACGCCGACACCGTCGCGATGGGGCACGAGATGCGCTTCGAGATCTTCCTCCGCTTCAACCCCTTCGATGCCGACGGGCGCGTGAAGGTCCTCGACACGACGGATGAGGAGTGGGCGCTGTGCTTGACGGCACCGAACGACTCTCGAACGTATGAGCGCGGTGATGCGGGCGCGGGGTATGGCCTGGCGTTAGGGCGGCATGCGGTCCCTCTCGTGTACGGCGAGATGGGGTCCCGAGCGAAGCTGTTCTTCTTGCTCGACACAGACGGCGAGCAGATCTCGCCCGGGGACTACTCCGTGCGAGTTCGCCTGATGTGCCGCCCTGAGGCCGACGTCGACTCGGCAAGCCTGTGGACCGGATCCGTGGAGTCCGGATCGATCTCCATCCACGTCACGCCGCGCGACGCCGACACAACGCAATGCGAGCTTCCGAGGCGTGTCGTTCTCGGCACGGCCGACGACGGGGCGGTGACGTGGAGATGGGACGAGGGGTCCTTCGAACCGGCCGTGATCGTGTCGCGTCCTGGCTACCACTTGAAGTGGCAGACCTCGATCGCGAGGTTCATCGACGAGCCCGGGGACTTTCAAGATCCCCAGGTTGCAGACAGCCTGGGTGCGGCGGCCTATTCCCGAGCCTTCCGCTTCCAGAAGGACAGGGCGGTCGAGGGTGCCGCGCCGAGGCACGGAGTGACGCATACCCTCACGGCACCGCACGTCGAGAAGGTGCTGGTCGGAGGGCAGAGGCTGCGCGCCGAGATCGAGTTGGACGGTCTTCGAGACGTCCTTCCTGGCCGGGCACTACTGGGTGCCGGAGTGCACGAGATGCCGCGTGCTGCGGCACCTACAAGGTCGTTCAGACCTGGCCGTAGGGTGGCGGGGCCAGGATGGCGTCTACCGTGCGACTGCGCGCCTGACCTCCGTTCCACCCACGTGGGCGTACGCCTCGGTCGTCCCGAGATGGCGATGGCCCAGCGCGGCCTGGACGATGCGGAGATCACCCGTCCGCTCGCGTAGCCTCGTCGCGAACGTGTGCCGCAGCGAGTGCACGGTGAGGGGCCGATCGATTCCGGCGGAGGCGAGAAGCGCCTGGAATCGGTACTGGGCCTGGCGCGATGACAGCTGCCCGCGGCTGCTGCAGAAGAGCGCGCCCTTGCGGATCCCCTCCTCCACGAGGTAGCGCCGCAGCAGCCGCGTGACGTCCTTCGGCAGCACCACGTCCTGGACATGCGCGTGCTTGCCTACGGAGCGGGCGGTGCCGGTGCGCAGGTCCAGATCGGCAACGTCCAGCGCCAGCGCCGCCGCCAGCCGCATCCCGGAGCGCAGCAGGAGCGTGAACAGCGCGCGGTCGCGGCGGCCCGGGGCTGACTTCGCGCCGCGGTCCAGCGTGGCCACGAAGCGCCGCTCCTCCAGCTCCGACATCGGCGTCGGCAGCGGGCGGTCGGTGCGCGCGTTCTTCAGCAGCCGCGACGGGTCGTTGCGCAGCGTTCCGGCGAGCGTCAGGTAGCCGAACACCAGGCGCAGCACCGTGCGCGTCCGGTTCATCGTGCGGGCGTTCCGCTTCGCCCCGGCGGGCGTCACCTGGAGTACCGGATCCGTGAGGTAGCGCGCGAGCCGGTCAGGGCTGACACGGCGGACGTCGGTCTGCGTGCCAAGCCAACGCCCGAACCGCTCCAGCTCGCGGCGGTAGACCGAGATGGTCAGCGGGGACTTCCCGTCGGCTTCGAGCTGCGTGAGGAAGCGGCGGGTCGCGGTGGTGAGGGTCATGGCGGCAGGCCCCTTTCGAGGGCCATGGACGCTCTCGTGGCGGCGGAGATCAAGCGAAGTGCGCCCCGAAGGAGCAGGCATCCCGCGGGGGCGCCGCCGGAGGGCCATCGGGGCCCCGGCCCGGTTGACCACGTGGCCGCCACGTTCGCCCCACGTGCCCCCAAGTCAGGCAGGATCGGGGCATGAGGCCAGTTCGGCCCGCACCCCGCGCGGCGAGCCAAATCTCCCCCTGGTGCACCCACGCTGGCCGCGGTATTCCTCCGCGCGGCGAACCACCCCCTGGAAGACGGAGACCGATCATGGCCCAGCTCGACCGCGCCCTGGAACGCTACGACCTGGAGACCCTGGAGGCCGCCCTCGCACGCCGCCGCGCACGCGACAAGCAGCTCGGCGCTGTCCGCGCGAAGATGGCCATGCTGGTGGCCGAACTCGGGAAGCTCGACGCCGCCATCGGCACCGGCTCCTCGACGCGCGTTGGCCCCCGCGGCGGCAAGGTGGTCCATCATCGGCCGAATGCCCGCCGCCTCAACGAGATCTCGCTCGCGGACGCGCTGGAGAAAGTGCTGCGCGCGGCGAAGAAGCCCGTGCACTACAAGGCGCTGACGGAGACGGTCGTGAAGCGGGGGATCTACAAGACGAAGAGCAAGAACCTGCTCAGCACGGTCGCCGTCACGCTCAAGCGCGATGGGCGGTTCAAGAAGGTCGAGGCGGGGGTGTGGGCGCTGAAGAAGTAGTCGCCAATCAGAATCCTCCGTCGACACCGACCACCCAACGCCGCGCGGGGGCGTCGACGCAAGGTCGAACCGTTGAGGAGTTTCGCGTGGACGCACCCATAACGCAGGCTGAGATGCCGCCCGGCGGAATCAGCGGCATGATCTTCCTGGTGCCAGCGGAGAGGGAAGGGACGCGGAGCGACGATCAACGACTGCGAGACCCGAGCGAGCGTGAGTTCACCGTCCACATCTGCCTCGCTACCGACCGCAGCCATTCGAGCGGCATCGATATTCGCCCGGGCTGCGCCTCGGGGTCGTCTCTGCTGCGCCTTCCACCAGGGGCCTCCAGTGGGAAGCTGCAGACTCCAGCATGCGCGTTCCGTCTGACAAAGGGAGAGGACGGTTCCGTTGGTGGTCTGGTCGGCTCGCTACGGGACCGGTCCATCCAAGGGGCGACTCGACAGGCCATGGCGGCGGCCGCTCCCGTTCTCGACCTGTTGTCGTACCGGGTCAACGTACCTCTGGTGGTCGGGCGCATTGCTTGCGTGGACGCCAGCAATGGCGTGACGGCCGTGACCTTCACGAGTCCATACGGCGACGCGGTCATCCCAATCGACGAAGGCCATGTCCATCGCGAGATGATGCCGGTGTTCGCGCTCTACCGCGAAGCGAAGAACAGCGTGAGCCCGTTCTACAGGTTCCTCTGCTACTACAAGATCCTCGAAGGGATTCTGAACGTACTGCGTCCGGCAGTCTTCAAGGAGGCGAGACGTCGCCGATTTGACCTGAAGACGATACCTGAGGTGCTACCAGATCATCCGGAGTTCCACAAGCTCCCGTGTCCCTACGTCGGTCAACCGATCGCGTCGTTCGTGAACGATGAGCTGCGCCCGAAGTACCGCAACGCCGTGGCGCATTTTCGCGAGGGCGCCCGCGGGGTCCTGAATCCGAGCGACCTCGCAAGAGAAGGAGAGTTCGCCGACGTCATTCTCCCCGCTGAACTTGCGGTCCGGGTCACCGTTGACGCGCAAGGCAGCTACTACGACCAGCTCCGCAGCTGTGGGGCATAGCCCGACCTGTCGGTTGTCCGCTCGGATTGGTCGTCGAGAGACGACTGGCAGGCCCGACGTCCGGGAGAAGAGGGCTCGCTAATCAGGGTGGTACTGGGGTCATTCCAGGCGCGTAGGAAGAACTCGCGCATCAGCACGTCCCGGTGCAGCGTCCAGCAGCCTCACCGCCGACTCCCTCGCCGCCGGGGAGAGATGCGTGTACCGCTGGGTCATCGAGAGGTCCGCGTGCCGCATGAGTTCCTGGATGGCCTTGGGGCTCGCCCCGCGCATGGCGAGGTGCGCGCCGAACGTATGCCGCAGGGCGTGTACCCCGCGCGGCGGCAGCCCGGCGAGCCGCTCGGTCTGCTCGATGTAGACCCGGACGATCTTCTCGGTGAGGGATCGCCCGTCATCCCGGCACAGCACGCGGCCGTCCTGCGAGAGTAGCCGCGAGCGCGGCTGGTGCGCGGCGAGCGCGGTGGCGAGCCGCTGGCACAGGTCCACGATGCCGCTGCGCCCGCCCTTCGGCGTATCGACGTGTCCCCGCCAGTCGTTCTGCCGCACCGTGATCCGTGTGCGCGGCAGGTCCACGTCGGTCCACCTTAGCGCGATCATCTCGCCGAGCCGCAGCCCCGCGAGCGCGCCGAGCGCGACGATCAGCTCCGCGTTCGGCCCGACCTTCGCCGCGGCGCGCTCCAAGCGGTCCAGTTCGTCGAAGTCCCAGAATCCCGCCTCGGTGTGCGGGCGCGACAGCATGCGGATGGTGCACGGCATGCGGTCGATGACCTGCCACTCGAGCGCGAGCTTGAGCAGCGAAGACAAGACCGTGAGCGCGTTGTTCACGCTGGACGGCGCTCCCTCGCGCAGCCGGAGCTTCACGCGCGCGACGTCTTCGGCCGTGATGTCGCTGAGTCGCCGCCGCCCGAGGAGCGGCAGCAGATGAACCTTCAGGGCCGACTCCTTGCGCACGACGCCGGACGTCTTGTGCCGTTCGCTCCGGCAGTGATCGATGAAGCGCGGCGCGAACTCCCGCAGCGTCGGCGCGGCCATGTACGCCAGCCCGTTGCGCCGCAACAGATCCTGCTCCAAGGCCATGCCCCAGCGCAGCGCGGCCGTGCGAGACTTACACCCCGGAGGCATGCGGCGCACACGGAACTTGCGGCCGTTCGGAAGGCGCACATGCACATCGCATTCCCACTTCCCTCGAAACGGCCGAACCTTCAACACGAGCGTCGCTCCTCGCCGTCGAGACCGAGCCAGTCGAGCAGCTCGTCGCGGCGAAACAGCACGCGCCGTCCCAGGCGCAGCACGCCCGGTACCTGCCCGCGCTCGATCGCGGCGTACAGCGCGCGTCTCGTGGTCCTGAGCAAGTCGGCTGCCTCCTGGGCCGTGAGCAGCCGCGGGAGATCGCGGGCGGGGCTCACGGCGCGCCGATCGGGCGAAGGTCGACCAACGCTCGGGTCGGCGGGGAGAGCAAGCGACGTGTGGGCCGTGCGCGCGCGACGGGGGCGACCAGCAGGCAGCGCGGGCTGCCGGTCTACCTGCGTGCTCGGGTGGTCCACCTGTGAGGTGGAAGCCGCCATCAGTGCGCTCTTTTCACCCGGCCAGGCTCCCGGTAGTGCTGTGGATCCGGCAGGCGGAAGACGTCGCTGTCCAGAGCCTCGGTAAGGGCGTCCGTGTCGAGGCGGTTTCCGCACGCCCCGCAGAGCGTGATCAGGGACTCGGCATGGATGACGGTGGTCGTGCCGTCGCGCTCATCCTGCTTGATCATGTGCATGATCGCCACGGCAGCGTTGCCGTAGTCGATGGGCTTGCCGCACCAAGTGCATTGGCTGACGGGCTCGTCGTGGGCGTCCATTGAACTCCTCCTCAGGTAAGGAACTGTGGGGGACAACGGGTCGAAAGGGGCGGGGCGAAGCGCGGGGGCACGCCCTTGATCCGCGCGTCACCGGGACCACTTCTCCACCGCTTCTCCACCGGGGCGGCTGGTCGGCGTGCGCCGAGCCCGACGGGGATTCCGCGGTTGAAAGTGTTTCGTCGGCGCAGTAAACCAACGTCGAGCCCTCGGGCGCGGCCGAGCCGAAAGGAGCCGGCGAGGGGCTGGTCACTCTCGGCATGAGGAGAGAGCAGCCATGAAAAGAGGCGCAGAGCCAAGGATGCCGGCTCCAGCGTTCGGACGCGATTCGACGCACCACAGTCCTGCCTCGGGTTTGCTCGGGGAGAGGAGCATCACTTACCTGAAGGGCATCGCCGCGGGAGGGGAGGGGACACCGATGTCAGCGAACCAGGCGGAAGATCCGAGCAGGCCGGTATCGACAACCGGCGGTGACTGGGCCGAGGTCAAGCGGCAGTCGGTCAGCAGTGGAGCCACGGCGCAGGAGGTCGTTGGGATCGTCGCAGTGACGGACGGGGGCAGCGTGACGATCAAGCCGAGCGAGCCTGCCACGCCACCGCCGCAGACACCGAAGGCGCAGGAGGGCAAAGGCTAATGCCACCGGCGACCGACAGGAGGACATCGGCTGCAAAGGCGGCGGAGACGTTGGAAGAACGACCATGCGGCGTCACGGCGGTGGTGCTCGCGGACGGGCATAGCCTTGAAATCTACGAGTTCGTCGACGTAATCATGGGACGACTCGGACGAGAGAGTGGGACCCTCATCAATTTGCGGAAGCCCGGGCATCCGGGGAGATGCGACGACTCGTACAAGGAGCACCGAAGCCCTGAGCTCGAACGGCGCGACCTCGCAGCTGTAGCAGCCTACGAGAAGCGTGTCGCCGCAGTGGGCGGGGGCGACCACGTTGTCCTTGCGGCGCTGTCCGAGGAGGTGCGCGAACTGATAGGCAGTCCTCGGGTGGAACTTCCCGCCCTGGCATTCCAGATTCCGCGACCCCCGCACCTCGGGGGTGGATACGAGTCGGTCCTCGTGAGAATACCCTTGGCGCTGCTAAAGGAGCCATCCGCGCGGAGAGATCTTGAGAACGTGCTCTGCGAGTGGCTGTCTACCGAGGCGGTGCTCGGGGCATGTCCGAACTTCCCGATGACGGACACGGCGGAGAGCCTGGAGAGGATCAGGACGTACTTCGACAAGCTAGAGCGAGCGATCTCGGGTCTGGCTGTGCGGAGCACGAGCCCAGTGCCTGCACGACGATCAGCCCCGCCCTCGTTCTTCCCCACGCCCGCCGGAACGCTGTGGAGTCAGGTCACCATCCGATTCCGAGACGAGGAGAACATCGTCGCTCAGATCAAGGGACGCCCGCCGCGCGAGGTCAACTTCGCAGAGATGGGCATGCGAGATCGCAGATCGGGACGCCCCTCCGTTCAGTGGGAGCTACTCCGCGATTTCGCGATTGAGCGCGGCCAGCTGGATTGGACCAGCGAATACGCCGATCGAAGGTCGCAGAAGCGGCGAGAGAATCTCGCGAAGGATCTGAAAGCCTACTTTCGGATCGACGAGGATCCGTTCGAGTGGTTGCCGGATCGGAAGGCGTGGAGGTCGAAGTTCGTGGCCTCGCCGCCTCCCGACCTCCAGTAGATGGACCTGCGAAATTCGTTGCCTCCGAACGGTAGCAACGGCGCCGCTTCCGGATTTTTGCTGATGTGGCCATAACCGCGCACTGCACCTTGCGATGCGCCTCCCGCGGTCCCTTCGCAAGTCGCTGACCGCACTCCATCTCGCGAAAACTCGACAGAAGGGCTGAAAGGTCCGGTGAGGACGTTCAGCCCGAACGGTTCGTCCCGAGGAATCGGGACTCGCCCCCCGGGAGTGCCCTCACCGGACTCCTCCTGGGGGGCTTTGCTTTGCGGCACGCGTGCGCAGGGGATCACGGCGATGGAGACCAAGTGGTGTTGCTCCAAGTGTGGCGCCCTTCTCGGCGTCGATGACGGCAAGCAGGTAGCGATTCGGTACAAGGAAGCTCAGTACCTCGTTGGCGGCACGGACTACGCCGTCACGACCGTGTGTCGCCAGTGTCACACGCTGAATTCGACAGGGAGCCCGAACGAGGCGAACGAGCGGTAACGGACCTCCTCTTCACCGAGAGGTGCGCGACGCCCGAGTCGGCCATCTGAGGCGCGAGACGCCCGGCCAGAACGGCTGGGCGTCTTGCCATTCGACCGTCAGAACGACCACCGCCTCTTGGAGCGGCGACTACTTCAGCAGCTCTATCTCGGACACCTCGCGTGGCTTCGCGAACGCTGCGACGACCTGCGCGAGACCACGTCATGGCCGGACGCGGCGCGGCAGCTTGGGACGCCGGTTCCCGACCGCGCGCTACTCCCGATCCTGCATTCGGTGCGCGAGGACGGCTCGGCGGCCTGGAACCCGATCCTCCTGCTCCTCTTCTGGCCGACCCTCGAACGGATCTACCGGCGGAAGAGGCGTCGATGGGGCAAGGACGACGACGAGTTCTGGACGGACGTCCTGGCGAACTTCTCCGCGGCCATCGCGCGCCTCGATCCTGAACAGCGCCCGGAGCGCATCGCGCAGAAGGTCTTCAACGACACGGCGCGCGGCCTCTACCTGACTTGTCGACGAGGATGGGTGGTCTCGCACCGGGAAGTACTGGCCGCGGACGAGGAGCCCGACCTACGCCTCGAGGTCGAGCATCCGGACGGCCGCTGGGAGGGTGAGGACGCCGACTGGCGCTGCGACCGCGAGTTCCGGCGCCGCCACTACCTGCGACTCCTCCGGCGGCACGTGATCGCGCCCCAGGACTACCTGCTCCTGTGCGGCACGCGGGTCTGCGGCTGGACGATCGCCGTGTGCGCCGAGGGCCTCGGCATGACCGCGGAGTCAGCCAAGAAGCGCCTCCAGCGTGTCGAGTCGAGGATTCGTCGCCTTGACCCACTTCGCTGACGGATTCGTGTCCCCTTCGGCTCCGCATGAATGCCCTTAGGGGTCATCCGTGATCGACCGGGAAAGGAGGCGACGCATGACCGAGGCGGAAGTCCGCGAGTTCCTGGACGACGTGCTCGAAGAGGAGGCACTCGTCCTGGACGGGCTCGCGGAGACCCACGGCGTGAGCGATCGGTTCGTCCGACAGTTGTTCCGGAGCCTGGAGGCCATTCGCGCCCACGCGATTGAGCGACTCGAAGGAGTTGCGGGGTCGCCATCACCTGGCGCGGGGAGCAGCCGACCCCGCCCGGCTGTCGAGGAGTTCCTCGCCAAGTTGGGGAGGAGCTGATCGTGTCGATTCCCAACGGAACGTCACCCGCGACGCGCGGCTCCGCTTCGCCCTTCCAGAAGGCCGCGTCCGCGCCTCGTCGCCTGAAGGCGATGTTCTTCGGCGCGTCCGGCGCGGGGAAGACGACGCTCGCGCTGAGGTTCCCGAAGCCCGCACTTCTCGATCTCGAAGGCGGCGCCGATCTCTACGGCGCCCGATTCGACTTCAGCGTGGTGCGCGCCACGAAGTGCGAGGAGATCGCCGCCGCGGTGGATTGGCTCGCCACGCATGCGGGCGTGTTCGAGACCGTCATCGTGGATCCGATCACCGTCCTCTGGGACGCGCTCCAGCGGAAGTGGTCGGAGGTCTTCCTCCTCCGGAACCGCGGGGCGAAAGGCCATCGGCACGAGTTCTACGAGCTCGGGCCGAAGGAGTGGATGACGATCAAGGCGGACTGGCGCGAGTTCATGAGGAAACTCCTCGCGCTCGATGCCCACGTGATCGTGACCGCTCGCGAGAAGCCCGAGTACGCGGACACCGGCTTCATGCGCCAGACGGGCACGACGTTCGATGGCGAGAAGTCGCTGCCGTATCTGTTCGACGTCGTGATCCGCCAGTACCGCGACGCTGAGGGCCGCTACTTCGCGCAGGTCATCAAGGACCGCACCGGCGCTCTCCCGACCGAACCCTTCGAACCGAAGATCGAGATCTTCCACGCCCTCCTGGCGCCCGCCGGCGAGGGCTCCACCGAGGAGGTCTGAAATGCCGCGCATCGACTTCAGCAATATCGACGAGGCCCAGGGCTTCGAGCCTTTGCCCGCGGGTCAGTACCGCGTCGTGATCAGCGACGTGGAGGAGAAGGCGACCAAGTCGGGCGACGAGATGTGGAACCTCTCGCTGACCGTGCTCGACGGCGAGCACCGCGACCGGCTGATCTACGACCGGATCGTGTTCAGCGAGCGTGCCCGGCCGCGCGTGAAGCTCGTGTGCTCGCGGCTCGGGCTCGACGTGTCGAAGGCCGTCGATCTCGCGCCAGCCATGCTGCTCGACCGCACGGCGCTCGTCACCGTGGAGGTCCACGAGTACCAGGACGGCCACGGGGAGACGAAGAAGGGAAACCGGATCACCTACAACGGGTGGGAACGCGATCCGGGTCCGCAGGGGACCGAAGAGCCTTCGGAGTTGCCCTTCTAGGGCGCGTCGTGACGCGGCATCTCCCGGCGGGGCTCACGTTCATCGTCGACTCTCGCGAGCAGCGGCCGTATGCGCTGCCGGGAGCCGTCGTGCGAGCCCTGCCGGCGGGGGACTACTCGGTCGCAGGGTTCGAGGATCGCGTCGCCGTCGAGCGGAAGACACTCAGCGATGCGTACAGCTCAGTCGGCGCCAACCGCGAGCGATTCCGCCGGGAGATCGAGCGGCTCTCGAAGTACGAGTTCGCGGCGATCGTCGTGGAAGCGAGCCTCCCGCAGTTCCTCATGCCGCCGCCGTTCAGCCGCCTGCACGCGCGGGCGGCGATCGGCACGCTGCTCAGCTGGTGTGTTCGCTACCGCCTCCCGGTCCTCTTCGCGGGGGACCGAGCGCACGGCGAAGCGGCGACCCGACAGCTCCTCGAGAAGTTCGTGCGCTACCACGGGGGAGGAGGGGACGTGTGTTGACCGACCGGCACCTCGCCGACCTTCGCTCGTCGGGACTGACCGACGCGACCATCGCGGCGTCCGGCATCTACTCCGCGACCGGCCCTCAGGTCGCCAAGATCCTGGGCTTCGATCCAGGCCCGGGCTACGTGATCCCATACCTCGGGACCGAGGACGAGCGTGGCGTGCCCTTCCGGCGCGTGAAACCCGACACGCCCATGAACGGCAGCAACGGCAAGCCCGCGAAGTACCTCGCGCCCAAGAAGGAGGTCAACCCGGCCGGGAACCGCCTCTACGTGCCGCCCAACTTCCCGGCCGCGGCGCTTCGAGATCCGACGGTGCGGCTCTTCGGAACGGAAGGGGAGAAGAAGACGCTCGCCGGAAACCAGGAGGGCTTCCCGACGGTCGGGTTCAGCGGCGTCACTTGCTGGGTCTCGAGGAACGGAGACAGCGTCTCGAAGCCGATCGCAGACCTCGACAGGATCGCGTGGGAGGGCCGCGAGCTCTACCTGGTCTTCGACAGTGACGCCGCGACGAAGCCTGAGGTGAGGCACGAGGAGAAGAAGCTCGCCGCGGAGCTCACGTCACGGGGGGCGCGCGTCCGCACCGTGCGGTTACCGAAGCCCACGGCTCGCGAGGACCGGGAGTTCAAGCTCGGCGGGAAGTTCGGCATGGATGACTTCCTCAGGGTGCGGGGTTGCGCCGCGTTCGAAGGAGTGCTCACGCGCGCGAAGGAGCCCAAGCCACAGTCCGAGCCTGGTCGCCGACCGAGCGCCGACTTGGCCGAGGCGTTCCTCGATCAGAACGGGTGGCGACCCGGAGGATCGCTTCGCCTGCGGTGGTGGCGAGAGGAGTTCTATCGCTTCAACGGCATCCACTACGAGCCGCTGCCCGCCGGCGATCTTCGGGCGCAGATCAACCTCTGGTTGCAGGCCGACTCCGAGCAGCGCGGCGCCGCAGGGTCGCGTCGAGTGAGTGCGATCCTACAGAACCTGGAAGCCATGACCTTCGTGGATGCCTCCATCGAGCCGCCGGCTTGGCTCGGCGAGGAGGTCGACCGTCGCGAGTACGTCGTGCTGTCCAACGGGATCATCGCGGTGGACGACCTGCTCGGCGCACGCTTCGACGCGCTGCAGCCTCACTCGCCGGAGTACTTCAGCCTCTCGGCGCTCCCCTTCCCGCTGGACGCCAACACGGACTGCCCGCGATGGATGAAGTTCCTCGACGAGATGCTGCCAGACCCCGCGACCCAGGCGGTCGTGAAGGAGATGTTCGGCTACCTCCTCGTCAACGACACCACGTTGGAGCGGTTCTTCCTGCTCGAAGGGGCGGGCGCGAACGGGAAGACCGTCGTCTGCACGGTGCTCCGGGAGATCCTGGGTCCCTCGAACGTCTGCGCCGTGAATCTGGAGGCGTTCAGCGCCACGCGCACGTTCCCGCTCGCCGCCACGATCGGGAAGAAGGCGAACATCGTGGAGGAGCTGGACGAGATCACGAAGGCCGCCGAGGGAACGCTCAAGAACTTCGTCACGGGCAAGCCCATGACGATCGAGCGGAAGAACAAGGACGCCTTCGAGTTCACGCCGACCGCGCGGCTGGTCTTCGCCACGAACGTGCTGCCGCGGTTCATCGATCGGACGGACGGACTCTGGCGGCGGATGACGCTGATCCCCTTCGAGAAGCAGATCCTCGACCGCTCGAAGCAGGACAAGAACCTGATCAACGCGGCGTGGTGGCGCGCCTCCGGTGAGCTTCCGGCGATCTTCCTCTGGGCGATCGGGGGCCTCGCGGACGTGAGAGCGCGGGGCGACTTCGAGGAGCCCGAAGCGTGTCGGGTGGCGAAGGAGGGATACCGACACGACTCGAACCCTGCGGGGACGTTCGTGACGGAGACCTGTGTTCTTCGGGAGGGCGTCTCGACGTCGTCGACCGTGCTGTACCGGCGATACCACGCCTGGGCCGAAGACTTCGAATATCGGCCGCTGGCGGCGACGCAGTTCGCGAAGGAGGTCCGGCGAGCCTACCCGCAGGTTCGTCTGACGGCGCACCCGCAACGATTCCCCGGAGGCAGGTCCCGAGCTTGGATCGGGCTCGAGTACCGGGGGGAGGATTGACGCGGTGGCACGGCACGGCACGCCTGACTCTCTATGCAAGACGTACCTCGACAGAAGAAAGAGGAAGAAGAAGAGAGAGGCGCATAGGGCGTGAGCCGTGCCGTGCCGTGCCAGGGAACGAGGGGGAAGGGAGCGGAAGACGTGATGCACCATGAGGTTGAGTCCACTTGGGAGAGGGCGCGAAGGGCCAGTCGCCGACCGCCGCGTTTCCTGGATGCCGTGCCACCCTATCTGGGCTCGAAGCGTCGCCTCCTCGGGCGGATCGCGAAGGCACTTCCGCTCCCCGCGGACGCGCCCGTGCTTCTCGACCCGTTCCTTGGCGGCGGCTCCGTCTCGCTGTTCGCGAAGCGCCGTGGCTTCCGCGTGGTCGGCAACGACATCGCCGACCGCGCGGTGATCGTCGGACGGGCGCTGATCGAGAACGACCGGGAGCGGATCTCGCGAGACGACCTGACGCGCCTCTTCGCGCTGCCCGCTGACCGGCCCGCCGGCTTCGTGGAGCGCATCCACGGCGGCGAGGTCGTGCCGGTCCGCCACGCCCGCTTCCTGGACGGCGCGCTGGCGGTCGCGCGCGCGACGCCCGGAGCGAAGGGATGGCTCCTGCGCCTGCTCTGTCTCCGGTACATCCTCGCACTCCGCCCGATGGGGAACTTCGGAGCGCGGACCATCGTGAGGCAGGTCGACGACGGCGACTGGGAGGCGATCAACCCGACGTTCCTGCGCGATCATCTCGCGCGTCGGCTCGAGTCGCACCCGCTCGCGCTCTGCGAGGAGCTGCGGCTGAAGATCAACCGCGGCGTCTTCTCGAATGGCCACGCAAACGAGGTCCATCAGCACGACGCCGTCACGTTCCTGCGCGAGACGCAGGGCGACGTCGCCTATCTCGATCCTCCTTATGGCGGCACGTCGAGCTACGAGGCAGCGCTCAAGCCTCTCGACTCGATCCTCGCCGGCGAGGTCGTCGAAGCGGCGCCGTCGCGCTTCTCAGGCCGTCGCGCGGTGGAGGCGCTGGAGGAGCTCTTCCACGCCGCGCGCCACATCCCGACGTGGGTCGTCTCCTACGGCAACGCCGTCCTCTCCGCGGGTGAGTTGGCCGCGCTCATCAACCGCTTCAAGCGCCACATCACGGTCGAAGAGATCGAGTACGCGCACCTCACGGGCCTCGCCTCGGAGGACTCGAAGGCGCGCAACCGCGAGGTCCTCATCCGCGCCTGGGAGGACCGATGATGGCACCGACTCCTGAGCCCACATCCCTTGTCGATGCCTTGGCCTCGGTGCGCGCGATGCGGCGCGAGGTGATACGCCGCCTGGTCTTGGACGAGGGGAAGATCGAGGTCCTCGCGGAGCGCGTTCTGGGCTACACGCTGCGGCCGTTCCACCGGGCGCTGCTCGCCTTCCAGTCCGCGGCGAGGGACGCCTGCCTCCAGCTCGCCCCGCGCGGGTTCGGCAAGAGCACCATCCTCACCATCGCGCGCGCCGTCTTCGAGGTTCTGCGCAACCCCGACGTCCGTATCCTGATTGCCTCCAACACGCAGCTCCAGGCCGAGGTGTTCCTCCGCGAGATCAAGGCGCACTTCGAGCTGAACGAGCGGCTCCGCGAGAGCTTTGGGGACTTCGTGGACGAGCGGAAATGGGACCTTCGCGAGATCGTCGTGAAGCCGCGCCGCTCGGCCGCGAAGGAATCCACGATCACCTGCGTGGGCGTCGGCGGCCCCGTGGCCTCCCGCCACTACGACCTGATCCTCGCCGACGACTTGGTCGACGAGGAGAACTCCCGCACGGAGCTCCAGCGCGACCGCGTGAAGACCTGGCACTATAAGACCCTGCTCCCGTGTCTTGAGCCCAACGGCAGACTCCTCTTGCTCGGCACGCGCTACCACTACCTCGACCTCTACGGGCACCTCCTCAAGAACGAGCTTGCCGAGCGGCACCAGGTGGTCCGGGCGATCGCGCCAGACGGAACCACTCCTTGGCCCGAGAAGTTCTCGCTGGAGTGGCTGGAGGAGCGACGCGCACAGATGGGCTCGGCCATCTTCGCCTCGCAGTACCAGAACGACACCGAGCTGATGAAGGGCAACATCTTCAGGGAGGAGTGGTTCCGCTTCTACGAGCAGCCTCTGGATCCGGCGGGATTCGACTACTGGATCGGCTGCGATCCCGCGGCCACGCGAGCGGACGTCCTCGGCAAGGCCTCGACTTCAGACTACTGGACGGCGGTGGTCGGCGCGCGTGAGAGGAAGGACGGCGACTACGCGCGGGAGACCTACGTGATCGAGGTCTGGCGCGGCCGGTGCACGAAGCAGGAGTACGTCGACAAGCTGCGCGTGCTGAACGAGCGGTACCGACCGATCGAGGTCCTCGTGGAGACGGTGGCGGCCCAGGAGTTTCTCGCCCAGGACTTGGAGCGGCTGATGCCAGTTCGCCGAGTGGAGCGCCTCACCGACAAGGTCTCTCGGGCGTACCGGCTGCAAGCGTACTTCGAGAACGGGCAGGTGCTCTTCCCGTCGCGGGCCCTGGAGAAAGACCCGGACGTTTGGGCGGCACTGCGCGATGAGCTGGTGCTCTTCCCGCAGGCGGAGCACGACGACCTCTTCGACGGCTTGGAGACGATGGTGGAGGGCGCAATGGCCCCGCGGCATGAGGTGGTCCTTTGGGATGTGCTTCTCTGAAGCGGGAAGTCGGAGGGGGAGAGGGGGAGAGATGCTGGTGAAGGAGAGCGCGCTGAAGGTCGTCGATCTCGCGGTCGAGACGCTCGCGCCGAACCCGTGGAACCCGAACAGGGTGCCGCCGGGGCTGTACGCGAAGCTGCGCGCGTACATCGAGCGGGAGGGATTCGTCGAGCCGCTCGTGGTGCGGCGGCAGGGCGACGGCTTCGAGATCTTGGGCGGCTACCACCGCTGGATGATCGCGAAGGAGCTGGGGTACACGGCCGTGCCCTGCGTCGTCGTGGACCTCGATGATCGCCGCGCGAAGATTCTGAGCGTGAACCTGAACGAGCTGAAGGGCCAGAGCGTGCCGGCGCTCCTGGCGGAGTTGATCCACGACCTGAGTCGCGATCTCTCGCTCGACGATCTCGCCTCGCAGCTGCCCTACGACGTGCCCGAGCTAGACGACCTGATGCGGCTCCTGCAGATCCCGGACGGGCTTGCCGAGCAGTTGGCCGCTGAGGCCGAGAAGATGGAACGGGAGCGCACGCGCATCCTCGCCTTCGCGCTGTCCGCGGAACAGGAGGCCGTGGTCGAGGAGGCCGTGGGGAAGGCGATCGCCGACGTCGCCGGCACGCGCGCGGGGCCGCGCTCACGCACATGGCGCAGACATACCTGGACGGGAGGAAGGGATGAAGGAGAAGGAAGCGCACCTCAAAGCGTTCGAGACCTACTTCGAGATGGGGCCGACCCGCTCGCTCAGCAAGCTCTCGGACCGGCTCGGCATTTCGCGGAGCGCGCTCCGGGACTGGTCGATGGCCTTCCGCTGGCAGGAGCGCATCGACGAGCGGGGCCGCGACGTGGCCCGCGCCATGGCCGCGCGCTCGATCCACGCGGAGGCCGAGGATCGGACGAAGCAGCGCCAACTCGTGCAACTCGCGCTCGTGACCATCGCCCGGCAGATCGCCGAGGGAAGGGTCCGCGGCAACATGGGCGACCTCGATCGGCTCATCCGACTCGAACGCTTCCTCGAAGGCGAGGCGGACAGCCGGCAGGAGGTCATTGCTCGCGAGTTGAAGGGGAAGAGCCCCGAGGAGCTGCGCGAGATGTTGCGGCGGGAGCTCTCCGAGCTGGCCGATCTGACGGGGGAGGAGAGCCCCGGCGTGAACTGACACGGCCTGCCCCGCGGGTGCCACGGCGAGGGCGGAATCTGCTACGCCCGCCCCGAAATCTGCTACGGCGTGGCAGTTTCGCGGGGGCCGGCTCTCGCACGCCTAACTCGTTGCGGGATCAACAGATCACATCGCTCGCGGGGAGTCCGTGGCGGGGCGGAACTGCTACGCCCCGGCGGGTGCCGCGGGGCGGGGCAGATCGTGGCACTTCGCGGATACCGTAATCTGTGCAATAGCAACGACTTACGGGACAGACAAAACGCGGGAATCGTCGTGGCAACCCCGTGGCAACCCCGTGGCTGAGCGTGGCAGATCCGCAAGGCCGTGCAACTCGGATGACCGAGCAGCCCGAGCGACCGCGCAAGTACGCGCTGGAGCGGCGCATCTCCCAGGGGATAAGCTGACTCCGCAGTCGGTCGGCTCGTTACCGGGACTTCGCCATGAAACCCGTGACGCTGTTTGTGCTGGTCGCTGGCGTCTTCGTGTCCAGCCTTTTGCCGACCTCGGCGTCCGCGTCGTACGTCACTTTGATCGCGCCCACCGGCGAGGCCGCGTCCGACCAGTTCGGGGGAAGCGTCGCCAACGCCGGTGATGTGAACCACGACGGCTTCGGCGACATAATCGTCGGCGCGAGGGCCAACGGCGCGGGCGGCATTCAGGCTGGGCGAGCGTACCTCTTCCTCGGCCGCTCCGTACCCAGCTCGAATCCTGACGTCATCCTTACAGGGCAGACCCAAAGCCAGTTCGGCAATTCGGTGGCGGGCGCCGGCGACGTGAATGGTGACGGTTACGACGACATCATCGTCGGCGCGTTCCTCGACAGCGCGGTACTCGGAAACGCGGGTCGCGCCTACGTCTACTGGGGCGGAGCGACGCCCGACTCTGTGGCGGATCTTGTTCTCGATCCCGAGGGGGCCGACGATCTGTTCGGCTTCAGCGTTGCGTCCGCTGGGGACTTCAATGGCGACGGGTACGGGGATGTTCTCGTCGGTGCCATCCGGAACGACGCTGGGGGCGCCGATGCCGGCCGTGCCTACCTCTTCTTTGGCGGCCCATCGCCGGACAGTGTACCCGACGTGATCATGACGGGCGCAGGGCCAGGTGCGCAATTCGGGTTCGCAGTGGCGTCCGCTGGGGACGTCAACGGTGACGGCTACGGCGATGTGATCGTCGGTGCTGTCCCCTCTGGCGGAGGATACGGCCGCGCATACGTCTTCTTCGGCGGCAATCCGGCGGACGGCGATGCGGATCTCATTCTCCTTGGCGAGACCTCGAACGACGGGTTCGGCGCGGCGGTCGGTGCAGCGGGCGATGTGAATGGGGACGGCTACGCCGACTTCGTCGTTGGAGCGCCAGCGAGTTCGGCGAACGGTCCCGGCTCCGGGCGCGCGTACGTATTCCTCGGTGGAAGGCATGCGGACGCATTTCCCGACAGGACTCTAAGCGGCGAGTCCACGACAGACAGCTTCGGGACATCGGTCTCGACCGCAGGCGACATCAACAGGGACGGCAAGTCAGACATCGTCGTCGGTGCTCCGTACGCTGGGCCCGGTGGCGGCGCCGGTGTCGGTTCTGTCTCGATCTTCTACGGCGGCTCATTCGGAGCAACGCCGAATGACGTCATCTCGATCGGGTCGGTCGGAGATGAGTTCGGTGTGTCAGTCGCGGGCGGCTGCGACTTGGATGGGGACGGGCGGCCCGACATCGTCGTGGGCGCGCAGGCAAATGACGTTGCGGGCTACAGCTCCGGCCGAGCCTACGTCCTGACTCCCGTTCCGCTGGCTGTCGTCGCTCCGAACGGCGGCGAGACGTGGGTGTCCGGGACCCAGGAGAGCATCGTCTGGACGGGCGGCGGACTCGTGGACCTGTACCTGTCGCTGGATGGGGGGTTCAGCTGGACCGCGATGGCCACCAACGTCGGCGGAGGAATCGAGAACACGCATGGCCTGACGGTGCCGAGCACACCGACGATCTTCGCCAAGGTTGCCGTCGCGCCAGTCGGCGTGGCGCCGATCGATGCGACGGCGGACCAGAGCGATGGCGTGTTCTCGATCGTGCTGCCGACGGGGGTCGAGCTGCCATCACCGCTCGCAGGAGATCTGCGCCTCTCCGGGCCGCAGCCGAACCCTCTACTGGGCGCCGGGGGTTCCGTTTTTCAGCTCACGCTTCCGGCCGCCGACTGCATTCAACTCGCGCTGTACGATGTTCGCGGCTGCGTCGTCGCGAGCCGAGAGCCCGAGTCGTTCGCGTCGGGTGGTCAGCGCGCTATCCGCTGGGACCCCGGGCCTTTGCCCTCGGGCACATACTACGTCAGAGCCACGACCTCATCGGGACGCTCGGCGGGGGCGAAGTGGGTTCTGGTCCGGTGACGATTGCCTGTCCGGTCGCGTCGCGGTGGCGCTCGCCGGTGGAGCACAGGGCGCTCTGCGGGGCGCAACGAGTTCTGATGAGTGACGTCTAGTAATCTTCACAGCGAAAGGAGACCATCATGGCGCCCCAGGGCAGTCAGACTAGGGGGACGAATCCGCGCGCCGCATTTAGCAGAGGGCGACAGTCCCTCGAACAGTCGGTCTGGTACAGCGGCTGGCTGTTGACCTTCCTGGCAACCGGTGAAGACACGCAAGGGCAGTTCGCGTTGATGGAGCAGATTGCCCGAAAAGGCAACGTGCCGCCGCGACACATCCACCATCGGGAAGACGAGACGTTCTATGTGATTGAGGGCGAGATGACTTTTTCCATTGGCGATCGGACAATTAAAGCCACGCCGGGAACAATGGTCTTCGCGCCACGCGACGTCGCGCACTCGTTCACGATCGACTCGGAACAGGTGCGGATCGTCGTACAGGTCACTCCCGCAGGAGCGGAGGGGTTCTTCAAAGCGTGCAGCGTGCCGGCACCATCGATGACGCTGCCGCCACCGCGCGAAACTCCGTACAGTGAGATACAGAAGATGATGGCGCTTGCGCCCCAGTATGGTTTCGAATTTGTAGGACCAAAGCCCTGAGCCCTGACGTGAAGTGGGCCGTTTCACCCCATCAATCGGCGCACGCTGAACTGGCGCTTGCAGCCCCGGAGCGCGGAGGAGCGAGCTGGTTCTGGGTTGACTGCGGCGAGCTTCCCGTCGGTTGAGCGGGGCCGCGTAGAGTCCGCGGTGGCGTTCGCCGGTGAGGCGCGAGAGGTGAGATGCCAAGGGTGCGTTCTGTGCCGGATCAATGGCCGACGACTCGACTGACGGCGGCAGCAAAGGCGCTGCCCGTGCTTGCGGAATTGCGGGGGCGACGTTGGCTTTGCCGAGGCCAGTCCAAGCCGTATCAGTCCTTGGTCCCGTCGATTGATCGGCCGCCGCGAGACCGCCTTGGGCGGGCAGCGAAGCTCGCCCTTGAACGGACGACCATCGACCTGTTTCGGTCTACCGCACGCTTCTTCGCCGATCCGGGCGAGCACGCAGCGACGTCGGATGACATGGCGGCACTCCTCGTGCTTCGTCACTTTGGCGTTCCAAGCCGCATCCTCGATTGGAGCGTGTCTCCCTGGGTGGCTCTCTTCTTCGCGGTCGAGACCGATGACCCAGCGGACGGGGAACTTTGGGTCTTCGATGAGCACATGTACGAGGAGCGAGGCAGGCAGCAGTGGAGCCGCTGGCCCGAGACGACGACGGACGGAAGCGGTGACCCAGAGAAGTGGGGAGGACCAGCGCACACCGCGTTCTCATCGCCGGAGCCGCCCGACTGGTTCGTTTGCCTGTTCTATCAGGCCGGCTTCCACCGTCAAGACGCGCAGCAAGGGGCGTACAGCATGACTGCACGCTTCGGTCGCGACCACGCGACGATGATCGCGAACCTCTTGGGAGAGCGGGAGCGGTACCACCGCTACGTCATTGACTCGAAGTGCAAGCCGGAGCTCCGGAGCATTCTGCGGGAACGCCATGGTATCTGGCGCGGGTCGTTGTTTCCTGATTCCGCGGGCGCTGCTGAGACCGCACGCAGGGCGGCGTTTCCAGAGGAAGTCTAGCCCCGCAAGGAATCCTCCCGTCCATTACGATCCGCCGCCTCTCGCCGCCGCGATCGCGCGAGGCGCGCGCAGCGAGGTGCTGGCGCATCACGGAGCCTGTCGCGCGGTTGACCTCGGCGAGGACGGCGGGGCGGAGTCGGTGCCGCGAGGGTCGGCCCTGGGAATCCAGCCGGGACCACCAGGCCGGGAATTGTCAGAGATGCTCGGTCGGCGGCCAGACCCCAGGGCAGCATGAGCGTAACGGGCAGGGAGCAGCGGTTCAAGACGGTCGCGAACCACGCAATGGGCCCCCTGGGCATAACCAGACAGACAGCTGGTCCTATCGCTGGAAGGGCCTCCTGGGGGCCGGAAACGGGCTTAGGCGGGGCGATCTCCCCGCGGTTCGGGCAAGAAGAAAGAAGGGGGGGGCGCCTCGAATCGCCAGGCGAACCTCTTCATCGGGCCGCCACCGAGCCACGGCTCGCCCACGGGGCCCGGATGGCCAGGATCTGGCCAGCGCCTTAGCCTCAGGCTAGCCCGATTCCGACCATTTCGACGAAAACCGCCTGTGGGTGACCCCACACAGGTGCTTTGCAACGGGCATTGTCCTCAAAGAGCGCACCACGGCTGCCCAGCGTGACCAGGCGAAGTCGCCCGCCCGGCAACGACGAAGCATACCCCACTCACAGCAGAGGCGTCTCCATGTCATCGAGTCGCATCCAGGTTTGCCCCCGCCGCGGGCGACGGCGCAACTGAGCCGCGCCGCGACTCGCATCAGAGAATCTCGTAGATCCCGAAGATAGTTCTTGACTGCGTGCTCCGACACGCGTAGC
>JAXLTI010000012.1:0-73263 GCA_046330135.1 bacterium
CGCAGTCGGAGGCCGGCCCCGAGGCGAGACGTTCGAACCCTGACACGGCTCCGAGCCCGCGACCACTGCCGGCCCCGAGGCGAGACGTGGCGACGGTGAAGGGCAAGGCGGGCGGGCTATCGCGCGGCGGCGTCTCGGGCGGCGTCCGTGAGGGCCTCGCCGATCTCGGGGAAGAGGTCGTCGCGGGCTTCGAGGGAGCGCACGAAGTCGCGCTCGTCGTCGGTGGGCTCGGCGCCGCGCAGGAGGCGGCGGGCGAGGTCGACGAGGCGGGCCAGGTCCTCCGCGTGGCCGCGGACGCGCTCGGCGGCGTAGTCGGGCGCGCCGTTCGTCGTCATGAGGAAGGCCCAGTCGGAGGCGGACAGCAGCAGGAGCTGACGTGCCGCGGCGTTCACGAGGGCGTGCGCCTCCTCGTCCTCGGAGGCTTCCGCCATCTGGCGCAGACGCCACACCTCCTCCTCGGCGGGAAGCTCGAGGTCCCACGTCCAGTCCACGCGCGGGTTGCGCCAAACCTCGCTGCCGCCGCCGTTGCCCCACGATCCCTCGGGGAGGGCCACCACGGTGGGCGGCGGGAACTCGCGCGCGTGCCGGCCGAGCGTGGTGAGCTCGACGCGCGGGTCCGCGTGCATCTGCTCCAGCACGGCCTCGAGCCACGCGACGCCTTCGAACCACCAGTGCCCGAAGAGCTCCGCGTCATACGGTGCGACGAGGATGGCGCCGTCCGCGCCCCCGTCCAACGTGGACGTCACGAGCGCGCGGAAATGCGCGGCGTGCGACGACACCCGCGCGGCCGCCTCCTCCGGGCGGTAGGGCTCCTTGTCGCCGAGCGACACGCCCGGTCCCGTCACGCGCCAGTAGCGATGTCCGCCCGAGTCCGATTTCTTGTGGAACTCGAGGTAAGCGCCGTCCCCCGGATAGCCCGTCTCGCCGCTCCACACCTGGCGGCTCGTCCCGGGATCGCGGACGAAGCAGGTGGTCTCCACGCGCGGGTCCGGCGACGCGACGCGGTAGGAGCGGCGCGTGTCCTGCGCGGCGGGGAGGTCCGCGCGCGTGTGCGGCTCGAGCACCGCCGCGCGCCGCACGTCGCCGGGCGCCGTCAGGAGATCCGACCACGCGCCGAGGCTCGTTCCGCCGAGCAGGAGCGTGCTGTCGATCGGGAACCAGCGGAAGCCGGCGCGCGAAACCATCTCCTCGATCCCGCGACGCTCGCGCAGCGCACCGTTCCCCACCGGCGGGCGCCAAGGGCCCGCGGGGCGGTACGCCATCTCGGGCAGCCAGATGCCGTCGGGGAAGCGACCGAAGCGACGGCGGTGCACGCGGCGCGCCAGCTCGAGCTGCAGGGCGATCGTCTCGTCGCGCGCGAGGAGCGGGAGATAGGCGTGCGTGGCCGCGCAAGTGGTGAGCTCCAGCGCGCCGTCGCGCTCCAGCGCGGCGAGCTCGCCCAGGAGATCGCCGTTCAGCTCGCCGAAGAAGACGTCCACCGTCTCGGCGTAGAAGTCGTGCCAACGGCGCGCGAGGTCCGCGAGATCGTCGCGGCCGGCGCGGGCGAAGCGCCGCGCGTCGTCGCCGGCGGTCCGGGCACGCTCCTCGACGTACTCCCGAAGCACCGGACCGAAGCGCGGGTTCGCGAGCTGCTCCGCGAGGACCGGGCTCACGCTGAGGGTGACGCCGCCGCGAACCCCGCGCGAGGACAATCGGCGCATCGCGCGCGCGAGCGGCAGATATGCGCCGAGCGTGGCTTCGCACACCCACTCGATGCCATGGGGCCAGCGCCCGTGTCCGAGCACCCACGGCAGGTGGGCGTGCAAGAAGAACGAGAAATACCTACGAGCCATCGGGGGCCGCGCCGTCCGGCGCGCCCAACGATGGATTCACCGACGACGCCGTCACGAACCCGATGCGCGTGTCGTCCGCCGTGCGGCCCGGCATGCGGATCGTGCCGTTCGTCTGCTCGAACATCTCGACGTTCCGCGTCAGCAGCTCCGAGAGCGCCTTGGCGTGCTGCGGCGTCATGACGACGCGCGAGTAGACCTTGCCCTTGCGGCCGCCGGGCAGCGCCCGCGCGAAGTCGAGCACGAACTCGCAGGGCGAGTGGGTGACGAACATGAGATTCGAGTAGATCCCCTCGGCCACTTCGTCGGGAAGCTCGACGGGGAACTGCGGTCCTTGGGTCGGCGGCGGTCGCGGCGGCTGGGTCATTGCGCTGTCTCCGGGGTTCGCGGCGGGCGACGAGGTTACCGGCTCGCTGCGGGCCCGGCAAGGCCGCGCGCCACCTGCGCGGCGGGCGCGAAGCTGCCGAGGTCTGCCGTGCGCTCAGCGCAGCAGCAGAACCCTGCCCGCGCCGGACGCGCCGCCGCGCGCCCGGAAGAAGTACACACCGGCCGGCAGCTTCGTTCCGTCGTCCGCGCGACCGTTCCAGCGCGCGATCCGGCCCGGCGACGAGAAGCTCGACGCGTCGAGCGTGCGCACGCGACGCCCGAGGAGGTCCGTGATCGTGACGGTGACCGGCGCCGCGACGCCGGCGAGATTCAGCACGAGGGAGACCTCTCCGTCCGTGGACGGGCGATACGGATTCGGTCGCGCGAAGGGGATCGGCACCTCCGTCCGCAGATTCACGACGGTCGCGGTCAAGGCCACCGACCCGGCCGAGAGAGGATGGATGGCCGAGAGCGCGACGCCGCTCGGCGACCCGTCGTTGAGCGCCGACGAGGGATCGCTGTCCTCGTCGAAGGTGGTATGGCCGATGCCCGGCCACGGATCGTCCCGCTCGTTCTGCGGCAGGAGGCTCCCGTCCTGGGGAACGAGGAGGAGGAGACCTGCGCCGTCCGCGTACGCGCTCGCGACGTTCCCCGACCGTCCCTCGTCCACGTGGAAGACGAGCAGCCCTTCGCCCGGGAGCCCGGCGTCGAAGCCGGCGCGGGCGCGCACCTCCGCGAGGAAGTACTCGCCCCCGCCGGGCGCGCTCGACGTCCAGTCCACGCCGCCGGGGTTGTCGAGGAGCTGCAGCGGAGAGCCGCCGGTGCTGGCGCTCGGCACGGCGAGCGCCTGCTCCGCGATGTCGCCGACCGGCGGCGCCACGATCACGGGGCTCGCCCAGCCGAGGAACATCCTCGACCACGCCGAGAAGTGTCCGGGAAGCGCGCCGGGGAGCGAGACCGCCGGATCCGATTCCACCCAGTTCCAGACTCCCGCGTCCATGATCTCCCACGGACCGATTCGACTGGTGCCGAGCTGCGTGTCGTAGAAGTCCGGCAGCCCGAGAACGTGTCCGAGCTCGTGGCACAGCACGCCGATCGTGGCGATGGAGTCCGACCAGGAGTGGAAGAACGGAACCGCGCGCTGGAGCTCCGGGCCCGTGAAGTAGTCCTCGACGCGCGGCAGCCCGGATCCGAAATCGCCGTTCGTCACGACCCACTTGTGCGAGTTGATCGAGTCCGGATCGGGAAGCGGCGACAGTCCCGGGTTCCCCGCCCACTCGTACCCTTCGCCCGAGTGGATGACGAGCAACGCGTCGACGACGTGGTCGCCGTCCGCGTCGTAGTCGGCGAGGTTCACGCCGCCCGCGATCGCCGCCGCCACCGCATCCTCGGCGAGCTTCTGCCCGTTGTGCGGGTACGCGGTGACGCCCTGCTCGCCGTTCGAGTAGTAGTGCTCCGTCTGCGGAAGCGTGAACCATCCGTGGACGTCGCCGGTGACGGTCAAGCGCCCGCCGGACAGCTCGTCGTAGTAGCTGGTGATCGTGGTGCCGCTGCCGAAGAGATGCGACGCGTAGCGCGCGGCCGCGATGTGGTGCGGGAGGTCCGAGTACTCCGCCAGGATCACGAGAACGCGGAGCGCGCCGCTGTGCGGCGCCGTGGTGAGCGCGAACCCGCCGCCGCGCGCGCTCGCGACGGCCACGCGCCGCCCGGGGACGGCGACGGGGGGCGCGCCGATCACGCACTGGGGCCGGCCGGCGTCCGCCGGGGCCGCCACCGCGGCGCCCGCCAGCAACGCGAGTGCGAGGCCGGCCCGGAGGGCCGGGAACGAAGAAGTCATCGCTGCTCTTCCGCGGGGGAGCTTCACCTTACGACCGGTTTCGCTCTTCGCCAACTTCGGCTGCTTGCGCCGTTTGCGCAAGTCGCGCCATCTCCTGGCTCTTCATCGGGTTCCTTGGGCGGCGCCTTGATCGCGGGCGTCCCGCTTCGGGAGGCGCCCGCTTCGCCCGCGGGCTCGGACGGCACCGGGTCAGTTTCGAACCCAGTGCCGGCTCGGACCCTCGCCTTGACGGTGCGGAAAGTCGCGTGCTAGCGTGCCCGTTCGTTTCGTCGTTTCCGAACCCCGCCGAGGCCTCGCCCGCCGGCCCGGCCGCCGGAGCCCCCGGATGAGCCCACCGCTGATGACCCCGGAGAGATTCCGGACGCTCGCCGAGCGCTTCGGCGATCGCCCGGTGCTGGTCGTCGGCGACGTGATGATCGACGAGTACGTGGTCGGGGAAGCGGCCCGGATCTCTCCGGAGGCGCCGGTCCCGGTCGTCGAGGTGAAGGAAGAGACCATCCGGCTCGGCGGCGCGGCGAACGTGGCGCGCAACCTGGCCACGCTGGGCGGGCGCGTGGAGCTGCTCGCCCTCGTCGGGCGGGACGCGCGCGCGGACCGTCTGCGCGGCGCGCTCGCGGATCACGGCATCGATCCCGGCGGCCTCGTGGAAGACCCCGCGCGGCCGACCACGCTGAAGACCCGGATCATCGCGGCGCACCAACAGGTCGTCCGCGTGGATCGCGAGAGTCGCGAGCCGCTGCGCGGCGAGCTCCGCGAGCGCTTCTTCGCGCGGGTGCGCGAAGCGATGAGCCGCGTGGGCGGCGTGCTCGTGTCGGACTACGGCAAGGGCGTCGTGGACCTCGATCTCATGCACGATGTCGCCGCGTGCGCTCGCGAGCGCGGGATCTTCCTCGCCGTGGACCCGAAGGAGTCGCACTTCTACCAGTACCGCCACGTCTCCATCGTCACGCCGAACGTGCACGAGGCGGCGCGGGCGTCCCGCGTGGTCATCCGGGACCTCGCCTCGCTCGAGGAGGCGGGTCGCCAGCTGCTCGCGGAGCTGGAGGCGGAGGCGGTGCTCATCACGCGCGGTCCGGAGGGGATGTCCCTCTTCCGCAAGGACGTTCCCACGCTGCACATCCCGGTGATGGCGCGCGAGGTCTACGACGTGACCGGCGCCGGAGACACGGTGATCGCCACGTTCACGCTGGCGCGCGTGGCCGGCGCTTCGCTCGAGGACGCGGCGGTGCTGTCGAACGCGGCTGCGGGCGTCGTCGTGGCCAAGATGGGCACGGCGGCGGTCGCGCCCGACGAGCTGTGCGCGGCCATCGAGATCGGCTACCCCGCGGGCAGCGCACGATGACCGCGGAATCCGCCTCCCCGAAGGTCGCCGCCCTCGCCGAGGCCGTGGCGTGGCGGCGGCGCCTCGCCGCCGAGGGCAAGAAGGTCGTCTTCACGAACGGGTGCTTCGATCTGATCCACCGCGGTCACGTCGAGCTCCTGCGGGCCGCCCGGCGCGAGGGGGACGCGCTCGTCGTGGGCATGAACGGGGACTCCTCGGTGCGGCGCCTGAAAGGACCCACCCGGCCGCTCGTGCCGGAGGGGGACCGGGCGGAAGTCCTCGCCGCGCTGGAGATGGTGGACCGGGTCGTCCTCTTCGACGACGACACGCCGGCCCGCCTCGTGGAGGCCCTCCTGCCGGATGTTCTGGTGAAGGGGGCGGATTGGGCGCAGGACGCCATCGTGGGCCGGGAGGCGGTCGAGGGGGCGGGCGGCCGCGTGGTGCGGGTGCCCCTGGCGGAGGGGCGCTCGACGCGATCGCTCGTTCGGACCATTTTGGAACGCTGCGCCGGGGACTCGAGCGCGGCCAAGGAGACGCCATGAATCTGCACGAGTACCAGGGCCGCGAGCTCTTCCAGGCCTACGGCATCCCCGTCCTGCCCGGATTCGTCGCCACGAATCCGGACGAGGTGCGGGAAGGCGCGAAGAAGCTGGGCGGCGCGCACGTGGTGGTGAAGGCTCAGGTGCATGCGGGGGGGCGCGGCAAAGCCGGCGGCGTGAAGCTCGCCGACAACCCGGACCAGGCGGCGGAGGTCTCACGCGCGATCTTCAAGCTGCGCATCAAGGACCTGCCGGTGCGCAAGGTCCTGGTCGCGAAGGCGGCGGAGATCCGGAGCGAGGCCTACTTCGGGATCACGCTGGACCGGGCGGCGCGCCGGCACGTCGTGATCGCGTCGGCGGCGGGCGGAGTGGACATCGAGGAGGTGGCGGCGAAGACGCCCGACAAGATCGTGCGGCACCTGGTGAGCCCGAAGACCGGGCTGACCGCGGACGAGGCGATGGCGATCGCGCGCCGCGTGCACGGGGACGAGAACATCGCGCGCCAGACCGCGGACATCCTGATGCGCCTCTGGAAGCTCTCGCGCGAGAAGGACACCACGCTCGTGGAGATCAATCCGCTCGTGGTGGACGAGACGGGCAAGGTGCTCGCGCTCGACTCGAAGGTCGTGCTCGACGACAACGGCCTCTTCCGTCATCCCGAGCTGGAAGGGCTCCGGGACCCGGACAGCGAGTCGAAGGCCGAGCGGCAGGCGCGCGAGGCGGGTCTGTCCTACGTGCAGCTGGACGGCGACGTCGGCTGCTGCGTGAACGGGGCCGGGCTCGCCATGGCCACGATGGACCTCATCAAGTACTACGGCGGCGAGCCTGCGAACTTCCTCGACATCGGCGGCAGCTCGTCCCCGGAGAAGGTCCTCGTCGCGATGAAGATCATCACCGCGGACAAGAACGTCCGCGCCATCGTCTTCAACATCTTCGGCGGCATCACCCGCTGCGACGATGTCGCGCGCGGGATCGTCGAGGCGGTGAAGAAGGGGAAGATCGAGCACCCCATCGTCGTGCGTCTCACCGGCACGAACGAGGCGGAGGCCCGCAAGATCCTGGCGGACTCGGGGCTCCCGCTCACCTCCGCCGCCACCATGGATGACGTCGTGCAGCAGGGCATCCGGCTGGCCCTCCAATCGAAGATCGCTTAGGGGAGGCGCGTCATGGGAATCCTGGTCGATCGGAACACGCGGCTCCTCGTCCAAGGCATCACGGGGCGGGACGGGTCGTTCCACACGTCGAAGATGATCGAGTACGGGACGAAGGTCGTGGGCGGGGTCACGCCGGGCAAGGGCGGACAGGAGATGCAGGGCGTCCCCGTCTTCAACTCGGTGAAGGAAGCGGTCGCGGCCACCAAGGCGAACGCGAGCGTCATCTACGTGCCGCCGCAGTTCGCCACGAAGGCCATGCTCGAGGCGATCGAAGCCGAGATGCCGTTCGTCGTGGCGATCACCGAAGGCATCCCGGTCGGGGACATGGTGAACGTCTGGGCGGCGCTGGAAGGCTCGCGCACGCGACTCCTCGGGCCGAACTGCCCGGGCGTCATCACGCCGGGCGAGTGCAAGGTCGGGATCATGCCCGGGCACATCCACAAGCCGGGCAGCGTGGGCGTCGTGAGCCGGAGCGGCACGCTCACGTACGAGGTGGTGGATCAGCTGACGCGCGCCGGCGTGGGCCAGTCCACGTGCATCGGCATCGGCGGCGACCCCGTGATCGGCACGAAGTTCGTCGACGTCCTGGATCTCTTCGAGAAGGACCCGCAGACCGAGTGCGTGGTGATGATCGGCGAGATCGGCGGGACGGACGAGGAGGTCGCGGCCGAGTGGATCTCCGCGCACATGACGAAGCCCGTCGTGGGCTTCATCGCGGGTGCGTCGGCGCCCCCGGGACGGCGGATGGGCCACGCGGGCGCCATCGTCTCCGGCGGAACCGGCAAGGCCGAGGACAAGATCGCGGCGCTTTCGCGCGTGGGAGTGAAGGTCGCGGTGACGCCCACGGAGATCGGTCGCCTGGTCGCCGGTCGGGTCACCGTATAACGTCGCGCCTCGTGCTCCGGCGGGGAGCCGGAGCCGGGCGGCACTCGGAGGAGTCATGTCGGTCGAGAGGACTTTGACCATCATCAAGCCGGATGCGGTGAAGGCGGGGAACGCCGGCCACATCCTCGCCATGCTCGAGAACGAGGGCGGCTTCCGCGTCGTGGCGATGCGGATGGAGCACCTCACCGAGAAGTCGGCGCGGGAGTTCTACGCGGTCCATCGCGAGCGGCCGTTCTTCAAGGACCTCGTGGCCTTCATGACCTCCGGCCCGTGCATCCCGATCGTCCTGGAGCGGGAGAAGGCGGTGGACGGCCTCCGGGAGTTCATCGGCGTCACGGACCCGTCCAAGGCGCGTCCCGGGTCCATCCGTCGCCTGTACGGCACGAACATCCAGAACAACGCCGTGCACGCTTCGGACTCGCCGGCTTCCGCCGCCCAGGAGATCCCGCACTTCTTTCCGGAGATCGCCGTCGAGGTCGGCTAACGGCTTGTCCGGCGGGGGGTTCGAGGTCCATGAGCCCCTCCGCCGGCCGCCAATCGGTTTGACACCGCCCATGCCAGCCCCTAATCTCCTCCGCGGATCGACCGGAATCGACCTTCACGGCGTTCCGGAAGGCCAGTACCCCTTGTCCATCCAGGGGGACTCTCTCGTCGTGGACGGGGAGCTCCAGCTCCTCGCGTATCGTTTCGAGGGAGCCTTGGATTGGATCCGGGGAGAGCGACGTCTGCGCGGGTCACTCGAAGGCCGGCTGCGCTCGACGTGCGATCGGTGCCTCGTCCCCTTCGAACGGGAGCTGCGCACCGAGGTCAACGTGTGGCTCGTGCTCGGCCAGGAGGAACGGCCGCTCGATCCGGAGGAGTCCGAAGGGGCTGCCCTGCGGGTGGACGCGGAAGGTGCCGTGCTGGACTTGGCGGAACCCTTCCGCGCGGCGATTCTCCTGGAAGTGCCCATCAAGAATCTGTGCCGCGGCGACTGCCGCGGTCTGTGTCCTGTGTGTGGGGCGGACCGGAACGCGGCGGAGTGCGGCTGCGAACGGCCTCGGGGAGACCCCCGCTGGGATGCCCTGGGAGGCGTCTCCTTTCCACGGAACGAGGAGTGATCGAGAACCATGGCACTGCCGAAATACCGAATCGGCAAGAGTCGGAAGCTCAAGAGACGTGCGCATCACGCCCTGGCGGTTCCCGCCCGTAACGTCTGCCCCGAGTGCGGCCAGACGAAGCTTCCCCATCGGGTTTGTCTGCACTGCGGCCACTACGCCGGTCGCAAGGTGATGGCGGGGAAGGACGACGCGTAGCCCGCGGCGTCGGAGGTCGAGGACCTCGCGGGTCGGGGGCGTGACGGGATGAGGATCGTCGTCGATGCGATGGGCGGGGACGGCGCACCGGCCGTGGAGGTCGAAGGCGCCGTCGAAGCGCTCCGACGGACGGAGGACGAAGTCGAGATCCGCCTCGTCGGGGACGAGGCCCGCGTGCGCGCGGAGCTCGAGCGCTTGGGCGCCGCGGGCGAGAAGCGTCTGTCCATCGTCCACGCGCCGGAGCGGATCGAGATGGGGGAGGATCCGGCGCGCCAGGTCCGGCGCAAGAAGGGCGCGTCCATCGCCGTCGCCACGCGGCTCCTGAAGAACGGCGACGCCGACGGACTCGTCAGCGCCGGGAACACCGGCGCGGTCGTCGCCTCGTCGCTGCTGACGCTCGGCCGAATCCCGGGCGTGCGGCGTCCCGGGATCGCCACGTTCCTGCCGAGCCCCACGGGCGGCGCGGTCCTCCTCGACGTGGGCGCGAACTCGGACTGCACGCCGCAGCATCTCGTCCAGTTCGCGATCATGGGCTCCATCTACGCGCGGAAGATCCTCGGGCGGAAGGAACCGAAGGTGGGATTGCTGAACATCGGCGAGGAGAGCTCGAAGGGCAACCGTCTGGTGCAGACGACGTACCCGCTCTTGCAGCAGAGCTCGCTCAACTTCGTCGGCAACGTGGAGGGGAGGGACATCTTCCGGGGCGGCGTGGACGTGGTCGTGTGCGACGGCTTCGTCGGCAACGTCGTGCTGAAGTTCTCGGAGAGCGTGATCCACCTCATGAAGCACCTGGTGAAGGAGGAGATCGGCAACGGGTTGCGCCCCAAGCTGGGCGCTCTCCTCCTGCGTCCGGTGTTCCAGCGCCTCTCGCAACAGCTCAATTACGAAGAGTACGGCGGCGCGCCGCTGATCGGGATCGACGGCATCGTCATCATCGCTCACGGGAGCTCCTCGGCGCGCGCGATCGCCAGCGCGGTGCGGGTGGCGGTCCGATTCGCGCGCGAGCGGATCAACGACCTCATCCGCGAAGAGCTCCAGGAAACGGACCTTGGCCAAGTATCAGCCTGACCCCGCGATCGGGATCGTCGGCGTCGGCTCGGACGCGCCGGAAGGGATCCTCTCGAACTTCGATCTCGAGAAGATGGTCGAGACGTCGGACGAGTGGATCGTGGCGCGGACCGGAATCCGGACCCGCCACGTCGCGGATGCGAAGACCAGCACGTCCACGCTCGCCACCAGCGCCGCCAAGAAGGCGCTCGCCGACGCGGGGCTCACCGCCGCGGACGTCGATCTCATCGTGATCGGCACCGCCACGCCGGACATGTTGTTCCCCTCCACCGCGTGCCTCGTCCAGGCGAATCTCGGCGCCGAGCACGCGGCCGCCTTCGATCTCGCGGCCGCGTGCTCGGGCTTCATCTACGGCCTCAACGTCGCCGCCGGGATGATCCGCAACGGCACGCACGACACCGCGCTCGTGATCGGCGCCGAGACGCTCAGCAAGATCATGGACTTCACGGACCGGTCCACCTGCGTGCTCTTCGGCGACGGGGCGGGCGCCGCCGTCGTGCGGCGCGTGGAGAAGGGGCGCGGCATCCTGTCCACGCGCATCATGTCGGACGGGACGCTGGGCGAGATGCTCATGCTGCCGGCCGGCGGATCGGCGCGTCCCGCCACGCACGAGACCGTGGATCAACGCCTGCATTACATCAAGATGAGCGGCAACAACGTCTTCAAGTCGGCGGTCAAGTCCATGGCGGACGTCGTGACGAAGGCGCTCGAGGACGCGGAGCTGAGCGCGGAGGCGATCGATCTGTTCATTCCGCACCAGGCCAACCTCCGGATCATCGAGGCCACGGCGCGGAAGCTCGGGATCCCGATGGACAAGGTCTTCGTGAACGTGGATCGCTACGGCAACACGTCGGCGGCGTCCATTCCGCTCGCGATCGACGAGGCGCGCCATGCGGGCGTGCTGCGCGAGGGACACGTCGTGTCCGCGGTGGCGTTCGGCGCGGGCTTCACGTGGGGCTCCGCGGTGCTCCGCTTCTAGGGGAGATCGGCATGACGAAGCGAGCGTTGCTGTTTCCGGGCCAGGGGAGCCAGTACGTCGGCATGGGCCGCGGTCTGTGCGAAGCGTACCCCGAGGCGCGAGCGTGCTACGACGCGGCGTCGAAGGTCCTGGGCTTCGATCTCGCGAAGCTCTGCTTCGAGGGCCCCGAGGAGGAGCTCCGTCTCACGAAGAACACGCAGCCGGCGCTCTTCGTGAAGAGCTGGGCGGCTTGGACGGTGCTGGCGGATCGGCTGCCCGCGGACCGGGCGGCGGGCCACAGCCTCGGCGAGTACTCGGCGCTGGCCGTCGCGGGAGCCATGTCCTTCGAGGACGCCCTCCGCGCGGTGCGCCGCCGCGGAGAGCTGATGTACGAGTCCGGCGTGAAGCGTCCGGGCACGATGGCGGCCATCCTCGGGATGTCCGCGGCGGACGTGGACTCGCTGTGCGCCGAGGCGTCCTCGGCCGGGATCGTCCAGCCGGCGAACCTCAACGCGCCGGGGCAGATCGTCGTGTCGGGGGAGGTGGCGGGGGTCGAGCGGGCGGTCGAGCTCGCGCCGGCGCGCGGGGCGAAGCGCGCGATCCTGCTCAAGGTCTCGGGGGCGTTCCACTCGGCGTTGATGGAAGACGCGAAGCGGGAGCTGGCCGGCTTCCTGGACGGAATCGAGATCCGGGCCGCCCGCCTTCCGGTGGTGGCGAACGTCACCGCGAGGCCCGAGACGGACGCGGCCGAGATCCGCCGGAACCTCGTGGCGCAGATGACGGCGCCGGTCCGCTGGGAAGAGTCGATGCGCTTTCTGCTGGACGAAGGGGTCGCCGAGTTCTACGAAATCGGCGCCGGGTCGGTGCTGAAGGGCCTGCTGCGCTCCATCGATCGCAACGCGCGCTGCACGGCGCTCGGCGCGGCGGAGTCGGTCTCGGAGGCCCTGGCGGCGGGGGAGGCGCGGTGAAGGGCGTCGCGCTCGTGACGGGAGCGGCGCGCAACATCGGGCGCGCCATCGCGGCGCGACTCGCGCGCGACGGCTTCGACGTGGCGTGCGTCGGGCGGAGCGTCGAGTCGCTCGGGGACGTCGTGGCCGACGTGGAGCGCGCCGGCCGGCGCTCGCTCGCGCTGGCCGCGGACGTCTCCGACGAGCGGGCGGCCGCCGCCGCGGTCGCCGCCACGGTGGAGCAGCTCGGCCGCGTGGACGTGCTGGTGAACAACGCGGGGATCACGAGGGACGGCCTGCTGGTGCGGATGAGCGCGGAGGACCTGGAGGCGGTGCTCTCGGTGAACCTCAAGGGCTGCTTCCACTTCGCCAAGGCCGCGGCGAAGCCCATGATGAAGGCGCGCGCGGGCCGCATCATCAACGTGTCGTCGGTCATCGGGCTGATGGGGAACGTCGGGCAAACGAACTACGCGGCGGCGAAGGCGGGCATCCTCGGCTTCTCGAAGAGCCTCGCCAAGGAGCTGGCGTCGCGGAACATACTGGTCAACGTCGTGGCCCCGGGTTACATCGAGACGTCGATGACCGAGGGCCTTCCCGAGCCGGTCCAAACGAAGATGAGAGAGTCGATCCCGCTCGGGAGGTTCGGCTCTCCGGAGGATGTCGCGGGGGTGGTTTCGTTCCTCGCGTCGGACGACGCTGCGTACGTCACCGGCCAGGTCGTCACCGTGGACGGCGGCATGGTGATGTGATGGGGCGATCGTGGAACCTCTCAACCCTAAGAGGATCGAAGGAATGAACTCTCCGAACTTCCAGAAGGTGAAGGAGATCATCATCGAGCAGCTCGACGTCCAGTCCGACCAGGTGACCGAGGAAGCCTCCTTCATCGAGGACCTGGGTGCGGACTCGCTCGACACCGTGGAGCTCGTGATGGCGCTCGAGGAGCACTTCGACATCGAGATCCCGGACGAGGACGCGGAGAAGATCAAGACCGTGCGGGACGCGGTGAGCTACATCGACAAGAACGTGAAGACCGCGAGCTGAGTCGCGCGTCGGAGCCTGGAGCGCCGGGTGCAACATGAGTCAGCGTAAGCGCGTCGTCGTCACCGGAATCGGGGCGTTGACCCCGTTGGGGAACACGGCGCGACAGTTCTGGGAAAGCGCGCTCGCGGGGACGAGCGGGGCGGGTCCGATCACCCGCTTCGACGCCTCGCAGCACGACGTCCGCTTCGCCTGCGAAGTGAAGAACTTCGATCCATCCGTGCTCGGGGACCGCAAGGAGGTCCGCAAGATGGATCGCTTCACCCAGTTCGGGCTGGCGGCCGCGATCGAAGCGGTGGGGGATGCGGGTCTCGAGGTCCAGGGCAACGCCGCCGAGCGGATCGGAGTCCTCGTGGGCTCCGGCATCGGCGGCATCGAGACCCTGGAGAACCAGAAGCAGATCCTCCTGGAGAAGGGGCCCGGGCGCGTGAGCCCGTTCTTCGTGCCCATGATGATCGTGAACATGGCCACGGGGATGATCAGCATGCGCCTCGGGGCGAAGGGCCCCAGCAACTCCACCGTGACCGCTTGCGCGTCGGGGGCGAACGCGATCGGGGACGCCTACCGCATCCTCCAGTACGGGGACGCGGACGTCATGATCGCCGGCGGGGCGGAAGCCCCGATCTCCCCCCTGGCGGTCGGCGGGTTCGCGTCGATGAAGGCCTTGTCGTCCCGCAACGACGACCCGGTGCACGCCAGCCGCCCGTTCGACGCCGAACGGGACGGCTTCGTGATCGGCGAAGGCGCGGGCATCGTCGTGCTGGAGGAGCTGACGCACGCGAAGGCCCGCGGCGCGAAGATCTACTGCGAGATGTGCGGATACGGCTACACCGCCGACGCCCATCACATGACGGCTCCCGCTCCGGAGGGGGAAGGGGCCGCGCGCTCGATGAAGGCCGCCATGGCGGACGCGGGGCTCGCTCCCGCGGACGTCGCCTACATCAACGCCCACGGCACGTCCACGCCGCTCAACGACAAGTTCGAGACCATGGCGATCAAGACGGCCCTCGGCGACCAGGCGGCTCGCGTGGCGGTCAGCTCCACGAAATCCATGACCGGGCATCTGCTCGGCGCGGCCGGCGGAATCGAGTTCATCATCTGCGCCTTCGCCCACCAGGAAGGGCGGATCCCGCCGACCATCAACTACCGGAACCCGGACCCCGAGTGCGACCTCGACTACGTTCCGAACGAGGCGCGAAACGTCGAGGTGGGCGCGGCCCTCACCAACTCGCTCGGCTTCGGGGGACACAACGTGACGCTCGCGACCAGGAGATATGAAGGATAGAAAGACGTCCGCGATCCGCCGGGGGCTCTCCGTCATGGGGAAGCTCCTCGTGGGGACGCGCAAGGGACCGTCGGGCGAGAGAGTCCGACATTTGAAGAAGTTTCAGCGCAAGATCGGGATCACCTTCACGGATCTCGGTCTCCTGGAGCAGGCGCTGACTCACCGCTCGTATTCGCACGTCACCGCCCAGACGCGCAACGAGTCCAACGAGAGGATGGAGTTCCTCGGGGATTCCGTGCTGGGCCTCGCGGTGAGCCAATTCCTGTATCTGCAGTTCCCCGACCGCTCGGAAGGGGCGCTCTCGAAGATGAAGTCCCTCCTCGTGAGCCGCAAGGTGCTGTCCACCGTGGCGCGCGATGCGGGCTTGGGCGAGTTCCTCCTGCTCTCGGGCGAGGAATCGGAGATGGGCGGTCGCGATCGTGCGTCCATCCTCGCCGACTCGTTCGAGGGCGTGATCGGCGCCATCTACCTCGATCAGGGATTCCGCGCCGCGAACAAGTACATCCAGAAGTTCCTCCTCGCCGAGATCCACGAGATCCTCAAGGACGAGGACCACACGAACTTCAAGTCGCTGCTGCAGGAGCACGTGCAGTCCAAGCGGCTGAGCCATCCGGTCTATCGCGTGCGGCGCGAGGAAGGACCGGAGCACGAGAAGGAGTTCGCGATCGAGGTCGTGGTGAAGGGCGAGGTGTGGGGCATCGGTCGCGGCAAGAGCAAGAAGGAGGCGGAGCAGAACGCCGCCCGCTCCGCGCTCGAGCGCCGTCAAGGGAAGGAAGTCCCGCCGCGACGTCGCGGGCCGCGCGAAGAAGAGCCCGTCCGCCATCGCGGTGACGACGTGCCGGTGCGTGGCCGAAGCGAGGAAGCAGTGCCGCGCGTGCGTGCCGAAGATGCGCCGGTGCGGGCCCGGGCAGACGAGGGGCCGCCGCGCGCGCGAGGGGACGAGGTGCCCGTTCGTCATCGCCCGGACGCGCCCGCTCCGCGACCGGAGCGCGCGCGGCCGCGGGACGTCACGCCCACGCCGCCGACGAACCGCGGCGACCACGGGATCGTGGCGTCGCGCGAGCAGCTGCGGGCCGCTCGCCGCGCGGAGGCCGAGCAGCGCGAGCAGGAGGAGCGCGAGGGGCGCAGCCGACGCGAAGAGCGTCGTCGGGCCGGAGATTCGCGGCGGCCCCCCGAGGGGCCGCGGCGTCGCGATCGCGGCCCTCGGCCGGCCACGCCGCCGGCGATGGAAGGACCCCCTCTCGGGATCGAGGAGGCACCCACGGCGATGGGCGAGTCGCCGGGGATGACGAGCGAGCCTCCTCGCGTGCCGAGCGAGTCGCCGCGAGTGGCGAGCGAAACGACGCGTTCGTCGCGGTGGCCGCGCCAAGGGCGCGAGGCGCGTGGGTCGCGTGAGGCCCGTGAGGCCCGTGAGCCTCGTGAGGCCCGTGAGCCTCTTGAGGCGTTCGAGGCGCGGGAAGGACCGAGCGTCGATGCTCCCGTGGCCGAGCCCGAGCGCGAGGTGCGTGGGGTGTCCGCGGAGCCGCGCGTTCCCGAGGTTCCCCCGGGGGTGACGGGCCGGGCAGCGTCGGAGTCCGGCGCCTTCGGTCGACGTCGACGGTCCCGGCGCGGCCCCGGCGACGGTCCGCGGGCGCCGCATCCCACGTCCGCCGTGGGCCCCGTGTCGCCGGCTCGCTCGTCGGTGGTTCCGGAGACGGCGGCCGGCTCTCTCGGGCCGTCCCGGGTCGACCTGGAGCCGGTGGAGCGGGCGGTCGAGGGGACGGTGCAGGAGGACGTCGCCCCGGTCGGCGGCTTCTTCTCTCCGCCGAGACAGGAGCCGACGAGCGTCTCCTTGGCGGGCTCGCCGGCGGACCTTCCAAGCGAGACGGCCTCGACCTCGGTCGAGGCAGGGGAGAGCGCACTCGACGAGGCGGCCGAGCTTCGCGAATCCCACGAGTCCCACGAGCCGCACGACGCGGCGAGCTTCTCCCGCCGGAAGCGACGGCACGGGCGGGGTCTCCGGAGGCGCTAGCAGGGCTCGCCGGCGACGTCCATCGAGTGGGGTCGAGGCTTCGGGGCCGCCCGGAGCCTCGACGCATTCTCGGCGTCCGCGGAGCATCCCTGCCCTCGGCCGGGCGTCTCGACCCCGTCTCGCCGCCGTAGGGGCCTCTCGACCTCCTCCCGGCGCCCACGTCGTCGCTCACGGGCATGCCGGGGCCTTCCGGAGACCCTCCGGCGCCACGCTCGGCGTACCCTGGAACCGGGCGCCCGGCGTCAAGTCGAGGGCTCCAGCGGCCGATTCTTTGCCAAGATTGGGCGAGGTTGGTCAGGCCCGGCGGATTGCCGGGCCAGGGATGCGTACGACCATGGTTTCACCGGGGGAGCCAGACTCGCAGGATCCCGGCGGCGGGAGTTTCGAGGAAGCCCTCGCGTACCTGCTCGTGTTCAGCGAGGCGTTGCTCGACATCGTCCCCGATCCGATCGGCGTCCTGGACGACCGCCTGCGCGTGCGCAACGCGAACGGGGCGCTCGCGCACGCACTCGGGTTCGGGTCGATCGACGCCCTTCGCGGAGCGTCGCTCGCCGATCACGCGCTGCTGCGCGCAGGGCTGCCCGACGAGCCCGGCTCGACCCTGGCTGATGCGCTCCGCCGGCTGTGCGCGGGTGGGGACGAGACGCTCTCGATCGAGCGCCTCGAGGTGGCCGAACCGGAGGGGAAGGCGGCCTCGTGGACGGTGCGCGCCCTCGGATGGGACACCGAGGATCCGTCCTACCGGCGCGTGCTGCTCTGGGCTCGCCGACGCGAGACCGTCGAGCTTCCCGCTCCACCAACCGCTGCTGAGCCGGCGCCGTTCGCCGAGACGTTGCCCGTACCACCGCCGCCCGTCGTCGACTTGCCGATCGCCGAGCCGCCGTCCGCCGAGCCGCCGTCCGCCGAGCCGCTGTCCGCCGAGCCGCTGTCCGCCGAGCCGCCAGCGGCCGAGCCACCGCCGGCCGAGCCGCCGCCGGCCGAGCCGCCCGCAGCCGAGCCGCCGCCGGAGGAACCTTCCGCGAGCCCCGGCGACCGACGGGCCGAGACCCCGCTCGAGGAGCTGGGCGTTGCCGCGTGCGTGGTGGACCGGGCCCTCCACGTTCGCTCGGCGAACGCGCGACTCCGCTCGCTCTTCGGCCGGCCGGACGCGGGGGAGGATCTCGACCGCCCGCACCTCTTCACGATGCTGCCCGAGCTGCGCGATACGGAGCTGCCGGCGCTGGTGGACGCCTTCCGGAGCGGGGGAGGGCCGGCGGTCGGGACCGTGTCCGTCCGGACGGCGGATGGCCGGCCGCTCCGGCTCGAAATCGAGATCCAGCCGACCGCTCGCGAGGACGATGAAGCCAAGGAGCTCTTGCTCCTCTTCCACGAGGTCGAAGGCATGCCGACAACGGAGACGCAAACGCCGGTCCCGGAGACGCCGAAGGCGATCCTGGAGCCCGATCGCCTCACCCGCTGGCCGACGCCCACGACGGATCGAGTGTTGCTCGTGGAGGCGGACTCGTGGACGCGCATGGCGTTCGCGGACGCCCTGCGGCGCGCGGGTCTGGACGATCTGGCGTCGTGCGACTCGGGCGCCGAAGCATGGGCGCGCCACGATCCCGCCTTCTTCGCGCTCGCGATCGTGGGCTTCGACTCCGCTCCCGAAGACGCCGCGGAGTTCTGCGCCCGCATGGCGCGCGACGCGGCTCGCGTTCCCGTGCTCGCGATCACGGAGGCGTCGATCGAGAAGGCGCGTGCCGGGCTCGCCGCGTTCCCGCTGGCGGGCATCCTGTCCGCGTCGCCGCAGAGCCAGGACTTCATCGACGTCGCCGTGCCGCTCGCGCGGCGAGGGCTTGCAGGGCGTCGACTGGCGACGCCCGTGCCGGCCGCCATGCCGGGCTCCGTGCCGCCCGCCATCCCGCCGGCCATGCCGGCGGCGGCGCCGCCCGACGCGGTGGCCTCCGTTCCGCCCGCCGCCCCCGAGACGTCGCCTCCGATGACGCCTGCGGTGCCGGCGGCGTCCGCGCCCGCGCCCACGCTCGCGGACGTGCCGCCCGCGACTCCCCCGGCTCTGCCGGAACCCGCCGTTCCGCCGGCACCGGTCGCGCAGTCCGCGCCGCCCACGCCGACCGCCGTCGCGCCGCCGGAGGCCGGCCGCGCCGTCGGCGTGGTGCTCCTGGGCGCACGCGAAGCGGACGTGGCCGCAATGCAGCTGCTGCACCGCACGAAGGGCGTCCGCGTCCGCCTCGTCTACGAGTCCGATGCCGATGCGCTGGGGCTCGCCGTCGCGCAGAGTCTCGGCATTCCCGCCATCTCCGGTGGCGCCACGGTCATCCTCGACCCGCCGCCCGACGTCGTCGTGATGGCGCGAAGAGGCCTGGAGGGCGTCCTCGAAGGGCTGCACCTCGAGCGCGTGCCGTGCATCGATCGCGACGAGATCGAGCTCTTCGCCGCGGACCCCGAGGCGTTCCTCCGCACCGAGCCTGCGAAGCCGGCACCGGTCGCGGCGCCCGAGGCGTCGGGACCGCCCGCGCCCGCGGCGCCGCCGGCGACGAGTCCGCCGCTCGATGCGCCGGCCCACCGCGAGGAGGCCGTGCCGCCGCCTTCGCTCGCGGCCCCGCCGTCCTTGGACTCGATCCGCCCGGACACGCTCGGGCCCGAGCCCCGACCGGAGCCCGCCCGGCCGCCGACGTTCTCGTCGCCGCAGGCGGCCGCGCGACGGGCGCGGTTCGAGGAACCCCCTCGCGAGTTCGCCCCGCGGGACGCCACGGTGCACGCCGCCGAAGCGAGCGGCCCCGGCGCGGAGGACGTGTCCGACTTCGTGGCGCTCTCCGGTGCGTTCGACCTGCTCTTCGATTTCGATCGCCTGTGTCGTCGCGTGCTCGACCTCGCGATGAGCTCCGTGCACGGCGTCTCCGGCAGCCTGATGCTGCTCGCCGAGGACGGACGGACGCTGCAGATCGTCGCCGCGGTGGGTCTGTCCGATCTCGTCGTGCGAGAGACGCGGCAGCGCGTGGGCGAGGGGATCGCCGGTCGGGTCGCGGACGACGCGGAGCCGCTCCTGCTCGTCGGGACGATCGGCGACGAGCGCTTCCCCGTGCGCGGCGAGCGCCCCGAGATCCCTTCGGCGGTGTGCGTGCCCATCATGGCGGAGGGGCGCGTCCTCGGCGTGCTCAACGTGAACTCGGAGCCCACGAACGAGCCGTTCGACCACCCGGAGCTGCGGCGCCTCGCCACGTGGGCCCGTCAGGTCGGTCCCGCGCTCGACCGCTCGCGGCAGCTCCAGCAGGTGCGCGGGCGCTCGTTCGAGCTCTCCGTGCGCGGCGCGATCGAGTCGATCGCGTCCTCGAGCGAGGACCTCGTCACGCGGCTGCGTCGCGTGGCGACGCGCGCCACGGAGCTCCTCAACGTGGACTGGTGCGCGATCTGGCTCCACGAGCCGAAGACCGAGCGCCTCGTGCTCCGTGCGCTGAGCGGCGGAACCGCGTCGTCCATGGACGCGCTCTCCGTCCCGGTGGGCACGGGGCTCGTGGGGTGGGTGGCACGGTATCGCCGGCCGCTGGTGCTGCGCCACTCGCCGGACGATCCCGGCGACGTCGAAGCGCTGCGCGTGGCCAGCGTCGCGGTCCCGATTCGCCACCACACCGACCTCGTGGGCGTGCTCGCGGTCGAGGCGACCGCCGGCTCCCCGATGGACGCCGGTCGCATCGCTCTCGTCTCGACCGTCGCGGCGGTGGTCGGCGAGCAGGTGGGGGCGTCGCGCGCGCAGGCCAGCTCCGAGCACATGGTGACGATGCTGTCCGCGCTCTCCGAGCTCGGGGTGGCCTTCGGCGCCGCACGCGAGCGCCGCGGGCTGGGGCGTCTCGTCGCCTTCACGGCCGCCACGGTGCTCGAGTCCGACGTGGCCACGGTGCGAATCCTCCGTGACGACGTTCCCCCGGGCGCCGCCGACCTGGAGCTGTTCGAGCTGCTCGCCGCCCACGGCGCCTCGCCCGGCGGCCCCGACGATCCGCTGAGCGAGCTCGAGGAGCGGGTGGCGCGCGAAGTCCTGGGACGGCGTGCCGGCGTCACGGACACGGATCTGCCGGCGCGCGAGGCGGAGTCCCTCCTCACGCGCTCGAACGTGAAGTCCCTGCTCGCGATTCCAATGCTCTCCGACGACGACGAGCTTCTCGGCGTGGTCGTGGTCTACCGCGTCGCGGACGCGAGGGGGCGCGACAGCTCGTACGGCGATCCCGAGCGCGAAATCGCGGCGCGCCTCGGCGACTACGCGGCTGCGGCCGCTCAACGCTTCTCCGCCCACGGCGGCTCTCCGGAGATCGAGTGATGACCCTGCCGTCCCCCGACTTCGTTCCCCGTCCCGAAGGGACCGCTCCCACCGATCGCGCCACGGCGCTCGCGGAGGAAGCGGGCCGCATCGGGCACGATCTCAACAACTGCCTGGGCATCATCGTGGGGCGCGCGGAGCTCGCGCGGATGCACCTCGATCGCGGCAACGCGGAGGCCGCCCGCAGCGGGCTCGAAGTCATCCTCACCCAGACCGAGCGGATGCGTCAGCTCACCGATCGGTTGCGGGGGCTCCGCCAGCGCCCTTGATCCGTGACGACGAGCCCCGCCTCGCCCGGCGCGGCCCGTCGGCTTGACCGACCCCCCCATGGCGGGTACCCTCGTGCGCCTTCGCCCGCCACTTCCCGCTCTAGGTAAGGGGGTCGTGCATGTCCGTGAGAATCGGGATCAACGGCTTCGGCCGCATCGGCCGCCTCGTGTTTCGCGCTCTCGCCGGCAAACCGGGCGTCGACATCGTCGCGGTGAACGACCTGACCGATCCGTCCACCCTGGCGCACCTCCTCAAGTACGACTCGGTGCACCGACGCTACGGCCACGACGTCCGCGGCGCGGACGGCGCCATCGTCGTCGACGGCAGGACGGTGAAGGTGCTGGCGGAGAAGGATCCCGCGAAGCTGCCGTGGAAGCAGCTCGGTGTGGAAGTCGTGGTGGAATCCACGGGCTACTTCACCAAGCGCGCGGACGCGGCGAAGCACATCGACGCCGGCGCCCGAAAGGTGATCATCTCCGCGCCGGCGAAGGACGCGGACGTCACCGTCGTCGTGGGCGTGAACTCGGACACGTACGACCCGGACAAGCACCACGTCATCTCCACCGCCAGCTGCACCACGAACTGCCTGGCGCCGGTGGCGAAGGTCCTCCACGATCGCTTCGGCCTCGTGAAGGGCCTCATGACCACGATCCACGCGTACACGAACGACCAGAGCATCCTGGACTTCCCGCACAAGGACCTGCGCCGCGCGCGCGCGGCCGCGGTCAGCATGATCCCCACCACCACGGGCGCGGCGAAGGCGGTGGCGCTGGCGCTCCCGGCGCTCGCCGGCAAGCTCACCGGGATCTCGGTCCGCGTGCCCATCCCCGACGGGTCGCTCGTGGACCTCACGGCCGTCCTCTCCCGCAACGTCACGGTGGAGGAGGTCAACGCCGCGATGAAGACCGCCGCGGAAGGCGAGCTGAAGGGCATCCTCGCCTACACGGAGGATCCGATCGTGTCGGTGGACATCGTGGGGGATCCGCACAGCTCCATCTTCGACGCGGCGTCCACGATGGTGCTGGACGGCAACATGGTGAAGGTCATCGCCTGGTACGACAACGAGTGGGGCTACTCGTGCCGCCTCGCGGACATGGTGCAGCAGGTCGCTCGCCAGCCCGTGGCCTGACCATGACGGTGGAAACGAAGGCCAAGCGCTCGGTCGCGGACCTCGACGTCCGCGGCCGGCGCGTCCTCGTCCGCGTCGACTTCAACGTGCCCCTCGCGAACGGCGAGGTGGCTGACGACACGCGCATCCGCAAGAGCCTGCCCACGATCCGCCACCTCGTGTCGGCGGGCGCGCGCGTGATCCTCATGTCGCACCTCGGCCGGCCGAAGGGCAAGCCGAAGGCCGATCTCACGCTCGCTCCGGTGGCGCGGGCGCTCTCCAAGCTGCTCGGCGCGGACGTCCGCATGGCGCCCGACTGCGTGGGGGAGGAGGTCGAGCGAATGGCCGCGTCGCTGCCCGCGGGCGGCGTCCTGCTGCTCGAGAACCTCCGCTTCCACGCGGAGGAGGAGGCGAACGACCCGGACTTCGCGCGCCGGCTCGCGCGCCTCGGGGACGTCTTCGTGAACGACGCGTTCGGTGCGGCGCACCGCGCGCACGCGTCCACCGCCGGCGTGCCCGGCATCCTGAAGGAGAGCGCCGCGGGCTTCCTGATGGAGAAGGAGCTGCGCTTCCTCGGCGCGGCCACGTCGAGCCCGGGGCGGCCCTACGTGGCCATCCTCGGCGGATCGAAGATCAGCGGGAAGATCGACGTCATCGAGCACCTCTTCGGGAAGGTGGACGCCATCCTCGTGGGCGGGGCCATGGCGAACACGTTCTTCAAGGCGAAGGGCTTCGAGGTCGGCGCGAGCCTCGTGGAGGACGACCGGCTGGACGTGGCGAAAGCGCTGCTCGCCCGCGCGAGCCGCGAGGGCGTGCGTCTCCTGCTGCCCATGGATTGCGTGGTGGCGGCGGAGGCGTCGCCGGCGGCGGAGCGGCGTACGGTGGCCTGCGACGCGATGCCGAAGGGGCTCAAGATGCTGGACGTCGGCCCGAAGACCGTCGAGGCGTACCGGGCGGAGGTGCTGAAGGCGAAGACCGTGCTCTGGAACGGCCCGATGGGCGTCTTCGAGGTGGAGCCGTTCGATGCCGGGACCTTGGGCATCGCACGGGCGCTCGCGGACGCCACGGCGAAGGGCTGCGTGACGATCGTGGGCGGCGGGGACTCGGCGGCGGCCATCGTGAAAGCGGGGCTGGCGCAGCGCGTGAGCCACGTTTCCACGGGCGGCGGCGCGTCGCTCGAGTTCCTGGAAGGGAAAGAGCTCCCGGGCGTGGCGGCGCTGGCGGAGGCTCGCGCGTGAGGCGCCCGCTCGTCTGCGGCAACTGGAAGATGTACCGCACGCCGGCTGAGGCGCGCGTTCTCGCGCGCGAGATCGCGAACGGCTTGCGCGGCCGGGAGGGGGCGGCGGAGGTCGCCGTCTGCCCGGCGTTTCCGGCGATTCCGGCGGTGGCCGAGACCCTCCGCGGCACGCCGGTGGCCTGGGGCGCCCAGAACTGCGCGGCCGCGCCGGAGGGCGCGTACACCGGCGAAGTGTCGACGGGGATGTTGGTTGACCTGGGCTGCCGTTTCGTTATAGTGGGTCATTCTGAGCGCAGGCGAATCTTCGGAGAGACGGACGGCACGGTCCGCGAGAAGCTCGAGGCCGTGCTCGGCGCCGGCATGACGCCGATCGTCTGCGTCGGCGAGACGCTGGAAGAGCGGGAGGCGACGCGCACCGAAGAGGTCGTCGAGCGGCAGGTCCGCGCGGCGTTCTCCGGTCTTCCCGGCACCGAAGTCGCGCGGGCGGTCGTCGCTTACGAGCCCGTTTGGGCCATCGGAACCGGGAGGAACGCCACCCCGGACGTCGCGGAGGCGGTTCACCGCAAGATACGGGTCGTGCTTTCGGCCCTGCTGGGAGAGCCGGTGGCCGTGGCCGCCCGGATCCTCTACGGCGGCAGCGTGAAAGCCGACAACGCCCGCGAGATCTTCTCGCAGCCGAACGTCGACGGCGGTCTCGTGGGCGGCGCGTCACTGGAAGCGAAGGGCTTCCTCACGATCGTGGGAGCGGCATGATCTACGGCATCGTTCTCGGACTGCATGTCCTCGTCTGCATCATCCTCGTGCTGATCGTCTTGCTCCAGTCCTCGAAGGGAACGGGCCTGGCGGGCGGCGCGTTCGGCGGCGGCGCCGAGTCCACCGTCTTCGGCGGCCGCGGCGCGGCCACCGTGCTCTCGAAGGCCACCACCATCTTCGGAGCTGCGTTCATGGTGACGTCCCTGAGCCTCACGCTCCTCGGCACCACGCGCGGGCGCGTACCGCACAGCGTGGTGGCGGAGCAGGCCAGCCAGCAAGCGCCGCTCGGCGTGCCGGCCACGACCGCTCCTCCGGGAGGGAGCTCGCCCTTGGGTGGGGGTGCGGGAAGCGCGGCGCCGGGGACGCCATCGGGTCTTCCGGGAGCCGCGTCCGGCCCCGGTGCGGCGCCGATTCAGGCGGTGCCGCTGCCCGGCGGGCCGAGCACGGCGCCCGCGGGTCCGGGGCAGGGTGCGGCCACGCCGGCGGCCGGGGCCACGGCACCGCCGACGGCTTCTCCGGGGAAGGCGCAGGGAAAGACGAAGTGATGCCCGGGTGGTGAAATTGGTAAACACGCACGGTTGAGGGCCGTGTGGGGTAACCCTTGCGGGTTCGAATCCCGCCTCGGGCACCATGAAGAAGGGGAGCGGCCGGCGGTCGCTCCCCTCGTCGTTTTCTGGGCGGCGATCCGGGCGGCGCGGCTACTCGACTCGCCCGAGCAGGGTGCGCACCCGCGCGAGCCCCGCCTCGATCTCGTCCACGCCGACCGCGCCCACGGACAGGCGGACCCAGCCATCGTGGCCTTCGCCCCCGAACGCCTCGAACGGCACCACCGCGAAGCCCGCTTCGTTGAGCAGGACCTGCCGCAGATCCTCGTTGTCGCGGATGACGCGTCCCGCGAGGCGGCGACCCTGGAGATCGAAGCGCACCGAGAGGTAGATGGCCCCCTGCGGCTCGATGTGCTCCACGGGCAGACCCGCCTCGCGCATGGCTCGGAAGCCCGCGTCCAGCGCGTGCAGGCGCGCCGAGAGCTCCCGGATCATCCAGCGCCGGTGGGCGAGCAGCGCGTCCCGATCCCGCAGGAAGCGGGCCGTAGCGATCTGCTCCGCGCGGGGCGCCCAGGATCCGTAGTGTCCGAGCAACGCGGCCATCTTCGCGGTGATGTCCGGCGGCCCGGCGACCCAGCCCACGCGCAGACCCGTGCCGCAAAGGCCCTTGCTCACGGCGTCGATGAGGAGCGTGTACGGCGCCATCTCCGGCACGAGCCCGACCGGAGTGAAGTGCTCCGCGGACCCGAAGGTGAGGTTGCCGTACACCTGATCGAAGAGCACGAAGAGCGGACGCTCGCCGCGCGGGCGGCGGCGATCGTTCTCTTCGACGATCGCTTCGCAGATCCCGCGGAGCTGCTCGCGCCCGATGCACGTGCCCGTGGGATTCAGGGGCGAGTTCAACGCCAGGACCCGCGCCCGCGAGAGATGCGGCTCCACGTCCGAGCGATCGGGGTGGAAGTTCTTCGCCGGCGTTCCGCGGATCTCCACCCCGACGGCGCCGCACAGGCGCACGTAGTGGTGGTTGTTCCAGGACGGGACGGGGAAGAGGATCGTCTCGCCGGGGTCTACGAGCGTGGTGTAGCCGGAGTAGAGGAGCGGCCGCGCGCCGCCGGCCACGAGGAAGGCGCTGGGCGAGTAGTCCAAGCCCAGGTCCTCGCGCGTCATCTCCGCGAGCGCCTCGCGAAGCTCCGCGACGCCCTGCACCGGAGGGTAGTTCGTCTCCCGGTGCTCGAGCGCATCGATGATGCGGTCCACGAGACCCTGCGGCACCGGGAACTGCGAGGGGTGGAAATCTCCCACCGTGAGATCGAGGATGGAGATCCCCCGGGCCTTCATCTCGCGGATCTCGCCCGCCACCTTGAGGATGGACGAGACGGGGATCTTCTCCGCGAAGCTCGAGACGCGGGAAGGTCCGCTGGCGGCCAGGATCCGCCCGATGTCCACCGCCTCTTTCGCGCTTGCTCTCGCTGCGGTCATGGTCGCTCTCCTCAGCGCCGCGTGGGCGGGCTGCCCATCTTGACCAGGGTGGCCGCGCCGTTCACGAGGCGATAGACGTCTCCCGTCTTCGTGCAGCGCGCCTCTCCATTGGCATCGAACTCGAGCCGCGTTCCGTACCGTCCGACCCAGCCGACGGGGCGGGCCGGGCAGCCCACGACGAGCGCGAAGTCCGCGACGTCCCGGGTCACGACCGCGCCGGCGCCGACCATGGCGTGCCGGCCGATGGTGACGCCGCAGACGATCGTGGCGTTCGCGCCGATCGAGGCGCCCTCGCGAATGAGCGTGGATCGGAACTCGGTGTCCGGGTCCTTCTTGAACGCGGCGCGGGGCAGGAAATCGTTCGTGAAGGCCGCGTCGGGGCCGAGGAAGACGTAGTCCTCGCAGACGACCTTGTCCCACACCGAGACGCCGTTCTTGACGGTGCAGAAGCTCCCGAGCTTGGCGCCCTTCTCGATGAACGAGCCTTCGCCGATGTTGCAGCTCCGTCCGACCTCGGCGCCCTTCATCACGTGAGCGTGCGCCCAGATCCGGGTGCCGTCGCCCACCGACTCGGACTCGCAGAGGCCTCTCTCGTGCACGAAGACGCCGGAGACGGTCATTCGTCACTCCTGTCGAATCGGCGGCCTTCCACAATACGCTCCCGCTGCGGATCTGGCAAAAGCGCGCACGGCGGTTCTCGATCACGAGCTCCCGCCTTCAGCCGGTCCTGGGCGCTCCGCGACGGTCGGCCACGCCTTCCCCCGCCGAGGGCAGGCTCGCCGGCCGTGAGTGCGTCGAGGGGACCCACGACCGGACCCGGGCGGCGCCGCAGGGGCGCGTTGCCCTCGCGGGAGCGGGCGGATACCTTGGCCGGACTCGCGTGAGGGGTCGAGAATGCCGAAACCCCCCTAGACCCGCGACGCACGGAGGCTCCGCATGGCCACGACCACGACGCACCGGTTCATCGAGATGGCGGACAAGTACGCCGCCCACAACTACCACCCGCTGCCGGTGGTCATCGAGCGCGCCCGCGGCGTGTGGGTGTGGGACCCCGAGGGGCGGAAGTACATGGACCTCCTCGCGGCGTACTCGGCCGTCAACCAGGGCCACTGCCATCCGCGGATCCTCGAAGCGCTCCGCACGCAGGCCGAGCGCGTCACGCTCACGTCCCGCGCGTTCCACAACGATCGCTTCGGACCGCTCTGCGAGCTGCTGTGCAGCTTCACCGGCTACGAGAAGGTGCTGCTCATGAACTCGGGCGCCGAGGCGGTCGAGACCGCGGTGAAGATGGCGCGGAAGTGGGGCTACGAGAAGAAGGGCATCCCGGAAGGAAAGGCGGAGATCATCGCGTGCGCCGGGAACTTCCACGGGCGCACGACCACGATCGTGAGCTTCTCCACGGACGAGCAGTACCGCGAAGGCTTCGGCCCGTTCACCCCCGGCTTCCGCATCGTGCCGTACGGCGACATCGCGGCGCTCGAGGCCGCCATCAATCCGAGCACGGCCGCGTTCCTCGTCGAGCCGATCCAGGGCGAGGCGGGGATCATCGTTCCGCCCGAGGGCTACCTGAAGCGCGCGGCGGAGCTCTGCCGCCGCCACGACGTGCTCCTCATCGCGGACGAGATCCAGAGCGGCCTCGGCCGCACGGGCAAGCTCTTCGCCAGCGAGTGGGAAGGCGTGCGGCCGGACGCGATGATCGTGGGCAAGGCCCTGTCCGGCGGCTTCTATCCGGTCTCGGGCGTCCTCTCGTCCGACGCGATCATGTCCGTGTTCCGCCCCGGCGACCACGGCTCCACGTTCGGCGGCAACCCGCTCGGCTGTGCGGTCGCGATCGCCGCTCTCGAGGTCCTGCGGGACGAGAACCTGGTGGAGAAGTCGCGCACGCTCGGCGAGTACTTCGTGGGCCGGCTGCGCGCGCTGCCGCCGGCGAACGTCCGCGAGATCCGCGGGCGCGGGCTCTGGATCGGCATCGAGATCAAGCGCGCGTCCGGGCCGGCGCGGCCCTACTGCGAGCACCTGATGGAGCTCGGCCTCCTGGCGAAGGAGACGCACGAGCAGGTGGTCCGCATCGCGCCGCCGCTCGTCATCACGCGCGAAGAGATCGACTGGGCCGTCGAGCGCATCGCGAAGGCCCTCGCCGTGAGCCACGGAGGCGGCACGCACCACTAGCGCCCGCCTCGCGCGGCAGGTGGCCGCACGTGATGCACGCGTCGTCGGCTCGGCGGCGCGTGCTTCCGCATCGGACGGTCGCCTCCGCCGTCCCGGCTCCGGCGCCCTCCCGCTCCGTCGCCTCCGCCATCCGTGGCTCCGGCGACTCCGCGAAGCCGCTGCGAAAGCACGCCACCGAGCCGCCGACGCCTACCTCGCCTCGCGCGGTCTGCGCCGACGCGACGAGGGATTGCGGCGGCTCGTCCAGCTCGGTCGCGGGATCCCTCGGCGCACGGCATCGCCGAGCGGACGCTGATCGCGGCCGATTCGCGCTGAGTTGCCGAGCAACGTGCCGGCGGCGAGGCTCGCGACGGGTCTGCCGCGCGACTCGGCTCGTGCCGGTCTCACCGCCACGACCCGGTATCGGTCTCGCCTCGGGGCCGGCCTCTTCGCCGCGGCGAAGCTACGGCGGCGGAGCCAGGATGGCGGAGCCGCCGAGCGGGAGGGCGCTGCGGCCAGGACGGCTGACCCGTCCGAGGCGAAGAGGCCGGCCCCGAGGCGAGACGAGCGAACCCTGACACGGCTCTGAGCCGACGAGGCGAGACGAGGCGACCCCTGACACGGCTCTGAGCCGACGTGGCGAGACGAGGCGACCCCTGACACGACTCTGAGCCGAGACCTGAGGCGAGACGGTCGAGCCGCTTGACTCACGGGCCGCGGCGGCTGCCCAGTTCGGAGACGAGCGCGCCGAAGACGATGAGGGCGCCGCCGGCGCAGGCGAGGGCGTCGATGGATTCCACGCGCAGGCTCCAGGAGAAGAACGCTGCGAAGACGGGCTCGGTGGCGTAGATGACGGCGGCGCGGGTGGGATCCACGCGGGGCTGGAAGCGCAGCTGAAGCCACGTGGTCCCGGCCGTCGCGAGCACCGCGGTGGAGACCAACGCGACGCCGAGCCAAGGCGTGGGAGCGAGGTGCGGCCGCTCGAGGACCGGGGTGGCGGCGAGGGCCAGCGTGCCCGTGGTCGCGAGCTGCGCCACGAGGAGGCCGCCGGTGTCGGCCTTCGCTCCCCATCGCGCGATGAGCACGACGTGCAGGGCGAACAGCGCCGCGCAGGCGAGCGTCCAGAGCTCTCCGGGCGTCCACGCCGGGCCGCGGGCTCCGGTGACGAGCCACAGCCCCGGGAGGGCGATCGCGAGACCGATGAGCGACGCCGGGGCGGGACGCCGGCGGAAGAGCGCGAAGGCCCAGAGCGGCACGATCGTGACGTTGAGCGCGGTCAGGAACGCCGAGCGCGCCGGCGTGGTCGTCACGAGTCCGAGGGTCTGCGTCGTATAGCCGCCGAGCAGCACGAGCCCCAGCGGGATGCCCGTGCGCAGCGCCCGCCGGAGCGCATCGCGGCTCTCGAGCAACGGCAACGCCGCGAACGTCGCGAGGAGGAACCGCGCCGCCACGAACAGAAGGGGCGACGCGTCGGCGAGCCCGCGCTTGACGGCGACGAACGTGCCGCCCCAGAGCGCGGACACGAGCAGGAGCGCGAGGACGGGTCTCATCCGCGCGAGGATCCTACAAGGCGATCCTGCGGTCGAACGTCAATGCGCGATCGGCGAGGGCGACCGCTCGGCGGGACGTCCGGTGGATCGGGGAGCGATCAGTCCAGAGGCTCTTCGTCGGGGCCGTCGAGCCCGGGCACCGTCAGGGCCTCGGCGTTCGCCGGCGAGGTCCCGGCCGCCGACACGTGATCCTCGCCGAGTCGCCAGGTGATCGCGGTCTCCTGCCCGTGCGCGAGCGCGGGGAAGTCCACGACGCCGTTCTCGAAGTCGCGGAGGTGGCAGCCGATCTCCTGCAGCTCCTGGATGAACTCGGCCAGCTCCCGCATGATGCGATCGTGCTCGGGCGAGGAGTTGCCGTACTCGTCGCGGACCTTCATCAGATCGCGCCACAGATCGGCGACGTCCGAGACGATGGATCGCACGAGGGGCAGGGAGCGGTTCGCATCTTCGGTCGTGAACACGACGCGTCCGCGCGTGACCATCGGGGCCTCCCGCGCCTCCCGGGAGCGGAGCTTCACCGTCTCCGGGGGCTTCCTGCCCCTGACTATCGGCCGCTGCGTTCCTTTCCTTGAACCTCCCAGACGTCTCCTTCTTCGAGGAGCGCCTGGAGGTCGCCCGGCCCTTCGGCCTCGCGGGCCCGCTGCAGCTGCGCGTGGGCGGCGCCGTCGTAGGTGGGTCGCTGCACCGCGCGGAAGACTCCGATGGCCACCGGGAACTCGGGCGGCTCCATCCGGCTGAGCCAGAACGCGCGCGAGGGGCGGTTCCGCGTCTCGTCGTGCACGAGGACCTGCTCGGGACGCACGCCGTTCTCGCCGATGCGCACCGCCTCGAGGCCCTCGTCCTGGAAGCGCAGCCCGCGATCGCGGTCCTTCCCGTAGATCATGGGCGCTCCGTGCACCAGCTCGATCTGCGCGTCGCTGCGGACTTCCTTCGCCGTCACGGACTCGAACGCGCCGTCGTTGAAGATGTTGCAATTCTGGTAGATCTCGACGAAGGCCGTGCCCTCGTGGGCGGCCGCGCGCGCGAGCGTCTCCTTGAGGTGCTTCGGGTACACGTCCACCGTGCGGGCCACGAACGTGGCGTCCGAGCCCAGCGCCACCGAGAGCGGGATGAACGGCCGCTCCACGGTTCCGTAAGGCGTGGACTTCGTCTTCTTGCCGAACTCGGAGGTGGGCGAGGCCTGGCCCTTCGTCAGACCGTAGATGCGGTTGTTGAAGAGCAGCACCTTGAGGCCCACGTTGCGCCGCAAGAGGTGGATCAGGTGGTTGCCGCCGATCGAAAGACCGTCTCCATCCCCCGTGACGACCCACACCGAGAGGTCCGGGTTCGCGAGCTTCACCCCCGTGGCGACGGCGGGCGCGCGCCCGTGGATGGTGTGGAAGCCGTAGGTGTTCATGTAGTACGGGAATCGGCTCGAGCACCCGATGCCCGATACGAACACGAACTTCTCGCGCGGGATGCCGAGGTCGGGCAGCACGCTCTGAACGGCGGCGAGGATGGAGTAGTCCCCGCAGCCCGGGCACCAGCGCACCTCCTGGTCGGAGGAGAAGTCCTTCTTGGTGAGGACACGGGGCTCGGCGGTCGTGGACATCGTCACTTCCCTCGCGCGGCGCGGATGGCGTTCATGATCTCGGTGCTCTGGAACGGCTTGCCCTGCACCTTGCTCACGACGTGCGCGTCCACGAGGTAACGGGCGCGCAGCAGCGTGGTGAGCTGCCCGAGGTTGAGCTCGGGGACGAGCACCTTCTCGAAGCGGCGCAGGATCTCGCCGAGATTCGACGGCAGCGGGTGGAGATGGCGCAGGTGCACGTGGCTCGCCGTCTCTCCGCGGTCGTGCAGGCGGCGCAGCGCGCTGCGGATGGCGCCGTACGTGCTGCCCCAGCCCACGACGAGCACGTCGCCCTGCTCCGGGCCCTCGATCTGCGCGGGCGGGATGTCCTTCGCGATGTTGCGCACCTTCTCGTCGCGCAGCCGCACCATGTGCTCGTGGTTCGCGGCCTCGTAGTTCACGTGCCCGGTCACGTCCTGCTTCTCGAGCCCGCCGATGCGATGCTCCAGCCCCGGCGTTCCGGGGATGGCCCACGGGCGAGCGAGCGTTGCGGGATCCCTCGAGTACGGCTGGAAGCCTTCCGGATCCGTGCGATAGCGCAGCGGGATCGCGGGCAGGTCGTCGAGGCGCGGAATGCGCCACGGCTCCGCGCCGTTCGCCAGATACCCGTCCGAAAGCAGGATCACCGGCGTCATGTACTTCACCGCGATGCGCACCGCTTCCAGGGCCATCCAGAAGCAGTCCCCCGGCGTGGCCGCCGCGATGACCGGAATGGGCGCCTCGCTGTTGCGGCCCCAGATCGCCTGGAGGAGGTCCGCCTGCTCGGTCTTCGTGGGCAGCCCCGTGGACGGGCCGCCGCGCTGGATGTCGATCACCACGAGGGGCAGCTCGACCGCGACCGCGAGGCCCATCGCCTCGGTCTTGAGCGCCATTCCCGGTCCGCTCGTGGCGGTGACGCCGATCTTGCCGGCGTAGGACGCGCCGATCGCGGCGCAGATCGCGGAGATCTCGTCCTCCGCCTGGAACGTGAGGATGCCGAACCGCTTGTAGCGGGAGAGGGCGTGCAGCACGTCGGAGGCCGGCGTGATGGGATAGCCGGCGAGGACGAGACCGGTGCGCGCCTGCCACGACGCGGCCACGAGCCCCGTGGCGAGCGCGGTGTTCCCGCTGATGTTGCGGTAGCGGCCCGGAGGGAAGGGCGCGGGGTCCACCCGGTACGTGGTCTGGAAGACGTGCGTGGCCTCGCAGTACGCGATCCCCGCCTTGAGCGCCGTCCGGTTCGCGAGCATCACCTCCGGGCGGTGCGCGAAGTTCTTCTCCAGCCATGCCTCGGTGGGCGCGGTGGGCCGGTTGTAGAGGTAGTAGGCGATGCCCAGGGCGAAGAAGTTCTTGCACTGGTCCACCATCTTCCGCGGGAGATCCTGGCTCTCGAGCGCCTTGCGCGTCAGCGACGTGATGGGCACGGCGATGAGTCGCCAGCCCTCGAGCGTGCCGTCCTCGAGCGGATTGCGCTCGTATCCCGCGAGCTTGAGGTTCTTCTCCGCGAAGTTGTCCGAGTTCACGATGAGCAGACCGCCGGCCTTCAGGTCGCGGACGTTCGTCTTCAACGCCGCCGGGTTCATCGCCACGAGCACGTCCGGCTCGTCCCCGGGAGTGTGGATGTCGAAGTTCGCGAAGTTGATCTGGAAGCCGGACACGCCGGGCAAGGATCCGGCGGGCGCGCGGATCTCCGCGGGGAAGTCCGGGAAGGTGGCCAGGTCGTTGCCGAAGACCGCGGCCGTGTTGGTGAACTGGCTCCCCGTCAGCTGGATGCCGTCGCCCGAGTCGCCGACGAACCGCACCACCACGCGGTCCACGACCTCCACGCGGGTTTGCTGCGCGCTCTCGATATCCGTGCTCATCGCGTCCCTTCGTCCGTTCTCGTGTCTCGGTTCGCGCGCCGTCGCGACGCCGGCCGTGCCGGATCCTAGCGGGATCCAATCCCGGGGGCGCCGACGGTTTCGGGGATGTCCACGAGCGGCGTGGGCTCTCGGCCGGCCGCCTCCGTCTCTTCGAGGTACCGTCCAGTGATCACCGCCAGCGCCCCGTCGTACGTAGGGGGGGCGAAGCGATCCAGGAACGCGATGCCGCCGGCCATCATTCCATGGCCGCCGGCGCGTCCCTCCCGGCCCACGACGCGCGCGATGATCCGCCCGGCGTGACCCTTGCGCTCTCGGGTACGAAGGGAAAGATACAGTATTCCGTCCTTGCGGCCTATGCAGAGCGCCCAGCGCATCGACTCGAGTCGCAGGATCATGTCGCAGAACTCGGCGCAAAAGTCAGGATTCGAGATCTCCCCGAGCGACACGACCGCGACGTCGCCGAACAGGCGCGTGCCCGCGAGGGCGGCTCCCATGCCGCCGAAGTACTCGCGCGACACGCCGGCGTGCTCGATCTCCGAGATCTTCCGGAAGTCCGTGAGCGGCAGGAGGGCGACGTATGCGTCCCGATCGGCACTCGATGCCTCGCGCGTGAGCGCCTGCGTCTCGGTGCGGATGCCATAGAAGAGCGCCGTGGCGAGATCCGGCTCGAGGCGGAAACGCGCGGCGCGGAGGTACTCGTAGAGCATCGTGGCGGTGGCGCCGAAGCGCACGCGCACGTCGTGGCAGCGCACGGCTCGCGTCTCGCGCCGCAGGGGATGGTGATCGATGACCACGGTGGGTCGCACGCCGGCGGGCAGGGAGTTGTTCCCCGTCCGCGGCTGGGTGTCGACGAGCGCGAACGCCTCGTAGCTCGCCAGATCGATCTCCGCGAGCGTCAGCAGATCCACGCGCAGCGCCCGTACCATCGCCCGGTTCTCGGCGCGCCCGACGATTCCCCCCGAGCCGATGTCCACGTGGCAGTCCTTCAGCCGTCGCTCGAGCAGGAGCTTGAGGGCGAGGGCGGAAGCGATCGCGTCGGGATCCGGGTAGTCGTGGGAGAGGACGAGCACGCGCCGGCGCCCTTCGAGCGCCTTGAGGAGCCGGCGGAGTCGAGTACGGCTCGATTCGGTGATCTTCATCCGGAGCGTCGGTTCACCTTCTGCCGGCGGTGCCTCGACTGTCGACGGCGCGGCGGCCGCGCACCGGTCGAAGGGCGTGGGGAGTCTAGCAGGCCCGCGCAAGCCGGGCCACCGGCCCGCCCGGCGCCGCATCAGGACGGCGCCGCGGCGAGGACGTCACGGCGCCCGGAGGCTCAAGTGGGCATCAGCTCGCGGATCCGGCGGCGGATCTCCTCCGCCGAGCTCATCGCTAGGACCTCCTCGGCGACGCCGCGCCAGACACGGCCGTCGATCGTCGCGACGACGTGACCGACGGGCAGGATCCACTGCGGCGCCATCGACAGCCGCTCGACGCCGAGGCCCACGAGGAGACCGGTCCAGGTGGGGTCCGACGCGACCTCGCCGCAGACCGAGACCGGCTTCGAGGCCGCCTGCCCCGCCTGCACGATGCTCCGTAACATCCGCAGGAACCCCGGATGGAAGGGGTCGTAGTAGACGGCGAGGTGCGCGCCGTCCCGGTCGACCGCGAGCATGTACATGGTGAGGTCGTTCGTCCCGACGCTCACGAAGTCGGCTTCGTCGAGGATCTCCCGCGCGAGGACTCCGGCGGCGGGATTCTCGATCATCGCGCCCACGCGCAGATCCGGATCGTGGCGTTGTCCCTCTCGACGCAGCTCCTCGTGGCAGTCGGCGACGATCGCGCGCACGCGGCGCACGTCGTCCACCGACGACACCATCGGCAGGAGAACGCGCAGCGGCCCGTCCGCGGCCGCCCGGAGGATCGCGCGCACCTGCGTGCGCAGGAGATCCGGGTGGGCGAAGAGGAAGCGCAGCGCGCGCAGCCCGAGCGCCGGGTTCCGCTCGGCAGGAGTGCGCGCGCCCGGCAGGTGCTTGTCGCTGCCGAGATCGGGCAGGCGGATGTCCACCGGCTCCTGCACGAAGGAGCACGCGGCCGCGGAGTACGTCGCCACCAGCTCGTCCTCGGACGGCGCGTGGTCGCGCGCGAGGTAGAGGAACTCGGTGCGGTAGAGGCCGATGCCGTCCGCCGCGCTCTGCGCGCACGCGTCGACCTCCCGCTGCGAGCCGACGTTGCCGAGGAGCTGGACGCGCCGGCCGTCCTTCGTGACGCGTTGGCCGCGCGGGTCCGTGGGCTGCGGCGGCAGCAGGATGCGATGCTGCCGCTCGCGCGCGCGGACGCGGGAGAGCTCCTCCGCGCTCGGGTTCACGTGGACGCGTCCCTGGTCCGCGTCCACGACGATCACGTCGCCCTCGCGGATCTCGGAGAGGAGCCCCGTCACCTGGAGGATCGTGGGGAGATTCAGCGCGCGGGCGAGGACCGCCACGTGCCCCATCCCGGCGCCCTGCTCGCACACGATGCCGGCCACGCGCTGCGGATCGATGCGCGCGAGCAGGCTCGGCGGCGGATCCGCCGCGATCATCACGACGCGCTCGTGGGCCGGCTCTTCCGCACCCCCGTCGCGGCGCGGGGCCCGCCCCAGGATGTGCGAGAGAACGAGGCGCTCCGCGTCCGTCACGTCGAGGATGCGGTTGCGGATGATCTCGCTCGTGGACTCCGCCAGGATGGCGCGGAACTCGTCGAAGCGACGATGCACGGCCGCCGCGGCGTTCAGGTGCTCCTCACGGATGCGCGCCTCGACCCAGTCGACGAGCGAGGGATCCTTGAGGATCGCGCGCTGCGCCTCGAAGATGTCCGCTTCGCTCGCCGGCAGGCTGCCGCGCGCCCACAGGACGTCGGCCGCGGACTCGCGGTCCGCCGCCTCGAGCGCCTGAGCGAACAGGCGCAGCTCCGCTTCGATCTCCTCGGGCCCCGTGAGCAGGTACGCGGGGACGACCGACGGGTCCTCGAGGTGGATTTCCGCGCGCCCGATCGCGATGCCGCCCGAGACGGCGCGTCCCTGGAGCGCTACGGCCTTCTTCTTCGTCGGCACGACGGTTCTCCCCGCCCTCTGGCGCAGGCGCCCAGCAAGATACCCGACCCGGCGAGGGGTCGCCACGCAGGAGAGCCTTGACGCGCGGTGCGCCGGGAGGAGATACAGGGAGACGTCCCGGTCCGGGAGCGACCCGATGAAGATCTACACGCGTCAGGGGGACGAAGGGAAGACGTCTCTCTTCGGCGGCGAGCGGGTGGTGAAGAGCGATCCGCGCGTGGCCGCGTACGGCGACGTCGACGAGCTGAGCGCGGCCCTCGGGCTCGCGCACGCGAGCCTCGCGTCGTGGTCCACGCTCCGGGAGAAGGTGGAGGCCGTGCAGCGGACGCTGTTCGGGATCGGGGCGGAGATCGCTTCGCCCAGCGAGAAGGCGCGCGAGCGGCTGCGCGGACTCGTGCAGGAAGCCGACGTGGCCGCGCTCGAAGCGTCCATCGACGAGATGGAGGCCGACCTCCCGGTTCTCAAGAGCTTCGTGCTGCCGGCCGGCGGCTCGGCGGGCGCCGCGCTCCATCTCGCGCGGACCGTCTGTCGGCGCGCCGAGCGCTCGGTGGTCGCGCTGGGCGAGAACGCGGTTCGACCGGAGATCCTCCGGTACCTGAACCGCCTCTCGGATTGGCTCTTCGTGACGGCGAGGTTCGTGAACCGTCGCGAGCGTCACCCCGAGATGCTCTGGTAGAGCGTCGTCGCGGGACGTTGCGGGCGACGAAGCGCGCCGGACGCAAGGTGGGAACCGCTCGCCAGGCCCGGGGTAGGCGTGGAATCGGCGGGGTCGCCGGCCCGTCGCCGCGGGCGCCCGCCGCCTTGTCGCTCGTGGAGCGCTGTGCTACGGTGCGGCTTCGGTGGCGATTCCCGCGCGGACGGGCGGGGCGGTGGCATCTCGGGAGCCCCGAGAAGGTGGGGCAGGCAGGGAGCTCGCGTGGACCATCCCTTCGTTGCAGCCTTGTTGCGCTCGGGCCCGGTCGGCCAGTTCATCCTCGCCGGGCTCCTCGGGTTCTCCATCTACACGTGGACCGTCATCTTCTCGAAGTCGGGCGTGCTCCGTGCCGCGTACCGGACCTCGGTCTCGGGCCTCGCGCGGTTCCGCGAGGGCGGCGGCGAGTGGTTCGAGGCGCCGCGCACCGTCGCCCTGCCGGGACCGCTGGGCCGGGTGCTCGCGGAGGGCCTGCGCGAGTACCGCACCCAGCGGGATCTCGCAGGCGGTGGGCCGCTGGACTCGGACGGCATCGCGCGCCTGGAGTCGGCGCTCGAGGCCGAGACCCTGGATCGGATCACCGAGCTGGAGCGCGGCCACCTCGGCCTCGGCATCGCGGCAAGCTCCTCGCCCTTCATCGGGCTGTTCGGCACGGTCTGGGGCATCATGAACTCGTTCCGCGGCATGAGCCTGCAAGGCAGCGCCGGGATCGCCGCCGTCGCGCCGGGCATCGCCGAGGCGCTGATCACCACCGCGGCGGGCATCGGGGTCGCCGTTCCCGCCGTGATCGCCTACAACGTGCTCAACCGGCGCGTGCAGCTCGTCACCACGATCCTCGATCGCTTCTCGGCCGAGTTCGTGCGGGCGGCCGTGGCGGCTTCGCGTCGCGGATCCGCGATGCGCCCGAGCGCCGCGCAGGCCCCGGGGCCGGAGGGCGCCTCTTCGCTCTTCGCGCGCCGGAACGCCTAGTCGGGAGGCGGGCTCCGTGCCGAAGACGAGGCGACCGGTCCAGGAGTACCAGACGGCGATCAACATCACGCCCCTGGTGGACGTCATGCTGATTCTCCTCGTCATCTTCCTCCTCGTCGCTCCCGTCCTGAACCAGGGGATCGAGCTCAAGCTGCCGGAGGCCTCCACCGCCAGCGCGGAGCCCGAGCAGGGCTTGCGCATCGCGCTCGGACCGGGCGGCGAGATCCTCCTCGACGGCAAGGCCATCCTCCCGCAGGCCCTGGACGACGAGCTGCGTCGCCGCGCCAAGCGGGATCCGGACCTGCCGGTTCTGCTGGAGGGCGATCACCGGATCGGCTACGGCTCCGTGCTGGACGTCCTCGATCGCGCGCGGCTCGCCGGCCTCACCCGCGTGAGCCTCGCCACGCAGCCGCGGGGGGAGTCGCCGTGAACCGCGCGCTCGCCCTCTCGATGACCGTGCACGCGGTCGGCTTCCTCGCCGTGCTTGCCGTGCCGCAGTCGCACGTGCCGCGCTGGCAAGCGCCGAACACGATCACCGTGGGTCTCGCCGCTCCGGCTTCGCGCCCGAAATCCGTGCCCGCGGCGGCGGTGGAGCCCACGCCGGCCGAGCCCGCCGTCGAGCCGGCGGCGAAGGCGTCGCACGACCCGGTGGAGGCGAAGGCCACGCCCGCCAAGAAGCTCCCGGCGATGCGCCCGGCCGCGCCGCGCACGATTCGCCGCGACGCGCCGCGACGCCAGGACGGCCCCACGCTCGAGGAGCGCATCCGTCGCCGCCTCGAGGACGTGGAGGCGTCCGAAGAGCCTGCCCCAGCCGCGCCCGCTCCGGCGTCCGCGGGGAGCGGATCGACCGCCGAAGTGCAGGCGGTCCAGGGCGTGGACTTCCCCTACGCGTGGTACCTGAACCTCCTCCGCACCCGCATCACGGATTCCTGGGACCCGCCGGGGGAGAGTCTGCTCACCGGCCGGGCGAACAAGGTCCTGATCGCTTTCCGGCTGTATCGCGACGGCCGCGTCACCGACGTGCGCGTCGACGGCGCCTCCGGCACGCCCGGGCTCGACGCGAGCGCTCGCCGTGCGGTGGATCGCGCTCAACCCTTCCCGCCGCTTCCGGACACGTACGGCGGGGATTTCCTCGACGTCGCGGTGCGCTTCACCGCGAAGGGGTCGCCATGATCGTGCGGCTCGTTGCGCCGGCGCGAGGCAGGGCGTGGTGGCGCGCGGCGCTGTCCGTCCTTCTCGCTCTGACTCTGCCGGGCTCTCTCCTCGCCGAGGAGCCGTCCGGCCCCATCATCGACGTGGTTAAGGCGCCGGACCGTCGCATCGCCGTCGGGATCGGCAAGTTCGAGACCGTGCCCGCGAACGAGGTCGGCTCGCCCGCGAGCGACGTCGTCGCGTTCGACCTGGATCTCACCGGATGGTTCCAGCCGGTTCTGCCCGGCATGCTTCCGCCGGTCACGCTGGAGGACTGGGCACGTCGCGGCGCGGAGGTGGTGATCGATCTCAAGGCGGATCGCGGCACGCTGGACGGCGCGGTCCGCGACGCCGGAACGGGCGAGGTGCTGTTCCAGGGCACGTATCCCGCCGGCGACGGCGGCACGCTGCGCGCACGCATGCATCGCTTCGCCGACGACGTCTCGAAGAAGCTGACCGGCCAGCCGGGGCTCGCGCGCACGAGGCTCCTCTGCGAGTGGGATTCGGGCAGCGGGAAGCGGATCGTCCTCATGGACGCCGACGGGTGGGGAATGAAGCCGCTCACGGGCGAGGACGCGCTCGAGCTCAGCCCCCGCTGGTCGGCCGACGGGCGGAAGGTGATCTTCACGTCCTTCGCCAGCGGGTACCCGGACGTTTACATCCAGGACCTCGTCACCGGCGCCCGTCAGAAGATCGCGCACTACGAGGGGCTGAACGTGCAGGGCGATCTCAGCCCGGACGGCAAGACCGTGGCGCTCACCCTGTCCCTCGCGGGCGACCCGGAGATCTACACAAAGGACCTCGCCGCGGGTACTATCCGTCGGCTCACCCGCAACCCGGCCACCGACACCACCCCGGTCTGGTCCCCGGACGGGCACCGGATCGCGTTCGTGTCGGATCGCTCGGGAGGGCCGCAGGTCTACGTGATGAACGCCGACGGCTCGAGTGTCCGGCGAGTGACGGTGCGCGGGAGCTACAACACGGCGCCGGAGTGGTCACCGGACGGCACGAAGCTCGCGTACTGCGCCCTTCGCCCGGACGGCTTTCAGATCCAGGTCGTGGAGCTGGACGGCGGGAACGTGACCACGATCACGGACGTTTCCGGGTGCGAGGATCCGTGCTGGTCGCCGGACGGGCGCAGCATCCTGTACTCGCGCAAGGCCGGAGGCCGGACCGACTTGTACGTCACGAACCTGAGCGAGCGTCGTGCCCTGAGAGTTTCCCGAGGCTCCGGCCGCTTCACGGCGCCGGACTGGTCGCCGATCCCCTGACTTTGGAGGAGGAAGAACCCATGACCCACCGGATTCCGTGGCTCATCAAGGGCACGATCATCGTGGCCGCTCTGTCGTTTGCGGGCTGCGGCAAGAAGACCGCGGCGCCGGTCCAGACCGAGGTGGCCACGACGCCATCCACGCCCGCGAAGCCCGACAACCCCACGCCGCCGTCGCGCGACGAGTCCACGAAGTACGTCGATCCGATGACGGTGTATCCGGGCGTCTTCGTCGCCATCCGCTTCGAGTTCGACAAGTACGAGATCACGGACGCGGCGAAGCCGGTCCTGGAGAAGATCGCGGCGGCCCTGAAGGAGAAGCCCACGTGGAAGGTCCTCATCGAGGGGCACTGCGACGAGCGCGGCACGAACGAGTACAACATGGGCCTCGGCGAGCAGCGCGCGCAGGCGGCGAAGCGGTATCTCGTGTCGCTCGGCGTCGAAGAGTCGCGCTTCCAGACGGTCTCCTACGGTGAGGAGCGGCCGATCGATCCCGGTCACGACGAGACGGCTTGGGTGAAGAACCGTCGCGCCGAGTTCAAGGTGGAGGCGCCGCGCACGTGATGATGCGCGTCGCGGGAAGGGCGTCCGGGACGAGGATCGCGGCGCGGCTGGTCTCGGCGACAGCCGCGGTCCTTCTCGCCGGCTGCTTCGCGACGACCAAGCACGTGGAGCTGGTCGAGGCGGACGTGACGCGACGCGGCGCCTGGACGGAGGAGAAGATCAAGGACCTCACGCAGGAGATCAGCGCGCTCAAGGCGGAGAACGACGCGCTGAAGGCCCGCGTGGACGACCTCACGGACAAACAGACCTCGCTGTCCGGTGAGGTGGCCACCCGGCTGAGCGAGCTGCAGGAGGCGGACCAGAAGACGTCCGAGGAGGCGCGCCGGGCTGCCGATCGTGCGGCGGCGCTCGGGCAGAATCGGGAGCAGGACCGCACGGACCTGCTGCAGCGCATGAACGTCATCCTCGACGAGGTGGTGAAGGAGAACAAGGACCTCCGCGCGCGCATCGACGCGATCGAGGCCTCCTCGGCCACGAGCGCGCACACGGTGCAGGCCGGGGAGACACTGGCCTCCATCGCCGCGAAGTACGGGACCACCGCGCAGGCGATCGTGGCGGCGAACGGCCTGCCCGACGCGGACCACATCCAGGTGGGCCAGCGGCTGACGATCCCGGGTCATTGATCGACCGGCGTCCCCCGGGACGCCGGCGGCTCGCGCTGCGCTGCGCTAGCCGGTCAGCCCGGGGGCGAGCGATGCGAGCGAGCCCCGCAGCACCGCGACGGCCGCGCCGCCCAGCGCGAGCACGCTCCACGCCGGCAAGGCGATGGCGATCGCCCGGCGTGCGGGCGCGTGGAGCGTTTCCCGCAAGCCGATCACCCACAGCGCTCCCGACCACAGCGAGAACGGCGTCAGACGATCCAGGAGCGCCACCGCCCAGGGTCCGTGAGCGCCCGGGAGCAGCGCCGCCAAGCTCGACGCGGACGTGGCGATGGGCAGTAGATCCGGAGTGACCTCGGGTCCTTCGAGCCATGCCACCGCGAGGTCCACTCCGCGCGCGAGCACCGCGGGAAGGCCGGCGCACGCCACGACGCAGAGAATGGTGCGGAACGGCGCGTCCCGGAGCAGGAAGGCCGCCAGCGCCCAGAGGAGCAGCGCGGTTCCGCACCACTGCAGCCATACGACGGCCGGCGCGGCCACGACGCTCAGCAGCTTCATCGCCTGCAGCTGGTGCGCGACCGAGCGCACCAGCTCCGGGTCGTCCATCCCCGAGAGCAGGTGCACCGACGCGCGCTGCGCGATGGAGACGACGAGCAGGCTCAGTGCCATCGACGGCAGCGACACCAGGAGCCAGGGCGCCAGCAGCGGTCGACGCTCGCCGAGCCGCCGGAAGCCGTTCCGCGGGGACGGCAGGACGGCGAGCGTGTCCGCCACGTCACGCCCGAGCAGGGTGAGCTTCCCGCCTCCGGGAACTCGGGCGCTCACCGGCTCACCAGCCGAAGCCGCACGAGAGGCCGCTGCCGATGGCGCCGACGACGACCCCTTCGACGTTGCCGGTGAAGAGCGAGACGTACTTCACGGCCTGGAACATGCCGCAGAGGAAGAGCTGGCCGCCGACCGGTGCCGCCGGCACGGGCGGCGTGGGCGGCGCGGGGGCCGAGAGAGTGAGGACGCCGGCGAGGCCGACGCAGCGAAGCAAGGTCACGAGCGCGCTCCTTTCTTGGGTGGGAGTCCTGGCTTGCTAGGGCGAAGTCCGCGAGCTCCTCGACGGGTCCTGACGCTCGTGGACGGGAGGGCGGGAGTCTCGAACGGGAGACGGGATCAGCCGAAGCAACCGGATCGGGCCGCGCTGAGGCAGAGACTCACCGCTCCGACCACGCTGCCCGTCATCAGCGACGCTCCGGCCAGCGCGCCGTACGCGAGACAGATCCAGTTCATTCCGCCGGTGGGCCGATCGGCGCCGGGAACGCCGGGCAGCGCCAGCATGGCGATCACGATCAGGAGAGCGACCGTACGCGCGAAGCTCATGGCGACTCCTTTCGACGTTTGCGCTCGCCGGGAACGCTTCGGGCGGGACGCTCGAAGACCCCCGTCGGCCTCGAGCGAGTCCTGTGGTGGATGGAAACGGGCTTCACCGAGCGCCGCCGCCCGCCGCGAGGAATCGCAACTCGCGTGCCGCGGCGCGCGAAGGCGGCGGGGGCGCTCCGGGCGGTCGCGGGGCGAACGAGTCCGCGTCTGCGTCAACGCGCAGACGCGCTCGCGTCACCCGGCGTTGGCGGGAGGGGCGGAAGCTGCGAGGAGCATGGCGTCGACGATCTCGCCCAGCGCTCGAATGCCGAGGAGGATCTCGCCTTCCTCGTGTCGCGTGAGATCCAGCCAGAGGAAGTCCGTCTCTGCAGATGTCACGCCGCAATCGGCCGCGGTGCGCACGAGCACGCCGCGCGAGGCGGCTTCGGCGCGGACCCGCTCCGCGGCGACACCCGCGGGCATTCGCAGCAGGACCGCGTCCGCCCCGGAGGAGAGCTCGGCCTCGGGAAGGGACGGGAGGCGGCGGCGGATCGTCTTCAGCACCGACGGCGCCAGGAGCCGTCGCCGCTCGCGCAGCTGGCGCTGCACGCGGGCGCGGCCCGACCATTCGAGCGCGCCGGCGAGGACGCGTTGCGCCAGCCGGTCCGGTCGACGCGCCGTGGGACCCACGCGCGCGCGAAGCCGCTCGAGGGCCTTCGGCGTGACCGCGAGAACCGCCGCCGTGAGGTCTCCGCCGACCTCGTCGGAGAGGTCGCAGAGCGGGAGCACGCGTCCCGACGGATCGAGCGCGGCGAGCGGAGGGATCGGGGGAGCGGGTGCGTGCTCGCCTCCGGTGACGTCCTCCACGAGAGGGAGGTGGCGCTCGCGGACCGCGTCGAGGAGCGCCCTCCGGCGGACGAGATCCGGCGGCGGCGCGGGCAGGCCCGCCGGTCCGGTCATGGCCACGAGGAGCCGGGCGTCGGCGCGCTCGGCGAGCGCGCTGCGGAGGGCGTCGTTCGCGGCGGGGAGGAGCTCGGCGCGCACGCCCCGCTCGCGCAGCGCCGCCCCGATCTCCGGATCGACGGGAGCGTCGAGGAGCACGAGGTCCCCCGCGGGCACGAAGAGATCCACGACCGCCGCGAACGCTTCCGCCCGGCTCGCGAACACCGCGACCTCCTCGGCCGGCCGGAGCACTCCGCCCCGCGCGAGGAGCCCGGCCGCCGCGCGCCGGAGCGCCGCTTCCCCGAGCGGCGGGGGCGGCGTGAAGAGCGGACCGCCTTGCGCCAGCGCCTCCTCGTGGAATCGCCGGAGAGCCGCTGCCGGGAAGTGCCGGAGGCGCGGCGTCACGCCCGCGAGGTCCACGACTTCGGCGGACGGGGGCTCGGGCGTGGCCCAAGCGCCGGCGGGGAACGGATCGCGGCCTCGCGACGGACGGAAGGGCAGATCCAGCTCCGGCCGCTCCGGGATCGACGTGCGGACGATCGCCGCGCGTCCCGGCCGGACCGCCACGAGACGCCGCGCCGCCAGCTCCTCGTACGCGGTCTCCACCGTCTTGCGGTTCACGTCGAGCGTGCGCGCGAGGGTCCGGGTGGCCGGAAGCCGCGTCCCGCCCGGCAGGTGACCTCGGCGGATCAGCTCTTCGACGTACGTCGCGATCTGCCGGGAGAGCGGCACGGCGGCGTCGCGGTCCAGGGGGATGAGCATGCCGCCATTGAACCGCTCCCACGGACCGGCTGGCAAGGCGCGAGCGGCGGTCCGGGAACCGCCCGCGCGGCTCGGAACGGGGGCGAGCGCCGGAGCCGCTCGCGGGACTGAAGATCGCGGCCCGCCGCGCCGATGAACGGCGGGGTTCTCGCAGGCCGGGCGCCGAATCGTCGCGCCCCTTGACGAGCGCGCGCGGAGGCGCGTAAATCCCTGCTTTCCGCGCCGGAGAAACCCCGAAGCACCCCAGCAGAACGCCAAAGAGGGTCCCATGGCCACGACCAAAGAGGGCGACGTCCGCATGAGCTCCTCGAAAGCGACGAGTCTCGATCAGATCCGCACCGAGTGCCAGAAGCGCGAGGTCCGCTACCTGCAACTGCAGTTCGTCGACGTGCTCGGGATCCCGAAGTGCGTGGAGATTCCGTTCAGCCAGCTGGAGAAGGCCTACAACAACGAGATCATGTTCGACGGCTCGTCGATCGACGGGTTCGCCCGGATCAACGAGAGCGACATGGCGCTCTATCCGGACTGGAGCACGCGCTTCTTCGAGACGTCGCTGGACGGCGCGGGATCCGTGCTGCGGGTGATCTCGGACGTCTACACCGACAAGATGGGGGCGGACGGGGCCCGTCCGTTTCAAGGGGACCCGCGAAACAACCTGAAGCAGTTCCTCAGCCGCGTCCGCTCCGAGCTCGGCTGGGAGCTGATGACCGGTTGCGAGGCGGAGTTCTTCCTCTTCGACGCGGAGGCCTTCAAGGAGGGCCGTCTCGTCACGCACGACGAGGGAGCCTACTTCGACGTGGACCCCGTGGACCGCGGCGTGCTCGTGCGGCGGGAGATCGTGAACCAGCTGCAGCAGTACGGCTTCGAGGTGGAGGCGCTCCACCACGAGGTGGCGGCGGGCCAGCACGAGATCGACTTCCGCTACGCCGAGTGCCTGCAGACCGCGGACAACCTGATGAAGTTCAAGTCGCTCATCAAGTCGATCGCGCGGGACTACGGGCTCGTGGCCACGTTCATGCCGAAGCCGAAGGCGGGCATCAACGGCAGCGGCATGCACACGCACCTGTCCGTCTGGAAGGACGGCGCGAACGTCTTCCGGGACGACAAGGCCGAGCGCCACGGGATGTCGAAGCTCTCGCTGCACTTCATCGCGGGCGTGATGCAGCACGCGCGCGCGATCACGGCGCTCGCGAACCCGCTCGTGAACAGCTACAAGCGGCTCGTGCCGGGCTACGAGGCGCCCACGGTCATCGCGTACAGCCTCGCGAATCGCAGCCCCATGATCCGCCTCCCGAAGGCCACGGGGGACTCGAAGCGCATCGAGATCCGCTCGCCGGATCCGGCGGCGAATCCGTACCTGCTCTTCACCGCGATCCTCGCGGCCGGAGTGGACGGCGTGAAGCACGAGCTGGCCGCTCCGGCGCCGGTGACGGAGAACGTGTACCTGCAGACCGAGGAGTGGCGGAAGGAACGCAACATCCGCGAGCTTCCCGGGTCGCTGGAGGAGGCCCTGGACGCCCTCGAGGCGGACGACGTCATCAAGGGCGCCATCTCCGCGCACACGATCGAGCACTACGTCGCCTCGAAGCGCGAGGAGATCGCGGAGTACCGGATGCAGGTGCACGCCTGGGAGCTGGAACGGTACATGCTGCAGTACTGAGCCGTGCCGCTGAGCCGCGGCCCTGAGTCGCGGCGCTGGGGCGCGGCACGAAGCGTAGTCCCCGAATCGGGTGGGGCATCCGCCGAGAAACGGCCCCCGGAGAACCCGGGGGCCGTCTTCGTCGGGCGCTTCGTCGCCGGCGACCCGCAGGCGGTCCGGTCGCCGTCGAGTCGCCCCTGAGGCCCGCCCCGCGCCCTCGACGCGCTCTCCGGCCCCGGGTATGCTCCCCGCGGTGCGCACGGTCGTCCGAGATCGTCCGACCGGCGGGGCGCACCGACCGAGAACGTCGAGGCTCACCATGGCGAACGGCATGTTCCGGACGCGGCTCCCGGCCAACGAGCCGATCCTCTCGTACGCCCCCGGAACGCGCGAGCGACAGGCGCTGAAGGACGAGGTCCGCCGGCTCGGGTCGCGAACGATCGAGGTCCCGCTCGTCATCGGCGGCAAGAAAGTGCGCACCGGCAAGACCGGCGAATCGCGCTGTCCGCACGACCACGTCCACCTTCTCGCGCGCTACGAGAAGGCGGGGGCGGCCGAGGTCGGGACGGCGATCGACGCGGCCGCCGCCGCGTGGCCGGATTGGTCGCGCATGGCCTGGCAGGACCGCGCCGCGATCTTCCTCAAGGCGGCGGATCTGCTCGCCGGCCCGTACCGGATGACGCTGAACGCGGCCACGATGCTCGGCCAGTCGAAGACTTGCCATCAGGCCGAGATCGACTCCGCGTGCGAGCTCATCGACTTCTGGCGCTTCAACGTCCATTACATGCAGGAGATCTACGCCGCGCAGCCGGAGAGCGCCCCCGGAATGTGGAACCGCATGGAGTACCGGCCGCTCGAGGGCTTCGTCTTCGCGATCACGCCGTTCAACTTCACGTCGATCGCCGGCAACCTGCCCACCTCTCCGGCGCTGATGGGCAACACGGTGTTGTGGAAGCCGGCCTCCTCCGCCGTGTACTCCGCGCATTACATCCTGGAGATCCTGCAGGAAGCGGGGCTGCCGCCGGGCGTCATCAACTTCGTTCCCGGCTCGGGCGGCGAGGTCGGCGATCCGGTCCTCGAGAGCCCGGCCTTCGCGGGCGTCCACTTCACGGGCTCCACCGAGGTCTTCCACGGCATGTGGCGGAAGATCGGCGAGAACATCGGGAGGTACGCGAACTACCCCCGTCTCGTGGGCGAGACCGGCGGCAAGGACTTCGTCTTCGCGCACCCGTCGGCGGAGCCGAAGAGCCTCTGCACCGCGCTCGTCCGCGGCGCGTTCGAGTACCAGGGCCAGAAGTGCAGCGCCGCGTCGCGGGCGTACATCCCGAAGAGCCTCTGGAAGCGGGTGAAGGACGAGCTGCTCTCGCAGATCGCCGAGATCAAGATGGGCGATCCCACGGACTTCTCGAACTTCATGGGCGCGGTCATCGACAAGGGCGCCTTCGACACGATCTCCGGGTATCTCGCGCACGCGAAGCGCTCGAGCGACGCCACGATCCTCGCCGGCGGCAAGGCCGACGGGCGCGAGGGATGGTTCATCGAGCCCACCGTCGTGGAGACCACGAATCCCCGCTACAAGCTCCTGTGCGAGGAGATCTTCGGTCCGGTGCTCACGATCCACGTCTACGCGGATCGCGAGCTGGACGCGGCGCTCGAGGCCTGCGACCGGGGATCGCCATACGCGCTCACCGGGGCCGTCTTCGCGCGCGACCGCGAGGCGATCGTGCACATGACGGACATGCTCCGCCACGCGGCGGGGAACTTCTACATCAACGACAAGCCCACGGGAGCGGTCGTGGGGCAGCAGCCCTTCGGCGGCAGCCGCGCGTCCGGGACGAACGACAAGGCCGGCAGCGCCCTGAACTTGAGTCGCTGGGTCACGCCGCGTACGATCAAGGAGACCTTCGTCCCGCCGCGCCACTTCGCGTACCCGTTCCTCGAGAAGGATCCGGAGTGACGGCGCCCGACGCCGCCTGACGGGGAGGATTCGTTCGTGACCCAACCGATCGACGTCTTTCGCACGATCACGGCCGACGAGATGCACGCGCTGCTCGCGGACATGCGCGACAACCTGCGGCCCCTCTACAAGCAGGTGGAGAGCGTGACGGCGGCCACGCTGCGGGTCCGTCCCGTGTTCCTCGGCAAGCAGCCGTTCGACAAGCGCTGCGACATGATCAAGAAGGCGCTGTCGTTGAAGATGAACGCGGACGCCGTCGCGGAGATCCTGCCCGCGTTCTTCCTGGAGCGGTATCCGAAGGACGTCGCGCAGCTGCTGGACGCGCTGGAGCTGCCGCACGAGGACGGCGTGCTGAAGGGTGACGCGCCGAAGGAGCCGACCAAGGCGAAGCTCAAGAAGGTGGTCGAGGCGTTCCGCAAGGGGGAGAACCCCGTGATGCGCGAGCTCCTCCTCAAGACCTTCGCGGCGCAGGGCGCCATCGATTGGCCCACCCTCGACGAGATGGTCTTCGGCCGACAGGAAGCCCCGACCCGGTCCTGAGCGCCTTCCGGCGTGCGGCGAGCGCGGACCGCGTCCCCGAGATTGGAGGAAACCCGATGAGCGAGACCATGACGAGCACCCACGGCGGCATCCTGGAAGAGCTCGGGATCGGACGGATCTCGGAAGGCGCGTGCTGGGGTCAGTGGCTGGAGTGCCGGGGCGAGGAGATCGCGAGCACGTCGCCCACGGACGGCACGGAGATCGGGCGCGTGCGACTCGCCGCGCGCGAGCAGTACGAGGCGGTGATGAGTCGCGCCGAGGAGGCGTTCCGCTCGTGGCGGACGCGGCCGGCGCCGGCGCGCGGCATCGTGGTGCGCGCGCTCGCCGACGAGCTGCGTACTCACAAGAAGGCGCTGGGCGCGCTCGTGAGCCTCGAGATGGGCAAGATCCGCTCGGAAGGCGAAGGCGAGGTCCAGGAGATGATCGACATGGCGGACTTCGCCGTGGGCCTGTCGCGCCAGCTCTACGGGCTCACGATGCAGTCCGAGCGCCCCGGTCACCGCATGTACGAGCAGTGGCATCCGCTGGGCATCGTGGGCGTGGTCACCGCGTTCAACTTCCCGGTCGCGGTGTGGGCGTGGAACGCCATGCTCGCGGCGGTCTGCGGCGACGTCACCATCTTCAAGCCCTCGCACCGCACGCCGCTGACCGCGGTGGCAGTGCAGAACATCTGCAACCGCGTCATGCGGCAGCACGACTGCACCGGCGTCTTCAACCTCCTGATCGGCGACCGGAAGAACGTGGGCGATCCGCTCATCCACGACCGGCGCGTGCCGCTGATCTCGGCCACGGGCAGCTGCACGATGGGACGCAACATCGGCAAGACCCTCGCCGACCGGATCGCACGGAGCATCCTGGAGCTTGGCGGCAACAACGCCGTGATCGTGACGGAGGATGCGGATCACGATCTCGCGCTGCGCGCCATCCTCTTCGCCGCGGTCGGCACGGCGGGGCAGCGGTGCACCTCGGTGCGGCGCGTGTTCCTCCAGAAGGGCATCGCAGCGAAGTTCGTCGAACGGCTGAAGAAGGCGTACGCGTCCGTCGTGATCGGCGATCCCCTGGAGGACGGCGTGCTCATGGGTCCGTTGGTGGACGACCAGGCGGTGAAGGAGTACGAGGCCGCCATCGAGACCATCAAGAAGCAGGGCGGCCAGATCGTCTACGGCGGCCGGCGCATGAGCCGCCCCGGCTGCTTCGTGGAGCCCACGCTGGTGAAGGCGAACACGGGCATGGCCATCACGCGCGAGGAGACGTTCGCGCCGATCCTCTACCTGTTCGAGTTCGACACGGTGGACGAGGCGATCGCGGCGAACAACGCGGTGGACCAGGGCCTGTCCAGCTCGATCTTCACGACGAATCTCCTGTCGGCGGAGAAGTTCCTCGCGGCCACGGGCTCGGACTGCGGGATCGCGAACGTGAACATCGGCACGTCCGGCGCGGAGATCGGCGGCGCCTTCGGCGGCGAGAAGGATACGGGCGGCGGTCGCGAGGCCGGCTCCGACGCCTGGAAGATGTACATGCGTCGGCAGACCTGCACGATCAACTGGTCCGGCAAGATCGCGCTCGCGCAGGGCGTCCACTTCGACGTGGAGTAGGCGCGGCCTCCGCTGCGATCTGGAGCAGGACGCGGAGCAGGACGCGGAGCAGACCGGCGGTCCGTATCGGCGGGGGCCCGACGAGCGGCGGGGCGGGAGCGCACCGGCGCCCGCCCCGCGTCGTCTCGATCGGCGGCCCTCTCCTCGATCGGCCTCCCGTCGCTGGACGGGCCGACCGGCCCCGGAGCGCTACGCTTTCGGGTGGGTCATCTCCTCCGGCCGCACCCACTCGTCGAACTGCGCGTCGGTGAGGAGCCCGAGGCGCGTGGCGGCCTCGCGCAGCGTGAGCCCGTCCTTGTGCGCGGTCTTCGCGATCTTGGCCGCGTTGTCGTAGCCGAGCTTCGGATTGAGCGCCGTGACGAGCATGAGGGAGCGCTCGAGCAGCTCCTTGATCCGTTTCTCGTCCGGCTCGAGGCCCGCCACGCAGTGCTCGCGGAACGAAGCGCAGGCGTCGGTCAGGAGGCGGCACGAGCGCAGCACGTTGTGGATGATCAGCGGCTTGTAGACGTTCAGCTCGAAGTTGCCCGACATCCCGCCCACGCCCACCGCCGCGTCGTTGCCGATCACCTGCGCGCACACCATCGTGAGCGCCTCGCACTGCGTGGGGTTGACCTTGCCCGGCATGATCGAGCTGCCCGGCTCGTTCTCCGGGAGCTTCAGCTCGCCGATGCCGCAGCGCGGCCCCGAGCCCATCCAGCGGACGTCGTTCGCGATCTTCATGAGCGAGCACGCCACCGTCCGCATCGCGCCCGAGAGGTGCACGAGCGCGTCGTGGGCGGCGAGCGACTCGTACTTGTTCGGCGCGCTGACGAAGGGCTGCCCCGTCAGCTCGGCGATCTTCGCCGCGACGCGCTTCGCGAACTCGGGATGCGTGTTGATTCCCGTGCCCACCGCGGTTCCGCCCTGGGCCAGCTCCAGGACGCCGCCGAGCGCCTGCTCCAGCCGCGCCATTCCGTTCGTGACCTGCTGCGCGTAGCCCGAGAACTCCTGGCCGAGCGTGATCGGGGTGGCGTCCATGAGGTGCGTGCGGCCGATCTTCGTCAGGTTCGCCCAGCGCCGCGACCTCTCCGCGAACACGTCGCGCAACGCGGCGAGCGAGGGCAGCAGGCGCTCCCGCGTCTCGATCGCCGCCGCCACGTGCATCGCCGTGGGAAACACGTCGTTCGAGGACTGAGACTTGTTCACGTCGTCGTTCGGGTGGATGGGCTTCTTGCTTCCCAGCACGCCGCCCGCCATCTCGATGGCGCGGTTCGAGATCACCTCGTTCGCGTTCATGTTCGACTGCGTGCCCGAGCCGGTCTGCCAGACGACGAGAGGGAAGTGGTCGTCCAGCGTCCCCCGGATCACTTCCTCCGCGGCCGCGACGATCAGCCGCGCCTTGTCCTCCGGGAGGAGCGCGAGGTCCCGGTTCACGAGCGCGCACGCCTTCTTCACGAGGCCGAGCGCGCGGATCATCTCCCGCGGGAAGCGCTCGCCCCCGATCTTGAAGAAGTGGACGGACCGCTGCGTCTGTGCGCCCCAGTAACGGTCCTGGGGAACCTCGATCGGCCCCATCGTGTCGGACTCGATTCGCACGTCCATGGACGCTCTTCTCCTCTCCACGCTGGGCGACCCGAAGGCCGCCGCCATCCCCGCGGGCGCGATCGACCGCGGATCGTAGCACGCGCCACGGCTGGCAATTCCGGCCGATCCTTGCCGATTCTCCTCAAGACCGGCCGTCCGCCGGCCGATTCCCTGGGGCGTCGGGGGACCCCCATGAGCCTTCCGCGCCCGGACGGGCCAATCTACCTCCTTCACATCCCACGGACCGGCGGCACCACGCTCCGCGAGCTGATCGCCCGGCGCTTCCCGCGGGAGCGCTGCTTCCTCGGCGGGTCCCGGAAGCGCTTCGCCGAGTCGATGGCGGCCATGAGCGCCGAGCAGCGCGAGCAGCTCCTCTTCGTCAGCGGCCACTACGACGCCAGCGTGGGGAGGCTCCTCGGAACGCGGCCGCGCATCGTGACGATGCTCCGCGAGCCGGCCGCGCGCCTGCGCTCCCACTACGAGATCGTGAAGCGCATGCCCGAGCACCGGCTGAACGCCGAGGTTCTCGCCGGCATGACGTTCCTCGAATGGCTGGATCACCCGCTGGGCGGAGCGGCCGAAGAGAACCGCATGACGCGGCAGATCGCGGGCGTGATGGACGGCACCGGCGCGCGCGGGGAAGGGGAAGGATCGGGGGACGGCGCTGCGCGGCTCCGAGGCGCCGCGCTCCTGGACCGCGCTCGTGATCACCTCGCGGACTTCGCGTTCTTCGGGCTGCGCGAAGCCTACGAGGACTCGCTGAGGCTCCTCGCGCACACCTTCGGCTGGCCGCCGTTCGGCGAGCCGCCCTGTCTCAACGCGACCGGCGCGCCGATCCTCACCGCGGCGGAGCGGGAGATCGTCCTCGCGCGGAACTCGCTCGACGCGGAGCTGTACCGTCTCGCGTGGCGCCGCTTCCGCGGCCGCGTCGCGCGGCTGGATTTCCTCGCGATCCCGCACGTCTCGGCGCCGACGCACCGGTCGGCCTGACCCTCCGTTCCGCTCGGCCTCGGCTGTCGTCTCGACCAGATCCATCGTCCTGGCCTGCTCCTTCGTCCCGACCCGGCCTACGCGACGTTGCGCCCCGGCGTGCCCCCCCGGGCGCGTTCCGCCGTACGATGTCCCGGCGGAGAGGTGTCTCGAGCGGGACGGGAGAGGATGAAGCTCTTCGAGGCCGCGGGCCGAAGGCTCGACCGGATTCCACGGGTTCCCGTCGCCGTCTTCCTCGTGGCGCTCCTCGCGCGCGTCCTCTTCCGCATCGAGACGCGGGGCGATCCCTACTTCAGCGTCCTCGTGACGGACGCGCGCTCGTACCTCGAGCTCGGCCGGCGCTTCGCCGCCGGCGACTTCCTCTTCGGGAAGGACCCGCTCTGGTTCGCGCCGTTCTACCCGACGCTGCTCGGCGGGATCTTCCGCCTCTTCGGGCCGCAGCTCGAGCTCGTCCGCGCGCTGCAGCACGTCGCCGGCGCCGCCACCGCCGCCCTCACCGCGGATCTCGCGCGACGTCTCGCGCCCGGCGCGGGGTGGGTGGCCGGGCTGCTCGTCGCCCTCTCGCCGGTCCTCCTCTTCTCCGAGAGCCAGCTGCTCTTCACGTCGTGGGCCGTGTTCTTCACGGCGCTGTTCCTCCATCGATTCGCGGCCGGCCTCGATCGTCCTTCCGCGCCGCGGGCGGGCGAGGCCGGCGCGCTTCTCGGCGTGCTCGGCTGGGTGCGGGCGAACTCGCTCCTCTTCCTCCCGGTCGGCGCGTGGCTGCTGCGGCGCCGCGGAGGCGCGCGCGCCGGCCTGATCTTCCTCGCGGCGGGGCTCGCCACGCTGGTGCCGGTGCTCTTGCGGAACGGAGTCGTCTCCGGCGCGTGGACGCCGCTGACCGTCAACGGCGGCTTCATCTTCGCGGAGGGCTTTCGCGAAGGAGCCCTCGGCGGGAGGACCCTGTCGCGCTCTCCCGACGACTTCGGTCCGCGTGGCGCCTATCAGAGGGAAGCGGAGCAGCGCGCCGGTCGCTCGCTGTCCCTGGCCGAAGCGTCCGATCTCGAGCGGCGGTGGACGCTCGAGCGGATGCGGCAGGATCCGGTCGGGCTCGTCCGGGTGACGCTCCGCAAGCTCGATCTGTTGCTGAACGTCCGCGAGATCGACGACAACCTGGGGATCGAAGCGGTGACCGGCCGCTCGCGCGTCCTCGACGCGATGCCGGGTCCCTGGGCGTGGGCGCTCATTCCCGCCGTGGTGGGAGGCGCCGTGACGATTCGCCGCCGCTCGGAGGTCGCGCGAGCTCTCGGGATCTACGCCCTCGTGCAGGCCGCATCGTTGCTGCCGTTCTTCGTCACGTCGCGCTACCGGCTACCGCTGCTCGTGCCGCTCGCCGCCCTCGCCGGTCTCGGAGTGGTCGAGACGGCGCGCGCCATCCGGGAGGAGCGCACGAGGTTCGTCGCGGCCGCCGCGCTCCTCGCGCTGGCGACGGCCGCCGCAGTGGTGCTCCACGACCACGGGCTTCGACCCTCGGAGCCCACGCGACTCGTGGCGCTCGGCGCGGCCTTCCAGGACGCCGGCCGGTCGGCGGAAGCCCTCGATCTCACCGAGCGCGCGATTCGCCTCGGCGACCGGTCCGCCGCCGCCTATCAGAACCGTGCGCTGATCCTCCTCTCCCTCGGGCGGCTGCCGGAGGCGCTCCGCTCCGCGGAGATCGCGCTGACTCGACAGCCGGACCTCGCGCCGGCGTGGAACACGCGCGGCACGATTCTGGCGCGCAGCGGGCGCTTCGAGGAGGCACTGCCGTGCTTCCGGCGCGCCGTGGCGCTCGACCCGTCCGACGAGAGCGCCCGCGCGAACTTCGCCCTGGCGCGGCAGGAGATCGAGGGGCGCCGGCCGCCTTCCCTTGCGGTTCCGCCGGCATCCCCGTAAGCTCCGAGCGATGCGGCCATGCCGCCGCTCCCGCACCCGTGGCGAGCCTCCGTGATCCGAGGGGGGGTCGTCACTCCAACCCCGGGAGGCCCCCGTGAAGCGCCCGAAAGCGATCGCCCTCGTCTCGGGCGGTCTGGACTCCACGCTCGCCCTCGCCTTGATGAAGGAACAGGACGTCGAGATCGAGGCGCTGAATTTCTCGACCGGCTTCTGCTTCACCGACCATCACCGCGCGATGAAGAGCCCGACTCACCAGCTGAGGAACGAAGCGCTGCGCGCGGGCGCCGACCTCGGCGTGCCGGTCACGATCGTCGACATCTCGAAGAAGTACTTCGGCGACGTTCTCCTCCACCCGAAGCACGGCTACGGCGCGAACATGAACCCGTGCCTCGACTGCCGCGCGTACATGCTCGCGCGCGCTCGCGAGTACATGGAAGCGAACGGGGGGGACTTCGTCTTCACCGGCGAAGTCCTCGGCCAGCGTCCGAAGTCGCAGTACCGGCAGGCGCTCGGAGTGGTCGCGGACGAGAGCGGGCTGGGGGAGCGGTTGCTGCGGCCGCTCTCGGCGCGCCTGCTCCCGCCCACGCTGCCCGAGCGCGAAGGCTGGGTGGACCGCGAGAAGCTCCTCGCCATTTCCGGTCGCAGCCGCAAGATCCAGATCGCGGAGGCCGGGCGTCGCGGCCTCGACGTGGACGACATCCCGCAGCCGGCGGGCGGCTGCTGCTTCCTCACGGACGAAGCCTACGCCCGCAAGCTGCGCGACTGGCTCGACCACCAGGAGGCCCCGCAGCACGACGCGGAGGCGTTCGTGCTCCTCAAGGTCGGGCGGCACCTCCGCCTCAACGACGACGTGAAGGTGATCGTCGGGCGCGACGAGGGCGAGAACGCGTTCCTCTCGAACTATCGCCGCGGTCGCTGGGAGTTCTTCGCGAAGGGCTTCACGGGGCCCACGGTGCTCGTGGAGTGCGAGCGCGATCTCCTCTGGGAGGAGATCGAGGAGATCGCCCGGATCACGGCGCGGTACGGGCACGGGCGCGAGGAGGAGCAGGTCCTCGTGGGCTACCGCGCGTCGCGCGGTCCGGACGAGCCGCTTCCGCTCGTGGACGACCGTCCGGTGGAGGAAGTGGTCGTGACGCCGCTCGCGATGGAGGAGATCGAGCGCCTGCGCGTCTGAGACCGCCGAGCGCACCGCGGGATCGCCCTCGCGGGCGCCGCCCGGTCCTTCCGAACGGCGAGCCTCGCACGGCCGACCGATAGGCGCGCGCGTCGGGCGGCGCTAGAATGGATCCGCTTCGCCCGCGGAGATCACTCGACTTGTCATTCCGGCATCGCGCCGCTGCGGCGCTCCTGGTCCTTCTCGTCTTCGCGACGGCGCAAGGCGCCTCCGCGGGGAGCGCCTGCGTCCCGACCTTCCAGCGGATCGTCGGCCAGATCCCGGCGGACGACGGCGGCGGGCCTCTCGAGCGGCCCTGGCTCGGCGGATGGGATCTCGCGCGGCCGCAGCTCGCCGACGAGGACGGCGACGGGGACGAGGACCTCTTCGTCTTCGAGGACGTCGGTCGGCTGCGCTTCTATCGCAACGACGGCCCGCCCGCGTCGCCGCACTTCACGTTCATCACCGACGACTACGGCGGCGTGCACCAGCTCTTCTTCGGCCGCGTCGTGGACATCGACTCGGACGGCGATCTCGACCTCTTCGTCCAGGCGCCGGATTTCCCCACGGACATCGGCGGGTCCACGGTCTACCGGCCGGGCGCGTTCCTCTACACGAACGTCGGCGGGCCGGGGGCGCCGATCTTCCAGAACCTGAGCTCCGATCCCGGCGGCTACGTGGTGGACGAGACCGGCGCGCGCATTCCGATGGTGACCACGTCGCCGGACCTCGTGGATCTCGAGGGCGATGGGGACAAGGACCTGCTCTTCGGCGACCCTTCCGGCGCGGTCTTCCTGTATCGGAACGTCGGCACGCCGGCGAGCCCCGTGTTCCGCTTCGAGACGGACCACTACGACGATCTCCTGATCGTCTTCGGATCGTGCGGCGGCTCCGACCCCGGCCCGCACACGTTGGCTCAGTTCGTGGCGGCGCTGGGACCGTCCCTGCGCCACGGGTACATGCTCTTCAGCTTCTTCGACCTCGAGGGCGACGGTCGTCCGGACCTCTTCCTCGGCGACCAGTTCAACTCGAACGTCTACTACCTCAAGAACCAGGGCGGCACGCCGAACCCGCACTTCACGTGCGAGACGGAGTCGTACTTCGGGCAGCTGCCGGCGAGCGGGCAGGACCTCGTGTCCACCTTCGGCGACCTCGACGGCGACGGGGACCCCGACGTCCTCGTGGGCTCCGGGACCTCGGGGGAGAGCGGTCTCTTCCAGTTCCGGAACGACGGCCCGCCGGGCGCGCCCACCTTCTCGCTCGTGAGCTCGGACTTCCTTCCGGAGATCGACGTGGGCGTGAACTCCACGCCGGCCTTCGCCAGCCTCGACGGCGGCGCCGTCCCCGATCTCTTTCTCGGCAGCGGCAGCCAGGAGCGGATCGCACGGTGGGAGAACGTGGGCACGTTGCATGCGCCGGCCTTCACGCTCGCGGCGCCCACCTGGATGGATTTCGCGGGCGCGGGGTCGTGGTCCTGCCCGGAGTTCTGCGACCTCGACGCGGACGGCGACCTCGATCTCTTCCTCGGGACGTTCGCGGGGGCCGTGCGCTGGTTCCGGAACGACGGAACGTCCGTGGCGCCTTCGTACCACGAGGTCGTCGACGCCTCGTTCGGAGTGGCCGCGAGCAAGAGGATCAACGCGAAGCTGGACGCGGACGCCGTGCCGCGCTTCCTCGACGACGACGGCGACGGCGACCTGGATCTCGTGTGCGGGCAATGGAGCTTCACCGGCGCAACGTCGCTGGTCTTCTTCCGGAACGACGGCACGCCGCAGCAGCCGGACTTCAACTGGGTCACGAACGACTGGCGAAGCCTCGGCTTCTCGGGCCAGGCGCTCGCGCCCGCGTTCGGCGACGTGGACGGGGACGGCGATCCGGACCTCGTGGTGGGGCGCCTCGACGGGACCCTCGCCTACTTCTCGAACGAGGGGACGCCCGCCGTGCCGTCGTTCGTGGCGGGACCGGACCCCTTCGCGGGAATCGACGTGGGCGGCGGCGCGAACGGCGGCTCGGTGCCCTGTCTCGTGGATCTCGACGGCGACGGTCGGGTGGACCTCGCGGTCGGCGAGCTCGGCGGCGGGCTCGATCTGTATCGCAACGTGGGCGCGACGGCACCTGCGCCGCTCGCGCCGGCCCTCCTCGATCCACCGGCGGATGCGGCGATCGACGGCCGCCTGCCGTACCGGTTCGACTGGTCGTCCTCGACGGACCCCGTGACCGCGCAGGAGTGCACCTACGAGCTGCGTCTGGCGATGTCGCCTGCGGATCCGCCCTGGAAGTGGCGCATCTTCTCCGGGCTCACGGCCTCCGAGGCGACGATCACGATCCACGAAGGCGACTTCCGCTACCGGCACTACTTCTACTGGACCGTGGTCGCGCACGGGTGTCGGCCCGCGCCCATCCCCACGTGGCGCCGCGGCGTTCACGCCACCTGGGACCCGCGCGGCGACGTCGGTCCGCCGGGCACGCCGGACCCCGTGCATCGCCACCCGCCGGCGCTCGCCGTCACCGCGCGTCCGGTCCCGTCGGCCGCCGACGTGGCGATCACGCTCGCGCTTCCGGAGGCCGGCCGCGCGCGGGTGGACGTCTTCGACGCCGCCGGCCGCCGCGTGGCCACGCTCTGGGACGCCGCCGCCGAGGCGGGGGACCGCGAGCTGCGCTGGAGCGGCCGCGACTCGAAGGGCGCCCGCGTCGTCCCCGGCATCTACTTCGTCCGCGCCACCCTCGGCGACCACGCCGTCTCGCGGCGCATCATCCTCGTGAGGTAGCCCGCTCAGCTCGCGTCGTCGGCTCGCCGACGCGTGCCTCGCGTCGCGCGGGGTCGCACGTGATGAGGGCGTCGTCGGCTCGCCGGCGTTGCTTCCGCGTCGAACGGTCGGCCTCCGGCGTCCAGCCTCCGGCCGCCCTCCCGCTCCGGCGGCTCCGCCATCCTGGCTGCGCCGCCTCCGCGAAGTCGCCGCGGAAGCAACGCCACCGAGCCGCCGACGCGTGCCTCGCCACGCGCGGTCTGCGCCGCCACGGGCGAGGGCTCGCACGACTCGGGCGCGATCCCCAGGCGCAGCGCGTCGCTGCCGGGACGGGCACCGTGCGGCGCCGGGCCGGCGACGGGTCCCGGAGCGACGCGGCGCGTGCCGATCTCGACCGCCGCGACCCGGTATCGGCCCCGAGGCGCGACGGGCGAACCCCGGCACGGCTGCGAGCGCGCGGCCCGCGTCCAGCCCCGAGGCGAGATGCGCGGCCCCTGACACGGCTCCGAGCCGACGAGGCGAGTCCCGAGGCGAGACGAGCGACCCCGTGCCCGGCCCGAGGCCGGCCGGGGCGCTAGCCGAGGCGCGCGCGGCCCGACGTGGCCTCGCGGATCGCCTCGCGGAAGGCATCGGCGCGGCTGCGGACGAGCGCTGCGGCGAAGCGGGGAGACGGGTCGAACGTGCGATCGCAGCGACGGACGCGCTCTCCCTCGCGGGCGAGGACCGCCTCCACGGCGCCGACGTCGCTCCATGCGCAGTCGACGAGGACGAGGGTCTCGAGCCACACGTCGCGGCGCGGGGCGGCGTCCAGCGCGGCGCGCGCCGCGTCGCCGTAGGCGTGGGCCAGTCCGCCCGTGCCGAGCTTGGTGCCGCCGAACCAGCGCGTGACCACGATCAGCGCGTCGCGGACGTCGGCCGCCTCGAGCGCGGCCAGGATCGGCGTGCCGGCGGTGCCGGAGGGCTCGCCGTCGTCGTCGAGGCGCTGGAGCGCCGCCTCCGGCGGGCCGATGCGGAAGGCCCAGCAGTGGTGGGTGGCGTCGTGAAAACGGCGGCGAATGCCGGCCAACGCCGCATCCGCCGCCGCTTCTTCGTCTGCGCGGAAGGCGCGCGCGAGGAAGCGCGACCCCTTCACGCGAAGCTCGACCTCCGGTCCGTCGTGGACGGACCGGTATCGGTCGGTCAGGCTACGCCCCCTTCGCGACGGACAGGCCCAGGGCCTCCCGCACGCGCGGCAGGACGACGTCCTTGCCGCGAGTGACGAGCGTCTCCCGGATGATCTCGTCCGTCATGTCGAGGTTCAGCTTTCCGTCCTTCACGAGCAGCGCCAGGAACGTGGCGACGTTCTTCGAGAACATCTGGCTCGCGTGGTTCGGAATGGTGGACGGCAGGTTCGTGGGCCCGAAGATCGTGACGCCGTTCTCGACGACGGTCTGGTCGGCGCGCGTGAGCTCGCAGTTGCCGCCGCTGGCCGCCGCGAGGTCCACGATGACCGAGCCCGGCGCCATCGCCGCGACCATCTCCTTCGTGATGAGGACCGGCGCCTTCTTGCCGGGCACCGCGGCGGTCGAGATGACCACGTCCGAACGCTGGACGACGCTCATCATCAGCTCGCGCTGCTTCCGGTAGAACTCCTCGCCGAGCTGCTTGGCGTAGCCGCCCTTGTCCTCGGCGGCGCCCGCCTCGAGCGGCATCTCCACGAACTTCGCCCCGAGGCTCTGGATCTGCTCCTTCACCGCGGCCCGGACGTCGTACGCCTCGACGACGGCGCCGAGCTTGCGCGACGTCGCGATGGCCTGGAGCCCGGCCACTCCCGCGCCGATCACGAAGACCTTCGCCGCGCGGAGCGATCCGGCGGCCGTCATCATGAGCGGGAACATCTTCGGGAGCTGCACCGCCGACATCAGAACCGCCTTGTAGCCGGCGATCGTGGCCATGGACGAGAGGATGTCCATGCTCTGGGCGCGCGTGATGCGTGGAACGAGCTCGAGGGCGAACAGCAGAGACCCGCGCGAAGCGATCTCCGCCGCGGCGCCGGGATTCGACAGCGGATCCGCGGTGCCGATGACGACTTGCTCGGGGCGCAGCATCGGAAGGTCGGCGCGCCCCACCTCCGGATTCGTTCCGAAGGTGCGGACCTGCAGGAGCACGTCCGCCGTGCCGAACAGCTCCTGGCGCGAGACGATCTTCGCGCCCTGCTTCTGGTAGTCGGCGTCCGGATGACCGGCGGCAACGCCGGCACCCGCCTCGACCCGGACTTCGAGACCCGCCTTCACGAGCGCGGGGACGGCGGCGGGAATCAAGGAGACGCGTCGCTCGCCCGGGAACGTCTCTTTCGATACTCCGATGATCATGGGGACGTCCTCCGTCAGTGCGCCGCGCCAGTACCGGTGAGTTGCTTCACGAGATCGCCGATGACCGCCTTCGCGTCGCCGAAGATCATGTACGTGTGGTCCGAGGAGTACAGCTCGTTGTCGATCCCCGCGAACCCTGGGTTCATCGTGCGCTTGATCGCGAAGCAGGTCTTGGCCCGGTCGGCGTCGATGATGGGCATCCCGAAGATCGGGCTGCTCTTGTCGTGCCGGGCGGCCGGGTTCACGACGTCATTCGCGCCGATCACCAGGGCCACGTCGGCCTGCCCCATCTCGGGGTTGATGTCGTCCATCTCGACGAGCTTCTCGTAGGGGATCTCCGCCTCGGCGAGCAGTACGTTCATGTGGCCCGGCATGCGGCCGGCCACCGGATGGATCGCGAACTTCACGTCGACGCCGCGCTTGGTCAGCTGGTCGTACAGCTCGCGCACGCGATGCTGCGCCTGCGCCACCGCCATTCCGTAGCCCGGGATGACGACGACCGTCTGGGCCTGCTCCATCACGAGCGCGGCGCCTTCCGACGTTTCGCTCTTCACGGCCTTGGCCTCGCCGCCGGCCTTCGACTGCACCTGCCCGAACGCACCGAAGAGCACGTTCGTGAAGGACCGGTTCATGGCGTTGCACATGATGATGGAGAGGATGAGACCCGAGGATCCGTCGAGAGCTCCCGCCGTGATCAGCAGCTTGTTGCCGAGGACGAAGCCCATCGCGACCGCCGACAACCCCGCGTACGAGTTGAGGAGGGAGATGACGGTGGGCATGTCCGCGCCGCCGATCGGGATGATCAGGAGCACGCCGAAGAGCAGGGCGAGCCCGATGATGGCGGGGAAGAGGGACACGTGCGACATCGGCTGCACGATGAGCAGGATGCCGCAGAGCACCGCGATCGCGAGGAGCGACAGGTTGCTCTGGTTCTGGAACTTGTACGTCACCGGCCGCTGCGGGATCCACTTGACCTCCTGGAGCTTGCCGGCCGCCATGAGGCTTCCGGTCAAGGTCAGGAAGCCGAGGATCACTTCGGCGATGATCGCGGTCATGCGGAAGGTGGTCAGCTCCGCTCCGCCGCCCCTCACGCCGAGGTAGTACTCGGCCGCGCCCACGAGCCCGGCGGCGGCGCCGCCGAAGGCGTGCGAAAGGGCGGTTCGCTGGGGGACCGCCGTGAGCGGGACCAGGGAGAGCGGGATGCCCACGAGGAAGGCGAGCACGACCGCTCCGGCCATCCACTGCCAGTTGCCGAATCCGGCCTGGGCCAGGGTTCCGAGGACGGCCAGGACCATCGCGGCGACGCCGGCGCGCACGGCGCGGCGAGCCGTCTTGGGATGGTTCATCCAGTACAGGGCAAAGATGAACAGCGCGGTGGAGACCAGGTACACGAGTTGGACGATGTTCGCTTTCATGGCTTCTGCGGCTCCCGCTGCTTGAACATCTTCAGCATTCGATCCGTGATGAGGAAGCCGCTGACGATGTTCGTCATCGACGCGAAGAGCGCGACCGCACCGATCATCGTGATGTACTTGGGGTGCTCGGGGTTCGAGACGACGATGATGGAACCGACGACCGCGATCGCGGAGATCGCGTTCGTGATCGACATCAGCGGCGTGTGCAGGAGCCGCGAGACACGAGTGATCACGCCGAGACCGATGAAGGTCGCCAGCATGAACACGAAGAGCTGGCTCGGGAAGCTCTCACCGACGTGAGTCGGCAAGACGTCCGCCGGAGGCGCGGACGGATCCTGCGCCAGCAGGGGGTGCGCGATTCCGAGCAGGATCGCGCCGACGAGAACGCTTACGGGTCGAAGCCTCATGTCTGGGAGACTCCTCTCCAGGTCGTTGAGAAAGGCGCACCGGCTTGGTGACGCCTCTTGCGAGGGCAAGCCTGGCAGCCACCCAAGATATGGGCCCGGGCGGGCGTCGACCACGGGATGGAAGCGTCGGGGGGAGGCGCACTTGCGGCGCCGGTGCCCGTCCGGGGCCCGGACCTGGCCGGGAGGGCGGCTCGGCCGTAGCCTCCCGGGGCCGGGACGCCCAGCCGACCCCCGCCCGTGCACGCGCGGCGCAGGGCCCCCGGGGCGGACCCGCGGCACGGGGGAGGCCGAGCATGAGCCGCATCTTCATCGACTCGACCGACATCACGAAGCTCGAGGTCGACGCGATCGTCAACGCGGCGAACACGACCCTGCTGGGCGGCGGAGGCGTCGACGGCGCGATCCACCGCGCCGCGGGACCGGGCCTCCTGGAAGAGTGTCGCTCGCTCGGCGGCTGCGCGACGGGCGAGGCCGTGATCACCCGGGGCTACGCGCTGCCGGCCCGCTGGGTCATCCACGCCGTCGGTCCGGTGTGGCACGGCGGACGGCACGGCGAGGCGGAGCTGCTCGCATCGTGCTACCGGAAGTCCTTGGACCTGGCGCTCGAGCGGGGGGCGCGGACGATCGCGTTTCCGGCGATCAGCTGCGGCGCGTACCGCTTCCCCCTCGACGCGGCCGCGGAGATCGCCGTGAGGGAGGTCGCGACGTTCCTGGAGGAGCACGCCTCGATCGAGCGCGTGACGCTCGTCTGCTTCGAGCCGAGCGTGCGGTCGGCGTACGAGAGGGCGCTCAGCTTCCGCTCAGCGCGCGGCGACCGCGCCTGACCGGCGGCGCGCGGCGTCCACGAGCGCCGCGAACAGCTTGCGGGAAGCTTCGTCGTCGCCGAGCTCGGGGTGCCACTGCACGCCGAGGAGGAACCGCTCGCTCGTCCCCTCGAACGCCTCGACCACGCCGTCCGGCGCGACGGCGGCCGCGCGCAAGGAGGCGCCGAGCCGCTTCGGCGCCTGATGGTGCGAGCTGTTCACCCGGACGCTCGCGACGCCGAGCAGCTCGCGCAGGTGCGTTCCCTCCGCGATCTCCACGGAATGGTGCGGGAGGTTCGGGTAGTGCCCCGCATGCGGCAGGCTCGCGGGAACCTGCGAGGGAATGTCCTGCCAGAGGGCGCCCCCGCACGTGACGGCGAGAAGCTGACAGCCGTAACAGATGCCGAGCACGGGGATGTCCGAGTCCAGGAGAGCGCGCGCGAGCGCGAGGTCGAAGCGCTCGCGCCACGGGGGCAGCGGCTCGTGGGTGGGCAGCGGCTCCTCGCCGTAGAGGCGCGGGTCCACGTCCTCGCCGCCCACGATGACGATCCCGTCGAACGCCTCGAGGAGCCGGGGAATGGCCGAAGGATCCATGAGCGGCGCGATCGCGAGCGGCACGCCGCCCGCCTCCTCGACGCGTCGCACGTAAGGCTCGAACACGAAGGCGAGGGAGCGCGCCTCGACGCGCACGTCGCACGTGATGCCGATGCGCGGCCGCGCAGGGTCGGGATTCGGGCGCAAGGCGGAGCCTCCTTCGGGATCGCGGGCGCAGGCGTCGCATCGAGCGCCGCCCGCCGGCGCGGAATCTACCATCCATGAACGTCGGACGTCCGTGGCGGACGGGTGAGCGGGCGACCCAGGGAGCGAAGGGGCGCCGCGGGACGCCGGTGCGGTCGAAGGGTCGACCGGGGGGGCGCCCGGACCCGTGGTCCAGAGCGGGAGCAGAGGCAACTCCGTGCCCCGGCGTCGATTCCGGGGACCGGATCCGTCCCTGCGGCGCCCGCTGACGAAGTCCAGTCTACACCCGCGGAGGGTGGCAACGGTCAACCTCGTGCGCCGGCCCCTTCGCGGCTGGACCCGTGACGACTTGCGCGGAAGCCGTCCGTCGCCTTAGCCTCTTCCGCCGTCTCGCTCGGGGAGAAGAGGACATGACAGCCCCTCCGGGAACCTGGCGCGAGTGCAGCACCTGCAAGAAGCCCATCCGTCCCGGACAGACGTACTACGTGTGCAGCGTTTCGACGTGCAACCGGCGTCGGAGCAGCTACGTGTTCTGCTCGGTGGATTGCTGGGACGCCCACCTGCCGTTCGCCAACCATCGCGAGGCGTGGGCCGTGGAGGAGACAGCGCCGCGGCGGTGAGCCCTGCCGAGTCCGCCGCGGCGCCCGCTGCCCGTGCGCTCCTTCGGGACGAGGGAGCGACTGACCGGTGCAGCATCTCCTGATCCAAGCTATGGGGCGGGCGAGTGCGGAGCAATGACGTGCGCGCTCCCGCCGCGCATTCCGCAACTGATATTTGTCAGTTTCCCTCCGGCGACGCGCCCTCGTCGCCGCGAAGGACCGGACGAAACCAGGCCACCCTCGGGCTCGGGGGCGTGACGCTCCGACGAGGCCCGTCGTCGCCGAGCCCCGGAGCCCGCACGCCTTGACGAAGGTCGGACCCCTTCCATCTTGACCTTCCCGCGGGCACCACGCCGGCCGAAAGGCGTCGGCGATGGATGTTCTGCTGAACGAGATCCTGTACGACCCCGAAGGAGCGGACGGCGGCTACGAGTACGTGGAGCTCGTGGCCGCGCCGGGCGCGGCGTCGGACGGCTCGCTCGCCGGTTGGGTCGTCGAGACGGGAAACGGCTCCACGGGCGAGTGGCGTGTCGCGTGGACCGGAGCGTCGGGCCAGCGGCTGCAAGGCGGCCTCTTCGTCCTCGGAGAGAGCGGCGTGGAGCCGCGGCCGAACGTCGTGACGGAGCTGGACCTGCAGAACGGTCCGGACGCGTGCCGGCTGCGCTCTCCCTCCGGCGAGGTGGACGTCGTCGGATGGGGCTCGCCGCTCCCGCGCGGGTTCTTCGAAGGGGCCGCGGCGGTGGACGTGTCCGGTCAGTCGCTCGCGCGGCTGCCGGACGGCGTGGACACGGATCGCAACGACGTGGACTTCCGGCCCGCCGCCCCCACGCCGGGCGGCTTCAACTCGCCGGAGTCTCTGGCGGTCGTGGAGCGGGCGGACCTGCCCCCGGCGGGGCTTTCGCCCGGCACGCCATGGGACTTCCGATGGCGCATTCGCAACGCCGGCCGCGCGGCCTGGACGGGGGCGGTGCGCGCCGTTTGCGCGCTCCATCCGGGAGAGACGCTCGCGAAGGTGGAGATCGACGCGGCGCCGGGACTCGGGCCGGGCGCGGTCGTCGAGCTGGCGGCCACGGCCGTGCCGCCGCAGGGCGCGCACCTGCCGCGCTCGGATCCGCCCTCTCCCGAGGTGGGCGCGCTGTGGCGCGGCACCGGAGCGGATCTCGCCGTGAGCGAGGTCTACTCCCGCCCGCCGCCCGAGGAGACCGAGTGGGTGGAGCTGGTCTCGCTCGCGGACGCACCGCTCGCGCTGTCGGCCCTCCGCCTGCACGACGCCACCGGAACCGGCGGCGCCCTGGGCGGCGTGCTCTCCCCGTTCCAGTTCGCGCTCGTGACGGCGGACACGGGTCGCTTCGTCGCCCGGTGGGGCCGGCCCGCCGGCGCGCTCCTCGTGCAGCTCGCGCCGTGGCCGGCGCTCAACCACACGGGGTCGCCGGAGGAGCTCGCCGAGCGCGTCGACGTCGAGGCGGGCGGAGAGGGAATCGCCGCGGCCACGCTGCCCGGCGGCATCGCCCAGGGCGTGTCGTGGGAGCGCATCTCGCTCCGGCTGCCGGGAGAGGCGCTTTCCAGCTGGGGACCGTGTCTCGATCCGCGCGGCGCCACGCCGGGGCGGGAGAACAGCCGCCACTCCGACGTGGCGCTGCCCGGCGCCGCCGGCTCGCTCGTCGTGCGGCCGGTGCCGTTCCGCCCCGCGGTGGACGGCGCGGCTCTCGTGGTGCTGCGGCCCGAGCGCGGCGCCGCGTCGTGCACGATGACGATCTTCGACTCGGCCGGTCTCGAGATCGCGGCGCTCCGCCCCTGGTCCGTGGGCGACCGCGAGCTGCGCGCGGTGTGGGACGGCCGGGCCGCGGACGGAACGCCCGCTCCTCTCGGCCTGTATCTCCTGTGCGCCAGCGCGCCGGGGAATGCGCCGCGGCGCACGCCCGTGGTGCTGGTTCGATGAGGGCTCGCCCGCGAGCCGGCGCGGCGCTCGCCGCCCTCGCCATGGTGGCGACCCTCGGCCCCGCCGGCGCGCGCGCGGCATTCGAGCGTCCCTCCCTCGACGCGGAATCGGCCGCGCTCGGCGGAGACGTGGCCACCGCCGGCGATCCCGTTTTCGGAAACCCGGCGCGGCTCGCCGGCCGCGCGGCCACGCCACCGCTCGGCGCGCGATTCGATCTTTCTCGGCCCTTCGGCCTCGCCGAGCTCTCGGAGAGCCAGTTCTCGCTCGCGCGCGAGGGCCGGCGGATCGGGCTCGGCCTCGGCGCGCGGCGCTTCGGAGCGGACGGCGACGCGGCCTACGCGGAACGGGAAGCCCGGCTCGCGCTCGCTCTCGCGCACGACGACGCGGCGATCGGCCTTGCGGTGCGGGGGCTGGAGGCGTCGGGCGGAGGCTTCGCGCCCGTGCGTTCGCTGGCCGTGGACGCGGCGTTCCTCGCGCAGCCCTTGCCCTTTGCCGAGATCGGCGCGGTCGTGGAAGCGGTGGCGGGCGAGGTGCCGGGAGACCCGGACGGAGAGCGTCGACGCGCGGCGGTCGGGCTCGCGCGGTCCTTCGGGAGCGCCTTCCGGCTCTCTCTCGAAGTTCAGCGCCGGGGCGAGGACCCTCTGGCGGGGGTCGTGGGCCTCGAGTGTCACCTGCTGAGCGTGCTGGATCTGCGCGCTGGGATCCGGCAGGAACCCGTGGCGCCTTCCTGCGGATTCTCGCTTCGCTTGGCCGCCGGCCGGGTGGACGTGGCCGTCACCCCCACGGAGCCCCTGGGCACCACGGTTCGCCTCGGTGTGCGGCTCGGCGGTCCTCGGTGAGGACGATCCGGGCAACCCGCCAAGAACCGCTCAAATCTTTGCGTTTCCGGCCGATGCAGGAACAGACGGACCCGGTCGTCGCCGGTCGGGAGGGGTGCGGCATGGGCGGGGAGTGGTTGAGCGCCGAGGAAACGGCGGCGAGCCTCCAGATCACGAAGGCCACGCTGTACAAGCTCGTGCGCGAGGGCCGGGTTCCGGCTCGCAAGAGCCACGGCCGCTGGCAGTTCCTGGCCAGGGACATCGAGGAGCTCTTCTCGCTGACCGCCACGGCGGCACACTCGCCGGCTCACGGAGGTTCGACCCGATGACCTCGCCCCCCGCGGGACGGGACACCGCGAGCGGCACGAGCGGCGAGCTCTCCTTCCCCAGCACCATCAACGAGGAGCAGGTCAAGCGGATCATCTCCGTGACCGGCAACCTGCCCCCGGTTCCGCACGTCGCGGCGAAGATGATGGAGCTGGTGAACAAGGAAGAGACGTCCGTCCGCGATCTCCAGCGCGTCATCTCCGCCGATCCGGCGCTCACCGCCCGGATCCTCAAGATGTCGAACAGCGTCTTCTACAGCTTCGACCAGAAGATCACCACGCTCTCCCACGCGATCGTCATCCTGGGATTCCGCGCCGTGCAGTCCATGGCGGTCGCAGCCTCCACGCGCAGCCTCTTCGTGAAGCGGGGCGCCCAGTTCGGTCTCAAGGAGAAGCTCCTGTGGGAGCACTCGGTCGGCGTGGCCACCGGCTGCCGGCAGATCGCGCGGACCGTCGGCTACGAGAACGAGGAGACGGCGTTCATCGCCGGCCTGCTGCACGACATCGGGAAGGCCGTGCTCAATCAGGTGATCCCGAAGAAGTACGGCCGGATCGTGGAGCAGGTGTACAACGACGGGCAATCGTTCGCCGAGGTCGAGCAGGCCACGCTCGGCTTCGATCACAGCCACATCGGCGCGCTGATCGCGCAGAAGTGGAACTTCGACTGGGCGATGGTCGAGACGATCGCGTACCACCATCGTCCGGAGGCGCAGACCTCGGGCGTTCTCTCGTCCGTTCTCGCGCTGTCGAACGAGCTCTGCAAGCGGATGGGCATCGGGCTGGAGCGCGTGCCGGAGGGCGGCTCGGCGGCCGAGCACTGGAGCGCGGCGACCCTCGGTTTGGACGAGGGCGCCTGTCGTGAGATCCAGGAAGTGCTGAGGGCCGGGTTGGAGGAGGAGAAGAAGCTCTACGCCGTCTGATTCGCGGACCCACTTCCAGGCCCCGCGAACCCGACGGACGGCGTCAGGAGACGCCGTGATCGCCACGGAGACCCCACCCGACCATGAATCCGCCGGACAACCCCCTCCTCGATGACGCCGACGAGCCCGGGAGCGCGCGCGACCCGCAGGCCGTGTTGCGGGTGGTCGAGCGGCTCCTCGACGGTAGCGGAGACCCCGAGTCGGACCTGTTCCTGCGCGAGGTGACCTCCGAGGTGGCGCGGCACACGGGCTCGATGCAGGTCGTGCTCAGCCTCGTGGACGCCGCCAGCGGCTCGTTCGAGGCTCGCGCCACGCACGGGTTCGCCGGGGAGGCGCCCGCGGACCTGAGCTGGCTCGAGAACGGCGTCCATGGATGGGTCCACCGCACCGGTACGCCGCTGATCCTCACCGAGCCGGAGGCGGCCGGCGGCCTGCCGTTGCTGTCCTTCGAAGTCCCGCCGCTGGTGGCCGCGCCCATCCGGGTGGGGGACTCCACGCTCGGAGTCGTGGCCGCGCTGCGGCCGCTGCGGCAGGAAGGCTACGCCGAGGACGATCTCCTCTTCCTGCAGACGATCGGCGCGCTCCTCGGCGGGATGATCGGGCACCGCCGCGCCGAGGCGCAGGGTCGCGACGCGATCCGCAAGACCATCGAGTCCCTCACGATGGCGCTCGACGCCCGGGACGCCTACACGCGCGGCCACTCGCAGCGAGTGGCGATGTACAGCGTGGCCATCACGAACGAGCTGGAGCGCGACAACCGCTGGTCCTTCGTGAAGGAGCGGCGCAACTCGCTGCTCATGTCGGCGCTGCTGCACGACATCGGGAAGATCGGGATCCGCGACGAGATCCTGCTGAAGCCGGGCAAGCTCACCGACGAGGAGTACGCCCTCATCAAGGCCCACACGACGAAGGGCGCGGAGATCGTGCGCGGGATCCCCGGCTTCGACGAGGATGTCATCGCCGGAATCCTCCAGCACCACGAGAAGTGGGACGGCAAGGGCTACCCGGCCGGCCTCTCCGGCGAGCAGATCCACATCTTCGGTCGGATCATCGGGCTGGCCGACGCCTTCGACGCCATCGTGACGAGCCGGCCGTACCACTCCGGCGCCTCGTTCCAGTACGCCATGGGGCGCGTCGAGGAGCTGTCGGGGACGGCGTTCGATCCCGAAGTGGTGCGGGCGATGATGCGCGCGTTCAAGGATTCGGCGGTCTGGAACGACCTCGGCAACATCTCGCTCGGAGGACCGAAGTCGGAGGAAGCGCCGCCGGCGGAAGGCGAGCCCGTCTCCACCGATCGCGCGCTGCGCAAGATCTTCGGCCGGAGCATCAACGAGCTGCCCACGCTGCCGCACGTCGTCTCGCAGATCCTGGAGAAGACGCGCAACCAGAGCACGCGCCTGGACGAGCTGGTGGACATCATCTCCACGGACCAGGTGCTCGTATCCACGTTCCTGAAGCTCGTGAACTCCGCGTTCTACGGCTTCAGCCGCCGGATCACCACGCTGAAGCAGGCGATCACGCTCCTCGGCTTCCGGAGCGTCCGCAACGTGGTCGTGAACGCGGGCGTCGTGGGCATCTTCCGCAAGCGGACGTTCAGCAATCGCTATCGGCTGCGCCTGTGGGACCACTCCGTGTCCTGCGCGGTGTGCGCCCGCGTCCTCGCGGAGCGGAGCGGCTACCTCGCCCGCGAAGAGGCGTTCACGGGCGGGCTGCTCCACGACATCGGGAAGATCGTGATCGACCAGTACGCGCCGCGCCAGTCGCGCGCCATCATGGCGCGGGTGGACGCGGGGGAGGAGGCGCGCCTCGTGGAGGCCGAGGTGCTGGGCGCCGACCACATGAAGATCGGCGTCTGGATCGCGGATCGCTGGCACCTCCCCAAAGCGCTCTGCGCGGCCATCGAGTGCCATCACGATCCGGACTCGGCCCAGGCCGCGCCGGACCGCGAGCTCGTGCGCATCGTGGCTTCGGCGAACGGCCTGGCGAAGATCCGGCGCACGGAGCGCCCGGAGGAGCTGGACGCCGCGCTCGAAGCGTACGTGGCCTCGCCCGCGAACCTCCTGAAGCTCGACCTCGGCGCGGCGCGCGAGGTCGTCGCCGCCACCTGGCAGGGCAAGGCCGAAGCGATGCGTACCTTCGGCGGCCTCCCGAGCGAAATGGCGGAGCCCGCCGCGGACGACGAAGGCGCCGCGCGCAAGACCAAGTAGCCATCGCGTCCACGCCGACGCGTGCCTCGCCTCGCGCGGCGTTCGTCGCGTCGGACGATGACGCACGTGAAGAACACGTCGTCGGCTCGGCGTCGTGCTTTCGCCGCGAACGGTCGGCCTCCGGCATCCAGCCTCCGGCCGACCTCCCGCTCCGGCGGCTCCGCCATCCATGGCTGCGCCGCCTCCGCGAAGTCGCTGCGAAAGCACGCCACCGAGCCGCCGACGCGTGCCTCGCCTCGCGCGGTCTGCGCCGACGCGACGAGGGCTCGCACGAGTCGGGCGCGATCATCGGACGCAGCGCGACGCCGACTCCGGCGCGATCCCTTGGCGCAGCGCGTCGCCGACTGCGCGCCCGTCCGTCAGGTCGGTGCCGGTCGTCGGCCGTCTCGCGTCGGAGCGGCGCCGGCGGGTCTCGACCGCCGCGATCCGGTATCGGTCTCGCCCCGGGGCCCCGAGGCGAGACGGGCGAACCCTGACACGGCTTCAGGCGCGCAGTAGGACGCCGGCCCCGAAGCGAGACGGGCGAACCCCGGTCCGCGGCGAAGTTCGGTCCGCCGCGAGACAGGCGCGATACAATGCCGCTCGTGGAGCTCTTCGAACATCCCCAGGACGACGCCCCTCCGCCGGCGGCGCCGCTCGCGGACCGGATGCGGCCGCGGCGGCTCGACGAGATCGTCGGGCAGGACGCGATCGTGGGCGCGGACGCCACGCTGCGACGGGCCGTGGCGCAGGGGCGGCTTCCGTCGTTGATCCTCTGGGGCCCGCCCGGCTGCGGGAAGACCACGCTGGCCCGCGTGCTCGCGCACGAGCTCGACGCCGAGTTCCGCGAGGTCTCCGCCGTATCGTCGGGCGTGCAGGAGCTGCGCGAGGTCGTCGCCGCGGCGAAGCAGCACCGCTCGCGGGGCCGACGCACGATCCTCTTCATCGACGAGATCCATCGCTTCAACAAGGCACAGCAGGACGCGGTGCTTCCCGCCGTCGAGAACGGCACGGTCGTGCTCATCGGCGCGACCACGGAGAACCCGTCGTTCGAAGTGAACGCGCCGCTGCGCTCGCGCTGCCACGTGCTGCGCCTCGAGGCGCTGCGCCGCGACGCGATCGACGCGATCCTCTCTCGCGCGCTGGCGGACCGTGGGCACGGCCTCGGCGCGCGCGAGGTCTCCCTCGACGCGGACGCGCGGGACGAGATCGTTCGCCGCGCGAACGGCGACGCGCGCATCGCGCTCAATCTGCTGGAAGCGTGCGCGGACGTCGCGGCGGGCGGCGCGGCCGTCGGCCGGAGCACGGTGGCATCGCTTGCGAAGGAGAACACCGTCCTCTACGACCGGGCGTCGGGCCGGCACTACGATCACGCGTCTGCGTTCCAGAAGAGCCTGCGCGGCTCCGATCCGGACGCCGCACTCTACTGGATGGCGAAGATGCTCGCGGCGGGCGAGGACCCGCGCTTCGTGGCGCGCCGGCTCCTGGTCACGGCGGCGGAGGACGTGGGGTTGGCGGATCCGCAGGCGCTGTCGGTCGCGGTCGCGGCGTTCCAGGCCCTCGAGTTCCTGGGGATGCCGGAGGCGCGAATCCCCTTGGCCGAGGCGACGATCTACGTGGCCACGGCGCCGAAGTCGAACAGCGCGGTCAAGGCGATCGACGCCGCGCTCGGGGCCATCTCCGAAGGAGAGTCCCACGAAGTTCCTCCGTTCCTGAGGATGGCGGACCCGGGGAAGAAGGATTACATTTACCCCCATCTCGCCCCCGGCCACTTCCGCTCGGACGATTACCTTCCGGCGGAGCTCCGGGGGCGTTCGTTTTATGTTCCCGGAGAGCTGGGCGACGAGACGACGATCGCGAAGCGGATTCGCGGAGCTCTCGGCCG
>JAXLTI010000002.1:0-16504 GCA_046330135.1 bacterium
ACCACAACCAGCACACCAACACCGACTCCGATAAGACTTGGAACGAGACTGTCGTACCACGTGCGACCGAGAAGGAAGTACGTGTCGTAGTCGCCGACGCGGGTGGGGACAGCGCGGGAGACTTCACGCCACGAAAGAAACCGAACATAACCGCAAGCAAAGGCGCTGAACGAAGCGGCGAGGGTCACGCCGAGGCCCAAAACTCGAACGCCAATTGTTGCGATGTCTTGTGGCGTCACGATGGAAAGGCCGCCTAACGGCTTGGCCGCTAAGCTGCCCGGGGCCAAGGTGGAAGAATAGCACGAAGCCTACGGACCGGCGCGCTGAAGGAGCGAGGAGCGCAAGCGACCGAGCGACTGGAGGCGCGCCGAGCGCAGCCGCCCACAGCCCAGAGCCGTGGTCCGCGCGGCCCCGGGTCAGCTTGAGCGGCTTGTTAGGCGGAACCTACGGGAGGAGAAACCTTAGCAGGCTGCTTGCCGCATTGGGGAACAGGAGCGCTGCCATGCGGGGAACGAGCTCGGGAAGCACGAACGCTCCGAGGACTACGGCCGAGGGCCGAGCGTACGACGCCTTGCTGAAGGACGACCAGAACATGAGGACTACAGCAGGCAGCCCTGAGAGCCCGATAAGGCTCATATGGAACCACCCTGGCTGGTCGAGAAACGGCTTGAACCGAAGGGCGTACAGAAAGGCACAACGTGTAACAACGTCCGCGCTCGCTGCTCCAAGTGCGACAAGGAAGCAGACCGCCCACGAATGCCGGCGGAAGTGAGTGAGCTGGGCTGCACCGGCCTCGTCCATGACACAAGTACGTCACCGAGTCAGGAGAGGTTCCGCCTAACGGCTTGGCCGCTAAGCTGCCCGGGGCCAAGGACGAAGAATAGCACGAAGCCTACCGACCGGCGCGCTGAAGGAGCGAGGGAGCGCAAGCGACCGAGCGACTGGAGGCGCGCCGAGCGCAGCTGCCCACTGCCAGAAACTATGATCCGGACGGCCCCGGGTCAGCTTGAGCGGCTTGTTAGGCCGCTCAGATCTTGGTTCGGGACGCCCCGCGGCAACCCCGCCGCGGCGAGAAGGATTAGGCCGGCGCCCAGAAAGAGAAGCTGGGCAACGCCAAGCACGTGGATGCTGGTGCTTGTCAGGGGAATGATGGGGTTCTTCACGAGGTAGTTCCAGGACATGTCGCCCCAAAGAATGAATGGGGCCATCGTCGCGACTTCGGCCAGAAAGATGGACAGTCCGCCTAGAACACCCAACGCGCCGGCTCGGGGCCCATGTCGCCAGCGCATGGCAAAGGCCGCAGTAACCATCAGGGGTATTGAGGCAGCCACCCAGTGAAGCGACAGGGGCACAAAGGGGTGTAGCATGGGACGGTCGATGGAGCGGCCTAACGGCTTGGCCGCTAAGGGGTCGCCCGGAAATTATCTAGGCATCTTGCCGGTTCCATGATCAAATGCCCTCATGCGGCGAGACACGAATCTGGAAGCGGCGGTCGTTCAGAAGTTTGCGGCGATCGCGTCCGTGCTCAACGAACGTCAGCGGCGCTTGTGGGCAGCCGCAGAGTCTCGAGCGATTGGGTATGGCGGGGATGCCCTCGTATCCTCCGCCACCGGCATGTCTCGGACAACGGTTCAGGCCGGTCGTCGAGAACTTGAGAAGGGCCCGCAGGATGCTGGCCGCATTCGCAATCCCGGGGCCGGCCGGCCGGCCGTGGAGGATGCGCAGCCGGGCATCCGGGCGGCTCTGGAACGTCTTGTTGCTCCGTTGACTCGTGGGGATCCGATGTCGCCGCTTCGTTGGACATGCAAGAGCAGAGCGAAGCTCGCGGCGGCGATGACCGAAGCTGGGTGGGTAGTGAGTTCCACGACGGTCGGTCGGTTGCTGAACTCGTTCGGGTACAGCCTCCAATCCGTCCAGAAAAGCCGCGAAGGCATGTCTCACCCTGATCGAAATGCACAGTTTGAGCAGATCAACGCCACGGCGGACGACTACCTGCGGCGCGCGCAGCCAGTGATCTCGGTTGACACGAAGAAGAAGGAACTCGTCGGCAACTTCAAGAACGAGGGGAAGGAGTGGCAGCCGAAGGGGGCCCCCGAAGAGGTGCTGGTACACGACTTCCCTCAGGACGCGTCCGGGAAGGCCATTCCTTATGGTGTCTACGACATGGGTCGCAATGAAGCGTGGGTCAGCGTGGGGATCGACCACGACACGCCCGCCTTTGCCGTCGCTTCGATCCGTCAATGGTGGGCGAGCATGGGGCGTCGGGCCTACCCGGGCGCGAAGCAGCTCTTCATCACCGCAGACGCCGGGGGAAGCAACGGGTACCGCTCCCGAGCCTGGAAGGCGGAGCTGCAAAGGTTCGCTGATGACTCCCACCTTCGCGTCCGCGTCAGCCACTTTCCGCCGGGGACCAGTAAGTGGAACAAGATCGAGCATCGCCTCTTCTGCCACATCACCATGAACTGGAGAGGCAAGCCTCTTCGCACGATTGAAACGGTCGTTGACCTCATTGGAAACACCCGAACGGGCGCAGGGCTTCGGGTCAAGGCGAAGCTCGACAAGCGGAGGTACCCCATTGGAAACGTCACGACCAATCAGGAGATGGAAGCCCTCTCGTTGCGTCGGGATGACGTCAGAGGGGCATGGAACTATGAGCTGCACCCGCGACTGTCGGCGAAGTTGCATAACTAGTTTTGATCAAACCCCTAAGCAGCTCCTCGACCCCGCCGCGCGCCGGCTGTTCCTGACCCTACGATCGCGTAACATCAAGTGTTGATGTAAACTCAGTCAGTGGATGAGCCGCTCCGGCCAGACGACGCGCGGCGACTCATCGCAACGATTCTCCGAACGGGCAGCGTCTTCACAGGAAGCATGCGAAGAAGGCCATGGCTGACGACGACCTCGCCGAGCAAGAGTGCCTCAACGTGCTCCGTGGCGGCGTCGTCGATCCCGGCGAGCTCGAGCGGGGAACGTGGCGCTATCGCGTCCGCACCAAGGAAGCGACCGTCGTCGTCGCCTTCAATTCGGACATGGAGCTTGCCATGGTAACCGTCTGGAGCAACGCCCGATGAAGTGCCTCGAGTGCGGCAACACGATGGTGAGCGCCCGTGAAAACTACCGCTACACCGAGAGCGGGCTGCCCTACATCGTCCTCGTCGGCGTGGAGGTCCGCCGCTGCCCAGCGTGCGGAGAGGAGGGGGTCGTGATCCCTCGAATAGAGGCCCTGCACCGCGCGATCGCGCTCTACGTCAGCGGCAAGCCCGGACGGATTTCGCCGGAAGAGATCCGCTACCTCCGCACGTACCTCGGATGGTCGGGCGCCCTGTTTGCCGAGCGGATGGGTGTCGCCGCCGAGAGCGTCTCGCGATGGGAGCATGGGACACAGAAGATGGCGCACGCCACGGAGAAGGTGCTGCGTTCCCTGGCGGCCTTGCAGGTCTTCTCCGAGAGTGCGAGACCTGGTCCCGTGACCGGTGATGAACGGACTTTCCTCGCGCAGCACGTTCGAGCCGTGTTGGAGGGTACGGCACCCAAGAGAACTGCCACAAAGAAGACTCGTCTCCTCGCCACCCCGAGGCCTGAGGCATGGGCGCTCGCCGAACAGGCGGCTTGAAACCTGATTCGCGCGTGACGCTGTTCGCGTCCGTCGACACGGATCGGCACAACATGCTCCGAGCGATCGCCCGCGACGAGGGACGCTCGATCGCCGACGTCGTCCGCGAAGCACTCGACGCGTTCCTCGAAAGAGCCATTCAAAGGCCCAGGTGGGTCGGGTGGGTCGCGCGTTCGAGACGCCGGGCAAAGAAGCCTTGAAGCGCACGGCGCACAGCCCTGCGCACCAGCGCTTCATGGCTTCCGAGAACTGCGAGTGCATGCGTCGATCGTCGACTACACCGACAAGACCGGAACCGCCGCCGCGCAGCAGAAGCTGTCGCGGGATCGCGCGGAGGCGATCAAGCCGTACCTGACGAGCCGCCACGGCATTGCCGCGAGCCGCATCTCGACGGAGGGACGGGGCGCCGACGACTCGGGCCGTGCCCGCGCGGACATCAGCCGGCCGCGGCACCGACACCCACCGGGCGCGGCGTCTTGCGCCCGGAGGTTCCGCAGCGCTGGCCTTGCGCCGACGCCATTCACACCTGTCCAGTCCCGTCGAGCCCTGCGGGGGACAGGCTCCGGCTCTACGGAGCTCCGCACGAGCGCTTCACCCGCGGTTACGGGACGAAAGCTGCGTGACACGGTCAAAGGTCTCGACGATCACGGCGCGCCGCTGCCGCTTGTATTCTGGCTTCGGCCGGAGCTTGTCGATGTACGAATCCCATACATCGAGGTACTTGGTCTTCCACGTCGCGACGACGGACGCTTCGGGAAGCACGTCCGGAAAGAGGCGCTCCGCGACGGACCCCTTCTCATAGCGGCCGAGGTGCTCCGCAAGGCATGCGAGTATCTCGAGGTTGCACATCATCACCTCGCTGTCGTACTCGTCAGGCTCCATCGCGGAGCCATCTTCAACGGTCGCCTCGATCTGACCAAGCAACTGCCGACTCAGAGTCAGGACATGGTCTGCGGCGGTGTCATTCTCGAAGTTGCCTGATCCCCATGCACCCATCGCGGACTTCTCCTCGTCGGACCTCGAGCGCCGACTGGACTACCAGCAGCCCTGAGCGCAGCACTCCTCACGCTGGTACCGGAGGAGGGGATCGAACCCACACGCCCTTGCGGGCACGGGATTTTGAGTCCCGCGCGTCTGCCAGTTCCGCCACTCCGGCTACGTAGCACCATGTTGTCACGAAGGGTCGCGCTCGTGGTGCCGCGCTCGTCACTTCCCCAAGGTCGCCATGTCGATCACGAATCGGTAGCGCACGTCGCCGCGCAGGATCCGCTCGTAGGCCTCGTTGATCTGCTGGATCGGGATGATCTCGACGTCCGACACGATGCCGTGCGCGCCGCAGTAGTCGAGCATCTCCTGGGTCTCCGCGATCCCGCCGATGAGGGATCCGGCAAGGGTGCGGTTGCCGAGGATGAGCGCGAACGCCGCGACCGGGATGGCATCGGGTGGCGCGCCCACCAGCACCATCGCACCGAGGGGACGTAGCAGCTTCAGGTAGGCTTCGTAGTCGTGCGTGGCGGAGACGGTGTCGACGATCAGGTCGAACGTCTTCGCCAGCGGCTCGAGGCGCGAGGCGTCGCGCGTGGGGACGAAGGCGCTCGCGCCGAGCTTCCGCGCGTCGGCCTCCTTCGCTGCCGACGTGCTGAACATGGTCACCTGGGCACCCATCGACGCGGCCAGCTTGACCCGCCATGTGGCCGAGCCCTCCCATCCCGACCACGCCGACGCGGTCGCCCTCCTTGCACCGGAAGCGCCGGGCGGCGAGTATGTGGTGATGCCGGCGCACAGGAGCGGTGCGGCCGCCGCGGGATCGAGCCCGGAAGGCATGCGGAGCACGAACGCCTCGTCGACCACGACGTGCGCCGAGTAGCCTCCGTAGGTCGGCGTAGGCGCGGTCCATCTCCGTGCCGTTGTAGGTGAAGGCGGGCGTCTTCTCGCAGAACTGCTGCGTGTCCCTCTTGCAGGGTTCGCAGACCCTGCAGGAGTCGACCATGCAGCCGACCCCGGCGAGGTCGCCCACCGCGAGCGTCCGCACGGCGCCGCCGACGGCGGTGACACGCCCGGCGATCTCGTGACCCGGCACCATCAGGAAGATCGCTCGGTCCATTCGTCCCGTGCCTGGTGGATGTCCGAGTGGCAGACCCCGCAGTAGAGCACGTCGATCCGGACGTCCTTCGGGCCTGGCTCGCGGCGCTCGATCGTGGTCGGTGCGATCGACGACCCGCGGAAGGAGCAGCGTAGGCGTTCGTGGTTGACATCGGTCCTCCCGGGGGAGTGATCGTAAGCCTACCCGTGCGCTCACGGTACCGCTGCCGGTGCCGGCGCTCCTGCTCCGCCAAGGTCCGCCCGCGCGCGACCGAGAGCGCGCTCCATCTGCCGGAGCGTCAACCCTCCGGCGTGATGCCGGCCACGAGCACCAGGAACTCGCCCGGCCTGGCGCCGGCCTCCAGCGCGGCGGCACGGGTCCGCTCGAGCTCCCGCCGGCGCTCGGGATTGTCGAAGCTGACGCGAAAGTAGGCGGGGGGCAGACCCGCCTCGGCGGCGTACTGGAGACAGCGCCGGCCGCGCGAAGCCGCGGCTCGGCGTGGATGGCTCGGGATGCTGGGGAGAGCTCGCGACCAGGATGGCGTGCAGGCGCCAGTATCCGGCGTCGCCACCGACGTCGAGCGCGGCGCGGGCCGCCATCCCGACGTCCACAGAGACCGCATCGTCGAAGTCGACGAGGTCGTGGAAGTGGAACCGCACCTCGTCGCCGTGCTCGTCCAGGAAGCGGCGGACCGTGCGCTGCACGACGAAGTCGAATGGGCTCGCGCGGTTGGAGAACAGGTGCGTGTCGATCGCGGCGTGGGCCCCGAGGATCCTCGGAGTGCGATGCTGCTCCGGCAGGAACGTCCGCGGTCGCTCCGGCGGAGGCGGCCCCGAGGCGTCACGCATGATCTCGTCCTGGACCCGCGCGCGGGGAACTCCGCTCGCCACGAGCGCGCGCGCCCTGGCCAGCTCGTCCTCGACGAGCAGGCGCAGCTGCCCCATGGAGCGGTAGCCGACGAGCCTGCGGCCGTTCACGAAGAAGTGCGGGATGAGCGAGGCGTGGAAATCGATCGCCAGATCGACGTCACGGATCGTGTCGGGATCGTCCGGGCCTTCGATGGCGGCCCGGACGGCATCGCGCTCCAGGCCGAGATCGGCGCCGATGTGCTCGAGGTCCGCGAGGCCGCGCGTGGGGCAGGACTCGTACAGGCGGTCGTGCGCCGCCCAGAATCCCGCGCTCGTCGCCGAGGAAGCGCGCCGGGCGAGGCGCGCGAAGCGAGCCGCGCGTGCGCGGCCGGGTGCGCATCGTAGGGGACGTCCTTCCAGACGATCGCCACGTCATCGCCGTGGGTGTCCAGGATCTCGCGCACGATGCCCTCGGCGGCCATCGAGTAGGGGCACTCGAAGTCGGCGAACTGGACCACCGTCACGAGGGCGGACTCAGGCCCCCGCCGCGGTGAGCCCTCTCCCGGGATGCGCCAGCGCTGCTCGGCGCGCCGGGCGGGGGCGCGAGAGATGGTGGGCGGCGCGTGCGCGATCGTTGGCTCCGCTCCCGTGTGGCGAAGGACGCGCTCGAGCGCCACGCGGGCGTCGCTCGCGCTCCCGAACCGATCCTTCGGGTCGCGCGCCACGCAGCGTCCGAACCAGCCGTCGAAGCCTCCGGGGAGCATGCCCGAGCGCCCGAGCTCGGCCGCGCGCTCCGATGCGGACAGGAGAGGATCCACGAGCAGCTTGCGCGCGAGGATCGACATCGACGCATCGGGCCAGTAGCGGGCGCCGGTGAGGACGTTGAAGACGATCAGGCCAAGGGCCCAGATGTCCGTCGGCGGGCCGATCTCGCCGCGCTCGTCGGTCTGCTCGGGAGCCATCCACGCGAGCGTTCCGATCGCCGCGGTCCCCGTCGGCCCTCCGGAGCGGAGCACCTTGGCGATGCCGAAGTCGAGCACCTTGACGAGAAGTGGCGCGCCTTCGCGCCGGGCGCTGGCGATGAAGACGTTCTCGGGCTTGAGGTCGCGGTGCACGACCCCGGCGGCATGGGCCGCGCCCATTGCGTGGGTGAGCTGGGCGACGATGTCGCACGCGAGCTCGGGCGGCAGCGGCCCGCGCCGGGAGAGGAACGTCGCCAGGTCCTCGCCGTCGAGCAGCTCCATGGCGAGCCACGGCGCACCGGATGCCTCGTCGATGCCCGCCGCGATGACGTCGACGACGTGATCGCTCTCGATGCTGGCCCCGACGCGCGCCTCCCGTTCGAAGCGCTCCCGCAAGCTCGGATCCGCGAGGAGCTCGGGACGCAGGAGCTTGAGGGCGCGCTTCTTCCCTGTCGAGAGCTGCGTGGCAACGTAGAGCGTGCCCATTCCCCCGCTGCCGAGGGCGCGCTCGATGCGGTAGTCGCCTCCAAGGACGTCTCCGGATCGGAGGGGATGCATCGCCACGGTCGAGGATATCGCGGGCCCTCGCCGCGTCGAGAATCGTCAGGACGCAACGAGAGCCCCATACGCGACCGGGCGGTCCTCACGTGACCGCCCGGCGCCGAGACGTCGAAGCCGCTACGCCTTCTTCGCGTAGACAGCCGCGCCGGAGAAGTCGAAGGCCACGCACGGCTCGCTTCCGACGATCCATGCGTCGTGGCCTGGAGGACAGACGAAGACGTCGCCCGGCCCGAGCTCGACCTGCTTGCCGTCGTCCATCTTGATGACCATCCTGCCGGAGACCACGTAGCCGTTGTGGTGCACCATGCAGCTGTTCGTGCCCGCGATCGGCTTCACGCACTCCGACCACTTCCAGCCAGGCTCGAACGTCGCCTTGCCGAAGGTCAGATCGCCGACCTTCACCACCTCGATCTTCCCCTTGGGGAACGGACGCGTCTCGTCGGGCGCGCCCAGGTTCTTCTTCACGGTGTCATTCATCTCGATTCACCTCGGAGCGGCGGATTCTGCGCACGGGTTGCTCCGAAGTCAACACGGGCATGGCCGCGGCAGGGACGCCGCTCACAACGGGCCCTGGATGGCGATCACCGACGTGAGCGCCGCTGACCATTAGACTGGTGCTCATGAGAAGAGTGGTGCGCACGATCGTGCCGCAGAAGCTCGTGGAGGGCGCCGGGGTGCGCGTGAAGAGGACCATCGGGGGGCCGGACCTCGATCACCACGACCCTTTCCTGCTCCTCGACCACTTCGACTCTCAGGACCCCGCCGATTACGAAGCGGGGTTCCCCATGCACCCTCACCGCGGCATCGAGACCGTGACCTACATGCTCGCGGGAGAAGTGCACCATCGCGACACGCTCGGCAATGCCGGCAGCATCGGCGCGGGGGATCTGCAGTGGATGACGTCGGGGCGGGGGATCATGCACGAGGAGATGCCGCAGCCTCGCGCCGAGGGAAACCGGGGCTTCCAGCTCTGGGTGAACCTCCCCGCCCGGCTCAAGATGTCCGCCCCCCGCTACCAGGACGTGCGCGCTTCGAACGTGCCGGTCGTGACCCACGTGGACGGGGCCACGGTCCGCGTGCTGGCCGGAGCCTTCGAAGGGACAGAGGGACCCATCTCGGGCATCGCCGCGGCTCCGACCTATCTCGACGTGACGCTCGCCAGCCACGCGGCGATCGAGGCGCCGGTCCCCGCTGGACACGCGGCGTTCGTGTACCTGTTCGAGGGGGAGTGCGAGGTCGGCGGGACGCTCCTGCACGCTCCGATCCTCGGCATCCTCGGGCATGGGGAACGCGTGAGGGCCGCACGGGTCGGCAACGCCGGGCCCGCACGCTTCCTGCTCGTGAGCGCGGCGCCGCTCGGCGAGCCCATCGCGCGCTACGGGCCCTTCGTGATGAACACGCGCGAGGAGATCGCGCAGGCTCTCGAGGATCTGAGGCGCGGGACGTTCGTCTGACGGGCCCTCAGCCGAGCCGCGCGCGGATCCGCGCGGCGACCTCCGCGGCCTGCGCGTCGTCCGCGTAGCGCACGCGGGGCCAGAAGAAACCGCGCAGGCCGTCCTTGGGCCGGCGCGGCACGACGTGGACGTGCAGGTGCGGCACGCTCTGGCTGATCTTGTTGTTGATCGCGACGAAGGTCCCGCCCGCCTCCATCCCCATCTCCACCGCCCGCGCGAGCCGCTGTGCGTCGGAGAAGAGCGGCGCGACGAGCGCGACGGGGAGGGCGGCCAGCGTCTCGTGGTGCGATCGCGGCACGAGCAGGCAATGGCCGGGGAAGACCGGGCGGGCGTCGAGGAACGCGATGGACGTCTCCGATTCGAGCACGACGTGCGCCAGGATCTCGCCTGCGACGATGCGGCAGAACGTGCAGCTCGCGCTCATGGCGGCAGGCTCCCGGCCGGACGATCGGAGCGCACGTAGACGCACCCGAAGATCCGGCGTCCCTCGACGCGGTACTTCTTCTCGAAGCTGGTGATCGGCGCGAGGCGCGCCAGGCGCTCCGGAGACGACGTGGCAAGCGCCCGCGCGAGGAGGGGCTCGGCGTCGAGCAGCGGGACCGCGCCGCGGAAGTAGCTCTCGACATCCGTCTTGAAGACGAGCGCGCCATCGCGGGTGAGGCGCGTGGCGGCGAGCCGGATGAACGCGGGGCCCATGATGCGGCGCTTGGCATGGCGGCGCTTGGGCCAGGGATCGGGGAAGAGCACGGAGATCTTGTCGACCGACGACTCCGGTAGCTCGTGGAGCACCTTCACGCCGTCCCCGTGCAGCAGGAGCGCGTTCTCGATGCCCGCCCGGCGTGCCCTTGCCTGCACGAGCGCGGCGTAGCTTCCTGCCGCCTCGACGCCGAGGAAGAACGTGGCTGGCTCGTCGCAGGCCGCGGCGAGGATCGACGCACCCTTGCCGAAGCCGATCTCGATCTTCACGCGCCGGCCCGGAGGGAGAGACACCGCGGGAGTCTCCAGTCCGGGCGCGGGGAATCCCCGTAGCCTCACCGGACCTATTATCGGACCTCATGGCACGCTGGCACCTCCTGCTCGCGCTCGCGCTCGGCAGCAACCTCGCGGCGCAGACGGTCTCGTTCGCCGGCAAGGAGCGCGTCACGGTCTCGGATCTGGTGCGCGAGCTCGACGCCATCGCGACCGATCTCGAGAGCTCCGCGGCCGTCGCGGCCGACTTCGATCGCCTCGCCGTGGCTCACGGCCTCGCCACGGATGCCGGCCAGCGCAAGGCCTACGCGCGGCTCCGCCTCGTCTTCGAATGCACGCGCGACGGCGGGCTCTGGGGCGTGCGCTGGACGATCACCGACCGCGAGCCGACGTCCGCCGCGATCTGGGCGCAGTGGGCGAAGTGGAAGGCGCCCGAGGGCGACCGCCCCGACCCGCTCGCCGCGCAGCCGAGCGCCGATGCGGAGTGCGACGAGCTCTCGGCGCTCTGCGCGTTCCTCGCGGACAAGCTCTCGGTCGGCGGGGTCGGGCTCTTCTGGCCGCGCTCGAACCACACCGTCGTCGTGTGGACCGCCCGCGGGAAAGACGGAAAGCCGGTGCGCATCATCGTCCCGACGTCGCAGATCTTCCTCGGTGAGGACGACACGCTGGGCACCGGCGGGTTCGACGCGGCGTCCCAGAAGACGATCTACACATACCGGCACGCCGACGTGGACGACGCCTTCGCGCTCCCGGCGCCGCTCGCGCGCGCGTTCATCGACAGGACGCGAAAGTCCGCGGGCCTCCCGGCGGCAGACCTCCAGCGCCAGCGTAACGACCGCTCCCGGACTGTCGGAGGCTCGTGAACCCGCCCGGAGCCCCGATCTCCGCCGGCGCGCGGCGACGGCTTCCCGACAACCTCCCCGACGCGATCTCCGCGGCGCTCCTGGCCGTGCTCGCGTGCGGGCTCGCCCTCGAGGCCCTGCTCTCGCTCGGGTGGCGCATGCAGCACGACGCGCCGCTGATGCTCTACCTCGCGCGCATGGCGACCGACCTCCATCGCGTCATGTACCGCGACATCGTCGACGTGAACATGCCCGGGACGTACCTGGTCAACGCGATCGTCCTGCACGTCTTCGGAACGAGCGACCTCGCCTTCCGCTGCGCGGACCTCCTCTACCTCGCGGCGATCCTCGCCGCCACGGCTCGCGCCGCCGCCCCGTTCGGAACCCGCGCCGCGTGCGGCACCGCGGCCATCGCCGGGACGATGTACCTGTCGCACGGAGCGATCATGAGCCTTCAGCGCGAGGTGCTCGTGCTCCTGCCGCTCGCCTTGGCGCTCGCCGCGTGGTCCACGGAGAAGCTCGCGCCGGGGACGAGGTGGTTCCTCGTGGGCCTCTTCTTCGGCCTCGCCGCCACCGTCAAGCCGCCGGCAGCGCTCGGGCTTCCGATCGCGATCCTGTGGACCGCCGGCCCGTCGCGTCGATGGTTCGCGCGCGTCGTCCTCGGGGCGGCGGGGTTCGTGGTGCCGATCGCGGCGATGGCGGCGTTCCTCGCCGCGAGCGGGGGCCTCGCGGGGTTCGTCGATATGGCGCGCAACTACTGGCCGCTCTACGCCCAGATCGATGCCGGGAACCGCGTGCCCGAGGCGGGCAGGCGCGCGCACACGCTGGCGCTCTGCTTCCGCTGGAGCCTCTGGAACCTCCGCCTCTGGCTCCTCCCCGCCGCCGCCGGGCTGGCGAACGCGCTCCTCCATCGCGGGCTCGACGCCCGGCGCCGGCGCCTGGCCGCTCTCGCCGGGATGCTGGTCGTCGCCTACAGCCTGTACGCCGCCGTGGAGGGACGCTTCTGGGAGTACCACCTCATCCCCTTCTCCTACTTCCTCGCCTTCGCGTCGGCGCTCGCCCTCGTGCCGCGACCGCGAACGGAGCCCGGCCCGGTGCGAGCGCTTCCGGCCATGGCGCTCCTCGCGGCACTGGTGCTCGGCGTCGTCGCGCCGCCGGACGAGATCCGCCTGCGGCTGCGCGGCGAGCCGATCCCGCCACCGAAGGGCGGCAAGGTCGACGCCATCGCGGCCTACCTGCGCGATCACCTCGCTCCGGGCGACACGGTCCAGCCGCTCGACTGGTCGGGCGGCGCCGTCCACGCGATGCTCATCGCGCGCGCGACCATCGCCACGTCCTTCATCTACGACCACTACTTCTACCACCACGTCTCGACGAGCTACATCCAGGGGCTGCGGCGGCGGTTCATCGAGGAGCTCACGCGGGCGCGGCCGCGGTTCATCGTGCAGATCACGGCGAACAAGCCCTGGGTCACCGGCCGCGACACGACCAAGAGCTTCGACGAGCTCGATCGCATCCTGCGGGACGACTACCGCGTCGCCGTCGCGGGCAACGGGTTCGTCATCCACGAACGGCGCGGAGCCGCGGCCGTGCCGTGATCATCCGACACGGTCGGAAGCATCACGCGTGCCATGCGCGCAGTTGCGCGGGCGCTGCATTCCCGGCGAGGGGCCATCCCGAGCGCCACCCGCAAGGGACATCGACTTCCCCGCCTGGAGGACAACGGGCCCTCCGGGATCTTGCTACGGGACCGTCACCATGACGGAGCTCGTTCCGATGATCCCGGTGACCTCGTCGCGCACGACGATCTTGTAGGTGTAGACGCCCGACTTCACGTCGAAGGTGTCGTCGTAGCGCAGCGCCTCGCCGGAGTGCGGCGGGAACGTGGCCTCGCGGCGCGTGTCTCCCCTCGCCCCCTGCCTCGCGAGGAAGCCCAGGACGTAGACGCCGTGGCCGAGCGCGGCGGACGAAGGCGGCACCTGAGCGTGGGTGAGGAGCACGAGGTCTCCCGACTTCTTCTCCCTGCCGACCTTCACCTCGAGGTGGATCTCGATGCCGTCGAGGTCCATCCACGACATGAGCGCGTCGTCGATCCTCTGCTTCTTCTCGGACCGCGAGAGGCTCGCGAACGGCTCGGGCGCGCGAACGCCTCGGCGCGCCAGGACGCGCGCGCCGTCGCGCTTCACCTTCACCTCGATCTTGCGAAGAGCGCCGGGCCTCTGGGCGCTCGACGGCTCGTAGGCGAGGAGGTAGAAGCTACGCGTGCTCTCGCCGAGATCGCGCAGGCGCCCGCCGAGATCGGTGCTGCCCCAGATCGCCTGGCCACCCGTCGCGCGCGCGAGCGTCGCGTGCGTCTCGCGCGACTCGCGCTGCTCGGTGGCCGGGTCGGCGCCGGCCTCGGAGGTCATGATGTTGGGGGACTGCCCGGCGCCGCCGGGATCGACGGTCACCACGGCAACGTTCGCGGCGTTCAGCTCGTCGATCGTCTCCTCGTAGCTCTTGCGCGCGTCGATGGCCTTCCCGAGGCCCGCGCGCTCCACGCCGCCCGTCGGGCCCTCCTCGGTCTCGACGGGGAGGAAGAGCGACCCGAGGTTCCCCGAGAAGGAGACGAGGTACTTGCGGCCGGGAAGCGACGCGAGCCCGCGCCCGAGGGCCGACAGGACCTGGTAGAACCGGCGGTCCTTCGCGAGCTCCGGCGGCACCGGCGTCTCCGCCTCCGGCATCGGCTCGATCCCCTTGACCGGCTCCTTCACCGGCGCGAGCACACCGAGGAGCCGATCGCGGTCCGCGGTGAACCCCTGGACGACCGTGACCGCACCCGTGAATCGGATGATGGCCATGCGATCGCCCGGTCCGAGCGCCTGCTTCACCATCGTGCGGGCCGCCTCCTTGGCGCGCGCCAGACCGCTCGCGTTCGTGTGCATCGAATCGAAGACGAGCAGAAACATGCGACCCGCCGGTAGCGCCGGCGGTCTCGTCGCCGGCGCCGCTGGCGTTCCGGCGGGCGTCGTCGGCGAAGCCGGCGCCGCGCCGTCGCCGCCCTGCCCCTCCTCCGTCACGTCGGCGAGCGTCTGCTTCTCGCCGTCGTCGTAGAGCTCGAAGTCGTCCTTGCGAAGGCCGTGGATCGGATGGCCGTCCTTGTCGAGGACGGTGACGTCGACCACCACCTGCGTCACCTGCACGCTGTAGGCGGCGTCGGGATCCGCCCCGAGCAGGACCGCAGGCATCGCCAGCGCCGCAATCAGCAGGATCGGGGGCCGACGTCTCATCCCGAATGAGGTTACAGAACGACCATCGCGAAGGCCAGGCCTCGCCGGGTCGGAGCCCTCCCTCACGCCGCGGCGCGGCGGGCGGCGCGGGATCCCAGGGCCCAGAGCGCGGCGCCGGCGGCGATCATCACCGGCAGCACGAGCATCGCGGTCCGGAGGCTCGCGCCGCCATCGGCAAGCGCCGGGTTCTTGAGCGAGGACATGTCGACGGTGGCGGCGACGCGGCGCGCCGAGCGGATGGCGTCGGACGCGCGGCCGATCGCGGGCGGCGAGACCAGATCGCCGAAGAGATGGATGGCGAAGATGCAGAGCGCCATCGCCGATGCTCGCAGCCCCGAGGGAACGCTCCCGAGGAGCGCGGTGTTCGCGGGCGCGGTGGAGATGAAGAGGAAGAGCTCCGTGACGCCGATCGCGACGAAGAACGTGCCGGGCCGATCGCACAGGAGCGTGACCAGCGCCGCGGGGGCGGCGACGGCCGTCGCGATCGCGCAGATGGCGAGGCCGGCGCGGGTGCGCTGCATCGCCTGCTTCTCCGGGGGGAGGTCCGCGCTGGACCGGCCCCAGCGATCGCCGAGGAAGCCGCCGATGGCGGTGCCGAGGAGCCCGGTCACCGCGAGCACGATGCCGAGGCCGTGGTCCGCCTGCTGGAGCGGGAGATGCAGACGGGCCTCGAGGTAGGCGGGCGCCCACGCGGCGAACGCGCCGAGGGCGAAGGTGTAGCAGACGTAGCCGAGCACGGTGTAGCGATAGGCGGGGATGGCCATCAGCGTCGCCGTCGATCCGAGGAAGCTCCCGTGCCCGCTCCCCGCGGCGACGGCGGCGCGCGGGGGCTCGTCGATCGTCGCGACGAGGATCGCAAGCAGGATCCCCGGAAGACCGGCGACGTAGAAGGCGCTGCGCCATCCGAAGGCGTGCTCGAGGCTTCCTCCAGCAACGTAGCCGAGCGCCGAGCCGAGCGGGATCGCCGCGTAGAAGATCGCGAGGTTGCGCGTCTTGGACCGGGAGTCGGAGAGGTCGTCGATGATGGTCGGGGAGAGCGTGGCGTACGACGCCTCGCCGACGCCGACGATCACGCGCGCCAGGAGCAGCGAGAGGAACCCCGCCGCCATGCCCGAGCCCGCCGTGGCGAGGCTCCAGATCCCGACGCCGAGCGCGATGAGCCCGCGGCGGCGGTAGCGATCTCCGAGGGCACCGAAGATCGGGCTCGTGAGGAAGTAGCCGAACATGAACGCGCCGATCACCCATCCGGTCTGCGCGTCGGTCAGCCGGAAGCTCTCCTGGATGCGGGGCGAGACCGCGTTGACGACGTAGCGATCGAGGTAGTTGAAGAGGTTCAGGCCCGTCAGGAGCCAGACGATCGCGAAGCGGCTCCTGATACGCACGGCTCTAGTAGCCGAGCAGGGTCAGCGGGAGGCGCAGCGCGTTGACCGCGTAGGCGCGCGCGAGCGGCTTCTTCTGCTCGGGCGGCATGAACGCGCGCATCCAGGCGATCTCCGCCGGCACGAAGCGGCGCAAGAACGCGCGCGGCGAGTACTGGCGCAGCACGAAGCGCAGGCGGTTCTTGTGGTAGTTGTAGAGGAACCGCTCGCTCTGCGTCCCGCCCGAAGCGGTCCCTTCGTGATGGACCAGCCGAGCGCCCGGCTCGTAGACGACGCGGTATCCCCGGCGCCTCACGCGGAAGCAGAGGTCGGTCTCCTCGAAGTACGCGGGGAGGTAACGCTCGTCGAGAAGGCCCACCTCCTCGAGCACCTTCCGGCGCATCGCGAACGCCGCGCCGGTCACGTACGGGCAGTCGCGCGGCGCGTCGTGCTGTCCCTGATCCTCCTCGCCGCGGCCGATGTGATCGGTGAGCGCGTTCTCGCGCAGCGTCCCGCCGGCGTGCTGGATCACCCTCCAGCCGGGG
>JAXLTI010000003.1:0-1295897 GCA_046330135.1 bacterium
TCCAATGCCCGTGGGAAGGCCCCCGGACCCGACGACCGAACGGGGGGGCGGCGAGCTGCGCTCGCGCCCCGCCGATGCGCTACTCAATACGGTGGGGCGTGGAGAGGAGTCTTGGGGGGAGGAGATCGGGTTGGCGCCGCGTCTCGAAGTCGGGGCTAGTCGAACTCCAGGATGAACTGGTGCGGGATGCTCGGGAGCTTGGCGGCGCCGTTCAGGAAGCGCAGGTTCACGAGGAATGCTGCGCCGATCACGGCGGCGCCGGTTTCCGTGACGAGGCGGCAGGCGGCCGCGGCCGTGCCGCCGGTGGCCAGGACGTCGTCCACGACGAGAGCGCGCTGGCCGCGGCGCAAGGCGTCTTCGTGAATCTCGAGGGCGTCCGTGCCGTACTCGAGGGCGTACTCGGCGCGACGGACGCGCGCCGGGAGCTTGCCCGGCTTGCGCAGCGGCACGAAGCCGGCGCCGAGGCGGTCCGCAAGCGCGCCGCCGAGGATGAAGCCGCGCGACTCGATCGCGCAGACCGCCTCTACCCGCTCCAGGCGCCAGCGCTCCTCGAAGAGATCCAGCGCGAGACGCAGGCACTCCGGATCGCCGAGCAGCGGCGTGATGTCCTTGAAGAGGATGCCGGGCTTCGGGAAGTCGGGGACGTCGCGAATGGCGCGGCGCAGTCGCTCGACGGGCTTCACGCGAAGACCTCCCCGCGGGTTCGAGCATCTTCCGAGGCTGACGCCCGAAGACCTTGCTCCAGAACTACTTGCGGTCTGAGTCGATCTCGAGCAACGAGGCCCCGGCCCGAGCGGGCGCGGGGCCTCGTGAAGTCTGGTCGGGGTGAGAGGATTCGAACCTCCGGCCTCCTGCTCCCGAAGCAGGCGCGCTAGCCAGCTGCGCTACACCCCGACTCGCCTTGCGGGGGGCTCACGCCCTCCCCGGCAAAACGCCCCGCGAGTATACCGTCCTCGCCTCGGACGCACACGCGGGAACTGCGGTCCGGACGACCCGCCGCCCGGGCCCGTCGGCACGACGTCGCCGCCGCCCGGTCACCGCGCCCAGCCCTCCTTGCCCAGCAGCGGCACGAACGCGCACTCCACGAGCCGACGCGACAGAGCCTGCCCTCGCTCTCGGGTCACGACCTCCAGCCGCTGCGACTCGCGGTCCCCGATCGGGATCACGAGGATCCCGCCCTCCGCCATCTGCTCGAAGAGCGGCGGCGGCAGGTCCGGAGCGCCCGCCGTCACGAGGATCCGGTCGAAGGGCGCGTGCTCCGGCCAGCCGAGGCTGCCGTCGCCCGTCTTGAGGATGACGTTCGCGTACCCGAGCTCCGAGAGCCGCGCCGCCGCCGCGCGGGCGAGCTCCGGATTCCGCTCGATCGAGAACAGCCGCGGCGTGAACTCCGCGAGCACTGCGGTCTGGTAGCCGGAGCCCGTCCCGATCTCCAGGATCTTCTCGCCGCCCGACAGCTGGAGGGCCTCCGTCATCAGCGCCACCATGTACGGCTGCGAGATCGTCTGCCCGGCGCCGATGGGCAGCGCGTGATCGTCGTACGCGCGCGAGCGGAGGGCCGCGTCCACGAAGCGGTGGCGGGGCACCTCGGCCATCGCTTCCAGCACCTTGCGGTTCCGGATGCCGCGCGCCTCGAGCTGGTAGCGCACCATCTCCTCGCGAACCGTCCGGAACGCCTCGGCCCCGTTCTCGACGCTCACACCAGCACTCCGGAGAGATCCCACGACGCCAGTCGGGCGCGCGCGCCGGCGTCCGTCAGGTCCAGGTTCAGCGGGGTGACGGATACGCCGCCGGCATGCACCGTGTAGAAGTCCGTGTCGTCGCCGCCGCCCCACGTGGGCTCCGAGCCGCCGATCCAGTAGTACTTCCGGCCACGCGGATCCACCTTCTCGATGATCTCGTCGGTGTAGCGACGTGTTCCGAGGCGCGTGATCCGCGGCGGCTTCCACTCGGTCGACGGCCCCACGGGGAAGTTCACGTTGAGGAGCACGCGCCCCTCGCACCAGTCTCCCATTCGCGCCACGAGCTGGACGACGGCACGCGCGCCGCCCTCGAAGTCCCCGCGCTCCCGGTCCTTCATGGAGGCCGCGATCGACGGGATCCCGAGAATGTGCGCCTCGAAGGCGGCCGCCACGGTTCCCGAGTAGGTGACGTCCTCGCCCATGTTCGGGCCGTGGTTGATCCCGGACACGACGAGGTCGGGGCGCGCGCGGAGGATCCCGTTCACGCCCACGAGAACGCAGTCGGTGGGCGTGCCGTCCACCGCCCACAGGCCGCGCTCGATCTCGCGAAGCCGCAGCGGACGGTCGAGCGTGATGGAGTGGCTGGACGCGCTCTGCTCGCGGTCCGGCGCGACGACGACGACCTCGTGGCCCGCCCCCTCGAGCGCCGCGCGGAGCGTGCGGAGCCCGCGGGCCTGGATGCCGTCATCGTTCGAGAGAAGGATCTGCAACGAGGCTCCCGCAAGAAGAGCGCGGCCCGTGCGGACCGCGCCCGGCACTGTTCCCGAGCCCTGGGCGGATCGGGCGGGAAGAAGGTTGGTCGGGGCGACTGGATTCGAACCAGCGACCTCTTGCACCCCAAGCAAGCACGCTAACCGGACTGCGCCACGCCCCGACCGGTTCCTGGAACCGAGACTGTACCGACCCCCGGTGGCTCCATCAAGGGAGAATCCCGCCGGGGCCTCGCCGCTTCTCCGAGGCCGTCTCGGCCTCGCACGTCATGCGCCCTTCGAGCCGCTCGGTCGGCTTCGGGCGGCACGAGCAGGCTTCACGCCAGCTCGTGGAGGAGGGCCTCGAGCTCCCGGCGGATCTTCGCGATCTGGGCGATCCGCTCCCCCTGCGTGAAGGGGATCTCGATCTGATCCAGGTCCGAGGCGCGACGCTCACCGAGCTTGCGGCGCGCGCCCTTGATCGTGAAGCCGTCGTCGTAAAGGAGCTCGCGGATGGCGAGGACGAGCTTCACGTCCTTGTCGCGATAGGTCCGGTTGCCCGCGCGGTTCTTCTTGGGCCGAAGCGCCGGGAACTCCGTCTCCCAGTAACGGAGCACGTGGGGCTTCACCCCCGCCATCTCCGCGACCTCGGTGATGGAGTAGTAGATCTTGCGCGGATGGTCGTTCACGGGGCCGCCCTCCGACGAGGCGCATTCTACCGAACTTCGGCCTTCGCGTCGCGTGTCATCAGCTCCCCGAGCGCTTTCCGCGGCTCGCGTCCCTCGAAGAGGACATGCGCTACCTGCTGCGTGATCGGCAGCTCCACGCCCGAGGTCGCCGCGATCGCGAGCGCGCTCCGGGTCGTCCCGATGCCCTCCACCGCCATGCCGATCCGCGCGCACGCGTCCTCGAGCGGCACGCCGCGCGCGACGAGCTCGCCCAGGCGACGGTTCCGGCTGTGCACGCTGGTGCACGTGGTGACGAGGTCGCCGATGCCCGCGAGGCCGGAGAACGTCTCGGGGCGTGCGCCGAGCGCGCGTCCCAGCCGCGACAGCTCCGCGAGCCCGCGCGTCAGCAGCGCTCCCTTCGTGTTGTCGCCGAAGCCGAGCCCGTCGCAGACCCCCGCCGCGATGGCGATGACATTCTTGAGCGCCGCCGCCGTCTCCACGCCGAGGAGATCGGGGTTCGTGTACACGCGGAACGTCGCGTCCAGCAGCAGCTCCTGGAAGTGGCGCGCGCACGCCTCGTCCTCCGACGCCACGACGACGCTCGTGGGGATGCTGCGCGCGACCTCTTCCGCGTGGCTCGGTCCCGCCAGCACCGCCACGCACGCGTCTTTCCCCAGCTCCTCGCGCAGCACCTCGCTCATGCGCTTCCGCGTCTCGGGCTCGTAGCCCTTCGCCGCGCAGAGCACCGCGCGGCTCCGTCCGAGCCCCGCCAGCCGCCGCGCCAGCTCGCGTTGCGCGCGAGTGGGCACGCAGAGCACCACGGTTCCCTCGGCGACGTCCTCCAAGCGGCCGGTCAGCTCGAGGCTCTCCGGGAAGACGACGCCCGGAAGATAGCGCTCGTTCGTGCGCGAACCGGTCATGCGCGCGAGCGCCTCGCCGTCCCGCGCCCACAGGCGAGTCTGCACGCCCTTGCGCGCCAGGAGACAACCGAGCGCGGTCCCCCAGCTTCCTCCGCCGACGACGCCCGCTCTCACGAGGCCTCCCGCTTGTGGAGGCGCACGCGGCTCTCCGTGCCCGCCGCGAGGCGGGCGAGGTTCGCGCGGTGCCGGACGAAGATGAGCAGGCAGACGGCGAGCCCCACGAGAAGGATCGTGCGCGGAGCGCCGCGGGCCGCGAGCGCGATCGGCAGGGCGATCGCCGCCGCCATCGACGCGACGGAGACGAAGCGGAACGCCAGCAAGGTCACGACGAAGACGCCGACGGCGATCCCGACCGCGGCAGGCGCGAGCCCGACGAACACGCCGCCGGCCGTGGCCACGCCCTTGCCGCCGCGGAAGCGCAAGGCCGCCGGCCACACGTGACCCAGGACCGCGGCCGCGCCGCACGCGAGCCGCGCACCGTCCCCCGCGACGCCGCCGAGCGGCGCGAGGGCCACCACGCAGAGCCAACCCTTCAGAGCGTCGAGCAGGAGCACGGGCACCCCGATCGCCGGGCCGAGCACGCGGATGGCGTTCGTGGCGCCCGGATTGCCGCTGCCCTGCTTCGTGAGGTCCACGCCCTTGAGCTTCCCGGCGAGCACCGCGAACGGGATCCCGCCCACGACGTACGAGAGAAGAACCGCGAGCGCGAGCCTCATGGCGCGTCGCCTCCGCCGTATCGGCCGCCGATCAGGCGCTGCTCCAGCCTCATTCCTCGCCTCTCCCCTCGCGCTTCCGCACGAGCACCTTGAGCGGCGTGCCCGCGAGGTGGAGCTCCACCTTGAGGCGGTTGCGCAGGTATCGCGCGTACGACCCTTCCACGTTCTCCGGCCGGTTCGTGAAGACGGCGATCGTGGGCGGGCGCACGTCCACCTGCGTGGCGTAGAGGATGCGTGTGGCGCCCCCCTGGCGCCCCGACGGCGGCGGGTTCTCGGCCACGAGCCGGCGGATCAAGTCGTTGAGCTGCGAGGTGCCGACGCGTCGCCCGCGCAGCTCCGCGAGGCGCGCCGCCTCCGGGAGGATCCGGTCCACGCGGCGGCCCGTCTTCGCCGAGACGTAGAGCAACGGCGCGTCGGCGACGAACGTGAAGTACCACTCGCGACGATCCTCGAAGCGCCGCGCGATGTCCGGGTCCTTCTCCACCGCGTCCCATTTGTTCACGACGAGGATCACGCTCTTGTCCGCGTCCACCGCCTCCGCCGCGACCTTCACGTCCTGCTCGCCGATCGGCTGCGTGGCATCCAGCACCACGACGGCCACGTCGCTGCGCTCGATCGCCCGGACGGCGCGGAGCGTGGCCCAGTACTCGATGCCGTCGCGCACGCGCGCCTGCTTGCGGAGGCCCGCGGTGTCGATCAGGAGGAAGCGGTCCCCTTCGCGCTCGAGCGGCGTGTCCACGGCGTCGCGCGTGGTGCCGGCGACGTCGCTCACGATCATCTTCGGCTCGCCGAGGATCGCGTTCACGAGCGAGGACTTCCCCACGTTCGGACGGCCCACGATGGCCACGCGCACCACGCCCTCGTCCACAGCCGGCGGGGCCTCCGCGGGTGGAAGCGCGGCGGTGATCGCGTCGAGCAGCTCGCTCACGCCGCGGCCCGTCAACGCCGCGATGGGATAGGTGCGGCCCAGCCCGCCGGCCACCAGCCCGGAGGCTTCCAGCTCCTGGGCGTCGTCGTCGGCCTTGTTCGCCACGCAGAGGACGGGCTTCTCGAGGCGCGCGAGCTGGCGAGCGATCGCGTCGTCGTCCGTGGTGAGGCCCACGGTCGCGTCGATCTCGAAGAGCACGACGTCCGCTTCCTCGATCGCGGCCTCCACCTGCTCGCGCACGGCTGCCACCATGCCGTCGGCTTCGCCCACGGTGAGGCCGCCCGTGTCCACGATCCAGAAGGAACGCGTTCCCCAGTCGGCGCGCGCGTAGTTCCGGTCGCGCGTGACGCCCGCCTCGTCGTGCACGAGGGCGAGCTTCCGCCGGATGATGCGGTTGAAGAGCGTGGATTTCCCCACGTTCGGACGGCCCACGATGGCCACGGTGTGGAGGCCGTCGGTGGTGCGCATGGGACCTCCCGGAAGGCGAGCGTCGCCGGCCGCGAGTGTACCGGGTCCCGCTCCATCCGTGACCTTCGTTGCGCTCATACGGCTAGCCCGCCGGCACGCGGAGGACGCCGCCCGAGAGGACCGCCGCCTCGGGGATTCGCAGCTGGCCGGCCGTCTTGCCGAGGCGCCACGCGGCCGGTCCGTCGGCCACGCCGTCCCCGTTCGGCGCCTCCGTGGCATAGGGAACGCGGAGGCGCGCGAGACCGTCCGGACCCGCAACCGCCGTCCGGATCCACGTCAGCTCGTGGCGCGCGGCGGCGTAGCGCACGGCGACGGCGAGCGAAAGCGTGTCCCCGGGCGCTCCGAACGCTTCCACGATCGCGCCCGGGACGCGCTCCCACACTACGCCCATCGGCGTGGGCGTGCGTCGCATGGCGTACCGGGGGTCGCTCTCCGCCGATGCGCAGACCAGGCGCAGGAAGTCCAGCGGCTCGCCGATCGACCCGTCCCCGCGAAGCGTCCCGCCGTCGAAGAGGAGCCGCGCGCCGAGGGTCCGGAACCATGCCGGCTGGATGATAGGGCGGCCGCCCGGGTCGACCTCGAGGAAACGCGTCGGCGCCGAAGGATCCGCGGCGCGGAGCAGGTGTCCGCTCTGATCCGGGAGCCAGCTCGTGACGAGGAGGTAGCGGACGCGCCGGCGCGCGAGAATCTCCTCCCCTGCCTTCGGATCTTCCGCCACGAGGAAGCGTGCCGAGTCCCGGAAGGACTCCTCCCCCACGAAGGTCCCGAAGTTCGTCGCGATCGTGGGGCGCTCCGCGACCCATTCGATCACGTGACCCCAGGTCCACGGTGCGAGCACCGCATAGTCGGGCGGAGCGGGCGTGTGCGCGCGGATCCATCGCGCCAGCTCCATCGCCACCACGTCCGCCGGGGGCTGCGGCACGCCCGGGGCGGAGGGGTCGCGCAGGCGCGCGGCCCACGTGGTGCGGACGATTCCCGCGTGGGCGAGGAAGGTGGCTCCGAGAAGCAGGGCCGCCGCCGAGGGCGCGCGCGCCGGGCCGAGCGCCGCCGCGCGCTCGCGCAGCGCGGCGAGCGGCGGGGACTCCCACGCCGCAACGATCGCCCAGGCGATCACGACCGCCATCGGGATCGCGAGCAAGTCGGAGAAGCGCGCCTGCCGCGCCGACTGCATCGCGAAGAACGGTAGCGAGATCGCCCACGGCAGAAGCTCGAATCGGTCGCGGCGCAGCGCGAGCCACGCGCTTGCCGCCCACGCGAGCGGCAGCACGAAGATCCCGGCGCCGAGCACGGCGATCGGCCGGAAGCCCGAAGGCCCGATCAGTCCCTTCGACTCGCCCACGACGCTCATGAAGACGTCGTCGCGACGCAGCCACGCGACGCCCTCGCGGATCCCGGCGACCGGCCCCACGGGGAGCGACGCGAGGACGAGCGTGAGGAGGACGAGCGCGACGAGGACGAGCGCCGGATAGAAGCGGAGCAGGGACCTTCGCTTCCCGCGCAGGAGCGGCACGAAGACGAGCCCCCCGAGCGCGAGCCAGAGCGGATGGGTCCAGGCGAGGTTCACCACCATCCACGGATGCTCGGCCTTCCAGGGGCTCACGAGCACCGCCGGAAGAAGAACGAGGAGGGCCGTCGCGTGGAGCGCCGCGCCGAACGCGGGAAGGCCCGGAAGGCGCCGCTGCGCGTGGCGGATGATCAACCACCCGAGCGCCACCTGGATCGGCACGATGAAGAGCACGGAGGCCGCCCAGACCCCCAGCGCGAAGCCGCAGAGCGCGCCGACGACGGCGCCGCGGCGCGCGGAGCCGCGAGCGTCGGCGAGGGCGGACGGGCGGAACGCGCGGCCGGTGAGCACGAGGGCGGCGGCGGCGAGCAGCGCGATGAGCGCGTGGTGATCGCCGTTCCCGGAGCGGCTCGTGGCGATGGAAGCCGCGCTCAGCGCGTGAGAGGTCCCGGCCACGAGCCCGGCCCAGGGTCCGGCGAGCGCGATCCCGCCCGCGGCGACCACCAGGGAGGTGGCCACGCCGAGAACGTGCGGGAGGGACGCCACGCGTCGCTCCACCCAATCGTGGCGCGCCTCCGCGTCGGCCGGCGCACCGGGCGCCGCCCACGCCCACGCGAGCGCCGTGTAGTACGGTGGCCACGGAATCGGCGAGCCTTCGGGATAGTTGAGATACGGATCGCTCTCGGCGAGACCCTCGGTGAAAGCCCGGTTCACGCGGCGCAGCTGGTACATCGTGTCGTTGTCGGAGGTGACCCAGGTGCGGCGCTCGGGAACGGGAACCCGCTCGTGGTTCAGCTCGCGCGTGGTCCACGAAAGCGCGGCGACGAGCCCGAGAAGAAGGAGCACGCGCGCGCGAACGGCGACTCGACTCATGCGGCGAATCCTCCCCGCTCGAGGCTCACCGGTACAGCGCTTTTGATCGGGCTCGCCGTGCGGTGGACCCCGCGCCCCCGGCTCCCCTAGAATGCGCCCTCCCTGCGCAGCTCCTCTCCACCCTCGCGGAGGAAGAAGCGATGGCGCTCGTCGAGAATCTCTACATCTACGTGATCGACGGCTCGGAGGGCTTCTGGTCCAACCCGGTCGACTGGGTCGACAGCGCGTTCACGATCGGCGACATCACGGTGACGAGCGTGACCGACATGGTGGACAAGGTGCTCAAGGTCGTGGGTTCACGTCACATCCAGAACCTGTTCATCGGCGGCCACGGCGACTCGGGCTGGCAGAGCGTCGGGGCGGGGAGCGGCGACGACCTCACGGGCTCGAAGAGTCTTCAAGTGGATCCGAAAACGGGCCTTCTCCTGGGTCCGGCCGAGACTCAGCTTCGCCGCTTCCGCGGGAAGTTCAGCGCGAAGGATCCCGTCTGCACGCTCGGCGGGTGCCTCGTGGCCAAGGGCACCGCGGGATCCGCGCTGCTCAAGGCGGTGTCCTCGGCGCTCGGCGGCATTCCGGCCCAGGGCGGGACATCGAACCAGCGGCCGCTCGTGCCCGGCTTGGAGGGCGACGTGATTCGCTGCACGCCGTCCGCCTGTCACAGCATGGGCCACTCCTGGTGGGCGAGCCCGGGCAGCTGGGTGCAGTGAGAGACGGAGGCTGCCCATGAATCTCGCATTCCTCGCGCTCCTGCGAACCATCCACGTGCTCGCCGGCGCCTTCTGGGTGGGCGCGGCGTTCCTCAACGCCGTCTTCCTGATTCCGTCCATCATGGCCGCCGGGCCGGCGGGCTCCCAGGTGATGCGGGGACTGGTCCAGGTGCGCCGCCTGCCGGTGTTCATGAACGCGGTCATGGCGTTCACGCTGCTTTCGGGAATCGGCCTCTACTGGCGCGTGTCGGGCTTCCGGCTCTCCTGGATCACCTCGACCGGCGGTCTCACGCTCACGTTCGGCGCCCTGTGCGCCATCGCGACCGCCGGGATCGGACATTCGGTCACGGTGCCCACGGTACGGAAGCTCGGCCAGCTCGGCGCGGAAGTGGCCGCCGCCGGAGGAAAGCCGAGCCCGGCCCAAGCGGCGGACATCGACACCTTGCAGCGCCGGCTGTTGCGCGCCGCGCAGGTCGGCTCGGCGCTGGTCGTGGTGGCCACGATCGCCATGGCGCTCTCGCGCTACGTGTGATCGACGGCGCCCAATCCGAAGGCGCAGGGTCGGTGCTCGGGTGCGAGGGGTCGTCACGCGGAGCCGGCGCGCCGGGCACTGAGCGCGCGCAGCCGGCGCGCGGTGCGTCATCGTCAGCGATACAGGCTCTTGATCGCGCCCCAGTCGCGAGGCGCCGAGGCAGTTCCGATCACGCACGCGAGCTCGTCGCACGACGGACGCACCAGCGCGTCCCAGCCAGTCGCCCGGATGTCCCACGCGCTCGGGGTAGGCGACGTGCAGTCCACCGTCACGCGAATATTGTTGATCGAGTTCACGATGCAAAGGCTCGCCGGGCCGCCGAAGTAGAACACGGTGATGTCGCCCGCGGCGATCGGGCCGTTGGGACAGCCGCCGACCGCGAGCAGGAGGTTCGTGCCAGAGCCCGCGTTCAGGAAGCCGTTCAGCGGCGAGAAGCCCGCGAACACTACGCCAGTGGCCTGGAGGCCAAGGTCCGCCGCCGACATTCCATCCGGAACGTTGCAGGCATACCAGAGATAGAGATGCGCGAGCCCGCCGGACGGGATGCCGCCGGTGTGGGAGTCGAACTGGGTCTGACTCGCGCTGATCATCCAGCCGTAGTAGTTCGCGAGCGCCGGCGCGGCGGGCACCAGCAGGGCGAGAACGAGAATCAGGATCCGTTTCATGAGGAGCCCTCCGCGTAGATTCCTGGAACCGGAACGTGACGGTGCGTGGACGATGGTCAGGCGTCCGTCATCCCTTCGAGGCGTCCCCTTCCCTCAGCGATACAGACTCTTGATCGCGCCCCAGTGGTACGGCTCGACGGCATCTGGCCTACAATCCAGAATCTCGGAGCACGCCGGAGGCGTCAGCGCGTTCCAGCCGGTCGCGTGGATGTCCCAGGCGCTCGGAGTGGGCGACGTGCAGTCCACCGTCACACGGATGTCGTTGATCGAGTTGACGATGCACAGGCTGCCAGCGCCCCCGAAGTAGAGGACGGCAATGTCCCCCGCCACCACCATTCCGGAGGGACAGCCGCCGACCGCGAGCAGCAGGTTCGTGCCCGAGCCTGCGTTCAGAAAGCCGTTGAGCGTCGAGAAGCCGGCGAACACCACGCCGGTGGCCGCCAGGCCGAAGTCCGCCGCCGACATTCCGCCACCTTGGCTGCAGAAGTACCAGAGGTAGAGGTGTCCGAGGCCTGGAGCCGCGAGGCCACCCGTGTGCACGTAGGGCATCGTCGGGCTGGCGCTGATCGTCCAGCTGTAGCGGTTCGCGAATGCCGGGATGGCGATCAGCAGCAGGGCGAGAACGAGAATCACGATCCGCTTCATGGAACTCCTCCGAGTCGATCATTCGTGGAAGATCCGGTCCGTGCCGGATCGTCGTGCGTCCACACTGCGGCGAGTCGCATCACGACCTCAGCGGTACAGGCCCTTGATCGCGCCCCAGTGGTGAGGCTCGATGGCATCGGTCCAGCACCATGGCCAGGGGTCCTCGCATCCAGGCAAGGCGACCGCATCCCAGCCGACAGCCGCGAGGTTCCACGCACTCGGCGTGGGCGCGGTGCAGTCCACCACGACCCTGATGTCGTTGATCGAGTCGACGATGCAGACGCTGCCGGCGCCGCCGAAGTAGAACACGCTGATGTCGCCGGCGACGACCGGCCCGAGCGGACAGCCGCCCACCGCGAGAAGCAGGTTCGTGCCCGATCCGGCGTTCAGAAAGCCGTTCATCGTCGAGAAGCCGGCAAAGGTCACGCCCGTGGCCCGGAGGCCGAAATCCGCTGCCGCCATTCCGCCGTCGTAGCTGCAGTAGTACCAGAGGTAGAGATGTGCGAGGCCGCCTGCGGCGATACCGCCGGTGTTCGCGTACGGCACGTCCGAGCTGGCGCTGATCATCCAGGCGTAGCGGGAGCTCGCCAACGCCGGACTCGCGATCACGAGGAATGCGATGACGACGGACAGAATCCGCTTCATGGGAGTCCCCCGAGTCGATCGTTCGTTCGAACCGGCCGTCCGTGCCGGATCATCGCCGGCCGATGCTCCTCCGACATTCCTCAGGACCTCAGCGATACAGGCTCTTGATCGCGCCCCAGTGGTGGGAGTCGACGGCGTCTCCGGGGCACACATACTCGCTGCACAACGGAGGCGTGAGGGCGTCCCAGCCCCGCGCGCGAATGTCCCATGCGCTGGGCGTAGGCGACGTGCAGTCGACCGTCACGCGGATGTCGTTGATCGAGTTGACGATGCACAGGCTGCCCGGACCACCGAAGTAGAAGACGGTGATGTCCCCTGCGACAATCGGCCCCCACGGACAACCGCCGACCGCGAGCAGGAGGTTTGGGCCCGAGCCCGCGTTCAGGAATCCGTTCAGCGTCGAGAAGCCGGCGAAGACCACGCCCGTGGCGGCCAGACCGAAGTCCGCCGCCGACATTCCACCGACACCGTTGCAGTAGTACCAGAGATAGAGGTGCCCCAGCCCACCCGACGCGATGCCGCCGGTGTTCGCCTGGGGATCGACCTGGCTCGAGCTGATCATCCAGCCGTAGTAGTTCGCGAGCGCCGGGCTGGCGAGCAGCAGCAGGGCGAGAGAGAGAGTCAGAATCCGCTTCATGGGACTCCTCCGAATCGATCGTTCGGTGGAATGTCCGATCCGCCGCACATCGTCGCGCGTCCACACTCCGGCGGGCATCACCACCTCAGCGATACAGGCTCTTGATCGCGCCCCAGTCATGGGGCTCGGTGACATACTCGCCGCATAGGGGTGCCTCGCGGCAGGCTGGGGCCGTGAGAGCATCCCAGCCATCCGCGTGGATGTCCCAAGCGGCCGGAGTTGGCGCCGTGCAGTCCACCGTCACGCGAATGTTGTTGATCGAGTTGACGATGCACATGTGGGCCGGGCCGCCGGCGTAGAACGCCGTGATGTCGCCTGCGGCGATCGGGCCGTTGGGGCATCCCCCGACCGCGAGCAGCAGGTTCGTGCCCGATCCGGCGTTCAGGAAGCCGTTCAGCGTGGAGAAGCCGGCGAAGACCACACCGGTGGCGGCCAGGCCGAAGTCCGCCGCCGACATCCCCGGCCCGCAGAAGTACCAAAGGTAGAGGTGCCCGAGCGAACCGGGGACGATGCCCCCGGTACTGACCCGGGGGTCGGTCGGGCTGGCGCTGATCGTCCACCCGTACAGCCGCTGGGCGAGCGCCGACGTGGCGAGCCCCAGCACGGCGAGAACGAGGATCAGAATCCGCTTCATGGGACTCCTCCGAATCGATTCTGCGCGCCGGGCCGTGGCGGGGCGATCTGTCGTCACGAAGGCCGGCGCGTCGCGAGGAGGGTCGCGGTGCCGAGGGAGGCGCACGGGGCGGTTCCCCCAACACGAGGAGCACGCGGTGCGGCGACCGCGTTCGCTGCGGGCGAGCAGGTACTGACGACGATACTCCCGAGTCACCGATGACTCAAGGAGTTGCGAGAACGGCGACCGCACCGGTCATTCGCAGGCAGACCGGTCGCGCTCTCGTTTCGGGCGGCGCACCCGCCCCGGCCCGTGAGTCGCTGACCGGGGACAAGAAGAAGGGGGCCTCCGAGAGGAGGCCCCCGAACTCGTCGCTGCGCCGGACCAGCGCCGACGTCAGACGCTTAGCGGTACAGGCTCTTCACGCCGCCCCAGCTCTGGGGCTCCACGGCCGTGGGCGCGCAGAGCACTTCGTGGCAGGCCGGAGTCGCGAGGGCGTCCCAGCCGACCGCCTTGATGTCCCACGCGCTCGGCGTGGGCGAGGTGCAGTCCACGGTCACACGGATGTTGTTGTTCGAGTTGACGATGCACATGCTGCCGGCGCCACCGAAGTAGAACACGGTGATGTCGCCCGCGACGAGCGGACCGGCGGGGCAGCCGCCGACCGCGAGCAGCAGGTTCGTGCCGGAGCCCGCGTTCAGGAAGCCGTTCAGCGGCGAGAAGCCCGCGAAGACCACGCCCGTGGCCTGGAGACCGAGGTCCGCCGCCGACATGCCACCACCCAGGCTGCATGCGTACCACAGGTAGAGGTGCCCGAGGCCGCCCGACGCGAGGCCGCCGGTGTTCGCGTCGGACGCGCTCTGGCTCGAGCTGATCGTCCAGCCGTAGTCAGCCGCGAAAGCGGGCATCGCGATCACCAACACCGCGAGAGCGACCATCAGGATGCGCTTCATGCTGTTCCTCCCAATCGTTCCCGTCAGCCGGAGCTGTCGGGCAAGATGTCGAGATGTGTATTCGTCGCGACACGCCGGCGCGTTGCGCGACGCGGAGCACGGCCTACTCACAGAGGAAACGCGCACGCGGCCCCACCCTGCGTCGCCTGGCCTCTCGGAGGGGCGACCGCGTCCGCCACGAACCAGCTAACCCGGAGAGGATAACCCGGCCGGGCCGGGGACTCAAGCGCGCAGGACCGCCCGGCAAGAAGCAGGAAGCGGAGCCCCCGCGAGGAGGCTCCGCTCTCGTACCTCGGCGCCGCGTGAGCGGCGTCGCCCGGGGTCAGCGGTACAGGCTCTTGACGCCGCCCCAGCTCTGCGGCTCCACCGCCGTCGGCGAGCAGAGGGACTCGTTGCACGCCGGAGTTCCGAGCGCGTCCCACCCGACCGCCTTCAGGTCCCACGCTCTCGGCGTCGGCGAGGTGCAGTCCACCGTCACTCGGATGTTGTTGATCGAGTTGACGACACACATGCTGCCGGCGCCACCGAGGTAGAACACGGTGATGTCACCCGCAGCGATCGGGCCGGGGGGGCAGCCGCCGACCGCGATCAGGATGTTCTGGCCGGAGCCTGCGTTCAGGAAGCCGTTCAGCGGCGAGAAGCCGGCGAAGATCACGCCGTTCGCCTGGAGCCCGAAATCGGCCGCCGACATTCCACCACCGATGCTGCACGCGTACCACAGGTAGAGATGACCGAGCACGCCCGGCGTGAGGCCGCCGACGTTCGCGGCGGGAGTGGACTGGCTGGAGCTGATGGTCCAGCCGTACTGGTTCGCGAACGAGGGCATCGCCACGAGCAGCACAGCGACGACGATCGCCAGAATTCGGTTCATGGAGGTCCTCCGCTTGAAAGCCGCCACCGGATCGAGGCGCGGCCGCGTCTGATGGGCAGGTGCGACCCTACTCCTCGATCGTCCGGGGGTTCAAGCGGTCGCCGCCGTCGGGTCACCCCCCGCGCCGGCCGCCGTCGGGCGCCTTAAGTGGCGCTGCCGGGAGGCCGAAATCAGGGGTCGGAGGCGGGCGCCATCCCTGGGTGCCTCCCCGAGGGCACTGCCGTGTTCCAGAATGGACCGACCCGGCTGGCAACGATCGCTGCGCTGGCACTCTTCGCGGGAGCATGCGGTGACAACCCCTCCTCCCCCTCGGGGGACGGGGGAACCATCGCGGACTACGTCGCCTCCGCGTCCGTCGAGGGCGCGCCGGGGGCGCTGCAGAGCAGCGGTGTCCCCCGGCCCACCTCGGGCGGGCCGACGATCACCGTCGACGGGCACCTGACGATCGTGAACGGCGGGACGACGACGCTGACCGTCTCGTCCGCGACGCCCTTCACCAAAGTCTTCGTGGCGGGCAGCCCACCCATCTCGCGGCTCTTCATTCCGGTGAGCGGCTTCTACGAGGTCCCGCTGCCGGCTCCCACCACGTCCGCCGACCTGCTGATCGTGTTCCCGCAGGTCCTTCCGGCCAACGCGTTCCAACTGTACTTCGCCGCGGCGGATCCGAGCGGCAAGGTGGGAACGGTGGAACAGAAATCGGTCTCCGCGCTGCACGTCGGCACCGGAGACGTGCAGGTGACGGCGGCTTGGGATGCGGACAGCGACGTCGACCTCCACGTCGTGGACCCCGCTGGTACGGAGATCTACTGGGGAAACCGCCAGTCCCCGAGCGGCGGTCAGCTCGACCTCGACTCCAACGCCGCCTGCGCCATCGACGGCGTGCGCAACGAGAACATCACGTGGGCCGTCGGAACGGCGCCCCAGGGCGACTACACCGTTCGCCTCGACTACTGGAGCAGCTGCGACGTCTCCGCGACGAACTACACGGTGCTCATCAACAACGGCGGGGCGATCACGATTCAGCACGGGACGTTCCATGGCTCCGGCGATACGGGCGGCTACGGCAGCGGCGTCCCGATCGGCACGTTCACGCGGACGACCGGCCCGGCGGCCGCACCGATGCCGAGCGGATCGATCGCGCTTCTCCCGACCCACAAGTCCGCTCCGCAGTCCCCGAACCTGAATCGGTGACGCCATGAAGCTCCGCCACCTGCTGGCCGCCGCCCTCGTCCTGACGCTTCCGGTCGTCGTGCACGCCGATACCGTCTTCTTCTCCAGGCCCGGCACCAGCGGCATCAAGTCCGTCTCCGGGACGATCGTGCAGGAGACCGCGAGCGCGCTGCAGATCAAGACCGCGGACGGCCGCACCGTCACGATTCCCGCGAGCGACGTCTTCCAGGTCATCCGCGACGCGAAGGCCGAAGGCGATTCGACCAACGTCAAGGCCGACCCGTTCCGCGTCACGCGCGAGACGCCGTCGCTCACGGGGTTCCCCGGCTCCGAGCCGGACGCTCCGCGCTCTCCCCACGCGCCGCACTTCGGCGTCAAAGGCGGAATGAACCTCTCGAACCTGAGCGTCGATCCGCAGGATCTGGCGGACACCGGTTCGCTGAAGAGCTACGCCGCCGGCGGCTGGTGCGGGATCCCGCTGACTCCGCGCTGGACGCTGCTGACCGAGGCGCTCTACTCGGTGAAGGGAGACGCAGAAAGCTCCGGCGGCTACACCGCCTCCACGCACGTGACCTACCTCGACGTGCCCGTTCTCGCGAAGATGGCCTTCCGGCGCGACGCCACCGCCCGCCCCTCGCTCTTCCTGGGGCCGTTGATGGCGTTCAACCTCGCCGCCCACTCCACGCTCACGGGCAACGGCACCAACGTGGATCTCGACGTCAAGGACCAGGTGCGCTCCCTCGATCTCGGCGTCGTGGTCGGCGGCGGCGTGGACTTCCCCGTGGGTGGGCGCACCTACGGCGTCGAGCTGCGCTACTCGAAGGGCTTGAGCAACGCCGCGGGCGAGAGCGCCAACGGAACCGCGCACAACGACGTCATCGCCGTCCTGGGGTCGATCAGCCTGGAGTAGACGGGCGCCGGCTCCCGCGCATCGGCCCGACCCGACTCACGCGCGCCGCCAGACCCACAGCGTCAGCCACGCGGCGACGGCGATGCTCGCCGCCGCGAATGCGCCCAGCACGATCAAGCCTGAACGCACGCCGATGACGGCAACACCATAGGACGCGACGAGAAGCGTCTCGCCGACCGTGGCGACCGCGCACACGAGAAACGGGATCCGCGCCCAGCGCCGACGGCGCCAGAGGCCGTACGCGGCCGCGAGGCTGCTCGCAGCGATGAGCAGCTGCACCCAGAGGAGCGCCTGGTTCCCGTAGTTGTGTGCGCGCGAGGACTGGAGCCAGAGCGGGAGCAGGATTGCTGCACCCTGCAGCGATCCGAGACCCTGGAGCACCAGGACGACGATCAAGACCGTCCACATGCGAGGGCGAGACCCGGTCCCAGGCGCCATCCGCCTTCCCTCTCCCGATCACCTCACGGCCGTCGCCGCGGCGGTCCTCCACGGGTTCGCGCACGATCGCACCGTCACGACGCCACGGCGCATTGGTTCCGGCCGACCTCCAGGTCGTCCATCTCCTCGTCGCTCGGGTCTTCGAGGCCGATGTTGATCGCCTTGATCCGGCGGTAGGCGTCCGGGAACGCACCGCTCCGACGGAGCGCCCACGCGAGGAACTCCTCCTCCGAGCGGAGGCCCAAGGCCTCGTTGGTCACGGCGATCTCTCCGAAGGTCCTGCCGACGGAGTTGTCGGGGTTGCGCTCGGACGCGCCCGCGTAGTGGGCCGGGTAGACGCGGATCCCGCTCGGCCATTCGGAGCGGCTGCGCTCCACGCTTCGCCAGAGGACCCGCGCCCAGGCGTCGGCCTTGTCGCCCAGATCGGGTCGCCCGAGCGAGCCCACGAACAGGAAGTCCCCCGTGAGAACCGAGTGGTCGTCGATCCGATAGCTGACGCTGCCCTCGGTGTGCCCGGGCGTGGGAACGACGCGGACGCGAAGGCGGCCCACGGGAATCTCCTGGCCCTCCTCGACCGCCGCGAAGGGGATCCTCCCCGGGGTTCCGTCGTAGGCGTAGACCGCGTCGCGCGGGTGCAGCCAGTACGGCACGCCGAATCTCCGGGCGAGGGCCGGCCCGCCGCTGATGTAGTCCGCGTGGGCGTGCGTCTCCGCGACTCCGATCACGCGCGCGCCCGCGTCCCGGACCGCCTCGAGAAGCGCGCTCGTGTCCCGCGGCGGATCGACGATCCACGCTTCCCCGTCGCTGACGAGGACGTAGGCCAGCGCGCCCTTGCCGATGCGGTCGAACTGCAAGAACCGCTCGGCGCCGGGAGGCGGCTCGAGAGGGCGAGGCACGGTGAGCGCCATCCACGCGTTCATTCCGCCCGCGAGCGATGCGCTCCGAAATCCGTGCTGGTTGAGGTACGCGGCCACCACGCGGCTGTCGTTGCCGCGCCCGCACACCACGGCGAGGGGCGCCGTCCGCGGCAGGCCCGCCTCCGCCGGATCCGCGAGGGCGACCACCCGAGAGCCGGGCACGTTGTGGAAGCGATCCGAGGGCACGAGGTCGATGCGGCCGCTCGCCAGTCGGAACGGGGCGCGGACGTCGAGGACGTGCACGTCTTCGCCCGCTTCGATGCGGCGCGCGAGGTCCTTCGCGGACCATTCGGGGACGGGGCTCGTCATGCGGGGAGTCTACCCGCACGTCACCGATCACGGAAGGAGCCTGCCGCCGTTTCCGAGCCGCATCATGCACGCGATCACGGTCCACCGATTCATGCGACGCTCACCGGTACGGGCTCTTGATCGTCCCCCACCCCACTCGTTCTCCGCAGCTGTGGTCGGCGAGGCAGCACTCGCCGAGCTCGGCGCCGTGTTCGTTCACGAGCGGGACCACGCCGTGTCAGGTCACCGCGCGACTCCATCGCCGCGATACGCGGCCTTGATCTTGCCCCACGTCGCGGGCTCGACGCTCACCGGCCCGCAGCCCACGCCGAACGCCCCGATCAGAACGTGGCAGGGGTTGTTCGCGTCTCGCAGCGGCGAGTTCGTCGCCACCGTGAAGTTCCCCTGCGCGGCGTCGCAGTACCTCGGCTCGAGCGAGATGTTCCCGTTGGTACCCGTCGGGTCGGCGATCCCCGCCCAGTTCACGCCGTTCGCCCACACGTCGTTGCACTCGATCGTGAGCGGCGACACCGGGTACCCGAAGTAGGGGCCGTGCGCGTTGCCGGTGATCGCGTTCCGGCGGATCGCGATCGATTCGGAGCCGAACAGGCCGAACGGGTACAGGGGCCAGCCGATGGTGTAGCCGGCGTTGCGCGCGATCGTGTTCTCTCGGATCTCCAGACTGACGCTGCCGCCGCCCCGACCCTGCCGGGGACCGGGCACTCCGAGGGGCGTGACCGCGACCGCGGGACCCCCGTTCCCGACGAACAGGTTCCCGCTCACCTCGAGGTCCAGCGATGCGGAGACGTGGTCGTAGCCGATCATCGCCGTGGACGTGGAAGCATTGTTCCTGAAGGTGTTCCCGGAGATCACTGCCGTCGTGGGGCCGGGGCAGCCAAGGGAGGTGATCTCCACGAGCGCGGGGTAGCTGGAGTAGCTGTTCTCGAAGAGGCAGTGGGCCACGGTGAGATTGGTGCCGGAGAAGAAGATGTCGTCGGACTGCCGCAGAGTCGAGTCGCGGAGCGTCAGGTCGCCGCAGGCGTTGACCGCGCCCACGCCCGCGTTCTCGAAGATGCAGTCGCGGATGGTGGCTCGTCCGCTCGTGGTGACCGCGTAGCCGCCGTAGCCGTAGCCGTCTCCCGTGACTCCCACGAAGCGCAGGCTCTCGAGCAGGACGCCGTCGAGCCACGGCGATTGCACGCAGTACCCGATCTGGTTCCCGCCGTCGATCGTGGTGGCGGACGCGCTGCCGGAGCCTCGCAGAGTCACCGCGGAGGTGAGCTGCACCCGTTCCGGATAAGTCCCCGGCGCCACCAGCACCGTGTCGCCCGGGGACGCGGAATCCGCCGCCGCCTGGATCGTCGGCGCGTCGCCGGTTCCGCTCGTGTTGACGAACCACGTTCGTGCGCCGCATGGAGCAGCGGCGAGAAGTGCGGCGGCCACGACCGCCGTCGCGGGCAAGCCGATCGGCAGCGAACCGACGAGCCGGAACGCCGCAACACCGGTCCTCATGGAAGGCCCCTCGCTGCGGGCGAGCGAGTCCTTCGAAGCTAACCTCGCGGCGCCCTGAACTCAACGTCGATCCCGTCGGCGGAGTCTCGGGCGCCGCGGTCTCAACCGCGGTGCCGCGCCTTGGTCCCACCGCAGGTTCCGGCCGCCACGGAGGGCGGCGCGGGCACCTCGACTTGGATGTCATCCACGCGGGTCAGATCCTCGGTGCGCCAGAAGACGCCTTCAGGCGAGTCCTGGGGCGGGCGGCACTCGAGGAGCATCGTTGCATCGGCCCATCTCGGCCGTAGAGCCTTCTCGCCCTCTCGACGATCGGGCCGATCGTGGTCATGGTGGGCCTGCTCGGCACGACGCGGGCATGCTCGACTCGCGCCGCGCCAGGAGCCGCAGGACGCGCCGTGACGCGCGAGAGTCGAGGGAGGTGCCATGAACGCCCCCACTTCCGATCTCATGCCGCCGATGGGCTTCTCACTCCCCTTGTTGGGCGAGGATCATCCGCTCCGCAAGAGCTTCCAGCGGACGTTCCTGTGGTCGGCCATGGCCGCGATGCTGATCCACGTGGTCGTCGCCGAGAGCCGGATCGCCGTCTCCCGCTACCTGGGGGCCGCCGTGGCTCCGAGCGTCAGCACGACGCATCCCTACTCGGTGGAAGTGATTGTCCCGCCGCTCATCAGCACGGCGGACATCCGCCCGGGCGCGTCGCTCGCGACGCAAGTGTCGCCGGCAACCGCGGTGATCCCGGACCCGGTTCCGGATTACGAGGCCAAGGAGCTGACCGTCGCCTCCACCGACGAGTTGGCCGCTCAGGACAAGGCTTTCTCGTGGTCTGACGCCGGCGGAGAGCCGCTCGTAGCGAGCTTCGCGGACGAGACGCCTTCCCCCGACGAGTACGTGGCCGTGGAGGAGATGCCGCGGCTGATCAACGCGGCGGAGGTCCAGCGCGCCACGATCGACCTCTATCCGGAGATCGCGAAGTCGGCCGGCGTGGAAGGCACCGTGAACCTGAAGGTCTACATCGGCAAGACGGGCGAGGTGGAGCGCGTCCTCGTGCTGGACGGCCCGCCGATGCTGCGCGACGCGGCCAAGCAGGCCGTGACGCTCGCCAAGTTCACGCCGGCGCTCCAGCAGCACCACCCGGTGGGAATCTGGGTGGCCTGGCCGCTGGAGTTCTCGCTGCAGTCGTAGCGGGTCGATCCGGGCTGCATGAGTCCCGACCTCATCCGAGAGTCGCGCGTTCGGGAGCGACCCCCAACGTGAAAGAGTGGTCACCGGCCCTCCGTCGCCGTCGGCCGCAAACTCCCCGAGGCACCGGGTGTCGTCCTTCGCTCGCGACGCCACGATGGATCGGCGGCGGACTAACGTAAGGAGTGGTACAACTAACGGGGGCAGGTCACCTGTACAACGCCTTGATTGAGCCCCAACTCCGATCCTGAAGAGCCGTCGCGCCGCACGCGACCCCCAGGGCGCCGATCAGGCCGCAGCCGCCGCTGTTCGGTGGGGCGCAAGGCGAGTTGGCCTGAAGGCTGAAGTCCCCGGTGGTGGTGCCGCAGAAGAGCGGATCCGCGGAGAGGTTGCCGTTCGTCGTCTCCATCCCGGCGACGCAGCCCGTCCAGTCGCCTCCGTCATTTCCGAAGATGTCCGTGCAGGCTACGGCAAGAGCTAGCGGACTCCCGTCGCATCGGACCGCCGTGTGAGGCGACGAGAAGCCCCCGCCGCCCAACGCGATGATCGAGTGATCGATGGCCAGTTCCGATCCGCTCGCCACCCTGATGGACGCCCCGCCCTCGCCGCCGAGGTTGCCGACGAACGAGCAATGGGTGACCGCGAGGCTCCCGCTCCCGAGCGAGACTTCCCCGGAGCTGTCCCAGTTCGCTTGGTTGCCCGCAAACACGCAGTGGTCGAGCACGATCGCCCCCTGACATCCCACGACGCTCGTCCCATATGCCGCGAGGTTCGCGCGGAAGGTCGTGTTCCGGATCGTGATCGTGCCAGAGCCGTAGACTCCGGCGGCGTAGTCGGTCGTGTTGTTCTCGAACGCGCAGGTGCCGACGAGAACCTCGCCAGCGTCGATCGCGATGCCGCCGCCGAAGCTGTGACGGAATCGACATCTCACGATCGACGCCCGCCCACCGGCCACACGAATGCACAGCCCCAGATCGTCTTCGGACGCGCGGGTGCCATCGAAAGTGCAGTCCTCGATGGTGCCGCCGTCCAGGCGCACCACCGGGAAGCCGTAGCACGAGGTGAAGGAGCAACTCCGAACGGTCAGCCAGGACTCCTCGCCGTAGATGGCTGCGCCGTCTCCTCCGGTCCGCCAGGTCGTGGGACCGAAGACACAGTCGACGATGATCGGGCTCCCGCTTTCGACGAAGATCCCGAGGCCGTGGACATCGTCTACGGCCAGGCTTTCACGGATCCGAACGCGCTGAATGACAGGCGAGGCTCCCACACATCGAATGGCCCGTGCGTCGCCATGGGACAGGATCGCCTGAATCGTCAGCCCGTCGATCACGGTGGCGCCGGTCTGGCCGCCTTCAAGCGTGACGCCGGAGTGAACGACCTCTTGCCCATGGAATCCGCAGTCGATGATCGTCGCTTCGTAGCCGTTCACCGACCGCAGCACGAGGTCCTTCGTCCCGAAGTTCAGATCCCAGTTCCCGTCGCCGGTGAACGTGCCGTCGGAGAGGATAATCTCGTCGCCGCTTGCGGCTGCGTCGATCGCGGCCTGGATGTTCGCGACGTCGCCGGAACTGTCAGGGGCAACGTGGTAGGTGGTGCCGACCGCGGGGCGAGACGCAAGGAGAAAGGCGCACCAGGCGATCGCGCAGCCACGCAGGGCGCTCATCGGTACAGCGCCTTGATCGATCCCCAGCTACGGTCGGCGAGCGCCGTAGCCCCACAGCTAACGCCCAGCGCGCCGATCAGCCCGCACTCGCCGGTGTTGGCGGGCGCGCAAGGCGAGTTGGCCTGAAGGCTGAAGTCCCCTGTGGCGACGTCGCAGAAGAGTGGATCCGCAGAGAGGCTCCCATTCGTACCATTCAGTCCCGCGATGCACCCCGTCCAGTCGCCGCCGTCGTTGCCGAAGACATCGGCGCAGCTCACCTCCAAGACCGCAGGACTACCGCCGCACTCGAACGCGCCGCTGAGGGAACCAGATCCATAAGGCGCGCCAAACGCCAGGATCGTGTGGTCAATCGCGACCCGACCGACGGGGCCGCCCGAGCCGATCACGATCGCCGACGCCCCCTCCCCGGTCTGGTTCCTCGCGAACGTGCAGTGGCTGACCGCGAGGTCCCCGGCGCTCAGGTAGACCGTCCCGCCACGCTGACTCGCGTTGTCTTCGAACACGCAGTGATCCAGAAGGAGCGAGCCCGAGAAGCAGATTGCGCCTCCGCCAATCCAAGCCCACGACCGGCGAAACGTGCTGTTTCGCACCGTCGCGGCTCCTGAGCCGAAGATGCAGGCGCCTGTGTCGCTCTGATTGTCCTCGAATGAGCAGCTCCCGATCAGAACCTGCGCCGCCGGCTCGAGCGCCACCGCGGTCACCGGTCGTCCGAGAAACCGACATTCCAAGAGTGAAGCGCGTCCACCCACGATGTGCACATCGTTGCCGGGGCCACCGTCGCTCAACCCGCGGTTTCCGCGGAACGTGCAGCCCACGATCGTGCCGCCGTCGAGGTCTACGATGCCCCAACCGCCCGTGTTGAGCTCGATCATGCACCGCTGCACGTTGATCCACGACTGACGGGCGTAGATCGCGGTCCCTGACTCGCTGCCGAAGTTGGACTCCAACACGCAGCCCTCGATCGTAGGGCCGCCACTCTGCACGAAGATCGCGCTCCCATGCCGGAACACTCGATTCTCGCGGACCCGCACGCTTCGAATCACCGGAGAGACTCCGATGCAGAGCATCGCGCCCCCGTCTTGATCACCCCACGCGTGCTGGAACGTGATGCCCTCCACCCGCGTCGCGAGCGACTGGCCGCCGCTGAGCGTCATGCCGCGATGCATGACTCCATTGCTCCCGTCGAACCCGCAGTCGATCGTCGTCGCTTCGTAGCCGCTCACCGACCGCAGCACGAGGTCCTTCGTCCCGAAGTCGAGATCCCAGTTCCCGTCTCCCGTAAACGTGCCATCTGACAGCACGATCTCGTCGCCGCCCGTGGCAGCGTCGATGGCGGCCTGGATGTTCGGGACGTCGCCGGAGCTGTCGGGAGCCACGTGATAGGTGGTAGAGGACGCGGGGCAGGCCGCGAGGAGAAGCAGGGCGCACCCACCCAGCATAGACGTGCGCATCGGCGGCGTCCTCGAGGGAAGGCAGCGAGACAGCGACTCCGAGACTAACCCTCGGCGTCGGCCGACTCAAGACGCGCCAAGAAGGGCAGTTCTCGTGGACCGTTCAGGCACGGCCCCGGAGACGCATCGCGCTTCGGGAGCCCGCCGGGTCAGCCGATCGAATCAGGAGGAAGGATGGAGCGGGCAACGGGACTTGAATCCGTACAAGCCCGGTTCGCTAACTAGGTGGCGACACGCGACTTCCGCTCCAACCCCTTTCCCGGCCGTGCTTTGCAGGTGCGCGATGACTTCACCGGACTTCACTGAAGTTCTCTCAATTCGACTCGGCTCGTGGACACTTAGTGGACACGAGTCGGGTGAACACGAGCGAACCCAGCGCGTGGCGAACGCGGTGCGGTTCTAGGCGGCTCGCGGCCTGATTCGCACGGTCGAAGGGGTGATCGGAACCCACGGCGCGAACTTGCTCGTCAGGGTCATAGCGAGGAGCGCGTCTCCTTCCCCCACGAGGGGGCCAAGGGTAATCGCCATGTCCGTGAGCGCCTCGGCGCGAATCCGCGGGTAGACGGCATCCGTCTCCATCCCGTACCAGTATAAATGGCGGAATTCGACGTCGTCAGGCGCGACCTTCCCTTTCTGAAAGGTACCGTCAATGGCTTCCGTGACACGATAGCGCCACTCGCGCTCGAACTGCCACTGAGTGCGCTTGACCAGGCCCAGTTTGGACACGTCGACTCGCCGCGTACGACCGACTCTCCCGGTGACAACACGCGGGTGTACTTCTCGCGGATCGTCGCTGTACCGGACCTCCTCGGGCCCAATGACTCTATCCAACTCCAATCCCTGCATGTCGCGATCCGCTCGGTCGACGGTCACTGGCGTCCGCAGGCGCGTCACCGGGACTCCTGATGTCCCTGCACTCCCATCAGGCCAAAGCGACGGTAAGCGGATCCGACAGCCACGCATGCCGGCACTGTACATTGACCACATCGGGATGCTCTCACGGGGCTCAGCGGTCCAGCAGGACGCAAAGATGAAAGACTGCGCGATGGGAAGGTCTCGTGCGCGCCCATCTTCGGGGTCGTTCACAAGATCAAGACGGGTGAAGCGCATCTGATGCCTGCTGAGAATCAGAGCCAAGACCGGAATTGATGTGTAGTGGTAGAGGTACTTAGGCAAGCTTGCCACGCTCACTGTCCCCATTGGCCCACGTGCGCGGTGCCCAATGCCCGAGGAGGAAACGGTCCAGGAGCTTCAGTGCTTCGAGGGAGTCCACCGGGGCTCAAACGTCTCCCCTTCGCCTCCTCGACCGCCCACGCAAGGAAGGCCACCGCGTCCTCGTATGACGACCTGGCCACCCACCCCGCGACCGTCCTCCGATCCGTAGCCCTGCGAGTGAACAGCCCCGGGATTCCCGCAGGCTCTCTCCCCGTGTCAGACATAGAACCTGAAATTCGGCTTACGCCCACGAATGGTCGGATTGCCAATCAGAATCTCGCCCACCGCGTCCGAGAAGCCCACCGTCACCGGTTGCGCATCTGCGAGCTTGCAGGCATTGTAGTTGAGCTTTGTGAGACCAAGGATGTCGCGGCACACCTGCCGAATATCCGCGTCTCCATGCTGCACGTCGACGCGCAGCGGCACTGGCACCTCCCACCCGTCGTATGTGAGAAGATCCGGCTTGAACCCGGAAGCCCACAGAAAGGCGGCCTGCGGTGAAAGCGTCCACGCGCTGCCTCGAAGCACCGGATACACACCCCGTCGGAGCAGCTTCGTTTCGTAGTCTCGACGCACGCGGACACCCACGACCTTGACGCCCGGAGGACACGCTTCCAAGTAGCCGCGGTACTCCTCCGCCGACACACGCGACCGACTGTGAACGAACACCTCGCGAAGGTCGCGGCCGCCATGCTCCACATACGTGTCGAGCACTCCGCGCAGAAGCTCCCGTGCACCGGCGCGTCCAAGCGCGAACTCACGCCGCTCAGGCGAGTACCACGGGCCGAACTCTCCCCGAAATACGACCCCGTCCCCGGTGTCGAGGAACATCTGCGCCGCACAGCACGCCGTAGACGGGTCCCGGGAGATCTCCGCGCGCCTGAACGCAAGACCGATATAGCACACCCCCTCCCGGGCCGTCGTCAGCCGCCACGGCTTCCCACCGGCCTTGTAGTACAACCCCACGCCCAGGTTCCACCCTCGGTCGGAGAGCGGCGTGAGCGGACGCTCGCCCGGGCCGCAACGGTCACCCAGGCGCAGCGTCGATTCGCGCACCAGCTGCAGCGGGGTTCCATACTCCATCGAACGCGCCTTGAGCTGACGCCTGAAGTCCACTGAGAACTCATACTGTTCCGGAGAGTACCCTTTGAAGAGATCTGGTTGTCTGCGTCGGATCCGAACCTCTGGCGGGCGCGGGCGTTCCCCCACGCCGCCAAACACCTTCGAAAGCGGCCGACAAGCCTCCCACACCTCGTCGGGAACCACACAGATGAAGACGCCCAGTCGCTCATCTCGGACAGCAGCTCTTCGGATACTGCCGATGTAGAGTTCGCAGGCGTCGTACGCCCGCTGGTGAGGATCTCTCTTCTGAAGCACGTCGTGGAGCGCGTTCGCGTCGATGGCTTCTGCCCAGCCAGGTTCCGGCGGCCACTCGCATGCGAACGCGACCTCAAGTCCGGGGAACGTCGGCCAGAGATAACGGTCCTTACGAATCACGTCTGGGTCGCCGCGCTCGCGGTACGCAGGCCACTGCAGGCGAGAGAGGAAATCTCTCAACAGTGCCAAGCCCTTCGCGGTGCCGATCGCGCCATGACTGACAACCCCGGGCCGCGCGGGAGCGTCAGCATCGAACGGGCCGAAGAGGCTTAGCCCCTGGTGTGGCTCCCTGCATCGCTGACCGTACCGGAACTCCAGCGCAGGCTCTTCAAAGAACTCGACCGCGGGTGCGCTCACTCGTCTCCCATCGCCAGCGGCTCATCCACATCAGACTCTCGCTGAAGGGCAACCGAGGCATCGTCGATGCGAACCTGGATTGTCGAAATGAGGGGCCTTGCCCCAAGAGCGAAATCCACCCCGGGCTCGTCCCATAGGGACACCCGATCACTGCCCCCCGAAAGGAACTCCATGATCCCCGTTTGCCGGTGGAGCTGCTGTCGGTTCCACCAACCACGCCGCACGCTCATGCTGCGTCGAAAGGCCCGCTTTGTGGTCACCGGTTGTCCGCCATCGTCAGTCACGTGAAGCCGAAGTCTCAACTGCGCGACGATGTCGCGCCCCGCGCCACGCCGCGCTCGTAGTATGAAGCCAAGATGGTACTGGAAGTGACTCGCGCCTGACCGGCGTCTTCCCCAAAGGCGCACATGCGTTCTTCTTGAGGATGGCTCCGCCGAAGGAGACGCAAACCTGAGACGCTCGCTAGGAATCAGCCCCTTAGGGAAGTACACCGTGTCGTCTCCCCGCGCGTGCTTCAAACCAAGACCGTGGCACCGCGTAAGAATGCTCTTGTTCAGGAGCTCGATGATGAGGGTCGACGTCGGAAGCCCGTCGATGCTGTCGACGTACCTCCATAGCGTCCCTCCCGCGGCCCTTAGCGACGCGGACTGTGCCACCGCTCGCGGCGGCACCACGAGCGAGTAGAACACGCCGCCCGCGCCCCGCCGGTGCGGCCAGGCCTCCAGTAGGGCCGCATCGGCCGAGTCGCTTTCAGCGACTTCCGTCGTAAAGCGCAGAATGCCCTCAGGAATTGACACGAACGGAAACCAGTTGGAAGTCAACTCCTCCGGCTCACGAATCAAGACTTCGGGGGGCAACAGCGCGGCCTCAACGACGTGGCGGCCGCCATCTCGTAACGGCCTCGGCGCATCAACGCTCTCAAGCTTCTTCAAGAGTCGCCGCAGCCCAACACCCCAGTTCTGGAAGTCGATGTAGGTGATATCACTCAGCTGCCAGTTGAGGTCGCTCGGCTTCGTTCCATCGGACTTCAGCGGAATGAAGAGTTCCTCCTCGCGCTCCCGTTGGAGGGCGAGAGCGAGCTGTCTCTCCTTTGTCGGGTTAGGCTTCTCGAGGGACCGGGCTGAGACCACCTGGAGCATGCGAAAGGTCCCGCTCCTGATGGCTTCGTCGATGTCCTTGGGCCAGCACTCGCCGCCAAGCAGCTTGAAGCGATCGCACCAGACTCGGTACCCCGCCCCCGTGAGGCGTAGTGTCAGCCACTCAGCGAGCGCGCCATCCTCCCAGGCGTAGCTGACGAACAAATGGTCCCGCTCCATGCCACGTCCCCCCTCACCCAGGCCCGAGTCGGCGATAGGGCTTAGGCTTCCAAAGACCATCCCCCCCCGGCGCGATTGTACGCCCGGCCTCCACTCCGCTTCGACCATCTTGGGCGCTCCGGTGCGCAAGAGGGACGCGCAGAGCGACGGCCTCCCCCACGGCTGCTCAGCGTCACAGCGCCTTGATTGACCTGACCCCCTCAGATCGGCCCGCGCGGTGAGTTAGGGTCGCCGTCATGCCCGGGATCGAGGGCGGAAGGAGGATCCGATGGCACGGACGCGGCAAGCGGCGGAACAGATCATCGGGTCAGGTCACGTCTTGGAGCGTTCTATCGTAGCGTCGTAAGCCTCTGTGTCTTGACGTAGCTCCCAGCCCGCAGGCGGCAGAAGTAGACCCCCGAAGCCGCAGGAGTTCCCTGCTTGCTCTTCCCATCCCATGTGACGCGATATCGACCCGCCGGTCGTTCCGTTCCCCCAACCAGCGTTCGCACGAGACGCCCGCTCACGTCGTAGATGCGCAGCTCAACGGTCCCCGATCGCGGCAGGTCGAACGCGATCGAAGTGTTGTTCCTGAACGGATTGGGGATCGGTCCGTACAGGCGATACTCCACCGGGATGTCCGTCCGGGTGGCCACGTCCGTGATCTCTGTCTCGACCACCGTGATCCGCCGGTTCGACGCCACGTTCGTAAGCGAGTCGATGATCCCCGACGGCCAGCGCACGATCAGGAGATCCACCTGCGTCGAGGACCCGAGCCCGAAGTGCTCGGCGGGCGCATTGCACGACCAGAAGCCATGGTTGCTGCCGTGCTCGCGTAGCTGCCTTACGCCGCTCCCGAAATCGACGGCCAACACGCGCGCACCAATCGCGGCACGATTTGAGACCGTCCCCTGTAGCGTCACGTCAAGCCAATGGTTCCCGTTGGCCACGTCGTTGCGGAAGAGCTTGTCCGAACTCCCGTAGTTCGCCACGAAGAGGTCCTGGTCGCCGTCCTGGTCGTAGTCGCCCCAGGCCGCGCCCAGGCTCCTTGCGGTGTCGCCGATCGTCGTAACCGGCAAGAACGATGTTCCGCCGTCGTTACGGAGCACGTAGCTCGGTTGCCCGAAGTTCGTTAGAACGAGATCGAGGTCGCGGTCGTTGTCGAAGTCCGTCCACGTTCCGCTCTGGCCCTGGTTCGGATCCGCAAGCGACCCCGTGGCCACGTCCACGAAGCTGCCGGCATCGTTCCGGAAAAGCCGGTTCGGCTGGCCGAAGTTGCACAGATAAAGGTCGAGATCGCCGTCGTTGTCATAGTCGCCCCAGGCTGCGCCCTGGGCAGCTCCCGTGTCGCTCAGGGGGACCACGGTCACGTCGGTGAACGAGCCCCCACCGTCGTTCCGGACAAGATGATTGGGCCCATCCACGACCGACACGTAGACGTCGGAGTCGCCGTCTCCATCGTAGTCGCCCCAGGCGGAGGCCGCACAGCGGGCGGTGATCGCGAGCGCGGGAGGCGTCACGTCCGAGAAGCTCCCGCCTCCGAGGTTCCGGTACAGGTGGTTCGGTTGACCCGAGCCCGTCGTCAGGTAGAGGTCGAGCCGGCCGTCACGGTCGTAGTCGATCCACGCTGCCCCTTCGTCGCAGCATCCGTAGTTCAGCGGCGGCGCGGTGACGTCCACGAAGAACCCGCCGCCGTCGTTCCGGAGAAGCTTGTTGGCAGAGTTCGCGTTGACGAGATAGACATCGAGGTCCCCGTCGTTGTCGTAGTCGCCCCAGTCCATGCCTTGGCCGTTTCCCGGGTCGGCGAGGACAGACGAGTTGAGCGACGTGAAGCCAGCTGCGCCCTGGTTCTCATAGGCCAAGTCGGTCTCACCCTGCGAGCGCAGCACGTGGAGGTCGAGGTCACCATCTCCGTTGAGGTCGAGCCAGGCAACGCCGGTCGCATGCCCGGAATCGGCCAACGCGCTTTGAGTCACGTCCGCGAACAGAACCGCTGGCACCGGCGCTCCGACGGTGGCGCGGGTGCGGTTTCCGACCAAGTCGTACTCGTATGCGAACACGTCCCCTGTCCCAAACGCCGCGCGCCTAAGACGGCCCATTTGATCCGCGTCGTAGACGACACCCTCCGCGTGCCCCGCCTTGGCCCAGACCAGCAGAACCGAGCACGCGAAGAGAATCCCAACGATCAGCCCGCCACTTCTCATCCCACTGCTCGCGCCCCGCCGGACAACGCGTCTCACCTGCCGTCTAGCCTCCCAGCTTTCACGCTGCTGACAACTTCGCCTTCCCGTTCAGAAGCACACAGTCGACTGTGTTGGACACACTGACCGCCGAGTCATCGGCAAAGCGACCTCACAGCCATAGGAGCCTGCACTGAGCCACTCCGCCGAACGCCGTCCCCGCATTGGATCACTACTCCAACGGTCACCGAGTTCCTTGTCGTCTCTCACGAAAACGCCGCTGCGCCAACTCGACGACGACGGCCAGCCCACGCCAGGCGCGGTCTCACCCCCCACGGAGACTACCTCGCCCCGCTTGGCTCGCCCTCCCGCGCCATCTACCACAACGCCTTCATTGATGTCCATGCAGCGTGCTCCAAGTCCCACAACTTTATCGCCGTCCCAGCGACTGGCGCTGAGCGCAGGATCTCCATTGGATCCTCCGGCTCGTAGTAGTATCCTCCGGCCACGCCCTTGATCGACCCTATGAACGTGTTCACGGACCACCTCGCCGCCCGCCACACGAAACAGCCAGTCTCCACAGCTTCGATCGGGGTACTCACGGCCTCGATGGAAGCACTCACGTCGCCAACGCCCGCCCTCCAAATGGCACTCGCGAAGTCCGGACCGCCCTCAAACCCGCCGTATAGCTCGTTGAATCGGCTGGTGGCTGTCACGACGCTCCCGAGAGACTCCACGACGTCCCATGCGTTCCCCCACCACTTTCGACGAAGTCCGCTGGCGTCATAGAATACCTCAGGCGCACTTCCCGCATAGGCATAGAGATTGGTGCTCCACACCGGGTCCTGTGCGACGAACCGCCCCGTTGTGACGTCATAGTACCTTGTGCGCATGAAGCAGAGACCGTTGCCCTCGTCCATTACGCCCCACCGACCCACAAACCGGAACGGATTCGCGTCTGCCTCCTGCGCCGCCAGGACCTTACCGAACGGATCGTAGGCGTACCTGTGCGTGACGGCCCCCGTCTCGTCAGTCACCGCGACGACGCTCCCAACATTGTTCCAATGATAGTAGCGCGTCGTCCCGCCGGGATCGACCCGGGAGATGAGTCCCACGCCGTAGACGTAGTAGTGGATCGGCGTTCCCGTTGCATCCGCTTCCATGAGCACCTGGCTCATAGCGCCGTGAAGATCGAGCACGTAGCGCCGCACGACTCCACTCCGTGTCGCACCCACCCTGTTTCCGAAGGTGTCGTAGACGTACGTCGCCGACGAAATGCCACTTGCGGTCCGCAGACGGTTCTCCAGGTCCCAGGAACAGGTGAGCGGCTCCGGACCAGCTCGCGAGGTCATGTTACCGGACCCGTCGAAGACGTAGCTGGTCGGCCCGCAACTCTGGAGCCGGTTCGCCGCGTCGTACGTCCCGACGTAGTTCAATGCCGCGAGCGCCGGCATCGACAGCGGTTCCGTCCTGACCTCCGAGGCAATGTGCCCGAGCGCACTCAGAGTGTACGCGTACTGCGCGATGACGGAAGCGTCCCCCCGCCGATGCACGAGCGACGTCAGGCGGTCGGCCTCATCGTACCCGAAACTCGTCGTGACTCCGTTCGGGTATATGACGTGGTCAGGAGACCCGTCGTCCCGGTAGAAGTAGCTTGTGACGGCACCGTTCCAGTCTCTGACGGTACGCAGCTGGTTGTCGGGGTAGTACGTGTAGCTGACGTCCTTGCCGCCGGGATAGGTCAGGGTCTGCAGGTTTCCTGCTGCGTCGTAGCTGTAGAAGACGGTCATTCCGTAATAGTCAAGCGAGCTGGCGAGCCGGTTTAGGGGGTTGTAGGTGAACGTCTCTGACCCGTTGGCATCGCTGATCCCTGTGATGTTCCCGTTGCTGTCTCGAGTCAGCGTCGCCCCCGTCGAGCTGATCGTCGACAGTCGGCCCGCGCCGTCGTAGGTATACGAAGTGGTCCCCGGCGGGCGCGTCCGGGTATGAAGAGAGCCATCGTCATAGTACGTGAACGTCGTCAGGTCTCCGATCGCGTCCGTGATCGAGTAGAGAAGGTCCAGGTCGTTGTACCCCCACGTGGTGGGGTGTCCCAGGGCGTCGGTGACGACGGTCCTGTTTCCATTCGCGTCGTGCGTATTGGACGTGAGCCCCCGTTCAGGATCGGTCTCGGTTGAGATACGACCCTGGCAGTCGTAGGAGTAGGTGTTGACGTCGCCCTCGGCGTCCACGGACTGGGTCACCCGCCCCATCGCGTCGTACACGTACGTTGTAGTATGGCCCAGATTGTCCTGGACACCCATCAGGTCTCCGAACGAGTCCCACGCGAACGACACCGGGTGGCCGAGTGGATTCGTGACCGACTGGACTAGTCCATTCGACTGCCTCGCGTAGGTCGTCGTCCTAGACAGAGGATCGGTAACCGAGGTCAGATTCCCACTCCCGTTGTAGCCGTACACCGTCTGGTGGTTGAGCGGGTCGGTCACCTTGACGACATTGTTCCGTGAGTCGTAATCGTACGCCCAGTGTGCCCCGTCCGGTCGATCAACGGTTCGGACGTTACCCATGCCGTCGTACGTGTAGCTCGTCTGGTGGCCATTCCGGTCCTGGACTGTCGTCGGCATGGCCGGATTCAGAGGATCAGTGCGCGAGACATGTGCAGCCCCGAACGCATCCTCGGCAGTCAGGAGGCGAGACCGAGGATCGAACGTCAGAAGCGCCTGATTGCCGACGGCGTTTCGGACGCTTACGTGTTCCGCGTCCTGATAGCCCAGCGTCACTCCGCCCAGATTCCCCGTCCACCTTTGGCTCGTGATCTTGCGGTTGTCATACAGGTTATCAATCTCATTGCCCTTCGGCAGCACGATTCGGGCGAGCTGGTGGTCCAGGCCGCCGAGCCTGCTATCGGCGGCGTAGTGATAGCGGGTCACGTGACCCGCGCAGTCCGTGTATGAGGCAAGGTCATCGCTGGTATCGGCGTACGCGAAGCTCACCGTGCGTCCGCCGGAGTTATCTGTGACGGACTTCAGCCGGTACTCCCGGTACGAGGTGGTATCGTACGTGAAGGACAGGGTCCGCGCACCGGTCCCTGTCACCTGAGTCAGACGGCGCAAGCCGCTCGGCTCGTACGTACACGTGACGGCGTTGCCGTTCCGGTCGTGAATAGACGTGAGCACTGATGGGTAGTCTACGGGAGCCGTGGCCGGGCGTTCGAAGGTGTAGACCACCTGCTCCTTCTTCGTGATCTCGAACTTCCCGCCGGGATAAGTCTCCAGGTGATCATAGACCCCGAGGTCGCGATCGAGGCACTGCCCATTGGATTGGCTGTATCGGTGCACGGCCCCATCGGGCCAGAGCACGAGCCACTCGTCGGGGACACTGACGACACAGGCGTTGTACGTGTGCGTCCAGCCGGGCCCCAGAGGCCGAAGCTGAGAGACGAGATGCACTCCGTTTGAGTTGTAGGTGTGCCCAAAGCTCAGCGGAAGTCCGATTCCCGGGATGTCGAAGCTCGCCTTGGTGTAGTGCTGAAAGTTCCCAGTCCCCGCGCTCACACCAAGCCCGAGAAGACCTGACTGGGCGTGCCCCAGGACGCCTGTGAGATCGCCCATCGGAGAGACGTACGTGGTGATTCCCTTGTAGGTGAACCGGTACCGACTCTGAGCCTGTTCCCGCTCGATTTCGCTTGTCGTGTACAGGTTGTCGTGCGCGGTTCCTGTTGTGTCACGCTCCAGGTGATAGAGTGGCGTGAGCCCCTGCTGCGGCGTGCCGTACGCGTAACCCGTGATGCCCTCGTAGCGAAGGCGCGCCACGATCAACGACTCGGCCTGAGCCCGGCTCGTGGTGTAGAAGTGTGAGCGCAGGGAGTCACTATAGAGGCGAAACACCTCGACCATTTCAGATGACGCGAACCGCCGAAGCGAGAGGAATCCCTCAACACCTTCCGGTGAGTACCCTTGACTGATTGCGATCAGCTGAAAGTTCTCGCTCGTGCAGTAGAAGTGGTCATGGTCGGCGTTCTTGTAGAGACGGTAGAGGGGTCCCCACACGGGAGCCGGTTCCACGGGGGGCGAGTACGTGAAGCTCCAGACGCCCGTATCCTCGTACGTCCCGCCCTTGTAGGCCCTGACCTTCCAGTAGTACTGACCCGGCGAGAACCAGCCGTCTCCCCAAGTGAATGAGGTCACATGGAGGAGCGAATCGGCCAGCATCGGCTGGAGCTGCCAAGGGGAGACCTCGGGTGAAGAGAAGTCTGGATCGTCGTCAACCCAGAGCTGATAGCCGTCCGCAGATACGTCCGTCCATGAAAAGACCGCACTCGGGCTGTTGACGATCGCACCATTTGGAGGCGACACGAGCGTCAATCCACCTATCGTGCTCCCCACGGGATACTCACTCCGGATCCACGCGAGCTGAGTACTCCCTGGGTGGAGCGGCTCCTCGTTCAGGACTTGCTGGGTGTAGCCGTACGAGAAGAAGGCGAGTTCATTCAGGAACAAGCGTGAGACGAACGGACCGCCGGTCCCTGGCTCGGGCTCCACGATGAAGACGTCGACACCACTCTGATACAGCAGATTGCGGCCCGTCACAGTCGGTATCGTCGCGTCGTGCTGCGGCGGGGTCGGTGCGCGCAACGCCGACACGGTCGTCACCGGGTAGACGTAGAACGTAGTCGCCCAGCTCGGATACAGGCCGTTCAAACCGAGCGCGTTCCCCGCCCACTTAATGCCGTTCTGGTAGTAGTAGATAATCGCATCGTCGGGATCTGACGAACCCTCTGCGCGGGGGCGCTTGACCAGCATCGTGTTCTGCAGGGCAGGACGTGGTTGCACAACGAACGATGTCGAGCTGCCGGACCCGCCAACGTCAGACCAGACGCCCGCTTGATATACCTGCACTATCGCGGTGTAGCTGGTGGCGCTTCCGCCCGTCAGGCGATCGTCCTGAATGTAGAGGCGCTTGTCAAACAGCGGGCTCTCTCCTCCGGGGCCGAGTGTCAGCGGGGAACCCATCGTGAGGCGAAATGCGGTGAGGGGCCCCCCGGAGACCAAGAGGCCCCAATCGTCAAGCGTCGTTGATGAGCCGCCGGTGTTCTGAATTCGGAACTGCCCCGCAGCGTTCTTCTCGCTCTCGAACGGAGGCGAGCCGCCGTAGTCGGAGCTGGGCGGCAAGGCGTAGATCACGGCAGGGGCAGCTCGTGTAGGGCTGACGACCACAGCTGAGCTAACGATCAAGACCGCTGGGGCCGGAATGACCGTAAAGACCGAGTTGCTGGCATCGCTCCGTGAGCTGCCGTCGTAGTAGCCCGTCACGCGGATGCGACAGTTCCCGGATGCCGGAGCCGTGACGACCCAATCGCGGTAGTAGAAGTCGCCACCCAATCCGGTCTCGATGAGGGACCACGTGGACCCGCCATCTCGGGAAATGTCGAGCGAGACGCTCGTGTAGCCGCCTGGGTTAGTCCACTGGACGCGCTGCGTGGTTCCAACAGCCCATGCCTCACCCCCGTTTGGCACGGTAACCGTGGGGACGAGCGGCTCAATCGTGAAGGAGCTGTTGGAGAAGTCTGACACCTGACCGGCCATGGCGCTGATGCCGATCGTGTAGTGGGTAGACGGCGTGCCGGAGATGTCGGTCCAGGTGTAGCTGCCGGTGTTGGGCGCATTCGTCGTCAGGGCTGTCTGAGGCTGACCGTTGAGGTAGGGCTGGATCAGCACGGTGCCAACGACGTTCTGAGAGGTCCACGTGATGGTGTGCGTGCTCCCGAGATCCCAGACCTCGCCTCCGTTAGGCGACGTCAGTGTGATCGTCGGAGAATCGATCGTGAAGTACGCGTTGCTGAAGTCGTAGACGGTTCCGCTCATGGCGCTGAGGGCGATCCGATAGTCCGATCCGTTCGTGAGCGAGAAGGGCGGGTTGAAGGGGTACGAGCCCGTGTTCTGAGCTGCACCAGCCAAGCGGAGGACGTTCGTGGAGCCCTTGTAGAGATCGATCGCTACGGTGCCGGTCACGCCTGAACTCGTCCACGTGATCGTGTAGTCGTTGCCCTTGTGAAGCACCTCGCCACCATTCGGGTACGTCACCGTGATAGTCGGCACAGTGATGGTGAACGAGGCGTTGCTCGCATCGCTCCGTGAGCCGCCGTCGTAGTAGCCCGTCACGCGGATGCGACAGTTCGCAGACGCCGGGGCGGTGACGACCCAATCCCGGTAGTAGTAGTCCCCGCCCAATCCGGACTCGACGAGGGACCACGTGGATCCACCATCTCGAGAGACGTCCAGCGAAACGCTCGTGTAGCCGCCTGGGTTGGTCCACTGGATGCGCTGCGTGGTTCCAACAGCCCATGCCTCACCCCCGTTTGGCACGGTAACCGTGGGGACGAGCGGCTCAATCGTGAAGGAGCTGTTGGAGAAGTCTGACACCTGACCGGCCATGGCGCTGATGCCGATCGTGTAGTGGGTAGACGGCGTGCCAGAGATGTTGGTCCAGGTGTAGCTGCCAGTGTTGGGCGCATTCGTGGTCAGGACCGTCTGAGGCTGACCGTTGAGGTAGGGCTGGATGAGCACGGTGCCAACGACGTTCTGAGAGGTCCACGTGATGGTGTGCGTACTCCCGACATCCCAGACCTCGCCTCCGTTAGGCGACGTCAGTGTGATCGTCGGAGAATCGATCGTGAAGTACGCGTTGCTGAAGTCGTAGACCGTTCCGCTCATCGCACTGAGGGCGATCCGGTAGTCCGATCCGTTCGTGAGCGAGAAGGGCGGGTTGAAGGGGTAAGAGCCCGTGTTCTGAGCTGCACCAGCCAAGCGGAGGACGTTCGTGGAGCCCTTGTAGAGATCGATCGCTACGGTGCCGGTCACGCCTGAACTCGTCCACGTGATCGTGTAGTCGTTGCCCTTGTGAAGCACCTCGCCACCATTCGGGTACGTCACCGTGATGGTGGCCCCAAACGCGGCCTGAACAGGAGACAACAGACCGACGACCATGAGACACATCAGGTCGAAGCGGTTCCGGTGCGTACGGGCCCCGACCTTGAAGGGGTGAAGCAAGGAACACAGCACCGCAGGCAGAGACACGCAGAGCCCAGCTCGACTTGCTCGGGCCACGTCGTGGCGAAGGTCTCTTGCTCCGTGATCACTTGCTCGCGTGTTGCAGGGGCTGCGGTACGACAGTGCAGCCCGAGCGGCGGCAATCCCGAGCCGGTAGCTCATGCGGTCCCCCCTCACGAGAGAGGTCACCCGACGCGTTGTGAAACTACAAGTAGAGGAGTGGCGCGTCCACCTCTTTCTTCGACCGCTGAGCCTGGCCTTCGCTTTCCACGCGGCTTTGCCTTACTCAGCTGAGCCCCTACCTCACCAAGACGACCTTCCTCGTCCCGACCCAGGCTCCCGCACTGATCCTCACAAAGTAGACGCCCGCAGGCACCGCGCCTCCACCGCCATCAGTGCCAGCCCACGTCAGCCGACGGAGGCCCGGATCTGACGCCTCCTGGTCGACGACCACCGCTACTCTTCGACCTCCGACGTCGTAGACGCCTACATCCAGAACACAGGGACGACCCAGTGTCAGCACAATGGCAACGCCAGACCGCATGGTCTGCGTCACGATGCTTACCGCCGGTGCACCGGACTCGAGCGCCACGCCCCGGTCCGGTTCTGCAGGAGCGTCCGTCTCCGAAAACGTGTGCTCGACATCCTGAACGCCAGCGCGCACGATACGCAGCGTCTTCAGCGCGCGGTCATTCGCCGGGTTCCGATCACGCGCGGCTCCCCTTGTGGTGGCCTCGACAACGACAGAGAACTGCGACGTCCCATACCTGGAAGGCCACTCGGCCTCGACTGGCACTGCCTGTCCTGGAGCCAGGGTCCCCACTGAAACCGTAGCGAAGGCAGCGCCTCCCTCGATGAAGCGCACGTCGACGGAGTCGGCCGTCGACCCTCCGACGTTCCGGACACTCCCATGCACAGCAACCACGGCAGTTCCCACTTGGCCGACGTCGAGCACGGGTGGGTCCAAGACAAGAGACCCTCCGTCGATCGCCACGTCACTCATGGCGTCCACTCGGAACGTCGTGACCACCGTTCGCACGGGAGCGGTGTCACCCCGAGGCGCCCCGGTGCGGACCTCTACCGTGACACCGTACTGGCCCTGGTCAGGAAGCGGCGGCAGCAGTGCCGTATAGACACCGTCGCCCGGGATCGTGTCACCTCCTTGCCCATCATCGCCAAGCTGATAGACAGACGACGCACCGAACGGGTCTGCGACGACGGCCCGCACACCAGCACCACTCACCGGGGCACCGCTTCGGGTGAGCGAGGCCTCCAGTCGTTGCATATCGCTGGGCGTCAGCTCTCGAGCGAGCGCCAAACGCACGTCAATGCCCGCATATTCAGACACCACGATGCCTACCGGACTCTCCGGGTCGCTTGCCGCCGGGCGCTGCACGACCGCGTTCCAAAGCCCCGGACCGACGCCACGAATCAGATACCGGTAACGGCCGCCTCCATCATCGTAGTCGATGTTGGGATCCACTGCGGCCGTATCAGCGTCGATGACCCGTCCGCTTGCATCGGTCAACGTGACGACCAGATCGGACAGCGTTCCATAGAATCGGACGTCGAGGCTGTCGCCGTCGCTCGCAGTGAAGGATCGTGACCGCGTGTCGCCTGGCCGCACCCAAAGCGCATCGGCGACAAGAACAGCAGGCGTGGCGGACACCGCGGAATCACCAGCCTTGTCGGCCCTGGACGCCGGCGGACATGACGACTCATGTGGGTCTCGAAGGACCTCTACGACTCGTTCCAGGATGCAGGGATCCTGCGTCATCGGCGTGCAGCTCGGTGGGTCGAGGTGCTCACTGAGACAGCCAAGCTGCTCGGCCGTGCAGTCAAAGCCTGCCACCGAACCAGGACGCGTCAGGAACGCGCTATCCCACGGCACGGCACCGTCGCTACTGCAACCGGTCCAATAGCGCAGAAACGCACCACCGGCCTCAAGCAGGCGATTGTGCGGACTGCACGACGGGGCGTCGAAGAACGCCGTTCCGGCGATGTTGACGTACCGGGTGGCAGAGCCCAGTCCAAACTCGCTTGGGTGTCCGGAGCCTGACACGCAGGAGTTCCCGCGCGCCCTTGACCTATCACCGTCATAGTTCAGGTACGCGAGCTCCACGCTTCGCGGGCAGAGATCCAGAAGCGCGCTGGGCGTGAAAGCGCATGGACGCTGGCTGTAGATGGACGGTAGAAGGCCAGCCGAGTCGATCGTGAAACCCGCCGCGAGCGCGAGGTCGGCCAGCTCCGTTCCATGGTTCGGCGTTCCAAGCATGATCAGGGCTGGGACCATGCCTTTCGTGTCCGCCGGCTGGATCCAGTCGTCGTGCTTGATGAAGTGCCGAGCCACCAGGCCCCCCATCGAGTGCGCCACAACATAGAACGAGCGCACCCCCTCTGCCCACAAACTGGTAGTGACATAGGCCCTCAGCCTTCGCGACTGAGCCTCGGCGGACGTGCTGTCCTCCCCAACAGAGACTGGGCACCAGGTAGGCGTCAAGTCGGGCGCGCAGACCGAGAAACCGGAGTCATGCAGGGCCGCACCGAAGTCGATGCCTGCGTCCGTCTGGTGCCAAACGCCGGACCCCTCGAAGATGCCGTGCAGCAGTACCACCGTGGCTGTTACGAGCGATACCGTGATGGACTTGGTCGATCCCTCTGCCACATTACCAACAGCGATGGAGCCAGGTTTGTAGCCCGGTTTCGCGACAGATACCACATAGGACGCATTGGCGGGCACGTCGAGGGCGAACATCCCGGACTCGTCAGTGGTCGCGAGATAACGGTCTGCGGGGCCCGCGCCCACAGCCACGACTGACGCATTGGGTAAGGCGTACTCATTCCATGAATCCAGGACTGTTCCCGCGATGTGAGTCCCGGAAACGAGGCCCGCAACGCGGGCAAAGGCGACGGATCCGAGCCGCGCGGCTCCGGGAGAGCTCTTGTCCAGCCTGATGGGCATGGACGAGGAGCTAGGAACGGCAGCGCCCGAGATCGAGCCGCGAGAGTGGCCATCGATGTAGAAGCGGGCGAGACCATCCGAAAGAACGACGCGAAAGGTGTGCCACTGAGTCGGGTCGTCGGATCCGAGGAACACTTCCTGAGGAGAACTGCCATTGCGGACTTGACCGTAGATGCCTACCGGACCCCAAGTGCCCGACGGTCGGATCTGAGCGTAGGCGAAGTGGAAGTGGTCGGACCAGAAGCCGAGGCCGAAGCCGTCATTCGTGCCAGACGGCATCTGATGCACTCTTGCGCGCGTTTCGAACGTGAGCGTTCCGTTGGCACTCCTTCGGAATGACCGCACGGAGAGGACCCAGGCCCCTGCCCCGTCTCCAGTCCCACTGCTTATGACGAGAGCATCATTCGCGATGTTCCACGACGGGCCGTTGGAATTGTGACCCTCGCTCCAGACCGCAGAGGAGAGAGTCGAGAAGGGCTCGCAGAACGTCCACGATCCCTGACAGTCTTGCGCCGCGACTGACGCGGGGAGCGCCATGGTGAGAAGGGTCGCGGTGATCGCGAAAGCACGGAGGCGAAGTCGAGTGGCCAAGTGTCCGTCGCGACCGTGTTGGCAATGAGATACGCTAGCGATCAGCGAGGGTCGTAGGCCACGGAGCATGACTCGGTCCTCCCGAGGTTGCTGACTAGGCTAGGCGGTGCCGCAACACCTGCGTCTCGGCTAAGGCCACTTATACGCCGACGGGGATTCTCGAGGCTCGACAGATCCCGAGTCAAGACCCCGGTATTCCGGCAGGCGGCGTCATGGCATTCCTCGATTCGGAGCCGCGCCCCCATCTGGGCCACGCCGTCCGACGCGCTGATTGCTGCGACGCAGAGCTGGCCGCAGGCGTTCCGGACGAAGTTCTTGAGCAAGGACTACCAGCGGGCATGGCTCGCTCGGGGTCCCGTCGGTATGGTGCGCGGACACGAAGCGGTCGATACGAGCGCCCAGTTCCCCCTGTCGGGGAGTCGACAGTCTCCGCTGAGGTGAAGAATGACGGAGTCCGAGGCGCTGCAGCCCCCTCCATCCCAATCTGGCACAAGAGAGGGCCTCGGCGCGTGGAGCGAGGAGCGCGTCGCGAGTCTCTCCCGCGCCGACGGTCCACCTTGCCCTACCGAGCGGCTGCGCCTGGACGCGCTCCCAGACCTCTTGCGCGTCGACGAGGTCGCGGAACTCTTCCGTATGTCCCCCGCCGCCATCCGGCAGCGAATCTGCCGCGGTCAGCTCGCGGCACTGAAACTTGGCCCCCCACCCAAGAACCTGGCCTCGCGAGATCGCCGCGCCGTGCGCATTTGCCGGCGCTCGGTGCTCGAGTTCCTCGGCCTCCCGGTTGACTCGCCCGGGGTTCAGAGCGCCGTCCCGTCGTTCTCGCGCCGTCGCCGACAAGGAGGCGAAGGATGGCGATCCTGACCCCATACCGGCGAGAGCACCGGCTGGGTTGGTACGTGGACCTTGGAACCGTGAAGCTGCCCGATGGAACGCGACGGCGCTTCCGCTGCGTGAGGTGCGAAGGGCGCACGCTCACGCAGGCGCGTCGGTGGACGGAGCGGGAGTACGGGCGCTTGATCGTCGAAGGTCCCCGCGACGAGCGGAAGGAGGCCGTCCCCACGTTCGACGAGCTGTTCCTCGAGTACCTCGAGCGCAGCGAGAAGGTCGGCGGTCGGCGCGGAAAGGCGCACGGCCACTGGCTCTTCCGACAGCGCGTCGAGTACTGCGGCACGCACGGCGACGCAGGCTGGATCAGCCCGCGCTTCGGATCGCGGCACGTGGACGACGTCAACGCGCGGGACCTCGATCGGTTCTTCGCGGAGATGCACGATGCCGGGCACACGTCCTCGCACGCGCGGCAGGTCTTGAGCGGGATGCTGAAGCTCGCGAAGCGTTACGGGTACATCCGTGAGGTCCCCGAGCTTCCGCCGATCGTGCGGAGGGTCGAGAAGGGCATCGCGTACACGTGGGAGCAGATGACGCACCTGCTCGCCGTCGCCCGCGGCTGGAGCGACGCCGACGCGCTCGTGCTGCTGCTCCTCGGCCTGCACGGCGGGCTCTATCAAGAGGAGATCGCCGGGCTCGACCGACACGACGTGGACCTCCGGCTCGGCTGCCTGCACGTTCGGCAGTCCGCCGAGGACACGGGACTGGTGAAGCCCCCGAAGACGCCGAACCGTGTGCGCGACATCCCGCTCACGCCGAGCCTGGAGGACGCGCTGCGCGCACGGCTAAGTCGTCTTCCGGTGGGCGTCCAGTTCCTGTTCTTCATGCGAGAGAGCGGCCGCGTTCGGCGCGTGAAGAAGGAGTGGATCCGCAGGCGCGTTCGGCCCGTGCTCGTGAGGGCCGGGATACCGATCGAGGAGCCGTTCCGGCGGATGCGTCGGACCTTCGCGACGGAGTGTTCCCGGCCGCGTCGCCGGATTCCCGAGGCCCTCGTGGTGCGGTGGATGGGGCATGCTGCGAGGCACGTCACGGACGCGCGCTACGTGGGCGACTTTCCGATGGCGGAGCAGCGCGAGCTGATCGCGGTCCTGGAGGCCGCCCCTGAGCAGCTGTGCAGCCTCTCGGTGGGATCGAATTGGGAGCCACTAATCCTGCCAAAAGGAGGAAGTGGCGCAGTGGCAGAGAGTTGAGGGCATCCCCAAGAGGGATCGTCGTGCATCCGGGGAGGTACTGAGGAGCTGCCCACCCCGCGCCGAATCTGTTGCTCACTCCGGGAAGATCCGTTTGCTGACCTGCCACCAACGCTCGAAGTTCTGTCGATGCTCGCTGATCTCCGCCTCGTCGGTGACTTGCATCAGATAAGCCTGTTTCTTCCCGGCTCCGGACAGGGAGTGATCGAATGCCCACATCTCCCGGTCGCCGATGAGGCAGCGGTAGTGCCAGGGGACCGGCTTTCCTTCGGTCTTGTCCGGCCAAGCTCGTACCTCGATGCGCCTTCTCAGGCCCTCGTCGAGATCCTGCAGGAGACGCTGCGTCTTCGACCAGGCCGGATCCTCCCCCATAAGGACGCGGACCCGTACGCCAGGCCCCACTGCCTCAAGCATTGAGACCGCGCGATCACGGAAGTGCTGGTCGAGGACGTCGACCTTCTGGTCGGCCTTGCGGAGGATCGCTTCGATCTCCTCCCGTCCAAGAAGGGGGCGACCCACCGGCACTGATATCCTCGTGGGAGCGATCTCCCTTTCGCGCGCCTTGGACTGGAGGTACGAGCGGAAGAGAGGATGGTAGATCTCGTAGACGCCACGGCTCACCGGTCGGATCAGCTCTCGTTCTAGAAGGCGTTTCACGAAGGTGTCGACGGACTTGGGAATCCTGGTGCGGAGCTCCTTGATCTCGAATCTCGGGCCCAACAGGCTGGCGTGCAGGATGGTCACCTGTTCACCTTCCGGGATCCCAGCGAAGGAGCCACCGAACTTGTCGCGAGCCAATCTCTCTTCGATGTCAGGCCAGAGCTTCTCCAAGCGCAGCGCGTCGACCTCCCCATTCCCCCCCACGGACTCGAACACCTCGCTGCAGATGGACTTCAAAAAGTACGGGTGTCCGGCGGCTCTCTCATGGATCAGCCGAGCAGCGTCATCGGAGAACTTGAGAGGGCCGAACTGGATGGGTTTCCGAATCGCCTCGAGGCTCGATGCCTCATCGAAGGGGCGAAGCTCGATCTTCGGCTGGAAGAACCGACCAATAGGATCGGCCGCGTCGCTACCCTCGACCGGCAGGCGACGGCCAGCGAACACCAGCATGTACCGCGCACCGTCCTGAGCTAGGCGCTGGAAGACGTCACGAACACCCGACAGGAATCCGGGAGTCGCGCGTTCCACCTCGTCCAGCATGACCACCACGATCTTGAATTGGTCACGAAGGCCCTCCCAAACCGTCATCAGGAGCTTCCGAACGAGGCGTTGATCGCGGATATCGCGGTTCTCGACCTGCTCCGCGGTCACCCCGACGGTATTGGCCTCCAAGAGCTCACCGAAGACCGCGTTGTAGAACCAAGCGGCCTGATCGTCCGGGTCCCGTCTCTCCGACAGAACCTCGTTGATGACCGGGCCGTGCTCTTGGAATTCCGGTCGTAGCTTGAAGAGCAGCGATGTCTTACCGATCCCCCACTCGCCTTCGACGAAGACGTTCCTGACGGTGCCATCCATGGTCGCCGCGACGCACGACCGTATTCGCCCGAGCTCTTCCTCCCGCCCCGCGAAGGCCCTGACGGGGTCAGCTGGCTGGCTTGGGTTGTACGGATTCGCCAAGGCCAATGCTCCTCAGGCTGGAACGGCGTTCGAGTGGGAGCGTAGCCCGTTCTTTCAAATCTTTCAAGCGATGCCCTTCGACGGGCGGTTCCCACTGCGCTGAGGGCACCGACCACGGCCCCTCCCTCTCATCTTGACACCTTCGTCCAGCTCCCCGAGATACGCTTATCGTGTTTATTCTCAATGAGTTACGTGCCATCTCGGGCTCTCATGTGAGACGCGGATTCCCTGGAATTATCTTCAAGAGTTTGAGCCAGAAATTCTTTCGAATCTTTCGGGGAGTGATTTCCATTCCCCAGCGAATGGGGATTTCGATTTCTCTTTTCTCTTTTTCTTCTAGAAAGGCCCAAACCTGGATGTCCGGTGTCCGCTGGCCTTGCCCGAAATGGGTGCTCGCGCAGCCTGACCTGTGTGCAGACGAATTCATCACTTCCGGCGCTCCGCCACGCTTCAAGGCCGGCTTCACGGCCTGACAGCCTCAGTCAGAGAGCGCCACCGCCTCGGGTACTAGCCGAACGACGCCTCGCCGCCGCTACCTCACCTCCAGCTGCACTGGCACTCGTTCTGGCAGACCTATGCCTCGTCGTCGTCACCGTCATCATCCGGCTCATCCTCCTCGACATCCACGGCCATGGCATTGACGTAGTCGCGCCTTACGGTACGGAGCGAGGTGCGAGACGCCTGATCGGTTAGGAAAAACCACCAGCCGTTCATCGGGTGGCCGCACATATGGCTGGCTGCCCGGGAGGGGCTCGGAAACACGGCGTCGTCGACTTCGATTCGGCCGTCGGAAAGCAGCGTCGCGACGCGATCACTGAACTTCTTCCGCCGAGGGAAGAGCGTCATGCCAGGCGTGAGCGCCCCGGCGTTGATGAGATCCGCGAGATCGACTCTCTTCCGCAGCCTCGGCCTGTCGGGCGAGAACCCAGATCGATGGTTCAGAGGCACTGGCCAGATCTGAATGATGGCCTCAGTCAGTTCACGAGTCCGCGCGCGAATCGCCTCCTCGCCCCACTGGTCACCAGCACGCTTTAGGAGCTCACGGTTGAGCACCAGGACACAGTGCGCATCAAGCCCCTCTCTCTTGCCGCCGCTTCCGAGCCAAGGTCCGTTGGACACTTTGGAGTTCAGCTTGCCGGTCAGCAGCGTGAGATTGCCGAACGTGTGGATGATGCGGTCGCGCTCCGTCTCGCCGTGTTCCTTGTCCTGCAGCGGCCAATGGGCGGACCACTTCCTGGGCATCACGTGCTCGATTGCGAATTTCCCTCGAGCCACGCGTTCATCGCCAAGTCCCGCCTCTTTGTCTCTCCATCCGCGTAGGTGATCCTCTACGGCTTCCAGCACCATCCGAAGCCGGCCGCGACCGAGACGACGATACGCGAGCAACTGCGCGAGCTCCTCTCGGATTTCCCCATCGTCCGGCCAGTACCGACTGCCGCTTGACTGACCGGCGAGGTACGTCTCAACCACATCGCCGACGCGCGTGCGATCTGACGCACGAATCTGCGCAACGAGCTCGGCCACCACCTGGTTGTAGTTCTTTGTCGTCGCGCGCACCAGCATCCGCCGGACCATCCAGCTTTCCAGCGCATTCAGGGCCTTCTCGCACTGGGCCTCCGGGCACCGTGCCTCCTCAGGATCAAGCAGGCAGAGGACGATTGGCTTAATGACTTCGCTCTCTAGTACGCCGGTGCGATAGCCGAAAAGCCCGAGCCGATCGATCGGTCCCGCGTGCGTCGATGCACTCGCGACGAACTGGCGGTAGACGCGTGAAGCGTCGTGGACTTGCTCGATCAGCCTCGTCATCGGCAGTTCGGCGTCGTGATCGGCGAACCTCTTGAAGCGGTCGAAGACTTCTCGCGCCACAACCTCTTCGCCTGTGCGCGCGATCAGCCAGTGATTCAGAAAGATCGACGATCGCGGGTACCTGAGCCGTCCTACGCTGACTTCGGTTTCCCAGAAGCCGGTCTCGAACTCCTTCCAGTTCTTCTCGTACGCATCCTCGACGTTGGTGCCCGTTTCAAGCAGCCGCTGGAAGATGAAGTTCTTGATCAGGTCGGCGGCCGTGAGCTGCGCCCCACGAGCATTCAGCGTTTCGAAGATCTCCTGGGCGTTCTCGTCGACGGTGAGATCGATGATCACCAGCTGGACGAGTTCGCGCACCACCGTCTCGATTGCCGCAGCCCTTGCTCCAATGGCCTCGGGACCGCCCTGCGCGATCCAGTCGCGCGCTTGCTCACTGAAGAACCGGTGCGCCTCGACCATTCGCTCGCCACGGTGGCCAATGGCGTCGTAGTCGACCGGGGGGTTGGCAGCCATGACCGCATTGAACGCCGGACGATCCCGATTGGTGGGCCAGACTTTGAAGCGGTCCTCCGGCTTAGAGCGGAAGGGCTCAGCGTTTGTGACCAGCGGCTCGATCCTCATCGCTGGCGGCAGCGCCCCGACCAAGAGCAGCTCTGCGTGCAGGGCGTCCAGCAGCAACTGCAAGGTGGTCAGCCGTTGCTGACCATCGATGACCGTGCGCTCTTGCATTTGGCCGGTCTGTCTCTGAACCTGCTGCAGTACGACAGCGCCCAGGAAGTGCGGATGGTGTTTCTCACTCGGTCGGTCAAGGACCCTGTCCGCCACGCGCACGACGTCATTCCAAAGTGGCTCCCACTGGTTCTCCTCGTTCCACACGTAGGGACGTTGGAACAGCGGCACAACGAGCCGCTGCGGCTGCATGAACACCATTTGAGGTGTGCGGACTTGCGTCTCCACTGAGGTGCTTCCCTTCCCCGCTGGGTGAACCGCCCGGGTTCTCCGGAGACAACTACGGGCCCTGGTCTCCAGTGTGCGCGACGCCGCACATCAGCCAGACTCCTGCAGCGTGTGCACGTGCACCCACTCGAGCTTCAGGCCGTGCGCCAAGGACCGTTCGATCAGGCCACAGGCTTGCGGACCAATCGTGAGCGCCCCCGTGCTCCCATCGGCCCGGGCGATCGCCCCGCGGCTGATGCTGATGGTCGGACACCACAGGCCCCGCATCAGCCCCCAGCCGAAGAAGTGCCGCTCGACGCGGACGGGCGTCCGCAGCAAGTCGGAGAGCAGCCCTTCGAGCGAACCCGGGTTGTCTCCATCGCGTTCAAAGAGCGACGCGACAATCCGATTCACGAAGTCCTCATACGGGTGCCCTGCCACGGATTCTCGCGCCGATCGCCGCTCTTGATATGAACCGAACCACTCTCGGGCGTCTGGTTCGGTCGGTGGCCCCAAGACGATATGGAGGCTCTCGAACTCGGATCGCCCCTCATCGGCTTCCACCTGTTCGGGCCGACACGCGGTCACGGCCGTACCGCTCTCTTCCGGCTCCGCGTGGGCTGCGATCCTTGCGGTCACCCAGCTCGCGCGAGCGCCGACGTTGTTCGCGACGTTGACTAAGTCACCCGGCCGCTGCAGCGCGCGAGGATAGCGAATGTCGAAGAAGACGCTCCATCCGCGGGGCAGCTCCCCAGCCTGCCACGATCCCAAGAAGTGGGCCCAGGGCGGCGTCCCGACCTCGTCTTCGTTCAGGCGCGCGGCGAGGACGCATGACGCCACAGGACCAAGGTCGAGCGGGAGAACAAGTCGCAGCAACGCACCAAGTCCCCAAAGCGGATGGGGCTTGTCAAGCGCGAGCACAAGCCCGGCTGTCTGGCTGTTCCCCAGGGGAAATCCAACAGACAGCTTTCCGTCGCCACTCCCAGAGGGCAGGCCGCGCCCACGGAACGAGTCGCGGACTGCCTCCAGCTCGCCCTGATCCCATGCCGCCTCGATCCCCCCAGCCGCAACGATGGCCTGACGCGCCCCCTCGAGCAAGTTGGCGGGCGACTGCCGTGGGCCGTTGGTCGGATGCGATGACGAGGCCCTCCGCGCGCAGAAGTGCTGCGCGAGGGCGTCCGCCCTCCAATGCGCCTCGGACGCCTGCATCATGCCGACCGCTTTGAAGAGCCACGTCATCTGATCGAGCGTTGCGCGTTCTACCCAGATGGCACTTCGCAGACGAACTGTCTGTTCTTCCTGATTCCAGACCAGGGCGGCGAGCGACGCTCCTGGATTGGCCCGAGCGAGACATTCCGCCATTTCGTCCCGAGGCACGGCGGTCGCCTTCAGCACATCCGTCTCGGCATGAACACGCACCAATCCAATGTCCCCGTCCTTGACCTCCTCGTCGTACCAGACTCGTTGACGCAGGTCCATCGGCCACCATTCGAAGAACCGCTCACCCCACCGACTCCATTGGTCGTCGACCTGCCATTGCTGACACGCCGCCCGCAGGATCGAGTCGCCGATCGAGCCGGGCGGGGCAACGAGGCTGGGAGTCTTCACGCGACCCTCAGGTTCGGCAACCTCCCGGCCCCCACCTCGCAACACCGTTCGAAGAGCTTCTCGCCAGTTCACGATCCCACGCTCCTGTCCCCGCGCGATCGCGCGCAGCGGCCTAGGCGAGGTACTTCTCTCCACGCTGGCCCCGCGGCCTCATGCCGCGCTAGGCCGTCACCCCGGTTCACGACGTCGTACGCGCATGCGCTGCCTGTAGCGCCGCGCCTTCGCGCGCCTCCTCGCGCCTGCCAAGGCCGCGCCTTCGCTCTTGATATGCTCTTCGTCGGTGACGAGCCTCCACCAACGCTCGAACGTCGCTTCCGACAGCGGCTCTCCGCCAGGCCCCGATCGCTCCAACCACGCTTGAAGCTCCTTCGGGTTGCCCTTGAACACGTGCCGCGCCTTTTCAACGACGGCTCTCCGCTGAAACGCCATGCGCCCCCAGGGGTGACACGGATACATCTCCAGAGCCTGACACGCTCTTTCGAGGCCGTGGAAATCCATCGCCCGCAGGGCGCGCCACGTAAGGTCCCGCAGCTCCAGAGGGTTCAACCCTTCTTGGGCGTGAACGGGAACGAATGTCGGCGCATCCTCGAAGAAGATCGGGTGCCCGACCGCGCCGTTGCGATCGAACAGCCGTTCAAGCACCTTCTGCCGTCGCTCACGGTCGGCAACGACATCCGGAGATAACAGCCCGTAGACCGTCAGGCTCGGCGCAAGGTGGCGGATCTTCTGCACGAAGAGGATCCCCTCTCCGGCATCCGTTGGGGCGACGCCGAGAACGATCCCCATGGGACCGTACGGGGGAAAATACCCCCACAAGGCGAGATGAACGATGTCTTCGCACTCGGCGAGATCATCGCAGTGCGGGATCGGATCGCAGAGCCAGTCCGTGGCCTCGCTGGCTCCCGCACGGGCTTGTCTTTCCCAGCGGAGGGCTTCCTCCCGACGTCCCTCTGCCTTCCCAAACAAACGCCGTGTCATGTTCTTCAGCGTCGGGCAGCCCCTCCGCCCCGAGATCTCCTTCCTCCGGCCGAGCACACTCGGCCTTCGGTCATTCTCGCCGTGATGCGCCGCCCCCTTCACGCCTGCGCCGCCGGTGCGGTTCGTTGTGCGCCCCGGGAGCTGAGTGCGGCGAGGCGGTCGAAGGCCTCGAGAATCACAATTCTCGTGCGGTACTCCCCGTACCGCTTCTCGTCCTTCTCCTTCACGATCGGGAACGTGTCGAGGATGTACACAACGTCATCCCCTGCAATCCCGTACAGGTGAAAGAACGCAGCGTCGAGCTCGCACCGGAGCGCGAAGCGACGCTCCGCGTCCCACCGGAACGGCGGTTCCTCATATCCAGCGTCTCGCGCAAAGGAAGCGAGCGCGGCCGAGGTGTAAAGCAGCTCCAAGACGCGTGGGGTCAACCAGTCCGCAACCGTCCCCTCGCCCCAGGGACACGACTGTTCGTATGCCCTCGGGGGCAACACAGGGAGCTGCTCGTAGATGAAGAAGTTGATGTGCGTGCCTCCAACCTTCTGGCGGCTGGCGAAGTCGTACACAAACGCCGCTAGGTTCGCTACGAGACATCCAGCTAATACCGCTGCCTCGCGACCGAGCAACATGAGGGGGGTCTGGTTCCCCACGCCCACTCGCGGGATGACAGAGGCGATTACCGTCCGCTCATTCGTCGCATTCGTGATGTCCCGCCAGCCAAGCAGCCACCCCCGATCCCACTTTCCCGCCAACCGCTCCCTCACTTCCTTCTCGGGCACCCAGTATCGCGGCAGTGGCTCGTAATTAGGATCCTCCAGCCGCTCGAGTGGCACGTTGGGGAGCTGGGTCGACTTTGAGCCCCGCGGCAGGTCGCGGTAATCACCAAACCGGTGGTTGAAGTGGTGGATCATCTTCGCTTCGTAGAGCGGCCAGCAGGTCGCGTCACCCTTCTGGAAGCGGCTCCCCTCGAGACGCCACCCGCCCTTCTCCAGATCTTCCTTCACCTGAAAGAGGCTGGAGTCGTTCGACATGTGGAATAGCGTCGCGAACTCGACCCCCCACGGGTTGCCGTCGGGAACGCCCTCGCGCAGGAGGACCGGCACGCGCTCGTAGATCCCCTTCGTGATCTCCGCGTCCCGCTGAGTGCGGAAGATCGGGCACGTGCGTGTGTTTGGGTTGATTCGGGCGATGTCCTGCGCCGTCAGCACGACACGCCGTTCCGGGTCCTCGAGGTCGACCACGTCGTGAGCGAAGAAGACGAACTCTGCGCCAGCGGCCTTCTTCGTCGCTCGCCCGCCGACCGTCAGGAGGCAGAACTTCATGCGCGAATCCACCGCCGGGAAGAGCCCCTTCCGATTCTCGAAGTCGTAGAGGGTCACGAGTGCGCCGCTGTCCACGAGGTCCTGGAAGAAGAACTTCGTCGTGTCATCGGTCGCGACCCCCGAGGGCACGACGCAGCCCAGACGCCCGGGCGGCGAGACCAGTGAGCGCATCAGCTCCGAGAAGACGGCGTAGGTGTTGATGTCTCCGCGTCCACAAAGCGGATAGCGGCCACTCTTCCGGAGGAACAAGCTCTCGCCTTCAGCAAGTCGAACCGCCTGTACGTACTCTGCATGCAGTTCACGATCCGTGAGGTCTGCGGACTTCTCGAGGGCGTCGATAAGACGCGTGCGCGCCACCTTGGTTGGGGCGTCGGCGATCGCAGCGTGTCTCTCCGCAAAGAACTCCTGCTCTTGAAGCTTGATGCGCTCCCACGGTGGGTTCGAGAGAACTGCGTCGAACCCTCCGGCCCAACCGGGGCCATTCGCCGCTTCGGCCCCGTCCGTGAAGACCTGCGGGAACGCTAGGTGCCAGTGGAAGAAGGCGTACTGACTTGCGACCCGATCGATCTCCGAACGGGTCGCGGACGCGACGCTCGATGGTTGCTCGCGAAGGTGCCGCAACACAAGGTCGGTCACTGGGTCCGGAGCCCCGCGCCATTTCGGCCAGACGAAGGCGGCGCACCACGCGTCGGCCGTGCGCCAAGTGGTCTGGTACTCCTCAGATCTTGCGAACTTACGGAACGCGGTCTCCTTCGCACGCACATCGGCGAGCGACTCCTCGCGCATCGCATCCAGCCGCGCCATCCTCTCGGCCAACTGCACCGCGACCGGCTTGCGATCATCGGCGAACGGCACACGGATCTGGCTGCGCGCCTCCTGTTCGTCCCTGTAACGCCTCACCTGCACGAGGTTCTTGGCGAACGTGGGATCGTCGCCAGCGATCGGCGTGAAGGCCTCCTTCGGGATCCCGCCCGCAAGCAGCGTGGGCGTGACACCGAGAAGCGAGTTCCCGACCTGCACGTGGCTGTCCAGAAATGAGAGTGGCCGCCCGGGCTCCACGGCTTCCATCCACAGGCTGACCTTGCACAGCTCGAGGGCCATCGGGTTCAGGTCGATGCCGTAGAGGCAGCGACCCACGACCTCTCGCAACGCACGCTGGAGATCGGGTGGACTCGGTTCTTCGTCGCCCGATCGCAGGGAGGCAAGACGCCTTGCGATCCGTCGCGCGGCGGCCACCAGGAAATGGCCGGAGCCACACGCGGGGTCACACACTTTGAGGTCCAGCAGAGCACGCTCAGCAGCGACCTTGTCCCTGCCTGCCACGGCGGCATCCAAGACCGGCTCCAGCGCGGAATCGAGAAGGCACTGCACGAGCGAGTCGGGCGTGTAGTAGCTGCCGGAGAGCTTCCGCTCGCTGCCTGCGACCATCCCGAGGTCGAACGCGCCGGACTCACGGTGGACCCGAGGATGCAGCTCGAGGAGTGCTTCGTAAACGCTGCCCAGTTCCTCGGAACCCATGTCGCGCCAATTCACCGACCGCCGCACGCCACGCTCCTGGACAGACGCGAGTTCACGAAGGGCCTCGAGTAGGTCTTCGTTCGCGAGTTCGGCACGTTCCAGGTCCGGCAAGGCTTCCGGACTCCACAGGAAACTCCAAAGCGCAGGCAGCCCCAGCTCGGGACAGCCTTCATGGAGTCTCCCCATGACGAGTGAGAGGGCCCGCCAGCGGTCTCCGTGCGGCCCTCCGCGACGGCGTCCCGCGAGCGTCCGCAGACGATCCAACGAGTAGTGCTCCCGGTAACGTCGCTTCGCGGGCTCCGGCGCGGCGGGGTCGAGGAGCGCCTCGCGCGCCTCCGCGACGAGCAGGAAGATGAGGCGATACACCAGGCGCAGGAGCTGTCGGTAGTAGTCCTGCGTGTCGAGCGTCCCGGCGCGCAACGCCTCCTGAAGCTCGCGGTTCGCGCGGTGCCGCAGGAAACCGCCCCCCAGTCGTGTAATCGCCTGCTCGACTCCGACGCGTAGGCGATCGAGAGCGCGACCTCCCTCTTCCTGCGCGAGCTTGCTCCACTTCTCGAGCCAGCACTCCTCCGGCTTCTCCCCCTCGACGCGACTCTGGTGGCAGACGAGCCAGAGAACGGCGAACTCCGAGTAGCGGTTCTCCTCGAACATCGCCTCGAGGTCGAACTCCACGTACGCCTGGCGTGTGAGCGTGTTGTTGTCCCTGAGGAGGCGAAGCACCAGGCCGTTCGACACGAACCCCCAGAGATGCTCGTCCGAGAGGTTGAGAAAGTGCTGCACAAGTCCATGCGGAGCCGCGCCCGCCGCCCCCGGGACACCCTTCTGCCGTCGATCGATTGTGACGTTGCAGCCGAGCAAGTGGACCGGGGTGCGACCCCATAAGTGCGAGAGCGAGAAGCTCCGCCCCTCGATCTCCAAGGCGGGAGCCCTCACCAAGCGGCCGTAGCCCAGTTCCTGGAAGAGCGGCAGCAGCCACCGCTCGCGGGTCAGAGTAGTTCCCCGATCATCCGAGGGCAGTTTCGCTCGGCCGTCGCGGAACACTTCCCACGCACCCAGTAGGCGGCTCCACGAGCGGTTGATGGCATCTCGAAGGCGCTCGCCACTCAAGTGGTAGTCCGCCGAATCCAATCCGGGCAGGTCACCGTCGTGCGAAGATATGCGCTGCAGCAAGTCCGGTGGCAGAAGCCCCCCTTCCGAGCGGATGGTCGCAAAGGGGCCCGATCGACTCATCGTGATGCCTCAACAACCGGCAGGTACACGTACAGCCCGAGGACGTCCGGTGGTTGTGGCTCCACGCGAAGAGAGCGCAAGGACACTTGGGCTGCCTTTCGGACGCGGCGGTGGGCGTCGAGCAACTCGTCCGCACGCTCAGACGCGATCCGCTCGAGACGGGGTACCAGAAGGTCGAAGCGCAGGCGGACTTCTTCAAGAAGGTGACGATCCGCCTCGGGAACAGGATTCCCCGCGGGTTGGGCATCCAGCAGCGGCTGCAGCTCTGCGGCAGGAACCCACTCAGCTCGATCGGCCGCGCCCTGGAAACCCGCCAGCGCCTGGTCCTCCGCAAGGAGAGCACGCTCGGCGCCGTCGCGGCTCCGGGTGACGAGATGGAATCGAAGGCGGAGAAGAAGAAGCGTGGTCCGCTTCGTCACGGCCTTTGTGCGCACCACTCCACAACGCCGAGCCGGACTCTTGGCCATCGGATCGAGGGCCGTCTCCAGGAACCAGCTCGCGAGCCCTTCCACGAATGGGTGCGTACGGGCCAGTAGGCTGCGATCGTCACGATTGCCGAGGGCCGCGGGGCGAAAGACCGCCTCGAACTCGTCCGTGTGACCCAGAGCTCCGAGGGCATCCCTCAATGATCCAGGAAGCCCTCGGAGCACAACGCGCATCGGCTCTCCCTTGGTCACCGTCGCCCCGGCGGCTTGCAGGCCGGTGCGCACGAAGGACCCCACGTCGTCAGGTCCGCCTAGAGCCGTTCGGGCGGCGTGCAGCTCCTGCTCCACCTCCTCGATCTTGATCGAGTGTTGCGCGAAAAGCGTCCGGCTCCTCTTCTCGCGCTCGGCGGCGCGGTCCCACGCCGCATGTAGCTCCTTCTCCTGCTCCTGCAAGAAGCCCATGACGAGCTGCTCGCCCAGCTCGGTACCCTTCCCGGTCTCCCGGAGCAGAAGGGCCTTGAAGAGCGCCTCCGAAACGAGTTCTGAATCGTGCGGGACCGGGACCGAGATCCCGAGGCTATGCCGGATCTTCTCGTGCTTGCGGAGAAGCACTTCAAGAACGTGCCCGTCGATTGGACTGTCCTGCCCATACAGGGTGACCGCCCGAACCACCTTCTTCCGTTGGCCGTAGCGATCCACACGTCCTTCCCGCTGCTCGTGCCGCGTCGGATTCCAGGAGAGGTCGTAGTGAAGTACGGCGTCGAAGTCATCCTGGAGGTTGATCCCTTCGCTGAGACAGTCCGTGCAGACGAGCACCCGTTTCGGGTGAGTCCCGAGCGCGGCCACTCGCGCTTCACGATCCTCCGGAACTAAGAGCCCCGTGACGCCTTCGACGGCCACGTCCTTGCTCAGGCGCTTGCGGAGGGCCTCAGCGAAGTAGTCCACGGTCGGGATGAATCGACAGAAGACGATGGGCGAGAAACCTGCTGAGAGAAGCTCCTCCACGAGGGCAGAGGCCGCATCGAGCTTACGGTCGGCCGAGCCCGCCAACTTCTCGGCCTCGCGCGCCAGGGCGAGAAGCCGACGTTGGTCCGACGCCGTGCCCTCGGTCTCCTCTTTGTCCTGCGACCCAGGGATGACGTCCGACCCTTCAGCCGCGTCCTCGTCGAGATCCAGAACGGTCCGCCTACCGATTTCATCCGCTTCTTCGACCGTCGTGGTGTCCGCAGATGCCGCCCGGTTTCGAAGCGTGGCTGCCGCCGCAAGCGGGCTTGATCCAAGGGCTCGCAGCAAAGCCAGCGAAGACCACCAGCGCACGCGCTGACGCCGCTTCTCGAGCGTCTCGTCGAGAACGCGCTCGCGGCAGAAGTCCACGACCTTGTCGAAGAAGGCGGCATACTCCGGACTAAAGCGGTAGGCCCGCTCCACGGAGTCGCGCCTCGGGAACGGGGTCTCCTCCCCCAGGTAGGACTCAATGTCGGGTCGGCGTCGCTGAACCAGATGGGCCGCCAGTCGCTCGCGGGACTTGCGGTTGGTCTCGCCGGAGAGGTCCTCCGGAAGGTTCTCGAAGTCGGGACTCAGCAGGGTCAGCAGAGAGCGGAACGCCGCTTCATTGCCGCTGTGGGGAGTCGCCGTGACAAGGATCAAGTGCCTGGACTCGTCCTTGACGAGGTCCCGGAGCAGTTCGTGACGTTGTTGGCGAGTGGATCGTCTCTGGCCGTCGTCGGCGCTGGCGCAGCCGTGTGCTTCGTCCACGATGACGAGCTCCGGGCACGTACGAAGGAACTCGTGCCGTCGACGCTCTGACTTGATGTAGTCCATCGAGACCACGACGAACGGATGCTGTTCGAACAGCGACTGATCCATGCCCAGCTCACGCTCGAGACGAGCCGCCGTTCCAGCGAGCACAAGCTCTGCCTCGATGTGGAACTGACGGCGAAGATCTCGCTGCCATTGCTCCGCGAGGTGCGGCGGACACAGCACGGCCATCCGTTGAACCTCGCCGCGATCGAGCAGCTCTCGAGCCACGAGACATGCCTCGACCGTCTTGCCGACTCCCACGTCGTCCGCGATGAGAATGCGGACGGGATCGAGCTTGAGAGCCATCAGGAGAGGCACGACCTGGTACGGGCGGGGGTCGACCGCGATCCGTCCGAGGGACCGGAAGGGACCCGCGCCGGAGCGGATCCCGAAGCGGACCGCGTCCCGGAGGAGCGCGCACGAGAGGTGTCCACCCATGTCTGCCGGATCGGGCAGCGAGAAGCGGGCCGACTCGACCTTCTCGAGCGGAAGGTAGATGCCCGTGATCTCGTCGTCGCTGCCGCCCAGCGGGCGCAGTACCAGGAGGTTCTCCTCGAAGGCGGATTCTGGCAGGACCACCCACTCGCGCCCACGAGCCTTGACGAGGGACCCGACTTCGAAAGGCATGGAGGACCCCTAGAGAATGATCTCGCCGCCACGCGGCGACATCTGCGCCTTCCGCAGCGACTCATCGGGCGTCGACGGTTTCTTGTGCGCTACGACCTTCACGTAGAACGGCGTCTTCCCTTCCGTGAGGTAGGCGATGACCTTGTAGAGGACCCCGCCGACCACGATCTCCGTCATCCCCTCCTTTGTCGGATGCCCGCTCTTCGAGGGCCTCGCCTTTCCGAAGGGCACGACGGCTCCTTCCACCCGCAGGAAGGTCGCGAGCCCGGTCGGCAGAGGTACGCCGTTCTGCGAGTACTCGTAATAGGCGTTGCCCGCTTTACTCGTTTTCCGCTCCACGGCCACCTTGAACGGACGATCGGGCGTCACGTTGTCGATTCCATTCGCATGCAGGAAGTCCGGGCCGAGGTCGATGAGGTGGATCGAAGCCAAAGACGAGTCCAGGAACTCGACCGTGATCTTGTCTGGCGCGTTAGGTGTGCGACTCATCAAGCCTCCCCTCATGGGTCAGAATCGTCTCGAGGAACGGACTCGGAGGGCCCGACCAGCGAACAGTCAGTTCGTCGCGCGCCCGCGTCATCGCGACGTACAGCAGCCGCCGTTCACGGTCCTCGGCGTCCTTGCGGTCCGTGGGGTCTTCCAGGTTCTGCAGAGCCTTGGGGTGTGGGAGCGCACGTGCGGAGCAGTCGATCACCTGTACGGCCTTGAACTCGAGACCCTTCGCCCGATGCATCGTGCCGAGACGGACGGATCCGAACGGCGGGGTCTCATCATTGGACAGTCGATGGCTCGCGATCTGGTTCTCCTTGAGGAGCTTCGCGACATCGTCCAGGCGGCGGCCGGTGCGAGCGAATACCGCCATCTCAGATGCGGCGATGCCACTCCCGAGCCAGTCGCGGATCTGGTCGACCGTGGCTCGCGCCTCATCCGCGGCAGAGGCGGCCCCCACGAACGTCGGCTGCGGACCCTGCAGGAGGCTGCGCGTCGCGCGGGCCTCGAGGCCCCCGTCGAGGTTGTCCCCTTCCCCGCCGAGAAGTTGGTCCGCGGCGCGCCGGATCTGCTCCGTCGTGCGGTAGTTGATGCGCAGGACGCGCGACCGCCCGCGAACCTCGATCCCCAGCGCGCGCAGGCTGAACCCGCCGGGGTAGATTCGCTGGCCGGCGTCACCCACCAGAGTCAGCTGGTTGGAATCCGTGCACAGCGCACGGACGAAAAGGAGGTCGGGAGCCTTCAGGTCCTGGACCTCGTCCACGATGACGGCGTCAAAGGGTTTCGGCGCGCTGCCGGACTCGAGAGCCTGGAGGCCGCGACGAGAGAGCCCAGCCCAGTCAATCTTGCCGTGCTGCTCGAGTGTCCGGAAGACCTCCCCGAACACATCCCATAACGCCCTGCGCTCGCGTAGGCCAAGAGGTCGCTCGCGACCGACTCGAATCGCCTCCCGATACTCTTCCCAGGACACGGTTCCCTGAGCCTGAATGACGTGCTCCCACTCAGCCCGGATGAACGCCTCAGAGAAGCCGCGAGGCGTGCGCCCGATTGCCTCGTCAAGAATGGCCGCGATGTCACCTTCAGCGGGCGGTGAAATCCCCGGACTCACGCATCGCGCCGCCGCCAGCGCCTGCTTGTGGACGGTGGATACCGTGATGTGCGACCGCTCCTCGTCCGTGCAGAGGAGTTCGACGTTGTGCTGGAGGTTCTGGCAGAGCGTCGTGACGAAACTCGTCAGGAGGACACGCTTCCCCTGCCGGGCGAGATGCCGCGCCCGGTGAATCGCCACGACGGTCTTCCCCGTACCAGCGGAGCCGGTCACCTTCAATGGTCCACTGAAGTCTCCGTAGGCCATGGCCCGCTGCGATGGGTGCAGGAACGCGATCCACTTTTCCAGCGGAGCCTCCAAGACCTTGCGCAATTCCTCGTCGGACGCGAGTACGTAGAAACGCCGCTGCGTGTCGGCACTCTGAAGCGTCGACTGCCGCGCGTCGACGGGAGCGGGCGGGGTCGGGAGCCTTCCACCTCCCAACTCGAGGAGACGCTCGGCCAGCGGTTCCGGGAGCTTCACCGCAGCGGCCAGAAGTTGGTCCTCCGTGCGTAGTTCTCGAAGCAACGGTATCCAGTCCGGAGGGAAGCCGAGGCTTAAGAGGTAGTCATCGGCGCGTGCCTCGAGAAGCGGCTTTGCGGCCACCTCGGCAGGCACCTCCACCTCCCGAACCACCTTCCGAACCTCCTCCACCGTCTCCGCCACCTGAAGAGCCCCCGTGACGGGGTGACGTCCAACCTCCCGCCGCTCGGCCCAGCGGTACGCGGGGTCATGATGATCCACCCAAAGGAACGCCCAGAGGTCCTCTCCCTTGTAGAGGATGGCCCGAAGGTCGCGACTAACGCGCGCTGACCAGAGGCCTTCGCCGGGCCGCCGGTCGACGCGCTCGAGCCTATGGCTGGGATTCTTCGGATTGTCCTTGAACGATTGGATGAACTTCCCGGCCAGGCCGGCCTCCTCGTTCGGTAAACTCGCCATCGCGTCGAGGTAGGTGTCGTGGAGAACGAACACCGGCATGGCCTACTCTCCCAAGCCCTTCACTATCCTGCGGGCATCCACTTCTTCGCCCGTCACCCCGAGGGCGCGGAGCCCCTCCGCCTCGAGGGCCTCGATGACGGCTGCAGCAGCGAGCTGCTTCGCATCGACGAGGTGGAGCTCCACGCCCCGGACCTTCACGATCGCCAGCTCCATCCCCACCACACGGCCTTCCGCGCTGACGTCGCCACCGGGCTCGACCTCCACGCCCTCGAGTGCGCGCAACTCCTGAATCAGCCGATGGAACCGTTCCGGGAAGTACTCGTCGTCAGAGCCGTCTCCTAGAGGGACCTCCGTGAGGTGCGGGGGAAGCACTCCCCTTGACTGCACCGGGATCTCCCGCTCGGCTCCGAAGACCGACGGATAACGCCAGAGGATCTCGTCCCAATTCGAGGCATGATGGAAGGCAATGACGCTCCAGCCGGCGTCCTCCAAGTCCGCGCGTAGCCGCTGGTCCTTCGCTCGCTGGTCGAGGTCGTCGTGGGGGGGTCCGTCGATGAACACAGCCACTGAAGGGTCGTAGACGAAGTCCACGTTGACCGCGTGCTCCTTCAGGTGAACGTGGCCGCGATCAGGTAAGCGCAAGTCTCCCTCTTCGAGCTTGCGCAGCCATTTCCGCTCCAGCTCGGATTCCGCCTCTCGCAGCAGAGTGTCGAGGTGATCGCGACGCGAGACCGCGGTGGGCGACGCCTCCAGGGTCGCGGTGGTCCAGGGGAGCAGGATCTCCGGTAGACGCTTCCGATCGAGGAGTCGGTGATCGCGCTGGTTGTAGTACGACAACAGGCAGTCGTAGCAGGCGGACTCGCAAGGCTCTGTCGCGTGCTCCGCCTTGCCGCGATCTGCGCCCGTGCTCGGATCGAAGTGAGCCAAGTCCAGGGCGATACGCGCCACGTCACCTACGCAGCTCGCGTCATCCACGAGGTGTCGTAGCACTCCAACGCCGCCCTCGGCAGCCTCGTATAAGAGCAGGCTCTTACGGTTCTCCGGACCCGGCAGCGGCTCCGCTGCGACCTCCGTATCTTCCACCTGGAACCGCACCTGAATCGCACTCTTCAAGGCGGCTTGGAGCGTCGCCATGACCACGGCGTCCACATTGCCGACCGGCGTGACGAGGAGACAGTTGCGGCGATCCTCAACGAACGGGATCACGCGTCGCTGCGCAGGCGTCATGGGGTCCTCGGGGTCGTCGTCCACGTCCGGCTCCCGCGCCCAGTAGCCCCGCTCCGTGTCCAGGAAGAAGCCCAGGTCCTCCTTGTGCTGGCGACGCCGCCCGCCCAAGTTGATCCGCCAGATCGTCGCGGCGGTGCCGTACACGAGACGTGCCACTTCGCGTCCTTCGGCGTCCTTCAGGACCGCAAGGCGTTGGCCACCGCCTCTCTCCCGCTCCGCGAAACGCACGGCGGTCTTGATCTCGTACGCGAGGCGCTGCCTCTCCTCCTCGTCGGAGTTGATGCGCTCTCGACGGCGCGCCGCCACGTTCTGCATCCGGAAGAGGTTGTCCAGCGCGAGAGGAAGCTGCTCGCCACAACGATCGCAGACATCTTTGGCTTGGTCGCCAGCCAGCGGATGCACATAGCCACACGAGCCACAGATCGCGGCCCTCGTCGTGAGGGATGCCTCTTCGCTCTCCGCCACAGGAAGGATCACTCGGTTGACGGTGTAGCGCGCCCCCTCGTGGTACACGATGGCGCGCGGGCCGAACTCCGTGATCGCGAGGAACCGCGGCCGCGAGATGTACTCGTCTCGACTCGCGCGCGCGCGTCGTCCCGGGAGATACGCGGAGAGAGGCAGCCGCGGGAAGTTGTACCCTGGCAGGAATCCTTCACTCGCAAGATAGCGATATGTGTAGAAATCCGACTGCGCCAGGTCGTCGACTTGAGTCAGCAGCTCGATCTGGGCCTCCGCCTCCTGGCGGAGCCGTTTTGCTTGCTGCCGTTCGTGGGGTGGCCGCGACTGGTCTCCGGCGACCCGGTGCTGTCGCTCGCGCTGGCGGTGGGCTGCCCGGTAGAGGTTACGCCAGCGGTCGCAAGCCCCGTCGAACTCTCGCGGGACGCCGTCGAGAACTTCGTCGATCCACTCATCGGCGGACCGATCCGGCCCCAGCATGGACCGGATTGCCTCGCCTAACGCGGAAAGGGCGGCTTGCCGGGCAGACCGCCGCGGCACGGGATTCTCGAGGACGTCGCGAATGCGAGGTCGGAGCCCGAGCGTGGGCTCCTCCCCGTCGTTGTCCAAGACCTCTTTCAAGCTCTGGCCAAGCGCCGCACCAGTGCAGCCGAGCCAGATGGCGTGAACGTGCGATCGGAGCAGGTCCTCACTCGTGAGGTCGAGCGGAGGCGTACTGACCGCGCCCGCCACCATCCGCTCCGGGCGACGGAAGAAGTACTGGTCATGTGGACTCCCCGCGGCGCAGTAGGTCGTCACGAGAGCCGGCTGCCCGCCACGACCGGCGCGCCCACTGCGTTGCGCGTAGTTCGCAGGCGTGGGTGGCACGTTTCGGAGCCCGACCACGTTGAGCTGAGCGATGTCGACGCCCAGCTCCATCGTTGGGGAGCAGAAGAGAACCGAGAGCGCGCCGCTTCGGAACTGCTCCTCGCGACGTTGGCGCGTCTGCGCATCCACCTGCGCCGTGTGCTCACGCGCCATGACGCCCTTAACGTCCCTGAGGTCGCTCCGGTAGAAGTCCACGAAGTACGGGTTCGCGCGAAGCCCCTCCTCGGGCGGCTCAGGAACACGGATCAGGTCGTGGAACGGCTTCGATCCGTCTCCGGCACGCCAGATGAACCCGGACGCGTTGACCTGGTAGCCTGGCACCTTGTCGTCGTCTCCCGCGGAGACGCGATGGACAAGTCCGGCCCGCTCCAAGCGGTCGAGCAGGTCCCTGAGGATTCGTTCGACGTCGTCGGTGCGGAGTCGCCCGCCCTCGTGTGGCGGCAAGATTCCCGGTCGCTTCAGGAAGAGGCCGAAGCCTCCCCTCGCCGACAGGTACACCGCACCTTCGCCTTCCTTCTCATACTTGCGCCGCGAGCGCGGAAAGACGGTCTGGGACTTCCGCGGAGGCTCGTTCTCTGGGAGTCCCCATGGCTCCACGAGGTACTGAGAGGAAGCCTGCTGGATCCCCTCGACCTGAACCGGATCGAGGAACTCGACCCGGATCGCAAGTTCCCGCCGCATGAAGTCCAGCAGGGCGCGCAGGATCCGCTCGCGTGCCTCAGGAGAGGCCGCAGCAAGGACGGCATGCGCGTCGCGCCACTCTGCCTGATCGCGACAGAGATCGGTCAGTGCGACGTAGTCGATCGTGACGAGACCTGTCTGCTCGAGATTCGGCGAGGTTACGCGCCATCCGCGAACGAGGTCGCGATAGAGCTTGTGGCCCACGACCCTACGGAGCGCGCGTTCCGTCTCCTCCCTTTGCGCGAACTTCACGTCCGGGTTCTGCGCGTACTGATCGAGCGGCAGATTGAGGGCGTCAAAGACCTTCGCGGTCAGCTGATCGTGTCGAAGGCCCTCCGCGCCTGCATCGAGCACAGCGCGCGCCAGAGCCGCCCGCAGGACGCCGACCTCGATGAAGTCGTTGAAGTGCCCGGCCTGCAGCGAGGCATCCTGCCGGTTGTCCGTGAAGCTGAGGAGTTTCGCCGCGCCCTCCTTGAGGAGGGGGGCATCCCGCCGCAGCTCGCGCACGGTCGCAAGCGACAGAACCGTCGTCGCCGTGCTTCGACCCTCAGAGCCAAGCGTCGAAAGCTTGCCGTAGTCCGAGTGCTGCCGATGGGAGTATTCGACGCAGCACGAGAGGCAGAACCGGAAGGGCGCGGGAACCCAATGCACGCGGAAGTCGCCCGCACCCTCCGTCCCATCAAACGAGACGAACCGCTCTTGAGGAACGTACTCGCGGCGGCTCTTGGTGATCCGCCGCTTCCCGTCGTCGATCTCGACCCAATCGGAGGGAACCCGGTCGAGGATCTCTTCCGTGTCTGCGGGAAGTGGCCACGGGTGTTTCGAATCGAAGTAGAGGAATCCAGGCTTCCCTGCGCCCGACTCGAAGCGGTCGTTGATCTCGCGGGGCACGTATCGGACGGGACCGTCCCCCTCCACCCGTCGGACGACGTAGTACTCCTGGCCACACTCGCGACAGAACGCGAGGGGTAGAAGCACCTTCTGACGATCGCTGTCCGGGGCGTACTGCTGAGCGTTGAGCGTTATGTAGCGGTCGCCCTCGGACTCGAGGGTCGCGTGGACCGACTCGCCCTTCGAAACGAACTGGTGAAGCCGGAACGCGAACACCGGCCGCCCTTCGCTATCTCTGCAGTGATTGCCCGCCAGCAGGCAATCCCGGAGGGCCTCTTCACAGCGCGCCGAATCGACGCCCGTCAGCTTCGCCAACTGCGCCGCGGCACCACGCTCCGTCTGCAGCGGCCTGGGCGGACAGCGGACAAGTCGGCCGGACCGCGGATCATCCTGCAATCCCAGAGTGGACTCGACCCACGCCGCAAGCGGGTCCTCCACGAGCGTCGCGTAGTCCTTTGGAGCGCGCTGGCCTGGAGCCAATCGACGGCGCAGGGCTTCCACGAAACCCCTGTCGTCTTGAAGTGCAGGCCGCGTCACTCGACGGAGAGTCTCCCCGATCACGTTCTCCGGCCGGACCTCGGCTCCGAACACGCGGCTCGCCACCTCAGCGACCACCGCCTGCTGTTGGGTCCACGTCTGCCCTTCCTTGGCGGACAGCGTCGCGGACGTACCCACGTGGATCGGCCGTCGGACACCGCAGGTCTCGCGCACTCGGCGGACGAGCAGGGCGACGTCCGCGCCCTGTCGGCCGCGGTACGTGTGGAGCTCGTCGAGCACGAGGAACCGTAGGCCGCTCGCTTTCTCGATCAGCTTGCGGTCACGGGGTCGTGTGAGGATGAGTTCCAGCATCACGAAGTTCGTGAGCAGGATGTCTGGGGGGTTGCTCAGAATCGCCTGACGCTGCTCCTCAGACTCCTGACCCGTGTATCGCTGGAACGTCACGGATGGGTTCTTCGCGCCGAGGAACTTCTCCAATTCGCCCAGCTGGCTGTTCGCCAGGGCGTTCATCGGGTAGACGATCACGGCCCGGATGCCGCGCCCACTGCCTTCCCGGAGAACGTGATCCACGATCGGGACGATATAGGCGAGGCTCTTGCCGGAGCCGGTGCCGGTCGTGAGGACGTAGTTGTTCCCACCAGCAGCTGCGCGGAACGCCTCCTCCTGGTGGCGATGGAAGCGAATCGGACCCGCGTCCCTCCCGTCCGGCGAGCGCCGCCGGAAGATCCGCTCGCACTCGGCCTGGATCAGGCCCTCCCGGACCATGTCCGACAGACTCGTCCCCGGCTCATACGCTGGGTTCAACTGGATGAGAGGCTGCGGCCAGAGACGGCCGCGGCTCAACTCGTCGTCGACGAGGTCGTGGATCCGCTCGTCGCGGATCAGGAGGAAACTCGAGACGTACTCGCGGTACTCTTGGACGACGCGCTCTCGGAGGCCGAAGACGTCCATCGGGCAACCCGGGTCGGCAGCTGACCGCGCGCACCCGACCTCCAAAGCGGCAGCCTCGGGACGCGCGGCTCCGGAATCTTACCGAGGCGGGCTCGAAGACACAAAGAGATAGCTGAGAGTAGCTAGGAGCCTACCCGGGTTGTCGAAGTGCCGAACCCTTTTTCCGGCCGCCGACTAGCGGGACGGATCTTATTGAACGATTCCCGCCCTTCTCGGGCCCCTACGGCCCCCCCCCGCACCCCCCCCGGGGGGCTGAATCGCCTCGAGACCCTCGCCCACGGATCGGAACGTGTGTTCGAATCGCCCACAGGGTCACTCCAGCTGCTCGCGCGCTGATTCCGAACGGCGGCACCAGACCCCTCACAGCGCGCAGACACGCGTTGGAGAGGAAGGGCCCCCGTCCACGTGGCGCGCCGCGACGGCGGTACCCCCGGAACACGACTGGCGCGACCTCCTGGATCAGTTTCCGCACGTGCGCGCTTCGGCGACGCGACCCGTCGAGGGCTGGTCCGGCGCGGATGCGCAATGGTCCAAGACGCAGCGGCTGCGCCGCCGCTGATCGCACATAGAGAGGCCGCCAACGCGATGGCCGCACCTCACAAGGCTCCGGGAAGGCCACCAGGCGCGCCAGACGGCCTCGAGGCGAACGACGCGGCGCACCCCCACTGCCGGCCAGGCATGAAGCGCCCGAGCCGCTCGCGCGACTCTCGATCGTCGAGGGTCGACACGGGGTCATGCTTGCTCTCTTAGTCTTGCGCACGATCAGATTCCTCAGAGGCGCATCACGATCGCCGCGGCGCGCAGCTGACTCAGATCTCAATGCGGAGACCGGGCTGCGCGCGCACCCGTAGAGGCCAAAGGCCACAGGTCGGCCGGCGGAACACCGCCCGACACGGATACGTCCAAAGGGCCACCTCCCCGGCGAAGCGGAGTGGCCCGAAGGCGCATGTGCTGCTGCAGATTCCATGAGGGTCTGGACCCTCCGTTACGCCTAGGAAGGGCGCAATCCCTCTCTTACTGCCGCACGCGCGACGCGAAGTGCATTCTTCGTCGCATCCTCGTCGGACACGTTGAGGCCACGCCGGGGCGATGTCCGCACAACGCGAAGGGCCGCAGCGCCTCGACGTCACGCGCCCCAGTCGGCTTCCAGAGTGGCAGGATCTCCAGCCACCGGGACCTCCGGGACATCGAAGGAGAGCCGCAACAAGAAGACAGAGGCTGACCACCGCTCCACCACCTCCCAGCTAAGGAGGAGGCTTTGGCTGAGAGTCCAAAAAGGTCCCGGAGGTCCTGGGGCCCTCGGCAACCCTCTGCTGGTCGTGACGTTGGAGCCCGGGACCTCCCCACCGCGGGTCCCGGCGGAGTCCCGGCGTCCTCTGGGTGTCTCGGCTACGACGCGGGGTCCGGGGCCACCGGAATGAGCGACCATCGCGTGGCCTTGACGGTGGGATCCGTCTTGTCGACCAAGCGGTGGCCGTTCACAACCTTGCCTCGGTGCCGCGCAAGGTACTGCCCGAGCCTTGTTGCCCGCGATCGCTCGTTCCCATCTCCCAACACGTCCTGCAGGATGCCGGCCCCGTCCGCGATCACGACGACCTCCGAAGCGAGCAGAGCCCCCCTGCATTGGGGGCCATCGAGCCAACCGTTCACCAGGGCGTGGAATTCGTCGACCCCCTCCGAGAAGGTCGCCATATCAGCAACCTCCTGCGGGTCGAGAAACGCGCCCTGGAGATCCCGACTGAGGACGCCAAGAATCCCGCCCACCGTGCTGCTCCATTCGCCGAACGTAGGGCGCGACCTCGGTCCTCGAGGCCTACCGCTAGCCTTCCAGGCGGCGACCAAGACACCCACCGCCCACACGATCTCGGCGCGATGTTCGAGAGTCCACTCGTGCACGTCTGGCCGCTTGAAGGTCCGTGCCCACGGGGCTTCAGGCGATTCCAACCGGATCCGGCAGATCTTGCGTGGCATCTCCTCGCAGAGCCTGACGTTGTTCCCGGTCGCGATCAGGACTCCGCCGAAGCTTCCACCTGTCGACGCCAGCTCGCGCATCGCCCGGACCTCGATGGCACCCGTGGTGATCAACGATGAGAGGACGTGCGCCGGGTCCCCGGAGATGCGCCCCAGATCGTCGAGTAGAACCACGGATCGACCCGACAGAGCCCACGAGGCGGCCCGCTTGCCCATCTCTTCCCCGTTCTGCGTCCACGTCGTCGACACAGGCAGCTCGCCGTGTGCCGCCAGACACGTGACCTCTGCCAGAGTCGTCTTTCCCGTCCCCGCCGTGGAAGCCTCGATCAGGAACAGCGGGGCGCGCGAACTCAGCGCCGGTCGAATCAGCAGCGTGATTAGAAGAGCTACCGCGTGCGCTCGCGAGGTGGGATCCCGAAACGTGAACTCGTCAAAGAAGGAGTTCAGTATCTTGCCTGCCTCCTGCAGATCACTTGCGGTGGGCTCGTCCGGGATCGGAGGCACCTCGAGCGGTTTGCCGAGGAAGAGAGTCTCGCCATCGCGCCCGGGCCGTGTGACAAGGGTGAGATCATCGCCCACGAACGCGGGAACCGGAACTACCGCCCGCACGATCGGGATCGGCGGTCCCGCCGATGCCAAAAGCGGGCCCGTCAGCCGGAATGGCACCCCCGCACCTTTCGTCCCGTCCTTCGTTCTCCTGCTCCAGGACGCGGCATTCGCGAGGCGGTCATGGAGTTCGCTGTTCTGGATACGTCGCAGCTGGAGCCCCTCGACCCGTGCGAGCCCACCGGGTGTGTGGTAGACGAGGCTCGGGTCCGCGCGAAAAAGGGCGGCTCGTGATTCCGCTAGAAGGTCACGGTCCTGACGATCGTCGAGGAGGATCTCCGGAAGATACCGCGAATCCGCTTCCACGCTAGATTCGCCAAGTGGGTCATCCCGCCCGTTCCGTGACGGAACGGAAGGCGCGTCCCGTTCTGGCGACGGCCGGGGCTCGTCGTCCGATGGCCGACGGGGCTGTGTCGCGTGTTGCCTCGCGTTGAGCGGCACGACCACAGGCCCTCCTACGAGACCACCCCTGATCATCTCCGCGATCGCTTCGGCGCGGCCCACGGAATCGTGCAGATGCCGCTGCGCTGCACTCTCGAAGGACCTCCGCAGCTCTGGATCGGTCCCCTCAAAGAACCCGCCGGCCAGAGTGCCGCCGTGGGTGACGACGTGGAGCGCCTTGCGCACCTCCTCACTTGAGAGCTGCCGGTAGGTCAACGCCCCCTCCACCCCCACGCCTCCGCCTTGTCGTAGGCTTGTAGGCTCGGCATCCGATGACGCGGGATAGACGCAGTCAGGTGTCCGTGCATCCCCTCCTGCACCACGGTCACGATCATCCCGCAGCGGCACACTGCGCCGTCTGATCCGATGGGCCTCGACCACCTGTTCGGCCCGCACCGCGCCGACGACGCCCCGGGTCAGAAGCTCCAACCCTCCTTCGACTTGCTCGGGCGGACATGGCCTCATGCAAGACGACGAGTTCAAGCGCAGCGATGGGCATCGCCAGCCGCCACGGCGTTGGAGTCCGAACCCGGACGCCTCCGGCGCGTGTAGAGGTCATCGAGCGTGCACCCGAGCGCGTCCCGGATCAGCAAAGCGTGGTGCGCCGAGAGGAAGATCCGATTTCGCTCGATGGCGCTGAGTGTTGTCCGAGAGATCCCTGTCATGTGGGCGAGGTCCCTCTGCTTCGGGATCTCAGCCCGCATTCGGCAACGCAGGACGTCATTCCGATACCTAGCCTCGATCACTCCTGTAGCTACCCTTCGCGGCATCACGACCTCTCCAGTCAATGCAGTACGGCATATCCAGCGACGTCGTACCTACGCATCTTCTCTGGGTTATGTACGGTCCAAGTGTTCTTAAATCAAGAGCGTTTACCGCTTGACAGGCTCCGTTCGTGGCAGTATCTGGCGTTAATGCGGTATCGCATGACAGGAGATGAAGATGACTCGGCAGGAGTCTACGGTCGGCGCTCGAGTAAGAGGATTGCGGCACCAGAGAGACTGGACGCAGGAGGTGCTCGCCCAGAAGGCGACGCTAAAGCAGTCGACGGTCTCGCGCGTCGAAAGCGGACACGAGCCTGGCGCGGAGGTTCTCCGCAAACTCGCCTCGGCTCTTGGCACTTCAACCGACTATCTCGTCGGTGCAGTCTCCTTGGCCGGGCTCAGAGACGACGTCGCCGCCAGACCCTCCGTCGCTGCAGTTCACGCGGCTCTCGCGGAGGCGCTGAACCTTATTCCTAAGGGCGCTCTAGCCGGAACGGTCGACGGGGCGTCCGTGTTCTCCGTCGGTGGGCCGCTACCCCCCGTGCTTGTGATCGTGGCCGGCCCCTCAACGATCACCGGGCCCGGGTCCGGTGAGGGTCTGCCCCGCGAAGAGGGGAAGCCGCGATGAACCGTACAGGCGGGAGCGTGATCGCGTTGCCCTCGAGAGATCACGATGATGATGATTCATACGGGTCGCCCAGTAGTACGCTTCGTGCCGCTGCGTCGATTGCTGGGGAAGGCACGGGACAGCCGAAGGGACAGACACGCAACTCGCACCCGAGTTCGCGGACGTACCTCCTCACGGGGCTCCTGCGCTGTGACGTGTGCGGCGGCCACATGGTCGGTGATCGAGACCTGTACGTGCGTTCGTGTGGCCGTCGAGGGCACTCCCGCATCTCCTCTGAACGGGTTGACCGGCGCGTCCTCGCGCACCTCCTCGGTTCCCTTCTGTCGCCGACACATTTCGACGCCGCGCTGGAGGCAACTCGTGCACCATGGGCGGATGAGATCCGCAGTTCCTCCGAGGCGCGCTCGCGCCTCGGGCACCGGCTCAGCGAGCTGAAGCACCAGATCGACAGACTGGCCGAACTCCGCGCCTGCGAGACGATCCGCTCCGAAGTCCTCGAGACGAGGATCCGCCGGCTGGAGGACGAGAGAGTCGTTCTCGAGGCCGAGGCGGGACGTCTCCGCCAGATCGCGATCACGCTGGCGGCCGCGGCGGAGTTCGTGACCGAGGAACGAATCCAGGACCACGTCGATCGCTTCCGAGAGCTGGCGACAGGCACCGACCTGGAGTCGCTGCGCGACTTCCTGGGGAACTTCGTGGAACGCGTCGACGTCGAGCCTTCCGCGGAAGGTCGAGGACGGCCCCGCAGTGTCCTGATCCACGGGAAGGCTCCTGGCTTTCCCCGGACTCAGATGGCATCCTCAAGTGCGCGCAATTTCCGTCGGCTGAAGCGCCTCGGATGGTGGTTCGAGCGCGCGGGGATGCGACACCGGAACGTCCATCTCGCTCTCCGTCGACGGCCGAAGGCAGCTAGCCGGCGACGCAGCCCCGCAACAGCGCGCCGACGCCGAGTCTCTCGTGATCCACCGTCGGGTGGAGGTGACGGCGAAGGTGGCGACCATGGCTTGCCATCTGTCGGGCGCTCTCGGTCCGGGGCCGGCACATGACCGGGCTCCCTCCCGCCCCACTGCGGGCCGACGCTCTACCCGACCTCCTGACGGTCCCGGAGGTGGCCGCGTACTTGCGGACCACCCCTGCGGCGATCTATCAGCTCTTCTATCGTGGCACTCTCTCACCTGTTCAGATCGGCAGGCGGAGGCTCGTCCGCCGCGAGGACTTGCTCGAGTTTTGTCGCGTGTCGCCACCGTCTCACAAGGAGGCGGGACGATGCCAGTAAGGGTGCGGCCATACCGGGGGAACCGCTGGGAGGCCGACGTAATCGTTCAGCTCCCCGACGTCAGTCTCGGCGCAACGCAGTACCGGAAGCGCAAGCGCGGCTTCCGCACGCGCGCCGCGGCGACCACTTGGGGCCAGCAGCACGAGACGTCGATCATCCGAAGCGGTCCGCCCAAACGGAGGAAGGAGGTACCGAAGCTCTTCGAGTTCGCTCCCCTTTTCGTCGACGCGCTCCGTGCCGCGGGCAGAGTTGGAGAGAACTGGATCGCGCGCCAGGAGAGTGCTCTCCGGGTGCACGTCGCTCCGGTCTTCGGCGAGCGGGCGCTTGATCAGATCGGGAACCGCGAAGTGGACCACCTCATCGCCGAGATGCGGAAGCGAGGCGCTGCGCCCAGCACGGTCAACAACACGCTGTGCGCGCTCAACCGCCTTCTCAAGCTCGCCGTCCGGTGGGGTGACCTCGAGCGGATGCCGTGCACGATCGAGCTTCTGCCACGTGGCGAGCGAGAGGATCAGGTCCACACGTTCGGGGAGGCCGAGTGCCTCATCGAGGCCGCGCAGGAATTGGATTCGAACACCCTCGTCATCGTACTGCTGGGGCTCCATGCGGGGCTCCGGGCGGGCGAGATGATGGGCCTGCGCTGGCAGGACGTGGATCTCAAGGGCTGCGTGCTGCACGTCCGCGTTTCGCTTACCGCAGCGGGCCACGAGAAGACCCCCAAGAGTGGGCGAACGCGGTTGGTGCCGCTCACACCCACGCTGGCGGAGGCGCTGAGGGGCCTGCGAGCCCGCACGGGCCTTCGATCGGAGCGGGTCCTGGCCGACGATGGGGGGAATGCCGTCACGCACAAGTGGCTCAAGGTGCGGGTGCTGCCCGCGCTTCGTCGAGCCAAGCTCGTGGCGCGGCGGCCGCTTCACACCCTTCGGCGCACGTTCGTGACCGAACTCCAGCACCGGGAAGTCCCTGAGGCTGCGATCCAGCAGTGGGCCGGGCACGAGTCGCCGGGAATGACTCGGCGTTACACGACCCTCGCGCTACCCCCCCAGATCGCCTGGATTCGGAGACTCGAAGAGCCGCCCGCGGCTGGACACATAGTGGACACGGCCGAGAGGCGAAGCACTAAGTGACGGCGGGATAAGGGGAAGGATGGAGCGGGCAACGGGACTTGAACCCGCGACTTTCAGCTTGGGAAGCTGACACTCTACCACTGAGTTATGCCCGCTCTTCATCCGACGCGGAGAGGATATAGCGCCGACCGCACACGAGGTCAAGCGGGTCTGCCGGCGGGCGCGCCCCGGCCCTCGGGACGCTACTCGCCGAAGGCGCCCTCCCGCGACACCTGCTCGCGCATCGCCTCCGCGACCCGCGCCGCCGCGACGGGGAGATCCTCTTCGCGCTCCACCCGGAGCCACTCGATCTCCGGCACGGCGCGGAACCACGTGCGCTGCCGCTTCGCGAACTGCCTCGTCGCGCGCACGATCGCCGCAAGCGCCTCCCCCCGGCTCAGTTTCCCCGCCGCGAGCGCCGCCACCTCCGGGTAGCCCACCGCGTTCATCCCCGGCGCATGCTCGCTCACACCCTCCACGCGCAGCCGCTCCACTTCTTCCACCCAACCGCCTGCCAGCATCGCCTCCGCGCGCGCCGCGATGCGCGCATCGAGCGCGGCCACCGGCCACTGCACGCCGAAGCGCAGCCACTGGAACGCCGGCGCCGCTTCGCGATGACGTCGATGATGCTCGGAGATCGCCACGCCCGTGGACTCCCACACCTCGAGCGCGCGAATCACTCGCACCTTGTCTCGCGGGTGGAGGCGCTTCGCGGTCTCGGGATCCACCTCGGCCAACCGCGCGTGCAACGCGGCCGCACCCTTCTCCTTCGCTTCCGCGGCCAAGCGTCCCCTCAACGCGTCGTCCGCCGCCGGCCCTTCGAACAGACCCTCCTCTGCCGCACGAACATAGAGACCGCTCCCGCCCACGAGAAACGGCACCGCACCGCGCCCACGGATCTCTTCGAACGCCGCCCGCGCCTCGCGTCCATACCGCGCGGCCGTGTACGTCTCCTCGGGACCCACGACATCCACGAGATGGTGCGGGCATTGCGCGCGCTCGGCGGGTGTGGGCTTCGCGGTACCCACGTCGAGGCCCCGGTACACCTGCCTCGAATCCGCGGAGACGATCTCGATCGCCGTCGTCTCCTGCGGCGACCGGCCCGCGTGCCGGAGAAGCCGCACCACCTCGAGGGCCACCGCGGTCTTCCCCGCGCCCGTGCACCCCACGAGACTCGCGAGGCACGGCACGCGGCCTCCGCCCCCTGCAGAGCCCGGCGCGGCGGCGAGACTCGCGCGGTGCGGCGGCGCGGGCTCGCTCGTCACGTCCTCTCGAATCGGTCGTCGATCGAGGCACGCGCCACTTCGAGGTAGATCGGCCGGCCGTGCGGGCACAGCCGCGGCACGTCGGCGCGCTCGAGGCCCCGCAGCAGATGCTCGATCTCTTCGGGATGCAGACGCTGGCCGAACTTCACCGCCCCGCGACACGAGTACGACTTCGCGAGGGCGTCCTGGAACGCCTCGAGGGACGACACCATCCCCTCGGGCGACGCGAACAGCTCCCGCAGGAACTCTCCCCCGCCCCAGCGCGAGAGGCGCCCCGGCATGCCGTGCACGAGAATGGACGACGGGCCGCCCGGGCGCGCGTCGAAGCCCACCTCCGCCAGCTTCACGCAGATCTCCTCGGGATCCGCGCCCGGCGCCACGTCCACGGTCAACGGAACGAGAAGGCCCTGGATGGCACCGCCCGGCCCCGCGCCCGCGCGCAGCTCGTCGTAGAGCACGCGCTCGTGCGCGGCGTGCTGGTCGATGACGAGGAGGCGGTCGCGGTCTTCCACGAGCAGATACGCGCCCCACAGCTCGCCCGCGAGACGGAGCCTTCGCGTGGCCACGAGCACTTCGCCGGCCTCGCTTCGACCGGCGCCCACGGGCGGACGGTGCGCCGGCGAAGACGCTGCCGGCGAGGGCTTCCACGGCCTCGGCGCGTCGCGCGGGGTCGCCTCCGGCGGCGGCGCCGCCCCCGCGCCTGCCTGCACTTCGGCCGCCCGCCCGAGGCCGCCGGAACCGCGCCCCGCGCTCGCACCCGAGGTCCGGAACGGCAGCCCGCCCGAGCGACCGAGGAGATCGAAGCCCACGTCCACGATCGCCGCGGCCACCGCTTCGCGCACCGCGGCGTACACCAGGTCCTTGCGACGGAAGCGCACCTCGCGCTTCGTGGGATGCACGTTGACGTCCACTTCCGCAGGATCCAGATCCAGCGCGAGCGCGAAGATCGGATAGCGGCCGTGCGGCACCGCGCCGCCGAGGCCCGCCGCCACCGCGTGCGAGAGCGACCCGTCCGTCACGCTGCGCGCGTTCACGAGGAGCACCTGGTGATCCGCGCGGTTGCGCGCGAACTCCGCGAGCGACACGAGACCGGAGATGCGCACGCCGCCGCGACCGCCCTGCACGCGCACCATGCGCGCCGCGGTGGCGGCCCCCAGCATGGCGCCCGCGCGCGCGCGGAAGTCGTCCGCGCCCGCGATCTCCAGCACCATCTTGCCGTCGCGAGTCACGCGGAACGCCACGCCCTCCGCGCCGAGCGCGAGCTGCGCCACGGTCCGCACCAGCACGCGCCCCTCGGTGCCGGCCGTGCGCAGGAAGGCGCGACGCGCCGGCGTGTTGTAGAAGAGGCCGCGCACTTCGATGGTGGTGCCCGGCGGCCGCGCGGCGCGACCCTCGTCCACCACGGCTCCGCCCTCCACCACGATTCGCGTGCTCGGGCCTTCGACCGGCGTGGTGATCAGCGTGACGCGCGAGACCGCCGCGATCGAGGCCAGCGCTTCCCCGCGGAAGCCGAGCGTGGCGATCGCATCGAGATCCGTCGCCTGTGCCACCTTGCTCGTGGCGTGCCGCTCGAAGGCGAGCCGCACCTCGCCGGCAGCAATCCCCTCGCCGTCGTCCGCCACGCGGCAAAGCTCCACGCCGCCGCCCTCGAAAGCCACGTCCACGCGGCTCGCGCCGGCGTCGAGCGAGTTCTCCACCAGCTCCTTCACGAGGGACGCCGGACGCTCCACCACTTCGCCCGCCGCGATGAGATTCGCGACCTCCGGAGTCAGGAGACGGATCCTGCTCACGGCGTCTCCTTCGCGGCGTTCCCGCCCACCTTGCCCACTGCGTTCTTCACGATACGCCGACCGGCCCTCTTCACGGCGCGTCCCCTTCCGTGGTGCGGCGCTTCCACTCCGCCAGCACCGCGAGCGCTTCACGCGGCGAGATCGCGTCCGGATCGAGGGTCTTCAGCTCCGTGAGCACGGCCGCCGCCGCTCCGGAGAACAGCTCCAGCTGGGAGCCGGAAGCGGCCTGCCCGCCGGCGCGATCCAGCCCGGCGCGCTCCTCCAGCTTGGCCAGGATCTCCTTCGCGCGATCGGTCACCGCGCGCGGCAACCCGGCCAGCTTCGCCACGTGGATGCCGAAGCTCCGGTCCGCCGCGCCCTCCACCACCTTGCGCAGGAAGACCACGTCGTCCTTCCATTCGTGCACCGTCACGCGGAGGTTCCGCGCGCGCGGAAGGCTCTCGGCCAGCTCGGCCAGCTCGTGGAAGTGCGTGGCGAAGAGCGTGCGCGCGGCACGCGCGGGGTTCTCGTGCAGGTGCTCGAGCACCGCCCACGCGATCGCGAGCCCGTCGTACGTGGAAGTGCCGCGCCCCACCTCGTCCAGCAGCACCAGGCTCCGCGGCGTCGCGGCGCCCAGGATGCGCGCCACCTCCACCATCTCCACCATGAACGTGGACTGTCCGGCGGCGAGCTGGTCCGACGCGCCGACCCGCGTGAAGACGCGGTCGCACACGCCGATCTCCGCGTCCTCCGCCGGAACGAAGCTCCCGGTCTGCGCGAGGATCACGAGCAGCGCGACCTGCCGGAGATACGTGGACTTCCCCGCCATGTTCGGCCCGGTGACGACCAGGATCTGATGCGTGTCGCCGTCCAGATAGACGTCGTTCGGGACGAACTCGTGGGCGGGCAGCGACGCCTCGACCACCGGATGCCGGCCTCCGCGCACGGAGATCCGGTCGCCGTCATGGACCGATGGGCGCGCCCAGCCTTCGCGCGCCGCGAGCTGCGCGAAGGACGCGAGGACATCGAGCACCGCGAGCGACTCCCCGGCCAGACGCAGCCGCGGGCCGGCAAGCGCGAGACGATCGCGCACCTCGAGGAAGAGATCGTACTCGAGCGTCTTCGACTTCTCCTCGGCGCCGAGGATCTCGGCCTCGCGCTCCTTGAGCGCGGGCGTCACGTAACGCTCCGCCCCCACCAGGGTCTGCCGGCGCTCCCAGTCCGGCGGCACGAGGTGGTGATTCGACTTCGTCACCTCCAGGTAGTAGCCGAACACGCGGTTGAAGCCCACGCGCAGATTCGCGATGCCGGTCCGCTCCCGCTCGGACGCCTGCAGCGCGGCGATCCACTCCTTGCCGTGGCCCGCCAGCTCGCGTAAGTGATCGAGCTCCTCGGAGTACCCCGCGCGGATCACGCCGCCGTCCATGACCGCGAGCGGCGGTCCGTCCACGATCGCCTCGCGCACGAGATCCACCTCGGGCGCGAAGTCCGAGAAGCCGGCCGCCACGTGCTTCAGCAGCTCGGACGCGCGGGGGCCGAGCGCTTCCTTAAGGCGTGGTAAGTGCTCCAGCGAGTCCGCCAGCGCGACCACGTCGCGGGCGTGCGCCCGAGCGGCCACCACTCGCATCGTGAGGCGCTCCACGTCGCCCACCCGCGCGAGCACGTCCGCGATGTCGGCGGACAGCGCCGCATCTCCGGCGATCTCCGCCACGGCGTCGTGGCGGGCGCCGATGCGCTCGGGCGAAAGCAGCGGCCGCGCCAGCCAGTGCCGGAGACGCCTCGCCCCCATCGGCGTGCGCGTGCGATCCACCACGGAGAGAAGGGTGGCGCTCCCCGGCCCCTCGCGCAGCGGAACGAGGATCTCGAGGTTGCGCAGCGTGATGTCGTCGAGGACGAGCGTCTCTTCGCCCTCCTCGAAGGCGAGCGGCCGCAGCTCGCGCCCCTCCGCCTTGCGCATCCCCTCGAGGTAGTCCACGAGCGCGGCCGACGCCGACACGGCGAGCGGAAGGAACGGCGCCTCCGTGGTGGAGGCGGCGAAGCCCACGGCGTGGGCGAGGCGCTCGCGCGCGGCATCCGGCGCAGCGAACCGCGCGGCCGCGAGACGCGGCAGCGGGGCCGAGCGCCGCAGCGCCTTGGCCACCGCCGGCGGCAGCTCGCCGTCCGGCGCCAGGATCTCCGCAGGGGCCAGCCGGTCCAACTCGTCCGCGAGCGCGGCGACGCTCAGCTCCGTGGCCACGAACTCTCCGGTGGAGACGTCGCAGCGGGCGAGACCCGCGCGCCCCGCCTCCGCGTCCGGCAGCACCGCCACGAGCCAGCGGCTCTCCCGCTCCGCGAGCAGCGCCGGCAACGTGGCCGTGCCGGCGGACAGCACCTCCACCACCTCGCGCCGGACGATCCCCTTCGCGGTGCGCGGATCCTCCACCTGATCGCACACCGCCACGCGGTGCCCGGCCTTCAGCAGCTTCGCCACGGACGGCTCGAACGCCGGGAGCGGAACGCCGGCGAGCGGCACGCGCTCCCCGCGATCCATCCCGCGCGACGTCAGCGCGATGCCCAGCACCTGCGACACGAGGACGGCGTCCTCGTAGAACGTCTCCCAGAAATCGCCCATCCGGAAGAGGAGAACGGCGTCCGGGTGCTCGGCCTTCGCGGTGTGGTACTGGCGCATGAGGGGCGTGAGTCCCGCAGCGCCGGGAGCGAGCCGCGGGACGATCATGGGTCCCGACGGAGCCCGCGGCCCCGCGCTCACCGCGCCGTCTCCGGACGCACGCGGGGACTGAGGTCCCCGAGCGTGGCGATGCTGTCGCACGCGGCGTGCGCCTTGTCCTCGTCGTCGAAGGGGCCCACGATCACGCGGTGGACGGTGCCTTCGGGGCCTTCCGTCTTCTCCACGCGCACGCTGCCGAGCGAGAGCTGGCGCACCTGCTGCGCGAGTCGCGCGGCGTTCGCGGGGTCGGTGAGCGCCGCCACCTGGACCACGAAGCGCTGCATGCCCTGCGCGGGGGGCGTCGGCATGGCGGTGCGTTGCTCGCGCACCGCCTCCCGAGCGAGCGTGGCCTCCACGGAGCTCGGGTAATCCCGCTCGATGCGCGCGGCGCGCGCGGAGGCCTCCGTCTCGCGACCGAGCAGGCGCAGACATTCCACCGTGCGGCGCGCGGCGGCGCTCGCGCGCCCGTCCTTGCGATGGTCGCGCTCGAAGCGCTCGTAGAGGCGCAGCGCGTCCGCGATCTTCCCCGTGCGGAACTGGACGTGCGCCAGCGCGAACTCCACCGACGTGGCGTCGTCCCCGTCCGCCTCGCGGGTCGCTTGCTGCAAGGTCTCGAGCGCCGTGTCGGGGTCGTCGGCCGCCAGCTCCGAGAGACCCTTCCAGAGCAGCGCGCGCCCGCGCGGGAAGCGCTGCGCGAAGTCGTGGGCGAGGACGTCGAACTCATGCTCGCCGGCCACGTAGAGACCGGCGGAGTACGAGTGCAGGCCCTTCATCCAATGGGCTTCGGCCGCGAGCTCCCCGGGAGGATCCAGCGCCAGCAGCTCGTCCCAGAGGCCCGCCGCCTCCGTGGGATCCTCTGCGGTCCGTGCGAGGAGCGCGGCCACGCGCGGCTGGCGCTTCGCGTCCGGCTGGGCCGAGGTCCACGCGCGCACGAGAGTCCCGGCGGCCTCGCGGTCGCCGTCCTTCCACGCCTTCTCCGCGTCGTCCAGAGGGCTGGCGCTCACCCCGCGCGACAGGACGACGACGAGGGCCGCGACGGCCCACGGCACCGCACGCGTCACGACGACGAGCCCAGGAGGTTGTCGATGCTCGAAGGACGGCGCGGCGCCGGGCGCGCTTCCTCGCCGAGCAGCTCCACCGTCCACTCGTTCAAGAGGCTCTCGGCCTCGCCCGTGCGGCCAGCCTGCAGGACGAGCCCGAGGAGGAGGATCCGCAGCGCGTCGGACTTCGGGTGCGCCTCGAGGCCCCGCCGGCACGTTCGCAGCGCCGCGTCCAGCTGACCCTTCCGCCGGAGGAAGCGCGAGAGCCCGAAGGACGCGTCCTCGTGCCCCGGCACCCGCTCCAGGAAGCGCTGGTACGTGGACTCCATGCCGCTGAACGTCCCGTTCAGGAAGTGCACGCGCTCGAGCGCCGTGAAGAGGTGCGTGGCCTTCTCCGGATGCGCGGCGAGGACTCCCTCCCAGGCGTCGATCGCTTCGGTGTACTCGCCCTGCTTCTCCTTCAGGAGACCCCAGAGGTATCGGGCCTTCGGCTCGTCGCCGTCCAGGCGCCGCGCCTCCTTGAGGAGCTTCTCCGCCTCCTTGAGATCGCCCTTGGTCAGGAGCCCTTCGGCCTGGGCCGCGCGGTACGCGCACAGCTCCGAGGAGGCGCCCTCCGAGCCGCGACGCTTCAGCAGCTCGCGCTTCGCGCGGTACGCTTCATCCAGATCGCCGCGACGCTCGTGCACCTCCAGGATGAGCGCGAGGGCGGACGCAGGATCGGTGGCGCGGCGGATCGCTTCGCGCGCGGCGTCCGCGGCGCGCTCCCAGCGCCCGAGCGCGATCAGGTCCCGGCACAGGGCTTCCTGGATGCGCGCTTCGGTGTCCGGATCCAGGCCACGGCGCGTGGTCAGCTCGCGATGGAGCTGGAACGCGCGGTCGATGTCGCCGCGCTTGCGCAGGAGATCGCCGAGGCGCAGGTACGCGTCCACGTTCGAGCTGTCCAGTCGCACCGCGTTCCTGAACTCCCGGAACGCGGTCTCCTCGTCGCCGTCGATCAGCGCCGCGAGCGCCGCGAGATACGGCGGACGACGTCCGCCCACCTTCGGCCGGCGCATTCTCCGGGCGGCGAAGATGCCGCCGAGGACGAGCGCGACGAGAAGGAGGGCAACCGAGGTTCCGCTCACGTACGAGCCTCCACGGGAACGTCGTCGGTCTCGTCGAGCGGCAGGTTCCGCAAGGACGTCAGCTCGCTCTGGAGACGTCGCGACTGGCGGCGCGCGTCACGGAGCTTCGCCTGCAGCTCCACGATCCACAAGAGCGCCACCGCGCACCCGCCCACGCCCCCCACGAGGAACGCCACGAAGAGCGCGAACACGAGCGGGACGTCGGTGTACGGCGGACCGAACAGCAGGTCGATGGTCACCTTCTCCGCCGGATTCCGTACGGCGATCCCGATCGCACAGACGACCAGCGCCATGACGAGCGCGGCCCGCACGACCCTCAGGAAGCCCATGTTCCCCCCCATTCCACCGGGATTCCCCGGTACGTCGACCCCGAGCGCTCGGCGAGCACCACCGGGACGAGATCGCCCGGCTCCGCCGCCCCCTCGGGCAGGACCACCATGAACCGGTTCCGCGTCCGTCCGAACGTCTCGCGCGGGTTCCGGCTGCTCGGGCCTTCCACGAGAACCTCCATCGTGCGGCCGAGGTTCTCCTCGAGGACGTCGCGCACGATGGAGCGCTGGAGAGCGATCAGCTCCTCCAGCCGCCGGGCCTTCTCCTCCTCGGGCAACGAGTCCGCCAGACGGATGGCCGGCGTGCCCTCGCGCGGCGAATATCGGTACATGAAGCACTCCGCGTAACGGACGCGCTCCACCAGCCGGAGCGTCTCCCGGAAGTCCGCTTCGGTCTCTCCGGGGAAGCCCACGATGAGATCCGTGGAGAGCTGCAGATCCGGGACGATGCGCCGGGCCTCGTCGACCTTGCGAAGGTACCAGTCCACGGTGTGGCGTCGCTTCATCCGCTTGAGCACCGCGTCCGAGCCGGATTGCACCGGGAAGTGCAGGAACTCGATCGGGGCGCGGCACTCCGCGATGGCGCGGAAGACGTCCTCGGTCATGTCGCGCGGGTAGGACGACGTGAAGTGCAGCCGCTCGAGGCCGTCCACGTCGTCCAGGGCGCGCAGGAGGCCGGCGAAGCTCACGTCCCCGTCGCGGTACGAGTTCACGTTCTGACCGAGCAGCGTGATCTGCTTCGCGCCGCCCTCCACGAGCCGCCGCGCCTCGGCCACCACGTCGGCGCACGGCTTCGACCGCTCGCGCCCGCGCGTGAACGGCACGATGCAGAACGTGCAGAACTTGTCGCAGCCCTGCTGGATGGTGAGGAAGGCGACCGGCGAGGTCTTCGGGGCGACCGGCCGCTCGATGGCGTACGTGCGCGTGGCATCCTCGGGGGTGGCCACCAGCGAGCCCTTCCCCTGCTCACGGCGCTCCTTCACGAGCGAGGGCAGCTCCCGGTACGTCTCCGTTCCCGCCACCAGGTCCACCAGGCCGCGATCGTCCACCAGCTCTTCGCCCAATCGTTGCGCCATGCAGCCCACGATCCCGAGGATCATCTTCGGACGTCGCGCCTTGACGCCGGAGAAGCTCGCCACGCGCGCGCGCACGCGCTCCTCGGCGCCCGCGCGGACCGAGCAGGTGTTGAACAGGAGGACGTCGGCCGTCTCCGGCGAGCTGGCCGGCGCCCAGCCCTCGTCCAGGAAGCGGGACGCGATGAACTCGGAGTCGTACTGGTTCATCTCGCAACCGTAGGTCTCCACGTAGAACGTGGGGCGGTCGGCCGCGTCCGTGCCGAGCGCGGGGCTCACGAGGCTTCCCAAGCGCTCGAAGGTCCGCCCCGAGCGCGACGACAACGGCCCGATCACGCGCAGCGCGGGGGACGGCGAAGCCGAGGACGCGGCGCTCACGCGGCGATCCTCTCGCCCAGCATCCCGTCGTCCGTCACGGACCGGAGCGACGCGCGCACGAGCGGATGCTCCACGCGGCCCGCGCCGAGATCCACGCGGATGTAATTGTCCGTGAGGCCGAACATCCATGCGGTCTCGGCCTTGCGCATGCCCTCCACGAAGACCTCCATCGTGCGGCCCACGTGGCGCCGGCGGAACGCGAGGCTCTTCTCCGCGGAGAGGCGGCGCAGCGACTGCGTGCGGCGCTTCCGGATCTCGCCCGGCACCGCGTCGTCGAACGCCGCGGCCACCGAGCCGGGGCGCTCCGAGTACGTGAAGGCGTGCAGGTAGGACAGCGGCAGTTCCACGAGGCGATCGAAGGTCTCGCGGAAGCACGCGTCCGTCTCTCCGGGGAAGCCGCAGATCACGTCGGTGCCGATGCCGCAGTCCGGCACGCGCGTCACGATCCCCTCGACGAGATCCACGAAGCGCTCGATCGTGTAGCGGCGATTCATGCGCGCGAGGATCGCCGGGCTCCCGCTCTGCAGCGGCAGGTGCAGATGGCGGGCGAACTTCTCCTCGCCCGCGAGGAGATCGATCAGCTCCGGCGTCACCGTGGACGGCTCGATCGAGCTGAGGCGGAACCGCTCCACTCCCTCCACGGCGAGGATGCCGCGCACGAGGCTCGGGAGGAGCCGTTGACGCTCCGCGAGATCGAGCCCGTAGTCGCCCACGTGCACGCCCGTCAGGACGATCTCCGCGTACCCGGCGCGCACCAGCTCCTTCACCTGCGAGATCACGTGCTCGGGGCGACGGCTTCGCGAGGGGCCGCGCGTCTGCGGAATCACGCAGAACGAGCAGGATTCGTTGCAACCCTCCTGCACCTTCACGAACGCGCGGCTGTGGTCCATCAGCTCCGTGACGGGGATCTCCGGAAAGGTCCGCGCCTCGGCGATCGGCCCGACGACGATCCGCGCCTCGCCGGCCGAGGTGCGCTCCACCTCTTCCGCCACGCGCACGCGCTCCGCCGCGCCGAGCACGAGGCTCACCCCCGGAACCCGCGCCACGTCCTCGGGCGCGCGCTGCGCCCAGCATCCAGTGGCCACGATGCGCGCGCCGGGGTGCTCCTGACCGAGTCGCCGCAAGAGCGCTCGGGCGCGTCCGTCCGCCTTCGCGGTCACGGTGCACGTGTTCACGACGTAGACGTCCGCCTCCTCCTCGACCGGCACGGTCTGCCAGCCCCCGCCCTCTTCGAGCAGGGTCCGAAGCACCTCGGTGTCGTACTGGTTGAGTCGACAGCCGAACGTGTAGAAGGCGACGCGCTTCAACGCGGGCTCCCGGAAGGAGATACGCCGGCGGAGGAGTGTAGGCGGCGGGCCCCGCGAGGGTCAACGCTTCCGGGCCGAGGCTCGGCAGCCGGCGGAGGGTCCGTGGCTCCGGCGAGCCGGCGACCTGCTTCTAGAACGTCACGCCGCCGGAGACCCGGTGCGTGTCGTCCAGGTCGGCGTGGTTGCGATACGCGTAGTCGAAGACGAACGTGGCGTTGAACCGGCGGATGCGCAGTCCGGCGCCCGCGGTGTAGCCGTGGTCGTCGCCGGCCACGCGCTCGCTGCCGCCGCGCAGGGCGAAGGCGTCGTGGTACCAGTACTCCACGCCCGCCCGCACGTCGCCGGGGACCCCGCCGAGGTTGAACGTGGCCCCCGCCTCATCCTCGAAGCGGAGGTTCAGGTCCGCCACGCCCGTGATCGTGCCGCCGATGGAGGAGATCGCGCGCGTGTACGCCGTGCCGAGCTTCATGGTGGGCGTGATGAACTCGCGCGGGTTCGACGGCGTGTTGCGCCAGTCCAGGAAGGTGGTGGTGGCGTCCTGCATGTTCAGACCCACGGTCCAGTTCTCGCGGACCTGCCAGAGCCCGGCGAGGTCCAGCCCGAGGCCCCACGCCGAGTACGTGTCCACCGACTTGCGGACGAACTTCACGCTGCTGCCGAGGGACAGGCGATCGTCGAAGGCCCGCGTGCGGCCGTAGGAGAAGAGCAACCCCATCTCGCGGTCAGTCACCATGCGACCGAACTCGCGCAACGCGTCGAAGTTGATGCGCTCATCCACGTCCAGATGCCCGTCGCCCCACGTGGGATCGTTCGGGTCCCCCGGGCCGCTGATCTTCTGCTCCACCTGGCGGCGCTCGTCGCGGTCCGTGGTGGTGAAGAAGATGTTCGGCACCGACGTGACCAGCACCGAGAGTCCCACGGCGCTGCGGGAGCCGTCCGCCGCCTCGCGGGAGCGCAGGACCAGCGCGCCCGTGTCGTAGTTCACGAGCTGGCCGAAGGTCTCCGAATGCATGTACACGACCCCGCGGCCGTGGGCGCGCGGCAGGGCGGCCGGATTCCAGTAGGACGCGGAAGCGTCATCCACGAGCGCCACGTACGCGCCCCCCATTCCGAGCGGGCGCGCTCCGATCCCCGTGGCGAGAAACTCCCCGGCGTAGGGCGAGGCCCCGGCAGCACGCGCGAAGAGCAGGGCTGCACCGATCACGATGAGGCGACGACGCATGGTCGCGAGGTCTCCCGGGAGGGGTGTGGAGCGGGCGGAGCGGGGCTAAGCCAACGTCCGAGAAGAGTTTAGAAGTCGCCTGAAAGAGTGTCAAGCCAGCCTTGGGCACGAACTTCGTCGAGGAACGGCAGCCCTTCGCGCGCTCCCGCCTTCTCGCACTTCCGCGCCGCGACGTACGCCGCGAGGCGCAGCGCCTCCTCCCAGGCGGCCCCCGAGGCCAGGCCGAACGCCGCGCCGCCGTGGAAGGCGTCGCCTGCCCCCGTGGTGTCCACGGCGCGCACCGGGACCGCCGGCACCTCGAAGAGGGACTCCGCCCCGCGCGCCCCCGCGATCACGGTGCGCGGGCCCCGGGTGACGGCCGCGAGGGTGGCGCCGGTCGCGAGCAGCTGCCGGACGGCGTCCTCCGCGGCGCCGGGACCGGCGCGGTCCTCGGCGAAGGGCTCGGACGCGATGACCACGTCCGCCAGCGCGGCGAGAGTCATCACCTCGGGCCGCGCGCTGCCGGCGTCCAGGAGCAAGGGAATCCCCCGCTCGCGCGCTTGCCGCGCGACGTCGAGCTGGGCGGGTCCGCCCCAGCCGTCCACGAGCACGAGATCCGGGGCGCTCGAGAGGGAATCGGCGCGCTCGCTCGCGAGGGGCCGCCCGTCGGGCGCCGAGAAGATCGTCCGGGCGCCGGTGGTCTCCTCCACGAGAATGAAGGAGACGAAGGACGTCGTCCCGGCGATCACCTCCACGTGGTCCACGTTCACGCCCTCGCGGGCGAGCTGTTCGATCTGCTCCCGGCCGAGCGCATCGTCACCCACGGCGCCGGCGAAGGCGACCCGCGCTCCGAGCCGCGCGAGGGCGACCGACGCGTTCGCGGCCGGACCGCCCCCTTGACGAATCACGTCCCTCACGCGGACCTTCCGATCCCGAGGAACCGGGAAGGCCGTGGGCACGAGGAAGTCGGACGCCACGAGACCGTGACAGAGGACCCGGACGGGTCGCTCGGCCCCGGGCCCGCCCACCGAAGGACGAAGGAGACGAGCGGCGCGTGGATCCAATCCGGAGCTCCTCTCGCGAAGGGGCCTTCTGCGGCACCGTCATGGCGGCGGCCGGCGCGTGGGAGATGCTGGCCCTGAATCTCCGAACGATCAACCTCGTCTCGGGGGTCTGCCTCGCCCTCGCGTGGCTTCTCGCGGGGGCGGGGGTCGGCGCGCTCGTGGGCGTCCTTGGCGGCCGCGCCTTCCAGGCCTTCCGGCGCCGCGGCGACGACGGAGCCGCGTTCCTCGCCACGATCACGGTGGGCCACCTCCTGCTCCCGCTCGGCTCGGGTCCCGTGATCGCGCTCATCCCTCTCGTGACGCGTCCGCTGCGCCGGCGCTTCTTGCCGCGTCGCGCGCGGATCGATCAGGGGATCCTGCTCGCGCTCGCGTTCCACGTGGCCGATCGGGCCACGCCGTCGGCCTCCACGCTTCCCCCCGAGGTCCCGCGCAGCGCGGCGGTCGCCGCGACCACGCCGGCTCCCACGTCGCTGCCCGTGACGATCACCGTTCACCCGGCCGCTCCCTTCCCGGAGGTCCCGGCCGTGCACATCCGCCTTCGTCCGCTCGCCTCCGAGCGCCTGGGACGAGAAGCCGCGCTGTGGACGGGGCGCCTGCCCGTGCGAACGGGCGCCGGCCCCTCGACGCCACGGAGGATTCCCGGAGGCGGCGGGATCTCGCGCATTCCGGAGAGGACGGGATCGCGCGCGCTCGCGGCCCTCTTCCCGCGCGCGAAAGCGCTCGAGGGGCCCTTCGCGCCGGTCGGCCGGATCGAAGATCTCGCGCGCTCCGCCGGCGTGGCGGTCCTTCGCGTCCCGCCCTCGCCGAGCGACCCGCCGCTCTATCTGCGCATCCTCGAGCTGAGCACGGCCCCTTCGCCCGGCCTGGCGGAAGAGCTGGCCGCGCAGGGCGCGTGGCTGGACGTGACGCTCGGCGTCTCGCCCGAGGATCAGCTGGCGCTCGCGGGCCGAGGCATCGCCACCACGCCGGCCGCCACCGAGGCCACGCTTCTCGACGTGACGCCGACGGCGCTGCACATCCTGGGGCTCGCCGTGCCTCGCGATTGCGACGGACGCGTGCTGATGGAGCGCTTGGCCGTGCCGGGACCGGGGGCACGCGCCCCGCGCTATCGCACCCTCGCGCCGGACTCCGCGGGACGCAAGGCGGCGGCGGCGCCCGTCAGCGACTCGACGACGTCGAGATAGACGCGCCGCTCGTGCGTCCACGCGTGCGCCGACGTCACGCGCGCGCCGGCCGCGACGCAGCGTTCGCGCCGGTCCGGGTCGGTCAACGCCAGCGCCAGCACGCGCGCCAGATCCTCTTCGCTCTCGGGCTCGAAGAACATCAGATCGCTCTCGTCGAAGAGATCGAGGATCGCGGGCGAGCGCGCGCACACCACGGGCCGCCCCATCGAGAGCACCTCGAAGATGCGAGTGGGGAGCGCGAGCTCGGAGAACGCGCCGCCGCGGTTCGGGACGAGGCCCACGTCGCACGCGGCGATCACCTCCGGCACCTTCTCCAGCGCCACCGGTCCCCGAACATCCACCCACGTCGCGCGGTTGCCCTCCCCCACGAGCCGACGCACCTCCGGCAGGAAGTCGCCGTCGCCGAGGATCACGAGGCGAAGCTCCGTGCCTCCCGCGCGCACGCGCTCCGCGGCGCGGATGGCGAGGTCCACGCCCGAGCGCTCCGTCACCGTGCCGTGGAACAGGACGACCGGCGCGGCGGGGCGCGCCTGGCGCGGCCCGGGATCGACGGCGTGGAAAAGGAGGGGATCGGGCGCGTTGAGCACCACGGTGAGCCGCTCCGGGTCGCGTCGCCGCTCGACGAGGCGGCGCCGGAACGCCTCCGTGGCCACGAGGGCGCGATCCGCGAAGCGCAGGCTCAGCGCCTCCAGCGCGGTGAGAACCCGGATGAGCGGCGAGGTCCTCGGCAGCGAGAACTTCGACATGTACAGCTCGGGAATCGGATCGTGGAGATCCAGCAGCACGGGCACGCCGGTGGCCCAGGGAACGATCCCGCAGAACACGAGGAAGTCCGGCATGTTGTGCGCCTGCACCAGCCGGTAGCGGCGCCGACCGTGGAGCACGATCGCCGCCGCGAAGCCGAGGAGCAGCAGCGCGACGTACTCGAACGCGTAGCGGAGCGCCCCGCCGCGCCGGCGGCGGATCGGGAAGCGGAGGTAGCGCACGCCACGGAGGGTCTCGCTGCCCTTCTGCCCGCGATCGCGCAGGCAAAGGACGTCCACGTCCCACCCGGCGTCGGCCAGCGCCTCCGCTTCGCGACGCACGCGCGGGTCCGCCGGGCAGTAGCTGTGCACGACCATGAGCGCCCGCGGCTTCGTCACGACCGGGACCCTCCGAACGCGGACGGGAACCGGCGGTCGCGCACGAGATGCACGAAGCGCAGGTCGGCGCGCACCGGATCGAAGCGCGGTTCCTTGCGGTATCGATCGGGATTCGACGGCCCGGCCGCGAGGGCCTGCTCCAGCCGCTTCACGGTCTCCGGCACGTCGCCGCGGGCCGCCGCGATCTCCGCGTACAGGTAGAGCCCGTCGGCATGATCCGGCTTGAGCCGGAAGAGGTCGGCGAGGACGGCCTCGGCCTCATCGTCCAAGTACTCTGCCATCAACGCTTTGGCCAGTTCATATCGAGCAGTGAGCGAAGCAGGGTTCAGCTCGACCGCCCGGCGGAGTCGCTCCGCGCCGTCATGCGGCTCTCCGGCCGCGGTGAGCGCCCGCCCCGCGCGCAGCCAGCCCGCGGAATCCTCGGGGCGCACCTGCAGGACCGACTCGAGCTCGCGGGCGGCGGCGGCCGCGTGGCCGTGGGCCTGTGCGTCGAGCGCGTGATTGATGCGTCGTCCGATCGCCGGGCTCGGTCCCGCGATCGTGCGGACCACGAACGCCGCGCCCAGAAAGACGAGAATCCCCAGCAGGAACCGAGGGCGTGGATCCACGCCTCCCCCCTTCCGCGCTCGACTCGACCCGACCATCCCCCGATGATACGCTGACTCGCGGTTCGTCGTCCGTTCCGACCGGCCCACGGGAGGCAAGGTGGCACGCATCCCCCGAGCGGGCGCAGCCGCGCTCGCATCGTTGCTTGGGCTCGTCGCGGCCGCAGCGCCGGGCTTCGCGGTCGGCGGCGCCGCGGACAGCGCGCGCGACAGCACGGTGACGGCACCCCCGCCGACCCAGGCGCAAACGCAGGCGCCGGCTCCGTCGCAGGCCGCCCCGCCGGCTCCCGCGCCGGTCCCGCCCGTCGACGTGCGCGTGGCGGTGGCCGAGTTCGGCGAGTTCGTGATCCATCTCGACACCGAGCGCGTCCCCAACGCGGCGTCCCTGTTCCTCACGCTCGCCTCGAGCGGCGCCTTCGACGGCCTCGCGTTCCATCGCGTGATCCCGGGGCTCCTCATCCAGACCGGCGATCCATGGACGCGGGACGACGACGCCGCGAACGACGACTCCACGGCACCTCCCTGGTCCCTCCCGAGCGAGGCGACGACCCGCACGCACACGCGCGGCACCGTCTCCTTCGCGTGGCGGAACACGGACTCCTCGAGCGGCGGGATGCAGTGGTTCGTCGCGCTCGAGGACACGCCCGCCCTCGACGGACGCGCCACGCCGATCGGGCAGGTCGTGGACGGGATGGACGTGGTGGATCGGATCGCCCAGGTCTCGACGTTCCGGGACCGGCGGCCGGTCCATGCCGTGCGCATCCAGTCGACGAAGCTGGAGCCGGCGGCTTCGCACGCGGCGCCTGCCGCGGCGCCGGCAACGCCGCCCGCCGGCGGAAACGCGCCCGGGTCGAAGTAGCGCGCCATGCGCAGGAGCGCGCCTCGCGCCGACCGCGGAGCGCCGACCGCTGAGCAAGGGCGTGGGGGCCGACCGGGCGCCTACGAGGCGGACTTGCCCTCGCGGAACGCCTGCAGCGCGTCCTCGCGGCTCAGGTAGCTCTCGAAGACCGCGACGAGCCGCGTCACCTTGAGGATCGAGATCACGCGCTCGTTCAGGTTGAGGAACTTCACGTGGGCGCCCGCGTTGCGCAGGCTCGCGAGGGAGGAGACGAGCACGCCCACGCCCGCGCTGTTCATCCAGGGAACGCCGCTCAGGTCGAAGAGGACCTTCGGCGTCTTCGCCTCCACGAGCTGGGCGATGACGCGGCGGAAGTCGTCGGCGTCGGGGCCGCCGGTGAGGCGTCCCGAAATGGCGAGGACGACGACGCCGTCTTCCTCCTGACGCTCGACCTTCACGCTTCCCTCGATTCCTGTCCCGATGCCCCGGCCGGTGCGCGAGCGGCGCGAAGTCTAGGGGGGTCGTGCGCGCCGTGTCAACGCGACGCCGCCCCCGTCTTGACGCCCCTAGCGCCGGCTCCTATTGTCTTGGCCGTTGCTGGGGAGTCGTCCAATTGGCAGGACGCCTGACTCTGGATCAGGAAGTTGGAGGTTCGAGTCCTCCCTCCCCAGCCAACTTCTACGCCCGTTCCGGGTTGACCGGAGCCGGCTCGCGCGCTAAAGGAAGCCTTCGCGCCCGAACTTGCGGGGCCATCGTCTAGGGGTTAGGACGGGAGATTCTCAGTCTTCAAACCGGGGTTCGATTCCCCGTGGCCCTGCCAAGCTCGGAGCCCCTCGGCCGTCGGCCGGGGGGCTCCTTCTTCAGCGGCCCGACGACTTCGGCGAACCGGGTGCGCCCGCAGGCCCCGGCCTGCCCGCCCGCTCCGACAGGGCCCTCTCCCAGGTCGCCATCTCGGGCGCCAGCCTCCGGCTTCCCGCCGCCACCGCGCGGCGCCCCACCTCCACCGCCTCGGCGGGCTGGCCCGTGAGCGCCAGCGCTCGCGCCAGGTTCTCGAGCGCGCGGGGGTCGGAGGGGCGAAGCTCCGCGGCCCGCCGGAACGAGGGCAGCGCGTCCGCGACGCGGCCGGCCCGCGCGAGGAGGGCGCCCTTCGTGAGCCACGCCTCGCCGAGATCGGGGTCCAGCTGCGTGGCGGCCTCGGCCGCGGCGAGCGCCTCGTCCGCGCGTCCGAGGGCGAGAAGCGCCAGGGAGCGGTTCTGCTGCGCGCCCGCGAGCCGTGGATCCTCCGCCACGGCGCGGTCCAGCAGGGCGAGCGCATCCGCCGGCCGGCCCTCGGTCACGAGCGCCGCGCCCACGGCGTTCCACGCGAGCGCCGGCTCCTCGCGCAGGCCGGGATCGCGCAGCACGAGCGGCGCCGCGACGGTCATGGCGACCGCGGGCATCACGAGGGCTCGCGTCGCGCCGCGGCGGAGCGCCGCGCGCACACCCTCCACCCCGGCGCCGGCGAGGACGGCGAGCGGCACGAGCAAGGGCAAGCGGTAGCGGGCCGTCACGAAGAACGGCAGCAGCGAGGCGGCGTAGACGAGCGCGAACGTCGCGAGGAGGCGCGCATCGGCGCCGGCGTCGTCGCGGCGGGGCCCCGCGAGCACCACGCCCACGAGCGCCGCGAGAACGACCCACGCCCAGGGCGCGGGCAGCCAGCGCAGCACGCGGGAGCGCTGCGCGAAGATGGACAGGCCGAGGTTGTCGTCGATCTCGCGCGCGTTCAGCAGGAGCGCCGCCTTCTTCGCCACGAGCCCGAGCGCCCAGCGGGGGTCCGCGCGGATCCGGTCCCACGTGCGGTCGCTCTCCCAGCGCGACGCCTCGGCGAGCGACATCTCCCGCCCGGCCGCGCGCTCGGCCTCGCGGAGGTAGGCGCCGTCCGGGCCGAAGTCCGACGGCGTGCGCAGCAGCGCGCGGCCCCCGTGCGACTCCGGATCGAAGCCCGTGGCGAAGAGCATCCCGCCGTTCACCGTGAGCGGAGTCCACGCTCCTCCCACGAGCCCGTTCCGCAGGAGCACGGCCGCGAGCACGAGCGCCACGGCACCTGCGAAGGCCCCGGCCGCGCGAAGCCCCCGCCGCCGGAAGACCTCCCACGCGCCGAAGGGCGCGAAGAGGAGCGCGCTGCCGCTCACGAGGGAGAGCAGCCCGAGCAGCCCGCCCGCTCCCGCCGCGACGCCCGTCTTCCCCTCCTGCGCGGCGCGCAGCTGCGCCCCCAGGAAGGCCGCGGTCAGGAAGAGCGCGAGCGCCGTGTAGAGCAGCTGGCTCTCGTAGACGAGCGGCACCGGCGACAGCGCGACCACGAAACCGGCGACTCGCCCCGCGAGCGGCGAGATGCGCCGGCCCAGGCGCAGCGCGAGCACTGCGGTGAGAATCCCGAGGAGGAGCTGGGCCGCGACGATCAGCGCGGGGCGGACGCCCGCCACGGCGAACACCACGCCCACGAGCGCGGGATAGAGCGGCGCGTACCAGAGCGGTGCATGCCCGAGGAGAACGTCGCCCTGGGCGAAGCGGACCGCCACGTCGCGGTAGAAGCGCGCATCGATGGCCACCGCGTGGAAGAGCGGATCGCGCGCCGTCTCGAGAGCGAACGCCGCGCGGAGGGCGAGCGCACAGGCGGCGACCCGAGCGACGTCGCCGTCGAGCGCTCTAGCCGGCTTCCGCACTCCGAGAGACCCCGGGCAGCCACGCCGCGTCGTCCGCGCCGTGGACGGCGAGGCGCTGGAGCGACTCGACTGCGGGCGGCGGAGCGGCGGTGGAGACCGCCGTGGATCCCGGCTCGCCGATCACGATGTGCATCCGGCCCGCATCGAACCGCAGGAGGCCGCCGGCGTGCAGCACGTGCTCCTCGTCGTCGATCAGAACGCGCACCCGGCCGCTCGCGCAGTACACGATCTCCTCGCCCGGGTGGGCCTGGAGGACCGCCGGCGTGGACGCGGTCGTGAACGAGTACGCCCGCACCACGTGGTCGGGCGTGGTCACCAGTCGGACGCCCGCGGCGCCCGGATACTGCTCCACCGACTCAGCTTCCGGACGCGACTCGAGGTCGTGCTCGACCGAGCGGACGAGGGTCCTCAGCGACTCCAGCTTCTCGACGTCCGAGAGGTGATCGCCGGTCACGCGCTCTCCGGGCGGACCGAGGAGCGCGGGCAGCTCCACGTGGAGCACTTCGGCGATCTTCCGCGCGACGCGCAGGCTCGGCACCCGAAGCGACGACTCGATCTGGCTGACGTACGCCGGAGCCACGCCGACCGCCGAGGCCAGCTCGGTCTGCGTCATCCGCCGATGCTTCCGGTACTGTCTGAGGGTCTTTCCGAACTCTTCCACGCAGGCCTCCGCGTTCGCGCCGGGCCTATTCGTCGGCCTCGTTCCGGGACGCGGGGGAAAGGCGCGACAGCGGCCGATTCATCTTAACGAAGCCCTCGCCGATGCGCCACGGGAAACGGCCGCAGGTACGGCCATGGAAGGCTGCGCCTGCAGCGGGCGAGCATCGCTCGGCCCCCCCGGAGAGGCCGAAGGCCGAGCGCTCCACGAGTTCCTGGTCCGCCGGAGCATGGCCGAAGTAGGATCCCCGCGGTCCGAATCGCCGTCCCAGCGCCCGAGGAGTCAGCCTTGAGTCGAGCGGTCGTGCGCGTCCTCGGCCACCGCGGTGCGCGGGCCCGCGCCCCCGAGAACACGGTGGCCTCCTTCGAGCGAGCCCTCGCGGACGGCGCCGACGGGCTCGAGCTGGACGTCCGCTCCCTCGGCGACGGCACTCCGGTGGTCATGCACGACGCCTCCGTGGACCGCACGACCGACGGTCGCGGTCCGCTCGCCGAGCTCGACCGCGCGGGGCTCGCCGCCCTCGACGCCGGCGCGAAGTTCGCCGCCGCGTTCGCCGGAGAGCGCGTGCCCCTCTTCGCGGACGTGCTCGATCGCTTCCTGGGGCGGACGATCCTCGCGGTGGAGATGAAGGAGGTGCTCCCCGCGCCCACGCTCGATCTCCTCGCCGCGGCGATCGCCGCACGGCCGAGCGCGCCCCTCATCCTCGCGTCGTTCAAGCTCGACGCGGTGGAGCGCGTGCGCGACCGACTGCCCGACGTGCCGCGCGCCCTGATCCTCCCCGAAGGCGCGGGGCTCCCCTCGGTGGAGTCGGCGAAGCGGCTCGGTCTCTGGGGCGTCAGCGCGCCGGACCGCGACGTGGACGCGCGGTTCGCACGGGGCGCGGCCGAGCGCGGTCTCGCCTTGTGGGTGTGGACCGTGAACGACGCCTCGCGCGCCGACGCGCTCGTGGCGCTCGGCGCGACCGGCATCATCACTGACGATCCGGCCCTCGTTCGCGCGCGTCTCGGGCCGAGGGTCGCGCCTCTGCCGCGCGCAGAGGATCTCGCGCGCTGACGGCGCCGGGGCCGGGCATCGCCTCGGACACGGCCGGCGCGGGCTCCACCGCCGGCGCGACCTCCGCGTCCATCTCCTGCGGGCGCTCGTGGACCTTGCCCAGCACGGCGTAGGCGATCCGCGCGGCGTGCGTGACGATCCGCTTGAGGTCGCTCACCGCATCCACGTGCACGGTCGTCGTCGCGCGCGACTCCTCGTTGCCCGCGCGCAGGCGCTCCATGTGGGCGATGTGCATCCTCCGCTCGAGCATCGACAGCTTCCGCTTCGCCTCGAGCACCTGGCGCGCGACCTCCGGGTCCCAGGTGGCCACGGCGGCCACGGCCAGCGTGACGCACTCCTGCACGCGCTCGTGGAAGTCGAGGAGCTCGCGGAATCCCGCGTCGGAGAATCGCAGCTTCCGCTCGTGCTTCTTGCCGAGGAGGCCCGGCACCAGTCCCTTCGAGACGATGTCCGCGATCAGCTCCAGGTCCTTCGTCACGAAGAAGAGATCCAGCACCCGCTCGGACTGCTTGCCCGAGAGGGTCTCCGTGGAGAGGTCCGTGAGGTACCGCGTGATCTGCTCGTCGAGGAGATCCACGTGGTCGTCCCGCTCCCGGATGGAGCGGGCCAGCGCCACGTCGTCCTTGCGCAGCGCGTCGCGGACGTCGCCCAGCATCTCCTCCACGAGCCGCCCCATGCGCAGCACTTCCTGGAGCGCGCCCGCGATGGCCACGGTGGGCTGCTCGTGGAAGCGCGGGTTGAGCGAGCGCCGCGTGGTGTCGGCGGCATCCGCGCGCTCGTCCGGGATGAGCGTGCGGAAGAGGCGATCGGCGAGCGGGATGAAGGGCAGGAAGAGCGCCGCCATGACGACCGACAGGAGCGTGTGGGCGTTCGCGATCTCGCGCGCGGTGTCTCCCGGGAATGCGCGCACGACGGTCGCGAAGAGCCCGAGGAACGGCACGAACACGAGCACGCCGGCCATGCGGAACGCCGCGTGCGCCCACGCCACGCGCTTGCCGTTCGCGTTCGCGCCGAGGCTCGCGAGAATGGCCGTCGCGGCCGTGCCGATGTTCGCGCCGAACACGACGGGCAGCGCCATGTCGAGCGTGATGATGCCCTGGAACGCCAGCGAGATGAGGATGCCGAGGGTCGCCGCCGACGTGTGGACGATGGCCGTGAACACCGCGCCCGCGAGCAGCGCGGGGAACGGATCGCGCGATGCCTCGGCCAGGAAGTGATGCACGCTCGGCAGGCCCTTGAGCGGGCTCATCGCGTCGGACATGAGCGCGAGCCCGTAGAAGAGGAGACCGAAGCCGAGCACGATCCCGCCGAGCCGGCGCGTGGCGCCGCGCGCGGTGGCGAGCAGGAATCCGAGCGCGACGAAGGCCAGCGCGTAGTCGGAGAGTCGGAACGCGATCATCTGGACCGTGAACGAGGATCCGACGGCCGCGCCGAGCGTGGCCGCGAGACCCTGCCGCACGGCCACGAGGCCGGCGCTCGCGAAGCTCACGAGCAGGGACGTCGAGGCGCCGGAGCTCTGCACGAGACACGTGGACACCATGCCGAAGGCCACCGAGCGCATGGAGCCCGCGGTCATCGTGGCGAGGTACTCGCGCATGCGTCCGCCCGCCGCCGTCTCGAGGCCGCGCCCGAGCAGCTGCATCCCGTAGAGGAAGAGCGCGAGCCCCCCGGCGACGCCCAGGAAGGCGAAGCGGCCCCAGTAGCGGCGGAGGATTCGCACGCGGATCGCGGTGGAAGCGGCGTCGCGGCCGCCCGCGGAGACGAGCACCACGTGATCGCCGGGGGGGCCGCCGAGGATGAGGGGCAGCTCGACTCGGCCCTCCACGTCGGCCGGGGCGATCTCGCCCGCCGTGGCCACCGCCCCCTTGGACGCCTCCGCGAGCGCCGCCACCGAGAGGCGAGCCCCGGCCGCCGCCCGCCCGGCGGCATCCCGAACCGTGGCATGGACGACGAGCGTGTCCCCCGCCTCGCCCACCCAGAGGCTCTCCCCGAGGAACGGGGGTGCGACGTCGATCATGAGCCCCGCGGCTTCGCCGGAAGAGGCGAACGCGAGGCCTGCCAAGACCATGAAGGACGCGCAAATCCCCGCGCGACGCGACGGCAGCACTCCCTACCCCCTCCCGGCAACCCTCAATCCGTCTAGATCGGTAGGCGGCGTCTTCGGAATGAATGCGTTTTCAAGGGGTTGCGCGGATCCGGCGGCCTCAAGTCCCCCCCGCGCGAGGCCGATACAACGCGAGACGCGGATGGGACGATCCACCGGGAGCGGGGTCCGCATGAGATTCTCTGCAGCGCGCGCGCTGGCTGGCCTCGCGCTGTTCGTCGTCAGTCTCTGCCCCGTCGTCGTGCGCGCGGAGCCCCCGCTGACGGACGTCGACGCCGAGTCGCGTCTCCAGTCCATGGAGCTCCAGGGGCTCCAGCGCGATCCCTTCTGGGCGCACGCGTACTGGAGCCGCTCGCGGCAGGCGCCGACCGTCTCGGCGCGCGTGGCCGATCTCCGTTGGGCGATCCGCCTCGACCCGGAGCTCTTCGACGCGCGCTGGGAGCTCTGCTGGCTCCTGCTGCGGCGCCACGACGCGAGCTTCGTGCCCGAGCTCGTGGACACCGGCACGCGCCTCGCGTCCTCCTTCGCCGGCCAGCGACGTCTCGCGCTCGTCCTCTTCACGGTCTTCGGCGGAGCGCTGCTGCTGAGCCTCGTGCTGCTCGCGTCGCTCGCCATCCTGAAGAACGTGGCCCGACTGCGACACGCCCTGCTCGAGCGCTTGCGCTTCCTGCCGGGCGAGATGCGCGGCCCGGCCGCGATCCTGACGATCGCTTCGCCGATCGCGATCTCGCTCACGCTGCCGCCGACGGCCGCCGCGTTCTGGGGGATCCTGCTCGGCGCCGCCGCGACGTGGACGTTCCTCGATCGCTGGGAGCGACGCGCCTGCGTCACCGCGATGACCGCCCTGCTCGTGGCGCCGATCTTCCTCTCGGCCTGGACGCGCCTGGTCCTTCCGGTCCTTCCGACGACCTACCTGCACGCGCTCTGGGACGTGCAGGCGTCCTCCGACCCGCGCGCCGGCTCGGTGCTGGCCGATCTCGCGCCGCCCGCGGCCCACGGGGACCCGGACTGGTTCGCGAGCCTCGCGCTGGACGATCGACGCGCCGGTCGCTGGGCGCAGGCGGAGGCGCGGCTGCAGCGGGCGATCGAGATCGCGCCGCGGCAATGGTCCTACGTCAACAACCTCGGCAACGTGAAGCTCCTCGCCGGCGACGTCGACGGAGCGCTCGAGGCCTACTCGAAGGCGTGCACGCTGGCCCCCCACGAACCGCTGCCGCGCGTGAACGAGGCGCAGGCGTGGATGCGCAAGCTGGAGTTCCACAAGGCGGACCAGGCCCTCGCCGAGGCGAGCGCGCTCGGGTTCCACATGCCGCCCTCGTCGATGGGCAGCTCGGACAAGGTGCTCGTACGGGACCAGGGCCTCGACGCATGGTCCGTGTGGCGTCGCCTGGCGCTCGGGCAGGGGCTGGACCAGTCCCTCCCGCTGGGTCGCGCCTTCTCGATCGCCTCCGGGGTGATCTTCCCGTTCCGGCCGATCTGGATCTCGTTCCCGCTGTTCCTGACGGTGTGGTGGGTGGCGCTCGCGCGTCACCTGCCGCGGGTCTCGCTCTGCGCCACCTGCGGCACGCCCATCTGCCGGAAGTGCCACTACCGCACGCTCCGGCGCAGCCTGTGCGCGGATTGCCACGCCATCCGGCGCGAGGTGCACGCGCCCCTCAAGCGCCAGGAGCTTCTCGACGAGCGCCGCCGCCGCAAGTCCCTCGTCCCGAATCTCGTGACGCTCGTGTTCGCGGCCGTGCTTCCGGGCAGCGGCCACGTGATCCGCGGCGCTCCTCGTCGCGCCACGGGCCTCGTGCTGGCGGCCCTCTGCGTCGCGCTCGCAGCGCGCCACGGCGCGCTCTCCGGCTCGTCCTTCGTGCCGGCGGCCAAGCAGGGCTCGATCCACGTCGCGCTGCTCCTCTACCTCCTGCTCGGCGCGATCTCCGTGGTGGGCACGCTGCGGCTGCCCGTGCCTCGCGTGGAAGAGGACCACGATGACGGGCTCGCTCCCTCCACCCTCGGGAGAGCCTGATGTCGTTCCGTGGCGAGCTCAGGGAGTTCGAGCTTCCGGACATCCTCCAGCTGATCGCGTCCCAGAAGAAGGCGGGATGGCTGAAGGTCATCTCGCGAAGCAAGTGCCACTTCGTGTTCTTCCGCGACGGCAAGATCACCTCCACCAAGAACCCGTCGGAGGAGAACGACCCCTTCGAGGACTTCATCGTCCGCAAGGGCATCCTCACCGACGAGCAGACCGATCGCATGGCCGCGATCCGCCGCAAGACGGGGCTCGACATCTCGGACATCCTCCGCAAGGAGGGCTTGCTCTCCGCCGACGAGATCCGCGAGCTGTTCGAGGCGATGGTGGAGCAGGACATCTTCGAGCTGATGTCCATCCGCGCCGGAACCTACGAGTTCGAGACCGAAGAGCGACCGACTCCGCTGCCGGAAGGGACGCTCTCCGCCGAGATCGCGCCGATCCTCATGGAGGGCGCGCGCAAGGCGGACGAGGTCACGGAGATGCGTCGTGGGCTCGGCCCGGAGGACGGCGTGCTCGTCATGTCGGCCGCCGGACGCGTGGCGATCCCGGAGGACGCGGACCAGCGGGCCGTGCTGGCGCTCGTCAACGGCGTCCGAACGATCGACGCGATCATCGAAGAGTCGGCGCTCGACCGATACACCGCCACGCGCACGCTCTTCGACTGCGCCCGCCGCGGCTGGGTGTCGCTCCTGCGCTCGCACGGGGCGCGCGCCTCCGCCGACGAGCCCGAAGCCACCAGCGTCGACCGCGGTCGCGCGATCCGCGCGCTGGCGCCGGCGCTGGCGCTCCTGCTCGTGAGCGTCCTTCTCAGCGACGCGCTCGACCGCTTCCGCTCGGAGGATCCGCTGGCCGGCGAGTGGCTCAAGTGGAACAGCGAGATCCTGGCCACGAGCCGCCAGGACGCGGTCCGCGTGGCCGTGGAGTCCTACCGCGTGATCCACGGCACGTATCCGCAGCAGCTCGCCGCGTTGACCGACGCCGGGCTCCTCGCCCCCGAGGCCATCCAGCGCGGCGAGACGCCGCTCTGGACCTACGCCGTCCTCGCGGACAGCACCTTCTCCCTCGCGCCCGCACCGCCGCCCGCGAAGCACCGCTAGGCGCCCCGTCGGCCGAGGACGTCCGGCCGTCGTGAGGGACCGCGCCAGGCGAAGCGCCCTCGTTCGGACCGCCGCGACAGGAACGGCGCGCGAGCCCGCCTTTACTCCGCTCCGCTCCCCGGCTAAGCTCTCCGATTCCTCATCGCTTCGAGAAGCCCGAGGAGTGAACGATGGTCCGCACCCGCTTCGCCCCCAGCCCCACGGGGTATCTCCACATCGGGGGAGTCCGCACGGCGCTGTTCAACTGGCTGTTCGCCCGGAGCCACGGCGGGAGCTTCGTGCTGCGGATCGACGACACGGACCGCGAGCGCAACCTCGACGACGCCCTGCGGCCCATCCTTGCGGGTCTGCGCTGGCTCGGGCTCGACTGGGACGAAGGCCCCGAGGTGGGCGGCGCGTACGGCCCCTACCGGCAATCCGAGCGCGCGGAGCGCCATCAGGCGGCGGTCCGAACGCTGCTGGAGCGCGGCTTCGCCTACGTGGACTACGCCCGGACCGAGGAGATGGCGGCCGAGCGCGCGGAGGCCGAGGCCGCCGGACGCCCCTTCGTGTACAGCCGGCGCTTCGCCGCGGCCGCCGACGAGGATCGCCGGCGCTTCGAGGCCGAGGGCCGGGCCGGCGCCGTGCGGCTCAAGATGCCGCGCGAGGGCGCCTGCCGCTTCACGGATCTCGTGCGCGGCGAGGTCGAGGTGGAGTGGGTGCGCGAAGCGGATCACGTGGTGCAGCGGGCGGACGGGACGTGCCTCTATCATCTGGCGAGCGTGGCCGACGACCGCGACATGCGAATCACGCACGTCATCCGCGCGGAGGAGCACCTCTCGAACACGCCGCGGCAGATCTTCATCGCGGAAGGCCTCGGCATGGAGACGCCGGCCTTCGCGCACCTGCCGTTCGTGGCGGAGCCCGGGAGCCGGAACAAGCTCAGCAAGCGCAAGCTCAAGGACTACCTCCACCACCCGGACTTCAAGAAGCTCTACGAGCACGGGCTGCACATCGCGGAGAGGCTCGGGCGAAGCGTCGATCCCGAGTCGTTCAATCCCGTGCTCATGGGCTTCTACGAGGACGTGGGCTACCTGCCGGAGGCGCTCGCGAACTACCTCGTGCTGCTCGGCTGGTCGTTGGACGACAAGACCGAGGACTTCACGCGCGAGGAGATGATCCGGCACTTCTCGCTCGAGCGCGTGGGGCGCTCGCCCGCGAGCCTCGATCCGGGGAAGCTCCTCGCCTTCGAAGGCCGGCGCATGCAGGAAGTCCCCGGGCCGCGCAAAGTGGAGCTCTGCCTGCCCTTCCTCGTGGAGGCGAAGCTCGTGGCGCCCTCCCCCGCCGCCGACGTGCGGGCCTGCGTGGCGCGCATCGTGGAGGCCGCGGGGGACCGCCTCCGCGTGGCCGGCGACGTGCTGGACTACGCGGACTTCTTCGTCGCGGACGACGCTCTCGCCTACGACGACGCCTCGTTCGACAAGCGTCTCGTGCGCGCGGAGGGGGCCAACGAGCGGCTCGCCCGGTTCCGCGAGCGGCTGGCCAGGGCGTCTCTGTGGAGCGCGCCCGCCTTGGAAGGCGCGCTCACGGAGTTCGTCGCGAGCGAGGGCGTGAACGTGGGCGCGGTGATTCACGCGCTCCGCGTGGCCGTGACGGGCAAGGCCGTCGGGTTCGGGATGTTCGAGACCCTCGAGATCTTGGGGCGCGAGCGCGTGCTGGCGCGCATCGATCGCGCGCTCGCGCGCGTGCGCGCAGGCGCGAGCGAGCGTCGCGCCGCAGGGAGAGACGCATGAGCGAGCCCGAAGTTCCCGGCGCAGCGCCGAAGCTGCACTTCATCCGTCGCATCGTAGGCGAGGACCGTGCCGCGGGCAAGTTCGCGGGGCGCGTGCACACGCGCTTCCCGCCCGAGCCGAACGGCTACCTCCACATCGGGCACGCGAAGGCCATCTGCCTGGACTTCGGCATCGCGCAGGAGTTCAACGGCTACTGCAACCTCCGCTTCGACGACACGAATCCTCTCGCCGAGGAGGAGGAGTACGTCGTGGCCATGCAGGAGGACCTGCACTGGCTGGGCTTCGACTGGGGCGACCGCATGTTCTTCGCCTCCGACTACTACGGGCGCATGTACCAGTGGGCGGAGGACCTCGTCACGCTCGGCCTCGCCTACGTGGACGACCAGTCCGCGGACGAGATCCGCGAGACGCGCGGCACCTTGACCGAGCCCGGGCGCGAAAGCCCGTGGCGCAACCGGACCGTGGCGGAGAATCTCTTCCTGCTGCGCCGCATGCGCGCGGGGGACTTCGAAAACGGCGCCAAGGTGCTGCGCGCGAAGATCGACATGGCCTCCCCGAACATCAACCTGCGCGATCCCATCATGTACCGCATCTTGAAGGCGTCGCATCACCGCACCGGCAACGCATGGTGCATCTACCCCATGTACGACTGGGCCCATCCCCTCTCGGACTCGATCGAAGGGATCACGCACTCCTTCTGCACGCTGGAGTTCGAGGATCACCGCCCGCTCTACGACTGGTTCCTCGAGATGCTGGACGTCTACCGCCCGCAGCAGATCGAGTTCGCGCGGCTGGTGCTGTCGCACACGATCGTGTCGAAGCGGAAGCTCCGCCAGCTCGTCGACGACAAGCTCGTGGACGGCTGGGACGATCCGCGCATGCCCACGCTCCGCGCCATGCGCCGCCGCGGCTACCCGCCCGAGGCCATCCGGGACTTCTGCGAGCGAGTGGGCGTGGCGAAGGATGCGAACCTCGTGGACGTGCAGCTCCTCGAGTACTGCGTGCGCGAGCGGCTGAACCAGATCGCGCCGCGCGTGATGGGCGTGCTCCGGCCGCTCAAGGTGGTGATCACGAGCGTACCTGAAGGGCAGGTGGAAGAAGTCGACGCGGTGAACAACCCCGAGGACGAGGCCGCGGGAACGCGGAAGCTGCCGTTCAGCCGCGAGGTGTGGATCGAGGAGACGGACTTCCTCGAGGATCCGCCGCCGAAGTACTTCCGGCTTCGCCCGGGCGGCGAGGTGCGGCTCCGCTGGGCCTACGTGATCCGCTGCGACGAGGTGATCAAGGACGCGAGCGGGCGCGTGGTGGAGCTGCGCTGCACGCACGATCCGGGAACGAAGGGCGGCGGCACGCCGGACGGGCGCAAGATCAAGGGCACGATCCACTGGGTCTCGGCCGCGCAAGCCGTGCCGGCCACGGTACGCTTGTACGAGACGCTCTTCTCCGAGCCGGATCCCACGAAGGTCGAAGAAGGCGGAGACTGGAAGAGCTACCTCAATCCGAAGTCGCGTGAGGTCGTCGAGGGCTGCTACGTGGAGCCCGGCCTGAAGGGCGCTGCGCCCGGGACCACGGTGCAGTTCGAGCGGCTCGGCTACTTCTGCGTGGACCGCGAGTCCGGGCCCGCAGCGCTCGTGTTCAACCGCACGGTAGGCTTACGGGACACCTGGGCGAAGATCGCCGCGAAGGGCTGAGCCCTTCTTCGGCTCCCCCGACGGTCCTTGGTCAGTGCTGCCACGCGTACGAGAGCTTCGCGAAGATGTCCCGGGAGCTGGGCTGCAGCCGGTCGGTGATGTCGTCGAAGACGTGCTCGTCCCCGTAGCCGGCGTAGAACACCGTCTGCCAGTTCAGCTTGTACGCGAGCAGCGCCGAGCCGCTCCAGGACTCGTCCTTGCTCGCCACCTCGGACGTGTAGAGCGCGGGATTGCGGTCGGTCTCCACGAGCTGGCCGATGACGCGCACGAACGACCGCGCGCTGAAGGCCCACGTGGCGCGGAGGCGCTCCACCTGCGCGGTGAAGAGCCGGCCCGACGCCGTGCCCGTATCGACGTTCAGCCACCGGCGGCTCACGTCGCCGCGAAGCTCGCAGTGCGGCCCGGGACGCAGCTGCACCGTGGTCAGGACGGTGGCGCCCTTCCCCTCCCGGGCGTTGTCGAAGTCGATCTCGTCGCCGAAGTACGTGTCCAGGGCGACGTAGTTGAGGAAGCTCCCGGGAACGGCCTGGATCTGGAGGCGCGGGCGGAACCGTCGCAGCATCAGGTCTCCCACCCGCTGGGCGTCGTCGTTCAGCTCGAGCCGCACGAAGCTGTTCCAGCGCCCGTCCAATCCCGTGCCCGCGGAGACGCGCTGGTTCAGGACGTTGCCGGAAAGGTCCTGGTCGCAGTAGTTGATCGCGAAGAAGCGCTCGCGGGACACGAAGGACGCCTTCGGGCGAATCGTGTACCCCACCTCCGAGTAGCCTTCGCGGTAGCCCACCTGCGGGATGAAGCCGTCATCCGCGCGGAAGTCTTCCCCCACCTTCATGCCCTGCAGGTAGACGTCGAGGTGCTCCGCGCCGTGGGCCCACGCGAAGAGGCCGGCGCCGTCCGAGAGGCGGCGGCCGTCCCAGACGGACGCGAGATCCTCGCGCTCCGGCGTCCGCGTCTCGCTCCAGAGGAATTGCCCCTTGAACGTGTCGTTCGTGCGCGGGGCCCACTGGAAGTCCGGACCGAACACCCGGTTGTAGCCGCCGCCGTGGATCTCGCGGGTCGTGGCGAGCACGCTCGCGAAGGAGCGGCCGAAGTCCCGCCGCACCCGGGTGACCGCCACGTCGGAGGTGAAGTTCTGGTCCGCCTGATCGGATTCCTGCGGACCCGGCAGCACCACGATCCCGCCGCCCCGATCCTGCGCCACGAGCGCCGTGTACGACAGGCTTCCCGCGCGCCCCGTCGCGCGCACGCCGCCGCGCGGCGAGGTGATCGTGCGCGTGTAGACCGCCTGCAGAGGCGTCGAGAAGAGATCGACTCCCTCCAGGAAGAACGGCCGCTTCTCGGCGAAGAAGAGCGCGAAGCGCTCGTTCGCCACGATCTGCGCGGCGTCGGACTCGATCTGCGAGAAGTCCGGCTTCCAGGTGCCGTCGATCGCCATGGCCGCCGACGGGCTCCACTTGAGGTCCGCGCCCATGGCCCCCTTCGCGTCGCCGGCCTCCAGCGGGCTCCCCAGGTCGCCCTGCGGCGCGCTGGACTGCGACGCGCTCGTGAACGGCGCGAGGACGAGGTGCGAGCCGTGCGGGAGGCTCTCGAGCCCCACGAGCTTCGGCGAGTTGCAGATGAAGCAGTTGACGTCGCGCGGGAGCCGCGTGCTGAAGAACTGGTAGCGGCGATCGCGCGGGTAGTTGCGGTAGAGGAGGATGGCCCAGGTGGGCGTGGCCTCGTGGTCGTACCGCAGGGACGTGAACGGAATCCGCATCTCCAGGTTCCAGCCGGTGGCCGTGATCTTCCCTGCGGACTCCCAGAAGAAGTCCGGCGAGTTGTCCTCGCCGGAGACGTCGCTGGTGAGGGCGTCGTACTGAACGCCGCGCGGATTGGCGAGGAACATCTGCGCGGTCTTGCCGTCGTTCCGGCTGTCCACGATCACGCCCCCGTAGTCCGTGGGCGAGCCCACCGCGTCGTGGTCCCCGAGCGGCGCGCGAATGGCCTTCGGGTTCGGGTCCTCGAAGACGAAGCCGGCGTAGAGGTACTGATCGTCATAGGTGAGATAGGCCAGGTTGCCCACCTGCGGCGGCACGTTGTCGCCGACGTTCGTCTCGTACCAGGTGGTGATCCCGTCGCAACCCTGCCAGCCGGGGTCCGAGAGGTCGCCGTCCACTTCGATCGGGCCGGCCGCGCGGCGGATCGTGATCGGGGGACCCAGGTGCGGCTCGGCGGCCAGCGCCGGAAGCGCTCCGAAGAAGAGGAAGAGGAGATGCTGCAGGGCGCAGATCGCCGACGTCGCCGGCGTTCGCCAGACCGACTTCAGCTCCCGCATCGAGGCTTCGGGAAGGACGCGCTCGTGCTTCACGGGATGACCCTACGGGATGGAGCGCCGCGCTCCACCCCCGAAGGGTCGATCGGCGCCCGCGATGGGGCCGGCGCGCACCCGCGCGGGACCGACCCGCCGGACCTCTACGGGTTCGAGGCCCCTCGGTTCCCTATCGCACGAGAACGAGTCGCCCGGCGGACACGACCGGCTCGCCCGCAAGCCCGGAACTGGGAGAGAGCGCCAAGCGGTAGAAGTACACCCCGGCGCGAAGCGTGCCCGGGGCGTCGAACGTGCCGGAATCCCCCGCCGAGACGAGGCGGTGGATGCCTTCGACACGGCGCCCCGCCACGTCGAACATCTCGAACGAGAGCGTCCCGGCTCGTCCCGACGAGAAGGCGACCCGCGGCGCGCCGGAGGGGTTCCCCAGCGGGCTCGCCCGAAGCGGTGACGCAGCAGGCCAGAGGTTCGCGCCCACGCTGGCGGGACCGTCGACCCGCACCCAAGACGTATGGGAGGAGCTGTTCGCCCAGAACGTGCCGTCCCCGAAGTAGATCAGCGGCGCGGCCGTGACCGGTCCGATCGCGGGCAGCTCCAACGCGGGCACGCCGTCGATGAAGAGGGCTGCGCCGACCCCGCCCGCCGCTCTCTGCATCCGGTACACGTGGTGAGCATCCGTCGTGTTGAAGTTCGCGACGACCGTGTTCGGCTCCCCGTAGTGGCCGTAGGCGTCGTTCGACAGGAAGACCGTCCCGCTCCCGAACCCGAGCCAGAAGAAGCGCTCGTTCACGTCCGAGACCGCGATCATGTAGCCTGGCCGCGGCCAGCCCACGTCGGTGTTGAGGCTGCCATCGGGAGCGCTGACGATTCGGACGCTCGCCTCGATCACGAAATCCTGCGTGAAGTCGATGTCGGTCACCTCGTGGGACCACCAAACGGCGCCCCCCACGTCCCGCGGCACGTTGATCCCGAACCCCGTCGTGTCGAGGAACAGACCCTCGGGGCCGACGCTGCACGGGTAGGATTGAGGTGGATTGATCGACTCGGAGATTTCCCACCCCTGGTCCTGGGGGAAGGTTCCCAGCGCGGACTCGTAGCGAAAGCCGGCCGCAGCCATCGCCGGCGGCAGAAGGGCCCCGAGGAGCGCGAGGCAGAGCAAGCGGACAGCGAGCCGCAGCGACGCCGCGACGGCGACGACATTCGACGGAAACACGGGACTCCTCCTGGCTGCGCCCTGGGACGGTCGGGCTTCCCGGCCGGGAAACCCCTCTGCCGGAAGAAGCGCAGATCCGGGTCGAATCGCGCCATCCACTCCGGCCGACCGAGCCGGGCGACCCGCGAAGGCGCAGGCGGCGCGAATGGCCAGGTAGGTATAATCGTGCGACGTTCGACCCACTCGGCCGAGGGAACATGCCTGAACGAGGCGATCTAACCGACGTTCTGCTGCGCGCGGCGGCGGGGTCCTCCGCCGACGCGGATCGCCTGTTTCCCCTGGTCTACGAGGAGCTCCGCGCCATTGCGGGCAGCCTCCTCCGACGCGAACGACCCGACCACACGCTTCAGGCGACCGAGCTCGTGCACGAGGCCTACCGGCGCCTCGTGGATTCCTCGCGCTGCGAATGGAACGGCCGCGCGCATTTCTTCGCGGTGGCCGGGCGCGCGATGCGGCGCGTGCTCGTGGATCACGCCCGCCGCCGCGGAGCCGGAAAGCGCGGCGGTCGTTGGCAGAAGGTGCCGCTCGAGCGCGCCCTGGAGGTCGGCGCCGAGGACGCCGACGAGATCACGCTCGCGCTGGGCGAGGCGCTCGAGCGTCTCGAGGCCGTGCAGCCCGAGAAGGCCCGCGTCGTGGAGATGCGGTTCTACGCGGGGCTCAACGAGGAGGAGTGCGCGGCGGTGCTCGGCGTCTCGCGCCGCACCGTGGCGCGGCACTGGGAGTACGCGCGGGCGTGGCTCTACCGCGAGCTGACGGACAGCCAGCCGCCTTCCGGGGAGCGCGCCTGACGTGGTGGATGACCGAGGCCCCGATCCGGCGCGAGCCCGCGCCATCGCCGAAATCTTCGCCGACGCGCTCGGGGTGGCGATCCACGAACGCGCGGCCTGGCTCGAATCCGCATGCGGGAGCGACCCGGCTCTCCGAGCCGAGGTCGAGTCCCTGCTCGATGCGCACGCCGCAGCCCGCGACGCGTTCCGCACGCCGATCCGTCTCGGTCCGGCCGCGGAGCCCGCCGAGTCCCGGGTGGGGCGCGAGCTCGGCCCGTACCGGATCGTCGCGCTGATCGCCTCGGGAGGCATGGGGTCCGTGTACGAGGGCGAGCGCGTCGATCGCCAGTTCGAGAAGCGCGTCGCCATCAAGCTCGTGCGTGCGGGCATGGGGACGCCCGAGCTGCTCGAGCGCTTCCGCGCCGAGCGTCAGGTGCTCGCCGACCTCGAGCATCCGAACATCGCGCGGCTCCTCGACGGCGGCTCCACGGCGGATGGCGTCCCGTTCCTCGTCATGGAGTTCGTGGACGGAACGCCGATCGACCGCTTCGCGGACGACGGCATGCTCCCGATCGACGCGCGGCTGCGATTGTTCCTCGAGGTCTGCGACGCGGTGCAATTCGCTCACCGGCATCTCGTCGTCCATCGGGATCTGAAGCCCAGCAACATCCTGGTGGACCACTCGGGGCGGGTGAAGTTGCTGGACTTCGGGATCGCGAAGGTCCTCGCGCCGTCGGGGTTCGAGCCGTCCGACGCGGCGACCCTGACCGCGTTCCGCGCACTCACGCCGCGGTACGCGAGCCCCGAGCAGCTCCGCCACCAGACGGTGACTACCGCGACCGACGTCTACAGCCTCGGCGTGCTGCTGTTCGAGCTGTTGACCGGGGCGCGGCCTTATGGGCTCGAGGGCCGCTCGGCCTCCGAGGTCGAGCGCATCGTCTGCGAGACGCCCGTGCCGAGGCCGAGCGCCGTCGTGCGCGCGAACGGCGAAGCTGCCTCGGCTGCCGCCGGACGCCGCCTGACCCCGGAGCGGCTGGCGCGCCGGCTCGAAGGCGATCTCGACACGATCACGCTCAAGGCCATCGCCAAGGAGCCCGCGCGGCGCTACGCCGGCGTGGAGGAGCTGGCGGCGGACGTGCGCCGGTACCTCGGGGGCGAAGCGGTGCTCGCGCGGCCCGACTCGGCCGCCTACCGGCTCGAGAAGTTCGCGCGGCGACACCGGGCCGCGGTCGCCGGGGCCCTGAGCGCGCTCGCGCTGCTCGTCGCGTTCACGATCGCGATGGGCGTCCAGGCGCGGCGCGTCGCGACCGAGCGGGATCGCGCGAACGCCTCGGCGGCGCAGGCGGAGGCTGTGAATGCGTTCTTGAGGGACATGCTCGCCTCGGTGAACCCCGCTCAGGCCGATGCCCTGGGCCGCGCGGTGTCGGTGCAGGAAGCGCTCGACCAGGCCTCCCGGCAGGTCGAGGGCGGCGCGCTCGCACAGCAGCCTCACGTGGAAGCCGCCGTGCGACAGGCGCTGGGCACGTCGTATCAGGGGCTCGGGCTTTACCCCACCGCGGAGCCGCACCTGGAAGCCGCGCTCGCGATCCAGCGTCGACTCCACCCGGAGGAGAGCCGGGAAGTGGCCGCCGCGATCGGCGACCTCGGCACCCTGCGGCGTGCGCAGGGACGCATCGCGGAAGCCGACTCCCTTTTCGGAGTCGAGCTCACGATCCAGCGACGCCTGCTGGGAGACCACCACCCGGCGGTGGCGAGCACCATCAACGACCTCGGCGTCGTCCGTCGGGAGCAGGGCGATCTGGCGGCCGCGGAAAAGCTTCACCGGGAGGCGCTCGCGATCTACCGGAAGGCGCCGGCGGGCAACGAGCGGGATGCCGCCGCGAACCTGGCGAACCTGGCACTGGTGCTGAGCGATCAGCATCGGGCCGAAGAGGCCGAGCCGCTGTTCCGCGAGGCGGTCGACCGCCTCCGCGACGCGTTGGGGCCGCATCACCGCGACGTCGCCGCCCCGCTCTCGGGGCTCGGCCAGTTGCTGCGCAGAAGGGGCGATCTGGCCGGCGCCGACTCGGCGTACGGCGCCGTCGTCGAGATCCGGCGGCGAGCGCTGGGAGAAGACCACCCGGACTTCGCGAGCGCTCTCAACAACCTCGCGGTCCTGCGGCGGGACCAAGGGGACCTGGAGAGCGCCGAGGCCCTGATGCGCCAGACCCTCTCCATCTGGCGGCGCTCCCTCGGCGACCAGCATCCGTTCGTCGCCACCGGCGCAGGCAACCTGGCACTGCTTCTCGGCTACCGCGGACACTTCGCCGCGGCCGAATCCCTGTACCGGGAAGCGCTGGAAACGAGGCGGCGAACGCTCGGTGCCGACCATCCGGACGTGGCCCTGAGCCTCTACCAGTTGGGAGTGCTGCTCCTCGATGCGGGCCAGCCGGGGCGCGCGGATTCGCCGCTGCGCGAGTCCCTGGATATCCGCCGGCGCAAGCTGCCTTCACGCGACCCCGAGATCGGCGAGAGCATGGCCGTGCTCGGACGCTGCCTGCTCGCCCGAGGCCGAGCGGTGGAGGCGGAGGGCATGCTTCGCGAGGCCGCCGCGATCCAGGAAGAGCGAGGCTCGAGGGGCTGGCGGCGCTTCGAGACCACGAGCCTGCTCGGCAGTGCCCTTGCAGCGCAGCGGAGGTACGAGGAGGCGGAGCCCCTCCTCCTGGGGTCGAGCGACTCGCTTTCGCGCCTCGCGGGCACCCCGGCGATCCGGAGAACACAGGCGAAGGACCGCTTGGCGGCGATGTACCAGGCTCGTGGACTCATGGATCGGTAGGCGCGCACCCCGAGACGGTGGCGCGAAGTCAGCCTCGGATGCGTCGGAGCTCCCCCGGCCTCCGTTGCTCGCGGTCGTTCTCGCGCCGGCCCCGATCGAGCGAAGGGGCCCGCCTCTTCCGAGACGGGCCCCCGACGTTCTTCGATCCCTTCGTGCGTCGAGCCGAAGCTCGCTCCGACGTTACCGGCGACCTGCCCCTGCCGGCCTCCGCCCGCGATCGCGCCCGCCGCGTCCGCCACCGTCGCGGCCGCCTCGGCCGCCGCCGCCGCCCGGGCGCTTCGTGGCGACGTACTCCTCGCCGGCCTCCTCCATGAGGACGGCCTTGCGCGAGAGACGGACCTTCCCGTCGCCGTCGATGTCGATGACCTTCACGGTCACCATGTCGCCCTCGCGGACGACGTCCTCGACCTTCTCCACGCGGCCGCGGTCCAGCTCCGAGATGTGCACGAGCCCGTCCTTGCCGGGCAGGATCTCGACGAACGCACCGAAGCTCTCGATGCGCCGCACGCGACCCGTGTAGACCGCGCCCATCTCCGCTTCGGCCACGATCCCTTCGATCATCTTGAGCGCCATCTCGCCGGCCACCGGATCCACCGACGAGATCTTCACGCTGCCGTCGTCCTCCACGTCGATCGAGGCGCCGGTCTCGCTGGTGATCTTGCGGATGGTCTTGCCGCCCGGTCCGATGACTTCGCGGATCTTCTCGGGGTCGATCATGAGTCGCAGGATGCGCGGCGCGAACTTCGACAGCTCCGCGCGCGGCTTCGGCATGGCCTCGGCCATCTTGCCGAGGATGTGGAGCCGCCCTTCGCGCGCCTGCTCGAGCGCGCTCGCCAGCACGGAGAACGGGATGCCGCCCAGCTTGTTGTCCATCTGGACGGCGGTGATGCCCTCGGCAGTGCCCGTGACCTTGAAGTCCATGTCTCCCAGATGATCCTCGAGGCCGAGGATGTCCGAGAGCACGCTGTAGCGACCGTTCTCCCCGATCAGGCCCATCGCGATGCCCGCGACCGGCGCCTTCACGGTGACGCCCGCGTCCATGAGGGCGAGGGATCCGCCGCACACCGACGCCATGGACGACGACCCGTTCGACTCCGTGATCTCGGAGACGATGCGGATGGTGTAAGGGAACTGCTCTTCCGCCGGCACGACGGGCTCGAGCGCGCGCTCGGCCAGGTTGCCGTGGCCGATCTCGCGACGGCCCGGGGACCCGATGCGGCGCACCTCGCCGACCGAGTACGGCGGGAAGTTGTAGTGGAGCATGAAGCTCTTCCAGGACTCGCCTTCGAGCGCGTCGATCTTCTGCTCGTCCGCCGAGGTGCCGAGCGTGGCCACCACCAGCGCCTGCGTCTCGCCGCGCGTGAAGAGCGCCGATCCGTGCGTGCGCGGCAGGATCCCCACCTCGCACGTGATCGGGCGGATGTCCTTCGGACCGCGACCGTCGGCGCGGACGTTCTCGTCCAGCACCATCGCGCGCAGGTCTTCCCGCTCGAGGTGCGCGAACGCGCCCTTCATCAGCATCTCGTCGCCCGGCTGGTTGAAGCGCTCGGCGAGCGCTGCCAGCACCTCGGTGCGAACCGCCTTCACCGCCTCCGCGCGCTCGTGCTTGCCGCGGATGCGATTCGCCGGCCGGAGCTTGCCGGCGCACTGCTCCGCGACGGCCTTCTCCATGTCCTCGCTGGGCGCCACCTTCTTGAATTCCACCTTCGCGTGGCCCACGCCCGCGGCGAGCACCTCGTCCTGGAGCTTCAGGATGGGCTGGATCTCCTGGAAGGCCTTCTCGAGCGCGCGCACCACGACGTCTTCGGTGCACTCGTGCGCGCTGCCTTCCACCATCACGATGGCGTCCTTCGTGGCCGCGACGGTGAGCACCAGCTCCGCCTCGTCCCGCTGATCGAAGGTGGGATTCACGATCATCTCTTCGCCCACGAGCGCGATGCGCACGGCGCCCACCGGACCCGCGAACGGAATGTCCGACAGCCCGAGCGCCATGGACGCGCCGATGAGGGCGAGCGTGTCCGCGTCGTTCTCCTGATCCGAGCTCAGGACCGTGCAGATGATCTGCGTCTCCCGGCTCCACCCCTTCGGGAAGAGCGGACGCACGGGCCGATCCACCTGCCGGGAGGAGAGCGTCTCCTTCTCCGTGGGCCGCGACTCGCGCTTGAAGAAGCCGCCGGGGATCTTGCCCGCGGCGTAGTACTTCTCGCGGTACTCGACGGTGAGCGGAAGGAAGTCCTTCGTGGGATCATCCTTGTCCGAGGCCTGCGCGGCCACGAGAACGACGGTCTCCCCGTACTGAACGAGCGCCGACCCCGACGCCTGCTTCGCGATCCGGCCCGTCTCGATCGAGAGGGTGCGACCGCCGATCTCCATGCTCTTCTGAACTCGCATCGACTGGTTTCCTTTCGCCCGCCCGCGCGGGCGCATGGCGTTCCGCCTGCCTGCATGACCGGAGCCCGCTGCGTAGCGGGTCCGGACGGAAACGTCCCACGCTCGGCGCGTGGCGGCGCTCCGGAAACGAAGACCGCCCGGGCCGAGCCCGAGCGGTTCAAGCGAGGGTTACTTCCGGAGACCCAGTTCCTTGATGAGAGACCGGTACCGGTCCGCCTTGTTCGCCTTCAAATAGTCGAGCAGGCGGCGGCGCCTCCCGACGAGCTTCAGCAGCCCGCGGCGGGAGTGATGGTCTTTCTTGTGGGTCTTGAAATGCTCCGTGAGGTAGTTGATGCGCTCCGTGAGCAGAGCGATCTGCACCTCGGGAGACCCGGAGTCGGACTCGTGGAGCCGGAACCGGCCGATGATGCCCGACTTATCTTCCTTCGACAGCGTCATGTTTCGGTGGGCTCCTCGCGCTCGCCCCGCGGCGAGCGTGGGTCCGCTCAGGCGCGGACCGTCGATGTTCCTTACCCTCTTCTACGAACAGCGCGGGAATCTATCAGAGACCCCCCGCGCCGACAAGGAAGATTCTCGCGCCTCGGTGGCGCCTTACTCCCCATCGCGCAAGATCTTGCGCGCCTCCTCGACGTCGGCCGCGATGGCCGAGGCCAAGGCCTCCGGTCCCGGGAAGCGCTTCTCCCCCCGGATCCGCTTCACCAGATCCAGCCTCAGCTCCCGCCCGAGGAGGTCCCCCCGGAAGTCCAGCACGTGGACCTCCAGCACGGGCGGGCCCCCCCCGAACGTGGGGCGGATCCCGTAGTTCATGACGGCCGGACGGAGCGCCGCCTCCCCCGGAAGCCCTACCCGGAGCGCGTACACCCCCTGGGCCGGCAGGAGCTTCCTCGAATCCCGGATATCGACGTTCGCCGTGGGAAAATCGAGCTTCCGGCCCATGCCCTGCCCCTTCACGACCGTTCCCTCCACCCGATAGGCGTGCCCGAGGAGGGCTGCAGCGTCCGCCACGGCCCCCTCCGCGACCAGCGTCCGGATCCGGGACGAGGAAACAGGGCTCCCGTCGTCCTGGGAGGCCGTCACCCGGACTACCTCGAAGCCCCGGGCCTGCCCGAGGGTCGCCAGCTCCGCGGGGCCGCCCGAGCGGTCCCGGCCCATGCGGAAGTCGTGGCCGAGGATGAGGCGGGCCAGCCGCGCCCCGGGAGGCACCACGAGCCGCAGGAACCCCTCGGGATCGAGGGAGGCGACGTCCCGGTCGAAGCGCTGCACCAGGACGGCGTCCGGAGGCCCGGCAAGCTCTTCCAGGAGGCGACAGCGCTCCGCCGGGGTCGTGAGAAGGCGCGGCGCCGCCGCCGGGCGAAGGACCTCGAGGGGATGAGGATCGAGCGTGACGACCAGCGTTCGCTCCGCCCCGCGCGCGGCTTCCCTCTGCAAGGTCGCGAGGACCGCCTGATGCCCGCGATGCACGCCGTCGAAGACGCCGACGGTGACGGCGAGCGGGCCTTCGAGAGCGCTCAGCTCCCCTGCCTCGCGGGCCACGATCACGGCTCCCTCCGCGGCCGGCCGAAGCCCGCCGCCGGGGCGAAGAGGTGCAGCACTCGGAAGCCTTCCTCGCTCGCGCGGGCGATGCCCGCGAGCCGGCCGTCCGACCGGGCGAGACGCACGAGGCCCTCGCGCTGGTTGCTGCGGATTGCGTCCCGCGGGAGGAGAACCCCGGCGCGCAACGCCGGGGCGCTCGCGGCGAGCTCGCACGAGGGCAGGAACGCGAGCGCCTCTTCCGGCCGGATCGACGCGCGCCGGATCGCCTCCGGAGCGTCCGCTTCTTCGAGGGCTGCCCAGGGCAGAGCGTCCTCGCGGCGAAAGCCTCCCTGCGCGGCGCGCACCAGCTCCACGAGATGCGCGCCGCACCCGAGCGCCTCGCCGAGATCGTGGACGAGCGTGCGCACGTAGGTGCCCTTCGAGCAGCGCAGCGAGAACGAGAAGTCCGGGAGAGTCACGCTCTCGATCCGGAACGCGTGCACGGTGACCGGACGCGCCGCGCGCTCGACTTCCACGCCCTGGCGCGCCAGGCGATAGAGCTTGTGCCCGTCGATCTTCACCGCGGAGAACATCGGGGGGACCTGCTCGATCTTCCCCACGAACCGCTCCGCCGCCTGACGGATGTCCGCCTCCGTCACGCTCACCGCCCGCTCGCTCAGCACCTTCCCCGAAGCGTCCTGCGTGTCCGTGGAGATCCCGAGACGGCCGCGGCCCACGTAGACCTTCTCGCCTTCCATGAGGAACGCCGAGATCTTCGTGGCCGGCCCGAGGCAAACCACGAGCACGCCCGTGGCGTCCGGGTCGAGAGTGCCGGCGTGACCCACCTTCGCGCCGCCCAGCACGCGACGGACGCGCGCCACGACGTCGTGCGAGGTGAGTCCCGCCGGCTTGTCGACCGCGAGGACGCCGGGCGCCTCAGACGGGATGGCGGAGAGCTTCGGAGACGGCCCGGAGGACGCTCTCCTTCGCTTCCGTGAGCGGGCCCGGAACCCGGGCCCCGGAGGCGCCGGGGTGCCCGCCCCCTCCGAACCGGCCGGCAATGGCATCGACCGCAACTCCCCCATTGGAGCGAAAACTGACCCTGACGGCCCCGTTCCCCGTGTCGCGCAGGAAGAGACCCACCGAGACCCCCTCGATCGAGCGGGCCCAGTTCGAGAAGCCTTCCGTGTCCTCGGGCGTGGCGCCCGTCTCGGCCAGCATGGCCGGCGTCACGTGCACGCACGCCACGCGGCCGTCGTCCCGCATGTCCAGCGTGCCGAGAGCGCGCGCGAGGAGGCGCGTGGACGCCGCCGAGCGCACCTCGTAGATGCGGTGCGCGATGTCGTCCGCGGCCGCGCCGCGCTCCACCAGCTCCGCCGCCGCCGCGAGCGCGCGCGCATCCGTGTTCGCGAACGTGAAGCGGCCCGTGTCCGTGACGATTCCCGTGTACAGGCACGCCGCCGCATCCTCGCCCAGGTGCCAGCCCGCGTCGCGGGCCAAGTCGTAGACGAGAAGCGCGGACGCCGCCGCCGAGCGATCCACCCAGGCGAAGTCCCCGAAGCGCGTGTTGTCCCCGTGGTGATCGACGTTCAGGACGACGTCCCCGCGCGCGAGCACGCTCTCCAACTCCGCGAGGCGCGAGGGCGACGTGGCGTCCACGGCCACGACCGCGTCGAAGCGATCCGGCAGCTGATCCGCCCGCGCCGCCACTTCCGCCGCGCCGGCGAGAAAGGAATACAGGCGCGGCACGCCGCCCGGCATCGCGACGAAGGCCTCGCGTCCCGTGGCGCGGAGGATCCACGCGAGGCCCAGCGCGGAGCCCACCGCATCGCCGTCCGGATCCAGGTGCGAGAGGATGGCGAAGCGCCGCCCGCGCGCGAGCTGCGCCGCGATCTCATTCTTCATCGGCGTCTCCCGGCTCGGCCGCACCCTTCGCGGCGCTCGGCTCGGTCCCGTCTGCGGCGCCGTCCGGCCCTTCCCGTTGAGCCCGCTCGTCCGCGAGGTCCTTGAGCACGGAATCCATGTGGAAGCCGCGCTCGACGGACTCGTCCAGGAGGAAGCGCAGCTCCGGCGTGCGACGGATCGTGACTTCCTTCGCGAGCTCCGTACGGAGGAACGGCGCGGCGCGCTTGAGCGCGGCCATCGCCTCGTCCCGCTTGGCGGCGTCCCCCATCACCGAGACGAAGACCTTCGCCACGTCCAGCTCCGGCGAGATCTGCACGCTCGTGACCGTCACCAGCGAGAGCCGCGGATCGCTGGCCCGCGTGAGCAGGATCTCGCTGAGGATCTCGCGCATCAGGTCGTCGATGCGCTTCTTGCGGGTGGGTCGCACGCCTTCCTCCGAATCGCTAGTACCGCTCGCGCACCGCTTCGACGACGATGATGCGCGGGTCGCTCTCGAACAAGCGCTGGATCTCGTCGACGGCGCGCTCCACCGGGCCCGCCTCGCCGCCCACCGCCGCCACTCCGATCATGGCGCGCGCGTGGAGGTCCAGGGCGCCGGTCTCCGCCACCGCCACCGGGAAGCGGGCGCGGATCCGGTCCTTCAGGCTCTTGACGATCTTCCGCTTGTCCTTCAAGGAATCCGCGCCGGGGATGCGGAAGTCCACTTCCAGCGTGACGACGCGCATCGATCCCGGGCGCGGCGCAGCCTACTGCAGGCGCCGCGCGACCTCCACGTCCTCGAACACCTCGAGGACGTCTCCCTCGTGAATGTCGTCGAAGCCGTCGATGCCGATCCCGCACTCGAAGCCGTTCTTCACCTCGGACGCGTCTTCCTTGAAGCGCTTGAGCGAGGAGACCTTGCCCTCGTGCACGACCTGGCCCTGGCGCTTCACCGCGACGCTGGCATTCCGGCGCACGAGGCCGGTGAGCACCATCGTGCCCGCGATCACGCCCTGACGCGGAATGCGGAAGAGCTGCCGTACCTCGGCCGTGCCGAGGACGCGCCGCTCGATCGTGGGCTTCAGGAGACCTTCCATGGCCGCGCGGACGTCCGCGACCATCTCGTAGATGATCTCGTAGCTGCGCACGTCCACGCCTTCGCGCTTCTGCGTCTCCCGCGCGCGCGAGTCCACGGCCACGTGGAAGCCCAGCACGATCGCGTCGGACGCGGCGGCGAGGAGGATGTCCGATTCCGTGATGTCGCCGACACCGCGGTGGATCAGCCGCACGCTGACCTCGCTCGTGGCCAGCTTCTGCAGGGCGTCCGCGCCGGCCTCCGCCGAGCCCTCCACGTCCGCCTTCAGGATGATGCGCAGCTCCTGCGCCACGCCTTCCTTGATGCGGTCGAAGAGCGTCTCGAGCGTGGTGTGCCGGTGGTAGCGCTGCTCCTGCTCGCGCAGGAGCTGGCTCCGCCGCGTGGCGATCTCGCGCGCCTCGCGCTCGGTCTTCACGACGAGGAAGTTCTCCCCCGCTCGCGGAATGTCCGAGAAGCCCAGCACGCCGACCGGGTTCGACGGCCCCGCCGACTTGAGGCGCTTCCCGCGCTCGTCCGTGAGCGCGCGCACGCGCCCGGCTTCGGTGCCGGCGACGATGGCGTCCCCCACGTGGAGCGTGCCTTCCTGCACGAGCACGGTCACGACGGTGCCGCGACCCCGCTCCTTGCGCGCCTCGATGACCGCGCCCTTCGCGAGGCGATCCGGGTTGGCCCTCAGCTCCATCAGCTCCGCCTGCAGGAGCACCATCTCGAGCAGGCGATCGACGCCCTGGCCGGTCTTCGCGGAGACGTCCACGACGATGTGCGTGCCGCCCCACTCCTCCGCCTGGATGCCGTGCCCGGTGAGGGCCTGGCGGACCTGGTCCGGCTTGGCCGACGGCTTGTCCACCTTGTTGATGGCCACGATGATCGGCACGCCCGCGGCGCGCGCGTGGTCGATGGCCTCGACGGTCTGCGGCATCACCGAGTCGTCCGCCGCCACCACGAGGATCACGATGTCCGTGACCTGCGCGCCGCGGGCGCGCATCGCGGTGAACGCCTCGTGGCCCGGCGTGTCCAGGAACGTGATCAGGCCCCGGTTCGTCTCTACCCGGTACGCGCCGATGTGCTGGGTGATGCCGCCGGCCTCGCCGCCGATCACGTTCGTCTCGCGGATGTGGTCCAGGAGGCTCGTCTTGCCGTGGTCCACGTGCCCCATGATGGTCACGACCGGCGGACGCGGCTTCATCAGCGACGCGTCCTCGACCTCTTCCTCCTCGTAGATCTCCGCGCTCGCCGCGGACTCGAACTCCACCGAGAAGCCGAACTCGTCCGCGAGCATCTCGATCATGTCGCGGTCCAGGCGCTGGTTGATGGTGACCATGGAGCCCAGCTCCATGGCCTTCGCGATGACCTGGGAGGCCGAGACGTTCAGGATGTTCGCGAGCTCCGAGGTGGAGACGAACTCCGTCACGCGGAGGATCTTGGTCTCCTCTTCGGTGAGGGTCTCGTCCTCCGCGCGGTGCTTGCGCGGCCGGCGGCGCTGGTGCTCGTCCGCCATCGTGCGCTTGATGTTCGCGCGCACGACCTTCTGATCCACGGGACGCCGCGGACCGCCGCCCTTCTTGCGCGGACCCGGCCCGGGGCCGGGAGCCGCGGGCTTCGCGACGGGCTCCTCGGTGCCGACCGCGGCTTCCGCGACGGGCGACGCGGTCGTCTGCGCCTTCCGGCGCCGGCTGGCCTTCTCCACCTCGCGGCGCCGGGCGAAGTCCTCCTTGACCGCGGCCTTCTCCTTGGCGAACTGGCTGCGGATCCGGTCCACGGTCTCGGGCTCGATGGAGCTCATGTGGCTCTTCGCCTCGATCCCGAGATCGTGGACGACCTTGAGCATGGCCTCGCTGGAGACCGAGTACTCCTTCGCGATCTGATAGATGCGGACCTTCTCCGGCTTCTTGGAGGCGCCGCCGCCCCCCTTCGCGGCGCCCTTGTCGGGCGCGCGGAATCCCTCGTTCTCGAGCTTGTCCATGGTCATCTGCTTCGCCCTCCGCCCTCGATTCCTGCCAGCCGCGCCTCGAGGGCCTCGGCCATGCCGCGATCCCGGACGCCCACGACAGTCACGTCGCCCGCTCCGATCGCCGCGCCGAGCGACGCTCGGCTCTCGACCGTACGGGCCGGCACACCCTCCTCTTCCGCGACGCGCTCGAGCCGCGCGCGGTCGCGCGGCGACGCATCCTCCGCGAGGAGCACGAGCCGGATCTCTCCGCGGCGCAACGCGGTGCGGGTCTCACGGGACCCGATGCTCAGGAGCGCGGCGCGCCGAGCCAAGCCGAGGAGCCCCCGGATCTCCTCAATTTTCATGAGCTTCGCCCCGGACATTCTCCACGAGGCTCTCCCGGAGGGCAAGACGGAAGGCGGCTTCCGCTTTCGCGAAGTCCACGCCGTCCCGGACGGCGCGCCGGGCGAGCTTCGCGAAGCACTCCGCGCGGCCGCAGAGATAGCGCCCTCGCCCCGGAAGCCGGGCGCCGGGATCGGGCACCGGAATCCCCCCCGGACCGACGACCCAGCGCAGGAGCGAGCGCTTCTCCGCCCGCCTTCGGCAGACGACGCAGGTGCGGATGGGCGCCCGCGGCGCGCGCTCAGCCGGCGTCGGGTCCTCCCTTGGCGGTGGGGTCGTCACCCTCCTGCCACCCCGACGTGAGCTCGGACTCCATGGCCTCGATGTCGTCGAGGTAGTTCTCCCCGGTCCCCTTCGGGCGGGGAGCGCGGGCCGGCGCGGCGGGCGCCTTGGGGGCCGGCGCCGGCTTCGGTTCCTCGGGCTCCGCTTCCGGCTCGGGCTCCGCCTCCACGTCCAGCTCGACTTCGACCTCGACTTCGGCCGGCGCCTTGACCTTGGACTTGGGCTTGGCCGTCGCGGCTTCCGGCGTCGCCGGCTCGGTCGGCTCCTTCACGGTGACCGCAGCCGCAGCCGGCGCGGCGGCGCCCGCCTTCGCGGCCGCGCGCTCCTCCTCGACCTTCTCGAGGTGCTGCACCGCCGCCAGGTAGATGCGCTGCGCCGTCACGTCGCCCACGCCCGGCACGTTGATGAGGTCCTCGATCGTGGCCTTGACGACGTCCTGCACGGACTCGAAGCCCGCCTGGATGAGGTTCTCGACCGTCTTCGGGCCCAGGCCGTCGATCTGGTCGACGGGGATGTGGTCCTTCCGCGGGATCTCGCCGCGGGAGATCGCGAACTCCTCCTCGGACACCAGGTCGATCTCCCAGCCGGTCAGCCGCGCCGCGAGGCGCGCGTTCTGGCCGCTCTTGCCGATGGCCAGCGAGAGCTGGTCGTCCGCGACGATGACGCGCATCCGCTTCGTGGCGTCATCCGGGATGACCTGCAGGATCTTGGCCGGGGAGAGCGCCTTCGTGACGAACGCGATGGGATCGTCCGCGTACGGCACGATGTCGATGCGCTCGCCCGACAGCTCGCGCACGATGCCCTGCACGCGCGAGCCCTTCATGCCCACGCACGCGCCCACCGGATCCACGCGCAGCTCGTTCGAGCTGACCGCGATCTTCGAGCGGCCGCCGGCCTCGCGCGCCACCGCGTTGATGCGCACGACGCCGTCCAGGATCTCCGGCACTTCTTGCTCGAACAGCTTCACGAGGAACTCCGCGGAGCCGCGCGACAGGATGATCTGCGGCCCCTTCGCGTTCTTCTGGACGTCGATGATGAGCGCGCGGACGGTGTCCCCCTGACGGTACTGCTCGCGGCGGATCTGCTCGCGCCACGGCAGCAGCGCCTCGGCGCGGCCGAGGTTCACGATGATGTTGCCGCGGTTCACCTGCTGCACCGTGCCCGTGATGATCTCGCCGACGCGGTCGTGGTAGTTCTGGTAGACGTTCTCGCGCTCCGCCTCGCGGACCCGCTGCACGACCACCTGCTTCGCGGCCTGGATCGCGTTGCGCCCGAACTCCTCGAGGGTCAGCTCCACCTTCAGCTCGCCGCCGAGCTGCGCCTTCGGATCCACGAGACGCGCGTCGTCCAGCTCGATCTCGCGCTCCTCGTCCGTGAGATCCTCGACGACGAGGCGCACGTACTCGATGGTCATGCCCCCGGTGGACTCGTCGAAAGTCACGCGGATGTCGGCGTTCGGCCCGTACCGGCGACGCGCCGCCGAGACGATCCCCGCCTCGAGCGTCTGGATCACCAGCTCCTTGCCGACGTTCTTCTCCCGGGCGATCTGGCCGAGAGCTTCGAGAATCTCGTATCTCATTTGCCTTCTCCTCCGACACCGGCGGGCTCGGGAAGAAGCCTCGCCCTCGCGACTCGCGTCCAGGGGACCACCAGCTCCCCTTCCTCTCGGGACAGCGCCACCTCCGCGCCGCGCGTCCCCGCGGAACGACCGACGATCTCCGTGGGCTCGTCCGACATCTGCAGGCGGATGAGCCGGCCGCGGAAGACGTCGAACTCCCGAGGCGTCTTCAGGACCCGCTCCAGGCCCGGCGACGACACCTCGAGGACGTAGCTCCCGGGGATGGCTTCGGCGTCGTCCAGGATCCGGCCCGCGACCCGTGTCACTCGCTCGCAGTCCGCGTGCGTGATGCCGCTGCGCGAATGGACGACGATGCGCACGAACGTGCGATGCCGGCTGGGCGCGACGCTCACCTCGACGAGCTCGACGCCCTGCGAAGCGACGCCGGGTTCGACGAGATCGAAGATTCGCCGGTCGCGATCTTCCACCGCAGGCCTCCTCCGGGCCCGACGGAAGGTCCCAAGGCACGGGCTTTCAGCCAAAACGAAGGCCTGCGGGGGATCCCGCAGGCCGTGCCCCAATGTGCGCCGCAGGCCGGGCGCTGTCAAGGCGGAAAGCTGGCCTCCGCCTTGGCAATGAGGACGAGCATCAGGCGCCCCACCTCGGCCAGACTTTCCGGAGCGCAGCCCGCCGGCAGATCCGAGGTCGTGTGCCAGGCGGGATCGGCGAGGTCCACCAGGTCCACCGCCGGAATCCCGGCGGCCAGGAACGGAATGTGGTCGTCCATCACGGGCGGCCCGGTGGAGTCCACGAGCGCCTTGACGCCGGCCTCCCGCGCGGCGGCCCAGACGCCCTCGACGAGGCGCGGGTTCCGCGACAGGCCGTTCGCCTCGCGCGGAATGCGCGTGCCGCGCCGGCCGATCATGTCCAGGACGACGACGTACCCGGGCCGGTAGTCGCGGTGCTCGTCCACGAAGCGCTGCGCTCCCACCGAGAACGTCCGCGGATCGTCCTCGCGCCCGCCGTCCTCCGCGTCGAAGAGCGCGAGGTCCACGCCGATCTTCGGCGGATGCTCGTGCAGCGCCGTGGCCAGCTCCAGCAGCACCGCCGCGCCCGACGCCCCGTCGTTCGCGCCCGTCACGGGCTGCCTCCGCTTCGCGGGATCCGGATCGTGGTCCGCGTAGGGCCGGCTGTCCCAGTGCGCGCCGATGAGGATCCGCCGCCGGCTCTCCGGCTGGAACACCGCCACGACGTTCTGGCAGGACGAGGTGGTCGAGTCCAGCGCGCAGACGGCGTCGAAGGCCTGCACGTTGACGCGGTCCGCCGTGGAGGCGAAGTGCGACTGGAAGTACTGGAGCGCCCGGCGATGCGCCTCGGTCCCCGGGACACGCGGCCCGAGCGCCACCTGGGCCTCCAGGTGCCGGAACGCGCGCGGGCCGTCGAACGTACGCTCGCGCGTGCCGCACGCGGCTCCGCCGAACACCACCGCGCAGCAGACCGCGGCCCGGCCCCGCCATCTCGCCATCGACGCTCTCCCGAGCACTGGCACACTCCTCAGAACCTGGAGACTCCTCAGAACTTGAAGAGCGCCTGGAGCGCGAGCCCCACGATCGTCTCCGTGCGGTCGAGCCGGACGTCGTAGTTCCGACTGTACGTGATGTCCATGGTTCCTTGCACCTTCCGGGAGAAGTTGTAGGTGGCGTGGGGCTTCACGCTCATCGCCTTCGTGTGGGCCCGGACGGTGGACGTGGTCTCGCCGGTGCTCCGGACCTCGAGCTCCTTCGTGGTCTGCTCGGAGCGGTCGATGTCCACGTTCAGAGTGAGGTCGCTCCGGAACCGGAGCTTCTTGCCGAGGAGACGGATGCCCTGCGGCGCGGAGAACGAGTACTTCCCGCTCACGCGCCAGCTGACCGACTGCGTCTCGGTCTGCGAGCGCAGCGCGTCGAACTCGGTCTGCTCCACGTCGGTGCTGCGGTTGTGCGAGATCGTCGTGTTGATGCCGGACTTCCACGCCGCGTTCCACGAGAGGAACGGCGCGTACTCCGTGTGCACGTTCTTCGTGTCGTACCAGGGGCCCGGCGGCGGCGGCTGATTCAGGGCCGGCAGGCGGCCGCTGAGCTGCGTCTGCTTGCGGTACGACGAGTTGACGGACGAGCTCTTCACCCAGCTCGACAGCGGCCGCCGGTTCTCGAGACCGTCGAGCGACACGGAGAAGTCCGGCCAGGTCACGTCGTCGTTGGCGGATCGGGAGCCGCTCACGTCGTGCCGCGCGATCGCGCGCGTCCACGCTCCGTCGAGCACGATGCCCGACGCCGGCTGGAGCGACGAGTCGATCTTCGACGACCACGACCGATCCGTGTTGTCCTCGATGAGGTTCGCGCCGGTGCCCGACACCGGGACGATGCTCCCGAGATCCAGGGACTCGAACCCCAACTGATAGCCGAGGCTGGGGCGGTTGCGCACGCGGCTGTAGCGCGACGTGCGATGGTCCTGGTACGACGCGCGGATGTCTCCGAGCATGTTGAGCACGCTGGCGGCCCCGTGGCCGAGCTTGCTCCAGGGAGCCTCCTCGTCGGCCCCTCCCTCGCCGGGAGCGCCGGACTTCGCCCCGCCGGGGCCGCCCTTCGCGCCCGCCCCCTGCTCCCCCGGAGCGCCCTTTCCGCCCGCGCCCTGGTCGCCCGGGGTGCCCTTGCCGTCCACTCCCGGGCCACCCTTGCCGGCCGATTCCGGAGGCGGCGGGCGCTCCCCGGGGTCGCGCGGGGGGGACTCGTCGTTCTCCGGCGGTGCGCCCGGCTTGCGCGGAGAGCTCTCGCCGCCCGAGTGAGGGGGGCGCTTCGTCGTCGAGCCGCCGCCCATCCCGCCGAGCAGCGCACGGAGGTTCACCGACGTCGAGAAGTCCCGATTCGCCGAGTTCTGCACGCGGAACACGCGGAGCGGTCCGCCGAGCGAGTCCGCCCGGCTGGAGAGGTCCGGCGGCTGCACGGAGGGGCTCTGATCGTCCTGGTAGCTGGTGTCGTAGGTCATCACCGGGCGTACCCACGAGAGCAGGGACGGCCGCCACGACACGCGCGTGCCGTGATTGCGCGTCAGCTCGGTTCCTCCCTTCCGGAAGCTGCTCCAGAGCGGATCCTCCTCGTGGCGATCCAGATCCTGCGTCTTGTCGAAGTGGAAGGAGCTGTCAAGCGTGTTCGAGCGCAGCGGATCCCACTGGAGCCCGAGCGTCCCCTGCAGGAGCCGGCTGCGCACGAGCGCGCGCGGCGACTCCACGCGAACGCCGACCGAGTCCGTGCGGATGTCGGAGGCCCGCGTGGTGTTCAGGGACCCGTTCATGCCGAGGCGCAGCGTGGGGAAGTACGAGAGGTCGAAGCGATCGAGCAGCCGAAGGGTCTTCCCCTGCCCCGGGTTCAGGTTGAAGCCCGCCTGACCCTGGGAGACGTCGTTGTCGCTGCGGATGAACGGGCCCTGCTCGTGGCTCTTCGAGTCCGTGTAGGACACCGTGACGTTGTCGAGCGTGTAGCGGAGCCACGCGTTGCCGGACGGTCGCGTCTTCGCGAACCGCGACGACAGCGAGCGATGCCAGTCCGTGGTGGTCGCGGCCTCCTTGTCCTCCGGCTGCACCAGCACGATGTCGGAGTTCGGCGCGAGGCGGGGTGTGGAGCGGGAGTTGGTGTACTCGGCGGTCACCGGCACGGAGAGGCCCCGGTTGTCGAAGAACTTGTTCAGCTTGACGTCCCCGCGGACGTTCCAGGACTTCTCGTTCGTCCCGTGCCGATCGCCTTCGATCGTGCGGAACTCCGAGTCCACCGCCCTCGCCCCCGCGTCCACCGTGGCGAAGTCCGCCAGCCGGGCGCTTCCGGACACGCGCGACGCGTAGCCCGGGTCCTTCAGCACCGACCGCAGCCGGATCTCGTCCACCCACAGCTCGCCCACGATCGCGGAGCGCGTGGGGTCGTCGCCCTTCACGCCGAGCGTGAGGCGCCGGATCCGCGAGAGCGACGGCGCGCCGTACACGGCGAGCGTGTCCCCATCCACGATCTTGGAGCGGTAGTCCACCTGGACCCCTTCCACCGTGACCTTCTTCTGCGGCGGCTCGAGCTTCAGGTCCGCGAGCGCGATCATGTCGACGGAGGCCTCGCGCCACCCGGAGTCGCCGCCCTGGCCGGGCAGACGCGTGGTGGAGAACTCGTAGAAGTTCGTCGTGTCGGGGCCGAAGCGGAAGAAGAACGTCCCGGTGCTGCCGTTCGCGAGGCGCGAGTCGTTGCGATAGCGGTCGCGCGGATTCCCGCCTTGGTCGAACACCCCGTCCCGCAAGTAGAAGCTCATCGTCTCGTACTGCGTGAAGTCCTGGCTCTTGCCGTCCCCGGTGTCCACGATCTCGCGGTAGGCCGTGCCCTGCCGGCCCTGCTCGCCCGGCCGCGTGATGTCGCCCGCCGACGGGATGCCGTCGTACTCCATCACCAGCGTCTGCTCGCGTTTGACCTGGTTGTTCGTGTCCTCGCCCGGGAAGAACGGCGGGAAGTAGTAGTTGTTCTCCTTGTTGTCCGCCGTGTTCACCACGAAGCTGCCGACCGCGTCGACGGGGTCCACCGGGCTGCCCGTGGCGTTGACGGTCTGCTTTTCCTCGAGCCACGCGGCGCCCTTGATGCTGATGGAGGCGATCTGGACCTTCGGCCCCGGAGCGCCCGAGATCCCGTCGAACCACAGCCGCACGTACTTCACCGAGCGCCGCCGCGGGGCGCCGCCCACGGGCTCTTCCTTGTCGAGCGGGATCCGGTACAGCCGCCAGTGGTTGTTCGGCCGGGTCGCGGGATCGTAGTTGTTCTGCGCCAGGAAGCCCTGCTCGTCCACCGCGGTCTCCGCCAGATCGACGACGTAGGACGCGTAGATGTTGTCCGTGTCGAGGAGGTTGTCCCCGTCGAGGTCCTCGGTGTCGAGCAGGCTGTTGCCCTCGAAGTTGTTGATGTTCTCGTAGCGGATCGAGTCCGGATCCGAGCGGTTGAAGCGGAAGTCGTCGTCACCGTCGTCGAAGGGCTTGCCCGTGCCGTCCACGCCCTTCACGTCGTCGAGACCGAAGTCCTCCTGGCTCACGGTGAGCTCGCCGTCGTAGGGGTTGAAGTCCTCGGTGTCCAGCTGGCCGCGCCCCTTCGGCGGGAGATTCGGGTTGTCGTTCGACCTCACGTAGAAGTCTTCGCTGATCTCGCCCATGTCGAAGATCATGTGGCCCTGGTTGCGCCCGAAGTCGTTGACCCAGATCTCGAGGAACTTCTTCTGCGAGAAGTCCTCCCCGACGGTCGAGAGGCAGCGCATCACGCCGAACCATCCGGTCGAGTCATCGGGCGCGGAGAGCCGCGGGCGCATCTCCATGACCTGCAGGTAGTCCTGCCCCTGCCGCTCGTCGGAGAGCTCGACGAACACGTCCTGCCGGCGGACGGCGTTCTCCGGGTTGTACCAGTTGAACGGCAGCGGCCGGACCCGGTCGGTCGCCTTGTCGAGGTCCGGGTGATCGACGGTGGCGCCGGGCCCCGCCGGCTCCGACGCGGGCACCCAGAGCCCCCGCGTCAACGGGATGTCGCGGCTGTCCGCGACGCCCTCCATGTCGTCGATGTAGATCTCGTTCTTCGTGTTCGGGTTGGGCAGGGAGACCGCCACCTCGCCCTGGACCTGGATCTCCGACTCGTCCTCGGAGCTGACGAGGGGGATCTTGTTCACGAGTCCCGTGAGGAACGTCGGATTCGACGCCCACTGCCCGTAGAGATCCCCCACGAGGATCCGCGAGGGCTCCTGGCCCAGCTTGGGGCGCAGCTCCGGCGTGGAGCGGGCGAAGTAGAGCCACGACGAGCTGACCTTGGTGCGGTCGCTGAAGTTGTAGGTCCCCGAGATGCCCGCGAGGGACTCCTTCGCCTGGCCGAAGAGCGGCACGTACTGGAAGTCGACTTCGATCTGCGCGTCCGGTGCATTCGCGTCGGGCGTGCGGAACGTCAGAATGCCGAGGTCGTAGTCGATGTCGTAGTCGACGCCGCGGGAGAGCGTGCGACCGTTCAGGTGGACGGTCTCCGAGCCCTCGAGGATGTTGAAGCGGTTCAGGTTGTACGAGGGCGTCGGCGTGGTGAACTGGACCTCGATCACGTACTTCTCGCGGTTGATCAGGTCGTCCGGCTGGAGCGAATAGAGGCCGGGGTTCGTGTCGAGCAGCGGAATCGGATCCGTGCTCCGGCCGGTGTGCACCTGCGAGGGAGCCACGATCACGTTCACCGCCGTGCCGCCGTACACCGACGAGTCCGGGGCGAAGGGCGTGATGTTGGGGAACGTGATGGTCCCGTCCTCGAAGTCGAGGAACTCGGGCTCGATCTTGAGGTCCGGGTCCGGTCCCGACGCACCCTTGTAGTCGAGTCCGAGCACGCGGATGTACTCGAGGTTCCTCGAGGGATCGTTGACGTCCTTCTGGACGTCCTCGTCGCGCTGGCCGGCGGCCGAGGCTTTGCGCCGGACCACCACCTCGAGGCTCGCGGGGTTGATGTTGCGCGCCCCGATGGCGTAGACGTTCTTCTGCTCGAGGACCTGCAGCGGCCCGAGCCCCTTGGCCGGGTCGTAGAGGTCCCGCTCCGGCGGCGCGAGGAGCTGCAGGCGCAGCGTGTCGGGGTTCGCGACGCTCCCCACGTGCAAGCTGTCGTCGCGCACGTAGGTGATCGCCAGCACGTCCTCCCGGTCCACGGCGCGCTCCATCGTGAGCACGCCGGTCTGGCGGTCGAAGCGGTAGTCCACGTCCTCCTTCAGTCGCGCGTACGTGCCGCGCACCACGCCCACCGTGTCGGCGGGCGTTCCGGTCGCGGGGTTCACGAAGGCGAAGCCCAGCCGCGCGCCGGTGGCGATGTCGTTGCGCGGGTCCTTGTCGTCCAGGTAGACCTCGATGTTCTTCACGGGGAGGATGCCGAGGCCGTCCGCGGCGGGAGCGATCGCGAGCTGCACGGGGTGGGCGATCCAGTAGTACGTCCGCTTGACGTACTCCCAGTCCCGGATCACCACCGAGTCCCGGCGCGCCTGGCCCACGAACGTCTGGGTGGCGGTCTGCCCCTCCTGCTTGGAGGCGATGGCCGTGAGGTCCAGCGGCCCGAGCTTCGCGATCGCCTTCGCCCCGAACAGACCCTGCTGCGACTTCCGGAAGCTCAAGAACTCCGCCCCCGGCAGCGTGAGGTCCGTGTTGCCCATCTCGATCTTCTGGACGACGTCGTCCTCGTTGCCGTCGTAGCGGAGCTGGATCTTGTTCGAGAACGACGTGGCCACCTCGCTGTCGTGGTTCACGAGGACGTGAATCTTCTCGCCGATCGTCCCGTCGAGGTTCAACTTGAGCTGCTGCTTGATGTCGAGGGCCGGGAAGAGCGACGGGTTGCCGGTCTCGAACTGCGGGCCGCCCTTCAGGATGGTGGAGGTGCCGGAGAACGTGATGCTCTCGGAGCCGGTCAGGTTGAGGCGCGCGCCTTGACCGATCACGCGCGCCACCGCGTCCGGGAGGTCCACCGGAATCTGGATCGAGACGACGTCCGATTCCTTGCCGCGCTGCGCCTGGAGGGACTTGGTCACGGCGTCGCGCCAGGCCTTGCGGGAGGCGGCGGCGCCCTCGATCTTCGCGGCGGTCTCGAAGTCGGCGATCCACTCCGGGGCCACCCAGGCGTCGCCCATCCGCTGGCGGATGTAGACCAGCCCCCGTTCCGGATCGACGTCGGCTTCCTCGCGCACCTTCCCCTCGAGGCCCTTGAGGTGGCCGCCGGAGCGGAACGGATGGAAGCTCACCAGGGACGGGTCGCCGCGCAGCGAAGGCGGCACCCAGAAGGGGTCGCCCAGGAGGCGCGGATTCCGGTAGTCCGCCGAGGCGGGAGCCGGCCCGGCGAGCATGGGCGCAAGGGCGACGGAGAGCGCGAGCAGGACGCGGGTTCGCGAGGACCAGCCTCGCGCCCTGAGCTGAGGGTCGCCCATCTCTACTCGCGCGAGGGGCCGGGCGGGGCCGGTGGGGAACGTCAAGAGTGCGAACAACTTAAGTTCGCCTTTGCGGGACTGTCAAGGAAGAGAGAGAGCCCCGGCGGCCGGACCGGTCCTTGTCCGTCGCAGCCCGGCTCGGCTACGATGCGCGACCCCGGGGAACCGGGAACGGGAAGACGATGAGGACACTCGACCGCTACGTGCTTCGCCGGCACATCGGGCCTTTCTTCTTCGCGCTGGCCACCATCACCTTCCTGTTCGTGATGCGCGTCCTCGTGGACTTCCTCAGCCTCTTCGCGACGCGCCACCTCGACACCTGGACCGTGGTCGAGATCTTCATCCTGTCCCTGGGCTGGATCTTCGCCCTCACCTTTCCGATGTCCGTGCTGGTGGCCGTGGTGATGGCGTTCGGGCGCCTCTCCCAGGACGCCGAGCTCGACGCGATCCACGCCGGAGGGGTCTCCTTCCGGCGCGTCCTCGCCCCGGTGCTCGGCGCGGCCGTGGTCCTCACGGGCGGCCTCGTGGTCTACAACGACGTCGTGCTGCCGGAGGCGAACCACCGCCTGAAGGACCTCACCGCCGACATCCACAAGATGCGCCCCACGATCGCGATCCGGGAAGGCGTCTTCATGGAGGACTTCGAGGGCTACACGCTGCTGGTGCGCGAAGTCGACCATGACAAGAACATCGTCCGCGACGTGACCGCCTACGCGATCGACCCGAAGGAGCCGGTGCGTACGATTCACGCCCCGTGGGGCGAGCTGCTCTGGGAGAACGAGGGCGACCGCCTAGTGATCCGCCTCCACGACGGCGAGATGCACGAGGTCGACCCCGACGCGCCCGAGAGCTACTTCCTCCTGCATTTCGACACCCACAACCTCGTATTCGACGCGTTGGGCACCCGGCTTTCGCACAGCGGCGAGACCTCCCGCGGCGACCGGGAGCTGTCCACCGAGGCGATGCGCGTCCTCGTGCACCGGCTCCGCACGGAGAAGGCCGCCGAGGCCGACTCGCTCACCCAGGCCGTCGTCACGGCCACCTCCGAGCTCCGCGCCGCGGTCCGGGCGGCCGCCGGCCCGGGGGTCACCGGCTTCCGCCCCGCGGACTTCTCCTCGCAGGCGCGGCTGCTGCTCCGGAAGGTCGGCGGCGGCACGCACCGGATGGAGAGCGAACAGCTGGACATCAACCGTTACGAGGTCGAGATCCACAAGAAGTGGGCGTTCCCCGTGGCCTGCCTCGTCTTCGTGCTGGTCGGAGCGCCGCTCGGGGCGCGCGTCCGCCGGGGCAGCCTGGGCGTGGGCGGCGGCCTCGCGTTCCTCTTCTTCCTGGTGTACTACATGGCCTCGCTCGGGGGCGAGAAGCTCGGCGATCGCGGCTACGTGCCGCCCGCGCTGGGCATGTGGGCGATGGATCTCGTGCTCGGCGTGGCCGGGGTCTGGCTCGTCGCGCACCGCGACGGGCTCCTCCGACCCTGGCGGTCACGCTCGTGAGGGTTCTCGACCGCTACGTCCTCCGCTCGTTTCTCGGCGCGGTGGCGGGAGCGCTCGGGGCGTTCCTCGCGGTCACCATCGTCGTGGACGTCTTCGAGCGCCTCGACACGTTCCTCGATCACCACGTCTCGCTGGCGCTGGTGATCCAGTACTACGTGGCCACCGTCCCGTTCCTGGTCTCGGTGGTCCTGCCGATCGCCGCGCTCCTCGGGGTCCTCTTCTCGCTCGGCGGCATGGCCCGCCGGAGCGAGCTCGTGGCGATGACCGCGGCGGGCGTGAGCCTTTACCGCGCGCTCGCGCCCCTCCTGCTGGCCGGGACGATGCTGGCGGGCGTCGGGCTCGTGTTCACGATGGAGCTGGCGCCGCGCGGCACTCGCCTCGCGAACGAGACGTGGGACCACGAGATCAAGGAGCGCCCCCGCCGGGGCGGCTCCACTCGCCGCGACCTCAACTACCTCGGCGCGGGCGGGCGGATCTTCCTCATCCGCCGCTACGACGGCGCGAGGGGCCGCATGGACGACGTCGTGGTGCAACAGTTCGCGGCGAACACGCTCGTGCAGCGGGTCGACGCGAAGACGGCGACCTGGCAGGGCGGCCACTGGGTCTTCCACGACGGATACCTGCGCCACTTCCGCGAGGACGGACCGCCCGAGGTCGAAGCGTTCAAGGACCGCGTGTTCGACGAGATCCGCGAGACGCCGAAGGACTTCCTCGAAGTCGTCGGCGAGCCGGACGAGATGACGCTCGGGGAGCTGCGCGACCAGGCGCGACGCACCGCGTCCAGCGGAGGCGACGTGACGCGCTTCGCGGTGGACGAGCACGGCCGCTGGTCGTTCCCCTTCGCGAGCTTCGTGGTGATCCTGCTCGGCGCACCGTTGACCGGCGCGATCCGGCGCGGCGGCCACGCGCTCGGCTTCGGCCTCGCCCTGCTCATCGGCTTCGGCTACTACATCGTCCTGCGCATCGGCCAGACCTACGGGCTGAACGGCACCATGCCGCCCTGGGTGGCCGCCTGGCTCCCGAACGCCGTCTTCCTCGTCGCCGGCGCCATCGGCTTCTGGAAGACCCGCAAGTAGATCGCGCCCGCCTCGCCTCGGGGCTCGCCTCGGAGCCGTGTCAGGCGTTGCCCCGTCTCGCCTCGGGCCGGCGCCTGACTGCGGGCCCGAAGCCGTGTCAGGGGGGTCGCCCGTCTCGCCTCGGGGCCGGCCTCTTCGCCTCGGACGGGTCAGCCTCCGCCGTCCCGGCTCCGGCGCCCTCCCGCTCGGCGGCTCCGCCATCCTGGCTACGCCGCCTCCGCGAAGCCGCGTCGAAGAGGCCGGCCCCAGGCGAGACTGACACCGAGTCGCGGCGGTCGAGGCACTCGCCGCGTCGCTCCGTCGCACGTCGCGAGTCGGCCGTTCCGCGGCGTCCGCGACGACGACGACGCCTGCACCCGGCGATCGCGCGGCGCGTCCTCGCGATCACCCGGCGCGCCGGCGCAGACCGCGCGAGGCGAGGCATGCGTCGGCGGCTCGGCGGCGTTGCTTTCGCGGCGACTTCGCGGAGGCGGCGCAGCCAGGATGGCGGAGCCGCCGAGCGGAGGGCGGCCGTAGCCCGGACGGCGGAGGCCGGCGGAGGAAGACGCCGGCGTCCGACGACGCGGCTCCTCCGCGCGAGAAAGCACGCGCCGCCGAGCCGACGACGCGTGCATCACGTGCATCACCGTCCGACGCGACGAACGGCGCGCGAAGCGAGGGACGCTACGCGACCGCCGAGCGCAGCGCGTCCACGTGGCTGCGCTGCTCCCAGGGGAAGCCGTCTTCCTCGCGACCGAAGTGGCCGTACGCGGCGGTCGAGGAGTAGATCGGCCGGCGCAGGTCCAGGGCGCGGATGATGCCGCGGGGCGTGAGGTCGAACGTGGCGCGCACGATCCCCGCGATCTCCGGGTCCGGAATCGTCCCCGTGCCGAACGTCTCGACGTGCAGGGAGACCGGCTCGGCGACGCCGATCGCGTAGGCGACCTGGATCTCGCAGCGCTTCGCGAGGCCGGCCGCCACGATGTTCTTCGCCACGTGACGCGCCGCGTACGACGCCGAGCGGTCCACCTTCGTGGGGTCCTTGCCGGAGAAGGCGCCTCCGCCGTGCCGCGCCGCGCCCCCGTAGGTGTCCACGATGATCTTCCGGCCGGTGAGGCCCGTGTCGCCCCGGGGCCCGCCGATCACGAAGCGCCCCGTGGGATTCACGTGGTAGGTCACCTTCTTCTTCGGATCCAGCAGGTTACGCGGCAGGAGGGGCTCGATGATCTTCTCGATCACCTCCGCGCGGATCCGCTCCTGGGCCACGCCCTCGTGGTGCTGCGTGGAGACGACCACCGTGTCGATGCGGACGGGGCGATCGCCGTCGTACTCCACGGTGACCTGGGATTTCCCGTCGGGTCGGAGGAAGTCGATCTCCTTCGCCTTGCGCGCCTCGGCGAGGCGACGGCAGAGACGGTGCGCGAGCGCGATCGGCAGGGGCATCAGGTCCGGCGACTCGTCGGTGGCGTAGCCGAACATCATGCCCTGATCGCCGGCGCCGCCGGTGTCGACGCCCTGCGCGATGTCGGGGCTCTGCCGATCGATCGCCGTCATGACGGCGCACGTCTCCCAGTCGATGCCGTAGGCCGCGTTGTCGTACCCGATGCGGCGCAACGTCTCGCGCACCACGTCGGGGACGTGGACGTACGCTTCCGTCGTGATCTCGCCCGCCACGAGGGCGATGCCGGTGGTCACGAGCGTCTCGCAGGCCACGCGGCTCATCGGGTCCTTGCTCAGGAGCGCGTCGAGCACTCCGTCGGAGATCTGGTCGGCGACTTTGTCGGGATGGCCCTCGGTGACCGACTCCGACGTAAACAGGTACCGGTTGCTCATCGGTCCTTCTCCTCCGTGGCTCCGCGCCATGGGCGGAACCGGGCAGGCAGCGTAGCGCAGCCGCATCGCGAGAGACCAGGGTATTTCGCCGGCCTACGCCAACTCCCGCTTGAGGCGGTCGATGCTGGCCACGGGCGTGGGGTCCACGCCTCGTGCGGCGGCGACGTGCAGACTCGCCAGGTCCCCGAGGAGGACGAGCGAGTAGACGCGGGCGAGGAGCCCTTCGCCCTCCGGGCGGAAGCGCACGAGGGGTCGGCCGGCCTCCTCGACCCGCGCCGCCACGAGGTCCAGCCGGCGGCGCACCCGCGGGTGGACCGCGGGGTCGTCCAGAAGGGCGATGCACCCGATCGAAACGCCCGGACCGCCGACCTCCCAGGCGACGATCTCGTTGTGGTTCTGCTCCGGGAAGACGGCGGCGTGCGAGAGCGTCTTCCCGTTCTCGTGGAGCTGCCCCACCCAGCGCAACGCGGTGGCCCGGTGCGGCCTTTCCGCCGCATAGACGATGGGCAGCCCGGCGGCGGCCTGTTTCGCCCACTCCGCGAGCGCCGGCTCGCGCGGGCCGCCTGGCCCCGACGCGGCGAGGATCCGCTCTCCCGCCGCCGCCGCCGCCTCGACGTCCTCGGCCCCGATCGCGAGCAGTCCCGCCCGGCCGAGCGCGTGGAACAGCGGGATCGACGTCCAGGCGAGCGCCGCCCGCGGCGGCGAGCCGCCCGGGATCCGGAGCACCGGGCGCCCCGCCTCACGCGCCAGGGACTCCAGCGTGCCGCCGCTGGTGATGGCCGCGCTCGGCACCCGTCTTCGCCGAGCGTCCTCCCACGCGGCGAGCGTCTCCTCGGTCCCGCCCGAGTAGCTCACGAAGAACGCGAACGAGCCGGGTCCCGCCGCCTGCGGCAGCTCGTAGCCCCGCACCACCTCGACGGGGACGCTTCCCTGGACGTCGGCGAGGGAGCGCAGGAAGTCGCCGCCGATGGCGCTCCCCCCCATCCCGACGACGTGGATGCAGCTCGGGCGCGCGCCGGCCAGAAGATCCGGGCCGCCGGCCGCGAGCGCCCAGGCTTCGCGCAGCTGGCGCGGCAGGCCGAGAACGCGCGCCGTCATGTCGGAGGGGTCCGGCCCGATGCGGCGGGCGAGGGCGGGCTCGCTCAAGGCTCCCCGTCCGTGTCTTCTCCGAAGCCCTCCCCGACCAGACGGGCGAGGTCCGCGGCGGCCCCCTCTTCGTCCGGCCCGCTCACCTCGAGGATGATCTCGGTGCCGGCGGGCGCCGCGAGCATCATGAGGCCCATGATGCTCTTGCCGTTGACGCGCACACCGCCCCGGCTCACGTGGATCGCCGAGGCGAAGCGGCTGGCCGCGTCCGCGAGCACGTTCGCGGCGCGCATGTGCAGGCCGAGCCGGTTCACGATCTTCAGCTGGCGACGGATCACGCCCGCCCCCCGCCCGTCACTCGGCGTCCCCCGAGTCCCCGAGGGGCGTGGTGGCGCCGGTGCGCATGAGGTCCTTGAGGCGCGTATCGAGCGCGACCGCGGCGTTCCGGCCCGAGGACTTGATCAGGTGGTTCATCGCGACGACCTCCGCGAGCACGGCGACGTTCTTGCCCGGCACGAGGGGAATCGTCACGTACGGCAGGCGGACGCCGAGGATCGACGTGGTGCGGTCCTCGAGGCCCAGCCGCTCGTAGGGGGACTCCGGGTCCCAGCGGACCAATCTCACTTCCACCTCGACGCGCTTCCGCAAGCGCGTGGCCCGCACGCCGAACATCTCGCGGATGTCCACGATGCCGACGCCGCGGATCTCCATGCGGTGGCCGAGGAGGTCGTTCGAGCTGCCCACGAGCACCGACGGCGGTCGGCGGCTGACGATCACGATGTCGTCGGCCACGAGACGATGGCCGCGCTCCACGAGGTCCAGCGCGGTCTCGCTCTTCCCGATCCCGCTCTCGCCCGCGAACAGGAGCCCCACGCCGTAGACGTCCACGAGCGAGCCGTGCAGCGTGATGCGCGGCGCGAAGACGTCGTTCAGGTAGGCCGTGAGCTGGTGGATGAACGGGGTGGTGGACATCCGCGTGCGCAGGAGCGGGACCTGCCGCTCGTCGCAGCGCTGCTTCAGGTACGGATCGATCGGCAGGCCCTTCGAGACGATCACGCAGGGCAGATCCTGCTCGAAGAGACGGTCGATCCCCTCCCGCCTCTGGGAGGCGGAGAGCGTGTCCAGGTAGAGCGTCTCGGTCTCGCCGAGGATCTGGATGCGCTCGTACAGGAAGTTCTCCGTGAAACCGGCCAGGGCGAGCCCCGGCCGGTTCACGTCGCTCACAGTGATCGGGAGGCGGGCGTTGGGCGCGTCGACGATGACTTCGAGGTCGAGCTCCGCGCGCCGCTCCTCGTAGAGCTGAGTGGCCGAAATCCCCTGCACGCGATCCCTCAGCCCGCGACTTCGATCAGCTTCATCGATCCGTCCGGACGCCGGTACACGACCCGCGTGGCGCCGCTGTCGCTATCCGCGAAGACCACGATGTCCTCGCCTTCCTCGACGCGCGTGGTGGCCTCCTCCAGCGACATCATCTCCGGGCTCACGCGCTCGCTCACGATACGGGTCGTCCCCATGGCCATCTCCTCCTTGGCGTCGCCGTCCCGGGTTTTCGTCATCCGCGCCTGGCGGCGGATCTGCTTCTCGACCTTGTCGCACGCGCCGTCGATCGACGTGATCATGTCGTCGGACTCGGCCTTGGCCGTGAAATCGCCGTGGCTTCCGTGGACGGACACCTCGGCGATCTGACGGTACTTCTCCACCTCGAGCACGACGTTGGCGTGAAGGAGATCCCCGGTGAAGCGCTCCAGGCGACTCACGCGGGACTCCGCGTGCGTCTTCAGATCCGGAGTGGGATCGAAGTGACGCGCGGTGATCGAGACCTTCATCGGTTCCTCCTGCGGCATCTCTGGGGAGCCTCAGAACTCCTTGCGGTACCGGGCCGGGAGAATGTCCATCCGCTCCCGGTACTTCGCCACCGTTCTCCGGGCGACGATCAGGCCCTCCTTTCTCAACAGCTCCGCGATTCGCTGGTCCGAGAGGGGCTTCTGCTTGTCCTCGGCGGCGATCAGCTCCTTGATCCGGCCCATCGCCATCTTGGAGGAGACGTTCTCGCCCGACTCCGTTTCCAGACCGCTGGAGAAGAAGTACTTCAACGGGAACACGCCGCGCGGCGTCTGCACGTACTTGTTCGTGGTGACTCGACTCACCGTGGACTCGTGCATGCCGATCCGCTCCGCGACGTCCTGCAGGGTCAGAGGCCTCAGCGCCTGCGGGCCTCGCTCGAAGAAGTCCTTCTGCGCCTCGACGATGGCCTCCATGACCCGGATCATGGTCCGGCGCCGCTGCTCGATCGTCTGGATCAACCAGCTGGCGGACTTCAGCTTCTCCTGGACGAAGCGTACCTCTTCCGAGGCCGTCACGGCACGCGGGGAAGGCACCACCGACGGGTCCGGCTTCCCGTTCCGGTCCCGGCGCTCCAGGATCTCCCGGTACTGCCGGCTCACGCGCAGCCGCGGGACGCTCCCGTCCGCCAGCGAGACGACGTAGACGCCGTCCACCTTCTCCACCACCAGGTCCGGCACGACGTAGCGGGCGTCCTCGAGGGCGAGCTGCGCGCCGGGACGCGGGTTCAGGGTGGCGATCTCCCGGGACGCCTCCTGGACGTCCGCCGGCGCGACCTTGAGGAGCCGCGCGATCTCCTGGTACTGGCGCTGCTTGAACGCCTCGAAGTGGTCCGCGACGATCTTCGCCGCGAGGCTGTCCTCGCGGTGCGCTTGCCTCAGCTGGAGGGAGAGCGACTCCTGGAGGTTGCGCGCCCCGATCCCCGGCGGCTCCAGCTCCTGGACGCGCTTCAGGGCCGCCTCCACCGCCGCCTCCGACGTCCCCAGCTCGGCCGCCACCTCGGCGACGGAGCTGCCCAGGAATCCGGCGTCGTCCAGGCTTCCCACGAGGTACTCGGCGATCCGGAACGTGTCCTCGTCCAGATCCAGGAGGTGGAGCTGCCCCAGCAGGTTGTCCGAGAGCGTGGCCCGGCCGATGGCGACCTTCTCGTGGAAGTCCGTCTCCTCGCGCTCGCTGCGGCCGCCCTCCGCGTACTCGAAGCCGTCGTCGAAGTACTCGCTCCAGTCCAGCGTCTGCCCCTCCGGAGCGATCTCCGTCTCCTCGGGAGACTTCACCTTCTCGGGCGGCAGCTCCGCCGGCATCTCCTCGGTCTCGGCCGTGGTCTCCGGGGCCTCCTCGTCCAGCTCGAGCAGGGGATTCGTGAGCAGCTCCTGCTCGATGTGCTGCGAGAGCTCGAGCGCCGGCATCTGCAGGAGCTTGAGCGCCTGCTGCAGCCGCGGCGTCATCACGAGCTTCAGCGTTTGCTTCTGCGACAGCCTGAGTCCGAGCTCCATCGAGTGTCCTCTACAGCCGGAAGCGCTCGCCCAAGTAGATGGCGCGTGCCTCGGGATTCTCCGCCAGCTCGTGCGCGGTGCCCGAGATGAGCACGCGACCCTTGAACAGAATGTACGCACGGTTCGTGATGTGCAAAGTCTCGCGCACGTTGTGGTCCGTGATGAGCACGCCGAGCCCCTTCCGCGCGAGCCCGGCCACGATCTCCTGGATGTCGTTCACGGCGATCGGGTCGATGCCGGTGAACGGCTCGTCGAGCAGGAGGAACGCGGGCTGCGTGGCGAGGGCGCGCGCGATCTCCACGCGCCGCCGCTCCCCGCCGGAGAGCGTGTGCGCCTTCTGGTCGGCGACGCCCTCGAGCCGGAGCTCCGCGAGCAGCCCGGCCAGCCGCTCCGCCTGCGCGGCCCGCGGCGTGGGCGTGGTCTCGAGCACGGCGCGGATGTTGTCCCGCACGGTGAGGCCGCGGAAGATCGACGTCTCCTGCGGCAGATAGCCGATGCCCTTGCGCGCGTGCCGGTACATCGGCAGGTTCGTGACCTCCTCGCCGTCGATCGAGACGCGTCCGCGGTCGGGGTGCACGAGGCCCGTCATCATGTAGAACGTGGTGGTCTTGCCGGCGCCGTTCGGCCCGAGCAGGCCCACCACCTCGCCGCGGCTCACCTCCACGTCGACCTCGTCCACGACGCGATGGCCCCGGTAGCTCTTCACGAGCCCTCGCCCGGCCAGGCCCTGCTGCACGGCGGTCGTCGTCATCGCGAGGAGCCCCCCGGCAACAGCGAGTCCGGATTCGATCGCACGCTGCCCCGCACCTCGCGCTTCAGGTCCACGCGACTCAGCCCGGGGTCCGCCTCCATGCCCACGCCCGTCAGCACGTCGTCCCCCCGCGTGATCTGCACCGGGTCGTCCGTGTGGATGCGCGAGCGCTGGTGATCCCAGAACAGGACGTCGGTCGTCAGGATCGCTCCCTCGTCCGACACCACCCGCACGTGACCGCGCGCCTCCAGGTCGTCCGTGGCCTGCAGGAGGACGCTCCGGTCCGAGGTCAGCTTCGAGACGTGGCGATCCCCGTCGAAGAAGTTGATCGTGACGACCTGCGCCTCCACGCGCTTGCGGTCCCGGAACACCGAGGCCGTGTCCGCCTGCAGCACCCACCGGGTGTCCCCCTCGCGGAAGTTCCGGAGCGTGATTCCGCGCATCCCCTCGGCCGGCGGCGGCGCCGCGGCCGCGGCCTCCTGCGTCCGCACGGAGTCCTCCGTGGAGACGCATGCGCCCAAGGCGGCGAGGGTCGTCGCCAACGCCAGCGCGAGAAGCCCCTTCCCTCTCATCGGGTGAGCGCGACCTCCCTTGAAGCATGGTGCGGCACGACGTCGGTCAGCCTCGGCGACGATCCCTCACGCTCGGCCAAAGGAGCCGAGCGCCAGCGCCGGTGATGCCATACCCACTGCTCCGGGTGCGCCGAGATGGCCGTCTCGAGCCGGAGGTGCCACGCGCGCACGTCGGCGAGCAGCGCCGCCTCGTCCGTCCCCGGAGCGCGCACGAGCGCGGGCAGGATCGTGGCCACGTGTCGCCCGTTGCGGTCCAGATGGATCCACATCGGCACGAGCGGCGCGCCCGTGCGCCGGGCCAGCGCGAACGGCGCGCGCGGCGTCCGCGCCGGACGGCCGAAGAACTCCGCGAACACCGACGGCCCCGGCATGTCCTGGTCCACGAGCATGCCGACGATCCCGCCGGCGCGAAGCGCGCGACGGAGCGACACGAGCGAGCCGCCCCGGCGGACGCCGGCCTGCTCACGCCACCCGTTCAGCAGCCGATCGGAGCGCCGGTCGAAGATCTCCCGCGCCACCGCGTGAACCGCGAAGCCCCGCGCGGCGAGCGCCGCGCCCAGCACTTCCCAGTTGCCGAGGTGCGCGGAGAGCGCGATGGCGCCGCGCCCCTCGAGCAGCGCCGCCTCGAGATTCTCGAGGCCTTCGAAGCGGACCAGCTGCGCCACGCGGTCTCGCTCCCGAGGAAACGGGCGAAGGACGTCCACGAGGTTGCGGGCGGTCTCTCGGAACATCCCGCGCACGATCCGGGCGCGCGCGGCAGGCCCGAGCGTGGTCCCGTAGGCGATCTCGAGGTTCGCGAGCGAGCGGCGAATGGCCGGACGGTCCAAGAGGCGCACGACCTCGCTGAGCTCCGCGAAGACCCGAAGCGCCACGCGGCGAGGCAGGAACCGCGCGAGGAGCTGAAGGCTCCGGACCAGGAGATGGAAGAGCACGCGCTTGGTCTTCCGGAACCGACCTCTCACCGGCACTCCTCCCGACGCGGAATCTAGAGAGGTCGCGGAGCAGCGTCAAGCAAGAGAAGTGCCAAGGAGCGGATCGCGTTGCGCCCGGGCGGTTTGTGGGCTTTACCGCAGGCCCGTCTGGAGGCAGTCGTGGAGGTGGAGCACGCCGATCGGACGGCCTCCTTCCGCCACCACGAGGGCGGTGATGCGCCGCTCGGGGCGCTCCATGATCTCGAGCGCCCGCGCCACCAGCTCGTCCGGCCCGATCGTGCGCGGATCGCGCGTCATGTACTCGCGCACCGGGCGATGCAGGCTCGAGGAATCGCGAAGGAGCGCGCGGCGGACGTCGCCGTCCGTGAGGATGCCGGCGAGCCCTCCCTCCTCGTCCTCCACGACCGCCACTCCGAGGCGCCGATCCGAGATGACCTGCAGCACGTCGAGCAGGGAGCGCTCCCCGCGCACGAGGGGGAGCGCGCTCCCCGCGTGCATGAGGTCGCGCGCGCGCAGCGTCAGGCGCCGGCCGAGGATCCCGCCCGGATGCAGGCGTGCGAAGTCGTCGGGAGTGAGGCCGCGAGCGCGGAAGAGGGCGATGGCGACCGCATCGCCGAGCGCGATCGCCGCAGCCGTGGAGGCGGACGGGATGATGTCGTCCGGGTCGGCCTCGGGCCCCACCTGGATCGTGATGACCACGTCGGCCGCGCGGGCGAGCGACGAGTCCGCCGCCTGCGTCCACGCGACGACCGGAACGGAGAGGCGCTGCGCCGCGGCCACGACGCTGCCGAGCGCCTGCAGGTCCCCGCTGCGGGAGATCGTCACCAGCGCGTCGCCCGCCGTCACGAGCCCGAGGTCCCCGTGCGCCGCCTCGCCCGGATGGAGGAATACGGCGGGTGCGCCGGTGGAGCGAAGCGTGGCCGCGACCTTGCGCGCGGCGAGCCCCGACTTCCCCATGCCGGAGAGCAGCACGCGTCCCCCCCGCTCGACCGTCTCGGCGAGGAGGCGGACCGTGGCGGCGAAGGAGTCGTCCAGCGAGGCGGCGAGCGCCTGCAGGGCGTGGCCTTCGCGCTCCACGACCTCGCGACCCCAGGCGACGAGCACGCCGGCCGCCGGCAGCGTGGATGCGGCCGCTCTCACCGCGCGCTCCCCGCCGCGGCCGCCGCTTCGTGCACGAGCTCGCGGAGGGCGCGGAGGCGAGCGAGGATCCCCTCCATGCGGTCCAGCCGGAGCATGCTGCTCGCGTCGCAGAGCGCGGACTCCGGCTCCGGGTGCGTCTCGAGGAAGACGGCGTCCGCGCCGGCCGCGACGCCCGCGCGCGCGAGCGTCTCGATGAGGTCGGGCTCCCCTCCCGCGGCATCCGCCGAGGGGACACCGTACTTGCGCACCGCGTGTCCCGCGTCCATCACCACGGGAGCGCCGAGCGCGCGCATCTTCGGGATCGAGCGCATGTCCACCACGAGGTTGCGGTAGCCGAAGGAGCTGCCGCGCTCGGTGAGGAGGATGCGTTCGTTGCCCGCGCGGCGGACCTTCCCGAGCGCCTGCGCCATGTCCTCCGGCGCCATGAACTGGCCCTTCTTCACGTTCAGCACCTTGCCCGTGCGTGCCGCGGCGAGGAGCAGGCGCGTCTGCTGGCACAGGTACGCGGGGATCTGCACGACGTCCAGCACCTCGCCGCTCGGAGCGACGTCCGAGAGATCGTGGACGTCGGAGAGGACGGGCAGACCGGTCTCGCTGCGCACCTTCTCGAGGACGCGCAGCCCTTGCTCCGGGCCGGGCCCCTGGAAGCTCTTCTCGCTGGAGCGGTTGTCCTTGAGGAACGAGCTCTTGAAGATGATCGGAACGCCCGTGCGCTCCGAGATGCGGGCGAGCTCCGCGCCGACGCGCAAGCACAGCGCCTCGCTCTCGATCACGCACGGACCGCAGATCGCGGCGAGCGGGCGGCCCGTGCCGATCGAGATCCCGCGGACCTCGACGGGGTTCACGACCGCTGCCCTGCGGCGACGGGGTGGCGTTGCACGGCCGGGGCTTCGTCCTCTTCCTCTTCGTCCCCGCCGCCCGCGGCGTAGTCCAGCGCCGCGCCGACGAACCCGAAGAACAGCGGGTGCGGGCGGCCCGGGCGCGAGCGGAACTCCGGATGGAACTGGCACGCGACGAACCACGGGTGCGACGGAATCTCGAGGATCTCCACGAGGCTCTTCTCCGGCCAGCGACCGCTGAACACCACGCCCGCCGATTCGAAGGCGTGCTCGTAGCGCTTGTTGAACTCGTAGCGGTGACGGTGCCGCTCGAACACCGTGGACGCGCCGTACGCGCGCCCCGCGCGCGTCCCCGGGACGAGCGCGCACTCGTACGCGCCGAGGCGCATCGTGGCACCCTTGTCGTGGATCTGGCGCTGCTCCGGGAGGAGATCGATCACGGGCTCCGCGCAGTCCGGCTCGAACTCGGAGGAACCGGCCTCCGGGAGATTCAGGACGTTGCGGGCGAACTCCATGGCGGCGACCTGGAGACCGAGGCAGATGCCGAGGTACGGCACGCCGTGCTCGCGCGCGTAGCGCACCGCCGCCATCTTGCCGGGAATGCCGCGCGAGCCGAAGCCGCCCGGCACGAGGATGCCGTCCGCCGACGAGAGGACCTCGTCCGCCACGTCGGGGCTGATCGACTCCGAGTCCACCCAGCGCACGTCGACCCTGGCGCCGTGCTCGATGCCGGCCAGCAGCAGCGACTCGTTGACGGACTTGTAGGCGTCCTTCAGATCCACGTACTTGCCGCAGAGCGCGATGCGCACGGATCGCGTGGCGCGGCGGCTCCGCTCCAGGAACGCCTCCCAGTCGGAGAGATCGATCTCGGCCTCGGGCAGCCCCAGCTTCTCGCCCACGATCGCGTGCAGCCCGGCGTTGCGCAGGTTCACCGGCACCTCGTAGATGCTCTTCACGTCCGGCGCGGGAATCACCGCGCGCGTCTCGACGTTGCAGTACAGCGCGATCTTCTCCTTGATGCCCTGCGGAACGGGCCGATCCGTCCGGCAGAGGATCACGTCCGGCTGGATACCGATCTGGCGCAGGTCCCGCACGGAGTGCTGGGTGGGCTTCGTCTTCAGCTCGTCCGCCGCGGCGATGTACGGGAGCAGCGTGACGTGCAGGAAGAGGAGGTTCCGCGGGCCGACTTCCAGGCGGAGCTGGCGAACGGCTTCGAGAAACGGCAGGCTCTCGATGTCGCCCACCGTGCCGCCGACCTCCACGATCACCACGTCGCGTCGATCGCCGTCCGAGAGCTTGCGGATGCGGTCCTTGATCTCGTCGGTGATGTGCGGGATGACCTGGACCGTGCCGCCGAGGTAATCCCCACGCCGCTCCATGCTGATGACGTGGTGGTAGATCTGGCCCGACGTGACGTTGTTGTCCTGGCTGAGCGACTGGTCCAGGAAGCGCTCGTAGTGGCCGAGGTCCAAGTCCGTCTCGGCCCCGTCATCCGTGACGAAGACTTCGCCGTGCTGAAACGGGTTCATCGTTCCCGGGTCGACGTTGATGTACGGGTCCAGCTTCAGGAGCGCCACCGAGAATCCCTGGCACTTCAGGAGCCGGCCCAGCGAAGCCGCGGCGACTCCCTTTCCCAGGGAGGAGACGACACCGCCGGTCACGATCACGAACTTGGTCATCGCGCCACCCCCTCGCTCCGGGCCCGGAGCTTCTCCTCCGCACGGTTGACGTCCTCGGGTCGCTCGACGTGCACGGGCTCGTCCAACGTCTCCACCACTCGGATCTTCCATCCCATCGTCAACGCCCGCAACTGCTCGAGGTCTTCGGCCGCCTCGAGCTCGCCGCGCGGCGCCTGCGCGAACTCGACGAGCGCCGTCCCCCGGAAGCCGTACGTGCCGACGTGCTTCCAGGCTCGGCCGTCCCGTCCGCCCGCGGGCGCCGTGCGCGCCTTCCGGAAAGGGATCGCCGCCCGCGAGAAGTAAATGGCGTCCCCGCGCCGGTCCACCACGATCTTCGCGACATCCGGATCGTTCCGCTCCTCTTCCGTCACGCCGCGGATGGCGAGCGTGGCCATGCGGACCTCCGGGTCGTCGAAGGCGCCGACCAGGCGGTCCACCGCCTTCGGGTCCAGCGTGGGCTCGTCGCCCTGCAGGTTCAGGACCACGTCCGCTTCGATCCCTCGGATGGCCTCCGCGACGCGATCGGTGCCGGTGGCGTGGTCCGCGCGCGTGAGCCGCACCTCGGCGCCGGCGTCCCGCGCCGCGACGGCGATGCGCTCGTCGTCCGTGGCGCACAGGACGCGGTCCACGCGGCTCGCGCGGCGCGCGGCGTCGATCACCCAGGCGATCATGGGACGTTCCAGAATGCGCGCGAGGGGCTTCCCGGGAAAGCGCGTCGAGGCGAATCGGGCCGGGATCACGGCGACGACGTTCACGACCCTGCCCTCCCCTTGGCTCCCGAAAAAGGGGAGGCCGCTCCATCCCCGCCCTTCCGGAGGCGGGAACGAAGCGGCCTCGACGCGAGACTCTTTCGTCGGACGGGATCCGTCAGAGCAGAGCGCCCTCCATCGATTCCATCGTGGTCCGGACTTCCTGGACGGACTTCGCGAGCGCGGCACGCTCCGTCTCGCTCAGCGGAAGCTCCACGATCCGCTCCACGCCGCGACGTCCGAGGATGACCGGCACGCCGAGGTAGATCCCCCGCTCCCCGTACTGGCCGTCCAGATAGGCCGAGCAAGGGAGCAGCTCCTTGCGGTCCAGGAGGATGGCCTCGACCATCCTCGCCGCGGCGCGCGCCGGCGAGTAGTACGCCGAGCCCGTCTTGAGCAGCGCCACGATCTCCGCGCCGGCGTTCCGCGTGCGATCCGCGAGCCGCTGGATGGCGGCGGCGTCCATGAGCTCCGGCAGCGGAATCCCGTTCACCGAGGTGAAGCGCGGCAGCGGCACCATGGTGTCCCCGTGCCCGCCCATCACCATCGCGTTCACGCGCGAGACGGACACGCCGAGCTCCTGGGCGATGAACGCCTCGAAGCGCGCCGAGTCCAGCACGCCCGCCATGCCCACGACGCGACGCGCCTCGAAGCCCGTGACCTTCCGCGCGACGTGCGCCATCACGTCCAGCGGGTTCGTGACCATGACGACGATGCAATCCGGCGCGTGCCGCTTCAGGTGCTGGGCGCACGACGTGATGATCTCCGCGTTCGTCTTGAGCAGGTCCGCACGCGACATCCCGGGCTTGCGCGCGATGCCCGCGGTGATCACCGCGACGTCCGCCCCCTGAACCGCGGCGAAGTCGGTTCCGCCGGTCACGCTCACGTCCACGCCGAGCAATGACGTGGCCTCGAGCATGTCGAGCGCCTTGCCGGCGGCCACGCCTTCCACCACGTCGACGAGCACCACGTCCCCGAGCGCACGCTGCACGCAGTAGAGCGCGCACGTGGCCCCGACGTTGCCCGCGCCGAGGAACGCGATCTTCGGGCGGCTCACTTCGCGCCGTCCGCCACGGGCAGCACGGAGACGCGCTTCCGACCCCCCTCGTACCGTTCGAAGTGCACGCGCCCTTCGATCAGCGCGAAGAGCGTGTGGTCCCGCCCCACTCCGACGTTCCGATTCGGGTGCATGCGGGTCCCGCGCTGGCGCACGAGGATGGACCCCGCCGACACCAGCTCGCCGTCCCCCACCTTCACGCCGAGCCGCTTGGACTGGCTCTCGCGGTTGTTGCGCGAGCTGCCGCCCGCCTTCTTGTGAGCCATGGTTCTATCCCTCTCGGAGGGCCGTCACGGCCCCGTCCGGACGACGATCCGGCGCGATCAGGAAATGATCTCCGTGACGCGGATCTCGGTGAAGGGCTGCCGATGCCCGTTCTTCTTCTGGTACCGCTTGCGACGGCGCTTGTGGAAAACGATGATCTTCTCGTCGCGCCCCTGCCTCACCACCTCGGCGAGGACCTTGGCGCCCTCGACCGTGGGCCGGCCGAGCTTGACGCCGGCGTCCCCCTGCACGAGAAGGACGCGGTCCAAGGTCAGCTTCGCGCCGACTTCCGCGTCGATCTTGGGGATCCGGAGCTTCTCGTCGGGGGACAAACGAAACTGACGTCCCCCCGTCTGGACGATGGCGTACACGGCAATCTCCTGGGTTTTCACCGCTCCCAAAACCCGACCAGTAAACGGGAAGCCGGGATCCGTGTCAAGGGCGCGGGCCCGCGGATTCCTGACCTCCCGGTCGGCGCCCCGGGAAGTTGCGCCCGGGCGCTTCTCCCGGCGCTCGGGTACCATCGGAGGCTCGACCTCCTGCGAACCGAGGTGGCCGTCACGACCGGCAAAGCCCCCGACTTCCGCATCCGACAGCAGCAGCCCCTCAACGCGGGTCCGCGCCTCTCCCGTCTCGGCGAGGCGCTGGTCACGCCGGTGGAGCACTTCTTCGTCCGCAATCACGGCGACGTGCCCTCGCCCGACCCGGAGCGTCACCGCCTCCGCGTCTCGGGCCACGTCTCGCGCTCCCTCGATCTCTCGCTCGCCGAGCTCTCGCGGTTCCCGCAGCGCGAGGTCGTGGCCACGCTGCAGTGCGCCGGGAACCGCCGCGAGGAGATGATGGCGCTTCGCCCCATCCCGAACGAGCTCGACTGGGGCTCGGAGGCTGTCGGCAACGCGCGCTGGGCGGGGGTGGCGCTGGCCGACGTCCTCGCCGCCGCGATGCCCGCCGAATCCGCGGTGCACGTCGAGCTGATCGGCCTGGACGAGGCCGAGCGCCACGGGACGCGCTTCGCCTTCGGAGGATCGATTCCTCTCGCGAAAGCGCTCGGGAGCGAGGTTCTCCTCGCCGTCGCCATGAACGGGCGGCCGCTCGAGGCGGTCCACGGTGCGCCGCTGCGCGCGGTCGTGCCCGGCTACATCGGGGCCCGCAGCGTGAAGTGGCTGAGCGAGATCCGCCTGCGCGCGACCCCGTCCGAGAATTACTTCCAGGCCCGCGCCTACCGGCTCTTCGCGCCCGACGTGCGCGCGGAGAATGTGGTCTGGGAAGAAGGCATCATGCTCGGCGAGCTGCCGGTGAACTCGATCATCACGGCGCCCCCGAGCGGCGCCGAGCTGGACTCCGGGCGGGTGCGGATCGAGGGGCTCGCGCTCGTGGGCGGCGGGCGACGGATCGAGCGGGTGGACGTGTCGGCCAATGGCGGGACCGAGTGGCGCTCCGCGCAGCTCGACGCCGGCGCCGGCCCCTGGGCGTGGCGGCTCTGGTCGTGCGAGCTCGACCTCCCGCCGGGAACGCACGAGATCGTGGCGCGCGCGTGGGACTCGGCGGCGCAAACCCAGCCCGAGCACGTGGCCCAGGTGTGGAACTTCAAGGGCTACATGAACACGGCCTGGCCACGCGTGACGATCCGCTGCCGCTGACCCGCGACCGGACCGCTCCGAACACCTCGAGAACACGCGCGCCCGCCTCACGGCTCGCGGTCGCCCAAGGGGCGTTCGCCCGCCCGCCGAGCTCGACGTGGTCGCCCAAGGGGCGTTCGCCCGCCCGCCGAGCTCGACGTGGTCGCCCAAGGGGCGAGCGACGGCCTGCGCGATCCCGACGGACCCGGACGTCGCGCGAGCGCGGGAGCTCGGGGGCGTCGGGTGAGACGCCCCTGCCGCGCGAACGCGTCGGACTCGGACGTCGCGCGAGCTCGGAACACGATCCGGGTTCCCGAACGGCTTCTCCGCAGCGGCGTCTCGGAGGAGCCGGAGCCACGGATGGCGGAGGCGACGGAGAGCCGAGGGAGACCGGAGCCGGGACGGCGGAGGGCTCCCGTCCGATGCGGAGAAGCCGTTCGGGAAGCCGGATCGGGGCGAACACCCCGCGCGTGCAGCGATGCCGGCGGGAAGCCGGAGCGGGGCGAACCCCCGCGCGCGCCACCCGCCGCGGCGAAGCCCGCGACGCGGGCATCCTGTCGCGGAAGCACGCCGCCGAGCCGTCGACGCGGGCGACTTCGCGAAGCTCCGCCCCCGCTACTCGAAGCGGCTCGTGATGTCCCGGCCCCGGTCGTCGAGGACGCGGAGATCGTCGTGGCGGAGATCGCGGTCTTCGCGAACATCCACCGCCACGTCGTACCGGTTCTCGAGCGCCGCGATCCGGTCGAACCCTTCCTCGAGCAGGAAGTCGGCGCGCGCCGGATGGACGCGGACCTCGATCCGCGGCATCAGGCTGCCCCTCCCCGCGCGCCGGATGATCCGCTCGATCTTCGCGAGCATGGTCTGCGGCGAGAGGACGTGCCCCGTGCCCCGGCAATCCGGGCACTCCACGGAGTAGTACGAGGACATCGCCGGCCGCACCCGCTGGCGCGTCATCTCGACCAGCCCGAGCTCCGAGACCGGGAACGTCTTCGAACGGGCGCGGTCCCCCTTCAGGTGGCGACGCAGCTCCTCGAGGACCGCGGTCCGATTCTCCTCGCTCTGCATGTCGATGAAGTCGATCACGATCAGTCCGCCGATGTCCCGCAGCCGCAGCTGGCGCGGGATCTCTCGCGCCGCCTCCAGGTTGCACCGGAAGATCGTCTCCTCCTGGTCGGACTTCCCCTTGAAGCGCCCGGTGTTGATGTCGATCGCGATGAGCGCCTCCGCCTGGTCGATGCAGAGGTAGCCGCCCTTCTTCATCCACACCTTGCGGTGCAGCGTCTTCTCCAGCTCGGCCTCGATCTCGAACGAGTCGAAGATCGGAACCTCGTCCTCGTAGAGCTCCACGCGATCCGACAGTTCCGGCGAGATGGACTCGACGTACTCGCGGATCTTGTCGTACTCGCTCTCGTCGTCCACGATGAGCCGATCGAAGCGCTCCGAGAACACGTCGCGGATGAGGCCCGTGGTGAGCGTCATGTCCTGATGGACGAACGACGGCGCGGACTTCTTCTCCGCGTCCCGCTGGATGCGCTGCCACAGGCTGTGGAGGTACCGGATGTCCGAGGCGAAGGCCTCCTCCGGCTCCCCGGAGCCCACCGTGCGCGTGATGACGCCGCAGCCGGCCGGCCGGTTCTTCTGGATGATGTCGCGGAGGCGGGCCCGCTCGGCGCGGTCTTCGATCTTGCGGGACACGCCCACGTGGTCCATCGACGGCATCAGCACCACGAAGCGCCCCGGCAACGTGATCTGCGCCGTGACCCGCGGTCCCTTCGTGCCGATGGGCTCCTTCATCACCTGCACGAGAAGCTCGTCGCCCTTCTTGAGCTGCTCCTCGATGGCCACGCGCTTGCCGTTGTCGCGCTTCCCGGCCGCCTCGCGCTCCTCCTCGTCGAGCTCCAGGCCCTCCGGGTCGGCCTGCAGGTCGGACACGTGGAGGAACGCGCCCTTCTCGAGGCCGATGTCCAGGAAGGCGGCCTGGATGCCGGGCAGGATCGCGGTGACCTTTCCCTTGTAGATATCCCCGACGATGCGGCGCTGCTCGGGCCGCTCGATCATGTACTCGACGAGCTGGCTGTCCTCGAGGATCGCGACGCGGGTCTGCCACGGCTCCGCGTTGACGACGATCTCGCGGAAGGTGTCGTCGTCTTCGCCCTGGCGCTGGCGCTCCGGGGCCGGACCACGTCCGCGGCGTCTCCCGCCGCGCGTTCGCCGCCGCTTCCGTTCCTTCTCCCGCGTCCCTCGGCCTTCCGAGGTCTTCGTCTCCTGAGACACGATGCTCCCTTTCAGGAGCGGTACAGCCCCTCCGACCGGATGTACGTCTCCACCGGCGCCGGCACCAGGTACCGGACGGTCCCGCCCACCCGCACGAGGCGGCGTATCTCCGACGAGGAGATGTCGAGGCGAGGAGTGGAGAGGAACGTCGCGCGGCGGCCGACGGACGGCGGCAAGTCCGCTCGTCCGATTCCCTGCCGTTCCAGCACGACGACGGTCGCGTCCCCGAGCAGCGCTTCGTGGTCCTTCCACTGCTCCAGGTCCCGGGCGGAGTCCGCTCCGAGCAATAGGTAGTGCCGCGTGTCGGCGGGCGCGTTCGCCCGAACCGAGCGCAGCGTTTCGACGGTGTACGAAGGGCCCTCCCGGCGCAGCTCGAGGTCGGACACCGCGAAGTGCGGGTTGCCCTCGACGGCCAGGGAGGTCATGCGATAGCGATGCTCCGCGCTCGCCGAGGCCGCAGCCTTGTGCGGCGGAACGCGCGCGGGCACGAAGAGCACCCGATCCAGATGGAGGAGATCCTGCGCTTGCTCGGCCGCGATCAGGTGGCCGACGTGGATCGGGTCGAAAGTGCCCCCGAAGATCCCGACGCTGGGGGTCACGAGCCGACTCCCGCGGTGTCGGCCCGCGCCAACCCGAGGTGGCCGAGCGACTCGGCCGCTCGACTCGACTCCGCGGTGTTGGGCCAATCCCGCAGCAAACGACGATAGTACGGCTCCGCTTCCTGCGGCTTTCCGCGGAGGCGGTAGAGCTCGCCGAGCTCCAGGCAGGCCCGGGGGGCCCACGGAGTGTCGGCGTAGCTGTCGAGCACGAACTGGAACTGGATCTTGGCCGAGCGCGGCCTGTGCTGCTTGGCATAGAACCGGCCGGCTTCGAACTCCCGGCGTGCGAGGCGATCGCGGCAGTCCGCGATCGCCGCTTGGACTTCGGCGAGGAACCGACTCGCCGGGTAGTCGGTCTTGAACTCTCCGAGCAGCTTGAGCGCCTGCTCCGTGTCGGTCTGGTCGCGATCCCAGGGGTGGATCATCGCGTACGCGCAACGAGCGATCTTCCACCGCGCCTCCTCGACGTACGCGGAGGCCGGGAAGTCCTGCACGATGTCCTCGTAATGGCCGCGCGCGATGACGTATTCGCCGAGGCCGAAGCGCGCGTCGCCGAGGAGCACCTTCGCGCGCGGGGCGAGGGCCGAGCCGGGGTGGTTGCGGAGGAAGAACTCGAGGAGATCCGCCGCGTCGAGCCACTTCTCGCTCGCGATCTTGCGCTCCGCCGTGGCCAGCACGTCTTCCGGCGCCGCGTCGATCGGGACGCTCTTGCCGGAGCAACCGCCCGCCAACGCGAGAACCATCGCGAGGAGCCACGGTGCCGCGCCCCTGAGTTTTCTTCCCATCGGGCTCCCTGCCGGGCCGTTCTTCGGCCTCAGCCCCCCACGTTGCGGTTCGAGAAGAAGATGATGGCGAGCCCGGCCACGATGCCGGTCACGAGGGCCGGCTCCATGAGCGGACTCACGTGCCGGGCCTCCGCAGCCGGTGGCTGCGGGAAGCCGGCCGAGGACGGGATGCGGCTCTGCTCGACCGTCTCGAGAACGCTGTCGGATCCGGCGGAGGTCCACGAAGGCGTGGCTTCCCCCGGCGATCTCCGGGTGAGCGCCACGTTCACCTCGGACCGCCGCTGAACCGTCTTCGGACCGATCCACCGCTCCCGGGAGGACGAGAGGATCTCGTACGTCGAGGTCTTCGCTTCGAACTCCACGAGAGGCACTCCTGCCGGCGGCGTCTTGGGCAATGCCTCGAACGCCTTCTTCTCCTCCGCGGTGGCGCTATCCCGGAGCACCGGCGTGGGCGCCAGCACCCCGACGCGGAAGCCCCGCTCGCGCAGACGTCCCGCCAGCGTCTCCGAGACGACCTCGGTGGCGTCGTTCCCCTTCGCGGCCCGGACGAGGATCGAGTCTCCGGATTCGCCCGGGATCCCCGCCAGCCCCTTCTCGAGTGCGCGGTTCAGCGCGTCCACGAAGAACTCGCGGGGGCTCCGCACTGGAGCGACCGCGGCGGGCTTCGCCGCCGTCCCCGGGGTCCAGCGCAACCCCACCCGATGACTCGCGTCGAGCTGCCCATCGTGGAACGAGTAGTCCACCGAGAGCCCCGGACGGGCCTCGAAACCGAGGCCGACCGCCCAGGGTTCCACCGCGCTGTCCGAGCCCTTCGCCAGGCGGCTCCCGGCGCGCAGCGCCAGCCGGTCCAGGAGCTTCCACTCGACCCCGGCGACGCCTCCCACGCCCGGACCGCTCTCCCACGTCTCCTCGAGCCCCACGCGCAGCCGGGACACGGTCCCCCCGACGCCGAAGCGCGCCTGCGTGGGCAGGCGGTCCTTGGCGCCGTCGCCGTAGCCGAAGGCGGGCCCGGCGTTGCGCAGGGCGGCCACGACGTCCCAGCCCCGGACGAGGCGGTAGTCCAGCCCGGCGTCCACCGCCCAGCCGGTTCCGTGTTCGCCGGCCAACGAGCTGCGCACGAGCTTGAGACCGGCGCCGCCGTGCAGGCGCTCGAGGATCGGCGACGCCGCCCCGAGCCCGACCGCGACGTCCGACTGGCTCACGGAGGCCTCGGCCTCGTTGTTGACGAACTCGCCGACGCCGAGGGACCGCGCGGAGATCCCGACCGCCCGACCGTTCCCGAGCGGGATCGCCGCGGCGGCCGTGCCGCCCTGGACGTCGCTCAGCCAGTTGAACCACGCGGCGGACGCCGAGGGCGCCGAGATCCCGGAGAGCCGCGCGGGATTCCAATCCAGCGCGTCGGCGCCTTCCCCGAGCGTGGCGCCCACGCCCCCCAGCGCCTCGAGTCGCGCGCCGGTCCCCAGGTTCAGGAACTGGTAGGCCGCCCGGCCCGTCTCGTCCGCCCCGAAGGCCGCCGGGACGAGGGCCAGCCGGACGATACCGGCGAGCCCGAGCGCCCCGATCGCGAAACGCTTCATCGCGGGCCTCCGCGCAGCACCGCGACCCGCCGCACCTCCACGTCGCCGTCGACGTCGACGCGCAGGAAATACACTCCCGACCCGCACACGACTCCGCCTTCCCCGCGGCCGTCCCACTCCACCCACCCCGTGCCTTCGAACTTGCGGACCTGCTGGCCGGCGAGGTTGTAGACCTGGACGCGCAGGACCGCGGACGACTTTCCGGCGGCGATGGACACGCGCTCGCCCGCTTCGGGATCGAAGCGATTGTGGCTCACCGACACGAGCTCGCCTCCGCGCGGCCCTGCGTCCACGAGCGCAACGCCGACCGTGTCCACGCCCGCGACGATGCCCGTCGAAGCATGGATGCCGATCCGCTTCTGGTCGGCCAAGCGCGTGCTGGCCGGAGAAATCCGGTACTCGATGAGATACGTCCCGGGGGGCCCCTCCGTCACGATCTCGCGGCCCTGGCTGAACGTGTCATCCAGAGGCGCGAAGTTCGCGGATACGCGCAGCCCCGGGAGGCTCCACTCGGTGCGGATCTTCACCGTGTCCCCGTCCGCGACGCTGCCGCTGCCGAGGACCACCGAGGAGATCGGCGCCGGAATCGCCGTATCGTAGGCCACGACGTGGCTCTTCTCCGCGACGTGCCCCACCGCGTCGTACGCACGGATGCGAAGGTTGAAGAAGCCCGGCGAGGGGCTGGGATAGGTGACGGCCGTGGACCAGGTCACGCTCGGCCCCGGCGGCGACATCGTGTCGACGGGACCGTAGGTCGCTCCGTGATCGAAGCTCCGGGTCACGGCGACGACGCGGTCGGCGTCGGCGGCGGTCCCGGTCGCCACGAACGGAAACGTGGTCGTCTGGAGCGTGTCGGCGGTGCCGCCGAGCGTGGGCCCTTCGCGATCGAGCGTGATCGCCACGAGGGCCGTATCCGCATTCCCGGCGAGATCCGCCGCCACGGCTCGGACGGTGTAATGCCCGCTCACCGCCCCGACCTCGAGCTTCGTCTTCCCGTCCCACGTGAGGGTGACGGTCTGCGACCCGAGGAACGACCCGAGGGAGTCGGTGTCCGCGCCGGTCGAGTCCAGCACGTGCACCACGGTCGCGGTGGTGCCGTCCGCGACGGCCGTCACGGGAACGTGGAGGAGATTGTCCGGCGGCGTGGAGGCCGGGTCGAAGGGGTTCGGGCCCACGGCGCCGAGCGTCACGACCGGGGCCGTGGTGTCCGCGACCACGACGGCGGAGGCCACGAGGGAGTCGGGCGCGTCGACGACGAGGACGTCGAAACGATAGGCGCCGTCCGCGATGGGGCCCGGGTTCCACCCCCGCCTCACCTGGACGGCCACGGGCAGGCTCGTCGGCGGCAGCGGCGTGGCCACGAGCGCGTCGTCCGCCACGCGCCGCACCTCGACGCGCACGTCCACGAACGCGCCCGCCCCGCCCGGAACGAAGGAGACCTCGGTGGAGTCCGCGCGGCCGTCGCCGTTGGGAGCGAAGTAGCTGGGACGGACGGCGAGCCCGGAGATGGTGGGGGTGGCGCCGGACGTGGCGAAGGAGAGCAAAGCGATCGCCGCGGCCGCGGCGCGGGGGTCAAGTCGGAGTCGCGGACGGCCGATCTCCGAGGCGACCTCCGCCCCCTGTGGCTTCCACCCGAGGGTGTTCCCGAACATGCCGAACACGCGCGAGATCCTCGACCAGATGTTCGTCAACCTGGTCAAGGTCAAGCTGGACCCCGACATCCTCGAGAAGATGGTCCCCGTCGTGGATGGGCTCATGGAGCGCCTCCGGGGCGGGCTGAACCTGGAAACGGACCAGTCCTGGAACCGACTGCGAATCGCCTTGGCGGGAATGCTGGCCCACGGCTGGGCGCTGGGAATGAACCCCTTCAACAGCCCCAACAGCCATTGCGACGGCGACGCGGTGGAGGTGCGCGTGTCGCGCGACATTCTCGTCCCGATCGAGGTGCTCAAGTCACTCCGGTACGTCAAGAGGGACGAGATGGGGCGAATCGAGAAGGCTCTCTTCGAGCCGGGTGCGGAGGTCCGCATCAAGGAGCAGATCGACCTCATGCTCCGGGACATCGAGCACAAACACTGGAAGGAGTGACGGCGCCACCTCGAGTCGTGGGTCGCCGCGCCGTAGCGCACGATCGCGCCACCCCACACAGCGCTGCCCCGTTCGTCGCTCGGACCCACGAGCATGTTCACGTGGGATCGTAGGACCGCCCCCGGTGGAGCGTCAAGGGCCGCCTTGACACCGGTCGGCCCGCTCGATACGGTCCGAGCCGCCTTCCCCGAACTCGGGAGCGAATCCCATGAGACCGGGTTCTGCGTTCCTCCTCGCACTCGCTTGCCTCATCGTCCCGCCGGCCGTGCTGGCCGGTCCGGGCGGCACGTCCCCTCCCGGAAGCAGCGGCGGAGGCGCTCGCCCGCCCGTGGAGCCGCGGCGCCTCGGGGAGGACGTCTCCGGCAACACGCCGAACGCGCAGCGCACGCCCGGAGCGGCCGTGGACCTCGAAGGGCGCGTGACGTCGGCGAACGGGTCGCCGCTCGCCGGAATCGTCGTCAAGGCGTTCGCGAACGGGCTCCTGCTCGGCGCGGTCGAGACCGAGGCCGACGGGGAGTTCACGCTGAGCGCGCGGCCGATGCACGAGAAGAAGGGATCCGCGGTCGTCTGGTTCGAGAGCCCCGATCCCGGTCGGTACCTCGATGCGTGCGTGGTGCTCTGGGCGGACCCCACCGCGGAGCAGCAGAAGCTCTTCCCCGAGTGCGAGCCTCATCTGAACCGCGCCAGCGTCGGGAAGCTCGCGGTCACGATGCTGTCGGCGGATGAGCAGCAGGCCGCGGTGATCGCGTCGAGGTGCCTCGAGGGAGGAGAGCCGACGAGCTCCCCGTGAGCGCGCGCATCGATCGCAGCCGCGCTTCCGCGAGGTCCTTCCACTCGCTCGACGGGTAGAGCTCGATCAGCCGCGTGTAGTCCGCCTGCGCCCGATCGTAGTCGCCGAGCTCCGCCCACAGCACTTCCGCGCGCCGGATCACGGCCAGCTCCGCGAGCGGGCCCTCGGGGAACCGGTTCGTGATCTCCTCGTAGACTCCGCAGGCCGCCTCCGCCTCGCCCGCCTTCTGGAGATCGAACGCGAACCGCAGCAGCTCGCGCGAGCCGAGGCCGGTGCCCACGCCGTAGCGCCTCATCTCCGCGTGCAGCTCGGCGAGCTCGTGGGTCTCCCCCGCCCGGGCCGCGTCACGGAACGCGCGCTGGTACTCGGTCGCCGCCTCTCCGGTGCGTCCCAGGACCACCCAGCAGCGCGCCCGGCGCGACCGGGACTCGCGATCGGTGGGCACGAACTGCAGGTGCTCGGTGAGCTCGCCCGCCGCGGCGTGCCAGTCGCCGCGCTCGAAGTAGCGTCGCGCCCGCTCACGATGGACCTCGCGGCGCGCCTGGGCCGGGAAGCCGAACAAGACGCCGATCGCGACCCCGACCAGGAAGCCCCCGCCGTGCGCGGCGTACGCGGTGGCCGAGCCGCCGTTCCCCCACGCGACGAGGCCGTAGACGAACTGGAGGACGAACCAGAAGACGCACGCGAGGCCGGTGGGCACGTAAGCCACGCCGCCCTTGGTCAGGCCGCCCAAGAGCGCGAAGAGCACCCACAGCACGCGGACGCGGACGTGCGGGAAGCGCAGCAGGGTCGCGCCGAGAATCGCCGCGATGCTGCCCGACGCTCCGATGAGCGGGGCGCTGTGGGTCCACGCGCCGGCGGGCGTGAGCAGCGCCTGCGACCAGCACGCGGCGACGCCGCCGCCGAGGAACAGCAGCACGAGCGGCGCGAGGCCGAGTCGCTCCTCGAGCTGCCGGCCGAAGATCCACAGGTAGAGCGCGTTGCCTCCGAGGTGCAGCCAGCCGCCGTGGAGGAACAGCGACAGCAGCGCGGCCCGCAGATCCGGCTCCGAGGGATGGAAGGACGTGCGCAGCAGGTGCAAGTACAGCGCAGGATCGAAGTAGCGCAGCGAGTAGACGCCCACGAGGAGGGCGAGGAGCAGCAGGGTCCCGAGGGGGCGGCGCATCGAGGTCGACTCGGCGCCCACGGGGTAGAAGAAGAAGAAATACAAGCGCACCCCGCCGCTCAGCGCTTGCCCGGGTCCTCCTTCGGCGGCTCCTCGACCTCGGACCACGAGGCACGGACGGCCCGCTCGGGGTCCAGCCCTCGTCGGGCCGAACCCTGCGGGCCCGAAGATCCCGTGGGCCTCCGGAGAAGACGAGCCAAGACGTAGCCTGCCAGGAGGGCGAAGAACACCCTCACGAGGAGGCTCATGCCCTGCTCCCGGGCGTCGTCATGGTCATCGTCCGCCGGCCGGCCGCCCTTGATCGGGAGCCGGTCCTCCGGGCTCCGGGCGACCTCCCGGGGCCGGCCCGGCGGAAGAAGGCCATCCCCCGGCCGGCCCGTCGGGCGAGGACCATGTCCCGGGGGCGGGTCCGCCGGACGGAGGCCACGTCCCGGGCAGCGGCCCGGCGGGCGGCGGCGACGCGGCGGAGACGGTGACCTCCTCCTCGGGCACGACGAGGACGAGGAGGATGTAGAGCAGCACCGCGAGGCCGAACGTGAGGCCGGCGGCGGCCACGAAGGCCAGCCGCACGATGTTCGCATCCACGCGCAGGTCCGCCGCAATGCCGCCGGCGACGCCGCCGAGCACGCGATCGCTGACCGAGCGTTGCGGCCTGCGGTCCGTCCCGAGGAACGAGCGCGCCCCGGGCCAGACGAGGAGGCCTCCGGCGACGAGGAGGATGACCGGCCCGAGCGCGTGGAACTTCCAGAAGGCCAGCACCGTGGGGTCCAGGACGCGCGCGTCGAACGTGCGCAAGAGCAGGAGCACCCCGGCGGCGAGGAGCGCGAAGCCCACCAGCTTCGCCGTGGGCGGCGCGGTCTGGACCCCCTCCTCCTCGGGCAGCAGGAGGTACGCCGCCACGTAGGGCAGCACGCCCACGCAGCCGAGCACGATGGACACGATCCAGAGCAAGCGGACGAGGTTGGCGTCGATGCCGAAGTACTCCGCCACGCCGCCGCACACGCCGGACACGATGCGGTCCCGGGGCGACTTGCGCAGACGCTTCACCGAGCCTCCTCCGCGGCGGTGGGTCCCGGAGATTCGCGCCGCCGGACGCCGGCGGCAAGTCCCTCGCCCGGCCCCGCCGCGCGACGCGGGCGGCGCCCCGGAGCCGTCACGCTCCGGGGATCGAGGGCGTCCCGGAGCGCGTCGCCGAGCAGGTTCAGCGAGAGCACGGCGGCGCCGAGGAAGAGCCCCGGGAAGAGCGCCACCCAAGGCGCGGCGCGCAGGAAGTCCTTGCCGCTCGAGACCATCGAACCCCAGCTCGCGGTGGGAGGTTGCGCTCCCAATCCGAGGAACGACAGGCTCGCCTCCGCGAGCATCGTCGTGGCCACGCCGAGCGTGAACGACACGAGGAGCGGGCTCGCGCAGTTGGGCACGACGTGCCGCAGAAGGATACGTCGCTCGCGGACGCCGAGGGCGCGCGCCGCCGCGACGTAATCCAGCTCGCGCACGCGCAGCGTCTCCGCGCGCACGAGACGGGCCACCTCGGCCCAGCCCACGACCCCGATCGCCGCCGCGGCCACGCCGAGCCCGGGCTCGAGCGCGGCCGTGATGCCGATGAGCAGGAGCAGCGAGGGGAACGCGAAGAAGACGTCCGCCACGCGCATCACGAGCGCGTCGAGCCACCCGCCGCGGAAGCCCGCGAGGAAGCCGAGCGTGCCGCCGAGCAGCACGGAAAGGGTCCGCGCGCCGAGCCCCACCGCGAGCGAGAGGCGCGCGCCGTGCAACGTGCGGGCGAGCACGTCGCGGCCCTGCTCGTCGGTGCCGAAGAGATGTCCCCCGCCCGGGGGCAGAAGGCGCCGCGCGAGATCGCCCGCGACGGGACCGGCCGGAGCGAGGACGTCGGCGAGCGCCGCCCCGAGGACGATCGCGACCAGGAGCCCGCCCGCGAGCCACGCCACGGGGTCGCGCTGCAGCCGGCGCCACGGGCGGCTCACGACGCCTCCTTCGCGAGCCACGACCGCCGGATCCGGGGGTCGAGGGCGCCGTAGAGCAGATCCACGCCGAGGTTGACGGCCACGAACATCACCGACAGGAAGAGCACCGTGCCCTGGATCGCGGGGAAGTCGCGCCGGAGGATCGCCTGCATCGCGTACTGACCCACGCCCGGCCACGCGAAGATCGACTCGGTCAGCACGGAGCCCGAGAGGTAGCTCCCGAAGTCCAGCCCGATCATCGTCACGACGGGAACGAGCGCGTTGCGCAGACCGTGCCTCAGCAGCACGTCGGCTTCGCCGCAGCCCTTCGCGCGACCCGTGCGCACGTAGTCCGCCGAGAGCACCTCCACGAGGCTCGCGCGCGTCATCCGCGCGATCATCGCGGCCGAGCGCACGCCGAGCGTCACCGCGGGGAGCACGAGCGCCCGCGGATCGTCGGCGATCCACCCCGACGGCGGCAGCCAGCGCAGCGTCAGCGCGAAGAGCCACAGGAAGAGGATCGCGGAGACGAAGACCGGCACGGAGATCCCGCCGAGCGCGACCAGCACGGACAGCCGGTCGACCCACCCGCCCGGCCGCCGGGCCGCGACCACGCCCGCGAAGAGGCCGAGGAGGATCGCGAGAGAGAGCGCCGCCACCGCGAGAACGAGCGTCCGCGGGAAGCGCTCGAGGAGCTCCTCCGCGACCGGCCGGCCCGTCGCGAACGAGCGTCCGAGGTCCCCCCGCGCGAGGCGGCCGACGTAGGAGAGGTACTGGACCGCGACGGGCCGATCGAGGCCCAGCTCGGTCCGGATGCGGGCGAGGTCCTCTTCGCGGTAGCGCTCGCCCGCGAGGGCGCGCACCGGATCGCCCGGTAGCCGGTACGTCAGCAGAAAGACCACGAGCGTCACGCCCAGGAGCACGGGAACGGTCTGCGCGACGCGCCGCAGCACGAGAGCGATCACGGCTTCCTCCCGGCGACGGGCCGCGCGGTGAGCCAGCGCTCGGACGCGGGCACCGCGGACGTCACGACTCCGGCCACGCGATCCGACACCGCCACTTCCGACACCGGGTGCCAGAGGTAGATCCACGGCGCCTCGTCGTGCACGCGCCGGTCGATGTCCGCGCAGCGCGCGGCGCGCGCCGACGGGTCCGGGTCGCTCTCGAGCGAGTCGAGCGCGGCGTCGATGGCCCCGTCGCGGAAGCGCGCGCGGTTGCCGCCGCCGCCGATGTTCTTCGAGTGGAACAGCGGTACGAGGAAGTTCTCGGCGTCCGGATAGTCCGCGTACCAGTTCGCGAAGAAGGCGGGCGTCTCCCCCCGATCGATCGAAGCCTTGAGCGCGCTCCAGTCGCGCACGCGCAGCACCGCCTTGACGCCGACCGCGGCGAGGTCGGACTGGACGGCCTCGAGCACCTGCGAGGCGAGGGGGCTCGGGCGCTGCCAGAGCTCCAGCTGCCAGCCCGGCGGGATCTTGCACTGGGCGAGCAGGCGGCGAGCCGCCGCGGGATCGTGCGCGAACGGCTGACCCTTGCCGCCGCCGGGCAGCCCCGGCGGGATCGCGCCCGCGGAGCGCACGCCGCGGCCGCCGAGCACGCGCTCCAGCAGGAGGTCCACGTCCACCGCCTCGTTCAGCGCGCGGCGAACGCGGGGGTCGCGCAGCACGGGGTCGTCGCCGTCGAGGCCGATGTACTCCACCGCGAGCGAGACCTGACGCAGGACGTGCGGCGAGAGATGCGGATCCGAGCGGAATCGCGCGGACTCCGCCGCGGGGATCTCGAGCACGTCGAGGTTCCCCACTTCGTACTCGGCGACGCGCGTGAAGTCCTCCGGCAGGATGCGAACCTGGATCTCGTCGTACGCCGGCCGCGCGCCGTGCCAGTGCGGATTGCGCCGCAGGAGAAGGTGGGAGTCGCGCACGTGCTCCACGAGCACCCACGGCCCGGTCGACACCTTGCCGGAGACGTCGCCGCCCGCGGGCAGGATCGCCGCGTTCGGCATGGCGAGCATCTCGGGGAAGGACGGCGACGGGCGCTCCAGCTCGAAGACCACGTCCCCGTCCTGCACGCGAAGGCCCGCGAGGGAGTCCGCCGAGCCCGCGGCGAAGTCGCGGGCCCCGCGCACGCGCTCCAGCACCCAACCGCGCGGCGAGGCCGTGCTCGGCGCGAGGAGCCGCCGCAGGGACGCCGTCACCTCGGTCGCGCCGATCGGCCGGCCCTCGGAGTCCTGCGCGGAGGGATCCAGGGAGAATCGCCAGACCCTGCCGCCCTCTTCCGCCCGCCAGCGCGCCGCCACGCCCGGCACGAGGCTTCCGTCCGGGGCGAAGTCCACGAGCCCTTCGTAGAGCAGGGACACCGCGCTCCCGCCCACGACGTCGACCGCCTTCGCGGGGTCGAGCGAGACGGGATCCGCCGACCACGCGAGGCGCAAGCGCGCGGTGCCGGCGTCGCGGCGCGTCCCGCAGGCCGCCGCGACCGCGAGGATCAGCCCGAGAGCCAGTACTCGCCGGAGCCCCGGTCCACGAAGACGAAGACCCGTCGCGGGGAGTCGTACTCCCACACCTCGCGACCCGGGCGGTCGAAGTCTCCCGTGCTCGTCGAGCGGCGATCGGGGCGGCCGTAGCGCACCCAGACGCGACCCCGATCCGTGCGCCAGCCCGGCGAGCGGAACGGCTCGACGAAGAGCGTGGTGGCCGTCTCCACGCGATCCTCGACGTCGCGGATGAACTCGTTGTCCTCCGTGCCGGGACTCGGATCGTGGGCCTTCCAGAACGAAGCGAGCGCGTCGGGCCACGAGGTCCCCTCCGCGGCGCGCAGCGCGCCGATGTCGTCGTCGCCCGCAACGAGCGACAGGATCTCCAGCGCCTCGCCGCGATGGATCGTGAACCACGAAGGCGTCAGCCGCGCCTGGAGCTGCAGGTGCCGTCGCTCTCCTCCACCCTTCCCGACGACGCGGACCTCCACGTCGTGCGCGCCCGGCGCGAGTCGGTCCGTGCCCAGCGCGAAGTCCACGGTGCGCGGCTCCGTCCCCACGGTGACGGTGGAGTCCCCCTGGAGGGTGACTCCGCCGCCGGGGTCCGAGATCTTCCAGCGCAGCTCGACGGTCTCCTCGCCGCCCGTCGCGGAGCGCACGACCGCCCGCACGACGTGACCGGTCTCGCCGAGGGGCACGTCGTGGGAGGGATTCGCCTCCGCGCCACCCTTCGTGTACCGCACCAGGCGGAGATCGCTCAACCCAATTCCGGACTTCCGCGCGCGCGCGTCCAGATTGGCGGACGCGGTGCTGCTCGCGCCGGAGGTCCGATCGGTCACGGAGACGCGAAGCTCGTACTCGCCCTGCGGGAGGCGCACGGTGCGCCGGCCCCGGGAGAGGCGCTGCTGGTCGTGGGACTCGGCGAGCGTCCGCAGCCGCACGCGTCGCTCCCAGAGCTCCGCCGCGCATTGCCGTCCGTCCCGATCGAACACCACGGCGATCTCGTAGCGGGCGCGCAGGACCTCGTCCTCGGCGCGGAAGGCGAGCTCGCGCACGGGCACCTGCCAGCTCACCGCGACGTCCACGGAGTCGCCGGCGGCGGCCTCCGTGGTGGCATCGACCAGGAACGAGGGGCGGCCGAGCCCGCGCAGCGGGAAGGCGTCGTCGCCGGAAGCGGGCGCCGCGAGCGCGAGCGCCACGAGGGCGGTCGCGACGGTGGAGCGGCCCGAGAAGGCGCTCACGAGCCGGCTCGCGCTTCCCCGGCGGAGACCGTCGGCTCCACCACACGATCCGACTCGATGCGCCCGTCGCGCAGTCGGATGATGCGGCGCGCCCGTCGCGCGATGTCCTCCTCGTGGGTCACGAGCACGAGGGTGCGGCCGCCGGCGCGCAGCGCGTCGAAGAGCGCCATGATCTCGTCGCCGGTGCGCGTGTCCAGGTTCCCGGTGGGCTCGTCCGCGAGGAGGATCGCCGGGCCGTTGACGAGGGCGCGCGCGACGGCCACGCGCTGGCGCTGGCCCCCGGAAAGCTCCGAGGGGCGGTGATGGGCCCGGTCCGCGAGTCCCACCTCGGCCAGCGCCTGGCTCACCCGCGCCTTGCGCTCCGCCGGCGGGAGCCCGGCATACACCAGCGGCAGCTCCACGTTGTGCCAGGCGTCCGCCCGCGGCATGAGGTGGAACGTCTGGAACACGAAGCCGATCTCCTTGTTGCGGACCCGCGCGAGCTCGTCGTCCGAGTACTCCTCGACGCTCCGGTCCCGCAAGCGGTACGTGCCGGTGGACGGCCGATCGAGGCAGCCCAGGATGTTCATCAGCGTGGACTTGCCGGACCCGGACGGTCCCATGATCGCGACGTACTCGTTGAGCTCGATCGTGAGGTCCACGGCATCCAGCGCCACGACGGCGGATTTACCCATGTCGTAGCGCTTCGTGACGCCGCGGATCTCGATCAGGCTCACTGGCCGGTCCCCGGGACGGCCAGATCGCCCACCGCGCTCTTCAGGGCCGACAGGGCGAGGCGCGCGTCGAAGCGCGCGTTCTCCAGATCGGTCCGGGACCGCGTGAGATTCACCTGCGCATCGATCACGTCGAGGATGGTGCCTTCGCCGAGGCGGTACCGCTCCTCCGCGAGGCGCTGATCCTCCTCGGACGAGCGGACCCCCTCCTGGGCCACGTCGATCTGCCGGCGCGCGATCTCGAGATCCAGCCACGCCGTGCGCACCGCGAGCACGACGTCGCGCTCCGCGCTCTCGGCGGCACGCTGCGCCTTGAGGAGGTCCGCCTCCGCCCGATGGATCTGCGACTTCGTGAGGAGCCCGTCGAAGACGGTGAAGTCCATGGAGAGCGCAACCGTGGACGTGCCGTTCACGTCGTCGAACAGCCCGTCGAACTGGCCGTTCTGGTAGCTCCTCGCTCCCGAGAGCGAGAGGGACGGCATGCGAGCGGCCTTCGCCACACGCAGGCCGGACTCGCTCGCTTGCAGACTGGCGCGCGCGGCGGTGAGCGACGGGTTCACCTTGAGCGCCTGGTCCATCGCGGCGGCGAGATCGGGCGTCTGCTCGAGGGTGGGCTCCTCCGGAGCGAGCGACAGCTCCTCGCGCGGGTCCTTGCCGAGGTAGCTCGAGAGGGACGATTGGGCCACCTGAAGGTCGCGCTCCGTGCGCAGCTCGGTGACCTGGCTGTTGGACTGTGCCACCTGCGCCTTGTACACGTCGGCCTGCGTGGCGGCGCCGAGGTCTTTCATCGCGGTGGTCTTCTTGAGCTGCTCCTGCGCGAGCTCGACCGCCTTCTTCTGCACCTCGAGCAGCGCGTCCTGCCGACGCACCTCGAAGAACCTCCGCTCCGTCTCGGAGACGACGTCCTGGCGCGCCTTGAGGTAGCGGTCGCCGGCGGCCGTGCGGGCCCCCGTGGCCTCACGGTAGCCGTACCAGTTGGCGAAGCCGTCGAAGAGCGTCAGGCTGGCGCCCGCTCGGAACCGCCAGAGACGATCGTCGAAGTTCCGGAGGCCGGCATCCACGCTGACGATCTTGCTGGAGGACCGCGACCAGTCCCCGGACGCGCTCACGTGCGGCAGGAACGCCGACTGGGCGCCGAGAACGCCCGCCTGGGCCGCCTGGAGATCGCCCCGGGCCTGCTCGGCCTCGAGATTGTGGGACAGGGCGAGCTTCGTGCACTCCGCGAGCGTCAACGGCTCGGCGACGCAGGGGGCCGCGACGCAGAGCCCGGCGAGAATCGTGGCGGCGATGCGCGCGCAGCCCGGCGCGACGTTGGACACCTTCCACCTCCATGGATGGCGCGAGGACCCGGCGTCTCGTGCTACGGGACGAGCGCCGGCCGGGTTGCGGTCCCCCCGCGCTCAGGTTGCTCCCAGCCATGCCCCGAAGAGGCGCCCCGCAACCACGAGGAGCCCCTTCAGGAGCCAAAAAGTTCCGCAGATCCCGAACGAGGCCCGGCGGGTCGTTCCCCACAGGACCGCCCCGCCGATCGTCAGCAAGACGAGGTTCCAGACCGAGAAGACGTCGAGGAAGTCGAGCAGGATCGAAGGAACCGAGTCGTAGCGCAGATCGGGAATGAGCGCACCGGGCCCCAACGTCACCTCCATCGTGCCCGAGGCGGCCATCAGGGCGCTCTTCACGAGGTCGCCGAGGGCGACCACGACGAAGCCGGCCGAGAAGAGCGTGAGCGTTTGCCGGAACGCGGGCGTGCGCCCGGACAGCCTCACGAACAAGTGCAACACGCCGGCCATGAGGAAGCCGAAGGCCACGACGATCAATCCGGGAACGGCCACGTTGCGGATGAGGACCGCAGCGCTGCGGTCGTCGGGGCTCGGCAGGTTCGCCAAGGCCTCGGTCCGCTTCGCCTCGGGGACGCCCAGCTTCCCCATGATCTGCTCCGCCTTCTGCGCGCTGGCCTCGAGCGTCACGGTGAGCGCCAGCCACATGCCGATCGTCACCAGGAGCACGCCGAGGACGAACGGTCCGATCCAGCGGGGCTCGCGCGCCAACCGGCGGAAGGCCTCGACGGGCGAGACGAGCAACAGGGGAACGACACCGAGTCCGAGGGGCCCGGAGCCCGCCTCCCGCGTTGCGGATCCGGGAACGGTCGTCTGCTCCGTCATCGGGTCCTCCTTGAGCCGCGCAAGGTGGATCGCGGCCGAGACCGCCGGCCACGTTAGCGCCGAACCCCCGTGCCGTGCAAAGACGTTCGTCTCCGCGCCAGGCCGTTCCGTCCCGGCGGCTCGCCGAGAGACGGAGCCTGGCCCCGAGCCGCTGCGGATCAGTAGATGGTGGTCCCGCTGCTCCCGATCAGCTGATAGTCGCCGTTGCCCATGGCGTCGGAGAAGACGAACTTCAGGCCCTTGTGGCTGGACCCGGAGAGATCCTGGTGTCCGGGCCGCAACGGCGCGCCCCGCCCGTCGTACGTCCACACCACGACCTGCTGGGACTTGACGGTGGCGCCGCCGCGTTGCGCCGCGAGATCCGAGACGTCGCCCTGGCGGAACTCGTCGGCGTTCAGGAACGACGTGGACGGCCGCGTCCCGAGGTCCACGCGCTCGCCCGGCTCCGCGACGTCTTCGACCCCTGCCCCACCGCCGAAGTTCGACGCCGAGAACTGGTAGGACTCGTCGTCCGGCGCGCCGTAGCGGACGTACACGCGGCCGCGGTCCGTGAGGATGCCACGGCGGAGCGGCGTCGCGAACTGCCGGTCGGCGTACTCCACCCGCGTGCGGAACGTGTCGAGAGCGGGGTTGTCCGGCGTGGCGGGGTCGGGGTCGAGGCCGTGCCAGAACTCGGCGAGGTAGACCTCGCGCGCGCCGGGCTTGAGCTTCTCGAGCCGGTCGTACTCCGCGTCCGTCATCACGAGGATCATCTCCTGGAGAACCGCGTCGGCCTCCCGACCCCAGGAGGAGACCGCCCAGAGGACCTCGAAGGGGCGCTCGGTGCGTGCCACCGCGTGCGTCCTCTCGTTCAGCACCGTCATCGCGAGCTTGTACGTGCCGGCGGGAACGCTCTTCGCCAGCCCGTGCTCGTCCGTCACCCCGAAGTCGCGGAACTTCGGCTCGGCGCGGCTGGTGCGATCGAGGATCGGCACGCCGGCCGGGTCCATGACCTGAAGCTGGACGAGGAAGGTGTCGCCCTCCTGCCAATCCGGTCCGGAGGACACCTCGGCGAAGCACCGCACCTGCGGCAGACCCAATCCGTAGTAGCGCGACGGGTTCGGATCGAAGTCCACGCCGCGACGCGCCCACGCGTCCTCGTCCGCCGCCTCGCGCGCCCCGCGGACCAGCACCAGGTCCGAAAGCGTCAGCGAGTCCGCCGGAAAGCGAGGCACCTCGATCCACGTCTCGAGGCGACCGCGGTTCTTGATGTGACGGATGCGGTCCAGGAGTCCTTTCTTCTCCGACGCGAGATCGGTCAACGTCACCTCGAGGCGGTAGGGCCCCGGCCGCAACGTGGCCCGCTCCCGGATCTCCTGGACGATGGTGTGGTCCTCGGCGTCCACCCGCTCTTTGGCCTGAGGCGTGAGGTCGGACGCGGAGTGATACGCCTCGTCGCCGGCGGTGTCCCGCAGGACGACCTGGAAACGGAGGCTGCCCGCCCACGAGCCATTCTGCTCGCGGAACGCGAGCTCGTCGTTCGGCACGGCGAGATAGACCTCTTCCTCCGTGCTGCCGCCGGTCGCGGCGAACCCCGCGACGTCCGCCGAGTAGGAGATCTCCCCCTCGCTCTTGAACGGAGGCTCGCGCGGCGTCCGGTTCTCTCGCGCCGGCGCCGCCGGAGGGTGCGCCAGGAGAATGGCGCCGAGCAGCGTCCCCGTGAGCCATCGCCGCATGCCGTGCCTCCCGCCGCTCAAGCGACGAGGGGGGCGGCGCCGCGGCGCTCACCCCCCTCGGTTTCCCGGCACCGCCAAGGGGCGGCGTCCGCCGTCAGAAGCGGATTTCGGCCGAGAACTTGTGAGTGTCGTCCAAGAAGGTCATCTGCGACCAAGCGTAATCCACCCGCATCGACGACTTGGCGCCGGTCGGGAACTCGACGCCGAACCCGGCCGTGGCGCGCTCCTCGTCGCGGTTGAACCGGTACCCGCCGCGGAGCTGCAGCCGCACGTTCGGTTGGAACGCCTTGAGCGTGTACTCGGTTCCCACGCTGGCGCGCTCGGCGTTGTCCGCCGGATGGTCGAACTCGAAAGCGGCCAGCAGGTTGTTGTGCTTGCTCTGGTACAGGTCCATCGCGGTGCCCACCTTGAACATCGTGGGCATCGGGAAGCTCTCCTGCAGGAACGTCATGGACGGTCCGAGGCTCTGGATGGCCATGCCGATGCGGATCGTCTTGAAGTCCGTGAAGTACAGCGTGCCGAAGTCCACCACGAACCCGTCGGCGTTCGCCTTCTCGAGACCCATGTGGATGTACTTCGCCGAGAGGCCGAACGCGAACCGGTCGATCAGGTTCTTCGCCCACGTGGCGGCCAGGTTGAAGCTGCCGGCGTCGAAGTTCTCTCCGGTGCCCTGCGGGCTGTACTCCGTTCGCACCGCGATCGGGTCCATCTGCAGCACGGTGGAGCTGAATGCGTACGACCCCGGAAGCCCGTGATACGTGAACGCGTAGCCGAAGAACTCGTGCGAGATCTCCGCGGGCCACGTGGAGTGGTTGAGCGTCAGCCGGCTCTCCCCTTCCTGCGTGATGCGCGCGACGCCGGCGGGGTTCCACCAGATGGACGAGGCATCGTCCGCGACGGCCACGAAGGCCTCCCCCATCCCGACGGCGCGGGCGCCGGCCCCGATCTTCAGGAACTGCGCCCCGGCGGTCCCCACCTTGCGAAAGATCGCTCCCGCATGCGCGTCGGCCGCGACCAACAGCAGCGTCGCGACGACGGCGATGCCGACTCGACTCCTCACGGGCTCTCCTCCTCCGCAGCGACGACCGGCGACGTTCCGTTCCGGCGGGCAGCGACCCACCTTAGCGAATGATCACGAACTTGCCAACCTTCTCCGAGCCGTCGACGTCCGAGCGGACGTGGTAGATGTAGATCCCGCTCACCGTATCCTGGTTGTTCTTCGAGATCAGGTTCCACGATTCCTGCCCCGGCGGCTCGCCGGTCACACGCGTGGCGTCGTTGTGCGTGATCGTGGCCACGTGATCCCCCGCCAGGGTGAAGATCCGGATCGTGGCACGCGGCGGCAGGTTGAAGAACTTGATCCGCCGTCCGGTAGGCTCCGCCGACGTTTCCGCGAGATCCCAGGCCGCCGAGAGCTTGTAGGGGTTCGGCACCACGTAGACGTCGTCCAGGGTCTGGGCCGCGGTGGTGTGCGGCATGACCTTGGTCATGTTCTGCGAGAACTTCCCGTACTTGGGCGTATCCGTGCGCGTCACGGTGAACGTGGTGTCGTACGGCACGCGCGAGCTGTCGATGCTGGCGATCTCCTTCCGGAACGAGCCGCGGTCGTACGCCGTGACCGCGTACCAGTAGTAGAACCCGTTCTGCACGCGCGTGTCGACGAAGCGGTACTTGCCGATGCCCGTCATCCCGGTATCGATGTCCCCCAACTCCGTGGAGTCGTAGTCCGCGATGAGACGCCACATGTCGTCCGAAGGAATGACCGAGTCCCTCCGCCAGCCCTCCGCCTTCCAGACCTGGTAGCCTGCGAAGTCCAGCTCGCGGGTCAGCGGATCCGGGACCTTCTCCGGGAAGTCGTCCCACTGCACGGTCACGCTCTTGTCCCCGGCCGTCACGCTGATGTTCGGCGGCGGAGGCGGTGAGCTGGTGGCCCAGTGCACGATCTTGTGCGTGGACGGGTCTGCGAACCCGTTGTACACGCGCTGCGCCTGGATGGGGTTCGTGAAGTCCGGGATGCGGTGCGTCAGGCCCGTCTCCGGATCCGTGACCGTCAGCATCTCGCCGCACACGAACGCGACCTGGAACGTCAGCGTGGACTCCGGCGGGACGCGCGCGAACGGGCCGGCCGAGACGAGGAATCGATAGTCCGCCGGCCGAGTCGTGGCTTGGTCGATCGTGCGGCCCGTGTCTTGCAAGCCGCGCAGGAAGCGGTAGCGGTCCAGATCGTCACGCGGGTCCTGATCGCCGCCGGACCAGATGCGGAAAGCGTGGATGCCCACCTCGCGCGGCGCGAGCGCTTGGCCCACGGGGTTCAGCGTGTCCACCGTGTGTCCGAGGAACATGCACCCGATGTAGCCGCTGACGTCGTCCGCGCTGTTCTGGCCGCCATTCTCGTCGAACATGTATCCCATGGTGAGGTGCAGACGGATGGGCGCGCCCCCCGACTGGGACGCGATCGACGTGTCGAACGCGGCGTACGCGCCCTGATCATCCGTCCAGTAGTTCAGGTCCGTCTGGTCGATCCCGCAGTCCGCGTCCACCATGAAACCGATGTAGCAGCTGGTGACGTCCCATCCGACCGGATCCAGCACCCGCGAGATGTTCTTCACGTGGAACTCGATGCCGATGAAGTCGTCGAACTGCGGGTCGGTCCACGCGTAGCTCTCCTGCTCCACGCGCAGACCGATCGGCGTGTGCTTGTCCGCCGCATCCGGGAAGAACTGATTGAAGAACAGCGACGTGTCGTAGTACACGCAGCGGAACATCTGCTGCGAGATGCCCGCGAAGTCCTCGTCGATGCGCCCGTCGCCGTCGTTGTCCGCGCCGTCCAGCGGGTCCTCGTCGATCAGCCCGTCGCCGTCGTCGTCGAAGTTGCGCAAGCCGCTCGGCGCGCCCTCGAAGGTCCGGCAGATTCCCGAGGGAGGGTTGCCGCAGCCCTCGTTCGGCGTGCGGTTGTACCACTCGCCGAACTGGTACAGGCCGCACGACACCAGCGTGTCCTGCGCGCCGCCGCGCGAGACCACGCCGCCCACCCAGAGTCCCGCGGCGTAGAGGTACTCGTGCCCGGAGCCGGCCGGCCACTCGGCGGACGGCTGCGTCAGATCCGCGCCCTGGCGTCCGAAGTAGCCGCGGTTGGACACGTGGAGGAGCAGGTTCCCGGCGTCGTGCACCCAGCCGGCGAACTCGTCGACGCGGAGGCTGCCCTGCCCCGCCTGCTGCTGAGGCGTCACTCCCTGGAAGTGCGCGAGGGCGGGCGCGGCGAAGAGCACGCCGGCGAGGACTGCCGCCGCCGACCTCACCGCCCACCGCCGATCATCCCGTGGCACTTGCGACCCTCCCGCTTCCTTCCCGGCCCGGCGCCGCGCGCGCCGAGCGAGGGACTAGAACTCGAACTGGACGCCCGCACGGAACGTGCGCGGCTCGCCGTACACGCGCGGGTCGTTCAGCGGCACCAAGATGTCCTGCGCCGCGCCGATCGTGTCCTTGAGGTTGTACGCGCCGCCCAGCTCGCCGAACTCCGTGTAGTACTCCTGGTAGTACTCGTGCGACGGGGTCGGGAAGAGGCCGGGCAGGTCGGTCCGCACGTTCTTCCGGTCGAGGACGTTGCGGCCCTCCACGAAGAGACGGAACTCCTGTCGGTACACCGAATACTGCTTGTTCGCGCGCACGTTCAGCGTCATCTCGTACGGCAGGCGGATGGTGTTGATGTCCTCCGCCTTGGTCGTGCGCTGGCCGAGCCGCCGCGGCGTGGCGGGCGATCCCGAGGCCACGCTGAAGTCGAAGTTCAGCCCCCAGATGCCCGGGTCCGAGAAGTAGAGGAACGCGCTGAGGACGTGGGTGCGGTCCCAGTCCAGCGGGACCTCCTTGATCGGCTCGCGGTCCAGGCCCTGGTTCGCCACGATCGCTCCCTGGTTCGGATCGGAGGCCGAGCCGGTGGCGCGGGACAGCGTGTAGGAGAGCCCGCCCTGCCAGTAGTCCGCGAAGTTCTTGTCGAGCGAGAGCTCGAAGCCGCGACTCGAGCCGTAAGCCTGGTTCACGTAGATCGAGGACGAGAACTGGTTCTGCTCGGTCTGGTTCTCGGCGAGCAACGGCCGCGTGTCGATCAGGCCGAAGATGTCCTTGAAGAACACGCTCACGTCGAGGAACAGGCGATCCGAGAGCGTGCGACGAACGCCGAACTGGTAGGAGATGGTGGTCTCGGGATCGAGGAACGCGTTCCCCACCTGCTGGTTCCCGGCGGTGGGGTTGTTCACGAAGTCGTAGATGTGGAAGAGGTCCGGCAGCTGGAAGAAGCGTCCGTAGTGGAAGTGCAGCACGTCCCGGTCGGAGATGGGGTACGTCATCCCGAGTCGCGGGGAAAGCTGCAGCTTCAGCCGCTCGAGGAACGACACGCCCTCCGTGGGCTTCTCCAACGCCAGCACGCGCTGATTCGAGACGCGCACCGCGTGCTCGCCCGGATCGAAGAAGTCGAAGCGGAGGCCCGCGTTGATGTACAGCGACTTCTTGTAGTGGAGCCGATCCTGGATGAACGCGTTCCCGCCGAGCGCGTGGTCGTTGTAGATGTTCGGGAAGTTCCCCAGCGGATTCCGTTCCGTGGGGTACTGGATCTCGTCCCGGCTCAGCTTCCAGTAATCCGTCTGGAAGCCGGCCTTCAACTCGTGCACGCCCTGCCCGACCGTGTTCGTGTAGTCCGCGCGCACCGTGTACTGGTCGGACTGGCGCTCCTCCCAGACCGGATAGTCTCCCGTGATCGCGTAGAAGAGGTTCGCCGGATCGCGCTCCTGATCGACTCCGGTGAACGACACGTACTGACCGGGTTGCTTGTTGGCCACCTTCTCGTCGTAGCCGCTGCGCAGCAGGGACCCGCGGAACTTCAGGTACGAGTCCTTGGAGAGCGGGTACGAGTACACCACCTTGTACTGGGCGTTGTCGCTCTTCCGGGTGGAGACGTGCTCGGGACCGTTGTAGTACGTGTACGTGCTGTCCAGCGGCGCGAACCACCACTGCTTGTGCGACTGCGACCAGTAGCCGACGCGGCTGAACGCGTGGTTGTACCAGTCGTTGTCCGTGCGCGAGAACAGGTACTCGGCGGAGATCTTCTTGTCCCCGGGGAACCGGTACGTCAGCTTGCCCTGTCCGGTGAGCTCGTTCTCCTGGCGATTCCGGAACGTGGCGAGCTTCGTGTTGTCGAAGTACAGGCGACGCGCCGGGCGATCCTCGAGGGTCTTGAGGTAGGTGTCCTGGAACACGCCCGACCCGGACACGTAGAAGCGCCAGGCGTCTCCCACGAGCGGCGCCGGTCCTCCGAATCCGAACTCCACGTTGTCGTAGTTGAAGTAGGTGCGGTCCGGCGCGCCGAAGTCGTCCGTGAGGAACTTGACCTGCCCCTGGTACTTGTCCCCGCCCTCGGGAGTGCTGATCTCGATGATTCCCGACTGCGCGTTGCCGTACTCCGCGTCGAAGCCGCCGGTGAGGACCTGAATGGACTCCTGCGACGTCAGCGCGATGTCCAGCGTCCCGGTGCCGGCCGAGCCGGTGAAGGAGTCCGAGATGGGCATGCCGTCCACGACCGTCTTCAGCTCGCCGCTCCGGCCGCCGCGGACGAACAGCTCGCCGCCGAGCTGCACCACGCCGGCCTGAGTGGCGACGGCTTCCTCGGTGGTGGTGATCGACCGGATCTTGCCGATCTGATTCGTGTCGATCGTGTGGATGGTGCTGCTGGCCTCCTTCGCGAGCTTCTCGTGCTTGCCGACGACCTTGAGCGCGCCGATCGACGCGCCGATCTTGCCCTTCAGCACTTGCACGCCGAGCTTCGTCAGCTCCCCGCCCTTCACGACGACGTTCGGGATGGTCTTCGTCTCCGCCGAGAGGTGCTGGATCTGGACGGTGTACGTGCCCGCCGGCACGCTCTCCAGCGTGAAGACGCCGTTCGCGTCCGCGTTCACGCCCATCTTGATGGGCAGGAGGATGACGTTCGCGAACGGGATCGGCTCGCCGTCGTCGCGCGTGACGGTGCCGCTGATGCGCCCCAGCATGGCCGGGCGCTGCGCCAGCGCGGGGGACGCCGCCAGCGCGAGCAGAGCGAGCACGAGCAGAACACGAGCGGATCGCGCCTTCGGCATCGCGGACCCTCCCCCGGAAGGACGCCGGCGTCCGACCGGGGCCGCCCTGGCCAGAGGAATGGCGGCGCGATCGGTCGCTCAGAAGATCGGCGCGAGGGCGGCAGGGGCTGGCCGAGCACCGCGCGCTCCAGAACTACCGCGCGTCTCGACTTCGGACGACTCCCCTTGCCGACCCCCCTTCCGCCCCCGGTTCCGATCTCGCAACTCGTTGCGGCACTGCGAGTAAGGCGGACATACCCGGAGACGGCGCGGTCACTATAGCCAAGCGTCCGAGGGGTGTCAAGCTGACCAACATGTTGCGAAATGGTTCTTTACGCCGCTTCGGGGCCTTCGCGCGCTGGGCGCGTTGACAGCCCCGAAAACCGAACCTATTGTCGGCTCTCCCAACGACTTGCCACGCATCGCCCCTCCCGCGACGCGCCCGCGCGAAGGAGCCCGCCCATGTCGGCCCCGGCCCTTCTCCGCATCGAGGGACTCCGCACGACGTTCTTCACCGAAGACGAGAGCGTCCGCGCCGTCCGCGACCTCACGCTCGAGGTGCACGAAGGTCGCACGCTCGGGCTGGTGGGCGAGTCGGGCTCGGGCAAGTCGGCCACGAGCCTGTCGGTGCTGCGGCTCCTCCCCGATCGCACGAGCGAGATCGAAGCGGGGCGCATCGCCTTCCTCGGCCGCGACCTGCTCCGGTTGCCCGAGCGGGAGATGTTCGCCGTCCGGGGCGCCGAGATCAGCATGGTCTTCCAGGAGCCCATGACGTCGCTGAATCCGGTGCTGACCGTGGGCCGCCAGGTCATGGAGGCGATCCTCGTCCACCAGAAGGTGGGCAAGGCGGAGGCGCGCCGCCGGACGCTGCAGCTCTTCGAGGAAGTCGGGCTGCCGGACGGCGTGCGGCGCCTGTCCATGTACCCGCACGAGCTGTCCGGCGGCCAGCAGCAGCGCGTGATGATCGCGATGGCGCTCTCGTGCAACCCGAAGCTCCTCATCGCCGACGAGCCCACGACCGCGCTCGACGTGACCATCCAGGCGCAGATCCTCGAGCTGCTGCGCAAGCTCCGGGACACGCGACGAATGGCGATCCTCTTCATCAGCCACGACCTCGCGGTGATCGCCGAGATCGCGGACGAGGTGGCGGTGATGTACCGCGGCCGCCTCGTCGAGCAGGGCTCCCTGCTCGAGGTGTTCGAGCGGCCGCACCACCCCTACACGCGCGCGCTGCTCGCCTGCCGACCGCGCCTCGCCACGCCGTACACCCGGCTGCCGAGCGTGGCCGACTTCATGGACGTGCGCGAGCACGAGGACGGAGAGATCGACGTCGTCGCGCGGGAGCCCGATCTCGCGCGCTACACGCTGCCGCGCGTCCGACCGCCGTCCCCGCCCGGCGAGCCGCCGCTCGTGTCGGTCGAAGGCCTGTCCGTGCATTTCCCCATCCGCAAGGGCGTCCTGCAGCGCGTCGTGGGACACGTGAAGGCGGTCGACGGGATCGGCTTCGTGATCCGCCGCGGGCGCACGCTCGGGCTCGTGGGCGAATCGGGCTGCGGCAAGACGACGACCGGCCGCGCCATCCTGCGCCTCGTGGAGCCCACCGCCGGACGCATCCGCTTCGACGGCGTGGACCTCGCGTCCCTCGGCGGCACGGAGCTGCGGCGCCTGCGCCGGCGCATGCAGATCGTCTTCCAGGATCCCTTCGGCTCGCTGAACCCGCGCCTCACCGTGGAGGCCGCCCTCCTCGAGCCCATGGAGGTCCACGGGATCTGCGCGAGCCCGGCCGAGCGACGGGACCGCGCCGGAGCGCTGCTCGAAGAGGTCGGGCTGCCGGCCGCACACCTCCGGAGGTATCCGCACGAGTTCTCCGGCGGACAACGGCAGCGGCTCTGCATCGCGCGCGCGCTCGCCGTCGATCCGGCGTTCGTGGTGTGCGACGAGCCGGTCTCCTCGCTCGACGTCTCCGTGCAGGCGCAGGTCCTGAACCTGCTGCGCGACCTGCAGGAGAAGCGCGGGCTCACGTACCTGTTCATCAGCCACGATCTCGCGGTGGTGAAGTTCATGGCGGACGACGTGGCCATCATGAGCGCCGGTCGCATCGTGGAAGCGGGGCCGGCGGCGGAGATCTACGCGAGCCCTCGCGAGGACTACACGCGTCGCCTGCTCGCCGCGATCCCCGACGACCGGCCGGAGTCCATCCGCGAGCGCGTGCGGCGCCGCGCGGCGCTCGCCGCGTAGCTTCGCGAAGGCGCTGCCGGGATCCGTTTGACCGGGCGACGGACCGGCGCGATACTGGCGACCTCGCTCGCTGCCGGCGGTGGAGTCCGCCTCGAACCGCCGCGTCACGGCGCGGCCGATGACTCCTACGGATCCGGTTCCCGTAGGCGCCGGCCATCGCCTCCGGGCTCTCGCACTCGGAGGACGCCCTTGTCCGAGATCCTGATGATCGCCCTGGCGGGCGCCCTGGGCACCCTCGCGCGCCACGGGCTGAGCGGTTGGACGTACGGCATCCTGGGAGAGCGCTTCCCCTGGGGCACGCTCGCCGTCAACGTCCTCGGCTGCCTGGGCATCGGCCTGATCATGGAGATCGCGCTCGGATCGGATCGGATCCCGCGCGAGTGGCGCATCGCTCTGACGGTGGGCTTCCTCGGCGGCTTCACCACCTTCTCCACGTTCGCCTACGAGACCGTGCGCGCGCTCCACGACGGCGACTGGCGCACGGCCGCGCTCAACGTCGCCTCGAACGTGGCGCTCTGTCTCGGCGCCACCTGGATCGGGTGGGCCGCCGGGCGCACCCTCACGGGAGGTTCCTGATGCGAGTCCTCGACGGCGAGCAGGTCCTCATGCGCATCTTCATCGGCGAGGCCGACAAGCACGCGGGCCGCCCGCTCTACCAAGCGCTCGTGGAGCTCCTCCGCCGGGAGAAGCTGGCCGGTGCCACGGTGCAACGCTGCATCCTCGGGTTCGGCGCGAAGAGCCATCTCCACGCCGCGCATCTGCTGCGGCTCAGCCAGGATCTCCCGATCGTGCTCGAGACGGTGGACACCCAGGAGAACATCGATCGCATCCTGCCGGCGATCGACCGCCTCGTCCGCGAGGGATTGATCACGCTCGAGAAGGTCCGCGTGCTGCGCTACGCCCCCACGACGGAGCGGAAGGACGGCGCCTCGTGACGCGCGGCGGCGGGCGAGCGGCGCCGGTCACGTCCCCGTGCGCGGATCGAGCGCGTCGCGCAGGCCGTCGCCGAGGAGGTTGTACGAGACGACGGTCAGCACGATCGCCAGCCCGGGGAACGTGGCCACCCACCACGCGCCGAGCAGGTCGTCCCGTCCCTGATTGATGATGTTGCCCCAGGACGCGGTGGGCGGCTGAACGCCGAGGCCGAGGAAGGACAGCACCGCCTCGGTCAGGATGACGTCGCCGATCATGAGGCTCGCCGCCACGATGACGGGCGAGAGCGCGTTCGGCAGCACGTGGCGGAACAGGATCCGCGCGTGCGGGAGGCCGAGCGCGCGCGTGGCCTGGACGAACTCGCGCTCGCGCAGCGACAGGATCTGCCCCCGTACGAGGCGCGCCACGCCCATCCACGACGTCGCGCCGAGGACGCCCACGATGAGCCAGATGCTCGGGCTCCAGATCGCGATGAGCGTCAGCACGAGGAAGATGCGCGGGAACGCGGACAGCACGTCGACGGCGCGCATCACCGTCCAGTCGGTCGCGCGGCCGAAGTAGCCGGCCAGGGCTCCGGCGAGCGTGCCGAGGGTGACCGCGATGCCCACCGCGACGAAGCCGATCGAGAGCGAGATGCGGGCTCCGTAGAGGATGCGCGAGAGGAGGTCGCGCCCGTACTTGTCCGTGCCGAGCGGGAAGACCATCCGCTCGCCGCTCGCCGAGACGACGGCCGCGCCGGGCGGCAGGGAGCGCGTGCGCACGATTTCCGTCTGGAGGTTCGGATCGTACGGGGCGAGCAGGGGCGCGAGAATCGCGAGCGCGTACAGGGCGAGCACGAGAAGGAGCCCGGTCACGGCGACCCGGTTCCGCGAGAAGCGCCGAGCCACGAGGCGCGCCTGGCTCGTGCCCGCCGGCGCCCGCGCCGCCGCGCGGCGCGAGCCGGCAGCATCGAGCGCCGCCAGAACCGGAATCGAGACGAGGGCGAGCCCCAGGAACGCCGCCGCGACCCGCGCGTCGGCCGGCGCGTCGTTGCGCGCGACCGCCGCCGCCACCGCGCCCCGGCGCGCCGCGAGGACCGCGAGCGCGAGCGCCCACGCCCCGGCGAAGATCGCGGCGCGGCCGCCCCGCCCCTCTCGTGCCTGCGCGAGCCCCGGAAGGAAGTCGAGCGCCCTCATTCGTACCGGATCCGCGGATCGACGACGGCGTACAGCACGTCGGCCAGCAGGTTGCCCGCGACGACCATCACGCCGGCCACGAGGTTCGTCGCCATCACGACCGGATAGTCGCGCGCGAAGATCGCCGCCACCGTCACGCGCCCCATGCCCGGCCACGCGAAGATCGTCTCGGTCACGACCGCGCCGGAGAGCAGGAACGGGAAGTAGAGCCCGAGCAGGGTGATCACCGGGATCAGCGCGTTGACGAGCGCGTGCCGGAAGATCACGCGGCGCTCCGAGAGCCCCTTCGCCCGCGCCGTGCGCACGTAGTCGGCCCGGATGACGTCGAGGAGGCTGCCGCGCGTGAAGCGCGCGACCGACGCTGCGGAGGCCACGCCGAGCACGAACACGGGCAGCACGAGATGCCGCACGCGATCGAGGAGCCGCGCCGGCTGTGACAGGAACTCGGCGTCCACCGACTGCATCTGGCTCGCCGGGAGCAGATGCAGCTTGAGCGAGAACACGAGGATCAGCATCAGCCCGAGCCAGAACCCCGGCATCGAATACACGAAGAGCGACCCCAGCGTGGCCGCGTGGTCGAGGAACGAGTACTGGCGCACCGCGGACACGACGCCCACGAGCACGCCCACGACGAGGATGAGGGCCAGCGAGAGCCCGGTCAGGGCGAGCGTGTTCGGGATCGCTTCCCGCAGCACGTCGGCGACCGGGCGATGATACGAGAAGGAGATGCCGAGCTCGCCGTGCGCGACCGCCGCGAGCCACTTCACGTACTGCACGTGCAGCGGCGCGTCGAGGCCCAGGTGCTGCCGCATCGTCTGCATCACGCTGGGATCGATGTCGGGGTTGTAGTACATCGCGAGGGGATCGCCCGGCGCCAGCCGCACGACGAAGAACGTGGCCGTGGCGAGGGCCCACAGGAGCGGGATCGACACGAGCACGCGGCGCAGCAGGTATCGACTCACGGGCGCGGCACCCCCGACGTCGCCGCGGCGGAGACCGCGCCTCGCGCCGCGCGCGACGTCACCGGCCCCTCGCCTCCGGGGCCCATTCGTGCAGGAGGAAGAACGGCCCGCGAAGGTCCATCGGCGAGCGGGCCACGTGGTCGCGGCGCACCGGGTAGCTCGTGTCGCTGACGTAGAGCACGGTGACCGGCTGCAGGCGGTCGAACTCCTCGAAGAAGCGCCACCAGATGGCGCGGCGCGCCTTCCGGTCGGGCGTGGACTTCGCGAGATCGATGAGGCTGTCCGTGACGGGGTTGCCGAAGGAGACGTCGTTGTACTGGCCGGAGATCGAGCGCGAGTGGAAGAGGTCCTCGGGATCGAAGATGAAGCTGCCGCGACGGGCGAGGATGGTCGCGTCGAAGTCCTTCTTCTTCAGGCGGTCCAGATAGACGGTCCATTCGTACGGCTGGACCTTGACCGCGATCCCGAGCTTCTTGAACTCCGCCTGCGTCATCGTCGCGATGTTCTCGGAGATCTCGTTCGTGCTCGTGATCACGTACGTGAACTCGAAGCGCCGGCCGTCCTTCGTGCGCACGCCGTCGGGATCGCGCTTCGTCCACCCCGCCTCGTCCAGCAGGCGCGCGGCCGCCGCCGGATCGAAGGGCAGCGGCTTCACGTTCGGGTCGTAATCCGGGTGCTCCGCGTAGAGAGGGATCGCCGACACCTTGCCGAAGCCGCCGCGGAACGCGTCGAGGATGGACTGCCGGTCCGTGGCGTAGGTCAGGGCGCGACGCACGCGCACGTCCTGGAAGAGCGGGTTCTTGAGGTTCCACCCGATGTACACGTAGCCCTTGTCGGAGAGGCGGACGAAGCGCAGGTCCGTGCGCTGCGAGTCCTCCTTGTACCACTTGTTCGGGTAGCGGTCGTACAGGTCGATGCCGCCGGAGAGGAGCTCCGTGCGCATCGTGGTCTCCTCCGGGATGACCCGGAACACCACGCGGTCGTAGACGGGCCGCCCGAGAGCGCACGCGTCGTTCGCCTCCAGCACGACTCGCTCGTCGCGGACCCACTCGCGCAGCTTCCAGCGGCCGTTGCCCACCGGCGATCGATCGAACGGGCAAGTGAGCAGGTCCGCGGGAGGGACGCTCGCCAAGAGATGCTCGGGCACGATGTGGAGATCCGTGTCGGACACCGGCTCCCACGACGGCTCCGAGAACCGGAAGCGAACGGTCCAGTCGTCCAGCGCCTCGCATGCCTCGATCTTGCGCAGCTTCGAGCGGTTCGGATAGGGCACCGACGGATCCTTGGCGCGCGCGAACGTGAACGCCACGTCCTTCGCCTGGGTCGGAACGCCGTCGCTCCAGGTCACGTCGTGGCGGAGGTGGTACGTGAGCGTCTTCCGATCGTCGGACAGCTCCCAGCTCTCCGCGAGGACCGGCGCATAGTCGTAGTCGGGCGGCGGGCCGTAGTAGGCGAGGCGGAGGAAGAGCAGGTCGCACAGGTCCACGGCGAACGCGCTCCCCGCGACGAGCGGGTCCAGGTGGTCCGGCTGCGCGGAGACCCCGATCACGAGCGTGCTGGGGGGCGCCGCCTGGTCGCTCCGCTTCCCGGAGCACGCCGCGCACAGCAGGGGCAGGGCGCAGAGCAGGACGGCCTGCGCGCGCCGGCTCATGCCGCGCTTCCTTGCTCCGGGCCGCGCCCTCGCGAGCGCGCCCAGGCGAAGAGCGCCGCCGCCACGCCGACCACGAGCAGGGTGGAGACGAAGGGGTGCCCCATGAGGTACCTCGCCCGTCCGATCGCGAGGGACACGCGGGACATGACCGTGTATCCGAAGCTCGCGCCGAACGACACCATGAGGAACCATACCCCCACCCGCGACGCGACGCCCAGCGCTCCCCGATGCTCGCGGGAGAAGTAGAAGTAGAGCAGGCTCGTGGCCAGGCCCACCACGAGCAGGAGATTGCTGACCCCGAGGAGGCCGCCGTGCAGGAAGTCCAGCATGGTGGCCTCCAGCTGGATCACCAGGTCGCCGGAGCCGAACGCGATGACGTTGATGCCGGCGTACATGCCCACCACGAAGGCGATCGGCCACCGCGAGAGCCACGAGATGCGGCCGAAGAAGCGCGAGAACATGAGCAGCGAGAGGACGAGCGCGCCCAGGCGCACCCAGTGCGCGTCGTGCACGACGGGATTCCAGAGATTCGGCCGGATCGTCTCCTGGAACTCGAGCGCGAAGTAGTAGCCGGCGCTGATCCCCACGAAGACGTGCTCCGCGAGCTTGTACAGCGGGTTGTCCCGATAGAGGAAGCTCAGGATGAAGAGCGTCAGCGCCGCGCTGATCCAGACCTGGAGCAGTCCCATCAGGAGTCTCCCCGGCGGCGGGCGCGGAAGTACATCACGTTGCCGAAGAGGATGAACGCGACGAGGAGCACGTGGCTGGCGCTCTGCGCCGCCATTCCCGTGGTGGCGGCCCCGGGGTGGCCCACGAGCTTCTCGTACTCGGCCGCTCCCTTCATGCCCGCGGCGAGGCCGAGGAGCTGCCCGGCCTTGTAGTACGGAACGTAGTCCGGACCGGAAACCGCCGTGCACGCGCCCACCATCTTCACGCGGTACCGGCTCTGCACGACCTGCACGTACTCCTTCACGCCGGGATTGCCCGCGGAGACGTCGATGAGCAGGGCGAAGTCCCCGTAGCCGTCCACCTCGCGCATGAGCGGGATCTGGTCCACGGGAGTGCCGCCGTGGTCCTTGGGGAACGTCTGCCGGAGCGATTGCCCCATCGCCTTCATGACGATCTGGCGCCCTTCCTTGAACCCGAGGTGCACGAAATCCACGCCGCGCTTCTGCCCGAGCGTCGTCTCGTAGCCGACCTCGGCGAGTACCTGCTCGGTGAGCGGCGGCCCGGGCGCCCACAGGCTCACCATCACCACGCGGAGCTTCTTGCGCGCCAGCTGACGCATGAGCGCCACGTGGAAGGGAGTCAGCTCCGGCTTGCCGGAGGGATCGTAGTCCGCGGACACGAGCACGATGGAGTGCTCGGGCAGCCGCTCGATCGCGTCGTACAGGTCCCGCACCATCGGCGTGACGGCGAGCGGGAGCGGCACCGGCACGAGGAGCGGAACGACGATCGCCGCCGCGAGCGCGACGAAGAGCCAGCGGCGGTCGAGATTCTCGAGGCGCTCGAGCCAACCGCCGCCCGGAAGCTTCGCCACGTCAGCTCCCCCCGCCGAGATGCGCGCGCTCGAGACCGAGGATCACGCGCAGCCCCGTGGAGATGGCGCCGAGCGCCGCGCCCATGAGGATCGCGCGCTTCCCCGCGAGGTTCGGCACGTCCATGATCCAGTCCTTCACGCCGGGGAACCCGCCGAGGAACTTGTCCGGTCCCCAGATCGCGGCTCCCACCGGGACCTGTCCGAGCATCACCAGGATCGCCGCCCCGAGGAGGAGCACCGCCTCCGTGCTGCGCGCGCGGAAGGCGCGGTACGCCGCCGACGTGATGAAGAACGCGAGGAGCGCGAACATCGTGGCGGCCAAGGGGTCGTAGGTGGTGTCGTACAGCCACTGGAAGGGCGACCGCGGGTCGTCGTAGTGCGGGGACATCCCCAAGGCCGCCATCCCCACGAGGCACACGACGAGGACGACGCTGTAGCGCCAGTCCGCGGCCCGGCGCGCGATCTTCCGCGAATGGAGCTGCAGCACGTTCGCGATCCCGAGCACCTGCGTGAACGCGACGACGATGAGCCCCCACTGCTGGAGCTCCTGCACGAGCGACGCGAAGCGGCGGTGCGGGACGAAGTAGTCCGCGATCATCACGGCGCCCGCGACGAAGCTCAGTAGCCAGGGAATGCCTTGCTTCACGGGACCCTCGGGGGCCGGGAGGTCAATGGACTCGGAACCAGGCGTGGAAGCCGGGCATCCCCAGGGACTCGAGGACGGCCCCGATCACGAGCGCGCTCACGAGCGCGATCTTCGCCCAATCCGCGGCGCGAATCGTGGAGAGGAGCGACGGATCGCGCGAGAGGTACGCGCTCGCGGCGAAGAACTCCTCGCCGATCAACGTGTAGTCGCACGCGGCGATGAAGAAGGGCAGCTGCGTGACCTCCGCCGTGCCGGCGATCTGGATGGAGCCGGCGGCGAAGCCCGTCTCCGCGAAGATGAGGGACTCCGCGTAGAACTTGCCGAGGTACAGGTTCGCGGCGGGCCGCTCGCGGAGGATCATGCCGTTCACGCCGGCGCAGTACGCGAACTGCTCGCTCGAGATGTAGCGCACGGAGTCCGGGCGATAGGCGTCCGGCCGGCCGGCCGCGGCGCATCCGTTCTTCACCACCTCGTCGGCCACCGCGAGGACGAACGGCGTGCGCGTGGGCACCTCGAGCGGAACGTCGTACGTGGCGGTCTTCTCGGCGACACGCTCGAGGATCAGCATCGACGCGATGGTCTGGATGTCGTCGACCTCCTCGATGCCGGGCACGTACAGCACCGAGCGACCCATCTCGGTGGCCCGGCCGATCGCCTCGTCCATCGCGTCCACCGGCGCGAGCCGCCGGATGAAGAACCCCCGGTCGCCGCGGGCCGCGAGGCCGATGTTGACGAGCACGAAGGTCGCGATGACCGCCAGGATGACGAGGATGTTCAGGCGGGAGTGGTGGAAGAGCTGCGCGGAGGACGACGCGGGACCGGTCTCCACGGCGGTCGAGGACAGATCGCCGCGACGGGTGACGAGTCGCCAGCGGTACGTCACGCCGTCGACGGGCCCCTCCTCCCCCGTCGCGGTCGGTCCGTCCGTGAACGCGGCGTCGCCGAGCGGCACCCGACCCAGCGCGCGCGACGACCCGTCGCTCGCCACGCGCTCGATCTCCACGACGTCCTCGACCGGCGCCCCCGCGGGCACCTGCCACGACAGGTCCACCGAGCGACCGCCGTCGTCGGGCGTGTCGCGCGCGGTCGCATCCGACGGCGGAGCGACCTCCTGCGCCCGCGCACCGGCGACCGGGCAAAGGAGGAGGAGAAGCGCTCCCGTCGCGATCGCGGCTCGCATCAGCTCTCGATGATCTCGACGTTGGCGCGCGGCAGGACGTGGCGGCTCCCGCCCTCGAGATCCACGACGAGCACGCGGACCGCCGCCTCGGTGGGCAGCCGCTGCAGCGCCGACGGCAGCTCGGCCACGCGTCCGAGCCGGCCGAAGTGCGGCTCGCGGATGATGCGCACGCGCGTGCCGGGCACGAGCCCGCCCGCGACGACCTCCGCCGCCGGCCCGCCGGCCGCGCGCCGCCCCGGGAGCGGCACGACGACCTCGGGACGGATCACGCCGGCGCGGATCTGCGTGGCGCCGTTCATGCTGGCCTTCATCCTCGCGCGGGCCTGCAGCAGCTCGAAGGTGCCCTGCGCCATCGGTATCCTCCCGAAGCCTTCCGTCACGACGAGGGTCACCGCCTTGTCCTCGTTCCCCGTGATCGCGACGCCGAGATCGTACCCGAGAAAGTCCTTGATGGTCGCGTCGTCGATTCCGCCCGCCACCACGCCGCGGACGCCGAGCATGACCGCGCGCTGCAGCGCCTCCGCCGTCACCAGCGACCCGCCCACGACGATCTTGCCCTCGTGGGCGATCTCGAGGCAGGACGGGTCCAACACCTCGTCGGGGGCGGCGGCGACCATCTCGATCAGGCCGCAGGCCTCGCCGCCGATCCCGAAGATACCCTGCACGAGCGTGCCGTGCGTTTCCACGACGACGCCCTCCTCCGGGCGCACCTCCACGACCTCGCCGTCCACGTACGCGTTGACCTCGACCGGGACCGGCGGCTCGCGCAGCAGCACCTGCCCCGTCACCGAAGAGACGCTCTCCACGCGACCGGCGATCGGGGAGCGGGCGACCGACTTGAACAGCCCGAACATCGTGGCGGCGCGGGCGATGGGCTCGCCCGAAGCGACCGGCTCCCCTTCGTTCCGGATCATGCGCGACGGCACCTCGTCCGCCAGGACGGAGAGGATGTTCGCGACGTTGACACTGTGGACGTTGCCGGGCAGCTCGGTGCGCGCCACGACCTGCTCGGCGGCGACGCGGTCCCCGGCTCCCACCGCCACCTCGCCGCGCAGCGGCAGGAGGCGCTCCTTGCGGACCTGCGCGAGCTCGGTGACGCGGAGCCCCGGCGTGTATGCGTGCGCCATGCGCTGCTCCTAGACCGAGGGCCCGGCGGGGTAGGCGCCCAGCGCGGCCGCCCAGCGCGAAAGCCGTTCCACGCGATGCGCGTCGTGCGCGTCGATCCCGAGCGGCCGCCCGCGCCCGTCCAGCACGAGGCCCACGACGCCGCCGTGCAGCTCGCGCTCGCAGGGCCTTCCCGGCCCGTCGCCGACGTCGCAGCCCTTCGCCGGCACGAGCTTCGCGTGCGCCTTTTCGCCGAGACCGAGCGGGACGAGCTGGATCTCGCCGAAAGGGACCTCGCGCGTCTCCCGGCGGCCGCCCCCGAAGTCCAGCTCGGCGGAGAAGACCGTGCGGCCCTCCTTGCCGGCGCCGCGCGGCGCGACGCAGGTGCCGAGCCAGACGAGACAGTCCTTCTCGAAGACTTCCGTGGCGGCCTCCGGATGGACCTCCGCCAGCACGCCGAGCTGCGGCATCATGAAGATCGAGTCCACGGCGAGACGCGTGACGCCTTCGGGAAGGAACGCGTCGATGAGCATCATCGCCGCCTGGTGCCGTCGCGGCGCGTGGGAGAGCACGCCGCCGGAGCCGATCAGGAGATCGAGCGCCATCATGTCCACGATCGTGGCGTCGCCGCCCTTTTGCTCGAACGTGTCCGACACCGTGCGCTCCCGCTGCACGCCGCGCAGCCCCACCGCCATCTGCTTGTGCTGGAGGAAGGCGAGACGGAGCGCCTCGCGAGCGAGCGCCTGCTCCACGATCAGCTCCTCCAGCGAGTGCGGGATCGTCGTGGGGCGGATCATCTTGTTGCGGATCCGGTTGCGCAGCTCCTTCTCGTCCATCGAGAACGGCACCCAGCGCATGACGTCGCCCACCCCGGCCTCCGCCAGCACGTTCGAGATGGAGTAGCTCATCCCGAGGTTCGCGGACACCGTGCGGTTGAAGGTCTCGTCGAACACCGAGAAGACGTCGGTGGTGGCGCCGCCGATGTCCACGCCGATCACGTTCAGGTCGTGCTGCTTCGCGATGGTCTGGATGATGTTCCCGACCGCGCCGGGCGTGGGCATGATGGGCACGCCCACCCACTCCATGAGCTTGCGGTAGCCCGGCGCCTGCGCCATCACGTGCTCCATGAAGAGATCGTGGATCTTGTCGCGCGCGGGCTTCAGGTTCTCCCGCTCCATCACCGGCCGGAGGTTCGCCACGACCGCGAGGTCCGTCTGCTCGCCGAGCGTCTTCGTGACCTGGGGCGCCGCCTTCGCGTTCCCGGCGAAGATCACGGGCAGCCGGTAGGTGCTGCCGAGCCGCGGCCGCGGATCGGCCGCCGCGATGATCTCCGCGAGCTTGACGACGTGCTCCACCGCGCCGCCGTCGATGCCGCCCGAGAGGAGGATCATGTCGGGGCGGAGCTGGCGGATGCGCCGGATCTGCTCGTGGGGCCGGCGCCCGTCGTTGGAGGCGAGCGCATCCATGACGATCGCCCCGGCGCCGAGCGCGGCGCGCTGGGCGCTCTCCGCCGTCATCGTCTTCACCACGCCGGCCACGACCATCTGCAGACCGCCGCCCGCGCTCGACGTGGAGACGTAGAGGTCGCAGCCCGCGCCGTCGGGCCGCGTCGGCGTGATGATGCGATCCCCTTCGAGGAACCTGCGTCCCGAGAGCTCCTCGACTTCTTCGATCGCGTTCAGGACGCCCTTCGTGACGTCCTCGAACGGCGCCTCCACGGTCGTGGGCGCCTCCCCGCGCACGATGAGGCGATACTCCCCCTCGCGCTGCTCGATGAGGATCGCCTTCGTGGTGGTGCTCCCGCAGTCGGTCGCGAGGATCGACCGGATCCGCGACGGGTCCGGCCTCCGAGCGTCAGGCATCGTTCGGTCGCCCCTTCCCTTCGCGGGCCGCATCGCTTCGTGCACTCTCGTTCGTCTCGCGGGCCGCGTCGCGTCGTGCGCGGTCGTTCGCTCCGCGCGTCGCGTCGCGTCGCGCCTTCTCGGCCCTCTGTTCCGCTCCGCGCGCCGACTCCGCTCCCTCGATCCGCACGATCAGCTCCTCCACCGTCTCGCGACGCTCCAGCAGCGCGGCGAGTCGGTCCAACTCCGTCGCGTCGAGCAGCGAGTGCGCGAGGGGCGAGAGGAAGTGGAGGAACTGGCTGCCGACGAAGCTCAGCGGCTTGGACGACTCGAGGAGGAAGATGGCCGGGACCGTCATCCCCCAGCGGACGACGGCGACCGCGATCCGGTCCAGGAGCGCGTCGTCCTCCGGCGTGCGCGACGGCGGCGCGTCCTCTCGGGGTCCCTTCGCGTCCGGCGCCGCGTCATCGGACCGCCGCTTCCCGCGCCCGGCCCACCATCTCCTCCACATACGCACGCACCTCGTCCCCGTTCCCCTCGAGGAACAGGGTCTCGCCTCGGGGCAGCCATGGCCGACGTCGTGCCGGGGAAAGGACGACCGCTTCGCGCTCGCGACGACACGCGCCGAAGTCCGTCCACGCGCGCCGGTGGGACAAGCCGAGCCGCGCCACCTCGACGCCGCTCTCGTCCAGACGGTAGCGAGCGGGCGCGAAGAACGGCGCGACGCCCACGAAGAGGACCAGCCCCGCGACCACGCAGAGCGGAACGCTCCGGGTCCAGCCCCACACTCCGGAGAGGGTGGCGACGACGACGATCGCACCGAAGGCCCCGAGCCCGGGGCGCCGCTTCAGAGGCCACGCATTCCAGGCGAGCGCTGCCGCGCTCACCCGCAGCGGCCTCCCCAGCACAGATTCGGGTGCCGCGCCGCACCGGCCTCGTCCACGCGCCCCACCGGCGTGGCGTGCGGCGCCGAGTGGACCACGTCCGGCGACTCCCGGGCCTCGCGCGCGATCTCGAGCATCGCGTCGGCGAAGCGGTCCAGAGTCTCCACGTTCTCCGACTCCGTGGGCTCGATCATCAGCGCCTCTTCCACGATGAGCGGGAAGTAGACCGTGGGCGGATGGAAACCGAAGTCCATGAGCCGCTTCGCCACGTCGAGCGTGCGCACGCCCAGCGCCTTCTGGCGCGAGCCGGACAGCACGAACTCGTGCATGCACGGCCGGTCGTAGGGCAGCTCGTACTCCCCGGTGAGACGGGCGCGCAGGTAGTTCGCGTTCAAGACGGCGGTGCGGGAGATGTCCGCCAAGCCGTCCTTCCCGTGGTAGAGGAGGTACGCGTAGGCGCGCACGAGCATGCCCACGTTTCCGAAGTGCGAGTGCACCCTGCCGATGGACTTCGGGCGGTTGCGGTCGAGGAAGAACCGGCCGTCCGGACCGCGGGTGGGCACCGGCGAGGGGATGTACGGCGCGAGCGGGGCGGACACGCCGATCGGTCCGGCGCCGGGCCCGCCGCCGCCGTGCGGGGTGGCGAACGTCTTGTGCAGGTTGAGGTGCAGGAAGTCGAAGGGGACGTCGCCCGGACGCACGAGGCCCACGATGGCGTTGAAGTTCGCGCCGTCCATGTAGAGCAGCGCGCCCTTGCGGTGGACGAGCTCCGCGATCTCGCGGATGCGCGACTCGAAGAGGCCGAGCGTGTTCGGCAGGGTCACCATCACCACCGCCGTGTCGTCCCCGACCGCTTCCGCGAGCCTGGCGAGATCCACCTCGCCGCGCTCGTTCGAGCGGACCTCGACCGACGTGAATCCGGAGAACGTGGCGCTCGCGGGATTCGTCCCGTGCGCGCTGTCCGGCACGACGACCTTCGTGCGCTTCTCGCCGCGGTCGCGGAAGTAGGCGCGTGCGACGAGCAGGCAGGTCAGCTCGCCCTGCGCGCCGGCCGACGGCTGGAGCGAGATCGTGTGCATGCCGGTCACGGCCGCGAGCTTCTCGGAGAGCTCCACCATCAGCTCGAGCGCGCCCTGCGAGAGCTCCTCGGGCTGCATCGGGTGGAGGTCGCGGAAGCCCGCCATGTCCGCGGCCGCTTCGCTCATCTTCGGGTTGTACTTCATGGTGCACGAGCCGAGCGGGTACATCTCCTTCTCGATGTGATGATTCAGCGTCGAGAGGCGCGTGTAGTGCCGGAGCACGGCCAGCTCCGCGTTGTCGGGCAGATCCGGCGGCTCGGTGCGGAGGAAGCGCTGCGGGATGCCGTGCGCCGTGCGACCCGCGTTCCGCTCCTCGGGCAACCGGAAGCCGCGACGCCCGGGTCGCGACAGCTCGAAGATCGTGGGCTCGATCACGCGGAGGTCCTCGTTCGCCTCGGGAGGCATGGCCGGCTTCATCGTCCCGTCCCCACCGGCTCCGCCGCGTTCGCGGTCACCGCCGCCCGGAAGAGCTCCACGTAGCGGTCGATCTCCTCGTCCAGCCGCTTCTCCGTGACGCAGACCAAGAGGCCGGCTCCTCCGCCCGGAACGCTCGGCAGCGCGATGCCCGCGAGGATTCCCTGCTGCGCCATGCGAGCGAGAACCGCCGCGGGCGCGACGCCCTCCGGCAGGCGAAGCGCGAACTCGCGGAAGAACGGCGCCTCGGGATCGGCGAGGCGGATCCCGGGGATCGCGCACAGGCGCTCGCACAGGACGTGGGCTTTCTCCGCGGAGAGCTGCGCGGCGAGCCGACGTCCCGTCTCGCCGAGCAAGGCGGTCGACACCGTGGCCATGAGCGCCGTGAGCGCCTGGTTCGTGCAGATGTTCGAGGTGGCCTTCGCGCGGCGGATGTGCTGCTCGCGCGTCTGGAACGTGAGCGTGAAGGCGCGCTGACCGCGCGAGTCGCGCGCGAGGCCGGCGATGCGACCGGGCATCCGGCGCAGGTACTCGTTCCGAGCGGCGAAGACTCCCGCCACCGGGCCGCCGAAGCTCATCGGGATCCCGAGAGATTGCGCCTCGCCCACCGCGAGATCCGCGCCGTAGCGGCCGGGCGGCTCGAGGAGGGCGAGCGACGACAGGTCCACGGACGCGACGAAGAGAGGACGGTCGTCGCCCTCCAGGGCCGCGCCCGCGAGCCGCATGTCCTCGAGGACGCCGAGGAAGTTCGGATGCTGCAGCACCACTGCGCACACGCCCTCGAAGGCGTCCGGGCGCAGGCCGGAGAGGTCCGTGCGCGCGCCGCGCGCGGGCAGGGTCTCCACGGCGATTCCCGCGGGCTCCAGCAACGTGTCCAGGATGCCGCGGTAGTGCGGGTGCAGGAACGGCGAGACCAGAACGCGCTGACCGGGGTGCGCGTCGCAGGCCAGGAGCGTGGCTTCGGCCAGCGCGGTCCCGCCGTCGTACATCGACGCGTTCGCGACGTCGAGCGCGGTGAGGCGCGCCACGATCGTCTGGAACTCGTAGATCGCCTGGAGCGTGCCCTGCGCCACTTCGGCCTGGTACGGCGTGTACGCCGTGGCGAACTCGGGGCGCGACGCGACGGCCTTCGTGGCCATCGGCACGCAGACGTCGTAGATGCCGCCGCCCGCGAAGCACACGAGGTCCGAAGCGGAGCGACTCCGCGCCGCGAGCTGGGCCAGGCGGCGGAGCGTCTCCGGCTCGGAGATGCCCTCCGGGAGCGGCAGGCCGCCCTGGACCCGGATCGCCGCGGGCACCTCCGCGACGAGGTCCTCGAACGACGCGACCCCGATGGCGTCGAGCATGCGACGTCGGTCGGCGTCCGAGTGCTGTACGAACGCGCTCATTCGTGCTCCGCACCGATGTAGTCGGAGTACTCGTCGGCCGACAGCAGCTGGTCCATTTCCGTCGGATCCGACGGCTCGATGCGCACCATCCAACCCTCGCCGTAGGGGTCGGAGTTCACCAGCTCGGGCTCGTCCGCGAGGCGCGTGTTGATGTCCGCCACCACGCCCGAGACCGGGCTGTAGAGGTCCGACACGCTCTTCACCGACTCCACGTTGCCCAGCGTCTCCATGGCCGACACGCGAGTCCCCACCGACGGCAGCTCCACGTAGACGATATCGCCCAGCTCGCTCTGCGCGAAGTCCGTGACGCCGACGATCGCAACGCCGTCGTCCACGAGGACCCACTCGTGCTCTTTCGTGTACCGCATTTCCCGGGGAATCTTCATCGGTTCCTCCCGGAGGACCCCTCCGGCTCTCGGCGACTAGACGAACGACTTCTTCACGCGAGCGCAGCGCGCCTCACGCCCGCGGACGCGGATGGAGAGATCTCCGGTCTCCGCGGCCGAACGCGACAAGCGGGCGAGCGCGATTCCGACGGACAGGATCGGACTGATCGTGCCGCTGGTGACGGTGCCGACCTCCTCCCCGTCCGCGAAGACCGGGCAGTGCGGGCGAGGAATGATCTTCCCGTCGTCGAGGACCTTCAGCCCGATCGTGGCGCGCGGCACCCCCGCCGCCCGCTGGGCGACCAAGGCGTCGCGTCCCACGAAGTCGCCCTTGTCCAGCTTCACGACCCACCCCAAGCCCGCTTCGAGGGCCGACACGCCCTCATCCATATCGTTACCGTACAGCCGGAACTGCTTCTCCAACCGTAAGGTATCTCGTGCACCCAACCCCACCGGGCCCGCGCCGAAGGGCTCTCCCGCCGCCAGGATCGCGTCCCACACGCCGACGGCGTCCTCCGCCTCGGCGAAGATCTCGAACCCATCCTCCCCGGTGTACCCGGTGCGCGCCAGAATCACCTTCGCGCCGGCGAGCCGGCCCTCCACGATCCCGAACGAAGGGACCCGCGAGAGGTCCACATCCACCAGCGGCGCGAGGATCTCCGCCGCCCGCGGACCCTGCCATGCGAGCAGCGCGGTCCGCTCCGACACGTTGCGGAAGTCGACGTCCTTCGGCAAGTGGCCGGAGATCCATTCGAAGTCTTTTTGGATGTTCGACGCGTTCACGACCAGGAGGAACCGGTCCCCCAGGCGGTACAGGATCAGGTCGTCGATGACCCCGCCCTGCTTGTTCAGCAGCAGCGTGTACTGCGCCCGAAACGGGGCCACCGACGCGACGCTGTTCGTGGTGATCCGGTCCAGGAAGGACAGCGCCTGGCTGCCGCGGACCTCCGCTTCCCCCATGTGGGAGACGTCGAAGAGGCCGGCCACGGTCCGGACGCGCCGATGCTCCGCCAGGATGCCGTCGTAGGAGATGGGCATCTCGAAGCCCGCGAACGGCACCATGCGCGCCCCGCGCGCCACGTGCCGCTCGTACAGGGGCGTCCTCGCGACGTCTCCGCCCATCATGCCTGCTCCCGCGAGTCGACCCCTCGTCCGTCCGCCCTCGGGTGCACGGAGTCCGGGTCGGGGGTCGAGAGCCTACCAGATGCGCCGAGACCCTCCCACCCGATTCGGCGGCAGCTAGCCCGGCGCCGTGCGGCATCGCCCGCCTCGCCTCGGGGCCGGCGTCCGCTGCGCGCCGGAGCCGTGTCAGGGTTCGCCCGTCTCGCCTCGGGGCCGGCCTCTTCGCCTCGGACGGGTCAGCCGTCTGGCCGCAGCGCCCTCCCGCTCCGTCGCCTCCGCCATCCGTGGCTCCGGCTCCTCCGCGAAGCCGCGTCGAAGAGGCCGGCCCCGAGGCGAGACGGATACCGGGTCGCGGCGGTCCAGACCGGCACGCGCTGTGCCCGTTGCGAGACGGGCGACGACCGGCACGGCCCCGACCCCCGGGCGCGCAGTCGGCGGTGCGCTGCGCCCCGGTGATCGCGCCCGATGTCGTGCGAGCCCTCGGCGCACCGGCGCAGACCGCGCGTGGCGAGGCATGCGTCGGCGGCTCGGTGGCGTTGCTTCCGCGGCGACTTCGCGGAGGCGGCGCAGGCAGGATGGCGGAGCCGCCGGAGCGGGAGGGCGGCCGTAGCCTGGACGGCGAAGGCCGCCCGTTCGACGCGGAAGCAACGCCAGCGAGCCGACGACGCGGGCGTCACGTGCGACAAGCGAGACAGCCGACGACGCGCTCATCACGTGCGTCACCGCCCGACGAAGACGCGGCGCGAGGCGGCGGCTAGCCGACGAAGATCGGGCGCTTCGCGAGGCGGCGGGGCGTGTTCAGGGGGCGACGGGGCTTGTCGCCCTGGAGCTCGTCCATGCGGCGGATCAGCTCGTCGCGACGGCCCTGGAAGTCCGCGGCGCCGCGAACCCGGACGGAGAGCGGCCCGCCTTCCTTCTCGCGGTCGCCGACGACGGCGATGAACGGGATCCACTCCTGCTCTGCCGTCTTGATCTTCTTGCCGAGCGACATGTCCCGGTCGTCGACGTCGGCGCGGTACGGCCACGCCGCGGCCAGCTCTTCGCAGAAGTCCACGTGCGCGTCGGAGACCGGAAGGAAGCGGATCTGCGTGGGCGACAGCCAGAACGGGAACTCGCCCTTCGTGCCCTTCTTCATGCGCGCGGCCTGGTGCTCGAGGAGCGCGTAGACGTTGCGCTCGATCGCGCCCGAGATCGACGCGTGCAGGATGAGCGGGTGCTTCTTCTCCCCGCCTCGTCCGTGTACCGGATCTCGAACTGATGGCAGTTCTCCACGTCGATCTGGACGGTGGAGAGCGCGGCGCCCTTGCCCTGGTTGTCCACGAAGTTGAACTCGAACTTCATGACGAAGTAGAAGAACCGCTCGTCCCACACCTCGAGCAGGATCGGCCCGCCCACGCGCTTCGCGAGGCTGCGCACGAAGTCCTTGTTCTCGTCGTAGAAGCTCCGGACCACGCGCACCGCGGTGGCGTACGGGATCCCGAGATCGTCCACCCACGTCCGCGCGAGGTCGAACTGGGCCGCGAACTCCGTCTTGGCCTGCTCCATGTCCGCGCACAGCGTGTGCATGTCCGGCATCGTGAAGGTGCGCAGGCGGCGCAGGCCGGCCAGCTCGCCGGACTGCTCGCGACGGAACGAGTAGTGGGTCAGCTCGTAGAGGCGCATCGGCAGGTGCCGGTAACTGATCTGCGCGTCGTGCTTGATCAGGTACTGGCCGAAGCACGCCGCGAACCTCAGGAAGTAGTCCTTCTTCTCGCTCTTCAGCACGTACTGCCGGGCCGGGAAGCGATCGAGGTACTTCGCGAGGTTCGGGTGGAGATAGTCGTACATGATCGGCGTCTCCACCTGCATCGCGCCGTAGCGATTCATGACCGCGTTGATCTGCTCTTCGAGGAGCGTCTTCACGAGCTGGCCTTTCGGGTACCAGCGGAAGTTCCCGGCGTCCGAGCCCGGCTCGTAGTCCACCAGCTCGTGGTGGCGCATGAGCTTCACGTGCGGGGGCTCCTCCGTCACCGCCCGCGTCCCCGACGTCTCGTAGTCGTGGAACCGCGCGAGCACGGGATGCGCCTTGAACGCGAACTCCTCGTGAGGAATCTCCTGGCCGTCCGGCGTCACGACGAAGAAGCGCGAGCGCAGCTTCTTCTCGGCGCGGACCGCGATCGACTCGCCGGCGTCCGCGTCGGCGGGCGGCTCGCCCTCCCCGGTGATCGTGAGCGCTTGCTCGGACAGCGGGTGGCCCTTCGCCTCGAGATGGAACGCCTTGTAGTACCCGAACGGCGCCCGCGCGAGACGCTTCGCGGCCTTCGCGGCCCCGAGCGCCTCCCACATCAGATCCAGGATGCGCCGCGCCATGCGCGGGCTCGCCAGATCCGACGACAGGTGCGCGTACGGATACAGCCAGAGCGTCTCGGCGTCGAGGCGATGGTGGTGCTCGACGATCTTGCGCGTGGCCTCCGCCACGACGCGCTCCGGCGCGTCCTCGTCCTTCTTCTCCACCGAGACGAGGCAGACGAGCGAGTCCCCCGAGGAGCCGCTCTTCTCCTCCTCGGCGACCTCTCCCGCCGCGGCCGCCACGGAAGTCTCCTCCGTCACGCGGAACGAGAACTCCGAGGCGTGGATCATCAGGATGCGCATCGCCACTCCCCCACCGTGCGGAACCGGACGCTGCCCGGACGGGAATCCGGAGAGGCCGGTCGCGGAAGGTAACGGCGCGGCCGCGGAGCGGTCAACTGCCGCGGGTCCGCGCGAGCCCGCGCGCGCCCCCGCCGCGCGGGGGCGGCGAGCGGTCGCCGGGGCCGGGGCGGGCGCGTCCATCGGCGACGCGGCGGCCAGCACCGTCCGGAGCGCGCGGCCCGTGTGGGACGCGTCGATGCGCGCGATCTCCTCCGGCGTCCCTTCCGCCACGACGCGGCCGCCTCCGTTGCCGCCTTCCGGGCCGAGGTCCACCACCCGGTCCGCCGTCTTCACGACGTCGAGGTTGTGCTCGATCACGACCACCGTGTTCCCGCGATCCACGAGGAGGTGCAGCACGCGGAGCAGATTGCGGATGTCCTCGAAGTGCAGCCCCGTGGTGGGCTCGTCCAGCACGTAGAGCGTGCGCCCGGTCGAGCGGCGCGCCAGCTCGGTGGCGAGCTTCACCCGCTGCGCCTCGCCGCCGGAGAGCGTCGTGGCGCTCTGACCGAGGTGGACGTAGCCGAGCCCGACGTCGGACAGGGTGGCGAGGCTCGTGCGGATGCGCGGGATGTTCCCGAGGAACTCGAGCGCATCGTCGACGGTCATCTCGAGCACGTCGGCGATCGTGGCGCCCTTGTAGCGGATCTCCAGGGTCTCGCGGTTGTAGCGCTTGCCGCCGCACTCCTCGCACTTCACGAAGACGTCCGGCAGGAAGTGCATCTCGATACGGACCAGGCCGTCGCCCTCGCAGGCCTCGCACCGGCCGCCCTTCACGTTGAACGAGAAGCGACCCGGACGGTAGCCGTGGACCTTCGCGTCCTTCGTCTCCGCGAAGAGGTTGCGGATCTCGGTGAAGACGCCGGTGTAGGTCGCGGGATTCGACCGCGGGGTCCTCCCGATCGGCGACTGATCCACGTTCACCACCTTGTCGAGCAGCTCCAGGCCGCGGATCTCGCGATGGCTCCCCGGCACGCCTCGCGCGTCCTGCAGCTTCGCCGCCGCGGCCTTCGCGAGGATGTCGTTCACGAGCGTGCTCTTGCCGGAGCCCGACACGCCGGTGACCACGGTGAAGAGGCCGATCGGGAAGCCGACGTCGATCTCCTGCAGGTTGTTCTCCGCGGCCCCGATCACTTCGACCGCGCCGCGCGACGCGACCCGCCGCTCCGCGGGCATGGGGATGGACCGGCGCCCGGAGAGGTACTGCCCGGTCAGCGAGTCCGGAACGCCCATGACCTCGCGCGGCGTCCCCTGCGCGATGATGCGTCCGCCGTGGCGGCCGGCCCCGGGGCCGAGGTCCACGAGCCAGTCGGCCGCGCGCATGGTGTCCGCGTCGTGCTCCACGACGAGGATCGTGTTCCCGAGGTCGCGCAGCTCGATCAGGCTCTCCAGGAGCTTGCGGTGATCGCGCGGGTGCAGCCCGATGGACGGCTCGTCCAGGATGTAGAGCACGCCCACGAGCCGCGAGCCCAGCTGCGTGGCCAGGCGGATGCGCTGCGCCTCGCCGCCCGAGAGCGAGTTGCCGCTGCGCTCGAGCGAGAGGTAGCTCACGCCCACGTTCACGAGGAAGTCGAGCCGCGCGTGGATCTCGCGCAGCACCGCGCCCGCGATGGCGCGCTCCCGCGGTCCGAGCTCGAGGGCCTGCAGCAGATCGCGCACCTCGTCGATCTGCAAGGCGACGACCTCGTGGATCCCGCGACCGCCGAGCTTCACCGCGCGAGCCTCGGGCTTGAGGCGCGTGCCGTCGCACTCGGAGCAGGGCACGCGCCGCATGTAGCGCTCGATGAGCGCGCGCGTGCGGTCGTTCTCCGTCTGACGATAGCGTCGCTCGAGGCTCGGGACGACGCCGTCGAAGGGCGCGCGGTACGTCCCCGAGGAGCGACGTCCCTCCCACTTGAAGTCGATCTCCTCCGTGCTTCCGAAGAGGATGATCTTCTTGGCCCGAGCCGACAGGCGCTTCCACGGCACGTCGAGCCCGAAGCCGAGCGCTCCCGCCAGCGACCGGAGCATCGTGCGGTGCCAGCTCGACGTGACGTCGCGCCACGGATGGATCGCCCCCGCCGCGAGCGACAGCTCCGGATCGGGGATGACGAGCTCGGGATCCACGGACATGCGGCTCCCGAGGCCGTTGCACGCCGGGCAAGCGCCGTAGGGGCTGTTGAACGAGAAGAGCCGGGGCGCGACCTCGCCGAGCCCGACGCCGCAGTCCGGACAGGAGAAGCGCTCGGACAGGATCAGGCCCGGGCGGCCCGCGACGTCGATCAGCACGGTGCCCTCGGAGAGCGCGCGCCGCCGTGGCGAGCGAATCCGCGATGCGCGGCCGCACGCCCTCCTTCACGACGAGCCGGTCCACCACGACCTCGACGTCGTGCTTCTTCTTCTTGTCCAGCCGCGGCGGGGACTCGAGATCCATGACCTCGCCGTCCACGCGGACGCGCACGAAGCCCTCGCGCTTCGCCGTCCGGAAGATCGCCTCGTGCTCCCCCTTCCGCCCGCGCACGAGCGGGGCGAGGATCTGCACGCGCGCGCCCTCGCCGAGGCCCAGGACGGCGTCCGTCATCTGGTCGATCGTCTGCGGCGCGATCGGCTTCCCGCAGTTCGGACAGTGCGGCTGCCCGACTCGCGCGTAGAGCAGCCGCAGGTAGTCGTAGATCTCGGTGATCGTGCCGACCGTCGAGCGCGGGTTGCGCGTGGCCCCCTTCTGCTCGATGGAGATCGCCGGCGAGAGTCCCTCGATCGAGTCCACGTCCGGCTTGTCCATCTGCCCGAGGAACTGGCGCGCGTACGCCGACAAGCTCTCGACGTAGCGGCGCTGGCCCTCGGCGTAGATCGTGTCGAACGCGAGCGAGGACTTGCCCGACCCGGAGAGCCCGGTCACGACGATCAGCCGGTCCCTCGGCAGATCGAGGTCCACGTTCTGGAGGTTGTGCTCGCGCGCGCCCCGCACCCGGATCGACGCGGCGGTCAGCTCCGGCACGATGCGGCCTCCCGGCGAGCGAGCGATCCCTGACCCGAGGCGGCGCGAGCGGTCGCCGCGGCGACGCCTGCCGCCTTCCTGCTGCGCATCGGGACGGTCCTTTCTCGTGGAGGATCCGGGAGTCTATCCGTTTCGGCACCGCACGGCCACGGGCTCCGGCGTCCCGTGAGAGTCCGCGCGGGTTCGCCCGCCTCGCCTCGGGGCCGGGCTCAGAGCCGTTTCAGGGTTCGCCCGTCTCGCCTCGGGGCCGGCCTCTTCGCCTCGGACGGGTCAGCCTCCGCCGTCCCGGCTCCGGCGCCCTCCCGCTCGTCGCCTCCGCCATCCGTGGCTCCGGCGACTCCGCGAAGCCGCGTCGAAGAGGCCGGCCCCGAGGCGAGACTGACACCGGGTCGTGGCGGCCGAGACCGGGCCGCGCCGCGTCTGTTGTGAGGCGGGCGACGACCGCCACCGCCCCGACGCACAGGCACGCAGCGGCCACTCGCTGCGCCGGGAGATGGCGCCCGTGCTCCGCGCGATCCCTCGGCGCGCCGGCGCAGATCGCGCGAGGCGAGGCATGCGTCGGCGGCTCGGCGGCGTGCTTCCGCAGCGGCTTCGCGGAGGCGGCGGAGCCAAGGATGGCGGAGCCGCCGAGCGGGAGGGCGCCGGAGCCGGGACGGCGGAGGCTGACCCGTCCGCTGCGGAAGCACGCCGCCGAGCCGACGACGCGGGCATTACGTGCGATCGAGCACGACAACGCCTGCTTCACTCGTGCGAACGCGGGCTACGCCCCGCGCCGCGCGAGGAGGATCGCCACCACGCCGGCGAAGAAGCAGTACGGGGCGAAGCGGTGGAAGTGACCGTGCCGGATCACGCGGATGAGCCAGAGCAGGGACAGCCACCCCACGACGAAGGCGGAGAAGAACGCGATGGCGAGCGGAACGCCCTGCCCCTGGAAGTGGCTGCCGGTCAGGTCCGGGACCTCGAGCAGCACGGCGCCGAGGATGATCGGCACCGAGATGACGAATGAGAACTCTCCCGCCTTCCGCCGCTCGACGCCGAGGAACAGCGCGGTGGCGATCGTGGCCCCCGAGCGCGAGATCGCGGGGATGATCGCGATCGCCTGCGCGATGCCGATGAGCACTGCCGACATCGGGGTCACTTCGCCGGACCCGGCCGGAACCCAGCGCGTGGCCAGCAAGAGCAGTCCCGTGACGATGAACTGCCAGCCCATCTGGCCCAGGTCGGAGAACGCGCCCTCGATCGGCTTCTTCAGGAGGACGCCGGCCACCGCCCCCGGGATGGTGGCGAGGATCGCGAGCGCGGCGTGCCGGACCGGCGTGGGCCACTGCGACCAGGGGCGGAAGATCGAGAACGGCAGCGCGAGGGTCCCGCGCGCGAGCTCGATCACCTCCGCCCGGAACACGATCGCCACCGCGAGCAGCGTACCCGCGTGCACGAGCATCACGAGGGCGAGCCCGCCCTGGTGGATCCCGAAGAGAGCCTCGGCCACCACGAGATGTCCCGAGCTCGAGACCGGAAGGAACTCGGTCAATCCCTGAATGACCCCGAGAACCAGGGCCTGCCACCAGACGACTGTCTCGATCACCGCCTCGCCTCCTCTATGGCTTTCCGAAGCTCCCCCGCCGCCCGCCGCAGCGCCTCCGTCGCGCGGGCCGGCGTTCCGGCCTCCTCCGCGATCGCGACCAGCCGGCTGCCCACCACGACTCCATCCGCCAACCGCGCCGCCTCCCGCGCCTGCTCCGGCGTGGAGATGCCGAAGCCGAGGGCGACCGGAAGATCGGTCGTCCGTCGCACGCGATCCAACACCGGACGGAACGAATCGGACAACGTCCCCCGCTCGCCCGTCACGCCGAGCCGGCTCACGCAGTAGAGGAACCCCGTGGTCACGCGGACCGCGTCTGCGATGCGGGCCGCCCCCGAGGTCGGCGCCACGAGGAAGACCGTGCCGAGATCGGCCTGCTCGGCCGCCGGGAGAAACGGCGCCGCTTCCTCGGGCGGAACGTCGGTGAGGATGACGCCGTGCACGCCGGCCGCCGCCGCGTCGCGCGCGAACGCGTCCCACCCGCGGCGCAACACGGGATTCGCGTACGTCATCAGCACCACGGGGAGCGACGCGCGCGCGATCTCGGCGGCGCACCTCAGAACGTCGTCGAGACGCGTCCCCGCCGCGAGGGCCCGCTCCGACGCGCGCTGGATGACCGGCCCGTCCGCGAGCGGATCGGAGAACGGCACGCCGAGCTCGATCACGTCCGCGCCGCCCTCGCCCAACGCGAGCGCGTACTGCACGGTGGTCTCGGGATCGGGGTCTCCGGCGGTGAGGTACGGAACGAGCGCTGCGCGCTTCTCCGCGCGCAGCCGCTCGAAGACGCCGCGCAGACGGGTCATCCGCTCTCGGCGAGAAGCTCTTCCGTCCGGAGCAGCTCCTCCGAGCGACGGTACGCTTCGCGGGCCTCCTCGCTCGCCCCCTTCTTGTCGTACGCGATGCCGAGGTGGTAGTACGCGCGACCGTTCTCGGGCTCGAGCGCGATGGCCCGCTCGAAGGCCGTGATGGCGTCGTCCACGGCGTCCATCTTGTTGTAGACGCAGCCGAGCGCGTAGTAGCAGCGCGGATCGTCCGGCGTGACGCCGAGCGCCGCGCGGATCTCCCGGACGGCCTTCGGGTAGAGCCCCTTCTTCTGGTACGCCTCGCCGAGGTAGTAGAAGGCCTGCGCGTTGCGCGGGTCCAGCTCGGTGGCGCGCCGGAGCTGCACGATGGCGTCCTCCCAGCGGCCGCGGTCCAGGCACGCGATCCCCAGGTTGAAGCGCGCCTCCGCGTTCGCCGGGTCCAGGCGAATGGCCGTGGAGAATTCCTCGATGGCCTCGTCGTGGAGGCGATGCTCGCCGTAGAGCGCGCCGAGATTCGAGTGCCACTCCGCGCGGTCGGGCTCGAGGGAGACGGCGCGCCGCAGCTCCTCCACCGCCCGATCGAACTCCCCGCGACGGTCCAGGAGCACGCCGAGGTTGCCGTGGGCGCGCGCGAACGACGGATCGAGCTCCAGCGCGCGGAGGTACGAGCCCAGCGCTTCGTCGTCCCGGCCGTTCCGCGCGTAGGTCACGCCCAGGTGGTAGTGCGCCTCCGCCGACGACGCGGCGAGCTCGATCGCCCGCCGGTGGTGTCGCAGCGCCTCGTCCAGGAAGCCCGCGAGATCCAGCGCCTTCGCGTACTGCGTGTGGCTCTTGGGATCGTTGGGGTCGAGCGCGAGGCACCGCGAGAAGTAGTCCAGGGCCTCGGGGATCTTGCCGGCCTTGCGGGCGGCCACGCCGGCTTCGAAGGCGGCCGCCGGATCCTCGGAGAGGAGCTCCGCGAGCTCGCGCAGCGCGCGGTACGCGCCTTCCGAATCCCGCGCGGCCATGCAAGCTTGCGCGAGGGCGCGCCAGCTCTCCGGATCCTGCGCGCCGCGTCCGCGTACGCGACGTTCCGCTTCGGCGACATCGCGGGGCGCGGTGCTACGTCGCGATCCGCGCGGCTTCCACCCGAACTTCTCCAGCAACACGCGCTCCCCCGGGGAAACGCCCGGCGAATCGGCGCGCAGCGTAGCCCCGCGCCCGGAGCGGGTCAAGGAGACGGACGGAAAGCCGCGCCGATCAACCCTGCGGTTCGAGCGTCACGTCGAGCACGAGGCGGATCTTCCGCCGTCCGGTGAAATCAGCGGCCGAGACCGGGATCGTGATCGAGCGCTCGATCTGGAGCGGCGCGGCAGCGCCCGCGGGCGCAGAGGCGACGGGGTGCTGCGCCGCCGCGCGCTCGGGCACTCCGTCGAAGCCGCGCTGGATGATCAAGCTGTCCGTCGACACCCCGGCATGCGAGGCGGGCGCAGCATGAGGCGCCGGCCCAGCATGAGGCGCCGGCGCGGCATGAGAGGCCGGCACGGCATGCGGAGCCGGCACGGCATGCGGAGCCGGGGCCGGAGCAGCAGGTCGCGGACGAGCGGGAATGGCGGGCGGCGGCGCCGGCACGGCGGCGTGGATCGCCTCGCGCACTTCGCGGAGCGCGGTGGGGTCCATCGCCGGCGACGGCGGCAACGGGGGCGCGGGTCGACGCGCCTCGCCCTTCGCCGAGTCCCCCTTGAGCTGCGCCTCGAGGCGCTGCATGAGCATCTCGCCGACCTTCTCGAAGGCCTCGAAGACGCCCTCCCCCGTCACGGCCACCTGCTGGAACGCCGGTACGCCGTACGGGTTCAGCTCGCGCTCGAGCTCCTCGAGCGACATGGCGTCGGGCATGTCGCGCTTGTTGTACGCGATCACCCAGGGAAGGTCCTCGAGGGACATCCCGTACTCGAGCAGGTTCGTCCGCAGGTTGCGCAGGCTGTCGATGTTCGCGGCCAGCTGCGAGCGCTGCGAATCGGCGACGAACACGATCGCATCGGCGCCCTTCAGCACGAGCTTCCGGGTGGCGTTGTAGTAGACCTGCCCGGGAACCGTGTAGAGCAGGAAGCGAACCTTGAAGTCGTTGATGTTCCCGCGATTGATGGGCAGAAGATCGAAGAAGAGAGTGCGCTCCGCCTTCGTCTTCATCGACACCATTTTTCCGCGCGTGGTGGCGGGAGTCTGCCCGTAGATGTGCTCGAGGTTCGTCGTCTTCCCGGACAGTGCCGGTCCGTAGTAGACGATCTTCCCGCTCAGCTCGCGGCCGGTGTAGTTGAAGACGACCATGAAGTCACCCCTTGGCTCCGCCCCGTCACCCGCGGTCGCGGTTTCTCTGCTCCCGGGATCCGCAAGGGCTGTGCCGAAACGGATCGGGCCGTTCGGTTCCCGAGCACGGCGGCCGAAGCCGTTGGCGCCCGGAAGCTTCCGGCGCCGAGCCCCCCGCCCGAGGCCCCGGCCGCCGCCTCCCGGCCGGCCGGGAAAGGCGTGCAGAATGCGAATTGCGGCGCTCTGCAACGCGCCCGGGTCACCCGTCCCGGCGTCGCTGCGGCGCGAGCGCGGTCGGCTTGACGACCGGCGACGACTCTGCGAACGTTCCGATCGCCCGGGCGGTGCAGCGTCACGATCAGGGCGGAGGGGAGGTGCCTTGCTGCTCGCCGCGGTGACCGGCGTCTGCCGGACACTCCCTCTCGAGACGGGTTACCGCCTCGCCGATTTCGCGTCCGACCTCCATCGCCGGCTCTCTCGTCGCCGCCGGCAGGCCGTGGAGCAGAATCTCCGCGTCCTCGTGGGCGCGCCCCCCGCGCGCATCGTCCGCGACGTCTTCCGCTGCCACGGCCGCTTCGTGTTCGAGCTGCTGCGGGGGCCGGAGCCCGAGGCTTCTTGCCGGTTCGAAGGCCGGGAGGCGTTCGAGCGCGCGCATGCGCGCGGCCGCGGGGTCGTGCTGGCGGTTCCTCACACCGGCAACTTCGAAGTCGGCGGCGCCGCGCTGGCCAAGGCCGGCTTCCCGGTCCACGCCGTCGCCGGAATCCAGCTCACGCGACGCTGGACCGAAGAGCTTCGGCGGCGCCAGGAGCGCGCGGGGCTCCCCATCCTCCCGCCCGGAATGGCGAGCTGGCGCCGGATTCCCCGTCTGCTCGCGCGCGGCGAAGTCGTCGCGCTGCTCGTGGACGGCGACCTCTTCCACGGCGGCCTCGTGGTCGACGCGTTCGGCGCGCCGGTCCCCTTCCCGCTGGGGCCCGCGAAGCTCTGTGCGCGCACCGGCGCCGCGCTGCTCCCCGCCTACGCGCTGCGCACGCCGGACGGCGGTCACGTCGCGCGCTTCCTGGACGAGATCCCGGTGGAAGCCCTCGGCGTGCGTCGCTCCACCGAGCGCCTCGCCGCCACGCTCGCCGACGTCCTGCGCCGGCATCCCGAGCAGTGGATGATCTTCCGGCCGCTCTTCGCCCGCCCGGCCGCCGCCGCCGAGACGGAGGCGGCGCCGTGAGGATCGCGATCGTCACCCAGCCGTACTACCCGCAGAACGGCGGCGTCTCGGAGCACGTGCACCACTCCGCGATCGAGCTGCGGCGTCTCGGCCACGAGGTCGACGTCGTCACCTCGCGCTTCCGGACCCAGAGGGACAGCGCGGAGGGCGTGCTGCGCATCGGCCGCAACGTCCTCCTGCCGCACCTCGGCGCCCTCGCGAACGTGAACGCGGGACTGCGGCTGTCGCGGGACATGGACCGGATCTACCGGCGGAGCGACTACGACGTGGTCCACGTCCACGAGCCGCTCAGCCCCACGCTGCCGCTCGTCGCCATCGACCGGGCCCCGCGGGACGCGGTCGTCGTGGGGACGTTCCACGCGTCCGACCAGCGCGGCGTGGGCTACCGGATCGCGCGGCCGTTCCTGCGGCGCTACTCGGAGCGCCTCGACGGGCGGATCGCGGTATCGCACGCCGCCCGGCGCTTCGTGGCGCGCTTCTTCGACGAGGACTACCGCGTGATCCCGAACGGCGTGGACCCGGGCCGCTTCCACCCTCGGATCACCCCCCTGGAGGGTCTGGCGGGAGATCGCCCCACGGTGCTCTTCGTGGGACGGTTCTACCCGCGCAAGGGCGTGCCGATCCTCTTCCGGGCGCTGCCCGCCATCGCCGAGCGCGTGCCCGGCGTTCGGCTCCTCGTGGTGGGCGGCGGCTTCCTCGAGCCCTGGTACCGCTGGCTCGCCCAGAAGGCCCCCGCCGACGTCGTCTTCCTCGGGGAGCTCTCCGCGAAGGACATCCCGCGCGCCTATCGCGCGGCCGACGTGTTCGTCGCGCCGTCCACGGGCCAGGAGAGCTTCGGGATCGTGCACCTCGAAGCGATGGCCTGCGGCGTTCCGATCGTCGCGAGCGACATCGACGGCTACCGCGAGGTGCTCGACGCCGGGCGCGACGCGCTGCTCTTCCCCAACCGGGACGCGGGCGCGCTCGCGGACGCGGTCGCGCGCGTCCTCCTCGAGCCGCGCCTGGCGCGCACGCTGGCGACGAACGGCCGCGCGAAGGCCGAGCGCCATGCGTGGTCCGGGATCGCCCGCCAGCTCGAGGCCTATTACCTCGACCTCCTGGACCGGAAGCACGCGGAGAGGAAGACCCGCATCCGCCTCGCGTCGTAGCCGGCCGCCCCCTCGTGCCGGGGATCGCGTCGCCGCCCGCCGGCGGTTGCCCCACGGCGCCCCGCGGTGGCGGCCCCGGCGGAGCGTCGCGCTTGCTCGGCCCCCGCCCGCAGTCTACGCTCCGCCGAGTTTGCGTCGTCGCCTTCCACCCCAACGAGGATGGCTCGGATGAGAGGTCGCACGATCGGTGTCGTCGGCGCCGGCAACATGGGCAGCGGGATCGCGCAGAAGATCGCCATGGAGGGCTTCGACGTCGTGCTCGCGGACGTCGACGAGGCCGCGGCGCGCCGCGGCCACGAGCGGATCCGAGCGCTGCTGCGCGAGGGGGTGGAGCGCAAGCTCTTCCCCGAGAAGGTCGCCGAGGAGATCGCCGGGCGCGTCCATCCCACCGGGGACCTCGCGCGCCTCTCGGGCGCTGCGCTCGTGGTCGAGGCCGTGTTCGAGGATCTCGACGTGAAGCGCGACCTGTTCCGGCGGCTGGATCAGATCTGCCCGAAGGAGACCATCCTCGCGACGAACACGTCGAGCTTCACGGTGGCCGACGTGGCGGCCGCCACGCGAAGCCCCGAGCGCGTCGTGGGGCTGCACTACTTCTATCACCCCGCGAAGAATCGCCTCCTCGAGGTGATCGCGGGAGCGCAGACCTCGGCGGAGTCCTTCGCCGAGGCGTGGACGTTCGCGGAGTCCACCGGCAAGACCCCGATCCGCTGCGCCGACGCGCCGGGATTCGTGGTCAACCGGTACTTCGTGCCGTGGGCCAACGAAGCAGTGCGGTGCCTGTCGGCCGGCGTGGCCGACGTGGCCACGATCGAGGCCGCGGCGAAGGACGCATTCCGCATCGGCCTCGGTCCCTTCGAGCTGATGAACGTGACGGGCGTGCCCATCGCGCTCCACGCCGCCACGACGCTCGGGGCGCGCCTCGGACCGTTCTACGCTCCGGACGCGCGGCTCGCGCAACAGGTGGCGTCGGGCAAGCCCTGGGTCGTCGAGGGGACGCCGGACCCCGCCCGCTTCGACGCGGTGCGCCGGCGCCTCCTCGGCGCGACGTTCCTCGTGGCGGCCACGCTGGTCGAGGAAGGCGTGGGCTCGATCGAGGACGTCGACATCGGAGCGCGGGTGGGCCTGCGCTGGGCCGAGGGTCCCTTCGAGCTCGCGAACCGCACGGGCCTCCGGGAGGCGCGCGCGATGGCGGAGGCGGTCGCGGCGCCGTATGGGCTGAAGCTGCCCGCCCTGCTCGCCTCGCGCGAGGCGCCCTTCGAGATCCGCCACGTGTTGCTCCAGATCACGCACGGGGTGGCGGAGATCACCATGAACCGCCCGGACGCGCTCAACGCGCTCAACGACGCGGTGGTCGAACAGCTCGCGCGCGCCTTCGACGCCGCGGATTCCCGCGCCGACGTTCGGACGATCGTGCTGCGCGGATCGGGGAAGGCGTTCGTGGCCGGCGCGGACGTGAAGGACTTCGTGAAGCGGATCGAGGCGGGGCGGCTGGACGCGATCCGCGCCTTCACCGAGAAGGCGCAGGCCCTCTTCCGGCGGATCGACGAGAGCCCGAAGCTCCTCGTCTGCCGGCTGGACGGTCTCTCCCTCGGCGGCGGCTCCGAGCTGGCGCTCTGCTGCGACGTGATCCTCGCGACCGAGAAGGGATCGCTCGGCTTCCCGGAGACCGGGCTGGGCATCTACCCCGGCCTCGGCGGCACGCAGCGCACGCCGCGACGCGTGGGCGTCCCGCTCGCGCGCTGGCTCGTCTTGACGGGAACGATGGTGGGAGCGCAGGAAGCCGCGGCGATCGGGCTGGTGGACGAGATCGTCCCGCGGGAGAAGATGGCCGGGCGCATTCGCGAGCTGCACGCGGCCGGCCGGGCGCCCGCACGCGCGCCGCGCCCGCTCTCCGGCGACGCCGCGGCGCTGGCGGCGTTCTTCGCGAGCGCGAGCGTGGACGCCCTGCTGCGCGGCGAGGGGCCCACGGAGCCGCCGCGGGTGGCGAAGGAGGCGGGTCGCGTGAAGAGCAAGGCGCCCGTGGCCACGCGCATCGCGGACGAGCTCGTGCGGGCGTCGGAGACGCTGCCGCTCGCGGAGGGCTTGGCGGCCGAGCTCTCGCACCTGGAGGAGGTGTTCCGCACGAAGGATGCGCACGAAGGCCTGTCGAGCCTGGGTCGACGCCGGCCTCAGTTCACGGGCGCGTAGATGGCGCGGCCGGAACCCCCGGAGAAATGCGAAGGCCCCGGTGGTCGCCCCCGGGGCCTTTCGCTTCGGTCACGTTGACGGGTACGTCAGGACATGTGGCCCGAGACGAGCTTCGTCATCTCGAACATCGTCACCGAGCTTCTGCCGCCGAACACTCGCTTCAGCGCCTCGTCGGCATTGATGTTCCGCTTGTTCACTGGATCCTGAAGCCCGTTCTTCTTGATGTAGGTCCAAAGCCGCTTCGTGATCTCCGTGCGGGGAAGCGGATCCGAGCCCACGATCGCGGCCAGCGCCGAATCGGGAGTCAACGGCTTCATGAACGCCGGATTCGGCTTCCGCTTGGACTTCGGCTTCGCCTTGGGCTTCGCCTTCGGCTTGGCCTTCATCTTCGGCTTCGCCTTCGCCTTCGGCTTGGCCTTCGGCCGAGCCTTCGCCTTCATCGTCCGCTTCTTCGTGGTCTTCGACTTCTTCGCCTTCGACCGGGACTTGGCCTTCGCCACCGCAGTTACCTCCTGATCGAGTCGAGTTCCTGCGTACCAAGAACACGCGACCGACGAAGACGTAAATTGGCGCGGGTCGCGGCGAAAGACAAGCGTTTTCGTTCGAGAAAGGGCGATTCCGCGGCGCCTCGGCTCATCGGGTCGTGGGCGGACTCGCGTCCGACCACCGCCCCCGTCCCCCTCGGCTGGACGGGGTCTGCACCTCATGCGAGGATGCCGCCCCGGAGGAGTCGATGGACCGTCCGGCCTTCCAGTTGCGCGCCTACGTCTTCCTGGACAGCATGCAGCCGCAGTTCGCGTCGTTCGTCGGCACGATCACCCAGGGGGACCTGCCGGTCGAGACGATGGCGTCCCTCTACGTGGAGATGTCGCCCGGGAACGAGGTCTTCCGGGTCGTCGACGTCGCGGTCAAGAGCACCCAGGCGCGGCCGGGCGCGCAGATCGTCGAGCGCGAGTTCGGCATGTTCGAGGTCCACGCCCCCTCCCAGGCCGACGTGCTCCAGGCCGGGCGGGCCGTGCTGGAGCGGCTCGGGCTGACCGAAGCCGACCGGGTGAAGCCCGAGATCGCCTCCCTCCAGGTCATCACGAACGTGGACCCCTACCAGGCCCAGCTCCTGAACCGCTTCCGGCGCGGGTCGATGATCGTGCCCGGCGAGACCCTCCTCGTCCTGGAGGTCGCGCCCGCCGCCTACATCAACCTGGCGGCCAACGAGGCGGAGAAGGGCGCGAACATCAAGCTGGTGCACGTCTCTTCCGTGGGGCGGTTCGGGCGGATGTGGCTATCCGGGCCGGAGGCCGAGATCACCGCCGCCCGCGACGCGGCGGTCGCGGCGATCCAGGGAGTCTCGGGGCGGCCCGAGTAGCGCCGGCCGTCCCCCCGGACCGGTGACGCCCGCCCCCAGCGCCGGTCCGGAACGCGCGCCCCCGCGAGCGGCTTCGTCCGCCCGCCCCCTCCGACTCCCGGTGGCCGCCTCCGCCGCCCCCGGATCGGACCCGTCAAGAAGCGCCAAACCCGCTCACGCGGCCCCCCGAAGCGCAGAAAGGCCGAAACCTCGCGGGCCCGGCTTCCGATACGGAGTTCGTGGACTTACGCCCGCCCCAGCGGCGGACGAGTGAGGTGGCTTCCATGCCCAACCTGCTGCGTGTGCGACTCTCTCTCAAGGGTCGCCCCCTGCGCACGTTCACGTTCGAGAAAAAGGACGTGTCGATCGGCCGAGACCCGCTCTGCGACATCTGCCTCGACAACGCCGGGATCTCCCGGCACCACGCCCGGATCGAGCGGACCCCGGGCGGGTACGTCGTCGAGGATCTCGGCAGTGCGAACGGCACCTTCCTGAACGACCAACCCGTGAAGAAGGACTTCATCGGGCACGACGACGTCGTTCAGATCGGGAAGTTCGCGCTCTGGATCGGGATCGATGCCGACCGGCGCGAGCGGTCGCTGGGAAACCCGTCGCCCGCCCCCGCCATGTACGAGGGGACGGTCGTTCTCGACCCGGACTCGCTGCTCGAGATGCAGCGCAAGTCGCGGGAGACGCCGGTCGTCACCCGCGTCGGACCGACTTCATCGCCCGCGGCGCCGAGCGCTCCGCCTCGACGGCCCATCTGGGTCCTCGTCCTGGCGGTCGCCGCGGCATTCCTCGTGGGCGGAATCGCCGGAGTGGCGCTCACGCGCATCCTCGGAATCTGAGAGGTCGGGCGATGGGACTCGTCGGCCGTCTGCGCACGTCCTGGTTGATGCGCGTCCTGCGCGCGTCGGCGACGACGACGCCCGAGGCCCTCGCCGAAGCGAAGGCCGCGCTGGCCGATATGGGGTCGGCGGCGCTCGAGCCGCTCTTCGAGAGCCTGGCGCATCCGGCGGCGCGGGCGTCGGCGCTCGAAGTGCTGGAGCGGCTCCTGAACACGGACACGCTGCCGGACTTCGTCGAGGCGCTCGCCAAGGGCGAGCCCCGGGTGGCGGCCGGCATCGCCGAGGTCCTGGAGAAGGGACGCCGCTACGAGGCGAAGGACCTCCTTCCCTACCTCTCGGAGCGCGAGGTCCCCAAGGCGCGCCTCGAGCCCATCCTGCAGGCTCGCGCTTCCGACCTCTCGCCGCGGGAGCTGCTGTCCATGCTGCCCGATCTCGATCGCGAGGCCCGGTCCATCGTGTACCGGATCATCGAAGCGCGGGCGGACGAGTCGCTCCTCCCCGAGGCGTTGCGCTACCTCGCGCACAAGGACTGGTGGATGCGCGTCCAGATGGCGAAGCTCCTCGCCAAGATCCCGAGCGAGGACTCCGAGCGCGCGCTGGCCGGCGTGCTCACCGATCCGAACAAGGCGGTGCGCCTGTCCGCGGTGAAGGGCCTCGAGACGCTGGGCTCGAAGCTCGCCGTCCCGTTCCTGGCCAACGTGCTGCGGGACGGCGACCTGACGGTGCAGGCCGCGGCGATCGACGCGCTCATCGCGATCGGCGACCCCGGCGCCGTGCCCCATCTCGTGGACGTTCTCAAGGACGAGTCCGAGCAGTGCCGGCGGGGCGCGGTGGAGGTCCTGAACGAGGTCGCGACCACCGAAGCGATCCAGGATCTCGTCCACGCCCTGCGGGACGCCGACTGGTGGGTCCGCGTCCGCGCGGCGGACGCGCTCGGAACGATCGGCGGAGAGAAGGTGGTCGAGGCGATCCTCGCGCTGATGGCCGACGAGGACGTCCACATCCGCCGCTACGCGGTCGAGATCCTGAACACGATCCCGGACGGTCGATCCGTCGACTCCCTGATCCAGGCCCTCGAGGACGAGGACTGGTGGGTGCGCGAGCGCTCCATCGACGCGCTCGGACGGACGAAGGACGCGCGCGCGGTGGCGCCGCTCCTCAAGCTGCTCGCCGTCGATCCGGACGCGGCCGGGCTCTGCGCTCGCGCGCTCGGCGCGATCGGCGACCCCGGCGCGGTGGACGGGCTCCTCGACGCGCTGCAGCGCGCGACGGTCGACGAGATCCGGCACGAGATCGTGGCGGCGCTGCAGGCGATCACCAGCGCCGGTCGCGTGAAGGGGCGGCGCCTCAAGAAGGTGGAGGAGGCGCTGAAGTCCGAGGGCGTGCGCGTCGAGCGGACGCGGCTGCGTCCGATGGAGATCCACCAGGGCGGAGGGCGCAGCCGGCCGGTCGACGACGAGCCGGGCCCGAGCCCGATCGCACACCGCGAGCACGCCCCGGCGCCCGCGCCCGCCTCGCCGCCGCCGCCGCCCGCGAAGCACGAGGAGGATCTCCGGGCGGAGGACGTCGAGGACGGCACCGTCATCCTCGATCGCTACAAGGTGATCCGCCGCATCGGGTCCGGCGGCTTCAGCACCGTCTTCCTGGTCGAGGACCGCGTGATCTCCGACCAGGTGATCCTCAAGATCCTCAGCCACCACCTCTCGCTCGACGAGGGCAGCATGGCTCGCTTCGTCCAGGAGCTGAAGCTCTCGCGCAAGATCTCGCACCCGAACATCATCCGCATCCACGACCTGCTCGAGATCGGGAAGGCCCGGGCGATCTCCATGGAGTACTTCCCGGGCCAGGATCTCGGCCGGATCCTCGACGAGTGCAAGACGATGTCGCCGGAGCGCACGGTGCCGATCGTCCTCCAGATCTGCGCCGGTCTCGCCGCGGCTCACGAGGTCGGGATCATCCACCGCGACATCAAGCCCGCGAACATCCTCGTGGGCGAGGGCGACCGGGTGAAGGTCGTGGACTTCGGTCTCGCCGCGGCGAGCCGCGAGGCGGAGAACCGCCTGACGCGGACCGGACACCTCGTGGGGACGCCGCACTACATGGCGCCCGAGGTCATCCGCGGCGAGAAGATCGACGGCCGCGCCGACCTCTATTCGCTCGCGATCATGAGCTACGAGATGCTGTCCGGTCGCCTCCCCTACGACGGCGACAACCCGATGAACGTGCTCTTCCGCCATCTGGACGGCGACGCGCCGAAGCTCGCCGAAGTCTGCTCCATCCCCGAGGCCTTGAGCCAAGCGGTGATGCGGGCGATGGCCGTGAGTCGGGATGATCGCCCCTCAACCGCCGCGGAGCTGATGGAAACCTTCCGCGCCGCGATGTCGTAGGACGCCGTGCCGCGCATCGACGCCTTCCTGCAGCTCGGCCGCGAGCAAGGCTGCTCGGACCTCCATTTCACCATCGGGCTGCCGCCGCTCGCGCGCATGGACGGCGAGCTGCTGCCGCTGAAGTACCGCGAGCTGACGAACGACGAGACGAAGGGCCTCATCGAGGAGATCCTCTCTCCGTCCCAGCGCGAGACCTTCGAGGCGCGCGGCGCGGTCGACCTCTCGTACTCCTCGCCCGAGGTGGGACGCTACCGCATCAACGTGTGCCGGCACGGCGGCGGGATCGCGGCGATCTGCCGCGTCATTCCCGAGCGAGCGCCGCGCCTCGCCGACCTCGGCCTGCCCAAGGTGGTGGCGCGCTTCACGCACCTGAACTCCGGGCTCGTGCTCGTCACGGGCTCCGCGGGCACGGGCAAGTCCACGACCCTCGCCGCCATGATCGAGGAGATCAACCGCGAGCGGTGCCTGAACATCATCACGCTGGAAGACCCGATCGAGTTCGTCTACGAGAGCAAGCAGGCCCTGATCGTCCAGCGGGAGATCGGACACCACGTCCCCAGCTTCCGCGACGGCCTGCGCTCGGCGCTGCGCGAGGACCCCGACGTGATCCTCGTGGGCGAAATGCGCGATCTCGAGACCATCCAGCTCGCGATCGAAGCGTCCGAGACCGGCCACCTCGTCCTCGCGACGCTGCACACGCGCGGCGCCGCGCAGGCGGTCGACCGCATCGTGGACTCGTTCCCCCCGGACGCGCAGTCCCAGGTCCGCACGACGCTCGCCGACAACCTCAAGTCGGTCGTGGCCCAGGACCTCGTGCGCGCGGCGGACGGTCGCGGGCGGAGGGCGGTCTGCGAGATCCTCGTGGTGACCCCCGCGGTGGCGCAGCTCATCCGCGAGGGCAAGACGTTCCAGCTGCCCAGCACCATCGCCACGGGCCGCCGGCAAGGGATGCAGCTCCTCGACCAGGCGCTGCTCGAGCTTCTCCGCGTGGGCGAGATCGACCCGGACGAGGCATTCCTCCGCGCCACCGACAAGAAGGAGTTCATCCACCACGTGACGCGGCTCGAGCTGCTCGACCTCGTCGGCGGGCCCGCGCCGCCGGAGCCGGCGGCATGAGCCGCATCAACACGTTCCTCGAGCTGACCATCAAGCAGGACGGCTCGGACCTGCACGTCGTCTCGGGCCTCACGCCGCGCGTCCGCATCCACGGGCGCCTGGAGCCGATCCGCTTCCGCGAGCTGTCCTCGGACGAGATCCTCCGGATCCTCTCCGAGTTCATGACGCCCGCGCAGCGCGGGCGCCTCGAGAAGGACCAGGCGGTGGACTTCGCGTACGTCGTGGACGGGCTCGGCCGCTTCCGCGTCAACGTGTACCGGCACGTGGGGGGCGTGGCGGCGGTCTTCCGCGTGATCGCCTCGCGCACGCCGTCGCTCGAGGGGACCGGCATGCCGCCCGTCGTGGCGAACACGGTCTCGACGCCGCGCGGCCTGACGCTCGTGACCGGACCCACGGGGTCCGGCAAGTCCACGACGCTCGCGGGGATGGTCGACCACATCAACTCCACCCGGAAGGGTCACATCGTCACCATCGAGGACCCGATCGAATTCCTCCACACGTACCGCTCGTGCGTCATCACGCAGCGGGAGGTGGGGACGCACTCGCCGTCCTTCCACGAGGCGCTTCGCGACGCGCTCCGCGAGGACCCGGACGTGATCCTCGTGGGCGAGATGCGCGATCTCGAGACGATCCAGCTCGCGCTCACCGCCGCGGAGACCGGCGTGCAGGTGCTCGGCACGCTGCACACGACCGGCGCGGTACGCTCGATCGACCGCCTCATCAGCGTCTTCCCGGCCCGCGTGCACGAGCAGGTGCGTTCCGTGCTCGCGGACTCCCTGCGCATGGTCGTCTCGCAGCAGCTCGTGCGGCGGGCGGACGGCGCCGGCCGCGTCGCGGTGCCGGAGGTGCTGATCAACACGCAGGCCGCGGCGTCGATGATCCGCAAGGGTCGAACGCACCAGCTCGCCTCCGTCATCCAGGCGGGATCGCGCCAGGGCATGTGCAGCCTGGACGCGCGCCTCCAGGAGCTGGTGCGCACCGAGATCATCACCGGCGAGGAAGCGTACGAGCACGCGATCGACAAGGGCCCGTTCGAGCGCTACCTGCTCGAGGATGCGCTCGCGTAGATCGCGCCCGGGGCCGCGCCGCGCCCCGTTCCCACCCAGACCAGGATCTGCCGGCACTTGCGGCAGTGATACGTCGCGAAGCCGCGCCGGATGCGGCGGTGGGCCCGCGGCGTGAGCAGGTGCGTGTCGGGGCACGCGCAGCGGTAGGGAACGCTGCCGACGCGTCGGGCCGGCGTGGTCTCGAACGAGTGGCACGAGCGCGCGCGGACGCCGAAGTAGCCCATGACCTCGCGCCACTCGGCCCCGTGCGGGCGCCGCCGGCCGGGAAACGCGCGGGCGACGACCACGTGCGCCACCTCGTGCGGCACGATCTCGGCGAGGAACGCGTCGCCGTGCCGCGCGAGGAGCTCGCCGTTGTAGCGGATGGCGCCGGTGCGCGCGCAGGCGTCGCCGGCGCTGCGCCCGCGGAGGGCGAGGCTGACGCTCACGGGGGCCAGCGCCTGCGGCCAGCGCTCGGCGGCGCGGGCGAGGTAGCGCGCCGTTTCGCGGCGGACGCGCTCCAGCGCGTCCACCGGAGGCGGCGCCGCCGGCACCCCGGAGGATTCGAACGGCAGGACGAGCTGCCGCGACGCTGTTCGCTCCCCCACCACCCGTCCCCCTCGCCCCGCCTCGCGGCGCCGGCCGAGCCCGCGCCGGAGGCGGCACCGCGCCGCGCGACCTAACTGCGCGGCAGCTTCGGCATGAACGCCTGCAACAGATCGATGGGCACCGGGAAGACCACGGTGGAGTTGTTCTCCGCCGCGACCTCCACCAGCGTGCCCAGGAACCGGAGCTGGATCGCCGCCGGCTCGCGCCCGATGATCGCCGCCGCCTGCGCGATCTTCTCCGCGGCCTGGAACTCGCCTTCCGCCGTGATGACCTTCGCCCGCCGCTCCCGCTCGGCTTCCGCCTGACGCGCCATGGCGCGCTGCATCTCCTGCGGGAGGTCGACGTGCTTGATCTCCACCATGCTCACCTTGATGCCCCAGGGGTCCGTGTGACGATCCAGGATGACCTGCAGCTGATGGTTGATCGTCTCGCGGTCCGAGAGCAGCTGGTCGAGCTCCGACCCGCCGAGCACGGAGCGCAGCGTGGTCTGCGCGAGCTGCGACGTGGCGTACATGAAATCCTCGACCTCCACGGTCGCCCGCGAGGGGTCCACGACCCGGAAGTACAGCACCGCGTTCACCTTCACCGAGACGTTGTCCCGCGTGATGACGTCCTGCGGCGGAACGTCGAACGCCACGGTGCGCAGGCCCACCTTGACCATCTTCTCGACGAAGGGAATCAGGAGGATCACGCCCGGCCCTCGAACGCCCACCAGGCGCCCGAGCCGGAAGACCACGCCGCGCTCGTACTCGCGGAGGATCCGCACCATGTTCGTCAGCAGCAGGAACAGGAAGATGAGGACGGGAATCAGCGCACCGAAGGGCAGCATCACTCCGCCTTTCCGACCCGCCGTGCGGGCCTGTCGACTCGGATCTCCGCGGGCGTCGCCCGGTTCAAGCGAGCACCTTGCGAACCTTGAGCAGGAGCCCGTCGACCCCCGTGACCTCGACTGTCTCCCCCGCCGCGACGCGCACGTCGCACACCGCGTTCCACCGCTCCCCGCGCACGTCCACGGTTCCCTTCGGATCCAGGTCGGTGGCCGCGACGCCCTTGAGCCCCAGCATGCCTTCGCGTCCGGTCGTGGGCTTCGTGCGCATCGTCCGCACGGAGAGCCCGGCGACCACCATGAAGAACAGGCCGGATACGAGCGCGAGCGGGAGGATCACGGAGAGCGACGCGCGCAGCGCCGGCTCCGGCGACTCGAAGAGCATCATCGCCCCCAAGACCGTCGACACGACGCCACCCACCGCCAGCAGTCCGTGGCTCGGGACCTGCGTCTCGACGAGGAAGAGGACCGCCCCCAACGCGAGCAGGAGCGCCCCGGCGAAGTTGAGCGGGAAGGTCTGCAGCGAGTAGAACCCGAGGATGAGACAAAGCGCTCCCACGATCCCCGGGAAGATCGAGCCCGGGTTCTGCAGCTCGAAGAAGAGCCCCCAGACGCCGAGCATCATCAGCACCGTGGCGACGTTCGGATTCGCGAGGTAGGACAGCAGCCGGAAGCGCAGGCCCAGCGGCCGCTCCACCACGCGCGCGTCCGCGAGCGCGAGGACGTGCTCGCCCCAGGGCAGCATCACGCGCAGGCCGTTCGCCTTCGCGAGCACCTCGTCCACGGTGGATGCCGTGAAGTCGATGACGTGGCCCTCCAGCGCCTCTCGCTCCGTGGAGGACTTCGCCTCCTGCACCGCCCGCTCCGCCCAGTCCACGCTCCGTCCGCGCCGCTCCGCGATCGTGCGCGCGAAGGCCGCCGTGTCCTGGAACATCTTCCTCGAGAGCGTGGACCCCGAGTCCGGCTCCGCGCCGCCGATCTGGATGGGCGAGGCGGCGCCGAGGTTCGTGCCGGGCGCCATCGCGGCCACGTGCGCGGCCATCGTCAGGAAGGCTCCCGCGGACGCCGCGCGCGCGCCGGCCGGAGCGACCCAGACGATGATCGGCACGGGCGAAGCGAAGAAGTCCGACACGATGTTCCGCGTGGCGTCGAGCAGCCCGCCCGGCGTATCGAGTTGCACGAGGAGCACCTCGGCGTGCTCGTTCTTCGCCGCCTCGATCGCGTCCGAGAGGAACTTGCGCGTGACGGGCGTGATCGCGTCGGACCAGGAGACGCGCAACACGAGGGGATGGGCCGCGGCGGTCGATTCGGCGGCGGCCCGCGCCCTGCCCGAGTCCGGAGCCGAAGCCTTCGCCGGAGGCGAGGCGCCGGCCGCGGTCACGCCGAAGGGCGAGACGCTCAGGCCGACCGCGACGAAGAGACCGGCGACCCTCGAGACCATGGCTCCCGCTCCAGGAGAAGCTCCGCCGCCCGACGCGCCCGATCCACGAGATCCACGAGCCGGCCCGCGATGCTCGCGTGGCTTCCCGCGAACGCCCCGAGCCTTCCGCTCTGACGGAGCCCGAGCAACTCCCCCGGACCGCGCGTGGCCAGGTCGATCTCGGCCAACCGCAAGCCGTCCCGAACCTGGACCAGCGCTTCGAGCCGCTCGCGCGCCGCCGGCTTCGCATCCGGCGCCGGTACGAGCCAACAATACCCCTTCTGACCCCGGCGCGCGATGCGCCCGCGCAGCTGGTGGAGCTGGGCGAGGCCGAGCCGCTCCGGCTCCTCGACCCAGAGGATCGTGGCGCCCGGAACGTCGAGCCCGACTTCCACGACCGTCGTGGCCACCACCGCCGCGAGCCGCCGCTCGCGGAACCCTTCGACGATCTCCTCGCGCTCGGCCGCCGGCAATCGGCCGTGCACGAGCCCGATCGACGCGCCCGCGAGCGGGCCCCGGGTCAGCTCGCGGTGCAGCTCGACCACGCCGTCCTGCTCCCCGCCGCCGATCCGCGGGCGCACGAAGAACGCCTGGTCGCCCTGCGCGAGGCGCTCCCGCACCCATGCGAGCGCGCGGCTGCGCCGCCCCGGCGCGACGACCCGGGTCTCGACGTCGCCGCCGCCGCCCGGGCGCTGCTCGACGACCGAGAGGTCCACGTCCCCGAACGCGAGGAGCGCGAGCGTGCGCGGGATCGGCGTGGCGGTGAGGACCAGCGCGTGCGGCGTGCGGGCCTTCGCCAGCAGCGCGCGACGCTCCCGCACGCCGAAGCGGTGCTGCTCGTCCACCACGCACAGCCCGAGCTTCGGAAGGAGCGTGGACTCGGAGAGGAGCGCGTGCGTCCCGATCGCGAAGTCCGCCTCGCCGCTCGAGAGGAGCGCGCGCGCCGCCCGCGCGTCCGGCGGGGGCAGGGTCCCCGTGAGGAGGGCCACGCCGTCCGTTCCGCGCGGGAGCAGCGACCGGACCGTGGCGAAGTGCTGGCGCGCGAGGAGGTCCGTGGGCGCGAGCAGCGCGCAGTGCAGCCCGCGCGAGCGCGCCTCCTCGATGACCGCGAGCGCCACGGCGGTCTTCCCGCAGCCGACCTCGCCCACGACCATGCGGCCCATCGGGTGGGGCGCCTGCAGGTCCTCGCACGCGTCGGCGATGGCGGCTTCCTGGGACGGAGTGAGGCGGAACGGAAGGCCGCGCACGAACACGGCGGCTCCCCCGCCGAGGCCGTCGGCGCGCGGCGCTCGGCGCGCGAGCCTCACACGGAGCCGCCGCCGCACCGCCAACTCGATGGACAGGAGAGCGTCGAAGAGGAGCCTCTCCCGCCCTCGCTCCCCCTCCGCGAGGTCGCGCGGCGCGTGCGCGGCGCGCATCGCGCCGGCGAGCTCGCCCACGGCGGCGGCCTCGCGCACGTCCGCCGGCAACGGATCCACCACCGAACCCGCGGCGGCGAGGGCCGCTTGCGCGAGGTCCCGCAGCAGGCGCTGGCTCAGCCCCTCGGTCAGAGCGTACAGGGGCCGGCAGCCCCGCAACCGATCCGGAACCTCCCCCGACGCGGCAGGGAGGCGGACGAACTCCGGCTGAAGCAGCGCACCGTCCGCCGAGACCCGCCCCGAGAGCGCCACGAAGACGCCCTCCCGGATCTCGCGGGCGAGGAACGCGGCGCCGAACCACAGTGCATCGACGGCGCCGGACGGGTCCTCGATTCGCGCCCGCAAGACCGCGCGGCCCCCCTGACCGCGGCGCATCCACGCCTTGGCGATGCGCCCGCGGACGACCGCGAACTCGCCCGCCCGCGCGGGAACGCCCGTCGCGGGAATCACGTCGCCGCGATCCTCGTAGCCGCGCGGCGCGTTCCGGAGAACGTCCTCGACGGTGCGGAGCCCGAGCTTGGAAAGCAGCATCGCCCGCTTCTCCCCGATGCCCGGGAGAGCGGTCAGGAGGTCGCCGGGCGCCGGTGGATCGACGTTGCGAGCGCGCATGGAAAGCGTTCGGGCCTCAGGAGTTCCGAGATTCCCTTCGCGTGGACTCTACTCGCCCGACCGCGCCCCGTCGCCCCGCGACTCGCCTCCCGCCGACCTGCGCCGCCCGCCGAGATCCGGCGCCCCGAGATTCGGCGCCTGCCGAAACCCGAACGCGTCAGTCCATCTGCTTGCGGAGGAACGTGGGCGTCTCCAGGTCGTCGTCGATGAAGGAGCGGATCACGCGCTTCACCGGCTCGTTCTCGCGGCGACCTTCCGTGCGCCGGAACGCCGGCCGCTCGAGGTCGGCCGCCGTCAACGCAGGCACGGACACCGGCTGCGCCGCCGCCGCCACCCGCGCCGGCTCGACGCGCGCGCGCTCGCGGCCCGTCTCCCCGATCCCCGTGGCAATCACCGTCACCTGCACGAAGCCGGCGCGGCTGGGGTCGATCACGGCGCCGAAGAAGAGGTTCGCATCCTCCCCGGCGGCGTCGTAGATGATGGACGTGGCCTCGTTGACGTCCGTGAGCGTGAGGTCCTCGCCGCCCGTGATGTTCACGACCACGCCCTTCGCTCCGGAGATGGAGACTTCCTCCAGCAGCGGGCTGGTCACGGCCTGACGCGCGGCCTTGGCGGCCCGGTCTTCTCCTTCGGCCAGCCCGGTCCCCATCAACGCGTCGCCCATCTTCGACATCACCGAGCGCACGTCCGCGAAGTCCAGGTTCACGAGACCCGGCACGGAGATGAGGTCGGAGATTCCGCGGGTGGCATGGAGGAGGACGTCGTCCGCGAGACGGAACGCGTCCAGGAGCGTGGTGTCCTTCTGCACGATGGAGAGCAGGCGCTGGTTCGGGATCACGATGAGCGTGTCCACGGACTCCTTGAGACGCGCGAGACCTTCCGCCGCCTGACGCGTGCGGTGACGGCCTTCGAACTCGAAGGGCTTCGTGACGACGCCGACCGTCAGCGCCCCCAGCTCCTTGGCGATCTCCGCGACCACCGGAGCCGCGCCCGTGCCGGTGCCGCCGCCCATTCCGGCGGTGACGAAGATCATGTCCGACCCGTGCAGCGCCTCGGCCACGAGATCACGGCTCTCCTCGACCGCGCGGCGTCCGATCTCCGGGTTCCCGCCGGAGCCGAGCCCGCGAGTCACGGTGGCGCCGAGCTGGAGACGCGTGCCGGCGCCGGAGACCCCGAGAGCCTGGAGGTCGGTGTTCGCGCTGATGAACTCGCAGCCGGAGAGGCCGGAGTCGATCATTCGGTTGATCGCGTTGCCGCCCGCGCCGCCGACCCCGATGACTCGGATCTTCGCGAGGCTGAGCGGCTCCTGGACGAGCTCGAAAGGCATGGAATTTCCTCCCCACGTCACGGACCCGAAGGTCCTCCCCACCCACACCGCATTCCGAATTACCGCAAGACCGCGGTCCTGAACAGAAGAATCGCACGCCGCGGCTCGAAAAATGCGCGCGCCGCGCATCAGAACAATTCGCCCACCCACCGCCGCATCGTGCCCGTCACGCGGCTGAACAGGTGACGCCCGTTGAAGCCGGCCGTTCCTCCGCGCGCGTGACGCTGCGCGTACGTCAGCAGCCCGACCGCCGTGGCCGACTCCGGAGACTGAACTTCCTCGTCGAATCCCAGCGTGCCCGTGGGCACGCCCTGCTTCGCCGGCAGGTTGAAGAGATGCTCCGCGAGGCCCAGCGTGCCGCGCAGCAGCGCGCCACCGCCGGTCAGCACGAGCCCGGCCGCGAGCAGATCCCAGTAGTCCGTCTTCTTCACCTCGCGGTAGGACAGCGCGAGGATCTCCTCCATGCGGGGTCGCACGATCGAGTTCAGGATCTCCCGGCTCACCGATCGCTCCGGGCGGCCGTTCACGCCCGGCACGAGGAGCACCTCGTCCCCCTCCTCGCCCGGCAGGAGCGACGCGTGCACCCGCTTGATCCCCTCCGCCGACGCGAGCGGCGTCCGCAGGCCGATGGCGATGTCGTTCGTGACGTTCGAGCCGCCGACGCCCAGGACCGCGGTGTGCTTGAGCCCGCCGTCCGCGAAGACCGCGACGTCCGTGGTGCCGCCGCCGATGTCCACGAGGACCGCGCCCAGCTCCATCTCGTCCTGCGTCAGCACGGCGTCCGCCGCCGCGACGGAGCTGAGGACGACGTCGTCCACGTCGAGGCCGGCGCGGCGAACGCACTTCAGGAGGTTCTGGATCGGGGTGCTCGCCCCGGTGATGACGTGCACCTCGGTCTCGAGCCGCACGCCCACCATGCCGACCGGGTCGTGGATCCCGCCCTGATCGTCCACGGTGAATTCCTGGGGCAGCACGTGGACGATCTCGCGGTCTCCGGGGAGCGCGATGGCGCGGGCCGCCTCGATGACGCGGTCCACGTCGGCGCGCGTGATCTCCCCGTCCGGGTTGCGGACGGCGATGACGCCGCGGCTGTTGATGCTCTTGACGTGGTCCCCCGCGATGGCAACGGTCACCGAGCCGATCTCGACCTCGGCCGCTCGTGACGCCGCCTCGATCGCCTCCTCGATGGACTGGATCGTCCGCTCGAGGTTGACTACGACGCCCTTCTTGATGCCGCGAGTCTCCGAGCGCCCGAGCCCGAGGATCTGGAGAGTCCCGTCCTCGAGCGGCTCCGCGACGATCGCCGTCGTCCGGGTGGTGCCGAGATCGAGACCCGCGAGGATGTCGCTGGATGCCATGCTGCTACCCCGTCCCATGCGGGCGTGTCGTGTTGGCCCGCCACACCGCCGTGTCGCCGGAGACGAGCCGCAGCGTACCGCGAGAGCCCCCCTCCGCGTCCAGCGTTTCGAGAAACGCGAGCACGTTCCGCATGGCCACGGGCACCGGCACCAGCTCGTCCACCGTCACCGTGAAGCCCCGGTCCGGGAGCACGAGGCAGTCTCCCGTCCCCCCGGCGACGTCGAGGTCCACGGGCTCGTGCCCGGCGATGCCGGCCTTGCGGAGCGCGGCCACATAGTCGAGGCTGCGCGCGAGGGCCTCCGGATCGGTCTTCTCGCGACCGTCGTGGCCTCGCACCATGGGCAGCGCCGCGTCCCCCTCGGGGACGATCCGGAGGTCGTCGCACAGCCCGTAGGTCCGCCCCGCCACCTCGACGCGTGCCACGGGCTGGCACTCCTCCACGGTGATGCGCACGCGGCCCGGCCACGGGCGGCGGACCCGCGCCCGCTCGATCCACGGATGCGCCTCCAGCCGCTCCTCCGCCGCGCGCCGGTCGAAGAGGAACCAGGGCATGCCGGGCTCGATCGCGGCGAGGCTCCGGATCTCGTCCTCGCCCACGTGGGCCGAGGCTTGGACCACCACCGTCCGGATGCGGAAGACCTTGTTCGCGGCGAGGTGGCGGGCGCCGATCGCGAGCGGGATGCACAAGAGCGCGCCGAGGGCGGCCAGCGCCACGGTCCGTCGCATGCGGCGGCGGCCCTCGTCCGGCACCGACGGGGAGGCCTCCGGCGCGCGGGGCGAGGGCTCCGGCGCGCGGCGCGCCCGCGCTGCGCGGGCGGCCCTGGCGGAGGCCGACCGGACGGCCATGGGACGCCGCGAGCCGATGCGGCCGATCGCGCGCCGGCGAAGGGGCAAGCCGAGGCGGATCACGCGGGGAACCCGAGGAGGCGAACCTCCAGCTCGAGGTCGAGCCCGAAGTCGACGCGGATCCTCTCGCGGATCCTCTCGACGAGGCGGAGCACGTCGGCGGCGCTGGCCCCGCCCTCGTTGATGATGAAGTTGCCGTGCACCGGCGAGATGACCGCCGCGCCCTCCCGCATCCCCTTCAGGCCGGCCTGATCGATCATCCGGCCCGCCGAGGCTCCCGGAGGGTTCTTGAAGACGCAGCCCGCCGAAGGCTCGCGCTCGGGCTGGTCGCGGCGGCGCTCCGCCTGGTAGCCGCGGATCGTCTCCTCGACCTTCGCGGGATCCTCGCGCCCGACGTCGAAGAGGGTGGACGTCACCACGAAGCCCTCCGGCAGCGGCCCGTTGCGGTACACGAACGGAATCTCCGCGCGCGCGAGCGTGCGCAGGGCGCCGTTCCGATCCACGCCCCGCACCTCCACGAGCCGGTCCGCGGTCTGCCCGCCGCGCGTGCCCGCGTTCGTGGCCACCGCCCCGCCGAGCGTGCCGGGAATGCCCGCCCCGAACTCGAGCCCGGTCCACCCCTCTTCCACGACGTGACGAAGCACGCGGCTCCACAAGCAGCCGGCGCCGATCCGGAGGCGATCCGGGGGCCGGCTCTCGAGGGCGCCGAGCGCGGACGCGATCCGGATCACCACGCCGTCGAAGCCGGCGTCGGAGACGAGGAGGTTCGAGCCGTTGCCGAGGACGAAGATCGGCACGCCGGACTCGACGAGCTTCGGAACCGCGCTCGCGAGCGCGTCCTCGCTCTCCGGCGTGACGACGATGGCCGCGGGGCCGCCGATCTTGAACGTGGTGAGCTTGCCGAGCGGAACGTCCGTGCGGACCTTCAGGCCGGCGATCTTCTCCAGCTCGCCCGCGAGCGTGGCGGTGCCCCCCATCATCCGCGGCCCCTTCCCGCGGCCCTCACCGGCGCGGTGGCTGGACTCGCGGCGAGACGCGCCGCGAGAAGATCACCTGCCTTCCAGACGTCGCCCGCCCCGAGAGTCAGCACCACGTCCCCCGGACGGGTCTCGGGCAGGATGAGGTCCACCGCGTCCTCCCAGCTCTCCACGCGGGTCACGTTCGCACCGGCCCTGCGCGCGGCGTCGGCGATCAGGCCGGAGTGCACGCCCTCGATCGCGGCCTCGCCGGCCGCGTAGATCGGCGTCACGAGGACGCGATCCGCCTTCGCCAGCGCCGGACCGAAGTCCGCCGCCAGGTCCCGGGTGCGGGTGTAGCGATGCGGCTGGAAGATGGCGACGAGGCGGCGTCCCGGCTGCCACTCCCGTGCCGCGGCCAGCGTGGCCGCGATCTCCGAGGGGTGGTGGCCGTAGTCGTCCACGACCAGCACGTCGTCCACCTCCGCGCGCACTTCCATGCGGCGGGCGATCCCCGAGAACTCGCCGATCGCGGCCCGGATGGCGTCGAAGCCGACGCCGACCTCGAGGCCCACGCACACCGCAGCGAGCGCGTTCCGGACCATGTGCTCGCCGGGAACGCCGAGCGAGATCTCGCCGAGCTCCTGACCGTGGCGGGCCACCACGAAGCGCGTGCGGCCCGCGTCGCGGCGGCGCCGGACGGCGCGCACCTCCGCGTCGTCCGCGAAGCCGTACGTGATCACGCGCCGCACGAGGTCCTTCAGGAGACCGCGCGCCCCCTCGTCGTCGACGCAGAGAATGGCCGCACCGTAGAACGGAACCCGGTTCGCGAACTCCACGAAGGTCGAGCGGAGCTTCTCCATCGTGCCGTAGTGGTCGAGGTGCTCGCGGTCCAGGTTCGTGACGACGGCGATCGTGGGGTTGAGGCGCAGGAAGGATCCGTCCGACTCGTCGGCCTCGGCCACGAGATAACGGCCGCGCCCGAGCCGCGCGTTCGTGTCGAGCGCGCGCAGCCGGCCGCCGACGACGATCGTGGGGTCCAGGCCGCCCTTGTCCAGCACCAGGGACGCGAGCCACGTGGTCGTGGTCTTCCCGTGCGCTCCGGCGACGGCCACGCCGAACTTCATCCGCATGAGCTCGGCCAGCATCTCGGCACGCGGGATCACGGGGATGCCCAGGTCGCGCGCGCGGAGCACCTCGGCGTTCGTGGCGGACACGGCGCTCGAGACGACGACGACCTGCGCATCGGCGAGGTTCCCGGGGGCATGCCCGATGTGGACCCGGCACCCGAGGCGCTGGAGCCGGCGCACGGTGTCCCCGTCCGCGGAGTCCGAGCCCGAGACCTGGAAGCCGAGGTTCACGAGGACTTCGGCGATGCCGCTCATGCCGGTCCCGCCGATGCCGACGAAGTGGATCTTCCTGATGTTGTGGAACATGCGCCCCTCCTCCCCTCAGCCCACCCACCGCTCGCAGGCGGCCGCGATCCGCTCGCGCGCCCCCGCCTCGTCCACCCGTCCCACGGCCTCCTTCATGCGCGCGAGCTCGGCCGGGTCGGCGAGCAGCGTCTGCACGATCGAGGCCAGCCGTTCCCCGCTGAGCTCCCGCTGCTCCACCACGACCGCCGCGCCGGAGCTCGCGAAGCGCCGCGCGTTCTTCGTCTGGTGGTCCTCGGCCGCCCACGGGTACGGAACCAGGACGGAGGGTACTCCGGATGCGGCAAGCTCGGCGAGCGTCATCGCACCGGCGCGCGCCACCACGAGGTCGGCCGCGGCATAAGCGCCCCCCATGTCGTCGAGGAACGCGGTGAGCCGAAGCCACGACGGGGCGCCCCCGGCGGCCCGCGCGCGCGCGTCCGCGAGCCCGCGCTCCCCCGTCTGCACGACCATCCGCAAGGCCGACGCCTCTCCGAAGGCCGCCGCCGCGGCGATCGCGGCTTCGGTCAGGGCCTGAGCGCCCTGGCTCCCGCCGATCACGACCACGAGGCGCGCCTGGGCCGGGACGCCGAAGGCCTTCCGGAACGCCGCCCCGTCGCCGCGCTCCACGGAGAGGCGCACGGGATTGCCGCTGACCGTCGCGCGGCCCTTGCGCCAGAGCCGCGCGCGGCTCTCCGGGTACGCGAGGTGCACCTCGCGCGCGAAGAGCGAGCCCGCCCGCGTGGTGAAGCCGGGAATCGCGTTCTGCTCCAGCAAGAGCACCGGAATGCCGAGGAGCGCCGCCGCCACGACGAAGGGCCCCGTCACGTAGCCGCCCGTGCCCACGACGAGCCCGGGCCGCCACGACGCGAGCAGCGCGAAGGACGCGAGGGCCCCGGCCGCGAGCGCGAACGGGAACGCGAGCCAGCCGAGCGTGGGTCGCCGCGCGAAGCCGCGCACCGGGACCGTGCGCACCTCGAAGCCGGCGCGCCGGATCCACTCCGCGCTGGGCTTGCCGCGCGCGGTCGCGAAGACCACCTCCAGGTCCGCGCGGCGCGCGCGGAGCTCCTCGGCGAGGGCGATGCCCGGATACACGTGGCCGCCGGTCCCCGACACGCAGACCAGGATCCTGCGCACCGCCCGCCCGTCCACACCCTCCGTCACGCCACGACGCGACGGCGCTGCGAGCGCGACCGCGACGCGATGGAGAGCAGGAGCCCGACGCCGGCGAGGTTCGTCATCATGGCGGAGCCGCCGTAGCTCACGAAGGGCATCGGCAGCCCCGTGGTCGGGGCGAGGCCGAGCACGACCGACATGTTGAGGAACGCCTCGAGCCCGATCATCGCCGTCAGCCCGATCGCGAGATAGCGTCCGAAGAGGTCGCGCGCGTCCCGCGCGATCACGAAGCCGCGCCACACGACGAGCGCGAACAGGACCACCACCGCGATCGTCCCGATCAGCCCCAGCTCCTCGCCGAGGACGGCGAACACGAAGTCCGTGTGGCAATCCGGCAGGAAGAAGTCCGCCTGGCGGCTGCCGCCCGGACCGCGCCCGAAGAGGCCGCCGGAGCCGATGGCCACGAGGGACTGTCGGAGCTGGAAGCCCGCTCCCTGCGGATCGCCCGAGGGATCCATGAACACGGCGAGCCGCCGCATGACGTGGGGCTTCCGGACGGCGATCACCGCGATGAGGGGAACCACTCCCATCCCGGAGCCGGCGAGGTGCCCGAGGCGCGCGCCGCCCAGGAAGAGCATCGAGACCGTGATCAGCGTGAGGCACAGCACGTTGCCGAAGTTGGGCTGGAGCATGAGGAACGCGCAGAAGACGCCGAGCACCGTGATGATGGGCACGAAGCCGCGACGGTAGTCGCGGATGCGGCCCTCGCCCTGCGCGAGGATCGACGCGATGTACACGACGAGCGAGATCTTCGCCATCTCCGAGGGCTGGATCACCAGGAAGCCGAGCTTGATCCAGCGCGTGGCGCCTTTCACCGTCACCGCCAGCGGGAACCCCGGAATGAGCGTCAGCATGAGGAGGCCCGCCGCGATGCCCACGAGAGGGATCGCGAAGCGGCGGCGCAGCAGCTCGCGATAGTCGAGGCGCGCGAAGAGCACGAGGAGCGCGAGCCCCAGGAGCACCTTCGAGAGGTGGCTCAGGAGCATGTGAGTGGCCGACCCGTAGAACTCGGCGGACAGCGAACGGCTCGACGACCACACGGTGACGCTGCCGAGCCCCAGCAGCGTCGCCACGGCGAGGACGAGGATCCGATCCCCCCGTCCTTCCGGAGCGCTCATTCCGACCCCCTTTCGTCCGATCGACCCGCGGACAGCTCGTGCACGAGCTCGCGGAAGCGGTTCCCCCGATGAACGTAATTCTGGAATTGATCGAAGCTGGCGCACGCCGGCGAGAGCAACACCCGCTCCCCCGAGCGCGCTTCCGAGGCCGCGACCTGCACGGCCGTGGAGAGATCCTCGCAGTGCATCATGCGCACGGCGGGGCTCCACGCCTTCTCGATGTCCGCGGCCCCCTGCCCGATGAGGAGCACCAAGCGCGCACCGCGAGCGACCTCCTCGCGGATGGGCCGGAAGTCGACGCCCTTCGTGAGCCCGCCCGCGATCAGGATCGTGGAGACGTCCGGATCGAGCGCCTTCTCGAGCGAGCCGGGGTTCGTGCTCTTCGAATCGTTGATCCAGGTCACGCCGCCGACCACGCCCACGACCTCCATGCGGTGCGGCAGCGCCCGGAACGTCCGCGCGGCGGAGCGGATCGCTTCGCCCGGGAGCCCGATGAGCCGCGCGCAGAGCGCGGCGGCCATGAGGTTCTCTCGGTTGTGCCGGCCGGCGAGCGGCCACTCGGAGAGCGGCAGCAGCGGCTCCGCCTCCCCGTCGAGCTGGATGACGACGCGGCCGTCGCGGAGGAAGGACCCCTTCGCGGGCGGCGGGCTCTCGCGGAAAAGGAACACCTCCGCGGCGACGTTCGAGTAGCGCTCGACGACCTCGGGGTCGGCGCCGTTGAGCACGGCCGCGTCCTGCGGCCCCTGCTTCGCGAAGAGCTTCCCCTTCGCGCGAGCGTAGTCCTCGAAGTCGGGGTGCCAGTCCAGATGGTCCGACGTCAGGTTGAGGACCGCGGCCACGTGGGGGCGGAAGTCGTGGCACAGGTAGAGCTGGAAGCTCGACACCTCGAGCACGATGAGATCGGGCCGCTTGCGCGCGCAGCCGGAGAGCGGCGTCCCGACGTTGCCGGCGACCAGCGTGTCGCGGCCGGCCGCGCGCCCCATCGCGCCCACGAGCTCGGTGGTGGTCGTCTTGCCGTTCGTGCCGGTGATCGCGACGACGGGCGCGTCCGTGAACCACCAGCCGAGCTCCAGCTCGCTGCGCACGGGAATGCCGCGCGCGAGCGCCGCCGCCAGCACGGGATTGCGCGGCGGGATGCCGGGGCTCGCGATGACGAAGTCCGTGCCTTCGAGCACGGCCGGATCCTCCCGACCCAGCCAGCTCGTGCCGCCGGGAACGTCCTCCGGCGCGACGCTCAGCTTCTCGGCGCTGGCGGCGTCCACGCAACGCACCTTCGCGCCGGCCTCCACCAGCAGGGACGCGGCGGCGCGTCCGCTCCGCGCGAAGCCCAGCACGACGCAGGTGGTGCCGCCGAGGTGCGGCCCCCGTTCGTTCCGGAGCATCTCCGTCGTCGCCTCCTTCGACACCCGAGACCTCAACGCAGCTTGAGCGTGGAGAGGGAAAGCAGGGCGAACAGCCCGGCCACGATCCAGAACCGCACGACCACCTTGTTCTCCGGCCAGCCGAGGAGCTCGAAGTGGTGGTGGATCGGCGCCATCCGGAAGACGCGCCGGCCCGTGAGGCGGAAGGAGCCCACCTGCAGCATCACGGAGAGCGCCTCGGCGACGAAGACGCCGCCCACGATGGCGAACACCATCTCCATCTTGAGGAGCACGGCCACGATGCCGAGCGCGCCCCCGAGCGCGAGCGAGCCGGTGTCTCCCATGAAGATCTGCGCGGGATGGCTGTTGTACCAGAGGAAGCCGAGCGACGCGCCGAGGAGCGAAGCGCAGAAGATCGTCAGCTCGCCCGAGCCGGACAGGTAGGGAATCTGGAGGTACTCCGCGAACTTCGAGTGGCCGGACACGTACGACAGCCCCGCGAACGCGGCCGCCGCGAACACCGTCACGCCGATCGCGAGCCCGTCGAGGCCGTCGGTGAGGTTCACGGCGTTCGACGCGCCGGTGAGCACGAAGACGACGAACGGGATGTAGAGCCAGCCGAGGTCGATCAGCCGCTGCTTGAGGAACGGCACCGTCGTGGACGTGGCGGCGTCGCGCGGGACGATGCCGAGCACCGCGATGCCCGCGGCGAGGCCCACCGCGACCTGCCCCACGATCTTCGCCCGGCCCACGAGGCCGCGGTTCTGGCCGCGGATCGTCTGCAGGTAGTCGTCGAGGAAGCCGAGCGCCCCGAGCGCGAGCATGACGCCGAGCGCCACGCCGACTTCCCGGTTGCGCGGATCCGACCAGAGCACCGTGGGGATGGCCGTGCCGGCCAGGATGAGGAGGCCGCCCATCGTGGGCGTGCCCGTCTTCTGCTGATGGGACTGCGGTCCCTCGGTCCGGACGTGCTTCACCGCGCCCACCGCGCGCAGGCGCGCGATCATCCACGGGCCCAGGGCGATGGTGAGACCGAATGCCGTGATCGCGGCGTAGGCCGCGCGGAACGTGATGTAATGGAAGACGCGGAACGCGGAGAAGTGCCCGTGCAGACCGTAGAGGAGCTCAGCGAGCACCGCTCTCCTCCCGCGCCGCCAGCGCTTCCACGACCCGCTCCATCCGGATGCCGCGACTGCCCTTCACGAGCACGGCGTCGCCGGGCCGGACCCACGCTGCGACGAGCGCGGCCGCCTCCTCGGAGGTCGCGCGGTGGACGCACGAGCCGGGCGCGAGCGTCGCCGACGCCGCCGTCCACGCCGCGCGCGCGCTCTCCCCCACGAAGACGGCGAGGTCGAAGCGCGCGCCGGCGACGCTCCGCCCCAGCTCCTCGTGGTGCCGCGGCGCGTCGGCGCCGAGCTCCAGCATGTCGCCGAGCGCCACCGCCTTGCGCCCTTCGCGCGGCAACGCTTCGAACCACTGCAGCGCGGCGCGCGCCGACGCCGGGTTCGAGTTGTAGCTGTCGTCCGCGATCAGCACGTGCGCGACGGTGCGCAGCGCGAGCCTTCCGGGCACGCCGCGGAACGTGGCGAGACGACGCGCGGCCTCCCCGCGCGCGACCCCGTGCGCCTGCGCGAACGCGATCGCGAAGAGGGCGTTCTTCGCCTGGTGCTCGCCCGGAACGGCGAGCGTTCCCTCGGTCCCGTCCGCGAGGCGATAGCGCGTCCCGCCGTCCGGCAGGATCTCGACGCGCGCGAGCCGCGGCTCGTTCTCCGGGCCCGTGCCGAGCTTCGTGACGCGCGCGCCTTCGCGCTCGGCGGCGCGCACCAGCTCCGGATCGTCGCCGTCCACCAGGCGCGCCCCCCCGGGAGGGACGGCGCGCAAGAGGTCCAGCTTCTCCTCGCGCACGCGCGCGACGGAGCCGAAGCCCTCGAGGTGCGCGGGCGCCACGTTCGTCACGCACGCCGCGGTCGGGCGAACGAGCCCCGCGAGCCGCGCGATCTCCCCCGGCGCCGACGCGCCCGTCTCGAGCACGGCGATCTCCGGCGCCTCCTTCGCGTCGAGGATCGTGCGCGAGAGACCGACGGGCGTGTTGAAGTTGCCGGGCGAGCGGAGCACGCGGCGATCCGCGGCGAGCACGTGCGCCGTCATCTCCTTGACGGTGGTCTTCCCCGCGGAGCCCGTCACCGCCAGCACGGGGCAGGTCCACGCGTCGCGGCGGGCGCGCGCGAGACCCACGAGCGCGGCGAGCGGATCGCTCACGCGGAGCGCGCAGCGCCCCGGCGGGATCTCGCCCCGCCAGTCCATCGGCACCACCACGACGGAGCAGCCGGACCCGAAGGCGGCCGGGACGAATTCCGCCCCGCGATGCCTCGACCCGTCGAGAGCGAAGAACGCGCTCCCGGGCCGGGCCTCCCGGCTGTCCGTCACGACGGCGACGAAGGTCGCGGAGGAATCCCCCTCGACCGTGGCGCCCAGTGCGGGCGCGACGTCGCCCGCGATCCAACGCGTGCCCGCGGCCTGTGCGATCACCCGGCCGCCTCCCGCTCCGTCGCGAGGCGGGCGAGGATCTCCCGCTCCGGGAACGGGAGCTTCCGCCCCGCGATCTCCTGGTAGGTCTCGTGTCCCTTGCCGCACGCGAGCACGACGTCGCCCGACCCCGCGCGAGCCACCGCGAGGCCGAGCGCCTCTTCGCGATCGAGCACCACCGCCACCCTGCGGCGGTCGACCACCCCGCCGAGCATCTCGTCGATGATCGCGCGCGGGTCCTCGCTGCGGGGATTGTCGGTCGTGAAGATCGCGAGATCGGCCCACTCGGCGGCGAGGCGCCCCATGCCGGGTCGCTTCGTCCGGTCGCGATCGCCGCCGCAGCCCAGCACGACCAGCAGCTTCCCTCGGGTGATCGAGCGCGCGACGCGCAGGGCCCGCTCCAGGCCGTCCTCGGTGTGCGCGTAATCCACGAACGCGTCGAAGCGGCCCGCGTGCACGCGCTCGAAGCGTCCGGGCGGCGCGGTGGCGCGCGCGAGGCCCTCCACGACGGCGTCGATCGGCGTGCCGAGCACGTGCGCGAGCGCCGCCGCGGCCAGCGCGTTCTCGACGTTGTGCTCGCCGGGCAGCAGGACGCTCGCCTCCCGCCGCGCGCCGGGGAAGACGAGCGTGAACCGGCTGCCACCCGGCGACATCCGGATCCCGTGGGCGCTCACGTCCGCGTCCCCACCGCCCGCGCCGAAAAACAGCGCGTCGCCCACCACCGCGCGGAAGCGAGCCGCCCACGGGTCCTTCGCATGGAGCACGGCACGCGGTCCCCCGCGCGCGTGCCCCTCGGCCAGCAGCTCCGAGAAGAGCCGCATCTTGGAGCGCCCGTACGCCTCGAGGGTCCCGTGCCAGTCGAGGTGCTCGGGCGAGAGATTGAGGAACGCCGCCGCCGCGAACGCGATCCCGTCGACGCGCCGCAGGTCGAGCGCGTGCGAGGAGACCTCCATCACCGCCGCGTCGCCGCCCTCCTCGAGGGTGCGCACGAGCAGCTCCTGGAGATCGGGCGCCTCGGGCGTGGTGCGGTCCTGCGCGAGACGCCCGCCCGGCAGGTACGCGCCCACCGTCCCGATGACGGCGACGCGACGCCCTGCGGTCTCCAGGATCGAGCGGAGGAGGAACGTGGTCGTGGTCTTGCCGTTCGTGCCGGTCACGCCGACGACGTCGAGCCGCCCGGACGGATGACCCCACGCGCGATCGGCGAGCAGCGCCGCCGCGAGCCGCGGATCCTCCGCCGCGATCCACGCGGCGTCGCCGAAGGCCGCGGCGTCCGCCGGCGCCACCACGCCCACGGCGCCGCGCGAGAGCGCGTCGGGGACGTGGCGCAGGCCGTCGTCGGTGAGGCCGCGCAGCGCCACGAAGAGATCGCCCTTCTCGACGCGCCGCGAGTCGATGCGGACACGTCGCGCCGAACGGTCTCCCCCGCGCACGACGCGGAGACCGGGGAGCCCGCGCACGAGCTCGTCGATCGCCGTCACGGTGATCTCGCTCCCTCCGAGCGTCGCCAGCATGCGATCAGTTCGCCCCGCCCGCCAGGGACGCGAGCGCGATCTGGGCGGGCTCGCGACCCGAGAGGAGGATGCCCTCCACGATCCGCCGGAAGCACGGAGCGGCGACCTCGCGCCCCCACCCCACGCCCTCCGGCCGCTCCACCATCACCACGCCCACGAGGCGCGGCTCGTCCGCCGGCACGAAGCCCGCGAAGGAGGCGACGTGGCTCGTGGGGTCGTACCGGTTCCGCTCGCGGTCGAACCACTGGGCGGTCCCGGTCTTGCCCGCGACGGTGATGCCGGGAATGCTCGCCGTCTCCCCCGTCCCCTCCTCGACCACCTTCGCCATCATCTCCGAGAGCGTCCGCGCGGTCTCGGGCGAGAGGACCCGTCGCACCTGCCGCGGCGGGTAGCGCCGCTCGACGTCGCCGCGCGCATCGCGGATCTCGCGCACCAGGCGCGGCTTCATCAGCACGCCGCCGTTCGCGATGGCCGCGTACGCGCACGCGAGCTGGATCGGGGTGACGGCGATCTCCTGGCCGATGGCGATCGTCTCCAGGGAGCGCCCCGACCAGCCGACGGGCCGGCTCAGGATCCCGCTCGCCTCGCCCGGAAGATCGATGCCCGTCACGCAGCCGAGGCCGAACGCTCGCGCGTACTGGTACAGGCGCTCCGGGCCGAGCTTGCGCCCGAGCTGCGCGGTGGCGGTGTTGATCGAGTGCACGAGCGTCTCTTCGACGGTCACCCAGCCGTAGTCCTGCTTGTCGTGCAGCTTGTACCCGCCGGCCAGCTCCATCACCGCGGAGGACTCCACGAGCGTCCCGCGCTCGACCAAGCCCTCCTCGAGGCAGCCGCCGATCGTGACGACCTTGAACGTGGAGCCGGGCTCGGTCATGTCGGTGACCGCGCGGAGCTTGCGGTGCTCGGCGGGAGCGTCGCCGGGATGCTCGGGATCGAAGGCCGGATACGACGCCATGGCGAGCACGTCGCCGGTGCGCGGCTCGAGGAGCACGCCGGTCGCGCTGTGCGCGTTCGTGTCCTTGACCGTCCGCGCCAGCTCGCGCTCGAGGATGCTCTGGGCGGCCGCGTCGATCGAGAGGACGACGGTGGAGCCGTCCTGCGGCGACTCGCTGCGGCTGCCGGGGATCGTGCGGAGATACCCGCGCGCGTTCGCGCCCACGACGCGGAACCCGTCGCGGCCCTGGAGGTCCCCGTCGAACGCCAGCTCCACGCCTTCCTGGCCGTGCCCGTCCTTGGACACGAAGCCGACCAGCTGGGCGCCGAGCGGCCCGTGCGGATGCAGGCGCTCTCCCGGATGTTGAAGACGCCGGTCCTCCCGCAACGTCATGACGAGCGGCTCGCCGCTCCGGTCCGTCACCGAGCCGCGCGCGGCCGGGTACGTGAGGGTCCGCTCCTGCTGGGAGTCCGCCACCTTGCTCAGGGGCACGAACTCGACGAGCTGCACTTGCACGAGACGGGCCACGACGAGCGCGCCGAACAGCGCCGCCGCGATGACGCCGACCACGAGCCGCCGATCGAAGCGCTCGGCGGCAGCGTCGAAGTGCCTCATGGACGCCACCCCCACTTCTTGCGGACCGCGACCCACTTCACTTCCCACGCCCGCGGCTCGCGCAGGCCGAGCGTCTCCGCGCGCGGGGCGAGGCTCGCCCACGTCGCCAGGCGCGTCTTGTCGTTCGTCAGCCGGATGATCGAGTGCTGGAGCTCTTCGCGCCGGGCGAGGAGATCGTCGCGGTGCGCGAGGGCGTGCGACACCTCGAGACGGCACCACGCGGCGGCGAAGAGGAGCGGGATGCCGAGAAGCATGGCGGCCGTCCACCCCACCACCCGTCTTCTCTCCCGTTTGCGCCGGAGCGCCGTCTTCGCGACACGCCCCGCTCTCTCCGCGCCGTGTTCCTGCGTGGCCATCACGAGCGCGCGCCCTCCGCATGCGCCGCTCGCGCGGCGCGATCGGGAAGACGCTCCGCGGCGCGCAGGCGAGCGCTCCGCGCACGCGGATTGCGAGCGATCTCCGCGGCCTGGGCCCGGATCGGCCGCGGGGTCAGCACCGAAAGCCAAGCGTTCGCGCCGCCGCACACGCAGACGGGAAGCTCGGGCGGACAGACGCAGTCGCGCGCGGCCTCGCGGAACGCGTGCTTGACGCGGCGGTCCTCGAGGCTGTGATAGGCGAGCACGACGATCCGGCCGCCCTCGGCGAGGCACTCCGGAAGACGCGCCAGGAGGCGATCGAGCGCTTCGAGCTCCCCGTTCACCGCGATGCGGATCGCCTGGAACACGCGGGCGAGCGACTTCGCCGCGGGCTCGCCGGGGCGCCCGCACACGTCTTCGACGGCGGCGCGGAGCTGCCCGGTCGTCCGGATGGGTGCGGCCGTGCGCACCGCCACGAGGGCGCGCGCGACGGCCCGTGCGCGAGGCTCTTCGCCGAGCTCGCGGAGCACGCGCTCGAGCTCGTCCGGCTCCACCTCCGCGAGCCAGTCCGAAGCGGGCGCGCCGCGAGTCGGGTCGTAGCGGAGGTCGAGGGGAACGTCGAGGCGGTAGGTGAAGCCGCGGGCGGGATCGTCGAACTGCGGAGAGCTCGCCCCGAGGTCGAGCAGGATGCCGTCCACCGGGCCGCCGCCCCAGGCGGCGATGTGCTCCGGGAGATCCGCATAGGAGCCGTGGACGACCCGCGCGCGCTCCCCGAAGCCGGCGAAGCGCCGCGAGACGGAGTCGACCGCCTCGGGGTCGGCGTCCACGGCGAGCAGCTGAACGTCGTCTCGGAACCCGAGCACTGCGAGGGAGTGGCCGGCGCGTCCGACCGTACCGTCAACGACGCGACGAGCCCTCGGCGTCACCCAGAGATCCACTGCCGCGTCCCGAAGAACGGGCTCATGGGGGAGCCGCACGGTGGCCCTCCTGACCGTACGCGTCATTCCGTTCACGGCCGACCCGATCATCCCCTACCCCCCGCTCGGACGCGACCGGCCCACCCTCGCTTCAGCTGCCGAACAGTTCTCTCGAGTTCTCCTCGTACGAGCTCCGCTTCTTCGCCATGTGCTCGTCGTACTTCGCCGGATTCCACAGCTCGAGGTGATCCAGCATTCCCAAGGCCAGAACGTCTTTCCCCCGCTCCAGCCCCGCGAGCGACAGGTGCGATTGCGGGATCAGAATGCGCCCCGCCGCATCGATCGGGACTTCCTGGAGGTGAAGCGCCATCTCGAGCACGAAGTCCCGCGACTCCTGATCCTTGAACTGCTTGTCGCGCAGCCGCTCTTCGATCCGCATCCAGCCCTCCTCGAGGAAGGCCCAGACGCAGCCGTTGAAGCCTTTCGTGAGGATCAGGAGGGGCTGAGGGCCGTCCTTCAGCCGGATGCCGGTGACCCGCCGAAACGGGCTGGCGAGCGCCAAGCGCCCTTTGGAGTCCAGCGTGTGTCGGAAGGAGCCGCGGAACGAGCCCAAGGGTCGGCCTTTCCCATGCCGGGGGCGCCGCCCCACTTCCCGGGAGGGAGCCCCCTATGCCTCTCACTACTGCCCACGACGGCATCCTAGTGTCCCACTTTCTCCCACTGCAAGGGAAAAAAGAGACGAAGGACGCGGAAGGGCCGAAAAAAGGCGGGAGGCATCACCAAGCCGGTCGAGGGCTCCCGGCATGCGAGGCTCGGATCTTCGTCGGGTGCTCGGGGCGTCCGTCGGCCGGGGAGCTCCGCCTCGCGGTCCGGCCCGCGGCCTCCGGCTCACTGGGAGCAGCCGGTGGCCTTGCTGATGCAGCACACGGTGGTGGCGAGAATGCCGGCCGGATCCCTCACCCGGAGGGTGAAGTCCCACCCGCATTCCGCGTCGTCCAGATCGGAGTACTGGGTGGGTGGAGTGGTCCCGATCTGGATGGGATCGTTCCCGGACGGGAAGAACCTCCAGTCCGTGAAGCTGTCCGTCAGGTGCGTGGTGCAGGTCACGGAGGACCGGCCGCGCAACTGGTAGGAGTACTGGAGCCGCGTGCGCGGCGTGGTGGAATGCCGGCTCTCGTCCGACGCGTTGATCCAGAACGTCCACGACCGCGTCTGCGGGATGCGACCGCACGCGGGCGTGCTGGTGCCGGGAATGGGATCCACCACGATCGCCACGGGCGGGACGTCGTCGAAGAAGACGTAGAAGCGCTTGCGGGCCGGCTCCTGGCTGGGCAAGCCCTTGTCGTCGATGCCGCGGGCGCGCATCTCGTACCAGCCGTCCTCCAGGTCCGGGAAGCTCTGGAAGTTGTTCAGGCTCCGGGGCGACCAGAGGTTGTCCAGAGCGACCTGGTCGTCGGACTCGAGAGGCGGATTGATCGACCGAAGCACCCGGCCGGAGACCCCGCCGCTGAAGTAATACGAGGAGTCCGTCTCCACGAGCTGGAACTGATACGCCACGACGTCGCTGTCGAGATCCGTGGAGAGCCACAGGAAGGCGACTTCGTTCTTGAAGGACGTGTCCGCCGGGGCGGAATCGAAGAACGTGAAGGGAGGAGAGTTGGACTTGGGCGCGTCCTGGAACTTGAGGGGGCACCCCGCGAACAGGAGCGCGAACGCGCCGAGCGCGGCAGCGGTGGCCCCATGACGGAAGCGCACGGTCATCGCGTCCACTCCCCCATTCCGAAGAGGCCCATTCCCCTGGGCCCCGCTCCGAAGACCCCGTTCCTCGAGACGCCGTCCGCAGGGCCGGGCCCTGAGCGTCTAACTCCCTGACTTCCCGTCAGTTGGGGTCTCGGAACCCGAGGGACTATAGGAGCCGTCTCGAGGGGTGTCAACCCCGCCCCGCGTCCTCGCGAAGCGCAGGACGAGGACCCCCGCCTTCGGCCGGCACGATGGCGAGCGTCCCGTCGGGGCGGACCGAGACGCGCATCCGGTACGCCGGCGGCGCGCCGTCGGGTCGCTCCTCCTCGCGCCAGTACGATCGGCCCTCCCAGTAGAGTCGCACCATGGAGGAGAAGCCGTTGCGGAACACCCAAGCGCTCCGCCAACGATCCGGCACGCCCACGAACTCGACCGGCGGGGTCGGCTCGTAGAGCTGGAAGTAGTTCCAACGGTCCACGAGCGATCGGGTCCAGCGCGACGCGAGGAGCCAGTCGTTCTGTCGATCCACGGCGGCCGCGGCCAGGACCGCGATCCCCGCCGCGCACGCGCCGACGACGGCGCGGCGGCGCGCTGCAACGTGCGCGCGGCGTAGCGCGGCTTCCGCGCCCAGCGCGAGCGCGAGGCACGCGCCGAACGAAGACAGGTACTGGAAGCGCTCGCCGCTCCCCGGCAGGAGCAGGAAGGGCGTCGACGCGGCGGCGATCCACACGAGGCTCCCGCGCACGTCGCGGCCGCCCCGTCGCCACGCGAGCGCCAGCCCCGCCGCTCCCGCGAGAAGCGGCAGCGCGAGCGCGGGCGCGCCGGCCATCGACTTCGCGAAAGCGAGGGCGCCGCCTGCGCCCTGCGCACTCGCCCAGAGCTCCTGGATCCGCCAGTAGCGCACCGGGACGAAACCGCCGAGCGCGAAGAACGCGACGTTCTTGAGGACGTGCGCCCCGAGCCGGAAGCGATACGGGGAGGCCGCTCCCCCGCGGTCGATGGACGTGGCGACGAAGGCGTACGCGACGAGCAGCACGACGTACGGCGCCGCCTCCGCCACGCTCGGCCAGCGCGCCGCGCGCCCCTCCCGGCCGGCCGGCCAGACCCACGTGGTCAGGAGCAGCAGCGGCACGAACGCCACGGCGGTCTCCTGGGACAGGAGCGCGCCCGCGAAGGCGACGACGGAGAGCACGCGTTCGCGGGGGCGTCCCGTCTCGCGCGCCCGCCGGAAGAAGTGGAGCGCGAGGAGGATCCACAGGGTCACGAGCAACGTGGCCACGCCGGACGCCCACAGCACGGGCTCCACGTGCAGATAGTGGACGGCGAAGAGGAGCCCCGCGAACAGGGCCGTGCGCGCGCGTCGCTCGCCCAGGAGATCCCGCGCGAGCCACGCGGCCGCGAGCGACACGAGCGCGTGCAGGGCGACGTTCGCGCCGTTCCACAGCAGCACGCGATCCGAGAAGAAGCCCGCCATCACGCCGAAGTGGAGTCGCGCGAGCGGGCGGTAGAAGTCGACGCCGCGCGTGGAGAAGAGGGCGAGCCCCTCGGCGAGCGTGCGGAACGTGCTCCGCTCCAGATTGAGGAAGTCGTCGGACACGAAGAAGTGACCCAGCGTGCGCGCGTAGAGCACGACGGCGGCGCCGGCGACGATCCACGCTCCCCTCATCGCGCCGCCTCCCGCGAGCGGCGATATCCGTCCAGGTAGGCCGACGCGCGGACGAAGTCGAACAGCGCGTCCCAGCGCAGCCCGCGCGGCAGGTGCTCGCCCACGAAGGCGGCGGGCTCCCAGAACGCGCGCCGCGCGAGCAGGCGCATGGCGGCCTTCCGCAACGCGCGCGGAACGCCGTCCCTCGCGACGTCGACGGGCTCCACGAGGTCGAGCCGCAGCTCCTCGCGCGCGCGCGGCACCTTCCGCACGAGGATCGGCAGCATCCGCTCCCCGTACCGCCGGAGCCGGATCGCGGTGGCGCGCACCCCGTGCTGGTCCAGGTGCTCCGCGACCGCGCCCTCCGCGTGCCGGAACCGCCCGCCGTGCGCGGCGAGACGGTAGCCCATCTCGGTGTCCTCCCCGCCGTACTCGTCGAACTCCTCGTCGAACCCCCCGGCGCGCGCGAGGAGCGCCGCGCCCACCGACGAGTTTCCCGTCATGAAGTAGCGCGGAGGAATCGGAGCGTCGGGCGCGACCTTCCGCACGCCGCGCGAGTCCGTGTACTCGACCCACGGCGAGCGCGGGATCTCGCGCGCGGTCACGATCCGCCCCAGCCCGACGACGTCGGGACCGTCGTGCAGCGCGGCGTGCGCGGCGAGGAACCCCGGGGAGACGCGCATGTCGGAGTCGAGGAACAGGACGATCTCCCCGCGCGCCTGCGCGATGCCGGTGTTGCGCGTCGCGGCGCGCCCGCGGTTCACCGGATGGTGGATCACGCGCGCGTCGACCTCGAGGGCGAGCCCCGCGACCCACACGCCGAGCGACGCGTCCGCGCCGTCGTCGACGACCAGCACCTCGAAGTCGCCCCCGCCCTCCTGCTGCGACAGGCTCACGAGCGTCTCGCGAAGCAGCTCGCGGCGTCCGAACGTCGGCACGACGACGCTGATCATCGGGGCCCGCCTCGCCGCAGGAGATCGCGGGCCACCGTGGGCAGCGCGCGGAGCTCGCCCGCCGTGATGGCGCCGAACGGCACGAGGAGCGGGGCGAAGGCGCCGAGGAGGACCACGCGCCCGGCGAGCGCCCAAGCGTCGGACGCGCGCGACAGCGCGTCGCCCAGCACGACGAGCAGGGCCGCGAGCGCGAGCACGCGAGCGAGCCGCGAGACCTCGAAGGGAATCCGGAAGTGGCGCTGGGACTCCCGCAGGACCAGCCCCGCGAGGAGGAGGTTCGTGATCACGATCGCGACCCCGGCCCCGACCGCGTGCCAGAGCGGAATGAGGCCGGCGTTGAGCGCCGCGTTGAACAACGTCGTGACGAGCACCAGCGCCGGCAGCCGCTGCGTGCGACCCGCCAGCTGGAGGCCCGTCTCGAAGACGCGCGCCGCGGCGTAGATCGCCGTCGCGAACGCGAGCAGCGGCAGCACGGGCACCGCGCCGAGGTAGCGACTCGCGCCGAGCAGCGCGAGGATCTCGCGGCGCAGGAGCGACATGGCGAGCGCCCCCGCCGTGACGAGCACGAACAGGTGCCGGAAGACCCGGGCGACCTCCGCGGGTCCGCCGTCGTGCGTCGCGCGCGCGAACGCGAACGGCGGCCACGCGAGCTGCACCGAGGTCACCAGCACGGCGATCGGCATGCAGAGCTCGGACGCGTATCCGAAGACGCCCACCGCGTCGAGGTCGGCGAAGAGACGCAGGAGCCAGGCGTCGAGGTACGTGAGCGCCCAGAGACCGAGGCCCGACGGCACGAGCGGAAGCCCGAACCGGAGCAGCTCCTTCAGGCGCGCGGAAGCGTCGCGGAGGTCGACGCCGGTGCGGAGCAGGAGCAGCGGCGTCCCGAGCATCACCACCGCGAACGGCCCCACGACGTTGCCGATCAGGAAGCCGCGAACGGCGAGCCCCGCCCCGAACACGAGCCAGAACGTCACGGCGAGGGAGATCGCGCCGCGCGCCGCCATCAGCAGCGCGAATTCGCGCGAGCGGTCGTCGGCCCGGAAATGCGTGACCAGCAGCTGGAACTGGACCCCGAAATACGCCGCGCCCACCGCGATCGCCACGAGCGCGCCGTGCTCCGGCGTCCCGAAGAGGACCCGGGAGACGAGGTCCCGGGCGAGGAGGAAGGGCACCGCGAGAACGACGTCGAGGACCGGCGCCCCGATCAGGACGAGCGAGCGCAGGCTCCGCCGCTCGCCCGCCGTCTCGGCGGCGTGATGGAACCGCACCAGGGCGGCCACGAGCCCCAGCTCGAAGACGAGGTACAGGAAGTTCGTGGCGGCCAGGAGCAGCGAGAGGACGCCGTACTGTCGCGTATCGAGCGTGCGCGCGATGACGGGCAGCAGCACGGCGCGCGTGATCCCGCCGACGACGGAGCCCGTCCCGTAGAGCAGCGCGTGACGCGCCACCGCCGCGGTGGGTCGACTCACGCCGACCCGAGCCTCGCGCGGAGCCTCACCTTACCTCCGAGGTCACTCGACCCTCTTGCGGCGGATCAGACGCAGCAAGTTCTCGCCGAGGACGAGCTTCCGCTCCTCCTCCGTGGGACTCGCGCCGTCGAGGACCGCGAGGTAGGCCGCCGGCCAGCCGAGCGGGTAGTCGCTGCCGAAGAGGAGGCGCTCCGGCCCGAGCCGGTCGAGCGCGTAGCGCAGCGAGTAGTACTCGCGGATGGACTCCGTGCCGAGATACGCGTTCGGCAGGCCTCGCTTCGCCATCTCCCGAGCGCACTCCTGCTGCAGGGCGGGAAGGTCGCCGCCGAGGTGCGCCACCACGATCGACGCTTCCGGGTGCCGCTCGGCGACGTCGAGGCAGAAGCGCCAGCTCGCGATCTCCTGCCAGCGACCGGCGTGCACGATCACGGGAAGCCGCCACCGCTCCGCGAACGCGAGGTACGGCTGCCAGATCGGATCGACGACGGCGCGCTGCTCCAGCGACGGGTGGATCTTCAGCCCGCCGAGTCGGCCGACGTTCTCCTCCAGGAAGCGCATCGTGACGTCCGGATGGTGCGGATCGATCCACGCGAAGAAGTGGAAGCCGGCGCCGTCCGCCGCGAGGGCCGCCGCCAGCCCCGCGTTGTCGCCGCGGTCCGTCGGCATGATCACCGCACCCCCGATGCCGGAGCGTGCGAGGGCTGCGCGAATGTCCGCCAACGTGGCCCCGGGCCACCCCTCCCGCTCCGGCTTCCATTGCCCCCAATGAACGTGGCCGTCGAGGATCGCCGCGGGCCTCACCGTAGGACCGCCACCTTCCCTTCGTAGGTGGTGCCGCTGGTCGCGCGAGCCGTGACGACGTAGACGCCGGCCTCCGCCAGGGCATCGGACAGGTTCGTCCCGTCCCAGGTCTTCTCCCCGCGGACACCGATCTGCTCCCGCACGAGCTCGCCGCCCAGGGTGTAGATGCGAAGGTCGACGACCTGGTCGGGCGGGATGCCGCCGAAGTGGAGCACGCCGTCGGTCAGAGGATTCCACGGATTCGGATAGGGCTTCGGATCGACCTGCTTCTGCGTCCCCGCCGCGCGCACGCCGGAGAGGTCGAGGCGGGCGAGCCCGCCGGAGGCCGTGCCGACCCAGACCTGGTGCGCGGCCTTGTCGACGTAGATCCCGCGCACCGCCTGATCCGGAAGCGGGCATCCTTGGGTCTGATCGAACCAGCTCCAGGTGGTGAGGTCCTTGGAGATGCGCACCAGCCCGCTCGTTCCGGTGCCGAGCCACAGGTTCTCGTCCCAGTCCAGCCTCTCGAAGTTGTACGGAAGCGGGTTGCGCCCTCCGGCCTGCGTGGAGGTGGGAGAGATCAGCGTCCAGGCGGCGGACATGGACCCGCCGGGGTCGATCACGCCGCGCGCGAGCCCCTTGTCCCCGCAGATCCAGACGACATCGCCGCTGTCGATCTCGATGCTCTTGCACTCGCCGAGATCCAGGTGGAGCTCGCTCGGCATGTTGTACGACGCGTGCCGGTCGTCGGCGAGATCCGTGAGCGTGCCGTTCGTGTCGAGGACGTAGAGCTGCGCGGGCGCGTCGGTCTTGGTGCTCGTGCAGATCCACAGCCGCCCGCGGGAGTCGAAGGCCACGTCGCGAAGCAGCTTCGTCCCGACGTATTCCGGGACCAGGGAGAAGTCGTAGTTCGTGACGTGCAGGCTCGGGGGCGCCTCGATCACGGACAGACCGCCCGGCGGGTTCGCCTGGCCATACACGACCCAGAGGTTGCCGGCCTTGTCGGTTCTCAGGGAGCGCACGTTGCGGCCGAGGGTGCGCCGGGAGTCGACCGCGACGGAGTTGTGGTAGTGCTCGATCGCGGCCGGGGTCGTTGCGGTGGGCGGGAAGTAGTGGTCGAGTCCGCCGCTGAAGGCATCCACCGAGGTCCCGAACCACACGGTCCCGTCCCCCCAGACGAGCACCTCGGTCATGTTGGGGTGGATGATGAAGTCCGAGCGCGTGATCGAGGACCACTCCGCGCCGTCGAAGACGCCGATGCCGTCGCCCGTCAGGAGGTGGTCCCGGTCGCCCGTGCCGAAGTACAGCGTCCCGTTCGGCGCGAGCGCGAGCCCCGCGATCTGGGGGAAGTGCGGGCCGAGGGGCGGCGGGCAGAACCAGTTCAGCCCGATGCGCACGGTGTAGCCGCTCGAGCGCGTGCCCACCACGATCCGACCCGCATCGTCGACCGCGACCTCGCGCGGCACGTAGGTCGTGTCGTCGAAGCAGGTGGAGCGCGGGATGCGCACGGCAGTCGGCGTCGTCGTGAGATCGATGGAGTAGAGGTCGCGCTCGGTCCCGATCTCGGAGAGAACGTACATGGTGCTGCCGTGCGCCCAGAGGTCGAGGATGTTCTGGCCGTCGAACGAGTGGACCGTCTCGAGCGTGCCGGAGGAGACTTCGTAGGTCTGGAGCCCCGCGCCCGTTCCGAGCCAGAGCACCGTGCCCGAGGGGTAGTGGGGCGCCTCGACCACCTTCTTCACGTTGTTCGAGACGAGCCCGCCCGTGGAGCTGACCAGCTGTCGGATCTGCGCGGGACCCACGTCCCACTCCCACACGCCCGTCCCGCTCGTGCCGAACCACACCTTGGAACCGTCCATGACGACGTCGCGACCCACCTCGAGCGACGGCGGGATGCCCGGATCCCTCGTGAACTCGAAAGCGCCTCCGCTCTGCGTCACGGTGAGGATGACGAAGCCCCCGCCCTGCGGATTGCCCTGCGGCGTGAACTCGTCGGCGGAGACGACGACCATCCGGTTTCCCTGGCCGCCCAGGGCGAGGACCTTGTCGCCGTAGAGCAGATCGAACGCCGAAAGGTCCCGGACGTGCTTGCCTTGCGCGTCGAAGATCGACACGCCGTTCTCGCGCGTGCCGACCCAGAGGTTGCCGAAGGAGTCCCGCGCCATCGCCGTGATGTCGCCCGAGATGAGACCGTCCTGATCGGTGATCTTCATCTGCGCGGGGTGGCCGCCTTCCACCCCCGAGAGGTCCGCTCGGATGACGCCGCCCTGAGCCGCGATCCAGGCGGTCTGCCCCTCGGTGAGAATCTCGGCCACGTCGCCGGTCGGACGGAAGACTTCCCACGTGACGTCCGGATCGCATTGGCCGAGCGCCCTTCCGGGATGCAGGAGGGCGAGGCACGCTGCGACGGTCAGCGGTGCGATGAGACGGGACGTCGACAGGCTTCCACGCAAGGTCGGCTCCTCAAGGGGTATCACGGGGGACCAACGCCCGCAGAAGGACCTTGAGATCCTCCCAGGGCGTCCGATTCTGCAGATACGAGAGCGAAAGGGAAACCTCTTCTTCCGGGCTCAACTCGTCCTTCGCGTGCAGCCGCCACGGCCCGGTCACTCCCGGACGGACCAGGTCGAAGAGGACCCGGAGCTCGTCGCGGGCGGCGACCTCCGCAGGCGTTCGCGGCCGGGGCCCCACCAGCGCGAGCTCGCCTCGCAGGACGTGGCCCAGCGTCTCCGCTCGCCGCTCCCGCGGCGGGCACGCTCGCCGGAAGACCCGGCCCTTCAGGCCGTACACCAGCTCGTGCGGGAGCGAGGGGGCGAGTCCGCGGAACGCGCGGACCCACGCCGCCGGTCCCAGCAGGAACAACGCTCCCCCGGCGAGCACGACGTCGAGGGCGCGCTGGACGACGGGTCCGATCGTCCGGGCTTCGTTGTCGCCGAGCTCCACGGCCGGACGTCCCAGGATATCGCGGACATGGGGGTCGGAGGGCAAGTAATCCGCAGCGCCCGAGACGAGGCGGAGCCGCACCCCGTCCCGCCGGCACAGCAGAACCAGCCGGGCGAGCTCGCGCGAGGAGAGCGTGGGCCGCACCAGCAGCACCTCCGCGACGCGATGACGGTGCACGAGCTCGCGGATGCCCTCCGCGTCCCAGAACTCGCGGAACCGGCGCTCCTCGTCCCCCGGCCGGTCGGCGAGGGTGGCCACGACCTCGAGACCGAGCCGGGGTCGCGAGGCGATGCGGGCGGACAGGGCGCGCGCGGCGTCCCGCTCCCCGAGCACGACGATGCGCGTGCGGTCGAAGCCGGATCGGCGCAGCGCGCGCGAAAGGACCGCGAGCAGGGAGCGCCCCGCGATCGTCGCGCCGAGCGCGAGCGGCAGGAAGGTGCCGAGCATGAAGCGGCTGTAGAGCTCCGAGCCCGTGAGGAAGGTGCTCGCCATCAGGATCGTCGTGGACAGGGCCAGGCCCTTGCCGAGGTCGAAGGCGTCGTCCAGCAGATCGCGCGCCGTGGGCCGCCGGTACAGGCCGAGCATGGCATTCAGGAACAGCACGACCGCGTTCGTGAGCAGGAGGAAGGGGCGATACGCCGCGAACGGGAACACGGGCCGGTGGAGCACGTTGGACAGCAGGGTCCGCAGGCCGAAGGCGGCCACGAACGCCGCGCTCACGGCGAGCACGTCGCCGAGGAGGAGCAGCCCCCCCACGACGAGGTCGCGGTGCTTCCGCAGCCGGTAGAGGATGGTGTTCCACTTGTCGAAGAAGCGGAACATGCTGTTGAGGTGCGCGAAAAGGCGCGGGTTGAAGAGCCCGCCGCCCGCGCTCTCGCGGCGGTGCAGGTGCCGCATCCGCGCGTCGGGCACGTAGACGACCTTCCAGCCGTGCTGCTTCATGCGGTAGCACCAGTCCACGTCCTCGAAGTACATGAAGAAGCGCTCGTCCATCAGGCCCACGTCCGTGATGGCCTCGCGGCGCACCATGAGGCACGCGCCCAGCATCCAGTCCACCTCGCGGACGGACTCGTGGTCCCAGTCCATCATGAGGTGCTCGCGGACGGTGCGGCTGTTCGGGAAGAGCTTGCCCAGCGGCGTCCGGCGGTGCAGAAGCGTGGCGAACGTGTAGAACGTGCGGCACGAGTACTGCAGCGTCCCGTCGGAGTTGAGGAGCTTCCCCCCCGCGATCCCCGTCTCGGGGTGCGCATCCATGTGGCCCACGAGCGCGTCGACGGAGCCGGGCAACACCTCGATGTCGGGGTTGAGGATGAGCAGGTAACGTCCGGACGCCGCGCGGATGGCCTGGTTCACCGCGCGCGAGTAGCCCACGTTCTCCGCGTTCGCGATCACGCGCACGTCCGCGAACTCCTCGCGCAGCATCGCGACCGTACCGTCGCCGGACGCGTTGTCCACGACGAGCACCTCGCTCGCCCGTGCGCTGCCGGCGGCGCGCAGCGACGCCAGGAGACGGCGCAGGAGGTCGCACGTCTCGTACGACACCACGACGACGCTGACCTCGGGGGCGGTCAGCGGAGCGGGGCGTCCGGACGCGTCGCTGTCCTTCCCCAGAGAGACGTGAAGCGGAGCTTCCATACCAACCAGAACGCCTCGGCGATGATCTTGCGGCTCATCTTCGACGTGCCCGAGTGGCGGTCGACGAAGACGATCGGCATCTCCCGGATCCGGAATCCCTTCTTCCAGGAGTGAAAGTTCATCTCGATCTGGAACCCGTATCCGTCCGAGCGGATCTGGCCCAGATCGATCGACTCCAGCACGCGCCGCCGGAAGAGCTTGAACCCCCCCGTCGAGTCGCGGAGCGGCAGGCCCGTCACGATCCGCGCGTACACGTTCGCGGAGTACGAGAGGATCAGGCGACGGATCGGCCAGTTGACGACGTTCGCCTCGCCGCCGACGTAGCGCGACCCGAGGACGAGGTCGCACCCCTCGGTCTCGGCGATCCGGAGCATCTCCTTCAGGTAGCGCGGGTCGTGCGAGAAGTCCGCGTCCATCTCGAAGACGAACTCGGCGTCCGTGTTCGCGAGCGCCCAGCGGAAGCCGGCCACGTACGCCGAGCCCAGCCCCAGCTTCCCGGGTCGGGTCAGGACGTGCACGCGCCCCGTGGACTTCGCGAGGCCTTCGGCCACCTCCCCCGTACCGTCCGGCGAGCTGTCGTCGACGACCAGGATCTCCAGCTGGTCGTCGACCCGGAGCACCTGCGGCACGAGCTCCGCGAGATTCGCCCGCTCGTTGTAGGTCGGGATGATGACGAGGGCCTTCACGCGGCTGCCCGACCTCTCCTCGCGGGGATGGGGCGCCCGCCGGCACGACCCGACTCGTTCAAGACGCGGCCAGAGAAGATTTTAGCATGCCCCGTCCCCGCCGCAACCCGGCGTCAACGGGCGTCGCCGCCCGTTCCCCGCGCCGGCTCGGGCGGCTCGCCGCCCTCCGTCTCGCCCCGGTCCCGTGGGCTGAGACCTTCACCCCCGAACCCACGCAGCGCCTCCCGCAGCGAGGCGATCTGCTCGGAGACGAAGCCGAGGGCCAGGAGCTGCACGCCCACCATCACGAGCAGCATGGTGAGGTAGAGACCGGGGCGGGAGCCCACACCGGTCACGATCTTCAGGATGACGAGCACGATCCCCAGGAGGACGCCGGAGCCGAGGAGGGAGAGCCCCCACGAGCCGAAGAGGAGCATGGGCCGGTCGGTGAAGGTCAGCTCGAACTTCACCACCAGGAGGTCCAGGAGGCCGCGCAGGATCCGCCTCCGACCGAACTTCGAGCGCCCCGAGTGGCGCGGGTAGTAGCTCGTGGGGATCTCCTTCACCCGGAAGCCGTGGCCCGCCGCGAGGACCACGACGTAGCGGTGCCAGTCCGAGCGGAGGCGGATGGTCTCGATCACGTCGCGGCGGAAGCCCTTGATCCAGTTGAGGTCGTGCGCGTCCACGCCGAAGAGACGCCGGCACAGGAAGTTGTACACGAGCGAGACGAACAGCTTCCCTTCGCGGCGGCCGAGCCGGCGCCCGCACACGACGTCGAAGCCGGCGTCCAGCTCCGCGACGAGCTTCGGGATGTCTTCCGCCGGGTCGGACTGGAGGTCCGCCGGCAGGAACACGATGTAGTCCCCGCGCACGTTGCGGAAGCCGGTGTTCAGCGCCTCGGACAGGCCGAAGTTGCGGCGGTGGCGGAAGGCGCGCACGTTGCGCCTCTGCGCCCGCTCCCGCACCACGGCCTCCCACGTGCCGTCCGAGCTGCCGTCGTCCACGAAGACCGTCTCGCCGGGAAGGCCCGACGCCGCGAGGCCCGCCTCGATGCGCTCGAACAACCTCTCGACGTTCCCCTCCTCGTTGAAGGCGGGGATGATGACCGAGACGAACGGCTTGCCCGACACGGCTCTCCCCTACGTCTCGACGTCGACGGGGCCGCCGCCCGACGCCATCGACTTCTGCGCCGCGGCCAGGGCCGCGACGACTTCGAGGCCCGAGCGACCGTCCGTCCGCGGGACGGCGCGCGTGCGCACGCATTCCACGAAGTGCGCGCACTCGTCCGCGAGCGGCTCGGTGAAAGTGATCTTCGGGATGTGGATGTCTCCCGAGTGGAGCTTCAGCTGGAACTCGCCGTACTCGCCGTCCGGCCCCGCGCGGCGCACGCCCTTGTCGTAGATCTTCACCTTGCCCTCGGACTCGACGTCGTCGTACACGACCATCTTCTTCGAGCCCACGAACGTGGTGCGACGGACCTTGCTGGGGTCCAGCCAGCTCGAGTGCACGTGCGCGATGGTCCCGCTCGGGTACTCGAACACCGCGAACACGACGTCCTCGATGTCCGGTTGCAGGAACGCGCGACCCATCGCGCGCGCCGTGCGCGGCGCTTCGCCGAGCACGAAGTTCGTGATGGAGATGTCGTGCGGCGCGACGTTCCACAGCGCGTTCACGTCCTTGCGCACCTGGCCGAGGTTCACGCGGCTCGAGTAGATGTACAGCACCTCGCCGATCTCCCCGCTCTTCACGAGGTCCCGGATCAGCCGCACCGCCGCGTTGTAGATGAAGGTGTGACCCGTCATGAGGATGCGCTTCTTCGCCTCCGCCACCTCCACGAGCTCCCGCGCGTCCCGCACCGTCATCGCGAGCGGCTTCTCGACGAGCGCGTCCTTGCCGGCCCGCAGCGCGCGCAGCGCCAGGTCGTGGTGCGTGGCCGCGGGCGTGGCCACGATCACCGCGTCCACCTTGTCGTCCGCGAGAACGTCGGCGAATCCCGTGCAGAGCCGTACGCCCGGAAAGCGCCGGCCGATCTTGCGCAGCCGATCCTCGTCCACGTCGCACACGACCTCGAGCGACGCGCCCGCGGTCTCCGCGGCGTTCCGGACGAGGTTCGGTCCCCAATAGCCCGCGCCGACGACCGCGAGCCCGACGTTGTCCGCCATGTCTCTCCCTCGCCTTGGTCGAGCCTTAGTCGCGGAATCGGAACTTGAACAGGAACCAGAGGGCGGCGATTCCGTCGCGCCACGTGATCTTCTTCCCTTCCTCGTACCCTCGCCCGTTGTACGAGATCGGGACCTCGTAGACCTTGTAGCCGCGCTTGAAGATCTTCGCCGTGAACTCCGGCTCGAAGCCGAAGCGGTTCGCCTCCAGCCGGATGGAGGTGAAGATCTCGGCGCGGGTCATCTTGAAGCACGTCTCCATGTCCGAGAGCATCGTGTTGTAGAGGACGTTGGTGACCCACGTGAGGAACTGGTTCCCCAGGTAGTGCCAGTACAGGAACACGCGGTGCGTCCCGAGGAAGCGCGTGCCGTAGACCACGTCCGCGCGCCCGTCGAGGATCGGCGCCGCGAGGACGCCGTACTCCTCGGGGTAATACTCGAGATCCGCGTCCTGGACCACCACCAGGTCCCCGGTGACGTGCGCCTGGGCGGTGCGGATGGCCGCGCCCTTGCCCTGATTGACCGCGTGGTGGAACACCCGGACGCCGTTGCCCGCCAGGCGCTCGAGGATCGCCCCCGTTCCGTCCGTGGACGCGTCGTCCACGAGCAGGATCTCCTTCTCGAGGGGGAAAGGCGCCGCCTGGACGCGCCGCACGATCTCTTCGACCGTCCGCGCCTCGTTGTAGACGGGCATGATGACGCTGAGCATCCTCACCGCCGCAACTCCTCGATCATCTTGTGCAGGTCGTCGTTCGTGGGGTCGAGGCGATAAGACCTCATGAGCGCCTGCAACGCCTTCTCGCGCTGGCCTTGCCGGAGGTACAGGACCCCGAGGTTCCTCCAGTTGAGAGGGTCCAGGGGGCGAAGACCGATGGCCTCCCTCAGGAGTTTCTCCGACTCGGCGTAACGTTCCAGTTTAAACCAGCAGACCGCCTCCAGCGAGACAAGCTCGGGCGTCTCGCGGCCGCCGGCCGCCCGGTAGCGCGCGTACCAATCCAGGGCCTCCTGCCACCTTCCCGCGCTCGCCGCATCCGCCCCGCGCTCGAAGATCGTGGGCTCGTACCGATGGATGGGCACGCCGTTCCAGGACGGAGGGAGCCGCCGGAGCTCGAGCGTCGAGGCGAAGAGCGTGTGCATGGGCCAGATCTGGACCACCCGAGTGGAGTCGAGGAGGCCGGGGTAGCGCTGCTCGAACTCCTTGCGGTCCCCCGCGCCGCAGAGGACGACGTGGGTGACGTGGTACTGCTCGAGGAGCCCCCTCTCGCCGGGCGGGCCGAAGTACGGATACGAGCGGTAGGCCGAGTCCTGCGTGAGGAGCGGGGCGAGGGGGCCCAGGATCACCGCATCCTTGCCGATCATCGCCGGAAAGGACGACTTGACGTCCTCGATGAACGTCGTCCGGTGGGTGGCGAACCACCCCCATTGCGCGAGCCCGTAGACCAGCTCGGCCACGAGGAGGCCGCGCGCCCAGCGGCCGAGCGTGCGCGCGGAGATCGTCCCCGGCGCGCGCAGGGCGCGCAGCACCTCCGGATTCCAGAGCACGAGGACGTACGTCACGATGCCGAGCGCGGCCGCCCAGAAGAGGCCCTGGCGAAACGTGTCCAGGTGCGCGAAGAAGCCCGCGATCTGCCGGTACGCGTCCTCGGAGAGGCGCGAGGGCGGCAGCGTGAGGTACTCGATCGTCATCGAGGCCCAGTGCTTCGTCGCGTCGATCGCGGCGAAGAAGAACGAGTAGATCCAGAGCACGAGCGGCACGTGCTCGTCCCACCGACCCGGAGGGCGCAGCCGGAAGTCCTGCGCGCCGCAGAGCAGCTCCAGCGCGACCGCCGCTCCCCCGCAGAGCATCGGCACGAGGAGCACGTAGTAGCGCGGCGCCTTGTAAGGGAGGATCGCGTAGTAGATCCAGAGCGACGCGAAGGTGAGCGCCCAGATCGCGGTCCCGTCCGCGACGCGCGCGCGTCGCGAGGGACCGTGGAGCAGCGCCCACATCACGAAGAGCCCTCCGAGCGTGCCCGTGACGGGGATGCGATAGAAGAGCCACGCGCGCCGGACGGAGTTGTAGAACTCGCCCACGCCCTCCGCCAGCGACGTCGTCAGCGGGAAGCTCCCGTGCAGCCCGGTGGACTGGCGGGCGACGTGCGTCACGATGTCGGCGCGATGCGGCAGGAAGATGCCGAACAGCCACGCCGCGAAGACCGCCGTGCCGCCCGCCACCATCGCGCCGAGCGACCGCAGGCTCCGGTCCCTCAGGAACGCGAACGCCACGAGCCCGGGGAGAAACCCCACGGCGTGGTACTTGCCGAAGAGCGTCGCGAACACCGCGAGCGCGCCGGCCGCGGCCTGGGCCCGCGCCGAGCGAGAGAGTGCGGCGACGGCCGCGAGCACGAGGAGCAGCGCGGTCAGGTTCTCCGCGAGCGGGATCCGCGCGAACATCACGGGGAAGTTCCCGATCGCGAGGAGCAGCGCGCCGAACGCCGCCGCGCGCGCGCCGAGCGAGCGCGCGAGCCCCCACGCGAGGACGCCCACCGTGGCGGCGCTCGCGAGGCCGGAGAGGAGAACCGTGGGCAGCCGGCTCGGTCCGGTGACGAGATAGAGAAGCCACGTGAGGAAGTTGACCAGCGGGAAGGTCCACAGGTCGCGGTTGTAATCCACGATCCAGTGACCGAAGAGCACCGCGTTCCTCGCCGCGTGCACGAGGACCGCCGGATCGGTGTAGATGCCGTTCGACCAGTCCGTTCGCGGCGGCGGGTCGGCGAGCGGCCAGGCGATCCGCAACACGGCGCCCACCGCCACCGCGAGGACCGCCACGCGACGCCACGTCGCGTCCGAGACGGGCGAGGCCGGCGACTCCGACGTCACTCGTTCGCGGCCGCGCGTTGGCGGTCCTTGAGCAGCGCGATCTCCTGGGCGAGCGTCTTCACCTGGCGCGAGAGGCGGGAGTGGACGACGGAGAAGTGCAGCAGGATCACCAGGCCGAAGGCGAAGCCCACCGTGAAGAGCGCCGAGGGCGGGTACTTGATGCCGATCAGCCGCGCGAGCCGGTCGAGGAGGTGTCGCGAGCTGGAGAGCGTCAGCAGCACGACGCCCGTGCAGATCCAGAGTAGCGAATACTGCTCGCGCAGCCGGCGCGACCGGACGAGCTCCAGCACCACGCCGAGGAGTCCGGCGCTGCCGAGGACGGAGACCCACTGGACGCGATCCATGCTCGCCTCCGGCGGCGACGGAGCGGTGCGACCGCCCGGCGGGACGGGCGCCGACCGGCGGGACGGGCGCCGAGCCTAGCACGAGGTGCGAGGAGCGACCACCGCCGGACGAGCCCTCAGGACTCCGCCGAAGGCGTCTCGGCCTCCTCCGGCGACGGGATGCGCCGGAAGAGGCCCACGAGGATCGCCAGCAGGACCTTCGCCACGTAGTACGCCGAGCGGGCCGCCGTGATCGAGGAACGCCCTCCCAGCCGCTCCGAGAACCGGCACGGCAGCTCCCGGATGCGGAAGCCGGCGCGCTTGAGCAGCACCAGGGCCTCGACCTCCGGATAGTCCTGCGGGTAATGGGCAGCCAGGTAACGGAGCACGCGCGGGCCCGCGGCGCGGAAGCCCGAGGTCGTGTCGCGGAACCGCTGCCCCGTGACGGCCGTGACGACGGCCGAGAAGACGAGCATGCCGAGGCGCCGGGCCGGGGGAGCCTCGTAATCCGAGCGCTCCACCCAGCGTGAGCCGATCACCAGGTCCGCCTCGCCGCGCGCGAGCGGTGCGAGAAGCCGGGGGATCTCGGCCGGCACGTGCTGGCCGTCCGCGTCCACCTGCACGGCCACGTCGTAGCCGCCGCGCGCGGCGCACAGATAGCCGCACTGGACCGCGCCGCCGATCCCGAGGTTGATGGGCAGCACGAGCACGCGGGCGCCGGCTTCGCGCGCGATGCGGGCCGTGTCGTCCGTGGACCCGTCGTCCACGACGACGACGTCGATGCCGGCGAGCGCGACGATCGCGCGCGCCACCTCCCCCACCGTGTCCGCCTCGTTGTAGGCCGGGACGATCGCGAGGACTCTCACCGGCGCGCGCCGCCGCCGAGCACGCGGAGGACGCCGCGCACGAGGCCGAGCCCGCGCGCGTAAGCGCGCAGCGTCCCCACCGCCGCCAGGGCGAGCGGCGCGGTCGAGCGCGCCCGGAGCGCGACCGACACGGCGAGCGCGGTGTGCAGCGCGATCACCAGCGAGACCGCGAGCGCGCACGCGCCGAGGGCGCGCGGCTGGAACGGCGCGGCGAGGGCCAGCACGACCGAGAGCACGGCGAGCGGCGGCGCAGCGAGGTCCGCCGGCCCCGCGTAGTCGTCGCCGCGACTCCGCCGGGGGTGCCGCGCGTACAGGACCACGCGCCACTCCCCGTGACGCGCCTGCTCCCGCAGGTAGCGCGCGAGGGACGTGGGGTGATGATGGTCCACGACGGCTGCCGGCACGAAGCGGATGCGGAAGCCGGCGTCCCGCAGGCGGTAGGAGAGATCGTTGTCCTCGCCGCTCGGCGCCGCGTAGCGCTCGTCGAAGCCGCCCACCTGCTCCAGTGCGCGACGCGTGGCGGCGAGGTTGTACGAGCCCGCGAAGTCGATCGTCCGCCCGAGGCGGGCGTGTCGCCAGACGATCTCCGCGTGCACCGTCTCCGCGAGCCAGCTCCCCGGGTTCGCGATGCCGTACGTGCCGGCGGCCACCTCGTGATCTCCGTCCAATCCCGCCGCCAGCGTGCGCACCCAGTCCGCATGGGGAACGCAATCCGAGTCCGTGAAGAGCACCACCGGCGCGAGCGCCGCCCGCCAGCCCGCGTTGCGCGCCGCCGCCGGCCCCGCGTTCGGCTGCACGATCACGCGCACGCCGGCGGCCTCGGCGAGACGCCGCGTGGCGTCGGTGGAGCCGTCGTCCACGACCAGCACCTCGAAGGGCGGGCGGGCATCCTGCCGGCGAAGCGCGTCGAGGAGCGCGGGCAGCGTTCGCTCCGCCTGATACGCCGCGACCACGACGGATGCAGCGGGCGCCGTCACGCGCGCGCCTCCCAGCGCTCCGCGATCTCCCGGATGGCCACGTCGGCCGTGCCGTGGATCGCGAGCCACTCCGCCGCGCGACGCGCCGGCTCGCGATCCGTCGCGTCCAGCTCGCGCAGCACCGCGGCCGCGAACGCCACCGGCCCCGGCTCGTCCGGGAAGCGCACGAACTCCGCGAAGCGCTCGCTGTCCGGCGTGCGCGACGTCACCACCGGGAGCCCCGCCGCGAGCGCCTCGCGCACCTTGATGGACGCGCGGTGCCGGTTCGCTTCCGTGTCCTCCAGGTAGTTGAGCGCCACGCGGGCGAGCGCGTAGTACCCCGCGACGTCGGCGTGCGGCACGGCGCCCACGAAGCGGGCGAAGCCGCGCGGCAGGTCGTGCGCGGCCACGGCCTCGAGGCGCGTGCGGTCGCGGCCGTCGCCCACCACGAGGAGCCGCACGTCGGAGCGCTCCGCGGCGACGATGCGGAGCGCCTTGAGGAGAGGCCCGAGGTCCGAGGCCGGCCCGAGGTGACCCGCGTAGAGGAGCACCGGACCGTCGTCCAGCCCGAGGGAGGACGCGAGCGCCTCCGAGCGCGCGGCGCCGGCGAAGCGATCCACGTCGATGGCCTGGTCCACGAAGACGGACCCGTCGCGGCCGGCGCGCAGCTCCGCGATCCGCGCGCGCAGCGGTTCGGTGTGCGTGGTGACGTCGTCCGCGCTCGAGACGGCCCACTCGAAGAACTCGCGGATGATCCGCCGCGTGGTGCCCGCCGGGTAGTACGCCTCGTCGAGATCGTCGACGTCCACGGCGATGCGCGCGCCGAGACGTCGCGCGAGCACCGCGGGCAGCCAGGCGTTGGGCAGCGCCTTGAGAGACCAGCACACCTCGGGGCGAAGGCGGAACACCGCGCCCACCCCGTGCAGCAGCCAGAGCGGCGCCTGGAGCTCGGGACGGACGGGGAGCCTCGGACACGGATGGCGGTGCACGCCGGGCGGAGTCTCCGGGCGCGTCCCGGGCGGCACGGGCTCCAGCAGGTGCACGTCGTGCCCGCGACGCGCGAGCGCTCCGGCCAGCACCCGGAAGCGCAGGGCGGAGCCCGAGTCGTGCTCGACGGAGGAGAGAAGGAGGATTCTCACGGCGGTCAGTGCACGTAGCCCAGGGACTTGAGGCGCCGCGCGACCTCCGGGTCCAGCTCTTCCGCGGACGCGGCGTCCGGCGCAGGCGGCTCGAGCACCGCCCACGCCGAGCCCGACGCATCCGCGGGGCGGGTCTCCCCCGGATCGGCGGCGAGGTCGAAGGCGACGCGCTCGCCTCGCTCCCAATCGATCATGGTCTTCCCGATCCGCCCGTCGGGCAAGAGCCCGCACACGGCGGTGCGCCGCCCCCGCCCTTCCGGCGGGAACGTGTCCGCCACGAGACGCCCCGTCCCCGCCGGCGGGAGCGCTTCCCCCCGAGCGAGCGCGCGCAAGACGGCGCTCGCCTCCGTCGACGCGCGCGGCGGTGCCAGGCCTTCGAGCCGCGCCTCGGCGCCGGGCGAAGTCGGCCCCGCGCCGCGGACGATCCACGGGATGCGGAGATCCTCCTCGAAGAGGAGCGAGCCGTGCGTGAGCTCCCCGTGCTGCAGGAGGCCTTCGCCGTGGTCCGCCACGATCACCACCGCGCCGTCCGGCGAGGTCTCCTCGAACGCGCGCAGCAGTCGGCCGAGCGCGAGGTCGGTGCCGCGGATCTCGGCGTCGTAATCCGCGATCGGCCACGACGTCATCGCGCGCCCCGACGCCGTCCAGGGCGCGGACTCCCGCGCGAAGCGATGCACCAGCGGCCGGGCCGCACGGTAGGGAGTGTGCGGATCGAAGAGATGCACCCAGACGAAGCGGGGACGCGCGGGACGCGCGAGCCAGCCGATCGCGGCGTCCACCGTGTCGGCCGCGCGCCGCTCCAGGAGATCCCCGGGGAGGAGACGATCCGCCACTCGCACGATCGCGAGCGACGTGAGCATGGGGTGCACGCGCTCGAGCGGCGAGAACGCGTCGTCGTAGACCCGGAAGCCGCGCGACAGTCCCGAAAGACCCGCCTTGAGGGGGATGCCGCTCACGAAGGCGGCGCAGGTCCAGCCTTGCTGCGAGAGTAGCTCGGCCACGGTCGGCACGCCCGGAGGGAGCGCCGTCCCGTTGTTGAGGACGCCGGTGCTCCGCGGAGAGACGCCCGAGAGGATGGCGCAGTGGCTCGGATTCGTGAGCGGCGCCGAGGCCCAGAGGACGTCGCACGCTCCGGTCCGCGCGAGGCGATCGATCGACGGCGTCGTGCCGCGCGGGTAGCCGTACGACGACAGGTGATCCGCGCGCGTCGTGTCCAGCGTGACGAGGAGGACGTCGCGCGCGCCGGCGGGCGGCGTCTCGCGCGCAGGCGGCGGGAAGGGACGCGTCGGCCCGAAGCCGGCCGCGATCGCGCCGATCGCGATCAGCGCGAGCCCCGCGCCGATCCCCGGCGCGCTCTCCCCCGCCGCCGCGACGCGACGGGTGAGCGGACGCGCCAGCGCGGCCGCCGCGGCGCACCCGCCGAAGAGCAGCGCGTTGGCCACGAGGCTCGGCGCCGCGAGCAGCGGCTCGCCGAAGAACCAGCGCACGTGCACGCGCACGCCCGCCCAGAAGAAGAGCCAGAGCGCGAGCGCCACGGAGACCGCGCCCGGCGCCGCGCGCCGCGAGGTCGAGCGAAGCACGAGCCCGAGGACGGCCCCGGCCGCGAGGCCGAGCCCGCCGTAGCCGGCGAGGCTCGCCCCGGCGAACGAGGCGATCGAGCGCACGGCGCCGAAGGAGTGGGGGTTCTCGAGCACGATCGAGATCGCGTCCCACGCCCCGGCGAGCAGCCCGAAAAGGAGCGCCGACCCCGCGAGGGCTCTCACGCTTCGTCCGCTCCGCACCGCCGCTTGCGCAGGGCGACGGTTCGGCTACGCTCCGCGCTCCGCTGCGGAGGTGGCCCGGTGCGACGTCGGCTCGTCATCCTGGCATCCCTCGCGATCGTGTTCGCTCTCGTTCGCGCGACCGGCTTCCGCACGATCGCGGGGGTCTGGCGGACCGTCGACCCGCGCGCGGTCGCGGTCGTGGTCGCCTGCTGGTACGGCTCGCTCGCCCTCCGGATCGCGTCGTGGCGGATCCTCCTCGGGGAAGGCGCGCCGCCCGCGCGGACCCTCGCCTCGCCGCTCGCGCTGGGCTTCGTCCTCTCCTACGCCGCGCCGGCGAAGACCGGAGAGCCGATGCCGGCGCTCCTGGCCTCTCGTGCCTCCGGTCTGCCGTTCGCGACGACGCTCTCGGTCCTGACCGCCGAGCGCGCGGCGCACCTCCTCCTGCTCCTGGCCACCTTCGTGCCCGCCGCCGCCTTCACCGCGGGAGCAGCGCTCCCGCTCGCGCGCGCAGCCCGCGCGGCCTCCCTCGGGCTGGCCGCGCTCGCGGCGGCCTCGCCCTTCGCGCCTGCGCTGCTGCGCCGCGCGGGACGCGCCGCCGCCCGCGTCCGGCGCGGCGGCCCCGCCGTCGCCGCGTACTGCGACGCGCTCGCCGATCTCCTCGGCTCGCCGCGGCGCGTGACGGCGCTGCTCGCGCTCTCGGCCGCGTTCTGGGCGCTGCAGTACTTCTCCCTCTGGGCGATCCTCCGCGGCGGCGGCGCCCCCGTCAACCCGCTCGAGGCGGCGACCGTCGCGGGCTGCGCGATCCTGGGCGGGACGCTCTCTCTCCTCCCGCTCGGCACGCAGGACGGGATCTCCGCGCTCGCGCTCCGGGCGTTCGGTGTTCCTCTCGCGCGCGGCTTCTCGCTCGCGCTCTTCCACACGACGTTGAGCCTCGGGTGCGGCGCGCTGCTCGCGCTCGCCATCGCGGCCGCCGGCGCCGCGCGACGGCCGGCGCGCACGGCGGGCTCGTGAGCGAGGCGGCCGAGGGTTCCTGAACGTGTCCGGGGATTCCGCTCAGATCCAGCCGAGCGCCTTCCGGCGGAGGAAGGCCTTGCCGAGCCGGAAGGTCTGACCGAGGTCGTCCTTGGAGCGGAAGGCGCGGCGCACCATCATGCCGACGTACTGCGGGCGGAGGTAGTAGCGGCGGTAGGCCGTGGTGGCGTAGCTCTCGATCTCGTCTCGCGAGAGGCCGTTCTTCCCGTTCTTCTCGTAGCTCACGGCGGACTTCGAGAAGCCGTCGTGCTGGGACCAGTCCTCTCCCGAGATCAGGCTCCCGTCCTTCTCCACCATGCTCATGAGCGCCGTGCCCGGCAGCGGCGTGGCGATTCCGAACTGGCAGAACTCCGCGTTGAGCTCGTAGGCGTAGCGGATGGTCTTCTCGACGGTCTCGCGCGTGTCCCACGGGAAGCCGAGGATGAAGCAGTTGTGGACGTCGATGCCCGCTTCCTTCGTCCAGCGCGTGGCGTTCTCGATGTCCTGCACCTTCCCGTTCTTCCGCATCTTGTCCAGGATCTCCTGGCTGGCGCTCTCGCAGCCGTAGAGGATGCGCGAGCAGCCCGCCTTCTTCATCTCGCGGAGGAGATCGAGGTCCATGCGGTCCGGGCGGCACTGCGGCGCCCACATCAGGTCCAGGCGTTTCTCCTGGAGGAGCTGGCAGATGCGCAGGACGCGGTCCCGGTTCAGCTCGAAGATGTCGTCGTCCACGCGGATCTCCTTCACGCCGTACTTCACGTGAAGGTGCTCCATCTCCGCCACGACGCGCTCGGCGGACTGCGCCCGCCACTTGTGCCCGTAGATCGTCTGCGGGAACCAGCAGTAGATGCACTGGTAGGGACAGCCGCGGCTGGTGATCATCGTGGCGGCGGGCGTCCGCCGGAACACGCTCTCGTGGTAGCGGGTCAGGTCCACCAGGTCGTAGGCGGGGAACGGGAGGGCGTCCAGGTCCTTCACGTGCCGGTACGCACCGACCTCGCGGACCTCGCCCCCGGCGGGGTCGCGCACGGAGATGCCCTCGACGCGCGTCCACTCGTCCGTCCCCTTCGCCAGGGACGCGACCACCTCGAGGAGCGACTCGTCGTACTCGCCGCGCAGCGCGAAGTCCACGCAGGGAGTCTCCCGCACGACCTGCGTCCCGAGCGGCGTGACGAACGGGCCCACGAAGCCGACGCATGCGGAGGTCTCCTCCTTCACGCGCTTCGCGAGCTCCTTGTCCACGTGGATCTTGATCTGCTCGACGTACATCACGACGACGTCCGGCCGGTGCGCCACGACCTTGGGAACCAGCTCGTCGAAGCCGATCCCCTCCGCCTGCGAGTCGATGTACGCCACCTCGAAGCCGGCGTCGCGCAGGATCGCCGCGGCCTGGAGGTTCAGGTACGAATACGTGATCTCGCCGGTCACCGAGAGGGCCGGGAAGCGCCGTCCGCCCTTCGTGAAGTTGGACGCGGCCGACCAGTCCAGCGTGGGCGGGGTGTCGACGAAGAGGACCTTCACTCGCCCCCGCCTCCCGCCACCTTCCGCGGACGGCCGAAGTAATCCACGAAGCTCTTCAGACCGTGCAACTTCGTGCGCACGTCCGAGAGGTTGCGCATGTTCCGCGCGATGGTCTTCACCTGCTTGGGTCGCAGGTAGAAGCTGCGCAACGCCAGATCCACGAGCTCCTGGATCTCGCGCAGCGAGAGCCCCGGGATGTCCACGACGCCGCGCTGCTCCCGGTCCGCGTCCACCCAGTCGGACCAGTCCTTCGCCACGAGGTAGCCGTTGCGCTTGGCCCAGTCGTAGTACGCGGTGCCCGGATAGGCCGCCACGCCCGTGAACTGGCACGTGTCGATGGGCAGCTCCTGCGCGAAGCGGATGGTCTGCAGCGCGGTCTCCCGCGTCTCCCCCGGCCCTCCGATCATGAAGCAGCCGTGGATGCGGATGCCCTCGTCGCTGGCCGCCTGCGCGAACTCGCGCATCTTCTCCGTGCCGATGCCCTTCTTGATGCGCTGGAGCATCTCGTCGTTCCCGAACTCGAAGCCCACGCAGAACATCCGCGCCCCGGACTCCTTCATGAGGCGCAGCGTCTCCCGATCCGTGAGGTCCGGACGCGCGTTGCAGCTCCAGGAGATGCGCTCGTTCAGGCCGCGGTCCAGGATGCCGCGGCAGATCTCGCGCAACCTCTCCACGTGCGTGGACAACGTGAGCGTGTCGTCCTCGAACATGATCTCCTTGATCTGCGGGAACAGATCCAGGTCGTACTCCATCTCGTCCAGCACGCGCGCGGGCGACATCGTGCGGTAGCGGTGGCCGTACATCACCTGCGGCAGCTGGCAGAAGGTGCACTTCGCCGGGCAGCCGCGGCCGCCGATCAGCGTGAGGAACGGATAGAGCTTGCCGGCGTCGTGGTAGTCCTCGACGTCGATGTGGCGCCACGCCGGGAACGGCAGCGCGTCCAGGTCCTCGATGGTGCCGCGGTCGGGCTCGTGACGCACCGCGTCCCCGTCCCACCACGAGAGACCCGCGACGCCCTCGTACGTGCCGCGGTCCGCGATCTCGCGCAGCGTGAAATCGTACTCGCGCCGCGTGACCGCATCCAGCCAGCCTTTGCCGCGCTGCAGCGTGTCGTCCGGCTCCGCGGAGACGTGCGAGCCGATCATCACCGTCTTCGCGCCGCCGGTGACGCGCTTGGCCATCTTCGCATGCTCGAGGTCCACGAGGATCGACGGCGTGGTGGCGTAGAGCGCGACGAGGTCCGGCGCGAACGCCCGCAGTCTCTCCTCGACCACGGACATCGGCATGTCCTTGGCTTGGGCGTCGAGGAACACGCACTCGTGGCCGGCCTGCTCGAGGACGGCGGTGGCGCGGCAGAGATAATCGGGATGGCGCTGGACCCGGCCGCGGGACTTCGCGAACCAGCGGGCGGTCTTGACGAACCCTTCGCCGAACGCCGGGTTGACGACGAAGATCCTCACGCGGGCCCCTCCCCTGGATGCACGGCCAAGTCGACGTCCGGGTCGGAAAAGGGCTCACACGCCCGCCCGCAAGGCCTCCTCCAGCCATCGGGCCTCGCGACGCAGACCTTCTTCCACCGGTGTCGAAGGATTATACCCGAACTCCTCGCGACTTTTGGAAATGTCCGCGTGCGTGTGCGGGACGTCCCCCCGCTCTTCTCCCGTGTAGCGGATTGTCGCCCGCTTGCCCACGATCCCCTGCATCGTCTCGAGGATGTCCCCGAGGGGCCGCCGCGTGCCGCCGCCCACGTTGAACACACGACTCCTCGTTCGCGTATCCCCGGAGCGGATCGTGGCGTCCACCACGTCGTCGACGTACGTGCAGTCTCTACTTTGGCTCCCGTCCCCGTAGACGTCGAGGGGGCGCTCCTCGACGATCGCCCGCAGGAACTTGTGGAAGCCCATGTCCGGTCGCTGGCGCGGTCCGAACACGGTGAAGTACCGGAGCGCGACGTAGTCCAGGCCCCAGTTCTCGGCGTAGATCTCGCACAGGTGCTCGCCCGTCACCTTCGTGGCGCCGTAGGGAGAGTTCGGCGCCAGGATGACGTCCTCCGGCGTGGGCAACGGCGGGTTCTTCCCGTAGACCGACGACGACGACGCGAAGACGAGCCGGACCCCCTCGCGGTCCTTGAGCGCCTCGAGAATCTTCTGGGTGGCCGTCACGTTGCAGCGCACGTAGGCGTCGAACTCGCGCCCCCAACTGGCGCGCACGCCGGCCTGCGCCGCGAGGTGGTACACGATGGCCCGGCCCTCGAGGAGCGCGCCGAGGTCCGTCTCCGTGAGGTCGCCCTCGACGAAGCGGAAGCCGCGGCGCGCGCGGAGCCCGTCGAGGTTCCGCTCCTTCGCGCGCCTCGGGTAGTAGTCCGTGAAGCAATCGACGCCGACGACGTCGTCCCCGCGCTCCACGAGGCGCTCGCAGAGATGCGAGCCGATGAACCCCGCGGCGCCGGTGACGAGCACCTTCCTTCCCACGTCCACCCCCTTCGGCCGTCTCAGCCGCTCCGCACGTCCGCCGCCCCGCGCCTCAGCCGGTCCGCGCCTCGGCCGGTCCGCGCCTCAGCCGGTCCGCTTCGGAGCGGCTCCCTTGAGCTTCGACGACTCGGCGGCCGCCCGTTCCGTCTGGATCTGCGCGAGGCGCTCGCGCGCCGACTGGTCGGTCGGGTTCCGCTCGATCCACTTCGCGAGCACGTTCTCCGCCTCGTCCAGGCGGCCGAGCTGATAGTACGTCTGGAAGAGACTCGCCAGCACGTCCTCCGACAGCGGATCGATGCGCGCCGCCTGGAGGTACCAATCCAGCGCCTCGTCCAGCCGGTTCGACGTCTGCGCGATGTAGCCCAGCCCGAGATAACCGCTCAGCTCGTGCGGGTGCGTCCGGACCCGATCGTGGAAATACGCATCCGCCTCCTCGAAGTGCTTCGCGTCGAGCAGGAATCCGCCGAGGCTGCCGGCGATCGGATCGTAGTTCGGTGCGATCATCGCCGCGCGCCTCATGCAGGCCACGGCCTGGTCCATGTTCTTCTGCTTCCGGTACGCGATGGCCATCCGCGCCCACGCCGCCGCGTAGTTCGTGCAGAGCTTGTCGTCGTTGTCGTCACGATAGACCGTGGAATCCAGCGCGCCGCTCGACGTGAGCAGGCCCCGGTACCGATAGAGCTCCTCGAGATTGCGCCGCGTGGTGGCGAGGTCCACGTTGTCGATGATGTCGGACCGGCTCGAGGGAACGTCGCCGGCGAGGGTGTCCTGCGCCGCCTTCTCCTTGGGCAGCTTCGGATCGAAGCGGAAGACGAGCCCCTGGAGCTTGAGGTACTTGTCGAGGTCCATCAGGTCGTCCACGGTCACCGCGAAGTAGACGGGCTTCTTCCCGCCCTGCTGGTAGATCGTGTTCAGGATGTCGTTCGCGACGAGGTCCTTCACCCAGTGGATCTGGCCCGTGCTGGAGTCCTGGATGGGGCGCAGCTTCCAGATCTCGTCCTTCGTGCGGGTCATGGGCACCTTGGGCTCTTCGTCGCGCAGCTGCGTGGCGTACCACGGCGTGTTCAGCAGCGAGAGGTTGACGAGGCGGACGTCCTTCCGGAAGTTCTGCACCTCCTGCATGTACCACAGCGGGAACGTGTCGTTGTCGCCGTTCGTGAAGATGATCGCGTTCGGCTCCAGCCCCACGAGCATGTTGTACGCGTAGTCGTAGGCGATCCAGTTCCCGCGGTAGTCGTGCGCTCGCCAGTTCCCGCGGATGGGCAAGGCCGCCACGAGCACGGCCAGGATCGCCGCCGACGCCTGCAGCGCGAAGCGCGAGGCGCCGCGGGAGCCGCGTACGGAGAGATCCACGAGCCAGCCCAGTCCGATCCCCATCCAGACCGCGAAGTAGAAGAACCCGAGCGCGAAGAAGTAGTCGCGCTCGCGGACCTCGTGCTCGGTGAAGTTCATCTTGAGCACGAGCGCGAACGAGGTCCACGCGAACAGCAGCCCGAAGAGCACGAACGTCTTCGGGTGGCGTCGCCAGTGCAGGAGGATGCCCGGGATGCCGAGCGCCCACGTGAGGATTTCCGGCTTCCACTGGTCGCGGAAGTAGCGCCAGAACATGTGATCGAACTGGAAGACCCACGGGGCCTGGCGCTCGAACACGGACGCCGGCTTGAACTGCGTGCGCAGGATCGCTTCCCAGAAGGCGCGCCAGTTGTCCGGCTGCGCCTCGTTGATCGCGGGGTGGATCGCCGAGCGGATGGGCAGGAAGAGGTGGCAGCTGAAGCCGAGCACGGTCACCGCGGCGAGCAGGAAGCCGAAGTCCGTGAACGGGTTCTCGAGCTTCTTCGGCGGCGTGACCAGGAACCACGGCACGGCGAACGCCACGAGCATCGGAGCGAGGATCAGGAAGAGCGACGCCAGCTTGAAGTCCGTCGCGAAGAACTGCGTTCTCGTGGTCAGCCAGATCGAGAGAATGAGCCCGAGGGTGTGCGCCGCGATCAGCATCCCGCGGTTGCGGCGGGCGTACTCGGCGGGCAGGAGTCCGAACTGCAGGGTCGGCAGCACGAAGAGCGTGGACACGAGCAGGAAGAACTGGGTGTCCTTCGCCATCGCGAGGACCACGAGGAAGCCCATCGGGAGCGCCAGCCGCCGCTCGTAGAGGAACGCGAACGGCACGATCGCGAGGGCGGCGAGGTAGGTGGCCAGGTGGACGGCGACGTTCAAGGACAGCAGGTACGCGCAGACCACGAGGAGCCGCTCGTCCTTCGGCTCGGATTCCGCCCACACGAGCGCCAGCCAGGCCGTGAACACGGCCCACATGCCGCTGACCGCGTACACGCCTTTGGCCTGGATCGCGTTGTACCAGACCGAGCCGGCGAAGGAGGCGAACAGCGCCGCCGTCACGCCCGCGATCGCGGCGGCGAGGCAGAACCCGCCGCGGCCCTCGGCCCAGATCTTCTTGCCCACGCGCACCACGCACAGGTACAGGAAGACCGCCGCGATGGAGCTCGGGATGGCGCTCAGCAGGTTGACGGACTGCGCCACGGAGGCGAGGTGCAGCGCGGAGTGGAACAGGATCGCGAAGACGCGCCCCATCAAGACGTAGAGCGGCGTGCCCGGCGGGTGCGGGATCCCCAACGACCACGAAGTGGCGATGAACTCCCCGGCGTCCCAGAAGGACACGTCCGGAGCGAGGGTGATCCGGTAGATCGTGAACGTCGCGATGCCCACGGCGGCCGCGAGCCAGGCATTGTAGGGATCGCGCGCCCGGGGCCGGGCGCCGAGCGCGTCGGCGGGCGCGGGTCCGGACACGGGAATCGCGGCGGGGCTGGTCGTGGTCATGACTCGGCCGGGGGATGTGGGAATCTCGCGACGCGGAAACCGGGACGGGCGACTCTAGGATAGCGGGCGGAGACCGTCAACGCGGGCTCCCGGGACGGCCGCGCCGCCATTCTTCCAGCACACCCTGCACGCTTCGCTCCCACGGGATCTCGGGCGCCCAGCCGAGCTCGCGCTTCGCCTTGCTCGCGTCCCCGCGGATCTCGTCCAGATCCTGCGGGCGCCGGCGCGCCTCCTCGTTGCGGATCGTCACGGGAACGCGCGCGCGCCCGATGAGGAAGCGGGCGATCTCCTCCACGGAGACCGAGCGGCCGGAGCACACGTTGTAGGCCTCCCCGGCCCGGCCACGCTCCAGCGCCTCCCGATACGCGCGCACGACGTCCCGCACATCGGTGAAGTCCCGACGCGGCGATAGGTTCCCCACCGAGAGGACCGGCTCCTGCTCCCCCCGCTCGATCGCGGCGATCTGGCTGGCGAAGTCGGGGACGACGAACCCGCGCCGCTGGCCCTCGCCCACGTGGTTGAAGGGGCGCATCCGCACGACGGACAGGCCCCACCCCCGAGCGGCCATCGCGGCCACCGCGTCCGCGCAGGCCTTGCTGATCCCGTACGGTGTCCGGGGGTCGGGCGGCTGATCCTCCGTCACCGGGAGCCGCTCGGGCGGCACCGCCCCGTACATCTCCCCCGAGGCGACGACCGCGGTGCGGGCTCGCGGCGCCACCCGGCGTTGCGCGTCGAGGACGCGGAGCGTCCCCTCGGCGTTGAGCCGGAACGTCTCGAGCGGATCGCGGTGCGCCTGCGCCACGTTCGCCTGCCCGGCCAGGTGCACGATCCCTTCGGGGCGCGCGGCCTCCAGCGCGGCCTCGATCGAGGGAGTGTCCAGGAGGTCGAGGGACGACCACGTCACCGACGGCTCCGCCGGGATCTCCTCCCCCGGCCGGTACGTCCCGCACAGGACGTCGCCGCGCGAGCGGCATTCGGCCAGGAGATGGCGCCCGACGAAGCCGCTCGCCCCGAGGACGAGGACTCTCACGCGCGCTCGAGCGCGGCCACGTCCGCGTCCACCATCGTGCCCACGAGGTCGTCGAAGGAAGTCTCCGGACGCCACCCGAGCTTCGCGCGCGCCTTCGACGCGTCGCCCACGAGGTGCTCCACTTCCGCGGGTCGATAGAGCGCCGGGTCCACCACGACGTGATCGCGCGCGTCCAGCCCGACGTGCGCGAAGGCGCGCTCGGCGAACTCGCGCACGGTGTGCGCCTCGCCCGTGGCGATCACGAAGTCGTCCGGCTCGGGCTGCTGCAGCATCATCCACATCGCGCGCACGTAGTCCCCCGCGAAGCCCCAGTCTCGCCGGGCGTCCAGGTTGCCGAGGTGCAGCTCCTTCGCCTTGCCCTTCTTGATGCGCGCCACTCCGTGCGTGATCTTCCGCGTCACGAACTCCAGCCCGCGCCGCGGCGACTCGTGGTTGAAGAGGATCCCGGACACCGCGTAGATCCCGTAGCTCTCGCGGTAGTTCACGGTGATCCAGTGGCCGTAGGCCTTCGCCACGCCGTACGGGCTGCGCGGATGGAACGGCGTGCTCTCGTTCTGCGGCGTCTCCCGCACCTTGCCGAACATCTCGCTGGAGGACGCCTGGTAGAAGCGGATCGTGGGATCCACCTGGCGCACCGCCTCGAGCGCGCGCGTGACGCCGAGGCCCGTGAACTCCCCGGTGAGGACGGGCTGCGACCACGACGTGGGCACGAAGCTCTGCGCGGCGAGGTGGTACAGCTCGCGGGGGCGGAACGTCTTGAGCGCGTCGATCATCGACGTCTGGTCGTGGATGTCCGCTTGGAGGATGGTGACGCGGTCCCGAATCTTCTCGATGCGCTCGAACTTCTCCGTGCTGGAGCGGCGCACCACGCCGCCCACCTCGTAGCCCTTCGCGAGGAGGAGCTCCGCGAGGTACGAGCCGTCCTGGCCGGTGATGCCGGTGATGAGCGCTCTCATGCGTGCCTCCCGTTCGCGATCACGCTCTCGAGGAGATCGAGGGTCTCGTCCGCGCAGCGGTCCCAGGAGAAGGTCGACGCGAACGCGAGCGAGCCCTCCGCCAGCCGCCGCCGCAGGGCCTCGTCGGCGAGGAAGCGGTCCATGGCGGCGGCGAGCGCGTCCCGGTCGCCGTGCGGCACGAGCAGCCCGGTCTCGTCACGGCGCACCGCCTCGCGGAGCCCGGGTGCGTCGCTGGCGATCACGGGCGTGCCGCAGGCCTCGGCCTCCAGGCACGTGAGCCCCCAGCCTTCCTTCGGCGACGTCATCACGAGCCCCCACGCCCGGCGATACAGCCGGATCTTCTCCTCTTCGGACACCCGCCCGAGGAACCGGACGCAGTCCCCTGCACCGCGCCGCCGCGCATGGCGCTCGAGCGTCCGCAGATAGTTGCCGCTGCCCGCGACGAGGAGCACGAGATCCGGGTGGCGGGTCCGCGCGAGGCTCACGACCGCGTCGATGACGAGGTCGAGGCCCTTGTACCGGCGGATGCGGCCCAGCGCAAGGAGCGTCGGGCGCGGCTCCTTCGGATCCGCGGGGTCCGGGCGGTAGCGCCGCGCGTCGAGCCCAACGTACACCACGTGGACGCGATCCGGCGAGAGGCCGCGCTGCTCGAAGTCGGTTCGCGTGCTCTCGGAGATGACCTCCATCGGCACGCGCCGGTAGACCCACGGGACGAGCAGCTCGCTCACGAACACGTAGAGCGAGAAGGGCGGCGGCACCTCGCGGAAGATCGTGGCGCCGAACAGATGATGGCCGATGCCGACCACCGGCGCGCGCGCGTAGAGCGGCGTGCACAGCGGCAGCTTGTTCAGGGCTTCGACCACGACGTCGCAGGGCCCGGCGAGCCGTCGCAGCGCGAAGGGCAGGACGAAGTTGAACGTGTACCGGCCGCCCACGCGGACGACGCGGATGCCGTCCAGCATCTCCTCGTGCGGGGCGCCCCGGTATCCGGAGCACAGGAGTGTCACCCGGTGCCCCCGCGCGGCGAGCCGGCCGAACATCTCGTGGAGGTGGATCTCTGCGCCGCCGGCGTGCGGATTCGTCCGGTCGTTCCAGTTGACGAGGAGGATGTTCCGCGTCACTGCCCGAGGCCGAGCCTCTTCGCGAGGACTGCCGGCAGGCCCGCCTTGACGATCTTCTTCGCGGCGGTCTCGAGGTCGTACTCCACGCGACGCGCGACGATGCGCCGGGTGAGCGGATCCCAGAGCCCGTAGGACGCGCGCCAGTCCCCGTCCCGCGGCTGGCCCACGCTGCCCACGTTCACGAGCACGCGGTCGTCACCCTTCAGCTCGAGGACGTCGCCGTCCGTGACCTCGAGCCGCCCGCGGCGGAGCGTGACGCGCAGCGGCACGTGCGAGTGGCCGACGAAGCACACCGGCTCCGGGCACGCCTCGAACGCGTTCCACGCCTCCTGCTCCGTGAGGATGTAGTGCCACGCCGGCGGGTCGTCCGGAGAGGCGTGGACGAAGCGCGCCTCCCCCTCCACGAAGTCGTACGGCAGCGAGCGAAGCGTCTCGAGGTCCTCCTTCGTGAGGTGCTCCCGCGTCCAGCGGATCGCCGCCCGCGCGACCTCGTTGAAGTTGTCGGCGAGGCGCAGGTCGCACGCGGCCGCGTCGTGATTGCCGAGCACCGAGGCCATCGTCTCGGCGGCCACGCGCTCCATGCAGGTGCTGGGATCGGCGCCGTAGCCGACCACGTCGCCGAGGCAGATGATCCCTTCCACCGCTTCGCGCCGTGCGTCCGCGAGGACGGCCTCGAGCGCTTCGAGGTTGCCGTGGATGTCCGAGATGACCGCGATCACGCGCCCACCTCCTCCGGCCGTTCCTGGCGCGCGATCCGATCCAACACCGCGTTCACGAGGCCCGCTCCCTCCTCGGTGCTGTATTTCTTCGCGATCTCCACGTACTCGTCGATGGAAACCCGTCCGGGGATCCAGCGCCAGTACAGAATCTCGGCGCAGCCCAGCCTCAGGATGGATCGGTCGACGACCCCCATCCGCGAGAGGCCGAAGCGATCGCAGGCCGCGTCCAGCACCTCGTCGAGCCGCGTGCGGTTCGCGCCCACCGTCTCGAGCAGCTCTTGGGCGAAGCGCTGCGCCTCGGGGTCGCCGTCGGGATCGAGGTCGCGCATCGCTTCCTCGATGCCCTTGCCGGTGAGGTCGATGCGATAGAGCGCCTTGAAGGCGGTCTCGCGGCCGAGGCGTCGACGGCCCACGTCACGCCCTCCGCAGCGCGTCGAGCAGGTCCGCCATCTCCAGCGCGGCCCGCGCCGCATCGCGGCCCTTGTCGCCGCCCTCGCCCCCCGAGCGCGCGAGCGCCTGCTGGGGCGTGTCCGTCGTGAGGATTCCGAAGATGGCGGGGACGCCCGTGTCCAGCGCCACCCGCGCGATCCCGCGCGCGCATTCCCCCGCGACGAAGTCGAAGTGCGCGGTCTCGCCGCGGATCACGGAGCCGAGGCAGATCACCGCCGCGTAGCGCCCCGTCTCCGCCGCGGCGCGCGCGGCGAGAGGGATCTCGAACGCGCCCGGCACGACGATCTCGTCCACGTTCTCGTCCGCGACCCCCTGCATCGCAAGCTCTTGTCGCGCCGAGCGTTGCAGGCGGGAGGTCACGAAGTCATTGAAGCGGGAGACCACGAGCGCGAAGCGGCGCCCGCCCCCCGCCGTCCGACCCTCAATCGTTCGTCCCACGCGGCTCCTCGGGGAGATCGGGAAGGAGGTGGCCCAGCTTGTCGCGCTTCGTCGAGAGGTAGCGCAAGTTCTCGCGCGTGGGCGTTCCGGCGAGGGGCACGCGTTCGACGATGGTGAGCCCGTAGCTCTCGAGGCCGATGCGCTTGGACGGGTTGTTCGTGAGCAGCCGCATCTTCCGGACGCCGAGGTCGAAGAGGATCTGCGCGCCGATGCCGTAGTCCCGCTCGTCGGCCTTGAAGCCGAGCATCTCGTTCGCGCTCACCGTGTCCGCGCCGCGATCCTGGAGGTTGTAGGCCCGCAGCTTGTTCACGAGCCCGATGCCGCGCCCTTCCTGGCGCATGTAGAGGAGGACGCCGAGGCCCGCCCGGTCGATCGCCTCCATGGCGTGGACGAGCTGGTCCCCGCAGTCGCAGCGCCGGGAGCGGAACAGGTCCCCGGTGAGGCACTGCGAGTGGACGCGCACGAGGGGCTCCGCGGTCGACAGCTTCGCCGGGTCTCCCTTCACGAGGGCCACGTGCAGGTCGGACTGGAAGGAGGCCGAGTAGAGCGTCATGGTCCAGAGTCCGAAGTCCGTGGGCAAGGACGTCGTGACGAGCCGCTCCACCAGCATCTCGGAGCGGCGCCGGTAGCGGATCAGGTCCTCGATGGACACGAGCGTGAGCCCGTGCTGCCGCGCGAACTCGCGGAGGTCCGGAAGGCGCGCCATGGTCCCGTCCTCGTTCAGGATCTCGCAGAGCACGCCGACCTCCGAAAGCCCCGCGAGCCGGCAGAGATCCACGACCGCCTCGGTGTGCCCCGTGCGGCGCAGCACGCCGCCTTCCACCGCGCGCAGCGGAAAGATGTGGCCCGGGCTGGCGAAGTCCTCGGCGCGGGACGCGGGATCGGCGAGGAGGCGGATCGTCGTGGCGCGCTCCTCGGCCGAGACGCCCGTGGTGGTGCCCTCGACCGCGTCCACCGAGACCGTGAACGGCGTCTGCATCTTCGCCGTGTTCCGGTCCGTCATGAGGCGCAGCTCCAAGCGATCGGCGACGGCGCCCGCCATGGGAGCGCAGAGGATGCCGCGAGCCCAGCGGACGATGAAGTTGATGGTCTCGGCGGTGACCTTCTCCGCGGCCATCACGAGGTCGCCCTCGTTCTCCCGGTCCTCGTCGTCCACCACCACGACCATCCGCCCGGCGCGGAAGTCCTCGATCGCCCGCTCGATCGGATCCAGGTCCGTCCTCCGGTGGTCCGTCGAACCGACCGCCGCGGCCCGCATCACGCCTCCGCTCCGAGGCGCCGCGCCACGTATCGCGCGAGCACATCCACTTCTAGATTCACACGAGATCCTTCCCGTAAGTCATTGAGATTCGTCAGGTCCAGGGTCGTTGGAATCAGCGCCACCGAGAAGTCCGAGACGCCCGCGGCCGCGATCGTCAGGCTCACGCCGTTCACCGCCACCGAGCCCTTCTCGGCGAGATACGGGGCGAGGACATCCTCCACCGCGATGGTGACCCACCGGCCGTTGCCCTCTTCCCGCACGCTCCGCACGACGCCCACGCCGTCCACGTGGCCCTGCACGAGGTGACCGTCCACAGGATCGCCGATCCGCAGCGGAATCTCCAGGTTCACGCGCTCCCCGGCCTCGAGCGCGCCGAGACGCGTGCGGCGAAGGGTCTCCGGAACGACGTCGGCGCGGAAGGTGGACGGTCCGAGCGCCGTCACCGTGAGGCAGACGCCGTCCACCGCCACCGAGCCGCCACAGGCGAGCGAGGGTCGCGTGCGCGGAGCCTCGACGGTCAGAGCGACCCCGCCGGACGACGGCTCGATGGAGCGGAGGCGCCCGGTTTCCCGAATGATCCCCGTGAACATCAGCTTCCCTCCGAGGGAACGAGCCGGCCCGAGATCAGAACGTCGGGCGGCAGGATCTCGTGCTCGACGTCCGCGAGGCGGAGACCCGCGGCGACCGATCGGAGGCCGAGGTCGCCGACGAGCCGGGGCCCCTGCCGCCCGCCGAGGAGCACCGGCGCGACGAACACGTGGGCGCGACCGATGAGCCCGGCCGAAAGCGTCGCCGTGTGCATCGTCTCGCCTCCTTCGACCAGCACCGAGTTGAGCCCGCGCCGAGCCAGCTCGGCGAAGAGCCGCGTCAGGTCCACGCGACCGTCCCCGCCGGCCGGCACGCGCAGGACGTCCACGCCGAGGGCCCGCAGCGCCGCTTCGCGATCCTCGGGCGCATCCTCCCGCGCGGCGACGACCACCTTCGCCCCGGCCTCGGCCCGCCGGAAGAGCCGGCGCTCCTTCGGGGCCGCAAGGCGCGAGTCGCACACCACGGCCACGGGGTCCCGCCGCTCCCCCGCGAGCCGCACGTCCAGGGCGGGGTCGTCGCGCTCCAAGGTACCGCGGCCGACGAGGACCGCGTCGTGGGCGTCCCGCAACTCGTGGGCGCGCGCCCGCGCCGCCTCGCCCGTGATCCAGCGGCTGTCGCCGCCGTCGGCCCCCAGCCGGCCGTCCAGGGTCACCGCGGCCTTCAGGACGCCGAAGGCCCGCCCCGTCCGGACGCGGTGAAGATACGCCTCGTTCAGGAGGCGCGCCTCCGCGTCCAGCACGCCCATGTCCACCTGCAGCCCGGCCTCGCGCAGGAAGGCCACGCCGCGCCCGAGCACCCGGGGGTCCGGGTCCTCGCTCGCGACGACCACCCGCGCCACCCCCGCGTCGCGAACGACCGGCGCGCAGGGCGGCGTGCGCCCGTGATGAACGCAGGGCTCGAGCGTCACGTACAGCGTGGCGCCGCGCGCGGCCTCCCCCGCCTGGGCCAGCGCCACCACCTCCGCGTGCGGCGCGCCGGCGCGCGCGTGCCAGCCCTCCCCCACGACCACGCCGTCGCGCACGACGAGGGCGCCCACCATCGGATTCGGCGAGGTCCGGCCGCGAGCCCGCGCCGCCAAGTCGAGAGCCGCGCGCATGCGCGTCCGGTCCGCGGCGGCCGATGGCTCGGGAAAGTCCGACATTCGCAGAGCCTCGGGGAGGCGAGACCCGGTACCCGGGAAAAGGGCGCCGGGGCCTCGGGGCGCGCCTCCCCGAGGGTGCTCGAATCTAGGAATCCTCTCCGCGCGGCGTCAAGGACGGACGACCGAAGCGTACAGGGCGACCAGCCGGTCCGCGAGGGGCGCCGCGGTGCGCGTGAGCGCTCGCTCGCGGGCGGTCCGGCCCAAGCGTCGAGCGAGCGCGGAGTCGCGGACCAGGCGCGCCATCGCCTCTGTCAGGGCCGCGTCGTCACCCGGCGGAAACAGCAACCCGCTGACCTCGGTCTCGACCAGATCCTCGATTCCTCCCGAACGCGCGCCCACCGGCACGCACTCGCAGAGGGCGCCCTCCACGAGCGACAGGCCATAGCCCTCGCGCTCCGAGGCGAGGATCACCGCGGTCGCGGAGCGGAAGCGCTCGGCGAGGTCGGCGGGAGAGAGCACGCCAAGGAATCGGATCTGCCGGGTGACGCCCAGCTCGGCGGCCCGCGCGCGCAGCGCGTCGCTTTCCGGCCCGTCGCCGGCGATCTCGAGAGCCGCCTCGAGCCCCTCCCCGGCCAGGCGCGCGAGGGCACGGATGACCAGGTCCACGCGCTTCTGCCGCGTCAGGCGCGCCGCGACCACGAACGCGGCCGCTCGCGGACCCTCCGCCGGGCGGAAGATGTCGCCGTCCGCGGGCATCGGTAGCACCTCGCGACGCGAGGTCCCGAGGCGCAGGCGATCCATCTCGCGTGCGAGAGCCTCCGAGACAGGAAGAGCGAGCGCAGCCCGCGCGAGCACGCGGCGCGCCAGCACGGCCGCCCCCGGCAGGCGGCCGGCCAGCCGCATGTCGGTGCCGTGCAGCGAGACGACGAGCGGCGCCGCGCCCTTCGACGTCTCGGCAGACGTCACCCACGCCGTGGGCACCCACCAGTGCGCGTGCACGACATCGGGCCGCACGTCCTCGATCGCTGCTCGCACGGCCCGGTGCATCGCCGAGAAGAAGCGCACGGCGAGCAGCGGGCGCCGCAGCGCGGCGCGATGCATCTCTCCGGTGTAGGCGAGACGCTGGCGGCCCGGCGCGGCATAGCCGAACCGCCGGATCTCGACGCCCTCCCGAAACTCCCGCTCCGGCGCGCCGTCCGCCGCGGGCGCGACGACGACCGCGCGAACGCCGCGCGGCGGCAGCTCTCGCGCGAGGCGATGCAGGAACCCGCCGAGCATGTCGCTCTCGTGACGCGGATACACGTGCGTGGTCCAGAGGACGGTCTTCACGCGGTGCCCCCCGGGTTGCGTCGACGATACGCGAGCGCGATGCCGACGACGAGAATCTCGGCCACCACCGCCGCGAAGCGCGACGTGACGGCGAGGAGGTGCGCGCCGCCGAGCGTCGAGGGACCGAGCAGCCAAGCGAGGACCGCCTCGCGGACGCCGAGCCCACCCGGCGCGAAGAGCGCGAGGAGCCCCGCGATGTGCGCGAAAGCGTAGGCCCCCACGAAGCGCAGGAACTCCTTCGCCGGGATCGGACCGAGGGTAGTGGCGAGGACCGCGAGGCTGACCCCCTGACCCACCCAGGCGAGGACGTGCGCCCCCACGAGCCGCGCCATCGCGGTTCGCCGCAGCGGCGGCACGCTCGAGACGCCGAGCGCCTTGGGGAGCCGGACGAGCGTCCCGCGGACGAAGTCCGGACGGAGCACGAGAATCGCCACGGCGAGCGCGACGACCGCGAGGGCGGGCCGGGGCGCGGCGCGGGGAAGCGCGTCCGCCGCGAGGAGCAAGCCCAGGCCCGCGCCGGTGCCGATCATCGCCGCCAGGCTGAGGAGGGTCGTGACCACCGAGAGACCGGCGGGCAGGCCGAGATCGCGCGCGACCACGGCGGAGCCTGCGATCTGCCACACCTTACCGGGAATGTAGCGACCGAGGTTCGAGAAGGACCATGTCTGAAGCGCTGCGCCGAAGCGCACTGGAACGCCGAGATCGCGCAGCAGTCGCGCCCAGATGGCGGCGAGCCCCAGATACGTCACGACGAGCAGGCCCACGGAGAGCCCCATCGCCCCCGGGTCGAAGCGCAGCGGCAGAGTCCTGACCTCGGAGGCGGCGTCGCGGATGGTGACGAACAGGATCGCGGCGGCCGCGACGAGCCCCACGCCCCGGAGCGTCGCGCGCGCCGGACTCACGACGGCGTTCCATGTCGCCGCCGTCCGACACCGACCGAAAGCACCACCGCGGCCGCCAGCGCCCCGAGCGTGATCTTCTTCCCCGTCTCGTAGGGGCGCGACACGTAGCGCAGCGTCAGCGTGTGCGTCCCTGCCGCGAGCGGGATCGCCCGCAGCGAGCCGTACGCGCGGAGAATGGGCAGCTCGCGGCCCGTCTCGTCCGTGCAGTGCCAGTACGGGAACCAGTTCTCCGCCTGCACGAGCAGGCACGGCCGCGCGGCGTCGACCCGCACGCGGATCGCGTTGCCCTCGTAGTCCACGTCGCCCACCTTCCCCGCGTCGTCGGCCGCCGCGGGCACGGACGGCACGCCGGGATCCTGTTCCAGGAGGACCGACCGCGCCGGATCGAAGTCCGCGGCGAGGAGGCGCGCGCAGAGCCCGCTCGTTCCCTGCTGGATCTCCCAGCCGGACACGACGCGGAAGCGCGGCAGGTAGCCCGGCACGGGATACGGGTTCGCGAGCCCCTGCTGGTTGTGCAGGATGTACTTCACGTTCAGGATTCGCAGGAACGGATACCCGCCCGGCCCCGTCGCCAGCAGGCCCTTCGCCTGCGGCTCCTCGCGAAGCGCGCGGTACCACGCCAGCTCGTTGTCGTGGAAGCCCAGCACCGACTCGATGCCGAAGTAGCCCATCTCGTTCGCCTGCAGGCCCTCCACGACCGGCATCACCCGGAACTTCTCCGTGCGGCTCTCGCTCTGCAGCTGGGCGAGGATGGGCGGGGGGTCGATGAACTGCCCCGGCTCCACGACGGCGACGAAACGCTGGTCCACCCGCCACGCATCCACCACGACGAGCAGGAGCAGCCCCGCCATCGCGACGTTCTTCGCAAGCCGCCCGCGCCGCCACGCTTCGAGGATCCCGGTGCCGGCCGCGAGCACGACGGCCACCACGAACGCCGCCACGCGGAACGCGCCGGTCCCCGCCGCTTGGGCCTGGCGGTGGGCCGCGTCGAGCCCGGCGCCGGAGAAGTCGTTCCAGAACGAGTACACGCCTCCCGCGGCGACGCCCGCGAGAGCAATCGCGCCCGCGACCACGAGCCCCACCTCGAGCGTGCGCGACTTCTTCGCGCCGCCGCGCGCGGCCCGCGGCTCCTCCAGGTCGTGCACGGCGTGAGCGGCGAGCGCGCACAGGCCGAAGGCCGCGCCGAACATCACGAGGGGCGGCGCGCGGAAGAGCTTCACCTGCGGAACGACCGCATAGAACAAGCGATGCAGCGGCGTGTGCGGCCCGAGCGAGTACAGGACGCAGAAGGCCGCGAGGCCGCCGAGGAAGATCCGCGTGGCGTCGCGGCGGCGCAGGAGCGCGACGAGCGCGAGAAACCCCACCAGCGCGCCCGCGTAGTCGGAGTTCAGCTTGAAGGCGTTCCGGCCCCAGTAGTTCCGCGGCGCGTCGCAGAACTCGGGCACGATCATCGACGCGACCTCTTCGGGATGCAGAGACCAGGACGCGGCGTGCTCGTAATCGGTCTTGGTCGAGCGGACGCTGAAGCCGGCGGGGTCCTTCACGAAGGCCACCGCCGGCATGAGCTGGATCGCGGCCACGAGCAGACCGAGCGCGATCGCTCCCGCGAAGAGCCCCGCGAGGCGGATCCGTCCGGGACGCGAGGCGCCCGCGGTCCCCCCTTCCGCCGCCGGACCGACCCCGCCCCTCACGAGCCGGACGACGAACAGCGCGCCCAGGAACCACGTCAGGTGATACGCCATCTGGATCTGGGCGCTCAGGATGGCCAACCCCACGGCCACTCCGAGCAGCGCGAACGCGCGGACGCTGCCGGAGCTCATCGCGCGCTCGAGGAGCGCGAGCACGAGCGGACAGAGGCTCGTGACGTACATCTTGCCGTCCTGTCCGGCGTAGAGATAGCTCACGAAGATCGGGCAGAGCATGTACGCGAAGGCGCCGAGCGCCACGGCGGACGGCCGGAGCCGGAGCGAGCGCAGGTAGAACGCCATGAATGCGCCGGCCAGGAACACGTGCAGCACGAGCTTGTGGCCCAGCGCCCGGTAGACCGGCATCGCGAACTGCAGCAGGGACGACGGGAAGAACGTGTCGCCGTGCGTGGCATCGAGGAACGGCAGGCCGCCCAGGATGTACGGGTCCCAGCGCGGCAGCGCGTGGAACGAGCGCACGAAGTCCACGAGCAGCTGCCGGAAGAAGAGCCCGCCCGGGATCGAGTCCGTCCCGAAGAGCAGCTTGTCGGAGAGGAGGTAGTCCCCGAAGAGGAGCGCCACCAGCCCCGCGAGCGCGAGCTCGAGCCTCGCGCGCCGGAGGAGCGAGCGCGCGTCCGGGCGCGTCAACGGCCGCCCGCCGGCGCCGGCTCCCGGGCGCCCCGTCCGTGGCCGTTCGGGCCGAGCGCCTTCACGATCGCCTCCCGCACCCGCGCCATCTGGAACGGCTTGTAGAGGACATCCGAGAGGCCGGACTCCGCCGCCTTCACGATGGAATGCGACGGATCGTAGCCGTACGCCGTCATGAGGATCACCTTGGTCCGCGGATCGATGGCCTTCACGCTCTCGAAGACCTCGTAGCCGTTCTTCCCCGGCATCTTGATGTCCGAGAGCACGAGGTCGTAGCGGTAGTGTGCCGCCTTCTCGACCGCCTCGTCGCCGTCGCGTGCGGTGTCGACCTCGAAGCCCTCCAGGAGGAGGAAGTCGCGGAGGAACTCGCGGATGTACTCGCGATCGTCGGCCACGAGGATCCGGCCGGTCAGCTCTTCGCCCGGCATTTCCATCATCCGGATCTCGCCGACGTACTCCGTGGTGGTGTAGGAGCCGCCGCGCGCGATGGCCTGCAGGCGATTCGTGAGCCCGGCGATCTTCAGCGCTTCCTTCGAGATCACGCTGAGGCGCTCGATCTCCTTCTCGAGCATCTTCTCCTTGCCCGCGGCGGCGTACATCTCGCGCACGTCGCTGCGGTCGAGGGTCAGGAGCGCCACCTGCCCGGCGGAGAGGATCTCCTCGAGGAAGTTGTTGATCTCGTGGCAGAGCGTGGCCGCGACCTCGCCCAGCGTGGCGGCCTTCTCGGCGGCCACGGTCTCGCGCTCCAGGCGCTTCCAGGGTCGGAGATCGCGCGAGATCCCGGCGGTCCCGAGGAACGTGCCCTGCGGGTCGTAGAGCGCGGAGGCCGAAAGGGCCACCGGGATCTTCTCGCCGCTCTTCGCGACGAGCGTGGTCTCGTGGCTGTCGATCTGGCCGCCCGTGCCGCTCGACATGAGGCGCCGCATGATCGCGCGGGCGTCCTCCTCCTCCGCGTAGACGCGCAGCACGGATTGCCCGACGATCTCCTCGGCGGTCCAGCCGAGCATGCGCGCGGCGCCTTCGTTCCAGAGGACGATCCGACCCGCCGGGTCCGTGGTGATGATCCCGTCGCGGGAGCTCTTCACCAGGTTGCGCAGGTAGCCCTCCATCCGCGCGAGGTCGTGGAGCAGCCGGCTCTGGTCGATCGCGAACGCCGCCTCGCGCGCGAACAGCTCGAGGATCTGGAGGCTCGCGGGCGTGGGACGCCGGCCGTCCGCGGGGTCGTCCACGGACACCGTGCCGAGAACGCGCCCGTCCTTGCCGAGCAGCGGCACGAACAGCAGGTCCTCGGGATGCCAGTCGACGAACTCGTCCGGGCGGCGGCTCGTGCCGACGCCGACTCCGGCCAGCTCCGAGCCGAGCCGCGACTCGTGCGGCACGAAGTACGAGTTGCCGATGCGATAGGTCTCGTCGAGGACGCGCCGGCGAACCTCCGGCGAGACCGCGGGCCGCTCCTCCAGCGCGCGCGCCTCCTCCGGCGTGAGCCCGGCGTGCGCGCGCTTCAGCACGCGCCATTCCTCGTCGAAGAGGGTGATCACGCAGCGGCGGTAGTCGCACGCGGACACGATCCCGTCCGCGAGGAGCCGGAGCTGCTCGGCCAGATCGCCGGACGCCAGCATCGCCGCCGACACCTCGAGCAGTCGCGTGAGCTGCGCGTGGGCGGCGGGTCGCTCGCGCGCGCCGCGCTCCGGCGACCGGGACGACTCGGGCGCCTCGCTCATGCTTCCTTCCCTTCCGCGGCGGCCGGAACGAGCGCCTCGGCGAAGGCGACGGGGTCGAACGTCTCGAGATCCTCGATTCCCTCGCCCACGCCGATGAGCTTCACCGGGAGATCCAGGGCTCGCCGGATGGCGAGGACCACGCCGCCCTTGGCCGTGCCGTCGAGCTTCGCGAGAACGAGCCCCGTGACGCCCAGGCTCTTCGAGAACGCCTCCGCTTGGCGAACGCCGTTCTGACCCGTGGTGGCGTCGAGCACGAGCAGCACCTCGTGGGGCGCCCCGGGCACGCGCTTCTCGACGACGCGGCGCACCTTCGAGAGCTCCTCCATCAGCGACGTCTTCGTGTGGAGCCGCCCCGCGGTGTCCACCAGGACCACGCTCGAGCCGCGCGCGAGCGCGGCCGAGAGACCGTCGTGGACGACCGCGGCCGCGTCCGCTCCCTCGTGACCTTTCACGAGCGCCACGCCGGCCCGCTCCGCCCAGACCGCGAGCTGTTCCACCGCCGCCGCGCGGTACGTGTCCGCGGCGACGATCAGCACGCGACGACCCTCCTGCGTCAGCCGAGCGGCCAGCTTCCCGATCGTCGTGGTCTTGCCGGACCCGTTCACGCCCACGACGAGCACCACCGCCGGACCGGCGGCGGGATCCAGCGCGAGGGCCGTGCCCTGAGCGGAGAGCCGCGCGCCCACCGCCCGGCGCAACTCGTCGAAGATGCGCTCCGGCGACGGCTCAGTCCAGCCGCTCGCCGCGCGCTTGAGGTCCGCGAGGATCTCGCCGGCCGTCTCCGTTCCGACGTCCGCGCCGAGGAGGACCTCCTCGATGCCATCCCACGTCGTCTCGTCGAAGGTGCTTCGCCCCGCGACGAGCGCGCGGATTCCGTCTCCGAGCCGGTCCCGAGTCCTCGCGAGCCCTTCCTTCAGGCGCGCGAGACCCCGTCCGAGCTTACCGATCAAGCGGTGCCCTCCAGGACCAGGTCACGGGCGTGCTCCCCCGCCGCCGCGTCCCCGTTCCCGCGCACCGCGGCCTCTTCAGCCTTGCCCAGCCGCACCGAGACGAGCTTCGAGACGCCGGGCTCCTCCATCGTGACGCCGTACAGGTAGTCCGCGATCTCCATCGTCTTCTTGTTGTGCGTGATCATCACGAACTGCGTGTTCTCCGAGACCTTGCGCAGCATCGCGAGGAAGCGCCCGATGTTCATGTCGTCCAGCGGAGCGTCTACTTCGTCCAGGATGCAGAACGGGCTGGGCTTCACGAGATAGATCGCGAAGAGGAACGACACGGCGGTGAGCGCGCGCTCCCCCGACGAGAGGAGCGAGATGTTCGAGAGGCGCTTGCCGCGCGGCCGGGCGAAGATCTCGATCGGCGCGTGGAGCGGATCCTCGTCCCCGATGAGGCGGACGTCCGCCTGCCCGCCCTCGAAGAGCGTCCCGAAGGTGTGCTGGAAGTTCGCGCGGACCTTTTCGAGGGTCTCCATGAACAGGGCGCGCGCCTTGCGGTTGATGCGGCGGATGGTCGCCCGCAGCCTCTCCCGCGCCTCCTCGAGGTCGTCGTGCTGCGTCTTCAGGAAGTCGTAGCGCTTCGCCTCGCGCTCGTACTGGTCCAGGGCGACGAGGTTCACGGCGCCCATGCGATCGAGCTGCGCGCGGAGGTCGTCGCGCTCGCGGCGCGCCGCGGCGGAGGTCTCGTCGTCCGCTCCGATGAGCGATCCGTTCGCTTCCAGGGCGCCGGGCAGTCTCAGATCCACGGCGAACTCGCGCTCGACGATGCCGCACTGCTCGCGCCGGTCCGCGTCGATCCGCGCCGCGCGCATCTCGAGGTCGTGCGCGGTCTGCGCGGCGTCGTCCCGCAGCCGCGTCCACCGGCCGCGCTCCGCCTCGAGCGCGCCGAGCTCCTCCATGACGGCCGCTCGGCCGCGGCCCACCTCGTCCCGCGCGCGACGGCCGCCCTCCAGCTCCTCCGAGAGGCGACCGAGCTCCCGCGAGCCGTCCTCGATGGCGCGCGCCAGCTCGCCGAGCTGCCGGTCGGTGGCCGCCGTCTCTTCCCCGCGCCGCGAGATCCCTTCCTCGTCCGCGCGCCGTGCCGCCTCGACCCGCTCGATCTCGGAGGCCACGCGATCCCGCTCCGCGCGAGCGCCGGCCAGCTCGAGGCGAAGGGCGTGCACCGACTGCTGCAGGCGCTCTCGATCCTCGGAGGACGCCACCAGCTCGTCCTCGCGCCGGCGGCACTCGTCGTCGGCCTGCTGCTGCGCGGCCGCGGCCTCTTCCACCGCAGCGAGCCGGCCCGCGCGCTCGCGGGCGATCTCGTCGCGTCGCGCGGCGAGCGCCCGGCGCTCCTCCGCGACCGCGGTCCGCCGCTCCTCCAGCGCTCCCTGCTCGGCGCGACTGCGCTCGAGAACCCGCTCCTCGAGGGCGAGCGCTTCGCGCTTCGCGTCGCGCTCCGCCCACGCGCGATCCAGCTCCGCCGAGAGCTCCTCGCGGCGGGCACCGGCGCGCTCGCTCGCGGCCCGGACCTCGGCGCGTCGCCCATCCAGCTCCGCCGCGCGACGCTCGAGCGAGGCGATGCGGTCCGCGCGGCCGAGGATGCGCGAGTCCTCCGCGCGCGCCGCGCCGCCGTGGATGACGCCCGGGTGCTCCGCCCACTCGCCGCTCCGCGCCACGAACCGCAAGCCGCGCCCGTCCGGGCGCGCCGCGAGCCGCACCGCGTCCTCCAGGGACTCCACGATCACGGAGCGGGCGAGCAGCCGCTCGACCACGAGGTCCAGATCGTCCGGCGCGCGGAGGAAGTCCCGCGCGCGCCCCACGATCGAAGGATCGTCCGGAACGGCGGGAGCCGGCTCGTGCCCCGCGCGCGCGAACGCCGCGCGGTCGACGACCGTGGCGCGTCCCTCGCCGTCCCGCAGGGTGCGCAGCGCCGTGATCGCCTCGTCCGCCCCGCCGACGACCACGTACTCCACCGCGGCGCCGAGCGCCGCGTCCAGGGCGGGAAGCAGGTCCTCCCTCGTGACGCGCAGCGCGTCGCTCAGGGAGGCCGCGCTCCCGCGTCCGAGCAAGGCGCGCGCGCCCGGGCCGAAACCCTCGTGTCCCTCGCGCAGCGCGCGCAGCACTTCGAGCGCCGAGCGCGCCGCCTCGATCTCGAGCGAGACGCGCGCGTCGTCCTCGCGGAGGCCGTCCCTCTCGCGGTCCAGCTCCTCCCGCTGCGCTTCGCGCGCGCGAATGGCGTCCTCGAGGCCCGAAAGGTCCGCGCGGGTCTGCCCCGCCCGACGCTCCGCATCGGCCAGCTCGCGGCCGCGCAGGCCGGATGACTCCGAGAGCGCCCGCGCCTCCTCGTCGAGGACGGCGGCGCGATCCGCGAGATGGGCCTCGTGCGCGTCGAGGTTCGCGAGCTCCGTGCGACGCGACCCCACCTGGCGCGCGCCCTCCTCGGCGCTCTCCCGAGCGCGAGCGAGCGAGGCGCGCCGCGCGGCGAGGTCCGACTCCACCGCCGACAGCGTGCGCTCGAGCTCCGCGAGACTCGCTTCCTTCCCCGCGAGCGACGCGGCGTGGGCCTCCAACTCCCGATCGAGCTCGGCGCGGCGCGCGATGGCCGCGGCCACACGCCGCTCGAGCTCGTGCGCTTCTTCGTCGAGACGCCGGCCGAGCTCCAGCAGGGACTCGCGCCGCTCGCGCCGGACCAGGCCCTCGCTCTCGATGTGGCGCGCCGCCTCCGCCAGGGAGTCCACGCTGCGCTGCGCGTCCGCGAGCGCCGCGTCCGCTTCGGCCGCCTTCAGACGGCGCGTCTCGATCTCCGCGTCCATGGCGGCCACGCGACCGGCGGCCCCGTCCTTCTCCGCGACGCTCTCCACGAGCGACGCGGCCACTCGCTCCCCCTCGCGGTTCAGCGCGTCCACGTCGGCCGCGGCGAGCGCGATCTCGAGCGTGCGCACGCGGTCGCGGATCTCCTGGAAGCGCTGCGCCGCGCCCACCTGCCGCTTGAGCGCGCGCACCTGCCGCTCGACCTCGTGGAGCACGTCCTGGAGCCGGCGCAGGTCCTCGTCCGTGGCCTCCAGCTTCCGGCGCGCCTGCCGCTCGCGGATCTTGTACTTCATGATCCCGGCGGCCTCTTCGAGCAGCTCGCGGCGCTTCTCCGGCGCATCGGCGAGCACCATCTCCACCATGTCGCGTTCGATGACGGAGTACGCGCGGCTGCCGAGACCCGTGTCCATGAAGAGGTCGTGGATGTCCTTGAGCCGCCCGGGCACGCGATTCAGGAGGAACTCCGACTCGCCGTTGCGGTACACGCGCCGGGTCACCGTGACCTCGGCATACTCGATGGGCAGGATCCCGGCCGAGTTGTCCACGGTGAGCGAGACCTCGGCCACGTTCAGCGGCTTGTAGTCCCGCGTACCGTTGAAGATTAGGTCCTCCATCCGGTCCCCGCGCAGCATTCGCGCGTTCGGCTCGCCGAGCACCCACCGCAGCGCGTCGGTCACGTTCGTCTTGCCGCACCCGTTCGGCCCCACGATGACCGTGATGCCGTCGGAGAAGTGGATGTCCAGCTTCCGCATGAAGGACTTGAAGCCGAACAACTCGAGCGTCTTGAGGTTCATCGTTCCTCCCGTCCCGTCCCCGCCTCGATGTCCGCGCGCGTCAGGCGATAGACCTGCGCGTAGTCGCGACCCGACGCCTTGATTTCCCCGGCCGCCCGGTCCGCCTCTTCGCGCGTCCCGAACGGGCCCACGTACACCCGCCACCACGTGCCCTTCCCGGGCACCTCCGCAGCCTTCACGAACGTCGGCCGAACGCCGGCCGCGAGCGTCTTCGCCTCCCGAAGCGCGCCTTCCTTCGTCGTCACGGACAGCACGTGCACGCCCCACACGACCTCCCCCAACGGCGCGGGCGCGCCCGCCGCAGGTCCGGGGGGCGCCGGCGTGGCGGCCGTCTTCGGCGCCTCGGTCTTCTTCGGCGCCGCCGCCTGCGCCGACCCCGCCGTCGGCGGCTCCGTCCTCGTCAGCTCGGTCTTCGGCGCCTCGGTCTTCGACGTTCCCGTCGTCGCCTCGCCGTTCGCGGACGCCGGTGGCGCCGCCGCACGGGGCGTCGTCGCCGCGGGCGACGTTGCGGGCTGCGCCGTCGTGGGCGCCTGCGCAGGGGGCGTCAGCGTCGTGGGCGCCGCAGCCGCGGGCGCCGCAGCCGCCGGCGATGTGGCCGGCGTCGTGCCCGGCGTCGCACCCGGCTCGATCGGCGTCGTTCCCGACGGCTCGACCGGCGCCGACGTGCCGGTCGGCACGCCGGGGGACGCGCTCGGCGGAGCGACGGACCCGGCGGGCGGGCCCGGCTCGGTCCGCTTCGTTCCGAAGAAGATCCCGGCGATCGCCGCGGCCGCCAGAAGGGCGCCTGCTCCGAGGAGGAGACCGCGGCGTCGTGTGCGGACGGGCGTGGGAACGTCGAGACGCGGTCCGGCATCCTCCTCCACGTCCTCCGCACGGGCGAACGACTCCTGCATCTCCGAGCGCGCCTCGGTGACGACCGGCGCCGCTTCCCGCTCCCACGGCTGCTCGCGCTCCGTCCCGGGCGCCCCGACCTCCGGCGCGTGCGCGCCGCGCAGCGTCACGATCCCTGCGCAACGATCGCGGCCGAGCCGATCGCGAAGGGCGCGGGTGCGCTCCGGATCGGAGGTGCCCAGCTCGTGCAGGAGGACCCATGCCGGAATCTGCTCGAGGAACGGCTCTGCGAGGTCGAGGTCCGCGAGGTCCGGGCCGTTCACCACCAGCAGCTCGCCGCCGCGCCGCAGCTCCGCGAACAGGGCCGGCACGGCCTGCGCGCCGTACGTGCCCGCGAGGTCCACCGTCCGCGACCCGACGGGCAGCAGCGCGAGGCCCGGGGTGGCGGTGGGCGCGACCACGCGCGGCGAGCGGACGCCGTAGCGCAGCACGTCCACGAGACCTTCCTGGGCGCGCCGGCGATCGTCGAAGGAGAGATGCGCGTGCCGCAGATCGCCGTCCACGAGCACCACGCTGTGCTCGGCCGCGATCTGCGCCGCCACGGCGGCCACGAGCGCCGCCCGGCGCGACGGAGCGACGTCTCCCGCGAACGCGAGACAGCCGTCCTCCGCGAGGGGCGACTTCAGGATCCGGTGCGCGATGGGGGGCGCCTCGCGGGCGAGGTCGCCCTCGGCCGCCAGCGCCGCGGCCACCGGTCCGTCCTTCTCCGCCGGCGCGGCCGTCGAGCCGAAGAGAGGCAGCTCGAGATCGAAGGCCGCCTCCTCCGGCGTGCGAAAGCCGGTCACGGTTTCCATCCTCATCCTCCTCCCGTCCCGCCGAACCGTGCCCGGATCAGGCGGACGCACTCGTCGTCTTCGGACGGATCGAGGGTCCGCGGGTCGAGCAGCACGCGGTCCTCCGCGATCCGCCCGATCACGGGCGTGGGGAGCCGGCGCAACTCGCGCGCGAGCTCCTCCGCCGAGAGCCGGTCGTGCGAGAGCGCGCACGCGGTGGTGGGCAGCCCCTCCGCCGGCACCGCGCCTCCGCCGACCTCGCTCGAGGACTCGACGGATTGGGCGTGCAGGCCGGGAAGACCGGCCAACCCCCCGACGATGGCGCCCGCTCGCGCCGCCAGGCTGTCCGCCCCGGCGCAGAGCGAGCGCAGCACCGGAAGCCGCTCCCGCGCTCGCTCCGCATCTTCCAGGAGATCGAGCGTCGCTGCAAGAGCCGCGATCGTGAACTTGTCGACGCGAAGCGCCCGGGCCAAGGGATTCCGCCGCATCCGGTCCACGATTTCCGCGCGCCCGAGCAGGATCCCCGCCTGCGGGCCGCCCAGCAGCTTGTCCCCCGACATCGTCACGACGTCGACCCCGGCGGCGAGGCTCTCGGTCAGGCGGGGCTCGCTCCGCGTGGCGGGAGTCTCGTACAGGGACCCCGAGCCGAGGTCGTGGAGGAAGAGAACCCCGCGCCGGCGGGCCAGCTCCGCGAGGTCCTTCAGCTCGGGGGAGCTGACGAACCCGTCCTGACGGAAGTTCGAGCGGTGCACCCGCAGCAGGATCGCGGTGTCGGGCCCGATGGCACGCTCGTAGTCCACGAGGTGCGTGCGATTCGTCGTGCCGACTTCGACGAGCCGCGCGCCGGTGCGGGCCATCACGTCGGGCAGGCGGAACGACCCGCCGATCTCCACGAGCTCCCCGCGGGAGACGACGGCCTCCCGCCCCTGCGCCAGCTCGTTCAGCGCGAGGACGAGCGCGCCCGCGTTGTTGTTGACCACGAGCGCCGCTTCCGCTCCCGTGATGTCCACGAGGCGCTGCTCCACCCAGTGGCCGCGGAAGGACCGGCGTCCCGTCTCGAGGTCGATCTCGAGGTCGCACGCGCCCCGCGCCACCTCGAGGAGCGCGTCCGCCACCTCTTCCGCGAGACGCGCCCGCCCGAGATTCGTGTGCAGCACGATCCCCGTGGCGTTCAGCACGCGCCGCGGACCGCGCGGGCGCGCGCTCACGCGTCGCGCCGCTTCCGCGGCGACGTCGCTCGCGGACGGCACGGACGCGTCCCGGCCGTCGCCGGCGCGCAGGCGGGCGCGGATCTCGTCCAGGAGGCGTCGCACCTCCCGCAGCACGACAGGGCGCGGCTCGCGCGCGAGAAGATCCGCGAGGGAGCTCTCGAGGAGCACCTGGTCCACCGAGGGCAATCGGCGGAGGAGGTCTTGAGGCGCAGGAGGCATCGGGTCCACGGGTGTCGGGGCCACGGCGGATGGTGCTTCGCGCGCGCGCGGAGCGTCAAGCGCCGGCGTGATGAGCGGCCGCCGTGGCCGGGCGGTCCGCCTTCGGCGGAGGGTCGGCGTCCACGCGGCGCAGGAGGCGGGTTCCGTCGCCGGTGATCGCCGAGACCGCGGGCCGCTCCGGACCCACGCCGAGGGCGAGGCGGCCGGTCACTCCCTCGAAGGTCGCCGTGCCGGAGATCCCGCGCAAGACCCCCTCGCGCGTGGGCCCCCCCGCTTTCGCGGCCTCGCGGATCGCGTTCACGAAGTCCCAGCCCAGCGCGTGCGCCGGGGTCGGGACGATCCCCGCCGCCGAGCACGCCGTGACGAAGCGGTGGGTCCGCTCATCCGTGTCGGCGGAGGCGAAGAACGTCACCACGCGCACCGCGGTGCCGGAGGCGGCGAGCGCGTCGAGGCCCTCGAGGTCCCACCCCTCGGGCAGGACGATCGGAGTGCCGCGGAGGGCCGGCCACGCGGCCGCGAAACGGGAAGCGAGCGAGCCGCCGCCCGCGACCCAGACGACGTCCACTTTCGCTCCCGTCGCGGGCGGCCCGACGATCTTCCCGTTCGTGTCCGGCTGCGCCGTCCACCGAACGCCGCCGCCGCCGGCGGTGAACGCGCGGGCGAACGCGTCGGCGAGGACCGCGCAGGCTTCGCCCCCCGGCGCGCGCACGACGCCGGCCGACCGCGCCCCCAGATCCTCGCGCGCGAACCGCGCCGCCGCCGTGGCGAGCGAGGCGATGTGGTGGAGCGGGAACGCGCCGGGGACGACCTCGTCGGGACAAGCGAGCGGCGACAGGGCCACGAAGGGAACGGCGCGGGCGGCCGCCGCCGCCTCGAGCGGCCGGCCGGACGCGGCGCGCCACCCGCCGACCACCGCGAGAACGCGCGGCTCGTCGGCGAGCTCGCCGAGACAGCGCAGCGCGCCGCCGACGGAGCCGGAAGCGTCGCGCGCCACGATCTCCAGCGGCAAGCCGTCCTGCTTCGCGGCGAGGCGCATCCCCTCGAGGACGCAGGCCCCCGAGCGCGCGTCGTCGCCCGAGAGCGGAAGGATGGCGCCGAGCGCCACGATGTCCCCGCCGCGCTCCGGAGCGCTGCAACCCGCGAGCGCGACGAGGAGCACCATCGCCGCCGTCCAGCGCATCCGCGGGCGCATCGTCCCTCAGCCGCCCGAGGGGGACGGCGCGGTCCCGCCGCTCGAGTCCGGAGCGGCGGCGGGCTTGTTCTCGATCAGCAGGTTCTCCGGATCGGCGGGCACGAGCGATCCCTCCCGGACGGTGAGCATGCGGATCTCCTCCCCTTCGGGCCGCTCGCTCCACGCCTCGCGGAGGCGGAGCGCCGTGGCGAGCGCCTCCGGATCGGTGGCGCCGCGGTCGAGCGCGAAGAGCACCGCCTCCATCACCTGGCACCCGCGCACGTGGAAGCGCGTGGGCTCGGCGCCTTCCTTCCGCTGCACGGCGTCCGCCAGGCGCTTCGCGAACGCGGAGCCGGGGTCGTCGGCCGCCTCCACGGACAGCACGCAGCCTTCGAGCGTGTGGGTGCCGGGCGTGCGCACCCGCGGGCTCGTCCATCCGCCGTGGCCGAGGATCCGTCGATCGAAATCGTAGAACTCGAGCTGCGGAACGAGGGCCTCCAGCTCGCTCGCGTCGCCGGGGACGTACACGGCGTCGACGGCGGCGTCGCGCAGCAGATCCAGGGACTTCCGGAAGTCGCGCTCGCCGGGATCGTACGCGACGGACAGCGCGATCTGACCGCCGCGGCGCTCCACCGCGGCGCCGAACTCCCGCTCGCGCTCCTCCGCGGCGGCCTCGCGGGCGACCAGAGCGCCGAAGCGCTTCCCGCCGAGCACGTCGACGGCCACGTGCGCCAGCGGCTCCGCCAGCTCGCGCGCGGACGGGTCCAGCGTGAGCACGTGCGGGCCCACGCGGCGGAGATCGGGATCGGTGGCCGTGGGCGCGATCAACGGGATGCCGAACGCCTCCGCGATGGCGCCCGCGCCGAGCGCCGGCACGCTGAGCAAGGGACCGATGAGGACGGTGGCGTCCTCGTCGAGGATCGCGGCGCGCGCCGCCTTCGTGGCGTCCAGCAGCTCGTCCGCCGTGTCCTCCACGACGAGGCGCACGGGGCGAGCGCTCGGCGCCGCCGCGTTGCGCTGTCCGAGCGCGACCTCCGCGCCGAGCTGGAACGCCTTGCCGAAGCTCTCGAAGCGTCCCGTCAGCGGCAGGAGCAGCGCCACCACGATCTCCGCGTCCGAGCGCCGCGGCGCATCCTCGCGCGCGAGGACCGCGCCGGCGGGCGTGCCGCGCGTCTGGCGGGCCAGGCGCCGCGCCGAGGGCGCGTCGAGCTTCGCCGACGACGCCCGCAGCGCGCTCTCGCGGCGCGCGCGCTCCGCGGGATCCGCCGCGTCGTAGGCTTCGGCCTCCGCCCGCACGGCCTGCGCTTCGTCCCCCGCCCGGCGCGAGAGGCGGGCGATCCCGTCCCAGGCGGCCGCGGCGTCGCCGGGCTTCGTGGCCGATCCCGTGATCCACGCGTACTCGACGAGCGACGACGTGTCCCGCCCCGCCGCCTCGAGCGTCCGCGCGAGGCGCAGGCGCATGGACGAGGCCTCGGCCGGCGGAGCCTCCGCCAGGCGCGAGCGCAGCGCGTTCGTCTGCGCGTCCACGTCTTGCCCGCCGGTCGCGGGCGCCGCCGGCCCCTCGACCTCGCCTCCCGGCGCGGACGTGGGCGCGCCCGGGGCGAAGCGATGCGACGGCGCGCAGGCTCCGAGAGAGAGCGCCACGGCGAGGACGACGGCCGAGCGGGCGGCGCGAATGTGGGGGATCAAGCCTAGGTCCAGAGCTTCCCGAATTCGTCGGGATCCATGTCTTCGAGCTGCTTCTGGAGGCGCTGCATGGACTCGTCCGGCGGGATGTCTTCCATGTTGTCCTCCTCGCGCAGCAGCTCTTCGCGCACGAAGATCGGCGAGCCGGTCCGCAGCGCCAGCGCGATGCAATCCGAGGGCCGCGCGTCGATCACGAGGACCTCCTGGCCCCGCTCGAGGTAGACCTTCGCGTAGTAGGTCTTCTCGCGGAGATCGATGATCGCGATCTTCGGCACGCGAGCCTCGAGGCCTTCGATGACGCTCTTCAGGAGATCGTGGGTGAGGGGCCGCTGGAACTGGCGCCCGGTGAGCTGGATCGCGATGGCGCTCGCCTCCGAGGGGCCGATCCAGATCGGGAGCATGCGCGTCCCGTCCTTCTCCTTGAGGAGCACCACCGGCGTGTGCGTGCGCTCGTCGATGGCGAGGCCGCTCACGGACATCTCGATCACGGCGATCCCTTCCTCGCCCCCGAGGATTCGGCCGGGACGGCCTCGAAGGGAGGAGTCCCGCCCCCCTGCGAAGTAAGCATCCAGCGCGCCGACTGCGCAAGCTCGGAGTCGGGGAACTCGTCCACGACGCGCTGGAACACGACCTTCGCCCCGGCGGCGTCGTGCAGCTCCTCCGACTTGGTGAAGCCGATCATGAACAGCGCCTCCACCACGTGCGGGTCCTTCGGGTAGCGATCGACGAGCTCCTGGTAGAGGGTCACGCGCGTGGCCGCATCCGTGGCGCGCTGCGCCTCCGCGAACAGCTCTTCGGGCGACTTCCCGGCGGGCTCCTCCATCTTCACGCTGTAACGTCGCTTCAGGTCCTCCACGATCTCCGGCAGGCCCTTCGAGCTGCGCTCGCGCTTCAACCGCGCCTCGATGTCCGAGCGCGCCTCCTCGTAGGTGCGCTGCCTTTCTTCCCGGACGTTCTCGACGCGCGCCACGTGGAAGCCCTTCGGCGTCTCGAAGACGTCGCTGATCTTGCCCTTCTCCAGGGCGAAGACGACCTGGTGGAACATGGGGTGGTTGCCGAGCCACGGCACCGCCTTGTCTCGCCGCACGAGCGTGGGGAGGAGGCCCTTCGCTTCCTTCACGAACGGATCGGAGGAGAACTTCTGGCACAGCTGGTCGAAGGGTTGGCCCGCGAGCGCCATCTCGCGGACGCGCTCGGCGATGGCCCGAGTCGGCGCGACGAGGATCCGCACCTGCAGGAGCCGCTCCGTGCGGTACTCGTCCTTGTGCGCGTCGTAGAAGGCTCGGATCTCCTTCTCGTCCACCTGGGACATGCGCTGCTGCTCGCGGTCCAGGTAGGACTGGACGAGGATCTGCCGCCCGGAGGACTCGATGCGCCGGTGGACGTCCGGGTCCCGGTCCAACTTCGCGTCGAGCGCGGCCCGGTACAGCACCTCTTCCTCGACCATCTGGCGCAGCATGCGCGCGCGACCGACGGGGCCGGAGTACTCCGGTCGCGCGAGCTGGGGGATTTCCTGGAGGCGCTGGTCGACGTCGTGGTCGGTGATCGGGCGGCCCGCCACGCGCGCCAGCACGCCCTTCCCGCCGGCGCCCTTGTGACCGCAGGCGCCGAGCGCGAGCGCGAGCGACAGCGCGAGCACGAACGGCCCCGCTCCGCGCCCCCCACGAAGCAGCGTGCCGATCAGACGCTTTCCTCCTGCACCGCCGCGGCCGCGGCGGCCGCCTTCGCCGCCTCCTCGCGCAGGCGCGCGGCCTCGTCCTCGCGGGCCTTCCGCGCCGCGGCTCGCTCGATGGCGAGCCTCGCGGTCTCCTCGGCCTCGCGCTCGCGAGCGGCGCGCGCGTCGGCCTCGGCCTTCTCCGCTTCCTCACGCAGCCGCAGATCGGCTTCCCACGCCTGTTGCTCCAGAAGCGCGTTCTCCTTCGAGCCGCCCTCCCGGTCCACGTACAGCTTGGCGTTCGTGGGAACGCCGGGGTGGATCGCGATCGGGACCTCGAACACGCCCATGCGCTTGATCGGCGCGTCCAGGCGAATGACCCGGCGGTCCACTTCGAGCCCCTCGCGACGCAGCAGGACCGCGATGTCCTTCGCCGTCACCGCACCGAACGCCTTGCCTTCGCGACCCATCTTCAACGTGGTGAAGATCTCGTGAGCCGCGAGGAACTCGGCGACACGCTCCGCCTCGCGGCGCTCCTTCTTGTCCCGCACTCCGGAGAGGCGGCCTTCCTCGGCGAGGATCCGGACGTTGCCCGTGGTCTCCGGCACCGCCAGGCGGCGCGGGAGGAGGAAGTTGCGCGCGTAGCCCGCGGCCACGTCGACGCGATCGCCGCGTGACCCGATGTCGGGCACGTCCATCGTGAGGATGACCTTCATGCCGTTCCCCCGTTACGAACCGTCGTCACTCGAGGAGTGACCGAAGACAGAGAGAGGGTGGCTCCCGCTCTCGGGACCTTTCAGCCTTCGGAAGTCGAACCACGTGTCGAACAGACCCAGCCCGGCCGCCACGATCGGGAAGACCGGAAGAAAGACGATGGCGCCCGCCACCAGGACGGTCGCCGCCACGCGCGGGCCGAGGCCGGCGCGCGTCAGCCAGAACGTCTGGATGGCCACGCCGCGGACTGCGTAGAGGATCCCCGCGGCGAGCAAGAGGTTCCCGCCGAGGGACGCCACGACCTCCCCCGCCCCGCGCTGGGCCAGGGCCACTGCCGCGAGGCCGCCCAGCGCCGCCGCCGCGAGCGCGTCCGGCAGGTCGAAGCGCGCGAAGGGTGCGAAGCGGGGCCACGCGCGCTCGGCGAACAGACGCGCGGCCAATCCGTACGCGACCCACAGCGCGCCGGTGAAGAACACGATCTCCGCGCCGACCCACGTGCGCCGGACGACCGAGATCCACTGCTCCGCCGCGGGCGTCAGCGGTGCCGCGCCCGCAGGCGTCTGCGCCGCGAGGACGCGACGGAACGCGTCCGCCATGTCCGGCGGAACGGGATCGAAGCCCGACGCCGCGAGCGCGAGGGTCCAGGCCGCGAACGGAACGACGCCCCACGCGACGGCCCGCGCCGGGGCGACCCCGCGACGCACCAGCTCCCCCACGACCAGGCCGGCGAGGCCCGATGCGGCGAACTCCGGGAGCGCGTCCGGCGCGCGCAGCCACAGGGCCAGGGCACCCGGGGCCAGGCACAACGCGCCCACGGGGGATCCCGCCAGGAGCGCGCCCGCGACCCCCACGACCGGGAGCAGGAGCGTCAGCAGGATTCCCGCCGGCACGAACACCGGCGTGGCCGCAGCCGCGACCAGCACGAGGGCGGCCAATGCGAGGAGGCGTTTGTCCACCGTGAGCGACCCCGGATTCTAGAGGTAGTGATCGCTCGTGTACGGGAGAAGCGCCAGGTAGCGCGCCCGCTTCACGGCGACCGTGAGGCCGCGCTGGTGGTACGCGCTCGTTCCCGTGATCCGCCGCGGGACGAGCTTGCCGCGGTCCGTGATGTACCGGCGGAGCCGCTCGACGTCCTTGTAGTCGACGATCTCGATCTTGTCCTGCGTGAACCGGCACACCTTGCGCCGTCTGTCCTTCATCATAAGACCTCCATGCGGCCGGCTTCCCCGGCGCGTACGGCCGGGAAGCCGGCGGAAACCGCGGTGATGACCGCTCAGTGGCTACCGCACTCAGAAGGGAAGGTCGTCGGCCGGAAGAGGCTCGTCCTGCGACGGAGACTCTGCCGGTCCGCCCGCGTAGGCCGGCGTTCCCTCGCCGCCCCCGCTTCCCTTGCGATCGAGGACCTGAACGGCGTCCCCGCGAATCTCGATCGACGTGCGCTTCTGCCCGTCTTCCGTCTCCCACGAGTTGCTGGTCAGCCGGCCCTCCACGAGGACCGCGACGCCCTTCTTCAGGGTGTCGCCCAACCTCTCGGCGAGCTGACCCCACGTGACGACGTTGACGAAGCAAGTCTCTTCCTTCCACTCCCCCGACGTGCTCTTCGGATCCCGGAAGTACCGCGTGGAGGCGATGCCGAACCGCGTGAGCGCGGCGCCGCTCTGCGTGTAACGCACGTCCGGATCTCGCGTGCAGTTGCCCGCGATGAGAATCTTGTTCAACGAGGGGAGCCTCAGCTCTCGACTCAAAGCGCGTCCTCCCTCCCTGCACCGGAGCCGGCACCGGCGGGCTGACGATCGAAGTCGTCATCGTCCGAAGACCGCGGGCGGCGACCCCGCCGCGGACCGCGGAAGTCGTCGTCGTCCCCGTCCGACCTCCGATCACGGGAGTAGTCATCGTCGGACTCGCTCGGTTGGCCGACGTACTCCAGAGGCGTTCCCTCGTCACGGAGCACGAGGGCGCGCAGCACGTTCTCGTTCAGCTTGTAGTGGCGGTAGAGCTCCGCGAGCTTCGACGGATCGGCGGAGAAGCGCACGATCTCGTAGATCCCCTCGGAGTGGTCGCGGATGGGGTACGCCAGGCGGCGCCGGCCCCATTCCTTTTCGGCGGTCACCTCGCCGCCGATGGCGCGGACGACGTCCTTGAGGGCGTCCACCTCGCGCTTGGCGCCCTCCGCGTCCAACGTGGGCGCGAGGACGAACATGGTTTCGTAGGGACGCATGCGCGGATTCCTCCCGGAACGGCTCCCCCGCAGAGCCGGTCATGCGATTTGGTTTGCGTACTCGGGGAAGGGTGGGAGTCTACCGGCGGGTTCCGTGGGGGTCAAGAGCGGTTCCCCGCCCGTCGCAGGGCCCGGGAGCGCGGGTCACGACGCCCCCCGGCCCTGCGGAGCGCCGCCGGCGCCCTCGGAGGCGTTGAAGGCGTTCATCGCGGCCAGGATCCCCTCGAGGACGAAGGTGCGGACGCCCCGGCAGGCGCGCTCCACGACCTCTTCGACCGCTTCCGCCTCCTCGGGAAGGAAGGGGTCCAGGACGTGGTCGATGACGTCGTCCGGGCGGTCCGCGCTCGGGCGGCCGATGCCGAGCCGGAGCCGCGGAAAATCGCGCGAGGCGAGCTCGGCGATGATCGACCGGAGGCCATTGTGCCCGCCGTCTCCCCCGCCGGGGCGGAAGCGGATGCGCCCGAGCGGCAGGTCCAGGTCGTCGGCGACGACGAGGAGGCGATCCAGGGGCGGACCGCCCCACCGGTCCACGAGCGCGCGCGACGCGACGCCGGAGCGGTTCATCCAGGTGAGGGGCTTCGCGACGGCGCCTTCCCGAGGGCCGAGGCGAATCGCCCCGACGAGCGAGGGGCCCGGTCCCTCGCGGAACCGGGCGCCCGTTGCTCGTGCCAGCGCGTCGGCGACGCGGAAGCCCAGGTTGTGTCTCGTGCCGCGGTAGCGATCGCCGGGGTTGCCGAGGCCGAGCACGAGGAACTCGGGCACGACCGGGCACGCGGCGTCGCTACTCCTTCTCGGCATCCCCCTCCGCGGCCGGAGCCGCCTCCGGAGCACCCTCGACCGGCGCGCCTTCCACCGGCGTCTCGGGCGTGACCACCTTCTCGACGGTGGGCGCGACGACGAGCGCCACGACCTGCTGCGGGTCCTCCAGGATCTCGAAGCCCTCGACCGAAAGCTCGGACACGTGCACCGAGGTCCCGATCACGAGATGCGAGACGTCGACGACGATCTCGTTCGGGATCTCCGACGGCAGGCAGGACACCTCGAGCTCGCGCGCGATGTGCTCCAGGATGCCGCCCTGGTTCTTCACCCCGTCCGGCTCGCCCACGACCTTGACCGCGACCCGCACCGTGATCTTCTTCGTCATGTCGATGTGCTGGAAGTCCACGTGGATCATCGAGCGGCTCACGGGATCGTGCTGGATCTCGCGCGGGATGCTCTTGAGCGGCTCCCGGCCGGGCAGCGTGAGGTCGAAGATGATGTTCTGGCTGTGCGCTTCCATGAGCGCGCGGGCGAACTCGCGCCGGTCCACCGAGAGGGCGATGCTCTCGCCCTGCCCGTAGAGGATGCACGGGATGCGCCCGTTCCGGCGCGTCTCGCGGGCGCCGCCCTTGCCCTTGCGCGCGCGCTCTTCGGCGCGGATGGGAATCGTCTTCACGTCAGGTCTCCTTCCGTACCGGGCCGCCGCGGGCGCCGGTCCGCGTGGGGTCCGTCTACTGCTCGAACAAGATGGAGAGGGACTCGCTCCGGTGAATGCGCAGGATCGCTTCGGCGAACAGCCGCGCGGAGCTCAGGACGCGCAGCTTCGGGGACTGGGTGGTGATGGGAATCGTGTCGGTCACCACGATCCCGGAGAGCGCGGAGCTCTCGAGACGGCCCAGCGCACCGCCCGACAGGACCGCGTGCGTGGCGCACGCGTAGATCTCGCGCGCACCCGCGTCGTGCAGCTTCTCCGCGGCCTTGATGAGCGTTCCCCCGGTGTCGATCATGTCATCGATGATGAGCAGGCTCCGGCCCACCACCTCGCTCGCGCCGATGACGTTGAGCACTTCCATCTCGTTCGCCCTCGGCCGGCGCTTCTCGACGATCGCGAGCGGCAGCCCCAGCCGGTTCGCGTACGCGCGGGCCATCTTCACGCTTCCGAGATCGGGTGCCACCACGCCGAACTCCCGCAGGTCCAGCCCGCCGAAGTAGTCCATGAACACCGGGGCCGCGTACAGGTGGTCCACCGGAATGTCGAAGAACCCCTGGATCTGCGACGCGTGCAGATCCATCGCCAGCACGCGGTCCGCCCCCGCGGTGGTGATCAGGTTCGCCACGAGCTTCGCCGCCAGCGAGACCCGCGGCTGGTCCTTCCGGTCCTGCCGCGCGTACCCGAAGTACGGCATGACCGCGGTCACCCGGGATGCCGACGCGCGAGTGGCCGCGTCGAGCAGCAGGAACAGCTCCATGAGACTGTCCTGCCCGGGCACCGTGGGCTGGACGATGAACACGTCCACCCCGCGGACGTTCTCGTTCAGCCGGACGAAGAGCTCCCCGTCCGAGAAGCGCGAGATCTCGGCCCGGCCGAGCGGAATGCCGATCTCGCGCGCAATGGACTCCGCGAGCGGCCGGTTCGCGGTGCCCGAGAAGAGAACCATATTGTCGGGCACGGAGAACCCCCGCGACACCTCGTGGGAGATCATCGGCGACCTCCCTCGGGCCGGCGACGAACGGGCAAGGAGTCTACCGGCGCGGCCGCCGTCCGCGCAAGGGGAGACGCGGGGGGCCGGCCCGGGCTGGGGCGGGAGGACTCGAACCTCCAATTGCCGGCTCCAAAGGCCGGTGTCTTATCCAATTTGACGACGCCCCAATGACCGCCCGCGCCTGCGCCCGGCGTCTCAGCCCGTCTCGACCGCGGGCTGTTGCTGGCGCTCGAGCATCGCCCGGTACTCCGCGAGGAGCTTCTCCTCGATCCGCTCCCGCATCCCGGAGTGGATCGGATGGGCGATGTCCTGGTAGGTGCCATCATTCTTGCGGCGACTCGGCATGGCGACGAAGAGGCCCGAGGGTCCGTCGATGATCTTGACGCCCCGGACCACGAAGCACGCATCGAAGGTGATGGTCACGAACGCCTTCAGGCGTTCCTCTTGCCGCAGGGAGATCCGAACGTCGGTGATCTCCATCGACCCTCTCCCGCGGAATCAGCCCCGGACCGACCCGGTCCGAACCGACCCGGCCCGAACCGACCCGGCCCGCAGCGACCCGATTCGCAGCGACCCGAGCCGCAGCGATCCCACCCGCCGCTCACTCGGGACTGCTGACGCGCAGCACCTTCCAGCCAGGCGCCTCGATCTTCGCCACCGCCTGATCCGCCGTCTCGGCGTCGGGCGCGATGCCGAAGACCGTGGGGCCGCTTCCGGACATGATCGCGCCGAGCAGACCGGCGGCCTTCAGGCGCTTCCTCGCCTCCGCCACGATCTTGTGCTCGTGCTCGACCGCAGCCTGCAGGTCGTTCGCGAGATGCGGCGCGAGCAGGTCGACGCGGCCCGACGCCAGCGCGACCTTGACCATACTCGTGGAGCCGCTCGAGCGAGTCAACTCCGTCGGGACGTGGTCGTACGCCCACTTCGAGGACACCTTCACCGGAAGGCACACGAGCACCAGCTCGAGGCGGCCGCGTCGCGGAAGGGCCTCGAGCTCCTCGCCGCGCCCGCCCACCAGACACGTTCCGCCGCGGACGAAGAAGGGAACGTCCGAGCCGAGACCGAGCCCGATCTCCTCCAGCTCGCCGAGCGAGAGCCCGCAGTCCCACAGGTCGTTGAGCGTGCGCAGCACCGTGGCCGCGTTCGAGCTTCCTCCCCCGAGGCCGGCCGCGATGGGGATGCGCTTCACGATGCGGATCTCGATGCCGTGCTTCACGCCGGTGCGCTCCTGGAGCGCGCGCACCGCGCGCAGGGCGAGGTTCGTCTCGTCGCGCGGGGCGCCCTGGCCGCCGTGGAAGACGAGCTTCCGGCCGCCGGGCACGAACGTCACCGTGTCGTGCAGGGTGATGGGACAGAGCACGGAGCGGATGGAGTGGTAGCCGTCCCCGCGCTTGCCGAGGACCCGGAGGGTCAGGTTGACCTTCGCCGGCGACTCCACGACGAGCTTCGCCTTCGTGGCGACGTGGGTCATGGCGCTACCCGAAGTAGAGGATCCCGACGATCGCGGCGGCCCAGACGACCACGCTCGCCGTGAGCGCCGCGTCGCGGAAGAGAATCTCCGAGGGGTTCCCGCCGAGCCCCCTCTCCCGGATCAAGAACAAGTAACGGAGGAAGCCATACACGACGAAGGGCACGGTGTAAACGAGTTTGTCGGTGCCGAGCTTGCGCACGGTCTCCGGCCAGATGGTGTAGATGGAGTACGCGAGAATGGCGCAGCCGGACACCAGCGGCACGATGACGTCGAGCAGCCCCACGGAGTAGTCGCCGAGCGCCGCCCGGTGCGCCTTCGCCTCCTCGTCCAGCAGCACCATCTCCGCCCGCCGTTTCCCGAACGCCATGAAGAGCGCGAGGAAGAACGTGCACAGCAGCAACCAGTCGGAGAGGTCGACCTTCGCCTCGAGGTCGCGCAGCACCTCGACGCCGCCGATGGCGCGCATCATGAACAGGACCGCGATCGACATCACGTCGACGATCACGTGCCGCTTGAGCCACGTGGAGTAGAGGAGGTTGAGGGCGACGAACCCCGCGCACGTCGTGCCGAAGAGGGGCCCCAGGTTCCACGCGACGGCGAGCCCGGCGACGAGGAGCGCGCCGCAGAACGCCAGCGCCGCGCCCTTCCCCACCCGCCCGGAGGCCACGGGGCGGTCGCGCTTCTCCGGATGACGACGATCCGCTTCCGCATCCACCACGTCGTTGAGGACGTAAGTCCCGCTCGAGAGCACGCAGAACACCGCGAAGGCGGCGAGCGCGCGCACGGCGAACGTCGGGTCCGAGAGCTTGCCGGCGAACGTCACGCCGGCCAGCACCACCACGTTCTTGATCCATTGCTTCAGCCGCGCCAAGGACAGCATCGCCGTCAACGCCTCACCTCCTCCTGCGACTCGCCTCCCGTCAGGACCTCGCGCATCTTCGACACGATGAGGTCGATCGCGACGACGTTGTGGCCGCCCCGCGGGATCACGAGATCGGCCCACCGCTTCGACGGCTCCACGAACTGCAGATGCATCGGCCGGACCGTGGCCCGGTACTGCTCCAGCACCGAGTGCACCGAGCGCCCCCGCTCGTGGAGGTCCCGGAGCAGGCGCCGCACGAGCCGCTCGTCCGCGTCGCAGTCGACGTAGAGCTTGATGTCCATCAGCTCGCGCAGCTCGGGAATCGCCAGCACGGTGATCCCCTCCAGGAGCACGATGCTGGCCGGACCGATCGGCAGCGTCCGTTCCTCGCGGGAGTGCGTCTCGTAGCTGTACACCGGCTGCTCGACCTTGCCGCCCGCCCGGAGGACCTCGAGGTGGCGTACGAGGAGCTCGTTCTCGAAGGAGTCCGGATGGTCGAAGTTGAGGCGGCTCCGCTCCTCGAGGGGGAGGTCGGAGCGATCGCGATAGTACGAGTCGTGGTGGAGGATCGTGACCTTCTCGTGAGCGAAATGCTCGGCGAGCCGCAGCGCCACGGTCGTCTTCCCCGACCCCGACCCGCCCGCGATCCCGATGACGATGGCGCCCACGACGCCCTCCCCGCTCACTGGGTCCGCGTGATGAGCCAGACCCCGAGGACGACGACGAGCGTCCCGAGGAGCCGCGTGGCCGTCACCGCCTCGTGGAACAGCACGCGCGAGAGCAGCACCACGAGGACGTAGCCCAGCGAGAGCAGCGGGTACGCCCACGAGAGCTCCGCGCGCGTCAGCACGATCAACCAGAGCCCCGCCGAGAGGAAGTACAGGAGGAAGCCCGACACCACCATCGGATTGCGGGCCGCCTTCACGAGGCGCGGGAGCACTTCGCTCGCGCGGTCCACCGCGTCCCGGTCCGCCGACATGCCCTGCTTGAGCAACAGCTGGCCGCCGACGCCGAGCGTGACGCACACCAGAACGAGCAGGAGATTCTTCAAGGTCTCAGTACGCCTCTTCCTGGAACAGGACACGCAGCGCCGTCAGCACGAGGATCTTCACGTCGAGCGAGAGGGACCAGTGCTCGACGTACCAGATGTCGTAGCGCGTGCGCTCGTCGATCGACGTGTCGCCGCGCAGGCCGTGCACCTGCGCCCAGCCGGTCATCCCGGACTTCACGCCGTGCCGCTCGAGGTAGCGAGGGATGCTCTGCCGGAACTCGTCCACGAACACGGGCCGCTCCGGACGCGGGCCCACGAGGGACATCTCCCCCCTTGCGACGTTCCAGAGCTGCGGCAGCTCGTCGAGGCTCGTGCGACGCAGCACGCGCCCCACTCGCGTCGGGCGCGGGTCGTCGCGCGTGGCGCGGACGGGTCCCGTGTCCCGCTCCGCCGCCGCCGGCATCGAGCGGAACTTCACGATGTCGAACTCCCGCCCGTCGCGGCCGATGCGCCGCTGCCGGAAGAGGACCGGGCCCTTCGAGTCCGCCTTCACGGCGATCGCGAGCACGAGCAGGATCGGCGCGAAGAGGAGGAGCCCGAGCGACGCGACCACGAGGTCCAGCGTGCGCTTCTGGAAGCGCTGGAGGCGGCCGAGCGGGTGCAGCGTCACGCCCACGAGCGGCACGCCGTCGATCTCCTCGACGCGCACGCGGCCCAGCATCACCTCGAAGAGATCGGGAACGAAGTCGCAGCGGCAGCCCTCTTCGTGGCACGCCTCGACGAGCTCCAGACGCGCCGCGTGGGTGAGCGATGGGTCCGTCACGACGAGCCGATCCACGCGATGGGCGTGGATCAGCGCGCGCACGCGGCGCGGGCGGAGCGAGCCGTCCGAGCCGGGGCCGTCGAGCCCGCGCCACTCCTCGCCGGTCAGGCGCGCGACGACCTCCAGCCCGCTGCCCGGCCGCCCCGCGATCTGGCGCGCGAGCCGATCGGCGACCTCGCCCCCCGCCAGCGCGACGCGCTGCACGCCGATGCCGCGCGCCCGGAGCGCCCGGTGCGCCACCCCCGCGACGCGGCGCAGCGCCACGACGAGGATGGCCGCGCAACCCACGTACAGCGCGAGGAAGGTCCGGGAGAACGAGAACTCGCGGTAGAAGAACGCGACCGCGGCGAGCAGCACGCCCAGCAGCACGACGGCGCGCGTGCCCTCGAGAATGTCGCGGCGGACGTCGGCGCGGCGATGCGCGCGGTAGAGCCCCGCCTCGTGGAAGACGAGGAGCCCGAGCCCCACGACGATCGGCCAGGTCGCGAGGTAAGGGCGGAGCGGCGGGCTGCCGAGCGGCGTCGGGAGGACTCCCGCGTCGAAGCGCACCCAGTGCGCGGCCGCCAGGGCCAGTACGAGAGCCGCGGCGTCGCAGGCCACGAGCGTGACGCCGAAGAGCGCGGGCGACAGCCGGCGTGTGGCGGGAGGGGTGGGCACGAAGGACGGCGTGGGCGGTCGCGCGGCGCGCGGCGCCGGCGCGGCGGGCGCGGAGGCCTGCGGCGCGACGGCGCCGCGGGGCCGCGGGTCGAGCGTCTTCGGGCTCACGCGCGCGACTCCCCCGCCGCGGCTTCCGCGATCTCGCAGAGCAAGTGCTCGATCACCAACTGCGCCTCCTGGATGCGCGGCGTGCGCGAGGCGGGCGCCGGGACCCAGTGGTCCACGCGCCGGCCGAGCGCTCCCCCGCCCTCGCCGGTCAGCCCGAGCGTGACGAGGCCCATCGACTTCGCGACGTCCACCGCACGCAGCACGTTCGTGGACTCGCCGCTCGTGGAGATCGCCACGAGCGCGTCTCCGGGCCGGCCCAGCGCTTCCACCTGGCGGGCGAACACGCGATCGAAGCCGAGGTCGTTGCCGGCCGCGGTGAGGATCGACGTGTCCGTCGTGAGCGCGATCGCCGGCAGCGCGCGGCGCTCGGCGAGGTAGCGCACGCACAGCTCGGTGGCGATGTGCTGACAATCCGCCGCCGAGCCGCCGTTCCCGCAGAGGAGGATCTTGCCGCCGTGCGTCAGCGTGTCCGCGAGGACGCGGCCGGCGCTCTGGATCGACGGAGCGGTCTCTTCGCGGAGGCGCTCCATGACGCGGACGGTCTCCGCGATCGAGTCGCGGATGCGCTCCAGGTCCAAGCGTATGCCCCCCGAGCCGGTCCGCGGCGCTGCGGGGAGCTCCGGCGCTCCCGCCGGACGTCCCCGGCGTGCCGACTTCTCGAAGATCAGTTCGGCAGGATCGGCCCTGCGCCGGCCCCTGTCAAGGCAGCGGCCAGACGGCGCCGGAACGCGGGGCGCGCGAACTCGAGAGCGCGGCTCCGGCACGCCGCGGGATCGATGCGGGCGCGGTCCTCCTCCACGGCGAGGATCGCGCGCGCGAACGCCTCCACGGTCTGCTCGCGCACGAAGAGGCCGGTCGCCTCGCGCGGCGCCCCCGAGGGATCCCCGTCCCAGGCCGCGCCGCGCACCGTCTCGAGCGCGCCCCCTTCGGCGTACGCCACCACCGGGCAGCCGCACGCCATGGCTTCGAGCGGCACGATCCCGAAGTCCTCGACACCCGGGAAGAGGAGGCCGCGGGCGCGCGAGTAGTACGACACGAGCTCCGCTTCCGAGGCCCAGCCGGCGAAGCGCACGCGCGACGAAGCCGCCGCGCGGAGCCGCGCCTCGTCGGGACCGGTGCCGACGACCACGAGCGGCACCCCCGCGGCCTCGGCGGCCCGGATCGCCAGGTCGACGCGCTTGTAGGCGACCAGCGCGGCCACGACGAGCCACTCGCCCGAGCGCGCCTCGCCCGTCGGGCTGAAGACGTCGGTGTCGGCCGGCGGCGGGATCACCTCCGCGCCTCGCGACCAGTACCGCCGGATCCGTTCCGCGACGAACGCGGAGTCGCAGAGGAAGCGATCGACCCGCGCGGCGCTCCGCCGATCCCACGCCTGCAGGGGGCCGCGGAGCGCGCGCATCGCCGCCCGCGTGAGCGGGTCCGAGCGCCCGGGCCCGAAGTAATCGTCCCAGCGGTCCCAGACGTAGCGCATGGGCGAGAAGACGTACGAGACGTGCACGGCGCCGGGCGGGGCCTTCGCCCCCTTCGCGACGCAGTGGGACGTGGACACCACGAGATCGAAGCCGCGGAGGTCGAAGCCCTCCACGAGATGCGGGAAGAGCGGGAGGAAGCGCCGGTAGGATCGCGCCACGCCCGGCCAGCGCGAGAGCGGGCTCGTACGGATCGTCCGCGCCTCGATGACGCCCGAGACGCTGCCCGGCACGTGCACGAGCGTGAACAGCGGCGCCTCCGGGAAGAGGAGGCAGACCTCTTCCAGGACCTTCTCACCGCCGCGCATTCCGGTCAGCCAGTCGTGAACGAGCGCGACGCGCAACGAACCCTCCGCTCGAGTCCCCGCGCTTCGCGGGGCGGCCGCCCCTTCGTCTCGCGGCCCGTCATGCGGCAGCCGGCGGGAGGATCCCGGATCCGTGCGCGACGCGCCATCCCCGACTTGACGCTCCGCCGCCCGCCGCCGGACTCTCCCGAGACGGTCCGCCGGAGCGAGGTCCCCGTGAGAGTCCTGTTCGACGCGCGCACCGTGGGGCGCGAGTTCTCGGGCGTGGGCAACTACGTCCTCGAGCTCGTCCGCGCGTTCGCCGCCCTCGACGTGGACGTGGAGTTCCTGCTTTGCGTGCACGGGGAGTCGCGCCTGCGCGAGCTGCCGCTCGACCGCCGCTTCGCCTTCCTGGAGACCCGCGTCTCCCACGAGAGCCACCCGCAGGGCGACCTGTGGGAGGAGCTCGTCCTCCCGCGACGGGCCGCGCGGCACGGCGCCGACGTGATCCACGGACCCGCGTTCCTCATCCCGACGGGCCCCTCGCGCGCGGCGAAGGTCGTGACCGTCCACGACCTCGTCGCCTTCACGCATCCCGGGACGATCCCGTGGAAGTACTCGCTGTACATGCGCTGGCTCATCCGCCGCGCCGTGCGCGCCGCGGCCCGCGTGATCACGGTCTCCGAGAGGGCGCGCCGCGAGGTCGCCCGGCGCCTGGCAGTTCCATCGCAGCGGTTGGACATGATCCCCCACGGCGTGGCCGGGCGGTTCCGCCCCGAAGGGCACGCCGAGATCGAGCGCGTGCGCGTGCGCTACTCCCTGCCGCACCCCTACCTGCTCTTCGTGGGCAACCTCGAGCCGCGGAAGAACCTGCCGGGCCTCGTCCGGGCCTTCCGGCTCGTCCGCGAGCGGCTCCCGCGGCCGACCCACTTGGTCGTGGCGGGGAAGATCGCGTGGAAGAGCGCAGGGCTGCTCGCCGAGCTCGGGGCGCCGGATCTCGCGCATCACGTCCGGACCACGGGCTACGTGGAGCCCGAGGATCTTCCCGCGCTCTACGCCGGAGCCGAAGCGCTCGTCTTCCCTTCGCTGGAGGAGGGCTTCGGCCTTCCGGTGCTCGAGGCGATGGCGTGCGGGACCCCCGTGATCGCCAGCGACGTGGGCGCGGTGGCGGAGGTCGCCGGCGACGCCGCCGCGCTCGTGGACCCCGGCTCTCCCGAGTCCATCGCGAACGGGATCCTGCACGTGTTGACCGACCCGGCGCGGAGCGCGGATCTCGCGCGGCGCGGGCTCGCCCGAGCGCAGTGCTTCTCGTGGGAGAAGACCGCGCGGGAGACGCTGGCCAGCTATGAGCGAGCGAGCGCCCCGGAGCGACCGTCGGGCGGCGGTGCGCGATGAGCGGAGCCCCGCCGCGCGCCATCGGGATCGACGCCCGCAAGATCCACGACGCAGGGATCGGCCGCCACGTCGAGGGCCTGCTCGGCGCGCTGGCGGCGCTCGACGGTCCGGAGCGCTTCGTGCTCTTCCTGCGCGACCCGGATCGCGCGGGGCTGCCGGGCGACCTTCCGCAACGCCTCGACCCCGACCGCTTCCGCCTCGCGCGCTGCGCGGCGCCCCTGTACTCCGTCCGCGAGCTGCTCGCCTTCCGCGGCGTGGCGCGAGCGCACAGGCTCGGGCTGCTCCACATCCCCCATTACGTGCGCCCGTTCGTCCCCGGGAGCCCCGTGACGGTCACGATCCACGACGCGATCCATCTCGAAGAGCCTCCGTCTTGGGCCGCGTGGACCTACGCGCGCGCCATGATGGCCTGGGCCGTGCGCTCCAGCGCGGCGCTCCTCACGGTGTCCGAGGCCTCGCGCGCCGACCTCGAGCGCGTCCTCCCGGAGAGCCGCGGGAAGTGGCACGTGGCCCCGAACGGCGTGGACCTCGTGCGCTTCGCACGCCCGTCCGAGGACGCGCTCGCCGCCTTCCGGCGGGCGCGGGGACTCGACTCGGACTTCGTGCTCGTCGTCGCGTCGCATCGCCCGCACAAGAACCTCGCGGCGGCGGTCCGCGCGTTCTCGGCGGCCGCGCCGAGCGACCTCCATCTCGTTCTGCCCGCGCGGGACGACGAGGCGGCGCGACGGCTCGCGCCGTTCGTGCGCGGCGTACCTCGCGCGCGACTGCTCGCACCGGTCCCCGACGCGCATCTGCCGGGGCTCTACGCGGCGGCGCGGGTGGTGCTCGTGCCGTCGCGACGCGAGGGCTTCGGGCTGCCCGGCCTCGAGGCCGCGGCCTGCGGTGCGGCCGTCCTCGCGTCGCCGATCGCGGCGCATCGCGAAGTCCTGGGCGACGCCGCCGCCTACGCCGCGACTCCGTCCGTCGACGACCTCGCCGAAGCGCTCCGCGCGCTCGCGAGCGACGCGGCCCGTCGCGCCGCCCTCGCGCGCGCCGGGCCCGCGCGCGCGGCGCTCTTCCCGTGGCGCGAGCTCGCCGCGCGCACGCTCGCGGTGTGGCGATCCGTCCTCGATCCGCGGGCCCCGGGCTCCCGCCCCGCTGCCCCTTCCGCGAATCTCTGATAGGATGCGCGCCGCGCGGTGCGCCCATCCATCGTTCCGCCGCGGAGGGTTCGGTTGCTCCAGTCCCTGGCGGACCTGTGGCGGTATCGCGATCTCGGGCGTCTGCTCGTGGAGAAGGAGCTGAAGCTCCGCTACCGGCGCAGCGTCCTCGGGTTCGCCTGGACGATGCTGAACCCCCTGCTCACGATGCTGATCCTGAGCGTCGTCTTCTCCCACATGATGCGCGTCCAGGTGAGCCATTTCCCGGTCTTCCTGCTGAGCGCGCTGCTGCCCTGGAACTTCTTCGTCCAATCCGTCACCGGCGGATCGATGTCGATCGTCCACAACGAGAGCCTGCTGCGCAACGTGCGCGTCCCCCGCGCGATCTTCCCGATCGCGCTGGTCGGCAGCCACCTCGTGAACTTCCTGCTGGCGCTCCTGCCGCTCGTGCTCCTCATGCTCGTGCAGGGCGTTCCGCTGCGCCCCTCCGTGCTGCTCCTGCCCTACTGCCTGCTGACGATCGGCGTGTTCACGACCGGCATCGTCCTCGCGGCCGCCGCCTGGACCGTGTTCTTCCGCGACGTGGCGCAGGTGATCGAGGTGGGCCTCACCGCGGTGTTCTACCTGACGCCCGTCATCTACCCGCTCTCGGTGCTCCCGGCGAAATACGTATGGCTGTTCAAGCTGAACCCCATCTACTACCAGGTCGCTCCGCTGCGCTCGATCTTCTACGACGGGTGCTTCCCGGGATGGTCCATGATCGCCCTGGCGGGAGCGCTCGCCCTCGCGTCCTTCCTGTCCGGCCTCGCGATCTTCCGTCGGCGCGAGAACCTCTTCCTGCACTACCTGTCGTGACGGAGAGCATGAGCGCGCCGACGCGCGTCGCGGATTCCGGGATGGGCGGGGCGAGAGCGCCGGTGCGCGTCGCCGACGTCGTGATGGAGTTCCGCCTCGTCCACGAGCGCGACGTGACGCTCAAGGAGACGGTGGTCCGCAGCCTCACGGGACGGCGCAGCGAGCGCGTCGAGCGCTTCCGCGCGCTCGACGGCGTGAGCTTCGAGGCGCATCGCGGCGAGACGTTCGGCATCATCGGCCCGAACGGCAGCGGCAAGACCACGATGCTGCGCCTTCTCGCCGGGGTCCTCGCTCCCACCACCGGGACCGTGGACATCGACGGCCGGGTCACGGCCCTCATCGAGCTCGGCGCCGGCTTCAATCCGCACCTCTCCGGCGAGGAGAACATCTACCTGGGAGGCGCCCTCTACGGCTTCGGCCGGGACGAGATGCGCCAGAAGTTCGATCGGATCGTGGCCTTCGCGGAGCTCGAGCGCTTCATCCGCGTGCCCCTGAAGAACTACTCCTCCGGCATGCGCGCGCGGCTGGGCTTCGCGCTCGCCACCGACGTGGACCCCGACGTGCTGCTCGTGGACGAGGCGCTCGCCGTCGGCGACGAGTCCTTCCAGGCGAAGTGCTTCGAGCGGATCCGCGGCTTCCGGGAGGGCGGGAAGACGATCGTCCTCGTCTCCCACGATCTCCACACCGTGGAGCGGTCGTGCGCACGCGCCCTGCGGCTTTCGCGCGGGCGCGTCGTGGACGCGGGCTCGGCGAGCGAGGTCGTCGAGCGCTACCGCGCGAGCACCTAGGGCGCTCTCCCCGCGAGGCTCGCCGGCGCCGCCAGGTGGCTCGTCCCGACGATGCGCTCGTACGGCGGAGCTGCCTTGCGGGACGGCGCCGCGCCCGGCGCGTCCTCGAGGAGCTCCAGCACGGCCTCGGGCTCCAGCGCGGCCAGACATTCCCGGGTGACGCACGCGTTCAGGGTCGTGCGTGCGAACTGGCAGCACGGCGAGCACTCGAGGCTCCGGCGGATCAGCCGGTTCTGGCGGCCGAACGGCGCGTAGCGGCGATGCGGGCTCGGCCCGAAGATCGAGAGGATCGGCTTCACGAGCGAGGCGACGTGCGCGGTGCCGCTGTCGGTGGCGACCAGGACATCCACCTCCTGCTCGATCTTCCGCAGGAACCCGTCGAAGTCGTCGCCCCCGAGAACGACGTCGGCGTCCGCGAGACGCAGGAGAGCGCGCAGAAGATGCGCCTCTCCCTCCTCCCGCGGCCCGCCGACGATCTTCACGCGCCGTCCGGACGATTGCAGGAGGCGGCCGAGCCGGAGCCACGCGACCGCGTCCCACCGGTTGTTCACGAAGCCGGCCGCGATGCAGAGACCGACCGTGCGCGGCTGCGTCGGGAACTCCGGGCGGCGCGAGCCGAAGAAGAGCGCCGAGCGCGAGTACGGGCCGCACAGGCGCTCCACGAGGAGCTTCTGGCTCCACGTCTCGTGCTCCTCGTGCGTCGAGGCCACGAAGGCGCCGCTCTGCCCCTGCGCGCTCAGGTACGCGTCGTTCATCCGGTCGTCGCTGCGCAGGCCGAAGACGAACTCGTAGCGCTCCGGGAGGTCGGGCGTCGCGGCCGGCCGCGCCGCGCCGGTCTTGTCCAGGTGCGGGAAGGTCACGCCGACCGGGCGGACCTCCGGGAAGAGCCATCGCACCAGGCGCGCCGACGACGGCGCGCACAGGAAGTCGACGTCGTGGCCGGGGTGGGCCGCGAGGATGCGGCGCACGGCCGGCGCCGCGAGAACGACGTCGCCGAGATGGTCAGGCTTGAGGATCGCGATCTTCGCGGGCACGGCCCTCTTCCAGGGCGCTTCGCAGCGCCGTCTCGTTCAGGTAGCTCGCGACCAGGGCGTTCGTGACCGCCAGCTGAGACCACCGCAGCGCGAGGTCCGCGAGCTTCCAGGGCAGCCGCCACACCCGAATCGTGGCCGCGTCGCGGAACGCGCGCACGAAGCGGCGCCGGACGTGCTGCTGCACGAGGAGCACGTACGCCGGCGAGAACGACTCCGGCATCGCCTCGAGCTGCGGGTCGATCTCGTAGAGCTCCTTCTTGAGGAGCACCTGGAGCAGCTTCCGCCGGACCCGACGATCAAGCATGGGCCGGCGCGGCCGCGAGGAAGCGATCCAGGAACGTCGCGAAGGCGCGCTCGTGCTCCGCGCGCTGGAAGCGCCGCCGGTTCTCGCGCTGGGCCTCGACGAGATGTCGGCGGATCGTCTCGTCCTCCACGACGATCCGCGCCAGCGCCGCCGATCTCGCCGGATCGTCCTTGTCCGTGAGCAGGATGCCGGCGTCGGCCAGGGTCTCGGGAACCGCCGCCGCCTTGAAGGCCACGATCGGGACCTCGAACCACATCGCTTCCACGAGGGGAATGCAGAGCCCTTCGTGCTCGCTCATGCACCAGAAGAGGTCGGCGGCGCGGTAGTACGCGTGCAGCTTCGCGTTGCTCACGGACCCGGTCAGGTCCACGCGCCCGGTCAGGCCCAGCTTCCAGATCAGGGACCTCAGGTAGTGGAAGTACGAGTCTCCCGCCTCGTAGAAGCCCACGAGATGGAGCCGCGCCGACGGATCGAGCTTCACGTACTCCGCGAACGCGAACAGCAGATCCTCCTGCCGCTTCTGCGGCGAGATCCGCCCGACGAAGAGGAGGTTCGCACCTCCGTGGTCGAGGCTCTTCAGGACCGCCTCGTCGGGCGGCTCGAAGAAGCGAGTCGGCTCGACCGGGATCGGCAAGACGGAGGGGGAAGCGAACCCGGCATCGCGAAGCTCGGCCACGTTGTACTGCGAGTCCCCCGCGGACGCCGCGAACAAGGGCGCCAGCGCGGGAAGCTCCGATCGACCGCGATCCGCCAGATCCGCCAGCCTCGGGTTGAACGGGCGCAGGAAGCGCCCGGGCGTGATGTTGTGGTAGATCAACCCTCGGAGCCCCGCGCGCGACCGGACCCAATCGGTCACCTCGCCGCCGATCGAGTGATGGTAGAGGAGGGGCGCACCGGGCGGCGGCGCGTGTCGCCCGAGCGAGCGGCCCTCTTCCGCCGCGCTGCGATCCAGGTGCCGCGCGTAGATCTCCGCGTCGAAGCCCAGCTCGCGACAGCGATCTTTCAGATAGAGCGCGTAATCGGAGATCGCGTCGCCGCGCACCAGGTTGGGCAGAACCTGATCGATCCGCTCCCGCGCCCGGCCCGAGCGCGGCCGGTCGGTCGGCGGGGACGCGTCTTCCCGGAGCAGCGCCTCGTACCGCCCGATCACCTCGTCCCAGTCGCTGCGCGCGCGCGCGTACTCGCGCCCCTTCGCGCCGATCGTCGCGAGCTCCGCGCTCGTGGAGGCGGCGAGCGAGGCGAACGCGGCGATCCAGGCTTCGTCGCCGTCGAGCGTCCAGCCGCCCCCGCTGGATCGCACCGCCCGGGCGGTCGCGGCGCAGCGCTCCTGGACGAGCACGGGCTTCCCGAAGCGCCACGCCTCCATGAGCACGCGCGAGTAGCTCTCCTTCAGGCTCGGCTGGGCGAGCGCCACGCAGTGCGCGAGCAGCGCGTTCCGCTCCACGTCGCCGACCAGGCCGAGATCGTGGATGCCGTGCTCCTCGTCGCCCCACGACGAGGCGCCGGGACCCGCGAGCACGAGCCGGAGCTCCGAGCCGCCGTGGCGCTGCCGGTAGCCGCGAAACGCCTGCGTGAGACCATCGACGCCCTTGCCGGCATCGCGGCGGCCGAGACACAGCAGGAAGCGGGTCGACAGGGAGACCGTCCCGACCTGCCGGAGGCCGGCGGCCGGAGCGTCGTCGATCTCCACGCCCGTGCCCACCACGACCGCCTTGGACGCCACGTGCGCTCCGAAGATCTTCTGCAGCGTCTCGAGCTCGCCGTCGCTGTTCAGGAGCAGCCGCTTCGCGCGGTACACGGCGTTCGCGACGGCGGGCAGGTACGCGTACGGCTCGTCGTGGAGGCACGGCTGCAGGTACGCGCGGCTCGCCACGAGCGGAATCCCGCGGACGATCGGGCCGTACAGGTACGGAAGGAACACGATCGCCCGGTAGCGCGTCTCCGACTCCAGGTGGCGCAGCAGCGCCGAGGAGTTGATGTTGCCGCGCCAGAACGCCGCCTCTTCGTCCGGAGCCAGGGGCGAGATCCCGGGGCGCAGCTGCTCGGGAGGGATGGCGAGGAGCCGTCCGTTCAACCGGTCGAAGGCTCGCGCGTCGCGACGATCCACCGCGAAGCGACGCACGCGGACGCCGTCCTCCTCGCTCGCGCCGCTGCGCAGGGCGTTGCGCCCCCAGTCGTCGAGGAACGCGCGGGAGCACGTGGTGAGCACGTGCACGTCGTGGCCGCGCGCCGCCAGTCGGCGCGCGATCTCCCGGGCCAGCTGCTCGGCCCCGCCCTTCAGGTCTCGTCCGAACCAGGGAATGACGATCCCGATCAACGGCCGGCCGCCCTTCGCGCGACGGCGGCGGTGTTCTGGCATCCGAAGAACAGGTCGTTGAAGCGGGACACGAGGCGCTCGGGGCCTTCCCGGATCAGGTAGGAGTCGTCGTACGCGTCGAAGTGGAGGAGGCGGACGTCCGAGAAGCCCTTCGACTCGAGGAAGTACTGCAGGAAGAGGCCGGGAAGGGGCTTCACGTGCGTGGGGTCCATCCAGAACGTGCACGCCCCCACGAGGACGTTCGCCGGGTTCGGCGTCTCCAGGATCACCGCTCCCCCGGGGCGCAGCACGCGCACCACCTCGTCGCCGAAGCGCGAGAGCGTGGCGAAGTCCAGGTGCTCCACGATGTGGAACGCCGTCACCAGCGCCAGCGAGCCGTCCGCCCTCTCCGCGAGCGCGTCGAAGAGATCCTGCCGCCGGGCGGTCACGCCGGCCCGGAAGCAGTCCTCGATCACGTGAGGATTGAGATCGACGCCCTCGCCGCGGATCCCGTGCTCGGCGAGCCACTCCACCCACTCGCCCCGGCCGCACGCGAGGTCCAGCACGGCGTCGTTCGGGCCGAGCGCGAGCTCGCGGATGACGTCTGCGTACTTGTCGAAGCTCTTCTTCAGGTCCGCCCGCGACCCGCGGAAGCGCTTCGCGAACTCGTACTGGAAGCGATCCACGTCGACGCCGGAGGACGCCCCTCCGTTCCCTTGGCCCTTCCCGGGCACGGACTCCCCCGCCCGCGCTTCGAGGCGGCGCAGCGCCGCCTCCTGGAGCGCCACCGTCTCGCGCAGGTGCTCCACGAAGTCGTGGAGCGTGCGCTCGTACGCGGCCACGAGCCGCAGCGCGTCGGCGAGCTGGCGGTTGACGGCGCGCTGGTCGCGGAAGAGCAGGGCGTGCACGCGCAGCATCCAGAGGACGGGCGCCCGCAGGAGTCGGAAGGGGAAGCGGTCGAGCTTCGGCGGCAGCTCGTGCCGCGCTGCGGACTTCCGCTCCGCCTCGGCGACGTACTCCTCGATCTCGCGCTCGACGTCGCGGACGAGGTTCCGCGGAACCGCCGCCTTCGCGGGCGACTCGTCGCCGCGCCCCGCGATCCCCGCCGCCTCGGCGTCGATCCTCGCTTGCAGCGCGGCGACGTCGATGCGCTCGTTCTTCGTTTCGATCACGGACGACTCTCTCGTTGCGGCTCCGGCGCGCGGCGCCGCCGGAATCCTGGGCTTCGGTGAATCCGCCAGTCAAGCCCTTAGGGCGCGGTCCCGACGTGGGCTTGCCGGCGTCAGCGGACCAACGCGCGGTAGACGCTCCACGTGCGAGCCGCCGCGGCGGCCCACGTGTACGCCCCGCTCTGCGCGCGCCCGAGATCCACGCGACGCGCCCGCTCCGCGGAGTCCCCGAGCAACGCCCGCACCGCATGGGTCCACGCGCCCACGTCGAGGTCCGCCACGATGCGGGCCGCGACGCCGAGAACCTCGGGCAGCGCCCCCGCGGCGGACGAAACCACCGGCGTCCCGCAGGCCATCGCCTCCAGCGGCGGAAGCCCGAAGCCTTCGTCCAGCGACGGGAAGAGGAAGGCCTCGGCGCCCCCGTACAGCGCGGCGAGCGCCTCGTCCTCCAGGCCGCCGACGAAGCGGATCGCCGCAGCGCGCCGCGCCGCTCGAGCGCGGGCGAGGATCGGGACGTGCTTCCAGCCGAGCGCCCCGGCCAGGACGAGGTCCCCGTCGAAGCCGTCCAGCGCGTCGAAGAGATCGAGGAGGAACGGGATGTTCTTGCGAGGCTCCACCGTGCCCACGAAGAGCAGATACGGCCGAACGAGCCCGAGCTCTTCCCGGAGCCGGGCCACACGCGCGGAGCCCGGCGGCGCGAACACCGGATCCACTCCCGGGGCTGCCGTGAAGATCCGGTCGGAAGGCACCCGGAGGCCGTCGGCGATCGCGGTTGCGGCCGACGCGGAGATCGTGAGGAACGCGTCCGCGCGCTGCGCTGCGAGGCGGACGCGCGAGCGCAGGTAGGCGAGGTTCCTCGGCTCCACGGTCTCCGGGAAGCGAAGGAAGGAGACGTCGTAGATCGTGACGACGGAGCGTCCCCGCCCGAGCGGCGGGCGCGTGAAGTTCGTGAAGTGGTACAGGTCCGCGGAGCCGGCGAGCCACTCGAAGGGCGGCGCGTCCAGGCTCCGCCACGCGCGCCGGACCCATCGGCCCGGGGGAAACGGCACGATCCGCTCGTGGGGCTCGCGCGGCCGGTTCCGGGCGAGCGCGCGCTCGTCGGCGAACGAGAAGAGGACGATCTCGTCGTCGCCGCGCGCCCCCGGCAGGTGCTGCGCGAGCCCGCGGACCGCGCGGCCGATCCCGGCGCGCTGCGACCAGGCGGCCCCACAGTCCACGCAGACCTTCACGCGCGAAGGCCCGCGGCGCGGGCATCCGCGGCGCTCGTTCCTTCGCGACCCTTCAGGCAGCGCGCGAGCGCGTCCTCCCACGCCGGCATCGGCGAGAGCCCCGCCTCGGCGCGACGCGTGTCCGCGAGGACGGAGCTGGCCGGACGCCGTGCGGGACGCGGGAACTCGGCCGAGGTGACGGCTTCCACGATCACGTCCTTCCCGGTGAGCGCGAAGATCTTCCGCGCGAAGCCGTTCCAGGTGGCCGTGCCCCCGTTCGTGACGTGGTAGATGCCGCAGGCGTCGCGCTCGTGCGCGGCGCGCGCGAGATCGAGGAGCGCGCCGGCGAGGTCCGCCGCCCACGTGGGGGCGCCGCGCTGGTCGTCGACGACGCGGAGGACCCGGCGATCCTCCGCGAGCTTCAGCATGGCGAGGAGGAAGTTGCGGCCGTGATCCGCGTAGAGCCATGCGGTGCGCGCCACGCTGCCGGCGCGGCCGAGCGAGAGCGTGGCCTCCTCGGCCGCGAGCTTCGACCAGCCGTACACGTTGAGCGGCCCGGCCGGCGCGTTCTCGGCGTAGGCCTCCGTGGCGTCGCCCGCGAACACGTAGTCGGTGGAGACCGTCAGGAGGCGCGCCCCCACCCCGCGGCACGCCGCGGCCACGTGGCGCGTCCCCATGGCGTTCACGCGGAGCGCCCGCTCGGCGTCGGCCTCGCAACCGTCCACGTCGGTCCAGGCGGCCGCGTGGATCACGACGTCGGGCCGCGCATCGTCGAGCGCGCGGCGCACCGCGTCCGCGTCCGTCACGTCGACCGCCGCTCGGTCCCACGCGAGGAGCGGCGCGCCGCGCTCGCGCGCCGCGCGCACGAGCTCGCGCCCCAGCATGCCCCCCGCCCCGGTCAGCGCGAGCCGCAGCGTGCCCGCGGGTCGCGAGGGCGCGCCGGTCAATCCGGTACCTGGATCTCGGAGTTGTCGCCGACCATGAAGCGGAAGGCGCGGGGTCTGGCGCTGCTCGTGCCGATCTTCACGTTCCGCCCGACGAGGCTGCCTTCCATCCGCCGCGCGAGGTTCTCGATGCGGCTCTCCTCCAGCACGATCGAGAACTCGATCTCCGAGCCGACCACCGTGCAGCGGGAGGAGATCGACGTGAACGGTCCGACGTACGAGTCGCGGATCACGGTCCCCGCGCCGATCACGAGGGGGCCGCGGAGCTCCGAGTTCTCGACGACCGCTCCCTCGTCCACGACGACCTCGCCGATGATGCGCGAACGGGCGTCCACCTTGCCCTGGACGTTGCGCTCGATGGACGTGAGCGCCACCCGGTTCGCCTCGAGCAGGTCCTCGATCTTCCCGGTGTCCTTCCACCAGCCCTTGATCACGTGGCTGCGGACGTCCTTGCCGGTCTCGATGAGGCGCTGGATGGCGTCCGTGATCTCCAGCTCGCCGCGCGCCGAAGGCCGGATGGCGTCCACCGCCTCGAAGATCGTGGCGTCGAACATGTACACGCCCACGAGGGCGTAGTCGGACTTCGGCTGCTTCGGCTTCTCCTCGAGGCGCACCACGCGCCCGCCCACCAGCTCGGCCACCCCGAACGATCCCGGGTTCGGCACGCGGGCGAGGAGGATCTGGGAGTTCGGGCGGCCCTGCTCGAACTCCCGCACGAGCGACGTGATCCCGTCCTTGATGAAGTTGTCCCCGAGGTACATCACGAAGGGCTCCTGCCCGAGGAACTCGCGCGAGATCTTGACCGCGTGGGCCAGGCCGAGCGGCTCGCTCTGGCGGATGTACGTCACGCGCACGCCGAACGCGCGGCCGTCGCCCACCGCGGCGCGGATCTCCGCCTCGGTGTCCCCCACGACGATGCCGATGTCCTCGATCCCCGCCGCCTTGATCGCCTCGATCGCGAAGAAGAGGATCGGCTTGTTCGCGACCGGCACGAGCTGCTTCGCGTTCGTGTGCGTGATCGGGCGCAGCCGCGTGCCCTTGCCGCCGGACAGAATCAACGCCTTCACGGCCGTCTCCTCGTTCGGGTTCTCCGCACGCGCGCGCTCACGAGCCGAGCTCGCGCAGCCTTCGCAACAGCCGTGCTCCCTTGGAGCGCGGCGCGAGCTCCGGAGGCGTGGCCTGGAAGATCTCGCCCCGCGCGATCTTCCAGGGGCGCTCCGTGCACATCCGCTCCGCCTCGTCTTCGCCCACGATCTCCGCCGCCGCCTTCTTGCCGTCGGCGAGACAGAAGGGACGTCGCCGGTGGTCGTGCGCGTCGGAGGCGAGGAGATGCGCTGCGCCGCGCTCGAGCAGGTGCGTGCCCATCAGCTGCGCCTCGCGCCCCAGGAGGCCGAGGAGGCTCGCGGCGTTCACCTGCATCAGCGCCCCCCGCGAGATCCAGTCCGCGATCGGCGTGGGATCGTCCATCAGGGCCACGTTCCGCTCCGGGTGCGCGATGATCGGCACGAGCCCGCGCGCGACGATCGCGTCGATGGCCGGGCCCACGACGGGCGGCGGTTCGCGCATGGAGAAGTCGAAGAGGACGTGCCGGCCCTGCTCGCCGAGCGGCACGACTCGCGCGGCGAACGCCCCGGCGTCCTCGTCGGCGAGGAAGTTCTCCGCCCCGGGGAACACCTGGAGGGGAATCCGCTCGCGCTCGATCGCCCCGACGAGATGGCGATGCTCCTCCCGGAGAAGCTCGGCGTTCGTCTGGAAGAGCGACTCGCCGAGGTGCGAAGTGGCGAACACCGCGCGGCAGCCCTGGGCCACCGCGTCGCGCGCCATCTCGAGCGCGTCGTGGAGATCGATCGCGCCGTCGTCGACGCCGGGGAGGATGTGGCAGTGCAGGTCGACCAAGGGTTCCTCCGCTCAGAAGCCGATGAGAGGTCTTCGAAGCCAGGCCGACTCTTCCGAGGCCTTCCCACGGGCCGGTTTGCGCGTATGCGGGCGACGCGCTTCGCGCGTCGCGTTCGCATGCGTGCTCCAATGCCCGCGGGAAGGCCTCGGAAGAGTCGACCTGGCTTCGAAGCGACTCATGGCTTCAGAAGCTCCGTCACGATCTTGGGCACGGCCTGTAACGCTTCGTCCAGCTTGCCCACTTCCTTCGCTCCCGCCGTGGCCAGGTGGGGCTTGCCGCCGCCGCCGCCGCCCATCAGGCGGGCGACGCGGCCTACCAGGTCGCCCGCGGAGACGCGGCCCGCCTTCGCCACGTCGTCGGAGACGGCCGCCACGAGCGCCACCTTGCCCTCGAGCAGCGCGCCGAGGACGACGACCGTGCGCGGCGTGGCGCGCATGGCGTCGCCCAGATCGCGCAGGGCGTCGCGCGAGTCCACCGGTGCGCGCGCCACGACCAGCCGATGCCCGTCCACGTCGACCGCTCGGGACGCGATCTCGGAGGCCGCGTTGCCGGCGGCCGCGCGCGTCAGCTCCTCCACCTTGCGGCGCAGCCGCTTCGCTTCCTCGGCCAGCTCCTCCACCCGCGCAGGGACCGCCTCCGGCGCCACCTTCAGCAGCTCCGCGATCCTCTCCAGCCGCTCGCGGAGCGCGTGCACGCCCTCGATCGCGGGCGAGCCGGCGAACGCCTCGATGCGCCGGATCCCCGCCGCCACCGATCCTTCCGAGGCGAGCGTGAAGAGGCCGAGCTTTCCGGTGGCGCCCACATGCGTTCCGCCGCACAGCTCGCGCGACGGGCCCATCGTGACCATGCGGACGCGGTCGCCGTACTTGTCGCCGAAGAAGGCCAGGGCGCCGGCCGCGATGGCGTCCGCGTACGCCAGGCTCTCCGCCGTGACGTCGTGATCCGCGCGCACGAGCTCGTTCACGCGCGTCTCGATGTCCGCGAGCTGGGCGGGCCGCACGGGCTCCGGGTGACTGAAGTCGAAGCGGAGTCGATCCGGGCCCACCCACGAGCCCTTCTGCTGCACGTGCTTGCCCAGGATCTCGCGAAGCGCGTGGTGCACCAGGTGCGTGGCCGAGTGATGCCCGCACACGAGCGTGCGCCGCGCCGCGTCCACCCGCTGGGTCACGCTCTCGCCGACGGCCAGCTCGCCCTCTTCGATCGTCCCGAAGTGGACGAAGACGTCTCCGCCGGTCTTCCGCGTGTCCTCGACGCGCACGCGCGCGCCGGCCGCGACGAGCTCGCCGGCGTCCCCCACTTGGCCGCCGCCTTCCCCGTAGAAGGGCGTGGACTCCGTGACCACGGCGACCGAGGCGCCCTCGCCCGCACGAGCGCTCGAGGCCAACCCGTCTTCGGCCACCAGCGCGAGCGCGACGACCTTCGAGGAGCCCTCCAGGTCCGCGTAGCCCGTGAACTTCGTGGCGTGCGCCAGCTTCGCGTCCGCGGTGAAGCGGTCCAACGCACCCTTGCCGGTGGAGCCCTTCCAGCTCGCGCGGCTGCGCTCCTTCTGGATCTCGAGCGCTTCGCCGAAGGCGGCCTCGTCCACGGAGAAGCCCTTGCGCACGCCGACGGACGCGGTCAGCTCCAGGGGACACCCGTAGGTGTCGTAGAGCCGGAACGCCACGTCGCCCGCGAGCACGCGACGCCCGTCCGGCGCCACCCGCCACACGGAGTCGTCCTCGAGCTGCGCCAGCAGGTCGTCGATGCGGCGCATGCCCTCTTCCACCGTGCGCCGGAACGAGCGCTCTTCCCCTTCGGCGCCGCGACGCACTTCCGCGAGGCGCTCGCGCAGCGAGGGATACGCGTCCCCCATGGCGTCGGCGACGCCCTCGCAGACGTCCGCGAGGAACTCCCGATGGATGCCGAGCAGAACGCCGTGGCTCACGGCGCGCCGCATGATCTTGCGTAAGACGTAGCCGCGGCCCGTCCGGTCCGGATGCACGCCGTCCGCGAGCAGGAACGCGGTGGCGCGAGCGTGATCGGCGATGACACGCATCGAGACCGCGTCGTCCGAGGCGCTGCCGTCGTAGGGGCGCCCGGCGACCGACGCGATCCGCGCGAGCAGCCCCGCGAAGAGATCGCCGTCGTAGTTCGTGCGCTTCCCCTGCGCGACCGACGAGATGCGCTCGAGGCCCATCCCCGTGTCGATGCTCGGCGCCGGAAGCGGTCGGAGCTTCCCGGTGGCGTCCCGCTCGTACTGCATGAAGACGAGGTTCCAGATCTCCATCCAGCGGTCGCCGTCGTTGACCGTTCCCGCAAGGTCCGCCCCGAGGTCGTAGTGGATCTCCGAGCACGGCCCGCACGGGCCCGTGTCCCCCATCGCCCAGAAGTTGTCCTTCATGCCGAAGCGCAGGACGCGATCGTCCCCTACGCCCGCCACGCGACGCCAGATCGCCGCCGCTTCGTCATCCCCCGCGATCCCGTCCGCACCGCCGAACACCGTGAACGCGAGCCGTTTCGGATCCAGCTTGAAGACGTCGACGAGCAGCTCCCACGCGAAGCCGATCGCCTCCTCCTTGAAGTAGTCCCCGAAGGAGAAGTTGCCGAGCATCTCGAAGAACGTGTGGTGCCGCGGCGTGCGCCCGACCTCCTCGAGGTCGTTGTGCTTCCCGGAAACGCGCAGGCAGCGCTGCGAGCTGGTGGCGCGCGAGACCTCGCGGCGGGCGGCGCCGGTGAAGACGTCCTTGAACGGCACCATCCCGGCGTTGACGAAGAGCAGCGTGGCGTCGTCGCGGGGAACGAGCGGCGCCGAGGAGACGACTCTGTGCCCCCGCTGCGCGAAGTACTCCAGGAATGCGGTGCGAATCTCTGCAGTCTTCATGTCTCCTCCGGGGCGACGCCGGCCCCGTCTTCTTCGGACAACGAGATCTCGTCTTCCGCCCGCTCGCCCGCGACGCGCACGATCGCCGCGCGCGCCGCCTCGCGGGGGAAGCCGCGCCGCGCGAGCGCGGACCACATCCTCCGCCGCGCGATCCCCTCCGGGAGGCTCTGCCACTTGCGGAGCGAGCGCCGCAGCCAATCCGAGGCGACGTCGGCCTCCGCCTCCGCCGGGAGCACCTCCGCGAGCGCCGCCTCGGCCACCGGCCCCGCGGCGCCCTTCCGCGTCATCTCCGCGAGCAGGAGCGCGCGTCCCTTCGGCGCGAAGCGCACGCGGTCCCGGAGGAACGCGCGACACGTCTCCGCATCGTCCAGGAGGCCGAGCTCCTTCAGCCGCCCGACGGCCTCGTCGACCGCCGCCGCCGCGATCCCCGAGCCGCGCAGCCAGCTGCGCACTTCGCGCTCGAAGCGACGTCGACCGCCGAGCCAGCGGATCGCCATCTCCACCGGAGAGGGAGGGGTGCCGGGCACCCCTCCTTCGGCCGCCGGACGCTGCTTACTTCCCCTTCTCCGCGGCGGCAAGGGTCTTCTCCGCGACCGTCCGCTCCGCCGGCCTCTCGCCGGCCGACTTCACCGCCGCCGCCCTCTCCGGACCCGGCCGCTCCGAGGAGTGCTTCTCGGTGGCCGTGCCCGGCGTCCTCTCGACCGCCGCGGCATCCGCGTGCAGGCCGTACGCCTGCCGCACCGCGCGCTCGATGCGGGTGCGCAGCTCGGCGTTCTCCTCGAGGAGCGTGCGCGCGGCCTCGCGTCCCTGCCCGATGCGCTCCCCGCCGAACGAGAACCACGCGCCGGACTTCTCCACGATCCCCTTCTCGGCGGCGAGATCCACGAGGTCTCCCTCGAACGAGATCCCCTTGCCGTAGATGATGTCGAACTCCGCCTCGCGGAACGGCGGCGCCACCTTGTTCTTCACGACCTTGACGCGCGTGCGGTTCCCGACCGCGGTGGTGCCGTCCTTGATGGCGCCGATGCGACGGATGTCCAGACGCATCGTGGCGTAGAACTTCAGCGCGTTCCCGCCCGTGGTGGTCTCCGGGTTCCCGAACATCACGCCGATCTTCATGCGGATCTGGTTGATGAAGACGATGCACGTGCGCGACTTCGACACCGACGCCGTGAGCTTGCGCATCGCCTGGGACATGAGGCGGGCCTGCAGCCCCACGTTCGCGTCGCCCATCTCCCCTTCGATCTCCGCCCGCGGCACGAGCGCCGCCACGGAGTCCACCGCGATGATGTCCACGGCGTTGGAGCGGACGAGCATGTCCACGATCTCGAGCGCCTGCTCGCCGGTGTCCGGCTGCGAGACGAGCAGATCGTCGATGTCCACGCCGAGCGCCTGCGCGTACTTCGCGTCGAGCGCGTGCTCCGCGTCGATGAACGCCGCCGTGCCGCCCTGCTTCTGCGCGTTGGCCATCATGTGCAGGACCAGAGTGGTCTTGCCGGAGGACTCCGGCCCGAAGACCTCGAGGATGCGCCCGCGCGGCACGCCGCCGATGCCGAGCGCGACGTCCAGGGAGAGCGCGCCCGTGGGGATGACCGACAGACCCTCCTCCGTGGGACGGTCCGAGCCCAGGCGCATGATGGCGCCCTTCCCGAACTGGCGTTCGATCTGTCCGACCGTGTTGTCCAGAGCCTTCAGCCGGTCCGGGTTCCCGGCGCGCGCGTTACCCTTCATGTGCCCTCTCCTCCCTGCGTGGTTCGCGAGACGCCGGCCTTCGTCCCGAGCCGGACGCGGGCGATCGCCTCGTACTGCGCTCCCCGGGGCGTCAGCCGACTCTCGGCCAACGTGACCTCCTCGAGACGCTGCTCGCTTCCGTCGAAGTGCAGCGACTCGAGGAGCTCTCGCAGCCGCCCGGAGCCCCGGGCTCCCTTCGGGCGGCCGAGCGTCACGTGCGCGGCGAACGGCCGGTCCGACGGCGGAAGATACCCGCCCGCGACCAGCGTCCGCTCGAGTCGCGACGCCAGCGACTCCAGCTCCCTCGCCCCCTCGTGGATCCCGACCCACACGACGCGCACGTCGCCGCGCTTCGGGAACGCTCCGAGGCCGGCGAGCCGGAGGGCGAACGCCTCCGTGCCGTCCAGCGAGCGGGCGATCCGATCCACGAGATCGTCCAGCCGCTCCTCGTCCACGTCGCCGAGGAACGCGAGCGTGGCGTGCAAGTTCCCGGGCGGCACCCAGCGCACCTGCGTCTCGCGGGCCCGCAACCCCTCCAGGATCCCGGCCACCTCGTTTCGCGCGAGGTCCGAGAGCCAAGCGCCGACGAACAGGCGCCGCGTCACGTCCGCGATCCTTCCCCCCGACGATAGGCCAACTCGAGCGCCTTGTGCACGGTCCGCTCGCGCACCATCTCCCGATTCCCCGGGAAGCGAAAGCTCACCGCCTCCGTGCCGGAGTCGTCCGCGACGGCGATCCACACGGTCCCGACCGGTTTTTGAGGAGTCCCTCCGCCGGGTCCGGCGATGCCCGTATCGGCGACGGCGAGGGAAGGGCCGAACGCCGCCCGGGCCCCCTCGGCCATGGCGCGCGCGACCGGCTCCGACACGGCCCCGTACGCCTCGAGGAGCCCGGGATCCACTCCGAGCCTTTCGACCTTCACCCGGTTCGAGTACGAGATGATTCCGCCAAGGTACACCGAAGACGATCCCGGAACATCCGTGATTCGCGCGCCGAGCAGCCCGCCCGTGCACGACTCCGCCGTCGCGATCGTGGCGCCGCGATCGGCGAAGGAGCGCACGAGGGATTCGGCGAGCCCCGGCAGCGGCAGCGCCCACGACCCGAGGAGGCGGCGGACCTCCCGCTCCGCGCCGTCGAGCACCTCGTCCGGGGCGCCCCGGGGTGCGGCGAGACGCAGCCGCACGCCGCCCGGCGACGGCAAGTACGCGAGGCGCACGCCCTCCGGCGGAGCGAATCCCCCCGCATCCAGTCGGTCGGCGACCCGCGTCTCCCCGATCCCGGCGGTGGCCACCCAGCGCTGCCAGCCCCAGGCCGGCGGAAGCTCGCCGAGGCCCTTCGCCACGCTGCCGGCCATCTCCACGACCTCGGGCGGCACGCCCGGCAGGCACCAGAACCGGCAGGCGCCGAGCCGGCCCGTGAAGCCGGGCGCGGTGCCCACGGGGTTCTCGACCGTCTCGGTTCCTTCGGGAACGGAGGCCTGGCGGCGCACGCCGGGCCCGTCGGTGGAGACGCTGCGCTCCGCGTAGCGCGCGATGACCTGCCGCAGCGCTTCCTCGCTCACGACCACCTTCACCCCGAGCGCCGCCGCGAGCCCTTCGCGCGTCAGATCGTCCGCCGTGGGACCGAGGCCCCCGGTCACGACGAGCACGTCGCAGCGCGAGGCGAGCCGGCGCGCCGCCTCCGCGATCAGGGGCACGTCGTCGCCGACCACCTCCACGCCCACCACGGGCACGCCGCGCGAGCCGAGCGCGATGGCGATGGTGGCGACGTTGCGGTCCGACGCGGCGCCGCCCAGGAGCTCGTCGCCGACCAGGAGCACGCGAGCGATCACGCGGCGACTCCGAGGAAGTGATACGCGACGCGAAGCACGAGCTGCGCCCAGAGCCCCGCGAAGAGGTCGTCGGTCATGATGCCGAGCCCGCCCGGCAGGTGCTGGCTGCGCCCCGCGGGAAACGGCTTCAGCACGTCGAAGACGCGAAAGAGGAGGAAGCCCGCGCCGAGCGTGAGCGGCGTGGGCGGAAGGCCCGCGAGCGAGATCCACTGGCCCACGACCTCGTCGAAGACGATCGGCCCTGCGTCGTGGCCGAACTCGCGCTCCGCGCGATCGCACGCGAGCACGCCGGCCGTGAACGAGACGCCGAGGAAGACGAGCGCGACGAGGCCCGTGCCGCGCAACGTGGCGGGGAGCAGGCACCACGTCGCGAGCCCGACGAGGCTTCCGGCCGTGCCCGGCGCCGCCGGGAAGAACCCGCTGCCGAGGCCGGTCGCGATCCAGCGGGCGAGTCTCATCGCGCGCTCCGCGGCGCCGGAACGAACGCGGCGCGCGCCTGCCAGACGTAGTCCATCCCCGAGAGGAGCGTGAGGATCGTGGTCGCGAGGAGCGCCGCCTCGAGCGGCCCGCGGAGCGCGTCGCCGGGATCGCGCCAGAAGGCGGGGTCCGGGTCCATCGTGGCGCGGATCGACATCACGGCGAGGAGCGCGAGCACGAAGCCCATCTGGAACGTGGTCTTCCACTTCGCGAGCCGGCTCGACGGGAACGCGAGCCCGCGCCGCGCCGCGAAGGAGCGCAGCCCGGTCACGCCGATCTCGCGCGCGAGAATGGCGCCGACCATCCACTCCTCCACGACCGCCGTGGCGATGCGCAGGAAGACGAAGGTGAGGAGCGCCGACGCGACCAGGATCTTGTCGGCGAGCGGGTCGAGCTCGCGGCCCACCCGCGTCACCGTGCCGGTCCGCCGCGCGAGCCACCCGTCCGCGCCGTCGGTCAGCGCGGCGAGGGCGAACACGCCCGACGCTCCCCAGAGAGCGCGCGCCGTGCCTCGCAGCAGGAGGGCCACGAAGAGCGGAGTGAGCGCGAAGCGCGCGATCGTCAGGCGGTTCGCGACGGTCATCCGAACAGGCGCTCCCGGCCCTGGATGGCCCGCCCCAGCGTCGCGGCGTCGGCGAACTCGAGGTCGCCTCCGACCGGGATGCCGCGGGCGATGCGCGAGACCGCGCACCCCGCGGGCGAGAGCAGCTTCTGCAGGTAGTAAGACGTGGCGTCGCCTTCCGTGTCGGGGTTGAGCGCGAGGATCACCTCCCCGGGCTTCGACTCGCGCACGCGGGCCAGGAGCTCTTTGATCTTCAGGTCCTCGGGGCCCACGCCGTCGAGCGGCGAGAGTACGCCGTGCAGGACGTGGTAGCGCCCGCGATACTCGCCGGTCGCCTCGATCGCCAGCACGTCGGCGGGCTCTTCCACCACGCAGATCACGTCGTCCGACCGCCGCGTGTCTGAGCACAGGGCGCAAGGCGAAGTCTCTGTCACATCCTGACATACGTCGCAGAAGATCACCTTCTGCTTGAGGTCGACGAGGGCCGAGGCGAGGCGCTCGACGGAGGACGCGTCGGCCTTGAGGAGATGGAAGGCGAGCCGGCGGGCGGACTTCCTCCCGATCCCCGGCAGGCGGGCGAGCTCGTCGATCAGGCGGCTGAGGGCGTCCGACCCGGTCTCCACGCGCTCAGATCAGCCCGGGCGGAAGCCCCATCGCGCCGGCGGCCTTCTGCATCTCGGTGGAGGCCAGCTCGGAGGCGCGACGCTTCCCTTCGTTCACGCACGCGAGGATCAGGTCGGTGAGCAGCTGGACGTCGCCGGGATCGACGACCTGCGGATCGATGACGAGCGAGCGCAGGGTGCCGTCGCCGGCCACCACCGCCTTCACCATGCCGCCGCCGGCCGACGCCTCCACGGTCTTCTGGGCGATCTCCTCCTGGAGCTCGGCCATGCGCTGCTGCGCCTTCTTCATCTCCTTCATCACCTTCTGGATGTCCACCGTTTCCTCCTCAGGAGCTCGTGCCGGGCAGGATCTGGCCGCCGAGCTCATCGATCACTCGCTTGAGCCCGGGGTTCACCGCGAGCAGATCGCGAGGGTCCGAGCGGCGCTCGGCCGCGGGCGCCTCGACGCCGCGGGCTCCGAGCGGCGGCGACCCGACGCGCGCGCGCACCTCGAGGGGACGTCCGGCCGCCAGGGCCAGCTCCTCGCGGATGACGACGAGGTTCTCCCGTCGCAGCACCATTCCCTCGTGGTAGTTGTTCTCGAAGACGATGTGGAGGCCGTCGTCGTCCAGCGTGACGGGCGTGCCGTGCGCGAGGAACGAGCCGAGCATGCGCTTGCGCCGCCCGACGCGATCGAGCAAAGCGCGCCAGAGCGATCCCAGCTCTCCGCTCACGGTCGCCCCCAGAGGCGGCGGCGCTTCCTCCTCCGCGGAGTCCTCGAAGTCCGCCGGCGGCGCCGGCTCGGGGGGCTCGCTCGCGCGGCGCGACGCGGGCGGGCGCGGCGGGGCGGAATCCCGGTCGGGAGGCTCGCTCGGCCGGCGGGGCGCGGCGGGGCGCGGCGGTGGCGAGTCCGAAGGCGCCGCGTCCGTGGCGCCCGGATCACCGCCGCCCGCGCCCCGCGGCGACGACGGCGGCGGTGTCTCGCCCCCGCCCAGGCGGCGCGCCACGGCTTCCAGCCGGCGGGCCAGCTCGTCGAGAGCGCCGGGATCCTCCAGCCGCGTCATCCGCGCGATCGCCATCTCGAGCACGAGCCGGGGCCGCTGGGCCCGACGCATCTCCGAGACGGTCCGCCCGCACAGCGCCAGGAACGCCGCCACGCGCGCCGCACCGAGCGACTTGGCGATGCGCCCGTATTCCTGCACGAGATCGGCGCGCAGCCCGAGCGACGCCGCGTCCGGCGGCGCGCTCGACGCCACGAGAAGATCGCGCAGCGTCTGCGCGAGCTGCGTGGCGATGCGCCCCGGGTCCATCCCGCGATCGAGCAGCGCGCCGAGCCGCCGGAACGCGTCCGCCGCGTCGCCGCGCGCCGCCGCCTCCACGATGGCGAGGCACACTTCATCCTCCGCCTCCCCGAGGAGCGCGCGGACGGCGTCGCGGGTGACCTTCCCTTCCCCGATGGCCGCCGCCTGGTCGAGCAGGCTCTCCGCGTCCCTCAGTCCGCCGTCCGCGTGACGCGCGAGCTCGGCGAGCGCCTCGGGCTCCGCCTCGAAGCCTTCTCCGGCGCAGAGGCGCTGCAGCGTGGCCTCGATGATCGCGCGCGGAACGCGGTGGAAGTCGTAGCGCTGGCAGCGCGAGCGGATCGTGGGCGGGACCTTGTGCTCTTCGGTGGTGGCGAACACGAAGTACACCGACGGCGGCGGCTCCTCGAGGGTCTTGAGGAGCGCGTTGAACGCTTCCTTCGTGAGCATGTGCACTTCGTCGATGACGTAGACCTTCGCGCGGCCGCGGCTCGGCGCGTAGCGGACGTTCTCGCGAAGGTCGCGGATCTCGTCGATGCCGCGGTTCGAGGCGCCGTCGATCTCGAGAACGTCGAGCGAGACGCCCTGCCCGATCTCGCGGCACGAGGCGCACTCGTTGCACGGCTCCACCACGGGGCCGTCCTGCGCGCGCTCGCAGTTCAGGCACTTCGCGAGGATGCGGGCGGTGGTGGTCTTGCCGACGCCGCGCGGGCCGCAGAAGAGGAACGCGTGCGCGAGGCGATGGGAGCGGATCGCGTTCGCGAGCGTGGTGGTGACGTGCTCCTGCCCCACGACGTCGTCGAAGCGCTGCGGGCGCCACTTCCGCGCCAAGACTTGGTAGGCCACGAGCGGCCCTTCCCTTCCCCTCGCCCGCCGGGAGGCGCCGGCCAGGATACCTGTCGCACCCGGAACGATCCGCTTAGCGCTGCTGCCTTCCGGCCCTGACGCGGTTCACGGGGTCCCGTTGCCCAGGCCCCGGCTCGGCGCCTTTCGGGGGCCCGTCCTCCCTGGACGCGCCCGGGAGAGGGTTGGTGGAGATGAGCGGGCTCGAACCGCCGGCCTCCTCGTTGCGAACGAGGCGCTCTCCCAGCTGAGCTACATCCCCACCTTGTTCCCGCTTCGTCCTACGGTCCCCACGGACCGCTCGTTCGGCGGCCCCGTTCGGGCCGCCCTTTCCGCGGGGCCGCTCGGTTCACGGCCCTGCGGACCCGCCACTGGCGGAGAGAGAGGGATTCGAACCCTCGGTAGCCTTTTGGGCCACACGCGATTTCCAGTCGCGCCGATTCAACCGCTCTCGCATCTCTCCGTTGACCTGCGCCCGACTTCTCGTGTGGCGGAGAGAGAGGGATTCGAACCCTCGGAGCCCTTGCGGGCTCAACGGTTTTCGAGACCGTCCCATTCAACCGCTCTGGCATCTCTCCCTAGATCGTCACTCTCGGCCCCTCTCCTCCGCGAACCACGCGGTGAGGAGCGAAGAGCAGCGGTCCTGCAGCACCTCGGGCCGCACTCGCACGTCGCCGAGGAGCCCCGCCCCGAGGACGTCGAAGCGCGAGCCGCACGCCCCGAGCCGCGGGTCCCAAGCGCCGAACACGACTCGCGAGATCCGCGCGAGGAGGATGGCGCCGGCACACTGCGGGCAGGGCTCCAGCGTCACGTACAGCGTGCCGCCGTCCAGCCGGCCGGTGCCCACCTCCGCCCGCGCCCCCGAGATCGCTTCCATCTCGGCGTGCGCCCTGGGTTCGGCGAGCTCGCGCATGCGGTTCCGCCCGCGCCCGACGACCCGGTCCCCGTGGACGACCAACGCCCCCACGGGAACCTCGCGGGCCTCGGCCGCCTCCCGGGCCAACTCGAGCGCCTGCTCCATCCAGGCCTCGTCCCGGCTCGCCCCGGCGGAGCTCGTCACAGGCCGCGTCCCCGGAAAAGTCGCCGCGAAGGTACGGGAGCCTCGCGCAACGTGTCAAGGCGACCCCCCCTCGGCCGCGTCGCGACCGACGGCTCCGCCGCCGCGGGCGACGACGCGGCGGACGCCCCGTCCACGCAGCGTCAGTCCGGGGAGTCCGTCTTCGCGTGCGGACGGGGCTCGGCCCCACGACGCGCTTCCTCGATGGCCCGCTCCACCGCCGGCGCCCCCGGCGCGAGACGTCGCGCCTGGTCGAAGAGCTTCTCCGCCTCCTCGGCGCGACCCTGGCTCGCCGCCACGCGCGCGAGCGCGAGCACGTTCGCGACATCCGTGGGCGCGAGGCGCAGCGCCGTCTCCGCCTCGCGTCGCGCGTCCTCCGCGAGACCCGCCTCCAGGTACGCGAGGGAGAGGCTCCGCCGCAGCAACGGCTCCGGTCCGGCCCCCGCCGCGAGCGCCCGGCGGAACGCCACGATCGCCTCGTCGAAGCGGCCCGCCGCGAGGCACGCGGGCCCGAGGCCCGCGAGCGCGTTCGCCTGCGACGGCTCGATCGACAGACACTCCTGGAACTGGCGCACGGCCTCCGTCCAATCACCCTGCTGCGCCGCGATGACCCCGAGGTTGCTGCGGACCGCGGCCTCGTAGTCCGGCGCGATGCGCAGCACCTCGCGATACTCCTTCTTCGCCTCGTCCACGCGACCGGTGCGCGCGAGGGCGTTGCCGAGATTGAGGTGGACCCGCGGGTCCCTCACCCCCGTGTCCGCCGCGGCGCGATACTCCACGATCGCGCGGTCCACGTTGCCCTCCATGTCGAACAGCACGGCGAGATTGAAGCGGTGGAACGGAGCGTCCGTGTCCTGCGTGACGTCCGCGATGCCGAGCGCGGTGACCACGCGCGGGTTCGTCACGAGGAAGAACACGACGAGGAGGAGCGCCGTGCGCGCCGCCTGACGCGGGCGGTCCGCCGCGCTCCGCGCGTCGTCGAGCGCGGCGAGGATCCCCGCCGCCGCGAACGGCAGCAGCAACGGGATGACGGGTTGTCGGAAGCGGGCGCACACGAAGAACGCCGCCACCACCAAGGTGTGCACGAGGATCATCGCGCCGAGCAGCGCGCGGGGCCGACTGCGGACGCCGGTGCTCACGAGACCGAAGAGCGCGAACGGGAGCAGGATCGCCCACTCCACGAGGAAGAAGCGCAGGATCGGGGTGAAGCGTCGCGCCTGGTCGCGCAGGTCGCGCTCGTTGCTGATCTCGTACCCGTTCCAGAAGAACACGACCTTCCGCAGGAACAGCGCGATCGCCTCCTTCGGGTGATCGCGGAAGTACGAGATCCCCTGCTGGAACCAGTAGCTGCTCACTTCGGCCGCGGAGAGCTCCCGCCCCACGGCGCGCTCGGCCAGCGTGCGCGCCGCCAGCTCGACGTTGTCGCGGTAGCCCGCTTCCGGGCGGACCACCTGGCGCGCCTCCGCGAAGCCCGGCGCGAGCGCGGACTTGCCGTCGGCGCTCGGGTTGTTCCCGATGTAGAAGTTGATGCCGCCCTGCGTCGCGAGCACGACGAGCTCGCCCTGGGCGAGGGTGCGCTGCGTGGCCACCACGCCCACCGGGATCGCCACGCCCACCGCGACCGCGACCGCGGGCAGCCACCGGCGCGCGCGGCCGAGCGCCCACAGGATCGCGGGCACGGCGAGCGGCAACGCGCTCGCGTGCGCGAGCGCCGCGAGACCGATCGCGAAGCCGCCGCCCGCGAAGGCGAGCAGGCGATCGCGCCGATCGCCCTCGAGCAGCAGGAGCACGGCGGCGGTCGTGAGGAACGTCCCGAGCGCGGTCGTGAGGATCTCCCCTTCGTAGTACGCGAACATGCCGTAGCCCGCGGCGAGAACCGCGCACGTGGCGGCGACGCGGGGGCCGTGCGTCCGGTTCGCGATTCCGAAGCAGACCGCCACCTGCAGGAGCCCGAGCAGGGTCTGCACGATCCGCGCGACCCACGGGCTCCCCCCGCCCACGGCGTAGAGCCCGGCGAGGAAGAGCGGGTAGAGGGGCGGTCGGAACGGCGCGTCGACGAGGGTGTGCCCCGCCAGCAGCGCCCGGGCCGCCTGGTCGTACCACTCGGAGTCGAGGAGAAGGTGCCGCGAGAACGGCGAGAGCAGCAGCTCCCGCAGGTACTCCGCGCGCAGCAGCACCGCGAGGACGAGCGCGCCGGCCAGCGCCGCCCTCGCCGCGGGAGGCGCGCTCTCGCGCGCCGGCGAGCCTAGGACCTCACTGGACATAGCCCAGGCTCTTCAGCACTTCGCGGTCCTTGTCGGTGGGCGCGGCCACGTCGCTCGGCGGCACGACCGCCGTCGCGTCGCCGACGCGTGCCGGACGGCGAGCGAGCGAGTCCGGCCGCACGAGATTCGCGAAGACCTCGCCGTCCAGGTCCTTCGGCGCGGGAACGTCGAACAGCCAGTAGAGCGTGGGCGTGACCCCGAGGATCGACGCCCTCTGTCGCTGCGGATCGTGGCGGAAGCGCGGCCCCGCGGCGAAGAAGACGCCCTCCGGGCGGTGGAAGCCCGAGAACGTGTAGCTGGGCGGTCCGAAGACCGCGGTGTCGGCGGGGCTGCCGCGGCCCACGAAGAGCGTGGGCGCCTCGACGAACACGAGATCCGGCCCGTTCTCGACGTACGGCCCGTGGTAGAGCTCCTCGCGCCGGTACACGTGCTCCGCGAAGGGCAGTCCGGTCTTCGGATCCACGACCTTCGCGATCCTCTCCGCGAGCCGCCGGCGCACGTCCTCCGTGGCCGCTCCGGGAGCGATCTGCCCGCCGAAGTCGCGGCCCTCCTGGCTCACGCGCAACAGCCCGCCGAACGGTCCCGGCGGGAACGCCTCGACCTTCGTGTAGGCGCCGCTCGAGTCCTGGGCGATGAACCCCTCCGCGCGCAGCCAGTTCTGGAGGCGCAACTCCTCGCGAATGGGGCTGAAGCCGTGATCCGACATCACGATCACGTCCGTGTTCGGCCCGGCGCGTGCGACGAGCTCGCCGATGACCTTGTCCATGCGGATGAACATGTCGCGGATGGCGTCGCCGAATTGCGCCGCGCCGACCGCGTCGTACCCGGGGTTCTTCGGGTCCGCGTATTTCCAGAAGAAGTGCTGCACCTTGTCCGTCCCGGTGAAGACCACCCAGAACAGGTCCCAGTCCTTCTTCTGGATGAGCTCCTCCGCCACCGCCGCCTGTCGCGCGAAGGTGTGGCGGAAATGGCCCAGCAGGAGACCCTCGTTGCCGCGCGGGAGGCTCTCCCCGAAGAGGTCCAGCGGGTACTCGCCGATCTCCTTCTCGAGCTCGGCGGGGTACGTGAAGCCGGTGGTGGCCGCGCCGTACGGGAAGCCGGAGATGAAGAAACCGTCCACGCGATCCGGGGGGAACGTCAGCGGGATGTTCATGAGCCCCGTCTTGTATCCCGCCGCGTTGAGGAAGGTCCAGACCGGGCGGGCGCGTCGATCCAGCGAGGAGGTCAGCAGCGCCTGCGGACCCGTCTTCGAGAGGTGGAAGAAATCGAAGATGTTGTGCTTGCCCGGGTTCACGCCCGTGGTGGCCGACGTCCACGCGGGCGGCGACATCGCGGGCAGGACGGTCTCGAGCACGGCGGTGGACCCGCGATCGCGCAGGGCCGCGAGGTTCGGGAGCACGCCCTCGGCGAGGAGCGAGTCCACGACGTCGAACGTGGCGCCGTCCAGGCCGATGACCAGCACGCGCGGGCGGGGACGACCGCCGCAGCCGGCGAGGGCCGTGAGAAGGACGAGCGAGGCGAAGAACGCGCGCCGCGGGCTACTTCTTCTTCTGCGGCGACCCCGTGCACTTCTCAATCGAGCGCTTCCCCGACTCGTCCACCCAGGGTCGCCACTCGACCGTCCCTCGGAAGAGCGAGCTGTCCGGGCAGTCGGAGCCCCAAAAGTTGAACGGCACCTTCAGCGTCAACGGCTGCGTCGTTCGGATGCCTTCGCGCTTCGCGAGGCCGTCGTTGCGGATCGCGCCCGCGGGGTTGTTCCAGATCCGGTTCGCCGTGGCGAGGGTCCCGCCGATCTGTGGATCGGAGTGGTCCTGCACGCGGATGGCGAGGGAGTTTCGCGTCAGCGTGTTGCGCAGGATGCGCGGGTTCGAGCTGATGATCGCGATGCCGGTGTGGCAGAGCTCGACGTCGCTCGCCGTGACGGTTCCCCCGCCCTCGATGAGCTGCAGCCCGAACTGGCAGTCCCGGATGGTGCAGCCCTCCACGCGGAGGTCGCTGTACTCCGTGTAGACGCCGGTCCAGCCGCCCTGGATCACGCAGTTGCGCAGCGTGATCTTCGACTCCTTCGCATGCACGATGCCGGCCTCGGCGGCCTTCAGACCGTCGATCGTGAAGCCCTCGAGGGTGGCGAGGCTGTCCACGCCGTCCGCCGTCACGAGGGAGAACGTGCTGTGCTTGAACAGCGTCTCCTTCGGCCCCTTCTCGCTGAGGATCTTCACGCCGCTGCGCATGACGACCCTCTTGTAGCGACCCGGCGCCACCATCACGGTGTCGCCGTAGGCGGCCGAGTCCACGACCTCCTGCAGCTTCATGGGATCGGAGACGGGCCACACGCGGGCGTGGACCGGTGTGGCGGACGCAGCCGCGAGGGCGACGAGAAGCAAGAACCGCATGCGGGGAACTCCTGGATGAAAGGGCGGGCGAAGCGCCCGCGGGAGTACCCCCGCTAGCCCTCCCCGCGCGGTTCGCGAGGAGAGCGGAGTTGGGCGCGCCCAGGAGGACTCGAACCCCCAGCCTTTTGGTCCGTAGCCAAACGCTCTATCCAATTGAGCTATGGGCGCTCATGCCTCCGACCGGGGTCGGAGAAAAACGTGGCGGAGAGGGAGGGATTCGAACCCTCGAGGAAGCTTTTGACTCCCCAACCGCTTAGCAGGCGGTCCGATTCGGCCACTCTCGCACCTCTCCCTGTGCCTCCGAGGCGGATCTTCCCGCCGCCGGCGCGGCCGCTGGCGGAGGGAGTAGGATTCGAACCCACGGAGCCTCGCGGCTCAACGGTTTTCAAGACCGTCGCCTTCGACCACTCGGCCATCCCTCCTCGGAACCGGAGAGTCTAGCGGGGCCGCCGGTGATGTCAACCCTCGCGCGACTTTCGGCAACGGGCTCGCCGACGACCCGTCACCGCGAGCCCGGCGCTGCGTCCGCGACGATTCCACCGCCGAGCAGCACGTCGTCCCGATAGAAGACCGCGGACTGACCCGGCGTGACGGCGCGCTGCGGCGTCTCGAACTCCACGTGCGCACGTTCCCCCTCGCGCCGACGCACCGTCGCTCTCGCCGCGCGGTGCCGCGAGCGGAGCTGCACGTCCACCCGGATCTCGTCCTGGTCCGCGAGGCGCGCCGGCCAACGAACCGCCCGCAGCTCCGCGTCTCGCCGCAACAGGTCTTCCTCCGACCCCACCACGACCGTGTTCGCCGCGGCGTCCAGCGAGACGACGAAGACCCGGCGCCCGAGCGCGAGATCGAGCCCGCGACGCTGCCCGACCGTGTACCGCGCGACGCCGCGGTGGGTTCCCACGCGCCGCCCGTCCGTGGCCAGAATCGCTCCCTCGCCGAGCGTGGCGCCGTCCGAGCCCGCCTTCCCCTCCAGATACGAGCCGACGTCGCCGCGGGGCACGAAGCAGATCTCCTGGCTGTCCGGACGCTCGGCCGTGGCCAGGGCGCGCTCCCGCGCGATCTCCCGCACGCGCGCCTTCGGCAGGTCGCCGAGCGGCAGCCGGAGCGAGCGCAGGGCGTCCGCGTCCACGCCCCAGAGCACGTAGCTCTGATCCCGGGCCAGCTCCGCGGGGCGGCGGATCGCCGGGGGATCCGTGGAACGGTCCACGCGCGCGTAGTGGCCGGTCGCGATCGCTTCGCAGGCGAGATCGCGCGCCCGCCGGAACAGACCGGGGAAGCGCACGTCGGCGTTGCACGAGACGCACGGGTTCGGGGTTCGCCCCTCCAGGTAATCGCGCACGAACGGACGGGCGACGTGCGCCTCGAACGGATGCTCGAAGTCCAGGACGTAGTGCGGAAAGCCGAGCGTTGCCGCGACCGAGCGCGCCGCCTCGATCGACGCGAGGGAGCAGCACGAGCGGCCCTCGCCCTCGCGCTCCCCGTAGCACCAGTTCTTCAGGGTGACGCCCACGAGCTCGTGCCCCTCGTCCGCCAGGAGCGCGGCGGCCACGGAGCTGTCGACGCCGCCCGAGAGGGCTACGAGGATTCGCACCGCAACTCCTTCGACGGGACGGGAACGGGCTCAGCGCCCGGACGGGCCCCCCGGCTCGCTCGCGCCGGTGGGGTGCGCCCCGCGGCAATCCGCGACGCGCTTCTGGGCGCGCTCCTTCGTGGCCGCGTCCGACGCGGGCGACGCCGCCACCGCTTGCCAGTGCGGCAGGGCCTTCGCGCACGTGTGGGCCCAATCGTACATGAGCGCGAGCCGCTCGTGCGCCTGCGCGAGCCCGGCATCGTCCAACCCGGGATCCGGCCGGGCGAGGAGCGCCTCGTACGCGGCGATCGACTCGGGGAAGAGCTTGCGGTCGTACGTGAGCTTCGCGAGCCGGCGGTACGCCGACACGTCTTCCGGCGTCAGCGCGATCGCGTGCCGCAACGCCTCGATCGCCTCGATCGGGTCGTGCGTGGCTTCGTAGGCGGCGCCGAGGCTGTCGAACGCGCTGGCCTCCTCGGGACAGAGCGCGATGGCCTCCTCGTAGGACTTCACGGCCTGGTCCGCGAGCCCCTGGCGCAGGTACGCGAGACCGAGCCCCGAGCGGGCGTGGCAATCGCGCGGCGCGATCTCCACGTAGCGCCCGAAGATCTTCACGGCGCGCTCGAAGTTGCCGGCGGCCACGAGCGCATTCCCGAGACGTGCGTACACCTCGACGTTCGAATCGTCGGCGGCGAGGGCCTTCTCGTACTGGGCGACGGCTTCCGCAGCATGACCCGCCTGGGCTTCGCGATCGCCCTCCGCGAGCGACGTCCGCGCGGCGTCCTTGTCCGCGCCTCTCGCGGGCAACGACGTCACGAGCAGCGCGAGCGCCCCGAAGATCGCCGACCTCGGCAGAGCTCTTGCCATGGGAGCGCTCCTTTCCCGCTCAGGGCGGTCAGTGCGACGCGGAGGGTGCAGTCTTCGGCGCCGACGGCGCGGGAGCGGGCGGCGGCGCTTGCGGAGCGGCCGGCGCGAGCGACCCGGCCGGCGACGTGGCGGCGGCCGGCGGCGCCGCCTTCGCGGCGGCCTCCGCGGAATCCTGAGACGCCAACAGCGGGCGGATCTTGTCGAGATTCTGCTCGGCGAGCGCCTTCGCCGGACCGTCGCCCGTGGCCGCGACGCGCTCCCACTCGGTCCTCGCCTCCCGGAACATCGTGGCGTCCGCGAACATCACGCCCAGGTTGAAGTGGGCGTCGGCGTTGCTCGGGTCCAGCTCCAGGGCCTTCGTCAACGCCGTCTTCGCGTCGTAGATCCGCTTGAAGTGGAAGTAGAGCAGCGATCCGAGATTCACGTACGGGCGCGGATCCGTGGGCGCGACCTCGGTGGCCCGCTGGTAGCGCTTGAGCGCCTCGTCGGCGTTCGCCTGATCCTCGAGCACCAGGCCGGAGTGGACGAGCGCCTTGACGTTCGTGGAGTCGACCGCGAGAACCGCGTCGTACGCGACCTTCGCCGAGTCCAGGTAGGAGTGACGGGCGGTCTCGTCCTTCTCTCCGTCCGCGCGCCGCTGCCACGCGAACCCCACGTCGAACAAGGCTTGCGTATCCTTCGGGTGGCTCGCCAACGTGGCCCGGGCCTTCGCGAGCAACGTCACCGGATCCACCTCGGGCGCGGCCGCTTGCGAAGACGCTCCGCTCTTGCCCTGGGCCTTGGCTTGCGTGGGGGCGCCGGCCTTGACGCTTCCGCCTCCGACGCGCGCGGAGCCCGCGCAGGAGCACAGCAGGACGAGAGCGGCGAGCGCACCGAGGCGGCCGAGGCGAGGGGACGGGAGCGACATCGAGGAACCTCCGGCGGTAGCCGTCCAGGGGCGGGGAGCGAGCGGGCCACCGAGGTTAGGCAGGCCCCCTGGACGTGTCAAGCCGCCACCCGGCACGTCACCCGCCATGGGCGCGGGAGACGAGCGGTGATCAGCGGTAAGCGGCCTTGAGGCGCCCCCACGTGGCGAGCTCCATCGTCGCGGACGCCGCCGTGGGAATGCACGCGGGGCAGTTTCCCCCGGGCGACGCGTAGCCGATCGCGCCGCACGGACCGGTGAGGGCCGGCGAGTCCGCGCAGAAGCCGAAGTTCCGAGCGGACGGGTTGCAGAATCGCGGATCTTGCGCGACGTTGCCGGAAGTGCCGACCGAGTCCACGCACTGGCCCGCGAACGCCCCCAGGGCGTTCTGCCAGAAGATGTTGCAGGACAGGCTGGGGTGGTTCCCGCTCCCGCAGAACACCGCGCTGGCTCCCAGGGAACCCTGCACGATGTTCCGGTCGAACACGAAGTCCGAGCCGTTGGAGTAGAGCGTGGCGCCCTCGAAGCCGAACGGCGCGGAGCTTCCGGAGAACGTGTTCCTCCGAATCGTGGGGGCTCCCCCGGAGATCGCGATCGTGCCGCCGCCCGCCGCACAGCTGTTGTTCACGAACAGGTTGTTCGAGAGGGTCAGGTCGCACGCCTGGAGGTAGAGCCCCGATCCGATTCCCGCGGAGTTCGACACGAAGACGTTGTTCTGGATCTTGCCCGACGAGACGTACGCCGCGATCCCGCCGCCGAGGCCGTTCTCGCCCGCGTCCCACGTGAACGTGAACCCGAGCACCGCCGAGTTCGCGTCCATGCCCACGTAGGTGATGGCTCCCTCCGCGGTCCGGCCGCCCTGGATGATCGTGTTGGCCGGGCCCTGGGCGGAGATCAGCACGATGCCCGACTTCATCGTGACCGAGTGGACGCCGTACGTGCCCGGCCACACCATGACGGTGTCCCCCGGGAGCACCTCGGGGCTGAGCATCGCGACCGCGATCTGGTCGCCGCAGGTGGGGACGTTCTGGCAAGACCAGTTGCAGCCGCCGGGGCAGTCGCCGGCGTTGACGCCCACGCGCCACGTGCCGGCCCCGGCCGGACCGGCCGCGACGAGGGCGAGCACGAGGACCGGGGCCGCGAGATCGAGCCGCCGAAACGTCATCGCGGGCTCCTCGGGAAGAAACGGACTCTGGCGAAGACCGGGCGCACTATATCAAGGGGAGGCGCCTCCGGCAACGGAGGGCTCGCTGCGGCGCCTTGCCCTGCCCCGAGGCCGCCCCTATCCTCCGAGGTCCGTCCTCGGGAGACTCCGTGATCCTCGTTCCCGCCGCGGTCCCGGGGAGAAGGCGCGACCTTCTCCTCGTCTTCGCGCTCGCGCTCGCGCTCCGGCTGATCGTCGTCGCGCTGGCCTCTCGCGACCCGATCGCCGACGTTCCCATGCTGGACGCCGAGTACATGGTGGACTGGGCGCATCAGGTCGCCGCCGGGCACGTCTGGAGCAGCCCCGAGGGGACCGCGTACTTCCGAACTCCGCTCTACGCCTGGCTCCTCGCGCTCGCCTTCCGCCTGCCGGGACCGGACCTCCCCACCGCGCGCGTGCTGCAGGCCCTGCTGGGCTCGCTCGCCTGCGTGCTCCTCGCCGATCTCGCACGACGTCGTTTCGGCCGCGTGGCCGGGCTCGCCACGGGCCTGCTCGCCGCCACGTCTTGGACGATGCTCCTCTACGACCGCGAGTTCCTCATGGTGACGCCCGTGATCCTCTTCGGTGCGGCGCTGCTCCGCGTCTGGGACGGCGCGGGGCCCGCCTCGGGGGCCGGACGCTGGGTCGCGCTCGGGCTCCTGCTCGGGCTGGGCGGCGCCACCCGGCCGAACTTCCTCGCGGTGGCGCCCGTGCTCTTCGTGCTCGCGTGGATCTCCTTCGGCGCCTCGGGGCGCCTGCGTCGCGTCGCGCTGCTCGCGGCCGGCGCCCTGGTCGTGCTCGCGCCGATCGCGATCCGCAACCGCATCGTCTCGGGGGAGTGGGTGCTCCTCAGCACGCAGGGCGGCTTGAACCTCTGGATCGGCAACAACCCGGACGCGGACGGCATGTCCGCCACGCTGCCGGGCTTCGGGTCGTGGCGCAACGAGGACGTCTCCGCGTACGTCGCGCGCCTGCACGGGCGACCGCTCTCGCCGCGCGAAGAGGACGCGTACTTCTCGGGGCTCGCCTTCGACTACGCCCGCAAAGCGCCCCTCTCGGCGCTCGGGGGCCTCGCGAAGAAGACGTATCTGTTCTTCCAGGGCTACGAGATCCGCAACAACCGGGACCTCTATCTGTATCGCGCGCGCGACCCCGTGCTCCGTCTGCCGTGGCCCTCCGCCTGGCTCGTCGCGCCGCTCGCGCTCCTCGGTCTCGTCGCCGCGCGACGCCGCGCGCGGGAGCTCGCGATGCTCTGGGGATTCGTCGCCGCCGAGGCGCTCGGCGTGATCCTCTTCTTCGTCTGCACGCGCTACCGCATGGTGGCGTGGCCCGCGCTGCTCGTGTACGCGGGCGCGGGCGCAGCCGCGCTCGCCGAGCGCGAGGCGCCCCGGCGCACGCGCGCGCTCCGGGCCGCGTTGCTCGCTGCGCTCCTGCTTCTCGCCCGCATCGACTTCCTCGGCATCCGTCACCCGGATCCCGCGCCCGCGCACCTGCAGTGGGGCAACACGTACGCGCGGGTGGGGCGCGACGAGGACGCCGAGCGCGAGTACGGCGAGGCCCTGCGCCTCACGCCCGGCTTCCCCGAGGCGCGACACAATCTCGGCGCGCTCTGGTTGCGGGAGGGCCGCGTGGCGGAGGCGCTGCCGGAGCTCGAGGCCGCCGCGCAGGCCATGCCCTACAGCTTCCGCGCGCGTCGCACGCTCGCAGAAGGGCTCGAAGCGGCCGGCCGCACGAACGAAGCGCTCGCCGCCCGGCGGGAAGCCGTCCAGCTCTCCGCCGGCGCGCCGGAGGAGAAGCTGGCCCTGGCCACGACGCTCGGGATGGCCCAGCGCTACGCGGAAGCCTTCGAGATCTTCCGCGAGGTCGAGCCCAGATTGGGAGACGATCCCTTCTTCCTCCTGAACGCGGGACAGACCGCGCTCGCGCTGAAGAAGGAGGCGCCCGGGCTCGCGTACCTCGAGCGCGCCGCGCATTTCGACGCGACGCGCGAGGCGGCATGGGAGGCGATCGCGTCCTGGTACCTCTCCACCCATCGGCTGAAGGACGCCCAACGCGTCCTGAGCGACGGGCTGCTGCGCGTCCCGAACAGCGTGACCCTGCTGCGCCTGCGGGCCTTCGCGCGCTACCACGCGAACGACCTGACCGACGCCATCGACGATCTGGAGCGCGTCGTGCAGCTCGACCCGCACGACGAGGAGTCCAAGGCACGGCTCGCGAAGATCCGCGGCGACGCCGCGGGCGCGGCGCCTCCGCTGCCGGCCGCGCCCGGTCGAGCGCCCTGATGCGCGTCCCGCGGCGACATCGCTTCCGCGCGCGCCGCACGGCCGCCGAGCTGTTCGCCCGCTTGCCGGGCGCGATGCGCTTCCGGCTCGCCCGGAGCGAGGTCGACGCGCAGGTCTTCGGAGCGAGCCCGGTGAGCATGGTGAAGGGCGCGGCGAGCCCGGGCCTTCCGAAGGACGAGCTGCGCCGAGCGCTGCCGCGCGTTCCCGATGCGCGCCGCGACGTCTTCCCGGGCGGCGCGGTCGGCTGCATCGCGTACGAGCGGGGCTACGACGTCGAGGGCCTCGCCGGGCGGCCCGACCCCGCCCGCGGCCCCGACCTCCATTTCGCGGTCTACGACACGTTCGCGGAGACGCTCCCCGCCAGCGGCGAGGTCGAGGTGGTGTCGTGGGGGTTGACCGAGGACGGGACGTTCGACGCGAAGCGCGCGCTCGAGCGCGCCGAGCATCTCGAGGCCGCGCTGCGCGCGGAGCAGGCGCCCGCTCGCACCCCCGTCGCGACGCGCCCGCCCGACGTCGCCGCCCTCGCCGACCCCGCGGAGGCCCGCCGCCCCGCGGCGCCCGGGTTGCGCACGAGCCTCGATGCCGCAGCCCACGCGCACGCGGTCGGCGAGATCCTCGAGGCGATCCGGCGCGGCGACATCTACCAGGCGAACCTGACCGCGCGCTTCGACGTGCCCACGGAGATCGCCCCGGTCGACCTCTTCGAGCGCCTCCTGATCGACAACCCCGCGCCCTTCTCCTTCTTCCTCGAGACTCCGCAGGGCACGGTGATCTCGTCGTCGCCGGAGCGGCTCCTCGCCGCGCGCGACCGGCGCGTGGAATCGCGACCGATCAAGGGAACCGCGCCCCGCGACCGCCGCCCCGCCGTGGACCGCCGCCTCGCGGACGAGCTTCTCGCCTCCGAGAAGAACCGCGCGGAGCTCCTCATGATCACGGACCTCCTCCGCAACGATCTCGGCAAGGTCTGCGAGCACGGCTCCGTGCGCGTCCCGAAGCTGGTCCGGCTGGAGTCGTTCCCGCATCTGCACCATCTCGTCTCCACGGTGGAAGGCCGGCTGCGCGCCGGCCTCGACGTCTTCGACGCGCTCGAGGCGGTCTTCCCCTGCGGCTCCATCACGGGGGCGCCGAAGCGTCGCGCGATGGAGATCCTGCGCGACCTCGAGCCGGCGCCGCGCGGCGTCTACACGGGAGCGGTGGGCTGGATCGGCTTCGACCGGTCCGCCGACCTCGCCGTCGCGATCCGCACGGGCGTCCTCGCGGACGGCATTTTCTCGTTCGGCGCGGGGGGCGGCATCGTGGCAGACTCCGAGGCGTCGGCCGAATGGAGCGAGCTCTTGCTCAAGGCGCGGGCACTCGCGCTCGCGCTCGGGGTGGACCTCGAGAGCGCGCTCTGCGGGAGGGAGCCATGAGCGGGTACTTCGTTCACTGCGGCGGCGGGATCGTTCCCGCGGACGAGGCGCGGATCTCGCCCTTGGACGCGGGCTTTCTCTACGGCGACGGCATCTACGAGACGATGCGGGCGTACGGCGGACGGGTGTTCGCCTTTCCGAAGCACCTCTCCCGCCTCGCGCGGAGCGCGGCGCGCATCGGGATGGGGCTCCCGCCGCGCGAGGAGATCGCACGCGCGGTGGAGCAGACGATCGACGCGAACGACCTCGAGTCCGCGATCGTGCGGATCACGATCGGTCGCGGGAGACTGCCGCGCCGGCTCGACCTCTCCAGCGCGGGAGCGCCCACGCTCCTCGTGACCGCCGAGTACTGCGACCCCGCGGCGGACGTCGAGCGGCGGAAGGGGATCCGCGTGGTCTACTCGCGGTACCTCCGCTTCGCGCGCCATCCGCTGGCGGGGGTCAAGTCCACGAACTACCAGGTGTCGCTCTTCGCGCGCAACGAGGCGCGCGAGGCGGGCTGCGCCGAGGTCCTCCTCCCCGACGAGACCGGCGAGATCGTCGAGGCCGCCGCGGCGAACGTCTTCGCGGTGGAGAAGGGGCGCCTCGTCACCCCGCCGATCTCGCGCGGCATCCTCGGCGGCGTCACGCGCGACGTCGTGCTGGAGCTCGCCGTGCACGAGGGCATCGGGATCCTGGAGGAGGCCTTCGCGCGCAAGCGCTTGGAGAGCGCGGACGAGATCTTCCTCACCGGGACCACGATCCAGCTGGCGCCGGTCGTGAAGGTCGAAGAGCGGGCGATCGGGAACGGGAGCCCCGGGCCGACGACGATGCGCCTCCTCGCGCGCTACCTCGATGCCGTGGCCCAGGACACGGGCGCCGCGGTCGCGCGGGAGATCGCGTGACGCAGCGCGGCTGGACGTGGCTCGCCGCGGCCGGCGCCGCCCTCGTGGCGGTCGCGTTCGTGCTGCAGCCCCTGCTCGTCGAGCACGCGGAGGTGGCGCTCCCGGCGGCGCCGATCGACGCCCGGCGCGTCCGACCGCTCTCGCCCATCGGATCGATCCCGCGCTCGCCGGCGAGCTTCGTGTGGTCGCGCGACCCGGACGCGTCCGCCTACCAGTTCCAGCTGCTCGGCCGCGGCGGCGCGGTGCTCTTCGCCGGGACGACCACCGATACGACGATTCGCGTTCCGCAGGGGCGCGTGGACTGGAACATCGTCGCCACCGCGACGTGGCGCGTGACGCCGATCGGCGGGCCGCGGAGCAGCGTCCCCTCGGAGACCGTGCGCTTCCAGCTGGATACGCCGTAGCGCGGGAGCACGACGCGTCGCGGTCCGTGGCGCGACGCCGTCACGGAGCCCACGAGATGGACGCCCCGGGCCGCGATCAATGCCCCGCGAGATCCCCCGCCCACTCCCCGGCGTCCACGCTCCAGTCCGTGCCGAAGAAGCCCGCGAAGACCGCCGCGATGGGCGAGGTCCTCAGCGCGCCGGCGCGGAAGACCGTGAGGTCCGGGTACGCGAAGCCGGGCGAGAGGTACGGCCGCCGGTCCAGGAGGCGCATGCCCGCAAGCCCCGTGCCCGACACCGCCGCCACGCACGCGACGCTCGATCCCGGCCGCGGGCGAAGGAACAGCACGGCGAGATCGTCGCCCTGCGCCTTCCGCCCTCCGACCGCGATCTCGCCGCGCGACACGCGCACCGGAGCGCCCCCGAGCAGCGCCTTCCACGCGCGGTTCGTGGTGGCGTTGCCGTAGAGCACGACGTTCCGATCGGGCTCCGCCGACGCGTCGAAGCGCGCATCCGGCACGACGTCGATCGAGCCGTTGCCGTCGTACCAGAATTGCTCCGCGTCGAAGCGCGCCTTCGCCAAGGCCCACGCGTTCTCCTCGCGGGTGCCCGCGGTCCCGTACACGAACATCATGCGATTGCGGAAGGCGTCCTTGAAGGGCCCGCACCGCGCGGGACCCTTGAGGCTCGGCGAGGCGGGCGCGCCCGCCGACCAGCGCCCGCCGGACCTCTCCAGGGTGAGCGTCCGGCTCGGCGAGGTCGCCTCCAGCGTCTGCCCGTCCAGCTCGACCTTCACCGCCCCCGCTCCCTCCAGGGACGAGACGTCGATCCCCAGCCGCGCGACGTTCTCGGTCGTCCCGGTCACGCGTCGCCCGGCGAGATCCAATCCGACGTCGATTCGACTCACGAGGAGCGGCCGGATCTGCGCCTCCACTCGCGCCCACTGGAAGGACGCAGACACTCCGGGATTCGGCGTGAGGAAGCGCACGAGGTTCCGCCGCGTGCGGACGTGCTGCGCGAAGAAGTCGAACATCGGAGCCCAGTCCACGCAGTCCACGCCGGGATCGGGGCTCTTGTCCCACCAATGCCCGGCGTCCGGCTCCTCGTGATAGACGAAGTCCTGGTGCAGCTCCGTCAGCCGCGCCGTCATCCGGCGCGCCTGCTCCACCGGCACGTTGTCGTCCTTCTCGCCGTGCAGGACGTACACGCCCGTGTTCGCGAGGTTCTCGGCGAGATCGAGCGTGCGGCTCGGGAGCGTGCAGCGCATGAGCATCCGTTCCACGTCGTCCCGCGGCTCCACCGATCGCTCGGGGCGATACGACCAGAAGTCCAGCCAGCCCGCGCTCGGTCCGATCGCCGCGAAGCGGTCCGGACAGAGAACGCCGAGATGCCACGTCCCGTGGCCGCCCATCGAGTGTCCCGTGAGATAGACGCGCGTGGAGTCGTGGCCGCGCGAGGCCAAGCTCAGGACCTCCAGCGCGTCGAGGCGCCCCCAGTCCTCCCAGTTGTAGCCGAAGGGCCGCCGGTTCGTCGGCGCCACGACGTCCCCCCCGGGCTTCGCCGCGTAGGAGCCCGACTGGTTGAACGCGTCCACGCCCGCGCCGTGGAGCGAGAGGTAGACCGCCGGACCGCCGCCGCCCGGCGCGCCGCGCGACGGAAGGAGCCCGTAGAACTGAACGCTGCCGTCGATTCCGCTCACGAACGTACAGCGCCGGTTGTCGCTCGGGCTCCGGGCTGCGAGCATCACCGTGGCTTCGTCGAGCGCGCGATCCGCCTCGCCGAACAGCCGGAGGCTCAGAAGCGGCCGCGCGCTCGCGGGCGCACGGAAGCGGAATGCCACCTTGCGCACGCTGAGCGGAGGCAGCACCGGCAGCGACGTGAGGGTAGGCCCCGCGTCGACGCCGACGGTCGCCTCGAGGCGCAGCCCGCGCGCCTCCTCGTCGCGCGCATTGACGACGACCACCGCGCCCCAGGCGTCGGCGGGCTCGCCGGTCACGAGGTCCGGCAGCGTGACGTCCTTGACGTTGAGGAAGACTCCCCTCGGCGGCGGCGCGAGCCGCGCCTTGATGGCTCCTTCGCGCGACCCCGCGAAGAGGAAGTCGTTCCGGCCGCGCCTCAGGCGCACGGGAATGCGCGAGAAGTCGAAGCGGGGCTCCCACGCCTCCCACGTGTCCTTCACGCCGTAGATGTTCCCTTCGCGCCACTCGCCGTTCACCCACACCACGCGGTAGCCGAAGCCGTCGAGGATCATCGTGCGGTCGGCGTCGGACTCGACGGCCGCGTAGGCCCAGCCGTCCACGAGGGAGTCGCTTCGCAACCACCCCGCGGAGTCGGCGATCACGCGCGTCCAGCGCTGCGAGGCGCCCTCCGCGAGCGCCTCGCCCTCGCGCGGCGGCGACCATTCGCCGAGCACGAGCTTCGCTTCGATCGGATCCGCGGAGGACGCCGAGCGGTACCAGTCCGCCCCGCCGGCTGCGAGCGCTTCGCGGACGACGATCTCGGACGGGGCGTCACCCGCCGCAGGCGCGGGCCCGGCCGAGCTCGCGGAAGCGGTCGACGGCGCCGGCGCGACGCCCGCGGCCGCGAGGAACGAGAGGAGGAAAGCGGCGGAGCGACTCAATCGAGGAGGGTGAGCTTGCGCGTGCGCACCACGCCGTCGCCCGCGAGGCGCACGAAGTACACGCCGGAAGCCACGCGTGCGCCGTCGGCGCCGCGCCGGTTCCACGTCCGCTCGTGCGCGCCGACGTCCGACGCGCCCTGCGCGAGCGTCGCGACGCGGCGGCCCGCGACGTCGTAGATCTCGAGCGACACGCTCGCGGGACGCGGCAGGAGCCACCGGACCTCCACCGCCTCGCGCGCCGGGTTCGGCGCCAGCGGCCGGAGGTTCGGCGCGCCGACGTCCGCGCGCACGAGGTCGCGCCCGACGTCCACGGCCGCCGTGAGGTCGAAGGTCCACATCGAGCGCCCGTAGCTCCCCGCCACGAGCGTGCGCGTGGCATTGTGCAGCTCGAGGTCCGTCACCACGGTGTTCGGCAATCCCGTGCCGAGCGCATGCCAGTCCGCGCCGCCGTCGGTCGTGCGATAGACGCCGAAGTCGGTGCCCACGTACAGCGTGGAGGCGGCGGAGGGATCCACGATCACGTCGTTCACGGGCGCCTGCGGCAGGTTGCCGGAGATGTCCGCCCACGTGGCGCCGTGGTCGGTCGTGCGGAAGACGTGCGGCTGGTACTCGTCCCACCGGAAGCCGGATACGGTGACGTAGCCGATCGCGTCGCTCGTCGGGTCGAACGCCACGCGCGTGATCCACCGCTCGGGGAGGACTCCGTCCACGCGCGCCCACGTGGCGCCGCCGCTCGTGGTGATCCAGACGTTCGCGTCGTCGGTGCCCACGAGGATCGCGGCCGGGTTCGTGGGAGCCACCGCGATCGTCGTGATCGTGTCGTACGTCACGTTGACGCCGTGCGTCCCGTCCGTCAGGTCGGGCGAGATGACGCTCCACGACGTCCCGCGATTCGTCGATCGGTACAGGAAGTTCGTGCCGGCGTACACCGTGGCCGGGGCCGAGGGATCCAGCTCCACGGGCATGAACCAGTTGGCCCGACCCGACAGGGCCGAGGCGATGTAGGTGAAGCTGCCTCCCCCGTTCGAGGACCGGTACAGCGCGCCGTACTGCGACTCCGCGTAGATGTACAGCGGCGTGACCGGGTCCACGAGGCAGCGCTCCCCGTCGCCGCCCAGGATGCTCGTCCAGTCCCCCGACCCTCCCGTCAGGGTGCGCTGGACGCCGTTGTCCTGGAAGCCGCCGTAGCGCTGCTGAGGCGCCTGCGCATTGAGGGCGACCGAATAGAACTGGGAGACCGGGAGGCCGGGCAGCGTCGTCCACGCCGTGCCGTTGACGGACGTGTACATGCCGCCGTCGTTGCCCTCGAAGAGCCGGCCGTTCGCGGCGAAGTCCAGCGCGTGGTGGTCCACGTGCATGGCACTGCCCACGTTCGTCCAGGTCGTGCCGCCGTTCGTAGTGCGGTAGAAGTCCAGCCCGAGGACGTACACGAGGTTCGGATCGTTGGGCGCCACGCGGAGGTTTCCGAACCACCAGCCGTACGTGGCGTCGATGCTCGAGAGCGCGGCGTCGTTCGTTCGCGCCCACGAGGTCCCCCCGTTCGTGGTCTTGTAGAGGCCGGCGAAGGCGCCGGGATTCGATTCGGCGTACACCGCATAGAGAACCGAGGGCTGCGCCTTGCAGAGCGTGATGCCGATCCGCCCGCGATCTCCCGCCGGCAGCCCGCTCGTCAGCTCGGCCCAGGTGTCGCCGCCGTCCGTGGAGCGGAAGATGCCGCTGGTGGGCCCGCCGTAATCGAGATACGTCGGCGCGCGGGAGCGCTCCCACATCACGGCGTAGACGAGGCTGGAGTTCGTGGGGTGGATCACCAGGTCCACGGCGCCCGTGGAGTCCGTGGAGGCCAGCACGCGCTGCCAGGTGGCGCCCGCGTTGGTCGTGCGGTAGACCCCGCGGCTCGGGCTCGTGGACCACATGGAGCCGAGCGCCGCCACGAACACGCGGTTCGAATCGTGCGGATCCACCACCACGCGCCCGATGTAGCGCGTGTCGGCGAGGCCCATGTTCGCCCAGGTCGCGCCGCCGTTCGTGGAGCGGAAGACCCCGGTGCCGCCGTAGGTGACGCTGCCGCCACCGCCGTTCGGCTCGCCGGTCCCGGCCCAGACCGTCTCCGGGTTCGACGGGTCGATCGCGACCGAGCCGATGGAGAGCGAAGACTCGTCGTCGAACGTGGGCACCCACGTGGCGCCTGCGTCCGTGGACTTGAACACGCCGCCGGACGCCGCCCCGACGTACAGCACGGTCGGATCCGTGGGATGACAGGCGAGGTCGGCGACGCGCCCGCCCACGTTCGTGGGGCCGACCGGCTCCCAGGCGCCGGTCGCGGCTCCGCGCATGACGGACTGCAGTGCTCGCGCCTCCGAGAAGGCGGCGAGACGAGACTGCTGAGCGATGTCCGCTTGCGGCCACGCGCGCTGGCGCAGGAACCACTCGTTCGGGAAGCGGCCGGGCGCGTCCGCGTCCTCGCCGTCGCGCGGCGTAGCCTGCGGATCTCCGGGCTGAGGCTCCGAGGGCGGCCGGGCCGGGCGGTCGCGGGGCGAGGGCGCCATCGCGAGGGCGGCGCAGAGGATCCAGACGGCGAATCGGGACGACAGCCAGCCGGGCATCTTCCCTCCCGGGCCGCGCGGTGAAGAAGGATTGTCTCACCGACGGCGCCGCGTGGTCCAGGACCGGCACGCACCCCGGCGAGCGACGGGGTCCGCCGCGGGTCGCGCCGCTCGGATCCCGTCGCTCCGCCGCTCGCGATGCTTCTCCTCGCTATCTCCCCAGGTCGACGAACCGGGTGGTCCATTCCTGATGCGCGCTCGTGAGGCGAGCGAAGTACACGCCGTGCGCCGGAAGGCCGCTCCACCGCACCGCCTGAGCGCCTCGAGGAAGCACCCCGGACAGGGCCGCGCCGACGCGGCGCCCCGCCACGTCGTAGATCGCCAGCGTCACCGGACCCGGGGCGGGCAGATCGAACGAGAAGACGTAAGCGCCCGCCGTCCCGGGATTCGGGAAGACGCGGAGCGGTGATCCGACCTCGCGCGCCTCCCCGCTCTCCGGCGTCCCGACCGCGGAGCACGGCTCGCTGTACTCCACGAAGTAGCCGGCGATGTGCGCGTTCTCTCCGCCGTTGTTCGCGTCACCCCACTCCCCGGGCTGGATCCGCCCGTAGACCCCGAGCGCGAGCGCGCCGAAGTCCTCTCCGCCGACCGGCGGATAGTCGTTCGGCTCGCCGGCTCCCCAGCGCGCGTAATTCCAGGGGGGCGTGACCGACCCCGTGGTGTCGCCCTGCCAGAACTGAGTCCCGGACTCTGGGCCGTCGACCCAGAGCCAGACGCCCTCCGCCGCCGCGTCGCTGGCGCCGATCCAACCCGTCGTGGCCGTCCCGTTCGCGAACGTGTCGCGCACGAAGAAGTCCTCGGCCGCCGAGGTGACGGTGAGCAGGTGGCCCGGAATGCCCAGGTGAGAGGAGGCGGCCGCGGCGGCGCGCGCCGCGTTCCAGGCGATGGAAGGCGCCGCCACGAACTCGTAGAAGTGCCCGTTTCCTCCGGCCGCGCACGACCACTGGACGGGGTCGGCGCACGCCGGCTCGGGGCGACACAGGGAGACGGCGACGAGACCGAGAAGGGAAAACCAGTACGCTCTCACGAGGTCGTTGCTCCTTGCTGGGAACGAAGGGCGTCCGTGAGACGGCGCGCCGGCCAACGAGAGCATGATATCCGGTCCCGCCGGGTCGATGCCACCGCGGCGCCTTTCATGAGCTTGCCGTCGACATCGGCGCGCCGGACCGGCGCTCCGCGGTCCGCGCCTGCGACGGCCCCGGTGCGCCGTTCGTCAGGTGCTCTCGTCGATCGCGGACGGGCGCGAGCCATCGGACAGCAGCCGGTACCTCACCGCGTCCGCGAGATGCGCCAGCATCACCGCCTCCGCACCCTCGAGATCCGCGATCGTGCGCGCGACGCGCATCACGCGATGCAGGGCGCGCGCCGAGAGCCCTCGACGCCTGAGCGCACCGGCCAGGAGGTCGCGCCCGCCGGGGGGCAGCTCGCACGTCTCGCGCAGGCGACGCCCTTCGAGCTCCGCGTTCAGGATGGCCGTCTGATCCTGCCGCCGGGCGCGCGCCGATTGCACCGCGCGGGCCGCCGCCACGCGCGCCGCCACGACCGCCGAGCTTTCCTCGGCCCCGCCCTCCGTCAGCCGCGCCACGTCCACCGCCGGAACCGTGACGTGCAGGTCGATCCGGTCCAGCAGCGGTCCCGACACGCGCGCGCGATATCGTCGCAGATCCGTGGACGTGCAGCTGCACGGGCGGTCCGTCCCGGAGTGGCCGCAGGCGCACGTGTTCATGGACGCGAGGAGCTGGAAGGACGCCGGAAACTCCGCGGAGCGGGCCGCGCGCACCACGGTGACGCGCCGATCCTCCAGCGGCTGGCGCAGGGACTCGAGCGCGGAGCGCCGAAACTCCGGAAGCTCGTCCAGGAAGAGGACGCCCCGGTGCGCGAGGCTCACTTCGCCCGGGCGCGGGGGGTTGCCTCCTCCCACGAGCCCCACGTCGGAGACGGTGTGATGCGGCGCGCGGAACGGCGGCCGCGCCACCGGGTGCCCTTCGGAGAGCGTCCCCGCCACGGAGTGGATCATCGTGGCCTCCAGGACGTGGCTCCGCGTGAGCGGCGGGAGAATCGTGGGGAGACGGCGCGCGAGCATGGTCTTCCCCGTGCCCGGGGGTCCGATGAGGAGCAGATTGTGCCCGCCCGCCGCCGCGATCTCGAGCGCGCGCCGCGCGTCCGGCTGGCCGCGCACCTCCGCGAGGTCCGGCCCTCCGGGCGCACCTTCGGGGATGGACGGGCCGGGTGCCGTGGCGAAGAAGCCGTCTTCCCCGACGCGCTCCACCACCTCGCGCAGAGTGCCCGCCCGCGCGAGCAGCACGCCCTCCGCGGAGGCGGCTTCCGCGCCATTCTCCGCCGGCACGACGATCCCCCGCGCACGCTCTTCGCGCGCCGAGAGCGCCGCCACGAGCGCGCCGCGCACGGGGCGCAGCCTTCCGTCCAGCGAGAGCTCGCCCACGAAGACGAGCCCCGCGAGCGCAGCCCCCTTCGCCTGCCCCGACGCCGCGAGCAGCGCGAGCGCGATGGGGAGGTCGAAGCCCGAGCCTTCCTTCGGCAGCTCCGCCGGCGCGAGGTTCAGCGTGATGCGCGCGGCGGGCCACTCGTAGCCCGAGTTGCGGATGGCCGCGTGCACGCGCTCCTTCGCCTCGCGCACGGACACGTCCGGCAAGCCCACGATCTGGGTGCACGGCAGCCCGGGCACCACGTCGGCCTCCACGTGGACCGCGTGCGACTTGAGCCCCGCGAGGGCGACGGTGCGAACCGATCCGAGCAAGTCTTCTCCCCGGGAGAGACGCGAGCGGGCTCCGGGGAGCGGAGGTGCGAGGTGCGGGGGACGAAACCCTGGATGGCGCGGCGGCCGATCAGCCCTTGGCGACGGAGGAGTCCGCCGCGGACACCGACGCGGGCGCCGACGCCGGTAATCCCGTCCGCGCGAAGAACGCGTCCGCCTGCTTGACGATGGGAGCCTTGTCCGGCTTCCCCTCCGCGAGCGTGCGCGCGCGACGGAACCACACGGCGGCCTCGTCGTTCTTCATCTCCGTGGCGAGCGCCACGGCCAGGCTGTACACGCCGTCCACGTACGTGGAGTCCACGCCGACCGCCGCCCGGAACGACTCCTCCGCCCGCGGCACCGCGTCCGGCTTGCCGGACTGCAGGTACGCGTTGCCGAGGAGGACGCGGACTTCCTTCGCGGTGGGATCGAGCTCGAGGAAGCGCCCGAGGCTCGCGATACAACCTGCGAAGTCGTTGATGCCGTACGACAGCTTACCCAGCATGAGGAACGCGGGGGCGTACTGCGGATCGTACTTCGTGCACTGCCTCAGCTCCGCGATGGCCTGATCCACGCGGTTCGAGCCGGGCGCGCTGTAGAGAATGGCGAGATTGAAGTGCGCGAGGACGAATTTCTTCTGGTAGCGCACCGCGGCGAGGTACGAGGCCTCCGCGTCCTGCAGGTATTTCCGCGCGGACGCCTCATCCTTCGACGAAGCGTGCGAGAGACGCTCGTACGCCATGCCCAGGTTGAAGTGGGCCTCGGCGTACTTCGGGTTGATCTCGAGCGCGCGGCGGTACTGCTCCACGGCGCCCTCGGCGTCTCCGGCGCGGTAGAGCGCGAGGCCGATGATGTTCCGCGCGGGGGCGTTCCTCGGGTTCTTCCCGAGGATCTCGTTCGCCAGGGCGACGGCCTGGTCCGTCTTGCCCGCGATGACCAGGTCGTAGCCCTCCTTGATCTTGGGGTCGACCTTGTGCCCGCAGCCCGCGCCCGTGGCGACCAGGGCGACCGCGATCAGGGCGTCACGAAGGATTCGGGTGCGCATCATCGGCGGGAGCCTCTGCCGTGGCCCTGCGGCGACGGCTTCTGAAGTGATCGAGCAGCAGGATACCCGTGATCCCCAGAATGACCAGCGCGTTCAGGGCCAGGATCGCGAGGAAGACGAGGAACACGACCTTCAACGCTCAGACCCCCCACCGTTGCGCGGTCTCGAACGCGTTCGGATAGTGTCGCACGACGGCGCTCGTTCCGCGCCCCTCGACTGCGATGACGTCGAAGCGGCACCCGCCGCCCGGCATCCCTTCGCGAACCACCCACGACGCGGCGGCGCGCCCGAGGCGACGCTGCTTGTCGGCGGACACGGCGGCCGCGGCGCGCCCGTCGCCGTCCCGCCGCGCCTTCACTTCCACGAACACGCACACGTTGCCGTCCCGAAGCACGAGATCGATCTCCCCGCCGGCCAGCCGCACGTTCCGCGCGACCAGCCGCCAGCCCAACTTCTCCACGAGCCAGCGGGCCGCGGCGTCCTCGGCCCAGCGACCCCGCAAGGGCGCCGTCCTCAGAAGAGCGCCCCCTGCCGCGTGAGCGCCACCGGGGCGAAGCTCGTGCGATGCAACGCGCAGGGTCCGGAGCGTGCGAGCGCCTCGCGGTGCTCGGGCGTTCCGTACCCCTTGTTCTTGTCGAAGCCGTATTCCGGATAGCGCATCGCGGTGTGCCTCATGAACCGATCCCGCACGACCTTCGCCACGATGGAGGCGGCGCTGATGCACGCGCAGCGCGAGTCCCCCTTCACGAGCGCGGTGTGCGGCACGGAAAGGCCCGGCACTTCGCGTCCGTCCACGAGCAGATGGACCGGGCGGACGCGCAGGCGCGCGAGGGCACAGCGCATGGCGCGGTACGTGGCCTGGAGGATGTTCAGACGATCCACCTCCCGCGTGGTGGACCACCCGACGCCCACGTCCCCCAGGGCCAGGATCAACGCGCAGAGCCGATCCCGCTCCGCCTCTTCCAGCACCTTCGAGTCCGCGAGACCGTCGATTCGCGTCGTGGGCGGCAGGATCACCGCGGCGCAGACCACGGGCCCCGCCCAGGGGCCGCGGCCGACCTCGTCGATCCCGGCGACGGGACCGCCCAGCTTCCGCGAGAGCGCTCGCTCCCGGCGGTAGAGATCGCGCGGCACGACGCCTCTCCTAGCTCGTCTTGCGCTCCCGGATGCGCGCCGCGCGCCCGGTCAGGCCGCGGAGGTAGAACAGCTTCGCGCGCCGCACGCGCCCGTGCCGCAGGACTTCCAGCTTCGCGAGCGACGGCGAGTGCAGCGGGAAGATGCGCTCCACGCCGACGCCGTTCGAGATCTTGCGCACGGTCACGGTGGCCCGAAGCCCCGAGCCGCGCCGCTGGATCACTTCGCCCTTGAAGACCTGGATACGCTCTTTCCCGCCTTCGCGGACGCGGACGTGCACGTCCACGGTGTCGCCCGGCGCAAACTCGGGTAGCTCCGTACGGAGCCCCGACGCTTCCGCCAGCCGGATGAGGTCGGCCATGTTCGTCTCTCCTTGTCTCGGGGTCGCCCCCGGCCCTCGTCTTCGTCAGTTCGCGCCCGGCTCGGCGCGCAGCTCCCCGAGGATCGTGCGGTCCTCCTCGGTCAGCTCCGCGCTCGAAAGCAGCTCCGGACGCCTCCGCAGCGTCCTCGCGAGCGCCTCCCGGCGCTTCCACCGCCGGATCTTCTCGTGGTGACCGGAGATGAGCACCTCCGGCACCTCCATCCCCCGGAACACGCGGGGGCGCGTGTACTGGGGCCCTTCGAGGAGCCCCGAGTGGATCGAGTCGTCCTCCGCGCTCGCGGGATCGCCGAGTGTGCCCGGCAAGAGCCGCATGACCGCGTCGATCACGACCAGCGCCGGCAGCTCGCCGCCGGAGAGAACGTAGTCTCCGATGGAGATCTCGTCCGTGGCGTACGCGCTCACCACGCGATCGTCGATCCCCTTGTAGCGGCCGCACACGAGGAACAACGACTCCTCCCGCGCGAGCTCGCGCGCCGTCTCCTGGTGGAACGGACGCCCCGCCGGCGTGAGAAAGACGACGCGCGGCTTCGCCCCGGTCTCCCGCGCGAGCGCGGCGTCCAGGGCCGAAGCGAGCGGCTCCGCCATCATCACCATGCCGGCGCCCCCTCCGAACGGAACGTCGTCCACCTTCCGGTGGCGATCCGTGGCGTGCTCGCGCGGGTCGATCGACTGCACCGTGAGCAGCCCGCGCTCGATCGCCGCTCCCAGGATCGAAGGGCGACAAGCCGCCTCGATCAGCTCCGGGAAGATCGTGAAGACCGTGATCCTCATCGCTCTTCCTCCGCCTCCGGCTCGGCCGGATCGAGGAGACCGCGAGGGAGCTTCACCCGCATCCTTCCCGCGTCACGGTCCACCTGGACGATCACGTCGTCCAGCGCGGGCACGAGCACCTCGCCGCGGCGTCCGCGCACGACGAACACGTCGTTCGCGGGGAGCTTCAGCACCTCCTCGAGGACCCCGAGCTCCTCTCCGGTCTCGTCCACCATCACGAGCCCGACGAGATCCGCGATGTACCACTCGCCGGGTCCGGGCTCCGGGAGATCGGACCGCCGCGCGAGCAGCACCGCCCCGCGCAACGTCTCCGCCTCGTTCCGGTCCCCGATCCCCTCGAGCGCCACGATCCACGCGCGACCCGTGCTTCGCACGGCGCCGATCTTCGCCGGCTCCGTGGCGCCGTTCCGCCGCCGCAGCACGAGCGGGACGTCCCGCAGGTCCTCCGGCTCCACCCCCGCCGGTCGCCCCGACATCTCGCCGCGGATCCCGTGCGGGCGCGTCAGCTCCACCACGATCAGCAGAGCGTCGCCCGCCCCGGCCGCGCGAGGCTGCCGGCTCACGACGCCCGGCTAGGCAGCGTCGCCCGCCGGCGCCGCGATCTTCGCCGCCGACTTCTTCGACGGACGCGCGCCGCGGCCGCGATCCAGCGTGCCCTTGCGCACCTCGGTCATGGCGCCCAGCTCGGCCTTGCCGCCCTGGACCGCGCGCCAGTGCGCCCACACGCCGGTCTTCGCGAGGATCCGCCGGACCGTGTCCGAGGGCTGCGCGCCGTTCGAGAGCCACTTCAGCACGGCGTCGGACTCCACCTCGATCGCGGCCGGCTTCTTCAACGGGTCGTACGTCCCCAGGATCTCGATGAACCGGCCGTCCCGGCGCGACGAATCCTCGGCCGCGACGACGCGGTAGTACGGGCGATTCCGGTTCCCCATCCTCGCCAGACGAAGCTTGACCAAACGAACCTCCTTCGTCCGCCCGCGGCGGACGTCGACTAGAACCCTGCGAACCGGGCGCGCCCGCCACCTCGGAGCGCGCCCTTCCCTCTTCCGAGCTTGGACATGCGCTTCATCATCTTGCGCATGTCGTCGAACTGCGCCATCAGGCGGTTGACCTCCTGCACGCTCGTGCCGGAGCCCCGCGCGATGCGGCGCCTGCGGCTGCCGTTCAGGAGCCCGGGCTTCGCCCGCTCCGCCGCCGTCATCGAGTCCAGGATGGCCTCCACGCGCTTCATCGAGCGCCCGCCGTCCTTCTCGACTTCCTGCAGCGCTTCCTTCGGCATGCCGGGCAGCATGCCGAGCATCTGGCTGAGCGGACCCATCTTCTTCATCTTCCGCACCTGATCGCGGAAGTCCTCGAGGTCGAACTGGTCCTTGCGGAGCTTGCGCGCGAGGTCGTCGGCCTCCTCGACCTCGATCGCTTCCTGCGCGCGCTCCACGAGCGTCATCACGTCGCCCATGTTGAGGATGCGCGACGCCATCCGGTCCGGATAGAACGGCTCGAGCGCGCTCGCCGACTCTCCCACGCCGAGAAACTTGATCGGCGCGCCGGTGACCTGGCGGATCGAGAGCGCCGCTCCGCCGCGCGCGTCCCCGTCCATCTTCGTGAGGATCACACCGTCGAAGCCGAGGCTCTTCGAGAAGTGCTCGGCCACGCTCACCGCATCCTGCCCGATCATCGCGTCCACGACGAGGAGCACTTCGCGCGGCTTCACCGCGGCGCGCACCGCCGAGAGCTCCGCCATCAGCTCCGCGTCGATGTGCAGGCGACCCGCGGTGTCCAGGATGGCCACGTCCGCCGCCGCGTGCACCGCCGCGTCCATGCCGCGCCGCGCCATCTGGACCGGATCGGTCTCGGAGCCTTCGTACACCGGATGGCCGTTCGCGTGCGCGAGCTTGATCAGCTGATCGCGCGCGGCCGGCCGGTACGGATCCACCGGGATGAGGAACGGACGCCGGCCCTGCTTCCGCGCCCAGCCCGCGAGCTTGGCCGCGGTGGTGGTCTTCCCGGACCCCTGGAGGCCGACGAGCATGATGGGCACCGGCGGCGACCCCGAGAGGATGGGCGCAGCGGCGACGCCGCCGAGCAGCTGCACGAGCTCTTCGTGGACGATCTTGACCACCTGCTGACCCGGCCGAAGTCCTTGCAGGACTTCCTGTCCCACGGCCCGGGCCTCGACGCGCTGCACGAACTCCTTGGCCACGCGGAAGTGGACGTCCGCCGAGAGAAGGGCGCGACGCACCTCGGCGAGCGCCTCGCGGACGTCGGCCTCGCGGACGACCCCGGGAGAGCGGAGCTTGCGCAGAATCCCGTCGAGACGGGCGGAAAGGTCCTCGAACACGCTTGTCCTCGGAGAAACGGGCGACGAATCGGCGAGCCTACCGCACGGCCCGCTCCCGATCAAGGCCGCCTTGGCGGACGGTCCTGGGCGCCTTCCTACCGGGTGGGGGCGCTCCGGGCGGTCTCCAGGGCGTGGAGGTCCGCGATGAAAGCGGCCACGTCGGGCGCTCCGAAGAGCGCCGAGCCCGCCACGAGGATCTCCGCCCCCGCCTCCACCGCCCGGCGGGCCGTCCGCGCGCCGATGCCGCCGTCCACCTCGATCGCGAAGGAGCAGCCGGACGCCGCCCGCAGCTCCCGCGCCCGGAGGAGCTTCGCCTCCTGCTCCGCGAGGTACGACTGCCCGCCGAAGCCCGGCTCGACGGTCATCACGAGGAGGAGGCCCACGGAGGCGAGGTACGGCTCGACGTCTTCGAAGGGGGTTCCCGGCCGCAGCGTGATCCCCGCGCGCAGCCCCCGCGCCGAGATCGCCTCGAGGGTGGCCGCCACGTCGCGGCAGGCCTCCACGTGCACCGTCAACCCGTCGGCGCCCGCGTCCGCGAACGCGCTCACCCAGTCCGCCGGCTCTTCGATCATGAGGTGGACGTCGAGCGGGAGGCGCGTGATCCGCCGCACCGCCTGGACGACCACCGGGCCGAACGTGAGGTTCGGGACGAAGTGGCCGTCCATCACGTCGAGGTGAAGGAGATCGCAGCCCGCGGCTTCCACGAGCTGCACGGCGCGCTCGAGGGAGGCGAAGTCCGCCGAGAGGAGCGAAGGAGCGACTTGTACCCGGCCCACCGTCACCTCCGAAGCCGTGCCGAAGTTAGCACGCGACCCGACGGACGGCCATCCGCCCGGCTCGGCGAGCCGCGGCTGCCGCCCGCGGGCTCGCCCGGCCCCTCTCCCCTCAGCGCCGCGACGAGACGACGAGATCCACGCGCTGCCCCTCCTCCACGCGGCTGCCGGCGGGCGGATCGTGCTCGACCACGGTCCCCGGAGGGACGGAGCGGTCGAGGATGACGGTGCGCTCGCCGGGGCGCAGCCCCGCCCGGCCGAGGAGACCTTCGACCTCGCCGATCGACCGGCCGGTCAGATCGGGAAGCACGAAAGCCCGCGGCGCGGGCCCGAGGCTCACGAGCATGTCCACGCGCGCGTTCTCCGGGACCGACGAGCCGCTCGGCGGATCTTCGGCCACGACGTCCCCGCGCGCGACCTGCGGGTGAAAGGAGCGCGAGACGGTGCCCGTCTCCAGCCGCTCGCGCTGGAGCGCGATCGCCGCTTGCCGCACCGACAGGCCCGCGAGCGGCGGCACGGTGGCGTGACGCTCGCCGAGGGAGACGGTGAGCCAGACCTTCCGCCCCTTGCGGAGCGTCGCGCCGGCCGGCGGCCGCTGATCGGAGACGCGACCTTGTGCGAAGTCCGGCGAGTACGCTTCGCGCTCCTGCACGCCGGTGAAGCCGGCCTTGTCGAGCGCGGTGCGCGCCGCGTCGAGGTCGAGGCCCACGACCTGCGGGATGCGCGTCTCCGCGCCCGAGCGCACGAAGAGGAGCATCCCCACCTGCACGAGCGCGACGCTCGTCAGGAAGGCGCCGAGCGCGACGGCGGCGAGGCGGAGCGGCCGGTTCATGCCAGCACCTTGAACGCGGCGCCCGCCACCTTGATCGCCGCGGCGAACGCGCCGTCGAGCTCGTGGTCGCCGGGATCGGTGCGCAGGCACCCGTTCGCGACGTACTCCGGCGGCAGCACGTCGTCCGCGGGGAGCAGGGCGTCGCTCGGGTGCCGGGCGAGGTATGCCGCGATCACGTCTTCGTTCTCCTCGGGCTCCAGGGAGCAGGTGGAGTACACGAGAAGCCCCCCGGCGCCCACCTGGTCCCGCGACGCGTCGAGCAGTCGGCCCTGCAGCTCGGCGAGCCGCGGCAGATCCTCCGGCCCCCGGCGCCAGCGCGCGTCGGCTCGACGTGCGAGCACGCCCGTGTTCGTGCACGGCGCGTCGACGAGCACGCGCGAGAAGCCGCCGCGCGTGGTCGGGCGCGTGCCGTCGCAGACCACCGGCCGGATCTTCGCGCCCGCCTGCGGCGCTCGCTCGAGCGTCCTCGCGAGCACGGCCAGCCTCCGCACGGAGAGGTCGCACGCCACGACGTCCGCGTCGCCGCAGAGCGCCGCGAAGTGGAGCGCCTTGCCGCCGAGGCCTGCGCAGACGTCCAGCACGCGCGCGCCGCGCGCCGGCCGCCCGACGTAGGCCACGAGACCGGCCGCCTCGTCCTGCACCACGCAGAGTCCGCTTTCGAGGAGATCGCGCACCGCCGGGTGCCAGCCCGCCGTGAGCCGCACGGCGTCCGGAAGCACGACCCCCGGTTGCGCGTCGATGCCCTGCGCGCGCAGGTCCGAGAGCACGTCCGCGGCGGCGACTCTGTCGGACACCACCCGGAGCGTCAAGGACGGCTTGCGATTGCCCGCGGCGGCGACGGCGAGCGTCTTCTTGAAGCCCCACCGCGCGAGCCAGCGCGCGAGGAGCCAGCGCGGATGGCTCGTCCGGCAGACGAGGTGCGCCAGCGGATCGACGGACGCGTCCGGCTCCACGAGGTCGGCCAGCTCGCGCGTGGCCCGCCGCAGCACCGCGTTCACGAGCCCGGCGGCGCCCGGACCCGCGGTGCGCTTCGCGAGCTCGACCGAGGTGTCCACCGCCGCGTGCGGCGGCACGCGATCGAGGTGGTCCAGCTGATACAGCCCGAGCCGGAGGATCCAGAGGACGCTCGGATCGAGCGCCTCGAGCGGCCGGCTGACGAGGTGCCGGAGCTGCCAGTCGAGGCGGCCGCGCCACCGGAAGACGCCGCGCACGATCTCGGCCGCGAGGTCCTTGTCGCGCGCGGACAGCCGATCGTGCGCGAACTGCTCGGCGAGCAGCGCGTCCGCAGTCTCGCGCGAAGTGTCCCACGCGCGGAACACCGCGAGCGCGGAGACGCGCGGCGAGGAGCTCACGTGCCGAGCGCTTCGCGCTCCCTCGGTCTCGCGCCTCGCGCCCACGCGTCGCCTCCCATCGAGGGCTTGCCCTCCGGTTGCACGGTCACGAGCTCGAGCGCGCCCTCGCCCGTGCCCACGAGCACCTGCGCGCGCTCGACGACGATCCGCCCCGGCTCGAGCGCGCCTTCGCGCGGTCGCACCGCGTGGAGGCGCAGTCGCTTCCCGCGCCACGTCGTGAACGCGCCCGGCCAGGGGTCGAGCCCGCGGACCTGGCGGTCGATCGCCCGCGCATCCTTCGTCCAGTCCACGCGCCCGTCCTCGGCGACGAGGAGCCGCGCGTGCGTGGCGCCCTCCGCGGGCTGCGGCGCGGCCACCACGCTCCCCGCCGCGAGCCCGTCGAGCGTACGGGCGAGAAGAACGGCCCCCGCGTCGGCCAGGCGCGCGCCGAGCGTCTCCTGCGTGTCGTCGCCCGTGACGGCGACGCGCTCGTGAAGATACACGGGCCCGGTGTCCACGCCCTCGTCCAGCCGCATCGTGGTGACGCCGGTCTCGGCGTCTCCCAGCACGATCGCCCAGGCCACCGGCGCCGGCCCGCGGTGCCGCGGCAGGAGCGAGAAGTGCACGTTCACGCAGCCGAGCGGCGCCAGCTCCAGCAGCCAGCGGCGGAAGATGTGCCCGTACGCGACCACGACGATGACGTCGGGCCGAAGCGCTTCGAGCAGGGCGCGCGCGTCGCGGGGTCGCTCGGGCTCGAGCACCCGGAGCCCCTGGGCAAGCGCGTCCTCCTTCACCGGGCTCGGCCGCGCGTGGAGTCCGCGCCCTTGGGGACGATCCGGCTGCGTCATCACGCCCACGATCGCGCGCCCGCCGTCCGCCGCGGCCCGAAGGCTCGGAATCGCGATCTTCGGCGTTCCGCAGAAGAGGACGCGCACGGCGCGCCCTACGCCTGCAGCTCGCGCAGACGTCGCTTGAGCATCGCCCGGCGCATCGGCCCTACGCGATCCACGAAGAGCACCCCGTCCAGATGGTCGATCTCGTGCTGGAGAATCCGCGCGACGATCCCGCCGACGCGGACCTCGAACGGCTTCCCGTCCAGGTCGCGCGCGCGGACGAGCACCTCGCGGGGGCGGCGGACCTGCTCGTAGATGCCCGGGATCGAGAGGCAACCCTCCTCGGCGCTCTCCTGCTCCTTGCTTCGCTCCAGGACCTCCGGATCGACGTAGATGCGCGGCTCTTCGCGCGCGCCGGTCTCGTCGGGAGGCGGATGCACGGCGAGCAAGCGGCGGAGCACGCCGATCTGCGGGGCGGCGAGGCCCACGCCGTCCGCGGACGTCAGCGTGTCCAGGAGGTCGGCGGCCAGCTCGCGGACGTCCGCGTCGACCGGCCCCGCCGGGGCGGCCTTCTCCCGGAGGACGGGGTCGCCGTACAGGTGGATCTTCCGGACCACGTGAGGCCTTCCTGCTCCCTACTCCGTCGCGTCCTTGTCCTTCGCTTCCTTCGCGCCGTTCTTGGCGGAGGAGTCGCTCGTCGCCGCGCTCACGCGGTTCCAGATCTTCGACTTCAGGAACTTGAGCTTCACGTTCTCTCCGGCCTTCAAGACCACGAAATCGTCCTGGACCGCCACGACGGTTCCGACGAGCCCCGAGTCCGTGACGACCTCGTCCCCCTTCTTCAGAGAGTCCAGCAGCTTGCGGTGCCGCTGCGACTCCTTCTGTTGGGGTCGGATGAGCACGAAGTAGTAGATGAAGACGATCGCGAGGATGGGAAAGAGATAGGAAGCGGCGGGCGGTGCCGCCCCCGCGTCCGGCCTCGTCCCCAGCAACAGGCAGAGCGCCATCACTGTTCCTCTCCCTCCCGCAGCTTCGCGAGGATGTGCGCGCGGACCGTCTCGAAGTCCCCGCGCAGGATCGCTTCCCGCAGCCGCCGCACGAGCTCCAGGAAGAAATGGACGTTGTGCAGGCTCACCAGCCGCGCCCCGAGGATCTCCCCCGCGCGCTGCAGGTGGCGAACGTAAGCCCGGGAGTATCCCGCGCACGTCTCGCAGCGGCAATCGGGATCGACGGGCCCGAAGTCCCGCTCGTGCCGCGCGAGCCGGATGTTCACCGTCCCCCGGGACGTGAAGGCCTGACCGTTCCGCGCGTTCCGGGTGGGCAGCACGCAGTCGAACATGTCGACGCCGCGCGAGATCCCGTCCACGAGATCCTCGGGCGTCCCCATGCCCATCAGGTACCGCGGCTTCTCCGAAGGCAGGCACTCCAGGGTGGCCTGGAGCATCTCGCGCGTCCGTTCCCGATCTTCGCCGAAGGACAGGCCGCCCGCAGCATATCCGGGCAGATCCAGGTCCACAAGGGCGCGCGCCGACGCGCGACGCGCCTCCGCGTCCAGGCCGCCCTGCGCGATGCCGAAGAGCGCCTGCTCACGCCCCGCGGCCGACGTTCCCTCGGTGCGCCGGAGCTCCGCGAGGGAGCGCTGCGCCCACGCGAGCGTGAGGCGGTTGGCGCGCTCGATCTCCGCCGGCTCCATGCCGGGGAACGGCGGGCAATCGAGCGGCATCATGATGTCCGCGCCGAGGCTGCGCTGCGTGCGCACGACCGACTCCGGCGAGAAGAGGTGCGCCGAGCCGTCGAGGTGGGAGCGGAACGTGACGCCCTCGTCGTCGACGGACGTGAGCGTCGCGAGGCTGACCACCTGGAAGCCGCCCGAGTCCGTGAGGGTGGGGCCGTGCCAGCCGTTGAACGCCGCGAGCCCGCCCGCTGCGCGCACGACGTCGGCGCCCGGGCGCAGGTACAGGTGGTACGTGTTGCCGAGGATGATCTCCGCTCGGATCGCCCGGAGGTCCGCCACGGAGAGCGCCTTCACGGAGCCGCGCGTGCCGACCGGCATGAAGATCGGCGTCGGCACGTCCCCGTGCGGCGTGACGAGCACGCCGGCTCGCGCCGCGCCCGAGCGCGCGAGCGTGCGGTGCTCGAACATCACCCGCGCCTCCGCTCGAGGAACGTGGCATCGCCGTAGGAGTAGAAACGGTAGCGCTCGCGCACGGCCTCGGCGTACGCCGCGAGCACGCGCTCGCGCCCCGAGAACGCGGCGACGAGACAGAGCAAGGACGAACGCGGCAGGTGGAAGTTCGTCAGGAGCGCGTCGACGACCCGGAAGTCGAACGCGCCGCGAATGAAGAGCCGCGTCTCGCCGCAGGTCCCCGTCGCCGGCTCGCCGGCGAGCGCCCAGGACTCGAGCGCGCGCACCACCGTGGTCCCGACCGCCACGACGCGCCCGCCCCGCACGCGCGCCGCGCGGATCGCGGAGGCCGTCTCCGCCGGCACCTCGTAGCGCTCCGCCTCCAGCACGTGGCCCTCGAGACTCCCGTCGGGGAGCGGGCGGAACGTGCCGGGACCCACGTGCAGGACGAGACGAGTCACGTCCACACCCGCCGCTGCGACCGCCGCGAGCATCGCCTCGTCGAAGTGGAGCCCGGCGGTCGGCGCCGCCACCGCTCCCGGCACACGCGCGTAGACCGTCTGGTATCGCTCGCGATCCGCCGGCGTCGCCGCGCGCCGCACGTACGGCGGGAGCGGCGTCTCGCCGAACCGCCGCAGGATCTCCTCCATGGGCAGCCCCTCGGCGGCCACCAGTCCTTCGGCGCCCGCCTCGCGCACCGTCAAGCGGAAGGCCCCGCCGCCGCCGGTGAGCGTCTCGCCGATCCGCAGGCGTCGCGCCGGCTTCAGCAGCGCGCGCCACGCGTCTCCTTCCGGCCGCACGAGCAGGACCTCGACCGCGCCGCCCGTCGCGCGCGCCGCCTCGAGCCGCGCCGGCAGCACCTCCGTCTCGTTGAGCACGAGGAGATCCGCGGGCCGCAGCAGCGCCGGGAAGTCCACGAAGCGGAGATGGCGCGGGGGCGCGTCCGCCGCGAGATGCAGCAAGCGCGAGTCCGCGCGGCGCGGCGCGGGATGCTGCGCGATCAGCGCCTCGGGCAGCTCGTAGTCGAAGTCCGCGGCGCTCGTCGACGGGGCGGGCGAAGGGCGCGGCTCCGGAACGACGGCGGTCAACGCCGGCCGAAGAGGCGCAGGAGGACGGTCAATGCGATCGAGACGACGATCGAGGTCGCGAGCGGGAAGTACATGCGGAGGCCGCCGCGCTCCATGCGGAAGTCGCCGGGAAGACGCCCGATCCAGCCGAGCGAACGCGGCGCCACGCTCAGGAGGACGCCGAGCGCGGCGAGCACCACCCCCACGACGATCAGGATCCGACCCGGCCCGCTCACGAGGAGAAGAGGTCCCCGGCGGCCGGCGTACGGCGGATCGGGCGCGCCAGGCCGAGATGGTCCGCCGCGCGATCCGACACGATGCGTCCCCGCGGGGTCCGCTGGAGGAAGCCCTCTTTCACCAGGTAGGGCTCGTAGATCTCCTCGATCGTCTCGGCCTCCTCGCCCACCGCGGCCGCGACGGTGCCGAGCCCGACGGGTCCCCCGTCGAACTTCGAGAGGATGGTGCCGAGGATGCGGAGATCCATCTCGTCGAGGCCCATCGAGTCCACGGCGAGGAGGTTCAGCGCGTCCGCCGCCACGTGGCGGTCGATCGTGCCGCGCGCGCGCACCTCGGCGTAGTCGCGCACGCGGCGCAGCAACCGGTTCGCGATGCGGGGCGTCCCGCGCGAGCGCTTCGCGATCTCCGCCGCGCCGTCCGCCTCGAGACGTGCGCCGAGCACGGCCGCCGAGCGCTCGAGGATCTTCACGAGATCCTCGGGCGGATAGAAGTCCAGCCGCGCGACGAAGCCGAAGCGCGAGCGCAGGGGGCTCGTCATCATGCCCGCGCGCGTCGTGGCGCCGATGAGCGTGAAGCGCGACAGATGAAGCCGGAGCGAGCGGGCCGCCGGACCCTTGTCGAGCACGATGTCCAGACGGAAGTCCTCCATCGCCGGGTAGATGTACTCCTCCACCGCGCGACTCAGACGATGGATCTCGTCGATGAAGAGGACCTCGCCCGGCTCGAGGCTCGTGAGGACGCCGGCGAGATCGCCCGGGCGCTCGAGCACCGGGCCCGACGTCACCCGCGCCTCGACGCCCATCTCGTGCGCGAGGATGCAGGCGAGCGTGGTCTTGCCCAGCCCCGGCGGACCGATGAGCAGCACGTGATCCAGCGGCTCGCCGCGCGCGGCGGCCGCTTCGAGGAAGATCTTCAGCGATTCCTGGAGCTGGGGCTGGCCGACGAAGTCCTCGAGGCGATCGGGACGGAGACTGCGGTCCCACTCCCGCTCGCCCGGGGCGATCGCGGGATCCGTGTCGCGACGCTCCGGGGCCGCCGCAGCGCCCTCGCCCGAGACGGAGGTCCCCGCCGCATCCTCCGCGCCGTCCTGCGGCGGGCGCGCGGCGCCCATCGCCGCATCGGCGGCCACCTCCGGCAGCGAGGCCGCGCCCTTCGCTCTGCGCTTCGCGCCCGCCGACGTCACGTTCGCGCCCGCGCCGTCACGCTCCCTCGCCATGCCGCCCTCCCCGCGCCGCGATGCCGCCCGCCGAAGAGACGGGCCCTAGAGGCGACGCAACGCGTCGCGAACCACGTTCTCGACGAGGAGATCCGCGCGCCCCGCCCGGGCTCCGCGAACGGCCTCGCGCGCGAGGTGCCGAGAGTATCCGAGCGCCACCAGCGCGTCCACGGCGTCGTCCCCCTCGCTGTCGCTCGGCGCGGCGGCCGGCGCCGCCTCGTCCGGGGTCGCGGCGCCCAGCCTCTCCTTCAGATCCACGACCATGCGCTGCGCGGTCTTCTTGCCCACGCCCGAGATGGTGGTGAGCGTGGCCACGTCCCCGTCGGCGATCGCGCGCTTGAGCCGACCGAGCGCGAGACCGGACATGATCGCGAGCGCCACCTTCGGCCCGATGCCCTGCACCTCCAGGAGCAGCCGGAAGAGGGCGCGCTCGTCGTCGCGCCGGAAGCCGTAGAGCGTCCACTGGTCCTCGCGGATCGCCTCGTGCGTGAGGACGCGGACCCGCGTACCCGGGATGCCCGCGTCGCGCCACGTGGCGTCCGTGACGTGCACCTCGAAGCCCACGCCGGATACGTCGATGACGAGGCGCCCGGGCGGCTTGTCCTCCAGAATCCCTTCGAGGTGATGGATCATCGCGCGGGCCCCACGACCACGGGGCGCCCCGCCCGCGAGAGGTGACACCACGCCACCGCGAGCGCGTCCGCCGCGTCCGCGGCGAGCGGCTCCGTCACGTTCAGCAGACGCCCCATCATGCGCGCGACCTGCTCCTTCTCCGCGGCGCCGTAGCCCACGGCCGCGCGCTTCACTTCGGTGGCCGAGTATTCCGCGAGCGGGAGGCGGGCGCGGGCCGCCGCGAGCAGCACCACCCCGCGCACCTCACCGAGCGCGAGCGCGGTACGGACGTTCCGATGCAGGAAGGCCGACTCGAGCACGACCACGTCGAGCGGGAACCGCTCGAGGATCTCCTCCAGCCCGCCGTGGATCAAGCGGAGCCGCTCCGAGATCGGGCTGCGCGAGGAGCAACGCAGCACGCCGTGCTCCACGCAGCGGGCGTGGCGGGCGTCCCCGTCCAGGATCCCCCAGCCGGTCGCGACCGTGCTCGGATCCACCCCGAGGACGCGCACGGCGCGTCAGTTCCCGTGCGCCTGGAGGATCTCGTCGGGGATGTCGAAGTTCGCGGAGACGCGCTGGACGTCGTCCTGCTCCTCGAGCGCCTCCAGCAGCTTGATCATGTGCTCCGCGTCCTTCCCCTCGAGCCGGACCGTGTTCTGCGGGATGCGCAGGAGGCTGGCGGACTCCACCGCGACGCCCTTCTTCTCGAGCGCGTCGCGCACGTCGAAGAGCTGCGTGGGCGCGGTGACGATCTGGATGCTCTCGCCCTCGAGCGAGAAGTCCTCCGCGCCGCACTCCACGACCAGATCCATGATCTCGTCCTCGGAGCGTCCCGCCGCCGGGATCATGATGGTCCCCTTCTGCGAGAAGATCCACGCGACCGATCCGGCCTCGCCCATGTTGCCGTGGTTGCGCGTGAGGACGTGCCGGATCTCCGACACCGTGCGATTGCGGTTGTCCGTCAGCACGTCGATGAGGATCGCCACGCCGCCCGGACCGTAGCCCTCGAACGACGCCTCCTCGAAGGTCACCCCTTCCAGCTCCCCGGTGCCGCGCTTGATCGCGCGGTCGATGTTCGCGCTCGGCATGTTCTCGGCACGCGCCGCGTTGACCGCCGTGCGGAGCCGCGCATTGGTCTCGGGATCTCCGCCGCCCGCCCGCGCGGCGGCGATGATCTCACGCGCCAGGCGGGTGAAGATCCTCCCGCGGGCCGCGTCCGTAGCCGCCTTCTTCCGCTTGATCGTGTTCCATTTCGAGTGGCCGGACATTTGCTACGCGACCTCCTCCTGTTCCACCTTCGCCTCGGCGATCACCTTCTCCTGGAGCTCGCGCGGGAGCTCCTCGTAGTGCGAGAAGGCCCTCTCGAAGCGACCCCGACCCTGCGTCATCGATCTCAAGTCCATCGCGTATCGACGCATCTCCGCCATCGGCACCAGCGCGCGGATGACCTGGTCGTCGCCGTCCGCTTCCATTCCCTGGATCTTGCCGCGGCGGGAGCTCATGTCGCCCATCACGTCGCCCATGTAGTCCTGCGGAACGATGATCTTCACCAGCACGTACGGCTCGAGGATCGTGGGCTTCGCCTGCTGCGCAGCCTGGCGCAGCGCGAGCGCTCCGGCCACCTTGAACGCCGCCTCCGAGGAGTCCACGCTGTGGTAGCTCCCGTCGAAGAGCGTGGCCTTGAAGTCCACCAGCGGGTACCCCGCGATGGCCCCCCTCACCATGGCCTCGCGAATCCCCTTCTCCACGGCGGGAACGAACCGTCCCGGCACGACGCCGCCGACGATGTCGTCCACGAACTCGAAGCCCTTGCCCTCCGGCTGGGGCTCCAGCCGCACGTGCACGTCGGCGAACTGCCCGCGGCCGCCCGTCTGCTTCTTGTGCCGCGCGTGGACCTCGGCCTTGCCGCGGATCGTCTCGCGGAACGGGATGCGCGGGGGCGAGAGCTCCACCTCCACGTTGAAGCGCTCCTTCAGCCGCTGCACGGCGAGATCCAGATGCGTCTCGCCGAGCCCCGAGACGATGGCCTGGTGCGTCTCGTCGTCGAAGTGGTAGCGGAAGGACGGATCCTCCTGCTGGAGCCGCCCGAGGCCCGTCCCCATCTTGTCTTCCTCGCCCGAGGTCTTGGTGCGCAGCGCGAAGTCGATGACGGGGGCCGGGAAGGGAATGGGATCGAGCTTGATGGGCGCGCTCTTGTCGCAGATCGTGTCGTTCGTGCCGGAGTTGCGCAGCTTCACGGCGATGCCGATGTCGCCCGCGGTCAGCGCTTCCACGTCCTTGCGGTTCTTGCCCACGGCGAGGAAGAGCTGCGAGGTCTTCTCCGCTTCGCCGCGCGTGGCGTTCCAGACGTCGGAGCCGGCGCGCAGCACGCCGGAGACGATCTGCACGTAGTAGAGCTCGCCCACGTGCGGCTCGTGCGCGAGCTTGAAGATGCGGGCCGCCAGCGGAGCGTCCTCGCGCGCCGGACGCGTGAGCTTCTCGCCCGTGTCCGGATGGACCCCCGCGGCCGCGGGGCGGTCGTCCGCACCCGGCAGGAGGTCGGCGATGCCGTCGAGGATCTGGGAGAGACCGCGGCCGGCGACCGCCGACGCGAAGAACACCGGGTAGAGATCGCCCTGCGCGATGCCGAGGTGGATGCCGCGGACGAGGTCTTCCTGCGAGAGCTCCCCCGCCTCGAAGTAGCGGTTCATGAGCTCCTCGGTGGCCTCCGCCGCGCTCTCCATCAGGCTGGCGCGCGCCTGGGCCACCGCTTCGGCGTACTCGCCCGGCACCGCGCCCTTCTCGCCGGCGCCGTCGCCCTTGAACAGGATCGCCTGCGAGCGGAGCACGTCCACGATGCCCTGGAAGCTCGCGCCCGATCCCATCGGGATCTGCATCGCGACGGCGCGCTTGCCGATCTTCGCCTGGATGGACTCGAGGGCCGCGTCCGCCTTCGCGTGCTCCTTGTCCATCCCGTTGATCACGATCGCCGCCGGCATGCCGAGCGCACGCACGCGCTTCCACGCCAGCTCGGCGCCCACGCCGATCCCCGTCTCCGCCGCGACGACGAGCAGCACGCTGCTGGCCGCGTTGAGGCCCGCCACCAGCTCCGCTTCGAAGTCGGGGAAACCCGGAGTGTCCACCAGCGTGATCCGCTTGCCCGCGTGCTCGAACGTGGCGACGGCGAGGGAGACGCTGCCCTTGCGACGATGCTCTTCCGGCAGGTAGTCCAGGACGGAGGAGCCGTCGTGGACCGACCCCAAGCGCGGCACGGCCTTCGCACGGAAGAGGAGTGCCTCGGCGAGCGACGTCTTGCCCGAGCCGCCGTGGCCGACGAGCGCGACGTTGCGGTGATCGTTGGGCGGAAACGGCTTCACGGACACTCCTCCTCGAAGGCGCGACGGTTTCGGGCGCACATGCCGACGCAGGGCAAGCGAGGATACGACCCGCTCGCGGCGCGAGTCAACGCGCCGACCCGGGCGCGCGCCGCGAACGCCAGCCGTCGAGACGCAGGGCGCTCCACGCGCCGCGGAACGACCGCAGGAGTCCGCGCGCGAGCGGGGCACGCGCCCCGGGGCAGTCCGTCCGACGCCACGGACGCCGAAGACGAAGGGGACACCAAAGACGAAGGGGACGCGCGTGTGCGCGTCCCCTTCGAAGAGGATCCCGGCGGCGTCCTACTCTCCCACCCGGTCACCCGAGCAGTACCATCGGCGCTGGAGGGCTTAACTTCCGTGTTCGGAATGGGAACGGGTGTGACCCCTCCGCCATGGCCGCCGAGAGACTCGTGCCCGGCCGACGAGCGGCCGGGGGCGAACCGATGACAAATCAAGGTGACGAATCGGGGAACGCTGGAGGCTGATTCGAGCGATTTGATCAAGCCTCACGGGTGATTAGTACGGGTCGGCTGAACACATTGCTGCGCTTACACCTCCCGCCTATCGACCTTGTCGTCTCCAAGGACCCTTCAGCCACTTTCGTGGAGGGAAGTCTCATCTTGGGGTGGGCTTCCCGCTTAGATGCTTTCAGCGGTTATCCCTGCCGAACATAGCTACCCAGCGATGCATCTGGCGACACAACTGGTACACTAGAGGTTCGTCCATCCCGGTCCTCTCGTACTAAGGACAGATCCCCTCAAACTTCCTAGCGCCCACGGCGGATAAGGACCGAACTGTCTCACGACGTTCTGAACCCAGCTCGCGTACCGCTTTAATTGGCGAACAGCCAAACCCTTGGGACCTGCTCCAGCCCCAGGATGCGATGAGCCGACATCGAGGTGCCAAACCTCCCCGTCGATATGAACTCTCGGGGGAGATCAGCCTGTTATCCCCGGCGTACCTTTTATCCGTTAAGCGACGGCCCTTCCACTCGGAACCGCCGGATCACTAAGACCTGGTTTCCCACCTGCTCGACTTGTAGGTCTCGCAGTCAAGCTCCCTTATGCCTTTGCACTCTACGCGCGATTGCCAAACGCGCTGAGGGAACCTTTGTGCGCCTCCGTTACAATTTGGGAGGCGACCGCCCCAGTCAAACTGCCCGCCTGGCACTGTTCCGTCACCAGCTTCATGGTCGACGGTTAGAAATCCGACGTTGCAAGGGTGGTATTTCAAGGACGGCTCCCCGAGAGCTAGCGCTCCCGGCTCAACGCCTCCCACCTATCCTACACAGGCAATGCCAAATTCCAATACCAGGGTACAGTAAAGGTGCACGGGGTCTTTCTGTCCTGCCGCGGGTATTCGGTATCTTCACCGAAGCTGCAGTTTCGCCGAGTCCGTGGTTGAGACAGAGCTTACGTCGTTACACCATTCGTGCGGGTCGGAACTTACCCGACAAGGAATTTCGCTACCTTAGGACCGTTAGAGTTACGGCCGCCGTTTACCGGGGCTTCATTTTGGAGCTTCGCCTTGCGGCTAACCCCGCCATTTAACCTTCCGGCACCGGGCAGGTGTCAGTCCCTATACGTCGTCTCGTCGACTTCGCAGAGACCTGTGTTTTTGGTAAACAGTCGCGCAAGCCACTTCACTGCGGCCCCTTCCGGCTCAGCTCGCGAAGAGCCTCACCTTCGAAGGGCACCCCTTCTCCCGAAGTTACGGGGTCATTTTGCCTAGTTCCTTAACCACGGTTCTCTCGAGCACCTGAGGATACTCTCCTCGCCCACCTGTGTCGGTTTGCGGTACGGTCGCCGGCTCGACTCCCTTAGAGGATTTTCTCGGCAGCGTGGTATTCGCCAGTTTGTGGGGCTAGGCCCCTCCCCGTCGCGCCTCGGAATTGACCCCACGGATTTGCCTGCGGGATCTCCCTACACGCTTGGACCTCCACAACCGGTCGGAGGATGACGTTCCCTTCTGCGTCTCCCCATCGGTCAAACGCCTTACCGACGGTACGGGAATGTTAACCCGTTTTCCATCACCTACGCCTTTCGGCCTCGGCTTAGGGACCGACTGACCCTGAGCGGACTGACCTTGCTCAGGAAACCTTGGGCTTACGGTGAGCAGGGTTTTCACCTGCTTTATCGCTACTCGTTCCAGCATCGTCTCTTCCCATCGCTCCAGCGCGTCTCACGGCGCGCATTCGCAGCTAGGGAATGCTCCCCTACCGATCCCTCCGAAGAGGAATCCCGCAGCTTCGGCACAAGGCTTGAGTCCCGCGAATTATCGGCGCAGGTCCACTTGACTGGTGAGCTATTACGCTTTCTTTGAATGGTGGCTGCTTCTAAGCCAACATCCCAGTTGTCAGTGCGAACCCACATCCTTTTGCACTTAGCCTTGATTTTGGGGCCTTAGCTGGCGATCTGGGTTGTCTCCCTCTCGGCCATGGAGCTTATCCCCCACGTCCTGACTCCCGCGCTTGGCGTGTTGGCATTCGGAGTTTGAATGGGTTCGGTAACCTGGTGAGGCCCCTAGCCCAGTCAGTGCTCTACCACCTACACGGAATACGCGAGGCTATTCCTAAAAATATTTCGGGGAGAACGAGCTATCTCCAGGTTTGATTGGCCTTTCACCCCTACCCACAGCTCATCCCATAACTTTTCAACGTTAATGGGTTCGGCCCTCCACGCGCCACTACGCGCGCTTTAGCCTGGCCATGGGTAGATCACCTGGCTTCGCGTCTACCGGACGTGACTGGTCGCCCATTTCGGACTCGCTTTCGCTACGGCTCCGTGGTTTCCCCACTTAACCTTGCCACGCCCGAGTAACTCACTGGATCATTATGCAAAAGGCACGCGGTCAGTTCCCCGGGCTCCCGAAGGATCCCGGTTCACCTTCCACAGCTTGTAGGCAAACGGTTTCAGGTACTATTTCACTCCCCGCCAGGGGTGCTTTTCACCTTTCCCTCACGGTACTGCTTCACTATCGGTCGTCAGAGAGTATTTAGCCTTGCGGGGTGGTCCCCGCAGGTTCCCACAGGATTTCACGTGTCCCGCGGTACTCGGAAGCGACGTCCGAGGAGGCCCGCGACCTTTCGCCTACGGGGCTATCACCCGCTATGGCCGGCCTTTCCAGGACCGTTCGGCTAGATCCGGACTTTGTGACTCCTTGACCCCTCTGCACGGGGGTCCGACGTCGTTCCACAACCCCGGCGGCGCAACGCGTGCAGGCTTCGACACGCCGCCGGTTTAGGCTGTTCCCCTTTCGCTCGCCGCTACTCGGAGAATCGAGGTTTCTTTCTCTTCCTGGGGGTACTGAGATGTTTCAGTTCCCCCCGTTGGCCCCTCCGGGACTATGGATTCGTCCCGAAGGCGCCCGGACATGACTCCGGGCGGGTTGCCCCATTCGGAGATCCCCGGATCAAAGCTTGTTTGCAGCTCCCCGAGGCTTATCGCAGCTTACCACGTCCTTCATCGCCTTCTGACGCCAAGGCATCCACCGTCTGCCCTTAGTAGCTTGATCCATCTAGTGCTCGAATCACCATCCCTCGGGCGGCGAACCACCCTCGGGACGGACTGCAACTCAGTGTTCACCCGATTCGTCAGCCTTGATTGTCAAAGAGCGAACCGCGTCTGGCGCGGTCGGCATTTTCGACTCGAGGCGCCTTGCGCCGCGAGATGCCCGTCCACTCGTTCGCGTGGTCGTGTGAGAGTCGGCGAATCGTGCCCGATGGTGGAGCTGACCGGGATCGAACCGGTGACCCCCGGCTTGCAAAGCCGGTGCTCTCCCAACTGAGCTACAGCCCCGGGGGGCGACGTTCGCGGAGTCCCCGAGACCCGCAGGAAGCGCTACGCTTCACGGCGAGTCCACGGTGGACGGTCTCGATTCCTTCCGGCGACGAACGGGGATGCGACGCGAGATGTGGTGGGCCTAGGTAGAGTCGAACTACCGACCTCACGCTTATCAGGCGTGCGCTCTAACCACCTGAGCTATAGGCCCCCCGGTGATGGCGGGCCTGCTCTCTCCGGGGAGAGCTCGCCCCCCGGTCGATTCCCGCTGCGCGGGCCATGGGAGGCCCGGCCGCGCGCCGTCCGAGAAGGAACCACGCGGAAACTCGAGAGCGTACACCGCCTGAAGAGTCTTCAGGCGTCGACCTGGGGACGATCCCTCCGAAGAGGGGCCGCCCCTACTCCTTAGAAAGGAGGTGATCCAGCCGCACCTTCCGATACGGCTACCTTGTTACGACTTAGTCCCCCTCACTAAGCACTCCTTGGAGCCCTTCCTCCCTTGCGGGTCAGATCAAGCTCTTAGGGAGCACTCAACTCGGCTGACTTGACGGGCGGTGTGTACAAGGCCCGGGAACGTATTCACCGCGGCGTGCTGATCCGCGATTACTAGCGATTCCGACTTCATGGAGTCGAGTTGCAGACTCCAATCCGAACTGAGGCCGGCTTTTTGGGATTAGCTCCACCTCGCGGCATTGCGACCCTTTGTACCGACCATTGTAGCACGTGTGTAGCCCCAGGCGTAAGGGCCATGAGGACTTGACGTCATCCCCACCTTCCTCCCCGTTTTCCGGGGCAGTCCCCTTAGAGTGCCCGGCCGAACCGCTGGCAACTAAGGGTAAGGGTTGCGCTCGTTGCGGGACTTAACCCAACATCTCACGACACGAGCTGACGACAGCCATGCAGCACCTGTCCTCGGGTCCCGAAGGAAGACCCCATCTCTGAGGCTGTCCCGAGTGGGTCAAGCCTGGGTAAGGTTCTTCGCGTTGCGTCGAATTAAACCACATGCTCCACCGCTTGTGCGGGCCCCCGTCAATTCCTTTGAGTTTCAACCTTGCGGCCGTACTCCCCAGGCGGGACACTTAAGGCGTTAGCTTCAGCACCGACCGGGTCGATCGGCCGACACTTAGTGTCCATCGTTTACGGCTAGGACTACCGGGGTATCTAATCCCGTTTGCTCCCCTAGCTTTCGCGCCTCAGCGTCAGAACCGTGCCAGAGACTCGCCTTCGCCACTGGTGTTCTTCCCAATATCTATGCATTTCACCGCTACACTGGGAATTCCAGTCTCCTCTCACGGCCTCAAGTCCGGTAGTTTCAAAGGCAATTCCACGGTTGAGCCGTGGCATTTCACCCCTGACTTGCCAGACCGCCTACACGCCCTTTACGCCCAGTGAATCCGAACAACGTTTGCTCCCTCCGTATTACCGCGGCTGCTGGCACGGAGTTAGCCGGAGCTTCCTTTGGAGGTACCGTCAACCCCCGAGGTGTTGACCCGGGGGGATTCTTCCCTCCTGACAGCGGTTTACAACCCGAAGGCCTTCATCCCGCACGCGGCGTCGCTCGGTCAGGGTTGCCCCCATTGCCGAAGCCTCTCGACTGCTGCCTCCCGTAGGAGTCTGGGCCGTATCTCAGTCCCAGTGTGGCCGGTCATCCTCTCAGATCGGCTACCCATCGTAGCCTTGGTGGGCCGTTACCCCGCCAACTAGCTAATGGGACGCGGGCTCCTCCTCAAGCGGCAGGCCCGAAGGTCCCCGCCTTTCCCCGCTCCGCCATGCGACAGAGCAGACACATGCGGAATTAGCCACTCGTTAGAATGGTTATTCCCCACTTGAGGGTAGATTGCCCACGCGTTACTCACCCGTTCGCCACTCTACTAGCCAGGCCGAAGCCCGACGTTCGCGTTCGACTTGCATGCCTAATCCACGCCGCCAACGTTCGTTCTGAGCCAGGATCAAACTCTCCGTGGTGTGAATCAAAGCCGCCACGCTGAAAAAGCCGTGACGACAAAAAGACTCGTGGCCGTGCAGCCCGCGAGGGGCCGACGGTCCCACGGATCAGGAAATCGAAGTCCATGTCCAGCCGCTCCCGGCAAGCCGGTCACGGATGGAACGGACCCGCCCAAATCCTTTTTCAGGACGGTGTACGACTCTCGATTTTCAAAGATCGTGCGCCGGATTTCCGTTTCAGCGCGGACGGCAAGTTAGCACCCCACCCCGGCAGCGTCAACCATTCTTCGCGCCGCCGGGGGCACTTTTTTTGATCCCTCTCAAGGCGTTGGCGCACAAGGCGTTAGCCGGGCGCCCCGAGTCGATCCCGGCGCCTCTTCCTGCAAAAAAACACGAAGGGTGGCGAGGCGATGCGAGACGGCGCGCCCGAAACCACCCCGTTCGCGGCGTGGATGGCGCCGCAGGAGGCCGTTTCCGCTCCTTGGGGGGGTCGGTCGCACGCGGTCGAGGGCGCTTCGGCCCCGGTCAGGCGCGCGGGCCCTCGATCACGATGCGAAGAAAACGACGCTTCCCCACCTTGAGCCGGTACGCCGCGCCGTCCGTCCCCGGCAGCTCGGTCTCCTCGCGCGTGACCTTCTCCCCGTCCACCATGACGCCGCCGGACGCGATGAGCCGGCGCGCCTCGCTCGTGGACGGCGCGAGACCGCACTCCTTCAGCAGGCGCGGCAGCCACAGCGTGGGCGCCCACGCGACGACCCGTTGCTCCGCCACGTCCTCCGGCTCTTCCTTGCGCCGCACGACGCGGTCGAAGTGCGCGCGCGCCCCCTCGGCCGCCTGCGCTCCGTGGTAGACGCTCACGAGGTGCTCCGCGAGCCGCGACTTCCAGCCCATCGGATCCTCGCCCCGGGCCAAGCCGCGAAGGGCCTCCGCCGTCTCGTCCGGGCTCCACTGAGCGAGCTGCGCCACATACACCCCCGTCAGGTCGTCGGGGATCGACATCAGCTTCCCGTACATCTGCTCCGGCGGCTCCGCCACGCCGACGTAGTTCCCGATCGACTTCGACATCCTCCGCACGCCGTCCAGGCCGGGGAGCACCGGGAACGTGAGCGCGACCTGCGGCTCCTGGTCGTGGTCCTTCTGGAGGCCGCGCGCCGCGAGCAGGTTGAACTTCTGCTCGGTGGCGCCGATCTCCACGTCCGCCTGGATCACCACCGAGTCGTACCCCTGCATGACCGGGTACAGCAGCTCGTGCAGGGAGATGGGCACGTTCTCCCGGAAGCGCTTCTGGAAGTCGTCTCGCTCGAGCAGGCGCGCCACGGTGAAGCGGGCACACAGCTCGAGCACGTCGGAGAACCTCATCTCCGCGAACCACTCGCCGTTGAAGCGCACTTCGGTCTGGTCGCGGTCGAGGATCTTGAAGAACTGGTCCTGGTAGGTCTTTGCGTTCGCGAGGATCTGCTCGCGCGACAGCCGCGGCCTCGTGACGCTCCGCCCGGAAGGGTCCCCCACCAGGGCGGTGTAATCCCCCACGATCAGCACGATCCGGTGCCCCAAGGACTGGAAGCGCCGGAGGATCCGCAGCCCCACGGTGTGCCCGAGATGGATGTCGGGGGCGGTGGGATCGAAGCCCTGCTTCACCCGGAGCGGGCGCCCGGTCTTCAGGGAGCGCTCGATCTTCGCCCGAAGCTCCTCTTCGGAGAGGATCTCCTCCACGCCCGGCCGGAGGACCTGGATCTGCTCCTCGACGGACAAGGACGGGGGCATCGCGCCTCCTCGGGCATGGGCTCTCGGCAAGCGAGCGCCCATGGTACCGGCTCGCGCCCCCGACGACGAGGCCGTTCCGAGCGCATTGACCCCCCGGACCGAAGAGCCTACCCTCGAAGAGACGTCCTCGACGCGGGGATCCGCGCCGCCGCTCAGGCACCCACCGACGGAGCTTTCGATGAACCGCCTCGCTGCGCTCCTGCTCTCCGCCCTCTTCCTGGGATCGTTGCACGTGGCCGCGTCCGCCGACGAGAACCCGTGGATCCGCACCCAGATCCACCTCGCCAGCAAGGACCAGCGCGCCGCCCTCCTCAAGTCCGGCCTCGACATCGCGGAAGTCCGAGGCCTCGAAGCCGACGTGCTGGTGACGCAGTCCCAGCTCGACCAGCTTCGCGGCCAGGGCTTCGCGACCCACGTGGTCCAGGAGTTCTCGCACGGGCCGATGCCCCGCGGGATCACCACCACGCCGGAGTTCCTGCCGCAGTACTACACGTATACGGAGGCGGCGGCGAAGCTCCAGGCCATCGCGACGGCGTATCCGGCCATCACCCAGCTCACGAGCCTCGGCAACAGTCTCGAGGGACGCCCGATCTGGGCGCTGAAGATCTCGGACAACGCCTCGGTCGACGAGGACGAGCCCGAGGTGCTCGTGATGGGCAATCACCACGCGCGCGAAGCGATCTCGGTGATCATCCCGCTCGCGCTCGCCGACAGCTTGACGATGCGGTACGGCACGAATCCGCAGTACACGCAGTGGGTGGACACCCGCGAGATCTGGATCGTGCCGACCGTGAACCCGGACGGGCTCACCTACAGCGAGACGACGCTATACATGTGGCGCAAGAACCGCCGGAACAACGGCAGCGGGCAGTTCGGCGTCGACATCAACCGGAATTACGACTACCAGTGGGGCCACGACGACATCGGCTCGAGCCCGCTGACGAGTGACGAGACCTACCGCGGCGCCTCGCCCGCCTCGGAGCCCGAGACGAATGCGATCCAGGCCTTCGCGAACTCGCGGCACTTCGCGTTCAGCATCTCGTACCACAGCTTCGGGAACGACCTCCTGTGGGGACAGGGCTTCCAGCCGGGCCTCACCGCGGATCAGGACGTGTTCTATCGTTACGGCCAGATCGTGACGGCACAGAACGGCTACCTGGTCGGCAACCCCGCGAACTCCGTGATCTACCTCACGAACGGCGAGTCCGACGACTGGATGTACGCCGGGAGCGGGCACTCGCCCGTCATCGCCATGACGCCCGAGGTGGGAACGAGCTCGGACTTCTTCAACCCGCCCGCCTCCCGCATCCCCGCGCTCGTGGTCCAGGGCCTCGCCTGCGTCTGGCCCGCGCTCCAGTACGCGGATCGGCCGGGCCAGCTCGCACCGCCGGGACCGATGGCGCTCGATCCGCTGCCCGTGGACGGCGACGGCAACTACGACGTGACCTGGGCGCTCCCGACGATCGCCGACACGGCGCCCGTGCTCTACGAGATCGCCGAGAAGACGGGTCCCGCAGTCGTGACGGACGGCGTGGAGTCCGGTGCCGGGAACTGGGTCCTGAACGGCTGGGCCACGTCGACCACGCGCAAGTTCGCCGGCTCGTTCAGCCTCTATTCCGGCCGCGGTGACGGCCTCGACCGCATCCTCTGGGCGAAGGAGCCGTACGTGGTGCAGGCGGGCGACTCGCTCTCGGCCCGCGTCTGGTGGAACCTGGAGAGCGGTTGGGATTACCTGTATGCGGTCCTCTCGACCGACGGCGGGCGCTCCTTCGTGACGTTGCCCGGCACCAGCACATCGAACACCGACCCGAGTACCGGCCAGAACTGCGGGAACGGGATCACCGGCTCCAGCGGCGGCGTCTTCAGCCTGCAGAAGTTCAGCTTGGCCTCGTGGGTCGGCCAGAGCGTCTTGCTCGGGTTCCGCATGAACACGGACGCGAACACGAACAACGAAGGCGTCTACGTCGACGACGTCAGCCCCGTGCAGACGTTCGCCACCACGACGTCTCTCTCGGCCGCCGTGCCCGTGCGGTCGTACTCCATCAGCGGCAAGGGGAACGGCACGTACTACTACGCGGTGCGCGGCAAGGACGCCGAGGGTTACTGGGGCTACTGGTCGAAGAACCTGCCGGTCACGGTCAACCTCGCGACGACGGTCATCGCGGGCGGCGCGCCGGCGGCCTTCCAGCTATCGGCCGGTCGGCCCACGCCGTTCGGAACGCGCACGGAGATCAGCTTCCAGCTGCCGGTCCCGGAGTCGCACACGCTCGACGTCTACGACGTCTCGGGCCGGCGCGTGCGCTCGCTCTCGTCGGGCACGCTGTCGGCGGGCGCCCACACGACCGTCTGGGACGGCCGTGACGACGCGGGACACCGGGTCCCTGCGGGCGTGTACTTCTACGAGCTGCGGACGGCGCAGGGCTCGCTGCGGAGCCGGACGGTACTGCTCCGCTAACGCAGCGACCGCGGGCGAGCCGCGGGGATCCGTCGGATCCGGGATGGGTTGAAGCGGCGGAGGTCGCCCGTGGATGAGGCAGAGACCGGCGCGGCGCGGCCGCGCTGGTTCCAGAGCCGGCTGGTGCAGGCGTGGCTGACGTTGACTCTCGTCTTCGTCGGCCTCGCCGCCGGCGGCTTCGTCGCGGCGCTGCTCCGCTTCCAGGGCGACCTGCCGTCCACGGCGCATCTCGAGCACATCGAGATGCCGTCGAACACGCGCATCTACGACCGGAACGGCCAGCCGCTGGGCGACCTCTTCGCCGAGGACCGCCTGCCCGTGAAGCTCGAGGACATCCCGAAGGCCCTCGTGCAGGCGGTCATCTCCACGGAGGACCGCGGCTTCTACCACCACTGGGGCATCCAGCCCACCGGGCTCCTTCGCGCGGTGTTCGCGAATCTCCGGCACGGCCGCGTATCCCAGGGCGGCAGCACCATCACCCAGCAGCTGGCGCGCAACCTCTTCCTGACGCACGAGCGCACCGTGTCGCGGAAGATCAAGGAGGCGCTGCTGACCATCCGCCTCGAGAGGATCTACTCCAAGGACGAGATCCTCGGCATGTACTTCAACCACATCTACTACGGGAACGGCGCGCACGGCGTGCGCTCCGCCGCGCGCGAGTACTTCGACCAGGACATCGGCCAGCTCGACCTGGCCGAGTGCGCGTTCCTCGCCGGCATCCCCGCGAACCCGACCCTGTTCGACCCGCGCCGCCACTTCGACAACGCGAAGCGCCGCCAGGAGACCGTGCTGTCGATGATGCGCGAGACCGGCGCGATCACGCGCGCGGAGATGGACGCGGCGAAGCACGAGCCGATCAAGGTGGTGACGCGCGACTCGCCGTCGATGCGCGCGCCCTATTTCGTGGAGTACGTGCGCCAGGAGCTGATCGAGCGCTATGGCGCCGAGCGGCTCTACGGCGACGGCCTCTCCGTCACCACCACGCTCGATTGGAACATCCAGAAGGCGGCCGAGCATGCCCTCGAGCTGCAGCTCCGCTGGCTGGAGCGCGTGAACGGCTACCCGGTGAAGCGCGACTCGTCGTGGTCCTCGCCCGAGGCCCCCTTCGTGACGTCGCCGTACGTCCAGGGCGCGGTCATCGTGCTGGACACCGCCACCGGCGAGATCCTCGCCATGGTGGGCGGGCGCAACTACTGGGAGAGCAAGTTCAACCGCGCCGTGCAGGCGCGCCGGCAGCCGGGCAGCGCGTTCAAGCCCTTCGTTTACTCGGCGGCGCTCGAACAGGGCTACGGACCGTCCACGATCCTGCTCGACGAGCCGCTGATCGTGCCGATGCCCGGCGGGAAAGAGTACAAGCCGGAGAACACGCATCGCGACTTCCAGGGTCCGGTGACGATGCGCACCGCGATCGCGAAGTCGATCAACGTGCCGGCCGTCCGGATGATCCTCACCGTGGGGCCGCCGGCCGCGATCGACGTGGCCCGGCGCTGCGGCATCACCGGAACGCTCTACCCCTACCCCTCCACGGCGCTCGGCGCCTCCGAGGTGACGCTCCTGGACCTCACCGCCGCCTACTCCGTGTTCCCGAATCTCGGCGTCCTCCACCGGCCGTGGGCGATTCGCGAGGTCAAGGACCGCGACGGCGCCGTCCTGGAGCGCGGGCAGGCGAAAACCCAGGAGGCGCTGTCGGCGCCGGTGGCGGCCGTGATGAACAGCCTGCTCGGCGACGTCATGGACCACGGCACGGGCGCGCCGGCCCGGGCCCGTGGCTTCACCGCGCCGGCCGGCGGCAAGACCGGCACGATGGACGACTACATGGACGCGATGTTCGTGGGTTACACGTCCCTCCAGACTGCCGGCGTCTGGGTGGGGTTCGACGTCAAGCGCACGCTCGGCAAGGACATGACCGGCTCCGCGGCGGCCCTGCCCGTCTGGACCGACATCATGAAGGCGGCGACTGTCGGGAAAGACCCGCAGCCCTTCGACGTCCCCCCCGGCGTGGCGTGGGCCGAAGTCTGCTCGGAGTCCGGCGAGCTGGCCGTCGACGAGTGCCCGAGCCACTACCGGGAGATCTTCGTCGACGGACACGTCCCCACGGAGCTCTGCCCGATCCACCATCGCGGACGCGTGCTCGACGCCCGGAAGGACGAGAGCCTCTTCGACAACCTGGATCGCGAGCAGCGGAGCCGAGCCCAGGCGGGCCAGACCGGGAAGGGGCCCTGAGGCCCGGGAAGGAGTCTTCGACGAACGCCGGACCCCCGGCCGAGGCGCAGGGGAACGGATCCCGCCCCACTCCCCGGCGCGGGGTGTGGGGCGAGTCGGAGCGCGCAGATCCGGGGTTGCTCCTCCCGAGGGCCTCCGGTATACTCGCCCGTCTTTCGCTCGGAGGGGGCAAACCATGGCCAAGGCCACCCGCGAGAAGATCCGTCTCGTGTCCAGCGCGGGCACCGGGTACTCCTACACGACGACCAAGAACCGGCGCACGCACCCGGACAAGGTCAAGTGCATGAAGTACGACCCGAAGGTCCGCAAGCACGTGGAGTTCGTCGAGCACAAGATGAAGTGATCGTTCGGCCGGAACGGCCGAGCGCAGCGAGGTCCGGAGGAAGAACGTGAGCCGAATCTGCCAGGTGACCGGGGTCCGCACCCGGTTCGGGAACAACGTCAGCCACGCGAACAACAAGACGCGTCGCCGCTGGCAACCGAACCTGACGTCGAAGCGCTACTGGTTCGAGGACGAGAGCCGGTGGATTCGGCTGCGCATCTCCGCCAAGGGAATCAAGGAGATCGACAAGCGCGGCCTCGCCGTCGTCGTGCGGGAGATCCGCGCGCGCGGCGAGAAGATCTAGCGCCGACTCTTCCCATCGTCCCAGATCCGGGGCGGCCGTGCTCAGCGCTCGGCCGCCTCGATCGTTTCCAGGACGAGCGCTCGCGGCGCCGGCGGCTCGCCGCGGAAGGCCACGCACCGCGCGAGCCGCTCTCCCGCCTCGCGCGCCGCGCCCTCGGTCCGGGCGTGCACCTCGGCGATCGGCTGACCGCGCCGCACGACGTCGCCGCGCGCGATCCGCAGCACGAAGCCGACCGCGGGATCCACGCGATCGCCCAGCCGCCCGCGGCCGGCGCCGAGCCCGTTCGCCGCGAGCCCCACCTCGCGCGCGTCGATCGTCTCCACCCACCCCTCGCCCGGGCTCGTCACGTCCTGCACGACCGGCGCGCGCGGCAGCCGCCCCGGGTCGTCCGCGACCTCGGGGTCCCCGTGCTGCAGCGCGATCCACCGCCGGAACGACTCGAGCGCCCCGCCGTCCGCGATCTTCCGCGCGAGGAGCGCCCGGCCCGCCGCCGGGTCGCTCGCCACGCCCGCGAAGACGGTCATCTCCGCGCCGAGCGCCAGCGTGAGCTCCACCACGTCCGCCGGTCCTTCCCCCCGCAGAACATCGATGGACTCGCGGACCTCGAGCGCGTTCCCGACGGTCCGTCCGAGCGGCTCGTACATCGACGTGACCAGCGCCCGCGCCCGCTTCCCCATGGCCTGCGAGACCTCCACGAGCGTGCGCGCGAGGGTGCGCGCGTCCTCCTCGCGGCGCATGAACGCGCCGGCGCCGGTCTTCACGTCCAGGACGAGCGCCTCGACGCCCGCCGCGTACTTCTTCGAGAGGATGCTGGCCACGATGAGCGGCACGCTCGGTACCGTGCCCGTGACGTCGCGAAGCGCGTAGAGACGCGCGTCCGCCGGCGCGAGCGAGGTTCCCGCCGACGCAACGGCGAAGCCCGCCTCGCGGACGACGCGGCGGAACGCGGCCGCGTCGAGCGCCGTGGTGAGCCCGGGGATGGACTCCAGCTTGTCCAGCGTTCCTCCGGTGTGGCCGAGCCCGCGACCGGAGATCATGGGCACGGTCACGCCCGCCGACGCCACGAGCGGCGCGAGCGGGATCGAGATCTTGTCGCCCACGCCGCCGGTCGAGTGCTTGTCGACCTTCACGCCCGGAAGATCGCCAAGATCGAGCACCTCGCCGGAGGTCATCATGAGTCGCGTGAAGTCCGCGGTCTCCCGCCGCGTCATCCCGCGGAAGTGCACCGCCATGAGCCATGCGGCGATCTGGTAGTCCGGCAGGTCGCCGTCGACGACGCCGCGCACGAGGGTGGCCAACTCGGCGGTGGTGTTCTCGCGGCCGTCGCGCTTGCCTTCGAGGATCTCGGGCAGGCTCATGCGGGGCCGGGATCCCCGCGCACGATCGCCACCGACGCGCTCGCGCCGAGCCGCGTGGCGCCCGCCTCGATCATGCGGCGCGCCACGGCCGCGTCGCGGATGCCGCCGGCCGCCTTGACGCCCATCTCCGGTCCCACGACGCGCCGCATGAGGGCGACGTCCTCCACCGTGGCGCCGCCGGGGCCGAAGCCCGTGGAGGTCTTCACGTAGTCCGCGCCCGCCGCCTTGGCGAGCGCGCAGCCCTCGGCCTTCTCCTCGTCCGTGAGGTACGCGTTCTCGAGGATCACCTTCACCGTGGCGCGGGGCTTCCCGCACTCCACCACCGCGCGGATGTCGCGCTCCACCGCGGCGAAGTCCTTCGACTTCAGCGCGCCCACGTTGATCACCATGTCCAGCTCGGTGGCGCCGTCCAGGATCGCGCGACGCGCCTCGAAGCACTTCGTCTCCGGCTTGTTCATGCCGTGCGGGAACCCGATCACCGTGCACACCCGCACCGGGCTCCCCTCGAGGAGGTCGACGCACAGCGGCACCCACCACGGCTGCACGCACACCGTGGCGAAGCCGTTGTCGCGCGCCTCGGCGCACAGCTTCTCGAGGTCCGCGCGGGCGGCGTCGGGGCGCAGGATGGTGTGATCGATGAGCGGCGCGAGGCCGGGGCCGTGCCGATCGCCGAGCCCTCCCCCGAGCCGGGAGACGCCGAGGTCGCGGCAGAGCTCGGCCAGCGCGTCCGAGGGCACCGCGACGCCGCCGGCGCAAGCCCAAGCGGCGTCCGCCGACGGCGCGTGGCGCCCGCCTTCCTCCAGAGTGCGAACGACCTCGCGCGTGATCCGCTCGACGAGCTCCTCGCGCGTCATCCGTCCAGCTCCCGGATCTTCTGCACGCGGCGAAGGTGCCGCCCGCCGCCGTGCGGCGTGGCGAGAAAGAGCGCGACCATCCGTCGCGCGAGCGTGGCGGGCACCACCTTCGCGCCGAGCGCCAGCACGTTCGCGTCGTTGTGCTCGCGGCTGTTGAGGGTGGTGGCCACGTCGTGGCAGACGGCGCAGCGCACCCCCGCGACCTTGTTCGCCGCCATGGACGAGCCGATTCCCACGGTGTCCACGACGATCCCCGCCTCGCACTTCCCGTCGCGCACCTGCTCCGCGACGCGCGCGGCGAAGTCCGGGTAGTCGCAGGACTCGGTGCCGCTCGTGCCGCAGTCCACGACCGCGTACCTCTTCGCCTCGAGGAAGTGCTTGAGATCCTCCTTGAGCGCGAAGCCCCCGTGGTCCGCGCCGACCGCAACGCGACGCGGCGGCCAGTCCGCGGGCACGGCCGCCTTCACGGAAGGCCGCGCCCGCTCCACGCCGTCGAGGACGCGCCGCACGATCTCCGCGACCACGGCGTCGCTCATCGCTTGCCGCCTCCGAACGCGTGCGGCAGGAGCGCCTCGAGCGTGGAGCGGACGAGGCCCTCCGGCCCGTCCACGAGGACCGGGAGCGAGGGCGGGGCGAATTCGTGGAGGACCTGCCGGCAGGCGCCGCACGGCCACGGCATGGCGCCGGTCGGCGCATGCACGCACACGGCCTCGATCGGGGAGTCCGCGGAGACGAGGCCGCGCGCGACCGCCGCGAAGACCGCCGTCCGCTCGGCGCACATCGACAGCCCGTAGGATGCGTTCTCGACGTTGCAGCCGGCGACGATCTCGCCCGAGCGCGTCCGGATGGCGGCGCCGACCCGATAGACGGAGTAGGGAGCGTAGGCGCGCCGCGCCGCGGCGCGGGCGGCGTCCACCAGCTCCCGGGCGGCCTCGTCGCTCATGGCGGCATTCTCCGCCGTCCCCTTCAGGAGGGCAAGCCCGCGAGGAACGACGTCCCCGCGGCCGGGCGCTCCAGCCCGAACATCTCCGCGATCGTGGCGGCGACGTCGGCGAACGTCGCGCGCGTGCCGAGCGCTCGCCCCTCGCCGCCGCTCCAGGCGAGCAGCGGGACCTCCTCGCGCGAGTGGTCGGTCGAGGGCGTCGTCGGGTCGTTGCCGTGGTCCGCCGTGAAGAGGAGCAGCGTGTCCCGCCCGGCTGCCGCGAGGAGATCCGGCACGCGCGCATCCAGCTCCTGGAGCGCGCCCGCCATGCCGTGCGGGTCGTTGCGGTGGCCGAAGCTCTGGTCGAACTCGATGAGGTTCGTGAACACGAGGCCCTGCGACATCGAGCGCAGCGCGTCGACGGTGGCGTCGACGCACGCGGGGTGCGGCAGCACGTGCACGGAGCGCGTGACGCCGCGGCTCGCGAAGATGTCGTCGATCTTCCCTACCGCCACGACTTCGCGACCGGAGGACCGGACCGCGTCGAGGAGCGTGACGCCTTCCGGCTCACGCGAGAAGTCCCGTCGCCGCAACGTGCGCGCGTAGGCGCCGGGCGGCCCCGCGAAGGGCCGGGCGATGACACGGCCCACCGCGAAGGGCCCCGCGAGCGCCCTCCGCATCTCGCGGCAGACGCGATAGAGCTCCTCCACCGGCACGGTCTCCTCGTGCGCCGCGATCTGGAAGACCGAGTCCGCGGACGTGTAGACGATCATCCGCCCCGTGCGCTGATGCTCCTCGCCGAGCCGCTGGATGATCTCCGTGCCGGACGCCACGACGTTGCCGAGCCCGGGACGGCCGGCGACCTCCGCGAAGCGCGCCATGACGGTCTCCGGGAAGCCGTCCGGAAACGTCGGCATGGCCTGGCGGAGCACGACTCCCGCCATCTCCCAGTGCCCGCTCGTGGTGTCCTTGCCGGCCGCCGTCTCGCGCATCCGTCCCCACGACGCGCGCGGGCGCGCGGAGGGGGGCACGCCCCGGACCGTGGCCGCATTGCCGAGGCCGAGGGAGGCGAAGTTCGGCAGCGCGAGCCCGCCCACCGCGCGCGCCGTGTTGCCGAGAGTGTCCGAGCCCTCGTCCCCGAAGGCGGCGGCGTCGGGCGCTCCCCCGCAACCCACGCCGTCCAGCACCACGATGGCGGCCTTCGTGAGCGGCACGTCAGCGCGTCCCGCCGCGACGCGGCGCGCGCTCGTGACCGAGCAGCGTGCGTTGCCCGACCTTCCGGCCCACGCGGGTGTAGACGCGCGGCACACGCCGCCCGATGCCGATCAGCATCTCGTACACGATGGTACCGGAGAGCGCCGCGAGGTCGTTCACGCGGATCTCCTCGTCCCCCGAGCGGCCGAAGAGCACCACTTCGTCCCCCAAGCGCGCTTCCGGCACGCCGCGGAGATCGAAGACGGTGGTGTCCATCGTCACGCGCCCGAGGATGGGCACGCGCCGCCCGCGCAGCAGGGCGTAGCCCCGCCCCGAGAGGGCCCACGGATAGCCGTGGCCGTATCCGACCGCCGCGGTCCCCACGCGCATGCGCTCGGGCGTGATGAAGTCCCCGCCGTAGCTGACGGGGTGTCCTTCGGGCATCTCGCGGATGTGGACGAGCCGCGTGGCGAAGCGCATCACGGGCCGGATCCCCGGAGGCGGCGCGACCGCCTCGGAGGCCGACACACCGTAGGCGAGGATGCCCGGGCGCACCATGTCGAGACGCGTGGACGGATGCAGCGCGATCGCCGCGGAGTTCGCCGCGTGGAGGATTCCCGGATCCGTTCCGGCCGCCTTCACGGCGCGCGCGACCTCGCGGAAGTCCGCGATCTGCCGCTCGACCATCGCACGGCCGTCGAGGGAGTCCGCGCGCGGGAAGTGCGTGAAGAGCCCGGCGAGCGAGAGGCTCGGAAGCGCGGCGACCGTGCCGCAGAACGCGGCCGCGTCCTCGGGGGCGACGCCGGAGCGCCCCATGCCCGTGTCGATCTCCACCTGGACCGGAGTGTCCACGCCGCGCGCGAGCGACGCCTCGCTCAGCGCGCGCGCCGACTCGAGGTTGCCGACGGTCGCGATGAGCCGGTTCTCCACGATGCCGCGCGCCTCGCCGGGCAACGTGGGCGAGAGAATGACGATGGGGAGCGCGATGCCGTGGGCGCGCAGCTCCAAGCCCTCGTCCAGCGTGGCCACCCCGACCGAGTGGACGCCCTCCTCCTCCGCGACCTGCGCGATCTGCGGCGCCCCGTGGCCGTACGCGTCCGCCTTCACCACGAGGTGAATGCGCACGCCGGGCCCGACCAACTCGCGGATCGCCCGAAGATTCGACGCGAAGACGTCGAGATCCACCTCCACCCAGGCACTCAAGCTGTCCATCGTCTCCCTCCCCGCCACGACGTCGCGCGAGAATAGGAGAGCCCCACGCGAGCGGCAAGAGTCGCTCCCGGCCCCGGGCGGAACGCGCGGACGCATCCTCCGGCGCCTCGAGAGGAACGCGCGGACGCGACGTGCCGCCGCGGCGGGCGGGCCGGGTGCGCCGGCCCTTGATGGGACGCGCCGCGACCGTTAGCCTTCCCCGTTTCCCGCCCGACTCACGCGAGAGGAGGCGCCATGCCCGTCGAGGCGTTCGCACGGCTGCTGGAGCTCGAGAAGCGACTGCGCGGTCCCGGCGGCTGTCCCTGGGACGCCGAGCAGACGATCGAGACCCTGAAGCCGAATCTCCTGGAGGAGACCTACGAGGTCCTCGAGGCGCACTCCTCGGGCGACGTGGCCGCGTTCCGCGAAGAGCTGGGCGACCTCTTCTACGTCCTGCTCTTCGTGGCGCTCGTCGCCGAGCAGGACGGGCTCTTCACGATCCAGGAGCTTCTCACCGAGGCGCACGACAAGATCTATCGCCGGCACCCGCACGTGTTCGGAGACGCGGCGGCCGCGAGCGCCGGCGACGCGAAGCGCGTCTGGGAAGAGGTCAAGCGCGGCGAGGGCAAGCCCGACCGCGAGTCCGCGCTGGACGGCATCCCGCACAGCCTCCCGGCGCTGCTGCGGGCGCGCCGCGTGCAGGAGCGCGCCGCCGCCATCGGCTTCGACTGGGACCGCCCCGAGCCGGTCTTCGCGAAGATCGAAGAGGAGATGGACGAGACGCGGCAGAGCTGGAACGCCGGGGACACGGCGCACGCCGTCGAGGAGCTCGGCGACGTCCTGTTCGCGGTGGTGAACCTGCTGCGCTTCCTCAACCGCAACCCCGAGGAAGTGCTCGTCGGGACGATCAAGAAGTTCGAGCGCCGCTTCCGCGAGGTGGAGAAGGCGATGCTCGCGGAGGGCCGCGCCATGACGCTCGCGGAGATGGACCAGGTGTGGGAGCGGGCGAAGGAGTCCGAGCGTCGCGCGGCCGGCGAGTCCGGCGCCGCGCCGCCGAGGGAGCCGGGCGCGCCGCGCTGAGGGAGCCGCACCACGAGCCTAGTGCGGCGGCTCCGCGGGAGGCGACGCGGGCGCCGCCGGCGCTTCCGTGCGCACGACCTCCGCGCGCGGCACGGGCGCCGACACCGTCTGCGCGGCGGCGTCCGCCTTCACGCCGCTCGCATGCACGCGCTCGGGATCCACGCCGGCCGCCACGAGGAAGGCCTTCAGGTACTCCGCACGCAGGGCGGCGAGCCCCAGCCGCCCCTTCACCTCCGCCGCCGGCTCGTCCGAGACGACGCGGATCTCCACCGACATCGCGGGATCGCGACGCATCGCTTCGGCGAGCTGGTTGAGATCGAAGTACGAAGTGGGCTTCGGCGCGACCGCGGCACCCTCCCACGCGACCCGGGTCAGCCGCTCCGGCGGCGAGGTCGGGGCCGGGATGACGGGCGCCGCCGCGGCGATCTTGGTTGCCGGCTCGGCCTGGGGCGACGAGCCCGCCGTCCTCGGCGCGTTCGGGCCTTCGGTCGTGGGCGCAGCCGGCGTCGCCTTCGGCTCCACCGCGCTCCCCGCGCGCTCCCCCGGGACAACCGCGGACGGGCCGGCGCCGCTCTTCGCTTCGCGTGCGGAGCCCGCCGGACCGGGCGCCGACTCCGCTTCCGGGGGCCCGCGCCGGCTCGACTCCCCGAGCCCGCCGCCGCGCTCGTCCGCGCCGCGATGCGACCACGCGATCGCGAACCCGAGCTGCCAGTTCGGATAGAGATCCTCGGCCGGCTTGTAGCGCGTGGTGGCGGGGTCGTCCGAAGCGAGCGTGATCTTGCTGGCGAGGAGGATGGAGAGCGAGCGGGACAGCGCGAAGCGGAAGCCCGGCGTGAGGAAGATCGGCGACTCCGAGAACGCGAGGTTGTCGTTCTGGATCTGGTCGAGGAGGAGCTCGGCGAAGAGCGTGGCGCGGCGTCCCGACAGCTCGAGCGCGGCGCGCGCGTCGATGCGGTCGCGATCCGTGGCCGGGTAGACGGGCTCCAGGAAGTAGAGCGGCCACCCCTCGAAGCCTCGGCCGCGCTCGTCGCCGCCCCGTCGCCAGCCCGCGTTCAGGTGGAGGCTCGCGCTCGTGGCGGAGCTGGGCTCGGGCAGCCGGATCGTGAGCAGGGCGGTGATCGCGGGGTCGGCCGAGCCGGTCGAGAAGCCGCGCGGGCGATTGCCCCACGGCAGGCTCGTCTCGACGGCGAGCCCCGGCACGAAGCGCCCCCGGCCCGTGCTCACCTTCGCGCCCACGCGGCCGTCGCGGAGGGAGTACGCGCGGTAGCCCGCCGAGTCGATGGAGAGCATCGCCGCTCCGAAGCTGCCCCAGACCTCGCCGAAGCCCAGCGCGCCGACGTCCACTTGCAGCGCGCCGTCGACGACCTTCACGTCGTTGCGACCGATCCCGTTCGACTCGGTGGCGCCGTAGCCCGCGCCCGAGATTTGCACGTCGACGGATCCCGACGCGGGCACGTCGGCCGACCGGACGTCGAACAGGCCGCGCCCGCCCGCCGCCGACGCGTACGCGTGCGCGCCGGTCGGCGCGGACGCGAGCGAGAGCGCCCCGAGGAGCACACCGCAACGTCGCGTCACTTCGGCGACTCCTCCGGGGGCGGCTTCGCCGCGGTCTCCACGCCGGGCCCCGCCTCCGCTGCCGCGGGCGGCGCCGCGCCCGCCGGCGTCTTCACGGCCTCGAGGTGGAGCCCGTACAGCACGTCGTCGAGAAACGCGGCCTCTTCGGCATCGAGGTTGCCCTTCGTCTTCGACTTCAGCGCCTCGATCGAGTCGATGAGCCCCCGCGCCTCGAGGCGGCGTCCCTCGTGAAGGAGGCTCAGGGACATCTCCCGCAGGAGCAGCACGAGCGCGATGAAGCTGGTGCGATGCTTGTCGTCCGCCGCGGGAGGGGTGGGCTCGCTCATCGACTCACGCCCTGGGCCTGCGGGGCCGGGATCTCCGTGCTGCCGACGTAGCGCTGGAGCGCCTCCGGAATCGCGATCGAGCCGTCGGCGCGCTGGTAATGCTCCAGGAGCGCGATGAACGTGCGCGGCGTGGCCAGCGCGGAGCCGTTGAGCGTGTGCACGAGCGCGACCTTGCCGTCTTCGCCTCGATAGCGGATCCGCATGCGTCGCGCCTGGAAGTCCCGGAAATTCGAGCACGAGCTGACCTCGAGCCACCGCTCCTGCCCCGGCGCCCAGACCTCGAGGTCGTACTTCTTCGCCTGCGTGAAGCCCATGTCGCCCGTGCACATGAAGAGGACGCGGTACTTGAGGCCCAGCGCCGCCACGGCGCTCTCCGCGTCGCCGACGAGGTCTTCGAGCTCGTCGTCGGAGGTCTCGGGCGCCACGAACTTCACCAGCTCCACTTTGTTGAACTGATGCACGCGATTGAGTCCGCGTACGTCGCGGCCGTGCGAGCCCGCCTCGCGGCGGAAGTTGGGCGTGTACGCCGCGTAGCGGATCGGCAACGCCTCGCGCGCGAGGATCTCGTCGCGATGCAGATTGGTCACCGGCACTTCCGCGGTGGGGACGAGATACAGGTCGTCACGGGTGACGACGTACATCTGGTCCTCCTTGTCCGGGAGCTGACCCGTGCCGGTGGCGCTGTCCGCGTTCACGACGATCGGCGGGAAGATCTCCCGGTACTTGCCGTTCGCGGTGTGCCGGTCCAGGAAGAAGCTCACGAGCGAGCGCTCGAGGCGCGCGCCGAAGCCCTTGTAGACCGGGAAGCCCGAGCCCGCCACCTTCACGCCTCGCTCGAAGTCCAGGATGTCGAGCGCCTCGCCCAGCTCCCAATGCGGCCTCGGCTTGAAGGGGAAGGACGGCGCCGTGCCGCGCTCCCGCACGACGACGTTGTCGGCGGGCGTCTTCCCGAGCGGCACGGAGGCATCCGGCAGGTTCGGGACCTGGAGCAGGGCGGCGTGCAGCCGCGCCTCCACGTCCTTGACCTCTCCCTCCAGCCGCTGGATGCGCTCGCCCACGGCGCGCACGTCGGCGGAGAGCGCCGCGACGTCCTCCCCCGCCTTCTTTCGCGCGCCGATCTCCTTCGAGCGGACGTTGCGCTCTCGCTGGAGCTCCTCCGTTTCGCGGAGCAGCCGGCGTCGCGACTCGTCCAGGGCGAGGATCGCGTCCAGGTCGACGGGGATCCCCTTCGCCTCGCAACCGGCGCGGACGCGCTCGGTCTCTTCACGGATGAGTCGGATGTCCAGCACGGTTTCCGGTCCTCGGTGACGGGAGGGACGGAGAGTAACCCGGACCGCCCCCCCGGACAACGACACGGGACTCGCCGAGCGAACACCCGGCCGCGGGCCGGGGCCGGGGCGCCCGACCGCAGAGCGGGCCCCGACCCGAAGGCCGGGGCCCGCGTTCGCCGCCCGCGTGCGATCTCTCGCCGCGGGAACGGTGCGTCGAGCTAGAACGAGCCCGAGGCCTGGAGGTAGCCCCAGGTCGCGCTCTGATCGGAGATCGTGGCTTGGATGAGATCGCCCTGGAGGAAGTAGCCCCCGCCCGCTTCCAGGACGATGCCGTCGGAGAGGCGGCTCCGGAGGATCACGTCCACCTCCTGGCCGAGGTCGTGGCCGTCGAAGCCGGAGCCGAGCGGCGTGGCGATGTCGGCACGGAAGACGCTGCCGACGCCGGTGAGGGTGACGCGGTCCCCGAGCTCGGTCCACGCCTTCGCGTGGTAGTCACGCAGGCCCACGCCGAGTCGGTTCGCGAACGAGTCGGCGATGTCCATGATCCCGAAGTAGCCGTGATCGTCGGCGTACAGCGGATCGTAGGCGCTGTCGTCGGGGTCCGCGGGGTCGTCTCCCGTGTACTTCGTGAACCCGACCGAGAGACCCTGGCCATGGTCCCGCTGCTTGGAGCAGTCCAGCGCGACGTCGGCGGCGACGAGGTACGCGTTCACGTCGTGGCCTTCGACCGTCCCCTTCTCGATCACGACGTCGCCCTGCACGGAGAAGCGGTCCTGGCTCCAGTCGCCGTATCCGCCGAACGCCGTCTCGAACAGGTTGGGGCCGCCGTTCTCCCGGTAGAGCACGAACGGCTCCACCTCGACGCTGGGATCCCGGAACTCGTGATGGAAGAACGTCGCGGCGGTGTTCTCGTCGATGCCGGTGTCGAGAAAGCCGGAGGTCTTGGACACCTTGCCGGCGAGGAAATCCCACCACCCGTCCGCGACGTCGGCGCGGAGGCGCACCGCGTCGAACGCCTGCCCGACGTTGTCGAAGTCGGCGTCCCCGAGGACGAATTCGCGACCGTAACGCAGCTCCTGACGACCGGCCTGAACCGTCACGGCGCTGCCGGGACGGAAGCGCAAGAAGCCCTGGTGGAGGTCGACGTTGTGGGTGTCGCCCAGCGGGCTGCCCTCGTCGCCCCAGATGCGGGAGTCTTGGACCTCGATCACGCCTTCGGCGCCGTCGCCGTGCTTCGCGTCCAGGCGGACGCTCGTTCTCTGGAAGATGGTGTACTGGAAGGACCGGTCGTCCAGGAAAGTCCGGTCGCTCGCTTCGCCGCGCGTCCTCACCTGCGCCGAGACGTCGAACTGACTGTCGGCCGCAGCGCGCCCCAACGGCAGAAGCGGCAGCGCGGCCATCACCGTGAGCGCGACTCGCATCAAGCCTCGAGACATCTTCACCCTCCTTGCCTTGCACGAGCCTCCGATCGGAGCCGGACCGCCCGCCCGACCGGTTCAAGACGCCACGGGGTTATCATGTTCTTCCGGAGTCGGCGAGCCAGAATTCCTGGTGCTGCACTCCGGATTCCCGGGAGACAGAGCCGGACCGGCTCGGACCGAGGGACGCGATGCCGGAGCTGCCCGAGCTGGAGGTCGCTCGCGAGCGACTGGGCGAGGCGCTGGGCGGCCGCCGGATCGTGCGGGCGGCGGCGCTGGACCCTTTCCTGCTGCGCACCGTCGAGCCGCCGCTGTCGGCGGTCGTGGGCGCGCGGGTCACCGGCGCACGGCGGCGCGGAAAGCACCTCCTCCTCGACGTCGAGCGCGGGCTCTCGCTCGCCTTCCATCTCATGCGCGCCGGGCGGCTGCGCCTGAAGGACGCCCGGAAGTTCAAGCCGCACCGCAAGCGAACCCTCTTCGTCCTCGAGGTCGAAGGGGCGCTGCTGCTCGAGATGACCGAGGCCGGGACGGAGCGTCGAGCCACCCTCCGCGTGCTCCGCGCGGACGCGCTCCCGCCGGACCTGGACCGGGGAATCGAGCCGATGGGGGGCGAGCTGACGGTGGGCGCCCTGGGCGCGGCGCTGCGCGCCGAGAATCGACGCGTCAAGAACGCGCTCCGCTCGCCGGACGTCGTCGCCGGAGTCGGGAACGCGTACTCGGACGAGATCCTGCACGCGGCGCGCCTCTCTCCCATGAGGGAGACCCGTCGCATGACGGACGAGGAGATGGCGCGGCTCGCCGGGGCGATCGTCGCGACGCTCGGGACGTGGATCGAGCGCGTGCGGGCCGCGTGCCCGCCGGGCACGCTTCCCGAGAAGCAGGATCTCTGGCGCAAGGACTTCCGCGTGCACGGCAAGGCCGGCCAGACCTGCCCGGTCTGCGGGGCGACGATCGAGCGGATTTCCTACGTGGACGCGGAGACCGACTACTGCCCGACGTGCCAGACGGGCGGCCGCCTGCTCGCGGATCGTCGGCTGTCCCGGCTCGGCATTCGGCGGAGCGCGGGCTCCAGGACGCTTGCGGGCGACGGAGTTCCCTGCGAATCTTCCCCCCTCGATGCTGCGGGCTCTCCCCCGAAGGAGGATCGATGGGCGACCCCGAGACGACCGAAGCCACGAAAGCCGCGGGCGCGACCGAAGGGGCCGGACTCCTCGAGGGACGCCGGGGGCTGATCGTCGGCGTCGCCAACGAGCGCTCCATCGCTTGGGGAATCGCCCGGCGCGCCCGTGCCGCGGGCGCCGAGCTGGGCTTCACCTACCAGGGCGAGGCGCTGCTCAAGCGCGTCACCCCGCTCGCCGCGGAAGTCGGCTCGGATCTCGTCGTCCCGATGGACGCCACCGACGACGCGCAGATCGACGGGGCGCTCGCTACGGTCGCGAGCCGCTTCACCCGGCTCGACTTCCTCGTGCACTCGATCGCCTTCGCCGAGCGGCAGGACCTCTCGGGGCGCACGATCGACACCTCCCGCGCCGGATTCCTCAAAGCGCTCGAGATCAGCGCGTACTCGCTCCTCGCCCTCGCACGTCGCGTGGAGCCGCTCATGACCGAGGGCGGCTCGATCCTCACGCTGACCTACTACGGCTCCGTGAAGGCCGTGCCCAACTACAACGTGATGGGCATCGCGAAGGCGGCGCTGGAAGCGGCGGTGCGCTACCTCGCCGTGGATCTCGGTCCGAAGGCGATCCGCGTGAACGCGATCTCCGCCGGACCGATCAAGACGCTGGCCGCCTCCGGCGTCTCCGGCCTGCGCGACATGCTGGGCTCCGCCGCCGAGCGCGCCCCACTCAAGCGCAACGTCGACATCGACGACGTCGGCGCCGCCGGGCTGTACTTCCTCTCGTCCCTCTCGAAGGGCGTCACCGGCGAGATCCACTACGTCGACGCGGGCTTCAGCGTCACGGCGATGTGAGCCACCCGCGTCCTCGGCTCGGCGACTTCTATCGCACGTGATGCCCGCGTCGTCGGCTCGTCGGCCGTTGCTTCCGCATCGGACGGTCGCCTCCGCCGTCCGGGCTCCGGCGCCCTCCCGCTCCGTCGCCTCCGCCATCCCTGGCTACGTATCTGGACTCCTCCCACAAGGGGCTTTCATCGAGGCGGGGTGGGGCGGACCGGGATCGTGACTGCAGTCGTATCTCCGGCCTGTGGTGGGTGCTTGGGAACCCCTGGCCAAGATGGAGAGTCGCGCGCGGGGAGCCAATCGGCGGTTCACGACCCCAAGGGGTCAAGTAGCCAGACGGCTTTCCCCCGCGCCGGTCAGAGCCGGTTCGCCATCATCCCGTGTCTCGACGCAAGCCATTCGAGCGGGGGGATCTACGATGCGGTGATCTCCTTGCGGTAAGTGGTCTCGTGGGTGCAGACGGCCCAGATCATCCGAGCCATCTTGTTGGCCAGTGCCACGGCAGCCTTGTTGGTTCCACGCCGCCGTTGGACCTCCAGGGCCCAGCGAAGCACGCGGTCGGGGTCCTTCTTCGAGCGAGCTCTCCAGAGCATCGACTGCGCTCCCTGGATGAGGAGCATGCGCAGGTAGGGATCACCGCGCCGGCTGATCGCTCCGAGTCGGCGGAACTTGCCGGTGGAGTCCTCCTTGGGAGTGATGCCGAGGTAGCTGGAGAAGCGACGAGCGGATGAGAAGCGCCGGAGATCGCCGACGAAGGCGGCGATGGCGGTGGAGATCATCGGACCGACTCCGGGGATGGAGCGCGAGCGTTCCACGTCGGGGTGGGTCTTCTCGACCGACACGAGATCCGCTCCGCGAGGTGGATGCGTCGCTCGATCTCCTCGAGCTCGTCGAGGGTCTGGGCGAGGAGCGGGCGGAGCAGCTCGGGGATCGGGGTCTGGGCGTCCTCCAAGACGAGACGCACGTGAGGCGCGACCTTGCGAGCGCCCAGAGGGATGAGGATGCCGAATTCTCGCAGGCAGCCGCGCAGGGCATTGAGGCGCGCGGTGCGCGTGGTGATCCATGCGGAGCGGAGCCGATGGATGGCGGCGAGGGCCTGCTGATCGGGGGACTTGATCGGGACGGGAAGGATCTCCTCGTTGCGGAAGGCTTCCAGGATGCCCTTGGCGTCGGCGCGATCGGTCTTGTTGCGGGTGACGTAGGGACGCACCGCGTGAGGGGGCAGGAGCTGGACCTCGTGTCCCAACGCCCGGATCTCACGCGCCCAGTAGTGGGCGGAACCGCAAGCTTCCATGAGGACCTTCGCGGGCTCTCGCTCGCGGAAGAACGAGAGCACGCGCTTGCGGGAGAGCCGATGACGCTCGTGGACGTGGCCGGGGTGGTTGGAGACGGCGACCTCGATGGTGGTGCTGGCGAGATCCAGGGCGATGGTCGTAGACTTCATGGCGGACTCCTCCTTCCAGTCGACTACGGACTAGGCGACTCTGGCACTTGATGCCGCGCGAGTCGCGGGAGGAGTCCATTCCATCAGCGACTCCGCGAAGCCGCTGCGAAAGCACGCCACCGAGCCGCCGACGCATGCCTCGCCTCGCGCGGCCTGCGCCGACGCGCCGGGTGATCACGCGACGTCGGCCGCGATCACCGGCCGCAGCGCGTCGCCGACCGGACGTCCCGCGAGGACGCCGTGGTCGCCGAGCCGGCTCGCGACGGTCGGAGCGACGCGGCGCGGGCCGGTCTCTGCCGCCGCGACCCGGTACCCGTCTCGCCTCGGGGCCGGGCTCTTCGACGCGGCTTCGCGGAGGCGGCGCAGCCAGGATGGCGGAGCCGCCGAGCGGGAGGGCGCCGGAGCCGGGACGGCGGAGGCTGACCCGTCCGAGGCGAAGAGGCCGGCCCCGAGGCGAGACGAGCGAACCCTGACACGGCTCTGAGCCGACGAGGCGAGCCCGAGGCGAGACGAGCGAACCCCGACACGGCTCCGGGGCCACGAGGCGAGCCCGGGCGGACGGCCGCTAGAGGTCGCCGTCGAAGAAGCGGCGGAGTTGGCGCGCGTGGCGGCCGGGGTGACACGTGGCGTGCTCGAGCATCTGCTCGCCGTCGTAGTCCTGGCCCCAGCGGCTCTTGAAGCGGCGCGCGAGCGCGGCGTCGTCGACGTTCGCGAGGACCTCGCGGGCGTACCGGCCGACGTCCAGCAGGGCCGCGACCCAGGACTCGGGGTCGTCCAGCAGCACCGGCGACGAGAAACGCCGCGCCGCTTCGACGCCGCCGACCGCCGGCGCCATCTGCGTGATGTGACCGTACCCCGCCTCCACGACGTGGCGGAGGATCGCGCGAACGCTCCCCTCTTCGCCGGGAACGGCCACGTCGTACATCTCGCGCGGGATCTCGCGGGAGAAGTCCGCGAACTCGACGAACGCCCGGTCCAGCTCGTCGATGAGGGCTCGCCGCTCTGCGTCTGCCATGGCAAACTCCCGTCCGTCGCGGGTTCTTCCCCGCCGCGACCTTCGCTTCGCGAGAATATCCGATGCGTCCACCCACGTCTGCCCTCGCCGATCGCATCGTCGCGTGCCGCCGCTGCCCGCGATTGATCGCGCATTGCCGCCAGGTGGCGCGCGTGAAGCGTCGGGCCTACCGCGACGAGACGTACTGGGGAGAGCCCGTGCCGCCCTTCGGCCCGAAGAGCCCGCGGCTTCTCGTGGTGGGGCTCGCGCCCGGCGCCCACGGCGCGAACCGCACCGGCCGGCTGTTCACGGGCGATTCGAGCGGAGACTGGCTCTACCGGGCTCTCTTCGCGCACGGCTTCGCGAACCGCGCGGAGTCCGTACGGGCGAACGACGGGCTCCGTCTCCAGGACACCGTCGTGACGTGTGCGGTGCGTTGCGCGCCGCCGGCGAACCGGCCGAGCGCCGCCGAGGCCGACGCTTGCCGGCCCTTCCTCGTGGAGGAGCTGGCGGGGTATCGTGCGCTGCGGGTCGTCGTGGCGCTCGGCCGCTTCGCGTTCGACGCGGTGGTGCGCGCGCTCCCTTTGTCGGGGCGTGGGACCTGGCCCGGACGACCGGTGTTCGGACACGGAACAGTGACGCTCACGGAGGACGCAAAGATCGCACTCATCGCGAGCTACCATCCCAGCCGACAGAACACGCAAACGGGGCGGCTCACGAGGCCGATGTTCGATCGGCCCTTCGCCCGCGCGAAGGAGCTCCTGGAGGAACCGCGTTGACCAGCACCTCGATCGAGACGAAGGCGGCGTTCCAACCGAAGCGCTTCTACCGGGAGCTCGACCGTCTGCTCGGCGAGGTCGAGGGCGGCGGGCTGTACGCGGAGTGGTTCCCGTGGATCGTTTCGGAAATCGTGAAGCGCTTCGGTCCGGCGCTCTCCATCGAGAGCGGTCGCCTCTACGTGGAGCAGGAAGGGGAGTTCTTGGCGCGCGCGCTTCCGGGCGCGTCGCCGGCCGCCTTCGCCGTGGACGACCCGGCCATCCGCCTGCTGCGGCGCCACGGGGTGTACCTGTTCGACGGGGCCGTCGGACCCGGCAGCGCCCCCGAAGATCTGGGGCAGGCCGACACGGCGGGCCTCCTCATCGAGGGGGACCCTCGCCGCGTGTTCTCCTTCAAGCTCCGCAGCGGCTGGCTGCGGGACGACGTGGACTTCGCGCTGAACACGATTCGCAACGCCATCCACGACCGCATGTCGTTCCAGACGATGAAGGTGGACCTGGACCAGGCGGCGGAGATCCAGCGCAGCCTCCTGCCCGCCTCCCCGCCGCCCTTCCCGGGTTTCTCCATCGCCGCGCGCTCGATTCCGGCCGCCCGCGTGGGCGGGGACTTCTACGACTTCATCATCACCGAGCCGGACACGCTGCTCCTCGCGGTGGGCGACGCCAGCGGCCACGGCCTCGCCGCCGCGCTCCTCTCCCGCGACGTCGTCACGGGGCTGCGCATGGGCGCCGAGCGCGGACTGAAGATCACGAACATGGTGATCCAGCTGAACAAGGTCATCGGGCGGAGCATGCTCTCCACCCGGTTCGTGTCGCTCTTCTTCGCCGAGGTCGAGTCGAACGGGAACGTCTTCTACGTGAACGCCGGACATGCGGCGCCGTGGATCATCGGCGAGCGCGGCGTGCGGCGCCTGAACCGCGGAGGCACCATCCTCGGGCCGCTCGAGACGTCCACGTTCCAGCGGGGCTTCGCTCACATCGACCGCGGGGACTCGCTGGTCGTGGTGACGGACGGGTTCTTGGAGCGGATCAACGAGCAGGGCGACTACTTCGACGAAGAAGGCGTGGAGCGCGCGGTGGCGCCGCGGGCCGGCGAGGACGCGAAGGTGGTCCTGGATGCGCTCTTCGCGGCCGCCGACGCGTACGGCGAGGGACGTCCCTGGGCCGACGACACCACGGCCGTCGTGGTCACCCGCGCGCGGCGCTCGTCGTAGCGTCGGCTCCGGCGCCGAGCTTGCCCAGGCGCTCCAGCACGGCTCCCGCCACCAGGGGCCACGCGATCGTGGCATCGGCGGGCACCTCGGCGAAGCGTCCGCCTTCCTCCGGCGGAACGAACTTCCCCCAGGACACGCCTTCCGAGTACGTGCATCCGGACAGTCCGCCCCAGTGGTCCGGCTCGGGGCAGATCCGCACGGCGTACGTGAAGCGGACGAGCGCGCCGGTGCCGGGGATGCGCTTGTCGAGGATCTCCCAGAAGGGGCCCACCTGCTGTCCCCAGTTGCGCGGGACGCCGCCGCCGATCGTGAAGATGCCGAGCCGCTTCTTCGTCCGGCAGAGATCGGTGTAGTGGCGGAGGTCGAGGAACGGGTCGTACGCGAGGCGCTTCTTCCCTGCCATCTGGCGGCGTCGGTTCGTCACCTCGAAGTCCAACCCGAGCTCCGAGTCCGTGAACGCCGGCACGTAGACCGGAACCCCGAGCTTCCTCGCGGTGGGAAGGATGCCGCGCGAGAGATTCTGCCCGAGGAGGACGTCGCCGAGCAGCTCGTGGATGCGACGGCTGCACAGAGCTTCCGACTCGTCCGCGCGGGAGAGCGCCTGCTCCACGATCTTCTGGACGTCGTCGAGGTTCGACTCCATCTCGAGCGTGTCGTATACGCGGTTGTAGCCCTTCGCGTAGAGCTCCTCGTCGTTCATGCGCGCGTCCCACTTGTAGTGCGTGAGGCCCGCCGCCTGCACGAAGCCGTGCGCCATGAGCGCGCCCGTGGAGATGACCGCGTCCAGGAAGCGAGCTTCCAGCATGTCGCAGAGAAGATGGCCCATCATGCCGACGGTCATCGCGCCGGAGAACGTGCCGACGACGAGACAATCCTCGTCCTCCACCATCGCCTGGAGGACGTCGGCCGCCTCGCCGACGCGCCGCCCGCCGAAGGACGTGGAGCGCATCTCGTCCACCAGGGCGCCGATGGTGCGGCAGCGGTGGATCTCGAGGGGTCGGACCGCGGTCAGCCCGTCCGCGCGCCCGTCGTGGAGCCCGCGGTGCACCAGTTCTTTCCGGTCAGGGTGATGTCCGCTCATCGCCGATTCCTCCCTGGAAGCCCGCGACCGTAGCACGAACCGCCGCTGCCCCGCGATGCTCAAGCCCGCGACGGATCCGGACGATCTATTCCAGAAGCCCCCGCCGGGAGGAGAACGTCGTGAGCGACGCCGTCCAGGTCACCACCGAGACCGCCGGTCCGGTCGTGATCCTCCGGGTCGACGAGACGCAGGTCCTCGCGGACCGCGCCGAGAGCTTCCGCACGCGCATGCTCGCCGTGATCCCGCCCGTCGGAGGCCGTTTGGCCATCGATCTCCGGAAGGTCGACTTCCTGGACAGCTCGGGCCTCGGCGCTCTGGTGACGGTGCTCAAGGCGGTCCGCCCCGAGGGCGAGCTCGTGCTCTTCGGGCTCCGTCCGAGCGTCCGGGAGATCCTGCGCCTCACGCACCTGGACTCGGTCTTCCTGTGCGAGCCGGACGAAGCGAAGGCGATCGCGGTCCTCGCCGGGACGCCCACGCGCTGATCCCGTCCCGCTCCGCCCGACCGGCGCTGCCGCGGCGCTGATTCCCGTCAGCGCAGCAGCCGCTGCGCCCGCTGCGCCACCAGCGCCGGATCGAAGCCCAGCCGACGCGCCACCTCCGCGCCCGGCGCCGAGGCGCCGAACCGCGAGAGGCGCACCACGTCGTCGATGTCGGCGCGCAGGATGTCGAGCGTGCGCGCGGTCCCCGCCTCCACGAAGAGCCTCGGCACGCCCCGGGGCAGCAGACGCTCGCGCGACATGGGGTCCGTTCCGAGGAACTCCTCCACGCACGGCAGCGAGACGACGCGCACGGCCACACCTTCGCTCTCCAGGAGCAGCGCCGCGTCGCGGCAGAGCGCGACCTCGGAGCCGGTCCCGACGAAGACGATGGCCGGCCTCGCTCCTGCCGTACGGTGCACGACGCCGGCGAGCCCGACCGGCGCGGGCACGTCAGCGCCCGGCGGGCGCTCGAACACGGGCAGCGGCTGGCGCGTGAGCAGGATCGCCGTGGGGCCCGCGGCGCGCCGCAGGGCGTAGCGCCACGCGTCCACGGTCTCGCGTGCGTCGGCGGGCCGCACGACGTGCAACCCCGGGATCTCGCGCAGGGCGTCCAGGTGCTCGACCGGCTCGTGCGTGGGCCCGTCCTCGCCCACCCAGATGCTGTCGTGCGTGAAGACGTGCACCACCGGCAGCTCCATGATCGCCGCGAGCCGGATGGACGGGCGCATGTAGTCCGAGAAGACGAGGAACGTGGAGCCCACCGGCCGCACGCCGCCGTGGAGCGCGAGCCCGTTCGTGATCGCGCCCATGCCGTGCTCGCGAATGCCGTAGTAGAGATTCCGCCCGGCGTAGCCGGGCTTCGCCACCGCCGCGGCCCCCTCCACATTCGTCAGATTCGACTCGAAGAGATCCGCGGAACCGCATACGAGAGAAGGGAGTTGCTCGGCCAGAAGCTGGACCACTTGCTGACCCGCCTTGCGCGTGGCCACGGCCGTCCCGGTGGGCCATTCCGGGGCCTTCGCGAGGAGGTCCGGGGGCAGCTCGCCCTCGAGCGCCGCCTCCCAGGCCCGGCACGCCGCGGGGTCGGCGGCGCGCCAGCGGGCGAGGCGCTCGCGCCACGCCGCCGACATCTTCGCGCGCGCCTCCCGCCACGCGGCGAAATACGACCGCACCTCTTCGGGCACGTGGAACTTCACCTCCGGATCGAAGCCGAGCCGCTCCTTGACGAGGCGGACCTCCTCCTCGCCGAGCGGAGCGCCGTGGGCCTTGTTCTTGCCTTCGAAGTTCGGGCTGCCGTGCGCGATGATCGACCGCCCCACCACCAGGCTCGGCCGCTCCTTCTCCGCGAAGCACGCGAGGAGCGCCGCCTCCACCGCGACGCGATCGTGCGCGTCCACCGGCCCCACGACGTGCCAGCCGTACGCGCGGAACCGCGCGCCCACGTCCTCCGTGAAGGCGAGGCTCGTGGGGCCGTCGATCGTGATGTGGTTCGAGTCGTACCAGACGGTCAGCCGCGAGAGGCCCCAGTGCCCGGCGAGCGACGCCGCCTCGCTGGCCACGCCTTCCATGAGGTCGCCGTCGCCGGCGAGGCAGAACGTGCGGTGGCCTTCGGGTCCGTCGGGGTTGCCGGGGAAGCGCGCGGCGACGAGTCGCTCCGCGAGCGCCATCCCCACCGCGTTCCCGACGCCCTGACCGAGAGGCCCCGTGGTGGTCTCGACTCCCGCCGTCACCCCGTGCTCGGGATGCCCGGGCGTGCGCGAGCCCCACTGCCGGAAGCGGCGCAGCTCGTCGAGTGGAAGATCGAAGCCGGAGAGATGCAGCATCGAGTAGAGGAGCATCGACCCGTGGCCGGCGGAGAGGACGAAGCGGTCGCGGCCGGGCCACTCGGGCCACGCCGGATCCACGCGCAGGTGACGCGACCAGAGCACGGCGGCGAAGTCTGCGCAGCCCATCGGCAAGCCGGGATGACCGGACTTCGCCTGCTGCACGGCGTCGAGCGAGAGCGTGCGGATCGTGTCGACGAGTCGCTGCTCGACGTCGGTCGAAGGCTTCACGGGCGCGGAAGGCGTCATCGGATTCCTCCTCGCGGCGGATCCTAGCGCGGATCCGGCGGAGCGCAAAGACACGCCACCCGCGCGCGCCCGCGCGGGAACAAGACGACGACGCGGATCGGGCCGTCGACTTCTCGCGGCAGGCCGCGACGCACGTCCGCCTCCGGGAGGCGCAGGCCCCGCTGCTTCACGAGGATCTCGCGCGGCGGATCCGAAGCGAGGCGCCGCGCCAGGTCCGAGGGGCGATACGGGAACACGTGGAGCACGGGGTAGGCGCGCGCCCACGTCGAGCGCGGGTCGACGTCGGCGAAGAGGTACGTGCTCTCGGGAGAGACGCGCGCGGCGCCGAGCTCGCGCGCCAGCGCGTCCACCCCGCCCGCCCGCCGCAGCGCCGGATCGGGATCGAGGAGGAAGGCGCCGTTCGCCGCGTCCCCGGCCGGCGGCCCGTCTTCCACCACGCGGGTCTCCCCCGTGGCCGCGAGCACCGCGGCCCGCCGCCCCGGCGTCTCCCCCGCGCCGAAGCGGAGCAGCGCTTCCTTGCACTCGCCGCCCTCGGAGAGGAACTCCACCGCGCATTCCGGCGGGATCTCGTCGTCCGCGAGCGCCGGCGGCGCCTTCACCAGCGCGCGCGCGAAGCGCGGCAGCAGCGCCGCGATCTCCGACCACGAGGGCGAGGACGTCGCGAGACTCGCCTGACGGCGGCCCGAGGCGCGTCGATCGGGGTCGAGAAAGAGCGCGTCGCCGCGCGCGGGAAGCCGCGCCGCTTCCCCCCGCGCCACCAGCGAGCGCGAGGACTCGCCGGCGAGCACGCCGAGGTTGTGACGGGCGAGCTTCGCGCGGAAAGGATCCCGCTCGAGCGCGATCACGCGACAGCCGGCGCGCGCGAAGGCGTACGAGTCCGCGCCGAGCCCGCAGCCCGCGTCGACGACCGCCGCGCCCGCCGGAACGCAGGCGGCGTGGCGGGCGGCGCATGCAGGCGACGTGGCCTGCTCGAGAGGCACGCGCTCGAAGAGGAGCCGTGCCGCCTCGGGCAGCTTCGCCCCCGCCCGGCCCTCCAGGAGGATCTGCTCGGCCAACGCCCGCGCCTGCGCGGGCGCGAGGCGCTTGCGGAGCGCGGCGGCGAGACGCAGGGGGTCCGCGGCAGCGTCCGTGCCGCGCAGCTCGTCGCGGAGCGCGAACGCTTCGGCGCTCGCGAGGAACGCGAAGAGGTCGCTCAACCGCCGGCGGGGAGGACGCGGCGCACGGCGTCGATCACGGTGCCGTCCACCCACTGGATCGTGGCCACGAAGTCGTCGGCGAGAGCGGGCGCCTCCGGAGGTCCTCCGCAGAGGCGTTCCACGTCCGCCTTGATCTCACGGATGTCGCGGATGGGGAGATCCGAGCCGCGAAGCGCGTCCAGGAGGTCCTGCCGGCGCGGATTCACGGCGATGCCCCGCTCGGTGGCCACGACGTCGATCAGCTCGCCCGGACCGGTGAGCGTGGTCACGCGGTCCACGAGCACGGGGATGCGGTCCCGCACCGACGGCAGGGCCAGCACCGTGCACTTCGCGAAGAGACAGTTCTGCCAGCCGCCGATCCCGTGCAGGAGCTTCCCGTCCGAGTGCGTGACGACGTTCGCGTTGAAGTCCACGTCCACCTCGGTGGCGCCGAGCACGGTGACGTCCACCATGGACGCGAAGTTGCCCTTGCCATGGTAGTTGTAGCTCGTGAAGGGGCTCGTGTTCTCGTGGCCCGTGTTCTCGCGCATCGAGCGCACGCCCTCGAGGTCGAACGTCTGGCCGTCCAGCAGCGCCGGCGAGAGACCTTCCTCCAGCATCTCCACGAGGTAGCGCGTGCTGCCGCCGCGCATGAACGAAGCCTGGATGCCGCGCTCGATCATCATGCGCTTCAGGTAGATGGCGAAGGCCAGCGCGATGCCGCCGGCGCCGGCCTGGAAGCTGAAGCCGTCCCGCAGAATGCCCGCGTCCCGGACGAAGCGCGCCACGTGCTCCGCGATGAGCAGACGGTCCGGGCTGCCGGTCACCCTCGTGGTGCCGGACACGATCTTCGAAGGATCGCCCACCTTGTCCACCACGACGACCTGGTCCACGTGGTTCCCCTGGATTTGCCAGGGCAAGCACGGGAACGCCACGAGGTTGTCCGTCACGACCAGCACGTGATCCGCGAACATGGAGTCCGCCAAGGCGAAGCCGAGCAGCCCGCACGCGGAGGGCCCGCGGTCCCCGGTGGCGTTGCCGAACGCGTCGGCGGTGGGCGCCGCGATCACCGCGAGGTCGAGGCGGAGGTCGCCGTCCTGGATCGCCTGCCAGCGCCCGCCGTGGGAGCGGAGGATCCCGGCGCCGCGCATCTTGCCGAGCGACGTGAAGTCCCCGAGCGGTCCGTTCATCGAGCCTTCGATGTGGTGGATCACGCCGGACTCGAGATGGCGCACGAGCGGGGCGTGGCACGGAAACGACGCGCTCGGCGCCCACACGAGATCCCGGAGCCCCATCTCGGCGCAGAGATCGAAGACCTGATTGGCGATGAGGTCGCCGTCCCGGAAGTGGTGGTGCGTGGAGATCACGCCGCCGCTCTTCAGTCCCGACCGCTCCAGCGCGGCGCGCAAGGTGGGCGTGCGCTTGTCCCCGTCCTCGGGATAGTCCGCGCAGCTCCGGATCGGCGGCCCGTAGCGACGTCCCGTGGGCCGGTGCTTCCCGACCCCTTGGAACGGCACGCGCGGTCGGCCGTTCACCGCGGTGGGAACCGTCCGCCCCGCGGCGTTCACGACCCGGCCTTCCGTGCGCGGCGTCTCAGCCATGCTTCGCCTCGCTCGCCTGCGCCGGCTCGCTCGAGTTCGCCGCGCCGCCGAGGCGGCCCGAGCGCCGCGCGAGGTCGAGCACGCGACGGGCGCGCTTCGCCACGGGCGGATCGATCATCTTCGTGCCGAGCGAGACGACCGCCAGCCCGCGCGCGGCCGCGTCGTCGAAGGCCCGGACGATGGCGCTCGCCTTCTCGATCTCGGCGTCGGTCGGGGCGAACGCGTCATGCACGACCTGGATCTGGCGCGGATGGATGCAGCCCTTGCCTTCGAACCCCAGCGCCTTCGCCTCGCGCACGGACGCGGCGAGGCCGTCCACGTCGGCGACGTCCGAGAAGACGGTGTCGATGGGCGGGATTCCCGCGGCGCGCGCCGCCGCCACGACCATGCTGCGCGCGAAGAAGCTCTCGCGCCCCTCGAGGGTGCGCTCCGCGCCGAGATCCGCCGTGAGGTCCTCGAGCCCGAGCGTGAGCGCGCAGACCGTGGGGTGCGCCTTCGCGATGCGCACAGCCTCCAGGATCCCCGACGCGCTCTCGAGGATCGGCATGATCCAGGGCGCCGGGCCCTTCCCCGCGAGGCGCGCGCACGCCTCGGCCACCGCCACGACGTCCTCCGCGCGATCGACCTTCGGCACGAGGATCACCTGCGCGCCGTGACCCACCACGAACGGCAAGTCCGCGAGGCCGGCCGGCAGCTGGTTGATGCGCACCATGCGCTCCGCGTCGCCCCAGTCGAGGAAGCGGAGCGCGTTCCGCACGAGCACGCGAGCGGCCGGCTTGTCCGAGGGGGCGACCGAGTCCTCGAGGTCGAGGATCACGCCGTCCGGGCGGTGGACCGCCGCGTTGATCATGAACTTCGGCTGCGAGCCCGGGAGGTACAGCCGCGTGCGGCGCAGGCGCTCGCGCGGCGACGGCGCCGCGTTCGCGGGGAGCATCGGCGGAAGGAGCGCCCTCTCGCCGACGTCCCGGGCGGCGCGCACCGCCGCTTCCAGCCGCGCGGCCAGGACGAACGGCAGCGCGCCCTGATCCTCCACCTCCACGCGCGCGTCGCGGAGATCGAGCGCGGCGCAACCGTCCTCGATCTGCCGGCGGATCGACGCGCCGTAGAGACCCTGGACCTTGCTGCGAACGTCGACGTGCAGGCCGCCCGCGGCCGACGGCTCCACGCGAACCCAGGCGTCCGAGCGGACGTCCTTCCCGCGCGGGCCGGCGACGCCTTCGGTCACGCGCTCCCTCCGGCCGCGAGCGCTTGGGCCACCCACGCCTCGGCGCCGCCGGCGACCACGAGCTGCTGCGCCACGGGTCCGAGCGGCAGGAACGCGAGCTCCCGCGCGTCGACGCCGGGACCCGTCAGCGCGAGCCTGGAGGTGCGGAAGTCGATCGCGGCGCGCCACCCGGTGCGGATCGTGGCCGGCGTCGCGCCGAAGCGCGCCCGCAGCAGCTCCACGAGGTCCGGACATTCCAGCAGCGGGAAGCCGTTGTTGAACGCGTTCCGCTTGTAGGTCTGCGAGAACGTGGCGGCGATCACGAGCGGAATTCCGAAGAACTTGATGGCGGTGGCGGCCTGCTCTCGACTGGAGCCGGAGCCGAAGTTCGCGCCCCCCACCACGAGGTCTCCCGCGTGCGCGATGCGGACGAACTCCGGGTCGTAGTTGCGGAACACGTGCTGCGCCATCTCCGCGGGCCCGAGGTCGTCCTTGTAGGTGACGTCCTTCCCGTAGATGCCGTCCGTGTTCATGTTGTCCTTCGGCAGCCACACGATCTCGCCCTCGAGGCGGGCCGGGAAGCCCTTCAGGATCTCGATGTCCGCCGCGGACCGCGGCGCGCGCGCGCCGGGTCGGATGGACGACACGAGCGGCCGTCCCTCGAACGGGCGGTGCCCCGCGATGCGCCCTGCCACGGCGGAGGCGGCCACGACGCTCGGGCTCGCGAGGTAGCACTCCGCGTCCCGCGATCCCATCCGGCCCTTGAAGTTCCGGTTCGTGGCGGAGATCCCGACCTCGCCGGCCTCGAGCGTGCCCGTGCCGAGCCCGATGCACGGCCCACATCCCGGCGGAAGCGGGATGGCGCCCGCCGCCAGGAGGTCGCCCCACGCGCCCACGCGCCTCGCCTCCTCCTCTACCGACGCGCTCGCGGCCGCGAGGTAGAACTTCACGCCCTCGGCGAACCGCTTTCCCCGCACCACGCGCGCCGCTTCCACGAGGTCTTCGAGGCGCGAGTTGACGCAGGAGATGAGGTACGCCTTCTGGATCCTGATCCCGCGCTTCTCCATCTCGGGGAGCGGCGTGATGGTCTTCACCTCGTTCGGCCCCGCCACGTGCGGCACGACCGCCGAGAGATCCAGCGTGATGTCCAGCGCGTAGGCCGCCCCCGGATCGGCGATCACGCGCCGCGCCGCGAGCGCGTCCACGTCCGCGTCGGTGAGACGCGGCTGCGCGTCCCCCCGCTCGCGGAAGCGTCGCGCGCGAGCGCGGAGCCAGCTCGCGAGGACGTCGTCGAAGGGGAAGACGCCGACGAGCGCGCCCCATTCCGTGGTCATGTTCGCGATCGTCATGCGCTGATCCATCGTGAGCGACGCGACGCCCTCGCCCTCGAACTCGATCGCGTGGTTCAGGACCTCGTCCTTCCGGAAGGTCCCGATGAGCGAGATGATGACGTCCTTGCCGACGACGCCGTCGGCGAGCTTGCCGACGAGCCGCACGCGGGAGACGGGTGGCACCTCCCACCACGTCTCGCCCGTGGCCCAGATGGCGGCCGCGTCCGTACGCACGACCGGGGTGCCCACCGCTCCCAGCGCCCCGTACAGATTCGAGTGGGAGTCCGAGCCCACGACGAAGGAGCCGGGCCGCACGAAGCCCTCCTCCGCCATGATCTGGTGCCCGATGCCCGACTTCGCGGGGAAGAACGCGATCCCGTTCTGCCGGGCGAAGTCCTCGATCTTCGCGTACTTCGCGAGGTTCTCGGGGGACTCGTTCTGGATCTCGTGATCGAGGACGAACACGGGCTGGCGCGGGTCCTTCACGCGGGCGGCGCCGATCGAGCGGAACTTGGGGATGACCGCGCTGGTGTTGTCGTGGGTCATCACGTGGCGGGGGCGGATGCGCACGAGGTCCCCGGCGCGCACTTCCGTTCCCGGGGGCAGGCCCACCGAGAAGGCCTGCGTGATCTTCTCGACGACGTTCTGTGCCACGGCCGACTCCCCCTTCGGGGCGGCGAATCTATCAGGGAGCGCGGAGTCGGGCAAGGCGCAGGCGAGCGCGCGAGTCGCCCGACCGTGCGGGCGTGGGCGAGCTTGCGAATCCGGGCGGGCGATCACGCGCCGGCGGAGCGCGCGGCGACGGGGCCGCGCGCCCGCCGAACGCCGGTCGCGTCAGTTCGCGTGCGAGGCCTCGAGCCCCCGGAAGCGCTCGAGCTGCTTCTTGTAGTAGTCGCTCGCGGGATTCTCGAGGATCGCGCGCCGCTCCAGATCCACCGCGCCGTCGACGTTCTTGCGCGCGTTACAGATCTCCGCGGCGGTGTCGAGCACCATGGCCCGCTCCGACCCCGCCGGCGCCAGCTCCGCGCCGTGCCGCGCGAGCGCTTCGGCCTCCTCGAGGTTCACGCCGTTCTCGAAGCACCACCACGCGAAACCGTTGAGCTGCGTCGAGTCTTCCTTCCATCCCTCCGGAAGGGTCTGCCGCTCGAGGCCGAGCGCCTTGTCCTTGTCCTGCTCGATGAACAGGGCGTGGTCCACGCTGAGCAGCTGGTGCTGCCGCATCAGCTCCGGATCCGTCGCCTTGTCCGTGGCATCCAGCGCCGGCCCGAGGTACGGCACGAGGATGTCCGTGCTGCCCAGCCTCCGGCCGAGATCCCGCATCGTGTTCGCGACCGACACGAGGTCCCACGGCTGCGCGGACTTCGACTTCACCACCGCGTTCGCCGCGTTCATCACGGCCTTCAGCCCGAACAGCTCCTTGCGCGTGAAGCCGCTGGAGACGCAGTCGAACTTGCGGTACGTGAAGTCCAGGCTCGGATCCAGCTCCATGGCGCGGTCCAGGTACTTCACGGCGTCCTCGTACTCGGCGCGCGTCTCGTGGTAGCTGGCGAGCGTGGCGGCGTCCTTCGCCGTGGGCGTCTTCTCGAACCGCGCCGTCTTCTGGTCGACCGTGGTGGGGTCCGCAATCCCGTCCGCCAGCCGCGTGAGGAAGTCCGCCTTGTCGAAGCCCCACCAGCGGCTGGTCGTGGCCCCGTTGGCGTCGAGGAGGACGAACGTGGGATACCCCTGGACCGTCATGTCCTTCGCCAGGGACACACCCTCCTTCTCCGCGTCGAGCTTGCAGAGCACGACCCCGCCGAGGGCCGCCTTGACGTCCGCATCGGACTCCGACGCCGCCGTGAAGCGCTTACACGGCCCGCACCAGGTGGCGTAGAAGTCGATCAGGACCGGCTTGTGGTCGCGGGCGGCCACCTGCTTCGCCTCGTCGAAGCTCAGATGCTCGGCCGAAGCGGCGCCGCGCGCGAGAACGAGCAGAGCGGCAGCGACCAGGACGGCGACTCTCATGGGTCATCCTCCGTCAGTCAGGGAAACCTCGACGACGGTCATCGTCGCCGATGCGGAGCGGCCGTTGGTAGCCCAAAGTGGCGGTCGGCGGCGCCCCGCGACGCCGGCCGGTGGGACGGGGCCTTCCGGCGAACGGGCCCCCGCTCACGCCGTGCCCGGACGCCGGTACCAGTACCGATAGGCCTCCCGGAAGCCGAAGGCGGCGTAGAGCGCCAGGGCCGGCGCGTTCGTCGCTTCCACCTGGAGGTACGCTCGCCGGGCGCCCTGCTCACGGCCCCAGTCCAGGAGGCCCCGGACGAGCACGCGGGCGAAACCCCGCCGGCGCGCCGCAGGATCCGTGACGATGTCGAAGAGTCCCACCCAGCCTTCGTCGGCGACCGCGAGCCCCACCGCCCGAGGGAGGCCGCGCTCGGAGACGACCGCGAAACCCCGCGCCGGCGCGTCGCGCTCGAGGATCGCGACGTGCCGAGCCCGAGGCTCCCCCCCGAGCCCGCGCCAGCGCGCGAACGGGTCGACCCAGGGCGGCTCGGGGCTTCGGAGGATGCGCACGTCGGCGCCGCGAGGCTCGGCGCTTCCCCCGATCCCCTCGAGATCCGCGACGTGCACGCACGCCTCCAGCTCGCGCTCCCAACCGGCGGCCGCCAGGGCGTCGTCGAGGCCGGTCGGGCACACGGCCGCGTGAAGGTGCAGGCGGGGGACGAGGCCGCGGAGCAGGTAGCGCCTCGTGCATTCCGCCAGCGCGGCGGTCACGTCCCGGACGTCCCCGACGGGGTGAACGGAGTTCGACCGCCGCGTGGCGCCCGCCGCGAAGCGCAGCAGCCACCCTTCGAGGGACTCCTCCTCGAGCGCCGGCCACGCCCGCCGCGCGCGCTCCTCCGTGGCGCGCACGAAGGCGCGGCTCGCCGGGGAGAGCGCGGCGATCGGCGACGTCACGACGATCTCGGCCGGGGGCGGCGCTCCGACGGAGGCGGAAGAGGCCGCGGGAAGGGGGTCGCTCGGGACTTCATGAATCTTCGGAGACAAGTCAATATAAACGATTGGGGAGATTGAAGATGAAACATCATCCCATGTATCCTCCCGCATCGCCCGACCGGCGATCGGCCCGCCGCCACGGCGACGGCCGAGAATGGCGCCGGGGAGCGCCCCGCGCAAGTCGCGCGTTGCGCCCCCCGGGCCCTGCGAGAGGAGGCGCGGCCCGACGCGACCGCGCCCGCGCCCCTAGGACTCCTGCACCTGCACCCGCTCCACCATCGTCTTCTCGTCGATCTTGCCGTCGGAGTACGCGCGCACGTCGGCCATCTTCGCCTTGAGGACCAGCGAGTCGATGTCCTTGTCGTCGAAGTAGTCGTTGTTGCGGAGGTCGACGTCGATCGTGATGAACTCGGCGTCCGGGACCGCCTTCAGCAGCTCGGCGTCCTGGAGGATGGCGTCCACCAGCTCCGCCTTGCCGCGCTTGTAGAGGCGCTCCTGCCGCTTGAGCTCGTGGTCGATCCAGCTCTTCCGCAGCGCCCGCCGGTCGTCGCGATCGCTCTTCTTTTCGTCGCGCTCGGCCTTCTTGTCGTCCCGATCGGCCTTCTCGTCGTCGTCGTCGTCCCCGCGGATGATCACCACGCGATCGTCGTCGCGCCACAACCCCCGCCACCACTTCCCGTCCATCCAGCGATCGCCGCCGCTCGTGAGGGACGCGTCGAAGGAGAAGCGCACGCCCTCCCCCGCGTGGTAGCGACCCCGCGCCTCGTGGTGCCCTTGCACCAGCCAGTTCGGGCTCTCCACGAGCACGTCGTCGAGGATCCGCTCGAACAGCTCGATTTGGCGGTCCATCTTCCGGTCGCCGTCCGCCCGGGCGGTTCCGCTCGTGGCGAGGGCGATCGCGAGCACGCACCCGGCGGTCACCGTCGTGCCCTGCTTCCAGCTTCCCATGACTCCAGTCCCTCCGTCTCGGCCCTCGGCTCTTCAGGGGCTCGTGCCTAAGACGGGAGGGGGCGCGCCAGCGTTCAACGCTAGCCCCGGATCACCAGGACGATCGAACGCGGGGGCGGAGTCGCCCATGGATCCAAGGCGCGCGAGGCCGTCGGGCCGAGGCGTAGTCCTGCACCACGTCGAGGCCCGATGGCCGAAGCGCAACGCCGGAGACGCGGGCGAATCCGCCTCCGCAGCCCGGTCGTCATGGATGATCCGGGCTAGAAGAAGAGCTTGAAGAACCCGAGGATGCCCTGCTTCCAGGGAACGCGGTGGGAGACCCCGGAGGCCCCGCGGAACGAGTCGACGTTCGCCAGGTACCACTCGAAGTTGCGCAGCAGGGCGGCCTGGTTCGAGTACTTGGGGCGGAAGCCCAGGACGCGCTCCGCCTTCTCGATGGAGACGAACGAGTCCTCGCAGGCGGTCTCGTACACCCACTTGTAGAGCGGCGAGACCTTGAGCGCCTCGAGCACGCGAAGCGTGCCGATCACCGGCCCCGCCGGGAAGGGGACGATCTTCTTGCCGAAGCCGGCGCGGTCCAGGACCGCCTGCCAGTCCTCCCCCATCGTGGCGAACTCCTTCGCCCCGATGTTGAAGACGTCGTTCGCCTTCTCCGCGGGCAGGGTCAGGGCCAGCCAGATCGCGTCGCACAGGTCCTCGACATCCAGGAGCTGGTAGCGGTTCTTGCCGCTGCCGATCATCGGGAAGCCGCGAGCGTCCTTCGCCCAGTCGTAGAGGAGCGCGAAGACGCCGAGCCGCTCCGGCCCGATGAAGGACTTCGGCCGGAGGATCGGGACGCACATCCCCCGCTGGCGGAAGCTCGCGCACACCTGCTCCGCCTCCACCTTCGCGATGCCGTACGGGCCCACGCCGTGCAGGCGATCGGTCTCGAGCAGCGGATGGTGATCGGGGATCCCGTAGACCGCGGTCGAGGAGACGTGGACGGCCCGCTTCACGCCGTGCGCGAGCGCGGACTCGTAGACGTTGCGCGTGCCGTCCACGTCCGTGCTGAGGATGTCCTCGCGGGAGTAGAGCGGAAGCGCCGCCGCCGTGTGGACGACCGCGTCCACGCCTTCCATCGCGCGGTCGCACGCCGCGCGGTCCCGGATGTCCCCCGTGACGATGCGGATGCGGTCCTTCTCCGGATAGTCGAACGGCGCGAAGTCCAGCGAGGTGACGTCCGTCCCGTGCGCGAGAAGGTGGCGGACGAGGTTGATGCCGAGGAAGCCCGCGCCTCCCGTCACGAGGGCGCGGCGCGGCGCGGAGGAATCAGGGGTGGCGTTCACGGCTCAAGCTCCTGCGGGAGGCATGCGCGAGACGACGGGGTCGGTGCCCCGCGCCGCCGCCGCCGGCGCAGAGGGCGAAGACGACGAGAGCGACGGAGACGACGACGAGGTCCCGGACCCGGGCGGAGACCACGCCGGATCCCCGTGGCGGTGCACGGGCGCCGCCTTGGCCACGGCGCTCGGAGGGCCGTCCGTCGCCGGCGGCTCCGTGCGGCGCGGATGGTACTCCTGCAGGCTCCTCACCTCGAGCCCGCGATCCGAGAGCGCGCGAACCGCCCGCACTGCGGCCGCCGCCGCCGAGAGCGTGGAGAGGACGGGCACGCCCTTGCGGAGCGCGATGCGCCGGATCTCGGCCTCGTCCGCGCGCGAGCTCTTGCCCAAAGGCGTGGCGATCACGAGGTCGATCTCCCCGTTCGCGATCAGGTCCAGGACGTGGGGACGCCCTTCGTGGAGCTTCGGCACGGTCTTGCACGCGAGACCGGCGCCTTCCAGCGCGCGCGCCGTGCCGCGGGTGGCGAACAGGCGGAACTTGAACCGCGCCAGCTCGCGCGCGATCGGCACGACGTTCTCGTGATCGCGATCGTTGACCGAGATGAAGGCGCTGCCCGCCATCGGGATCGCATCCCCCGCCGCCATCTGGCTCTTCGCGAACGCCGTCCCGAAGTTGTCCGCGATGCCCATCACCTCGCCGGTGGACTTCATCTCGGGACCGAGGAAGGGATCCGTGCCGAAGAGCTTGTTGAAGGGCAGCACCACTTCCTTGACCGAGACGTGCGGCGTGGGCGGCTCCTCCGTGAAGCCCAGCGACTCCAGGGTCTCCCCCGCCATGACGCGCGCGGCGATCTTCGCGAGCGGCCGCCCGACCGCCTTCGAGACGAAGGGCACCGTGCGCGACGCGCGCGGGTTGACCTCCAGCATGTAGACCACGTCGTTCTGGACCGCGAACTGCGCGTTGATGAGCCCCCGGACGTCCAGCTCGGCGGCGACGGCTGCCATCTGCCGGCGCATCGTGTCCACGTCCTCGCCGCGGATCCGGTACGGCGGCAGCACGCAGGCCGAGTCCCCGGAGTGGATCCCGGCTTCCTCGATGTGCTGCATCACGCCGGCGATCACGCAGCGCTCCCCGTCCGAGATCGCGTCCACGTCGAACTCGAAGGCGTCCTCCAGGAAGCGGTCGATCTGGACCGGATGCCCGGGCGACGCGTCGAGCGCCTCCTTCATGTACTCCTGGAGCTGCGGCGCGTCGTAGACGATGCGCATCGCCCGCCCCCCGAGCACGTACGAGGGACGCACGAGCAGCGGATAGCCCACCCGTTGCGCGAGCCGGAGCGCCTCCTCGGCGGAGAGCGCGGTGCCGCCCGGCGGCAGCGTGAGACCGATCTTCTCCGCGAGGGCGAGGAACTTCTGGCGGTCCTCCGCGCGATCGATCGCCGCGGGCGTCGTGCCGAGGATGGGCACGCCCGCCGCCTGGAGCGCGAGCGCCAGCTTGAGCGGCGTCTGCCCCCCGAACTGCACGAGCACGCCCGCGGGCTCCTCCGCCGCCACGACGTTCAGGATGTCCTCGAGCGTGAGCGGCTCGAAGTAGAGGCGGTGCGCGGTGTCGTAGTCGGTGGAGACCGTCTCCGGGTTCGAGTTCTGGAGGATCGTCTCGTACCCGGCCTCCGCGAGGGCCTGGACCGCGTGGACGCAGCAGTAGTCGAACTCGATGCCTTGTCCGATGCGATTCGGTCCGCCGCCGAGGATGAGGATCTTCTTGCGCCCCGTCGGCGGCATGACCTCCGTCTCGACGCCGTCGTAGGTGGAGTAATGGTACGGCGTGTGGGCCGCGAACTCCGCGGCGCACGTGTCCACCGTCTTCATGGCGGGACGGACGCCGAGGCGCTCCCGGAGGCTCCGGACGTCGCGCTCGGACGTCGAGAGGAGGTGCCCGAGCTGCACGTCGGAGAAGCCGCACCGCTTCGCGCGACGCATCGCCGCCGCGTCGAGCGTGCCGCCCTCCGCCGCGACGGCGCGGATCTCCTCTTCCATCTCGACGATCTGCGCGATCTGGTCGAGGAACCAGGGATCCATGCGCGTGGAGTCCGCGACCTCCGCGAGCGTGGCGCCCAGCCGCAGCGCGTGGCGGATCCGGAAGACGTTGTCCCAGCGCGGCGTGCGCAGCCGCGTCAGCATCTCGTCCTTCAGGCTCGAGCGCTCGCCGTCGGACAGGGCGGCGGGATCGATCTCGTCCTTGCCGTCCGCGCCCAGCCCGAAGCGCCCGATCTCGAGGGAGCGCAGCGCCTTCTGGAACGCCTCCTTGAACGTGCCGCCGATCGCCATCGCCTCGCCGACGGACTTCATCTGCGGCCCGAGGCGCTCGTCCACGCCGGGGAACTTCTCGAAGTTGAAGCGCGGGATCTTCACCACGACGTAGTCCAGCGTGGGCTCGAAGGACGCCGGCGTGACCTGCGTGATGTCGTTCCGGATCTCGTCGAGCGTGTAGCCGACGGCGAGCTTCGCGGCGATCTTCGCGATCGGGAAGCCCGTGGCCTTCGACGCGAGCGCCGAGGAGCGCGACACGCGCGGGTTCACTTCGATCGCCACGAGGCTGCCGTTCCCCGGGTGCACGGCGAACTGGACGTTGCACCCGCCGGTCTCCACGCCGATCTCGCGGATCATCGCGATCGCGGCGTCGCGCATGCGCTGGTACTCGCGGTCCGTGAGGGTCTGCACGGGCGCCACCGTGATGGAGTCCCCGGTGTGGACGCCCATCGGGTCCATGTTCTCGATCGAGCACACGATGACGACGTTGTCCTTGCGGTCCCGGACGACCTCGAGCTCGAACTCCTTCCAGCCCGCGATCGACTCCTCCACGAGGACCTCGCCGATCGGGGAGGCGGCCAGCGCGGCGGAGGCGAACTCCTCCAGCTCGTCGAAGTTGTAGGCGGTGGACCCCCCGGTGCCGCCGAGCGTGAAGGCGGGCCGGAGGATGACGGGGAAGCCCAGCTGGTCCACGACGGCCCGCGCCTCCGCGAGCGTGCGGGCCACGCCGCTCTTCGGCACCGCCATCCCGATGGACTGCATGCAACGCTTGAAGAGGTCCCGGTCCTCGGCCTTCCGGATCGTCTCGAGGCTGGCGCCGATCAGCTCCACGCGATACGTGGCGAGGACGCCGCGCTCGGCGAGCGCCACGGCGGCGTTCAGCGCGGTCTGCCCGCCGAGCGTGGGAAGGATCACGTCGGGGCGCTCGCGCGCGACGATGCGCTCCAGGATCTCCGTGGTGATCGGCTCGACGTAAGTGCGATCCGCCACGTCCGGGTCGGTCATGATCGTGGCGGGGTTCGAATTGACGAGGACGACCTCGTAGCCTTCCTCGCGGAGCGCCTTGCACGCCTGCGTGCCCGAGTAGTCGAACTCGCACGCCTGTCCGATCACGATCGGGCCCGAGCCGATGAGCAGGACCTTCTGGATGTCCTCGCGTCGCGGCATCAGGCGGTCTCGCCGAGCTGATCGAGGAAGACCTCCCAGAGGTAGCCCGCGTCGTGCGGACCGGGCGCCGCCTCGGGGTGGTACTGCACGGAGTACAGGCCGTATTCGGAGTGACGCATGCCTTGCACCGTCCCGTCGAAGAGGCTCCGGTGGGTGATCTCGAAGCCCGCAGCCCGCGCGCTCTCCGCGTCGACCGCGTAGTTGTGGTTCTGCGACGTGATCTCGATGCGCCCGTTCGCGAGGCGCTGGACCGGATGGTTCGCGCCGTGATGGCCGAACTTCAGCTTGTACGTGCGCGCGCCGAGGGCGAGGCCGAGCAGCTGGTGTCCGAGGCAGATGCCGAGAATCGGGAGCTTGCCGAGCAGCGCGCGAATCGTCTCGACGACGTAGGTGGTGGTGCGGGGATCGCCCGGTCCGTTCGAGACGAGAAGCGCGGCCGCCCCGCTGCGGAGGATCTCCTCGGCGGAAGCATCCGCCGGAAACACGACCGCGCGCACGCCGCGCTCCGCGAGGCGCCGCAGGATGTTCCGCTTCGACCCGCAGTCCAGGACCGCGATCGTGGGGCCGGGCCGCGACGTGGCGGAGGCGTCGTGCGCCGCGCCGTGGCCGTCCCCCCGCCACTCGAAGGAGCGGTGGACGGTGACCGCGCGCACCGTGTCCTGGCCGAGCATCTCGGGAACCTCGCGCGCCGCCGCCACGAGATCCTCGCCGCTCTTTCCGGAAGCCGCCGGTCCGCTCGCGATCACGCCCCGCTGGCAGCCCTTCTCCCGCAGGTGGCGCGTGAGCGCGCGCGTGTCGATCGCGTCGATGCCCACGATCCCGTGGCCCCGCATGTACTCCTGGAGGCTCCGCGTGGCGCGCCAGCTCGACGGGCGGCGCGAGAACTCGCGGGCGATGAACCCGCGCACGTGCGGCCGCGACGACTCCGGGTCCTCGTCGTTCACCCCGGTGTTGCCGATGTGCGGGTACGTCATCGCGACGAGCTGGCCGTGGTACGAGGGGTCGGTCAGGATCTCCTGATACCCCGTCATCGCAGTGTGGAAGACGACTTCACCGCCGGTGTGACCGAGGGCGCCGAACGCGCAGCCCTCGTAGACGGACCCGTCCTCGAGGGCGAGGACGGCGCGCTCGCTCGGCATGGGGCCTCTCCGGAGTCAGGGAGGTGGGCTGCACTTCCGGAACGTGCAGGCTATCAGAGCGTCGCCGCTCGGTCAAGAATCGGAAGCCCGCGACGCGAAGGATCCGGAAGGCACATCCCACGCTCCGACACCGGAGGGTCGGGCGCGGTAGCCGACCGCGCGCTCCGGAAGGCGCGGACTCCGTGGCCCGGCGCCGCGCGATCCGGTACATTCGATCCATCGTCCGGCGGAGGATTCATGGGCAAGAACTGCGATCTCCCCCTTCACGGCTTCACCGTCGTCGTCGAGACGACGGGGTCGACCGTCTACATCGGACGCTACCACTCGGAGAACGACGAGGAGCTGCTGCTCCTCGACGCCGACGTCCGGGACCTGCCGGACGCGCCAACGAGGGCCGAGCACCTCGCTCGCTCGGCCCGCATGGGCGTATTCAAGAACACGGATCGCGTCCGGGTGCCGAGGTCGGTGATCGCCTCCGTGCGGCGCCTGATCGAGTACTCAACCTGAAGGAGGACATCGCCCGATGCGCTATCCCGAAGAGATCGCCGCGCCGATGCGGCAAGAAGTCGTGCAGATGGGGTTCGAGGAGCTGCGGACGCCGGACGCGGTGCGGAAGGCCGTGGGCTCGCCCGGCACGGTGCTCCTGTTCGTGAACTCGGTGTGCGGATGCGCCGGCGGCATCGCGCGTCCGGGGCTCGCGCTCGCGCTCTCGCACGACCGCGTCCCGAAGCGCCTCACGACGACGTTCGCCGGCATGGACCTCGAGGCCACGGAGTGCGCGCGCAGCCTCTTCCCCGACTATCCGCCCAGCTCCCCGCAGGCGGCGCTCTTCAAGGACGGGAAGGTGGTGGAAGTGATCCAGCGCCACCAGATCGAAGGCACGAATCCCGAGGCCTTCGCGAACCTCCTCGTCAGAGCGTTCGACCGGCACTGCTGACCTCCGCACCGGCCGACCTCCCGATCTGATCCATGGGCTCCGCGGCTCCCGCCTCCGCGGAGAGCGCCGAGTCGTGCCCGCCTCGCGGCGCGCGGACCGCGCGACCTCGCCGAGGATCGCCCCTCCACGACGGCGCCGATCGCCCGTCCTTTGAAGCGACCCTCACCGCCGCTTCACCGTCCGGATGGAACCTGTCCGCGTCGATCGTCACCCCACGGGGCCAGCCGAGGCAGACGAGCGACATCCTGTGCCCTGAGCCTTCATCCTGAAGAGGTGCGGACATAATGAATCGCGCACTCCTGTCGCGTCCCACCGGCGCTCTCGCCGTCCTCGGTCTCCTGGCGCTCGCAGCCCCGGCGAGCGCGAAGGTCCTGCTCGACGGACTCATCACCTGGGGCAACGGCCTCGGCGATCTCCTGTACCAGTGCCCCGGGGTCCCCAATCCCGGCGTGATGAACGGACCGCACAACGACCTCAGCGTCGCGCCGCTTCCGGGATTCAACGGCGTGTTCCCCAACACCGATTTCAAGCCGGCTCAAACGAGCATCGCGAACGGCGACGTCGACGATGTCGCCACCCTCGCGTACCAGGACGCCGACCCCTGCAACCTCTGCGGCGCGCAGCGCCGCTTCACCAACGTCTGCTATCGCGGTGCGGTCGATCCCCACGACGCCGCGCCGGACTGGACCCACGAGCCCTGGATCACGTACGGCAACTTCCCCGAGGTTCGCCCGGCGGGCTGGGAGACGCGGGCCATCAAGTTCTACTCCGGCCTGCAGCCCAGCTCCCACTGGACGGCGGACACGGTCCGCGTGTGCCAGGGTCGCGTCGGCTTCCCCGCCGGCACCACGCTGGTCGTCGATCCGGGCACGTTGATCGTCGGCGAGGGCGCCACCGGCCCGAGCTTCGTGGCGATCGAGCGCGGGGCCAAGGTCATCATGAACGGGACGCCGACCAATCCGATCACCGGGACGTGCGACGCCGATCCGCCCATCATCGGCGGTTGGGGCGGACTGGTCATGCACGGCCGCGCGGTGGCGAACTGCGCGGACTGCCTCGGCGGCGCGTCCTGCGCCAGCGAAGGCGACGTCGGCGCCCTGTTCTGCGGCACGGACGACTGCGACAGCAGCGGCAGCGTGACGTACACGCGCATCTGCTACTCGGGCATCGAGATCAGCCCGAACAACGAGCTGAACACGTTCACCCAGAACGCCCTCGGCTCGCGGACGGTCATCTCCCACTGCGAGTCGATCCAGGGCTCGGACGACGACTTCGAGTGGTTCGGCGGCCTGGTCAGCGACGACCACCTGATCGGAATCGGCGGCGGTGACGACGGTCTGGACTGGCAGATGGGCTGGCGCGGCGCGTGCCAGTTCGCGGTCATCCAGAAGTACGCGAACCAGGGCGACAAGGGCATCGAGGCGGACAACAACGAGTTCAACTTCGAGGCCCCCTGCCGCTCGAACCCGATCTTCGCGAACATCACGCTCGTCGGCATCCAGGACACGGGCTCCACGGACACCTGGGGCATCCACCTCCGCCGAGGCACGGACGGGCAGATCTTCAACTCGATCATCACGAACTTCCCCCGGCAGGCCGTGAACGTCGAGCACAACGAGACGATGGAGCGCGGCCTGAACCCGTACACCGCGTCGTACGCCTGCGGCACGCGGGTGGATGCGCCGGTCGTGGCGGCCTCGACCTTCGGCATGGACGTGCGCGCCTTCCCGAACCCGGTGTCGCGCGGCACGAGCTTCCAGTTCTCGCTGCCCTCCTCGGGTCCGGCGCGCCTCGACGTGTACGACGTCACGGGTCGTCGGGTCGCGAGCCTGATGGACGAGACGAACCTCTCGGCGGGAGCGCACAGCGTCGAGTGGACGCCGGAGACCTCCTTGCCGGCGGGCGCGTACTTCTATCGCCTCGAGACCGCTTCGCACCCGTCGCAGGGACGGTTGGTGCTGGTGCGCTGACGGGCGATCGTCCGCCCGCGATCATCCACCGAACGGCTCGGCGGGCCTGCGGGCCCGCCGGGTCGGAGGAAGACAACACGGGGTGTGCCGCCCCGCGGAGGTCACTCGATGTTCAGCCGATTCTCCACGCTCGGGGCCCGGCGCCTGTCCGCGGCCGCCGGAGTCGCGGTTCTCGCCAGTGTCGCCTCGGCGGCGCTGGCGATCGCCGAAGAAGGCATCACCGGACGGGTCGTCAGCGCGGAAACGGGCCAGCCGGTGGGCTTCACCAGCATCGTCTACTCCCGCACGGCCCCGGACACGACCGGCCCCCGGGGGGGCATCACCGCCCAGGGCGACGGGACGTTCCGCATCCGCGTCACGCCGGGAACGTACCAGCTGCAGCTCCAGCACATCGGCTTCGCCGTCGTGACCGTGTCCGACATCGTGGTGCAGGCGAACCGCATGACCGAGGTCAACCCTGCGCTCGGCTCCAAGACCGTGACGCTCGAGACCATCAAGGTGTCGGGGAAGGCCATCCGCAACACGGACATGGCCCTGATCGCGCGGCGCCAGCGCGCCGCCTCGGTCAGCGACGGCATCTCGGCCCAGCAGATCAAGGGCTCGACCGACGGCAATGCGGCGGAAGTGGTGACCCGCGTCACGGGCGTGTCGCTCGTGGACGGCAAGTACGTGTACGTGCGCGGCCTCGGCGAGCGCTACAGCGCGGCCCAGGTGAACGGGACCCCGGTGGCGAGCCCCGAAGCGAACCGCAAGGTGCTGCCCTTCGACCTCTTCCCGTCCGGCCTCATCGACAACGTCGTGATCCAGAAGACCTACACGCCGGACCAGGCGGGGGAGTTCGGCGGCGGCGTCGTCAACGTGACGACCCTGGACTTCCCCGCGCAACGGGCCTGGAGCGTATCCGTCAGCTCGGGGTCGCAGAGCGAGACCACCGGGAAGGCGTTCGCCACGTACCCGGGCGGCCGCCGCGACTATCTCGGCTTCGACGACGGCACCCGCGCCCTCCCCTCGCTGATCACTGAGGTGGCCGGTGCCAAGCCGGTCCTGCCCAAGACGTTCACCTACCGCAACGGCTTCACGCCGGATCAGATCGCCGAGCTGGGGAAGTCGTTCAACAAGATCTGGTCGCCGACCTCCGAGAACGCTCGTCCCGCCTATGAAGGCGCCCTGTCCTACGGCGATCAGTTCGACATCCTGGGAATGCCGCTGGGCATCGTCGCGGCCGGCTCCCTGCGCAACACCTTCCACAACTACGACTACCACGTGACGGACTACGGGAGCCTGACCTCGAACGGGACGCTCTCGAAGCTCAACGACTTCGCCGCCCGGCGCTCGCAGGCGGAGACCCTGCTGGGCGGACTGGTGAACATGGGGTGGCGGCTGAGCTCGTCGCACACGCTCAACCTGCGCGGCATGTACAACCGCTCGTCGGACGATCAGGTCCGCGTGGAGGAGGGACCCACGAGCGACCTGCCGATCCGCAGCAGACGGCTGCGTTACGTGCAGCGCGGGCTGGTCACGGGCTCCGCGGGAATGACCCATCATCTCGCCCGGCTCGGGGCCAGCCAGCTCGACTGGCACGTGGACTACTCCCAGGCCGAGCAGGACGAGCCCGACCAGAGATCGTACACGTACGAGCTGCGCACCCGCGTCGACGCCGCGGGCGACACGACGAACGTGTACGAGCTGAGCCGCCGGACCAAGAGCGCGGGCTTCGTGCGCATGTTCGGCCAGCTGCACGACTTCGACCGCAACTTCGCCGCCAACCTCGACGTCCCCTTCGAGCCGTGGGCGGGTCGGGAGAGCCACGCGAAGATCGGTTGGGCCATGCGCGACAAGGACCGCGTGGCGGAGACCCGCCGCCTCGCGTTCCGCAACCCGCAGATCCACCCCCCCGACTACTCCCTGCCGCCCGACTCCCTCCTCACCGACGCGTCGATCGGAGGGACCAACTCGACGTTCCGCCTGGAGGAGGCGACGCGGCCGACCGACGGGTACGTGGGCTCGCAGCTCGTGCAGGCCGGCTACGCCATGGTGGACCTGCCCCTCGGCTCGCGCACGCGGTTGATCGGCGGCGCGCGCGTCGAGGCGTGCCGGCAGGTCGTGAAGACCGGGAATCCCATCGTGGGCGCCCCCGCCGACAGCGTCGGCATCCTGGGCGGAGGGTTCGGCTACGTGACGGACGTGCTCCCCGCGGCCAACGTCCGCTTCGCCGTCACCGAGAAGGTGAATCTCCGAGGCGCGTACAGCCGTACCCTCAACCGGCCGGAGCTGCGCGAGATGAGCGGCGCCGAGTACACGGACTACGATCGGGACCGCGAGTACACCGGCAACACGAAGATCTCGGAAGCCACGATCGACGGCTGGGACCTTCGTTGCGAGGCGTTCCCCTCCGCGGACGAGGTCCTCGCGGTCAGCGCCTTCCTGAAGAACATCCACGATCCCATCGAGTACAAGGTGGATCAGACGGCGTTGGGGACGGACTTCCTCCGCGTGCCGATCAACGGCACCCAGGGGTACGTGCGCGGCGTGGAGCTGGAGGCGCGCGTGGCCATGGCTCGCCTCGGGTCGGCCTTCCACCACTTCGGATTCAGCACCAACGTCACCTTCACCAAGTCGGAAGCCGAGCTCGCGATCGTTTCCACCCGGGGAGGACGTGTGAGACACCCGCTGACGGGGCAGTCGCCCTACATCGTGAACGCCGGCATGGCCTACGCCGGGCACCGGTTGTCCGGAACGCTGCTCTACAACGTCTTCGGGAAGCGTCTGGAGGCATCCGGCCCCGTGGACGAGAACGGCAACCCCCTGATGCCGGACGTCTACGAGCAGCCGCGTCATACCCTGGACGTCGCCGGCACCGTCAGGTGGGGGGCGGCGAAGCTCAAGCTCTCCTTCGAGAACCTCCTCGACGCGAAGTACCGGACGGCGCAGGGGTCGCAGGACGGCGAGGTGCGGGACCTCGGCCGGTCGATCTCGCTCGCGCTCAGCATGGGGACCTCGTGATGCGCCCGGCGAACTTGGCGACGGTCGTCCTCGCCGCATGCGCGCTCGGCGCGCACACGGGGTGCTCGTCGCGCGCCGGCGAGAGTGCCCGTTCGAAGTCGTCCACGTCCGGGGAGACGGCGGCCGCGACGTCCGCCCCGGCGATGGCCAGCACCTCCCCCGCGCCCTCGTCGACGCCGGCGGTCGCCGACCCGCTGGTCGCCACGAGCACGACGGCAGCGTCGGCCAATGCCCTCGCGGTCGCGGTCGCCGCGAGCGCCCCGGCCGACCCGACCCCGACGACCAGTGCCGCGTCCGCGGGCACGTCGATCTCCGTGCCGCCGGAGCTGCGTCGGCCGTATCGCAACGACATTCCCATGGCGCCCATGGGACAGCCCAAGCGCCGCTCGATGCTCGACGGCAAGACCGGCGTGGGCCGGACGGTGGACGAGGAGGCGGACGCCGTCGCGCGGGGCCGGCGCGCCGTTCCGCGCCGCGACGACTTCTCGCTGTCACGCACCTTCGACACGCCGGAGGCGTGCGCGCAGGATCTGCTGGACGCCCTGCTGACGCGCGACCCGAAAGTGGTCCACGGCGTCCACGTGACCAAGGACGAGTACGAGAAGCTCCTGTGGCCGGAGTTTCCCCAGAGCCGGCCCATCGTGCACGAGCCGGTCGACGAGGCGTTCTTCTTCTACTGGTCCGACTGCAACAAGGGCGTCAACACGGGGCTCTCCACGTGGGGCGGCATTCCGCTTCACGTCGTCCGCGTGCGCTTCGACGAGGGCTTCGCGCCCTTCACGAACTTCAACCTCTACGAAGGTGCGGTGATCGAGGCGACCGACGACAAGGGCCGGAAAGCCGAGGTGAACATCGCGCCGGTGTTCGTGGAGAGAAACGGGCACTGGAAGGTGTACGTGATGAAGGACAAGGCCTGACGTCGTCGGAAGCCTCTCGCGACGTCGACGCCCCCCGGACCTCGTGTCCGGGGGGCTTTCGCGTGCGCGCCGACGGCCCGGAGGCGTCAGGCGCTCGTGAGGCGGATCACGGCGAAGATGGCGCCGCCCGGATCGGCGAGGAACGCCATGCGTCCCACGGTGGGCACGTCCATCGCCGGCGCGACGACCTTTCCGCCGAGGCGCTCCGCCTTCGCCACGGTGGCGTCGCAGTCCTCGACCGAGAAGTAGATCGTCCAGTGCGACGGGACCGCGTCGGCGCCTTCGGGACATTGCATGAGCCCGCCCACGGACAGCTCGCCGTTCTTGAAGATCGTGTAGTCCATGGCCCCGAGGAACGTCTCGAGCGTCCAGGAGAAGAGCGCCGCGTAGAACGCTCCCGCCTCGGCCTTGTCCGTCGACGTCAGCTCGTACCAGCACGGAGTGCCGATCTCCCCCATCGCGGCGGCGCCGGCGTGCTCGTGCGGCTCCCACATCGCGAACGTGCCGCCGGTGGGATCCTGCACCACCGCCATGCGGCCGGCGGTCATCACGTCGAAGGGACCCATGACCACGCGGCCGCCGAGCTCCGTGGCCTTCTGGGCCGCGTCGTCGACCTTCGCGACCTTCACGTACGCGAGCCAGTGCGGCGGCACGCCCCGGTCGAGCATGTCCCTCGAAAGCTCGTACAGCCCGCCGAGATTCCGGCCGTCGATCTCGAGCATGGTGTAGGCGCCCGCGTCGCCCGCCGGCATCTCGCGCGCGGTCCATCCGAAGAGATCCCCGTAGAACTTCGTGGCGACGCGGGCGTTCGCCGTGCCGACCTCGCACCAGCAGAACGTTCCCGGCGCCAGGACCTTGGTATCCGTCATCTTCGCCTCCTCGCGATCCGGGGGGGTCGTCCTCGAGCGCACTCCCGAAGGAGGGGGAAGCGGACGACGCGGGCATTCTAGCGGATGGGAAGGCGCGGGCGGAGGTAGAGTGCACCGTGGAGTCCTCGTCGCGGGAAGCGGGCGCCTCCGAGCGGCACGAAGGGGTCGATGTCGATGCGCTGGTTCGTCGGTGACGTCCACGGGTGTGCCCGCGAGCTGGACGCGTTGCTGGCGGGCGTCCGCTTCGACCCCGCCCGCGACCAGCTCTGGACGGTCGGGGACCTCGTGAACCGCGGGCCGGACTCGGCCGCCGCTCTGCGACTCTGGCGCGATCTCGGCGGGCGCGGCGTCGTTGGGAATCACGACCTCTACGCGCTGCGCGCCTGGGAGGGCGCGATCCCCCGCGAAGCCGACGACACGCTCGCGGACCTGTTCGCCGCGCCCGACGCGCCGGAGCTGGTCGCGAGGCTGGCGAGGCTCCCCGGGCTCGTCCTCTTGCCGGGCCCGCCCGAGGGCGGAATCTGCCTCGTGCACGCGGGACTCCATCCGCAGTGGACCGATCTGGCGGCCGTGGCGCGCCGCCTCGGCGAGGGCGCCGCACAGGCGGGACGCCGCGACGACGACGCGCTCCGCTTCGCGACGCTCGTGCGCTGCTGTACGAAGGACGGCGCGCGCTCGAGGTGGGCGGGCGCCCCCGAGGAGTGCCCCCCGCCGGCGCGGCCCTGGGACGAGCACTATTCGGGCGACCGCTTCGTCGTCCACGGGCACTGGGCGAAGCGCGGCGTGCACCGGACGTCGCGCGTGCTGGGCCTCGACTCCGCGTGCGCGTGGGGCGGGCCGCTCACGGCGTGGTGCGCGGAGGAGGACCGCCTGGTCCAGGTGCCGGCGAAGGGGTGACGGCGGCCGCTCGGCGCGCGGACTCGAGCGCCTGCCGCATCGGCTCGGAGTCCGGGCGCAGCGCGACCGCGCGCTCCAGGGCCGGAATCGCCTCCCGCGCGCGACCCATCGCCACGAGCGTCACCCCGAAGTTCAGCTGCGCCTCGGCCAGCTCGGGATCGAGCCGTGCCGCCTGCGCGAACTCGAGGAGCGCCTCCGGCCGCCGCCCGAGCGTGCGCAGCGCCACGCCGAGGTTGTGGTGCGCCTCCGCGAGGCGCGGATCTTCCGCCAGCGCGCGCCCGTAGACGTCCACGGCGTCCTGCGTGCGGCCCTTCTGCAGGAGCATGTTGCCGAGGTTCACGAGCCGCCGCGTGTCGGGCACGGCGCTCGCCCCGAGCGCGCGCGCCGCCGCCACCGCGGCGTCGTCGAGGTGCCCGGGCGCGCCCGGTCGCCACTCCCCCGCGACCCGCGGCACCTCTTCCTTCAGAGCCTGCGCGGCGAGGCGGCATCCCTCGGGGTTCGGGTGGATCCGATCCCCGATGGTGTACAGCTTCCGCGGCGTGACGCCCCCACCGCGCGCCGCGAAGTCCTTCGCGAAGTACGGGGAGAACCGGAACGAAGGAATCGCGAGCGAGCGGCAGAGCGCCTCCTCCACCAGCTCGTCCGGCCGGCCCGGCATGGGCGGAGAGTCCTCGAGGCCGTCGTCCGCGAAGCGCGGCCAGATCGCGACGATCGGAACGAAGCCGTGCGCGCGCGCGAGGTCCGCGAAGAGCGAGAGCCCGTCCACGACGTTGTCGTCGCCGATCGCCTCGGCGTTCCAGCGTCCGGGATCCACCTGCGCGCGATAGCCGAAGAGATCGAGGCGCGTGGCGAGCGCGCGGAACGCGTGCGATCGCGGGAAGAGCCACTCGACCGCCGCCGGCCGCTTCGACGCGGCCGCCAGCTGGAACGCCTGCCGGTTGAAGTTGTCGAAGTCGGCGCGGGAGAAGACGAGCACCACCACGTCGGGCTGGAAGGCGAGACCCTTCACGCGCAGCAGCTCCACCTTGGCCCGCGTGCAATAAGCGCTCACGCCGAAGTTCAGCACCTCCGTGCCGTCGCCGAGCGCGCGCTCGTATTGCCGGGACATCGTGTCGTCGAGGTCGCGGATGCCGACCCCCTCGACCACGGATGCCCCGAGCAGGAGGATGCGCTTCACGCCCGGCGGCTTGGCGAGCGTGCGCTCGACGTCGCGCTGGCCCTGCGCGTTCGTGGAAGGGTAGCTGCGCACGAGATCCGCGTTCGGATCGCGCCAATTCGCCTTCAGCTCGAAGCCGAGGATGGGATTGGTCGAGCGGCGGTAGACCGTGTCGTCGCTGGTGACGTCGATGAAGCGGACGTCGGGCGCGAGGTGGAGCAGGCGCACCGCCACCTCCGCGAGCGGAAGGGCGAAGACCAGCGCGAGCCCCGCCACCGCGGCGGCGCCGCGCCCGGAGGACGAAGCGCCGCGCGTCACGCGAGGGGCCTCCGCTCCACGGGGGTCAGTGGAGGAGGTACTGGAACGGCTGCGGCTGCGAGCCGAAGAAGTCCAGCAGCACGATGACGAGAAGCAGGACCGCGGCGATCACGACGGCCGCGATCGCCGCCCGCACGACCAGACGCCTGGGACCTTGCGCTGCGGTCACGGCCGGCGCTCCTCCCCCGCTCCGCTCGGCAGCACGTGCCGGAGGAAGATCCTCGGATCGATCGCGTGACGGATCGCGTCGGCGATGATCGCGTGGCCTTTCGCGTTCGGGTGCACGTCATTATAGGCGACGCGGATGGAGGCGGGGTCCACGTCGAGGAACGCGGCGGTCGCGTCGACGACGATGGCGCCCTCGTCCTGCGCCTTCCGCGACACCTCGCGGTAGATGGCGTCGAAGGGGCCGCCGCGCCCGAAGCCGTGGAACTCCGGGAGAACCACGAAGACCCACGGCACGCCGTGCGCGCGCGTCCACTCGCCGACCCCGCGCAGCGCGTCGTCGAAACCCGCGAGGCCCGCGGCGCCGGGCCGGTACAGCCCGCGGTAGTAGTCCACGTAGGTGGCGCGCTCGCCCGCGCGCCGGCGCAGGAGGTCGGTCTTCGCCCAGAAGAACACGGCGGTCTGGAAGCGGCCGTACCACGGCAGGTCCCGGTGGGGCGGCGTGGGCTCGGCGTCGTTCACGTACCAGACCTGGATCACGCCGTCGATCCGCTCGTCGGCGAAGTTCTCGACGAGGAGCGCGCGCTCCTGCGCCGAGTTGTAGTTCCCGTGGCCGGTGTTGATGAGGTCGACCGACCGCCCGAGGTCCTTCGACCAGTCGTTCTCGAGGATCTCCGAGAAGCGCTTGCCGTACGGCACGCCCCATCCGAACGTGATCGAGTCGCCGATCAGCGCCACGCGCACGGCCGCGCTCTGCGGAACGTCGCGGTAGCCGCGCCCGTCGATGGCGACGTCCACGCCCATGAGCCGCGCGTGCGCGCGTGGCGCGTGCCGGAAGCTCGTGGCGGAGCCGGGCGCGGCCTTCTTCATGAGCTGGGCGTAGCGCACGAACTCCACGTCGGCGTTCGGCGTGATCCGCGAGTAGAGGCGCAGTCCGCCTTCCAGGAGCGCGAAGGCGAGGCCCAGGCCGACCACGACCGCGAGCACGCCCGAGAGGATTCGCCGCCCGGCAAGGGCGCGGCCGGCGCTTCCTCCGGTCGGTCCGGGCTCGCTTGGCGGCAACGTCGCACTCCTCTTCCCGGCGCCCCGAGCGCTCGGCGCGCGAGCCTAGGTTCGCCGCCGAGATGCCGTCAAGCGAGGCACGGGGTCTCGAGCCGCACCCGTGCCTGCTGCGGGGCGGCCTTCCGCGCTCGGGCGACGCTCGGGTATGATCCTCGCCCGCCGAACGCCGCACCGACGCGGCACCGGCGTCCCGCGAGGCAGCCGTGACCTCTCCCGTCTCCCGACCGCTCCGTTCCGTCAACCCCTCCACCGGCCGCACGATCCGTGACTGGCCGGAGACCTCCGCCGAGGGCGTGGACGCCATCCTCGCGTCGACCGAGCGCGCGTCCCGCGCGTGGGCCGAGACCACGTTCGCCGAGCGCGCGGCACCCGTTCGCGCCGCGGCGCGTCTCCTGCGCCAGCGCGCGGACGATCTCGCGCGGCTCATGGCCGAGGAGATGGGCAAGCCGATCCCTCAGGGGCGCGCGGAGGCGCAGAAGTCGGCGGCCGCGTGCGACCACTTCGCGGAGCACGCGGAGGCCTTCCTCGCTCCGGAGCCCGCCGCGGGCTCTCCGCCCGGCTGGCGGGAGAGCGTCGTCTTCCGGCCGCTCGGGCCGGTGCTCGCGATCATGCCGTGGAACTTCCCCTTCTGGCAGGTCTTCCGGTGCGCCGCGCCGGCGCTGATGGCCGGCAACGCCGTGGTCCTCAAGCACGCGGAGACCGTCCAGGGCTGCGCCCAGGCGATCGAGGAGCTGATGCACGCGACCGGCCTGCCGGAGGCGCTCTTCCGGGTCGTGCGCGTGGCGGTCGAGCGGATCCCCGACGTCGTGCGGCACCCGGCGATCCGGGCCGTCTCGTTCACGGGCTCCACGCGGGCGGGTCGATCCGTCGCCGAGGCAGCCGGCTCGGCGCTCAAGCGGACGGTGCTCGAGCTGGGCGGGAGCGATCCGTACGTGGTGCTGTCGGACGCGGACGTCGACCGCGCCGTCGACGCGTGCGTGACGGCGCGCCTCCTGAACGGGGGCCAGTCGTGCATCTCGGGCAAGCGCTTCGTCGTGTCGCGGGCCGCGCTCGCGCCCTTCACGGAGGGAGTCGTGGAGACGATGCGGACGAAGCGCTGGGGCGATCCGCTGGCCGACGAGACCGTCGACCTCGGGCCGCTCGCGCGCCGCGACCTCCGCGACGTCTTGCACGCGCAGGTTCGCGGCAGCGTCGCGCGCGGCGCGCGTCTCCTGCTCGGCGGCGAGGTGCCGGACTCGCCCGGCTTCTTCTACCCGCCCACCGTCCTCGCCGACGTCGCCCCGGGCATGCCTGCCTACGACGAGGAGACGTTCGGCCCGGCGGCCGCGATCCTCCCGGCGGAAGACGACGAGGCCGCCCTGGCGATCGCGAACGACACGGCCTACGGCCTCGGCGCGGCGATCTTCACGCGCGACGTCGCGCGGGGCGAGCGCCTCGCGCGCGAGCGCCTGGAGGCCGGCAGCTGCTTCGTGAACGACTTCGTGCGCTCCGACCCGCGGCTCCCCTTCGGCGGCGTGAAGGAATCCGGCTGGGGCCGCGAGCTGTCCGCGTGGGGCATTCGGGAGTTCGTGTACGCGAAGTCGCTCGTCATCACCGGGTAGCTGCAGGCCGCGCGCAACGCGCACCGCCGGGCCGGTCGAGCCCGGATCTCCGAGCGTTCGCACGCCGAGCGTTCGCGGGGGTCAGATCGTTCCCTGCGGCGCGCCCCCCGCGACGTCCCCGCCCGGCGGAGCCTCCGCCCCGTGCTCGTGCTCGTGCATCTCGACGGGCATGGTCCCGGTGATCCACGACGGATTCCCCGGGTAGACCGACGGGCTCAGCACCGTGGAGTACATGTGCCATACCGCGATCGCGAGCGTGGCCAGCACCGCTTCGTAGAAGTGGATGACGAGCATCACTTCGAGGAAGCCCTTCGGCACCAGGCGCACGAGCGCGTTGTCGAACCAGAGGCAGGCGCCGGTCACCAGCATCACCACCGCGCCCCAGATCAGCGCCCAGTACTCCGCCTTCTCGACGTAGCTGAAGCGCGGAAAACGCGGACGCTCCTGACTGCGGCCCAGGTTGTAGAGCATCATCTTGCCGAGATGCCCGACGTCCGCGGGCCGGGGCAGCATGTCCAGGAGGAAGCGCCGCCCTTCCTTCGTGCGCAGGAACGCGAGGTGCCACAGGCAGCTCAGGACGAAGATGACGGCGGCCACCCGGTGCGCCGTCCCGCGCACGCGCGATCCGCCGTCCCAGCCGAAGATCACGTGGAACGGCCACCGCTCGGAGTAGCGCAGCGCGAAGCCCGTGATCACGAGCAGCACGAAGGACACGGCGAGAAGCGTGTGTTGCGCCACCGCGTTCGAGCTCATGCGGCGGACCTGCGCGCCCTCGCGCACGCGATGCGATTGCCGCAGGAAGTCGATGAGGACGTAGCTCAGCATGCCGCCGATGATCGCCACGATGAGCACGAGGTAGATGCGCGTGAAGAGACGCGCCAGATGCGTGCGCGTGCCCGGCGCCGTCTCGTGGATCTTCGTCGTGGCCAGCGCGGCGTCGATTCCCGGATGGCAACCGCCGCAGGTGTGCGGCAGATTCGCCGGGTTGATCGACGAGCGCGGGTCCGAGCTCGGGAGGATCCGGTGACCGCCGTGGCAGGACGCGCAGTTCGCCACGCGCGTGTCCCCGGCCCGGCTCTTCAACCCGTGATACGAGTCCACGAACGACGCGAGGCGTCCCGCGGGGAGGCCGTACTTCTCGTTCAGCATCGCGGACTCGTGGCAGGGCGCGCAGGTGGCCTCGGCCACTTGCGTGGGGCTCACGCGGGCGCGCGGATCGCTCGGCGGCAGGATGCCGTGCTCGCCGTGGCACGTGGTGCAGACCGGCGTGTCCGTCTCTCCCCGCACCGTGAGCTGGCCGTGGATCCCTTCGAGGTACTCCTGCTCGATCGCCTGGTGGCAGCGCCCGCACGTCTTCGGGATGTTGAAGTGGTTGATGGTGGAGCGGGAGTCCCCCGGGCCGAGGATCTGGTGCGCGGTGCCTCCCGTGGAGTGGCAGTCGTTGCACGTGGCCGCGAAGTCGACGCCGCCCTTCAGGGTGGCGCGGCCATGCACGCTGGCCTCGTACACCTCCACGGGGTGCTTGAGCTGGATGTCGTGGGCCTTCGCGAGGTTCGTGTCGCGGTGGCACTTCCCGCAGGTATCGGGGAGGTTCCGCGGGTTCACCCGTGAGCGCTCGTCCGAGGCCGGGAAGATGTCGTGCGTGCCGTGACAGCTCGCGCACTTCGGAATGTCCGGATCGACGCCCACCTCGGACCGGCCGTGCTGCACGTAGACGGCGGTCTCGTCGCCGTGGCACGAGCCGCACGCGACCTTCGCCAGATGATCCTCGTGGGGGAGATCCGCGACGTCCGTGTGGCAGTCGACGCACTCGAGCCCGCCGTGAACGGAAGCGGCCAGGTCCGCCGCCACGACGGCCGGGACGCCTTCGTCCGGCTTCGCGTGACACTCCAGGCATTCCGTGGAGGTCACCGCCGCCGAAGCCGCGCCGGCCGCCAGCAGGACGGCGAAGGCACTCGCCACGAGTCCGTTCCGGCTCACCACGACCTCCGTTTGCGCGCCCGGTCCGATTCCCCGCGACGAATCCCGCCGTATATTACGGGACCCTGATAGGCCCAACCAGTCGTAGGAGGCCCCCCCGATGTGGAAACCGAGAGAAGCGCTCGTCTGGCTGCGTGAAGTCTCGCTCGATCCCCTGGGCGGACTCGGCGTCCTGCTCGCCACGCTCGGCGGCGGGCTGTTCGTCTTCTTCGTGGCCCTGAGCCTTCTCGGTTTCTTCCCGCTGTCGCCTTATCTCGGGATCTTCATCTACCTCGGGTTGCCGATCGTCCTCGTCGTCGGGCTCGCGCTGCTGCCCGTCGCGCACTTCCGCCTGACGAAGCGCAGCACCGGAGGCCGCCTCCCCACCTTCGACTTCGAGAACCCGCGCCACCTCCGCCGTCTGGGCATCTTCGCCGCCCTCACGGTCGTGAACGTCGTCATCTTCAGCTTCGCCGGTTACGGCGCCTACCACGTCTCCGAGACGAACGAGTTTTGCGGGAAGCTCTGTCACACCGTGATGAAGCCGGAGTGGACGGCCTACCAGCTCTCGCCGCACGCGCGCGTGAAGTGCGTGGAGTGCCACATCGGCCCCGGCGCGGATTGGTTCGTGCGCTCGAAGATCTCCGGGGCGCGCCAGGTGCTGGCGGTGGCCACCGGCCGCTACCATCGCCCCGTGCAGACGCCGATCCACAACCTGCGTCCCGCCCGGGAGACGTGCGAGCAGTGCCACTGGCCGGAGAAGTTCCACGGCGACGCCCTGCGCGTCCTGCACCACTTTCAGCCGGACAGCGCGAACACGCCGCTCACGACCGTGCTCCTCCTCAAGGTGCGGGGCGGCGAGCAGGCTGACGCCGGCGCCGGACACCGCGGCATCCACTGGCACACCAGCCGCGCCACCCGCCTTACTTACGTCGCCACCGACGAGCGCCGGGAGAAGATCCCGTACGTGCGCCTGCAGCGCGGAAACGGGGCGCCCCTCGAGTTCTTCGCCGGCGATCCGGACAGCGTCAAGGCGCAGATCCAAGGTCACGAGCAGCGGGTGATGGACTGCATGGACTGCCACAACCGCCCCACCCACGCCTTCGAGATGCCGGAGGAGGCGGTGGATCACGCGCTCGCGGACGGCCGTCTCGACCCCTCGATCCCCTGGCTCAGGCGCGAGGCGGTCCGCGTGCTGCGCGAGGACCTCCCCGCCGGCACCGATCCCGTCACGGCGCTCCGAGCGAAGCTCGACGCGTTCTACGCTCACGACGCCTCCGTGGCCGGCCTCGTGCCGGCGGCCGCGCTGGACGGCGCCGCGAAGGAGCTGAGCGCCATCCGCGGCCGCAACGTCTTCCCCGAGATGGCCATCACCTGGGGCACCTACCCCGTCTTCCTGGGCCACCGCAACGACCAGGGCGGCTGCTTCCGCTGCCACGACGGCGAGCACACCACGAAGGACGGCGAGACCATCGACAACGACTGCGAGCTCTGCCACAGCCTGATCGCCCAGGACGAGCCGAAGCCGCCGATCCTCACGACGCTCTACCCGAACTAGCACGCGCCGCAGGCCGGCTCTTCGTCTGCACCCGGTTCGTGCGTCTCACGTCGGCCGGCCGCGGGCCGCGGGCTCGGAGCCGTTTCAGGGTTCGCCCGTCTCGCCTCGGGGCCGGCCTCTTCGCCCCGGACGGGTCAGCCTCCGCCGTCCCGGCTCCGGCGCCCTCCCGCTCCGGCGGCTCCGCCATCCATGGCTCCGCCGCCTGCGCGAAGCCGCGTCGAAGAGGCCGGCCCCGAGGCGAGACTGACACCCGGGTCGTGGCGGTCGAGACCTGCCGGCGCCGCGTCGCTCCGAGGCCCGTCGCGAGTCGGCCGACCACCACGGCGTCCTCGCGGGACGTCCGTGCCGTCGGTGACGCGCGGCCGGTGATCGCGGCCGAGGTCGCGCGATCACCCGGCGCGTCGCGCAGACCGCGCGAGGCGAGGCAGGCGTCGGCGGCTCGGTGGCGTGCTTTCGCAGCGGCTTCGCGGAGTCGCCGGAGCCAGGGATGGCGGAGGCGACGGAGCGGGAGGGCGCCGAAGCCAGGATGGCGTAGGCGACCGTCCGATGCGAAAGCACGACGCCGAGCCGACGGCGCGTTCATCGCGTGCGATCACCGCCGACGAACGCCGCGCGAGGCGAGGCACGCGTCGGCGGCTCGGTGGCGTTGCTTCCGCGGCGACTTCGCGGAGGCGGCGCAGCCAGGATGGCGGAGCCGCCGGAGCGGGAGGGCGGCCGTAGCCCGGACGGCGGAGGCCGCCCGTTCGTCGCGGAAGCAACGCCAGCGAGCCGACGACGCGCTCATCACGTGCAACCCCCCGCCGACGCGACGAGCGCCGCGCGGCTAGGAGCCGAAGCCGCGCTTCGGGTCCCAGACGCGGCCGTCGTCGTGGCAGCCGGCGCAGGAGGGCGCTTTGCCGGGGCCGTGACCGTCGACGTGGCAGTCCTTGCAGTCCGCTTCGCGATGGACGTCGTCGAGGACGACGGCGGTGACGGCGTGGTCGAACTTCTTCGGGTCGAAGCCCTCCGCGTGGCACGACTCGCAGCGCGGATCCAGCTTCGCCGGCGTGGTCCACGGCGGGTGGCACGCGCGGCATCCGAGGTCCTTGTGGTACCGCGCGAGCGGCCAACCGGTCGCCTCGTGGGAGAAGAGATCGGTTCCGGCCCGCCCGTGGCAGCTCTTGCAGTCCGCCTGGGGGTGGGACGAGGTCTTCTCGGCCCGATGGCACCGGAAGCACGCGTCGTGCAGGTTCACCTGCGCGAGGTCCCCCATCGGGTGCGGCTCACGCCCTTGGACGTGACAGCGCTTGCACCCCTGGTCCTCGTGGCAGACCACGCAGTCGTTCTCGTACCGGGCCGAGTGGTTCTTGTGGTGGAAGGTCACGCTGTCCCCGGCAGCGAACTTCGTCTTGAAGACGATGACGTCGCGCATCGTGAGCGGCGCGTGGGCCGAGTGGAAGGACTGCGTCGCCGCGGCTTCGCCCTTCTTCGCGTGACAGATCACGCACGAGGTCTCGCCCTCCCACTCGCGGTGGCAGCCGAGACACTGGCGATGGTACGCGCCCTTGAGATCCGGCTGCTCGAGGTGCTCGCGCGGGACCTCCACCGGATGACACTGGCGGCACGCCGGATGCTCGTTGCCCTGCGGCGTGTGGTGGTGGCAAAGGGTGCAGTTGCCCTGGAATCGCGTCATGCTGCTGTGCGCCTTGTGATCGAAGCGCACGCCCTCGTACAGCTTGGCCAAGTCGTCCAGCACGACGACGTCGGGACCGCGCGCCGTCCGCGTCGCCTGCGGGCGCGGGCAACTCCTCAGGCACGGATCCGCCTTCGTGGGCACCTTGCACGAGTGGCACGACGCGCAGTCGCTCCCGTTCTTCTCGCTCGCCCGCGACGTCGGGGGCGCGAGCAGCGCCGTCCCGGCGAAGAAGGCGACCAGGACCGCGAACCGCCTCACGACGCTTCCCCGGCGCCCGCCGCCGGGAGCACCGGCAGCCGCGTCACGAGCCAGCGATAGACGACGGCGAGCGTCGCGAAGAGGCCCACCGTCACGCCGATCTCGCCGACGCTCGGGAAGTACGGCTTCTGCGCGTACGGCGGAGCGTAGGCCACGAGGAACACGTCGATGCGGTTCAGCGCGACCCCGCCGATCACGAGCAGCGCGGCCGCCAGCAGCGCCTGCGGCGACCGTCGCCGGCGCGCGGAAGCGAGGATCACGATCGGCGCGAGCAGTCCGAAGAGCATCTCCACGAGGAGAACGCGCGACGCCAGGTCGAAGCGGAAGACGGCACCCCATTGGTCCCGGATCGTCAGGTCCGCGACCTTCGAGATGAAGTACACGCCCACGAGCACCGGAACGATGCGCGCGAGCCGCTCGAGGAGATGGATCTCCGGCGGCCGCCGGAAGGCGCGCGCCGACAGCAGGGACTCGAGGATGACGACGGGGTAGCCCACCATGATCGCCGACAGGAGGAAGAGGAGCGGGAGCACGGGCGTGTACCAGAGCGCGTTCATCTTGCTGGGAACGACGAGCATCAACGCGCCGAGCGACGACTGGTGCAGGCACGACAGCACCACGCCCGCCACGAGGAGGAACGGCATGAGAGCGCGCAGGACCCCGTCGGCGCGGGTCAGGACGGTCTCGACGGGCTTCTCGAACGGGCGCAAGGGACCCGGAAGGCGCACTCGACCGCGCAAGCGCTCGATCACGACCGGCAGGAACTCGAGGTACAGCACGGTCAGATACACCATGACGCACATGCCGACCTCGAAGAGCACGGAGTGCCCGGACCACATCCACGGCATGGCGGGGTGCCAGAGGCGGTAGGGTCGCCCGAGGTCGACGGCCAGCCCCAGGACCACGAAGGTGTAGCCGAGCAGCGCCGACAGCAGCGCCGGCCGTGCGATGGGCTCGAAGTCCTCGCGGTGGAAGATGTGCGCGAGCGCGGCGGTGGTGAACCCGCCGGCGGCCAGCGCCACTCCGCCCGCCACGTCGATGGCGATCCAGATCCCCCAGGGATAACGGTCATCCAGGTGCGTGACGCCGGCGAGACCCAGGACGAAGCGGGCGACCGTGAACACGAACGCCACGACGGCGAGCCCCAGAAGGGTCATCGCTGCCGGCGTGCGGAAGCTGCCCTGGACCGGGGCGGGCGACGGCGAAGGCGCGTGCGCTTGCGCGCCGCCGTGCTCCTCCCGGCGCCGGAACAGCCAGGAGATCCCGTACAGGAGCCCGTAGAGCCCGAGCGGCGGCACGAAGTTCTTGAACACCGCGTGCTGGAGGCGCTCGGTGCGGCGCGGCGGCGCCACGGACGAGAGCGCCGGGAAGCCGAGCTGATCGAACGGCACGCCGGCCACGTACATCCACGACGTCCCCCCCACCTCGTGCTCGCCGTAGACGTGGTCCACGTAGCGGCCGGCGTGGGTCTCCCGCTTGCGGCTCGCCAACTCAAGGAGTTGCGAACGCTTGCCGAAAGTGAGGCACTGCGGCGGGCAGATCTCGACACAGGCGGGAACGGCCGTCGCATCCTCGAGCACTCGATTCGCGCACATGGAGCACTTCCGGACCCGCGGAGTCAGGGGACTCTGGTACTCGTATCCCGGGATCTGGAACGGGCACGCGACCATGCAGTACCGGCAGCCGATGCAGCGGCCGGCATCGTAGGTCACCGGTCCCCTCTCGTTCCTCTCCAGCGCCGACACGATGCACGCCGACGCGCACGCGGGCTCGAGGCAGTGCATGCACTGCACCTTGACCCACGTGGGGTTAGCGGCGCCCTCGGGACGGAACTCGTTCACGACCGTGAAGGCCGACGCGTCCGGCCGACGCTTTTCGGCGTAGACCGAGCGGGTCTCGAACTCCGGCATCGGCCGGGCGGGCAGGCCCTGCGCCTGGTTGCACGCCCACTCGCACTTCCGGCAGCCGACGCAGAGCGTCAGGTCGCAGAGGACGCCGAAGCCGTCCGTGGGCGGCGCGGCTTCCTTCGCCTCCGCCGGCGTGGTGCCGGGCGCGGCGGCCAGGGCGCCGATCGCTCCGCAGGTTCGGAAGAATTCGCGTCGTTCCATCGCCTCGCGGCCTCGGAAGGGCTGCTGGAGCGAATCTACCCCCTATTCAGGAGTTGGCAATCCTCTTATCCCGATCCAGGCCCCCCGAAGGCATCACGTAACGCGTTGAAATCAAAGCGACTAGTAGGCTGCGAAAAAATCTGTCACGAAACGGTCATGGCCCACTTGAAAGTGATTCTCAGGTCCACTATTATATGGGGGACGCGCTGGGAAGGTGGGGCCGACCCAGACGTCCAGAGGAAGGCGATGCGCAGCTGGATTCAGGCCGGAGTCGTCGCAGCTTGGGGGGTGGGAGCAGGCACTGCTCACGCTCTGTCACCCCGGATCGACCACGTCGACGCGACCATCAACGGTCCCTCGGCCTTCGACAGCTTCCGCCGTCCCGCCTCGCTGGCCGTCTCCCAGGACGGCCGGCTGTTCCTCGTGGGGGACACCGGCAACCACCGCATCGTGGTCTTCGACCAGTCCGGAAGGTGCCGCGGGGCCTTCCCGCTCTCTCCCTCGGACCCCGCCTCGGCCGGCGTCGAGCCGCAGTCCCTGGCCCTCGACTCCCGCGGCCGGATCTACGTGGTGGACGGTCTGGACCACCTCCTCACCGTGCTCAGCGCCCGCGGCGCCTTCGTCGCGTCGCAGACGGTGCCCACCGAGCTCGCGCCGCAGGGCGGCGAGTGGGTGCGCTCGGTGGCGGTGGCGCCGAGTGGACGGATCTACGTGCTCCACACCGGCCCGGCCGCCGGGCTCTTCAGCGAGCTCCCCGGCGGCCGCGCCAGCACGGCGCACGACATTCGCTCGGGTCTCAAGTCCCTCGTCGCGCCGGTGGCGGTGGCGGTGAGCGCGGACGAGACCCAGGTGGCGGTGCTCGATCCGGAAGCGCGGACTCAAGTGCAGGTCCGTGCGCTCGACGGGACGCTGCTGGCGTCCTTCGGACGGCACGGAGAGGGCGAAGGAACGATGTCCCTGGCGGTGCACGTGACCTGGGGACCTTCCGACACGCTGTGGATCACGGACACTCTTCGTCACTTCATTCACGTCTTCGATGCGCACGGGGCTTATCTCGGGCGCGTCGGCGGCTTCGGCTCTTCACCCGGGCAGCTTTCGTATCCGGTGGCCTGCGGGTTCCTCGAGGACGGTCGTCTCGTGGTTCTCGAACGCGCCGGACGCTGCCAGATCCTGGAGGTGACTCTCTCGGACTCTACGAATGGGACGCTCTCCGGAGCGTCTGTGCGTCGCTCGGCCCCAACGGTCCTGTCATGATGGAGGTGTAGCAATGTCGGTCAAGAAGTCCCTCGCCCTGGCCGGCGTACTCGCGTTGTTGGCTCTGCCGGCATACGCAGGCGACTACCATAAGGGCGTCAACCTGGTCTGCTCCGACTGCCACGTGATGCACTACAGCCAGCAGCACGGCTACAACCCGAACGGCGGCGGCATCTACACGCCGCTCGCGAACGGGCCGGTCACGTTCCTGCTGCGCAACGACGTGAACGACCTCTGCTTGAGCTGCCACGACGGGCAGTCCTTCGCGCCGGACGTCCTCGGGGCGCACGGCAACGGGTACATCCGTCAGGCCGGCGGGCTCAACGAAGTGGGCTCCACCGGTCCGTACTTCGAAGCGGACGGCCACACGCTCGGCTCCACGGATACGGCTCCGGGCAGCAACCCCGCCTGGAACAACGCCTCCGGCCTCGAGTGCGTGGATTGCCACGCTCCGCACGGCCGAACGAGCTCCGGCGTCACGAACGGCTACCGGAACCTCTACCCGAACAGCATCACGTACTCGCGCGGTGACGTGGACGGCAGCAATGACCTCACCAAGTGGGTTTACGAAGATGTGTCGTCGGGCGTGTCCGCGAGCCACTACGGCTACGACCACCTGACGTTCAACGAGCCCGTCACCACGGCCTCGCAGTACGCGACGTTCTGCAAGGGCTGCCACACGAACTTCCACGGCGACGTGGGCGGTCCGGAAATCGGCGGCTCGGGCACGCCTCCGATCGACTTCGTCCGTCACCCGGCCGCCACCGTCAACATCGGCGCGGCGGGCGCGGGTCACTCGAGCCTGACGCAGTTCGTCGGGCACACGAACCAGATGCAGGTCATGTCCCCCACCGGCAAGCGTGCCGGCACGTTCGACGCGACCGACACGGGTCTCACGCCGTCGTGCTTCTCCTGCCACAAGGGGCATGGCAACCAGAACGCGTTCGGGCTCATCTACCTGTCCGGCACGGGCACGGTCACGGAGGAAGGCGACGATCCGACGCCGACCTACCGCGAGATGTGCCGTCAGTGCCACACGATGGGCAGCTGATCGCGTAGTCTGACCGACTCCGTCTCGGGCCCGGCGAACCGGCCTCCGCCGGGCCCTGACGGGGCTCCTCTCCGCGACCCGAGTCGTCCCCGAGGCCGCTAGGGACGTCCGCGTGAGAAGTCGAGTGGTGGTGGCGGTGGCGGCGGGCTGCGCCCTCGTGCCGGCAGTGCCGTCCAGCGATCCCCTTCCGGACCCGCACGGCGATGCGTCCTCCGGCGTGCTGCGCGAAGCGACGCAGCCGTCCACGCAGGGCGCCTGCGTCCAGTGCCATCCCGCGCACGGCGTCGACGCCGGCACGGCGAAGCCCATCCTCCTCTTCACCGACAACACGAACGAGCTCGCGTTCTTCTCTCAGGGCGCCGCCGCTTGCCACGCGAACCTGCCGCTGAACTACCCGCTCGCCGAGAGCGACCGCCTCCCCGAAGGACAGCCGGACGCCGGCTACTTCGAGGCGAACGACGGAGGCACTCGGCGCGTCGGCGTCGAGTGGCGCGGGCGCTGGCCCGGCCGCCAGACGTACACGGACGGTCGCGTCGTCGGGAACGGGCACTTCGTGTCGCCGCACGCGCTCGACCCCGACATGCCGCGCAAGGATCTCCTGGGCGAAGGGCTCTGCTTCAACTGCCACGATCCGCACCCCACGCAGAACCCCTTCGATCTCCTCGTCCACGAGTACCGATCGATCGGCGGCGCCTCCTCCCTGGGTCCGCCCCAGGAGTACGAGCTGTGCTTCTCGTGCCACGGCCACGGCGGCCCGGCGGGGATGGATGTGGAGAACACGCGCATCGAGGACTTCTACGACAACTCCCTCAACGGACTGACGGCGGGGCACGCCATCCGTCGCAACCCGAACGTCGCGATCTCGTGGCCGAGCTCCGTGCGGCAGGGCGACATGCTGTCCTGCTCGGACTGTCACGACGCGCACGGCTCCCGCGGGAACGACGGCGTGAGCCCCAACGCCTTCGTGCTGAGCGACGAGCGAACGGGCTGGAGCGGGCTCACCGACACGCAAAACGACCCCACGCAGTGCCGCCGCTTCTGCTTCGGCTGCCACATCCCTTCGGACGGTATCGCCGGGACCCAGACGGTGCGCGGCATCGTGATGAACACCCTGACCGACCAGGCCGGCGTGCACGCCTCCACGAACGGCCAGAGCTGCTACGACTGCCACGGGCGGGACTACGGATCGGCCACCGGCTTCAACGTCCACCACCCGGATCCCGCCGGCGGAGTCCCCGACCCGTTCGGCCGGCAGCGGGGCTGATCGATCATGCGGGGTGCGCGCCACGCCCGCTCCTGGCGGCGTTCGAGCCCTTGGGCGCTCGGCGGGATCCTCGGCGCACTCGCGCTCGCGAGCCCCGCGGTGGCGATCGACGGCCGCTACCTGGGCACGTACCAGGAGACGAACGGAGGCGACGACTTCCGCGCGTTCGAGCACCGCACCGACCTCGAGGGCCGACGTCTCCTCGCCCCCGGCGTGGACGGCCTGTTCGGGGCGTCGCTCCGCTACACGACCGAGCCCGGGGTGGACAACGCCGACCTGCTCCGCAGCCGTCTCTTCGGCGAGGCGCGCGGAGCGGCCTGGCGGTTCCACGGACAGTGGCTGCCCTGGCAGGACCAAGCGCCCGGCCCCACGCCGCCGCGCCAGCGGGAGCTGGAGCTCGGAGGCGACGCTCGGCTGCTCGGGGGAGCGAACCTGGCTGCGGATTGGACGCGATCCGACCACGACTTCGTCGAAGGCGTCTCCTCCTCGGACAGCAAGCGGATCCAGGTCGCGCGCGAGTGGAACGACGTCCGGACGAGCGCCTCGTGGCGGCGCATCGAGACGGAGCCGTCCGCGTTCTCGATCGCGGCACCCACGAGGACCACCGAGTGGCGTGGAGCGGCCGGGTGGCAGCGATCCTCGCGCACGGTCTCCCTCTCCCTCGACTCGGACGCGCTCATGAGCCGTTACACCGAACGCGAGCGGAAGCGAGACTTCCACGCGGAGACCGTGGAGAGCGAGGCCGGCTGGCGCATCGGGCGTCGCACCTCCGTGGGCGCGTCGGGGCTCTTCCGCACCGGAGCGACGGACGACAACGCCCTTCCCTCCATCCAGGACCTCGACGAGCGCGCGGTCTCCCTCCACGCCGAGCACCATCCCTTCCAGTGCCTCGTCTTCGAGGGCAGCCGGGAGTACCGCAAGCGCCAGGACTTCAACGGCGACGTGCACACGGACTACTTCCGGCTCGGAACCCGCTTCTCGCGAGAGGTCGTCCGCGCGACGACGCTCCTGTCGGGCTACCAGCATTCCGTGGAGGTCGGCGGGAACGGCGACGAGGTTCCGAACAACGACGCTTGGGTGACCCTCGAGTCCCGGGTCCGGCGGGGCGTCGTCGCCCGCGCCGACGTGCGCACGCAGGACCCGCCCGCCGGCGACGAGAACCGTCTTTGGCGGTACCTCGGCCAGGTGACGCTGGATCCCACACCCAACACGAAGCTCGACGTCGCGTGGACCCGCCAGGTCCTGCCCCGGATCGACGGCCTCGCCCAGCACGACGGCGACTGGACCTTCACGGGGTCCTGGAATCCGGGCCGGGCGAGCCTCGTGTCGTCGTTGCGCGTTCTCCGCGGGGTTGGCAGAATCGACCGCTCGGAAAAGACCTGGACGCTCGCCACCAGCGTCCCTCTCCCTCGTGGAGGCGACGTGCATTTCGACGCTCTCCACCGCGACAACGAGTCCGCCGGCATCGCCAGCGTGGAGAACACGTGGGGCGTGGCCATGACCGCGCAGTTGCCGCAGGAGGCGCGTTTGATGGGTGCGTTTCGTCGCACCGCGAGGACCGATCGGCCGCGCGTTCTCAGCGGCACGGTCACATTGGAGCTCAAATTCGGAATGGGAGGACGGTCATGACGCAGCCACGCCGAAGGGGGTTCTTGGTGGCGCTCGGCACGATCGTCCTCGGCGGCTGCGCCAGCCCCGCGAAGTTCCTCGATCCCCAGGCGGACCTGGGCTACTACGAGCGCGTGGCCGTCCTCCCCTTCTCGTCCCTGGCGGCCGACCGCGTGGCGGGCGACAAGGTCGCCAGCGTCTTCTTCACCGAGCTCCTCGAGTCCCACGTTGCGGCGGCGGTCGATCCCGGCCAGCTCGCTGCGGCCATGGTGCAGGCGCGCGGCGGCACGCCTCCCACGACCCCTTGGTCGGCGGCGGAGCTCGCGAAGCTCGCGGAGTCGGTGAAGGCGCAGGGCATGTTCGAGGGCGTCGTGCGCGAGTACTCCCTCGAGCGGTCCGGGCGGGACTCCTTCCCCCTGGTCTCGCTCGAGCTGCGCCTCGTCGACCCGGGAAGCGGCCGGGTGATCTGGACCTGGAGCGACACGCGACGCGGCGGGCCGGCGTTCCCCCTGTGGCCGTGGCGCGAGACTCGAACCCTGGGCGAGCTCACCGCGGACATGTGCCGCGACGCGCTCGCGACGTTGCGTTGAGGGGGGCCGACGTGGCGCGGTGGAGCATCCTCGTGGGGCTCGCGATCTCGGGCGCGACGGCCGGCTGCGCCAGCCCCGTGCCGCACGCCTTCGAGGGACCGGGGCTGCCGGAAGGCGCCCGCGTGGCCATCCTCCCGCTCGTCAACTACACCACCAGCCGCGACGCCCCGGATCGGGTCACGCCCGCGCTCGGCGTCGCTCTGCGGACGCGCAAGCACCTCGACGTGGTGGACCCGGGCATCGTGGAGCAGGCGCTCGCCACGAACCCGTGGCTCTCGCCCGAGCGGATGCCTCCGGACGTCGTGGACAGCCTCGGCGTCGCCACCGGGGCGAACGCGCTCCTCGTGGGGAGTGTGCTCGCGTACGGGTACCGCGCGGGCGAGGCGCCGCAGGTTCCGGAGGTCTCGTTCGCCGTGAAGGTCGTGGAGACGCCGGGCGGCCGATGCCTCTGGAGCGCCGTGTTCTCGCGCGACGGCGCGGACCGCGAGCGCGTCTTCGGCATCGGCCGGATCGAGAGCCTCGAGAAGCTCGCCGACGAGGCCATCACGGAGCTCGTCGATACCCTCCCCGTGAGGTCGCGCACCGCCGCCGACGTCGCGGCGCCGACAGCCACCCCTGCGGAAGGAACGTCCCGATGAAGCGCGCCCGCCTCGCCACGCTCGCCGCCCTGTCGGCACTCGTCGCCGCCGCCGCCCTGGCGGGGCCGAGCGCGGATTCCGCCCCCTCGCCTCCGGACTCCACGAAGGTCGCGGGCTCCCCACCTGCCGCGCCGTCCACGACCCCGTCGTCTGCGGGCCCGTCGTCCGCGACCGCTGCGTCCACGGGCCCCTTTCGCGTTCGCATCGGGAGCCGGCTCTATCCGGACTGGTCCGAGGAGCGCGTGATCGGCCTCGACGAGCCGTTCTATCTGGGGGACACGGACCTCAGGGCAACGGCGAAGCGGCACCTCCAGGACTTCAAGATCAAGAACGGCGTGGTGTACGAGGCCTCGAAGGAGCCGAACAACCCGGCGCTCTTCATCGTCGTGACTCGCGACACCTCCATCGTGGACAGCACCTGGGCTTTCCGGAACTTCCCGCCTCATGCGTCGCCCACGTCGTTCTTCACCTTCCAGCTCCTGGACCTCGCGGACTCCTCCAAAGCCACGAGCCGAGCCGCGCCGTCCGGGTCGGGCGCCGGGAAGGCCAAGGCGAAGCACCCGCACGCCGTCGCGGACTCCGCGAAGGCGAAGAAGGGCGAGGGGAGCTGACGTGACACGCTCGCGGGTCGTCGCTCTCGGTCTCGTCGTCGCGGCGGTCGCGACGTGGCTCGCCTTCACGCTGGGCGACCGCCCGGCGCTCGCCGCCCCGGAGCAGCCGCGGGCCCGCCCGTGCTACGACTGCCACCAGCCGGCGAAGCAGAAGTTCGAGAAGGCGTCCTTCGTCCACGCGCCCGTGGCGAAGCAGGACTGCGAGGCGTGTCACAAGCGGCACGGCTTCGCACAGTCCCTGGTGCTGGCGCGCGACTTCCCCGCGCTGTGCGTGGAGTGCCACAAGGACGTCGTGAAGTCGCCCACCGCGGGCTCCTCGCACCTGGACATCAAGGGCACGAACTGCATCTCGTGCCACGACCCGCACGCTTCGAACACGAAGGGGCTGCTGCGCGGGACGCTCATCGAGACGTGCGCGTCTTGCCATCCGCGCCTCGCCGTGTCCGTCGAGTCCAGGAAGCCGCACGCGCCCTTCAAGGAAGGTCGCTGCGAAGCGTGCCATTCGTTCCACGACGCGGCCAAGCCGGGCCTCTTGATCGCGGACGAGAAGGAGTTGTGCGCCCGCTGCCACGGAGACGCATCGAAGTTGCCGGATCTTCATGCGCGACCGGAGGTGGCGGGCGCCGCCTGCACGTCTTGCCACGATCCCCACGGCGAGCCGCCGGCCGAGCGCGGGCAGTTCATCCACCAGCCGTACGCGGCCGCGAAGTGCGACGCGTGCCATACGAAGCTGCCCGGCGACCCCGCGGCCCTGGTCGCTCCGGCGGAGCAGCTCTGCCTCACCTGCCACACGAAGACCAAGACGGATCTCACGAAGAGCACCACCCATCCACCCGCGGCGCAGGGGAAGTGTCTCCAGTGCCACGATCCGCACCGCTCCGATCTGCCGCGCCTCGTGCGCGGGAAGGCGGACGAGCTGTGCGGCGTCTGCCACGCTCCGCAGCGCGAGCAGATGAAGCTCGCGAGCGTTCATGCGCCGTTCGCCATCCAGGACTGCACGGCCTGCCACAACCCCCACGCGAGCGACCAGGCGAAGCTCCTGCAGAAGCCCCCCGAGGCGCTGTGCCGGGAGTGTCATCAGGCCGTGGTGGCCGCCGCGGACTCCGCCGCCGTTCCGCACCCCGCGATGGACGGGGACTGCCTTGCGTGCCACGCGCCGCACGCGTCGAAGCGCGAGCCGCTGCTCGCAGGACCGCCGGACTCGCTCTGCTTCTCGTGCCACGAGGAAGTCGAGGCGGAGCGCTCCCGCCCCGTCGTTCACGAGCCGTTCCAGGGCGGCGAGTGCGTCTCCTGCCACGCCCCGCACGGCTCCGCGCACGCCGCGATCCTCCGCGAGGAGGACCCGAAGCTCTGCCTCCAGTGCCACCGCGCGCAGGCGGACGACCGCCGCAAGGCGAACGTCCACAAGCCGTTCGCGGAGGAGCGCTGCGAGAAGTGCCATGCGCCGCACGCGTCGGCCACGCCGGCGCTCCTCGTGAAGCCGCAGGGGGAGCTCTGCGCCCAGTGCCACGCCGCCGTCGCCACGGCACAGCCCGCGGCGGAGCTCCATCCGCCGGTCGCGAAGGGCCAGTGCAGCGCGTGCCATTCCCCGCACGCCTCCGACAGCGCGGGTCCGCTCCTCAAGACGCAGCCCCCGGATCTCTGCTGGAGCTGCCACTCGGATCTTCGCGACCGCCTGGAGGGCGCGAAGGTCCACAAGCCGGTCGCCGAAGGGCAGTGCAACACCTGCCACGACGGCCACCACGTCCGCGGCCCCGACGGGAAGGTCGCGCTCCTCAAGACGTGCACGTCGTGTCACGACCCGGCATCGGAGAAGCTGCGCGCGGCGCACGACGACTTCCGCCCCGACGATGCGGCCTGCCTCTCGTGTCACGATCCCCACGGATCGACCGAGAAGGGGCTGCTGCGCCCCGTGCGCCACGAGCCGTTCGGCAAGGGCTCCTGCACCACGTGCCACGAGCCGCCGGCGCCCGGACGCAAGCCCGTGCTCGTGGAGCAGGTGCCCGCCCTCTGCGAGACGTGTCACGACCCGATCAAGGCCGGCCCGGGCCGGGAGCTTCACCCTCCCGTGGAGGCCGGGGAGTGCGTGGACTGCCACGCGCCGCACACGGCGTCGGCGCCTTATCTGGCGAAGGCGGAAGGGAAGGCGCTCTGCCTCACCTGCCACGACGACCCCACGGCGGGCCCCGACAGCACGCTCGTGCACGCGCCCGCACGGGCGGGGCTTTGCCTCACGTGCCATGGCGCGCACGAAGGCACCTCGCCCGGACTCCTGAAGACGGGCGGCGTGGCGCTGTGCGCATCCTGTCACGCCGACGTGGCGAAGCGCGCGCAGGGGCCGAACGCGCACGCTCCGGCCCGCGAGGGCCGTTGCACGGAGTGTCACGACCCGCATCAGGGCAAGCAGCGCGGGCTCCTCAAGGCGGCCATGCCGGAGCTCTGCGTGCGCTGCCACGACCTGACGAAGCCGGCCATCGTCGCCGCCCACGGCGGACGCCCGGTCACGGGCGGGCACTGCATCGATTGCCACGACCCGCACGGAACCGGAAAGAAGGGGCTCGTCTACCCGAGCGCGCACCAGCCCTACGCCCAGGGCAAGTGCGACTCCTGCCACAATCCGGGCTCCAATACGCTGAAGGCGGAAGGGGCGGCGCTCTGCGTGACCTGTCACGGCGACCACGCCGGCGACGCCACGCTGGCCGCGCCGCACGCCGCGGTCACTCAGGGGAGCGCTTGCCTCTCCTGCCACAGCCCGCATGCCGGGAGGACCGCGACGCTGCTGCGCCGGGACAGCCCTGCCGCGATGTGCTTCGCGTGCCACGACCGGTCGAAGTTCGAAGGCAAGGTCCGGCACAAGGTCGTCGACGACTGCACGACCTGCCACGCGCCGCACGGGAGCGCCAACGAGGGCCTGCTCCTCGAGCCGCAGGCGGAGCTGTGCGCCAGCTGCCACGACGCGGAGAAGACCCACGCCCACGTCACCGGGGCCCCGGCGATCGATCCGCGAACGGGGAAGACGCTCCGGTGCACGTCCTGCCACTCACCGCACGCGTCGGACCACGAAAGCTTGCTCAGGCAAGAAAAAGAGAGGAAGCTCTGCATTCAGTGCCACGTAGGACCCGATCTCGATGTGCCGACGAGGGGGCCTCGCTGACCTTCGAGCGGGAACGGCCTGCCCCAGGCCGGTGTTGGAGTGGGGAGTCAGGGATATCGGGAAGGAGGATTCGATGAGAGCTTCGATCATCTCCGTCGCGGCAGCCGTGTTCGTGTTCACGGCGGCCACGGTCCATGCGCAGGCCGCGCAGAGCGCACCCGCCAAGCCGGCGACGCCCGCGGCCCAGACGGCTCCGGCCGCCGCGGCGAGCCCGGCGACTCCGGCAGCCGGTGAGGGCCCCGGCAAGTACGTCGGCGTGGCGAAGTGCAAGATGTGCCACAAGAAGGCGGAAGACGGCGACCAGTACGACGTGTGGCTCAAGAGCGGCCACGCGAAGGCGTTCGCCACCCTCGCCAGCGAGAAGGCGAAGGCCGAGGCGACGAAGGAAGGCATCGCGGATCCTCAGAAGGACCCGAAGTGCCTGAAGTGCCACACGACCGCGGCCATGGTGGCGGACCCCGCTACCGAGAAGGTCACGATGGAAGAGGGCGTCTCTTGCGAGAGCTGCCACGGCGCGGGAAGCGGCTACTACAAGAAGAAGGTGATGGAGGATCTCCGGGCGGGCAAGGTGGACGCCAAGACCGTCGGCTTCGTGAAGCCCACGAAGGAGACGTGCGTGAAGTGCCACACGGCGGAAGGCAACGCCTTCTTCAAGCCGTTCGTGTTCGAGGAGCGCGTGAAGGTGATCGCGCACCCGATCCCGAAGAAGGCTGCTCCGGCCGCCGGCTAGTCTCGCTCGACGAACGCGTCGAATCCGCGTTCCCGCGGTGCGACGCAGAGCGGCCGGCTCCCCTCGCGGGGGGCCGGCCTTCGCCTTTCTCAGCCCGGGTCGCTCAGCCGGAGTCGCTCAGCCGGAGTCGCTCAGCCGGAGCCGCTCAGCCCGGGCCGCCGCCGGCCCGAAAGGAAAGCCCCCGGGGCAGGCCCCGGGGGCTCGAGGATGGCGGGGCCGACGAGACTCGAACTCGCGACCTCCGGCGTGACAGGCCGGCGTTCTAACCAACTGAACTACGACCCCGCCTCTTCCGGCCTCTTCCCCGCCCTTCGCAGGGCCGGAAAGAAGCCCGAGGAAGATAGCATCGAGCCTCCACCGCATCAACGGCGTTCCGGGCGATCAGGACGCCGCGCCGCGCCCGGGCGGGAGGTCGGACCCGCGCAGGGGTCGGACCTCGGTGCCGGGGTAGTAGGCTTGCAGGATCTCGCGGAAGCTCGCCCCGGCGCGCGCCCGGCCTTTCGCGCCGGTCTGGCACATCCCCACGCCGTGGCCGTTGCCGCCGCCCGTGGCGATCACCTGTTCGACCCGCCCGCCCGACGCCCGCACGTCGAGGGTGATGCGCGTGCTGCGCAGGATGCTGCCGTCGGGACGACGCAGGACCCAGCGATTGCGGTCGCCGGGGACGGTCCAGGAGCCGGCGTCCGTCACGTACTCGATCTCCTCCGCTCGGCCCGACGCATCGTGGCGGGTGATGCGGACGTCGCGCAGCTCGCCGCGGACGCTGCCGGCGGGCAGCTCCAGGAGGGCCGGCACCTGCGCGCGCACGAGCGCCGAGAGGGTCTCGCCCGACCAGCGCTCTTCCCAGGAGAAGTGCTTCGAGTCCCGGCACCACTCGGCGCCCGGGTCCCCGTCCGGCCCGCCGCGAAGCGCGGAATGCACCGGCCGCCACGGCCAGGCCGTCGCGATGTCCGCGCGATAGCCGCCGCACGTCGACGAGTAGTACGCCTCGAGGAGCCCGTCCCGGTCGGCGATGACGAGTCCGCGCGTCTCGCGGATGGCCTCGTCGGCCAGGGCTTCTTCCCCCGCCGCGCCTTCGTAGAGCTGGTCCTGCACGCTCGCGTAGACGTCGAAGGGCAGCGAGCCGTACTGGCCGAAGCGCTTCACGGTGTACGTGCGCGCCGCGACGGCCTGCGCGGCCACCGCCTCGCGCTCCTCGGGAACGCGAGCGCCGATCTCGCCGGGGACGACGCCGCGCAGGTAGTCCTCCAGCGGCACGACGTTCACGACGAAGAGCGAGTCCGCGCGGGCGGTGATCTCGAGGGCGCCGCGGAAGGCACGGCCCTGGACGGCGATCCGGGCGTCGCCGGCCGCCTCGACGCGCAGCAGGGTCGTCCCGGGCTGGACGACCTCGCCGTCGACCCGTGCGGTCACTTCGTCCCGGCTCGTGCCGATCTCGACCGCCGCCACGCGGGTGGAGTCCGGACCCGTGCAGAGCAGGAGGCCGCCCGGCGCCTCCAGGCGAACGGTCCCCGGCTCCCAGTGCAGCCCGACGCGCACGAGGGCATCGCCGCCGAGCGGTCGCTCGTCGCGCGGGGGCGCGGGCATGGGGGCGTGCGAGACGGGTGCCCCGGGCGGCGCCCCGTAGCGAGGCGGCCCGCCCGCGCAACCGGCGAGCGCGACGAGGGCGATCGCCCCGAGCGCGGCTGGGAAGTTGCGCACGCCAGCGGTCACTCCGGAGGGGCTGCGGTCACCACGCCCAGCACGGCGGGCCGGCGCGCGCCGGTCGCTCCCGGCACGTTCCCGGCTCGCCCGCAGACGGTCTCGCGCGCGAGCAGCGCGAAGGCCAGCGCCTCCTTCGCGTCCGGCGAGAAGCCCACGGTCTCGAGCGACTCGACGGCCATCCCGTCCATCTCCTCGCGCAACCGACGGAACAGGGTCTCGTTGTGCACGCCGCCCCCGGAGACCAGCATCTCCTGGACCTTCGCTCGCGGCAGCACGTACTCCTTCACCGAGGCGGCGATCGAGATGGCGGTGAACTCCGTCAGCGTGGCCACGATGTCTTCGAGGTGCTCGCCGCGACGCCCCCACTCCCCGAGCGTGAGCGCCACGAACGGCGCGCCGAACACCTCTCGTCCGGTCGTCTTCGGCGGCTTCTCGAAGAAGTACGGATGCTCGAGGAATCCCGCCAGCAGGTCCTCGTCCACGGTGCCGCGCGCCGCCAGCTGCCCGCGATCGTCGTAGCGCATGCGACCCTCGGTGGCGTGCGTGAGGAACTCGTCGATGAGCACGTTGCCCGGCCCGGTGTCGAACGCGAACACGCCCTCGCTCCCATGCCCCTTCGGGAGCACGGTGACGTTCGCGATGCCGCCGATGTTGAGGAGGATCCGCCCGCGATCCGGGCGGCGGAAGAGCAGCGCGTCGAAGAGCGGCACGAGGGGGGCGCCGTGGCCGCCCGCCGCCTGATCCGCGCGGCGGAAGTCCGAGACCACCGGCGCGCCCACGGCCGCCGCGATCCGCGACGGCTCCCCGATCTGCCACGTCTCGCGACGCTCGGCGTCGTGGAAGATGGTCTGTCCGTGCGAGCCCACGAGGTCCACGTCGTGCGGCGCCACTCCGGCTTCCTGGAGCACGCGTCGCGCGGCCTCGCCGAACGCCTCGCCGACCGCGTGATCGAGCCGGCAGAGCCGAGCCGCACCGCAGGCGTCGCCGCTCGCCACGGACCGGATCTCCGCGCGGAGCTCCACCGGATACGGCATCGTGAGGAAGGCCACCTGCGTCACGACGGGTCGGTCCGCCGGCCCTTCGATCTCCGCCAGGGCGGCGTCCACTCCGTCCATCGACGTGCCGGAGATGAGCCCGATCACCCGCAGCCTGGGCTTGGCCGCCAGCGCAGCGAGACGATTCACCCGTTCACTCCCGTTCGAGCGGACGCCGTGCCGGCCGTGAGCCGCATCGTGAGGATCGTGGCCACCGCCCCGGGCGCGGTCAAGGAGACTCTCGGGGCCGCTCGAGGGCGCGCCGGACGAAGCCGTCGGAGGCGCGAAGCAGCCGATCGGCCTCCGCGGCGTCGACGGAGCGCACGCCCATCACGAGCGCGGTCTTCACCCGGCCGCCCGCCGCGTCCAGTAGCGCCACGGCGCGCGCGTACTCCACGCCCGCCGCCTTCATGACGATCCGGCGACCCCGCTCGACCAGCTTCGCGCTCCCGGGGCGCAGGTCCACCATGAGGTTGCCGAGGGTCTTCCCGCGACGCACCATGGCTGCGGTGGTGATCATGTTGAGCACCATCTTCTGGGCGGAGCCGGCCTTCATGCGCGTGGAGCCCGCCACCACTTCCGGCCCCACGACCGGCGCGACGACGACGTCGGCGGCGCCCTCATCCTCCTCGACGCGCGTCTTCCCGGGGTTGCACGTGACGAGCGCCGTGAAGGCGCCGACCTCCCGCGCCCGCGCCAGACCGGCCTGGACGAAGGGCGTGCGCCGGCTCGCGGCGACGCCGACGACGCAGTCCTTCGCGCTCACCCCCTGCTCGTCGATGGCGCGGCGACCGGCCTCCGCGTCGTCCTCCGCGCCCTCCTTCGCCCGGAAGACCGACTCCGCCCCGCCCGCGATCACCGCGACGACCTCGGAGGGATCGGTCCCGAAGGTCGGCGGGCACTCGGCCGCATCCAGGACGCCCAGCCGCCCCGACGTGCCCGCACCGAGGTAGAGGAGCCGCCCCCCCTCTCGGAAGCCCCTCGTCACGGCCTCGACGACCTTCGCGATCTCGGGAAGGCACGCGCCCACGGCGGGGGCCACGCGAAGATCCTGCTCGTGGATGACCTGCAGGATCGACCTCGTGTCGAGCGTATCGAGATCGCGGGATTCCGGAAGGAACCCTTCGGTGACGAGCGAGGCGAGCTCTTCGAAGAGAGCCGAACGGGGATCGGGCATCGTGCGCGCAGTGTAGCGCGGGGCCTGCGACCGGCCTAGAGGCCCTCGCTCCCGGGGCGCGGGCGTCCGACTCCCCCGCCTCGGCCCGCTACTGGATCCGGACGACCGGCAGGTTGTCGGTGAGGGAGCCCGCGTTGGTCGACAGGAGGACGTGGAGCAGGTACGTGCCGTTCGCGACGGGCAGCCCGCGGTCGTCCCGCCCGTCCCACTCGAGACGGTGCTGGAAGTTCGCCCCGAGGCCCTGATCGCGGATCTCGCGGATCTTCCGCCCCGTCACCGTGAACACGCCGAGCGTGGCGTGATCGATGGCGCCCGTGGTCTTGAACGCCACGGAAGTTCCGCTCGAGAACGGGTTCGGGAAGGCCACGGGGCGGTCCAGGAACCGGAACGTCGTGTCGGTGCGCAGGACGAAGCTGCTCGTCTTGCCGGTCCCGTCCACCGCCTCGAAGCGCACGTCGTACGACTCGTTGGCCCGGAGCGTGAACGAGCGCGTCAACGTGACGATCTGGTTGACGCCGTCCGTGGTCTGACGGTCCACGTGCGTCGTGTAGTCGGTCGCGGGGATCTCGCCGCGCTCGGTGTCGACGATGCGCGTGGACACGATCCCGCGCCCGTCCGAGGCCGTGACCTGCACCGTGATCTCGCCCGGGAACTCCCGGGCGCTGGCGAAGTACGGGTCCGTGACGTCCTCCACGTCCGCGCCGTTCACCTTCGCGGTGAGCGTGGGGCTCCCGAGATCGGGGGACAGCGCCGGATCGCCGAGCAGGATGAAGCGCTGCGCCGCCTGGCGGAACTGGCCGTCGAAGGGCTGCACCGCCTGGTACTCCAGGCGGGCGCGGGTCGTCGACTCGCCGAGCGTCCAGACGTATGCGCCGGGCACGCCGTCGTCCGGCAGCGGGCTGCCGACGAGGGCGCGCTCCGGCCGGAAGAAGGAGTCGAGAACGAAGTCGTTGAGCTGCGTGTTCGGCGTCAGGAACTCGAACCCGGAGCTGGCGAAGGCGCCGATGCTCCCGGCGGGACGGTTCTGTTCCGGCGTGCGGACGTTCATCATCTTCTCCGACAGGCAGTCCTCCGCCGCCAGCTCGTCGTCGCGGGCGAACTCGGCGAGGTGACACGCGAAGCCCAGGAAGATGAAGGGCCGGTCCACGTTCGTCAGCGTCTGGACATCGTGGCGTTCGAGCGTGTCGTCGCGCCAGATGACCTCGTGCGTCAGGAAGTACTTGTTCGCGTGGCCCTCGAAGTTCCAGATCAAGGCGCCGTCGTTCAGCTTGTTGCGCAGGGCGGGCAGCGCCAGCGACAGGAGGGCGTCGCGGACGCACTGGTAGTCCGGTCCCCAATTCGACGGGCGCGTCCGACACCGGTACCAGATGCCGCAATCCACGCCGTTGGTCTCGCAGTTCACCGGGAAGCTGTCCCCGACGGGCGCGTTGCAGGAGTCGGGGCATGGGTGCGTCCACTGCGACTGGCAGATCACGACCGGCTCGATGCGGTCCACCGGATTCGCCCGCAGGGAGTCCGCGTTCCTCTGAGAGTCCTGGCAGAAGCCCAGCTCCCCCGAGTTCCCCATCCAACCGTACCCGACCGAGAAGCCCGCTCCCAGATCGCCGGAGAGCGCGTCGTCCGCGTAGAGCAGCACCCTTCGCCGCCAGGCGTCGTCGGGCTTTTCCGTTTCGTAGATCCTGATCCGATCGACGTTCCAGGACAGCTCGTCCGGCGTGTTGACCGAGAGGCGGCCGACGAAGAAGTCCGAGAGGTCGTCGAACGCTCCCGTGTCGTCGTGGGTCACCTCGGCGAAGTACTGGTCGGACTCCGTGGGCGCGCCGTCGTAATCCTCCCACAGGCTGTGGCTGGGCAGGAGATCGCGGTCGGCCAGGCTTCCGATGCCCCGCGCGTCCTCGCTGGCATCGCCCACCAGGGTGAGGAAGACGATCGGGTCGGACCACCGGTGATAGGCGTAGGCCGTGTAGCACTTGATCGCCACGGGGTCCCGCGTTCCGTTGTGGAAGAGGTCCCAGACCTCGGAGAGCGCGGTGGCGCGCGCCGTGTATCGGGCGCTGCGATAGCTGGCCAGGTCCTGCGCGCCGGCGAGGAGCTCGTCGTTCGCGAGGACGACGTACTTCGCCCCGATCCCCCCCGCGAGGAGGCTGGGCTGGCGCACCCGCGTCACGGCGGACGAGGCGATCGGCGCGGCCGCGGTCTCCCTCGCCGCAACGTACGTCCCCACGCCCGCGCTGTTGTCGTGCTCGAAGCGGAGGTCGTACGTCCCGCCGCCCATGGAGACGATCTGCGCGGGATCGAGCGCCACCTGCACGGGCTGCGCCGGGTTCGTGAGGTCGACCAGCAGGAGGTTCGAGCCGCCGAAGCCGGCGACCCGAATCCGCAGCAAGTCCGCGCCGCCGTTCGCGGTCGTGAGAAGGAGCTCGTCGCCGCGGGCCACCAGGCGTCGCGGGTAGGTGACCTCGTACCAGTCGAAGAGGAAGCGCGTGTTGGTCGACCACAGTCCGTTGTTCTGATACGAGTAGCCGTCGGCGGTGAGTCGATTCTCTCCTTCCACCAGCCGGCCCGCGGGAATCGGGTAGGTGGTGAGGACGCTGTCCGGGCGGACGGTGGAGGTGCCGCCGTACAGGCGGATGGTATCGAACTGGCGCTCTCCCACCTGAGCGCCGTCGATGTAGAGGACGAGCCGGTTCGCGCAGTTGCCGTACACCTGCAAACCCATCGGGCACACGCGCGTGCGCAGCGAGGCGGCCGCGCCGGGGACGAGGTCGTCGACCTGGAAGGGGTCGTAGCTCAGCGCTCCCGTCTTCAGGTGCCAAGGGCTGCTCGCATCGTCCCCGGTGGGCGTGGTCTGGTTGTTCCAGTAGTAGAACTCGGATTCGAAGCCGTCGCGGCCGGGGCCGAAGTCCCCGGGGTACGGCGTGTACCTCTGGTCCTCCTCGCGGTGCACCATCGACGGCGTGGAGGTGAGCGAGTCCACGCCCGTCGGCACGACGCCCGGTCGGGACGGCATCCGCGCTCCGCCGGCGCCGTCCACGCGGACCCAGACGTAGTTCCTCGTGTCGTAGCGATCCTCGGACTCCCAGCCCGACGTCATCCACTGATCGCGGAACGAGCGCCCCCAGAAGATCACCCCGTCACCGGCGTCGAACACGCCGTTCGAATTGCGGTCCCGGAGCAGCACGCGAACGGAGTCCACCTTGAAGAGGCTTGCCGCGGGAGTGGCGACGTCGTCCACGTTCGCGAGGTCGAACTCGCGCTGGTAGACCGAGACCTGGCCCACCGGGATTCCGGCAGGGAAGCCCGCCGCCGAGAGGGTGGCGAAGGACAGCTCGTAGAGGCCGGTCTGGTCGATCTCCACCTTCCACTGGTCGCCCGACCCGTAGGGAGCGTCCCCCACCGACACGCCGTCGCCGGCGCCGGCGCGCGCCCAGGTCTGCGCGGGCTTCGCGTTGATCACCGTGGAGCGGGTCGTTCGATCCCAGAGGGCCGCGCGAATCGCAGGCCGCGTGGAGCGCGTCACGTCGCGGAGCGGGCTCGCCTCGAAATCCACCTCCAGCACGGCGCGCTTCAACAAGCGGTGGGCGCGCAGGAAGACGTCCGCGCGGGCGGCGGCGTAGGAGAGCTCGACCACGCGGAGGTCACGCAGGCCCATCGTCTTCGACAGCCGGAACGGGGATGCGGGATACGAGGCGACGGCGAGGTACGCCTTTCCCTCGTGAGGCGGCTGCTCCACGACGTGGTCGGGGCCGAAAGGCTCGCGGATGCCGACGCGATGCGGGACCGGCACGATGGCGCCGGGACGGCTCCCGGACCACTCCTCGCTGAGGACGCGCAGCCGCGGCACGGTCCCCGGAGGCAGCGCGATGCGCAGGCCGCCGATGGGGATCTCGGGACACCCTTCGTCGTCCGTGGTGCCGAGGTCCCCCACCCGCAGCCGCACGTACTGGCGGCCCTCGCCCGCCACCGTGGACGACGTGGCCGGCCCCGGGACGATCTCCACCACGACATGGTGTTCGTCCGACTCGAGCACACGCTCGGTCGCCGCGACGGTGCGCGGGAGAAGCCCTGCGACGCCCAGGAGCGCGATCACGACGCAGCGCGACGCGTTCCCGCGGACACGACATCCGAGAGTCATGGCGGAGTGGACACAGGAGGGGTTGGTCTGGGGCGAAGAGCCATGAGAAGTATAGGGGCGCCTCCGGGCCCCGTCAATTTCCGCTCACGCAGACGAAGGGAGCGGACCCGAGTGGTCGAGCCCGCTCCCGACGTCTCAGCGCGTGGTGAGATCAGCGGTAGATCGCCTTGATGCCGCCCCACGTGGCGGCGTCGACCGGATCGACGGTGCAGCCGTTGCCCCACGCCTGCTGCGCGCCGGCGAAGCCGTTCGACTTCGCTCCCACGAAGAGGACGTCCGCCGGCCAGGACCACGGGTCCGGCGTGGGCGACGTGCAGTCCACGACGACGGCGATGTTGTTGTTCGACAATCCGAGCCGAGCCGCGCCGTCGCCCGCCGTGAAGATCGTGATCGACCCCGCGAGCTCCGACGCGCTCGGGCAACCGCCCACCGCCAACAGGAGGTTGGGGCCGGAACCCGCATTCAGGAAGCCGCTCGTCGCGTCAGGATTGAAGCCCACGTACGTCCACGCGCCGCTCACTTTGACGGCGAAATCGCTGGCCGACATCCCCGGGCCTGCAGCCACGCTGTTGCAGCCCTGGTACCACAGGTAGAGCGTGGCCAAGCCGGCGGGATTCGGCGCCGTCTGCACGTTCGGGTCCGTATTGCTGAAGCTGATACGCCACTCGTACCGGCCGGTGCCCGCTGCCGCCGCGGAGCCCGCCAGAACCAGCGCCATCATCAGCGCCAGCCCGATCCTCGTAGCCTTCCTCATGACCCGCCTCCTCCCCCGACACGAGGGATCCTTCGCGAAGGGACGTCCTCTGGAGCGTCGCCCCCGACCTCTCGACACGCGACCGAGGGGCTCGCGACCACGAGCGCGAGCTCGGAACGGTCGCGAGAGATCGACCGATGACGGGCGGATTCTAGGAACGGGTCGAGGGACTGTCAACGAGCGAGGCGCGTCGGCCCTTCGGGCGGGACGGACGGGCGGGTCGTCGGGAGAAGGCGAGGGACCGGAGAACGCGAGGAAGAGAAGAGGGGCGCCCCCGCTGGGGACGCCCCTCCCTCGCCACCGCGATTCGTCGGCCGAGCCTCACCTTCGAACGCGTACGAGCTTGTCGGCCAGGACGCCGTCGGAGGCGACGAGGCGCACGAAGTAGATCCCGGCGGTCGCCGGTCCGCCCACGTCGTCCCGGCCGTCCCACACCCATCGGTTCGGGCCCGCACCCAACCCGTCGATCCGCACGTCACGGATCTTCCGACCGGCAACGCTGAAGATCGAGATGGCGACGGGACCCGCCGCGGGGAGGTTGAAACGCAGCTCCGTTTCGTCGCGGAATGGGTTCGGAAATGGCGGCGCGAGGCGGAAGGCCCCTGCGAACGGCCCGGGGATCGGTGCCGGCGTCGAGCTCTCTTCGGTGATCACGATCCTCCGGTCCACGGGAAGGCCTTCGACGGTTTGCACGATACCCGAGGGCCACCGGACGGTGACTCGGTCCACCGACATGCCGGGATCCGGGCCCAGTCCGAAGTGCGCGGTGAAGGGCTCTTGCGAAGACAACCCCTCCCCCGCGGAGATTTCGCGCATCTGCCGGACGGCACCCTCCTCCGTCACGATCCTCGCTCCCACGCCGAAACGGTTCGACACGGTGCCAACCAGGTCGATCTGCAACCAGTGACCGAGCCCGAGATTGTCGTTGCGGAAGAGGCGATTCGCGTGGAACTCGTCGACATTGGCCAGGGCGAGGTCCAGATCGCCGTCCCCGTCGACGTCGCCGAACGCGACGCCGATGCCGACGCCTCCGTCGGTGAGCGGGGGTTGCGCAATGCTCTTGAACGAGATCCGGGTCGGCGTGCAGTCGTTGTGCAGCAGCTTGTTCGACCCGGAGGCCTCGCAGAAGTAGAGGTCGATCCGACCATCGTTGTCGAAGTCCCCGAACGCGACGCCCGAGCAGTTGGCCGGGTCGCCCAGGTCGCCTTCCGAGGCGTCGACGAAGCCGCCTTCGCCGTCGTTCCGGAAGAAGCGATTCGGGCCGAAGATGTTCGTCACATAGAGGTCCAGATCGCCGTCGTTGTCGACGTCGGCCCAGACGCCCCCATGGCCGAATCCTCGATCGTCCAGAGGAGGTACGGTCACGTCCACGAAGGTGCCTCCGCCGTCGTTCCGGAGCAGGAAATTGGCACCGTCGCTGGTGCTGCTCGGCGTGCGAACGAGATACGGATCCGAGTCGCCGTCATTGTCCCAGTCTCCCCAGGCGATGCTCTGGACGCCGCCGACGTACGTCTCGAGGAACGGCGGCGTCACGTCCGTGAATCGACCCGGCCCGTCGTTTCTGAAGAAGCGCACCACGCCTGGAGCGTTGTAAGCCGCCACGAGATCCAGATCGCCGTCGCGGTCGAAATCGATCCACGTGGGCGCGCCGCCGTCCGCACCGACCGTCAGGGGCGGCGCCGTCACATCGACGAACGTACCGGCGTCGTTCCGGAACAGCCGGTTCGTCACCCCGACCACGTAGACGTCCAAGTCGCCGTCGCCGTCGAAGTCGCCCCATGCGGAGGCCAAGTGGGCATCGGGACTCTCCAGCTCGGGATACGCGTGCCGGAACGTCCCGCCGTCGTTGCGGAGCACCCTGTCGTGCGAGTCGCGGCCGTCGTACACGTTCCAGACGGTGAAGTAGAGATCAAGGTCGCCGTCGAGATCGAAGTCGACCAGGGAGCATCCGCTGGTTGCCCCCGGGTCCGTCATCGGCGGAGATGCGATATCGGTCCAACTGGGAGCCGCTCGGGAGACGCTTGCCGCCGCCGCGGCGACGATTGCCCCGAGGCTGACGGCTCGCCACGCATAGTGTTTCGGGAGGAGTCTCATGGTACACCCTCCGGAGATCGCGCCAGAGGCATTGATGCAGGCGAGCGTGCGTCCTTAGGTTGCGCCGCGGGTCAGTGCGCGTCAAGTCCCCGGGGTCTGAGGGCGACCAGAGCAAGCGCGGCACACCGCTCTCCGACCTCCGTCGACCTCGCCTCTGGAGGGATCCTGCACACGTGGGCATTGCAATCGCCACGACCGGCCAATCCGCACCTGCTCGAGGGTCCGAGCTTCGTCCGCGAGGACGGGCGGTCCTCGGCAAGCACGCGGCACGCTGCTCAAGGGCTCGGGCTCGGCGCCCACGCCATGCGGTCTGACACTCTGCGGTTCCCTTCCTGTGGCCTGCTCCCGGAAGGACTCACAACTTCAAGCCAGCGGACCCATGCTGGGCCCACCAAGAGAAGAGGGGCGCTCCCCGACTGGGGAACGCCCCTCCCAAACGCTCGACGCCGATCCGAGCTTACGGGCAGTTCGCGCAGGTCTTGCCGATACCGCCGGCGAGGATGCCGAGGTCGATGACGTTGACCGCGGCGTCGCAGTTGAAGTCTGACGACACGCCGTAGGGCGAGATGCCGCCGGCCCAGATTCCGAGGTCGACGACGTTGACGGCGCCGTTGTCGCTGTCACGAGAGCCGCTCAGATCCGGGTTCGTGAAGGTGATCGTCTTGCTGCAGATGCCGATGTTGCCCGAGCAGATCGCGGTCACACGGAGCTGGACGGTGCCGCGGCCGCCGATGCAGCGATAGACGAAGTTCACGACGCCGCCAGCGGTGGAAAGACCGCCCTTGCGATCGCCGCCGCAGTTCTTCGCGACGAGCGAGGCACCGGCGAGGTTGCAGTACGTGGAGCAGCTCGCCACAGGCGAGTCGAAAGCGTCGCGCAGCGTGAGCTTCAGCGTGAGCTTGTCAAGGCCGCCGTCATTGCGGAAGCGCCACTGACAGGCCAACGGCTGGGTGTTCAGAGCACAGCCGGAACGCGACGGATCAGGAACGCCCGCGAACGCGGCGGCGCTGCAGACGAGCACGACGAGCGTCGCGAGGACCAGGGACTTGCGCATCAGTTACCTCCGAGGCACGAAGACAATCGATGGACCGGTGTCACGGGACGGCGTCTCCCGAACCGACCAGGAGAACGTTGCAGCTAGGATCAAGCGGTCTGTCGGTGCAGCACCCCCTTCCCTGGCCTTGTCGCGAGATATTCTAGCAAGATCCGTCGGACGGCGTCAAACGCCTTTCCGCTGGATTTTGCGTCGGCTGGCGGATACCGGGAGCGTTCGCACGGGTGCGTCCAGGGTCCTCGCCGGACCGGCGCCGCCGACCTTCACTGAGCGTCCAAGCCTAACAGTCCGCTGGCCCCGCGTCAATTCCGGAGAACAGGGGCGGGCTTCCGGAGCCCTTTTCCCGCGGGGCAGGCGCCCTTTTTCCCCCTTCCTGGGGTGGGCACCGAACGGCCTCCGGGCGCTCACTCCCCCGACGGGGCGCGAGGGCCCCTCGAACGGGGCGCGAGAACGAGAGCCCGAGCCGACCCATTCCGTTCCGCTTGTGCTTCAAGTCATTTCCCTACAACACCTTATGGGATCAGTTGCCCGATCGACCTCGCCGGCAAACCTCGCCGGGCGGTGGAGCGCCGGACCTCTGCCCGGCGCTCCACCCCGGCCCCGCGAGCCGTGGCCGTCCTACCTCGCCACGACGATCTTCCGGCTGACCGACTCGGCCCCCGCCTTCAGCACGGCGAAGTAGACGCCGTTCGGGACGTCGGTCGCGAACCACGGGGTCGTCCGGATGATGCCGTCTCCGCTCGAGAAGTCCGCGAGGCTGGTCACGAGGCGCCCCTGGACGTCGTAGACCGCGAGCGACGCGCGCGCCGTCGACTTGGCGGCGAAGCGCAGGAGCGTGCGATCCTTGACGGGGTTCGGGAAGGGCGCATCCAGCATCAGGTTCCTCGCCGCCGGCGCGACCCCCAAGTCCACGCCGGTGCCGCCCTGGGGAATGTCGATCTCCCAGGCGCCACGACCGTGCGTGCCGGCCACGAGCTTCTGCAGCGCCACCTGGATCTCGAGGTCGTCCACGACCACGTTCGGCAGGCCCGACTGGAACGGCGTCCAGTGCACGCCCCCGTTGTCGCTCAGCCACACGCCCGTGTCCGTCCCGATGAACCATTGCGAGGGATTCGAGGGGTTGATCACGGCCGCGTTGACCGGCTGGGGCGGGAGGTCGCCCGTCACGTCGGTCCAGGTCGCGCCGAGGTCCGTCGTGAAGGCCACGTGCGACACCGCCGCGTAGCCTCCGAACACCGAGAGCGCCGAGTGAGCAGCCGTCGGGTGAGCCATGGTCCTTCGCCACGAGCCCGTCGCGAAGGGGTACACGCTCGCGCCCTGCCACGTGGTGCCGCCGTCCGTCGAGTAGCTGAGCCCGTTCGTCCACACGATGTTGGGGTCCGCCCAGCTCACCGAGATCCAGGTCACGCCGGCGCCGAAGGTGACCTGCTGCCAGCTGCTGCCGCTGTCCGTGGTGCGGAAGACGCCCGCGCTCGTGGCCGTGAACAGCGTGGTGCCGACGTCCTGGCGCTCGTCGACCGGCGCCACCCAGTCGCCCGAGCCGGAGAGCCCGCTGTTGATCGGCGTGTACCCTCCGATGCCCGACGTGGTGTTCCTGCGGTGATCGCCCGACTGGATCTCCGCGTAAACGGTGGTCCCGATCACGGGGTCGATGTTGCAGACCATGCCGTCCGCGCCCAGCCCGTTCTGCCACGTGGTGGTGCCCGACCACTTGTCCGTGCCTTGATCCTGCGTGCCGCCCATCACGTAGTAGGGCGTCGAGTTGTTGTTGTTCACGCAGATGTCGTAGAACTGGTACGTCACGAGCCCGGCGTTGCGATCGGTCCAGTTCGCGCCGTCGTCGGTGGACCGCCAGATGCCGCCGTCGCTGCCCACCCACACCTCCGAGCTCGAGCCCGAGGCGTACCCGGCCGCGTGGTGATCGACGTGCACGCTTCCGCCGACGACGGCGAGAGTGGTGCCGCCGTTGACCGAGCGGTACAGGTTCACGCCGCCGGCGATGACCGTGTCCCCGTTGTTCGGGTCCGCGGCGAGCGACAGGTTGTACCAGCTCTGACCTCCCGCGACGTTCGTGCTGGTGTTCCGCGCCGTCCACGTGGCGCCGGCGTCGGTGGACCGATACAGGCCGATCGTTCCGTACGGCGAGGAGCGCTGGCCATAGAGCACGTAGACCCAGTCCGGTTGCGCCGCGGACACGGCCAGCTTCGACTTCCCGATCACGCTGGCCGCGGGCTGACCGGTGCCGGCGTCCGCCCAGGTCAGGCCGTCGTCCGTGGTCTTCTTGACCCCGGCGAACGTGGGGTTGTCGCCGCGCACGGCATAGCCGACGTTCGCATCGCCCGGCCGCCAGCAGACGTCGTACCAGTCTGTGCCCGTGAGGATGCGCGTCCACGTCGCGCCGTCGTCGCTGGACCGCCACATGCCGTCCGTCGTGCCGGCCAGCATCGTCCCGGTGAGCGGATTGGCCTTCACGAAGTTGTACCCGTGCCCCTGCGAAACGAGGTAGGTGACGTTCGTCGTGTTCCACGTGGCGCCGGCGTCCGTCGAGCGGAGGATGCCGACGCCGCCGACGCGGTCGATATTCGCGGTCGCCTCGCCCGCGCCGATCACCACGATGTTCGAGTTGAACGGAGCCACCGCGATCCCGCCGACCGCGAGGGAGGGCAGATCATCGCTGATCGGGGTCCAGGAAGTGCCGCTGTCGGTGGACTTCCAGACGCCGCCGGACGCGGCGCCGACGTACACGATGCTGCTGTTCGTCGGATCGAAGTCGATGGCCAGCATGCGACCGGCGAAGTTGGCCGGACCGAGCGAGAACCAGTTCGCACGCGGAGTGGCCCGGCTCATGCGCTCGCGTCGCACTTCCGACGCGTGCCAGCGCGCCCCGGGCGCAGGAAGCTCGCCGTCCTGCAGCCGGGGCGTCCAGAACCACTTCAGGTGGCTGTACGGCTCCCATCCGTTGCCCGCCTCCCGGTCGCCTTCCTCGGCTTGCGTCAGCTCCGGGTGGCTTGCGTAGTAGGCGTCCATCTGGTTGAACCAGCTCTGGAACTGCTGTGCGTCGTCGCTGAGCGGGGCGGCGGATGCCGTGCGCAGCCAGAGGCTGCTCAGGATCGTCGCGCCGACGAGCGTCAAGGCGCCGAGGAGCGAGGTGCGAATGCGGTGGCTCGTCATGGGGAAACGACCTCCGAAGGCTGAACGCCGATGGACCGGGAAGGCTGGGAGTCGGCGCGGAGACCTCAGGATAGCAGGGCCTGCTCCCCAGGCCAACCGTGCGGTCCCTCGGGCGGAGTCCCGCCCCGAACCCTGGCTCCTCCCGTGCGCGCGACACCGAACCCGCTTTGACGCTAAGCTCTCCGTGGACGCGCGCGACGGATCGAGGGCGCGGTGGACCTCGCGGCCGCCGCACGCAGGAGAGCGGGCCTCATGATCGGACGTCGAGGACTGGCCACCGCCTTCGTCCTCGCGCTGTTCCTCCTCCTGAGGCTCCCCTTCCTTCTGGACGATCCGCCCGCGCCGCTCGTCTCCCATTACCAGGACGTCGCGTTCTCCGTGTTCGACGAAGGCTGGTGGACGGCGAACGCGCGCGAGCTCCACCTCTTCGGACACCTCCTCGGGACCGGGTTCGACCTCTTCTGGGTCAGCCCGGTGTTCACGGGCGTGATGTCCGTGGCGTTCGCTCTCTTCGGCGTCAGCTTCGCGAGCGCGCGGCTCGTGTCGGTGGTCGCCGGGCTCCTCGGCGTGCTCCTTCTCTCCCGCGCGGGCGCGCGGCGCGACGAGGGAGCCGCGGCGACCGGTCTCCTGGCCGCGCTCCTCTGGGCCGCGTCCTTCGCGGCGGCGAGCCTCGGGCGGCTGGCGGTTCCCGAGACGACCGGCAATCTCCTGGGGCTCGCCGGGGCCGCCGCCCTCCTGCGCAAGGACGTCCGGGGAACCGTGCTCGCGGGCACGTGCGCGGCGCTCGCCGCCCTCGTCAAACCGCAGTTCGGGTTTCTCATGCCCGCCCTGCTTGCCGGGGCCGTCGTCCTCGCGCTGCGCGATCGCCGCCCGGCGGTGAGCGCGGCTCTCGCTCTCGCTGCCGGAGCCGCGATTCCCCTCGCCCTGTGGGGCGCCTACGTGCTCGCACACCGCGACGCCGCATTCCACTTGATGAGCTTCTACCGCAGCGACCGGTGGTTCGCGGGGCGACCGGAGAGCCTCCACGGCGTGATCGCGCTGCTGAAGCCCGCGATGCAGGTGATCCTCTCGGGGATCATCTACCGACAGCTCTTCGTCGTGTATCTCCCCGCGACCTTCCTTCTGGCGGCGGCCGCGGGTCCGCATGTGGTGGCCGCTGCGCTCCGCCCCTCGCGAGAGACGCACGTGTCCGACGCCGCGATCGTCTTCGGCCTCTGGGCGGTCGTCGGGGGCCTCTTCATCTCCGCGATCCCGTATCAACCGCTGCGGTACTACATGACGCTGACGCCGGCGCTCGCGTACCTCGCGGCGTGGAGCCTCCTCGAGACGCCTCCGCAGGAAGCGCGGCGCGACCGGATCCTCCCCGCGACGCGCTGGATCGTGGGCTTCTTCGTGATCGCGCAGATCGTCTTCGGCCTCCTCGCGCCGGTCGCCGTGCCGGCGCTCGTGGCGAAGTCCACCGCCGGCCGCGTGGAGCTCCTCCATCCGCAGCCCTTCAGCATCACGGCGTTCCTCGCCGGCCTCGTGCAGCATCGCTCGCTCGCGGGCTTCGCCGACCTTCCGCGCGAGCTGGCCTACGTGGCGGCGATGGCGTGCATCGCTCTCGTGTCCCTCGCGGCGGCCGCGCTCATCGCGGCGGCGGCGGGGCGACGGCTCGCGCGCGCCGCGTGGGGCCCGCTTCCGCGCGGCGCGCGCGCCGCCGTGCTGGCGATCATCCTGGCGTACGAGGCCGTGCTCTGGGTGCGGTGGATTCCCGAGCGCGCCCAGACGCTCCCCGCGATGTCCCGCGATCTCGCGGCGCGCCTCGACCGGACGGCCCTGGTGAGCCCCGCCGGCACGTACTCCCTCGGCAACGACCTGCGCTACGACTCGCATGCCGTCCGGGAGCTGCACATGTTCGACGCGACCGGAGAGCCCTCGCACTTCCTCGTGCTCGAGGATCAACCCCTCATCGGCCGCCTGCCCGAGGGCGAGATCGAGCGACGCTTCCCGCACGCCCGGCTCGTCACGCGCTACGTGCTGACGGGCGACTACGTCTACGGGCTGTACGAGAGCCGCGCCCGCTGAGCGGGGACGTCGCGCGGCGCGAGACGCTCACGCCAGGCGCAGCTCGTAGGTCCTCCGGAACACGCCGACCGCGCCGAACGTCTCCTTGAACTTCGTGCTGCCTTCCACCGGCACCATGTCGATCGTCTGCGTGCCGAAGTCGAAGATCCGGAAACCGTTCCGGTGGGCCCAGCGCGTGATCTCGTACACGAGGAGATTGATCGGCCGGTAGCCCTGGTGCTGGTCGAGGTGCGCCCAGTAGAAGTCGAGGATCACGCGGCGATTCACCCGGAAGACGAGCGACCCCGCGATGGGCGTGCCCTCGCGCCGAGCCATGAACAGCTTGACGTGCTCGGGCAGCTCGCGGAGCAGCCAGCGGACCTCCTCGAGGGTGTGCGTGGGCGTGACGCCGAACTTGCGCCGGTTCTCGGCGAGGATCTCGTAGAACGCCTCGATGTCCCGCGACTCCTCCACGACGACGTCGCTCGCCTTCGCCTTGCGCACCGCCTTGACCGCGGAGTGCGTGAAGGACTCCAGCGGCTCCTCGCGGACCTCGATGTACGACGTCAGCTCGGACGCGGGGCAGGCGGCGCCGTTCTTGAGGAGCCAGAAGTTCAAGTAGTCGTGCGGGCGCGCGAAGTTGATCCAGGGCGGCGGAACGATCACGAGCTTCTGGACGCCTTGCCCTCGAAGCTGATCGAGCAGGGACTCCACCAGCTCCTCGGCGAGCTTGAGGCTCAGCTCCCCCACCACGAGGCCGCCGTAGCTGGCGCCGTACGGCGAGCGCGCCACGCGGATCCCGCCCTCGGTGAGGATCGCGAGCGGCATGACCGCCCGCAGCGTGTCGCCGGCCCACCACGCCAGGTGGTGGTCCTTCCCGGCGAGATCGGCGCGCCGATGCGCCAGGTACGACAGGCGATGGAAGATCGTCCCGTTGTTCGCGCCCTCGACGAAGTCGTCCCAGACCCTCGGGTCCCCGTCGTAGCGTCGAACTTCGAGCGTGCTCATGCCTCAGCCGATCTCCTGCACGACTTCGCCGAGGGCATCGATCATCGGGCGGATGCTCGCGAGCTCGGCGTCCTGGTGGATCGGCAGGTTCGTGATCCGATCGGAGATCGCGCGCTCGCTGCGGTAGGTCTCGTCGATCTCGACGATCAGCTCGTGGTAGAGGCTGATCAGCCCGAAGCCGCGGGCGTTCATTCGCGCGTGCACGAGGTTCCTCTTCTCGCGATCCGGCAGGAGGATCGGGAAGGACTCCGGCACGTTCGCGCCGAGGTCCGGCCGGAGGATCCCGACTCCGCGCGGCGCGAGTTCCTTCAACCGCTCGAGCGCCGCGAGGTAGTTCGCCCTCCGGCGCAACGCGATGAGCCCGAGGTTGTACTTGTAGAACCCGCGGTACTCGCGGCCGCGACGCGCTTCGTACCGGGACAGGAGCAGCCCGCCCGTCCGATTCCGGTACGGCAGCATCTTGTGCAGCGAGAAGAACGCGTGGTCGAAGTCCAGGACCGGACTCGCGAGGAACGTGAAGAGCCCGTGGGCGAAGTCCTCCACCACGAGGCAGTCCCGCTCCGCCGCCCACTCCTTGACGCGGGCGACGCTCGGATCCTTGAACCCGAAGTAGTGGATGAGCAGGAGCACGGCGCGCGGGTTCTTCGCGAGGATGGCTTTCAGGCTCGCGAGGTCGATCTCCAACCGCTCGTTCAGGCGATAGAAGACGAACGGCTTCCGGGAGCGGCGGACCGGGTCGAAGACGCCCGACCCCTCCACCTTCCCCCAGCCGATGTACGCCGGAAGGAGGACCGTCCGTCCCCGGGCGGCCTTCAGGCGGAGCACGTGCTCGAACGCGTCCCTCGCCCGAGGGAAGTAGCGGAACGGCAAGGCGTGCCCCGCCGCATGCACGGGCTTCTTCGTGATGATCATCGATTCGTCCCGCGCCGCCCGTCTCCGTGGCGACGTCGTGTGCGACGTCCGCCGCAATTCACGCGCTCTTCCGTCGCCGCGGGCGGCAAGCATCGCGGAGGCACGCTGCGGGCGGCAAGGGATTTCCGGAGCCGCGGAGAACTCCACGGCAAGCTAGAATGAATGCGGCGTGCCCTGCGACGCGGCGGACCGAAGACGCGGCGCGCCCGAGGGCGGACGCGACGGCGAGGACGACTGCGAAGGCCACAGCGCGGGCGAGCGTGAGGTCGACGGCGCGGTCGCCCGCGAAGACGGCCGCAAGGAGTGACGTGCGCTTTCTCCACCTGTGCGACCAGAACTGGGTCGGGATGGCCACGGCGTTCGTGGAGGCGCACCGCCGTCACGGGCACGAGGCGCGACTGGTCACGCTCTGCGAGAACGTGAACCGGTTCGAAGAGGACATCTGCCTGCACCTGCCGCTCCTGAAGGGCACGTCGTTCCATCAGGTCCTCAAGACGGCGATGAACCGCCTGCACCAAGACCGGCCGAAGTTCGTGCGCCCCGCGGGCGTCCCCACGTGGGCGCCGCGCAGCCGCTTCGAGGCCGCCTTCTTCCGTCTCCGCGAGCAGCTCTGGACGCCGGCGATCGAGCGCGCGATCCGCGAGCACCGGCTGGACGAGTTCGACGTCTACCACCTCGAGTCCGGGACCGAGTTCTACCGGGACGCCCGGTTCCTGAAGGCGATGAAGGCGCGAGGCAAGCACGTCGTCTGCTACTACCTCGGCACGGACTTGCGCGAGCGCGGCGTCATCCCCGCCGTGCACGCGCTCTCAGACCTGAACCTGACCTGCGAGTGGGACCATCTCCGGCTCGATCCGAGCCTCACCTACTTCTTCCTGCCCTTCGACGCCACGCGCTACGAGTTCCGCGAGCCGAGCGCTGACCGGCTTCGCGTCTCCCACGCGCCGCGGAACCGCTTCTTCAAGGGAACCGAGGGGGTGCTCGCGGCGGTGGCGCGCGCGCAGCGACAGGCGGATTTCGACTTCGACCTCATCGAGGGCGTCTCCCACGAGGAAGCGATCGCTCGCAAGCGCGCCGGCAATCTCCTGATCGACCACGTGGGCGAGGCCGGCGGCACCACCGGCTACGGGATGAACTCGCTCGAGGCCCTCGCCATGGGCATCCCGTGCATGACGTCCATGATGCCGGAATACGAGAAGTTCCTGGGCGAGCACCCGTTCCTCGTCACCACGCCCGAGACGCTCGAAGCGCAGCTCGTGGAGCTGGCGCGCCGCCCGGAGACTCTGCGGGAGCGCTCGCGGCGCGGGCGCGAATGGGTGGAGAGAGTGCACGGCGCGGACCGCATCGTGGAGAGGATCTACGCCACCTATCGGGAGCGCGGTTGGATGCCTGCGGAAAGAGGGCGCGCCGGCCGGCCTAACGGTAGCGCGCTTTGACGCGGCTCCACGGGACGGTCTCCATGCTGGCGCCGGCGGACGTGGGGCCGCAGGCCACGGGATACGCGCCGACCAGCCCGCACGGGTTCTGGCTCGGCGCGGCGGGAGACAGGGCACTCAGGGAGTAGTCCGCGTTCGGCGACGGAAGCGTCGCGCAGCTGTCGGGATCCGGAGAGCAGAAGAGCGGGTCCGCGCCCACGTTGCCGGCGCCCCACGTGATCGGCCCCGCGCCGACCACTTGCGCGGCGCCGCCCTGGATCACGCAGCAGTCGATGTCCAGCGGTCCGTTGGCCAGGATGGAGCTCGTGCCCTGACAGCGCCGGCCGAAGATCGACGTGCGGACGGTGGCCGAAGACGTTTCTTCGAAGTAGATGTCGGCGGAGAGGGGCGCCCGGTTGTTGACGAAGGTGCAGCGCTGCACGGTGAACTGCGATCCGGTGTCTCCGCCGAGCGCGCCCCCCGAGTACCAGCCGAGGTTGTTCTCGAAGAGGCACTCGATCACGGTGACGTGCGGATTGTTGCCCGTGCCGAGCCCGCCGCCGAGGAACGCGTCGTTCCCGGCGAAGACGCAGCGGGTGAACACCGGTTGCGCGTCCGCCTTGACCAGGACGCCGCCGCCGCCCGCTTCGCCGTTGTGGTTGTGGATGAACTGGCAGTCGTTGACGATCGCGTTCGAGCGCGTGATCGAGATGCCGCCGCCGGCGTGGCCGGCGCTGTTGTCGATCACGAGGCACCGCTCCACGAGCGCGGCGCAGTTCAAGCGGAGGACGAACCCGCCTCCGTACCAGCCCGCGACGCCGTTCCGGAAGACGCAATCGGTGATCGTGAGGTCGCAGCCGGTCCACGCGAGCAGGCCCGCGCCGAAGCCTTCGAAGCCCGCCTGGTTGCCGTCGAAGATGCAGTTCGCGATCACCGGGCTGCTGTTGAACTCCACGAGGATCCCGCCGCCGCCGTTCTCGGGGAAGGCCCCGGTCACGTAGCCGCCGGTGATCGTGATCCCTTCGATGCGCGAGGCCTGCGTCTCGCCGGCGTCCAGGCGGAACGCGCGATGGGGATCGGCGAGCGACCCCTGCGTGTCGATCTTGCAGGTCGCGTTGCCGTCCCGCGAGCGCACCACGAGGTCCTTGCCGGCGAAGCGGATGTCACGGTTCCCCGGCCCCGTGAACGTGCCGTCCTCGAGGATGATCTCGTCCAGCGGAGCGGACGCATCCACGGCCGCCTGGATGGTGGGGTAATCCCCGGCGCCGTCCGGGCGGACGGAATGCTGCGCCGCGCCCGCGGGCAGGGCGGCGAGGGCGAGCGGAAGCGCCGCGACATTACGAAGCGCGACGGCGCTGAGCCGGAAGAAGGTCACGAGGCGCGTCTCCGATGGAATTCGATGATCGCATGCGCGCGACGCACGGGTCAACGCGCGGCGGCGCCCCGCCGACGGAGCGCGCGAGCCTCGGCGCGCGCTGCCAAGGAACGCGAAGCGTCCCCAGCATCGGCTTCTCGAGGTCGACGATCCGAGAAGCTACCGCCACAGTTGCTTGATTCGGCTCCAGGTGGTCTCGCGAATCGAGGGGGGCGCCGGCAGCGCGCGAAAGAGGGCGTAGTACTGGCTGCCGTTGATGGAGCCGTACGTGTCGATCTGGACGAAGTTGGAGTCGGCGTCGGCGGTCTGCGGACTGACGGCGACCCAGAGCGGCGAGAGGGAGTCCCCGGTCAAGTGCCCGAGGACGAGTCTCGCTTCACTGGTCCCTGCCGCGGCGACAGCCGCGTCGTCGTAGTAGAAGCGCAGCGTGCAGGCGCCCGGAGGTCCCCCGACTCCACAGCCGCAGCTCCCTCCGTTGAAATAGGCGAGATAACCCGCGACGAAGGACGCCGGGTCGCCGCCGGCCGGAAGGAGATCGCTGGAGACGCGCGTGAACTCGGCGTACGCGAGCGTTCCCGCCGGCCAGATCTGGCCGAAGGGGTGCGGCGGGAAATATTCCCAGCTGGGGCCGCTGGAGCCCTCGTGCACGTAGGTTCCATGGTCGACGCCGACGTCGACCCAGACCCCCTCGGCACAGGAAGGCGCGTGGAGGAGCGCCAGAAGCAAGCCCGCGCTCGCGAGCACGGCGCGTACCGACCTTGCACGCATCACCGCTCATCACCTCGATCGGGAAAGGGCCGAAGGCCGCCCGCAGAGAGGACTACTCTACGAATCACGCCGCGTCCCGCCAAGCGCCCGGGCGACGCCCTCCTCTTCCTGTCCGGGATCCCCCTTCCGACGGCGGCGGACACCGACCGATCCCGCGGCGCTGCTTTCCGCGCTTGAATCCGGACCTAGGGGTCCTATATTGTCCCTCATCGCTCGCGACCTCACCGGCCTACCGCCGGCTCCCCCTTCGAGAGCGTTCCGTGGTGGCGCACCACCGCAGGGCACGGTCCTTGGAGAGACGGAAGGGAGATGGGTCATGTCGTCTCGCGGATCTCGTCATGGTCACAGGATCGACTCCGGCGCTCGGGCATCCCTACTGCCGGCCCTCGTAGCTGCCTTCGTCGCGCTCGCGCCGGTGGCCCTCGCGGGGCCGCCCAACATCGGTCCCACCACGTTCCTGGCGGGTGACGGCGCCATCGGCCCCGCCGCCGGGAACCAGACGACTCCGTGGATCGCCCGAGGCGGCGATCAGTACCTGATCGCGTGGGAGGACGATCGCGGGGCGAGCAACGACATCTGCGCCGCGCGGGTCGATGCCAACGGCGTGGTCCTCGACACCACGCCGATCGCGATCACGCAGGCGGCGGGGACGCAGACCGAGCCGCGCGTCGCCTGGAACGGATCCAACTGGCTCGTCACGTGGCAGTCGCAGGTGCCCACCCAGTTCTACTACGGCGCCGGCGTTCTCGCCGTGCGTGTCTCGCCCCAGGGACAGATCCTCGATCCCACGCCCATCACCGTCATCGCGTACCAGAATTCCAGCGGCCTGTTGTACGCCCTCGCCACGGACGGCACGAACTGGGCCGTGGTCTCGGAGGGAACGAGCGCGGGCGAAGCGGCGATCCGCGGCGTGCGCGTCGCGCCCGACGGTACGGTGCTCGATCCCGGCGGCGTCGTGGTGGTCCCCGAGACGTACTATCTTCGATTCGGCATCGACCTCGGCGGTCTCCCGGGCGAGTTCCTGCTGGTCTGGAACGAGTGGAGAAGCAGTACCGCCGACGACATCCTGGCATACCGGCTGACGCCGTCCCTGGCGAAGATCGACGCCAGTCCCATCGTCCTGGCGACGCGGGCCCCCTACGAGACGAACGCGAAGGTCGCCTCGAACGGGACGTCCTTCTTCGTCGCGTGGGACCTCAATGACAACTATCTCTTCAGCGAGGTCTACGGGACGCGAGTGTCCTTCAGCGGCCAAGTCATGGACCCCAACGGCCAGGCATTCTCATCATCAGGACCCGGATACGGCCGCGACCCCAGCGTGACCTGGGACGGCACGAACTGGATCGTCTCGTGGCCCAACTACGGGGGCGGCGGGCTGAACGCGGCCCGGATGAGCCCCACGGGCGCGATTCTCGATCCCGGTGGCGTGTCGATGCCGAGTCTCGGGTGGGGATCCATCGCGGGCGCACCCGGCGGCGGACTCATGGCCACGTGGAGCGACGCCACCGGTGGGTCGCAGGACGCCTACGCCGCGCCGGTGTCCGGCGCGCTGGTTCCCGGCGCCAAAGTGTGCGCGTCGCTCGGCGCCCCGCGCCAGACCCAGGCCTCGTTCGCCTTCAACGGCAACGGCTATCTCGTCGTGTTCCTCAGCGCGCGATCCGCGGGCAACCGAGTCCTGGGGCAACGCCTCGACGCCAGCGGCAACTCGATGGACGCGGAGCCGTTCGAGATCGCCGGACCGACGGGCAGCTACTCCTCGCCGAGCGTCGCGTGGGACGGCTCCCGGTACATGGCGACGTACGTCAGCGGGGCGAACGTCTATGCACGCCGCATCGCGCCGGATGGTTCGCTCCTCGATCCCTCGCCCATCCTCGTGATGAACGGCATGGAGTCCGGCGTGGCGGCGCTGGATGGCGTCTTTCTCGTCGTCGGAAACTACGCCCCTCAGAATCCTCAGTACGTCTTCGTGTTCGGTACTCGAGTTCGAGGAAGCGACGGCGCGAAGCTGGACGCGTCTCCGCTGGCGCTCAGCGGCTCCTTCGCGCTCCGTCCCAAGGTGGCGCGACTCGGGAGCCGTTGGCTCGCGATCTGGGAACAGCATCCCACCCACGACGATCCTCACGCGAGCGTCGTCGGCAACTTCATGGACGGCAGCGGCGCCGTCGGTGCCGCGTTCGGCATCGGGGGCCTCGCCGCCTACAACCTCGCGCCATCGATCGCTGCGGGCGACACCGCCCTCGTCGCCTGGGCCGAGTCGCGCCAGGGCTTCAACAACCTGGACATCTACGGACGGCGGGTGCTGGCGAACGGCGCGCTTCTCGACCCGGGCGAGCTTGCGCTGTCGGTAGCGCCGAACAGCCAGACGCTGCCGGCGATTGGATGGGACGGCGCGGAATTCGCCACGCTGTTCCAGGATCCGCGGAACATCCCGTACTTCTTCGACGAGCACCTGGACGTGTACGGCACTCGCGTCTCCGCGAGCGGCCTGGTAGGCGACCCGGCCGGCTTCGCGGTGGCGAGCGACCCCATCGCTTCCGAGATCCAGCCGGCCGTCGGTGGAGGGAACGGGGCGGCCGTTCTCGCGTGCTCGATCTATCGCGCCGCGGCGCCCTACGGCGCATTCCGCATCGGCTCGCGGCTGCTGACGAGCTCGGCGGCGACCGCCGTCGTGGCGCCGACGCTTCCGACCGTCGACGCCGTTCGGTTGAGCGCTACGCCCAATCCGTCGGCGTTGTCCTTCGAGCTGCGCGTCGCGACCCCGGCGCCGACGGAGATCGGCCTGTCGGTGTTCGACGTCCGCGGCCGTGAGGTCCGGCGGTTGTACCAAGGCGCGGTGGCCGGTGAGTGGCGGCTGACCTGGGACGGCAGGGATGCCGCGGGTCACCGCGTTCCGTCCGGGGTCTACTTCGCCCGGCTCCGGAGCGAACACCGCGTGCAAGCCGTCAAGCTGACGCTGCGCTAGCGCCTCGGGAGGAGGTTCGGGTCATGCGGGGCCCTCGCCCCCGTGGCCCGCCTCCTCCCGATCGACGGGCTCCGTGCGGTTCACCGCGGGCGGACGAGCTTCGCAGCGCAGCCGGGGGGTCAAGGGCGCGCCGGCGGTCCGCCGTGGCTTGCGCTGGTTGGTGGGCGAAGAGGGATTCGAACCCCCGACCCCCTGCGTGTAAGGCAGGTGCTCTAAACCAGCTGAGCTATTCGCCCACGTCAGAGAATGAACGCCAGGGGGATCAGCACGCAGTACCCGACGACCAGGAGGATGGGCGCCGCGGTCATGTCTCCCTGAGACAGGAGGATGTACCCGAGGATCACGGCGCCGATGCCGGAGCCGAGCAAGATGCGGTTGCGTCGGGCCCAGCGGATGCGGACCGCGGCGACGGCCTTGCCCTTCTTCGTGGACTCCTTCGCCATCCGTATCTCCCTGAAGGGCGCCTTCTCGAGATCGAGCGGCGGGACGGCGACGCTACCAACGCCCGCCCGGCCCCGTCAAGACGACGCCTCCCGCGGCGACTTCGCCGGCCCCGTCTCCCCTCCTCGGCCCGTCTCGCGCACGCGAATCGTCAGCACGTCGTTCAGGCTGCCGGTGCGATAGCCGTCGAGATCCAGCGCCACCCAGCGGTAGCCGACCTCCTTCAGCGCGCGCGTGATCGACGCGCGCACGTCGCTGGCGCAGGCACGATCCAGCTCGGCGGGATCCACCTCGAGACGCGCGAGATCGTCATGATGCCGCACTCGGAACTGGCGGAAACCGAGCGCGCGGATGCGCTCCTCCGCCGCTCCGACACGCGCGAGGGCTTCGGGCGTGACGGGCGTCCCGTACGGCAGCCGCGAAGCGAGGCAGGGCATCGCGGGCTTCTCCGCCGTGGAGAGTCCGAGGAGGCGCGACGCGGCCCGCACGTCGTCCTTCGTCATCTCGGCCTCCACGAGCGGGCTCCGGATTCCGCGCTCGCGCCGTGCGAGCATACCCGGGCGATGGTCGCCGAGATCGTCCTGGTTCGTTCCGTCCACGATCCAGCGGAAGCCGCCTTCCGCCCGCAGCCGCTCGAGCGTGTCGAAGAGCTCCGACTTGCAGTGATAGCAACGGTCCGGGCCGTTCGCGACGTAGCCCGGACGCTCCAGCTCCGCCGTGTCCACGAACCGATGGACCACGCCGAAGCGCTCCGCGAGGGCGCGCGCTTCGCTCAGCTCGCGCTCGGGCACGGCGGGCGAGCGGCCCGTCACGGCCAGCACGCGGCTCCCCAGCGCGTCGGCGGCGGCCCGAAGGACGAGAGTGGAGTCCACGCCGCCCGAGTGCGCCACGAGCACGCTCTCCATGTCGCGGAGAATGGCCGTGAGGCGGTCGAGCTTGCCCGGTGGCGTCACGAACGGCCTCCCCCGCCCTTCCGGCGGCCTGATGGAGAACTCACGATAGGAAGGTCTCCCCGCCAGGTCAACCCGGCGAGGCCGCCCGCGCCGCACGACGCGCGCGCTCGTGCGCCTCCATCGTGCGCGAGAACACGTGGCCGCCCTGTCCCGACGCCACGAAGAACAGGTCGTCGCAAGGGCGCTGGGGCGCGAGCGCGGCCTCCAGCGCGTCGCGCCCGGGCGAGCCGATGGGGCCCGGCGGGAGCCCCTCGTGGAGGTACGTGTTGTAGGGCGTGTCCACGTCGAGCTGCTTGAAGTAGAGGTGATCCTCGAAGTAGCCCAGCCCGTAGCGCACGGTGGGATCGGCCTGCAGCTTCCACCCTCGCGCGAGACGGTTCAGGTACACCGCGGCCACGCGCGGCTTCTCGGCGGCGAGCGGCGTCTCCGCCTCCACGATCGACGCGAGCGTGACGACGTCGTCGCGACGCGACCCTGCCGCGGCCGCGCCCGGCAGCTCCCGCCAGACCTCCTCGAAGCGATCGATCATCGCGTCGAGAACGGCTCCGGCGGCCGCGCCCTGCGGGAAGAGGTAGGTGTCCGGAAACAGGTACCCCTCCACGTCGGCGGCGTGCGTGCCCACCCGCGCCCGCCGCTCCGGCGCCCGCGCCGCACTCAGGAGCGCTTCCGCCGGGATCTTCAAGGAGTCCTGGACCGCGGCGGCGATCTGGGCGAGACGCCAGCCCTCGCACACGGTCACCTTCCGGAGCACGAGCGGCCCGAAGGCGAGGTCGTCGAGGAGACGCAGGGGACGCGTCCCGCGCAGGAGGCGGAACGTGCCCGCGCGCGTCTTGCGATCGAGGCCCACGACCCTCGCGAGGAGACGCGTGCGCGCCGCCGAGACCACGAGCCCCTCGTGCTGGAGGTTCGAGGCGACTTCGGCGAAAGTCTCTCCGGCTGAGATCGTGAACTCCACGGAGGCGCCGCCGGGCGGCGGCGCGTCGAGCAAGAGGAGCCACGCGCCGCCCGCGGCCAGCGCGGCAATCACCACCAGCCCCAGGAGAAGCGCGCGCCAGGCCACGCTCAGCCCTCGTCCCGCGCGTGCCGGTCCAGCCACGCCTGCAGGATGAGGATGGCCGCCGCGCGATCGACGTCCACGCTCTTGCCGCGCGAGCCGCGGCTCTCGCCGAGCGCCCGCGTGGCCTGCACGGAGGTGAGCCGCTCGTCCTGCAGATCCACGGGAAGACCGGTGCGGCGCGCCAGCTCGTCGGCCAGCTCGTGCGAGATGCGGGAGCGCGCTCCCGTGGACCCGTCGAGATGGATCGGGTCCCCCACCACGAGCCGCGTGGCCTCGGCCTCCCGGATCACTTCGAGGAGCGCGCGCCAGGGCCACGACTCCCCCGAGCGCTGGATCGTGGGGCGCGGCAGCGCGATCTTCCCCTCGGGATCCGAAACCGCCACGCCGATGCGCCGATCGCCGGGATCGAACGCGACGACCCGCCCCTTCACTCGGGCGCTCCGTTGCCGCTGCCGTCGAAGACGCGCTTGAGCAGCACGAGCGTCAGGTCGTCGTCGGGCGCTCTCCCCTGCTGGAAGGAGTGGACCTCGGCCAGCACGCGGTCGTGCAGCTCGGTGGCGCTCCGGTCCCGGTGGCGCACGAGGGTCTCCACGAGTCGGTCCTCGGAGAACATGTCGCCCGCGGGGCTCCACGCCTCGGTCACGCCGTCGGTGTACATCGCGAGGAGGTCGCCGGGATCCAGCTTCACTTCGCCGCGCTGGTAGCACGCTTCGGGGAAGACGCCGAGCAGGAGCCCGCCCGTCTCGAGCGGCTCGACGGTCCCGTCGCGACGCACGACGAGCGGCGCGTTGTGGCCGGCGTTCGTGAACGACAACCGCCCGTCCGCCGGCTCGAGGTCTCCGAGGAAGAAGCTGATGAAGCTGCCGTGGCCGGTGTTGCGGCAGATCTGACGGTTCACGTCCTCCACCACGCGATCCACGGTGTGCCCGCCGAGCGCGCGGACGCGCAGAGCGGCCTGCAGGTTCGACATCAAGAGCGCCGCCGGCACGCCCTTCCCGGAGACGTCGCCGATGGCGATCCCCACGCGGCTCCCGGCCAGCGGCAGGAAGTCGTGGTAGTCCCCGCCGACTTGACGGCTCGGCGTGTTGCTCGCGCACAGATCCCAACCGGCCATCGCCGGCGGCGTCTCCGGCAGCAGCTGCTGCTGGATCCGGCGCGCGGTGGCGACCTCCTCCTCGAAGAGGCGCGTGGCCATCTGCTCCTCGTGGAGCGCGCCGTTCACGAGGCTGATGCCGACCTGGCGCGCGATGAGCGACACGAGCGAGGTCTCCTCGAAGGTGATTCGCGTGTCGGTGACCTTCCGCCCGAGGAGCAGTACGCCCACGAGATCGCTTCGGCCGTCCTCCCGCGACATCGCCCGGAGCGGGTACGCGAGCTCCGCGCCCACTTCCCCCAACTCGTGCGCCAGGAGCACGCGCAGCGCCGGATCCGCGGGCGACTCGACGATCTCCGAGGTCGACGCCTGATCCCGGCGATCGGCGAGCGCGGCGAAGAGCGCCTCCCCCGCCTTCCAGTCCGGCAACGAGACCACCTCGTCCCGCGCGAGCGCGAGCGGGAAGCGGCCGCTGCGGAGGTCCCGGGTCACGACGGCCACGGAGCGGAGCACCATCTCTCGACGCATCGTGGCGGCCACCGTGCTCGCCACCTCGTTCGGATCCAGCACGAGCGCGACCTGGTCGGTGAGACGGCTCAACGCGTTCCGAAGGTCCCCGCGATCCCGCCAGTAGCCGCGGTCGACGAGCCGCTCGATGCCCGACAGGACCGGCTGCAGGAGGAAGAGGCTCAGGACGAGGAACGTGGTCTCGAAGAACGGCAGCTGCTGGCCCACGAGGACGCCGGAGAGGCGATCGATCTGCTTCCCCACGAAGAGGTAGGCGGCCACGATGACGCCGGACAGCAATCCGTACACCAGCCCGCGGCGGACGATGAAGCGCACGTCGAGGAAGCCGAGCCGCACGATCGCCACGACGATGGACGCCGCGCTCACGAGCAGGGAGATCGTGACGAGCGGGAGGCTCACCGAGCGCGAGATCGGGACGCCGAACACGCGCGGCAGCAGCTCGCCCCCCGTGTAGAGGCCCAGCCCGAAGCCCAACCCGCTCTGGATGGTGCGGAGCTGTGCGCGGAGCTTCGGCTGCAGCGTCTTGCGGGCGCTGCGGATCAGCAGCACGACGCTCGCGAGCGCCATCGCGAGGTTCACGAAGGAGAAGAGGCGGACGTGGAACTTGAGCAGCAGCTCGGCGCCGACGCGCCAGAGGTCCAGCGCATGCGCGAGCAGGCCGGACAGGGGCATGCCCACGGGATGGAGGCGCGCGAGCAGGACGTCGGTCTGCCCGGACACGAGCACGAGCCCCACGTGGACCGCGTGCGGCAGGAAGAGCAGCGGCGCGAGGCGCGGGAAGCGCCGCAGCAGCGGATGGACGCTCGGAAAGACGAGCGCGAAGAGCAGCGTGGCCGGGAAGAAGAACTCCCAGAGGAACGCGAAGCGCGCGAACACGTCCTGGAAGAGGGGGTTGGCGGGCGCGCCGTGCGCGCCGAGGTTCGCGTAGGCGCCGAGGATCGGGCCGAGCCCGCCGAACACGAGCATCGCGGCGGTGGCGCGGTTCACGACCTGCCGGGGGTTCTCCCGGAGCACCACGAACCCCAGGAAGAGCAGCAGGGCCCCGCACGTGAGGTAGGCGGTGGCCCCGATGAGATAGAAGTTCATCTCCCCTCCGGAGACCGCCCCGCGCACCGGGGACGTGAGCTAGCCGCGGAGGGGACGAACGCTCGACGGCAGGTACTTGACGAGGCAGCACTCGGTGCCGCCGTCGAACCGCCAGGACACCTCGTCCATGAAGGAACGGAGGATGTGCACACCGCGGCCGTGCTCGGCGAAGAGCTGTTCCCCCTCGATCGGACTCCCGACGGCGGAGGGATCGAAGCCCGCCCCCTGATCCCGGATGACGATGACCAGCTTCCCTTCCTCCGTACGGAACACCACCTCGGTGGGCTTCGAAGAGTCCTCACGGTTTCCGTGCTGGATGGCGTTCGTTCCCGCCTCGACGACGGAGATGGTGATCGCGTTGCGCGTCTCCTCGTCGAAGTCCAGCTGCTGGGCCACTTCCTCCGCCACCGCGTTGATCACCGCGAGGGACTCGATCCGACTGGGGACGACGAGACGCACCTCGTCGACGCGTCTTGCGGTCATCGGTCCGAGTCCCTCCGAGAAGACGGACGGCGGGGGGGAATTGTTCGCCTCATTCTAGCCCCATACCGCCCGCCGTGGGAGTAGCGGGTTGAACGCCGCCCCGGCGGGTTTCACAGCACACCGGAAGCTGACCGCCCGCCGAGCCTCGACACGCTTGCTGGCACTCATCGCCCGCCCCCCGGGCTGACCGGTTCGCCCAAGGGGCGTTCGCCCGCCCGCCGAGCTCGACCGTTCCTCCGCTGCGGACGGCGCGGCCGGGGCATCCATGCCCCGGCCTAGGCCTCGGCACTCGGCAGGCGTTCGGCCATCCGAAGGCCTTCCGCGGCTCGTGACGCCGCCTCGGAGGAACGGTCGAGCTCGGCGGGCTTGCCACGCTTCGCCAACGCGCGGCACGCCGGGCGTGCGCGCAGGCACGCGACGGGGCTCACCGTCCGGCCGCGCGCCGCAGGTCCGCCGACGCCGTGCGACCCCGAGCCCGCTCCGTGACGCCGCGCGACCCAGGCAACGATCCGGCTTCCCGCGCCGGGTTCTCCGCAGCGGCTTCGCGGAGTCGCTGATGGAATGGACTCCTCCCGCGACTCGCGCGGCATCAAGTGCCAGAGTCGCCTAGTCCGTAGTCGACTGGAAGGAGGAGTCCGCCATGAAGTCTACGACCATCGCCCTGGATCTCGCCAGCACCACCATCGAGGTCGCCGTCTCCAACCACCCCGGCCACGTCCACGAGCGTCATCGGCTCTCCCGCAAGCGCGTGCTCTCGTTCTTCCGCGAGCGAGAGCCCGCGAAGGTCCTCATGGAAGCTTGCGGTTCCGCCCACTACTGGGCGCGTGAGATCCGGGCGTTGGGACACGAGGTCCAGCTCCTGCCCCCTCACGCGGTGCGTCCCTACGTCACCCGCAACAAGACCGATCGCGCCGACGCCAAGGGCATCCTGGAAGCCTTCCGCAACGAGGAGATCCTTCCCGTCCCGATCAAGTCCCCCGATCAGCAGGCCCTCGCCGCCATCCATCGGCTCCGCTCCGCATGGATCACCACGCGCACCGCGCGCCTCAATGCCCTGCGCGGCTGCCTGCGAGAATTCGGCATCCTCATCCCTCTGGGCGCTCGCAAGGTCGCGCCTCACGTGCGTCTCGTCTTGGAGGACGCCCAGACCCCGATCCCCGAGCTGCTCCGCCCGCTCCTCGCCCAGACCCTCGACGAGCTCGAGGAGATCGAGCGACGCATCCACCTCGCGGAGCGGGATCTCGTGTCGGTCGAGAAGACCCACCCCGACGTGGAACGCTCGCGCTCCATCCCCGGAGTCGGTCCGATGATCTCCACCGCCATCGCCGCCTTCGTCGGCGATCTCCGGCGCTTCTCATCCGCTCGTCGCTTCTCCAGCTACCTCGGCATCACTCCCAAGGAGGACTCCACCGGCAAGTTCCGCCGACTCGGAGCGATCAGCCGGCGCGGTGATCCCTACCTGCGCATGCTCCTCATCCAGGGAGCGCAGTCGATGCTCTGGAGAGCTCGCTCGAAGAAGGACCCCGACCGCGTGCTTCGCTGGGCCCTGGAGGTCCAACGGCGGCGTGGAACCAACAAGGCTGCCGTGGCACTGGCCAACAAGATGGCTCGGATGATCTGGGCCGTCTGCACCCACGAGACCACTTACCGCAAGGAGATCACCGCATCGTAGATCCCCCCGCTCGAATGGCTTGCGTCGAGACACGGGATGATGGCGAACCGGCTCTGACCGGCGCGGGGGAAAGCCGTCTGGCTACTTGACCCCTTGGGGTCGTGAACCGCCGATTGGCTCCCCGCGCGCGACTCTCCATCTTGGCCAGGGGTTCCCAAGCACCCACCACAGGCCGGAGATACGACTGCAGTCACGATCCCGGTCCGCCCCACCCCGCCTCGATGAAAGCCCCTTGTGGGAGGAGTCCAGATACGCAGCCAGGATGGCGGAGGCGACGGAGCGGGAGGGCGCCGGAGCCAGGATGGCGTAGGCGACCGTCCGCGGCGGAGAAGCCGGCGCGGGAAGCCGGATCGGGGCAACTCCCCCCGCGCGATGCGGGTCAAGCGCGTCCCGTCACGAGCGCGACGAGGCGCCGCATGTCGTCGGGCAGCGGGCTCTCGAACGCCACGCGCTGCTCCGTGACGGGGTGGACGAATTCCAGCCGGCGGGCGTGCAGCGCGGGGCGCGCGATGGCCTGCGCCAGCTCCTCCGCGAGGCGGCGGCCGGCCGGCGACGCGTCCGCGAGCGCCCGGCGTCGACTGCCGTAGGCCGGGTCCCCCACGACCGGATGCCCGCGGTGCGCGAGGTGCACGCGGATCTGGTGGGTCCGCCCGGTCTCCAGCCGCGCCTCGACGTACGAAGCGATCTCCGTGGCGTGGATCGCGCGCACGTGCGTCGTGGCCGCCTTGCCGCGGCTCAGCACCGCCATCCGCTTGCGATCCCGCGGATGCCGTCCGATCGGCGCCGTGATGGTCAGACGACCCGGGAGGCGTCCCCAGACCACGGCCTCGTACGTGCGCGCCACCTCGTGCGCGGCGACCGCTCGCGCGAGACGCCGGTGCGTCTCGTCGTCCTTCGCCACCACGAGGAGCCCCGAGGTCCCCTTGTCCAGGCGATGGACGATGCCCGGCCGCATCGGCCCGGCGACGTCCGAGAGGCCGCGCATCCGGAAGAGGAGCGCGTTCACGAGCGTGCCGGCGCGAACGGAGCCGGCCGGGTGCGTCGACATGCCGGCCGGTTTGTCCACCACCGCGAGATGCTCGTCCTCGTACACGATCCCGAGCGCCAGGTCCTCGGCGGGGAAGTCCGGGGGCACGGGCGGAACGACCTCGATCTCGACGGCGTCGCCGGCGACGACCTCGCTCGCGGGCCGCGCCGAGCGCCCGTTCACGCGGACCTTGCCGGCGCGGATCAGCCGCGCGATCGACGAGCGGGACTCCTGGCCCTCGAGCAGCCGGGCCAGCGCCCGATCAAGCCGCTCGGCCCCGCTCCCCGGCGGGATCTGCAGGACCAGCGGCTCCTTCGGGGTCATTCGGTTGCGTCCCCGCCTTTGCCTCCGTCTCCGGCTCCTTGCGGAACAGGTGCAGAGCCAGAAGCCCCACGCCCACGGAGACGCCGATGTCGGCTACGTTGAAGATCGGCCACGAGAACCCCGCCACGCTCAGATGCAGGAAGTCCACCACCTCGCCGAGGCGCACGCGATCCGCGAGGTTGCCGAGGGCTCCGCCCAGGATGAGCGCGAGCGCCCAGCGTGCGGAGGTGGTGCGCTCCGAGCGCCAGTAGTAGAAGAGGATGAACGCAGCGACGACGATCGTCACGGCGATGAACGACCAGCGGCCGCCGAGGTCCAGCCCGAACGCGGCGCCCTGGTTGTGCACGTAGGTCAGGCGGAAGAAGCTGCCCAGCACCTGCCGCGACTGTCCGCGCCACATGCTCGCGGAGACGAGGTGCTTCGTCCACTGGTCCAGGACGAGCACGATCAACGTGACGAGGTAGAACCACGCCGAGGAGGGACTCCTCTCCGGCTTCCCGCTCAGGCCCGTTTCAGACACAGCGTCGCCGGCTCCCCGTTGATGGTCCATTCCTCGCGCGCCTCCCCCGCTCCCTGCCCGCTCGCGATCCGGTCCGCCTGCGTCTCGTGGCGGATGAGATCGCCGTGGCGCTCGAGAGCGACGCGCAGCGGCTCCGTGCCGTCGAAGAAGATCTCGATTCGATCGGTGACGTCGAAGCCCGCCTTCTTCCGCATGAACTGCACCTTGTTGATGATCTCGCGCGCGAAGCCTTCGTCCCGCAGGTCGTCGTCGATGGCGAGATCGAGCAGCAGCGACCAGCCCGCCTCGCGCTCGACGACCCAGCCCTCGGGATCCTCGTGCGCCACGATCACCTCTTCCCGCCGCACGACGTGCCGTGCACCGCCCGCTTCCAGCTCCACCTCGCCCGCGCGCTCCAGCGTCTGGACCGCAGGGGCGTCGAGCTTCGCCACCGCCGCCGCGACCGTCTTCACGTCCTTGCCGAAGCGCGGGCCGAGGACGTCGAAGCGGGCCTTCGCGGAGAGGCGGACCGCGCTCGCCTCCGCCGTCTCGGCGCGCTTCACGTTCAGCTCGTCCAGCACGACGTCCATCAACTCGCCGTCCGGAATCGCCCCGCCCGGAGACACGATCCGCATGCGCCCGAGCGGCTGACGCGTCTTGATGTTCGCGCGCGCCCGCGCGGCGCGTCCGAGGCGCACGAGCCGCCGGGCGTCGTCCATGCGGCGCTCGAGCTCCTCGTCGGCGAAGGACGCCGGCGGCTCCGGCCACGGCGTGAGGTGAACGCTCTCCGGAGCGCCGTCGCGCCCCGCGGCGAGCCCGCACCAGAGGGAATCCGCGAGGAACGGCGCGAAGGGCGCGGCGAGACGCGCCGACGCGTCCAGGCAGACGTACAGCGTGTCGAAGGCGGCGCGCTTGTCCGCCTCCATCCCGTGCGCCCAGAAGCGTTCGCGCGTGCGGCGCACGTACCAGTTCGACAGGTCGTCGATCACGAACTCCTCGACGGCCCGCCCCGCGCGCGAGATCTCGAGCGCATCGAGCGCCCGCGAAGCCGTGGCGACGGTGGACGAGAGGCGAGAGAGGATCCATCGATCGAGCAGCGGGCGCTCCGGGGGCGCGGGTGCTTCGCCCGGCGTCCAGCCGTCGAGGTTCGCGTAGCGAGCGAAGAACTGATACAGGTTCCGCAGCGTGTCCAGGATCTTGCGCGAGACCTCGATCACGCCCTCCGCCGAGAAGCGCATCGCGCCCGACGGGTTGTTCGTGACGGTCATGAACCAGCGCAAGGCGTCCGCGCCGCCCACCTCCACCGCTTCCCACGGATCCACGGTGTTGCCGAGGCTCTTCGACATCTTCCGCCCGTCCCCCGCGAACAGGAGCCCGGTCACGAGGCACGAGCGATATGCGGGCTGGTTCTTCACGAGCGTCGCGATCGCGTGCAGGCTGTAGAACCACCCGCGCGTCTGGTCGATCCCTTCGCAGATGAAGTCCGCGGGGAACTGCTGCGCGGAACGCTCCCGGTTCTCGAAGGGCCAGTGCCACTGCGCGAACGGCATCGCGCCCGAATCGAACCAGACGTCGACGACCTCGGGGATGCGGCGCATCGTCCCGCCCTCCCCATCGGACCACGTGATCTCGTCGACGTACGGGCGATGGAGATCCAGGCCGGACAGGTCGCGCCCGGCCTTCGCGGACAGCTCGGCGACCGAGCCGATCACCTCGATGCGGTTCGGGTCGGTGTCCGAGAGCCAGATCGGCAGCGGCGTGCCCCAGAAGCGCTCGCGGGACAGGGCCCAGTCCACGTTGTTGGCGAGCCAATCGCCGAAGCGCCCGTCGCGGATGTGCTCCGGCACCCAGCGGATCTGCGCGTTCAGCTCCACCAGACGGTTCTTGATGGCCGTCGTGCGCACGTACCACGCCTCGCGCGCGACGTACATGAGGGGGTCGTCCCCTCGCCAGTTGAACGGGTACGTGTGCTTGTACGTCGCCTGGCGGAAGAGAAGGCCTCTCTCCTTCAGGTTCCGAGTGATCGGCTTGTCCGCGTCCTTGAACCAGAGACCCGCGAACGGACCCAGCTCCGGCCCGAGGAGGCCGGCGTCGTCCGTGTACTGGAGGCGAGGCAGGTCGTGCCGGCGCCCCGCGTCGAGGTCGTCCGCGCCGAACGCGGGCGCGATGTGCACGATCCCGGTACCGTCCGTCGTGGTGACGAAGGGCTCGGCGATCACGGTCCACGCCGCCGGGTGGTCTGTGCGCTTCGACTCGAAGAAGTCGAAGAGCGGCACGTAGCGGCGTCCGACGAGGGCGCGCCCGGGCATGCGCTCCACGACCTCCGCGTCCGCTCCGAGCACGGCCGCGCGCAACGCCTCCGCGAGGACGAGGTGCTCCTCCCCCACGCGCACCTTCGCGTACTCCACGTCGGGATGCACGGCCAGGGCGGAGTTCCCCGGCAACGTCCACGGCGTGGTGGTCCAGACGAGGAAGCTGGTGGCAGGCTCGTCCGCCCAGCGGAAGCGCAGGTAGACCGACGGATCCTCCACCTCGCGGTAGCCGAGCGCGATCTCGTGGTCCGAGAGCGTGGTCCCGGAGCGGGTGGAGTAGGCCACGGTCTTGAAGTCCCGGTACAACAGGCCTTTCTCGTGGATCGCCTTCAGCAACGCCCACACGGACTCGATGTAGGGATTCGTGAGCGTGACGTACTCGTCGTTCAGGTCCACCCAGTACCCGATGCGCTCGGTCAGCCGCCGCCACTCCTCGAGGTACGTGAAGACGGACTCCCGGCAGCGCTTGTTGAACTCCTCGATCCCGAGCTTCTCGACGATCTCGCGCTTGTTCGCGATGCCGAGGCGCTTCTCCACCTCGAGCTCCACCGGGAGCCCGTGCGTGTCCCAGCCGCCGCGACGCAGCACCCAGCGCCCGCGCATCGTCTGGTAGCGGCACACGAGATCCTTGACCGTGCGCGCCAGCACGTGGTGCACGCCGGGCTTGCCGTTCGCGGTGGGCGGACCCTCGTAGAACACGAAGGGCGACCCGGCGGCGGTGCGCTCGACGCTCTTGCGGAAGATGTCGCGCGACTTCCACTCCTCGAGCCGGCGCAGCTCCGCTTCGCGCGCGGGCGCGAGGACGCTCTCCAGCGGGTAGATCGGCCGGGTGGCCCGCGCTTCCGACTTCACGGCTTCCTCCGAAGAACGCCTTCCAGGATCTTCCCCACGCGGCCCGCCGCGGCCTCCGCCGCCGCCACCACGCGCTCGTGCGCCAGCGGCGCGGGCGCCTCCCCGAACGCGAGGTCGGTCACCACCGACAGCGCGAGGACGCGGAGCTGCGCGTGCACCGCCACGATCGTCTCCGGCACGGTGGACATCCCCACGAGGTCTCCGCCGAGCGCGCGCAGCATCCGCAGCTCGGACGGCGTCTCGAACTGAGGGCCGCTCACCGCCACGTACACGCCGCGGCGCACCGGGATCCCGGTCTCGCGCGCCGCCGCCTCCGCGTGTTCCACGAGCGCACGGTCGTACGCCGACGACAGGTCCGGGAAGCGCGTCCCCAGCTCGTCGTCGTTCGGACCCGCGAGCGGGCTCTCGCCGAGGAGATTCAGATGGTCGGTGATCACCACGATGTTCCCGACGTCGAAGCCCGGGCGCAACGCGCCCGCCGCGCTCGTGAGCCCGATCCACCGCGCCCCGAGCGCCCGGGCCACGCGGACCGGGAACGTCACCGCCGGGAGATCGACGCCCTCATAGTAGTGGACGCGCCCGCGGGCGACCAGACAGCTCGCGCCCGCGACAACGCCCCACTCGAGACGTCGCGGGTGACCGGAGACGCGCCCGCGCGGGAAGCCGGGGATCTCCTCGAAGGGCACGGCGACAGGGCGCTCGAGGGGCAGCGCGCCGGAGAGCCCCGAGCCGAGGACGAACGCCGCGTCGACGCGGCCCACGCCGCGGCTCCGGAGGAAGTCGGCCGCCTCCCGGACGCGGTCCGCCGGCTCGCCCAAAGGTCAGACGTCCCGCGACGGGTCGCCCTCGCGCCCGGTGGCCGAGAAGAGCCCGGACTCCCCGAGGTACGACAGCGGGGGATCCGACGGTGGCACGGGCGGAGGCAGGTGCGAGGCCGGCGAGGGAGCCGTCCAGGACGGCTGGGGCATCGGCGGCGGCGCGACGGGGGCCGGCGCGTGCGCGGGCGGCAACGGCGGCGCTTCGCGCGCCTCCGCGACCTCCGCGGCCTCCGGATCGAACCCGGCGACGCTGGCCTCGAGGATCTTCATCTGCGAGCGCAGGAGCGCGCGGAACCGCTCCACGTAGGTCGTGCGCTGGCGGCGCAGGTCGTCGATCGCGGCGCGCAGGCGCCCGGCTTCCTCGCGCGAGCGCAGGAGGATCTTGTCCCCTTGCACCTCCGCGTCCTTGATGAGGATCTGGGCTTCCTTCTCGGCCTGGGCCAGCCGGTCGTCGGTGATCTTGCTGGCCGACAGCAGGGACTCCCGCATCGACTGCTCGAGCCCCCGGTACTCCACGATCTCGCGCTCGAGCCGATCGATCCGCGAGCGCAGCTCCTCCGCCTCGAGGATCGCCTCCTGCAGTCCGTCCGCGACGAGGTCCAGGTAGGCGCGCACCTCGCCCTCGTCCAGCCCGCGCATGGCGCGCTTGACGAAGGCGTGGTTGCGAATGTCGACGGGCCCGATCTTCATGACGTCCTCCGGTCAGCCTAGCCTGTGGGCGATGTCGAGGAGCGTGCTCACGAGGAAGCGCCGTATCCCGTACTCCACGATCACCACGACGACGATCGGGGAGAAATCCAGCCCGGCGAGCGGAGGGATCACTCCGCGAATGCGATCGAGGATCGGGTCGGTGACCGCCGCGAGGAAGCGCACGATGGGGTTGTACGGATCCGCGTTCACCCACGAGCAGATCACGCGGCCGATGACGATGAGGACGTAGGTGCCGGCGAGCCAGCTGATCAGCTGCGCGACGGCCTCCAGCAGGTGTCCCGCGACGAACATCTTCTCTCCCTCACTCGAAGATCGCGCTTCCGACGCGGACGATCGTGGCCCCTTCCTCGACCGCGATCTCGAAGTCCGCCGACATCCCCATGGAAAGCTCCCGCACGCTCCCGCCGAGCCGGTCGCGCAGCTCCCGCAGGGCTGCGAACGACGAGCGGATCCGCCGCTCATCCTCGGTGAGCGGAGCCATGGTCATCAGCCCCGCCACCGAGAGCCCCGGAAGCTCCCGCATCCCGGCGATCTCCTCTTCGGCGCGCTCGAGCGGCATGCCGGTCTTCGTGGGCTCGTCCGTCGTGCGGACCTCCACGAACGCGTCGACCGCCCGCCCGCGCTCCGTCCCGAGATCGGCCAGCTTCCTCGCCAGGTCCGACGAGTCCACGGACTGGATCACGTCGAAGAGCTGCACCGCCCGCCGCGCCTTGTTGCGCTGGAGATGCCCGATCAAGTGCCAGGATATCCCGGCGGGGAGGTCGCGCGCCGCCTCGATCTTCGGGCCCGCCTCCTGCACGCGGTTCTCGCCGAGGATCTTGGCGCCCGCCGCCGCGGCCTCCCGCACCCGCTCGAGACCCCGCCCCTTCGTCACCACGCAGAGACGGATCTCCCCCGCGTCTCGTCCGGCGCGCGAGGCGGCTTTCGCCATGCGCTCCCGGACCCGAGAGAGATTCTCGGCAACCGGGCTCGACACGCTCCTCAACGACCCGCGACCTCGATCCTCGCGGCGGCCCCCACGCCCGACGCCGCCGGCTCCGGCGTCCAACAGCGGCGGCAGCGCGCCTCGTACGCCTCGCCCGCACCCACGAGCACGCGCTCCTCCGCCGCCACCAGGCGTTGCGTGCGGTTCGCCGGAGCGCCGCACACCATGCAGACCGCCATCGTCTTGGTGACGCTCTCGGCGATCGCGAGGAGCTGCGGGATCGGCTCGAACGGCCGGCCCCGGTAATCCTGGTCCAGCCCCGCGACGAGCACGCGCAGGCCGCGGCTCGCGAGCTCCTCCACGACCGGGACGAGCCCGAGCCCGAGGAACTGCGCCTCGTCGATGCCGACGACGCGAGTGTCCTCGCGAACCAGCCGCAGGATGTCCTCGGCCGACTCGACCTCGACGGACGGGATCTTCTGCCCGTTGTGCGAGACGACGTGGTCCTTCCCGTACCGGTCGTCGATGGCGGGCTTGAACGCTTGGAGGGGCTGCCGGGCGATCCGGGCGCGCACGAGGCGACGGATCAACTCTTCGGTCTTCCCGCTGAACATGCTGCCGCAGATGACCTCGATGCCGCCGACGTCGCTCGAAGAAAACGACATCCCGTCCCCCGTTCGTGACCGCCCGTTCCCCGGCAGCGCGACCCGAAGATGCATCACCCGCCGATCCATGCGGGAGGCTAGGTCTCCCACCCGGGAGTGTCAACCGCGCCGCGGCCCCGCCGGCTCTTCGCGGCTTTCCGCGGGCAACAGCACCGATTCCAGCGCGGCGCGAAGATCGACGGGAATCTCCTGGAGCGCGAAGTCCTCGCGCGTGGTCGCCGCCTGCGCGATCACGATGCGCGCGGACGGACGCGGCACGCCCCCGCCCTCGCCGGGCCTCACCGAGAGTTCGTAGCGCATGCGAAACGCGTGCGTCCGGATCTCCTCGCAGCTCACCCCCACCTGCAGTCGGTCGCGGTAGTGGACGCGCTCGAGGAACCGTCCCTGCACGTGCACCACCGGGAACACGATCCCGTCCAGCACGTAGCGCAGGTAGCTGCGCGCGGAGCGGTCGGTGACGAAGTCCTCCAGCGCGCAGTGGCAATAGTGCAGGAGCCGCGGGAAATAGACGATGTTCGCCGCGTCGATGTCGTTGAAGCGGATCGGGAACTCGCGCGTGTACGGGGTCATCGGCGTGGTCATCGCCGCAGGACCACGCGCGACGTGGCGCGCTCCTCCCCCGCGCTCAGGCGCACGAAGTACGTGCCCGGCGCCGCGAGCGTTCCCTGCTCGTCCAGGCCGGTCCAGGTCACCTCGCGCCGGCCGGTGATCCCGGGCGAGTCCAGGAGACGGCGGACGAGACGGCCCGCGACGTCGAAGATCTCGAGGCGCGTCACGGCGCCGGCGGCGTGGGCGGGAACGGCGAGCGCGAACGTGGGCCGCGCGGAGACCGATCCCAGCACGTCGAGGGCAAGCGCCGCCGGCGAGGCGGCCGCGATCGACGGGGCGTCCACGACGCCCGTGCCCGCGCCGTACGTGTAGCCCGTCCCCCCCGCGTCCGAGGCCGACGCGTAGACCATCACGCACTCGTCGTGCGTGGACCCGAGCTGGGGCAAGGGCAGCGTCCCGGTCTGCGTGCCGTTCAGCGTCATGTCCACGACCTCCGTGGGATTCACGGGATCGAGGAGGAGCGCCCGCACCTTGAACGAGTTCAGGTCGGCGCCGTCGAACGTCATGTGCAGCCGCGATCCGTTCAGGTATCGCGCGTAGTCGGCGGCCCAATGCTGCACGGCGCCGCTGTTCGGGCCGACCGGATAGGTCGTGTACGTCACGAAGGGATTGAAGGGCGGCAGCGTCTCGCCCGCGTAGCCGAAGCGCCCGTCGCCGATCGTGGTGTCGTCCAGGTAGTTCGCCACCACCCAATCCGAGAACACGTCCGGGAAGTTCGCGGTGTAGCCCAGCTGGTCCAGCACGGCGTCGTACCCCTGGATGCCGTTCAGCGGCTGGTGGACCAGGTTCCACATGGCCGCCTGCCCGCCGTAGCGCTCGTAGAAGTAGAGGTTGAACAGGTAGCTCTTGATGTAGTCGTACCAGTTCCCGTTGAAGGTCGTGAGCGAGTGATCCGGGTTCGTGTTGAACTGCGAGATCGTGTCCGGATGGCCGTAGAGCCACATCGCCACCTCGGCGATGCCCTCGTCCACCCAGCCCGCTTCGTCCTGGTCGTAGTTGTACTGGATGAGGTGCTCGAACTCGTGCGCGAGCACGGCCGTCATGTAGCTCCCCGCGGGATCGAAGTCGCTGTCGTTCAGGTAGACCACGTCCGTCTCGTTCGAGTGGAACTGGGCGACGTCGTCGCACTCCTGATCGAACGCCCAGAAGAACCCGTCGGCCGCGATATCGAAGTCGTAGTAAACGAAGTAGACGCGCGGATCCTGGTCGAGGTTGTCCGGCGGCAGCCCGAAGTTCGTCGTGTCGAGCTGCCAGATCCCCTGGTCGGGCCAGTGGCCGAGGCTGTGGTTCTCGAACGCGTCGACGACCGAGTCCACCTGCGCCTGGTTCATGTGGACGTTCCACTGCGAGTCCTCGACCACCACGTAGCAGTGCGCTCCCATGCCGCGCACGGTGCAGGACCGGAGGTCTGCGGTCGGGAAGCCGTTCAAGCGCCAGAGGTACCAATTCCACGAGTCCCCCACCTGGGGATTCGGCGGGGGACCCACCGGCGTCTGATCGCAGGGCAAGGTGCGCAGGCCGGGCGCGGCCCACCGCGCGGCGCCCACGGCGTCCCGCAGCTGCCACGTGGCGCAGCGGGCGTGGTCCGGACGATCGGCGGGCGAAGCGGACGAGCGCGGCGCCGCGAGCGCCGAGCCGCAGACCGCGTGAAAGAGCGCCAGCGACAGGATCAGGCGTGTCGAGGTCATGTTGCCAGTCCCCCCTCAGAATCGGCTCCCGAAGTTCGCACGAACTTCCTGCATTCTACTCGAACCGCCCCCCGAAGCGGGCCGCGACGTGCCCGACCGGGCCCAGCGGCAGCCCCTCGCCGACTCGGCGCGGCGCCGGGCCCCGGCGGGTGGACGGGCGGACCGGCCACGTCAGACGAGCAGCCCGCCGAGCGCCACGGCGGCGCCCGCGATCGCGACCGCGCCCGCGAGCCCCGCCGCCGGCACGAGGAAGAGGCTGGCCGCGAGCGAGCCGAGGCAGCCGCCGAGGAGGTCGCTCGAGTAGAGCGGCGCGACGTCCGCGCGCGGATCGGCCGCGGGGCGCAGCGAGGCGTACGCGAACAACGCCGCGACGAGCGCGCCCGCGGCCGCGAGCGCCGCGCCGGTGACGGCCAGGCCGCCCGGGACCTCGGCGACCATCGCGATCGCGACTCCCGCCGCCAGCGCCACGAGGAGCGCCACGATCACGGCGCCCGTTCCCGACGACAAAGCGCCGGCGCAGCGCCGAGCGCGCGCGTCGAGCACGGCGGCCCCCGCCGCGAGGCCCGCCATGAACAGCGTCAGCAGGAGACCCAGATCCTGGTAGAGCACGCCGCAACTCGCCTGGTAGCTCAGGAGGAACGAGGTCTCCAGCACCATGCCGGCGAAGCCCGCGAGGCCGACGAGCAGGGAGCGCCTCGCCAGCGGCCGCCGGCGCGCCAGCAGGAACGTGAAGGCCGCGACTGCCGCGATCAGCCACGCGACCGGCGACGCGGCGAGGCGCGCCGGCGCGAGGTCCGGCAGCGCGAGCCGCGACGCGCGCGGCACGAAGCGCGACAGCCACAGCAGCAGCGTGTACTCGTAGCACACGGGGCGCGCGTCCGTGTTCGCGGGCGCGCCGGCGCGCTGCAGCGCCGCGGCGATCTGGGCGAAGCGATCGTTCCCGTACAGGTACGCCACGTACGCGGGGATCACGAGGCGCGCCTCCACGCCGCGGGAGGCGAGGCGCGCACCGAGGAGCGCGGGATCGCGGCTCAGCGCCATGTCGGAGGCCAGGAAGACGTTCGCCGCGCCGGGCAGGACCACCGCGTCGGCGAAGGCGTCGCGCAGCGCACGGTGGATGCTCGCCGCTCGGCGCTCCTGCGCGGGCGTCCACAAGTTCTCCGCACCGGCCAGGCGGAACGCCAGCACGCCGCCCGGCGTGAGGTGCGCCGCGCAGCGACGGAAGAACTCGCGGGAGTAGAAACGGTTGGTCCGTCCCGAGTCGGGCGCGGGCATTCCGACCAGGATCAGGTCGTAGCGCCCGGCGTCGTCGAGGAAGCGGCGCGGATCCGCCACCGTCATCCGCACGGCCGGGTCGTGAAGCGCGCGCCGGAGAGGCTCGGGCAACCGCGGCACGACGAGGTCCAGGAGCACCGGATTCAACTCGACCACGTCGACCCTCCGGAGCCCGTGACGCAACAGCTCCCGCGCCGAGCCGAAGGCGCCCCCGCCGAGGATGAGCGCCGTCTCGGGACGCGGGTGCTGGATCGCCGCCAGATGCGCCAGCTCCTCCGCGGCCGTGCTCTCGGTCTCGAAGGCGAGCGCATCGTTCTCGAAGACGGTGAGCTGGCCCTCGCTCCTCGTGAGCGTGACGCGTCCGTACGGGGAGTCCCGCGTGGCGAGCAGGTGCGGGTGATTCCGGGCGGTGAGCGCGCGGTCCAGGTCGCCGCTCCGCGCGAGGCCCAGCAGCAGAGCCGCCCCCGTCACGGCGACGGCGCCGACCGCCGCTCGCGAGGTCCGCCGCCACCCCGCGCCGGCGACGCACGCGCACGCGAGGGCGCACGACAACGCGCTCTCGAAGTTCTGCACGCCGCCGCGGAAGAGGAGCGTGGCCAGCGCTCCGCCGATCATCGCGCCCGCGCTCTCGAGCGCGTAGGCACGCGCGAGCGTTCCCCGCTCTTCCACGAAGCGCCTCGCCGCCCACTGGAAGAAGACGCCCAGCAGGAGCGCGAGCGGCCCGAGCGAGAGAGCGATCGCGACCAGCTGCCGCGGGAGCGAAAGGTAGGCCCCGGTGAAGCCGCCGAAGAGATGCCGGACCTCGCGCACGAGCACGACCGAGAGCGGCAGCGCCCACGACGCGGCGACGAGCAGCCACGGCAAGCGCGTCTCGAACGGGTCTCGCACGCGGCTCCCCAACAGGACGCCGATCGCGGTCCACGTGAGCCACGCGCCGAAGCCGAGGATGTAGATCAGCTCGCTGCCGTAGAACGCCACGTCCAGCTCGCGCAGCAGGACGACCTGCCCGAGGATGGACACCACCCCGACGGTCAGGAGCGCGAGACGCACCTACGACCTGTGGCCCGCGCCTCCGCGATCGCCCTCGCGGAACACCGTGGTCTCGAAGCGGTAGATCTCGGCTCCGCTTCGCCAGTCCCCGTTGGCGAGCCCGGCCTTGAGGCACAGATGGTCCATCAGCTGCTCGCGGCTCCAGCCCTGCTCCCCGGCGACCTCGGGCAGGAAGATCGCCGCGCGGCCGTTCTTGGCGAGGTACACGCCGTGACGGCCGAGCTCCAGCTCGCCGGCGCTCTGCACGCGCTCGAACGGGGTGAGCAGGGAGATCTCGATCTCGATCGCGGACAGCTCCTCCTCGCGCACGGGCGAGAAGCGCGGATCGTTGAACGCGGCCTTCAGCGTCATCGCCCCGACGACCTGCCCCCTCGGGAGGTCCGCCTCCCAGTGGCCGATGCAGCCGCGCAGCTCGCGGTTCTTCCACAACGTGACGAACGCGCCCTGACGGCGGTCCTCCTCCGGCGCGACGTCTCTCGCGAGCGGGAAGGTCCCCATCCGGACGGCGCGCTCGAGGGTCGTTCGCGCGAACGCGAGGAGGGCCTTGCCCTCTTCCGCCTTCGCCGGGGAGGGTCTCGACTTCGGAGCAGCTCGCTGCAGGACGGACATGTCCGAAGGCCCCTTCCCGGTCGTCAGCGCCACGGCTCCGTAGCCCACGACGCGCGAGCGCTCGCCCGCCGAGGTGTCGCCGGAGTTCGCGCAGCTGACGACGGTCGCGCGCGTCGCTCCGAGCCGCTTCGCCGCCTCCAGCGCCGCGAGGATCGGGCCTTCCCCGCACGCGCAGGTCTCGAGAGCGGTGCGGCCGCGGCGCATCTCCTGATCGACCGCCCGGCGAACGGACTCGGGCTCCATCGCGGCCACCGCCGCGAGGACGGCGGCGTCGGACGCGACGGCGTCCTCGTAGGCCGGGTAGTGCGCCAGGTCCGAGCTCGCCACGATCAGCGGGCGACGACCCTGCAGCACCTTCGCCAGCGCCTCGCCGAAGCGCGCGCACAGGGCGGAGTCCGGCTCGCCCACCACCGCCGCGACGATCTCGACGCCCGGGCACGCCAGCTGCGCGAACGGCACCTGCACCTCGATGGAATGCTCGCGCGCTTCCGCGTCGGGGCGGGCGGCGAAGCGCTTCGCATCCTCCTTCCGCAATGCGCTCGCGACCTCGCGATCGATGCGCGCGAGCCCCAGGGGCGTCCGATACCCCGCGAAGTCGGAGACCGCCACGCCGTCGAAGGCCGGAACGGTGTGGTTCGTGCCGAGGATGACGAGGATGTCGTAGTCGCGGCCCTGCGCCTGCCGCCACGCGTCCGCCGCGATCTGTCCGGAGAAGACGTAGCCCGCGTGCGGAGCGACGAGCGCGATCGGCCGTTCGGGCCGCGGCGGAAGCGCATCGTCGAGGAAGGCGCGAACGGACTCGCGCAGCGCCACGGGATCCGCGGGATAGAACGAGCCGGCAACCGCGGGGGCGCGCTCTTCCGGAGCTCTCGCGCCGGGCGCCGCGCCGGGCCACAGGCCGATGAGCGAAGCGAGGCTCACGACGGCGACCTCGCAGACGATGCATCGCATGGCAGCCCTCCTCGGATCATTTCCAAACTCCCGCGACCGGAGTGCCGCAGGCCTTGCAGCGCCCGTCTTCGAGATTGCGAGCGGTCACGAAGAAGCCGCGCCGCTCGATGACCGCCTTGCCGCACCCCGGGCAGTACGTGTCGTTGCCCGGGTGATCCGGAACGTTGCCCACGTAGGCGTAGCGAATGCCGTGCTGCATGGCGATCTCGCGAGCGCGCTCGAGCGACGCCACGGGAGTCGGGGACAGGTTGGGAAGCTGGTAGTCCGGATGGAAGCGAGTGAAGTGCACGGGCACGTCGGGGCCGAGCTCGCCGGCGACCCACTTCGCCAGCTCGCCGAGCATCTCGGGCGCGTCGTTGAGCGTGGGCGCGACGAGGTTGACGATCTCCAGGTGGACGCCGCGGCGCGCCACCTGCGCCAGGCTGCGCAGCACCGGCGCCAGGGAAGCTCCGCAGACGCGCGAGTAGAAGTCCTCGGAGAAGCCCTTGAGGTCGATCTTGATCGCGTCGAGCACGTCGCACATCTCGTCGAGCGGCGCTTCGTTCATGAAGCCGCAGCTGACGAGAACGGACCGGATGCGTCGCGGGCGGGCCGCGCGCGCGACGTCGGTGAGGTACTCCACGAAGACCGTCGGCTCGTTGTACGTGAACGCGATCACCGGCGCGCCGCGGCCGACCGCGCCGTCCACGATGCCTTCCGGCGAGGTCCACGCCGCCGGGTCGTCCTCGGGCCGCGCCTGGGAGATCTCCCAGTTCTGGCAGAACTTGCAGCGCAGCGGGCAACCCGCGGTGGCGATCGAGTACGCGGCCGATCCGGGAAGGAAGTGGTAGAACGGCTTCTTCTCGATGGGATCCACGTGGATCGCCACCGGGCGCCCGTAGACGAGCGAGCGCAGCTCGCCGTCCACGTTGAGCCGAGCCCGACACATGCCGCGCTCGCCGATGTCGAGGCTGCAGTTCCGCGCGCACAGCCGGCAGCGGACCGAGCGCGTCTCGTGCCGATGGGGATGGTCCAGAGGAACGCGATCGCTCTCGTGACAGGCGAGGCAATCCGACGGGGCGCTCGACGCGGCGGCCGAGGTCCAGTAGCGAGCCCTCGGCGCGCGGCGGATCAGATCGGAGAGGGCGTCCCTCGGAGCGGGCGGATCGCTCCCGCCGCCCACGAGGTGCGCGAGCCAATCCCCGCCCGCGAGAGACGGAACGCCGGCCACGCAGGCGCCGAAGCCGGCGCCCGCTCCGAGAAAATGCCGGCGAGTCCAGCCGAGCTTTGCCATGTCCGCACCGCCGTCCAGGGTACCCCGGAACGGACGGACGGCCAGGCCCGGTCTCGCGCAGCGCCGAGGGCTCCCGGCCGATCAGCCCGGCCGGCCGGGCCCTCTCAGGGTCCGGTGGCGGCCGGCGGCGGCGCGGGCGCGAGCCCCTCCAGCTTCTTCCGCAACGCGTCCGTCGTTCCCTGGGAGCGCTGGCCCTCCGGGAGAGCCTCGGACTTCTTCACCGCGTCTTCGAGCGTGGCTCGCGCCGCCGCCGTGTCGCCCTTCGCGACGAGGATGTCGGCGCGCGTGCGCAGGATGTTCAGCAGCCGCGGCCCGTAGCCGTGGGCGATCGCCCGGTCGCACGCGGCGAGCGCGTCGTCCCAGCGCTGCATCGCCTTGTAGGCCACCGCCAGCCGGTAAGGCGGGTTGTAGTCGTCCGGGAGATCCGCCTCGGACTGCTGGAGCATCGGCACGGCCTTCTCCGGCTGACCCAGCTCGAGATAGGCCGAAAGACGGTGGGGATCGAAAACGGCGCGGGCGTCGGGCGTGGGGGCCTTCGCGGCGGCGCCCTCGAGGAAGCTCGCCCAGGACGTCGCGACCGCGCGAGCGCCGGAGGAATCGCGGGCGGCCTTGTGGGCCTCCAGCAAGGAGATGTAGAGCCCCGAGCGATCGTCATCCGCCATTGGAATCGATTGATCCGCAACAGCTTGCGACGCTGCTCTCTCGAAGAACTCGAAGGATGCCGCCTTGGTCGAATCGCTGTCGGGAAGCGCCGCGGCGCAATCCAGGCCTACGCCCGCGATCACCGCCACCGACGTGGTCTTCGCGAGTCGTGGGTAGACGTCGCGAGCGAACGGGAGCGCCGACGAGCAGTTCTCCTCCATCGACCAATCCACGAGCAACGCCTCCACGGCGCGCCCGTACCGCGGCCAATCGCTCGGCGCCGCTGCGATCGCCTTCTGATAGACCTCGGCCGCTTCCGGTCCCTTGCCTTCGCCGTAGAGGAGGTCCGCCTGCGCGAGGAGGTCGTCCGCGCCCGGGACACCCTTCGCGCCCGGCGCGCCAGCGGCCGGCTTCGCCCCGGAGCCAGCGAGCGCCCCCTTCCGCGCGCGGTCGAAGTCGCCGCGGACGTCCGTCAGGAGACGCTGGAGCTGGGGCACCGTGGCGCCGCCCACCCACTTGAGGAGAACCTGCTCGCGGTCGGGCTCCACCACGAGGTAGGTGGGTAGCGCGCGCACCGGATACTTCTTCCGGAACGCCGCGTTCTTCGCCTTCTCGGTGTCGATCTCCAGCCAGACGAACCGTCCGGCTTGCTCCTCGAGGGCGGCGTCAGTGAAGACGAACGCCTTCATGGAGCGGCACGTGTGTCACCACGGCGCCCAGGTGTCGATGAACAGCGGAAGCTTCTTCGCGCGCGCCTCCGCCAGCGCCTTCGGGTAGTCGTCCGCGATGAACGGCAGCACGGACGGCTTGGCGCGCGGAGCGGTGGCCGGGCCGGCGCCGAGAGTGAGGAGAGACAGGGCGACGAAGGTCGTTCGGGATCGGTTTCGCATCGGGTGATCCTACCTCACCGGCATGGCCGGCGCGCGTCAAAGTCCGGCGCGGTCGAGGCCGCGGTTCGAGCCCGCCGCGGCCGCAGCGGCGGTTCCCCCGCCGCGAGGTCAGCGCGAGTCAGCACGAGTCAGTGCGAGAAGAGATACGTCATGCCCACGTTCAGAACGGCCTTCTCCTTCTGGGCCCCGTTCAGGTCGCGCGCGATCGGGATCTGGCTCGCGAGGCGAAGCACCGCCCCGCCGCCGAGATCCACCAGCAGACGCGGCGTGGCGTAGAGCAGCGAGCCCCCGGTGTCCCCGTCCAGCGTGCCCGCGGAGTCCGTGCGGTCCTTCGCGGCGTGGCGGAAGTCCAGCTCGCAGACGGCGTCGAAGACGCGCCCGAGCTTGTGCTCGTACGCGACGTTGCCGAGGTAGCTCTCGCCGTAGCGATAGGCGAAGTCGTTCTCGCCCGTATGCCGGTAGCCGGCCGCGGCGAAAAGGGCCGACCGAGCGTCGATCAGATAGAGGAGCGAGAGGCTGCCGAAGACGTCGGTGGAGCCCGTGCCGGGCTGCGCGTGCTCGTCCAGGCGCTCGCCATCCTGACGGAGGTCGTTCCGACCCCAGGGCGTCTTCACGCCGCCCAGGAGCGACACGGCCGCGCGGCGCCCCATTCCCCCGGCGAACGGCGACGACCAGAGCCGTAGCTGGCCGTAGATCTCGGGGTCGGAGAGCCCGCTCGTGTGCGTCTTGTCGGCCTCCGCGGACGGCGCGCTCGCCGTGAGGTCGCGGACGCTGTAGGGGACGCGCGCGAAGAGCGCGAACGCGTCGCTCACGCCGCAGGAGAAGAGGGCGGTGACGCGGTTCTCCACCTGGGATTCCGCCGCCTGGCCGGGATCGCCCTCGTCCTTGTCGAAGCGCTCCCAGTCCACGGCGGGCCGGAAGCCGGGCGACGCGTAACCGGCCGTGCCCAGCGCGTTGAACGTGGGATCCCCACAGCGGCAGATGGAGCATGCGTGAGCGGTCGCGGCCACGAAGACGGCCAGCGCCGACGCCGCGGCGAGCAGGGCACCGTTCCGCCGAATGACCGCATCCCTCAACGGTTCTTCCCCTCCATCCGGACTCTCCCAACCCAGGGGCGTTGAAGCCGCGCATGGTACCCGAACGGGACGTCGAACGCATCGGAGAGCGATCCGGAAGCGCGGGCGCCGGGTCCGGAGGCGATCGGCCGAGGGGGGGCACAAGCCGGGCCCTGCGCCGGGGACGAACGCGCGACCCGGCTCAGTCGCCCATCGTCCTCATGGCCCGGATGACCTCGCCCTCGTCGCGGGCGGCCAGGAAGACGTCGCGAAGGGTGCTCGTGTGGAACGCCGATGCCATCTGCCGGTAGATGCGGAGATAGAGCGCGTCGTCGTAAGGCGGCGCGACGACTGCGAAGAAGAGGTGCGCCGGTTGACCGTCGACGCAGTCGAAATCGACGCCGGGGGTCGAGCGCGCGAAGGCGAGGACCATCTCGCGCGCCTCGACCGTGCGGACGTGAGGCATCGCGATCCCGCCGGTCAGCCCGGTCGAGGACTTCCGCTCCCGATTGAGCAGATCCGTGTACAAACGGTTCCGGCTGCCGACCCGACCTCCCCCGGCGAGCAGGTCCGCCAACTCGGCGAGCACGGACTCCTTCACCGTCCAGAGCCATCGCTCGCGCGGAGTCGGCGGATCGGTCACCGGCGGCGTGACCGTCGCCAGCTCGAGCCGGACGAGCTCCGGTCTCAGGAGACGGGCGAGGTTCATCGCCCGGCGCCTCCCGTGTCGGCGCTCGCGAGAGACGGCGCCACCGGCGCGCGCTTCCGCACGGCGGCGAGGATCGCCAGGAACACGATCAGCCCGATCATCCCGAAGACCGCCTCGGTGTACAGCATCCCGCCCGGTCCCCAGCGCTCGTGGGACCAGCCGTCGATGCGCGTCATGTAGTAGATCGGCGTGTTGGAGAGCGAAGCGAAGACGTTGTACTTCGTGGCAGCGGCGCCCAGGCCCATCGCCTCCAGCACGAAGGCGGTGAAGCCGGCGTACGTGAGGCCGGTGATGAGCGCATAGAGCGACGTGAAGACCACGAACATGGCCTCGGTGCGCGGCGCGAGCGCCATCGCCACCGCGCAGAGCGCCTGCAGGACGCCGTACAGCGCATAGGCCGTCTTGCGATCCATGCGATCGCAGATCCAGCCGCCGAGCAGGCAGCCGACGGCGGAGATGATTCCGCCGAAGACGCCCGTCACGATGGCCACCACGTCGGCGGACGCCTTCCAATCTCCGGAGATCGCCGACCAGAGGCCCGAAGCGGCCCCCGAGCCGAGCGGAAGGAAGCAGAGGATCAACGCGAGCGCCCCGATCCGCGACCTCGCCACGGACCACAGGTCCCTCCCCACGTTGACGAGGCTCTTCAGGATCTTGCGGTCGCGATGCGCGGAACGGGGCTCCGGCACGAGCCAGAGGGCGCAGCAGCACAGGAGACACGACGCAGCGAGGATCGCGCCCGCCATCCACGGAGACGGAAGCCGCTGCGCCAGCAGGAGCCCGACCCCGCCGCCGATCCCCGTTCCGCCCAGGTTGCCCGCCTGGAACCATCCGCCCGCGCGCCCCTTCTCGCTCTCGGATGTCCCGTACGCCATGAGGCTCTCCACCGACATGCCGAGGAACGTCACCGCGACGTTCGTGGCGAAGTAGACGGCGGAGAGCGTCGCGAGACCGACCGAGGTGTCCGGCAGGAGCCCCGTGGCGAGCGTTCCCAGGGCGGTCAGCGCGCCGGCCACCAGGTACCAAGTCTTGCGGCTCAACGTGGTGTCGGCGATCGGAGCCCAGGCGAACTTCCACGTGTGCGGTAGCAGACCCAGCGCGACGAGCGCGGCGATCCGCTCGATCGAGACCCCGCCCTTCGCGAGGAGGTACGCCACGGCAACGGAGACGTACCCGCCCGTCACCCCGAAGGGGAGGATCAGGACCATGAAGACCCACGGATGGACGTGGCGTTGAGTCATGGGCGCGGGATGTTAGCAGAGAACGTCGCCACCGGCCCCCGCGCGTCCGCGGGAGCCCGACGGTCCGAGACCGTGCGGGCTCCCGTGCGCGGCTACTTCACGAGGCGGTAGGCGGCCTTCATCTTGCCCCAGGACCCGGGCTCCAGCGCGACCGGCTGGTACGCGAACTTCTGCACGCGCATGTTCTGCCACTCGACGACGTAGACGGCGCCTGCCGTATCGATCGCTAGACCGTACGGGTTGTAGAACTGACCCGGCCCCGACCCGAACGATCCCCACATCGTCAAGAACACCCCGTCGTTCGTGAACTTGGAGATGCGCTGGTTCCAGGTCTCGGCGACGTAAACGTTGCCGCTCGCGTCCACGGTGATGTGGCGCAGTCCGTTGAATTGTCCCGGACCGGTGCCGGCCGAGCCCCACGCGGCCAGGAAGTTCCCGTCCGTGTCGAACTTCTGGATGCGGCTGTTGTTCACGTCCGTCGCGAAGATGTGCCCGCGGCCGTCGTACACCACTCCCGTGGCCAACTGGAACTGCCCGGGGGCCGAGCCCGCGCCGCCCCATTGCCTCACGAACGTGCCGTCGGATTGGAACTTCTGGATGCGGTTGTTGTAGTCGTCGGCGACGTAGACCGAACCCTCGTCGTCGACGGTGATGCCGTTGCACTGCCGGAACTGCCCGACCCCGCCGCCGTTGACTCCCCACCGGCGGACGAAGCCGCCTCCCGGCGTGAAGACCTGCACGCGGTCCTCGGCGATGTCGGTGACGTAGGCCAGACCGGCAGCGTCGAAGGCGATTCCTGCGGGGCCGAGGAACTGGCCGTCCCCGCTCCCGTAGACTCCCCACTGTCCGACGAAGTTGCCGTTGGCGTCGAAGCCCTGGATCCGGTGATTCTCGCGATCGGCGACCCACAAGACGCCGGCGCCGTCGAACGCGCACCCGAGCGGAAAACGGAACTGACCAGGAGCGCTACCGGACTGACCCCACATGAGGACGAACTGGGGCGGCGAATCCGCCGCCGCCCTCGTCGTCCCGGCCGCTACGAGCGCCACCGTCGCGGCCGCGCAACAGAATCTGCGGATGTTCATGGCAACCCCCCTTCCGGTCCGACGCGCTGCCAGCATACGCCCGCGCACTTCCGGAAGGGGTGAATTCGCATCCGCGCGGCCGCCGCACCGTCAGCGCTGGAGAACGACCTTTCGCGTCTCGGAGGCGTGCGCGTCCGCGACCTGAACGAAGTAAACGCCGCTCGCGACGCGCCGGCCCTCCGCATCGCGGGCCGCCCACGTCGCCGCGTGGTCGCCCTTCGCTTCCTCGCCGTCGCCGAGCTCGCGGATCAACCGTCCCGCGGCATCGTAGACGCCCAAGCGGACCGTCTCCGTCTGGGGAACCGAGAAGCGCACGACGACGTCGCCGCGCGCGGGAATCGGCCCCACACTCGTGAGGCGAACGCCCTCCTCCCGCCACGCGGGCGTCCGCACCGTCACCGGATCCGAGAGCGTCTCCATTCCGTCCTCCGACACGAACCCCAGGCGATACCAGTACGTGGTCACCGGCCGAGCTCCCCCGTCGAGGTACGAGAGATCCCCGAAGCCGTCGACCGGTTGCGCGCTGATCTGCGCGTAGGCCCCCGGTGATCCTTCGGCGCGGTACACCTGGAAGTCCCGCCGCCCCGAGCTGAACCAGCGCAGCTCCACCGCGCGGTCACGAACGTCCGCGGAGAGCCCCGAGATCTCGAGCGCGGTCGTGGTCTGGGACGCGACGGCCGCGAAGTGATCCGCGCTCCGGCCGGCGACGTGGAGGAACTCGCCCCCCGCGAAGATCTCGTTCCCGTTCGGCGCTAGGACGAAGACCGACCCGTCCGTATCGGCGCTCCAGTTGCTCACCGCCCCGCTCGTCGCGTCCACCGCCGCCAGATGGGCTCGCGACGTCGCGCCGACGGTGGCGAAGGTCCCACCGGCGTAGATCACGCCGGCCCCCGTGCTCGCCAGAGCCATCACGCTGTCGCTAGCCACGGGATTCCAGGTCTTCAGGGCACCCGTGGACGCGCTCACGGCGGCGAGGCGGCTCCGGGTGGTGCTGCTCACGTTGTCGAAGGCGCCGCCGACGTACACCGTGGTGCCGTCCACCAGCAGAGCGAGGACTCCGCCGCTCGCATTCGGGTTCCACGTGGAGAGCACGCCGCTCGTCGCGTCGACGGCCCCGAGCCGATTGCGCGTCTGCCCTGCGATGCTCGTGAAGTCGCCGCCGAGGTAGACGAGGCTCCCGCTCAGGGCCAGCGCCCGAACGGTGCTGTTCACGTTCGGACTCCAGGTCCCGGCCAGGCCCGTCGTCGCGTCGAGCGCGGCGACGTGGCTGCGCGTCTGGCCTCCGATGCTCGTGAAGCCGCCGCCCGCGTACACGGTGGTGCCGTTCACCAGCAAGGCGCGGACCGCCCCGTTGGCGTTCGGGTCCCACGCCGCCAACGCCCCCGTCGAGGCGCTCACGGCGGCGATCCGGTTCCGGGTCACGCCGCCCACGGTGGTGAACAGACCCGCCGCGTACACGGTCGCTCCATTCACGGCCAGTGCGCGGACGCTGCCGTTCGCGTTCGGATCCCACGACGTGACCGCGCCCGTGGTTGCATCCAGGGCCGCGAGGCGGTTGCGCGCCACGTCCCCGACCCTCGTGAAGGTCCCGCCGAGGAAGACCGTCCCCGCGGCGCTCGCCAGCGCGGACACCACGTCGCTCGCTTCGGGATTCCATGCGGTGGGCACGCCCGTCGAGGCGTCCAGCGCCGCGACGTGCCCGCGTGCCTGACCGCCGATTTGCGTGAAGACCCCGCCTGCGTAAACGGTCGCGCCGCTCACCGCGAGAGAGTTGACCCAGTTGTTGGCGTTCGGATTCCACGCCGTGGCGCTCCCCGTGGACGCGTCCAGCGCCGCGACGTAGTTGCGCGTCTGCCCGCCGATGTTCGTGAACTCCCCGCCGGCGTACACCGTGCCGCCGTTCGCCGCCAGGGCGAGGACGCGGAAGTTCGCGTTCGGATCCCAGGCGCTGGCGGCGCCCGTGGCGGGATCCAACGCCGCGATGTGACTCCGCGACTGCCCGCCGATGCTGGTGAACCATCCGCCCGCGTAGACTTCGCCGCCGCTCACCACCAGGGCGAGAATCTCGCCGCCGGCCGGGCTCGGATCCCAGGCCGTCGCGGCGCCGGTCGCCGCGTCGAGCGCCGCGGCCAGGTTGCGGGTCTGTCCGGCGATGCCCGTGAATGCGCCGGCCACGTAGACGATGCCGCCGCCTACCGCGATCGCGTGGACGTCCGCGTTGGGGTTCGGATTCCACGTCGTGGCGCCCCCGGTGGTCGCGTCGAGCGCGGCGACGTAGTTGCGCGACTGACCGCCCGCGCTGGTGAACGCGCCGCCCACGTACACGGTGCCCCCGCTCACCGCGAGGGCGCTGACGCTCGCGTTCGGGTTCGGCGCCCACGAGTCCACGCTCCCGTCCGCGAGAATGTGCGCGGCGTTCGCTCGCGCGACCGCTCCAACGCGGGCGAACGACCCGCCGACGTACCACCCGCCAGCGCCGTCCGACGCGACGGCGTCGACCTGTCCCTCGATCCTCGGGAACGACGGCACCGCCTGACCGCTGGCGGCGCTCACCGGCACGCCCCCGCCGGTCACGGGACCGATCCGCGTGAAGTCCCCTCCCAGGTAGACCGTGTTCCCGGAACGGACGACCGCGTACACCGGCGCGTCCGCCGCCCAGTACGTCGAATCGACGACGACCTGCGCCCTTCCGTCGGCCGCCCCGAGAGCCACCGCCAGAAGTGCCAGCACGCACCGAACGATCCCCGACCGCGCACGCCCGCGCGGCGCGCAGCGATCCGTCCTGCTCGACATGGCCTCTGCTCCTCGCGTCGCGGCGCCCGGGAGGGGCGCTCGCGCGCACGAAAACGCCCCGACGGGAAATCCGCACGGGGCACAGGGGCGCGATGGCATGCGGGGCGGTCCAGCGGCTCCACGAACGACGCTCGTGGAGGCCACGCCTCCGCCTTCTCCTGATCGAGACACCCCGCGCGCGGCCCGACTCCGCACGCTCGTCGAACGGCCTCGCGTGAGCCGTTTCACTGGGGCCGCGCCATGGAACACGTCACCCTGCGGTTGGTTCGGGGCGAAGGCGGCCGGGGAGTCCGGGGCGCGCAGCGTCGCTGTTCGCGCCGATTCGCTCGGGTCCGCGTGTCAGCGGACGTCATTCCGTCCCAATCTTGGCGAGCCGCCCCGCGCCTCCGCGCCCGGGCCACCCGCGGACGTCGCTGCCCGCGGATGCACCCCCCCCCGCGGCGACGACGCCCGCGCTCGCTGAGCGTGCCGGCCGGCCGAACGGCATGGAGACGGACCGACGTGTCGTGTTAGGTTAGGCTCACGTGGTCTCGGGCGATCCGTCCGATCCCGGGTGATCGCCCACGGCCAGCACGCGTGGTCTCTCTTCAGCCCGGAGATGACTTCCCCATGAGAAAGGCGCTCGCGCTCGCCACTTTGCTACTCGTCTTCACCGCCTCGAATGCGCTCGCTGGCCACCTCTCGCCCGGCCTGCAGCGCCTGATCACCGGCAAGCCCGGAAGCGACGAGATCAAGGTCCTCGTCGTCCTCCAGGATCAGGCCGACATCCCCACCCTCAACCAGAACCTGCACCTCGCGCACGCTCCTCGCGCCCTGCGCCACCGCATCGTCGTGGACGCGTTGCGTGAGACGGCCGCCCGGTCTCAGGCGCCCCTGCGCACGGAGCTGGCGTCGAAGCGAGCGAACGGCGCGGTGCGCGAGTTCGCCCCCTGGTGGATCGTGAACGCGTTCACGGTCACCACCACCGTGGACGGCGTGCGCGAGCTCGCCGCCCGCAGCGACGTGGATGTGATCGAGCCCGACCTCCCGGTCGACTTGATCCGCCCCGTCAACGTGGGCAAGTCCGACTCCGGCAATGCGATCGACCAGATCGGCATCGTGCCCGGCATCGTCTCGATCGGCGCACGGCGGGTCTGGACCGAGCTCGGCATCAACGGCACGGGCGCCCTCATCGGCGGGCTCGACACCGGCGTGGACGGAACGCACCCCGCGCTCAGCGCGCGCTGGCGCGGGCACTTCGCCCCGGTGGGCGAGTGCTGGCGCGACGCCGTCGGGTTCGGCGACACGACGCCCGTGGATCGTTACGGTCACGGCACGCACACGATGGGCACGATGTGCGGTCTCGCCCCCACCGACACGATCGGCGTGGCCCCGGGCGCGCAGTGGATCTCGGACAACGCCATCAACCAGAGCACCGGCGCCGCGTTCGACGCCGACATCATCGATGCCTTCCAGTGGTTCGCCGATCCGGACGGCAACTCCAACACGTTGGCGGACGTTCCCGACGTGGTGCAGAACAGCTGGGGCGTGAACGAGGGCTTCTCGGGCTACGTCGACTGCGACACCCGCTGGTGGGTGGCGATCGACAACTGCGAAGCGGCCGGCGTTTGCGTCACGTGGTCCGCGGGCAACGAAGGCCCCGGCGCGCAGACGATGCGCAGCCCGGCCGATCGCGCCACGACGCCCTTCAACACGTTCTCCGTGGGCGCCACGAACCCCACCTCGCCCTTCACGATCGCGAGCTTCTCGAGCCGCGGGCCGTCCGGTTGCGGCGGTCCCTACGCGATGAAGCCCGAGATCTCGGCGCCCGGCGTGGGGATCTACTCCTCCGTTCCGGGCGGCGGCTACCAGAACATGGACGGGACGTCGATGGCCGGTCCGCACGTCGCGGGCACGGTGGCGCTCATGCGCTCGGCGAACCCGAACGTCGACGTGGACACGATCAAGCAGATCCTCATGGACACGGCCGTCGACCTCGGCACGCCGGGTGAGGACAACACGTACGGCCACGGCTTCGTGAACGCCTACGACGCGGTCGTCGCCGTCCTCCAGGGCTACGGGCGGATCGAGGGCACGGTCACGGACGCCGTCAGCCACGTTCCGCTTCCGAACGTCGTCGTCGACGTCCTCAACGATCCGCGCCAGACGACGTCGAACGGCAGCGGCTTCTTCGGCATCCCGTTGCCGGCCGGTTCCTGGACGCTGGAGTACCGCACGTTCGGTTACGTCACCGGCACGCAGACGATCCAGGTGGTGGCGGACCAGACCGCGGACGGCAGCTTCGCGATGACCCCTGCGCCCGCCGCGATCGTCAGCGGCATCGTGCGGGACTACACGAGCGCTCTGGTCTCCGGCGCCACGATCAGCGTGCTCGGCACGCCGATCGCGCCGGTCCTGTCGCTCGCGGACGGCTCGTACTCGATCTCCGTTCCCGACGGAGCGACGTACTCCATGCGGGCGCGGAAGGACGGATTCGGCAGCGACACGCGCTCCGTGACGGTCTCCGGGCCCACCACGCAGGACTTCCTCCTGCCGCAGCTCACCCACGAGGACTTCGAGAGCGGCGACTTCCAGGTGTGGCCGTGGGTCATGAGCGGCAACGCGCCGTGGACCATCGACGGGACGAACGTGCACGAAGGCAACTACGCCGCGAAGTCCGGCACGATCACCGACAGCCAGGCGAGCACGATGCAGCTCTCGCTCACGCTCATCAGCGCCGGGAACGTGAGCTTCTGGTACACGGTCTCGTCGGAGAGCGGCTACGACTACCTGCGCTTCTACATCGACGGCGTGCAGCAGGGCCAGTGGTCCGGCGCCGTCGCGTGGACGCAGGCGACGTATCCGATCGCCAGCGGGAGCCACACGCTCACGTGGACGTACTCGAAGGACGGCTCGGTGAGCGTCGGCTCCGATGCGGCGTGGGTCGATTTCATCGACCTGCCGCCCGTCGGATACGCGGAGCTCGCGCTGAATCCCACCAGCTTGAGCGCGGTCCTTCAACCGAACCAGACCGTGCAGCAGCCCCTGCACCTGCAGAACGCGGGAACCGCTGCGCTGTCCTTCTCCGTCGCGGTCCTGCCGGCGCCGGCGCCGGCGCCGCTGGCCGACGCCAAGGTGAAGCCGCCGCGCGAGGTGGCTCTGGACAAGGGCGAGAAGGACCCGCGCCACGGGGAGTCGCCTCTGCTCGGGAGCGGCGGTCCGGACGCCTTCGGCTATCGCTGGATCGACAGCGACGCCCCGGGCGGCCCGGCGTACCAGTGGGTGGAGATCAACGGCGTGGGGACGCCCCTCTCGATGGGCGACGACACCTACACGGCGTCGCTCCCGATGGGGATCACGTTCCCGTGGTACGGGAACAGCTACACGACGCTGCACGTGAGCACGAACGGCTTCGTGAGCTTCACGTCGCCGACCGGCACGTACTACACGAACGCCGCCATCCCGGGCACCGCCGACCCCAACAACATGGTCGGCGCGTACTGGGACGACCTGAACGCCGCCGACGGCGGCCACATCTACACGTACCAGGACGTCGCGAACTCCCGCTTCATCCTCGAGTGGGACGCGGTGCCGCTCTACCGCAGCGGCGGCGGCGGCCCGCCCCAGACGTTCGAGATGATCCTGAACGCCGACGGCTCGGTGGTGGCGCAGTACAAGACGGTGAGCGAGGCGACGTCGGCCACCGTCGGCATCGAGAACGTGAACGGAACGGTGGGTCTGCAGGTCGTGTTCAACGCGGCCTACCTGCACAATGCGCTCGCGATCCGGTTCTCGACGGCGCCGCTGGTCCCCTGGCTCTCGGCGTCGCCGCTCAGCGGGTCGGTCCCCGCGCAGGGCGCGCAGGACGTCACGGCCACGTACAACTCCGCGGGCTTGGCGCTCGGCGTCTACAACGCCGTCCTCCGGCTCACGACGAACGACTCCGGTCACGCGACGGTGGACGTTCCGGTGACCCTCACGGTGTCGAACGCGACCGGCGTGGTGGCCGGGGTCGATGTGCCGACCGCGTTCGAGCTGGGCGAGCCTTCCCCGAACCCCTTCGGGCAGGCCACGTCCATCCGCTTCGCCGTACCGGTCGCCGATCGGCACGTCCGGATCGCGATCTTCGACGTCGCCGGCCGCCGCGTGCGGACGCTCCTGAACGCCGTTACGGGCGTGGGGCGTCACGAGACCAGCTGGGACGGGCGTGACGCGGCCGGACAGCGCGTGGCGTCGGGCGTCTACTTCTACCGCATGGACGCGGGTGACTTCTCGCAGGTCCGGAAAGTGACGGTCCTCAAGTAGAGGTCGCTTCGCCGAGCTCCACCCGGGCCCCGTCGCCTCGCGCGGCGGGGCCCTTGTCTTGCCGGCCGGGCCGCGCTAAGGAAGGAGAATGCCGCCCCGACTCCCGCGAAGCTCCCAGCTTCTGGCGCTCTGGCTCGCTCTCATCGTAGTCGTCTCGGCGACCCTGGCGGTGCAGGCGTTTCGCGCCCAGCGCTCGCACCGGCGCGTGGCGGAGCAGGCCGTGGCCAACTACGCGCACCTCGCGGCCACGAGGCTCGCCGAGCGGCTCGAGCTGCGCTTCGGCGCCTACACCTGCGCGACGCTCGCCGGCTTCGCCACGCAGCTCGACGCTTCGAGTCCCCCGGCGGCGAGCGTCGATCCCCGCGCGCTCGAAGCGACCGTGGGCCCGCGCGTGAAAGCGGCGCTCGCCCCCGTGGAGGCGATCCGGCGCGTGCCTCTCCCGGTCGAACCGGGCGGGGCGGTCGGCGCACCGGACGACTCCACTTACGTCCGTCGCCTCGAAGCGGTCCTCCGCGATCGCCGGCCCGACGATGCCGACTGGGGGGCCGTGCTCCGGGCCGATCGACGCTTCGCGTACCGCCTGTTCCGGGGCAGGGACGGGGCGGCCTCGCACGCGTGGATCTTCGCCTTCGCGCGGGACTCGCTTTCCGCCGCGCTGCAGGACGTGGCCCGCGTGAGTCCGCTCCTGCCCCGCTTCCTGCTCCGCGACGACGGCGACCCGCGGTGGCTCCACTGGCGCATCGAGGCGCCGGACGGGACGGTGCTCGCGGCCTCCCCGAGCGCCGGAGCTCCGCGCGCAGACTTCGCCGCCGCCGACACGACCTCGCGCACGCTCGATCGCTGCGTGACCAGGGTCCGCCTCGACCCCGAGGCGGCGAAGGAGCTGGTGCAGGGTGGGCTGCCCGGGTCGAACCTGCCGGCCACCGTGGTGCTTCTCCTCGTCGCCGGCGGTCTGCTCGCCGGCGCGTACGCCCAGCTGCGCCGCGAGGCGGCCACGGCGCGCATGCGCGAGGACTTCATCGCGAGCGTGTCCCACGAGCTGCGCACGCCTCTCGCGCAGATCCGCCTCTTCACGGAGACCCTGAAGCTGCGCCGTGTCCGCGACGACGAGGAGCGCGACCGTGCGCTCGAGGTCGTGGATCGGGAGTCCTCGCGGCTGGCGCATCTCGTGGACAACGTCCTGCTGGCGTCCCGCGCCGGGCGCGGCGCCCTGACCGCCCGGCGCCGACCCACCGACGTCGGCGCGCTCGTGCACGAGGTCGCCGCGTCGTTCGCCCCGCTCGCCGCCGTGCGAAGCGCCCGCGTGACCGTCGAGGCGGCGGCGGATCTGCAGGCGAGCGTCGATCCGGATCTCCTGCGCCAGGCGCTGCTCAACCTGCTGGACAACGCGGTGAAGTACGGTCCCGCCGGACAGGCGGTCGCGCTGTCCGTCGACGTCGACGGCGCGAACGTGCGCCTCCGCGTGGACGACGCGGGCCCCGGGATTCCGCGGCCCGAGCGCGAGCGCGTTTGGGATCGCTTCTTCCGCCTGGAGCGCGACCGCGGCGCTCCCGTCGCCGGCTCGGGGCTCGGGCTCGCGGTCGTCCGGGACGTCGTGCGCCTGCACGACGGGACGGTGGCCATCGACGACGCGCCCGGCGGCGGCGCGCGCGTGGAGGTTCGCCTGCCGCGATGAGCCGGATTCTCGTCGTCGAAGACAACGCCGATCTCGCCTACGGCCTGCGCAACAACCTCGAGATCGAGGGCTACGAGGTGGACGTCGTCTCCGACGGACCCACCGCCCTGGCCGAGGCGCGGCGCGGCCGCTGCCACGTGGTCGTCCTCGACGTGATGCTCCCGGGCATGGACGGCTTCGAGGTCCTGCGCCGGCTCCGCGCGGAGGGCTTCGCGCTCCCGGTCCTCCTGCTGACCGCGCGCGGCGAAGAGATGGACCGCGTGCGCGGCCTCAAGCTCGGCGCCGACGACTACGTCACGAAGCCGTTCAGCCTCCTGGAGCTGATCGCGCGCGTGCAGGCGCTGCTGCGTCGCGTGTCGCCGCGCGCGGATCGCGATCCCGAGGACGCCTGGGAGGGCTACGGTCCCGTCCAGTTCAATCGCGGCACGAGGTGCGTTCGCGTGGGCGGACGTCCCGTGGAGCTCTCGCCCAAGGAGCTCGACCTCCTCCTCGAGCTCTATGACCGGCGCGGCGCCGCGGTCTCGCGCGCCGAGCTGCTGCAGAGGGTCTGGGGCCATCCCGCCACCCTGCCCTCGCGCACGGTGGACACCCACGTGGCCGAGCTCCGTCGCAAGCTCGAGGGCGGCGCCGATTCCACGGAGCACATCCTGACCGTGCGGAAGATCGGCTACCGCCTCAAGCGCTGACGCTCCCGCGCCGCGGATCCTCGGCCGCCCCCGTGGCCGAAGCTCCCGGTCAACGCAGCCGCGTGACCCGGCCCACCCGCGTGACATCGCCGCGACGCGCCACCACGAAGTAGGTTCCCGCGCCGGCCGCGTGTCCGGCGTCGTCGCGGCCGTCCCACACCCAGGCGCTCCCGCCGCTCGCCGACGCGAGCGTGCGCACGACGCGCCCACGGAGATCGAGCACGCGGGCCGAGCCGGCCACCCCGCCGGGGCGAGCCCAGCGCAGCGTGACCGGCCCGCGCGACGGATTCGGCTCGACGCGCAGCTCGTCCCCGCGCACGCCGATCGCGGGCGTCCCCGACACGCTGCCGCCCTCGACGATTCGGAGGACCTGGTTCGCGGCGACGTTCCGCCACGTCTCGCGAAGCCCGGAGGGCCACGAGACCACGAGCGAGTCGCAGGCGGCGGCATCCCCGAGACCGAAGCACGCCCGCGGATCGTTCGCGCTGCCGTACCCCGTCTGGGACTCCCGCTCCCGCAGCTGCCGCACGCTCGCGCCGCCGATCGTGGCCCAGCACTCGACCCTCGTGCCGATCGCCGAGCGGTTCGAGACCGTCCCCACGAGTCGCAGCTCGAGCCAGTGATTCGTGCCGCCGTCGTTCGTGTAGAGGAAGTCGTCCTGCGCGAGCCGATTCGCCGCGAACGCGTCGAGATACCCGTCCGAGTTCCAGTCCGCCCACGAGACGCCGAACGTGTTGCCGCCGTCGGTCACGATCTCGCCCGTCGTGATGCGCGTGAAGACGCCGCCGTCGTTCCGGTAGAGGAGATTGTCTCCTCCGTCCACGCCTACGAAGAGGTCGAGGTCGCCGTCGTCGTCCATGTCGCCGAACGCGCTGCCCACGGAGCTCGCCGCGTCCGCGACCACGGGGCCCGTCGTGATCCTCTCGAACGTTCCGTCGCCCAGGTTCCGGTAGAGGAAGTCGTTCTGGCCGAGCGTGTTCGCCACGAACAGATCGGGCCGGCCGTCGTCGTTCCAGTCGCCCCAGCTCGCGCCGATGGACTGGCCCGCGTCCGCCACGTGCGCGGCCGCGCTGACGTTGACGAAGGTCCCGCCGTCGTTGCGGTAGAGGCGGTTGCCCTGGTTGCCCCCGTTCGCGATGAAGAGGTCCTGGTCTCCGTCCCCGTCGTAGTCGCTCCACACGCCGCTGATCGACGCGCTGATCTCGTTCACCTCGTCGCCGACCCCGATCGCGGTGAAGTTGCCGGCGCCGTCGTTGCGCCAGTGGCGTCGCGGCTCGTTGAAGTTGATCACGAAGAGATCCAGAGCGCCGTCGCGGTCGATGTCCACCCACGCGGAGGAGTTCGTGTTGCCCCCCGAGTTGACCGGGCCGCCCGTGGTGATCGGCGTGAAGACGTCGGCGCCGTCGTTGCGATAGAGCAGCTCGTTCACGCCCTGGCGATTCGAGACGAAGAGATCCGGGTCGCCGTCGCCGTCCAGGTCGCCCCAGGTGCCGCCGGAGCTGGGCGCGTTGTCGGAGCCCACCGGCCCTGGCACGAGGGCGAACCACAGCCCGAAGTCGTTTCGATAGAGGCGGTCGCTCTGGGGCGAGAGATTGCCGCACGCGACGTAGAGATCGGGATCGCCGTCGCCGTCGTAGTCCTCCCAGGCTCCTCCGGTGGACTCGGAGCCGTCGGTCACGACCGGGCCGGCGAGGACGCGCGTGAACGTGACGGCCCCGCTCGTGGACGCGAGCGCGGGGACCGCGGCGACGAGCGCCGCGAGGACGAGGCGGGGCGAGCGCATGGCAACCTCCGAGGTGATTCGCGAGACCTCTTCTCTTTACGAGCGCATCTGGCGTCCGTCCTCTCGGGAACGTCCGGGGACTGTCAGGGATTCGTCAGAACCCGCCACGCGCCGCGAGGCGTCTTCGGGCGGCGGACCGCGTCGCCCTTCGTCGCCCTCGTGCACGTCGCGCGGGGCGACCCCGAGCGGGCCTTCGGGGAACTGGAGGGATCCCCGCGCGGGCGGAAGGGACGCGCTCGTCTCCCTGAAGGTGAACCCGGGCCTGGATCTCCTTGGTCCCGGCCCCCGCGTCGGCGACCCGGCCCGCCGGGTCGTTCCGGCGGTCGCGAGGCTCGCCGGCGTCGCCCGGACCGCTGGGATCCCCCTTGCCGAGACTGGCCGTTCCTGACGCGGTGACGGAAGGCGCGGCGCCGGCTTTCCCTCACCTTCCGCCCCGCCGCGCCCGGGGCTAACGCCAAGTCCCGCCGATCGATGGGCAATCCGTGGCCGCTCCTGGTCGCTGGGCGACCGGCGCCATAAATTAGGACAACTTGATCGTGAGTTCTCCTGGGAGGTGAGTTCATGGGACCGAACGTCGCCGACCGCTCCCTCCTGCCGGCCGGATACTTCGAGGTCAGGTTCGAATCCATCGGTGGCCTCGGAGCCCACGCCGCAGGACAGGTTCTCGCCGGTGCCGGCGTGCTCCGACTCGGGCTGAACGGCGCGCACTTCTCGTCGTACGGCTCGGAGAAGAAGGGATCCCCGGTTCGTTCCTACGTGCGCCTGGGTCCGGCCGATCAGCCCATCCGCACGAGCGCCCCGGTCGAGACGCCGGACGCCATCGTGGTCTTCCACGCGGCGCTGCTGGCGAACCCGGCGACGATCTCCGGACTCAAGGCCACGGGCACCTTGATCATCAACTCGCCTCCGGGTCCGCTGCCGGAGTCCCTCGCCGGGCTCCCTCGCACGGCGCGCGTCATCCGTCTCGATGCGCTGGCCATCGCCGTGCAGGAGAAGTCGCGCCCCAACGCGGTGCTGCTCGGCACGCTGTGCGCGGCGTTCCCGTTCCTCGACGGCGACGTCGTGAAGGACGCGCTCTCGGAGGAGTTCGCCGGGAAGCACCCGGAGGCCGTCGCGTCGAACGAGAAGGCCTTCCGCCGCGGCGCCACCGAGTTCGAGACGGTCGAGGGCGTCGGTAAGGCCGACGGCGACCTGCCGCCCGCCCGCTCCATGCCGGTGTGGGGCTACGAGACCGCGCCGATCGGCGGCATCGTTCCCTCCGCCGGCAACACGGCGTGGAACGACCTCTCGACCTCCCGCACGGGTTGGATGCCGGTCCTGGATCGCGACGCGTGCATCCACTGCGGAATGTGCGACCTCGTGTGCCCCGACCTCTGCCTGGTGTGGGGTGACGGCGATCCGGACGGCAAGTACGAGCGCGAGCTGATGGGCGTCGACTACCGCTATTGCAAGGGCTGCCTGCGGTGCGTCGAGTCGTGCCCCACTGGTGCGTTGGCCAAGCAGGCGGAAACCCCGGGCCTCGCGGCCCAACTCCGCGTGCCGCTGTACCCCGATCTCATTGGGTGAGGTGGACGTCATGACGACCCCGATCGCTTCCGCCCTGCCGCGCGCGAAGGACGTTCGCCCGAAGCCCGCGGTGCGGCAGAAGCTGGACTTCAAGAGCGGTAACGAGGCCGCCGCCCTGGCGGCGCGCGACATCGGCTTCCACGTGATGGGCTACTTCCCCATCACGCCGTCGACGGAGGTCGCGGAGAACCTCGCGAAGATGCAGGCGAACGGAGAGCACCAGATCGTGATGGTGGCCGGCGACGGCGAGCACGGGGCGGCCGGCATCTGCTACGGCGCCGCGCTCGGCGGCGGTCGCGTGCTCAACGTGACGAGCGCGCAGGGGCTCCTCTACTCCCTCGAGCAGCTCCCGGTGCAGTCCGGCACGCGCGTGCCGATGGTGCTGAACATCGCGTGCCGCACGGTGTCGGGACCCCTCGACATCCGCGGCGATCACTCGGATCTCTACTTCGCGTTGAACATCGGCTGGATCATCCTCACCGCACGCGATCCGCAGGCGGTCTACGACCTGAACTTCGCGGCGGTGCGCATCGGCGAGCACCCCGACGTGCGGCTGCCCGTGCTCGTGGCCTACGACGGCTTCTTCACGAGCCACCAGAAGCGCCGCATCGAGGTGTTCGACGACCCGGAGGCGGTCAAGAAGTTCCTGGGCGAGCCCCCGAAGTTCCCCACGCCCTACGACGTGGCGCACCCGGCCACGTTCGGGCCGTACATGAACGACCCGGACCTGATCAACAACAAGTTCCAGCTCTCCCAGGCCATGGAAGCCGCCCGCGGCGTCATCAAGGACGTCTTCGCCGAGCTTTCGGCCATGACCGGTCGCCCCTACCCGGTGCTGGATTCGTACCGCATGGGCGATGCCGAGGTCGCCACGGTTCTCGTCAACTCCGCCGCCGAGACGGCCAAGGAGACGGCGGATCAGCTGCGCGAGAAGGGCGAGAAGGTCGGCGTGCTCTCGCCCAACGTCCTGCGTCCCTTCCCCGCGGAGGAGTTCCGCCGGGCGCTCAAGAACGTGAAGGCCGTCACGGTCGGCGATCGCGCGGACTGCCCCGGCGCGAGCGGCGGCAACCTCTCGCTCGAGGTGCGGGCGGCGCTCCAGATCGACCCCGAGAACCACACCCGCGTGGTCTCGCGCGTCTACGGCCTCGGCGGCAAGGACTTCTACGGCACGGACGCCGAGACGTTCTTCACCGAAGCGCGGACCGCGGCGAGCACCGGGAACGTGGCGGTGCCCTTCGCCTTCCACGGCGCCACCCCCGGAAACCCGAAGGCCGCTCCGAAGCCGGGGCTGCCGGCCATCTCCTCGGCGGAAGTCAGCCGGGGAATGGCCCACGTGACGAAGGACGAGTCCACGGGGCTCCTGCACGTCGAGCTCGAGCCGATGTGGAAGATGACCGAGGTGCCGAGCCGCATCGCGCCGGGGCACGGCGCGTGCCCGGGCTGCGGCATCTTCCCCACGCTGCACCAGGCGTATCGCGTGCTGGAAGGCGACGTGGTGGTGCTGTTCCAGACGGGCTGCGCGATGGTCGTGACCACGTGCTACCCCACGACGGCTCATCGCGTCAACTACGTGCACAACCTCTTCCAGAACGGTGCGGCCACGCTCTCCGGGCTCGTGGAGATGTACCACGAGCGCGTCCGCCGCGGCGAGCTGCCGAAGACCTCGGACGACGTCACGTTCGTGATGGTCTCAGGCGACGGAGGCATGGACATCGGCATGGGACCCGCCCTCGGCGCGGCCCACCGCAACCACAAGATGATCATCCTCGAGTACGACAACGAAGGGTACATGAACACGGGCGCCCAGCTGTCGTACTCCACGCCGCTCGGCCACCGCACGTCGACCAGCGAGGTCGGCTCGAAGCTGCCGGGCAAGCTCTACCACCACAAGGACACCGCGCAGATCTTCGCGGCCTGCCACCTGCCGTACGTCTTCCAGGCCAACGAGGGCTATCCCGAGGACCTGATGCGCAAGGTGGCCAAGGCGCAGTGGTACGCCAAGCACGAGGGGCTCGTGTACGGCAAGATCCTCTCCTTCTGCCCCCTGAACTGGCGCACCGTGGACGACGGCGCCGAGGAAGTGCTGCAGTCCGCCGCGGACTGCTGCTTCTTCCCCCTGTACGAAATCGAGCACGGCCTCACCACGATCACGTACGACCCGGACGCCACCGGACGGCGCCACCCGGTCGCCGATTGGCTCAAGCTCATGGGCAAGACGAAGCACCTGCTGTCGCCGAAGAACGCGCCCATGATCAAGAGCCTGGAGGACGAGGTGGATCGCCGCTGGCGGCGCCTGAAGGCCATGCACGAGCACCCCTTGCTGTAGGAGACCGAAGCATGCCGAAGATTCTCGAGACCCGCAGGCTGACTCCGGTCACGAAGTACTTCCGCCTGGAAGCGCCGCTCATCGCCGCGTCGGCGCAGCCGGGACAGTTCGTGATGGTCCGCGTGCGCGAAGGTGGCGAGCGCATCCCGATCACGATCGCGGACTACGACCGCGACGCGGGCACGCTCACGATCGTGGTGCAGGAAGTCGGCGCGACCACCAAGCGGCTCTGCGCCCTGGAGAAGGGCGACTCCATCCTCGACGTCGCCGGCCCGCTCGGCTCGCCCGTCGAGATTCCCGAAAAGGGACACATCTGCGGCGTGGGCGGCGGGTTCGGATCGGCCGCCCTGCTCTGCCTGATGCGGGATTGCACCGCTCAGGGCCACCCCACCACGGCCATCCTCGGGGCGCGCACGAAGGAGCTGCTGATCCTCGCGGACGAGCTGAAGCCGCTCTGCACGAACGTGGAGATCTGCACGGACGACGGCTCGTTCGGGTTCAAGGGCTTCGTCTCGCAGCGGCTCGCGCAGCTCGTGGCCGGCAACGGACCGGGCCGCCCGGACCTCGTCGTGGCGATCGGCCCGATGGCCATGATGCGCGCCGTCGCCGAGGTGACTCGCGGACCGAAGGTGAAGACGCTCGTTTCCATGGATCCGCTGATGGTGGACGGGACCGGCATGTGCGGCGGCTGCCGCGTGTCGGTGGGCGGCAAGGCGAAGTTCGCGTGCGTGGACGGCCCCTGCCTCGACGGGCACGAGGTCGACTTCGACGAAGCCATGCGCCGCAACAAGATGTACGTCCGCGAGGAGAAGATGGCCCTGGAGCGGGTCGCCTGCGCGGCCGGGAAGGAGACGATGTAATGCCGGTCAAGCGCGCGGACAAGACCCCGATGCCCCAGCGAACGGCCCAGGAACGCGCGAAAGACTTCTCCGAGGTCAACGAGGGCTACAACCGGTACCACGCCGGGTTCGAGGCCGAGCGCTGCCTGCGCTGCCAGGACCCCGTGTGCGTGGACGGCTGCCCGGTGAAGATCCCGATTCCGGAGTTCATGCACGCGGTGGCGATCGGCGACATGAAGGAAGCCGCGCGGATCCTGCGCACCGCGAATCCCTTGCCCGCGATCTGCGGGCGCGTCTGCCCCCAGGAGACGCAGTGCGAGGCGCTCTGCCACCTCGAGAAGCGGTTCGACTCCGTCGCGATCGGCCACCTCGAGCGCTACGTCGCGGACTGGGAGCGCACTCAGCCCCCGGCGGTCCAGGCGAAGCTCACGAAGACGGACAAGGTCGCCATCATCGGCTCGGGCCCCTCGGGGCTCGTGTGCGCGGGCGAGCTGGCCCGGCTCGGCTACCCGGTGACGATCTACGAGGCGCTGCACGCGCCCGGCGGCGTGCTCCGCTACGGCATCCCGGAGTTCCGCCTGCCGAAGGAGATCCTGGACTGGGAGATCGGCATCCTGAAGCAGATGGGCGTCGAGATCGTCTGCAACGTGGTCATCGGCAAGACCCTCACCCTCGACGATCTCTTCGGCCGACTCGGCTACTCCGCGGTGTTCATCGGGACCGGCGCCGGCCTGCCGCAGTTCCTGCGCATCCCGGGAGAGAATCTGAACGGGGTGTTCTCGGCGAACGAGTACCTGACGCGCATCAATCTCATGCGCGCCTACCAGTTCCCGGACTCCGACACGCCGTTGCGCGTCGGCAAGCGGGTGGCCGTGATCGGCGCGGGCAACACGGCGATGGACGCGGTGCGCAGCTCGCTCCGCATGGGCGCGGAGCAGGCGATGATCGTCTATCGCCGCAGCGAGAAGGAGATGGGCGCTCGCGTCGAGGAGTACCACCACGCGATCGAGGAGGGCGTGGAGTTCCACTGGCTCCACAACCCGATCGAGGTGCTCGGCGACGAGACCGGCTGGGTCACCGGGCTCCGTTGCCAGAAGATGAAGCTCGGCGAGCCGGACGAGTCGGGGCGCGCGCGTCCCATTCCCATCGAGGGCAGCGAGTTCGTGTTCCCGGTGGACAACGTCGTGCTCGCGATCGGCACCACGCCGAACCCGTTGCTGGTGAAGACCACGAAGGGTCTGGCCACGACCAAGAAGGGTTGCCTCGTGGCCGAGGAGTCCACGGGTCTCACCACGCGCAACCGCGTGTACGCGGGCGGGGACGCCGTGACCGGCGCCGCCACCGTGATCCTCGCGGCGGGCGCGGGCAAGCGGGCAGCCGAGGCGATCCACCGCGATCTCTCGGGGAACGGCGACAGCGACTCCTAGCCCCGGCCCATCGGCGGCCGGGACGGGGGCTCTCGACGGCGGCGGCGCTCTCCGGAGCGTCGCCGTCGTGTTTGCGCTCGTCGGGATCCGGCTCCGGCGCGGCCTAGTTCATCGCGACGTCCGGCGAGTCGCCGGGATCGCCGAGGATCCCCGCGATGCCGGACTGAGGTTGGCTGCCGACCACGGTGAAGTCGCCGGCGATGTACACCATCGCCCCGCTCACTGCGATCGCGTAGACCGGCCCGTTGGTGTCGGCGCTCCACGCCGTCGCGGTCCCGGTCTCCCGGTCCACCGCCGCGACGTTGCTCCGCGCCTGTCCGCCGACCTGCCGGAAGTCTCCGCCCAGGTACACCTTGTCGCCGTCCACGGCGATGGCGTACACCGGACCATCGGCCGCGGGATTCCAGGGCGTCGGCATCGCCGATTCCGCGTCCACGGCCGCCACTCGGTATCGGGCCACATGGCGGAGGGCCGTGAACTGCCCGCCGACGTAGACCGTGGTCCCGATCTCGTCGAGCACGACGGCGCGCACGGTGCTGTTGGCGATCGGGTTCCACGGGGTCGGCGCCCCGGTAGCCAGGCTGAGCGCCGCAAGGTGGCTCCGCACTTGGCCGCCGATCGCGGTGAAGCCTCCGCCCACGAAGAGCTGGCCGGACGCGGCTGCCAGCGCGCGAACCGCGCCGTTGGCGTCGGGATTCCAAGGCGTCACCCGTCCGGTGTGCCAGTCGCACGCGCCGATGTTCTGGCGGGCCTCCCCCGTGATGGCGGCAAAGGCGCCGCCCAGGTACACGACGTCCCCGACGACCGCCATGGCCCGAACGGCGCCGGCGACGTGAGGGTCCCAAGTCGTCATGACGCCGCTGCCCACGTCGAACGCCGCGGCGCCCTCGCGGGTCACGCCGTTGATGCCGTCGAACGAGCCGCCCGCGAAGAGCCTGTTCCCGGACACCACGAGCGCCGCGACGCGGTCGTCGGCCCACGGCTTCCAGGCGCTGAGGGCGCCGCTCCGAACATCGACCGACGCGAGGCGAGTGCGCGCGCGCGAGGCGATCCGCGTGAAGCTGCCGCCGAGGAAGAGCGTCCTCGCATCCAGAGCCAGGCACAGGACCCCGTTGTCCGTACGAGGGCTCTCCACCGCCTCGGGCGGCGGCGGGCCGGCGGGATTGTCGACTTCCCAGAAGCAAGCCGACAGACCAGCGGCCACCAGCGCCGAGAGGGCGAGCGCGCCATAGCTTCGGCGAGCGTGGTCGGAAGCGAGTCGGCGACCGCTCTCGGAGGTCTCGAGCCGCGAAGCGGACGCACGGGGCCACCTCATGGCGCACCCCCTGAGCCACGGTCGAGACTCTATCCGTCCCGTGGGGACAATTCAAGACTATCTGATCTTGTTTCGGGAGAGGGGTACGTCCCGCCGGGCGCGGGGGCGGCTTCCCATGGAGGACGGGCGCAACACGGACCGCCCCGACGACCCCCCGTCGGTGCAACCGCGCTATCGGCGCGCGCGACGGCTCACGGGCGCGCCACCACCACTTTCGCCCCGGCCGTGCGGCGATCGGATTTGACGCGCACGAAGTAGGTCCCGTTCGCGACGGGCCGGCCCAACCCGTCCCGGAGGTCCCACGTTCGACGCAGCTCGCCTTCCTCGAAGGACCCGGAGTTCAGCGTGCGGACCCGATCGCCGCGGACGTCGTAGATGCTGATCTCGCGGATGTCCTCGCCCTGGTCCACATGGGGAACGAAGGCGATCTGCGCATGATCCCGGGCGGGGTTCGGCCAGACGCGGAGCGCCTCGCCCGTGCGCCCCGCGACGATCGGAGCGGACACGGCGGCTCCCCCGAGGGACCACGCGTGCGAGTACAGAACCGAGTCCGTGTAGGCCTCGAACACCGTGAACTCGACGCGGTCCCTCGCGATCTCGAACCGCGTGGATCCCCAGTGGTCGTCGAAGGCGGCGACGAGCGTATGCGGCGGCACCGCGTTGAGCTGCGGGAACGGGGTCGCGCGGTTGATGCATCCCCCGCCGATGCCGACCGTGAGGTACACCACTCCGTGGGCGTCGTCGCGCACGTTGTGGCGGATCGGCACGGTCTCCGCGAAGCAATGCTGGTCCCCGTTGATCATGAACACGCGCTTCACGTTCGGCTGCCGCGAGTAGATGGACTCCACGTCGCGGAGGAACGAGACCGCCCCCGTCCGCAGCGTCTCCGCCGGGGCCTGCCCGTTGTAGGCGTAGGAACGGTAGATGTTCGGGCGGGCCCAGAAGTTCTCGACGCCGTAGAACGTGCGGTGCCCGGCCACGAATACCACGTCCACGCTGGGCGGCAGGCTGTCGATCTGGGCGTTGAGCCACCGGCGCTGCGCGGATCCCTGCGTGTTCAGGGAGTCGAACGGCACCTTGCACCAGCCGTAGGTCTCGTCGTCGAAGTCGGAGTCGCTGTTGCTGCTCGTGACGAGGAGCGCGACGCGCGGAGGCTCGCCGAGGTAGACCGAATACCAGCGACGGCAGTTCTGGATCGCCGTCGTCGAGTCGCACCCGAAGAGCGGCTCCATCCAGTTCGCGGGCGCGTACTTGTTCTGCGGATCGACCCAGTAGAAGTCGCCTCCGGGAGCCCAGCCGGGGTCGGCCTCGTGGTTCCCCATGGCGAAGCCCTTGGCGCCGGGCACCTGGCTCCAGATCGAGTAGAACTTCGTCTGGAAGTCGGGGGACATCACCGCGTCGCTCGTGACACCGACGTCGCCGCCGAGATAGGTGAAGTCGGGCAGCACGACGCGGTTCCGCTGATTCGACACGATCGCCGCCCACGTGTCGCAGCAGGGAATCGGCTCGGGACACGGCGGGTTCGGGCAGCGTGGAATGTTCGAGCACTCGCCGCAGACGAGCGGGCAGTGGCTGTCGGAGTAGGCGTCGAGGACGATCCGGTCCGGATCGTTGACGGGCACGGTCAAGTCAGCCGCTTTCGCCGCTGGAACCGGCAACACGACCAACGACGTGCCCACGATCGCCACGAGAACACGCATCGAAGTCGACCCGTAGTGGTTCAGGGGGTGGCGCGCGCTCCGGGCGAGACGATGCGACTGCGAGCGCGTCAATAGAAAGTCTAGCAGAATGGGCTTGCGAGTCGCAATCCCGCGGCCGCCGTCCCGCGGGTCCGGAGCAGGCCCATCCCCGGGCGGGGAGCCTCACTCCGCATCCGAGGCCGACCTCAGCGCGGGTCGCTCGGCTCGATCTCCGCTCCGGGGTTCTCCTCCCCGCCGTTCTCCTCCGGCGCAGCCCCCTCCTCCGAAGGCGCGGTGCGCGCCTGACGCTTCTGCAGCTTCTCTTCGCGCTTCGCCTTGCGACGGAGCTCCTTCGCACGCTTCTCCGCTCCGTACTTCCCTCGTCTCGCCATGGCCCCTCCCGTTCGAGCTGGCGGAGCTCTCGCACGCTCCCGGCAACCGGCGGGCGCCGCCGCTCGCCGCGCCGCAAGCGAAGGCCCCGCCCCCTCACGGGTAGCGGGGCCCCGCGCTTCCGTCGTGATCCCTTCGTCGCTACTTGATCTTCACCACGTTCTCAGCGGCGGGGCCCTTCTGGCCGGCCACCACGTCGAACTCCACCCGCTGACCCTCGGCGAGCGACTTGAACCCCTCGCCCTTGATGGCGGAGTGGTGGCAGAAGACGTCCTTCTCGCCGTCGTCCCGAGTGATGAACCCGAAGCCCTTGTCGTCGTTGAACCACTTCACGGTCCCGGTCGTACGCATTCCCGTACTCCTCACTTCACTGAGAATCGGAGTCCGGGTCTGCACGAACAAGCCATTCCCTGTCCCGACTTCTCGTGTTCGCGGGAAACCCACCCGCGCTGGTGGCGCCTCCTACCGTTGGTGGCGCCGTTCGCGGCTCGCGTCCCTCCTCGAGGGCCCGCGACCCACGCTGACGCTCCGCGCTCGGAGCGGTCGTCGGCCCCGGAGACTCACCCTTCTCCGGTACGATCCTGACGGCCAATCTACAAGAATCCGCCGGAGCGAGGTGGAAAAACCGCCGACCCGTCACGGGGCGGGCGGCGGATGCCCCACGGGGATGCGATCCATTAGATGATTTCGCGCTAACGGTTTAGGCCATGCATCTTCATGCGCTTTGCGAGGTCCGGCTTCCGGGGTCGGGGCCCGGAACGACCGCCGAGACGCCCGAACCCTCGCTTTGACACGGGCCGCCATCGAGTAAGCCGAGACAGCTCTCCCGCCCTTCTTGTACGCTGGGCGACCGCGCCTTCTTCAGGAATCGATCATGGCCGAAGCCGCTCACTCCAAGTCCGCCGCCGAGCTGGAAGCCCAGTGGTACCGCGATCACTATCGCGGCGACATGAGGCAGCTCTCCGTGCGCTCCGTCGTCATGGGAGCGATCCTGGGGGCCGTCATGTCGCTCTCCAACCTCTACATCGGCCTCAAGACGGGCTGGGGGTTCGGCGTCGCGATCACGGCCTGCGTGCTCTCCTTCGCCATCTGGAAGACGCTGGCGAAGATGAGGCTCGTCAAGTCGGACATGACCGTGCTGGAGAACAACGCGATGCAGTCCACCGCGTCGTCGGCGGGCTACTCCACGGGCGGCACGCTCGTCTCCGCCATTGCGGCCTACCTCCTGCTCAACGGCCACCACATTCCGTACGGGCTGCTCACGCTCTGGATCTTCTTCCTCGCCGTCCTCGGCGTGACGATGGCGATCCCCATGAAGCGGCAGATGATCAACGTCGAGCGCCTGCGCTTCCCGTCGGGGATCGCCGCCGCGATGACGCTGCGCAGCCTGCACGCCGACCACGCGCACCACGCCGCCCTCGAAGGGCCGCCGGGCTCGGCCACGGCGGAGATCGTCAAGCCGGACGAGGTCCAGGGCGCGCTCACGAGCGCGGAAGAAGGCGAGAAGAGCGCCCAGGGCCTGTTCTACGCCGGCGCCGTCGGCGCGGTCGTGGCGTTCCTGCGCGACGGCTTCAGCGCGCTCTTCGACATGCACTGGATCAGCAAGCCCATCACCGTGCTCCAGGCGGTGTATCCCGTGTTCGGTCAGAAAGCGCTCCAGTACACGATCGGCGCGGAGGGCAGCGTCCTGCTCTTCGCCGGCGGAGCGCTGATGGGCATTCGCGTGGCGGTCAGCGTGATGATCGGCTCGATCCTCTGCTGGGCCGTGCTCGTGCCCCGGATGTACGAGATGGGCGTGATCCAGGCCCTCGAGTACCGCACGATGGTGGCCTGGTCGCTCTGGGGCGGCGCCTCGTGCATGGTGACGAGCGGGCTGCTCGCCTTCGGGTTGCAGTGGCGCGCCGTCGTCCGCGCGATGAGCGGCCTGACCGCGATCTTCGCGCCCCACAAGGCGGTGGCACAGGACGAGTTCCAGAAGAAGCTCGACGCCATCGAGGTGCCCTCGTCCTGGATGGCCGTCCTCGGGCTCGTGGGCGCCGTGGGCGTGATCTGGATCGCCCACAGCGCGTTCTCGATCAAGATCTGGATGGGCACGCTGGCGGTGATCCTCTCCTTCTTCCTCGCCCTGGTCGCGTGCCGCGTCTGCGGCGAGACGGACACCACGCCGGTCGGCGCCATGGGCAAGGTGACGCAGCTGACGTACGGCATCCTCGCGCCGCGGCAGACGAACACGAACCTGATGGCGGCGTGCATCACGGCGGGAGTGGCCGACAGCGCGTCGGACCTGCTGACCGACCTGAAGAGCGGCTACGTTCTCGGCGCGAATCCCCGCAAGCAGTTCCTCGCGCAATTCGTGGGCATCTTCATCGGCACGGCGATCACGGTGCCGTCCTTCTACCTGCTCGTGCCGCGCGCCGAGAGCCTCGGCACCGCCCAGTGGCCCGCCCCGGCGGCGCAGGTCTGGGCGGGAGTGGCGAGGTTGCTCGCGAACGGCTTCGAGTCCCTCCACCCCACCGCTCGGTGGGCCATCCTGATCGGCGGCCTCACCGGTATCGTGCTCGTCTTGCTGCCGCGGTGGCTGCCGGCCAAGCTGCACAACTGGGTGCCCTCGCCCATGGGCCTCGGGCTCGCGTTCACCTTCCACTTCTACTACGGCCTGTCCATGTTCCTCGGCGGCCTCGCGCAGTGGATCCTCGCGAAGAAGGCCCCGAAGCTGGACCAGATCTACACCGCGCCGGTGGCGAGCGGCCTGATCGCCGGCGAGAGCTTGATGGGCGTGTTCCTGATCCTTCTGCCGCTCGCCGTGGCCGCGATCACCGGGCATCTCTGATCGTTCGACCCAGGCCTCGATCTCGGGTCGGACGGCGCCGTCGAGCTCCGCGCTCGGATGGCGCCGAGCCTCCCTCTCCTCGCGCCTTCGCAACCGGGCCGGGTGTCGGAATCAGCGCGCCGCCGCCCCCCGGCCTCATTCTCCTCGCACTGCGGTGACGTAGCGCAGGATCTCGTCCCGCTCCGCCTCGGAAAGGCGGGCGCGCGGAGCCATCTTGCGGACCTCCGCCTCCCACCGCGCCGGCTCGTACTCCGTTGGCCGGTGCAGCGGATGGCAGGTGGAGCAGCGCACGACGTACCGCTCGCGTCCCCGCTCGAGATCCGCTCGGCTCGTCTCCGGCCAGCGCACGCGCGCGCGGGCGACGTCGGCCTCGCTCGGGTGCGGCAGGCCCGCGGCGCACGCCGATGCGCCGGCCACGCCGAGGAGCAGAGCGACCAGCCGGCGTCTCACCCGACTCACAGGTGGAAGGAGACGATCACGCGCGCGTCGACCTTCTCGAGATCGTCGAGCACGCGGGAGTCGCCTCCCTCCTCTTCTTTCCGGAGCGCGGGGAGCTGCGGCAGGATCGTCGCGGCCACCCACCAACCCTCGGCGCCGTACGCGAGCACCGGCCCCGCGAAGAGAGCCGAATGCTCCCACTCGCCGTCGTGGAACGCGTTGTGGTTCCGCACCTCGAGGCCGGCGGAGAAGCCCGGGCGGAAGAACCACGCGGCGGCGAGATCGAGCTCCGCCTCCTGCTCGGTTTCGGTCGGGGCCTGCGCATAGCCCCACTCCTGGGCGCCGACGAGATTCGCGGCGAGCAGGACCTTCCCGGCCTGCCGGTCCAGGATCAGCTTGGCCTCGACCTCCGACTCGCTCGGCCCGACGCTGCCCTCCCCGTAGATCGCCACGCCGAGGCCGTCGGCGACGGGATCGCGCAGCTTGCACTTCCATTCGCTGGAGATGCCCTCGAACTCCAGCTCGCTCTGTCGGACGTCGGGCGCCGTCTCCTCGTTGACGGCGGAGAGATTGAGATAGAACGCCGAGAGGAGACGATCGCTCACGCCGACCTCGAGCTCCGCGCGCTCGTCGAACTGGACGAAGAACGCATCGCGCCCCGTGCGCGAGGTCGTCGACACCTCGATCTCGCGCGCGTTCCTCGGCAGGACCGCGCTCTCGTACGTGTACGTGAAGTGCCGCTCGTTCCCGTGAGCGCTCCGCGGCGCCGCGACGAGTCCGAGCAGGCTCACGGCGATGCCGAGGGCGACACGCGCGTCCGACCGACGAATCGAGACCAAGAAACTCCTCCTCGAGAGACGTGAGGCGCCTGAGCCGCGCCGAAGTGTAGGTACCTAAACACTTCTGTAGTCTACTTAACTCCGCCCTCGCGTCAAGGTCTCTGCGGCCGGCCGCGTCGGAGGGCGCGGACGCTCCGCGTGAGGTCCCCGCTCGCTCGGCCCTGAACGGATTTCCTGCATCGACCCCGTTGAAGTCGGCCGTCCGCCTGCACTAGTCTTCGCGACCCCTGGGATCTGGCCGGAGACCGACCACGCCCCGGAGAGCCGCACCGACATCGGTCCGAGAGGCCCAGTGTCCCGGCTGGACCCCCAGGGGGCCTTCCTCGCTTCCGCGGGGCTCCCGCCTCTTTCGATGACCCAGCGAAGCGGCTACACTGCCGCTCCCATGGCCTGCGCCGAGCCCGGCGCGGGCGCGCACGGAGGAGCGCCATGCGGCTGCACTTCTGAGTGACTGCCCAGCCCGAGGTCTTCGGGCCACCCATGAGCGTCCCCCGCCGCGACCCCTCCTGAGCGAACCTCTCCGGAGCCACCCGCGAAGGGGGCTGCGTACGGAGAGGCTTCGTGTCCGACTCGAGTTCGAGCTCCCGGAGGGAGTCGCTCGCCTGGAAGGCGCGCGTGACGCCGATCGTGCGTCATCGCGCGACCGTTCACGTGCGGCGCCACTCGTTCGTGGTCGGCAAGCCCGTCGAGTTCGACATCGACGCCGACGCGATCTCGGCGGTCGAGTACCTGCTCGGAGCGCTCGGCGCCGACCTCGTGAACGGACTGCTCGCCGTCGCGCGTCGGCGTCGCGTGGACATCGATCATGCGGAAGCCGCGGTCGAGGGACAGCTCGACAACCCCCTCACGCACCTCGCAGTGGTCGGCGAGACCGGGCACCCGGGCCTCGCCCGCGCCACCGTCAAGGTCTACGTGAGCTCGCCGGCTCCCGAGGATCACGTGCGCGGCGCGTGGGAGGAGGCGATCGATCGATCTCCCCTCACCCGTACGCTGCGCGGCTCCGTCGATCTCGACCTGACCCTTCAAGTGGTCCCGTGAAACCCGGAGGACGACGATGTATCGACTGACATCCGAACAGCAGAAGGTCGTGGACCGCGCGCGCAAGATCGCGGACGACGTCCTCGCGCCGAACGCCGACGCTTCCGACCGCGACGCCGCCTTCCCGCGCGCCTCGATGGACGCCCTCGCCCGCGGGGGCTTCTACGGTCTCACGATCCCGAAGGCCTACGGCGGCCTCGGCGAGGGGCTGCGCACGATGTGTGCCGTCCTCGACGAGCTCGCCCAGCGCTGCGCCTCCACCGCGATGATCTACAAGATGCACCTCTGCGGCGTGGCCACGTACGTCGCGCGCGGCGACCGGCTCGGCGACCTCCTCCGGGCGACGGCGAAGGGCGAGCACCTCTCCACGCTCGCGTGGAGCGAGACCGGCTCGCGCAGCCAGTTCTGGGCGCCGGTGAGTCGCGCGAAGAAGAACGGCGCGGGCGTGTCCCTGGACGCGGACAAGTCCTTCGTCACTTCCGCGGGCGAAGCCGACGGCTACGTCGTCTCCACGCAGTGGGTCGACGCCACGGGCCCGATGCAGTCGATGCTCTATCTCGTGCTCGCGAAGGACGCGGGAATCGCGGTGCGCGACCGGTGGAACGGCATCGGCATGCGCGGCAACGCGAGCAGCCCGATGAACTTCACCGGCGCCGTGGGCGCGGAACGGGCGCTGAGCGACGAGGCGAAGGGCATGGAGACGATGCTCGGCGTGGTCCTGCCGGTCTTCATGCTCGGCAACGCCGCCATCTCCGTCGGCATCTCGGAAGCCGCCGTGGGCGCCACGCAGCGCCACCTCACCGGCGTCAAGTTCGAGCACACGGGCACCCTGCTGCGGGACCTCCCGAACCTCCGCGCCCGTCTCGCCGAGATGCGCATCGAGACGGACCGCTCGCGCGCGCACCTCGTCTCCGTGGTCGACTCCCTCGAGAGCCCCGGAGCCATGACCCAGCTCCTCGTCCTGGAGTCGAAGGCGGCCGCGGCCGAGGCGGCGGTGAAGGTGACCGACCTCGGCATGCGGGCCTGCGGCGGAGCCGCTTTCGGCCGGCGCCTCGGGCTCGAGCGCCAGTTCCGTGACGCACGCGCGGCGGTGGTGATGGCGCCGACCACCGATCACGTGAACGACTTCATCGGCCGGGCCCTCTGCGGCATGGAGCTCTTCTGATGGCGAATCCGGTCATCGTGGGAGCGGTGCTGTACGACCCGAAGGTCTCGGTGATCTGGGAGATCATCCGCGACTTCTTCGAGGCGAACGGGTGCCCCATGGACGTCGTGTTCTACACGAACTACGAGATGCAGGTGCGCGCCCTGCTCGGTGGGCATCTCGACGTCGCCTGGAACTCGCCGCTCGCCTGGCTCGACGCCCAGCGCCGCTCGTCCGGTAAGTGCCGCGCGATCGCCATGCGCGACACGGACCGGGACCGCGTCTCCCATCTCGTCGTGCGGAAGGACGGGCCGAACTCGATCGAGGGGCTGCGCGGGAAGACGGTCGCTTGCGGCGCGAAGGACTCCCCGCAGGCCACGCTCATTCCCGTGGGCCTCCTGCAGCGGGAGGGCCTGGCCCCGGGGCGGGATTTCACGGTGAAGCGCTTCGACGTGCTCGTGGGCAAGCACGGCGATCACGTGGGCGGCGAACGCGACGCCCTGCGCTGCCTCGACGCGGGCGACGCGGACGCCTGCGCCATGCTCGATCTCAACTGGGACGCGTGGCGGGCGGACGGCACGCTGAGCGCCGCCTCGCATCGCATCCTCGCCAGCACCGAGCGCTTCGATCACTGCGTCTTCTCGGTGCGGAACGACTTCGCGAAAGAGGCGGAGCAGCGCTGGCTCGACGTCCTCTTCTCCATGAGCTACGACGAGCCGAAGCACCGCGAGATGATGGATCTCGAAGGCCTCAAGAAGTGGCTGCCGGGGCGCACGACGGGGTTCGGCCCGCTGAGCGAGGCGGTCGAGCGCCAGGCGTTCTTCGCGCAGGCGAAGGATTGAGCGGGCCCGAGCCGGACCCGGGCCCGCGCAGGGCCCCCTCGAAGGCGCTGCCCCTCTTCCCGGTGGCGCCCGTCGGAAGCTGGCCGCGCCCGCCGGAGCTCCTGCGAGCCCAGCAGCTCGTGCGCACCGGCCGGCTCGATCCGGCGGAGCTGGAGCGCCTCGCGGACGAGGCGGTCCTCGCCGCGCTCCGCGGCCAGGAGGAAGCCGGAGTCGACCTCGTCACCGACGGGGAGCAGCGTCGCGACAACTTCTACTCCTTCGTCGCGCGCAACCTTTCCGGCGTGCAGCTCATGACCCTCGACGAGATGCTCGGCCTCGTCGAGGACCGCGCGGGCTTCGAGGAGATCCTCCGCACGCTGGACGTGCCCGCGTACTCCATCAGCAACCCCACGTGCGTGGCGAAGCTCGAGCGCCGCTCGCCGCTCGCCGTGAACGAGCTTCGCTTCCTCCGGCGTCACACCGATCGGCCGGTGAAGATCCCCCTCCCCGGTCCGTACCTCCTCACGCGCTCGATGTTCGTGCCGGAGGTGACCCGCGACGTGTACCCCACGAAGGAGGATCTCGCCGAGGACGTCGTGCGCATCCTGCGCGACGAGCTGCGGGAGCTTGCGGCGGAGGGCGCGGACTTCGTGCAGCTCGACGAGCCGGTGCTCACCGAGCTCGTGTTCACGCAGGGCAAGACCCGGACGTTCATGTGCGCGGCGCTCGCGGCGCGGAAGGATCCGGCCGAGGAGCTGGAGTTCGCGGTGGAGCTCCTGAATCGCGTCGTGCGCGGGATGGACGGGCTCCGCATCGGTCTGCACGTGTGTCGCGGGAACTGGAGCAAGAAGGAAGAGACGCTGCTCAGCGGCAGCTACGCACCGCTCCAACCGTACTTCGAGCGCCTGGCGGTTCAGCAGCTCGTGCTCGAGTACGCCACCGAGCGGGCCGGCGACCTCGTGGCATTCGAGGGCAAGGAGCTCGGGCTCGGCGTGGTGAACCCGCGCACCGACGACGTGGAGAGCCCGGCCGAGATCAGGGCCAGCGTGGAGCGCGCCCTGGAGCTGTACGCGCCGGAGCGGCTCTTCCTCAACCCGGACTGCGGCTTCGCGACGTTCTCGCGTCGTCCCGTGAACACCGCCGACCTCGCCGGGCGGAAGCTCCGCGCCATCGTCGACGTCGCGAGAGAGCTTCGCGGTACGCCGCGCCCCGGCTGAGCCGGCCGCCGCGGAGCTCGCCCGGAGGGGCGGGACGTCCGACGGCGCTGGACTCGGACCCCTTCCGGGCGCACATTCCCGCCTCCCGAGGCCCCTCCCCTCGAACGCGTTCGCCGAGCGAGCTGGATCGCTCGGCGCAGGAGGCCTGTCGCATGCAGACCGTTCCCGGGCACCTGGTCGCCCTCGTCCTCGCCCTCGTCGACGTCGGCGTCGCGGGCGCAGCGAGCGCTCCGAGTGCGCCGAGCACCCCGAGTGCGGCGAGCACCCCGAGTGCGGCGAGCACCCCGAGTGCGCCGAGCGCAGCCGCGGACGCTTCGCACTACCGGATCGCCAAGCGGATTCCCGTGGAGGGCGACGGCTTCTGGGACCTCCTCGCCGCCGATGCGTCGAGCGGCCGGGTGTTCCTGTCGCACGGCACCGTGGTGCAGATCGTGGATCCCTCGACGGCGCGCGTCGTCGGGACGGTCCCCGACGCGAACGGCGTCCATGGCGTCGCCCTCGCGAGCGAGCTGAACAAAGGCTTCGCCACGTGCGGCAAGGACGACGCCGTGGTGATCTTCCGGCTGGACACCGCCGCCGTGGAGGCGCGCGTGCGCGTCACCGGCGAGAACCCCGACGCGATCCTCTACGAGCCATCCACGAGGCGCGTCTTCGCGTTCAACGGCCGCGGCGCGAACGCCACCGTCCTCGACGCCGCCTCGGGCGCGGTCGTCGGCACGCTGGCGCTGGAGGGGAAGCCGGAGCTTCCGGCGACCGACGGCGCGGGCAAGATCTTCGTGAATCTCGAGGACAAGAGCCAGGTCTGCGAGATCGACGCGAAGACGTTGAAGGTGGAGCACTCGTGGCCCCTCGCCCCCGGGGAAGAGCCCACGGGCCTCGCGCTCGACGCGGCGCACCATCGGCTGTTCAGCGGCTGCGCCAACCGGCTGATGGTCGTGCTGGACTCCGACAGCGGCGAGGTCGTCGCGACGCTCCCGATCGGCGACCGCGTCGACGGCGTGGCCTTCGACCCCTCGCTCCAGCGCGCCTACAGCTCGAACGGAGAGGGAACGCTGACGGTGATCCAGGAGGCGAAGGACGGGACGTTCGCCGTGCTCGAGAACGTCGCCACGCAGAAGGGCGCGCGGACGCTGGCGGTGGACCCGAAGACCCACCGGATCTTCCTGCCCACCGCCGAGCTCGGGGAGGCGCCGAGGCCCACTCCCGAGGTGCCGCACCCGAGACCGACGGTCAAGCCGGGCTCCTTCGTCGTCCTCGTGGTCGAGCCCACCCCTTGAGGGGGGTCGCGAGAAGGTCGATGGAGATCGGAACGGGCCGCTTTCCCCCCTGATCTCGCGGAGACCCCTTGGCCAAGCTGCTCTGGCTCATCGGCACGACGGTCGGGGGATGGGTCGGATGGTGGCTGGGGAGCCTCCTCGGCGGCTTCCTGCCGGCTTTCTTCCTCAGCCTCGTGGGGACGGCCGCCGGCCTCTACTGGGCGCGAAGGGTCGCTGCCGACCACTTCTGAGCGGCCCGAACGCTCAGCGCGCGCCCCTGCGCGACGCCGCGATCTCGCGCACCGCCTCGATCGCCACGTCGATGTCCTCGTCACGATTGAACGGGCCGATGCCGAAGCGCACCGCTCCGTGGATCCGATCCGTCCCGAGCCGCTCGTGGATCATCGGCGCGCAGTGCAGCCCGGTGCGGCAAGCGATCTCGTGGTCCACGTCGAGCAGGGTGCCCGTATCGGCGGCCTCCAGGCCGTCCACGTTGAACGAGAGCACGCTGATGCGGTTCTCCGCGGAGTCCTGGCAGTAGAGGGTCACGCCCTCGATCTCGCGCAGCCCGTCGCGGAGCCTCTTCCAGAGGACCATCTCGTGTCGCCGCACGTTCTCGACGCCTTGCTCGATCACCCACTTCACGCCGGCGTTCAGACCCGCGATGCCCGGCAGGTTCGGCGTCCCGTACTCCATCCGATACGGGTACTCCTCCAGGTGATGGCGCTGCGCGCTCCGCACGCCGGTGCCGCCGGCGCGCGTGAGGCGGATCTCGACGCCTTCGCTCACGTACATGCCGCCGATCCCCATCGGGCCCATCAGGGACTTGTGTCCGGTGAAGCAGAGGACGCCCACGCCCAGGGCCTCCACGTCGAGGGGCAGCATGCCCGCGGTCTGCGCCACGTCCAGGATCAGCGGGATCCCGCGCTCGCGACAGAGGCGGCCGATCTCCGCGACCGGCTGCACCGTGCCGATCACGTTCGAGCCGTGGTTCATCACGACCGCCCTCGTGTTCGTCCGGAACTTCGCCGCGAACGCCGCGGGGTCCACGTAGCCCTGGTCGTTCATGTCCACCCAGTCCACCTGCACGCCCTGGTCCTTCAGGTGCCACAGCGGACGCAACGTGGAGTTGTGCTCGAGCGGCGTGGTGATGGCGTGGTCCCCCGGCGAGAGCAATCCGAAGATCGCGAGGTTCAGCGCGTCCGTGGCGTTGGAGCCGAACACGAGGCGGTTCGGGTCGCGGCCGTGGAAGAACTTGGTGAGGAGACCGCGCGTCTCGTCGACCATGTCCCCGGCCGCGAGGCACAGGTCGTAGCCGGAGCGGCCCGGGTTGACGCCGTGCTCGCGGAAGAACCGATCCATGAACTCGTAGACCTGCGGCGGCTTGGGGAAGGACGTCGCGCCGTTGTCGAGATAGATCATGCGGGGCGCCGGTCTTTCCACGCCTGGCTCATCGCTCAGGGACATGCGGACGTCCGTCGACATCGTGTCTCTCTCCGCGTCATGTCGTGGGCCGGGGGACGAGCGCATCCGCCACCATCTCCGCGACGGTCTTGACGGACACGCCGAGCTCGTACTCCCGGTCGAGCTCCATCAGCTGATCGATGCAGTTGTGGCACGGGGCCACCACGGTCTTCGCGCCGGTGCGTCGGATCTGCTCGGCCTTGATCCCGCCGGCCTGGACTCGCTTCGCGCGGAAGGCGCTCATGGAGAGCTGCCCGCCCCCGCCGCCGCAGCAGAAGTTCTCCGCTCGGTTCGGCGTCATCTCCACGAAGTTGCGCGCGGCGCGACGCAGGATCGAGCGCTGCGGCTCCACGATGCCGCCCATGCGGACGAGGTTGCACGGGTCGTGGAGCGTCACCGCCTCCGGGTGACGATCGGGATCGACCGAGAGGCGCCCCTCGCGGAAGTAGTCCTCCATCAGCTCGAGCACGCTGCGGATCTCCACCCCGTGCCGGCGGCCGAGCCATTCGGCCGCTTCCCAGCGCGCGGCGGCGAAGCCGTGACCGCACTCGCCGATGACGAGGACACGGCAGCCGAGCCGCTCCGCGGAGCGCAGCAGGGCCTCGGCGATCGCCCCGCCGTCCCGGCGGCTCGCCGTGAAGAGCCCGTAGTTCGTGAGGTCCCATCCTTCGCTCGCGACGGTCCAGTCCTCCCCCGCCGCGTGGAACACCGTGGCGCTCGCCAGCAGGGACAGGGGATAGAACTTCGGCTCGCGCGGGTTCACGGTGAAGAGGACGCGCGCGCCCGCCTCGTCCACGGGGATGCGCGCCGCCGGATCGCCGGTGGCTTGCTGCAGCTCCTCCTCGATCCACTGCACCGTGTCGAGCCAGTCCTCGCGCGTGATGCCCATGTTGTTGCCGGATCGAAGGGATGTGGCCACCACCGCCTGGAGGTCGGCCGGGACGAGCCCGATCTCGGTCAGCGCGGCCCGGGCGGCGCGGAGCACCGCGGCCACGTGGATCCCCGTCGTGCAGTTCAAGGAGCAGCGCCCGCACGTGGAGCACCGGCCCCACACGGCCTCGATCCACGCGCGCGCCATCGAGGAGTCGAAGGGGCGGGCCCCCACGAGCGCCGGGAGGATCCGGCCGGCCGGCGTGAAGTGCCTCCGGTACACGGACGCCACGAGGCCCAGCTTGTGCGCGGGCGTCGATTCGATCTCGCCGTCGGCGCGGTAGTAGTGACACGACTCGGCGCAGAGCCCGCACCGCACGCAGGTTTGGAGAGCCGCAACGTCCGCGCTTCGCAGGTGGGAGCGGAACGCGGCGAGGCCGCGCTCGAGGTCCTCGGGCGTGAGCTGCGAAAGGCGGGTCTCGAGGTCGCCGAGCGCGAGCATCGGAGAGCAACCCTCCACGAAGAATCAGGCGGCCGGAGGGAAGACCCCGCGCCGCCCGAAGAACGCGCCCGAGGACGCGCGCGTGACGAAGAAGAAGAGACAGTGCCGGATCTTGCCGACGGGCGCCCACAGGAGGAGCAGCATCCCTCCCGCGAAGAGGGCGCCCTCCGCGGCCGGGACGAGTGTGCGAGCGAACGCGAGCGCGAGGACGGCGGTCGTCAGGAGATTCGACACGTAGTCGTCCGGGCTGCTGATCGCGCGCAGGAGCGGGCTCCTCGCGCGACGGACCAGCAGGACCGTGCCCGCCGCCGCGCCGAGCGCCGCGAGGAACCCCACCCCCGCCCGCCAGGCGCCGCCGAGCCCGACCCCCATCACGGAAGCGCCGAGCAGGAGAAGCGCGGCGAAGATGCCCGCGTGGTACGCGACGCCGGCGAAGTACGCGGGCAGGTGGTCGCGAACGCTCTCCTTCGCCCAGGGCGACATGCCCGGCCCGAAGGCGTACGCGACCCCTCTCCACGCGGGCCGAGCCGGTGCCGCCCAGGACGTGCGGCGCCCGAAGGCCCCCGCGCCCCGAAGCTGCGCCGCCCACGCAGCGACCGCCCAGACGGCGCACGCCAGAACGCCGATCCGGAGAATGCCGCTCATGGGGCTACACGCAACCGTCGGGCTTCGGGAGGCCGGCCAGCTTGCAGGCGCCCTTGGCCGGTCCCGAGGGGAACAGCTCGTAGACGCGCTTGAGCGGAAGGTGGGTGGTCTTGCACACGGCCCGCACCATGGGCGCCGTGTGCTTCTCCTCGAAGTGACCGCGGATGAAGCGGATGACCGCCCAGTGCTCCTCGGTCAGATGATCCAGCCGCTCCTCCTCGCGGGCGAGGAAGAGGGCCAGCTCGTCGTTCCACTCTTCCGGATGGACGAGGAAGCCCTCCTCGTTCACCTCGACGAGCCTTCCCTGGAACTCGAGCGTAGGCACGCTGGACCCCCATGCGCGGTGCCCGTTCCACCGATCCAGGCTACCGGCGCCCCCGGGGAGAGACAAGACCGCCGAGTCCTGATTTCCCGGCCCGCCCGGGGTCGTGTCGCATCGTCAGTGGGGGCTCGCCTGCCTCAACGTTCGACTGCGCGTCCGAAGCCGTGTCAGGGTTCGCCCGTCTCGCCTCGGGGCCGGCCTCTTCGCCTCGGACGGGTCAGCCTCCGCCGTCCCGGCTCCGGCGCCCTCCCGCTCGGCGGCTCCGCCATCCTGGCTACGCCGCCTCCGCGAAGCGCGTCGAAGAGGCCGGCCCCGAGGCGAGACTGAAACCGGGTCGCAGCGGTCGAGACCGGCCGGCGCCGCGTCCGTAGCGAGACGGGCGACGACGGGCACGGCCCCGACGCACGGGCGCACAGTCGGCGACGCGCTGCGTCCGGGGACCGTGGCCGATGTCGCGCGAGCCCTCGGCGGGCCGGCGCAGACCGCGCGAGGCGAGGCATGCGTCGGCGGCTCGTCGGCCGTTGCTTTCGCAGCGGCTTCGCGGAGGCGGCGTAGCCAGGGATGGCGTAGCCGCCGGAGCGGGAGGGCGCCGGAGCCTGGACGGCGGAGGCGACCGTCCGATGCGGAAGCAACGGCCGACGAGCCGACGACGCGGGCATCACGTGCGATTCCCCAGCCAGCCGCCGAGCCGGCGGAGGAATCCGCGCTACCGGAGGACGACGACCGGGCGCGAGATCGCGCTCTGCGCCGCCTTCAGGCGGACGTAGTAGACGCCCGGGGCCACCCGCGCCCCGCGAGCGTCCCGCGCATCCCACGTGACCGCCTTCTCCCCCGCCGCCTGCGGCCCGCTCGCGAGCGTGCGGACCCGTCGACCGCCGACGTCGTACACGGCCAGGTCCACCGGTCCGTCGTGCGGGAGCGAGAACGGAATCACGGTGCCACCGGAGAACGGGTTCGGCCGGTTCGGCGCGAGCGAGAAGGCGAACGTGCGCTTCGGCTCCGGCGCGGACGTGGGCGGCGGCGAGTAGGGCTCCCCGAAGTAGTGACTCAGGATGTAGCTCACGTTGTTCCGGAGCGGTCCGTGGTTGAACCGATACGGCCGGCCGGAGATGAAGACGAGCCGCCCGCCGTCGGGCCGGTTCGTTCCCCCGCCCGGCGGCTGCACGATCACGCCCGTCCCGCGCGCGCCCGACGACGTGTCCCGGAACAGCAGCGTGCTGTTCGGACCGACCGTCGTCGAGAAGTAGTCGTTCAGACTCTGCGTGGACGAGAAGCCCATGTTCTGGAGCCCGGCCACCTGGGCCGTGCAGTTGTTGAGCGTCTGCTGGATTCCGGTCCAGGTGATCCCGAGGTAGTTCGTGAGATCGGTATCCACGAACGAGCTGCCCATCCGCGACATCAACAGCACGTTGCCGCCGGCGGCCAGGTAGGAGGCGATCGGCGTCTCGGCCCAGTCCGCGAGGTCGCCCGCGTAGTTGTTCCCGACCCAGATCACCGCCGAGTACTGGCCGAGCGTGCTCGCCGGCACGGCGCCATGCCCGAGCGGCGCCGGGAGATTCGCGGGGTATCCGCCCGCGGGGGCCGAGAACGTGTCCCAGAAGGTGATGGGGTTCGCGCCCCAGAACGCGCTGTCCGCATAAGCGGTGGTGATCTCGGTTCCGTAGGTCGCCCAGTCCACGCCGTTCACGAGGAGGATGCCGTGGTCGAGCGAGGGGTTCGACACGGTGGACTGGACCTGCCGGAGGATCCACCGATCCGGGTCGAGCGACACGTCCTGGACGTCGCCGGTGACCGAGAGCGAGTAGCTCTCCGTGGCCGCCGCGTTCTGCACCACGAAGTCGTGCGTGCCGGTCGTGCTCTGGACGCGCACGTCGATCGGCATCGTGAAGAGACCGGTGTTCGTCTGGACCTGATCGATGGTGAGATCGATCCCGCCGGCGCTGGGGCTCCATCCGAAGCGATACACCGGGAAGTACTCGCCGTAGATCCACTGCTGGAAGAACGGATGGAGGTCGACGCCGGACACCTCCTCCATCGCGTCGCGGAACTGCTCGGTGGTGGCGGTGCTGCGCTCGTGGAGCGCGCGATAGTGACGGAGACCGGCGAAGAAGTTCGTGTCGCCCACGATCCCGCGCACCATGTGCAGGACCCAGGACGCCTTGTTGTAGCTCAGGTTGCTGTCGAAGATCGCGTTGAAGTTGCTGAGGTCCTCCACGTAGACCGTACCGGCCCCGTAGTAGGCGGCGGCGTCCATATAGTCGCGGTACGTCTGCGTGCCCTGCGTCACTTCCTTCCAGTAGGCCTCCGACCACGTCGCGAAGCCTTCGTTGAGCCACACGTGGTGGAAGTCGTCGCAGGTGATCATGTCCCCCCACCACTGGTGCGCCAGCTCGTGGGAGATCAAGTCCTCGTCCCAGCCGCCGAGGCTGGAGATCGTCTGGTGCTCCATCCCGCCGCCCCACACGAACTCCGCGTGCCCGAACTTCTCGTTGAGCCACGGATACTCGCCCCACGCCGACGCGTACGCGTGGATCATGGGCGCCACCAGCGCGTAGGTGGGCTGCACGGTCGCGTAGTGCTCGGGGTACACGTAGAAGCGGAGCTCCATCGGCGAGCCGCCGCCCAGCGGCGTGTACCAATCCGAGAAGACCGTGTACGGGTAGATCGCGAGCGAAACCAGGTAGGTGGCGATGGGATTGCCCTCGTGCCAGTGCACGGTGCGCGTGGTGCCGTTGTCCACGTCGGACACGAGCGCGCCGTTCGAGGCCACGCTATAGACGCTCGGCACGGTGGCGAACACGTCGACCGAGTCGGCCTTGTCGTGGTTCTGGTCCTTGCCGGGCCACCAGTCGCGCGCGCCGAACGGCTCGCTCAGGGTCCAGATCATGCTCCGCCCGAAGGCGGTGCTCCAGCCGAAGGAGTCCCCGGCCGGGTTCCCGGAGTAGGTCACCGACACCGTGAAGCTCTCCCCCGTCGGGTAGGCGCGATCGAGGTTGACCGTCAGCACGTCGCCGACGCGGCTGAACGTGGAGGGGGACCCGCCCGCGGTCACGGCGGAGACCGTCATGTTGGCGCGCAGGTCCAGGTCCACCGTGGAGATCGGACCCGTCACGACCCGCCCGGTGGTGGCCGCTACGCCCGACAGGATGTGGCTCGTGGGATTCACGGTGAGGTTCAGGTTGTAGTAGGCGGCGTCCCACTGGTCCTGGTTCGCCGTCTGCGGCCGCGCCACGCGCTGGAGGCGCGCCATCAGCCGCGCCTTCGTCTGCGCCTCCTCGACGCGGTGGCGGAGGATGTCCGCCCGGAGAGTCTCCCGCGGCGTCGGCGGGGCGACCGCGTCGCTCACCTCGGCGGCGATGACAGCGTTGCTGAAGACCAGGAGAGCGAGGGTGAAGACCAAGCCGAAGAGCCCGGAGCGGCGGGATGGGCGGCAATCCATGGCGTTCCTCGAGGACCGGAGGCACAGTGCCCTGACGGCCGCCGGAACGGGGTCCGGGCGGTCGGGATTATTGACTCGATACTAAGGTACCACGCCGCGCCGGTCCGGGGTCGTCGCGCTGCGCCGCAGGGGCGGCCGGGGTCGGCCTGGGGCTACTTGTCGGGAGCGTGCTCGACCTTCACGACGGCTCCGGAGGGACCGTAGGTCAGCACCGTCCCCTCCCACGGGCCCATGTCGATCGGACCGTCGTTCGAGTAGATCTGCGTCGCGGTCGACGCGCGCACGAACGCCTGCGTGATCTGGGCCAGTCGATAGCAGAGGAGGTTCCCGTCCCCGTCCCGGCCCTCGCAGCCCGGCGTGATGTACGCGGCGCCGCAACCGAGGATCTCGATCTTCTTCACCTTGCCGCGGATCCTCACGAACTGCGAGATCGTCCCCAGGACGATGCCCTCGCGGCAGAACTGGATGCCCGAGCCCCCCTGGCTGTACACGGCGAGCGAGTTCCCGCGGCTGCCCGCCAGGAACCCCGTCCGGGTCTCGTACCCGTGCGCGAGGATCTTCAGCGAGGCGTCCCCTTTGTACTGCTCCGACTTCGTCCCGATCCAGCGGAACGGCCAGTCGAGCGGCGTGTTCTCGTCCACTTCGAGGACCTCGTCGCCACGAGGCCGCGGCCCGATCAAGCGAACGTCTCGAATGATGAGTTCCTGCACGCGTGCCCTCTTCGTTGGCGGGGTGCCGTCGGCCCAGCGGCAGGCGCCGACCGGAAGAGGGCGGAGACTAGCAGAACACCGTCGGCCTGGACCAGACCCTGCTCAGCGCGCCACGACGATCCTCCGCGTGACCGTCTTCCCGCCGGCGGTGACGCGGCAGAAGTCCACGCCGCTCGCGAGCGGCCGGCCCGACGCGTCCCGCCCCTCGAACGGGATCCGCACCCAGCCCGGCCCGGCGCCGCGTTGCGTCAGCGTGCGCAGCAAGCGGCCGCCGACGTCGAAGATCTCGAGGGACACGTCGGAGCGCGACGGCAGGCCGATGTCGAACTCGGTCGTCGTCTCGAACGGATTGGGATGGTTCGGCAGGAGCATCAGGCCCGTGATGGCCGGTAGATCCCCGATGCCGGTCGCCGAGGGAACGCCCGCTTCGTTCGACGCGGGGCTCTGGTTCGCGTGGACGTCCGAGGCCGTCACGACGTAGTAGAGCGACGTCCCCGGCGCGCCCGCGTCGAGGCGCACCGTGTCGGCCGCGGTCGCGAGGAAGTGCGCCTGGTCCGCGACCACGCCGGGCGTGTCGGACCGATAGATCGAGTAGTCGCGCAGGTCGCCGTCGGGGACGCGGTTCCAGTGCAGCAGAACGTCGGCGCCGATTCGCTCCGCCACGAGCATGAGCGGCGGCGCGGGCGCGAGGTTGTCCGAGGAGTGGCCGCTCAGCGCGTTCGACGCGTACGCCACGTACGAGTCGTCCTTGTCGTGCGCGGCCACCATGAAGTACTCGGTTCCCGGATTGCCCTGCACCGAGTCGGCGCGCGTCGGCGCCGCGAAGGAGTACGCCGGCCAGCCTTGCGCATCTTGAGTCCCCACCAGCTCCCAGTAGTAGTTCGGCGGGTTCGTGAGCTGCAGGTACACCGAGCCGCCCGAGCGGAGGCGAGCCGCCGGCACGTCCGCGAGCGACGTCAGCACGTGACCGGCGTCCGCCGCGGGCGGCGCATCCACGGCGCGCCAGATGGAGTAGCTGCCGATCGTTCGCGGCACCGGGAGATCGCGCCCGCTCGCCGCCCAGTTGACGGCGACGTGACCGCCCTGGTCGTGGGGAACGTCCGCCACGGAGGCCACCGTCGGCTCCGGGTGGCCCCAGGCACCGTACCCGCCTTCGACTCGCTGCGCGTAGGGGTACACGGCGTTCCCGCTGCGAGCGTCGACCCACGCGACGATCGCCCCGCCGGTCCCGTCGGGCGCGAGCTGAGGCCCGCCCTGTCCGCCCGCGGCCTGACACAGCGCGACGCCGTTCGCGGCCCACTGCGAAGTGCCGGAGGCGCTGAGCCGTTGGGCGAAGATGTCCACGTTCGAGGAGCCGGCCCGATCGTCCGCCCAGGTGAAGAGCGCACCCCCCGATCCGTCGGAAGCGACTTGCGGGCTTTGAGCGTACGTCCCCAGCGTCGCGATCGGCAGGCCGTTTCCGGCCCATCGGAACCCGCCGCCGGCGTCGAGAAGCTGCGCGTACATGCCCCACGTGGACCCGTTTCGGCGATCGGTCCACGCCACGATGGCTCCGCCCGACCCCGACGCCGCGACGGTCGGATACAGCTGGTCGTCGACCGCGGCGCAGACCGGAACGCCGTACTGGGTCCACTGCGCGGCTCCCGTCGCGCTCAGATGCTGGGCGTAGATGTCCGTGGTCGTGCCCCCGTAACGCCAGTCCCGCCACGCGAGGATGGCGCCCGACGCACCGTCCGGCGCGATCACGATCATGTCCTCGCCGCCCGTCGGCGTCATGCACACCGAGTCGCCGGCGGCGGCCCAGAGAGGGGCCCCGGCGCCGCTCACTCGCTGCGCGAACGCGTGCCAGCTCCCGTTCCGATTGTCCCGCCAAGCGATGATCGCCCCGCCTGCGGCGTCGGAGACGAGGGTCGGCTCGATCTGGTAGGCCGCGGCCGGCGCGCCGGGGGACGCCGGAACCCCGTCCGACGCCCAGAGCGCCGTTCCCGAGGCGTTGACCCGACGAGCGTAGATGCGCTGCGCCGAATTGCGCGAGTCCGACCACGTCACGATGGCGCCGCCCGATCCGTCCGGTGCGATCTGCGGGAAGTACTGGGCTGCGGAGTTCGTGCAAAGAGGCACGCCGTTCGCCACCCACAGCGGGGCGCCCGCGGCGTTGATGCGTTGCGCGTAGATGTCCGTCGACGAGCCGCGATCGTCCTGCCAGGTCACGATCGCGCCGCCCGCTCCGTCCGGGACGATCGCGCCCACCGGGCTCACGATCTGGTCGCCGAGCGCCGCGCAAATCGTGATCCCGTTGGCCCCCCACAGATCCGTTCCGAACGGGTCGACCCGCTGAGCGTAGACGTTGTAGTCGGGGCCGGTCCGATAGTCGGACCAGGCGATGATGGCTCCCCCGGCACCATCGGGGATCGCCGCCACGGCGTCGTACGCGCTCCCGTTGCTGCCCGACAGAATCGTCCCGTCGGGCTGCCACTGGGCTCGCGACACGCCGGGCAGGAACATCGGCAGAAGCGCGCATGCGACTCGCGCCGGGTGGGCGAGCAGGGCGCGAGCGCGGGCCGAGCGGCGACGGATCCGAGGATCGGTGCTGAGGGGCTCCATGGGGCGCATCCTCCGGAGGGCGTGGAATGGCGTCGAGGCGCCCGGGCAGCCTCCCCGCCGCGCAGGACCTCGTCACCGAATACGTCTCAGGGCGCGCCGGCGAACATGCGAGGGTCGGCAGCAGGTGGTGGCGTCCTGGGACACTGCCGGCAGGTCTCGCCCCTTGCTGCCACCTGACAATCTCGTCATGATGAGGTCGGACACGGTCCTGCCCGTCCCGCGTGGTTGCCGTCGGTTCCGTTGATCCGCTAGGTCGCGCGCGGCTCCCGACCATTCTCGAGTGGCTCGCCCGCAACTCCGCGGTCGCTCGCACGTCACTCTCCTGCGGCGGCCGCGATCTCCGTGCCGTCCGCGCGCAAGGTCGGCGGCAGGATCAGGAGGCTCACGTCGGGGGGCAGCGAGCGGTAGAACGCGTCGGAGTCGTCCGGCGCGAGGAAGAGCCGCAGGCGCGCTCGATCGGACGAGTGCGGGCGGAGCGCCGCGATCCGATCCCCCCAGCCGGTCTTCCACGCCTCGAACCGGGAGCGGCGAGCCGGTGTCGCTCGAACCTCCAGGGCCATGCCGCCCGCGAACCGGACGAAGAAGCGCTCCGGCGCGATGATCATCTCCTCGGGCGGAGGCGGCACCGGCACGTCCTCGGATGCTTCGGTGCGATTCGGGTCCGGCGGCGCGGCGTCGATCTCGATCCGATCCCGCTTGCGCGTGGGCACGAGCACGCCGCTGCGCCACACCTGCTCCAGCCAGCGCGCGTCCACGGAGTCGCCGCGACGCCACGCGAACGCGACGCGCGGCGTCGCCAGCTCCATGGCCTCGATCGGGTACTCGCGGAGCACCGCCCCCTGCAAGAGCAGCGACACCCGCGACGCGCCGGGCTCCACCACCAGCACGAACGTCGAGTCCGACGCGAGGTCGACGAGATGAGCCAGGGCCGCCGTCTCCAGGGACGGGGGGGTCGCTTCCGCCGCGGCATGCCGCGCCCGAGGCGACGGGGCCGTCGCGAGAAGTGCAGCCAGGAGAAGCGGACCCGTCATCGAAGGGCCTCAGTAGATGTACACGGGCGTGCCGAGCTGCACGGCGTGATAGACCTCGCGCAGGTCGTCGTCGCCGAGGCGAATGCAGCCGTGGCTGACGTTGCGCCCGAGGAGCCGCGTGTAGAGCGTCCCGTGGATGAGGTACCCGTCGCCGAAGTAGCACGCGTACTCGCCGAGCATGTTGCGCTGAAAGCGCTCGGCCGGGTTGTTCGGGATGGGCACACCTTCCTCCACGAACGCCCAATCGGGCTTGTTCCAGATCGGGTCTTCCACCTTGCGCCAGATGTGGAACACCCCGCGCGGCGTGTCGAAGACCCACTTCCGCTGGCCCCCGTACTCTCGGAGGATCATCCCGGACCCGGCGGAGCACACGGCCTTGCGGATCAGCTCGTCGCCGCGCTTGAGGTAGAGGCGGTTGTGAGTCTGGTCGATCACGACGTGCACGCCGTGCGGCCGGCGATGGTCGAGCTGGGCGCGAAGCTGGCGCCGGCGCGCGTCTTCCCCGGCACGGGGAGCGGGCCGCTCCGACGCGGACGCGTCCAGCGACGTGCCGGGCGGGCCGAGCGCAACGCTCGAGAGCGGCCGGCGCGCGTATCCGGTGCCGGCGATCGCGAGCGCCAGGACGAGAGCTCCGCCGCCGAGGCCCGCCAGGAGAGCCCTCATGGGGACTCCGTCGGCGATTCCCTCCGATGGCGATCGACCAACCCCGCGAGCCTCCCGTCCCCCCCGTCGCCACCGACGATCGTCACCGGCGTTCCGACTCTCACGTGCTGGAAGATGCGGTCCATCTCCGTGTTGCGCACGGCGACGCATCCGCGCGTCCAGTCGCTGCCGCGGCCCCCTTCGCCGTGGATCTCGATGAGCCCGCCCGGGCTGGCTCCCTTCGGGATCTCGCCCTGGCGACGCGCGCGGTCGAAGCGGGCGCGATCTTCCGCGTTCGGGTAGTCCAGGAGCAGCGCCTTGTAGTAGTGAGACTGGCCGCGGCTCTTCAACGCCGCGACCTTGTATCTCCCTTCGGGCGTGGCCGCATCGCGCGAGACCCGCTTGTCGCGCGCCCAGTTCGGGCCCAGGTCCACGTCGCAGGTCATCAGGGATCGGCCGCCGTCATAGAGCATCAGCTGGTGGGAGTCCTTCAGGACCACGATCGCGGCGTCCCCCGTGCGGCTCGACCAGGACACCGTCTCGTCGATCCACTTCCGCCACCGGCTCACCAGCTCGGGATCGCGGTACCTCGACGCCGTGTTGGCCGCGCGCTCGGTCACGTCGTGCGCCAGCACGACCGCGCGCTCGGCGAGCTGCGCAGAACGGGCCACGGCCCCCTGCTTGCGCTGGAGCCGGGCTTCCTCCAGGGCGAGGCGCGCCTGCAGGTAGGTGGATCGCTCCGCATGCGTGAGCGGAACGGCGTCCGCGAAGCGCACCGACTCGGCGACGGCCTGCTCCGCCTCGGCCAGGGCGCTGGTGGCGGCGGCCGTGCCGCTCCGGCTGCGGCTGCGGGCCAGGTCTCTCACCGCCCGACTCTTCTGCTCGGACGCGGCGATGGAGAGCCTCACCGGGCGGAAATCGCGAAACGGAAGGAGGCGGACTTCCTGGCGCCGGTGCTCGGCGCTCGCCTGACGAAACGCGGCCTCCGCGCCGGCCAACTCCTGAGGAGCCCAGGTGGCCGCGTCCGCGCGGCGCGCCTCGTCCAGCGCACGCCGCGCCACCATGAGTTGGGGAAACGCGGGATCGGTGGTTCCGCGCACGATGGGGTATGCCAAGGCCGCCGATCCGGCGAGGGCGAGGGCGACCGTGGTCGCCCACGCCCAACGAATGCGCACCACGCCTCCCCGCCCCCGCCTCCCCGCGCCTACGCTACTTCTTGGCCGGCGCCTTCGCCGGAGCCTTCACCTTGGCCATCGCTTCTTCGATCTGCGTCTTGACGCTCGTGATCGCGGTCTTCGCCGCCTCGGCCTTCGTCAGCGCGTCCTTGTACTTCTCCGTGGTGAGCAGAGTGTCCGCCTGAGCGAGGCTCATGCCGGCACCATCCAGGTCCGTCTTCAGGGCCGCGAGATCCGTCGCCGAGCCCTTGCCCTTCGGGGCCTTCTCCAGCATCGCCATGGTATCGGTGAGCAGCGCCTTGCCTTCCTGAATGGCCGTCGTGGACTGCGTCTTGGCCAGATCCATGGCCTGCTGCGCGCTCGCCTGTGCGCGGTCGACCGCGGCCTTCGCGGCCACAGCCTTCTCCGTCGCCGCCTTGTACGAGCGGAACAACGGGAACTTGCCGGCCTGGGCGTCCATCTCCGCCTGCAGGTCCGCATACGAGTCCTCGGCAGCCTTCATCGCCTCGGGTGCGTACTCCTGCGCGCCCTTCGTGCGCGCCGCCTCGAGCGCCGCCTTGGTCGCGTCGACGTCCTGCTGCGGCGGTTGGCCGCAGCCGGCGGTGAGGATGACAGCAACAAGACCGACTGCGAGAGCGCCACGCATAGTGCTTCCCCCCGAATCCGGACCCATCGAACCTCGTCCCCGGTGATTCCGAGGACTCCGGGCGCATGATACCTCTCTCCGGGCGGAGGAACAGGTCGGAAGCGGAGTCGGTTCCCGCCGAAGAGTCAGATTCGTCGCAACTGACGTAATACCAATGGATTCCAGCATCGGTCCCGGCGGTCCTCCGCGGCCGCCGAAGTCGCGGAAACCCGTCAGATGCGGGCCTGGTACGTGTACAGCTCGTGATAGCGGCCCTTCCGGGCGATCAGTTCGTCGTGCGTTCCGCGCTCCACGATGCGTCCACTCTCGAGGACGAGGATCTGGTCCGCTCGCCGGATGGTGCTCAGACGGTGCGCGATGACGAGGGTGGTGCGTCCCGACATGAGCCGCGCCAGGCTCTCCTGGATGAACGCCTCGCTCTCGTTGTCGAGCGAAGACGTGGCCTCATCGAGAATCAGGACCCGCGCGTCCGAGAGCACGGCCCGCGCGATGGCGATTCGCTGGCGCTGTCCCCCGGAGAGCTTCACGCCCCGCTCGCCGATGAGCGTGTCCAGTCCGTCCTCGAAGCGCCCCGCGAACTCGTCGACGTGCGCGGCGGCCACCGCGGACGCCAGCGTCGGCTCGTCCGCGTCCGGGCGCGCGAAGAGGATGTTGTCGCGAATCGTCCCCTCGAAGAGGAACTCGTCCTGGAGCACGACGCCCAGCTGGCGCCGGTAGCTGTCCAGCTTCACCGTCGCGAGATCGCAGCCATCCACGCGGACGACGCCCCGCGTGGGCGTGCGGAACGACGCGGCGAGCCCGGCCACCGTGGACTTCCCGGAGCCCGAGCTGCCCACGAGCGCGGTGACGGATCCGGCGGACGCTTCGAAGCTCACGTCCACGAGGACGTCCTGCCCCGACGCGTACGCGAACGAGACGTTCTCGAAGGTGATGTCCCCGCGCACCGGACCCAGCACGATGGTTCGCCCCGGATCCTCGCCCTCCGGCGGCATCGCGAGGATCTCCTCCATCCGATCCAGGCCCGCGAAGGCCTCGGTCAGCTGCGTGCCGATGTTGCTCATCTGCACGATCGGCGCGATGAGGAAGGCCAGGTACAAGGTGAACGCGACGAAGTCGCCGACCGTCATGTGCCCGGCGATGATCATCGCCCCGCCCACGCCCATGATGATGACGCTCGTGAGGCCCATGAGGAGCGTCGCGAGGCTGGTGACGAGGCTCGTGGCGGTCAACGACTCCCGCACGTTCTCGAAAACGCGATCCACGCCGCGCTCGAACGTGTCGCACTCCTGCGCCTCCGCGGCGAACCCCTTGATGACGCGAATGCCGCCGAGCGTCTCGGTGAGACGGCCCGTGACCTCCGCGGTGATGGCGCCGCGGCGCCGGAAAATGGGCCGCACGTACGCGAACGCCTTGATCGAGATGAGACCGAAGGCCACGAGGGGAACGAAGGCATAGAGCGTCATCATCGGGTTGATCTTGATCAACACGACGAGCGCGACCACGGCGGTGAGCACGCCGCCCACGAGCTGCACGAGGCCCGTCCCCACGAGATTCCGCACGCCCTCGACGTCGTTCATGATGCGCGAGACCAGCGCGCCGGACTTGCTGTTGTCGAAGAACGCGATCGGCAAGCGGATGATGTGCCGCTGCATCTGCGCGCGCAGCACGGAGATGAGGTGCTGCGCCTCGACGCTCAGCAGGCGGGTCAGCCAGTAGGAAGTGGCCGACTGGGCGATCAGCGCCGCGCCCACGACGACCAAGAGGCGCCGCAGGAGCGAGACGTCCTTCGCCACGATCACCTTGTCGATCAGGTACTTCGTCGAGCCGGGCAGGACGAGGCCCGCCACCCGGTTGATCGCCACCAGGACGAGCCCGAAGAGGATCAGCTTCCTCCGCGGCCAGACGATCGTCTCGAACACGTGCCGCATGCTGGAGAGCGAGATCTTGCGAGCCTTCGGCGGCTCGTCGTCCACCACGCCCCGGATCGGGCGAGGCACGGGCGGGGCGGGCGGCGTGGCCGCCTTCGTGGAAGGCGCTTCCGACTGGACCGTCATTCAGATTCCCCGCTCTGCGGCTCCCCCTCGGGCTAGGGCTTGTCGCGGGACCCGTCGGCGCAGCCGCTCATGCCCCAGCGCAGGCTGTCCGTGGAAGGGCGAGACCAGGAGTGCCCCGCCGCCTTGCGGATGACGAAGACGAGCGGGATGTAGCCGATGAGCTTCGCCGGGTCGTAGCCGAGGGTGAGGGCGCCCATCACGACGGTGGACGTCTTGCCGCTGGCGACCTGCCAGCGCGCGTACATGTAGTGCTCCGCCGCGGCCAGCTCGCGATCGTCGCCGTCGGGGTCTTCCTTCTCCCGCTTCTGGTAGAGCCAGGCCCAAGCCATCTCCAGTTGACTCGCGATGGGCTTGTAGCTGCTGTTCGCGGCCATCGCCTTGTCGATGTAGCCCTGCGTCTTCTTGTCGTCGAAGGACCAGCCCATGGTGCCTCTGCCCCGGTTCGGTCGGTGCTGCGCGACGGTGGGCGCGCATCATGCGACCTGGAACCCGACCCTGGCAATGGGCCGGACGGGCTCATCGGGCGGGCGAAACGCCCCGCGCGCACCACGCGGCACGCTCGAGAAGGAGGTCGCGTTCGCGCGCGTTCCGCGTGAGGGACCCCCGTCACCCGCCCTCAGTCCGCGCTGGACGGTCCGCGGGGCACCCTGCCACAATCGTCGCCCTTGCGGCGTCGCGCGGCGACGCTGCCGAAGCCCATGACCCCTCCCCAGGCTCACCCACGATGGCGTTGACACCGGGCAGCCGCCTCGGGCCCTACGAGATCGTCGCGCCCCTCGGCGCGGGCGGCATGGGCGAGGTCTACCGCGCCCGGGACTCGCGCCTGAGTCGCGACGTGGCGGTGAAGGTGCTGCCCGAATCGCTGGCGTCGCACACCGATCGGCTGTCGCGGTTCGAGCGCGAAGCGAAGACGGTCGCGGCGCTCAACCACCCGAACATCGTGACGCTCCACTCCATCGAGGAAGCGGACGGGGTCCGGTTCCTCACGATGGAGCTGGTGGAAGGCCAGGGTCTCGACAAGCTGATCGCGCCCGGCGGCCTTCCCGTTCCGCGCGTGCTCGATCTCGCGATTCCCCTGGCAGACGCGCTGGCGTCGGCGCACGTGCGCGGCGTGGTCCACCGGGACCTGAAGCCCGCCAACGTCATGGTGACGCGAGAGGGGCGGATCAAGGTGCTGGACTTCGGACTCGCGAAGCTGGCGACCTCGGAGTCCGCGCCCGACGCGACGCAGGCGGCGACGTTGGCGTCGCCGGTCTCCACGGCCGGGCAGGTCGTGGGCACGGTGCCGTACATGGCGCCCGAGCAGATCCGCGGCGAGACGGTGGACGCGCGATCGGACCTGTTCGCCCTCGGCATCATGCTCTACGAGCTGGTCACGGGCCGGCGCCCGTTCGGAGGCGCCACGTCCGCTGACGTGAGCTCGGCAATCCTGCGTGACGCGCCGACGCCCCCGCAGAGCTTGCGCTCGGATCTGCCGCCGGATCTCGGCCGGATCATCGGGCGCTGCTTGGAGAAGGATCCCGAGCGGCGGGTGCAGACCGCCAAGGACGTGCGGAATGAGCTGGAGATGGCCCGCCGGGGAATGGAGTCGAGCGCGTCGAGCGCCTCCCGCCCCGCTTCGACCCTCGCCCCCGCCCCCACGGGCGACGTGCCCTCGATCGCCGTGATGCCCTTCGTGAATCGGAGCCGCGACGAGGAAGACGAGTACTTCGCGGACGGGCTCGCCGACGAGCTTCTGAACATGCTCACCAAGATCCGGGGGCTCCGGGTCGCCGCCCGCACGTCGTCGTTCCAATTCAAGGGCAAGAGCGAGGACTTGGCGGTGATCGGCCGGAAGCTCAACGTTGCGACTCTTCTCGAAGGAAGCGTGCGTAAGTCCGGGAGTCGCGTGCGGATCGCCGTGCAGCTGGTGAAGGTGTCGGACGGCTTCCACCTCTGGTCGGAGACGTACGACCGGACGCTGGAGGACATCTTCGCCGTGCAGGACGACATCGCGCAGTCGGTCGTGAAGGAGCTCCGTACCACCCTTCTGGGCGAGACGCCGGACTCGAAGGCGAGCGGTGAGGTGAAAGCGGAGGTGGCCGCGGCGGCGAAGGGACGCGGCACCGACGCGGAGGCGCACCGGCTCTTCCTGCAGGGTCGCTACCTCGTCAACCGGCTCGCGCAGACGGACGTCGCCACGGGAATCGAGCACTTGAGGCGGGCGACGGAAGCGGATCCCGCACACGCGCTGGCCTGGGCGTGTCTCTCCTGGGCGCAGCTTCTGGAGGCGGTCGTGGGATTCGGTCCGCTCCCCGAGGGGGTCGCGCGCGCGCGGGAGTCGGCACGGCGAGCCCTGGCCCTGGAGCCCGACCTGGCCGAGGCTCACCTGGCCCTGGGATCCATCCAGCTGTGGCACGACTTCGACTGGAAAGGCGCCGAATCGTCCTATCGCCGAGCGATGGAGCTGGCTCCGGGAAACATCGAGGTGCTGCGCGCGGTCGGTCTTCTCGCCCACGACCTCGGTCGCTCGGACGAGGCCGTGGCCCTGTGCCGGCGCGCGGTCGAACAGGATCCGCTGAGCGTGGCCAGCTATACCTACTACGGGCGCGCATGTCGGGGAGCCGAGCGGCTGACGGAGGCGGAGGACGCGTTTCGCAAGGCGCTGGAGATGTCTCCCGACGCGGCCTCCACTCATCTTCTCCTGGCACTCGTTCTCGACGCGGACGGCCGGCCGGAGGAGGCGCTCGCCGAGGCGATGCGCGAGAGCGCCAACTGGGCCCGCTTGTACGGGCTGGCGGTGCTCCACCACGAGGGCGGGCGTCCTTCGGAATCGGATCAGGCGCTCCGAGAGCTCACGGAGAAGCACGGGCACGAGGCGGCGTACCAGGTCGCGTGCGCCCACGCCGTCCGCGGAGAAGCGGATGCCGCCTTCGAGTGGTTGGAGAGGGCCTACGCGCAGCATGATTCGGGCCTCGCGCTGATGCTGCTCGACGCGCAGCTACGCTCGCTCCACGCCGACCCGCGGTGGAGGGCGTTCCTGAAGAAGATGGGACTGGTGGACTGAGATGCCGCTCGTTCCCGGCACCCGCCTCGGCCCCTACGAGATCGTCGCGCCGCTCGGCGCGGGCGGCATGGGCGAGGTCTATCGCGCGCGGGACACGCGGCTCGGCCGCGACGTGGCGATCAAGGCCCTGCCGGATCTGTTCGCGCAGGATCCCGAGCGGCTCGCTCGCTTCGAGCGCGAGGCGCGCCTCCTCGCATCGCTCTCGCACCCGAACATCGCCGGCATCCACGGGCTCGAAGTGGTCGAAGGCCATCGGTACCTCGCGCTCGAGTTCGTCGAGGGCGAGACGCTGGCCGCGCGCCTCGCCCGCGGCGCGCTCCCGATCGAGGAGGCGATCGACGTGTGCCGGCAGATCGCGGCGGGCGTGGAGGCGGCCCACGAGAGCGGCGTGGTGCACCGCGACCTGAAGCCCGGCAACGTCATGCTCACGCCGTCGGGCGCGGTGAAGGTGCTGGACTTCGGCCTCGCCAAGAGCGGCGTCGCGGGCGCGTCGAGCGCGGGGGCAGCACTCTCGGCATCACCGACCCTGACCCACGCGGCGACCGGCGCCGGCGTGATCCTCGGCACCGCCGCCTACATGAGCCCCGAGCAGGCGCGCGGCAAGGTCGTGGATCGGCGCACCGACGTTTGGTCGTTCGGCTGCGTGCTCTACGAATGCGTGACCGGCCGCCAGGCGTACGAAGCCGAGACGGTCTCCGACGTGATCGCGCGCATCCTGGAGCGCGAGCCCGACTGGAGCGCGCTCCCGCCCACGACCCCTCCTCGCGTGGTCGAGCTGCTCCGGCGATGTCTCACGAAGGACGCGACGCTGCGCCTGCGCGACATCGGCGAGGCCCGGGTCGCGCTCGCAGAGCCGGGAGCCGTGGCCGGCGCGGCGGATGGCGCGAGGGCGCGCGGGCGAACGCGCCGCCGCTGGATCACGCCCGCCCTCGCGGCAGCGCTCGCGGTCGCGGTGACGGCGTCCGCCTGGGTCGTGTTCCGGTCCGCACATCCGCACGGCCCGGTGCGCCGCTTCCGTGTCCCCGTGGAAGGCCTCACGACCACGTTCTTCACGCCGCTCGCACTCACGCATGACGGGAGCCGGATCGCCTACGAGGCGAAGGACCGCGTCTGGATCCGCCGCCTGGATCAGATCGACGCGCTCGAAGTGCCCGACTCGAAGGGTGGACGTGCGCCCTTCTGGTCCTGGGACCAGAACACGCTCGGCTTCGCGGCCAACAAGAAGCTCTGGACGTTCGCGCCCGGTGCGAGTCAGTGCACCGCCATCTGCGACATTCCCGAGAGCGGCGAGATCTTGGGAGCCGCCTGGAGCCCCGATGCGCGCATCGTCCTCGCGGTATGGCGCGGCGGAATCTACGAAGTCTCCGCGACCGGTGGCGACGTCCGTTCCGTCCTGGCGCCGGACAGCTCCACCGTCGATTTCCACGGCCCGAGTTACCTTCCGGACGGCCGCACCCTGCTCGTGTTCGTGCACGACAAGGGCAACCGAAGCGCCGTGGCGACCCTCGAAGGCTCACCCCCGCGCCTCGAACGCGTTTTCGAGGACGCGAGGGCCGGCACGGCGAGCTACTCGCCGACCGGCCACCTCCTCGTCACGCGGGAGGAGAGCAGATACCGAAGCCGGACATGGGCGGTCCCCTTCTCGGCGGCGCAGCGGAAGGTGACGGGACCCGCGTTCACGGTCTTGGACGGCGCCGAATACGCGTGCAGCGCCTCCAACGGATTGCTCGTCGCGGCCGAAGATGAGCCACCACCGCCGGGGCAGCTGGTGTGGGTGAGGAGGGGCGGCGGCGAGGAATCCATCGGGGAGCCGCAGCCGGGACTGAGCACGCCCGCGCTGTCCCCGGACGGCGGGCGCGTCGCCTACGCCGTCCAAGATGCGAATGCCGACATCTGGGTGCAAGACCTGGCACGCGGGACGCGAACGCGGCTCACGTCCAGCCCGGAATGGGAGGGCAATCCTGCGTGGTCGCCGGATGGCAGCCGCATCTACTACTGCGCGGTCCAGAGCGTCGGCACCGATCGAATCGTGGCCATCGCCAGCGACGGAAGTGGATCCCCCGACACCCTCTGCCGCGGCCTCCAAGCCTCTCCGAGCCCGGACGGCAAGACCCTCGTGTGCACCGTCGATCGGCGAGGCAATGCCGATCTCTGGATCGTCCGGCTCGATCGCGCCAATGCCTCGCAGCCGTTCCTCGATACGCCCAGCAATGAGGCGGGCGGCACGATCTCCCCCGACGGTCGTTGGATCGCGTACACGTCCGACGAGTCCGGGCGCAACGAGATCTACATTCGCCGGTATCCCGAGGGCGACGAGCGGGCCCAGGTCTCGGTCGGCGGCGGAAACTGGCCCCGCTGGTCCCGGCGCGGCGACGCGATCTACTACGCGAACCGCGACTCGGTCAGCACCGTGTCGGTCGGGGCCGGCCCGCGTCCCGTTCTCGGCCTGCCCCGGGCGCTCTTCGCCTCGCGCGCGCAGGATCTCGAGCTGAGCGCCCGGGACTACGCCGGGTTCCCCCTCGATCCCCATCCCGACGGCATCCGCTTCATCGGAGTGCGGCGGACGGCGTCGCCCGCGACCCGCACGATGATCTTCGTCGAGAACTGGTTCGAGGATTTCCGCAAGCGATGACGGTCCGGAGGTAGATTGTTCGAATGACTGTCGGCGTGGGCACCCGCCTCGGCCCCTACGAGATCACGGCACCGCTCGGCGCGGGCGGCATGGGCGAGGTCTACCGCGCGCGGGACACGCGGCTCGGCCGCGACGTCGCCATCAAGGGACTGCCCGAGGCGTTCGCGCGGCATCCGGAGCGGCTCGCGCGCTTCGAGCGCGAGGCGCGCCTGCTGGCTTCGCTCAGCCATCCGAGCATCGCCGCCATCTTCGGGCTCGAGGAGTCCGGCGGCACACCCTATCTCGTGCTGGAGCTGATCGAAGGCGAGACGCTCGCGCAGCGACTCGCGCGCGGCCCGCTTGCCGTGCGCGAGGCGCTGGAGATCTGCGGGCAGATCGCCGCGGCGATCGAAGCCGCCCACGAGCGCGGCATCGTGCATCGCGATCTCAAGCCCGGCAACGTCATGATCACGCCGTCGCGCACGGTCAAGGTGCTGGACTTCGGTCTCGCCAAGGGCGGGGCCACGGAGATGCCTTCGTCCTCCGACCTGGAGGCGTCGCCCACCCTGGCGCTCTCGGCGACCGGAGCGGGCGTCATCCTCGGCACCGCTCCCTACATGAGCCCCGAACAGGCCCGCGGCCGGAGCGTGGATCGGCGTGCCGACGTGTGGGCGTTCGGCTGCCTGCTCTACGAGTGCCTCGCGGGCCGCCAGGCGTTCGCCGGGGACACGGTCTCCGACGTGATCGCCCGTATCCTCGAGCGCGAGCCGGACTGGAGCGCGCTGCCGACCACGGTGCCCGCGCGGCTCCGCGACGTCGTGCGGCGGTGCCTCACGAAGGACGTCGACGAGCGGCCGCGGGACATCGGCGATCTCCGCCGCGAGCTGAGCGCGATCGCGCTCGAGTCCTCGGCGCCTTCCGGCAGCCACGCACCCTCGGCGGCGGTGATCCCGTCGCTGGCGGTGCTCTACTTCGAGAACCTCGCGAGCGACGCGGAGAGCGAGTACTTCTGCTCCGGCATCACCGAGGACATCCTCACCGACCTCTCGAAGATCAGGGGGCTGCGCGTGGCCTCGCGCAACGCCGTCGCGCGCTACCGCGGAGCGCCGGCCGACCTCCCGAAGGTCGCCGCCGATCTCGGGGTGGGCGCCGTGCTCGAGGGCAGCGTGCGGCGTGCCGGCGACCGCGTGCGCATCACCGCGCAGCTCGTCAACGCCGCGGACGGCTTCCAGCTCTGGGCCGAGCGCTACGACCGCACGATGGAGGACGTCTTCGCGGTGCAGGGAGAGATCGCCGCGTCCATCGCCGAGGCGCTGCGCGTGGCGCTCTCCCCCGCCGAGGCGGTGAGCCTCGTGAAGGATCGGCCGCGCGACGTGCGGGCCTACGATCTCTACCTCAAGGGGCGCGAGCGGTACGGCAGCTACAGCGACGCATCCTTGCGCGAGGCGCTCCGTCTCTTCGAGCAGGCCACCGCGCTGGACCCCGGCTACGCGCTCGCGTGGGCGGGGATCGCGGACTGCTACGGTCAGCTCTCGCAATGGGGAACCGACGTCGACGTCGCGGACGTCACGCGGCGCGGGCTCGAGGCCGCGCGACGGGCGATCTCCCTCAATCCCAAGCTCGCGGAGGCTCACAAGGCCGAAGCGCTGAATCTGCGGTTCCAGGGCGACGACGAAGGCGCGCGCGCAGCCCTGCTTCGCGCCGTGGAGGCGGATCCGCGCTTCAAGCCGGCCATCATCAACCTCGCGGTCGACGCGTTCACCCGCGCCGATCTCGCGGCCGCGGAGCGCTACATCCGGCGCGCCCTGGATGTGGATCCTCAGGACGGCTTCGCGTGCCTCTGGCTGATGACGCTGACGAAGGTCACCGGCCGGGAGGACGAGGCGATCGCCACGACTCGGCGCCTCCGAGCGCTGTCCGAAGACGCGTTCTACATCACGGGAGTCCATTCCGTGCGGGCCTGGATCTCCCTCGGCCGCGGGGATCTGGCGGCGGCTGGCCAGGCGGTGCGGGAAGGCCTGGCCGACGGAGCCCGGAAGGAAGACATGAGGGCCATCGAGGCGCTGATCGCGGCCCGCGAGGGCCGACTCGACGAGGCGCGCCGTCTGGTCCGCGAGCTGCACGACACGCCCGGCCTCGCCGCCACCAGCCTGACGCTGATCACGGGCGCCGCCCTGCAACTCGGCGAAGTCGACGTGGCGCTGCGGCTGCTCGATCGCCCGATCCTGCGCTCGCTGGCGCCCACGCTCCTGCGGCTCGATCCCTTCCTGCATCCGATCCTGGACCACGCGCCGTACGCGCCGCGGCGCCGCGACGCCACGCTGGTCTGGCCCCTCGAGGCCCCGATGATCGACGCCGCCCGCCACCGCTTGTTCCGGGACGTGCGGATCGAGTCGGGCCTCTCGACGGGCAGCGACGTCCGATAGGCCGCCCCCGGGCCTCCGCTGCCGACGGGTCAGCACGATCCCCGGATGCAGCGCTCGAGGTGCCCGACCGTGTGCTTCTGAAGCGCTCGAGGTGCCCGACCGTGTGCTTCGGATCCGTGATCGCCTGCCTCGCCACGTCGCCGATGGTCACGATCCCGAGGAGGATTGGTGACGCGCGAGACCGTCTCGCGGCGCGTGGACGCACGTCCTCCGGCCCGCCGGGACGAACGCGAGACGCCGGCCCGATTGCCGGTCGCGCCCCGCGCCCGGAGCCGGACCGCTCGAGGCGTGGACGGCTTTCGGGCTTGCCCACCCTTCCGGCAGAGGGGTATTTTGCCCCGAAGTCTGAGTAGATTCTCCACAATGCGTTTCGCGCCGCCGGACGACGCCGTTCGAACTCCCTCGTCCGGCGAACCGCCATCGGGGCTCCTGAGGAGGTCCGAAGATGCTGCGAATCGACACCGGCAACACCGCCTTCATGCTCCTTTGCTCGAGCCTGGTGATGCTGATGACGCCCGGGCTCGCGTTCTTCTACGGCGGGCTCGTGGGCCGGAAGAACGTGCTCGCGATCATGATCCAGAGCTTCGTCTCGCTCTGCTGGACCACGGTGGTCTGGTACGTCTGCGGCTACTCGATGTGCTTCTCGGGCGACGTGGGAGGCGTGATCGGCAACCTCGACATGGCGTTCCTTCGGGGCGTCAACCTGATGGCGCCGTCGCCGAACGACAGCATCCCGCTCATCGTGCACGTCGCCTACCAGATGATGTTCGCGATCATCACGCCGGCACTCATCACGGGCGCCTTCGCCAACCGCGTCACGTTCAAGGCGTACTTCATCTTCCTCACCCTGTGGCTGCTCTTCGTCTACTTCCCCTTCGTCCACATGCTGTGGGGCGGCGGGCTGCTGGCGAAGATGGGCGTGCTCGACTTCGCGGGCGGCATCGTGGTGCACAACATCGCGGGCATCGCCGCCTTGGCCTCGGTGCTCTACGTGGGCCGGCGCCGCGTCCTGGACAAGGGCCCGCACAGCATTCCGCTCGTGGCTCTCGGCACGGGGCTCCTCTGGTTCGGCTGGTACGGGTTCAACGCGGGCAGCGAGTTCCGCGTGGACGCCGTGACCGCCACGGCGTTCCTGAACACGGACATCGCGGCGTCCTTCGCTGGTATGGCCTGGTTCCTGGTGGAGTGGCTGACCGGTGCGAAGCCGAAGTTCCTCGGTCTCCTCACCGGCTCGGTGGCGGGTCTCGCCACCATCACGCCCGCGGCGGGCTACGTCTCGCCGACCTCCGCGGTCCTCATCGGGATCATCGCGGGAGTCGTCTGCTTCTACGCGGTGGCGCTCAAGAACAAGCTCCACTGGGACGACGCGCTCGACGTGTGGGGCGTCCACGGCGTGGGCGGCTTCCTCGGCATCGTCCTGCTCGGTCTCTTCGCGAGCACGGCGTACAACCCCGCGGGAGCGAACGGTCTCCTGGCGGGCAACCCGGCGTTCTTCGTCAAGCAGGTCACGGCCGTGGTGGCGTCCTCCGCGTGGGCCTTCGTCTTCACGCTGGGCATGCTCTGGCTCATCGACCGTGTGACCCCGGTGAAAGTCGCGGCCGGCGACGAGGAGACGGGGCTCGACGAGGCCCTGCACGGTGAGCACGCCTACGTCAGCGAGATCTGATCGTGAGCCCGCGCTCTCGGGCCGTCGGGCTCGTCCTGGTGGTGGCGCTCGCGCGGGCGGGGGCTTCCCCGCCCGCCGCGCGTGCCGCGGGAAGCGAACCGCCCGCCTCGCCCGCGTGGCTGCAGGAAGTCACGCTCGACGGCTTCCTCTCCACGAGCTGGTCGTACAACTTCAACCGCCCGGATTCCGGCACGAATCAGCTTCGCGTGTTCGACTTCGACGACGACAGCTTCAAGCTCGACGTCTTCGAGCTGGTCGTGCAGAAGGCCGTCGCGCAGCCGCGGGAGTCCGGCTTCCGCGTGGACTTCGCCGTGGGCAGCTCCGTCCCGCGCGTCTCCGCATCCGGCGGGCTCTTCCGCGACGAGACCGGCAAGGCCGGCGACCTGGACGTCCACCAGGCGTTCGCCAGCTGGGTGGCGCCGGTGGGCACCGGCCTGCGCGTCGACGTGGGCAAGTTCATCACGCACCACGGCTACGAGGTGATCGAGGGCTACGACGGATGGAACGACAACGCGACGCGCTCGTTCCTCTTCGGCTACGCCATTCCCTTCACGCACGTGGGCGCGCGCACGTCCTACGCGTTCTCGTCCCGGATCACGGCCATGGTGATGCTGGTGAACGGCTGGGACGTCGCCGTGGACGACAATCGAGCGAAGTCGGTCGGCGCCCAGCTCGTGCTGACGCCCGCGCCGCCCGTCACCGTGTATCTGAACGGCATGTACGGAGCGGAGCGCGCGAACGACGATGCGGACCCCCGGACGATGCTGGATCTGGCCGCGCTCTGGAAGGTGACCGACCGGGTCACGCTGGGCGCGAACGGGGACTACGGCCGCGAGCGAGGCGCCGTGACGCCCGGAGAGAGCGCCGCCTGGAGCGGAGTCGCGGGCTACGTGCGGACCGGCGTGTGCGGACCGCTCAGCCTGACCCTCCGCGGGGAGTACTTCGCGGACCGGGACGGCGCGCGCACCGGCGTGTCGCAGCACCTCGCCGAAGCGACGCTCACCCCCGAGCTCCGGCTCACGCCCCGGATGCTCGTTCGAGCCGATCTTCGCGTGGATCATTCGAACCGGGAGGTGTTCGAGAAGCGCGACGCCACCGCCAGGACGCAGCCCACGCTGCTCCTCGACATGATCTACGCCTTCTGACTTCTCGCGGGCACCGCGCCCTCCAGGGGCGGCGTCAACGGCGTCGCGAGCGCTTGCGCAGCTTGCTCAGCAGGGTCTTGCGATCGATGCCGAGAATCTCGGCGGCGCGGGTCTTGTTGCCGGACGTCCGGCGGAGGGCACGCGCGATGTGCTCCGCCTCCACCGCGGCCAGCGACAGATCCGCCGCGACGTCGCGCCCCGACGCCCCGGCGATCCAGGCGGGCAATTCGCTCGGAACGATCGGCCCCGACCGGCCGGCGAGCATGAGCTGCGCAGCCAGTTCGCGCAGCTCGCGCACGTTCCCCGGCCAGGGGTAGACCCGGAATGCCTGTTCCACCGCCTCGGTCAAGGTCCGGGCCGGAGTGCCCGCCGAGGATGCGCTCTCGGCGAGAAAACGGTTCGCGAGCAGGACGACGTCGTCGCCCCGCTCGCGAAGCGGCGGGATCGTCACCGTCACGGCGAAACGGCGCAGCACCTCCGCGATCCTCCCGCCGAGCCGCGCCAGCTCGTCGGGGCTCGCCGCGACGGAAGCGACCACGCGCGCCGGCACACGTCCTCGTCCCCGTTTGCCCTCCGGAAGCAGGCGCGCGGCAACGTGATCCAGCGCTTCGTGGCGTGCACGGTCGAGCGACGCGAGGTAAAGCGTGCCCTTCGCCCCTTCGCGCCCGGCCGGAAGATCGGCCGTCTCCACCCAGGTCACGTCGGGGCCGACGCGCGAGAACGGACCGTCGCACCCGGCCAGCGCGTGGAGCGCGCGCGCCGCGGCCTCGCGTCCCGAGCCGGGCTCGCCGCGCAGCAGCACGGCCCCCTCCTGTCGCGCCGCCGCCCCCAGGGCGTCGAACAGCGTGCGCATCGCCTGGCAGCGGCCCAGCATTCCGTGGAGCTCGAACAGCCGTGCCGGTCCGCGCGCCGACTCCGTCGCCGGACGACGCGCCACCACGCGGCGCACCGCCTGGAACAGCTCTTCGTCGGTGAACGGCTTCGCGAGGTAGTCCCACGCGCCGACCTGCAGGGCCTCGACCGCGCCACCGATCGTGGCGTAACCCGTGATCACGATGATCTCGACCTCGGGGCGCTGCGCGCGCACCTCGCGGATCAGCTCGATCCCGGACATTCCCGGCATGCGGATGTCGGTCACCAGGAGGTCCAAGCGCATCGAAGCGAGGATCGCGAGCGCGTCGGGCGCGCTCGAGGCCGTGAAGACTCGGTAGCCCTGGGATGCCAGGTTGCGCTGCAGCAGCTCGAGCGTGTCGGGAGCGTCGTCCACGACGAGCACGCGCACCTCGGTCGCGACGTCGCCGGTCGCTCTACCCTTCGCCACCGTGGCCTCCCCCCCGGGCCGCTGCGACCGGCAAGCGCATCAGGAACCGGCTGCCCTTCCCCGGTTCGCTCGCCGCTTCGATCGTTCCCCCGAGCGACGTCACGATACCGTGGGTCACCGCCAATCCCATGCCGGACCCCTGCCCGATGTCCCGCGTGGTGTAGAAGGGATCGAAGCAACGCGCCAGCACTTCGCTCGCCATGCCCTCCCCGTGGTCCTCGACGATCAACTCCACACCCGTGGCCGTCGCCCTCGTGGTCACTTCGAGCCGTCCACCGGCCGGCATCGCCTGGATGCCGTTCACGGCGACGTTCAAGAACGCTTGCCCCAGCAACGAGCGGTCAGCCGGCACGGAGGGCAGGTCCGGCGCCAACCCGAGGACGATCTTCACGCCGCCCCTCCGGCAGCGGCTCTCGAGCAGGAAGAGGGACTCCCGGATCAGTTCGTTCAGCTCCACCGGCTCTCCGCTGGCGGGCGCTTGCCGGGCGAAGAGGAGAAGTCGGCGGACGATGTCGCGCGCATGGAGAGAGGCTTTCACGACCTTGGCCAGATCCCGTCCCGTCTGGTCCGGGAGGCCGAAGCTCCGCTGCGCCAGCTGCGCGTAGCCGAGGATGGCGCCGAGCGGCTCGTTCAGCTCGTGGGCGAGCCCGGCCGCGAGCTGCCCGATCGTGCCGAGTCTCTCCGAGTGCCAGAGCTGCCGGCGCAGGCGCTCCTTCTCCTGGGAGATCTGCGCGCGCTCGACGAGCAGGCTGACCTGGCGCGCCACTTCTTGGATGAGGTCCCGCTCCTCGCGCAGGAACGGGCCTTCGTCCGCCGGCGGTCGATGCTCCCGATACACCACTTCGACGCAGCCGCGCGGTGCGCCGCCCACGAGGATCTCCGCCCACTGCTTCTCCGCATCCTCGCGGAAGCCGGGCGTCTCCCAGGTCCGCTCGTCGAGCGTGAGCCTTGCCTCGGCCACCTCCGGGTGCTGCCACGCTGCCGGGAGCAGGGCCGCAATGCCGCCAAGGGCTGCGTCGAGATCGTCGCCGGCGCGCTCGGCGAACCGGGCGATGCCGTAGAGGCACGTGAGCTCCTTGACTCGCTCGCGCAACGCCCATTCGATGCGCTCGGTTCCAGCCGCGCCGAGCTCGGGGTCCGGCCGTGCCTCAGCGCACATCGGGACCCTCGGTCGGCGGATCGGATCGAACGATGGCCGGGCGGCGCGCGCGGCCCGGAGTCGGAGGGCGGCCGCGTACATCTCTTCGAGAAGCCATCGTCTCTCGCATGCGAACCAGGCATGCAAAGATGGCCGGGATCGAGCGCCGGATCAAGAGGCCGCGAGCCCGACCACGGTCACCGCCGCAGCACGACCTTGCGCGTCTCCGTGGTGCGCCCGTCGGTCAACCGGACGAGGTACACGCCGCTGGCCACGCGGCCTCCGTCGGCGTCGCCGGCCGACCAAGTCACCGCGTGGTCGCCCTCGTCTTGCGGCCCGTCACGCAGGACGCGGACCAGGCGCCCGGCCGCGTCGTACACGGTCACGCCCACGCGCCTCGCCTCGGACAAGGAGTAGCGCACCACGACGTCCGCGCGGGCCGGCACGGGCCCCACGCTGACCCGGCTGACGGCACCCTCCGCCCAGCCCGGTGTGGCCACGGCCACGGGGTCGGACATCGTCTCGCGTCCGGTCACGTCCACGAAGCCGAGGCGATAGGCGTAGTGCGTCGACGGGCGGACGGTGACGTCCCGATAGGACAGCTCCCCCCGGCCGAACGCGGCCGCCGCGCTGATCTTCGAGTACGAGCCTCCCCATCCCTCCGCCCGATAGACGTCGAACGCCCGCCGGCCCGAGCTGAGCCAGCGCAGCTCCACCGCTCGAGTCACCACCGTCGCCGACAGTCCCGAGATCTCGAGGGCCGTGGCCGGCGCGCGCGTCATCAACGCGAAGCGGGGCCGGAGCTGCCCGGCCAGCCGACCGAACAGTCCCCCGACGCAGACGTCGTTCTCCTGGATCGCCAGCGCGCAGACGGTGCTGTCCGCGTCCGTCGTCACCGCGGTGACGCCGCCGCTCGTCGCGCTCACCTCGGCGAGATGATTGCGCGGCTCCCCGCCGAGGCTCATGAACGTGCCGCCCACGTACACCACATCCGGGGCCGCCGCCAGAGCCAGAACGCTGTCGCTCGCGCCCGGATTCCACCCGCTCACCTGGCCCGTCGCGGCGTCGACCGCGGCCACTCGGCTCCGGGGCAGCGCGCCCACGGCGGTGAATGCTCCGCCCACGTACAACGTGCTGCCGCTCGAGGACAGCGCGAAGACGGCACCGTTCGCGCCGGGATTCCACGCCATCGGCAGGCCCGTGCTCGCATCGATGGCCGCCAGGCACCCGCGCGTCTGCCCGTGAACGGTGGCGAAGTCACCGCCGGCGTACACCGTGTCGCCGCTCACGACGAGGGCTCGGACCGTGCTGTTCGCGTTCGGATTCCATGCCGTGGCCAAGCCGTTCGAATCGAGCGCCGCGAGGTGACTTCGCACCTGACCGCCGATGCTCGTGAAGCCGCCTCCCGCGTACACCGTGCCGCCGCTCGTGGCGAGCGTGCGGACCATGCCGTTCGCGTCCGGGTCCCACGCCGCCAGGTCTCCCGTCTCCGCCCCGAGGGCGACGATCCGATTCCGCGTGGTGCCGTTCACCGTCGTGAATTGCCCGCCCGCGTAGACCAAGCCGCCGGCAAGTGCGAGCGCGCGAACCACTCCGTTCGTGCTCGGACTCCACGAAGCGACCGCTCCGCTCACGGCATCCACCGCGGCGAGGTCGGTCCGTGGCTGACCGCCGATCATCGAGAACGTGCCGCCCACGTAGACCGCGCCGGCGCTCACCGCCAGACACTCGATCACGCCATCCCCGCCGGGATCCCATGCCGTGGCCAACCCCGTCGTCGCGTCGAGCGCGGCCACGCCTTCGCGGGGCTGACCGCCGATTCTCGTGAACTGTCCGCCCGCGTACACCGTCCCGCCGCTCACCGCCAGAGACAGGACCGCGAGATTCGCGTCGGGATCCCAGGCCGTGGCCGATGCCGTCACCGCATCGATCGCCGCGAGAAACGCCAGGGGCTGGCCGCTGATGGCCGGGAAGTAGCCGCCGACGTACACGGTCCTCCCGCTGAGCGCGAGCGCGCAGACCCTCGAGGTGGGCACGGGATTCCAGGACGTGGCCGCTCCGGTCCCCGCATCCAGCGCCGCGAGGTTCGTCCGCGCCTGGCCTCCGATCTCCTGGAACCAGCCGCCCGCGTACACGGTGCCGCCGCTCACGAGCAGAGCGTCGACCGTGGTTCCGGCCGGCACGTCCCCGCCCGGATTCCATGGCGTCGCGGCGCCCGTCAGGTCCAGCGCCGCGACGAGGTAGCGCGTTTGACCGCCGATGCTGTGGAAGGAGCCGCCCGCGTACACCGTCCCGCCGCTCAGCGCGAGCACGGCGACCGTGTCGTCCGCGGTCGGGTTCCACGACGTGGCCGCTCCGGTCGAGGCGCTGACGGCGGCGATGCGAGGTCGATCCTGCCCGCCCACCGTCGTGAACGCTCCGCCCACGTACACGGTGCTCCCGATCCACGCCAAGGAACGCACCTCGCCATTCGCGTTCGGCGCCCAAGCGGCGACGCTTCCGTCCGCGAGAATATGCGCGAGATTCGAGCGCGCCACGCCGTCGACGTGAGTGAAGTCGCCCCCGATGAACCATCCTCCCGCGCCGTCCGCGACCACCGCACGAACCGAGCCCACGATCCGCGGGACGGGCTCGACGAGGACACCGGTCGCGGCGCTCAACCGCGCGCCGCCGCCCGTCACGGGGCCGACCCGCGTGAAGTCACCGCCCAGGTAGAGCAGATCGCCGCCCCGCGCGACCGCATACACGGGGCCGTTCGTCACCGAGAGCAGCGTGTCGACGACGGCTTGCGCTCTTCCGGAGGTGGGGCAGCCGACTCCGATCAGCACCACGAGGACCGGCAAGAGAGCGCTCGACTTCAGCGGCCCGCGCTGCCCCTGTCGACCTGGCCCGATCGACATGCAGATCTCCTCGCGGCGATCGTGCGGACGCATGAAACGCAAAGGCCCCGGCGGAGCGAGTCCACGCGGGGCACTGCAAACAACCGCGCTCGGGCGGAGCTCGCTCCCGAAGCGACCTGTGACACGGATGCTACTCCCGCGACTCCCCCCGGTACAACAGGGACCCGCGGCGGGAGGCGCTTCGGCGACGGTTCCCGCGGGAGGCGCCCCTCCGATGGCTGCGCCCGGGAAGCCGTGCTAGCTTCTCGAGAGAATCGAAGCCGGGGGGAGCGACGTTGCAGCGGTTCCTCACTCATTGGTTCGTGATGGCGGTGGCCCTCGGCGTCACGGCGTGGATTCTGCCGGGCGTGCACCTCGCCTCGATCGGCGCGCTCCTCGTGGCGGCCCTCGTGCTCGGCTTCCTGAACGCCGTGCTGAAGCCGGTCCTGGTCCTCCTCACGCTTCCCATCACGATCCTCACCCTGGGGGTCTTCTACCTCGTCCTGAACGCGATCCTCTTCGCGCTGGGCGCCACTCTCGTGCCGGGTTTCCGGGTGGACGGGTTCGGATGGGCCTTCCTGGGCGCTCTCGTCATGAGCCTCGTCTCGACCTTCCTCGGGACGTTCGTCTCGAAAGAGCCCAAAGTGCGAGTGACGCGGGATTGACTTCGCCGCCCACCCCGTCTCGTTCAGCCCCCGATATGACGATCATCGATACGACGCCTTCACGAGGCCCCAACCGGTCGGTTCAGTCGCCAGCGGCGGGCATGCGCACGCCACCTCGAGCCAGTCGAGCGTGATTCCCGCCGGAGGCGCGTCCGCGAGCACCGTGGTCAGGGTCGCGTCCGTCGCGAAGGCGGGGTGAGCGAACGCGTCCTGGCGCCGCTCGAAGTAGCCGGGCGACATGATCTGCATCACGCGGCCGCTCTCGTTCCACTGGATCTCCACGCGATGGCAGACTCCCGGCTGCCACGAGTCCCTCGCGGATTTCAGCGACCACGCCGGACTCACGAAGGGATCCTCCTGGACGAACCAGAGCTTGCCGTCCGTGGGCTCCAATCGGATGCTGAAGTCGCCGACGAGGTGGCCGACGCGGTTCGAGTTGATGATGATGACGGGGTCGGGGTTCGTGCCGTCCGCTCCGAACGCCGCGCCGAGCTCGAACTGGAACGAGATCGTCCCGGTCGTCATCTCACCGATCGGCGGGTACGTGCCGTAGCTCGCCGGATCACCCGTGAAGAGACCCTGGCTCCCGCAGGCCGGCGCGAACGTCGCGCCGCCGTAGAGCGTGATCGGATGACCGCCCATCTCGTCGCTGGCGCTGCCGTCGAACAGCCATCGAGCGATGGCGACGCGGCCGGTTCCTTCGTCGCCCAGCGCCCCGACGACCATCGCCATCTGCAAGAGCCATGCGACACCGCCCGTGCGCAGGGCCGTGTTCCGTGACATCGCCGTACCTCCGCGGTTGCCGCCGTGCCCACGACTCGTCCGGCCGGAGCCCCGGGCGGATCGTGGAAGCCTGATCCGATTCGCGTGGGATCACCATGACGGCCGTCATGTCCGGAGATGCTTCTCGTCAGGTCGGGCGGGGCCGGGAAAGCGGGAGGAGCGACGAAGCGCCGCGCACGCAGGGGGCGCTCAGGCGGAGCCGTCGCTCGCCAGGACGAGCGACGCCCGCGTGCCCCGCGGCTCGGCGGGCTCCACGGAGAGACGCCACCCATGCCGCTCGGCGAGCGTCTGCGCGATCAGGAGCCCGAGCCCGCGCCCGCGCGGCTCTCCCGCCGCGGGCCAGCCCGCGGGAAGGCCCTCGCCGTCGTCCACGATCGTCACGCCGGCCGCGTCGGCCTCGATGCGAACCTCCCCCTGGGGCGCGGCGCGAAGCGCATTGCGGAGCAGATTCGTGAATACGATGGCCAGAGCCGCAGGCTCCACGCGCGCTTCCGCGGGCGACTTCCAGTCCCACACGACGCGCGCCGTTCCTTCGCGGAGATAGGGCTCGGCGGCCGCGGGCAGCAGATCGCGCAGGTCTACGAGCGTCGACGCCGCCGGCGCTCGCGCCGGCGACAAGGCCAGGAGCGCCTCGAGGTCCTCCTGCGCGCGACGTGCCGCTCGTTCCATGCGATCGATGATCGGGCTCGGAGCGTCGCCGCGCTCGCGAAGCACGTCGATCGCCCCGCGAACGACCGCCAGCGGGGTGCGCAGCTCGTGGCTCGCGGCGTCCGCGAACGCCCGCTCGCGCTGCAGCACGTGGTCCAGCTCCTGGACCAGCGCGTTGACGGCGTCCGGGATCACGTCCACGTCGACGTCCCCGGTGCGCGCCAACGGCCGCTGCGTGGGTCGAAGCGGGTCGATGCCCCGCATCTGCTCTACCAAGCCCGCGAGCGGGCTCAAGGTCCGCCGGGCCAGCCTCCCCGCCACCCACCACGCGGCGACCGAGGCCGTCGCGACGCCGGCGATCAGGGAGAGCAGCAGCGAGTGCTCTCGGTGCTCCGCGAGGGTCATGTCGTGCGTCAGGATGTGCACGCCGCCGGCGCCGTCCGCCGCCGTCAGCGCCTGCAGGATCTTGCCCTCGAAGCGGAGACGCCGGAACGTGCCGGCCGGCAGCTCCGCGAGACCCGCGGGCGCCGCGCCGGCCGGGAAGTAGCGCAGGTTCGTCGAGAGGGGCGCGACGTGCTCCCCTCGGTTCTCGTGCTCCATGAGCACGCCGAGCTCCTCGCTCATCTCGCCCCGAAGCGCGGTCTGCTCGATCAGGTGCTCGGTGAAGAGATACACGCCGCCGAGGCTCGTCACGGCCAGCGCCGACAATCCCGCGAGCGACACGGCGAGCCGGTGTCTCAGCGAGCCCCCGGCGACGCTCGAGATCATCGCTCCGCCACGAGGCGCCAGCCGCCGCCCCGCACGGTGCGGAGGAGAGGTGTCGCGAACGGTCGATCCAACACGAGGCGCAGCTCGTGGATGTGCGCGCGGAGGGCGTCGACGTGCGAGTCGCCCCAAATCAGCTCGCACAGCTCCGCGCGGCTGACCACGCGATCCTGATGACGCAGCAAGTGCTCGAGGATCCGCCGCAGCGTGGGACTCAGCTCCAGACGCGATCCCGCGCGGGTCGCCGTGAGCGTGGCGGGATCGTACTCGAGGTCGGCGAATCGCAGCTTCGCTGGGGTCAGGCGCCGGCTGGCCCGCCGATGGAGCGCCTCGAGGCGGGCCACCAGCTCGTCCATGGCGAACGGCTTCACGAGATAGTCGTCCGCGCCCGCCGCCAGGCCCTCGACACGCTGATCCACCGCGTCCAACGCGGTGAGCATCAGGATCGGCGTGGCATCCCCCTGCTTGCGCAGGGTGCGGCACACGCTCGCCCCGTCGAGACCCGGGAGCAGGCGATCCAGCACGATCGCGTCGAAGGTCTGCGTGGTGGCCAGCTCCTCGCCATGCCGGCCCGAGGCCGCGAAGTCGACGGAATGCCCCCGCAGCTCCAGGAAATCCCCGAGGTTCGCGGCCAGATCGGGGTCGTCTTCCACCACCAGGATTCTCACGGGGCGCCTGCCTTCTGACGAGATTCTGACGCTCGTAATGCTACACCTGCCGGGATCATCTCGGGGATGACGCGCGCCGGCAAGCCGCTTCCCGACGAAGAGTAGCGAACGGATGAGGGAAGCCTGATGCGTCGTCGGTTCTGCTCGATCGCGCTCTCGTGCGCCGTTGGCGTGGGCCCGGTCCATGCCCAGGACCGTGCCCCCGCGGTGCTGGATACTCTGCACGTGACGGCCACCTGGGCGCCCCTCGCGCCGGACAAGCTGCCGGAAACCGTCACGGTGGTCGAGGGCGAATCCCTGCGGCAGCGCGGCGCCACCGACCTTCGGTCCGCCCTCGCCCTCGTCTCGGGCGTCGAGGCCGTGCCGGGAGGCGACGCGGGTCCCGCGAGCTCGGTCCCCGCGCTCTGGGGCCTGCGCGAGTTCGACGCCTTCCTTCTCGTCGTGGACGGCATTCCGTGGGGCGGCGCGTTCATTCCGAACCTCCCCACGCTGGACTTGAACGACGTCGACCGCATCGAGGTGCTGCGGGGACCGGCACCCATCACGTACGGGTCGACTTCGTTCGTGGGCGTGATCCACGTCTTCCACCGGAAGCCGGGGGCGGGTCGAGCCGCGGAGGTGTCGGGAGGCAGCTTCGGCACCGTCCGAGGCTCCGCCGGGCTCGACGTCGGCAAGCGCGGCCGTCTCTCGTTGGACGGCGGCCACGAGGGCTTCAAGGACGACGACGCGGGCGTGGACCGCGGTCACGCACGCTACCGGCTGGACCTTCCGCAGGGTCTCCACGTGGACGCGGACGTCGCCGTCCTCGAGCAGGGACCCACGAGCCCGCATCTTCGCGCCGGCGCCACGCTGGATCCCACGATCCCCATGGATGCGAACCACAATCCCAAGGACGCGAAGCTGGACACTACGCGCCTTTCGATCTCGGCCACGCAATCCATGAAGCTGCTGAACTGGGTGGCCGCGTACAGCCACGTGGACGACGACATCATCCGCGGGTTCCTGGCGGACGGCTCGGACGACGGGGCCACGCCGAACGCGAACGGGTACAAGCAGAAGCGTCACATGAACGAGGTGTACGGCAGCGCGCACCATCGCTTCGTGCAGTCCACGAAGTTGGGCGTCACCGCCGGGTTCGACGTGCTGTTCGGCCAGGGCAAGGAGAACAGCAACAACTTCCGGTACTACGCGCCTCTGAACGGGCGGCGCGTTCATGGCAGCGCCGACGGCGTCCCCGTGGAGGACACGGAGTTCGAATCGGAGCGGACCTTCCTGGGGCTCTTCGCCGAGGCGGACTGGCACCCGGCGCCGGGATGGACGGTGCTCGGCGGCGCGCGCCTGAACGGCTTCGACGAGACGCGGGACGGCGAGCACGAGGAGAACGGCGTGGACGTGCCCGAGACCGTGAAGGACGACAAGACCCGCCTCGGCGGCCGGTTGGGCGTGACGTGGCAGGCGTGGCGCTCGGAGACGGACGAGCTGGCGCTGTTCGTCGACGCCCGGGACACGTTCAAGCCGCCCGCGCTCGACTTCGGCCCCGAGGCCGAGGTGGATCCCCTGAAGCCGGAGACGGCACGGAACGTGGAGGTCGGGCTGCGCACGGATCTCGCGCAGCACCGGTTCCGCTTCGACGCGTCCGCGTTCCGGATGGATTTCGAGAACCTCGTCATCGCCACGATCGTGAACGGCAACCCGGCGCTGGCGAACGCCGGCACCGAGCGCTTCGACGGCGTGGAGCTGGACGCGGAGTACCAGTTCCACCCCCAGTGGCGCGGCATCGCGACGTACGCGTGGCACGACGCCACCTTCCGGGACTACGAGACGGAGTTCGACGGCGTGCCCACGCAGTTGGCCGGCAAGCAGCTGGAGATGTCGCCGCACCACTTGGCATCCGGCGGCCTCGCCTACGGCGGGCCGGTCTTACACGCCGACGCCTGCGTCAACTACATCGGCGAGCGGTTCCTGAACAAGCGCAACACCGCCCCGGCGGAGGCGTACACCACGATCGACGCGTCGATCGGCGCCCGCTTCGGCGCGTGGGACGTGCGCGTGACGGGTCAGAACCTCGGCGATCGCCGCGATCCGGTGGCCGAGAGCGAGCTGGGCGACGCCCAGTACTACCGCCTGCCGGCGCGCACCGTGGAGGTGGCCACCTCGGTTCGTCTGTAGCGCTGCGACGGTCGGTCGGGCCCGCGCGGGGGCAGCGGCGTGTCACCCGTCCGCCTCCCACCCGACCGACCTCGCACGTCCCGCTTGGGCTGCTGCCCCCGCTCGCTGCGCGGTATAGTCTCCGGCCATGGCACGCCACGCCGCACCGGCCCGAGCGAAGGTCCAGCGCCCCTCCCTCGCGTATCGCTTCCGGTGCTTCTGGCGCAACCTCTCGGACGGCCTCACGCTCCAGCAGATCTGGTCGGACTTCCGGCGCGAGACGCGGGCGAGCTACCGGCTGTACGCAGCCGAGATGGAAGGTCGCTTCGAGAGGGTCCCGGCGCGGAAGCGCTGGATCAGCCTCGGGCGCGCCCTGTTCTGGGCGATGCTCGGCAAGCTGTCTCCCCCGCGGCGCATCTGCCTCTTCGTGGCCGTGGTGCTGGCCGCGTGGGGCGTGGGGGTCGAGCGGATGGCGGCGGTCGCGGCCGGCGCGCTCGTGGTCCTCGCGGTGCTCGGGCTCGAGCTGGCAGACCGCGTCGCGATGAAGCGTGATCTGGAGATCGCGCGCGACATCCAGTCCCGTCTCGTGCCGCGGACGCCGCCGACCGTGCCGGGTGTGGACATCGCTTTCGCCACGCGACCCGCGAACACGGTGGCCGGTGACTACTACGACGCGTTCCTCACCCCGATGCCGGAGGGCCGCCCCGGCGAGCGCCTCCTGGTCGTGGTCGCCGACGTCGCGGGAAAGAGCGTGCCCGCGGCGCTGCTCATGGCCACCTTCCAGTCCTGCCTGCACACGCTGCTCCAGGAGGCGCTCCCTTTGTCGCGGCTGATCGAGCGGCTCAACCGCTACTGTTGCGACCACAGCCTGGAGGGCCTGCGCTTCACCACCGCCTTCTTCGGGGAGCTGGACTGCGCCACGGGCGCACTCGCCTACGTGAACGCCGGGCACAACCCGCCCGCGCTCCGCCGCGTCGACGGGACGATCGAGCTGCTGCCCACCGGTGGGGTGCCGCTCGGGATCCAGCCGGAGACGGTCCACGCCGCGGGGAGCCTCACGCTGCAGCGCGGCGATCGGCTGGTCGTCTACACCGATGGCGTGGTGGAGGCCCGGAACGCGGCGCACGAGGAGTACGGCGAGAGCCGGCTCGAGTCGCTGCTGCGCGAGTCTCAGCCGGCCGCCGCCGCGGGAACGCTCGATCGCTTGTTCGCCTCGATCGACGACTTCGTGGGCGACGCCGTGCGCCTCGACGACGTCACGTGCCTCGTGCTCGCCTATGCGGGCGGCTGAGCGCCGTCCGCGCCTGCGAGGCCCCGCCCCGCGTGAGGATCAGCCCACGACTCCGGCCGCCGTCAGCCCCGCGAGCACGACGCCCATGATGCTCTCCCCCGCGATGCAACCCGAGGCGATCGCGATCGTGTAGGTGTCGTTCCACTTCGGCGCCCGCTTCTCGAGGATGAAGAACACCAGGGCGCCCAGGAACATCGAGAAGCTCGTGTAGGCCGGGATGGTGAGCGCGATGCCGAGCGCCGCCGGCGACGGCGTGTACGGCTTGATCTTCGGGAAGACCTTGTCGAGGATCACGATGGCCACGCCGATCACGAACGCGATGCCCATGGCGAGCAGCGCGCCCCGGGGCAGCGTGCTGAACCCTTGCGAAAGCACCTTCGCCACGCCCATCCACACGAGAGCGGAAGGCGCGGGGAACTTCTCCCCGCCCAGCGTGGTGGCATCCGGCACGAGGATGAAGTAGGCCGGCACCGCGAGCAGCGAGCCCGCGAGGACGCCGAACAGCTGCCCGATGAACTGTTTGCGCGGGTTCGCCCCCACCATGTGGCCGACCTTCAAGTTGCCGACCGTGTCGCTGCAGCTCGCCGAGGCGCCCGCCGTCACGCCCGCCGTCATGAGGTTCGCCATGATGTTCCCCGGCGCGATCGCGCCGAAGGTCAGCTGCGTGACCTTGCCGAGCGCTCCGATCGGGTTGATGCCGATCTCCGCTCCCGCGCGCGCGGCCACTGCGGCGAGGAAGAACGTGAGCAGCACGGCGATGAGGCCCATGTACCAGTGGATCTTGAACATGAACATGAGGAGCCCTGCCGCCAGGAGGCCGAACACGGCGACGCCCGGCAGGAACCACGCCATCGGGATCTCGATGTCCTCGAGGAGCCCCTTCTTCGCGTTGGCGTTCCCGCCGCTCAGGCCGCTGAAGATGCTCCCGAAGGTCTTCCCGAGGGTGCGCCACTGGAAGGCCAGCGCGAGCAAGCCGCCCACCACGAGGACCGTGGCTCCGGGCCAGAGCGACCAGGCGCTGATGTTGCGGAAGCCGCCCAGGGTCGGCGTTTGGCTCGCCTCGGGCTTGAGGCCCAGGGCCTTCACGAGCTCGGCCGGTTGCTCCTTCGCGATCGACAGCTTGCTCTCCCAGTAGATCGATTTCGACGCCTCGAGCGCCAGCACGTGTCCCTTGTACGGCGTCGCCTTGCCGCCCGGCTGTTCCTTGCTCAGCGTCGCCTCCACGTCCGAGGCCTTGACGACGCCATAGAGGGGATTCGGCTCCCCGTTCGAAAGGCGCTCCGCTCCGAGCGCGCTCACGAGCTCCGGCAGGCTCTGGTATTCGGCGGCCTGCGGCCACGTGTAGCTCAGGGTCTTCACGGCGGAGCCCGTGGCGATCATCGGCCCCTTGTCCGCCTCCTCCAGGAGCAAGGTGAGGGACTGCCCCGCCGGCACGGAGAGCGGGAAGACCGGCTCGCTCACCGCCCGGACGATCGGCGCCGCGTGCTTGATGATCTTCGCCTCCATGAGATTCGGCGCCAGCACACCGTAGTTCAGGACCAAACCGAACAACATGCTCATGCCGACCTTCATGCCGAAGAGCGCGCCGATGCTGATGAAGATGAGGCTCGGCTCGAGGCTGAGCGTCAGCTTCGACATCGTGGTGCCGACGATGGAGAACGGCAGGTTGAACTGACCCGGAATCCACCCGAGGCCGTCGCGCAGCCCGGCGACCACGACTCCCGCGGCGCCCGCGAGTCCCAGCGAGCGCGCCTTCTTCGAGGCCATCGATCCGCCGAGCTTCTTCGTGCGCAGGAACACCGAGCCCAGCAGCGCCACGAAGAAGCCGAGGAAGACGAGGACGCCGCCCCAGCCGACCGCGGCTCCCGCTTCTTGGGGCTGGACCATCGCCGACGCGACCCAGATGCCGGAGCGGGACCGGAAGTACTCGAACAGGGCCCACGCCATCCCGAAGGCGGAGACCAGCGCCACGATGGGTCGCGCCGCGTCCAACCGTCCGCGGGATCGGTGGACGAAGATGGCGCCGAGCGCCACGACGGCCGCCGCGAAGAGCGCCCAGGAGATCCCGCCGAGCTGCATGCCCGACAGCGAAACTACGGCTCCGTTCTTCTCGAAAGTGACCCACGGAAGAAAGAAGCAGACCAGCGCCACGGCCGCGGCGATCGGGCTGATCCAGAGCGCGAAGCCCTGGGCCGGCTCCTTCGCCTCCTCGTCCGCAGCACCTGTGGCCTTGGCGTAGACGGCCTTCAACGTCTCGCCGGTCGGGATGTTGGCGGGGAAACGCAGGCTGTCGATCGAGATCATCTGCCGCTTGAGGGGGATGGCCATGAAGAGGCCGAGATAGAGGATGAACCCGATCAGGAGGGTCAGCTGCCACCAGACGAAGGTGTATCCGGTGAGCATGGTCAGGGCGGGGACGGCGGAGACGAGTCCCGCCGACGAGATCCAGCTGGCCGCCACGGCCACCGTCATCGTGATGGTGTTCTCCATCATCCCGAAGGGACGGCGGACGATCTTGGCGCCGGCGAGCCCCTTGAACACCGCGTAGATCACGATGACGGCGGCGATGTCCACGCCCAGTCCCCAACCGGACTTGAGGCCGATGTACAGGTTGGACAGGGACATGAGCCCGCCGAACAGCATGCCCGCGACGACGGCTCGCACGGTGAGCTGAGGCTCGGTGTCGCCCTTGTAGACGGTGTCGAGCCACTCGCGATCGCGCTGTTCGACGCTCTGCTCTTGGTTCGTCTCTTCTTGGGTCATGGCCGTTCCTCGCCCCAGTCAGCCTGAAGAATCCAAGCTCGGTGACGACCCGGTGCTCGGCGGTGGTTCGAGCCTCGCAGGTCGTTCGGAACTCGCCCAGCGGATGCCGACAGTGCGCGAGGCTAAAACCTGATCGCAGGCTCCGTCAAGGACGCGGGACGGCGGACGGTTCGCCGACGTGCGCGCTCGGGATCGACCGCGACGCGATGCGACACGGTCTGTTCGAAGGAACCGTCCCGGCCGTATCGAGAGACGGTGGGAGCCTCGGCACGTCGCGCGGAGCCGGTGAGTCCGCCCATGCCCCTCAGCGTAGTCGTGGATCCGCCGGCGAGGGCCGGCAGGTCTCGAGCCTGCCCGAACGGACGAGGAGGTCCGGCAAATGCCGCTGTTCATGCACATCGAGGGTGTGGAAGGTCCCTACGAGGTGGAAGGCCTCGGCTCGGACCTGTTCTCCATCGACACGTTCTCGCACGCCCTGTTCCAGCCGCAGTCCGAGGGGGGCGGCCACTCGCGCGCGATCAGCACGGCCCAAGTGGGCGAGTTCTCGATCTCGAAGAAGATGGACAGCTCCACCGCCCTGCTGATGCAAGCTCTCTGCAAGAACACCGCGTTCGACGAGCTGAAGATCTTCGATTGCGTCACCGAGGCGGACGCCGACCAGCCCACTCCGGTCTCGACGTACACGATGACCGCCGCATCGATCGTCTCGCTCACGTACAACGGGTCCAGCGCAAGCGAGGCCCACCAGGTGCTCGGCATCAAGTTCGACACGATCCACTGGCAGATCAGCTCCGTCGACCGCCTGACCGGCAAGGTCGAAGATCCGAAGGAGTACCTCTGGGAGGCCAAGGCCGCTGGAGTGCGCTCGTAATCCGCACGCGGGCCCGTTCCGTCGTGGAACGGGCTCGCTCCGCGAGGCGCCATTCGAGGGGGCCAGGATCGAGCCTGCCATCTTCGCCTCCGGCTCAGGGCGCACTCCACGCGAAGCTCCACGGACCGAACGCCGCCCCTGGCTCCCGGCCGCACCGGCGCGCAGCCGCCCTTCCCCTGGCACGGCCCCCTCGTGCAGCGAAGGCGCGCGCGTTGGGCCCGACACCGGCGATGCTGGCACTTCTCGGCAGTCTCCGTTAGCGTCCTCACGGCCGTGCGCCGACTCGGCTCGCGGTGGGCGTGGACGCCCCGGCCGTCATCGACATCCGCGGAGGTCTTGCTGCTCCGATGAGCGCTCCCTGCCTCGCTCCGATCCTGATCGCGGCTCTGCTCTGCGCGGCGCCGGGCACGAGCGCGCACGCCGCACCGCTTCGAGTCTCTGCGGCGTCGTCCCTCACGGAGGCTTTCGGCGAGATCGCTGCCGTCTTCGAACGCGCCCACTCCGGCGAGAAGGTCGAGCTCAACTTCGCCGGAAGCCAGGTCCTGCGCGCGCAGATCGAGCAGGGAGCGCCGGTGGACGTCTTCGCTTCGGCGGATCTCGCCCAGATGGAGCCTCTCGTGACCGCGAAGCTCGTGCAGCCCGCGCGCGTCTTCGCGCACAACCGCCTCGTCGCCGCGGCGTCGTCGAAGAGCGGAGCGGTGCGCTCCCTGGCCGATCTCGCGAAGCCCGGCATACGCGTCGTCGTCGCAGACCCCACGGTGCCGGCCGGACGCTACACGACGCAGCTCCTCGGCAAGATGGCGGCCTCCGGGTTGTTCGGCGCCGACTTCCCGGCGGCGTTCGAGGCGAACGTCGTCAGCCAGGAGACGAACGTGCGCGTCGTGCTCGCGAAGGTCTCGCTGGGCGAGGCCGATGCGGGGATCGTGTATCGGACCGACGTGGGCAGCGCGAAGCAGGTGACCGTCCTCGAGATCCCCGAACCGATGAACGTCGTCGCCACGTATCCCATCGCGGTCGTGCTCGGCTCGGCCAGCGATGACCTGGCCACGGCATTCGTCGAGCTCGTCCTGAGCGAGCAAGGCCAGGCAGTTCTGCGGAAGGCCGGGTTCGAGGAATGAGCGTCTTCCGTGCTCGGCACGTCGCCGAGCTTCCCGTGGGCGCCGGCGGCGCTCGCCCGGACGAGCAGCCCGATCCCGCCGCTCCGCACCTCGGAGTCCGAGCACCGGCACGCCGCGTTGCGCTTCTCCCCCTCCGGGCTTAGGGTGCATGGAGGAAGGGACGCCGCTCACGGGCGCAAGTCCTTCCGAGGAGGCTTCCCATGACGTCACCGGCGCCGCGTGACTTTCTCCGGTGCGGCCTGGCCCTCCCGCTCGCCGCCGTCGCGCTGCTCGCGGCCGCTCCGTCCGCGCGCGCCGACGACGAGACGGGCTGGCCTCGTGGCTTCGACAGCTCCAGCGGCTCGTTCGTGATCTACCAGCCGCAGCCGGAGACGCTCAGCGGGGACTTGCTCTCTTGCCGCGCGGCGTTCTCGCTGCAGAAGGTCGGGACGCAGGCTCCGGCCTTCGGAGTGCTCTGGTTCACGGAGCGCCTGCAGATCGACCGCGACAGCAGCGCGGTGAACGGCCGCGACCTCGACGTCACCCGCGTGCGCCTGCCGGGCATCACCGCGGCGGAGGCTCCCCGCTACGAGAAGCTGGTGGAGCAGGAGGCGAAGGGCTGGGACCTTTCCGGCTCGCTCGATGAGCTGCAGGCGGGGCTGGCCGCCTCCGAGAAGGAACGAGCCAGCGTCGCCGATCTCGAGACGTCCCCGCCCCGGATCGTCTTCTCCAACCAACGCGCCATCCTGGTTCAGTACGACGGCAGTCCCGCGCTCGGCCCGATCGAGGGCTCGAGCCTGCAGCGCGTCGAGAACACGCCGTACGCGGTGGTCTACGACCCCGGTCACGGCGACTACTATCTGAGCGGCGCGCACCTCTGGTACACGTCGAAGGACCCGCTCGCCCATTGGCACGCCGTCTCGGCGCCGCCGGCCGCGGTGGCGAGCGTCGTGCCTCCGGACACGTCGTCCTCCGATCGGATCGAAGGCGAGCCGCCCGTGGTCCTCACGGCGACCGAGCCCACCGAGCTGATCTCGTGCGACGGACCGCCGGATTACGCGCCGTTGGCGGGCGGCGAGCTCCTCTTCGTCACCAACACGGAGAGCGACGTCTTCCGCGAGATCAAGACGCAGTCGATCTTCGTGCTGCTGGCGGGCCGCTGGTACCGGGCCGCCTCGCCAGACGGCCCTTGGACGTTCGTCCGCAGCGACCAGCTGCCCGACAGCTTCCGCCGCGTGTCCTCCGAGTCGCCCAAGGCGGAGATTCTGGCTTCCATCGCCGGCACCGAGCAGGCCGACGACGCGGTGGCCGACGCGGAGATCCCGCAGACCAGCGCCATCCGCAGGGACAGCACCGACGTGCAGGTGGCTTACGACGACGACCCGCAGTTCGAGGCGGTCGAAGGCACGGACCTGCAGTACGCGGTCAACACCGACTCGCAGGTCATTCTCGCCGACGGACGCTACTACCTCTGCGACCAGGGCGTCTGGTACGTCTCGGACTATGCGGACGGCCCCTGGAGCGTGAGCGAGACGCGGCCGCTGGAGGTGGACGACATCCCGCCCAGCTGCCCGGTCTACAACGTCCGCTACGTCTACATCTACGAGGTCACTCCCGACGTCATCTACATGGGATACCTCCCGGGATACGTCGGCTGCTTCCCCTACTACGGGACCGTGGTGTACGGGACGGGCTACCACTACCGCCCCTGGCGGAGGCACCACTACTTCCCGCGGCCGTTCACGTGGGGCTTCTTCCCTCATTACAATCCGTGGCTGAGCCGCTGGAGCTTCGGCTACAGCTATTGCTCCGGGTTCTTCCGCACCGGCTACCGCTGGAATCACGAGCCGCGCTTCCGGCACTACGCGCCGCTGTGGTTCGGCCCGGGCGGGTATCATCGTCCGCTGTACGGCGCGGACCAGAAGCCGGTGCGCTCGCGGGACGCGCTCAAGCAGCGGCAGCGCTCGAGCGACGTCCTGCCCATGAACCTCTACAACCGCTCGACGAACGTGAGCCGCGTCGTTCGCACGGTGAGCCAGATCCCTGCGCACGGGGTTCGTCCGTTCCCCGCCAAGCCGGTCGGACTGCCGAACAACGTCCTCGCGGGCAAGGACGGCAAGGTCTACCGCCGCGCCGCCCCCGGCAATTGGCAGGTCAACCAGGGGCGCAAGTGGGTGCCGACCCGCGACGTCGAACCGAAGCCCACTGCGCCGGATCGAGCCGACGGAACGGCGCCGGGCTCGAAGGGCGGAGGCCGCTCGCCGGGCGATCGTCCCACCCCGCCGCCGTCCCGCCCCGAGACTCCGCCGAAGCAAACGCACGACGCGCCGCCGGCTCGCTCCGAGCCGCCGCAGAGGCAGCCGCGTACCGAGCCGCCGGCCCATCCTGCTCCGCCGCCGCTCAGCCGCAAGCCGGGAGACCTCGAGCGCGAGTATCACGCCCGGGAGCGGGGCGGCAGCACGAAGCCCTCGGAGGCTCCGCCTCCCGCGCAGCGCGCCGAGCCGCAGCGCCGGGATCAGAAGCCCCCGGAGGCGAGGCAGCCGGAGACGAAACCGCCGGACGCGAAGCAGCAGGAACAGAAGAAGCCCGAGCCGAAGAAGCCGGATCGTCCGAGAGGCCACTGAGCGAGCGACGGCGGCGAGCGGATTCCCGTGATCCGACTCGCCGCGGCTTCCTCGGGTGACTCTCGACGAGTGGACGACCCGGCACTCTGCTTCCTGGCGTCACGAGGCGCCGCTCCCAGGATGGCTCAGTTCTCGAATGGCGTTGAATGGCGCACACCGGGGCCCTAAGCTCCGTCTCCGCCGCACCGCTCGACTCGCCGCGGCGCCTACCCCTGCGCAGCCCGATGTGCACGCGAACCGTTCGCCACGCCGAGCGTGGCGGGAAGACGAGGATTTGACGATGGCCGACGTGATCGCAGAGAGCCGCCAGGGCGGGAAGTCCACTCTCGATGCCGAGAGTCTCGAAGGGCTGAGGACGTCGATGCGCGGGCGGCTCCTCGGCGCCGGTTCCGAAGGGTACGACGAGTGCCGCACCATATGGAACGCGATGATCGACCGTCGGCCGGCGCTGATCGCCCGATGCGCGGGCGCGGCCGACGTCGTCCACGCGGTGCGGTTCGCCCGCGCTCACCATCTCTCGCTCTCGGTGCGAGGCGGCGGGCACAACATCGCCGGGAACGCCGTGTGCGAGGGCGGTCTGATGATCGACCTCTCGCCGATGAAGTCCGTCCGGATCGATCCGGCGAACCGGACCGCTCGGGTGGAGCCGGGCGTCACGCTCGGCGAGTTCGACCGCGAGGCGCAGGCCTTCGGGCTCGCCACGCCCCTGGGAATCAACTCCACCACCGGCGTGGCGGGGTTGACGCTCGGCGGCGGGTTCGGCTGGCTGAGCCGCAGCCTCGGGCTCACCATCGACAACCTCCTCTCCGCGGACGTGGTCACGGCCTCCGGCGAGTTGCTCGAGGCGAGCAGCACCGAGAACCCGGACCTCTTCTGGGCCATTCGCGGCGGCGGCGGGAACTTCGGGGTGGTCACTTCCTTCGAGTTCCGATTGCACCCGGTCGGACCCGAGTTGCTCTCGGGTCTGGTCATCCACCCCCTCGCGGCGGCGAAGGACGTGCTCCGCTTCTACCGCGACTTCATGGCCAGCACGCCGGAGGAGTTCGTGTGTTGGTTCGTGCTGCGGAAGGCCCCGCCGCTTCCGTTCCTTCCGGCCGAGTGGCACGGCCAGGAGATCCTCGCTCTCGCGATGTGCTTCTCGGGCAAGATCGCCGACGGCGAGCGCGTGGCGAAGCCGCTGAGGGCGTTCGGCAAGCCGATCGCGGACGTGGTGGCGCCCCACCCGTTCACGGCCTGGCAGGCCATCCTCGATCCCCTGCTCGCGCCGGGGATGCGCAATTACTGGAAGTCCCACGACTTCCGCGAGCTGAGCGACGGCCTGATCGACGTCCTGGTCTCGCATGCGGCGCGGATCCCCGACCCGCAGACGGAGATCGCCTTCGCGCAGCTCGGCGGCGCAGTCAGCCGCGTTCCGCGCGAGGCCACCGCGTACACGCACCGGGACGCGCAGTTCGTGCTGAACGTGCACGGCCGGTGGGCGGAGCCGGACAAGGACGTGAAATGCATCGGCTGGGCGCGCGAGCTCTTTCAAGCGGCGTCGCCGTTCTCCACCGGTGGGGTCTACGTGAACTTCCTGACCCAGGAGGAGCAGGACCGCGTGCACGCCGCCTACGGCGACAACTACCAGCGGCTCGTTCAGATCAAGAACAAGTACGACCCGACGAACCTCTTCCAGGTGAACCAGAACATCCGCCCGACCGTGTGACGGCGGGCCGGACCCGGCGGGCGACGCGAGCGGTCGCGTCGCCCGCATCCTCGGGTTCCCTCGGCCCCCCCGCGTCCGCTAGGATGCGGCCGACCCCAACCGAGAGGTCGGCCATGCCGCGCCCGTTCGCTCCTCTGTTCGTGGCCTTCGTCGTCCTGGCAGTCTCGTGGCTCCCGGAGCCGTCCTTCGCACAAGCGAATCCTGGTCCCGGCGACTGGGGCGATGCGCCGGAGGGAGCGCTGGCCTACCCGGCGACGGGTGTCACGGGCCTCTTCCCCACGTGCTTCGGCGGGCCGTCCGGTTTCATCTGGCACGCCGTGGGCGGCCCGGGCTTCAACATGTACTGGGGCAGCAGCGTGGATCAGGAGATCGACGGCAACGCCGGCTTCTGCCCCCCGCCGTCGTACGAGCGCGACGAGTGCTGGGGTCCCTTCGACGGCGACGGCGGCCTCACGACTCCGGACACCTACTCGATCGACAACGGCAACCAGGTCGTCCCCTGCGGCCAGACGCCGCCCCGCGCCCTCGGCACGGTCTGCCAGGTGCTCAACCTCACTCCGGGCGGACCGTTCGATGCCAACCTCGTGAACCAGACGGGCGCGCCGGGCTTCGTCAACGTGCTCTTCGATTGGAACCAGGACGGCGTGTGGGGAGGGTTCTCCTTCTGCGGCGCCCAGCCGACGCCCGAGCACGCCATCGTCAACGTGCCGGTTCCTCCGCAGTACATCGGGCCGCTCACCGGGCTCTCGCCGGGCTCGATCCAGATCGGGCCGCAGTCCGGCTACGTGTGGGTGCGCATGACCCTGTCGGATCACCCCGTCCCGATCGACTGGGACGGAAGCGGGATCTTCGATGCCGGCGAGACGGAGGATTATCTCCTCCGCGTCGACGGCGGGCAGCTCGGCGAGTACGGCGACGCGCCGGACGGGAGTCTCGCGTACCCGAGCGGCGTCGTCGGCCAGTTCCCCACGTGCCGGGCGTTCGGCCCGCCCGGCTACGTGTTTCATGCGCCGAACCTCGTCGCGTACTTCGGCCGGGGCGAGGATTACGAGACCGACGGGAACGCCGGCACGTGTCCGGCCCCGCCGTACGATCAAGACGAGTGCGCGCTCGCCGGCGGCGACGCGGGCCTCCTCGCTCCGCAGGCGCTCTCCCTCTCCGCCGGCGGCGTCGTGGTGACGTGCCCGGGCGCCGCCGGTCCCACGTGGAGCGGGTGCTTGACCGCGCATTGGGGATCGGACGTGGACATCCAGACGACGAACAACGCAGGGAGCGCGCGCTACGTGAACCTGCTCGTGGACTGGGATGGCGACGGCCAGTGGACGGCAGCCGCTCAAACCTGTCCGAACGGCGGCACAGTGCTCGAGCACGTTCTCGTGGACTGGCCCGTGCCGCCCGGCTTCAGCGGGCCGCTCTCCATGCTCGCGCCGCCCGACTTCACGATCGGCGCGCCGCCTGCGGGCGCGGGCGGTTACGCGTGGGCTCGCTTCACGATCTCCGACGTTGCGATCGGGCCGGCGTGGAGCGGCGACGGGCACTTCACCGACGGCGAGACGGAAGATTACCTCTTCCGGATCCTGCCGCCGCCGGTGGATGCGTCCGAGCTCGGACGGGGAGCTCCGTCTCGTCTGCAGCTCGAGGCGGTGCAGCCGAATCCCGCGGGATCGAGCGCGTCGATCCGGTTCGCCACCGGCCGACCTGGGCGCGTGGTGATCTCGGTCTTCGACGCGGGCGGGCGGCGCGTGGCCACGTTGCTCGACGAGGTGCTGGGCGAGGGCTGGCATACCGCCGGGTGGAACCGCACCGACGACGCGGGGCGCCAAGCGGCCCCCGGCGTTTACTTCGTCCGCGTGCGCGACGACGATCAAGCCGTCACCACGAAGATCGTCGTGGTGCGGTAGGCCGCACGAAGAGGGCCCCTGCGGCGTGAACCCCGAGACCGCAAGGCCTCGGGGTCACGTCGTGCGCGCCGCACTCTCCGCGGCGCCGGCGCCGAGACGCGCAAGCGACGTCACGACATCGGCGCTGGTGATGATCCCGAGCAGCGCGCCGGGGCGCTCCGGGTCCACGACCGGGAGCCGTCGGACGCCGGCGGCGCGCATGAGCTGCACGGCCTCCTCCAGATTCGCCTCGGGCGAGATGGAGGCGCCCGCGGGACGCATGACGTCGGCGGCCACCAGGCGCTCGCGGATCTCCCCGGCGCGCGACATCGCGTCGCGCAGCTCGCCGTAGGAGACGATCCCCTCCAGGCGCCCCTCGGGGTCGAGCACCGGGAATCCCGAGTGGCCGGACGCCTCGATGCGCCTCAGGAGGTCGGGTAGCGGCATCCGGCTGTCGATCGTCTGCACGGATCGCGTCATCACGTCTCGCACCAGGATGCCGGCGAGCGGCGTGGGAGCGGGGCCGTCCACGCGGATCCCGCGGCGCAGGAGCTTCCTCGTGTAGATCGTGTCCGGTGCGAGACGCTTCGCGGTGACGACCGCGGTCACGCAAGAGAGCATCATGGGGAGAATGAGGCCGTAGCTGCGCGTCATCTCGAAGAGGACGAGGATCGCGCTCAGCGCCGCCCACGTGGAGCCGGCGAACACGGCGCCCATTCCCACCACGGCGAACGCACCGGGCTGCACGCCGAGCCTCGGGAAAAGGAGATCCACGACGTGTCCGAAGGCGCCGCCCAGCATGGCGCCGACGAAGAGCGACGGCGCGAACACGCCGCCCGAGCCGCCGGACCCGAGCGTGAAGGACGTCGCCAGGATCTTCGCGACGACGAGCACGGCGAGGACGCCGAGAGCGAGCTGGCCGTGCAGGGCCTGCTCGATGGGTTCGTGCCCGGTACCGAGGACCTCGGGCCGGAAATACGCCAGCAAGCCGAGCAGCAGGCCGCCGAGCGCCGGCAGGAGGCTCGCCGGAATCGGCAGCCGCTCGAAGGCGTCTTCGAGGCGGTACAGGGTCTCGATGAAGAGACGCGCGGTGAGCGCCGCGAGGACGCCCAGCGCGGCGTACGCCAGCAGCTCCGGGGCGCTGCCCATCGTGTACGAGCCGGGCACCTCGTAGAACGCCGACGCTCCGAGGAGCGATCGCGCGACGACCGACGCCGTCACCGACGCGATGACCACCGTGGCGAAGGCGCGGCCGGCGAAGTCGCGCAGCACGATCTCCAGCGCGAAGACCACACCCGCGATGGGCGTGTTGAACGAGGCCGCGATCCCCCCCGCCGCGCCGCACGCGACGAGCATGCGCCGGAGATCCGCGCTTGCGCCCAGGGCGTCGCCCACGGTGGAGCCCACCGCGGAGCCGATCTGCACGATCGGCCCTTCGCGCCCCGCCGACCCGCCGCTCCCGATCGAGATCGCCGAGGCCAGCGCCTTGAGCGCCGCCACGCGCGCGCGGATCTTCCCGCCGAACCTGGCCACGGCCAGCATCACTTCGGGCACGCCGTGACCGCGCGTCTCCGGAGCGGCGCGCGTCACGATCGGCCCGACGAGCAGCCCGCCGGCCGCAGGCACGAAGATGATCCACGCGGGCGGCCGGCACCCCGGCGCCGCGGCAGGCAGCGCCCGCGCGAAGAAGTCGATCAGCTTGACGAGGACCGCGGCGCCCAGTCCCGAGAGGACGCCGATCACCAGGGCGGCGGCGACGAGATGCCGCTCTCCCCCGCCGCGCAGCGCCCGCTGGAGACGCGCGATCGCGCTCGGGTTCTCGATCATCGGGCTCCGAACGGGGGTAGTGAACGTACATCGTCCTTATACCGACTGAGAACGAAACCGTCGAGGCGCGAGTGGGGAGGCTACCGGAGGATCAAGACCCTCTGCGTCTCGGACGCCCCCGCCGCCGTCAGCCGCACGAAGTAGACGCCGCTGCCCACGCGATTCCCTCGCGCATCCCGGCCCGACCACGTGACCGTGTGATCGCCGCGATCCAGCCGACCCTCGTGCAGCACGCAGATCGCGCGTCCGGCGATGTCGTGCACCATTGCGCGCACCGATGCGGCCTCCGACATCCGGAAGCGGACGGCCACGTCGCGCGCCGCGGGGTTCGGCCCGGCGCTGAGGATCTGGAACGGCGCCGACGCGCCGTGGGCCGGCGGCATCTTGAAGGAACGGCCCAGCACGCGGGAGATCGCCGCGATGCCGGACTGCGGCTGCTCACCGATGCTGGTGAACTCGCCCGCGGCCCATGCCACCTCCGCGTCCAGCGCGAGGGCGGCGACGTAGCCCGACGCTCTCGGTTGCCACGTCGTGATCTCGCCGGACGCGGCGTCCAGCGCCGCGACGAACTGCCGCGAGCGAGCGCCGATGGCCGTGAACGCGCCGCCCGCGTACAGGATCCCGTCGCCCAGCGCGAGAGCGTAGACCGTGCCGCTCGCGTCCGCGCTCCACGAGGTGGCCACTCCGCTGGCCGCGTCGATGGCCGCGATCCGACCGCGCACGCGGCCCCCGATGCTCGCGAAGTCTCCACCCGCGTACACGGTGCCGTCGCCGAGCGCGAGGGCGAAGACCGTGCTGTCCGCATCGGGATGCCATGCCGTCACGGCGCCGCTCGACGCGTCGACGGCGGCGATCCGGCTCCGCAAGCTCCCGCCCACGCTCGTGAACTCCCCGCCGAGGTACAGCGTGTCTCCGCTCGAGGCCAGCGCCCGCACGATGCCGTTCGCATCCGGATCCCACGACGTCGCGGTCCCGCTCGCCGGATCGAGCGCCGCAATCCGGTTCCGAGGCTCGCCGCCGATCGTGGTGAACACGCCGCCCGCATACACCAGCCCGCCACTCACCGCCAATGTGCGGACGCCGCCGTTCGCGTTCGGGTTCCACGGCGTCAGCGCGCCCGTCCGCACGTCGAGCGCGGCGATCCGATTCCGCGGCTGGCCGGCCACGGTGGTGAACAGCCCGCCCGCGTAGACGGTTCCCCCGTCCACCGCGAGCGCGCGGACGACGCTGCTCGCGCCCGGATCCCACGTCGTGGCCGCTCCCGTCGCGGCATCCAACGCGGCGAGGCAGCGTCGGGACGCGAATCCGATGCTCGTGAACTGCCCGCCGGCGTAGACCGTTCCCCCCTCCGCCGCGAGCGCGTAGACGGCCGGCGCATAGAAGGAGTCGAACGCGTTCGGATCCCACGGCGCCGGAGCGCCCGTCGTCGCGTCGAGGGCCGCCAGGCCGTTGCGCGCCTGACCTCCGATACTGGCGAAGTAGCCGCCTGCGTACACCGTCCCCCCGCTCACCGCGAGCGCGCAGACGAGGTTGTCCGCGTTCGGAGTCCACGCCTGGGGCGCGCCCGTCGCCGCGTCCAGCGCCGCGAGGTAGGCCCGAGGCTGACCCTCGATGCTCGCGAAGTAACCGCCCGCGTACACGGTTCCCCCGCTCGCCGCGAGGGCCAAGACGCGGTCGTCCGCGTCCGCTCGCCAGGGCTCGACCATGCCGGTCGTCGCGTCCAGGGCCGCAAGATAGCTCCGCGAGCTGCCGCCGATGTTCCGGAAGGCGCCGCCCGCGTAGACGGTGCCGCCACTCACCGACAGCGCCGAGACCACGCCGTCGACGTCGGGATTCCAGGGCGTGGCCGCCCCGGTCGCCGCATCCAATGCCGCGAGGTGATTGCGCTCCTGACCCCCGACGTTCGTGAAGGCGCCGCCGGCGTACACGGTCCCGGCGCTCACCGCCAGCGCTTGGACCTGGGCGCTCGCGCCTGGATCCCAGGCCGTGGCGGACCCCGCCGCATCGAACGCCGCGACGTATCGCCGCGAACGACCGCCGACGCTCGTGAACCCGCCGCCCGCGTACACGGTCCCCCCGCCCGCGGCTACGGCGTACACCGGCCCGTTCGGGGCGGGAGCCCACGGCGAGACGGAGCCATCCGCGAGAATGCGCGCGAGGTTCGACCGCGACGCGCCGCCGACCTCGGTGAAGAGGCCCCCGACGTACCAGCCGCCTGCGCCGTCCGAGGCGACGGCGTACACGCGACCCTCGACGCGCGGCAACGGCAGCACCGCCTGACCGCTCGAAGCGCTCAGCAGCGCTCCGCCACCGGTGACGGGGCCCACGCGCGTGAAGTTGCCGCCGAGGTAGACCGTGTCTCCGGATCGGGCGACGGCGTACACCGGGCCGTCCGTCACCCAGGGCGCGGGATCCACCCCATCCTGCGCCCGAGCCGGCCACGGCCACGCGCTCCACGCGGCCAGCGCGGCCAGGAGAGCGCGGTTGGCGTTGCACGGCACAGGCTCACCTCCGGGATCAGGGGAGTCGAGCGCCTGTCCGAGCCTGCGCGCCGCCGCGGGTCGGAAGTCAGTCCATCAGGTCTTCTTCGTCCGGTAGATCATCCCCCAGGTCTTCACGCGACCCATGTCCGTGGCGCCGTACGGGCTCGTCTGTCCCTTGTTGGTGCCCCAGAAGTCCAGCTTGAACCCGCCTTGACCCGCCGCGTACGTGAACGCTTTTCCGGCGGTCACGTCCTCGATGTGGACGTTCGTGTCCCACGGATCGCAGATCGTCGCGTAGTTCTTCCCGTTGAAGTGCCGGATCGTGTCGATCACCACCCAGTGGGCGCCGCCGGCATCCCAATCGACCCCGATGATGACGGGGTTCACGCCGACCGTGGGCCCGAGACCGTGCACGATGCCCACTTCCTGCACGATCCGGTTGGCTGCGGAGTCCGCGGGGATGGCGGCCCACGTCCACTTCCCGCAGTCGAGCGAATCGAGAACGGTCACGAGGTGCTCGGGGCGCGTGCCCTTCTGCTCGGGCTTGTACGCGCCGCCCGACGCCTTCGAGTACTTGTCGTAGATGTCCTTCTCGACCTGGACCGCCTGACTCCCCGGGCGGAGCTTGTTGATCTTGAAGACGCACATGATCACGCTGGCGATCCCGCAGGACATGTTCGCCTCTTGGCCGTACACGAGGTGCATGTCCCCGAAGCGGGTGAAGCGGCTGAACCAAGCCATGGATCCCACCCTCCGTAGCTGGGCGGCGGGCTCGTGCGGCTCCCCGTCGGGTGTGGCGGCGCTCCCACGAATCCCGGCGCCCATGGTACCGCATCCGCGAGCGCCCACGGAGACGGAACGCCGCCCTCGGATCGCGAGCCCCCCACGGCCCTCCGAGGATCGCCGGCGGGCGCCTAACGGCCGGATTCCCCCTCCGTGGACTCGACGCGAATCGTGGGCGCCGGACTCGCGGTGATGACGTTCCCGTCGATGCGGATGTCCCGGTGCGCCCCCGCGGGCAACGGTCGGCCGTCCCCGCCGCGCGCGACGACCTCGATCGCCGTGGCGCGGCAGGCGGTGATCGTGTTCCCGCGGATCTCCACGTCGCACGAGCTGCCGGACTCCAGCCACCAGTACTCCGGCGCGACCAGCACGGCCGAGCTCCAGGTGCCCGTGATCCGGTTGCCGGAGACCCGGCCGTGGCTCGCCTTGATCAGGATCCCGCGCGAACGGTCGTGTCCGAAGTCGCAGCCCTGCACCACGAAGCCGTTGCCGGTGCGGTTCGCGGAGCCGATCGCGGACCCCGGCGGCAGCGCGACCGTTCGATCGAGCGTCACCCGGAAGACCTTCGCTTCCGCGCTCAGCAACCGGCCCTTGAGGTCCGCATGGAGACTCAGCCCCCGGATGAACGCCCTCTCCGCGTCGGTGGCCGGCGCGTCCGGCTCGATCCCCTGCGCCACGGCGTCCGGCGGGCGTGGGCCGTCGAAGGGCAGGAACTCGACCGGATCCCCGGCTTCGATCGTGAGCCGCCCCGGCGTGACGATGCGCAGCCGATCGCCGCTCGCGGCGACGATCAGGTGATACGTGCCGTGGATGTTCACGCAATCGTCGCCCTGGAACTTCGCGGTGCAGTCCAGGATCGACGGTCCCCGCGTGGCCTCGGTGCTGTGGAACGCATCCGCGTCGAGCGAGCGCAGACGCGCGAAGCCGCGCTGCACCGGGTCGTCGGCCGGCGCTCGGCGATCCGCCCGGCAGCGCCGGTACGTGACGCCCGCGCACTGCAGCTCCGCGAACCCGAAGAGCGGCGACGCGTACAGCGTCACGTCCTCGAGCTGAACGTCCGTGCACCGCTCCAGCCAGACGGCGTGGCCGCGGGCGTCGTCGGGGAAGGCGTCGTTGGTCACGAGGATGTCGCCGACTTGCTCGAGGTCTTTCGCCGCGTCGAACCGGTAACCCGCGCGCTTGGCGATCCGGTAGCGATGCCCGCCGAGCGACTCGAAAGTCTCGGCCCACGCGGCGTCGGGTCGGCGCAGCTCACCGGTGGCGGGATCGAAGATCTCGACGCGCTCGACGAGGTGGTGGTCGGGGTAGCCGTCGAGGATCGCGAATTCCACCCAGCTCTTGTCCGGCGCCAACGCGGTGATGCGCGCCTCGGTGAACGGCAGCGGATCGTAGTCGATCGTCAGTCCCTGGAGCCGGACGCTGCGGCAGTTCTCGAAGACGATTCCGCGCGTGGTCTCCGAGCACACCATCTCGACGCCGTCGGCGATGATCTGGATGTCGGTGAGGTTCTCGAGCCGCAGATGTTGCCCGTGCTTCGGCGTCACGCGATACCGGCCCGGCGGCACCACGATGCGCTTCTCGCCCGCCGCGAGCGCGCGGTCGAGGGCGGCCTGCAGATCGAAGGGGACGGCCGCGAGCTCCAGGGAGCGGCTCTCGCCGGCCGTGCCCATCACCAGAAGCGCGCAGAGCGTCGCTGCCAGGCCTCGCGCCACGGCCCCCCCCGTTCACGGCTTCGGAGCGTCGCTCACCGAACTAGCGCCCTGATCGATCCCCGGCTGCGCTCCTGGACCGCCGTCGCGCCGCAGCCTACACCGAGCGCGCCGATCGAGCCGCATGTCCCGCGGTTCGGAGGCGCCCACGGCAAGCCGGAGTCCGAGAGGAGAGGTCGTGAGCCGGCGGAAGCCGGGGCCGCCGACCGTCCGTCGCTGCGCGCGCTCCGCTCCCTTCAGATCAGATAGAAGAGCGGGAACAGGAAGATCCAGATGAGGTCGACGAGGTGCCAGAAGAGCCCGCCCAGATCGACGGGCGTGTAGTAGCTGGACCCGTACCTCCCGCGCGCCGCTCCTACGATCAGCCAGCCGATCACGCACATCCCCGCGATGACGTGGATCGCGTGCAGGCCGGTCATGAGGAAGTAGATTCCGAAGAACTGCTGCACGTTCTTCGGCTCCATCGGGACCTCGGCCGGCGCGGCCGGCACGGGCGTCGCAAGCTCCTCGGGCGGACTGGCCGCGGGCGGCAGCACGGACTTCGGGATGTCGGGCGCGGCCGCCGAGGAGTCGGTCGGCGCCGCGGCCTGCGCCACGGCCGTCGTCTCCGCGCCGGGCCCCTTCCACACGGTGCGGAGGTACGCCACGACGTCGTGGAGCTTGTCGTCGGTGAGCGTGGGATTCCCGCCGCGAGGAGGCATCTGGACCTTCGTGGTGTTGGCCGGATCCCAAGGCGGCCGCCCCACCTTGACGAAGTCCACCAGCTCGTCGTCGGTCTTCGATCCGACGAACTTCGACGCGACGAGGTTGAGGCCGTTCTTCGGCAGACCGTGCAGGTCCTTCCCGTGACAGCTCGCGCACGTTTCCATCGCGATCTTCTGCCCGCGAGCGACATCCGGTACGTGCGCGGCGGCCTTCGCTCCCTTGCCGTGCCCCGCGGCCTCCACCCCGTAGTGATGAGCGACGTAAGCGGCGTCGGGGGCGTACAGCCGCCCCCACAGAAGGCCGTGCTCGAACTTCGGGCGGTACTCCAGGAATTTGATCGTCAGGAACCCGCAGGCGCCGAGGAAGGTGAGCGAGAGGAACAGGACCAGCCGCTTGCGCTGATCGCTCTGCGCGCACCGCACGGCGGTGGCCATCGTGAAGCTCGACGAGATGAGGATCAGGGTGTTGAGCGCACCCATCTTCCGATCCAGGAGGACCCGCGCCCACCGGAAGATCTCCGGGTGGTTCGCCCGATAGATCGCGTAGGCGCAGAAGAGCCCCCCGAACATGAGCAGCTCCGTCCCCAGGAACAACCACATCCCGAGCTTCGAGGACGAGAACTGCTGGTCGGTGGTGTCGAAGTGGTGCGCGAGATGGCCCTGACCGTGTCGGTCCTCAGCGTCGCCGTGCGTCATGCTCGTGGATCTCCTTGCAGCTGCGCATGATCTTCGCCCACAGAAGGCGATTCAGTCTCCGGGCGCCGCTCCCGCCGCCGGCGGCGGCGCTCCGAGCCCTCCGGCCGCGCCCGCGGCCGTGAGCCCCGTCCAATCCAGGACTTCTCCGTCCTTCTGACCTCGAAACGCCTCGGCGCGCGCGCGGCTCGAGAAGCCCGCGACGCCCGAGCCCATCGGAGTCTGGAGCGAAGCGCTCCGCACGTAGAGGGCGCCCTCCGCCCGGAGCCAAGCGAGGTCGCCGTGGTCGTGCACCCACCTCGCGAGCACCCTGCCCGCGCCGGCGCTCGCCCCGTCCCGGACCAGACAGCCGATGTCGTCGTACACCCGCATCTCGACGCGTCCCCCCTGTCCCGCCACCGCGGCGGCGGCCGCGAAGCGCTCTTCGCTCACGATCATGCCGCAGGCCGAACAGACGTCCTCTCCCCAGCGGACGCTCGGAGGAAGGAGCGGCTTCGACCGAGCGCACGCGGCCAGCAGGGTCGCCGCGCACGCCGTGGCGAGGACGCGGGCCCTCATCATACGTCTCCGCGCCGGACGAAGATCGTCCATGCGCTCGCCAGCGGGAGCACGATCCACGCCGCGAGGGACGCCGCGAAGAGAAGCGGCAGCGCGCGCCCGTGAGTCTGCGTGGCGTACAGCCCGGCCGGCCCCAGGACGTCCAGCGACGCGTGAACCGCGCCCAGCACCGCCATCTTGAACACTTGGAGCGGATGCGCCAGCGCGAGACGGAAGAGAGTGTCCACGCGCAGCCGGAACGCGATGGCGCCGCCCATCAGACCGAGATCGCTGAGGAACGCGAGCGTGAGCCACGTGAAGAGCGCGGCGCCCGTGGCCACCGACGCCTTGCGGGCCGCGACGGAGATGAGAAAGCCCACGCTCAGCATCGCGAGCGCCAGAACGAACGTCATCAGGACGAGAGACGCGTAGCTCCGGATGTCCTCCCCGCCCGCGGTCGCCGCGATCGCCGCCGCGCTGACGGCGAAGCCCGAGGCGAGCGAGCCCAGCAGAGCCGTCGCGAGACCCACGTACTTCCCGAGAAGAACCTCGCCGCGATCGACGGGTTGCGCGAGCACGTAGGCGAGCGTCCCGCGCTCCGCGTCGGCGGCCACGCTGCCCGCCCCCAGCGTGAGCGCCATGAGCGGCACGACGAGGAGCACCAGGTTCACGAGCCCCGCGGCCGTCCGCCCGTAGCCGGCGAAGCCGTAGGTCCCCGATCCCGCGAGCGAGATCCAGGAGACCGCCAGGGCGAGCACCGCGAAAGCGATCGAGTAGAGCAGGAACCAGCGATTCCGGAGCGAGTCGCGAAGCTCCTTCCGCGCCAGCGTCACGACGATCCCGGCTTCCATGGCTCTACGCCTCCTTCGGGGCGACGGAGTCCTCGTCGTCGGCCCCGCCGTCCGACTCGATCTCCAGGTCCGCCGGCGCGGCGCCCGCCAAATCCAGAGTCCGGATGACGTCGAGCTTCCGATCCGGGGGGACCCGCACTTCCACCACGTCGCCGCCGTTCGTGGACGGCTCGAAGCCCGCATTGCGGAGCGCGGCCGCCGCCGCCGCCACGGAGCCTACTCTCACGCGGAGCGTCGTCACGAGACCGAGCGCTGCGGGCAGATCCTCCGGCGTGCAGGTGGAGCGGACGCGGCCCCGCTCGAGCACGATCACCCGGTCCGCCAGCCGCCTCACGTCGTCGATGCGATGCGACGTGAAGAGAATCGTCTTGCCGCGCTCCTTCAACCGGAGAAGGAGCTTCAGGAACCCTGCGCGCGAAGATTGATCCAAGCTCGACGTCATCTCGTCGAGCACGAGGATCGGCGGCTCCGCGAGCAGCGCCGCGGCGAGCGCCACCCGCTGCTTCATGCCGCCCGAAAGCTCGCGGATGCGCTTGGAGGCGTGCTCCGCGAGGTCGACCTCCGCAAGGACCTCGTCGACGCGGGCGACGGGCACGTGCTTGAGGCGCGCGTAGAACTCCAGCGTCTCGCGGGTGCGCGGATCGTCGTGAAACGCGAGCTCCTGCGGAACGTAGCCGAGAAGCCGCCGAACGTCCTTCCCACGACGCCGGACGTCCCAGCCCGCGACCTCCAGCGTGCCCTCGAAGTGGCACAAGCCGAGAAGGCAACGGATCGCGGTGGTCTTCCCCGCCCCGTTGCGACCCCAGAGCGCCACCGCCTCGCCCTCGCGGACGTCCACCTCGATGCCGTCGAGCGCCACGAAGGCTCCGTAGCGCTTGCGGATCCGCGACATCCGCACGAGCGGCGCGGCCATCACTTGCACCGCCTCCGCCGCAGCCGGCGCACGGGGCTCGCGCCTCGGCTTCCGGTCGTCCGCCGCGCCGCGCAGCGTCAAGAGGGAGCCCGCGCCGAGGACTCCGGCGAGCGCCAGGAACGGCCAGCGCGGGGAAGCTCCGGGCAGCGGCAGGTCGAGGACGGCCGGTCTCATGCGCGGCGCCGTGTCCACGGCCTTCGGACGCGGCTTGATGATGGGGAGCGCCCGCGCGGCCAGCTCGATCGTCTGCTGGGCCGGGCTGAAGAGGAAGAGACGCAGGCCCTTCTCCCGATCCATCAGGTTCTCGAACAGGCTCTCCGCGCGATACGGGAGGTCGCCGGCGCCGTCGCCGGCGAGGTCGTAGCCCGCATAGTCGCTCCAGTAGTTCCCGACGCCGCCCGGCGTGAAGTCGTTCCCGCGGAGCTCTCCGTCCCCCGCCAGGGCGATCTGCTCGATGTTGTCCATGAACGCGTTGTTCGAGAACCGGTTCCGCTGGACCGCAGGGAGGAACTCCACGCCGAGATCGTTGAGGGCGATCACGTTGCGCGTGAAGTCGTCGTGCACGGTCGAGGACCAGGGAGTGTTGTCGATGTAGATCCCCACCCGGTTGCCCACGATGCAGTTGTCCTGCGTGTCCACGCGGTCGTCGTCCTTGAGGCCCAGACCGAATCCCGAGGGACCTCGGCTTCGCGCGAACAGGTTGTCGCGCACGACGAGGTCCTTGCTGTACATCAGGTAGGCGCCGACGGAGTTGTCCTCCAGTCGGTTGCCCACGAGGGTCACGCCCTCCGCGTACATGAAGTGCATCCCGTAGCGGCCTTGCGAGACGCGGTTCCCGGTCAAGCGCACGCGCTTGCAGTACCAGATGACGACGTCGCGGGCGCGCTGCACCGTGTTGCCCTCGATCGTGGCGTCGTCGCTGGACCAGAGGCGGATCGCGTCGCCGCGGCGCCCCAGGGGAAGCGCCATTCCGCGGATGACGTTGCCGCGGATGACCGCGCGGGGCGCGCTGTCGAGCGAGATCCCGAAGAGCGCGTCCTCGAGCACGTTGCCTTCGACCGTGACGTCGGGAGCCACCACGTGGATGGCGGAGTTCTGACCGACGAGGTCGGTGCCGGTCCCGCGGACGACGAGGCCGCGGACGACGGTGCCGGGCGCCGCGATGCGGATCACGTCGCCCGCGCCGGGGCCCTGGATCACGGCGCGCCCTCGACCTTCGAGGGTGACGCGCTTGTCCAGGACCAGCGGTCCCGCGTGGACTCCCGGAGGCACGTCGATGACGTCGCCGTCGCTCGCCGCCGCGACGGCCCCCCGGAGGTCGAAAGGCGGCGAGACCGGGGGCGTGTCCGCGCCCGCGGCACCGGCTCCGAGCATGCTGACGAGCGCGAAGGCGACGAGGTGCGCGGTCATGAGCGTGGCGACTCCGAGCCGGCCACGAGTGCGTCGACGAGCGGCTTGTAGGCGCGACGGTGAGACCAGAGGCCGACCACGAGGACGGCCGCGGCACCGACCGCCAGCCAGAGCCCCACGTCCGGCAGGGCCACGGTGCGGAACTGCCCGATCTTGCCTACACCCAGCACCGGCGGGACGAACGGCTTGACCGACGTGGACAGAGGCGCGTGCGGGTCCAGGTGCGTCCCGAAGTCCGCCAGCCACAGCTGCAGATCCACGAGGAACGCCACCGGGAAGAACAGCGCCGGGAACGCGAGCGCAGCCGCCCATCGGTTGTGCACGAACGTGGACGCGAGGACGAGCAGGGAGAGAACCGTCACCGCCATCACGGCCACCGAGCGCTCGAACTGCGCGGCCTCCCCGAGGTGACGCATGCCGATGTAGTGGTTCAAGCCGTCGATCTCTCGAACGTCGCCGTCCAAACGCGTGAGGAGGGCGCGGAGGCGCAGTCCGTGGGGATACTGCGGCGCGTGCAGCGTCATCTGCCAGTACGGGAGGACCAGCGAGATGACGAGCAGCACGGCCGCCGCGGCAAAGAGCAGCGTGGGAAGCGCGTAGCGTCCTCGGTGCGCGTGCAGCTCCGCCGCGGGAACCCGGGGCCCGAGGACCCTCTCGATGGTGGTCATGGGATCGCTTCTCCTCGGAAGGGCGCGGGCGGGCGCCGCGAGGCACCCGCCCTCCCCCTTCTCACGACGGACTGATCAGCAGGTAGCCCATCATCTCGAGATGCAGCGCCGAGCAGAACTCGGTGCAGTAGTACGTGAAGGTCCCCGCCTGGTTCGCGTCGAACTCGACCGTCTCGGACTCGCCCGGCTCCAGGCTGAGGTTGATGTTGTAGCCGGGGATGGCGAAGCCGTGCGTGGCGTCCTGGGTCTGCTCCAGGTTCGTGATGTGCCACACGACGTGATCGCCCTTCTTCAGCTTGACGTGCTCCGGCGTATAGTGGCTGCGGATCGCCGTCATGTACACGTGGACGTCCTTGCCCTTCCTCACCACGCCTTCCTTGCCCTGCACCGCCGCATCGACCGCCGGCGCTTGCGTCTGCGGATTCCAGCCGACCTGCGGGTAGATCGACCAGGGCTTGAGCTTGTCCGCCTTGATCGTCTGAGCGTAGTGCGGCTCGCCGACGCCCATCGGCATGTCGTAGAGCACGGGCATCTTGTCGCCGGGCTGGCTGATGTCGATCAGCTGGAAGTTCTGCGGAAGCAAGGGGCCCGTCTGGAAGAACCGGTCGACGGACCACTTGTCGAGCGCCACGCAGTACTTGCCGTCGGGGCTCACCGTGTCGCCCTCGGGACAGGTCAGGTGGCCGATGTTGTACTGCACCGGCGTCTTCGCGACGAGCGTCCACGGCGCCTCGGGATTGAGCTCGTCGTAGGGACCGCCCAGGGTCCAGCGGGCCACGGCGCTGTCCAGGAAGAGCGACGTGTAGGCGTATCCCTTGTCGTCGAACTGCGTGTGCAAGGGTCCGAGCCCCAACTCCACCTGCGCCTCGACGACCGCGTCCTGCTTCAGGATCGGCACGCCGTAGGGGTCCGCGCCCGAGAACGCCTTCGCGGCGATGGCGGCCTTGATCTTCTCGATGCTGTAGATGGAGACGTGGGGATCGAGCTTCCCGGCCACGACGATGAAGTCACCCTTGGGCGCCACGTCGACGCCGTGCGGGCTCTTCGGCTCGGGCGCGAAGTAGAGGATCCCTTCGTCGATGAGCGTCTTCAGGCCGATCACGGGGAAGCCGTGCACCTTGGTGAACTTGCCGCCCTGGAACGCCGCTTCCGCCTTCTTCCAGTCGATGATGTGCAGCAGGTCCACCGCCGCCTGCGTCGTCCCCGCCTCGAAGGGCGGCTTGCCCTCCTCGATGCCTCCGGTGGCGAGCTCCGTGTTGATGCTGTTGCCGAAGATCCAGCCGTCGCTCGCGAGCTTTCCGGCGTCGAACAGGTCCTGCCAGTACGGCGGCAGCTCGAGGGCGAAGGACTTGTCGGGGTCGATCCGACCCTTCGTGCGATCGAACTTCCAGAGCGTGACCATGCCGCGGTAGGACTCCTTGTACTTCTCGATGGGCGCGTACTCCCAACCGAGCGGCGTCCCGTACTGCCCGCCTTCGATCACGTACTCCGTGTTCGGTGTCACGAACGTGCCGCCGTGGTCGTTGATGGCCACCGGATTCTTGATGATCTGCTTGGTCTCGAAGTCGCGCAGGTCGATCACCGCCACCCGCGCCCCGGCCTTGTCGTTGATGAAGAGGAACTGGCCGTCGTAGTCGCCGGCCGACTCGCTGAGCGCGGGGTGGTGCGTGTCGCCCCACGTGATCTTGTTCCCGGCGATGTTTCCGGCCGCGAGGACTTCGTTGCCCGCGCCGTAGCCCCAACCCTGCCAGGGCTCCGGCGTGAAGACCGCGATCGAGCGGAGCAGCCGCATCGACGGCACGCCGACCACGAACACCTGACCCGAGTGCCCGCCGGACGCGAACATGATGTAGTCGTCGTGTCGCCCGCTGGGCGTGTAGGTCTTCACGGCGGCGAGGACGTCGTCCGGCGTGAGATTGCGCTCGGCGACGACTTGAGCGACCGACGCGCCGCCGGCGCCGGCGCCGGCAGTCTTCGATCCCTTCCCTCCGGCGCAGCCGACCAGGGCCAACGCCGTCACGATCGCGAGCGCGCAGGAGATGCGCTTCATCGGGGGCATTCCTCCTTTCGGACACCGTCCGGACCACCCGGGCGGAAACGATGGACCCACCCGGACCGGAACCGAGCGGACGATTCGTCGCGCCGCCGTGGACGTCGGGCGGTCACGACGCAGGACTCCCGGGAAACGAGCAGGACTCTCCGTTCGAGGGCGCCACGAGTTGTCGCAGCGTGCAGGCGCGGAGCGCGTCCTCGATTCGTAGCTCCGCCTCCGACAACATGAGATGCAGTGCGCACAGCCGACCCGCGTGCTCGGGTCGACCGAGGGGACATGTCTCGGTGCGCCTCCACGGCTCGACGGCGCACACGAGTTCCAGGACGGTGACCTCCCGAGGATCACGGGCGAGCACGAAGCCGCCGTGCGGTCCTCGCTGAGCCTCGACGATGCCGGCTCGCGCCAAGGCGCCGAGAATCTTCGCCAGGTAGTTCCCGGGGATCTGCGTGGCGGTCGAGATCTCCCGCGCCGGTCGCCGTATCTCGCCGGAGGCCGCCAAGAAGACGGCCGCGCGGAGGGCGTACTCGGCGGTCTGTGAGATCACACGGGGCTCCGTGGAAATGGATATAAGGACGTTCTTATCCATAAATATCCAGGCCGGGCGCGAGCGTCAAGATAGATTTCCGGGACCAGTGATCGACGACAGAGCGGGGCATGGCGCGGCCCAAAGGTCGATATTCTTCCATTATAGGGTGCGCTATCGCTGGGAAAGCCGGCTCGCGCCGCGGTTGGATCGCCTTGTCCTGCCACCCAATCACAGATATTCTGACCTGGAAGGCGTCATTTGGTCCCACGCCCGACGTGACAGGGGGAGAGCATGTCCATCACCGCCGAAAGCAAAGTGGGTCAACTCGCCGCGGAGCATCCGCTGGCCACACGGGTTTTCGCCCGGCACGGCATCGACTTCTGTTGCGGAGGCGGTCGGTCGCTCCGGGTCGTTTGCGATGAGAAGAGCCTCGACCCCGAGGACGTGCTCGGGGAGATCCGCAAGGAGCTCGAGAACCGCGACGAGTCCGCGGAGCGCTGGGACCAAGCCCCGCTCGGCGACCTGATCGAGCACATTCTCACCGCGTACCACCGGCCGTTGCGCGAGGAGCTGCCGCGCCTCGAGGCGATGGCTCGCAAGGTCGACCACGTGCACCACGACAAGGATCCGGAGCGGCTCTCCGAGCTGCTCGCGGTGGTTCTCGAGCTCGAAGGCGAGCTCGTGCAACACATGGAGAAGGAGGAGCAGATCCTCTTCCCGATGATCCGGCACGGCCAGGGACCGGCGGCCGACGGCCCGATCTCCGTGATGGAAGACGAGCACGCGGCGGTCGCGACGCTTCTTCGAAGGGTCCGGCGGTTGACGAACGACTACGACGTCCCGAGCGCGGCCTGCAACACCTGGCGAGCGCTCTGGCACGGTCTCGCCGCGCTGGAAGAGTCGCTCCACCAGCACATCCACCTGGAGAACAACATCCTGTTCCCGCGCGCTCTGATCGAATGACGCCCCCGGCCGAAGCGAGCCCGGCTGGACCCAAGCTCCGCAACGATTCCACGCTCGTGACGCAACGTCCCGACGGCCCCTCCGCTTCGGCCTGACGCCGCGGGACGAGCGACGGGCCCCCTACCCGGGTCGACGATGGCGTGTCTCCCCCGACCAGCCTCTGGTCAAGGCGCGGCTACGTTTCGTCGATAAGTAGAGCAAGGCTTCGTGTTTTCGATCGCCTCTGCGAGGAGTCACGGAGGAACGACCATGAGATCGACCCTCCCGTGGTTGGTGCTCGTGTTGGGTTGCGCGACGCCGGCCAGGGCGGACGTCGGGAGCTGGGCCGAAGGCCATGTGCACGGCTTCGTCAGCCAGGGTCTCCTGAGCTCGACCAAGAACAACTATCTCAACGAGTCCCGAGGCGGCGACCTTTCCTTCACCGAGATCGGCGTCAACGCGTTCGCGGACCTTCGTCCCGGCCTCTCGATCGGAGGACAGCTGTTCACCCGCGACCTCGGGCCGCTGGGAAACTACGACGTCAAGCTGGACTGGGCGTTTCTGGACTGGCGCGTGCGCAACGAGTTCGGTCTCCGTCTCGGGGCCTACAAGCTCCCCTACGGTCTCTACAGCGAGACCGCGGACGTCGACGCGGTTCGGACCCCGATTCTGCTCCCCCAGAGCATCTACAACCTGCAGTTCCGGGACTTCCAGACGAGCTCCACCGGAGGCGACGCCCACGGGTCGATCGCGATTCCCGCCGGACTCCTGTCCTACGAGCTTCACTTCGGCTGGACCACGCTGAAGAGCGACGGCTCCATCGCCCGGACGCTCGACGACTTCGGGAGCGGGGCTTGGACCGTGGACGACGTCGATCCGATCCCCGGGGTAGGCACGGCGCTGATCTGGGAGCAGCCCTCCTCCCACGTGCGCGCGGGGCTGACCTTCCAGCGGTACCTCAACGGCAACGTTCCCATCCGGATCAACCCGCTGATGCTGCCGCCTGGCGAGCCCACCGAATCCGCCTGGACGTTCGATCAGTTCGACATGCAGGTCGCTTCGGTGGAGTACACACCGGGCCTCTGGACGCTCGTGGCGGAATACGGGCAGTGGAACGGCATCCTCGGCAACGCCCGCTTTCCCATCAACGTGACCGATGAGCGGTACTACGTGCAGGTGGCGCGGGAGCTCCGGTCGAATCTCGCCATGAGCACGTACTACTCCGTCTACTACCCGGATCGCGGCGATCGAGACGGCGCGGCCTACGCCGATCCCAACCTCGGCTACTCGAAGGACTTCGCTCTGTCGCTGCGAGTCGACCTCACGAGCCGGTTGATCGCGAAGATCGAAGGCCACGACGTCCACGGCACTGCCTCCCTCAGCCGCGCGCTCAATCCGCTGGGCATGCAACCGAGGTGGCAGTACCTCGCAACGAAGCTCTCCGTGGCGTTCTGAGGAGGACCACCGTGCGAACCCTCTGGCGCGGCCTCTTCCTCACCCTCGCGGTTCTCCTGCCGATGCAGCCCGCGCGTGCCCAGGTCGTGATCATCGCTCATCCGGGAGTCGGCGTGACGAAGATGGACGCGGACGTGGTTCGTCGCGTCTACCTCGGACAGCAGGTTCGACTCGGGGACGTCGTGCTCGTGCCCGCCGTCCTGAGCAAGCCGCCCATGAACGAGGAGTTCACCCGTCAGTTCCTGCAGAGGACGGCGAGCCAGTTCACGAGCTACTGGAGGAGCCAGGTCTTCTCGGGCAAGGGCTTGCCGCCGAAAGCCTTCGACTCGGAGTCCCGGCTGCTCGACTTCGTCCGCACGACGCCCGGCGCGCTCGCCTTCGTGGATTCGAGCGCCACGTGCCGCGGGGTCCGGGTCATCGAGATCGAGAGATGATCCGCGCCGCTCGGCTTGCCCTCGAGCGGGTGAGCCTGGCCAACAAAGCGGTCCTCCTCCTCGGAACGTTCGGCGTGTCCCTCGCCTTCATCTTCTGGCAGGCGTGGTCCACGAGCAACGCCGTCGCCCGAGACATGGCGGAGATCCGGGTATCCCGTTCGCCCGCCCTGGAGCGCACGCGCGATCTCGTGACGATCGTCCGGGGCGTCGCGGTCGACTACGAGCAGGCCGTGCTGCTCGGCGAGCGCGCCCTGATCCGTCACAACCAGGAAGAGGCGATCCGCTTTCGAAAGACCGCGCGCGCGCTGGCGACGATTCCGGGCAACGAATCGTCCGCGGCATCGTTGTTGAAGGCCTTCGACCGATACAACGACCTCGCGCTCCGCCTCTCCAACCGGATGCTGGACACGGAGGATGTACTGCCCCCTTCCAGCGACATCGCGGAGATGGCGAACGAGGCCAGGGTCTGCCATGACCGTTTGAGCGCCATGCTCGCCGCGCAGCAGCGCGCCCAGGAAGAGGCCGTCACACAGGCGATGAACGACGTGGAGCGTCGGGTCTCGGCCCTTTCCGCGTGCGCCCTGTGGACCATGGTGCCGGTCGTCCTGATCTGGGTCATCGCGTTCACCTACGTGCGATTCCGCGTGGTGGTGCCGCTCACTCGGCTGGCGCGAGTGACCGGACAAGTGGCCCAGGGCGACCTGCAGGCCGGAACGGTCCGGATCCCCGCCGCGGAGGACGAGATCGGGAAACTCGTGACGGGCTTCGGGGCGATGGCCGAGGGACTGCTGCACACGACCGTGTCCAAGGAGTTCCTGGGCAACATCGTCGATGCGATCGGAGAGGCCGTGATCGTCGTGGACTCGGATCGGAGGATCCGGCGGGTCAACCAGAGCGCCGCGCGGCTCCTCGGCTGGAGCGAAGCGGAGATGATCGGACAGGCGCTTCTGCGTTTCGCACCGGAGGCGGACGCTGCCGTCCTCGGCCTGCCGGGCTCGATGCCGCCCTCGGACGCTCGCGCTTCCGCGCTCACGGCCAAGGACGGGACGGCGATCCCCGTCTCGCTGTCCGTGTCGCCGCTCCCGCTGAACGACGGCACGGAGGGCGCCGTGGTCGTGGCCCGCGACATTCGCGAGGCGCTGCGCGCCGAGAACGAGCGGAAGGACCTGGAGCAGCGGCTCTACCAGTCCGCGAAGCTGGAGTCGGTGGGGCAGCTCGCGGCCGGAATCGCCCACGAGATCAACACGCCGACCCAGTACGTCAGCGACAACACGCATTTCCTCAAGAGCGCGTTCCAGGCCCTTCTCGGCCCCGTGGCGAAGTGCCAGGCGCTCGTCCACGGAAACGGCGAAGAGACCCCGACGCGCGAAGCGACCGAGGAGCTGCGGCAGGCCATCACCGAGGCGAAGACGGACTACCTGCTCGCGGAGATTCCCCGCGCGATCGAGCAGACGCTGGAGGGAGTCGATCGCGTGGCCACCATCGTGCGCGCGATGAAGGAGTTCTCGCACCCGGGCAGCGAGAAGACGAGCACGGACCTGAATCGCGCCATCGCGACCACCGTGACCGTGGCGCGCAACGAATGGAAGTACGTGGCGGACGTCGAGACGGCTCTCGACCCGAATCTGAGGCCGGTGGAGTGCATCGCCGGCGAGCTCAACCAGGTCATCCTCAACATGGTCGTGAACGCCGCCCACGCGATCGCCGACGTCGGCGACAAGGGTCGCAAGGGCCTCATCCGGATCGTGACGCGCGATACGGAGCAGGGCGCGGAGATCGAGATCACGGACAACGGCAAAGGCATCCCCGCGTCGATTCGCCCGCGGATCTTCGATCCGTTCTTCACGACGAAGGCGGTGGGCAAGGGCACCGGGCAAGGGCTCGCGATCGCCCACTCGGTGATCTGCCGCAAGCACGGCGGGACGATCGACGTGGAGAGCGTGGAGGGCCGCGGCACCACGTTCCGGATTCGGATTCCTCGGTCTCAGCCGGCTCCGCAGCCTCTCGACGCGGTGATTGTCGGGCGCGGGTAGCCGTGGGCCCCGATCGCGACATCCCGGGCGCGACGCGACCGCTGGCGCACGGGCGGGCGGCGGGGCTAGAGTCCCCGTCCATGTCCCCGATCCCCGGCCGGCGCGCGCGGCGCTGCGAAGTCGGACTCCCGGGCGCAGGCACTCGCGGAGCGCTCGGCACGGCGGCGCTCGCTCTCGGCGGCGCCCTCGGCGCGATCCTGGTCCTCGGGATCGCCGTGCCCTCGGAGGCCGCGCGCAAGAGGTCGCTCGCGGTGGACGAGCCGCCGCACGGCCTCGAGCTCATCGGGATGGATCGTTCCGTCGCGCCGGGCGACGACTTCTTCGCCTACGCGAACGGCGGTTGGGTGCAGGACACGGACATTCCTCCCGACCGCGACGGCTACGGGGTCGGCGCGGCGCTCGACGAGCTGGTCCAATCGCGAACCCTGGACTTGATCCAGGCAGCGGCGAAGGCCAAAGCGCCGGCGGGATCCGAGCCGCGCAAGATCGGCGACTACTACACGGCGTTCATGGACACCGTCGCGATCGAGAAGAAAGGCCTCGAGCCGCTCCGCCCCACGTTGGACCGGATCGCTGCCCTCACCGACCGGACCGGGCTGGCGAGCTTCCTCGGCGGAACGCTGCGCGCCGACGTCGACCTGTTCAACTCCACCGTGGAGCACACGGAGAACATCCTCGGCGTGTGGGTGGCGCAGGATCTCGACGAACCGGCGCATTACGCCGTGTTCCTCGTGCAGGGCGGCCTGGTGATGCCCGACCGCGCGTATTACCTGGAGGACTCCGGCGCCCTCCCGGCGATCCGGGCCCAGTACCTCGATCACGTGACGAGAGTGCTCTCCCTCGCCGGCGTGCCCGACGCGGCGGCCAGGGCGGAGCGCATCGTCGGGCTCGAGCACGCGATCGCCGAGGTGCACGAGAGCCTCGAGGAGTCCGACAGCGTCGAGAAGGGCAACAACCACTGGGCCCGCGCCGACTTCGACGCGCGCGCTCCCGGCATCGACTGGACGAGCTTCTTCGCCGCGGCGGGGCTCGCCGCCGTGCCGCGCTTCGTGGTCTGGCAACCGGCGGCCGTGACCGGCATCTCCGCGCTGGTCGCGGCGCAGCCGCTCGAGGATTGGCAGGACTACCTCACCTTCCACGCGATCGAGAAGGCAGCCCCCTTCCTCCCGGCCGCGTACGCCGACGAGCGCTTCGCGTTCCACGATCACGTCGTCCGCGGGATTCCGCAGCAGCGCGAGCGCACCAAGCGCGCCGTCGAGGCGACCAACGACGCGCTCGGCGACGCCGTCGGCAAGCTCTACGTCAAGCGTTGGTTCCCGCCGAGCGAGAAGGCGCGCGCGCAGGCGATGGTGCGCGGTCTCGTGGCCGCGTTCGGCCGGCGCATCGACAACCTGGAGTGGATGTCGAAGGAGACGAAGGCGCGCGCCAAGGCCAAGCTCGCCACGCTCGAGGTCGGCGTGGGGTACCCCGATCGTTGGCGCGACTACTCCGGGCTGCGTATCGATCCCGCCGACGCCTTCGGCAACGCCGAGCGCGCCCAGATCTTCACCTACCGGACGAGCCTCGCGAAGCTCGGAAAGCCGGTGGACCGCTCCGAGTGGGTGATGACGCCCCAGACGGTCGACGCGGTCAACCTGCCGGCCATGAACGCGATGAACTTCCCGGCGGGGATCCTCCAGCCGCCATTCTTCGATCCGAAGCGCCCCGCCCCGATGGACTACGGCGACATGGGAGCGTCCATCGGCCACGAGATCAGTCACAGCTTCGACGACCAGGGGGCCCTGTTCGACGCGAACGGCCGACTGTCGAACTGGTGGACCGACGCGGACCTCGCGCACTTCCGCGCCGCCACCGCGAAGCTCGTGGAGCAGTACTCGGCGTACCGTCCGTTCCCCGACGCGCGGGTCGACGGAGCGCTCACCCTGAGCGAGAACATCGCCGACCTCGGGGGCGTCGCCGTGGCCTACGACGCGTACCGGGTGCTGTTCGCCGGGAAGAGCCCGCGCACCGTGCAGGGCTTCACGGGCGATCAGCAGTTCTTCCTGGCGTACGCGCAGGGCTGGCGCAGCAAGCGACGCGAGGCGTCCGCACGAGCGCGCCTGGTCACCGAGAGCCACTCGCCTTCCGAGTACCGTGCCGACACCGTCCGCAACCTCGACGCGTGGTACGCCGCGTTCGACGTGCAGCCGGGTCAAGCGCTGTACCTCGCGCCGACGGAGCGCGTCCGGATCTGGTAGGGCGGGCCCGGACGACCGTCTCGGCACCACCCCGGTGCGTCTCTGCCCCTCCGCCGGGTCGAAGAGCGCGGGTTCCGGACTCGGGGGGGAAGGTCTACGCTGTCGGTCGATCCTCTCGCGTTGCGGCGTCCTTCACCGGCCGAATCGGCGGGCTCACGACGTGAAGTCATTCCATCCCACGCGGGCGGCCCGCGAGCGATACGCCATCGAACGGACGCTCTTCGCGTCGAACGGGGATCTCGTCCTCACGAACGGCGCCGCGGTGCGTCGTCTGGCGGCCCGGATGAACGCGATGCGCGCGCCGGGGCTGGCGACCGTCCAGGCCGGCGAGCTGGCCGCGCTGGGGCTCATCCACGAGATCTTCCACCTCGTCGTCGAGCGCTACCAGGCGGACGTCCGACCCGGCGCCCTCGTCGCGGCGCTCGCTCAGGTCGACGCTCGCCTGGGAAGCGACGCCGAGCGGCTGCTCCTCGCGTTCGGCACCGAGTTCCCGGGCCTCGGCCCGGGCCTCGAGCCCCGAGTGGACCGCCTCGAGGAGCTCGTGCTCAATCGCGTCGCGAACGAGAATCCCGCGCTCGGACCGCTGCGCGAGCTCGTCGACGATCGGCCCCTCGCCGCGTCCACGCGCTATCGGGAAGCGATCTCCGCCCTCGAGGCGTACTTCTCCGGCCAGCCGCCCTTCGGGCCCGAGGGCGAGACCCTCCTCGAGCTGCTGCGGGTCCCCGCGCGCCACGCCCCGTCCTCGCTGGCCGACCAGCTCCGATACATCCGCGACCATTGGGGCCCGATCCTCGGAGAGGCGCTCGCCCGCTTGATGCGACGCCTCGGGATGGCGCTCGACGTTCTCGCCGAGGAGGAGCGCGGCCTCTGGATGCGCTTCCACGGCGGCGCCGGGGACGGCCGGCGAAGCGGCGAGGGCCCCGGGCTCGCGGGCCTCGACGCCGAGCTCGAGCGTTTCAGCATGGACCGGGACTGGATGCCGCGGATCGTCCTCATGGCGAAGAGCACCCACGTCTGGCTCGACCATCTGTCACGACGCTACCGGCGCCGGATCCGCACGCTCGACGCCATCCCCGACGAGGAGCTCGACACGCTGGCGCGTTGGGGCATCACGGGTCTGTGGCTCATCGGCTTGTGGGAGCGGAGTCGCGCGTCGCAGCGGATCAAGCAGATGCGCGGCAATCCCGAGGCCGCGGCTTCGGCGTACTCGCTCCTGGACTACCGGATCGCCGACGACCTCGGCGGCGACGCCGCCTACGCGAGCCTGCGCGACCGGGCATGGAGCCGGCGGATCCGGTTGGCGTCGGACATGGTCCCCAACCACATGGGCATCGACTCGACGTGGGTGATCGAGCATCCGGATCGGTTCCTGTCGCTTCCGGAGAGCCCCTTCCCTTCGTACTCGTTCACCGGCGCCGACCTCTCGAGCGACGAGCGGGTCGCGATCGTGCTGGAGGACCACTACTGGAACAGCTCGGACGCCGCGGTCGTCTTCAAGCGCGTCGACCGCCGGAGCGGCGAGACGCGCTACGTGTACCACGGCAACGACGGCACCTCGTTCCCCTGGAACGACACCGCGCAGCTGGACTACCTCAAGCCCGACGTGCGCGAAGCCGTCATCCAGACGATCCTCCACGTCGCCCGCCGCTTCCCCGTCATCCGTTTCGACGCGGCGATGACCCTGGCCAAGCGTCACATCCAGCGGCTCTGGTTCCCCCAGCCCGGCAGCGCCGGCGCCATCCCGTCGCGCGCCGAGCACGGGATGACGAAGGCGGAGTTCGACGCCGCGATGCCGGTCGAGTTCTGGCGCGAGGTCGTCGACCGCGTGGCCGCCGAGGCGCCGGACACGCTCCTCCTCGCCGAAGCGTTCTGGATGCTCGAGGGCTACTTCGTCCGCACGCTCGGCATGCACCGCGTCTACAACAGCGCCTTCATGCACATGCTCCGGGACGAGGACAACGCCGGCTATCGGCGCGTGATGAAGGACACGCTCGAGTTCGATCCCGAGATCCTCAAGCGCTACGTGAACTTCATGAGCAACCCGGACGAGAGGATGGCCGTCGAGCAGTTCGGAAAGGGCGACAAGTACTTCGGAGTCTGCACGCTCATGGTGACGCTCCCGGGCCTGCCGATGTTCGGCCACGGACAGGTGGAAGGCTTCGCCGAGAAGTACGGGATGGAGTACCAGCGCGCCTACAAGGACGAGACCATCGACGCGGAGCTCGTACGCCGCCACGAGCGGGAGATCTTCCCGCTCCTGCACGGCCGGTATCTCTTCGCCGAAGTCCGCGATTTCCTCCTCTACGACGTCTTCGCGCGCGACGGGAGCGTGATCGAGGACGTCTTCGCGTTCTCCAACCGGGCCGGGAGCGAGCGGTCGCTGATCGTCTATCACAACCGTTACGCGAGCGCCTCCGGATGGATCCGTTCCTCGGTGGCCTACGCCGAGAAGGCGGGCGCGGACGGCGAGAAGGTCCTGCGCCAACGGACGCTCGGGGAGGGTCTCGGCCTGAGCGACGCGCCCGATCGCTGGTTGATCTTCCGCGATGCGATCTCCGGGCTCGAGTACCTGCGCGAGTCTCGCGCGCTCCTCCGCGAGGGGCTGTACGTGGAGCTCGGCGCCTATCAACGCCAGGTGTTCCTCGGCTTTCGCGAAGTCGTGGACGGGCCTACGCGCCAGTACGGCCGGCTGGCCGAGCGCCTCGCCGGCGCGGGCGCGCCCGCGATCGAGGAGTCGCTTCGCGCGCTGCAGCTCGAGCCGGTGCACGCTCCGCTGCGCCGGCTTCTCGAGGCCGAGGTACTCGCATGGATCGAAGGGGGGGACGGCCTCCACCTGGACGAGATCCGGGGCCGTTACGATGCGTTCCTCGCGGCCGTCGCCGAGGCGGCCGGCGACACCGCCGACGGTGGACTGCGGGTCGCGCTCGCCCGGGATGTGCGCGACCTGCTGGAGGCGGTGGTCCGGCTCGACGCGCTCGTGGCGCAGGTGCGTCGCACGGGCTCGGCGGGAGCCGCGGCGGCGGCCCGAGCAATCGACGGCCACGTCTCGTCCGCAACGCGGGCGAAGGCGACGCTGACGGCCTGGTCCCTCCTTCGCGGCATCGGGCGCCCGGCCGATCCTTCGGCGGATGCGGCGGCCGCCGCGCGAACGAGTCGCGCGCGGTTCGACGAGCTGAGGCTGGGGCCGGTACTGGCCGGCTCGCTGCATGACCTCGGCGTCGACGACGCGGCCGCGTGGCAGGCGAGCGAGCTCGTCCGTGTGCTGATCGCCCTGCCCCGTTCCGCCTCCGTGGGTGGCGGAAGGCGCGAGCGCGGGCGGAGAGTCATCGCGGCCTGGCTGGCCGACGAGAGCGTTCGCTCATTCCTCCGCGTCAACGAGTGGCAGGGCGTCCTCTGGTTCAACCAGGAGGCCTTCCAGCAGCTGACCGTTTGGATGCTGATCCTCGACGCCGTCGAGTCGGCCTCCCCCGAGCGCCCGACCGCCAGGGTCGCCGCTTCCTGGGCAGCATCGCTCGCGCTCGCCGCCGAGCTGCGCGTTGCCGCCGAGGCTTCGGGCTTCCGTGTCGATCGCCTGGCCGCGTGGAGACCGACGCCGCCACACGCCGTGCGACCGACCGCCAAGTCGTGATGGATTGCCGCGACGCCTCAGAACATCAGCTTCTTCGCCAGCCGCAGCCGGTACAGCTCCTCTTCGAGCGCGCAGAGATACTCGTGGCGCAGTCGCTCGTGGTCCACGGCCACGGCTCGCTTCCGCACCACCGAGTACGACTGGTTGCCGTGCAGGCCGCGCGGCGCCGTCTTCTCCACCACGAAGAACCGCCGCAGGCACTCCTCCCAGTACGGCGTCTCGTAGAAGACGGCCAGCTGCGTGGATCCTTCCGTGCCGCCGCCGACGAACATCCGCTCGCGGCACTCGGCGGGCGTGTTGCGGGGAATCTGCCCCTTGGCGCGGAGATCCGCGTACAGCGTCTCGTCGTGGAACGTGAGCAGCGCCTGTCCGCGATCCGAGAGGACGCGATGGATCTCGCCGAGCCAGAAGTCGACGGTCGTCCGCAGGTGCGTGAACACGGAGATCGCGTACAGGGCGTCGATCGTGCCGTCCGCGATCGGCTGCGTGCTGTGAACGAAGCGCGCCTCCGAAACGAGCCCGAGCTTCTCGGTCTGCGTCAGGATCATGGGGTCCACGTCGAAGCCGATCAACTCGGCATCCGGGACCTCCTGCATCATGGGCCACAGGACGCGACACAGACCCACCCCGAAGTCCAGGACCGCGCCGGCTTCGCGGAGGACGGGCAGCTCATCCCTCAGCAGCCGGGTGACGTGCGCGCCGACCTGCACGAACGGCTTGCGGTCCGGCGACCCGTTGACCTTCATCAACAGGTGGTTCGGGATCCCCGCGAACCAGGCGGCGTGGTCCGCGTCGAGCGCGGCGAGGCGCTGCGAGAGATCCGCGAGGCGCTCGACCGCCGCGCGGTCGTCGGCGTGCGATGCGACGTGCGCGCCGAAAAGACGCGAGAGCGCCAGTAGCATCCGCGGGCGTGCCTGGTTCGCATCGGCGAACTCGAGAAGCACCGCCCGGGCGTCGACCCCGGAGGCGAGCAGGGCGGCGATCTCCGCCGCGCTTGAGCTCGCCGCGATGCCCGCAGCTGCGCCGGACGCGCCGTTCCTCGGAGCCTCCTGCCCGGCCATCGTCCCCTCCGTGAAGCAGTTTCCGGAGGTATCGGCGAGAGGCAGGAGACGCCAAAGCACGAAGTGCGAAGCTGAGGATCGCCGAGAATCGGCAAGTCCGCGGCAGAGCTCGTTGATCCCGACCTCTCGGCCGCACTATCATGACGCAGTCGTCCGGGAATCACCTCGACGAGCTTTGGACCCTCCCGGAGGCGGGTGCTCCGCTTCGGCAAGGAGGTGTCTCGTGAGAGTCGCCGTCGCTTCGTGCTTCGCGGGAGCAGGTCTCCTGGCCTTGGCCAGCGCGGCCTCCGCAGTCAGGCCAAGCCCGAAGGCGGCCTCGAGCCTACAGGCGCTCCCGAAGGGATCTGCGGTCAGCGTTCCGACCCCGATCCACATCGATCAGGGCGGCGACACCATCGCGTCAGCGCTTCCGATCGGCGCCCTCCCGTTCGCGGACTCCGGCACCACCGCCGGCTACGTCGACAACTACGCTCCGACCTGCGGGTTCGCCAACGGCGCGCCCGACGTCGTGTACAGCCTCTCTCCGACCGTCGCCGAGAGCGTGACGGTCTCCTTGTGCGGATCGGCGTACGACACCGAGCTGTACGTGTACGAGGACGCGCAGGGCCACGTCCTGGCCTGCGATGATGACTTCTGCGGCCTTCAGTCGCAGGTGGTCATCACCGCCCTGCCGGGCCACACCTACTACATCATCGTCGATGGCTACTACAACTACAGCGGCACGTACACGCTCCACGTGGCCCTGCCGCCGCCGTGCGTCGTGTCCTGCCCCGCAGGCTCGCTGCTGGAGGAGGAGCCGGTGTGCTCCGACGACTACCACGACTCGTACAACGGCGGCTGCGACACCGTGCCGCCGATCTTCGTTTCGCTGCCCTTCCCGTGGGACACGGAGACGGTGTGCGGGACCTACGGCGGGTTCCTCTACGCCGGCCTCAGCTACCGTGACACCGATTGGTACCAGATCGTGGTGACCACTCCGAGTGTCTTTCCGATCATCTGGACGGTGCGCGGCGAGGCCGACACGCTTTGCGGCATCATCAACGGCAGCTCCGGATGCCCGGTGACGTCGTTCTACTCGTACGCCTACGGCCCCAAGTGCACGAACCTCACGGCCTCGGCGTACGTGCCGCCGGGCACGTGGTGGCTCTGGGTCGGAACGCTCGACTTCGGCCCGAGCGCGGGGCCTTGCGGTCAGCACTATGTCGCCACGTTGCAGTACTACCAAGCCGATGCCGTCCGGCCGACCGGTTGGGGCACGCTGAAGAGCCGCTACCGTTAGCGCCCGTCGGCGGGCACCTGCCGGCCGGCGGTGACCTGGCTTCGAGATCCTCCGAGATGGGCGGCGTCTCTCGGGGCATGAATCCGCCGGTCGCGGCCCCCAAGCCGGTCGAGGACAGCGCGCGGACTCAGGGGGTTTGGCCATTGATCCCCGCTCTCGGGGGCACTATCCTGACTGCTGCCTCCGGTATTCTCCCGGGGAGCCTCGGTTCCCCCCGAAGGCGGATGTCCCCACCCTCCACTCGAGGGGGTGTCCCGTGAAGACTCCTGCCGCTTCCTGGTGTGTGGGAGCGGCTCTCCTGGCCTTCGCTACCGGCGCCCACGCATTCGTGCCGAACCCGAAGGCGGCTTCGAACCTGAACCATCTCCCCAAGGGCTCCGCGGTCAGCGTTCCGACCCCGATCCACATCGATCAGGGCGGCGACACGATCGCGTCGGCGCTGCCGATCGGCGCCCTTCCGTTCGTGGACTCCGGCACCACCGCCGGCTACGTCGACAACTACGCGCCGACCTGCGGGTTCGCGAACGGCGCGCCCGACGTGGTGTACAGCATCACCCCGTCGGCGGCTCAGGCGGGCGAAGTGCGCATCCACCTCTGCGGGTCGAGCTACGACACCGAGCTGTACGTCTACGCGGACGTGCAGGGCAACGTCATCGGCTGCAACGATGACTCGTGCGGTCTCCAATCCGAGCTGACGGTGACCTTCGCCGTCGGTCACACGTACTACGTCATCGTCGACGGCTACTACAACTACAGCGGCGCCTACCAGATCACCGTCGACGCGCCGGTTCCTCCGTGCGTCGTGACCTGCCCGGCGGGCTCGCTGCTCGAGGGCGAGCCGGTCTGCGCGGACAACTACTACGACTCGTACAACGGCGGCTGCAACAGCGCGCCGCCGGCCTTCACCTCGCTGCCCTTCCCGATCCAGAGGCTGACGGTCTGTGGAACGTACGGCGGCTTCTTCTACGCCGGCCTCAGCTACCGTGACACGGACTGGTACGAGATCCACGTTCCGATCGCCAGCCAGGTCATCTGGACGGTGCGCGGCGAGACCGACACGCTGTGCGGCATCATCAACGGCAACACCGGCTGCCCGGTGACGTCGTTCTACGCGTATGCCTACGGCGCGAAGTGCACGGACCTCACGGTCTCCGCGAACGTCGGCACCGGCACGTGGTGGCTCTGGGCCGGCACGCTGAACTTCGGCACGGTCGCCGGTCCGTGCGGCCAGCACTACACCGCGACGCTCTCCGGCGGCGGCATATGGTCGGCCGTCCAGCCGACCGACTGGGGCACGCTGAAGAACCTCTACCGGTAGCGCCTGACTGCTGGCACCTGCCTGCCAGCAGCGGCCTGCTCACGAGGTGCAAGGAGAGAGGCGGGCGCCCGTCGGGGCCGCCCGCCTCTCCCTTGGATTCCCCGACGTCACGAACGCCCCGTGGACCTCCGCAGCCCCGCAGAGAGCGTGCGAGGATCGACCGTTGATCGCCCCTCCTGCAGGGAATATCCTGATCGGTGCTTCCGATTCTATCCCGGGGCCAGGTTTTGCCTCCTGGAGGCGAATCGCGAGGCTTCGAGCAAGGGGGTGCTCCATGAGAATCACGGCCGCTTCCTGCTTCCTGGGAGCGGCGTTGCTCGCCTTCACGACCGGGGCCCGAGCGTTCGTGCCGAACCCGAGGGCCGTCTCCACCGCACGACAGATCCACAAGGAGGCGTCCAGCCTCAGCGTCCCGGCCCCCATCCACATCGATCAGGGCGGCGACGACATGGAGTCGGCGATTCCGATCGGCGCTCTGCCCTTCGTGGACTCCGGCACGACCGCCGGCTATGTGGACAACTACTCTTCGACCTGCAATTTCGACAAGGCGCCCGATGTGGTCTACAGCATCTCCCCGTCGGCTGCTCAGGCGGGCGTGGTGCGCATCCACCTCTGCGGGTCCTCCTTCGACACCGTGCTGTACGTCTACGCGGACGTGCATGGCAACGTCATCGGCTGCAACGACGACTCCTGCGGTCTCCAGTCCGAGCTGACGGTGACCATGGCCGTCGGTCACACGTACTACATCATCGTCGACGGCTACTACCACTACTTCGGCGCGTACCACATCCAGGTGGATGCGCCGGTTCCTCCGTGCGTCGTGACCTGCCCCGTGGGCTCGCTGCTCGAGGGTGAGCCGGTCTGCGCGGACAACTACTACGACTCGTACAACGGCGGCTGCAACAGCGTGCCGCCGGTCTTCACTCCGCTGCCCTTCCCAGCGGTGACCGAGACGGTCTGCGGGACGTACGGCGGGTACTTCTACGCCGGCCTCAGCTACCGTGACTCCGACTGGTACCAGGTCGTCGTTCCGGTTCCCTGCGTGCTCACGTGGATTGTGCGCGGCGAGACCGACACCCTCTGCGGCATCATCAACGGCAACAACGGCTGCCCGGTGACGTCGTTCTACGCGTATGCCTACGGACCCGGTTGCACGGATCTCAGAGCCTCCGCGTCGGTCTTACCCGGCACGTGGTGGCTGTGGGCCGGCACGCTCAACTACGGTACGGTCGCCGGTCCGTGCGGTCAGCACTACGTGGCCACGTTACTGGGCTTCATCGGCGATGCCGTCGAGCCGACGAGCTGGGGCACGCTCAAGAACCTCTACCGGTAGCGCGGACTGCTGGCACCTGCCTGCCAGCAGCGCCCTGCTTCGGAGGTCCACGAAAGAGGCGGGCGGCTTCGGGCCGTCCGCCTCATCCCTTTCCCGAGCGCATGAGTCGCGCTGGCGCGGCGCCACAGCTCGACGAGACGACACGCGGACTCCGGAGATCTTGGCCGTTGATCCGTCCGCCCGCGAGCACTATGCTGACTGCGGCCTCCGGTATTCCTCGGAGAGCGTCGGCTCCCCCCGGAGGCGGATGTCCCCATCCACCATTCAAGGGGGTGTCCCGTGAAGACTCCTGCCGCTTCCTGGTTCCTGGGAGCGGCTCTCCTGGCCTTTGCCACCGGGGCCCACGCGTTGGTGCCGAGCCCGAAGGCGGGGAACCTGAACCATCTCCCGAAGGCGTCGGCTTCCTCCGTTCCGACGCCGATCCACATCGATCAGGGCGGCGACACCATCGCGTCGGCGCTGCCGATCACGTCCCTTCCCTTCACGGACTCCGGGACCACGGCCGGCTACGTGGACAACTACGCGCCGACCTGCGGGTTCGCGAGCGGCGCGCCTGACGTGGTCTACTTCATCTCCCCGTCGGCGGTCCAGGCCGGCGACCTGACCATCTCCCTGTGCGGGTCGAGCTACGACACCGAGGTGTACGTGTACGCAGACGTACAGGGGCACGTGATCGGCTGCAATGACGACTCGTGCGGTCTCCAATCCGAGCTGACGGTGTCCGTGGCCGTCGGCCACACGTACTACATCGTCGTGGACGGCTACTACAACTACAGCGGCGCATACACGATCCTCGTCACCGGCCCTGGTATAGGATGCTACGTGCCGTGCCTTTCGGGCTCGCTCCTCGAGGGTGAACCCGTGTGCGCCGACAACTACTACGACTCGTTCAACGGCGGCTGCAACAGCGTGCCGCCGGTCTTCTCCCCGCTGCCCCTCCCTGCGCAGGGCGCGTCGGAGACGGTCTGTGGGACGTACGGCGGGTTCTTCTACGCCGGTCTCAGCTACCGCGACACCGACTGGTACCAGATCGTCGTCCCGGCTCCTGGCAATTGCGTGATCTCGTGGACGGTGCGCGGCGAGACCGACACGCTGTGCGGCATCATCAACGGCAACACCGGCTGCCCGGTGACGTCGTTCTACGCGTATGCCTACGGCGCCAAGTGCACGGACCTCACGGCGTCCGCGACCGTCAGCGCTGGCACGTGGTGGCTCTGGGCCGGCTCGCTGAACTTCGGCACGGTCGCCGGTCCCTGTGGTCAGAACTACAACGCTACGCTGACCTCGCAGTGCCCGGTGGCGGTCGAGCCGGCCACGTGGGGCTCGATCAAGAACAAGTACCGGTAGCGCCCGCCTGCCGGCACCTGCCTGCCGGCATCGAGGCGCGCAGTTCGGATGGGAAGCCGAGGGCCGGGGCGAGATCCCGGCCCTTCCTGCGTTCAGATCTCGAGCCCGCGGATGGCGGACAGCACCTGGTCGCCGCGCGCCACGGAGGCCCTCGCGTTCCGGAGCCGTTCTGGGGTGGTGAACTCGGCCTCCAGCGGAGCGTAGATCAGGCCGCGAAGCCCGTAGGTGGTTCTCGCGAGCACGCGGCAGCCCTCGGATCGACCGGAGGCGACGTTCTCGAAGATGGCCGCTTTCGGCTTCGCCAGCACGCCGATCATCACGACCGAGTAGCCCGCCACGGGGAACTGCTCCGCACGCGCCCGGTGGCAGCGCATCCTCCCCTCCATCCCCACCGCGCGAATCACCTCCCGCGAGACGCGGATCGCATCGTCCACGAAGTCCACGCAGTCGGCCTCGCACCCGGTCTGGCGGCAGTACTCGATGGCGCTGATCGGGAGAGGGCCGCTTCCCAGGAAGAGCACGCGATCCCCCGCCGTCATCTCGACCAGGGCGACCTCGCGGCGGGCCAGCTCCTCGTAGCGCGCGAGGTAGTTCGCCGTGAGGCTCTCGCGGTCCTCGAGAAGGCTCCGGTGTCCGGAGACGGCCTGGGCGGCGAGGCCGCGCTCGATCATCGGCTCCAGCTTCGCGAACGCCGCCTGGCAAGGAGCGACCTTCCCCGCGCCTTCCAGCCCGCGGAGGATCTCGTCGGCCTCTGCGGCGTCGACGACGTCCGAGAGCACCAGGTGCTCCACCTCGAAGGCCGCCCGCCAGAGGTCGCGCCAAGCGCCGCTGCGCGCGCGTTCCAAGCCTTCGATCGCTTCCATGAGTCGCTGTTGGAACGCCGCCACGACGGTTCGCGTCATGAGACGTCCTCGTGACGACGGGGCGAAGGGTGCCGCTCGGCGACCTCGGGCCCCTGGGCGTGGGCACCCGGGAAGCGGGCTTGCTGGAAGAGCGAGCCGCTCTCCCCCAGCATCCTCCAGCACTCCTCCGCAAGGTGAGGCGCCACGGGGGCGAGGTGGACGACGGCGTCCCGCACGATCTCCCGCCAACGCCGTTGGAACATGGGGTCACGCTCGCGTGCGGCGTGATTCGTCCGGAAGAAGATCAGGGCGGCGAGGAGATGCCTGAGCGCGTTGGCGTAGCGATCGATGCTGCGGTCCGCCACGCTCCGATCGAGAAGGTCGACCTGCTTCGCCACCTTCTCCAGCAGGATACGCGCGTACTTCGTCAGCGCGGGCCGCGCGGGCGGCCCCGCCTCGGGCGATGGCGGCGGCCCGGGCGACGCCTCTCCGGGCCACGGGGTCGCCGCGTACGCCGCGATCATCTCGTGGAAGGAGGAAAGGAGCGCGAAGTAGCGCCGGATGCCGTCCTCCGACCAGTCGAAGTCGCTTCGAGGGTCGCCGTGGGCGAGGATGTAGAAGCGGACGCTGTCCGCGCCGTAGCGGGCCACGACATCCTTCGGCAGCACGACGTTGCCGAGGTGCTTGCTCATCTTGCGCCCGTCGTGCAGCACCAGACCGTGAGCCAGGGTCTCGCGGCAGAACTCGCGGAACGGTACGCGTCCGAGGTCGTGCAGGAAGCGGGTGAAGAAGCGCAGGTCCAGCATGAAGGGGATGACGTCGCGCCCGAACTGGATGCTGTCGACCGGCATCCAGTACGCCACCTCCGCCGGATCGAACAGGAAGTCCGCGGCGGCGGGGTCCACGGCCGCGCACGGACGGAAGTAGTGCCACAGGGAGTCCATGTGGCAATCCATGACCAAGGGATCGAGGCGAGCGGGCTTCCCGCACGAGGGGCACGCGCGGTCCCCCCAGCTCGCGTCGGCGTGTCTCAACTTCCCGGAGGCCTCGTCGAAGACGACATCCGGCGCCACGAGAGGGAGATCGTCCACGGAGAGCGGAACTTCGCCGCAGGCCGCGCACAGCACCACGGGAATCGGCGTGCCCCAGAATCGCTGCCGGGAAATCGAGAAGTCCTTCTGACGATACACCGTCATCGGCACGGTCGCCGGAGCAGGTCTCCGCGGGGCCGAACCTCCGCCCGGATCGGATCGCAGCGGCGGGACCCGGCCGCCGCCCGGCTCCGATCGCGGCGGCGGGACCGCGCGGCCGCCGGGATCCGATCGCGTCGCGAGGAACGGCTGGTCCGCGAAGAGCGGATCCCGGCTCGAGACGATCTCCACCCGCAGCTCCCGCCCCGTCGAGACCTCCACGACGGTCGCGTCGCCGTTCGCGCCGCCGACCATCGCCTGGGTCTTCGCGTCCCGAGCATCCACGGCGAGGACGCAGTCCTTCTCCCAGTCACGCGAGTCGCGAAGGAAGGCAGCGAACCGGGCGCCGCCCGGCCGCAACTCCAGCTCGACGGCCGCTCCGATTTCCTCCCCGATCAGGATCCGCTGACCCTCGTTCGCCAAGCCGTTCAAGTCGTGGATCTCCTCCAGACCCGCCCGGAGCTCTCCGAGGTACGGCGTGATCCGGAGGCGCCACTCGCGCGTGGATCGCTTCTCGACGGGCCCGTCGCACAGCCAGCAGCGGCCGCCCACGACCTGCGAGTGGGCCAGCGAGGTTTCGCAACTCGGGCACCAATCCGTCACCGCCTCGGTGCTGAAGATCAGACCGCGTTCGAGAAGCTGGAGGAAGATCCACTGCGTCCACCGGTAGTACGACACGTCGCTGGTGAGGAAGGACCTCCGCCAGTCGAACCCGAAGCCGAGCGCACGAAGCTGCGTCTCCATGGCGGCGCGACACCTCGCGGTCCACTCGGCCGGGCTGCATCGGTTACGGATCGCCGCCATCTCGGTGGGCAGACCGAACGCGTCGAAGCCGATCGTGAAGAGGACGTTGGCGCCCTGGAGGCGCATGACCCGGGCGAGGAAGTCTCCGTACGCGTAGTTGCGCACGTGTCCCATGTGCAGGGAGCCGGTCAGGTACGGCGCCGGGTTGTAGCCGTAGTACTTCGGCCGTCCCGGCGCGCGCGCAGCCCGGAAGAGATCCAGGGCCTCCCAGCGCTCTTGCCATCCGGCCTCGATCCGTCGCGGATCGTAGCTCGCGCCCTGGTCGCTGCGCCGAGGAACGCGGCTGACTTCGTCGATTCGCGCGGGGTCGTGGGTCTTGGCTGCGTCGACACGTCGGGGTTCGCGGCTCACGGCGCCGACCCGTCCCCGACCGCGCGCTGCGCGATGAAGATCGGCTTGCCGAAGCCCACGTAGTAGCGCCTCTCTTCGGCGGCGCTCGGAAACCAGTCCGGGTTCGGCGCGCGCTCGGGGCGCGTCGAGACCCACCGGTCGTACTCGTCCTCGGTGAGGAGCAGGCGCTCTCGACGGAGCTTCCCGAAGCCCGCGCCCCGCAGGGACTCCTCGTAGTCCGTCTCGCGGTAAGGCTGCGCCCGCACGCCGCTCCTCGTCAGGGCGCTTCGCCACCGTTCGTAGAGCGGATTCTCGACGTGACCGCCCGTCGTGATGCAGACGTAGCCGCCGTCGACCAGCGCTTCGTGAAGATCCGCGAAGACCTCCGTGAGATCGGGAAGCAGGTAGACGACCTCATGGGAGAGAACGAGATCGAACTGCCCCGGGAAGCTCCGCGGACCGGCCGTGGTGAAGAGAACATCGCTTCGCGGCGGCACCGCCCGGAGGAGCGCTCTCATCGGTGCCGTGTCGATCTCCACGCCCACCGCGAGCCCGGGCTGCACGCCGCTCCACATCTTCTCGTAGCCGCCGGCGAGCACGGCCAGGAGTCCCCCGCGATTGCAGCCGAGATCCATGACTCGGACGCCCGGAGCGATCAGGTCGGAGAGGGCGCGAAGAAAGGCCGCCCAGAGCGGGCCATGCTCGGCTTCCATGCCGCGGGCGACGCCGCCGTCGGCGAAATGGGATGCGCCCGCTACGACGGGCCCATCGGGGTCGCCCCCACCACGTAGACCGAATGGCAAACCCGTTCTCCCTTCTGGAAGAGGCGCAGCGCCTCGCGAGCGGAGATCCGATGGGGCGCGAGCCGGGCGTTCACCGTCTCCGCGTAGGACTCCACCGGGAGATTGCGCGGCGGACCGCACTCCGCCATGACGCGGACGCAGCTCGAGATCGGGTGGTAGTAGATGAACTCGGGGGATCCCTCCTGCTCCGCGCGCGCATACCCGTCCAGCACGACGCCCGGCTGCGTCTGCACCTTCAGACCGAAGTGGAGCAGCGTGGGGCGGAAGGCGGTTCGTGTGAACAGGTCGACCAGCACCGAGTAAGGAACGCGACCCCCGAACAGCGCCACGACCCATCCGGCCGGCTTCAGGTGCTCCATCGCCTCCACGAGGAAGTTGTAGTGGAGGGTGAGGAGGTTCCGCTCGCTGGCCGGGTCGGATCGGTATCCCGACGCGTCGTAGCAACTGGCGCTGCGCATGCCGCGGGAGAGCTCGGTCCGATCGGGGATGTTCGGGAGGTTCTCGTAGATCAGGTCGAATCGCGCGCCGGCGGGGTACTGCCGGAGCAGATCGCTCCAACGCACCTCCACTTGCGCCGCTTCGTGGGCGTAACGGGCGATGTTGTGACGGGCGGGGTCCAGTACCAGCGGATGCACGTCGGACGCCACGACGCGGTCCGGCGCGAAGATGTGCGAGATCCCCACCGCGTCGAGCCCGATGCCGGTCCCGAGGACGGCCACGTCCGCGACGCGTTGCAGCCCCCTCCCGAGTCGAAGACGCTCCATTCCCTCCAGCGCGAGCGAGAGCCACGTGCTCTTCAGGCCGGCCGGGAACGTGCCGGTGGGAATGTAGGTGTGGCGATTCGCTTCGACGACGAGCGGCAGCAGAGGCTGGAGACAGCGGATGCGGCCGTAGTACGCGGTGAGATCGACCAGGCGTGTTCCGGCCGTGGACCCGGATGGACTGCGCTTTCGAGGTGGTGCGCCCGACGGGGCTCGAACCCGCGTCAGTGGATTATAAGTCCACCGTTCTTCGCTCGGACGCCCGACCAGCGGTCGGAAGGGGCTCTTGAACGCGCCGACTCTGTCCCTGCCGACAGAGGACTGACGAGGGTGGCGGGAACGCGACACCGTCCTAGGAACGCTGCCGTGGGGCCGGCCCAGTCCCGCACCTTCATGAAACTGGCGACTTCGAGTTCCCTTCGTCGCGAGAGCGGTTGTCCGCGGCTTTTCCGATTGAACTACGGGCGCACGGTTCTCGAGCGGCAGCCACGCGGAGCCGAGCGTCGCGCCACGACTCGACACGACGTCCGGGTGGCCGATTCGTCGACGTGATCTCCTGGCCACATCGGCGCCTTCGCGTGGCGACTCCCCTAGCCCTCACCCTCCGGGCCAGTACAACAAGAGCGTACCCGGGGCAGGCCGTCTATTCAAGAATTAAGGATCTTGTTTCCCGAGGGGGCGCCGGACATGCTTCCGCCACTGCACCCTCGCCGGCATGTGCGGCCCGACGTCGCACGGCGAGGAAACCGTCCTCGGACCCGAAAGAGCTTGGCTCGCGCGATTCTGGGCCGCACAGTCCTGTTTCAGCGGCCTCCACTGGCGTTGGCGCGTTGATGTGGCTCCGGCACGCGCATTCCCCGTGCGCTCGTGGCGCGCCGTGTCCGGAGGTTTGCCATGTGTCGTCGCTTTCTGCTTCGACCTCTTCCCCTCGTCATTCTGTCGCTCGCGCTCTCGGCGGGTAGCGCCCGTGCGGTCGACATCCACGAGCTCGCGGGAGCGTGGGCTCGATACGCCGTTGCCACCGATTCCGGGCGCCGTCCCCTCGTCGACACGCTCTTCCTCTCGACACCGCGCATCGAAGCGACCGCGGATGGTGACGCGCTCTGGTTCCAGATGGAAGCCTACTGGCAGGGCACGCGCGCGTTCGCGATCGCGATGCTCGTGTCCGACGTCGCGTTCCTGCAAGGCGGCGGACCGCCCGCGGTCGTCCATCGCTACATTCTCTATCCGGAGAAGGGCGATCCTCTCGAGTACGTGGATGCAGCCACCGGGAGGGCGTACCTCCCGCGGTTCGGGCTCTTCCAGGGCCTCCTTCCGAGCGCCTCGTCGGGATCGGTCCAACCGCTGTACGAGCTCCAGGAGTACCTGGGTCGCGCTCTCGTCCTGGAGAGAGCGGCGCCGGTCGGCGCGCGGATGCTCTCGTCGTCCGGGCCTCGAGTCCTGACGCTGGACGATCGCATCCTGATCGCGTCGAGCCGTGCCTTCCGGGACGATGGCCGCGGACAACAGGCCGCCCTGGGCGACTACACGTACGTGCCGTTCCAGCAGTCCGACTACGACGAGATGATCGCCGCCGGCTTCAACATGTTCCGCGTGCCGATCGACCAGCTCGGTCACGTCGTGGATCGCCCGGCCTTCTTCCTCATCGCGGAAGGGACCGCGGGTCTCGCGGATCTCTTCTACCGCAGCAACTACTGGGGCGGCGTGATGTACATGGACGAGCCGGATGTCCGCCTGGGCGCCCGGGACGGATTCCAGGACATCGTCGACCCGATGGACGCGGCGGATGCGCTGATCCGCTACACGTCGGACATGCTGCAGGGCTCGACGAAGTACGGAAGCCGCTACCTCCCTCTGATGCTGGCGGAGGACTACTGGGACCTCGGGCCGCGGGTCGACCTCGTGGAGCGCGCGATCCCTACCTGGAGCCTCGCCTCCGGAGCGGGCTGGTACCAGATGGAGGCCGGCGCGCAGAACCTGGTCCAGGAGTTCCACTTCACTCCTTCCGAGCTCTCGGGCGCGCTGCGGGATCGCCTCGGCGTGGACTTCCCGGCCGAGGCCGATCCGTGCCTCCGGTTCGTGATGGGATCGGCCACCGGCGCTACGCACCGGTTCGGCGGGGACTGGGGCGTCTCGATCTTCGGGCAGATGGATGACGCGACGTCGGCTCAGCTCTTCCCGATGGCGTACGAGCGTGGGGCGCGGTACTTCTGGCTCTGGACCTCGGACCACGGCGCCCACGTGCAGTACGCCCGCCAGCTCGAGATCGTGCGGAGCTTCCGGGACTGGCTCCGAACGGAGCCCGGGTCCCGCCCGCGCCAGACCCGGCCGGTCGTCGCCGTCACGCTTCCGTGGGGCTACAGCTACAACGAGGACCGCCTCCCCGGCGCGCCTCCGGGCCCCATGTGGCGGGGCGGCGGGATCATGCTCGACGACCTCGGCTCGGGAGGTGCGGAGTACCGGGACGTCCTCGCGGCGTTCTACCGGACGTACCTGGAACGGATCGCCGCCGGCGAAGAGGTCGACCTCGCGTACGAACGGCCGGGCGAGGTCTTCCCCATCGGTGATTACGATGCCGTCTACCGGGTCCTTCCCAACGGGATGGTGGTGAGGGCGTCGACCGGCTCGGGCATCTTGGCCTCGTCCGCATCGAACGGGCTGCGCGTGCTTCCGAACCCGTTCGCTCGGACGACCAGCATCCGCTTCGAGGTCCCGCGCGAAGCGCGGGCGCGGGCGGACGTCTACGACGTCGCGGGACGCTTGGTGCGCACGCTGCTCCCGCAGTCTCGCCTCTCGCCGGGAAGCTACACGCTCTGGTGGAATGGCGACGACGATGCCGGGGCGCCGGCGGCCTCCGGCGTGTTCTTCGCGCGCGTCGTCGTCGGAGACGAGAAGCACTCGGAGAAGATCGTCTTGCGGCGCTGACGGGAAGCAGACTCAGGCAGGGGCTGCGGCCGCCCTCGCTGTCGCGGGGGCGGCCGCGATGCTCGGCGAGTCATCGCGAACGACCTACCCCTCGACTCGGGCCGACCCTCAGCTGCGTGGTGGCTGCCTCCACCCTTTCGGAGCCCCCCGGGGGAGACTATCCTGCGTGCCGCGACCGGCGGGCGGCCCCGGTTGAGCACACCTCCGGCGACGTGATCGCGCTTCGAGAGGAGATAAGTCCATGCGGGGACTCATCCCGACACTATCGGTGTTGCTCGCGACCTTGCTCGGCGCGCCCGGCGGCGCCGCGGCGGCGGATTCCGGCGCACCCGCGGCCGCGGCCCGGCCCGATGCGCTCGACGAAGCGCTCGCCGCGGCGGGACTCGCGCGCGCGGATCTCGGTTGGGAGGCGCGCGGCTGGTGGGAGCGCTACCCGGCGGACATCCCCTACAAGCTCCGGCACTTCGACGATCTCTGCGCCGAGCCGCTGGCCGTGGTGCCGTTCACGCGCGCGATGGGCGCGACGCTCACGCAGACCCTCGCGCCCGAGATGGTCGCCGGGAAGAAGGGGGAACGAGGCGCCGGCGCGCTCTACCGCGCCGTGCACGATCTCGGCGTGAACAAGCGCTACGGGGCGACGCGTCCCTACTCGGCCAACCTCACGGCGGAGCCCACCCCGCTCGAGACGGCGCTGTTGGAAGCGTGGCGCGCTGAGGGTCGCTCGACCCGGCTCGTCACCTTCGGCCAGGAGTCCCCCTATCCCGTGATCGCGCAGGATCTCGCGAAAGCCTGCGCCGGGTTGCCGCCCGACGTGAGCAAGATCCTCGGGAAGCTCGTCCTCGATCTCCTGGACGCGCGCCGATGGGCGACGCTCGCCTTCCGCGACGTACCGCTCGAGACGCGCGTGAAGATCGCTTCGCGCCTCGATCTGGGAGCCGAGGAGACCGACGCCCTCGAGTACGTCCCCGAAATGGACGAGGCCGCGCGCGCCTGGGACGAGGCGAGCCTCTGGTACGCCGGGCTGAAGACGGTCGAGGCCCTGGACGTCGCTCGCTTGGCGCTCACGGACTCGGTGCCGGCGGCCGCTCGAGACGGCGGGAAGGCGAAGCGAGCGAGCGGCGCGGACTCCGACCTCGCCAAGATCCGCATCGCGGTGGATACGCCGGTCGGCCGCGTCATCGTGGACGGCACGGGATCCTCCGAGGTCGCCGTACCGGATGCCGGCGCGTTCCTCGTCGTGGACCTCGGGGGCGACACTCGCTACGTCGGGCCGGTCGCGGGCTCGAGCCCCACGAACCCCGTCAGCGCATTGCTGGACCTCGGCGGGAACGACACGTACGAGGCGGGAGACTGCGCGCTCGGCGCCGGCGTCACGGGGATCGGCGTGCTCCTGGATGCCGCGGGTCGCGACACGTACCGCGCGCACACGCTCGGCGAGGGAGCCGGACACTTCGGTCTCGGCGCCCTCATCGACCTGGCCGGCGACGACCACTACGAGGTGCGCTACAGCGGGCAGGGCGCCGGCTTCTTCGGGATCGGCCTCCTCCTCGATCTCGCCGGGAACGACGCCTACACGCTCTGGAGCGACGGACAGGGCTTCGGCGGCGTGGCCGGCGTGGGTGTGCTCGCGGACCGTGCGGGGAACGACACGTACCTCGCCGAGGCCGATCCGGCGGTGACCGGCCGGCCGTCCTATCACTCCGAGCTCAAGGTCGCCGTGAGCGATGCGCAGGGCTGCGGCATGGGCCGCCGCGGCGACGGCGCGGACGGGCACTCCTGGGCCGGCGGGATCGGCGCCCTTCTCGACGCCGAGGGCAACGACCGCTACACGGCCGGCAACTGGGCGCAGGGCTGCGGCTACTGGTTCGGCACCGGTCTCGTGTGGGACGGCGCGGGCAACGACGAGTTCCGCGCGAACGGCTGGGCCTCGGCTTCCGGCGCGCACTTCTGCATCGGCGCCGTCGTGGACGAGTCCGGAGACGACGTGCACGCCGTGGCGCAGAACTGGGGTCCTGCCTTCGGCCACGACTTCACCGTGGCCCTCCTCTACGACGGATCCGGAAATGACATCTACGAGTGCGGCGGCGAAGGGGTCGGGCACTCCATCAATCGCAGCGTGGCGCTGTGCCTCGAGGGCGGCGGCGACGACCGGTATCTCTTCAAGACCGAGGGGAAACGTCCCGGTCTCGCCAACTTCGATGCGCGCTTCCTCGACCGCTCCACCCCGTCCGTCTACTGGACCGAGTCCACGTCGGTGGGGCTCTTCCTCGATGTCGGCGGCAACGACCGATACCCGGTCGACGTCTCGAACGACGTCACCCGGACGGACGCACCCGGATCGGACAACGAGCGCGCCCGCAACCGCGGCATCTTCGTGGATCGCTCCGGCGGGGCGATCGATCTCGACCGCCCGCAGGGTCGCCACCGGAGGTGAGCGCGGCGCTCCGGGGTCCGTGAGCGCCGCGGCGCTCCTCCCCTAACGCGTGACGACCAGCTTTCGCGTCACCGTGTCTCCCGCTGCGCGCACGCGATAGAAGTACACGCCGCTCGGAAGCAGCCGCCCCTCATCGTCCCGGCCGTCGAAGCGGAGCGACCTCGATCCCGCGCTCACGAAGCCCAGACCGGTGTGTCGTTCTCTCCGGCCCAGAGCGTCGAACACCTCGATCGTCACGTCGGCGTCGGACGGAAGGAGCAGGCTCATCCGGGTCTCCGCTCCCGCGACGAAGGGATTCGGGCAGCTCGGAGCGAGCGCCAAGGCCGAGGGCTGCGCGACGGGCAGAGGAGCCACGCCCGTCGGGATCGTTCCTCCGGCACCCACTCGCTGCGCGTAGATGTCCTGGTCGCCGTTCGCATAGTCGACGTACGCCACGATCGCGCCGCCCGTTCCGTCGGCGACGATGGAGGGAGAGTACTGATCGTATGGGGCGCTCTCCAGGGCCACGCCGTCGGCCGGCCATCGGACGGCCCCCGAGGAGTCGACGCGCTGGGCGTAGATGTCGTCGCTGGCGCCGCGGCCGTCGGTCCACGTGACGATCGCTCCCCCGGCGCCGTCGGAGGCGATCATCGGGGAATACTGGTTGAACACCGCGGTGCACAGCGCGACGCCGTCGGCCGTCCACGAAGGGGTCCCGGTGCCGTCGATCCGCTGGACGTAGATGTTCTCGTTGTTGTTGGCAGTTCGATAATCGTCCCACGTGATGATCGCTCCGCCCGCGCCGTCGGACATCATCATCGCTTCCTGCTGATCACGCGTCGCGGAGCATACGGACACGCCGTTCGCCGCCCATTGGGCCACGCCCGAGGCGTTCACGCGCTGCGCGTAGATGTCGTAGCTCGTTCCGCTTCGATCATCCTGCCAGGCGATGACGGCGCCGCCCACGCCATCCGAGACGATCTCAGGAACGAACTGGCCGTTCGGGGCGCTGCACACGAGAACCCCGTTCGCCGCCCACCGGGCCGCCCCCGACGCATCGATCCGCTGGGCGTAGATGTGGTTGACGAGGCCGACCCGAGGATCCGGCCACGTCACGATGGCGCCACCCGCACCGTCCGAGGCGATGGTCGCATTCAGCTGATTGCCCACGGCGGTGCACACCGGGACGCCGTTGGCGGTCCACTGGACGGCGCCGGACGCGTCGATCCGCTGCGCGTAGATGTCATAGCTGACCCCGCCTCGGAAATCGCTCCACGACACGATGGCGCCTCCGGCACCGTCCGACACCATCGACAGAATGGCCTGATCGCCCGAAACGGCGCAGATCGCGACGCCGTTCGCCGTCCACTGGGCCGCCCCCGACGCGTCGATCCGCTGCGCGTAGACGTCGGCGTCGGCGCCGTTCCGGAGGTCGCTCCACACCTCGATCGCGCCCCCGGCGCCGTCCGGCATGATCGCCACGTCGTTCTGATTGCCCGCGGCGCTGCAGGTGACGACGCCGTTCGCGGCCCACTGCGCCACGCCCTGGCCGTCGATGCGCTGCGTGTAGATGTCGGACGTGGCGCCGCCTCGGAAGTCCCACCACGAGACGAAGGCCCCGCCCGCGCCGTCCGAGGCGACCACGGGGTGGTACTGCAGCCCCGCAGCGGTGCAGATGGGATCCCCGTTGGGCGACCAGGCGGCATGCGCCACGATCGGTCGAAGGAGAAGGAAGGGCAGTATGAAGGGGGCGAGCGCGCGCAGGCTCCGCCTCTCTTCGCTGCCCCCGAGGCATCGACCCAGACCGAACGGCGCGGCAACGCGACCCATTTCGTGCTCCTTCCCTCGGCGCCGGGCGGCTCCCGGCGCGGGAGTTTCCTGCCCATGGCGACCCACTCCTCTCACGCGCAATCAGGCCGCCATTCGGGTCATGGTGCGTCGCGAACGGGGCGAGAGCGAGGGGCGCCGGGAAGGCCCAAGGAAGGTCACGGTCACGGAAGGCCGACGACGATGATCCTGGACCACCCGGCGGCTACTGCGGCGAGAGGATCCCGATCGCGATCAGGAGCGGGATGATGACCGCCACGATCGCCTCGCCCGCGATGAGCCCGGAGGCCAGAGGCGTGGAGAGCCGGGCGGCGGTCTGAGGGCTGCGCTTCTCCCAGAAGAGCTGCACGAGCCCGCCCAGGAACATCGCGAAGACGACCGCGCCCGGCACCATCATGCCGATCCCCAACCCCGTGGGCGACGGCAGGTACCGGCGCCACCGCGGCTCGAGCACGGCGATCACGATGCCGAGGATCCCGAAGAGCACGGCGAACTCGAGCGCGCCCTTCCCCATCGCCGAGCCGCCCCGCGTGAGGAACTCGGCGAACCCGGCCACGCGCTGCGAGATCGGCGACGTGAGCCCCTCCCCGCCGATGCCGTACGTCTTCTTGAGCAGCGGGTACATGTAGGCGACCGCCGCCGCGCCGATCGGGGCCGCGAGGAGCTGCGCGTACGTGAGGAACCGCGGGGTGGATCCGATGATCTCGCCCGTCTTGTAACCCTGCATGATCGCCTCGGACTGGACGGCGATCGTGCCCGTCGTCCCGCTCGTCGAGAGGTTCGTGGTCACGTTGCCCGGGGCGAGCCCCGCGAAGATCGCCTGCATGAGATTCGTGACCTGGCTGATCGGGCCCCAGTTCGTCTCGCCGAGGACGCGCAGGCCCACCAGCATGAGGGGCGCCGAGAGCGCCACGGCGATCAGCGTCATCCACCAGGCGACGTGGAAGACCACGTGCTGGATGACGACGAGCGCCACGGTGGCGAGGCTCGCCCCGACACCCACCCACTTCAGGGGGAACTCACCGGAATCGACCGAGCCGCCGGAGAGGCGCGTGAACGTCCGCGACAGCGTTTGCCACTTGAGCGCCAGCGAGGTGAGCCCGGCGCACAGGATCATCGCGGTCCCCGGCCACATCACCCAGCGGAGAATCTCGCCGCGCACCGGCGCGGAGATGATCCCTTGGGAGACGAGGATCTTCGGCGCGATGACCCACGACAGGATCGCTCCGATCAGCATGCTGAAGTTGATCCGTACCCCGACGATCATGCCCGAGCCCAGGCCCAGGAGGCTCACGGCGACGCCCGCGCCCGCGGTCGCGGCGGTGAGTCCGAAGAGCGTCGGGATGATCACTTCGGGGAGCAGGCGACCGCCCCACGGCTGCTCGACGAACATCACGACCGCCGACGCGACCGTGCCGATCGCGAGGGCGATCGCCGGGTTGCGCGCCTCCTTGCCGCGGCTGTCGAGGACGATGATCGTCTCGGCGGCCGCGACGCCGTCGGCGTAGGTCAGCTGCTCGTCGACGACGTAGTGCCGACGGAGCGGCACCGCGAGGAGGAGCCCCAGGATGCTCGCCGCCGTCAGCCAGAGGAACGCCTGGAGCGGCGTCGGGGCGAACGTGTAGCCGAGCGTCGGCGACTGGCGCAGGAAGTCGAACGCCGCGAGGATCACGCACATGAACGCCGTCTGGGCCGCCGACGTCCCCGCCATCTGGACGACGTTGTTCTCCCAGCGGTTGAAGTTGCGGAAGAGGATGCCGAGCGACAGGTACCCGAAGAAGGCCGCGACGACGGACACGTTCGGCCCGAAGCCCAGCTTGAGGACGATGTAGGGGTAGGACGCCCCCATCACCGCGGCCACGAGCATGCCGGCGATCACGGCGCGAGGAGTGAACTCGCGGGCGCCGGGCGGGCGCGGGATGACGCCGGGGATCTGCACACCGTGCGACATTTGCGCGCAGCCTACCACGGGCCCGCGAGTGGCGCCACCGCCGCCCGTCGGCTACCGCATCAGGCTCTTGATTCGTCCCCAGCTCACACCGCTCGGCGGCCCCGGGGCTCCGGTCGTCGAGGCGACCTCTTCCCCGATCGAGAAGTCGACGCCGTCATCGAGGGGTTGCTGGAGCGAGATCGTGACCGTCCCGTACTGCGCGAGGCTCCCCATGCGAACCACGATACCGTCGCTGTCGTTGCCGACCGGGGCACTCGTGGTGAACACCCCGGAGAGCGGATTCCAGAAGATGGGCGAAGTGTTGTTCGGGTCGAGGTCGAAGGTGTCTCCGGCCTGCGTCCAGGTCTGGACCGGAACCGAAGAGGTCACGGTGATCGGCGAGGACGCGCCGTTCGCCGCGCCGACCATGACGTACCCGGCGACGTGGCCCGAGCCGACGTGGAAGTTGGAGAACGTGATCGTCGTGGGAACGGACCCGGCACCGCCGCCGTTGTAGATCCCGAAGACGATGAGGTGCTGGTAGTCGAGCCCGGTCGCGACGGCGCCGGTCGTACCGATGTCCGCCGCGCCGATCCCCTGGGTGCCGCCCGTGTTCACCAGCACGTCCACCGTGCTTCCCCCGCCCAGCGATACCGTCGTCGCCGTCCCCGCATGGAGCGGCGTGGTCGTGAAAGCCCCCCACGTCACCGGGCCGGAAGAGGCCGCCGCAGGAAGCATGAAGCCGAGGACGAGCGCCGTCGGCGCCACAGTGATGATTCGACGCATCTTGTCCGCTCTGCCCTTTCTCACGCATGAGTCTGAGGAAGCCGCGGTGGTGCTGATCCCCCGGGAAGGCCGGGGAGTACGGCCACCTCGGCCCCTGGTCACGAGGCCACGCCCAGATGTTTGTCGACGGGAGGCGGCCTTACCGGCAAGAGCCGGGACTCGCGCCCCGCCACCCGTGGGAATCTGGGTGGCCTGGCCGCCGGACCTCTCGCTGCCGCCCTGAGGCAGCCGCGGCTATCGGCCCACGCGCCCGTCGTCCCGGACGTCGGGAGTGTAGGTCTTCAGCGCACGGAAGAGGTAGCGCAGATCGGCGACTCCTCCCACCGCGAACCACACGGTGACCGCCGCCGCCGCGCCGACCACGGCCCAGGTCCAGATCCTCCAGAACTCGCTCCACCACGTGTCCGGAACCTCCACGAGGAGATTCCAGGCGGTGACGCCGAGGAGGATCGTCGTCCAGACGAACGGCCATCCGATGGAGACGTAGGCCACCCAGCGGTCCCCCTTCGTGAACTCACGGTCGATGCCGAGCCGCTCCAGCCACGTCGGCGGCGGCGCCGAGGCTTCCTTCGCCGCCTCCTCCTTCGTCGCATGGATCCCGCGATGGAGCAGGCGATCCATGTCCGTCACGCGCCGCGGCCCGAGCAACGACACCGCCACGTAGGCCACGATGGAGCAGCACATCGCCGCGAACGTGAGCTCCTGGCCGGTCAGTCCGCTCTTCACGAAGAGCGCCGGGCGTCCGAGCCACGGCCAGCTCGCCGCGGTCCGTTCCAGCACCGCGGGATCGATCTGCTTCACGACGACCCCGATCACGCTCAGCGTCATGCCGGTCAGCATCGACGCCCACGCGCCCTGCGCGGTGCCGCGCTTCCAGTAGAGGCCCCCGATGATCGCCGAGCCCGCGCCGCCCACGAACACGGCCCCGGTGATCGCGAAGAACATCGCGATGAACTGCGTCGGCTGGATCAGCAGGCTGAAGACGACGGCGAACACCCCCACGCCGAGAATCGACGCTCTCAGGAGCCAGAGCTGCGTGCGCGGCGCGAACGGCGTCTTCCGGAACGGCAGCACCACGTCCTGCACGAAGATCGAGCCCCACGAGTGCAGGGCCGTCTCGTGGCTGCTGATGAAGAACCCCACCATCGCCGCCACCACGCAGCCCAGGAGGCCCGGGGGCAGGAGCAACGCCAGGGCGTACGGGATGCGCAGCTGGCCTGCCAGCGTCCTTCGCTCCTCCGCGGTCGGCGCCTGGATCCCGTCCAGCGACGCTTGCACTTGGCGGGCCTGCCCCGCGAAGTCCGGGTGATGCATCAGCGTCAGGACCGCCACCGGCACGACGATCGTGACGATGAGCAGGACGCGGAAGCGCCAGCCGTAGAGCACGCCCGCCATCTTCGCTTCGTGGGCGTCCTTGGCGCAGGCGTTGTAGCCCGACGTCCCCTGCCACGCGTTGAACGTGTAGAACACGATCGCCACCGCGATCAGGAAGTAGGTCAAGTTGAAGTCCTGCTGGCCGGACATGTGCAACGGATGGATCGGCGACTCGTTCGACGGCATGGCCCGGAGCACGTGGTCGATCTGGTCCCAGCGGAAGACGAACCCGAGCAGGTACACGATGAGGACCAGGAACACGATGTTCGCGAAGACGCCCTGGATGAAGTCGGTGACCATCACGGCCAACTGGCCGCCGAGGAACGTGAACGCGAGAGCGACGGACACGAGGGCGATCATGAGAACGGGAAAGGTCGGCCAGGGCGTTCCGGCCATCGGGAATGACGCGGGCAGGTGGCAGAGCGCCATGAAGAAGCGGGTGCTGACCGACGGGTAGATCCCGAAGTTGATGATGCCGGAGAGGAACGCCACGAGCCCGGCGAGCACTCGGAAGTTCCGGCTGTAGCGCATCTCGAAGAACTGGGCCAGCGTCAGCGCGCGGGTCTGGCGGAAGCGGTACACGATCCAGCCGGAGAGCGCGATGACGATCAACGCCGGCTCGGTCAGCGAGCTCCACCAGTAGGCGCTGTACCCGGCCTGGTAGTAGATCTCGAACCAGTAGACGAGCGTGATGACTCCGGTGCCGGCAGTGGCCAGCGCCAGGGCGATGAGATACCGGCCGCCGAGACGGTCCGCGGCCAGGAACGCGCTCACGCTGTTCACATAGCGCCGCGTGAACAACGCCGCGGCGCACAGCACCGCCAGCAGCGCCGCCACGATGAGCAGGTCGATCGGGTGGAGGTTCATGAAGCGTCGCAGGCCTCGAGGAGGGCCGCGACCGTCGTCTCCGCTAGGCCGACCACGGTGTCGGCCGCGCCGTAGTACACGAGCACGCGACTCTCCGGGCGTGCGAAGCCCGCCTGATCCACGTCGTCCGCGATCATCCCCGAGGGGAAGACGACGTTCGGCACCTGGCCCACCATCTCCCAGGTCTCACGCGGCTCGAGGACGTTGTCGCGGCCGCGCGCGAGCAATCGGCCGGGATCGTCCCGATCGAGCAGGCACACGCCCGCCTGGTAGATGTTCGAGGACGCGAAATGGGTGGCGACGCCGTGATAGACGTGAAGCCAGCCGCGCTCGGTCTTCAGCGGCGGCGGCCCGGATCCCACCAGCTCGTCCCAGAAGTGCAGCCGCCCGGAGAGCACGGGCTGGACGAGTCGCCACTCGACGAGATCGTCCGACTCCGCGAGCCAGATCGCGTCTCCCGTCATCGGCCCTGACGCCAGGCGCACGCGGTTCGGCCGCTCGAGGCGCAGCCAACGCCCTCCGATCTTCTCCGGGAAGAGCACGGCATTGCGGGAGTCGACGTCGCGGCTGAAGCTCACGACCTCGAGCCGATCGACGCCGACCAGCTTCGCGACGCCGACGCGGCAGCCGTCTTCCGTGTCGGCGGCGAAGGTGGCGTACACGTCTCCGCCGAGGCGCGTCAGGCGTGGATCGTACACGTGGTAGACGTCGAGCCCGGAAGCCTCCAGCCCTTCCACGCGCACGATCTCGGGCCGGACGCGGAACGAGACCCCGTCCCGACTCTCCGCCCGCATGAAGAAGGTCCGCCGGCCGCGCGTCTGCACGCGCAGCAGCAGAACCACCTCGCCGCCGATCCGGATCGCGCCGGGATTGAAGACCGACGTCGCGTCGACCACGTGCGGAGGGACGTCGGGGATGGAGAGCCGCGTGAGAATGGGATTCGACGGATGCCGATGCACGACCCCGTCATACCACGGATCGGCGCCGCGCACCGCTGCGAAGCGCGAGAGGGCCGCGAGCCTCACGAAGCACGGCCCGCGGAGTGCCGTTCGTTCCGGCGGGGCGCTCCCGGCGGGCGGCTGCCGCTCTTCCGGCGAGCCGCTTCGAAAAGCGCCACGAACGAGGCCGGCGTCGGGGGACGCCCGGTCCCCCGACGCGCGCGCTTCCGCTACCGAGCGCAGATCAGCTTCCGCGTCTCGCGGATCGCATCGGCCTCGAACGTGTAGAAGTAGATGCCGCTCGCGGCCAGGGAACCCGCGGCGGTACGTCCGTCCCAGCGAGCCACGTGCTCGCCCGGATCCAGGACTCCGTCTTGGAGAGCGCGGACCAGCCGACCCGTCACGTCGTAGACGTGCAAGGCCACCCGGGTTGACGCCGGCAGACGGAACAGGATCTCCGTCGCGTGCGCGAACGGATTCGGACGAGCGCCCACCAGCTCGATCCGCGTCGGCAGCGAGGGAGGAACGAGGGGCGCCGCCACGGCTCCCTCGTTCCCTGCACCGGCAGGGCGGTTGCTCACGTCCCGCAGCGCCGCCTCATCCAGGATCGGAAGCGACGTCCCGGAAAGACGGCGGAACTCCATCACGGCCACCTCCCCGTCGCCCGAGAGCGTTTCGCCCTGCCCGAGGCGCACGATGTCCACCGCCATCCCAGCCGCCTCGTCGACGTTCCCGAGGAAGGTCGGCCCCTGCTGCGCGAGCAGCGTCCCCGGCGAGACGCGGACGAGCTCGAGCGACGCGGGATCGAAGGACACCGACGCGTGCACCCCCTTCACCAGATTGCCGTTGTCGGTCAGCACCAGGTGCGCGATGACGCGCTCCCCCTCCCCGTTCAATCTCAACGCGATCGACGGAGCGGGGAGCCCCGCCGGACGCGAGCGTGCGGCCGACGCACGACTCACTTGGCCGTAGTTGGCCGCGAACACCATCGCGTCTTCGAAGTCCAACCGGCTGTCCGTCACCGGCCGTGCCAGCGCGGTGGAATCCGTGGTCGGCCCGACATCCAGATAGCCCTGCGGATCGGAAGGCGAAAGAGTCGCCCCGTAGTGCGCCCCGAGAAGGCTCGTGTCGTCGTCGTTCACGACGTTGTCGCCGTGGCCCTCGACGGCGCCGTCGGTCACGTCGCCCAGGTGGTAGTTCAGCACGCCGCCCGCCACGTTCGACGCGAGCGATGCGTTCCCGCAGGCGTCCTTCGCGAAGGCCGCGAAGTACCAGAAGTCCCGGGCCGCCAGGTACGCGTCTTGGCCGCTCGCGGTCACCGACGTGAGTCGCCAGGGCGGTGCCGGCGGGTACGTCGGCGGCGCGGGCGCGGAGCCGCCGTTCGGAGGATCGTCGTACTCGGGATAGTTCCCGAACGGCGCGGCCCACACTTCGGTGACCGCGGCATCCTCCGGAGCGGTGAACGTCACGGTGATTCCCGTCGTGTCGCAGCCCGCCTGGTTCCCGGCCGTCCTCTGCATCGCAGCGACGTCCGTCACCGCCTCGGGCGGCGTCAGGTCGATGAGGATCGAGGCCGGCTCGCCCGCAGCAACCGGAATGGGATCGTTCCGACAATCGCGCAGGAGAACCGAGTCCATCTTGATGGTGCCCGTCCCGTCCTCCGCCGCGCTCTCGACGCCAACGGTGAAGAGCGTTCCTGTCGCGTCCGTCGCACCGCAAGGCGAGCCCAGGATCATGGCGTCCACCGTGTAGGACCCGCCGCCATGCGGCACGACATGGAACATCGTCGCGCCCACCGACGAGAGGTACGTGCCCTCCACGATCGCGCCGGGGCTGCAGAGGGCAAGCTCCGGACTCAGCGTGAACGACGCGCTGAAGCCGCGCACGGCCGCCGTGTCGGAGAGGACGATGCTCATGGGCACCGTCGTGCAGGGAGGGTGCGTCGCGAGAGAGATGCATCCGCTCGGCGGGCTCGGGTAGATCATGGTCCCGGTGGGGATCGTCGCGACGTCCCACACCTCGAGCTCGTCCAGGACGTACGCGGGAGTGCCGTCGTCGAAGCCCTCGCCCTTCCCGGCGGTATGACGCCGGCCGACGTCGGGGATCGCGCCCCAGTCCGGGCTGTCGTTCGTGCCGCGGAGCACCCCGTCGAGGTAGACCCGGAGCGTGTTCGCGGACCCCGCGATGCCCGTCCGCTTCCACACGATGGCGACGTTGTGCCACTCGCCGGGATGGAAGGTGTCGTCGACGTGGGGAATCGTGACCCGGACGGGGTCGCCTTGCGGCCCGGCGAAGTTGAGGTCGACGTAGTACGTGTACAGAACGCCGGTGACGCCATCGCCGACCCAGCAGACGACCTGCTCGCCCAGCGTCGGATCCCGATCCGCGCCACCCTGGTAGACCCCGTCGAGGATGCTGAACATGCTGTAGTTGTACGCCGAGACGATCGGATCGCGAGGGTACATCACCCATGCTTGGACGGTCCCTTCCTCAGGGTTCAGCTGCAGGCCGCTCTCGGGGATGACGATGCGGTTTCCGAGGTACCAGTGGCCGGTGGAGTAGAATGCGCCGCCCGAGACGCCCTCCTGGAACCCGACCGTCCCTTCGATGAAGAAGTCCGGGCCCACCGCGCTGTTCTCCACTTCGTCGCGCGAGCCGAGAGTGTTCCACAGAAGAAGATTCGCGCGCGCCGCGGCCGCGGCGACCATCAGCACCGCGGCCAGGGTCGCGAAGACGACCAAGACTGTTCGTTTCATCACAACGCCTCCTTCGAAGCGAAGGGCGCCGAGATTGCGACCTGGCGGTACGGGCAGACGCTCGGGTTCTCCGGACAGCTCGTACGGTCCGTGTCGCGAACGCGGTCCAAGGGCGCGGATGAGACTGCGGCTGCCGAGTCCGGCGGAGGCTGGCGGCCCGAGCCGCCGGCGTCCTCGAGGCTGATCGATTGACATCCGCGCGCAATCGAGCGCGGGCACGGCGTGGTGGCCGCCACGGTGGGAAGGTCGCAACGTCGAGGCCCCGCGCCGGCGAAGCTGTTCACGCCCCCCAGGGAGGGACTGTCCGCGGGCGGGACCCCCCGGCGCAATGATCTCCGTCAGTCCCGCGTATGACGAAAGTCAGGTCGGCGGCGGACTTCTCCGAGGCTCTCTGAGGACGGGACCCGTGGCATCCCCGAGCGCGTCCAGTCCGGACAGGTTGGAGCTGCGCACATCGCGACCCGACGACGTCGGCGGGCGGCCGCGGCGCGGCTGCGCCGTTCCCCGAGCGCGCGGATCAGATCGTGGCCTCGGCGGGGTGATGTCAGCCATCCTCTGCAACGCGAGGCAGCACTCCTCCCGGACGGCCGAAGTGCGGCACGGCATCCGGGGCCTCTCGCGGGTCCACGAACGCCCGCCGCGATGGACTGTAGTAGAGGCATCCGATCTCCTCGGCCGGCAACGACGACACGAACGGCACGACCGAGTCGAGCGCCGCGAGCCATTCGGCCTTCTGCGCCTTCAGGTCGATGGGGACGGCGAGCGCGAGCCTCGCGAGGTCCTCCTCCCGGACGCGGCCGCGCCGGCGCAGCAACTCCAGCAGCGAGAGCGGAGCGAACCCGGGGTCCTTGCCGCACGCCGCCCAGCAGAGCGCTCCCAGGCAGAGGATCTCGCGATGCTGGTACAGAACGTCGAGCAGGTCGCGCGGCTCGTCCCGCCCGGCGAGTGCGAGGACCTTGTTCACCGCGAGATCGATCGGGTGCAGCACGAATCCGAACCGTTCGTGACGCACGGTCGGGAGGAAGCGCCAGCTGGAGTCGTGCGCCCACTCCACCTTCGTCGACTGATGCCCCGCGCTCACGACGGCGCGAATGTAGCCGGGGTGGCTCAGGTCCACGCGCAACGTGTACCCGTGCCCGTCCAGCAGCTCGCGGTCCGCCGAGAACGCCTCCGCGACCCGCCGCTCCGAGTCATGGAAGTAGTCCAGATCGTTGCTGAAACGCACCGTGTTCGGCTCGATCAGGATCGCCGCCCCCCCGGCGAGATACGAGTCGAACGTGCGGTTGGCGGAGAGCAGAGCGCCCAACGTCCCTTGGAACTCGGTCAACGGCATAGCTTCGCCCCCACTCGCCAGGCTTCGCGCCCACCGTGCTTCCTCAGTTGCTCCACGACCCACGGGACGTCCGAGGGGCCGATACGGTAATCCGGATCGAACGGCCAGAAGCACTCGGTGTGGAAGCGCCGATAGGCACGGCGTGCCTCGCGCACCCTCACCATCGACCGGGCCGTTTCCGGATCGAGCGCGCGGCGGCTCTTTCGTCCGCCACGGCGGCCGATCTCCGCCAGCCACTTGCGCACCGCGGGGTTCACCGCTGCACCCATTCGACTCGCCCGCCTCTCGGCGAGGCCGCCTCTGGAGCGCCCGGACGTCCCGCCGGGCCAACCAACGGCCGCCTCCGACGACAGGACATAACGTAATCCGCTTATGATCCATCGTCAAGCAGAATATCTAGATAGCAGCGCACCTCGAGCCGACGGGTCGCCGGCCAGGCACGGTCTCGCGTGCTCGCAGGAACTGACGACGCCGGTCAACCCGCGGGTTTCGCGCGCGCCAGCGATCGCACGTACTGCCAGACGTCGATGACCTCGCCCGCCGTCAGCGTGTGTCCCCACGGCGGCATGGCAGCGGACTTCCCGACGGCGGGACCGCCGTCGCGGATGGCTGCCAGTGCCGAGTCTTCGGAAAGCGCGGCGAAGGCCGTAGAATCCGTGAACGCGGTGGGAGCGACGTCGAACGCCTGCTTCAGGTTGTAGGCGTTGAAGCCGTCGCCGCCGCCGGAGTCTCCGTGGCAGATGGCGCAGTACCGCGCGTAGAGCACGCGCCCGCGCACGAGCGCCAGATCCGCGGGTGTCCGGTCGCGCTGGAACGCGACGGCGGCGAAGGACGAATCGGCGGCGGCGGACCCGCTTCGACCGACCTCGCGCGGCTTGCACCCGGCGAGCGCCAGAGTCGCCGCGAGCAGGGCCGTGACCGCAGCCTGCCACCGTCGCTCGGGAGTCACGGCGCGGTCTCCTGCTTACCCGTACCGATCGTCATGACGTAGGCGGCGAGCGCACGCGCCTGGTCCTCCGAGAACGCGTAGCGCGGCTCGAGCACGTCGGGCTGGATCGCCTGCGGATTCTCGAGCCAACGCACGATCCAACCCGGGCGGAGGGTCTGGGCGATCGGCGTACCGCCGGTGAAGCTCGGGCCGACGTAGCCGCCCGCCGAGCCCACCTGGTGACAGCTCTTGCACCCGCCGCGCTCGAAGAGCGCGCGGCCGGCCGCGACCTCGCTCGCCCCCATCGCGAGAGGCGCGATCGAGTCGATCCGCGCGTCCCGGAAGGTGCCCGCGATGCCATCCGCGAGGATGCCCGCTTCCTGGTCGGTGAGGTTGAAGATCGGCATGCGGACGGTGAGCGCCGGCCGGATGGTGTACGGGAGCTTGAGATATCGGTAGATCCAGTCGCGCTGCGCCCGGCTCCCCTCCACCCCGAGGTCGTAGGAGATGTCGTGTCCGATTCCGTTGACGGAGTGGCAGGAGAGGCAGCGGTAGTTGCGGACGAGCCGCCCGAACTCGCCCGGCAAGGACAGCGGCGCGTCGCTCGAGTCGCGGCGCACGAAGGCTTCGGGGACCTTCCGGCGGTCCGCCTGCGCGAACAGAGCGATCGTGACGTCCCTCGCGTCCTCGGGCGTGAAGTCGTAGGTCGGCATCTTGTAGCGGTGCGGCACGGCGGCGTAGACCAGCGGCGCCTGCACCTTGTGCCACACGTAGTCTTCGAGCGTGCGCGGGAATCTCGTCGATCCCCACGGCAGATCGGCAAGCTCTCTCTCGCCGAGTCGCGACAGCATCGGGCCCACGCGGATCCAGTCCTCGCCGCCCGGGAACGCGTGGCAGTTGCCGCATCGCAGCTCCTTGAACAGGCGGCGCCCGACGTCGACACGCTGCGTCGAATCGGGCCAGTAGGTGCCCAGCCGGCCGAGCGCCGAATCGGCGTCGGCCGCGTCGAACGACGGATCGGTGAGATCCTCGTGGATGTAGGCGGCCACGTCCGCCACCTGCTTCGGCGTGAAGCGGTACTGCGGCATCGGGCTCCAGGGAGCGGCCGCGTGCGTGTCCGAGAGCAGCCGGAGGATCCAGGCGCGGCTCAGCTTGTTCCCCACGCGGCCCAGGTCGATGGCGTCCTTCCCGCCCCGGCCCTCGATCGAGTGGCAGCTGACGCAGAACGACATGGCCACCAGGTGCTTCCCCTGCTCGGCGTCGCCCGCCGGGAAGCCGGACGTGTCGAACGGGGCCTCCTCGCGGAACGTCATGAGGTAGCCGACCAGCGCGTCGACGTGCCGATCCTCGAGCTGGAAGCGCGGCATGCGGGCGTCGTCCGCGTAGTCGCGCGGGTTCTTGAGCCAGCGGAAGAGCCAGGTCGGGTTCGTCCGCCGCGCGATCCCCGCGAGGTCCGGTCCCGGCGGTCCGCTGCGAACGGACTCTCCGATCTGGTGGCATCCGTCGCACTCTGCCCGCCGGATCAGGGCCCGGCCGCGGCTCAGGTGCGGTGCGCCGTCGAGCTCGACCTGATTCCGGTGGCACCGCCCGCACGCGATCTCGGTCGCATCCCCGGTGAGGAAGCCGCCCGCGCGGGCGCCGCCCGCGTGCGCGTCGCCGGCCGCGGCCGCGCGGCCGTTGCCGCCGTGGCAAGGCGTGCATCCGAAGCGCAGCGGCGAATGCAGCTCGAGCAGGCGACCGGGATGCGCCGTGAGCGGCTGGGCGTCGAGCTTCCGGCGAGGGTCCAGCACTCCGCTGTGGCAGGCTGCGCAACGGTCCGCGACGCCCAGGGAGTCGTTCACGATCACGGCGGGCAGGACCACGGCGCCGTGGTCCGAGTCGCTGCGACTCTCCGAGCCAGCGCCGCGAGGGCCGGGAGCGCCCCCGCAACCGGCGATCGCCAGAATGCCCGATAGCAGCGCGAGGCCACGCAGCGGCCCGCGCCCGCCGGGCGGCACCGTCCGGCGCGCCCGATCGACGCACGCCGCGTCAGCGGCGCGGCTGGCTGGCGACGAACGCATAGAGATCAAGCAGCTCATCCGCCTTCATCTGGGGCCACGGGACCTGCCTCAGCTCCGTGACCGTCTTCATGTTCCCGGCGTGCTGGAGCATCAGCGCCGCCAAGTCGTACGGGTCCCCGATCGCGGGCATGTCCTTCACGCTGGGCCCGACTCCGGGCTTGTCGCCGGCGAGCGCGTGGCACGTGCGGCACCCCTTGACGTCGAAGACGTTCTGGCCGGCGCGCGCGTCTCCGCCGGACAGGTCGGTCCCCGCGAGGCTCAGGAAGGCGAGCAAGTCCGCCATCTCGCGCTCGGACAGCGGCGGCAGGGACGCACGGCCGCCCGCGTACACCTTCGGCAGATGGCTCAGGAGCGCCGCGCCGTTGTCCGCCGCGCTCCGCGAGTTCGACTTCCGTAGCCACGCGGTCCACGCCTCGCCGCCCGACGGGCCGTGGCACGAGCCGCATCCGAGCCGCGCGAACACGCGGTCACCGTCGCGCGGGTCGCCGGGCGCGAGCAGCGGCGGAGGGGTTCCCGCCGGCACGAGCGAGCCCAGGTAGCGCGACATGTCGGTGATCTGATCGCCGGTCCAGGCGAACCACGGCAACCCGCGCTCCTTCAGGGCCGCATGCATCGGCAGATAGTGATTCCAGAGGTCCGTCACGAGCCCGACCGAGGATGCCGCGCGGCCTTGGACCACCAGCGCCGGCCCGATCTTCCCGCGCGCGCGGAGGTCGTGGCACGCGAGACACGGCATCTGCGCCAGGTCCGCGGCGCCGCGCTCGGCGTCCCCGGGACTCCCGAGGTAGTTGAGGAAGCAGAGGTACCCCACGAGGTTCCGCAGCTCCCCGGCCGAGGGCGACGGCAGTCGATCGCCCGCCAGCAGGGCCGCCATCATCTGCGGCACGTGGTTCCACAGGTCGGCCAGAAGATCCGCCGCGCTCCTCCCGTGAGCGACGCGCAGCAGCTCCGGCGCCTGGCGCCCGCCGGGCTGCAGGATGCCGTGGCAGTTGGCGCAGCCCCCCTCCTGCACCACGGCCCTCCCGGCGGCGATGTCGGGGAAGCGCGCCGGTTGTGCGGCGCTCGCGGCCTCGGCGACACACAGAAGCCACGCCGCAAGCAAACCGAGGACGCGGGCCGCGCGGGTCCCGCGGGGCCTGGGGCCGTCACGGCCGGTGGGAGCGCGACGCGCGGTGCTCCTCGTCACGGCGGACCCCGGCGGCCTCGCTGCAGGCCGAAGAAGACGTACGTGAGCACGCTCGCCACCAGCGTGTAGACCGGCACCACGACCAGGCTGATGCCCACGGAGACCGTGAGCGCGTCGCCCAAGGACAGCGACAGCCGCACGACGTTGATCATCCACGCCACGACGGCGCCCAGGAACGCCCACATCAGCACGATGGAGGCCACCTGGAGCGTCCGGATGAGCAGGTCCTCCGACGACCCGCCGCGATCAGGCGCCTGCATGGGTCACTCCTTCGTCGGGCAGGTACGAATCGAGCCGCTCGATCGTCTCCTCCTTGCTCAGCGCCCGCCCCTCTTGGACCTCCCACACCGAGACGATCGGGAAGAACTTGGAGAACACCGTGAAGCCGAGCGCGAACAGGGCCAACGCCCCGACGAACAGGCTGACCTCGGTGAGGCTCGGGACGTACGCGTGAGGCGGGAAGGGCATCCGAGGGTTCTGCAGGCTGGGCACGACGATGATCAACCGCTCGAGCCACATCCCGATGAGCACGCCGATCGAGGCGACGAGGATGCCGGCGATCGTGCGCGTTCGCCGGAAGCTGAGCAGGAACACCGGGATCACGAAGTTGCAGGCGATCATCGTCCAGAACAGCGGAGCGAACGGGCCGGACACCTTGAACAACAGCGTCTTCAGCTCCGCCGGCTCGCCCCCGTAGTACCCCGTGAGGTACTCGCAGAACGTGAAGTACGCCCAGAGGATCGACATCACCAGGAGCAGCTTCGCGAGCTGCTGGAAGTGGACGAGCTTCAGATACGCCTGCAGCCGGAACGCGCTCCGGAACGCGATCATCGCGATGAAGAGCGCGGCGATCCCCGAGAAGATGGCGCCGATCACGAAGTAGGGGCCGAAGATCGTGCTGTGCCAGCCGGTCTGAAGCGTCATGGCGAAGATGTACGAGATCACCGTGTGCACGGACACGGCGATCGGCACGACGACGATCATCATGATGTTGACCGCGCGGGAGAGCACCTTCCATTGCGCGGGCGTCCCCTGCCAGCCCCAGGAGAGGAATCGGTAGAGCCACCGGTGCCTCTTCCCGCGCTCCCGCAGCAGCGCGATGTCGGGAATCAGCGGAAGGAACAGGTACACGGTGCTGGCGGCGAAGTACGCGCTGATGCTCGTGACGTCCCAGAGCAGCGGCGATTGCAGCCGACCGAACAGGAAGACGTTGAGGACGCGGTCGGGGCGGCCGAGGTCGATGATGGGATGGAGGCCGCCGATCGCGAGCACGATCGCCGTGATCACCTCGGCCATGCGGGTGATCGGGCGGCGCCACTCCGCCTGGGTGATGCGCAGGATCGCGGAGATCAGGGTGCCGGCGTGGCTGATCCCGATGAAGAACACGAAGTTGACGATGTAGAAGCCCCACGTCACGGGCTGCGCCATGCCCGTGACCCGGAGACCGGTCGTGACCTGGCGCACGTACAGGGCGACCGCGAACAGGATGATCGCGCCGAGCACGCCGACCGTGACCCAGAACCTCGGGCCCGTGTGCTCGATCGGCCGGAACAGCACCTCGTCGGAGGTGGCGCTCGGCTCAAAGCGGCGCATCGCGCTTCTCCAGGTAGAACACCTTGGGCTCCGTGCCGAGATGCTCGAGCGCTCGCGTCGCGCGAGCGCTGCGACTGAGCTGGGCCGCCGGGCTCAGCGGATCGTCCAGGTCGCCGAAAGTCATGGCGTCGGCCGGACAGATCCGCACGCACGCGGGCTGGTAGTCGGCGTCGCGAACCGGGCGATTCTCGGCGCGCGCCTTCTCCTTCGCGAGCTGCAGGCGGTGATAGCAGAACGTGCATTTCTCGACGACGCCGCCGGGGCGCACCGAGACGTCGGGGTTCAACGTCTCGCGGATCGCCTCCGGCCACTCCGGCCGCCCCCAGTTGAACACCTTGACGCTGTAGGGACAGGCGGCCATGCAGTAGCGGCACCCGATGCAGCGCGGGTAGATCTGGCCCACGAGGCGGTCCTCGCCGACGTACGTGGCGTGGACCGGGCACACCTTCGTGCAGGGAGGAGCGTCGCACATCATGCAGAGGTTCGGGACGATGCGGACGTCCGGCTGCGGGTACTCGCCCCGCGTCTCGACGAGCAGCCGCAGCCAGTGCATTCGCCGCCCGCGCTCGCCTTCGGCGGGGGCCACGACCTGGACGTTGTTCTCCGTCTTGCATGCGGCCACGCACGCACCGCATCCGGTGCACCGGTCGAGGTCGATGATCATCCCCCAGCGTGGCATCGTCGCCTCCTCAGGCCGGAACGCGCGACACTTGCACGCGCGCTTCGAGGATGGTGGTCCCGGTCCAGCGCCCGGCGGCCGGCGTCACGAGGGCCAGCGGGTTGACGCCGACACCGCTCGCGAAGGACCCGAAGTGCTGATGGCCGAGCCCGCGGGGCATCGCCACCGCGTCGGGCGGAACGATCGGCGCGATCCGCGCGCGCACCAGCAACGACCCGGCCGGGGACTCGAGTCGCACCCGGTCCCCGGGCTCGACCCGGAGGCGACGCGCCGTCTCGGGGTGCATCTCCACCCAGCTGTCCCAGCCGATGTCCTCGCGGTGCCCGGAGAGCTCGAGCATCAGCGGCGTCAACGCGGTTCGGCCCGCCCATAGGGTGTTCGTGTCGAACAGCAGCAGGCGGAGCGGATAGACCATCGGGTCGGGGCTCGCACGACGCAGCTCGCTCGTGTCCCCGTAAGGCGCGTCGACGGGAACGGGCTTCCCCTCGACCGACGTCGCGTCCGCGCGCAGCCGCGCCGCCCAGAGGTCGAAGCGCGTGTCGGTGCCGCCCAGCAGCTCCAAAGGCGTTAGCTCGCCACGCGACGCGGCGACCCACGCGCCCGAGCGGCGGAACCCCTCCCAGAACGCGTCGACGGTCTCCGGCCCGGGCGCCCGCCAGCCGCGCTCCTCCATGAACCCCGCCATGCGAGCCTGGAACGGCCCCTCCGTGAGGGTCCCGCGGCCCGCTCGGAGAAGCCCGCCCACGGCGGCCGGGAGCCACTCCGCGTAGCGCCCCTCCGGCACCGCCGCCGCCGCCGGACCGCCAACGCGACGCGCGAGATCGAACCAGATGTCCTCGAACGCGCGGCTCTCGTGGATCGGATCGACCACCGGCTGCTGGAGACCCGCGTAGTCGACCGCGATGCCTTCCCCCGAGGGCAGGACCTGCCAGGACTCGAGGAAGCTGCTCTCGGGGAGGACGAGGTCCGCGACCCATGCGGTCTCGTCGGCCACCGTTCCGACCACGACCACGTGTCCGACCGCGGCGAGCGCGTCCGCGAACGCCTTCCCGTCCGGCCACGCATGCACGGGATTGACGCCGTGCACGAGGAGGACGTCGAGCGGGTACGGATGTCCCGCGGCGAGGTTGGCGGCGAAGCCGGCCGCGCTGTGGCGCACCCCGGGGAGCGTCGCGACTCCCGCGCCGTCCACGCGCCCGGCCGCCAGCCCCCGCTTGGCGGGCTCATCCGGAACGAGCGGGGGCGGCAGCTCGAGGGGCGCGTTTCCGGAGGGAACGAAGCCGCCCGGGCGCCCCACGGCGCCCACCGCGAGGTTCAGGGCGATCACCGACATCGCGAGCGTGAGACCGTTCTCTCCGGCCAGCGGGTGGCTGCCCACCAGAGCCACCGGCCGGCGAGCCATCCCGAACGCGCGCCCGAGGCGGAGGATCTCGCTCACCGGCACGCCCGTGACGCGCGCGACTTCTTCGGGGCCGTAGCGGCTGCGCACGTAGGATTCCAGGCCGGCGATGTCCGAACTCGCGCCCGCCGGGCCCTCTTGATAGCCGCGCGTCCAGCGCTCGAGAAACGGCCGGTCGACGAGGTCTTCCAGGATCAGGACGTGGCAGAGGCCCAGAGCCAGAACGGCCTCCGTGCCCGGTCGCACGGCCACCCTGAGGTCGGCGTGCACCGCGGTCGGCGACAGGCGCGGACCCACGTAGGCGGCGAAGGCCTGGCGCTCCGCGGTCGGCGCCCGCGAGCGTCCCCAGATCTTCGTCTGCCAGACCGGGTGGCCGTCGGTCTCGAGCAGCTCGTGCCCGAAGCTCAGCACGAAGTCGGCGTTCGCCAGATCCGGCGCCGGGGGCCGCTCGAGTCCCGCCACGTAGGCCCAGGCGGTGCGCCAGGGCTCGCCGTCGCCGTCGACCACGAGATTCGGGCTGCCGTAGGCGGTCAGCACGCGCTCGAGCCAGAAGCGCGTGAGCGGCGAGTCGCCGCGCTCGAGCACCGCGAAGGCCTGCGGCTTGCCGGCCGCCCTCGATGCGCGCAACGGAACCGCGATCGCTTCGAGGGCGTCCTCCCACGACACGGGACTCCAGCGTCCCGAGCCACGCGGCCCGTCCCGGCGCATGGGCGTTCGAATCCGGTCCGGGTGCACCAGCTCCTGGAGCGCAGCGAGCCCCGCGGGGCACAGCCCGCCGGCGCTGAGCGGGTTCGTCGGCTCGCCCTCGAGCCCCACGGGCAGTCCGTCCACGATGCGCACGCGCAGGCCGCAGCCGGCGCGACACGATCGACAGAGCGTCGGCACCCAGCGCTCGACGCCCGGCTCACGAGCGACGCGCAGCGAGCCCTCTTCCGCCATCGCGAACAGACGGCGCGTGTACCACCCCGAAGAGGCCGCGACGACGCCGGCCGCCCCCAGCGTCGTGAGAAACCCGCGTCGGCTGAGCCCGCTCACGTGGCCGCTCCTCCTGCGCTCATCGGTGACAGTCGATGCAGTCGACCCGGGCGTACGAACTGCGGCTTTGCTGGTGGCAGCGAATGCAGGCGCGCATCCCGCGGAGGCCGGCGAACGGACTGGCCGCGAGCTGGAACGGCGTGTTGCGCGTCTCGACCGCGCCGTGGCACGTGTCGCAGGAGACGTTGCCGAGCGCGACGTGTCGCCGGTGGGAGAAATAGACGTAGGGTCGCAGCGCGAAGACCGGCACCCAGCGGAGCCCCTGCCCGCTCTCGGCGGCCAGCCGGATCTTCGCCTCCTCCGGCGCTTCGTACAGGACGTCTTCGTGACACCGCCGGCAGACCGCGACCGTCGGCAGCGTGGCCCCCTGGCCCGTGGCCGCCGTGGCGTGGCAGGTCAGGCACGGCACGCCGTTGTAGGCATGGAGCCGGTGATCGAAGGCGAGAGGCTGCACGACGCTGCGCGCGCACGCCGCCGACGCCGCGGCCGCCGTCACGGCGATCATCACGAGCCGGAACCCTGTCCGCCGCACGTGCGCTCCGATGGCGCGCCTATTTCTTCAACGCGAAGTCCGCCGACGTGACGCCGGCGACGGTGACCGCCTGGCTCAGCTCCGCCTTGAACTTGGGATGCCAGACCTTGACGGTGTACTTGCCGTCGGGCAGGTCCTTGATGTCGTAGGCCCCGGTCTTGTCGGTCACGGCGTAGTACGGCGTCGGCACCACGACGACGAAGCCTTCCATCTCGGGGTGCACCTTGCAGAGCAACGTGGAACGGCAGACCGACTTGAACGTGTAGCTGCGGCTCTGCCCCTGAGGCCAGGTGCCCAGGTTGAACTGCTCGCAGCACTTCTCCGGCGAGAAGACGTTGTGGAGGACCGCGTCGCTGTTCGTGAAATCCACCGTGGTCCCCTGGACCACCGGGAGCACGTGCGGGACGAAGAGAAGATTCTTCTGATCGATCTTCGCGTGCGCTTCCGGCGCGGGGAACGTCTTCCCCTCGATCGCGTCGATGTAGACGACCGCATCCGCGCTGTTCTTCTGGCCCGCCGCCTTGACGACTCCCTTGAGCTCGCCCGCACTGGCCGCTGCGGCTGCCGCCAGCACGAGCGCCGCGAGCGCCGCGCCGGACACGAATCCCATGCCTCTCATGCCTTCTCTCCTTCGCGGACCTCTCCGCGACTGCCCCCCGTCAGAAACCGATGATGACGCCGAGGGTTGCTCCCTCGTTCGTGTACTTGCCCTCCGGCTCCTTCACCCAGTTGGCGGCCAGGAACGTCTTCACGTTCGCGCGGACCAGGCCGTTCACCGTGAGCGACGCCTGCTCGGCCTTGTCGCTGACCACTTCGGTCGACTCCCACCGGGCCGCCGGGATCAACCAGGGATAAGCCACCCACGACAGCTCCGCAAATGTGCTCTTGATCTTGACGTCGGTGGTCGCGGGGTCGGCGAGCAGGGGACGATCGTCCTTGCGGTCGGTGTAGCCCGCGTGGGCCATCAAGTCGCGGTAGTTCACGGCCACGTCGCCGCCGACGACGCGGAACGGATCCTCGCTGTTGGGATCCGCGGGATCCCCGCCCGCCAAGAGGCCCTTGCCCTTGTAGACGAAGCCGGAGAGCGCCACCGAGGTCTCGCTCCAGGGCTTCGGGTTCGCCGGCATGGTCGCCTCGGCTCCGCCGCTCGGGACGCCGTCGAAGGGCAGCCCGCCGAGCTTGTAGGCGAGGCGTGCGTACACGTCCTTCGACTTGTCGCCCAGGCTCCCCGATCCCTCCACCAAGCCGGCGTTGTAGAGAACTCGGTGCTGGAGCATGCCGTACGCCTCGAAGCCCTGCTGGAAGGCCTCCGGAGCCCAGGGGTTGTCGCCCGCCGGCTGCGTCAGCGCCCACAGCTCCTGGTCCATGAGGGAGCGGTGCGTGGAGACGAGCATGATTCCGGGCTCGAACGACCCGACCTTGAACTGCAGGGCCGGGGAGTCGAGCGGGCGCACCTGCAGATTCACACGCTCCATCTCGGTGCCGATCGCGCCTGTCTCGTCCCTCGCGAAGACGACCGATCCCCAGAAGGAGAAGTGCTCGTCCATCGTGCCGGAGCCGAGGATCTCCAGCTCGCCGCCCATGCCGCCGAACGTGACGAGATCGCCGGCGTGGTCATAGTCGATCGTGCTCGTGTACAGGACGGCGAGGGGCGGCATTCCGGGCATCTCGCCCGGCCACACCGACTGGGGCCAGAGCTTCTTGTAGCCCTCGGCGCCCAAGGAGACGGGCGAGTCCTTCGTCATCGCCGGATCGTTGCCTGCCGGAAAGCGGTACCCGTTGAGACGGAATGCCTCGCCGAAAGGCGTGAGGGCAGGCATCGCGACGTGGCAAGTCTGGCAGCTCGTCTGGTACTTCCGCGCGAATGCGGGAATCGCGCACGCGGGCCGCGGCGCGAGGAGCGCCGCCGACGACACCAGCGCCAGCACGATCGCGGTGCGAACACAGAACGCCACGGGCCTCGAGCCTTCTCGCGGCATGATGCCTCCTGGGTCGGGGGGGACGGTTGGCCAGCCTTCCGGGTAGGCGCTCGCATGCCATGACGGCGCGACCCGAGCGGCAGGGCCATTCGCAGTCACCGGCGACATCCGTTGCTCCTCGCGGCGCCCAGAACTGACCGAACGGTGGGCAGCCTAGTCGCGCCCAAGGAGCTATGCAAGACCTAAGGGTCCGCTTTTGCGCCGCGTCAGGGGGAGGGCAGGTCCTCCCCTGGCGGCTCGCCCAGGAGGCCCCTCTGCTGCGGCATCGCGCGGCGTCGCCCCGGGCGGACGACGCGGCCTGGAGCAGCGCGTGCCTTTCCCGTCACTCCGGCGGTCGGCGCCCTCGTCGGCGCGCGAGTGCGGCTGCCAGGAGAGTCACGAAGGCGATCGCACACAGCGCGACGAACAGGTCGTGAACGCGACGGTAGAGCGTCGGCACTTCGCCGGGAACGATGTCGACGAGGAGCACGTGGTCGCCGGGCCCCTCGTCGCTTCGCGAGCCGAGCACGCGACCGAACGGATCGATCGCTGCAGACCGGCCGTGCAAGGTGGACCGAACGATGGGCACCCCGTATTCGATCGCGCCCAGGCGCGCCATCGCCAAGTGCAGGTCCGAGATCTCCTTCCAGTCCTCGCTCGGCAATAGGAGAAGGTCGGCGTGTCCGCCGAGCTGGCGCATCAGGTCCGGGTGATCCGCGTCGAAGCAGATCATGCCGGCCAGACGAAGCTCCGGCGTGGCGAACATCGCGACCCGACCGTCGCCCGGGATGACGAGGCCCTCCATTCCGGGAACGGGGCGTGACTTGCGGTATTTCCAGAGCAGCTCTCCGTTCGGATCGATCAGCACCATCTTGTTCTCGTAGCGTGGATCTCCGTCACTGACGCGCGCTGCGTAGGGCGCCGCCAGGAAGACCCGCTCCCGGCTCGCGAAGCGGCCGGCGCGCTCGATCCACCCCGCCTCGTCGGACGCGAAGATGGCCGAGGCGCATTCCGGCCAGACGACCAACGTCGCACCGTCGCGCGCCGCACGGCTGCTGCGCGCGAAGAGCGAGTCCTGGGTCACTGGGGCGTTGTGGATCCGGAAGTTCGCGTTGTCGTCCGTGCGGGGTGAGATCATCGCGACGCGCATCGTGGGAGCGCCCGATCTCGGGGGCGAGACTCGAGCGAGACCGCACCCGAGGACCGCAGCGAACACGCCCGCCCAGAGACCGACCGCCAACGCAGGGAGCGCGCGACCCTCGCGCCGATCCTCCACCACGAGGTTCGCGAGCGAGGCCGTCCACCCGATGAGGAACGTCACGCCGTACGTCCCGGTGACCGCCGCCACCTGAGCGAGCGGCAGGACGGACGCCTGGCTGTACGCGAGAGACCCCCACACGCCGAAGTGCCCGAATCGCGCGAAGAGGAATTCCGCGATCACCATCGTCGTGGGCAGGGTCCACGTGCCGCGAAGCCCTTGGAGTCCCGGGGCGAGAAGTCGATCCGCGAGATACGGGACGAAGAACAGCAGGCAGAGGAGCCCGCTGGCCGCGTAGAAGAGGGAGCCGGTCAGGGGAAAGACCCCCGACCACTGGATGGCGCACGCGATCCAGCACGCGATGTAGCCCGCGAGCAGGCCGCGCCCTCGTGGAAGATCGCGGAGCAGCCGGACCAACAGAGGTGGCGCCAGCCATGCGGCGAGCGGGCTCGAGTACTTTCCGTTCGAGAGGGTCAGGAGCGCCGTCGCGAGCACGGTCGCGCCGGCGAGGGCGGCGAGGTAGCGTCGGCGAGTCGCCATGGCGGACCACCCCGCGCGGGAGAAGGCCGCGGAGTGTCGTCGACGCGCGAGAGGAGTGTCAAGACGCACGGCGAGGCTCCGCCGGCGGGCTGGCCCTCGACGCTAGCGGCGCAGCACGACCTTGCGTGTCTCCGCCGCGCGGCCGTCGGTCCAATGCACGAAGTAGACTCCGGCCCCGACGCGATTCCCCCGCTCGTCGCGCCCGTCCCACGTCAACGCGTGCACGCCCGTGCCGAGCGGCATCGCGCGGGCAAGCTGCCGAACGCGCCGCCCGGAGACCGTGAGGACCTCCACGCTCACGACCTCGGCCCGTGGAAGGCTGAAGCGAATCGTGGCACCGGCGGTCGTCGGATTCGGTGCGGGCGCCCGCACGTCGAGCGCGGCGACCGGCGCGCTCCGGGACACGGAAGCGTCGACGACGACGCCGGATCCCGTCACGTGCTGCGCATAGACGTTGAAGTCCCCGGCAGGCCGGTTGCTCCATGCGATGATGGCCCCGCCAGTGCCGTCGGCGGCAATGCTCGGTGCGTCGCTACTGCCCGCCGTGCAAATGGCCAGTCCGTCCGTCGGCCAACCAGGGTCTAGCCCCTCTGCGGCCAACCTCGTCGCGTAGATCTGAAGGCTGAACCCCGGCTCACCGCGGTCGTCGAGCCACGCCACGATCGCCCCACCCGTTCCGTCCGACACCAGAGCGGGAATGAGCGAACGCTGCCCGCAAACCAGAAGTCCGTTGTCGGGCCACCCCGGCCGGATGTCTCCGTCGCTTCCGACGTGTTGAGCGTAGACGTGCGTGGCGCCCAACCGGCCGTCGGACCACGCGACGAAGGCACCGCCCGTGCCGTCGGGGCAAAGCGCCGCCCCGTCGCCGAGTGACTGCGGAAGCCCGGGGCTCACGCAGACGGGTACGCCGTTCGTGGTCCAGCCCGGGGCGGTGCCGCCCGCCGGGTCGACGCGGTCGAGATAGAGATCGTAGCCGCTCGTCCGGTCCCTCGGATCAGGCCAGAGGACGAGAGCGCCCCCGAGGCCGTCGGATACCGTGATCGGGTTGGGGAACCCGCCCCACCCCTGCCAGCCCGGCGCGACGCACAACGGGATTCCGCCGACGGGCCATCCGGACGCGATCGACCCGTCTGACGCGAGTCGCTGACAGTACATGTCCGCGCCGCTCGTCGACGCGTCTCGCCGGTCGGACCACGCCACGAACGCGCCCCCGGACCCGTCTTCGCACAAGCTCACCGACATTCCGCTGCCCGGCAGCGACACCCGGCGGCCGTTCGAGGGCCAGCCCGGCGCGATGCTGCCGGCCGACGTGAGTCGTACGGCGTAGACGTCGTCCTGTCCGGTCTCCCACGCGACGATTGCCCCGCTCGCGCCATCGGTCGCAAGATGCCCATTCGACTGGCTGCCGCTGCTGGCGACTACCGGGGCCGGATCGGCGGGCCAGCCGGCGGCGATGACCCCTGAGCTGGTGACTCGCTGGACGTAGGTCTTGTTGAAGGCACGCCGATCCGTCCACGCGAGAATCGCGCCGCCCGCTCCGTCGGCGACGGCGCAGCCCACGAGCGAAGATCCGAAAGTCGCGCTCAACGCGATGCCGCAGGCAGGCCACCCCTCGGGGATCACGCCATCGCCGTCCACGCGCTGCGCCAGCGGTTCCGCGTCGGGACCCGAGGGCGATGCGAAGTAGACGAACGCTCCATGAGCGCCATCGGTGACACACTGGATCACCGACTGATCCTGCGGAGCGGTGCAGAGCGCCACTCCGTCACGCAGCCACTGTGCCCGCGCGCTGGGCGGGCAGACCGAGAGCGAACCCCCGAGCAAGAGAAGACAGACGGCGGGTGACCGACGATTCCTCATGATCCACCTCTCGATCGACGCCGGGCGCATGACCGGTCGCATGGTACGGCAGTCGTATCCTCGCGTGTCAACCGAGCGGATCTGGCCCGGAGTCCGCTCCTCGGTCCCTGACCTCCACCTTCAGGGCGCAACTGGCTCGCACGGCGGATGCGGCTTGCCCATGGGCGCACGGGCGTGTCCACTTCGCCGCGGATTCGTCGCCACTCCTCTCGGGCAGGATCCATTCTCGGGAGGCACGCCATGTCAGTCCCATCGCTTCGGTCCCCGGGCGAGAGCCTTCGCCGCATGCTGCGCGCTGCGCTCCTCGCCGTCGCCGCGCTCTCGCTCGCGAACCGAGCCGCGGCCGACGTCGGCGGAGATGACGTCCGCATCGCCCGGGTGGACGGTCCGGCAGCACACTTCTGGGGCGACATCGACCTCGGCGTGACCGCCTCGGGGGATCTCTACGCCGCGGGATGGGGCTGGACCGCACCCGCCGGCCCCCGCGTATACCGCAGCGTGGACGGCGGCACGCATTGGTCGGAATGGGGCGCGATCGACGATTGGGCCGCCGGCCATGCCGCCGGCTTGGTCGCCGAGGGAACTCCGTCCCGCTACGTCCATGCCCGGTGGTCCGGAGACATGCTGATCGATTCGGCCGACCTTTCCGGCTCGACGGCCGCATGGAGCACGACCTTCCTCGGCTGGGCGATCTCCAGCACGCCTCCCTCGCTCGCGTGCCGAATCAAGAGCGGTGCGCCCGCCGACGTCTACGTGACCTTCGCCCAGGACAACTCGGGCCCGGAGCTCCTCTTCGCGAGGTCCACGGACGGCGGGGTCACCTTTGCGCCGGCGCTCGTGCTCGCCGGGCCGGCGACTTACGGGCAGCACGAGTACCGGGCGAAGGTAGTCTCGGATGCCGGCAATCGCGTGCGCGTGGTCTGGTCGGACCTGTACAAGAATGCGGGCGTCGAGACCCTCTACTACCGCGAGGCCACGAACGGCGGGGCCTCCCTCGCGGACTGGGCGAGCCCGGCGATGGTGGACTCGTTCACCGTGAGCGGATACGACCCCGCCTCGCTGGGCTTCGCGTCGTCTCCCGCCTCGAACGACCTGCTGATCGCCGCCGCCGACCACCCCATCGCCGTCGAGTGGCCCAGCCTTCGGCTGTACTTCTCCGGCGATGGCGGCTCGACGTGGAATCACTTCGATACCGTCGACAACGCCGACGATCCCCATCTGATCTGGGGGGCCGCCGGTCCGGCGCTTGGCTACAAGATCGCTTCGACCTGGAGCGACTACTACCTCGCGCGCCCCTCGACCACCCACGTCACCAGCCCCTGGGCGGGCGAGGCGATGCTTCGGGCCGGCTCGACGACCCCGGCCGTCGCCGTCGCCATGGACTCGACGCGCGGGAACCAATGCTCGATGGTCGGCTGGTCGAGCAACTGGATCGACTTCGGCGACAGCGACGACGAGATGTGGTTCGACGCGGAATGGCGCGCCGCCCCCGGCTACGGCGTCTCGGAGCCCGGAACGCCGATGAACGTGGGCGCCGAGATCACGTCGGCGCCGGCGCTGGCCGACGTCGACGCGGACGGAGACCTCGACGTGATCTTCACCCGCGCGGACAGCACCTTGGCCTCCATCGACGTGCCGACCGCCACGCTCACTTCACTCGGCCACGTGGGCCCCACGTCGGGGGCGTCCGCTCCCGTGGTGGTCGACCTGGAACCCGCGGGACCGGAGGATGTCTTCGTCGGCACGGACGACGGCAAGGTGGCCGGCCTCGACGCGACCGGCGCGCCGCTTCCCGGATGGCCCGTGGATCTCGGCACGGGACAGCCCGTGTACACCAGCGCCGGCACGATCACGGGCGCCACGCGCATCGAGGTGGTGGCGGCGAGCGGTCGCAAAGTGTGGGTGCTTCGCCCGGACGGCACCATCGCCCCCGGGTTCCCCGTCCAGGCTCCCCCGGCGTTCGGAAACGTCGTGGGACGGGTCGCGGTGGGCGACGTGGACGCATCCGGAGACCAGGACCTCGTGGCGGCGTACGAGAACGCCGTCGTGATCCTCGGCCCGCACGCGGCGATCGAGAGGATCCTGTTTGCTGGAACGCCGGCGGTCTCGGCCGGCGTGACACTCGGCGACGTCGATGGCGACGGGGATCTCGAGATCGCCATTCCGCACGCCAACGGGTCGGTCGGCCTTCTGCACCACACCGGCGCGAACTTCGGCGCGGGATGGCCGTTCCTCTCGCTCGCCGGGGCGCCGATCGGCCCGATCGCGATGGCGAACAGCCGCGACACCGGGGCCGTCCCGCAGCTCCACTTCCTGAACGCGAACGGCGACACCTACTTCGTCGACCCCGACGGGGGCCCGTTCCCCGTCCTCCCGCATCCGACGGCCGCGGGGCCCACGCTGCGAGAGCCGGTGGTGCAGCACCTCGGTCCCGGCAACATCGCGAACGAGATGCTGGTGGGGACGCCCGCCGGCTACGCGCACTCGTGGGACGTGGCGACCGCCGCGGAGACGACGGGCTGGCGCCGCGACGCGTGGTACGGATGCAACGTGGCTTGCGCGGCCGCGGACCTGGACGGCGACGGGAACGTCGAGGCCGTGATCCCCGCCGGACAGTGGCTGTGGGTGCTGGACATGGGAGTGGCCGAGGCGATCCCGCGCCGCGTCTGGAACCAGGCCGGCGGCAGCCACCGTCGGGACGCCTGCTGGAACTGCGATTGGCCGACCACGACGGCAACGGACGAAGGGACCGCGCGCGCCGCGACGTTCGCCCTCGAGGCGGGACCCAATCCCTCGCGCGACGCCGTGTCGATCCGTCTCGTTGCGCCTCAGCCCATGCATGCGGACGTCGAGATCCTCGACGTCGCCGGAAGACTCGTGCGCAGAGTGGCGCGCGATCAAGCCATGGACGCGCGCGGGAGCCTGGTGTGGGACGGGCGCGACGACGCGGGCCGCGTCACCGCGAGCGGCGTCTACTGGGCGCGGGCGCGCGTCCGGACGGATCAGGCGGAGCGGACGATGACGCGCAGGATCACGCGGATCCGCTAGCGTGCGCTCTCGAGCTTCATGGGGTCACCGAAGGTGTCGCGCAGAGGATCTACTCGATCTTGGTCCAGCGCGCGGTTCGCCGCACGCCCGTCCACGGGTCCCGGATCTCCAGGAAGTAGGTGCCGGCGCGAAGCGCGGCGTGTCGATGACTCCCGTCCCCGTCTCGCCGCTCGCCACGACCTCGCCGAGAACGCTCAGCATGCGGTAGCGCGCGGCGCGACCCTGTGACGTGACCGCGCGGCCGACGCGCACGAAGTCCCGCCCGGGATTCGGGTACGCCACCACCGGGGCGGAAGCTTCGCTCGTGAGAGGCGCCGCCACGGGAATCGTCTCCGGATACGTGTAGATCTCCCCGATCGACGTGGCCGCCCAGAGCGTGGAGCCCGTCCGCGAGCGAGTGAGCACCTCGAACCCGTCCGAGTCGAACAGCTGCTGCGTCCACGTGGCGCCGTGGTCCGTGGTGTACTTGATGTAGAAGTGATCCGCGGGGTCCGGCGTGTACCAGCCGTGCTCGCCCACCGCCAGGACGTCCTGGTTGAAGCCGAGCGAGTTCTCGGGCGACCGCCAGTGCTCTCCCCCGTCCGTGGTGGCATAGACCAGCGGCGAGCCGGGATAGACCGCGAGCCCGAAGGACGGATCGGCGAAGGAGATGTGCGGCGGCCCGGAGAAGCGCAGACCCAGGTTCGCGGGGTGCGTCCAGGTGGCCGCGAGATCCGGCGAGTACGCCACGCCGTCGTTCGCCAGCCCCACCCACAGGTAGCTGCCCGACGACCAGAGCGTACCGTTGCCCGTGGAGCTCCCCGGAGCGGCGGGAGGCTGCGTCAGCCCGGACACGCCCCACGAGACGCCGCCGTCGGTGGACCGGTAGAGCACGCCGCCGTGGTTCATGAAGCCCACGGTCTCGCTGACCATCCAGACCTCGGGAACGAGGCTGCCGCCCGGCGAGAAGACGGGATTCCAGGAGAGGCCGCCGTCGGTGGTCCGGTAGAGCGCGCCGAGCGCGCTCTTGAAGGCCACGAGGTCGTTCAGCACGAAGAGCCCCTGCGGGATGAACACGGAGGAGTTGATCGTGGTCCAGGTCGCCCCGCCGTTCGAAGTCTTGTACACGCGATCGAAGTTCGTGATGAACCAGCACGTGGAGTCCGTGGCCGACGACAGCACGTGCGGAATCTCGTGCGTGGGAGTGTGGAAGATCTGGGTCCATTGCGCCGCCGCCCGGGAGACGGGTGTGGCCGCCACGAAGCCGAGGACGGCCGCGGCGATCCTCCGGAGATGCGGAGCACGACGGATGGGCATGCGTTCTCTACCTCGCTCGGCCCCCGGCCTCGGCGGGGGACGTCGGCAGCCACCCGGCCGCGACGGGAAGCGGCTCCTCGCTCATCGCCTCGCGCACGGCGTATCGCGCGAGGAGCCGCGTGGAGTCCAGAACCGGAAGAGGCGAGTTCTCGGCGGTGACGATGAGCGGGATCTCCGTGCAGCCCAGGATGGCGCAGTCCGCTCCCTTCGCGCGCAGGGTCCCGATGGCATCCACGAACAGCTTCGTCGTCTCCGCGCGGAAGACTCCCCGGCACAGCTCGTCGAAGATGGCCGCGTTCAGCTTCTCCCGCGTGGGCTCGTCGGGAACGGAGCGCGCGAGCCCCCGCTCCTCGAGAGGCCGAGCGTAGACCGGCCCCGTCATCGTCCACTTCGTGCCGAGAAGCGCCGCGTGCTTCCAGCCGTGCAGGGCCATCTCGCGGCACACGACGTCGGCGATGTGCAACCCGGGGATGGGGAGGTCCGCGGCGATCTGCTCCAGCACGATGTGCGCGGTGTTGTCGGGGCAGACGTAGAAGTCCGCGCCGGACGCGGCGACCATCCGCACGCCCGCCGCCAGATGCCGCGCGACCGAGGCATGGTCGCCCGTCCCCCAGCCCTCCATGCTGAGCGCCATGGGAACGGCGCTCATCACGATGTTCGGGTGCATGTGCGGGCCGAGCCGAGCGGAGCCCTCGTGGCAGGCGGTGAGGAAGCAGAGGGCGGCTCCCTCCGCGCTGTGCGCCACGATGCCCAGAGTCTTCATCGCGCTCCGCGTCGGCGACCTGATTCCCGTCGATCCTAGCAGGTGGCGAGCGTGCCCACGAGCTGGCTAGCGCGCTCCCCCCAGGAAGACGATGCGCCCGGTCTGCCTCCGACTCCCGGCCTCGAAGCGCACGAAGTAGATGCCGGGAGCCACGCGGCCCGTCGGCGACCGACCGTCCCACTCGACCGCGTGCTCACCGGCTGGCCATTCCTGATCGCGAATCGTCCCCACGAGACGGCCGGCCACGTCGTACAGGGTCAGCCGCGCGCGACCCGGCGCCGCGAGCGCGAAACGAACCTGCGTCGAGCCCCGGAAAGGATTCGGGCGCACGCCGCAGAGCGCGGTCTCGAGCGGGGGCCACGGGGGAGTCGTCACCGCGACGGGGCCGTAGCGCACCTCCGCGCCGTGAGCGTCGACGGCGCCCACTTCGTAGAAGTAAACGCGATCCCCCTCGACGGACGTGTCGACATAGCGGTACGGGTTTCGGCCGACCAGGATCTCCGAGGTCAGTCGTCGATAGGCGTCGTATCCCAGCTCGCTCCGATAGACTTGGAAGCCCGCGTGACCGACTTCGGCGCAGGTCTGCCACGAGACCTCGACGGAGCGGAGGCCGGGCTCGGCCTTCAGCTGACTGAGCACCAGAGACACCGGGCCGCCGCACGCGTTCGTCCCGACGAGACAAGGCGCATCGGCGCTCGACGAGAATCCCTGCACACGCGGATCCGGCCAGAACGAAGGCAACGAGGAGCAGTCCACGGCACCGAACAGACCGTGGGCCGCGGAGGCCCCGAGACAGACCTCGCCGCCGGTATCCAGCACGTTCCAGTATCCCAGCAGCCGATCGACGTTCGGACCCGTCGGACAACCGCCCACAGCCATCAGCAGATCGCTTCCTTGCCCGATGTTCAGAACGCCGTCGGCGGGAACGAACCCGGCCAAAGGCAGCGTGCTCGACGTGCCCGCTTCGAACGCGGCGAGCCCGCGCTCGCTGCAGGTCGCCCACAGGTAGAGCGGGCGCAGGCCGCCCGTCGGCGCCGCATAGTTCACGGCAGGATCCGTGGCACTGGCGCTGATCGAGAACTCGTAGCCGTGACTGAGGACGTCGGGCGCGAATACCGCGTGCTCCGTGATCGGCGACTGCATCGTCACGGTGGCGATCGAGTCCGTGCCCGAGTAAGAGCCGTACCCTACCCCCTGCCACTCCTGAAAGTGCCATCCGCCCTGCGGCAAGACTCCGATGCTGACGGTGGACCCCGCGGGTCGGTCCCCGGACGCGGGAAACGCGACTCCCCCTTCGCTCGCCGTGATGACCAAGGGGAAGTTCCCGCCCTGAGCGAAGTACGCGGTTTCCGTCACCGGACCGTACAAGACCACGAAGCCGATGCCATCCGATCCGGTGTACGAGGCGTCGCCCTGACCCACCCATCGGTAGAACGTGTATCCCTGCGCAGGCGTTGCGCTCAGATTGATCCTCACCTGCGGGGGATACAAGCCGCTCTCGGGCGTCACCGTGCCGCTTCCGACCACTTGCACGGTGAGAGGGAGAAGGCCCACATAGTGGAACGTCGCGGTCTCGGTGATGGCGCCGTTCACGACGACGGTTGCCACGGAGTCCGGACCGGAGTAGGAGCCGTCTCCCTGCCCCGTCCACTCGTCGAAGACATACCCGGAGGGACGGCCCGCGTGGATGGTCACCTGCGCGCCCATGTGGTAGCTCCCGCTCGGCGGCGACACAGTCCCTCCTCCCTGCGCGATCATCGTGAGCGGGTAGTCCGGCCCGCACCCCGGCCCGAGGGCACCAATCAGCCCACACGCGCCCGAGTGGCCGGGAAGGCACGGCGAATCTTCCAAGAGCCCGACGTCTCCTGCCGCCGCGTCGCAGAAGCGCGGGTCCGTCACCTGGTCCGTGGCGACCATGCTCCAGTTGAAGTTGATGGCGTCGGGGTTGTCCCAGAAGACGTTGCAGCCGCCCGAGATCGTCCAAAAGGTCAGGGATGCCACCGCCGCCGCTCCATGCGTCGACGCGACGATGTTGTTCTGGAGGTTCCCCGCGCCGGCGGCGCCGAATCTGAAGAAGACTGCGGAGCCCCCGCCGTCGCGCGGGTCGATGATCGAGGTGTCGGAGAACGTGTTCCCGACGACTTGTGCGTCGCTTCCGACCACGAGGCTCCCGCCGTAGACCCGCCCATGGTTGCTCCGGAACACGCAGTTGGAGACCGTCTCCGCCCCCGTGATCGCGGTGAGGGACACCGCGCCTCCGGGAGCGACGCTCTGGTTGTTCCGGAAGGTGCAGCGGTCGACGAGGGCTTCGCCGAATTGCCCGATCCCGATGGCGCCACCCCAGCCGGTGGGATTGCTGCAGTGCTCGAAAACACATTCCCGGATCTCGGCGCGTTCTCCTCGGTTGCTCCCATTCATGATCACTCCCGCCGCGCTGCACCTGACGAACGTGCAGCGCGTGAGGAAGCACGAGCCGTAGAGTACGGAAACCGCGCCCCTACCGACGGAGTCGGTGCAGTCCTCGAAGCGGGTGTCCTCGACTTGCACGTCGGCCTCGTCGTCGACCACCGCAGCCGATTCGAATTGCTGAAGGTCGCACCGGCGGATGGTCAGTCGTCCTCCTTGCGCCGACGTCTGCAGGATGCCGACACGGAGCGGCATCCCGCCGACGATCGTAAACCCGTCGACGACGGCATTCGAGACGAGGCCGGCCGCGACGACCCCGTATGCTAACTGCCCGCCGCTGATCCCGTGGCGCAAGACGGTCGTCGCCGCACCCCGTTCACTTGCCAGGACGACGCCGTCCTTCAAGATGCCCATGGCGGTGACGGACCCGTACTGAGGCACGCCGCGAGTCACGTACTCGGTGTACTCGCCCGGGGCCACGAGAACCGTGTCGCCGAAGGCCGCGGCGTCGATCCCCGCTTGGATCGTGGCGTACTCGCTCGGCACGTGACGCGTGACGCCAAGCGACGCACCCGGCAACGCGAACGGACCGAGCGCCACGATCGCGAGAAGCAATCGCCTCAACGTGGTCCCAGCGTAGCACCCGCGCCTCGCGGTTCCGATGCCGCAGGGAAGCGGTGAGAGTGCGTCGTCTTGCCGGCGGCGACGGGGCGAGCTTGGCGCGGCCGTTCTCCTAGGCTCTCCTCGGCGGAATCGACTCGACATCTGCAGACCCTCCGGCGACTCCTCCACGCCAGCCGAGCTGATCGCGCGCGTGCGCGTCGCCGAATGGGCTCAGCGCCGCCAGCGAACGACGATGTCGCGATCCGGGAAGAACTCCTTCGCCTCGTAAAGGTAGTAGTCGGTCTCGCCGTCGGCGCGGCGAGGCTCGAACGGGTAGCTGAAGTCGAGCGGGCGCGCGCCGCGGGGCAGCCGGATCTCGAAGCTGGCGTATCGAAGCGGCCGGCCCCAGATCCGCGCCGTGGTCACGATGTAGCGCGCGTACCCCGTGATGATCTTCTGGTGATACACGGCCTCGGCCACGACCGAATCGCCGCGACACGGAGGAATCCACCAGCGCACGCCGGGCGCGTCCGGCAGTTCCTCCCAACGGGCGGGCACGGCCGCGTCGGCGCCGCCCGCCCGAAAGGCCAGCGAGACCATCCGCGCTCCGCCGAGAAGCGAGTCCCGGGGCAACGGGTAGAAGAGCGGAACGGGCTCGGCGGTCGGCGTGCGGCAGAGGAGGACGTACTTCCCTCTGACCTCCAAGCTGTCGCCCACGATGTCGAGCCAGATCCACTCCGAATCGAACACGAGTGCAAACGCTTCGCCGATCGGATTCGAGACGCGGGGCTCGGCCACCACCGCGACGCCGGCACTGCCGCCGAATGCGAGCGCGGCGGCAGCCACGGACATCCAGGCGGGCGCGGACCTCAGGCGACGGACTTTCATCGCTCGCTCTCTTCCCTCAGCGATAGAGGGCCTTGACCCGTCCCCAGCTCGCCGTCGAGGTGGCCGTCGTTCCCTCGACGGTGAACACGACCGGAAGGCAACGAGAGACCGAGCCCGCCGACAGCTCGATCGCTGTCTCGTAGGTCCCGGGCGTCAGCGCCGCGGCGTCCGCGGTGACGTGAAGATACGATTCTGTGTCGTGGTTGACGAACTCCGTCCACGCGGTGCACCACGGCGCATGCGTGTCGACCGTCACCTGACACGGGGCGCCCGGATGAACCCCGGCCCAGTACCAGACCGTGCTGTCGGCCGCGCTCCCGGCTGGCGCACTCAGGCGAAGCTCCTCGATACGGAAGTAGGCCGCGCACGTGCCTTCGTGGTACCCGCAATGCGCGGAGATGTGCCCGCACTGCATTCCCGCCTCGGCGAAGACCCTGACCGGGTACGTGACGAAGGTCGATCCCCAGCAGCCGTGCCGGAGGGTGACGCCGTATTGGGGGTAGTGAGCCACCAAGTCGAGCCGCCCCGGTCCGACCACGTTCATCACGAGCCGGGCGACCGGAATGACGCCACCCGGCGCGTCGCTGATCCGACAGGAGCCGGGACCCCACGACAGGTTGAGCGCGTGGGTGGCGCGTTTGGAATCTGCGTAGCCGTACGCGGACCCGCACTGTTCGAATTCCAACAGCTGCCAGGCGTCCGGCCAGGAAAGCTCGTCGTGGACCGACTCGATGCAGACCGCCTCGTTCGGCCAGCTGTTGATTCCCCTCATGAAGAAGATCACGAATTCGACCGGCCCGTCTTGGGACGTCGAGCGGGTGATCTGGTAGCAGTCGGTGATCGGACTCTCGCACGACCCCGAGACCGGCTGCACGTGGACGAGGAGACCCGACTCCGGCGCGATGTCGGCCCTGGAGGGCGTCGTCGGGAGGAGGATCAGCAAGGCAGTCGCGACAAGATGGGGCAAGAGCATCTGGAAGCGGTGAACCACCATTTCACGCATGGCAGCCCCTTTCGTGCGATCGGGGCGGATCTCGTGGCGGCGCCGTTCGTCGGAGATCGTGGTGCGATCCTCGCTCGACGGGCTCTCGCTTCCCGTCCCGCGCGGAATCCACGACGGACGCAGACGCGGTACGCCTCGCAAGGGAAGATCGATGGAAGCGAGGGTCAGAGCGGACCAACGGAGGACGCGGCGAACTCATGGGATGCCTCGATCACGAGACCATCGCCCTGGCGGAGTGATTCCGCGACAGCAGCCTAACACATTCCTGAGTGCTATGTCTTGTTCTCGGGCGGGGGTCGCGGCGAGTGCGGGGCGGAGCGAGGGAGATGGTGTGGCCGAGCGCTCCGACATCGACCCCGGCCTGAATCGTGGGGCGCTGCTCTGGGACGAGGATCGTGCTCGCGTGCGCTCGGACGGCGACGGAATCAGACCTCCCGCGGGGAGAATGCGAGGAGGGCTGCCCGAGAACCGTCGACCTCGGCGTCACGACATGACCCTGGGGCCGTGGATCCACACGGGTTCTTCCTGTCGTTCCGGGTCAGCGCACCACGACCACCCGCAGCGCCTCCGCGGCATTCCCCGCGATGAGCCGCACGAAGTAGACGCCGGCGGGTACGAGCGCACCGAGGTCGTTCGCACCGTCCCACGTCAGCGCGTGCGTTCCGGGGGCGAACGCGCTGCCGGACGCGAGCGAGCGCACGCGCCGGCCGGTGACGTCGCACACGTCCATCGAGACGTTGCGCGACTCCGGCAGAGCGAGACGGAAGCGCGCTTCGCCGCGCGTGGGGTTTCCGGAGACGATCGAGAGCAGGGACGACGTCACGGCGACGATCGGCGCAGCGGTAACACCGCCGGTGGCGGTGACGCGGTTGGCATAGACATCTGCCCCGATGCCGGTGCGGTTGTCCTCCCACACCGCGATGAGGCCGCCTGCTCCCGCCACGACCGCGGGGGTCAGCTGGGCGCCTGCCGCCTGGGAAAGAGGCAGGCCGGTCAACGGCCACAGCACGTTCCCGTTCGCATCCACGCGTTGGGCGAAGATGTCGCCCGAGTCGCTGCGCGTGTCCCGCCAGGTGGCGAAGAAGCCGCCCGCGCCGTCGGAGAGCAGCTTCAGGCCGTCGGCGCCGGCGGCCGCCGTGCCGATGGGTACGCCGATCAGCACCCAGGCGAGCGAGCCATTCGCGCCGATACGCTGCGCGTAGACCTGCGACTGGCCGGAGCGCGCGTCCACCCACGCGATGAACGCGCCGCCGGCGCCATCTTTCAAGATCGCCGGCGTGGTCTGGGGTCCCCCCGCCGGGCACACCACGACCCCGTCGGTGGCCCAGAACAACTGTCCCGTGCTGTCGATCCTCTGCGCGTAGATCTTCGAGGTCGACCCGCGCGAGTCCTGCCACGTGATGATGCAGTCGTCCCCGCCGACGTTCGCGATGGCCGGCTTGCGCTGCACGCCGGCGGCGGCGCACACGTCGATGCCGCCTGCCGTCCACTGCGGCGTGCCGCCGGCATCCACGCGACGTGCGAAGATGTCCATGTCGTTGCTGCTGGGCCGGCTCTCCGCCCAAGCGAGAACCGCACCCCCCGTCAAGAAGGAGAATCCCGGCGCGCCATCGGTGTCCATCACGAGGTCCAGCTTGGTCGCGTTGACCGTGTTGCACATCAGGGCACCGCCGACGCTCGCGGCCGTCCAGAGTCCCTGAGCAGCGGCGTCCACGTGCTGGACGCGGATGGCCAGGTCATCTCCGAGGCCTTGCTCGAACCACGCCACGAGGAAGCCTCGAGGCACGACGTGGCCGGTGGAGAGATCGGAGGTGACGACGATGTCGTAGGGGAAGCCGAAGTGGGTGGAGAGCGCGACGCCGCTGAACGGCCACACCGGGAGGCCGGTGGGAGCCAGTCGCTGCGCATAGAGTCCTTGCGCTCCTCCCGAGCGCTCGTCGGACCAGAAGAGAACCGCGCCCCCGGCGAAGTCCTTGAGCATGGCGACGTCGTGTTGTCCGTCCACGGGTGTGCACACGGCCACCCCATCCGCGGTCCACAGGGGCGTGCCCGCAGCATCCACCCGTTGCGCGTAGATTCTCGGGACGCCGGACCGGTGGTCCGTCCAACCCATGATGGCACCGTCGGCTCCATCGGTGGCGATGGCGGGCTCGGTCTGGCTCCCGGTGGCCGTGCACACGGCTGCCCCGTCGAGCGCCCACTGAGCCAGGGCGGTGGCGGGCAAGGCCGCCGATATCAGGGCGAGGGGAATGCAGGGGCGAAGGAACGAAGGCTTCGACATGATGGTCTCCAGTGGTCTCTGGTGCGCGCGTCGGCCGCGACTCACTCGTCAGCGAACGACCACCACCCGCGACGTCTCGGACTCATCGCCCGCGGCGAGGCGCACGAAGTACACGCCGGCAGCTACCGGCGAGCCGACGTCATCCGTGCCGTCCCACGCCAGCGAGTGCGTCCCCGCACCGAGCGCGCGCGCCGAGGCGACGGAGCGCACCCGCCGGCCGGTCACGTCGCACACTTCCATCGTGACGGTGCGCGACTCCGGCAGCGCGAGACGGAACTGCGCGCCGCGCCGCGTGGGGTTCTCGGAGACGAGCGAGAGCAGCGCCGTGCTGGCCTCGACCACGGGAGCGCTGGTGATGCCGCCGCCCGTGGTGACTCGATTGGCGTAGATGTCCGTGAACGGCGGGTTCCGGCCGTCCTGCCACGCCGCGATGAGGCCGCCTGCTCCCGCCACGATCGCGGGGAAGATCTGGGCTCCCGCAACCAGGCTGAGGGGCACGCCGCTCGCCGACCACTGCAACAGGCCGTTCGCGTCCACGCGTTGGGCGTAGATGTCGCCCGAGTCGTTGCGGTGGTCCCGCCACACGGCGAAGAACCCGCCCGCGCCGTCGGACAGGAGGGTCAGGCTCTCGGGGTTGGAGGCTGCCGTGCACACGGGCACACCGAGGAGCACCCACTGCCTCGCGCCGTTCTCGGTGATGCGTTGCCCGTAGATCTGGGTCGAGCCGGTGCGCGTGTCCAACCAGGCGATGAACGCGCCGCCGGCGCCATCCTTGAGGATTGCGGGCGCGGTCCGCGCGCCGGGCCCATTGCACACCGAGACGCCGTCGGCGGCCCAGAACAGCGTGCCGGTGCTGTCGATCCGCTGCGCGTAGATCTCCGCGCTTCCGGAGCGTGTGTCCGACCACGTCACGATGCAGTCGTCCCCGCCCACGTTCGCGATGGCCGGGTCGCGCTGCTGGCCCGTGGTTCCGCCGCAGACACGGATCCCGTCCGCCGTCCACTGCGGGGTGCCGCCGGCGTCCACGCGGCGCGCCCAAATGGCCAGATCCCCGCCGCGACTCTCCTCCCAAGCGAGAATGGCGCCCCCCGTCAGGAAGCTGATCCCGGGCGCCCCGTCGGTGTCCATGACGAGCACTGACTTGGTCGAGTTGGCGCTGCCGCAGATCAAGGCACCGCCAACGGCCGCACTCGTCCAGAGTCCCCCGGCTTCCACGTCCACATGCTGGGCGCGGATGGATCGCAGGCCCCCAGCTCCGGTCTCGAGCCACGCGACCAGATAGCCGCGAGGCACGAGGTGACCGCTGGAGAGATCCTGAATGGCCAGGACGTTGGAGTTGCCGGCGGCGTGCGTGGAGAGCGCGACGCCGTTCTGCGGCCACATCGTGAGGCCGGTGCCGTTCAGTCGTTGCGCGTAGATCCCTGGCGATGGGTTGCGCTGGTCGGCCCAGAAGAACGTCGCGCCGCCCGCGAAGTCCTTGAGCGTTGCCAGCTGGGTCTGGTCGCCCGCCACCGAGCAAACGGGCACGCCCCCCCCACTCCAGAGCGGCGTGCCCGTCGCGTCCACCCGCTGCGCGTAGATGTCCAGCTCGACGTTCCGTCCGTCCGTCCAGCCGATGATCGCGCCGTTGGCCCCGTCCGTCGCGATCGCGGGTTCGGTCTGGCTGCCGCTCGCGACGCACACCGCTGCGCCGTTCGCGGCCCACTGAGCGGCGGCTTGGGTGGGCAGCACGGCGGCGATCAGGGCGAGGTGGCGGCAGCAGCGCGCGAAGAACGACGCATTCGACATGGCGAGCCTCCGAGCCGGCGAAGAGCGAGGCGCCGCGCGCGGATCCTGTTCACGGCCAGGCGCTTCCCAGGATCCGCCGCAGAACCGGGCAACTAGCCGCGAAGAAGAGTCTGGTTGTGGTTCGCGGCGAGCCTGTTCAGCACGGCTTCGAAGACGGCGAAGAAGAGAGCCATGACCGATTTCCTCCGAGAGTGGGGGCGACCAGGAAGCGGCCGCCTTCGGCCGCTACCCCTACATGCTCGGAAAACGCCGGGGAGGTGACACGCCCCAGGGGAATCTCTCCGGTTGAGACGGACTGGGAGGCCCCGTAGCATCGCCCTTCATGACGAGTGGAGATCTTCCTGAGGGTTCCTCAGACGCTTTCTTCGCCCACGTCTACGCCGAGCTCCGGTCGATCGCCCACGCCCGGATGCGCGGCGAACAGAGCGGGCACAGCCTCCAGACCACCGAGCTCATCCACGAGGCCTACCTGCGCCTGCGGCCTGCGGACGGGCGGGAGTGGGTGAGCCGGGCGCAGTTCTTCTCCGCGGCGGCTCGAGCCATGCGCCGGATCCTGATCGACCGGGCTCGCGCGAGGGGGGCGGTCAAGCGGGGCGGGGACTCGCAGGCTCGGCCGGCCGCGAAGCTCTCGCTCGACCTCGAGGAGGTGGCCGCTCTCGCCGACGACCGGGACCCGGAGGTGATCCTGGCGCTGGACCGCGCCATCGAGCGGCTCGCCGAGCAGGACCCGCGCGCGGCGGCGGTGGTGAGACTGCGCTTCTGGGCCGGACTGAGCGTGGACGAGGTGGCCGAGACGCTGGAGACTTCGACGCGCACCGTCCTCCGCGACTGGGCCTTCGCCCGCATCTGGCTCTACGGAGAGCTGTCGAAGGGATAGCCAGGCTGGGAGCGAAGCGCGGCCAGTCGGGGATACCGGCTCGCCACGAACTCCTGGGTCACTCCGCACCGGGCGGCCAGCCGCAGCTTCTCCAGGGCCCCTTCCGCATTCCCGCCGCGCAACCTCGTCAGGGCCCACTTCGCGTAGACCTCGCCCAGCTCCTCGGCGTCCTCCGGGGAGTCCCCCCGCCCGATGCGGCAGCCGGTTTGCAGCAGAGCCTCCGCCTCCGCGTGCCGCCCTTGGAGGGAACGAAGCACCCCGAGATCCGTCATGCACTCGGCGAAGCACGTGCGATGGGCGGCCTTCGTGGAATCCAGGCTCGCTTGCGCGCGCGCGTACAGGACCTCGGCTTGGCCCGTGCGCCCCGTATCCCGGCAGAGGTTGGCGTACCCCATGTATGCGTAAACTGCGAAGAGGCTCGTCGAATCGACCCGGTCGAAGACCGGGATCGCCATGCGGTACGTCTCCTCGGCGCGCTGGGTGCGCCCGCTTTCCATGTAGCATCTCGCCAGGTTCGCCACGCTCTCTGCGGTGCGCACGTTGTCGTCGCCGTAGATCCGGCGCCTCACGGCGCACGCTTCCTCGAAGCGCGCCGCGGCGAGGTCGAGCTTCTTCGCATAGCGATAGATGAGTCCGGCGCTGTTCAGCTCGTGAGCGAGGGCATCCTCCTGCGAGGGGCTGGCTCGCAAGATGCCCAGCGCCTCCTCCCGCGCGGCGATCGCTCCCTCCAGATCGCCGAGGCTCACCAAGGCCATCGCCTGCCCGGACAGAGCCACCGCGATGTCAGGGTGACCCGGGGGATAGATCTGCCGCGCGAGGCGCACGGCTTCGTTCCCGTGCTGCACCGCCTGTTTGGAATCCCCGAGCGAGTTGTACAGCCACGCCAGGCCGCGATGAATGCTGACCGCCGCCGTGGGCCGACCGCTCTCCTCCGCCAGACGAAGGGCCGTGAGGTAGAGGCGTTCCGCGCCCTGCAGGTCGTAGCGGCGGTGAGCGGCGCTCGCCTTCATGAGGTACATCTTCATCAGCAGCGGCTTGTCGGGATCCTCATGCGCTTCCGCCATTCGAATGGCCGTCGAGAGAAGCGAATCGGCCGGCGCGAACGCGCCGCGAGTGAAGAGAATGGAGCCCTTCTGCATGAGGCACTTCGCCAGGATGTCCGAGCCCCCCGGGTCGGACCGTTCCAGGATCGCGGCGGCCGCATCGAGCAGAGCCTGCGCACTGTCCGGCTGGTTGATCGACACCAGGCCCTCCGCGAGCATCGCCATCTGTTCCGCGACCTGCCGCTCGTCCCGCGGAGACGCGGCCTGCACCGTGGCCAGCGCCTCGCGCAACAGGGTGACGCCCTCGTCGTAGAGCGCCAGGTCCAGCTGGGCGTGCCCCAGCGTCGCCAGCAGACGCGCGCGGACCTGCGGATCGTCGACCCCGCTGACTCGGATGCGGCGCGCGCCTTCGTCGAGGAGCGTCCGGGCGGTGATCGTCTCGCCTCGGGAGCGATCCGGGGTGGAGGACTGGAACAGCTCCACCAGGAAGTCGGCGACCTGACGCGAGGACGCCGCCTCGCGACGCGCGACGCGCTCGGCGTGGACGGCCCGGCCGAAGCCGACCGCTGCCGCGATGCCGCCGGCCACCACGGCCGCCAGCACGAGCGCCGCGGCGGTGACGCTCGCGCGGTGCCTTCGTGCGTACTTGCGCACCCGGTACATCGTGCTCGGCGCGCCGGCGAGAACGGGCTCGTCCGCGAGATGCCGGCGAAGGTCGGCGGCCAGCTCAGCCGCCGACGCGTAGCGACGATCCGGATCCTTCTCCAGCGCGCGGAGCGTGATCCATTGCAGCTCTCCCTCCAGCTCCCGCAGGAGGCGACGTGGATCCACCGAGCGGCGCTCCGCAACTTCGGATACGGCGCGCTCGTCGCTCTTCGCGACGCGCGCGACGAGCGTGGGGGGCTCCTCCTCGCGGATGATGCGCACCGCCTCGGAGAGGGCCGCCCCCCTCAGTCGCTCCGAATCGAAGGGAGGCGAGCCCGTCAGCAGCTCGTACAGGAGGACGCCCAGGGAGTAGACGTCCGAACGCGTGTCCACCGTCCCCGCCGCCCAGGCCTGCTCCGGACTCATGTAGCCGAGCGTCCCGACGATCATTCCCTCACGCGTCATCAGCGTGCCGCCGGTCGGCTCCGTCGTGGCCTTCACGATGCCGAAGTCGATCACCTTCGGCGCCGCCGCCCCGTCCCGTAGCGCGACGAGCACGTTCGAGGGCTTGATGTCCCGGTGGATCACGCCCTTGTGGTGGGCATGCTGCACGGCGTCGCAGACCTGGAGGAACAGCTCCAGGCGCTTGGGAACGCCGAGTCGCTGCTCGTCGCAGAAGTCGGTGATCGGAACTCCCGGCACGTATTCCATGGCGAAGTACGGGTGACCGGTCTCGGTCGCGCCCGCTTCGAAGACCTGGGCGATGCCGGGATGATCCATGAGGGCCAGCGCTTGGCGCTCCGCTTCGAAGCGGGCGATCACCTGCTTCGTGTCCATCCCCGGCTTGATCAGCTTGAGCGCGACGTGCCGGCGGATGGGACTCTGCTGCTCCGCGAGGTAGACGACCCCGAAGCCGCCTTCGCCGAGGACCTGGAGGATGCGATAGGAGCCGACCGAGCCGGGAGCGGCGGGCGCGCCGGGCGCCGCGAGGAATTCGTCGGCGGACGCACTCAGCTTCAGGAGCCGCTCGAGCTCCGCGCGCAGCTCCGCATCACCCGAGGTCTCCCGCTCCAAGAAGGCCTGCCGCTCTTCGTCGGGAACCTCCTGGAGCTCGGCGAAGATCTCGCGAAGCCGGCGCCAGCGGTCGGTGTCCATCGCGGTCAGCTCTCCTTCGTCGGCGCGGTCGCTACGTCGAGTCCCTCGCTGCGGTGCGCGGTCCGCAGGATAACGGGTGTGGCCTCCCTCCAGCAGGGGCGAATTCGCTTCCGGCTTCCCGGAGACTCTCCCTGCTTCCCGAGGTCTCGGGGCCTGGGTGGTATCACGACACCCCGCTCATCGATGACCCCTCGGCGGAGACTCGGACGGCAAGCGTGAGAAGGCCGCACAGGGACTCCGGCCTTCGGATCGAGGCGTGTCACCTCGAAGGCATGGCATCTCCGATCGAATTCCGACGCACTTCTGTCTGGACGGACGGACCGCCCCCCGAATCGGAGGAGGAGCCATGAACATCCGACGCACCGTCGTTCGAGGTCTGGGTGCCATGCTGACTGCCGCATTCGTGACCTGCGCAGCAGGCGCGGCGTCCGCGGAGCTCCGCGTGTCCCGGTTCACGATCGACGGCGGCGGCGGGCGCAGCACGAGCGGCTCCTTCGCGCTCGGCGGGACGATCGGCCAGCCGGACGCCGGGCTCCTTGCGGGGTCGAGCTTCACTCTGAGCGGCGGGTTCTGGTTCGGTGGCGGCGGGGTGGTCACCGCGGTCGAAAGCGACACCCCGGGGCACGGGGCGGATGTGCTGACCGCGCCGCTTTCGTTCCGGCTCTATGCACCGCGACCGAACCCCGTTGCCCGCCAGACGGTGATCGCATTCGACCTTTCCGCTCCAGGCTTCGTGCGGGCGGCGCTCTACGATGTTTCCGGGCGGCTCGTGCGCCTCCTGGCCGACGAGCTCTTGCCGGCAGGCAAGCATGCCCGCGCGTGGGACCGCCGCAGCAGCTCGGGTCAAGTGGTCCCTTCGGGAATCTACTTCCTGCGCTTGGACGCCGGAGCGCACCGCAGTCACCAGAAGATCGTGGTCGTTGACTAGCCCGGCGACGTCGACATCGTCCGCGCCCGATTCGCAAAGGAGCTCTCGAATGAACACCTCCCTGAGGAAGCACTCGGTCGCCTTCGCCGTCGCGGTCGCATCGTCGCTGGCCGCGGTCGCGCACTCCCCCGCACTAGCCCAGAGCACGGCCTTCACGTATCAGGGGCACTTGGACGATGCCGGCGCGCCCGCCAGCGGCCTGCATGACTTCCGCTTCTTGCTGTTCAATGCCGCGGTCGGCGGAGTGGTGGTCGGCCCCCCGATCTGCGCGGACAACGTGGACGTCGTGGATGGCGTGTTCACCGTGCAGCTCGACTTCGGCCCAGTGTTCGCCACCACCGCAGAACGCCACCTGGAGATCCAAGTCCGGGGCGACACGGGCTTGACATGCGCCGACGTGACCGGGTTCACCGTGCTGGCCCCGCGCCAACAGGTCACGGCCGCGCCCATCGCCAGCCACGCGAGCTCCGCCTTCGCGCTCGATGCCTCGGACGGCTCGCCGACCAGCGCCGTCTTCGTGGACGACATCGGCAACGTGGGCGTCGGCACGACGACCCCCACGAACAAGCTGGACGTCCGCGGAGGTTCCGTGTCGGTCGAGAATCTGGGCGATCAGGCCGACCTGCTCTGGCTCGCCAGCGAGCGCTCCTGGGTCTTCCGGCAGGAAGGCACGGGGGCCGGCACGGCGCTCAAGCTCCAGAGCGTCGGCGGCGGCGGGAACAAGAACTTCGTCGTCCAGACCGACGGCCTCATGGGAGTGGGCACGACGACGCCGACCGCGAAGCTCGACGTCCGCGGCGATGTCAAGCTCGGTCCGGCCGGGCAGTACTTCGCGGCCAGCGCCGAGGAGAACCTCCGCACCGTTCGCGGCACCGTGAATGGCAACGGCACCATCGCCTTCGGCAGTGGCTGGACCGTCGCGCGCACCGCCGTGGGCTCCTACACCATCTTCTTCAACACGCCCTTCAGCGACAGGCCCACCGTCGTTGCCAGCTCGGGCCTCACCGCCCGCACGGCCGCCGTCGGCACCCCCGTCCAAGCCAACGTGATCATCCGCATCTACAACTCCGCGGGCGCTCTCGCGGACGATGTCTTCTACTTCATCGCGACCGGGCCGCGCTGACGACCGAGGCGCCGAGCACGAAGTCGACGTCCTTGGAGTGATAGGCGCCACCCGTGTAGAGACTCACACAGGCGCCCCCGGTCAGCCGGCGCTCGACGCGAGCAACACCGATGTGCGAGCCGTGCTTCCGAACGGGCTCGTCGTGACCTTGACCCTCATACCGGTCCATATGACTCGGTTCTGCGGTCGTGTCAAAAGGCCCTGGACTGCATGTCCGCAGCAGTGTCCAGGCCGTGAGGATGGGAGTGCGGGGGTTTCGCGGGGCGCTCCGAACGACCGTTCCGAGCCCGCCCGGCGACTGACGGCGGCGCAGCGCCGTCGATTGCCGGGTTCTGAGGACCGCGCCGTGGGCGTCGGGGGCCCTTGACCATACCCAGAATGGGGTTTATCGTGCCCACTATGGGTACGAAGCGCCCCTCTCGGAAACGTCCTGCCAAGGCCCCGTCAGCGGGACTCGCCGACGCGCTGTTCGCCAGGGTTCAGCAGCGCGTCCTGGCCGTCCTCTTCGGAAACCCGTCTCGGAGCTTCTACGCGAACGAGATCATCCGGCTGGCAGGCTCCGGTTCCGGAGCCGTCCAGCGGGAGCTTGCACGGCTCGAGGCGTCCGGGCTCGTGACGGTCACGCGCCTGGGCAGACAAAAGCACTACCAGGCGAACGCGGCGTCGCCGGTCTTCGAAGAGCTGCGCGCCTTCGCGCTCAAGACGTTCGCGCTGGCGGATGTCCTGCGCGCGGCGCTCGCTCCGGTCGCGGAACGCGTTCGCGCGGCCTTCGTGTTTGGATCGATCGCGAAGGGCGAGGACGTCGCCGCGAGCGACATCGACCTGATGGTCATCGCGGAGGATCTGGCCTACGCGGATCTGTTCGCCATTGTGGAGGAGGCGTCCGCACGACTCGGCCGAAAGGTCGCCCCTACGATCTACTCACCCGGCGAATGGACGAAGCGGCGGAAGCAGGAGAACGCCTTCGTGACACGCGTGCTTTCCCAACCGAAGCTCTGGCTGATCGGAGACGAGCGTGCCCTCGCCGCTTGAGAATCTCTGCGGGCCGAACGGCCCCTTGCATGAGGAGCCGCCGGACGCGAAGGAGTTCGCCGGTCTCGTTCACTCCGGCCTGGCACGGCTGGCGGATGCGGAACGAACAGCAAACGCCCTGGAGAGTCGCTTCGACCTCGCCTACAACGCCGCGCACGCCCTCGCGCTCGCGGCGCTGCGTCACTCCGGGTTCCGATCGTCCAAGCGCTACATCGTCTTCCAGGTGCTGCCCCATACGCTCGGGCTGGGTCCCGAGGTGTGGCGAGTGCTCGATCGCTGCCACAGCGTTCGAAATCGCGGCGAGTACGAGGGCGACTCGTCCGTGGACGAACAGCTCGTCGCCGACTTGATCCGAGCCTGTAAGATCGTCGCGGCGGCCGTCGGGAAGCTGCCGTCTCTGTGAGCGTGTGAGCCCTCCCCGGGGCGACCGGCGCGCCCGCGCCGGAGGTCGCCGAGATGGCATCCCCAAAGCACGCCAAGTTCGAACTCGCGTGCCGGCCTGACAGCCGCGGACGCGCTCCGCTCCCTACTCGCGGCGGCCTGACGAACCCCTCCTCGCAGTGACCGACTCTGCCTGCGTCAACGGTAGCTCGCCTTCACGCGACCCCACGTGCTGGGCTCCACGGCGACGACGACACAAGGATCAGGTTCGCATGACAGGCCGTCACCGACGTAGTGCCCTCCGGCCATCTGACACGCCAACTGCGTCCCCTGGAGGCAGACACCCGCCGGGAAGCAGCAAGCGCCGGTCGCCGGGGGCGGCCGCACAATTGTGCCCGTGTTGATGACTAGGTTGTCCCAGGATGCAAACACGTCCCAGTGCATGAACTGATAGGCACTCCAAGCAGCGACCTTGATGCGGACGTCCCCTGTTGGCGCCGATCCCGTGCCGATCACGACCCAGGTGTCACCGCTCCGGTAGTAGCCGGTCTGACTATTCCCGGACCTGACGAGTCGCAGAGTCCCGGTGAAGTCCTCCGTTCCCGTGATGCCGTGAACCCCATCGGGGAAGTCGACGCAATACACCTCGCGCGGCCAACCGGGATAGTCGCTCTGTCCGAAGCTGGTACGCTCAACACCGGCGTGACTCGGAAAGCCCACCTCGTCGATTCCCATGCCCATGCGGACGCCGTTGCCCACTGGCCACGTGAGTAGCCGGAAGTCCACCTGGACATCGAAGTTTCCCCGAAGCAGAAAGACGCTGGCGAGCTTGCAGCCGATCTCCTGCCCAGACGACGAGCCGGGCATCGAGATCTCCAACTGCTGATTCGCCTCCGCGATCTGCGGGCCTGAGCCCCACACGTCGGTTACCCAAACGGTCGGGTCGATGTGGTTGTCGTCGAAGTTGTCGCGAAAGACCTCCGCGTGTCCCGGAGCCCCGAGAAGAAGCGCCGAGCAGAGCGCCAAGTACAGGCTTGCAGCCGGAACCAGTGAATCGGGTCTGAGTCTGCGGACTCGATCGGCCGCCTCCGACCCAATCGACACAAGCGCATGGCGGACCATGGCGCCCTCCGTAGGCGTGGCGAAACGCCGAGACTGATCGTGGGTGTAGTTGGCTGTCGCGCACAGCAGCGTCGCGCGCTCAGCCGCAAGGGATTCCGAAACGCTAGGCCACATCGCCTGACCTCACGAGTCCAGGCCAGCGCGGGCGAGGCAGCAAGAAGGCTAGCGCCGCTGTAATGGCGAATCAAGGGTCTTGAACACAGGCTGGCCGCGGTCCGGGGCGTGTGCCTCTGCGCCGGAGTTTCACATCCCTTAGGCGTCGGACAGAGCGTCGATCCGGGCCCCCACCTGGAGGCCGCCCATGACGCTTCGCACGGCGGTTCTGGTAGTCACGCCGGCAGATCTTCAGCGCGCGGATCTGCGTCGCGTCGTCGGTTGGCCGGTACGCGCGGTCTTCAACCACGCCGGGCTCCCGATCAAAGAGCCGTTCCGGCGAATGCGCCGGACCTTCGCGACCGAGATGGGAATGCGCGTCCCGTCCGTGTTCGTGACCCGCTGGCTCGGTCACGCGGAGTTCACGACGAAGGACCAGCACTACGTCACGCGGTTCCCGATGGGCTTCCAGCGCGATCTGATCCGAGCGCTGGAGAGCCCGGCGGGCCCCGAGGCGCTTCGCGCGCGCTTCACGGCGCTCACGCCGGGTCCCAGTTGGGAACCGCGGATCACGAGAAAGGACGAACTCGCGCAGTAGCAGCGGCTTGAGGGGCATCCCCAAAGCACGCCAAGTTCGAACTCGGCGGGCATGCCCCTCGCCCACCTCAGCGGGGTCCACCGGCGACTCCTGGCGGCCTGAGCCGACCGGTCGCCGCGGCCGGCCTCCCTGCTCAGGCGCCGCCCCGTCGCCACGGCGGGGCCCCCAGGGCTTGACAGACTACGCAGAACGCGTATATGAATACGCATCATGCGTACGAAGCCTCTCGACGCCCTGCTTCCGAGGATTCGTCAGGGGATCCTCGCCGCGGCGCTTCTCCATCCCGACCGATGGTGGTTCATGGCGGATCTGGCCCGCCATCTTCACGTGCGCCCCTCGAGTCTCCAGCGCGAACTCCCGGCGCTCGTATCCGCCGGCATCCTCCGCGACCGCCGCGACGGGCGGCAGGTCTACTACCAGGCGAACCCCGCCTGCCCGATCCTCCCCGATCTCAGGGGCCTTCTTCTCAAGACCGTCGGGCTCGTCGACGTCCTCCACCAGACTCTCGCACCGCTTGCCGAGCGGATCCGCGTCGCGTTCGTGCACGGCTCCATCGCGCGCGGCGACGAGGTCGCCACGAGTGACGTCGATCTGCTCGTCGTGGGCGACGTCACCCTCGCCGGGCTTTCCTCGGCTCTCGCCTCAGCGGAAGAGCAGCTTGGCCGAGAGGTGAACCCGACGGTGTATGTGCCGTCCGAGTTTGCCAAGAAGGCGAAGGCAGGGCACCATTTCCTCCATGAGGTCCTCTCGAGCCCGAAGCTCTTCGTGCTAGGTGGCGCCGATGAGCTGGAGCGAATTGCTCGCCAAACGGCGCCTGCACCACCACAAGACCAGCCGCGCGGAGCTCGACGCGCTGCGGGCCCTCGTCGGTCGAGATCTTCGCGACGCTGAGCTGGCAGGGCTTTCTCACGATCGCCAGTTCGCCATCGCCTACAACGCGGTCTTCCTGCTCGGGAAGATGGTGGTCGCCTGTGCTGGCTACCGCGCCCTTGCGGGGGCGCACCACCAGACCACGTTCGAGGGTGTCCTCCTCGCCATGGGCCGCGGGGAGGCCGACCGCGTGAAGTACTTCTTCACGAACATCGGGGGGCAGGCGCGCAATAACATCGCCGCTCTGGATGCGGGCACCGGGCTGGCCACGAGCTGGGACCCGAATGCCGACAGCATCGTCGATGCCCTGGCGGTGAGCGGGCCGGCGGTCTTCGCGGGAGGGGCGTTTCTGGACGTCGATGGTCAGCCCCGGTCCGGTATCGCCGCGATCTCTTGGGGTGTCCCCATCTCAGCCCCACGGTGAGTCGGCGGTTAGGCTGCTGCGCTGGCCCGCGGGGACGTCTCCGACTCCACGGCGGCGCGACTCTGAGCGCCCAGCATCAGGGCCACGTCGCGCGCAGGGTGTCCGCCACCAGAACGCGGTCATCCGCCCCGCGGGACTCCCACGTCCAGCACCGATGGGAGGTCTCCAAGGCCTGGATGATCACCTCGACCTCGACTGGCTCGTCGGCCACGGAGGGGGAATGGACTCGGTACGGTCCCTTCAAGCGATCGCGGGAGGTCGCGAGGCGGAGAATCGCGCGGCTGGACGAGGTGCGAGGACCGCGCTGGCCGCTCTCGATCCTCGAGTAGCCGGCGTCGACACACGTCACCACATCGTAGCCGGGACTGACGCTTACTCGGATCTCCGTCCAGGAGTCGTCACGGTAGTCCCACTCAAGGTATCCCTTCGCACGGTCCAACCACACATGGATCGACCGCGGCCACTCCGTCTCGAAATCCTGTAGCTCCGCCGTTGAGACTTCCAGGCGCAGATCTCCCGAACGCAAGTCACCCACCCAGAGGGTGCTCCTCGGCGGCAACGGAGCGTCGTGGCCCTCCGCGCCATGCTCCTCACCATCGTTCGCGTACAGCGCCGTCACGGCGTACGTCCCGGCAGGGATCTGCGCTCCTCCCTCCCCGAGAAGGCGGACCAGAACAGGGATTGCCGGAATTGCCCCCCCTTCGAGTTCTACGCGGTCCGTCAGGTGCGTCCATGGCGGCCCGCCGCCGCACCGCTCCATGCGCCCTCTCTCGTACGTGCGTCCGGTCGCCACGTCGCGAAACTCGAACCGGGCGGTCCACGCGTAGAGGAACTCATCCAGGACGTGAACGCCACGGTCCGCTCGCGCGGCATCGAACCGGAAGTCGATTCCGAAGGTGACGGGGGCGCCCATCGGAACCGAGCTGCTGTCCGCAGTCAGGCGCGCAGCGAGCCCGTGGGAAGGGGGACCCCACTCCCCGACGACGCGGGTCGACTCAGCGGCCGGAGCGCTCCCGAGGTTGACGAAGACGACGAGCAGAATGCCAGCGAGCCCATGTATGGCCAGACCATGGCCATGGTGACCCGGAACGGGAAGCGCCACTCCGAGGCGAGGCCCCCCCTCCCGAGGCGCTCCCTCGCGCCTGGTCGCCTCGATCCGCAGCATCACTGCGACGCCACAATTCCCTGCGGCCACGTCACCTCGATCGTGCCCACGTGCACCCTTCCGTCGTCGAGCCCCTCGAAGGCAAGCATCTGCCCGTCGGGAGAGAACACCGTGTAGAGAGCGTTCGTAGCAGGCGCCACCGGGACGATCCATTTCCCCTCGATGTCAGCGACGTGCATTCTTGCTTCCTCGGCGAAGATCGGATTCGTACGCGCCGTGAAGCCGACGATGAGATAGCCGTCGCTGGAGATCCACGTTGCATAGAACGGCCACAGGGTCCGGTGCCTGGGTGCCTCCGTAGGGATCTGTGGGAACTCCAGCACAGGATGTCCTTCGAGGTCGACCACGGTCTCATGCACCGGACCGCTGACATCCGCGGTTGACCACTCGATGATAAGGAGCGGAACACCCGCGGACGCGCACGCCAGCCGCAAATACGACACCCCAGGGAGTGAGGCGGGCAGCCACGCTGTCTCGACGCCATTCCCGGACGTACGCACTCGGAGCACCCACAGCGCAGAGGAGTAGGGACCAGTCGTCCGATATGCGTTGACGAAGAAGTCGCGCGCGTCGAACGGCCCTTGGTTCTCTCTGCGCCAGGCCTCTGGCGGTGCGAAAGCCTGCAGAGAGTCGCTGAACGCCGCGTAGATCGTCCCATTCGGCCAGAGCAGCTGCAGCGCGTCGATGTCCGTGGCGACCGTCACGTCGTCCGAGCCTGAAAGCGAGGACGCCAGCACTCGCCGGCCGTGCGCGCCGACTTGCATGGCGGCCACCCAACGGCCGTCTGGCGACCACGTGGGTCCGAAGGCACTCCTCTTCGTCAGCTGGACCGGAGGGGCACTTGGTCGATCTGCGTCCAGCGCGCACAGCCCAACGCCTGGTGTGACGAGTGAATCCGCGTTGTAGACGAGAACGTGCCCAACCGGGGACCACGGCTCCTCGTATATCGCTTGCGGCAACCTGCCGGCGACGGAGGCGATCTCGCGATAAGTCACCAACGGCCCGCCCGCTGCCGGATCGGGGGCGGTAGGGATGCCGACACGCCGTCCACAGCCGAAGGCCGCGAGTGCGAGTACGAGGATGGCCGAAACATGGCGTCTCATCGGGTGGCCCCGGGACGTGGCAAACCTCGTCAAGACTAACTCGCCGACTCGTGTACCTCAAGCGACTCAGCGTGACGCTTCGCCGCATGTCCGCCCAGGCGCTCGGGCACTCCGGATCGCCAGCGTTCACCCCAGGGACAAGTTCCCAGGACCTGCTGTGCGCCCGGGACACTTGCCTGCTCACGCTTCCTCAGCGCCCACACCCGCGGCTACACCTTCCCGTCGGCAGCGGGCATTTGCCCCTCGTGAGTCGATCGCCTCGGCATCCCCAAGCACGCCAAGTTCGAACGCTTTGGACGCAGGATCGAGCCGTGGGATGGCCTACAGGGGCTTCTCCGCGCGGCGTGACTCCCACCGCTACCGGCTGAGCACGATCTTCCGGGCCTCCGTCGTCCGCCCATCGGTCAGCCGGACGAAGTACACACCGCTGCCGACCCGCTTCTCCTGCGCGTCGCGGCCCGTCCACGTCAGCAAGTGTTCGCCCTTCTCTTGCTGCCCCTCGCCCAGCACACGCACCAAGCGCCCCGCCGCGTCATACACGTTCACGCGCACCGACCTCGTCTCCGGTACCGAGAAGCGCACCACGACGTCGCCGCCCGCCGGGCTCGGGCCCACCCCGACGAACGTCGTCCGCCCCTCCGCCCACGCCGACGTCGTCACCGAGATCGGGTCCGACATCACCTCGCGACCCGACACGTCCACGAAGCCGAGTCGATACCAGTACGACGTCGACGGGCGGACGGCCGTATCCAGGAACGACAGTTCTCCCCATCCGTGCACGGGGGCGTCACTGATTCTCGAGTACGCAGCCTCTCGCCATTGCGAGCGATAGATCTCGAAATCCCGCCGCATGGAGCTGATCCAGCGCAGCTCCACAGCGCCGCTCCGGGCTTCAGCTTGGAGCCCGGAATACTCCAGGGCCACGGTGCCTGCGCCCTTGAGCCCAAGGACAAACTCCCAACCTGATGCGACTCCAACAAAGCCGGTGTTGGGGGCCGGCACGTTGCACAGATTCCAGTAGTAGTCGCACTGCCCCCACGCGACGATCGAGCCATCGCCCTTGAGCCCGACGCTGTGCGCCCAACCCGCGCCGACGGCCACGAAGCCCGTATTCGGCGCCGGCACGCCGCACTGACCCTCGACGTTTCGTCCCCAAGCGAGAATCGATCCGTCGGCCTTGAGTCCCAGGCTGTGGCCTCTACCCGCTGCGACTGCCACGAAGTTGTCGTTCGGTGCCGGCACGTCGCATTGGCCCTCCTTGTTGAGGCCCCAGGCGACGATCGAGCCGTCGCGCTTAAGCCCGAGGCCGTACCAGGGGCCCGCCGCAATGGCCCCAAAATCGTCGTTCGGCGCCGGCACGTTGCACTCGCCCCACGTGTGATCCCCCCAAGCGACGATCGAGCCTTCAGCCGTGAGTCCGAGACTGTAGTACTCGCCCGCTGCGATGGCCACAAACCCCGTGTTCGGCGCTGGGACGTCGCACTGGCCATAGGAGTTGTCCCCCCAGGCGACGGCTGAGCCGTCGCCCTTCAGCCCAAGGCTGTGATACCCGCCCGCGGCCACCGCCACGAACCCGGTGTTCGGCGCAGGCACGTTGCACTGATTCCACTCGTTGTCCCCCCAGGCGACAACGGAGCCGTCGCCCTTCAGCCCGAGGCTGTGTAACCACCCCCCGGCGGCTGCCACGAAGCCCGCGTTCGGTGGGGGCACGCCGCGTTGATTGTAGTCGTCGTCCCCCCAGGCGATGACCGTGCCGTCGCCCTTCCGCCCGAGGTTGTGAGACACGCCTGCCGAGACCGCCACAAACCCGGCGTTCGGCACCGGCAAGTCGCACTGATGGTGGTCGCTGGCCCCCCACATGACGATCGAGCCATTGGCCTCGAGTCCAACGCTGTGCTCGCCGCCCGCCGCGACGGCTACGAACCCCGCGTTCGGCGCTGGCACATTGCACTCACCCTGGGCGTTGAATCCCCAAGCGACGATCGAACCGTCGGCCTTGAGCCCGAGGCTGTGACGGTTGCCCGCCGCGACCGCCACGAATCCCGTATTGGGCGCCGGCACGCTGCACTGACCGTAGTAGTTGAATCCCCAGGCGACGATCGAGCCGTCGGCCTTGAGCCCGAGGCTGTAATAGTCGCCCGCCGCGACCGCCACGAACCCCGTGTTCGGCGACGGCACGCTGCACTGACCGTCGGAGTTGTCGCCCCAGCCGACGATGGAGCCGTCGGCCTTGAGTCCGAGGCTGTGCACACCGCCTGCCGCGAAGCCCACGAAGCCGGTGTTGGGCGCCGGCACGTTGCATCGGCCATAGCTGTTGTCCCCCCAGGCCGCGATGGACCCGTCAGCTCTAAGCCCGAGGCTGTGATCCGTACCCCCTGCGACGGCCACAAACCCCGCGTTCGGCGCTGGCACGTTGCATTGATTGTCGTCGTTCCACCCCCAGGCGACGATGGAGCCGTCGCCCCGTAGCGCGAGGTTGTGCCACGCTCCCGCATCGATCGAAGTCAGGCCTTGCAGAGACTCGGGTGCGACGACGACTCGCCGACCCCATCCCACGATGGAGCCCTGAGCCGAAGCCGACTGAACCAAGACACTCGTGAGAAGGGCGAGCGATGCGAGCATTGAGCAGACCATGGCGCGCCACGTGCCTTCGTTGGGACGCCGGGCAACATCCGGCTCGCGCGCGGGGTCAGCGAGAGCAGAGAGGCAGGGGTTCATGCGCTCACCCCCGACGTAGGGCGGGCAGAGAGGGAACCGCCGATCAGGGTAGTCCTATCCCGACGTCGCTTCAAGGATGGAGCTGGCATCCCCACGCACGCCAAGTGCGAACACTCTGGACGCATGGATCGAGCCTTGGGGCGGGCTCCAAGCGCTCCTCCGGGCGGCGTGACTCCCACCGCTACCGGCGGAGCACGATCTTCCGGGTCTCCGTCGTGCGCCCATCCGTGAGCCGGACGAAGTACACGCCGCTCCCGACCCGGCTCCCGTCCGCATCGCGGCCCGCCCACGCCACCTCGTGACTGCCGCTCTCCTGCTGCCCCTCTCCCAACACGCGAACCAGCCGACCTGCGGCGTCGAATACGCTCACCCGTACCCAGGTCGGCTCGCGCAGGGAGAATCCCACGAGCACTTCGCTCGGCGCCGGATTGGGACCAACGCCCGTCAGCTGCGTGCGCCTTTCCGACTCGTGCGGCGGTGGCATCTCCGCCGAACGGCGCTGGAGTCGAGAGATCGCGGCGATACCGGACCGGGGCTGACCATCGACGTCCAGAAACGCCCCTCCCGCGAAGACCGCCGGCCCGCTCACCGCCAGGGCATCGACGATGCTGTCGGCATTCGGGTCCCAGCTCGTGGCCAGCCCGGTGCCCGCATCCAGAGCGGCGATGTTATTGCGCGCCTGCCCCCCGATGTTCGTGAAGAACCCTCCCGCGTACACCGTCGCACCGCTCACCGCCAAGGCGTAGACGTCGCCGTGGGCGTTGGGGTTCCACGGCGTGGCCAGTCCCGTGCCGACATCCAGCGCACCGAGGTGAATGCGCACCTGCCCCCCGATGTTCGTGAACCTCCCGCCCGCGTAGACCGTCGTGCCGTTCACCGCCAGGGCCAAGACGCCGGTGTTGGCGTTAGGATTCCACGCCGTGGCGTAGCCGGTGCCCGCATCCAGCGCCGCAATGCCACTCCGCGGCGCCCCCCCGATGTTCGTGAACCAGCCTCCCGCGTACACCGTCGTGCCGCTCACCGCCAGGGCCTTGACGCTGCCGTTGGCGATGGGGTTCCACGCCGTCGCCAATCCAGTGCTCCCATCCAGGGCGGCGATGTTGTTGCGCGTCTGCCCCCCGATGCTCGTGAAGACCCCTCCCGCGTACACCGTCGCATCGCTCACCGCCAGAACGCCGACCAAACCCGTGGCGCTCGGATTCCACGCGGTGGCCAGGCCGGTGCCCACATCCAGCGCCGCGATGCCACTCCGCGGCGACCCCCCGATGTTCGCGAACGACCCTCCCGCGTACACCGTCGCACCGCTCACCGCCAGGGCATCGACCATGCCGTCGGCGTTCGGGTCCCAGCTCGTGGCCAGCCCCGTGTCCGCATCCAGGGCGGCGATGTTCTTGCGCGGCTGTCCGTGGAGAATCACAGAATGACCTCCCACGTACAGCGTGGTGCCGCTCACCGCCAAAGCATATGTCCAAGCTCCCGCGTCGGGTCTCCAAGCGGTCGCTGCCCCCGTGCTGGCATCCACGGCCGCTATGCCCTGACGCGCCTGTCCCCCGATGCTCGTGAAGTAGCCTCCCGCGTACACTGTCGTGCCGCTCACCGCCAGGGCGTCGACGAGGTCGTTGGCGTTCGGATCCCACGGCGTGGCCAGTCCGGTGCCCGCATCCAGCGCGGCGATGCGATTGCGCGCCTGACCCCCGATGGTCGTGAAGTCGCCCCCCGCATAGACCGTGTCCCCGTTCACGGCGAGGGCGTCGACCGCGCCGTACGCGATCGGGTTCCAACTCGTGGCCAGTCCGGTGTTCACATCCAGTGCCGCAATGCCCTGGCGTGCCTGCCCCCCGATGTTCGAGAACTGCCCTCCCGCGTAGACCGTCGTGCCGCTCACCGCCAGGGCGCCGATGATCCTGTCGGCATTCGGGTCCCAGCTCGTGGCCAGTCCGGTGCCCGCATCCAGGGCGGCAACGCACTTGCGCGCCTGCCCCCCGATGTTCGTGAAAGAGCCTCCCGCGTAGACCGTCGCACCACTCACCGCCAGGGCATCGACCAAGTCGTCGGCGCTGGGGTTCCAGTCTGTGGCCAGTCCCGTGCCCGCATCCAGCGCGGCGATGTAACGGCGCGCCTGTCCTCCGACGTTCGTGAACCACCCCCCCGCGTAGACAGTCCCACCGCTCAGCGCCAAGGCAAGCACGGCGGCGTTGGCGTTCGGATTCCACGCCATGACGGTGAGATCCGACGCCAGGTGAGCGAGATTGGACCGGGGCTCGCCCCCCACCGCCGTGAGACTGCCCCCCACGTACCAACCCCCCGCACCGTCGGGGATCACCGCATACAACTCGCCGTTCACCTTCGGAAACGTCGCCGGCGGGGCCCCACTGCTCGCATCAAACGGCACGCCCCCACCGCCGGAAGGCCCGACGTAGCTGAAAGGTCCGCCGATGTACAGAACGCCCCCCGCGGGGGCGAGGGCGTACACGTAGCCATCCGTCGACCACAGCCTCGAGTCGACGACCGCTTGCGAGAACGCAGGCTGTGCCCAGGAACCCAGCAGTACCAACAGGAGAGCGGCCGGCGGAGCGGCCAGGCCCGGGGCGGTGCAGGGCGCTGTCCACAGCGGCCAGGCCCACTGCTTGCGTGCGTGCGGCTGATGATCGCGCGCCATACGGCGTGTGGACGAATGACGGCCGCAGAGGACGATGCACGCGAGCAAGCTCAAGAGGAGAGCCATCGTCGGCCTCCCGTCGGTTCGGGCGCGGGCAGGGGCCACCCCGAACAGACCGTCCAGGATGGGAGCCCCGAACGGCTCCGATCCTACGCCCCGGCGGGAGCCGGTTCCAGTTCGCTCGTCGCGCCAGGGAGCGCTTGCGGCGGAGCCGTCCCCCTTGCGCACCACTTCGCCGACATCCCCCCAACCCGCGCGTCTGTGGCAGCCTCGTCGCACCACGACGCTCCGCACGGCCTCGGCCCGTTTCCTCACGCGGATCGAAGCCGACGGCAAGTCGCAGGCTGGCGGAGGTCAGGTGGCATCCCCGAGCACGTTGATCCGAGGTCTCCGGAGGGATGCATGGGGCCGGGGAGCTTCAATCCAACGCAATCGCGTCGCCGTCCGCCGCGGCCCTGATCGCCTTCTTGAAGCTCGTCACCACGGATCGAGGGCGATCGAGGGCGCGAATTCCAGGCGCTGTTCCACTGGCACGTCGAGGAGGATTCCCACAACTCCAGCCGACCTCACGGGACCTTCGGCGGCAAGACGCCGTACGAGGCGCGTCGCCGCCTCATCATGACTTGGACTTGTCTCGCGGATTCCGCTGCATCACAACTGGGAGACGGGGCGCCGCATGCCTCACTCCGCGCGCTGGGCCAGTTCAAGATCATGCCGGAAACGCGAATCGCTGAGAGGGCTGTTCACGAGGATTCGAGCGCCCGCGGGTCCGTTGGCGATCTCATGGCGAATGCTCTCTCGGTCGGCGATCGGGTAGTTCAGGAGGTATTCCGCTCCGAAGATGTAGACCCCACCGGCACGCAGCGAGCTGCAGCAGTCTGCCACCACCGACGCCGCATCCCAGAGGAAGAGGTCCCTGGCATCGAAGTCGCTTCGGTGAATCGTCCACGGCACGACCACGTCCGCGGTAAGGGGCGATCCGCGCCGGCGGGCCGAGAGGCTGCGTTGCCTCACCTCGATCGAGTCGAAGAGCCCGGACGAACGGTAGACCTGCGCAAGGAGGCCGACAAACTCCTCGACGGACATCGAGTCTCGGCCGGAGGCGAGGAAAGCACTGCGAACGAGAGTGTCCACTGTGTCTGGAGGAGCGGCTGAGGGGTGAGCCATCTGGGCGACGCTCAGCGAGTCCCGCGGTAGGAACCTGAAGCCGTTGACGTCGAGCCTGTGGGGTTCCGACAGGCGAAAGACGTATGGCGCTTGCAGCACGTGCCCATAAGCCACGAGAAGGCCCTTGGCGTCGGTGCAGACATACTCCCCGTCTCGGGCCAGCGCCTCCTCGATAGGCTTCGCGCGGAGGTGCGAAGGGCGCGGCGAGGCCAAACTCGGTGATCCCAGGGAGTGGCTCGCGACGATGGCCGCGGCAAGGAGAGCGCCTCCGGCCAGCACGGACACGCGCATCGCGGATCCTCCGAGCCAGAAGGCGAGCGAACGTCTGCGAGACTAGCCGGCGGGCGCGGCGACCTCAAGGCGCTCCCGCGGCGCTGGTTCCGAGCACCACGGGCTCCGAGATGGTCCGGGGCCGAAACGGTGCGGAGTGCGTCACCTCTCGTTTTCGCTGTGATGGTCGGCGAGGTTGGCGACGAGCGCCTCGACGAACCGCGAGTGTGCCGGGCGGCCCACCCGCGGCTCGGTCAGGAGGCGATCCGCCGTCGCGCCCGCCGCGAGGCGCCACGGCCTCCAGGCCGCGATCCTGACCGAGGGCATCGCCTAGGACGGAGAAGTTCGAACTCCGGCTAACCACGCCATTTATCGCGGAGTTGCGCGATCCGGGGGAGCCCTGACAACCCGTTTGGCATCCCCAACGGGATTCGAACCCGTGTTGCCGCCGTGAAAGGGCGGTGTCCTAGGCCTCTAGACGATGGGGACGCGAAGCGACGGCAGAGGATACCGGCGGCGCGTCCACAGCGTCAATGGAAGCGACCGCTCGGACGGCCCATCCCTGGCACCGCCTCCCTGTCCGAGCGGTCGCGCCATCGCTCGGCGTCGCGCGCCCGCGAGTCGCGCGCCCGACGCCATGTCCGCACGCGACTTACCGCTTGCCGGGCTCGACGCCATGCTCGCATGCGGCTCGACCGCGAGCCGCGCCCTACGCCCTACGCCACACGCCACACGCCACACGCGCCGCTATCCGCCAGCCCGGTGGAGCAGGAAGTCCACCGCCGAGACGTCGTTCGCCACAACCACGTTCGCGGCGCGCTGACTGCCGTCATACCCCGCCCCTGACGCCGACACCACGTACCCTCCCGGCGGCAGGCCCATGATGCGCCACTCGCCGCTCGCATCCGTCGACGTCCACCAGGCGTCCCCTCCGCCTGCCACTTCCACCGTGGCGTCGGCGAGCGGCCCGTCGTCCGTAACGTCGACCGGCGTCCCTCCGTCCCCGCGCACGTGCCCGGACAGCGTTCCCGTCTCCGAGAGATTCGCCAGGCGCGCCACCGGGTGCAGCTTGAACTGCCGCACGTCGGCGACCCTTCGCACGGATGCCGGCACCGCTTCGAACGACTGACTGACGTCGAAGTCGAGCAGCAGCTCCGTGGTGAGGTCGCCCGCCACGTCCACCGGCGGACTGCAGAAGACCTTCAGCCCGCTCTGCATGCCGCTCGGCACGTCGAGATCGAAGCGCCGCCCGTCCTCGAGCGTCACCGTGGCCGAGACCACGTGCAGCCGGATCTCGTCCAGGCGGCCGATCGGCACTTCGGACTGCACCAACAGCTCCGTCACGCCGCCCCGCAGATCGAGGAGATTCATCGTGCGCGGCTCCTCGCTGAGGACGTAGAAGGCGGACTCCTTGTGATCCGCGCTCAGGACGTGCGCTTCCACTCGGTCGATCGTGACTTCCGCCGACGCGATCAGATCGAACGGATACGGCGTGTCGGCGACTCGAACCACCAACGTCCCGGTCGTGCCCGGCTGATCCTCCGAGCAACCCCCGGCGATCCACGCCAGAGCGGCCGCTCCGATGACCGCAGCTACCCCCCGCTTCCCCCACCGCCGTCGCGCTCTCGGGACGAGCTTCATCGTCAGGCTCATTGCAGTCCCTCCCTCGTGACGCGCGCCGAAACGCGCTCGGTGCTGGACGCACGGGGACCCTTCCTCGCCAGACGCGTGCCATTCGCCCCCGCGCACCCGGATGCGGATGCAACGGGCCGCGAACCTCCGCCGGAGTGTAACCAACTTACCCACACGTTTCGAAAGTCCACGGTCTTCATCACCGCTCGCCGGGGGAAAGCCGCTTCTCGACCCGAATCCGGACATGGCACGCCACCTGCGAGAGTCCCACGCGAACGGCACGCATGCGGCGCATGCGCCCCATGGGATGAAGTGCGTGCGGCACGCACGCGGCACGCACGAGACGAGCACGCGACACTCACGCGGCACGCACGACGAGCACGCGGCACGCACGACACACGTACGAGCCGAGCACGCGGCACGCACGCAGCACCATGAGACAGCACGGGAGAGCGAACCGAAAGGAGGACGTCATGAGACAGCACGGAAGAGCGAAGAGGATGCGCACCAGTCTTCTCGCGACGACGCTCTGCGCGGTCGCCGCGATGTTCCTCCCTGCGCTCGCGCGAGCGCTGCCCGGCGACGAGCCGTATCGCGAGGGCCGGGACTTCGGCCTGGGCGCCGTCATCGGCGATCCCACCGGTCTCACCGGCGAGAAGTGGCTCGGTCGCAGCACGGCGCTCGACTTCGGCGCGGCGTGGTCCTTCGAGAACAACGACACGATGGACCTGACCGCGGACCATCTCTGGTACGACTTCGGCGCCTTGGGAACGAACCGCCACACGCTCGCGCTCCACTACGGCCTCGGCGGCCGAGTGCGCTTGGAGGACCACGGGGACGACCACGTGGGCCTGAGAATCCCCGTGGGCATCACGTGGTTCGCGGACGAGGGACGCGTGGGGCTCTTCATGGAGGTCGCGCCGGTGCTCGACGTAGCGCCGTCGTCGGATCTCAACGTGCAGGGAGGCGTGGGAGCGCGTTACTTCCTGCAGTAGGCGCGTTCCTGCAGTAGACGCTAGACGCGCAAGCGCCGCCGCCTCGACACGGGTGTCGTAGGCGGCGCGCACGGCGCGATGAGGCTCGTTCACGGCGGCCATCTTCCCCCGAGCCGCCTCGCTCATCGCATTCGGAACGGCTCGGCATCACGAACCCCCTTCGCACGGCGGGCGGCCTGCGCCACGTGCCGCTCGTCTGTGCCGTCGACTTCGCCCGGCTTCGTATCGGCGCTTTCACTAGGCCGGGACGGTCGCGCGCTCATCCCGCGCGAGAAGCCGGTCACGCACATCACGCGCGGGCATGCACCGAGCGGGAAGGACATCGCAATGAGAGCCATGGCAACGCACCTTCGGACCCTCGGGATCGTCGGGCTCCTCTTCGGCGGCCTCGGCGCCGGCGCCTCGTGGGGCGTCGCGCCGCCCTATCCGCCGAGCACGGTCGGTCTCACCTGGCACGAGACGCTGAATCTCGGCACCGACAACGACAACTGGCCCACCACGTGGGCGGACGACGACGACGTCTACGCCGCGGGCGGCGACGGCGCCGGCTTCGGCGGCGAGCGCGGCAACTGGATCTGCCGCCTTAGAGGCAATCCGCCGAGCTTGACCGGCGCGAACGTCACGCGCATCTCCACCGAGAGCGGGCCTCAAGGCACGAAGGGCTCCGGCATCCTCTCCCTCGCCGGCAAGCTCTATTGCTGGGCGCGGAACGCGGACGGCGACGGGAACTACGCGACGCTCGGCTGGTCCACCGATCACGGGAGCAGCTGGACCTGGGGGCCCACCTTCACGCTCCTCGGCTACCCGACCTTCGTGAACTTCGGCCGGAACTACTCGGGCGCGCGCGACTCCTACGTCTACACGGTCTCCCACGACGACTCGAGCGCGTACGCGACGAGCGATCGATTCATCCTCCTGCGCGTGCCGGCCACGAGCATCACGAACATGAGCGCCTACCAGTACTTCGTCCGCCGGGACGCCGCGGGGAATCCCGTGTGGTCTTCCGATCCGGCGCAGCGCGGCGCCGTGTTCACGTACGTGGAGGGAGGCCAGGGCCAATGCGAGCGCTCCGGCATCAGCTACCACGCCTCGCTCGGGCGCTATCTCTGGTACCAGCGCTATCCGCTCCTCGGCGGGTTCGGCGTGTACGACGCTCCGCAGCCGTGGGGACCTTGGACCACCGTGTACTTCACGACCGGCTGGGATGAGGACCCCGGCGATTGCGGCGGGTTCTGCACGAAGTACTCGAGCGGGAGCACGGTGTGGCTCGTCTTCTCGGGCAACGACAATCTGCGCTTGCGAAGGGCCACCGTTGCGGCGTCGCCGGTCGCGGCGCTCCTGCCGCCGGCGGTCGCGTTCCCGCCGCTGGCGACGTACCCGAACCCCTTCACGTCCGGCCTGCGGACCGACTTCCGCCTTTCCGCGCGGGGCGCCGTGCGGATCGACGTGCGCGACGTGCTGGGGCGCCAGGTGGTGACGTTGCTGGATCAGGCCCTCGAGGGCGGCGACCACTCCGCGGAGTGGGACGGCCGGGACGAACGCGGGGCGCGCGTGGCCGCCGGGGTCTACTTCGTGCGGCTCGACGTGGACGGCCGCGTGGAGTCCCGTCGCGTGGTGCGATTGCGTTGAGCGGGAGCGACCCCGGGCTCGTCCGCGTCCCCGGTGCTGGGCGCAGCCTCAGCCCTTGCCCAGCTCTCCCGCGAGGAGCCGCGCCTTGTGCGCGAAGGCCGCCGCGGCCTCGATGTCCGTGTCGTAGGCGGCGCGCGAAGACGCGATGAGGCTCTTCACGGTGGCCACCTTCTCCTGCGCCGTGAGCCCGAGCGTGCCGGCGTCGACGGCGGCCACCAGCCGCTCCGCCTCCTCGAGATCCTTGCGCGTCTGCGCCGCGAGGTCGGCCTTCTTGCCTTCGTCGAGCTTCACGCCGACTTCCTGCGACGACGACATCTTCTGCTCGGGCGCCGGGGGCGCCACCGGAGGGGGCTGCGCGGGAGTCTGGGCCGCCGAGGTCTTCGTGTCGGGGACCGGCTTCGCGGGCGGCGTGGTCGTCTCCGCCGGCGGCGTGGCGGTGACCGAGCTGTCGGCCGCCGCCGGCAGGCTGTCCGCGGGCGCGGCGACCAGCGGCGGGCCGACCACCGGAGCCTCCGGCGACGGCGCCGCCACGCGATGTCCGCCGCACCCGCCGAGCGCGAGCCACGGTAGCACCAGCGGCAGGATGCGCGCCGCGCGCGCTCTCCGCGTCATGACCGGAGCGCCGGGAGCCGCATCGTCACGACGGTCCCTTCCCCGAGCCGCGAGCGCACTTCGACGTCGCCACCGTGGAGCTCCACCGCCTGGCGGACCAGGGCCAAACCCACGCCCGTACCTTCTTCCTTCGTGGTGTAGAAGAGATCGAAGGCTTTCTCGAGGGTCTCCGGGGGCATTCCCGGTCCGGTGTCGCAGACCGAGACGTAGATTCTGTCGCCGTCCTGCCCGGTCCGCAACACGATTCTCCCGTCGTGGGAAGGCAGGGCCTGGATCGAGTTCCGCACGAGGTTCCGCAGCGCCTGCCGGAGAACCTCGCGGTCCCCCGACGTGCGCAGCTCGCCCGCCTCTCCTTCCCGCTCCAGCTCCAGGCCGGCGAGGTTCGCGTCGGGCTCCAGGTCGTCGTGGATCTCGCGTACGACCCCGGCCACGTCCACCGGCTCCGACGACGGCGGCCGGAGCCTCGCGATGGCGAGGAAGCCGCGGATCGCGCGGTCGAGCTGCTGCACCTTCCCGAGCGCGCGCCGCACGTGCAGGTCCACGTCCGGGTGCCCCTTCGCCGCCACGCGGACCGCGTCGAGGTCGAGGCTCAGGGTCTGCAGCGGATCGCGCAGCTCGTGCGCCACGCCCGTGGCCATCTCGCCCAACCGCATCAGCACGCGCGACCGCTCGCCGGCGTCCTTCGGGAGCGAGCCGCCGCCCGACGAGCTCGGGCTGCGCGGCGCCGGCGCTCCGCGCTCGCGACGATACTGCTCGCCGAGGAGGTTCAGCTCGCGCGTGAGGCGGCGGAACTCCTCCGCGCCCGACTCCGGAATGGCGGTGTCGAAGCGACCCTCGCGGATGGCCGTCACGCCGGCCTCCAGCACGCGAACTCTCCCGACCGCGACGCGCGACAGGGCCACGCCCAGACCCACCGCCACGAAGAACACGACGATCGCGATGAGGAGTCCGTGGCGCAGCGCCTCCTTCATGTTCTCCCAGAGGAACGTGCGCGTCACCACGGCGCGAATCGTGGCGAAGGGTCGCTCGTTCACCACGAGCGGCGTGTCGTACGAGTAGAGCGGCCCGGGGCTGCTCAGGCTCCACGCCACCGCGAAGGACTCGGCGAGGTTCTTCGCGCTCGGCAGGGGCGGATGGCGGTCCACGTGCTTGCCGATCTCGCTCGCCAGGCTGTGCGCCACCGCCACGCCGTTCGTGTCGCAGACCGCCACGTAGAGGATCGAGCTGGCCTGCACGACCGCGTCCGCGAGCACGAGCCCCACGCGCGGATCCGCAGCGAGGGAATCCAGCGGGGCGCCGGGGCGCTCGCGCACCAGGAAATCCAGCTGGCGACGCACCGCGCGCGAGCTGAGCTCGCACTCGGTGGCCGCCCGCTGCGTGGCGAGTCGCGCGGTGCTGGCCAGCTCCAGCGCGCTGGACAGCACCACCAGCACGATCGCCAGCGCGAGCAGCGCGGCCGGCTGGCTCCGAGCGACGGGCAGGCTCACGGCGTGTCCTTCGCCGCGGCGCACCGGACGCGCGGGCTCCCCGCGCCCTCCTCACGACGGCCCGACGTCACGGGTTCCCCTCGGAGGCCGGCACGCCGTAGAGGCGGAGCTTCGCGTAGAGCGTCTTCGGGCTGATGCCGAGCACGGCGGCGGTCTTCGTCTTGTTGCCCTCGCACGCGGCGAGGGTGCGCATCACCAGCTCCCGCTCGGCGTCGTCGAGGGAAGTGCCCACCGTGATGTGCAGCGACGTGTCGTTCCCCTCCTGCGCCACCACGCGCACGCGCGGCTTGCGCAGCGCCTCCGGCAGGTGGCGAGCCTGGATCTCGCCCTCGGAGCAGAGGATGGCCGCCCGCTGCACGACGTTGCGCAGCTCGCGCGCGTTCCCCGGCCAGCCGTGCTGCGTGATCAGATCGAGCGCCTCGTCCGTGAAGCCGGTGAGCGCCTTGCTGTTCTCGCGCGCGAACTCGGCGAGGAAGTGGCCGGCCAGGAGGGCGACGTCCCCGGGCCGCTCGCGCAGCGGCGGCAGGTGGACGGTGAAGACGTTGAGTCGGTAGTAGAGGTCTTCGCGGAACGTGCCCTTCGTCAGCAACGTCTCGATCGGCACGTTGGTGGCGGCGAGGACGCGCACGTCCACCTTCGTCTCGGTGGAGCCGCCCACGCGTCGGACCATGCCGTCCTCGAGCACGCGCAGGAGCTTCGTCTGCAGGTCCGTGGGCATCTCCCCGATCTCGTCGAGGAAGAGCGTCCCGCCGTGCGCCAGCTCGAAGCAGCCCGCGCGCGCGGACGTGGCGCCCGTGAACGCGCCCTTCTCGTGCCCGAAGATCTCGCTTTCGAGAAGGGTGGCCGGGATCGCGGCGCAGTTGATCGCCACGAGCCGGGCGGCGGCGCGCGGGCTGAGGCGGTGGATGGTGCGCGCGACCAGCTCCTTGCCCGTCCCGCTCTCGCCGGTGATGAGGACCGACGCGGTGGAAGGCGCCACCTGCTCGATGAGCCGGTACATCTCCACCATCGACGGCGCCTTCCCGATCATCTCCTCGAAGCGGCCGCCGCGCAGCATCTCGCGCCGCAGGTGCAGCACTTCCTTGCGCAGCGACGAGCGCTCGAGCGCCTTGCGCACCACCGTGGTGAGCCGCTCGCGATCGATCGGCTTCACGAGGTAGTCGTACACGCCGCGTCGCGTGGCTTCGACCGCGCTGTCGATCGAGCCGTGTCCCGTGAGCACCACCAGCGTGGTCTCGATGCCGCGCTCCTGGACGTCGGCGATGAACTCCATGCCGTTCCGTCCGGGCAGGTTGAGATCGGTGATCACGAGGTCCGGCAGGGACGAGACGACCCGTCGCCACGCGGTCTCCGCGTCGGCCGCGACGTCCACCGCGTAGCCCTCGGCGGACAGGACGCGCTGGAGCCCTTTCCGGATCGACTCGTCATCATCTACGACGAGGACGTGCGGCTTCGACTCGGCGGCGCCCGGTGTCTGCTCAGTCACGATGTCGTCTCACCCTTCTTCCGAACGTCTCGGAGCGAGCGGCCCGGTGGACACCCGGCGCCCTTCGTCCGGACGCCGGCTCGATTCGGCGAGCGTGCTCGCGCGATCGCCGTGGCAAAAGGTAACGCAGAGGAGTTTCGAACGCATCGCGCATCCGTCCGCGCGGCGCCCCCTCCGGCCGCCCGATCCGCGCAAGTTCTTGTGGGCCGGAACAATACGCCATGCGGCACCGGAAGTGGCGCGTGGCACGACGATTGATAGAGCACGCTAGCATCGCCGGAGGTCATCCCCGACTGCTACAGGAGGTCCGACATGCCCCGTCGACTGAACTCGCGGATCGCGCTCGCACTGGTCACCTCAGCGCTCTGTCTGCCCTGGGTCTCGGGCTGCGCCACGAAGGCCTACGTTCGGGACCGCGTGGCCGAGCTGAACTCCACGAACGAGAACGAGCACCAGACCCTGCGCGGCGACCTGGATCGGACGGGCCGGACCGCCACGGAAGCCGGCGCCCGGGCGGACGCCGCGTCCACCGCGGCCATTCGGGCGCACGACCTGGCGCTCGGGAACGTCGAGTACCACACCACCGGCAGCTACGAGGTGCGGTTCGCCTTCGACAGCGCCCAGCTGACGTCCGCGTCGCGCCAGGTGCTCGATCAGGCCGTGACCGCCCTGCAGTCCAACCCGCGCTACGTGGTGGACATCGTGGGGAACGCGGACTCGGTGGGCCCGGAGGCCTACAACGACCTGCTCAGCCAGCGCCGTGCGAACACCGTTCTCCACTACCTCGTGCAGCACGGCCCGGGACCCGTGGGACGCTACGCCATCGTGGGCTTGGGCGAGTCCGAGCCGGTGGTGGTGGCGGGCGCCGAGGATCACTCGGCCAGCCGGCGGGTGGCCATCAGCCTCCTGGAGCGCGTGGAACCGGGCTCCGTTTCGCCGGACCAGCAGCCTCCGACCACGATCTCCAGCGCCGACGTGACTCCGAAGACGGAGCTGTCGCGCGCCGCCCAGAAGCCGAAGGACACCAAGATCCAGCGCGCGGACCTCAACGGCGTTCCGCGCTAGAGGGCGAAGGCCCACTCCGCTTGCTTGCTGTCGCCAATAATCGGGGGAAGAGGGACAGCGCCAGAGCGATGCGGCAGACGGAGGGGTGGGGCGCTTCCGCGGGGCGAGCGCTCCGGGACTTCGGTCCTAAGTCGGCCCGCGGGAGGAGCCCATGAGCGACGAAGGGAAGGGGGTCGGGTCACCGACCCCCTTCCGTTGTTCCACGGAGTGCCGCAACGCGACCAGCTCCGCCGCGCGACTTCAGATGCGCCGGTAGACCCCGACGACCTTCCCGAGGACGTGGAAGTCATCCGAGGGCTGCACCTCGATGGGCTTGAGCGAGTCGTTCTCCGGAAGAAGCCGGATCCCCGCCGCGGTCTGCTCGAGGCGCTTCACCGTGGCCTCCTCCCCGATCCGGGCGGCCACGATCTCTCCGCTGCGCGCCGACTCCTGCGAGCGCACGATCACGAGATCGCCGTCCAGGATGGCGGCGTTCTTCATGGAGTCTCCCTCGACGCGCAGGAGAAACGTCTCTCCCGCCCCTACGAGCGACTCGTCCAGGATGAAGTGTCCGGCGTGGTTCTCCACCGCGAGGATCGGCGCGCCCGCCGCGATCCTCCCGAGCAGAGGGACCATGCGCGCACCGCGTAAGTCCGGGCGCGCGGAAATCTCGATGGCGCGCGACTTCCCGCGCTCCCGGCGGATGGCGCCCTTTCGCTCCAGCGCGGCGAGATGATCCTCCACGCCCTTCGTGGAGCGGATCCCGAACTCCTCCCCGATCTCACGGATGGTGGGCGGCAAGCCACGCCGGTCGATCTCGTCCCGCAGCCAGTCCAGGATGGCCCGTTGCCGCGTGGTGAGCGCGCGTTCGGTCATGGCGTTCTCCTCCCGAGGAGTGACCACACGCCGAGAATCTCTCCCGGCGACGTGCTTGTCCATCTTCCCCGCGATCACGGCGCGCGATACGCCGAAGCGACGCGACCGAAGGATCCCGAAACGGAACGAAGGGCGGCTGGCCTTGGATCGTGGGCGATCACGGTGAAAGGCAGGAAAGGCAACAGGCCGCCCTTCGCTCCGGTCCGGTCCTTCGCTCCGGTCCGAGAGGTCTCCTCCGGCAAAGCTGTCCGCGACGACGACGCACGAACGGGTAACGCGGCAAGCGCGCCGCGAGCCCCGAGCGCGAGCAACGCGCGCGGGGACGCTCCTGCACGGAGCCCACGCCATGCGAGCTGCATCCACGAGGTGAAGGGACCCGCCGCGCTCCGCTCGCGCACGAGGACCTCCGCAGCCTCCGCGACGTTCGCGCCCAGCTCGTCCAGGCCGAGACGTACGACGCCCGCGTCCTCGACAGCGCAGGCCATGCTCCGCGCGATGTTCGGCGCGAGGACGCGCACTCCCCACTCCTGCGCGCGACGCAGCCATTCTCCCGCGGCCCTTTCGCTGGCGTAGCCCTTCGCGTGGCGCGCGATCCACCACGCCGCGCGCGAGCGCTCCCACGCGACCGCCGCGCACAGGAGGTCCCACGCGAAGAGGGCCGCACGTTCGGCAGGCATCGAGTGCCGCTGCGCATCGGCGTCCCCCGACCGGAGCCGCGCGAAGAGATCGCCGGCGTCCCGCGGAAAGAACGTGGACCGCGGCGCGGCGGCGATGCCGAGCAAGCGCTGAGCGTGCGACCAAGCCTCCGCGCGCGGCCACGTTCGGTGAGCGACATCCACGGGAAGGAAGACCCAGGGAGACTCCTCCACCACGAGAGAGGGCACTCTCTCCTGGGCGCTGCAACGTCCGTCGGCCTCGATCCACGCCCGGACGCGCGGTCCCCAGCCGGGGGGCACGCGCACGATCCATCCCTCCGCGGCGCCGGCACCGAACGAGGACGTGCCGCCGGAGAGGGACGGGGGACAGGAACCCGTCCACCCCCAGGCGGACAACGTGGGCGAACCGATCATCCAGGCCGCGCCGACGCGGAGCGGTACGCCGACCGACGACGCCCGACGCGCCAGCGCTTCGAGCCCCGCGAGGAAGGAGCCACGAACCGACAGGGCCGTGGAATCCGGGCGCGCTGGCCGGGCGGCAAGCCCGGGATCGGCAAGCCCAGCGGCAAACTCGGCGGCAAACCCAGCGGCAAACCCAGTGGCAAACCCAGCGGCCGGCCCAGCGACCGAGGCAGCCGCCGTGTCCGGAGCGCTCCCGATCTGCGAGCGAGACACTCGCCCGAGCATCCCGACCCGGATCACTCGGCTCCGCCGGCTCCGCCGGCCCCGCAACCGCATCCCCCGCGCCGACTCGATGCCCATCCCCCACTCCCTTCCGGACGAGACAGATGTACGGTACTAGACGTCCGTCTTGCTGTCCAGCGCTTTTCTTCGCGCCGCTTGACGATCTTCGCCCCTGGAGCCATAGAGGTCTCCGGAGTCGGGTGCCTCGAGGAAGTCCCCCGCAACCGAGCCGGTTGCAAGCACTTGGGTACCGTGCTAGTCTGCGCCCCGCTACGTCGGCGCCCGCTCGAGAAGCAGGAGGCACAGGACGTGAACGCGAACTGGACTCGCTGGTTCTCTGCGGTCGTCTTCGTCGGCCCCGTCGCGCTCAGCGCGCCCGCGCTCGCGGTCAACCGGCACGTCGCGGCGGGCGGCTCCATCTCTTCCGCTCTGGCCGCGTCGTCCAGCGGGGACAGCGTGCTCGTGCAGGGCGGCGCCACGTATGCGGAGCACCTCGTGCTGAAGGACGGCGTCGTCCTTCGCGGCGGCTACGACTCCGCGTTCCACTGGCACAGCCTGACGACCACCATCAGCGGCTCCGGAACGGGACCGGCCGTCACCTCGGGGTCGACGATCGGCTCGGGGACCGTCGTGGACGGATTCGTTCTCTCGGGCGGCGGCGGCAGCCCCGGCGCCGGCGTCATCGTGGTCGGCGGCGCGCCCGTCTTCCGGAACAACCGGATCTCGGACACGAACAACGCGGGCGCGGCCGGCGGCGTGTACGTCTCGGGAGGATCCGCCGCTCGGTTCGAGCGAAACACGATCGAGAACAACACGTCGCTCGGATCCGGCGGCGGCATGCGCGTCGAGCAGCAGTCGAACGTGGTGCTCGTGGGCAACATCTTCAACACGAACGTCGCGCCCCACTCGGGCGGCGGCCTCTACATCGTCGAGAGCGCGGTGGCGTGCTCGTCGGGCGTGTTCCGGGACTGCACCGCGGGCGAGGGCGGCGGCGGAGGCGTCTACGTGCAGCACGCCACGGGCGTCTCGCTCTTCGGCAACCGCTTCGAGAACTGCACGGCTCCCTACGGCGGAGGCGTTCTCGTGCGAGACGAGTCCAACGTGAGCATGCGCGGCAACACGTTCACGAGCTGCAGCGCCACCTTCTCCGGGGGTGGCGTGGGTGCGCTCACCTTCAGCACGCTGAGCATCACGGACAGCCGATTCGACGGCTGCTCCGCCGTGACCGGCGGCGGCCTTTGGACGCTGCAATGTCAGGTGACCGTGCAAGGAGCCGAAGCCACCGACGCGCTCCCCGCGGCGTACTTCCTGAACTGCACGGCGACGAAGAACGGCGGAGGACTCGCGGTGTCAGCCTCCTTGGGCGCGGTGGAGGCGGTCCGCTTCTCGAACTGCCACAGCGACTCGATGGGCGGCGGGCTCTACATGCTGAACAGCGGCTTCCTGATCCGGCGGAATCTCGTGGATGGCTGCTCGGCCATGGAGGGCGGCGGGCTCGGGCTGCACTGCACCTTCCCGGATACCACGCGCTCGCACCGAGCCTGCGTCCACAGCAACACCTTCTCGGCCTGCAGCGCCACGGGACCCGTCAACTCCGGCGCAGGCGTCACGTTCGCGGCCTTCGGGAACTACGACGGCGCCGACTTCGCGGGCAACATCGTCACCAACATCTCTCAGGGTTCGTGCCTGAAGTGCCGCACCACGAACGGCACCTCCGTCACGTCGCGCCCCAATCTCGAGTTCAACACGATCTCCCGCGCCCCCGGGAACACCGCGCTGCTCCTGGGCTCGACCTCCAGCAACAGCGGGTGCGTCACATCTTGGCAGAGCAACCCGTCCAACCAGCCGGACGCCAACGGAATCGGCGGCGACGGGGTGGACCCGAAGCTCTGTTCGCCCATCGACTACCGTCTCCAGGCGTGCAGCCCCGCTCTCGGCACGTCGGGCGGCAACGACGGGGTATGCCCCTTTGCGGGCAAGCTCGACCGGGGCGCGGCGCCCGACGGCGTCGGATGTCCCTGCGGCCTCGTGTTCGCGATCGAGCCGCAGACCTGGGGCCAGCTCAAGGCTCGGTACCGCTAGCCGCGCGAGCCTCGCTTCCACCGCTCTCTGCGCACGCATCGAGGCGCCAATCTCGGCGTCGCGGCACGACGTGGGACCGCGTCGGCGAAACGCGCGTCGTGCGGAATCTCGGCTGGGCTTCGAGGATGCCGGGGAGGTACGCGGCGGCGGGCAGGCCACCCGAAGGCGCGCCCGCCCGCGCCGGTGCTCGGAGGTATGCGAGCGCCTTGACGTTAGCTCCGCGACAGAAACCTGTCAAGGCTCACGAAAGAACGCAAGACCGGGACCTCCCCCAGGCGAGGGGACCCCGAGGGCAGACCTTGGACGCGCGGGGCGCCGCGGGGCGCCGAGGTCACGGAGGAAGTGGTAGGCCGTGGAGGAGTCGAACCTCCGACCCTCTGATTAAAAGTCAGATGCTCTACCAGCTGAGCTAACGGCCCACCTTCGAACGTCGGCCCGCGCGAGCGGGCTCGCGAATCCGTGAGTCTAGGAATCCCCTCGGCCCGGCGTCAACGGAGGGGAACGATCTCGTCGCGCTCGGCCCCCACGCCCACGAGCACCACGTCGCAGCCGCACAGGTCCGCGATCCGGTCGAGATAGCTCCGGGCGTTCCGGGGAAGGTCCCCCGCTTTCCGCGCGGCCGCCAGCGGCTCCGTCCATCCCGGCAGATCCTCGTAGACGGGCTCGGCGCGCGCGAGCCGGGAGATCGACCATGGGAACTGGCGCGTGGTCTCCCCGCCGATGTGGTACGCGGTGGCGATCCGAAGGGGATCGATGCCCGTGAGGATGTCCAGCTTGGTGATCACGAGCGCGGTGATCCCGTTCACGTCCACCGCGTAGCGGCCGGCGACGGCGTCGAACCAGCCGCAGCGCCGGGGGCGGCCCGTCGTGGAGCCGTACTCGCCGCCGGACTCGCGCAGCCGGTCGCCCTGCCCGTCGGTCAGCTCCGTGGGGAACGGCCCGTTCCCCACGCGCGTGCAGTACGCCTTCGCCACGCCCCACGTCTCGTCGATCGCGGTGGGTGGGAGCCCCAGCCCGGTGCACGCGCCGCCCGCGGTGGCGCTGGAGGAGGTGCCGAAGGGATAGGTGCCGTGATCGAGATCGAGCAGCGTTCCCTGCGCGCCCTCGAGCAGGACCTCGACGCCCTCCGCCGCCGCCTCGCGCACGATCGCGCCCGTGTCGGCCACGAGACCCTCCAGGATGCGCGCCGCCTCCTGCGCCTCCGCCACCACTTCCGAGGGATCGAGCGGCTGCGCCCCGTAGCGACCCACGAGCACGCGGTTCATCTCCTCGACCTCTTCGCTCACGCGCGTCACCAGCGTGTCCGGCTCCAGCAGATCGCCGACGCGCACGCCGCGCCGCAGCACCTTGTCGCCGTAGGCGGGGCCGATGCCGCGGCCCGTGGTGCCGATGGCGCCGGCGCCGCGCGACTCCTCGCTGGCGCGATCCAGCGCGCGGTGCGTGGAGAGGATCACGTGCGCGCGCGGGCTCACGAGGATCCGGTCCCGGCAGCTCACGCCGCCGCTCTCGAGCTGGTCCATCTCGGACTTCAGCGTGGCCGCGTCGATGACCACGCCGTTGCCGAGGAGGCAGAGCGTGGACGGATGCAGGATGCCGCTCGGGACGTGGTGCAGGACCGTCTTCCGCTGCCCGATGACCACCGTGTGTCCGGCGTTCGGGCCGCCGCCGTAGCGCGCGATGATCGCGGCGTCCTTGCCGAGCCAGTCGACGACCTTGCCCTTCCCCTCGTCGCCCCATTGGACGCCCACGAGGACTCGCACCGCCATTCGATCACTCCCCCGCGCGCGGCGGGCGCTTCCAGCCGCTCACCGCGCCCTCGATCCAGGACAGGAGCTCCTCCCGGCCCTCGCGCGTCACCGCCGAGAACGGGGAGACCCGGAGCTCTCCGGCGTGCGTGGCCAGCGCTTGCAGGCGCTTGGCCCGCTCCATCCGGGAGAGCTTGTCGATCTTCGTGGCGACGACGATGGCGGCACGTCCCGCTTCCGCGAGCCACTCGAGCATCGCGAAATCCTGCTCGCTGGGCTCGTGCCGCGCGTCGACGAGCTGGAGGATGCCCGCCAGCTGCTCGCGCTCGTCGAGGTAGCCGCGGACCAGCTCGCCCCAGCGCCCCTTCGACGTCGCCGGGGCGCGAGCATACCCGTAGCCCGGAAGGTCGACGAGGTGATACCGACCGCCGATCGAGAAGAAGTTGATCTCCCGGGTCCGCCCCGGCGTGCGGCTCACCCGCGCGAGCCCGCGGATCCCGAAGAGGACGTTCAGGAGCGACGACTTCCCCACGTTCGAGCGGCCGGACACGCAGATCTCGGGAACGGTGGTGTCGGGCAGCCCGTCGGGCGCGACGACGCCACGAAGAAACGTCGCGGGCAGGGGACGCATCGACGACTCCCGGACGGCGCGAAGTGCCGCGCCAGCGAACGAACCAGCCGAGCGAGCGGATTCAGTCCAGCCTCCGGCCGGGCTATTCGCAGCGGACGGAGGGCGGGCTGGATTCCGGGCGCGCGGCTCAGTGAGCGAAGCCGGGCAGACCTTCCGGCGAGCCTTCGTCGGAGGTGGCCAGCAGGCGCTCGAGCGACGGCGAGGGCACCAGCGCGAGCCGCAGCACCTCGTCCACGTGCTCCACGAACGTCACGGTGAGATGACGTTTCGCCGCGGGCGCGATCTCCTCCCAATCCGGCTCGTTCGCCTTCGGCACCAGCACGCGCGAGTAGCCCGCCAGCGCCGCGGCCACGACCTTCTCGTTGAGCCCGCCGATGGGCAGGACCTTCCCGAGGAGCGTGATCTCCCCCGTCATGGCGATGTCCCGCCGCACCGGCACGCGCAGAATGGCGCTCATGACCGCCGTGGCGATGCACACGCCCGCCGAGGGACCGTCCTTCGGGATGGCCCCCTCGGGCATGTGCAGGTGCAGGTCCACCCGCTCGGCGAAGTCGGGGTCCAGTCCGAACGTGGGCGCGCGTCGCCGCGCGTACGTGAGCGCGGTGCGCGCGGATTCGCGCATCACCTCGCCCAGACGCCCCGTGAGGAGGATCTTCCCGGTCCCCGGGATCACGGCCACCTCCACCGGAAGGACGTCGCCGCCCCACTCCGTCCACGCGAGGCCCGACGCCACGCCCACCTGGTCCTTCTCCGGCACGCGCCGTTCCGGGAAGCGCGGCGGCCCGAGGAGCTTCTCGAGGCTCTTCACGCCCACGATGCGCTTGCGCAGCGCGGCTCCCTCCGTGACCTTGTCCTTCGCCACCTTGCGGCAGATCGTGGCGATCTCGCGCTCGAGGTTGCGCACGCCGGCCTCGCGCGTGTAGCGCGTGACCAGGGACTTCAGCGCCTCGTCCGAGAGGGCCAGGTCCTTGCGGTTCAGGCCGTGCTCCTCGAGCTGCTTCGGCACGAGGAACTTCCGCGCGATGCCCATCTTCTCGTGCTCGAGATAGCCGGGCAGACGCAGGATCTCCATGCGATCCCGCAGCGGCGGCGGGATGGCCGGGAGCACGTTCGCGGTGGTGATGAACAGCACCTCCGAGAGATCGAAGTCCACGTCCAGGTAATGGTCGCTGAACGTCCGGTTCTGCTCGGGATCCAGCACCTCGAGCAGCGCCGCGGAGGGATCGCCGCGGAAGTCGTTGGCGAGCTTGTCCACTTCGTCCAGGAGGAACACCGGGTTCTTCGTGCCGGCGCGCTTGATCCCCTGGATGATGCGCCCCGGCATGGAGCCGATGTAGGTGCGGCGATGGCCGCGGATCTCCGCCTCGTCCCGCACTCCGCCGAGCGAGACGCGCACGAAGCGCCGCCCGAGCGCGCGGGCGACCGATCGGCCGAGCGACGTCTTGCCCACGCCCGGCGGGCCCACGAAGCAGAGGATGGAGCCGCGCGGCCGCTTCACGAGCTGCACCACCGCGAGGTACTCCACGATGCGGTCCTTGATCTTCTGGAGACCGTAGTGGTCCTCGTCCAGGATCCGCTTCGCCTTCCCGAGATCCAGGCGGTCCCGAGTGCGCTTCTTCCACGGCAAGGACACGAGCGTCTCGACGTAGCCGCGCACCACCGTGGCCTCCGGCGACATCGTGCTCATGCGCTTGAGCCGATCGACCTCGCCGAGCGCCTTCTCCTCGACCTCCTTCGGCATCCCGGCCTTCAGCACGCGCTCGCGCAGCTCGGAGCCGTCTTCGTCGTCCCCGGTGGACTCCCCCAGCTCCTTCTTGATCGCCTTGAGCTGCTCCTGCAGGTAGAACTCCTTCTGTCCCTTCGAGACGTGCGTGCGCACCTCGCCCTCGATCTTCTTCTCGAGGCGGAGGATCTCCAGCTCGTGACCGAGGATGTGGGACAGCAGCTCCAGCTGCTTGCGGACGCTCGTGGCCGCGAGGAGCGTCTGCCGCCGCTCGAGGTCGATGAGCAGGTGGCCCGACACGGCGTGCGCGATGTGCAGCGGATCCTGCACGTTCTCCACCGCCGAAGCGAGCTCGTCCGGCAGGCGGCGGTGCAGGCTCACGTACTCCTGGAAGAGCTGCACGACGCGCCGGGCCAGCGCCTCGACCTCCGCCGTGACGTCCGCCCGCTCTTCCGCCAGCTCCACGCGCGCGGCCAGGTACTTGTCGTGCGTCTCGATGGCGAGCCGGCGGACGCGGCAGATGCCCTCGACGAGGAGCTTCAGCGTCCCGTCCGGCGCGCGCAGCAGCTGGAGCGCGCGAACGACGGTGCCGATCTCGTGCAGACCGTCCGCTCCGGGATCGGACTCCTGGGGGTCCCGCTGCGTGAGCACCACGAAGATCTTGTCGTCCGCGACGGCGCGCTCCACGGCCGCCACCGAGAGCGGGCGGCCCACGAGGAGCGGCGCCATCATGCCGGGGAACAGCACGACGTCCCGGAGCGGCAGGAGCGGCAGCACGTTGCGGAACCGGACTTCCTGCGTGCCGGCGCGATAGACGAACGTGCGCGCGCCGGCGCCCGCCCTGCGCTTCGCGGGCGCGGCCTTCGGCCGTCTCTCCGGGGCGGCGCGCCGCTTCGCCGGGAGCTTAGGCTTCCTTCTTCCGGGACCCTTCCGAGAGGACGACAATCGGTTCGCTCCTTCCGAGCACCACGTCTTCCGTGATCACGACCTCGATCACGCCCTCCGCGGAAGGGACGTCGTACATGACGTCGAGCATGGCCGCTTCCATGACGGAGCGCAATCCGCGCGCCCCCGTGCCGCGCTTGTTCGCGATCCGGGCGAAGGCCCGGTGCGCGTCTTCCGTGAAGGTGAGCTCCACCTTCTCCATGCGGAAGAACTTCTTGTATTGCTTGCAGAGGGCGTTGCGCGGCTTCGTGAGGATTTCGACGAGCTGATCTTCCGTCAGCTCGTCCAGCGTGCACACGACGGGCAACCGGCCGATCAGCTCGGGAATCAGGCCGTACTTCAGAAGATCCTCGGGCTCCACCTGGTGGAGGATGTTCGCGCGCTGCTCCCGCGTGGTCTTCAAGTCCGAGCCGAACCCGACCACCTTGTGACCGATCCGGCGCGAGATGATCTTCTCCAGGCCCGCGAAGGCCCCGCCGCACACGAAGAGGATGTTCTTCGTGTTCACCTCCAGGTACTTCTGCTGCGGGTGCTTGCGTCCCCCCTGCGGCGGCACGTTCGCGGTGGTGCCCTCGAGCATCTTGAGGAGCGCCTGCTGCACGCCCTCGCCGGAGACGTCCCGGGTGATGGAGGGGTTGTCCGACTTGCGCGAGATCTTGTCGATCTCGTCGATGTAGACGATGCCGCGCTCCGCGCTGGCGAGGTTGAAGTCCGCCGCCTGGAGGAGACGCACGAGGATGTTCTCGACGTCCTCGCCCACGTAGCCGGCTTCGGTCAGCGTGGTGGCGTCCACGATGGCGAACGGCACCTTGAGGAGCCGCGCGAGCGTCTCCGCCAGCAGCGTCTTCCCCGTGCCGGTGGGCCCGATCAGGAGCACGTTGGACTTCTCGAGCTCCGTGGGATCGTCGTCCAGGTCCGAGTTGATGCGCTTGTAGTGGTTGTAGACCGCCACCGAGAGCGCCTTCTTCGCGCGCTCCTGGCCGATGACGTACTCGTCCAGGACCGAGCGGATCTCCGCGGGCTTCGGGAGATCGAGCGACACCGCGCTCGCCTCCCGGCCCATCTCCTCTTCCAGGATGTCGTTGCAGAGCTTGATGCACTCGTTGCAGATGTACACCGACGGACCCGAGACGAGCTTCGTGACCTCGTCCTGCCCACGCCCGCAGAACGAGCACTTGATGGCGTGCGGCGAGTCGATTCCCTTCTTCATGCTCGTCTCGGCCCCGGCTCCGCGCGCCCCGTTACGGGCGCTTGTCGATGACCTCGTCGACGAGGCCGTATTCCTTGGCCTCCATCGCCGAGAGGAAGTAATTCCGATCCGTGTCCCGCTCGATCCGGTCCAGCGGCTGGCCCGTGTGCTTCACGAGGATGGCGTTCAACCGCTCCCGCATGCTGAGGATCTCCTTCGCGTAGATCTCCACGTCCGCGGCCTGGCCCTGGGTTCCGCCGAGCGGCTGGTGGATCATGATCCGCGAGTTCGGGAGCGCGGAGCGCTTGCCCTTCGTGCCGGCCGTCAGCAGGACCGCGCCCATGCTGGCCGCCATGCCCATGCAGATGGTGACCACGTCCGGTTTGATGTACTGCATGGTGTCGTAGATCGCGAGGCCGGCCGTGACGGAGCCGCCGGGCGAGTTGATGTAGAGGAAGATGTCCCGCTCCGGGTCCTCCGCTTCGAGGAACAGGAGCTGCGCGATGATCAGGCTGGAGATGTGATCCTCGATCGGCATCCCGAGGAACACGATCCGATCCTTGAGAAGGCGCGAATAGATGTCGTACGCGCGCTCCCCCCGCCCGTCCTGCTCCACCACCATCGGAACCAGCGCCATCCGAGTCCTCCCCGACGTCCTCCGCGGAGGACGTATCTCCTAACTCGCGCTTACGAAGGAACTTGGGCCGTTTGGGCCTGGACACTTCTCGTCGTAATTTCGGCATTCTCGGAGAGAAAGGCAAGGACCTTCTTGTCGCGGATCTCTCGCGTGAGCCGGCGGAGGAAGCGATCGCCGCCGAGCTGCTCCACGAGACGACGCGTGGGCACGCCCCGCAGCCGCGCGAGCCGCGTCACGCGCTCCCGCACTTCTTCCTCCGTGGCGCGGATGTTCTCGTCCTTCGCGATCGCGTCGAGCACGATCATGCGCCGGACCTGTCGCTCCGCCGCCGCGTGGTTCTGCTCGTGGATGGCGTTCGCGTCCACCGCCTCCGCGTCCTCGCCCCGGTACGACGCTTCCTGGCGCTGCTGCGCCACGACGTCGTCCAGGAGCGCGGTCACCAGCGTCTTCGGCGGCGGGAACGAGTTCGCCTCCACCACCTTGTCCAGGAGCATGTTCTGGGCGCGCTCGAGCGCCACGCGCTCCGCCTCCGCCTCCAGATCCTGGCGGACCTTCGCGCGCAGCTCGGCCACGGTCTTCACGTCCGTGTGCGTGGCGACGAACTCGTCCGTGAGCGGCAGGAAGCGCTTCTCCTGCACCTTGCGCACCTTGATCCGGTACCGCGCCGACGTTCCCCGCAGCAACGGATCCTCGTGATCCTCTCCGTAGGGCACTTCCGCCATGCGCACGGCGCCCGGCTCCGCGCCCTTCAGCGCCGCCTCGAACGGCTCCACCACCCGCCCGGCGCCCAGCTCCACCACCGAGTCCCGCACCTGGCGATTCGGGATGGGACGGTCGCTCCGGTCCACCGCCTGGTAGTCCAGGAGGAGAACGTCGCCGTCGATCGCCGCGCGCTCCACGTCCTCGAGGTTCGGCCGGCTCTTGCGGAAGTCCTCGAGCACGGACTCCACCTGCTCGTCCGTGATCTCGGGAACCTCCTTCGTCACGGCGATGCCCTTCACGCCCTCGAGCTTCAGCTCGGGACGCGCTTCGAACTCCGCCTTGAACGCGAGCGGGCGGCTCTCGCCGAAGCTCACGTCCTCGAACTTCGGCTCGCTCACGGGGTCGATGCCCGTCTCGTCCAGCGCGCGGCCGAACGCCTTGGGCACGACGGTCTCCAGGAACTCCTGATCGAGCTCCTGCTTGAACGAGCGCCGCACCACGTCCGTGGGCACCTTGCCCTTGCGGAACCCGGGAATGCGCACGCGTTTCGCGACGCGGCGCGCGAGCGCTTCGTACTCGCGCTCGACGTCGTCCGCGGGGACCTCGATCGTGAGGATCCGCCGCCACGGCTCCTGCTTCTCCACCTCGACCTTGACGTTCACGCGTCCTCCAGGGGGGTGCGAGAGAGGGGACTCGAACCCCTACGAGTTACCTCACCGGATCCTAAATCCGGCGCGTCTGCCAATTCCGCCACTCTCGCGTCTCAGACCGACTCCACGACCATCGCGATGCCCTGTCCGCCGCCGATGCACGCGCTGGCCACGCCCACGCCGCCCCCGATCCGCTCCAGCTCGTACAGGAGGGACAGGAGAAGCCGCGTGCCGGTGGCGGCCAGCGGATGCCCCAGCGCGATGGCGCCGCCGTTCACGTTCGTGCGGTCGCGGTCGAGCGAGAGATCGTGCTCCACCGCGAGGTACTGCGCCGCGAAGGCTTCGTTCACCTCCACCCGATCCACGTCCGTGAGCGTCATCTTCGCCTTCTCGAGCGCCTGCCGGATGGCGGGCACGGGCCCGATGCCCATCACCGACGGATCCACGCCCACGATCGCCCAGGACCGGATGCGACCCTTCGGCTTCCAGCCCTCGGCCTTCGCCTTCTCTTCGGACGTCACCACGAGCGCGGCGCCGCCGTCCACGATGCCCGACGCGTTCCCCGCAGTGACCGTGCCGTCCTTGCCGAACGCGGGCGGGAGCTTGCCGAGGCCGGCCATCGTGCTGTCCGGCTTCAGGTGGTCGTCCTCGCTCACCGGAACGGTGCCCTTCCCCGCCGGAACGTCCACCGGGACGATCTCCGCCCGGAACACGCCGCGCTCCCGCGCCGCGGCGGCGCGCTTCTGCGAGAGGAGCGCGAACTCGTCCTGCGTCTCGCGCGTGATGCCGCGCTGGCTGGCGATCTTCTCCGCCGTGTTCGCCATGTAGAGGCCGCAGTACGTGTCCAGGAGCGCCACCATGAGCGAGTCCTCGAGCTTGCCCTGGCCGAGCTTCAAGCCGCTCCGCGCGCCGCGGATCACGTGCGGCGCCTGGCTCATGTTCTCCATGCCGCCCGCGAGACACACGTCCGCTTCGCCGAAGCCGATCGAGTGCGCGGCGCTCACCACGCTCTGGATCCCGGAGCCGCAAAGGCGGTTCACCGTGAGCGCCGGGCGCTCGATGGGAACGCCCGCCTTCAGCGCGACGTGCCGCGCGCCGTAGATGGCGTCCCCCGAGGTCTGCAGCGCGTTCCCGAAGAACGCTGCGTCGATGGCGGAGGGCGAGACCCCCGAGCGACGCATCGCCTCCCGCGCCGCCACCGCTCCCAGCTCGATGGCCGAGACGCCGCGGAACGCTCCGCCGGCCTGCCCCGCGCCGGTCTTGCTGCCTTCGTACTCGGCCATCGGGGTACGCGCCCCGTCCAGAATCACGATCGACTTCACGAGCCCTCCGTTTCGGTGACGGCGAGACAGCTGGCGGTGGCCCGCGCCACGACGACGCCGCCCCGCCGGGCCTCGGCCGCCATGCGGTGCAGCCGGCCGCGACGCTCCTCCTCCCACGCCTCGACGACCAGCTCCTCGCCCAGGCGCACGGCATCGCGAAAGCGGACCGTCAGCTCCGCCGTCTGCGCGCTCACCCCGTTTCTGTACAGATACGCCATCATGGCCTCGTCGAGAAGAGTGGCCATGAGCCCGCCGTGGAACACGCCCTCCCAACCGCCGTGGATGGCGCGCGGAACGAAGCTCGTCTCGAGGCGGCCGTCCGGTCTCGTCGCGAAGACGAGCTGGAGCCCCGCCTCGTTCTCCGTACCGCAGCCGAAGCAGGTCCGGCTGTTCTTGACGGTGCGCAGATCGGTCAAGCAGGGGCCTCCGGGCGCATCGAGAGCGAGCGAGGGAACGCGTGGAATTGTCGGCTGAGCAAGCAGTTACGTTAGGCGACCTCCCGGATCCCGTCAAGGCGAGCTCAAGGCGAGCGACGGCGCAGCATCCTCCCGCGGAGCGAGCCCGCGCGGACGCGCACGACCGTTGGATGCAGGAAGTGCCGGCGGGGTCGCGTCGCGACGGCACCGCTGGTAGGATCGCCGCCCGCGCCGGCTGGACGGGCGACCGGGGCGGAGGGGAGAGGTCGAATGTCCCGCTTCGCGGGGATGGTCGTGGGGCTGATCGTCGGCGCCGCGGCGACGACGTCGCCCGCGGCCGACGCGCCCGCACCGCCGGCGCCCGCGCCTGGGACACCCGCGCCCGGAACGCCCGCGCCCGGAACGCCCGCCGCACCCGCGCTCCCTGCCGTGCCGCCCGCGGCCAAGGAGCTCGATCCGTCCGAGCCCGGGCCGGTCCACGAGCGGCTGAAGTTCTACGTGGGCGACTGGCACTTCACGATGACGCACATGCTGAACGCGGACGAGCCGCAGACCTCGGAGGGGACCGCGCACTGCGAGCCGATCCTGGGCGGCCGCTACCTCCAGACGGTCACGAAGGCCACGATGGGCACGCTGCCGTTCGAGGCGCTCAGCCTCGCCGGCTACGACAACGTCACCGGCGAGCACATCAACGTCTGGATCGACAACACCGGCACGGGCGCCTTCGTGTCCCGGGGCCGCCTCGACGAGGACGAGACCTTGCTGTTCACGGGCCGGTTTGCCGACCCCAAGCTGGGCGAGTTACCCTACCAGATGCGAACCACCGTGACGGGACCGGACTCCTACACGGTCGAGATGTCCGTCATCTTCCCGGGATCCACCGAAGGGCGGAAGGTCATGGAAGCGAAGTACACGCGCGTGAAGCCGTGACCGACCTCGCATGAGAATCGTCCGCTGGTCCGAGCCAGGCGCCGCTCCCCGCTTCGGGCTCCTCCTCGACGGGATGGTGGCCGACGCCGGCACGCCCGAGGAGCTGGCCCTTCCCGCGGGCTCCGGCCTCGAGGCGCTGCTCGCGCGCGGGCTGCCCGCTCTCCTCGAGATGGAGGCGCGCGCCGTCGTGCGCGCGCGGCGTCCCGTCGAAGGCCTGCTGCTGCACGCGCCGCTCGTGCGCCCTTCGAAGATCGTGTGCGTGGGCCTCAACTACCGCGCGCACGCCGAGGAGCAGGGCAAGAAGGCGCCGGAGAAGCCGCGTCTCTTCCTCAAGGCGCCGAGCGCGATCATCGGCCCCACGGACGAGATCGTGCTGCCGAGCTTCTGCCGACACGGCGACCCCGAGGTGGAGCTCGGCGTGGTGATCGGCAAGCGGGCGAAGCGCGTGCGCGCGGCGAAGGCGCTCTCCCACGTCGCCGGCTACCTCGTGCTGAACGACTTCACGGATCGCAAGGCCCAGAAGGACGACATCCAGTACGGGCGCGCCAAGGGCTTCGACACCTTCTGCCCCATCGGTCCGGCGCTCGTGACGAAGGACATCGTGGGCGATCCGGGCGCCCTGGCCATCCGCCTCTGGGTGGACGGCGAGCTCCGCCAGGATTCGACCACCGCCGATCTGGTGCACTCCGTGCCCGCGTTGATCGAGTACATCACCGAGGGCATCACCCTCGAGCCGGGCGACGTCATCGGCACGGGCACGCCCTCCGGCGTGGGCGTGTTCCGCGAGCCTCCCGTCTTCATCCAGGAAGGGCAGACCGTGCGCTGCGAGATCGAGAAGATCGGCGTGCTGGAGAACCGCGTGCGTCGCGAAGCGGAGGACGCGTGATGGATCGGCTGGAGCTCCTCCGCCGGAAGCGGGAGGAAGCCGTTCTCGCGGGCGGCGCGGAGCGGATCGCGAAGATCCACGAGGCGGGCAAGCTGCTGGCGCGCGAGCGCATCGATCTGCTGATGGATCGCGGGAGCTTCGAGGAGCTGGGCTACTTCGTCACGCACCGGGCGACCGACTTCGGCATGGGCGATCGCCGCATCGTGGGCGACGGCGTCGTGTCGGGCTTCGGCCGCATCGACGGCCGCACCGTGTTCGTCTTCGCCCAGGACTTCACCGTCTTCGGCGGCACGATGTCGGAGGCGAACGCGAAGAAGATCTGCCAGATCATGGACCTCGCGATGGAGTCCGGCGCGCCGGTGATCGGGCTGAACGACTCCGGCGGCGCGCGCATCCAGGAAGGCGTGCTCTCGCTCGGCGGCTACGCCGACATCTTCCTGCGGAACACGCTGGCCTCCGGCGTGGTGCCGCAGATCTCCGCGATCCTGGGTCCCTGCGCCGGCGGCGCGGTCTACTCGCCGGCCATCACGGACTTCGTGATCATGGCCGACGGCACGAGCCACATGTTCATCACCGGCCCCGACGTCATCAAGGCGGTGACGAACGAGGAAGTGACGTTCGAGGATCTCGGCGGCGCGCGCGCCCACACCTCGCGCAGCGGCGTGGCGCACCTGCGCGCGCCCTCCGAGAAGGACGTGCTGGCGCTCGTGCGGCGGCTGCTCTCGTTCCTGCCGAGCAACAACGTGGACGATCCGCCCGTGCGCACGCCGTCGGACTCGGCGGATCGCGCGGAGGAGGCGCTGAACCGCGTCGTGCCGGAGGACGCGAACAAGCCCTACGACATCCGCGACGCCTTCCTCCCCGTTCTCGACGACGGCGACTTCCTCGAGATCCATCCCGAGTACGCGCGGAACATCGTGATCGGGTTCGGGCGCTTGAACGGGCGTCCGGTCGGCGTGGTGGCGAACCAGCCGAAGCATCTCGCCGGCGTGCTGGACATCGACGCCTCCGTGAAGGGCGCGCGCTTCGTCCGCTTCTGCGACGCGTTCAACATCCCGATCCTCACGTTCGAGGACGTGCCGGGCTTCCTCCCCGGGACCGCGCAGGAGTGGGGCGGCATCATCCGCCACGGAGCGAAGCTGCTCTTCGCCTACGCGGAAGCCACCGTCCCGAAGCTCACCGTGATCACCCGCAAGGCGTACGGCGGCGCCTACGACGTCATGGCGTCGAAGCACCTGCGCGCCGACTACAACGTCGCGTGGCCCACCGCGGAGCTGGCGGTCATGGGCGCCCAGGGCGCGGTGCGCATCATCCACCGGCGCGAGATCAAGGAGGCGGCCGACCCGACGGCGACGGAGAAGAAGCTGGTGGACGAGTACAACGAGAAGTTCGCGAATCCGTTCATCGCGGCGAGCTACGGCTACATCGACAACATCATCGAGCCGAGCCGCACGCGCCGGCACCTCATCACCGCGCTCGAGTCGCTGCGGCACAAGCATCAGTCCCTGCCGCCGAAGAAGCACGGCAACATCCCGCTCTAGCGGAGGCCCGCGTGTTCGACAAGGTGCTCATCGCGAATCGCGGGGAGATCGCGGTGCGCGTCATTCGCGCCCTGCGCGAGATGCGGATCCCCTCCTGCGCCGTCTACTCCGAGGCGGACCGCAAGGCGCTCCACGTGCTCCTCGCGGACGAAGCGGTCGGCATCGGGCCGGCGCCGGCCGCGGAGAGCTATCTCTCCATCCCCCGCATCCTCGCCGCGGCGAAGCAGGTGGGCGCGTCCGCGATCCACCCGGGCTACGGCTTCCTCTCGGAGAACGACCGGTTCGCCGACGCGTGCGAGGAAGCCGGCGTGAAGTTCATCGGCCCGCCCGGCTCGGCGATCCGCGCGATGGGGGACAAGGCGCAGGCGAAGCGGACCGTGGCCGCCGCCGGCGTGCCGGTGGTGCCGGGCAGCGTGGACCCGGTCGGCGACGCGGAGGCGAAGCGGATCGCGAAGGAGATCGGCTACCCGATCCTCCTGAAGGCCGCGAAGGGCGGCGGCGGGAAGGGCATGCGCGCGGTGCGCGCGGACTCCGAGATGGACGCGGCGCTGCGGCTGACCCGCGGGGAGTCCCTCTCGGCGTTCGCGTCCGACGACCTGCTCGTGGAGAAGCTCGTGGAGAGCCCGCGCCACGTGGAGGCGCAGGTGCTCGCGGACGCGCACGGCCGCACGATCTTCGTGGGCGAGCGCGAGTGCTCCGTGCAGCGACGTCACCAGAAGGTCGTGGAGGAGGCGCCGAGCCCGTCGCTCGGCGCGGCCCGGCGCGCGGAGTTCGGTCGCGTGGCCGCCCGGGCGGCGGCGTCCGTGGGCTACGTGAACGCCGGCACCGTGGAGTTCCTCCTCGCGCCCGACGGCTCGTACTACTTCCTCGAGATGAACACGCGCCTCCAGGTGGAGCACCCGGTCACCGAGGAGACCACCGGCATCGACCTCGTGAAGCAGCAGATCCGCATCGCCGCCGGCGAGAAGCTCGCGCTCGGGGACGCGCCGGAGCCGCGCGGCCACGCCATCGAGACGCGCATCTACGCCGAGGACGCCGCGCACGGCTTCCTCCCCTCCGTGGGCACGATCCGCTTCCTCCGCATGCCCTCCGGCCCCGGCATCCGGAACGACACCGGCGTGTACGCCGGCTTCGACGTGCCCATCCACTACGACCCGATGCTCGGGAAGCTCATCACGCGCGGCAACGATCGCGAGGAAGCGCGCGAGCGCATGAACGCGGCGCTCTACGTCTACCGGATCGAGGGGCCCACCACGAACATTCCCTTCCTCCGCTGGATCGTCAATCACGCGGACTTCGTGGAGAACCGCGTGGACACGCGCTGGCTCGAGCGCGTCCAGTCCACGTGGCGCCCGCTGGGGCGCGGCCTCGGCCAGCGCGACGACGTGGCCACGATCGCCGCCGTGCTCTTCGCGCATCGCGCGGCGGCGCGCGGGGGCGTGGTGGACGCGAGCGCGGACGGCGGCGGCCTCTCCGCCTGGGTGCGCGCCGGACGCGCACGGACGCTCGGAGGCCGGCGATGAGCGGCGTGGCTCTCCGCTACTATGTGACGATCCGCGGCGAGGAGCGGTTCGTGGATCTCGTGGAGGGCGCGGAAGGAAGGCCCTCGGTCACGCTGGACGGCCGCCCGGTGGAGGCCGACCTCGTGGAGCTCCACGGCTCCACGCTGCACTCCCTCCTCCTGAACGGGCACAGCCGCGAGATGGTGATCGACAAGGAGGGCGACCGCGTCACGGTCTGGCTGGACGGCGAGAGGATCGAGACGATCGTGCGCGACGAGGTCTCGCGCGCCATCGCCGCCGTCATCAAGCCGCCCGTGGCCGGGCCCAGCGCCATCGAGGCGCCGATGCCGGGCGTGGTGGTCTCGGTGCCGGTGAAGGTGGGCGACGTGGTCGAGCCGGGCCAGCCCATCGTCGTCGTCGAAGCGATGAAGATGCAGAACGAGCTGCTCGCGGAGACCGCCGGCGTGGTGACGAGCATCGAGGTCAAGGCCGGCCAGACCGTGGATCGTGGCGCGGTGCTGGTGAAGCTCGAGGCGAAGAAATGAGCGGGCGCTACCGCGGCATCGATCACGTGGGAATCGCCGTGCCGGACGTCGCGGCTGCGCGTCGCGTCTTCGAGGGTCTGCTCGGGATGCGGGTCGTGGCGGAGGAAGACGTGCCCGAGCAGCGCGTCCGCGTCCTGAAGCTCGACGCAGGCGGCGGCGATCTCGAGCTGCTGCAGGCCACCGATCCCGAAGCTCCCGTCGCGAAGTTCGTCGCGAAGCGCGGCGCGGCCATCCACCACGTGACCGTGCGCGTGCAGGACCTCGCGGCCACGCTGGAGCAGCTCGCGGCGGCGGGCGTGGACCTCATCGATCGGACGCCGCGGATCGGCGCCGGCGGCGTGAAGATCGCGTTCCTCCACCCGCGGTCCACCGCGGGCATCCTGATCGAGCTCTGCGAGGGGTGACGCCATGAGAACCGGGACGAGCGGGGCCGCCGACGTCGAGCGGAGGATTCGCGGGCTGCAGTGCCTCGTCGGCAACACGCCGCTCCTCGCCCTCGAGCTGGCGTGGCGCGGCGAGAGTCGAGTGCTCTACGCGAAGGCCGAGTACCTCAACATGACGGGCAGCATCAAGGACCGGATGGCCCTGCACATCCTCCGGCGCGCGTACGAGCGCGGCGCCCTCCGGCCCGGGGACAGGATCGTCGAGGCCACGAGCGGGAACACGGGCATCGCGTTCGCGGGCGTGGGCCGCGCGCTGGGCCATCCCGTGACCATCTTCATGCCCGACTGGATGAGCCGCGAGCGCATCGACCTGATCCGCAGCCTCGGGGCGGACATACGGCTCGTGAGCCGCGACGAGGGCGGCTTCGTCGGGGCGATCGAGCGCGCCGAGCAGCTCGCGCGCTCCACGGAGGGAGCGTTCCTCCCGCGGCAGTTCTCGAACGTCGACAACTCCGAAGCGCACTACGAGGCGACCGGCCCGGAGATCTGGTGGCAGCTCCGGTTCCACGGCCGCTTCCCGGATGCGTTCGTGGCCGGGGTCGGGACCGGCGGAACGATCATGGGGGCGGGCCGCTACCTCCGCGAGCAACGAGAGGAGCTCACGATCCATCCGCTCGAGCCGGCGAGCTCGCCGACCCTTCGCACCGGCTGCCACGTGGGGAAGCACCGCATCCAGGGGGTGTCGGACGAGTTCATCCCCCCGATCGTCGACCTCCCGTTCCTCGACGACATCGTGGACGTGGACGACGGCGACGCGATCCTGATGGCGCAGAAGCTCGCCCGGAAGCTCGGCCTCGGCGTCGGAATCTCGTCGGGCGCGAATCTCCTCGGAGCGCTCAAGGTCCAGAACGAGCTGAGCCCCGAAGCGGTCGTCGTCACCGTCTTCCCCGACGACAACAAGAAGTACCTCAGCACCGATCTGCTTCGCGACGAGCCGGTTCGCGACGGCTACCTCGCGCCGGACATCGAGCTGCTCGCCTTCCACGGCTACAAGCGCGTGTGCCAGACCTGTTGCGACCCGCAGGAACGCGGGGAGACGCCGCTCGGGCTCCTCGAGGCGGGGACCCTGCCCCCCTGCCCGCGCCGGCCGTAACCCCACCGACGGGCGCCGGCCTTGCGCGCGCGCGCCGGCCCCTGCCAGAATGCCGCATGAGCTCGCCCGGGGAAGTCACGGTCTGGCTGCATCTCCTGCGCGACGGCGACGCCGCCGCCCTCGATCAAGTCGTCGCCGCTCTGTACGACGAGCTGCGCGTGGTCGCGCGGGCGCGGCTCCGCGCCGAGCGACCCGACCACACGCTGAGCCCCACGGCGCTCGTCAACGAGGTCTACCTCCGCCTCCTCGGACAGCGCCGCATCGACGCGAGCGGGCGCACCGAGTTCTTCGCGGTGGCGGCGCGCACGATGCGGCGCGTGCTGGTGGATGCCGCGCGAACCCGCAAGCGCCTGAAGCGGGGCGGCGACCAGGAGCGCGTCCCCTTGGAGGACGTGGACGCGGCGCTCTCGATCCGCGAGGCGGACGAGCTGCTGGCGCTGGAAGCCGCGCTGAACCGGCTCGCCGCCGAAGATCCGCGCGCCGCCGAGGTCGTGGAGAAGCGCTTCTTCGCCGGGCTGACCCTCGAGGAGACGGCGGCCTCCCTCGGAGTGTCCGCCAAGACCATCCAGAGGGACTGGCTCGCGGCGCGCGCCTGGCTGCGCAAGGAGGTCGCGCGCGAGCTGGAAGCGTGAGGTCCCGCGCTCGGCCGCGTCCTCTTTCCGCCGCAGACGTCGCGACGTAGCTCGGGAGGCCGGACCCTTCCGGGGAATCCGACCCCCTCGCCGAGGAACCCGACCGCCGCCCCAAGGAGACCGTGGCCGACACGAGCTGGCCCAGGATCAAGCAGGTCTTCCTCGACGCCCTCGACCGGCCCGCGGCCGAGCGCGCAGCCTTCCTGCGCGCCGCGGTCGGCGACGACGCGGCCGCGCTCGGCGAGCTGGAGGAGATGCTCGCGGCCCACGAGGACACGGGCTCGCTCGAGATCGAGCGGAAGCTCGCGGCGGCCGCCGCCGCTCCCCTGGAGGGCGCGGCGCGCGAGGGCGATCGCCTGGGGCCCTGGCGGCTGCTTCGCCGCCTCGGCGAAGGCGGCATGGGCGAGGTCTGGCTCGGCGAGCGCGCGGACGGGCAGTTCGAGCAACGCGTCGCGGTCAAGCTGGTCCGCCACGGCTACCACGCCGCCGAGATGATCTCCCGCTTCTCCCGCGAGCGACGCATCCTCGCGCGGCTCGAGCACCCGAACATCGCGCGGCTCCTCGACGGAGGCGTGGCGCCGGACGGGCGCCCGTACCTCGTGATGGAGTACGTGGACGGCGCGCCGATCACGCGCTGGTGCGCCGCGCGCGGCCTCGACGTCCGCGCGCGCGTCGCGCTCTTCCTCACCGTCTGCGACGCCGTCTCCTTCGCCCACGCGCGGCTCGTGGTGCACCGGGACCTGAAGCCGGCGAACATCCTGGTGGGCGAGGACGGGCGGCCGAAGCTCCTGGACTTCGGCATCGCGAAGCTCCTGGAGAGCGATCCGGACGAGGACGAGGCCGCCGCCACGCGGCCGATCGATCGCGTGCTGACGCCGGAGCACGCCGCTCCCGAGCAGCTCCGCGGCGAAGCGGTCTCCGCCGCCACCGACGTGTGGGGCCTCGGCGTCCTCCTGTACGAGCTGCTGACCGGCGAGCGGCCCTATCGCTTCCCGACGCGCTCGCCCACCGAGATCGAGCGCATCCTCGCCGAGCGCAACGCGCCTCCGCCGAGCGCGGCGGTGGCGGCCGGCTCGCTCCGCAAGACGCTGCGCGGCGATCTCGACGCCGTGGCGCTCTCCGCGCTGCGCAAGAGCGTCGCGGAGAGGTACCCGTCGGCGCGCGAGCTCGCGGAGGACCTCGAGTGCTGGCTCCACGGGCGCCCCGTGCACGCGGTGCGCCCCTCCTTCGCCTACCGCGCGCGCAAGTTCGTGCGGCGGCATCTCGTTCCCGTCGTGTCCGGCGTCGCGCTCGCAACCCTCCTCGTGGCGTTCGCGGTCTCGAGCCGGCTCCAGTCCCGGCGCGTCGCCGTGGAGCGCGATCGCGCCCGGGCGGAGCAGGCGAAGGCGGAGCGCGCCGTGGACATGCTGGTGGGCATCTTCCAGTCCTCGAACCCCACGGTCACGCCCGGCGCCGACACGTTGCGCGTGAGCGATCTCCTCGACCGGACGGAAGGCCAGGTGGACGCCCTGAGCGACCAGCCGGATCTCCAGTCGCGGCTTTGGCAGGTTCTCGCGGGCGTGAGCTTCGTCCGGAGCCGCCCGGCCCACGCCCGCGAGCTGTTCGAGCGAGCGCTGGACGCGAGACGCCGCGCGGGCGAGGGCGACGATCTCGAGAGCGCGCACATCCAGCACGTGCTCGCGCGCATCACGCTCACCGAGAAGGGCCGCAAGGCCGCGGTGCCTCTCTTCCGCGACTCGCTCGTGCGTCTGCGACGCCTGACCGGAGACCACAGCGTCGACGTGGGGGTCGCGCTCCAGGATCTCGGGGGAACGGTCGACGACGATGCGGAAGCGATTCGTCTGCTCGACGAGTCCCTGGCCGTCCGGCGGAGCCTCGTCCCCCCGGACACCACGGGAGTGGCCGCGACCTTGAACGCGCTCGCCGTGCGGCAATGGAACGCGCACGACCTCGAGGCGGCCGATTCGCTCTTCACGCAGTCCCTGGCGATCCTCTCCTCGCAGCTGCCCGCCGACCACCCGAACGTCATGGCGCTGCGGAACAACTTGGCCGCGGTGTCGGCTCAGCACGGCGACTTCGCCAAGGCGGAGCGCATGCAGCGGGAGCTGCTCGCGGATCGCCGGCGCACCTTCGGCGACAGCTCGATCGACGCCGCGGAGAGCCGCCAGGCGCTGGGCGTGGCGCTCGCGAGCCAGGGCCGCTTCACCGAGTCCCGGGAAGCGCTCTCCGAAGCGTACCGGGTCCTCGAGAAGTGTCTGGGCCGGGCCAACGACGAGGTTGCGGCCGCGGCTCAGGATCTCGCACGAGCGTACGTGCTCGAGGGGAACGCGAGTCGCGGCGCCGAGGTCCTGAGCGAGGCCCTCGCGATCGCCTCGCGCGCGCACGGGGCGGACTCGCCGGAGGCGGCCACCTTCGCGTCGGCGCACGCCGTGGCCCTGGCCGAGGCGGGGAATCCGGAGCCCGCGGTGGCGGAAGCCCGCCGGGCCTTGGCCACGCTCGAGCGCTCGACCGGGACGGAGCCGGGAAGCGCGGAATGGGCGCGCGGAAACCTCGGGCTCCTGCTCCTCGCGACCGGTCGCCCGGACGAGGCCGAGCCGCTGCTGCGCCGGGCCGAGCCGCCGGGAAGCGATACGAGCGTCGCCCACCGCGCCGTGGTGGCGGGCCTCCGCTGCGCGCTCGCCGCCTCGCTCGTGGGGCAGCGTCGCTTCGAAGAGGCACGGCCGCTCTTCGCGCAGAACCTGCCGGTGTTTCGCGCGTGGAGGAGCGGCGATCCGCTCCTCCGCACGGTCGTCGAGGGCGCGATGTCCACCCTGGACGCGGAACGTCGCCATGGGGAGTGACGTGCCGAACGGAGTTCCGTCCCGGCTCGGCCCTACCCATGGAGGATCGCCATGTCGCTCGCCCCGCGGCCCCTCGCCGTCTTCCCCCTCGCTTCCGCCGTTCTGCTCGCGCTCGCGCTGAGCGCCTCCCCCTCCGCCGCCACGCCCGGGGACTTCCTCTGGAGTCGAGGCTGGGACGCCTCCGGCCACGCGGCGCTCGACGCGACCGGCGCCACGGGCACGGCCGGCACGTTCTTCGGCAGCATCAACCTCGGCGGCGGGAACATCCTCGCCGGCAACTTCGTCGGCGGCGACGTCTTCATCGCGCGCTACGGCCCGGCGGGCGGATTCGCGTGGGGCCGCACGTTCACGCCTACGATGAACGGCGTCGTCGTGCAGGCGGCCGCGGTGGATCCGGCGGGAGACCTCTACGTCGGAGGGAAGATCGTGACCGGAGGCATCAACTTCGGCGGCGGCGTGCTCGGCGGCGCCGGTCAGATGTGGATCGTCAAGTTCGACCCCGCGGGGAACTTCCTCTGGAGCGACACCTACGGGCCGGGCGACATCGCCGACCTCTCGGCGAGCGCCGCAGGCGTGGCCGTCACCGGAAACTTCAACGGAACGATCGACTTCGGCGGCGGCCCGATCGTCGCGGTCGGAGGGGCCGACGCCTTCGTCGCCGTCTTCGATCCGAACGGCGTTCAGCAATGGAGCGCGGGCTTCGGCGACGGAGCGAACCAGGCCGGCAAGTGCGTCGTGCTCTCCGCGACGGGCGGCGTGGGCCTCAGCGGAACGATGCAGGGCACGGTGGACTTCGGCGGCGGCCCGCTCACGGCGGTCGCCACGGATCTCTTCCTCGCGCGCTTCAACGCCTCCGGCGCCCATGTTTTCAGCCGGGACATGCCCGGGGCGTTCGGGCCCGGTGCCGACATCGAGACCGACCTCGCCCTGAGCGGCGGCAACGTGGTCGCGCTGTGCGGCACGCTGTTCGGCCCCACGAACTTCGGCACAGGCTTCCTCCCCGTCCTGGGCGCGAGCGACGCGTTCCTCGTTCTCTACGACGCGTCCGGCAATCTCCTCTGGAGCAAGAGCTACGGCGGAGTGGGCGCCGACACGGGCCAGGGCGTGCAGTTCGACGCGGGCGGCAACGTCGTGCTGACCGGGAGCTTCGAGAACGCCATCAACTTCGGCGGCGGGGCGATCCCCGCGATCGGCGGCACCGACCTCTTCGTGGCCGGAGTGAGCGGAACGGGCGTGTACGTCTGGAGCCGCGGCTACGGTACGCCGAACCCGGACGACGTCTGCCGCGCCTCCACCGATCCGCTCGGCACCGTGCTGCTCTTCGGCGCCGCGGCGAACCTCATCAACTTCGGCGGCGGAAACCTCGCGGACGGGCAGTTCTACGTCGCGCGGATCAAGGCGCTGAGCGCGCCGGTCGCCGCGCCGGTCGTGGCGAGCGCCGCCGCGGCGGTGCGGTGCGCCCCGAATCCGTTCCGAGACGCCACGAGCCTCACCTTCGCGTCGCCGCGCGCCGCGGCCGGCCCGGTGACGATCCACGACGTCGCGGGCCGCTGCGTGCGCACGCTCCGCACCGACGGCGACGCGTCGCTCGTGTGGGACGGGCGCGACGCGCGGGGCCTGGCGGTCCCGGCCGGCGTCTACTACTGGCGCCTGGGCTCCGGCGCCGACACGCGCACGGGGAGCATCGTCCGCGTTCGCTGAGATCCGGTCGGCACGAGCGGCGAAGGGACGAAGCGACGCCGCCGCGCCGCCGACGAAGCGAGGGCACGGCCGGGCGGAGCGCCTCCGCCCGGCCGCTCGCCTGCAGCCTACCGGACCACCCACGCGTCCCTTATCCTGGGACCATGTCGCCTTCCACCCTGCGCGTCGTCTCCACCACGTGCTCGAACACGGAGATCCTCTGCGCGCTCGGCTGCGCGGACATGCTCGTGGGCGTGGACGACTACTCGGACTATCCCGAGGACGCGGTCGCGCGGCTCCCGCGGGTGGGGCCCGACCTCGACGTGGACGTGAGCCGCGTGAAGGCGCTCGCGCCGGACCTCGTGCTGGCCAGCCTCACCGTGCCGGGTCACGAGCGCGTCGTGGACGCGCTCCTCGCGGCGGGCCTGCGCGTGCTGGCGCCGGAGCCGGTCTCGCTCGCCGACGTGGCTGCCGACATCCGGGAGATCGCGCGCGCGGTGGGCGTGGAGGCGCGCGGCGAGGAGGTCGCGGCGCGCTTCACGTCCGCGCTCGTCCCCCGCCCCGCGAGAGGACTGCGCCCGTCGGTGCTCGTGGAGTGGTGGCCGAAGCCCGTGATCTCGCCCGGGCGCTTCAGCTGGGTCACCGATCTCCTGGAGCTGGCGGGCGGCCGGAACCCGCTCGGGGGCGAGCCGATCAAGAGCCGCCCGTTGGACGTCGACGAGCTGCGCCGTCTCGATCCGGATGCCATCGTGATCTCCTGGTGCGGCATCGATCCCTCGAAGTACCGGGAGGAGGTCGTGCTCGAGCGGAGGGGGTGCGAGAACCTGCGCGCGGTTCGCGGACGGCGCGTCTTCCCGATCCCGGAGGCTCATCTCGGGCGCCCGGGCCCGCGGCTCGTGGACGGCCTCGCGGATCTCGCGCGCGTCGTGGCGGCGTGCCCGCACGAGCGTCGCAGACGCCTCCCCCGTCGTGAGTCGAGACGATGAGCGCGAGCGTCCGCTCCCTCCTCGTGGACCTCGGATGCGTCGTCCTGCTGTTCCTGCTGGTCGGGTTCCTGCCGACGCATCAAGTCGTGCATCCGAGCATGCAGACGCAAGTGAACGAGGCCGTCACGCGCGAGGTCTCGCTGGCGCACGGGCTGTCGTGGTACCCGAAGTTCTGGCCGCCGTTGTATCCGAGCGTGCTCTGGGCGATCGCGCGCACCGCGTTTCCGCTGGCGCGGACGAACACGGTGTTCTACACGGCGCTCCTCGTGATGGTCGCCGCGTTCCTCCGGCGGCACGTGGGCCGGCGCGAGGCCTTCCTCGCGGTCCTCCTCCTCGCCGTCCTCGAGCCCGCGGCATGGAACCTCCGCCAGCTCATGGCCGAGACGCTGTTCACGCTGCAGTCCATGGCGGTCCTCGCGATCCTCGCGCGCGACCGCGAGCGTCCGTCCGCGACGAACGTCGCGCTGGCGGCGCTGCTGACCGGGGCCGGCGCGATGACGCGGTACTTCGGCTTCTTCTGGCCCGCCTTCCCGCTCGGCGTGGCCCTCGTGATCGGGCCGCAGTCCTGGAGGACCAAGCTCGCCCGATGCGCGCTCGCCGCCGCCGTGCTCGTGGCGACGACGGCGCCCTGGCTCGTGCACGTCCACGCGGTCACGGGGCATTGGTCCGGGGCCGTTCGCGATCAGTCGGCGCAGGTTCCCATGACGGGCCGGCCGAACGACGCCCTGACCAGCACGGTCTGGACCGGGAAGACGCTGCTCGTGGACCTGCTGTCGCCCACGCGCGTGGCGAGGCTCGGCGTGATCCAGAGCGACGCCGTGACGCGCGGCGAGTGGGCGATGCTCGTCTTCGTGGCGCCGTCCTTGATCCTCATCGGGGCGGGCCTCGCGCGAAGGCTGCGAGCCCGCCCCCGGCCGGCGTCTCTGGTCACGGTCCGGGCGCTCCCCGCGCTCTTCGCGGCCAGCTACTTGGTCGCCCTGATCGCGGTGTGGTCGATCGCGAACACCGATCCGATCAACTCGCGATTCCTGTACCCGTCGTATCCGTTCCTGGTCATGGCGGGCTTCGTGGCGGCGCGCGCGGCGGGCCCCGCGTGGCGCGACCGGCTCCCGTATCTCCATCTGTACGGGGTCGTCCTGGCGACGAGCGTGATCCGTCAGGTGGCCCTGCTGAAGGGGCCGGCGGGACCCTAGCCCGACACGCCGAGCTTCGAGAGCAGCGAGCGAAGCTCGGCGAACCGCCGGGGTCCGAGCCGCTCCTCCCACTCGCGCTCGATCTCGCCGACCGCCTCGCGCATGGTCTGGACGACCGATTCACCGCGCCGGGTGAGGGTGACGCGCCGGGAGCGCCGGTCGTGCGGATCGGCCGAGCGCTTCAGGTAGCCGAGGCGTTCGAGCTCGCGAAGCAGGTAGTTGAGGGCCTGCTTGCTGACGCGCAACCGGACGGCGAGCTCCGAAGGCCTCGCGCCCTGCGGACCGGGGTATTGGAAGACGGTCAGATGGGGTGCGTCGAGGTCGTCGAATCCGCGCTCGTGCAGGCGGTCGAGCATCCGCTGCCGCACGGCTTCCCACGGCATGCGCAGCAGCGCGCCGATGAGCGGGGGCCCCGGCGCGGCGACGGCTTCGGTAAAGGGACTTGACGTCTTCCGGATCTTCATGTAAAGTGACTTTACCATCAACCGAGAGGGAGGTCCAGTCATGGTGGCGAGCACGAAGGAAGACATCCGGGTGGGGCCGATGGCGATCCGATTCCTGCTCGAGGGAAAGGCGTCCGGGGGCTCCGTGGCGGTATTCGAGTTCGACGTCCCGGCCGGCGCGAAGCTGCCGGGCGCGCACAGCCACGACGGGTACGAAGAGACCATCTACGGGCTCGCGGGCGTGCTGACCTGGACGGTGAGCGGCCGGCCGACGGACGTCGGCCCGGGCGACGTGCTGTGCATTCCCCGGGGAGCGGTCCACCGCTTCGACAACCGTGGCGGCGGCGACGCGAAGATGCTCGCGATCGTCACTCCCGGCATCCTCGGCCCGGACTACTTCCGCGAGATCGGCGCCGCCCTCGCGGCCGCGGGCGGCGGGCCGCCCGACCCCGCAGCGCTCGCGGCGGTGATGCGACGCCACGGCCTCACCCCCGCTCCGTGACCCGCCCGGCGCGTGCCGGATGGCGGCGCCTCGGGTAGAATGCGGAGGCGTCCGTATCCGGGCGAGGCGCGCCCGAGCCTCGAGGTTCCGTGTCCACAACCGCTGCTCCGTACCGCCCCAAGCACCCGATCCGCCTCGTCACCGCGGCGTCGCTCTTCGACGGGCACGACGCGGCGATCAACATCATGCGGCGGATCCTCCAGGCGTCGGGCGCCGAGGTCATCCACCTCGGGCACAACCGATCCGCCCAGGAGATCGTGGAGTGCGCGATCCAGGAAGACGCGCAGGGCATCGCGATCACCTCGTACCAGGGCGGGCACGTCGAGTTCTTCAAGTACCTCGTGGATCTCCTCCACGAGCGCGGCGCGAACATCCGCGTCTTCGGCGGCGGCGGCGGCACCATCCTCCCCGCCGAGGTCGCGGAGCTGCACGCGTACGGCGTGGCGCGGATCTACTCGCCGGATGACGGCCGGTCGATGGGCCTCCAGGGGATGATCAACGACCTCCTCTCGCAGTGCGATTTCGAGACGATCTCCCCGCCCCTGGACGGCGCGGTCGAGCGCCTCGACCGCCGCGAGCCCGCGACGATCGCCCGTCTCATCACGCTCTGTGAGAACCACGCGGAGACCTCCGAGCCGCTGCACGCGGAGCTGGCGAAGCGGACGCCCGCGAAGAAGGTGCCCGTGCTGGGAATCACCGGCACCGGCGGCTCGGGGAAGTCCTCGCTCGTGGACGAGATCGTGCGGCGCTTCCTCGCCGAGTTCGCGGACCTCACCGTGGCGGTGATCTCCGTGGATCCCTCGAAGCGGCGCACCGGCGGCGCGCTCCTCGGGGACCGCATCCGCATGAACTCGATCCACGACCCGCGCGTGTACATGCGCTCGCTCGCCACCCGCGCGGCGAACGTGGCGCTGAGCCGCCACGTGCGCGACGCCATCGACGTGGTGCGGGCGGCGGGCTTCGACCTCGTGATCGTGGAGACGTCGGGCATCGGCCAGTCGGACACGGAGATCGTGGAGCACGCCGACGTCTCGCTCTACGTGATGACCGCGGAGTACGGCGCCGCCACGCAGCTCGAGAAGATCGACATGCTGGATTACGCGGACGTGGTGGCCATCAACAAGTTCGACAAGCGCGGCTCGCTGGACGCCCTTCGCGACGTGAAGAAGCAGGTCCGCCGCAGCCGTAAGCTCTTCGACGCGCCGGACGACGCGCTGCCGGTCTTCGGCACCATCGCCTCGCAGTTCAACGACCTCGCCACGAACCGGCTCTACCGCCACGTCATGGACCTCATCGCCGGGAAGACCGGGGCGCCGTTCCGTTCCTCGTGGGAGCCGCCGAAGACGCCCACGCATCCTTCGGTCATCCCGCCCGCGCGCGTGCGCTACCTCGCGGAGATCGCGGAGACGGCCGAGCGCTACGACCGCTGGGCCGCGGAGCAAGTGGGCATCGCGCGACGTCTCGGTCAGGTGAAGGGGGCCTTGGCCGCGCTCTCGGACCAAGCGGCCGCGCCCACGGTCCAGGTGGAGACGCGGAACGACGTGGTGCACGCGGTGCACCGCGAGGGAGCCCCCGCCGAGCTGCCGGCGCTCGAGGCGCTGGCGAAGCGCCTGGAGGCGAGCCTCGATCCCGAGTGCCGGCGCATGCTGGACGAGTGGCCCGAGACGAAGCGTCGCTACGCGGCGGAGAAGTACCGCTTCGAGGTGCGGAATCGCGTGGTGGAGCAGGACCTCAAGACGCGCACCCTCTCGGGGCTGGACGTTCCGAAGGTCGCGCTCCCCCGCTCCGAGGATCCCGGCGAGATCCTGCGCTTCCTCCTCGCCGAGAACGCGCCCGGCTTCTTCCCTTACGCGGGCGGGGTCTTCCCGCTCAAGCGCACCGAGGAAGACCCCACGCGGATGTTCGCGGGCGAGGGGGGGCCGGAGCGCACGAACAAGCGCTTCCACTACGTGTCGCGCGACATGGAGGCGAAGCGCCTCTCCACCGCGTTCGACTCGGTGACGCTCTACGGCGAGGACCCCGCGCGCCGCCCGGACATCTACGGGAAGATCGGCAACTCCGGGGTCTCCGTGGCCACGGTGGACGACGCGAAGCGCCTCTACTCGGGGTTCGATCTCGCGGACCCCCGCACCTCCGTCTCCATGACGATCAACGGTCCGGCGCCCATGCTGCTCGGCTTCTTCCTGAACGCGGCCGTCGACCAGAGCTGCGAGAAATGGATCCGGGCGCAGGGCAAGGCGGCCGAGGCGGAGGCGAAGATCGCGGAGATCTACCGCGCGAAGGGGATCGAGCGCCCCCGCTATCGCGGCGAGCTGCCGGCCGGCCACGACGGCCTCGGCCTTCTCCTCCTCGGCGTCTCCGGCGAGGACGTGCTCCCGCGCGAGGTGTACGACCGGCTGCGCAAAGAGACCCTCGCGAAGGTGCGCGGCACGGTCCAGGCCGACATCCTGAAGGAAGACCAGGCGCAGAACACCTGCATCTTCTCGACGGAGTTCGCCCTGCGCCTCATGGGCGACGTGCAGGCGTGGTTCATCGCGAACGACGTCCGGAACTTCTACTCCGTGTCGATCTCCGGGTACCACATCGCGGAGGCCGGCGCGAACCCGATCACGCAGCTCGCTTTCACGCTGGCGAACGGGTTCACCTACGTGGAGTACTACCTGTCGCGCGGCATGAAGATCGACGACTTCGCGCCGAACCTGTCGTTCTTCTTCTCGAACGGCGTGGACGCGGAGTACTCGGTGATCGGTCGCGTGGCGCGGCGCATCTGGGCGAAGGCGATCAAGCACAAGTACGGCGGCAACGACCGCTCGCAGAAGCTCAAGTACCACATCCAGACGTCGGGGCGGAGCCTCCACGCGCAGGAGATCGCGTTCAACGACATCCGCACCACGCTCCAGGCGCTCTACGCGATCTTCGACAACTGCAACTCGCTGCACACGAACGCCTACGACGAGGCGATCACCACGCCCACCGAAGAGAGCGTGCGCCGCGCGGTGGCCATCCAGCTCATCATCAACAAGGAGCTGGGGCTCGCGCGGAACGAGAATCCGCTGCAGGGCTCGTACGCGATCGAGGAGCTGACGGACCTCGTGGAGAAGGCCGTGCTGGACGAGTTCCGGAGCCTCTCGGAGCGCGGCGGCGTGCTCGGCGCGATGGAGCGCATGTACCAGCGCTCCAAGATCCAGGAGGAGTCCCTGCTCTACGAGTCGCGCAAGCACTCGGGGGAGCTGCCCATCGTGGGCGTGAACACGTTCCTGGACTCGAAGGGCTCGCCCACCATCCTCCCCCGCGAGGTGATCCGCTCCACGCCCGAGGAGAAGGAAGCGGCCATCGTCGCGATCGAGGCGTTCCGCGCGCGCAACGCGGGCCCCGCCGAGGAGGCGCTGCGCAAGCTCCAGCGCGCGGCGGTGGAGGAAGGCAACACCTTCGACGCGCTCATGGACGCCTCGCGCGTCTGCACGCTCGGCCAGCTCTCCCGCGCGCTGTACGAGGTCGGCGGGCAGTACCGCCGCAACATGTGAGGCTCGCGGCGTGAAGTCGCGCGCGGAGTGGGAAGCGAGGGTCGCGAAGGAGCTCGAAGGCAGGTCGGCGGACTCCCTCGCGGCGACGCTGCCCGAGGGCTTCGTCGTTCCCGCGCTCGCTCCGGACGATGCCGTTCCCTCGGACACGGACGCTCCCCTGCCCGGCGTGTGGCCGTATCGCCGCGGTGCGGCGGCGGGCGCCGTGCGGCCGCGCAACATGCCGCGCGTGGAGGCCTCGGGCCCGAGCTGGACCGCGGAGTGCCTCGACGATCTCGACGGCGGCGCGGACGGGGTCTGGATCGCGGGGAATGGAGCCGGTCCCGCGCCGGAAGCCGCGGCGGAGGCGCTGCGCAACGCTCCAGCGGACTTCGTCGTCGGCATCGACCTCGGCGGAGACCTCGCGCGCTCGGAGGCCCTCGCGGAGGCGCTTCACCGCAGCGCCCCGGCCGCCCGGCCGATCGTCTTCGTGGAGCCGTTCGCCGCGGGCGTCCCGGCCGAGCATTCCTTCGCGATCCCCACGCACGCGTGGCGGAGCGCCGGCGCGCACGGCGTCCTGGAGATCGCTTACGCGGCGGCCACGGGGGTCCACTCGCTCCGCCTTCTCCTCGACGCGGAGGTCGACGTGGCCGAGGCGGCGAGCCGGATCGGGTTCTCGATCTCGCTCGGCCGCGACGTGCTCGTGGAGATCGCGAAGCTCCGGGCGCTGCGCGTGGTATGGGCGAAGGTCGTCGCCGCGGCGGGCGTGGACGCGCCGCCCGCGTGGATTCACGCGGCCTCCGCGCGGGACGCGCTCGCGCGTCGCGGCCCGCTGAACAACGTGCTGCGCGGCACCACGCACGCGTTCGCAGCGATCTGCGGCGGAGCGGACGCCGTGACCGTGCTCCCCTTCGACGCCTTGCGCGGGCGGCCGAGCCGGGAAGCGCGCCGCGCCGCGCGCAACACCGTGACGATCCTCGCCGAAGAGTGCGCGGTGGCCGCGGTCCAGGACCCCGCCGGCGGCGCGCCCGCGGTGGAGGCGCTCACGGATCGGCTGGCGCGCGCCGCTTGGGAGCGCCTGCGCTCGATCGAAGCGAAGGGCGGCATGGCCGCCTGCCTTCTCTCGGGCGAGATCCGCCGCGAGCTGGACGCCGCGAGGGCTGCGCGCGGCGCGGAGCCCGTGATCGGCGAGACCGAGTTCCCCGACCCGGACGACGCGGACGCGCCGGCCGCGACAGGAGCGCGTCCGTGAAGGCGCTCTCGGGCCTCGCCTCCCTGGACTTCGACGCGATCCGGCCTCCCGGGCGCACGAAGCGGGCGCCCTCGGCCGAGGAAGCCGCCCGACGCACCGTCGCGACGCCCGAGGGAATCGCCCGGAAGATCGCCTACGCGCGAGCGGACGTCGCCGGCGCCGATCACCTGGGCACGCTCCCGGGCTTCGCGCCCTTCGTGCGCGGCCCCTACCCCACGATGTACGCGGTGCGCCCGTGGACCATCCGCCAGTACGCCGGCTTCTCCACCGCGGAGGAGTCGAACGCGTTCTACCGCCGGAACCTCGCCGCGGGCCAGACCGGGCTCTCCGTGGCCTTCGATCTTCCCACGCATCGCGGCTACGACTCCGATCATCCGCGCGCGCGCGGCGACGTCGGCATGGCCGGCGTGGCCATCGACTCCATCCTCGACATGCGCGTGCTCTTCGACGGCATCCCGCTGGACTCGACGAGCGTGTCGATGACGATGAACGGCGCCGTGCTGCCGGTGATGGCGCTCTACGTGGTGGCCGCCGAGGAGCAAGGCGTACCGGCCGCCAAGCTCTCCGGCACCATCCAGAACGACATCCTCAAGGAGTTCATGGTGCGCAACACGTACATCTACCCGCCCGCGCCCTCGATGCGGATCGTGGCGGACGTGCTGCGCTACTGCGCGGAGAAGATGCCGAAGTTCAACGGCATCTCGATCTCCGGCTATCACATGCAGGAGGCCGGAGCCACCGCTGATCTCGAGCTGGCGTACACGCTCGCCGACGGCGTGGAGTACGTGCGCGCCGGCGTGGCGGCCGGGCTCTCGGTGGACGCGTTCGCGCCCCGCCTCTCCTTCTTCTTCGCGATCGGCAAGGACTTCTTCATGGAGGTCGCGAAGCTGCGCGCCGCGCGGCTGCTCTGGGCGCGGCTGATGCAGGACTTCGCGCCGAAGGATCCGCGCTCGCGGATGCTGCGCACGCACTGCCAGACTTCGGGCTGGTCGTTGACCGCGAGGGACGTGCGCAACAACGTCGTGCGCACGTGCGTGGAGGCGCTCGCGGCCGCGCACGGCGGCACGCAGTCCCTGCACACGAACAGCTTCGACGAGGCGCTCGCGCTGCCCACCGATGCGTCGGCGCGGATCGCGCGGAACACGCAGCTCGTCCTGCAGCGCGAGGCGGGCGCCTGCCGCGCCATCGACCCGTGGGGCGGGAGCTTCTACGTCGAGCGGCTGACGCACGACCTTTCCCGGCGCGCGCTCGAGCACATGGCCGAAGTGGAGGAGCTGGGCGGAATGACGAAGGCCATCGAGGCCGGCCTGCCGAAGCTCCGCATCGAGGAGTCGGCGGCGCGGACGCAGGCCCGGATCGACGCGGGCCGCCAGGTGATCGTGGGCGTCAACCGCTACGCCCCCGAGGACGATGAGCCCGTGGACGTGCTGCGCGTGGACAACGCGAAGGTGCTCCGCCAGCAGATCGAGCGGCTCTCACGGCTCAAGGCCGAGCGTGATGCCGGCGCGGTGGAGGCCTCGCTTTCCGCGCTCACGGAAGCGGCGGAGACCGGGCGCGGGAATCTCCTCGCGCTCACCGTGGACGCCGCGCGCGCGAAGGCCACGGTGGGCGAGATGGCGCTCGCCTTGGAGAAGGTCTTCGGACGACACTCGGCCACGATCGACTCGATCGCGGGCGTGTACGGGAGCGAGATGGGCAACGGAAAGGGCGTGGCGCACGTGCGGCAGCGTGCCGCGGACTTCGAGGCGCGCACGGGAAGACGGCCGCGCGTGCTCGTGGCGAAGCTCGGGCAGGACGGGCACGATCGCGGGCAGAAGATCGTGGCGTCGGCGCTCGCGGACCTCGGCTTCGACGTGGACATCGGCGCGCTCTTCAAGACGCCGGAAGAGACGGCGCGCGAAGCGATCGAGAACGACGTCCACGTGGTCGGCGTGTCGTCGCTCGCCGCGGGGCACCTCGCGCTCGTGCCGGCGCTCCAGACGGCGCTGGAAGCGGCCGGCCGCGGCGACATCCTGGTGGTCGTCGGCGGCGTGGTCCCCCCGCAGGACTACGCGAAGCTCGAGGCAGCGGGCTGCTCCGCGGTCTTCGGCCCCGGGACGCCCATTCCGGACGCCGCGGAGAAGCTGCTGGATCTCCTGGAGAACGCGCGGCTGTGAGCTCCTGGGGTTGAGGCGGGGCCTGCCCAGGCGTAGGGTGGTTGCATCCGGCACAACCTAGGAGGTCCTTCCCATGCGGACCGCTGCGTGGTCGTTTCCCGTCCTCGCCCTTGCCGGCTCGTTCCTCGTGCCGCCCAGCGTCAACGCAGGCTTTCCGTGTGGCGGCAGCTGCTACCTCTGGGAACTCAGCTTCAGCGCGGCGAGCTACGGCGTCCACACCTCCCCGCCGAGGCCCGGCACGGTTCCAGTTTATCTCTGGTTCGCCTGTGCCGCGGCTGACGGCATGAGCGTCGCGGAATTCGCGGTGCACACGGAGGGCGCGCTGAGCGTGCTCGATTTCACACCCATGAACGGATTCCTCAACGCCGGCACGGCCACGGAGCTTCTGCTCAGCGTCGGCGGTTGCCCCCACGGTCAAATCCTGGCGGGCGTGTTCACGATGCTCGACCCGACCGGCGCCGGCGGGAGCGCCTGCTTTGCAGGCTCCGCCGCGCACGACCTGAACGTCACGGTCGAGTGCACTCCCATCGAGCCCATGGCGTACGAGAACGGGTACACGGGAGTCTCCACCGATGGGTCGGCGCCTTGCTCCGTCACCGCGGGCGGCTACGGCGGCTGCGGCCCCCTGTCCGTCGAGGTTTCGACCTGGGGGTCCGTGAAGACGTCGTATCGCTGAGGACCATCCACCGGCCGTCCGGCCAGGGCGACCGCTGGCGCGCGCGCGACCGTTCGCATAACCTCCGCGCCATGCATGGCGCCGCCCCCTCCCGCCGCCGACCGCCTCGCCCATGACCGTCGAGGTCGACGCGCTCTCGCGCGACCTGCAGAAGGGCGACCGCCGCGCGCTCGCGCAGGCGATCACGCTCGTGGAGAGCCGGCATCCCGCGCACGAGGACGCGGCCTCGCGCCTCCTCGCGCAGCTCCTGCCCCGCACCGGCGCCGCGTACCGGATCGGCGTGACGGGACCGCCGGGCGTGGGCAAGAGCACGTTCATCGACGCCTTCGGCTCGCTCCTCGTGGCGAAGGGAAAGCGCGTCAGCGTGCTCGCCGTCGACCCGTCGAGCGCGATCTCCGGCGGAAGCCTGCTCGGCGACAAGACTCGCATGCCGAGCCTCGCGGCGAGCGAGCGCGCGTTCATCCGGCCCTCGCCGAACGCGGCGTCGCCGGGCGGCGTGGCGCGGCGCACGCGCGAGACCATGCTCGTGTGCGAGGCCGCCGGCTACGACCCCGTCCTCGTGGAGACGGTCGGCGTGGGCCAGGCCGAGATCGACGTGCGCGAGATGGTCGACGTCTTCCTGCTCCTCGCGCAGCCGGGAGGCGGCGACGAGCTGCAGGGCATGAAGCGCGGCATCTTCGAGATGGCGGACGTGGTCGTCGTCACGAAGGCGGACGGCGAGCAGCTCGCGCGCGCGCGGGAGACGGCCGCCCAGTACTCCGCGGCGATGCGCATCGTGGCCACGGAAGGATCGCCGCCCGCCGTCGTGATGGTCAGCGCGAAGACCGGCGAGGGCCTCGAGGCGCTCTGGACGCTCCTGGCGGAGCGTCGCGCCGAGCTCGCGAAGAGCGGCGCGCTGGAGTCGCGGCGCGTCCAGCAACGCGTCGCGTGGATGTGGCGACTCGTGGACGAGGCGCTGCTGTCCGCGTTCCGGGAGCATCCGGCCGTCCGTGAATCGCTCGCGGTCGCCGAGGAGGACGTTCGCGCCGGGCGGATCACTCCGGACGGCGCGGCCGCGCGGCTCCTGGTCGCGTACCGAGCGAGGGGGCGACCCGAGCGCGCCTGATCGGCATGGATGTCGGTCGCATGCCAGCCGCCCGGCTGGCTCGGCGACCGCTCGACTCGGGGCGGCGGGACGACCGCGTAGGTTTCGAGAAGACGCGGTCAAAAAGGCGAGGACTCGCCCCGACCGGCCGCTCTTTGGAGTGCCGTTACCCCTTGAAAACAGGAAAGATAGAGGCTCCTCTCCGGGCGGCGGGGGCCCGCGGGGCGCCTTGAGGGGCCTTGCGGAATCTGTTAGTGTTCAAGTGATTCCATTCGGGAATCACGGATCGCTGCGCTGGCCGAGCCGCCTCTCGGAAACACGACTGGGGCGGTAGGGTGGCAGCGACTTGCGGACCCAAGGGTCGCGTAGACGGCCAGCGTCCGGTCCGAGGTCTTCGAGTCATCCGGTCTGGCGCCCGATTCCGGGTGCAGATCGACTCCGCAGGTGGACCCAAGAGCAGGAGACCGACATGAAGAAACTTGCTATCACGCTCTTAGTGCTCGCCCTCTCGGCGGGTGCCGTCTACGCCGCGAACCCTGTCCGCATCAGCCAGATCTACGGCGCGGGCGGGAACTCGGGCTCCATCTGGAACGCGGACTACGTCGAGCTGTTCAACGACTCGTCCGCGGACGTCGACATGAGCGGCTGGTCGCTGCAGTACGGCTCTGCGACCGGCACCACGCCCATGGGCTCGTGCACGAACTGCCTCGTCGTGTTCCCTGCCGGCACCGTCATCCGTTCCTGCCAGTACTTCCTGGTGCGTGGCTCGACCGGCACGGCCGGCGCGCCGCTTCCCGTGACCCCCGACCTCCTCTCGAGCGTGGCGATGTCCGCCACGGCGGGCAAGATCGGCGTGAAGGCGGACACCTTGTTCACGCCCGTCGTCCCCTGCAACCCGGCGCTCTTCGTGGACATGGTGGGTTACGGGACCACGGCCAACTGCTTCGAGGGCACCGGTGCCGCTCCGGCTCCGAGCACCACGCTGGCGGATTGGCGCGGCGTCGACGGGATCACGGACACCGACAACAACAGCTTCGACTTCACGACGGCAGCGCCGCTGCCGCGCAACTCCACGAGCCCCGCGAACCCGAATTGCCATCCGGTCGCGGTGGACCCGAGCAGCTGGGGACAGGTCAAGGCGACGTACCGCTAGTCGTCTCTGCTTCGGCAGCCCGCACGCGCGCAACGAGGCCCCGCCCCACGGGCGGGGCCTCGTGTCTTCCGGTGGCTTCCGCGATAGACTCCTGCGTCATGGTCTCCTCCGGAAGGCGATCCGTATCGCTCGGCGGCACCGAGGGCGTGGACGAAGACGCCGGACAGCCGCACGACGCTACGCTTTCCCCCGCATGGTCGGCGGCGATCGGCGCCGCGGCCCTCGTCGCCTACCTGCTCCTCGCTCCTTCGGCCCCGGGCGACAAGGACTCCGGCGAGTTCACGCTCGTGCTCGCCCTCGACGGCGTGGCGCATCCGACCGGTTACCCCCTCTACACGCTGCTCGGCCACTGGTTCACGAGAGGGCTGCACGCACTCGGCTGCGGATTCCCCTACGCCGCCAACGCCTGGAGCGCGCTCGGCGGAGCGCTCGCGATCGCGTTCTTCCACGCGCTGTCCGTCCGTCTCGCACCCGTTTCCGCACGGGCCAGCCGCCGCGGGCTCTTCGCGCTCGCCCTGCTGCCCCTCGGACTGTTCGCGCTGAATCCGGTCTGGACCGTCGAGGCGACGTTGGCCGAGGTCTACTCCTGGCACCTCGCGTGGGTCCTCGCCGCGGTCCTCTCCTTCGCGTCGCTGATGTCTTCTCTCGACGCGTCGGCGAGTTGGCCGCGGGCACGGTTGCTGCGCCACGCCGCCGCCTGGGGTCTCCTCTGCGGCGTCGGCGGCGCGCACCACGTCTCCGCCATCTACACGGCCGCGCCGCTCTCGCTCGCGTTGGCCTACCGGTTGTTCCGGATCCGACGCCTGGACGCGCTGCTCGTCCTCGCGGTTCTCGTAACTGCCGCCGCGCCGCTCTCCAGCTACCTCTTCATCTACTGGAAGGCGGCGCACCCGGGGCCGGTGGCCTGGGGGAATCTCGAGCCGGGCTGGGACGGGCTCGTCGCTCACGCGACGGGAAGGCAGTACCAGTTCCTGATCGGACAGTTCGAGCCGTCGCCGGTCCAGCAGGGCCTTCTCGCCGAATACGTGTACCCGTTCCTCGTTCCCGGGCTCCTCCTGATGATCGTTCTCGCGGTGCGCGCGCGCTCGGAGCTCGACCGCCGGGTCCGGGCGTCGATCGCGCTGGTCGCGCTCACGCAGACGCTCGGCACGCTCGGCTACGGCGCCAGCGACCCGACGTCGTACTTCCTCTCCCCCATGGCGCTGGGCGCGTGCCTCACCGTGCCGGCGGCGGCGGCCCTTCTCGAGACCCCGTGGTCGCGCCGGCTGTTCCGACCGATCGTGGCGCTCGGCGTGGCGGGCCTCGTGCTCCTCAACGTGCCCTGGGTGCGCACCGGAGTCTCGCGGCGGAACGGGTACGAGCGCTTCGAGACGATCGTGCACTCGATGTGGGAGAAGATCCCGTTCGAGCGGGGCTTCGTTCTCTGGAGCGACGACATGTTCGCGCGCCTGCGCGTCTACCAGCTCCTCGACGGCGAGAAGCCCGAGCTCGACGTGATCAATCCTTGGTGGCTCTTCTTCCCGGCCACCCGCACCCGCTTCACCGCCGAACACGGCTTCGATCCCGTGCTGGGGATCAGCATGCCGGCATCCTGGCTGCGCAACCCGCCGCCCGGCACGCCGCCCCTCGAGAGAATCCTCGAAGCGCTGGAAGGGCGGATCAACGACCACACCGAGCTGCCGGTCATCGTGTTCGACGCCGAGAAGCGCTCGGTGCGGCTCCTCAAGAAGTCCGGGCGAGTCCCCTCCGCGAGCCCCTAGCGCGCCACGACGACCTTCAGGGACGCGTCCTGCCCTCCGGAGATCGAGCGCAGGAAGTAGATGCCGTTCGCGACGGAGCGACCGCCCGCGTCGCGCCCGTCCCACGTAGCCAGCTGCCGCCCCGCGACGAAGTCGCCCGAGGCCAGCGTGCGCACGAGCCGGCCCGAGACGTCGTACAGCGCGAGCGCCCCTCTCGCGCGGCCGCCGCCGAGCGCGCTCGCCGTGGCGAAGGAGACGCTCATCACGCCGCCGCGATACGGGAGCGGCCAGGCCGCGATCACGGACTGCGGCGCGACGACCGCCTCGCCCAGCACGTAGCGCTCGCCGAGCCCGTTGACCGCGGTCAAGCGGTAGCGCGAGCCCGCGCCGCCGTCCGCGTCCGAGAACGTCGTCTCGCGCGTGAGGGGCGCCACGAGCCGCCACGCGTCCGAACCGGACGCCGCGCGCTCGACCTCATAGCCGGAGAGATCCTGCGGGCCGGGATCGGTGGACCATGCGAGCGCCACGCCCGGCGTGCTTCCTCCGAGCGGCTCCGCCGTGAAGCCGAGCAGCGCGATCGACGTCTGGATGGTGAGGAGGGTGTCCGAGAACGCCGTGGACAGCGGGCTCGCGCGGCGGATCCCGATGCGCGCGAACCGCGACGGCACGTGCGGCACGCGGACCGTCACGGGGCTGGACTCCACGCTCTCCACGAGCGTGTCCTCGGTGAGCCCGCCGTCCGTGGAGACGAGGATGCTCACCGTGCCGCTTCCCGACCAGACCACGTCCCGCAAGCTCCCCACGGGCCAGGTCTCGCCGCCGGCCGGCGTCACCACGTGCACGGCGGAGTCCGCGTACTTCAGGTCGCCGTTCGAGGCGTCCAGGTAGGCGATGCGCGGGTTCCCCTGGGAGTCCAGGGCGAGCGACGAGTAGTAACCGGCGTCCCCGTTGGCGTCGACGGTCTCGACCGCCCAGGTGGAGGCCGACCGCGCGGCATACTTGAGATCGTCGTCGCTGAGTCCGCTCGCGTACGCGATCCGCGGGTTGCCTGCGGCGTTGATGCGCAGGGAGCAGTAGTTGCCCACGATCCCCGTGGCATCCACCGTCTCGAGCGTCCACACGCCCGCCGACTTCGCGGCGTACTTGAGATCATCCGGCGTGCTGTCGTAGTACGCGATGCGCGGATTCCCCTGGTCGTCCACCCCGATGGACGTCCAGCTCGCGAAGCCCGCAGCATCCACGATCTCGCTGGTCCACACCCCCGCGTTCTTGAATGCGTAGCGCAGATCGTCGGTCGTGTTGTCGAGGTAGCTGATGTGCGGCCGACCGGCCGCGTCCAGCGCGAGCGACGCGTAGTACCCCACGGCCGTCGCCGCACCGTCCACGATCTCCACGGTCCAGACCCCGCCGGTCTTGGACGCATAGCGAAGATCGATGCCCGTGACGGCGAGGTACGCGATCCGCGGATTCCCCGCCGCGTCCAGCGCCAGCGAGCTGTAGGCGCCCTCGGCGGCTCCGTTGTCCGCCACCTCGATCGTCCACGTGGCGCCGGTCTTCGACGCGTACTTGAGGTCGCCGTTCGTGAAGTCCCGGTAGCTGATGTGCGGGTTCCCCGCCGCGTCGAGCGCGATGGACGGGTACTGGCCGACATCGCCGGTCGTATCCACCGAGGTGGTCACCCACGTGTTCCCGACCTTCGTGGCGTAGCGCAGGTTGTGGCTGTTGAACTCGTAGTACGCCACGTGCGGTCGATCCTGCCCGTCGAGAGCCAGGCTCAGCTCGAAACCCGCGTAGCCCGCGGCGTCCGCCGTCTCGAAGACGAAGGGCGTGGCCGTCGCACGAGTCCAGGCCGAAGAGACGAGCGTGACGAGGAGGGCGAGACCGGCGACAGCTCGGGCTTCCGCCGCGGATCGGCGCATCAGGGGCTCCTTGATCGGGCTGGAAACGGAGGGTCGAGAACGATCGCCCCGCCAACTTAGCAGAAGGGAACGCGTCGCCTCAAGGGCGGGGTCGGCGGCGCAGGCGCGTCGTGCGAGCGCGGCCCCGCCGCGATCATCCCGCCCGAACGCGACGCCCGGAGGCGACCCGCGGATACCGGAGCGCGAGCTCGTCGTAGATCGCCTCGACGCGCTTCATGCGCGCGTCGAACGACAGCTCCCCTTCCACGCGCTTCCGCGCCGCCACCGCCCGCTCGCGGGCGCCGCGCGGATCCGTGAGGCACGCACGGATCGCGGACTCGAGCGCAGCGGCGTCTCCGCACGGCACGATGAGGGCGTGCTGCCCGTCGACCGCCACCTCGGCGGTGCCCCCCGCCGACGTCGCGACGATCGGGTTCTCGAAGGCCATCGCCTCCAGCACGGCGTTCGGCGTGCCCTCGTAGTCCGACGACTGCACGAAGAGATCGAGCGCGTGGTGCACGAAGTCCACGTCGTCCCGGTGGCCGAGGAGGCGAACGCGCGCGCCGAGGCCGGTCGCCTTCGCGCGAGCCTCCAGCGCCGAGCGCGCGCTGCCGTCGCCGGCGATGACGAGCACGGTCCGCGGGAAGGACGGCGCGAGGCGCGCGAAGACGTCGATGAGCAGCGCGAAGTTCTTCTGCGGCTCGAGGCGCCCGACCGCGCCGATCACGGTGGAGTCCTCGGGAATGCGCAGCTCTCGACGCGCCGCGGCGTCCTGCGCGCGATCGCGGCGGAACGCGTCCGCGTCGATCGAGTTCAGGACCACGTCGATGCGCTCGGGCCGCGCGCCCACGTCGACCAGGGCGCCCTTGATGTTCTCCGAGACCGCGATCACGCGCGGGAAGCGCGCGAGGACGCGTCGATCCACGGGGTAGTAGAGGAAGCGCTCGCGTGCGGTGTGCCCGGTCCAGCCGTGGACGGTCGAGAGCGGGATCACCGGCTCTCGCGTCGCGAGCAGCCACGCCAGCACGTTCGTCTTGTAGTCGTGCGAGTGCACGATGTCCACGGAGGTCTCGCGCAGGAGCGCGCGGAGCTTCGACCAGATGCTCGGGTCGAACGAGTGCTTCTCCCTCACCTCCACATACACCACGGGAAGGCGCCCCGCGCGCTCGTCGATCCCGTAGACGCGGTCGCGATCGTCGCGGAGATAGCAGACGGTGACCGCGTGCCGCGCGGGGTTCGCGTGGGCGGCGCCGAGGAGGATCGTCTTCTCGGGCCCGCCTCCCGTGCCCCAGACGCTGCGCAGCTCGAGAACGCGGACCGGGGCCACGCTCAGCGTCCCGCGCCGCGGTGGTGCGGGGCCCGCCGCACGAGCGCCAGCGCCCGCGCGGCCTCGTACGTGGCGCCGACCGCGATCGAGCGCGACAGATCGGCGGGCGAGCGAGGCGTCAACGCCGCGAAGATCCGCGCCGAGCGCAGCGCGACGGTCCCGCAGAGAACCGCGAGCGACGCCGCGAGCCACGGCCAGCCCCAACCGGGCCAGAAGATGCACGTCAACGCCGCGACGAGGAGGGCAACGAGGTTGGCGATCGGGAACACCACGCTCGGCAGCGCATGGAGCGTCAGCGGCCCGCGGAGCGTGACGCGGAGGTTGTCGCGGCCGCGCCAGACCTCGCTCTGGAAGAGTCGCCCCAGCGTGGCCGGGTCCCCGTGGTGGACGTTCACCATTCGATCGTCGCTCACGAGGCGCCAGCCCGCCTTCCGGAGGCGGTTGCAGAGGTCCACGTCCTCGCACGCGGCGAGCGACGGGTCGAACCCGCCGAGCGTCTCGAACGCCGCGCCGCGAACGACGAGGTTCCCGGCGCCGAGCCACTCCACGTCCTGCTGGCCCGGGGGATGGGCGCGGAGCGCGTCGTAGATGCGCTGGACCCAGGTTGGGTTCGGCGGAGCGACGCACGAACAACCCGTGGCGCCGACGCGCGCGTCGCGCATCACGTCGACGGCCGCGGGAATCCAGCCGAGTCCCAGCTCCTGGTCGGAGTCGACGAAGGCGAGGAGCCCGGGCGCGGCCATCTTCGCCGCGGCGTTGCGCACGGCGCCGACGTGCATCCCTGGCAGCGACGCCACCTCCGCGCCGGCTGCCCGCGCCCGCTCGGGAGTGTCGTCGGTGGAGCCATTGTCGCCCACGATCACGTGGACGGAGTGCGCGCCCGCCGACGCCCGGATCGATTCGAGGCAGCGTTCCAGGCGCGACGCGTCGTTGCGCACGGGAATCACGAACGTCAGCACGTCCGGCGTTCGCTTCGCGACGCGATCCGACATCCTGCGGCTCCTTCCGGAACTTCCCGCGTACACGACTATCACCGCGAGGATGCGAGGGTCCAAGGAAAACGCCGGGGCTGTCGCGGAGGTCGACCCGTGCGCGGCCGCGCCGTCGAGGGCTCTCAGTCGGGCGTGACCTCGCGCGCGGTCACGAAGTAGTGCGCCGGGAACGAAAAGCCCGCGAGCCCGCAGGGATCATCGGCGGAAAGGGTCCCGCGCACGAGGTAGCGCACCCGGGGGTGCGGGACGGTGTCCGGGAGGCCGCTCACGAACGCAGACTCGCCGGCGAGGATGAAGAGACCGCAGCGTCCCTCCTGCCGGTAGGCCGGTTCTCGGAACGTGATCCGCCTCTCCGCTGCGGAGGAGTCCGCGGCCACCTGCAGGGTGTCCAGGAGGTCGCCGGCCCGCACGAGCACCGTGCCCGGCGAGAGCGGCGGGAGCGAGATGAAGCGGAACGCATAGTCGGGCGTGTCGAAGCAGCCCGCGCCGCGACTCTTCGTGTAGAGAGTGGACCCCACGATGTCCACGATTCCGCCTTGCTCGCGGACCTCGAGCGACTCGAGCTGCCAGCAACCGCTGGAGCCGATCTCACAGCCGATCTCTGCGGTGGCGGGCTGTCCGGCCATCACGTGCGACGGGATCACGAGGGATCGGAAGTCGACGGATCCGCGGCGCCGATCAGGTTCGGGACTGCTGAGACACGAATCGACCGACAAGGCGCCGGCGACGAGAAGAGCCCACCGGAATGGAGGAAGACCCGGCATGGTCGGGGGTCTCCTGCGGGGGGGGCGCACTCGGATCTTCCTCCCCCAATCCGCCCAAGGGAAGCCCCGGGGCCCCCCGGAAGTCCCCTCTTGCCATCGGCGGCAGAAATGGTACATTCTCGGTACGATTTCCTGGGAGTCTCCGTGATCGCCTTCACGCGCAAGACGGATTACGCGCTCATCGCGCTGGCGAGCCTCGCCCAGGAGAGCCCCGAGGGGGCCCCGGCGCCCCTCAGCGCCCGGGCGATCGCCACGCGCTACTCCGTTCCTCTGCCGATCCTGATGAACGTCCTGAAGGACCTCACGGGGGCCGAGCTGGTCCGGTCCACCCGGGGCGTGAAGGGCGGGTACGTGCTGGCGCGGCCTTCGCGGCAGATCACCGTCCACGACGTCGTGGAGGCCATCGAAGGGCGGCCGAGCCTGGTGATGTGCTGCGATGCCACCGAGGTGGAGCCCTGCGAGCCTTGCGGAGTGGAGTTCCACTGTCCCGTGACGCACGCGGTCCGTCGGCTGAACGAGCGCGTCAATCTCTTCCTGCGCCAGGTGACCCTCGCGGACCTTCTGGACGGGAAGCCCCTGGCTCCCCCCGTCGTGCCGCTGGCCACGCTGCGCCAATCCATCCCCCGTCCCGACGAAAGCGCGCCCACGCGGAGGAGCTCATGAGCTCGTCGAACGACACCCGAACCCTCCACGAGTTCGCGAACCGCGACTACAAGTACGGCTTCGTCACGGACATCGAGCAGGAGTCCCTGCCGCCCGGTCTCTCCGAGGAGATCGTGCGCGCGATCTCCGCGCGCAAGGCGGAGCCTTCGTGGCTCACGGAGTGGCGTCTCAAGGCGTATCGCCACTGGCTCACGATGCAGGAGCCCGTGTGGCCGAACGTGCACTACCCCACGATCGACTACCAGGCGCTCTCCTACTACGCCGCGCCGAAGAAGACCGCGCTGCGCCCCGAGGACGTGGACCCGAAGCTCCTGGACACCTACGCGAAGCTCGGGATCCCGTTGAACGAGCGCATGGCCCTCGCGGGCGTCGCGGTGGACGCGGTGTTCGACTCCGTGTCCGTGGCCACCACGTTCTCCGCGAAGCTGAAGGAGCTGGGCATCATCTTCTGCTCCTTCTCGGAGGCCGTGCGCGAGCACCCGGATCTGGTGAAGAAGTACCTCGGGAGCGTGGTGCCGTACTCGGACAACTTCTTCGCGACGCTCAACTCCGCGGTCTTCTCCGACGGCTCGTTCGCGTACATCCCGCCCGGCGTCCGCTGCCCGATGGAGCTGTCCACGTACTTCCGCATCAACGCGAAGAACACCGGCCAGTTCGAGCGCACCCTCCTTGTGGCGGACAAGGGCGCCACGGTGAGCTACCTCGAGGGCTGCACGGCGCCCATGCGCGACGAGAACCAGCTGCACGCCGCCGTCGTGGAGCTGGTGGCGCTCGAGGGCGCCACCATCAAGTACTCCACCATCCAGAACTGGTACCCGGGGGACGCCGAGGGCAAGGGCGGGATCTACAACTTCGTGACGAAGCGCGGGCTGTGCAAGGGGGCGAAGAGCCACATCTCCTGGACCCAGGTGGAGACCGGCTCCGCGATCACGTGGAAGTACCCCAGCTGCATCCTCCAGGGCGACGACTCCATCGGGGAGTTCTACTCGGTGGCGATGACGTCGGGCCGTCAGCAGGCGGACACCGGGACGAAGATGATCCACCTCGGGAAGAACACGCGCAGCACGATCATCTCCAAGGGCATCTCCGCGATGCACGGCAACAACTCGTATCGGGGTCTCGTCCGCGTGCAGAAGGGCGCGGCGAACGCCCGGAACTTCACGCAGTGCGACTCGATGCTCATCGGGGATCGCTGCGGCGCGCACACGTTCCCGTTCATCGACGTGCGCAATACCACGTCGCGCGTGGAGCACGAAGCCACCACGTCGAAGATCGGCGACGACCAGCTGTTCTACTGCAAGAGCCGCGGCATCGACGTCGAGGACGCGGTCTCGATGATCGTCAACGGCTTCTGCAAGGAAGTCTTCCGCGAGCTGCCGATGGAGTTCGCCGTCGAAGCGCGGAAGCTGCTGAGCGTGAGCCTCGAAGGAAGCGTCGGTTAGGAGCGAAGAGGGAGCCATGCTGCAGATCCGGAATCTCCACGTCTCGGTGGAAGGCAAGCCGATCCTCAAGGGCGTCGACCTCGACGTCGCCCACGGCGAAGTGCACTCGATCATGGGGCCGAACGGCTCGGGCAAGAGCACGCTCGCCCAGGTGCTCGCCGGGCATCCGGCGTACGACGTGACGGAGGGAGACATCCTGCTGGACGGGAACAGCATCCTGGAGATGGAAGCCGACGAGCGCGCCCGCGAGGGCATCTTCCTCGCCTTCCAGTATCCCGTCGAGATCCCCGGCGTCTCCACGATGGAGTTCCTGAAGGCCGCCTACAACGCCGTGCGGGAGCAGCGCGGCGAGCAGGAGATCGACGCCCTGGAGTTCCTGAAGCTCGCGCGCGAACGGCTGTCCATCGTGAAGATGGACGAGGCGCTGCTGCGACGCTCCGTGAACGAGGGCTTCTCCGGCGGAGAGAAGAAGCGGAACGAGATCTTCCAGATGGCGGTGCTCGAGCCGCGCTTCGCCATCCTGGACGAGACCGACTCCGGCCTGGACATCGACGCGCTCCGGATCGTGGCGGACGGCATCAACGCGCTGCGCGGTCCCGCTCGCTCGATGGTGGTGATCACGCACTACCAGCGGCTCCTGAACTTCGTGCAGCCGGACTTCGTGCACGTGCTCGTGGCCGGGCGCATCGCGAAGTCGGGCGGCAAGGAGCTCGCGCTCGCGCTGGAAGAGAAGGGCTACGCCTGGATCGAGGACGAGGTCCGCGCGGCGGGCGCTCGCGCGTAGGAGATGTCGATGACGTCGCTCACGGATCGAGAGAACGGACTTCGCGCCGCCTGGGAGGCGTTCGAAGGGGCGGGGGCCGTGGCGCCCGGGAAGCTCCGGGACATCCGGCAGCACGGCTTCCGTCGCTTCGAGCGGCTCGGGTTCCCCTCGCTCAAGGACGAGGAGTGGCGCTTCACGGACGTCTCCCCGATCGCCGCGGGCTCGTTCGCCCTCGGCTCGTCGCCGGAGGTGCCGCTCGCCGCGCGGGACGTCGCACCGTGGCTCTTCGAGGGACTGGACGGCCCGCGGCTCGTCTTCGTGAACGGCCGCTTCGAGCCCTCGCTCTCGGACCTGCGCGCGCTCGGTCGGGGCGCGGTGGCCACCACGCTCGCCGAGGCCGGCCGCACGCACGCGGAGATCCTGGCCGCGCACCTGGATCGCCTCGCCTCCCCCGAGGAGGACGCGTTCGGCGCGCTCAGCTCCGCCTTCCTCGCGGACGGCCTCTTCGTCCACGTGCCGGAGGGCGTGCACGTCCGCTCGCCCATCCACGCGCTCTTCCTCTTCGCTCCGGACGGCGCGCCCGAGATGACGCATCCGCGCACGCTCGTCGTGGCGGGGCGGGACTCCTCGGTGACGCTCCTCGAGGATCACGTGACCCTCGGCGACGGCGTGACGTTCACGAATCCCCTCACGGAAGTCGTGCTCGGGGACGGCGCCGTCGCGAGCCACTACCACCTCGGGCGCGGCAGCGAGCGCGCCTACCGGATCTCCACCCTCCACGTGGAGCAGGGCGCGCACACGGACTTCGCCTCCCACACGGTCCTGGTGGGCGGCGCGCTCGTCCGCCACAACGTCTTCCCCGTCCTGAACGGCGAGCATTCCGAGAGCCTGCTCAACGGCCTCTACCTCCCGCGCGGCACGCAGCATCACGACATGCGCATGCGCGTGCGGCACGCGAAGGGGGCGTGCCACAGCCGCCAGCACTACCGCGGCATCCTCGACGGGAAGGCGAAGGCGATGTTCACCGGGCGGATCATCGTGGACGAAGGCGCGCAGAAGACCGACGCGGTGCAGTCCAACAAGAACCTGCTGCTCTCGGAAGACGCGATGGTGGAGACGAAGCCCCAGCTCGAGATCTACGCCGACGACGTGAAGTGCACGCACGGCGCCACGATCGGCCAGATCGACGACGAGTCCATCTTCTACTGCCGCGCGCGCGGCATCCCGGAGGCCGAGGCGCGGCGGCTGCTCGTCTTCGCGTTCGCGAACGAGATCCTCGAGCGCATGGAGGTCGACGCGGTGCGCACGGCGCTGCGGAGCATGGTGTCCGAGCGGCTCACCGAGCCGAGAGTCGCGCGATGATGCGCGCGCAGACCGCCCCCGCCGGCGCGCCCGCGCTCGACGTCGATCAGGTGCGCGCGGACTTCCCCATCTTCGCGGGACCGCGCGAGGGGCGCCGGCTCGTGTACCTGGACTCCGCCGCCACCACGCAGAAGCCGCGCGTGGTGCTCGACACCGTGCGGGACTTCTACACGAGCTACAACGCGAACGTGCACCGCGGCGTGCATCGTCTGAGCGTGCGTGCCACGGAGGCGTACGAGGGCGCCCGCGCGAAGATCGCCCGCTTCATCGGCGCCGCGGATCCCGGGGAGATCGTCTTCGTCCGCGGCGCCACCGAGGCGATCAACCTCGCCGCGCAGTCGTGGGCGCGGCCGCGGCTCTCGCCCGGCGACGAGATCGTGCTGTCCGCGATGGAGCACCACTCGAACATCGTGCCCTGGCAGATGATCCGCGAGGCCACGGGCGCCCGGATCCGCGTGGCCCCGATGGACGATCGCGGCGACCTCATCCTGGACGAGCTGGCGAAGCTCCTCTCGGCGCGCACGCGGCTCGTGGCCGTGGTGCAGGCGTCCAACGCGCTCGGCACCGTGAACCCGGTCCGGCGCATCGGCGAGATGGCCCACGCCGTCGGCGCGCTGATGCTCGTGGACGGCGCGCAGGCCGCCGCCCACCTCCCCGTGGACGTGAAGGAGCTCGGCTGCGACTTCTACGCGGGCTCCGGTCACAAGATGTTCGCGCCCACCGGGATCGGCTTCCTCTGGGCGCGCGCCGCGCTGCTGGAGGAGATGCCTCCGTGGATGGGCGGCGGCGACATGATCCGCTCCGTGACCTTCGAACGCACGCTGTACGCGCCGCCGCCCGCGAAGTTCGAGGCGGGCACGCCGAACATCGCGGGCGCGATCGGGCTGGGCGCGGCCACGGACTATCTCGAGCAGCTCGGCCTGGACCGCATCGAGCGGCACGAGCAGGATCTGCTCGCCTACGGCGAGGACACGTTGACCGGCGTGGACGGCGTGCGGCTCATCGGGACGCCGCACCACCGCTCCGGCGTCTTGAGCTTCGTCGTGGAGGGCATCCACCCGCACGACGTGGGCACGGTGCTGGACCACGACGGCATCGCGGTGCGCACCGGCCACCATTGCGCGCAGCCGGTGATGGACCGCTTCGGCGTGCCCGCCACGGTGCGGGCGTCGGTGTCCGTGTACAACTCGCGCGCGGACCTGGACGAGCTTGCGGACGGCCTGCGGCGCGCCCGCGGGCTTCTCCTCTGAGGCAGACATGGAACCCGACCTTCGCGACCTCTACCAGCAGGTGATCCTGGATCACCAGCGCCGCCCGCGGAATCATCACGCCATCCCGGGCGCGGCGCTCTCCGCCGAAGGCTACAACCCGCTCTGCGGCGATCGCGTGAAGGTCGAGGTGGCCGTGGACGCCGAGGGTCGGTACGCGGACGTGGGCTTCACGGGATCCGGCTGCGCCATCTGCACGGCATCCGCGTCGATGATGACGGAGAGCGTCCGCGGGAAGACCCCCGAGGAGGCCGAGGCGCTCTTCCGCGGCTTCCAGGAGCTGGTGAAGGGCGAGCGCGATCCCGAGGATCTCGAAGGCCGGCTCGGCAAGCTCGCGGTGTTCGCCGGCGTGCGCGAGTTCCCGGTGCGCGTGAAGTGCGCCACGCTGCCGTGGCACACGCTGCACGCCGCGGCGGCGGGCACCGGATCGGTCACCACGGAATGAGCGGCGCCGCGCGCGGAGGGAGACAGCGATGAGCGACGACTTCTCGCCGGGCGAAGGCCCCCCGGCCGGTCTCAAGTACGACGGCGACCGCACGTTTCGCGAGGCGATCGTGAACGCGCTGAAGACGATCTACGATCCCGAGATCCCCGTGGACATCTACGAGCTCGGGCTGGTGTACGGCGTGACGGTGGGCGCCGACCGCAACGTGCGCGTCGAGATGACGCTCACGTCGCCGGCCTGCCCGTCGGCCGAGGCGATTCCCGTGGAGGTCCAGGAGAAGCTCCAGGCCATCCAGGGGCTCGGCGAGGTGAAGGTGGACATCGTGTGGGATCCCACGTGGTCGCCCGCGCAGATGTCCGAGGCCGCGAAGGTGACGCTGGGATGGTGGTGAGGACGAAGGGTCCCTTCGATCAGGGAACGATGCGCTCGCCCGACTCGTCCAGCACCTCGAAGGCCTCCACCGGGCACACGGAGCAGGCGTCGATCACGGCCTCTCGCGTCACGCGCTCGGCACCCGCGGCGAAGGCCACGATGCCCTCGTCGTCGAGCTGGAAGAGCGAAGGGGCGACCTTGATGCAGTTCGCCGAGCCGATGCACGTGCGACGATCGATCCGTACCGTGAGGTCGCCGATCTTGCGCTCCACGAAGTCCATTCCTCACCTCCACCAGGGGTCGGGACGGGCGATCCTACCACGCGCGCCCGCGACTCGGAGGGTCCCATGATCGAGTCGGCACCTTCGGCGCCCTCGGCGCATCCCGAGGCGCCGATCACGCTCACCGAGGCGGCGGCCCGCGCCATCGTCGAGCGCGCCGCTCGCGAAGGATCGCCCGGCGCCGCGCTCCGCGTGCGCATCAAGGGCGGCGGCTGCTCCGGCGCGAGCTACGTGATGACCTTCGAGAAGGAGGGCCCGGCCCCCGGGGACTTCGTGACGTCGCAGCACGGCGCCACCGTCATCGTGGATCCGCGCTCGATCGTCTTCCTCAAGGGGTCCACGCTGGACTTCCGCTCCGAGCTGATGAGCCAGCGCTTCCTCTGGACGAATCCGAACGCGAAGAGCTCCTGCGGGTGCGGAGAGTCGTTCGCGATCTGAGCGGTCGCGCCGTTTCCGTCCGGACGGCTCCGCCGGCCCTCGCGGCGGCAGGGCCGACGACGCCCGCCCTCACACCGCCACGGGCGCCGGGATCGCCGGGTGGGGATCGTAGCCCACGACGCGCACGTGCTCGTAGCGGAACGCGAAGAGGTCCCGGACGGCGGGATCCAGCTCCAGCCGCGGCAGCTCTCGCGGCTCGCGCGATAGCTGGAGGCGCGCCTGCTCCACGTGGTTCAGGTACAGGTGCGCGTCGCCGAGCGTGTGGACGAGATCGCCGGGCAGCAGGTCCACGGCCTGCGCCATCATGCACGTGAGCAGCGCATACGAGGCGATGTTGAACGGCAGGCCGAGGAAGACGTCGGCCGAGCGCTGATAGAGCTGGCATGAGAGCCGCCCGCGCCCCACGTGGAACTGGAACAACAGGTGGCACGGCGGCAGCGCCATGAGCGGCAGATCCCCGACGTTCCACGCGCTCACGACGATGCGTCGCGAGGCGGGATCCTCGCGGAGGAGGCGGAGCGCCTGCGAGATCTGATCCACCGTCCGGCCGTCCGCGGCGCTCCACGCGCGCCACTGGCGGCCGTACACGGGTCCGAGCTCGCCCTGCTCGTCCGCCCACTCGTCCCAGATCGAGACGCGGTTCTCGCGGAGGCGCCGCACGTTCGTCTCGCCCGCGAGGAACCAGAGCAGCTCGTGCACGACCGAGCGGAAGTGGACCTTCTTGGTCGTCAGCAACGGGAAGCCGCGAGAGAGATCGAAGCGGAGCTGCGCGCCGAACAGGCCGAGCGTGCCCGTGCCCGTGCGATCGGTCCGGGTCTCTCCTTCGTCGAGCAGCCGCTGCAACAGGTCGAGGTAGATCCGCACGAAGTCCTCCGGGTGCGGAGTATACCCGGAGGTGTTGCGCCTGGGTCGCCGGCGACCCGCGGTCGCGCCGCCGCGCCGATCCGCTGCGGGCGGGGCGGCGCCCCGCTCAGGCGGACGAACTCTCCCCCGGCTCGGAGACGCTCGCGAGCGCGGCGGCCGCCCCGAGCCCCGCGAGCCGTCCCGACACCCACGCCCAGAGGAAGTTGTAGCCGCCGAGGCGACCGGTGGCGTCGAGCATCTCGCCCGCGAGGTGAAGCCCCGGACAGGGCCGGCTCTCGAGCGTGCGCGGGCGGATCTCTTCGAGCGGGATGCCGCCGCCCGTCACTTCGGCCGTTCGAAAGCCCTCGGTGCCGGCGACGTCGAGCGGGCCGTCCGAGAGCGTCTCGACGAGCCGCCGCCGCACCTCGCGCCGCAGCGAGGAGGCGCGCGTGTCCTCCGACACGCTGGCCCGCGCGAGCAGGCGATCCGCGAGGCGCCGCGGGAGCCGCTCCCGCAGCGTCGTGGCCACGAGGCGCGCGCCGTCGGTCAGGAGCTCGCGATCCCACTCCGGCCCGCTCGCCGCCCCCCACTCGATCCGCAGCTCGACGCCGTCCCCGCCCGGACCCGCGAAGTGCCGCGAGAGGTCGAGCACCACCGGCCCGCTGAAGCCGCGATGCGTGAACAGCAGATCCCCCTCCCGCTGCTCCAGCACGCGCCCGTCCCGCACCGCCCGCGCGACCACCGGCACCGACACGCCCGCGAGCTCTCCCCACGTGGGGTCTTTCGAGAGCAGCGGCACGAGCGCGGGATGAGCGTGCCGCACGGTGTGGCCCAGCGCTCGAGCGAAGCGGTACCCGGCGCCGTCCGAGCCGGTCTTCGGGAGCGACAGGCCGCCCGTGGCGAGGATCACGCGCCGCGCGAGGACGTGCTCGCCCGCCGCGGTCTCGAGGTCGAAGCGACGCGCCGGCCCCTTCCCCGTCATCCGCACCCCGGCGACGCGCGTGCCCGCGCGAAGCTCCACGCCCGCCCGCGCGCAGTCCGCGAGAAGCGCCTCGCTCACCTCGCGCGCGTTGCCGCTCTTCGGGAACACCTTGCCGGTGGGCTCGTCCACGAGAGCGATGCCGAGGCGCTGCTCGAAGTGCGCGCGCACCTCGGCCAGCGGCCACGCGAACACGACGTTGCGGAGCGCCGGGTACGAGCCGTACGTCCAGAAGTCCTCGACCGACGCCGCCGACGGCAGCAGATTGCAGCGGCCGCCGCCCGAGACGCGGATCTTCGCGCCCGGCTTCTCGCTCGACTCGAGGAGCAGCACGTCCGCGCCGTCGCGCGCCGCGAACGTCGCGGCGAGGAGCCCGGCCGCGCCCGCGCCGATCACCACGAGCGCCCGCTCCGCGGTCTCTCGCGGCGCGGGGGACCCTCGCCTCTCCCCTTCCGCCACGTGCGGCCTCCTCTCGATGGGCTTCCATCGCGAGCGCGAGTGTGCGCGCGCGTTGCCGGCGGGGCAAGGGACCCGCCGTCGAGGCCGGCCTCGCTCGGCGACGTCTTCGCGGCGCCCCACGCCGCGCCGGCTGCCGGCCGGGCGACACGCCGAGCCCGTGAATTCGGTGGAAGCCCGCCCGGCGATGTGGTCCCCTTCGCGCAGGTCGATTCCCCTTCGAGGCCTCCCGTGTCTCCCGAAGCGCCGTCCTCACCGCTCCGACCCGGCGACAAGGTCCTGCACCCGTTCAACCGGGAGCTGGGCCCGGGCGTCGTGCGGGAGATCTCGAGACAGCGCCTCACCGTCGACTTCCCGCGCGCGAAGGAGACGCTGCAGTTCTCCCTCGAGGGCCACCCGCTCGTGCCTCTCGCGCTGAAGCCCGGCGCGGATCCCGAGCGCTGGCTGGACGACTTCCAGGAAGACCTCGTGAGCCGCCTCGCCCGCAAGGACGTGGACGGCCTCGACGCGTTCCGCCTGCGGCTGGAAGCTCTCGAGCTGGCGCGGATCCGCGAGGCGGACGGGCTCGGCTCCTTCCTCGGCGGCCGCATCGAGCTGTTCCCGCACCAGCTCCACGTGGCCGAGACCGCGTGCGCGAAGCACCCGGTGCGGTGGCTCCTCGCGGACGAGGTCGGGCTGGGCAAGACGGTGGAAGCCTGTCTCATCCTCAACCATCTCGTGCGCACCGGCCGCGCGGAGCGCGTGCTGGTCGTGGCGCCGCGCTCGCTCGTGGTGCAGTGGCTCGGAGAGCTCTACCGCAAGTTCCATCAGGTCTTCGTGCTCGTGGACGCGGACCGCCGCCGCGACGTCGTGCGCGAGAAGGGCGCCGGCTTCAACCCCTTCGAGGTCTACGGGAAAAGCGTCGTGGCGCTCGAGGACCTGGTGGAGTCCGGAGCGGTCGCGAAGCTCGCGGCGGCGTCGCGCCCGCATCTGCTCGTGGTGGACGAGGCGCACCGCCTCCGCCGGCGGCCGGGCACGGAGGGATCGCCCGAGTACCGCACCATCGCGCCCCTGTGCAAGTCGGCCGAGAACGTGCTGCTCCTCTCGGCCACGCCGCTCGAAGCCGACACGCACGGCTTCTTCCGCCTCCTCGAGCTGCTCCATCCGGTGCACTACGACTCCTTCGAGCGCTTCGAGTCCGATCTGGAGCGGGGCGTTCCGCTGCACCCCTGCACCAGCTCGACGCGTCGCGCGGACGTGGGCGGGCTGCCGCCGCGACGCGCGTTCCCGGTGGATCTCCCGCCGAGCCCCGCGAGGGAGGCGAAGGAGCTGGAAGCCCTCTCGCGCCCGGTCGGCGACGCGCTCGAGCGGGCAAACCGCGCGCAGGAGCTGGCCGACGTGCTGGCCGAGCCGCTCGGCCGCGACGATCCCCGGATCCTCTGGCTCGGCCAGGCCGCGAAGAAGTGGCAGGCTGCGGGCGAGAAGGCGCTCGTGTTCGTCGCGGGGCGCGAAGCGCTGGATGTGGTGAAGGCGGAGCTGGAGTACCACACGAGCCGCCGCGTCGCCGTCTTCCACGAGGACCTCTCCCCCGCACGGCGCGACCTCGAGGTGGCCGCCTTCGCCGCCGAGGACGGCCCCGCTCTCCTCGTGGCCACCGAGTCCGGCGGCGAGGGGCGGAACTTCCAGTTCGCGAAGCGGCTCGTGCTCTTCGATCTGCCGTGGGATGCGGCGGTCGTGGAGCAACGGATCGGGCGTCTGGACCGGATCAATCGCCGAAGCCCCGTGGACATCGTCTACTTCCGTCCGGCGGAGGGGTTCGGCGCGGAGATCTGCCGGCTCTACGAAGCGCTGGGGATCTTCCGCGAGCCGCTCGGCGGGCTCGAGCGCACGCTCGGACACGTCGTGGAGGCGATCCACGCCGCGCTCGACGACGCGGGCGGCAACCTCGACGTCGACGCCATCGTGCGCGAGACGCGCGAAGCGCGCGCGCGGATCCAGCGCGCGATGTACCAGCACCTGCATCGCGAGCGCTATCGCCCCGAGAACGCTCGCGCCATCCTCGCGCGCGTTCCGCCGGATCTCGAGCGCCGCACGGCGCAAGTCGTCCTGGAAGCCTGCCGGCAGTTCCGCTTCGAGATGGAGCCGAAGGGCGGTGCGCGCTGGTACGTCGAGTTCGGCGGCGAGGCCGTGATCGAAGCGCTCTACGGCGTGCCGCAGGGCAGCCGCTTCCTCGGCACGTTCGATCGCGCGGAAGCCTGCGCGAACGAGTCCATGGACTTCTTCGCCTCGGGGCACCCGCTGGTGGAGGCGATCCTCGGCGAGCTGGCGGACGGCAACCACGGGCGGGTGGCCCTGGAGGAGGTTCCGGATGCGCCATTCGAGGGAACGGGCGTACTGGTCGTCGAGCGGACGCCGCCGGACTTCCGCCTGCGCGCCTTCGACTTGGAGGGAATCGAGCACCCCGAGTGGGTCGAGGTGGCCATGCACCCGCCCGAGGAGGCGCGGGAGATCCCAGGGCCGGGCTGGGACGTCGAGGGGTGGGCGGAGAGGATCCGCGACCTCTTCGCGCGCCTGCCGCTCGCCGGCGAGAACGCCGCCGCCTGCGGGATCCGGTTCCTCCGCGGGCGGTCGTGATTTCCCTCGCCTCCGGGATGTTCGTTGCGGGGTCCAGGACGTCGGACTAGGATCGCGCCTGACTTGGCGGGCGATTCGCGGACGTCCTCGGTCGCGGTGCGTGCGCATCGAGGAATGCGTGGCCGTAGGCAGTCTCGCGGCGACCCGGCGATGCCCAGGAAGCGCTTCCCCGAGGTGAGTGGACGATGATCCGCATTCCCCGCGCGTTTCGATCGGTTCGAGCTCTCTCGCTCGTCGCGTTGCTCCCGCTCTGGGTCGCGACCGCCGCCCGCGCGGGTTTCGTCGATGTCACGCCGGCCTCGATGACCGGCGGGCTCGTGGCGCTGGGGTCGGCGTGGGGCGACTTCGACGGCGACGGCGACCCGGACGTGGCGGTATCGCTGTGGTCGGGCACCTCACCCAGCGTGCGTCTCTACCGGAACGACGGGAACGGCGCGTTCGCCGACGTCTCGGCGAGCTTCGGCTCGCCCGCCGGCGGCGTGGCCGGCGCCTCGTTCGCCGACACCGACGAAGACGGTGACCTCGACGTGGTGGCCAGCTCGGCCACGGGCTCGCCGAACTTCCTCTTCCGGAACGACGGCGACGGGACGTTCACGAACGCAGCGGGCGCCACCTTCACCACTCCCGGGCACAACGGGCGGACGATCGCGTGGGCGGACGTGGACGGGGACGGCGACCTGGACGTCTTCCTCGCCGACGCCAACCAACAGAGCCGGCTGCTCCGCAACGACGGTTTCAACACGTTCGTGGACGTGACCCCCGCCCTCATGAACGTCGACACGCAGACGGCCGCCTGGTGCGACTACGACGGCGATGGCGACCCGGATCTCTACCTGGGGTTCTCGGGGGGACGGCTCGTCCGGAACGACGGCAACTTCTCGTTCGTGGACGTCACGACGCCCTCCGGCGTGGGCTCGACGGGCTTCATGATCACTACGTCCTGGGGCGACTTCGACAACGACGGGAACATGGACCTCTACGTCGCCACCAGCGGCAGCTCGGTGCATCTCTTCCGCAACAACGGCAACGGCACGTTCTCGGACGTGACTCCGGCCTCGATGACGGGATCGCAGAGCCGCGCCTCGGCCACGTGGGGAGATTTCGACAACGACGGGGACCTGGACCTCTTCCAGGGCAGCTACTTCGACGACAACAACCACTTGTTCCGGAACGACGGAAACGCGTCGTTCGTCGACATCGTCACGGCGCCGATGGCCACGTTGTCCTGCGACGGCGCTCCCGCCGCGGACTACGACCGCGACGGTGACCTGGACCTGTTCATCTCTTCCGAGGACGGGACGGCCTCCGACCATCTCCTTCGGAACGACCTGGGCGGGTCGAACCATTGGCTCGAGGTGGATCTGCGCGGGACCATTTCGAACTCGTTCGGCATCGGCGCGCGCATCACCGCCGTGGCCGGCCCTCTCACCCAGACCCGTGAAGTGAGCAACGGAGGCGGCTGGGCCGACGGGACCGTCCCCACGTCCCACTTCGGGCTCGGCGCGCAGACGACGGTGTCGTCGCTGACGGTGCGCTGGCCGTCGGGCATCACGCAGACTCTGAACAATGTCACGGCGGATCACCAGATCACGGTCACCGAGCCGGGATTCAATCCGGAGTCGGCGCTGGCCGGCGGCTTCCCCGCGGGAACCGCGTTCGATCTCCGCCTGGATCGGCACGGCGTCAACGTGACGAGCGCGGTCGTCGGCTTCCGGGCGGCGGGCTCGGGCGCCTCGAACTCCCTCGCGACGATGACGATCGACGGGGCCGCCGACCGTCTGATCGCCGCCGTCACCGGAGCGGCCGCTTCGCAGAACGGCCTCGAGTACAGCGTGCTCTACGCCGTCAACGGCGGCACCGCGCGCGTGTTCCCGCGACGCCCGCTGATCGCTCCGGCGTTCGTTCCGGCGCGGCTGGATCTGACGCAGCCGACGGCTCCCGCGTCCAATCAGTACGTGCTGTTCGCGGTGCCGTTCGTGCCCTCGAACGCCACGCTCGCGGGCGTGCTCGTCGACGATCTCGGAGGCTATGACAAGACGAAGTGGCGCTTCGGGCGCTTCTCCCCCAGCGCGGCCACGTACCTCGAGGCGGACGTCGCCGGGGCCATCAGCCCGGGGCGCGGCTTCTGGCTGATCCAGAAGGAGGCGAAGGCCGTGGATGCGCAGGGAGCTTCCCAGAACACGGTGGGAGGCACTTCCATTCCGATCGATCCCGGCTGGAACCAGATCGGGCATCCGTATCTCTTCGACGTGCTCACGAGCACCGTGGACTTCTCGCAGGCACCGCACGTCACGCACCGGTTCGTGGGGCGCGACGGGGACGCCTACGTGGACAAGACGGTGCTGGAGCCGTGGAAGGGCTACTGGGTCTTCAACAGCGGCTCGGGCACGGAGTCCATCGTCATCCCGGGTCTCGCTTCGGGGCCGGTGCCGCTCCCGGTGAGCGATCCGCTCGATTGGCAGATCGAGGCGCGCGCCGCGGCGGGTTCTTCCGCGGACCGGGGGAATCTCGCGGGGGTCTCGAGCGAGTCGGATGCGGTGGGCCTCTCGAAGGCCGAGCCTCCGGGGCTTCCCGGCACGGTGCGCGCGTTCTTCACGCGGGGCACGGACGCCCCTCGGGAGTGGACCACGGACGTGCGGGCGGCCGGCCGCTCGAGCGAGTCGTTCGATCTCGTCGTGGAGGCGGGCGAAGAGCCGGCGACCTTGACGTTCGATCGGCTGGAGACGCTGCCGTCGGGGTTCGGCGCGGTTCTCCTCTCGGAGGAATCCCTCGCCGCGATCGACGTGACGCCGTCCACGCAGCTGGCGCTGCCCGCGCGGCAGAGCCAGCGCTTCCGTCTCGTGGTGGGTGACGAGGCGGCGCTGCGGGCCGCGCGGTCCGGCCAGGATCGGCTCCCCACGACGGTCCAGCTCGCCGTGCCGTATCCGAACCCCTTCTCGGGAGGCACCACGGTGGCGTTCGCGCTGCCGCGGGCGCTGGACGCGCACCTGGCGGTCTACGACGTGACCGGGCGCCTGGTCCGCACCCTCCAGCAGGGAGTGCGGCCGGCGGGCATCGATCGCGCGCCCTGGGACGGGCGGGACAACGCCGGAACGAAGGTCGCCGCGGGCATCTACTTCGTGAAGCTCACCGCGGGCGCCACCGAGCAGACCCGGAAGGTCACGCTCCTGCGCTGAGCGCCGGTCCCGCCGGCCCGGCGCGAGGCCCCGTGCCCCGCGCGTGCCGACGGATCATCGAACGGGGCGGCGCGAAGCGCCCTCGCGTCGCCCCCGTTCGACCCTGGGATGCGCTCCCTCCGCCCCGGCCCCGCATGCAGCGCCCCGCACAGCACGAGCGTGCCGCGCCGAGAGATCCCGCCCCGACTCCAGGAATGGCGGTTGCCCGGTCCGAAGGCTCGGACTAGGATCGCTCCCGGTCTGACATGACAGTCCGCGAACGTCCTAGGTTGCGCCAAGCGGGTGCGCCCGGGGTGGCAGTCGTGGGCGGAGGCGCTCGCTGGGTCGCGGGCGACTCCGAGATGGCGCTTCTCTCGAGGTGAGTAGACGATGAACCGCTTCCCCCGTGCGTTTCGGTCGATTCGAGCTCTCTCGCTCATGGTCCCGCTGTCTCTCTGGGCCGCGACGTCCGCGCGCGCGGCCTTCGTCGACATCGCGCCGGCTGCGCTGGCGGACAGCTCGCGCTTCATCGGGGCCGCGTGGGGCGACTACGACGGTGACGGAGACCCCGACATGGCGGGCGCGGTCTTCTCCGGCTTCGCGCCCTTCGTGAGGCTCTTCCGGAACGATGGCGGCGGAGCCTTCGCGACCGTGACGGCCGATCTCGGCGGTTCCCCGGGCCGGGCCGGCGGGCTCTCCTTCGCGGACACGGACGAGGACGGCGATCTCGACCTGGTCGCGACCGGTGTGGCCAACGCACCCGCCTACCTGTTCCGAAACAACGGCGACGGGACGTTCAACAACGTCGCGAGCGGGGCGTTCGGCGTGGCGATGCCAAGCGGGCGTACCGCCGCCTGGGCGGACGTGGACGGGGACGGCGACCTGGACGTCTTCCTCGCCGACACGAATGCGAGTCGCCTGCTCCGAAACGACGGCGCCAACTCCTTCGTCGACGTGACCTCGGCCCCGCTCGCCGCAGGCACGCAGAGCGCGATGTGGGCCGACTACGACGAGGATGGGGACCCGGACATCTATCTCGCAAGTGGCACCTCTCCGGGAGGGCATCTGCTCCGGAACGACGGCAACTTCTCGTTCGTGGACGTCACGGCGGCCGCCGGCGTGGGCAGCTCCTCATCCGGTCTGACGGAGAACTGGGGGGACTTCAACAACGACGGGCACCTGGACGTGTACGTCGGGGTCGGCGGCAGCTCGGGGCATCTCTTCCGCAACAACGGCAACGGGACGTTCAGCGACGTGATTCCGGCGGCGATGCTGGTTGCGGATGCCGGCGGCTCCACGTGGGGCGACTTCGATAACGACGGGGACCTCGACCTTTTCCAGGGAAGCTACACGAACGGCACCAGCTTCCTGTTCCGCAACGACGGCAACGGCTCCTTCGTCAACATCGCGAGCGGGACGCTGGCGACCATGACCGTCGACGGTTGCCCGGCGGCGGACTTCGATCGGGACGGGGACCTGGACCTCCTCATCGATTCCGAGTTCGGAGCCTCGGGCGCGCCGCACGCGCACCTGTTTCGCAACGATCTGGCGGGGTCGAATCACTGGCTCGAGGTGGATCTGCGCGGGACCATTTCGAACTCGTTCGGCGTGGGCGCGCGCATCACCGCCGTGGCCGGCCCGCTGACGCAGACCCGGGAAGTGACCGGAAGCAACGGTTGGGCGGACGGCGGCTCGTTCACTTCGCACTTCGGCCTCGGCGCGCAGGCGACGGTGTCGTCGCTGACGGTGCGCTGGCCGTCGGGCATCACGCAGACCCTGAACAATGTCGCGGCGGATCACCAGATCACGGTCACCGAGCCGGGATTCAGTCCGGAGTCGGCGCTGGCCGGCGGCTTCCCCGCGGGAACCGCGTTCGATCTCCGTCTGGATCGTCACGGTCTCAACGTGACCAGCGCGGTCCTGTCCTTCCGGGCGGCAGGCTCCGGGGCCTCGTTCTCGGGGGCGACCATGACGATCGACGGAGGCGCGGACCGTCTCATCGCCGCCGTGACCGGAGCGGCCGCTTCCCAGGATGGCCTCGAGTACAGCGTCTTGTATCGGATCGGCACCGGCCCGCTCCGCGTGTTCCCGCGACGCCCGCTGATCGCTCCGGCGTTCGTTCCGGCGCGGCTGGATCTGACGCAGCCGACGGCTCCCGCGTCCAATCAGTACGTGCTGTTCGCGGTGCCGTTCGTGCCCTCGAACGCCACGCTCGCGGGCGTGCTCGTCGACGATCTCGGAGGCTATGACAAGACGAAGTGGCGCTTCGGGCGCTTCTCCCCCAGCGCGGCCACGTACCTCGAGGCGGACGTCGCCGGGGCCATCAGCCCGGGGCGCGGCTTCTGGCTGATCCAGAAGGAGGCGAAGGCCGTGGATGCGCAGGGAGCTTCCCAGAACACGGTGGGAGGCACTTCCATTCCGATCGATCCCGGCTGGAACCAGATCGGGCATCCGTATCTCTTCGACGTGCTCACGAGCACCGTGGACTTCTCGCAGGCGCCGCACGTCACGCACCGGTTCGTGGGGCGCGACGGGGACGCCTACGTGGACAAGACGGTGCTGGAGCCGTGGAAGGGCTACTGGGTCTTCAACAGCGGCTCGGGCACGGAGTCCATCGTCATCCCGGGTCTCGCTTCGGGGCCGGTGCCGCTCCCGGTGAGCGATCCGCTCGATTGGCAGATCGAGGCGCGCGCCGCGGCGGGTTCTTCCGCGGACCGGGGGAATCTCGCGGGGGTCTCGAGCGAGTCGGATGCGGTGGGCCTCTCGAAGGCCGAGCCTCCGGGGCTTCCCGGCACGGTGCGCGCGTTCTTCACGCGGGGCACGGACGCCCCTCGGGAGTGGACCACGGACGTGCGGGCGGCCGGCCGCTCGAGCGAGTCGTTCGATCTCGTCGTGGAGGCGGGCGAAGAGCCGGCGACCTTGACGTTCGATCGGCTGGAGACGCTGCCGTCGGGGTTCGGCGCGGTTCTCCTCTCGGAGGAATCCCTCGCCGCGATCGACGTGACGCCGTCCACGCAGCTGGCGCTGCCCGCGCGGCAGAGCCAGCGCTTCCGTCTCGTGGTGGGTGACGAGGCGGCGCTGCGGGCCGCGCGGTCCGGCCAGGATCGGCTCCCCACGACGGTCCAGCTCGCCGTGCCGTATCCGAACCCCTTCTCGGGAGGCACCACGGTGGCGTTCGCGCTGCCGCGGGCGCTGGACGCGCACCTGGCGGTCTACGACGTGACCGGGCGCCTGGTCCGCACCCTCCAGCAGGGAGTGCGGCCGGCGGGCATCGATCGCGCGCCCTGGGACGGGCGGGACAACGCCGGAACGAAGGTCGCCGCGGGCATCTACTTCGTGAAGCTCACCGCGGGCGCCACCGAGCAGACCCGGAAGGTCACGCTCCTGCGCTGAGCTGAAGGCGGGATCTGCCCTCTCGCGAGCCGGGCCGACACGCCGGCTCGCGAGGGGCGGGCCTCTCGGTGGACGATGGCTCCCGGTAGGCCCGCTCGGGGTCGCTCGGGCGCCTACGGGTACTTGTAGAACCCTTCCCCGCTCTTCCGCCCGAGCTTCCCCGCCGCCACCATGTTCCGCAGCAGCGGGCACGGCCGGTACTTGGGGTCTCCCAGACCGTCCTGCAGCACCTCCAGGATGCTGAGGCAAACGTCGAGGCCGATGAGATCCGCCAGCGTGAGCGGGCCCATCGGATGCGCCATGCCGAGCTTCATGACCGTGTCGATGGCTTCCGCGTCCGCCACGCCTTCCATGAGGCAGTAGACGGCCTCGTTGATCATGGGCATGAGCACGCGGTTCGAGACGAAGCCCGGGTAGTCGTTCACGACCACCGGCACCTTCTCCAGCGCGCGGGAGAGCTCCGCGACGGCGTGCACGGTGGCCTCGGACGTGCGAACGCCGCGCACCACCTCCACGAGCTTCATGAGCGGCACGGGGTTCATGAAGTGCATCCCCACGACGCGCTCGGGATGCGGAACGCGGCACGCGAGCGCGGTGATGGAGATGGAGCTGGTGTTCGTGGCGAGGATGGCGCGCGGCGAGACGACCTCCGCGAGCCGCGCGAAGACGCTCTGCTTCGTCGCGAGGTTCTCGACGACCGCCTCCACGACGAGGTCCGCGTCCGCGAGATGCGAAAGGTCCCCGCTCGTCTCGAGGCGAGCGAGCGCGGCTTCCTGCCCGGCCGCGTCCAGCCGCCCCTTCTCGACGAGCTTCGCGAGGCTCTTCCGGATCGCATCGAGCCCGCGGCTGAGCGCCACCGCGTCCACGTCCACGAGGCGCACCCGCCGCCCCGAAGCGGCCAGCACCTGCGCGATCCCGTGTCCCATCGTGCCGGCGCCCACGACGCCGGTGTTCGCGTACTCCATGGCCCGCCTCTCTTCCCGGCGCCGCCCGGGCGTTACATCTCCACCGCCATCGCGACCGCGTTCCCGCCGCCGAGGCAGAGCGCCGCGAGGCCCTTCTTCGCGCCGCGCCGCCGCATCTCGTGCAGCAGCGTCACGAAGATCCGCGCCCCGGACGCGCCGATGGGATGCCCGAGCGCCACCGCGCCGCCGTTCACGTTGACCTTCGCGGGGTCGCAGCCCAGCTCGCGCATGACGCCGAGCGCCTGCACGGAGAACGCTTCGTTCAGCTCGATCAGGTCGAAGTCCTGCAGGGAGAGCCCCGTCTTCTTCAGGAGCTTCCGCACGGCGTCCACCGGAGCCATCATCACCCACTTGGGCTCCATGCCGCCCACCGCATAGTCCACGATGCGGGCGATCGGCGAAGCGCCCGCCGCCTCGGCCGCCGCCTGCGACATCACCACGAGAGCCGCGCCGCCGTCGTTGCAGCCGGGCGCGTTCCCCGCGGTGACCGTCCCGTCCTTCTTGAAGGCCGGCTTGAGCTTCGCGAGCGCCTCCACGCTGGAGTCGGGCCGCACGGACTCGTCCTGGCGGAACTGGATCGGATCGCCCTTCTTCTGCGGGATCTCCACGGGGACGATCTCGGCGTCGAAGCGTCCGGCCTTCTGCGCGGCCGCCGCCTTGAGGTGGCTGTCCACGGCGAAGCGGTCCTGCTCCTCGCGGCCGATGCCGTACTTCTCCGCGACGTATTCGCCGGTGATGCCCATGTGGATGTCGTGGAAGGAGTCCCACAGGCCGTCGTGGACCATGGAGTCCACGAGCTTGCCGTCCCCGAGGCGATAGCCCGTCCGGGCGCCGGGGAGCATGTACGGCGCCGCCGACATGTTCTCCATGCCGCCCGCCACGGCGCAGGACAGGTCCCCGGCGCGGATCGCCTGCGCGGCGAGCGCGACCGCCTTGAGCCCGGAGCCGCAGACCTTGTTGATGGTCATCGCGCCGACGGTGGGCGGGATGCCGCCGTGGATCGCCGCCTGGCGCGCGGGGGCCTGCCCCACGCCGCCCGTCAGCACGCAGCCCATGATCACGTCCTCGACGCGGTCCGGCGCCACGCCCGAGCGCTGGAGCGCGCTCCGGATCGCGACGGCTCCGAGCTTCGGCGCGGGGACGTCGGCCAGGGTGCCGCCGAACTTCCCGATGGCGGTCCGCGCCGCGCCCACGATCACCGCCTCCCGCTCCTTCGACATGATGCGCTCCTTCCTCGCGGCAGCTTCGCGCTACCGCATCGCCTTGGCCGCGGTCTTCAGGACGTCACGGCCGATGATCATGCGCTGCACCTCGGAGGTCCCTTCGCCGATCTCGGTGAGCTTCGCGTCGCGCATGTAGCGCTCCACGGGGAACTCCTTGGAGTAGCCGTAGCCGCCGTGCATCTGGATCGCCTTGTGGCACGCCCGGTGCGCCGCTTCCGACGCGAACAGCTTCGCCTTCGAGGCCTGGATCGCGAAGGGCTCCTTCAGGTCCTTCAGCCGCGCCGCCTGATACACGAGGAGACGCGCGGCCTCGATCTCGGTGGACATGTCGGCGAGCATGAACTGGATGGCCTGGAACTCGCCGATCGGCTTCCCGAACTGCTCGCGCTCGAGCGCGTACTTCGACGCGGCCTCCAGCGACGCCTGCGCGAGGCCGAGGGCCATCGCGCCGATGGAGATCCGCCCCATGTTGAGGATCTCCATGAACTGCGGGAAGCCCTCGTTCACTTCGCCGAGCACCATCGACTCGTGGACGCGCACGTCCGTCATGAAGAACTCGACCGTGTTCGAGCCCCGGCAGCCGAGCTTGTCGTACTCCGAGCCCACCTCGGCGCCCTTCGTGCCGCGCTCCACGAGGAAGGCGGTGATCCCCTTCGCGCGCTTCGCGGGGTCCGTGATGGCCGCGATGCTGTAGAGCCCCGCCTTGCCGCCGTTCGTCATCCAGGCCTTCTGACCGTTGAGCACCCACCACTCGCCGTCCTTCACCGCGCGGGACTGCATGCCGCCGGCGTCCGAGCCCGAGTTCGGCTCGGTCAGCCCGTACGCGCCGAGGATCTCGCCCGACGTGAGGCGCCGGAGGAAGCGCTCCTTCTGCGCCTTCGTCCCGAAGTGGTGGAGCGGCCCGCAGCCGAGGGTCGTGTGCGCCGCCATGGAGAGCGCCGTGGAGCCGCAGACCCGCGCCACCTCCTCCACCGCGATCGCGTAGGAGAGGTAGTCCAGCCCCGCGCCGCCCCATTCCTCCGGATACGGGATGCCGAGGAGCCCCTGCGGGCCCATCTTCGCGAACGTCTCGTCGGGGAAGCGGCACGTGCGGTCGATCTCCGCCGCGAGCGGCGCGATCTCCTTCTCCGCGAAGTCGCGGACGGTCTTCCGCATCATTCGGTGCTCGTCGGTGAGGAAGAACATGCGGTCTCCTGGGGGCTTGGCTACAGGGGCATCTCTCGGACGTCGCCGATGAGGAGCGCGGTTCCGGTGGCGGCGACGACGTCCTTCACCTCGTAATCCGGGTGCACTTCGACGAGCGTGAGGCCCGACGGAGAGACGTCGATGACCGCCATCTCGGTGATGATGCGGTCGACGCAGCGCACCCCGGTCAGAGGCAGCGTGCACTTCTCGAGGATCTTCGGCTTGCCGTCGTTCGACGTGTGCGTCGTGGCGACGACGACGCGCTTGGACCCCGCCACGAGGTCCATCGCGCCGCCCATTCCCTTCACCACGGAGCCCGGGATCATCCAGTTCGCGAGGTCGCCGTTCCGGTCGACCTCCATCGCGCCCAGCACGGTCATGTCGAGGTGCCCGCCGCGCACGATGGCGAACGACAGATCCGACGCGAAGTACGAGCATCCGGCCGCCTCGGTGATCGTCTCCTTGCCGGCGTTGATGAGGTCCGCGTCCTCCTCGCCGGCCCTCGGGTAGGGACCGATCCCGAGCATGCCGTTCTCGGAGTGCAGCGTGATGTGCACGCCCTCCGGCACGTAGTTCGCGCACAGCGTGGGAATGCCGATGCCGAGGTTCACGTAGTCGCCGTCGCGGAACTCCAGCGCGGCGCGCCTAGCGATGCACTCTTTTTTCGATCCGCTTTTCATAGACCTCGCCTCGGAAGATCTTGTCGACGAAGATCGCCGGCGTGTGCACGTGGTCGGGATCGATCTCCCCGGGCTTCACGAGGATCTCGACCTCGGCGAACGTCGTGCGCGCGGCGGCGGCCATCATGGGATGGAAGTTGCGCGTCGTGCGGCGGTAGACGAGATTGCCCGTCTCGTCCCCCTTCCACGCCTTGATGAACGCGAAGTCCGCGTTGAGCGGCAGCTCGAGCAGGTACTCGCGGCCGTGGAAGACGCGCTTCTCCTTGCCCTGCTCCACGGGCGTGCCCACGCCGGTGGGCGTGAAGAAGCCCGCGATGCCGGCGCCCCCCGCGCGGATGCGCTCGGCGAACGTGCCCTGCGGCACGAGCTCCACGTCGATGCGCCCCTCGATGAGCGCGCGCTCGAGCGTGGGGTTCTCCCCGACGTAGGTCGAGACCATGCGGCGAACCTGGCCGTTGTTGATGAGCAGGCCGACCCCGAAGTCCGCGACGCCGGCGTTGTTGCTGATGACCGTGAGGTCCTTCGCCCCGTGTTCCACGAGCAGGCGGATCATGTTCTCGGGAATCCCGCACATGCCGAATCCGCCCATCATGATCGAGGCACCGTCGGGGATCTGCGCGACGCACACCCGCGGGTCCGCGATCTTCGACCTCATGGCCTCTCCCTCCGCGATGCGTCCGGGGCGCGCGGGCGCGTGGAGCCGTCCGTGAGCCGGGTCACGGGCCTTCGTGCTGCGCTCGCGCCCTTCAGGAAAGGGAGGAAGTTAGCCGCCCGCCGCGGAGCCTGTCAATTCGGCCCCGGCGTGGGCGGTCTCGGGCCGCCGCGAGGCAGCCCCATCCGAGGCAGCTCCCCCACGACCTCCTCGAGGACGTCTTCGGTGGTCACGAGGCCGAGGGAGCGGCCGTCGTGGTCCCGCACCAGAGCGATGGACTGCTGGTGGCGACGGAAGCCCTGGATGGCCTCGTCCAGCCGCTCGTTCGGGTCGAGGACGTAGGCCGCCCGGACGAACGGTGCCACCGGCGCCGCCGGGTCGGCCCCGAGGAGGGATTTCGCCGCGATGAACCCCTCCACGTTGCCGGCGGCGTCGAGGGCGGCCAGGTAACGCATGCCCCCGGCCCGGAAGCGCTCCAGGGCGTCGCCGACGCTTCCGGCGACGGGGCAAGTTCGCTCGGGCCGGAGCGGGATCATCGCTTCGGAGGTCCGCCGCCGCCCGAGCTCCAGGGCGCGTCCCGCCATGCGGAACCACTCCCCCGCGGGCCCGCCCCGCTCGCCGCGCACGGTCCCGTAGAGGAAGAGGTTCTCGAGGTCGTCCCGCCGGAAGATGGGGCGCTGCTCGGCGGCGGAGATCGGCAGGAGCGAAAGAAGCAGCCGCGTGGCGCCGGACGCGACCCACACCGCCGGCGCGAGCGCGAAGCGGAACGCGAGCAGCGCGTCGGCGGAGGCGCGCAGCCGCCGCATGGGCCGGCTCCGGTAGAACGCCTTCGGGAGGATCTCCCCCACGACGAGGACGAGCGGCGTCATGACCAGCGTGGCGAGCGCGACCCCGTGCCTCGCCGAGACGCTGAGGGCGAGCGCGGTGGCCAAGGACGACGCGCCGACGTTGCAGAGGTTCGTGCCCACGAGGAGGCACGCGATCGTGCCGGGCGTGTCCGCCACCAGCCGCAGGGCGCGCCGCGCGTCCCGCTTCCCCGCGGACGCGAGCGATTGCAGGCGAGCCCGACTCACCGAGACGACCGCGGTCTCCGAGCCCGAGAAGAAACCGCTCAGCACGACGAGGAGCAGCAGGATCCCGAGCATCGTCCAGGAGATCGGCGTGGCGCCCGCAGCGTGCGTGGCAGCGTCCATCAGCGAGGGCTCCCGTCTTCGCCCGTCCGCCGGGGCTCGGGCAGCTCCACCTCGAGCGAGAGGATGCGGTGCGGCTCGGCGTGCGCGATGCGCACGGCGAGCCCGTCCAGTTCCAGCGACTCTCCGGTGGCGGGGATGCGCCCCGATCGCTCGAGCACCAGGCCGGCGAGCGTCTCCGCGTCGTCGGAGACCAGGTCCGTCCCGAACTGCTCGTTGAAGAAGCGGATCTCCATGCGTCCGGGCACGACCACGCGGTTCCGCGCGACGCGCTCGTACACGACCTTCGGGAGGTCACCGCGCTCGATCATCTCGCCCGAGATCTCCTCGAGGAGGTCGGTGAGCGTCACGAGCCCGCTGAGGTGACCGTGCTCGTCCACGACGAACGCGAGGCGCGCGCCCGTGTTGCGGAACTGCTCGAGGAGCGCCATCGCCGGCTTCACCTCGGGCACCCAGGAGGCCTCCCGCGCCAGGGCGCCCACGACGGCGTCCTCGCTCGCGCGGAGGAGATCGGTGGCGGTCACGAAGCCGGCCATCTCGTCCGGCCCGTGCCCGGCGAGCGGGACCTTCGAGAAGCCTGCCGCGCGGACGGGCTCGAGGACGTCGGCCACGCGCGCGGATGCCGGCACCGAGAAGATCTCCGTGCGCGGCGTCATGACGTCGCCCACCGGAGAGCTGCCCAGCTCGAACACGCCGAGGACGAGGTCGCGCTCGTGGGTCTCCACCTCCCCCTCCGCGTGGGCCATGCGGAGCATCGCCTCCGCCTCCGCGAGGTCCACGTGCTCGTCCGCGCGACGCTCCACGCCGAGGACGGCGTCCGTGAGGCCCAGCAGCAGCCGGCGCACGGGCGAGGTGACCTTCCCGATCACGAGCAGCGGCCCCGCCACGGTGCGCGCGATCGGCTCCGCGTGGCGATAGGCCAGCGTCTTCGGCGCGATCTCGCCGAAGACGAGGATCACGAAGGTCATGATCAGCGTCGTGAAGAGGATGCCGAGCCCGGGGTTGTCGGTGACGCGCAGAATGGCCGCCGAAGCGATCGCCGAGGCCAGGATGTTCACGATCATGTTCCCGAGGAGAACCGTCACGAGCACCTTGCGCGGGCTCTCCATGAGGCGCGCGACGAGGCGCTCGGGGGGCGAGCCATCGCGCGCGAGATCGCGCAGCCGGAGGGGCGCCAGGGAGAAGAGCGCCGTCTCGGCCGCGGAGAAGAACGCCGAGAGCGCGATCAGACCGGCCAGCGACAGCGCGAGTGCGACGGACCCCATCGGCGCTTCCGTGGAGAGCGGGTGCGGTCTAGGTCGAGAGCATATCTGCGGCCTTCCGCGGCGGGAAGGCAGGAGCACGGGGCGGCGGCACACCCGCACGACGCAGCCGTCGGCGGCTTCCTTGACACTCCCGACCGCCGCTTCTAGAATGCGCGCCCCCGCAGGAGGCTGTCCGGAGGTGTCGATGATCCGTCGTCGCGGGAGCTGGTCCCTGCGCGCGGTCCTCGGTTTCCTCCTCGCCGGCATTCTCGCCGGCAGCGCCGGCTGCGGCTCGCGCGGTGACGTCGCGGAAGTGCACCGCCGCCTCTCGCTCCGCCTGGAGCACCGTCCCCCGGAGCGCGCCGAGGCGGACAAGGACGCGGAGATCCGGGCGCGCATCCTGAGCTCGCTCGAGCAGCCTCAGGTCGTCGCGTGGATCCGTCTCGTGGACGCGAACGGCGGCGAGAAGAAACTGCCCCTGGAGATCGCCAGCTCGGGGGACGCCCTCGGCCGCATTCCGGCGCAGAAGCGGGGCGTCACCGTTCGCTACGTGATCGAGGCGAAGGACGCCGCCGGCCTCGTCGTCTCGCTGCCGGCAGGCGCGCACGACGGGCGAACGTATGCGTTGCGCTTCGAGGGCCACAGCTCGGCCCTCCTGGCCGGCACCGCCAGCCTGTCCGCGTGGCTCGCGACGCTGCTCTTCCTGGGGGCCGGCGCCGCCTCCGTGCAGACGCTGCGCGGCCGGCTCAGCGTGGGACCCGCCGGACTTCTCGCGGGGCTCGCGGCCACTCTCGTGCTCTTCGGCGTGCTGCTCGTCGGCGGCATCCACTCGATGATGCTCGTGGGCAGCGTGTGGCCGTCCACCCCGCTCCTCTTATCCATGAGCCGCACCGACCTCGCGCTCGTCACGCTGCTCTGGGGCGCGAACCTCGGGCTCGGCCGGCGCGCCCTCCTCGACGAGGAGCCCGACGGCTCGCGCTTCGACGAGCGGATCTTCGCGACGGCCGGCGCCGCCGCCGGGATCCTGACCCTGCTCTTCCTGATCTTCTGAGTCGGGCCGGCGTCGCCGCCGAGCCGACTCCGGATCGCGGGCGACTCGCGGGGCGAGGCTTCGCTCGCCTAGTGCGAGACGAGGCCGTTCGAGTCGTAGCGGAACGTGCCCGGCGCGTGCAGCAGATCCGCCGGCACCTCCGTGGCGTACGGCCCGTACTCGATGCGGATGTCCTCGGTCTCGCCCGGATCGTAGCGGCTCGGGAACGTGACGCGGCGGCTGGCGGGGACGCGGCGCCCGTGCTCGTCGCGGAACGACGTGGCCACGCGCACCACGCCCCCGTCCGGAAGCGTCCAGGTGCACAGCGAGGGCTGCGGCGCGCGACCGTCCTTCCACGTGCACACGAGATCCAGCTTCTCGCTCGCGCGGCCGCCGCTCGCGCGGAACTCCACGTGGAACCCTTGCAGGCGGCCGGCATCGTCCAGTCGGCCCTCGAGCCAGGACACGTCCCGCAGGAAGCCGGCGAGCGTGGAGTCCGGAGCGCTCGGGAACGTGAGCCGGATCGTGCGCGAGCCCGACTCGGCGGGCTTCGCCTCCACGCGCACGACCTGCCGGAGGTGCGCCGCCCCGGCGTCCAGGTCCGCGTCGAGGATCGACGCGCGCGCCACGTACAGGGGCTCGAGGAAGATGGCGTAGCTGCGCACGACGGCGGCCGGGGACGCGTCGGCGGCACGGATCGCGAAGTCCGACGGCGCGCGCCAGAGCTCCTCGAGAGACACCTTCTCTTTGCCCTCTTCGTCGGGCAGTCGGAACGTGGCGCGGTAGGCGGCCACGTCCCGCAGGCCGATGCCGCGGAACGCGAGGACCGCGCGCTGCAGGTCGTCGATGGGATCCGCGGCGGCGACGCCGCCGGACGGCAACGCGGCCGCCGCCGCGAGCGAGAGCATCGCGAAGCCCGTGCGCCGAGCAGCGGCCGAGAGTCTCACGCGCATTGAACTCCTGACGCCCCGGCTCCGGTTCCCTACGGTGCAGACCGCATCGCGGATCCGGCGCGGACGAGAACGGCAGGCCGCCCCGAGGCGACCTGCCGATTCGGCTCTTCGAACGAGATGACGACTCGAACTACAGGATCGACTTGAAGGCCTTGCCCGGCCGGAAACGGACGGACTTCGACGCCTTGATCATGATGGTCTCGCCGGTGCGCGGATTGCGACCGGTGCGGGCCTTCCGCTTCACGGTGTTGAAGCTGCCGAAGCCGACGATCGAGATCCCGTTCGACTTCTTCGTTTCCTTCTTGATCGCCGTGAACGTAGCGTTCACCGCGTTCATCGCGTCCTTCTTCGTGAGCGCGGTCGCCTTCGCCACCGCCTCGATGAGCTCCGCCTTGTTCATCACAACCTCCTCCGCCCCACCACGTGGCGCGACGCTTTGGTTCGAAGAGCCGCGGGCAGGCTAGGCAGGACGCCCGCACCTGTCAACGACTTTCGCGGCCACGTTCGCCGGGAGCGAAGGTCCGCGCGCCCGTCCGGGCGCGCGACCCGAGCGCGCCACGCCGGGAGCCGATTCGCGCGGGCGTGCCGAGGCAAACGGGGACCGGGTGGTGACCGGAGGCGAGGCGCACGGGCTCGTGCGCCGCGGGCCTCACTTCCGGCGGGCGGATTGCTCGGGAAGACGGAAGAGGGCGTCCAAGCGGTCGCGCTTGAAGCGCCACTGGCCGCCGATCTTGGTCCCCGGGATCTGACCATTCTTGGCGAGGCGGTACAGAGTGCCCTTCTTGATGTTCAGGTAGTCCGCCGCTTCGCTGATGTCCATGATGTCGGTCTGCATGGCCGTGCTCCAGGACGGCGTCTCAGGGGGCCGGACGACCTCCGGAACGCCTCGGGTGTCTCATCAGAGGTGTTCGAGCAGTGCGTGCCTCTCGGGGGGCCTAATCTCCCGAATCGCCGTCGGGCGCGATCCGGTCCTTGAGCTCCTTGGAGACCTTGAAGACGGCGACCTTGCGCGGGGGCAGCTGAACCGGATCACCGGTCCGTGGATTCCGAGCCGTCCGCGCCTTGCGCTCCTTCACCTTGAACGTCCCGAAGCCGCGGATCTCGATGTGCTGACCCTCTTGCAGTGCGTCCTTCACAGCCTTGATGAGGTGGTCGACCGCCAGCGCCGTGTCCTTCTTCGTGAGCCCCGTCGAGCTTGCGATCTCCTCGACCAGGTCGGCCTTCGTCATTCCACCTTCCCCCAGGATGGCGTCCTCGAAAAGCGCGGAACTCCGCGTCAGTTCCGGAGATCCCGCAAAGAACGACCTCTGAAGCGGAAAAGATAACAACCGTCGGAAGCGGGGGTCAAGGGCTTGGCGACCGCTATCGTTCCATCCGAAGGGAGATGGGGCCCCTGGTCTCGTGCGATTCCTCAGGTTCCCCACCCAACCGATTGTTCTCATGGGACATGGCATCAGGCGAGTCGCCGGCCGCCGAGGGTCGGGCGGGCGCGGCGGCCGGAGCGGCACGCGGGCGCTCGCGAAGCCCCGGAGCGGTACACGGAGGGGGTCGGGCAGGCCCGGAGGACTTGCGAATGGGTGCTCCGGCCCGCAGCGCTGCGCAGGCACGCCGCATCGAAAACCGGGCCTCCGCGGGGGAAGCCGCCCCCTACCAGACGTGCGCCAGGAGGGCCGCCACGGAGGCGCCGACGGACGTGTTGAGCGCGTTCCACCCGTGCCCGTCGAGAAGCTCGCGCGCGGTCGAGGAAGACGCGAGGAACGACTCGGTGAGCGCGCCGACCCCCGCGGAGACCACCAGAATCCCGGGCGCACGAGGCGAGACCAGCCCCGTGGCCATCGCCGCCAGCGCCACGAGCGCCGCCGCGACGACGCCCGCGACCGTTCCCGCGGCCGACACCGCTCCCGGAGTCCCCGCCGGCACACGCCGCCAGGTCCGGGGCTGCCAGGCCCACTGCGAGGTCGCCTGACCGATCTCGGTGGCCGTCGTGTCGAAGGCCGCGGTGGCCAGGGCGGCCGCCAGGGCGAGACGCAGGACCCCGCCCGACGAAGCCAGCAGCGACAGCGGCGCCAGCGCCGCCGCGAGGCCGACGTTGGCGAGGGCGTGCGGGGCGCCGCGTCGCCCGCCGCTGGCCTGGGCCACGCGGAGCCTCTCCTTGCGCCCCCGTCCGAGACGGGTGGCCGCCGTGGCGACCCCCACGAACACGGCGAGGCTCGCGAACGCGCCCACGCCCGCGAAGCTCCAGAGGAGGATACCGAGGACCGTGCCGGCGGCGAAGCCGGAGACGTCGACGGCCCCGAGAACGAGCGCGGCCAGGCCCGCCGCGCCGCTCACGAGCGCGGCGAGAGGCAGGCGCGCCGCCGCCGCGGCGAGCGCGGCAGACACGCGCCCCGGATCGACGGACGCGGCCGCCGCCAGAGCCGCGGCCGACGCCAGCCCGATCCGAGCGTTGTCGTCCAGCCGCCACGGGAGCGTCTCGGCGGCCGCCGCGAGGAGGGCGGCGAGCCCCACGGGGAGAAGCGCCGAGAGGAAACCCGGCCAGGCGGGCGGACTTGCGGCCCGGGAGACGAAGCACCCGATCGCGGCCGCCGCCGGAGTCCCCACGAGCACGAACGCCGCGCTGCCCGCCCAGCGCTTCTCGGCGTTCCAAGGGAGGCGCGGCCCGCCGAGCGCGCGTCCGGCGACGGCCGCAGCACCGTCGCCGAAGGCGAGAATGGCCCAGGCCGCGGCCGCGAGGTGAAGGCGCTCCCGGAAGAGCAGCAGGAGGGCGAGGACCACGAGCGGGTACAGCGCGACCCCGGCGTCGGCCCGGCCGTCCGCGCGGGCGCCTTGGCGCATCACCGCGGGCGCGTAGCGCGGAAGCAGGAAGACGTTGTGCGCCACGAGCACGGCCGCGAAACCGATCGCGACGCCCGGGGACAGGAAGCGCAGCGCGATCGCGGGAAGCCCGGCCGCGACGTGAAGCGCCGGCCGGCTCAACTCACCGCTGCTCGCGGACGGACGGCTTCCCGGACTTCACGCAAGTAGTGCGCCGCCGTGCGGATGCCGGCGTGGAAGTTCCCGAGATCGAAGTGCTCGTCCGGCCCGTGCGCGCCCTCGTCGTGAAGCCCGAAGCCGAGCAGGACGACCGGGGCCTCGAGCGTGTCCTGCAGCATCGGCACGATGGGGATGGAGCCGCCCTCCCTCGTGCCGAGGGCCGTGGCGCCGAATCCCTTCTCGATCGCCCGGAAGGCCGCCCGCATCGCGGGATGGTCCAGGTTCGCGACCCACGGAACGGCACCGTGCATGTCCGTGAAGCGCTCGAGCACCACGGTGGGCGGCAGCAGCTTCTCCACCTGGCGACGGAGCTGCGCGAACGCCGTCTCCGGCCGCTGGTCGGGCACGAGCCTCATGCTGACCTTCGCGCTCGCCCGCGCGGGAAGGACCGTCATGCTGCCCGTCCCGAGGAAGCCGCCCCAGATGCCGTTCACGTCCAGGCTCGGGCGCGCTCCCACCCGCTCGACGACCGAGTAGCCCTCCTCTCCGAAGAGCCGCGGCGCGCCGGTCATCCCGAGATACCGCGCCTCGGGATCCGCCAGACGCTTCCAGCCGCTCCGCTCTTCGGCCGAGACGTCGCGCACGTCGTCGTAGAACCCGTCGATGAGGATGCGCCCCGTGCGCGGATCCTTCAGCGCGCCGAGCACGCGACCGAGCACGAGCGCGGGGTTGTCCACGGCGCCCCCGAACCCGCCCGAGTGCAAGTCCTGCCTGGCCGCGCGGAGGGTGAGCTCCGCGTACGCGATGCCGCGCAGCCCCGTGCAGATCGACGGCACCCCGGGCTGCGCCATCGCCGTATCGGAGATCACGACGACGTCGCAGGCGAGGCGCCGGCGTTGCTCGCGGACGAAGTCCGCGAGATGGCCGCTGCCGATCTCCTCCTCGCCCTCCAGGACGAGCTTCAGGTTCACGGGGAGCTCGCCCGTGGCCGCGAGGTGCGCACCGGCCGCGAGCACGTGCACGAGCAACTGGCCCTTGTCGTCCGTGGCGCCGCGCGCCCAGATCTTCCCGTCCCGGACGACGGGCTCGAACGGCGGCGACGTCCAGAGGGAGGGATCCGGGATGGGTTGCACGTCATAGTGGCCGTACACGAGGACGGTGGGCGCCCCCGGGTTCCCCCCGTGCTCCGCGACCACCACCGGATGGCCCGCCGTGGGCACGACCTCGACGCTGCGGATTCCCTCGGCGCGCAGGATTCCTGCGAGATGCTGCGCGGCGCGCTGCACGTCCGCCTTGCGCTGGGGATCCGAGCTCACGGAGGGAATCCGCAGGAACTCGCTCAGAATGTCGACGGATCGGTCGCGACGCTTCTCGACGGCCTCGAGCACGAGATCCACGGAGCACCTCCTGGAGGACCGCGGAGTCTATCAGCCGAGCCGTGCCCGTACCACGGGGAAGGCGGGCGCGAGATGGCGCGCCCGCCCTCCTCCGCGGCTACTTCTTGTAGAGCGCCTTGATCTCCGCCCAGCTCGAGGAGCTCACGGCGGACGGCCCGGCGTTCAACCTCCCGGGCGAGTAGTTCCACAGCAGGTTCGCGTCGTGGGGACGCGTCCACGCGCCGGTCCCGTCGGGCATGCGGATGAGCGACTGGTCCGCGTTCGCCTCCGCCCCGTACGTGTGCGCGTCCTGGACGACGTCCGCCGCGTCCTGCAGGCGAACCGTGTCCGCCGTGTTGTTGAGCGACAGCGTCCCCGTGGACGCGACGTCCGACCGGGACGCGATGCCGGTGGGCGTTCCCCCGCCGAACACGACGTAGATCTCCCCGGGGGCGAGCACCAGACCGGCCGGAAACACGTGACGCACGCTGGTGGAGTCCGTCAGCGACCAGCCCGAGAGGTCCACCGCGGCGGCGCCGTGGTTGATGATCTCGACGAACTCGTCGTCCGAGCTGCTGCGCACGCCGTCGCCGTTCGCGTCGCCGTTCGGGTCCGGCGGCGGATCCGCGAGGATCTCGTTGAGCGCGACCGATGCCGCCGCCTCCGCCACGCGCACGTCCTCCTCGTTGGTCTGCGCGTAGCGCGCCCCGTCCGAGATGCGCACGGTCCAGCGGAGCCGCGTGCCGGCGCGCTGCGCCGGGACCACCCGCTCCCACGTGCCGCGAGCGTCCGTCCCGTCGATCCGCGTCATGGGGAGCGCCTGCGCCGGAGCGTCGTCCACGCGGAGGAAGAGCAGGGCTTCCGCGATCCCGTCCGCGTCGGCGGCGAGCGCGTGGACGGTCAGAGCATCCGCCGCCGTGAGCCGGGCCGGCTGGTGCTCCGCCTCGAGGATCTTGGGATCCGCCTCCCCCCCGTTCGGCCCGCCCGGCGTGGGCTGCAGCCCCGCGCCGCCCTCGGCGAGAGCGTCGAACGCCTGGAAGGGCCCGGTCCCGTCCGGCCAGCGACCGAAGGACACGTCCGACGCGGCGGCGCCCCACGCGCAGGCGTCCACGCGCGAAGCCGTCCCGCCCGCGTTCCGGTAGAGCCCGACCGAGCCGCCGTGGTCCGCGAGCGCGAGCCCGCCGGAGCCGCCGTGCTCGGACTGCCAGTCCAGCGCCTGCTCGCCGGTCACGAAGAGCCATTCGCCCGCTTCGAGCGTGCCGTCCAACCCCGTGCGGAGCGCCGTCGGATCATCCGGCGCCGCGAGGAAGAGATCCGAAAGGTCCACCGCCGAGAGGCCGGTGTTCTCGAGCTCCACCCACTCGTCCTTCGACTCTCCTGGAGACCCGTTCTGATTCCAATCCGCCCGCGGAGCGGGCAGCGCCTCGTTGATCACGACCTCCGCGCGCGCCGGCGGCGCCGAAGCGAGCGACGCGATCGCGAGGAGAAGAATGCCACGTGGCATGGGACCCTCCCGTGAGATGGGTTTGCGGGGAGCGGGAAGCCACGGGGAGAAGGCGCGCGGCCGGGGAGCCGCGCGACGGAACCTAGGGGCGCGCCGAGATCGGTCAAGGGGAGAGAATGAGACGGGCGAGCCTTTCGGCCCGCCCGCTCTCCGGTGCGACTTGCGAGAGTCGCGCGACTAGCGCAGGAAGGTCAGCTTGCGGGTGGCCGTGTCCTTCCCCGCCGTCAGGCGGTAGAAGTAGACGCCCGCCGAGACCGCCTTGCCCTCGTCGTTCAATCCGTTCCACGTGGCCTCGTGCGCGCCGGCCTCCAGATGCTCCTTCACCAGCGTGCGCACGAGCCGTCCCTGCACGTCGAACACGCGGAGCGTGGTGTCCTCGCCCCGCGGCAGCGCGAAGCTGATCCGCGTCCCCGGCCGACTCGCCGGGTTCGGCGCGCTCTGCGCCAGCGCGAAGCTCAACGCCGCGCCCGGCTCCACCGGCACGCCCACGGCGTCGTTCGGGTTGGCCGGCAGGAAGTCCTGGTTGTTGCGCGGCTGCAGCTTGTACTGGCCGAACGTGAAGTCCCCGATCCCGCGGTAGGTCTTCGTCTCCCCCAGGGTCGGCACGTAGGTCATGCCGCTGACGCGCGCTTCGTCGTCGACCATCGTCTCCTGGCCGGTCTGCGGCGCGGTGTTGTCGATGAAGTACTGGCCGAAGCCGGCCGACGCGTTCGTGACCGTGGCGCCGTTGAACTGCAGGAGGACGCCTTCGTAGGCCTCCGCCGCCGGCAACGCGCCCGTGGAATCCGGCTGATAACCCGTGGTCGGCAGCGGGAATCCCTGGATCTCACCCACCTGTCCGTACTTGTGATACGCGTCGGTGAAGTGCATCCGGATCTCGGTCAGACCGAAGTGCTCGTCCACGTCTCCGCTGACCGAGACCGAGTCCCCGAGCTCCAGCTGCCCGACGAGGCTGCCGCCCGAGTAGACCTCGATGCCGCGCCACGCCGGATCCGTCGTGAAGTGGTTCTGGATCACGAACAGGTTGTCCGCGACCGTGCCGGGCGCCGCGGTGACGATGCCGGCCACGTTCGTGGGCTTGCCCGAGAACGTGGAGCTGTCCGTGCCCGCCTTGACGGTCTGCTGGATGGTCTGGATGGTTTGCGACCCCACGTAGAGGTCGTAGTTGCCCGCCGCCGGCTTGCGCCCGCGGAAGTTGTCGTTGTCCGTCACCTCGACGTGGTACGCGAGAATCGTGGCGTCCGGATACGGACCCACCGTGGCGCTGTACGTGGTCCCGGTCACGAGGACCATGTTCGTGGAGTCGTACGTGGCGCCGTTGTTCGTGGAGAAGTAGAGCTTCGAGCGGACGATCGACCCGTTGTCCGTGATGGTCGCGGTGATCGTGATCGCGCTCGACGACACGGGCGGGACCGGCGTGTACCGGACCGATCCGATGATGGGCGGTCCCTGGATGTCCGCGTCGTCACGCGGCTCGAGCTTCCGCGCGAGCGCCACGCTGGAGGGAGCGCCCTCCGGGCGGCCCCAGTCCGTCGTGCCCTCGATCGCGTCGAGCGAATCCCCGACCACGGGGGTGTAGTTGTAGAACGCGTTGCGGCCGATACGCGCCGTGCCGGTGGCGTCCGTGACCTGCCACTCCCCGTAGGTGTCGGGTGCGCCGGTCACCTGGACGTTCGCGACTCGCGTGTACACGCCCTCCAGAAGCTCGCCGAAGGGCGATCCCGTGGTGAGCTGGCTGCAGGTCGCCGTGAACGGCGCGGGCAGCGGCCGGCTGGCGGCGATCTTGTGCACGTTTTCGCCGCCGAAGATCGTGATCTCGGTGCGGCCGTTGAACTCCGTCACGGTCCCGGCCACGCGCACGCTGTCGCCCCGCGCGACCGACGAGGTTCCCACCGTGTCGAAGACGTAGACGCCGTTCCAGAAGCCCGTTCCGCTCTGGATCGAGAAGATCACGTTGCCGCCCGTCGTCGTGTTGTACGGGCCGGACTCGGTCGTGACCACGCCCTGGACGTTGACCGCGCGGTTCGCCTCGGTGGAGTGGCCCGTGTCCGTGGGCGGCGAGTGGAACTGCGTCTGGAAGATGGTCTGCGTGCCCCAGCGGAGCCTGCGCCAGTCGAAGTCCGGGTATTTCGTCACGCCGACGCCGAAGCCGTTGCCGTTGTCGCGCGCGCGCGCGAAGTACCGCACCTCCGCCTGATCCGCCTGCGAGGGGATCGTGGCCGAGTACGTGGCGCCGGCGTGCGTCATCAGCGTGGAGTCCGCGGCGCCGCCGTTCACCGACTTCACCAGGTACACGGACGCGATGCCGTCCGTGTCCGTAGCGTCGACCGTGACCGTGACGCTCTCCCCCACCAGGGGATCCGGGTTGTTCACGGTCATGTTCGTGAGCGTCGGGCCGACGTTGAGGATGTTCACGGCCTTGGGCGTGGGCGTCTGGTAGTGGAGGTCCGCCGACGAGTTGTTCGTGTCGGTGCTCAGGGCGTCGCGCCCGAGGGCGATGCCGACTCCGGGAATGCCCTGGAACGCGTCGTTGTCCCCCGTGCCCACGCCGAGGCAAGCGTCCGACGTGCAAGCCACCGGATCGCGGTATTCGATCACGTCCTGGACGACGCCGCCGCCGCCCGGCGTGCCGTTGTACAGGTAGAGCGCGTCGTACTGGTCGTACGTGGCGCAGCTCCGGCCGTACCCCACGCCGCCGATGAGCCCGATCTGGTCGTCGAAGCTCGTCCCGTTGAGCAGGGTCAGGTTCGGGACGCCGGGATCATCCGTGTCGTGCCCGAAGCTCGAGTCGTACATCTCGAAGTCCGGGTTGAATCCGTAACGCTGCGTGAAGCCGTCGTCGGGCAGGTCGACGAAGAGGGTGTCCCTCACGTCCTTCGCCACGACGATGTAGCCGCCGGCCGGGATCGAGGCGCCGCTGGGGAACTGCCAGTGACGCTCCCCACCGCAGGTGCCGGCGAACTCCGTGCCGGTGAGCACCCAACCGGTGAGGTTCACGGCCGACCCGCCCGCGTTGTAGAGCTCGATGTACTCGGCTCCGTCGAAACTGGATCCAGGATCCGGCAGGATCTCGTTGATCCTCACCTGCGCGGCAGCGGGAACGGCGAAGGTGAGAAGCAGGAGAGCAGGGAACCCGCTGAGCTTCGTTCGCATATGCCTCACTCCGGGACAGGGCCCCGACGCTTCGCGGTGCTGGGTGCGACGGGTCGTAGCGTGCGATCACTCACCGAGCGGAGCGGGAGTCACGGACGGGCGATCGACGCGAGAGCCTTCGCGGCGCCCCTGAGCTTCTCGCTGCGCTGACGAACCGTTGCGGGGGTCGCGACCCTCGTAGGGACGGGACGGACGGCCGGCCGGGGAGGCCACCCCACCCCGGCTCTTTAGAATATCAAAACACCACCGGGGGAGCCAAGCCTTCCGCGGGTCGGCGGGGGCTGAAACCGGCACGGGAACGCCATGCCCGGTGAAGAAGCGGCAAGGAAGGCGAGAAAAAGGACGATCAGGGCGTGGAGCCGCGCCGAGCGGCCGCGGCGAAGTCCGGATCCGGGGCGGCGGAGTCGTCCCGAACCCAGCGGCCGTCCACCTGAGGCGACACCGGAGTGTGGCGGGCGATCCAGTTCTCGAACGCCTCGCGCATCGTCTTCCCCGTGTAGGTCTGCTTCTCCGCCGGGATGCCGGGCAGCATCTTCAGCTCGTTGTTCCCCTGCATGAGGAAGTCGCTCGTGACGACGCGGTAGGTCCGCCCCGGATCCCAGGTCCCGCCGCCCACGGAGAAGGAGACGACGCGATCGAAGTCCGGTCGCGTGGCGTTGTACTTCACGCGGCCGCCCGCGATGTAGAGTCCGCCGTGCGTCCCCGACACGCGCGTCTCGATCACGTCGCGCAGCAGCGTTCCGGACATCTGCACGACGACGAGCTTGTTGTCGAACGGCAGCACCTTGAACACGTCGCGGGGCGAGATCGAGCCGGGGCCGAAGTCGTCGCGGATGCCGCCGAGGTTCGAGAACGCGAAGTCCGCGCCGGTCTCCTCCAGCATCGCGTCGCACACGGCGTTCCCCATCGGCGTCTCGCCTTCGCCCTCGCGGGAGAACTTGCCGGTGGCGCGCCCGATCTCGCGGTCCATCCCGGACTCCGCCTGGGCCACCTCCGCTCCGATGGTCTGGGCGGTCTTCGCCTCGGGCCAGAACTCGTCCTCGAAGAAGGTCACGAGGTAGCCGCGGTCGGACCAGAAGCGCGTGCCCACGATCTGGTTCGTCGCGGTGTCGACGTCGAGCGTCACGATGCCGGCGCCGGACCCTCGCCCGTAGGTCTGGAAGACGTACGTGTGCGTCACCGGATCCACCCACGCGTCGTCGAAGCCCTTGTGGATGTGGCCGGCGAAGAAAGCGTCGATTCCCGGAACCTCGTGCGCGACGTCGATCGCCGTGGCGCGGTCGTCGTCCTCCGCGGGCCAGCCGTCGCGCTCGCGCTGGCGCACCGCGTCCTTCGGATCGTAGGGGATACCGACGTGTCCGAGGCCGAGCACGAGGTCCACGCCCTGCGCGCGCAGCTCCTGTACGCAGCGCCGCGCCGTGGGCACGAGCGGCGCGAACTCCAGTCCCGCGACGTTCGCCGGGAAGCTCATGTTCTTCGTCTCCGCCGTGATGAGGCCGAAGATCCCGACCTTGAGGTTCCCGAAGTCCTTCACGATCCACGGCTCCACCCAGTCCGCCGTCTTGCCCGTCTTGACGTCGATCAGGTTGGCGGCGAGGACCGGGAAGGTGGCCCGCCGCACCAGCGAGCGCGTGTTGTCCTGGCCTTCGTCGAAGTCGTGGTTGCCCAGCGACATCACGTCGTAGCGGACGGCGTTCATGAAGTCCATGACGACGCGACCTTTGGAGAGCGTGCCCACCGGCGTGCCCTGGAAGATGTCGCCGGCGTCCACCAGGAGCAGGCGCCCGCCCTTCCGCGCGACGTCCTCGCGGACGCGCTCGACGAGCGTGATCATGGAGGCTCCGCCGCCGAGGCGCGGCGGGAATTCCCGATTCATGTACGTGGCGCCGGTCGGATCGATGCCGCCGTGGACGTCGTTGGTGTGGACCACCGTGAGGTGCACGACTTCCGCCCGGCCCGCACCGGCGAGCGCGAGAGAGAGCGCGACCGCGGAAGCCAGGGCTAAGGCGCACCGACGCATGAATCAGCCTCCGAGGGGCGCGAACCGGGCGCCGACGGTGAGGAACGCCGAAGTGCCGTTCTCCTCGACGAAGTCCTTCTGGAGGCGAGTGTTGCCGCCGAAGCGCGCGTCGTCGAAGAGGTCCGGGTAACGGTACCGGCGATTCGCGACCTCGAAAGCAAGGTCCGCGCGCAGGGGGCCCACGTCAAGGCCGCCCCCGAACGTGAACGCGGTGGTGGCGACCTCCTCGTCGAGCGGGGAGGGCGCGTACCGGATGCCGACGCGCAGCGGAAAGCCGTTGTAGAAGACGTGCTCGATGCCGAGGCGCGCCTCCCACACGTCCGCCAGCTCGCCCCCCACGCGGAGATCGTCCCGGAAGGCGGACCACTGCGCCCAGTCGGCGTCCACGCGAATCGTCGTGCGGAGCTTCGCGCGCGGTTGCCAGGCGACGCCGAGGGTCACCTGCTGCGGGTACCGCATCGCGGCCGTGCCGGACGCCGGCCCCGAGGCGGCGTCGCCCACGAAGCCGAGGTTCGCGGGGTTCCCCTCGCGGGCGAAATCCCCCTCGAGCTTCCAGGCGCTCGCCCACACCAGAGCGGTGGTGATGGCCGGACGCGGACGCCATGCCGAGCCGAGCAGCCAGCGGTGACCGTCCAGGGAGGAGACGTCCAGCCGCGTCAGATCCTCCGTCCCCGCCTGCACGAAGCGCGTGCGGGCGAAGAGGTCGTGCCGGCCGTGGACCAGCTGCAGCGTGGCGCCGAGGTCCAGGGGCTCGATCGGGGACGCGCCTGCGGCGAGCGACCACGCGTTCAGCAGCCCTTCGGAGTGCACCTCGTTCATCGCCAGCAGCTTGTCGCGCGGCTGGGTGAAGGCGTTGTTGTCCCGGACCTCCTCCGAGTAGTCGTACTGGAAGTCCCGCAGCGGCGCGAACGAGAGCCCTGCGCCGGCGCGGACGCCTTGCACCACGAAGCTCGACGCCACACCCACAGCGCCCTCGGACTGGTACTCGTCGTTGAGCGCGTAGATGGACTCCACGAGGAACGCGTCGAAGCTGTCGTAGGCAGGGGTCGACCGCGTCTCCTTGAGCTTCAGCACGCTGCCGCCCAGCGCCGCCACGGTGCCGCCGACCTGCGCCAGGAGCGCCGGGTTCGTGGCGCCGCTGAACGCGCCGGTGCCCTCCGCCGCGCGCGTGCGTCCCATCGCGACCGCCCGCGCGTCCGGCAGGAGCGCCTCGTCTCCCGTGGTGAGGTCGAAGAACGTCAGGGCCGCGGCGCTCGTCGCCGAGAGGAGCGCACCGGCCGCCACGATCGCCGGAATCCGTCTCATGGTTCCCTCCTCCCGGGAATCAGAACGTCCAGTCGCCCTGGACGCGGAAGTAGCTCAGGGTTCGCTTCGTGTCGACGACGTCGATCGGGGCGCCGACCTCCAGGTTGTACTTCCGAAGGTCCACCGCCGTGTTGCGCAGCTTGTTCTCCCGGACCCAGCGCAGCCGGAGCGTGAGGCCGTCCGAGACCCGGTCCGAGACCTCGACGAACGACCGGAAGGCCGCTCCGTCGGCCGTCCGAAACGTGTTCTTCTCGAAGAACCAGAAGAAGCCGTCGTACACGAACATGGCGCCGTCCAGCTGCGTGCGCTCGTTCCCGAGATGATGCGTCCACCACCCGCCGTACGCCCACGCTGGCGACGCGTTGTTCCCGGTGATCGGGCTCAGCCCGTTCGCCTCGACTTCGCCCTGCAGACGCCCACGCGGCGGCCACTGCGTGTACGAGCTGTAGTACGTGAGCTGCAGCTCGTCGAAGCGCGAGAGGCGCCAGGACGCGTTGATCCGCGTCTCCACGTTGTTGTAGATGGAGCCGTCGTCCAGGTTGTCGAGCTCGCGGTTCTGCCACTTCTGGCGCAGCTCCAGGCGGACCGGGAACGTGAAGCGGTACTGGAGGCGCCCGACGAAGCGCGTGTACTTGCTCATGTCCCCCTGACGGCGCCACAGGTCGCTCTCGACGATGAGCGTCAGCGGATCCGTGATGCGATAGCGCGTGCTGAAGTAGAACCCCCGCTCGGCCTGCGGCTGCGACGAGTTCTGGAAGACGAAACCGTACACCGGATCCTGGAGACGGAAGAAGTCCTCCATGATGGTGCCCTTGAAGCGCTCGTAGTTCGAGAACGAGCGCTGGTAGGGGTTGTCGTACGCGAGGTCGTAGTCGCGGTAGAGAGCCAGGAAGTCGAGGTTCTCGTACTGGACGTAGCTGTTCAGCACCAGGGCCTTCGGGTCGTCGCCGATCTTCAGGATGCTGCCGTCCTCCTGGAGCTCGCCGTACTCCCCCTGCAAGGCCAAGTTCTGGTACACCCACTGGAAGTCCGCCCCCTGGACGCGGCGGTACTTGCCGGGACTCTTGTAGGACGAGAAGAGCTCCGCGTCCTGCGCGACGAACGTGTCCTCGTTGTCGTCGGCCACGAGCGGCGACTTGTCCGTGGGATCGTGCGGACTCCACTTCGGATCGAAGAGGCGGTCGTAGCGGCTCTCGTAGCCGCTGATGCCGAAGTGCCGGCCGTAGCCGAAGTCCCAACGGAGGTTTCCGCCCCACGTCTTCTCGCTCAGCACGTCCTTCATGGGCAGGAGCCCCGCCGCCTCCAGGTCCGCGTTGTCGATGCGCGGCGTCATGCGGATGAGCATGTTCACGGAGCCGTCCGCGTTGAGGATGGCGTCGCGGTCCTCGTCCGAGTAGAACCCGAGCGCGCGCAGGTGGCTCCAGCGCGCTTCCGTGGCGACGCCGCGGAGCGCGTACTCGTCGCTGCGCGACAGGTCCCCGAGGATCCCGTCGTACCGCTTCGTGAAGCCGTAGCCGGTGTGGCGCGACGACCGGAAGTCGTTGTTGTCCATCACGACGCCCTGACCCCAGGAGATCGCGTAGTTGCCGACGACCATCTTGTCGAGCTTCACCGGCCCGATCCGCTGGTCCTCGACGCTCACGAAGCCCTTCCTCGTGTCGAGGAGATCCTCCTCGCCGAGCCGCCTCACCCCGACCAGCCCGGCGGAGAGATCCCGCCCGCGGCGCACGAGCAGCTTCTCGGCGACGGCGGGACGCGCATCGTCCAGGCCGAGCCGATCCCACCAGTTGTCGTTCGTGCCGACGCCCGGATCCCGGTCCTCGCGCAGCATGTCCTCGACGCTCTGGAAGTAGTTCGTGGTCTCCACTCGCAAGGAGTAGTCCCCGTGGAGGCGGTTCTTCTCCCCCGGGGGCTCGTCGTAGGTCAGGAAGTTGCGGACGTTCGAGTAATTGAACGACGTGAGCCCGGGCGCGCGCCGCAGGTCCGCCGCGCTGCCGATCTTCCCGACGCGATCCCGGTAGCGGGCGATCGCCGCCGCCGCGACCGGGGTCATCGTCTGCAGGTTCTGGAGGTCGAGCACGCTGGCCGCATTCACGTCCACCGGTCGCAGCGCGAGATCCTTGTACATCTCCACGAGGGACTCGTCCGCGCCCTCGCTCCCCTCCCACCACTCGAAGCGATAGAACAGGTCGTCCTTGCGGCGCTGCTCCTCGGAGGGCTCCACGGGGACGATCGCGACGAGCGGCTTGAGCGCCGCGAGCAGCTCCGGCGTCATCCCGGGAACGCGCATCAGATCGTCGACGGCCTCGAACCAGTCCACGTACTCGCGATGCTCCCAGATCGCCTGCGCGACCGCCGGCGGCACGGGAAGGGCGGCGATCTCCTCGCGCGTGGCCCGATTCAAATCCAGCGGACCCGCGGCGGCGGCCACGCCGACCGTCCAGAGAAGAGCCGCCAAGACGAAGACTGCACGCACGCCCGTTCCCCTAGAACTTGAGGCCGAGCCCGTACCGGAGCGTCTCGTTCAGCACGGGGTGGTAGGTGTATGCCAGGTCCACCTGGACTTGCCGCCACTCGAAGCCCACGCCCACGTCGAAGAGGTTCGGCTTCGTCTGCGCCCCGAACCGGAGCGACAGGGGATCCGCGACCTTGAATTCCATGCCGCCGCGGAACTGCGTGTCCTTGCCGAGCTCCTTCTCCACCTCCGCCGCCGTGACGACGCCGTCGTACGGGCGGTACGCGATGCCGCCCGCGACGCGCTGCGGAAGGTCGTCCTCGTTCGGCTTCCCGACCGTGGGATTGTTCACGTTCGTCGCGAAGACGCCCGCGGTGGTGCGCTCGCGCAGCCGCGCCACGAGCCCCACGTCCAGCCCGGCCGTCCACTGCGAGCCGAGCTCCACGCCCGAGACCGAGGGCGGCCCGTAGTCGAGGTTGTACAGGTTGATGTCGTAGCCGAACGCGAGGCTCGACGAGATGTCCTGCATCAGGCTGAACGCGTGGCCGAGCGTGAACGTGCGCTCGACCGACAGCACCGTGCCGTCGTAGTCCACGCGGTAGTCCGTGTAGCCGACCCCGAACGTGCCCCAGTCCTTCCACGGCATCGCCACCGCGACCGCGTTGACGCGCGCGAAGCCGAGATCGAACGGCTCGAAGAACGTTCCCCGCAGGTCGCGGCCCTCGATCCCCACGAGGCTCGCCGGGTTGTAGAAGAGCGCGGTCGCGTCGGAGGAGAGCGCGGTGTGGCAGCCGCCCAGCCCGGCGGCCCGCGGACTGAGCTCCAGGTCGTCGAACACCGCGCGTCCGGGGGACGCCGTGCCGAGCACGAGCCCGGCGACGGCCAGCCCGGCGCGAAGCCCTCGGTTGCGAATCACGGCCAGCCCTCCCTCGTTTCGTTCGCCTCGTCGTCTCATCGAGCGCCGCCGCCGTTGAGCCGGAGCCCGACCACGACCGGAGCCGTCTCGTTCTTGACGCTCCCGCCGTCCAACGCCACCGCCCGGACGTGGCACAGGTACACGCCCGGATCCACGATCTCGCCGTTCTGACTGCGACCGTCCCACGTCAGCTTCATCTCGCCCAGCCCCACGCCGTCGTACAGCGTGGTGACCTTGCGCCCCAACGAGTCGTAGATCTCGACGATGACGTCGCTGCGCGGCGGCGTGTTCGTCACGATCTCCATCTTCTCGCCGAGCTGGGGCACGAGCACGCGGTGCGGGACCCGCAGCTGCGGCCCGTTTGCGGAGAAGCCGACGTCCGCGCGTACGATCGCGTCCTGCGCCTGCGGGACCAGCTCGTAGCCCGACAGGTACGGCTCCGTCGAGTCGAATTGCGTGATGACGCCGGTCACGTCCAGCCGGTCGCCCACCGTGTAGCGCGTGAGGTCGAGCGTCGAGAAGTTCTGGAAGACCTGGATGGAGCCCGACCCGTCGTCGATGAACGCCGCGAGGGCGTTCGAGTTGATCACGGTTCCCACCGTGCGGACGAGCGTGCCCTCGAGCGCTTCGTCGTTCGCGGCCCGGGTGGAGACGACGCGCGGCGCGGGCCCCGCGAGGCCGCGGGCCAGGAAGCGGTGGAACCTGACGCCGTCGATGGCGGAGAGCTCCGTGACGGCCCCGGCCCCCGAAGTCGACGAGATGAACTCCGTGATGCGGCCCCGGATCTGCACGAGGTCGTTCTGCCGGATGCCGTACCTCAGGTAGTCGGCGAGGGTGACGGTGTCCCCCGCCGTGGGCGCGAAGGAGAACACGTTGACGCCGCAGCCGTCGGCGCCCGGCTCCTGGACCCAGATGCTGATCCGGTCCGTCTCGCTCGGCGCCACCGTGACGTAGCCGGCGATGGTCACGGTCTCCCCCGTGTGCGGCGAGATCCCGGACTCGTCGAAGCGCTGGACGTCGCATACCGACACCGCGTCGGCCGGGACGGGGAAGGCGACCGTGGTGTCGATGGCGTTCCCCGATCCGCCGAACGGGATGTCGGTGACGCCCTGGATCCGGAGCGACGCCGTGCCGCCGGCGGGCAGCGCGTCGACGGACAGGAAGTAGTGCACGAGCGGGTCGGCGGCGTCGCGCAGGACCTCGCGCACGGCGACCCCGCCGCCGCCGGCGAGCGTGATCGAGTAGCGCGCCGGATCGATCGCGAGCGCGTCCACCACCGGCTCGTCGTAGCGGATCTCGAGCAGCTTGGCCGAGAGCGCGAGGCTCGGCGCCGGAGTGGCGAGCACGGGCGGCACCGTGTCCCCCGGGATGTTGGCGAGGCCGGGGGTCGGCGTGGACGACGGACGGAGGTCCGCCGAAGAGACTCCCGTATCCGTGGACGCCGCGTCCCGGCCCAGCGTGTGTCCAACCTTGGGCGCCCCGAACGCGTAGGCGTCGTTCGGGCCGGTGCCGCCCACGTCCGTGGTGGTGCAGAGATCCTGCGGGCAGGGCCCCGGATTGCGGTACTCCACGACGTCCACGACTGCGCCGAGCGCGTTCCGCAGGGCCACGAGCTCCTCGAACGGCAGCAGCAACCCGGCCACGTTCGGCGACTCGCACTGCCCCACGTTCGTGTTCGGACCGCCGAGCAGCTGCATCTGGTCGTTCTGCGGCGTGGCGTCCACGAGCACCATGTTCGGCGTGCCCGGATCGTCGGCGCTCGGCGCCTCGTACGAGGGATCGAACGTCTCGAAGAGCGGCACTCCCGACGGGAACTTCGGGAAGTCGGCCAGGAACCCCGCTCCCCCGGACTGCGTGTCGCGCGCCGTCTGACACACCACCGCGAATCCGCCGGACGGCAGGAGCGTGCCGGCCGGGAACGCCCAACGCGAGTCCGTGGTGCAGTGTGCCGTCCGCCCGATGTCCGCGAGCGTCCAGCCGCCGATCACGAGATCCCGGCCGGACACGTTCCGGACTTCGACGAACTCGCTGCGCTCGAACCCGCCGGTGAGATCCGTCGTGCGCGGATAGAGCTCGTTGATCACGACGTCGCCCGGCACGGCGTTCGAGACGACCTCGACGACCGGCGAGACGAGAATGGCGGTCGGCGTGCCGGCGGCGACGGCCGTCCGCACCAGGAACGTGGACGACTCGACGACGGGCGGCGCGGCCAGGGCGCTCACCACGAGCGTCCCCGTGGCCGACGCGGTGACCGCCGCTCCGGACACGGTGACCGCCCATCCGCCGCCCTGCGGCGCGAACGACGCGCTCGCCGACGAGAAGCCCGCTCCGGAGAGCGTGAGATTCCCCGAGCTGGCCGCCCAGGTCCAACTCGCCGGCAGCGCGAGGTCGACGGTCTCGAGGGTGGACGTCTGCCCGGCGAACGTGAACGTCAAGGACAGGCCGCCGGCGCCCTCCGTCACGAAGGTCGGCGAGACCACGGCCGTTCCCGATCCGTCCCCCTGCGAGATGTCCGAGCGCGAGCGCGGGTAGACGTAATGGCCGGAGAGGAACGGCCCGTTCGACCCGCCCGGGACGTTCGGGTCGTCCTGGCTCACGAAACCGGTGATCGCGAACGCGCCCGAGGGCGGCGTGATCCCGGCCAGGTCCGTGTCCTTGTCGACCAGGATCCTCACCGTATCCGCGCCATCCGTCGCGCGCACGAAGGCGGAGCTTCCCGCCGCCGGCCACTCGGAGCCGTCGACGATCGTGAGCCCGCCGACCTTCACGAGCTCGCCCTCGAAGCGCGCGCCCTGCGCGACGAGGCTGTCCGCCGGGATGGCGTGCGCCGGCCGCGTGGGCCGGCCGGCGGCGAGGATCGTGACGTGATCCAGGCCGAAGCCCTGCGCGAGGTCGAGGGTGCGCGTCCCGCGCAACGGCACGAAGCGCTGCGTGAAGACGAACGTGCCGATCTCGACCGAGTCCCCGACCGCCGCGGCCACGCCGATGGAGTCCACGCGCGAGATCGCGACGCTCGCCGTGCCGTCGCTCACGTAGAACCAGTTCGACGCGCGCGCATGGTCGTACGGGTCGAGCTGGCCGGTGGCGGATTGGACGACGCCCCGCACGGTGACCAGCGTGAACTCCCCGAGCGAAGCGAGCCCGTTCGCGTCGTCGGCGGCGACCTGGGAGATCGGCGTGATCCCGCCGAGGACGCGCAGCGGTCCGGCCGGCGCGAACGGCGAGCGGCGCGGCGGATCCACGGAGCCGTCGCGCGGCGAAGGCGCGGCGGCGGCGGCGGCGCACGCCGCGAGAGCCGCACCGGCCGCGAGAGCGAGCGGGATCCCGATCTTCATCGGATCGACCCCTCCTGCGCCACCGCCACCACGAGGGGAACCGCGGTCTCCTGCCCCGTGCCGCGAATCTCGAGGTGCACGAAGTAGACCCCCGCCGGAACGCGTTGGCGGAGCCGATCACGGCCGTCCCAGCGGAGCGTGCGCAGCCCGCCCGCTGGCGCGGTCTCCTCCGCCACCACGAAGACCTCGCGGCCCTGTCCGTCGAAGACCCGCACGAGGACGCTCTGACCCTGCGGCGCGACGTACGTGATCTCGACCTCCCCGTCGATCTGCGGAACGAAGGGCCGGTGCGGGAGGTCGAGGCGCACGCCCGCGGTCGCGTTGAACCCGCGCACCAGCACGCGCGTGCCCGGCGCCACGCCTTCCCGGCCGCCTTCCGCGAGAACGGACGACACGCGGACCTCGTAGAGCGCGAGCGGAACCTGCGGATCGGTCTGCAGGAGGACCGTGCGGCCGTCCGGCGCCAGCGTCGCCGAAGCGACCGCGAGGGGCAATGCCGTGGCCTCGCCGCCCGACGTGAGCACCTCGAGCACCGTGTACGCGGAAGCGCGCTGCGCGCTCGCGGCGTCCAGGGCGCGCGAGAAGAGGAGCTCGAAGCGGTCCGCGGCGCGCGCGGCGCCCGCCAGTAGGGAGGGCGGACCGAAAGCCCCCGGCGACCCGATCGACGGCTCCGTGTTGGCGTGCCAAGTGGCCGAGAGATTCTCGCTGGTCTCGTCGTGGCCGGTGATGCCGTTGCCGTTCGTGAGGTGCTCGTTGCCCTCGGTGAAGTCGACGCGTGACACGGTGAGACCCGGATCGTTCGCGGTCGCGAGACTCGACGCGACGTCCTGGCCGCCGACGCCGGTGTCGTTGAGGTACGTGCTGGCGACGTGGTCCGGGTCCGGGCCGTCGATGCTCACCCCGGTCTTGTTCGGATAGAGCGTGTTCGCGGAGGCGCCGGACGCCCGCCACTGCACGATGTCCACGTCCTGCACGAGGTCGCTCTGTCCGTCCCAGAAGAACAGCACGACCGCCTCGCTGCCGTTCGAGAGCCCCGCCGCCGACTGGATCAGCGGCTGGCCGACGAGCTCGGGACCGGGATCCACCATGTCGGGCACGCCGTCCGCCGTGCCGTCCTGGTTCAGCTCGAAGTCCGGCTTGATGATCCGCCCGCCCGTGGACCAGGCCGCCGTGAACAACGCATCGTCGTGGATGGAGATGACCAGGGTCTGCCCGGAGTGGATGGAGCTCCCGGCGGGAAAGTGCACCAGGAAGTCGTTGGCGAAGCCCGGACTCGGGATGAGCGCGCCGTCCACGATCCGCCAGTAGTCCTGGGTCAGGTCGCTCGCCAGCACGAAGTCCGACAGGTAGTAGTCCTCGAGATCGATCGAGTTGGCGGTGGGGTTGTAGATCTCGACGAACTCGGCGTTCGTGGGCGTGACCGAGAACTCGGTCAGGAGCAGGTGATCGGCGGCACGCACGGGAGACGCCGCGACGGCAATGACCGTGCCCAGGAGGAGCGCCCAGGCCAGAGGACGGTCGAGGCTTTTCAAGGGGAACTCCTGGCCGGTCACGGCGTCCGATGTCGGTCCTGGCCCGCGATGACCGGAGCCGCTTCGTTTATCACGGCGACTCGAGGAAGTCAACGAAAGCGCTCCGCCGAAGGTCACTTCACTTCCTCGCGAGCTCGACGTTCACCTTGGCCGCGGCGCCGCGCAGCGCCTCGGCGGGCTGAAGCTGACCGCGCAGCACGGGCTCGATGGCCTCCCGCTCCAGGATCGCGCGCCCCGCATACCAGCCCTTGGCTTTCGGCTGCACCAGGGCGCGGTCGAGCTGCGCGTACGCTTCGCGCAGGCCCGGGTGCGCGTCCAACTGCGCCTTCAGCACGGGGTGCTCCATCGCCGAGCGCCGGACCGGCAAGTAGCCGGTCTCCGCGGCCCAGCGCGCGGTCTGCGGCGTGTCGGTGAACCACCTCACGAACTCGAACGCCGACCGCTCGCGCTCGGGCGTCGTCGCGAAGAGGACGACGTCCGTGCCGGCCACGAGCTGCGTGTCCTTCTTCCCCGCCGGGAGAGGCGCGATTCCGAGCGGGAAGGTGACCTTGCCGCCGAGGAACGAGAGCGTGACCGAGCTGCCCTCGACCATGGCGACCTTTCCCGCGAGGAACTCGTTCTGGTATTCGAACCCGGAGCTCACGAGCGAGGTCTTGTCGCGCACGAGCATGTCCGTCATGAACTCCAGCGCCTCGATGCCCTCCGGCGAGTCGAACGCGGCCCGCGTCTCGTCCGGAGTCAGCAGCGCGCCGCCGTTCTGCACGAGCAGGTTCTCGAACATCGCCGCGGTGATCTGGCTCGCGAAGCCCCATTGCTCCGGCTTGCCGTCGTGGTCCGCGTCCACCGTGAGCTTCTTCGCGTCGTCGCGATACTCTTGCCAGGTGCGGGGCGGACGCTCGGGGTCGAGGCCGGCGCGCTTGAAGAGCTCCCGGTTGTAGTAGAGGCAGCGGACCGACTTGTTGAACGGGAAGGACCACAGCGCCCCGCCCTGCGTGGACGCCTGCAGGAAGATCGGCGGGATGTCCGCGCGCATCGCGGCACCCTCGGGACCGTCCAGGAACCGGTCGAACGAGACCACCGCGTGGTTCTCGACGAGATTCGCGGTCCACGCCTCGTAGCACTGCGCGAGGTCCGGAGGCCCGCCCGCCGCCACCGCCGCCATGATCTTCTGCGACAGCGCCTCGTACTGCCCCATGGAGACGTTCTCGACCTTCGTGCGCGCCGTGGCGTCGTAGTCCGCGACGAGCGCCTCGAGGGACTTGCCCAGGGGGCCGCCCATCGCGTGCCAGAAGTGGAGGGGCTCGTTCGCGGCGGCCTTCTTCGCGTCCTCGCTACCGCCGCAACCGCCGCACGCCACGATCGTCGAGAGCGCCGCGAGGAGCGCGATCCGCCTCATGGTCCCTACCCCTTGATTCCGGTGTGCGTCAGGCTCTCGATGATCTGGCGTTGGGCGAAGAAGTACACGAGCACGAGCGGCGCGATCGAGAACACGGCGGCCGCCATCATCAGGCCGTGCTCGGTCCCCTGCGCCTGCGAGAAGAACGCGAGGCCCACCTGGATCAGCCGCTTCGAGTCCGAGTTCGTCATCACCAGGGGCCAGAGGAAGCTGTTCCACGTGTTGATGAACGTGAAGAGGCACACCGCGGTCAGCGACGCGCGCGAGAGCGGCAGCACCACGGAGAACAGGAAGCGGAAGGGCCCGCAGCCGTCGATCACGGCGGCGTCCACGAGATCCCGCGGGAAGCTGAGGAAGTGCTGCCGCAGGAGGAAGATCGAGAACACGTGCGCGAGCCACGGCACGACGAGCGCGGCGTAGTCGTCGATCCAGCCGTCGCGGCCGCCGCCCGGCAGGTTGTAGAGCAGCACGTACGACGAGATCAGATACACCGGCTCCGGCACCATCATCGTGGCCAGGAAGAGATCGAAGAGGCGCTCGCGCCCGCGGAACTTGAGGAACGCGAACGCGAACGCCGCGAGCGCGGAGGTGGCCACGACGCCGAGCACGATGACCGCCGCGACGCCGATCGTGTTCGCGAAGTAGCGCGGGAAGGGCACCGCGTGCCAGGCGTCCGGGTAGTTCGCGAGGCGCGGCGCGTGCGGGAGCCACGTGGGCGGCGAGCGGAAGAGGTCGTCCGGCCCCTTGAGCGACGTCGCCACCATCCAGTAGAAAGGCAGCACGAAGGACAGGGCGCCCACGATCAGCAGCAAATGCGTGGGCCACGCGCGGCGGAGCGCCTCGAGCCTACGCATAGTGAACGCGCGCCTCCACGACCTTCCGCTGGAAGAGCGTCAGCGCGAGGATCGCGGCGAACAGGACCAGCGCCACCGCCGACGCGTAGCCCATGTTGCCGCCGGCGTCGAAGCCCTTCTGGAAGAGGTAGTAGACGATGACGTTCGTGGTGCCGAGCGGCCCCCCCACCGGGGGCCCGGTCATCAGGTAGATCGGCGCGAACACCTGGAACGACAGGATCGTCGTCATCACGCCCACGTAGAACGTCGTGGGCCCGAGCAAGGGCCACGTCACGTGGCGGAAGATCGCGAAGCGTCCCGCGCCGTCGATGCGCGCCGCCTCGTAGTGGTGCTCGGGAATGTTCTGCAGGCCGGCGAGGAAGATCACGACGTTGTAGCCGATGCCTCGCCACGCCGACACGAACGTCACGCAAACGAGCGCGAGGCTCGGACCGTGCGCCCACGCCGGCAGGTGCAACCCGCACGCCGCCCCCGCGAGCGCGAAGATGCCGCGCGGCTCCTCGAGCCACTGGAGCCCCGATCCGCCGAGCGCGCCGAGCAGCGCGTTCGCCGCCCCGAAGCGCGGATGGAAGATGAGCTTCCACATCATCGAGACCGCCACGAACGAGGTCACGACCGGCAGGAAGTAGATCGTGCGATACACGCCGAGCGCGCGCACGCCGCGCTTGAGGAGGACGGCGAAGAGCAGCGACACCGCGATCGAGAGCGGCACCGCGCCGATCACGAACCACATCGTGTTCGCGACGCTCTGCCAGAAGTCGGGGTCGGAGAGGAGGCGCACGTACTGACCGGCGCCGACGAACGCGTGGATCTTCCCGAAACTCGCGTCGAAGAAGGAGAGCCCGAACGCCGCGACGATCGGCAGGATGCGGAAGACGATCGTGAGCAATCCGGCCGGAAGCAGGAAGAGCCAGGGCAACGCCGCCCCCCACCGTCCACGCTGCAGCGGGCTGTCGGGGACGTCGGCCAAGGGCGCACCTTCTCGACGCTCGGGGCGCGCAGGATAGAAGCGGCCTCGCGGGAGTGTCAACGTGCGGCCGGGCCCCGCGCGGGAAGGCCGCGCCCCGCGCAGGAAACACGTCCCGAGCGGGTGCGCCGCGCGGCCCTCGCCTTGCCGCCCGGCGAGGTCGAGTGATAGGTTGCCAGGATCCCGCAACCCGCGGAGGTCCGTGTGCTTCCGAAGGACCGCATCCGCAACGTCCGCAATCTCGGCGTCATCGCGCACATCGACGCCGGCAAGACCACGACGTCGGAGCGGATCCTCTTCTTCACCGGTGCTTCACACAAGATCGGCGAGGTGGACTCCGGCACGGCCACGATGGACTGGATGGACCAGGAGCGCGAGCGCGGCATCACCATCACGTCCGCGGTGACCACCACCTCGTGGCGCGACTGCTCTCTGAACCTCGTGGACACGCCCGGCCACGTGGACTTCACCGCGGAGGTCCAGCGCTCGCTCCGCGTCCTCGACGGCGCCGTGGTGGTGATCTGCGGGGTGGGCGGCGTGGAGCCGCAGTCCGAGAAGGTCTGGCACCAGGCGTCCGAGTACCGCGTGCCGCGGCTCGTCTTCGTGAACAAGCTCGACCGCCTCGGCGCGGACTTCGACCGCGCTCTCGCGGACCTCGAAGCGAAGCTCGACGGCACCTTCGTCCCGCTCCTGATCCCTCTGGGCAAGGACGCGGGCTATCTCTCCGCGATCGACGTCGTGGGCGACCGCCTGCTCGCGTGGAGCGCTGCCGACGAGACGGACGAGCCGGTCGCGACGGAGATCCCGAGCGATCTGCGCTCCCGCGCCGACGTCGCGCGGGAGCGCCTCGTCGAGGCGGCGGCGCAGGGCGACGAGTCGATCCTCGATCCGTTCCTCGAGTCCGGCGCGATCGATCCCGAGCACGTGCGCGCCGCGCTGCGCGCCGCCGTGCTCCAGGGCTCCATCCATCCCGTGCTCGCGGGCGCCGCGCTCAAGAATCGCGGCATCCGCCGCCTCCTCGATGCGATCGTCGACTTCCTCCCTTCCCCGCTCGACGTCGCCGCGGTGCAAGGGGTCCGGCCCGGCACCGAGGAGGTGGTGACGCGCAACCCGAATCCGCAGCTGCCGCTCACCGCGCTCGTCTACAAGGTCATGAACGACGAGAGCCGCAACCGCCTCTACTACGCGCGCGTCTACTCCGGCACGCTGCGCAAGGGCGAGAAGGTCTGGAACCCGGATCGCGAGCTCGAAGAGCGCGTCACGCGCGTGTACCGCATGCACGCGAACCGCAAGGAAGCGATCGACGAGGCGATCGCGGGGGACATCGTGGCGCTCGTCGGTCCGAAGCGGACCGTCACCGGCGACACGCTCTGCCCGAAGGATGACGCGCTGATTCTCGAGCCGATCCGCTTCCCGGAGCCGGTCATCTCCGCGGCGATCGAGCCGAAGAGCCAGGGCGACGTGCCGGACCTCGAGCGTGCGCTCGCCGAGCTCGCGACGGAAGACCCCACGTTCACCGTGCACGACGATCCGGAGACGGGGCAGAAGATCATCGCCGGCATGGGCGAGCTGCACCTGCAGGTGCTGGTGGAGCGCCTCGCGCGCGAGTTCGGCGTGGACGCGCGCATCGGCAATCCGCAGGTCGCGTTCCGCGAGTCGATCACGCGGGCCGCCACGCAGACCGGCCGCTTCGACCGAGAGATCGCGGACAAGCCGCACCGTGCCGCCGTCACGTTGCGACTCTCGCCGGCCGAGCGGAACGCGGGCTTCGTCTTCGAGCGCGTGATGGCGGACGGCAAGGCTCCGTCCCAGGCGCTCGCGTGGATCGAGAGCGCCGCCCGCGCGTCGATGGTGTCGGGTCCGTTCGCCGGCTACGCGCTTCTCGACGTGCGTGCCGAGCTCCTGGACGCCGAGCTCCCCGGGGAAGCCGCCACCGAGATCGCCGTGCGCGGGGCCGCGTCCGAAGCATTCCGCCTCGCGGCCCAAGCCGCCGGCCCCGTGCTGCTCGAGCCGGTGGTACGCGTGGAGGTCGTCGTGCCGGACGAGTACGCGGGCGAAGTGCTGCGCGACCTGAACGCGCGGCGGGCGCGGGTCACCGGCATGGAGAGTCGCGAGAAGCTCGAGCGTGCGTCGGCCACGGTCGCGCTCTCGCGCATGTTCGGCTACGCCACCGACCTTCGCTCGCTCACGCGGGGCCGCGGCTCGTTCACGATGGAGCCGTCGCACTACGAGCCCGCCGAAGAAGCGATGGCCCGCTTCCGCGGCTGAGGCGCCCGCGCGGCGTCCTCGAGAGCTCGCCCGCTCGTCGAGCTGGCGTGTTCGCCCGAAGGCCTGGCCCGCCCGCCGAGTTCGGGGTGGTCGCGCAAGGGGCGTTCGCCCGCCCGCCGAGCTCGACCCTTCCTCCGCTGCGGACGGCGCGGCCGGGGCATCCATGCCCCGGCCTAGGCCTCGGCACTCGGCAGGCGTTCGGCCATCCATGGCCGAACGCGGCTCGTGACGCCGCCTCGGAGGAACGGTCGAGCTCGGCGGGCTTGCCTCGCTCTGCCAACGCGCGGCACGCCGGGCGTGCGCGCAGACCCAGCAGCGCGCGACGCGTGCGCCGGGCCGCGCGATGTCGGCGGGGCCGACACCGTGCGATCCCGAGCCGGCTCCGAGACTCCGCGCGACCTAGGCAACGATCCGGCTTCCCGCGCCGGGTTCTCCGCAGCGGCTTCGCGGAGTCGCCGCAGCCAGGATGGCGGAGGCGACGGAGCGGGAGGGCGCCGAAGCCAGGATGGCGTAGGCGACCGTCCGCGGCGGAGAAGCCGGCGCGGGAAGCCGGATCGGGGCTACCCCAGCGCGCGCTGCGGAGAAGCCGACGGGAACCCGGACCGGGCGAACGGTCGCCGTTACTCGTAGCGGATGTGGTCGACCACCATCGTGAAGGCGTGGCCGTCCGAATAGAGCAGGACGTCGCCGCGCACGCCGGACTCGGCGCGGTCCCGGTTCGGGATCACGCGATCCGACGCGTAGTAGTCCGTGCCCCGGTGCTTGAGGCGCCCGAGCACGAAGGGGTGCTCCACGCCCGGGTTCTCGCTCACCACGTTCGTGATCAACGCCGCGGTGGGATCCACGAAGTTCAGCCACCGCTCGCTGTTGGCATCGTTCGACCCGTGGTGCCCGAGCTTCAGGACGTCGGCCCGGAGAAACTCGGGCGAGTAGCGGTTCTCGAGGAACTCTTCGGTCGCGAACTCCCCGTCGCCCATGAGGAGGAGGACGAAGTCCCGGAACTGCACGCGATAGATCATGGAGTCGTTGTTCTGCACGCTGGCGATCGCGCTCTGCAAGGCGTAGTCCGGGATGAGGAAGTCCTTCCGGCCTTCGGCGAGGAGGTCGACCTTGAGCTCCGCTCCCCAGCGAAGCGCCGGCTCGTTGTCGCTGGACGCGCCCGTGTGCAGCGCCACGTACCGCTCCAGCTGCGGGGGCTGCGCGGCGAGCATTCCGGAAATGGCGCCCGCGAGGCTCCCGTAGGGGCTGCCGCTCACCGTCCCGGGCGTCTTGTCGGCGAGATCGATGAAGGTCCGCACCGCGATGCGCTGCGGCTGCGCGAGCGGCGAGAGCAACCCGTTCACGCCGCTGAAGCTGTCGCCGTAGAACCCGCCGATGTGGTCCGAATGCACGTGAGTCATCGACACGAAGTCCAGCGAGCGGACGTTGAGGTAGTCCCAGAGGAACCTGTGCACGTCGGGGGCGTGCTGCGGCTGGCCGGCATCGATCAGCACCCGCGTCCCCTCCGGCGACTGCAGATAGAGCGCGTCTCCCCAACCCACGTCGATCATGGCGAGGAAGAGCAGCTCCTCGTCGGCCACGACGTCCGTGGCGAAGGTGTCTCCGCCGGCCGGCTGGGCGATCGCCTCGTTGCCGGCGCGGTCCCGCAGCCGGACGCGGACGTCGCCGTACGTGGCGTGCGAGGCCAGCTTCAACAGCTTGGTGACGCCGGACGTGGCGAAGCCGCGATCCCCGGAATACGAGTGGTGCACGGTGCCGTCCGCCGCGTCGTACTCGACGACGGCATGCACGGGCTCGTCGGCCTGCCAGGTGGCGTAGACGTGTTGGCCCGCGGTCGTGACGGTGAAGTCCACGAGCGCGGGCGGACGGCGATCGGCGGACGGATCGAACGGCGACCGCTCGTCGTTCGCGCACGAGGCGAGGGCCATCGTGGACGCGAGCGCTGCGACGAGCCACGCGACGCTGCGAGAGGTTTGCAAGGCCGTCCTCCAAGCCGCGAGCCGCCGAACCTAGCCTCGCGGCTACGCGGTGTCAACCGGCCGCGCCCGCGCGGCCGCGGGTCGCGAGGGCCCCGCTCCCCGAGCGAGCTATTTCGAGGGAGATCTCGCCGGCGCCACCGGCAACCGCAGCACGTCGGCCAGCCAGCGCCCGAACTCGGCGTGGTCATGGACGCCGTGCACCTCGGAGGAGCGGACGCCCCAGGCGCGCACGGCGACCGGCTCGCCCGTGGGCCCATGCCCCGACTTCGAGGAGAGCTGGTCGTCGTACGCCAGGAAGACGACGCCGAAGCGTCGCGAGATCGCCGTGCCGAGCGCGGCGTCGCGATCCTCCTGCGTGGGCGCGCTGAGCAACCGATCCACGTCGCCCGCGCCGAGGCCCGCGTGACGCGCGCCCTCCACGAGGATCGGCAGCGCCTTCGCTTGGAGCGCGGCCGGCGTTCCTCGCCACGGCTTGCCGTCGAAGAGCCGCTTGCCCATCTCTTCGACGGACTGCGAGACGACGTCGAGGCTGTCCGGTCGCGCGCCCTCGCCGAGATTCGGATTGCCGGTGGCGCGATCCGCGGCGGCCACCACGAGCGTCCGCTTGAGATCCACCTCGCGCAGCGCCGCGCGCACGGCGCGATCCAGTCGGATCACGTCCCGCGCGAGGGCCGGGCCGTCGTGGTCGCGCGCGGCCTGATCGATCCGTCCTTCGTCCACGAGGAGGAACCAGCCCGGACCATCCGCGGAGAGGCGCCGGATCGCCGCGACGACGAGGCTCGCGAGCTCCGGCCCGCCCTTCCGGTCGATCTCGTGCGGGAGCTGCGACGGCGCGAGGAGGAGCAGCACCTTGTGATCGTGCGGCAGCGGAGCGACCAGCGAGTCGAGGACCGTCACGCCGCGCGCCCGCGCCTCCTGCAGGAGATCCCGCCCGTCGCTCCGCACGCCGGCCGCCGAGTCCGGAAGGAACTCGAGTCGTCCCCCTCCGATCGCGAGCGTCGGCATCGCGGCGATCAGCTGCGCGGCGATCGCCGCCGCGTCGTCGCGGACGGCGGTCCGCGCGTAGAACGGCGCGGGGATGGCGCTGGTCACGCGCGCGGTGGTGATGAGCCCGCGCGGGCGCCCCGCATCGGCCAACCGCTCGAAGAGATTCGGCGGAGGGCTCTTGCCCCCTTCCCCGATCTCGCCGATCGCGCCGTTCTTCGCGAGCCGGCCCGTCGCCCACCCCGTCGCCGCCGCGGCCGGATCCGTGACGGAGCGGTCCGCCGAGCGCGGCTCCAGGAATCCGAGGTGCTCCGCGCCGTCGAGCACGAGCCGCTCGCCGTGCGCCGCGGCGAACGCGCGCCCGATCGCCCACGCCCCCGGGCCGAAGCCTTCGCCGACGAAGAGAATCACGTTCGGCGGTGCCGCCGTGGTGCCCGGGCGGGGCGCCTCGCGCGCGCACGCCGCGACGAGCACGAGGACGATCGCCGGGAGAAGCGCACGCGACGCGGCTCGCAGCATCTCAGCGCTCCACCGGCAGCGGCCGTCCGAGAGCGGCGGGCGGGCGCGAGCGGCCGACGAGACCCGCGAGCGCCACCATGGTGAGGACGTACGGGATCATCTGGACGAACTGGGTCGGGACACCCTGGCCCTGCAGGCGGATCTGCACGGCCTCCGTCACGCCGAAGAAGAGGCACGCCGCCGCCGCCGGAACAGGGCGCCACTTCCCGAAGATGACGGCGGCGAGCGCGAGGAAGCCGCGGCCCGCGGACATGTTCTTCACGAACTGCGACGCCTCCAGCGCGAGGTAGGCTCCGCCCAGCCCCGCCAGCGCTCCCGCGAGCGCCACCGCCGCGACGCGCACGCGGATCGGCGCCACGCCCGCGGACTCGGCCGCTTCGGGGTGCTCGCCGACCGCGCGCAGCCGGAGCCCGAAGCGCGATCTCGCGAGGACGGCGTGCAGCGCCGGCGCCGCGAGCAGCGCGAGCCACACGAGCGGCGAGAAGCGCGCGGCGAAGGCGGCCGGGAGCCCGGGGAACCTCGGGGAGTTTGCCGAAGAACCGTAGAGCGCTTCCATCAGGAATTGCGTGAAGCCGAGCACCAGCAGGTTCAGCGCGATCCCCACGACGATCTGATCGCCGCGGAGCACGACGCCGAAGAGGGCATGCAGGACTCCGATCGAAGCCCCGCCGAGCACCGCGGCCAGGACGCCGAGCCACGGATTGCCGGTGGCCACCGACACGGCCGCCGCCGCGAACGCTCCGCCGAGGAGCTTTCCCTCGAGCGCGATGTTCACCACGCCGGCCCGCTCCGAGATCACGCCGCCGAGCGCCGCGAACAGGAGCGGCGTGGCGAGACGCACGCCGGTGAGCAGGAGCTCGAGAGCGATCACGCGCGGCTCCGGCGAAGCCCGCGGCCGAGCCTCCCGAGGTGGGCGAAGCGACGGAGCAGCTCGTCGCCGGCCGTGGCGACGAGGAGGATCGCCGCCTGCAGCACGAGCACCAGCTCGCGCGGAATGCCCGTGGAGATGTCGATCTCGACGGCTCCGGCGTTCAGGGCGCCGAACAGCAGGGCGGCCGCCAGCACCCCCGACGGACGCGCCCCGCCGAGCAGAGCCACGGCGATCCCGAGGAAGCCCACGCCGCCCGCGAAGTTGTCGAGGAAGCGGTGGCGGAAGCCCAGCACCTCGTTGACTCCCGCGAGCCCGGCGAGCGCTCCGGCCATCGTCATCGCGAGGACGATGGTGGTGCGGGTGGGCACGCCCGCCGTGTGCGCGGCGCGCTCCCCCAGCCCCAAGGCGCGCACGCGAAACCCGAACGGCGTGCGCGCGAGCGTCCACGACGCCAAGAGCGCCGCGGCGAGCGCGAGAAAGAGAGCGCCGTTCGCGGGGCTCGCCGGTGACACGACGCTCCGGAGGATGGGCGTCGCGCCGAGCCGCGGGATCTCCGCCGCCGCGGCGATGGCGGGCGTCTGCGGGATCATCTCCCCCGGCGTGCGAAGAACGTGCACGGTGAGGTACCCCGTCAGCCCGGCCGCGACGAAGTTCATCATGATCGTGTTCAGGACCTCGTGGCCGCCGAGCCGCGCGCGCAAGAGCCCCGGGATGGCGCCCCAGATCCCGCCCGCGCACGCGGCGCCGGCCGCGGCCAGCGGCACGAGCACCCAGCCCGGCGCGCGCGGAAGCGCGAGCGGAATGACGGCGGCGGCGAACGCGCCGACCGTGAGCTGGCCTTCCGCCCCGATGTTGAAGAGGCCGGCCCGGAACGCGAAGGCGACCGAGAGCCCGGTGAGCGCGAGCGTCGTCGCGTCGAAGAGGATGGCGCCGATGCCGTCCCGATCCAGCAGCACGCCGCTCACGATGGCGCGTGCGGCAGCGAGGGGACTCTGCCCGATCGCGAGCGCCATCGCGGCGCCGATCAACGCGGCCGCTCCCACGGCGAGGAGCGCCACCCGAGTCCGCCGCGCGCTCACGCCCGCTGGTCCTTCGTCCGGGACACTCCCGCCATGAGCAGCCCGATCTCCTCCTCGTCCGCCTCGTCGCGCACGAAGGTCCCCGCGATCCGCCCGGCGAAGAGGACCACGATGCGATCCGACAGGCGCAGGATCTCGCCGAGATCGGCGGACACGAGGAGCACGGCGCCGCCGCGATCGCGCACGTCCAGGAGCGCGCCGTGAATGGCCTCCGCGGCGCCCACGTCGACGCCCCGGGTCGGCTGCGCGGCCACGACGAGCGCGGGACGACCCTCCTCCGCGCGCGCGAACACGAGTTTCTGCTGGTTGCCGCCGGAGAGCGCGCCGAGCGCAGCGTCGGGATCGGGCGGACGGATGTCGAAGGCGGCGATCCGCTCCGCCGCGAAGCGCCGGATCGCGCCCGCGTCGAGCGCGATCCCGCGCCGGAAGCGGCGCTCGCCCTCGCGGCCGAGGATCAGGTTCTCGGCCACGGTGAAGCCCGCGATGCCCCCGGCGGCGAGGCGATCCTCCGGCACATGCGCGACTCCGAGGCGTCGCGCCGCGCCGGGGCCTTTGCCCGCGAGCGAGCGACCGTGGAGCGTGACGACGCCTCGGAAGCCGCGGAGGCCCGCCACTATCTCGACCAATTCGCGCTGCCCGTTGCCCTCCACGCCGGCGATCCCCACGATCTCGGCGGCGCGCACGTCGAGCGAGACGTCGGCGAGGCGGCTCTCGCGCGACGCGTCCGCGACGCGGCGGAGCGACAGCACGACCTCTCCCGCGGGAGCGCGCGCCGTCGGATCGCGCGGGGCGAGATCGCGCCCCACCAGCAGCCGCGCCAGCTCGCGCTCGTCCGTCTCCGCGGCGAGCCGCGTGGCCACCTTGCGGCCGCGGCGGAGGACCGTGACGCGTCGCGCGTGATCCAGGACCTCGCGAAGGCGATGCGTCACGAAGAGGATCGTGGCGCCGTCCGCCGCGAGGCGCTCGAGCGTGCGGAAGAGGGCTCGCGCCGCGCCGGGCGCGAGGACCGCCGTGGGCTCGTCGAGCACGAGGCGCCGCGCGCCCCGCAGCAGCACCTTGAGAATCTCGACGCGCTGCCGCTCCCCCACCGAAAGGTCCTCGACGCGCGCGTCCGGGTCGAGCTGGAGATCGAAGCGCTCGGCGACGTCTTCGAGGGCGCGGCGCGCCGCGGCGCGGTCCAGCCAGCCGAAGCGCGCGGGCTCCGCCCCCAGCATCGCGTTCTCGAGGACGGTGCAGGGGCCCAGGAGCATGAAGTGCTGGTGCACCATGCCGAGGCCGCGCGCGAGCGCGTCGCGAGGGCCGTCGGGCGCGAACGGCACTCCGTCGAGCGCCATGGAGCCCTCGTCGGGACGGACGAGGCCGTAGAGCACGCGCATCAGCGTCGACTTGCCCGCGCCGTTCTCTCCCGCGATGGCGTGGAACTCGCCGGGCGCGCACTCGAAGTCGACCCCGTCCACGGCGGTCACGGCTCCGTAGCGCTTCACGATCCCCCGCATCGCGATCGACGGCGGGAGGCTCATCGCTCGCCCGCGCGCGGACGGCTTCGCTCCTCGGCGCGCTGCAGCTCCCACGCCTTCGCGTACGTCGCGAGCTTCGTGTACGCGTGGATCGCGGCGATCAGGAACCCGTGCGGCCCGTCGAGGAAGCTGCCCTGCACGAAGTACTTCCGGAAGAACGCGGCGAACGGGTGCGCCGCCAGGTGCCAGCCGCGGATGCGCCGGCGGCCGGCGCGCTCGGCGGCGAGATACGTGGAGTAGCGCTCCACGCGGGAGATCGCCGCCGAGATCGTGGGGTTCGTGTCGTGGGTGATCGCGCCGCCGAGGTCCTCCACGCGTCCGTCCACCCAGACGGTCTCGTGGCCCGGCGCCCCGCGGATCGACGCCTTCGCGCGCCGCACGAGTCGCAGCTGCGGGTCCGGCCACCACCCGCCGTGGCGGATCCACTTGCCGAGGAAGTAGTTCTTGCGGCGTACGCGGAAGCCGTCCGGCAGGTCGGGGCGGCCGAGCGCCGCGCGCATCTCCGCGGCCAGCTCCTCGGTCACGGTCTCGTCCGCGTCGAGGCGAAAGACCCATTCGCCCCGTGTCTCCGCGAGGGCGCCCTCGAGCTGCACGCCGAAGCTCCCGGGCCAGGGGCGCACCTCCACGCGGGCGCCGCGCTCGCGCGCGAGCCGCGCGGTGTCGTCGGTGCTTCCGCCGTCCACCACGACGACCTCGTCGGCGAAGCGGACCGAGTCGAGCGCCGGCCCGATGCGCTCCGCCTCGTTCTGGGCGATCACGAAGACGGAGAGCCGCGGAGCGCTCACCGGCGCCCGGTCTCCGCGGGAACGACGATGCCGCCCGCCACGATCGAGTCGCGCAGCCCCGCGGCCCGAGCGAGCAGGCCGGCGCTCAGGAGCGCGCGGTTGTTCTCGTCCACCGAGAAGCCGACGCCCTCGTCGGCCAGCCCGAACTCCACGATCCCGGAGCGGAACCGCCCGGCGTACCCCTCCTCGATCGCGCGCTCCACCGCGACGTCCACGCGCTTGATCATCGACGTCAACACGGTTCCCGGCGCCACGCCGTCCTGGTTCGAGTCCACGCCGATGGCGTAGACCCCCCGCTCCTTCGCCGCCTCGATGACGCCGAGACCGGTCACGCCCGACGCGTGGAAGACCACGTCGGCGCCCTGCGCGATCTGCGAGAGCGCGATCTCCTTGCCGCGCACGGGATCCGAGAAGGCCTCCGGCCGCACGCCGGCGTAGCCGACGAGGACCTTCGTGGCGGGCCGCACGTGCGCGACGCCGGCGCGGTAGCCCGCCTCGAACTTGTGGATGAGCGGCACGTCCATGCCGCCGACGAAGCCCACCGTGCCGGTCTTCGACGTCAGCGCCGCGAGCGCGCCCACGAGGAAGGACCCCTCCTGCTCGCGGAAGACCAGCGAGGCCACGTTCGGCAGGTCCTCGATGCGCCCGTCCACGAGGGCGAAGTGCACCTCGGGGTGGTCCTTCGCGACCGTGCGGATCGCGTCGGTGAAGAGGAAGCCGATGCCGATCACGAGATCGTAGCCGCGGGACGCGAGCTTGCGCAGGCCGACCTCGCGATCCACGTCGGCACCCGGCTCGAAGTCCGACACCTCGATCGGCAGGCGCGCCGCGGCGCGGCGGAGGCCTTCGTACGCGGAGTCATTGAAGGACCGGTCGCCCTTGCCGCCGACGTCGAACACGACGCCCACGCGGAACTTCCTCGCGGCGCCGGGCGCGGTCCTCCCCGCGGCCTCCTCGTGCTTCCCCCCGCAGCCGGCGAGGAGCACGAGCAGCATCACGGCGACGTGCGCGCGACGTCCCGCAGGCTTCACGCCGTCCCTCCGTGCGCCGCGCGTGCGGCGCGGGAGTCATCGTACCCGTGACGGCGCGCGCGTTCGAGCACCGAACGGGCCGCGGCGCGCGCCTCGCGCACGACCTCGGACGCGTCCAGCCGAGCGAGTCGACCGTCCTCCACGAGGACTTCGCCGCGCACGAGGACGTGGCGGACGTCGTCGGCGCGGGCCGAGTACACCAGCGCCGTGACCGCGTCTTCGGCGGGCGCGGCGTGCGCCGTGTCGAGGTCCACGGCCACGAGGTCCGCCTCCCGCCCCGGCGTGACGCCGCCCACGACGTCCTCGAGGCCCAGCGCCTCCGCACCGGCGCGCGTGGCGAGGGTCAGGACCTCCCGCGCCGTCACCGACCCCGGGCCGCTCTTCCACGACGCGAGCAACGCGGCATGGCGCATCTCGGCCAAGGCGTCGAGCGTGTTGTTCGCGGGGGCTCCGTCCGCGCCGATCGACACGTGCGCGCCGGCGTCGAGCAGCTTGCGCAGCGAGGCCACCCCCGAGCCGAGCTTGAGGTTCGTGCCCGGACAATGCGCGGCCCGCGCGCCGCTCCTCGCCAGCCGCGCGATCTCGTCGTCCGCGAGCCACACGCAGTGCGCGAGCACCGTGCGTGGCCCGAGGAAGCCCACGTCGTCCAGGTAGTCCACGTTGCGCCGGCCCTTGATCTCGAGGACGCGGCGCGTCTCGCTCTCGTTCTCCGCTGCGTGCGTGTGCAGCAGGTACTTGCCCTTCGCGAGCGCGACGACTTCCCGGAACAGGATGTCCGAGCAGGAGAGCGCGAAGCGCGGCGCGAACGCGTAGCGCAGGCGCCCCCGGTCCGCGCCGTCCCAGCGCTCCGCGAGATCGAAGCTCTCGCGCAGCGAGTCGAGCGTGGTCTCGAGGAGACCCACCGGCACGCCCTCGCCCTCGTCCATCATCGCCTTCCCGCTCGCGGCGCGCATCCCCGACTCCGAGAGGACCTCGAAGACCGCCGCGTGGTGGTGCGTGGTGCCCATGTCGAGGATCGTGGTGGTGCCGCCGCGCAGCAGCTCGGCCACCGAAAGGCGGGCGGAAGCGCGGAGGCTCGCGGGATCGTGCGCGGCCTCCAGCGGCCAGATGCGCTGCCGGAGCCAGGGAAGCAGGCGCAAGTCCTCGGCGAGCCCGCGGAACAGCGTCTGACACAGGTGGACGTGGGTCTGGACGAAGCCGGGGAGCACCACGAGGCCGCGCGCGTCGACGATGCGCGGGCCGGCGGCCAGCGACGAGAGGTCGCCGCCGACCGCCGCGATGAGGCCGTCCCGCACGAGGACGTCGCCCGTGTCCTCGCGCCACTCCGGTCCGGCGACGAGGATCTTCGCCGCGCCGCGGAGGAGCAGATCGCTCACGACGTCGCGACGGGCGCGGCCAACACGCGCGTCCCCGCGCGGCCGCCCACCGCGGCGAGCAGGTTCTCCGGCGAGGTGATGATCGCCTCGTCCCCGCCCGACTCGATGAACTCGAGGCAGGCCTCGATCTTCGGGCCCATGCTCCCCGGCGGGAACTGCCCCTCCGCGAAGCCGCGCCGGGCCTCGGCCACGGTGAGCCGCTCGATCTCGCGCTGCGTCGCGCGCCCGTAGTCGTAGGACACCCGGGGCACCGCCGTGAGGATCAGGAGCCGCTTCGCATGGATCTGGCGCGCGAGCACGGCGGCGGCGAGGTCCTTGTCGATGACCGCCTCCACGCCGCGGAGCCGGCCGTCCCACTCGCGGATCACGGGCACGCCGCCCCCGCCCGCGGCGATCACGACGAGCCCCCGCGCGACGAGCTCGCGGATGGCCGCCCACTCCACGATCTCCAGCGGACGCGGCGAGGGCACGACGCGCCGCCACTCGTGGTCGGCGTTCGGCGCGAACGTCCAGCCTTTCTCCTCGCGGCGCTTTCGCGCCTCCTCCGCGCCGTACTTCGGCCCGATGGGCTTCGTGGGGTTCGCGAACGCCGGATCGCTGCCCGCGACGACGCATTGCGTGACGAGGGACACGACGGTCTTCTCGATCCCGCGCCGCTTCAGCTCGTTGCCGAGGACCTGCTGCAGCATGTAGCCGATCCCGCCCTGGGAGTCCGCGCCGCAGACGTCCAGCGGCATGGGCGAGATGTGATCGCGCGCCGCCTCGTTCCGCTCGACGATGTTCCCGACGATCGGCCCGTTCCCGTGGCTCAGGACCACGTCCTCGCCGGAGGCGATCAGCTCGGCCACGCCCGACATCGCGCGGATCGCGACCTCGATCTGCTCCGTGATCGTGCCCGAGCCCTTCGAGGGAAGGAGGGCGTTGCCGCCCAGCGTGACGACGTTCATCGCCGAAGCGGGGCCGCTCTCAGGGCTCGCCGGCGGGGGGCACGTGCGTCTCGATCAGCCCGCCCTGGAGGTTGTCGCCCACGGCGATGCGCCTCACGCGGCTCCCGCACCGCTGCAGCACCTCGGCCGCGAAGCCGCGCGCGCTCGTCCGCTCGCTCCCGATCGGCGACTTGTTGAGGTAGATGAGCACCTGCATGTCGCCGGGGATCTTCGCGAGGAGCCCGTGCCGGTGACAGAGGAGGTCCGCGAGATGTCGAGCCGACAGGCGCTCGCCCCACGAGAGCCCGAGCAGATCCTGGATCACTTCGGGGCGATGGCAGGACTGGTCGTTCACGGGGGACTCGATGCCGTCCGCACCGAACACGATGACCACGTGGGTGGCGCAGAGGGGGATGATGGGCTCGCCCAGGCGGTGACCCTTGATCGAGCGACCCCGCGCGCCGTCCGCCTCCACCACGACCAGGTCCCACGTCAGTCGCGCGAGCAGCTCGCCGAGATACTCCGGCGGCAGCCCCACGAGCTTGTCGCGCATGATGGAGCGCCCGAGGAACGCGGCGGGGATGAGGGCGTCCTGCCGGCTTCCCGACAGGAGCGCCTCGATCCACCCGGCGTTCGTGCCCTCGTCGCGACAGCGGCGCCAGGTGGCGCCGGTGGGATCGCGGTCGTCCCACAGCAGCACGTCGCGGACGTCGACCAGCTCCTCCAGCTTCATGCGGGCCGTGGTGGTGGCCAGCACGCGCCGGCCGTCGAGCGCCGCTTCGCGCACCAGGCGGAACAGCGTGGAGGTCTTGCCCCCACCCCCGACGAGCGCCACGACCGAGCCCTTGCCCAGCCCGAGCGCGTCGACGAGGGTGAGGTAGTCCGTGGACAACGTCAGACCTTCTGGAGGAGGCTCGCGATCATCTCGAGCGCGGTCTCGATGTTCGCCAGCGAGTTCGCGTACGAGAAGCGCAGATAACCCTCCCCCTCGGGACCGAACGAAGTGCCGGCGAGCGACGCCACGCCCGCTTCCTGCAGCAGGCGATCCTGCAGCTCGGCCGAGCGGAACCCGAGCTCCTTCACGTTCGCGAAGGCGTAGAAGGCGCCCTTCGGCTTCACGCACGAGACGCCGTCCAGCTCGTTGAGCCCCGCGACGATGCGATCGCGACGGCGGCGGAACTCCGCGACCATCGCCGTCACCGCGTCCTGCGGCCCGCGGAGGGCCTCGATGCACGCGATCTGGGTGAAGCTGGCCGTGCACGAGTTCGAGTTCGTCATCAGCCGCGCGACGTGGGGCGCGACATCCGCGGGCATGATCCCGTAGCCCGCGCGCCAGCCGGTCATGGCGTACGTCTTCGAGAAGCCGTCGACCACGACGGTCCGCTCGAGCATGCCCGGGAACTGGGTGATGGACTCGAACGCGTCCTCGTACGTGATCTTCGAGTAGATCTCGTCCGCCACGACCCAGAGGTCGTGCTTCAGGGCGAGATCGGCGATCTCCTTCAGGTCCTGCCGCGTCAGCATCGAGCCGCAGGGATTGTGCGGCGAGTTCAGGATGATCATCCGCGTCTTCGGCGTGATGCGCGCCTGCAGATCGCCGACGTCGAGGCGGAACTCCTTCGACTCCTTCAGCGGGAGCGGAACGGGCTTCGCACCGAAGAACGAGATGACGGACTCGTAGATGGGGAAGCCGGGATCCGGGTAGATCACCTCGTCGCCCGGGTTCACCAGCGCGAGGATCGAGTAGAAGAGGATGGGCTTCGCGCCCGGCGTGAACACGACGTTCTCGGGACCCACCGAGACCCGCCGGTCCTTGGAGAACCACTCCGCCACGGCTTCACGCGCCTGCGGGAGCCCCGCGGAGGGTCCGTAGTGCGTCCAGCCGTCCCGGAGCGCCTGGATTCCCGCCTCGACCACATTGGCCGGGGTGGCGAAATCGGGCTCGCCGATCTCCAGGTGAACGATCTTGCGGCCCTGGGCTTCGAGCTTCTTGGCGCGGGCCAGAACCTCGAAAGCGGTCTCCGTCCCGAGCCCGGCCATCCGTCGGGCGGCGCGTTCCATCTTCCATCTCCCGGTTGGCCGCGGTGACGGCCGACTTCGTGAGTGGTTTCGCCGGACGCGCGACCGCGGAGCGCACGACCCCGGAGGAAGATATCACCGGGCGTGTCCGTCGCCTAGCGGAGCGTCAGTGCGAAGGGCTCGTGCCGTCGACGTAGCCGAGGCTTCTCAGCTTCTCCGCCAGCGCCGGGTCCACGTCGCTCGGTTGCCGGCGCGGGCGGCCGCGCGCGATCCAGTCCGCCAGGAGCTTCGAGAGCCCCACCGCCTGCGCTTCCGGAGCGACCGCCGCCGGCGCGCCCAGCTCCCCCGGGTCCTCGGCTCGCACGAACCACTCCCGGCGATCGAGATACGGCGTCTCCACCAACGTCCATCGATCGGTGCGAACCGCCCGCTGCTTGAAGAGGTTCGGATACCGGCCCTCGACCTCGAGGTTCCAGGGCATCGACGCTTCGGAGAACGCGACCTCGCCCTCGCCCCCGCGCACGCGGCTCGCGAGGTCTTCCCCCTCGGCGGCGAGCTTCGAGCGGACCCCGAGAGCGGCGAGGATGGTGCGCGGGATGTCGATCGTGCGCACCGTGGCCCTCGTGATCCCCGGCGGGAACGTGCGGCTCCCGCGAACGGCGAGCGGCACCTGGACGTCGCCGGCGTAGACCCCGGGGCCGTGGAGGAAGCGGATGCCGTGCTCGCCGAGGCTCTCGCCGTGGTCCGCCGTCACGACGGTCAGCACGCCCTCCTCCGCGGCCAGGGCTTCGAGGAACGCGCCGATCTTCCGGTCGAGGCCCGTGATCTCGGCCACGTAGAGGGACTCGAGGTGAGCGCGCGCATCTTCCGGCAGGGGCGCAGAATCGCTCCACAGCGCCCGGAGGTACTGCATCGAGCCGTTCGCGGGACCGCGGTAGCCCGTGTCGTACAGCGCGAAGTCGGCGGAGTCGGGCTCGTACGGGAAATGCGGCTCGAAGAAGTGCACCCAGAGGAAGCGTCGCCGCCCCGCGGCGGGCCACCACGCCTCGGCCTTCGCGATCGTCTCCGGAGCGGGCCGCCAGGCCTGATCCCGTGTCTCCGCTCGCGTGGGCGACGCGTCGTAGACGTCGAAGCCGCGCGCGAGGCCGAACGCGGGATCGAGCGCCGCGCTCGACACGAAGGCGCCGGTGGCGATCCCGTCCTTGCGCAGCTCCTCCGCGAGAGTCGGCACTTCCGGCGGAAGGGGCCAGCCGTTGCGCGGGACGCCGTGCTCGGTCGGCCAGAGCCCGGTCAGCATCGTGGAGTGGGAGGCGAGCGTGGTGGGCGCCGCCGACCACGCGTCGGCGAACTGCGTGGCGCCGCGGAAGAATCGATCCAGGTGGGGCGTGCGCACGACGGGGTTCCCGCCCGCGCCGAATCGGTCCGCCCGCCACGTGTCGATCGTGACGAGGACCACGGAGCGGACGTCGGATCGCGACGAGCAGCCCGTCACGAAGGCGGCCAGGACGGCGGCCCACAGGAGGGCCGGCGCCGCCGGCGGACGGCCGGACGAGCGGAAGGCGGAGAGCGCGCCGGTGTGGGCGGCGAGCCGACGCGCGCGGAACGTCGCGCGGGCTCCGACGGGTCTCTCCGGGAACTCCCTCATGCGGCGATCTTTGCCGCGCCCCCTCGGGGCGTCAACGGCCGAGCGTCCACTCCGCCCGGATCGACGCGGGGCCGCCGCGCTCCCACTCCACGACGCCGCGGAAGCCGCCCGAGCGCAGCGGCTTCGACGTGACCGCGACCGCTCCGCGCGTGGCACCGGCCGCGGGAAGCCGCAAGCGCGCGCTCAGGCGCGGCGTGTCGAGGCGCATCTCCAAGCCGTCCACGCGCGTGCGCACGACGTCGGCCACGAGGTTCAGCGCCCCGCGCGATGCCGGCAGCCGGATCTCGGCGCGCCACCGGGGAACGGCGTCCGAGCCCCCGCGGCCGTCGAGCCGCGCGGCGACGGGTCCTCGCCGCGCCGAGAAGCCCGCGAAGAGCTTCGTGGCGAGCGCCTCTCCGGCCCGCGAGGTCTCCACCTCGAGTGAGGCGGCGTCTCCCCCGCGCGCCTGCAGCCGGGCGCCGCCGCGCACGCGCCAGGCGTGCGAAGAGCGCCACTCGGCCACCACGCCCGCCGGCTCGCTCCCGCCGCCGAGGCCCGCGCGGAGCGACTTCGCGGAGGCTCCTCCGGAGATCTCGACGCGCAGCGCCGCCGCGCCGACTTCCCGAGCGAGGGCTGCAACCGCGCGCTCGTCGCTCCCGTCCTTCGACCAACCCACCTCCGCAGCGGCGCCACGGACGACGAGGCGCCCCGCCGGGTGACCGTTCCCGCGGCGCCCGACGCACGCGAGCACGTCGATTCCACGGGGCTCCTCCCGCAGCCACGAGACCCCCGCATCCGCCACGTGCGAGGAGGCCGAGGGCCAACGCCCGAACGAGCGCGACGCGAGCGCGGAGGTCCAGCCGGCCCCGTCCGTGGGCCACGTCTGCGAACCGAGGATCCAGCGCCCGCCCGGACCGTCCGCCTCCGCCCCGAAGACCACGGCCGAGCCTTTCGCCGCCGACCGGACGTCCAGGTCCCAGCGGGAGGCGCCCCGTCCGCCTCGCGCCCAGAACGACGGGCGCGTGCCCGACCCGTCCTGGTCCAGGATCCAGGTGAACCGAGCCGTTTCCGCGGGCGCCGGGGGAGCGGCCCAGCTCGACCTAGCTTGAAGCAACACGCACAAGATGCTGATGATCCACGACTTGATTGAATTACCACCGCCTCGGAGAGGGCCACCCCCACCCTACGGCCGGGCGAAGATCCCGCCACCGTCGCCCGGCGGGAACACTCCTGCCCTCAATGGAATCCGTCGCTTGGCCGAAATCAGAGACGAGTCCTCGGCAGGCGTCCGGTCCGCGGAGCGTCGGCTGCCCGGGACTCCCGAAGTCATCGCGAGGTCGCCGTGCGCGTCGAGCGAATCGAGATCGAGGGAGGGGGTCCTCTCACGGGGACCTTCGTGTTCCCCGCCGACGGCGTGGGCCTGTGGATCGCGCCGAACGACGTCTCCGAGGGCGCGCTCGTCGACGCGGTGGCCTTCGCGCTCTACGGTCCCCCCCTCGACCTGCAGGAAGAGCCGCCCTTCGGACGCGTGGCCGTGCACGTGCTCCGCGACGACGGCACGGCGGTCACGATCGACCGCTCGCTCGTCATGGGCTCGGTCTCCGTGCTGCAGGACGGCGTCCCCGACCTCTCGGCCGACGGCGCGGGAATCGGCGCGAGCCTCACGGGGTTCTCGCGGGAGGAGTTCCTCCTCGCCGCCTCGGTGAGCTACGACGATCTCCGCGCCACGATGGGAGACGCTCGACTCGCCGCCCTTCTCGGGCGCGCGAGCGGCGGCGCCGCCGGCGCCCCCGCGACCCCGTCGTCCTCCCCCGCCTCGACGTCCTCGGGCGCGTGGCCCGCGGCCGTGGCCGACGAGGTGGAGCCGCTGGACATCGCGATCGAACGGGCCCCGTTCGCGGCGGGCTTCTCGCGTCCCGCCCCCGAGGCGCCGGACGAGCTGCTGGGCGAGCTCCAGCGCTTCTCGGACGCGCCGGCGGCCTCCGTGCCCACCGAGCGGCTGACCGAGAACGCCTCGCCGGTCGAGCGCTTGAGACACCTGCGCCGGTCCCTCGCGACGACCGAGCGGACGCTGACCGTGCGCACGCAGGAGCTCCACGACGTCTCGGAGAAGCGGGAGGAGCTGCGCGCCGAGAGCGGTCGCCTGGGGACGCTCGCGGATTCCGAGCCCGCCGATCTCGAGCGGCTGACCGAGCTCGCGGACCTCCTCGTGGCCGCAGTGAGCCGGCGCGACGAGACCGCCCGGGAGCGCGGCGCGTTCGAGCAGGTGCTCGGCCAGAAGGGCCTCGACACCGCGAAGCTGCGCGATCTCGAGCATCGCTTCAACGAGCTCTCCGAGGACGAACGGGACTTCCTCTCCTCGCTGGACCAGACCGCGACGATCCGCCGCGGCAACCTGGCGCTGACCCGCAGCGAGTGCCGCCTCGACGAGACCCGCATTCACGAGATCGAGCGCAGCCGCACGGCGGCGGCGCGCAGCGCGATGGTGCCTCTCGCCGTCGCGGCGATCGGGCTCTTCGCCGCACTGGCGACGTCGCTCATGCGCACGAACGGCCTCGTCTCGGCAGGGCTCCTCCTGGCCGGGCTCTCCGGCGGCGCCTACGCGGCGTGGACGTTCTGGCAGGCGCGGACGCTGCGCGAGGACGAGCGGGTCTCCTTGCTGGACACGCTCGAGCGCAAGCGGCGCCAGATCGCGGAGCTCGAGGGCGAGGGGCAGGAGACCGAGCGTGCCCTCGCAACGCTCGCCGCGCGCGCGAGCGGCGGCTCGGTGCGCGAGCTCCGTGCCGACTGGCAGCGCTGGATCGGCGCGCGAGCCGCGTTGCAGGACCTCGAGGCCTTCGAGGAGCGCGGCCGCGAGGTGGAAGAGCACATCGTGGGCCTCCGCGCGAAGCTCGGCGCGTTCGACCTCGGAGGCGGCTCGGACCGCGATCTCGACGTCGGCAGTCTCCAGGCGATGATCGACGACTACCAGCGCAGCTTCCGCATGCGTCGCGACCTCGCAGCGGCGGACGAGCAGGCGACGCAGCTCGAGGCGAACCTCGCGACGATCGAGTCCGAGCGAGCCGACCTCCGCGCGGAGATCGACGCCATGCTCATGGCCGCGGGGATCGATCCCTCGCGGAATCTCGACGAGGCCGTGGAGATGTTCGTGCTGCGCGCGCCGGCGGAGATGGCCGGCGGCGAGCCGCTCGAGGAGGAGGCGCCGGTGGACGCGCCGGAGGCGCTGCGCTCCTCGGCGACTCCTCCCCCGGTGCCTCCGCCCGTGCCGGAGCCGGTGGCGGCGCCGCCGCCCGCACCGCACACGACGCCTCCGCCGCTCGCGGGCGCGGGAGACACCGGGTGGATCCCGCGCGTCTCCGCCGCCGCGGAGGCCATCCTGCGCCGCTTCCTCCCCCACGCGCGCGACCTGGAGGTCGACGACCGCCTCCGCTGGTCCCTTCGATTGGACCCGCGCGGGGCGAGGCTCTCTCCGGAGGAGGTCGAGCGCCGGCTCTCGTCGGCGATCGTGGATCAGGTTTGCCTCGCCCTCCGTCTCGCGATCGTGGAAACTCTGTCGGCGACCGGTGAGCGCTTGCCGGTCTTCCTCGACGAGCCTTGGGCGCGCGCCGACGACGACCGTCACGCGCGGGGCATGGAGCTTCTCGTCGACAGCGTCGCCGCGCGCGGGCAGGTCGTGCTGCGCACCGCGCACGAGGTCAGGGTGAAGTGGTTCCTGCATCAGAACCCCGCGCTCCGCGCTCGCGTCGCCGTGATCGGGCCGCCTTCGAGCGAGTCCGCCGCCTCGGAATCCTCGGGGTCCTTGTCGGCCTCGTCGTTGCGTCGCTGACCGAGGCGAACGCCTCCTCGTCCGACTCCACCGCCGCTCCCCCCGCGAAGGCTCCCGCGCCGGCCGTGACTGCGCCCCCGCCGGGCTCTCCCGCGTCCGCCGTCACCGTGCCCCCCGCGGGCGCACCGCCGGTGCGCGCGGGCGCGGACTCCGTGCGTGCGCCCGGTCGGGTCGCGCCGGATTCCACGCCGGCCGCGCCGGTGCCGTTCCCGAAGGACGTCCGCTGGAAGCGCGCGTTCGTCGCCGGCGGCGTGGCCCGCCAGTTCGCCGACTCGCGGAGCCTCAACGCCGGGTCGGGCCAGCCCGCGGAGCTGTACGCCGCGTTGGAGGGCGAGTCGGGCGGACTGCCCATCTACTGCTGCATGCTGCGCACGTTGCGCGTGGACGGGCGCGCGATCCCCGACCGACTCGTGTTCGATCCCGAAGCGGCCGGCATCGCGAGCGCGGAGATCGAATGGACCGAGCTGCAGCCGGCGCCGGACGCGAGCGGGTGGCGCCGCACTCGCCTGCCGACCGGGCGGAACCAGTGGGCACTTCCCTTGAGGGACTTCTCGAGCGACCCTTCGACGAACGTCGAGCCCGACATGGGCACCGCGCGGTTCGCCGTGAGCGTGCAGTACCGCGACACGAAGGGGATGTACACGACGCTCACGAGCGACGGCTGGTCCCCGCGCCCGGATTGGGCCGACCCCCGCAACGCGCCGGGCTTCCGCGTCACGCGTGACAAGGGTCGGTCTCTCTACGGTCGCGTGTTCGGGCTGGCGCGGCTGCCCTTCTTCGCCGGCGCGACGAACGAGCACGCCTGGGCGAAGGTCGCCCTCCGCCCGAGCGACCTCTTCGTCGCGGCCTACGAGGACTTCGCGGGCGGCCCGTTCCCGGCGAAGCTCCGCAGCGGCGCCGTCGACGGACCGGAGTGGAGCTGGCTTCTCGACGACGTGGTGCGCGGCGCGCACAAGCGCTCGCGCGAGAAGGCCCCGGTGGTGGGGCCCACCGGGCGCGGGGTCCCCTGGCAGCGCCTCACCGTCTCGCCGGACGGTGTGGCCCTCGGCGACGTCCTGGTGGTGGGGGGCACCGTGGCGATCCTCGAGGTCGACAACGGCGACGGCTGGCTGAGCAACGACGACAAGGTGCTGCACAGCGTGACCGGCCGGCTCGCCCGGGGCATCCTCGGCGATCTTCCGGACGGCGAGATCGTCGTGCGGCGGCCGAAGGAGTTCCGAGCGCTGGCCGGCAAGCTGAAGGACGCGGGCTACGGCTCGCTTCTCCCGGGCGCCTTCACTCCGGAGATGCGGCGCGCCATCATGTCCTTCCAGAAGGACCACGGTCTCCCGGACACCGGCGTCCCCGACGATGCCACGCTCCGGGCGCTCGACGAGTTCCTCGCGCACATGGCGTCCGAGGAGAAAGCCGCGAAGGACTCCACCCGGTGAGGGTCGTCGCCGCGCCGGACTTCCCCACCTTGCGGGAGTCGCTGGCGCGCGAGACCTCCGCGCTCCGCTCGGCCGACGCCCTCGCGCCCGTCACCGTCATCGTGCCGAGCGAGCTCGCCCGCGACGAGGCGCGTCGCGACCTCGCCCGGCGCCTCGGCGGGACGCTCGCCGTACGCGTCGTCACGTTGCCGCGCTGGATCGACGACGCGGCCGGCGCGCAGATCGCGCGTGAGGGCGGGACCCACCTGTCCGAAGCCGGCTTCGAGCGGCTCGCTGCGCGCGTCCTCGCGGATCGGGCGCGTCGCCGACGCGACGGGCCGCTCCTCGAGTCGGCGGGGACTCCCGGCGCATCGCGGCTCCTCGCCGCGACCCTCGCCGATCTCTACGAAGGCGCCTTCGATCCGCAGACGGACGAGATCGCGCCAGTCGTCGCGCGCGACCCGATGCGGCGCGCGCTGCCCGCCCTCTTCCGCGACTTCGACGACGCGCTGTCCCGCGAGCGCTGGTTCGACCGGCGTCGGCGGGAGCGGACCGCGCGCGATCTCCTGCGCGAGGCGAAGCCCGGCGGCGGGGGCGCATCGTCGCTCTTCCTGCTCGGCTTCCACGATCTCACTCCCGTGCAGCGCGACTTGATCCTGCACGCGTCGCGCACGAGCGACGTGACCCTCTTCGTGCCGGGTCCCTCGCCGGAGGGCGCCGCCGGCGAGGCGGCGGCGGCGCCGCTCCTCGCCTGGGCGCGCTCCGCGGGTGCGGCGCTCGAGGTCCTCGCCCGACCGGGGCCGCCCCTCGTGGACGTGGCGCACGGGCTCTTCGGTCCGCCCTCCCTCGTGGACCCGGGCCCCGCGCGCCTGGAGCTCGCCGCCTACGCGACGGAGTCCGAAGAGGTCCGCGCGATCGCCGGCCGCATCCTCGACGGGGTCGCGGAGGGCGAGCGCGGGTTCGGGGACTTCCTCGTGACGGTCCCGGCCCGCGGCGGACCGTCGCCGCTCCTCTTCCGCCGCGTCTTCGCGAGCGCCGGCATCCCCCTGCACGACGCGATCGGCGTTCCCGCGTCGCGCACGGGGGGCGGTCGAGCCGCCCTGGTCCTCGCGCGCGCGCAGGCCGCCGCTCGCGACACGAGCGAGGCCTCCGCCCTGGAGTTCCTCGCGCCGTACGAGCGCGCCACGCCCGAAGCGCCCGCGGCGAGCGAGGCCTTCCTCCGCGCCCGCGACGCGGCGGAGATCGTGGCGCGCTTCCGCGAGCTGCACGCCGCGAGGTTCGCCGCGCCGCCATCGGCCGAAGTGGACGAAGCGCTGGGCGCGGTGGCCCTCGTTCACGGCACGCGGCCGCTCCGCCCGCGCGACTTCCCCGGGGTCCTGGCGGCCGCGCTGGAAGCGACGCGCGTGCACACCCCCGGCGAGCGGGGCGGCGTCCTCCTCGCGACGATGGACGGCGCGCGCGGCGTCACGCGCCCGGTGGCCTTCCACGCGGGACTGGTGCGCGGCGCGGTGCGCCGGGCCGCCACGGAGGATCCGCTGCTCCCCGACGGAATGCGTCGCGAGCTGAGCGACCTCCACGCGCACCGCGGCCGGCGCCTCGCCGTGGCCGAGGACCGCACGGAGGAGCAGCTGCTCCTCGCGCGCTTCGCGTTCGGCGCAGGGACCGAGCTCGCGGTCCTCTCGTTCGCGGAGCGCGATCGGATCGGGGGCGAGACCCGGAACCCGTCGGGACTCCTGCTCGACGTCGCCTCGGCGCGCGCGGGCGTGCCGCTCGATCCGCGCAGCGCGGAGTTCCTCCGGATCGCGCCGCCCCGCGCGCGCGAGCGCGGTCGTCGCCGGCCCGTCGACGCGACCGATCTCGACCTGTCGCTCCTCGGCGGCCCCGCGACGCCCGCGGAAGAGGACCTCGCGCGCCTCCTCCGCGAGCCGCGCGCGCGTCATCTCCCGCGAGTGCTGCGGGCCGCGGAGGCGCGCTGGGGCGAAGGGTCGTTGGGCGCCTGGGAAGGCGTCCTCTCCGATCCGCGCGCGATCGGCCCGCTCGCCGCTCGGGTGCGAGGCCGGCGTTGGAGTCCCACGTCGCTCGAAGCGCTCGTGAACTGCCCGTTCGCATTCCTCCTGAAGCTGCTCGGCCTCGACGAGGCCGGCGCGGAACCTGACGACTTCGACCCGCGGGATCGCGGCGGCCTCTTCCACGAGATCGTCGAGCGGGCATACCGCACGCTCCTCGAAGGGGGTCGCCTGCCCCTCGCTCCCGCCTCGCTCCCCGAAGCGATCGCGCTCGTCGACGCGGACATTCACTTCCTCGACGCCGCGCTGGCGGCCGAGCCGGTCCTGCGCAGGCTCCACCGTCGCGCCACGCTGGCCGAGCTGCGCAACGACGTCGTGCTCGTGCTCTCCCGGGAAGCGCACCGTCCGGCGGAGGAGCGCACGGTGCCGGAGCGCTTCGAGCTCGCCTTCGGCGGAGAGGACGATCCGCCGCCCGCGCCCGCTCTCCCGCTGCCGGGCGGAGCGGCGCTCCCGCTGCGCGGCAAGGTGGACCGCGTGGACCGTCGCGCCGACGGCGCGCTCGAGATCGTCGACTTCAAGACCGGCCGCGTGCGCGGGCGCAGCGGCGCGTGGCGGGCGAAGGCGGACGGCAAGAGCGAAGTCCGCCTCCAGCTCCCGCTCTACCTGGAAGCGCTCGCGCAGCTCCTCGATCGTCCGGTCGCGCGCGCCCTGTACTACTACGCCACCGCGAGGGAAGGGTTCGAGGAGGTGACGTACTCCGCCGAGGATCTCTCGCGCGACCGTGCGGAGATCGCCCGCGTCCTCGAGCGGGCGGTGCGCCGCGCGAGCGAGGGCTGGTTCCCGTGCACGCCCGGCGCCGCGCGCTGCTGCTTCCCGCGCAACGCCGGCGCGTGCGGCCCCTCCGTGGCCGAGCGCTTCCGCCGGAAGCTCGCAGATCCGGAGCTCGCCGAGCACGTCGCGCTCGTACGCGGCGACAAGGGCGAGGACGCCGAGGCCGCGCCGTGAGGCCGCCCGATCAGGACGTGCGCGAACGGATCGTGGCCGCTCGCGGCGTGAACCTCGCCGTGGAGGCGGGCGCCGGAACCGGCAAGACGACTCTGCTCGTGGAGCGCGTCGCCGATCTCGTGCGGACGGGCACGTCGCTGTCGCGGCTCGCGGTGATCACGTTCACGCGGAAGGCGGCGGCCGAGCTGGAAGCGCGGCTCGTCCGGCGGCTCGCCGAGGCGCGCTCGGCGGGCGAGTCCTGGGCCGCGCGTGCGCTCGACGATCTCCCGCGCGCCGACATCGGCACGACGGACTCGTTCTGCCGGGGCATCCTCGGGGACTTCGCGCTCGAGGCGGGCGTGCCGGCCGGGTTCGCGCTGGCCGACGAGATCTCGCAGGAGGCGCTGCGCGACGTCGCCTGGGCGCGGTTCCTCGCGCGGTCCTCGGAGGCCGACGCGCGCCTCTTCGCCCTGCTCCGCGAGCTGGGCGTGCGGGCGCAGACGCTCCGGGAGGTGGCGGACGCGCTGGTGGAGCAGCGCGACATCCCGCCAGCGCCCGCCGGGATCGAGGACGAAGGCGATCTGATCGAGATCTTCGATGCGGGGCTCGCGCCCGCTCTGGCGCTCCGCGACCGGTGCACCGACCCGAGCGATCGACTGCTCCTCCGCCTCGACGCGCTCGCCCGCGACGCCGAGATCGCGAGGAGCGCAGGGCGCGTGGCCGGCGAGCGGGTCCTCCTCGGCTGGAGGCGCGACAGGAAGACCTATGCCTCCTCCCAGGGGCGCAAGGACGCGTGGCACGGCGCGAAGGACGACGTGGTGGGCGCCCTGCGCGCCCTCGACGGAGCGGTGGACGCGTGGCGACGCGCCCACGGGAGCGCGCGCGCCGCGGAGGTAGCCGCCTGGCTCGCGCGGTTCGGCGCCGAGTACGAGCGGCTCAAGCGCGAGCGCGGCCTCGTGGACTTCCGCGATCTCGCGCTCGCGACGCGGAACCTCCTGCGCGATCACCCTTCGGCGCGCCGGCGCGTCGCCGCGCGGTGGGACGCGATCCTCCTCGACGAAGCGCAGGACACCGATCCCCTGCAGATGGAGATCGCGCTCCTCCTCGCGGCCGCGGAGGACGCGGGAGCGGACGCGTTCTCCGCCGGCCTCGCGCCGGGACGCCTCTTCCTCGTGGGCGATCCGAAGCAGTCGATTTACCGCTTCCGCCGCGCGGACCTCGAGCTGTACGCGCGCACGCGGAGCGCGATCGTCGCGTCCGGCGAGAGCCCGACGATCTCGGCGAACTTCCGCTCGCATCCTTCGATCCTCGACTTCGTGAACCGCCTCTTCCGCGACTGGATGCAGCCGGAGCCGGGCACGACCTGGCAGGCGCCGTACGTGGACCTCGTGGCGGCCGCGGAAGGCGGCGACGGAGTGCCGGCGGACGGCGCGAACGGGCGCGTGGCGCTGCTGTTGCCGGACCCCGAGGTCCGGCGCGCGATCCTCCGGACGCGGGGCGCGTCGAAGCCGAACGCCGACGAACGCACCGACCTCGAGATCGACGCGGTCGTGCGGCTCGTGCGGCGCGCGCTCGGCCGCGACGGGGCGGGCGAGCCGTGGCGCGTCCTGGACGCGTCGACGCTCGCCGAGCGGCCGGCGCGACCCGGGGACATCGCCGTCCTCGTGCGCCGCACCGCCTGGGGCGACCGGCTTCTCGACGCGCTGCGCCGCGTCGGCCTCCCGGCCACGTCGACCGGCGGACGCGGCTTCCACGCCCGCGAGGAGATCCGCACGCTCTCCCTGCTGCTGCAGGCGATCGTCGAGCCGGACGATCCGACGGCGCTCTTCGCGGCGCTCCGCTCTCCCGCCCTCGCGGTCACGGACGATGATCTCGTGCTGCGCTTCCTCGGTCCCGAGCGCGGCGGGCGCGAGACGGACACGGTCATCGACGCGGAGGCGCGGCTGCGCGCGCTCTCGGAGGACGCTCGGCGCCTCTCCCCCGCAGACTTCCTGGAGCGCCTGGCGGAGGAGATCGCGCTCTTGCCGGCGTTCGGCTTCCGCCCGGACGGCGCGGCGCGGATCGAGAACCTGCGCCTCGTGATCGAGGCGGCGGCGCCGCTCGCGGACGCGGGCTTCGACTCGCTGCCCGAGTTCGTGCGCTGGCTCGCCGCGCGGGACGTCGCCGACCCGCTCGCGCTGGGCGAGCTGGATCCGCCGGGCGGAGACGTCGTGACGATCCTCACCGTGCACAAGGCCAAGGGCCTCGAGTTCCCGATCGTCGTGCTCGCCGACCTCGGCGGAGAGGCCGCGAACCCGCCGCGCGTCGTCCCGGATCGCACGACCGGCGCGCTCGAGTTCCGCCTCGGCGGCGACGTGGAGACGAAGGGCTTCCGCGAAGCCTCGGCGCGCGAGGCGGCGAGACGCCGCGCCGAAGACGTGCGCCTCCTCTACGTCGCCGCGACGCGGGCGCGCGACCGCCTCGTCCTCTCGTGGCCCGAGGGCTCGGACGGCTTCCTCCACGAGGACCTCCTCCCGAAGCGGCTCGGCGCCACGCCCGGCGAGGCGCCTTCCGGAGAGACCACGCTGGAGATCCTGCGCGCCGAGGCGCTGCCGCCCTCGGGCGGCACGGCGAGCGTGCACGTGGTGGACGTGGCCGCGGCGATCGCGACGAGCCGCGCCGACGCGGTCTCCGGGGAGCTGTTCGCGACCCTCGACGCGTCCGAGGAGATGGATCGTGACGGCCCGCGGATCCTCCCCGTGACGGCGTACGCGGAGCTCGAGAGGGCCGCGCACGCAGCCACGGCCTCGCGAGCCGAGTGCGGGGGCGCAGGCGAAAGCGAAGGCAGAGGCGGAGGCGAAGAGACGCGCGCCGACGCCGACGTCGCCGAGAGCGCCGCGCCTTCGGGCCCCGAGTTCGGCTCGTACGTGCACGCCGCGCTCGAGGTCTGGGATCCGGCCCTGCCGTTCGAAGAGGCGCTCTCGAGCGCCGCCGAGTCGGCGTTCCGCCGGAAGGCCGACTCGGCGGAGGCTCCGGAGCGAGCCCGCTGGCGCGCAGAGCTCGCGCGGATCGCGCGCGACCCCGCCGTGGGCGAGATCTTCCGCGCCCTGCGCTCGCCCGCCGTGCGCGTCTTCCGCGAGGTTCCCTTCCTCCTCGGCCTCGGCGACGACGCTCTCGCCGGGACCTTGGACGTGCTCGTGGAGAGCGCGGACGGCACGCTCGCCATCGCGGACTACAAGACGGAGCGCCTCGGGCCGGGCGGCGCCCCCGCCGCCGCCGCGCGGCACCGGCGGCAGGCGTCGCTCTACGCGTACGCGGCCGCGCGCCTCACGGGGCGCCCGGTGACGCAGGTGCGGCTGCTCTTCACCGCCGCCGACCCGGTGGCCGTGACGACCCTCGCCGTGGACGACGAGCTGCTCCTCGGGGCGCGAGCGGTCCTCGGCAACCTCGAGCTGCGGCGCCTCGCGCGCGCGGAGGCGCGGCCTCCCGACGCGCAGGTCCCCGTGCCGGCGCGTTGACGGGCGCGCGCCGCCGAGGATACGATCGTCGGTTCGTGCCCCAGGAGAAAGCGATGATGCAGGATCGATCGGTGCTCGTGACGGGGGGCGCCGGGTTCATCGGCAGCCACCTCGTCGATCGACTGCTGGAGCGCGGCGCCCGGGTGGTCGTCGTCGACAACTTCTTCCTCGGCAAGCGCGAGAACCTCGAGGACGCCCGCACGAGCGGCGGCCCCCTCACCATCATCCACGAGGATGCCGCGGATCTCCCGGCGATGCGGGAGATCGTCGAGCGTCACCGCGTGCAGGACGTCTTCGACCTCGCGACGAAGGCGCTCGAGTACTCCTTCGACAACCCGCGCGGCGCCTTCGAGGTGAACACCGCGGTCACGCTCACCCTCGCGGAGCTGCTGCGCAAGGGTCACTTCGAGCGCTTGATCCACACGAGCTCGTCCGAAGCGTTCGGCACGGCGGTCACGCGACCCATGACGGAAGAGCACCCGCGCCACCCCACCACCCCCTACGCGGCCGGCAAGGCCGCCGCGGACATGGCGCTGCACTCCTACGTGAAGACGTTCGGCCTCGACGTGCGCGTGGTGCGCCCGTTCAACAACTACGGCCCGCGACAGAACACGGGCTCCTATGCGGGCGTCGTGCCGAAGACGATGGAGCGGCTGCTGCGCGGCGAGCCGCCGATCCTCCACGGCGACGGCTCGCAGGGCCGGGACTTCGTGTACGTCGAGGACGTGGCGGAGGGTCTCCTCGCGGTGGCGGAGTGCGACGCCGCGCGCGGTCTCGAGCTGAATCTCGCGTCCGGTCGGGAGACTCCCATCCGCGAGCTGCTGGACACGCTCTGCTCGATCGCGGGCTTCCGCGGCGAGTGGATCCGCGAGCCGCGCCGTGCGGCGGACGTGGACCACCACATCGGCGACGCGTCGCGCTTGGCCGAGGTCACGGGCTTCCGTCCCCCCACGACGCTGGCCACGGGCCTCGAGCGCACGTGGGCGTGGTACCGCGCGCACCGTCGAGGCGCCCCCGCATGATCCCGCTCGCTCGCCCGTGCTTCGACGCCGAGGAGGATGCCGCGGTCGCGGAGGTCCTGCGCTCCGGCTGGGTCGCGCAGGGACCGACCACGGCGAAGCTCGAGCACGAGTTCGCGCAGATCGTCGGCGTGCCGCATGCCATCGCCACGTCGTCCTGCACCACGGCGCTCCATCTCGCGGTCATCGCGTGCGGGATCCGCCCGGGCGACGAGGTCGTGCTGCCGTCCTTCACGTTCCCCGCCACCGCGAACGCCGTGCTCTACGAGGGCGCCGCACCGGTGCTCGTGGACATCGATCCGCGGACGCTGAACGTGGACCTCGGCGCCGCGGAGCGCGCGATCGGCCCGCGCACGAAGGCCGTTCTCGCCGTGCACCTCTTCGGCGCGCCGTGCGAGATCGCGAAGCTGCGCGCGCTCTGCGACGCGCGCGGCCTCGCGCTGATCGAGGATGCGGCGTGCGCCGTCGGCACGGAGTTCGAGGGCCGACCCATCGGCTCGTTCGGCGACGTGGCGTGCTTCTCGTTCCACGCGCGGAAGATCGTCACGTGCGGCGAGGGCGGGATGATCACCACGGCGGATCCCGAGAAGGCCGCGCTCCTCGCGAGCCTCCGCACGCACGGCGCAGATCGTCCGGCGGAGGCGAGGCAGGCCGAAGGCCTCGCGCCCGGCGGACCGGAGTACGTGCGCCTCGGCTACAACTACCGCCTCTCGGACATCCAGTCCGCCATCGCCCGCGTCCAGCTCCGCAAGCTGCCGGCGTTCCTCGACGAGCGCGAGCGCCTCGCCCGGCGCTACGACGACGCCTTCCGGACGCTCGGCGGAATCCGTCTCCCGCCGCGCCGCGAGGGCGCGCGCCACAGCTTCCAGAGCTACGTGGTGGTGCTCGAGCGCGACGCGCCCGTGGAGCCGTCCGCCCTGATGGCGTCTCTCGCTGCGCAGGGCATCTCGACCCGCGTGGGCACCTACGCGGTCCACCGCCAGCCGTATCTCCGCGGGAAGCCCGGGATCCCCACCCGCCTCCCCGCCTCCGAGGAGGCGGCCGAGCGCTCGATCGCGTTGCCCCTCTTCAACGGTCTGAAGCCGGCGGACCAGGACACGGTCATCGCGGCGATCCGCCGCGCATGGAGCGCTCGCGCCTGATCTGCGCGCGCGTCGATCGCTGGAAGCCGCGCCCCCGTTGACCGTGAGCGGACGACTCCGGTATCGTCGTCTGCAAAGCAGCTCGCGGAGGATCCGTCCTGGACCACCCCATCGCTCTCGGCCTCTACGACGGACCCTCCGGCGGCGCCGCGCTCCTGTCGGAGGGGCGGCTGCTCGCCGTCGCCGAGGAGGACCGCCTCGCGCGCTGGGACCGGACCTCCGGGTTGCCGCGGGCGTCCATCCAGGCGGTGCTGCGTCGCGTCGGCGTGCCGGGCGACAAGCTCGCCGCGGTGCTCGTGGCCACGCGCGACGCGACCTACGCCGAGGGCGTGGGCAGCGAGCTGAAGGTCCCCCTCCTCTGGCGCGTGTCCCGAGCGATTCCGCCCCCGGCGCCCCTCGGACGCAAACTGCGCGACTCGTTCGCCGCGGCGCGCCGCCGGCGGATCGACGAGGCGGTGCGCTCGGAGTTCGGCGTGGCGTGCCCGGTCGTGTACGTCGACCACCATCTCGCGCACGCCGCCGGCGCCACACTGGGGCTGGGGCTTCGCGACTGCGTCTGCGTCACGGTCGACGGCGGCGCGGACGGCTCGTGGGCCGCCGTCACCGCGTTCTCCGGCGGAAAGGCGCGCCGCGTGGCCGGGGAGATTCCGGGCCTCTCGCTCTCCGCATTCCTCGAAGCGGTGTGCGAGGAGCTCGACATCTCGGAGGGCATCGACCGCTACGCTCGCCTCGAGGAGCTGGCCGCGCACGGCGTGTCGGTCCACTTCGACGGCTTCGACAAGGCGGTGCGCACCGAGAACGGCCGCTTCCGCTTCGATGCGCGCCTCCTGCGCGCGGGCGGCATCGCCGCGCGCACGCGCTCCAACGCCCGCCGCGAAGACGTCGCCGCGAGCGCTCTGGCCGTCGCGGCGGACCACCTCCGGCGCTGGGTCACGCATTGGTACGTGCGCACCGACCCGCGCGCGCTCGTCCTCGCCGGCGACGCGTTCGAGCTCCCCACCCTCGTGCGCGCGGTGCTGGATGCGCCGGAGATCCCGGGAGCGCGGCTCGCCGCGCTGCCGGGCGACACCGGCCTGCCGATCGGGGCGGCGCTCGCCGCGTGCCTGCCGGGGATCCTCCCTGCGCCCATGCCCGCACCGGAAGGTCGCATGCCCTCGCTCTTCCTCGGCCCTTCCTACACGGACGCGGAGATCGAGGCGGTGCTCGCCCGCGAAGGAGCGACGTACCGGCACCATCCCCACATCGAGCGCGACATCGCGCGGGTTCTCGCGGAAGGCCGCTCGGTGGCGCGGTTCGACGGCCCCTCCGAGGTCGGCAACCGGACGCTCGGCAACCGCGTGCTGCTGCGCAACCCGACCGCCTCGCTCCGCCGCGGGCGCGTCGGCGACGTGCACGGCCCGGCCGCATGCCATGCGCTCGTCTGCGAGGAGTCCTTCGGCGCGTTGTTCTGCGACGAGCGCGCCGACGTCGGGGATCTGCGGCATCACCCGGTGTACGTGACGCCCACCGACGAGTCGGCGGCGCGCTTCCCGCAGCTCGTCGGCTGGGGACGCCGCATCCGCGTGCAGACGGTCGCGCGCGAGTCGAGTCCGGGGCTGCACGACATCCTGCGCGAGTTCCAGTCCTGGACGGGTCTGCCCCTTCTCGCCGCGGCGCCCTTCCGTCTCGCGAACGAGCCGCTCGTGTCGTCGCCGCTCGACGCGGTGCGCACGTTCCGCCTCCTCGGCGCCGATCACGCCGCGCTCGGCCGCTTCCTCGTCCAATCCACCCGCGAGCCGGCGTCGCCCGAGGAGCCCTCCGCGACCGTCGCCTCCCGCGCCGGTCGCGACCGCACTCCGCGCTAGCCGCCGGAGCGGCAGGACGCCCGAAGCCCGGACGTCGGAGGGCGTCCGTTCGCGGCGGGAGCACGAAGCCGAGCCGACGACGCGTTCGTCACGTGCGTCACCGTCCGACGCGACGCGACGAACGCCGCGCGAGGCGAGGCAGGCGTCGGCGGCTCGGTGGCGCGTGCGCTCTCGGACTTGCCGCTATCGCGGCGGCGGCGGCCCGGAATCGAAGCGCCCGAGGCGGCGAAGCTCCGCCGTCACGCGGGCGAGACCGTCGGGCGCAGCGTCGCCTTCGAAGGAAGCGTCGAGGATCTGCACGGCGCCGCTTCCCGCGCCGACGAGGAGCGCATCGCCGCGCGACATCACGGCCCCGGCCCCCGGCGCCGCCCCGCTCGCCGGTGCGACCTTCCAGAGAAACGCCTTCCGGCCGCCGAGAAGGCCGAACGCGCCGGGATAGGGGCGCGTGAGGCCGCGCACCCAGTTGAAGACCCGCCGCGGCTCCCAGCTCCAGTCGACTGCACCGTCCTCGGGTCGACGTCGCTCGCCGTAGGTGGCGCCTTCCTTCGGCTGGGGAATGCGCGGCGCCGTCCCCGCCGCGAGTCCCGGCAGGTGCTCGCGCAGAAGCTCCACGGACTCCACGACGAGCCGGCGACGCACCGTCTCCGCGTCGTCGTCGTCCGTGATCGGGAACGGGCGCTGCCCCACGAGGTCGCCCGTGTCGGTTCCTTCGTCGAAGTAGAAGAGCGACGGCCCGGTCCGCGGCTCGTCCCGGATGAGCGCCCAGTTCACCGGCGCGAAGCCGCGCAGCCGCGGAAGGAGCGAGCCGTGGATGCCGAGGCAGCCTTTCGGCGGCACGTCGAGCACGACCTTCGGCAGGATCCAGCGCCACCCGATGACGAACAGGATGTCGGGGCGCAGGGCGCGAAGCTCGTCGAGCGCTTCGGGGGTGCGGAAGCGTCGGCCCTTGAGCTTGCGCAAGCCCCGCTCGGCGACGAGTCGCGCGACGTCGTCGGTCCAGTGCTCGTGGAGGTCGGGCTCGAACGTGCCCACGCCGACGACATCGTGGCCGCCTTGCAGCACCACCTCGAGGCAGCGCGCGCCGATCTCCTGGCTGCCGAGGAACACCACGCGCAACGTCAGCTCTTCTTCGGCCGGATGAGGGACACGACGCTCACCGTCAGGCCTTCTTCTTCGGCCGGATCCGGTGCGCGGAATCGATCCGCGCCCACGTGGCTTCGGGGATGCGCACCTCTTCCCCGGTCTCGGGGGCGCGCGCGATCACGTGCCCGCCCTCGCGGCGCACTTCCTCCACGAGCCGTCCCATCACGGACACGAAGCCAGCGATGCGACCGGGATTCCCGATCACCAGCGCGTGGGCCGGCACGTCCTTCGTGACCACGGCCCCCGCCCCGATCATGCAGTACTCCCCGAGCTCGACGCCGCAGACGATGGTGACGTTCGCACCCACGGACGCGCCGCGCCGCGCCACGGTCTTCACCACGTGCCATTCGGGGTCGAAGGCGCGCGGATACAGGTCGTTCGTGAAGGTCATGTGCGGGCCGAGGAAGACGTCGTCCTCGATGGTCACCCCGTGGTAGATCGAGACGCCGTTCTGGATCTTCACGTGGTTGCCGATGCTGACCGTGTGGTCGATGTACACGCTCTTCCCCACGATGCAGCCCTCGCCGATCACCGCGCGCTCGCGGATCTGCACGTTGTTCCAGATCTTCGTGCCCCGGCCGATGGACGCCGAGGGATCGACGTCCGCCGTGGGATGGATGAACGTGTCGCTCATAGGGGCTCCTGCACCTCGACCGCCGCGCCGCGGCGGCGAATGGACTCCTCGATCGCCTCCAGCACGGCCAGGACGCGGATGCCGTTGCGCGCGTCGGTGCGCGGGCGGGCGCGATCCCGGACGCAGTCGAGGAAGTGCTGCGCCTCGAACTTCAGCGGCTCGCCCGTGGCGACGGGCGGGATGCGGATGTCGCCGACGCGCTCGGTGATGGCGTCCTGGAAGCTCTCGTAGTGCTCGGTGGAGTCGAAGCCCTTGTCGATGATGCGGATCTTCTCCGAGGGCTCCATGTCGTCGAAGACCGCCATGCGCCGGCTGCCCACGACCGTCACGCGCCGCACCTTGTGCGGATCGAGCCAGCTCACGTGCACGTTCGCGAGCGCCCCGCCTTCGAACGTGATGGTGGCGAAGACGACGTCCTCGAGACCGCGCCGCAGATAGCTCCCGCCCTGCGCGGACACCCGGGTGGGACGCGCATCGGTGAGGAGGCGGATCGTGGAGATGTCGTGGGGGGCGAGATCCCAGAGCGCGCTCTCGGCGGCGCGCACCTTTCCGAGGTTCACTCGCGTCGTGTAGAGGTAGTGCAGCTCGCCGAGCTCGCCCGAGCGAACGGCGTCGCGGAACTGCAGGATGCCCGGGTGGTACTCGAGGAGGTGTCCCACCATGAGCACGCGCCGGCCCGCCTCCGCGGCCTCGGCGAGACGGACGCCGTCCGTCACGCGCATCGCCATCGGCTTCTCCACGAGCACGTCCACGCCCGCGTCCAGGAGCTGCTTGCCGATCGCGAAGTGCGACGAGGCGGGAGTGGCCACGACGGCCGCGTCCACGCCGGCGGCGACCAGATCCTCCACCGACGCGAAGAGCCCGATTCCGGGATTCATGGCGCCGGCCGCGGCGCGCGCTTCGGCGCGAACGTCCGCCACGCCGACGAACGAGCACCCCGGCAGCGAGCGGAGCACGCGGACGAAGTTCGGCCCCCAGTAGCCGAAGCCCACGACGCCGATACGGATCATCTAGGGGCTCCTCCGGGAAGTCGCGCGGCCGGTCGCACGAAGGGAGGGTCGATCGTAGGGAGCCGGAGGACGCGCTGTCAACGCGAGCGTCCGCCGGGATTCGCGTCGATCTCCGTCGTCACGAACCGCGAGCCGAAGCCCTCGTCCGGCTTCCTCTGCCCCACACCACCCACGTGGTCGGCGACGACGAGGCGCACCTCGGCGGTCCAGGTGTCCTGGTCGTCGAGGGAGCCGGACACGCGCAGGTACTCGAGGTCCACGCCCACCCCGAAGATGTTCCGGCCCTTCTCGTGCTCGACGCCGCGCCAGTCCCAGCTCAGATAGCCGAGATGCCCCCGGGCCGCCGCGCCCGCGCGCCAGTTGCGCGCCCCGGCCACGCCGTCCACGTCGGCGGCGAAGAGGTCTTCCACGGCGGCCGCGATGCGGAGATTGCGCCCGAGCGGGGCGAGCGCACCGAGCGTCGCGTCGAAGCGACGGTGGACGCCGCCGCGCCACTCGATCGTGCTGCCGAGCTTCGCGCGGCTCTTCTGACCGATGACGTTCGCGGCCACGAGCGTCCAGTCGGGGACGCCGACCAGGTCCTTGCGCTCGAGCTGCCATCCGTACGCGCGACCCGGCGCGGACGCCGCGATCGTCAGGAAGGAAAGGTCGCGGTAGCCTTCCGGCGTCTCCAGGAACACGCCCTCCGCGACGAGCTGCCCCCCCGTCTCGGAGATCGCCGCCGGATTGATCCACGCGGCTCGCGCGCCGTCCTCGACCGCGATGGGTTGGAAGCCGCCGAGGAGCGCGGATCCCGCGGCGCTCGCCTGCCCGGGAGCGAGCGAGGCCAGTCCCGCGAGCACGGCGAGCCCGGCGAGCGAAGCGAGGGAAGCGCGCCTCATCGTGGGGCCCCCGCACCGAGCGAGCGATAGGACAGCATCTTCGCCACGAGCCGGGCCACGGCGAAGTCCGCGCCGTGGAGTCCCGGCGACGGGGCGAGCTCCACCACGTCCATCCCCACGACGCGGCGCCGGGCGAAGACCTCGCGCAGCAGCTCGAGCGCGTCCCACCAGCCGAGGCCGCCCGGCTCCGGCGTGCCGGTGGCGGGGACGACGGACGGGTCCAACCCGTCCACGTCGACGGTGACGTACACCTCTTCGCCGAGATCCTCCACGAGCGACGCGGGTCGCACACCGTCCCGCAGGAGCGCGCGCGCCGGGACGAGACGCAACCCCGGCGCGGTCTCCGCGAAGCGGGCCTCGTCCACGGAGTAGCTCCGGATGCCCACGATGGTGGCGGGGCCGCCCTCGAGCAGGCGACGGACGACGCACGCGTGGGAGTGGTCGTCGCCCGCGTACGAGTCGCGGAGGTCGCCGTGCGCGTCGAGGGACAGAAGATGCGCGCGGGGATGCTTCTCGCGCACCGCCCGGGCCGCGCCGATCGTGACGGAGTGCTCACCGCCCAGGACGAAGGGGATGCGGTCCGCGGCGACCACTTCGCGCACGGCGGCTCGGACCCGCTCCGTGTACGCCCGCGGACCCTCGGCCGGCGCGGGCTCGACGACCGGCCCGAGGCAGAAGGACAGGTCCTCCAGCCTCACGCGCGTCTCCTCGTCCCGCGTCTCCACCTGGCGGGAAGCCTCCAGGATGGCCGCCGGACCGCGCGCGGTGCCGCTGCCGTAGGAGACCGAGCCCTCGTAGGGAGCCTGGACGAAGACGACCTCCGCGCGGGAGACGTCGCCCTGGGCCCGTGTGGGCACACCGCCGAAGTTGGGGTAGGTCGCCTCGTCCGTCATCCGCCGCCCCCCGGAAAGCCCAGGGATGATCGTCGATCGAACACCGCTTGCCAAGGCTCGACACGCGCGACGGCCGCCCGCGCCGGGCTGCCGCCTCCACTTCGACGGGACGGATCCGCCGGGAAGGCGGCGTTCGGGCGTCAAGGGGCGCTGTTCGCACCGGGCGAGTTTTGCTACGATCTATCCGAGTCGCCCATCGCCCGGAAGCGGCCCCCGGTCCCCTCCCCGAGGAAAAGAAGGCCCGATGCTCCGTTCCTTCGCGAGCTTCGACCGATCGCGGCCCGTCGCCGGGCTGGCGTTCGTGGCCTCCCTCGCCATGGCGCAGGGAGCCGCCGCAACGACCTGGAGAGTCCAGCCGGACAGCGTCGGACACGGTTCCGAGTACTACGCGACGGTCCTCGAGGCCAACGCAGTGGCCGTGGCGGGGGATTCGATCGAGGTCTCGAACGCCGCGCCGCTGGGAACCTACCATCAGTCCGCCACCCTGGCCCTCGTGGACGGGGTCGTGTATCGGGGGGGCTTCGGGCCCCATTTCGAGGGTCCGAATCCCGTGCTGTACGAGACGACTCTCAAGTGCGAGCCGCCCGCGGACTCCACGGACGTCCCCGCGGTCGATGCCACCGGTTTCTCCAGCGTCTTCGCGGGCTTCACCGTCACGGGAGGGCATGCGGAGTTCAACGGCGGCGGGATCTACTGCGGATCCGGCTGCTCCGGAACGATCCGCAACTGCCGCGTCGAAGGCAACCAGTCCCTCAACGTCGGCGGCGGCATCGCGGTGGCCCAGAGCGCGTCGCCCTACATCTTCAACTGCGACATCCGTCGAAACAGCGCCACCCTGCGCGGCGGCGGAATCTCGGTGGCGCAGGTCTCGAGCGGGACGAGGATCGAGTTCTGCCGGATCGTCGCCTGCTCCTCGGCGGTCGGGGGACAGTCCTCCGGCGGCGGCGGCGGCATCTTCACGGCGTCGCCGATCCAGGTCACGCGCTGCGAGATCGACAGTTGCTACACCGGCTACCGGGGCGGCGGCCTCCTCACGCGCAACGTGAGCCCGTACTGCGCCGCGAACCAGTTCAAGCACTGCTTCGCGCAGCAGAGCGGCGGCGCGGCCTTCCACGAGACGGGCGACGGCCGCCACCTGAACTCCTCGTTCGAGGACTGCCACGCGAGCGCCGGTAACGGCGGCGGCCTCTTCTTCCAGGCCGGCACGTGGCTCGTGCAGGGCTGCTTCATCCGCAACTGCACCGCGAGCGGACGAGGCGGCGGCGTCTACTACGAGGCTCCCACCGGCGCCGTCCTCCGGCTCACGGAGGTCGTGGGCAACACGTCGACGCGCGGAGGGGGCGTGGGGATCGTGGGCAGCCTCTTCCGGACGCCGCTCTCCGTGAGCGTCGAATCGTGCACGATCGCGCTCAACACGGCGAACGTGGCGGACCCCGGGGCGGGCGGGGGAATCCACGTGTTCCCGGAGGGGAACTACGCGGACGCGATCGTCAACTGCATCGTCGCTCAGCAGGTCAAGGGCTCGTGCATCGCCACGGAAGGTGCGCTGAACCAGCCCAACATCCGCTTCGACTGCGTCTGGAACGGCGCGGCGAATCCCTCGCCGGCCTACGGCCTCTCGTGCGCGGACCGGACCGGCATCAACGGCAACATCCAGGCGGATCCCCTGTTCTGCGACACCGCCGCACGTCCCCCGCAGCTCACGCTTCAGGCCGCGGGAGCGGGGCATCTGCAGTCGCCGTGCATGGATGCCGGCGAAGGCGGCATCGACATGGGCGCGCATCCCGACGCCACTCCGTGCGCCTTGGTGGCCGTCGAGGAGGCGAGCTGGGGACGGATCAAGGCCCGGTTCCGGTGACGGTTCCGACCGCTCTCCCTGCGCGCGTCCTTCGTGGCGGCGCTGCGGGAGCCGCGGCCGGAGCGCTGGCGCTCGGCCTCGTCGGCGCCGTCGACGTGCTGCGACACGGCCCGCTCCTGCTCTCGCCCTGGCGCGACATCTCCCTTCTCGCCGTCGGCGGCGCCGTCCTGGGACTCGCCGTCGGCGCGCTCCGCGCTTGGTCCCGGCTGAGCAGCCTGCATCCCTTCGGCCTCTGCCTCGGCGTCGCCGTGGCCGCGCGATTCTGGCTCGGGACCCTCGGCGGCGCGGGGCTCCTCGGCGGGCGCGCCGCCGCGGAGGGCGCGCGCGGCCTGATGCTCCTCCTGGCCGGCGCCGCGGCAGGACAGATTCTCGGCCTCGCGCTCCGACGCTTGCCGCTCGTGCGCCGAGCGGGACCCTCGCCCCTGCGCGACGTGGGCATCGCCTGCGCCCTCGCGCTGCCGGCCTTCTGGCCGTCGCCCCCGCCTTCCGGGACCGGAGCGCCGAACGTGCTGCTGCTGACCGTGGACACGTTGCGCGCCGACCGCCTCGGGGTGAGCGGGTTCCCGCAGCCCACGACGCCGTGGCTCGACCGACTCGCGCGCTCTTCCACCGTGCAGGCGCGCGCGGTCACGCCGCAGCCGCGCACGCTGCCCGCGCTCGCCTCCCTCCTCACCGGTCGCGTGCCGCCGCGGCACGGCGTGCGCGACAACTTCCACTACGCGCTCGGCCCCGCCGCGACGACGCTGGCCGAGCGCTTCGCGGCCGCCGGCTGGGCCACCGCCGCCGTCAACTCCAACCCCGTGCTCGCCCACGACAGCGGCATCGACCAGGGCTTCGCGTCCGCTTCCGATCGCGGCGACGACTGGGCACGGCTGCCGCTGGTGCGTGGCGTCTCCCACCTGACGACGCTCCTCGCCATGCGTCGCGGCGACCGCGAGGCCATCACGACGGAGCTCGCGCTCGACTGGCTCCATCGCCGGCCGCGCGGACGCCCGTTCCTGCTCTGGGTGCACTATCTGGCGCCGCACATGCCGTACGAGCCGGTCTTCCCGTTCGACCGTCGCTTCGACCCGGGCTACGCCGGGCCGTACGCGCGCTCGATCGACTACGGGGAGATCTCGAAGGGCGACATGACCTACCGCAATCCGCTCGCGCCGCGCACGCTCGAGCACGTGAAGGCGCTCTACGACGGCGAAGTGGCCACGTCGGACCGCGCCATCGGGAGGCTCCTCCGCACCATGGAAGAGCGCGGCGATCTCGCGAACACGATCGTGGTGCTGACCGCCGATCACGGCGAAAGCCTCGACGAGGACGGGTACTTCCTCAACCACGGCGATTTCGTGTACGGACCGGCGACGAACGTCCCCTTGATCTGGCGCGTTCCCGGGGAAGCGGCGTCCGTCCGCGACGACGCCCCCGCGCTCGTCGACGTGTTCGCGCTGTTGCTGCACGCGGCGGGGCTCCCCCCGGACCCGGACGCCGACGGGCGGTGGCCGTCCGGCGAAGGTCGCGTGGTCTTCGGCGAGTCGGACTTCTGCCGCTTCCCCGACCTCAACCACCGGCTCGGCTACCTCTTGCCGCCGGAGGTCGCGCAGAGCCCGGAGGCGGTCCCGGACTGGAAGGAGCGGTGGGAGGAGCAGGCGAACCGGGCGAAGCAGCGCTTCGTCGAGAACGGCCGGTTCAAGCTGGTGCTGACGCCCCGCCCCGACGGCGATCGCTTCGAGCTCTTCGACCTGAGCGCCGACCCGGGCGAGACCCTCGACGTGTCGGCGTCCCGCCCCGACGTCCTCTCCGACCTCTCGACGCAGCTCGCGGCCTGGATGCGCGCGGAGAGCGCGGAGGCGGGAACGGCGCGCGAGCGCGTGATTCGAGGGAATCTGCGCGAGGAGATGGGCGGCCTCGGCTACCTGGGGCGCTGACGGAGGCGGGCCGGCGGTCAGTGCCGGATCTTGTCCCAGTAGACTTCGAGGTCGAAGTCCGGGCTGTTGTGCGGGTCGTGGCACTTCGCGCAGGCGTTCTTGAGCAGCCCCTGGCCCCAGCTGCCGTCGCGCGCGTGGTGGCTTCCCTTGCCGTGGCACACCTCGCACTGGACGTTGGCGAGCGAGCGCGTGGAGTCCGCGCCCGGCATGTACCCGGCGGGGTCCTCCGCTCCCGTGACGTGGCACCGGTAACATTCGGGCAGCGCGTCGGAGTTGACGGCCACGAGGGTCTGGAACGCCTGCGCGTGCTTCGTCCCGCTCCAGACGTCGAACTCCTTCCGGTGGCACTCCGCGCACTTCGACACCCCGAGGTAGTAGCTGCCGTCCGAAGCGGCGTGGGCCGTGGCGGCGCGCAGGGCGTCCTCCTTGAGGATGTCGTTGAGATTGGCCTTGAAGGCCTCGACGAGCGCCGCGATCTCGGCATTCTCAGGAAGGCTCGTGGACAAGGTCACCTCGTCGCCCACGATGTCCTTCGGGCGACCGTCGGCGCCGAGGCGCGCGCGCACTCGCCCGAGCGCCTGGCCGCGGTTGCCGGCGGTGAGGTAGACCGCCCCGCCGTTCTCGCGATGCACGAGTCCGCGCCCCACCACGTTGCCGCCCACCACGACGACGTCCACGAGGTCCGCGAACGTCTCGCCGAGGGCCTTCGCTCGCTCGATCGGCATGCGCGCGAGGAGCACGGTGATCCCGCACTTCTTGCGCAGCTCCGGAAGGACGGACGAGAGCGCATCGACCGGATCGCCCTCGTCGATCCCGACGCTGGAGAGCTCCAACCCGTCGTCCTTCATCGCCACCGTCACCGCGGTCACGCCGATCTTGACGCCGTTCCTCTCCACGATGCGGGTCGACGGCAGCAGGAGCTTCCCCGTGTCGTGATCGCGGAGGTTGGCGGAGACCAGCGGCAGCGACGGATCGGCCGCGGTGGAGAGGAGGACGTCACGGCCGAGGCGCGCGTCGCCGCCGCCGATCGTGAGGGCGTCGTAGCCGAGCTTCTTCGCCATCTCGATCTGGAAGAGGCCGCGCATAGAGGCCGTGGAGGGCAAGGGGCCGGTGAAATTGCCGGCATCGACGAGCACGACGCTGCTCGTGTTGGCCCGGGCGCTATCGATGACGCCGGCCCGCCGGGCCAGCCCTCCGCGCGGGTTGTGGGCTCACCCACAGGGGGCGATCTCGCCCTCGACGTCGGTGGTGGAGAGGAGCACGAAGTCCGGCAGCGTGCCGCTCGCGAAGGGGTCCTCCTCCTCGGTCGGACGCTGCACCTCGTGGCGCAGCTTCTCGAGCTCCGACGCGGGCGGGAGGGAGGGAGCGACAGGCGCGCGCCCGGCGGCGCACAGGGCCAGGCCGCACAACAAGGCGAACGGCAGGAACAACGGAACTCTCACGCGCGAACCTCCGCGAACCCTGCGGACAACCCCGCGCGGCGCGCGCGGTTCCGGAAGGATGACGAGCCATTGTACCAGAGCCCGCGCATTCGTCGCGCCGTTCCGCTCCCTTCACGGCCCTCCCCTGCCTGGCCTCGAAGCGAAGACGTGACGCTCCCTCGTCCCGCATCGCTTGACGCGCCGGACGCTCCGTGCTTCCATGCGCGCCTCCGGTCAGCACAGACCGGAGGGTGAGGCTCGGGTGTAGGGAAGCCGGTGCAAGTCCGGCGCGGCCCCGCCACTGTCAGCGGCGACGGCCCCCGCAAACGCCACGGATTCGTCCGGAAGGCGCGGGGGATCGGAAGACCCGCGAGCCAGGAGACCGACCCGAGCCATCGAACGTTGACCGCCTTCGAGGGTGAGGCTGGTGACGACGATCTCGGTCGGCCGACACTTCTTCTTCTCTTCCGTCCTCGCGTCGGCTCATACCGCATTGCTGTCCGGATCGCCGCTCCCCGCCGCCTTCCACGCGGAGAGGGAGCGAAGATGTCCGCCACGATTCGAGGTGGGACCTACGCGCTCGTCGCGCTGATCGCGCTGGCGGGGCGGGCTCCTGCCGCCGAGCCGGACTCCACGGGCGACGCGCCGGCCGGCCGCAGCGCCGATGCGCCGATCGCTCCCGCCACTGGCTCGCCCGAGACGCTCTATCGTCTGGATCCTCTTCGGATCCGCGCGCATCGGCTTCCGGACCCGCTCGATCCCTTCCCCCTCGCGTCCACGCAGCTCGGTGCGCGCGAGATCGCGCGGCTTCCCGGAGCCAACCTGGAACAGCTCCTGCGGCCGGTGACCGGGCTGCGACTCTCCTCCCACGGGCTCGCGGAGGCGGGCGGCTCGCTCTCGATCCGCGGCTCCACGACGGACGAGGTCGTGGTGCTCCTGGACGGCCGGCGCCTTTCCACCGCGCAAGGCGGCGGCGTGGATGTCTGTGCCATCTCGCTCGACGCGGTCGAGAGCGTGGACGTCGTGCGCGGCGGGGCCTCCGCCCTCTTCGGCCCGGACGCGCTCGGCGGCGCGATCGACGTCCGCACGAAGCCGGTCCGTCCGGGCTTCCGCGGCCGCGTCGCGGGCGGCTCGTTCGGCGAGCGCGCGGCCTCCGGAGAGGCCGGACTCGCGAGCGGACCGTGGGGCCTGCGCCTCGCCGGACGGACCTACGCCACGAACGGCGACTTCCCCTTCCGGGACGACGGCACCGGCGTCGAGAGCGTCGCGGCGAACGGCGACGTGCATCGCTCGTCCGGCGAGCTGCGCGCGGAGCGGGCGCTGCCCGGCGCACGGCTCGTGGTGGACGCATCCGCCTTCGATCAACGCCGCGGCGTCCCGGGAAGCGAGGAGTTCCCTTCGCCCACGGCGCGCCTCGCCGATCGGCGGTACACCGCGGGCGTGTCGCTCGCGGGAACGTCCGCGTCGCGGCGCCTCGGCGGCGACCTCTCCTTCGTCCGGCAGACCCGTCGCTATCAGGAGCCGGCCGCGGCCTTCGGCGCCGTGGACGACGAGCACGAGAACACGCGCGTGCGCGCGGAAGCCTCGCTCGATCGCGTCGGCGGTCGCGCGGCGCTCCGCGCGGCGGCGGGCGTGACGACCGACCGGCTCGAGAGCACCACCGACGGCCGCCGCCGCCGCGGCAGCGCGGATGTCCGCGCGCAGGTCTCGTCGGACCGCGGCCTCGGGGACCGGGTCGTCCGTTTCCTCGGCGCCGCGCGGCTCGACGCGCTGCAGGGCTTCGACCCGTTCGTCTCGCCGCGCGCGGGCGTGCTCGTGGACGTCGTGCCCCGCCGCGTCCGGCTCAGCGCGTCCGCCGGGCTCGCGTACCGCGCGCCGTCCTTCGACGAGCTCTTCTGGCCGCCGCGCGCGAGCGCCGCCGGCAATCCGACGCTCCGCGCCGAGCACGGCAAGGACGTCGAGCTGGCGGCGCAGGCCGACGAGCTGCCGGCCGAGGCGCGCGTCTCCTTCGCCGCGTTCGGCCGCGACGTCGAGGATCTCATCCAGTGGATTCCGGGCCCCGACGGTGTCTGGCGCCCGCACAACCTGGGCGACGCGCGCCTCTGGGGACTCGAGGCCGACGCCTCCGTGCGCGTTCCCGTCCGGCGGAACGGCGTCGAGCTGACGGCGTCCGGAACGATGCTCCGCAGCGAGGACCGCAGCGGCGAGCCGAACGTGAGCGGGAAGGACCTCGTGTACCGCCCGCGGTGGACCTCCGCGCTGGCCGTCCGCCTCGAGGACGCGCTCGGCGGCGAGCTGGAGACGATCGCGCGCGGGACCGCCGACGTCTTCGTCACGCGCGCCAACACGAAGCGCCTGCCCGGCTACCTGATGATCGACGTGCGCTGGCGGCGCCCGCTGCCGCGCGGTCTCGGCGTCGATCTCGCCGTCACGAACCTGTCGGACGTCGCAGCCCGCGACTTCCGCGACTATCCGCTTCCGGGTCGCGCGATGTCGCTCGGCCTGTCCTGGGAAGGAGGCCGTCGATGATCGACGTCCGTCGTGCCGGGCGCCAAGCCCGCTGGCTCCTCGCTTCGACCCTGCTCGCGACGACGCTCGCGTGCACCTCGGAGGATCCCGCTCTCGCCCCGCCCCCGCCTCCCACGGGGGACACGGCGCAGGCGCGCGTCCTCGTGGTCAACACCCTGTCCGAGACGCTCTCGAGCCTGGACCTCGGGAGCGGCCGGATGAGCGTGAACGCGGCGGTCGTCGGGACGTGGGCGAATCGCGTCGCGGCGATGCCGGGCGGGCAGCTCCTCCTCGTCACCGACTCCGGCAGCAACGAGGTCGAGGTGCTCGCGGCGAGCACCCTCGCGCACCTCCGCTCGATCGACGTCGGCGCCGGACGAAACCCCTGGACCACGAAGCCCCTCGACGCGGCGCGCGCGCTCGTGACGAACTGGCTGGGATCGGAAGCTCGCGTCCTGCAGGTGCCTTCCGGGAGCCTGGGTCGCGCGATTCCGACCACGGTCGGTCCCGAGGGCTTCGCGTCGGCGGGGCAGCGCGCGTACGTGGCGTGCTCCAACTTCGGCGGAACCCCCGGCAGCTTCGGCGAGGGGCGCCTCGACGTGATCGACGCGTCCGCTCAGGAGGTGATCGCGTCGGTGGCAGTGGGTCGCAACCCCCAGGACGTCGCCATCGCGGCGGACGGCCGCGTACACGTGCTCTGCACGGGAGACTACGCGGGCATCGAGCCCGGACGCGTGGACGTGGTGGACCCGTCTTCGCTCGCCGTCGTCGGAACGGTCCCGCTCGGCGGCTCCCCCGAGCGCGTCGCGGCCGGTCCGGACGGCGCCATGTGGACCGTGGGCTTCCAGGGCGGGCTCCGCCGCTACGACCCCTCGACGCTCGCCGTGCTCGGCGACCCCGTCGATCCGCAGCTCACCGGCCCCCTCTCGGCGATCGCCGTGGATGGGACCTCGAACACCGTGTACGTCACGGCCTTCGACGACGACCGGCTCCTCGCCGTCGACGGCACGACGCGCCTCGTGACGAACACGTGGCAGGTCGGCGACGGGCCGGTGGACGTCATCGTGCTGCGGTGAGGGCCCGGAGCTAGCGAGGCGCGCCGAAGGGCCAGATGGCGTAGGTCAGGGCTGCCTGGATCGACCAGTTGTGGATCAGCCCCTTGCGGCCGGCGAACGTGGTCTGCCACAGGCGGCCGACGGTTGCGTCCGGCGTGGGAGTGCTGCTGGCGTCGATGCTCGTGAGATCCGCGTTCACGCGCATCAGGTCGTTCAGCTCGACGTCCACGCCCCAGCGCGGCGAAACCGACGCGCGCACACCGGCTCCGGCACCGATCAGGATGTCCGTGGAGTCGATCGTGAAGACCGAGATGCCGGAGCCCTGGAGCGGGTCGACGCCCTGGAGCTGCGCGAGCGTGACGTTCGCCGGCTGGTCTCCCTCGTAGGTGAGGTGGAACACCGGCGCGCCCGAGCGCTGGCGGAAGACCCCCCCGCCGAGCGAGAAGAACGGGTACATCCAGCGGTTCAGCACCGGCCACTCGTACCGCGCGCCCGCGAGATAGCAGTCCGTCTTGGCGAGGCTGGTGGCGGACTCCGCGCGCGTGCCGGCCGCGCCCTGGAAGTCCGTACCGGCCAGCAGCAGCGCCTCGAGGTCGAAGTCCCCGGGCTCCGACGAGAGCGCCGGGAAGAGCACTCGATAGCGGCCCTCCGAGTGCATCCAGGTCCCTTGCAGGGACACGCGCTCCTTCAGGCGATAGGTCGACCGCAGGCCGAACGAGAACGACGGCACGACGTCGAGGCCGCCGCCGGTGCGCGAGATGAGAATGCCGCCGAAGGGCGTGGTGTCCAGCTGGAACGTGGCGCCGGCCATGTCGCCCTGCAGAAACACGCCCCCGAGCCACTCGAAGCGCATCCGATCGGGAGCCGTTTGCGAGTGGGCCGCCAGGGGTGCGAGCGTCGCCATCACGGCGATCGTCGCGAGTGCCTTCCTCACGTCCGTCCTCCCCGCCTGCGGGTCCGGAGGCGACACTCTAGCCCAAGCCTCTTCCACCCGCAAGGCGGCCCACGAGGACTCCCTCTGCTATCCTGCACCCGCTCGAACCGCGGAGCTCGCGTGCCGGAAACACCCTCCCGCCGACTCACCGCCCTGACCGCCGTGGCCGTCGCCGCGGCGTTCCTCTTCCAGGTCGTCTGGGGCCTGGGCGTTCACGGAGGCACCTGCGACGAGCTCGGTGCCCACCTGCCGGCCGGCATCCTCCACTGGAAGAGCGGCCACGCCACGTCGGGCCTCGCGAATCCGCCGCTCGGCCAGCTTCTCGTGGCGGCCGGACCGGTTCTGACCGGCGCCGCGGATCATCCCCTGCGGGACGACCCGGGGGCGCTCCTCCCCGCCCGCCTGCCGGTGGTCCTCCTCGGCCTGCTCACCGTGCTTCTCACCGCCACGCTCGCGGGACGTCTCGCCGGACCGCGCGCCGCCCTCGCCGCCGGCGCCGCGGCCGCGCTCTCGCCCGACGTCGTGGCCCATTCCGGCCTCGCCACCCTCGACATGCCGGTCACCGCCTTCGCGGCGCTGGCGAGCCTCCTCGCCTGGCGATGGGTGCGCGAGCGGGAGACGCGTCTCCTCGTGGGGTTCGCCGTGGCGATCGGCGCCGCCTGTCTGACCAAGTCGACGGCGCTGCACATCCTCTTCGCCCTCGCGCTCGGAGGCGCCCTGCTCCCGGGGAGCGCGCGCGAGCGCTTCGCCCGGGGAGGCGCCCTTCTCGGGACGGGAGCGGCATCCGTCCTCGCGAGCGCCTGGCTCGCCTACGGCCTCGGTCCGGTCGCCGGCATCCTCCCCGCCGAGTACGTCACCGGCTTGGGCGGGAAGCTCGGCCAGGGAGCCCACGGACACTTCTCCTATCTGCTGGGGCACCGCTCGAGCGACGGCTTCGCGGCGTACTACCTCGTCGCGCTCGGGGCGAAGACGCCGATCGCGCTGGCCTTGGCCGCAATCATCGGGGCCCGGGCGCTCATGCGGCGCCGCCTGACCGGCGACGTCGCCGGGTTCGCGGCCTTCGCGCTCCTGCCCGCCGTCTGGTTGCTGGTGGCGCTGTCGCTGCTGAACCGCGTCCACATCGGCGTGCGGCACCTGCTCCCGGCCTTTCCGGCGGGACTCGCGCTCGCCGGCGCGGGCTGGTCGCTCCTCACCGAGACGCGCTTCGGCGGGAGCCGGTTCGCCGGGCGCGTGGCGAGCGTCGCGATCGCCGCCTGGGCGATCGTGGCCGCGTTCCGCATCGCGCCCGACGACCTCGCGTACTTCAACGAGCTCGCGGGCGGGCCCGACCGCGGCGACGCGATCCTGATCGACTCGAACCTCGACTGGGGCCAGGACGAAGCCCGCTTCCGGGAGTGGGCGCGCACGCGCTCGGTCGTCGTGAACCCGGACCGCCCCGCGGCCGGGCTGGTCGCCGCGAACGTCAACGCGCTCCGCGGCATCTTCGCCATGGACGATCTGCGCCTGCGTTGGCTGCGCCGCCTGACGCCGGTGCGCTCGTTCGGGCATACCTTCCGCGTGTACGACGTCTCCGAGGCTCCGCTGCGCGAGGCCGCGTCGCGCGGAGGCGTCGCCGCCCTCGACTACGCGTGGTGGCTCGTCGGCGTGGGGCGCCCCTCGGATGCGCTGGCGGCGCTCGACGGGGCCGCGTCGCTCCGCGACGATCCGACCTACGGGAGTCAGCTCTCGAAGGTGCGCGCCGAAGCGCTCCTCGCGCTCGGCCGACTCCCCGCCGCACGCGACGCCGCCGCGCGCTCGGACGACGTCGACCTCGAGGAGGAGATCCAGTGGCGCGAGCGCGTGGAGCGCGGCACCGCGTACAGCGCCGCGGAGGCCGCGCGCGCGATTCGCGCCCTCGCGCGCCGCGGCCATCGCGAGGAAGCGTCGCGACTGGGTGTCGCGGTCTTCGGCATGGATCCGCTGGCGACCTCCGGCGGCGGGGCCCCGCGCTGGACGGAGGCCGGGCGACTGAAGGCCCTGGGGTCGGAGCGCGCCGCGCTCGAAGCGGTCGCCCACTCGCTCGCCGCCGACCCCACGAACGACGACGCCCTCTGGCTCTACGGCGAGCTCGTGGTGCGAAGGAAGCTCGGGCTCAGCGAGTATCCGCTTCCCGACGTGGACTGGAGCCGCGTCTCCCGCCGCTCGCCGTAGAGCGGTCAGCCGCCGCGGAGGATCTCCGCGCGCACCGACGGCTGCAGGAAGGGATTCGTCCGGCGCTCCCGGCCGATCGTGGTCGAGGGTCCATGCCCCGGGTGGATGACGACGTCGTCACCGAGCGGCACGAGGACGTCGTCGAGGGATGCGAGGAGCGTGGGGAGGTCGCCGCCCGGAAGGTCGGTGCGGCCGATCGAGCCCGCGAAGAGGACGTCGCCCGAGATTGCGTCGCCGTCGTGCACCAGCGTCACGTGTCCCGGCGAGTGCCCCGGCGTGAAGAGCACGTCGAGCATGCAGCGGCCGAACCCCACGCGCTGCCCCGGCACCAGGTCACCGTCCGGCGGCGGCGGCGGCGTGAGCTGCAACCCGAAGAACGCCGCCTGCTGCGCGAACTGCTCGAAGAGGAAACGGTCCGCGGGATGGACGAGGACGGGCATGCCGTGGCGCGCCTTGATCGCGGCGTTCCCGGCGACGTGGTCGAGATGCCCGTGCGTGTTGATCAGGAGCTCGGGCGACGCCGCGAGCTCGTCCAGCCGGCGGAGGAGGATCTCCGGCTCGTCGCCCGGGTCCACGACGACGACGGCGCCGGTCTCCTCGCAGCGGAGGAGATAGGAGTTCACCTGGAAGAAGCCCATCGGGAACGCTTCGATCTTCAACCGACGTCCCCGCCGCTCCCCTTCCCGCTCCCGTTCACGCTCGCCCGGTCGTCCCCGCCGATGGCCACGGACCAGCGGCGGCTCCCTCCGCGACGAGCGCACTCCGCGCAGATCCCCTGGAAGAGGAGCGGAAAGCGCCCGACCGCGTAGCCCGTACGCTCCGCGATCTCCCGGCGCATGTCGCCGATCTCGGGGAGGTCGACGTCCCGGACGGCTCCGCAGCACAGGCACCGGACGTGCTCGTGCCCGTGGAGCATGCCGTCGTAGCGGGACGGGCTGGCGCCGCCGGAGAACTCGTAGATCAGCCCCTTCTCCTTGAGCAGACGAAGCGTGCGGTAGACGGTGGCGAGGCTGATGTCCGCGATGACCTGACGGGCCTCGCGGTGGATCCAATCCGCGGTGGGGTGGTCATAGGAAGACCGCACCAGCGCCAGCACGACGCTGCGCTGGGGCGTGCGACGCAGACCGACGGCCTTCCAGTCGACGTCCACGTCGTGGAACGCTTCCGCGGATCGGGGAGCTTGCATCATCCACGCTCTTGCTCGTCCCTCGGAACCGTCCCACGGCGCCGAAGGATCAGTTCAGGTGGGCCTCCAACCGGCGGTGCATCGGGCTCGTGCGCAGCCGGTGCAGGGCACGATCCTTCAACTGCCGGATCCGCTCCTTCGAGAGGTGCAGCTTCTCGCCGATCTCGCCGAGGGTGTACGGCTCCTCGCCGGTGAGACCGAAATACAGGTTGAGGATCAGTTCCTCGCGCTGGTTCAGCGACTCCACGGCGCCCCGCACGTCCTGGGCGAGCTCCACGTCCTCGAGGTCGCCTTGCGCGGAGACCCCGAGCCCCTCACGATCGTCCGAGATGCGGTTCAGCGGGGAGTCCCGGTCCGGGTCCTCGTAGTCGGTGACCATCGAGTACGCACGCACCGACGCCATCGCCTCCTGGATCTCCTGGGCGGGGCGCCCGATCGCCGCGGCGACTTCCTGCAGCGACGGCTCGCGCTCGAGCTTCTTCTCGAGAGACTCCTCGGCGCGGCAGACGTCACGCAGCGTGTCCCGCCGGCTGTGCGGGTAATGCACGAGATGGATCTGCTCCGCGAGGGCCTTGTTCAGGTTGCGGCGGATCCACCAGACGGCGTAGGAGATGAACGCACAACCTCGGCGCTCATCGAAGCGGCGCGCCGCCTCGTACAGCCCGAGGTTCCCCTCGGTGACGAGGTCCGCCAACGGGATCCCGCGGTTCATGTACTTCTTCGCGATGTTGACCACGAAGCGCAAGTTGGCCTGCACCAGCTCGTGAACCGCGTCCTCGTCTCCGGCGCGAATGCGCCGACCCAAATCCTGCTCGAGCGGGCGGGTGAGCAACGGAATGCGTCCGATGTCCCGCAGGTACATTCCGAACGAATCGTCCAGAGGCACCCGGTCACGCCCCTGGACTGAGGAGACCTTGACCGCCATTCTCGACCTCCCAGTCGGCCCCGGCAGGGCTCAGTCCGCCGGGGAGGTTTGCTGAGCTCCCCTCTGAGAATCGTTCCTATTAACGGCATACTGAGAACGAGTGTCAAGTACCTTTCTTCACTAGTATGCACGGTCGTGAACTCGTTGAGGCGTTTCTCGCTTCACTTGGGGTGAAAAACGCCTCGACCTTGCTGTCTTTCCCATCGAGTTTGCGCTTCGGCGGGGGTCAGGATCTCGCGATCGGAGTCGATCGACAGAGAGAAGCGGTCCGCCGGGATCGGTCGATCCAGGTCCACGCGACCCAGATGCACCTCCACTCGCTCGCCGCGTGCCGCATCGCGGAGGCTGACCTGCAGCGGCCACGCGATGCCGTCACGCACGACCCAATCGCTCCAGAAGATCTCGGGCGCGCGCGCGTTCGCGCGGGTCCAGCGGCGCGGGTAGCCGCTCGAGGGATCGAGCTCGAGCGTCCACCCCGGTCCGCCGAGAATCCGCCCCGGCTCGTCGATCCAGCGCACGGAGTCGCCGCAGCCGCCTTCCGCGCACGGATCCGCGAGGAGAGCCACGAGCAGCTCCTCCGCGGAAAGCGGCAGCGCCTCCCACGCGGGGTCGTTCCGCTCGCCGAACACCGCCACGTGCTCGCGGGGCACGTCGAGGCGCACGTGCCGCGCATCGGCGGCGAGGTCGAACACCGTGAAGAAGGCGGCGGTGGTCCCCCGCAAGCGCAGCGAGTCCGGGCGCACCCACGAAAGCGACGCGCGACACTCCTCGCTCGTGCTGTCGGCGTCCTCCTTCCAGGCGAGGTCGAGCACCGCGCGCACCGTGCGGAACGACTCCGAGCGCGCGCGCAGGCGAGCGAGCGTCTCCGCCACCGAGGGCGCCGGCGCCTGCCACGCGGGCGCCGGAGGAGACACGGTGGCGCATCCCCCGAGGCGCAGAGCGATCGAAGCGATCGCCCCGAGGGCGAGTCCGCGAAGGGCCGGGGTCCTCGACGCGGGGGACGACGGGCGGCTGCCGGGGCTCGCCATCGCTCGGGAGGGCCGGAGACTGCGCGAGCTCGTCATCGCTCGGCGCGGCCGGCGGCCATCGCCGGGAACAGGACGAATCCGGCGAAGAACCCGCCGAGGTGCTCGAACCATGCGACCCCTCCGGACGTCACGCCGCCCAGCTCCGCGGCTCCGTTCAGGACCTGGATGAGCAGCCAGTAGCCGATCAGGAGGAAGGCCGGGACTCGGACCCAGCGCAGGAACACGAAGAGGAACAGCAGGGACTTCACGCGGGCGTGTGGGAAGCGGAGAAGGTACGCGGCCAGGATTCCCGAGATCGCTCCGCTCGCTCCGATGGTCGGAACCACGGAGTGCGGATTCGTGAGGAACTGCGCGAGGTGACCCCCGAGGCCGGTCGCAAGGTAGAACAGGAGATAGCGCACTCCGCCCATCGTCCCCTCGACACCGATGCCGAAGACCCACAGGTACACGAGGTTGCTGATCAGATGCAGCCAGTTCCCGTGGACGAACATCGAAGTGACGAGCGATGCGCCCGGAGCGAGCGGGCCGCTCGAGGCGACTGCACCCGGGACGAGGCTTGCGTTCGGGTCGAACGAGGCGCCCTCCCGGGATGCCGTCGCGAACCGCGCGGGGACGAAGCCCAGCTCCGCGACGACGCTCGGACTGCCCTGCCGGAGCTGCCAGGCGAACACCCCGACGTTCGCAGCGACGAGAAGCCCCGTGATCCACGGAATGCCCCGAGCGGCGGTCTCGCCCCGAATCGGCAACAGGATCACGTCGCCCTCCGGGAAGGAGCGGCGCGAGTGCGGAAGGGCTGCGGAGGGCGACGCCTCGGGGCCGCGAGCGCCGGAGAACGGGGGCGGGCGATCAGCGTGTGAAAGTCGTCGACTCGACGATGAGCATCTTCTGGCCGTAGTTCAGGAACGCCACGTCGATGGCCCGACGACCGCCCGGCAACTCGCGACGACGAACGACCCGGCCGACGTCGCGCCACGTCTGGTGGTAGATGAACTCCCCGACCTCGTAGCTCTCCTCCGGGACGTAAGTCCGAAACGCCTCGGGAGCCGGAGCCCCGAAGTCCCCCACGTCCCGCGGATTGATCAGCGCGTCCGTGGAGTCGTCGTATTCGCAGCAGATCAGCGCGTTCGTGGTGAGGCAGTTCAGCCACACGAGACCGGTATCATCCGGCGCACGGAGAACGCGCATCTTGCGCCGCTTCCCGTCCCGCGGATTGACGATGTACTTGATCTGCTTCTGGGTCAGATTCTCGGTGGTGACCGTCATGTTTCCCTCCGCTCCGGGCCTGCCGATCGGTGACCTTCCGGAAAACACGGACCCGACGGGCGTCAGCGTGCCCCCCCATGGATGAGCGCGGGGGAACCCGAAGCCTCTATCCAGCGCTCTGCGCACCGGTATGCAGTCTGGCACAGGGAACCAGAAAACGCGAAGATTGTCAAGCAGGAACGAATTCCAGCAGACCGTATCGCGATCTCTCCGCCCCTGGCGGCCGACCCGAGGGCGCGCTGCCGAAGTTGCGGTCAGCGAACTCCCGAGTCCTCGGTTCCCTACCCCCGGGGGACGAGGGAGTTCCGAAATCGGGCGGGGCGGGGAGCGACTGCCCCCCGCCCCCCTCCACGTGGACCGAGCTTACGCCTTCTTCCGACGACGACGCTTCGCCTTGGCCTTGCCCTTGCCCTTGGCCTTCGCGCGACCGCCACGACGAACCTTGCGCTTCGCCTTCCCCTTGCTCTTACCCTTGGCTTTCGCCTTCGAGCGAGCCATCGCCATTCGTTCATCCTCCGTGGAATTGACGTTCCGGCCCGTCGGTCGGGCCTTCCGCTTCCGGAAACGGCGCCCCCGGCCCCCATCGGCCGGTCACGGAAACGCCGCATGACCACCGCCCTCGAGCGGCGGTCACCTCGCGCTCCCGCTCGCCTCCGGCTTTACGCGGAGGATCCGCGCGACGACCGCGCGGAACTCCTCCAGGTCGAAAGGCTTCTTCACGCGCTCCACGGCATCGTTGGACTCGCCGTGTCCGTTCTGATCCGCGTCCGTGGTCATCAGCACGACCTTCGCGCCCGGCTGCACGCGACGCAGCTCCTCCACCAGCCCCTTCGCTCCTCCGCGCCGCTCCGGCGCGATCAGAAGATCGAACGACTCGTGACGCATCATGCGCACCGCGTCCGTCCGATCCTCCGCGACCTCGACGCGATACCCCGCGTCCGCCAGGTCGAGGGCGAGGGTCCGAGATGTCACCGGTTCGTCGTCCACCACGATGAGCAGGCGCTTGGACATCTCGTCCACCATGCTCGCGGGGAAACGTCGCGACGGGTTCCACAGCGCTCCGTCAGGAGTCCGAGGACGAGCCGCGCCCCACGTCACGCTCGATGAGTACGCACGTGACGTGCCAGATGACGCGCGCGAGACGACGACGACCTGCGACGTCCGGCGCGCGCACGCGAATGCGTCGCTAACTCGTGACGCGAAGAACGGTTCGATCGATCGTGAGAGAGGCTGCACGAAGTGAGACGTCGCGCGACGAAGAGCTCTCGATCGCGGAACGGGAAGCTCGAGACGTCAAAAGATTCGACAGTGCGAGCGCGCGGGCGTCAATTTCCTTTACGACGAGGCGCGCGCGTCGCTCTCCGTCTTCTCGGCGTCCGTGGCCACCAGATGGTCGTACATCTTCAGCTTGTTGATGAGCGTCTGGCGCGTGATGCCGAGGATCTCCGCCGCGCGCGTCCGGTTCCCGTCCGTCTGCTCCAGGACGCGGAAGATGTGCTCGCGCTCCACCTCGGCGAGCGGCCGAGCGCTGCGCGTCATGAGGCCGCGCGCCCGGCCGAGCGAGGAGCTGCCCCGCAGCTTCTGGGACAGATGCTCCGGCCGGATGACGTCGCAATCCTCGAGGAGCACGACGCGCTCGATCGTGTGCCGGAGCTCGCGGACGTTGCCGGGCCACGAGTAGCTCTCGAAGCACTCCAGGGCCTCGTCGGACAGTCGCAGCGACGGCTTGACCACCTGCGCGCGGAACTCCTCGACGAACCGGTTCGCGAGGAACGCGATGTCCCCCTCGCGCTCGCGCAGGCTCGGCAGCGTGATCGCGATGACCTTGAGGCGGTGCAGGAGGTCGCTGCGGAACTCCGACGATTCGCTCGCCGCGTCCAGGTCCTTGTTCGTGGCCGCGACGATGCGAACGTCCACCTCCCGGTCCTCGCGCCCGCCGAGGCGCCGGAACCGGCGCTCCTCGATGAACGTGAGGAGCTTCGCCTGCGCCGACGCGCCGGCGTCGCCGATCTCGTCCAGGAAGAGCGTGCCCCGGTCCGCCACTTCGGCCAGCCCGCACCGGGTCTCCTGGGCGTCCGTGAACGTGCCGCGCTCGTGCCCGAACAGCTCGCTCTCGAAGAGGGAATCCGGGATGGCCGAGCAGTTCAGCTTCACGAACGGCCATGCGGCCCGATCGGACTCGAAGTGGAGCGCCCGGGCGACCAGTTCCTTGCCGGTGCCCGTCTCCCCTTGGATCAGCACGGTGCGCGCCCCCGAGCGGACGACCTTGCGAACCGTGTCGCGCACCGCCTCGATCTCCGCCGACTGGCCGAGAATCCGCTCGAGGCCGCCGCGCAGCGGCGACGCTACCCCGCGCTCCTCCCGCAGCCGCGACGTCCGCAGGGTCTGCGTGATGCAGCGCACCATGTCGTCGAGGTCGTAGGGCTTCTGGACGTAGTCGTCGGCGCCGAGCTTCATCGCCTGCACGACGTCCTGCACGTCCCCGTACGCGCTGATCATGATCGCGACCGACGAGGGCCAGCGGCGCTTGAGGTCCCGCAGGACGTCGAGACCGGAGGCCTCGCCGAGCTTCAGGTCCACCACCGCCACGTCGGGACGCTGATCCTCCACGAGGCGCAGAGCCGCCTTCGCCGAGTCCGCCGTCCGGACGGAGAACCCCTCCTCCTCGAGAGCGCGCCGCAGCGTGGTGCGCACGATCGCTTCGTCGTCGATCACGAGCACCTGGTCGGTCACGAGCGGCCCTCCTCGCCGGCGGCGGCCGCCGCGGGCGCGGCGGCGTCCTCGCCGCGCGGCGCGCCCTTGCCGCTCTCGGCGTTCCTCCCCCGCAGCGCGGCGGAGCGCGGAATGGGCAGGATCACGGTGAAGCGGGCGCCGCCGTCCGCGTTGTTCGCCGCGGAGATGAGGCCGCCGTGGGCCCGGCAGATGCGCTGGCTGATGGAGAGCCCGAGGCCCATGCCCTTCGAGTTCGACGAGATGAACGGCTCGAAGATCTCCGCCGAGCTTCCGTCCGGGATGCCCGGGCCCGTGTCGCTGAAGGCGATGCGGACGCTCGTGGGCTCGCCCCGGTTGGAGCGCGGGCTCAGCCAGCTCGAGACGCGCAACGTCCCGCCCTTCCGGCGGAGGACGTTCCGGGCGTTCATCAGGATGTTCAGGAAGACCTCGCGGATCATGTCCCCGTCCACGTTGAGCAGGGGCAGCTCCGCTTCCAGGTCCGTCACGAGCTCGATGCTGGCCGCGTCCAGAGTCTCCCGGGCGAGCGCCAGCGTGTCGTTCAGGATCCGGTGCACGTTCGTGAGGCGCCGGCGCGGGGCGGGCGGACGCGAGTATGCGAGGAAGTCCGAGATGACCGCCTCGATCCGATCCAGCTCCTTGATCGACGCCGACAAGCTCTCGCGGTTCGCGTCGTCCCGGTCCAGGTGCTTGAGGACGTACTGGATGGTGGTCCGGATCCCGGTGAGGGGATTCCGGATCTCGTGCGCGATGCCCGCGGAGATCTTGCCCAGCGAGAGGAGCCGCCGCGTCTCCGCCCCGAAGCTGCCGATGAACTCGCCTTCGCCGGCGTTGCGGAGGACGCCCACGCAGAGGACGCCGCCGCTCGGCTCCGGCGTGGAGGTGTAGTCCGACTCCAGGAAGTTGACGTCCCCATCCTTCGAGGGAATGAGCGTGGGCACGGTGGAGCGCGTCCCGCGGCTGCCCAGCAACGGATCCAGGGGACAGCCGCCGTCGCAGAGCAGCGTCCCGTCCACGTCCTGGCAGCGGAGGATCTCCGTGCACGGCCGGCCGATGGCTTCCGCGCGCGACCACCCGAGCGTGGACTCCGCCGAGGCCGAGAACTCCACGATCTTCTTCTGCGCGTCCATGACCACGATGGCGTCGCGGTTCGCGGAGAGAAGCGCGTCCAGAACGCCGCTGTGGAGATCCCGCTCCAGCACGGAGGTGGATTGAGTCGACGTCCGACGCCAGCGCCGCTTGTGGCGGAGTCCCATCGCGCCCGCCCCTCGCACTCCGTGACCGTTCCGCGACCGTTCCGCCTTCGCGTCGAAACCTAGGCGAACGCGCGTCGCGAGGTCAACGAGTTTCGCGCGGAGCGATGCGCGAGCGTGCACGCTCGCGCGACCTGCATGCACGCGCATCGTCGACGCGCGAGAAAAAGGGAGGGCCCCGGCGGGACCCTCCCCTCGCGCGACCTTGCGAGCGCGACGCGCGTCTAGTAGTCGTCGTCGTGCGGCATGCCGGCGCCCGCGGGCGCCTTGTCCTTCTCCTTGACCTCCGTGATCACCGCTTCGGTGGTCAGCAGGAGACCCGCGATCGACGACGCGTTCTGCAGCGCGGTCCGCGTCACCTTCGCCGGATCCATGATGCCCGCCTCGAACATGTCGACGAGCTCGCCGGTGTTGAAGTCGTAGCCCTTGTTCTTCGCCGCCGCCGTGACCTCCTGCGCGACGAGGCTGCCCTCCATGCCGGCGTTCTCGGCCAGCTGGCGGATGGGCTCCTGGAGCGAGCGGCGCACGATGTTCGCGCCGGTCGCTTCGTCGCCCGTCAGCGTTAGCTTGTCGAGGTCCTTCATGGCGGCCAGGAGCGCGACGCCTCCGCCGGCGACGACGCCCTCTTCCACCGCGGCCCGCGTGGCATGCAGAGCGTCCTCCACGCGCGCCTTCTTCTCCTTCATCTCGACCTCGGTGGCCGCGCCCACGTTGATCACCGCGACGGCGCCCGCGAGGCGCGCCAGGCGCTCCTCGAGCTTCTCGCGGTCGTAGTCGGACGTGGCGTCCTCGATCTGCTTCCGGATCTGGTTGCAGCGGCCCTCGACGTCGGCCTTCTTCCCGCGCCCCTCGACGATGACCGTGTTGTCCTTGTCGATCGTGACCCGCTTGGCCGTGCCGAGATCCTCGAGCCGGACGTTCTCGAGCTTCACGCCGATGTCCTCGCTCAGGACCTTGCCGCCCGTGAGCGCCGCGATGTCGCCGAGCATGGCCTTGCGGCGATCGCCGAAGCCCGGCGCCTTGACCGCCGCGACCTTCAGGACCCCGCGCAGCTTGTTCACGACGAGCGTGGCGAGCGCCTCGCCCTCGACGTCCTCCGCGATCACGAGGAGCGGCCGCCCCGACTTCGCCACCTGCTCCAGGAGCGGGAGCATGTCCTTCATGCTGGAGATCTTCTTCTCGTTGATCAGGATGACGCAGTCCTCGAGCACCGTCTCCATGCGCTCCTGGTCCGTGATGAAGTACGGGGAGAGGTAGCCGCGGTCGAACTGCATGCCCTGGACGAGCTCGAGGCTCGTCTCGATCCCCTTGGCCTCCTCGATCGTGATCGTCCCGTCCTTGGTGACCTTGTCCATGGCCTCGGCGATGATGTCGCCGATGACCGTGTCGCCGTTCGCGGAGATCGTGGCGATCTGGCGGTACTCCTCGGTGGTCCGGACCTTCTTGGACTGCTTCTTGATGCCCTCGACGACGATCTCGACCGCCTTGTCGATGCCGCGCTTCAGGGCGATCGGGTTCGCGCCGGCGGACACGTTGCGGATGCCCTCGCGATAGATCGCCTCGGCGAGGATCGTGGCGGTGGTGGTCCCGTCGCCCGCGACGTCCGACGTCTTCGAGGCGACCTCCTTGACCATCTGCGCGCCCATGTTCTGGTACGGGTCGTCCAGCTCGATGTCCTTCGCGACGGTCACGCCGTCCTTCGTGACCAGCGGGGCGCCCCACTTCTTGTCGAGGACGACGTTCCGCCCCTTGGGGCCGAGCGTCACCTTGACGGCGCGGGCGAGCGCCATGACGCCCTTGAGGATCTCCGTCCGCGCGTCCTCCCGGAACTTCAGTTGCTTCGCAGCCATGGTCCGCTTCTCCCCCTACTTCTTGGCGATGGTGGCGAGGACGTCCTCCTCGCGCAGGATCACGTACTCGTCGTCGCCGATCTTCACCTCGGTGCCCGAGTACTTGCCGATCAGCACCCGGTCCCCGCGGGCGATCTCGAGAGCGACCCGCTTGCCTTCCTTCGTGAGGCGACCCGGACCGACCGCCACGACTTCCGCTTCCATCGGCTTCTCCTTGGCGGTGTCCGGGATGATGATCCCGCCGCGGACCTCGTCGTCCTTCTCGATGCGCCGGATCAGGATCCGGTCGGCCAGAGGTCGAACGTTCATTCGCGCCTTCTCCCTGCTCAGGAAGCCTGTTCATCCATCGGATCACGAGCGACAACGCAAAGGAGCCCGAGGAATCGCGGGCTCGATGCGAGTCGAGGCAAGCGAGGAGCATGCCACGGGAGGGAGTCCGTGGCCAACTTATTCTTCGGCAAGGGGTTGCGCAAGAGAACCGGGGCGATCGGTGGGCCGCCGCCGCCTGTCTCGGAATGACAGGCGGCTCGACTGATGCGCCAACCTGGCAGTCATGCGCCAGCCGTGCTCACGGCTGCCACCGACCGCCCCGAAGAACGGGGAGGGCTTCCGTCCTGGGGACCTGCCCTAGGGCGTGACCTCCTGCCACAGATAGAGTCGCGACGTCAGCGGAGCGAAGGGCGGTTGCCCGGCCATGCCCGCGAACGACGGATCGTACGCGTAGTCGCGGAAGGGCGGACTGTAGGCCGCGTGCTTCGACCACGGAATCTCGGTCGAGCGCATCCCGGTGTTGTGCACGTCGTCCGCCATGTCCGCGAACTGCATGTGGACGATGGACCCGCGCTTCTGGAGCGTGCGCGACCCGCCCCAGGACTCCAGCATCTGGTCGTTGTTCGCCCACGCATCGCCTGCGCTCGGATCGTCCGGATGACCGTCGTGGTTCAGGTCCGCGAAGTTCGCCTCCTGCACCACGGGGATTCCGTCGACGAGCGCCGCGTTGATCACGGTCGTGCCGTCCGCCGCCTGGCGTCCGCTCACGGACCCGTGCGTCTTCGCCGAGTCGTCGGTCCACGCGCTCGACAGTTCCCAGATCCGCCCCGCCGAGATGATCGACGCGGCGCGCTTGTTCACGCTGTTGAAGCTGCCCTTGGTGTAGACCTCGTTCGCGCTGACGATCGTGAGGGCGTCCTGCAGCTCGCTCGCGTTGACGAGGCGGATGGGCACTTCGGAGTAGATCAGCCCGTTCGCCGGCCAGTTGCCGCTGGCGATCAGCTGGTGAACGTCGATCTCCTGCACGGTGACGTCGCGGTCGAGCGACTGGTTGTAGAACGTCTTCTCGGTCACCGCGCTGCCGAGCCACGCGCTCACGTTGTTCCCCGCCGCGTCCACCTGGACGTCGCCGGCGCGGATCCGGAGCGCCGCGTTCTGGTCGTAGTAGCCGCCCGGCTGCACCGTCTCCAACGGCGGCGGGTCGACGCGCGTGGCGCCGAGCGCGCCGTCCTTCACGATGCCGCCCCACAGCTCGAGCGCGCCGTGAATGCCGTCGTTCGGATTGTCGTTCGTCCAGGCGGTGTTCTGCGAGTCCATCGCGGTGCCCGGCGCGCCGCCGTCCATCGAGACCCAGTTCCCGCTGAGGTCCTTGATCAACACGGTGTTGCCCGAGTACATGTTCCGGCCCCAGGCGTCCGTGGTGCGGATCATCTGGCCGGTGGCCGTGATCGACGGCGAGTCGACGTGCAGCGTCGTGCCGTCGGGCCGGAAGTACATGTCCCCGTTCGCGTGCACCTTGCCCGTGATGTTCTGATCCACGCCGCGGACGAATTCCGAAAGGTCCCCGTTCGAGAACAGCGCGTAGCTGAACGCCGGCTCGGTGTAGCCGCGGACCTGGAGCTCCCGACGGTACGGGCCGACCCGTCCGATCACGTCGATCACGTACTCGGCCTCGTCCGGCGCCGCGGAGGCGGGCCGCAGGGAGAAGCGGAAGCTCTCCGGCAGCCCCGTCCCCGACAGGCCTCGGCCGGGATCGCCCGGATTCCACTCCCAGACGATCCAGCCGTCGTTGCGCTCGTCGGTCAGGCCGTTGTCGGCCATGTCGTCGCGCACGAGCTGCGTGCCGTTGAAGACCCGCGGCGTCAGCAGCGACGTCGTCGCGAAGGTCCCGTCCGCGTTGTGGGTCTTCGCCCGGAAGTTCGAGGCGGAGAACTCGCGATACGCGGCGTGCGCGCCCGACTCGGCCACGTACAGGGCCTGCGCCCACTTCTCCTGGTTGGTCGCGATGCGACCCTCGGTGTTGGCCAGGACGAGGAACGTTCCCCCGACCAGGCTCAGAACGGTCAGCAGCAGGAGCGCGACCACGAGGATCGAGCCGCGCTCAGTGCGACTGCTGCTTCCGAAGCGCGCGTTCGAGCGCATCTGTCGGCACTCCTTTCCTACTGACACGTCACGAAGATGACGTAGTTAGTGGCTACCCCGCCGCCCACTCCCGCAGCTCGGTTGCCGTAGAAGGTGCTGACCCCCGCGGTGGCGGTCTTGGTCCAGAGGTTCAGCGTGGGCGTCCCGGTGTCGGTCACGCCGATCGAGTACGAGGTCTGGGTGTAGTTGTTCCGGATCCAGTCCGGCGGATTGCCGCGCGGGTCGTACGCGATGTAGACCCTGACCGGCGAGTAGAACCGGAGCTTGAGCTGGAACGAGTCGCCGGCGTTCTTGTCCGCCTGCGCCGTCCGCACGAGCGTGGACGACGAGAGGACGGTCGGCATCGACGTGATCGTGTAGGTCCGGTCGGAGTAGTACACCTGACCCACGTGCGGATTGCGGATGACGTCGTAGACGCCGCTGCTCGTGACGCTCACGACGGTGACCGCGAGGCTGCACGGCGGCGCGAACGGGACCGTGTACGGACCGCAGCTCGTGATCGGCGCGCCGAGGAACCTCAACACGATGTTCGCGTTCGGCAGGTCCAGCGCCGGCGGCGGGGGCGTCGGGTACTTCTGCCACACCAGCTCGAGCAGGCTCTGGCCGTCCGGCGGGATGTCGGTCCTCGCGGAGAGAGCCAGCGTATCCGGCGAGGTCCCTCCCGGGTTGCCGGCCGCAGTCCACTTCGTGACCCCGCCGAGAATCAAGGACTGCGGCGAGATCCCCGAGGTGCTCCAGCTCACGACCACCTTGTCCAGGTGGTACGTGTCCACGCGACTGAGGTTCAGGGCGTGGATGCCCATGCGGGTGTTGTACGTTCCGGAGACGGTCGCGGTCTCCCCCGACACGAGGCCGAGGCAGGACGGTCCCACGTTCCGGTTGTCCACGAACACGCGGGTCGTGTCGGTGGACGAGCAGCTGTTCGCGTCGACGGCCTCCGTGACGAGGACGTGCGGGCCGTCGCTGTCCAGAGACGTCGTCCAGCCCACGCCGTAGTCGCCGAACTCGTACGGCGCCGAGTAGTCCACGTAGCGCGTCGTGCCGTCGATCTGGAACTCGACTCGCGAGATCGCCAGGGTGCTGCACGCGGACGCGGTCGCAGTCCACGGCACCGTCCCGGCGAGCACGGCGTAGTCGGACGGCGTGGGCGAGTTGACCGTCGGCAGGCACGCGCAGCCCCAGCTCGGGGTGGCGCTCACCGCGGTCGCGGCGGCGCTCTCGTTGCCGCACACGTCGTAGGCGCTCGCCGAGAAGTAGTAGAGCGTGCCGGCCGTGAGACCGGTCACGTCGTGGGAGACGGCGCTCCCCACGTCCACGTTCCCGAGCCACGTCCCCGGGGCCAGCCCCCAGAACACCTTGTAGCCGAGGGCGTCGGTCTCCTGGGCGGCGCTCCACGAGACGTGCACCGTGCCGCCGTTGCCGACGTCACGCGCGGTCAGGTTCGTGGGCGGGATCGGCGGGGCCGTGTTGCCGGAGCAGGCGGTCGGCGTCGCGTCGATGTTGCCCGAGTACCCGCCGGTGTGGCCGCAACCGTCACGGGCCGCCACCTGGAACTGATACGTGGAGCCGTTCTGCAGACCGTGCACCGCGTAGGCCGTCACGTTGCCCACGAGAAGAGTGGACGACGAGCCCGTCACCGGGTCGTGCAGGTTCACCTGGTACCCCACGACGTCGGTGTCCGCGACCGGCGTCCACGTCAGGCGGACGAACCCGTCGCCCTGCGAGGCCACCACGTTCGTCGGAACCGCCGGGAACGTGACGTCGCGGTCGCACGGCACCATCGTGATCACGAAGTCGGGCGTGCCGGCGCTCTGGTTCCCGCACCCGTCGACCGCGTACACCTTGAACGTCTCGACCGCGTCGGCGGTGAGCCCGCCGACCGTGATCGTCGTGGTCGTCGTGGAGTCGCGGTGGATCGTGCTCGGGTTGGCGCTGTCGTGCCAGGTGACGCGATACCGGGCCACGTCCCAGTCGGCCGACGCGGACCAGTCGAGCTGCACCTGATCCGTGCCGACGACTCGCCCCGTCAGGTTGGCGGGGGTCGCGGGCGGATTGGTGTCCGTCGGCGTGCCGGAGACGCGCGACGAGTACCCCGACTGGTTGTCCGCGGAGTCGACCGCCTTCAGCGCGAAGGAGTACGAGCTGGCCATGGACAGCCCCGTCAGCGTGTAGGTCGCTGCGCTGCCGACGTAGATGGGCGAGGGTCCCTGCTCCGCGTCGTTCCCGTCGTAGGGCGGCCCGGAGTTCCCCCTCACGTAGAACAGGTAGTAACCGGCGAGGTCGTGGTCGACGTTCGGCGTCCAGTGCGCCGTCGCGGTCCCGCACCCGTAGGTCACGGCGAGGCCGGTCGGAACGGCGGGCGGCGTGACGTCGCCGCCCGTGGGCACGCTCTTGCCGAGGTTGCGGCAGAGCACCCGGGTGGACATGCCGATCTCGTGCGCATGCGCCTGTTGCGTCCGGCTTTCGCCGAACCCCGTGGCCCCCTTGCCGCCCACGAAGACTTCCACTTCGCGGACGGTCGGGCGCGACGGCGTGACCGCGCCGTTCTCGTCGCGGTACGTGAAGCGGAGCGAGTCGAGGCCGACGGCGATCTCGTCGGTGAACACGCCCGGCGTCCCGTCGTCGTTCGGGCTGCGGACCAGGAGCAGCTCGCTGCGGTCCCCGTCGCCGTCCCGGTCGGTGGAGTCCAGACGGAACGTGCGGGTCTGGTTGTGCACGTGCTCGTCGGACAGGAACGTGACCTGATCCGGGTCGATGCGGCTGAAGCCCTTCGCCCCGCGGAGCTCGCGGCTCATCCAGCTGAGCGCCGCGCGGACGTTCTGTTGCCCGTCGATCCCGGCGACACCGCGCTTGTAGCTCTCGTTCGTGGTCGTGAAGATCTTGAAGAGCCCGAACGCGACGACGCCCATGATCACGAGGGCGACCATGACCTCCATCAGGGTGAAGCCGCGCTGGGCACGTGAGGTGGTTCGCATGGTCATTGCTCCTTGCCTACATGCCCGAGTTGGACAGGTACGAGGACAGCAGGATCGACCGCGGCCCCCGCCCGTCCCGCCAAGACACCGTGACGGACACCGTCTTCATGCCCAGCACCGGCGCGTTCTCCTGCACGGTCCAGTTGCGAACGAACACGGTCTCGACCGTGTCCGCGCTCGCCGCGTTCACCAGCGAATCCCACGGCGCGCGCTTCAGCTCCTCGATCTTCGCCTCGGCCTGGAAGGTCGCGCGACTCTCGAGGTCTCCCCGGCTCACCTTGCGCATCGCGACCGGGAACAACGCTCCCAGCGAGAGGATGCCGATGCCGATCAGCGTGATCGCGATCATCAGCTCCACCAGGGAGAAGCCCTCGGCCCCGCGGCGGCGCAGCGCCTTGGCCAAGCGGCCGATCCATGCGCATCGCTCGTTTCTCATGGGATCGTCACCGAGACCTTTCCGGTGGAAGCCAGCACGTCGATGCGGCGCACGCTGTTGCCGCTCGCCACCTCGACCGACCCCGAAGCGTCGGTCGTTCCGTCCGCGCGGAACGTCACGCGGTTGGCTCCGAAGAACTGCGGGTTGCGCACCACGGTGCCGGGAGGCATCGCTTGGATCTTGCGAACCTCGTCGGGACCGGCGATCGCGTCGCTGTCCCGGTCGTCCCAGACTTCGTAGTCGTTGTTGGTCGCGCGGAAGGTCACCACGAAGTGGCTCCCCTCCGCGACGGCCCGCTCCCGCGCGAGCCTCAAGTGCGTCGCGATCTCGTTGGCCGCCGACGAGACCCGATGTTGCTCCATCAGGTCGCGCACGCTGCCCCACGAGGCCGCCGTCACGAGCCCCACGATGGTGATGACCACCATGAGCTCCAGCGTCGTGAACCCTCGGTCCTCTCGTCGTCCCACGGCGTCACCTCCGCGTCCACGCGGTGCGTCACGCGAGGAACGTGCCGTTTGCGCATCCTGGGATGGGGTGAACGACGCCGAACGCGCCCTTGCGGATTGCGCGAGGCCCCCGCAGGCTCCCTTACGCCGGGGTGACGGCCGACCTTACCCTCGGGTAAAGTCCCGAGGGACCGCACTCCCGCGTGGGGACGAAATGGGCGAGAGCGCACGACTCCGGGTCGAAGGGCATCTGATCGATTCCGGAACACTGTCGAAGATCTTCGACCGCGTGATCCATGCCGGCGCGGGCTACGAGATCCTCGACTTCCGCATCGGCCGGAGGAACGCCGAGACTTCCGCCGCGGAGCTGCGCGTCGAGGCGCCTTCGCGGACGATCCTGGACGAGGTGCTCGAGAACCTCGTGGACCTCGGGTGCCGGCGGTTGGACGGGGACGAAGCCACCTTCCTTCCCGCCCCGGGCGACGGCGTCGTTCCCGACGACTTCTACTCCACGACGAATCACGAGACGGCGGTCCGGGTGGGCGAGCGCTGGCTGCCCGTCGAGCGGCAGCGCATGGACTCGGTCGTCGTCCTGGACGGCGATCGCGCCGTCTGCGCGAAGCTGCGCGACGTGCGCGCCGGGCAGCGGATCGCCGTGGGCACGACCGGCATCCGCGTCACCCCGCCCGACAAGGAGCGCGACCGTGCCCACTTCGGTTTCATGACGAACGAGGTCTCCTCCGAGCGACGCGTCGAGATCGCCGTCGATCGCCTGGCCCACGATATGGAGGCCGCGCGCGCCGCGGGGCGCCGGGTCGTGGCCGTGGCCGGGCCGGTGGTCGTGCACACGGGAGGCGTACGCGCGATGGAGCTGCTTCTCGCGTGTCGCGCGTTCGACGTGATCCTCGCGGGCAATGCGCTCGCCGTTCACGACATCGAGCGCGCCCTCTTCAACACGTCGCTCGGGATCGACGCCGACACCGGGGAGCCCGTGCGGGACGGGCACCGCAACCACATGCGCGCGATCAACGCCATCCGCAAGGCGGGCGGAATCGCGGCGGCGGTTCGCGGCGGCGTGCTCACGCGCGGGATCATGCACCGCTGCGTCGTGGAGGGAGTCCCGTTCGTCCTCGCCGGGAGCCTCCGCGACGACGGCCCGCTGCCCGAGGTCATCACCGACATGAACCTCGCGCAGGCGGCGTACGCGGAAGCCCTGGCCGGTGCGGCCGTGGTGGTCGTGCTCTCCTCGATGCTGCACGGCATCGCCGTGGGCAACATGATCCCCTCCTCGGTGCTCACGGTCTGCGTGGACATCAACCCCGCCGTCGCCACGAAGCTGGCGGACCGGGGGTCCTCCCAAGCGCTCGCCGTGGTCACGGACGTCGGCGCCTTCCTCGCGCTCCTCGCGCGTCGCCTCGGCGCTGCGGAGGTCTGACGCGTGCCGCTCTTCGGCGTCAGCTACTTCGGCGTGCGCGACCCGCGCCATGCGCGCGCCGATCTCGACGAGATCGCCGCCGCCGGCTTCCGCACCGTGACCCACACGCTTTCGGAGCACGATCTGCGCTACCACGAGAAGGACGTCGGCGCGCTGATGGCGGAGACGAAGGCGAGGGGCCTCGAGGCGGGCCTCGACCCCTGGGGCGTGGCCGGGCTGTTCGGCGGCGAGGCGTACTCCGAGCTCGCGCTGACCGACCTCGCGTCCCGGCAGGTCGACGCGAGCGGGGACTCGGTCCCCGCGTGCTGCCCCAATGCGCCGGCAACGCGCGCACTGCTCGTCCGGTGGGCGCGCACCGCGGCCGGCCTCGGCGCCGACGTTCTCTTCTGGGACGAGCCGCACTTCTATCTGGGCGCGCTCCGCCCGAAGCCGGCGGCGCCCTGCTGCCGGTGCGGCGCGTGCCAGGACGCGTGGCGCGCGACGCGGGGCGGCGAGCTGCCGCTCGAGGGAACGGCGGAACTCGCCGAGTTCCGCGCGGAGTGTCTCCGGACCCTGCTCGCCGAAGCCATCGCGGCCGCGGGCACGTCGCGCGTGCGGCACTCACTCTGTCTCCTCCCGCGCGGCGAGTTCGCCGGCGCGGCCTCCGACGACTGGGAGGGCTTCGCCCGCGTGCCGGGCCTCTCGCGGCTCTCCACCGATCCGTATTGGATGAGCCGGCCGGTGGATCCGGCAGACTACGTGCGCCGCCATGCGCGACCGCTGCGCGACCTTTGCGCCGCCGCCGGGCACGAGATGGAAGTCTGGGTCCAGGGCATCCGCATCGCCGCCGGGCGGGAAGGGGACATCCTCGCCGCCGCCGGCGCCGCGGCGGAGTGCGGCGCTCGCGTGATCTCCTTCTGGAGCTTCCGGGGCACCGAGCGGATGGCGACGCTCGCGTGCGAGAACCCGGAGGCGGCGTGGCTCGCGATGTGCGAAGCCGTGCGGAGGCTCTCGTGAGGTCGAGCGCGGCCGCCTTCGCCTCGGCGATGATGGTCATCGCCTGGGCGACCCTCGCGCACGCGCACCCGATGGGCAACATCTCGATCAGCCACTACGCGGGCATCGAGATCCTGCGCGACGGCGTCCGCGTGAAGTACCTCCTGGACTTCGCGGAGATCCCGTCCTTCCGCGAGCTCGAGCTGGTGGACCCCGACAAGGACAACCGCGTGACCCCCGCCGAGCGCGAGAAGTACCTCGCCGGCAAGACCAGCGAGATCCTGCCGAAGCTGCGCCTCGAGGAGAACGGTAAGCCGCTCACGCTCGAGTCGCGCTGGAGCCGCGTCACGTTCCCGGCCGGCGAGGGCGGGCTGACGACGGTGCGCGTGGCCTGGGAGCTGCACGCGGCCTGGACGGACTCTCTCCAGCCGAAGAACTTCCTCGTCTGGAACGACGCGAACTACGAGGGCAGCCCCGGCTGGAAGGAGATCCGCATCTCCGGCCTCGACGACCTGTCGGTGGCGAAGACCTCCCTGCGCCCTCGCCCCACGAGCAAGGAGCTGGACACCTATCCGGAGGAGTATCTGGCCAACCCGCCGACGGACACGAAGGCCTGGTGTCTCTTCGGTCCCGGCCTGGGCACCAGCGACAGCACCGGCTTCGAGCCCCCGCGCGAATTCGGGGGGCCGAAGAAGCGCGACCGTCTCGTGGCGCTGCTCCAGACCGAGCACCTCGATCCGAAGGTGATCCTCGTCTCGCTCCTGCTCGCGGTCCTGCTCGGCGCGCTGCACGCGCTCGAGCCGGGCCACGGCAAGACGATCGTCGGCGCCTACCTCGTGGGATCGCGCGGCACGATCGGGCAGGCCGTGCTCCTGGGGCTCGTGGTCACGTTCACGCACACGTTCAGCGTGCTGATCCTCGGCGCGGGCGTGCTCTTCCTCTCGAAGCACGTGGTCCCCGAGAAGCTCCTTCCGGGGCTCGGGGCGGTGTCCGGCACGCTCATCGCGGTCGTGGGCTTCTCGATGCTGCGAGCCCGCTGGCGCGAGCTCCGCGCTGCGCCATCTCTTCCCCACGATCACGATCACGAGCACTCCCACGCCCACGGTCACGGGCATCACGATCACGAGCATCCTCACGACCACGAGCATGCTCACGACCACGAGCATTCCCACGACCACGAGCATCCCCACGACCACGAGCATCCCCACGACCACGAGCATCCCCACGACCACGAGCATGCTCGGGAGCACGCCCACGCGCACGGCGAGGCCGAGGTGCAGGCCCACCGCCACGATCACGGGCAGGACGGCGGGCACGCGCACGACCACGGGGCGGCCCACGGCCACTCCCACGTGCCGGAGGGCCGCGCCACCCTGGGCTCGATCCTGGCTCTCGGGATCTCCGGCGGCCTCGTCCCGTGCCCGGCGGGCATCGTCGTCTTACTCGCGGCCGTCGCCCTCGGGCGCGTCGCGTTCGGCCTCGTCCTGATCCTCGCGTTCAGCGTGGGTCTCGCGGCCGTCCTCGTGACGATCGGGATCCTCTTCGTCACCGCTCGCGGACTGTTCCGGCGCGCCCCAGCGGGCGAAGCCGTCGTACGGCGGCTGGGCTTCCTCTCCGCCGCCTTCGTCACGCTGTTCGGCATCGCGCTGGCGATCCGCTCGCTCGTGCGGCCGGGGGCCTGAGCGCGCGCCCACGATCTCCGCTTTCCTGCAATGATCGCCCAGCGCCGCCGACATTCGGCCAAACATTGCAAGCATGTCGTCGCGCGGCGCAACATCGCGCGCCGGCGAGAGCGATTCTCGCGCCGCATGTTATAATTCGAAGCGCGGCGGACGCTGCCCACTCCGTGGCTCTTCACAGTCCCGGCCGCGACCAGCGCGGGTCACCGGGAAGGGTACGCGAGGCCCGTGAAGCACGTCTCGGGTGGCTCCGCCGTGAACCCTCGCTCAGACGGCGTCCGTCTCCGACTCCGGCGCGCCGAGCAACATCACTTCGACGGTCTCCCCCGCTTCCACCCTCCCGCGTCCCTCGTGAACGACCGCGAGGCCGTTCGCCTCGACCATCGAGCGCAGGTTCCCCGATCCCCCGGGACCGACTTCTCGCGCGGAGTAGCCGTGCTCGCCGTACGCGACCCGCACCCGCGCGAAGTGGCGTCGGTCTTTGGCGCCCGAGAGCGCGCCCACGACCCGCGCGCGGATGCGCGGCCGGTCGGGACGGGCGTCCCCCTGGAGCAGGCGTAGCACCGGGCGCACGAAGTTCTCGAACGCCACCATGGACGAGACCGGATTCCCCGGAAGGCCGAAGACGAGGGTGGCGCCGAGCCTCCCGAAGAGGAGCGGCTTGCCCGGACTCGACGCGACGCGCCAGAGGATCTCCCGGAAGCCCGCGCGAGAGAGCGCCTCGCGCAGGAGATCGCGGTCCCCCACGGAGACGCCGCCCGACGTCACGAGCACGTCGGCGCCGCGGGCGCGCGAAAGGCGCGTCGCGAGATCCGCGAGGTCGTCCCGCGCGATGCCGAGACGCTGCGGGAGCCCTCCGGCGGAACGGATCTGACCGGCGAGCGCCCAGTCGTTGCTGCTGCGGATCTTCCCCGGCTGCGGCGGATCCGTGGGCTCCAGGAGCTCGTCCCCGCTGACCAAGAGAGCCACGCCCGGCCTTCGTCGCACGGTGACGTGCGCGATCCCCAGCGACGCGAGCAGCCCGACATCCGCGGGGGCGAGACAGCGCCCCGGGCGCAGCACGACGTCCCCCGCCGTCACGTCCTCCCCCACGCGCCGCACTTTGCTTCCCGCCGTCGCGGAGCGCTGGACGCGCACGCGGCGCTCGGTCCACTCGGTCCACTCCAGCATCACGACGCAATCGGCCCCGTCCGGCACCGGCGCCCCCGTCATGATCCGCACCGCCCGGCCGGGACCGACCGAGGGCCCGGGCGCGGATCCGGCGACGAGGTCTCCCACCACGTCGAGCTCGACGGGCGACGCGTCGCTCGCGCCCTGGACATCCGCGCTCCGTACCGCCCAGCCGTCCGCCGTGCTCGCCGCGAACGGCGGCAGGGACTCCGTTGCGCGGACCTCCGTCGCCAGCACGCGATCGTAGGCTTCCTCGAGAGCGACCTCCTCCGCCGCGAGCGGCGCCACCTCGGCGCGGACGCGCCGGACGGCCTCGTCGAAGGGGAGCGGCGCGTCGAGAACGAGCCGATGGACCTCGGTCACCGTGCGCCTCCTGATGAGCCCTCAGGATCGACCGAGTCGGCCACCCACGCCGCGTAGTCCCGGTTCGCGGAGAACGTGACGCGCAGGATCGCGGGCGTCTCGTACCCGTGCAGCTCGCGGAGCCGCCGCTCGACGTCGGCGGCCCGCGCGGCGGTTGTCTTGAGCGAGAGCTGGATTTCGCCCTCCTCCTGCACCGCCCCGCGCCACCGGTACACCGAGCGGCAGGGGACGAAGGTCGCGCACGCCACGAGCCGCTCCTGCACGAGCGTCCGCCCGATCTCGGCGGCGTCCGCCTCCGTCGCGACGGTCGTCACGATCTCCACCAACTCGAAGGTCTCCGTCACGGCGTCTTCTCTCGCCACGGGTGACCGCTCCGCGCCAGTGCTTCCTGCGCGAGCTTGCCGAGGGGACCGTCCGGGTCGAGCTCGGCCGCGCGCGTCCACGGGTCGATCGCATCCTGGGGCCGGCCGGCCGCCTCGTACGCCTGCGCCAGGCTGACGCGCGCACCTGCCGAGCGCGGCAGGATTCTCACCGCTTCCTCGAGGAGCGCGACGGCCTCGGCCGGCCGGCCGCGCTCGACGAGAAGCCGCGACATCGCCTGACGGGCCGCGACCGAGCGGGAGTCGGCCTTCATCGCCTGCTCCAGCGCGCGCTCCGCCGAGTCCAGGTCGTGCAGCTCGCGATCGACCCGCGCGAGGTCGAGGTAGACGTTGACGGGATTCGGCCCCGCCTCGATCGCCCGGCGGAACGCATCGCGGGCCTCGCGCCAGCTCCGCTGCGCCATGTGCGCGCGACCGAGGAACTCCAGCGCCAGCCGGTTCCCCGGATCGTCCGCGACGACCCGCGCGAGGACGCTCTCCGCGGCCCCGCCCTTCCCGCTGTCCAGCAGCGTCACGCCGAGGTTGATCTCCGTGACGAGCGCGATGCGATCCTCCGGATCGAGCCCCACGTCGAACGCCTCCTCGAGGCGCTCCGGATCCGCCCCCGCGCCTCCGAGGTAGCCGAGCGACCGGAGCGCCGCGATCTCGTCCGGGGAGGTCGCCCGCCGGCTGCTCGCCGGCTGCGCGGCGCGCGCCTCCGCCCAGGTGTCTTCGATTCCCTTCCTCAGCGCGGCGACGACGTCGGGGTGCTCCGCGGCCACGTCGCGCGTCTCGCCGGGATCCGTGGACACGTGGTAGAGGCGATCGCGCGCACCGCTCACGAGCTTCCACTCCCCGTCCTCCCGCGCCCGCAGGCCGCGCCAGCCGAAGTTGAACGCCGGATAGAGCGTCTCCGCCTGCACCGGACCCGCGTACCGATCCACGGCGGGGGCGGACGACGAGTCGACCGCAGCGCCGGCACCGATCAGCTCCGCCGCGGTGCGCGCCACGGACTCGAGCGGCACGGGGCGCGCCAGCAGCCGCGGCGCGAACCGCTCGCTTCGCGCCACGATGGGCACACGGAGGGTCGCGGCGTGGAGCAGCACGCCGTGCGTGGCCTCGCCGTGCTCCCCCAGGGACTCGCCGTGATCCGACGCCACCACGAAGCGCCACGCGCGCTCGGGGCGCGCGGTCGCGAGGTCCTCGAGCAGGCGACCGAGCTCGTGGTCGACGTACGCGACCTCGGCGTCGTACGGGCCGCCGGGGGACAACGCGGGCCAAGGAGCCGGTGCGCGGTAGTCCGCGTGAGGATCGTAGAAGTGGACCCACACGAAGAGCGGGCGCGCGGGGTCGGGCGTCTTGCGCCGGAACCAGCGCTCCACGCGATCCACGACCTCCGACGCGCGGCGCTCCCGCACCTGACCGACGCCCACGTCCTCCGCCCCGCCGAGAAGCTCGTCGTAGAAGTCGAAGCCGCGATCCAGGCCGAAGCGGCGATACAGCGGAAACGCGCTGACGAACGCCGACGTGGTCCAGCCCCTCGCGTGGAGGGCTTCGGCCAGCGTTTTCCCGCAATCCGGCCCGAGCGCGAAGATCCCGTTGTCGCGGACGCCGTGGCGGGCCGGCGGGAGACCCGTCATCATCGAAACGTGCGAGGGCAGCGTGAGGGGCGCCGGCGCCCGCCCCTCGAACGCGAGAGTCCCCCCGCGAGCGACTCGATCGATCTCGGGAGTGCGGATCTTCGGATCCCCGAGGCAGCCCCACCGGTCGCCGCGGAGCGTGTCGATGGTCACGAGAAGGAGGTCGGCGGGCGCGGCGCCGCGTTTCGCCGAGCAACCCGCGAAAACGAGGGTGGCCACGACGAGCGCGGAAAGTCCACGCCGATGGAACCTTCGAGGCTTCGACACGGTGAATGCTCCCAGAGGACGGGACCGAAAGTAGAAGTGGCGGAGGGCGTCGTCAAGCCGACCCCGGCCTCTTCCAGGATGGGGCTGACATGGCACAATCGGTTGGCCGGCATGGACTTGGGCGGCTCGATCTCTTGACGCAGCATCCCCGCGTGTCTAGGATGGAGGCAGGCATTCTCCCCTCCGCAGGAAGGAGATGGCCATGAAGCCCCGCTCCCGCTCGTCGTGGGCAGTGGGCCTGTTCCTGCTGGGCGCGCTGCTTCTCGCCGGTGCCGCTGCGGCCGCTGGCCGCACTCTCTCCGTCGAAGACGTCCTCCGACTTCACTCCGCTGGCGTCAGCGAAGACATCATCATCTCGGAAATCGTGGTCACCGGCACGGTGTTTGACCTCCAGGTCGACGACCTCCTCCGACTGCAGCAGTCGGGCATCTCCGATCGCCTCCTGCAGTTCATGGTCGACACGGGTCGCGAAGAGGCCTCGTCCGCAGACTCCGCCGCCGTGGACAGCACGCAGGCGGGATCGGGCGACGACCAGGAGGAAGCGTACGCCACCGAGGACCACCCTCGTTACTTCGTCTCGCTGAACTGGGGCTATCCCGCCTGGTGGTACGACGCCTACTGGTGGGACTACTGGTACTACGACTGCGCCTATTCCCCGTGGTACGTCTCGTGGAGTTGGCCGTATCGCGGCTGGTACCCGGGCTGGTACTACGGACACTGCTGGGTCCCCTCGTCGTTCGGATACCAGCAGTACTGGTGGCACCACCACGGATTCAGCCACGACCCGTCGTGGGCTTGGGACCGCCAGGGCTGGGCAGGGTGGCACTCGCGCGGACTGAGCGACCACAAGTACAAGATCCGCGGCGGCTCCTCGGGCAAGATCCTGTACGCCGACGCCGGACTGCGCACGCGCGACCTCACGCGCCTGCCCAGCACGGGCAAGCTCGTCGTTCGCTCCCGTCCGGACGACCTCGCGCTCGACGCGCGGAAGCTCGGTGGCGACCTGCGTCGCCCCGTGCACGCCACGAGCGGCCAGATCCCCGCGGATGTGGGTCGTGGAGTTCGCGTCCGTCACCCCGCGACGCCCTCCGGCACCGGGATCGGAGTGGATCGCGGCGACGTGCGTCGCCCCGTGCATCCCGTACGCCGGCCCGCCCCGGGCGAACGGCCTCTTCGCAAGATCATCCGGCGCGGCGCGACGGCGCCGACCACGAATCCGCCCGACGTTCGACGGACCGGCGACGGTCTCCGCGAACGCCCGGCCCCTTCGGCATCCCCGGACGCGCCGCCCGCGAGGGTCGAAGGACGAGAGTCCCGGCCGGAGCCGCCGCCCCGGGCCAGCTCTCCTCCGCCGGATCACGGCGGTCGCGGCGACGGGGGCGGTGGTAGCCGCGGCGAGAAGCCGTCGCCCGACCGTGGCTCCGGAGGAAAGGGGCGCTGAGCCCGGCGGCCGAGCCGCGAGAAGCCGAGCGCCGAAACGGCGGCCGTGCGGGACCCGCGCGGCCGCCGTTCTCATGGCCGCATGGACGCGGCGACCGTGCTCAGAAATCCAATCCGATCGAGAAGTAGCTCGTGGACTTGCCGATCCGCGAGTGCAGATCCGTCCGCTGCGCGATGTCGTACTTGAGCGCGAAGTAGCCGAGCCCGAGCCGGAATCCCACGCCGTAGCCCGCGGCGACATCGTCGAGGCGGCCGTCGCGGAACACCCGCGCGCTGTTGCTCCATGCGCCGCCGGCGTCGAAGAAGAGCACGCCGCCCACGCCGCCGAGCCCCACGCGCAACGGCCACCCGAGGCGCAGGGTCTCGACGAGCGGGAAGCGCAGCTCGAAGTTGGCCAGGCCCAGCGTGGAGCCGTCGAGCTCGCCGTAGTCGAGGCCGCGCAGCGTGGCCGATCCGCCCACCCGGAAGATCTGCGGCGTCTGCCCCGCGCTCACCCCTCCGACGAGCCGCCACGCGAAGACGGTGGTCCGACCGAGCGGGAAGTACTGGCGGTAGTCCCCGATGGTGGTGTTGAACTGGACGTCGCCGAACGCCTGCTCGTTGCTGAGCCGCGCGCGATGGCCGTGCACGGGGCTCAGCGCTCCCCACACCACGTTGTCCGTGACGAGCGCCACCTGCGGGCCGCCGTAGTAGAGCAGATCGGACGTGGACTGGTTCGTCGCGAGGAAGCCGCCGCTGAAGCTCTGGTCGAAGACCTGCCGCGTGAACGCGACGGCCTGCGCGGTCAGCTCGATGCGGCTGAACGTGGAGAACGGACGGATCAACGTCCCCTGGATGCCGCGGAAGATCTGGCTCTGGAACTCCACGGCATCCTCCGCCGTGAAGACGCCGAAGTCGTTGCGGAACTGGTAGACCGCGACGCCCCAGTTCGTCCGACTCTTCAGATTGTAATAAGCGAGGAGGAGGTCGGAGTCCTGGAGGGAGCCGTACACCGCGGCTCCGATCTGGATCACGTGGTTCGACAGGATGTCGGAGATCGCCACCTGCGCGGAGCCGGCGAAACCCACGTTCGACGCGAACAGCGGCGAGGCGCCCAGGAAGTCCGGCGACCACTTGAGCCGGTACGGCGATCCCGAGAGGGAATCCGCGTTCGGGAGCTCGTAGGTGGTCTCGCGGAAGACGTGCGAGAGGACGATCCGCTCCTCGCTGCCTTCCTTCCCCGGCGACGTGGCCGACCCGGGAGCCGCCGCCCCCGCGCCACCCGGACCGGCCAGCGTGAGCGCGGGCTCACGGGCGAGGAGCGACGAAAGGTCCTCCGGCGCGGCCGCCGGCGCCGCCTTGGGAGAGGCGGTCGGCGTCACGTCGAGGGCCGCCCAGGGCACGCTTTGCTCCTTTTCCTGCTCGGCCATCCGCTCGAGGGGCTCCGGCGTGACGACGTCGCGCATCTTGTCCAGCGGGTCGTCGATCGCGTAGAGCTCCCAGCCGTCTCCCGTGAACGTCGTGAAGACGATGCGCCGGCCGTCCCGCGACCACGAGAACGGCGGGCTCGAGTCCGTGATGCCCGTCACGCCCGTGATCAGGTTGGTCAGGCGGTGGAGCTGATCCGTGCGGAGGTCCTGCACGTACAGGTCGGAGATGCCGGTGCGGTCGGAGACGAAGGCCAGGGTGTGCCCGTCGGGCCCCCACTGCGGCGCGATGTTCTTGCCCGCCTGCCCCGGGAGGATCGTGACGGTCCGGGACGCCACGTCCAGGAGGGCGATCCGCGGCTTGCCGAAGATGAGGTGCTCCACGTCGGTGCCCTCGCCCTGGTCCGTGACGTAGGCCAAGGTCGTGCCGTCCGGAGACCACTGCGGGTCGCGGGCGAGGTACGGATCGTCGGTGAGCTGCTCCACGCGCCCGGACTCGACGTCGACGACGTAGAGGTCCGACTTGCCGGCCCGGATGCCCGCGAACGCGATCTTGCGTCCGGTGGGATCCCAGCACGGCGAGTACAGCTCGTCGAAATCCAGCTTGAGCGACTTCAGGACGTGCTTCGAATCCACGTCGAGGATGTTCAGTACGTCGCCCGCACCGTGCTTCGAGGGGAACGCGAGGCGCGCGCCGTCCGGCGACCACCCGATCGCGGTGTAGAGGTATCGCAGCGACTCGAAGCTCGAAGAGCGCTCGCCGCGGACCAGGGTGGCGAGGACTTTCCCGTCCACCGCCGACGCCAGGACGAGGTCCTTCGAGAACTCCCCGTCGCGGAGGAAGACCACGCGGTCGCCGTCCGGGGAGAGCGCCGGCGCCACGTCGACCCCCTGGAAGCCCTTCTTCTTGATCAGGCGGCGCCCGTACGTCTCGGGCCGCTGGAGGTTCGCGATCTGCGGGTAGTACCGGCGCCGGACCCAATCGGTCCACTCGTCGTTGAGGGTCTCGAGATCCATGCCGAGCGTCTTCTCGAACGCGATGTCGAGGGACCGGTAGTAGACCGCCTTCCGGAGCAGCTCGCCGATCTTCTCGTCCCCGAAGCGCGTTCCGACGAAGTCGAAGATCGCCTGGCCGATGCGGTACACGCGGATGTCGTAGATGCGCTCCATGTCGGGAAGAGGGATCAGCTGGCCGTCGAGCGCGGACCACCTCAGCCACATCTCGGTGTTCGGGTCGAGGCCGCCGATGGAGAGGTACTCCGCCATGCCCTCGTCGAACCACAGCGGGAGCTGGAACGACAGGGGGTTCACGTCCGAGCCCGTGCCGCCGCCGAACAGGATGTCGGCCTGGAACGCGTGGGTCAGCTCGTGCGTCAGCACGTGATCGAACTCGCCGTACGAGCCCGTGAAGGGCAGGAACACGCGGCGCTTCGTGAACTCGGTGATGCCGCCCACGCCCTCGGGGATGAGGCCGGGGGTGATGTTCGTCTGCTGGAAGTCCGAGTGGGACGCGTACACGATGACCGGGACGCGATCCTCGATCTCGTGGCGGAGGATCCGCGAAAGGCGCGCGTACGCGCGCTCCGCCATCCGGGCGGCCCGGAGCGCGGACTCCTCTTCGCCCTTGTAGTAGTACACGTTGAAGTGGTCGGTGGTGACCGTGTACCAGCGGAAATCCTTGTACTGGACCTTGTTCTTGCCGAACTGCGCCGTGGCCGAGCTTGCGGCCAGGAACAAGGCGACGAGAGCGATCCCGGCGGCCCGGGCGGCAGAGCGCATGGGGGACCTTTGCGGGGGGCGGGGCGCCCGAGCGCGGCCGGCGTGCACGCGGGACGGTGCGCTCCCCTACGAACTTAGCAAAGGGTGCCGTCTCCCGCAAGGCGGCCGCCCGCAGGTTGCGCCCCGGACGCGTCTCCCGAGCGCCGCCCGAGGGCCAGCACCTCCCGGAGAGCGGGCATCAAGGCGGGCGGAGCCGCCACGATCTCGTCGGAGAACACGTCGAACCGGGAGCCGTCGAAGCAGGTCACTTGGCCCCCGGCCTCGCGCACGAGGAGGGTGCCGGCGGCCACGTCCCAGGGGTGGAGCTTCGGCTCCCAGAACCCGTCGAAGCGCCCGCACGCCACCCACGAGAGATCGAGCGCCGCGCTGCCCAGCCGCCGCACGGCGCGCGCCCGCTTCATGAAGCGCGCGAAATGATCCAGGTTGTCGACCTGGCTCGTGCGGATGTCGTACGGGAAGCCGGTGACCAGGAGCGCGTCCGACAGCGCCGTCGCCGGGGACACGCGGATGCGCTCGCCGTTCCGGAACGCGCCGCCCCCGAACGACGCCGTGAAGCACTCGTCGCGGCTCGGGTCGTGGACGACTCCCGCCACGATCTCCCCGGCGCGCTGCACCGCGATGCTGACGCTCCACAGCGGCACGCCGTGGGCGAAGTTCGTCGTGCCGTCGAGCGGATCGACGATCCAGAGCGGGCGACCCTCACCCTGCGAGCCGCCGCCCCGCTCCTCCGCGAGGACGTCATGGTCGGGGAAGCGCCGCCGGATCTCCCCGACGATCAGCTCCTCGGACGCGCGATCGGCCCGCGTGACGAGGTCCACCTCCCCCTTGCGCTCGACCTCCACGCCGCGCGCGAACAGCTCCAGCAGGAGGTCGCCGGCCCGTCTCGCCATGTCGACCGCCGCCGCCAGAAGATCCGAGTCGCTCATGCGCCGGACGGTAGCACGGACCCGGCCCGGGCGTCGTCGTGCCCGAAGGGGAGCCTCGACACGGGCGAGGGGCGCAAAGAAGGGGGCCGACCCCTCGCGGAGTCGGCCCCCCGTGGTACGACCCGACGATCGTCGGGCTACTTCAGCAGCACCGCCTTGCGCGTGGCCGAGAAGTCGCCGGCGACCATCTTGTAGAAGTAGATACCGCTCGAGACCTTCGTACCCGTATCGGCACGACCGTCCCAGTTGCGGACGTAGGAGTTGGCTTCCATCGTCTCGTTCACGAGCGTGCGCACCTTCTGACCGAGAATGTTGTAGACCTCGATCTGGACGTGCGACCGGCTCGGGATGCTGAAGCTGATGGAAGTCGCATCCGAGAACGGATTCGGCCTGGCCTGGGCGAGATCGAATCCGAAGCGGCTGTTCGCGATCACCGGCGCATCCACGCCACTGTTGATGCAGCCGGTGAACAGCGTGGTCGGCAGCCCGAAGTCGGTCGTGAAGACCCGGTTCAGGATGCAGGCACGCGCCGTATCGCTGATGAGGCATCCGATATCGAACCCGCAGTGGACCGCGATACCGTTACCCACGATCCGGATGTTCTTGATGATCGCGGCACGGCCGTTGTCCAGAGCGCCGCCGGCCTGGTAGGTGGCCAGCACGCTGTTCGAGTTGATGCCAGGAGTCGGCGTGGCAAGCGTGAGCCTGTCGAACGTGTGCCGCAGACCCGGGCACTCGCCGTACAGACCCAGCGTGACGCCGGCCAGCGACGTGGAAGCCGCACCGACGATGTTCAGCTTGAGGTTCTGCGTGGCATCGTCGGCCGCGTTCGTGAACGCGATGCCGAAGTACGGTCCGAGGAAGTTGATGACGGAATCCGCATTCGCGCCCTGGGCGCCGAGGAACTGGGCCACATCGTCACCCGTGGAGAACAGGCGACCGCCCGTGTCCAAGAACGTCTTCAGCTGAATGCGGGTCGTGTCGGCGTACGAGTAGGCGTCGAAGCTGCCCTGCAGCCAGATCACCGCGTCGTAGTTCGGCACGCCGAGGTCGGAGGCGACGCCTCCCAGTCCGTTACCAACGTTGGAGATGATGCGCGGCTCGCGCTGCTGGCTCGAACCCGCACCCGCGACGTTGTAGATATCCCACTTCGGGGTACCGTACACGCCGTTGATGTAGTCCTCGCTGCCACCGTACATCATCATGAGCGCGCGTTCCGTCATGTCCTCCGGCTGGTCGAACACGGGCGTCGTGAAGCCACCGAATCCAGCGCCACCCGTCGGGCTGAAGCCCGTCGAGTTCTGGAAGTCGAGGTCGTTCCGCCCGTAGTCGTCGACCAGGAGGATCTTGCGGGTGTTCAGGCCCGAGCCCACGGTGCGACCCATCGGGAGGATCTGGAACCGCAAGTACTGCGGGTTCGGATCCGCGATCGTGCCGCCCGCCAGGAAGTACGCGAGGTTGCCCAGGTTGTCCTGGCAACGGACGTAGTACTCCACAGTCTGGCCGGCCGCCCAGATCGGGTCGATCGCCGGGTTGCCGAGGCTTCCCGCCTCGTGCGTCGGGTCGAAGTCCTCGGTCGTGGTGTTTCCGATCACGGACCGATACGTACCCTCATCGGTCGGCGAGGTCGGATCCACGTCCGAGTACACCATGTTCTTGTTGTTCCACGAGCCGAAGACCGGCGGGGTGCCGGTACCGACGCGCCAGAACAGCTTGACGTTGCCGTTCGTGACGCCGTCGACGTCGTTGACCTGAACGGCCAGCGAGTCGGCGTCGGAGAACCGGTGCGTGCCGCCGTTCCCGAGCCAGTCACCTTCCGCGGAGTTCGGCATCTGCGCCGTGTGCGCGGGGTCCGAACGCGAGAAGGTGTCGGAGAAGATGGTGATCCCGCTGGCAGTGAAGACGGTGGCGCTTCCGTCGAAGCTGCCGACGGACACGTTGTCGACGAGATAGATGACCGCGGTGTGGAATCCCCACGTGAAGTCACCCGGCTTGTCGAACTCCAGCATCTCCCAGCCCATCTGGAGCGAGTCGATCTCCGCTCCGAGGTACGGGGTCATGTTCTCGGTGTCGTTGATGTTCCAGAAGTCGCAGCCCTGGAAGAGAACGAATCCGTCGTAGTCGTTCCAGAGCGACCAACCGCTGGCCGAGTTGTACGTGCGGAGGATGGTGTTCGTGTAGTCCTTCCTGTCCTCCGGAGCGCACTGGTAAGCCGCGAACTCGAGAACGCCGCCGGTCCAGCCGTTGCAATTGATGACGGGGCTGACCAGGTAGTAATCGAAGCCGTTGTCCGGGATCGACGTCGCCGCCGGCTTCGAAGACCACATCCAGTCGTTCGAGAAGTCGCAGGTGTTGCCCTTGTTCTTGTACTTCGGGTCGAACTCCATGTGCCAACCGTCGTAGGTGTCACCCTGGAGTCCGCCGGGCGTCCAGAACACGCCGGGGTTGGTGACGCCGTTACGCTTGACGCCGCTGAAGTTGCCGGTCTCGAAGTTGTCCGTGACGGCAACGCCGCTGGCCGTGAAGTTGACCTGCACGTTGTCGATGGCGCCGATGCCATCCGTGTCACCGCGACCGTCCGCGTCCGAGAACGCGCCGTCCGAGGTGCAGCGCCAGCGCAGCTTCATGCCGCCCGTCTGGGACGGCATCGGGAACGTGACGTTGGTCACCCACGCCGAGTTGCCGTGGTACACGGTGTTCACGCCGCCCAGGAGGTGCTGATCGGACGCGAAGAAGTAGTCGCTTCCGCAGCAACGACCGGTGCCGCCGTGCCCCGTGCAGGCGTTGCCCGACACGGAGTTGAAGATCGCCGGGTGGTTCGTGGCGTCCGTCACCGCGGTCCACTGATTGGTCGTGTTGTTGAAGTACTCGAGGTAGGTGTAGTCGTAGTTGCACTCGCTGTCGTAGCGGATGTCGAACTTGATCGTGCCGCCGCCCGTGGCGTTCTCCCCCGCCATGCTGAGCGTCAAGGCGTAGTTCCAGTCGTTGCCGTAACCGACCTTGAAGATCCAGAAAGCGATGTCGTTGCAGTTCGGGTTCGAGAGGAGGCTATCGCACCCGCACCAGGCGTTGTACGTGCCGCCGCTGACCGCCGTGCGATACCGCGTGACCCACCACTTGGAGCCGGGCGGGATCGGCGGGTTGAACTTCGACCAGTGATTCCAGGTCTCGTGCTTGCTGTGCGTGTTCTGCCCCGCGGGAACCGAAGGCCACGTGCTGTCGCCACCGGCGCCCTCGAAGCACCAGACCTGCTGACGGGTTTGCGTTCCACTGGTGTCCGCCGCGTCGCAGTTCTGCCCGACCTGTACCCAAGTGGTCCCCGACGAGGACCGGAAGAAGAGAGGGAGCGTCGAGTAGGGGTCGACCCCACCTCGCCACTCTCTCGTCGCCGGGTGCTCCGCAAACGCGCACACGGCCGTGAGCATCACGGCACAGGCGGCAAGCAGAACGCCCGCGGAAAGGCGTTTCGTCATTGCGCAGACCCCCTGAAGGCTTTGCAGCACAGGATCAAGATGAGAGTTCCGGGGATGGGAAGAGCCGCCCTCTCGTCTCGGCTCCTCCGTCGTTGACGAAAAGCGCGCACCTCCTTCCGTTGGCTGTAAGACTGGTTCGGGACAGCACTTCGAGGGCCAACTCTAGCAAAGTGGACAAGGGGCGTCAATCTTCCACCGCGGAGGCGTGAAGCGGCGGGCGGTCCTACCGGCGGGGTGGCAGACCACGAGCGACCTACTTAGCTCACCGATTGCCGGATCTACCTACAAGCTCCACGAACTCGGCTCGGGTCTTGGGGTCGTCACGGAACGCCCCGAGCATGCAGCTGGTCACGGCGAGGCTGTTCTGCTTCTCGACCCCTCGCATCATCATGCAGAGGTGGCGCGCCTCGATCATGACGCCCACTCCGAGCGGATCCAGGGCGTCCTGGAGGGCCTGGGCGATCTGCGCGGTGAGCCGCTCCTGGACCTGGAGCCGCCGCGCGAACACGTCGACGAGGCGAGCGATCTTCGAGAGCCCCAGGATCCGTCCCTTCGGCAGGTACGCGACGTGGCACCGGCCGAAGAAAGGTAAAAGATGATGCTCGCAGAGGCTGTAGAGCTCGATCTCCCGGACGATGACCATCTCGTTGCAGGGTTCCTCGAAGATCGCGTCGTTGAGAACCGCCACGGGGTCCTGGCGGTACCCGGCCGCCAGGTGCTTCCAGGACGCGGCCACCCGATCCGGCGTGAGCCGGAGCCCTTCCCGGCGGGGATCTTCACCCACGGCTTGCAGAATCACCCGGATTGCGTCGGCGATGGCGGCCTCCGCCCCGGGGGCGGGCGCGGCCGGGGGGGAGACGATCGCCGGAGCGGTGACGGAGCGACGTCGACGGGCGGAAGGCGACGGCAAGACGGGATCCGCCTCAGGCCGTCTCGGCGGTCGCCGGAGCGTCCACGGCCGCCGACTCCCGGTCGACCAGCAACCCGAGCGACACCCGCGGCGCATAGGCCGAGACGACCCGTGCCCCCCGCGTGCCGGCGAGCCGGTCCGCTCCGGGGTGGCTGAGGGAGCGACAGTCCCCGGCGGCGAGGTCCGGCGCGGGCGTGCGGTCGATCACGTGGACGCAGCCCTCGAGGACGACGTGGCACTCCACGTCGGTTTCGGCGGATTCCCGGCCGAACGTGGCAACGCCGCTGAACTCGCGGAGGACGAGACAGAACGCGGGCTCGCTGTAGACCTCCCGCGCCACGACGTCGTGACCCTCGGCCACGCGCACCTCCGCCTCCTCCGGGGGAGGCGTGCGGGACTCGCCCTCGATGGCCACGATGAGGGTGCGAAGGAGGTCCAGCTTCTCGGAATCCGAGAGCCGACCTTCCTGCGAGCGTGCGTCCGCCTCGCGGACGAGGACGGACATGTCGATCCCGAGCACGCTCGCGATGCGGCGCGTGACCTTGAGGCTCGGCACGCGCTGGTTCGCCTCGATCTGACTGATGTACGCCGGCGCGACCTGGACCTTGCGCGCGAGCGCCGTCTGGGTGAGGCCCCGCAGATTCCGGTAGAAACGGATGTTCTCGCCGATCTTCTTCATCGCCCCCGCTTCCTCCCGCCGTATCGCGACCCCGCACGCCAGGGAAGAGCAAAAGGACGGCATCGTCAAGGCGGATCCCGGCCGCTCGCCCCGCGACGTCAACGGCCGAAGCTCACTCCGATCGACTCCGCGCTTCGGACCTCCTGCCCTTCGGGATCGACGAGCTTCAGCCGACCCACGACCTCCTCGAGCGGCACGCTCGTGATCTCATCCGCGTGGAGGGCGATCATGCGCCCGAGCTTCCGCTCTTCCACGAGGTCGACCGCGCCCACGCCGTATCGCGTCCCCAGCATGCGGTCCAGGGTGGTGGGGCTGCCGCCACGCTGCACGTGCCCGAGCACGGTCACGCGGCACTCGATCCGTGCGCGTCGCTCGATCTCCCGCGAGACGACGGCGCTCACGCCGCCCAGGCGCTCGAAGCCGGTGGCGCTCTCCTCCGCGCTCACCGCGACCGTCTTCGCGCCGCCCTTCATGACGGCGCCTTCGGCCACGACGACGAGAGAGAAGCGCGCGCCGCGCGCCTCGCGGGCGGCGATCGATGCGCAGATGGCGTCCAGATCGAAGGGAATCTCCGGGAGGAGGACCACGTCCCCGCCGCCGGAGGTGCCGGCGCGCAAGGCGATCCAACCGGCATCGCGGCCCATGACCTCGATCACCATGACGCGCTGGTGGCTGGCGGCCGTGGTGTGCAGGCGGTCGATCGCCTCCATGGCCGTCTGGCAGGCGGTGTTGAACCCGAACGTCATGTCCGTCCCGGCGACGTCGTTGTCGATCGTCTTCGGGATGCCCACGACGGGAACGCCCTTCTTGGCCAGGCGCTGGGCGATTCCGAGCGAGCCGTCGCCGCCGATCACGACGAGCGCGTCGAGGCCCAGCGTGGCGACCTTCTCCACGACCTCGTCCGAGCGATCCTGGCGGACGTCCTCCGCGCCCTCGCGCGGCTGGAACGCGAACGGGTTGCAGCGGTTGCTGCACCCGAGCACCGTTCCGCCCGTCTGGAGGATCCCGCGGACGTCGTCCATGGTCATGGGACGGAGACCCTCGCGGCTGAAGAAGCCCTCGAAGCCGTCCTGGACGCCGAGGACTTCCCAGCCCCGGCCGATCGCCGACTTCACGACCGCACGGATCACCGCGTTCAGTCCGGGAGCGTCTCCGCCGCCCGTGAGGACCGCGATCCGAGTGCGACGGCTGCGCGTCATGACTCCACCCCCGAGCTCTCGGGCGTGAGCGAGAGCCCGAGCGTGCGAAGGAACGCTTCCAGACGCTCTCGCGAGCGACGCCGGCAGACGGAGAGCCACTCCGCCGAGACGTCCGGATGGCGCATCAGCTCTTCGCGGAAGTCCCGCAGCGAGCCCCGCCGCTCGAGCGCGCCGAACAGGGACTCCCGGACCTCCTCGGACTCGATCCGCTCCACGAAATCCTCGGCGTCCTCGTAGGACTCGCGGGGGCTCGGGGAGGGCACCTGCAGCCACCCGTCACTCAGGCCGGCCCGCACCTCCTCGTAGCGCTGACGGGTCTCATCCGTGGCCTGCGAAAAGACGAAAGTCCATAGAGCCCCGCGGGTGCGGTGCAGATAGTGCTCGCGGTCCGGATCGGAGTCGTCGAGCGCGCGGGAAAGAGCGCCGAGATCGAGGTCGGAGACGTTCATGGACACCCCCGAGACCGCGTGGAAAGATGACTCGAACGCGGGATGCTATCCCGACCCGATGGACCGGTCAACGACGCACGGCAGGGAGAGCGCGCAGTGACCCCCGACACCTCACCGAAGCTCGGGGTGGCGCTCTCGGGCGGCATCGCGAAGGTCGTGGCGCACATCGGCATCCTGCGGGCGTTCGAGGAAGCGTCGATCCGCGTCGACGCGATCGCCGCCGCCAGCGGCGGCTCGATCATCGGCGCCTTCTACGCCGCAGGGACCTCCATCGCCGAGATGGAGAAGATCGCGGAGGAGATCTCCTGGCGCAAGCTCACGCGCGTCGGCATCCCGCGGCTCGGGCTCCTTTCGAACGACAAGATGGAGCGCTTCCTCGTGGAGCGCCTCGGTAACCTGCGCTTCGAGGACCTGCGCATCCCGCTCGCCGTGGTCGCGGCCGATCTCTCCACGGGGCGCAAGGCGGTGTTCACGCGCGGCCCGCTGGCGCCCGCCATCCGCGGCAGCTGCTCCATCCCGCAGCTGTTCCCCCCGGTTCCGATCGACGGCCACCTGATCGCCGACGGCGGCCTGGTGGAATACCTTCCCGTGCAGACGCTCGGCGAGCTGGACTGCGACGTGCGCGTGGGGGTCAACCTCGGCGGCGTTCGCAACTGGCACCTCAAGGACCCGAAGAACCTCCTCGAGGTGGCGCTGCGCGTGATCGGGTTCGTCTCGCAGCAGAACGCGCGCGAGTCCGAGGCCCTCGCCGATCACGTCGTGCGGCCGGACTTGGCGGAGTTCGGCCCCTACGACCTCGACCGGGCGCGCGAGCTGATCCGCGTGGGCTACGAGTACGGGCGGCGCTCGGCACCGATCATCCGCGCCATCCTCGAGGAGCACGCGCTGGCCAAGGCCGACGAAGGGGACTGGGGGCGCATGGTCCGCTGGCTGAAAGACCACTCGCCGCTCGTCGCGTTCCGGAGACCCAACTGATGCCCGTGCCGGTGATCGTCGACGCGGTGCGCACGCCCCTCGTGCGCGCCGGCGAGGACCTGCGCGACGTGCCGGCGAAGGAGCTCGCGCGGCGCGTGCTGCGCGAGGTCGTGGAGCGTGCCGGGGTCGACGCGGCCGACGTGGACGAGGTCATCCTGGGCAACGCGGGAACGCCGTCCGACGCGCCGAACGTCGCGCGGGTGGCCGCTCTCCTCGCGGGCTTCCCCGAGTCCGTGCCGGCGCTCACCGTCCATCGCAACTGCGCCTCCGGTCTCGAAGCCGTGCTGCTGGCGTCGGACAAGGTGCGCGCGGGCACGGCGAGGGTCGTGGCGTGCGGCGGCACCGAGAGCATGAGCCGCCTCCCCATGCAGCTTCCTCCGGACGCGAATCCGTTCTTCCTCCGCCTCGCCCGCGCACGCGGGCCCCTCGCGCGGCTGCAAGTCCTCGCGTCCGCCCCCGCCCGTCGGCTCCTGCCCCGCTCCGCTCTCCTCGAGGGGCTCACCGACCCGGTGTGCGGCTTGAACATGGGCGAGACCGCCGAGAGGCTCGCGCGGGAGTTCGGACTCTCGCGCGAGCGGCAGGACGCCTTCGCGCTCGAGAGCCATCGTCGCGCGACGGCGGCCCGGGCGGCGGGGCGTCTCGCCGCGGAGATCGCGCCGGTGTTTCCCGGGCCCGAGTACGCCCGTGTCATCGCGGAGGACGTGGGGCCGCGGGAGAACCAGTCGATGGAGGCGCTCGCGAAGCTCCGGCCCGCCTTCGACCGCCGCGATGGCACCGTCACCGCCGGCAACTCCTGCCAGATCACGGACGGGGCCGCCGCGGTCCTCGTGTCGTCGGAGGAATGGGCAGCCGCCCACGGGCTGCGGCCGCGCGCGCGCGTGCTCGCGCACGCGACGATCGGCCTCGCGCCGGCGCGGATGGGGCTCGGCCCCGCGTTCGCGATCCCGCTCGCGCTGGACCGGGCGGGCGTCTCGCTCGGTCGGGTGGGACGAGTGGAGATCAACGAGGCGTTCGCGGCGCAGGTGATCGCCTGCCTCGACGCGCTCGCGTCCGACCGCTTCGCGAGCGAGCACCTCGGGCGGCCGCACGCCGTGGGCGCGATCGACCCGGAGCGGCTCAATCCGAACGGCGGCGCCATCGCCCTCGGCCATCCGATCGGCGCCACCGGGGCGCGGCTCGTCACGACCCTGATCCACGAGCTCGCCCGCTCGGGAGAGGAGCTCGGTCTGGCGAGCCTCTGCGTCGGCGGCGGCCAGGGCTCGGCGATCGTCCTCGAGAGGATGGCGTGAGCGCCGCGCAGACGGAGCGCGGCGCCGCGGCAGCGCCGGTGCTGCGCGTGGAGGAGCGGGAGGGCGACGTCCTCGCCATCGTGCTCGACCGGCCGAACGAGCGCGTGAATCTCATCGACGAGCGGTGGCTCGAGGACATGACGCACGCCCTGGAGCGCATCGCGCGCGAGCGACCGCGCGGCGTCGTGCTGCTCTCCGCGAAGCCGGGGCAGTTCATCGCCGGCGCGGACGTGGACCTCATCGCGTCGCTCGCGACGGCGGACGAGGCCGCGCGACGCGCCCGCGAGGGCCAGGACCTCCTCGCCTGTCTCGAGGACCTCCCGTGCCCGGTGATCTGCGCGGTGAACGGCGCGTGCCTCGGCGGCGGGCTCGAGACCGCGCTCGCGTGCCGCGCCATCTACGCGGCGGACGACGACGGGGTCTCCCTCGCTCTCCCGGAGGTGCGCCTCGGGATCCTGCCGGGTTTCGGCGGAACGTGGCGGCTCCCGCGGAAGATCGGCCTCACCGCGGCGCTGCCGCTGCTCCTCGGGGGAAAGACGCTCCGCGCGAAGCAGGCGTGGCGCCTGGGCCTGGTGGACCGGCTCGCGGCGCCGGAGATCCTCGAGCGCGTCGCGCTCCGCGCCGCGTCCGGAGAAGCGATCCCGCATCGCCGCCGTCCTTTCGCTCGGCGTGCGGCGGACTCCCTCCTCGGCGGGAACCCGCTGGGGCGCGCGGTCCTGCGCGCGCGAACGAGCGCCGGCGTCCGCGAGGAGACGGGCGGGCACTACCCCGCTCCGGGCGCCATCCTCGACCGGGCCCTCGCGGGCTACGGCGCCTCGCGCGCGAGCGCGACCGCGGGAGAGGCGGCCGCTTTCGGCGCGCTCGCGGTGACGCCCGAGGCGAAGAACCTCCTCTTCCTCTTCCGCGGCGCCGAGCGCCTCGCGCGGTGGCCCTGGACGGGCGAGACCGCGCCGGTGGATCGCGACCTCCGGCGCGGAGCGGTCGTGGGCGCGGGCACGATGGGCGGCGCGATCGCGGGCCTGCTGGCGGAGCGCGGCCTCTCCGTCCGCCTCCGCGACGTCGCGCTGGAGCCGCTGCGCGCTGGGCTCGCGAACGCGGCCGCCCCCCTCAACCGGCGCGTCGCGCGTCGCGCGCTCTCGTCCCGCGAGCGGGACGCGATCCTCGCCCGCATCTCGCCGGCCACGGACGGCAGCGGGATGGGCCGCGTGCAGCTCGTGATCGAGGCGGTCCCGGAGATCCTCGAGCTGAAGCAGCGCATCTTCCGCGACGTGGAGGCGCGCGTCCCGCGGGACGCCATCCTCGCGACGAACACGTCGTCGATCCCGATCGCGTCGATCGCGGCGGCCGCGGCGCAGCCCGACCGGGTGATCGGCCTGCACTTCTTCAACCCGGTGCATCGCATGCCGCTCGTCGAGGTGATCCCGGGCGAGGCGACGAGACCGGACGTCCTCTCGCGCACGGTCGGGCTCGTGCGTCGGCTCAGGAAGACGCCGCTCGTCGTGGCCGACCGGCCGGGCTTCCTGGTGAATCGCCTGCTGATGCCCTATCTCAACGAAGCCGCGCTGTGCGTCGAGGACGGGTGGGCCCCCGCGGCGATCGACGACGCGATGCTGCGCTTCGGATTCCCGATGGGCCCGCTCGCCGTCCTCGACGAGGTCGGCCTCGACGTGTGCGCGAAGGTGGCGACGGTGCTCGAGTCCGCCTTCGGCGAGCGCGCCCGTCCCGCCGCGATCCTCCGCTGGCTGCTCGAGCGCGGCGCGCTCGGCGCGAAGGCGGGACGCGGGTTCTGGCTGGGACGCGGGAAGGCGAAGCGGGCGAACGTCGCCGATCTGCCGGGCCGGCCGCCTTCCGCGGCGCCACCGGCGACCGAGATCGCGGCGCGACTCCTGTCCGGAATGGTCAACGAGGCGGCCCGCTGCCTGGACGAGGGCGTGGTGGCGCACCCCGACCACGTGGACCTCGCGACCGTGCTGGGGTCCGGCTTCCCCCCGTTCCGCGGAGGGCTCGTGCGCTGGGCGCGGAGCGTGGGCGAAGACGAGTTGCGCCGCGGCCTCGACGCGCTCGCCGCGCTTCACGGCCCTCGCTTCGCGCCGGCGGATTCGCTCGGCACCCTGTTCCGGAAGGTCTGAGGCTCGCGCCGGGCGGCGCTTACCAGATCTCGCGCCGGTCCTTGACGCTCCAGAACGTCAGCGACCCGCTCGACTCCCCGACGATCTCCGGCACTCCGTCGCCGTCGAGGTCGAACAGCGAGATCGGATAGCCGAAGCCGTCCGTGGCCCACTTGATGTTCAGCGTGGTGGTGTCCACGACGTAGCCGTCATTCGTGATGATCTCCAGCGCCCCGTCGCCGTCCACGTCGGCCACGAGGATCTGGGTGGGCTGCACGAAGTCCCGGCCCACCTTCTCGCGGAAGAACTCGACGCCGTCGTAGTAGACGATCTTGTTGTCGGCCACGACGACGATCTCGAGCGCCGGATCGCGGTCGACGTCGGCGATGGCCATCGCGCTGATGGTCTGGATCTTCTCCTCGGTGGACTCCCAGAGGAGGTCGAACTTCGTGGTGTTCCACACGTAGATGCGGGCGCTCGTGGTGTAGGCGATGATCTCGGGGCGGCCGTCGTGGTCGAGGTCCGCGGCGAACAGTTGCTTCACCGTTCCCTCGAGCGGAAAGCTCTTCCACCGCTCGCCGAGCTTGCCGCCGTCGGACTCGTACAGGTGGATGATCCGCTTCGTGTCGGCGTACAGGAACGCGACCTCCCCTTCCTTCTCCGGCTTCGGGTACTGGACGAACGAGGGGAACTTCGCGGCGAGCTCGCGAACCTGGGCGGCGAGCGTCTCGACGTCGCGGGTCTGCGCGATGGCGTCGCCCGCCCACGAGAGCGCGAGACCCGCCACGAGCACGACCCAGCGGCGGGACGACGTTCCGTTCATGGGATCTCCTCGGTCAGGGAGGGGTGGGGTCGGAACATTGTACGGGGGCCCGCGACGACCCGCCAGCCCGCGCCAAAGGGGGGATCTGGAGCGGACGGGGCGCCGGCGGGGCGAAGAAGGCCTCAGGCCTCGTCAATGGCCTGCCGGAGCGCTCGAGTGGCCTCCTCGGGGTCGTCGGCGAGCGCGACGCACGACACTACGGCGATCCCCGACGCCCCGGCGCGGATCACGGCGGCGGCGTTGCCGGCGTGGATGCCCCCGATTCCGATGATGGAGACGTCCACCGCGGACGAGATCTCGCGGATGCGTCCGAGCCCGATCGCGCCGGGCGCCCCGCGCTTCGTGGTCGTCTCGTACACCGGGCCCACGCCGAGATAGTCGCAGCCCGCGGCCGCCAGCTCCCGAGCGCGCTCGACGGTTCGCACGGAGCCGCCGAGGAGCTTGGGCCGCGCCCAGCGCGGGCGCGCCTGGGCCGGCGCGAGGTCCTCGGGGCCGAGGTGGACGCCGTCCGCGCCGCATGCGAGCGCCACTTCCAGGCGGTCGTTCACGACGAGGATCCCGCCCGCGTCCCGGGCGATGGCCGCGAGGCGGCGCGCGATCGGCAGGAGCGCGGCGTCGTCGCGGATCTTGTCCCGGAGCTGCACCACGTCGGCGCCGCCGGCGAACGCCGCCTGGGCGATCTCCGCGTGGGTGCGCCCCGGACGAAGCGTCTCATCGGTGAGGACGTGCAACAGGGGCCGAAGCATGCCCCAAGATTCACCGCGTCCACCCCGCCGACAAGGAGGCGTCCCGGCCGGCCTCTTCCCCCTTCCCATCGATCGCGGCTCGCCGGAGACTCTCGTGGGGGTGGCGGGAACGCCGCCCCAGCGGGAGCGGACGTGAGCGGAGAGCGGCCGATCGTTCCGCCGATCTGGCGCGGGACGCTGTACGAGTTCGACACCTCGCGCCGGCTCGCCGATGCGATCCAGGACCACCGCCGGGGTTACAGCTACGGCCGCTACGACAATCCCACCGTCGTCGAGGTCGAGGGCGAGGTCGCCGAGCTGGAGGGCGCCGAGCGCGGGCTGGCGTTCGCGTCGGGGATGGCCGCCATCTCCACCGCCGTGCTCGCGCTCCTGCCGGCGCGCGGGCGCGTGGTGCGGCAACGCGAGCTGTACGGGACCACGTCGGAGCTCTTCCGCGAGTACGTGCCGCGGATCGCGCGCGAGGTCGTGGAGGTCGAGGCTTCGGCGCCCGATCGCTTCGAGGAGGAGCTGCGCTCCCGCGGCGGGGATCTCGTGTACCTCGAGTCCCCGGTGAATCCCACCCTCGAGATCGCGGACATCGCGCGGATCGCGAGCGCGGCACGCGCCGCCGGCGCGATCACGCTCGTGGACAACACGTTCGCGACGCCGCTCGGACAGCAGCCGCTCGCGCTCGGCGCCGACGTGTCTTTGCACAGCGCGACGAAGTTCCTGGGCGGCCATCACGACATCGTGGCGGGAGCGCTCGCGACCTCCGAGGCCCTGGGCGAGAGGCTCTGGCACGCGCGCCGCGTGCTCGGCGGCATCCTCTCGCCGGACGACGCCTTCCTCCTCCACCGCGGCATGCGCACCCTGCGCTTGCGCTTCGAAGCCCAGTCCCGCTCGGCGGCCGAGCTCGCCGCCCGCCTCGCGGCGGACCCGCGCGTGCGCCGCGTCGCGTATCCGGGCCTGGCGTCGCACCCCTCGCACGCCCTCGCCGCGGCGCGGATGAAGAGCTTCGGCGCGATGCTCGCCTTCGAGCTGGCGGACGACCGATCCGCCGAGCGCTTCCTCGACGCCCTGCGCGTCGTGCGCCGGGCGGCGAGCCTCGGCGGCGTCGAGTCGCTCGCCATCCTGCCCGCGTTCACCTCGCACGCCGGTCTGCCGGAAGACGAGCGCCGCCGCATGGGCATCACGGAGTCTCTCGTCCGCATGTCCGTCGGCATCGAGCCGCTCGAAGCGCTGATCGAAGACCTCGACCGCGGCTTCCGCGCGGTCTCCTGACGATCCGCCGGACCCGCGTCGCCCGTCTCGCCTCGGGGCCGGCTGTGGCCGCGTGCTCGGAGCCGTGTCAGGCGTCGCCCGTCTCGCCTCGGGGCCGGCCTCTTCGCCTCGGACGGGTCAGACGTCCTGGCCGCAGCGCCCTCCCGCTCGGCGGCTCCGCCATCCTGGCTACACCGCCGTAGCTTCGCCGCGTCGAAGAGGCCGGCCCCGAGGCGAGACTGTCACCCGCGTCGTGGCGGCTAGCACCTGCGACCGAGCCCCGCGGCTGACCGGTCGCGAGCCAGTCGACGCACGGCGTCCGTGCCGCCGGCGACGCGCCGCCGCCGGGGGTTGCGCGCGATGTGGCGCGAGCCCTCGGCGCGTCGGCGCACATCGCGCGTGGCGACGAATGCGTCGGCGGCTCGGTGGCGTGCTTTCGCGGCGACTTCGCGGAGGCGGCGGAGCCATGGATGGCGGAGCCGCCGGAGCGGGAGGACGCCCGGGGGCCGGACGCCGTAGGGCGTCCGTTCGATGCGAAAGCACGACGCCGAGCCGACGACGCGCTCATCACGTGCGTCACCGTCCGGCGCCGGCGTCAGTCTCCGCGCGCGGCGCTCCGCGCCGCCTGGGTCCACACCGCGCGCAGCACGTCCTCGTCGTGCAGGGCGCCGCTCGGATTGCCCCAGACGAGGTAGAGCGCGGGTGGCGACTCGAAGCGGACGCCGAAGCGCTTGGCGATCTCCGCTTGCTCCGATGGCGCCACCCAGCGCAACCGGGTCCACGGATCCACGATCGAGATCGCGAGCGAGAGGAGGCGCTCTCCCTCGGCGGTGCCGGGAACGGCCGTCAGGAAGACGACGGGCGTCGGCGACTCGAGCCGGAACGCGGCGCCGCCCAGTTCGCCGAGGCCGCGACCGCTGGCCGGCACGCGATGCGACCATGCGGCGATGTCCTTGCGGACGACGTCGAGCCACCGCGACTCGCGCGTGATCGCCGCGAGCTCCACGAGGAAGCGGAGCGCCGTGCCGTTCCACGCCGGATCGGGCGGCGCGTCGCGGACGATCGGCGGCGCGTCGGCGTCGTCCGCCACGTTGCGGAAGACCCCGTTCTTGCCGTCGGCGAAGTGACGCAGGAGCGACGCCGCCAAGTCCTGCGCGGCGCGAAGCGCTTCGGGCGAGCCCGTGAGCGAGTGCAACGCGAGGAGGCCGAGACCCGCGTCACCCTGGTCGCACAGGTTCCCGCGCCCCGGCACCCCGAGGACGCTCCGCGCGCTGCCGTCGGGCTCGAAGCCGCCAGCGAGAAGGCGCGGCCCCGCGCGATGGACCGCGTCGCGCACGCGGGAGTCGTTGTACACGGCCACGTACGTCGCGAAGGCGTGCAGCACGGCGAAGTTCGCGCCCACCGGAAGCGTCTTCGACGCCGGTGGCCGCGGAAGCGCGCGCCGGCCCGCCTCCCCTTGGCCGTAGTAGCCCGGCCCCGCCAGCACCAGCTCGCGCCGCGACGGATCGTAGACGTCGGCCGCCATGGACTCCGCGTAGATGGGATCGATCCCCGTGCGGAGCCCCTCGTTCAGGAAGCGCAGCACGAGAAGCGCGTCGCGGCCCACGGCGACGTTCGCGGTGCGCTGGAACTGCAGCGCGAGCAGCTCGCCCATGCGCGCGTTCGGCCGCAGCAGCTTCTCGAAGTGGGGCTCGCTCGAATCGGCGAGCGCGCGGAAGAACCCGCCGTCGACGGGGTCGAGAAGCGGGCCGCCGCGAAGGGCGCCGAGCTCCCGCCCGAGCGTCTCGGCCGACCGCCGGGGGAGCCGGGTGCGGCTGTACTCCGCGAGGAAGAGGAGCGAGCCGGGGTCGACGTCTTGATGGCGCGCCGCCACGGGCAGCTCGCCGCGCTCAGAAAGGTCCACGAGATACCGCGCCGCCCGGTTCGCGAACTTCGACTCGTTCAGCTCGAGCGTGGCCGGCGGCTCGAAGGTCTCCGCGTCCGGTCGGCGCTTCGCGTCGAGCCAATCGTCGAGGCGGAACACGAGCTCGTCGGGCTCCATCGGAGGGAAGCTGGCGAAGGGGACACCGCCCGCGTCGAGGAAGTGGAACGACGGCACGAGCCCCGACTTGATCGAGTAGATGGAGCGCAGCTCCGGGTGCGTCGACGCGTCGGCGAGCACGGGAATCCACGAGGCGTTCAGGCGCGCTGCGACGTCGTCGCGGGCGAAGAGTCGGCCCGGGAGGAGGAAGTGATCCCAATTCCAGGGCGCGGTGAGGACGAGGAACACGGGGCGCCCCGTCGCCTTCGCCTCGCGGAACGCCGCGGCCCCGAAGGGGCGCCATTTCACCGGACCGTCTTCGAATCCCGCCCGGGCGGAGAGCGCGGCCAGGAGGACGACGAGGACCGCCAGGGGCGGGGCGAGGCGCGGCATGCGGTGGATCCTCGGGGGCGGGACGCGGTGAGGGGCGGCTGCTCCCCGGTATAACCGAAGCCGGCCGCGAGCGCGACCGGCAGAGCGACGGAGACCCCGAGGAGTCTCCCGCCGTCACCCGGGAGGAGCCGGGACGCCGCATCGCACGCCGTGCCCGTTGACCGCGCTCCCGCCCCCTGGCACGATCGCCCGCCGCGCTCGGCCGGCGACCTTCCCGCGATCTCGAGGCTTCATGCGGATCATCCTCTTCGACATCGACGGCACGCTCCTCCTCACCGGGGGCGCGGGGCTCGAGGCGCTCGCCCGCGCGTTCCGGGACTCCTACCGCCACGTCCATCGACTCGAAGGCGGGCTGGAAGGCATCGAGTTCCACGGTCGCACCGATCCGCTGATCCTGGACTCGATCGCCGAGCGCTACCTCGGCCGCCCGCTCGAGGGGGGCGAGATCGAGCCCCTCATCTCCCGGTATCTCGTGCACCTCGCCGACACCCTGGCGGATCGGCCCTACCGCGTCCTCCCGGGGGTTCGCGAGGTTCTCGACGCCCTGCACCGCCAGAGCGACGTCGTGCTCGGCCTCGCCACCGGCAACTTCGAGCCCGCGGCCTGGGCGAAGCTGCGACGGGGCGGGCTGGACGGGTACTTCTCTTTCGGGGGCTACGGCTCGGATGCGTCCGACCGGGTGGAGCTGACGCGTCTCGCGGTGGAGCGGGGCCGGCGGCTCGCCGGGGACGGCGCGACCGCGCTGGTCGTGGGGGATACCGTCCACGACGTCCGATGCGCCCGGGCCTCGGGGGCCGCCTGTCTCGCGGTGGCCACGGGAAACGCTTCCGTGGAGGTCCTCGCGGGGGAGGGCGCGGACTGGACCGTCTCCACGCTGGAGGACCCCCTCGTCCGCGAGGTCCTCGGGATCGCCGGCTGAGTCGCTCCCCGGTCGGGGGCGCCTGGCGGCCCTCGCCGGCGCATGGCGACGTTGACCCAAGGCGAAGCCGGTGCTAGAGTTTCGTGGTCGATCCTGACGCGCATTGGAGGCGCACCATGGGGCGCGTTCGGTCGCTCGTCCTGGCCATTCTCTTGGTCCCCGCGATCGCGGCGGCCGCGGACACCGTCGTCGTTCAGATGACCTCGGTGAACGGAGAGCCGCGCTTCGTCCCCGCGGACATCACGATCCGCCCCGGGGACACGGTCCAGTGGGTCAACACGGACCTGAACCTCGAGCACTCGGTCTGCAGCGGGACCGGCAGCGCCGATCCTCAGTCCGGCGTGCTCTGGTCTTCTCCGCTCCTCCGCTTCGGGCAGTCCTTCGAGCACACGTTCCCGCAGGCGGGGGACTTCGAGTACTACAGCGTGCCCCACGAGTACGAGGGGATGTTCGGCGTCGTGCGGGTCCGCTCGGGAACGAGCGGCGCCGGCGGTGAAATCGAGCAGTCCAGCTGGAGCCTCATCAAGCAGCGCTTCAACCAGATCTTGCCCCGCCGGTGACGCGCGCCCGCGCCGTCGCTGCTGCCGCTCCGAAACGCAAGAACGCAGGCAAGGCTCGCAAGGCTTCTGCGCGCCCGCGCCCCCCCGCGGAGAAGCGCCGCGCCCGCACGGTGCTCGCTCGCCTCTCGCGCGAGTTCCCGGACGCGAAGTGCGCGCTCGACCACGAGACGCCGCACCAGCTCCTCGTGGCCACGATCCTGTCGGCCCAGTGCACGGACGCCCGCGTGAACCTGGTGACGAAGGACCTCTTCCGGAAGTACCCGTCGGTGGAGGCCTTCGCGAGCGCGGATCTCGCCGAGATGGAGCGCGACGTGAAGTCGACCGGCTTCTTCCGGATGAAGGCGCGGGCGGTGGTCGAGATGAGCCGCGACGTCCTGCTCCGCCACGGCGGCGAGGTCCCGCACACCATGGAGGAGCTCACGGCGCTCCGAGGGGTCGGGCGCAAGACGGCGAACGTGGTGCTCGGGAACGCGTTCGGCATTCCCGGGGTCGTCGTCGATACGCACGTGTCGCGGCTCTCGAAGCGGCTCGGCTTCACGAAGCAGACCGACCCGGTGAAGATCGAGCGCGAGCTGGCCGACCTGTTCCCGCGGAGCGTCTGGACGCTTTCCTCGCACCTCCTGATCCTCCACGGGCGGCGCACCTGCCGAGCCCTTCGCCCGCGCTGCCCGGAGTGCGTCGTGCGCGACCTCTGTCCCAGCGCCGATCGGGTCTGACGCGGTCCGAGGCGCGGGGGCCGATCGCGCCTCCTGCGGACGAATGTTGCGGCGGCGCGCGGCGCCCCCTAGAATCGCGTCCACGAATCCCCGAGCCGCCGGGAGGTCTTGCCCTCATGCCCCTGCACAAGGGCATCACCTGCAATCGTTTCATCTACAACGAGCAGAAGCAGTTCCCCCAGGCCACCGGCGAGTTCTCGGAGATCCTCGCGCAGATCGTCCTCGCGGCGAAGGTCGTCAACCGCGAGGTGAACAAGGCGGGCCTCGCGAAGATCCTCGGCGCCGCCGGCGAGACGAACGTCCACGGCGAGGAAGTCCAGAAGCTCGACGTCTTCTCGCACGCGCAGTTCGTCCGGGCGCTCTCCGACAACTGCCACGTGGCCGTCATCGCGTCGGAGGAGAGCGAAGAGCTGATCCACACGAACCACCAGGAGTTCAACCGACCCGGCAAGTACGCGGTGGCGCTCGATCCGCTGGACGGCAGCTCGAACATCGACGTGAACGTCGCGATCGGGACCATATGGTCGATCTACCGCCGCCTCACCGAGGGGCCGCTCAGCGACGACTCGGACCTCCTGCAGGGCGGCGCGAAGCAGCTCGCCGCGGGCTACGTCCTCTACGGCTCGAGCACGATGCTGGTCTACACGGTGGGACGCGGAGTGCACGGCTTCACGCTCGACCCCTCGCTCGGCGAGTTCCTCCTGTCGCACCAGGACATCCGCATGCCCAAGCGCGGCGGGCTCTACTCCATCAACGAGGGGAACTCGTCCTTCTGGATGCCCACGACGCGCGCTTGGATCGAGGCGCTCAAGGGGAGCGCGAATCCCCGCGGCAAGCCGTACTCGCTGCGCTACATCGGCTCGCTCGTGGCGGACTTCCACCGGACCCTCTTCCGCGGCGGGATCTTCGCGTACCCCTCGGGGCGCATGGACGGGGGACCTTCGAGCGGGAAGCTCCGCTATCTGTACGAGGCCGCGCCCATCGCGATGATCGCGGAGAACGCGGGGGGCAAGGCGTCGGACGGCTACCGGCGCATCCTGGACACCGTGCCCCGCTCCATCCACGAGCGCACCGCGCTGTTCGTCGGCGGCGCCGAGGACGTGGAGTTCGCCGAGTCCTTCCTGCGCCCCGTCTGATGTCGTGACGCGACGCACGATCTTGGGCGTCTTCGCCCACCCCGACGACGAGTCCATGGGGCCCGGCGGCACCTTCGCGAAGTACGCGGCCGCGGGGCATCGCGTGGCCTTCGTGACCGCGACGGACGGAGGAGCCGGGCGACTCTTCGCCGAGCGCCCCACCGACGACGCCGGTCGCGCGGAGCTCAAGCGGACCCGGCGCCTCGAGACGGTGGAAGCGGCCCGCGTGCTCGGCATCGAGCACCTCGGCTTCCTCGGCTGGGAGGACAAAGGAGTCGCCGCGCGGAACGTGCTGGAGGTCGAGGACACGATCGCCGCCATCCTCCGCCGCGAGCGGCCGGACGTCGTGGTGACGTTCCACGGCTCCGGGATCTCGTACCACCCCGACCATCGCGTGATCACTCTCGCCCTGATGGGCGCATTTCTGGGCGCCGGTCGCCGGGAGTGGTACGTGGATTCGGCGCCGGCCGAGGCGCCGCCGCACGCGCCGCAGAAGCTCTACGTCTACACGGCGGTGGACCGGGCGATCCGTCGCGACCGCTGGCCCCGCCGCGTGTACCTCTCCCCGGACGACGAGATCACCACGCTCGTGGACACGTCGGCGTTCGCGGACACGAAGTGGGCGGCGATCCTCGCGCACGCCACGCAGCAGAACGGACCGCCGTTCCGGATGCTCTACGAGGAAGGCGCGTTCGCGGAGGAGTGCTTCGTGCGGATCTTCCCGAGCCCCCGGCCGGGCGAGCCGCGCGAGACGGATCTTCTCGCCGGCTTGGCGTGACCCTTCCGCGACCCGTGTCAGGGCGTGCTGGTCCAAGCCGACGCCCCTTGCTAGGATCGCCCCATGCGTCGTGAAGGGACTCTCTGTGTCGTGCTCGGCGGCGGGCGAGGCGTGCGCCTCGATCCCCTGACGCGCTATCGCTCGAAGCCGGCGGTCCCCGTGGGCGGGAAGTTCCGCCTCGTGGACATCCCGATCTCGAACAGCCTCAACTCCGGCATCCGTCGGATCTTCGTGATCACGCAGTTCAACTCCGCATCGCTCAACTGGCACATCTCGCGCACCTACAACCTGGACCTCTTCACGCGCGGCTTCGTGGAGGTGCTGGCCGCCGAGCAGACCTCCGCGGACAGCACGTGGTTCCAGGGCACCGCCGACGCAGTGCGGCGCTGCCTCGTGCACATGCGCGAGTTCTACCCCCGGGACGTCCTCATCCTCTCCGGCGACCAGCTCTACCGCATGGACTTCGGGCCGATGATCCGCCAGCACTACGACACCGGCGCCGCGGTGACCATCGCCGCGAAGCCCGTGCCGAAGGCGCGGACGAAGAGCTTCGGGCTCATGCAGCTGGACGCCGAGAAGCGGGTGCGCGCGTTTCTCGAGAAGCCCCAGGACGACGCCCTGGTGGCGCCCTACGAGCTGCCCGCCGAGTTCCGCGAGCCCGAGGAGCACGAGGCGCTCTACACGGCATCGATGGGCATCTACGTGTTCCGCTACGAGTTCCTGGTCGAGCTGCTGGAGGGAACGGCGGTCGCGGACTTCGGGAAGGACGTGCTGCCGGAGGCCGCGCGTCGCGCCGACGTGCGCGGCTTCCTCTTCCGCGGCTACTGGGAGGACATCGGGACGATTCGGGCGTTCTACGAGGCGAACCTGGCGCTCGCCTCGCCCGATCCGCCGTTCGTCTTCCACACCGCGGGCGCCCCGATCTACACCGCGCCGCGCTTCCTCGGGCCCACGCGCATCGAAGGCTGCAACATCGTGAACACCACGGTGTGCGACGGCTGCTATCTGCACGGACAGGAGGTCCGCGACTCGGTCATCGGCATCCGGACCGTCCTCATGCGCGACTCCACCGTGATCCGCTCGGTGGTGATGGGTGCCGACGGCTACGAGGGCGACCTGGCGCGCCAACCCGGCGACCCGCCGCTCGGCATCGGGCGCGGGTGCTGGATCGAAGGCGCGATCGTGGACAAGAACGCGCGCATCGGCGACGGGGTGCGCATCACGCCGAAGCCGCCGGGAACGAACGAAGACCACCCGTTCCACTTCGTCCGCGACGGCATCGTGGTGATCCCGAAGAACTACGCGGTCCCCGCCGGAGCCCAGATCTAGTGCCCGCTCCGAGCGGCGCGCAGATCTCCAGTTAGATGGCGCGCGAAGCGATCGACGTCGCGGCCGGCATCGTCCTCCGCGACGGCAAGGTGCTCGTGGCGCGCCGGCGCGTCGGCGCGCACCTCGGCGGCCTCTGGGAGTTCCCCGGCGGCAAGATCGAGCGGGGCGAGACGGCACGCGAAGCGCTGAGGCGCGAGCTCGCCGAGGAGCTGGCCGTGGGGGTCCGCATCGGGCCGCTTTGGGGTATCCTCCCCCACCGCTATCCGGAACGGGACGTTCGCTTGCACTTCCTCTTCGCATGGATCGCGCAGGGGAGGCCGCGGGCCGTCGCCGCAGAGGAGCTCCTCTGGGCGACGCCGCCGGAGCTCGCGGAGCTCCCGTTCCCCGGAGCGGACCGGCCGCTGGTAGCGGCCCTGCTCCGGTGCCACCGCGAGGGAGTCCCCCTCCACCACTCGAGGCTTCCCGGTTCACGGGAGGAGTCCGCATGAGCACCGTCAGCCGCCGTCTGGCCGAGTTCTCCGTCGCCCTGCGCTACGCCGACCTCCCGAGCGAGGTCGTGGAGTGCGCGAAGCGCTTCCTGTACGACTCCATCGGCTGCGCGTTCGGCGGCTACGCGAGCGAAGACGTGCGCATGGCGGCCGAGGTCGTGGAGGAGTCCGGCGGCAACCCGCAGGCCACGTTGATCGGCTCGGGGCGCAAGGTCTCCGCGCTCGACGCGTCCTTCCTGAACTCGCTCATGATCCGCGCGCTGGACTTCAACGACATCTACTGGAAGCAGGATCCCTCCCACCCCTCGGACATCATGCCGGCGGCCATGGCGTGCGGCGAGCTGCGCGGCCGCAGCGGCAAGGACCTCGTGGTCGGCATCGTGCTCGGGCACGAGATCGAGATGCGGCTGTGCGAGGCCGCGTTCCCCGGCATCCGCGAGGTGGGCTGGCACCACGCCACGCTCACCGCCTTCGCGTCGCCGTACGTCGCGGCGAAGATGCTGGGCCTCTCGATCGACGAGACCGTCAACGCGGTCGGCATCTCCGGATCGCATTCGGGCACCTTCGGCTCGGTCACCGCGGGGAAGCTCACGAAGATGAAGAACACCGTGGACCCGATGGCGTGCCGCGCGGGCGTCGAAGGCGCCTTGCTGGCGCTCAAGGGCTACGAAGGCCCCGAGCCGATCTTCGAGGGCCGCGAGGGCCTCGGGCATTGCATCTCGGACGAGTGGAAGTGGGACGTCGTGACGGGCGGGCTGGGCGAGTCGTGGCGCATCCTGTCGTGCTCGATGAAGGGCGCGCCGGTGGAGGCGCTCATCCACACGCCGCTCACGGTGATGCTGGCGCTGCGCGAGCGGCACGGCCTGCGCGCCGACGACGTCGCCGAGGTGCGCGTGAAGACGATCAAGCGCGCGGCGGAGATCCTGTCCGACCCGTCGAAGTACGATCCGCACACGAGGGAGACGGCGGACCATTCCCTGCCCTACTGCCTCGCGGTCGCGCTCGCGGACGGCAAGGTCACCACGCAGTCCTTCAAGGAGAAGCGCATCCTCGATCCCGCGCTCCGCCCGCTCCTCGCGAAGATCAAGGTCGTGCAGGAGCCGGAGTTCGAGTCGCTCTTCCCGAAGCTCCAGCCGTGCGAGGTCACGATCGTGACGGCGGACGGCCGCGAGCTGACCGATCGCATGGACTACCCGATGGGCGATCCGCGGAATCCGATGACGCCGAAGCAGATGGAGGACAAGTTCGACGCGCTCACCGCGGGTCTCCTCTCGCCGTCGACGAGCGCCCTGGTGAAGGCCGCGATCGACGACGCGGAGAGCGCCCCGACCATTCGTGAGCTGATGGAGTGCTTCGTCGCCGACGCGTGAGGACCGCCCGCCCGGCCGGGCTCGACCCGCCGCCGTTCTGCACTCGACTCGCCTCGGGGGCCGTCGGCTCGAGGTCGTGTCAGGGCTCACCCGTCTCGCCGCGGGGCCGGCCCCGAGGCGAGACTGACAGACCGCGTCGCGGCGGTCGAGGCCGGCGACCGAGACGCGCGGCTGATCTGATTCGGCGGACGCCCGGCGACGCACCGCGACCTGTGAGCGCTCTGCGTCCACGCCGTTGGCGGACGTCGCCCGTGTCGAATCAGGCGTGGAACGCCGCGCGACGCGACGAGGTCCGACGACGAACGGCGCGCGAACGAGGCAGGCGTCGGCGGCTAGCGAAGGCCGCCCGTTCGACGCGGAAGCAACGCCAGCGAGCCGACGACGCGTGCAACACGTGCGATCACCCCTGACGAGCCGCGATGCGGCGTGACGTGCGTCACGGTCGCGGCGTGGGTCCGGGCGGGATGGCGGACGTGAGCGCTTGGCGCAGCTGCTCCGCGTACGGCGAGCCCATGCGTTGGAGCGTCGCGCGCTCCTGCTCGGCGTCGGCGATCCTCCCCGCGGCGGCGAGGACGAGGCCGCGGCGGAAGTGCGGCTCGGGAGCGCGCGGCGCGAGGCGGATCACGGCCTCGAACTCGCGCGCTGCGTCGTCGAGGCGTCGAAGCCCGCCGTAGGTCAGGCCCAGCTTGAAATGCACGTCGGGTGCGCCGGGCGCGAGCCGCTCGATCTTCTCGTAAACCGCCGCCGCTTGCGGCAGCCGGCCGGTCTCGCGGTACTCGTCGCCGAGGTTGCTCAGGATGCCCGGGTGCTCCGGGCTCTCGCGGGCCGCCTCCTCGAACGCCGCGAGCGCCTCGTCGCGGCGGCCGAGCGCGCGGTACGCCAGGCCGAGGTTGGTCCGGGCCAGCGCGAACGTCGGATTGAGCTGAAGGGCGCGCTCGAGCTCGGCGACGGCGTCGCCGTTGCGGGCCGCCTTCAGATACTCGAGACCGAGGTTGCTGTGCGCGAGGGGGCGTGCCGGCGAGGTCTTCACGATGTCGCCGTAGAGCGAGAGGTTGTCCTTCCAGACGCCGGCGCGCGCGACCGTCCCCGCGGCGAGCGTCACGCCGACGAGGCACGCAGCCGCGGCAGCCAGCCTTCGGTACCGAACGGAGCGAAACGCCGTCTCCGCCAAGGTCCCGACGAGCAGCGCCGTGCCGACCGAGGGAAGGTACAGAAAGCGCTCCGCGACGTCGGCGCCCTGGTATGCCAGAAGGCCCGAGACGGGGAGCAGGAAGCCGAGCGTCCAGATCGTGGAGACGATGCCCGTGCGTCGATCGATCCTGGCGAGCGTCCCGAGGGAGAGCGCGAGCCAGAGCGCCGCCCCGGCCGTGTTCAGCGCCGAGAACGTCACCTCGTGAATGCCGTAGGACGCGTTGAGCGGCCACGGGATCACGAGCAGCCGCAGATACAAGCACGCCCGCGCGAGCGCTCGCGCGGGATCCGAGACGACCTGCGCCCAACCGCCGCCGGGGCTCGGCGAGGCGCCGAGGCTCACGTGGGCCACCTCCATGCGAAGGACGGCCACGACCGCGAGCGCGCCCGCCCAGGCGGCGAGCGCGCGCCCGTTGCGCGCGAGCCAGCCGCTCGCCGCCCCGCGCTCCCGACTCGCGCCGGCCGCGTCCAGGCCCAGGAGGACCGCGGGCAGGGCGAACGCGACCTCCTTCGAGAGGGCGGCCGCGAGCAGCGAGGCGCCGGAGAGCAGCGGCTCGAGCCGGCGCGTGCCCGAGGCGCGACCGCGGTCCCAGAAGATCGCGGCGGCCAGCACGAAGAGCGCGGCCCAGAGGTCCGTGCGGCCGGAGACGAACGCCACGGATTCCACGTGGGCCGGGTGGACCGCGAAGAAGGCGGCGGCGGCCAGGGCGGCGCGGCGCGATCCGAGCAGGCGGCGCGCCAGGACGAAGACGAGCAGCGACACCGCGACGTGCAGGCCGACGTTCGTGAGGTGGTACGCGAGCGCCGACGTCGCGGCGAAGCGGCCGTCCGACCACAGGCTCAGCAAGACCAGCGGCCGGTAGTAGCCCAGCGACACGTTCGCCATCGAGTCGACGACGAACTCCGCCGAGAGGAGCCGGCTCAGGCCTCCGCTCCGCACGAGGCCGTCGACGTACGCGACGAGCCCCGTGTCGTCCCACACCAGCGCATGCGCGAGCGTGCGGCCGTAGACGGCGAAGGCGAGCGCCCCGACGGCGAGGAACGGCCACGCGCGCGCGGAGAGCGGCACGCGCGCGGGACGCGCGCTGCCGGGCCGGCTTCCCTTCGCCATGGAAGTCCGGCTCAGCGCCGGACGGGCGGGCGCGTCAGCACGCACTTGTCGCAGCCGGCCTTCGCCGCGCGGCGGCGACGCATGTCGCGCACGAGCCAGAATGCCGCCGCGAGCGCGGCGACCGTCACCACGACGTTCTGCCAAAGCGTGGACATCGTCATCCGAGCCCGAGCAATCGCCCGCCCTGGAAGATCACGAAGCTCGTGCCCCAGGCGAGCGCGTTCATCATCACGATCATGAAGAGCGGCCACCGCCAGGAGTTCGTCTCCCGGCGGACGACCGCCACCGTGGACATACACTGGCACGCCAGCACGAAGAACACCATCAAGCTGATCGCCGTCAACGGCGTGTACGAGCGCCGGCCCGTCTCGGGGTCGGTGGCGGCGCGAAGCCGCTCGCGCAGGGTGTGCATCCCGCTGTCGTCCTCGCCGAGGTTGAAGACGGTGGCCATGGTGGAGACCATCACTTCGCGCGCCGCGAACGACGTGATGAGGCCGATGCCGATCCGCCAGTCGAACCCGAGCGGCCGGATGAGCGGCTCGAGCAGCCGGCCGCCGCGCCCGGCGAACGAGTCCCGCAGCTTGAGCCCGGCCAGCTCGTTCCTCAACCGCTCCGTCTCGGCCGCGTCGCCCCGTTGCTGCGCCGCCACGACACGCCCCTCGACCGCGCGGCCCGCGGCGCCCGGGCCCGGGTAGCTCGCGAGGAACCAGAGCACCACGGACACGGCGAGGATCACGGTGCCCGCCTTGCGGAGGAACAGCAAGCTGCGGTCCCGCATGGTGACGAAGACCGTCCGCCACGACGGCATGCGGTACGGCGGCAGCTCCATGACGTAGAGCGGCTTCCCGCCGCGCAGCGCCGTCCGCTTCAGCACCGCCGCGACCGCGATCGCCGCGAGGATGCCCAGGAAGTACATCGAGAAGAGCGTGATGCCGGGGAGCGTGAGGAAGGCGATGCGCCGCCGCGGCACGAACGCGCCGATGAGCAGCGCGTACACGGGCAACCGCGCGGAGCACGACATGAACGGCGCGATCATGATGGTGGTGATGCGGTCGCGGCGGTTGTCGATCGTGCGCGTCGCCATGATGCCGGGGATGGCGCACGCGAAGGACGAGAGCAGCGGAATGAACGCGCGGCCGGAGAGCCCCACGCGCCCCATCACGCGATCCATGAGGAACGCCGCGCGCGCCATGTAGCCGGTCCCCTCCATGATGGAGAGGAACAGGAACAGGACGGCGATCTGCGGCACGAAGATGAGCGTGGCCCCCACTCCCGCGATGACGCCGTCCACGACGAGCGAACGGACCGGGCCCGCCGCCAGGTGCGCGCCCACGAAGGCGCCGAACGCGGAGACGGTCTTGTCGATGAGGTCCATCACCGGAGCGGCCCACTCGAAGACCGACTGGAAGATGGCGCCCATGAGGAGCACGAAGATGATCGGCCCCAGGATGCGGTGGGTCAGCACGCGGTCGATGCGCTCGCGGATGCGCGCCTCGCGCCCCTCCCCGCGACGCGACACCGCGCTCTGCATGACGTCGTCGATGGCCTCGTAGATCCCCTTGGCGTCGTCGGTGCGCCAATCCGGCCAGATGGCGTCCAACCGGCGACGGAGGATGCGGAGGTCGTCCTGCACGTCCGGCGGAACGTAGCGGGCGATCGCGTCGTCCTCGCCGTCGTCCAGGAGGATGGCCGCGGCGAGGTCCGCGCGCCCGGCGTCCGAGAGCAGCCCGCGGCGCGGGAGGCGCGCGCTCAGGTTGTCCAGCACGCGCTGCACCTGCGGTGGGCGTCTCCGGAACGTCATGCGCGAGGGAGCCACGTCCCGGTCCATCAGGCGGCGGAGGTTGCCGATCCCGGTTCCCTTCGCGGCGGAGATCGAAACGACGGGCACGCCGAGCCGGTGCTCCAACGCCAGCTCGTCGACCTCGATGCCCTCCGCGCGCGCGGCGTCGATCATGTTGACGGCGAGCACGACCGGACGGCCGACCTCGACGAGCTGCATCGCGAGGAAGAGGTGGCGATCCAGCTGCGTGGCGTCCACGACGAAGACCACGAGATCGGGCGAGCGCGTGTCCGCGTGCAGGCCGAAGAGGACGTCGCGGACGATCATCTCGTCGGGCGAGCCCGGGTGCAGGCTGTAGGTGCCGGGCAGGTCCAGCACCTCCACGCGTCGGCCGGACGGAAGGGCGCACCAACCGACCTTCTTCTCGACGGTGACGCCCGGGTAGTTGCCGACCTTCGCGCGCAAGCCGGTCAGGCGATTGAAGAGCGTGGACTTCCCGGAGTTCGGGTTGCCGAGGATCGCGACGAGGGACGGCCGCTCCGCCGCGCCGACCGGCGAGGGAACGGCGGCGATGCTGCGCTCGCGCGAGGGGGAGAGCTCAGACGGGCTCGACATGAACGTGACCCGCTTCGGAGCGGCGCAGGGAGAGATGGGTGCCGCGGACGAGGACCTCCAACGGGTCGCCGAGCGGCGCGGCCCGGACCACGCGCACCCGCGTGCCCGGCACGAGCCCGAGGTCCATCAGGCGGCGAACGGAAGGCGAGTCCCCTTCGATCCCCCGCACGATGCCGTGCGATCCGACCTGCAGGCGATCGAGCGACGTGACGTTCTCCTCCGTCATCCGGCGCGCTCCGCGGGGAGCCGGGAAGGAGGCACCTCGCGCGCGATCGTCTCCACGAGGCAGTGCTCTTCGCAGATGTCGCAGGACTCGACGTCGTGGTGCGGACACACCCGTCGCGTGCGCCGGTAGACGTCCAGAAGCTGCGTGGCCTTGGGCTCGCCCGAGGTGAGGATTGCCGTGAGTCGCAGCAGACGCGTCATGGCCTCCGGGCTCACGAGGTGCTCGATCATGCACGCGTCCTCGCGCGAGATCTCTTCGGACACGCCGAGGATGTCGCGGAAGAAGACGGTCAGGAGCTGGCGGTTGCACTCCGTCCGGGCCGCGAACTCCTTGCCGGTCGCCGTGAGCTCCACGCAGCCGTAGCGCTCGTGATCCACGAGGCCGCGCGAGGCGAGGGAGCGCAGCATCGAGGTGACACCGCTGTTGGATACGCCCAGCCGCTCGGCGATGTCGCCGACGCGTGCGTAGCCCTTCTCCCTCTTGAGACCCGCCACCGCCTGGAGGTAGTGGGCCATCGAGTGGGAGACTTCCTTCTCGTGATAGCGTTTCCAGGTTTCCATGGCCGACCCGGGGTTTGGGCATCCTGAAGAGATTTCGGTGGCGTGTGCCTTTTGCAAGGTACCTGAACTAAGGTAGCTCAACTTTAGGGGAGCGGCAAGTCCGGAGGTATCGGGGCGGACCCTACGAATGGACTTGCGGTCGGAATCCGCCGCGACGCATGTTTTTACACATGGGTGCGAGCGACGCAAGGTCCAGGCTGCCCCCCAAGCGCGGCGTCGCGCACAGCCTCCGAAGCGGGGGCGGCGCTTTGCTCGTGCTGGCCCTGCTCCTGGGGTCCTCGGTCACGCTGCGCGACGCGCAGCGAGCGAGCGGCTTCGACTTCTATCAGTTCTGGGTAGTCGCTCGACTGCTCCCGGACCGGGGCGAGGTCTACAGCAGCAGCGCTCGCGAGGCGCTCGGCATGGAGTCCTGGCAGCAGGCTCAGGCCAGCGGCTCGGAGCGCCAGCGCCGAGTGGCCGACTATCGCCGCGTTCTGGAGACCTACTCGACGCCCTTCCTCTACGCCGCGTTCCGCCCGGTCAGCTCCTCGAGCTACGACCGGAGCCTCGACGTCTACCGCATCCTCGTCTTCCTGGGCATGGCGCTCGCCGTCCTGGTCCAGTGCCGCCTGCTGCGCTACGGCTTCACGGCCACCGCGGCGGCCCTCATCGTGCTTCTCTTCTGGTTCGAGCCCTTCCTGTCGGACCTCCGCGTCGGCAACGTCAACGCACTGCAGTTCTGCCTGCTCGCCGCGTTCGCCTGGAGCCAGGGCTTGTTGCGCGGAACGAAGGGCGCGCTCCTCGGAGGCGCCCTTCTCGGCCTGGGCACGATGTTCAAGCCGAATCTGGCCGCCGTCCTCCTGGCCATCCTCGTCTCGCGCGCCGCCCATCGACGCTACGAATCGCTCGCCGCCTCGGCGGCGGGCTTCCTCGGCGGGATCGGGGCTTCGTTCCTCCTCGCCGCCGTTTCCTTCCGGTCCCTCCGCTGCTGGTCGGAGTGGTTCGACCTGCTGCGGCGCGTGCCGGAGAGCACCACCACCGTGGCCATGGGCAATTTCGCGCCGGCGCGGATCCTCGGAGACCGGTTGGGCGCGAGCGTCGCTCCGGTGCTGCCGGTGCTCGTCGGCTCGCTGGCGCTCGCGACGCTCTGGATCGGCGGCCGGCGCGCCGCCCCGACGAGCCGATCGACGGCGAAGTCGGCCGCACGCGATGAGGATGCGGCCGTCATCGACGACATGACGGCGGTGGCGGTCGGGACGCTCGTGATGCTGCTTGCCTCTCCTCTGGTCTGGCTCCACTACTACGTGCTGGCCGTTCCGATGCTGCTGGTCCTCCTCCGGCCCTTCTCGGCCGCCCACGGCGTCGGCGTCGCAGACCTCGTCATCCGACGCGTCGCTCCCGCCCTCGCGTTGGTGGGAATCGCGGTGACCCCGCTGCGCGACGTGAGTCCTTCGCTGGGCACGGTGACGGTGGCCATCGTCGTCTGCGCGAGCACGCTGCTCCTCTTCGGAGCGGGTCTGGCCTCGATCATGCTCCCGAGCGATCGGAATCGTCCCGAGGCTCGAGCCGCGTCGTGACCTCGCCGGCGGCGGAAGTCGTGACCCGGGCGCCCCGGCCGTCGTCCTCGCGTCAGGCCACGAGCGCCCAGGAACCGCCGGCGCGGCGCACGCGCCCCGAGGACTCCAGCCGCGCGAGGTGCACGAGCGCCTGCTGGGCGGCGAGCGAGGGATCGGCGTTCGGCGAGTCCTCGTACGCGCGCCGTACGATCGCGGCGACGTCCCGCGGGCCGTCCGCCAACGCGTCGAGGATCCGCGCCTCCCGCGCGGCGCGATGGTCGATCACCGCCTGGAGCGCGCGAGGCGGATCGATCATCGGCGGTCCGTGCGCGGGGAAGAGAGTGCGCGCCGGCAGATCGCGGAGCCGCGCGAGCGAGGCAAGGTAGGCGTCCAAGGCGCCCGGCGCCGCATCGATCAGGACGGTGGAGACGCCGCTCACGAGGTCGCCGGCGAACAGGCTGCCGCGCGTCTCCTCGTGCAGCGCGACGTGCCCCACCGCGTGACCCGGCGTGTGGAGCACGCGCAGGCGCTCCCCGCCCGCGAGCGGGATCATGTCGCCCTCGACGAGCGCGCGGGTCCCGGAGGCGGCCGATACCGCGTCCCCGCAACGCGCGAGCGTCTCCGTGTGCGCCCACAGCGGAAGGCCGCGCGCACGAGCGAGCGACGGCACCCCGGCGACGTGATCGCCGTGGTGATGCGTCAGCACGATCGCGACCGGGCGCGCCCCCTCCCCGGCCCGCCGGTCGAGCTGTCGGGAGAGCCGCGTCCGCTCGATCTCCTCGTCCGACCCGGGATCGACGATCACGATCTCCTTCGCCCCCACGAGATAGCAGTTCGTGGTGGCGGCGGGCGGCAGCGTGCGCGTGCGCTGCGGAAGCATGAGCACGTCCGGCACGAACTCGATGCGCGGGCCCTCGTCGTCGCGGAACGTGTTCGCCGCCGCGAGCCCGCGCGCGATCTCGTCCGCCGTCGCCTCGGGGCCGAGCGCGGCGAGCGCATGCAGCATGGGAAGCAGCGGCGGCGCCACGCGGATCTCGAGCGCGCGCCAGCGGCGCACGAGGTCGGCGGGACGCTCCCATGCGAGATCGTCCAGCTCCCCGGATTCCGCCGAGGTCGGCAGCGCGCGGGGCGGGAACGCCGCGAACATGAGCGTGTCGAAGGCGAGCGGCGTGAAAGGCGGTGTCACGCGCCGGCCGGCGGGCAGGAACGAGCCCGCGTCGAGCACGATGCCGGTCTCTTCCCGGAGCTCGCGGGCCGCGGTGCGCCGCAGGCACGTCGCCTCGCCCTCGGCGTCGAGGTCTCCGTCCGCCGGCTCGTAGACGCCGCCGGGAAACGCGTGGAAGCCGCCGAGAAAGCGCGAGCGCGCGCTGCGCCGCCCGACGAGCACGCGCGCCTCCCCGCCTTCGCGCGCGAGCAGGATGGCCACGGCGCTCTTCCGCGGCTTCGCTTCCCTCAAGGCGCCGCGGTGGCGGCGGCGGGCGCGGCGAGACCGAGCTCCTCGCGGAGCCGCCCGTAGCCCGGCTTCAGGCGATCGTAGATCACGGCGAGGCGCTCCTTGTACGGCAGGAAGGAGCTCTTCATGCCGTTGATCGCGAGCTTCTCGAGGTCGTTGAAGTCCAGGCCGTACTCGCGCACGGCGACCTCGTACTCGCCGGTCATCGTGACGTTCGACATCAGCCGATTGTCCGTGTTCAGCGTCACGCGGAAGCGCTTGTCGAAGAACAGCTTGAACGGATGCTCCGCGTAGCTCGTGGCCGCGCCCGTGTGCAGGTTCGACGTGAGGCAGATCTCGAGCGGGATGCGGTGGTCGAGGACGTACCCGGCGAGCGGGCCGATACCCACGACGCGCCCGTTGTCCAGGTACACGTCCTCGCGGAGCCGCGTGGCGTGGCCGATGCGGTGCGCGCCGCAGTACTGCAGCGCCTGCCAGATGGACTCCTTGCCGAACGCCTCGCCCGCGTGGACCGTGATGTTGAAGTTCTCGCGCTTCACGTAGTGGAACGCATCCAGGTGGTGCTTCGGCGGATGGCCCATCTCGTCTCCCGCGAGATCGAAGCCCACCACGCCGCGATGGCGGTTCGCCACGGCGAGTTCCGCGATCTCGAGGCTCGTCATGGGATCCATGCTGCGCATCGCGCAGAGGATGACGCCCCAGCGCACGCCGAACCGCTCGCGGCCGCGCTCGAGCCCCTTGATCACGGACTCCACGACCTGCTGGTGCTTCAGCCCCTTCGCCGTGTGGAACAGCGGCGAGAAGCGGGTCTCCACGTAGGCCACGCCGTCCGCCGCCATGTCCTCGATCATCTCCTCGGCGACGCGCTCGAGGGCCTCGGTGCGCTGCATCACGGACGTCGTGACGGAGAATCCCTTCAGGTACTGCGTGAGGTTCCCCACCATGGCGCCCTCGTGGAACCACTGCTCGAGCTTGGCGACGTCGGTGGTGGGAAGCTCCACGCCGTGGCTCTTGGCCAGCTCGATCACCGTCCGCGGGCGTAGCCCGCCGTCCAGGTGATCGTGGAGGAGGACCTTCGGCATCCGGCGAAGGACGGACGAGGTGAGCGGCACGGGGCCACCTTTCTCCGTGGGGATCGCGCGAGGATACGTAGGGTGCGTCACGTCCGCAAGCGCCGCAGCAGCGGGACCGACCCGCGCGTGGTGGGCGGCCGGCTCCCCGGAGCCCTCAGGAGCCGCGCAGCAGCGCGCGGAAGACGTGACCGGCGACCCGCGGGTTCTCCCGCAGCCGCCGGATGGAGTAGGCGTACCAGTGCTCCCCGAACGGGACGTACACGCGAAGGGGATGGCCCTCCCCGACGATCTGATCCCGCAGCGACTCCGCCACGCCGAGCAGCATCTGGAACTCGTACCGCCCGGCGCAGCCGCCCAGCGAAGCGAGGATCTGCTTCGAGCCCGCCACGAGCGAAGGGTCGTGCGTGGCGATGGCCACGTGCGACCCCTTTTCGAGGAGGAGCCGGACGATGGCGAGGAAGCTGTCGTTGATGGACTTGCGGTCCTGCCAGGCGATGTCCGGCGGCTCGCGGTAGATGCCCTTGCAGACGCGCACGCGCGCGCCCATGCGGGCGAGATCCTCCGCGTCGCTCAGGCTGCGCTTGAGATACGACTGCAGCACGACGCCGACGTTGTCGTGCGTCTCGCGCATCTCGCGGTAGACGTCCAGCGTGTCCGAAGTGGTGGAGGAGTCCTCCATGTCGATGCGGACGAAGTTCTTCCGCTCGGCGGCCGCCGTCACGATCGTCTGGACGTTGCCCGCGCAGCGGTGCCGATCCAGCTTGAGGCCGAGATGCGTCAGCTTGACGGAGACGTTGCCGTCCAGGCGCCTCCGGCTCAGCTCGTCGAGGGCGCGCCGGTACAGGGCCACGGTGGGGACGGTCTCATCCCACCGGGTGACGTTCTCGCCGAGGACGTCCATCGTGGTGGAGATGCGCGCCGCGTTGAGCCGGGCGGTGAGGTCCAGCGCGGACTCCAGCGTCTCGCCGGCGATGTAGCGCCGGGCCACCGCGCCCACGAGCGGCCGCGGAAGACGCGGAACGGCGCTGGCCACGGCCCGATCCAGAAGACTCAACGACGTCGCCCCTCGGCGGCTACGGCTGGCTACTCCTCGGCGGCGCCGGGGTCGAATTGGTCGCCCTTGTTCTCGCGACCCTTCCATTCCTCGGCATCGGGAGGCGGGTCCTTCTGCTCGGAGATCACCGGCCACGTTTGCGCGTACTGCGCGTTGATCTCCTTGTACTGCGCCCACTTCTCCGGGACGTTGTCCTCGGAGTAGATCGCTTCGACCGGGCATTCGGGCACGCAGAGGTCGCAATCCACGCAGATGTCGGGATCGATCACGAGGAAGTTCTTCCCTTCCTTGAACGCCTCGACGGGGCAGACCGCGACGCAGTCCGTGTACTTGCAGCGGATGCAGGGTTCCGTGACGACGTAGGCCATGGGCGGTCGTTCCCTCCTCCCGGGACCGGAGACTGACCTCGCGCGGCGCTCTCGCCTTCCCGGCAAGGCGCGCCCCGGAGCGAATCCGGGACGCATTCTAGGCTGGGGTCCCGCAGCGGATAAGAGAAAAATACCCCGCGCGGCCGGGGCGGGAAGGGCGAGCCGCGGCCGATGGGCGCTCGTCAGTGCAACAGCGTGACCTTGCGTGTGCCGCGCCCGGACGGCGACGTCGCGCGCACGAAGTAGACGCCCGGGGCCACTCGGGCGCCGTGCGCGTCGCGACCGTTCCACGAGAGCGTGTGCCGGCCCGCCGGAAGCGTCCGGAAGGCGAGCGTGGCCACGCGCCGCCCGTCCACCGCCACGACCGCGACGTCCACGCGCCCCGCCGTCGGCATTCCGAGGACCACCTGGGTCCCGGCGCGCGAGGGATTCGGCCGCGGGGGGCTGAGGAAGAACGCCGAGGGCACGTCGTCCGAAGGGGTGACGCCGACCGCCGCGTTGACCTCCACGCTCACGGCGACGGTGTCCGCCGTCCCGTTCGTCCGGAAGATCGCGCGGCCGCAGTAGAACCCGGCCGGCAGCGACGTCATGTCCGCGAGCAGCGTGACCTTCTTCCCGCCGCCGGGCCACACGCCGCCGGTGTCCGGAGTGGCCGAGAGCCACGGGACCCCCGAGCCGTCGCAGGCGACGCAGCTCACGCCGAAGGCGGCCGCCGCCCCGCCGGCGTCGTCCAGGCCGATCGTGAACGCGTGCGACCGCCCGATCCCCACGATGGCGGAGACGGAGGAAGGAGACGCGCTCAGCTGGGGATCGCCCACGACGCGGAGCGGATGCCCTTCCACGGCCCAGTAGCGCTGATTCGAGGCCACCCCGGTGAAGGTGTCCACGACCCCCGAGGGCCAGAGAACCTGCACCGTGTCCACGCTCGTCGCGGCGCCGAGCCCGACGTGCAGGATGGTCTGATCGGAGAAGCAGTTGTCGCTCTCCCCCAGCCGCCAGCGCCACTGCACGCCCGCCGGCGTCACGACGCGCAGGCGCGCCCCGATGCCGCTCCCGTTGCTGACGAGGCCGCGGAGCTGCACCTCCAGCCAGTGATTCGGGTTCGGCGTGTTGACGAAGAGCTGCCGCGGTCCCACGCCGAACGGCGGGAACTCGCCGCCGTTGTCCACGAAGAGATCGAGGAATCCGTCGTGGTTCACGTCCGCCCAGGCGGCGCCGTCGCCGAAGCCATGGGTCGTGGAGGCGATCCCCTCCGCGAGCGAGACCTCCGTGAACGTGCCGTCCCCGTTGTTGTGATAGAGCCAGTCCGGCGCGTTCCCCGTTTCGACGTTGCCGGAGTTCGTGACGTAGAGATCGATCCAGCCGTCGTTGTCGTAGTCGCCCCACGCGCCGCCCATGCTGCTGATCACGGGCGAGTCGACCGCGAAGGCCGTGGACGTGACTTCCGTGAAGGTCCCGTTGCCGTCGTTGCGGTAGAGGCGGTTCGTGAAGTCGCCGAGGCTCCAACCCGGGCGCGCGGCGTAGCCGGTCTTGCCCCACGAGAGCGTCGCGCCGTTCGTGCGGACGCTGCCGCCGAGGATGAGCGAAGCGCCGCCCGCCAGGTTGCAGCTGGCGGCCACGAAGACGCTCTCCCCCGCCGCGACCGAGACCGCACCGACGAAGAGGCCGCGCTGCCCGGCGCCGAACTGGGGCGGCGTGCCCAGGATGTTCGCGATCGCGAGGGTCCTCGGGAAGACGCTCGACGAGTCCCCGGCCGCGCCGTACCAACACGGCACGGCATCGTAGGTGGACTGCTGCGCCCACACCGTGACGCTGTCGCCGCTCGTGACCAGGCTCACCGTCTTCGTCTGCCCGAGAGCGCACTCGGCGTACCAGCGCAGCGAGTCCCCTTCGACCGCCGCGTAATCCCACACCGAGCGGTTGCCGCCGCACGCGAGCAGGTCGAGATCGCCGTCGTTGTCGTAGTCCGCCCACGAGATGCCCTCGGCCTGCTTCAACGGATTCGCGATCCCGGAGAACGCGCTCGCCGTGATGTTCGTGAAGTTGTAGTTGCCGTCGTTCCGCCAGAGCTCGCCCGGGTTGAAGGGCGGGTTCGTCGTGACGAGGTCGGGATCGCCGTCCCCGTCGAAGTCCGCCCCGGCCACGTGGAGCCGCGCGGCGAAGACGGGCTGGGTGTTCGGATAGCGCAGGAACGTCCGGTTGCGCTGGTTGACGTACAGGGTCGAAGGCCTCACGAAGCCGTCGCGAGTGTCGTCCACGACGAACATGTCCAGCCACCCGTCGTTGTCGACGTCGATGAGCGTGATCTCGCGCCCGCGCCCCGTGACGTCCTGCACGCCGGCCGCCGCGCCGCCCTCCTGGAAGACGCCGCCCCCTTCGTTCCACCACAGCTCCTTCGCCTGGTCGCCGCCGTGGAGGATGTACTGGTCCGGGATGCCGTCGTCGTCGAGATCGCCCCACAGGTTGTCGTGGCGATCGGGCGGCGAGCCGACGAAGCGGCCGTTCACGTCCACCCACGGCGGCGCGCCGTCGTTCCGGTAGAAGTCCGCGGGAGTCTTCCAGTGGCGGTTGACGTAGAGGTCCGGATCGCCGTCGCCGTCGAAGTCCGGGAACGACGCGGAGTAGCTCATGCTGTCGCCCACGCCGAGGCCGTACGCCGCCGCGGCCTCGGTGAACGCGGCGCGAGCGGGCGCGGCGGCCACGAGGCCGGCAGCGAGCGCGAAGGCAGGAACGAAGCCCCAACGAGCGAGCGGACCGGGCAAGCGCGACTCCTGATGCGGGATCCCGGGGCAGCTTGGACCCGTCGACAGCGGGGGGCGCCGTCTCCGTCGAAGGGAGACCTATTCTACCACGCGCGTTCCACCCGCCGCACCGGACGGGCCGGAGTCCGTCAAGGCCGCCCACTCCCGGCCACCGGTGCTCAAAGTCACCACGCGATCCAGCCGGAACGTCCGCGTCTGCCCGGCGGCGACGTCGTAGGCGACGAGCCGGGGCGAGGTCTCCGGTCCCTCCACCACGTAGGGCACCACCACCCTCGTGGTCCGGAGGCCGCGTCGCGAGACGTACCCCAGCGCGAGGCGATCGCCCGTGACGATCGCGTCTTCGAGGGCCGCCCTCTCCTCCTCCGTCCAGGGGCGGATCCGCGGCGCCGCGGGTCCGCTCGGCGGGGATCCCCACGCGGCGAGCTCCTGGTGCGTGACGCCGCGCTCCTCCGCGCGCTCGAGGAGGATCCCGAGCAGCTCCGCGGTGGCGCGGGCGTCGTCCAGCGCGCGGTGAGCGGCCTGCCGTCTCAGCCCGTGCGTCAGGCAGAGCGAGCCGAGGTCGTGGCGCTCGAGCTCCGGGAAGAGGCGTCGCGACAGGCGCACCGTGCACCAGACGTCGTTGGTCAGCGGCGGCCTCCCCTCTCGACGCAGCGCCGCCGCGAGGAACGACGCGTCGAAGCGCGCGTGGTGCGCGACGAGCACCGAGTCCGCGAGGAACTCCACGAGGGCCGGCAGGAATTCGCGAAACGGCGGGCACTCCGCGACGTCGGCTTCGGTGATCCCGTGCACCTCGCTCGCCCGCGCCGGGATGGGCCGCGACGGACGCGACAGCGCGGCGAGGGTGGCGACCACCCGAGCGCCCTCCACGCGCACCGCGCCCGTCTCGAGGATCTCTCCGCGCCGCGGCGAGAGCCCGGTCGTCTCGAAGTCCAGAACGACGAACGTCGTCATGCTTGCGGCCTCGCCCGCCCGGTGTCGCGCGCATGGCGCAGACTCCTGTGGGTGGAGGTCGGAAGGCCCTTCCTCCGGGCCGGTGCGCGCGTATGCGGGCGATGCGCTTCGCGCATCGTGATCGCATGCGTGCTCCAATGCCCGGAGGAAGGGCCTTCCGACCTCCACCCACGGGTTCCGCGCGCATCGGAGAACTCGGTCCGAGCCGGCCCATCGGGCCGTCCGCATGGATCGTCTCGCGCCGCTGGGTCGGTCGCTCGCGGACGGCGCCGTCCGACGAGATGGCTAGAGTCGTCCTCGACGCCCCCGGAACGGTCGAGGGTGCCGGCCCGATGCGAAGGGCCCCGGCAGTCGGCTCGCGCGGTACCGAGCAGGCACGGCCGGGACATCAAGGCCACGATGCGGCGCTCGCCACGGATCGCGGAGGCGGAGCCCGGACACGCACGAGGCGCGCGGCCTTGGAGGGGGGAGGTCGGCGGAACCCTCCCACGGGCATTGAAACACGCATGCGATCGCGACGCGTCAGCGTCGCCCGCATACGCGCGCACAGGCCCGTGGGAAGGTTCCGCCGACCTCCCCCCTCCAAGGCCGACCCGCGGATACGACGGCGCTGACCCGAGGCTAGATCGCATCGCGCACCGCGGCGACGGGCGACGAGCGACGGCGCACGAGCGTCGTCACGAAGCCCGCGCCGAGGAGCGTGCCGGCCAGGAGGAAGGGCGCGGCCAGCGAGCCCGACGCGCGTGCGAGGGCGCCGCCCGCGAGCGGCACCGAGGCATTCCCCGCGCCGATGAGCATCTCGTGGAGACCGGCCGCGAGGCCGCGACCGTGCGGCCGGTGGAGGCTCGCGTGCAGCGACGAGTGGTACGCGACGCCCGTGGCGACGCCGAACGGGATCGCGCAGAGGAGCCGCAGCTCGCCCGGCGCTCGGAGGAACACGACGACGGCCAGCGCGCCCGACGCGAGCGCCACGGAGAGGAGCCCGGGCGAGACCGCGCGCCGCCGCATCACGAGGAACACGAGCGCCTGCACGCCGTAGACCGAGCCCAGGAGGAGCCCGAACGTCGCCGGCCCGAGGCCCTGCGCGAGGAGGAGCTTCGGCGCGTGCATGTTCATCGTCCCCACGAGGCCGTACGCGAGCGCGTTCGTCATCCAGGCGAGCCGCAGCAGCCACGTCGGCACGGCTTCCTCCGCGCTCGGAGACGGCGTCGCCGCCGCGACGTGCGGGCGCGTGCGCCACGGCAGGGCGAGCGCCGCGAGGGCGACCGGAGCACCGCCGAGGAGAAGCACCGCGTGCGGCGAGAAGGCCTGCGTCAGGAACCCGCCCACGACGAGGCCCGACCCCTTGCCGAGGGTCCACGTCATGTTGAAGACGCCGATCGCGCGCAGCAGCTGCCCCTCGGGCGCGAGGTCCGAGAGAGCGGCCTGGAGCGGCGACCAGAAGAAGCCGAGCGCCACGCCCATCGCGGGCAGGATGGCGTACAGGAGCGGCAAGGCCGGCACGGTGGCGAGGCCGAGCGCGCTCAGGGCGGCCAGGAGACACGCGCCGCGCGCGAGCTTGAGGCGCGGCACGCGATCCGAGAGGTGGCCGGCGCCGAGGGCCGACAACATGTAGGCGGTCGCGTAGACTGCCGGGATCGCGCCGAGCGCGAGCGGACCCGCGCCGAGCTCGATCGCGCGGAACGGCAGCGCGGCGAACACGAGATACACGGAGGCGTCGGTGAGGAAGGCAGCGACGAGAAGGGGCAGGTACGACCGCATCGACGGATCGTATCGGGCCCGGCGTGCGGCGACAATCGCGGCGATCGCGGCCGCGACCGTCGCGGCGGCGTTCGCCTCCTTGCCGGCGGCGGACACGCTCGCGCCGCCCGTCGACGCGACTTCCCGCGTGCTCGCGGAGGTGGAGGCGGCGCTCTTCCCCGGCGAGCGCGCCCGGCCCCCGAAGGCGATCCGCGCGGAGAGCGTCGTGGAGCGCGCGGGTCAGGTCGTCGGGAAGGTGGAGACCCTGGCCTGCCGCGAGCCGCGTTCCTTCCGCGAGGTCACCGAGGTGGACGGCGTCCGGCAGGTCGTCACGCTCGTGGGCGACGACGCGTGGATCGAGGATCCGAACGGCATGGTCCGCCCCGCCACCGGAGACGAGCTCGCCACGATCCGGCTCGCGCACGCCTTCGTGTTCCACGACTGGGCCCTCGGCCGTCTCGCGGACTTCGATCTCCGCGCCGACGACGTCACGGACTCCGCGGCCGTCGTCCGCCTGGCGCCGCGCCCGGCGGGTCCGGAGCGCCGCTTGTTCCTTTCGCGCGGCCCGGACGGGTTGCTTCCGGCTCGGCTCGAGCAGGTCGAGCAGGGCGAGACGACCGTCGAGCGGTTCGAGGACTGGCGCGTCGTCGACGGCGTGCGGTTCTCGTACGCGTCGCGTCAATCCACCGGCGATCCCCGCTTCGACATCGTGATCCGCACGACGTCGCTCGTGCCGTGCGACTCGTTGCCGGCCGGCGCGATCGTGCCGCCGATCGCCGCGCCGCACGGGCGCGTGGCGTTCCTCGATCCCGCGCGCGCCCGGGCGATCCCGCTCGTGCGCGTGGGCGGTGTTCCGCTCTTGAAGGTGACGGTGAACGGCGTCGCGGACCTCCCCTTCCTGTTGGACACGGGCGCCGCCGCCACGGTCCTCTCCGCCGCGCTGGTCGAGCGCCTCCACCTGCAGGCGCGCGGGGTGGTGGAGGCGCGCGGCGCCGGAGGCAGCGAGGTGGCGCGCTACGTGGACCTCGCGTCGCTCTCGCTTCCGGGCGTGGAGCTCACCGACCAGACGCTCGTCGCGCTGCCGCTCGACGGCATCGCCGAGGCGCTCTCGACGCCGATCGACGGCATCCTCGGCTACGACTTCCTGAACCACTTCGCCGTGGAGATCGACGACCCCGGGCGGCGCTTCGGGCTGTTCCCGGCCGGGAGCTACTCGCCGCGCGCAGGGCTGGTGCGCCTGCCGCTCCGCCTCGAGAACAACGTCCCGCGTCTCGACGGCACGCTCGAAGGGCGCCACGCCGGAAGCTTCGTGCTCGACACGGGGAACGCCACGCCGCTCCTCCTGCACACGACGTTCGCCAAGGAGCACGGCTTCCTCGACCGGGCGGCCGACGCGAGCATGAAGCTCTCGGGCATCGGCGGCGACGAAGCGATGCGACAGGTCACGGTCGGCTCGCTCGCGCTGGGGTCCATCACCTTCGCGAACGTGACCGCCGTGATCGCGCCGGGCGGCGGCGGCGCGATCTCGCTCGAGTCGTCGATCGGCAACGTGGGCAGCGCGCTCTTCGCGGGGCGCGTGCTGGCCTTCGACTACGGGGCGGGCGCCCTCTGGGTCTCCGCGGCCGCCGAGTCCGCCGCCGCGATCGCGGATTCCGCCTCCGCACGGTAGGCGTTGGCCGGCTCCTCGGCGCGCGCCTTGTCCAGGGCTTGCCGGGCGTCCGTCACCCGGCCCGCCTGCGCGCGCGCGATCGCCAGCAGGTAGCGATCCGTCGCCTCGTCTTCCGCAGGGCGCGGCACGGCGAGCGCCCGCTCGAGCAGGCGCACCGCGTCCTCCGGAGCGCCCGCGCGGAGGCGCGCCGCTCCGTACGTGCCGAGGATGTAAGGGTCCGCCGGGGCGAGCTGCGCCGCCCGCGCCGAGAGGCTCTCCGCCTCGACGCGATTGCGCATGGACTCGGGCGCTTCTTCGAGCAAGAGCCACGCGAGGTTGTTGAGGGCCCGCACGTCGCTCGGCGAGAGCCGGAGCACGCGGTGATAGTCCGCCGCCGCTTCGTGCCAGTTCCGTGCGGCGGCGCGGATGTCCGCGCGAGCCAGCAGCAAGGAGGGATCGTCGGGCGTGCGCTCGAGCGCGTCGTCGAGCGTGCGGAGCGCGTCGGGGCGGTCGAGCTGCAGCAGCGCGGGCACCACGCGCGGATCCAGAAGCGCCCCCTCCTGCCCGCGCATGCGGAAGATGTTCGTCGCGGCCGACGCGAACGACACGATCAGGAGCGAAGCGCACACGCTGGCCACGAGGCGCGGGAAGGGCGCCTTCACGCCCTCCGCCTCGCCGAGCGCGTCGGGGATGAGCACCACGGCGAGCAGCGCACCGCCCACGAGGCCGCCCAGGTGCGCGGCGATGTCGATGCGCGGCACCACGACGCCGAGCACGAGGTTCAGGGCCACCCATGGGAGCAGCGCCGTGCCCATCACGCGCGTCACGCGCGAGAGGAGCATCGAGCGGAGCTTCTCCCGCCACCGGAAAGCGAAGACGACCGACGCGCCGAGCAGGCCGAAGATCCCCCCGGACGCGCCCACGGAGATCGCATGCGAGAAGCGCGCGCTCGCGATCGAGCCGAGCAGGCCCGAGAGCAGGAAGATCGCGAGCAGCTTCCACGCGCCGTAGAACGCCTCGACGTTCCGGCCGAGAACGTAGAGCGCCCATCCGTTCAGCGCGAGGTGGATCCAACCGGCGTGCAGGAAGATCGACGTGACGAGCCGCCAGGTGTCGCCCGCTTCCACGAGGGGACCGAAGTTCGCGCCGAACGCGACCAGCACCGCGAGGTTGCCCGTGCCCCCCGCGATCTGCGCCATCGCGAAGTACACCGCCATCGAGACGAGCAGGGCCCGCGTTGCCGTAGGCGGACGGAAGATCACGCGCGGCGGGAAGCTCAGCAGCGGCGGGGCGTCGGGGCTGGACGACATGGTGCTCCCTGCGGTCGCGGGCACAGGCCCCGCGATCAGGCGCGCGCTCCCCTCCGGAAGTCCGCGACGTCCGGGTCGGGCGCGGCGGGGGGACGCTCGTGCGGCAGGAGGCTCACGACGTGCCACTTCGAGACGAGGACGGGGCCCTGCTCCGTCTCCAGCGCGAAGAAGTTCATGGGGAAGTTCAGGAAGTCCGAGACTCGCGAGAACTCGTCCGGCAGATCCATCGCGATGCGCCCGGCCAGCGTGAGGTCTCCCGCCAAGTGCACGGTGACCGCTTCCCGGCGGAACACCGCCGCGCTGTCCTTGCGCACGAGGCCCACGTCCAGGCCTTCGTTGGGCTCCACGAGCACGACCCGCCGCCGGTTCAGCATCTCGATCCCGCGAGCGCTCCTCACCGGGAACCACTCCGAGTCGTCGTTGAGCTTGTCCAGGAGGGTCTGCGCGCCGCGGTGGATGACGTCGATGAAGTCCAGGAAGACCGTTCCGCGGCGGACCTCGCCGGTCGTCAGGGTGAGCCGCACCGCGGCTTCGCGCTTCGGAACGACGTGGCTCAAGGCCGAACTCCCCGGAAAAAGGGCCCCCCCATAGATCGTTCAAACGGTGCATCGAGTCCAGTGGAAAGAGGCGGCATCCTTGCGCTTCTTCGCTCACGGCCGCGACTTCCGGGGTTCCTCTCAGATCGTTCCTCCTCCGTGCCGATCCACCGGGGAACCCTTGTCCCGGGAAGACGATGGCTCGCATCGACGCGATCTTCGAAGCGGTCCAGGCCCAGGGGGCCTCGGACCTGCACATCTCCACCGGCGCTCCGCCCATGATCCGGCGGCACGGCGACATGGAGCCCGTGCCGTACCAGGAGCTGACCCGCGAGGTCACCGAGCTGCTCCTGCTCGAGATCATGGGCGAGAAGGAGCGCGAGCAGTTCGCCACCCAGCGCGACGTGGACTTCAGCTACGAGGTTGCCGGGCACTTCCGTGTCCGCTGCAACATCTACGAGGAGAGCCGGGGCTTGGCCGGCGCCTTCCGCCTCCTCCCCTCCTCGATCCTCACGCTGGAGCAGCTGGGGCTGCCCGCGCACCTCGCGAACCTCACCGACGCGCACAAGGGCCTCCTCCTCGTCACCGGGCCGCCGGGCAGCGGCAAGTCCACCACGCTCGCGGCGCTCGTGGACCACGTGAACAACCGGCAGCGCCGGCACATCGTGACCATCGAGGACCCGATCGAGTACGTGCACCAGAACCGTCGCTGCCTGATCCACCAGCGCGAGGTGGGACGCCACACGCCGAGCTTCGCCGCGGCGCTGCGCTCCGCGTTGCGCGAGGACCCCGACATGATCCTCGTGGGCGAGATGCGCGACCTCGAGACGATGAGCCTCGCGCTCACCGCGGCCCAGACCGGGCAGCTCGTCTTCGGCACGCTGCACACGACGAGCGCGGCGGAGACGGTGGAGCGCATCGTGGACACGTTCCCGGCCGATCTGCAGCCGCAGGCGCGCGGCGCGCTCGCGTCGTCGTTGCGCGCCGTGATCTCGCAGCGGCTCCTCAAGCGCGCCGACGGCCGCGGCCGCGTGGCGGGCGTGGAGATTCTGTTGGGGAACTCCGCGGTGAGCGCGCTCATCCGGGAGCGGAAGATCCACCAGATCCCGTCCGTCATCCAGACCAGCCGGCGGGACGGCATGCAGATGCTGGACGACGCGCTCCAGGCCCTCGTGGACGGCGGGATCGTGGCGGTCGAGGACGCCCAGTCCATCGCCTCCACCCGCATCAACCCGCCGAAGGAGTCCGGAGGGCAGCGCGCCGCCTCCTCGAGCACGATCGCCCGGCCCGGAGCGGACGCGCACCCCGGCGCCGAATCGCCTCAGCCGACGCTCCGGGGCTCGGGTCCCGCGCAGCGCCCCGGCCGGTAGGCGAACGGGGGGCGCGCCGTGGAGCTGTCCGGGCGGACCGAGCTTCTCTCCCTCTTCGACGTCACGCAGGTGCTGTCCGTCAACGAGGCGACCGGCATGCTGCGCGTGGAGCAAGGCGCCGAGAAGGGCTACCTCTACTTCGACGGCGGCTCCATCATCAACGCGCTCGACTCCGAGCACCGCGAGGGCGAGGAAGCGGCGAAGAACGTCTTCGCGATGCGCAAGGCGCACTTCGCGTTCACCGCGGACCTCCCGTCCGTGGCGCGGCGCATCGCTTGCACCACCCAGAGCCTCATGATGGAGATCGCGCGCGCGCTCGACGAGGAGAGCGAAGCGACGGGCGAGGGCGAGGGCTCGCACGTCGAGGAGGCGCGGCAAGCCACCGAGGCGCTCTACGAGATCTTCCACCGCCTCGACTCGGAGTCGAAGGTCCTCTCCCATCGCTCGCCGCAGGGGCTGGCCGTCGCCGACCTGCTCGGGGCGATCCGCGGCGTGCCCGGCTCGACGCTCTTCCTGCGCGCGGGCGCGCCGCCGGAGGTCCTCGCCGGCGGGAAGACCATTCCGCTCGGCCCGCTCGTGCTGGATCGCGCCGGCTACGAGAGCCTGCGCGATCACCTGCTGCGCGAGGCGGTGGGCGGCGTGGAGGTGATCGAGGGGAACGTGGATCTCGTGCTGCGCCTCTCGGCCGACGAGGCGTGGCGCCTCGCGACGTTCCGCGCGGAAGGGGCCGAGGTCCTCTCGATCCGCCCCGCCGCCGCCGCGACGGAGGCGCTGCCGTGGGACGCCGCGGCTCTGGAGCGGGCGATGGAAGCGCCGGGCTCCATCCTCGCGGTGAGCGCCCCCGATCCGGACGGGCTCGAGCGCGCCGTCCACGCGCTGGCGGCGCATCTGCTCGGAGCGGGCGCCGTGCCGCTGCTGGGTTGGGCGCGACGTTGGCCGACCCATCTTGCCGGCGGGCGCGCGGCCGTCCTTCTCCTCCGCGCCGGCGGGGACGCGGAGCGACGGGCGGCGGCGGAGCTCGCGGACCGGCTCTCGCCGCGGATCGTGCTCGCGGCGGACGCGGATCTTCCCGGCTCGCTCCCGCTCGTGCTGCGCGCCGCGCGACGCGGATCCCGCGGCCTCGTGGGCGTGTGCTCGCCCGCCGCGGACCGAGCGCCCACGCGCCTCCTGGACGGCATCGAGCCGCACGAGCGCGCGCTCGCGGGCCTCGAGCTCTCGGGGAGGCTGGTGGCGACCCTCGCGGTCGCCGCCGCCGACGCGCCCGCGCGCATCCTCGACGTCGACGACGGCACGCGGCGCGCGCTGCGCGAGCAGGCCCCCGCGACGCGACGCTGATCGCCCTCCCGGCGGCGACCCCGAGCTGCGGACGAACACGTCACGTCTCCGGGCGCTGACGGCACCTATCCGCCAGCGTTGACGTCGCCCCTCCCGCCGTCGAGAATCGCGCGACGTTTCGACGACGCGGAGGCAGGCCGTGGCGGTACCGACCCGCGAGGAGGCGTGGGCGCTCCTCACCGAGTTCACGAAGAACGACGCCCTCCTGAAGCACGCGCTCGCCGTGGAAGCGGCGATGCGCGCGTACGCGGCGCGCGCCGGCGCGGACGCGGACCTCTGGGGCGTGACCGGGCTGCTGCACGACTTCGACTACGAGAAGTACCCGACCCTCGAGGACCATCCGCGCCGCGGCTCCGAGATCCTCGCCCAGCGCGGCATCTCCGAGGAGATCCGCACCGCCATTCTCGGCCACGGCGATCACACCGGAGTCCCCCGCGAGACGACGATGGCGAAGACGCTCTTCGCGGTCGACGAGCTCACCGGCTTCCTCACCGCGTGCACGCTCGTGCGTCCCTCGAAGAAGATCGCGGACGTTCCGGTGGACTCCGTGAAGAAGAAGATGAAGGACAAGGCCTTCGCCCGCGGCGTCAACCGCGACGACCTCCGCCGCGGCGCCGAGGAGATCGGCGTCTCTCTGGAAGATCACATCGCGTTCGTGCGCGACGCGATGACCGCCGTGGCGAAGGACCTCGGCCTCGACGGGTAGGCTCGCCGACCTCGCCGGGGTTCGCCCGCAGACCTACCCCGCCCGCCGAGCTCGCGAGGTCGCGCGCGAGGCCGTCGAGCGGGCCGCCGACTCGCCGCCCATCGCCCGCGAAGGCGTTTCATGGCGTCACCCGGAGACGGCCAATGTGGACGAGATCTGACGTGAGCTCATTGAACGCCAGCCAATCGCCGTGCGCGGGACATTGCGGGTCTGTACCCATCGTCGCTCCGCCGAGCATGCGGAGCCAGCGACCGGTGCGGCTGGCAACCCAGATCTCGCTTCTATCGTAGCGGTGCCCGTCCGAACTGTGCGCCACCTGTCCGACAATCCACTGATCATCGTGAGCCAGGGAGGTGCCGAAGAACCCGGGATCCGTATCGGACAGTAGCGGAGTGAACTCCAACAGAGTCTCGCCCGTGGGCACGGATAGGAGAACCGTCCGTCCAGGAAATGTCGCTGTGGGGTATACCTGCACCAAAGCCACCGGCAGACGAGCGCCCGAGGCTTGGAGCAGCAGTTCGTTCCCGGCCGGCAGGTCTCGGGCTACGAACGTGCTCTCGCGGGCCGTGTCGAGCGAGAACCGACGAATGGTGTTGTGCGCGCCGCGGGGCATCGTGACGGACACGAGGGCATCGTGGTGAGGAGGGAGATACGCCTCGGGCGGTTGCCAGATGTCCGGTCGAGCGAAGGAGCGAAGCGTGCCATCGCCCATCAGGGAGTGCGGGCGACCGTCCCCGGTCCAGATCTGATGCGTGAAGTCGTCTCCCGTGGCGAGCACCCGCGTGGAGCCATCGGACGCTCGAGTGACGGCAAGCGTCTTTGCGTGGGGGTCGCGCCGACCAATGCGGTACACGTATACGGCGCAGCTACCATCGGGCGACCATCGGATCTCCCCCGCAGGCACCTTGAGGTTCCGGGTGGCTCCGCCCGTCGGGGCAACAAGCGTCGTCGTGCCATCACGCGCAGTGACGGCCACCCACGAACCGTCCGGAGACCACGGTTGGCCGTAGGCCAGTCGCCCGGGCGCGGTCGCGGTCTCCTCGAAGACGACCGTCCCGGGCGCACTCTCGGAGCATCCCTGCTGGCCGACGTTGCACGGCACTCCGTTCGAAGAGAAGCCGGTGACCACGGGGTCATAGGCCGTTCGCGGCACGGCGTCGCAGTCGCGGGCTGTGAAGCCGCCGTTCTCCTCGGGCCCGAGGCAGAGCGAGCCTCCCTGGTCGTGGACAGTCCACTTGCCGAGGACGAGTTTCACTCCCTCGCCTGCGGGGCAGTTCGGAACGGCGAGCCGGAGGTGGCTGGGCGAGCCCGCGTTGAGGACGCCACTCAGCGGCTGAAATGCGTCGATCCGGAGGCTACCGGTGACGAGACACTCGACTGCCGAAAGGCCGGGCGTGGCGCACGTCACCCACAGGTACAGGTCGCGGACGCCATGCGTCGGAGTGGCCTGTGTGATGTGCGGATCCGTCGGGCTGGCGCTGATCGTGAAGTCGTAGCCACGGGGCGAAGGGGCCTCGAGAAGGTGTGCGCCCGAGGCTGACGGCGGTGATGCCGCGGTCACGCGGGAAGACAGCAGAAGCCACAGCACGGCGGGAGGCCAGCAACAGGTGCGCATCACTCCTCCGAGGTGTCTCCCGCGAGCGGGACCGCCGGCGCCGCTCCCGTGGCGCGGGCGAGGAGCCGACGCGCTCGCGCGTCGCCGGGCTCGAGGGTGAGCGCGCGGCGCGCCCAAGTGGCGGCCTGCACCGAGTCCCCGCGCGCGAGCGCGAGGCGCCCCAGGTGCACGACCGGGCTCACGTACGCCGAGTCCGCTGCGCGCGCCGCGAAGAAGAGGGACTCGGCGTCCGCGAAGCGCTGGAGGCGCATGGCGCAGAGGCCCGCGTCGTTGAGCGCGGTCGCGCGCTCGCCGACGCCGGCGCGCGACACCGCGACGAACGCGTCGCGCGCTTCCGCGAAGCGCCCGTTCCGGAAGAGCCGGAGCGCGCTCTCGAGCCCGGGCGCGATCACCGTGGCGCCGCCGCCCAGCTCCTGCGCACGCTTCGCCTCTTCGCCCGCCTCCTCCGGACGACCCCTCCGCTGGAGGATCTCCGCGAGCTTCTCGCGGCTGACGGACCAAGACGGATCCAGCGCCACCGACTCGCGGGCGAAGCTCTCCGCCTCTTCGAGGCGTCCCGCGTCGGACGCGAGGGTCGCGAAGTTCAGGTAGTCCACACGGCGGCTCTGCAGGCGATCGAGGAACGCGTCGCGGGCGTTCGTGCCGACGAGCAGCAGGGCGAGACCGCCCGCGAGCGCGACGCGCCGCCACGCCCCGCCTGCGCGCCACGCGTCGCGCGCCCGGAAGGCGCCGGCCGCGGCGAAGAGGAGCATGCACGGGACCACCGGATGGCGATACTCCGAGGAGACGTAGAAGACGATGCACGTCGCGAGCGCGGCGGCGATCGGCAGCGCCGGGACGATGAGACGCCGTGATTCCGTGACGAACCCGAGCAGCACGAACGGCAGGACCCAGCCGAGGTGGAGCCGCAGGACCTCGAGGGGCGGAGAGAAGTCGCGCGCGAAGTAGTACGAGAGGTTCGTCTGCGCCTCGGTCGCGTGGAAGAAGAGCCGCGCCTTGCGGAGCGCCAGGCCGATCGCCGCGGCCGGATGGGCCGCCCAACGGGAGATCGTGGCCCGCGTCCAGAACGCGCTCGACTCCGCGAGCGTCAGCTCGCGTCCCGCCCGCCGCGACGCTTCGGAGCGATAGTCCTCGGCCTCGCGGTCGGGGACCGGGTTCTTCAGGAAGTCCGTCTCCGTGTAGATCCCCGTCGCGCCTTCGTGGTTGCCGGCCCAAAGCGCCATCCCGCCGTTCGCCGTGACGGGGACCAGCTCGCCGGAGGCGCGCCAGTTGCGCACCGTCACGGGAAGGACGACCACCGCCGCGACCGCGACGACAACGCCCGCCGCGATCCGCCCGCGCCTTCCCCGCGTCAGGAGCACGGCGATCCATCCGGCGAGGAGGAGCGCGTGGCTCGCGCGCCCGAGCACGAGCAGCCCGGTCAGCGCGCCGAGGAGCGCGGCATCGCGGAGCGGCGGCGCCTCCTCGGCCGCGCCCGCGTCGAGGCGGGCGAGGCAGCGCACGCATGCGAGCGTCGCCGCGGTCGTCAGCAGCAGCAGGAGGCTCGGCGTGAGGAGAGCGCCGTCGTAGAAGATCGCGGGGCCGAAGACGGCGAGGAGCACCGCTGCGAGCACTCCCTCGCGCGGGCGACCCAGCGCTTCGCCCAAGCGCGCGAGCAGCACCACCGACGCCGCTCCGGCCACGCACTGGATCGCGAGCGCGGCGAGCCGCCCGGTCGCGCCCGGACCGAAGACCGCGTACACGCCGCCCAGGAACGCGCCGTAGAGGACGTTCATGAAGAAGACGCCGGGCGGAAACCCGCCGCCCGCGGCGAGGCGCCGGCCGACGTCGTCGTAGAACGCGGAGTCGATGAAGAGATACCGGAAGAGCGGCCCGCCGCGCACCGCCGCGACGTGCGCCAGTCGGAGCGCGAGCGCGCCGGCGAAGAGGAGAGCGTCGCGCCGGCGAGCGGTCACGGCAGCCCCGCCACCGTGAACGCGTGGCAGAGGAGCAGCGGGCCGCTCGCCGGCGGCGGCACGACGCGGATCCGCACCTTCGCGCGGCCCGCTCCCGGCGGGATCGTGGCGATCACCTGCTCGTGGAACTCCCCCGCCGTGCCCGTCTCGATCTCGACGCGCCGGCTCTCGCCCCCGTCCACGGACACGTCGACGATCTGTCGCGCGCCCGCCACGGTGCGCACGACGAGGCCGGCCGCCGCCACGGGATCGCGCGCGATCTCGAAGCGCGCCTCGCCGAAGATCGTCCGCCCGCCGTCGAGGATCTCCGCCTCGCCGTCGACGCGCGCGCGCCGCCAGAAGCTGCCGGGTGCGGCGCCGTGCTCCCGGTCCGCGAAGGAGAAGGCGTGCGCACGCTCGGCGTCGGGATCGGCCACGTCCACGCGATCCGCGACGCGCACGCCCGGCCCGGCGAAGGTGCTGCGCCGCGGCGCATCGCCGGAGCCGGCGAGGGACCAGTCCGCGCGGTAGAGGACCTTCTCCGCATCCACCACGGAGGGCGAGACCAGCCGCACGCTGCCCACGCGGTGCAGGATTCCCGAAGCGTCGAAGTCGAACCAGTTCGGGAAGATGCAGAACCAATCCGGACGGCGGCCCGGCGCCATGGCCTCGAGCTTCTCGCCGAGCACGCCCGTGCCCTGTCGCCAGAGCCCCGCGAAGCCCGGCGTGGTGAGCCCGATGAGATCCACGGTGCGCCGCTGCGAGAGGTACGCCAGCGCGCCGGCGTCGTTCACCGCGACGACCGCGCCGTCCGGCAGGGACGTCCGGAACGACTCCGCCAACGTGATCTGCATCCTCGCGATGTCTTCGCATTGATCGCCGTACGCGAGCGCGAAGAAGGCGAAGGACGCCGCGCCCCCCACGACGAGCAGCCCGCGGACTCCGTCCGCGAGGCGAGCGAGCCCGCCCGCCGCCCCGCGAAGCGCGCGCGCGAGGCGGCCGGTCCCGATCGCGACGAACGCGAGGAACGGCGGCAGCGCCGGCATGAGATAGCGCCCGCAGTGCGCGTCGGGCTCCTCGAGCAGGGACGCGGCCGTGAACAGAAGGGCCGTCCACACGAAAGCCAGCGTGCCCGCGCCCGCGCGACGCTCGCGCGCCTCGCGCGCGACCTTGGGCAGCACGCCCACGAGGAAGAGGAGCCCTGCGAGCGGCGGCACGAAGAGCACGGAGGTCTCGGACTCGTAGGCGTACAGGCGCAAGCCGTCGGCGCGCGGGCCGATGCCGAAGAGGTGCGACGAGACGAGGCTCGCGGCCCGCAGCAGCGCCACGCGCAGCGCGCCGGGGATGTCCGCCGCCGGCCCCGCGAGAAGCGTCTTCGCCACGAAGCCGGTCGAGCGCGGATCGCCCGTGAGCGCGAGATTGATCAGGGGAACGAGAGCGATGCCGGCCAGCGGGACGACCCCCCATCCGAGAGACCGTCGCGGCAGCGTGCCGAACAGCGCGGCGATCAGCCACAGCCCGAGCGCCGCCGCGGCGAGGAGAGCCCCCTCGGGACGGACCACGGCGAGCGCGGCGAGCGCGAGGGCCACGTCGCGGCCGGGACGCCCCTCCGCGCGGCACCATGCCAGGAACGCGAAGGCCACGGCGGCCGCGGTGAGCGGAATCTCCATCCCGCTCCACGTCCCCCACTGCAGGGCGCCGGAGAGGAGGCACAGCGCCCCGGCGAGCGGGATCCCCAGGATCGCCAGGTCCCCGGGGCGCTCCGAGCCCTCGCTCCGCGGGGCGAGCGCGCGCTGCGCCTTTGCCGTCGACCACGCGGTGAGCGCGAGCGCCAGTCCTCCCCAGGGGAGCGCCCAGAACACGATCGATTTCCCCACGAAGCCGAGGAGCGCGCCGACCGCGAGGAGGGCCACCCAGGGGAGGCTCGTGGCGCCGGTCGTGGGGGCGTCGCCCGGCTGGTAGACGAGGGCGTGGCCCGCCGCGAGCTGCTCCGCGTAGCGGAAGTAGATGAAGGAATCGTCCACGGGGAGCGAGACGCTCCCGCCCGTCGCGTGCAGCATGGACGCGACGTGCACGAGCCCCGCCGCGAGCACGACGAGGAGAATGCGGCGGAACACCGCGCCCCCGCTCAGATCGCCGACGTCCACCCCGGTCTCGGACCTCCCCCGAGGAACAAGGCTGTCGCCTGCAGGGCGCAGGCCGTCTTCGTGTCGCGGATCTCCTCGGTCGGGATGCGCGCGAGCGCGTCGACGAGCGGCATGCGATGCACCTCGATCACCTCGTCGCGCTCGTGGCGTCGCGGGACCTCGGAGAGATCGCGTGCGAGATACAGGTGGATGATCTCGTTGCAGAAGCCCGGAGTGGTGAAGATCGAGCCCAGCTTGTGCCAGCGCACGGCGGCGAGGCCGGCTTCCTCGCCCAGCTCGCGCTGCGCGCACGCGAGCGGATCCTCGCCCGGCACGTCGAGCTTGCCGGCCGGGATCTCCCACAGCCATCCGCCCGCGGCGTGGCGGTACTGGCGCAGGATCGCGACCGTGCCATCCGGAAAGAGCGGCACACAACCCGCCGCTCCCGGGTGGCGCATCAGCTCCAGCTGCGTGACCTCGCCGTTCGGGAGGCGCACGTCCTCGATCGCGAGGTTCACGACCTTGCCCGCGTAGATTTCTCGGCGCACGACGTTGACTCCCGCGAGAACCTGTTCCTAAACTGGCGGGCGGCGGTCACTCCCCCGCAGCCGCCCACGTCCCCCTAGGAATTCCATGATTCGTCGCGCGATGCAAGCCCTGCTGCGGGTCGCCTCCATTTCGGTCGCCTTCGGGGCGGTCGGCTGCGGCAAGGACTCGGTCACCTCGCCGCCGCCCCCGGTCGACTACGACGCGATCAACCCGATCGTCTACTCGCAGCACGTCCAGCCGATCTGGGAAGCGAGCTGCAACGCGGCCGCCTGCCACAACTCCACGGACCACGCTCTCGGGGTCAGCCTCGCGAGCTACGCGGACGTCGCGAAGGGCGGCGCCTACGGCTCGGAGGTCCTGCCGTACCACCCCGATCGGAGCCACCTGGTGCAGCACATGACCGGCGCGCTCGCGCCGCGCATGCCGCTCGCGACCGACCCCGTGGACCCGGCGGTGATCCGCCTCCTGAACCGGTGGATCGCGGACGGCGCGAAGAACGACGACGGCAAGCCCATGTACTCGGACGTCGCGTCCAAGGCCTTCGTGGCCTGCCAGGGCGACAACGCGCTCGCGGTCCTCGATCTCTCGAACGGGCTCCTCATCCGCGAGATCGACGTCCGCGTCCCGCACTCCGTCTACGTGGACGTGCCGAGCCGCCGCGTGTACGTGTCGCGCTTCGAGACCGCGAGCGACAACATCCGGGTCTACGACGGGGACACGCTCGAACTCGTGACCTCCGGCGAGGCCGGAACTTACCCCGCGCTCATGAAGATCACCCCGGATCAATCCCAGCTCTGGGTGACCAACTTCGACCAGGTGGGCGGCACGAACGCGGACAACGCGGTGCACGTCCTGGATCCGGTGACGCTCGCGTCGATCGCCGTCCTGCAGCCGCCCGGCGCCACGCAGCAGCAGCCGCACGGTCTCGCCATGACCGCGGACGGATCGCGCGTCTACGTCACGAACATCCTCACCGACAACGTCACCATCTTCGGCACCGGCATTCCCGGCGGCTCGCCGAGCATCCTGGACTGGGACATCCGGCTGCCCTCGCCCGCGCGCGCCGTGCACCAGCCTCAGCAGTGCGCGCTCAGCAAGGACGAGAAGCGGCTCTTCGTGAGCGCGCTGCTGACGAATCGGGTGTACGTCCTGAACGTCGACGAGAGCGACGCCGGATACCGCTCGTTCACCGCGCAGGTCACGGTGGGAAGCGGGCCGTGGAACATCGCGCTCTCGCCGGACGGGAACGAGCTGTGGGTGGCGAACTGGACCGGCAAGAGCGTCTCCGTCGTGGACGTGTCGAACCCCGACTCGCCCATGGTCGTGGACACGCTCACGCCCACGCATCCGAAGGACCCCACGAGGCTCGTGCTGCTGCGCCCGATCGGCATCGGCTTCTCGCCGGACGGACGGGTGTGGGTGTCGTGCCCCAACGACGACGGCTCGGGATCGGGCCACCATCCGCCGCCCGACGGCACGCGCGCTCCGGGGGACGTGGTGGTGTTCGACCGCGCGAGCCGCGCGGTCCTCTCGGTCACCGAGGTCCCGTTCTTCGCCCGCTTCGCCAGCTTCCTGCCGTAGGCTGGACCCGGAGGTGTTCTCGATGACCAAGTCCGTCGCGTGCGCCGTGGCCGCCGCCCTTCCGCTCGTGTTCGCCGGATGCGGAAAGGACTCGACCACCGGTCCCGGCAACGTGACCGACATCCAGGTGCAGGCCACCGGCTTCCCCGCCCTCTCGCAGGGGGACGGCGTGTTCGAGCTGTGGATCTCGTTCGCGCGATTGTCGCCCTCGCCCCCGGGACTGCGCCACTCCACGGCCGCCTCCGCCGGGCGCTTCCGGGTGGACGCCGGAGGGAAGTTCGTCTCGGAGACGGGGGCGCCGATGGTGTTCGCGGTCGATCCCGCGTCCGATCGCGTGACGAAGCTCACGAACGGGAAGATCGCCTGGCAGGTGGCGGAGGACTCCTTCGTCACGTGGGAGCCCGTGAACGACCCGGAGCTCGACGACCCGAATCTCCCCGCCATCATCGCGGGGAGCTTCCTCAACGGCAAGGCGACCCTCACGACCGGAGGCGACGACGCGCTCCGGACCGACTTCGCGACGCTCGCCGGATCCTTCTGCTTGGCCACGCCCACGACGACATCGTCGTCCGATGAGACGGACGGCGTCTGGTTCGCGGCGCCCGGCGGCGCGTCGGCTTCGCTGACGCTCGCGACGCTGCCGGCGGGCTGGACCTACCAAGGTTGGATCACGCGCGCCACGAGCACTTCCTCGCTCGGCGTCTTCACGCTCGCCGACGGCGCGGACGCCGACTCCTCGGGCCCCACCGTGGCGGGGCAGGATCACGCCGGCTACGCGTTCCCGGGCTCGGACTTCCCCACCGGAGCCGCCGGGGTGGACCTCCGCCCGGGCACGGTGTTCGTCACGGTCGAGCCGCCCGAGGGCGCGGACGGCGCGGGCCCGTCGTTCCTGCGCGTGCTCTCCGCCTCGCTGAGTGCCGCTCAGGCGCCCGGCGCGGCGGTGCCTCTGGCCAGGATGTCCGCGTTCCCGACGCTCGAGATCACGATCCCTCCGCCGAACTCCTGATCCCCTCCCCGCACTGCTGAGAGGGTCCCGAGCCTTCGAGCAAGACTCGATCAAATTCTCTCAAACGACGTGTCTCCAAGTATTTGCGCGATCCGTGGCGAACCTGCGATACTGGATGACTCCTCCCCCGGCCCCCCGGAACGGGAGTCCCGCCCATGCGGAGAGCGCGCCCTGCCCGGCTCGCCGTGGCGACGTTCGTCCTGGCCTTCGCCGTATCCGCCTCAGCCTCGCCGACCCTCGCGGGGCCCGCGCCCGCCGCGCGCCGCGACGCCCCGGACGTGCCGGCCCTCGAGCGCCTAGCCGCGCAGTTCGCGCGTGATCTCGCCTCAGCCCGCGGCTCGACGTATCGGCGCCTGCTGACGAGCGTCGATCCGGCGGAGGCGCGGCTCCGGTCGGATCTGCGGTTCTCGCTGCAACGCGTCGACGCACGCGGGATGCCCCGGTACTACGCGGTCGACAACGTGGCCTCGGCCGGCACGATCTCCACGGACGACGTGCAGCCGGGCGGCTCGAGCGGCTTCGACCTCGACGGCTCCCCCACGCCGGCCGGCCGGCTCGGCCTGTGGGACTCCGGCGCCGTCCGCACGACGCACGAGGAGTTCGGCGGGCGCGCCGTACAGATGGACTTCCCCGGGAGCATCTCGCCCCATTCGACGCACGTGGCGGGCACCTTGATCGCCGCCGGCGTGGATCCCGCGGCGAGGGGAATGTCCCCCGCTGCGCCCCTCCAGTGCTGGGACTACGAGGGCGATCTCCTCGAGATGCCCGTGGCGGCCGCGGCCGGCATGCGGCTGTCGAACCACTCCTACAGTCCGGCGTGCGGCTGGGCGCTCAGCGGCGGCGCCTGGTACTGGTACGGCGACGTCAGCGTGAGCCCGATCGAGGACTACGGCTTCGGCTTCTACGGCTCGGACGCTGCGGCGTGGGATCAGATCGCGTACGCCGCCCCCGGATACCTCATCGTGGGGTCGGCGGGGAACAACCGCGCGGACACGGGACCTGGCCCGGGCGGGCTCCACTACTACTGGAACGGAACCGCGTGGGTCTCCGGCAACGAGACGCGCGATCCGGACGGCGGGGACACCGGGTACGACACGATCCCTTGGACGAAGAACGCGAAGAACATCCTCGCGGTAGGCGCCGTCGAGGACCTGCCGGACGGCTACGCGGGACCGGAGAGCGTGGTCATGGCGTCCTTCTCGAGCTGGGGCCCGGCCGACGACGGGAGGATCAAGCCGGACCTCTGCGCGAACGGCGTCGCGCTCTGGTCGAGCCTGAGCTGGAGCGACTCCGCGCACGACTACTACACGGGGACGTCGATGTCCTCGCCCAGCGTCACGGGGTCGCTGAACCTGCTCGTGGATCAGTGGCAGGCCACGCACGGCGGCCTCCCCCGCGCCGCGACGCTGAAGGCCCTCGCGCTCCAGACGGCGAGCGAATGCGGGCCGGCCGACGGTCCGGACTACCGGTTCGGCTGGGGTCTCATGAACACGCTCGCCGCGGCGCAAGTGATCGCCGCCGACGCCGCGGACACGGACGGCCGGCACGTGTGGGAAGCGGATCTCACGGACGGCGAGACGCAGACCTACCGCTTCAGTCTGAGCGCGCCCGAGAGCGTCCGTTTCACGATCGAGTGGACCGACGTCCCGCATCAGTCCATGGGGCTCGTCGTGGACAACCCCACGCCGGCGCTGGTGAACGACCTGGATCTGCGCCTCTCGGACGGCTCGACGATCTGGCAGCCGTGGGTCCTGGATCCGAGCCGTCCCGACGCTCCGGCGACGACCGGAGACAACGTCGTGGACAACACCGAGCAGATCGTCGTGGCGTCGCTGCCGGCGGGGTCGTACACGCTGACCGTGAGCCACAAGGGAACGCTGGCCTTCGCGCCCCAGGCCTACACGCTCGTCGGGACGGTCGCCACCGCGAACCAGGGCGCGCCCGTGGCGGTCCCGTCCGTGGCCTCGCTCGACGGGCCAAGCTGGGCGCCGAACCCGTTCTCGCAGACCACCCAGATCGCCTTCCGGATGCCCCAAGCCGGGTCCGTGACGCTCGGGATCTACGACGTCGCCGGACGGAGGGTGCGGACGCTCGCGCAGAATGTGCGGTTCGGACCGGGCGATCACCGCGTCCTCTGGGACGGGCGCACCGGCGACGGGCGCCCGGCGGCGGCCGGGGTCTACTTCGCCCGGCTCCAGGCGGGAACGGCCTCCCGTGTGGACACGCTGGTGCGCGTCCGTGCGAGGTAGCCTCCCCGCCGGCGACCGGCGCAAGGGGCCGTTCCGGTCGTTCGCCCCGCTTTCGCCGGGTTTCGTCCCGGCGCCCGTGGCTGTGCGATCGGGCGGAGGCTATAGTGCCGCCCGCGGCCATGGGGAGCCGCCACCCCCCTGAGGTGACAGAGATGACAGCCCCTTGCCTCGCCCGACCGTCGATCCTGCTTTCCGCGCTGCTCGCTTTCGGCGGCTCGACCCTTCTCGCCCCGCCGACCGCGCACGCCGTGAAGACCATCCTGTCCGCGAACTTCGATTCGGAGCCGATCGACCAGCCGATCGCGACCAGCGGCCCCGCCTTCGGAGAGCCGGTCTCGGTGACGAGCACGATCACCGCGTTCGTCCGATCGTACCCGTACCCGACGCCGAGCCTGAAGATCAACGACGACGATCTTCTCGACGCGGGCTTCGTCCGCTTCCAGTTCCTCACGCCGGACACCGTGGTGACGCACGGGATCGTCACCATCTCGGCCACGCTCTGGTTCACGGCGTACGAGGAGTACGGCATCCGCGTCCGCGAGCGAGGCTCCCGGTCCCAGAAGTTCTGCGACCTGGTCTTCGGCTCCACGGGGTCCATTCGCTACATCGATCAGAACACGCCGAACCTCGCGCCCACGCCGCTGGGGTCCTACGTCGTCGGCCGTCCGGAGGCCCTCGTCATGACGTTCAACATGGACGACGGGATCTACTCGGTCACGTTCGACGGCATCCCGCTGCTCGTGAACGAGACGCACGGCGTGCCCGACCCTCACGGGATCGGAGCGGTCCTCTTCGGGATGGAGGCGGACGACGACATCAGCGGCGAGTTCAATCTCGACGACCTGCTGGTGACCGTGGAGACGCCGACGGCGACGAGCCCGGTCAGCTGGGCGAAGACGAAGGCGTCGTACCGCTGAGGCCTCGCCGGGGCTAGCGCGTGAGCACGACCGGTCGCGAGTAGGCGAGCCCCGCCGCCCGCAGGCGGAAGAAGTACACGCCGGCGGCGACCGCGCGTCCTTGGTCGTCCCTCCCGTCCCAGACGAGCGCGTGGCGACCTCCGGAAAGCGTGCCGTCCGCGAGCCGGCGCACGAGCCGGCCGGCGACGTCGTGGACCGAGAGCGTCACGCGGTCCGGGAAGCGCAGCTCGAACGAGAAGCGAGTCTCGTTGCGGAAGGGATTCGGGTAGGGCCCCCGCCGGGCATCGGTCCCGAGGACGGCGACGTCCGTAGCGGCGTTCGGGAGAATCGGGAACGTGTAGAAGCCGGCGGGCTCGGACCGAGGCATTCCCTCGTGGCGACCGGTGAGATCCCCCGCCGCGACGTAGTAATCCACCGTGGTGGGCGCGGCCGGCGGCGGGATCGACGCCTCGTACGTCTGACCGCCGGTGGAGGCCATCGCCAGGGTCTGCCACGACCCTCCCGCGAACCGATAGTGCAGCTCCACGAAGGCCAGGCCCGCGCCGCTGCGATCATCCACCACGGCGTCGATCGGGACCGGACCGGTCTGGGAGTCGCGCACGGGCACGTGAGAGACGCGGAGCATGAGCCGATCCGCCACCCCGATGACGCGGCAATGCAGCGCATCGTCCGTGAGCCACCCGGAGTAGTAGTAGCCGCGCACGTCGTAGCCGGGCAGCGTGAATCGGTACGCCCCCAGGGCGGCGCTGTCGTTCGCGGCGCTGCCGAACATCGGCACGCACACGCGGTCGTTCAGGAAGAGGCTGTTCGTGTACGACGCGGGCTCGCTGGTCGCGAGGGCGTAGCAGTAGACGCGGACGACCCGGAAGTTCCGCCCGGTGGACGCCGGCAGGGAGGCGAGCAGCGTGGCGCGCTGCTCCAGCGCCCCCCACGTGGGGTGCGACGTCCAGACCTGCTTCACGAGGACCGTCTCCTCGTCCAGGAGCTTCCCCCACGTGTCGATGTGGTGGATCCCGCTGCCCGAGATGTCGTCGACGACGTCGTACGTGGTGACGCCGTAGTAGTCGTGCATGAGCTGATCCACCTGGGCCGGCGTCATGCCGTTCGCCGAGGCCGCCTCCTGGTAGACGAGGTTGGTGGACATGCTCAGCCCCGCCCCGTCGGTCATGTAGTTGCCGCCGGTGTGCCACATGTCGTGCCGGCAGACGGGAATCCCCTGCTGCGCGCCGAACAGGACCGGGATCAAGTCGTCGTCGGGGCGCGAGGGGCGGTTGTACACGTGGTCGATGATCTCGATCGCGCCGTGGCCGTCGAAGACGAACCAGGGACCGTAATCCCGCGTCCAGATCGAGTTGTTGGCCGCCACGAGCCACTGCACGCGCGTGGTGTCCACGCCGTTCGCCACGAAGTTGGTCTGCGCCGTGGCCAGCTGGTTGGCGGCCACGATGACGTGCAGCTCGACGACGTCGTCGAGGTCGCGGAGCAGCGCGTACGGGAGGCCGAGCGGATAGCGGATCAGGGCGCCGGTCATGGGCTCCCACTCCGCGCAGTTGCGGATGGGCGCGAAGGGCGGCGGATCGGACCGCACCACGGGCGCGGGCGGCGCCCCGCGCTGGAGGTAGCGCAGCGTGTCGAGCGCGGAGGTGCCGCGGGGCAGCAGCTCCTCCAGGTGGTCCACGTCCCACTCGGCGCGCGCCACGCACGGCGCGAGGGCGAGGACGAGGAGCGCCAGGACGAGGCCGACGAGATCGCGCGGGGGCTTCATCGTCCGCTCCGGCGGCCGCGCGCGCTCCCCGACTCGGCGTCGCTCGCGCGAGCTCGCCCGTTCGATCGCGGCGCGCCGGGCGGGCACTCCGAGGGCGGCGGGAGATACGGCGCGAAGCCCGTGCGCCGCAGCTCCTCGATCCGCTCCGTGAGCAGGACCACGTCCTCGAACGACACGTTCTCGTCGTGGGCTGCGTCGCGGGCCATCTGCGCCACCGGCGCGGAATCGGCCGGCACCCTCACCGTGGGACAGGCCGCCCACGGAATGAACTGCGCGAAGGGCTTTCCCGTTCCCTTGCGGTATCCGATCTCGTACGGGAAGCGCCGGCAGATCGTCGGCCGGACGCCGTAGCCCATGCACCTCCCGCTCTTCTCGTCGTAGAAATGGCACAGCCCGTTCCGCTTCTTCTTCAATCGCGGCATCTCGTCGATGTCCGCGTACGGCTCGCCGTCGCGGTCGCGCCGGAACGTGAACTTGCCGACGACGAGATGACCGAGCCCGGAGTCCACGAGGTGGGCCACGTCCCGGAGGGAGAGGAGAATGCCGGTGTCCGGCTCCTTGTGGACGCAGCAGCGATCCGTGCACCGCTCGCAGTCCGGAACCCGAGCGACGGACGGCGTTCGCATCGGAATCGCGTCGACGTCGAGCATCTCCGAGGGATCGAGGTTCTTGCGCACGATCTTCGAGAGCTTCGCCGTCAGCTCGCCGCGAACCCGGGTGTCCATTCGCCTTCTTCTCCTCGTCGACGCGGGCGTGCCCTCCGCGGGCGACGCGACGCGCCGGATCTGTTAGTCTCCGTGAGCCCTATGGGGCATTCAGAATACTCGGGAGAAACGGTTGGAACGGCAATTCGAAATCTCATCCGGCGGTGTGGTTTACCGAGAATCTCCCCTGGGATTCGAGGTGGCGCTCACGCAGACGGCGCGCGGACCGATGTGGTGCCTGCCGAAGGGTCGCGTGGAGGCGTCCGAGTCCATCGAGGAGGCCGCGCTCCGGGAAGTCCGTGAAGAAACCGGCCTCTCGGGGCAGATCCAGCGGAAGCTCCGGCGCATCGAGTATACCTATCAAGCCCGCTCGGAGGACGGCTCGCGTCGCTCGGTCTCGAAGACCGTCCACTTCTTCCTGATCCAATTCATGAACGGCTCGGTCGAGGACCACGACCACGAGGTCGCGGCCGTGCGCTGGTTCCCGCTCGAGGTCGCCGGTCGCCTCCTCCACCATGCGGGTGAGCGCGACGTGCTCGCGCTCGCGAAGAAGTCCCTGCTGGACGGCGCCGACGTCGACGGCGGCTAGCATGTCGGGTTCGGGCCTACGAGCCCCGCTGGAGATCCCGGATCGCTTCCAGCACCTCTTCCGCGTGACCGGCCACCTTCACCTTGCGCCAGACTCGACGGATGACGCCCTGGCCGTCGATCAGGAAGGTGCTCCGCTCCACGCCCAGGAACGTCCTCCCGTAGAGCGATTTCGGACGCCGCACTCCGTAAGCCTCCTGGAGGACGTGGTCCTCGTCCGCGAGCAGCGGGAACGGGAGCGAGTGCTTCGCCGCGAACTTCCGGTGGCTCCCGACGGAGTCCGGGCTGACGCCCAGCACCACGGCGCCGGATTTCGCGATCGCCGTCTCGCGATCCCGGAAGTCGCAGGCCTCCGTCGTGCAACCGGGGGTCATGTCCTTCGGGTAGAAGTAGAGCACCACCACCTTGCCGCGCAGGCCCTTCAGCGACACGTCGGTGCCGTCCGTGGATGCCGTCGTGAAATCCGGGGCGCGGTCGCCCGCGTCGAGGTCTCGCTTCGCCAAGGACATCTCCTTTCGAGTCGGGGGACGCCGATCCTATCCCATCGCGGGCCGGCACGGAGAGACGCGCGGTGACCGGGGCCGGGCCGGCTCCGCGACGCGTCGTCGCGTACGTGATCCCGGCGCTCGCCTTCGCGCTCGGCCTGGCGCGCGGCTCCGGGCTGCCCATGACCTCCGACGTCGCGTTCCATCTCGTTCGCGCCGGCAACACGCTGCTGCGCGGATCCCTCGCCGGCTGGGCGCTCCCGCCCGGCGGCACGCACGCGCCACTTCTCGGCTCGCTCGTCACCGCCTTCGGCGCCCTCTTCGCGGACGACCCGGAGGCGAAGATCCTGGTGACGGGCTGCGCGCTGCTCGCGGCCGCGGCGGCCGTCTTGGCGAGCGCTCTCCTGTCCCTCGCGGACGCGCTCGTCGCGGTGCTGGGCGTGGCCCTGCTGATGATTCCGCCCGGGCTCGCGGCGTCGTTCAACCACCGGCCGGACGCGGGCCTCGGCGGCGTGCTCCTGCTCATCGCGTCCGTGCGCGCGTACCGCGGGGAGCCGGCCTATCGAGTGCTGCTGCCGGCGTGGGTCGCGACGCTCACGACGCCGTGGGCCTTGCCGGCGGCCGCGGTGTGGCACCTCTCGCCCGAGCTGAAGGGGCGCCGCGATCCCCGCGCGCTCGCCTTGCCGCTCGCCGCGGCCGCGATCGTCGGCGCGGCGACGGCGGCCCTTCCCGAAGGCGCTCGATCGCAGATCCTCGCGGGCCTCTTCGGCGAGATCGGCCGGCCGGGCGAAGCGCTCCTCGACGGGATTCGCGTCCTCCGGATCGTGTGGGGCGGCGGGTTGCTCCTCTTGCCGCTCCTTCTCGCCGCCGGGCCCTCCGAGACGCGCTTGCCGAAGCGGCTGATGCTCCCGTGGTGCGCGGCCGCGTTCTCGGCGTTCCTCTTCGGAACGAAGGGCGCCTTCCTCGGGGCGACCGCCGCGCTCGCCCCCACCGCGATGCTCGCCTTCGCGCTCGTCGCGGCGCGGCTGCCGGATCGCTCGGGCCCGGAGGGATCGCGTCGCCCGCTCCTGCTCGCGCTCTTGATCCCGATCCTCGTGGCCCTGGTCGGATCGGGCGATCATCGCCTCCTCCGCTCGGAGCTTCGCGCCACCGCCGTGCGCGACGCGCAGCTCGGGGTCATCCTCTGGTCCGACCTCAAGGAGCCCGGGGCGGTCGCCGCGGAGGAGACGGGCGCGCTCGCAGGGCTCTCCAGCCGCACGGCGTACCCCTTGCGGCGCGACGGGACGCTCCCCTCCGACATGCCGCGCTACGTCGTGCTCTCGGGCGGCAGGATCCCCTCGACGGATCGGGAGCAGTCGCTCTTCGACAGCGCGACGTTCCTCGCGAGCTACGCGCCGTGCGAGCTGCGTCGCGGGCGAGCGAACGAGATCCGAGACGCGGTGTGGGTGCGACGCACGCCGCCGGCGTCCTCCGCGACGCCCGCGTACGCGCACGCGCTGCGGGCCGCCTGGACGGCGCAGCGCGCCGGCGACGACTCGACCGCGCTCGTGCGTTTCGCCGAGGCGGCCGCCTTGGAGCCGCCGGGCCTCGGCCTCGCGCACGAAGGGCTGGGGATCGCGCTCGAGCGGCGTCACGAGGAGCCCGCGGCGGAGAGAGCGCTCGAAGAGGCGCGGGATCGCGATCCCGCGTGCGTTCTCGCGCGCGGGCACCTCGCGGACCGGGCGCTCTCCCTCGGCCAGATCCCGCGCGCCGACTCCCTGGTGACGGAGGCGTTCCGGTTCGAGCGCGAGCTCCCGGAGCTCCGCGGGACCCGCGCGCGCCTGTTCGCCCTGGCAGGCTATTCGAAGGAAGCCGAGATGGAGTCGGCGAGCGCCATCCGCGCAGGCCCGGAGGACGGGAGGATCCTGGTGAACCACGGGATCCTGCTCTGGCACCGGGGCGCGGCCGCGGAGGCGCGCGAAGTCTGGCGGCGCGCGGTTCGCCTCGACCCGCAGCAGATCCGCTATCTCGGAAAGTTCGAGGCGGCGCCGGACAGTGCGCCGGCGCCGCCTCTCATGCCGCTCTTCTCGGACGTGGGCTTCCTCGCGAAGAGGTCGCCCGCGCCCGCGGACGTCAACGGAGGTAGATCATCCTCCGCTCCGCCTCCCGCTTCCCGGCCGTGATGCGGTAGAAGTACACGCCTGACGCGACCGCGCGACCGGCGTCATCCCTGCCGTCCCAGCTCACGGTGTAGCGGCCGGCCGGCCGTGACGCATCGAGCAGCGTGCGCACGAGCCGTCCCTGCACGTTGAACACCTTCAGGTGCACGTTCTCGGGCGTCGGCAGCGCGAAGCGAATCGTGGTGCCGGCCGCGAACGGGTTCGGGAAGTTCTGACCGAGCGCGAACGCGAGCACCGCGTCCGACGCACCGGCGTCCGTGGCGCCGCCGTTCACCTGCACCGGCAACGCCGCCGCCGGACCCCAGTTCCCGGCCGAATCCTGGCCGCGAACCCAGATCGTGGTCGCGCCGCCCGGCAAGCCGGCCGTCGCGAGCGCGGCACTGACGGCGACCTGCACCGTCCCGAACGGTCCGCTCATCGGCGTGCCGGTTCCCGGCGCCGCCGGCGAGGCGCCCGCGCTCCACTCGGCCGCCGTCACGTTGCTCCCGCCCGTCAACGCGTCCGAGATCGTGGCGATCAGCGTGGCCGGATTCGGCTTCGTGATGGGGCTCGGAGAGACGCCCGGCGAGCCCGCGAGCACGACCGGCCCGCGCGTCTCGTTCCCGGGGATCGCGATCGTGAAGTTCGCGTTCGACGTGTCGGACCCGCCGAGGACCGGCGTGCCGTTGTCCGTCACGACGGCGCGCACGCGGTACGTGGCGCCCGTGGGCAGCGCCGAAACGTCCCACGAGTACGGCGAGGCGCCCGGCGACGTGGTGATCAGGTTCCACGACCGGCCGCCGTCGTCCGAGTACTCCAGCCGCGTCGTGGCGATGCTGCGTCCGTTGACGCCGTCCGCCGAAGACGTCCAGGAGATCGACACGGGGCTGGTGGTGAACGTCTCGCCGCCGTTCGGGGCCACCACGACCGCATCGGGGTGATCGGCGCCGACGAGCCATTGGATCGTCTTGTCGAGGATCGCGGCGCGCGTGGCGTCGTTCTCGGTGGCGTCGTCGATCTGGATCCACTCGTAGCCCGTGTAGGCCACGCGCGTCTTCTGGCCGCCCCAGATGCCCACACCGGGCGTGCCCAGATTCGCCGTGCTCTCCCAGCGGACGCCGACGTTGCGCGGAGGAACGGAGTTGTCGATCCACGTGTAGAACGACGTTCCGGTACCGTCCAGCTTCGTGACCTCGTCCCCCGCGCCGCCGCTCCGGAACGGCGTATAGGACACGCCGCCGGTGTAGGCGCCGCTGATGGGATCGGCCGCGTAGCCGGTGAGGACGGAGAAGGTGGCGGGGTCGTTCACGAACGTCGCGTGCATGATGTTGTTGTACCAGGCGATGCGCGTCCCGTTGGAGAAGCCCGAGGTGGGATCGGTGAACGCCCACCCGGTGTCGTGCGTCATGAACGCGATGCGCGCGCCGTTGTCGTGCAGGGCGGTGATGGAGTCACGCACGGCGTTCTCGAACGGCGGGTACTGCTCCCAGCCGACCTGCCAGCACACCGCCTTGTAGGAGCGCATGCCGGTGGACGAGTTGCCTACGGCCGGCGCGCTCGCCTGCGTCTTGCCCCACTGGTTGAACGTCCACCCGGTGGAGCGCAGCGCGTCGCCGTAGCGATAGGTCTTGTCCGTGGTGTTGTCGGCGATCACGACCAGGATGTCCGCGCGCTTGCCGGTGGTGAAGCGGTAGTGCATCCCGCCGAAGTCGTCGCGCACGACGTTGCCCTTGTGATCCACGCTGAGCACGTCGAAGTAGTAGGTGGTCTCGGGGGTGAGACCGGACACCTGGTGCGAGTGCGACGTGACGAGCGAAGGATCCAGCGCGGACGTGGTGCCGAGCGAGGTCGTCGTTCCGTACTCGATCTGGGACGACGCCGCCGCGCTCGTAGTCCACGACACGACCGCCGTGATGTCGGTCGGGTCGGCCGCGACGTTCGTGATCGTGGGATTGTCGCCGTCGACCGTGGCCGTCGCGGTGGCGACGTGGGCGGGGCTGGCATCCGTGTACGAGACGGTGATCACGTCGCCCTGCGAGACCGAGAGCTTGCCATCGCCGCCGGTGGGCGAAGCGAGCGTCAAGGGCACCGAGCCCAGGTAGACGCCGTTCGATCCGCCGATGGAGACCGTCTCGCCGCCCGGCTCGGACGGCGACGTCAGCGTCACCGAGACCGAAGCGCCGGCGTCGGCGTCTTCGACGCGGATGCCGACGTTCTTCGTGGGACCGTACGCGGACGCGTCGAGCGTCAGCACGCCCGCGCTCGCGCCCACGCCGCCCGTCACCACGATCGCGAAGGGCTGCGGTCCGAACGGAACGTTGGAGCCTTCCACCCGCACGGTGTAGGGCCCCACGACCGGAGTCGTGCGGCGGAAGTTCTCCTCGACGTTCCGGCTGTCGGCCACGCCGCCCGTGACGGACTGGCCGCCCGACCAGACGTTGCCGAGGTACGTGTTCGCGCCTTCTTCCACGACGAGGTCGAGGTCGTCCACGAGGTTGATCGCCGCGGACGGATTCGAGGCCGGATCCGTCCAGACCAGCGTGACCTCGAGCGGCTGCGAGGCATCCGAGACGTAGAACTGGTACTCGCGAGCCTCGCCGGTGGCGACGCCGTCCGCGGCGTCGAGCACGAGCAGGCGGCGCGCGTCACCCGTGAAGTACAGCACGTCGTCCAGGAGGATGCGGCCCCACCCGATGTTGTTGTCGGGCATCGTGAACGAGGCGAAGTCGTCCGTGCCCGAGTTCACCATCATCGCGCGCAGGAGCGCCGACGACGGCGTCAACGCGTTCGCCGGCACCGCAGCGCCGGTGGGATAGAAGCCGTTCATGAAGTACTGCCGCACGAGCGTCGCGGAGCCCGCGAGGTTCGGCGACGACATCGACGTCCCGCTCAGGGTCTGGTAGCCGGTGTCGTTCGCGCCGTACGCGGACACCAGCGTCCCCGGCGAGCAGACGGTGGGCTTGAAGCGGTTGTCGAGCGTGGGACCGCGGCTCTCGAAGCTGCCGAGCGTGTTGGCGCTCGCGCCGTTGCCCGTGGCGCCCGACGAGAGGCAGTCCTTCGCCGCCGCGGGCGAGCCGACGCTGCCGGCGGTCCCGGCGTTCCCGTTCGAGAAGGAGATGAGGAAGTCCGGGTGCGCGTAGACGAACTGGTCCGAGTTCATGCACTCGATCGTGTACGCGCCGCCGGTGTCGCTGCCCCAGCTGTTCGAGCTGACGCGCGCGGCGCCGCCGCCGTTCCCCGTGTAGGGCGGCTGGAAGTAGTCGTTCAGGTCGCCGGGCACGATGATCGAGTTCGTCGTGCCGCCCGCGTCCAGGAAGTAGATCTTGGCGCCCTTCGCGAGGCCGTCCCGCAGGCTCGCGTTGCCGTTGGGAGCGTCATTGCCCACGAACGTGCCGCACGTGTGGGTTCCGTGATACGACGCGCCCGAAGCGTCGCCGAACACGATGGTGTTGTTCGTCTGGGCCGGCTTGTAGGCGATGATCTTGCGGTGCGTGGGGTAGTCCCCGTACGCCGTGATCGGCACCAGCGCGTCGCGGAACATGTCGTGGCTCGTGCGGATGCCGCTGTCCCCGACCATCACGACCTGGCCCGTGCCGTCGAGGCCCATGTCCCAGATCCGGCGGTTGCCGTTGATGTTCGTCTGGTCCACCCACTGGCACTGGTCGTTCACGATGTGGAACTCGGAGCGCGGCTCGATCCACTGCACGTCCGGGTGGCTCGCCAGCGCCTCGACCTGCGTCCGGTCGAGCTCGAAGCGCACGATCTTGTTCACGCGCTGGGAGACGTCTTCCACCGTGCCGCCCAGAGCGGTGATGCGCGCCTGGACGTCGGCGACGTTGCCGTCCGGGAAGAGCAGCATCTGATAGCGACCGACCCCGGAGCGGAGCTGCATCGCCGCCTGTCCCGAGATGCGATACGCGGGGTGGTAGAAGCCCGTCCAGGTGACGAAGGGCAGCGCCTGGATCGCGCTCCGCCGGCCGATGTCCGCACGGACGAGGAAGGCGTAGTTCGGGACGAAGGCCACGACCTGCGCGCCCGCCCGCTCGAGCTCGCTCATCCATGCGCTCTGCACGGGGGCCTCCACCTGCACGAGGAGCGACACGCGCTCGCCCGGCGCAGCGGCCTGGGTGCGGAGGTTCGCCGGCAGCGACGGCTCGCCGCTCCGGGTGTCGAACTGGATGCCGTTGGACAGGACGATCTCGGAGGCGAGCTCCTTGACCGGTGCGGCGAACGTGAACCGTCCGCGTTCCGTGAGGCGGGCGGACTCGGGCGCGCGGACCGCGAGCGAGGACGATGACGCGGGAGCCGTCACCGTCGCCGATCGAAGCGAAGCCGATGTGCTCGAGCTCACCGCGACGCTCAGAGCGACAGCGAATGACAGAGTCGTAGCGAAACCGGGGAAGCGGGTCATCGTCGCACCTGGGTTGGGGAAACTCGTCAGGGACGGGGACGGACTCAAGGCGCGATTTTACCAGTGCGAGGGGCCTCGCTTCAAGGAAACGCCGCGAATTCCCCATGGGGCGAGGGCGGCGCGCGCCGTCCGGAGCCGGAGTCGCCGGATCAGAACCGGATCAGGAGATTCTTGCCGAGCGAGGTCGGCGAATCAGCGGCGGAGAGGCGATGCGGGCGCGATGGGCCCCCCGAGGCCGCCGCGGAAGCCGCCGAGGCCGGGAGCTCCGCCGCTCTTGAGGAGGGTGGCGCAGTCCGGAGCGGTCAGGCGCAGGAGCTGGATCGACGGCTCGGGCCGCGCGAGCCGCGACGGAAGCGCGATGAGCAGCACGTGCAGTCCGAGGACTGCTACGGCGATCAATGCCACGTCACGAAGCGCGAATCGACGCACGTCCGACCTCCCGGTCCACAGGGTGATCGATCACGCCCGCCCATCGTAGAGCCGAGTCCCTCCGACCGCGAGGGCCGGCTCCTCCCGGAGAGGCTTGTTTTACGTCTTTTACGCGGAAATCACAGCAGAGAGCGGGACTCGCCGCCGTCCACGGGCAACGAGGCGCCGTTCACGAAGGACGCGGCGTCCGAGCACAGAAAGGCGACCGCCGCCGCGACCTCTTCGGGCCGGCCGAGCTCTCCTCGGGGGATGTTGGCGCGCCACCGGGCGCGGATCGCTTCGGGACCGGTGCCCTCGCGCCGCGCGCCGTCCTCGGCCAAGTCGCCGAGTCGCTCGGTGTCCGTGTAGCCCGGACAGACGCAATTGACCGTGATGCCGTGCACGGCGTAGCGGCGGGCCAGGCTCTTCGCGAGCCCGTGCACGGCCGGCCGAAGCACGTTGGAGAGGAGAAGGCTCGCCCGCGGCTCCCGCGCCGCGATCGACGTGATGCAGACCGCCCTCCCCCACCCGGCCTGCACGAGGTGCGGCAGGGCCGCGCGCAGGAGGCGCTCCGCGGAGCGGAGCGTGAGGTCGATCGCGCGTCCGAAGTCCTCGTCCCCGAGCTCGTCGAACTCCCCGGCCGGCGGCCCGCCCGCGTTCACGACGACGATCTCGAGCCCGCCGAGGCGTCGAGCGGCTTCCTCCACGACCCACGCCGGCGCCGAGGCGACCGAGAGGTCGCCGGCGACCGTCTCGGCCGTGCACCCCGTCGCCGCGTGCAGCCGCTCGGCCGCTTCACGCAGTCGCGCCTCGTAGCGCGCACAGATCGCCACGCGCGCCCCTTCGGCCGCGAGCGCGCGGGCGCTCGCCCAACCGAGTCCTGCGCTCGCTCCGGTGACGAGCGCCCGGCGTCCCGCGATTCCGAGATCCATGACCCCCTCCACGGGGGATGCTACCGTGGTCGGGTGCGGGGGGAAACGTCGATCACGGAGGCGGGCGCCATGGCGCGACCGGTCGTGGGGGTGATGGGCGGCGCGGACGCCGCGCCGGAGACGCTCGCGCTCGCGGAGGCGCTGGGTGCGGCGATCGCGGCCGCCGGCTGGATCCTCCTCAACGGCGGCCGCGATGCGGGAGTCATGGCGGCCAGCGCCCGCGGCGCCGCGCGAGCCGGCGGGCTCGTGGTGGGGGTCCTGCCGGGGCGCGACCGCCGCGGCGCGTCGCCGGATCTGTCCGTGGCGATCGTGACCGGCCTCGGCGACGCGCGCAACGCGGTCAACGTGCTGAGCTCGGACGTCGTCGTGGCCCTGCCCGGCGGCGCCGGCACGCTCTCCGAGATCGCGCTCGCGCTCAAGGCGGGCCGCCCCGTCGTGGCGCTCGGCTGGCAACGCGGCTCGCTGGCCGACTTCGAAGGGATCATCCGCGCCGCCTCGCTCGCCGAGGCGCTCGACGCGATCCGCGCACGCCTGCTCGCCTGATTCCACGAGTCGCCGGGGGCATCGCCCACCCGACGAGCTCGACCCATCGTGTTCGCGCAGGGGGCGTTCGCCCGCCCGCCGAGCTCGGCGGACTCGGACGTCGCGCGAGCTGGGAATGCGATCCGGGTTCCCGAACGGCTTCTCCGCAGCGGCGTCTCGGAGGAGCCGGAGCCACGGAGGGCGGGGGCGACGGGGAGCCGAGCGAGGCCGGAGACCGGACGGCGGAGGCCGCGCGTCCGATGCGGAGAAGCCGGATCGGGGCGAACCCCGAGCGCGCCGGCTCAGTACATCTGCGAGTTCGCCTGGATCCGGGTCCGCTCCTCGGCGACGAGCTCCGCGAGGCGGCGGCGCACGGCGCCCGCGAGGACGACCTCGCCCTTCCCGTTCACGGTGCCGTCGTCGGTGGAGAGGAAGAGCGAGGGACCGCCGTTCGGCGTGAGGACCACGCCGCCTTCGGCCGGCGAGACCTTGATCTCGGACTCGTCCACCTCGTGGTCGAGCGCCCAGCCCACCGCGCTCACGGCGGCGGCGGCGTGGGTCGAGTCGTGACCGGCGAGCAGGAACAGCCGCTCGTTGCGGTACGCGATCTCGGTCACGGGCAGGTCGTCGCGCAGCAGGCGGTGCGCCTCCGGTTGCGGCGCCTTCGTGACGAGCCGCCGATGCAAGGGCACCCCGAACTCCTGCAGGCGCTTCCGGGCGCTGTCCACACGGTCCCGCGTCATCGGGTGGGTACGGTAGATGCCCATGTCCTGCTCGAGGAACTTGCCGGAAGAGGACGCGAGCCGCTCCATGAAGGTCAGGAAGCCGACCGGGTTGTAGTGCGTCTGCGTGATGTAGCGGATGCCGTCCCAGTCCGCGTTCTTCTCCGCCTCGATGCTGTTCCCCTGGAGGACCATCGCGGTGATGGTGTTCGCCGCGGTGTTCGCGAGGATCGCCGCCTCCGGCGAGTGGCCGATGATGAGAGCGGCGATCGCGGCCAGCTGCATGAGGCCGAGCCCCTTCGGGGTGTGGCGCATCATGTTGATGGCGTCCTGATGGACGTTGTGCGCGATCTCGTGCGCGAGGACGCCGGCCAGCTCGTCGTCCGATTCGACGTCGTCCAGCAGGCCCGTGGTCACGTACACGAATCCGCCCGGCAACGTGAACGCGTTCACCAGCGGCGACGCCACGATGTGGGGGACGTAGTCCACGTCGGGGCGCTCGGTGGCGGCGCCGATCTCCTTCAGCATCGCCCGGAGCTTCTCCAGCTCCTGCTCGTCGTCCACGAATTCCACCGATTTCGCGATGTCCTTCGCGGCGTCCTTGCCGAGCTCGATCTCGCGCGGCGTGCTCCCGGCGGCGACGGCTCGGGCCGACTGCGCCCCCGCGGCCAGCGCGACGACCACGGCCGCGGACAGGAGCGCGCCGCGGACTCGCCAGGAGCCGGCGTCCCGAGAGAAACGTTGGGCGACCATCAGGGAATCTCCTACGCAAGTCCTCCGGGAAGCTAAGCCGGCGCCGCACCGCCGTCAAAAGCCCGGCTTTCCGGCGGCCGGGCGCGGGGTTATTCTTCTCACCCGTCTTCCCCCCGAGAAGTTCCCCCACGAGGAGCCCAGCTTGCACAGGCCCGAGACTCTCGGACAGCTCAAGGCGTCCGGTTACCGGCCGCGCACCGTGAAAGACGAGATCCGCGAGAACCTGCTCACCGCGCTCCGGCAGCGGCGAGCCTTGTTCCCGGGCATCCTCGGCTACGACCAGACCGTGGTGCCGCGCATCGTGAACGCGCTCCTCTCGCGCCACGACGTGCTCCTGCTGGGCCTCCGCGGGCAGGCGAAGTCGCGGATCCTGCGCGGGCTGGCCGCGTTCCTGGACGACGAAGTCCCGATCGTGCGCGGCAGCGAGATGAACGACGACCCGCTGCGCCCGGTCTCCGCGCGCGCGAAGCGTCTCGTGAGCGAGGCGGGAGACGACACGCCGGTGGACTGGCTCGCGCGCGAGCGTCGTTTCGAGGAGAAGCTCGCCACGCCCGACGTCACCATGGCCGATCTCATCGGCGACATCGATCCCATCAAGGCGGCCACGGAGCGGCGCACGTACGCCGATCCCGAGATCATCCACTTCGGGATCATCCCGCGCATGAATCGCGGCATCTTCGCGATCAACGAGCTGCCCGATCTCCAGCCGCGCATCCAGGTGGGACTGCTGAATCTCATGCAGGAGAAGGACATCCAGATCCGCGGATTCCCGGTGCGCCTGCCGCTCGACATCCTCATGGTCTACTCCGCGAACCCCGAGGACTACACGAACCGCGGCAACATCATCACGCCGCTCAAGGATCGCATCGGCTCGCAGATCCTCACCCACTATCCGCGCACCATCGAGGAGGCGGTCGCCATCACCACGCAGGAGGCGTGGACGAAGCGCGACTCGGGCGTGGAGATCCTCATCACCCCGCTCTTCCGCGAGATCATCGAGGAGACCGCGGTCCAGGCGCGCTCCTCGGAGTTCGTCGACCAGAGCTCGGGGGTCAGCGTGCGCCTCACGATCACGTTCCTCGAGAACCTCGTCTCGAACCTGGAGCGGCGGGCCCTGGCCAAGGGAGAGGCCCGCGCCTGGCCTCGGATCGTGGACCTGCGCACCGCGCTCTCCGCGGTGACCGGCAAGGTGGAGCTGGTGCACGAGGGTGAGGAGCAGGGTGCGGAGGCGGTGGCGCGCCACGTGCTCGGCAAGGCCGTGCGCGAGGTGTTCCTGCGACGCTTCCCCCCGGTGCACACGAAGTCGAAGCGCAAGCGCGGCTTCGAGCCCGAAGCGGAGGAGCCGGCGCAGGGCGGCGCGAAGAACGCAGCCCGCGTGTACGAGCCGATCGTGCACTGGTTCTCGAGCGGCCACACGCTCGAGCTCTCCGACGAGACGGATTCGCTCGAGCACTACGCCGCGCTGCGCTCCGTGGACGGCCTGGAGGAATGCGCCCGGCGTCACTCGGAGGCGACGTCGGACGGCGAAGTGGCCGGCGCGATGGAGCTCGTGCTCGACGGCCTGCACCAGTGCTCCATGCTGGCGAAGGAGGACGCGGACGCGCGCGTCGGCTACCGCGACATGATCGGGGCGATGTTCCGCCAGATGGAAGAGATCGAGTGAGGCTCCCCGCCCCGTCGGAGACGCCCGCATGAGGGTCCGCTACCTCGAGTGGGAAGAGTGGATGACGCGCGAGCTCATGACGATGAGCGGGCTCGAGAAGCTCTTCCGCTGGCTGCTCCTCGGGGCGGACGGGAACGTGGAAGAGGCGCTCCGCCGCATGGAGCGTCTGAACGGGCAGTACGGCTTCTTCGACGAGGCCACGAGCGCCCGCGACTTCCGGGAGCGGCTCCTGCGCGACGGCCAGGTCGCCGAAGACCAGGCGGGCAACCTCTCGCTCACGGTCAAGGGAGAACGCGCCATCCGGAAGGATGCGCTCGATCGCATCTTCTCGCGCATGCGCGCGGGGCGGCCGGGGGATCACCGCTCGCCCGCGACGGGCGCAGGCGGCGAGAATCTCCCGGAGGTGCGGGAGTGGCGCTTCGGCGACGCGCCGTTCGACATCGCGGTGAACCCCACGCTCGAGAACGCGCTCCGCCGCACCGGCATCGACGACTTCGGCCTCTCCGAGGACGACGTGCGCGTGCACGAGAAGGAGCAGCTCACCGGCTGCGCCACCGTGCTGCTCCTCGACATCAGCCACAGCATGATCCTCTACGGCGAGGATCGCATCACGCCGGCGAAGGACGTCGCGCTCGCGCTCCTGGAGCTGGTGCGCACGCGATACCCCAAGGACACGCTCGACGTGGCGGTCTTCGGCGACGACGCCACGCCGATCCCCGCGGACCGCATCCCGTACGTGCAGGTCGGTCCCTACCACACGAACACGAAGGCGGCCCTGCGCCTCGCGCAGCGGATCCTCGCGGCGCGGAAGCACCCGAACAAGCAGGTCTTCCTCGTGACGGACGGGAAGCCCTCCGCGATCCACGAGGAAGGCCGGCTCTACAAGAACTCGTTCGGCCTCGACGAGAAGATCGTGAACAAGACGCTGGACGAAGCGTCGGTCTGCCGGCGGCGCGGCATCACGATCTCCACCTTCATGGTGGCCAGCGACTGGCACCTCGTGAACTTCGTCGAGCGCCTGACCGAAGTGAATCACGGCCGAGCGTACTTCACCGGCCTCGACGACCTCGGCCGCTTCCTCTTCGTCGACTACGTCCGCAACCGGCGCCGCCGGACGTACTGAGCTAGGACACCCGCGTCGTCGGCTCGTTGGCGACGATCGCACGTGATGAACGCGTCGTCGGCTCGGCGGCGGGAGTTCGCACGTGATGAACGCGTCGTCGGCTCGGCGTCGTGCTTCCGCATCGGACGGTCGCCTCCGCCGTCCGGGCTCCGGCGCCCTCCCGCTCCGTCGCCTCCGCCATCCTGGCTACGTATCTGGACTCCTCCCACAAGGGGCTTTCATCGAGGCGGGGTGGGGCGGACCGGGATCGTGACTGCAGTCGTATCTCCGGCCTGTGGTGGGTGCTTGGGAACCCCTGGCCAAGATGGAGAGTCGCGCGCGGGGAGCCAATCGGCGGTTCACGACCCCAAGGGGTCAAGTAGCCAGACGGCTTTCCCCCGCGCCGGTCAGAGCCGGTTCGCCATCATCCCGTGTCTCGACGCAAGCCATTCGAGCGGGGGATCTACGATGCGGTGATCTCCTTGCGGTAAGTGGTCTCGTGGGTGCAGACGGCCCAGATCATCCGAGCCATCTTGTTGGCCAGTGCCACGGCAGCCTTGTTGGTTCCACGCCGCCGTTGGACCTCCAGGGCCCAGCGAAGCACGCGGTCGGGGTCCTTCTTCGAGCGAGCTCTCCAGAGCATCGACTGCGCTCCCTGGATGAGGAGCATGCGCAGGTAGGGATCACCGCGCCGGCTGATCGCTCCGAGTCGGCGGAACTTGCCGGTGGAGTCCTCCTTGGGAGTGATGCCGAGGTAGCTGGAGAAGCGACGAGCGGATGAGAAGCGCCGGAGATCGCCGACGAAGGCGGCGATGGCGGTGGAGATCATCGGACCGACTCCGGGGATGGAGCGCGAGCGTTCCACGTCGGGGTGGGTCTTCTCGACCGACACGAGATCCCGCTCCGCGAGGTGGATGCGTCGCTCGATCTCCTCGAGCTCGTCGAGGGTCTGGGCGAGGAGCGGGCGGAGCAGCTCGGGGATCGGGGTCTGGGCGTCCTCCAAGACGAGACGCACGTGAGGCGCGACCTTGCGAGCGCCCAGAGGGATGAGGATGCCGAATTCTCGCAGGCAGCCGCGCAGGGCATTGAGGCGCGCGGTGCGCGTGGTGATCCATGCGGAGCGGAGCCGATGGATGGCGGCGAGGGCCTGCTGATCGGGGGACTTGATCGGGACGGGAAGGATCTCCTCGTTGCGGAAGGCTTCCAGGATGCCCTTGGCGTCGGCGCGATCGGTCTTGTTGCGGGTGACGTAGGGACGCACCGCGTGAGGGGGCAGGAGCTGGACCTCGTGTCCCAACGCCCGGATCTCACGCGCCCAGTAGTGGGCGGAACCGCAAGCTTCCATGAGGACCTTCGCGGGCTCTCGCTCGCGGAAGAACGAGAGCACGCGCTTGCGGGAGAGCCGATGACGCTCGTGGACGTGGCCGGGGTGGTTGGAGACGGCGACCTCGATGGTGGTGCTGGCGAGATCCAGGGCGATGGTCGTAGACTTCATGGCGGACTCCTCCTTCCAGTCGACTACGGACTAGGCGACTCTGGCACTTGATGCCGCGCGAGTCGCGGGAGGAGTCCATTCCATCAGCGACTCCGCGAAGCCGCTGCGAAAGCACGCCACCGAGCCGCCGACGCATGCCTTGCCACGCGCGGTCTGCGCCGGCGCACCGAGGGATCGCGCGGACGACAGGCGCGATCAACCGGCACAGCGCGTCGCCCGCGGCGCAGACGTCCCGCGAGGACTGCCGTGGTCGTCGGCCGAGTCGCGACGAGCATCCGAGCGACGCGGCGCCGGCCGGTGCTCGACCGCCACGACGCGGGTATCCGTCTCGCCTCGGGGCTGGCCTCTTCGACGCGGCTTCGCGGAGTCGCCGGAGCCAGGATGGCGGAGGCGACGAGCGGGAGGGCGCCGGAGCCGGGACGGCGGAGGCTGACCCGTCCGAGTCGAAGAGGCCGGCCCCGAGGCGAGACGCGCGAACCCTGACACGGCTCCGAGCCGACGACCGCGCCGCCCCGAGGCGAGACGCGCGAACCCGGACACGGCTCCGAGCCGACGAGGCGAGGGAGTCAGCCGCCGATCTGGGACATCGTGCGGAGAGGCTTCACGAAGTCGGCCTGGCCGATCTTGTGGCCGGGCTCCTTCTTCGCCACGGCGCGCACCACGAGGTCGCGGATCTCCTCGTCGGGAGCGCCGCCGCGAAGGCGGGCACGGACGTCGTGCTCCACGACGGAGAAGAGGCACGTGCGGAGCTTCCCCTCCGCGGTGATGCGGATGCGGTTGCAGCGGTCGCAGAAGGGCTCCGTGACGCTGCCGATGAGGCCGATCTCGCCGCGCCCGTCCGCCCAGCGCCAGCGCTCCGCCGGACCCGTGCCATCCGGTGCGCCCACGGGCTCCAGCGGACCGAGCGAGCTCAGGATCTCGAGGATCTCCGAGTTCGGAACGACGCGGTCCTTCGCCCACGCGTCGCCCGCGCCGATCGGCATGTACTCGATGAAGCGCAGGATGAGGCCGTGCGCGCGCGCCAGCGCGGCCAGCGGCAGGATCTCCGAGAGGTTCTTGTCGCGCTCGATGACGGCGTTGACCTTGATGGGCGCGAAGCCCGCCGCCGACGCCGCCTCGAGCCCCGCGAGCACGGCGTCCAGCGCGTCGCGGCGCGTGAGCTTCCGGAACAGCTCGCGGTCGAGCGTGTCGAGGCTGACGTTGAGACGTCGCAGCCCCGCGTCCCACAGCTCGCCCGCGAGACGGGCGAGCGCGGTGCCGTTCGTGGTCATCCCCACGTCCACGATGCCGGGAACCGCCACGAGGCGTCGCACGAGATCGGGGAGGTCGCGCCGCAGGAGGGGCTCGCCGCCCGTGAGGCGGAGCTTCCGGATCCCGAGGGGCGCCACGATCGAGACGAAGCGCTCGATCTCCTCGAACGTGAGGATGTCGGCGCGCGGGAGCCACTCGATCTCCTCGTGCGGGATGCAGTAGAAGCAGCGCAGGTTGCAGCGGTCCGTGACGGAGATCCGCAGGTTCACGATCTCGCGCCCGAAGGAGTCGACGAGCATCAGCGCACCTCGGCGCGCGGGGCGCCCGTGCCGCGGTCGGCGACCGGGATGGAGAAGCCTTCCGCCCACTCGGCGGTCCCGTCCGCGAAGTGCTCGCGCTTCCACACCGGCAACGTCTCCTTGATCCGATCGATGAGGAAGCGCGCGGCGCGGAACGCGTCGTCCCGGTGGGCGGCCGACGCGGCCACGATCACGCTGGCCTCCCCCACTTCGAGGAGCCCCACGCGATGCACCGCCGCCACCCGCTGGATCTCGGGGTCCCGCAGCGCCTCGGCGGCCAGCTCGGCGAGCTTCGCCTGCGCGAGCGTCGCCACCGCCGCGTACTCGATGCGCAGCACCGCCCGCCCGTGGTGGTGGTCGCGCACGACCCCCGTGAACACGACGATCCCGCCCGACGCGGGCACGGCCACGAAGCCCTCCAGCTCCGCCGCGCGAAGCGGCGTCGCGTCGATGCGCGCGAGGATCCGCCCCGACGACATTCGCTCAGCCTCCGCTCACCGGGGGGATCAGGTGCAACGACGCCGCGTCGCCTACCGGCGCGTCGTCCGCGAGGAACTCCGCGTCCGTGGCGAGCGCGCAGCTGGCGAGGAGCCCCGCGAGCGCGGGATGGCGTTCCGCGAGCTGGCGCTTCACGGCGGCGCAGCTCGCGCCGTTGCCGACGCTCACGTCGGCTTCCGCGGCGCCGGCGAGCTCGCCGGCGCGAGCGTGCAACTTCACGAGGATGCGTCGCTCGGACAAGGTCGGTCCCGGAGAAAGAGGAGGATCGAATATAGGCGCGCGCCGCCGCATGCCACAAGCGGGCCGCCTTGACCGTGCCCGAGCCCCTCCCTAGACTGCGGCGGCCCCGGAGCGCGCGCTCCGGAATGATCCTGACGCCGGAGGCGACCGTGCAAATCGTGGAGATGGAAGGGAGGCGCGCCTTCGATCCCACCCGGATGCGGAAGAACAAGGTGTTCGAGACGTCGCGCTTCTTCCTCGACGTCTACTGCCTCGAGGCGGGCCAGGCGCAAGCTCCTCACGCCCACGACGGGTCCGACAAGGTCTACGTGGTGATGGAAGGGCAGGGCACGTTCCGCGTGGGCACGGAGGAGCGCTCGCTACGGGCGGGATGCGCCGTGCTCGCGCCCTCGGGCGAGATCCATGGCGTCGTGAACGAGGGGCCGGATCGTCTCGTCTGCCTCGTCTTCATGGCGCCGCATCCGAAGCCGAAGCCGTCGTGAGCTTCACGGTGGAAATCGTCGTGGCGACGTCCATCGACGGCCGCATCTCCACGCCGGATCGGAAGCCGTGGCGCTGGTCGGATCCGGAGGATCACGCGTGGCTGCTGGAGAGGATGTCGCAGGCGGATCTCCTCGTGGTGGGCGCGGCCACGATTCGCGCGGAGAACCCCTCGATCACGGTCCCCGCGGACTGGGCTCAGCGACGCGTCGCGGAGGGGCGGACCCCGCAGCCCGCGCGGCTCGTGCTCTCGCCCTCGCTCTCGATCCCGCCGGATTGTCGCGCGGCGCGCCGCACGGACGCCCGGCTCTTCGTGGCCGCGCGCGCCGAGGCGATCGCGGAGCGCGGCGCGGGGTTCGAAGGGAAGGCCGTGCTTCTCCCCTTCGACGCGGATCTCGCCCTGGGGCCCGTCCTGGAGAAGGCGACGCGCGCGGCAGGCGGCGAGAAGGTCGTGTGCCTGGGCGGAGGCCGTACGAACGCGCTCTTCCTCGAGCAGGACCTCGTGGACAGCCTGTCCCTCACGATCTCGTCGTTCGTGATCGGGGCCGCGGGAGCGCCGGGCGCCTTCGACGGCGCCGGCTTCCCCCCGGGACACTTCCCGCGGTTCGAGCTGGTGGATACACGGCGCGCAGGCCGCGACGTCGTTCTGAGTTACGATCGGGTCCGAGGCAGCAACGGCGGGCCGCCCCGGGGCGGCCTCCTCTGACGCGAGGAGAGCGATGAAGTCGCACGTGATCGAGGTCGACGAGGCCCACTTCAAGCAGATGGTGCTGGAGAAGTCCCGCACCGTGCCGGTCGTCGTGGATTTCTGGGCGCCCTGGTGCGGGCCGTGCCGCCAGCTCGGGCCGATCCTGGAGGAGCTCGTGGCCGAGGGCGCCGGAACGTGGATCCTCGCCAAGGTGAACGTCGACGACAACCCCGGCCTCTCGGAGACCTTCGGCATCCGCGGGATTCCCCATGTGATCGCGTTCGTGGACGGCCGGCCGGCCAGCCAGTTCACGGGGGTTCTCGGCAGGAAAGAGGTGGAGGCGTTCCTCCGCGCGATCGTGCCGTCGGACGCCGAGCGGATTCTCGGACGCGCGATCGATTACGCGCGGGACAGCGACGTGGAGGAGGCCCTCGGGCTGTGGGAGAAGGCCCTGGAGCTCGATCCGCGGCTCAGCGTGGGGCTCGAGGGCGGCGCCCTCGCGACGCTCGCGGCGTGGAAGACCCGCGTGGCGAAGCACGGCGGCCTCGAGGCGATCCGCGCCCGCGCGGCGGACGATCCGGATACGGCGGCGAACCGCTACGAGTACGGCTGCGCGCTGGCGGTGGACGGAGACTTCGAGGACGCGCTCGCGGAGTTCCTCGAGGTCGTGCGGCGCGACCGGAAGTACGAGGACGACGCGGGGCGCACCGCGATGATCGCCGTCTTCACGATCCTCGGCGACGCGAATTCCGTCACGGGGGAATACCGTACGTTGCTCTCGCGCGAGCTGTTCTGAGGGACCGACATTCCCTTCTGCATTCGAGCCGATGTATAGTCGCACCGAGGTCTTCACCCCCTCGGACCTCGGAATCGCCGTGAGAACGACACGCCTCACCCGCCTCGCTCCGCCGGCGCTCCTCGCCGCGATGGCGGCCCTCCTCGCGAGCTCCGCTCCCGCCGCCGTCCTCCACGTTCCCGCGGACTATCCGACGATCGCTTCCGCCGTGGCCGCCGCCGGAGTGACGGACACGGTGACGATCGCGTGCGGAACGTACGTCGAGCACGGCATCTCCAGGTCCGGGCTCTCGATCACGCTCCGAAGCGACACGGGAGACTCCGGTTGTGTCGTCATCGACGCGGGCGGGGCCGCCAACATCCTCACCCTCGGGCAAGGGCAGGGCGTCTCGATTCGGGGAATCGTCTTCCAGGGCGCCTCCCAAGGCGCTTCGGCGATCGCGGTTTCCGTCGGGGGAAGCGACGTCTCGGTCGAGAACTGCGTGTTTCGCGGGAATCGCAACGGACTCGGCATCTCCACGACCGCGTATGTCGACCACTGCAGCTTCCTCGACAACACCGCGTCGGGCCTCAGCGTCGCGGGCTCGGTGATGGCGGTGCACGCGTGTCTCTTCGTGCACAACGGCACGGCCGTGTACGTGCATACGCCCGCCGACGGGTCCATGAGCGCCTACATCTCGCACTCGCTCTTCCGGGAGAACACGGGGGCAACCCTCGACGCGGAAGGCACGCGCGAGACGACCGCCAACGTGGAGATGCAGTACTGCACGTTGTACCATGAGGGCGCAGGCATCCTCGCGGACGACGGATCGGTGGTCACCGTCGGCCATTGCATCCTGGCGTACGGCAGCCACGCTTGCGTCGGCCGGAACCGATCCTACGTCTACTGCACGGACAGCTACGGCAACGTCGGAGGCGACTGGCCCACGCAGTGCTTCATCTATCTGAGCGGGAACTTCTCCGCTCCGCCGTTCTTCTGCGACGGTGAGCGCGGCGACTTCTCGCTCCGCGCCGACTCCCCGTGCGCGCCGGGCGTGAACACGTCATGCGGCCTCATCGGGGCATTCGACGTGGGTTGCGGAGCCGTGTCGATCGAGCCGTCGACGTGGGGGAAGATGAAGGCGAGCTACCGGGGGTGAGTATCCGGGCGGTCGCGCGCGCGAAGCCGCCCGGATCGGGGGCGCGCCTCAGTACACCTCCGGCACGAACGTCTGCTGCCGGACCGGCGGGCGCACGTAGGCGCCCTGCGGCGGGCGCGGCTTGAGCTTGAACGGCTTGGGCGTGAGGTCCTCGTACGGAATCTGGCTCAGGAGGTGCGCGATGCAGTTGAGCCGCGCGCGTCGCTGATCGTCCGACGGCACCACCCACCACGGCGACTGCTTCGTGTCCGTGAAGGCGAACATCTCGTCCTTCGCCTTCGAGAACTCCACCCAGCGATTCCGCGCCTCGAGGTCCATCGGGCTCAGCTTCCAGCGCTTGCGCGGATCGTCGATGCGCTCCTGGAAACGTCGCTCCTGCTCTTCGTCGCTGACCGAGAACCAGTACTTGATGAGCTGGACCCCGGAGCGCAGCAGCATCCGCTCGAACTCCGGGCACGAGCGGAGGAACTCGCGATACTCCTCCTCGGTGCAGAAGCCCATCACGCGCTCGACGCCCGCGCGGTTGTACCAGCTGCGATCGAAGAGGACCATCTCGCCGCCGGCCGGCAGCTGCGCGGCGTAGCGTTGGAAGTACCACTGCGTCTTCTCGCGCTCGGTGGGCGTGCCGAGCGCCACCACGCGGCAGATGCGCGGGTTGAGGCGCTCGGTGATGCGCTTGATGACGCCGCCCTTGCCCGCGGCGTCGCGCCCCTCGAAGAGCACGCAGACCTTGAGGCCTTCGTGCTTGATCCACTCCTGGAGCTTGACGAGCTCCACCTGGAGCCGCTCCATCTCCTCGTCGAAGGACTTGCGCTTGATCTCGTCGTGGGCGGCCTGCTTCTGGTCGCCGCCTTCGGTCGGCGCGGAGTCGGCCTGCTTGCGTCGCTTCTCCCCCTTCGACTTCTCGCCGTGCGACCGCTTGCTCGCCATGGGTTCCCCCTCCGTCGGTGGAGACACGCAAAGCGCGGCGCGATGATGCCGCCGCTTCCCCCCGGCGTCCACCGGCACGCGCCCGGAGGGGCCGTGAGGGCCCCGGGCCGGCGGCGACGACGCATCCGCACCGAATTCCTGCGACGGGATCATCCGCACGGGCGTCTCCCTTTCCGGAGGACCGCGGCCCCGCAGCGGGGCCGGCAACCCGCATGCCTGCGCCGCCGTAGAACGCCTGTCGCGGCCGGCGCACGGAACGTCGCCACCCCGGCCGCCCAGGAGGCCTTTCGATGAGACGAGTCTCGTCGCTCGCAGCGCTCGCCGCGTTCCTCGTGTACCCGGGGGCGGCGCGCCCCGCCCCGATCGACGCCACCGCCCGCCACGACGCCGTGGAGGCCCTCGCCGCCGGCGTCTCGGACGTTTACGTCTTCGCGGACATCGGCAAGCAGTACGCGGATTCGCTTCGCGCCCGGCTCGCCGGGGGCGCTTACGACGCGATCGCGGACGACGCCGCCCTCGCCGACCGGCTCACGACGGACCTGCAGGCCATCCATCCGGACAAGCACCTGCGCGTCCTCACCGCGACGGACCCGCGCGGGGAGCGTTTCCGGCCCCCCGGCAGCCGGGCCGGCGCGCCGCCGGGAGATCCGCGCGCCTCGATGCTCGCGCGCGAGCGCACCGTGAACTTCGGCTTCGCGCGCGTGGAGATCCTGCCGGGAAACGTGGGCCTGGTGGATCTTCGCTCCTTCGACCCGGCGGAGATCGCCGGGGAGACGGCCGTCGCGGCGATGCGCTTCCTCGGCAACTGCGACGCCGTGATCTTCGACCTGCGCAAGAACGGCGGCGGCAGCCCCACGATGATCCAGCTCCTGGTGAGCTACCTCGTGGGCGAGGACCCCGAGCACATCAACGACTTCTACATCCGCGAAGGCGACGAGACGCGGCAGTTCCATACGCTGCCCTACGTGCCGGGCACCCGCCTGAAGGACGCCGACGTGTTCGTGCTCACGAGCCGGCGCACGTTCTCGGCCGCCGAGGAGTTCACCTACGATCTGCAGGCGCTGAAGCGCGGCACGGTGGTCGGGGACACCACCGGCGGCGGCGCCCACCCGGTGCGGCCCGTACCGCTCGCCGGCGGGCTGATCGCCACGGTTCCCTTCGGCCGCGCGATCAACCCGGTGACGGGCAAGGACTGGGAGGGCACGGGCGTCATCCCGGACCTCCCCTGCGCCGCGGACGATGCGCTCGACGTGGCGCACGCGGAGGCGTTGCGGCGTCTCGCGGAGCACGCGAAGGACGACGCGCGGAAGACCGAGCTGGCCTGGGCGCTGGACGACGTGAACGCTCGCCTGAAGCCGCCATCCCTGGAGCCGCGCACGCTCGAGCAGCTCACGGGCTCGTACGGAGCGCGCGCGGTGGCCCTCGAGCGGGGCCGCCTGTGGCTGCGACCCGAGGTGGGACCCATGCTCGAGTTGTCGCCCCTCGGCAAGGACGTCTTCGCGGCGATGGGCGCCCCGTCGCCGTTGCGCGTCACCTTCGTGCGCGCGAAGGGCGGGCGCGCTTCGGAGCTGGTGCTGACGAGCCCTTCCGGCGAGATCGGCCGCTTCGCGCGGAGCTGACGTCCGCGTCGGGCGGAAGCCAGCTCCACCTCGAGAGATCCACGCGGTTCCGCCGGTCCAGGGCGATGCCCTCCTCGCGCAGCCGACTGCGCTGGCGGGCCTCGCCCTCGCCGGCGGCGCGCGCGCTCACCTCGCCGCGCGCGTTCACCACGCGCTGCCACGGGACGTGCGCGCTCGCGGGGCAGGCCGCCATGGCGAAGCCCACGGCGCGCGGCGTGGTGCCCACGATGCGCGCGATCTGACCGTAGGTGGCGACCTTGCCGCGCGGGATCTGGCGCGCGATGCGCCAGACGCGCTCGAACACGCCGACGTCTTCGTCCCCGTCACGTCGTCCGCGCGGCGTGCGCCGGCCGTTCCGCCCGGCCCTCGCGGCGGGAGCGGCCGTGGGCTTCGTGCCGCGCGCCGGACCCAAGGGCTACCGGATCTCCTTCGGGTCCACGCCGATCTTCTTCGCCATCTCGCGGAGGATCTTCCGTCCGATCACGATGCGCTGGACCTGGCTGGTGCCCTCGTAGATCTGGCAGACCTTCACGTCGCGCATGAGCTTCTCCACGGGATACTCCCTCGAGTAGCCGTAGCCGCCGAAGATCTGCACGGCGTCCGTGGTGATGCGCATCGCGTTGTCCGACGTGAACAGCTTCGCGATGGCGACCTCCATGTTGTTGTCCATGCCCTGGTCCACGAGCCAGGCGCAGTACCAGGTGAGGAGGCGCCCCGCGGTGATGTCGCGCTGCATGTCCGCCAGCAGGAACTGCACGCCCTGGTGGTTGCCGATGAACGTGCCGAACGTCTTGCGCTCGAGCGAGTAGCGAAGGCTGTGGTCCAGCGCGCACTGCGAGACGCCCACCGCGCCCGCGGCGATCGCCGGCCGCGTGCGCTGGAAGGTCTGCATGGCGAGGTAGAACCCCGTGCCTTCCTCGCCGAGACGGTTCGCGACGGGGACCTCCGCGTCGTCCATGTTGATGTCGCAGGTGTACGACGCGCGCTGCCCCATCATGTCTTCCTTCTTGCCGAGCGACACGCCGGGGAAGTCCTTCTCGACGACGAACGCGCTCACGCCCTTGTGCGCCTTCGAGGGATCGGTCGAGGCGAAGATCACGAACCAGTCCGACGCGCCGGCGCCGGTGATCCAGCGCTTCACGCCGTTCAGCACGTACTTGTCGCCCTTGCGCACCGCGGTGGCCTTGAGCGAGCCGGGATCGCTGCCCACTTCGGGCTCGGTCAGGCCGTACGCACAGTGCGCGTACCGCTCGGTCAAGCCGCCGAGGTACTTCTTCTTCTGCTCCGCGTTGCCCGCGAGCTTCACGGGCACGATGCCGAGGTTGTTCGCCATGATTGCGAGCGAAATGCCCATGCACCCGTGCGCCAGCTCTTCCGCGATCAGGCACTCGTCGAAGCAGCTGAGCCCGAGGCCGCCGTACTCCTCCGGCACGATGCAGTTCATCAGCCCCAGCTCCCAGGCCTTCTTGGCGATCTCGGCGGGGAACGTGCCCTCGCGGTCGTGATGCTCGGCCACCGCGGGGGTGATCTCGTTGTCCGAGAAGTCGCGGGCGAGCTTGCGGATCTCCTCCTGCTCCTTCGTGAGCTGGAAGGAGGGGCCGGCGGCGGCGGTCGCGGTGGTCGTCGACATGTTCTCTCCCGCGCGCGGGGTGGCGCGAACTGATTGAAGACAGGCGAGTTGCGCGTGGTCCGGTCGCAGGTTGGCAAGATACCGACGCCCGCGAACCGGCGTCAAGGATGGGAAGCCGCCCGCTCGCGGGCGGGGCCTCACCGAGGATCCGGAAGGGAAGCCGGCCGGGCAAGCCGTCTGAGGATGCGCCGCGCCGGGGACGAGAGGGCGCGGCCGTCCGCCTCGCCCACGTCGTGCCAGGTCAGCTCGGCGCCGTCCGGGCCCCGGAGCAGGCGATCTTCCCGCCCGCGCCGGCGAGGCGTCGCCGCATAGACGTCGAGGACGATGCGCCGGTACGTCACGCCGTGCCGGATCGCGCCGAGCTTCGCACCGACGTCGACGGGAAACGGGAGGATCGCGACGGCGTCTTCGACGCCGGTGGAGCGATCACCGTCCGCGCCGGTGAAGGCGCCGGGGAGATCCCAGAGACCGGGCGAGACCTCCCCCTCTCGTCGGCGCCGGAGCAGCACCCGGCCGTCGCTTCGCACGAGCAGCACGGCCCGCGCGACGTCCACGCTCGCTCGCTTCGCCGGGAGGCGCGGCAGCGCGTCCACGCGGCCGGTGCGGCGTGCGACGCAGAGGGCCGCGCAGGGGCACGCCGCGCAGCGAGGGCGCTTGGGCAGGCACACGAGGGCGCCGAGCTCCATCTGCGCCTGGTTCACCACGGCGGGCGGGCCTTCCGCCACCACCTCCGCGGCGATTCGCCACAGCCGCTTCGACGTGACGGCCTTCGAGACGTCTCCCGCCTCGCCGAAGACGCGGCACAGCACGCGCGTGACGTTGCCATCCACGATCGGCTCGCGCTCCCCCAGCGCGATCGAGAGGATCGCGCCCGCGGTGTAGCGCCCGATGCCCGGGAGGTCGCGCACGTCGCGCAGGTCGTCCGGAAAGCGGCCGGCGTGCCGGCGCACGATCTCCTTCGCGCCCGCATGCAGGTTCCGCGCGCGGCGGTAGTAGCCGAGGCCGCTCCACGCTTCGAGCACCGCTTCGTCGGAGGCCGCGGCGAGGGCGGCGATCGTGGGGAAGCGGCCCAGGAAGCGCTCGAAGTACGGGATCACCGTCTCCACGCGCGTCTGCTGGAGCATGATCTCCGAGACCCACACGCGATACGGCGTGGGCTCGCGGCGCCACGGGAGGTCGCGCGCCGCCTCCCGGTACCACGGCACCAGCGCGGCGCGGTACGCGGCCACCGCCTTCTTCGGGGCGCGCGGCGCCCGTGGTCCCTTCGAGGTGGTCACGACGGCATTCTAGCGCCTCCCCGCATTCGCCTCTTCCCGGTATGATCCCTTCCCCCGCCTGCTCACCCCCGCCCCGGGAGGCACGATGGACGAGCGCTCCGCGCCCACACCCGCCTCGGAACGTCCCGCGGTGGACGGTCTGCTGATGGCGCCGGACGTCGCGCCCCTGCCGTTCGAGGAGCTGCGCTGGACCTGCGAGCCTTCCACCCTGCCCTTCGCATCCACCGCGGACCTGGAGCCGAACCGCGAGATCATCGGCCAGCGCCGGGCGATCGAGGCCATCACGCTCGGCCTCGAGATGGACGCGCCCGGCTACAACGTCTTCCTCACGGGATTCGTCGGGACGGGCCGCAACACCACGATCCGGACCGTCCTCGAGCGGCTCGACCGCACCGCAGCGGCGCCCCCCGACCTCTGCTACGTGTACAACTTCTCGAGCTCGGACCATCCCCGGGCGCTCTTCGTGCCTGCCGGGAAGGGACGCGTGTTCGCGGAGAAGATGGCGGTGGCGGTGCGGCGCCTCTCGGCCGACCTCCCGCGCGTGTTCCAGGAGGAGCCCTACCGGAAGGGCCACGAGCGCATCGAAGAGCGCTATCGCCGCAAGCAGCGCGAGGTCATCCAGGGCTTCGAGAAGAAGGTCCAGGCGGACGGCTTCGCGCTGGTCCAGGTCCAGGCGGGCGGAGTGTCGGGGCCCCATCTCGTTCCGGTCATCGAGGGCGAGCCGCGCTTCCTGCCGGACCTCGAAGAGGCCGTGAGCGAAGGGAAGTTCGATGCGAAGCGCTTCGACGAGCTGCGCCGCAAGCACGAGGCGCACGCGGACGAGCTGGCCGAGGTGGTGCGCGAGGCCATCGAGATCGAGACGGAGATGCGCGCCCGCCTCTCCGCCCACGACGTCGCGTCCGCCCACCCCATCGTCACCGCGTGCGTGGCGGCGGTCCGCGAGGAGATGAGGGACCAACCCGAGGTCATCGCGTGGCTCGATCTCGTGGAAGAGCACGCGCTGCGCAATCTCAAGAACTTCGTCGGGGGCGGCGGCGACCCGGCCGAGGGGGACCACGCGAACCCGATGGTGCCCTACCTCGTGAACCTCGTGGTCGACAACGGGAACACGAAGGGCGCGCCGGTCATCGTCGAGAACACGCCCACGTTGCCGATGCTCTTCGGCATGCTCGAGCGCGGCTGGGCGAAGGACGGCGAAGCCCCGGTGGACCACACGAAGATCAAGGCCGGCAGCCTGCACCGCGCGAACGGCGGCTACCTGGTGCTGAACGGCGCGGATCTCTTCGCCGAGCCGCTTCTCGTGTGGAACACGATCAAGCGCACCCTGCGCACGGGACGGCTCGAGATTCCCACGTTCGACCTCCACTGGATGCTCGGCCCGCCCGCGCTGCAGCCCGAGGCGATCTCCATCTCCGTGAAGGTCCTCATCATCGGGGACGTGGACCTTTATGCGGCGCTGCTCGCGTACGACGACGAGTTCGCGAAGATCTTCAAGATCCGCGCGGACTTCGACACGGAGATGGACAACGTCCCCGAGAGCCGCACCCTGTACGGCGCCTTCATCCAGCGGCTCGTGGAGGAGGAGAAGATCCTCCCCTTCGACCGCGGCGGCGTGGCGCAGGTGGTGGAGCAGGGCACCCGGCTCGCGGGCCGGCGCAACAAGCTCTCCACGCGCTTCAACATGATCGCGGACCTCGTGCGCGAGGCCAGCCACTTCGCGAAGAAGGAAGGCGTGGGCCTGGTCGAGGCGCGGCACGTGGAGCGGGCGCTCGAGCGCAAGGACTACCGGAACAACCTCTCCTCCGAGCGCATGCGCGAGATGATCGCGGAAGGGACCGTCTTCATCGACGTCACGGGCGCGAAGATCGGCGAGGTGAACGGACTCGCGGTGTACGAGGTCGGCGAGTACGCCTTCGGGCTGCCGTCGAAGATCACGGCCTCCGTGGCGCTCGGCAACGCCGGCATCATCAACATCGAGCGCGAGGCGGACCTGTCGGGTCGCACGCACGACAAGGGCGTGCAGATCCTCGGCGGCTACCTGCGCTCGAAGTACGCGCAGGAGCGGCCGCTCACGCTGTCCGCTTCGATCTGCTTCGAGCAGTCGTATTCCGGAGTGGACGGAGACAGCGCGTCCTCCACGGAGCTCTACGCCATCCTCTCGGCGCTCGCGGACCTGCCGCTGCGCCAGGACATCGCGGTGACGGGCTCCGTGAACCAGAAGGGCGAGATCCAACCGATCGGCGGCGTCAACGAGAAGGTCGAAGGCTTCTTCGACGTGTGCCTCGCGAAGGGGCTCGCGGGAACGCAGGGCGTCCTCATCCCCAAGGCGAACGTGCCGGACCTCATGCTGGCGTCGCGAGTGGTGGACGCGGTCCGCGCGGGCCGCTTCCGCATCCACGCCGTCCAGTCGATCGACGAGGGGCTCGAGATCCTCACCGGCGTGGCCGCCGGCCGGCGCGTCGGGCGGAACCGCTATCCGCTCGGCACGGTGAACGGGCGCGTGGAATCGAAGCTGCGCAAGATGGCCGGCCTCATGCGGGACTACGGGGCGCACACCTGAGCGGGCAGGCGCGCCCCGCGGCGCCGCGCGCTCACCGCAGGAGCAGCACGGGCGCCGTTCGCGCGCCCCGTTCTTCGCGGACGAGAACGAGGTAGACGCCCGCGGCCACGCGCGCGCCGTTCTCCGCGCGGCCGTCCCATCGAGTCTCGGCCGTGCCCGCCCCACGCCGGCCGCTGGCGAGCGTGCGGACGCGACGCCCCGCCACATCGAGAATCGTGACGGAGACGTCGCCGTCTCGGGCCACGGACCAGCGGATCCGTGCGCCTTCGTCGGCTCGGAACGGATTCGGCGAGACCGACACCGCGAGGTCTCGATTCCCGCGCGACGTCTCGGGCGCTCCCGTGGCGCCGCTCTGATCGAACCAGAACGGCCCCACGTCCGCGACCGTGCCGTCCGGATCGTGCGGCAGCGAGGGGTCGCCCGCGTCGATCGCCGGGCTCGACGGCTGCAGGCGGAAGTCCAGCGCGTCGACGTCGCGAAGGAGGGGATCGCCGTCCGCGTTCCCGTACACGAGGTCGGTGGCGCTGACGTCGTTGCTCGCCGCCCCGCTGAAGTTGCCGCCGGCCGGCGGCCACAGGAGCGCGGCCACGACGTTCGCGTGGAAGAGGTTGTGGTAGATGGCCGCGGGCTCCGAGCTGAGCCAGCAGATCCCGCGACCCCGCGGCGGCACCGTGGCCGTCGTCCCGTTCTCGAAGAAGATGTTCTGCCGGATCGTCGGCGCCGAGCTCGTGCTCGTGAGCGCTCCGTTGCCGTCGGTGCGCCCGATCAGGTTGTTCTCGATCACGCCGCGGACGTTGTCGGCGGTGACGACGCCGTGCACGTCCACCGCGTCCCCCAGCACCGTGTCGTAGTTCATCCACACCACGTTGTGGTGGATCCACGGCGCGCACGCGGGCGGGCCGGCCTTCACGGCGAAGATGCCGGCGCCGCGGAACTGCGCGCCGTTGCTCACGATCAGGTTGTGGTCGATCTCGGGGTCGCCCTGCTGCACGAGGAACCCGCCTCCGGAGGGGGCGCGGCCTCCGGTGATGGTGAAACCGCTCACGCGACCGCCCGAGGGAGCGTTCATCGACACGACCGACTCCGACCCCTGGGCATCGAGCGTGCAGAGGCCCATGCCCGCGCCCGCGAGATGGACGTCCTGCACCACCGACAGCGGAAACGTCTCGCCGTTGGCGGAGACGGAGTAGGTCCCCGGGGCCACCTGGACCACGTCTCCCGCGGACGAGGCGGCGAGGGCGGCGCCGATCGTGGCGTAGCTCCCGGGGACTTGTCGGATGGTCGCGGCGGCGGGCGCCGCCGCGAGGACAGCGACGGCGGTCCACCGGACGAAGGTCGTCTGCATTCTGCGCTCCTGGGCCTGGCCATGCGGCCGGGCCTCATGGTGGGGATGTGTCGACGATCATTCCGGGGCACTGGGGAGCATACGCGGAGCGAGCGGCGCCTAGCTCGGGAAATCCGCGAGCCGCTCGCCGCGGCGTGGAGGCCCGACGAGGTCGAGCGGATCCACAGGAGCGCATCGTCAGGAAATGTCCCACACGACCACGCGACTCGCGAAGGACGGACGAGCCGAAGCGGATGCGGGGTGCGCGCGGCCGTGGCCGGCCGGGGGCGAACCGGCGGAGCGCGGGGATCGGACCGGCGCGGCCCGATCCCCGCAACTCCGCGTCCGAAGCGGAAAGGCTACCCGGCGCAGCCGACGAACGGCGAGGCCGCGTCTCTCCGCAGCTCTCGTCAGAAGCGGACCTGCAGCCCCCCGTAGAACTCCTCGGTGGGGCCCGGCTGATAGGAGTTGCCGTCCGGGTCCGGCTCGCTGAACGCGATGTACTCCTTCCCCGTCAGGTTGCGCCCGGCGAGCTGCGCCTCGATCTCGTGTCCGGACACGTCCCAGCGCGCGGAGCACCGCGCGTTCAGCAGCCCGAAGCCCTCCACCCACGCGCGGTTGCTCGGGTCCACGGCCCAGCGGTTCTGGATCTCCTCGCCCACGCCCACCGTGAAGTGGCGCCCGAAGCGGTACTCGGCGTCCAGATACGCCTGGTGCTTCGGCGAGTTCGGCACCCAGGTGTTCTCGTACACGGTGCCGTTGTACTCCGCGTGGTCGTAGCGGAAGTGCGAGAACGTGTACGCCGCCTGCAGCGTCACGTCCTTCGTGGGCCACCACTCGAGCAGCGTCTCCGCGCCGTAGCGCTGGCTCTTGCCGGTGTTCTGATAGAACGTCTCGAGCGGACGGTCGGGCACCCGGTAGCGGCCGAAGTCGTTCTCGGTCTGCAGGTGGAAGACCGCGACGTCGTAGCTGACCTTCGACACGGTGCCGCGTGCGCCCACCTCCTCGCCCGACGACGTCGCCGGGACGAGGCGCGCATTGAAGCCGCCGAAGCGCTCGGGGTTGTTCGAGAGCTCCTCGGTGGCCGGCGGCAGGAAGCCCTGTCCCCAGCTCGCGTACGCGCCGAAGGAGGCCAGGGGGTTCCACGACGCGCCCACGCGCGCCGTGCTCTTCGAGAAGGACGCCTCGCCCGAGAGATCCGTCCCCCCCGCCTTCAGGTCGTCGGCCAGCCGGTCTTTGATCGAGTCGTGGCGGACGCCCAGCATCAGCGCGGTGTGATGGGCCAGCTCCACGCGATCGAGCACGTAGGCGCCGACGGATCGCTGGTGGATCGTCTGGTCGGCGAGGATCTCGGAGCCCTCGATGGCCATCCCCAGGTTCGGACGCCGCATCTCGTCGATCACCTGGCCGTCCACGTCGAGCCCCACGGCGATGCGGTTGCGCACGTCGCCACGCGTCCACGGCATGCTGTACTGCACGAAGCCGCCGGGCGTCTCGAACCCGCGGTGCAGCACCGACGAGGGCACCGACTCGTCGAAGTGCGTGTGCCGCGCGTAGAGGCTGAAGTCGAGCTCGTCGCTCCCCCGCGCCGGCACCTGGCCGGTGAAGCCGACGGTGGCTCGCTCGGTCTTCTGGAACTCGTTGTACGTGAGGGCGTCGGGGTTCGCCATGCGCCGATCCTGCGCGAGCCACGCGAGGTTCAATCCCTCCGCGTTGTTGTTGAAGAAGCGCGTGCCGCCCACGATGCCCGTCAAGCGACCCCGGTTCCCCAGGTGCCAGCTGAACTTCGAGTAGAGGTTCGCCGCCGAGTAAGCGGTGTGCTCGCGGTAGCCGTCGCCTTCGGTGCGCGAGAACGACGCGCGATACGCCGTCTTGCCGGCGAGTCCGCTCGCCTCGGCCAGCTCCTTCTTGAAGCCGTAGGAGCCGCCGGTGAAGTCGGCGCGCCCGCCGACGGGCGCGCCCTCGCCGTCGCGCGTGAAGAGGTTCATCACGCCGCCCGCGGACCCGCCGCCGTAGAGCGCGGACGCGGGGCCGCGGAAGACCTCGATGCGCTGGATCGTCGCCCAGTCCACATCGAAGAGGTCCGGCGCGAACCCCGAGGGATCGTTGAGCGGCAGATCGTCCAGAAGGACCTTGATCCCGCGGACGCCGCGCTCCGTGAGGATGCCGATGCCGCGCGAGGACATGTGCACGCGCTCGCCATCGGCCTGGTTGTCCACCTTCACGCCCGGGACGAGCTTCAGCGCCTCGTCGGCCGCGATCGCGCGCGGCATGCTGCGCAACGCGTGCTCCACGACAGTGGTGGCGCCGGGATTCTCCGCGAACGGAACGCGCAGCCGCGAGGCCGTGACGACGATCGGCGGCAGCGTGTGTCTTGCCACCGGGGTCGTGTCGGACGCCCCCGCCTCCGTGACCGAGGAGGTTCCCGTGGATGCGGCCGGAGCCGCCGGGGCCGTCTCGGCCGCGAGGACGGCCTCCGCCGGCGGCGGCGCGGCGCTCGCCGGTTGCAGCGCGGAAGCCGATACGAAGAGCAGCGTGACGGCAATGAGTCTCTTGGTCATGTCGCAGTCCCCCGGGGTATGGACCGTAGTCGTGTCCATGATCCGCGTCGGAGACCCGCCGGGGACGCGCAAACGCGCCGGACATGACGGGAATCAGTTGGAAACATGACGAAGATCAGTCGCGTAAGTCAGAACTGCGTCAGATCGCCCCGGCGAGGATGAGCGCATTGCGCGACCTTCGGAGGCTCGCCTGCAGCGCGGCTGCCTGCAGCGCCGCTGGTCTGCTGGCGATCGGGGCCGTGAAGGCGGGGGCCTCGCCCACGAGCACGGTCTGGTCGGTGCTCGCCGTGCGGCAGCCCCGGCCGCAGGAGACGCCCTTCGAAGACCGGACGCGGTATCTCCGCCCTTCCGAGGATGTCGACTCCGTGGCGGGACCCGACGGACTGCGCGCGGTCGTTCGCACGGATGACGAACACCATGCGCGCGTCTTCGTCGAGGACGCGCGTGCGGGGACGACCTCGCTGCTCCTCGATGCATGGACCTGCATGCCGCGGTGGTCGCCGGACGGGCGGTGGATCGCTTGCTCCGTCTGGCGCTCCATCAAGCGGCACGGCGACCTCACGATCGTCGACGCCCATGCGAGGGCCCCGGTGATCGATCCCGACGCCGCCGCCTCCCTCAGCGACATGAAGTGGTCGCCGGATTCGCGCACGATCGCGGCGGACGGCGGTGCGTACGATCACCCGGGGACGCTTCTCTACACCGTCGCCATCCCGAGCGGCACCGTGTCGGTCCTCGACACCTGCGCCACCTTCTCGGACTACGACTTCTCGTGGAGCCCGAACAGTCGCTGGATCGCCTTCGCACGGCCGACCGCGGTCGATCCCGTCGGCGGGGATCCGATCGCCGCCGACCTTTGGGTCGTGGAGCCGGCCACGGGAAGGAAGCAGCAGCTTCTGGTCACGCCGGATTGGATCGAGGGCCGCCCCCTCTGGATCACCGATCGCACCATCCAGATCGATCAGGTGCGCTGGAACGGAGACGAGTGGGAGGGCGAGCGGCTGCGGGTGGTGGAGCTGACGCCGCCGGAGGACTCAGGCTCGCGGTGAGTCTGGGTCTGCCGCGCGCCGGACGTGGACGGGGCGCCGGAACTTCGGTCCGTCATTCGAGCTACCGGAGGTTCCGCGATCTCCCGCGCACCGACGGATCGCGCTCGGCCGCGAGGAAGTCGCGCAGCGCCTCCCGCGTGGAAGGAAACGCCAGCTCGCCCCACGGGATCGCGCCGTCCCCGAAGGTCTGCGCCTCCAGGCTCTCGTGAAGAGCGTGCGGCACGCCGCTCCGGACGCTCGCGCGATACACCACGATGATCGCGGTCTGCCCGGGATAGCTGTAGAGGCCGAGGAGATCGTCGAGGTCGACCTCGCAGCCCGTCTCCTCGCGGGTCTCGCGCACCGCCGCCGCCTCCACCGTCTCCCCGCGATCGACGTATCCGCCGGGGAACGTCCAACGCCCGTAGCCCGGCTCGATCCCGCGACGCGTGAGGAACACGCCGCCCTGCCAGCGGAAGATCGTGCACGACGCGACCTTCGGGTCGCGCCAGTGCACGTGACCGCACTCGGGACACGTGGGCGGCTCGCCCTCGAGGAGGTGGCCGCAGCGCACGCAGTGGCGCTCGATCACTCGAAGCCGCGCTCCAGGTAGACGCGCACCGCGCGCGTCATCACCTCGAGCCCGATCGCGAGCGCGCGCTCGTCCACGTCGAACCGGGGATGGTGATGCGGGTAGGCCCCGCCCGGCGACTGCGAGCCCACGAAGAAGAAGCAGCCCGGCTTCGCCGCCAGCATCGACGCGAAGTCCTCGCCGCCCATCGTGCGCTCGTCCGTGATGATGTTCTCCTTCCCCACCACGGAGGCCGCGGCCTCGCGCACGATCCGGCACATCCGTGGATCGTTCACGAGAACGCGCGTCATCTTCCGGATCTCGACCGTCCCCTTCGCGCCCACGATCTCGCGCACCCGTCGATGGATCTCGTTCCGCACGCCTTCGTCGAAGGTGCGGATCGTGCCGCGCAGCATGGCCTTCTCGGGAATGACGTTGTAGGCGCTGCCGCCCTCGATCCACGTCACCGAGAGGACGGCGGTCTGGAACGGGTCGACGCGCCGGCTCACGATGGTCTGCAGATCGCGGATGATCCCCGCCGCCGCCACGATGGGGTCTTCCGCTTCCTGCGGCTCGGCCGCGTGCCCGCCCCGCCCGTGCACGGTGATGTCGAAGTCGTCCACCGCGGCCATCGCGGCGCCTTCGGTGACGCCCACCTTCCCCACCGGCATCGAGTTCCACACGTGGAGCCCGAGCACCGCGTCCACTCCCTCGAGCGCCCCGTCGCCCATCATCTTCTCCGCGCCCTGACCCACTTCCTCCGCCGGCTGGAAGCCGAAGCGCAGCCGTCCGGGGAAGGCGGCCTTCGCGAAGCGCGCCGCCGCGGCGAGGGCGATCGCCGTGTGCGTGTCGTGGCCGCAGGCGTGCATGACGCCGTCGTTCGTGCTCCGGTATTCGACGTCGTTCTCCTCGCGGATCGGCAGCGCGTCCATGTCCGCGCGCACGAAGAGCGCTCGCCCCCCGCGTCCCTTCTGACCCGTGACGCCGGTTCCGCCGAGCCCTTCGCGCACCTCGTAGCCCAGCTCCTTCAAGCGCGCCGCCACGATCCCCGACGTGCGCACCTCGTGGAAGCCGAGCTCGGGGTGGCGGTGGAAGTCGCGGCGCAGGCGGACGAGCTCGACGCGCTCCTCGTCGGTCACGGGCAGCGCGGGCGTGGCGGTGTTCATGACGGATCTCCGGATGGGGTGAGGGTGAGAACGCGCGCGGCGCTTCTCTCGGCGCCGTCCTGGACCACGAGGGCGCGGCCCGGCGTCTGGCGCCCCTGCTCCACGAACGCGAGCGCGAACGTGGCTCCCGCGAGCGCGGCGGCGCTGGCCACGCTGCCGACGACCTCGTCGCCCTCGCGGAGCTCGGCGCCGGCGGAGGGCGGCGGCCCTTCGATCTGCACGCGCGCGAGCGCGCGCTTCACGCGATGGAAGTTGTGCAGCCGCGCGATCACTTCCTGCCCCACGTAGCAGCCCTTCGTGAAGCTGATGTGATCGAGCGCGCGCAGCTCGAGCGGAATGGACCGCTCCGTGAACTCCTCGCCGAACGCCGGCACGCCGGCCTCGATGCGGAGCGCGCGATACGTCGGCTCGGAGACCACGGGCAGCTCGGCGAGCGCCGCCTCCACCGCGGGCATCGACGCGCGCGGCGCGATCACGTGGAAGCTCTTCCCGCCCACATCCTCCGCCCGCACCACCAGGGTCTCCTCGAAGGGCGGCGACCCGCTCCGGTGATCCCACGGCGCCAGCTCCGCCGCCGCCACGCCGAAGCGACGCTTCAGCACCTCCGGCGCCGCCTTTCCGAGCACGGTGACGAGCCCGGTCTCCTCGCCGACGTCACGCAGCGTCACGTCGTCCGCGATGACGTACTTCGCCAGCCACTCGAGGGCGGCCGCGCCGCGCCCCGCGCTCCCGAGGAGGAGCGCCTCCTGGCCGCGCTCGAGGACGAGCAGCCGATCCACGACGCGCCCCGTCCGCTCGAGCAGGAAGGTGGGCGCGCCCTGACCCGGCGCGAGCCTCGCGAGGTCGTTCGTGGCCATGCGGTCGAGGAAGTCGCGCCGCTCCGTTCCGCGCGCGAGGATCCGCGAGAGACCTCGCTCGATCCGCCCGCCCGCCGCACCCGGGGTCGTCGCCGCCGTCGAGTCCCGCTCGATCACGAGGCCTCCCCTTCGCCGTAGTACTCCACGTGGTTGCGCTCGGTCTCGCGCAGCTTCACGCGGAAGAGGCGCCGCCCGTCCCCCGCCGCCGCCGCGAGCGGGCCCGCGAGGCGCCGCCAGGCGAGACGCGCGATCTCCTCCGCCGTGGGGTTCACCCCGGCGAACTCGGGAAGATCCTCGTTCAAATGGCGATGATCCCAGCGGTCGATCACCTCGGCCTTCACGACGCTGTCGAACTGCTCCGCCGGAATCAGCTCCCCGGAGCCGCGCGGCTTGCCGCGGAGCGTCACCTCGAGCACGTAGTTGTGCCCGTGTCCTTTCGGGTTGTTGCACTTGCCGAAGATGCGCACGTTCTCCTCCGCAGAGAGCGAAGGCGCGTGCAGCCGATGCGACGCCGAGAACTCGTAGACCCGCGTGACGTCCATCTCTTCTCCTCTGCGCCATTCGACGATCGGGCCCGGCGCGCCCACGAGCCGGAGGCGCGCCAGCCGTTGCCCCGCAACGCGATCGCCCAGGATGGCCGCGATCTCGCGCGCGAGCGCCTCCGCGGTGGGGAGGTTCGGAGAGCCGTCGGTCCCGTCGAGGCAGCGCCCCTCCAGGCGCGCCACCACCTCGCGCCGGATCGCCTCCTTCAGCGTCGCGAGATTCACCACCATGCCGGACGTGGCGTCGATCTCGCCTTCCACCGACGCCTCCACGTCGAACGCGAAGACCCGGAACCGGCCGCCCTCGCCCCGTGTCACCGCCTTCAGCTTCTCCACGCGGGTGACCAGCATCAACGTTCCCGGACGAAGGGCTTCGCGAGCGCGGCGGGCGCGCCCGCGCCAAGTCGGCTCGAGCGCGCCAGCACCGCCAGCGTGAGAGCGTACGGCAACGCCTGGAAGAACTGGTAGGGGATCTCGGCGCCGAGGAGGTTGCGTCCCTGGAGGCGCACCTGCAGGGACATCGCGAGCCCGAAGAGGAGCGCCCCGCCGAGTCCGCCCCACGGGCTCCAGCGCGCGAAGACGACGATCGCGAGCGCCACGAAGCCGCGCCCCGCCGACATCCCTTCGACGAAAGTGTCGGAGTAGCCGGTCGACAGATAGGCGCCGGCCGCGCCCGCGCAGGCGCCGCCGAAGAGCGTGGCGAGGAAGCGCACGCGACGCACGTCCGTGCCGGCGGTCTCCACCGCCTCCGGGTTCTCCCCCGCGGCACGCAGCAGGAGCCCGGGCGTGGTGCGCGCCAGGAAGACGGCGGCGAGCGCAGCGAGGGCGAAGGCCGCGTAGCCGAGCGCGTTCTGGGCGAAGAGGGCCGGGCCGAGCACCGGGATTCCCGCGAGAACCGGCAAGGGCACGGCGGGGAACGTGTCCACGGAGAGCGATCGCACGGTGCCGGACGTCATCGCGCGGAAGAGGACGCCCGTCAGTCCCAAGGAGAGCACGTTGACGGCCACGCCCGTGACGATGGGATCGAAGCTCGCGCGGATCACGAAGACGCTGAAGACCGCCGCCAGCAGCACCGCGGCCAGGACGCCCACCAGGAGCCCCGCCCACGGCGTCCCCCACGTCCACGCGCCCGCGAAGGCGCCGAACGCGCCGAAGAGCATCATCCCTTCGATCCCGACGTTCAGCACACCGGCCCTCTCTGCCACCACCTCGCCGATCACCGCGAGGAGGATCGGGATGGCCACGCGAACCGTCGCTTCGAACAGACCGCTCCACGCCTCCATCACGCGACCTCCCGGTCGCGGCGAATCGCGCCCGACGCCACGGAGGCGAGGATCACGACCGCCTGGATCACGAGCACGAGCACGTGGGAGACGTCGGCTTCCTGCTGCATGCGGGACGACCCGGCGTCCAGCGCCCCGAAGAAGAGGGCCGCCGGCACCAGCGCCAGCGGCTGCAGGCGCGCGAGCAGCGCGACCGCGATCGCCGTGTAGCCCCAGCCCGGCGAGATCTTGTCGAAGAGGCGCCCGAGGACGCCCATCACCTCCACCGCACCCGCGAGACCCGCGAGCCCTCCGGACACCACCGCCGCGCCGAGGAGAGTGCGCTGCACCGGAATCCCCGCCCACGCGCACGCGAGGGGGTTGCCTCCCACCATGCGCACGCGAAAGCCCCACTCGGTGCGCGCCAGCACGAGCCACCCGAGGGCGACCGCCGCGAGCGCAAGGAGGATTCCGGCGTGCAGCGTGTAGCCGCGACCGAAGAGCCGCGGGAGCACGGCGGAGGCGGCGATCGCGTCGCTGATCGGCTGCGCCCGCGACGCCTGCATGAGCGGCCCGTGCACGAGCCACGACAGGAGGTAGAGCGCCACGAAGTTCAGCATGATCGTCGAGATGACCTCGAGCGCGCCGCGCTTCACGCGAAGCCACGCCGCCAGCAGGCACCACGCCGCGCCCGCCGCGAAGGCCAGCGCCAGGACGAGCGGCACGTGCACCAAGGCGGGCAGCCCGGAGCGCGTGCCGAGCCACCCCGCCACGATCGCGCCGCACACGAGCTGCCCTTCCGCGCCGATGTTCCAGAAGCCGCAGCGGAACGCCACGAGAACGCCGAGCCCCGTGAGGAGAAGCGGGCACGCCTTCGTGCCGACGTTGAGCAGCCCGTAGCGCGAGCCGAAGGCGCCGTCCGCGAGCGACCGGAGCGCGAGGGCGGGGTCGCGCCCGGCCGCCGCCACCACGATCGCCGAGACCAGGAGCGCCGCGGCGAGATACGCGGTGAGCGAGAGCGCCGCTCGCACGTCCCTCGCGACGCTCACGGCTCGCGGCCCAGCATCAAGGCGCCGATCGCGGCGCGTTCGCGCGAGGTCGCCTCGCGGAGCCCGCCGCGGAAGAGCACCGCGACGCGATCGGAGACTTCCAGGAGCTCGTCCAGCTCCGTCGAGACGAGGAGGATCGCGCGTCCGGCGTCGCGGAGCTCGATCAGCGTGCGCAGGAGCGCGGAGGCGGCGCCCACGTCGAGGCCGCGCGTGGGATTGAGCAGCACGATCGCCTTCGGCTCGGCGGCCAGCTCGCGCGCGAGCAGCAGCTTCTGCTGGTTCCCGCCCGAGAGGCTGCGCGCCGGCACGCGAGGGCCCTCGGCGCGCACGTCGAAGCGGGCGAGCAGCTCGCCTGCGCGACGCACGTGCGCCGACGGGCTCACGCCGAGCCGGCCCCTCGCCCACGGCGCGCCGAACTCCCGCAGCGCGAGGTTCTCCCAGAGCGGCGCGTCGGGGACGAGACCTTCCCGGGCGCGGTCCCCGGGCAGGACCGAGAGCCCGCGACGCCACCGCGCCTCGACGTCGAGCGCGGTCACGTCCGCTCCCGCGAGGCGCACCCGGCCGGCGTCCGGGCGCAACAACCCGGCGAGCAGCGCCACCAGCTCCTGTTGTCCGTTCCCGTCCACCCCCGCGACCCCGAGGATCTCGCCCGCGCGGAGCGCGAAGGAGACCTCGCGCAGCGCCGGGGCGCCCGGCGCCTTCGCCGACGCGCCCTCGACCGAAAGGACCACGTCGCCGTCCGCCGCCGCGCGCCGGCCGCTGCGCGTCCACGCCGCCGCCTCTTCGCCCACGATCGCGCGCGCGAGGGACGACGCGTCCGCGTCCTCCGTCCGCACGCGCGCCACCACGCGCCCGCGCCGGAGCACGGTCACACGGTCCGAGATGGCCAGCACCTCGTCGAGCTTGTGGCTGATGAAGACGATCGCCGTGCCCGCGCGCTTCATCTCGCGGATCGCGGCGAAGAGGTCGTCCACCTCGCTCGGCGCGAGAACCGCGGTGGGCTCGTCGAGAATGAGCAGCGCCGCCGAGCCTTCGAGCGCCTTCGCGATCTCCACGCGCTGCCGCGCGCCGACCGGCAGATCGTCCACGCGCGCGTCGGGGTCGAGGGCGAGGGAGTAGCGCTCGGCGAGCTCCTGCACGCGCCGCCGCCCGCGCGCGGCGTCCAGTCGGAACGCCGGGCGCTTCGGATCGGAGAGCGCCACGTTCTCCCAGACGGGCAGGGCGCCCACCAGCATGAAGTGCTGGTGCACCATGCCGATGCCGCGGGCCAGCGCGTCGTGCGGGGAGCGGAGCGCCGTCTCCTCGCCGCGCCAGAGGATGCGCCCCGCGTCCGCGCGCAACATCCCGAAGAGGAGGTTCACGAGCGTCGTCTTGCCCGCGCCGTTCTCGCCGAGGATCGCGTGGACCTCGCCGGGCCGGACGTCGAGATCCACGGTCTCGAGCGCCGTCAGCGCACCGAAGCGTTTCGTGAGACCGGCGGCTCGGAGGAGCGGCTCGCTCACCGCGGGGGCGCGAGCGGGTCGATCTCTCCGCGCGCGATCTTGGACTCGAGGTCGGAGAGGAACGAGACCAGCTCGGGGGCGAGCTTCGGACCCTGCTCGGGGCTCATGACCACGGACACGACGCCCTCCTTCGAGCCCATGGCCGAGGACCGCGGCACGTAGGTCCTGGTCTTCACCTCGCGCGCGATCGAGAGGTACGCCGCGGGGACGTCGAGGACCGCGCTCGCGAAGATCGCCCCCGGGACGACCGCGTTTTGATCCCGGTTCGACCCGAACGCGAAGACGCCCTTCGCCTTGTGGGCGGCCGCCGCCTGGAAGACGCCGAGGCCGGCCTTGTCCGCGTTCTGGAAGATGAAGCGCGCGCCCTGCTCGATGAGCGCCTCCGCGTGCTCCTTCGCGAGCGTGACGTCGTTCCAGTTGCCGACGTACTTCGTCACGACGGTGAAACTGGGGTCCACGCTCTTCGCGCCGTTCACGAAGCCCTCGAAGCCGGGCTTCAAGGAGGGAATCTCCTCGCCGCCGATCATGCCGGCGACCTTCGTGGGCGAGAGCTTCGCCGTGAGCGCGCCGAGCACGTACGTGGCGTCTTCCAGCTTGAAGTGCACCGAGCCCACGTTCGCGGCGGCGGTGTCTCCCGCGATCACGATGAACGTGGTCTTCGGGAAGTCCGGCGCCACGCGGAGCGCCGCGTCCTGGAACTCGTAAGCGTGCCCGAAGACGAGGTCGTAGCCTTCGGCGCCGAACTGCCGGAAGTTCTCCTCGAACCCGGACTTGTCGATGCTCTCGACCTTCGCCACCGCCGCGCCCAGCTCGGACTGGATGCGCATCAGCCCCTCGTAGGCGCTCTGGTTCCAGCCGTCGTCGGAGATGGGGCCGGTGAGGAGGAGGGCCACCTTGAACGTCTTGGGCGCGGGCGGCGCGGCCTCGCGCTTCGCGCAGGCGCCCACGAGCAGCAGCGTCGCCATGGCCGCGACGAGGAGGAGAGCCCGCAGGACCGCACGTGGACGCATCGAATGCACCCCGGTTCGAAGGGCGCATTCTGGGTGGGGCGCCGCAACGTGTCAACGGTGCGGCCTCGGACGCGATGACGTTGCGAGCCGAGCCCGGCCTCGCGTCAACGGAGCAGCGTCACCTTCCCCACGCCGACGACCCCCCCGAGCGCCGAAGTCACGCGCACGAGGTAGACGCCGCCCGGCACGAGCCGCCCGGCCGCGTCCTTCCCGTCCCACTGCATCGACGCCTCCCCGGCCGCGGCCGATGCGTGCTCGATCGTGCGGACGCGCGCCCCTGCGGCATCCAGGATCTCGACGCGTACCTCCCCCGTCGTGCCGCCGCGGAGCCGTACCGTGACCCCCACGCCTGCGCGCGAGGGATTCGGCGCCACTCGCAAGGCGACGACGTGGCGCTCGTCCCCCCCGGCCGACACTGAAGTAGCCTGCCGCGACGAGTCGTGGCCGATGCGATAGAGCCCCCGCGGAAGCAGCGCCCCCTGGAGTCCCAGGCTCACGAAGTAGAGCGCGCCGTCCGGCCCGAGCTGCGCGTCCGTCACGCTGGGCAGCCCGAGTCCGAACGCGATCGCGCTCGGTTGCCCGGGCAGCGCCGGAGCATAGTCCCACTTGCCGGCGGCCTCGCGGAGGTGGTGCAACGATCCCGCAAAGAACTCGAAGTAGAAGTAGTCCCCGTCCAGCGACGCCGGAAACGAGATCGGCGACGCCGGCACGGCGCGAATCACCGGCCCGCCGGTCACCGCGAGCAGGGACTCCGGCGCGTTCGGCACGAGGTGGACCGCCTGCATGACCGCCGCCGCCGTGTTGCAGCTGTCGCAGCAATGGATCCGCCGGGTCCCGTCGAACATCGGCCAGCCGAAGTCGTAGCCCCGGTAGCCGGCGCCGGGAATGAAGTCGATCTCGTCGTACCACGCCTCGCCGACGTCGCCGATGAGGACGTTGCCGGTGGGCGCGTCGACCGTGAAGCGGAACGGATTGCGCAGCCCCCACGCGTAGACGAGCGGCGCGTAGCGGATGTGCTCCGGCCGCGGATTGCCCGGCGGCACGAGGTCTTCGATCGGCGGGGGGCCCGGACCTTTCTGCGGCACCCTCGAGACGTCGAGGCGAAGGAGCTTCCCGTTCGGTCCCGTCACGTCCTGCGAGAGACAGGGAATCCCGTCCTCGCCGACCGAGGAGTACAGCCTCCCGTCCGGTCCGAAGCGCAGCGTCCCGGCGTTGTGGATGCCGTTGACGTCCTCGATGTCGCCGAGCAGCACGTAAGGGGACGAGAGCGAGATCGACGTGGACGAGGGATCCGTGAGCGCACCGGAGGCGCTCCACATCTCGACGCGCTCGAACCCGTCCACGTGCGTGTACTGGAAGTAGAGATACGGTCGCTTCGGCCACGCCGGATCGACCGCCACTCCCAGCAGCCCGCGCTCCGGATGATCGGCGCGCACCCCGGGCAGCTGCGCGATGGAGTCCGCCACCGAGGAGCCCACGGCCGAGAGCCGCACGACGCCCGTGCCCAGCTCCAGGAGGAGCGGCCGTCCGTCCGGGAGGAACGCGAAGCCCACCGTCCCTCCCGTGAAGGGACCGGTGACGACGGGCTCGAAGAAGAAGCCCGTGGGGAGCACGACCGTCGCGCGCGAGGGAGACACGGCGGCGAAGAGGAGCGCCGCCGGGAGGAACGCGAAGGACCGGATGTTGCGGCTCATGCGAGATGACTTCCCTTCGGTCACTTCCTCCGGCCGTCGACGTAGGGCTCCACCGGGACCACGTCGGCCCAGTAGCTTCCCGCCGGCGTGCCCGAGCCGGAGTGATCCAGGCGTCGCTTCCACGCCTCCAGCGCGCGCCCGTACTCCCCGGCGCTCGAGCGTCCGAGCTCTCCCGGGGGGTCGCGGTCCTCGCCGGCCACGCGCACGCCGCGCTCTTCGAGCCAGCGCTCGGCGTCGCGCCGCGGCACCAGGGGCCGGAGCATCCCGTCGATCGGCTCGAACACCGTGGCGACGTCCTCGCGCGACTTCAACGCTTCGAGGAGCCGGTGCTCCGCGCGCAGCCACGATCCGTGTCCGTTCGCATCGACCCACCAGGCGGTGCCCGCCCACGACGCCACCGCCTCGCGGACGTTCGGCGGGATCCGTCCTTCCATGAGCCGGTCGAGCGTGGCCACCGCGTCCTCCGCGCTGAGCCCCTCCTCGATCCCGCGCGCGACGGACGCCGGCGTCAGCGCGTACGTCCAGAAGCGATCGAGCGAGCGCAGCGTGGCGATCGCGCCGATCTCGCGGTGCAGGACCGGCGAGCACTCCTCGGGAATGAGCAGCTCGAAGTTCGGCTGGGCGAAGGCCCGCGAGCTGACGCTGGCCTCCGAGCGACGGCGGCGGCGGCGCGGATCGCTCAGCAGATGCCACGCCTCGATCCCGCCCTCCGTGGCGGTGGCGAGCGGGTGCCCGCGTCGATCGCAGCCGGTGCACACGAGACCGAGATCGGCGAGCAGGTGGACGCACGCCGCGACCCAGCGCGGGCCGGGCCCGTCGAAGGGAACGTCGGCTTGCGGGCGGATGCGCAGGATGTGGAAGTGGCCGCGGAGCGCGCGGTACCGCACCGCCTCCGTCAGCCGGGACAGCGGCACCCAGCCGGTGTCCTTCCAGTCCACGAGCGCCTCGAGCGCCACGGGGATGTTCTCGTAGTGATCCTTGAGGAACGACAGGAAGAGGCTCTGCCGCTCGAGCTCGGATCGCGACGCCCAGTCGCTCCAGTTGACCGGATCCAGATAGAGGCGCTTTCCGCGCTTCTCGAGGAAGCCCATCTTGCGCACCAGCTCCACGAGCCGGCTCACGCGCCCGCGCACCGCGCCCACCGACGCGGCCTCGCTCTCGCCGGGCTCGCCGAGGTAGCCCTGGAAGAAGTCCGCCATCGCCTCGAGGTCGCGCTTCCAGATGCGCTCGTCCTCGGCCATGACGCGGGGCGGGTTCTGGTGGACGTAGTTGAACAGCGCCACGATGAGCCCGTGCGTGGAGCGACGCTGTGCGCTGGCGCCCGGCACCACGTCGCCCACCAGCTTGCGCGGCCGTCCGGCGATGCGCGGGCCGAGCAGCTCCGAGAGGCCCTCCGGCAGGTAGGCGATGTCGCTGCCGATCACGAACGTGAGGTGGCGGCTGCGCAGCTCCTCGAAGACTTCGCGCCAGGAGTCCGGCGTGCCGCCGCGACGCGACGCGAGCTCGCGCGAGAGCCACACGGACGGCGCGATCCCGCCGACCTGCCGCAGCAGATGCAGCAGCTCCAGCTCCGGACGGTAGAGGCCGTCCGTGAGACGCCGGCGGCCCTCGCGGCTCTCGAGGTAGGACGCGAGCCCCTCCACCATCTCGCCCCGGTCGTATCCGCCGGTGCCCAGGTGGAATCGGTAGATCGCCCTCAGGTGCTCGAAGACGAGCTCGTGGCGGAGGAAGTCGCGAAGGGTTCGCTTCACGCCGGCACCCAGGATGCCGGGGCGCGCTCCGCCCCCGCTCCCAGGTGCTCCTCGATCGCGGCGGGCGTGTCCAGGTCGACGACGTTGTAGTGATAGCCCTGTTCCGTGAGGAATAGCTGCCTCTTCAACGCGAACTCCTGCTCCGAGGTGTGGGACGTCACGAGCGAGTAGAAGCGGGTGTCCGCTTCCTTCGGGCGAAGGATCCGCCCGAGCCGCTGAGCCTCTTCCTGACGCGAGCCGAAGGTGCCGCTCACCTGGATCGCGACGTTCGCCTCGGGCAGATCCACGGCGAAATTCGCGACCTTCGAGACGACGAGCAGACGGATGTCGCCCTTCCGGAAGCGATCGTAAAGTCGCTCGCGCTCTCCGGAGGGGACCTGACCGGTGATGAGCGGCGCTCCCGTGGCCCGCGCGAGCGAGCGGAGCTGCGAGAGGTAGCCGCCGATGACGAGGATGTGATCGCCTTCGTGCCGCGCGAGGATGCGCCGCACGACTTCCTCCTTGCGGGGGTTCTCCGCCGCCACGCGGTACTTCCGGCGCTTGTCCGCGGAGGCGTAGCGCCCACGCAACTCTTCCGGCAGCGGGACGCGGATCTCGTAGCAGTGCGCCTGCGCGATCCAGCCCTTCGACTCGAGGTCCCGCCACGGCAGCTCGTAGCGCTTCGGGCCGATGAGGCTGAAGACGTCCGTCTCGCGGCCGTCCTCGCGCACGAGGGTGGCCGTGAGACCGAGGCGACGTCGCGACTGGATCTCGGAGGTGGCGCGGAACACGGGCGCAGGCAGCACGTGCACCTCGTCGTAGATGACGAGGCCCCAGTTCTCGCGGCGGAACAGCTCCATGTGCGGGAAGTCGCCGTCCTTCTTCCGCCGGTAGACGAGGATTTGGTACGTGGCGACCGTGACGGGACGGACCTCCTTCGCGGTGCCGTCGTACTCGCCCACGTCGGCCTCGGTCAGCTCGGTCTTGTCGAGGATCTCGCGGATCCACTGCTTGGCCGCGACGGTGTTCGTGACCAGGATCAGCGTGCGGGCGCCGATCTTCGCCATGGCGCCGAGACCCACGACCGTCTTCCCGGCGCCGCACGGCAAGACCACGATGCCCTGTCCGCCCTCGGGATTGCCCTCGCGGTGGAACGCTTCGACCGCGGCGCGCTGGTACGCGCGCATCCGGAACGGGATCCCGGTGGCGGACGTCTCCCGCAACCCCACGCGCAGGCTCTCCCCGGCCGCGAAGCCCACGAGGTCCCGCGCCGGGAAGCCGATCTCCGTCAGCGACACCTTGAGGTCGCCGCGATCGCCGACGCGCACGGTCCGGACGCAGGGGTCCTCGCTCGGGACGTCGAGGAGGTACGGGCGGATCTTCGGGTCGAGGAACACGTCCCGCGCGGTGCGCGCGTCCTTCACCACGACCTGGAACTCGCCCGCAGCGCCCGGGCGCAGCTCCACGAGGCCGTACCGCTCCATCTGCAGGCTGATTTCGGACACCAGATTCGGCGGGAGCGGGTAGCGGCTGTAGCTCCGGAGGCGCTCGAGCACCCCTTCGGCCGTGAGCCCCGAGGCGGCCGCGTTCCAGAGGGAGAGCGCGCTGATGCGATAGGTGTGGACGTGCTCCGGCGACTTCAGGAGGTCGGCGAACGGGAGCAGCACCTCGCGCGCTTCTTCCGCGAGAGGGTGCCCGACCTCCAGCAGGACCGAGTGATCCGACTGGACGACGAGGGGCATGTCCGACGGGTTTCCCATGGGCGGCCTCGTCCGAGGGGGCCACGTCCGACGGGGGTCGGAGCGTTTCACGCATCGAGGTGCAATGCGGGAAGGAATCAGGCTAGCCCGCGCCGACGCCCGGAGTCAAGACGCGCGTTTCGCAAACGCGCATCCCTCGACTATTCTTCACGCGGCGCGCGCCGTCCGCCGCGCGAGACGAAGGAGCCGCCGCATATGCATGACAAGCCAGTCGAGATCCTGGTGCGGGATCTCGACACGATCGCGCGGGTCGACGAGCCGGTCACGGTCGGTGTGCCGCTCGCGAAGGGACGCGCGCACGACGCGAGCGCGCTGCGTCTCGCCCTCGGCGGAGCTTCGGTGCCGCTGCAGGCCAAGGTCACCGATCGTTGGTCGGACGGCAGCGTGCGCTGGGTGCTCCTCGACTTCCTCGCGTCGGTCGGCGCGGATCGAGCGGCGGTCTACGAGCTGAGCGTCGGGGACGGGTCCACCTCCGCGCCCGCCGTCGCCACGCGGGTGACCGTGCAGGAGGCGAGCGAAGGGGCGGTGGTCGAGACGGGCCGCGCCACCTTCGCGATCGCGCCCGGCGCGTTTCCGTTCCGATCCGTCCGCGCAGACGCCAGCGAGCCGATGGACGCGGCGCGCAGCGGCCTCACGTGCGAGGACGAAGCGGGGCGAGCGTTCAGGGGCGTGGCGCACACCGTGGTCGTGGAGGAGGCGGGACCGATCCGCGCGACCGTCCGCGTGGAGGGGACGTTCGCCGGCGAGGGCGCGCCGCCGCTCGTCTTCTTCGCGCGCCTCCACTTCTTCGCCGGCTCGGCCACCGTGCGCCTCGCCCTCACGGTGCGGAATCCGCACCGCGCCGTGCACGCCGGCGGTCTCTGGGAGCTCGGCGATCCGGGTTCCGCGATCGTGGAGGATCTGTCGCTGACGATCGTCGCCGCGGCCGCGGCGCGCGAGGTGTCCTGGTCGGAGAAGCCCGGAGCACCGCTCGAACGCGCGGGCGCGCCCTTCGAGATCTACCAGGACTCCTCCGGCGGCGAGAACTGGCGGAGCCGCCTGCACCTCGCGCGCGGCGGCGAGATCCCCACGACGTTCCGAGGATGGCGGCTCCGCGCGGCCGGCACGGAGCGCACCGGGCTGCGCGCGTCTCCGCGCGTGGTGCTGCACGACGGCACGCGCGGAGTCTCGGCCAGCGTGCGTCACTTCTGGGAGGGCTTCCCGAAGGCGATCGAGGCACGGGACCCGTCGCTCTGCATCCGGCTCTTCCCGAAGCAATTCGCGGCGCCGCACGAGATCCAGGGCGGGGAGCAGAAGACGCACGAGATGGCGCTGTCGTTCGGCGGCGAAGCTCTCGAGGCTTCGCCGGACGCGTTCCGCGCTCCGCTCCTCGCCGCGCCCGCGCCCGAAACCCTTGCGGCGTCGGGGGCCGTCCCCTATCTCCTGCTCCGTGGCGACGCCGACGCATCCCTCTACCAGAGGCTCGTGGACGCGGCCATCGAGGGGGCGGAGTCCTTCGCGGCGAAGCGCGAGCGCGCGGACGAGTACGGCTGGCGCCACTTCGGCGAGATCTGGGCGGATCACGAGGCGCGCTACCACGAGGGCGAAGGCACCTTCATCTCGCACTACAACAACCAGTACGACGTCGTCTACGGCGCGTTCCACCAGTACGCGCGCAGCGGCGACCCGCGCTGGCTCCGCATCATGGACGAGCTGGCGCGCCACGTCGTCGACGTGGACGTCTACCACACGGACGAGGACAAGCCGGCCTACAACCACGGTCTGTTCTGGCCCACGCAGCACTACGTGGACGGCGGGCTCTCCACGCACCGTTGCTACCCGCGCGGCACCGAAGGCGGGGGGCCCGACGGCGAGCACAACTACACCACGGGACTCCGCCACTGGTGGCTTCTGACCGGCAACCCGCTCGGCCGCGAGGGCTCCTTGGAAGGCGCTCGTCGCACCGTGGAGGCCGACGACGGCTCGCGCACGCCGTTTCGCTGGCTCGCGCGCTCGCCCACCGGTCTCGCCTCGCGGACGCGCTTGCCGGACTACCACGGTCCGGGACGCGGCGCGGGGAACTCGATCACGTCGCTGCTCGACGCGTGGCGGACCACCGGCGAGGAGAAGTGGCTCGCGAAGTGCGACGAGATCGTGCGCCGCACGTTCCACCCCGCGGACGACGTCGCGGCGAGGAACCTCCTGGATGCGGAGAACCGCTGGTCCTACACGGTCCACCTGCAGGCCATCGGCCGCTACCTGGACGAGCGCGTCGAGGCGGGCCGGCTGGACGAGATGTACGCGTGGGCGAGGCAGGGCCTCCTGACCTACGCGCGCTGGATGGCGGAGCACGAGCGCCCGACCCTGGAGAGCGGCGCTGAGCTGGAGTACCCCACGGAGACCTGGCCGGCTCAGGACCTCCGCAAGGCGGAAGTGTTCGCCTTCGCCGCCCTGCATTCGACGGGCGCCGAGCGCGAGCGCTTCCGCGAGCGCGCCCGGTGGTTCCACGAGCACTCGCTCGCCGCGCTCGATGCCTTCCCGACGAAGGCGTACACGCGCCCGCTCGTGCTGCTCATGCGCTTCGGGCCGATGGTCGGCTGGTTGGAGCGCCACCCGGGCGAGACCCGTCCGGAGGGCCCGACCGGGACCGAGTTCGGGAAGCCGGCGCGCTTCGTGGGCCAGCGCACGCGCGCCATTCGCCGCGCTCGCCTTCTCGCGGTGGCCGCCACGGCGGTCGGCGCGGGCCTCGTGCTCGCGCGACTGCTGGGCGTGTGATGCGCGCCCCGCGCGCGCTCGGCGGCATCGCGCTTCTCTTCGTGGCGCTGGCGCTCGGTTGCGGCCGTAGTCCGCGCGACGCCCGCGGGCCCGTGATCCTCGTCAGCATCGACACGTTGCCCGCGGATCGCGTGGGCTGCTACGGGTACCCGAGCGCCCGCACTCCGCTGCTCGACCGTCTCGCGCGGCGCGGGCTCCAGGTCCGCGACCTCATCTCGCCCGCGCCGCTCACGCTGCCGTCGCACGCGACGATGCTGACCGGCGTCGATCCGCCGGTGCACGGTCTCCGGGACAACGGGCTGTACCGTCTTTCACCCACGACGCCGACCCTCGCCGAGCTTCTCCCCAAGGACCTCCCGAAGGCCGGCTTCATCGGCGGCTTTCCCCTCTATCGGACCTTCGGGCTGGGCCGCGGCTTCGACGTCTGGGACGACTCCGGCCTCGCCGAAGCGGGCGCGATCCGCCACCCGCAGCGCCGCGCCGCCGACGTGCTGAAGAGCGCGCGGGCGTGGCTCGAGCTGCGCGCGAGGGACTCGAGCCCCTTCGTGTTCGCGCAGCTCTACGATCCGCACTACCCGTACGAGGCGCCCGCCCGTTGGCCGGCCGCCGCTCGGGCCGCGGGCGGCGACGAGTACGACGCCGAAGTGGCGTACGTGGACGCGCAGCTCGTGCGCTTCACGGCGTGGGTGGACGAGACCTTCCAGCGCCGGGCGGTCTACCTCGTCACGGCGGACCACGGCGAGGCGCTCGGCTCGCACGGGGAGCCGACGCACTCGAACTTCGTCTACGATGCCACGCAGCGCGTGCCCTGCGCGCTCGAGGGTCCGGGAGCCCCGCGGCGGATCGATCCGCGGCAGCGTCGACTCGCCGACGTGGCGGCGACGGTGCTCGATCTGTACGGGGTCTCTCCCGGCGGCCGGGCGACCTCGCTGATCCGGGAGGGCGAAGACTCGCCGGCGTACGTCGAGACCTTGCACACGAAGCTCTTCAAGGGCTGGAGCGCGCTGTACGGGGCGCGCACGCCGCAATGGAAGTACATCCGGGCGCCGCGGAGCGAGCTCTACGATCTGCTCGAGGATCCGGGCGAGACGCGGAACCTGCTCGCCGAGCGCCCCGACGTCGGGCGCGAGCTCTCGGCCTTCGTCGACTCCGCGCTCGCCGGGGCCGAGGACCATCCCGCCGCCGGCCTCTCCGACGACGTCCGCGCGCGCCTCGCCGCGCTCGGCTACGTCGCGACCGCTCCGGTCGCCGCGGACTCCACGCCATCGATGAAGGATCCGAAGGACGGCATCGCGGGGACCGCCGCGCTCTTCCGGGGAGAACAGGCGTTCCTGCGCGGCGACCTCGCGAAGGCCGAAGAGGAGCTCCTGAGCGCGCTCGCCGCCGACCCCAGCCTCAAGGACGCGCACGCGTACCTCGCCGGCGTCTACCTGCGCACGAAGCGCTTCGATCTCGCCGCCCTTCACGGCGAGACCGCCCTCCAGCTCGACCCGCACGTCAACGAGACGCCGATGCACGCCACGCTCGGCGAGGCCTACCTCGACCTCGGCCGCTCCCCCGACGCGCTCCGCCACCTCGAGATCGCCGCCGCCGCGAGCCCGAAGGACGCGCGCCTCGCATCGCTCCTCCAGCGGGCACGCGCGTCGCGCCGCTGAACCTCGAGGCCGCCGCGGGCTCGCCCGGCGGCTTGCCCGCCCGGCGTTCGCCCGCCCGCCGAGTGGACGGGTTCGCGCAGGGGGCGTTCGCCCGCCCGCCGAGTGGACGGGTTCGCGCAGGGGCGTTCGCCCGCCCGCCGAGCTCGACCCTTCCTCCGCTGCGGACGGCGCGGCCGGGGCATCCATGCCCCGGCCTAGGCCTCGGCACTCGGCAGGCGTTCGGCCATCCCTGGCCGAACGCGGCTCGTGACGCCGCCTCGGAGGAAGGGTCGAGCTCGGCGGGCTTGCCTCGCTACGCCAACACGCGGCACGCCGGGTGGCGTGCGCGCAGAGACGGGACGGCGCGAGCGCGGAAGCTCGGGGGAGTCGGGTGAGCCGCCCGGGCCGCGCGAACTCGGCGACCCGGACGTCGCGCGAGCTGGGGATACGATCCGGGTTCCCGAACGGCTTCTCCGCAGCGGCGTCTCGGAGGAGCCGCAGCCACGGATGGCGGAGGCGACGGAGAGCCGAGGGAGACCGGAGCCGGGACGGCGGAGGGCTCCCGTCCGATGCGGAGAAGCCGTTCGGGAGCCCGGATCGGGGCGAACCCCCAGGCGCGCAACCGAGAAGCCGTTCGGGAAGCCGGAGCGGGGCGAACCCCCACGCGGGCTGCGCTACTCCGCCGTCGCGACCGTCGCGGCGCCGAGGCTGCGGGTGGCGAAGAGGACGCCGAGGAACACGAACGCGGAGGCGACGACGAGCCGCGGCGTCACCGGCTCGCCGAGCACGATGACCGACAAGGTCGAGGCGATGATCGGCTGCAGGTAGACGAAGAGCGCCACCTGCGACGAGTCCACGCGGGCGAGCGCCCACGAGTTCAGAAGGTACGCGAGCACGGTCGGGAAGATCACGATGTAGACGGCCAGCGCGAGGATGTGCGGCGTCAGCACGCTGGGGTCGAAGTGCGCGAGGGCGTGCCCCCCGTAGAGGGCCGTGCCGAGACCGCCCCAGCAGAGGAGCCCCGTGGTGGCGGCGGTCGGCCCGAGCCGCCGGACGACGTCCTTCGAGAGCACGAGGAAGAGCGCGAAGGACGCGGCGTTCGTCTGGGTGAGGAGGTCGCCGCGCACCCACTCCGCGCGCAGCTCGAGGTGGTCCACGCGCAGCAGCACGAGCATGCCCGCGAGCGCGAGCGCGATGGCGACGATCGCCGAGGGATGCGGGCGCTCCCGGCCGAGCAGGAGACCGAAGAACACGGTGAGCACGGGCGTCGTCGTGATGATGAGCGCGGAGTGCGACGGCGTCGTGCGCGCGAGGCCTTCGATGAAGCAGACCTGGTTCACGACGACGCCGAACAGGCCGAGCAGGGCGAGCCGCCGATGATCCGCCCACGTCACGCAGCGCGGACCGCGCACGAGATAGAAGACGAGGAACACCGCCGCGGCCGCGCCGACGCGGATGGCGGCCCACGCCGGCGCGTCGATCACCGCGAGCACGAGCTTCGCCGCGACGTAGTGCACGGCGAAGAAGATCTGCACGGCCACGAGCGCCGCGAGGACGCGCGGCCGGTCGGGAACCGGCAACGCTAGGCCCCCGCCTCGGGAGGCCGCACTAGACCGCCGTGGGACGCGGGTCGCGCGGCCACTTCGCGCCGACCCAGCGACGGAAGTCGCGGGACGCGGCGAGCGCGTCGCGCGTCTCCTCCACCACGGTCTCCTTGCCGTGGATGATGCGCAGTCGCAGATCCAGATCGATGGGGCCGGCGGATTCGGGCGCGCTCTGCGCCGCTTCGGCCGCCTTCCGCGCACGCCGGACCACTTCGTCCGTGGGCCGGGACACCTCTTCGGCGAGCGCGTCCGCGGAGAACGGGCGTCCCGTCATCTCCGCGATCAGCTCCAGGAACGGACGGGAGTTGCCGGGGCGCCAGTAGATCTCCGCGAGATCCCGTCCGATCGCGGGGTTGTCCACGAGGCGGCCGTACTTCGCGTGGAAGTGCGCGCGCGTGGCGGCCACTGCCATCGTGGCGAGCACGTAGCCGTGGTAGTACGCCGACGACTCCCACGACAGGAGATGCGGGACCGCGAGCGTGGGACGGGGGCATCCGCCGGGCAGGAGCGTGAGGCGCGTCTCGACCTCGCGGAACGCGCGCAGCACGGTCGCGGGCTCGAGATCGCGCTCCGGCAGCTCGTACAGCGCCTTCTCCGCGTAGCACACCACGAGCAGGTTGCGGACGGCGTGCGCGGCGAACGGGTGGGTGGCGCGGATCTCGCGCTCGATCAGCTCGAAAGCCATCGGCTTGCCCGCGTCGTCGCGCGCGTAGCGCACACGCCAGTCCGCATCGTCGAGGAGCCGGTCGCAGAACATGGACTGCGTCTCCGCGAACGACGTCGACGTGGGCGCGAACTCCTGCGAGAAGCACGGCGCCCCGGTCACGATGTTCGCGAAGTGCGCCGCGTGACCGCCCTCGTGGAAGAGCGTCTGCGCGGCGCGCGCTCCGGCGCCCGGGCTGGACGGGAGCGCGTTCGCCGTGAAGTTGATCTCCGCCGGCAACCACTCCCCGCGCCGCAGGAACGCGGGCGTGGGCCCGTGCATGAACCCGTTCTCGTACTTGCCCTTGCGGTCGATCAGATCCAGCGTGACGCGCGCGTTCCGGAAGCGGATGCCCAGCGCGGCGAAGCTCCGCACCCACCGCTCCACCGCGTCCTCGAAGCGTAGATACGGATCGCGCTCCGCCTGGATGGCCCCGCCCCAGGAGCGGTACGAGAAGTTCCACGGCTCGAGCGCCGAAGCACCGTCGCGCGCGCGCAACGTGGACGCCTCCTCCTGCGCACGGGCGCGCGTGCGCGACTCGAGATCGTCGAGCAGACGGAAGAGCGTGGCCTTGTCGAAGCCCTCGGCCCACTGGACCTTGTAGTCGTAGAAGTCCTCGTAGCCGAGACGTCGCGCGAAGCGGTTCCTCAGCCTCACGATCTCGAGGTAGCCGTGCTCGAGAGCGAACGTCTCGATGGTCCGCAGGCCTTCGAACGCCGCGTGGCGCACGTCCGCGTCGGGGTTCGTGCGGACGTGATTCGACAGCGCCACCGAGCTGGCCCGCACCTTGACGCCGGCGGCGTCGCGGTACCCGAGGTCCATCTGGCCGCGCGCCTGCTCGAGATCCGCTTCCCGCTCCACGATCTGCTTCAGGATCGTGCGCGCCTCCTCGTCCTCCACCTGGTTCCGCGAGAGCATGAGGATCCAGCCGTCCAGCACGGCGTCCTCCGCCGGCGTCGCCGTGCCGCGCTCCTTCCAGCCTCGCAGGGTCTTCAGGCTCGCCGCGTCTCCGAGGAAGGCGCGCAGGGCCAGGTCCGCCTCCGAGAGTTCGCGGTGGCGATCGGCGAGACCCATGCGGGTCTCCCAGAACGCCTGCTCTTTCGTGTGGTGGAGCTCGAGGTAACGCTCCGCGAAGTCGTCGAGGAATCGGGTAAGGTCGCTCATGGTTGCCGTCCGCGTGAGGAGTGAGGGGACGCGCATCGTAGCACCGGAGGCCGGAGTCCGGTAGTCGCCGGTCCGTCCGAGTCGTGCCGCTCGACCCGGTTTGACCGTCGCGTCATCGCTGCACGGTGGCGACGCGCCGAGCGGAATGCTAGAATCGATGCGTAGCGCTCAGCGTTCTCCGCAGCGGGATTGGCCGCAGGGAGCGCGCGCCGCACCTCCTCCCCCGGCGGTTCGTCCCAACCTCGCGCCGTCCCCGTCCCGGAGGTGCTTTCCTTGCCGCGAACTTGGCAATTCTTGCGGATCGCCACATTCGCGGTCGCGTGCGCCGCGCTGACCTGGTCCCCGGCCGCGGCCAGGACTCCGCGGCGAGGCGACGACCTCCTGCAGACCGTTCGCGACGCCCTGGACCCCCATCGGCCGCCGCGCCCCACGGACCGCTGTCTCACGCCGCTGGTCGAAGAGGTCCAGCGCCGGTGGAACGATCTCGACCCCGAGGTCCGCGTCGAGATCGACCAGATCCTCCATCCGCATCTCGACGGCGGCTCCACGTACGTGAGCCCGCTCGGCTACTTCTCCTTGAGCTACGTCACCGCCGGGCCGGACTCGGTCCCCGACGAGGACATCAATCCCGCGGACGGCGTCCCGGACTTCGTGGAGCGCTGCGCCACCTACGCGGACCGCGCGTGGACGACGGAGATCGACAGCTTGGGCTTCACCGCCCCCCGCCTGCCGGCGGACGGCACGTACGACATCGACTTCATGGGCTTGCCCGCATACCACTACGGCTACACGGAAGTCGTGGACGGCACCACGCACATGGTCCTGCACCACAACTTCGTGCAGGGCATCGGCTGGCCCGGCCCGAACGACGACCCGGACGGCACGCAGGCCGGTCGCGCCAAGGTGACGATCGCGCACGAGTTCAAGCACGCGTCGCAGTACGCGACCAGCGATTGGACCGAAGGCCCGTCGTGGGCCGAGCTCGACGCGGTGTGGATGGAGGACATCGTCTACCCGCAGGTCAACGAGTACCGCTACTGGGTGGCCGCGGGCACCCATAGCCAGCTGGACCAGCCGTGGACTTCGCTCCTCGTGTCGGACAGCACGGGCTACGAGGATTGCCTCTGGGAGCACTACATGTCGGGGATGTGGGGCGCGGCCGTCGTCCGCGACTACTGGACGCGACGCGCGCAGAACGTGACGGAGACCGCGCTGACGAGCTATCAGGAGACCCTGGTGACCCGCGGCAGCGACTGGCGCCGAGCCTACGCGGGCTACCTGGAATGGTGCTGGTTCACCGGCGCCCGCGCCATTCCGGGCTTCGCCTTCCCCGACGCGGCCGAGCTGTACCGCATGGAGCTCATGGAGTACGCGATCTCGTCGTACCCGTGCACGCGCACGGGCACGGTTCAGCCCCTCGCCTCCAACCCGCGACGCTACAACCAGGGGAACGCGGTGGGATCGCCCCGCATCCTGTTCGACGGCGACGACTCGTCCGCCGGACTCGTGCTGAGCGTCATCGGCAAGCGCAACGACGGCTCGTTCTGGATCGACGAGCCCCCGCTCGACGCCGGGAACGTCTGCAACTACCTCGTCGCGGAGCCATGGTCGGACTTCCAGTACGTCGGCATCCTCGTCACGAACGGGGACCCGTGGGGACCGCCCGCGGCCTACCAGCTCGACATCCTGGACGAAGCGCCGGTGGGTGTAGCCACGTCGCCGCCGCGCGCGAGCGTACCGCGCCTCTCGGCGCAGCCGAATCCCGCTCGCGGCGCGGTGACGCTCACGCTCGACCTTCCGCGTGCGTCCGCGGGACCGCTGCGCATCCTCGACGTGCGCGGACGCACCGTGCGAACGCTCGCGCTGGCCCCCTCCGCCGCGGGACGGCGCAGCGTCGTCGTGTGGGACGCGCGGGACGACGGCGGCCGCGCGGTGCCGGCCGGGGTCTACTGGGCCGAGATGGACGCCGGCGCGTCCAGGCTCGCGAGGCGGATCACGCTGCTCCGCTGACGAGGCGCGGCTGCGCTCGCGGGCCGTGAGACCGCCGAGCGGACCCGCGCACGGGGTCGGCCGTCCTTCTCGCGACCGAGAACGCATGGTAAACTGGAAGCGAGCGTCCCCCCCTTCGTGACTCTTTCCGAGCCTCGGAAGACATCGCACCCGGCCTGTCGACCGCTCGGAAGCGCACCGAGGAGTCCCCTTCATGCGCCCCGCCCTGCCGCTCGTCGTCGTCCTCGGCCTCCTGGTCGGTGGCGTTCCGGCTCTGGCTCGTCCTTCCGACGGGGAGGCCGCGCACGCGCAGCTCGCCGCGGATCTCTCGTCCGGCCGCCTCGACCAGGACGCCTGGCTGCTCCAGTCGTTCCGCTACGCCTTCGCGCCGCTGCGCCTCGATCCCCGCTACCGCCCGGAGACCTACACGCCGCTGCGCTGCATCACGCCGGAGATCATCGCCTTCGAGAAGGCGCGTCCCGCCCTTTCGTCCGCCACGGTGAAGGAGATCGAGGGCTACATCGCGCCGCGGACGGCGGGGCTTCGCTCCGACTACATCAGTCCGGGCGGGCACTTCCAGATGACCTACGACACTTCGGGCACGAACGCCGTGCCGTTGGCGGACGTGAATCCGGCGGACGGCGTCCCGGACTTCGTCCAGCGCTGCGCCGAGTACATGGACTACGCGTGGAGCCAGGAGATCGACACGATCGGCTTCGTGGCGCCGGGGCTGCCGGGCGACGGAACCTACGACGTCAGCTTCCAGGCGATGTCCGGCGTGTACGGGTACACCACGCAATCCGGCACCACCACCCGGATCGTCCTCCACAACACGTTCCTCGGCTTCCCGAACAACACGGACCCGGACGGCCGCCAGCTCGGCGCCGCCAAGGTGACGTGCGCCCACGAGTTCAAGCACGCCTCCGAGTACACCACGAGCCACTGGTCGGAAGGAGGCTGGGTGGAGCTCGATGCGACGTGGATGGAGGACATCGTCCAGCCGCAGACGAACGACTACTGGAACTACGTGAACAACAACGGCGCGAACGTGCTGGGCCAGCCGTGGACCTCGCTGGAGGACGGCGGGAGCGGAAGCTACGAGGACTGCCTCTGGCAGACGTACCTCTCCTCGAGCTACGGCGTGCCGATCATCGTGTACCTCTGGAACACCGTGCGCGCGGCGCATCCCGGCGACGGCATGAAGAAGTCCTACCAGGACGCGATGACGTTCTACGGGACCGATTGGGACCACGGCTACTCCGGCTTCCTGGAGTTCGCGTGGTTCACGGGTGCGCGCGCGCTACCGCCCTTCGGCTTCCCCGACGCGCCGAGCCTGAAGCGGATGAACCTGCGCAACGGCAGCGCGGTCTCGACGTATCCCTTCGCGCTCGCGGACTCCGTGAACTACCTCGCCGGACACCCCTTCCGGTTCAACCCGGGGACGGGCACGCCGCGCATCCAGTTCGACGGCGCCGACAACTTCGCTCCGTTCTGGACGTTGTCCGTGATCCTCAAGGAGCCGAGCGGCACGTTCACCATCGTGCACCCCGCGCTCGACGCCAACGGTACGTGCGATTATCTCTCGCCGCTGCCCTGGTCGGCGCTGGAGTACGTCGGGGTGATCGTGACGAACACGAAGCGCCAGGCCACCGTGCAGCCGTACGGCCTCAACGTGCTGGACGAGACCGCCCCGATCGGCGCGCCGCTCGTGACCTCCGCCGTCGACCGCCTGGTGCAGGAGACGCCCTTCCCCAACCCCATGAGGGATCGCGCACGGGTGCGCTTCACGCTGCCGCACGCGGCCCGCGCGAACGTCCGAATCCTCGACGTCGCCGGTCGGGTCGTGCGCACGCTCGTGGACGGGGAGCGTCCCGCCGGCCACGGCGAGGTGGTGTGGGACGGGCGGGACTCGGCCGGGCGCCTGGTGTCCGCCGGCGTCTACTGGTCGCGCGTGGAGTCCGGGGACACGAGCGTGACGAGGAAGGTCACCGTCTTGCGGTAGCGCGCCGGCGCGGCGTCAACGGAGGCGCGTCACGCCGCGCGTCCGCGTCTCCCCGCCCGACGTGACCCGCAGGAAATAGACGCCGGATGCGGCTCCGCGTCCGGCGTCGTCTTTCCCGTCCCACTCGATCGTCGCCGGGCCGGAAGAGACCGGAACGCGCAGCGTGCGCACCGCCCGACCGGCGACGTCCACGACCTTCGCCTCGGTCGTCCCGGCGGCGCGCGCGTCCAGCGCGACTTCCCAACGCACCGAGCCGCGGAACGGGTTCGGCACCCCCGGGCTGAGACGCACGATCGTGCCCGGCGGCGCCTCCGCCACCGACGAGGCGGGCGGCTCGGGAACGATCTTCCAGATCCCGCCCCCGGTGGCTTGGTAGTCCACGATGTACAGCTCGCCGGCCGGGTCCTCGACGATCGCCGCGGGGAAGAGGATGCGCTGGAAGCCGGGAGGATCCAGGTCGACCGTCCATTCGGTGAGATCGGCGACCTGACCGTTCACGTAGCGAAGGCTGTACACCCGTCCCTGGTAGCCCGGGAGGTCCAGGTCGCAGTAGTCGCCGAAGAAGTACGTTCCGAAGAACCGCGAGCCGAGCGCGGCGCCCCGGTAGACCGCTCCCCCCGTGATCGCGTAGCAGCCGCCGCCGAGGTGCGGGTAGTCGTAGATCGGCAGCGTGAGCGACCCGTCGTTGCAGCCGCTCGGCGGAACGTAGCAGTGCGTCCCTTCCATGAAGTCCCAGCCGTAGTTCTCGCCGCCCGGATCGCCCGCCGCCTGATAGTCCAGCTCCTCCCACGCGTACTGGCCGACGTCGCCGATCCAGAGGTCGCCGGTCAGCCGGTCGAAGCTGAATCGATAGGGGTTCCGGAATCCGCGGCTCCAGACTTCGGGGAGGGCGCTCGGGTTGCCCACGTAGGGGTTCGTGGGCGGAATGCGGTAGTTGCGGGTGGGGTCGCCGGGGAAGTCGTCGCCCGAGACGTCGAAGCGGAGCATCTTCCCCATCGGGTCCAGGAGATCCTGCGAGCGCCAGCCGCCCGTGCCGCCGTCGCCGAGACCCAGGTAGAGGTAGCCGTCCGGACCGAAGAGGATGGTGGCCCCCTTGTGGTTCGTCTGCGGCTGCGCCGCCTGGAAGATCAAGTAGCCGCTCGAGGGATCCGCCGAGTCGGGGTTCGCGGACACGGTGTAGCGGCGGACCGTGGAGACGCCGTTGCCGCCGCCGCCGGGGATGCCCTTGATGAAGTACACGTAGACCCAGCGGTTCGTCGCGAAGGCCGGATCGAACGTCATCCCGAGGAGGCCCTGCTCTCCGTCGTCGGAGAGCGTCTCGCTCTGGATGTCGAGGAACGGCGTGGGCTGGACGGCGCCGTTCCGGACGATGAGAACGCGACCGTGCCGCTCGAGGATGAACATGCGGCTCGCGTCGTTCGGCGCCCAGGTGGCGTAGAGGATATAGTCCAGGTTGCCCACGACGAGCTGCGCGTCGAGGACCGCGTGCGCGGGAGCGGCCGACAACGCCACCGCGCATCCGAGCGCCGCTCCCCACCCTCCACGTCGCCGCATGCTTCCTTCCCTCTCTCGCGTCACGGGACGGACGCGGGCTCCGGCTTCGCCTCGGCGGTGAGCGCCTCGATCGAGAGCACGTCCTTGAGGTCGCGGTGGATCCAGTGGCCGTCCTGGCGAACCAGCTCGTCGTCCAGCCACACGCTCCCGCCGCCGTACTCGGGCGTCTGGATGCACACGAGATCCCAGTGGATCGCGGAGCGGTTGCCGTTCTCGGTCGTCTCGTAGCACTGGCCGAGCGCGGTGTGGAAGGACCCGTAGATCTTCTCGTCGAAGAGCGTGTCCTTCATCGGGCGATGGAGCCGCGGGTTGAGCCCGAACGAGAACTCACCGATGTAGGCCGCCCCTTCGTCCGTCGCGAGGATCCTCCGCAGCTTGTCGACGTCGTTGGACGCGTCCATCGCGACGACGCGACCGCTCTGGAACGTCAGCCGGATCCAGTCCCAGCTCGTGCCGGCGTAGAGCGAGCCGGCATTGTACGTGATCACCCCGTTCACGGAGTCGCGGACGGGCGCGGTGAAGACCTCGCCGTCCGGCAGGTTCATGCAGCCGTCGCACTTCACCACGCCGATCCCGCGGATCGAGAACGAGACGTCGGTGTCGCGCGCGGTGAGCCGCACGCGGTCCGTCCGCGCCATGAGCGCGGCCAGCGGGTCCATGGCGCGGGAGAACCGCTCCCAGTCCAGCGTGCAGACGTCGTAGAAGAGCTTCGCGAAGGACTCGCGGCTCATGCGCGCCTGCTGCGCCATCGAGTGCGTGGGATAGCGCGCCACCACCCATTTCGTGTTGCGCACGCGGTAGTCCAGATGCACCGGCTTCATGTAGTGCTCGCGCTCCCACTTCTGCGCGGCCTCCGGAACGTCGGCGGTGTCGAAGGGATTGTCCGTGCCGTTGACGCGGATGTAGCACTGCATCTGCCTCATCAGCACGTCGTGCACCGCACCCCACGAGCGCACCTGGTCCTCCGCCGCGTCCTGGAGGAAGCGCGCCGACACGGAGTCGTCGCCGAGCAGCGGAAACGGCACGCCCCCGGCGCGCGTGATCTCGCTGGCGACGTCCCGGAGCAGACCCAGCGTGGACGCGCCGCGGAAGTCGAGGAGAACGCGCTCCCCGGGCTGCACGCGGAGTGAGTAGCGGACCATGGTCCGTGCCAGTCGTTCGTCGCGGAGATCGTGCACGGCTTCGTCCCTCCCGAGCGGAGTTGCCGCTCGGGGACCATCCTAGCGCATCGCGGCCGGCGGCCGCAGCCTCGCGAGGGACGACGCGCGCGGAAGCGGGTCAGAAGCGGATGACGGGCGGACGGGCCTTCTCGAGACGGCGGCGGAGGGATCGCGCCGCGTGCTCCATTCGGGGATCCACACGGGCCACGTCGCCGAGGGCGGTCATCGCCTCCTCGGTCCGCCCCTGCAGCGCCGACGCCGACGCCGACAGGAGGAGGAGGTAGGCGTGCAGCCCCGGGTCGGAAGGCGGCTCGGCCAGCAGTGTGCCGATTCGGCCCCGCGCCTGAGCGCCCTCCCCCCGCTGGAGGTGGGTCTTCGCGAGCGCCAGGACGGCCTCCGCGTGGCCCGCGTCGGCTGCAGCCACGAGCTCCCGAATCGCGTCGTCGAGACGTCCCTCGAGGAGGGCATCCACGCCCCGCAGGTAGGCGTCGTGGGGAGTCGGCGGCGGGGGCACTTCGCTCATGGGCGCTCCTCCTCCGGGACTTCGGAGGAGCGGCCGAAGGTCTTGAGCCCAGAGTCGTCGATGCGCGAACGGCGGCTCCGCGCCCACCGCCGCACGAGCGACCGGACGCCCGCTACAGACGGAGGTGGATCCCCGCGCCGACGCTGAACGCGGCGTCCGTGGAGGGCGGGAACTTGAAGACCTCGTAAGAGGTGTAGCCGTCCACGTCGACTCTCGGCGCCACGCGGAATTCCACGCCGAAACGGCCGTACCCGCCGATCCTCGACTGGGTGTACGTGGGCTTGGGCCCGCGGTGGTCCACGTCGTCGATCTTCGCTTTGTTCTTCGCGAACGTCACGGCCCCGGCCAGGTACGGCTGAAACCGGAACCCGGGCTCGCGCAATCCGTCCACGCGAACGCCGATGCGGGCCCGGGTGAACACGAGCGACCCGTCGATCGTCGCGGAGCGGCCGCTGTCCTGGATCCTCTTGCCGAGGAGAGACGCGACCTGCCCGCTCACGTCGAAGGACGACCAAGCGGCCGATCCCCACACCGAGAGATCGGAAAGGACGCGATACGAGGCGCCGCCTTCGAATCCGGTCCCGGGGTCCGCGTTCTCGATCTCGCTGCCGGAGACCGCTCCGTAGAAGGCGCCGGCGAACACGCCCACCCGCGAAGGGCTCGCCGCGAGCGATCCCGGATTCCCCTCTTCCCCGACGGGCGGAGGCAACGTGGCCGTCTGGGCGCTCGCCACGACGACCGTGCCGAGCACCGAGAGGATTGCCTGCCCGAGGCGCCCGACCCAGCGACGTCGCATCATGACGTCCTCCCGCACGAGTGGCATGACGCGGCGTCCGCGACGACGCCACGCAAACGGAGCGGAGACCTTACCACCGGGTCACCTAAGCGGCAACCCCGCGCCCTCTCGCCGCGCCGGTCGAGCGAAGCGCTCGCGCGCGGGCGTTGCGGCGATCGCCGCGCGACGCATTTGCCCGTCCGTTCGGTGCGTGATAATCTCGCCGGTCGAGGCGCGCTCGACCTCCCTCGACGCCGCGAGCCCTCCCGCATTCCCCGGAGAATCCATGGCCGTCCGTGAGAACACCATGAAGGCCACGGGTTTGCGCCGCGAGGACCTGATCCGCTTCTACCGGAACATGGTTCTCTCGCGGTTCGTGGACGACGAGGAGATCTCGCTCAAGCGCAAGAACCTGATCTACTTCCAGATCTCCGGGGCCGGGCACGAGGCGGTGCTGACCGCGATCGGCCACGAGATGCGGCCGGGACACGACTGGTTCTACCCGTACTACCGCGATCGCGCGCTCTGTCTCATGCTCGGAATGACCCCGAAGGAGATGCTCTTGTCGGCGGTGGGCGCGGTGGACGATCCGAACTCCCATGCGCGCCAGATGCCCAGCCACTGGGGTCACAAGGCCCTCCACATCGTCTCTCAGTCCAGCCCCACGGGAACGCAGGTCCTGCAGGGGGTGGGATGCGCGGAGGCCGCGCTTCTGTGGGAGCGGGTGCAGGCCATGCCGGGCCGAGAGACCCGCTTCCACGCCGACGAGGTGACCTACGTCTCGCTCGGCGACGGCACGACGAGCGAGGGCGAGTTCTGGGAGGGGCTGAACACCGCGTGCAACCGCCGCCTGCCGGTGCTCTTCCACGTGGAGGACAACGGCTACGCGATCTCCGTTCCGGTGGAGCAGCAGACCGCCGGCGGGGACATCTCGGCCCTCGTCCGCGGCTTCCCGAACCTCAAGCTGGTGGATTGCGACGGCACCGATCCGATCGAGAGCCTCGCCGCGGCGCGCGAGTGTCTCGCGTGGTCGCGATCGCGCCGCGGCCCGGCGCTGCTGCACAGCCACGTCACGCGTCCGTACTCGCACTCGCTCTCCGACGACCACCGCGCGTACCGGACGAAGGAGGAGCTCGAGGCGGAGGCCGCGCGGGACTGCGTGAAGGCGTTCGCGCGCGCCCTGCTGGAGAGCGACGCGGCCACCGAGGAGGAGCTCGCGCACATCCGCGAGCGTGCCCAGGCGGAGGTGCGCGAGGCGTCGGAGGCGGCGCAGATCGAGGCGAAGCCCCTGGGGACGCGCGAAGAGGCGGAGCGCTTCCTCTACTCCCCCGAGGTGGATCCCACCGGTCCCGCGTTCGACCGCCCGCCCGCAGGCGGCGGCGCGCCGGACTCGATCGTGGGACTCATCAACGCGTGCCTCGTGGACGAGATGGCGCGGGACGCCCGCATCGTCGTGTTCGGCGAGGACGTCGCGGACGCCTCGCGCGAGGCTGCGCTCGGCGAAGTCTCGGGCAAGGGCGGGGTCTTCAAGGTCACGCACAAGCTGCAAACGCTGTACGGGTCGGACCGCGTGTTCAACTCGCCGCTCGCGGAGGCGAACATCGTGGGCCGCGCGATCGGCATGGCGACCCGCGGCCTGAAGCCGGTCGTCGAGATCCAGTTCTTCGACTACATCTGGCCCGCGATGATGCAGATCCGCAACGAGCTGGCCATGATGCGCTGGCGCTCCGGCGGAGACTTCTCCTGCCCCGTGGTGATGCGCGTGCCGGTGGGCGGCTATCTCCAGGGGGGCGCGGTGTACCACTCGCAGTCGGGCGAGAGCATCTTCACCCACTGCCCCGGGCTGCGCGTCGTGATGCCCTCGAACGCGCTCGACGCGAACGGTCTGCTGCGCACGGCCATCCGCTGCGACGATCCGGTGCTCTACCTCGAGCACAAGCACCTGTACCGCCAGCCCTACGCGAAGGGGCCGCACCCGGGCTCGGACTTCATGGTCCCGTTCGGGCGCGCCCGCCTCCACCGCGCGGGCAGCGACGTCACGATCGTGACGTACGGCGCGCTCGTCCGCCGGAGCGAGATGGCCGCGAAGGTGCTCGAGGAGGAAGGCATCGACGTCGAGATCCTGGACCTGCGCTCGCTGGCGCCGTGGGACTTCGAGGCCGTGGCGGAGTCCGTGAAGAAGACGGGGCGCTGCCTGGTCGTGCACGAAGATCACGTGTCGTTCGGCTTCGGCGCCGAAGTGGCGGCGCGCGTGGCCGACGAGCTCTTCTTCTGGCTCGACGCGCCCGTTCGTCGCGTGGCCGGCCTCGACACGCCCGTCGCGTACTCTCCCGCCCTCGAGGACGTCATCCTGCCCCAGACGGAAGACGTCCTGAGGGCGGTTCGTGACCTGGTCGCGTGCTAGCCGCATCATTCCCCGCTCCGCGCGCTCCCGGTCGCGCGTGACGTTGCCGGGCCGAGTCCTCCTCGTCGCGCTCCTGTGCGGCGTCGCCGCGGCTCGATCCTCCGCGGCGGCGCCTCCGGTCCTGGACGCGGCGTCCCTCGCCGACGCCCGGGCCGGTCTCGACCACCTCTATCACGCGCGCACGAGCGAGGCCCGCGTCGCGTTCGAGCGCGTCCGCGCCCGCCATCCCGAGAGTCCGGCCGCCGACTTCTTCCTCGGGGGCATCGCGTGGCACGACCTCACGACGGGCGCGCAGGGTTTCTCCGGGGGCGGCGTCGCGGAGCAGGAGTTCTTCGCGCGGATGGACTCCTCGATCGCCCAGGGTGAGCGGGCCGTCACCCGCGACCCCGCCGACGTCTCCGCGCGCTTCTTCCTCGGCGGCGCGTACGGCTACGAGGCGCGCTACTACGCGCTCCAGGAGAAGTGGTGGGACGCGTACAAGGCGGGGCGCAAGGGCGTGAAGCAGCTCGAGCGCGTCGTGAAGGACGCGCCGGACCTCGACGACGCGTATCTCGGCCTCGGCATCTACCACTACTACGCAGACGTGATCCCGTCCGTGCTCAAGGTGCTCGGCGGCATCCTCGGGCTCGGCGGCGACCGGGAGCGCGGCCTCGCGGAGATCCGGCGCGCGCTGCGCGGCGGCGCGCTGGTGAACGTGGAGGCGAGGTTCTTCCTCGGCGAGATCTACACGGAGTTCGAAGAGGACCAGTGGACCGCGCTCGGCTTCGCCCGCAGCCTGCGTGACGAGTTCCCGGAGAACGAGCTGTTCACGTGGCAGACCGGGCGCATCCTCGACGAGCTCTTCCTCACCGACCTCGCGGCGGCCGAGTGGCGCGGGCTCCGCGCCAAGCCGCACGCGGGCCGCGTTCGCGGCTTCCTGGACTACCGCCTCGCGCGCTCGCGGCTCTGGGGCGGCGACTTCCAGGGAGCGGCCGGCGACCTCGAGGCCGCGCTCGACCGCGGGAAGCTCGGCAGCCCTGCGATGACGATGTGGGGCCGGCTCCGCTACGGCCTGGCGCTCGACTTCCTCGGGGACCACGCGAAGGCGATCCAGCAGTACCGCCTGGCGAAGGACCTCGATGCTTCGGACATCGCCAAGGAGCGGGCCTACGCGCGACTGGAAGCGGGGCGCACGGATCCGGCGGTGACGTCGCTGCCCGAGCTAGACGAGATGACGAAGATCCTGGAGGGCTCGCGGCGCCAGGGCGAGGCCGACCTCCGGCGCGTCGAGGCGCAGGTCACGGGCCCGTCCCGCGGCCTCGCGAAGAGCGGCGCCGCCCTCTACTTCCGGATCCTCGAGCGGCTCGCGAACGCGCGGCTCGTCCGCGACGACGCCGCCGACGGCGACTCCGCGGTTTCGCGCGCGCTGGCCCTCCCGCTCCGGCCGTCGAAGGAGAGCCGCGCGGAGCTGCTCGCGCTCCGCGCCCGCGCGCGCTTCCGTCTGGGGCGCTTCGCCGACGCCGACGAGGACCTCGGCACCGCCCGCTCCCTCGTGGCCGGCGACCTCCGGAAGCGCTACGACCGAGAGCGCGATCTGCTCGCGCGCCTCGCGCGCGAGGGGCCGGGCCCGGGCACCGTGGGCGTCGGTCCCGAGGTCGTCCGCTTCGAGTCGCCGGACCACGGCGAGATCGTCCTCGAGGTCGAGGGCGACTTCCTGCCGAAGGGCGAGCGGCTTCGCCTCGTGCGGAAGGGCCAAACCTGGGCCGGCGAGCTGCGGCTGTCCGCGAAGAAGCCCGTGGTCTACCGCTTCGTCGCCGACGAGGCGAGCTTCCGCCCCGATCCGACGGCGCCGCGCGTGACGCTGCAGGGTGACGAGGCGTGGTGCTCGCGGCCGTGACGACGCGATCCGCTCAGCCGAAGCAGACGAACTCGTCGAGCTCGCGGTAGCTCAGCTCCGCGAGCCGCGCGCGAATGAGCGAGCGCGCCCCCTTCACCCCCACCGCGCACACGACGAACGAGCGCGGCTCCTCCTCCAGGCTCGAAGGCGCCCGCACCGCGACGCCGAGCATCCGCTTGCCGATCTTCGTGGCCGCGATGTCCACGAGATGGCGGATCCCGACGCCGCGCCGCCGCAGCGCCTTCGCCGTCCTCATGCCGTCGCGCCCGGCGCCCCACACGACGACCTCGCGCCCGGCGAGCTTCTTCGCCGCCACGAGATGCTCCGCCTTGCACTCGAGCAGGGCGCGCGACGAGTAGCGCGGGCTCGTGCGCGTCAGGCGGCCCGCGTGGTCGCGCACGCGGGTGAGCACGTTCGGGTGCTTCGCGAATCGGCTGCCCGCGCGCCAGAGTCGCAGGAAGAGGTCGTAGTCCTCCGGGTGGTCCACGTCGCGGTAGCCGCCCACGCCGCGCACGACCGCGAGGCGCATCAGCACCGACGGATGCGGCAGCGGGCACTCGACGAAGAGGTCGCGCTCGATCTCCTCTTCCGAGAGCAGGTCGTTCAGCCAGCGCTCGTACGCCACGAGGTCCGCGGGAACGCTCTCGCCGAAGAACTCCACGCGGCTCGACGCCACGTCCACGCGCGGCCGCTCGCGCAGGAGCGCCCGCTGCAGCGCGAGGCGCTCGGGCATCATCACGTCGTCCGCGTCGAGCCGGGCCACGAGATCGGCGGACGCGAGGGCGAGGCCTTCGTTCAACGTCGCGACGAGCCCGCGGCGCGGCAGGCGCCGCACCTCGAAGCGCGCATCCGCCGCCGCCACCGCCTCCGCCCTCGCCGCGGACTCGTCGGTGGAGCCGTCGTCGAGCACCAGGCAACGGAAGTCCTCGAAAGTCTGCGCGCGAATCGACGCGAGCGCTTCGGAGAGCGTGGCGGCCGCGTCGCGGACGGGCAGGAGGATGTCGACGTCGGCCACGGCGGCGCCTACGCGGTCTCCCAGAGCGGCGTGGAGAGGTAGCGCTCGCCGAAGTCGGAGAGCACCGTGACGATGGTTCCTTCGCCGATCTCCGCCGCCGCGCGACGCACGCCCTCGAGATAGGCGCCCGAGGACTGGCCGACGAAGAGGCCCCGCTTGGCGAGAGCCCTCGCGTGGTGGCGCGATTCTTCGCTCGTGACGTCGAGCCAGCGGTCCACCACCGTCGGATCCAGGATCTTCGGCACGATGTCTCCCTCGTGGCCGAGCGGCTTCAGCCCCTCCACGCCGGGGAAGACCTCGGGGCGCACGGACCAGACGCGGATGGACGCGTCGTGCTCCTTCAGCCGCCGCCCGACCCCGGTGATCGTCCCGCCCGTGCCCACGCCCGCCACGAAGTCCGTCAGGCGTCCGCCGGTCTGGGCGAGGATCTCCTCGGCCGTGCCGTCGTAGTGCGCGCGCCAGTTCGCCGGGTTCGCGTACTGGTCGCAGAGGAAGTAGCGTTCCGGGTGCTCCTCCGAGCGGCGATGCGCCTCGCGCAGCGCCTCGTCGTAGCCTTCGAGCGGATCGGTGTGCACGAGCTGCGCGCCGTGGGCGAGGATCCGCTTCTTCCGCTCGAGGCTGGCGTTCCCCGGGACCACCAGCTCCACGTCGAGGCCGAGCACCTTGCCGATCATGGCGTACGCGATGCCCGCGTTGCCGGACGAGGAATCGAGCACGGTGCGTCCGCGGATCGTGCCCGACACGACGGCGTCGGCGAGCATGCGCAGCACCGGCCGGTCCTTGATCGAGCCGCCGGGGTTGAAGTACTCGACCTTCGCGAAGACGCTCACGCCGGGATGCTCGCTCGCGAAGAGATCGATCGCGACGAGCGGCGTGTTGCCGATGATCTTCAGCACCGGATGGCGCTCGACGAGCTGTCGGATCTCCGGGGGCGCCGGCAAGGCGTCGCTCAGACGTCCACGGCGGTACGCGTCCGGGTCCGCCCCGCTTCCCTCGCCCGCGCGATCTCGATGTCCGAGAGCGGCGGCGCCTCCAGCGTGTCGACGAGCCCCTCCACCTGCTCGAGGCTCCGGAACCCGGGGATCGCGGCGGTGACCGCCGGATGCGCGAGGACGAACTGCACCGCCGCGGCGAGGAGCGTGCGCGTGCCGTCGCCCGCGAGGAAGCGCATCTCTCCGGTGCGCTGGATGCGCGCGGCGATCTCGGCTTCCGTGAGCCGGCTCCGCCAGTCGTCGCCGTCGAAACGCGTGACGTGGGTGTAGCGGCCGGCGAGGAAACCGTACGAGAGCGGCGAGGACGCGAGCACGCCGATCCCCGCCACGCGCGCCTCCTCGAGAAGCGGCGCCGCGCCCTGGTGCAGCAGGTTGTAGTGCACCTGCAGGACGTCGATGCGCCCGGTGCGCACGAGCCTTCGCCCGCCGTCGATGTCGTAGCCCACGCTCGCGCCGACGAGGCGGACGACCCGGCGCGTCTTCAGCTCCTCCAGCGCGTCGAGGGCAGCTTCGGTGGCGTCGCCCGGCTCGGGCACGCGGTGAAGCTGGAAGAGGTCGATCACGTCGACACCGAGGCGGCGGCGGGAGCGCTCCGCGGCCGCGCGCAGATGATCGGGGGAGACGTCGGCGAGCCACTTCTCCGCCCCGTCCGGGACCCAGCCGGCCTTCGTGGCGAGAACGACCTGGCCGCGACGATCCGCCAGCGCCTTGCCGAGGAGCCGTTCCGCACGGCCCAGCCCGTACGAGTCCGAGGTGTCGAAGAAGCTGACCCCGCACTCGACGGCTCGGCGCACCGCGCGCACCGCCTCGCTCTCCGGCACCTGCCCGTAGCCCGTGGGCTGGCCGGCGAGGATCACCGAGCCGCCCAGCGGCCAGGTGCCGAGGCCCAAGCGCGAGACCATGACTCCGGATCGACCGAGCGCGCGGTATTCCATGGGTGAAACACGATACCATGGGAACTCGTCCTTTCCCATGACGGGCCGCGGTCCGCGAGCGTCGTGCGGCGAGGGAGACCGGAACCGCGAGCACGTCGTCGGGTTCGAGCCGGCGACGTCTGCAGGAGACGGACGTGGCCGAGCGACGGGATTGGTGGGACGTCCGCGAGTGGCTGCGCACGGCGATGCTCGTCGTCGTCGCGTCGCTCGCGATGCGCGCGGTGGTCGTGGAGGCGTACGTGGTGCCGTCCGGATCCATGAAGCCCACGATTCGGGAGGGCGACCATCTCCTCGGAACCAAGTTCCACTACCGCTTCTGGGCGCCGCGCCGCGGCGACGTCGTCGTCTTCCGGCCCCCGGAGGCGGTGCGCCAGCTCGGGTACGCGAGCGCGGCGCGCTACGTGAAGCGCGTCATCGCGCTGCCCGGCGACGAGGTGGAGATCCAGGACGGCGTCGTGCGGGTGAACGGAGAGGCGCTCGAAGAGCCGTACATCGCCGAGCCGCCCAGCTACTCCTTCCCCCGCGCGAAGGTCCCGGCCGGCAACCTCTTCGTGCTGGGCGACAACCGGAATGAGTCCCTCGACAGCCACCGCTGGGGCTTCCTGCCGGAGGACGATCTCATCGCGCACGTCTTCGCATGCTACTGGCCGCCGCAGGACATCGGCGGACTCTGAGGGAGGAAGGGCCGATGAAGGAACGGCGCAGGCGCGAGCTGATCGAGTGGGTCAAGACGATCGTCTCCTCCGCGGTCGTCTTCCTCGTGCTGCGCGCCACGGTGGTGGAGGCGTACTACGTGCCCACGGGCTCGATGCGCCCCACCATCCTGGAGAACGATCGCATCCTCGGGTCGAAGTTCTACTACCGGTTCTGGGAGCCGAAGACCGGAGACGTCGTCGTGTTCCGCACGCCGGAGCGCGTCCGGGAGATGGAGGGACCGAACGGCGGGTCGCGTCTGGTGAAGCGGGTCGTCGCGAAGTCGGGAGACCTGGTGCAGGTCTCGAAGGGAGTGGTGCGCGTCAACGGGAAGGCGCTGTCGGAGCCTTACGTCCTCGACCCCCCGGACTACGAGATGCCGCCCGTTCGCGTGCCGGCGGGCTGTGTGTTCGTGCTCGGCGACAACCGCAACGACTCGCTCGACGGGCACGTGTGGGGCTTCCTGCCCGAGAAGGCGTTGCTCGCGCGCGCGTTCCTGCGCTACTGGCCGCCGCAACGGATCGGAACGCTCTGACCGGCGACGAGCCCGCTCGTCGAATCGGAGCGCTTCGACCGGCCGCGGCGACATCCCGACGGTGGGTGCCCCGCCGGCGGGGATGGACTACCATCCGCGGCTCCTGCGGAGGGAATCGCGGATGAAGCTCGTCTCGGGATTCCTGGCGGCGCGGCTCGCCCTCCTCCTCGCCGCGCTCCTCGTCGCGGGCACGGGCTGCGCGCGAAGGCCGCCGGGCCGCAACGTCCTGCTGGTCACGCTCGACACCACGCGCCCCGACCGCCTCGGCGTGTACGGCCGCCCCGACGCGCGCACGCCCTACCTGGACCGGCTGGCGCGTCGCGGCGCCATGTTCGAGGACGCGGTCTGCGACGTCCCCGTCACGCTGCCCAGCCACACGACGATCATGACCGGCGAGCCCGCGCTCGCGCACGGCGTCCGCTACAACGGCGACTTCAAGGTGACGGACGCGGCGAAGACGCTGGCGGAGACGTTCACGGAGCGCGGCTACGACACGGCGGCATTCGTATCGTCGTTGATCCTCGACGCGCGGATGGGCCTCGCCCAAGGGTTCCGCGTCTACGACGACCATCTCGCGCCCGGCTACGTGGTGATCGACTCCACGCTCTACCCGAAGCAGCTGATGCCCTGGCTTCCCAAGGCGGACCGTCGGGCGGACGGGACGGTCGACGCGGCCATCGCGTGGCTCGCCCGGAAGGCGCGAACGCCCCTCTTCCTCTGGGTCCACCTGTACGACCCCCACTTCCCGTACGACCCGCCGCGCCCGTGGGCGCGCACCGCCGTGGAGCCCTATCTCGCGGAGATCCAGTTCACGGATCGCCAGGTCGGCCGGCTCCTGCGCGTCGCCGAGGATCGCGGCCTCCTCGAGAACGCCGTGGTGCTCGCGATGGCCGATCACGGCGAAGGCCTCGAGGAGCATCGCGAGGACAGTCACGGCATCTTCGTCTACGACGACACCATCCGGATCCCGATGATCTTCCGCGCGCCGGGCCGGCTGACGCCGTCGACCGTGCGCGAGGGCCTCGCACGGACCATCGACGTCGCGCCGACCCTTCTGGATCTGGCCGGACGGGCCGAGCCGCTCGGCCTGGGCGAGAGCCTCGTCCCGGCGCTCGAGGGCAAGGCCGCGCCCGCGGACACCGTGGCGTACCTGGAGTCGATCAAGACGCGGCTGTTCTTCGGGGGCAGCGGGCTCAAAGGCCTGCGCAGCGAGAACGCGAAGTTCGTGTGGGCGCGCCAGCCCGAGCTGTACGACCTGGCCGCCGACCCCGGCGAAACGCGCAACCTCGCGACGGAGCGCCCGGACGCGACGGCGCGCTGGAAGCTCGCGCTCGAGGGCGTCATCCGCGACGTGATCGCGGAGGGCCGTCCTTCCGCGGAAGCCGTCCACCCGGACGAAGCGATGCTGGAGGGGCTGCGCAGCCTCGGCTATCTGGGCGGCAGCGGGGCGAAGGTGGAGCCCGTGTCCCTCGAGAAGGAGATGGGGCTCACCGGACACGATCCGAAGGACCTCGTGGACGTGTCGCTCGCGGTGACGGAGATCCAGAACGGCTTCTACGAGCGCGGCGAGCGGAAGCTCCAGCGCTTCTTCGCGACGGCGCGGCGGCCGGACCACGATCCGGACATGGCGCGCCTCTGGGCGGCGGCGCACCAGGACTACGCGAAGATCTGGATGGTGCGAGGAGACTACGACCGCGCGGCGGAGGAGTACGGGCTCGCCGCGGCGGCCGACTCGACCTACGAGCTGGCCGGGTGGAGCCGCGTGTACGCGCTCAATCTCGCGCGCCGTCACGTCGAGGCGGAGAAAGAGTCGCGCGCGTTCGTGGCTCGCTGGCCGCGCTCGTCACGCCTCGGGATTCACCGTGCGCTGGCCATGGCGTTCCTCGGACGAACGGACGAGGCACGCTCGATCCTGGAACAGGTCGTGCGGGAGTCCGCGGCCGATACGCGGGACGCGAGGAGCGCCCGCTGGTACCTCGAACGGATCGGCGGCCCCCGGGAGGAAGCGGCGCTCGCGGCTTATCTCGAGTCCGAGCGAGCGCGCTCGGCCGCTTCCTCCGGGGAGATCGATTAGCGACGCGTCAACGGCACGCGCCGCGCTCGATCGGGGTCAGGTCCAGTCCTCCTCCTCCTCTTCCGCGCCGACGGCCCAGCCGAGCTCGCTCTCGTCCTCTTCCTCTTCCTCGAGATCGGCGTCGTCGGGCTCCCAATCCTCGTCGTCCTCTTCGTCCTCGATGTCGGGATCGAAGTCGTCGTCACTCTCGTCGTCGTTCTCCCACTTGACGTTCTCTTCGTCCTCGGGATAGCCGGCGAGCCGAGGCTCGTCATCCGACAACCGCATGGCGTGGCCGCTCCTCTGAACCGATCCGGCGGACCCTTCCGCCGGGATGTTGTTCGCGCGAGTAGCCGCGCGAACCGGTGGACGTGATGGGGGAACGCCGTCTCCCCCGCGAGCCCCCTTCACACAAGACCCGACGGATCAGCCGCCGGCAACCGGACGAACCAACTCGAGTCGATCCCCGGGCGAGAGCCTGACGGCCCCGAACCGGTCCCGCGCGAGCGGCTCGCCGTTCAACTCCGCCACGACCCATCGCGGGTCCAGGCGAATCTGGCGGAGAAATTCCTCCAACGTCGCGCCCGGAGTCAACTCCCGAGCGGCGCCGTTCACGAAGATCTCACCCATGGAGCACCGCCTCCCAGTCCTTCCAGACCGGGTCGAAACCGGCCGCCCGGATCGCACCCGCCACTTCGGCAGGGCTGCGGCTGTCCTCCACCTCGAATTGCGTTCCCGCCCGCGAAGGCCGCGAATAGCCCCCGGGCTCGGTCCGGGAGCCGGCGCTCACGTGGGTGACGCCGAGACCGAGCATACCATTGCGGAAGGCCGCGCTTTCACGCGTGGAGAGAACGATCCCGGCATCCGGCAGGAAGATCCGCGTGGCGCAGACGAGCTGCGCCAGCTCGCGGTCCGAGACCGCCTGGCGAGGGCGAGTGTCCGCGTACTCCGCCGGGCGCAGGCGCGGGAAGGACACCGAGACGAAGGCGCGCCAGTGCCGGCGGGCGAGGAAGGCTGCGTGGGCCGCGAGGTGGGCGGCCTCCAGCCGCCAGTCCGCGAGCCCCAGGAGCGCTCCGATCCCGATCCGCCGCATTCCGGCCGCGGCGCCTCGCTCGGGTGTTTCCAGGCGCCAATCGTAGTCCTTCTTCTTGCCGGCGAGGTGGACCGACGCGTAGGCGGCTCGGTCATACGTCTCCTGGTACACCACGAGACCGTCGCAGCCCGCGGCCACCCAGCGCTCGTAGACTTCGCGGGTCTGGGGCTGCACCTCCACGGAAAGGCTCGGGAAGCTCGGCGCGAGCGCCCGGATCACGGCTTCCAGGTAGTCGGGAGAGACGTGACGAGGATGCTCCCCCGAGACGACGAGCAGGTGCCGGAAGCCGCGCGCCCTCACCAGGGCCGCCTCCGCCACGACCTCGTCCACGGTCAGGGTGCGCCGCGCGATCGGATTCGGCCGCGCGAAGCTGCAGTACGTGCACGTCTCCACGCATTCGTTGGACACGTAGAGCGGCGCGTAGAGCTGCACGGTCCGGCCGAACCGGCGGTCGGTGATGCTGCGGGCGCGACGCGCGAGATCCTCGAGCCGCCCCGCCGCCGACGGCGAGAGGAGCGCCGCGAAGTCCAGCAGGTCCGGACGCTCCGCCGAGAGCGCCCGATCCACCTCTCCCGGCGTGGCGCCGTGCGCCGCCTCCAGAAGACGGGGCAGCGGCAGAGTGTCCAGCTCATCGCGGAACGTCACGACATCCTCTCCAGGAACCCGGTGAGCGGGCTCGACGCTTCCGCTTCCTCGCGCTCGGGCGCCTTGCCCGCAAGGTACGCCGCCCGCCCCGCGTCGACACCGAGACGGAACGCGGCCGCCATGGCCACCGGATCCCGGGCCACGGCGATCGCCGTGTTCACGAGCACTGCGTCCGCGCCGAGCTCCATCGCCTCCGCCGCGTGGGAGGGCGCGCCGAGGCCAGCGTCCACGACCACCGGGATGCCCGCCTGCTCGATGATGATCCGGATGGAATCGCGCGTCCTGAGCCCGCGGTTCGATCCGATCGGCGAGCCGAGCGGCATCACGGTGGCCACGCCGGCGTCCTCCAGTCGCTTCGCCAGCACGGGGTCGGCTCCGATGTACGGTAGCACGGTGAAACCGTCGGCCACCAAGCGCTCCGCCGCGTTCAGCGTCTCCACGCCGTCCGGAAGCAGCCAGCGCGGATCGGGCGTCACCTCGAGCTTGATCCAATCCGACAACCCGGCCTCCCGCGCGAGCCGCGCCAGGCGCACGGCCTCGTCCGCATTCTCCGCGCCCGACGTGTTCGGGAGGAGGAGATACCGGTCGGTGTCGATGAACTCGAGCAGGTTCGGCTCGATCGCCGCGAGGTCGACGCGGCGCAACGCGACGGTCACCATCTGCGTCCCGGAGGCGACCAACGCGTCGCGCATGACCTCGGGCGAGTCGAACTTCCCCGTGCCGACGAACAAGCGCGAGGAGAACTCCCGTCCCGCGATGCGAAGGAGATCGAGCATGAGGCTTCTCCGCGGGTCCTTGCTGGCGCGAGGCCACCACAAAGTAGGCGCCGCCCCTGGCCGAGTCAATGCGACGGCGCGGTGATGCGAGGGCGCGCACTATAGCCGAGTCCCCTCCGTCCGCAACCCGGAAACGGTATGCTGGCTCGCTCGCTTCGCGTCCGGAGGAATCGTGCCAGAACGCCCGCTCGGGTCCATCCATCTCGTCTACGACCTCGACGTCGTGGACGTCCTCCCCGATGCGAGCGCCCGCCTCGACCGCCTGCTCGCCGCCGGGCTGCCCTCGCTCCAGTTTCGCGCGCCCAACCGCACGGCCGAGGAGCGGCGGCGGCGCGGAGCCGAGCTGCTCGCGCGGGCGAGAGAGGCCGGCGCTCTCTTCGTCGTGAACGGCGACGTCGAGACGGCGATCGCGCTCCGCGCGGATGGCGTGCATCTTCCCGCGCGCCTCCCGGCCCCCGCGGACGTCCGGTCGCGGCTTCCCGAAGGGATGCTCCTCGGCGCGGCCGCCCACGACGCCCGCGAGCTCGAGCGCGCCCGCGGCGGCGACTGGGTGCTTCTCTCGCCCGTCTGCGCGACGCTCTCGAAGCCGGGCGCAGCGACGCTCGGCATCCCGGGGTTCGCTGCGCTCGCCGCCACGTCGACGGTGCCCGCCTACGCCCTCGGCGGCGTGGACCTCGGCACGGCCGCTGCGTGCTTCCGCGCCGGGGCGACGGGAATCGCGGCGGTTCGCGCGCTCCTCGGCCCCGACGGGCCGGAGCTGGTGCGCCTCGCGGAGGAGCTTGCCGCCGCGCCCTGATCGGCCCGCGCCGTTCCCTGCGCCGCCCACGCCTTCCACGCCTCCGGCGCCTCCCGCGTCTCCGCGCGCGACTCGCGTCTCATCCCGCGTGACCCGCGCTTGCCGGCCCGGCGACGTTCCCGCAAGATCCAGCGGCCCTTCTCGCGGAGCCGCGCATGCCGAAGCCGCCGTTCGCCGTCATCCTGGGTACTGCGCAGGACGGCGGCTTCCCGCACGTCGGGTGCGCCTGTCCAGCGTGCACGCGCGCCGCGGAGGACCCCGCGCGGGCCCGGCGGGTCGCGTGCCTCGGGCTCGTCACGCGCGACGGCGTCGCCCTCGTGGACGCCACGCCGGATCTCGCCGCCCAGCTCCGCATGCTCGCGCGCGTCGCCGGACGGAGCGTGAGCGAGCCGCCGCGCGCGATCCTCCTGACCCACCTGCATGCGGGCCACATGCTCGGGCTCGGCCTTCTCGGACGCGAGGGCTGGTCCGGCACCCGCACTCCCGTGTGGGCCACCGAAGCGTGCCTGGGCGCGCTCGAGCGCAGCGAGCCCTTCGGGCGGCTCTTCGCCGACGGACACCTGATCCCGCGCGTGCTGCATCTCGGCTGGGACGCCGCCCTCGACGACCTCGTGATCCAACCCGTCGCGGTACCGCACCGGGCCGAGCTGGGCGACGTCGTGGCGTACCGGATCGAGGGCGAAGAACGGTCCGTCTTCTACGCCCCCGACCTCGACGCGCTCGTGCCGGACGTGATCGCGAACGTCCGCGCGGCGGACGTCGCCATCCTGGACGGGACGTTCTGGCGCCGTGCGGAGCTCTCGCGCGACGACGCGAACCTCGTCCGCCACCCGCCGATCACGGACACGATGACCGCGGTGGCGCCGCTCGGGACGCGGATCGTGTTCACCCACCTCAATCACACGAACCCCGCCCTCGACCCGGAGTCGCGCGAGCGACGAGCCGTGGAAGCGCTGGGCATGCGAATCGCCGCCGAGGGGGATACCTTCGAGCTGGCCGAGACGGGGGCGCCGACCCCGCCCGCCTGATCGCAGCTCGCGGACGAGCCAGGCCGCCTGTCCGTCGGCTCGGCGCTACCGGAAGCGGGAGAAGCCCAGCGCCACGCCCGAGACGAAGCTCGTGTTCGTCGCGAAGACGGCTTCGCCGCGGTACTCCGCCGTGAAGTACAGCGCCCGGAAGGCCTCGGTCAAGGCCACGAGCGGGATCTTCACTCCGAGGCCGCCGCGCAGAAGGGGATCGAAGCTCCCGCCCTCCGGCCCGGGCGGGTCGCTGAAGGCGCCGCCCCCTCCCCCGAGGAGGTACAGCTCGTGGTGGTCCGACACCTTCGGGAACCACAGGAGATTGCCGGTCACCTGGTAGCTGTGCGCCGCGATGGGTCCGAGCGGCCACACGCGCACGTCGCCTTCCGCCTGCAGCTCCAGCCCCTCCTGGAGAAACAGCCCGGCCCGGAGCTGCGGCTGGGCGCTGAACATCCCGTTCGTATCCTCCGGGAGGACGATCCCCGCGAGGCCGGCCTGGAACTCCAGCGTTCCCGGGGTGATGGGGAAGGTCTGCGCCGCGCCCGCGGGGAGCGGCAAGACTGCCAACGCGAGCGCCGACACCGCCGCGACACGAACGAGACTCATCGCCAATCCTCCGCTCGATCGAACCCGGACTTGGGCGGCCAGGCGGGCGTGCGATCCACCCTTGTTCCGGATCGGAACCGCGCTACCTTAGCAAAGGTTCGCGGCCTTCGCCTCCCCTGCCTTGACAGGAGGCGGAACGGCCCCCGATCCTCGAAGGGCGGCTCCGGAGGCCGACTTGGCGGTTCTGACGGCGATGCGACGCATTCTCGTGCTCGGGGACGACGCGGCTTCCATCCTCCCGCTCGTGGGGGCCGCCGGATTCTCCGTGGTGAACGACAAGCCGGACGTGGTCCTGACGTACGGCGGGGACGGGCTCCTGCTCCACAGCGAGCGGGAGTGGCCGGGCGTCCCGAAGCTCCCCTTGAGGAACAGCCGCTTCGGGAAGAAGTGCGAGCCGAGGACCGTGCAGGAGGCGCTGGACCGCCTCGCGCGGAACGACCTCGTGGCCACGCGCCAGACGAAAGTGCGCGGCGAGGCGCGCGGCCAGGTCCGCATCGGGCTGAACGACGTGGTCGTGCACAACGGTCGGCCCATGTCGGCTCTGCGCTGCCGCGTCTGGATCGACGGCGAGCCGTTCGGCCAGGAGGTCATGGGGGACGGCGTGGTCGTCGCCACGAGGTTCGGCGCCACGGCCTACTACCGCTCCATCACGCGCAGCATCTTCCGCGTGGGGCTCGGGCTCGCGTTCAACAACTCCACGGAGCCCGTGGACCATCTCGTCCTGTCGGAGGACTCCGAGATCCGCGTGCGCGTCATGCGGGGCCCGGCGCTGGTGGCCGCCGACAACGACCCGAACGCCATCGCGCTCGACGACGACGATGAAGTGATCGTGCGGCGGGACGACAGCGAAGCCGTGATCCTGTCGCTGCCGGATCACTAGCGTCGCGTCTTTCGGTGGGCCCCGTTCTCCCGGGAAGCCGCGTCCGGCCTGTGCCTTCGCATCGCCGTACGCTCGAAGACGGCTCCGCTCCTAACGGTACAATGACTTGAGGGTGGCCCAACCCGCCGCTGCCACCGCGGTCGTTGGCACGCCATGGCCGACGTAGATCGCACGGAGGCCGCTCAGGTACATCCGGCCCGAGCCATCGGATGCCGTATCCCAGACTGCTTCGGGAGGGCAGACGGAAAACGACCCGACACGCGTACCGTCGGCCAGGTAGTGCGTCAGCTCGCTCGCCGCCGTCGGCGTCCACAGACCCCCCCCCGCGTCCCGCTCCAGCCCGGTGCGGAAGGCGTTCGGGATCGCAAATCCTCCGAACACGGCTCCCGTCGTGCTCAGCTTGTCGATCCGCCCGCGCCATGGATCCGTGAGCCACAGATACCTCCCGTCGAAGGCGATCCCGTTCGGCTCGGTGCCGGGGGTCTGGAACTGACTCCTCTCGCGAAAGTCCAGCGGATCCAGCTCGTGCACCACGTCGGCCAGTGCATCCGTGACCCAGAGGCTCCCGCGTCCGTAACAGACCCCGCGACCGTTGTAGTCGAGCACGGCGGACTTCGTGAGCACCACGCCGGTGGCCGCGTCGATCTCGACGACGAACGTGTGGTCGCTGTCATCCCTCGTCTTGACCGTGGCCCACACCGAATTCGCGTGATAGTCGACTCCCTGGAAGATGTAACTTACGAATGCCTGGCACGCCCCGCCGGCCCCGACCACCTCGTACGTGACGTCTTCGTGGGCCAGGAACCACGTCTGTCCACGGATCGCGAGATCGAAGATCGGCCCCGGGCAGCTCACGCTGGCGACCCGATCGATCGTGCCGTCGGTCCGGTAGTGAGAGATCTCCGACGCGCCGCTCGGCATCCAGAGGCCGTTGCCTTCCCACTCCAGGCCGGTCCGGTATGCATTCGGAATCGTGAACTGGCTCACGACTACGCCGCTCGTGGTCAACTCGGAGACCCGCTGGTACCACGGGTCGGAGACCCACAGATGGTCGCCGTCGAAGGCGATCCCGCACGGCTCCGTTCCGGGCGTGCTGAACCGGCTCTTCTCCTGAAAGGTCGCCGGGTCGAGCTCGTGCACGACGTCGACAAGCGCGTCGGTCACCCACAGGCTCCCGCAGCCGACGCAGATTCCCCGTCCGTTGTAAGGGAGGACGCCGGATTGCGCCTGCAAGACTCGACTCGCAGCGTCGATCTTCGAAATGAAAGAGTGGTCGCTGTCATCGAGCGTCTGCTGCAAGGCCCACACGTAGCCGGCGTCCTGGGCGAGCCCGGTGAACCGGAAGCTCACGAGCGGTGCACACGACAGAGCCGTTGCGGCCCGAGGAAGAGCGACGACCGCCGTCACGGCAGCTGCGAGGAAGGCGCGAGACGCGCGCAAGGCCTCTTCTCTCCCGGGATCCGCCGTCGCTGTGCGCTCGGACGGCCGGCGACGGATCGCTCCGGTGCATCCCGATCGCTGCGGAATGGACCCCACGTGGTGAATCACCCAAATACAGGATCCGACATTCGTTATTAGACGACATCCGCCCCCTCGATCACAAGGTGATCATGTCCGGGCCGATGCAACGGGAGCGCCAGGAGGCGCCGACCCGGAACGCGGGGCGGGGCAAGCGGGAGGCGGAGTGGACCCCCACCGGGAAACGGACAGAGGAACGGGCGAGCGACCTCGAGCCCGAGACCCCAATCACATGCAGAAGCGAGGCCGCCCGTCGCGGCAGCCGGGCGACGAGTCGACGACATCGGCGCGGCCGAACGCTAGCCGCGCGAGCGCTCGGACGCGCGCTCCTCCAGCGCCTCCGCGATCATCGCCTTCGGAGTGTTGATCGGCAGCCCGTTCGCGGGGTCCATCATCATCCGCGTGATGTCGTCCACGAGCGTCAGCGTCACGGGGCCGGGCTTGCCGTCCCCCACGTCCACGTCCTCGATGGAGATGATCGGCATCACTCCGGCGCCCGTGCCCGTCATGAAGCACTCCTTGCCGGGGCCCACGAGGTCCACCGGCAGGAGATCGTCACGCACGGAGACTCGGTAGCCGCGCTTGCGGGCGAGCTCCATGACCGCGCCGCGCGTGATGCCCACCAGGCAGTACTCGCTGGACGGCGTTCGTACCTCCACACGCGAGGGATCCGTCTCCCATCCGGGGTGCCGCACCACGCAGAAGATGTTGTCCACGGTGGCTTCGGCGACGAAGCCGTCCGCCGTCAGCATCAGCGACTCCACGTATCCGCGCCCGCGCGTGCCTTCGAGGAGCGCGAGGACGTTGTTCAGGTAGTTGTTGCTCTTGATGTTGGGGTCCAGGACGCTGGCCGACGGCCGGCGGACCCTTCGCGCGAGCCCGAGCGGGATCCCCTTCGCGTACGCCTCGCGGGGATAGAGGCGGATCGTGCTCACGAGCGCGAACATCGTGGCGGTCACGCACTTCAGGGGGTTGATGCCCAGGTCCCCCATGCCGCGCGTGATCACCAGGCGGATGTAGCCCACGCCGTCGGGAAGCTGGACGCTCTGGCAGGTCTCGAGGATGCGCTCGGTGAGGGTCTGCCGATCGACCGGGATGTCGAGATCGATCTTCGCGCAGGACGCCTCGATGCGCTCGAGGTGCTCGCGATACAGGAAGATGGAGTGGTTCCGGATCAGGATGCCCTCGAAGACCGCGTCCCCGTAGAGCGACACGTGGTCCAGCGGCGAGAGCCCGATCTCGTCGAGGCGGAAGATCTTGTCGCGCCGCACGAGGCCGGACCGGTCCGAGGTCTCCCGGGCGTCGGGGGCGTCCACGAGCGCGCGCGGCGTGATGCCCTCGATGACGGGCATACTCACCCACACCCTCGCCCGGCTCCCGACCTCCCGCAGTGTCTCGATCGCGGCGCTGTAGCCCTTCGGGTCACGCACGGCTCACCTCCCGCGGGAACGGCGCACGCGCGGTGCGCCGACGGGGTTTTCGGGGCGGAACGGCGCACGGCCGGCGCGGACCACGCCGACCGCACACGAGGCTGCCTCTAACATACCGCATTTGCGGGGGGTCGCCACCCCGGCCGCCGGCCCGAAGCGTCCGACCGCACAGCCCGCGGTGCCACGGCGAGACGCCGCGCGGACGGGCGGACCGAGCACGGGGGCCGCCCCCCACGGGTCGCGGCGACGACGGTGACGTCCTTCGCCCGCAGCGTGGCTACGGGAAGATCCCCAGGTCGAGGTACGACTGCGCGATCTTCTCGATCGCGATGACGAAGCACGCCATGCGCAGATCGTCGACCTTCTTGCGCGTCTTCATGACGTTGTGGATGTCCCGGTAGGCGGAGCGCATCGTGTCCTCGAGCCCCGAGTTCACCAGGGCGAGCTCGTCGTGCGGGCGCAGCAGGAGCTTCCGCGCGACCGGATCGAACTCCTTGCCGGTGAGAACCTCGGTCTCGCGGATGAACGTCTGCGCCTCGAGGTTCTCGAGGTGGCGCGACATCCGCCCGTAGTGCATGTGCGAGAGGTTCTTCGTCCACTCGAAGTACGAGACGGTGACGCCCCCGGCGTTGAGGTACATGTCCGGGATGATGAGCGTGCCGCGCTTGCGCAGCACCTCGTCCGCCCGCGCGGTCACGGGCCCGTTGGCGGCCTCCGCGATGATGGGCGCCTTGAACTTCTGGACGTTGCGGGACGTGATCTGGTTCTCGAGCGCGGCGGGGATGGCGATGTCGACGTCCAGGAGGAGCACGTCGCCGCCGCTCGGGACGCTTCTCGCGCCGGGGAAGTCCAGGATGGACCCGGTCTCCCGGCGGTGCTGGTCCAGCTTCTCGACGTCGATGCCCTTCGGGTTGTAGACGCCCCCGTTCCACTCGCCGACCGCGACGATCTTCGCGCCGTCCTCCTGCTGCAGGAACTTCGCCGCGTGATAGCCGACGTTGCCGAAGCCCTGGATGGCCACGGTCTTCCCCGCGATCCCCGGCTTCAGCTTGAACGGCTTGAGGTCCTCGGCGTGGCTCAACGCCTCCCGGATGCCGTATTGCACGCCGCGACCCGTGGCCTCCGTGCGACCGAGGATCCCGCCCTGCTGGAACGGCTTGCCCGTGGTGCAGGCCATGTTGTCCGGCTCGCCGGGATGGAACGCGTCGTACGTGTCGGCCAGCCAGGCCATCTCGCGGGGGCCGGTGCCCATGTCGGGCGCGGGGACGTTCACGTGCGGCCCGAGGAAGTCCTTCTTGATCAGCTCGTGCGCGTACCGGCGCGTGATCCGCTCCAGCTCGTCGATCGGGAAGTTCCGCGGGTTGATCCTGACGCCGCCCTTCGAGCCGCCGAACGGGACGTCCACGATGGCGCACTTGTAGGTCATGAGCGCGGCGAGCCCCATCACCTCGTCGGCGGTCACGTCCTCGCTGTAGCGGATCCCGCCCTTCGCCGGCTTCAGGTGGTGGCTGTGCTCGGCGCGATAGCCCTCCACGATCACGTAGTCCTTTCCCATCTTGATCGGGAACCGGACGGTGTAGAGGTTGTTGCACACCTTGATCTGCTGGAGGAGACCGGGGTGGAGATTCAGGATGGACGCCGCCCGATCGAACTGGAGGTTCACGTTCTCGTACAGGTTCAGCGGCGTCTGGGTCGCTTTCTTCGTCGCGGCCATCGCTTCGACGTCTCCTCGGGCAGGCGGATTGGGGGGGTCCGGGCGAGCTCTCGACCGGCAGGGCCGCGGCGCGCGGCCGGCGAAGGCGCGCAGATTAGGGGGACTCCGCACGGCGAGTCAACGCCGGCCGGCGCAGGGCGCCCCGCGGCGCTCGCCGGACGACGCCGGGGGCGCGGCCCGAGGGAAGCCCCACGATTCGTTGCGCGAGATTCGACGGCTCCGGTAGACTCCTTGCCCGTCCTCGCCCGTCCCCGACCACTGCGGGAGACCTGATGCGCGCACGAGCCCTCGCCGCCCTCTTCGTCGCCGTGTTCCTGATCGCCACCGCGGGGCGCGCCGCGGCGCAGGTCCTCCGGGACCTGCCGGCGCTCGACCTGCGCTACGACCTCTTCTACGGGGACCCGGCGAAGAAGGTCGGGTCGGCATCGGTGTCCTTCAAGGCGATCGACACGCCGCGCGGCCGCCGCCTCGAGGTGAAGTCCAAGATCGAGTACACCCTGCAGCGCGAACAGCCGAAGGCCCAGGCGCCGTTCGCGTACGCGGAGGAGGCCACGCTCCTCTGCGACCAGACGGGCGTGGTCCGCTTCGACACGTCGGCGCGGGCGCTCGGCGACGAGCGCGTGAACTCCGCGATCCGGATCGGCGAGAACTACCAGCTCACCACCACGTTCCAGGGCAAGAAGCACACGAAGACCATCACCGCCGGCGTCCAGCGGACGAACTTCGGCCTGTTCGCCGGCGGATACCTCGAGAAGCCGCTGGACGGCGGCGACATGTTCGAGGACTTCCCGCTGCTGTATCCGGTCGGCGGGGACCACAAGCCGCGGCAGAAGTTCCGCGAGGGCATCTTCCCGTTCACCGTGGGGACGAAGCAGGTCCCCGCGATCGTCACTCGCCTGGACCGGCCGAACAAGACCACGGACCGGATCTGGAACGCGGCCACCGGTCCGCAGATCCTCATCCGCATGGAAGAGGCGTCGAACATGGGCAAGATCACGTACGAGCTGGTCTCCGTGAACGGCGTGGCGCCCGACCGAAGCGCGCTCCTCCAATGAGCGCGGAGCTCGTCTCCCTCGTCGAGGAGCACGTTCGACGCCGCGCGCCGCTCGAGCGCAGCGCGCGCGAAGCGGATTGGAACCTGGCCCGCACCGCGGACAAGCGGTGGGAAGAGGAGGCGGCCCGCCTCTCCTCGGAGACGCGGCGGCTGCTTTCGGACCGGAGCGTCTTCGCCCGCCTCTCCGCCATCCGATCCGCCGCCCGACCGACCGATCCGGACCTGGATCGCCAGCTCGAGCTGCTGTGGCTGGATCACGCGGCGAACCAGGCGGACCCGGCGCTCCTCGCCGAGCTGGCCGGGCTCGAGGCGCGCGCCGAGGCCACGTACTCGTCGTTCCGGCCCGAGCTGGACGGCACTCCCGTCTCGGAGAACGCCATCCGCGAGATCCTGCGCGACTCGGACGACGCAGCGCTGCGCCGGCGCGCGTGGGAGGCGTCGAAGGCGCTCGGACCCGTCACGGCGCCGCTGGTCCTCGAGATGGTGCGGCGGCGAAACCGCATCGCCGAAGGCGTCGGCTCGCGCGACTTCTTCGCCATGGACCTCGGCCGCCAGGAGATCGAGGAGCCCTTCCTCTTCGACGTCCTCGGCCGCCTCGAGAAGCTCACGGCGGAGCCGCACGAGCGGCTTCTCGAGCGCCTCTTCGCGCAGCTCTCGCGGCGCTTCGGCATCCGTCCGACGGACGTGCGTCCCTGGCATCTCGCCGATCCGTTCTTCCAGGAGGCCATCGCGCCCGAAGGACTGGACCTCGGCCGCTTCTACGCGGGCGTGGATCTCGCGGAGCTCGCGAAGGAAGCGTTCGCGCGCATGGGGTTCGACGTTCGGAACATCCTCGCGCGCTCCGACCTGTACCCGCGGGAGAGCAAGAATCAGCACGCGTTCTGCACGCACGTGGACCGCACCACGGACGACGTCCGCGTGCTGTGCAACCTGCAGTCCGACGACTACTGGGCGGACACCATCCTGCACGAGGTCGGTCACGCGGTGTACGACGAGAGCCTGGACCCGGCGCTGCCGTGGCGCCTGCGCGAGGAGTCGCACATCCTCACCACCGAGGCGATGGCGCTCCTGTGCGGGCGGCTCGCCACGAACCCGGACTGGATGATCCGCGTGCTCGGGGCGAAGGCCGAGGAAGTGAACGCCATCCGGGCGAAGCTGCGCGAGAACTCGCGCACGCGCCAGCTGCTCTTCCCGCGCTGGGTGCTCGTGATGACGCACTTCGAGCGCGCGCTCTACGGCGGCGGAGAGAGCGACCTCGGGCGCCACTGGTGGGATCTCGTGGAGCGGTTCCAGAAGGTGAAGCGGCCCGAGGGACGCGCGGAGCCGGACTGGGCGTGCAAGATGCACGTCGCGCTCGCGCCGGTCTACTACCACAACTACCTGCTCGGGGATCTGATGGCGTCGCAGCTCGACGCGTGGCTGACCCGGGAGCTGGGCACGCCGTTCTGGTTCGAGCGCAAGGAAACGGCGGCTCTCCTCAGGAGCCGGCTCTTCGTGGAAGGCGCGCGCCGTCCGTGGAACGAGACGCTGCGCCACGCCACGGGCGAATCGCTGGATCCCGCCCACTACGTCGAGCAGTTCGTCCGCGAGCACTCCTGACCGGCGTGGGCCGTCCTCCCCACGCCGAGTTCGACGCCCGGGAGGTCCTGCGAGCGCTGGCCACCGCGCCGGCCGGCCGGCTCACGTTCCACGAGCTCGCCGACCGGTGCGCGATCCCGCGGAAGCTCCGCCCGCACTTCCGGCGGTTCCTGCGCGGCATGGTTCTCGACGGGGCGCTCCGTCCCGCGAAAGGACGAGGCTTCCGCACCGGGCCCGCGCCCGTCCCCGACGAGCAGTGGAGCGTGGAGGGCCTGGTGCGCCGCCACCGCGACGGCTTCGGCTTCCTCGGGCGCGAGGACGGCGAGGAGGATCTGTACCTCTCGCGCCGCGAGATGCGCGGGCTCTTCGACCGGGACGTCGTGCGCGCCGTGCCCACGCCCGGGCGCTTCGGCCGGCTCGCGGGGCGCGTCGTCCGCATCGTCGAGCGGGGTCGGACCTCGGTCACGGGGACGTTCCGCAAGGTGGGCGCGGGCGAGCTGGTCTTCCCCGACCCCGAGATCTACGACGAGCCGATCGAGCTGATCCCCGGCGCGGTGGAGCCGCGCGACGGCGAGGTCGTGGAGGTGGAGATCCGCGACTGGCCGGAGGGACCGCGTCCCGCGGTGGGCCGGGTCGTCGAGATCCTCGGCGCTCGCGGCGAGCTGGGCACGCTGATCGAGCTGGTGATCCGGCGCCACGCGCTCCGGCGCCGCTTCGCGGACGACGCGCTCGAGGAGGCGGAGGCGCTGCCGGATGGCCTCTCGGCGGAGGACCTCGCCGGCCGCGTGGACCTGCGCGAGGAGCCCACGTTCACGATCGACGGCGAGGACGCGCGCGACTTCGACGACGCGGTGTCGATCCGCGCGCGCGAAGAAGGAACCTTCCTGCTCAAGGTGTCGATCGCGGACGTCGCGCATTACGTCCGCGAAGAGTCGCCTCTGGATCGCGAGGCGATGGAGCGCGGCACGAGCGCGTACTTCCCCGATCGCGTGATCCCCATGCTGCCGGAGCGGTTGTCGAACGGTCTCGCGAGCCTCAAGCCCGGCGAGGATCGCCTCACCCTCACCATGGAGATCGACTTCGACGCCGCCGGGAACCGCACGCGCTCGCGCCTCTACGAGAGCGTCATCCGCTCGTGGGGCCGCTGGACCTACGAGAACGTGTCGCGCGTGCTGAACGGCGAGGAGGTCGCCGGCATCTCGGAGCACAAGGGCGCGGTCGACCGGATGCACGCGCTGATGCAGAAGCTCCGGGGCCTGCGCGCCGAGCGCGGCAGCCTGGACTTCGACCTCCCCGAGCCCGACGTGGTCCTGGACGCCACCGGCCACCCCGAGGATGTCGTGCGCTCCGTGCGCACCGACGCGCACCGCGTCATCGAGGAGCTGATGATCGCGGCGAACGAGGCCGTGGCGGATTGGTTCGTGGACAGGCGTCGCCCGACCATCTTCCGGGTGCACGCGCCGCCGGATCCCGACAAGCTCCGCGGCTTCCTCGAGTTCGCGCGGAGCTGGGGGCACATGCCGGACTTCGGGCGGCTCGCGTCGAACCGCGCGCTCGCCGCGTTCCTCGAGAGCGTGCGCGGGCTGCCCGCCGAGCGCGCGATCCATCACATCCTGCTGCGGACGATGATGCGCGCCACGTACGCCGAGGAGAACACCGGGCACTTCGGGCTCGCGTCGGATCGCTACCTGCACTTCACGAGCCCGATCCGGCGCTATCCGGACCTCATCGTGCATCGCCTCGCGAAGGCGATCCTCCGCGGCCGGCCCGAGCCGTCCGATCGCGCGCAGCTCCGGCGCATCGCGGAGCAGGCGAGCGATCGCGAGACGGCGGCCACGCGCTGCGAGTTCGACGTGCTCGACGTCATGCGCGCGTGGTTCCTGGCGGACCGGCTCGGCGAGGAGTTCGACGGCATCGTGTCCGGCGTGATCGAGGAGGGGTTCTTCGTGGAGCTGCTCGACGTGTACGTGGAAGGCATGGTGCGGGTGGACGACCTCCGGGACGACCACTACCGCTACCTGCCGGAGCCGCGCGTGCTGATCGGGCGGCGGCTCAAGCGTCGCTTCGCGATCGGCGACCCGGTGCGCGTGGCGGTACAGGCCGTCCACAAGGAGTCGGGCCGGGTGGAGCTCGCCCTCGTCCGCGGGGGCAGCCGCCAGCGGAGGGTCTGAGCCCCGGCACCCCGTTCCGGGAGCGGCCCCGGGCCTCGCGGCGGGGAAGCCGCTCGGGCGCCGCGGCGAGGGTGGGGAAACGCGGCGCCTTGCAGCGGGGCGGGACGTTTCCTATAATGGCCAAGTCGTTTGCGGACAAATCTTTCCGAGGTCAGACCGTGCGCTTCGTCGTCCGGCTCGTCGTGGCATTTGCCGTGCTCGCGGGAACCGCGTCCGCGCAGCAGGTCGGCCTGCGTCGATCGAGCACACCGCCGGAGCGCGGACGGAGCGGCGACGAGCAGCGCTTCGTCCAGGAGTTCGAGCGGATCTTCGCGCCGCATCTGCTTCCGCAGGAGCTTCGCGGCGCCGCAGCCACGCCCGCGAAGTGCGCTACGCTCCTCGTGCTCGAGTACCAGCAGGCGAAGAGCGGTCTCTCGTCCGCCACGATCCGTGCGATCGACGGATGGCTCACCCCGCAGGTCGCCGTCACGTCGACCTACGAGACCGCCCACTTCCGCTTCACCTACTCCGTGGACGGGCCCGATGCGGTTCCCTCCGCCGACGTCGCGCCTGCGGACGGGGTGCCGGACTTCGTGGCGCACCTCGGAACGTGGGGGGAGACGGCGTGGGCCAGCCTCGTGGACGACGCGGGCTTCCGCACTCCGCTGCGCGACGCCGGCCGCGTGGACGTCGCCTTCCGGGCGATGGACGCCTACGGCTTCACGCACCTCGTGGGCGGCGTGCCCTCGATCGTGCTGAACCACGATTTCGCCGGCTTCCCGCCGAACGACGATCCGGACGGCCCGGCCGTCGGCGCGGCGAAGGTCACGATCGCGCACGAGCTCAAGCACGCCACGCAGTACGCGGGAAGTCAGTGGACCGAGGGCGGCTGGATCGAAGCGGACGCGGTCTGGGCGGAGGACTACGTCTTCGACGGCGTGAACGACTACCTCCAGTTCCTCGGCGAGGGATCGGCGATCACGAGCCCCGAGAACTGGTGGCCGATCTCGTACGAGGATTGCCTCTTCTCGAAGTGCCTCTCCGAGCAGCACGGGGTCTCCGTCCTCGTGGACTTCTTCGCGCGCCGCGCCGCGGCGCCTTCCGAGCCCGTGCTCGCGTCCTACGACGCGGCGCTGAGAGGACGCGGCTCCTCCCTCTCGGACGCGGCCGCCACGCTCGGGCTCTGGTGCGCCTTCACCGGCATGAACGCCGCGGGACGCCCCACCGGCTTCGCGGAGGCGGACCGCTATCCGTCGCCGGCCGTGTCGGCGGTGGTGGTCGGGACCACCTCCCGCCAGTTGGCGCCGCTCGGGACGAGCTACCTGCTGAGCACGTCGGCGGGGCGCACGGGCCGGCCGCACGTGGCGCTCGCCGCCACCGGCGGGGCGGCGCTGGCGCTCCATGCCGTCACCACCGATCGGGAGGGCGCGCGGGCGTTCCTGAGGATTCCCGTGACCGGCTCGGGCTCCGCGGCGGCCGAGATCCCGCATGACTGGTCGGACCTCGCCACCCTCGTGGTGTGCGTCACGGACGTGGATCCGCGCATCCTCTCGGGCGCCTACGACCTCGGCGTGGACAGCGACGGCGCCGTGGGTACCGGCCTCCTGGAGTCCGCTCAGCTCTTCGCGCTCCACCCGAATCGCCCGAACCCGTTCCGTGCCAGCACCACGCTCTCCTTCTCGCTGCCCGCCGCGGCCACGGTGCGGCTGGCCGTGTACGACGCCGCGGGACGGCTCGTCCGGCGCCTCTTCGAGCACGAGTCTCTCGGCGCGGGCGCCCACGAGCGCGTCTGGGACGGGCGGGACGAGGCCGGGCACGTCGCCGCGCCCGGGATCTACGCGTACCGCCTCGAGGCCGACGGCCGGACGGCGACGCGCAAGATGCTCCTCCTGCGATAGCTCCGCCTTCGTGCGAAGCCCCGTTCGCCTGACGGAAGGGCCGATCACGCCGGCCCTGCTTCGGCTCGCCGGTCCCGTTCTCGTTTCCCGTGCGCTCCACACTCTCTACGGCGTGGCGGACACGTTCTGGGTGGGCCGGCTGGGACCCGAGGCGATCGCCGCGGTGTCCACGAGCACCTTCGCGCTCTGGACGCTCTACTCCATCGGCGACGTCCTGATCGGCGGCGTGACCGCGCTCGTCTCTCAGGCCGTCGGCGCGCGTCGCGACGAGGACGCGGCCGCGACGGCGCGCGCCGGATTCGCGCTGGCGCTGGGACTCGGCGCGGTCGTGGCCGCGCTCGGCTGGTTCGGCGCGCGGCCGCTCTTCGGAGCGCTGCTGAACGACCCGGAGGTGGTGGAGTACGGGAGCGACTTCCTCTCGCTCGTGTCGCTCCTCGCCCCGTGCTTCTACGTCTGCTTCGTGGCGGAGACCGTGTTCCGCTCCTGCGGGGACAGCCGCACGCCCATGCTGGTCATGCTCGCCGGCGTGGCGCTGAACATCGCGCTCGATCCGTTCCTCGTGCTGGGGCTCGGCCCCTTCCCGCATCTCGGCGTGCGCGGCGCGGCGATCGCCACGATGATCGCGGAAACGCTCGTCATCTCCGCGTACGCCGTGCTTTGGCTGCGCGGTCGCTTCCCGCTCTCCCTCGCGCGACATCGCCGCGGAGCCCTCGCTGCGCGCGCCGACGTGCTCGCGATCCTGCGCGTCGGCGCGCCCTTCGCGGCCACCGGCATCCTCTTCTCGGTCGTGTACCTCGTGCTCTCCCGCATCGCCGGCGCGTTCGGGGCGCCCACGCTCGCCGCGCTCGGGATCGTGAACCGACTCGAGAGCCTCAATTACCTGTCGGCCGCCGCGGTGGGCATGGCGGTCTCCACGATGGTCGGACAGAACGTCGGCGCGCGGCGGCCGGATCGGGCGGCGGTGGTCGCCGATCGGGGCGCGACCGTCGTCACCGCCACGAGCGCCGTGGTCTCGACCGCCTTCCTCCTCTTTCCGGACGCGATCGCCGCCGTCTTCACGAGCGACCCCGACGCCCTGCGCGAGGGCGTGGTCTTCCTCCGGATCGTCGCGATCTCGCAGCCGATGATGTGCTGGGAGATCGTCTACGGCGGTGCCTTCACGGGAACGGGTCGCACGCTGCCGCCGATGCTCGTGTCCGTGCTCACGTCGCTCGTGCGCGTGCCGCTCGCGTCCTACCTCGCCATCGGGCGCGCCATCGGCCCCTCGGGGCTGTGGTGGGTGATCTCCCTCACGGCGGTGGCGCGCGGCGTCTGGGTGTCCGCCTGGTTCCGGGGCGGCGGCTGGCGCCGCGAGATCGGCCTGGCGCGGCCGAGCGTCATGGCCGTGGCGGAAGTCGTGGGACCGCAGACGCCGGAGGGCTGAACGCCCGGGGTCGAGCCCGAAGCACCGGCCGCGAACGGTCGGGCCCGGACGGTCGGCCACGGCCACGGCCACGGCCACGGGCCGGAAGGATGCACCGAGAGCCGCCCCGGGGATCAGGGCTTCAGGAGAACGAGACGAAACTCGCCGAACGGGCGGAATCCCGCGGCCTCGTACGCGCGCTTCGCGGGAACGTTCTCGTGCGAGACGTGCAGCGACACGAACTTCGACGACCCGAGCAGCTCGGCGCAGACCGCCGCGCAACCCCGCCGTGCATACCCGCGCCCGCGATGACGCGGCCGCGTGAACACGCCCTCGATCTGCGCTCCGCCCGCGTACTGCGCGGACACGTCCACCTTGAAGATGATCTTCCCGTCCTCCTCCACCACCCACGTGCGCCCGTCGCGGATCTTGCGCCACATCGAGTCGCGGAGGCCGTCCTTCTGCAGGCTGCCCGGCGGCAGGGAGAAGTCCTCGCAGAGCATGCGCTCGGACATCTCCACGACCTCGTCCAGATCCTTGGCCTCCGCGCGTCGCGCGGGCGCGCGATCCGCGGAGAGCGTGTCCGGTCGAACGACGTAGTAGTCCTGCACGCGGTTCACGTGCATCTGCCGGCCGCGCCACCGATAGTGCGAGAGGAACCGGTCCGCCGGATCGCGAGGGGCCACGAGGATCAGCCAGCCCGATTCGCGACCCAGCGCGAGCTTCGCCGCGGAGCGCACGAAGAGATCGGAGGTCCCGGCCAGCACCACGCCGCGCCGGTGGCCGAAGAAGACGACCCCGTCGAGGCCCTCCCCCGGAAAGTGCCCGTAGAAGCGTCCGTGGCACAGCGATCCTTCGTTCACCACGCCGTCCATCGCGACGCGCGAGAGGAGGTAGATGTTCTCCTCCGGTTGCTGCTCGAGGAACGCCACGAGCTCGCGCCGATCCGTCTCGACGAGACGGCGCAGCTCGGGCGCTTCGGGTGTGGGGCGCGCTTCGACGTTACCGGCCATGGGAATCATTCTCCCGGGAACTCCGCCCCTCGTCCATCGCCAACCCTCAGGCGTGTGTTCGCATCTCCATCCGGCATGCCGAGCGCCCTTGCGGAGAGCGGCGCGCGAACCTATCTTCCCGCACCGTGACCTCCGACACGCCGGACGCTCGCGCGGCGAGCGCCACGAACCTCCGGTTCCGCGGCTTCCCGCCCGCAGCGCGCCGCTTCTTCGAGGAGCTGGATCGGACCCGATCCGCGGCGCCCGAGCGCGCGGATTACGTCGCTTGGGTGCTCTCGCCCCTCAAGACGTTGACCGCGGATCTCGCCGGCCGGCTGGCGAACGTGCAGCCGCCGCTCTCGCTCGTCCCGCGCATCGACGGCTCGCTCACGGGAGCGGGCGCGGACGGCGCGCTCGTGCGGCGGCTGCGCGCCTGGGATGCGCGGTCTCTGGTCGAGACCTCGCCGCTGCTCTACGCGGATCTCGGCGCGGCCGGCATCGACGTGGGCGCGGCGAGCGCCGGGGCGGATCCCGAAGCCACCGCGCGGGTGCGTCGCGCGCTGCTCCAGACCTCGGACGATTCGCTTCGCGCCACCTGCGCGGCGCTCCTCGCCGGCGGTTGGCAGGTCCTCGGCGAGCCGCTGCCGGACGCGGAGGACGGTTCCTTGCCGGACGATCTGAGGCCATGGCTCGTGCGGCGCGACCTCCGCGTGCAGCGCCTGCTGCCGTGGGACGCGTGGATCGACGATCCGGAGCTCGCCGGCGAGATCGCGGATCGCTTCCGCGAGCTGCTGCCCTTGTTCGATGCCATGCGCGCACCGCTCCCCGTCGAGCGGCCCACCGCGCGCGCCGCCGAAGCGGGATGACCGCGGCGGACTCCCGACTGGACGGCAAGGTCGCCCTCGTGACGGGCGGCGGCTCCGGCATCGGTCGCGCGATCGCGGAAGCGTTCGTGGCGGCGGGCGCGCGCGTGGTCCTGCTCGGGCGGCGTCGCGCTCTCCTCGAGGAGAGGGCCGCCTCGCTCGGCGGAGCGAAGCATGCCGTCCCCCTCGCCGGCGACGTCACGAAGGCGGCGGATCGCGCGCGCTGCCTCGCGACGGCGCGGGATTCCTTCGGCGGGCTCGACGTGCTCGTGAACTGCGCAGGCGTGGTCTCGCGCGGGCTCGTGGCCGAGATGCCGGAGGCGGAGTGGCGGAGGATCCTGGAGGTCGACGCGCTCGCCCCGATTCTCCTGGCGCGCGAGGCGCTGCCGCTTCTCCGCGAGCGTCGCGGGTCCGTGCTCAGCATCTCGACCGGCGCCGCGGTGAAGCCGGTGCGCGGGCTCGCCGCCTACGGCGCCGCGAAGGCGGCGCTCAACCACGCGAGCCTCGTGCTGGCGCTGGAAGCGGCCCCGGAGGTGCGGGTCAACGTCGTGTGCCCGGGCGGCGTGGACACGCCCATCTTCGCCACGTATTTGTCGGCGGGCGACGCGCAGGCGGCGCGCGCCTGGTTCGCGGCGGCGGCCCCGCTGGGACGCATCGGTCAGGCGGGCGACATCGCGAAAGCCGCGGTCTTTCTCTGCTCGGACGCGGCGTCCTTCGTGACGGGAGCGATCCTGCCGGTGGACGGCGGGCTCAATCTGGGCTGAGGCGGATCCGCGCGCCGGCTAGTGCCGCTCCGCGAGCGTCACCTTCGCTTCGCGCTTCTCCTTCCCGCGCACGTACGTCACCGCGACCACGTCGCCCGGCGCGTGGCCGGCCAGCACCCCTTGGAAGTCGTAGATGTTGTCGATCGACTGGCCGTCCATCGCGGTGATCAGATCGCCGGCCGCGAGACCGGCGACCTCGGCGGGGCTTCCCGGCATCACGCCCGAGAGCAGAATCCCTCCCGACTCCTTCGAGAAGTCCGGGATCGTCCCGAGAGAGACCTTGCGCGGCTTCGAGCCGGGCGGGGCGCTCAGGTGCTCGGCGCCCGCCGCGCGAAACGTGAGCGGCTCCTGCGTCGTCGCGACGTACGCCGCCACTTCGCCCACGTAGTCCGCCACCTTCGCGAGACCGTCGAAGTTCAAGAGCTCGATCCGGTCGCCGGGCCGGTGATACTCCGGCTTCGCTCCGGAGAAGAAGTGCAGGACGGGAATCCCCTTCTCGAAGAACGGCGTCTGATCGGAGGCGCCCGGGCCGCCCGAGTTCGGGGCGAAGTCGAACCCGAAGCCGAGGTTCACGCCCTTGAGGATCGATTCGAACTCCTCCGCGGTTCCCGTGCCGAAGACGATCAGCTTGTTCTCCTCGACGCGCCCCACGCAGTCCATGTTCAGCATGGCGACGCACTTCGAGAGCTCCGAGGGCGGATGTTCCACGAGCCACTTCGAGCCGAGCGTCCCCAGCTCCTCGCCGCTGAACGCCACGAGGTAAACGGTACGTTGGAGGTCCTTCCGCGCGGCCAACGCGTGCCCGATGCGCACGAGCGCCGCCACTCCGGACGCATTGTCGTCCGCGCCGAGGAAGGCCTGTCCCGCGTCCGGCGTTCCGGGCGCGCCCACGCCGAGCCCGTCGTAGTGCGCGCCGATCACGATCCACTCCTCGCCGCTGCCCGTACGCCCCACGACGTTCGCGAGCTTCTCGCCGTGCGGCCCGTCGAAGGGCTGAAGCCACTGCGCGCCGAGGCCGGGCGAAAGTCCCGCCCCTTCGAAGCGCGCCCGCACGATGTCGCGCGCTCGATCCAGCTCCGGGCTGCCTGCGCCGCGCCCTTTCATCGACGGGCTCGCGATGGCGCCGACGATCTCGCGCAGCTCGTCCACACCCTCCGCCGGCGCGGTGGAGGGAGTGGGCATCGGCATCGGGGTCGAGACCGCGGCGGGAGCGGGCGCCGTTCCCTGGCTCGCGGCGACCGGCGTCACGCTCGATCCCGCGTCCGCGCAGGTCCAAAGGGCCAGCGAGAGACCGAGCGCCGCCGCGAGTGCCGCCTGGGGAATCCTCATCGCGAGCCTCCCTCCTTCGTGCCGGTCGCGCGCGCGTCGAGGCGCACGATGAGCGGGGAATCGCCGGCGTCCCAGAGACCCTTGCCGACGTTCTTGTCGCCGTCGAACGTGAGCCAGCTGTACTTGGAGTAGTGCGGGATCTTCCGCCCGATCGACGCGATGGACTCCGCGTCCTTCGGCCGGAAGAGCGCGCACGGCCGGTGCGGATCGCCGCCCGCGCGACCCGCCGCCACGAGCGCGCGAGATACCGACTCGACGGGCACGCTCGGCAGATCGTGCTGCGCGAACTCCCGCGCGGCCGGGCCTTCGCCGAGGAACCACGTGCCGCCGTCGAAGGCACCGGCGGGCGCATCCGCCTTCTCCTCGACCACCGTCACCGTGGAGTCCTTCGCCCACTCGTGCGCCAGCGCGAGCAGCGCGTCGCGCACCGGCCCGGCCTCCTCCGCGCCCACCAGCACGCGCACGGCCTTCGCGCCGAGCACGCCGCTCAAGGTCGGCGCGACCTCGGCGTCGTGGAGCTTGCGGAAGAGCTGGAACTCCGGGTCCGCCGCCACGACCTTCGGCGCGAAGTCCACGGGGATCTCGAAGGGCGTGCGCGCCGCCGACACGTCGAGGGCGACTTCCTTCCGTGCGCTGTCCGCCGTCACGACGATCGGCACCTGCAGCGCGAACGCGGGCGCGTCCTGCACGAGCGTCCCGTGCACGAGCCACTTCCCGCCCGATTCCTTCGCGCCCACGTCCGCGAGCGAGAGTCCGGGCGCGCCCGGCCGGCGGACCCATTGATCGAACCACGCGCCGAGGTCGCGCTTCGTCTGCGCCTCGAACGCCACGCGAAGGTCGTCCCACCCGGCGCGCTGGAAGCGATGCGAGGCGTAGAGCCGGCGCAGCGCGCCGTAGAACGCGTCGTCGCCGGCGAGGCGGCGCAGCATGTGGAAGACCATGAGCGTCTTCCCGTAGCCGACCGCTTGCGTGGCGCCGCTGTCGCGCTCGCGGAAGCGGACGAGCGGGAAGTCCTTCCCGCCCGCGGACGCGAAGTCCCGGTAGCCCACGAGCGCGTCGCGGCGGTAGTCGCGCGCGGCGAGCGCGCCCTCCGACTCCTTCGCGGCGTAGTCCGCTCCGTAGGTGGTGAGGCCCTCGCACCAGTTGCCTTGCTCGCGATCGACGTACACGCCGTTCCCCCACCAGTTGTGGAGGATCTCGTGCGGGTAGCTCGTGGACACGATGAACGGGAGACGGATCACGCGGTCCCCGAGGAACGTGAAGCTCGGCATGCCGAAGCCGGTCTGCCAGTAATTCTCGACGAGCGCGAACTTCGAGAAGGGGTACGGGCCGTAGAGGGCCGAGTACCGGTCGATCGCTGCCGCCGCGGCGTCCAGATACGGCGCAGAGACGGTCGAGTCCGTGTTCGCGTAGCACCACGTCTGAAGCTTCACCGTGCCGTGCTTCCGGGTCTTCACGCGGTACGGTCCCGCGATGAGATAGATCTCCTCGGAGGGATGATCGCAGCGCCAGCGCATCGTGCGACGGCCGGCCGCCGCGGTTTCCTTCAGGAGATCGCCCTGCGAGATCGTGCGCCACTCGCCGGGCGTGTCCACCGAGAGATCGAACGCGAAGAGGTCGTCGCCGCTCCACGGAACCCAGAACGTGGACGCGGAGAGGAACGCGCCCTCCGTGACGATCCGCCCCGAGGTGGTCTCGAAGCTCCGCCCGTACTCGCGCACGGGCGCATGCAGGCTATCCGCCACCACGCCCGCGTAGTCCACGCTGAGGCGCGGAGGCTCGTCGCCCCAACCCTGAGGCGGCGGCTGCACGGTGATCTCCTGGGCGAGATCCCAGCCGTCGAGGTCGGCGTACGGCGGATGCGTCCAGAAGTGGCGCGGATCGAAGCGGTCGCCCGTGAAGGTCAGCGCCGCCTCGCCGTAGATCGCCTTGCCGCGCGGCACGCTGCAGACGACCTTCGTCACCTGGAGGTTCCGGTTCAGCAGGAAATGCCAGGCCTCGCCGTTCCCCAGCGGGCGCGCGAGGCGCACCACGTCGTGCGCCTGGAGACGATGGCCCGGAACGTCCAGGACCGCGCCCACCTCGTGACTCACGACGGAGACCGCCGGATCGGGCGCCGCCGGCGCCGGAACGGCCGCCGGCTTCGGCGCCGGCGCGGCACCGAGCAGGAGTGCGAAGAGCAGAAGTCGCGACGCCGCCACGCAGAGCTCCTTGCGCCCGCGCCCGCGACGGACCCGTCGCATCGCAGGCCTCGAGCGGCGCCCATGGTACGGGCCGGCCCCGAGACCCACAAGCCCCGGTGCGCCGTCCCGCCGCCGGCCCGCCGACGTCGCTCGCACGCGACGACCGCGGCGTTCGTCGCGCCGGCCGGCGACGCACGTGATGAACGCGTCGTCGACTCGCCGCCGGAGGTTGCACGTGACGGACGAGTCGTCAGCGCGGCGGCGCGAGCGGATCGGCGCAGTGCTGGTCGTCGTGCGTCTCGAAACGGACGCGGCCCTGACCGTTTTTGACCGCCGCGAGACGGGCGACCCCTGTCACGGCCCCGGAACCACGACCGCGCCGCCCCGAGGCGAAACGCGAACCTAGAGCCCGCGGATCGCCTCGGCCACCTCCGCCGCCGTCGTCACCGGGGCGCGGCACGCGAAGTCGCGGCAGACGTACACGGCGGGCGACCCGTTGACGAGCCGCTTGCCGGCCAGCAGCGGAATGGTGCGCTCGGCCTCGGCCGCGTTGTCGCCGGGATCGAGGCGCGCGACGACGGTGCGCGGAAGGAACGCGCGCCGCACGGGCTCCTCGAGGGCCGCCGCCTTCGGATCGCCGGCCCGGCCGACGACGGCGACCTCGCCGCCCGCGTGGAGCACGTCGTCGAGCGCGAGGAGGAGCGTGATCGTGCCCGCGGGCGCGCGCTCCATCGACGGAGCGAAGCGGCGGAGCGCGGAGTCCGCGCGATCTCGCCAGAACGCGTCGCCGGTGAACGCCTCGAGGCGCGCGCAGGCGATCGTGGCCGCGCCGTTCGCGGAGGGGATCGACCCGTCGAACGGGCTGACGGGGCGCGCCACGAGGCTCTCCCCGTCCGCGGCCGTGTGGAACCAGCCGCCGCGCGCCTCGTCGCGGAACAACGCGTCCATGGCGCGCGCCGTCGACGTGGCCTCTCGGAACCACCGCAGCTCGAACGTGGTCTCGTAGAGGTCCAGCAGCGCGTTCGCGAGGAACGCGTGATCCTCGAGGAACGCCGGGATCTTGGACTCCCCCTTCCGCGAAGTCCGCAAGAGCCGCCCTTCCTTCGTGCGCATCTTCGTCAGCACGAAGTCCGCGGCGCGGCGCGCCGCCTCCACGTAGCGCGGCTCGTTCAACGCCCGCCCGGCGTACGCCATCGTCCCGATCATGAGCGCGTTCCACGACGTGAGCACCTTGTCGTCGAGTCCGGGATAGACGCGATGCGTGCGCGCCTCGAGGAGGATCTTCCGCGAGCGCGCCAGCGAGGCCTCCGCGGCGCCGGCGTCGAGGCCGTGCGTCGCTGCCACCTCGGCCACGGGGCGCGCCACGTGCAGCACGTTCATCCCGGGCTCGCCCGATCGGCGCGGGTGGTGCGGGTCGTCGAAGTTGCCGTCCGCGGTGACGCCGTACGCCGCGAGGAAGAGCGCTGCGTCCGCGCCGAGGCGCTCTTCGATCTCGGGCTTCGTCCAAACGAAGTAGAGCCCTTCGCGGCCCTCGCTGTCGGCGTCGGTCGCGGAGCGGAACCCGCCTTCGGGCTCGGTCATCTCGCGGAGCACCCAGTCCAGGGTCTCGCGCGCGATCCGCTGATAGCGCTCCTCCCCGGTGAGCTGGAACGCCTCCACGTACACCCGCGCGAGCTGGGCGTTGTCGTAGAGCATCTTCTCGAAGTGCGGCACGAGCCACTTCTCGTCGACCGAGTAGCGATGGAAGCCGCCGCCGAGCTGGTCGTACATGCCGCCCTCGGCCATGCCGTCGAGCGTGCGCTCCACGATCTGAAGCGTGTGCGCATCGTGCGAGTCCGCCCAGCGACGCAGCAGCAGCTCGAGGGCCAGCGACGGCGGGAACTTCGGCGCCGAGCCGAAGCCGCCCCACGTGGAGTCGAAGTGCGCCGCGAGCGAGTCCGCCGCCCGCGCGAGCAGCCGCTCCTCGGGCCGGGCGTCTCCCCCCGCGATTCCCGCAGACTCCTCCTTCAGCGCGTCCAGCACGGCCCCGCTCTGCTGCACCACCTTCTCGCGCTGGTCCCTCCACGCGGCGGCCACCTGCGTCAGGACCTCTCGCCAGCTGCCGCGCCCGTAGCGTCGATCCGGCGGGAAGTAGGTGCCGCCGAAGAACGGCTTCCCGTCCGGGGTCAGGAACACGTTGAGCGGCCAGCCGCCGCCCACGCCGAGCAGCTGCACTGCCGTCATGTAGACCTCGTCCACGTCCGGCCGCTCCTCGCGGTCCACCTTGATGCACACGAACAGCTCGTTCATGAGCTTCGCGGTCGTCGAGTCCTCGAAGCTCTCGTGCTCCATCACGTGGCACCAGTGGCAGGAGGAGTAGCCGATCGACACCAGGATCGGCTTCTGCTCAGCGCGGGCCTTCGCGAACGCCTCCTCGCCCCAGGGGTACCAGTCCACCGGGTTGGAAGCGTGCTGGAGCAGATACGGGCTCGTCTCGAAGGCCAGGTGGTTCTTCCGGGGGGGCGGGGTCCTCACGGCAGGTCCTTTCGGCGGCGGTGACTCCGTGCCGGGCCGGCACGCCGCGACCCCGAGGAGCAGGGCGAGCGCGGCCCCGAGAGCGAGCCTCGCGCGCCATTCCCCGCGAGGCGCCTTTCGGCCGGCCGGCGCGGCGACATGGATGCGGAAGCTCACGTGGCCTCGGTCAGCCCCTTGGTCGCGCGACAGTTAGCTCCGGAACGCCCGGCGGGAAGAAATCTCGCGGATCGGCGTGAACCATCCGGCGGGGAACGGTGTTCCTCCGCCCGGCGCAGATACGGCAGGGTAGGGCGTCGCTACGGGAGAGTCAAACCGACCCGCGGAGGCGCTCGATCCGCCGTGTCCGTCTTCGCTGTCGCTGGTTCTGGCTCTTTCGTCCTGGGTCGTCCGGCTGGCGACCCGCCCTTCACGGCGCGAGGCGCCCCCAGGTCCCGGTGCGCGGGGGCGTTCTCCGGGGATTGGCCTACCCGGGAGAATCCGCTACGATTTCCGTCCCATTTTCCGGATTCCAGAACGATCCTCCGTCGTCCCTGGGCGGGACGGGGGTGCATTCATGATCGAAGTGCAGAACGTCTCCAAGTCCTACGGGACCACGCCGGCCCTGAAGCGGGTCTCCTTCTCGGTGGAGAAGAACCAGGTGCTGGGCTTCCTCGGTCCCAACGGTGCCGGCAAGAGCACCGCCATGAAGATCATCACGACCTATCTCTCGCCGGACGAGGGCCAGGTCCGGGTGGACGGCGTCGACGTCATGAAGGAGCCGCTCGCCGTCCGGCGGAAGATCGGCTACCTGCCCGAGACCGCGCCGTTGTACGTGGACATGCGCACCATGGATTACCTCCGGTTCGTCGCGCGGGCGCGCGGCCTCGACGGCACTCGCCTCACCGAGCGCCTCGAGTGGGTCTACGATGCCACCGGCGTGCGGGAGGTCCTCTACAAGAACGTGAGCGAGCTCTCGAAGGGCTATCGCCAGCGCGTGGGACTCGCGCAGGCGCTGGTCCACGATCCGGACGTCCTCATCCTGGACGAGCCCACCTCGGGCCTGGACCCGCGCCAGATCATCGGGATCCGGCATCTGATCCGGGAGCTGGCGAAGACGAAGACCGTCATCTTCTCGTCGCACATCCTCGCCGAGATTTCCTCGGTCACGGATCGCATCGCCATCATCCACGAGGGGCGCATCGTGGCCGACGGTCGCACGGAGGACCTCCGCAAGGACGCCATGCGCGCCAACCGGTATCGCGTGATCCTCGGCGCGGACGGCAACGACGTCGCCGGAGCGCTCAAGACGCTGCGCGGCGTCACCGCGGTGGAGCGCGCCTCCGCGGAAGGCACGAACGGCGCGCCGAATCCCTGGATCGTGACGAGCCCGCTGGAGAACGACCTGCGCCGGCCCATCAACGAGCTGGCGCGCACGAAGGGTTGGGACCTGCTGGAGCTCCACGAGGAGCGTCCCACGCTCGAGGAAGCGTTCATCGAGCTCACCGGAAGGAGGGCGGCCTGATGCGCGACGTCGGCATCATCTTCCGTCGCGAGATGGGGGCCTACTTCAACTCCGCCATCGCCTACATCTTCATCATCGTCTTCCTCGTGCTCGCGGGCGGCTTCTACACGAACGGGTTCTTCCTGAACGGCGTGGCCGACATGCGCGACTTCTTCGGCACGCTGCCGCTCTACCTGCTCTTCTTCGTCCCGGCGCTCACGATGCGCCTCTGGGCGGAGGACCAGCGCACCGGGACCTTCGAGCTGCTCATGACGCTCCCGATGCGGCCGCTGCACATCGTGCTGGGCAAGTACCTCGCGAGCCTCGCCTTCTTCGCGATCACCCTCGCGTGCACGTTCACGATTCCGCTCTCGCTGATCTGGCTCGGCCGCCCCGACATGGGCGCCATCCTCTGCGGGTACGCCGGCGCGCTGCTCCTGGGCGCGCTCTTCCTCGCGGTGGGGATCTTCGTGTCCGGCCTCTTCAAGGACCAGATCACGGCGTTCGTGCTGAGCCTCCTCGCCTGCTCGCTCTTCGTGCTCGCGGGGACGCCGTTCTTCGTGGCCATCCTCGACGGCTGGGTCAAGGGGCTCGGCTCCTTCCTGAGCAGCGCGTTCGCGATCTCCACGCACTTCGAGGGCATCCAGCGCGGGGTCCTCGGACTCTCGGACGTCGTGTTCTTCGTGTCGTTCGCGATCGTCTTTCTCTTCCTCAACACCGTCTCCCTCGAGGGGCGGAAGTACTAGGAGCGACAGGCGATGATCTCGCGAAGCACGAATTTCCGGACGGGGCTCGCGGTCGGCGCGGTCCTTCTCATCGCGATCGCGATCTTCCTGAATCGCACCCTCTCGAACCTCGGCGCGGTCCGTCTGGATCTGACCCAGAACAAGCTCTACACCGTCTCGCCCGGCGCGAAGCACATCCTCTCGCAGCTCAAGGTGCCGGTGCAGGTGAAGTACTACGTCACGCCGCAGGATCAGATGCCGGCGGGGCTGAAGACCGTGGGACGGGACATGGCCGACGAGCTGCGGGAGCTGTCGATCGCGTCGCGCGGGAAGCTCAAGTTCACGCTGGTGAATCCGAGCGGGTCCGACGAGATGCAGAAGGCGCTGCAGGCGAAGGGGATCCGCCCGTTCCAGGTGCAGTCGGTCGAGAAGGACGCGGTCGCCGTGAAGCTCGTCTACTCGAGCCTCGCGATCGACTACAAGGACACCGGCGAGGAGATCATCCCGCAGGTGATCCCCGACAACCTGGGCAGCATGGAATACGAGCTGCTCTCCCGCGTGCTCAAGCTCGAGCGCGAGAAGCAGCCCATCGTGGCGATCTACTCCACGAAAGAATCCCTGGACCCGCAGCTGGTGCAGTTCTACCTGCAGGCGGGCCAGCCCTTGCCGCAGCCGCAGGACAACTTCTCGCACGTGCCGGACTATCTGCGCAACGAGGGCTACGACGTCCGGCCGGTGGAGCTGACCAAGGACAGCGCCATCCCGGTCGACACGAAGACGCTGCTGCTGCTCGGTCCGAAGGAGCTGAACGACCGCCAGCGCTGGGAGATCTACCAGGTGCTGAAGCGCGGCGGGAGCGTCGTGGTGGCCACGCAGGCCACGACGTACGACTACAACGCCGGCTCGCAGGGCGGCTTCGAGATCAACGTGCGCCAGCAGCCGGTCGGCATCAACGACCTGACGTCGGCGTTCGGCGTCCGGATCGACGACCGGATGCTGATGGACGCGCAGATGGCCACGCTGGCGATCCCGCGGACCGCGGTGATCGGCGGCATGCGCTTCCAGATGTCGGAGCCCGTGCAGGCGCCGATGCAGATCCGCGTCATGGGCGAGTCCATTCGCCACGACCTGCCGTTCACCGCCGGCGTGCCGGAGCTGCTCTACCTGTGGGGCAACCAGCTCGCGGTGGACGACGCGGGCCTCGCGCAGAAGGGCCTGAAGGCCACGAAGGTCTTCACCGGCAGCGCGAAGTCCTGGATCGTCGACAAGACGGCCGGCCTCGTGGCGCGGGAAGACATCGACGCGCGCGCGCACCCGATGACCGCGCACCCCACGCTGGCGGTGCTCCTCGAGGGCAAGTTCCCGGACCCGTGGGCGGGCAAGGCCGCGCCCGCGTGGCCCGCCGCCGCAGGGGATTCCTCGAAGGCCAAGGAGCCGGAGGTGGCCACGGTGGCCCTTCCGGACAGTGCGTCGAAGCCCGGGCGGCTCCTCGTGATCGGGTGCTCGAAGCTCTTCGAGGACAACCTCCTCGAGCAGGCAGGGCACTCGGCGCTGCTGATGAACGTGGTGGACGCGCTCACGCTCGGCGACGACCTGATCTCGATCCGCTCCAAGACCTCCGAGACCCGCACGTTCGGCGAGGTGTCCGCGCGCAAGAAGCTCGCGTTCCGCTTCGTCAACATGGCCGCGGTCCCCTTGCTGCTCATGGGAGTGGGACTCGGGAACTGGATGCGCCGTCGTCGTGACCAGGAGGAGTACGCCGGTCGCCTCGCGTCGAGCACCGGAGGGTCGGAGCGATGATCACGCGCAAGAGCCTCGGAATCCTCGTGGCGGCGCTGGCCGTCCTCATCGCCGCGTCCTGGATGACATCCCGCAGCCGCTACGGCGCCGTCTCCGGCGGTGGCTTCGAGAGCCTCCTCGCGAAGCCGCTCGATCCGCCGTCCGTGCAGACCATCCGCGCCTGGGTGGGCGCCCTGCCCGACAGCACGGTGGAGATCACGCGGAAGGGAGACGGCTGGGCCGTCGCGTCGCGCTTCGGGTGGAAGGGGAAGAAGGACCTCGTCGACCGCCTGCTGGAGGACGTGAAGTCCCTGCGCGGGGAGCTGCGCTCCTCCAGCGCCAGCGTGCTCGAGGACTACCAGATCGACGACAAGAAGGGCATGCACCTCGTGGGCCTCGGGCCGAGCGGCTCGGAGGTCTTCCACGTCATCGTGGGCAAGACGTCGCTCAAGGGCGGGAGCTTCGTGCGTCGGGTCAACTCGAACGACGTGTTCCTCTGCGAGGCCTCGCTCCGCTCGCCCTTCGGTCTCTGGGGCGAGGAAGTCCGGGCGCCGGATCCGAAGCGCTGGATCGAGCTCCGCGTGAACGAGACGACCCGCCAGGACGTGGACCGGATCGTCCTGCACGACGGCACGTCCGAGACGGTGCTGGAGAAGGTGTTCCAGCTCGCCCCGGCGGACACCGCCAAGCCCAAGGCGACGGCGGACTCCACGAAGAAGGGCGAGGCCGCGCCGGCGAAGCCGGCGGGTCCCACGCTCGACCGGAACAACTGGACGTGGAAGCCCGACAAGGCCGGGGCCATCGACAAGGCCAAGGCGGACGGCATCCTGAGCACGCTCTGCAACCTCTACGCGACGGACGTGGTGGACCCGAAGAACGCGGACCAGTACGGCCTCGCCGCGCCGAAGCGCTGGGCGGACCTGGTCCTCAAGGACGGCAAGACGATCTCGGTGAAGTTCGGCAACGCCATCGACGCCGAGAAGATGGTCTACCTGAAGATCGGGGACGACGGGCTCCCGGCGAAGATCTACCAGAGCACCGTGGATCGGGTCTTCACCAAGCGAAGCGAATTGAAGCCCAAGACCACGTAGCGTAACAATCGCGGGCATGCCCGAAGCCCGCTGCATCCCCCGCGAGGGGTCCGTCCGGGAGCGGAATCCGTTCCCGGTCTTCCCGGGGGAGCCGAAGATCCAGGGCCCCATTCGCCGCTCGCCCATGGGACGGCGCCGGGCGCTCGTGCTCGGCGCCGTTCACGTCGCGGTGCTCCTCCACGTCCTGCACTGGAAGCTCACGGGGAGCACGCTCTCGCCGGTGGAGCCGTCCGAGTCGATGCGGACGCTCGAGCTCGGCCAGATCAACGCGGGCGCCCTCTTCTTCGCGCTCGCGATCCTCTCCACCGCCCTCTTCGGGCGCTTCTTCTGCGGTTGGGGCTGTCACGTCGTGGCGCTGCAGGACCTGTGCGCCTGGATCATGCGGCGGCTCGGCGTCCGGCCGCGGCCGTTCCGCGCCCGCCTGCTCGTGTGGGCGCCGCTCGGCCTCGCCGTCTACATGTTCGCCTGGCCCACGTTGAAGCGCGCCCTCGTTCCTCTCGTGCGCGGCGCCTTCCCTGCGGTCGCCGCGGCCCTCGGGCCTCCCCCGCCCTTCCCCGGCTTCTCCAACCATCTCGTGACCGCCAGCTTCTGGGCCACCTTCCCGGGCGTCGCCATCGCCGTTCCCTTCCTCCTCGTCTGCGGGTTCGCCGTGGTCTACCTGCTCGGAGCGAAGGGCTTCTGCACGTACGGCTGCCCCTACGGCGCCGTCTTCGGGGCGGCCGACGGGGTCGCGCCGGGGCGCATCCGCGTGACGGACGCTTGCGACCAGTGCGGCCACTGCACCGCGACCTGCACTTCGAACGTGCGCGTGCACGAGGAGGTCCGCGAGTTCGGGATGGTCGTGAGCCCGGGCTGCATGAAGTGTCTGGATTGCGTGAGCGTCTGCCCGAAGGACGCGCTCTACTGGGGATTCGGGAAGCCGGCGACCTCCCGCGGCGCGCCAAAGACCGGCCGCCTCCTGCGCCGCTTCGATCTCCCGCTGCGCGGCGAGATCGCGCTGGCCGCGACGTTCCTTCTGGCCCTCCTCGCGTGGCGCGGCGCCTACGGGAGCGTGCCCCTGCTCATGGGCGTCGGCGTGGCCCTGTGCGTCTCGTTCCTCCTCGCGACTCTCGTGCGTCTCCTCCGCGACGAGGACGTCGCCCTGCAGAACCTGACTCTCTCCACCGGCGGCCGCATCCGGGGCGCGGGCTTCGCGGTGATCGCGCTGGCCGTGGTCGCGGCGGCGCTGACGCTCCAGAGCGGCGCCGTACGGGTCGCGCGCGCGGCCGCCGACCGCCTGGACGCCGAGGTCGTCGTGTCGCGCGAGGAGGTCCTGCGCGGCGGCCCGCTCACGCTCTCGGACGCCACGCGAAGCGTGGCGATGCGCGCCGCCCGGCTGGATCGGCTCGCCGACGGCTGGACCGCGGGCGGCCTCGGGCTGGTCTCGACCCCCGAGGTGGCCCTGCGCCGAGCGTGGTTCGCCCTCGTGCTCGGGAAGCCGTCCGAGGCGTTGGGGCATCTCGAGCGCGCGATGGGAGAGGCCCCCGCGTCCCGGGAGGCCCGGCTCGATCTCGCGCGCGTCCGCGCGCTGGCGGGCCCCCGTGACGAGGCCATCCGCGATCTGCGGCGCCTCGTGGCCGAGGACCCGGTCGATGTCGACGTGCACCGCGCGCTCGCGGCCACCCTCGAAGCGGCCGGCGACGCTCCCGCGAGCGTGGCCGAGCTGATCGTCGTGGTGAGCCTGGATCCACAGGACACGGCCGCCCGCGCTCATCTCGTCGCGCTGCTGGAGCGCCTCGGGCGGACGCAGGACGCGAACCGCTACCGCCGCTGACGCGGCACCGAGGGTTCGCCCGCCCGGCTGCTCGCCGCTTGGTGGTCGCGCAAGGGGCGTTCGCCCGCCCGCCGAGCTCGACCCTTCCTCCGCTGCGGACGGCGCGGCCGGGGCATCCATGCCCCGGCCTAGGCCTCGGCACTCGGCAGGCGCTCGGCCATCCGTGGCCGAGCGCGGCTCGTGACGCCGCCTCGGAGGAAGGGTCGAGCTCGGCGAAGCCGGATCGGGGCGAACCCCCAAGCGCGCAATTGAGAAGCCGGCGGGAAGCCGGATCGGGGCGGACCTCCGCGGATCAGCGGTAGGCGGAGTGGAGCCTCGCCCAGGTCTCGGACGACGGCGTGTCCACGCCGGTCCCGGTCACGCACGCCCGTGCGATGGGCTGGATGAACGGGGCGATGATGGCGTAGTTCGCGGTCCAGGGATTCTGCCAGGCGTCTCCGACCCGAACCGCCACGATGTCGAGGCTCGGGATGACCAGGATGACGCTGTCGAGGAAGCCCCATCCGAAGCAGGCGTCCGTGGGGACGTTCGCGATCGAGCCGTCCGAGTTGTTCCACCACAGGAGCCCGTAGTGGTGCGTGGCGCCCGGATACCGGACGGGATCGCCGTTCGGCAGCGACGCGATCGTGGGGTCCCCGGTGCGAGCGGATTGCAGGTACCAGCTCGGGTACACCACCGTGCCGTTCCACGTGCCGCCATGCAGCTGCAGATAGCCCAGCCGCGCCATCGCGTCGGCCGACGCGGACGTGCCCGACGCGAACTCGCGTCGCGTGATGCCGTTGAGCGTCTGCGGCCGGTACGAGTTGAGCCGCCACGTGAACTGGCCGGAGTGGACGCCGATCGGAGTGAGGACGCGCGTCTGGAGCACCTGAAGCAAGTCTTGGCCGAACTGGATCGTCAAGACGTCGGCGAGCCAGTCCACCGCGCAGTTGCTGTAGTACCAGGTGGTCCCCGGCGCGTAGATGAGCGCGACGAAGGCGTTCGGCTCGTCGAAGCCCGAGGAGTGGGTCGCGAGCTGGTGCAACGTGATCGACGGCAGCCAGCCCGTGCCGACGTTCGATTGCGGGGGCACCCCGGCTCCCGGGTAGTACTGGAGCATCGTCTGGTCGAGGGCCACGCGGCCATCCGAGATGGCCATGGAGAGGAGCATGCCGCCGATGGACTTCGTCGTGGACTTCAGCTCGTAAAGCGCCGACGTGTCGCCCCACGAGTCCACGACGTAGCCCGAGCGGATGACCATGCCGGCGCCGCCGCCGGTCAGGGCGTACGTGCGCGCCTGGGCCAGGATCGTGGCGTCCATGCCCCTCTGGGCGGGAGTGGCGGTCTGCCAGTTCGCCCCCGGCCAGATCGTGGCCTCGGCGCGCGCGGCTGCGGCGCCGAGGAGGAGGAGCGAAAGCCCGGCCGCCGTGGAGCGGGACGCGCGGGACGACATCGACGACCTCCTCAACGGAAGGCGGCGTGCAGCCGGCCCCAGGACGGGCGGTCCACCGCCGACACGAGCACCGACCGAGCGAGCGGACCCGCGAACGGCGCCATGACGCCGTAGTCCGCGTTCCAGTCGGGCCGCCAGCCGTCGCCGGCACGAACGGCGACGAGGTCGAGGCTCGGGATGACGAGAATCACGCTGTCGAGGAGGCCCCAACTGAAGTACGCGTCCGTCGGAACGCCGGCCAGCGATCCATCACCATTGGTCCACCAGAGTAATCCATAGTGCGACGTGGCGCCAGGGCACCGCGCGTCCTCGTTCGGCAGCGACGCGATGGACGGATCGGGGTGGCGCATCGCGCTCACGTAGGACGATGCGATGACTTGCACGCCGTTCCATCGCCCGTCGCGGAGGCAGAGGTAACCGAGGCGCGCCATCGCGTCCACGGACGCGGAGATTCCGGACGCCAGCTCGCGCCGCGCGTGGCCGTTCAAGTCCGGCGGGCGATACGCGTTGTCGCGCCAGAGGAGCTCCGTGTCCGGTACGCCGATCGTCGCGCAGACGCGCGTCCGGAGCACGTTCGCGAGGTCGTCGGCGAAGCGGACGGTCAGGAGGTCGCCGAGCCACTGGGCGCCGCAGTCGCTGTAGAGCCAAGCGGTTCCGGGAGCACGGAGGAGAGGCGAGAAGCCGCCGGGCACGTCGAACCCCGCCGCATGCGTCGCGAGATGACGCACCGTGATGCCCGGGAGCCACCCCGTCGCCGTGTTCTCGTCCGGCGGCACGCCGAACTCCGGATAGTACGTGAGCGCCGAGTCGTCGAGCGCGAACAGCCCGTCGCCGATCGCGAGGCCCACGAGGAGCGAGCCGATCGACTTCGTGGTGGAGAGGAGGTCGTAGGGAGTCTCCAGGTCGCCCCACGAGGCGACCAGTTTCCCCTCGTGAATGACCATTCCCGAGCCGTTGCCGGTCAGCGCGTAATCGCGCGCTTCGTCCAGGGCGATCGGGTCCATGCCGATGTCCGCCGGGTTCGCGATCTCCCAGTCCGGATCCGGAAAGCCGCCGCCCGCGGTGGCGACGCTCGGGGCGAGCCGCGCGGCGAGCACGAGCGCGGCCCCGACGAGACTCGGGAGGCGCCGGCGCGGCAGGGCCGGCGCGCGACGCTTCACCGGGGCTTGCCGGTGAAGCCCGCGGACTCGCGGACGCGCTCCAGGAGAGGATGCATGGTAGCTCGCGCTCGCCGCGCCCCGTCGGCCAGGACGTCCTGCAGGTCCGAGGGCCGCTCGAGCCACGCGCGACGCTTCTCCCGGGCCGGACCGAAGGTCGCCTCGATCTTCTCGAGCAGCGCCTTCTTGGCTTCGCCGTAGCCCATGCCGCCCGCGCGATAGCGTCGCTCCATCTCGTCCCGCTCCTCCGGCGTCGCGAACAGGCGGTAGAGGGCGAAGACGGTGCAGCGCGTGGGGTCCTTCGGCTCCTCGACGGGCGTGGAGTCCGTCACGATGGACATGACGCGCTTCTTCATCCGCGAGGGCTCGTCGAACAGATCGATCGTGTTCCCGTAGCTCTTCGACATCTTCTCGCCGTCGAGTCCCGGGACCACGGCGCTCTCCTCGAGGATGTACGGCTCGGGCACGCGGAGGATCTCGCCTCGCTCGTTGTTGAAGCGGATCGCGAGGTCGCGCGCGATCTCCACGTGCTGCTTCTGGTCCTTCCCCACGGGCACGAGGTCCGCTCCGTACGCGACGATGTCGGCCGCCATGAGAACGGGATAGGCGAAAAGGCCGTGCGAAGGCTCGAGCCCCTTCGCCACCTTGTCCTTGTAGCTGTGCGCACGCTGGAGGAGACCCACCGGGGCGAGGCACGAGAGGAACCACGCCAGCTCGTGATGTTCGGGCAGGTCGGCCTGATCGAAGAGTACGCTGCGCTCCGGGTCCAGCCCCAGGGCCAGGTAGCTCGCCGCGACGTCGACGATGCGGCGGCGCAGCTCTTCGCCGTCCCGCAGCGACGTCAGCGCGTGGTAGCTCGCGATGAAGAAGTGGCACTGGTAGCGGTGCTGGAGATCCAGGAACTGCCGGATCGCCCCGAACCAGTTGCCGAGATGCAATGCCCCGGAGGGCTGGATTCCCGACAGTACCCGCACGGTCCTCGCCCCCGATCGCCGCAAGTGGACGTGGATTCTACGACGATTGCGGCGAATCCGGGAGGCCGGGCCGCCGGGGGCGGCCAGGACGCCGCGGGTCGCCGGAAGCCGATTCCACCGCGTCGGTCCGTCTGATACGATGCAGGCAGAACGGGCTCCCCCCCGGGAGGCTCGCCCGTCCACCGTGAGGCACCATGCAGACCGCACGGGCATCGTGGGATGGCGTAACTCGTCCTACCGGGGGGCTCGCGTGGGCCGCCGGCGTCGCGGGCATCCTCTGCGCCGCCGCCGCGCAGGCCGCGTTCGTCGACGTCACGAACTCCGCCACCGATCTCATCACTCCCGGGGTCACGTACGGCTCCGCGTGGGGCGACTTCAACGGCGACGGCTACCCGGACTGCTTGGTCTGCCGGCACTACGAGCGCCCCGTCCTCTACCGCAATCTGGGCAACGGTCATCTGTCGTGCATCTTCAATCCGCCGCTCTTCGATCCGCCGCTCGATCACCACGGACCGCTCGTCGCGGACCTCGACGGGGACGGTGACCTCGACATCTACCTGACCCAAGGCGCCGACGCCGGCTTCGGAGACACGGTGAAGAAGCTGTACCGCAACGACGGGAACTTCGCGTTCGTGAACGTCTCGCAGGATTGCGGCGTGGCCGACCTCTACGGGCGGGGACGGTCCTCGTCGGCGATGGACGTCGACGGAGACGGCGACGTGGACTTCTTCGTCGCGAAGGCGCCGCGCTCGGTCGCTCCGAACTCGCTCTTCCTCAACGACGGCACGGGGCACTTCACGGACGTGGCGGCGCAGGCGGGCTTGGCGGATGCCTTCGGCAGCGTCGGCGGGATCTGGGGAGACTACGACAACGACGGCGACCCGGACCTCCTGATCGGCGGCGAGGAGGAAGCCACGTACGAGACGCGCATGTACCGCAACGACGGCAACGCGACCTTCACGAACGTGACCCAACAATCGTTGGGAGGCGTGGGGCAGATCTCGGCTGCGGCGTTCGGAGACTTCGACAACGACGGCGATCTCGATCTCGCGATCGGTCTGGGCGATCCGGCGCTCTTCGACGCCGTGGCGTGGACCCCGGACTCCCTTCGCTACTTCTTCAACACGCGCTACGGGGACAACGGCCTGGACGGGCTCGGCTTCCTGCAGACAGGGGACAGCGCTCGGTACGACATCTCGCTCAACGGCTACTTCATACCGAGCACGATCTTCATCTCGGGCAGCGCCTTCCATCCGGAGTACTCGCCCTTCACCATGCCGTTCGAGATCTTCGGGATTCCGGACTTCGACCCGGGTCAGACCCTGGCGACGTACCTCTGGACGGAACCCGCGTTCGGCGTGTGGGAGGTGCGCTGCAACGCGCCGCCCGCGGAAGCGAACACCTTCGCCGGGGTCATCACGCTGCCGAACGGCCATTTCACCGACGTCTCGCCCGTGGCGACGGAGCCCTACACCCACGGACCGCGCGGCACGCGTCTCTGGCGGAACGACGGCCGCTGGTTCGTCGACATCTCCGCGCAGGTCGGGCTCACCGACAGCGTGAACGTCCACTTCCTGCAGTGGGTGGACCTGGACCAGGACGGGCGCCTCGATCTCTACGTCGAGAACAAGGGGGACACGCAGACCCTGAACGCGCCGAACCGGTTCTACCGCAACCTGGGCGGCACCTTCGAGGACGACACGGCGGCGCAGAACCTCGCGGGCCCCACGAGCGGGCTCGGGGACTCGTTCTCGTTCGAGGACTACGACCTCGACGGCGACCTCGACCTCGTGGAGACGTGCGGCACCGGTCCGCGCTTCCTCGCGTACCTCGATCACGTCCACTTCTACCGGAACGACGGTCCCGTGGGACACCGGCTCCGCGTGAAGCTCCAGGGGATCTGGTCCACGCGCGACGGCTACGGTGCCTGGGTCACGTGCGTGTCGGCCACCGCCGGCCGCCAGGTGCGCTACGTCACGGGCAACGCGTGGCGCGGCGGGCAGACGATGCTCGACCCATACTTCGGCCTGGGAGCGGACACGGTCGTGGACACGCTTCGCGTGGACTGGCCGTCCGGTTCGTGGAACGTCCTCGTCGACGTGCCCGCGGGAGTCGTACAGGTCGTCGAGCGCGACCCCTCGCTCGTGGGCGCTCCGGTCGCCGCGTCGGCGCCGGGGGTGCTGAAGCTCGTCGCGACGCCGAATCCCGCGGCGGGGGACATCGTGTTCGTGGCGAACGGCCGGGTGCGGGACCAAGCCGCGCGGCTCACCGTCTGGGATGCCGCCGGCCGGCGCCTCCTGGATCGGCGCCTCGCCCCGGGGGAGAGCCGCGTCTCCTGGAACGGTCGCGACTCACGGGGCCGCGCCGTGGCCTCCGGCGTCTACTTCGCCCGCCTCACCGAGGGTACGCGCCGCGCCGACGCGAAGGTCGTCCACCTCGCGCGCTGACATCGGTCGCTGAAGTCCGGCGCGGGGCCCCGCTCGGCGACTCCGGATCAGAAGTGCTCGTCCGCGCCCAGGTCGTAGCGCGTCACGGTTTGCGGGCGCAGCTGGCCGTCGATGTCCGTGGCGGACGCGCCGAACCGGTCCCCGTCGAGGAAGAGCGCATCCCCCCGGTCGACGGCGGGATTGGGGGCTCCGGTGGGGAGCGGCGCAACGAGGTGATAGTCCGCGACGTTCGGGTCCACGAAGAGGAGATCGGCGTTGAGGTTGGCGATTCGGTTGCGGTAGACCGAGTCGCTCACCCCGTTGATGTACGACGGGTCGTTGAGCTGGTCCTCGGTCAACGGGTCGTCGCCGTCGGTGGCGAAGTTCCGATACGGCGTGGTGAACGGGGAGGCGAAGAAGAGGTTGCCCAGGAGCCAACTCGGATCCGCGTCGGCCGCCTCCTCGACGACGCCGTAGTGCTCCGCGCTGCCGCGCGTGAAGAGGATGTTCGCGCCGAGCGCCGGGTGCCCGGCGCGGAGGCGCACCGCGGCCGTCGGATGTCCCGCGACTCCGCTCGCGCGCTCCGCGGAGATCGTGTCGAAGCCGAGGCGCACCGTGCCCGTGGTGGCCACGTCCACGCCGGTCGCCTGCGTCGACGCCCAGCCTCCGTCCACGAAGCAGGTGTTCAGGAGGAGGCTCGACGCGTCGAGGACGGCGGCGCCGCGCGTCTCGGGGTGCGAGCCGCCGGTGCGGCCCCCCTGGATCCGACAACGGTACGCCTGCACGTCGGAGGCGCCGTGCACGAGGAGCGCGGTTCCCGTTCCCGAGTACCTGCCGTCCAGGTGGCAGTCCTGGAACTGCACGTTCGCGTTCTCGACGTCCGCGGCGACGGCGCCGGCGAACCGCGCGTCGAGCTCGAGGAACGAGATCAGCGACGTTCCGCCGACGGAGTTGCGCACCGTCAAGGGCGTCGACGCGGCGGTGGGCTGGATCCGGGTCGTGAAGTTGGGGTCCTGGAAGAACGTCTGCGGGTTCAGTCCGCCGTAGATCGTGCGCTCCGCCCCGTCGATGAGGAGGGCCACGTCATAGATGCCGCCCGCGATGAAGATCGCGCCGCCGCTGCTCGTCCGCACGAGCGCCTCGCCGAGGGTCTTGATCGCCTCCTGCGGGCTGGCGCCCGTGTGCGTGTCGTCGCCCTGGAGCGACACGTACACGCCGGCCGGGTACTGCACGACGACGTCGACCGTGGCGCTCGCGGTCCCGACCGAGTTGCTCACGGTCAGCGTGTACGTCGTCGTCTGGAAGGGGCGCACGGAAGCGGCGCCGTTCTCGGGCTGGGACACCGCGCCGACGGACGGGGAGATGGCGGCCGCCGTGGCCCCCGGAGCGTGCCAGCGCAAGGACGTCCACGACCCATGCATCACGTTGGCGTCCGTGGCGGCGAAGAGCTCCACGGTGGGCGGTCCCTGAGGCCCGCCCCCGGGGCCGGTCGGGTTGCTCGAATCCGAGCATCCGGTCAGGAGAAGGGCGAGGGCGAGGGCTCGAAGGACTCTCATTGCCAGGTTCCGGCCGGGATCGGGAGCGGTCGTGGCGAGCGACATGAGGATGAGTCGAATATAGGCCCGCCGGACGGGAACCGCTACCTGCCGCGGGCGATGGGCGGCCGCTCCCGGCCCCGCGGCCGGGTCGCGGGCCTCGCGACCGGGTGCTAGAATGGGTGTCCCGTCGCCCTCGCGACCCCTCTCTGGAGACCCCGTGAAGCGGAACGTCCTGCTCGTCCTCGGCGTGCTCCTCGCCGCGCGCCCGGCTGCGGCCGTCGACCTGCACGACGGGCTCGTGCACCTCCGCCACGTCACCTATCCGGTGGACGCCGGCGTCCCCGGGGGCACGCCCGCGCGGGCTCTTTCGGAAGGCACCGCGGTCGCCACCTGGATCGTCCCCTTCGACGGCCCCGCGGACAGCGCCGCACGTGACGCCATCGAGGCCGCCGGGGGCCGCGTGGTGGGCTTCGTGCCCTCGAACGCCTATCTCGTGCGTGCCGATGTCGACGAGGCCCGCGCCATGGGCGCCGCTGCGGCGATCCGTCGCGTGGACTACTACCGGCCGGAGTGGAAGGTCGCGCCCGAGCTGGATCGCGCGCAGCTCCGCACGTCGGGGGGCCCGCTGCTGTCGGTCGAGATTTGGGAGGGTGAGGATGCGCCGGCGGTCGCGTCGCGGGCGCGCGCGCTCGGGATCGACGTGGTCGCGGTCCAGGAAGCTCCGGGGATCCGGAGGCTGCTCGTGCACGCGGGACCGAGCGGGGTGGACGCCCTCGCGGCGCTGTCCGAGGTGCAGTGGATCGAGGCCGTCGGGACGATCACTCTCCGCAACGACACCGTTCGCTGGATCATCCAGTCGAACAACCCCGTGACGATGGCGACGCCGCTCTACGCCAACGGGATCCTCGGCCGGGGCGAGATCATCGGGCACATCGACGACCCGCCGTACATGGCGAGCTGCTACTTCCTCGACCCCGTGGACAACACGCCGGGGCCGAACCACCGCAAGGTCTTCGCCCTCCGGCGCGTGGGCGGCCCGACCTCGGGCGCGCACGGGACGCACACCGCAGGCACGGCCGCCGGCGAGAACTTCGACCCCGCGCATCCGGAGTGGCGCGGGATGGCGCCGAAAGCCCGCCTGTCCTGCTCCTCGGTGTGGGACCTCTCCGGCTTCGGCGGCACGCGCGGGCTCGCGCAGGACCTCGCCCTCGCGCACGCGGACGGCGCCCGCATCCACACGAACAGCTGGGGGCTCGACGGGACGACGGCGTACACCAACTGGTGCGTGGACATCGACACGTTCTCGCGACTCAACGAGGATGACCTGGTCCTGTTCGCCGTCAGCGACGCGGCCGTGCTCTACACGCCCGAGAACGCCAAGGACTGTCTGGCGGTCGGTGCGTCGTACTCCCAGCCTGACCAGGATCAGCGCGCCTTCGGCGGCGTGGGCCCCACCGCGGACGGACGCCGGAAGCCCGAGGTCTACGCGCCCGGGTTCAACACGCGGTCCGCCCAGACGCTGAACGACTGCGGCACCGCGACGATGAGCGGGACGAGCATGGCGTGCCCCGCCGTGGCCGGTGGAGCGGCGCTCGTGCGCGAGTACTTCCGTCGCGGGTACTACCCCACCGGAGCGCCGTGGGAGTCGAACGCGTTCGTGCCGACCGGCGCGCTGGTGAAGGCCGCGGTCATCAACTCCGCGGTGGACATGACCGGAGTCCCCGGCTATCCGAGCACTGCGGAAGGGTGGGGGCGGATTCTCCTCGACGATGCGCTGTACTTCCCCGGTGACGCGCGACGTCTCTGGGTCCGCGACGTGCGTCACGCGCAGGGGCTCAGCACGGGGCAGACCGACGAGTGGCACATCCGCGTCCAGAGCTCCGCCGAGCCGTTGAAGATCACGATGGTCTTCATGGACCAGCCCGCCGCGCTCAACGCGTCGCTCACGCCCGTGAACGACCTGGATCTCGAGGTCGTGGGGCCGTCCGGGCTCCTGCGCGGCAACGTGATCGACGCGAACGCCGGCGAGTCGATTCCCGGCGGTGCGGCCGATCCCCTGAACGACGTCGAGCGCGTGCTCGTGGCGGCCCCGACCGTCGGGGACTGGACGATCCGCGTGCGCGGGACGTCGGTACCGATCGGCCCGCAGGGCTTCGCGGTGGTCGTGAACGGCGCGCTCGCGAGCCGCGACGCGCGACCCTCCGTCGCGCCCGATCTCCATGCCGGGCCCGAGCCGCGGCGCGCGGCCGTCGGTCCGGCGCCGCGCGTCGAAGTGCCGACCCCGAACCCGTTCACGGGATCCACCACGCTGCGCTTCGCCGTCCCGGTGCGCGCGGAGGTGTCCATCCGCGTCTACGACGTGAGCGGCCGGGCGGTGCGCTCGCTCCTGGCGCAGACGGTGGAGGCGGGCGAGCAGCACGTGATCTGGGACGGCCGGGATGACGAGGGACGCCGCGTGAGCGCGGGCGTCTACTTCTTCCGCCTCACGATGCCCGGCTTCGAGCGGCTCGTGAAGACGGCGCTGCTGCGTTGACGCGACGGCTCCTGCTCGACGCGCTCGCGCTGCTCGGAGGCATCGTCGTCGCGTCGCTCGCCGGCGAACTGCTGCTGCGGGCCTTCTGGCCCCAGCGCTCCGACGTCACGCTCGGGATGTTCGAGCAGGACCCGGCGGCCGGGTACCGCCTGCGCGGCGATTATCGCAACGAGATCCGCGTTCCCGAGTACCGCACGACGATCCTCACCGACGCGGAGGGCTACCGCATCGTGTCGCGGGAGCAGGAGCCGCGGCCCGGCGCCGCGCGTCTCCTCGCGGTGGGAGACTCGTTCACGTTCGGCGTGGGCGTGAACGCGGAGGACGCGTTCCCCGCGGCGCTGGAGCGTCGCCTCGACGCGCAGGACGCGGGAGCATGGGAAGTCCGCAACGGAGGCGTGGGCGGATACGGTCCCCTGCGCACGGCGCGTGCGCTCATCGAGCGGCAGGGCGCTTGGCGCCCGGACGTGGTGGTGTACGCGCTGTACGTGGGCAACGACCTCGAGGACTCCGACCCGGCGACGTTCCGCACGAGTCCCCTCGTGCGCGACGGGCGCATGGTGACCCGCGGAACTCATCCCTTCATGCGCCTCCGCTTCTTCCTGCGGACCCGCTCGCATCTCTATGCGTTCCTGCGCCAGCATTTCTACGGGCTGTACCGGGCCACCGGTCTCTGGGAGCGCAGCCAGTACCTCGATCCGATGGGCCTCAGGACTTGGCCGCCGCACCTCACGGACGTGACGTGGCCGGCCGGCCAGGAGGCGATCGCGTCCATGCGCGACTGGGCGGCGGAGCACGGCACCCGCTTCCTCGTGGTCGTAGTGCCCACGCGCTGGCAGATCGACGACGACGCCTGGTCCCGCTACCGCCGCGAGTGGCACCTGCCGGACTCGGACTTCGACCGCGATCACGCGCAGCGCGACGTCCTCGCCGTGCTTTCGGCCCTGCAGGTGCCCGCGCTCAACCTGCTGCCGGCCTACCGCCGCGCCCAAGCGGCCGGCATCCAGACCTACTACCGCATGGATCCGCACTGGACGGCGGCGGGGCATGCGCTCTGCGCGCAGCTGCTCCAGCTGGAGCTCGAGTCTCGAGGGTGGGCGGGGCCGAACGCGGGGTCGTCCGGGGCGATCGCGAGGGCCGCCGGAGCGGCGTCCGCCGGCTGACGCGCGGCGGAGGCCTCTACTTCGGCTCGTTCGTGGGCATGCCGCCGCGCTGGGCGGTCGATCGGCGAGCGATGTCCCGCGTCTCCTCCAGCAGCGCATCGGTGCGGGCGACGGCGAGCGCCGGGGAACCGCCGGGCAGGAAGAGCGCGAACACCCAGACTCGCCCCAGCACTTCTCGGCTGCCGACGACCCAGGCACCCTCGGGACCACCACCCACGAACGCGCGGGTGCGCCGGCGCGGATCGTCGAGCGCGCGAGCGGCTCCGCGCGGCGACGAGACCGACATTCCGGCCGCGGCCAGGAGCTGCGTCGACGTGTTCGGCGCGAGGTGCAGGTCCTCGTGCAGCAAGCGCCGCCAGAAGGACACCCAGGCGGCGAGGCTCGACGCGTTCGCGGAGTCGGTCGGCGCGAAGCCGATGGCGCGGGCGTGGCGGACGAACGACGCCCGCGGCACCCGGCTGCCCTGCGCGCCCCACCACGTGTCGCAGCCCCACGCGAGCGCCTCCACGAGCCCGACCTCGCCGTGCGAGCCCTTCGCCCAGCACGTCGAGTCGCAGCGGACGCGGGTCTCCGCGTCGAGGATCCCGTCCTCGAGGCCCGCCAGCGCGTCGACGACCCGGGCGAGGTCGCCCCACGCGTGACCCGGAAGGGGAACGGTCTCGCCGGTCCCGGAGCTCGGGAGCTCGTCTCCGGCGGCGCCCTCGGCGCGCAGCACTTCGCCGCTCTCGGAGTCCACGAGGAGGAACTCGTGCGTGGGCGAGCCCGAGTCGGGGAAATGGTCGCGCAGGGAGGGAATGCCCACGAGGAGGGCGAGGAGCGGGGCGAGGGCCGCGGGATGCACGAGAGGGACTTTACACCCGGCCCCGCGACCCGGAGAATCCGTCGTTTCCCCCACCCGGAGAGCGCGATGGCGTTCCCTCCCGTCGTCCACGACGTCGTGGAGTCGGTGCGATTCGGCCGCGTGTTGTTCGCGGAGATCGTGCCCCCGCCCGCGACGGGCGAGCGATGTCGATACTGCGCCGGGCTCGTCTCGGCCGAGCGGGGCGCGCCGCGTCGCGCGCACTTCAGCGATCCGGGCGCGTGCGTTCGCGCGATCCTGACGCCGCTGGATCGCGGCGCCGCCGTGGATGCGGTGGTCCTCGGCGGCGCGGGGGAGCCGATGCGGCACCGTGGCATCGGCGCGATCCTGCGCCGGCTCCGGGGTCAGGCGCACCTCGGCGCCGTCGTCCTCACGACCGGGGCCGAGCTCCGCGACCGCGACATCCGTCGCGAAGCGGCGGAGGCCGGTCTCGTGGTGGTGTGGATGCCCGCCCTCGAGGACCGCTCGGAGGGCGATGACGCCTACGAGCGCGAGCGGGCCTTCGAGCGACACGTCGAGGCCGTCGCGTCGCTTCGGCGGGACACCACGGTTCCGATCGCGCTGGAGCTTGCGATCCGCCCCGGGCTGAACGACGGCAAGCGGTCCCGCGAGGCCTGGCTCCACGCGGCGGAGCGCATCCGTCCCGACCGGCTCTTCATCGTCCCGGCCCCCGGGGCCGTCGAGCGCGAGTTGCCGCAGGCGCTCGAAGACATGCGAGCGGCTTTCCCCCGCGCCGCCGGCGCGTTCCTCGACGACGGCACCATCGTCGACCGCCGTTGCTTCTGCGGCGTCACGGAAGAGACCGACGTCGATGAAGCGATCGAAGCCGACGCCGCCGACGACGGATCGGCTGCGCCCGACGCGTAACCCATCCTGCCTCGCGCGGCGTTCGTCGCGTCGGCGGGGTCGCACGTGATGAGCGCGTCGTCGGCTCGTCGGCGCATGCCTCGTTCGCGCGGTGACGCCGACGCGCCGAAGGCTCGCGCGACCTCGGGCGCGATCACGGCGCGCAGCACGACGCCGACTGCTCACGTCCCGCGAGGCTGCGGTCGTCGTTGGCCGACGGGTGGTGCGCGACGGAGCGACGCGGCGCCCGCGGGTCTCGGCCGCCACGACGCGGGTATCAGTCTCGCCTCGGGGCCGGCCTCTTCGACGCGGCTTCGCGGAGGCGGCGTAGCCAGGATGGCGGAGCCGCCGAGCGGGAGGGCGCCGGAGCCGGGACGGCGGAGGCTGACCCGTCCGAGGCGAAGAGGCCGGCCCCGAGGCGAGACGCGCGATCCCCTGACACGGCTGAGACCGCGCAGCCCGCGGCCCCCCGAGGCGAGACGGCGAAACCAGGCACCGCCTGACGGCCCTGGCGGAGCTAGCGGCGGCGGCGGAAGAAGGGGGCGCGTTCGGCGGTCGGGTCGCGCGGGAAGGCCGGCGCGGCGGGGGGCGAGGAGGCGGTCGGGCGCGGTGGCGCTGGGGTTGGCGGAGGAGGCGGCGGCACGGGAGTCGGCTCCGGCTCGTCGGCGAAGAGTCGGTCGAGGCGCGAGAGGACCGTGAGGGCGCCGGGCGTCAGCCAACCGATGGCCAAGGCGAGAGGGACGAACGCCGTCGAGAGGCCGTGGATGGGGTGGACCGGGAGCCACCTCGTGCCGGCGAGGCTGGCGACCGCGCCGAGCGCCGCCGCCGGCGCGAGGGGGACCGTGACGATCGCGTCCACGACGCCGGGGCGCCGTCGCACGACCTCGCGCAAGAGGACGCCGAGCAGCGCCGCGAGGACCACCTCGACAGCGACCCCTCGGCCATGGCGAAGGAAGGGACCCCCCGCGCGTCGCGTCGCCTCCAGCGCCTCGGAGCGGAACTCCGCCTCGGCTCGCTCGACGTCCTGCGTCGTCTCGCCCAAGGCATCCCGGATCTCGCGATGGAGCCGCGTCATCTCGCGGCGCCGCACGGACTCGTCCAGGTCGTCCAGCACCGGCGGCTCCTCGAGCCGGGTCTCCAGGAGCTGCGAGAGCGTCGTGAGCGTGGCGAAGGCATGGTCCGCGTCCGCGCCCACGAGACTCCTCAGCCGCACCCCGTCCGCCGCGGGGAAGGCGACGAGCGTGCCGGCCAGGCGGAGGCCCACCGGCCCGCCCTCGAGCGTGTCGATGTGCGCCGTGGACGCGTGAGCCAGGCCGGCGAGGGTCTCGTTCGCCTGTTCCACGGCGGCTTCGAGGCGCTCGCCGGCGACGCGGATCTCCCCGGCGTCCGCCAGACCCACCTCCGTCAGGGCCTCCGGCCACTGGCGAATCTCGAAGCGCCCTGCTTCCGGCGACGCCACGACCCGTACGGTCTCGAGGACTCGCGCCACGGCGGGCGGCGGGTCGGTCCGCGGGGCGATCAGCCGGAGGGCGACCCACGCGAGCGCCGCGAACAGGAGGCCCATGCGGACCCAACGGGGTGAGCTCGTGCGCGAGGTGTCGGGGATCACGTTCCCTGGGGGTCGTCGAGGGGGCCGAGCACGCTGCGTTTTCCCACGTCGAGTCTACTCCAATCTTTCCCAGCGGATGCTGTCGATCGACAGGACGTCCCAGCGCATGGTGGGCGCTGCGCAGCGCGCATAAAGAAGCGCCCCCGTCGCGTCGATCCCGAGGGGAGTTCCTGGCTCGATTCTCACCTCGGGAGACCCATGCGCCCTCTCGGCCCGGCCCCCGGCCGAATCCCCCGTATCTGCGCGGCGCTCTCCGTCCTCGCGGCGTTCGGCTCGGGCTGTCTTCCGAGGACGGACGCCTCGGTCGTCGACGACGCGGCGCCGGTCGTTCCGCGGAACGGCGGCTCGTTCCACATGATGATCGAGAGGCCCGGGACGTTCGACCCCAGCATCGTCGACGACGTCTACGAGGCCTGCATCGTGAACCAGCTCTACGACGGACTGCTCGAGTTCGACGTGCATCTGAATCCCGTGCCGGCGATCGCTCGCGAGTGGACCGTGTCGCGCGACGGGCTCGAGTACACGTTCCTCCTCCGCGACGACGTGCGCTTCCACAACGGGAGGCGCGTCACCGCGGACGACTTCGTCTACTCGTTCACGCGGATCTTCCGCGGCGACCGCCAGGATTTCGGGATCAGCGGCACGTACCTCAGCAAGATCGACGGCGTCGGGGACTACGTCGCTCGCCGGACGAGCTCGATCCGCGGGCTGAAGGCCGTGAACGACACGACCCTGGTGATCCGCCTGGAAGGGCCGTACGCCTCGTTCCTCTCCGCGCTCGCGATGGACCAGACGAAGGTCGTGGCGCGCGAGGAGATCGAGGGGCGCGGCGCCGACTACGACCGTCATCCCGTGGGCACCGGGCCGTTCGTGTGGGACCACCTCGACGAGGACCCTCGCGACCCGCGCATCATCCTGCGCGCGAACGAGGACTTCCGGGGCGGGCGGCCGCACTTGGACGAGGTCGTCTTCCACGTCCCGCGCGACTACAGCGTGGATGTCGCGGCCCAGGCGGCTTGCGACGGGCGCGTCACGATGTGCGACATGCCCGCGTCCTGGCGGGGCAAGTTCCAGGGCGACCCGCGGTTCCGCATCCTGCGCCGGCCCGAGCTGTCGTTCTCGTTCATCGGCTTCCGCGTCGACCGCGCGCCGTTCCAGGACGTGCGGATCCGCCGCGCCATCGCGCACGCGATCGACCGCGAGCGCATCGCGAAGATCGACCCCATCGGACGCATCGCCGCCGTCGGCATCCTGCCGCCCGGAATGCTCGCGTACTCGCCGGAGTCCAAGACGTTCGCGTACGACCCCGCCGAGTCCGAGCGGCTCCTCGCGGAAGCCGGGTACCCGGGGGGCCGCGGGCTGCCGCCGATCACGTACTACCAGGCGAACCGCGGCGAAGCGGGGCGAGCCGCCGACCGGATCCTCCAGGAGAGCCTCGCGGCGGTCGGCATCGACGTGCGGTTCCGCTACGTCGAATGGGAGGAGTTCTCGACGGACATCGACGCGGGCCGGCTGCCGTGCGTCGGGCTCACGTGGGTGGCGGACCTTCCGGACCCGGACTCCTTCCTCGCGTCGCTGTTCTTCACGCACGGCGCCTACAACATGTTCGGGTACTCCAACCCCGTCGTGGACTCGCTCCTCGTGGCGGGCGCGCAGATGCGCGGCTCGATCGATCGCGCCGGCGTGTACCGCCGGGCCGAGCGGATCATCGTCGAAGACGTGCCGGTGGTGCCGCTCTACAACGCGGAGAACACGTTCGCCGTGCGGACGAACGTGCGCGACCTGCTCATCACTCCGTTCGGCGTCGGCAACCTCTGCATGGAAAGGATCTGGCTGGACTCGCCCGCGAGCTGAGCCGGCCTCGAGACGACGATGAAGCAGCGCCTCCTGAGCATGACGCGATCCATCCAATCGAGATTCATGATCTCGGTCGGCGGGCTCCTCGTGCTCTTGATGTGCGTCGTCACGGTCGCCGTGCATGACCGGTTGGCGCGGCTCCTCCTGCGGGAGACGCGGGCGCGCGGCGTGGCGATCGCCCACTCCATCGGCGCGACGACCACGAACGCGCTGTTGAACTACGACTACGTGTCCCTCGCCCAGGCCTCCGTGGAGGCGGTGCAGGAGGGCGGCATCGCGTACGTCGTGATCTTCGACAAGGAGGGGAAGGTCGCGGCGCACGCCGAGGGCGCGACGTTCCCCGACGTCCGTCCGGCGGTGCGCGTCGACACGTTCGTGGCGACCCACGGCCGCCCCGCGCCGCGGCTTCGCGAGGAGACGGTCTCGGCCGGCCGCCGATCCATCGAGGTTCTCGACGTGGCCTACCCCGTGTACCTCGAGGACGGGGACGTGCAATGGGGCACCGTGCGGATCGGGCTCGACCTGACGCCCATGCGCAACGAGATCGCGCGTGTCCGGCTCATCCTGCTGGCCATCGGGCTCGGCGGCGTTCTCCTCGCGCTCGGGGGGACGCGCGTGATCGCCCGGCGGATCACCCGGTCCATCGACGACCTCGCCCACGGCACGATCGCGGTATCGCGCGGCAACCTGGACCACCGCATCGACATCCACACCGGCGACGAGATCGCCGTCCTCGCGAGCCACTTCAACCACATGACCGCCCAGGTGAAGCGGCACCGCGACGAGATCGCCGTCGCGAAGCGGGAGCTGGAGGCGCTCAACGCGACGCTCGAGGAGAAGGTGGCGAAGCGCACCGCGGAGTTCCTCGCCTCGGAGGAGAAGTACCGCATCCTCGTCGAGAGCTCCCCCGATCCGATCCTCATCGTGCAGGAAGGCGTGATCGTGTTCGTGAACCCCGCCTTCGAGCGCCTCTTCGGCTGGTCGCGCGAGGAGACGCTGCGCGGGGCGCTGCGCATGGAGGAGCTCTTCGACCCTCTCGACCGCGCGCGCGCCCTGGCGGACCTGGAGGCGATCGTGGCCGGGGAATCGCGCGAGGCCGCGGAGTATCGCGGCGTCGCCAAGCAGGGCGAGGCCAAGATCTTCGAGATGCGCGGCATGCGCATCACCTACCTCGATGCTCCCGCGGTCGAGCTCATCCTCATGGACACGACCGAGAAGAAGGCCCTGCAGGAGACCCTCATCCAGCACGAGAAGCTGCGCGCGCTCGGCGAGCTGGCGAGCGGCGTGGCCCACGACTTCAACAACATCCTCGGAATCATCCTGGGGCGTTCTCAGCTCCTCCAGCGGCGCGTGGAGGACAAGGAGATCGTTCGCGGGCTCAAGACCATCGAGCGCGCCGCCCAGGACGGAGGTGAGACCGTGCGTCGCATCCAGGACTTCGCGCGCTCGCGCACCGAGCGGAACTTCGAGCTCATCGACGTCAACGCGTTGCTGCAGGAGGTCGTCGAGATCACGCGGACGCGCTGGCGCGACCAGGCGGAGGTGCGCGACGTCCGCATCGACGTCCGCCTCGACCTGGGCGCGGTGGCGCCCGTGCGCGGCAACGGCGCGGAGCTCCGCGAGGTCTACACGAACCTCGTCTTCAACTCGGTCGACGCGATGCCGGCCGGCGGGACGATCACCTTCACGAGCCGCATGGACGCGGACGTCGTCGTCGTGGAGGTGCGCGACACCGGCCAGGGGATGGACGACGACGTGCGCGCGAGGATCTTCGACCCGTTCTTCACCACGAAGGGCCCGAAGGGGATGGGCCTCGGCATGTCGGTCGTGTACGGAATCGTCGAGCGGCACAACGGCAAGATCGACGTGGATTCGGCGCCCGATCGGGGGACGTGCTTCACGATCCGCATCCCGGCGGCGGAGCGCGCCGCGTCCGCCGAGAGACCGGACTCGAGCGTGCCGGACACGCGGTCCGCGCGGGTCCTCGTCGTGGACGACGAGCCGGACATCCTCGATCTCGTGTCGGACATCCTGGCGACGGCGGGGCACCACGTGGACACGGCGATCAGCGGCCCGGCCGCTCTGCGACTCCTCGAGGAGCGCCGCTACGACCTGATGTTCTGCGACCTCGGCATGCGCGAGATGTCCGGTTGGGAAGTCGTGGCCGCCGTGCGCAACGTGGACCGCACCATCGCCATCGCGCTCCTCACCGGCTGGGGCGCCACGCTCAGCGAGGACCGCCTGAGCGAGTACGGCATCGACGCGGTGCTCAGCAAGCCGTTCGAGATGGAGCGGATCCTGCGCACCGTGCAGCAGGTCGCCGAGCGCAAGGCCGCCAAGTCGGTGGCGGGGTAGCGCGCGCGTCGCGCGCGGACGCCCGGCCGGATCGGCGCGGGCGATCTACGCTTCCTGGGGCTGGCCGGCGCCCTTCTCCAGCGCTTCACGCACGGCGCGAGCGGTCCGATCCGTGGACGACGTCACGCGCGCGAGCGCGACCTCCGCCCGGCGCCGAACGCCGGCGGCCCACTCGAGGTCGTCGGCCCCCGCGAGGTTGATGAGCACGTTGTAGTACGCGCCCTCCGCGCACGCGCGCGCCGCCAGGGCCGTCACGCCCGCGTCCGAGCGCGAGTTGGGGTTCCCCGAGGTCGCGACCTCCGCCGCCAGCTCGGCCGCCCGGCCCGTGCGCTCCAGCACTTCGAGCGGCACCTCGGTGGCTCTTCGCGTGGCGGCGCGCAACGCTTGGCCGCGCGCGGCGATCTCTTCGGGCGAGCCCTTCGGCAGCCGCGACGCCGCCTGCATCGCGCGGAAGGCGTCCGTGTCCCGGTCGACGTCGCGCAGGAACTCCTCCTTGAGGAGCTGCGCGTCCACACCGAGGTCCGTCATCCGCTCCCACGCCCCCTCCAGCCCCTTCTTGCCCGCGGTGAGGCTGGCCACCATCGACGAGAGCGCCGAGGACATGCTGCCCATGAGCGCGGCGGCGCTGCCGCCGCCGGGGGCCGGGCTGTCGCTCGAGAGCTCGTCCACGAAATCCGTGAGCGTGCGGTCCACGAGGAGCCCCGTGCGCCGCAGGCGGTACTCGAGGATCTTCTGGCTCGCGTCGAAGGGCACGAGATCGCCGAGCCCGAGGCTCTTGACCGCGACGTGCACGAGCTCCCGCTCCGGGACGCCGGGGGGGAGGCCTTGTTTGCGGAGATAGTGCTGCCCCGCGAGGCGGACGGCGTCCAGGGGAACGACGCCCACGATCTCGCTGCCCGTGGCGCGCAGCCCGCGCCGGCGCGCGCCTTCGTCGACCGCGTCGAAGACGTCGTGCAGCGAGGTGACCTTGAAGTTCGTGAGGTTGATGGACACCTGCGCGATGCCGTGCTCGGGCAGGGTCCAGCCCACGGCGCGACACTCGCGGAAGCGCCCGGGGACGGTGACGAAGTTGCCCTGCGCGTCGCGCACGTGGTTGCCGCCGTCGTCGCGCGCCCGGCGCCCGCTCTCGCGGATGTCGAGCGCGATGTCGTGCGCGAGGCGCCGCGAGCGCGTGTTCAGGTTCACGTTGTACGCGATGAGGAACTCGCGCGCGCCGATCGCCGTGGCGCCCGTGTCGGGGCGGAACTCGTGCGGGCCGAAGTCCGGCTTCCACTCCGGCTTGCCGACGCGCGCGGCGAGGCCCTCGTACTCGCCGGCGCGCACGTCGGCGAGGCTCCGGCGCTCCGCGGAGGAGGCCGCGAACCCGTAGAGGTAGACGGGAATGCCGAGCTCCTCGCCCACCCGTCGTCCGAGGCGCCGCGCGAGAGCGGCGCAGTCGTCCATCGTGACGCCGCGCACCGGCACGAACGGGCAGACGTCGGTGGCGCCCATGCGCGGATGCGCGCCGCGGTGCGCCCGCATGTCGATGCGCTTCGCCGCCTCGGCGATCGCCCGGAACGCCGCCTCCACCACGTCGTCCGGCTCGCCCACGAGCGTGACGACCGTGCGGTTCGTGTCCGTCCCGGGGTCCACGTCGAGCAGCTCGACGCCGTCGACGCTCCGGATCGCCGCCGCGATCGCGTCGATCTTCGCGCGGTCCCTTCCTTCGCTGAAGTTGGGGACGCACTCGACGATGCGGTCCATGGCTCCCTCCGCTGCCGCGCTCACCCGGCGGCCGGCGCCGCGGGTCGGGGGCTCGTCCACCCGCCTTCGGCACGCCGCGTTCGAGCGTCCCGAACGATACGCCGCAGGTCTCCGGTGGGCCACCGGGATCCGGAAGCCGTGAGCAAGCGGCGCCGACCCGCTCCGAGAGAGGATCGCGGGGCCCCGGCACTCGCCGAAACGCCGAAACGGTGTACTCTACCAGGCCCGAGGATGGGGCGGGAAAACCTGCGCGAAAGTGGTATGCTGTGCACACTATCCGGCAAGCCGGGTGCCGGGATCCCCGAGGAGCCGCTCCCACAGAACCGAAGCGAACGAGGTAGCTGGAATCATGGACGCCAGGCCCGAAGACGAAACGACGAAGCCCGAAGTACCGGTCGCCGCGGACAGTGCGCCGGTGCCGTCTCCAACCGCTCAGGCGAGTCAGGAGCCGGAGGTCGAAGTCGCAGCGTCTTCGCAGCCGCCCGAGGATACGGTCGCCCACCAGACGGCGCCCCAGTCCGCGGAGTCGGACGGGGCTGCCAACGGCGCATCCGCCGCCGCCGCGCTGGCCGCCCCCAGCGCGCCGTCGCCCCGCAAGGGGGGGCGTCTCCACGGCAAGATCGTGAAGATCGGCGAGGAGAGCGCTTTCGTGGACTTCGGAGGGCGCGAAGAGGCGTCCCTGGACCTCAAGGAGTTGAAGGACCCGGAGGGCAACCTCACGCGGAAGGTCGGCGACGAGGTTCGCGGCGTCGTCATTTCCGTGGACTCCGGGGTCCGCATGTCCCTCCGCGTCGGCAAGGGCACCCCGGCCAACCTGCCGGCGCTCGCCGAGGCCGCCCAGAGCGGAATCCCGGTGGAAGGGCGGGTCACGGGCGTGAACAAGGGCGGGCTCGTCGTCCAGATCCTGGGTGTGCGCGCCTTCTGCCCGTTCTCCCAGATCGACCGCCACTGGGTGGAGGACCCGTCCACCTTCGTCGGGCAGAAGCTCCAGTTCCGCGTGTCGTCCGCGGATCCGAAGGGGCGGAACGTCGTGCTCTCTCGTCGCGCGCTGATCGAGCAGGAGACGAAGGAGAAGGCGGAAGGGCTGCGCCACGAGCTGTCGGTGGGCAAGGTCGTGAAGGGTGTCGTCGCGCGCCTCCGGCCCTTCGGCGCGTTCGTGGACCTCGGCGGCATCGACGGCCTCATCCACGTCTCCGAGATCAGCCACACGCGCGTCAAGGACCCCTCGGACGTCCTGAAGGTGGGCCAAGAGGTCGAGGTCCGCGTGCGGAGCATCGAGAATCTGGGCCGCCCGGACGAGCGCATCGGGCTCTCGCTCAAGGATCTGCAGCAGGATCCGTGGGAGAAGCTGGTGGAGAGCCTCGCACCGGGCTCCCGCATTCCGGCGAAGGTCGTGCGGCTCGCGGATTTCGGCGCGTTCATGGAGATCGCGCCGGGGGTGGACGGACTCGCGCACGTCTCCACGCTCGCGGATCACCGCGTGGGTCATCCGTCGGAGATCCTGCAGGTCGGTCAGGAGCTGGAAGTGTGGGTCATCTCCGTGGACCGCGCCTCGCGTCGGATCTCGCTCTCGGTCATGGATCCCGCCGCGCGCGCGGAGCGGATGAGCAGCAGCCGCGCGCCGCGCGAGGAATCGTGGACGGGCGGCGAGATTCCGGAGGCTCCGAAGCGCGAAGGCGGGAGGCGCCGGGATCGCGAGGGCGGGCGCAAGCGCGACCGCGAGAGCCGTCGCGACTCTTGGCACGACGAGGGGGACAGCCGCTCGTTCCGCCAGGACCAGGGCGGCATGACGTCGATGCAGGAAGCCTTCCAGCGGATGCGCGAGCGGAACTAGCGCCCGATCCGCCGAGGCGCGCGCGAACGGCTCGTTCTCCGTCGAGCAGGGTCCTCCGCCGGGCGAGGCGCGGCTTACTCTCCGCCCAGCGTGGCGTCCAGCAGGGCCACGCGCTCCTCGCCCAGGCGCTTCGCGCGATCCAGCAGTGAGCGCGCCGAGGACTCCTCCTCGCGTTGCTCGGCCACGAACCACTGCACGAACTCGAGCGTGGAGAGGTCCTTCTCCGCCTGCGCGGTCTCCGCGATCGCCCAGATGCGTCGGGTGACGTCCTCCTCGGCCTCCAGGTAGGCGCGGAGGACGTCCTGCACGGTGCTCCAGCCGCGACGAGGCTCCGGGATGGCGGGAATGGCCACCTGGGCGTCCACCTCCGCCACGTAGCGCACGAACTTGAGCGCGTGTTCGTTCTCCTCCGTGGCCTGCTTGTAGAAGTACTTGGCGAAGCCCGGCAGGCCCTGTTCTTCGAACCACGCCGCCATCGCGACGTACTGGATGGACGCGAAGAACTCCCGGCCGATCTGGGCGTTCACCGACTCCGTCAATTTCGCAGAGAGCTTCATGGTCCGGTCTCCCGGGTGCGAGGGGTGCGCCGCTTCGCGGCGGCGGGCGAGGCGCCATCCTAACGGCGGGTCCCGGATCGGCCAAGGGCCTTGACGCGCGCTCGCCCGCACCGCACCATCTCCGCTTTCCGGCCGGACGCTGCCGGACTCCGCACGAGGTTCCGATGCCACCGCCGTCCCCGCCGTCGGCCGCCCTCCCGCGGCCCCCTCGCGTTGCCGTCGCGCTTCCCGCGCGCTGGGCGGCGTACGTCGAGCTCACGAAGCCGCGCCTGCTCTCCCTCGTCATCGTGACCACGGTGCTCGGGTACCTGCTCGCGGGAGGGTCCGCGGCAGATTGGAGGCGCCTGCTCGCGACGGCCGTGGGCACCTCGCTCGTCGGGGGAGGGGCGAACGCTCTCAACCAGTGGTGGGAGGTCCTCCGCGACGCGCGCATGCGCCGCACGCAAGGGCGCCCGCTGCCCACGCATCGCGTCTCCCGGCGCGAGAGCGTCGTCGTCGCCCTGCTCCTGACCGGCGCCGGGCTCGTCGTTCTCGCCGCCGGCGTGCAGGGGCTGACCGCGTCGCTCGCGCTCGCGTCGTGGTGCCTGTACGTGTTCGCGTACACGCCGCTCAAGCCGCGGACCCCGTTCAACACCATCGTGGGCGCCGTGTCGGGCGCCATCCCGCCGGCCATCGGCTGGACCGCCGCCACGGGGAGGGTGGGCGCGGGGGCGTGGGTGCTCTTCGCCATCCTCTTCGTCTGGCAGATCCCGCACTTCCTCTCGATCGCGTGGATCCATCGCCGCGATTACGAGGCCGGCGGTTTCCGCATGCTTCCGGTCGTCGATCCAGACGGAAGCTCCACGTTCACGATCGCCGTCGCCTACGCGCTGGGACTCCTCCCCGCCGCCTGGGCCGCCGCGTTCGCGGGCCTCGCCGGCTGGCTGTATCTCGTGGGCTCCACGCTGCTGGGCCTCGGCATGGTCGCGGCCGCGCTGGCCCTGCACCGCAAGCGCACCGTCGAGTCGGCGCGCGCCCTCTTCTTCGCGAGCCTCGCCTACCTGCCGAGCCTCTTCCTGCTCATGCTGCTCGACCCGACGCGCCTCCCGCGCTAGGGCTGCGCCCGCTCGTCTCGTCGGCTCGGATCCGTGTCAGGGTTCGCTCGTCTCGCCTCGGGGCCGGCCTCTTCGCCTCGGACGGCTCAGACGTCCTGGCCGCAGCGCCCTCCCGCTCCGTCGCCTCCGCCATCCGTGGCTCCGGCTCCTCCGCGAAGCCGCGTCGAAGAGGCCGGCCCCGAGGCGAGACCGATACCGGGTCGCGGCGGCTGAGACCGGCACGCACCGAATCCCTCGGCCAGCCGTCGAAGGTCCGCCGACAACCACGGCAGCCTCGCGCGGTCTGCGCCGGCTCACGGTGAGGCCGCTCCGGCCCCTCGGATCGGCGGCGACGCGGGCGGCGTCCCGGGGGCTGGCGTACGTCGAGGCAGGATCGGGCATCGCCGTCGGATGAGTCCGCTCGATCTCACGGCGCCGACGCATGCATCACGTGCGTTCACGAAGCCGCCGACGCGTGCATCACGTGCGTTCACGAAACCGCCGACGCGTGCATCACGTGCGACACGTTCCTCAACGTGCGATGCGTGCATCACGAGGGCGCCGCCGCTACGACGTCAGGAGGAGCATTCCGTAGAGGGCCACCCAGACGACGCCGAGGAAGTGCCAGTAGGTGGCGCAGAGGCGGATGCCGGACGAGCCGGGCGGGGCGATGCGGTCGTGCCACGCGTTCACGGTCAGCACGACGAGCGGGACCAGGCCGCCGAGGACGTGGGCGGCGTGCAGGCCGGTGAGGAAGAAGAAGAGCCACCCGTAGAGGGTCACGGCGGGCCCGGCGAGCACGTAGCGGACCCAGCAGACGGTCTGGCTCACGAGGAACGCGAGGCCGAGCGCCAGCGATGCCGCGAGGCCGATCTTCAGCCGCTCCGGGCGGTGGGCCCGCGCCGCCCGAGCCGACGTCTCCATGGCGACCCCCGCGAGCGCGAGGATCGCGGTGGAGACCCAGAGCGCGTGCGGGAGCGGCGGAAGGCCGGGCGGAGGCCATGTGCCGGCCCGCGCCCGCAGGATCCCGTACGCGATGAGGCTGACGAGGAAGAGGATCGCGAGCGAGACGAGGAAGATCGCCAGCCCGAACGGGCCGGCGCCCGGCGCCGGATTCTCCTTCGTCGGGACGAGCGCGTCGTGCCCGTTCCCGCTTCCGACCGAGTGCCACTTGGGCGAGAGGCGCCGTGACACCTAGCGTTCCGACGGCAATCGGCGAGGGCGATCCGCCATGCTACTTCGCCGCGCCGTGGGCCTCTTCGATCGCGGGAGCGTAGCCCGGGATGAGATCGGGCCGGTACTGCTGCGTGTCGAGGAGCGCGAACGTGATGAACAGGAAGACGAAGAGGAGCGCCACGATGAACGCGATCGCGTGGAAGGGGCGGTCGTAGCGAAGGTGCATGAAGTACAGCGCCACGACCGTCGCCTTGAGGACGGCGATCCCGAGGGCGACGACGATGTTGAGCGACCCCAGGTCGATGCCCGCGGCCGCGACCGTCAGCACGGTCAGCACGAGGAGAGCGCCCCACGTGGCGAGCAGCACGCGGAGCGGAACGACGTGGACGTGCATCGCGTGACGTTCGGTCGACATGCTCGCCTCTAGCCGATGAGGTAGAAGAGGGGGAAGAGGAAGATCCAGATCATGTCCACGATGTGCCAGTACAACCCCACCAGGTCCACCGGCGTGAAGTAGTCCGGTCCGTAGCGGCCGCGCAGGGTGCCCACGAGAAGCCAGGTGATCACCACCATCCCGGCGAGCACGTGGATGCCGTGGAGCCCCGTCATCGCGAAGTAGATCCCGAAGAAGAGCTGCGGGTTCGGCGGCGCCGGAATCTCGTGCGGGGCGCTGCTCGCCGCGGGAGCCGCCAGACCTTCCGGCGCGGGGGCCGCGGAGGGCAGCACGGACCGATCGGCGCCGGCGGCGCCCGGCGGAGGCGTGCCCGAGGCCTTCGCTCCGGCCGAAGGGGCGGACGCGGCGGAGGCCGTCCCTGGCGATGCGGCGGATGCGTTCGCCGTGGCCGGAGCCGCGGTGCCGGCGGATCCCGCCGGCGATGCCTTCTCCGCGGCGCCGGGCGCGGCCCCCGGGGACTCGTGTTCCGCTCCGTCCACGTGGTGGTAGCGCTTCCCCCACAGGAGACCGTGCTGGAATTTCGCCGAGTACTCCACGTACTTGATGCCGAGGAATCCGGCCGCGCACAGCAACGTGAGCGACAGCATCACCGCCAGCAGCGTGCGTCGCCCCATCTGCGCGGCGCGCACCCCGTTCGCCATGGTGAAGCTCGAGCAGATCAGCACCACCGTGTTGATGGCGCCGAGCTTCTTGTCGAGGAACTGGTGCCCGTAGTGGAACACTTCGGGGTGCGTCGCCCGGAAGATGGTGTAGGCGCAGAACAGGCCGCCGAACATCAGCAACTCGGTGCCGCAGAAGAGCCACATGCCGAGCTTCCCCGACTCGAACTGCTGAGTGGGGGTATCGAAATGGTGAGCGAGGTTCGGCGAATGCTCCGAGTGGGCGACGCTCTCGACGGTCATGGGCTCAGGCCTCGGCTCCGCGCGGGCGGATCGTCGCACGCGTGAGCGCGGCGACGAAGAAGGGTGACGTCAACTCGGCAGCGGAACGTGATGGAACCCGCGCTCGCCGGGGTCCTGGATCACGCGATCGAAATCGTACGGGTCGCCGACCTTCGGCGGCGTGCCTTCGAAGTTCTCCTTGGGCGGCGGCGACGCCGTCTGCCACTCCAGCGTGGAGGCGCCCCAGGGGTTCATCGGGGCCCTCTCCCCGTTGAAGAGCGAGCGGATCAGGTAGTAGGCGGTCAGGAAGAACCCCGCGGCCATGATGTACGACCCGATCGTGGAAGCGACGTGCCACGACGTGTACTGCCCGGGGTACATCCAGTACCGGCGCGGCATGCCCCGCGAGCCCATGATGAACTGGGTGAAGAACGTCAGGTTGAAGCCGATGAAGATCAGCACGGTGGCGATCTTCGCGGGCCGCTCGTCGTACATGCGGCCGAACATCTTCGGCCACCAGTGATGCAACCCGCCGAGCAGGGCCATCACCGTGCCGCCGAACATCACGTAGTGGAAGTGCGCGACGACGAAGTAGGTGTCGTGCAGGTGCACGTCCACGGAGAGCGTCCCGAGGAAGATCCCGGTCAGGCCGCCGATCGAGAAGACCCAGATGAAGATGAGCGCGTACCACATCGGAGTCTTCAGGTCGATGCTGCCCTTGTACATCGTCATGATCCAATTGAAGATCTTGATCGCCGACGGGATCGCCACGCTGAACGTGATCGCGCTGAAGATCATGCTCATCAGGTCCGACTGGCCGCTGACGAACATGTGGTGGCCCCACACCATGAAGCCGAACACCGCGATGGCGATGCTCGAGAACGCGATGTAGCGGTAGCTGAAGATGTGCTTGTGGCTGTAGGTGGCCACGAGCTCGCTGATGATGCCCATCGCCGGCAGGATCATGATGTAGACGGCCGGGTGCGAGTAGAACCAGAAGAAGTGCTGGAACAGCACCGGATCCCCGCCGAGGGCCGGATCGAAGATGCCCACGCCGAACGCGCGCTCCACGATGAGCAGCAGCAGGGTGATGGCGAGCACCGGCGTGGCGAGGATCTGGATGATCGCCGTGGCGTAGAGGCCCCACAGGAAGAGGGGCATGTCGAACCAGCCCATCTCGGGGCGGCGCAGCTTGTGGATCGTGACGATGAAGTTGAGCCCGGTGAAGATCGAGCTGAAGCCCAGGATGAACACGCCGAACACCACGGGGATCACCGCGGTGGTGGTCGTGGTGCTGTAGGGCGTGTAGAACGTCCAGCCCGTGTCCGGCGCGTTGATGACGATGGCCGCCACGGCGAAGATCGCGCCGGTGACCCAGAGCCAGAAGCTGGCCAGATTCAGCCGGGGGAACGCGACGTCCTTCGCGCCCAGCATGACGGGCAGCACGAAGTTGCCGAACGCGGCCGGGATGGCCGGGATGATGAACAGGAACACCATGATGGCGCCGTGCAGGGTGAACATCTGGTTGTAGGTGTTCGCGTCCATGATCGTCTTGCCGGGCGTCAGGTGCTCCGTGCGGACCAGGAGCGCGAAGATCCCGCCGAGCAGGAAGGCCGACAGCACGCACACCAGGTACATGACGCCGATCCGCTTGTGATCCAGCGTGAGCAGCCAGGACTTCACGCCGTGCTCGCAGTTGAGGTAGTTCGTGCCGCCGGGGCTCGCGATCTCTCGCTCGCGGCCGACGGCGACGCCCGATGTGGTCATCGCGGCCTCCCGGTGGTTGGCTCGGGCCCGCCGGGACCCAGGCTCTTGAGATACGCGATCAGAGCCGAGATCTCGGGCTCCTTGAGGCGTCCCTGGAACGTGGGCATGACGGGGTCGAAACCGGCGACGACCTTCGCCCGCGGCGTCAGGACGGACTCGCGGATGTAGTTCTCGTCCATCACCGCGGACGTTCCGTCCGCGAAGGTCCGCCGCGTCCCGAACGATCCCTTGAACGAGGGGCCCACGACACGCGTCCCGTCGATCGAGTGGCACTGCACGCAGCCCTTCTTCTTGTACACGAGCGCGCCCGCCTCCGCCGGCGGAAGGCCTTTCATGTAGTCTCCGGCCTTGGCGAGCCAGGCGTCGAACTCCGCCTGGGGCTGCACGAAGACCGTGGCCTGCATCTGCGAGTGCTGGGTCCCGCAGTACTCGGCGCAGAGGATCGGGTACTGGCCCGGCACCGGCGCCTGGAACCACTCCACGGTGTAGCGCCCCGGCACCACGTCCTGCTTCGTGCGGAACGCGGGGACGAAGAGGGAGTGGATCACGTCGCGGCTGGTCATGGTCAGCTTGACGGGAACGCCCGCGGGCACGTGCAGGTCCGGGTCCTCGTAGCCGTTCGGATAGGTGAAGCTCCACGCCCACTTCTGGGCCGTCACCTGGACCTCGTAGGCGCCCTGGGGCGCCGTGTGGAGATCCATGTAGCCGCGGAAGCCCATCACGAAGATCACGAGCATGATCATCAGCGGGATCACGCTCCACGTGAGCTCGAGCATCAGGTTGTGGTGAGCGCTGGGCTGGACCTCGATGACGTCCCCGCGGCGGCGGTACTTGAAGAGCATCCACAGGGCCAACACCACGATGAGGACGAAGAAGAAGACGCAGATCCAGAGGATCAGGTAGAAGGCCGCGTCCGTGTGAGCGGCGAAGTTGGAACGCTGCGCCGGCAACCAGAACGTTCCGCCCTCGCCCGCCAGCGCGGCGACCTTCGCCTGTGACAGGGCACTCACGAGCTCGCTCCCAACCCGGCCACGCGGTGCCGGTGCACGTCGCGGCGCCAGATCCAAAGCAGGAACAGCGCCAGGACGGCCACGGTGAGCGCACCGCCCAGCCGCATGATCTTGAAGGCCGTCGGGCCGTACCGGCCCGCCGTGTGGTCGTACGCGTAACAGAACAGCAGGAAGTGGTCCACCGGGCTGCCGATCTTCCCGTGCGACGCCTCCACGAGCGCGAGACGCAGCGTCTGAGGGTCGAACAGCACGCCGGTGATGAGGCGCGAGAGACGCCCTTCGGGCGTCGAGACGAAGAGGCCGGCGGAGTGCACGAACTGGCCGCGATCCGCGAGCCAGCGGTACTTGAAGCCGACCACGTCCGCGAGCTTGCGGATGGACGCTTCATCGCCGGTGAGGAAGTGCCAGCCCGTCGCGGCCTCGGGTCGGCCGAGGCTTTCGATGAAGTGCGCGCGCTTGCGCGTGGCGCCGGCCGGATCGTCCTTCGGGTCGATGCTCACGGACACGACCTCGAACTGGCGCCCCGGCGTCCAATCGAGGCCGCGGAGACCGTCCGTGAGGCCGTCGAGGAAGACGTTGCACAGCATCGGGCAGTTGAAGTAGACGAGGCTGAGGAGCACGGGGTGGCCGGGCCGGAAGAACTGCCGGAGCGTGACGGGCGCGCCGGTCTCGTCCTTGAACGAAAGGTCCAGCGGGATCTGCGCGTTCAGCTTCTCGTCGATCCCGATGCCCGCGAGCTCCGGGAGGTCGTCGTTGACCTGCGCGGCAACCGGCGGCACTCCCGCGACGGACGCGCACGCCAAGATCGCCGCGGCGACGAGGCGGAGGGCCGGACGCATCGAAGGTCTCGTCATCTTCCGGCCTTTCGCGGCGACGCGGGGTGGTGTGTCGGCATGGGCGGGGCCGCACCGGAGGGCTTCGCGGCCGAAGCCCGGCTCCTCGCGTCCGACGCGGGGGCGACGGCCGGCGCGGCCGCGGGCGCCTGGCTCGCGCGTCCCGCGAGATCGGCGGCCTCGAGCGCCATCGCTCGGCTGATCGGGATCGCCACGAGCCCGGAGTCCGCCGACACCCAGCGGTAACCCGAGAGGCGAGCCTGCTGTTCCTCGCGCAGCTTCGCGAGCGCCACCGACGAGGGGTCCACGAGCTTCTCCTGCTCTTCCGAGGAGACCGCGCGACCGAAGTACGCCTGCAGGCCGATCAGCGTGATGACGAACACCGCCACGAAGATGAGGGTGGTATAGACCGTGGGCGCGATCACGGGATCGTCGTGGTTCTCGCCCATGGGCTCGGCGTGCGGCGACTCCAATCGATCCACCTCAGAAGTTCTCGAAAGCCAGGGACTCGGCGAGACGCGGATCCCGCCGGGGGATCAGCGACTTCGTGCCGAGGCGATGGGCCAGGACGGAGACGAAGAGGCCGCCGACTCCGAGGAACGCCGTGGCGTCCAGGAGGCTCCAGGGCACTCGCCCCGGGCTCGCGTGCGGCATCGCGAGATAGTACAGATCGATCCACTGCATGAAAAGCGTCCACGCGCAGGCCGCGGCGAGAACGCCGGGCATGCGCTTCGGAATGCGCGAGATGAGGATCAGGAACGGCGCGAGGAAGCGCCCGGCCAGGAGGAACACGCTGTAGCGGGTCCACTCCCCGGTCTGGCGGCGCGCGAACCAGATCGTCTCCTCGGGGATGTTCGCGTACCAGTACAGCATGTACTGGGAGAACGCGATGTACGTCCAGAAGATGGTGAACGCGAACACCAGCTTGCCCATGTCGTGGTAGTGCTCGCGCGTCACGACCCCCGTCATCCGCCCGGAGCGCTGCAGCAGGTACGTGGTGAGCGGCAGCGCCGCGCAGAACGCGAGCGTGCTCCCCGCGAACAGGTACACGCCGAAGATGGTGCTGTACCACGTGGGCTCGAGGCTCATCAGGAAGTCCACGGCGGCCATCGTGAGCGTGATCGCGAACACGATCATGCTCGGACCCGCCACGCGCTGCATCCGCGTGGTCAGCACGGGGTCCCCCGAGTCGTCCTGGCGCAGCGACTGTCGGAAGAACCACGATGCGATGATCCACCACGCCGTGAAGCAGAGGATCGCGCGCACGATGAAGAAGCGCGGATTCAGATACGCGGCCTTGCGGGCGATGGCCGGCTCCTGCGCGACGCGCGCGGGATCGGCCCACTCGAAGAGCGGGGGATGGCCCCGCAGCATCAGGAAGACGAGCACGGCGCCGAGGACCGCCATGAGCCCGGCGTTCGCGGCGATCGCCTCGGCCAGCCGCCGCACCACGACGCTCCAGCCGGCGCGCGTGAGGTGCTGGATGAGCACGAAGAAGAGCGCCCCGAGGACGAGGGTGAGCCAGAACGCCCACGCCACGAGGCCCGAGAGCACCGCGTGGTCCGGGCTCTTGGCGCCCAGGAACGCCGTGGCCGCGAGACCGGCCACGCCGATCAGCCCGGAGATGCGCGAGATCCTCCCGGCGGCGTCGCCCAGGGTGAGGCGCTCCGCCGACAGGTCGATCGTGTGCTGCTCGACGTTCACGTGCTCCTCCGCTACTTGAGCGAGGCCCGGGCGTTCTCCGGCACGTCCGCGACGCCCGTGCGCTGGCTGCGCTCGAGGGCCCGCACGTACGCGACGATCGCCCAGCGGTCGGCCGGCGGGATTTGCGGTCCGTAGGCCGGCATCGTCCGGATCCCGTTCGTGATGGTGTTGAAGATGTGTCCGTCGGGACGCCCGCGCACGACGTCGTCCTGCAGCGACGCCGGCGGCGTCCAGTTCGCGAGCCCCTGCTCCGCGAGGAAGGCGGCGCGCCGGGCGACCATGCCGTCCCCGTAGCCGGCGGCGCCGTGGCAGACCGCGCAATAGATGTCGAAGCGCTGCTGCCCGCGCGCGACGAGCGCGTCCCACGAGCCCGCCTCCTGAGCGGCGCGCGCGGGAATCGCCTTCGCCCAATCGCCGCCCACGCGGCCGCGGTAGTACTGATCGTCCTCCCGCAGCTGGCCGCGCGCGATCGCGCCCGCCGGCACCGGGCGCATCGCGCGGTGGTCCACGAAGAGGTCGTTCTCCGATTGCGGCTGGAACTTCGGCTGGATGTCCATGTCCGGGATGATGTTGAGCCGCGGGTAGGGCCGCTTCGTGGCGCGGGCGCGCGCGATCATGGCCGCCGGGATGAACGAGATCACGACCAGCGCGACGAAGGCAGGCACGAGCCAGCGCGGCATCTCAGCCCTCCAGCCGCTCGACGGCGGTGCCGCCCAGACCGCGCAGGAACGCGGCGGTGCGCTGCTCGTCGAAGATGGGGTCCGCGGCCTCGATGCTGAGGAAGAACCGATCCTGCGTGGCCCGCCGGAAGCGCTCGCTCGTGAAGACCGGGTGGTGCAGCTGCGGCAGGCCGTTCAGGAGGATCACCGAGCCGAACGCGGTGATCGCGCTGACGAGCACGGTGAGCTCGAAGGCGATCGGGATGTTCGCCGGCACGCTCCAGAAGGGCTTGCCGCTGATCTGGAACTGGTAGTTGTGCGCGTTCGTCCACCACTGGAGGAAGAGCCCGAACAGGCAGCCGAAGGTGCCGCCGCCCATCACGAGCCACGGGAGCTTCGAGCCGCGCAGGCCCATCGCTCGGTCCAGCCCGTGGACGGGGAACGGCGTGTGGGCATCCCAGCGCGTGTAACCCGCGTCGCGCACGCGCTCCGCGGCGGCGATGACGTCGCCCGGCCCCTCGAACTCCACCAGGTACCCGGCGAGGCGGGCGTCGGTGCGGACGCTCATGACCGGGCCTCCGCGGCGGCCAGCGCCGGCTCCTTGGCAGCGTGGGCGTGGCGCTGATGCGCATGCGCCTGCGGCATGACCATCTTCACCTCGGCCATCGCCACCATCGGCAGCCAGCGGATGAACAGCAGGAACAGCGTGAAGAAGAGCCCGAAGCTGCCGAGGAGCGTGAGGAGCTCGACCCACGTGGGCCAGTACATGCCCCAGGCGGCGGGCAGGAAGTCCGCGGACAGCGACGTCACGATGATCGTGAAGCGCTCGAACCACATGCCCACGTTGATCAGGAACGCGAGCACCATCATCGCGGGGATGCTCGTACGGACCCGCTTGAACCAGAAGAGCTGCGGGCTGATGACGTTGCACGAGACCATGATCCAGTAGGCCCATGCGTACGGACCGAACGCGCGGTTCACGAACGTGAAGGACTCGTACGGGTTCCCGCTGTACCACGAAGTGAAGAACTCCATCCCGTACGCGTAGCCGACCATCGTGCCGGTCGCGAGCATGATCTTGCACATGTTCTCGAGGTGCCGCAGCGTGATGATCTCCTGCAGACCGTAGACCTGCCGCGCGATCACCACGAGGAAGAGCACCATCGCGAAGCCCGAGAAGATGGCGCCGGCCACGAAGTACGGCGGGAAGATCGAGGTGTGCCAGCCCGGAAGCTGCGAGACCGCGAAGTCGAACGACACCACGGAGTGCACCGACAGGACCAGCGGCGTGGCGAGCGCGGCCAGGATCAGGTACGCGCGCTCGTAGCGCAGCCAGTGGCGGTTCGAGCCGCGCCAGCCCATCGCGAGGAGCCCGTACACGATCTCGCGCGTGCGGGTCTTCGCGCGGTCGCGCAGCGTGGCGAGGTCGGGGATCATGCCCATGTACCAGAACATGAGCGACACGGTGAAGTACGTGCCCACGGCGAACACGTCCCAGAGCAACGGGCTCCGGAAGTTCGGCCACAGCCAGAGCTGCTGATCCGGGAGGGGGAACACGAACCACATGAACCACACGCGGCCCACGTGGATGCCGGGGAAGAGGAGCGCGCAGATGACGGCGAAGATCGTCATCGCCTCCGCCGAGCGGTTGATGCCGGTGCGCCAGTTCTGCCGGAAGAGGTAGAGGATCGCCGAGATCAGCGTGCCGGCGTGGCCGATGCCCACCCAGAACACGAAGTTCGTGATGTCGAAGCCCCAGCCCACGGGGTTGTTGAGACCCCAGACGCCCACGCCCTCGAAGAAGAGGTAGAGGACCATGGCGCCGAGCACGCCGAGGAGCGTGACCGCGATTCCGAACAGGACCCACCAGCCCCGCGGAGTCTTCGCCGTCTCGACCACGCGGCAGACCTTGTCCGTGACGGACGCGAAGTCGTTCTCGCCGAGCACGAGCGGCGGGCGGACGCGCGGATCCTCCGAGGTCTCGGCGAACGCGAGGGGCATCGTGGTCATGCGCCGGCCTCCCCGGCGGGATTGCGCAGCTTCGCGAGGTAGCGCGTGCGCGGCTTCACGTTCAGCTCCTCGAGCATGGCGTAGGACCGCGCGTGCTCGTGCAGGGCGCGGACGCGGCTCCCGGGGTCGTTCAGGTCGCCGAAGACGATGGCCTGGGTGGGGCAGGTCTGCGCGCACGCCGGAACGACCTCGCCGTCCGTCACCGGTCGGTTGTCGTTGCGGGCCGGGATGGTCACCGCCTTGATGCGCTGCACGCAGTACGTGCACTTCTCCATCACGCCGCGCGAGCGCACGGTGACGTCCGGATTGTGCTGCATGGCCAGCATCTCCGGCTGATCCGACCAGTTGTTGAACCAGTTGAAGCGCCGGACCTTGTACGGGCAGTTGTTCGAGCAGTAGCGCGTGCCCACGCAGCGGTTGTAGACCATGTCGTTCAGGCCTTCGCGGCTGTGCATCGTGGCCGCCACGGGGCACACCTGCTCGCAGGGGGCGTTCTCGCACTGCTGGCACGGCACCGGCTGATGCGCCACCGCAGGGTTCGCCGGCTCGCCGGAGAAGTAGCGGTCGATGCGGAGCCAGTGCATCTCGCGCCCGCGAGTCACCTCGCTCTTGCCGACCGTGGCGATGTTGTTCTCCGCCTGGCAGGCCACGACGCACGCGCCGCAACCCGTGCACGCGGCGAGGTCGATGGCCATGCCCCACTTGTGCTGGCCGTCGTAGGACTTCTCCGTCCACAGCGACTGCAGCGGCGGATGATGCACGACGTGCTTCGCGAACTCCGGGTTCTTGCGGTACTCCTCCAGCGTCCCTTCGCGCAGGAGCTCCGGCAACCGCTCCGCCTGGCCCTCGATCTGGATCTGGTTCTCCGCCCCGGCGATGAGGTGGTGGGCCTGCGTGGTGGCCAGCGGGTAGCGCTTGCCCGTCTTCTGGAACGTGGCGCCGGGCGCGACCCAGAGGGCGTCCGTGGTGCGGAGCGCGTACGCGTCCGTGCCGCCGCCCTTGCCGTCACTGTCGAGCTCGACCACGCGGCCGGCCTTGGTGCGGCCGTAGCCGAGCGCGACGGTGAGCGAGCCTTCGGTCTGCCCCGGCATGAGGTACGCGGGCAGCTCGAGGGCGCGCGAGCCGCGCGCGACGCGCAGGACGTCGCCGTCGCGGATGCCGAGCGCGAGCGCGGTGGCCGGCGCGATGAGCGCGGCGTTGTCCCAGGTGAGCTTCGTGACCGGATCCGGGAGCTCCTGCAGCCACGCGTTGTTCGCGAAGCGGCCGTCCAGGAGCTTGAGGTCCCCGCGGAACACCACTTCCACGCTCGGGCCGCCGGCGGCGGGGGAGGCGAAGTCCGCGGCCGCCGGCGACCAGCGACCGGCGAGCGAAGCGTCCGCGCCCGGCGTGTCCGAGCCGGCCACGAAGCCGTCGCACACCGCGCGGCGCCACTCGCCCTCGCCGCCGCCGAAGCGCGCGTGGAAGGCGTCCCTCACGAGGTCCTGGCCCACCGTGGCTTTTCCGTCCAGCAGGAGCGCGAGCAGCTCGGCGGCGGTGAGTCCCCCGTGGAGCGGATGGATGAGCGGCTGCGCGAGGGTCCACGTTCCGTCCCACGCGAGCGCGGCGTCCCAGGCCTCGAGGAAGTGCGCGCGCGGGACGTGCCACGCGCACGCCTGCGACGTCTCGTCGCGCGAGCCGCTCAGGTGGACCGAGTGCTTCACGCGCGCGAGCGCCGTCCCGAAGTCCACGTCCGCCGGAGCGTCGTACACCGGGTTGCCGCCGAGGACGAGGAGCGCCTCCACCTGACCGGAGCCCATCGCCGCGGCGAGCGTGCGGATCGACTCCACGTGGCTCGGGCGATCCGCGTCCGGCTCCTCGGCGCAGTCCACGGTGGCGCCGCTGTTGCCCAGCGCCGCGTTGATGGCATGCGCGAGCGCGTGCACGGCGGGCGGCTGCGCGGGCCCGACCGTGACGAGGCTGCGGCCCCGGTGCGCGAGAAGATCCCGGGCCATCGCGTCGAGGCCGGCGCGTTGCGCGGCGTCCACGTCCGGCGCGGAACGCACGACATCCGCGACGCCCGGCGGAAGCGAAGCGCCGCCGGTCACGAGCCGGGCGGCGAGCGCCGCGGCCACGGAGGGCACCGCCGCCGAGCGAGCCGGCACGCGCAGATCCGCGTTCGTGCCGGTCAGGGACATCGTGCTCTCCACGACGTAGAGGCGGCACATCGAGCCGTCCTCCGCGCGCCGGCGCGCCGCGAACGCTCGCGCATACGACACCGCGGCGGGATGCTCCATCAGGAAGTCGTCGTCCAGGCTGACGATCACGTCGGCGGCCTCGAGGTGGAGCCGCGGACGGAGCGGCCGCCCGTACGCCAGCCGCGCGCCTTCGCGCACCGTGTCCCGCGAGAGGGGATTCCACTCGTGCCAGGCGGCGTTCGGGAAGGTCTGGAGGAAGCGCGCACGCACCGCGGCGAGCGCGGGCGAGGATGACGGCTCCGCGAGGACGTGCAACCCCTGGCCTTGCGCCGCGCGGCGATCCGCGAGCACCGGCCCGAACGCCGCGAGGAAGTCATCCCACGTGGCGTTGACGGCCGCGCCCCGCTCGAAGCGCGCGACGCCGGCGCTTCGATCCGGGTCGTAGAGGTCCAGAACGCTCGCCTGGGACCAGAGATCCGCCGCGCCCCGGCTCATCGGGTGCTCCGGGTTCCCTTCGAGCTTGATGGGCCGCCCGTCGTAGCTCTTTGCGAGGAGCGGGCGCGCCACGCCGCCGAGATCCGTGCACGTCGCGAAGTACTGCGGGATCCCGTCCATCTGGCCGTCGGGACGGTACGAATACGGCAGGATCTTGCGCACCGGCCAGCGCGGCCAGGTGGGCGAGATGCAGCCCGACGTCCCGGCGAGCGCCGCCGTGGCGGCGGCGAGCTGGAGGAACCGCCGGCGCGTGGCGGGCGGCACCTCGGTGGGCAGGAGCTCCATGAACTCCCGCGCAGCGAGCTCGAGGGCCGCAGGCTCGCCGGCGTGCTCTTCCAGCGTGCGCCAGTGCTTCGGGGCTTCGCGGTCTAGCGATGACATGTGGAGCAGTCCGTCGGGGGATTGATGTGGTTCGCCGCCCGGAGCTTCGCCCCATACGCCGCCGGGTCCTCGGGAGCCTTCCATTCCATGTTCGTGATTTGATCCACCGGACGGAGGTGAGCCTCCGGATGGCGATGGCAGCCCAGGCACCACGACATGCTGAGAGGCTTCGCCCAGTACACGCGCTCCATGCGATCCACGCGCCCGTGACACTCCACGCAGCCCACGCCGCGGCGCACGTGCGCGCTGTGATTGAAGTACACGAAATCCGGCAGGTCGTGGACGCGCACCCATTCGACCGGCAAGCCGGTGGCGAAGCTCTTCCGCACCGGGGCGAGCTTGTCCGAGGCGGGTCGGATCGTCCCGTGGCAGTTCATGCAGGTCTGCGTGGGCGGCACGGACGCGAAGGGCGACACCTCGACGGTGTTGTGGCAGTAGCGGCAATCCATGCCGAGCTGTCCAGCGTGCAGCGCGTGGCTGTACGGCACCGGCTGCACGGGCTCGTACCCGATCCGCAAGGCCTGCGGGTGGATGCCGTAATAGAGAAGGCCCACCACGTAGAGCGCACCGAAGCCCGCGAGAATCCCGCCCACCTTGATCGTGGGGTCGAGCCACGCCGGAAACGGCGGACGACGCTGGGGCGTACGGTCCTGCGACAAGGGACTCCTCACCGCGCTCGGAGCAGTCTCCGAGACGAGGCCGAACCGGGGGCGGCGCGGGCCGGATCATCCCGCCACGCCCTGGGGCATTGCCCAGCCGGGGCGCAGACGAGTCGAGAACGGGTAAATCGGGGGCGAAAGGTACCGGCTCGTGACGATCGTCGCAAGCCTATTCCCCCAATCGAGTTCGCCGTCAACTGCTCTTCGGACGGGACACGAGGGTCACCGCCACTGCGAGCGACGCCGCCGCGAACGCCGCGGTCACGCCCCAGGAGACCGGCTCCGCCGGGAGGTTCGGCGTGGCCACGTCCAGGCCGTGGCGCAGGAGGGCGAGCCCGTACGTCAACGGGTTCACGGCGAGCGCGATCCGAAGGACGTGCGGCGCCCCCTCGATGGGGAAGAGCGCGCCCGACAGGAGCCAGAGGGGGAAGAGCACCAGGTTCATCACGCCGTGGAAGCCGGCCACGGAGTCCACGACCCAGGCGAAGCAGAACCCGAACGCGTTGAGGGCGACGGCCAGGAGCGCCATCGCCCCGAGCGTCGATCCCCAGCAGGCTCTTCCGCCGCCCAGCCCGCCGAACCGGGCCAGCACGAGGAGAAGTGCCGCCTCGAGGAAGGCGGTCGTCGCGCCGCCGAGCACCTTGCCCAGGACGATGGCCGCGCGCGAGACCGGCGCCACGAGAACGGCCTGCAGGAACCCCTCGTGGCGGTCCTCGATGAGCGAGATGCACGCGAAGACGGACGCGAACACGAGGAGGAGCGCCACGGTCCCGGGGAAGAACCACACGAGCGCGTCGCCCTCGGGCCCCGAGGTCCCGGGCGGGCGGAACGAGCCGCCGAAGCCGAGGCCGAAGAGGAGCCAGAAGAGGATCGGCGTTCCGAGCGAGCCCATGAGACGCGAGCGCGCTCGCACGAAGCGGACGAGCTCGCGCCGCCAGAGCGAGAACACCGGGAGCCAGAAGCGCTGGACCGCGCCGGTCGACATCTCACTCCTCCTCGGCGTGATAGCGATGGCCCGTGCGGCGGAAGAAGACGTCGGCGAGGGTGGGGCGCGCCACCGAGGCCGCGCGGATCCGCCCCGGGAGCGCCGCGAGGATCAAAGGCAGAAGCTCCGCTCCTCGCTCTGCCTCCAGGCGCACGGAGCCTTCGGCGATCGTCGCGGGTCTCGCGAAGCGCTCGCTCACCGCGCGCGCGACCTCCTCGGGAGCGTCGGTGACCAGCTCCACGACTTCGCCGCCGATCTCGCGCACCAGCTCCTCGGGACGGCCCTGCGCGACGAGCCGCCCGCGGTCCAGGATCGCGACGCGGTCGCACCGCTCCGCCTCTTCCAACAGGTGAGTGGTGAGCAGGCACGAGCCGCCGTCGCGCTGGTAGCGCGCGAGGGCCGCGAGCAGCGTCTCCCGCGCGCCCGGATCCAGGCCCGCGGAGGGCTCGTCCAGGAGAAGGACGGGGGGCCGGTGCAGAAGCGCCCGCGCCAGGTCGGCGCGCCGCCGAAGGCCGCCCGAGAGCTTCTCGACGCGATCGTGGGCCCGGTCGGCGACCTCGGCGCCGGCGAGGACTTCGTCCACGCGCCGTCCGAGCGCCTTCCCCGAGAGACCGTAGAGATGTCCCTGGTGCACCAGGTTCTCGCGGACGGAGAGCTTCCCGTCGAGGCTCTCGGCCTGGAACGCCACGCCGAGCGAGCGCCGGACGGCGTCCGGCTCGGCGAGAACGTCGCGCCCGTCCACGCGCGCCGAGCCCGACGTGGGCCGCAGCAACGTGGCCAGGATGCGGAAGAGCGTGCTCTTCCCGCTGCCGTTCGGACCGAGGAGCGCTACGAGCTCCCCGCGCGGCGCGGTCAGCTCGAGCGCGTCGAGCGCCGCCCGCTCGCCGTAGCGGTGGCCCAGCCCCACGGTCTCGACGGCGTGGCTCACGAGCGTGCCGGGGCGGGGGACTCGGCAGCGGGGGTCGCGCCGTCCGCGGGTGCCGGCAGGAGACGTCGCGTCCAGAGGGCGAGGAGCGCGGCGTTCGCGAGCAGCAGGGCGCCCACCGTCTGATGCGCGGTCATCGCGAGAGTCTCGAAGAGTCCCGTGCCGTGGTCGCGCGCACGCGTCAGCGCGACGAGCGCGAGGCCGCCGAGCAGGAACTGCGTGGCCGCGTGGCCCATCAGCGCGCCGCCCGTCTTGCGCAGCGCGGGGATGCGCCGGTGCTGCCCGACGGTGCGGATGCCGACGGAGATGGCCGTGAGCAGCACGATCACCGCGAAGGTCACGTGCGCCATCACGCCTTCGCCCAGATGCCGAACGCGGATGCCGAGGAGGAGCTGCACGAGGATCACGCCCACGAGGACCGCGGAGAGCAGGCGATCCGTGGCGGCGGCGGAGCGATCGGCCGCGGGCCGAGGCGCGTCGCGCCACGTGCGTGACGCCACCGCCACGAGCGCCACCATGAACGCGAAGAAGATCTGCCCCGTGGCGCCGTGCACCATGGCGAGCGCGAGACTCGGGCGCGTGTCCGCGGGGGAGGTGCTCCACGTGAAGTGGCCCGTGACGCGCAGCCCGCCCAGCACTCCCTGCACGATCACGAGCGCGAGCGCGCCGAGGCCCATCGCCTTCAGGGCGCCGCGCGACTCGGTCATGAGCAGGCGGATCGCGAGGACGAGCGTCACGAAGCCCACGAGGGATCCGAACAACCGATGCGAGTGCTCGTAGTAGATCCCGCCCACCATGCGCGCGAGCGGGAAGAGGAACATGGGGCTGCCGTAGGAGTTCGGCCAGTCCACGACGGTGAGCCCCGCGCCTTCCGTGGTGACGAGCCCGCCGAGCGCGAGGAGGAAGAGCGTGGCCGCGGCGGCCACCTTCGCGAGCTCGAACGTGGGCTCGAGCTCCACGGGCGAGAGGAGCTTCCGCCCGAGCAGCCCGCCCGCGCCCCCGAGGAGCACGCCCAGGAGCAGGGACGCCGGGATCCACGTCACCGCGCCCGACGTGGACTCGCCGGCGATCACGCTCCCGAGCACCAGCAGGTTCACGAGGGAGGCCACGAGCCCCGCGGCCGCGCCGGCCCGGAAGCCCGTCCGCGATGCGCGTCCGGCGCGCACGCCGCCGAGCACCAGGAGCAGCAGCAGCGCGGGCAGGAGGATCGCTCCGGGAACAGGCGCCGCCGGGAATCTTCCGAGGAAACCCACGACCCACATCGCCACGGACGTGCCGAAGCCGACGGCGAGCGCCAGGGCGAACGTTCCGCTCGGGTTCATCGTTCCCTCCAGGGCCGTCTTCTCGGGAGCTCCGTCCAGGGAAGGTCGACACCGGAGAACATGAGTACCCGAAGCGGTCGCGTCGCGCCAGTCGCCATGTCCTGCTCGTCGGCACTCTTCCCTGATGCCGCGGTGGCCGGTCCAGTCGATCGAAGGGGCCTTCGGCGACGGGATCAGGCCAGGAAGGCCTCCTGGAGGAGGAGCTCCTGCTCGACCACGTGCACGGCGTGGCTCCCGCTCGCGGGGCTGGCGGAGCGCGGGCGAGCGGTGTGCGTCAACTCGTAGCCTTCGGGCAAGCGCTCCCGGAGCCGCTCGAGGACGAAGGTCCAGGCGCCCATGTTGAGGGGCTCCTCCTGCACCCAGCGCACCCGGCGCGCCGCGGGGTAGCGGGCGAGCAGAGCGCGGAGGTCGTCGCCCGGGAACGGGTAGAGCTGCTCCAACCGGACGATGGCCACGCCCGGCATGGCGTGCTGCGCCCGGAACGCGAAGAGGTCGTGCGCCACCTTCCCCGAGCAGAGGAGGATCCGCTCGGCCGCGGGATCGCTCGCCGGATCGTCCATCAGGAGCCGGAAGCTCCCGCTCGTGAACTCCGAAGCGGCGCTCTTCGCCGCGCTCGCCCGCAAGAGGCTCTTCGGCGTCATCACCACGAGGGGCTTCGGCGGACCCTGGCGGACCTGTCGGCGCAGCAGGTGGAAGTACTGCGCCGCCGTCGTGGGCATCGCCACGCGCATGTTGCGCTTCGCGCAGAGCGTGAGGAAGCGCTCGAGCCGGGCGCTGGAGTGCTCCGGCCCCTGGCCCTCCAGCCCGTGCGGGAGGAGCAGCACCAGCCGGCTCGACTGGCCCCACTTGTCCTCGGAGGAGGAGATGAACTGGTCGATCACGATCTGCGCGCCGTTCGCGAAGTCGCCGAACTGCGCTTCCCAGAGCACCAGCGCATCGTCGGCGGAGACGGAGTAGCCGTACTCGAAGCCGAGCACGGCGAACTCGGAGAGCAGGCTGTCGACCGCCTGGAAGCGCGCGGCGCCGTCGCCGAGATGGCCGAGCGGCGTGTACTCGTCCTGGTTCTCCTGATCGATGAGCACCGCATGGCGCTGCGAGAACGTTCCGCGGCGGGAGTCCTGTCCGGACAAGCGCACGGGAGTGCCCTCGAGGAGGATCGAGCCGAACGCGAGCGCCTCGGCGGTGGCCCAGTCCACGGAGTCGTGCTCGAGCATGCGCGCGCGCTCGTCGAGAACGCGCTGCAGCTTCGGGTGGACGTGCAGCGTGGCGGGGTGCGACGAGACGGCGCGCAGCACGGCCTCGAGCGTCTCGCGCGGCACGCCGGTCTCGGGGGACGGACGCGCGTCGTCGGACGGCGCCTCCCGCGGAAGGATGGGCGTGGGCGGGCTGCTGTCGTGCGTGACCGCGAACGCCTCCTCGAGCCGGCGGCGGAAGTCCGCGAGCGCGGCTTCCTCCTCGTCCCCGCGGATCTCGCCGCGCCGCACGAGCGATTCGGTGTAGAGCAGGCGCACCGGACGCATCTCGCGGATGCGCGCGTACATGAGGGGCTGCGTGAAGGAGGGCTCGTCGCTCTCGTTGTGGCCGTGCTTGCGGTAGCACTGCATGTCCACGACGACGTCCTTCTTGAAGCGCTGCCGGAACGCGAAGGCCAGATCGATCACGCGAACGCACGCCTCGGGGTCGTTGCCGTTCACGTGGAAGATCGGCGCCTGCACCATGCGCGCCACGTCCGTGGGGTAGACGGTGGAGCGCGCATCGACGGGCGCCGTGGTGAAGCCGATTCCGTTGTTCACGACGAGGTGGATCGTGCCGCCGGTGCGATAGCCCTTGAGATCGGAGAGGTTCAACGTCTCCGCCACCACGCCCTGACCCGCGAACGCGGCGTCGCCGTGGATGAGGACCGGCAGCACGTTCGCGCGCTCGACGCCCCCGCGACGGTCCTGCTTCGCCCGCGCCATCCCCTCCACCACGGGATCCACCGCCTCCAGGTGGCTCGGGTTCGACGCGAGCGTCAGCGCGAGCCGCTCGCCGCTCGGCCCCACGTGCTCGCCGGTGGCGCCGAGGTGGTACTTCACGTCGCCCGAGCCCTCGAGGCTCTCCGGATCCACGTCGCCTTCGAACGTGCGGAACATCTTCTCGAGGCTCATGCCCACGAGGTTCGCGAGCACGTTGAGACGGCCGCGGTGCGCCATGCCGATGACGGCCTCCGAGAGGCCCGCGTCCGCCGCGCGCGTGAAGAGGACGTCGAGCATCGGGATCATGGTCTCCGCGCCCTCGAGGCTGAAGCGCTTGTGCCCGACGTACTTGGTGTGCAGGAAGCGCTCGAAGGCGTCGGCGGCGTTCAGCCGATCCAGGAGCCGGCGCTTCGCCTTCGCGTCCACCCAGTCCGCGCGCGAGGTCCTGCCCTCGACGCGATCGCGGATCCACGCCTTCTGGTCGGGCTCCTGGATGTGCATGTACTCCACGCCGATCGAGCGGCAATACGCCTCGTGCAGGAGCGCGACGATGTCGCGGAGCGTCATGCGCGAGCGCCCCGCCAGTCCGCCGGTGAAGAACTCGCGGTCGAGGTCCCAGACGGTGAGGCCGTAGTGCTCGGGATCGAGCTCCGGGTGCGCGGGGACGTCGGTGGCCAGGGGATTCACGCGCGCGATGAGGTGGCCGCGAACGCGATAGGCGCGGATCAGCTGCAGGACCTGCGCTTCCTTCTCGAGCAGGCCCTCGCCGCGCTCGGCGGCGGGGCTGCGATCGGACACGAGGCGCACCGGGCGCAACGGGACGCCGAGGCTCTCGAAGATCCCGTCGTAGAAGCCCTGCTCGGCCTGGAGCAGCGCGTCGAAGGTGCGGAGGAACTCGCCGCTCTCCGCGCCCTGGATCACGCGATGGTCGTACGTGCTCGTCACCGTCATGACTCGGCTCACGCCGAGGCTCGCGAGTGCGGACGGATCGGCGCTCCGGAACGCGGCCGGGTAGTCGATGGCGCCCGTCGCGAAGATGAGCCCCTGGCCGGCCATGAGCCGAGGGATCGAGTGGGCGGTGCCGATCATCCCCGGGTTGGTCAGCGTGACCGTGGTGCCCGCGAAGTCGTCGGGGGTGAGCCGGCTCTCTCTCGCCTTCGCGATCGTGGCGTCGTACGCGGCGAGGAAGTCGCGGAAGGAGAGGCGATCCGCACGCTTGATGTTCGGCACGAGCAGGCCGCGCGTGCCGTCCCGGCGCACCACGTCCACCGCGATGCCGAGGTTCACGCCGTCCGGCAGCACGCGGTGCGGCGTTCCTTCGATCTCGGCGTACGCGGCGGTCATGGCCGGATGCCGCCGCAGCGCTTCGAGCAGCGCCCACGCCACGAGGTGCGTGAAGCTGACCTTCCGGCCGCTCGCCGCGAGATCCTGGTTCGCGAGGCGGCGGTTCTCCTCGAGGACCCGCACGGCCACGTCGCGCACCGACGTGGCGGTGGGGATCGACAGGCTCTGCTCCATGTTCTCGACGAGGCGCGCCGCCGGACCGCGGATCGCGACGGCTCCCGGGGCCGCGGCCGGCGCGATCGCCGGGGAGGCTTCCCCGGACGCCGAGGCGGCCGCAGGCGCCGCCGAGTCGGCCGCCGTCGGCGGGGGTACTGGAGCGGCGGGCGTCGCGCTCCGGCGGCCTTCGGCCTCGCCCTCTCGATCGAAGAAGCCGCGCCAGGAGTCTCCCACGGACTCCGGGAACTCACGGAACTGCCGGTACTTCTCCTCGATCAGCCAGGCATTCGGGCCGAAGCGCGACGCGTCGTCCGGACCCGCGGGGTCGCTCACGATCAGGCTCCTCTTCCGGGACGATGACGAAGATACGGCCGAACGCCGAGGCGGGGGGCGCCGAGACGCCCCCCGCCCGCCGACCTCTCTTACGGCACCGAGGTGCCGTGCGTCGAGCCGCTACTTGCCGGCCTCCCGAGCCCGGTAGCCCTCGCGGCTCTTGTCGGGGATCGCTCCCTGGAACGTCGGCTGAGGCGGCGGGTTCGCCGCGAGCCGCTTCAAGGTCTCCTGGATCCCTCGATCGAGCTGCGGGTCGAGCCCCTGAGCCTCGTCCTGCGGGTAGTTCGCGACCTCGATGTCGGGGTCCACGCCGTGGTTCTCGATCGCCCAGCCCTTCTTGGGATCCCACATCGCGTACTCGGGCTGCGTGAGGTGCCCGCCGTCGACGAGGCGCTTGTCGTCGCGGATCCCGATCACGCCGCCCCACGAGCGCTGTCCGATCACGGGGGCGAGACCTTCCTTCTGGCACATGTACGGGAAGATGTCGCCGTCCGAGCCGGCTTCCTCGTTCAGCAGGACCACGAACGGCCCGTTGAGCGTGCGATAGGGATACGTGTTGATCCCGCCGCCGCGCGACCGATCGAACGTGTCCACCTTGCGGCGGAGCCGCTCGACCATCATCTGCGAGACGAAGCCGCCGCCGTTCCAGCGGCAGTCCACGATCATGCCTTCCTTGTCGAGCTGCGGATAGAACCAGCGGTTGAACTCGATGAGGCCGCTGGAGCCCATGTCCGGAAGGTGGATGTAGCCGAGCTTGCCGCCGCTCGCCTTCGCGACGGCCTCGCGGTTCATCCGCACCCAGTCGATGTAGCGCAGGCGCCCGTCGTCCGGGACGGGCTCCACCACCACGTCGCGAGCGCCCTTGCCGTCCGCGGTCTTGGAGATGCCGAGCACCACCTTGCGTCCGGCGAGGTTCTCGAACGCGGCCTCGAGCGGCCGCCCCGACGGCAGCGGACGGTGATTCACGGCGACGATGTACTCGCCTTCCTGCACGTGGACGTCGGGCGCGTCGAGCGGCGCGCGATCGAGATCCGCCACGTCGCCGCGGAAGATCTTCGTGATCTTGTACGCGCTGCCCTCGCGCTGGAACCGTCCGCCGAGCAGGCCGACCGGCGTGTTCCGGGGATCCATGCCCATGTCGCCGCCGTACACGTACGTGTGCGACGTGGACAGCTCGCCGATCATCTCGCCCATGAGATCGCGGAGATCGTCGCGGATCGCGAGGCGGGGGAGCAGGGTGGCGTAGTGGTCGCGCACCGCCGTCCAGTTCACGCCCGCGAGATCCGGCGTCCACACGAAGTCGCGCATGTGACGCCAGCCCTCGAAGAACATCTGCCGCCACTCTTCGCGCGGGTCGAGGTCGATCACGACGTCGTCGAGCGACACGGCCGACTTCGACAGGTCGTCGCCCGCCGGCGCATCCGCGTCGATGACGAAGATCTTCCCGCGATCCTTCATGAACGCCAGCTTGCTCGCCCCCGGCTCGAGGTCGTAGCCGGACACGCCCTCGGACACGGTCTTCTCTTCCTTGTCCTCGAAGCTGTACATCACGAGCTTGCCGTCCGGATGATCGCCGCCGCCGTCGTCGTCCCCCGCGATGCCCTGCACGGGATGCGAGAGCCAGTACAGGTGCTTCGACGTGGCGCCGAGCCCGTTCAGGATGCCGGCGTCCACGGGGACTTCGACGACGCGTCGCGCGAGGCCGTCCCAGTCGATGACGACGGGCTCGGGCTTCTTCTTCTCCTCGTCCTTGCCCTTCTCGTCGCCCTTCTTGTCCTTATCCTTGTCCTTGCCCTTGTCGGCCTTGTCCTTGTCGCCCTTCTTCTCGTCCTTCTTCTTGTCCGCGTCGTCGTCCGGGAGACCCTTGCGATCCTCGAACGGGTTCTTCCCGTCCGCCTTCAGGAGGACGAGGTAGGGCTTCGTGCTGAGGACGTCGACGTTCTGGAAGTCTCGCGCGCCGTCGAGCACGGGATTCACCGTGCGCAGGCTCAGGAACGCGAGCCAGCGCCCGTCCGGATCCCACGCCGGCGAGAAGTCGATTGTGGCCTCGCCGGTGGCGCGGTGGAGCGATCCGTCCTTCGAGTCCCAGATCCAGATCGAGGAGAACTCGGAGCGCGGGACCTTCGTGTACGCGAGGTAGCGACCGTCCGGGCTCCAGGTGTACTCGCGGATCTCGGCCTGCTCGGACTGGTCCACCTTCTGCGGAGCGCCGCCCTTCGCGGGCGCCACGTAGAGCGTCTGCGTCTGGTCGCCCCACGCGATCCACTTGCCGTCCGGGGAAGGGACCGGCGGGAAGTGCCAGCCGGTCTTGCCCGCCGCCACGACCACCGACGCGTCCCCGCGGCCCCAGGAGTCGATGGAGCGGATCTCCTCCTCGCCGGTGGCGTCCGTGATGTAGTAGATCCGCTTGCTGTCCGGATCGAATGCGGCGCCGCGCTCACGCGCGCCGCTGCCGCCCGTGATCGTGAGCGTCACGCCCTTCTTCGCCGGGACCGAGAAGATCTCGCCGCGCGACTCGATCGCGAGCCGCTCGCCGTCCGGCGAGAGGTCGAAGCCGACGAGGTACTTCGTGGCATCCGGGTAGCGCACGCGCGTGAGCACGCGCTCGCTCGGCAGGTCGATGGCGAGCTTCGCGTCCGAGCCTTTCGCGATGTCGTAGAGGCCGATGTCCCCCGCGACCTGGTAGACGATGCGACCCTTGTCCCCGAGCTCGGGGTAGCGCACGTCCCAGTCGCCGTGGCTCGTGTGGCTCTTCTGGTCCGAGCCGTCCGGCTTCATGGACCAGATCTCCTGCGTGCCGCCCTTGTCGCACGCATAGTAGATCCGCCCCTGGTACCACATGGGCATCATGTCGTAGCCGGAGAACGACGTGACGTCCTTGAAGTCGTTCTTGCCCGGGTGACCCACCCAGATGTCCTCGTTCGTGCCGCCGCGGTAGCGCTTCCACGTGGCGCGCTCGCGGTCGGTGCGATTGATCGCCCACGCGCCGGTGTCGGGGTCGATGGCCAGGCGGCTCGCGCGGCCGACGGGCATGACCCGCGCGTCCCCGCCGTTCGCGGAGACCGCGTAGACCTGCCAGTCGCCGTGCGGCTCGTCGCGACGGCTCCGGAAGAGGATGTCCGCGCCGTCGGGAGTCCAGCCGAGCACCTCGTCGGGGCCGGGGCACCACGTGAGGCGTTGCGGCTCGCCGCCGCCTGCGGGAATGACGAAGACGTCGGCGTTGCCGTCGTAGAAGCCGGTGAACGCGATCTTCGTGCCGTCGGGAGAGAAGCGCGGGAAGTACTCCATGCCCGGCCCCGACGTGAGGTGCGCGGCCGTGCCGCCGGCGGCGGAGACGATCCAGAGATCGCCCTCCGCGCTGAACACGACGTGGTCGCCGTAGATGTCGGGGTAGCGCAGATAGCCCGGCGCCGCGGACGCGGACGACGTGACCGCGAGCGCGCCCGCGAGCGCGAAGGCAGCCGCCGCCGCACGCGCGCGGACCGACGCGGAACGGAAGTCGGAGGAGACCATACAACCTCCCGGGAACGAGAAGCGCCGGATGAAGGGCGCAGGACGACGCGGGCGGAGAGGTTATCCGGGACGGGGGATTCCCTCAACGGGCCAGGGACGAAGCGGCCCATCGGCGGTTTCGCCCGAGAGGCTGGAACGGGTAGACTGCCGCCCATGAAAGCCATCCGCCCCATCCCGCTGAGGGCTCCCCGTCGAAGGCGCGTCTTCGCCGCCGCGGACACCGCGGTCAGCGTTCTCGGCTGGGGCGAAGCCCTGCCGGCCTACCGGTATCGTCAGGACCAGCTCGCCGAGCACCTCGCCGCGGCGTTGCCCCCCGCGCAGGGTCGACGTCTCAAGGCGGCGTTCCGCGGATCCCGTCTCGAGACGCGCCACAGCGTGCTGCCGGACTTCGCGGCGGGCGCCGACGCGCGCCTCTTCCGGGGCGGATCGCCCTCCACGGCCGCGCGCATGGTCGTGTTCGCGGAGGAGGCGCCGGGGCTCGGCGAGGCGGCTGCGCGCGCCGCGCTCGCGGACGCCGGCACGGACCCCGCGCGGATCACCCACCTCCTGTTCGCGACGTGCACCGGCTTCGCCGCTCCGGGACCGGATCGCGATCTCATCGTGCGCCTCGGGCTCTCGCCCACGGTGCGGCGCGTCCAGATCGGTTACCAGGGGTGCAGCGCAGGAATCGTCGCGCTGCGGACGGCCGCGGAGATCGTGCGCGGCGAGCCGTCCGCGCGCGTGCTTGCGGTGGCGGTGGAGCTGGCCAGCCTGCACTTCCAGACCGAGCCCGGCGAGGACGACCTCCGCGGGCACGCGCTCTTCGCGGACGGCGCCGGTGCGGCCGTCGTGGGCGCGGCCGCCGGCCGAGCGTCCACGCGCGGCGAGGGCACGGGCGCGGCTCGCGTCCTCGTGCAGCGCGGTGCGAGCCAGCTCCTCCCCGGAAGCGCGGACGACATGCGCTGGGACGTCGGCGACGCCGGCTTCCTCATGCACCTGTCCGCCCACGTGCCCGAGGCCCTCGCCACGGAGCTGCCGGCTTTCGCGGCGCGGCTCTCGCTCGACACGCGCGACGGCATCCGTCACTGGGCCATCCACCCCGGGGGGCCCGTGATCCTCGACCGCGTGCGCGACGCGCTCGGCATTCCCGAAGAGCGCCTCGCTCCTTCCCGCGACGTGCTCCGCACCTGCGGGAACATGTCGTCGGCGACCGTCTTCTTCGTGTTCCGCCGGATCGTCGCCGGCGGCGAGCCGGGCGACGGCGTCGCGCTCGCGTTCGGCCCCGGACTGACGGTCGAGGGGCTCCGCTTCCGAGTGGACGCGTGAGCGTCCGCTGGCCGGAAGATCGCGACGAGGCCGTTCGAGAAGGATTGCGGGTCTTCGATGCGGTGGCTCCGCGTTACGACCTCATGCGCTCCCTGATCTCGTTCGGGCGGGAAGCGGCGTGGAAGCGCGCGACGCTGCTGGGCGCCGTGGCGCGCCCACCGGCTCGCTGCCTCGACGTGGCCACCGGCACCGGCGACGTGGCCGCTCTGCTTCTCGGGGCGTTTCCCGGAACGAGCGTCGTCGGCGTGGACGGCAACCGCGCGATGCTCTCCCGCGCCCGCGGCAAGGTGTCGCCCGAGCGGGCGCGGTGGGTCCTCGGCGATTTGAATCGGTTGCCGGTGGAAGGCGCCGGCTTCGACGTCGTCACGCTCGCGTACGGGCTGCGCTACTGCACGGACCTCCCCGCGTTCTTCGCTCGCTGCCGCGCGCTGCTCCGGCCCGGCGGCGTCTTCTGGTCCTTCGACGTGGGGCGCCCGGCCTCGCGGCTCCTCGCGAGGCTTTGGACCGCGTACCTGTTCGCGTTCGGCACGCTGCTCGGGATCTTCCTCCACGGCCGGCCCACCACCTACTGGCACCTTCCCGTGACGCTCTCGCGGTTCCCCGGCCAGGAGCGCGTGGCGGAGCTGCTGCGCGAAGCCGGCTTCTCCGAGGTCCGCTGCCAAGACCTGCTCGGCGGCGTGCTCGCCGTGCACGTCGCGCGGAACGGAGCGCCGGCATGACGAGGGACCCGCTTCGCGTCCTCTGGGTCACCAACATGCTGTACGAGCCGGGGGCCGCGTCGCCCCGCGGGATCTTCGTCACGCAGAGCCGCGACGCGCTGCGGGCCACGGGGCGCGTGGCGATCGAGACGGAGGTGGTAGCGCAGGGTCGCGGGGCGCTGGATTACCTCGGCGCGAACACGCGCGTCCGGGCCCGATGGGACGCCGGCCGCTTCGACCTGGTGCACGTCCACTACGGGCTCACCGGCCTCGCAACTCTCGCTCTGCCGTCGCTTGCGCCGCGCATGTTCACGTTTTACGGGAGCGATCTCAACGACGCGGTGCAGCGCACGGTGTCGGTCGCCACCGCGCGGAACGCGGCGCGGCGCATCTTCGTCTCGCGCCGGCTGGCCGATTTGTGGCCGGACCCGGCCAACGTCGTCCTCCCGAACGGCGTGGACTTCGCGGCCTGTGCGCCCCGACCGCGGGAAGACGCCTGCCGCGAGCTGGGGCTCGACCCCGCCAAGCGCTACGTCCTCTTCGGCGCCCGCCCCGAGAATCCGGTGAAGGGCCACGACGTCTTCGTCGAGGTGCTGCGCCGTCTGCGCGATCGTCGCCCGGACGTGGAGGAGCTGGTGCTCACGGAGCCGGGAGCCTCGCACGAGCGCGTGGTGGCGAAGCTCAACGCGGCGCACGTGCTCTTGTTCACGTCGCGACGGGGGACCGAGGGATCGCCGACCGTGGTGAAGGAGGCGCTGGCGGTGGGGCTTCCCGTGGTCTCGACGGACGTGGGGGACGCGAAGGAGATGCTGGCCGGAGTGGAGCCGGGGGGCGTGGTGGCGTGGCCGAACGAGGACTCGGCGGTCGCTCGAGACGCCTGGCTCGAGGCGCTGAGCCTCAGCGCGGGAGCGATCCTCGATTCGGGCCGCCGCTCGGACGGCCGGGAGAAGCGCGCCGCGCTCCGCCAGGAAGCGGTGACCGAGCGCCTCCTCGCGATCTACGAGGAGGTCCATGATTTGTCGCGTCAACCATCATGATATCATGGTGTTCGGAGTGATCGTCGGAGAAGTGACTTGAGGATTCTCGTCACCGGAAGCCACGGCTTCGCGGGCACGCACCTCCGCGCGCTCCTCCGCGCGCGGGGCGACGCGATCGTCGGCATGGATCGGCTGGACGCGCCGGCGGGGACGCCGGGGCCGCACGAGCGCTACGTCCGCGGGGACCTGCTTCAGCCCGCCGATCTGCGCGCGGCGGTGGAGGAGGCGGACCCGGACTTGGTCTTCCACCTCGCCGCCCTCCCGGGACGCGGCGACGAGGCCGAGGCGCGACGCACGCTCGCGGTGAACGTCCAGGGCACGGCGAACCTCCTCGCGGCGCTCCTCGATCGCGGCCGTCCTGCGCGCGTCCTTCACGTGGCGTCGAGCGCGATGTACGGGGCGGTGCCGCCGGAGGACGACCCGGTGACGGAGACGGCGCCGCTCCGGCCGCTCGGCGTGTACGGGTGGAGCAAGGTGGCCTCCGAGGCGGTGGCGCTGGCTCACAACGGGAGGGCGGGCCTCGAGGTCGTGGGCGCGCGGCCGTTCAATCACACCGGTCCCGGCGAGCCGGAGCACCTCGCCACCTCGACCTTCGCGAAGCAGGTGGCCGCGATCGAAGCGGGAGCCGAGCCGGTGATCCGCGTGGGCTGGCTGGACGCGGTGCGCGACCTCGCGGACGTGCGCGACATCGTCCGCGGCTACGTGGCGCTCGGCGATCGCGGGAAGCCCGGCGCGGTGTACAACCTCTGCTCGGGGCGCGGCACGCGCATCGGCGACGTGCTCCGGATGCTCCTTGACAAGTCGGCGGTCGAAATCGAAGTTCGCGCCGATTCGTCCGCGCGCGCGGGAGACCTCGCGCGTCAGGTGGGGAGCTTCGAGCGGGCGCGCGCCGACGTCGGCTGGACGCCCGCCATTCCTCTGTCCGAGTCGTTGGACGCGTTGCTCGCCGAGTGGCGCGCGCGCTACGCGGCTCGCTCCCTCGAGGGGAAGCGATCGTGAGCTGGCGCGGCAGGCGGGTCCTCGTCACGGGCGCGGGCGGGTTCATCGGCTCCCATCTCGTGGAGGAGCTGGCGCGGCAGGGGGCTTCGGTGCGCGCCTTCCTGCGCTACAACTCGCGCGGGGACGCGGGGCTGCTGCGCTTCCTGCCGGACGATCTCCGTGAAGGCCTCGACCTCCGCTTCGGCGACGTCACCGATCCCTGGAGCGTGGAGGCCGCGGTGGAAGGCGTGGAAGTGGTCTTCCACCTCGCGGCCCTGATCGCCATCCCGTACTCGTACGTGGCGCCGGCCTCCTACGTGGCCGCGAACGTCTCGGGCACGCTGAACGTGCTGCAGGCGGCGCGCAAGCACGGCACCGCACGCATCGTGCACACGTCCACGAGCGAGACGTACGGCACGGCGATCTACACGCCGATCGACGAGAAGCATCCGCTCCAGGGACAGTCGCCGTATTCCGCCAGCAAGATCGGCGCGGACAAGATCGCGGAGTCCTTCGCCCGCTCCTTCGGAACGCCGGTCGCCACGATCCGGCCCTTCAACGCGTACGGACCGCGGCAGTCGGCGCGCGCGGTGATCCCCACGATCGCGTCGCAGGCGCTCGCCGGCCGGCCGGAGATCCGCCTCGGCTCGCTCACGCCGGTGCGCGACCTCACGTTCGTGAAGGACACGGCGGCGGGGTTCCTCGCGGTCGCGGAGTCCGACGCGTGCGTGGGCGAGGTGACGAACGTGGGCGTGGGGAAGGGCATCACCATCGGGGACCTCGCGCGGAAGATCCTCGCCGCCTGCGGCCGCTCCGACCTGCCGATCGTCACGGAGGACGCGCGCGTGCGCCCCGAAGCCTCCGAGGTGATGGAGCTGGTGTGCGACGCGTCGAAGGCGCGCGAGCGCTGCGGGTGGACGGCGCGGCGCACGTTGGACGAAGGCCTGCGCGAGACGGTCGACTTCGTGCGCGCGAACCTCTCGCTCTACCGCCCCGAGGTCTACGCGCTTTGAGGGCGGTGATCCTCGCGGGCGGCAAGGGCACACGACTCGCCCCGTACACGGTGGCGTTCCCGAAGCCGCTCATGCCCTTGGGGGACGTTCCGATCCTCGAGATCGTCGTCCGCCAGCTCAAGCACCACGGCTTCACGCGCATCACGATGGCGGTGGGTCACCTCGCGGAGCTGATCCAGGCGTTCTTCGGCGACGGCTCGCGCTTCGGCCTCTCGATCGACTACTCGCGCGAGGAGCGGCCCATGGGCACGGCGGGGCCGCTCCGGAACATCGCCGATCTGCCGGAGAGCTTCCTCGTGATGAACGGCGACCTGCTGACGGACCTGGACTACGCGGAGCTGATGCGCCGCCACGTCGAGCAGCGGAACGACGCCACGATCGGCGTCTACCGCAAGGAAGTGCGGATCGACCTCGGCGTGTTGGAGCGCGACGGCGAGGGCCGCATCGTCGACTACCGGGAGAAGCCCACGCTCGGCTACGAAGTCTCGATGGGCGTGTACGCCTTCTCGCGCGACGTCCTCGCGCAGATCCCGGACGGCTACTTCGACTTCCCCGATCTCGTGCTCGAGCTGATCAAGAAGGGCCGCCCCATCCGCGGCTACGCGTTCGACGGGCTGTGGCTGGACATCGGCCGCGCGGACGACTACGGGAAGGCGGCCGAGACGTTCGAGCGCGAGCGGAGGCGGTTCCTGCCGGGCGGCTGAGAGGGCGGAGCGGCGCCTCATCATCGGCTCCGGCCTGAGGCCGGTCCTCGCGAGCGGTCGCTCTACTCCACGCGGACGAGCCGCATCGACCCCGGTGCCCCTGCGAGGTCTTCCGAGCGCACGAAGTAGACGCCCGCCGTCACCCGGCGTCCGGCCGCGTCCAGTCCGTTCCAGGCCGCCCGAGCGTTCCCTTCTCCGTCCATGCGGGCCTCGAGTCGGGTGACGAGCCGGCCCATGACGTCGTAGATCCGGAACGCGACGGGCCCCGACGTTTCGCGACCGAGCGCGAGCCGCACCGCATGCTGGAAGGCGCCTCCGGCCCACAGGTCGCCGGCGTTCGGAAGCAACGCCCACACCCAGTAATCGGGCCCGTCGATGAACCCCTGCCAATGGGCGCCGTCCCACCGCGCGACGTAATGCGCGCTCGTGTGGCCGGCTTGCGTGAACATGCCGCAGACGTACAGGCCACCGTCGTACACGACGAGGTCGTTCGCGTAGTTGTCCAGGCCCTTGCCGGTCGGAGGGGGAGCGAAGCCGGGCCACCACTCCGCGGCAGCGCCGTGTGGCAAGCCGATGACGGCGAGGGACACTGCGGTAACGGCGAGCCAGCGGCTGGTCATCGGGCACCTCCTGAGCGATGCGCGCCGCAAGACAAGTGCGGATAGGAAGTCGAGACGGTTCGTTACTCCACGCTCCACTTTACTCCCCCCCAAGAGAACAACCCGCGTGAGATAGCCCGCAAGTCCACATGTGCGGCGGAGTTACAGCTGCAGGGCGGCACACCGCCTTGTCGGCGTTGCGATCCGCCGCAGTGTTCCCGTCCTCGACGCCACAGCGGCGCCTCGGCGTCGGATGTCGAACCCGCATTGTCCTCGACTATATGTCAGAGTGGACATATCTTGATGAGCGACGCATCGAAGCCGCTCGTTTGGCTCGAAGGTCGGATCAGCACGCCACCGTTCAGCCGCGCGGCGCGGCTGGAGGCGGGGTTCCTTCTCCGGCTTCTGCAAGAGGGTGAGCATCTGCGGCTGCCGCAATCCCGGCCAATGCCGGCGATCGGGGAGCGCTGCCATGAGTTGCGCATCCAGGACGCGTCGGCTACGTGGCGGATCATCTACCGGCTCGAAGTGGATGCCGTGGTGATTCTCGGTGCATTCAGCAAGAAGGGGCGCAAGACGCCGCGGAGTGTGATGGACGCGTGCAGAGATCGGCTCCGTCTCTGGGAGCGGGCGAACGAGGAGTAGCGCGATGGATCCGACCAGGAAAAAGCGACTCGCCAAGGCCGGCTGGCGCGTGGGCACGGCGCGGGAGTTCCTCGGCCTCTCGCCCAGCGAGGCGGCGCTCCTCGAGCTGAAGCTCGCTCTCGCGACGGAGCTTCGACGACGTCGCGAGAAGGAGGGGCTCACCCAAGCCAAGCTCGCAAGGCGCCTCGCGTCGAGTCAATCGCGCGTCGCCAAGATGGAGGCCGGCGATCCCACGGTATCGCTCGACCTCCTCGTCCGAGGGCTGCTCGGGCTCGGCGCGACCGTTCGGGACCTGGCGCGAACGATCGAGGCGAGTCGCAGGAGGCCAGCCGCGTGAAGCCGGCCATCGCGCTTGACGCACCCGCGCCTGATCGATACTATATCTGTAAGACGGTACGACCATCGATCGAGGAGTCGTATGGAGACGATCACCATTTCCTCGAAGTTCCAGATCGTGATCCCCAAGAAGATCCGCGATCTCCTGCGGCTGCGACCGGGGCAGAAGATCCAGGCCGTCGCCTATGACGATCGAATCGAGCTGATCCCGGTCCGCCGGGCCAAGGAGCTGCGCGGCTTCCTGCGCGGCATCGACACGCGGGTCGAGCGCGATCCGGACCGCGCATGAACGTCGTGGACTCGTCCGGCTGGCTGGAGTACTTCGCGAACGGAAAGAACGCCGGGTTCTTCGCTCGGGCGGTCGAGGGCCCCTCGCAGCTCATCGTGCCCACGCTGAGCCTGTTCGAAGTCTTCAAGCGCATCTTGCAGCAGAGGGGGGAAGCCCCTGCCCTCCAGGCCGCCGCCCTCATGCATCAGGGGACCGTCGTCGACTTGGATGCCGCGCTGGCGCTGGCGGCCGCGCGCCTCAGCGTCATGGAGCGGCTGCCGCTCGCGGACAGCGTGATTCTCGCAACGGCTCGAGCTCACGGCGCCACCTTGTGGACGCAGGACGCGGATTTCGAGGGGCGTGAGGGTGTGCGGTACGTTGCTGCCTGAAATCCGCCCCTGAGTCCTTCGCCCGGGTGGCGTGCGGCGGAGGCGGCCGTGCACCGCGGCCGACTCGCCTGGGCCGCTCGCGGCCCCCGGCAACCCCTTGCCGAGCGCCCCCCGGCAGCCGCATCCTCCACGCGGGCGGAGGTGGCGGATGGACGACGGGTCGAGGCACCCCGCGGGTCGCGCGGCCACTCTCGGAACGATCACGCTCGCTTTCGCCCTCGCGGCACCGGCACGAGCCCTCTCGCCCGTGCCGATCTGGACCGGCGAGGGCAACCAGGCGAACGCACACTACGGCTCCTCGGTGTGCTGCGCCGGCGACGTCGACGGCGATGGGTACTCCGATCTCATCGTCGGCGCGCCGCAGTACCACGCCCCCGAGTCGAGCGAGGGTCGCGCGTTCCTGATTCGCGGCACTTCCGGCGGCCTCTCGCCCACGCCGTCCTGGACCGCCGAGAGCGACCAAGTCCTCGCCTTCTTCGGCACGTCCGTCGCGGCCGCGGGCGACGTCAACGGCGACGGCTACGCCGACGTGATCGTCGGCGCGCCCTCGTGGGACGGCGCGCTGTCGAACGAAGGCGCGGCGTTCCTCTACCTCGGCGGCCCCGCCGGTCTTTCGCCGACGCCGGCGTGGATGCGCGAGGGCCACCAAGCCGCCTGCGCGTTCGGCGGCGCGGTCGCCTCCGCCGGCGACGTGAACGGCGACGGTTACGACGACATCCTCGTGGGCGCGCGCGGCTGGGACGCGGCGTTCAACGCCGGCGGCCGCGCGTTCCTCTTCCTCGGCGGCCCGGCCGGACCCGACACGACCGCGGATTGGACGGTGGACGGGGACCAGGTGGACGCCGCGCTCGGCTACTCCCTCGCCTCCGCCGGGGACGTGAACGGCGACGGCTACGCCGACGTGATCGTCGGCGCCTTCTTCCGCGATGCGCCCCTCACGGACGAGGGCAGCGCGTTCGTCTACCTCGGCGGGCCCTCCGGCCTCTCGACGACCCCGGTGTGGGTCGGCAAAGGCAACCAGGCGGGCGCGAACTTCGGATGGTCGGTGGCCGGAGCGGGGGACGTGAACGGGGACGGCTATTCCGACGTGATCGTGGGCGCGCGGCAGTACGACGGCGCGTTCACGGACGAGGGTCGCGCCTTCGTCTACTACGGCTCGCCCGCCGGCGTCGACTCGACCGCCGCCTGGCACGTGGACGGCGGGCAGGCCGGCGCGCTCTTCGGCTGGTCCGTGGCCACCGCCGGCGACGTGAACGGCGACGGCTTCGCCGACGTGATCGTGGGCGCGTACAAGGAAGACGCCACGTGGGTGGACGAGGGTCAGGCGCGCGTCTATCTCGGCTCGGCCAACGGACTCTCCACCACGCCGGTCTGGACCGCCGTCCCCGCGCAAGCCTCCGCGCAGTACGGCTGGAGCGTCTCCGGCGCCGGCGACGTCAACGGCGACGGCTTCTCGGACGTCTGCGTGGGGGCGCCGTTCTACGACGCGGGACAGGCGGACGAAGGCGCCGCCTTCGTGTACCTCGGCGGGGCGGAGCTGCCCCTCGCCGCGCCGACCTGGAGGGCGAGCGGGGGAACCTCCGCGCTCGCGTTCGGCTCCACGGTCGCGGCCGGCGGCGACGTGGACGGCGACGGGACTTCCGACCTGCTCGTGGCCGATCCGCTCGCGACCTCCGGCGGGATCGAAGGGCTCGCGGAGCTGTTTCTCGGCGCGACGCCGTTCCCCGACACCTCCCCGGCGTGGGTGGAAGGGGGGGCGCCCGGCGAGGGCTGGGCGCGCGCGCTCGCCTTCGCCGGCGACGTGAACGGCGACGGCTTCGACGATGTCCTCGTGGGCGCGCCCTTCCGCACGAGCGACTTCGCCACCGAGGGCCGCGCCGTCCTCTACCAGGGCTCCTCGCTCGGCCTCTCGCCCACGCCCTCCTGGAGCGTGCTCGGCGCGGAGTACGACGCCGAGCTCGGCAGCGCCGTGGCCTCCGCCGGCGACGTGAACGGCGACGGGTTCGGCGACGCCGTCGTGGGCGCGCCGGGCGCAGACGAAGCGCGCGTGTACGCGGGGCGCGCATCGTCTCCGCCGCTCGTGCTCCACCGGACGCTGCACGGCGCGGAGAGCGGCGCGCGCTTCGGGGAGTCCGTGGCCTCCGCCGGCGACGTCAACCGCGACGGCTTCTCGGACGTGATCGTGGGCGAGCCGAACGCGAGCGCGGGCGGCTTCGAGCGCGGGCGCGCTCAGCTCTTCCTCGGCGGCTCGGGCGGGCTCAGCACCTCCGCCGCGTGGACCTTCGTCTCCGCGCAGGACGAAGCACACCTCGGCGCCGTCGTTGCGCCCGCCGGCGACGTGGACGGCGACGGTTATTCCGACGTGCTCGTGCTCGCCCCGGACTTCGACGGGACGTACACGGACGAGGGGCAGGCGCTGCTCTTCCGCGGCGGTCCCGCCGGTCTCGCCGCCTCACCCGCGTGGACGTGGTCGCCGGGGCAAGCGAGCGCCCGCACGGACGCCGCGTGCGCGCTCGGCGACGTGAACGGCGACGGTTACGGCGACGTGCTCGTGGGCGCGTCGAGCTTCACGGGGACGCACACCCTGGAAGGGAAGGCGGCGTTGTTCCTGGGCTCGGCCACGGGCCTCGGCGCCGCTCCCGGGCGCACGTGGCTCGGCGGCGCCACGCTCGCGCGACTCGGCGGATCGCTCGCCGGGCGCGGAGACGTGGACGGCGACGGATTCCCGGAGCTCTTCCTCGGCGCGCGCGGCTTCGCGGACGCCACGTCCTCCGGCGGGGCCGCGTTCCTCGTCCTCCCGAACGGCGGCGGCGGCGTCACGCGCGCCTTCGGGCAGCGCCGCGCGAACGGGACGCCGATCGCGCTCCTCGGCACGACGGACGACCCGCACGGATTCCGCCTCGCGGCCCTGGGCCGGAGCGCCGCCGGAAGGACGCGCGTCGCGGTCGAATGGGAGGCGGAGCGGCTCGGCACCGCATTCGGGGACGCGGGCGTCGTGCGCGGGAGCTTCCATGACACGGGCGCGCCGGTGCCGGGTGTGGGCAGCGCCGTGAGCCTCGCGGCGTCCGTCTCCGGCCTCGCCACGAACGATCCGTACCGGTGGCGCGCGCGCCAGCGGTCGCGCTCGCCCTTCTTCCCGACCATGCCCTGGATCACGCCCGTCGGAAACGCGGCGGGGGAGACGGATCTGCGCACTGCGGCCACGCCGTCCGCGGTGATCGAGACGCGAGTCCCGTCGCAGCCGGATCTTCAGGTCTTGCCGACGCCTTTCGAGGACGTCGCCATCGCTCGCTTCGCGCTTCGCGAGCCCGCGCCCGTGCGGCTCGCCGTGTACGACGTCGCCGGCCGTCTGGTGCGGGCGCTTCTCGACGGGTCGGCAGGCGCGGGCGAGACCCGCGTCCTCTGGGACGGCCGCGACTCTCGAGGTCGCGTCGTCGCGCCGGGCGTCTACTTCGTGCGGCTCTTCTCGCCCGCCGAACGGCTCGTCGCGCGCGTCGTGCGCGTGCGTTGACGCGCCCCGCTCGCCTCCGTACCCTCGCAGCCTGAGCTCGCCCGCTCCGGAGGCTCATCATGGCCGTCGCCGCCACCCGCACCGTCCGCGCTCCTCGCGGCACGCAGCTTTCCTGCCGCTCGTGGCAGACCGAGGCGGCGCTCCGCATGCTGATGAACAACCTCGATCCGGAGGTGGCCGAGCACCCCGATCAGCTCATCGTGTACGGCGGCTCGGGTCGCGCCGCGCGGAGCTGGGAAGCCTTCGACGATCTCGTGCGCACGCTGCGTCGCCTCGAGAAGGACGAGACGCTCCTCGTGCAGTCGGGGAAGCCGGTCGGCGTGTTCAAGACCACCGCGGACGCGCCGCGCGTGCTGATCGCGAACGCGAACCTCGTGGGGCGCTGGGCCACCTGGGACGTGTTCCGCGAGCTGGAGAAGAAGGGCCTCATCATGTACGGCCAGATGACGGCCGGAAGCTGGATCTACATCGGCACGCAGGGGATCCTCCAGGGGACCTTCGAGACCTTCGCGGAGCTGGCGCAGCAGCACTTCGGCGGCGACCTGCGCGGACGGTTCGTGCTCACCGCGGGACTCGGCGGCATGGGCGGCGCGCAGCCGCTCGCGGTCACGATGAACGGCGGCGTGGCGCTCGTGGCGGAGGTGGACGCCTCGCGCGTCCGCCGCCGCCTCGAGACGCGCTATCTGGACGAGATGGCGACCTCGTTCGAGGACGCGATGGCGCGCGTGACGCGCGCGCTGGCCGAGAAGCGCGCGGTGTCGATCGGCGTGGAGATGAACGCCGCGGATTGCTGCGAGCGCGTGCTCGCGGGCGCGCTTGCGCCCCACGTGGTCACGGACCAGACCTCCGCGCACGATCTGCTCGAAGGCTACGTGCCGAGCGGGCTGACGTTCGCCGCCGCGCTGGAGCTGCGCCGCCGCGACGCCGCGGAATACGTCCGGCGCGCGAAGGAGACCGCGGTCCGTCACGTGCGCGCCATGCAGGGCCTCCAGACGAAGGGCGCCATCGTGTTCGACTACGGCAACAACCTGCGCGGCGCGGCGGCGGAGGGCGGCCTCGCGGACGCGTACCGCTACCCCGGCTTCGTGCCCGCGTTCATCCGCCCGCTCTTCTGCCGCGGGAAGGGCCCGTTCCGATGGGCGGCGCTCTCCGGGGATCCGGCCGACATCGCGGCCACGGACGAAGCGCTGCTGGCGGCGTTCCCCGAGGATCGCGTGCTCGCGCGGTGGCTCCCGCTCGCCGCGGAGCGAGTGGCCTTCCAGGGGTTGCCTTCGCGCATCTGCTGGCTCGGCTACGGCGAGCGCGCCAAGGCCGGGCGGATCTTCAACGAGCTGGTGGCGTCCGGGCGCGTGAAGGCGCCGATCGTGATCGGCCGCGACCATCTGGACGCCGGTTCCGTGGCGTCGCCGTATCGGGAGACCGAGGGGATGAAGGACGGGTCCGACGCTGTCGCCGACTGGCCGCTGCTCAACGCGATGCTGAACGTCGCGTGCGGCGCCACGTGGGTGAGCTTCCACCACGGCGGCGGCGTGGGCATCGGGAACTCGCTGCACGCGGGCATGGTGATCGTGGCGGACGGCACCGACGAAGCGGGGCGCCGCCTCGAGCGCGTGCTCACCGCGGATCCCGGCACGGGCGTGATGCGTCACGCGGACGCGGGGTACGACCTCGCCGTGCGCGTGGCGAAGGAGAAGGGGCTGGATCTCCCCGGGATCACGGACCGGTGAGCGCGAGCCGTCTGCAGGCCACGCTGGTCGTCGAGAACGCGGCGGAAGTCCTCACGATGGAGCGCGCCGGCTTGACCGGTCCGCGCCGCGGCGCGGACTTGCGCGAGATCGGGCGCGTGAGCGACGGTGCGGTGGCGGCGGCGGGGGAGAAGATCCTCTGGGCGGGTCCGCGGCGGGAGCTCGGCTCGCGGGTGGAGCTTGCCCCGGGCGCCGCGCGCGTGGACGCGGAGGGCGGGGTCGTGTGCCCCGGCTTCGTGGACTGCCACACGCACCTCGTCTTCGCCGGCGCCCGTCACGACGAGTTCGAGCGGAGGCTCGCGGGCGAGAGCTACGCCGAGATCGCGGCGAAGGGCGGCGGGATCAAGGCGTCGGTGCGCGCCGTGCGCGAGACGAGCGAGGACGGCCTCGCGAGGACCGCGCTCGAGCGGCTCGATCTCCTGCTGGCGCACGGGACCACCACGCTCGAGGCGAAGAGCGGCTACGGCCTCGCCACCGAGCCCGAGCTGAAGCAGATCCGCGCGCTGGCGCGGGCCTCGGACGGGCATCCCGTGGAGACCGTGTCCACGTTCCTGGGCGCGCACGAATTCCCCCCGGAGTTCGCGCAGGATCGCGAAGGCTACGTGCGCCTCGTGATCGAAGAGATGATCCCGGCGGTCGCCGCCACGCATCTCTGCGAGTACGCCGACGTCTTCTGCGAGAAGGGCGTGTTCACGGTGGATCGGGCGCGACGCATCCTGCTCGCCGCGCGCCGCGCCGGCATGGCCCTCCGGCTGCACGCGGACGAGTTCGCGCCCTCGGGGGCGGCGGAGCTGGCGGTGGAGCTGGGCGCCGCGTCGGCGGATCACCTGAGCGCGGTGTCGGACGAAGGCGTCGCCGCGCTGGCCGGCTCCGGCACGATCGGCGTGCTCCTTCCCGGCACCACCTTCTCCTGCCGCATCCCGCCCGCGAACGCGCGGAAGCTGATCGACGCGGGCGTCGCCGTCGCGATCGCCACGGACTTCAATCCCGGGAGCTGCGGAGTCCAGTCCATGGGCGTGGTCCTCGGGCTCGCGTGCCTCCACCTCGGCATGCTCCCTTCGGAAGCCTTCGTCGCCGCCACGGTCAACGCGGCCTTCGCGCTCGAGCGCGCGGACCGCATCGGCTCCCTCGCCCCCGGCAAGCAGGCCGATCTCCTCGTCCTCGACGTGCCCGACTACCGTGCCGTGCCGCAGCACTTCGGCACGAACCACGTACGCACCGTGGTGAAGAAGGGTCGCGTGGTCCTGTGATGCTGGGGAGTGCTGCGACCGAGGCTTAGCGGTTGTCGAGCACCGGGCAGGCCTTGCCCGCGAGGAGCCGTTCGTCCGCCGTCACCAGCGTGAGTTCCAGGACCCTCGCGGTCGCGACGAGGAATCGATCCGCGGGATCATCGTGGCCGAGATCGAGGCGGCGGCTCTCCAACGCGATCTCGTGCGTCAGGGGAGCCTCCATCAAGGGAACGCGGGTGAGCGCTTCCGTCACCCACCGGCCCACCTCGCGATCCAGTTTCACTCGGCCGCGTTCGGCGAGGATCGCGAGCTCCCAGGTGCTGATGGGGGACAGCCAGAGCTCGACGTCCGGGGAGTCGAGCTTCCGCGTCAGGCGGCGACCGAGCCGTTCGGGCTCGAGGAGGCTCCAGAGCCAGATGTGGGTGTCGAGAAGGAGCTTCACGAGCGGAGGATCTCCCAGTCGCGCTCGTCGGAGGCCGGCGCCACGATGTCGCCCTCGATGCGGCCGGTCGAGCGCAGCGAGCCGAGCCATGCCTCCGGGCGCGACGCGGGCGACGGCGGCACGACCTCGGCGACCGGAACGCCGAAGCGCGTGACGAGAATCGGTTTCCGGGTGCGGCGGACCCGCTCCAGGACGGCCAAGCACTTCGCCTTGAATTCGGAAATTGACATCGACTCCATGTTCGCCGGCTCCGCGAGAGGGACCAGGTCCAAATATACTATGGTCAAAGACCATGGTCAATCCTGACGTCCCGCGCGTCCGGGCGGGCGCGCCGGGCGAGGCCCGGGTCGAAAGGTCCCGGGGGGAAGGAGCGCCTCAAGACCTTGCACCCGATGGCCGATCCGGGGAGACGGCCGGAGGACGCTCGGGTCGCGCCTCCGCGGCTGGCTTTTCTCGACCTTCCCTTCCCCCGGCGCCGGGGACTTCGCGGAGGAAGCCGTTGGCAGAGGTCGACATCAAGAAGAAGGCGACCGAGCTGCTGCAGCGGGGCCGGTACGACGACGCCGTCGCGGAGTACCGGGCGTTCCTCGACAACTCGCGGAAGAAGAACCCCGCGGTCCTCAACCTCATCGGCGACATCTACGCGAAGCAAGGCGGCTTCGAGAAAGCCTTCGAGAGCTACCTCGAGGCCGCTCGTCTCTACTCGGAGGAAGGGCTCTTCCACAACGGCATTGCCGTGGGGAAGAAGGTCCTGCGCATGGACCGGGAGCAGACCGAGGTCTACGGAATGCTCGGCGTCCTGTACGCGCGCCAGGGGCTCGGAGGGGATTGCGTCAAGTTCCTGAAGGAGTTCGCCCGCCGGAAGGAGGGCGAGGGGGAGTTCCCGGCCGCGCTCGCCGCGTTCGCCGAGGCATGCGACATCCTGAAGGAGTTCCCGGAGGTCCACGTCGAGTACGGCGAGATGCTCGAGAAGGTGGATCGGTCGGAGGACGCCGCCGCCTCGTATCGCGCCGCGGCCCGCATCTGGGCCGACCGGGGCATCGAGGATCGCGCGACGGAGTGGACCCGCCGCGCCGCCCAGCTCGCGGGAGCCAGCGCGATCGAGGCGGGCGCGAACATGAAGGACATCATGTCGCTCCGTACGCTGGACGACTCGCCGGCCTCCAACGTGGCGCCGGCCGGCCAATCCGATGCGCGCGACCGCTTCTGGGGCCGGACCGACGAGCCGGAAGGCCTCACGCTGGAGACCTCGATCAGCATGCCGGTGCCGCAGGCCGCCGACGGCAGCAAGCCGTGGGCGCCCTACGACCCCGCCGCGCACCCCGGGCTACCGCCCCCGCCGCCGCTCCCGCCGCGCAGGGGAGCGCCGCGTCCGGCCGCCAAGCCGAGCCTGCTCTTCGCCGAGCCGGCCGGGATCTCGGCGTCCGTCACCGCGCAGCCGCCTCCGGTGCCGGCGACGCAGCCGCCGCCCGTGCCCTCGTCGATCGACCTCCATCTCGACCTGCCCGCCGACGCTCCGGCGGCGGAAGCTCCGGCGGTCGACTTCGCGGCCCTTCCGGGCGTGGTCATGCCGCCCCACGGAACGCCGCCGCCCGTGCCCGCGGCGGGCGAGGCGCCGCGCTCCAAGGCCGACGACGATCTCGCGGCGTTCTTCGAGGCCACGGCGGCCTCCGCGCCCGAGCAGGCCGTGGTCATCGGTGACGACTTCGAGCTCGTGCGCGAGGGCGGCGACGTCTCCGAGGTGATCGCGGACTTCCGCGCGGCGACCCTCGAGATCCTCGACCTCGACGATCACCAGTCGCACTACGACCTCGGCACGACCTACATGGAGATGGAGCTGTTCGACGAGGCCGCGGCGGAGTTCGAGATCGCCGCGCGCGGTCCGGAGTTCGCGCTCCCGTCGCAGGAGATGCTCGGCTACTGCTTCCTGCGCAAGGGACAGATCGAGCTCGCGATCCGAGAGCTGGAGAAGGGGCTCGCGCTCCCGATCGGGGACGATCGCGGGAAGCTGGGTCTCCTCTACAACCTCGGGATCGCCTGCAGCGTGCTCGACCGCGACCAGGAAGCGATCACGCACTTCCAGCGCATCCTCGAGGTCGACCCGGACTTCCGCGACACGCAGACGCGGCTGGAGCGGCTCGTCGCGGCGCCCTGAGCGGCCCGCGACTCGCTGCAGCGCCCTTCGCTCGAGCCCGCGCAGCGCCCTGCGGCCGGTCGAGCGTTGACGCCCTTCTGACCCACGGCTAGCCTGACGCCGCTTGCCCCGACTCGCGCCCACGGCGTCTAGATGTCTCCTCGTTCGGTCGCCACCGTTGCGGTCCTCGCGGCGCTCGTTGCGGCGCTGGGCTTCCTGCTTTCGGGCATCCTCCACATCCCGAACGTCGAGCTGGTGAGCCTGGCCTCCTTCGCGTCGGGGACGCTGCTCGGGCCGTCGCGGGGCGCCGCGGCCTCGGGGCTCGGCATGGCCATCTATTCGGGGTTGAATCCCTACGGCGCCGCGCCGCCGCCGACGTATCTTTCGCAAGTGGCGGGCATGGCGCTGTTCGGCGCGGCCGGGGGGGTGGCCGGCCCACCCATCGCGTCGCCGAGCTTCGCGAAGTGGCGCGGCGCGCTCGCCGCCGGAGGTCTGGGGCTCGTGCTGACGTTCCTCTATGACGGGCTGACGAACCTCGGCACCGCGATCTCCATCGGTGCCGCCCGACATCCGTGGCCCATCCTCGTCGCCGGGTGGGCGTTCGGCGCGTGGCACGTGGCCTCCAACGTCGTCTTCTTCGCCGGGCTCGCGCCGCCGCTGCTCGCGGCGCTGCGTCGCCGGCGGGCCGCTGCGCTTTGACGCACCGCGGGCGACGCGTCTTCGCGCTCTTCCTCGTGGTCGCGCTGGCCGCCTTGCCGCTCGCGCGGGCTCTCGCGCTCGGCGCCGACTCGACCACCGCGCCGCCGTCGCCGATTCCGACCCGGCCGGATTCTGCAAAGGCCTCCGCGACGAAGTCGCCCGCGGACTCCTCCGCGCTCGCGCCGCCCGCGCACGTCGTCGTCCCGTTCGACTCCACGAAGGTGGGGCCGAAGGTGCAGGGCGCGAAGACCGCCGCAGACTCCTCGGCGGCCGCCGCGCACCCGCGCGCTTCCGCCGGACCGCCGTACGTTCCCGACCCGGCGCTCGAAGCGCTCTCGCTCTTCCGCCCGGAGCGCACCGCCGACGTGGAGCGGGTGAGCTTCGGCTCGCGCGCGGATCCCGTGGAGCCGCCCGGGCTCGTCAGTCTCGCGACGCATCTCCGCCTCTCTCCGGGCGTGCGCACGCGCGAGATGTCGCAAGGGCCCAACGTGGAGACGTTCGATCTCGGCGGGACGGGCTCGGGTCGATCCGCGCTGCTCTTCCGCGGAACGCCCTTCGGCGTCCCGGGAACGTCGGGCCCCGAGTCCGACGAGATCGTGCTCTCCGAGATCGACGGTTTCTCCGTCGTGCGGGGCGGCGCGGCCGCGCTCTACGGACCCGACGCGGCCGACGGCGCGGTGATCGCGAGCCCGAGGGCGCCGCTGCCGGACTCGCTTCTCTCGCGGGTCTCGGCCGAGGAAGGCGTCGACGACTGGCAGCGCGGTGCTTTCCAGACCGAGCGACGCATCGGCTCGGGCGCGGGGTTCTTCCTCTCGGCCGAGTCGCGACGGATCGAGGGCTTCTTCCCCGGGACGAAGGAAGTCGACCGGCAGGTGGCCGGCACGCTCGTCGGCCGGCTGCCCTTCGGCTTCGAGGGCGAAGCCGGAGTCCGCGTCTTCCACGGCGACGGACGGCAAGGCGGCTTCGACCCCGGCACGATCCGCCCGGTCTTCACGAAGCGGAACGACCTCCACGCGAAGCTCTTCCACGCGACGCGCGCCGGCGGCGTGCTGCTGGAAGCGGGCCTCCTGCGCGAGAAGCTCGAGACCGGCATCGGGGGCGCGACGGCCCTGACGCGCGGGTACGTGGATCCCTCGCTCGTCGTGACCGCGGACTTGCCGAAGGCGGCGGGTCTCCTCTGGACTGCGCGGGTGCAGGGCGAGCGCTATCGGGTGGAGCGCGTGGAGGAGCAGACGCTCGACCGGTTCTTCCGCGGCGCGGCGGCGCTTCGCGCGACGCTTCGCTCGGGCGAGTCCTTCGTCACCGCCACCGGTCGCGTCGACGCCGAAGAAGAGCGGCCCGCGCTTCCGCAGGCGCGCCTCGAGGGTGAGCTTCGCCTCGGCCGCCTCGCGCTCTTCTCCGTCGTGTCGCGGGAGCGGCGCCTGCCGGACCGGAGCGCGTTGCGCGCGGACGACGCGGAGACGCAGCGCACGGGGCAAGCGGGCGCGCGGCTCACGGCGGGGCCCTTCCTCCTGCGCGGTCTCGTCTTCGCGACGAACGTGGATGACCTGCGGCGCGAGCCCACGTTCGAGGAGATCCGCTCGCGCACGCCGGTCGTCGACCTGCCGCTGGGCGACGCGAGGATTCGCGGCGGCACGTTCGGCCTCGACTCGCAGCGCTTCCCGATGCCGGGGGTCCGCTCGCTCGGGGACTTCCTGTTCCGGACGAGCGTGACGTCGATGTCCGCGGAGCTCGCGAGCGGCGCGCGGCTCCCCGGCCGCCCGCGCCTCTCTTGGACCGGCGAAGGCTTCCTCGAGCGGCACTTCTTCCAGGGCGAGCTTCTCGCGCGCCTGCGCGGCCGCCTCACCTACGAGCACGATCGCGTGGACGACCAGGGCGCCCCGGTCATCGACGCGTGGGTGACGGACGTGCAGGCCGAAGGCGAGGTCGGCGACGCGGTCTTCTTCTATCGCTTCCTCGATCTCCTCGACCGCGCCGACGAGATCGAGCCCGGCATTCGCCTTCCGGGCTTCTCGCGCATGTGGGGGATCACGTGGCGCTTCGTCGGGTAGCCCCGGCGTTGACACTCCCGTGACCCGTCGATAGTGTGCGCGCGTCCGGAGGGATGCGCGTGAACTGGGTGGACTGGATCGTGCTGGGGATCGTCGGCGTGTCCATCCTCACGGGGCTCATGAAGGGCGCGGTCCGCACCGTGTTCTCCCTCGCGGGCCTCGCGGTCGGTCTCTTCGTGGCTTCGCGGGAATCGGGCGCGCTCGGCATCGTGCTCTCCCGCGTGGTCAGCCCGCGCTACGCCGCCGTCCTCGCGTTCCTCCTCATCTTCCTGGGCATCGGCCTCGTGTTCGCGCTGGCCGGCTGGCTCCTCCGGAAGGCCATCGAGAAGCTCTTGCTCACGTGGCTGGACCGGGTCGCGGGGGGCGCCCTGGGTCTCTTGCGCGGCGCGGTCATCGTGGGCGTGCTCGCGCTCGCCGTCGAGGGCTTCGGCGGGCTGAGAGCGGCCCGCAACGCGCGCACGTACCCGTACGCGCTGCGCGCCGGCTTCGTGCTGCTGGCCGTCATCCCGGACTCGGCGAAGCAGCGGCTCCACTGGGACACCCTGGAGCGACGCATCCCCGAGGAGCTCCGGGTGTTGCGCGGCGCTCGCGACGTCATCTGAGCTACCCCTGAGCCACGCGGCGTCCGCGCCGCCGGAGAGCCACGCATGAAGCGCATCGCCCCCGAGATCTTCCGCGAGTACGACATCCGCGGCGTCGTGGACCCGGAGCTGGACCCCGAGACCTGCGTGCTCCTGGGGCGGGGCCTCGGCACCCTGCTCAAGCGCCAAGGCGCGTGCACCGTGGCCATCGGCCGCGACGTGCGCCTCTCGTCGGATCGCATCCGGAACGACCTCGCCTCGGGTCTCACGTCCACCGGCGTGGACGTGCTCGACGTGGGCGTCGTGCCCACGCCCGCCCTCTACTACGCGCTCTACACGCAGGACGTGGGCGGCGGCGTGATGATCACGGGCTCGCACAATCCGCCCGAGTACAACGGCTTCAAGACCTCCGTGGGCCAGGCGTCCATCTACGGCGAGCAGATCCAGGCGGTGCGCCGCCTGATCGACGCGGCAGACTTCGAGAAGGGCGCGGGCAAGGTCGTGGAGAAGCGCATCCTGCCGGAGTACCTCGGCCGGCTCACGGAGGGCGTGATGCCCGAGCGCGGGCTCACGGTGGTCGTGGACGCGGGCAACGGCGTGGCCGGGCCGCATGCGCCGAACGTGCTCGAGACGCTCGGCTGCACGGTGCACAAGCTCTACTGCGAGCCGGACGGGCGCTTTCCGAACCATCACCCGGATCCCACCGTCGAGAAGAACCTGAAGGATCTCGTCGCGAAGGTGAAGGAGACGCGCGCGGATCTCGGCATCGCCTTCGACGGGGACGCCGATCGCATCGGCGTGGTGGACGAGAAGGGCGGGATCGTCTGGGGAGATCGCCTCCTCGCGCTCTACGCGCGGCAAGTGCTGCGGGACGGCCCCACGTCGATCGTCTTCGAGGTGAAGTGCTCGAAGGGGCTCATCGAGGACATCCTCGCGCACGGCGGGACGCCGGTGATGTGGCGCACCGGGCACTCGCTGATCAAGCAGAAGATGAAGGAGACGGGCGCTCTCCTGGCCGGCGAGATGTCCGGTCACATGTTCTTCAAGCACCGCTACTTCGGCTTCGACGACGCGCTCTACGCCGCGTGCCGGCTCGTGGAGATCGTGGCGAACGAGGACGCGCCGCTCTCGGACATCATGGCCACCGTTCCGAAGTACCCCTCCACGCCGGAGCTTCGCGTGGAGTGCCCGGAGGCGCACAAGTTCGCGGTCGTGAAGGAGGTCACGGAGCACTTCCGGAAGAAGCATCCCGTCATCGACGTGGACGGCGTGCGCGTGGACTTCGGGGACGGCTGGGGTCTCGTGCGCGCGTCGAACACCACGCCGCTGCTGGTGCTCCGCTTCGAGGCGGACACGGAGGCGCGCCTTGTGGAGATTCGCCGGACCGTGGAGTCCAAGGTCGACGAGGTGATGAAGTCGGTGGTGGGAGCGTGAGCATCCACGCGGTTCTCCTCGCGGGGGGACGCGGCACGCGCTTCTGGCCCGCGAGCCGCGAGGTCCTTCCGAAGCAGTTCCTGGAGGTCGGCGCATCCGAGTCCCTGCTCGCCCGCACGGGGCGGCGGCTGGCGAAGGTCGCGTCGCCTTTGGACGCGTGGATCGTCACGAACGCCGCGCACGTGGAGCTGGCCGCGCGGCAGCTCCCGCTGTATCCGCGCGCTCGGGTCGTGGGGGAGCCGGCGGGCCGGAACACCGCGCCCTGCATCGCGCTCGCGGCGGCGCTCGTGGAGCGGGAGGAGCCGGACGGCGTGCTGCTCGTCGCGCCGGCGGACCACTGGATCGGGGACGAGAATTCGTTCGCGGAGGTGATGACCGCGGGCGCCGAGGTGGCGCGCACGTCGCGGATGCTGGTCACGTTCGGCGTCGTCCCCACGTCGCCGGCCACGGGCTACGGCTACATCGAGGCGGGCGAAGAGCTGGCCGGGCACGAGCGCGTCGCGCGGCGGGTCGTGCGCTTCACGGAGAAGCCGAATCGCGCCACGGCGGAGCAGTTCCTGACGTCGGGGCGGCACACGTGGAACAGCGGCATCTTCGCGTGGCGCGCGGATGTCTTCCTCGAAGAGCTGGGGCGCCTCGAGCCCGGCATGGTGGAGAGCGTGCGCCGCATCGCCGCCGCCCCGAATCTCGACGAGGCGCTGCGCGCGAGCTACGGATGGCTGCGCTCGATCTCGGTGGACTACGCGGTCCTCGAGCGCTCTGCGCGCGTGGCCGTGGTGGCGGCGAAGTTCCCGTGGTCCGACGTGGGCTCCTGGGACGCGCTCGCGGAGCTGACGCCGCCGGACGGCGCGGGGAACTCCTTCTCCGGGGACATCCTCGCCGCGGGAGCGCAGGGCTGCTTCGCGCGATCCGACCGGACCCTGACCGCGCTCGTCGGCGTGCGCGATCTCATCGTGGTCTCCACGAAGGACGCGGTGCTCGTCTGCGCGAAGGGTCACGCCCAGGAAGTGAAGAAGATCGTCGAGGAGCTCGAAGCGCAGGGACGCCGGGAGCTGTTATAGCGTTGCGCGGGGAGGATCCCCGGGTGGCGAGTCGGAGCGCTTCCCCGGGGCCTGTGCGCGCGTATGCGGGCGACCCTTCGGGTCGCGATCGCATGCGTGCTCCAATGCCCCGGGGAAGCGCTCCGACTCGCCACCCTGGACCTCGCCTCGCGACGCTGCGAAGCGGCCGGGGCGCCCCTCCCCGATGGCGCTCCTCGACGAGGGTGGGGAGGGCGGAAGGGGCCGGCTCCCGCGGATCTCCCTCCTCGATGAGCTCGGGACGGTCGTTCGCCTGATCGCCGGCCCGTCCGCACCTCCCTCGCCCTCCCCGGCCAGACTTCCGCACCCTCCCCGCACGTTCACTCCCCGCACACTCCCCGGTTCTGAGACCCGCGGCTCCGCCCGTGTTCTGCGGAAGCCGTGCGGTCTTTGGTCGATTGTTGCAAGTCGTTGAGCAGACTCGAAATCCCCGTGATCGGGGGGTCAAGGAGAGGGAATGCGGCGACGATACCGCGAGGGACGTGGACTCGTGCGACGCGGGTGGATCCCGTGACGCGCGAGGAGCGGAACGTCCTGCTCTTCGTCGCGCTCGGCGTGGTCGTCGGCTCCTGGCCGGCGTTCCGATTCGAGCGCGGGGAGGACGGTCGGTCCGGGGCTGCCGACTCGGCGGGCCCCGGCGGTTCGACGGCAGCGTCGCCCGGAGCGGACACGATCGCCGCGCCGGGCCGCGTCTCGCCGGCTCTCGAGAAGGCGCGCGCGAGCGCGGAGACGGCCGATCTGTTTCCGATCGACCTGAACCGCGCCAGCATCGAGCTGATCGAGGAGCTGCCGGGGATCGGGGCGGCGAGGGCGCGGGCGATCGTCGAGCTGCGCGAGCGGAAGGGCTCCTTCCGTCGCGTCGACGAGCTGGGCGACGTGCGCGGCATCGGCCCGAAGACGGTCGAGCGGCTCCGCAGCCTCGTGATCGTGGGGCCGGCGGGCGGTGGTCGGGAGTGGGAACGGGAGAGGATCCACCTTGCCGAACGAGCGACTCGAGACGCTGCTCCTGGAAAACGACGTCCTGACGCCGGAGCAACTGGAGCAGGCGCACAAGCAGCAGAAGTCGACCGGCGACGCGCTCGACACGTGCCTCGTGAAGCTGGGCATGATGTCCGAAGGAGATTTGCTCACGGTGCTCTCGCGCATCTACGACATGCCCGCCGTCGATCTGCTCAACTTCGACGTGGACAAGGCGTCCGTGGACCTCCTGCCGTCCGAGGTGGCCACGAAGTTCGCGGCGATCCCGATCCGCAAGGTGGGTCGCACGCTGACGCTGGCGATGGCGGATCCGCTGAACCTCTACGCGATCGACGACATCAAGTTCATCGTCGGGCTCGAGGTCCAGCCGGTCGTCGCCGCCGAGAGCGCCATCAAGAAGACCATCGACCGCTTCTACGGCAGCACGAACGCGCTGAACGACATCATGAAGGACATGGAGGACGGCGCGGGCGTCGAGGTGGTGGACGAGGTCGACGAGGACGGCGACCTCGCCGGCGCCGAGAACGACGCGCCCGTCATCAAGTACGTGAACTCGCTGCTCGCCGAGGCGGTGACGCGGCGCGCCTCGGACATCCACATCGAGCCGTTCGAGAAGGGCATCCGCGTGCGGCTGCGCCAGGATGGCGCGCTCTACGAGCTGGCCAGCCCGCCCTTGCGGATGAAGGCGCCGATCACGTCGCGCCTCAAGCTGATGGCCGAGCTGGACATCGCGGAGAAGCGCATCCCGCAGGACGGGCGCATCAAGATCCTCATCAGCAACCGCAAGATCGACCTGCGCGTCTCGACCTTGCCGTGCATCTTCGGCGAGAAGATCGTGCTCCGCATCCTGGACCAGGCCAACCTGAACGTGAACCTGGAGTCGTTCGGGTTCCAGCCGGAGGCGCTCAGCCGCTTCATGAAGGCGATCCAGAGCCCGTACGGCATGGTGATCATCACCGGCCCCACCGGCTCCGGAAAGACCACCACGCTCTACTCCGCGATGTCGAAGATCAACAAGACCGACGTCAACATCATGACCGCGGAAGACCCGGTGGAGTACAACCTGCCGGGCATCAACCAGGTCAACGTGAACGACGACGTGGGCCTCACGTTCGCGGCGGCGCTGCGCGCCTTCCTGCGCCAGGACCCGAACATCGTGATGGTGGGCGAGATCCGCGACCTGGACACGGCGGCCATCGCCGTGAAGGCCGCGCTCACCGGTCACCTCGTCCTCTCCACGCTGCACACGAACGACGCGCCGTCCTCCGTGGACCGCTTGGTGGACATGGGGGTGGCGCCGTTCCTGGTGTCGTCCTCGGTGAACTGCATCGTGGCGCAGCGGCTCCTGCGGAAGGTCTGCGTCAACTGTCGCGAGCCGATGGAGGGGCACGAGGAGCTGTTCAAGGAGCTGCAGATCAATCCGGCCGAGGTCGTGGGCAAGCAGCTGTACCGCGCGAAGGGCTGCAACGAGTGCCACAGCACGGGCTACCGCGGCCGCACGGGCGTTTACGAGGTGTTCGCGCTGACGTCGAGGCTGCGCAAGATGGTCCTCGATCGGAACTCCACCGCGGAGCTGAAGGCGGCGGCGATCGAGGAGGGGATGCTCACGCTCCGTAGGGACGCTTTGCGGAAGATGCTGCTCGGGGAGACGTCGCCGGAGGAAGTCCTCCGCGAGACGGCAAGCGACTGACGCACGAGGGGGTCGAACCATGGTTTCGTTGCGAGCTCTACTGGAAGAGATGGCCAAGGTCCGGGCGTCGGACCTCCACCTCACGGCGGGAGTGCCCGCGCAGCTCCGCGTCGACGGGGAGCTCGTGGCCTCCAAGATCTCCGGCCTCCTCACTCCGGACCTGACCCAGCGGCTGGCCTACAGCGCGCTGAGCGACGAGCAGAAGAAGGCCTTCGAGAACGCGAAGGAGCTGGACTTCTCCTTCGGCGTGAAGGGGCTCGCGCGCTTCCGCGCGAACTGCTTCGTGCAGCGCGGCGTCACCACCATGGTGATCCGCATGATCCCGTTCGAGGTCACGCCGTTCGAGCAGCTCGGCCTGCCGGCGTCCGTGCTCAAGTTCGCGGACCTGCCGCGCGGTCTCGTGCTCGTCACGGGCCCCACCGGCTCCGGAAAGTCCACCACGCTCGCGTCGATCATCGACCGGATCAACCAGGAGAAGGCGCTCCACATCATCACGATCGAGGACCCGATCGAGTTCATGCACAGCCACAAGCGGGCGATCGTGAACCAGCGCGAGGTGGGCGCGGACACCCTCGGCTTCCACGACGCGCTGCGGCACATCCTGCGCCAGGACCCGGACGTGATCCTCCTGGGCGAGATGCGCGACAGGATCACGATGGAGACCGCGCTGACCGTGGCGGAGACGGGCCACCTGGCGTTCGCCACGCTGCACACGAACTCCGCGATGGAGTCCATCACCCGCATCGTGGACTCCTTTCCGTCCGAGCAGCAAGAGCAGCTCTTCGCGCAGATCGCGTTCACGCTGAAGGGCGTGGTCACGCAGACGCTGCTGCCGCGGGTGGGCACCCCGGGACGCGTGCTCGCCGTGGAAGTGCTTTGCTGCACGCCCGCCATCTCCGCCCTGATCCGGGAAGGCAAGGTGCACCAGATCTACAGCCTCATGCAGGCCGGGCAGAAGTTCGGCATGCAGACGATGAATCAGTCGCTGGCGGCGTTGCTGCAGCGACGGGAGATCTCCTACGAGGATGCCATCGGGCGGAGCCCCGACCCGAAGGAGCTCGAGGGGATGATCGGCCGCGCCATGGCCGTGGCGTAAGGAAGGAGGAGCGTCATGATCACGTTCATTTGGCGCGGACGGACCCCGGCGGGCGAGACGGTGAGCGGCGAGCTGACCGTCAACAACCGTTCGGATCTCCTCGCGCAACTTCGCAAGAAGCGGATCATCGTCACTTCGGTGAAGCAGAAGGCGAAGGAGATCAACTTCAAGCTGCCGTTCGGCGGCACCGTGGGCACGAAGGACCTGGCGATCTTCACGCGTCAGTTCGCGACGATGATCAACGCCGGTCTGCCGCTCGTGCAGTGCCTGGACATTCTGTCGCGGCAGCTCGACAAGCAGCTCTTCCGGGACATCACCAAGCGCGTGATGAACGACATCGAGGCGGGCGGCACGCTGTCCGAGTCCCTGCGGAAGCACCCGAAGCCCTTCGACGAGCTGTACGTCAACATGGTGAACGCCGGCGAGGCGGGCGGTATCCTGGACACGATTCTCCTGCGCCTCGCGGACTACATCGAGAAGATCGAGACCCTGAAGCGCAAGGTGAAGAGCGCGCTCATGTACCCGGCGGTCGTGCTCTTCGTGGCGGTGAGCGCCACGCTCTTCATGCTGATGTTCATCATCCCGACCTTCGCGAAGATGTTCTCGGACTTCGGCGCCGAGCTGCCGCTGCCCACGCGGATCGTGCTGGGAGCGTCGAACTTCATCCGCGCGTGGTGGTGGATGATCATCGGCAGCTTCATCGGCGGGATCTTCGCCCTGAAGCGGTACTACTCCACGGACGCCGGCCAGCACCAGATCGACGCTCTCATGCTCCGCATCCCCGTGCTCGGCGACGTGCTGAAGAAGGGCTCGGTGGCCCGCTTCACGCGCACGCTCGGAACGCTGGTGTCCTCCGGCGTGCCGATTCTGGACGGTCTCGAGATCACCGCGAAGACCGCCGGCAACGTGATCGTGCAGGACGCCGTGATGGCGGCCCGCGCGTCGATCCGGGAGGGCGACACGATCGCCAACCCGCTGCGCAACTCGTCGGTGTTCCCGCCGATGGTGGTCCAGATGATCACGGTCGGTGAGGAGACCGGTGCGCTCGACGAGATGCTGACGAAGATCGCGGACTTCTACGACGAGGAAGTGGACAGCGCCGTGGACGCCCTGACGTCGATCATCGAGCCGGTCATGATCGTGATCATGGGTGCGCTCGTCGGCGGCATGGTGGTCGCGATGTACCTGCCGATCTTCCGGATGGTCAACGTCATCGCGGGTTCGTGATCATGTCCCGCGCCGCGGAGGGCCTGCCCCTGGGAGACGCGCTCGCGCGTCTCCTCGGGCAGGCATCCCGGCCGGGGTTGCGCGGGGTGCGGGCGGGGCTCGCCGCCGGCCTCGTGCTCTCGACCTTCGCGATCGTCCGCACGGGCGGCATCCGCAGCCCTCTCGTGCTCCTGTACGTGCTGATCGTGTTCGCCGCGGGGATGACCCGCGGCGGGCGCACCGCGGGGCTTGCGGCCCTGACGGCCACGCTTCTCTTCACGATCGTCGCGGCCACGGTGGGGGAAGGGGACGGGTCGCGGCTCGCGGCGTCCCGGATCCTCTCGGAGGTGGGCTATCACGGCGTGGCGTTCCTGCTCGTGGCGTTCCTCACGGGCGTGCTCGCCGAGCGGACGCGCGAGAACCGGGAGGTCCTGGAGTCCACCGAGCGGGCGCTCGAGCGGATTCAGACCTCCACGGACCGGATCCTGGAGCACATGCCGATCGGCGTGATGACGGCCTCGGCGGACGGGAGGATCGAGCGGGTGAACCGGGCCGCGCGGGAGCTGCTCCGCCTGGAGCCGGAGATGGTGCTGGACGGCGAAGAGCTGAGCGCCTTCCTCGCGACCATCTCGCCGTCGCTCGCGGACGCGGTGGAGGCGGCGCGCGTCACGTGCCGCTGGGCGGCGCGCGAGGAGATCGTGCTGGGACACGGCGCGAGCGAGCGCCCCATCGGCGCCTCCTTCGCGCCGCTCGTGGCCGAGGGCGGGAACCTGGAAGGGGTCATCGTGACGTTCACGGACCTCTCCGGCGTGCGGCGGATGGAGCTGGCGATGCGCCGGTCCGAGCAGCTCGCGCACCTGGGCGAGCTGGCGGCGGGAGTGGCGCATGAGATCCGCAATCCCCTGGCGTCCATCTCCGGCGCGGTGCAAGTGCTGCGCGACGAGACCGGCCGCGGGGACGAGGAGCGCGAGCTGATGGAGCTGATCGTGAGCGAGTCCGACCGGCTGAACCGCATCATCGAGGGCGTGCTGGACTACACGCGGGATCACTCCGGGTCGCGTCGCGTGCACGACGTTTCCATGACCGCGCGCGAAGTGGTGCGCCTGCTCGGGCACGACCAGAAGCTCTTGCTCGGGAAGACCATCCTCCTCGAGTTCCCTCCGGGGCGGGACTACCGCGCCGAGGTGGAGGAGGGCGGGCTCAAGCAGGTGTTCTTGAACCTCGCGCGGAACGCGCTCGAGGCGATGGGCGTGGGCGGCATCCTGCGCATCACCGGCGAGTCCCACGAAGGGCGCATCTGGGTGACGTTCAAGGACACGGGCCCCGGCATCGCGCCGCACGAGCTGGAGGAGGTCTTCAAGCCGTTCCACACCACGAAGAAGGGCGGCACGGGGCTCGGGCTCTCGATCGCGTCGCGCATCGTGGAAGGCAACGGCGGCGCGATCCGAGTGCGCAGCACTCCGGGTGTAGGCACCGCGTTCACCGTGGAGCTGCCGCTCGCGTCGAACGAGGGATCATCCCGCGAAGGCGATTGGCCGAAGAGCGAAGGACGAGACCTTCCCGCCGAGGCGACGACGTAGATGGCCGACGAGCGAATTCTCATCGTGGACGACGAAGAGGGCCTCCGCAAGGTCCTCGAGATCCTCCTCAAGAAGGAAGGCTACGACGTGCGGGCGGCCGGCAGCGCCACGGAGGCGCTGAAGGCGCTGGAGGAGGGCCTGTTCCACGTCGTGCTCACCGACATCAAGATGCCGGGCATGTCCGGCATCGATCTCCTGAAGGCGATCCGCGCGCGCGACCCCAGCCTTCCGGTGATCATCATGACCGCGTACGCCTCCCTCGACACCGCGATCGCGGCGGTGAACCAGGGCGCGTTCCACTACTTCGTGAAGCAGACGAAGAACGAGGAGATCAAGCTCGTCGTGAAGCGCGCGCTCGAGATGCGCCGCCTCCAGAGCGAGAATCGCTACCTGAAGCAGGAGCTGAAGAAGACGCTGAAGGCGCGCGCGATCATCGGGAAGAGCGGGCGCCTGCAGGAAGTCTTCGAGACGGTGCACAAGGTGGCGCAGTCAGATTCCACCGTGCTGTTGTGCGGCGAGTCGGGGACCGGCAAGGAGCTGTTCGCGCGCCAGATCCACACCGAGTCCCGGCGTGCCAGCGGGCCCTTCGTCTCCATCAACTGCGGCGCGCTGCCCGAGGCGCTGCTCGAGTCCGAGCTGTTCGGGCACCTGAAGGGCAGCTTCACGGGCGCCATCCGCGACAAGGAAGGCATGTTCAGCGTGGCGTCGGGCGGCTCCTTCTTCCTGGACGAAGTGGGGGAGACGAGCCTCGCGATCCAGGTGAAGCTCCTGCGCGTCCTGCAGGAGCGGGAGATCATCCCGGTGGGCGGACAGAAGCCCATCAAGGTGGACGTCCGCGTCATCGCCGCCACGAACGCCGACCTGGAGCGCGAGGTGGAGCGGGGCGCCTTCCGCCCGGATCTCTTCTACCGGCTGAACGTCATCCCCGTGGTGCTGCCGCCGCTCCGCGAGCGGACCGACGACATCCCCATGCTGGTGGAGCATTTCCTCGCGCACTATTGCCAGGTCTCGCAGCGCCCTGTCATGAACGTCTCGCCCGAGGCGATGGAGGCCCTGATCGCCTACGACTGGCCCGGCAACGTCCGCGAGCTGGAGAACGTGATCGAACGCGCCGTGATCCTCGAGGACGCCACGCAGCTCTCCGTGGAGTCCCTCCCGGAGCGCGTGACGGCGCGGCGTAACGATCGTCCCCCCGCGGCGGAGACGATCCGGCTGCCGGACGAGATCGAGCTGGCGGGGACGCTGGAGGACGTCGAGCGCGAGTACATGATGAAGGTGCTCGAGGTCACGAACTGGCAGAAGAAGCGAGCCTCGCACATCCTCGGCATCAACTCGTCCACGCTCTACCGCAAGATCCAACGCTACGGCCTCGAGCCCCCGAAGGGCCGGCCCGCCGAGGCCGAAACGACGGAGTAGCTCGCCGGCTCGGTAGACGCACGTGATGCCCGCGTCGTCGGCTCACCGGCCGTTGCTTCCGCATCGAACGGTCGGCCTTCGCCGTCCGGGCTACGGCCGCCCTCCCGCTCCGGCGGCTCCGCCATCCCGGGCTCCGCCGCCTCCGCGAAGTCGCTGAGGAAGCACGCGCCAACGAGCCGCCGGCGCGGACCTCGCAACGCGCGATCTGCACCGACTCGCCGTGAGATCGAGCGGACTCGTCCGACGGCGATGCGCGATCACTCGGCGTCGCGGGCCTCGCGGACGCCGGAGGTGTCGCCAGCGAATCGCGACGAGCCGCCGCGCAACTCGACTCGTGCCGGTCTCGACCGCCGCGACCCGGTTTCAGTCTCGCCTCGGGGCCGGCCTCTTCGACGCGGCGAAGCTACGGCGGCGGAGCCAGGATGGCGGAGCCGCCGAGCGGGAGGGCGCCGCGGCCTGGACGGCTGACCCGTCCGAGGCGAAGAGGCCGGCCCCGAGGCGAGACGAGCGAACCCTGACACGGCTCGGGCGCCGTCGCCGTCGCGACCGAACGCGGGCCGGAGGGGTCTCAGCCCTTGACCGCCGCTCCCGATGACGTTATAACATCTGTATCCACGGAGGCGTCGCATGGTCAAGCTCACCGTCCGGAGAGTCGGGAACTCGCTCGGCGTCACCCTGCCTGCGGAGGCCGCGCAGACGCTTCACGTGGCGGAGGGCGACAAGCTCTTTCTCACGGAGGCTCCGGGGGGGTATCGCATCACCGCGTACGATCCCGACTTCGAAGAGACGATGAAGGTCGCCGAGGGCTTCATGGCTCGCTACCGGAACGCGCTGCGTAAGCTCGCCGAGTGAGCGCCGAGCCCAAGTGGGTCTCGAAGTCTGCCGTTTTTGCCATTCACGAGCGTCTTCTTGCGGAGCATGGCGGCGCGCCGGGTCTGCTCGACGAAGCCAGACTCGACTCCGCTTTGGCGAGCCCCCGGAACCACTTCGCGCACGGAGAGGCGGACCTGTTCCGCTTGGCGGCCGCGTACGCGTACGCCATCGCGAGGGACCACCCGTTCCGGGACGGGAACAAGCGCGTCGCCCTGACGGTCGCCGGCGTCTTCTTGGAGCTGAACGGCTTTCCGCTGGCGGCGGAGGAGAGCGAGGCGGTCAGCGCCATGGTGGCGCTCGCGGAGCGGAGCATCGACGAGCACGCACTGACCGCATGGCTTCGCGAGGCGAGCACCCGCGGCCCTCGCCGCAGCTGACCCGCGCGATCCAAACACCGCAAGAACTTCCCACTCGCGAGCGCGACGTGTGCGTTTCCGGAGCACAGCGTCGTTCAGATGCCGCGCAATCGCGCCGATGCAAGGGACGCGGGAACGTGCGTGTTCCGCGCCTCGAGGGTCCGAGAGACCGTGCAGAACGCGAGGTCGCGTTGCAAACCGGGATGGGGGAACTCCCCAGGCCGAAAGCGACCGGCGACGCGCGAGAGATCCAAGGGGCGATACCGCAAGGGGTTGCGCGCCGAATTCACGGGCGGGCCCGGTTGGCACAGGGCGTGCGTTGATCCCCGGCGCACGTGAGACGTGTAACCCCCCAAGGGTTCACCTTCAGGAGGAGCCTCGCAATGCTTCGCGGGAATAAGGGTTTCACCCTGATCGAGCTCATGATCGTGGTCGTCATCATCGGCATCCTCGCGGCGATCGCGATTCCGAACTTCATGGGTATGACGAACCGGGCGAAGGTCGCTCAGGTCAAGTCGACGATGCACACGACCCAGGTGACGGTCGAGGACTTCGCGACGCGGAACAACGGCCAGTATCCGCAGAACGCCGCGGCCACCACGATCGACGGCGCTCTGACGTTCGCGCAGCTGCTCCCCGGCGGCGCGATGCCGAACAACCCGTTCACGTCCGCTCCCACCACGTTGGACTGGGGCAACGCCGCGAACACGCCTCCGGCGACGGACGCGGCCGGTGGTGTGGCCCTCAACGTGTGGCAGGCGGTCGCTGCCGGCGCTTGGGACTCGTATGACATCCTCGGTGCCGACGATCAGAACCAGCCGCTGTCGCTGATTCTGACGAACCAGTAAGCGCGGACGACTCCGTCCAAGCGAGAGGGGCGCGGGCTTCGGTCCGCGCCCCTCGACTGTTTGCTCCCGGGTTCCCTCCGTCGCCGAGCCGGAGTGACGCGTCCCGCGCTCGACTCCCGTTCGAGACGAGTCGAGAGGACGCACCGGAGGCCACTCCAGGCCACTTTCGGCGAGGAATCGAAGAAGCGGCTAAACGTCTTGCTCGCAGGCTCCGATGAACGCGACGAATGGAAGGAGCACGATTGTGGCCGAAAGCCTCATCGCCCTGACGGGCGTCGGAAAGACGTATCGCTCTCCGCTCCTGCGGCGGCCGAAGCCTGCCCTCGTGGACCTGGACCTGGAAGTCTCGGCCGGCGAGGTCTTCGGCTTCCTCGGCCCGAACGGCGCGGGGAAGACGACGACCATCAAGATCCTGCTCGGGCTCATCCGCCCCACCACGGGAAGCGGCACGGTGCTGGGCGAGCCCTTCGGCAGCCCGGAGGCGCGGCGCGAGCTGGGCTTCCTGCCGGACACGCCCAGCTTCTATCGCTACCTCTCGGCCCGCGAGTACCTCCAGTTCGTGGGCGAGCTGCGGCAGATGCGCGGGGAGAAGCTCCGCCGCCGCATCGAGGAGACGCTCGAGCGCGTGCAGCTGCCCTCCGAAGCTTGGGATCGCCACCTGCGCACGTACTCGCGCGGCATGCTGCAGCGCACGGGCATCGCCGCGGCCATCCTCCACTCGCCGAAGCTCGTGATCCTCGACGAGCCCATGAACGGCCTCGATCCTCTCGGCCGGCGCGACTTCCGCGACCTCATCCTCGCGCTCAAGAGCGACGGCGCGTGCGTCTTCCTCTCCTCGCACGTGCTGCCGGACATCGAAGGGACGGCCGATCGCGTGGCCATCCTGGACAAGGGCCGGCTCCTCGAGTGCGGTCCGCTCGCGGAGATCGTCTCGGGCGGCGGTCGCGTGGTGGAGATCGCGTTCGAGCTGCGGGGCGGCGTGCGTCCCGGCGAGGTGGCGGCCGGCATCGACGAGATGCGACCCACTTCGCGCGGCTGGATCGCCACGATCTCGGACCCCGACCGCGCGTGCCGCGTGGTGCAACGCATCCTCGACTCCGGCGGACGGGTCTTCGAGTTCGGTCCCCGCCGGGTCTCCCTGGAGGAGTTCTTCGTGGAGCGCATCTCCGGCATCCCGGCGAAGAGCGCCATCACCGCCGCCGCGGCCGCGCCCGCGCGCGCTCCCTCCGGCGTGATCCGGCCGGAGCGTCCCGCCCCGAGCGCCACGGAGGTGCATCGTTGAACGCCGTCTGGGTCGTGGCGAAGAACACGTTCCGCGAGGCGGTCCGCGACCGCCTCCTCACGACGATCCTGATCTTCGGCGCAGTGCTCGTGGCCTCCTCGGTGGTGCTCGCCCCGCTTACGCTGGGCGAAGAGGCTCGGGTGATCCGCGATCTCGGCATGACCGCCGTGAGCATCTTCGCGATGCTGCTCGTGGTCTTCGTGGGCACGGGCCTCGTGTACCGCGAGATCGAGCTGCGCACGATCTACGCCACGCTCACGCAGCCGCTCTCGCGCACGCAATTCCTCATCGGGAAGTTCTTCGGGCTGTACGCCACGGTGCTCATGAGCATCGCGGTGCTCGGCACCCTCTACTTCGGGATCGTGGGCATCTTCGCCTCCGGGCCGCCGGGAGATCTCCTGCTCGCGATCTTCCTCGTGGCTCTCGAGAGCGCGGTCATCACGGCGGTCGCCGTGTTCTTCTCGGCGCTGGCCTCGCCCTTCCTGTCCGCCGTGTTCACGTTCCTCGTGTACGTGGCCGGGCACCTCGCCACCGACCTGTCGCTCCTCGCGAAGCACGCCAGCTCGAAGGGGCTGGCGGTGGTCACGGAGGGGATGGCGCTTCTCCTTCCGGCGCTGCACACGTTCCACGTGCGGGACAACATCCTTTCCGGCATCCCCATTCCCCCCGCGCGCATCGCGTGGTGCGTGCTCACCGCGGTGACGTACACCACGGCTGCGCTCATCGCCGCGTCGGCGGCGTTCGCGCGGAGGGACTTCGAATGAACCGGACCGCCGTCATGGTCGGCGGTGTGGTGGCTTTGCTGGCAGCGGCGCACGCCTCCGGCGATCGGGCCCAGGCGTCGGCGAACGCGGCATCCAACCCCTATGACCTGATGTACCTCCCCGAGGGGAGGGCGCTGCGCGTGGCGAGCCTCGGCTACCGGAGCATGCTGGCCGATCTCGTGTGGCTTCGCGCCATCCAGTACTACGGCGAGCAGCGTCTCACCACGCGCAACTACGACCAGGCGGAGCGGCTCTTCCAGGTGATCTACGACCTCGATCCGTACTTCAAGGGCGCCACGCGCTTCGGCGCGCTCGTGCTGTCGCAGGACGCGAAGGACCCCGACGGCGCGATCGCGCTCCTGGACCGTGCGTCCACCGACGATCCGCGGGCGTGGGAGTACCCCTTCGACGAAGGCTTCATCTACCAGACCGTGCTCCGCGACTACGAGAAGGCCGGCACGGCGTACCGCAAGGCGGCCGCGATGCCGAAGGCGCCGCCGCTCGCCGCACGGCTCGCGGGCTCGTCGTTCGCGCGGCTGGGGGATCGCGGCACGTCGCGGGAGATCTGGCAGGAGATCCGGGCGGGCGCGGAGAACGACCTGACGCGCGAGCTGGCGGAGCGGAACCTGAAGAACCTCGACCTCGACGAGGCCGAGGAGACGCTCACGAACGCGGTGAAGGCGTTCCGCACGTCGCATGCGCGACTGCCCGCGAACTGGGAGGAGCTGGTGCACTCCGGAAGCCTGGCGAAGCTGCCCGGCGAGCCGTGGGGCGGCGCCTACTTCTGGGACCCGGGGACGGAGCACGCGTACTCGTCCACGACCGTGGATCGGCGCATGGCGGTCGCGCGCGACGTCTTCCGGTCCCGCGTGAAGACGTACCTGCAGCGCCACGGCAAGCTGCCGGCCACGCTCGACGACGTCGTCGCGGACCATCTCGCGCCCGCGCCGTGGCGGCCCTTCGGTCTCTCGCTCGCGTACGACCCGGTGACGGGACGGGTGGCGTGGAATCCGCCGTGGCCGGAGATCGAGGCCCGGACCCACGGAGACGGGGAGGCGGCGTCGTGACGGCGATGGAGGTCTTCCGGCATCCCGTGGTCCTCGCGCTCTTCGGCGCGGTGGTGGGCAGCTTCCTCAACGTCGTGATCTGGCGGCTCCCGCGCCAGGAGTCGATCGTCTCGCCCGCGTCTCACTGTCCGAAGTGCAACGTGCCGATCCGCCCCTGGGACAACGTGCCGGTCGTGTCCTGGCTCGTGCTGCGCGGCCGCTGCCGCAAGTGCAAGGCGCCGATCTCGCCGCGCTATCCGTGCATCGAGGCCGTCACCGCGCTTCTCTTCGTGGCCACCGGTCTCTTGATCTCGTCGCCGCTCGCGCTCGCGTTCGCGCTCGTGTTCGGCGCCGCGATGATCGTCGTCACGTTCATCGATCTCGATCACCGCATCATCCCGGACGCGATCACGTTGCCGGGGACGGTGGTGGGGCTCGTCGCCGCGTTGTTCGGCGCCGTCGTGGATCCGCGGCAGGCGCTTCTCGGCGTGGTGCTCGGAGGAGGCGGGCTCTTCGCGGTGGCGGCGGGCTACCGCGCGGCGACCGGCCGCGACGGGCTCGGCGGGGGCGACATCAAGCTGCTGGCGATGGTGGGCGCCTTCCTCGGTCCGGGCGGCGCCTTCCTCACGATCCTCCTGGGATCGATCGCGGGAACGCTCTTCGCCTGCGTGTACATGCTCCGGACGGGCGCGGGCCGCACCACCGAGTTCCCGTTCGGGACGTTCCTCGCGCCGGGCGCGGTCGTGGCGCTCCTCGTGGGATCCCGTCTGCTGTCGTCGTACTGGCACCTCTTCTCCTGACGGTCCGAAGACCCATGGGTCCTTCCGCCAGCGCCGCTTCGCCTCCCCGGCGGCCCCGTGCGCCGGAATCCGACGACGGCTTCGCCCGCGTCGAGCGGAGCCCGCGCGCGCCGGTCGGTGCGGAGCCCGCGGGAGGCGTGCTGCCGCTCTTCGCGGCGGCCGTCGTGGTGCTCCTCGCGCTCATCGCGCTCCGTCTCGCCGGCAGCCTGAAGGAGAGCCTGGAAGGGGAGATCACGGGTCGGTTGCGCATCGCGTCGGACCTCGCGAGCGACCTCCTGCGCAGCGCCGCCGCGCTCGATCCCCTCGATCCGCAGCTCACGGCGCAGCTCGAGAGGATCCGCGTGACCACGTCGGTCTCGGCGATCGCGCTCTACGACAAGCAGGGCGGCTTCCTCGGCGGTGCCGCGCCGCGGGATCAGGTGGGCAGCAGCATCCCGCGTCGCATTCGCCTCGGCACGACCTCCACGGCGCACGCGGCCCGGGTCCCGGAGCGCGACGCCGCCGGCGGGCTCACGCTGGTGGCGCTGCTCGGGGCCGCCGAGCGCGAGGGCGCGATCCTCACGCGCGTGGACCGCGACGGCCAGGGCAGCCTCCCCGCGGTGGACTTCTTCTTCGATCTCTCGAAGGCGCTCGCCGGCATCGTCGGCGCGGCCGGCTTCCTGATCCTGCTGCGCTGGCTCGTGCGCGGCGACCTCGAGCGCCCCGTGCGCAAGCCCGCGCCCGTGACCGGCTCCGACGTGGACGTGGTGCTGGGGACGATGAAGGAAGTCATGTCGACGCTGAAGGACAGCGAGACGCACTACCGCGACCGTTCCCGCGCGGCCGAAGCGGACGCCGAGCGCGCGCGGCGCACGAACGCACTGATCCTCGAGTCGATCGGCTCGGGGCTCGTGGCGTTCGACGAGACCGGGCGCATCACGCTCTTCAACCACGCGGCGGAGCGGATCCTCGGGGCGTCGGCGCGGAACGCGCGGGGCCGTCGCGTGGAGGAAGTGCTGGAAGCGGGCGACCGCCTGAGCGCGCTCGCCCAGGTCCTGGAGACGCGCGGCTCCGCCACGCCGCGCGAGGAGATCAAGCGCATCGGCCCGGACGGCGAGCCGCGCTGGCTCGTGGTGACCGGCTCGGTGCTCCGCGCGGCGGACGGCGAGTCGCGCGGCGGAATTCTCCTCGTGGACGATCTCACGGAGACGAGGCGCCTGCGCGACGCGGTCCGCATCAAGGACCGCCTCTCCGCGGTGGGCGAGATGTCCGCGGGCATCGCGCACGAGATCAAGAACTCGCTCCATTCGCTGCTCGGTCACGCGAACCTGCTGAAGGACGACGCGTCGGGCGAGCCGCCGCTGCCGGTGCAGGGGATCCTCGCGGAGGTGAAGTCCCTCGAAGGCCTCGTGAAGGGCATCCTCGAGCTGTCGCGGCCTTCGCGGCTGGTGCGCACCGCCGTGGACCTGAACGGGCTGCTGCGCGAGAGCGCCGGCGCCGTCGCCGAGGCGGCGCGCGCGGCGAGCGTGACGGTGAATCTGGAGCTGGACGAGGCGATTCCACCGGTTTCGGCGGACGCGGACTCCGTGAAGCGCGTCTTCCTGAACTGCGCGCTGAACGCGATCGAGGCGATGGAGAAGGGCGGCACGCTCACGATCACCACCCGGCCGGCCGATCTCGGGGCCGACGACGGCGTGGGCGAGCGGACGCGCGCGGTGCGCGTGGGCTTCCGCGACACGGGCCCCGGCATCCGCGAGGAGGACCGGGAGCGGATCTTCACGCCGTTCTTCACGACGAAGCGCGAGGGCCACGGGCTCGGGCTCTCGCTCGTGCACAAGGCGGTCACCGACCACGGCGGCCGCGTGCAGCTGCACAGCCGCGAGAAGGTGGGGACGGAGTTCGTGATCCTGTTGCCGGTGGAGGCGAGGTCGTGAAGCGGTTGGTGCTGGTGGAGGATCGCGAGACCACGCGGGTGATGCTGGCGGAGACGCTGAAGCGTCGCGGCTGGGAGATCGCGGCGTGCGGCTCGTTGGCGGAGGGGCGCGCGGCGCTCTCGGGCCCTGCGCCGGCGGAGCTCTTGCTGACCGATCTCCAGCTCCCCGACGGCTCCGGGCTGGACCTGCTGCGCGAGGGCGTCGCGCGCGATCCCCTCCTACCGGTGCTCGTCATCTCCGCGTACGGGACGATCGAGATCGCGGTGGAGGCGATGAAGGCGGGCGCCTACGACTTCGTCACGAAGCCCTTCGACACCAAGCGCCTCGTGGAGCTGGTGGAGCGCGCGCTCGAGCGGCGGCCCCGCGCCGCCGACGCCGCCCGCGCCGGCGCGCCCTTCGGGGACGGCGAGCCGGGGCTCCTCGGCGAGAGCCCGCTCTTCAGGGAGGCCGTGCGTCAGGCGCGACGCGTGGCGCCCTCGGACGCCACGGTGGTCCTGCTCGGCGAGAGCGGCACCGGCAAGGAGCTCTTCGCCCGCGCGATCCACCGCTGGAGCGGCCGCGCGGACGGGCCCCTCGTGTCGGTGAACTGCGCGGCCATCCCCTCGGAGCTGATGGAGGCGGAGTTCTTCGGGTCGGAGCGGGGCGCTTTCACGGGATCGGTGTCGCGGAAGATCGGCAAGGTGGAGGCGGCGTCCGGCGGGACGCTCTTCCTCGACGAGATCGGGGAGCTTTCCGCGGAGCTGCAGGCGAAGCTGCTGCGCGTGCTGCAGGAGCGCGCCTTCGTGCGCGTGGGCGGCACGGACGAGATCCACTCCGACATCCGCGTCGTCTGCGCCACGAACAGCGATCTCGCGGCCCAGGTGCGCGAAGGCCGCTTCCGCGAGGATCTCTTCTATCGCCTCCACGTGTTCCCGATCCGCGTGCCCTCGCTCCGCGAGCGACCCGGCGACGTGGCGCGCCTCGCGGAAGCGTTCCTCGAGGAGGCGCGAACCAAGGAGAAGCGTCCGGCGCTTCGCTTGACGGAGGCGGCGATGGCGGCGCTCGGCGCGCACCTGTGGCCGGGCAACGTCCGCGAGCTGAAGAACGCCATCGAGCGCGCCGTCATCCTGGCGGAGGGCGACGCGATCGGAGCGGAGCACCTGCCGGCGCTCGGCGCTGCGACGCCGGCGGGAGCGGCCTCCGAAGAAGACCTGCCGCTCTTGGAAGTCGGGCGGCGCGCCCAGCGGGAGGCCGAGCACCGTGCGATCCGCCGCGCGCTGGAAGCGTCCGGCGGCAATCGCACGGAGGCCGCGAAGCGCCTCGGCGTCTCCTACAAGACCCTCTGGAGCAAGCTCAAGGAGTTCGAGATCGGAGAAGAGCGATGAAGACTCTGCTCGTGCTCGCCGCGATCGGAGCGGCGGCGACCGCCAAGCCGCCGGTGCCGGCTTCCCCGCCGTGGGAGGTGCGCCTCGTGGAGGCGCCGCGCGAGATCGGCCTCGGCACGATGTCCGTGAACGTGTGGGCGCGCGTCGCGCACAAGGACGGCGTGGCGCCGCTGCCCGCGTGCGTGCTCGTGATGCACGACGACAAGGGCGCCGAGACCCAGGTGGACATGGCGCCCGTGGACAGCGAGCGCGCGGCGGCGCCGGCCAGCACGGGCGAGATGGTCGCCACGGTGGACACGTACACGTGGGTGCGCGAGGCGTCGCATCCCTTCGAGATCCGCTCGCTCTCCGCGGCCGGGCCGCCGCAGATCCTCGCGCGCGGCGCGATCCGGGTGAAGGCGCGCGTCGCCACGCCGGACCTCGTGCTGCTGGACTCGCAAGGCCTCATCCAGTCGTGGGTGGGCAGCGGCGCGGGCGGCTTCGCTCCCGGGGCCCCCGTGGAGGTGGGTGCGCCGGGCGGAGCGCCGCTCGTCGTGGACGTCGACGGGGACAAGCTCCTCGATCTCGCGGTGCCCACGCGCGACGGCGCGTTGCGATTCCTGACCAACAGCGGCAACGGCCACTTCGAGCCGGGCCGCTCGATCAGCTGCGGCCCCGACCTCGCGGGGTGCGCCATCGGCGATCTCGACGGCAACGGCCGGCCGGACCTCGTCACCGTGGGCGCGGCCGGATCGCTGGAGATCCGCTTCGACCTCGCGGACGAGCCGACCGTCTCTCTTTCGCTTCCGCTTGCGCCCGATTGCCTCGAGATCGCGGATCTCGACGGCGACCACGTCGGCGAGATCTACGCCGGCCTCGTGGGCTCCGCCGAAGGGGAGGTGCACGTGATCCGGAGGGGCGCGGACGGCACCTGGGGCCTCGGAGGGGTCCTCGCGGCCCCCGCGGGAGGGCGAGGCCGCATCCGGGCGCTGCAGCGCGTTCCGGGAGCCAAGGGCCACCCGGACGAGCTTCTGGTCCTTTCCTCCCAGGACTCCCAAGGGGTGCTTGAGTCCTGGGGGCGTGGTGCCGATACGGGAACGGAACCGGGGCTTCGTGCCGGAGTCCGTCTCGCCGGGGAACCGATCGCGATGACGATCGGACGGTTCTTCGGAGAGGGCGCGTCCCTCGCGCGACTCGTAGTGGTCCGCCAGGGACGCGGCGCCGACTTCATCGCGATCGGCGCCGACGACGTTCCGCGGCGGATCGGCCACGTGGAGCCGGCGCCGCAGACCATCGTGGCGCTGGATCTCGACGGCGACGGGGACGACGACTTGGCGACCGCGGCGGACGACCTCCGGCTGTGGATCGACGTGGGCGGCACCGAGTTCCGCGAGGCGGGGGAATCGCCCTACCTCCTCGAGAGTCCGGTGATCGCGCTGGTGGCGGGCAGCCTCGACGAGCGTTTCCCCTGAGGGGAGCGCGAAAGCCCTGAGGGAGGGGAGAAGGCGCATGTTCAAGTTCAGTCGGGGATCGAAGCGGACCGTCGGTCTCGACATCGGGTCGAGCGCCGTCAAGGTCGTCGAGCTCGACCACACCGCCGAGCAACCTTCGCTCATCCGGTTCGGGAGCCTCTCGCTCCTCCCGGAGGCCATCGTCGACGGCGAGATCATGGACCGGGACGTGGTGGTGGACACGATCGCGGAGCTGATGGAGACGAACGCGATCTCTTCGAAGTCGGTCATCACCGCGGTCTCGGGCCGCGCGGTGATCGTGAAGAAGATCCAGATGGACAAGATGTCGGACCAGGAAGCGCAGGACGCCATCCAGTGGGAGGCGGAGCAGCACATCCCGTTCGACATCGACGACGTCTCGCTGGACTTCCAGGTCCTGAACCGCGAGGCCCATCCGGAGAAGATGGACGTGCTGCTCGTGGCGGCGAAGCGCGAGATGGTCGAAGCGCGGGCGGACCTCATCCGCGCCGCCGGCCTCACGCCGCTCACGATCGACATCGACTCCTTCGCGGTGCAGAACGCCTACGAGCACAACTACGAGCCGCCCGACGGGTCCGTGACGCTCCTCCTGAACGTGGGCTGCTTCATCACGAACGTGAACATCGTCAAGGACGGCGTTCCGTACTTCACGCGCGACCTGAGCTTCGCGGGCAACGCGATCCTCGAGGCCGTGCAGAAGGACCTGGGCGTGGACTACGACGAGGCGAACCGGATCCTCGCGAATCCCGGCGAAGAGCGGCTCGACGACCTGCAGTCGATCGTGCGCCTGGTCGGCGAGGAGCTCGCGGTGGGCATCGAGAAGTCGCTCTCGTACCTGCGGGCGTCCGGCGAGGCGGACCGCATCGACCGCATCCTGCTTTCGGGCGGCGCGGCGATCGCGCCGGGGCTGCGCGAGTCCATCGAGAAGCGCCAGGGATCGCCCGTCGAGGTCGCGAACCCGTTCCGCAGCGTCCACTGGGAGCAGGGCGCCTTCGGCGACGTCGATCCGGCGGCCGTCGGCTCGCGCTACATGGTCGCGGCCGGACTTGCGCTCCGCGCGGGAGGGGAGTGACCGATGATCCGCATCAACCTGCTGCCGCAGGATGCTCGGAAGACCCGTCGGGCTTCCGCCTTCAAGATCGACCGGACCCGCGTGGTGCCCGTGGCCGCGCTGGTCGTGGCCGGGCTGGCCTGCACGTGCACCACGATGCTGCAGGGCGCCCGCCTCACGACGCTCGAGAAGGACGTGGCCGAGTCGCGCGCCGAGTGCGAGCAGTACAAGCGGACGATCGCGCTCATCGACGAGATGGTGATCAAGGAGACGGAGCTGAACCGCCGCCTCGCGCTGGTGGAGCAGCTCGACCACAACCGCTTCAAGACGGTGCGAGTGCTGGACGAGGTCGCCCGGCGCGTGCCGCGCTACATGTGGCTCACGGCGATGAAGAACCTCTCGGCGGACCGCGTCTCCTTCGACGGCTACGCGTTCTCGAACCTCGTCGTGTCCGACCTCATGTCTTCTCTCGATAAGTCCGAGCTGTTCCACGACACCGAGCTCACGGTCGTGAAGCGGCAGGTGGTGGATGGGCAGAACACCGTGAGCTTCACCGTGACGTCGACGGTCAAGGCGGGGCCGCTGCCGGCTTCACCGGACCGCCCGAGCGAGTCGTAGGAGGCGCCAGGATGGGTAAGTTGGATTTCCGCGACCCGAACGTCCAGATCGCCGGCCTGGTCTGCTTCCTCGCCGCGGCGATCATGTACGTATTCTTCCTGACGTCCCTCGTGCCGTTCGGGTACAAGGCGCGGAGCGAGCAGATCGCGAAGCTCTCAGGCGAGTACGAGAAGATCTCCGCCGACCTGATGAAGGCGAAGCAGTCGGCGAGCCGTCTCCCGCAGGTTCAGGCGGAGTTCGACCAGATCAAGAAGCGTTGGGAGGAGTCCAGCACGCTCCTGCCGACCGAGAAGGAGATGGCCGAGCTGCTGACGCAGATCACCGTCTCCGGTCAGCGCGCCGGGGTGGACTTCCTGCTCTTCGAGCCGAAGCCGCCCACGCCGCGCGACATCTACGTCGAGCACCCCGTTGAGCTCGAGGTGCAGGGCGGGTACCACGACATCGGCATGTTCCTCAGCCGCGTGTCCAACCTGCCGCGCATCGTGAACGTGAACTCGATCCAGATGAAGAACGTGCCCAACCCTGCCGATCCCAAGGGACCCCAGATCGTCGATGCGAACCTGAGCGTCTCCGCCTACCGGCTGTTGACGGAAGGGGAGAGGGCGCAGGGCGCGCCGGCGACGCCGGCGGGACCCAGCGGGCGTCCGGCGGGAGCCCGGCCCCAGGTGGCGTCGGCGGCGCAAGCCGGAGGAGGAAACGGCCGTGCCCACTAGAACGCGCATCCCCGGAATCGCGCGCGCGGCGCTGGTGGCCCTGGCGGGGTCCGTCCTTCTCGCGGCGTGCGACTCAGGTCCGCTGCACAACCTCGCGGCAGGAACGAGCTCGAAGGACAAGCGACCGATTCCCCCCACGGTCCACGCGTCGGCCCAGTCGGGCCCCGCGGCGGCCGCGGCCGCGGCGAAGATCTCCATGCAGGGTCCGGCGGCGGCCGACAAGGCCACCCCGGAGGCACCTACGGTGCCCGACGATCCGAGTAAGCCCCTTCGTGAGCAAGAGGAGGAGTACCGCGCCGGACAGCAGCGCGATCCCTTCGTCTCCCTGCTCGGGGGCGACGACAAGCCGTCCGACCTGGTCGATCTGTCCGTGGCCCACCTCGTCGGGATCGTGACGAGCGGGGACAACCCGTTCTGCGTCGTCGAAGACGCGGAGGCAACCAGCTTCGTCCTCCACGTGGGGGACGCCGTGAAGAATGGTCGCGTCGTGGCCATCAAGCCCGAGGCGCTCGTCTGCTCGCAGACGGTGCTCGGGTATACGACCACGGTCCAGCTGAAGCTCGAAGAGAGGAAGGATGTGAAGCATGGTTAGTCTTGGATTCCTCCGAAAGGGGTTCGCGCTGGGCCTCGCGACACTGGTTCTGGCCGCGCCGATCGCGGGGTCCGCACGTCCCACGATCGACACGACCGGCATGGCGCCCATCAACGTCGACGTGCAGAACGCCACGGTCGCGTCGGTGCTGCGCATGTTCCACGAGTTCTCCGGCCGCAACATCATCGCGGGGCCGGAGGTCACGGGGACGATCACCGCGAAGCTGGACACCGTGCCGTGGCTCGTGGCCATGGACACGGTGCTGCGCGCGAACGGATTCGCTTGGGAGGAGGACTCCCAGGGCATCATCCGCGTCTCGACCGTCGACAAGCTGCAGACCGAGCGGTTGAACGAGGCGGTCTCGGACCGGAAGCGCGAGGACTTCCTGCCGCTCGACACGTCGGTGGTGCAGGTGAGCTACGCCAAGGCCGAGGAAATGAAGAAACCGCTCGAGATCCTCCTCTCCGGCCGCGGCAAGATCGAGACCGACGAGCGCACGAACGCGCTCATCATCACGGACATCGATCCGCGGATCGCCCGCGTGAAGGACATGGCGAAGATCCTCGACTACAAGACGCCGCAGGTCGAGATCAACGCGAAGCTCGTGGACGTCGACGAGCGCGCGGCCCGCGATCTCGGCATCAAGTGGGACGTGAAGGGTCTGAACAAGGGCGATGCGGCCGTGGACTACTCGGTCGACGCGTCGCTCGCGCAGAAGGTGGGCACCGTCGACCTGTCGCTCACCGGCACGGACGCCGACTTCACGGCCACCCTCGACGCGCTCGAGCGCCAGGACAAGGCGGAGATCATCTCGAACCCGCGGATCACGACGGCCGACAACAAGGAAGCCCGGATGATCGTCGGCAAGAAGATCCCGCTCATCGTGTCCGACGCGGCCGGCAACCCGATCACCCAGCTCACGACGATCGGCATCAAGCTGACCGTGGTGCCGCACATCAACCAGGATGATCGCGTGACGCTCGACCTCAACCCCGAGGTCTCGGATCTGTCGTCGCAGGCGACCGTCCAGGGCGGCATCGTGATCGTCACGTCCGAGGCGAGCACGCGCGTGATCGTCCAGGACGGCCAGACCGCCGTGATCGGCGGCCTCATCCGCACCAACGAGTCGACCGTCGATCAGGGCGTGCCCGTGCTCATGGACATCCCGGTCGTCGGCAACCTGTTCAAGAGCACCGACAAGGTGAAGGAGAAGCGCGAGCTGCTCATCTTCGTGACGCCGCGCATCATCCGACCCGACGCGGGCTAGGCCCTGGGGGGCCGTGGGCGTCGATCGACGCCCGAAGGCGCCGGAGGCGCAGGACGCCTCCGGCGCCTCTTTCTTTCCCGGCGCCTCTCCCTCGCGCTATTCTCCGACGTCTCCTGCCCCGAGGCGTGCGCGTGCCCTGGATCTCTCTGATCGGTTTCATGTGCTCGGGGAAGTCCTCCACCGGCAAGACCATCGCGCGCCATCTCGGCTGGCCCCACTTCGACACGGACGCCTTGATCGTGGAGCGCACGGGGATGGAGGTGCACGAGATCTTCCGCGCGCACGGCGAGCCGTACTTCCGGAAGCTCGAACACGAGATCATCGAATCGCTGCCGCCGGAGCGCGACCTGGTGCTCTCCACGGGCGGCGGCCTCGTCCTGAACGAGGACGCCATGCGCATCCTGCACGTGCAGGGTCCGATCTTCTGGCTGCGCGTGGAGCCGGAGGAGGTCCTCGAGCGCTCGCGTCGACCCTGGGCCGCGCGCCGTCCGCTCCTCGAGGAGGGCCAGGATCTTCCCGAGAGGGTCGAGGTGCTCCTCAAGGAGCGTGAGCCGCTCTACGCCCGTTGGGGCGTGGCGGTGCCCGGCGGCTTCGCCCATCCCCGCGAGGCGGGGCGCCACATCCTCGCGCTCCTCGAGAAGCGCGAGGACTTCCGCCCGTACTTCGGCAGCGAGGACGGCGCGTGAGCGCGCCGCACCGGTCGTGCTGCGGGTGATCGCGGGGGATCTCCGGGGCCGGCGCCTCACGACGCCCCTCGGGCGTGACACCCGTCCCACGTCCGACCGCGTCCGCGTTTCCCTCTTCGACCTGCTCGGCGACGTCCCGGCGGGCGCCCGCGTGCTCGACGTCTTCGCCGGATCGGGCGCGCTCGGGATCGAGGCGCTCTCGCGCGGAGCGAGCCACGCGGTCTTCGTGGAGAGCGCGCCCGCCGCCCTGCGGGCCCTTCGCGAGAACCTGGCCGCTCTGGGGCTGGCCGGCCGGGCCACCGTGGTGGCCGGCGACGCGTTCGCGGAGCCGCCCGCCGCGCGCGGTCCCTTCGAGCTGATGCTCGCCGATCCGCCGTATGCCGCAGGGTTCGAGGCGCGGATCGTCGAGGAGCTCGCCCGGCGGCTCGCCTTGGGGGGGGTGCTCGCGCTCGAGCACGCGTCGGACGGCGAGGCTCCGCTGCCTCCGGAAGGGCTCGCGATCTGGAAGGCGAGGCGTTACGGTGGGACGTCCTTGACCCTGTACGTCCGCGGCGCGGAGGGAGACTCGTGAGGACCGCCCTGTATCCCGGCACGTTCGATCCGCCCACGCTCGGCCACGTCGACCTCCTGCAACGCGGGCTCCACCTGTTCGACCGCATCGTGGTGGGCGTGGCGGAGAGCCGTGCGAAGCAACCGCTGTTCACCGTGGCGGAGCGCGTGGAGCTGTTCCGCGAGGCGGTCCGCGGGGTGGACTCCGTCACGATCGTGCCCTTCGATTCCCTCACCGTCACCTTCGCTCGCGAGCACGGCGCATGCGCCATCCTCCGCGGGCTCCGCGCCGTCTCGGACTTCGACTACGAGTTCCAGCTCGCGTGGATGAACCGCAAGCTGGACGCCTCGGTGGAGACGGTCTTCCTCTGCCCGAACGAGCTGTACTCCTTCGTGAACTCGTCCCTGGTGAAGGAGATCTCCCGGCTCGGCGGCGACGTGAGCGAGTTCGTTCCCCCGGTGGTGGCCAAGGCCCTCCGCGAAAGGCCGAGGCGCTGAACCGTGCCCACGTATCGTTACGAGTGCGCGCGCTGCGGGCGCATCCACGAGTATTTCCACGGCATGTCCGAGCCGCCGAAGACGCGGTGCCCCGACTGCGGCGGCCGCCTCACGCAGCTGATCGGCGGCGGCTCCGGCGTGATCCTCAAGGGCACGGGCTTCCACAAGACGGACTACCGCTCGAAGAGCTCCCGCGAGGCGGCGCACCGCGACGAGACCGCGGCGAAGTCCGAGAGCACGCCGAAGCCGAAAGAGACGAAGGACAAGAAGGAGTCGAAGGGCGGCGGCGAGGGCGCGAAGGGCTGAGGGGGCGCCCCGTCAGGCGGGGTCGAGCAGGAGCCGCCGCAGCTCCGCGAAGTCCCGCACCAGCACGTCCCCGTCGGAGCGCGCGGTGGACGAGAAGCCGCCCGCGAAGAGCACGAACGGCAGCCGGTTCGCGCGCGCCGCCTCCCGGTCCGTCTCCCGATCCCCCACCACCACCGCGGGAGCACCCTCCGCGAGATCGAGAATCTGCGAGACCATGTCGGCCTTGGACGTCACGCCCGGATCGTCGGCGCAGAGAGCCGCGAGGAGGATCGGGCCGAGGTTGAAGGCGCGCACGAAGGAGTCCAGGTAGCGCCGGCTGCAGTTCGACGCCAGCGCCACGGCGCGCCCGGCGCGGTGGAGATCGTCCAGGAGCCGGCGCGCTCCGGGGTACATCGCGCCGAGGCCCTTGGCGAAGGCGACCTCCTCCAGGTCCTCCGCCTCGCGCTCCACCTCCTCGCCGAGTCCGTGGAGTTCCTCCGGCAGGACGTAGCGCCAGAACTCCTCCATGGGCAGCCCGATCGCCCCCACGAAGCGCGCGTCCCCGGGCAGCTCGCGCCTCACGCCGTGCCGCGCGTACACCGTGGCCACCGCGCGACGGCCGATGTCGAGCCAGAAGCTGTCCGTGGCGAGCAGCGTGCCGTCGATGTCGAAGATGACGAGGCGCGCGTCGGCGAGGTTGGAAGGCACGGGCGCGCAGTCTAGGGGCGACGTCGATGCCGGTCAAACGGGAGTGGAAGGGCGGCGCGTCTTCGGCGCGCCGGCGCGTCCAGCCGCCGCGCGTGATTGACGCGCCCGCAACGCGTCGGTAGCTTCTCGACCCATCGGCCCGCACGCTCTCCGCGGCCCTCTCGGACAACCCATGTTCCTGGATCGCGCGATCATCGAAGTCGAAGCCGGCGCCGGCGGACGCGGTTGCGTCAGCTTCCGCAGGGAGAAGTACGTGCCCCGCGGCGGCCCGGACGGAGGGGACGGCGGAGACGGCGGGAGCGTGTGGCTCGTGGTGGACCCGCGTCGCGCCACGCTGCAGGACTTCCGCTACCGGCGTCTCTTCGTGGGTCCGCGCGGCTCGCACGGCCTCGGCTCGAACAAGACGGGAGCCTCCGGGGAGGACCTTCTCGTGCCCGTTCCCCCGGGAACGGTGGTGCACGACGACGAGACCGGGGACGTCCTCTACGACCTCACCGAACCGGATCAGCGCGTGCTCGTGGCGCGCGGGGGTCGGGGCGGGCGCGGGAACGCGCGCTTCGCCTCGTCCACGAACCGCGCGCCCCGCCGCTTCGAGGAGGGCGCCGAGGGGGAGCGGCACAAGCTGCGGCTGGAGCTCAAGCTCATCGCGGACGTCGGGCTCGTGGGCTTCCCGAACGTCGGCAAGTCCACGTTCCTCGCGCGCGTGTCCGCGGCGCGCCCGAAGATCGCGGACTACCCGTTCACCACGCTGACTCCGAACCTCGGCGTCGTCGATCTCCCGGACTGGCGCCAGATGGTCGTCGCGGACATCCCGGGCATCCTGGAGGGCGCGCACGAGGGCAAGGGGCTCGGTCTCCAGTTCCTCCGGCACATCGAGCGGACGCGCGTGCTGCTCTTCCTCCTGGATCTCGCCTCGGAGGATCCGGCGGGGGATCTCGCGAAGCTGCGTGCCGAGCTGTCGAGTTACGGGCAGGGCCTCGCGGAACGGCCGCACCTCATCGCCCTGAACAAGGCGGACCTCTTCGAACATCCCGAGGTGCCCGCGGCCCTCCGCGGCCGGGAGGACGTGCACGTCGTGTCGGCGGCGAGCGGCGCGGGCGTCCCCGAGCTGCTCGAGGCGCTCTGGCGGAGGATCGAGGCCACGCGCACCGCGGAGCCCGGCCGCACCGGGGAGGCTTGGTGAGCGTGGGGGCGGCGCCCGGAGCCGGGGAGCCCGCGGACTTCGCGGCCCGCTGCGCGGAGGTGGAGCGTCTCGCCGCATCGCGGGACGCGGAGGCGGGCGAAGCCCTCGCGCGGCTGCTTCTGGACCCGAGCTGGTATCTCCGCGAGCGCGTCGTGGAAGCGCTCGGCGCGCGGCACGACGTCGCGGACGCCATCCGCCGGGCGCTGCGCGAGGGCGAGTGGTGGGCGCGCGCGTCGGCCTGCGACGTGATCGCGCGACGCGCGGACGCGGCGGCCCTGGACGACCTCGTCGCCGGCGTCGAGGACCGCAACGTGTTCCTGCAGAAGTCGGCGGTGCGGGCGATGGTCGCGGTCGCGGAGCGCACGGGGCTCCGCTTCGTCGCCGAGCGACTCGCCGCGCTGGATCCCGCGCAGAGGCGTCGCCTGCTCGCGCGCGTGGGCCACCAGGCGCCGCACTGGGTGGATTCCCTCGCTGCGGAGCTCGCGGAGCTTCCGCCGGGGGCGCTGGCGCCCGGGCCGGCGGAGGGCGGGGCGGGCGCGGCGGCGGGTGAGGAGGACGTCGAAGCGCGCGCGCTCGTGCGCTTCCGCGCGTGGCTGGACGCCGCGGCGGGGGCGCCGCGGGAGAGACGCGCGTGAGCGCCGGCATTCGGCGGATCCGGCGCGGACAGGCGGGCTGGCCGGCGTGCTTCGAGACCCTCGGTGGCGACGCGCCCGCCGCGATCTTCGTGCGCGGGGACGTCTCGCTCCTCGGCGCGCGGGCGGTCGCCGTCGTCGGGACGCGCGAGTGCTCCGGCGAGGGCTGGGACTGGACGCACGCGGCCGCGGGCCGCCTCGCCGAGGAGGGCTTCGTCGTCGTGTCGGGTCTCGCGCGCGGCATCGACGCGGCCGCGCACCGCGGCGCGCTGGATGCGTCGGGCGACACCGTCTGCGTGCTCGGCTGCGGAGCGGACGTGGCCTACCCGGAGGAGAACGCCGAGCTGCTCGAGCGCGTGGCGGCGGCGGGCTGCGTCGTCTCGGAGCACGAGCCGGGAACGCAGCCGAAGCCCTGGCACTTCCCGCGCCGCAACCGCCTCATCGCCGCGCTCTCGGAGGCGGTGGTCGTGGTGGAGTCGCGCGTGCGCTCGGGCGCACTCGTCACGGCCCGCCTCGCCCTCGACCTCGGGAAGGAAGTGTTCGTGGTGCCCGGTTGGCCCACCTCGCCGCTCTCCGCGGGCCCGCTCGCCCTCCTGCGCGACGGCGCCCGGCCCGTGCGCGGCGCGGAGGATCTCCTCGAAGACCTCGGCGGCATCGGAGCGTCGCCGCTTCCCCCGCCGGAGCACGCGGACTCCCTGGACGCCGTTCGCTCGGGCGTCTCGTCGCCCGCGGAGCTCGCGCGGGCGCTGGGTCTCGATCCCGCCGAGGCGCGCGAGCGCTGGGCCGCGCTCGAGCTGCTCGGCGTCGTCGCTCGCGTGGGCTCGTCGTGAGCTCGTCCGGCCGGGGCGCGAGGCAATTCCTCGAGGCGGCCGGCTTCCGCGGGTTGCTTCTCCTCGTGCGGACGCTGCCGTACGGCGCCGCGGTCGGCGTGGGGACCGTGCTCGGGCGGCTCGCGTTCGCGCTCGGGCTGAGGAGGAAGGTCGCGGTGCGCAACGTGGAGGAGCGGCTCGCGCCCCCCGGCGGGCGCGCCGAAGCGGAGCGGATCGCGCGCGAGAGCTACGCGGTCGCGGGACGCACTTTCGTCCACCTGCTCCGCGTGGACCGGATCGACGATCGCACCCTCTGGCGCCTTCTCTCTCGCGAGGAGTTCGAGTCCGTTCGCGAGTTCCGGGAGGGGGGAGGCACGGTCCTGGTGTCCGGTCATTTCGGGAACTGGGAGCTGATGGTGCTGGCCATTCGGAGGGTCGGCATCGAGGTGGCCGCGCTCGCCGGAGACCAGGCGAACCGCGCGGTCGACGCCGAGCTGCGCAGCATCCGCGCCCGCGCCGGAATCCAGCCGCTCTCCGCCCGATCCGGGATCCGCGACGCGCTCGATCTCTTACGGAGGGGCGGCGCCGTGGCCACGCTCATGGATCAGGACGCACGCTGGAAGGGAATCTTCGTGACCTTCCTCGGCGCGCCCGCCTCGGCGCACATCGGCATGATCTCGATGGCGGTGAGCACCGGCTCCTCGGTCGTGCCGGGGGTCCTCGTGGACGAGAAAGGCCGCTTCCGCTTCGAGAAGGGCACGGCGTGGCGACCGCGGCCCGAGCGGTCCGAGGAGGAGAACCTGCGCGAGGGAGCGGAGCACATTCACCGGTTCCTCGAGGTGCACGTACGCCGGAATCCCGAGAACTACTTCTGGGCGCATCGCCGCTGGAAGACGCGTCCCCCGGCGGGGCTCCCTCCGGCGCCGTCGTCGGGCGAGGCGCCGCCAGAGGCGGAGTCGCCGGCCGCCATGTCGCCGCCCGACCGGGCGGGAGAGGCGAAGCGATGAGCCGCTTCGTCGCCGTGGTGGGGACCGTCAACCGCGACGTCATCATCGACGCGAGCGGCGAGCGCCGCACGAGCCTCGGAGGGATCCTCTACAACGTCATTCCGCTCGCCGCGCTCCTCGAGGGCAGCGGCCTCCGCGTGAGGCCGGTCGGGCGGCTCGGGCGCACGGACCGGGACGAAGCGATGGGCCTTCTCTCGGCGTTCCCCTCGGTGGACGCCGACACGCTGATCGCGGACGCGGCCGGCACGGACCTCTCGATCCTCGACTACTCCGGCGGAGGCGAGCGCGCCGAGACCGTCGTGATGCGCGTTGCGCCCCTCTCCGAGGAGGATCTTGCCGCAGCGCGGGGTGCCGAGGCGGTGCTCGTGAACATGATCTCCGGCCGCGACGTTCCGCTCGAGACGCTGACGAGCTTCCGGCGCGGAGAGCGCGGTCGCTTCCTCTTCGACGTCCAGGCCCTCGCCCGCACCGCCGAAACGCCGCGCGCCTCCCGGATCGTCCCGGACGCGCCGGGGTGGAGCCGCCTGTTCCACGTCGTGCGGGGGAGCGAGACGGAGATCGGGTACTTCGGCGGAACGCCGGGGAACGTCGAGGCGGCCGCGGAGCGCATCCTCGCCGCCGGGGCGGGGGAAGTGCTCGCGACCTACGGCGAGAGGGGAGCGGTGCGCTACGTTCGGGGCGAAGGGGGGCTGCGGCGCTCGGAGACTCCCGCCGTCCGCTGCGACGCTCCGGCCGACCCCACCGGATGCGGCGACTCGTTCCTCTCCGGGGTCTGCGCGGGCGGCCTCCTCGGGCTCTCGCCGGAGGACGCCGTCCGGCTCGGCGCGCTCGTCGCGTCGCGCGTGGTCGGGCTCGCGGGGCTGGAGTCGCTCGTGGCGCTCCGCAGCATCCGTCACGAAGCCCTCGCTCACGAGCCGGCGTGGGCTGCCTTCTTCGGCGATTGACCCCCGGGACGGGGGCGATCTGGGGCCCGGCGTTCCCCCTACCGGGCCCCGCCCAGGCCCCGACGTTCCCAGCTCGGGGGTTCATCCCGAGGTTCGCCCGGCGCCACCTCGACCCTTCCAGATGTCGCAATAGATTCAGCGACAATCTATTGCAGCATTGACCTCACGTGCTTGCCGAGGGTGTCTCGGTGGCCTTGCGGATCTTGGCACGGTCCTTCCATAAGCCGTATCTCGCCGGGGCCGAGATTGCGCACCCAGTCTGTCAGACGGCCTCGGCAAGACGAACCCCGCGGTGCGGGTGTCGCGAGTCAGTGAGAGAGGAGCTTCCGGGGGGGAGCCGCTGACGAGCCCGACTTCTCGCGCTTCGGATCGGTTCAGGGGGCACCTGCTCTTCGAGCAGGTGCCCCAAGTCTTTGGAGGAGCCTTTCGTCTCCCCGGCCGCGCTCGCCTGGGCTAGGATCGCCCCCTTTTCGAGCCGCGCGGGGAGGCCCCTTGCACGTCAAGGATTCGAAGGCGCTCGTGGAGTTCTGCGCGCAGGCGCGCGCCGAGGGCGCCTTCGCGTGGGACACCGAGTTCATCCAGGACCGCACGTACTGGCCCCGCCTGTGTCTCGTCCAGGTCGCCACGCGGGAGACCGTGGCCCTCGTCGATCCGCTCGCGCTACCGGACCTCGGGCCGCTCTGGGACCTCGTCGCCGATCCCGCCGTCCAGGGCGTCGTCCACGCCGGCCTCCAGGATTTCCAGATCGCGTTCGACGCGTCCGATCGTCCGCCGCGGAACATCTTCGACACTCAAATCGCCGCCGCCTTCGCCGGCCACGGCGACAGCATCAGCTACGCGGGCCTTCTCACGCGGGAGCTGGGGGTGCGCCTCGCGAAGAAGGAGACGATGACGGACTGGTCGCGGCGGCCGCTCACGGACGCCCAGATCGAGTATGCGCTCGACGACGTCCGCCATCTCCTGCCGCTGCGCGACCGCCTCTCCGAGCGCCTGCAGCAGCTCGGGAGGCTCGAGTGGATCGCGGAGGAGCACCAGCCGCTCGAGAACGCCGACGCGTTCCGCCGCGACCCGCGTCGCGCGTGGGAACGCCTGTCGCGCCGGCGCTCGCTGGATCGCCGGGCGCTCGCGGTGCTCCGCGAGGTCGCCGCCTGGCGCGAAGAGACCGCCGCGTCCCGCGACGTTCCGCGCAACCGCATCCTCGGGGACGAGCTGCTCGTGGAAGTGGCGAAGCGCGCGCCCAAGACGCGCGACGCGCTCAGCGCCATCCGCAGTCTGCACGAGCGCCTGCTCGCGCAGTACGGCGACGAGATCGTCGCGCGCGTCGCGCGCGGGCTGGCCGTCCCGACGAACGAGCGACCCGATTCGCCGGCCCAGCGCTCGGAAGATCCGGCGCGCGCGCGCCTCGTCGACCTCATGGACCTTCTCGTCCAGGTGCGTGCCCGCGAGACCGGCATCGGACGCAACGTGCTGGCCACGCGCGTCGATCTCGAGAACGTCGCGGCGATCCACTGGGGCGAGTCCGACGGCGGCCCGCCGCCGCCCGTCCTGCGCGGATGGCGCGGCGAGATCGTCGGCGCCGACCTCCGCCGCCTCCTCGACGGCGAGATCCTCCTCGGCGTCGATCCGCACACGCACCTCCCCGAAGTGACCCGACGCGCAGCCCCGCCCGCTCCGTAGCGCTCCGACTCGCGCATTGCACGTGATGCCCGCGTCGTCGGCTCGGCGGCGCGTGCTTCCGCATCGGACGGTCGCCTCCGCCGTCCGGGCTCCGGCGCCCTCCCGCTCCGGCGGCTCCGCCATCCTGGCTGCGCCGCCTCCGCGAAGCCGCTGCGAAAGCACGCCACCGAGCCGCCGACGCATACCTCGCCTCGCGCGGTCTGCGCCGGCGCGGCGAGGGCTCGCGCGACGTCGGGCGCAATCACCGTCTGCAGCGCGTCGCCGACTGCGCCCGTGCGCCAGCGCCGTCCCGGTCGTCGCCTGTCTCACAACGGACGCGGCGCGGGCCGGCCCCGAGGCGAGACGGGCGAACCCAAGTACGGCTCCGAGCCGGCCAGGCGAGGTTAGGCGCTCGGTGCGGACTCGAGGGGCGGGGCGTCCGGGGACGCGGACCACGGGACCACGCGATTGCGCCCGCGGGACTTCGCCGCGTAGAGGGCCACGCGATCGGCGCGATCGATCAGCTGCTTGGCGGTGGCGGCGTCGTCGGGATAGAGCGCGAAGCCGAGCGAGATGGAGACGCGCGAGTCCCCGAGGGAGGGGACGACGTCGCCGAAGCGCGCGTCCGCCACGACGCGGCGCAAGCGCTCCGCGGTGCGCGCGGCGCGCGCCCGCGTGACCGACGGCAGGAGCACCGCGAACTCCTCGCCGCCGTAGCGTGCCGCGAGGTCGATCTGGCGGATGTTCGAGCGGATGATCGCGGCCACGTGCGCGAGGGCGTGGTCTCCCGCCTGGTGCCCGAAGCGGTCGTTGATGCGCTTGAAGTGGTCCACGTCCACCATGAGCAGCGCCACCGACGTTCCCATGCGGTTCGCGCGCTCGATCTCGCGCTCGATCTGGACGTCGAAGTACGCGCGGTTCCAGAGGCTCGTCAGCCGGTCGACGAAGATCAGCTTCTCCAGCACTTCGGCTCGCACCATCGCACCCGCCGCGACCGACGCCGTGAGCGCGCTCAGCGCCAGCTCGTCCGGCGGGAAGGCGCCGGCTTCGTCGCGTCGCACCTCCATGAGCCCGATGAGTCGCTCGCCCGACACGAGCGGAAACGACGCGAGAGCGCCCCGCGCGGCGGGCGGCGCGTCCGTTCCCGGCACGGCGAGGTTGGGCACGTGGAGAGCGTGTCGCTCGCCCGCCAGGGCTTCCGCCACGCGCGTCCCGAGGGCGAAATGCGGCTCGGACTTCTGGCCCCACAGCGGAACCGGGGTGAGGCCGGTCTGGGGATCGGCGAAGACGTGGAAGCGCACGTCGGTGGCGCTCGTGAAGCGAACGAGCTGATCGCGCAGCGGCGCGAGCGCGTCGGCCAGCTCCTCGGGCGTGCGGCAGGGCGCGAACGAGGAGAAGAGGGTCCGGACCGGCTCGCCGCTCGCGTCGACGAATCGCCGCGCGATCCCCGGCTCCACCGCGACCTCTTCCACGGGGCGCACCAGGCGCGGCGCCCGCGGCTCTTCGTGCGGCGGAGCGGGCGCGACGCTCGGGGGCGCCGCTGCGGGCGCGGGGGGCGGCGGCTCCGCGATTCGCGGCGACGGCGCCCCGTTGGCCACGTGAACCGTGCTGGGGCCCGGCAGCTCGACGGCCCAGGTGTCGCTCGTGGCGGGGTCGAGGTAGCGCTGGACGTTCCGGAGGTCGTCCGGGCGGCGCGCCAGGCGGATCACCGCGCCGCGCTTCGCGATGGTGTCGAGCAGCTCGCCTACGCGCAGCGCCACTTCCACGAGGTCGGGAATCGCGAGGATCTCCTCGGCCCGGCGGCGCTCTTCCATCCGCAAGAGGCGTCCGGCGAGGAGCCGCCGCAGCAGATCTCGGTAGGTCAGGCGTTCCTTGCGCATCCCGGACGTGGCCGCTCTCGATGTGGGGGGCGATGATTGCGCAGCGCGGGCGTGCCGATCCTACCGAGCCCACGCGCCGAGGACAAGGGCGGTCGAGGGGCGGGTCGTGGGCGAATCGACGTCGCCCAGGACCGAGGGGCGGCCCACGCCGAGAGGCGAGCCGCAAGCGTCGAGTCCGCGCTAAGATCGTCTTCGCCGTGCCCGACCGGGGATAGGGGCCCGAACGAGGGATCGCGGCCCGAACGAGGGATCGAGTTCGCGGGGGGACCATGCCCGAGCCGGAGCGTCGCTGGAAGCCGGACTGCCGCTTCTTCGAAGGGGAGCGGCCCTGCGTGCACAAGCGCGAGTGCGAGGGGTGCGACCTCTACTCGCCGATGGGGCGGCGCGTGCTCGTGCTGAAGCTCGCCGCGCTCGGCGACGTCCTGCGCACCACGCCGATCCTCGCGGCTCTCGAGGAGGCGGGCCGCCCGCTGCACGTCACGTGGGTCGTGGCGGAGAACGCGGTGCCGCTGCTCGCGGGGCATCCGCGCATCGACCGGCTGCTCGTGCCGGGGTGGGAGACGTCCGCGCGACTCGGCGTGGAGCGCTTCGACCTGGTCCTCTCCTTGGACAAGGATCCGTACACCACGTCGTGGGCCACCGGCGTGGCGGCGAAGGAGCGGCGAGGCTTCGGCCGCGACGACCGCGGCGCGCTGGCGCCGCTGCATCCGGACGCGAAGTACGCGTACGACCTCGGCCTCTCCGACCGTCTGAAGTTCTTCGAGAATCAGCGCACCTACCAGGACGTGACGTTCGAGGTGTGCGGCCTGCCGTGGCGCGGCCAGGAGTACGACGTTCCCGCGGTCCGCGAGCAAAAGGAGGCCGGTCGCGCGGCGCTCGCTCGCGTGGGGCTCGAGGGCCGGAGCGGTCCGCTGGTGGGGCTCAACACCGGAGCCGGCGGCGTCTTCGCGAACAAGGCATGGACGATCGAAGGGTACGGCGCGCTCGCCCGCAAGCTCGCCGCGGAAGGATGCCGCGTGGCGCTGCTCGGCGGCCCCGAAGAGGTGGACCGCAACGCTCAGATCGCGACGCTCGCGAAGGGCGACGCGGTGGACACCGGCCGGCACGCGCTCGCGGAGTTCGCGGGGCTCGTGGCCTGCTGCGATCTCGTGGTGACCGGCGACACGCTCGGCATGCACCTCGCCATCGCGGCGAAAGTGCCGGTGGTGGTCCTCTTCGGATCCACGTGCCCGCAGGAGATCGAGCTCTACGGGCGCGGCGAGAAGGTCGTCACGCCCATCGAGTGCCACCCCTGCTATCGACGCACGTGCGACATCCACCCGAGCTGCCAGGAGCTCATCCCGGTGGAGCGAGTGCACGCCGCGGTGCAACGAGTGCTCGCGGCCGCGCGCCGCTGAGCGGCGCTTCGCACGCGCTGGGCGACTCGCTTCGTCGGCCGGAGTCACATCCGCTCAAAGGCGGCTCGCGGAGCCCACCGCTGCGCACTTCGGGACGACGCGTCCCTCGGCAGGGGGCCGCCGCGCCGCTTCGGCCCGTTCCCATTCGGTCGACCTGCGCGTATGCTAGATGCCGACATCCCCCCTCATCCGGCCGTTCACCGAGGAGTCCTCCATGGGACCGCTCCACCGAACCGCCCTCCTGGCCACGGTCGCCGTCGCCGGCGCCGCGGCCGTCTTCTTCGTCCGCCCGGCCCAGTTTCGCGCCGGGTCGTCCGCGGGCCTCCCCGCAGGAGTCCGCCCCGCCGCGGAGAGCCCCGAGGTGGAAGGCCAGGGTGAGGACCACGCCTGGGAGATGTTCGAGTGGTGGTACGGCCAGCGCGCGTATCCCAACGACCTGATCCCGCAGCAGGGCTTCTGGAACGCCTGGCAGACGCGCTCGCACATGACGGTGGACGAAGGCACGCTCCGATCGGCCACCTGGACGTCCATCGGACCGGACAACGTGGGCGGACGGATGCTCGCCGTGGCGGTGGACCCGTCGAACTCGTCGCGCGTGTGGGCCGGCGCGGCCAGCGGCGGGCTGTGGCTCTCCACGACCGGCGGCGTGGGCGCGGCGGCCTGGAACCGCGTCGAGACGGGCTTCCCGTCGGTCGCGGTCAGCGGCATCGCCATCGACCCCACGAACCCGCAGAAGATGGTCATCGGGACCGGCGAGATCGGCCGGTACCAGAACGGGCAGGTCGGCACGCCGGGCGCGCGCAGCAGCTACGGCCTCGGCATCCTCCGCAGCACGGACGGCGGCACCACGTGGCTCGCCACCGGGTTGACCTGGACCTTCGACCAGCGTCGCGCGGTGCAGGCGGTCCGCATGGACCCGACCGCTCCGGCGAACGTCTGGGCCGCCACCACCGAAGGAGTCTTCCGCAGCACGGACGGCGGCGACACGTGGGCGCAGAAGAGCGCCGTGGTCATGGCCATGGACGTGATCGTGGATCCCACGAACGGGCAGATCGCGTACGCGTCGCACGGGCAGCTCGGCGTCCCGGACGACACGCAGGCCGGCATCTGGAAGACCACGAACGCCGGCACCACCTGGACGCGCCTCGCCGGCGGCCTTCCCACCACGAGCTTCGGCCGCACCGCGCTGGCGATCTCCTCGGATGCCGCACGCATCTGGGCCGGCGTGTCCAACGCGTCCACCCGTCAGATCGTGGGCCTGTACCGCTCCACGAACGGCGGCACGAACTGGACGAGCGTCAGCTCCACGAACTGGGCCAGCTCGCAGGCGTGGTACGACAACGTCACGGCGGTCTCGCCCACGAACTCGAACCTCGTGATCTGCGCCGGCCTCGACGTTTACCGCTCCACCACGGGCGGCGGGAGCCTCGCCCACGTCTCCGACTGGTCCGCCGGCTACGAAGGCGACGTGCCCGCGGGCGGCCCCGAGGGCCCTGCCAACTACGTGCACGCGGACTCGCACTGGTGCACGTTCGATCCGTCGAACCCCGCCACGGTGTACATCGCGTGCGACGGCGGCATCTTCAAGTCCACCGACTCCGGCGCCACGTGGACCGGGGCGAACGGCGGCCTGCGCTCGAGCCAGTTCTACGCGGGCTTCGCGTTCCAGGCGAACGACCACGCGCTCGGCGGGCTGCAGGACAACGGCACGCTGCTCTACCACGGCGCCGATTCGTGGAACAAGACGTTCGGCGGCGACGGCGGCTGGTGCGCCATCGACCCGACCACGCCGAACACGCTCTACGAGGAGTACGTGTACTTGAACATGTACAAGAGCACCGACAACGGCGCGAGCTGGAACGAGGCGCACGTGTACAGCAGCTCCACCGCGAACTTCATCGCGCCGTTCGTCCTGTCGCCGTCCAGCCCGAACATCCTCTACGCGGGCGAGCTCGCCGTGGAGAAGTCCACGGACGGCGGCACGAGCTGGAACTTCGGGGGCGGCGGCTCGAACTGGAACGGCACGCCCGTGGCCACGATCGGCGTGTCGTTCGGCGATGCGAACCGCGTCGTGGCCGGAACGGGCAGCTCCACGGGCACGATCGAGATCCGCCGGACCACGAGCGGCGGCACCACGTGGACGGCCGCCACCGGATACCCGGCGCGCTATCCCACGGACTTCGCGTTCGACCCGTCGAACAACGACGTCGTGTGGGCCACGTTCTCGGGCTACGGCACGGGCCACGTCTTCCGCTCCACGGACGTCGGGCTCACGTGGGTGAACGTCTCGGGGAACCTCCCGGACCTCCCGCACCAGACCGTCGCCGTGGATCCGCTCAATCCGGCGTGGGCGTACGTGGGCACGGACCTCGGCGTCTACCGCACGACGGACGGCGGCACGAGCTGGACGATCTACGACGTGGGCATGCCGCCGGCCATGATCCTCGACCTCGCGATCTCCTCCGCGCGACGCATGCGCGCGGCCACGTTCGGCAACGGCGTCTGGGAGATCGACCTGCCCACGGCGTCCACGGGCGTCGCGGTGGCGTCGAGCGAGCGGCGCAGCGCGCTGGCGTTCGAGGCGAGTCGGCCGAATCCGTTCCGGGCTCAGACGTCCATCCGGCTCGCTCTCCCCAAGGAAGCGGACGTGAGCCTCACCGTCCTGGACGCGGCGGGGCGCCGCGTGCGCACCCTCGTGAACGGCCGTCACGCGGCCGGGTCGCTCGAGGTGGCCTGGGACGGGCGGGATGAAGGGGGCCGTCGCGTGGCGGCCGGCACCTACTTCGTCCGCGCCACCGGTGCCGGGCAGATCGCCGCCACCAAGGTCACCGTGCTCCAGTAGCGCAGCCCCTCGCGGTCGCGGGCGTCGTAATCGCCCGCGACCGCCGTCGGGCAGCGTCCTGGACGCCACTCCGAGCGCGCAAAGCCTTCCCGGGGCGGTCGGAACGCAGTACCTTCGCCGATCGCTCCGGGGGCTTCGGCCGCCGGCCGTCTCGCTCCATCAGACCGCTGACCGGATGACCCCATGACGCTGCGCACCGCCTCGCTCGGGATCCTCCTCGCTCTCACCGTCGCTGCGCCGCCCCCTTCCCGGGCGGAGGACAATCCGCCGCCCGCCGCGGAAGGCGCCTCGCGCGCCAAGGCGCCAGGCTTCCACGTGGTCGACGTCAAGGGCGACAAGGTCTCCCTCGACGATCTCCTGGGGAAGGGCCCGGTCGTCATCGACTTCTGGGCGACGTGGTGCAAGCCGTGCATCAAGGAGCTGCCGTACCTGCAACGGATCCTCGATCAATACGGGAAGAGAGGCGTGCAGGTGTGCGCGGTCACCATCGACTCGCCGAAGTCGCAGAGCCAGGTGAAGAAGTTCGTCGACACGCGCAACTACACGTTCCGCGTGCTGATGGACGGGGACCAGGAGGTCTTCCACAAGCTCCAGGGCAAGGGCTCCATCCCGTACGTGGTCGTGCTCGACTCGCAGGGCTTCATGCGGTTCCAGCACACGGGCTACGTGCCCGGGAACGAGAAGGAGATCGAGCGCGTGGTCGTGGAGCTGCTCGGCGGAGCGGGAGAGGCCCCTCAGGCGGAGGCCACGCCCGACACCACGAAGTGAGCCGGCGCCCGGGCCGCCCGACCGGCGGACGAAGGGGGCGCGCCGGGGCGTTCGCGATCGCATTCCTCACGGCGTCCGCGGCCGGCCTCGCCCGCGCCGACGACGACGCATCCACGCTCCGCATCAGCGCCACGGACAAGCTCGAGTACCGCCGCTTCGCCCACGAAGGCGTGCGCGAGGAGGCCTTCCGCAACCGGCTCGAGGTCTCCGGCTACCAGGGCATCTTCTCGGCGTGGCTCCGCCTCGAATCCCTGGAGCTCTCCAACGCCGCCGTGTACGACCCCTACGCCGTGGCGAAGACCGGCGTCACCGGCGAGCAGCGCATCGATCAGACCGAGGTCACGAAGCGGCTCTTCGGCGTGGAGACCGAGCACTTCCGCGTGCAGGCCGGCGACGTGTCGAACGTCTTCGGCCGCGGCCTCGCCATGTCGGTGTTCGAGGACGAGGAGCTGAACTTCGACACGCGCCTCGAAGGGGTCCGCGCGCGCGGAGAGAACGACCTCGGCGCCGCGACGGTCGTGGCCGGAAGCCAGCTCGGCAACCGCTTCCGGGGCGTCTTCGTGGAGCCGCGTCCGTTCGACCTCCGTGGTCCGTGGCCGAAGGCCCGCGCGCGGGTGGGCGGGAGCTTCGTGGAGGCGTGGGGCGCCACGGCGAACACGGACATCCTCCCGCGCGAGCAGCAGTCGGGCGGGCTCGCGGAGCTCGTGGTCGGGCCGGCCACGGTGTACGGCGAGTGGGTGGAGCGGGAATTCCCGGGGAAGGACGGGCTCGGCCACCTCGGAAAGCCGGGGCACGGCGGGTTCTTCTCGGGCGAGGTCACCACGCACGGCGTGACCTTCTCCGCCGAGCACAAGGACTTCTACCGCTTCGAGCACAAGTACCACGATCCGCCCACGACGTTGCGCCAGCACACGTGGACGAGCCTCCTGCGCGTGAACGGGCAGATCCTCTCCGACATTCCCGACGACGACGTGAACGGGACGTTGCTCCAGGCCGAGTGGGCGCCGGGGACGTTCACGTCGTTCCTCGGGAGCTGGGCGCAGCTGGACAAGGACGTGGGCTCGGACCGTTTCCGCGAGGTCTATGGCGAAGCGAAGACCACGTGGCGGGAGAAGGTCTTCCTGACGGGTGCCGCCGCGGACTCCCGGGCCCACCTCGGGACCCAGCACGAGGAGCGGATCACCGGCCTCGGGGAGGACGTCATGCACCTCGACGACGTCAACAGCATCACCCTCGAGGGCGAGTGGGCGGAGGTGAAGCGTTTCGATGACACCACCTTCCGGTTCCAGGACCCCCGCAGGTTCCACGACCGGATCTTCGCGATCTCCTACGGCCGCTCGCCGTGGCTCGATCTCACGGTGACTCGCGAGGATACGGACGAAGGCGCGGCCACGGAGCCCCGCAGCGTCTGGGGCAACGTGATCGCGGAGATCAACGTGGCGGACGGCCACGACGTCGTTCTGAGCTACGGGTCCGAGCGCGGCGGGTGGAAGTGCACGGGCGGAGTGTGCTTCTATGAACCGGAGTTCGAAGGGATGAAGATCAAATGGGTCGGTCGCTTCTAGCCCTCGCAGCGGTCCTCTTCGTGGCGTCCTCCTGCTTCGAGGACGTGCCCCCGCCCACGCAGGGGTTCATCGAGATCGGCACCGGCGGCGTGTCCGGCGCGGAGGTGTTCCTGGACGGCGTCTCGCAGGGCGCGGCCGAGAAGCTCGGTCCCCTGGAGGCGGGCACGTACACGGTGAGCGTGGCGAAGCCGTACTACGACGTGGCGCCGGCGGACCGCGAGGTCGTGGTGCAGCCCACGAAGACCGCGCGCGTGGACTTCGCGATGACGCTGGTCGTGGTCGGTGCGGCGCACGTGACCGCCACGGACGAGCTTCTCGGCGGCGCGGTCGACGGCGCGGCCATCTTCATCCTGGACGGCTCCGGCACGCCGCAGCCCACCGGGGTCGTCACGGACGCGTCCGGCAGCGCAACCCTCGAGCGCCTGCCGCCCGGCCCCACGCGGTTCCTCCTGCGCAAGGACGGGTTCGCGGACACCTCGCCGATCGCGGAGGACGTGCAGCCTTTCAACACCATCGACGTGGCGGCGCAGCTCGGGCCGCCGCGGGCAGTCCTCCTGGAGATGTTCACGTACGTCGTGTGTCCGAACTGCCCGCCGTCCTCCGCCGAGATTCGCGGGATGTACCGGGACAACGCCGGCACGCTCTTCGCGATCGAGTGGCACAGCGTGGCCGGGCTGCCGCTTTACGACGCGCGCTGGCACACGCACGAGATCTACTACCGCGGCACCAACTTCAACGGATGGCCGGCGGTGGTGGTTCAGGGCGGGGCCAACGACAGCCCGGCCGTGCTCGTGGACAGCAACGCGTCGGAGCTGGCCCAGTATCACGCCCGATTCGAGGCGCAGCGCGGCGCTTGCTCGAACGACTGCCCCGTGGCCGTGAAGGCGACCGGCACCATCGATGCTCTGGCCGCCACCTTCACGGTCCGTGTGAAGTGGCGGGGCGGCTCGTTGCCGGGCAACCTCGTGCTGCGGACCGCGTTGATCCAGCAGCTCGTGTCCGCTCCGGGGAACGACTCGCCCTACGACTTCGTGGCGCGCGATCTTCACGAGGAAGCGCTCACGTTGACGACGCCGGGCCAGGTTGTGGAATTCCCAGAATCCTTCATCATCTCCGGCACTTGGAACGCCGACAAGATGGATCTCGTGTCATACGTGCAGTCCGATGACACGCACGAGATTCTGGCCGTTTGGGGGACGCGTCGTGTGACGCTCCCGTGAGTCGGGGAGCTTGGCGCGGTCAACGTCAGGACAAGAGGACTCAAAGGAACACCACACCGGGCAACGGCCCGACCGCTTGTGCTAAAGTGGAGTCAGCTGTCCAAGTCCTTCAACTCGCACGGGGGTCCGCATGAGACGGGCATTGGCAATCCTTGTGTTGGTCGCGGTCGTCACGATGGTTGGATGGTTCGGCGCGCCTTCGAACGCGCTCGCCTACGGGTACACGATCACGCCGCTCGGCTCGCTGACGCAGAGCTGGCCCGAGATCGACTTCACCGGGCCGTATTTCTACTTCCTGCTGAGGAACACAGCGGCGGTGGCGGACTCCTTCCATCTGGAGATCCAGAATCTCATCGTGTCGCCCGTGCCGCCGCAGGGCTACGAGTGGTTCCCGCAGGTCTGCTTGCGGCAGATCTGCTTCCCGGACAGCACCACGCTGCGCTTCGAGGCGGGTGTGCAGGACACGATCGGTGTGGACCTGGTCCCCTTCACCGACGGCGTCGGCAACGCGGACTTCGTCATGCACTCCGTGGGGAATCCGGCGCTCAACAGCACGTTCCATCTGAGGCTCTACGCGGGTACCGCGGCGGTGGGAGCGGGCATGCCGCCGAGCATCCCCACGCTGCAGCTCTCTCAGAGCGCACCGAATCCCGCGACCGGCCGCACCCGGATCCCGTTCATCCTGCCGCGCGAGGGACGCGCCACGCTGCGCGTCTACGACGCCGCAGGCAGGCTCGTCGAGACGCTCGTGGACGGAACGCTCGCGGCCGGCGCGCACTCGGCCGAATGGACCGCTCGCACGGCGAGCGGGCAACTGCTGCCGGCGGGCGCGTATTTCTATCGCCTGGAGACTCCTCGCGGGTCTCTCTCGCGCAGCTTGATCCTGATTCGATGACTCCGGACGTCTTCTCGCGTTAATCACCGGCCGGTCGGACCCGGCCTACGAAAGGAGCACGCAGTGAGAGCGAAGTGGTTAGCGCCGGTTCTGCTCGTGATCGGCTTCGTGATGATGGCGGTTCCCGCCTTCGCGGGGGTGCAGCGCACCACGATGGTGGAGGAGTTCGGGTATTTGTCTTGACCGTACTGCCCCTGGGCCCGTGCGGCCCTTCGGAACGTCGAGCTCGCCTACCCGAATGACGATCAGCTCGTCCACATCGACTGGCATACGTCTGACGCCCTGGCGAACGGCTCGGGCGCAACACGTGCTAACTACTACGGCGTCCCGGCCGTTCCTGACGTGTTCTTCGACGGCGGCAACAACGTTCTCGGCGCAGGCGACTCGGTGAGTGCCTACAGCGACTTCAGACCGCGCGTGGACGCCGCCTACGCGGTGCCCTCGAAGCTCATTATCAGCGCTCAGCTCGACCTGAACTCGAGCACGATGCTAGCCACAGTCACCACGGACGTGACTGTGGCGCCCGGCGAAACGATCGGGACACCGAGCGCCTGTAAGGTCCGCGCGGCGTTGACCGAGGACAACATCGTCAGGTGCTGCGAGCCCCACACCGGGCACCTGACTTGGAACTACATCTCTCGCGCGATGGTCTTCGAGGTTCCGCTCACCGACTCGCTTTCGGGCCAGACGCAGCACATCGTGCAGACGTTCCCGATCGACCCGTCGTGGAACATCCGGAACCTGCACGCGGCGGTGTGGGTCCAGCGCGACACGAACAAGAACATCCTCCAAGCGGCGAACGCCACGGTGGCGTACGAAGCCGTCCTCACGGATCTCGACCCCATCGTGGCGAAGGTCACGTCGGGGCCGAGCACCTTCGACGACCAGGTCACGAACACGGGCACGTTCAGCGATGACGTGACCCTGACGCTCGACGAGTCCACGCTGCCCTCTGGTTGGAGCGCGGACATCGTCTACAACTCGACGGTCTACCCGTCGACCGTCACGATCCCGAACATGGCGCATGGCCAGGTGGAGAACGTGAGCGTGCGTGTCACGCCGAACGGACCCGGGGAGGGAACCGTTGCGCTCATCGCGGCGCCGTTCCACAACTCCACGTGGACGAACGTGCACCCGTACCACACGTTCTCGCAGACGCCGGCGATCCTCTTCGTGGACGACGACAACGGCGCGTCCTTCGAAGGGAAGTACCAGAACGCGATCACCGGCGCCGGCTACTGGTCCGTGACGCAGACGGTGTCCACGCAGGGCAATCCGCTCGCGAGCTACATCAACCTCTTCGACGCGCTCGTCTGGAACACCGACTCGCTCCAGACGAACACGATCGGCACGGCGCTCCAGACCACGCTCATGAGCTACATGGACGGCGGCGGGAAGCTCTTCCTCGTCAGTCAGGGGATCCTGAACGAGCGCGGGCTCACGCCGATGGTCACGGGCTACCTCCGCGTGAGCGCGTTCACGCCGGACGTGGGCGGGGCGAGCGCGACCGGCCTCGCGGGGGATCCGATCGGGGACGGTCTGAGCTTCGCGGTCAGCCCGCCGTTCGTGAACAAGGCCGACGCGGTCACGCCGAACACCGGTGGCGTGGCTTGGTTGGACGCGGGCTTGAACCATGTGGCCGTGCGGTACGACTCGGGCGTCTACCGGACGGTCTTCATGACGGCGCCCTTCGAGGGGATCGCGACACCCACGGATGCCACGGTGATGAAGCGGGTGCTCGACTGGCTCGTGCCGAACGACATCACCGCGGTTCCCCCGGTGGCGGGACGGGACGAGAGCGGGCTGGCCCTCTGGCAGAACGCTCCCAACCCCTTCAGCGGCACCACCTCGTTGCTCTTCTCGATGCCCCAGGCCGGGCACGCTCGCCTCACCGTCTACGACGTCGCGGGCCGCCGGGTGGCGAGCCTCGTCGATCGTCAGCTCGAGGCGGGGGCGCACTCGGTTGTCTGGGACGGCCGGGACGTGACCGGGGCGCGCACCGCGAGCGGGGTTTACCTGGTCCGCCTCACCGCGAACGGCCGGACGGTCAGCCGGGAGATGGTGCGGGTGAAGTAAAGGCGGATGCAGGAACACAGGTTCGGCGCCCGGCCGGGTCCGGGCGGCGACTCTCGGGGGGGCCGTCGGGCGACCGGCGGCCTCCCTTCTTGCCGATTGGGGGCCGATCCGCGACCAACCCGGTGCCCCGGTGGCACTCGGTGTGGTATTTTGGAGCCAGTTGCCTAACCCCCACGGCAGCGGTGCGCCATGTAGGTCCGGCTCCTCTCTCCCGGCCGGTGCTCACCGGCTTCGAAAGGAGATCCCTGTGAGAGCAAGGTCCCTCACGAAGGTCCTTTTCCTCCTCCTCGGCGCCGTGCTCTTCGCCGCGCCCGCTCTGGCGACAGTCCAGCGGACGATGCTCGTCGAAGAGTTCGGCTGGTGGAATTGAACGTACTGCCCCTACGCCCGTGCGGCGTTGCGGATGACGGAACGGCAGGACTACCCCGACAAGACCCAGCTCGTCCACCTCGACTGGCACTTCAACGACGCGGTGCTCGGTAACCCCAGCTCGACGGCGCGCGCCCAGTACTACGCCGCGAACTCCGCTCCCGACGTCTGGTTCGACGGCAGCCAGCACGTCGTCGGCGCCGGCGACTCCGTGGGGACGTACAACACGTACAAGCCGATCCTCGCGGCGCACTACATCGATCCGTCGCAGCTGCTCGTGTCGGTGACGCTCGATCTGAACTCGATCACGTTGACCGGTACGTCCACGGTGAACGTCCAGGTGGCGCCGGGGGAGACCATCAACCTCCCCTCCAACTGCAAGATCCGGTGCGCGCTCTACGAAGACGCGGTGCCCCTGGGCGGCGGCAGAACGGAGCCGCACACCGGGAACACCACCATGAACTACATCGCCCGGCTGATGATCACCGAGACCACGCTCACGGCGACGAACTCGGGCGATACCCAGCAGGTGGTGACGAACTTCAGTATCGATCCGACGTGGAAGATCCAGGATCTGCACGCGGTGGCATTCGTTCAGCGCGATACGAACAAGAAGGTGCTGCAGGCGGGCTTCTCCCCGGCGCAGTACCAGGTTCTCGTGTCCGATCTCGGTACCCCCGTGGCGCGGGTCAACAGCGGTGCCAAGGACTTCAACTCCCAGGTCCTGTACCAGGGCACCGTCAACGACGACGTGCTGCTGACGCTCGACAAGTCGGCCCTGCCCGTCGGATGGGACGCTGCGATCGTGTGGAACGGCAACTCGTACCCCACGACGCTCACGATCCCGAACATGACGAAGGACCAGCAGGAGGCGATCACGGTCCGCGTGACTCCGTCGGCCCCGGGGATGGGGACGGTGGGATTCTCCGTGGAGCCCGTGTCGCTGCCGCCGGCCGCGCAGAATCACAGCTACATCACGTTCTACCAGCGGCCGAAGCTGCTCTTCGTGGACGACGACAACGGCGCCCACCTGGAGACGTACTACCAGAATGCGCTCGCCAGCGCCGGCTACTTCGCGCTCGGACACGACGTCGCAGCCCTCAACGGAGCCACTCCGCCGGTGAGCTGGATGTCGAACTTCGACGCCGTCATCTGGAACACGGATTCGCTCCAGGTGCTGACGCTCGGCGGACCGCAGCAGGCTGATCTCATCAGCTATCTGGACGGCGGCGGCCGGCTGTTCCTCTGCAGCCAGGGATTCCTGAACGATCGCGGGCTCGTGGCCCTCACCACGAACTACCTCCGGGTGAGCGCGTTCACCCGGGACGTAGGTGCTCCGACCGTCACGGGCGTCGCCGGAGACCCGATCGGGGACGGCATGAGCTTCGCCGTCACCCCGCCCTTCACCAACCTGGCGGATGCGTTGACGCCGGGCGTGGGGGCGGCGCCGTGGCTGGACTCGGGCGCGAATCACGTCGCCATGCGCTACGACAGCGGCGTCTTCAAGACCGTGCTCCTGACCGCGCCGTTCGAGGGCATCGCTGCGCCCAACGACGCGCTGGTCATGCAGCGCGTGCTCCAGTGGCTCGTGCCGGATACGGCCACGGATGCTCCGGTGATCGGTGGGCAGGTGGCGGGCGGTCTGGCGTTGTTCCAGAACGTCCCGAACCCGTTCAGCGGCACCACGTCGCTGCGCTTCTCGCTGCCGGCGGCCGGCCACGTGGGCCTGGCCATCTACGACGTCGCGGGTCGCCGCGTGGCGAGCCTCGTCGATCGCAGGCTGGAAGCGGGCACGCACTCGTTCGATTGGGACGGGCGTGACGTCACGGGCGCGCGGGTCGCGAGCGGCGTGTACCTCGTCCGTCTCAAGGCCGGCAACGAAACCGTCAGCCGCGAGATGGTGCGGGTGCACTAGCAGAGAGCGGCGCGGCGGGTCCGCGCGTCGCAGCTTCGGCGGGGGCCGTCGGCGTGACCGGCGGCCCCCGTTTCGTCGGGCCTTCGCGCTTCGTCCGGTCGCCCGGTCTTCGGGCTCGGTCTTCGCGCTCGGTCTTCTCGTTCGGCCTTCCGCGTTGCGGCGCTTCGGGCGAGAATCCGCCGGAAGAGTGAGGAGACCGTGCGAACCGTCATCGTCGTCCCGACCTACAACGAAGCGCCGAATCTGGAGCGGCTCGTGGCGGAGCTGCGCCGCATCGTCCCCGAAGCCGACATCCTGGTGGTGGACGACCGCTCGCCGGACGGCACGGGCGAGATCGCGGACCGCCTCGCGGCCGCGGACCCGCACGTGTCCGTGGTCCACCGCGCCCCGCCCAAGGGGAGAGGCCTCGCCGGCCGGGACGGCTTCCTCGCGGCGCTCGCGTCCCGCGCCGACGCGATCCTCGAGATGGACGCGGACTTCTCGCACGATCCCGCCCTGGTGCCCCGCTTCCTTTCGGAGCTGAGCCGCGGCGCCGACATGGTCCTCGCGTCCCGCTTCGTCCGCGGCGGCTCGGACACGGATCGCCCGTGGCTCCGCCGGCTCATCACGGTGCTGGCGAACTCCTACATCCGCCTCGTGCTCGGCGTCCCCATCGGCGACTGCAACTCCGGGTATCGCGGCTTCACGCGCGCGACGCTCGAGGCGATCCGGCCCGCCACGCTGACCAGCACGGGGCCCTCGATCGTCCAGGAGGTCCTCTTCCGCGCGCACCGGGCGGGCGCTAGGATCGTCGAGATCCCGCTCGAGTTCGTCGATCGGCGCGAGGGCGACTCGAAGCTGTCGCTGGGGCTCCTCCTGGACGGGTACGTGATGATCCTCCGGCTGCGCATCCGCGAGCTCCTGGGGAAGCAGCCATGACCACGCCGGATCCGGCTCCCGGGGAAGCCGCCGTGACCACGCCGGATCCGCCGAATGGACGAGCCGCCGTGACTGCGCCCGATCCCCTGGCCGCGAACGTTCCCCTGCGGCGGCTGACGATCGCCGCGGTGCTCCTGGCGGCGCTCTTCCTCACGTGCTTCCAGGTCACGGACACGGACCTCGGCGGGCACGTCACGGTCGGCCGGGAGATCCTGAAGAGCCACCAGATCCCGAGCACGAACTTCTTCAGCCACACGCATCCGGACTATCCCTATCCGGTGCACCAGTGGCTCGGGCAGGTGACGCTCTTCCTCGTGCATCACTTCGCGGGCGCCACGGGTCTCATCCTGCTGCGGATGCTCGTCGTCTTCCTCGGCGCGGTGCTGCTCTTCCGCAACGCGCGACGCGAGGGCGCGCCCATCGTGGTCGCCAGCGCGATCGTCCTCGTGCTCCTCGTCTGCGCGCGCCCGCGCTTCTTCGAGCGGCCCTTCCTGGTCACGATCGTGTTCCTGCCGCTCCTGCACGGCTACGTGGCCGATCTGCGGGAAGGGAAGACCCGACGCCTCTGGCCGATCATCCCGCTCATGACGATCTGGGCGCACGTCCACTCGGGCGTCCTCTTCGGCGCGCTGTACCTCGCGGCCTCCGTGGTGGGGGAGGGCGCGAAGATCCTGCTCGCGCGACGCCCGGGCCGCCACGCCGTGCCGGGCTCGCACGTGTTCCCGGGGACGCCGCTGGACGGCTGGAACTACCGGCGGCTGGCGCTCTTCTCCGCGGTGGCGATCGCATTGCCCATCGCTACGGTCGCGCTGATCAACCCGAGCGGCGTGAAGCCGCTGGCCTTGCCGTTCCTCTTCTATCAGAACCAGGCGTTCCGCCAGATGATCCTCGAGTACCACTCCGTGCGGCTGTCCGTGGATTGGCCGTGGGATCTCGTGGCGGGCGCGGCGCTGCTCGGCGTGCTGCTGCGCCCGCGTCGCGTGGACCTCACGCAGCTTCTCGTGTCGCTCGGCTTCGGGATCCTCGCGTACCAGGCGGTGCGGGAGATCATCACGTTCGCCGCGGCGTCGGCGCCGCTCCTCGGGCGCACGTGGGGCGCGCTCGCGGACGATCTCTTCGCGCGCATCGGTCGCGGGCGTCGTGGGCAGGCGTCGAGCGAGGGCGGCGGCAGCGCGCGCGCGAACGTGGCCGAGGCGATCGTGGCCTGGGCGGTCGTCGCCGCGGCCGCGTTCGTCTCCTTCCGCGCCACGCAGGACTGGATGTTCCCGTTCGGGTTCGGGATGGATCCGAAGCACTTCCCCGAGCGCGCGGTGGACTTCCTCTGGGCGGAGAACATCCAGGGTCCGATCTTCAACACCGACGTCTTCTCGTCCTGCATCCTGCTGCGCGGCAAGGGGCGGCGCTTCCCGGTCTTCGTGGACGCGCGGCTCGAGGCGTATCCGGAGAGCTTCTGGCGCGACGAGTACTACCGCGTGCTCGAAGCGGCGCCCGGATGGGAGGACGTGCTCCGCCGCTACGACGTCCAGTGCGCGATCCTCCGCCGCGCCGGCGGGGAGGTGGACGACCGGATCGGCGACGTCCTCTGGAAGGACCCCGGCTGGGGCTGCGTCTACTGGGACGACGCCATGATGATCTTCGTGCGTCGGGGTGGGCGGGCGCCGCGCAACGACGAGGTCCTCCGGTCCTGGGCGTTCACGGCCTTCTCGCCGCGTCGCCCGGAGGACGTGCGCGCGCTGCGCGGGGCGGCCCTGGACCGTGCCGTCGCGGAGCTCACGCGCCTCACCGGATGGGAGGAGACCTCGTTCCTCCCGCGCTGGGCGCTCGCGGCCGCCTGGACGAGGCAGGGCAAGGGCGAGGACGCCGCGGACCTCTTCGCCCGCCTCGCCGCGCTCCGGGACGCGAAGCACAACGCGGCGTTCGTCCGGAGCCGTGCGGAAGCCGAGCTGGTGGCGGGGCGCCGGAGCCGGTGGGCGGAGCTTCTGACGGAGGCCAAGGCGGACCCGAACACGGCGGCGTCGCTCTTCGACGGGGCCGCCCTCCTGGCCGCGGCCGGCAAGTCCGACTCGTCCATCGCGATGTACGGCGAGGTGCTGCGCGCGGACCCGTCGAACGCGGATGCGTCGAACAACCTCGCGCTGCTCCTCGGTCGCGCGGGCCGGACCAAGGAAGGGCTCCAGCGCGTGAACGAGGCGTTGCGCCGCTCCCCGAACGACGCCTACTACGTGGCCACGCGCGCCGAGATCCTCTCCCTGGACGGGGACCGCGCCGGCGCCCTGGCCGAGTTCCGGAAGTCCCTCGATCTCCTCCCGGCCGACGACAAGGCGGCGCGCGAGGAGGTCATGCACTGGATCCTCAAGCTGGAGTGATCCGGGCGCTGGCCGGCCCGGGCCGCGCCGCCGGCAGCCCTGTTCGGGCGGCAGCCCTGTTCGGGAACGCCGCATGCCCGGCCCTCGCGGGCCATCCGCTCCAGCGTCGCCCTCGCCTTGTTCGTGCTCGGGGACGGTGTTACCCTGTCCCGCCCCTTCCATTGCGCGAGGCGGAGGTTTCCGTGGCGGAGCCCAAGATCCACGAGCTCCCGAAGGCGTACGAGCCGGCGGCCGTCGAGGAGCGGATCTACGGCTTCTGGGAGGCCGGCGGGCACTTCCACGCGGACCCGCGCTCGTCGAAGCCCCCGTTCACGATCATGATCCCGCCGCCCAACGTGACCGGCGTCCTCCACATGGGGCACGCCTTGAACAACACGTTGCAGGACATCGTGATCCGGCACCGTCGCATGGCCGGGTTCGAGGCGCTCTGGCTGCCCGGCACCGATCACGCCGGCATCGCCACGCAGGCCGTGGTGGAGAAGCAGCTCTACAAGGAGTTCGGGCTCACGCGCGAATCGATGGGCCGCGAGGCGTTCGTCGGCGAGATCTGGAAATGGCGGGAGCGGCACGGGGACGCCATCCTCCGTCAGCTTCGCCGCCTCGGCTGCTCGTGCGACTGGTCGCGGACGAAGTTCACCCTCGACGACGACATGAGCCGCGCGGTGGCCACCGCCTTCGTGCGCCTCTGGGAGCGCGGGCTCGTCTACCGCGGCGCGCGGCTCGTGAACTGGGATTGCACGCTGCGCACCGCCGTCTCCGACGACGAGATCGAGTACGTGCCGCGGCGCGGCAAGCTCTGGTACGTCCGCTATCCGGTGCGCGGGGAGGAAGGTCGCTTCATCACCGTGGCCACCACGCGGCCGGAGACCATGCTCGGCGACACGGGCGTGGCGGTGCATCCGGGCGACGAGCGCTGGAGCAGCTTCATCGGCAAGACCGTGTTGCTGCCGCTGCTGGATCGGCCCATTCCCGTGGTGGCGGACGAGACGGTGGAGACCGCGTTCGGCACGGGCGCGGTGAAGGTGACGCCGGGCCACGATCCCGCGGACTACGACCGCGGGCAGCGCTTCGGCCTGCCCATCGTGAGCCTGTTCGAGCCGGACGGGACGCTCGGCGAGGCGGCGGGCCCGTATCGCGGGCAAACGCGCGAGGGCGCGCGCGAGCGGATCGTGGCGGACCTCGAGGCGCGCGGGCTCCTGGAGAAGGTGGAGGAGATCGAGCACAACGTGGCCGTGTCGGACCGCTCGCGGGACACGATCGAGCCGTTGATCTCGGAGCAGTGGTTCGTGCGCATGAAGGAGATCGCCGGGCCCGCCATCGAGGCGGTGAAGTCCGGCCGGCTCAAGATCGTCCCGGAGCGCTGGGCGAAGGTGTACCTGGACTGGCTCGAGAACGTGCGGGACTGGTGCATCTCGCGGCAGCTCTGGTGGGGCCACCGCATCCCCGTGTGGTACGACGAGGACGGAGTGCCCGCCGCCTCCGCGCTGCCGCTCGCGCGCGGCTCGCCGCACCCGAAGACCGGCAAGCGCATCGTGCGCCAGGACGACGACGTGCTGGACACGTGGGCGTCCAGCTGGCTGTGGCCCTTCGCCACGCTCGGCTGGCCGGAGCGCACCGCGGATCTCGCGCGCTTCTATCCCACGCAGTTCCTGAGCACCGCGCGGGAGATCATCTACCTGTGGGTGGCGCGCATGGTGATCGCGGGCTACGAGCTGCTGGACTTCCTCCCGGAGGACCAGCGCTGCCCGTTCTCCACTTGTTACATTCACGCCACGGTGCTCGACACGCAGGGCCGGCGGATGTCGAAGAGCCTGGGCAACGGCATCGACCCGATCGAGATGATCGACAAGTACGGCGCGGACGCGGTGCGCTACTCGCTCGTGACGCTCACCCGCGAGGGCCAGGACGTGAAGCTGGCGGAGAACCGCTTCGAGCTGGGCCAGCGCTTCTGCAACAAGATCTGGAACGCGGTGCGCTTCGCCCTCGCCAACCTGGACGGCGTGCCGCAGGGGCCGCTCGGCGAGACGCTCGAGGATCGCTGGATCCTCTCGCGCACGCGGCGCGCGATCCGCGAGGTGGAGTCGTCGCTCACGGAGTACCGCTTCCACGACGGCGCCGCGGAGCTGTACCGCTTCTTCTGGAACGACCTGTGCGACTGGTACCTCGAGGTCGCGAAGCGCCGGCTGGCGCCCGGCGCGAGCGAGTCGGATCGGGAGGCGGCGCGCGCCACGCTGGCGCGGGTCCTCTCCGCCACGATCCGCATGCTGCATCCGTATCTTCCGTTCGTGACCGAGGAGCTGTGGAGCTACCTGCCGGGGACGGACGGCGCGCTCGTGGTGGCCCCGTGGCCGGACGCGGACGCGTTCCGCGCGGACGAGGCCGCGGAGGCGGACTTCGAGCGGCTGCGCGAGACGGTCTCGGCGGTGCGGAACCTGCGCAGCTCCATGAACGTGCCGCCGAGCGCCACGGTGCGCCTGCTGGTGCACTCGGACGACGCGGACCTCGCGCGCGTGCTCGCCGAGACGTCGGAGCTGGCCACGGCGCTCGCGCGGCTGTCGGAGGTGACGGTGGGCCCGAGCGTCGCGAAGCCGAAGAGCGCGGCCAGCGCGGTGGTGCGCGGGGGAACGGTCTGGGTGCCGCTCGAGGGCGTCATCGACCTCGACGTCGAGCGCGAGAGGCTGCGCCGCGAGAACGAGCGCCTGGAGAACCTGGTCTCGGGCGCCACGCGGAAGCTCGGCAACGCGGACTTCGTGTCCCGCGCGAAGCCCGAGATCGTGGACCGCGAGCGGGAGAAGCTCGCGAGCCTGAAGACCGACCTGGACCGCGTAACCGCCGCGCTCGCGGACCTGGAGTAGGCCCCTCGGGGGTCGGCGCGGCGGACTCCGCCGTCGGGCCGGTGGCGGGTCCGCAAACGGGGGCGGCAGGCGGAATAGGGCCGGCGCCTCCGGGGTAATGCCGGAGATCCCGCAGCCCTCGACACGTCGGGGCGCCCGCGAGAGATTGGTCCCGCTGTCCACTCGGGAGGAGCCTCATGAGCCGCGCCTGGAACAGAGCGGCGGTCGTGGTGCCGGCGGCGCTGTTGGCCGCCGCGTTGCCCGCCTTGGCCGACGAGATTCACGTCACCGTCTACAACGACGACCTCGCGCTGGTGAAGGAGACGCGTCGGGTCGAGGTGCCGAAGGGCACCGGCGAGTTCTCGTTCACGGGCGTGCCGGACCGCATCGACGCCACCACGGTCCGCCTGAACCCCGGCCCCGGCGGCGGCCTGGTCGTCCTGGAGCAGAACTACCGTTATGACCTGGTGAGCCGGGACAAGCTGCTCGAGCGCTACCTCGACCGTACCGTGCGGATCCTCACGAAGCACGACAAGCTGCACGAGGGCGTGCTCAAGACCGCCGCCGGCGCGCTCGTGCTGAACGGGAAGGACGGGGTCGTCGTCGTGAACGACGACGAGATCGCCGACCTGACCCTCCCCGAGCTGCCCGAGGGTCTCGTGACTCGCCCCACCCTCGTGTGGAAGCTCGAGAACTCCGGGGCCACCCAGCGGGACCTCGAAATCGCCTACCTGACGGGGGGCTTCTCCTGGCACGCGGAGTACGTGGCCGCCGTGGACGCGAACGACACGAAGATGGGCCTCTCGGGTTGGGTCTCCCTCGACAACCACTCCGGCGCCACCTACAAGGACGCCCACCTGAAGGTCGTCGCAGGCGACGTCCACCGGGCCACGCAGGCGCCCTCCCCGATCGTCATGGGGGGCATGCGGACGGACATGATGGCGAAGGCGGCGCCCGAGATGGAGGAACGGACCTTCTTCGAGTACCACATCTACGACCTGGACCGCCCCACGACCCTGGCGGATCGGGAGGTCAAGCAGGTCCAGCTGATCGCCGATCGAGAGGTACCGGTCCAGAAGCTCTACGTCTACGAGCCCACGTCCGGGAACGACAAGGTCCTGGTGAAGCTGGAGTTCGAGAACAAGAAGGAGCGAGGGCTCGGGATCCCGTTGCCGGCCGGCGTGTTCCGCGTGTATCGGGAGGACGTCGGGGGGGCGCTGGAGTTCGCGGGCGAGGACCGGATCCAGCACACGGCGAGGGACGAGAAGGTCTCCGTCGCGCTGGGGAACGCCTTCGACCTCGTCGGCGAGCGGAACGAGATGGAGAGCAAGCGCCTCTCGGATCGCGTCTTCGAGCGGGCGATCCAGATCAAGCTCCGCAACCGGAAGGAGAAGGACGCGGTCACCATCAAGGTCCGCGAGCATCCGGGCGGGAACTGGACGGTGCTCTCGTCCAGCCTGGAGTGGAAGAAGCCGAAGGCCGCGGACCTGGAGTTCGAGGTGCCGGTGGCGGCCGGGAAGGAAGTGGTTCTCGACTACCGCGTGCGCACGGAGTTCTGACGCGAGGTCGGTCGAGGGCGGACGGGGGAAGGCATGGAAGGACTCGGCGAGTTTCTGCGCAAGGGTCGTGAGAGATCGGGCGTCACGCTCGAGGACCTCGCGCGCCGGACGCGCATCCGCATCGAGAACCTCGAGAGCCTCGAGAAGGAGGACCTCGAGAGCCTCCCCTCGGACGCGTACGTGCGCGGCTTCGTGCGGCAGGTGTGCCGCGAGATCGGCGTGGAGGCGAACGAAGCCATCGTCCGCTACGAGATGTTGCGTGCGCAGAGCGGTCCGCCGGACGAGATGACGTGGGCGGAGGAGCGCGTCGACGAGACGCCGGGTCGGCTCGAGCGCGCCCTGGAGGACCCCGAGCGCGTCGTGCGCATCGCGCGTCGCGGCGGGTGGTGGGCCGGCGCCGTGCTCGCCGGCGCGGCCGTCCTCCTGGTGCTCGGGATCGGTTGGCGCGTGATTCGCGGGGACATGCCGCGAGAGGGCTCGGAGCCGAGCGGGGCGCAGGACGCACGAGACTCGGCGGCCCAGGCCGTCGAGACGGCGTCGCCCGCGGCCGCTGCGACCCCGGAGGCGCCTTCCTCCTCCGCGCCCACGTCGGTGCAGACCGCCCAGACCGCCCAGACCGCTCAGGCGGCGCCATCGCCGGCCGCGTCTCCGGAGAAGGCTCCCGTGTCTCCGGAGAAGGCTCCCGCGCCGCCCCAGAAGGCTCCCGAGCTGGCGCGCGAGAAGGCCCCGGCGACGGCCGGCGAGAAGCCTGCCGAGACGGCTCGCGAGACGCCGGCTTCCGAGACGGTCACCCCGGGACGGACCACGCCGCCGCGGCCCACCCCGGCGGGCACGGGCATTCCGGTCCAGGCGAGCGCCTCGCCGACCTCGTCTTCGTGGCCGTCCCTGCCGGACCCCGCCGGGGCGCCGCCTCAGACGGGCGAGAGCGGCGGGAAGCTCGTACTCCAGGTGGTGGCGGTGCGAGCCGCCGAAATCTCGGTGCTCCTGGATGGAGCGGGCCAGCCGCGGCGCGCCACGCTCGCCGCGGGGGAACGCCGGGAGTGGAAGGCCGACCGCTTCTTCGACCTCACCGCGAGCGACGGCGGCGCCGTCCACCTCTTCCTGAACGGGCAGGACCTCGGTCTCGCCGGCAAGGACGGCCAGGGGACCGTGCGCACGCTCTCGCGCACCGCGCACTGACGCTCCGAGCATGCTGACGCGGCCGGCGTCGCCCGACCCAGGCCGGTGGGCGAAGAACGTCGGCGAAGCGTCCCGCCTGCGCTAGGTCAGGCTGGCCACCGCGGTCTGGATCAGTCGCTGCACCGCGCCGGGCTGCACGCCCAGCCACACGACGAGCAGCACGAGCGCCGAGAGGACCGCCCCGGCGGCGATCGGAACCCAGGGCTTGCCGGCGAGCGGCGCTTCCACGGCGTGCGGGTCGGTGCCCGCGCCCTCCGCCATCACGAGGATGATCCGCAGGTAGTAGTAGATGCCGACCGCGCTGCCCACCGCGAGGACGGCGGCCAGCCCGAAGAGCGAGGACTCGATGCCCGCGGAGAGCACGTAGAACTTGCCGAGGAAGCCCGCGGTGAGGGGGATCCCGGCGAGGGACAGGAGGCTCACCGTGAGCACCGTGGCCAGCCCCGGACTGCGCCAGAACAGCCCGCGGTAGTCCGCGATCGACTCGGCGTCCCGCTCGGATTCCGAGAGGACCGTGACCACCCCGAACGCCGCGAGGGAGGTCACGAAGTAGGCGAGCAGGTAGAACGTCACCGCCGGCAGCGCCAGGTCTCCGTCGGCCAGGACCGCCACCAGCACGTACCCGAAGTGCGCGATCGACGAGTACGCCAGGATCCGCTTCACGTTGGTCTGGAGGAGGGCGAGCAGGTTGCCCGCGAGCATGGACGCCGCCGCGATGGCGCTCAGCACGATGAAGATCGTGGATTCCCGCGGCAGCCCGATCTGCATGAGGAGCCGCACCACCGCCGCCACCATGCCGCCCTTCGAGACCGTCGCGATGAACGCCGTCACCGGGGCGGGCGCGCCCTGGTAGACGTCCGGCGTCCAGAGGTGGAACGGCACGAGCGCCAGCTTGAAGCCCACGCCCACCACGAGCAGCGCGAGCCCCGCCGTGACGATCATCCCGCCGGGGGTGGCCGTGGCGAGGCGCGTGGCCAGCTCGGCGAACTGCAGCGTCCCCGTTTCCGCGTACAGGAGGGCCATCCCGAAGAGCAGGAAGCCCGACGTGGCGCCCGCGAGCATCAGGTACTTCACGCCGGCCTCCACGCAAAGCCGCTGGGTCCGGCTGTACGAGATGAGCGCGTAGAGCGAGATGCTGAGCGTCTCGAGCCCCAGGAAGAACGAGGCGAAGTGCGTGCTCGCCGCCAGCACCGCCGAGCCGAGCGTGGCGGTCTGGAGGAGGACGTAGAACTCCTCCGGGTTCTCCCGGCGCTTGTCGAGGTACGCGTGGGAGAGGAGGGCCACCACGGCGGCGGCGCCCGCGAGGAGGACGAACATGAACAGCGCGAACCCGTCCATGCGGATCAGCGGCGTCACCTGACGATCGACTGCCGCGGCCGTGAACGGCAGGCTGGCCACCGACGCGGCGAGGCCCACGAGCGTGGAGGCCAGCACCAGCCCGTGGCGTCGCCGCCACGAGAGGAGCGCCAGCGAGACGCATGCGGAGGCGCCCAGGACGATGAGGGGCAGGATGGGGAGCGGATTGAACGGCGTCACGGCATCACCGAGAGCTGCACGGCGCCCGCCAGCTCCTGAATCCGGGTCAACGACGCGCTCGCCGCGTCGAGCACGGGCTGCGGGTAGACCCCGAGCCACACCAACACCACGATGAGCGCTCCCAGGATCGCGGTCTCGCGTCCCGAGAGGTCGGGGAAGCGCGCGGAGGTCTTGTTCGGACCCTGGAACGCGCGCTGGAACAGCACGAGCGAGTAGATGGTGGCGCCCACGAGCCCGGCCGTGGCCACGATCGTCCACGGGATGCTGCGCTGGTAGGAGCCCACGAGGGTCAGGATCTCCGCGACGAAGTTCCCGAGGCCGGGCAGCCCCATGCCCGCCATCGCGATCACGAGCGCGAGGCCCGCCATCCGCGGCGCCACCGCCGCGAACCCGCCCATGCGCGAGATCTCGCGCGTGTGGATCCGCTCCTGCAGGAGGCCCACGAAGATGAAGAGCCCGCCCGCGCTGAGGCCGTGGCAGATCATCTGCATCACGACACCCTGCAAGGCGAGCGGCGTGCCCGCGTAGATGCCGAGCAGGACGAAGCCCAGGTGGCTCACGCTCGTGTACGCCACGAGCCGCTTCAGGTCCGTCTGCACGAACGCCATGATCGCGCCGTAGACCACGCTGATGGCTCCGAGTCCCATCGCCACCGGCGCGAAGACCCGGGCCGCATCCGGGAAGAGCGGCACGGCGAAGCGGAGCAGACCGTAGGCGCCCGTCTTCAGGAGCAGCCCGGCGAGGATCACGCTGCCCGCGGTGGGCGCTTCCGTGTGCGCGTCCGGCAGCCACGTGTGGAACGGCAGGGACGGCAGCTTGACCGCGAACGCCGCGAAGAACCCGAGCATCAGCAGCATCGACATCGCCGCGGGGAGCTGCGTGCCGAGCAGCGCGGGCGCGTCGAACGTGAGCGTCCCGGTCTGGTCCGCGTGGAAGCGCGCGAGCGTCAGGATGGAGAGCAGCATGAGCAGGCCGCCGGCCTGCGTGAAGAGGAAGAACTTGTTGGCCGCATAGGTCCGGTTCTCGTGCCCCCATATCCCGATGAGGAAGTACATCGGGACGACCATCAGCTCCCAGAAGAAGTAGAACAGGAAGAGGTCCAGGGCGAGGAACACGCCGAGGATGCCGGCGAGCACCCACATCACGTTGAAGTGGTAGAACCCCACGCGACTCTTGATCTCCGTCCAGCCGCAGCCCACGGAGAGGATGCCTAGGAAGAGCGTCAGCAGGACCATCAGCCAGCTGAGCCCGTCCATTCCCAGGTGGAATCCGATCCCGAGCGCGGGCATCCAGGGCAGGTGCAGCTCCGCGACCCAGTCCGAGGGGAGACCCGCGGACAGGCGAGCGCCGCCGTAGGGCAGCACGAGCAGCAAGTCCACGCCCAGCGCCGCGAGGCACAGCCAGCGCGCGAGCTTGGGCGCGCGATCCCCCACGAAGCCCGCCACGGTCCCGGCCGCCAGCAGGATGAGGATCAGGACGAGGAGGATCACAGGAACACCGCCAGCGTGAGGACCGCGAGGGCGCCGAGGCCGAGGGCCGCCGCGTACCAGCGCAGGCGTCCGGTCTGGGTCTCCGAGAGACCGCCGTGCCCGGCGCGCGCGGACGCCGCGAGGAAGCGATAGACGAGATCGACGAAGTCGCTCTTGTTGAGGCGCGCGATGGCCATGATCGGGCGCACGAGCAGCGCGTCGTAGATCGCGTCGAAGCCCCAGCCGGAGAACCAGAAGCGCTGCAGGGGCCGCGGCAGGCCCGGGAGCGCCTGCTCCTCGGACGGCTTCCCCTTCAGGTACAGCCCGGCGGCGAGAGCGATGCCGAGGAGGGCGATCGCGGCGGCGAGCGCCTGGAAGAGGCCCTCCTGGGCCATGTCCTCGTGCTCGACGGGCTCCGCGCCGGTGGCGGGCGAGGCGGAGGCGCCCGGCTCGGTCGATTCCGCCGCGGACATGGACTCGGCCGAAGTCATCGGCGCGGCGGCCGGCTTCGCGAAGGAGGGCGCGATGAAGTCCGAGAAGAGCGGCTTGCCGCCGAGCGTCCCCGGCACCTCCACGAGGCCGCCCACCACCGAGAGCAGCGCGAGCACCGTCAGGGGGATCATGATGCGCGAGCCGGGCGGGTGGTGCACGTGCGTCTTCGCCGATCCGAAGAACACGATGAAGATGAGGCGGAAGGTGTAGAGCGCGGTGAGGAACGCGCCGAGCGCACCCGCCGCCCACAGCCACGGCCCGCCCCGCGGCGAGGACCACGCCTCCCAGAGGATCAGGTCCTTCGAGTAGAAGCCCGCCGTGACGAGCGGGAAGCCGGCCAGCGCCGCCCCGCCGATCAGGAACGTCCAGTACACGCCGGGGAGGTCCTTCTTGAGCCCGCCCATCTTGAAGATGTCCTGCTCGTGGTGCAGGGCGAGGATGACCGCGCCGGCCGCGAGGAACAGCAGCGCCTTGAAGAACGCGTGCGTCATGAGGTGGAAGATCGCCGCGGAGTAGGCGCCCACGCCGAGCGCGAGGAACATGTACCCGATCTGACTGATCGTGGAGTACGCGAGCACGCGCTTGATGTCGCGCTGCACGAGCGCGGTGAACCCGGACAGCAGGAGGGTGATCGCGCCGACCGCCGCCACCGCGCTCGAGGCGACGGGGGAGAGGTCGTACAGCACGTGCATGCGCGCGATCAGGTACACGCCGGCGGTGACCATCGTGGCGGCGTGGATCAGCGCGGACACCGGCGTGGGACCGGCCATGGCGTCCGGGAGCCACGTCTGCAGCGGGAGCTGCGCCGACTTGCCGACGGCGCCGCCCAGCAAGAGGAGCGCGGCGGTGGTGGCGAGCGGCGAGCCCAGCGGCCAGGCCCCCTGCACGCGCGAGAGCAGCTCCGGAATCCGGATCGTGCCCATGTGCAGGAAGAGCATGAACAGCCCGAGCGCCATCGCCGTGTCCCCGATGCGCGTCACCACGAAGGCCTTCCGCGCGGCGTCGGCGTTCACCTGCTCGTGGTACCAGAACCCGATGAGCAGGAAGCTGCACAACCCCACGCCTTCCCAGCCGAGGTAGAGGAGCAGCAGGTTGTCCCCGAGGACGAGGAAGAGCATCGAGCCCACGAAGAGGTTCATGTAGGCGAAGAAGCGGGAGTAGCGCGCGTCGTCCGCCATGTACTCCGTGGAGTACAGGTGGATGAAGAAGCCGACGACCGTGACCACGAGGAGCATCACGAGCGACAGGGGATCGAGGCGGAGCGCGAAGTCCGGCCGGAAGCCGTCCACGGAGACCCAGCGCCACAGCACCTGCGTGTACTCGTGGCCCGGCGGCGGCGCCGAGAGGAACTGGAAGGCGATCCCGATCGACACGAGGGCGGCCAAGCCCACCGAGCCGGCGCCGAGCGTCGCGACCATGCCGCGAGAGAGACGAGGTCCCGCGATCGAGAGCACGAGGAAGCTCGCGAGCGGGGCGAACGGGGCGATCCAGAGAAGGTCCATCAGCCTCTCATCGAGCTCGCGCTGTCGGCGTCGAGCGTGCGGAACCGCTGGTGGAGGAGGATCACGAGGGCGAGCCCCACGGACACTTCCGAGGCCGCCATCGCGAGGATGAAGAGGAACATGATCTGGCCGTCCGCGGCGCCCCACCGTGAGCTGGCCGCCACGAAGGCCAGGCCGGCCGCGTTCAGCATGATCTCCACGGAGATCAGCATGAAGAGGAGGTTCCGGCGGACCAGGAGCCCGGTCAGCCCGAGCGCGAACAGCACGGCGGCCACGACGAGCACGGAGGGAAGCGGAATCGGCGTCATCGCCCTTCGCCCCTCTCCGCCATGTCCTTCCGTCCGAGGTGATACGCGCCGACGAGCCCGGCGAGCAGCAGCATGGACGCGATCTCGACGCCCAGCAGATACGGTCCGAAGAGCGCCACGCCCACTTCCTTCGGCTCGACGCGCGTGGCGCCCGTCAACGCGGTGCCGCCGCTCGCGAACACCCACACGAGCTCGGCCGCGAGGACGATCCCGAGGATGGTGGGGCCGATCCACATGTGGGGCCGGAGCCACCGGCGCTCCTCGTCGACGCCTTGCTGCCCGAGATTCAGGAGCATCACGGCGAAGAGGAAGAGCACGATGATGGCGCCCGCGTAGATCACGACCTCGAGGACGGCCACGAACGGCGCGCCGAGGAGCAGGAACAGGAACGCCGCCGAGAACAGCGATACGACGAAATACAGGAGCGCGTGGACGGCGTTCACGCTCGTGATGGCCAGCAACGTGGCCAGCACCGCCACCGCCGACGCCACGTAGAACAGTCCGGTCACTCGGTTCCTCCCGCGCCCGTCACGGCAACAGGCTCTTCACGTCGACGGGCGGCGCCTCGTTCTCCGCCTCGCCCTTCTTCTTGCCGCCGATCGCGAGACCCGCGACGCGGTAGAAGTTGTACCCCGGGTACTTGCCGGGACCCGAGATGAGCAGGTCTTCCTTCTCGTACACGAGGTTCGTCCGCTTGTACTCGCCCATCTCGAAGTCCGGCGTCAGCTGGATCGCGTACGTGGGGCACGCGTCCTCGCAGAAGCCGCAGAAGATGCAGCGCGAGAAGTTGATGCGGAACGTCTCCGGGTAGCGCCGCCCCGTGGGGTCCTCCGTGGCCTGCAGCGCGATGCAGTCCACCGGGCACGCCACCGCGCACAGGTAGCACGCCACGCAGCGCTCCGCGCCGTCCGGGTCCCGGGACAGGATGATCCGGCCGCGCCAGCGCGGCGCGAGGTACGGCTTCTGCTCCGGATACTGCACCGTGACCTTCTTCTTGAAGGCCTGGATGAACACCTTCCACAAGGTGGCGATGATGCTCAGCATGCGGCGCGCACCTCCGTCGTCATCGCGTCAGCACCCAGGCGCCCGTGATCAGCAGGTTCGCGAGCGTGAGCGGGAGCATGAGCTTCCACCCGAAGGCCATGAACTGGTCGTACCGCGGCCGCGGCAGGGCCGCGCGCAGCAGGATGAAGAACCCGATGAAGATCATGGTCTTGATCAGGAACCAGGCGATCGGGGGCAGGAAGGCCGGCCCGAACCAGCCGCCGAAGAAGAGGCACGTGAGCAGCGCGGCGATGAGGATCATGCCGAGGTACTCGCCCACGAAGAACATCGCGAACTTCATCCCCGAGTACTCGGAGTGGTACCCCGCCACGAGCTCGCTCTCCGCCTCCGGAAGATCGAACGGCATGCGGTGGGTCTCCGCGAGGCCGGCGATCATGAAGACGAAGAAGCCGAGGAACTGCGGGAAGACGAACCACACGTGCCGCTGCGCCTCGACGATCTCGCCGAGCCGGAACGTCCCGGTCATCATCACGACGCCGATCAGCGAGAGGCCCATGAAGACCTCGTAGCTGATCATCTGCGCCGCGGAGCGCATGCCGCCGAGCAGGGAGTACTTGCTGCGCGAGGACCAGCCCGCCAGCACCACGCTGTACGCGCCGAGCGACGACATCGCGAGGAAGAAGAGGATGCCCACGTCCAGGTCGGCGACCACGACGCCCGGCGCGAACGGGAGGATCGCGAAGGACATCAGCGTGCTGAACACCACGATGGCCGGCGCGATCACGAACACGGGCTTGTCCGCGAAGGGCGGGATCCAGTCCTCCTTCGCGAGCAGCTTCAGCATGTCCGCGACCACCTGGAGGAGGCCGAAGGGTCCCACGCGATTCGGGCCCCAGCGCTCCTGGCAGTACGCGAGGAGCTTCCGCTCGATGTAGATGAGGGACGACGCGAGCCCCATGGAGGCCGTGAGGACGCCGAGCACGGTGACGATGGTCATGACCAGGGGATTCACTTCGCGATCCTCCCCCAGGACGGAAGGTCCACGACGGGCACGCCGCTCATGCCGAGCGGCAGCCCGGCCACGCCGCGCGGCAACCCTTCGGCCACGCGGACGGGGAGCCGGGCGACGACGTCGCCGCAGGTCACCGCCGCCTCGCCGTTGCCGCCGGAGGCGGCGAGCGCCGCCGCGTCCTCCGCCGAGAGGGCGACGTACGCCCCGGGCGAGAGCGCGGCCACGCCCGCCGAGAGCGCGCTCAGCTCCTCGGAGCCGAACGTGTGGACGAGCGGGACGAGGAGCCACTCGCCGTCGCGGCGGCGGAAGGGCTCCGCGGGCGCCGCAGCGTAGCGTGGGCGGGCGCCGCTCGTGGGCTCCAGGAGCCGCACGCCCGAGTCCCCGCCGCGGAGATGCCCGCCGACCTCTTCCTGGAAGCGGTTGAGGGACTGGATGGAGTTCCAGCCCGGCGCCCAGAAGTTCGCGGTCACGGCCGCCGGCGCCTGGCCCTCGAACCCCTCCATGGAGAAGGACAACGGGGAGTCCGGATCGGTGGGCGGCTTCGGCTCGTGCATGCTGAGGTGCGCGTTCATCGCGGTGCGCCCGCTGTAACGGTGCGTTTCGCGCGGGATCTTCTCGCCGTGGATCCGGAGGTCCGCGGGCGGCGCGGCTTTCGCGATCTCCCGGCAGCGGGGGAGCGCGGCGGCCACCGCGGCCGTGGCGTCATCCAGGCGCTCCCATCCGCCGAGCGCGGCGTCGCCGGCCCCCGCGCGCGCGACGTCGCGCAGCCAGCGCCAGCTCTCGAGGATGTCCGTCTCGGGCACGAAGACCTGGTAGAAGCGCTGCGCGCGACCCTCGTGGCTCACGAGAGTCCCGTCCGCCTCGGCGAAGGTCCCCACGGACAGGACGACCTCGGCCCGCTCCGCGGTGGGCGTGATCAGGTGGTCCAGGACCACCACGTGCTTCGCCGAAGAGAGGAAGCGCTCCACGTCCGCCGCGCCCGCGCGGCGGAAGAGATCGTTCTCGAGGACGACCACCACGTCCGCGCTTCCGCCGGACACCGCCGCGAACGCGTCCTCGAGGGCGGGCGCGTCGAAGAGGGCGAGGCCGAGGCTGTTGCACTCCGGCACCACGCAGCACAGCTCCGCCGGGCCCGTGGCCCGCGCGGCGCCCGCCGCCCACGCCACGGACGCGCCGGCCGCGAGGACCGCCTCGTTCCGCAGCCCCGTTCCCGTCACGATCACCGGCCGCTTGGCCGCTCGCAGCGCCCCGGCAATCTCGGCGGCGAGGGCGGCGGTCTCGGCCGACAGCCCCGTCACTTCGGGCGCGGCCGGGTCCAGCGCTCGGGCGACGGCGCCGCCCAGTCGCGCGATGTCCTCCGGCGCTCCGCGGAACGCGCGAGTGGCGATGGGGTCCAGGCGCGTGGCGGCGGGGGTGGCCACGTACACCGGCCCCTTCCGCTCCTGCACGAGCGTGCGGATGGCCGCCGCGTTCCATCGCGGGATCTTCAGCTTCTCCGCCACGGCCTCCGGGGCGCGCTTGGCCGCCTGCCGGATGGCGAGATCCACCAGGGGCGCCGTGTTCGAGACGTCTTCGCCGAGGACGAGGACGGCGTCGCAGGCCTCGATCTCCCGGAGCGACGGCGTGCGCGAGGGGCCCTCGGCGAGGATCCGGACGGCGGCCGAGGCGAGGGCGGCGTCGCGGCGCGACACGCCCTGGAAGAAGCGCTGCGGCGTCACGAGCGCACGTAGCGCGAGGTTCGCCTCCATCGACGCGCGCGGCGACCCGATGCCGATGGCGCGCCCGCCGCGCAGCAGTTCCGCCACGCGACGTACCGCGGTCTCGTGGTCCGTCTCCGTCCACAGGGCCGTCTCGCCCTTGCGGACGCGCGGCCGGCGCACGCGGCGCTCGTCGTTCACGAAGTCGTAGCCGAAGCGGCCGCGGTCGCAGAGGAAGTAGCCGTTCACCGCGCCGTGATAGCGGTTCCGGATGCGCCGCAGCTTGCCGTAGCGCTCCCCGGGGATCGTGTTGCAGCCCACGGAGCAGTGCACGCACACCGAAGGCGCGGTCTGCAGATCCCACTTCCGCGTGTAGTGGCGCTTGAGCGTCTTGTCCGTGAAGACGCCGGTGGGACAGACCTCCACGAGATTCCCCGAGAACTCGGACTCCAGGACGCCGTCCCGGGCGCGTCCGAAGTAGACGTGGTCGTGCGCCGCGAACGCGGCCAGGTCCTTGCCGCCGGCGTGCTCCCGGTAGAAGTGCACGCACCGGTAGCACTGGATGCACCGGTTCATCTCGTGGTTCACGAACGGCCCGAGGTTCTGGTTCTCGTAGGTCTTCTTCTCGAACCGATAGGCCCTCACGCGATGTCCGGTCATCACCGTCATGTCCTGGAGGTGGCACTCGCCGCCCTCGTCGCAGACCGGGCAGTCGTGCGGGTGGTTCACCATCAACAGCTCGGTGATGCTCTTCCGGAAGAGGCGCGCCTCGTCGTCCTTCACGGAGATGCGCGTGCCTTCCGCGGCCGGCGTCATGCAGGCCATCACGATCTTGCCCTGCGTATCCTTCTCGTCCCGGTACTGCTTGACCGCGCACTGACGGCACGCGCCGACGGACCCGAGCGCCGGATGCCAGCAGAAGTAGGGGAGGTCCAGCCCCAGCTCGAGGCTGGCTTCGAGCAGGTTCTTCGCGGGATCGACCTCGTGAGCGACCCCCTCGATGAAGATCTTCGCCATCAGTGCGCTCTCCAGGGACACCGCTTCTCGCGGAGGTGACGCTCGAAATCTTCCCGGAAGTAGCGCAGCCCGCTCTGCAGCGGGTCGGCGGCGCCGGGGGCGAGCGCGCAGAACGTGTTGCCGGGTCCGAGCAGGCGGCACTGGAAGGCGAGCCGCTCCAGATCGCCCGCTTCCCCGTGACCGTCGTCGATGGCCTTCAGGAGCTTCGCCGTCCACGGGAGACCGTCCCGGCACGGCGTGCACCAGCCGCAAGACTCCTGCGCGAAGAACGCCTCCATGTTGTGGAGCATGGACACCGGACAGGACTTGTCGTCGAGGACGATCATGGTGCCCGTGCCCAGCCGGCTGCCCGCCTTCGCGACCGAGTCGAAGTCCATCTTCACGTCGAGGTGCTCGGGCAGGAGGAACGCGGTGGAAGCGCCGCCGGGGAGAAGGCCGCGGAGGCCGTGGCCGTCCCGCATGCCGCCGGCCTTCTCCTCGAGGATCTCGCGCAGCGGCGTGCCCATGGGCAGCTCCCAGAGGCCGGGCCGCTTCACCTTCCCGCTCACGCCGTAGATCTTCGTGCCGGCGTCCGGGGACGCGCTGAGCTTCTTGTACCACTCCGGGCCGTTGCGCACGATGCCCGGCAAGTTGCACAGGGTCTCGACGTTCTGGACGATCGTGGGCTTCCCGAACAGGCCGGAGACCTGGGGGAACGGCGGCTTGGCGCGCGGGTTCGCCCGCTTGCCCTCGAGCGCGTTGATCAGGCCCGTCTCCTCGCCGCACATGTAGCGCCCCGCGCTGATGTGCAAGTGGAGATCCAGCGACCAGTCGCCGCCGAGGACGTTGCGCCCGAGGTAGCCGGCGGCGGTGGCCTCGGCGATCGCCTTGCGGATCCGCGCCTCCGCCACCTGGTAGCCCCAGCGCAGGAAGATGAAGGCCGTGTCCGCATCCAGCGCGTAGGCGGCGAGGATCATCCCCTCGAGGAAGAGGTGCGGATCCCCTTCCATCAGCAGACGGTCCTTGAACGTGCCCGGCTCCATCTCGTCCGCGTTGGCCACGAGGTACTTCGGCCGGGGCGCGTCCGGCCCCATCGGCACGAAGCTCCACTTCATTCCGGTGGGGAAGCCCGCCCCGCCGCGGCCGCGGAGGCCGGAGTCCTTCACGATCTGCGTCACGTCCTCGTGGCGCACCTTGCCGACCGTCTTCCGCACCGCCTCGTAGCCGCCGGCGCGCTCGTAGGCCTTCAGGTCCGGCGGCTCGACGCCTTCGCGGATGTTGCGGGTCAGGTGGAGTTCCATCTCACTCGTACCTCGCGAGGATCCCGTCGAGGTCCTCGACCTTCAGGTCGCGGTAGAGGTCCTCGCCGACGAACATCGCCGGCGCGCGGTCGCAGGTGCCGAGGCAGCAGATGGGCAGGAGCGTGAAGCGGCCGTCCGGCGTGGTCTGGCCGTACTCGATGCCCAGCTTGCGCACGAGCGCCTGCTTCAAGCCCTCGTAGCCCATGAGCCAGCAGCTCACGCTGTCGCAGACGTGGATGACGTACCGGCCCACCGGGCGCCGGTAGATCATGTTGTAGAACGTCGCGATGCCGTCCAGCTCGTCCGCGCTCATGCCCAGGATCTGGGCGATGTCGCGGATGGCCTCGTCGGACACCCAGCCGCGATGCCGCTGCACGATGCGCAGCGCCTCGATGGACGCCGCGCTCTTGTGCGGGAAGATCGGAAGCTCGTGCTCGATCTCCGCGGTCTCTTCCGGACTCAGCAACTCCACCCTCCTCGAGGCGCCGCCCCCGAGCCTATCGATCGATGTCCGCCAGCACGAAGTCGATGCTGCCCAGCAGGACGAGCAGATCCGGCACCATGAGCCCTCGCGCGATCTCCGGCAGCATCTGGATGTGCGCGAACGACGGTGCGCGGATGCGCGTGCGGTACGAGTGGATCCCGCCGTCGCTCACGCAGTAGTAGCTGTTCAGGCCCTTCGTGGCCTCGATGGTGACGCCGGCCTCGCCGGGCGGGATCACCGGTCCCCAGCTCACGCCGAGGAAGTGGTGAATGAGCGTCTCGATGTCGTGCATCGTGCGCTCCTTCGGCGGCGGCGTGGCCAGCCAGTGGTCGGCCTTGTACGGGCCCGAGGGCATGTTGTCCACGCACTGGCGGATGATGCGCAGGCTCTGGCGCATCTCCTCGATGCGCACCACGGAGCGCGCCCAGGAGCAGCCGCCCTGCGCGGTCGGGACGTCGAACTCGAACTGGTCGTAGCCCGCGTAGGGGCGCGCTTTCCGGAAGTCCCACTCGAAGCCGCATGCGCGGAGGCCCACCCCGGTCACGCCCCAGTCGATGGCCTGGTCCAGCGTGTACGCGCCCACGTCCTTCGTGCGCCCGAGGAAGATGTCGTTCTTCATGATCGCGGTGTTGTACGTGTCCAGGCGCGGCGGCAGGTAGTCCAGGAAGTCCCGGAACATCTTCTCCCAGCCTTCCGGGAGATCCTGGGCCGTGCCGCCGATGCGGAACCAGTTCGGGTGCATCCGCCCGCCGCAGACCGCAGCGACGATGTCGAAGACGCGCTCGCGGTCGTTGAACAGGTAGAACACGGGCGACATCGCGCCGATGTCCTGCGCGAACGTGCCGTACCACACGAGGTGGCTGGCGATCCGGAACAGCTCGCACATCATCACGCGGATGACCTTCGCGCGATCCGGCACGGTGATGCCCGCGAGCCGCTCCACCGCGAGGAGGTAGGGGAGGTTGTTCATCACCCCGCCCAGGTAGTCCACGCGATCGGTGTACGGGATGTACGTGTGCCACGTCTGGCGCTCGGCCATCTTCTCCGAGCCGCGGTGATGGAAGCCGATCTCGGCGACCGCGTCCGCGATCTCCTCGCCGTCCAGCTGCAGCACGATGCGGAGAACGCCGTGCGTTCCCGGGTGCTGCGGCCCGATGTTCAGGAACATGAACTCCGTGTCCTCGCTGCGGCGCTTCATGCCCCATTCCTCGGGCTTGAAGACGAGCGCCTCGTGCTCGGCCACCATCTTCTCTTCGGGCATCAGGAAGGGCCCGATCTCGGTGGCGCGCGCGGGGTGCTCCTTGCGCAGGGGGTGGCCCGTCCACGTGGAGGGCATGAGGATGCGCCGGAGGTTCGGGTGCCCGTCGAACTTCACGCCGAACATGTCCCAGACTTCGCGCTCGTACCAGTTGGCGTTCGGCCAGAGGTCGCTGATGGACGGGAGCGACGGATACTCGCCGGTCAGCGCCACCTTCAAGCGCACGTCCGCGTTCCGCCCGAAGGACAGCAGCTGGTAGACCACGGTGAAGTCCGCCGGCGGCTGTCCCTCGCGGTGCGTGCGCGTGCGCTCGTCGATGGCGGTGAGGTCGTACAGCAGGCGGTACGGGCGATCGATCTCGGTCTTGAGGAAGCGGACGGCGTCCCGCAGCTTGTCCTTCGGGATCCAGAACGTGGGAACGTCGTCCTTCGTGGGCTGCTCGAGGACGTCCACGCCGAGGCGCGCGCGCAGATCCTGCGCGGTCACCGAGGCCGGGGAGATCCGCCCGGCGGGAACGATCAGCTGCGTAGCGTCCATGTCCTCGCGCGCGTCAGATTTCGTTCGGGCTGCGGAGCACCGTGGCCGCCATCCGCCCGTCCCGCTTCCGGTCGCGGTTCGACGGCATCGACGACTTCACGACGCCCCGATCGGTGATCCACCAGCCGAGCGGGCGCTGCTCCTTGCCGATCGACTCGCGCAGGAGCATCAGCCCTTCCAGGAAGGCGTCGGGGCGCGGGGGGCAGCCGGGCACGTACACGTCGACCGGCATGATCTTGTCCACCCCTTGCACGACGCTGTAGATGTCGAACATCCCGCCCGAGTTCGAGCAGGAGCCCATCGAGATGACCCAGCGCGGCTCCATCATCTGCTGGTAGAGGCGGCGGATGACCGGGGCCATCTTGATGAACGGCGTGCCCGCGATGACCATGAGGTCCGCCTCGCGAGGCGTGCCGCGGATCACTTCGGCGCCGAAGCGCGCCACGTCGTAGCGGCTGGTGATGCTCGTGGCCATCTCGACGAAGCAGCAGGACAGCCCGAAGCCGAACGGCCATACCGAGTTCTTGCGACCCCACGCGATCAGGTCCTCGAGATTCGACAGGATGACGGACCGCTTCACGACGTCGTCCACGCGGGCGTCCGCGGTGGGCAATTCCGCGGCGGGGCGCGGGACGGCCTTCTCGAGGGAGAACTTCATCGCGGCGCCCCCGCCCCGGCGGCGGTGCGCCCGGCGTCGCGGCTGCGCAGGCGCTTCGTCCGCGCCACCGTGCCCCAATCCAGCGCCCCTTGGCGCCAGAGGTAGGCGAGCCCGAGCATCAGCACCGCGATGAAGACGATGGCCTCCACGTACCCCGTCCATCCGAGCTCGCGCACGGCCACCGCCCACGCGTAGAGGAAGACCGCTTCGAGGTCGAAGATCACGAAGAACATCGCCACGAGGTAGAAATGGACGGACAGCCGGCCCTGCGGCGTTCCGGTCGGCACGAGACCGGACTCGTAGGGCTCGCCCGTGTAGAGCTCGTGGTGGTGCTCTCCGAGGAGCCAGGACGTCACGAGCATCGAGGCGATGAGCCCCAGCACCGCGAGCACGTGCAGGGCGAGCGGCAGCAACGACATCGAGTGGTACGTCCTCCGCGTGTGGGCGAGCCACGCTCGGGGCGCGCCCCGGTACATGGACGCGTGGGGCGTGCGTCACGAAGTTGGCAAGAAACCACGCCGTGGACTTTCCGTCAACCTCGGCGCGCAAGTCGTGGCGGGAGCGCCATCACGCGTGCCCGCTCGGGCGTTCGCGGGTATCCTCCACCTGCGGATTCCCGCGGGAGGTCCTCTCGGAAGCGGGGGCTCCCGAGGGAGCGACCGCGCCGGAGTCGGCTCGCCCGCCAGGTTCGGCCCGGCGACGGATGCGTCGCGCGCGACCCGCGGAGGTTCGAGTGATCTCGTCACGAGACACATCCAAGCCTTTGTCAAAGCGTTGGTTGAGCGTTGCGGTCGTTCGCGCGGGCACCCGAGCCCGCTGGGCCCGCGCCCTCCGCAGGCGACTGCGTAGCCGGGCGGCGGGAACGTCGTGAGCACCACGAGCCTCACGAGCCGCGACGAGGCGGCCGGTCCCGCCTCCGTAACGCTCGGGCGCGCCGCGCTCGCGCTCGCTGCCCTGGGCGTGGTCTTCGGCGACATCGGCACGAGTCCCCTCTATGCCCTGCGAGAGTGCTTTCGGGGGTCGCATGCGCCGCCGCTCGGGCCGGACGCCGTGCTCGGCATCCTCTCGCTCCTCCTCTGGTCCCTGCTCGTGATCGTGGCCGGCAAGTACGTGTCGCTGGTCATGCGCGTCGACAATCGCGGGGAAGGGGGGATCCTGGCCCTGCTCGCGGTCCTGCGCGCCAGCCCCCTTCGGGGTCGGCGGCGCCGGATGCTTCTCGCGCTGGCGCTGTTCGGCGGCGCTCTCCTCTATGGGGACGGGGTGATCACGCCGGCGATCTCGGTGCTGAGCGCGGTGGAGGGCGTCTCGCATGCAGCGCCCGAGCTGTCCGTGCTGGTCCTGCCGCTCACGTTCGCGATCCTCCTCGGGCTCTTCGCCGTCCAGTCCCGGGGGACGGCGCGCGTGGGGATGCTGTTCGGTCCCGTCATCCTGATCTGGTTCATCACCATCGCGGCGCTGGGCGTCGCGTCGATCGTTCGCGAGCCGACCGTGCTGCGTGCCTTCGACCCGCGTCACGCGGTGGCGTTCCTCCTGGACCGCGGCCCCGCCGGCTTCTTCGTGCTCGGCGCCGTGCTCCTGGCGGTCACCGGCGCCGAGGCCCTCTACGCGGACATGGGGCACTTCGGGCCGAGCCCCATCCGTCGGTCCTGGTTCGCGATCGTCCTGCCCGCGCTGACGTTGAACTACCTGGGCCAGGGCGCCCTGCTCCTGCGGGAGCCTTCGGCGGTCGAGAACCCGTTCTACCGCATGGTGCCTCACCTGGCGCTCGTCCCGGTCGTGATCGTCGCGACGGCGGCGACCGTCATCGCGTCCCAGGCCCTGATCTCGGGCACCTTCTCCCTGACCAGTCAGGCGGTACAGCTCGGGTACTGCCCGCGGCTCTCGATTCTCCACACGTCGGCGACGGTGCGCGGGCAGATCTACGTTCCGGCGATCAACTGGGCGATGATGGTCGCGTGCGTAGCGCTCGTCGCCTTCTTCCGCTCGTCGTCCGGCCTGGCGGCGGCGTACGGGGTCGCCGTCGCGTCGACGATGCTGATCACCACGATCCTCATCTTCTTCGTGGTCCGCTCCCGCTTCGGCTGGCCGCTCGGCGCGGCCGTCGTCCTCTTCGCGGTGCTGCTCACCGTGGACCTCGCGTTCTTCGGGGCGAGCCTCGCCAAGGTCCCGAGCGGCGGGTGGATCCCGCTGGCGCTCGCCGGCGCGGTCTACGTCGTCATGAGCACGTGGAGCGACGGGAGAACCGCGCTCGCCCGCGCGCTGCGCGACGACGGCATTTCGTTGGAGCGGACGCTGGAGAACATCCGCCGCAGCCGTCCCACGCGCGTGCCCGGCACGGCGGTCTTCCTGATGCGCTCGCCGGACGCGATGCCGATCGTCCTGCTCCATCACCTGAAGCACAACAAGGTGCTCCACGAGCGGGTGATTCTGCTGACCATGCTGACGGAGGAGGTTCCCTACGGACCGGGGGAGCGCATCACCATCCGGGAGCTCGGCGACGGCTTCTGGCGCGTCGTGGCGCGGTACGGATTCATGGAGAACCCGAGGGTGCCGGAGGTGATGGATCTCTGCCGCGCGCACGGGGTCCCGTTCGAGCCGATGGACACCACGTTCGTCCTGGGCCGCGAGACGCTGCTGACCGGGGGGCGCTCGCCGTTGCCGCGATGGCGGAAGGCGCTCTTCGCGTTCCTGTCACGCAACGCCATCCCGGCCACGCGGTTCTTCGAGCTGCCGCCCAACCGCGTGATCGAGCTGGGCCGCCAGGTCGAGCTCTAGCGCATCCGCCCAGCCCCGGCTTCCCGGCGGCTTCTCCGCTTCGCGCGCGTGGGGGTTCGCCCCGCTCCGGCCTCCCGAACGGCTTCTCCGCATCGGACGGGAGCCCTCCGCCGTCCCGGCTCCGGTCTCCCTCGGCTCTCCGTCGCCTCCGCCCTCCGTGGCTGCGGCTCCTCCGAGACGCCGCTGCGGAGAAGCCGTTCGGGAACCCGGATCGTATCCCCAGCTCGCGCGACGTCCGGGTCGCCGAGTTCGCGCGGCCCGGGCGGCTCACCCGACTCCCCCGAGCTCCCGCGCTCGCGCCGTCCCGTCTCTGCGCGCACGCCCCCCGGCGTGCCGCGTGTTGGGATAGCGAGGCAAGCCCGCCGAGCTCGACCCTTCCTCCGAGGCGGCGTCACGAGCCGCGCTCGGCCATGGATGGCCGAGCGCCTGCCGAGTGCCGAGGCCAAGGCCGGGGCATGGATGCCCCGGCCGCGCCGTCCGCAGCGGAGGAAGGGTCGAGCTCGGCGGGCGGGCGAACGCCCCTTGCGCGAACACCCCGAGCTCGGCGGCGGGCGAACGCCCCCTGCGCGAACCCGTCGACTCGGCGGGCGGGCGTGTGCTACTTCGCGGCGGCGACCTCGGCGGAGACGTGCTCGAGCATGTGCTGGCCGATGTAGCGGGCCAGAACGTCGGCGGGCATGGCGGCGAGCGTGATGGTCACGTCGCGCTTCTCGCCCTCGCGGCGCATGGTCCAGGTCACGGACTGCCCCGGCTTGGACGCGGCGCGAGCGGAGGAGAGCTTCTCCTGGTTGCCTTCCTGCAGCGGGATGCCGTTGATCGCCACGAGGATGTCGCCCGGCTGGATGCCGGCCTTCTGGGCGGGGCTTCCGTCGATGATCTTGACCACGGTCAGCGGTCCGTACTTGGCGTCGTCCCCCTGGAGCTCCACACCCACCCAGCCGGAGTCCTTCATCTTGGTCGCCATGTAGTCCAAGCACTCCTGGGTGGAGCGCGTGCACTTCGCTCCGGAGCCGGCCCACGCGCTCGTCGCCACGAGCAGCGCGACCGCCGCGCCGGACAGGAATCGACTCATCGGGATCTCCTTTCAGGCGTCCGAGCCGCCCGCCGCCTCGCGGCGCCGCCCGGCTTCGTACGAGGTCGGCAGGCGCGTGGAGGCTTCGCCCCGGCCCGGAGACGTCGTCGGCCTCCGCTCTCCAGCCGAAGGGCTACCGGTGCAATCTAGGCGAAAAAACCCTCGCGAGTCGTCCGCTCCACCGTAAACGTTTGTCCCAGTTGTCAACGTCGTGTAAAGGCGTTCCTCGCCGACCCGCCCGCCGCGACCCCGCGCCCATCCCGGGCTAGAATGAGCCCGACGTGCCTATGTCGCCGACCCCCTCCTCGCCTCGCCGCCGGTCCCTCGCGATCGGCTTCGTCGCGGCGGCCGTGCCCCTTCTCCTCCTGCTCGGCCTCCAGTGGGTCTGGCTCGACCGCCTCGAGGGCACCACACGGATCGCCCGGGAGGCGGCGCGCCGCAACGTCGAGGACGCCATCTCGGGCGCCGTGGAGTCGTTCTACCGGGAGACGGCCCAGCAGGCTCTCGCGCCGCCCCCGGGCTCGCCGCGCCGGCAGCTGCGGGAGGAGTTCACGCGCCACTGGTCGCGACGCCCCGTGGAGGGGGCGCGCGCGCTGTTCCTCGTGGATTACGAGACCGAGCCCTTCGGCAACGTGCTCCGCTGGGATAGCGCGACGAGCTCGCTCGTCTCGCCGCCCGCTTCCGACGAAGCGCTCGCGATCATCGTGGCGTGCACGCCCTGGCAGGTCGCGAGCTATCACCGGCGTGCCGTGGAGATGGCCGCGCCGCTCGTGGACGAGCGGGACCCGCAGCATCGCATCATCCTCCTTCCCCTGCTCGACGAGGAGTCGCACGTGCTCGCCGTGTCGGGCATGGTGCTGGACGAGGAGTACTTCACGGACCGGCTGGTCCCGCGCGTGGTGGCCGACGCCCGCACCGAGGGGTTGGCGGTGGAGGTGCGCGACGTCCACGGCCACGCGGCGTTCTCCGCCGGCCGTCCGGGGAGCCCTCCCGCCGCCGCGCGCCGCCTCTCGTGGGTGTACACCGACTGGACGCTCACGGTGTCGAACGCGTCGGGCGGGGCGGAGCGCTGGGCGCGGGCGAGCTTCGCGTTCAACATGTCGCTCGCCGTCCTCCTCGCCGCGGCGCTGCTCGGCGGGATCCTCTTCGCGCTGCGCGCTGCGAGCCGCGCGGTGCAGCTCTCGGACATGAAGTCCGACTTCGTGTCGAACGTCTCCCACGAGCTGCGCACCCCGCTCGCTTCGATTCGCGCATTCGGGGAGCTGCTGCGCCTCGGGCGCGCGTCGCCCGAGAAGGTCCGCGAGTACGGCGCTCACATCGAGAACGAGAGCCGGCGCCTCTCGGGCCTCATCGACAACCTGCTGGACTTCTCGCGCATCGAGTCCGGCCGGAAGGAGTACGGGTTCGTCCCGGCGCGCCTCGAGGACGTCGTGACGAAGGCGATCGAGGCGTTCGAGGTGCGCACGCGCGACGCCGGCTTCCGGATCGAGTACCTGGCGCCGGGGTCGCCCTTGCCCGAGCTGGTGATCGATCCCGATGCGGTCGGTCAGGCCGTGCACAACCTGCTCGACAACGCCGTGAAGTACTCGGGAGAGTCGCGGCGGATCGAGGTGGCCCTCGGCGTCGACGGCGCGTGGGCGGTCTGTGCCGTGCGCGACTGGGGCGTCGGCATTCCACGGGAGGAGCAACGCCGAGTGTTCGAGCGATTCCACCGCGTCGGCTCGGTCCTCGTGCACGACGTCAAGGGAGCGGGCCTGGGTCTCTCCATCGTGCAGCACGTGGTGCGCGCGCACGGCGGCGAGGCCTGGATCGAGAGCGAGCCGGGGCAAGGAACGACCGTGCGGCTGCGCCTGCCGCTCGGAGGGGCGCGCCCGGCGCCGGCGACCACCGATGCGTCGGCGGGGGCAGGGAGGTGACGCGATGCCGAAGGTCTTGATCGTCGAGGACGAGGAGGCGATGGCCCTCGCGCTGAAGGACGGCTTCACGTTCGAAGGCTACGAGGTGGTCGTGGCGCGCGACGGCGTCGCCGGTCTCGAGCTGGCGCGCTCCGCCCGCCCCGACCTCCTGATCCTCGACGTCATGCTGCCGCGGCTCTCCGGCCACGACGTCTGCCGCGAGATCCGGCGCGGCGGCAGCCGCCTGCCGATCATCATGCTGACCGCGCGCGGCCAGGAGATCGACAAGGTGCTCGGCCTGAAGCTCGGCGCGGACGACTACGTGACGAAGCCCTTCGGCTTCCTGGAGCTCGCCGCCCGCGCGGAGGCGCTGTTGCGACGCGCGTCCGGCGGCGTGCCCGGCGCAGAGGAGTACCGCTTCGGCGACGTGGTCGTGCACTTCGGTCGCGCCGAGGCGCGCAAGGGCGATCGGGACCTGCCGCTCACGGCGCGCGAGCTGCGGCTCTTGCGCTTCTTCCTGGAGAACCGCGGGCGCGTCGTGACGCGCGAGCGGCTGCTCGACGAGGTCTGGGGCTACGAGCAGACGCCCTTCACGCGCACCGTGGACATGCACGTCGCGAAGCTCCGCAAGAAGATCGAGGACGATCCCGCGCAGCCGCGCTTCCTCCTCACCGTCCACGGCCTCGGCTACAAGTTCGTCGACTGACAGTTCCTGCACGCGATGAGCGCGTCGTCGGCTCGGCGGCGCGTGCTTCCGCATCGAACGGGCGCCCTACGGCGTCCAGCCTCCGGACGCCGCGTGTCAGCCGTCTCGCGACGGGTCCCGGAGCGACTCCGCGCCCGCAGGTCTCGACCGCCACGACCCGGCATCAGTCTCGCCTCGGGGCCGGCCTCTTCGACGCGGCTTCGCGGAGTCGCCGGAGCCACGGATGGCGGAGGCGACGGAGCGGGAGGGCGCTGCGGCCAGACGGCTGACCCGTCCGAGGCGAAGAGGCCGGCCCCGAGGCGAGACGGGCGACCCCCGACGCGGCTCCGAGGCGAGACGGGCGACCCCCGACCCGGCTCCGAGCGCGTGGCCTCGAGGCGAGACGGACCAGCCTACGGGTGCAGCGGCCAGAGGACGGGGATGAGGAGGCTGCCGACGATCCAGAAGAGGATCGCGAGGGGGAGGCCGGCGCGCACGAAGTCCATGAAGCGGTAGCCGCCCGCGCCGTAGACCATCAGGTTCGTCTGGTAGCCGACCGGCGTGGCGAACGCCATCGACGATCCGAACATGATCGAGAGGAGGAGCGGCCAGGGGCTCACGCCGAGGTGCGTCGCCGTGGCCAGCGCGATCGGCGAGAGGAGGACCGCGCAGGCCGCGTTCGAGATGAACGACGTGAGGATCGTAGCGCCGGCGAACATCACGGGCACGACGGCGGCGGGGCCCAGGGCGGCGGCGGCGTGACCGATGCCGGCCGCGATCATGTCATCCACGCCGGACTTCTCGATCGCGGCGCCGAGCGGGAACATCCCGCCGAGCAGGAAGATCACCATCCAGTCGATCGACTCGTGCGCCTCCTTCACGTGGAGGCAGCCGGTCAGGACCATCGCGAGCGATCCGAGGAGCGCGGCGGGGAGGATCGGCAGCAGCCCGCTCCCGGACGAGACGATGACGAGTCCCATGATCACCGCGGCCGCGACGGCGTGACCGCGGCGCACCTGCGGAACGGACACCTCGCGCAGCACGATGAAGTCCGGATGCTCGGCGTAGCCCTCGATCGCGTCGCGCCGTCCCTGCAGGAGCAGCGTATCGCCCGCCTCGAGCGGCGTGTCCACGATCCCCGACGTGAGCGTCTTGCCGTGCTTCCGCAGCGCGAGGACGAAGACCCCGTAGCGACGCCGGAAGTCCGCGTCGCGGATCGAGCTGCCGATCAGCTCGGACCCCGGTGGCACGAGCGCTTCGGAGATGGCGGTGGCCTCCGACGCGAGGTCGCGGTCGGCGAAGCGACGCTCGCCCGCGGGCGTCAGCCCCAGCTCCTTGAGGCGGAGGATCTCGTGGGCGTCGCCGCGCACCAGGAGGCGATCCTCGGGGAGCAGGCGGGTGTCGCGAATTCCGAACCAGCGCTCCTCGTCCCCGCGCGCGATCTGCAGGACGTCGATTCCGTAGCGCTCGCGCAGGCGCGTCTCGAGCGGCGACTGGCCGATCAGCGGCGATCCCGGACGCACGACGAGCGTCGAGAGGTAGTTCGACAAGCGGTACTTTTGCGTCAACCCCGTGGTGTCGTCGTTGGCGGGGAGGAGCCGCCGCGCGATCAGCGTCACGTAGGCCAGCGAGAGCAGGAGGAACACGAAACCCAGCGGCGCCGGCGCGAACAGCGGCAGGGCGCCGAGCCCGTGCGTGGCCGCGAATTGCGCCACGACGACGTTCGTCGACGTGCCGATGACCGTGACGGTACCGCCCGCCATCGCCATGAACGAGAGCGGCATCATCGTGTGCGAGACGGGGACCTTGCACTCGCGGGACAGGGCGAGCGTGATCGGGAGGAAGACGGCCACCGTGGCCGTGTTGCTGACGAACGAAGAGACGAGACCCACGGTGAGCATGAGGAGGGCGATGGCGAGCCACGCCTTGCCGCCGGCGAGCCCCACGATCCCGCGCGTGAGGTGGTTGACCACGCCGGTGCGCGTGAGCCCCGCGCCGAGGATGAACATGGCGGCGATCGTGACGGTCGCGGGGTGGCTGAATCCGGAGAGCGCCTCGGTCACGTCGGGGAAGGCCGGGCGGAACAGGCCGACGACCATGAGGAGCGACAGCACGACGATCGCGACCACGTCGGCGCGGAGCTTCTCGAGTCCGAAGAGCACCAGCGTCACGACGACGATGAGGATGACGAGGACGGCGTCGAGCAAACTCGCTCCCGGGTCTTGGGATCAGCCGCGGCGCGCGGCGGAATCTTCCGCCAGCGCTGCGAGCATCTCGTCGATGGAGAGGAAGCGCTCGCGGATCTTCCCCAGGGCGCGGCCGCGCTCCTCCTCCAGGCGATCCAGGCGCTTCCAGTCGTCGAAGGTCACGAAGCGCACGCCGCGCCGGCCGAGGAGCTCCGGGAGGGCGCTCGGCTCCGCGGGGGCCGCGCCGGTGACGCCGTCCGGCAAATCCGACGACATGAGGGCCACGGTGGCCGCGGAGTCGCCCTTGTTCGTGCCGATCAATCCCGACGGCCCGCGCTTCGCCCAGCCAACGACGTACTCGCCGGCGCGCGCCGGCCCGCCGGCGGCCTCGGTGACGCGCCCGTCGAGGTTGGCGACGATGCCGCGGCGCTCGTCGAACGGAACGCCCGGCACGGCCACGCCGTGGTAGCCGATCGCGCGGAACACGAGGCCCACCGGGAGCACGCGCCGCTCGCCGGTGCCCTTCGCGCGAACGCCCCGCTCGTCGCGGACGAGCTCGTTCCGCTCGACCTCCACTCCGCTCACGCGTCCCGCGCTCTCGATCAGCCGCACCGGGGACGCGCAGAAGAGGAGCCGGATCTTCCGCGGCGCCCCGCGCTCCCCTTCGGCCACCTTCTTCTCGAGGTACTCGAGATTCTTGCGGGCGTTCGTGTCGTCCTCGATCTCGCGCCGCGTGGCGTCGTCGATGGGGAGCTGCGCGGGGTCCACCACGAGGTCGACCCCCTCGAGCGTGCCCAGCTCCTCGATCTCCTTCGGCGAGAAGGCCGCCTGGGCCGCGCCGCGACGTCCGATGACCCAGACCTCGCGCACGCCGCTCCTGCGGAGGGCGGCGAGCGCGTAGTCCGTGATGTCCGAGTCCGCGAGCTCCTCCGGGTCCCGCGCGAGGATCCGCGCGACGTCCATCGCCACGTTGCCGACGCCGAACACCGCGGCCCCCCTCACGGAGAGGTCGTAGACCCCTTCGCGATGGTCCGGATGCCCGTTGTACCAGCCGACGAACTCCGTGGCGCTGTGGCTCCCCGCCAGGTCCTCGCCCGGCACGCCCAGCCGGCGATCCGTCTCCGCGCCCATGGCGTACACGATCTGGTCGTACAGGCCGCGGAGATCGTTCACCGAGACGTCGGCGCCCAGGCGGACGTTGCCGAAGAAGCGAAACGCGGGGTTCGCCGCGGTCTTCTCGTAGACCTTGATCACCGATTTCATCTTCTGGTGATCGGGGGCGACTCCGTAGCGCACGAGCCCGTAGGGGGTGGGCAGCCGATCCAGGACGTCCACGCGGACGGCCAAGTCCTTCTCGCGGAAGAGGGCCTCCGCGGCGTAGAAGCCGGCGGGCCCGGAGCCCACGATGGCGACTCGGAGCGGGCGCTCGGGGCTGCCTGGGCCGGTCTTCACGGGTCGGGGGCCTCCGCTGAGCCTCGATTTCTGGAAACGCCCCTCGTATATTGGGGCAGCTTCGTCCCGGAAGCGAAGGGCCAGCCCTCGTTTCCGAGCGGTCCGCCCCGCGGTCTCGCCCCCGCCGAGCCGAGCCGCGCCGAGCCTACCGGAAAGGCGCCCACGTGTCGAACGAGCGCCGCCCCGGTGGCCACCGAAGTGACCGGGGGCAGGGAGGCTCCATGGGCTTCCGCAGGGCCGTCGGCACGCTCGGCGAGCTCGCGCCCCCCCCGGCGTCGCTCCTCGCAGATCGTCCACGGAATCTCCGCGTCCCGGCTGGTCCGCCCCTCGAGGAGGAGGAAGCTCCATGAACCAAACGGTCATGCGCCTCCAGGACTACGACATCGAGACGCGCTACCGCGCCGTGGTCGTGTCCAGCGAACGGATCACTTCCGACGAATCCGACGAGGACGTGCGCGAGCTCGTCCTCGACATCGATCGCCCGGATTTCCCGTACGAGCTCGGCCAGAGCATCGCGGCGATCGTGCCCACCGGCCCTCCGCTCGAGGCGAAGCAGCAGGTGCGCCTCTACAGCGTCGCCGATCTGCCCGAGAGGAACCCGGCGGGCCGCCCGCGCATCAAGATCGCGGTGCGCCGCTGCTTCACCATCGACGAGCGCACCGGCGCGCGGCGCCCCGGCCTGGTCTCGAACTACCTGTGCGATCTCCGGCCCGGCCACACGATCGAGGTCTGCGGCCCCTTCGGGATCCCGTTCGAAGTGCCGCAGGAGCCCGAGGCCACGCTCATCCTCATCGCCACGGGCACCGGCATCGCGCCGTTCCGCGCGTTCGTGAAGCACATCTATCGCAACGTGCCGGGATGGAAGGGGAAGGTCTGGCTCTTCTACGGCGGGAAGACGGGACTGGATCTCCTGTACATGAACGACAAGAACGACGACTTCGCGCAGTATTGCGACGAGGAGACGTTCGAGGCGTTCAAGGCGCTGAGTCCGCGTCCGGCGTGGTCCGACCCGATCGCGTGGGACCACGTCATCGCGCAGCGCTCGGACCAGCTCTGGGAGATGCTGTCGAGCCCGACGACGCGCGTGTACGTCGCCGGGCTGGAGCAGATGCGCGACGAGCTCGACCTGGTCTTCTCGGCCGTCGCCGGGGCCAAGGAGTCCTGGCAGCGCCGCAAGGCGGAGCTCATGGATGCCGGGCGCTGGGTGGAGCTCCTGTACTGACGCTCGTTCCGCGGCGATGCGCTGCGCCGCGGGAGCCGAAGGAGGCTCATCGTGGACCTCTCGACGACGTATCTGGGTCTCGAGCTCCCGCATCCGTTCATGGGCGGCGCCTCGCCGCTCACGCGCGACCTGGACCTCGTGCGGAGACTCGAGGACGCGGGCTCGGCGGCGATCGTCATGCACTCCCTGTTCGAAGAGCAGATCGCGCGCGAGCCCGCGGTGGCGCGGCGCGTCATCGAGGTCCGCGGCGAGCCCACGGCGCGCTCCCCCCTGCCGGAGGCCCACGAGTACGCGCTGGGCCCCGAGGAGTACCTGGAGCAGGTGCGACGGATCCGGGAGGCGGTGTCGGTGCCCGTCGTCGCCTCGCTGAACGGGACCACCCCCGGGAGCTGGCTGGAGTACGCGTCGCTCCTCGAGGAGGCCGGCGCGCACGCGCTCGAGATGAACGTCTACCTCGTGGCGACGGACCCGAAGGAAACCAGCCTCGACGTCGAGGACCGCGTCGTCGAGATCGTCCGGGGCGCGGTGGAGCAGGTGGACATCCCGGTCGCGGCGAAGCTCGGGCCGCACTACTCGGCGCTCGCGAACTTCGCGCGCCGGCTGGAGGTGGCGGGGGTGAAGGGGCTCGTGCTCTTCAACCGCTTCCATCAGCCCGACATCGACGTGGACGAGCGCGACGTGTCTCCGAAGGTCACGCTGTCCGATTCGGGGGAGCTCCTGCTGCGTCTCCGCTGGCTCGCCATCCTCTCCGACCGGATCGCCGCTTCGCTCGCCGTGAGCGGTGGGGTGCACGAGACGACGGACGCGGTCAAGGCGGTGATGGCGGGCGCGCACGCGGTGCAGATGGTCTCGGCGCTCCTGCGCAGCGGGCCCGAGCACCTGCGCACGGTGCGCGAGGGCGTTTCCCGCTGGCTGGTCGAGCGGGGCTACGAGTCCATGCGGGCGCTGCGCGGAAGCATGGGCCTCACGCGGTGCCCGGATCCCCAGGCGTTCGAGCGGGGCCACTACCTCCGCGTGCTGCAGAGCTGGCGCGGGCTGGTCTGAGCGCGGCGCCTCAGGCCAGCTCCAGCTCGATTCGCTCCACCTTCACGAGCGGATGTCCCGCCAGGCGCCGTCGCGCGTCGATCACCAGGTCCACCCGCCCTCCGACGGTTCCCGCCCCGTCGCACTCGTAGTGGTGCGCCGGCGCGTACGCTTCGATCCCCACGCTGGTCTCGTCCACGCGCTCCCGCGGCTCGCCGCCCTCGCGCGTGACGCCCTCCGGCAGAGCGGAGAGGAGAGCCTGGATCTCCTGCGTGTAACGCGGGGCGTACGCCCGGTAGTGGAACGCGAATCGCGAGCTCCGGATGGCGCGCACCTCCGCCAAGCGGACGTCGTGCGCGGCGAGGTCCGCCTTCCGGCGCTCGAAGAGCGCGCGCACCGCCTCGTCCACGACGGCGTGGCAGATCGGCGCATGCAGCCCCACCATCTCGCGCAGGCGCTCGCCGATCGTCGCGCGGATGCCTTCCTCGTGACTGAAGTAGAGCTTCCCGGAGACTCCCGCGCCGAGAACGAGCCCGAGCAGGAGCCCGTGGCTCCGCTCGAAGTGGCCCTCCACGGCGACTTCGTAGAACGCATCCGAGGGTACGGACGTCATGATCGTCCTCCTAGCGGAAGAAGAGGAGCGTCACGATCAGGAACGACGGGACGAGCACGGGGACGGAGTAGCGCAGCATGTACCCGAAGAAGGACGGCATCCTCACTCCCGCCTCCTCGGCGATCGACTTGACCATGAAGTTCGGCGCGTTCCCGATGTAGCTGATCGCTCCCATGAACACGGATCCGGCGGAGATGGCCTCCAGGATCCGCACGAAGTCCGCGTGGGCCGCCGCCGGGCCGTGGCCGAGCAGCGCGGGGACGGCGCTCTCGGGGACGCCGAGCTCGCCGAGCGCCCCGTGGAAGAAGGTGAGGTACGTGGGCGCATTGTCGAGGAAGCTCGAGAGCCCGCCGGACGCCCAGAAGAAGTGCGCCGGATCGCGGACGGCGCCGACGAACGCCGCGAGAGCGCCGTGCTCGCCGGCCCGGAGGATGAGCAGCGCCGGCACGATCGTGACGAAGATGCCGGCGAAGAGATACGCCACCTCGCGCATCGGTCCGAAGCCGAACTCGTTCTTCACCCGGATCGCGCGCCGCGTGGTCCGGATCGACAGCACGCCCGCGAGGATCAGCACCGCATCCCGCACGAGGTCCTGGAGCGCGAGGTCGATGTGCCCGTAGATCCGGAGCCGACCGAGGTCGACCGCGCCGGAGAAGAGAACGGCGCCCATGATCAGCGCGAGGAAGGCGAAGTTGTGCGCCCCCTCGAGCCGGACCCTCTCGACGTCGCCGCCCGCGGTCGCGGGGAGCGGGGCCTCCGTGCGCATCAGGCGCCCGTCCCACCACCAGAACACCGCGAGGACGAGCAGGGCCACCACCAGGGTCGGCAGCAGCAGCGCCCGCGTGACCCAGAAGAACGGGACGCCGTGGAGGAAGCCGAGGAAGAGGGGCGGGTCCCCGAGCGGGGTCAGCGCCCCGCCCACGTTCGACACGAGGAAGATGAAGAAGCAGATCACGTGGGCGCGCCGGCGCCGCCACGCGTTCGCGCGCAGCACGGGCCGGATCATCACCATGGACGCGCCGGTCGTACCGATCCACGACGCGAGGAGCGTCCCCACGAGGAGCAGCACCACGTTCACGCGCGGCGTGCCGTGAGGCGTGCCCCCCACGTAGATGCCGCCCGCGACCGTGAAGAGCGACCCCAGCACGATGATGAACGGGACGTAGTCCACCACGAGGATGTGGACGATCTCCTGGACCGCGCGATCGCCGTGGGCGGCCACGAAGGGCACAGCGAGCGAGAGCGCCCAGAACGCCGAGACCTTCGGGTAGTGCCGGTGCCAGAAGCGCGGCGCAACCAGCGGGAAGAACGCGATGGAGAGCAGCATGCCGGCGAACGGCAGCATGCTCCACAGCGGAAGGACGGTGCCGAGCGCGTCGACCTCACTCATGGTCGTCCCCCGGGGGGCGCCCCGCGGATCTTCCGGAGGCGGAGCGCCGCGAGGCGCCGGCCCGAGACCTCCGGAATCACTTCCCCGCGGTAGCCACCATGACCGCCTTGATCGTGTGCAGGCGATTCTCGGACTGGTCGAAGACGCGCGAGCGCGGCCCTTCGAAGACCTCGTCCGTGGCCTCGCAGATGTCCGGGAACTTCCGCGCCAGCTCGGTGCCCGCGTCGTGGAAGCAGGGCAGGCAGTGCAGGAAGATCGTGTCCCGCTGCCCCGTGAGGGCCATCATCTCGTCGGTGACGCGATAGGGCTTCAGCATGCGGATGCGCTCGGGGATCTTGTCCTCCTCGCCCATGGACGCCCACACGTCGGTGTAGATGACCAGGGTGCCCTTCACCGCTTCGGCCACCGAATCCGTGACGGTGATCCGCCCGCCCGTGTCCTTCGCGATCTCCTCGCAGGTCTTCCGCAGGGCCGGCTCCGGGTGCAGCGACGCCGGGGCGCCGATGCGGAAGTCCATGCCCATCTTCGCCGCGCCGATCATCAGGGTGTTCGCGACGTTGTTCCGCCCGTCGCCCACGTACGTGAAGGGGATCCTGCGGAGGTCCGCGCCGAAGCGCTCGCGCGCGGTGAGGAAGTCCGCGAGGACCTGCGTGGGATGGTAGCGGTCCGTGAGCCCGTTCCACACGGGCACGCCGGCCCAGCGCGCCAGCTCCTCCACCTTCGCGTGCTCGAAGCCGCGGTACTGGATGCCGTCGAACATGCGGCCCAGCACGCGCGCGACGTCCTTGATGCTCTCCTTGATGCCGAGCCGGATGTCCTCGCGTCCGAGGTACTCGGGGTGGGCGCCTTCGTCCACGCACGCCGTGACGAACGCGCAGCGCGTGCGGGTGGACGGCTTCTCGAAGATCAGCGCGATGCTCTTCCCTTCGAGCGAGCGCGCGCGCACGCCCGCCGCCTTCGACGCCTTGAGCTCGGCGGAGAGGCTCAGCAGGAAGTCGATCTCGGCGGGCGCGTACTCGAGGAGCGAGAGCAGGTGTCGTCCACGCAGGTTGAGGGCCATGGCGATCCTCCGTTGCGGGGGTTTCAGCGGCCGGCAGGCACGGGTTCGCGCAGCAGCGGCTGCGTCATGCAACGGCTGCCGCCGCGTCCCCGGCAGAGCTCGGATGCGTCGAGTTCCAGCACCTCCACGCCCGCGTCGCGGAGGCGCTGGTTCGTCTCCTGGTTGCGCCGGTAGCTCACGACGGTGCCGGGCGCGATCGCGAGCGTGTTGTGGCCGTCGTCCCATTGCTCCCGGATGTAGCCGATCTCCTCCTCGCCGGAAGCGACGATCGTGAGATCGCGCCCGAGGCACTTGCGCAGCGCGGCCTCGAGGCTCGCGGCGCGCGTCACGGCGAGGTCGCGGCCGCGCGCGGGCCGGAGGATGAAGACCTCCATGCCGGGCGCGACGCCCGGGAAGAAGTTGAGCTTGTCCGTGTCCACCATCGTGAGCACGGTGTCCAGGTGCATCACCGCCCGCCCGCGGCGGAAGTGCACCACGATGACGTGGTCCACCGGAGAGCGCTCGAAGAGGCGCAGCGTCACGTTCTCCACGGCGGCCGGCGTGGTGCGCTCGCCGCAGCCGATCAGCACGGTCTTCTCGTCCAGCACGAGCACGTCGCCGCCCTCGATGGAGGCCGGGTACACGTCGTCCGGCTGGTTGCCGTACCAGACCTTGAAGTCGTCGTCCGCGAACATCGGGTGGTACTTGTAGATGCCGCGCAGATAGCGCGCCTCGCGCGCGCGCGCCGGCGTGGCGAGGGCGCCGAGAAGCACGCCGTCGCCGATCCACGCCGCGTTGTCGCGCATGAAGAAGAGGTTGGGCAAGGGCGTGAGCACGTAGTCGAAGCGGTCGGCGTGGACGCTCGCGAAGCGGTCGTCGATGCCCCAGTCCTTCAGCTCGCGCTTCAGGAGCCCGCCGAGCAGGACGTCCAGGAGATCGTCCTTCGAGCACTCGCGCAGCTCCTTGCGGAGGCGATCGCAGAGCATGCGGCCGCACACCGCCGGGGTGATCACGTCGTCCACGATGGTGCCGCGCACGTCCGCGTCGTCGAGGGTCTCCGCGAGGAGGTCGCGGAAATAGAGCACCTCGATGCCGCGCGAGCGCAGGATCGCCACGAAGCGGTCGTGCTCCTCCTGCGCGCGCTCCACCCAGAGGACGTCGTCGAAGAGGAGGGATTCCTTGTTCGACGGCGTGAGCCGCGCGATCTCCAGGCCGGGACGGTGCACCAGCACCTTCTGCAGGCGCCCGATCTCGGAGGTGACGCGGAACTTCGACATCGAACGGGCTCCCTGATGGGCCCTCGGACGGCCCGAAGCGCGTCGGCGGACGGCTCGAGTGGGGGATCCTGCCTGCACGGGGTCGTTTGCGCAACCCCGGTCTGCCTGGCGGGGGCCGAGGTCGTGGAAGGCCCCTCGCACGACCTGTCGGCCCCCGCAGAACGACCGCTCTCCCGACTCGCCACGCGCCGGGCCCTTCGGTATCCTGTGCGCCTCACTCCGCCGCCCGAGGAAACCGATGGCCACGGCCACCGCTTCGAAGATCGTCTCGCTGGACGAGCTGGTCTCGCTCGACGCGATCCTCACCGACGAGGAGCGTCTGGTCCGCGACTCCGTGCGGCGCTTCCTCGCGGACCGCTATCTCCCGCACGTGGGCGAGTGGTTCGAGACCGAGCACTTCCCGCGCGAGCTGATCCCGGAGATCGCGGCGCTCGGCGTCCTCGGCATGAACATCGAGGGCTGGGGCTGTGCGGGGCTCGGCGACGTCGCGTACGGCCTCACGCTGCAGGAGCTGGAGTACGCGGACTCCGGCCTGCGCAGCTTCGTGTCGGTCCAGGGATCGCTCTGCATGTACCCGATCCTGCGCTTCGGGTCCCCCGAGCAGAAGGACCGTTGGCTGCCGGGCATGGCGAAGGGCGAGCGGATCGGCTGCTTCGGCCTGACCGAGCCCGACGCCGGCTCCGATCCCTCCGCGATGAAGACGCGCGCGCGCCGCGACGGCTCGGGCTGGATCCTGGACGGGGCGAAGATGTGGATCACGAACTCGCCGCAGGCCCACCTGGCGGTGGTGTGGGCGAAGACCGAAGGGGACGATCCCGCGTCCATCCGCGCCTTCGTGGTGGAGCGCGGAACCGCCGGCTTCGAGACGCCCACGATGCGGCGGAAGATGTCGCTGCGCGCCTCCGAGACCGGCGAGATCGTGCTGTCCGGCTGCCGCGTGAGCGAGGAGAACCGCCTGCCGAAGGCGGAGGGTCTCGGCGCGGCGCTCGCGTGCCTCAACCAGGCGCGCTTCGGGATCGCGTTCGGCGCGGTCGGGGCGGCGCGCGCCTGCTACGACGCGGCGGTGCGTTACGCCAAGGAACGCGTGGCGTTCGGCCGGCCGATCGCGGGGAAGCAGCTCATCCAGAAGCAGATCGTGGACATGGCGGAGGCCATCGCGCGGGCGCAGATCCTCGTGATCCACCTCGGGCGCCTGAAGGAGAAGGGGCGGCTCGAGCCGTGGCAGGTGAGCCTCGCGAAGCGGAACAACGTGGCCATGGCGCTGGACGTGGCGCGCAGCGCGCGGTCCATCCTCGGCGCGAACGGGATCTCGGTGGAGTACCCCGTCATTCGCCACATGCTCAACCTCGAGTCCGTGTACACGTACGAGGGCACGCACGAGGTCCACACGCTCATCCTCGGTCGCGCCTTGACGGGGGAGGACGCGTTCTGACCTCCTCGCGGCGCGGTGCGCTGGCGTCGATCCCCAACCCCCGGTGTCCGTCCGCAGCCCATCGGCTCGATCCCCCGATCCCGTTCCCCTGACTGGAGTGCTTCCGTGAGAGTCCGCGCGTCGCTTCTTCACGTCGTCCTCGTCTCGGCTCTGGCCATGGCCCTCGTCCCCGCGCCCGGGTTCGCGCAGCACCTCCAGTGGCCCGAGCACCCGAAGAACCTCAAGGTGCTCAAGAATCTCAAGGGCGAGCAGCTCCGGCCCGTGATGCAGGAGATGACCCACGGCCTCGGCGTGCGCTGCAACTTCTGTCACGTGGGCCAGGAAGGGCAGCCGATCACGAGCTACGATTTCGCGTCGGACGAGAAGCCCGAGAAGCAGGTCGCGCGGAAGATGCTGGAGATGGTGCAGAGCGTGCATGGCCAGCTCGAGAAGCTGGACCTGCCGAAGGACGAGACCCGCGTGGAGGTCACCTGCTACACCTGCCACCGCGGGCGCCCGAAGCCCCTCGAGCTGCACGCCGAGCTTTCGGCGGTCTTCCACAAGCAGGGCGCGGACTCGATGGCGGCCCGCTACCACGCCCTCAAGGACCGGTTCCTCTCGCGCGGAGCGTACGACTTCGGGGAAGGCTCCCTGAACGAGCTCGGCTACGAGCTTCTGGCCGCGGGAGAGAAGGAAGGGGCGCTGCGCGCCTTCCAGCTGAACGTGGAGGCCTACCCGCAGTCCGCGAACGCCTACGACAGCCTGGCCGAGGCGTACCTCGCGGCCGGGCAGAGGGACGAGGCGCGCACGAACTACCGCAAGTCGCTCGAGCTCGATCCGAAGAACGAGAACGCGGCCGAGAAGTTGAAGGAGATCGACGCCGCGCCGGAGGGCGGCGCGCCGAGCGGCGCCTCAGGGCACTGAGGGGCTGTTCAGGTTCCGAACAGCGTCGCTCGAGGATTGATCACGGCCGATGGGCCGCCGGACGGTCGATCATCGGACCCAGGATTGCCGGACGACTCGTTCGGCGGACGCTCGGTCACCCGACGGCCGATCACTGGAAGTACGCGACCGTCCCGTAATGGACGCCGGCGATCTCGCGCGCGAGCCCGAGCGAGGGCTCGCGGCTGCCGTCGGTGGTGATCCAGAGCGCGGCCACGAACGGCGGGCGCGCCACGGCGAGCTGCGCGTGGAGGTAGCCGCGCGCGTCCGGCACCGTGAAGCGCGTGCCCACGCCTTCCAGGGTGATCCCGTTCAGGGCCGAGTCCACGAGGGGCCCGCCGGCGTTCGCCACGAGGATGGCGTCGTTGCCCAGCACCTCGCGCAGGCGCTGCGTGAAGTAGGGCCGCCATGCGGCGTACTGCGCGTCGAGCTGGTCCATGGTGTCGGCCACGCCGTCGCCGTCGATGTCGAACGAGGTGGTGAGCGAGTCCAGCAGCGCCTTGCGCCACGCCGGGTACTCCGAGGTGCACTGGTCCACGTACAGCCCGTCCCAACCCATCCCGGCCATGTGGCCCTGCAGGAACGCCACGAGCAGGTCGGCGGTCCGCTTCGAGAGGATGAACGCCGGAAGGGCGGATCCGCTCTCGCCGCGTTGCCGCACGACGTTGCCCGTCCGCAGGTCTCTCAGGCAGAGCGTGGAATCGAACGTCGCGGTGAGCGTGTCGTAGTACGGGTTGCCGGGGAAGAAGCCGATCGAGACATCCTGCGCGCTCACGTAGGAGAGGGCGCGCGTTCCCGGGACGCCTTGATGGATCTTCGCGATCTCGTCGGCGCCCAGCGAAGGCGTGCACACGAAGAGCGAGTACTTCGCGAAGTCCGCCGGCCAGCCTGTGCGACGCAGGTCCGTTCCGTCGAGCGTGAAGAAGGCCTGCGGGACGTCGATGGTGTCCACCGGCGTGGCCAGCGTGTCGGGCTGCTTGCCGGCAGGGGGGTCCTTCGGGTCGACGTTCGAGACGATGCAGCCCAAGCCGCAGAATGCGCCCAGCGCGAGAAGCGCGGCGGCATGCCGAGTCAACGAGAGCCAGCGGTTGCGAGGCATGATGAGGAATCCGCTCCCGGGCGCAACCACGAGGTCCTCGCGGTCTTGCCCGCGGCGACTATACGCAGGATCCGTGCCCTTGGCCCGGAGAGACCGGGCCCACCGTCCCGGGGGCGAACGCGCGCCTCGGCCGGCGGTTCGCCAGCCGCCGTGCGGCAGCCGCGGATGAATCTCTGCACAGGCGGCTCCCCGGACGGACTGCTTCGGGGCGCCTCTCGCCCGGGGCCTTGAACGCCGCGCGGTCGCGACGGTTCCCCCCGGGCCTCCGCCACGTCCGCCCTCCCCCTCCCTCGGCCCCGTCCGCCGCGGATCGCGGCGTCGTCCCGGCCGCCGCCCGGAGGCCGCGGCCGGGGAGCGAACCGCCGGTCTACAGGTCGTACAGCTCGCCGTACTTCGCGTTCACGTACTCCGTGAAGTAGCGCGAGTCGGGGGTCTTGCCCGTGGCGCGACGCATGAGCTCGGCCGCCGGATACTCGCGACCCCAGCGGTGGATCTTCTTCCGCAGCCACTCTCGCAGCGGCAGGAAGGAGCCCTCCTCGATCCGCGACTCGATGTCCGGCATGTCCCGCTTCACCGCGTCCCAGATCTGCGCCGCGTAGAGATTGCCGAGCGAGTACGTGGGGAAGTAGCCGTAGAGGCCCATGCCCCAGTGGATGTCCTGCAGCACGCCCTCCGAGTCCCGCTCGGGGACGATCCCGAGCAGCTCCTTCATCCGGCGATTCCAGATCGTGGGCAGATCCTTCGGACGGATCGTGCCGTCGAAGAGCCCCTTCTCGATGCCGTAGCGCAGCACGATGTGGAGGTTGTACGTCACCTCGTCCGCCTCGACGCGGATGAAGGACGGGACCACCTCGTTCACCGCGAAGTGGAACGCCTCGAGCGAGACGCCGCCGAGCTGCTCGGGAAACACCGCCTGCGCCTTCGGCAGGAAGTGCTTCCAGAACGGGATGCTCCGCCCCACGACGTTCTCCCACAGCCGCGACTGCGACTCGTGGATGCCGAGGGACACCGCGGTGCCCACCGGCGTGCGCTGGAGCTTCTCGTCGAGGCCCTGCTCGTAGAGGCCGTGGCCCGCCTCGTGGATCAGACCGAAGAGGCAGGGCTTCAGCTCGTCCTCGAAGACGCGCGTGGTGAGGCGCACGTCCCCCGGCCCGAAGCCCGAGCAGAACGGATGCGTGGACAGGTCGATGCGTCCCTTCGAGAAGTCGAAGCCCATCGCCGCGACGACTTCCCGGCCGAACGCCAGCTGCGCGTCCTTCGGGAACTTCCGGGTGACGATCTTCCCGTCGGGGCGCTTCTTCGACGCCGCGATCTTCCGCACGAGCGGCTTCGTGGCCTCCTCGAGCGCGCCGAGCAGAGGATCCAGCTCCGCCACCGTGGCGCCCGGCTCGTACACGTCGAGCATGGCGTCGTAGGGCACGCCCGCATAGCCCACCGCGTCCGCCACGCGCCGCTTCAGGCGCACGATCGTCATGATGTAGCTCTCGAAGTCGTTCCAGCGGCTCGTGCGATACGCCTTGCGCCACGCCGCGAGACCGCGGCTCTCGGCGCGGGTGACTTCCTCGACGAGCTCTCCGGGGATCTTCGCCGCGCGGTGATGATCGCGACGCGCCTCGCGCAGCATGGCCTTGTCCCGCGGGGCGGTCGCGGCGCCTTCGGCCTCCTTGAGCGCCTTGCGGAAGTCGCGCGCCACGAGCTTCTCGTGCGCGACCTTCGCGAGGGTGGCTAGGTGGTCGCCGCGGGCGGGGGCGCCACCCTCGGGGAGCATCGTCTCCTGGTCCCACTCGAGGACCTGGGAAGCCTTGGAGAGGTCTTGGTACTCCGCCCATCGGTCGAGGAACGCTTTCATCTCGGTCTTCACGAGAGACTCCGGATTGGAGGACACACCACGCGATGCTCGGCCCACGATACCCCCGCGCAAGCGGTCCCTCAAGCCGCGGCCGCGTGGGCGGTGATCACCGGGCGGCGGGCAGGGATCGGCGTCTGCTTCGGGAGCTTCAGCCCTGGAGGTGGAGAATCGCGAGACCGAAGCTCGACACGAACCCGAGGAGGGTCAGCGCCAGGAAGCCCAGGGCGAGGAGGATGGAGGCGCGGCCCTCCGGGCGGCCGAGGCGGGTGCGGTAGAGGCTCGCGGCGAGGTAGCCGCCCGCGAACCCGCCCACGTGCGCCACGTTGTCCACGCCGGGGAAGATGAAGCCCATGAGCGCCATCACGATGGCCCAGGTCCACAGCTGGCGCGTCATCATCGAGGCGCCGACCGTCCGCCCGTAGACGATGAGCGCCGCCAGGAGCCCGAAGATCGAGCCGGACGCGCCGATCGTGGGGTGCGGCGAGCCGAGCCCGAGGATGGGCAACCCGTCCGAGGCGAGGAAGCCCGCCGCCCCGGCCACGCTCCAGATGACGAAGAAGCGGGCGGATCCGAACGCCCGCTGCACGTCGGGGCCGAGGCTCCGGATCCACAGCACGTTGAAGAGGATGTGGAGAAGCCCGCCGTGCAGGTAGATCGCGGTGAGCACGGTCCACGGGTGCCCGACCAGGAGATCGATCGGCTCCGTGGCGCCGAGCAGGCGGAGCACCGCGGTCGAGGGGGAGAGGAGGCCGAAAGGACCCCCCGAGAACTGCAAGATCGAGCGGACGTTGAGCACGAGGGACAGCACGTACAGCCCGACGCACGCGATCGGGATCAGCGACACGGGATCGAGCGAGCGGATCACGCGCGAGAGCGCCGGGCCGTATCCCCAGAGGCCGGGTCGGCGCGCGCCGCAGTAGGGGCAGCGCTCCGCGCTCACCGAGATGAGCTTGCGGCAATTCGGGCACAGCATGGCGCCCTGCGTTTGACGCATGGAAGCCTCGCGCACGGAGGGGAAATCGCGGGCGACTCTAAGGGCGCCGCGGGCCGGTCGGCAACCCCGCAACGGATCGAGCGAGGTCGCCCGCCCCGCCGCGCCGTCCCGCATCGGCGGCCGCGCGCGGGCGGTCCGCGGTGGTGGGCGAGTCGCCCCCTTGCCCGGCGTCTCGCGTCCGCTTGTCGATCCGCGCTCCGGCCCGTTATCCTGCGCCGCCACCGGTCCCCGCCTCATCTCCAGGAGATCCCATGCGCCCGGAGTCCAAGGACTTCCTCGTCCGCCTCCTCGACGAGCCCTCCCCCAGCAATTACGAAGCGAACGCGCAGCGCCTCTGGCGCGAGTACGTCGAGCCGTTCGTCGACCGCGTGGAGGTCGACGTGTACGGGAACCACACCGCGATTCTCGAGGGGCGCGGCGAGGCTTCCGTGATGATCGTGGGGCACTCGGACGAGGTCGGGCTCATCGTCAAGCGCATCGACGAGGAGGGCCATCTCCGCTTCGGCAAGATCGGTGGCGTGGATCCGGCCGTGCTGGCGGGAACGCGGGTGCGCGTGCTCGCCGCGAAGGGCATCGTGCCGGGCGTCGTGGGGCTGCCGGCCATCCACCTCCTGCCCCGGGGCGAGACGTCGAAGACGCCGAAGCTCGAAGACCTCACGATCGACATCGGGGCGAAGAACAAGCGGGACGCGCAGCGCTTGGTGGCGGTCGGCGATCCCGTGATCTTCGGCGAGGACTTCCGCGAGATGGCGAACGGCTTCGCCAGCCACCGCGCCTTCGACAACCGCATGGGATGCTGGATCGTCGCCGAGGCGCTGCGGCAGGCGTCGCGCGCGCGGGGACGGCGCGTCACGGTGTACGGCGTCTCGTCGGTGCAGGAGGAGACGGGCGTTTGGGGCGCGGGGCTCGTCGCGGACCGGTACATGCCCACGCTGGCCGTCGCGGTCGACGTCTGTCACGACACGTCCACGCCCGGCATCTCGAAGAGCGGTTACGTGGACCTCCGCTGCGGGAAGGGCCCCGTGCTCACGCGCGGCGTGCGCACGAGCCGTCGCGTCTTCGCGCTGATGGAGGCCGCGGCGAAGGCCGCGAAGGTGTCCGTGCAGGTGGACGTGGACGAAGGGCACACGTTCACGGACGCGGACCCGATCTCGGCGCGGCGCACCGGCGTGCCGGTGCAGGTCCTCGGCGTGCCGTGCCGGTACATGCACACGCCGTGCGAGGTCATCAACCTGGACGATCTCGAGAAGGCGGCCGCGCTGCTCGGCCACTTCGTGTCCACGCTGCCCGCGCGCCTGGAGCTCGGTCCGAAGTAGTCGCGCGGCCCTCGCCGGGCTTCCGGGAAGGGGGGCGCTCCGGGCGCGGAAGGAGGGTCCGATGATCTACGAGCATCGCTCCCAGCCGCTGCTGTCGGGGCGGCTCTTCGTTCGTCGCGTCGTCCGGCACGGGCTCGCGGCCGGGGGGCTCCTCGCCGCCGCGCTCGCCATCGGGTTGTTCGGCTACCACGCGACGGAGGGGCTCTCCTGGATCGACGCGCTCCTCAACGCCTCGATGATCCTCGGGGGAATGGGCCCGGTGAGCGAGATCCGCACGACGGCCGGCAAGCTCTTCGCGTCGGCCTACGCGCTCTTCTCGGGCGTGCTCTTCCTCGCCGTGGCGGGAGTCCTCCTCGCGCCGCTCGTGCACCGCATGCTGCACCGCCTCCACCTGGAGTCGGGCGAAGGGAAGTGAGCGTCGCGGCCGGCGCGACGCCGCGACGCGGGCCGCGCCGCTCTCTCCGCATCGGCGCGCTCGGTCACCGGACGTCGGACACCGTGGCGATGGCCCGCGCCACGAGCGGCAGGTTGAGGATCCGCTGATAGGCGATGTAGCGGGGCTCCCAGATCGTGGCGTACTTCGCCTTGTACGCGCGGAGCCCGCGGTAGCTGAACAGGAAGTTGAGGCGCTGCATGAACTGGTGGACCGCCTCCTCCTCGGGCGAGGGATCCTCGGACTCCTGGAAGCCCGACATCGGCGCCAGGCCGAGGCTGAAGCGCTCGAGGCCCGCGTCGCGACTCGCGAGGAGCACCTTCGTGAAGAGGAAGTCCATGACGCCGTTCGGCGCGTCGGCGCGGTGGCGCATGAGGTCCAGCACGGTGTCGCCCTTGCGGTAGCAGGGCACGAGGTTCAGGAACGCCTGCATGTTCCCGCTCGCGTCCACGGCCGCCCGCAGCGGCGTGGCGCGCACGTAGCTGGGGCGGAACTGCCCGAGCGTGAACGTCCGCTCGCGGCGTCCGGGAATGGACAGCCACTGGTCGGACACCACCTTCGCGCGCGCGATCACGTCTTCCGGGACGGGCGGCTCCCACGCTTCCAGCCGCAGCCCGTCCTTCTCGAGCTTGTTGACCCGGTTCGCGAGCTTCTTGAACGCGGGCGTCCCCGGCCCGAAGCGCGCGAGGTCCACGATGGCTTCGTCGCCGATCTTCAGCTTGCGGAAGCCCAGGCCCTCGTACATGGGGAGGTGGTCCGGCAGGATCTGGTGGAACGCCACGCGCCAGTCGTTGCGGTCGCACATGGCGAGGAACGCTCGCGTGGTGGCTTCGAGCTCGCCCTCGGGGCCCACGGGATCGCCGAGCGTGATCGCGTACCCGGCGCCCACGCGATACGAGATCACGCAGCTCTCGCCGCGCGGCCCGAAGAAGAGGGACTTGTCGCGCCAGAGCTTGAAGTAGTCGAGCGAGTTCCGGCCGTACGCGCGAATCAGGTCCGCGGCGCGCCGGCGCTCGTGCGGCCGGACGCGAAGCCGGTAGCGGACCGGGCGATAGAGGCTGTACGCGGTGTAGAGGACCGCGACCCAGGTCACGATGAGCAGCGAGAGCAGGAAGCGGTGCGCGAAGCGCGTGTGCGGCTCGAGCGTGGGGTCGCCCGCGAGCGCGAGGAAGCCGACGGTGGTGCGGATCGAGTCGCCGATCGTGAAGTTGATGCCGAAGTCGCGGCTGTCCAGGTACCAGAAGCCGGCCACGCCGTAGACCAGCACGGCGCACAGACCGATGCCGAGGCGCGCGGCCACCGCCAGCGGATTCGGCACGCCGCTCAGCACCGTGAAGTGGCGCCGGCCTGCCAGGAGGAACGCGCCGACGGCGAGCGAGCAGATCGCCGAGAAGATGTTGAGGTCGCGCGTGAGGTGGAAGGCCGCGGCGAGCAAGGAGACGGCGACGACGATCTGGAGCGCTCGACGCTTCCTCCGGTAGATGTTGACCGAGGAGACGGCGAGCACGAGGCCCACGAGGACCGTGAGAATGTGCGAAAGGTGCGCGAACTCGAGCGGGAAGCCCCGCGCGATGTGCATGGCGTCGCCGCGCAACCGAGCCGTCGCCCCGGAGAGGAGGTTGACCAGCCCTCCGAGGAACGTGATCAGCGCGGCCGCCGAGAGGTAGATGCGTCGGCGCATGACCGGCGGAAGGGTAGCACGCTCCGGCGAGGACGCCCCAGCGCTTCCGCCCCGGGGGCGGCTTGTGCGCCGGGTCGTGCGGGGGCTAGGATCTCGCGCCCCTGATCACGCGCGGAGGTCCCCGATGCGCTTCGCCGAATCTTCCATTCCGATCCTCGTCGCCGCCCTGCTCACGGGCGCCGCCGGAGCCGCGCCCGCCAAGCCGGCACCGCCCCCCACCGCACCCCCCGCGGCCGCCTCCGCCACGGCGCCCTCCGCGTCGACGACGTCCCTGCCGGACTGGCGCGAGCCCGAGGCTTACTCCGTCGACCTGGTGATGAGCGGCGAGGGGCAGACCTTCACGATGGAGCGCGCCGTCGACCACGGGCGCATGCGATCGCACATCGCGATGGACCAAGAGCACGAGATGGTCCTCCTCGAGCTGCCGGACGAGAAAGGCACGACGTACACGCTCATGCCCTCGCAGAAGATGGCGCTCAAGCAGACCGCGGAAGACACGGCGACCATGATGGCCCAGGCGGGCGGCGCGGCCGAGCGGGCCGAGGCGGCCGAGCCCCGCGAGCGGCCGGACGCGGCCGCGGCGAGTGGCGCGCCGCCGGCGGACGTGAAGATCGAGCTGCTCGGGACGGAGGCGATCGACGGGAAGAGCGCGCGCAAGTACCGCGTGACCTCGCCCGAGGGCTCGGGTCTCGCCTGGTTCGACGCGCAGTCGAACGCGCCCGTCCGCATGGAGTCGGAGGTCGAGGGGAAGAAGGGCGTCATCGAGTGGAAGAACTGGAAGGTCGGACCGCAGAAGGCCGAGCTCTTCGAGGTCCCGAAGGACTACCAAGTGCAGGACGTGGGCGCGATGATGGAGATGATGAAGGGCATGAGCGGCCGGCAGTTCGGCGGGATGGCCCAGGGCTCGCCGGGCGGCGGGATGCCCGGCGGCGTGCCGGGCGGAATGCCGGGCGGAATGCCGGGCGGAATGCCGGGCGGGTTTCCGGGCGGGATGCCCGGCGGAATGGGCATGGGCGGCATGGGCCAGCGGATGGGCTCGCAATTCGGCGCGCAGTTCGGCTCGACGCTGGGCGCCAGCTTCGGCGGGCCGCTCGGCGCGATGGCGGGCCACTACATCGGCGGCAAGGTCGGCGGGTTCCTCGGCAAGAAGGTGGCGGGCGCGGTGACGCCGGGGAACTAGCGCTCCCTGCTTCGGCCGCGTCGGAGGGAGCTTCGAGCGCGGCGGGCTAGCGCTGCGGGGCGCGCGGCGCGGCGTGCTGCGCGGCGTCCACCCACACGGCCACGCGCCGCGTTCGCGGCCGCCATCCCGGCTCGACGCCCTGGAGCGCCTTCGACAGCGCGGAAGCGTCGCGCCCGGCCAGGTCGGCGATGCTGTGGACGCCCACGGCGTCCAGGCGGCGGGCATTCGCCGTTCCGATTCCGCGGAGCAGGACGAGCCGGCAGTGGTTCTGGAGGCGTGCCAGCTCCTCCTCGCTGCTCGCGCCGGGGACGTGCAGCCGCCCGCCGTCGATGAGCGTGAGGAGACCCTTCACGTCGTGGTAGCCGTGGCCGTGCGCGTACTGCGCCACGCCGTCCGGAATGGCCGGCACGTCCTCGGGACGCGGCGTCCGCGAGTCCACCGTCCAGCGGTCCATGCCTTCGAGGACGAGGAGCGAGACCAGCGCGGTCCACGCGATCAGCGACAGTCGGGCGCCCTTCGAGAGAATGTGCATGCCCGCCGGCGCCGGCGGTGCGTCCTCGCCGGAGGCAGGCGCGACCGCGGGAGCGGGACGCTCCGGCGCCGTCCAGTCGGGGAGAAGCCCGATGTAGACCAACGCGCGCGCCATGGACCAGCACGCGAGCGCGAAGGGGGCGAACCCGACGAACCCGAGGAGCGGCATCTCGAACAGCTTGAAGTGCGCGAATCCGGGCACCGTGTAGATCCACTTCCCGCCGGCGACGAAGTTCGCGGCCTCCCAGAAGATCCCGCAGCCCATGCCCGCGATCAGCAGCCGGAAGATGCGGCCGGGCCGCCCGGCGGCCATCTCACCGAGGAGCGACGTCGCGCCGCGCCGATGCAGCCAGGGCTCGAGCAGCAGCACCGGGACGCCCCAGACCAGCGCGAAGAAGAACGTGGGCAGCGCGAGCACCAGCGCGGTGCACGCGAGCCCGGCGCGGAGGCAGATGCGCTCCAGCGTGGGCGTCACCTCGAAGGGCCGCGTGCGGAGTCGATCGAACGTGCCCCGGACCCCCTGGAGCTCCTCCAGGAAGAAGATGCCGGGGAGGACCGTGGCGAACGCGAGCGCCACGCCCACGCGGCGGGCGAACCACTCGTCGGGCACGCCCACGTAGTACCAGTCCTCGAGGCGGAAGTTCAGCAGCTCGAAGAAGAGCCAGACGGGGATCGACCACGCGGCGAGCGCGCCCACCTGCCGGATTCGTCCGGTGAAGATGGAGTGCGCGCGGGAGTGCCTCGCGGTGAGGTGGTTCACCGTCAGGAGGAACGGAACCCACGCGAAGAGGTAGAACCACGTGTAGAACGGCTCGACGTGCATCACCGAGAGCGTCGCGGCCCCGGCGAAGAGGATGAAGGCGAGCATCGTGACGATGGACGACGCGAGCGGCGCCTCCGGACGCGCGGCGCGCGAGCGGACGCGCGGCTCGACCGTCAGCATCGGCGGAGCGGGCGCGGGCGCCGGGATCTTCGCCGGCCGCGGAAGCTTCGCGGTGGGCGGACGCTTCGGCGGTGCGGCCAGCTTCGTCGTGGATTCCGGTCGCGGCTCCCGGGGGGTGCGCGTCTTCGAGAAGTCCGGCTGGACGAAGAGATCCTCGATGTCCCGGTCCGCCGACGACGGGCGCGCCGCGGGCGCGGGCGCGAAAGCCGCTTCCGGCGCGGCGGCCGCGCGCGGCGGCAGCGGGGGAGGCGGCGGCTTCGGCAGCGGCGGCGGCGGCGGGAACGCGGCGGACGTTTCGCGCCGCGCCCAGTGGGGCCGAGCCCCGTCGCGCTCCGAAGACGGGCCGGGGCTCGTCTCGCTCGGGGCGGCGGGCGTCGTCACGCTCGGGGGAGCGGCCGCCGGCGGACGCGGGGGCGGCTCCATCTCGAGCGCGGCCGCGTCGCGCACGATCACGAGGCTGCCGAGCTCCAAGGCGTCCGGCTCGCGCGGCGCGGCCGTCTCTTCCGAGGGGCCGGACTTCTCCGACTTGTCGGCGACGAGATCCCGGTGGCGCGGGGAGAGGAACGACTCGTCGGCGTAGTTGACGATGACGAGCTCTTGGCTCGTGCCCGCGTCGAGAACGCGCGCGGCTTGCGCCTCTTCCGGCGTCTGCGGCGGGGCCGGCGCGTCCTCCGCGGCGGGAGGCGCCTCCGGCGGCGCAGAACGATCTTCCTCTTCGCGTGGATCCATCATCGGCGCTCGCTCCCGGCCCGACGCACCCCGGAAAGATCGGGCGTTCGCGGGCCGAAGTTGACCCTCTCGCGGGTGCGGGGGCGCCTTCCCGGCCGGAACCGGGGCAACGGGACGAAGGGCCGCTCCCGCGCGAGATCCTGCCGATCTTAGTCAGATTGTCCACGCTCGTGCGCAGAATGTCCCAGGACCGGCGGCTTCTTCCAGCGGCGCAGGCGGCTAGGCCCCGGTGCGGCTGGGCCCGGCCTTCGCGAGGGACTCGAGCACGATCTTCTTGTTGATGATCTCCGGGAGCACGATCGGCGAGTCGAGGTGGCCGGCCGGGTAGACCGCGTAGAACGGGACGCCGGCGCGGTTGTGGCGGCGGAGGATGTCCGTGATCTCGGGATCGCGTCGCGTCCAGTCCCCCTTGAGAGTGACCACGCTGTTCGTGCGGAACGCGGCCTCGACTTCGCCGTCCTTCAGCACGGTTCGCTCGTTCACCTTGCAGGTCCAGCACCAGTCCGCCGTGAGATCGAGGAACACGGTGCGGCCGTCGGCGACCGCATCGGCGAGCGCCTGCGGCGAGTAGGGCCGCCAGGTGATGCCGCCGGCCGTGGTCTCGCTGCGCTCCGAGAGGGAGGCGGCGCCGGCCGCGCCGTCATTCTCGGGCGAGAAGAGCGGCGCGTGGAGCAGCTGCACGTAACCCACCACGAGGCCGGCGATCGTGAGCGCCCACACCGTGGCGACGCGTCGCCCCGAGGACGACAGGTCGAGGAACGTGCCGTGCACCCAGCAGAGCACGGCCACGACGAGCAGGAAGCCGGTCATCCGGATGACGCCGTTCAGTCCGATCTGGGCGCCGAGCACCGCGAGCAGCCACACGAGCGTGGCCAGGAGCAGGAAGCCCATGGCCTGCTTGAAGCGGTCCATCCACACGCCCGGCTTCGGGACGTACTTGAGCCATCCCGGGTTCATCGAGAGCAGCACGTAGGGGGCGGCCAGCCCCTCGGCCACCGCGACGAAGATGAGGAGGATCACGTACGGCGGCTGCGAGAACGCGAAGCCGATGGCCGTGCCGAGCATCGGCGCGGTGCACGGCGTGGCGAGGACCGTGGTCAAGACCCCATGGAAGAACGCGTCGGCGTAGTCCTTGCGCTCCGCGGCCGCGAAGCCCATCCCGAGCATGGCGGTGATGCCGCCGATCTCGAACACGCCCAGCAGGCTCAGCGAGAACACGAACACGATGACCGCGAGAGCGGCCACGAAGACCGGGTTCTGGAACTGGAAGCCCCACCCCAGGCGTTCGCCCGCCGCCTGCACGACGATGACGATCGTGGCCAGCGCCAGGAACGACGCGAGCACGCCGGCGCCGAACGTGAGGCCGAGCTTCGCGACCTTCGAGCGATGCTCCTGCGCCTTCGAGACGAAGCCCAGCACCTTGAGCGAGACCACCGGAAGCACGCACGGCATCACGTTCAGGATGATGCCGCCGAGGAACGCCAGGAGGAGATAGCGGAGGAGGTGCCCGCGCTCGGCGGCCTGCGCGGACGCTGCCGCCGGCGCGGCGGCGAGGGCCTCCTCGGTCAGGAACGGTCCGCTTCCCGGCGCGAAGACCGGGGCGTTCGTCGGATGCGGGACCGCCCCCGCGCTCGCCACGCTGAGCGGGAGCTCGAGCGAGAGAAGCCACGGGGCGCCTCCGCCGGCGCGCGCGATCTCCACGACGCCGGGAACGAGCGCGTTGCTGCCGGCGGGCACGGACGCGTCGAGGGTGACCGGAACCACGAGGGCGAGATTCTTCCCGTCCGTGCGGAACTCCCCGTCGCGGAACAGGAGCCCGTCCCGGTTGCGGGGGAAGAACACGGAGGCCTTCGGGTCGAAGCCCGCGAGCCCCTCGAAGACCACCGCCACCTGGCCCTTGCCACCGGCCGGGATGGCGTCCTCGCTCTGGAAGGAATGCAGCGCCACTCGCTCCAGGGACGACGCGGGCCGGGGGAGCTGCGCGCGCACCGCCGCGATCTGATCCCGGACCGGGGCGGGCGCGGGGCGCGACGCGGCTTCCACGGGCAGCCGGATCGAGACGTCCGCCTGGCCGGGGATGCAGATGTCCTTGCACTGGAGCCAGGAGACCGCGCCCTGGATCTGCACCGTCTCGCCCGGCATCAGCTCCTTCGGCGCCCGCACGTCGGTGAGCAGGATCACGCGGTCCGCGTAGCCGAACGTCACGAGGTCGCCCTCGTCCTGGTAGCGATGCGGGACCGGGAAGAGGAGAGGGCCGGCCGAGAAGCCCATCGGCAGCTTCCAGTCGACCGAGGTGGGCAGCCCGGCGTCGCCGCCGTTTTCCCAGTAGGTATGCCAGCCGGGCGCCATCGTCATCTCGATGGCCAGAACGAAGGAGCTTCCTGCGGCGATCGACGCGACGTCCGAGAGGAGGCGCGCGGTGACGGTGCCGGCGTGGGAATCCGCCGCGTCCGGCGCGTCTCCGGCGGCGGTGGATCCGGGAGGGATGGCGCGGGCCGGCCCCGTCGCCCCGGCCGCGCCGAGCGCCGCCAGCGCGACGACGACGGCGGTGAGGCGCCTTCGCGTCCGGATCATGCCCGCTCCCCCGCGCCACGCGCTCGCATGCGCTCCCTTCCTAACCCGCCCGCGCCTCCGAGTTCCGTCCGCCCGACCTTCGCCGCTCAGAACAACGTGTAGATGAAGGGAGCCACCGACGTGGAAGTGAAGAGGATGAGCGCGCCGAGCACGACGAGAACGACGACGATCGGCGTGAGCCAGAGCTTCTTGCGGCTGCGAAGAAAGCCGAGGAACTCGCGCAGGATTCCGAGTCGGGAGGTCATGACGCCTCGCACGGATGAGGGGGACCGGCGCCCCCGTGGGTCAGTACTGCCTCTCGAGCCGCGACGGGTCGAACGGGCCGTCGTGCCGAACGATCCAGTAGGAGGATCGGGCCCGGTCGATCTTGCGTTCCAGCGGATCTTTTCCGAGAGCGCGCATGATCACGCCGTAGGGGGTGAAGACGACGAAAAACACGATCGTGAGGAGCAGCCAAGTCAGCCCGCGCGCCACGCCGCGCGAGACCGGCATCCAGAACCAGTGGATCGGCCGCAGGGCCGCCGGCGCACCGAGCGCCAAGAGAACCAACACCGGCGAGGCGCCCAGGAACCACGGAACGGGCCCCGTCCGGCCGCGCCACCAGAAGATGGCCGCCCAGATGAGGCACACGCCTGCGAGCGACAGGCCGAAGGTCCGCAGCTCTTTCCGGTCCGGCTTCGCCGCCATCTCAGTCCGCCTCGAACTTGCGTTGCGCGCGCACCCGCTCGATCACCGCGGGATCCTGGTCTTCCTTGCGCAGGAGGAAGCTCCCCACGAGCAGCACGTCCATCTCCGTTCCGAGGAAGCAATTCCACGCGTCCTCCGGCGTGCAGACGATCGGCTCGCCGCGCACGTTGAAGGACGTGTTGATCACGAGCGGACAGCCGGTGCGCTTGCGGAACTCCTCGAGGGTGTCCCAGTACAGGGGATTCGTCTCGCGGTGCACGGTCTGGACGCGCGCGGAGTAATCCACGTGCGTGATCGCGGGCACGTGGCTTCGCGGCACCTTGAGCAGTTCGATGCCCGTCTTCCGCTCGTCCCCGTTGGTCATCGCCTTGCGGTGCTCCGCTCGGACGTGCGTGACGAGGAGCATGTACGGGCTCTCGACGCCCTCCTCGAAGACCTCGCCCGCGCGCTCCGCGAGGACGCTCGGCGCGAAGGGACGGAACGACTCCCGGTACTTGATCTTGAGGTTCATCCTGGACTGCATCTCGGGGTCGCGGGCGTCGCCGAGGATGGATCGGCTGCCCAGCGCCCGCGGGCCGAATTCCATCCGTCCCTGGAACCACCCCACGACCTTGCCGCTCTCGAGGACCTGCGCCGCCCGCGTCGCCAGGTCGGCGTCCGCGATCTCCTCGTACTTCGCTCCGACGCCGCGAAGGAACGTCTCGATCTCCCCGCGCGCGAACTCGGGACCGAGGTAGCTGCCGCGCTGCGCGTCCTGCCGCTTGGGGTCCACGCGCCGCGGCACGCCGAACTTCCGGTGACTCAGCTCCAGCGCCACGCCGAGCGCGCCGCCGGCGTCGCCGGCCGCGGGCTGGATCCACAGGTTCTCGAAGGGGCCCTCGCGGAGGATCTCGCCGTTCGCCACGCAGTTCAGCGCCACGCCGCCCGCCATGACGAGGTTCTTCGCGCCCGTCTCCCGGTGGATGTGCCGGGCCATGTTCAACATGGCCTCTTCGAGCACGACCTGGATGGAGCGCGCGAGGTCCATCTCCTTCTGGGTCACCCAGGCCTCGGGCGCCTTCGGCGGACCGCCGAACAGGCGGTGGAACTTCTCCGACGTCATGCGCAGGCCGTGCGCGTAGTCGAAGTACTCCATGTTCAGCCGGAAGCTCCCGTCGGGCTTGATGTCGATGAGGTGCTCGCGGATGACGTCGGCGTACTTCGGCTCGCCGTACGGCGCGAGCCCCATGAGCTTGTACTCGCCGGAGTTGACCTTGAAGCCGGTGTAGTACGTGAACGCCGAGTAGAGGAGGCCGAGCGAGTGCGGGAAGCGGATCTCGCCGAGGAGATCGATCGAGTTGCCGCGGCCCATGCCCCACGTGGTGGTGGCCCACTCGCCCACGCCGTCCACGGTGAGGATCGCGGCTTCCTCGAACGGCGAGGGGTAGAAGGCGGAGGCGGCGTGCGAGACGTGGTGCTCGGCGAAGTAGACGGGCACCTCCACGCCGAGCTCCTTCTTGATGCGGTCCGGCAGGAAGAGCTTCTCCGTGAGCCAGACCGGCATGGCCGCATGGAACGACCGGAAGCCTCTCGGCGCGCACGCGAGGTACGTCTCCAGCAGGCGCTCGAACTTGAGGAAGGGCTTGTCGTAGAAGCCGATGGCGTCCAGCTGGTCGGCGCGGATCCCGGCGGTCTTCAAGCACGACTCGATGGCGTTCTTGGGGAACTCCGGATCGTGCTTCTTCCGCGTGAAGCGCTCTTCCTGGGCGGCCGCGACGATCTCGCCGTCCTGGACGAGGCAGGCGGCGGCGTCGTGGTACCACGCACTGATGCCGAGGATCTTCACCGCGCGACCATCCGGGGAGAGTGGTGCAAGTTCTGGAAGCTCCAGCAGTTGCAGGTCGATCAGCGTATCACGGACGAAATCGGGTCGTCAACGACCTCCCTCGCTCGGCGCCGGTCGGCGTGGTCCACGCGCCCCGCCTCGACGCGGGGCCGCCGGCGCCCGTGGGCCGGGGGTCGGGAGCGGCCGGCACGGCCGCGTGACCGGCCCTTGCCGGGGCTCGCCGCCGCTGGCACCCTGCAGGTGACCGATACCGTGCCCGCGCCCGGAAAGGAGAGTTCCGTGAAAGACGTCGTGCAGCAGCTGTGGCCCGAGCTGGAATGGATCCGCGATCCGGAGCTGAGGGCGGCGACGGAGAAGACCTGGGAAGTCGCGCTCTCGCGGAGCCCGCTCGATCCGCAGGATCTCCTGACGATCCCGTTCACGCTCCTCGTCAAGGACCTCGACGTCACGTTCATGGAGCACAAGCGCGCGGTGGTGCACATCGCGCGGCGGGCCGCGGAGGCGATGAAGGAGTTCTTCGGCCCCAAGCTCCCGATCGACCTGGACGTTGTGATCGCGGGCGCCATCCTCGCGGACGTGGGCAAGGTCCTCGAGTACGAGAAGACCGGGGGCAAGGCGACGCAGTCGCGGCGGGGTGGCCTGCTCCGCCATCCGTTCACCGGGGTCGCGGTCGCGATGGAATGCGGCGTGCCGGACGAGGTATGCCACGTGATCGCCGCGCACGCGGCGGAGGGGGATCACGTGAAGCGGACGACCGAAGCGTGGATCGTCCACCACGCGGACTTCATGGCGTTCCTGCCCTTCAAGAACCGGTAGCGTCGAGGTGACGGCGCGCGCGGCGGAGAAGCGCTGGCTGAAGATCGCGAGCGGCGTGGCCTCGTGTCCCACCGCGACGTACCTGGAGCACGCCCCGGCCGCCTGGATCCGCGCCTTCGTCCGGCGACGCCCCGCGCTCGCGATCTCGGAGGACGCGTACGGCAACCTGCTCGTGCGGTATCCCGCGGGGCGCCCGCCGCGGTCCGCGCCGCTCGCGCTCGTCGCCCACCTCGACCATCCGGGATTCGTCGTGCAGCGCGTCTACGAACGGCGCGTGGACCTCGAGTTTCGCGGCGGTGTGCGCCGGCGTCACGCGCGCCCGGGGACGCGCGTCGAGTTCTTCCGCGTCGGCAGGACCGCGCCGATCGGTCGAGGCGTCCTCTTGCGCGTGCGATCGTCGGAGCGCGGAACCGAGTGGCTGGGCGGCGCCACGGCACGCCTGGTGCAAGGGCGGGTGGAGGAAGGCGGCTTCGCGATGTGGGCGCTTCCCGCTCTGAGGATCCATCGCGGCACGATCGTCGGCCGCGCGCTCGACGATCTCCTGGGTGCCGCCGCGGCCCTCGCCGCGCTCGACGAGATCGCCCGGCGCCGACCGCGCGGCGTGCACGTCCTGGCGCTCTTCACTCGCGCCGAGGAAGTGGGATTCCACGGAGCGTTGGCGGCGCTGCGCGCGCGCACCGTGCCGCACGACGCCCGCGTGCTCTCGCTGGAGACGTCGCGCGCGCTGAGCTACACGCCGCTCGGCTCGGGCGTGATCGTCCGGGTCGGGGACGCTCGTTCCCTCTTCCACGCGCCGCTGACGGACGTGATCGTCCGCGAGGCGCGCGCCCTCGCCGCGGCCGATCGCGGCTTCCGCTTCCAGCGGCGCCTCATGGACGGCGGCTCGTGCGAGGCCACGCCGTTCTGCGCGGACGGATACGCGGCGGGCGGGCTGTGCGTGCCGCTCGGCAACTACCACAACCAACGCGGCCTCGACGGCGGCCGGCCCGGGATCGGCGCGGAGCACGTGCGCACGAGAGACTTCCGCTCGGAGGTGCAGCTCCTCGTCCGGCTCGCGGAGAGCTCCGCCCGCCTGGGCGCCCTGGAGCGGGAATCCCGCGATTGGCTCGTCGCCGCGACGGACCGGGCGGTCCGCTCGCTCGACGCATCCCCCCGTCTCGATGCCCGGCCGGCCCCGAGAGGGCGCAGACGATGAGCCGGCAGAGGGTGCTGGACCGCGTCGTGGAGTCGTACACGCGCGGCAACGTGTCCTTCGAGTCGCTGCGCCCCCACACCGTGCGCGACATCCTGCTCGTGGCCAGCCTCTACGACTCCTATACGCTCGCGGAAGACGGGCGGCTGACCGAGCGCATCTTCGGCGCGTTCCACGACCTCTCGCTCTCGGGCCCCGCCTACCTCACGCGGGTGGCCACCGCGGCGGAGGCGCTCGAGCTGCTGAGGGTCCGCCGCTTCGACGTCGTGATCACGATGGCGCGCATCGGCGACCTCTCGGTGCAGGAGTTCGGGGAGAAGGCGAAGCGGATGCAGCCCGGACTGCCCGTGTACCTCATGACCTACGACACGCGGGAGCTCGGGTTCTTCGAGGGCAAGGTTCCCGTCGTTCGGGGCATCGACAAGATCTTCGTGTGGCGCGGTGACGTCCGTCTCTTCCTCGCCGTGATCAAGCTCACGGAGGACCGGCTGAACGTGGAGCACGACGTCGCGGTCGGGGAGGTGCGCGTGGTCATCCTCGTCGAGGACAGCATCCCGTTCTACTCGTCGTATCTGCCGCTCCTCTTCGAAGAGATCATGAAGCAGACCGCGTCCTTCATCCACGAGGGCGTCAACGTCACGCAGAAGCTCCTGCGCATGCGCGCACGGCCGAAGATCCTCCACGCCACGACGTACGAGGAGGCGTGGGAGCTCTACCAGGACTTCCGGGAGGTCGTGCTCGGCGTGATCTCCGACGTGCGGTTCCCGCGCGGCGGCCGGCTGGACCCCGAGGCGGGCGTGGAGCTGATCCGCAACATCCGCGCCCTCGACCCTTATGCGCCGCTCGTCCTTCAGTCCTCCGAAGAGAGCTTCCGCGAGGTCGCCACGGCGGCGGGGGCGACGTTCCTGCACAAGAGATCGCCGACCCTCCTGCACGACTTCCGCCAGTTCATGCTCGACAACATGGGCTTCGGCGACTTCGTGTTCCGCCTGCCCGACGGCACCGAGGTGGCGCGGGCCAGCGACATCTCGTCCATGGTGCAGGCGCTCGGGACCGTGCCCGGCGAGTCGCTCCGGTTCCACGGCCAGCTCAATCACTTCTCGAGCTGGCTGATGGCGCGCACCGAGTTCGCGGCCGCCAACGCGCTGCGCTACAAGCGCGTGAGCGACTTCGCCACCCTGGAGGACCTGCGCGACTTCCTGAAGGAGACGCTGCTCACCTACCGCGAGCGCACGCGGCGCGGCCTCGTGGAGGACTTCGATCCCGCGCGCTTCGATGCCGGCAGCCACTTCGTCCGGATCGGCGGCGGGTCGCTGGGCGGCAAGGGGCGCGGCCTCGCGTTCACGCACGAGCTGCTGACCCGCCACGACGTGGAGGGCCTCTTCCCCGGGCTCCGTCTCTTCGTGCCGCCGACCGCGGTGCTCGGGACCGATGTCTTCGATCGATTCCTGGAGCACAACAGCCTCACCGGACTCGCGCTCCGCGAGGACGACGACGCGGAGATCGCGCGGAGCTTCCTCGCCGCGCAGATGCCGAAGGAGGCCGTCTCGGACCTCGCCGCGTTCCTCGAGCGCGTCCAGTACCCGATCGCGGTGCGCTCCTCCGGTCTGCTCGAGGATTCGCACCTGCAGCCCTTCGCCGGGGTCTACTCCACCGTCATGCTGCCGAACGTCCACCGCGATCGCGAGGTGCGCTTGCAGCAGCTGCTGGACGCCGTGAAGTACATCTACGCGTCGACGTTCTTCCGCGCGGCGAAGGCATACATCGCCTCGACGCCGAATCGCATGGAAGAGGAGAAGATGGCCGTCGTGGTGCAGCGGATCGTGGGACGGCGCTGCGGGGACTACGTCTATCCGCACGTCTCCGGCGTCGCGGCGTCGGTCAATTACTACCCCGTGCATCCGCTGCGACCGGAAGACGGCATCGCGAGCATCGCGTTGGGCCTGGGCAAGACGGTCGTGGAGGGAGGGAGGGCGCTCCGCTTCGCGCCGGCGCGTCCGGAGTCGCTGCCGTGGTTCTCCACCGCCGCCGACGTGCTGGAGAACGCGCAACGCTCGTTCTGGGCGCTCGATGTGTCCCGGCCGGTCGATCTCACCAAGCCGGACTCGAATCTCGTCCGGCTCGACCTCGCGGCGGCGGAGGAGCACGGGATGCTGTGGCCCGTGGGCTCCACGTACGTGCCGGAGGACGAGCAGGTCGTCGACGGGGTCTCGCGCGAGGGCGTTCGTCTCGTGACGTTCGCGCCGCTCTTGAAGGGGCAGGTGGTGCCGTTCGCGGAGCCGATCCAGCTCCTGCTCGATCTCGGTACGCGGGGCCTCTCCGGGCCGGTCGAGATCGAGTTCGCCATGGACCTGTCGCCGGAGCCGGAGGGGCCGCGCGACTTCGCGTTCCTGCAGATCCGCCCGCTCGCCGTCGTGGACACCGGCGAAGATCGCGGGCTCACGGGGTTCGAGGAGGCGGAAGTGCTCGTGCGCTCGCGCAACGCGCTCGGGCACGGACGCATCGCCGACGTCCGCGACGTCGTCACCGTGCGGCGGGATTCGTTCCAGCGGGAGCGCACGATCGAGATCGCTGCGGAGGTCGGGCGGATGAACGAGCGGCTCGTGGAGGAGGGGCGGCCGTATCTCCTGATCGGTCCCGGGCGATGGGGCACCGCGGATCGCTGGCTCGGCATCCCCGTCGCGTGGCACGACATCTCCGGAGCGCGCGTGATCCTCGAGCGCGACCTCTCGGACGTCGTCGTGGAGCCGAGCCAGGGCACGCACTTCTTCCAGAACATGACGAGCTACGGCATCGGCTATCTGCACGTCCACGCGCGCGAGGGCGGCTTCCTCGACGAGGACTGGCTCGAGTCCAGGCCCGTGCACGAGGAGACGCGCTGGCTCCGGCACGTCCGGCTGGCCGAGCCGCTCGAAGTGCTGATCGACGGCCGGCGTCGCGAAGGCGTGGTGCTGAAGCGCGCGTGGCAGCCGGCCTAGGGCGCCGGGAAGCCCAGGCGAGCCAGCGCCTCTCGCGAGGTCCGCAGCCCCGGGTCGATACCGAGTGCCCGACGGTACGCCGCGATGCTCTCCTCCCGCCGATCCGCGGCCAGGAGGGCCTCTCCCAGGCTGTCCCAGGCGTTCGCCGAGGCCGGATATGCCTGAGCGTCGAGCCCGAGCACAGCGACGGCGGCCGCCGTGCGTTTGGCGCGCAGCAGCGAGTAGCCCAGCTCGTTCACGTCCGATTCGACGTTCCTGAACCGATTGGCCACGTCGAGTTTCGCCTGCTCGATCGTGCGGGCCGCGGCCGCGGTGTCGCCGAGCGCGACGGCCGCTTCGACGGACTCCACCCAGTCGCGCTTCGACGCTCGGTCCAGGATCGCCTGCATCGCCGGGTCGACGTTCGCCCGATACTGCGCGGAAGTGAGCGGAGCGTACACGCTCGGTGCCACGAATGGCCGCCGATCCCGCGGATCGTAGGGATACCACGGGAGCGTGGACACGTTGACCGAGATTCCGCTGCGGGGGAGGACGAGAGGGTCGTGATCGCCGAAGAAGACCGTCGCGTTGCCCGTGGGCTCCCCCACGAACGTGGCACGTGTCCACTGCTCGAGGTCGAGGACGAGGTTCATCGCGGCCGAGAACGTCTTTCGCCCGATGATGACGAAGAGGTGCCCCGGTCGGTCCACGGCGGGATGCGCCACGATGCCGCGGACCACTTCGCGATTCAGGAACGAGTTGCCGCCGACGTTCTCGCGGAGGTCGATGATCAGCCGGTCCACGCCCGCGGAATCGGCGAAGGCGAAGACCTGCTTCCAGAACTCGCCGTTCGAGGGCGGTTGCTCGGCGTCCACGACGGCGCGGTCGCAAGCGTACAGCGTGCGGTCGCCGGCGACGTACTCCATCCAATAGGGACGGCCCGGGTTGCGAAGCCAGAGGGGCGCGGCGCCGGGGCCGCGCATGTCCACCCACCCGCTGCGGTCGATCGAGGCCATGGGGTTGTGGCCGTGCGGCTCGATGCGACCTGCCGGCTCCAGCGTCAGGGTCTCCGGCTTGCCGTCGCGTTCCACCGTCAACGTCAGCCGATCGGGGTCGTCGGCCAGCCCCACGCCGTCCACGACCTCCGGAACGGCGAGCCACTGCGGAGCCCAGGCTCGCCGCCACCACTCGTTCTCGGCCGGGATGGTTCGAGCGACCCTCGCGAGCGCGTCGTCCGCGCCGGCTCGCCCCACGCGGAGGACGCGAGCGCCGACCCAGCGCTCGTACTTCGGCGCCGCCGCGCGAACGAACAGGCCGTCCTCGAAGAGGAAGAAGTCCACCGGGTAGTAGCGGGCGCCGAGCGCCCGATCGAACATCGGGTTGATCGTGGTGTGTCCATCCTGCACGAGCGCGACCCACTCCATGAGCGCGGTGATGGTCTGGTCCCGGTTCATCGTGGGGAGCCGCCGCTCGATCGCCGCGCCCGCCGAGTCCCACGCCGCTCGCGTCATCCGGTAGAACAGGTTCGGGTGGCGTCGCGGCAGCTCCTCCGTGATCACGCGGACGTCCTGCTGCCAGGCGTCGGGATCGAGGGATCGCGTCGAGTCCTGCGCGCGCACCCCGCTGACCGTCACGAGAACGACGAGCAGCGACGACCAAGAACCTTGCCAGCGCATGAATGCCTCCCGTCGGTGGTTGAGACGACTCTAGTCTCGGACACCGAAACGGATCTTGAACGGATGTAACGTCGCACGCAGCGCCGCGGGGGTGATGCCGAGCAGGGCCCGCATCTCGCGCGTGAGGTGGCTCTGGTCGGCGAACCCCGCCTCGAGGGCGACGTGGGCGAGGGCGGCGGGCTCGAGCTCCAGCAAGCGCCGCGCGCGCTCGACGCGGAGCCGGCGCGCGTGTTCCGACGCGCTGGTGCCGAAGTGGTCCCGGAAGGAGCGCGCCAAGTGGACTCGATGGACGCCGGCCTCGGCCGCGAGCGCGCTCACGGAGACGCGGCCTTCGGCGCGATCCAGCTTGGCTCGCGCTTCCTGGAGCCAGGGCGGGGGCGGCGCGTGCCGGCCTTCGAGTCGGCGCCGCGCCTGGGCGAGCAGCTCCGCCGCGAGGCCGTCCGCGATGATCGGGCTGAGCCGGCGGCCGCGTCCCACCGTCGACGCGATCCGGCGCCCCAAGCGGCCCACCCAGGGATCGGGATCCAGGAAGAGCGGACGGGGGAGAGCGGTCACCAGGGGGTCCTCGCTCTCCAGCATGACGCACGTGGCTCCCGCGGGGCCGAAGTCGATGTCGTGGCGGGCTCCCCCCGAGATCCGCATCGAGCCGGGGCCGACATCCACCCACGAGCGGCCCTGCCGCTCCAGGAAGCCGCCCGCGACCACGACGCAGACGTGGCCCCCCTCGTGCGGATGGCGGCGGAATCGCCGGCCGGCGGACACCGCCCAAGCCTCGAGAGCTTCCATGGAGACTTGGACGTCGGCCGCGCCGCGAACGTTCGCCGGCCAGGGAAGAAAGAAGAAGGGGCGGAGCTTTCGCCCCGCCCCCGTCGACGACCTTGCGAACCGTCGAGACGAACTAGACCAGACCCTGATCCAGCATCGCGTCCGCGACCTTGATGAAGCCGGCGATGTTCGCGCCGTTGACGTAGTGGATGAAGTTCGCGTCCACCCGCCCGTGCTTCACGCAGTTCTCGTGGATGCTCTTCATGATGCCGTGCAGGCGCTGGTCGACTTCCTCGCGCGTCCAGGAGAGGCGCAGGCTGTTCTGCGACATCTCGAGGCCGGAGGTGGCCACGCCGCCCGCGTTCGCCGCCTTGCCCGGACCGTAGAGGATCTTCTTGTCCAGGAAGACCTCGATCGCCTCGGGCTCGGTGGGCATGTTCGCGCCCTCGGCCACGCACACGCAGCCGTTCTGGACGAGGGTCTTCGCATCGTTCGCGTCGACCTCGTTCTGGGTGGCGCACGGCAGAGCGACGTCGCACTTCACGCCCCACGGCCGCTTGCCCGCGATGTACGTCGTGCCCTTGAACTTCTCGGTGTAGTCACGGATGCGGCCGCGCTTCACGTTCTTCAGGTCCATGACCCACGCGAGCTTCTCGGCGTCGATGCCGTTCGGATCGTGGATCGTGCCGTCCGAGTCGGACAGCGTTACGACCTTCGCGCCCAGCTGCGTGGCCTTCTCGGTGGCGTACTGCGCGACGTTGCCGGAGCCGGACACCGACACGGTGAGCCCCTTGAAGGAGCGTCCGCGCGTCTTCATCATCTCTTCCGCGAAGTACACGCAGCCGTAGCCCGTGGCCTCGGGACGGATGAGGCTGCCGCCCCAGTTCAGGCCCTTGCCGGTCAGGACGCCCGTGAACTCGTTCCGGATCCGCTTGTACTGCCCGAACATGTAGCCGATCTCGCGCCCGCCCACGCCGATGTCGCCCGCGGGGACGTCGGTGTTCGGGCCGATGTGCCGGCAGAGCTCGGTCATGAAGCTCTGGCAGAAGGCCTCGACCTCGGCGTCCGTCTTGCCCTTCGGATTGAAGTCGCAGCCGCCCTTGCCGCCGCCCATGGGAAGCGTGGTGAGGCTGTTCTTCAGGATCTGCTCGAACCCGAGGAACTTGAGAATGCCCAGGTTGACGGTGGGGTGGAAGCGGAGCCCGCCCTTGTAGGGACCGAGCGCCGAGTTGAATTCCACGCGGAAGCCGCGGTTGACGTGGATCTCGCCGCGCGAGTCGCGCCACGGCACCCGGAACATGAGGACGCGCTCCGGCTCGACCATCCGCTCGAGGACCTTGGCCTTCTTGTAGTGCGGATTCCGATCCAGGAACGGGATGATGGACTCGGCCACTTCACGAACGGCCTGGTGGAACTCCTTCTCGCCCGGGTTCTTGGCGATCAGGTCGGACATGAACGAGTCAACAGCGCTCTTCCCCGTCATGGACGGGGACATCGTCGTGGTCATGGGCATCGTTCTCCTTCCGGCTCGGGGGAGGTCGAGCGCCCGTTCAGGGCGAGGCGAGTGCTCCGACCCGCCGGCCCGACCTCCCCGGTTTCCGCGAGCACGGACCCCCCAAATTACCCGCGGACGCGGAGAAGGGGTATTCCATGGGCGCGAGACGGGGCTCCCTCCACGGGCGGGTCTTCAACCCCCCGCCGGAACCTCGGATCCTCGGAAGGGGCTTTCCTCGGTCCGCCACCAGACGCCGGGATAGGGCGGGACGTTGTCCCGGACCTCCACGATCCGCGCCTCCCCCATCGGCCAGAAGATGCGCTCGGTGCGTCGACCCGCGGCGAAGCGATGGACGACCGCGTAGAGGCCCTCCGGCCCGAAGTACTGGGTCTGGTCGATCGTGCCGTCGTCCCCGATGTCGATGCGCAGGAGGATGGGGTCGGGCCCGTCCATGAACCAGGTCCGCCGCCCGCCGCGGTCGAGGCGCTCGATCTTCCGGAGCGTCGGGGCGAGGGAGTCCGCTTCGGCGATGCGCTCCCGGAAGACCGCGGTGCGGGCCAGGTAGGCGTCGTCCACGGGGTTCGCCCCGCTCGGGGGCGGACGGAGGAGGAACGCCATCGCCTCGCCGGCGCGCCAGGCGGGGGCGGCGGGCGGCGGCGCCACCGGCTCGCTGGGCACCGGAGTGAAGGCGCCTCCGCACCCGGCGAGGCATGCAGCGGCGGCGAGCAGGAGGGGAGCGGCGCGCATCGCCCGAGGATACGCAGGGCGCGCCCAGGCCGCCAGCGCCGGGGTGGCGTCCACGTGGCGGCCACGCCCTCCGGCGCGCGCCTTCTCGCCGACTCCCGCGCGCGCTACACTGCGCCCCCCTCTCGAGGTGAGCCGTGAGATTCGAGCTGCAGGCCCCCTTCGAGCCGCGCGGCGACCAGCCGCGCGCGATCGCCGAGCTCCTCGAGGGGCTCGAGGCGGGTCGCGAGTGGCAGACCCTCCTCGGGGTGACCGGCAGCGGGAAGACGTTCACGCTCGCGAACGTGATCGAGCGCTGGAACCGCCCGGTGCTCGTGATCTCGCCGAACAAGACTCTCGCCGCCCAGCTCTACGGCGAGTTCCGGTCCTTCTTCCCGAAGAACCGCGTCGAGTACTTCATCTCGTACTACGACTACTATCAACCGGAGGCTTACGTCCCGCAGACGGACACGTACATCGCGAAGGACGCGTCGATCAACGACGACATCGATCGCCTCCGCCTGCGCACGATGTGCGCGGTCTCCACCCGGTCCGACGTGATCGTCGTGGCGTCGGTTTCGTGCATCTACGGCCTCGGCTCCCCGGACGACTTCCGGGACCTTGCCGTGCCCATCCGCCGCGGCGAAGCGCGGGACCGCGACGCGGTGCTGCGCGACCTCGTCGAGATCCAGTACGCGCGGAACGACTACCAGCTCGGCCGCGGCGCGTTCCGCGTGCGCGGCGACACCCTGGAGATCCGTCCGGCCTACGAGGAGGACGTGCTGCGCGTGGAGTTCTTCGGGGACGAGATCGAGCGGCTGACCATCGTGGATCCGCTGAGCGGCGAGGTGAAGGCCGAGCCCGACGACTACCGCGTCTTCCCGGCGAAGCAGTACGTGACCGCGCGGCCGAAGGTGGAACAGGCGCTGGTCACGATCCGCGACGAGCTGAAGGAGCGCCTCGCGGACCTGCGCGCGAACGGCAAGCTGCTGGAGGCGCAGCGGCTGGAGTCGCGCACGAACTTCGATCTCGAGATGATCGAGGAGATCGGCCACTGCTCGGGCATCGAGAACTACTCGCGCCACTTCTCGGGGCGGAAGCCGGGGCAGCGCCCGTACTGCCTGATCGACTTCCTGCCGCCGGGCTTCCTGACCATCCTGGACGAGTCGCACGTGGGCGTGTCGCAGATCGGCGGGATGTACCACGGCGACGTCTCCCGCAAGCGCACGCTCGTGGAGCACGGCTTCCGCCTCCCGTCCGCTCTCGACAACCGTCCCGCGAGCTTCGAGGAGTTCCTGGAGATGATCGGCCAGACCGTCTTCGTCTCCGCGACGCCGGGGGAGTGGGAGCTCCAGCAGAGCGGCGGCGTCGTCGTGGAGCAGATCATCCGCCCCACGGGCCTCATGGATCCGCGGGTGGAGGTGCGGCCCATCGAGGGGCAGATCGACGATCTGCTCGCGGAGATCCGGAAGACCGTGGAGCGGAAGGAGCGCGTGCTCGTCACGACGTTGACGAAGCGGATGGCGGAGGACCTCACGGACTACCTCGAGGAGGCCGGTATCCGCGTGCGCTATCTCCACTCGGACATCGAGGCGCTGGAGCGCACCGAGATCCTCCGCGGGCTGCGCCTCCACGAGTTCGACGTGCTCGTGGGCATCAACCTGCTCCGCGAGGGCCTGGATCTGCCCGAGGTCTCGCTCGTGGCGATCCTCGACGCGGACAAGGAAGGCTTCCTGCGCTCGGATCGCTCGCTCATCCAGACCGCCGGGCGCGCCGCGCGGAACATCGAGGGGCGCGTGATCATGTACGCGGACGAGGTCACGGGCTCGATGAAGCGCATGATCGGCGAGACCGAGCGCCGTCGCGAGATCCAGAACCGCTGGAACCTGGAGAACGGCATCGAGCCCGAGTCGATCGTGAAGTCCGTGGAGGAGGTGCTGCGGCAGACGGCGTTCGCGGACGCGCGCGGCACGGCGGAGGAAGGAGTGCCGGAGACGTTGCCCGAGGCCGCGCTCGGCAGCCCCGACCGCGAGGAGATCGTCGCGCGGCTGGAAGCGGAGATGTTCCGGGCCGCGGAGTCGCTCGAGTTCGAGCTTGCGGCGAGCCTGCGGGACCGCATCCTCGACATGCGCTCGGAAGCCGCCGATCTCGCCCGGAGCCCGCGCCTGGCGAGCGCTCGTCGCCCGGCGCCACGGCGCGCGAGACGGCGGCGATGAGCCCGCGGGGGAGACGGCGGCGATGAAGCGGATCCTCGGCACCATCGACGCTCACGAGCCGTCCGCGCTCGTCGTGGACGACGCCGTCCGCCGCGCCCTCGCCGAGGACGCCGCCTACGACGACCGCTCGACGCTGCCCCTCCCCGGGTGCGAGGACCCGTGGCGCGGCGAAGTCGTCTCCCGCGAGCCGGGCGTGCTGGCCGGCGTCGGCCCGTTCCGGCGCGCCTTCGACCTCCTCGCGGAAGGCGCGCGCGTGTCGGTCGACGGACGGCCGGACGGGACGCGCTTCGCCGCCGGGGAGGTGGTCCTCTCCGTGGCGGCGCCGGCGCGCGTGCTCCTCGCCGCGGAGCGCACCGCGCTGAACTTCCTGCAGCGTCTCTCGGGGATCGCCACCGCCACGCGCCGTTGCGTCGACGCGGCGGGCGGCCGCTTCGCCGTGTGCGACACCCGCAAGACCACGCCCGGGCTCCGCGCGCTCGAGAAGTGGGCCGTGGTGGTGGGCGGCGGGACGAGCCATCGCGCGAGTCTCGACGACATGGTGATGCTGAAGGAGAACCATCTCGCGGTGGCGGGCGGGATCGCGGCGGCGATCGCCGCGGTGCGCGCCGACGCGCGCTCCCGCGATCTGCCGCTGACCGTGGAGGTCCGCACCTTCGACGAGGCCGTGGCGGCCGCGCGTCTCGCGCCCGACCGCATCCTCCTCGACAACATGTCGCTCGAGGAGCTGCGCCGCGTGGCGGCGGCGCTCGGTCCTCCCGGGAGCCGTCCCGAGCTCGAGGCGTCGGGCGGGATCCGCGAGGAGGATCTCGCGCGACTCGCGCGCGCCGGCGTGGACTGCGTCAGCCTCGGCGCGCTCACGCACAGCGTGCGCGCCATCGACTTCTCGTTTCTCGTGAGGGCGGAGCGAGCGTGACGTCGCCGTCGACCGCTTCGTCGGCGGCGGAGATCGTCCGCGCGCTCGGCGTCGCGGGCGGCACGCTGCCGCTGCGCGAGGCGACTCTCGGCCTCGAGGGTCCCGATCTCGACGCCGCGCTCGCCGCGCTGGAGGCGTCCGGCGTCCTCGCGCTCGGACCGGACGGTCTCCTGCGATTCGGTCCGCGCGGCTCGGCCCTCTCCGCCGCCGACGTGACGAGGCGCCTCGCCACCCGCGAGCTCGGTCGCCCGCTCGAGGTGCTGGCGGCCTGCGAGTCCACGAACGACGTCGCGCAGGCGCGCGCGACGGCCGGGGCCGCGGCCGGGCTCGTCGTGTGCGCGGAGCTGCAGACGCGAGGGCGCGGCCGGCGCGGTCGCTCGTTCGACTCGCCGCCCGGGCTCGGGCTTTGGACGTCGGTGCTCCTCCCGTCGCCGGCCGACCCTTCGACCGCCCCGCGACTCTCCCTCGTGGCCGGCCTCGCGGCGTGCGCTGCGATCGAGGATGTGGCGGACGTGAGCGCCGCGCTCAAGTGGCCGAACGACGTGCGCGTGGGCGGCCGCAAGGTGTGCGGCGTCCTCGTCGAGGCGCGCTCGGTGGGTCGCCGCCTCTTCCCGGTGGCCGGAATCGGCGTCAACGTGCACCATCGCACGGAGGACTTTCCGGCCGAGCTGCGCGAGACGGCCGTCTCCGTCCAGGAGGCCGCGGGCGCGCGCGTCGAGCGGGGAGTGCTCCTCGCCACGCTCCTCGCGCGGCTCGAGCTTCTGCTCGACGAGGAACGGGGCGGCACGCTCGATCTCGCCGCGGCGTTCGCTCCGCGGGACGAGATGCGCGGGCGAGAGGTGGTCGTGGAGACCGGCGGGGCCGCGCTTCGCGGCATGGGCCGCGGCGTCGCGGCGGACGGCGCGCTGTTGATCGAGGTTCCGGGTCGCGGCGTCGTGCCGGTGCGCGCCGGCGAGACGACGCTGCGCGCGGTCGCGTGACGGAGGCGAAGATGCTGCTCGCAGTGGACGTCGGGAATACGAACGTCGTGATGGGCCTCTTCGACGAGGACGGGAAGTCCGCGGGAACGCTGCGCGTCGCGACGCGCCGCGAGGCCACCACCGGCGAGATCGCGATGAGCGTCGCGCATCTCTGCCGCGGGCTGCCGGGCCAGGAGCGCGCGATCACACGCACCATCCTGTGCTCGGTCGTGCCGCCGCTCACCCGCACGTTCGCGACCTACGTCCAGAGCGAGCTCGGTCACGAGCCGGGCATCGTGAGCGCGGAGATCGATCTCGGCGTTCCGGTGGCCGTGGACGATCCGCGCGAGGTCGGCGCGGATCGGATCGCGAACGCGCTCGCCGCGCGCACCCGCTTCGGCTGGCCCACGGTCGTAGTGGACCTCGGCACCGCGACGAACTTCGACGTCCTCGACGCGGAGGGCCGATACGTCGGCGGCGTGATCGCGCCCGGCGTGGAGACGTCGGCGGAGGACCTCTTCCGGCGCGCCGCGCGCCTGACCAAAGTGGACTTCGCATTCCCGGAGCGCGCGATCGGCCGGAACACCCGGGACTGCCTGCGCTCGGGGATCCTGCTCGGGGCGGTGGGGATGATCGACTCCCTGGTGCCTCTGATCTGGGACGAAGTCGGCAAGCGGGGGACCGCGGTCGCCACGGGCGGCCTCGCCCCGCTGATCGCCCCGCGCTGCCGCTCGATCGACTGCGTGGAGACCGGCCTCACCCTGGAAGGCCTGCTTCTCGCGGACCGGGCACTCCGGAAACGTCCATCCTTGTGACGGCACGGGCCCTACGGGGTCTATCCTGACGTGGGCTTTCAGATTGACTCCCCCCGTCACGCTCGGGAATGATCGGTAGCACGTCGTAATCCCCGATCCTGCGGTTGCTTTCCGGAGGTTTCCATGCGCGAAAGAGCTCTCCTCGCGGCCGGCGTCTTGATGGTGGCGCTTCCGCTCCTCCTCGCCGGTCCCGCGTCCGCGGTCCTCGAGGACAACCTCGGCGGCCTGACCGGGGCCCAGACCCAGGGGTACCTGGGCCCGTTCGCGGACGGCCTGTCGGGCATGATGAACTCCGGAATCTTCCGGAGCGGCAACGTCCCGGTCACGGGCTTCAACCTCACCCTGGACGCCCGCGCGTCCTACATCAGCTTCAGCGACGACCAGCGCACCTACTCGGCGTCCACGCCCGGCTATCCCACCGTGGACGCGCCGACGGTGGTCGGGGACACGCAGTCGGTGACGGCGCACAGCACGTCGTCGAACACCGACTTCACGTATCCCGGCGGCTTCGATATGAAGAACTTCGGGATCGCGGTACCCCAGGCCACGGTCGGAAGCGTGCTGGGCACGCGGGCGATCGTCCGCTACATCGCCATCGACCTGGGGAGCGAGGACATCGGCAAGCTGAAGCTCTTCGGGATCGGCGGGCAGCACAGCATCTCGCAGTACCTGCCGGCGCTGCCGGTGGACGTGGCCGTCGGGGCCATGTGGCAGAGCTTCAAGATCGGCGAGGACCTGCTGGACGCGAAGGCGTTCGCCGCGAACGTCATGGGGAGCAAGAAGTTCGGCTCGATCGTCTCTCTCGAGCCCTATCTCGGCCTCGGTATCGACTCGTTCACGCTGGACGCGAAGTACACCAGCGGGAACGACAAGGTCGAGGTCAACTTCGATCGGAAGAACGATTTCCATTTCACGCTCGGTACCAACATCAACCTTCCCGTCGTGAAGCTGAACGCCGAGTTCAACCATGCCGCCGTCACGGGCTTCGCGGGCGGCGTGAGCTTCGGGTTCTAGGGGGTGATCGAGATGAAGAACCTTCGCAGAATCCTCGTGTTGCTCGCGCTCGGGCTTCCGCTCACGGCGGGGACGTGCACCAACACGAAGGCCGTGGACATCGTCCTCGGCGTCCCCACCGAGATCGAGCTGACGATCAACTCGTCGGGTGGGCAGAACTACCATGAGGACATCGACGCGGTGGATCTGGCCACCGACCTCGACCTGAGCGGCAAGCTGGACGACGCCGGCATCCAGGCGAGCGACGTGAAGACGATCAAGGTGGTCCAGGTGTTCTACGAGATCACGTCGGCGCAGGCCGGCAAGCAGGTCGTGAACGGGCACCTGGACGTCACGAGGGGCTCGATCGTGGGCGGGCTGTTCACGCCTTCGGGCGGGAACGTCTCGGTGGCCAGCGGCTGGACCGCCGACCTCGGGACGGTGAGTCCGGACTGGATCGACATCACCGACACGCTCGATCCGGGGATCAGCACGCTGAACGACATCGCCTCGGATCTGCTCAAGCAGCTGAAGGACGGTACCCCCGCGGTCAACACGGCGGTCCAGTACCACGTGAGCGGGGACGTCAATCCGAACGACACCGAGACGAACGTCACCTGGAAGCTCAAGATCGTGATCCAGGTGCTCGCCACGAAGGACTTCGAGATCCCCTTCGGTTGAGATCGAGCTTCGGGGCCTCGCGTCCCGTAGGGCCGGTCGGAGACGCTCTCCGGCCGGCCCTCTCGTTGAGGGGCGCCCGATCCGGCCTCCCGCCGGCCACTCCGCCTCGAGTCGCGCGCTGGGGGTTCGCCCCGATCCGGCTTCCCGAACGGCTTCTCCGCATCGGACGGGAGCCCTCCGCCGTCCCGGCTGCGGGCTCCCTCGGCTCTCCGTCGCCTCCGCCCTCCGTGGCTGCGGCTCCTCCGAGACGCCGCTGCGGAGTAGCCGTTCGGGAACCCGGATCGTGTTCCCAGCTCGCGCGACGTTCGAGTCCGCCGAACTCGCGCGGCAGGGGCGGCCCACCCGACTCCCCCGAGCTCCCGCCCTGGCGCCGTCCGCGCTCTGCGCGCACGCCCGGCGTGCCGCGCGTTGGCAGAGCGAGGCAAGCCCGCCGAGCTCGGCGGGCGGGCGACGGCTGGGAGCGGCTCCGCCGGGGAGGAGGGGCGAATCCCCGCCCTCGGAACGGCGCTTGACGGGGACCGGCCCGCTTCGGTATCTTGCCGCCGTGTGGTGCTGTTAGCACTTTCGAGTGAGGAGTGCCAAGAACCGGGGGACGCAGGTCGCGGACCCGGCTCGGCGCACGGAAGGAGGAGGACGATGGCAGTCAAGACCGTGCACGAAACGAAGCACGAAACGAAGCACGAAACGAAGCACGAAACGAAGAGCGCGATCGGAATCAAGCCCCTCGGTGACCGGGTGCTCATCGAGGCGCTCGATGCCCAGGAGACGCTGAAGAGCGGGATCATCATCCCGGACACCGCCAAGGAGCGGCCCCAGGAGGGGCGAGTGATCGCGGTCGGCCCCGGCCGGATGAGCGAAGACGGCAAGCGCATCGCGCCCGAGGTCAAGAAGGGCGACACGATCCTGTACGGCAAGTACTCCGGGACCGAGGTCAAGGTCGAGGGCAAGGAGTACCTGATCCTCCGCGAGACGGACATCCTCGCCATCCTCTGACGACTTCCATCGCTCGGAGCCTCGTGAAGCGTCCGGGCGACTTCGACCACTCGAACGCCGGTCCCGACCGCGGGAACGGGAGGATCAACATCCCATGGCCAAGATGATGGAGTTCGACGTCCGTGCGCGCGAGGCACTGCGCCGGGGCGTCGACAAGCTCTGCGACGCCGTGAAGGTGACGCTGGGCCCGAAGGGTCGCAACGTCGTCATCGACAAGAAGTTCGGCTCGCCCACGATCACGAACGACGGCGTGACGATCGCGAAGGAGATCGAGCTCGAGGATCCGTACGAAAACATGGGCGCGCAGATGGTGAAGGAGGTCGCCACGAAGACGAACGACGTGGCGGGCGACGGCACCACCACGGCGACCGTGCTGGCGCAGTCGATCCTCCACCAGGGCATCCGCAACGTCGCCGCCGGCGCGAACCCGATGGCGCTCAAGCGCGGCATCGACAAGGCGGTCGAGGCGGCCGTGGAGTCGATCAAGAAGCAGTCGAAGCAGGTGAAGGGCAGCAAGGAGATGATCGCGCAGGTCGCCACGATCTCGGCGAACAACGATCTCTCGATCGGCACGATCATCGCGGACGCGATGGCGCGCGTGGGCGACGACGGCGTGATCACGGTGGAAGAGGCGAAGTCGATGGACACGACCCTCGAGACGGTCGAGGGCATGCAGTTCGACCGCGGCTACCTCTCGCCGTACTTCGTGACGGACCCCGAGCGGATGGAAGTCCAGCTCGAGGACGCGTACGTCCTGATCCACGACAAGAAGATCTCGAGCATGAAGGACCTGCTGCCCATCCTCGAGAAGATCGTGCAGATGGGTCGGCCGCTCCTGGTGATCGCGGAAGACATCGACGGCGAGGCTCTCGCCACGCTCGTCGTGAACAAGCTGCGCGGGACGCTGTCGGTCGCGGGCGTGAAGGCGCCGGGCTTCGGGGATCGCCGCAAGGCGATGCTCGAGGACATCGCGATCCTCACGGGCGGCCGCGTGATCTCCGAGGAAGTCGGCTTCAAGCTCGAGAACACCACGACCGGGGATCTCGGCCGCGCGAAGCGCATCGTGATCGACAAGGACGACACGACGATCATCGAGGGCGCGGGCAAGAAGGCGGACATCCAGGGCCGCATCGGGCAGATCAAGAAGCAGATCGAGGACACCACGTCGGACTACGACAAGGAGAAGCTCCAGGAGCGTCTCGCGAAGCTGGCGGGCGGCGTGGCGGTGGTGCACGTGGGTGCCGCCACGGAGACCGAGCTCAAGGAGAAGAAGCACCGCGTCGAGGACGCCGTGTCCGCCACGCGCGCGGCGGTCGAGGAAGGGATCGTGCCGGGCGGGGGGGTCGCGTTGATCAAGGCGACGAAGGCCGTCGAGGCGTTGCTGGAGACGTTGACGGGCGACGAGAAGGTGGGCGCGGAGATCATCATGCGCGCGATGGAGGAGCCGGCGCGGCAGATCGCGCAGAACGCCGGCCAGGAAGGCTCGCTCATCGTGCAGCGCCTGAAGACGGAGAAGAGCCCCACGCTGGGTTACAACGCGGCGAGCGGGGTGTACGAGGACATGGTGAAGGCGGGCATTCTCGATCCGGCGAAGGTGACGCGCTCGGCGCTGCAGCACGCGGCGTCCATCTCGAGCCTCATCCTCACCACGGAGTGCATCGTGACGGACCGGCCGGAGGAGGAGAAGGCTTCCGCGGCGCCGTCGCCCGGCGGCGGCATGGGCGGGATGATGTAGTCGACGTCCACGTCCACTCGGCCGCTCGGCCGAAGAACGCGAAGCGGGGAGGGTGCCGTGAGGCCCCCTCCCCGTCTTCGTCGGGGTGAACCGTCGTCGGGGGCGGCGCCTCCGTCGGGGTCGAGCGAGGGACCCGTCGCGGGTTTCGTGGTAACCTCCGCCCCCCCGGGACGAAGGGAACGAGATGGCGGAGATCGCGCGCATCACGCTGGCGAACATCGGTCTCGTCGGTCACCACGGGCACCACGCAGCCGAGAAGGAGCTCGGACAGCGCTTCGAGGTGGACGTGGACCTCTGGCTGAACATCGAGGCGGCGGCGAAGAGCGATCGGCTGACGGACGCGGTGAACTACGAAGAGGTCTACCGCATGGTGGAGAAGACCGTCCGCGACGACCGCTACTCCCTGCTCGAAGCGCTGGCCAGCGACCTCGCGGGATCCATCTACGAGCACTTCGAGGTGGAAGGCGTCGCCGTCCGCGTCCGCAAGCCCAGCGTCCCGTACTGCCCGAATCTCGGGAACGTGGAGATCGAAGTGGAGCGGGGGAGGATCGGGGAGTGACCACGGCGGCGGTGGCGCTCGGCGCGAACCTCGGCGAGCCCGCGGGCGCGTTCCGCGGCGCGCTGGCCTCCCTGGCCGCGCAGGACGGCATCGACGTCGTCGCCGTGTCGTCGCTCTGGCGGAGCGCTCCGTGGGGTCGCGAGGATCAGCCCGAGTTCCTGAACGGCGTGGCCCTCCTGTCCACGTCCCTGTCGCCGCGCGCGCTCCTGGACGTCCTGCTTCGCGAGGAAGAGCGTGCCGGCCGCGTGCGCGACGTCCGTTGGGGACCGCGCCCCTTGGACCTGGATCTCCTCTTCCACGGCACGGCCATGCTCGAGCGGCCGGACCTCACGCTGCCCCATCCGCGGCTCGCCGAGCGCTCCTTCGTGCTCGAGCCGCTGGCGGAAGTGGCGCCGGACTGGCGCCATCCCGGCAGCGGCCGCTCCGCGGTGGAGCTTCGCGACGAGCTGCGCCGCTCCTCCGCATGGACCGCGTGCACGCGCCTCGAAGGCACCCGGCTCGACGCCGGCGCAGCGCTCGAACCGGCATGTCCCAGGTGAGCCAGGCGCCGTCCGGGCCGGCGGCCACGTCGCCGTCCCGGAGCCGGTACATCGCGGTCGAGGGCGTGATCGGCGTGGGCAAGACCACGCTCGCGAAGCGGCTCGCCAAGTCCCTGGCGGCGTCGGCGATGCTCGAGATCGTCGAAGAGAACCCGTTCCTCGCCCGCTTCTACGACGACCCCGAGGCGTACGCCTTCCAGACGCAGGTCTTCTTCCTGCTGTCGCGCTACCGCCAGCAGCTGGAGCTCTCCCAGCGCGATCTCTTCGCGGAGACGGTCGTGAGCGACTACATCTTCGCCAAGGATCAGATCTTCGCGACGATCAACCTCTCCGAGGAGGAGCTGGCGCTGTACCGCACCATCGTGCCCCTGCTGGAAGCGCGGCTGGTGAAGCCGGAGCTGGTGGTGTACCTGCAGGCCACCGTGGACGTGCTGCTCGAGCGCATCAAGCGCCGCGGCCGCACGTTCGAGCGCGAGATCTCCCGCGAGTACCTCGAGACGCTCTCCGAGGCGTACAACCACTTCTTCTTCCACTACGAGGACACCCCGCTCCTCATCGTGAACACCAACGAGATGGACTTGGTGAGCAGCGACGACCACTACGAGCGCCTGCTCGGCATGATCCGGGAGCACACCACCGGAACCCAGTACGTGGGCCGCTGACGCTCCCTTTCTCCCCTTCGAAGTGGAACGCGAAGCGCGTCAGGTCGATCTCCGGCGGGGGGAGCGATGCGGCGGCGCCGAGCGGGGAAGGAGGCCCTTTCCCCGGGCATTGGAGCACGCATGCGATCGCGACGCGCAGCGTCGCCCGCATACGCGCGCACAGGCCCGGGGGAAGGGCCTCCTTCCCCGCTCGGCGCCACACCTCGCAACCCCCCCCGCCTCGACGCACCCTCGCGATTCGCGTACCATTTCGACGTCTTCTCCCCTTCGGGAGGCACGCGATGACCCCGACCGTCACGACCGTTCCCGCCCTCCTCGCCATGAAGCGTCGCGGGGAGAAGATCACCATGGTGACGGCGTACGACTTCCATTCCGCCCGCGTCTGCGACGCGGCGCAGGTGGACGTCATCCTCGTCGGCGACAGCCTCGGCATGGTCGTCCAGGGGCGGGAGAACACCCTCGCCGTGACGGTCGATGACGTCGTCTACCACACGAGCCTCGTGCGTCGCGCGGACCCGCGCGCTCTCGTCGTCGCGGACATGCCGTTCCTGTCGTTCCAGGTCTCGCCCTCCGAGGCGGTGGCGAACGCGGGCCGGCTCGTGAAGGAGGGCGGCGCGCAGGCGGTGAAGCTCGAGGGCGGGCGGGAGTCGCTGAACGCGGTGGGCGCCATCACCGACGCCGGCATGCCGGTCATGGGGCACCTCGGCCTGACGCCGCAGTCGGTCCACCGCTTCGGCGGCTACCGCGTCCAGGGCAAGAGCGACGACGCCCGCAAGCGCCTCAAGGAAGACGCGGTCCTGCTCGAGCGCGCCGGCTGCTTCTCGATCGTGCTCGAGGGGATGCCGTTCGATCTCGCGGGGGAGATCACGGAAAGCCTCGACATTCCCACGATCGGGATCGGCGCGGGACCGCGGTGCGACGGGCAGGTGCTCGTGTTCCACGACCTTCTCGGCATCGAGCACGCGCTGCACCCGCGGTTCGTGAAGCGCTACGCGAATCTGAACGACGTGATGATCGAAGCGATCGCCGCGTTCCGCCGCGAGGTGAGGAGCGGGGTCTTCCCGGACCTCGAGCACAGCTACGGCGTGGACGAGGGGAGGTCGCCGCGTGCCGATCGTCACGAGGATTGACGAGGTCCGCGCCGCCGTCGACGAGGCGCGGCGGCGCGGCGCGAGGATCGGCTTCGTCCCCACGATGGGGGCGCTGCACGCGGGGCACCTCTCGCTGGTGCGCGAGGCCAGGCGGCGGACGGGTGGCGGGGGGGGCCGGGGATACGTCGTGCTCTCCGTGTTCGTGAACCCCACGCAGTTCGGCCCCGGGGAGGACTTCGACGCCTACCCGCGCGATCTCCAGCGGGACGCCCGCCTCGCCGAAGAAGCGGGGGTGGATCTCGTCTTCGCGCCGGCCGCTCGCGAGCTGTACCCCGAGGGCTTCCGCACGCGCGTCGAGGTGACGCAGCTCTCGGAGCCGTTGTGCGGGCGCGCGCGGCCGGGGCACTTCGCCGGCGTGGCGCTCGTGGTGGCGAAGCTGCTGAACATCGTGCGGCCGGACCTCTCCGTCTTCGGGCAGAAGGATGCGCAGCAGGCCGTGATCGTGCGTCGACTCGCGCGCGACCTGAGCCTGCCCGGCGAGATCGTCGTCGCTCCCACGGTGCGGGAGCTCGACGGGCTCGCGATGAGCTCGCGCAACGCGTACCTCTCCTCCGATCAGCGTCGCGCGGCGCGCGCCATCTCGCGGGGTCTGTTCGCCGCCGCCGGCGCGTGGTCGGAAGGCGAACGGGACGCGGCGCGCCTCGTGGCGCTCGTGCGGGACTCGATCGCGGCCGAGTCGTTGCTGGCTCCGGAATACGTCGAGATGGTCGGCGCGGAGGATCTCTCGCCCTGGACGGGCGAGGGGCCGGCGCTGCTCGCCGTCGCGGCCCGCTGCGGCCCGACGCGCCTCATCGACAACGTGGTCCTCGCTCCCTCGCCGGTCGGGGCGCTGGAGACACCGGCGCGGGAGGGGCGGTGAGCGGAATCGCGGTCGTCCTCGCCGCGGGCGAGGGCAAGCGGATGAACTCGGACCTGCCGAAGGTGCTGCACCCCGCGGCCGGCGAGCCGCTGCTCGCGCACGTCGGGCGAGCGGCGCGCGAGTCCGGCGTGGACGAGATCATCGTCGTGATCGGGAAGGGCGCGGCGCGCGTTCGGGAGCGCTTCGCGGGAGTCGGGTGGGAGTTCGTCGAGCAGCCGGAGCGTCTCGGGACGGGGGATGCGGTGAAGCGCGCGCTGCCGCGCTTCGCGCGCTACGAAGGCGACGTGCTGGTCCTCGCCGGCGACGCGCCGCTCCTGAAGGGCGCCACGCTGGCCACGCTGCGGGAGCGTCGCGCGGAGGCCTCGGCCGCGGTGTCGGTGCTGACCGCGGAGATCGACGATCCGAAGGGCTACGGCCGCATCGTGCGCGGCGCGGGCGGCGAGTTCCTCGGGATCGTCGAGGAGAAGGACGCCACCGAGGAACAGCGGCGCATCCGCGAGGTGAACTCCAGCGTGTACTGCTTCCGCGGACCGGACCTCGCGGCCGCGCTGCCGCGGATCGGGAACGACAACGTGCAGCAGGAGTACTACCTCACGGACGCGATCGGCATCCTGCGCGGCGACGGCCGGACGGTCATCGCCGTCGCGGCGGCGGCGCCGGAGGAGATCCTCGGCGTCAACGATCCCGCGCAGCTCCGTCTCGTGGACGAGCTGCTCTCGCGTCGACGCGCCGAGCGCGCCCCCTCGGGAGGGCGCCGATGAGCGCGTCGGAGGGCTCGCTCCTCTCGCGGCTCTGGGCGGTGTGGCGGATGCGCTACATCGAAGGCCTGGAGCGCGACGAGAGCGGCGACGTCTTCTCGGAGCTTCCGAAGCAGCCGGACGGGCCCGGCAACCTCATCGTGCACCGCGGGCGCACCTGCTTCGTCGTGCTGAACCTCTACCCCTACAACACCGGCCACGCGATGGTGGTGCCGTTCCGCGCCGTCCCCGAGATCAACGACCTCACGGACGAGGAGATGCTCGAGCTGATGCGGCTCGCGGCCCTCGTGATGCGCGCGCTCCGCCGGTCGATGAACGCGCAGGGCTTCAACGTGGGCATGAACCTCGGCAAGGCCGCGGGGGCGGGCATCCCGAACCACCTGCACCTGCACGTCGTGCCGCGGTGGTCGGGGGACACGAACTTCATGCCGGTGGTGGGGGAGACGAAGGTCCTTCCCGAGAGCCTCGAGGACACGTACCGGAAGCTGCGCCGGGCGATCGAGGAGGAGTCGGGAGCGTGAGCCGGGCGACCGGCGTGCGCGCGCTCGTCGTGGGCGCGCTGGTCGCGGCCTGCGCGGTCGGCCTCTGGCGCGCCGGCACGGTCGGGCCGCGCGCGCCGAAGCTCGCGAACGGACGCGCCGTGCGGGTGGAGGTGCTGAACGGGACGAAGGTGCCGCGGGCGGGCCTCGCCGTGGCGGAGAGGCTCCGCGAGAAGGGCTTCGACGTCGTGGACATCCGCACCGCGGACGACACGAGGCAGAAGAACGTGGTGTACGACCGCACCATCGTCCTCGATCGCGTGGGCGAGCCGCGCTGGGCGGACGCGGTGGCGCGGTGTCTGGGCGTGCAGGAGCCGGTGCGGCAACGCAACGACACGCTGCTGCTCGAAGTCACGGTGATCCTGGGTCGCGACCTCGCCGAGAGGTATGGAGGGAAGAGGTGAAAGGCAGACAGAAGAGCCCGGCAGTGCTCGTGCTGCTCGTTCTCCTGGGCCTCGTGCTCGGCAGCGCGCTGGGACGCGGGATCGGCCACGTCCTCCCCGAGGGCGTGGTGAAGCGATTCTTCCTGGAGTCGGTGACCGCCTCGCTCGGGCCGGCCACGATCGACCTCGTGGCGTTCTCGTTCACGCTCGGCTTCTCCCTGACGATCAACGTCCTGGCGATCCTCGGCGTGATCTTCGCGGTCTATCTCTTCCGCTGGTACTAGGAGGTCCGTTGGGCGTCGGCGGTCCGGAAGTCCTCGTCATCCTGCTCGTCGCGCTGCTGGTCTTCGGCCCGAAGAGCATCCCGGACGTCGCGCGCACGCTGGCGAAGGCCATGCGGGAGCTGCGGAAGCTCAGCACCGAGTTCCAGCGGGAGATGAACATGCTGGACCTCGACCGGGACGAGCCGCGGACGATCCGCCCTCCGGGTCCGCCGAAGACCGCCGGCGAGCCGGGCACGCTGCCGACGGAGACGAGCCCCCCGGTCGAGGCCGCGCCCGCCGCAGCCGGCGCGAGCCCCGCAGCCCCGTCGGCCGCCGCGCCCTCGAGCTCGGCGCCCGCATCTTCGACCGCGATCGCGTCCGCGTCACCGGACGCGGCGGCGGGGGACGCGACGAAGCCGAGCGCGCCGAGCGCGGGCTGAGAGTCGCTAGGACGCGACCATGGTCGGCGGTCGCAGCACCGTGAACAGCGTCCGATCGGGCTTCCAGGGCACGGCCTGCCCGCTGCGGAAGTCCACGACCTTGGCGGTCGCCAGCAAGTTCTCGATCCACGCGGTGATCAGCAGCTGACGCTTGTCCATCAGGAGCTGGCGACGGACCTCGTCCTTCTGCTGCGCGTAGAGCGAGTCGGGCGGGGCGGTCCTCTGCGTGACCTGCAGGACGTAGAACGCGCGGTCGCCGTCCACGAGCCCCGAGGTCTTTCCGGGCTCCAGGGAGAAGGCGGCCACGACGAAGCCGTTGCGCCGGCCGATTCCCGGGATGAAGGACTCGCGCGTGAAGTCCACCGTGCTGTCGATCGGCGCGCCGAGCGCCTTCGCCACGCCGGCGAGCGTGCCGCCTCCGGCGGTGATCGCGTCGGCGAGGCGCTTGCGCGCCGCGTCACGCCGCAGATCGTCGGAGCACATGGCCCGCGCTCGCTCCTTCACCTCGTCCAAGCCGGCGGTCCCCGGCGGCCGGTGCTCCACGACCTTGAAGACGTAGATGAACCCCCCTGCGTCGTCCTCGACCGGCTCCTTCGTCACGGTGCCCGGGGCGTTCGCGAACGCGAAGCGGTCCGCGGCCGGCAAGGCGCCGATGCCCGGGATCTGATGCCCCTGCTCGAACGGCGGCGTGCGCTCCACCTTGAGCGAGAGCTTGGCGGCCGCGGCGGTCCAGTCCTTCCCTCCGTGGGCGGCTTCCTGGAAGTCGTCCATGCGATTCGTGGCGGCGTGCAGCGTCTCGTTCGACGCCTCGACCTTCAGCAGGATGTGCCGCACGTGCACGCGTTCCTTCCCGTTCTCCGTCTTCTTGTCCTCGACCTTCAGGATGTGGAGACCGTATGGCGTCTCGAAGACCTCGGAGACCTGACCCACGGGCGTGGCGAAAGCGACCTTCTCGAACGCCGGAACCATCTCGCCGGCGGCGAAGGGAGGCAGATCGCCGCCCTTCTGCGCCGTGCCCGGATCGTCGGACCACGACTTCGCGGCTTCCGCGAAATCGGAGCCGGCCGCGATCTCCTTGCGCAGCTTCTCGAGGTCGGCGCGGGCGGCCGCGCTGTCCGCCGCGGTCGGGGCCTTCGAGACGCGCACGTACTCCAGCACGGCCTGCTCGCCGACGGCGAACTTGTCCTTGTGCGCGTCGTACCAGGCGCGGACCTCGTCGTCCGACGGCTTCCCCGCCGGGAGCTGGATCGTCCCCACCGGCGACGCCACGTACTTCGCCCTGGCCTTCTCGTTCTTCGCGACGAAGCTCTCCCGGACCTCCGGGTCCGTGACCCGCGCGTTCAGCGCGACGTAGTTCTCCAACTTGTCGGCGGGCAGGGTGGCGCGCAGGTACTCCTCGACGTTCGCCCACTGCGTGGCCAGCTGCGGGTTGTTCAGCGCCTGCTGGTACGCGGCCGCGTCGAACTCGCCCTTCGCGTTCGTGAACTGCTGCCGGATGACGTCCGGAGGGTTCGTGCGCAGGAGCTCGAGCAGCTCCGCGTCGGAGATCGTGATGCCGTACTTCTCCACCTGCTCCTGGAGGAGCATCTCGCGGACGAGGGCGAGCCACGTCTGCTGCTCGATCGCGTCCGTGTCCTCCGCTTCGGGGTCGTGTCCGGCGCGGCTGGCATACGACTGCACGACCTGCTGGCGAGTCTTCCGGTAGGCGTCGGCCGTGATCTCGCGGCCGTTGACGCTGCCCACGAGGCCCGCGTGCGGCCCCTTGTTGCGCGACTCCTGCATACCCCACTGGAAGAAGATGAAGCCGACGAACAGAACGAGGACCGCGAAGAGGACGATCTTCGTTCTCTCCCGCAAAGCGGCCATGATCATGGCGTTGAACCCTCGAGGCTTTCGGGCGTCACGACGGCCCTCGGTTTCTCCGGCAAAAAAGCCCGGGGAGCGTAGCACGCCCCTCCGCCGGGCGACAAGGACGCCGGGCGACGAGGACCGCGGCCGGGGTCCGGCGCGGGCGCGCCGGTGGTGGGCTTCGAAGTCGCCCGCCACCGGCGCGCCCGGCCACCTTGACCCTCCCCGGGGCCGATGCTAGCGTGCCGCGCCCATGCGCTCCCGGCGGCCGCGACGCGCTTTCCTCGCCCTGCTCGGGGCCGCCCTCCTCGGCGCGGCGCCCGGCCGCGACCTCGTCCAGGCGCCCGGGCTGGCCTGGCCCACGGACGCGGGCCGCTGCATCACGTCCACGTTCTGCGAGTTCCGCGCGGGCCACTTCCACTCCGGCATCGACATCTCCACGAACGGACGCACGGGCTACGAATGCCGCGCGTCGGACGACGGCGACGTCGTGCGCGTGCGCGTGGGCTGCAAGGGCTACGGGAAGGCCGTCTACCTCGCGATGCGCGACGGGCGCACCGCGGTGTACGCGCACCTCTCGCGCTTCGCGGGCGCGATCGAGGACACGGCGCGCGCGATCGGCCGGTCCACCGGGAGCGCGTACTTCGACCGGACGTTCCCTCCCGGCACGTTCGCGGTCCGTCGCGGTCAGGTCGTGGCGTACACCGGAGAGACGGGCGTGGGGGTGCCCCATCTGCACGTCGAGGTGCGCGACGCGCGCGAGCGACCGCTCGATCCCCTGCGCGAGGGCCTCGCGGTGCCGGACTCGCGCCCGCCCACGCTCCGGCGCATCGCGCTCACGCCGCTCTCGCCCGGCTCCGCGGTCTCCGGCGAGACCGATACGCACGTGACGGAAGTGACGGCGGGGAGCGCGGCGCCCGTGCCCGTCGTGCCGGTCGAGGGCGAGATCGGTCTCTCCGTCGACGTCGTGGACGCGACGGACGACTGCCGCTTCGACCTCGCGCCGAGCGCCCTCGAGCTCCGCGAGGGCGCGCGCACGCTCGCCGCCGTCCACTACGACTCGTTCTCGTTCGACGAGACCGATCGCCTCGACTTCCAGATCGATCCTCGATTCAGCTACGCGAGCACGACGTGCTACCAGAACCTGTTCCGTCACCCGGGCTACGACCTGCCCTTCGCGCAGGGCGACGGGTCGGGCGTGCTCGCGGGCGGCGCGGCGACGGAGGAGCGGCGACGGCTCGCGATCCTCGCGCGCGACGCGGCGGGCAACGAGGCGCGAACGGAGATCGAGCTGTCGTTCGCCGCCGCGCCTTCCATCCTGAGCCTCGTGGAAGAGTCGCCGGAGGACGCGGCGAGCCGCGGACCGCGCCTCGCCGTGAGCGGGCTCGCCCGCGCGGCGCGGGGGCTCGCGCGCGTCGAGATCGACGTGACGACGGACGGCGGGCGGACCTGGGCCGACCTTCCGCCCGCGACGCCCGCGCCGGGCGGGGGCTTCCGCGTCGAGGTCGCGCTCTCCGGCTCCGGCGTGATCCGCGCGAGCGCGGTGGACTCTCTCGGGGTGAGCGGGCTCCCGCGGAGCCTCGGCCTCGGCGAGCCGCCGCCGGCGAGGGAGAGCGTCACGGGCGAGGTCGTCACGCGCGGGAGCTTCTGGGAGGCGCGCGTGGGAGGCGACGTTCCGTTCGCGGAGATCGTGCCGTCGGCCGAGGCGGGCGGCGCATCGAGCGATTTGGGCCCTTCCCCGGACTCGTCTCCGTCGCACCGGGGAGCGGTCCGGGCGTTCGGGAAGGGCGCGCGGATCGAGCTGCCGGCGCGCGCGCGGCCCGCGCCCGCACCGTCCGGCGGCGCGGCGGTGGCGACCCTCGTGGACCCGTGGGGGCGCGTCGTGCCCGTCGACGTCGTCGCTCCGCGGATCGCGCAGCCGGGCGACACGTCGTGGATTCCCACGCCGTCCCCTTCGGCCGAGATCGCGTTCTTGCCCACGACGGTCCGCGAGCCCACCGCGGTCGTCGTGCACCAGGCTCCGCCGCCGCGCTACGCGTCGGGGCGCCTCATCCCCCTCGGTCCCCTGTTCACGGTGGACACGGGCAGCGTCCCGCTCGCCGGGGACTACGAGGTCCTCTTGCGTCCCGGCGCGCCGGCCGTCGCTCGCTCGGGGCACGCCGGCGTATTCGTGCAGAACGGGCACCAATTCCAGTACATTGGCGGCGCCAGGGACGTCGCGCGGGACGGATGGACCGTCCGCTCCCGCACGCCGCTGACCTTCGGGCTGCTCGAGGACGCCACGCCGCCCGTCATCGTGATGCCGCGGCTCGAGTCGAGCGCGGGGCGAGCGCTGCTCCTGTTCCGCGTGGACGACGACGGCTCGGGGTTCGACTGCGACGGGATCGAGGTCCTCCTGAACGGCGCGCCCGTTCCGTGCGAGCTGGACACGGAGCGGGGCGAGGTTCGGGCGTACCCCGATCTTCCGCCGCAGCGCGGCGCGTCCGGCAAGTTCGACATCCGGGCCACGGACCGCTGCGGCAACACGTCGCGGCGAACGGAGACGCTGAGGCTCTCGTGACGCTCACGCACACCGACTTCGTGCACCTGCACACGCACTCCGAGTACAGCATGCTCGACGGCGCGAGCCGCATCCGCGATCTCGTCGCGGCCGCGCACGCGCAGCGGATGCCCGCCCTCGCGCTCACCGACCACGGCGCCATGCACGGCTGCATCGAGTTCTACAAGGAGGCGCACAAGACGGGCGTGAAGCCGATCCTCGGCTGCGAGGTGTACGTGACCACGGGGAGCCGCTTCGATCGCACGCCCTCGTCGTCCGGCGGGCCCGCGAGCCACCACCTCGTCCTGCTCGCGCGCGACGAGACCGGCTACCGCAACCTGATGAAGCTGACGTCGCGCGCGTTCCTCGAAGGCTTCTACTACCGCCCGCGCATCGACCACGAGCTGCTCGCCCAGCACGGCGCGGGGCTGCTCGCGCTGACCGCGTGCCTCAAGGGGGAGATCCCCTCGCAGCTCCTGGAGGAGAAGGAGGACCGGGCGCTCGCGACCCTGGGCTTCTACCAGGAGGTGCTCGGCAAGGAGAACGTCTGGCTGGAGGTGCAGGACCACGACATCGCGGACGAGCAGCGCGTGATCCCGATGCTGCGCCGTCTCGCCGCGCGCGCCGGGGCGCCGCTCGTGGCCACGAACGACTGCCACTATCTCACCGAGGGCCAGTCCGAGTCGCAGGATCTCCTCATCTGCATCGGCACCGGCAAGGAGTTCGACGACCCGAAGCGCCTGCGCATGGCCACGTCTCAGCTCTACTTCAAGACCGCGGACGAGATGAAGCGGCTCTTCACCGAGATCCCCGAGGCGGTGACGAACTCCGTGGCCGTGGCGGAGCGGTGCAACGTGGAGCTGCCGCTCGGCCAGTCGCGCATGCCGGTCTTCCCGCTGCCGGAGGGCGTGACGAGCGCGGACGAGTACCTCGATCGCCTCGCGCGCGAAGGGCTCGCCCGGCGCTACTCCGAGATGACGCCGGCGCTGGCGGAGAGGCTGGGTCACGAGCTGGCGGTGATCCGCCAGATGGGCTACTCCGGCTACTTCCTCATCGTCCGTGACTTCATCCAGGCGGCGAAGGACCGCGGCATCCCGGTGGGTCCGGGGCGCGGCTCGGCGGCGGGATCGCTCGTCTCGTACTGCCTCGGCATCACGAACGTGGATCCCGTGCGCTACGGGCTCCTCTTCGAGCGGTTCCTGAATCCGGAGCGCGTGTCGATGCCCGACATCGACATCGATTTCTGCTTCGAGCGGCGGGACGAGATCATCGAGTACGTCGTGCAGAAGTACGGCAAGGAGAGCGTGACGCAGATCATCACGTTCGGAAGGCTGGCCGCGCGGGCCGCGCTCCGCGACGTGGGCCGCGTGCTCAAGGTCCCGTTCCAGGACATGGATCGGATCGCGAAGATGGTGCCCGTGGATCCGAACATGACGCTCGAGCGCGCGTTCCGCGAGAACCCGGACCTCGCCCGCCTGGAGGAGAACGATCCGACGTTCGGGCGCGTCGTGAAGCACGCCCGCGTCCTCGAAGGGCTCGCTCGCCACGCGTCCACGCACGCGGCGGGCGTGGTGGTGGCGCCCGGCGACCTCACGGACTTCGTGCCCCTCTACGTGTCCGCGAAGAAGGAAGTCACCACGCAGTACGACATGAAGAGCGTCGAGGAGGTCGGCCTCCTCAAGATGGACTTCCTCGGGCTGCGCACGCTCACCGTGGTGCACCGCGCGCTGGACCTCGTGTCGAGGAAGCTCGGACGGACCGTCGCGCCGGACGACATCCCGTTCGACGACCCGGCGACGTATCGACTCCTCGCGGACGCCGAGACGATCGGCGTGTTCCAGTTCGAGAGCTCGGGGATGCGCGCGCTGCTCAAGGCGATGAAGCCCACGTGCTTCGAGGACATCGTGGCGGCGACGGCGCTCTATCGACCGGGTCCGCTCGGCGCGAAGATGGACCGCGAGTACGTCGACCGGAAGCACGGCCGCAAGAAGGTCGAGGTGCCGCATCCCGTGCTCGAGCCGCTGCTGCGCGAGACGTGGGGAATCATCCTGTACCAGGAGCAGGTGATGGCCATCGCCTCCGAGATGGCCGGCTTCACGATGGGCGAAGCGGATCTGCTGCGCCGCGCGATGGGAAAGAAGAAGCCGGAGGAGATGGACCGGCAGCGCGCGAAGTTCGTCGAGGGCTGCCGGAAGAAGCGCGTGGAGGAGGGCGTGGCCGCCACGGTCTTCGACCTCATGGCGTACTTCGCGGGCTACGGCTTCAACAAGTCGCACTCGGCGGCGTACGCGGTGCTCTCCATCCAGACCGCGTGGCTGAAGGCCCACTACCCTCGCGAGTTCCTCGCGGCCACGCTCACCTCCGAGATGAGCGACTCGAAGCGGCTTCCCGTGCTGCTGGAGGAGGCGCGCCGCATGGGGATCCGCTTGGACCCGCCCCACATCAACCGCTCGGAGGCGGGCTTCTCCGTGCGGGACGACGCGATCGTCTTCGGGCTCGCCGCGGTCCGCAACGTCGGCGTGGGGGCGATCGACCGCATCCTGAAGATCCGCGAGGAGCGGGACTTCGAGAGCCTCTACGATTTCGTCTCGCGCATCGACGTGCGGACGGTGAACCGGCGCGTGCTCGAGAGCCTCGCCGCGGCCGGGGCGTTCGACGCGTTCGGCCGGCATCGCGCGGAGGTCTACGAGGCGATCCCGGCGCTTCTGGAGGTCGGGAACCGCCTGCGGCTGGAGCGGGAGCTTGGGCAGACGTCGCTGTTCGGCTCGGAGCAGGAGAGCGCGCTCAACCCGTACTGCGAGGGGCTCCCCGCGACCGAGCCGTGGGGTCCGGCGAACCTCCTGCAGAAGGAGAAGGAGGTCCTCGGCTTCTACTACTCGGGGCACCCGCTGCAGAAGTACGGCATGGAGGTCCGCTCGTTCGCGACCGCGCGCAGCGCGGAGCTCTCGGAGGTCCCGGACGGCGCGGAGGTGGTGATCGGCGGGCTGGTCACCGCGGTGCGCACCTCCTTCGATCGGCGCGGCGGCCGCATGGCGTTCGTGGAGCTCGAGGACTTCACGGGAACGGTGGAGACGATCGCGTTCGCGGAGGCGTACGGGCGCTATGCCGATTGCCTCGTGCCGGACGCCATGGTGCTGGTGGGCGGTCACGTGTCGATCAAGGACGAGGCGCAGCCGAAGGTCCTGCTCGATCGGGCGATCCCGCTCGAGCAGGTCGCGGAGCGGATCGCCGACCGCGTCTTCCTGGACGTGTCCGACCCCGATCTGAACGATGCCTTCATCGCGAGGCTCCGCGACATCGGCAAGCGGCGGCTGGGCGGTCTTCGGACGGTGCTCCGCATCGGGTTGAGCGACGGCAACCTGGTCCGCGTCGAGGTCCCCGACATTCGTCTGCCCGCGAGCCCGGAGGCGCTCGGCGAGCTGGAGGCGCTGGTGGGCGAGGGCGGCGTGCGCCTCGGGGGGAATTGGGCGCCCGATCGGACGGCCGCGGCGCGGCGCCCCCGGCGGGAGAGCGCCCCCGTCGGCGGTTGACCCCGGGTCCTCGGGCGCTCCCGGTCGGCCGTCGAACCCCCGCCCGGGTCCGCGGTTGACCCCCCGGGGCCCCTTTGCTAGCGTCCCCTCGCTCGGGCGGCCCCCGATGGCGAAATCCGGCGGGGCAGCTCCTGGGAGGCCCGGGATGGCGAGGCCGGGGTGGTGGTGGGCAGTCGGCGCGACCGTGATCGGGGCCTGGGCCACCTGCGCCCTCGCTGCGCCGGAATCGGGACAGTCGAGGGCGGCCTTCGAGGCCCCCTCGGCTCTCCTCGTCGACGTTCCCACCGCCGGGACGACCCCGAAGGGGACGGTCGAGACGCGCGGCCGCGCGTTCCCCGCCGGAGGGATCGAGCTTCGCCTGGATCTCGGCGTTCTGGACCGCGTCTCGGTGGGAGTGGGGTTCGGAGGGGTCCAGATCATCGGCGACGGCGACCCGCGTTGGGATCCGCGCCCCGGGTTCGCCCTGAAAGCCCGCGTGCTCGACGAGACCTGGACGCTTCCCGCCTTCGCCCTGGGGATCGACACGCGCGGAGCGGGGTTCTGGGATCGTGACCGCGAGCGCTTCCAGTTCAAATCCCGCGGGTTCTATGCCGTGCTGTCGAAGAACTACGCGTTTCTCGGGGATTTCTCGTTCCATGGCGGGGCCAGCCGATCCTTCGAGGCGAAGGATGACGGGGATCCCACGCTCTTCGCAGGCCTGGAGAAGAGCGTCGGGTCGCGTATCGGCCTGGGCGTGGAGTACGATCTCGCGCGAAACGACGATCGGAAGGATGGTGCGTACGGGAGGGGGCGCGGCTACCTGAACGCCGTGCTGCGCATGCGCCCCGGTCCCCAGGTCGAGGTGAGGGTGGTGGTTCGGGACATGCTCGACAACTCCGAGCTGGCCGAGCCCCGCCTCGCCGACGTCGTGGCCGACGAGGGTTGGGGGCGCGAAGTCGCGCTCTCGTACTACTCGAACCTGTTCTGACCGCGGGCGGCGCCGTGCGCCGACCGGTTCCGGAGAGGGAATGAGCCAAGGACCCGGAGGCTGGCTGGACTTCGAGCGACCGCTCGTGGAGCTGGAGCAGAAGATCCAGGAGTTCCGCGACTTCGCCGTCGACGAGCGCCTCGAGTTCCAGGACGAGCTTCGCCGCCTCGAGTCCAAGGCGGCGAAGCTCCGTGCAGAGATCTTCACCGGCCTGACGCGCTGGCAGCGCGTCCAGCTCGCTCGCCACCCGCGGCGGCCTTACACGCTGGACTACATCGAGCGGCTCTTCGACCTCTTCCTGGAGCTGCGGGGGGATCGCGCCTTCGCGGACGATCACGCGATCGTCGGCGGGATCGGCGTCTTTCGCGATCGGAAGGTCATGGTCGTGGGGCACCAGAAGGGTCGCGACATCAAGGAGAAGCTCGAGCGGAACTTCGGGATGCCGCATCCGGAAGGGTATCGCAAGGCGCTGCGGCTCATGCGGCTCGCCGGGCGGTTCGGTCGCCCCATCGTCAGCTTCATCGACACGCAGGGCGCGTATCCGGGCATCGGCGCCGAGGAGCGCGGGCAATCCGAAGCGATCGCCCGGAACCTCCTCGAGATGTCGCGGCTGCCGGTGCCCATCGTGGGGCTCGTGATCGGGGAGGGCGGCAGCGGCGGAGCGCTCGCGCTGGGTATCTGCGACCGCACGCTGATGATGGAGAACGCCGTGTATTCGGTGATCTCGCCGGAGGGCTGCGCCGCGATTCTCTGGGGGGACCGCTCCCGTGCCGCGGAGGCCGCCGACGCCCTGCGCCTGACGGCGCCGGACCTCGCGGAGCTCGGGGTCATCGACGGGCTGATCGAGGAGCCGCTCGGCGGAGCCCACCGCGACTTCGACGCCACCGCCCAGGCGGTGGGCGACGCGCTCGACAAGTCGTTGCGCGAGCTCGAGGCGTTGTCGCCCGAGCAGCTGCTCGAGCAGCGCCGACAAAAGTACCTGGCGATGGGCCCCTTCCTCGAGGAGGGCTCGCCGCGGCCGCAGGCGCATTCTTGACACTACGCGTGTCGCGTGGATATCTTCGATGCGTTGCGGCCGAACCCCGTGATTCGGCCGTTTCCGCCTCGAGGCGGTCGGGGACGTTCCTTCCCACCTCGGGCTTTCGTACCGCCCCGAAACCGAGTCCACCCCCTGTCGCGCTTGGAGAGTCGGGGCCCGTCGCCCGGTGGGCTCGCCGGCACGGCGAGCGGACCGAGCTTCGGGCGCCCCGCCTTCCACGACCCGGGAGGTCCATGCGGTCGCTGCGGCTCTTCCTCGCCTTCGCTCTGAGCTTTGCGGTGGTCGTGGGTCCGGTGCGGGCCGCCCCCGGGCGGCTCGACGTGACACGCTCCGACGCGTCGGCCGTGGAGCTGCACTGGACGTGCGGCCGACCCGACCTCGCCTCCGTGACGGGGGAGGACGGCCTCTATCGCCGTCCCGACGTCGTCGGCGCAGTGTTCGGAGCGGAGCCCGGCGCGCCCGATCTGCCCACCGTGATTCAGCTGGTCGGGATTCCCGCCGGTCCGATGCCGCAGATTCGCGTGGCGTCGGTGACCACGGGCGAGATGGCGCTTCCCGATCTGGCTCCGGGACCGCAGCGGAAGATCGAGGGCAAGGGAGCCTCCGCGCACGGCGTCGAGACGCGCACGCGCGCCAAGTTCCCGCCCTCGGTGGTGCCGTCGTCGTGGGCGGAGATCCTCGGAGAGGAGACGCTGCGCGGGCAGCGCACGGCGCGCGTGGCCATCCATCCCTGCCGCTACGACGGGAGCCGCGGAACCCTGGAGTGGGCTCGCGACCTGGTGATCCGCGTCGAGTTCCCCTCGAGCGCGGCGGCTCTGGGCTCGAAGGAGTCGCGTCGCGACCAGGCGGACTGGGAAGGGCTCATGAACGGGCTCGTCCCGAACGCCCAGGTGGCGCGCGCGTGGCGGCGGCCGCGGACGCCGGCGGCCGAGTCGCTGCGCGGCGGCACCGTGTCCTTCTCGTCGGCGCCCACGTGGATCCACGTCCCGATCCGCGACACCGGCGTCTACATCCTGGACTACTACACGTTCCAGAACCTGGGCATCGACCCCGGCACCATCGATCCGCGCACGATCCGCGTCTTCTCGGGGAGGAACACTCCGCTGCCCATCAACCTCCTCACGACGCCGCCGGACCCCTTCATGACGGAGTGCGCCATCAAGGACCTCGGCGACGGTGACGGCGTGTTCGACATCAGCGATCGCTTCCTCGTGTACGCCCTCGGGCCGAACGGCTGGGCGGGCCAGTACGACTCCGCCCGCTCACGGACCGAGTGGCAGCAGAACAAGTACACGGACGAGACCTGGTACTGGATCACGTGGGGCGGATCGTTCCCGTCGCTGCCGAAGCGGATGACCCAGCGCAGCGCCGCGGACAGCACGGCCACGTCGTTCGCCGGCTCGTCGCCGAACCGCCTGCACTTCGAGCAGAACCTCACGGAGGACTTCGGGTACAAATCCGAGGACGGCTGGATGTGGGAGGACCTGCGCGGTCGCGGGAACGATCGGCAGTACACGTTGAGCGTGGACTCGCCGGCGTCGGGCGACGGGATTCTGCAGGCCCGCATGTACAGCTACGAGGCCACGGGCGCGAGCGACCGCCGCACGGTGAGCCTGAAAGTGGGGGGCACGCCGCTCGTCTTCTCGTTCCGGTCGATCGAGTACGACAGCGCGGGGCACCCCGACACGACCTACTCCTCGGGCACCCAATGGGACTGGTCGAACTTCGTGGCCCCGCGCCAGGACGTGACCGGCGCCTTCCAGCACCGCCTCGTCGACGGGCCGAACACGCTCAGGGTGGACGCGGTGGCGGACACCGGAACCGCCGTCGACCTCCTCTACACGGGCTGGTTCGACCTGGAGTACGACCGCGACCTCACCGCACGCAACAACTGGCTCCAGTTCTACTCGGATCCGGACAGCGTGGCCGCGACCGCGACGCTCGTCCTCGCGCCCGGGCAGTCGCTCCCGCCGGGGCTCGTGTACGGCAGGCACGCGTACCGGCTCGCCGGCTTCGACGCCGACACTTCGCTGATCTACGTCTTCGACGTGACCAACCAGCACGACGTGGTGGAGCTGCGGAGCATCCGGAAGCAGGACGCCGCCGCTCCCCATCACGTCCGCTTCTCGGATCCCACGGTGTCCGGCGTGCGCTGGTACGTCGCGATGAGCCTCGACGCGGCGAAGCCGCTCCCGGCCGGCCAGATCGCGTCGCTTCACGGCCTGCGCGACGTGTCGAACGGGACGGAGTACCTGATCATCCACCATCCGGACTTCAAGGCCGGCGCGGAGCGGCTGGCGAGTCTGCGCAACGCGAAGTGGGGCCGGAACGCGTCGATGGTCGTGGACATCGACGACGTGTACCAGGAGTTCTCTTGGGGCATGAAGGACCCGGTCGCGATCCGCGACTTCCTCGTGTACACGCAGGACCACTGGACGAACGGCTCACCGCTGTACCTCGCGCTCATCGGGGACGCCTCCTTCGACACGAAGCGCTACCTGTCGGGCAGCCCCACGGACTACGTTCCCACGTACGAGGATCGGTACAAGGAAGCGTCCTTCGAGAACCAGGGCAGCGAGAACCCGGACTTCTATCCGACCGACGACTTCTTCGCGTACCTCGATCCCGAGGACTACCTGCCGCCGCCGTCGCAACCGGCGGTGGATGTCGCGGTCGGCCGCTTCCCGGTGTCCACGCCGGATCAGCTGAACGTGATGCTCGACAAGGTGGACTCGTATCTGCACTACCACATGCCGGGGCAGTGGCAGAACCGCATGCTGCTCGTCGCCGACGACGAGCGCACGTTGAATCCTCGCGACCGCGAGCCCATTCACACGCAGCAGGTGGAGGCCCTCGCGACGCAGCGGGTGCCCCCGGCCGTCGACAAGGTGAAGATCTACCTCGTGGATTACCCCCGCGACGTGTTCGGCAAGAAGCCGGAAGCGGAAGCGGCGTTCATCGACGAGTTCACGCGCGGCGCGCTGATGACCACGTACACGGGACACGGCGACCAGAGCACCATGGCGCAGGAGGAGGTCTTCGTCAGCCAGAAGGTCCCGAACCTCCTCAACGAGGAGCGCTACACCATCTTCTCCACGTTCTCGTGCACGGTCAGCCGCTTCGACCTGATCTCGGGCGAGAGCCTCACGGAACTGCTCCTCGACCACGAGAACGGCGGCGCCGTGACCACGTTCGCGTCGGGCGGGCTCGTGTACTCGGATCCGTCTTCCCGCCTGGACCTGCAGTGGCTCGGGGAGATCTACGGCACGCCCTACATCATCCCCACGTACTCGCGTGATCCGCGGCCGCTCGGCCTCGCGGCCCTCGCGGCGAAGGCGGTCGTGGGCGCGAGCGACCCCACCACCCGGAAGAACAACGAGAAGTACGTGCTCCTCGGCGACCCGGCCCTCGAGGTGCGCTTCGGGCGTCACCTCGTGCAGTTCGACCGGCCGACGGTGACCTCCAACGCGACGGAGGGTCTGCTCCGGAAGATCACGGGCAGCGTCGTCGACAGCGCCGGTGCCGTGCTCGACGGAACGAACGGGACGCAGGCGTTCCAGGGCACGGCCTTCGTCCACGTCACGGAGCTCCCGGACACCACCGGCTACGACTACACGGACTTCAACGGCAACCCGGGTCCTCACCTCAGCTTCACGCTGGAGGGCTCCACCGCTTACCGCGGCGAGGTGCCCATCGTGAACGGCCGGTTCGACGCGAAGTTCTATCTCAACGACGGGGTCCGGTCCGGGAACACCGCGCGCGTCAGCGTGTTTGCGTTGGAGGACGGGCCGGCGCGCGACGGCTCCGGTGCGTTCGACTCGCTCGTGGTGGCTCCCACGATCTCGCGGGCCCAGGTCGACGACGCGACCGGGCCGGTCATCGTGACCCGCTTCGAGGGGTACGACCGCTTCATCGACGGCGATCAGATCTTCACGGACCACCCGGTGATGCTGATCTCGTTCGAGGATCCGTCCGGCATCAATCTCCGCCCCTTCCCCCAGTTCGCTCGGCTGGAGGCCGAGCTCGACGGTCGAGACCGCATCGACCTCGCGGAGGACTTCTCGTACAAGGGGGGGTCCTTCACCCAAGGACAGGTGCGTCGGATTCTGTCTCTCGGGGCGGGGGAGCACACGCTGGAGATCAAGGCCTACGACAACGTAGGGAACCGGGGCTCGCAGAAGACGCGCTTCACGATCGTCCTGCCGGGCGGCGGGTTCGACCTGGTGGATCAGAACGTGGCGGTCTACCCGAATCCTTTCCGGGATCGTGCCGATTTCCTCTATCGTCTGACGCACGATGCCGACGTGACACTCAAGGTCTTCACGATCTCGGGTCGGTTGATTCGAGAAGTGAAGGCCTCGGGCCAGCATGGGGACAACGTTCTGGCCTGGGACGGCAGGGACGAGCGGGGCACGCCCTTGGCGAACGGGACATACCTGTACAAACTCGAAGCGGAGCGGCTCGACGCGTCAGGAAAACGGCAACAGGACCACTACGTCGGCAAGGTCGTGAGGATGCGCTAGCCGATCGGCCTCGGTCGGCTACCCGTGCGGTCGAAGTCACGACGCAGGTCCAGGAGATTGGAAGGTGGCAACCATGCGCAGGATCGTACTCGGCGCGCTGATCTTGGCCGCGCTCCCCGCGACCGCGGGGGCCGTCTCGGAGTCCGTGACGCCTTGGCTTCTCTTTTCGATGGGCGCGCGCGCATCCGGGATGGGCGGCGCGCACGTGACGGAGGCGGCGGGGGCGGACGGCGTGTACTGGAATCCCGCGAACCTGGGCTTCTACCTCGATCACCGTTCCATCACGGGGATGCACTTCGCTCCCGTTCCGGACCTCACCAACGACGTCTACTTCGAGTACGTGAGCTACGCCGAGAAGGTGGAAGGCGTGGGCGGCCTCGGGGCGAACCTCATGTTCCTCACGTACGGTAAGAGCGAAGCCACGGACGCGTCGGGCATCCGGCTGCGGGACTTCACTTCCTGGGAGATGGGCATCGGCGCGGGCTACGGGACCGCGCTCTCCCGCCGCGTGTCGGTGGGCGCCGGCGCGAAGATCCTCATGAGCTACCTCTCGCCCAAGATCAACGAGCTCGAGCAGGGCCAGGGCATCACCTGGGCCATCGACCTCGGCGTGCACGCGCGCGACCTCGCGCCGCTCCATCTGCGGTGGGGGCTCGCGCTACTCAACATGGGGCCCGCGCTGAAGTTCGTCGACAACGGGAGCCCGAACCCCTTGCCGCTCGATTTCCGGATGGGCATCGGCTTCGATCCCTACGTCAGCGCCCAGCACCGCTTCACCATCGCGGCGGACATGAACAAGGTGCTCGTGCGCCAGCGCGGCGGCACCGGGACCGAAGCGTTCACGGTGGACCCCGCGTACAAGGCGCTGTTCACGGCGTGGACGGACCAGTCGTTCTCGGAGGAGCTGAAGGACGCGATCTACAACATCGGCGTCGAGTACGCTTTCCAGAACTTCGTCTTCCTGCGCACCGGCTGGGTCGAAGACCAGACCGGCGACATCCGGGACTACACGTACGGAGTCGGGCTCCGTTACCAGAAGCTGCGCTTCGACTTCGCCGGGTACCCCCAGGCATCCGGGTTGGACGACGTGAAGCGGTTCTCCCTCACGTACGACTTCTAGCCCGACCTCGCCGGGTGCCCCACGCATCCGGCGAGAGCAGCCGTCCCGACCCACCGACCAGTTCTCGGTGGCGGAAAGCCCTGCGCGCTGGCATGATCTCCCCTCTCCGGCTCGGCCCCGGCGGGTCGGAGAGCACCCCTAGTCGAGAGATCACGGCTTGACCCACGGATTCGTGCGCGCGGGGAGGCGCTCCGGCCTGCCGGGGCTCGCCGCGCTCCTCACTACTTTTCTCGTCGCCGCGTCGCTTCTGACGACCCCGCCGCCCGCGGGGGCCAAGAAGTTGACGGTCCGCCGGCTGCCCGCCGCGTGGGAGGAGTTGCGCGGGGCAGGGTCGGACGCGGGCACCGTTCCCATTTCCCGGGCGTCCTCCTGGCGCGAGATGAAGGCGCGGCTCCCGAAGTCCGCCCTGCACAGCCACCTGCAGCTGGGGAAGCCCGCTCCGTCCATCTTCCAGCGTCGCGCGGTGAAGGAGCGTCTCGCCGGCCTCCGCGGGACCGGCGCCCCGGACACGCTGGTCGTCCGCGTCGCCATCCTGCGCGTCGACTTCAACACGGATCGGAAGGGCAGCCAGACCACGGGCGACGGGCACTTCCAGGTGGACAACCCGGACTCCCTCTTCATCGATCCTCCGCCGCACGACGACCGCTACTTCCGCGCCCAGCTCGAGGCGGTGAACCGGTACTGGTCGTCGATGACCTGGGGCCACGTCCGCCTCGAGGGCGACGTGTACCCGCGGAACCAGCGCTTCGGCGCGTATCACCTCAGCGACATGGCGGACTACGGGCCCACGTCGCCCGACGAGTTCTTCTCCATCGAGGGGCTCACGAAGTACTCGCGCGAGTCGCTCCTGGCGGCGGACCAGGACCCGGACCTCGACTGGAAGAACTACGACGTGGTCTTCGTCGCGCACGCGGGCGCGGACTGGCAGAACGACGTCTTCCAGGACACCCCGTTCGATCTGCCGAGCTTCTCCATCACGTTCTCGGACTCCGAGGTCGTCGTGACGGACACGGCCGACACGCTCACCACGATGATGACGTTCCCGGAGAGTTCGAGCCAGGACGGCTTCCAGGTCGCGCTCAACGGCGTCGTGGCGCACGAGATGGGGCACCAGCTGGGTCTGCTGGACATCTACAACGTCGAGACCTTCGCGCCCACGGTGGCGTTCTACGACGTCATGGACAGCGGCAACATGACCAGCGTCTTCGTGCCCAGGCCCACGCCGGCGAACCCGGACAGCCTGGCCGAGATCATCGGCGCGCTGCCTTCCGCCATCGGCGCGTGGAACCGCTGGCAGGTGACGTTCCCCTTCGGGCTCGATCCGCCCGTGGTGAAGGAGGATCTGCCGCGGGCGCGCTTGCGCGCGATCCAGGCGCAGGGCCCCGTGCCGGCCGGCACGCAGCAGTGGTACCGGCTGCCCGTCTCCGACACGGAGTACTACCTCGTCGAGAACCGCGTGGATGATCTCGACGGGAAGCTCGCGGACGGCTCGTACAACACGGCTCTCGACCAGGACGACTCCACGGGCGTGGTGCTCGGTCCCATCGTGGGGAACAGCGACCCGGCGGTGATCAGCTACAACTACGATCTGCTGATCGATCCGGGCGTGCTGATCTGGCACATCGACGAACGCCAGGCGCTCGCGTTCCTCTCGCAGGGTCGCGGTCTGAACGTGGACTTCGACAAGCGCTCGGTGCGGATCGAAGAGGCGGACGGCCTCGTGGACATCGGCAGCCCGTTCTCGCCGTTCCCCTTCGGCACGGACAAGGAGGCGTTCTGGGCGGGCAACAACGCGAACTTCACGCCCACGAGCCGGCCCAGCTCCGTCACGGACGTCGGCTCGCCGTCCGGCATCTCGATCATGAACATCGGCCCGCGGGGCTTCGACGTGCCCATGGACTTCGGCTTCACGTCGAAGCCGCGCGGCTGGCCGATGACGGTCGGCGCCTACGGAACCGCGGGCGGGACGTCGGCCACCGTCGGGCAGGTCGACGGTCTCGATCAGATCGCCGCTCTCGGTCAGTCGTCCGCCTTCCTTTTCCATTACGACGACAGCAACGGCGACGGCGAGGTGGACCGGCCGCCGGGTTGGCCGGCCGCCGGCGTCGCTCTGCGCGGTGCGCCCGCGTTCACGCAGACTCTCGGGGACCTCGCGGGCACCGGGGCGCGCCAGTTCGTGTGCGTCACGGACTCCGGGTTCGTGTACGCGTTGCAGGGTCGCGGATTGCCGTACGGGGCCGTGGACTCCAGCGGGGCGCTCCTCGACTTCGGCCTGGACGCGGCGCCCACCTGGTCGGCCATTCCGGCCGATCTCGACGGGAACGGCCGGGACGAGCTGTACGTCGTGGGCAGGGACGCCCGGCTGCGCGGCTACGACGTGCCGGCCACGGGGCCGCCGGTCGCTCGGTTCACGCCGCGGTTCCTGCTGGATGCCGTGGCGGACTCGGGCGCGGTCCTCGTCTCCACGCTCGCCGTGGGGGACCTGAACGGCGACGGGGCGCTCGACGGCCTCGTGGCCTACGTGCACAAAGACAGCCTCTGCATCCAGCGCTTCGACGCCATCGGCCGGCGGATCCTCCGGGTGAGCCACCCGATCCCGCCGGAGGCCCACGCGTCGGTGAACGAGCGCGTGTGGATCGGTCTCGCCGATCTCGACCGCAAGGCGAACGTGAACGATCTCGAGATCGTGCTCGCGCTGCGGTCCGGCTGGGTCGTCGTCCTCGACCGGGAAGGGCAGATCCAGCCCGGCTGGCCGGTCATGCTGGACTCGGTGCTCGGCGGACCGCCCGCGTTCGGGGACATCGACGGCGACGGCCTGCTCGAGATCGTCCTGTCGGGCGTGGGCGAGGTGCACGCCCTCAACTACAACGGTACGGAGGTCACCGGGTGGCCCGCCCGCCCGCGCCTCTTCGACTACCCCGGCCCGCCGCAGCCGTGCGGACCCGCCGCGATCGCGGACGTGGACGGGGACGGCCGCCTCGACGTCGTGGCGGGGTTCACGGACTGGACGATTCGTGCGATCGATCCGGACGGCAAGGTGATCCCCGAGTTCACGATGCCGATGGGCAACACGCCCCGCTCGTCGCCCGTCATCCTGGACGCGAACGGGGACGGACGGCTGGATCTCTTCGTGCAGGCCGGCGACGGCCAGGTGTACGGCAAGATCCTCGGAGGCGTCGCGTCGGCCACGAATCCCGCCTGGCCCATGTTCGGCGGCGACGCGAGCCTGCACGCCGCGTACGACGCCTCGCGCATGCCCACGGCGCGCACCGGCGCTTCCTCGATCCTCGCGGGGCGCGTCACCATCTATCCGAATCCGGTGCGCGGCACGGACGGGGAGTTCCGCGTGCGCTACACGCTCGGGCCCGACCTCGACACGGCCACGCAGGTGGACGTGGCGCTGTACAACGTCGCGGGCGAGAAGGTCCGCGGCGCCGCCGGGACCACGTTCTCCAACACCGAGAACGTCGTGACGATGTCGAGCCGCGATCTCGCGAGCGGCGTGTACCTGTGCACGCTGCGCGTCCGGTCCGGCTCCCGGGAGCAGACCGCGCACGACCGCGTGGCGGTGATCCGATGAGGGCGCTCTCGCTCGCGACGCTCGCTTCGGCCCTCGTCGTGATCACGAGCGGCCTCGCCCACGCCGACGCCACCGGGCCCACGATCGCGCAGGCGCTGCGGGAGGCGGCGGCCGCCTCGCCGAGCGGTGCGCTCGCGGCGGCCGCGTCGCGCGAGGACTGGCCGCGCGACGACTGGGACTGGGTGGACCATGCGCCGGTCAGCCCGCCCTCGGAGGAGTGCACCGTGTGGAAGGCGGTCGTCGCGTCCGCGCTGCTGCCGGGGCTGGGCGAGCGCTACGCGGGTCACCCGGAGCGCGCCACCGTCTTCTGGACCGTGGAGGGAGCGATCTGGAGCACGTTCGGGTTCTACCGCATCCAGGGCAGCCTGCGTCGCGATCGGCAGCTCGAGTTCGCGAACGTGCAGGCCGGCGCGCCCCTGGACCAGGATGACGCGTACTACGAGCACATCGGGCTCTGGCTCTCGCTCACGGAGTGGCAGGACGTGGTGCGCCAGGATGCACGGGTCCGGTACCCGGACGATCCGGCCGCGCAGCAGGCGTTCTACGAGGCGAACAAGCGGTACGACGAGGGGCAGGCGTGGAGCTGGCCGGACGACGCCACGCGCACGCGTTACCGGCAGCTGCGGTCGCGGGCCCAGCTCTCGTACCGCGACGCCCGGCTCGCGGTGGGCGCCGCGCTGTTCGACCGCCTCGCGTCGATGGTCGACGCGCTCGCGCTGGCGCGCGGGCACAACCACCGCCTGCATCAGGAGCAGTCGCGGCTCGATCTTCGGATCGCACCGACCCTGACCACGGACGGCCTCGTCATCGGTCCCGTCGTGACGACCCGGTACTGAGGAAGCTCCTCGCGCCGAAACGGCGGAGGTCGTGATGGGTCTCGCCGTCTATCTGCTCGCCGCCCTCCTCGCGGGACCGAGCGCCGGCCCGCCGGGCCCCTCTCCGCCCGAGAGCACCGCCGCGGTCGCCGGGCCGGAGAGCACCGCCGTGACTTCCCGGGCCGTGAGCGCCGCGGACGCCGCTCGGCCGGAGGGCGCCGCGTCCGAGAGCGCTCGCTTCGTCGCCCGCCACGAGATCTCGTTGTTCGCGGCGGACGGCGAGCCCGGGTTCCGGGAGCCCGAAGCCGTTTCCACCGACGCGTTCGGCGACGTCTTCGTGGCGGACACCGGGAATCACCGCGTGGTGCAGTTCGATCCCGCGGGCCGGCGCATCTTCGAGTTCGGCGGCTACGGCTGGGGAACGGGCGAGCTCTCCGGGCCCACGGACGTCTGCGCGCGTGAAGGATTCCGGCTGTTCGTCGTGGACGCCGGCAACGAGCGGATCCAGCAGTTCGACATCCGCGACAAGTCGGTGGAGGGCGCCGTGCTCCCGTTCGCCACGGGACAGGGCCTCTCCGGCGAAGCGCTCGTTCGGCCGCGGCGCATGGACCTCGATGCGGAAGGCCGCATCTACGTCTCCGACGAGCTGAGCCACTGCGTCTGGATCTTCACGCCCACGGGAACCCTCGCCGCGCAGCTCGGCGGGCTGGGCGACGCTCCGGCGCGCTTCCGGTCGCCGGCCGGGGTCGCCGTGGGGCCGAAGGGTCGCGTGTACGTGGCGGACGCGGGGAATCGCCGCGTCCAGGTGTTCGACTCGATCGGCAATTGGCTGGCCTCGTGGGGGGGGCCGGAAGAGAGCCTCTTCGTGGAGCCCCAGGGGATCGACGTCGCGCCGGACGGATCGGTCTGGGTCGCCGACGTCGGGTCCGCCCTCGTACGCCGCTTCACGCCGGAGGGAATCCCTCTCTTCTCGTTCGGCGGGCCCGGCGACGGTCCGGGGAAGTTCCGCGCGCCCACCGACGTGGCGGTCGGCCCGCGCGACCGGCTGTGGGTCGTCGACCGCGAGCGCGGGACGGTCGAGGGCTTCCGCATCGAGAGCGTCGCCGCCGCCGAGCGATGACTCGCGCGATCGCCGTCCTCGTGCTCGCCGGCCGGCTCGCCGTCGCGTCGGCGGCACGCGCCGAGTTCGCGTCGCCGGAGACCACGGAGGTCTTCGTGGGCACCGGCGCGCCGGCGGTGGCCGAGGTGCACGCGCTGGCGCACCGGTTCCTCCTCGACGGCTCCGACGTCGTGCGTCTCAACGGGTCCGCGCTCGCGCGCGAGATCGACTACCGGCTCGACCCGGACGGCGGCATCCTCCAGCTCGCGGCACCCCTCGCGGCCGGCCAGCGCCTCGAGGTGTCGTACTCCTGGATCCCCCTGACGATGCCGCACGAGATCGTCGGACTCGTCCGCGGCGAGCCCACGCCCGTGGACTCGACGCACATCGCCGCTCCGTCCACTCTCCCCGCCGCCGAGCGCATCGCGCGCGACCTCGATGCGGACCTCTCGATCGACGGCGCGAAGACCCTCGCGATCCAGGCGGGCACGAACCAGGACGCGACCATCGAGCAGTCGCTCCGCGTGAGCGTGACCGGGCGCATCGGCCAGGACGCGAAGATCACGGCGCTCCTCTCCGACCAGAACGTCCCGCTGCAGCCGGAAGGCAACACGCAGCGCCTCGAGGAGCTGGACGAGGTCCTCGTCAAGCTCGAGACGAAGCAAGGGGCCGCCACGCTGGGCAACTTCGTCGCGCAGCGCCAGGGGACCGCGTTCGGCGACTTCGATCGGCGGCTGAGCGGCGCGGAGGCGTGGGTGTCGCGCGGTCCGGTCCGCGTGCGGGGCATCGGCGCGTCCACGCGCGGCAACTTCAAGAGCCTCGAGTTCCGCGGCGAGGCGGGGAAGCAGGGTCCGTACGTCCTCGCGGGGCAGGGCGTGGATCCCACCGGCGTGATCGTGGCGGGGTCGGAGCGCGTGTGGCTCGACGGCCGCCTGCTCACGCGCGGCGAGTCGCAGGACTACACCGTGGACTACTCGCGCGGCGAGCTCGAGTTCACGAATCGGCGCCTCGTCACCCAGAACTCCAAGATCGCGGTGGACTTCGAGGTGGCGGAGCAGCCGTACAAGCGGAGCTTCCTCCTCGGCGAGACGAGCTTCGAGACGCCGGGCGGCGCCGTCGCGTGGCACGCGGCGATCACCTCCGAGCGGGACGGCGACACGCCGCGCGACATCACGCTCACGGACGATCGCAAGGCGGCGCTGAAGGCGGCGGGCGACAAGCCCGTCATCGTGCCCGGCGCGGTGTGCGGCGTGCCGAACGGCGACTATCGCGAGGAGGCGGATCACTTCGTGTGGGCCGGAACGGATTCCGGCACCTGCGAGGTGTCGTTCACGTTCGTCGGGACGGGTCGCGGCGACTACGTGCGCGACCGCGACGCCCTGACGGGCACCACGTTCTTCCGCTTCGTCGGGGCGGCGCTCGGGGACTACACGCCGGGGCTCTCGCTCGCCGCGCCGCAGGCCCTCACGTTCGCCGACGCCGGCGTGTCGCTCGGGAAGACCGACGGCCTTTCGCTGAAGGCGGAGGGCGCGGCGAGCCGCGACGATCGCAATACCCTCTCGCCGGCGGACGACGGCAACAACGACGGCGCGGCGGGGCAAGCGGAGCTGTCGTGGAGCTCGGGCGAGCTCGCGCATTGGGGCGGGCCCGTGCGGCTGAAGACGACGGGGACCCTCCGCGGCGAGGCGGCGCACTTCGTCGCGCCCGGTCGCACGCGCGACGCGTACCTCGGCGACGTGTGGAACTTCGCGGACACCACCCGCGCCGACGAGACCGTGTCCGAGGTCGCCACGACGCTGTCGGCGGCGGAGCGCTGGTCGGTGAACGGGACCTTCGGCGTGATGGACCGGGCGGGGCTCTTCCAGAGCCGGCGGCGCGCCGGGCAGGCGTCGTGGTCCTCGCCGCGGGTTCCCACGGCGCAGGTGCAGGTGGAGTCGGTCCGACGCGAGGACGACGCCGACTCGCTCGGCACGGTGACCGGGGATCTCCTGCGCCAGCGCGCGAATCTCGTGACCGCGTTCGGCATCTTCCGCCCGGGCGTCACGTGGTGGCGGGAGGATCGCGAGGACGACCGCGCCACGGCGCGGCTCACGGGAACGGACAACGCGGAGGTCGGCGGGACCCTGGCCGTCGCTCCGGGATCTCGCCTCCAGGGGGACGTGCGCGTCGCGCGGCGGACGAGCGACGTGGTGGACTCCGGCCAGTGGGTGAGGGATGCGGTCGGGCGCACCGTCGAGGTGCGCGCCGAGGCTCCGGGGCGCCGGGCGCGCGCCCGGTTGTCGTGGATCCACGACGTGCTCGACTACACGCCGGGGCGGCCGTCGCCGGATCAGACCACGGACCTCACCCGCGCCGACCTCTCGCACGACAGCTTCGGGGGGATCCTCTCGGGCGAGTACACCTACCAGACGACGTCGAAGTCCTTCACGGATCTTCTGGCCGTGCCCGGATCGCCCGGCGAGCCTTCCCTCGCGCTGGAAGCGAGCGCGCGCCTCGTCCTGGCGGGAGCGGGGTCCCGCCCGGCGGCGGGCTCCTCGTCGAAGACCGAGCGCGGGCCGCTGCGCTGGATCCGCGCCGAGACGTTCGCGCGCGTGGAGGAACAGACCACGGCGACCGATCGCGGGCCGATCTACCGGCTGGACTTCTCGCGCTTCCAGGACGACGAGCACACGATCTTCGGCGAGCAGCTCGTGCGCGAGGAAGTGACGGTGCTGCCGGGCGGGGGCGCGTTCTCCGCCACCGGACGGTGGGAGCGGACGCGCACGAAGGACGCCCGCGCGTCCGCTTCGCCTCTGGACCTCGACTCCGAGCGCCGCGTCGTCCGAGCGCGGAACCGCTTGAGCCCGCGTTTCACGCTCGAAAGCCAGGGCACGTGGCAGGAGGACTCGCGCGGAGACGCGCGGGCCGGCACGACCGACTTCGACGTGCGGCTCCTCGAGCTCCGCGAGGACCTGTCGTGGCAGCCCCGCCCTTCCGCGCGCCTGGGCTGGAACGCCTCGGTGGTCTCGGAGACGGACGACGCCCGCGTCGCTTCGATCCGCGGCCTGCTCGCGGGGGTCGAAGCGCAGACCGGCGTGCGCGGCGCCGGCCGCCTCCAGGCGGACGTGACGTGGACGCATCCCCTGGACGTCCGCGGCATCGACGCGGGGCAGCGGTTCCGGACGCGCAACACGAACGAGCTGGATTGGCACGAGACGCTGGAGATCAAGGCGTCGGATACGATCCACGTGTCGCTGACGTACTCGGGGCGCTCCCTCCAAGGGGCGCCCACGTTGCATTCCGCGCGCGCGGAAGCGCGGGCTCTGTTCTAGGAGGCATCGTGCGCCGGATCGGGGTGCTTCTCGTCCTCTTCGCCGCGACGGCGGCCCATGCCGCGCCCTGGGGCCCGGGCCCGCCGCGACCGCTTCCGTCGCCCTTCCGCGTGGCGCGGTGGAGCGTGGAGGGAGACTCGCCGATCGGCGCGGCGGATCTCGCGCACATCCTCCCCTGGGCGGTGGGGGACTCGATCCCTCCCGGCGGGCCCGCGGAGGCCGCGCGCCTCGTGAGGGAGCGCCTGCGGGCGGCCGGATGGTGGTCGGCGGAGGTGCGCGCGGAGGTGCGCAGCCCGGCGCGCGCCGGGGCGGCGGGCACGGCCGGCCCGGCCCAGGCCGCGCAGCCTGCCGCGGCCCGCGACGTCGCGCTCGTGGTGAAGGCGGGGCCGCGTGTGGAGGTGGGTCAGGTCACGGTGCGCGGCAATCTCCTGCTCACGCGGGAGGAGATCCTCTCGCGAATGGAGCTCCGGGCGGGCCGTCCCTTCGATCGGACCGTGCTGGAGGCCGACGCGGCGCGCATCCTGCGCACCTACTCGGAGCGGGGGCGGCCGCTCGCGCGCATCTACCCGAGCCGCTTCCGCCGGGGCGACGACGGGCGACTCGATTTCATCGTGCGGCTGGGCGAGGGGCCGGCCGCCACGATCGAGTCCGTCCGCGTGTTCGGCAACAAGGCGACGGACGAGCGCGTCGTGGCGCGCATCGGGGGAGTGCGGCCGGGCGACCCGTGGGACGTCCGGAAGATCGAGCGGATGGCGGCGCGGCTCCGGCGCGAGGGCCTCTTCACGTCGGTGGGGGCGCCGCGCGTGGTGAAGGGCAGCCGCGACAACCAGCTCGGCGTCGAGATCGCCGTGGAGGAAGGGCCGTCCAGCTCGGTGTTCGGCGTGCTCGGCTACAATCCGCGCCCCACCGGCGGCGGGGACGTGGTGGGGATCGTCGATCTCGACCTGCGCAACGTCCTCGGCACGGCGCGCCGCGCCGCGCTGCACTTCGACAAGCAGCCGGGCGACGTGCGCGACCTCTCCTTCCGCTATCGCGAGCCGTGGGTGCTCGGCAGCCCCATCTCCATCGAGGCCGGCGCAGCGCAGGCGCTGCGCGACACGCTCTACTCCCGCACCGACCTCGACGTCGCGCTCGCGATTCCCACGGGCGATCTGTCCACCTTCCGCATCGCCGCCGAGCGTCGCTCCAGCACGTTCGACGACGCGACGGGGGAGAGCACCTCCGAGACGGCCACGGGGGGCTCGGTGGACTGGTCGATCGACCTGCGGGATCGTCGCGTGAATCCCACGCGCGGCTGGCTCGGCAACCTCCTGGTCGGCGCGCGAGACACGGAGACCGGCATCCGGCGCACGCGCATCGAGACCTCGGGTCAGATCCTCGCCCCGGTCGGGCGGACCTGGGTGCTGTCCGAAGAGGCGGCGTTCCGCGGCGTCTGGTCGCCTTCGGACGACATTCCGCTCAGCGAGCAGTACTACCTCGGCGGCACGGTCACGCTGCGCGGCTATCGAGAGGAGCAATTCCACGGGGAACGGGTGTGGTGGACCCGTTCGGAGTTGCGTTATCGTCTCACCGCCGGCTCGCGCGCGTACCTCTTCGGCGACGTCGGCGGCTGGGAGTTCCGGGTGTCGACTCCGGGCGCGCCGGCAGGCCGGGAGAGCGACGTGCTCGCGGGGGGCGGCGTGGGCGCGGCGGTGGAGACGCGCGGCTCGGGAGTCGTCCACTTCGAGCTCGCGTTGGGTCGGGGCGACGGCTTCGCCGACGCCAAGGTGCACGTGGGGCTGGAGCAGGAGTTCTGACGCGCGGTGCGCGGCCGGGGGACTATTGAAGCGCGAGATCGAAGTGAAGATCGAGGTCCCGGACGCGGACGCGATCGCCCGGCGGCTGGAGGCGCTCGGTGCCGAGCTGGTCGTGCCGCGCAGCTTCGAGGACAACCGGCTCTTCGACCTGGCGGACCTCTCGCTCGCGCGCACGGGTCGCCTGCTACGCCTTCGCACCTGCAACGGCCGCGCCACTCTCACCGGGAAGGGCCCCGCGCCCGCCGACGCGGCAACCACCGCCTACAAGGTCCGCGTGGAGGAAGAGACGCAGGTAGCCGACGTCGCCGGGTTGGTGAAGGCGCTCGCGGCGGCGGGGCTCGAGGCGCGCTGGCGCTATCAGAAATGGCGGCGCGAGTACCGGCTCGCGGGAGCCAGCGTCGTCGTCGACGAGATTCCGCACGGGACGTTCGTGGAGATCGAGGCGGAGCCCACGGTGATCGACGAGGTGGCCGCCCGCCTGGGCTTCGACCGCGCCGCCTACGTGAGGCGCACCTATCGCGAGATCCACGAGGAGCGCTCCGCTCGCGCGGGCGGGACGGTGGGGGACATGCTCTTCGAGAGCGCTCCCGGAGCCGAGCGGTGACGGCGCAGCCTTCCCCTGCGCAGCGCCGGCGCGCCCGCGAGCTCGCCGAGGAGATCCGCCGCCACGAGCGGCTCTACTTCGTGGAGGCGAAGCCCGAGATCTCGGACCTGGACTTCGATCTCCTCGTGAAGGACCTGGAGGCGCTCGAGGCGCAGTTCCCGGAGCTGCGCACGCCGGACTCGCCCACGCAGCGCGTCGGCGGTGCGCCGATCGAGGGCTTCGAGGCGGTCACGCACGGCGTTCCCATGCTCTCGCTCGCGAACACCTACAGCGAGGACGAGGTCCGCGACTTCGATCGACGCGTCCGCGAAGGGCTCGGCGGCGATCCGTTCCGCTACCACGTCGAGCTGAAGTTCGACGGCGTGGCGGTCTCGCTGCTCTACCGGGAAGGCCTCTTCGCGCGCGGCGCCACGCGCGGCGACGGCCGCGCCGGCGACGACGTCACCGCGAACCTGAAGACGGTGCGCAACCTGCCGCTCGGCGTGAGCGAGAAGCGTCCCCTCGAGGTGCGCGGCGAGGTGTACCTCGAGCGGGCGGACTTCGAGCGGCTGAACGCGGCGCGGACGTCGCAGGGCCTCGAGATCTACGCGAATCCGCGGAACACGGCGGCCGGCACGTTGAAGCTCCTCGATCCGAAGCTCGTGGGGGAGCGCAGGCTCCGCCTCTTCGTGTACCAGCTCGTGGGGGCGGACTCCCTCGGGCTCGCGACGCACTCGGAGGCGATGACCCTCCTGGAGGGTCTCGGCTTCCCCGTGAGCGGCCACCGCAGCCTTTGCGACGACGTGGACGAGGTGCTCGCCTTCGTCGCGTCGTGGCGGGAGCGTCGCGCGGAGCTGCCGTACGAGACGGACGGCATGGTGGTGAAGGTGGACGCGCTCCGCCAGCAGGCGCGGCTCGGTGCCACGTCGAAGGCGCCGCGCTGGGCCATGGCGTACAAGTTTCCCGCGTCCGGCCAGCCCACGCTCCTCGAGGCGATCCACGTGCAGATCGGGCGCACGGGCATCGCCACGCCGGTGGCGGAGCTCTCGCCGGTGGTCGTCGGCGGCTCGACGGTGCGGCGCGCCACCCTCCACAACCTGGACGAGATCCGCCGCAAGGACATCCGTCCGGGAGACACCGTGCTCGTGGAGAAGGGCGGCGAGGTGATCCCGAAGGTGGCGGCGGTGCTGCTCGACAAGCGGCCGAAGGGCTCGAAGCCCTGGCGCTTCCCGAGGAGGTGCCCCGCCTGCGGGACGAAGCTCGTGCGCGACGAGGAGGAGGTCGCGTACCGGTGCGTGAACGTGGCCTGCCCGGCGCAGCTCGAGGGAAGGCTGGAGCATTTCGCCTCCCGCGGGGCGATGGATATCGAGGGGCTCGGCACGAAGCTGGTGACGCAGCTCGTGGCGAAGGGCCTCGTGAAGGACGTCGGCGACGTCTACTCGCTCCGCTTCGAGGACGTCGTGGCGCTCGAGCGCATGGGCGAGCTGTCCACGAAGAACCTCCTCGAAGGAATCGAGGGCTCGAAGAGCCGGCCGCTCGACCGCGTGCTCTTCGCGCTGGGCATCCGCCACGTGGGCGCCCACGTCGCGCGCGTGCTGGCGGAGGCGACCGGCGCCATGGACGCCCTCGCGAAGGCCGGCGTCGAGGAGCTGACCGGCATTCACGACGTGGGTGACACGGTCGCGCGCTCGGTCGTGGAGTTCTTCGAGCGCGACGAGTCGAAGGCGCTGCTCGGGAAGCTGAAAGCGGCGGGCGTGGCGCTGGAGGAGAAGCGCGAGACCGGGAGCAAGCCGCTACAGGGAATCACCGTGGTGCTCACCGGCGCGCTCGCGGGCTATACGAGAGAGCAGGCGGCGGACCTCCTGCGCGCGAAGGGCGCGCGCGTCGCGTCGAACGTGAGCGCGCAGACGAGCTACGTCGTGGCGGGAGAGGACGCGGGCTCGAAGCGCAAGAAGGCCGAGGAGCTGCGTGTCCCCGTGCTCGACGAAGCGGGGCTGGAGCGGCTTCTGCGCGAGGGGCCGCCCGGGGAGCGGACGGGGTGACGCCCGCGCGGGAGGCCGCGCCCCTTCTCGGCGGAGCTCGGCGACTCCGTGATTCCGCGGATCTCCCGTTCGTGGCGTCGGCCGCCGGCCTCGGGATCCTGGCGGCGGTCTTCTACGCCCTCCATCCGGGTTTCGCGCTCGGGCCCTTCGCTGCGAGGTGCTTTCTCGAGCAGAGCCGGGTCCTGTGGTCGGCGCCGGAAGCCGCACGAGAGCTGTGGATCACCCTGTCCGAAGACCCGGTGGCCAGCGCGTTCGTCTACGGGCCGCTCGTGCTGGCGATGGCGCTGCTCCACTGGGTCGCGCGACGAGCCGCTCGGCAGGTCACGTTCCCCGTGGGGCCGGTCGTCGCCCTCGGTTTCGCGATCGCCGCCGCCCTGTCGGCGATCGCGGTGCCCGTTCACTCCGCGGACATCTTCGACTACCTGGCGATCGCCGAGCTGAGGAGCGATTTGGGGCTGAGCCCCTACGTGGAGCCGCCGACTCGGCATCCGGACCTTCCGGCGCTCCGTTGCTGCGGCCTCCTCGTCGACCACGGGTCGATCTACGGCTCCGCCGCCACGCGCCTGTTCTCGCTCCTGTACTTCCGCTCGCTCGGGGTCGCGGGGTTCCTCGTGGTCTGGAGGGCGTTCCTGGCGATCCTCCTGGGCGCGACGCTGCTGCTTCTGGATCGTTGCTGGCGGGTCCTCGGGCGCGCGGGACCCGAGCGGCGGGCGCTCCTCGTGACCCTCGCTTGGAGCCCGCTCGTCCTGTTGGCCGGCGTGATGCACGGCCACGTCGACGTGATCGCCGGCTTCCTGGTCGCCGCCGGCTGTCTCCAGGTGGCGAGGGGGCGGGAGATGGCGGGGCTCGTTCTCTTGGCGGCGACCGTCTGCGTGAAGGTGAGCTTCGTGGTGCTCCTTCCGGCGATCCTCGCGCGGGCGTTCTTCACCGCCGGGTCCCCGCGGCACGGGCTCTTTCGCGCGGCCGGCGTCGTCGCCGCCGTGGTCGTGCTCTACGCGGCGTTCCTGCTGCCTCACGATCTCTCGTGGAGCTTCCTCGGTCCGCTCGCGCGGGTCCAGGGTTGGAGCCGCAACTCGCTCGCGCAAGCCGTCCGCGTGGCCGTCCGACCGCTCGGGTGGGCGGGGGTCGTCGTACCGATCTCGAGGGTCGCTCTGGTCGTGTTCCTCGGGATCGGGCTGCGTGCGGTCCGGGATCGGGAGGGGTTCTTCCGTCGCCTCGCGCGGGACTACGTCGTGTACGTGGTGGTGTTCTCGCAGTTCTTCTACGAGTGGTACCTGCTCGCCGCGCTCGTGCTCGTCGTCGTCGCGGACGACCGGCGCCTGCAGAACGTCGTCCTCCTGCTCGCCGCCACGTCCCTCGCCATCATTCACGCCACGGAGATGGCTCACGTGAACGTGCCCTGGCTGACCTTCGCGCTCTATGCCGTCCTGCAGTTCCCCGCGACGGTGCTCCTGCTCCTGCCTCGCCCGAGCGCGCCGGCAGCCCTCGCCGGCCAGTCGACGTCGTGAGCGAAGAAGCGACCGCGTCGACGCGGAACGAGCGCGCCTTCCTTCTCGCCGGTGCCGCGCTCGGGGGGGTCGGCGCCGCGTTCTTCGTGCTGCACCCGGGGTTCGTTCTCTGGCGGGACGATCTGGCGCTGCTGCTGCGCTTGCACCCGATCTACGCGGGGGCGCCGCCGGGGCTTCGCGCTCTCTGGCAGCGCCTCGCGACCACGCCGGCGGCGGGGCTGTCCCTCTACGCGGCGCTCGTGCTCGCGCTGTGCGGCCTGCAGTGGGCGGCGCGACGGGCCGCTCGGCACGCGCGCGAAGCCGTCGTGGTGCCGACCGTGGCGGCAGGATTCGCGATCGCGGCGACCGCGCTGGTGGCAGGCCTGCCCGTCCGCTCGACCGACATCTTCGCCTACCTCTCGATCGGGCAATTGACGAGGGAAGGGCTCAACCCCTGGGTGGAGCGGCCCTCCGATCACCCCGAGCTGTCCGGGCGCGGCTTCGGCGCCGCCGTGGCGCACGGCTCCCTCTACGGTCCGCTCGCGACGCGGCTCTTCGCGCTCCTCGACGTCGGCGGAGGGAGCGTGTGGGGCTTCCTCCTCGCATGGCGCGCCTTCCTCGCACTCCTGCTCGCTCTGACCGTCTGGCTCCTCCACGACAGCGCGCGACTCCTCGGCCGCGCGCCTCCCGAACGGATGGACCTCCTCGTGATGCTCGCGTGGAGCCCGTTGCTCCTGTTCGAGGGCGTCTGGAACGGGCACGTGGACGCGGTGGCGGCGTGCTTGATCGCGCTCGGCCTCCGGCAGGTCCTGCGGGGCCGGGAGCTTCCGGGGCTCTTCCTCCTCGCGTCGGTCATCGCGGTGAAGGTCTCCTACGCCGTGCTGTGGCCCGCGATCCTCGCCCGCGCCTTCCTGGGCGCTCCGACGCGACGGAAGGGAATCCTGCGCGCGCTCGTCGTCGCGGGCGGCGCGGCGCTCTTCTACGCTGCGTGGCTCCTGCCGGACGCGCTCTCCTGGTCGCACTGGCAACCGCTCGGCCAGGTCGGCGGCTGGGTGCGCAACTCGTTCGCCTCCGCGCTCCGGACCGCGCTTCGACCGCTCGGCCTCGCGGGGATCGTCGTCCCGATCCTGTCGGCGACCTTCGCCGTGGTCCTCGCGCTCGGCCTGCGCTCGGTGGCGGATCGCGAGGGGTTCTTCCGCCGCCTGGCGCGCGACTATCTGCTGTATCTGCTGGTGTTTGGACCGTTCTTCTTCCCGTGGTACGTGATGCCGGCGCTTCCGCTCGTGGCGGTCCAGGGCCGCGCCAGGCTGCGCTCCGTGGCGCTGCTCCTCGCCGCGACCTCGCTCGCGACGCCGCCGTCGGGCGCGCTGTTCGACCTCTGGCGCGGCATCCCGGTCGTCCTCTACGCGCTCCGCTCGCTCCCGGCGACGATCCTCTTCTTCCTTCCGGATCGAGGGGCCCCTCGCGTCTGACACGCGGGGCAGATGCGTGAGGAGCGCCCCGCCGCCGTCACGACGACGATGCGCCGGCCGCAGCGCGGGCACGGCTCGCCCTCGCGACCATACACGCGGTGGCGCTGCTGGAAGCGGCCGGCGCGCCCCTCCGCGTCGCGATAGTCGCGCAGGGTGGAGCCGCCGTGGCGGATCGCCGAATCGAGGATGCGCGCGAGGCTCCGGTGGAGCGCGCGCACGGTGTCGCTGCCGAGGTCGGCCGCGGAGGTCTCGGGGTGGATGCGCGCCGCCCAGAGAGCCTCGTCCACGTAGATGTTCCCGAGGCCGGCGATGCGGCTCTGATCGAGGAGCAGGGCCTTGATGCGACGGCGTCGCGCCAGTACGTCGCGAAGCTCCCGCAGTCCGAGGCCGAGCGCGTCCGGTCCGAGGACGGAGGGGCGGGCGCCGTTGCGCGCGCGCCGGCGGCGGCCGCCGTCCCCGCTCGGCGAGCAGATCCAGACGCCGCCGAAGCGTCGCGGGTCCACCATGCGCAGCTCCGCGTCGCGTCCCTCGAGAGCCAGGCGCAAGTGCGTGTGCGGCGCGGCGGGGGTGTCGCGCGCCGTCACGAAGACGCGCCCGCTCATGCCGAGGTGGAGGAGCATCTCCCCGCCGGGGTCGAGCACGAGGGCGAGGCGCTTGCCGTGCCGGCGGACCGCCACGACGCGCCGCCCCACGAGGTGCGCCGCGACCGAGGGTGGGGGAGCTAGGACGTAGTCCGCCCGCGCCGTGACGACCGACGCGAACGTGGCACCCTCGAGCTCGCGCGCGAGCCCGCGCGCGATGGTCTCGACCTCCGGAAGCTCAGGCACGGCGCGAATCCTACCATGGTCCCCATTGACGACGTCGGCCGTCCCCCTTAGCGTCGCCCGCCGTGCTCCGGGCCCTCTCCGCCCTCCTCGCCGTTCTAGCGCTTCCCGCGCTCGCCGCCGCTTCCTCCTCTTCGGTGGTCGCGTCCTCGCGCGTGGACCTGCTCCCGGCCCCGCCCGGCGTGGTCGGCGGCGCCGTCGGCGGCTTCCTGAACCCCGCGGCCTGGGCGCTCGGCGCCGGCGAACTGGCCTTCACGTGGGACGACCGCTCGCTCCAGGACGACCGCTTGGACGACTGGGGGCTCTCGATCGCCTCGCCGCTCGGGTTCGCTCTTTCGCGGCGCACCTTCCTGGACGGCCGCGGGTCTCCGGCCGCGCTGTGGGACTACCGGCTGGGAGTGGCCTGGGGCGACCGCGGCGCCAACGGCGGGCTCGCATGGCGCTGGACGGGGGGAGAGGCGGGCGCCGCCGGGGCCGAGAAGGGCCTCGTCTGCGGGACGATCGATCGCCCCGCGCCCTGGATCTCGGTGGGCTCCTCCGCGTTTCTCTCCGTGGATTCCGGCTTCCGCGAAGGCCAGTTGGATCTCGGGATTCGCCCGCTCGGGACCTCCGCGCTCACGCTCTTCGCCGACGCCTCGATGACCAGCGAGGATCAGATCGGCGACGCGCTGTGGTCCGCCGGCGCGCAGGTCCGTCCCGTGCACGGGCTCGAGATCGGCGGGCGCGTGCGCGAGACTGCGGGCGGGCAGGATCTGGAGTGGGTGCTGGACATGGGCGTCACGCTCGCGAGCTTCGGCGCGCACGTGCTGCCGTCGTACGACAAGGACGCGAATCGCGCGAGCACCACGTATCTCGTGCGCACGAATCCGCCGTTCGAGGGCGCAACGCCCGAGCGTCTGTTCTCCCGCGCGCCGCACCGCATGCTCGCGATCGATCTCGTGGACAAGAGCGTGGGCTACAAGAAGGACCTCTGGCTGGACGACCAGCGCGTCGCGTGGCTCGATCTCCTGCAGGACCTGCGCCGCGTCCGCGACGACCCAGGGCTCGCGGGCGTCGCCATCGACCTGTCCGGCACGCGGCTGCGCCCGTCGATCGCGTGGGAGCTGCGCCGCGAGCTGGACGCGCTCCGCGACGCGGGGAAGCGCGTCTACCTGCACTTCGATCAGATGCGCATGGGCTCGTGCTACATCGCCGGCGGGGCGGACCGCGTGACCCTGGATCCGCAGGGCGGCGTGGAGCTGCCCGGCGTGGCCATCCAGCGGACGTACCTGAAGGGCACGCTCGAGAAGATGGGGATCGGGTTCGAGGAGCACCGGCTCTTCCGCTACAAGTCCGCGGCGGAGACGCTCACGCGGCGCGACATGTCGGACGCGGACAAGGAGCAGCTCGGCCGCCTCGCCGACGTCCTGTACGAAGGGCTGCGCGACGGGATCGCGTCGGGGCGCGGGCTCACGCCGGCGGCCGTGGACTCCCTCGTGGATCGCGAGACCGAGCTGCTGCCCCAGCGCGCGATGGACCTCGGGCTCGTCGACGCCGTGGAGCGCTGGAACGATCTCGAGGACTGGGCGAAGGGCGAAGGGCTCCGTTTCGTGGCCGATGCGCCGAGCCGGGCCTATCCGGACGAGCGGTGGGGTCGGCCGCCCTTGATCGCGCTCGTGTACGCGGAGGGCGTCTGCGACGTGAAGGAGGGCATCAGCGCGCGGGCGACGTCCAAGTACCTGGAGAGCCTCTCCCGGCGGAAGGACGTCGCGGCGGTCGTATTGCGCGCGGACTCCCCGGGCGGCGATCCCCTCGCCGCGGACCTCGTGGCGGACGGACTCGCGGCGAATCGCGACGAAGGGAAGCCGGTCGTCGTCACGCAGGGCGACGTGGCGGGGTCCGGCGGCTACTGGATCAGCCTCGACGCGGACCGCCTGCTCACGACGCCCTTCACGATCACGGGCTCGATCGGCGTCATCTCCGGCTGGGCGTGGGATGCGGGCTTCGGCGGCAAGACCGGCCTCTCGGCGGACGGCGTGCAGCGCGGCCGCCACGCGGATCTCTTCGGGGGGATGAAGATCCCGCTGATCGGCGCGCGGCTTCCGCTGCGCAACCTGGACGAGGACGAGCGCGCGTACGTGGACAGCACCATCACGGCCCTCTACGACGAGTTCGTGACGAAGGTCGCCGACCTGCGCGAGCTGCCCGAGGAGACGGTGCGCGAGCTCGCGCAAGGGCGCGTGTGGGCCGGCGCCGACGCGGTGGACAACGGGCTGTGCGACGACGTCGGCGGGCTCGGCGACGCTCTCGACGACGCGAAGACGCGCGCCGGGCTCCGCCCGTCGGACGAGGTCCGCATCGAGGAGTATCCGCCGCGGCGCTTCTTCCACGTCCCGGACCTGTTCCGCTCGGTTCCGGGCATCAAGACGCTTCTCGGCGCGCCCGCCGTCCTGCCGACCTCCGACGACGACTACGAGATGCAGTACCTGCGTGCGCTGCTGGCCGCGCCGGCCGCGCCGTGCCTCGTCGTGCCGCCGGACGATCTTCCGAACGAGTGGAAGGACCGCTGAGCTACTTCGCTTCGGCGGGCGCGGCCGCCGGCTCCGGGCGTTTGGCGACGAGCGACACGCTCACCTTCTGCACTTCGCCGAGCTTCATCACGAGGAACTGGGGCCGCGGGATGGTGTAGTCCGCGAGCGCGACCGTGAACTCGCTCCCGACCGTGACGGACGCAGCGCCGTCCCAGGTCAGATCCACCGGCACGGACACGTCCTTCGTGACGCCGTGGATCGTGAGCTTCCCGGCGAGGGTCACGCGCCGGGTCGTCCCCGCGGTCAGCGTGCCGCCGCCTCCCTCGACGATCTTCCCGCCCTCGAACGTGGCGTGCGGGAACTTGTCGGTGTGGAGGTGATTCTCCCGCATGTCGCGGTTGCGGAGCGCGATGCCCGTGTCCAGCTTCGCCATCTCCACGATCACGGAGATCGCGAGCGTGTCGCCGAGCGCGGCCGGGTCCACGTCCAGGGTGCCCGAGACCGCGTGCGTCTTCCCTTCGAACGTCTCGACCGGCGCCTTCGACTCGAACTTCACGAGGCTCGCGTCTCCTCCGCCGATCTCGAAGCGCTCGGCGGCGGCGGGACGGACGAGGGCGGAAGCCAGGACACCGGCGGCGATCCAGGATACGTGCTTCATGGCGGCTCTCCCGACGGTCAGTAGAGGAAGTGGATCTCGACCTCGCCCTCGACGACGCCGTCGGGAAGCGAGTCGCCGTCGAACTGCGGCGGCAGCTGGGTCGGGGGGGCGTTCGCGTCGACGAAGGCCGGGCCTTCGTCGACCTGGAAGTAGTTGACCTTCGCGCGCACGCGCAGCGCGGGCAAGGGCCAGGTCTCCAGGCCGCCGCCGATGCGCGAGCCGGCGCCGGACTGGAGGCGGGTGTCCGGATCCGTGAAGTCGTACGTGCCGACGACGTCGACGCCCTGCACGACCTGGATGGCCAGCTCCTGCGACGTGGTGAAGCTCGTGGCCACGCCGAGCGGCGCGCCGCCCGACGGGAAGATCGAGTGCAGCCAGTCGAACTCGCCCCACCAGGTGAGCCGCCCCCACGACGCTCCCGCGAAGGGGCCGCCCGCCCAGCGCTGGCGGTCCAAGCCGCGGTGCTGCCAGTACGAGCCGCCCACGGCGAGGTTCAGCCCGCCGAAGGAGCGCATCGCTTGGCCGCGCGCCACGAGGGCCAGCTCGTCGTTCAGCTCGAAGGCCGAGGCGAACTCGCCGTTCGTCAGCCCCACGTCCAGCTCGAAGGGTTCCTTGCGGAATCCCAGCTCGATGCCGGTGTCCGATTGAGGCGGATTCGTCGGGAGGAACACGAACTCCCGTCGGGTGAACGTGCGGTGATCGGACGGGCGCCAGCCGAAGGGCGGCACGAAGCGCCCGACCTTCGCGAACAGCTCGCCCGGGACGATCCACGCCGTCCCGAAGATCTCGTATGCGCTCGCTCCCTGGCCGAGCTCCTCGTGGACGTACGCGGTGAGGCGCGGATCGAGCTGCAGCGTCAGGTAGAGCGAGCCCTGCATCTGGACGAAGTTGTTCCGCGACGTCGTCTTCTGCTGGCCGAGCCAGAACGTGCGGAGGTCCGCGCCGAGGACGAGGTCCTGCGAGATCTGGGGGTTCGTCGTGGGCTTGGCGCCGGCGTCGCCGTGGAGCATCGCGAGGCGAGCGGGCACGAGGTACTGGGCGGCGTAGGGGCTCCTCGCCCCGCCGCCGTCCGGGTTCTCGTGGCAGAGCGCGCAGTTCTGGCCGGCGCGCAACGCGTACCGCGGAACCGCCGCCGCGGGGCCGGACACGAGCGAAGCGAGGAGCAAGACCGCCGCGACGTCGATCCTCCGACGAGCGGACTCCATGGGCGCAACCTCCCGACGGCACGTCTTCCGAAGACGGAGGCGGCATCATCTCGACACCGCAGGTGATCCGTCAACGGCTCCGGGGGGAAGCTCGCGCCGAGCGCGCGGTCGTTCGATCCGCGTTCGATCAGCGCACGCGCACGATCCGTTGCGTGGCCATGCGGCCCGCGGACACGGCGCGGACGAAGTACACCCCCGCCGGGACCGGTCGGCCGGCCGAGTCGCGCCCGTCCCATTCGAGCGAGCGCGCACCGGGGACGCCCGCGCCCTGGAAGACCGAGCGAACCAGGCGGCCCGCGGCGTCGTGGACGGTCACGCGCACGTCGGCGCCCGCGTCCAGCCGGAGGTCGAACTGCGTGCGGGCGCGGAACGGGTTCGGAGAGGGCGCTCCCAGGGCGAACGCGGCCGCCGCCGGAGCGGTCGGCTGCACGCCGCTGATCGCCGGATCGGGGATGATCTTGTAGACCTCTCCGGTCGTGGACGCGCGGTCCACGATGTACAGCTCGCCGAACCCGTCCTCCGCGATGGCCACCGGGGCCCCGATGACGAGCCCGCCGCCGGGCGCGAGGTCCGCAGTGCGGTTGGTCAGGTCCGTGACGTTCACGCCGTCGTAGCGGAGCGAGTAGATCTGGGCGCTGCAGAAATCCGCGTAGAAGTACGTGCCCTGGAGGTTGGGCATCGCGCTGCCGCGATACACGGACCCGCCCGAGATGGAGCAGGAGAACCCGTCCTGCGAGTGGCTGTACTCACGGATCGGCAGCGTGAGCCCGGTGAAGCTGCAGCCGGTGGGGTTGCAGCCGCCGCCCTGCAGGAAGCAGTGGAACCCTTCGGTGATCTTCCAGCCGTAGTTCTGGCCGCCGGCGCTGCCCGCGGGCTGGAAGTCGACCTCCTCCCAGCAGTTCTGACCCACGTCCCCGATCCAGAGATCGCCCGTCAGGCGGTCGAAGCTCCAGCGATACGGGTTCCGCACCCCGATGGCCCAGATCTCGGCGCGGAATCCCGGCATCCCCACGAACGGATTCGTGGGCGGGATGCGGTAGTTGTTGATGGGGTCGAGGGGGAAGTCGTCTCCGAAGGGATCGATGCGCAGCATCTTCGAGAGCAGCGTGTTCGTGTTCTGCCCGTTGCCCTGCGGGTCGTTCTCGCTCCCGCCGTCGCCCAGCCCGAAGTAGAGGTAGCCGTCGGGGCCGAACGCGAGGGTGCCGCCGTTGTGATTGGAGAACGGCTGCGTCTGGAAGAGGACGTCGTGGGCGCTCGCGGGGTCTGCGCTGTCCGGGTTCGCGGACACCGTGTAGCGCCGGACGACGGAGTTGCTCGAGGTGTTCGTGTAGTACACGTAGAACTGCCCGCTCGTGGCGTAGTCGGGCGCGAAGCACAGTCCGAGGAGTCCCCGCTCGTCGTTGCCCGCGGGAGGGGTGGTCAGCGTGTGGATGTCCAGGAAGGGCGTGGGCAGGACCGAGCCGTTCTTCAGGATCTTGATGATGCCGCCCTGCTGCACGATGAAGAGGCGCGCGTCCCCGACGGGCGCGGCCACGAAGACGGGGAACTGCAGGCCGGACGCGACGAGCTGCGTGTTGAGCTGCGCGCTCGCCCCCAGCGGCAGGAGCAGCAAGGCCGACGCGACGGCCTGGGCATGGAATGGGCGACGACGAAGCATCGGGCACCTACCGGATGTGAGGGCGGGGGTCGAGGAACGCGTGGCCCGCATCGTACCAAACCCGCGCCCGCGGAGGCGGGTGAAGTTGAGGGGCCCTGACGCCCGGAAGGTGCCTTGGCGGTCGCGCGGGACGCCGAGACCGGGAAGGGGGCGAGCGGGTCCGGGGGAACGGGAGGCGACGGGAACAGAAGCCGGCTCCGAAAAGAGAGGGGCCCCGGCCAGGTGCGGCCGGGGCCCGTTTTCCCTTCCGGCGAGAAGACGCTTACTTGAAGAAGTACGCGATTCCCATCTGCCCCACGTTGATCCCCGTGGTGGCGATGTTCGTGGCGCTGTCGCCGCCGCCCGGCGGGGTGACGCTGGCAATCTCGACGCCGTGCGTGAAGTAGATCGCGACGTTGCTCACGGGGTCGAAGTGACCGCCGAGATCCAGCCCGACCAGCAGCTCGTGCCCGCTGTCGATGGACGCGCCGAGGGGGGTATCCTCGTACGACGTGGTCTTGAACGCGATGCTGGGGAACACACCGAAGCCCCAGTTGTCCCCGTGCCACATGTCGTACTCGAGCGCCCCGACGACGCCGACCGTCATCTTCGGCTGGCCGGTGTTCGATTCACTCTTGGGCTTCTCCACGTCGATCCCGACGTGGAAAGTGGCCTTGTCGTTCAGGCCGAAGAACGCGCCGACCGGGAACTCCGAGGTCAGCAGCCCGAGTCCCATCTGCCCGCCATGCGCCGCCATCGCCGGAGTCGTCGCCAGGGCGAGGAGCAGCAAGGCCGCGGCGACGGAGAGAGACTTCTTCATGAAGAGAAACCCTCCTTCAGGGATTCATGGCTTCCGACCCTTGCCGAAAGCCCCCACTGCCGGCCCACTCCAGGTCCGGCATTCCTGCACAACCCCCCCGGCCCATTGATCCCCTGAGAAGACGCGCCCCCGCGCGGCAAGGCGCCTCCGCGAGGCTCGGTCTGCCGAGGTGCGGGCTTTTCCGAGCCCGCGACCAGGAGGATCCAGAACCTTGAACGTGTTGTAAAGCTTGGAGTTTCCTTCCGGTTCCTTGCCGGTCTTGGCCAACGGCGGCCGAAAGAGACCGCCTTTGACAAGCCGAAGAAGGTACGCCCTCTGCGGCCGCAGTCAAGAGGGCGGGGGACGCCCTCGTCAAGATATTGTGGGACAACGTCTTACAGGATCAATCAGCCCGCGGCGACGACCACCGACTTCGTGTACAGGTATCCCTCGAGGGCCTCGATCCCGTGCTCCTGGCCCAGTCCAGACTGCTTGAAGCCCCCGAAGGGCAGCTCGTCGTAGATCTTCGTGACCGAGTTGATCCAGGTGTAACCGGCTTCCAGCCGCTCGGCGGCGCGCGTGGCGGCGTCCAGATCCCGCGTCCAGATGGAGGAGCCCAGGCCGAACTCCGAGTCGTTGGCTCGCCGGATGGCCTCGTCCAGGCTCGCCACGCGGAAGAGAGGCAGGGCGGGCCCGAAGACCTCCTCGGTGGCCACGCGCGAAGCCGGGTCCACGTTCGTCAGGACCGTGGGCTGGAAGAAGTGCCCGCGTGCGAGCTTCTCGCCCTCCGGACGCTTGCCGCCCACGAGCGCGTGCGCGCCGCGCCCCAGCGCGTCCGCCACCTGGGCTTCCACCTCGTCCCGCTGGGCCTGGGTGTGAAGCGGCCCGAGCCGCGTGGCCGGCTCCATTCCCGGTCCGACCGTCAGCTTTCGGACCTTCGTCACGAGCTTTTCCGTGAACTCGTCCGCGATCTCCTCGAAGAGGAAGACGCGCTTGATCGCCAGGCAGGCCTGGCCGCAGTTGAAGAAGCGGCCGACCGAGCAGGCGCTCACCGCCGCGTCGATGTCCGCGTCCGCGCACACGATCAGCGGGTCCGAGCCGCCGAGCTCGAGCGTGACGCGCTTGATGGACTGCGCCGCGGCGGTCATGACGAGCTTGCCCGTCGCCGTGGCGCCCGTGAACCCGATCTTCGCGACGAGCGGGTGGCGGATCAGCGCCTCGCCGACCTTCGAGCCGGTGCCGAGGACCGTGTTCACGACGTTCGCCGGCAGCCCCGCTTCGTGCAGGATCTCGATGAGCCGCGTGGACGCGAGGGGGGTGGTTTGCGCGGGCTTGACCACGAGCGTGTTCCCGCACACCAGCGCCGGAGCGAGCTTGTTTCCGAGCAGCGAGAGCGGGAAGTTCCACGGGACGATCGCCGCGCAGACGCCGAGCGGGCGCTTGAGGATGACGCCGTGGCGATGGGGATCGGCGTCGAGGTCCGGCACGTAGCCGCCGCGCAGGCTCTTCGCGAGGCCCGCGTAGTGCTCGAGCGTGTGGGCGAAGCGGTGGACCTCCATCTTCGCTTCGGCCAGCGGCTTGCCTTGCTCCGCGGTCAGGAGCAGCGACAGCTCCTCCACGCGCTCCCGGATCGCTTCGACGCAAGCGAACAGGATCTTGCCCCGCGTGGAGGCCGGCGTGGCCCACCACGCGGGAAACGCCTCCGCGGCGCCGCGCACGGCGAGGTCCACGTCTTCCGCGGTGCCGTCCATCGTGGTCGCGACGAGGTCGCCGTTCGCGGGGTCGCGAATCTCGCGGGGCGTCCCCCCGCGGACGCAGTCCACGGACTTGCCGCCGATGAAGTTGCGGGTCCGGATCGTTCCCACGGCCTGACTCATCTCGTTCCTCTCCTCGCTAGGCGCCGAGCGGACGCCCCAGATGCTCGTAGAGAGCCATCAGCTTCTGGTAGTGGGCGGACGCGCTCTTCACGGTCTCGAGCGCGGCGCCTTCCAGCTTCCGTCGGGGCACCGCAGGAACGCCGGTCGCCAGCGTCCAGGGCGGGATCCGATCCCGCTCCTTCACGACGCCGCCCGCCGCGACGAGCGCCCCCTCGCCCACGCGCGAGCCGTCGAGCACGCAGGCGTTCATCCCGATCATCGCCCAGTCCTCGATGACGCAGCCTTCCATGGCCACGCCGTGGCCCACCGTGACGTTCGCGCCCACGATCGTGGCGTTCTCCTCGTTGCAGTGGATCACCGCGTTGTCCTGGACGCTGGCGCGCTCGCCGATGCGGATGGCATTCTGGTCCCCGCGCAGCACGGCGCCGAACCAGACGTTGGCGTGCGCGCCCACGACCACCTGACCGATCAACGTGGCGCTCGGCGCGATCCAGGCCGTGGGATGCACCACCGGCGTCCAACCGCGCACCGTCACGAGGCAGGCCACGCTCACTCCCCTCGGAAGAGGGGCGCGCGCTTCTCGCGGAACGCGCGCACGCCCTCGCGATGGTCCGCCGTGCCCATCGCCACGCTCTGCGCCAGGCTCTCGAGCGCGATCCCGCTGGACACGTCCACGGACGCCGCCGCGTTGAGGAGTCGCTTCGCGAGCCCGAGCGCGGCCGGCGAGCGCTGAGCGATCTTCCGCGCCTCCGCCTCCGTGGCCTCCAGCAGCGACTCCTCGGGGAGCACCCGGTGGACCAGCCCGAGGCGCTGCGCCTCCGCCGCATCCACGAGCTCGCCGAGGAAATACAGCTCCTTCGCGCGGGAGAGCCCGAGGAGCTTCACGAGCCGCGTGGCGCCGCCGTGCCCGGGAATGAGCCCCAGCTGGTGCTCGCGGTACCCCAGCTTCGCCGTGGCGGCGGCGAAGCGCAGGTCGCACGCGAGAGCCAGCTGCAGCCCCGCTCCGGTGGCCACGCCGTTCAGCGCGCAGAGCACGGGCTTCTCCATCGCTTCGATCTCGTCGAAGACGAGCGACAGCCTCCGGCTCGTGCGGCGGAACTCCGCGCCGTTCCATTCGCGCTCGAAGTGCTCGACCGCGCCGCCCGAGGAGAACGCCCGGCCCGCGCCCGTGATCACGACGGCGCGCACGTCGCGGTCCGCCGCCAGCCGCTCGACCGCGACGGGCAACGCTTCGCGCATCTCGTCATCGATGGCGTTCAGCTTGTCCGGACGGTTCAAGGTGAGCCTGCCGACGCCGTCCCGAACCTCCAGCCGGATGGCGTCCGTCATCGCGCGGCCCGCGAGGGATCTTCCCACTTGATGCGCGAGAAGGGGCTCCGGCAGGCGCGGCAGAAGTACGTCTCCGACATGTGGAAGGGGCCGAAGGACGCGGCGCGCTCCGTCTCGGCGGAGCCGCAGTACGGACAGGGGACGGGGCGCCCCCGGGCGGCAAGCTGCTCGCGACGCTCGCGCTCCACGTCAGGTCCTCAGCCGCCGGCTGACCGCATCCCAGCGGTCCCACGGGAGCGCTCGATCCTCCGGGAAGCCGATGCCTTCGAGCGGCTCCACGGTGCGGAACATCTCCTCCACGAAGCGGCCGCGCAGCGTGCGGCCGTCCGCATCCAGGATGCCTTCCGCCGCGGCGCGGGCGAAGACGGGGTCGTCGTCCGGGCCGAACCACGCGAGCGTCTCGGTCCAGATCCGGTTCATCCCGTCCTTGAGGGGGAACCGCGTGCCGTCGTCTTGGGCCAGCGTCTCCAGCCAGCCGTCCGCGTAGAGCGCATGATAGCGCTCCTCCTGCAGGATCTTCTTCGCGCGGTGCCGGAACGGCCCCCACGCCGACTGCTCCATCGCCGCCACCACGATGCTCATGGCGCGGTCGAAGATGGCGGCGCCCGCGATCAGATCGGTCCACGTGGGGAACGGCGCGTCGAGGAAGCTCACGTTGTGGAAGACGGTCCGGTCCTCCTCCTTGCGCAGCTCGACGGGCGCATCCGGGAACTTCCGCAGCAGCGGGTAGAGGCTCCGGGCGTGACCCATCTCGTCCGACGTCATGGACGCCGCGGCCACGGAGGCCTCGAGCGTGGGCGCCGACGTGGCCCATTCCGAGTAGCGACGTCCCAGCTTGTACTTGTTGTCCCCCAGCGTGACGAGCAAGCCGAGGATCGCGCGCCGCCCTGCGGGCGTGAACGCCTCGACGTCGCCGCCCTCCGCTCCCGCCGGCGCGCTCTCGAGGTCCGCCTCGCGGTCCTTCAGGAACTCCGACACGTCACTCCTCCCGGATGGCCCAGGCGATCCGACTCTCGGGGATCGCCACGAGCTCCAGCCAGCTGTCTCCGTGCTCCCGCTTCGCCGCGGCCTTCACGTCCTCGCCGCGCGCGAGCTCGACCGTGCCGATGCACGTGAGCGGCTCCTTGTACTCGCGGCGGGCGAAGACCACCCACTTCTCGACGGGCGGCATGGGCGCCTCCTCAGGCTCGATCGATCACGGTGACCACGTCCGCGCGCCGCACGACGATCATCTCCACCCAGGGGCTCTCCTGGTACATCTGGTACGCGTAGGTGCGCGCGAGCCCCGACGTGGGCGCGATCACGTCGCCCACCTGGTGCAACGCCTTCTCGTCCCGCGTCCGCGCGTAGACGTCCCAGACCCTCCCCGAGGGCTTCTCCTCGTTCGCATCACGAAGGCTCATACGATCCCCCAGGCGAGCAGGGCCGCCGCGCCGCGCTCGGTGAGCCGGCTGCGGTTCCACGGCGGGTCCCAAACGATCTCCACGTCCACGCGCTCCACCTCCGGCTCCGCGAGCAAGCGCTCGCGCACGTCGCCCAGCATGAACTCCATGGCGGGGCAGCCCATCGCCGTGAACGTCATCTCCACCTCGACGCGGCGCTCCTCGGGCCGGTAGCGGAGGGCGTAGATCAAGCCGAGGTCCACGACGTCCAGCGGCAGCTCCGCGTCCTCCACGTCGTGCAGGGCGGCGAGGAGCCGCGCTTCCAGAGCGGCGGGGCGAGACTCGAGAGCGATCAATGGATCTCCCGCGAGAGCATCCGCGCGACCTGCCGGTGCCCGCGCTGCAGGATCTCGACGAACTCGTCGTTCATCGGGCCTCGCTCGCGCCAGCGCTTCATCACGCTGTCCTTGCCCGATCCGTCGTCCATCCAGTCGATCTCCCCTTCGGCGAAGAGCCAGCGCTTCGCGCCCGCGTCGAAGCGGCAGGGGAAGGGGAAGTCGATCTCGTAGGTCTGCTTCGCCTCGTTCCGGTGGACCGGGACGGCGAGGCCGAGCGAGGTGAGGAACGGAATGGCCGTGGACATCCAGATCTGGCGCAGCTCGTCGTTCGAGCTGCCCTTGAAGCCGTAGTCCAGCTGGACCTTCTGGGTCTTCAGCGAGTCCGGCAGCCCGAACCACTCCAGGGTGAGCGGCAGCATCCAGTCCACGGCGCGCTGCAGCTTCGCGTGGCCGTCCGCCGAGGCGTTGATCTTCTTCATCCACGTCTCGCCGTGGCGCAGGTGGAAGTTCTCCTCCTTGTCCACCTTCACCAGCGCCCGCTTCCACGGGGCGAACGTGGTGTGGCGGAAGACGTCCCCCAGGAGCGTGAAGCCCGCGCGATCGTAGAGCGCGTTCGCCACGACCAGCTCCACCCAGGTGCGGAGCGGAACGTCGAACGCGTACGGGTACTTGAAGTCCCGCGCGTCGCGCTCGTAGATCAGGTCCTCCTTGTCCACGCCGAGGTCCTCCATCAGCCGGTACGCGATGTGCGCGTGGCCCATCTCGTCCTGGATGATGCCCATCGCGGACACGAAGGCGTTGATGCTGGGGGCGTCCTTCGCGGCGAGGTAGTACGCCGGCGCGGACACGAGCTCCGTGTCCGCCGAGACCGTGAGGATCCGCTTCATGCCGTCCCGGTACTTCTCCGACATCTGGTCCGCCGACTCCACGAGCTTGCCGCCGCGGAGGCGCTCGATCATCTGATCTTCCGTGACGGGCGTCATCGCGCTCTCCCGGGCCGCTACCGGCCGGAGTAGGTGGGTTGCCGCTTCTCGGCGAAGGCGGCGATCCCTTCCTTCGCGTCCTGCGTGTCGAAGAGGGGCTCCATCAGGTCGCGCTCGAGCGCGAGCGCGTCGTCCAGGGGCAAGTCCATGCCCTCCATGACCGCGCGCTTGATGCGGCCCACCGCGAGCGAGGCGCCGGCGGCGAGACGCTGCGCGTACTTCAGGGTCTCGGATTGGAGATCCGCGGCGGGGAAGACGCGATCCACGAGGCCCAGCGCGAGGGCCTCGCGGGGGTCCACCGTGCGACCCGTGATCATCAGGTCCAGCGCCTTCGTGCGCCCGATGAGCCGCGGCAGGCGCTGCGTGCCGCCGTTCCCCGGCAGGAGACCCAGCGTGACCTCGGGCAGGCCGACCTTGTAGTCCCCCTCGGCCGCGAAGCGCAGGTCGCAGGCGAGCGCCATCTCCAGGCCGCCGCCGAGGGCGAAGCCGTTGATGGCGGCGATGAAGACCTTCGGCGACTCGCCCATCTTGCGCAGCGAACGGTGGGCGAAGCGGATCATCTTCATGTTGTCCGCCGTGGAGTTCGCCTGGAACGCCTTGATGTCCGCGCCCGCGGAGAAGAACTTCTCGAGCGCGCTCCGCAGCACGACGACCTTGACGGCGTCGTTCGCCAGCTGCGACTCGATGGCCGCGTCCAGGTCCTGCATGAAGCGCAGGTCGTAGCTGTTCGCCTTCGGGTGGTTCAGGGTGATCGTCCCGACGGCGCCTTCCACCGCCGGGATCACGCGAACGTCCGTCATTCTGAGCTCCTTACGAGAGACCGCCGATGACGGCGCCCTTCTTCTCCAGGTAGTAGTCCACGGCCTCGGGACCGTGCTCGTGTCCCACGCCCGACGCCTTGACGCCGCCGAACGGCAGCTCGTCGTAGCCGTAGTGGATCTGGTTGACCCAGGTGACGCCCGCCTGGATCTCGCGGATCGCCTGGTTCGCCCAGGTGAGGTTCTGCGTCCAGATCGAGGAGCCGAGGCCGTACGGGTTGCTGTTCGCGAGCACGATCGCCTCGTTGATGTCCTTGACCTTGAACACCGGCAGCGCCGGGCCGAACACCTCTTCCTGCACGAGGCGCGAGTCGTGCGGTGCGCCTGTCAGGACGGCCGGCTCGAAGAAGTGGCCCTTCGCGAGCGCGGGATCCGACGGGCGCTTCCCGCCGATCAGGAGCTTCGCGCCCTTCGCGACGGCGTCCTTCACCTGGCTCTCGATCTCGTCGCGCTGCGCGGCGGTGTGTAGAGGCCCCATGCGGACCTTGGGCTTCTCGGCCTTCGTGGAGGGATCTCCCAACTCGTAGGCGGAGACCTTCGCCACGAGGCCCTGGAGGAACTCGTCGTGGATCGCCTCGTGGAGGTAGAGGCGCTTCACCGCGAGGCACGCCTGCCCGCAGTTCCAATACCGGCCGATGAGCGCGCCCCCGATCGCCTTCTTCAGATCCGCGTCCGGCATCACGATCATGGGATCCGAGCCGCCCAGCTCGAGCGTGATGCGCTTGAACTGCGGGCCCGCGATCTCCATGACGCGCTTCCCGGTGGCGGACTCCCCGGTGAACGCGATCCGGCGGACGACGGGATTCGCGAGCAGCTCCTCGCCGACCTCGCGTCCCGGCCCCGTCACGCAGCTCAGCACGCCCGCCGGAAGCCCGGCCTCGTTGAGCAGCCCGATGATCTTGAGGGTGGTCAGCGGGGTGGTGCTCGCCGGCTTCACGATGACGGTGTTCCCCGCGATGAGCGCGGGTCCGATCTTCGTGCCCATGAGCGTGATCGGGAAGTTCCAGGGCACGATCGCCGCACAGACGCCGACAGGTCGCTTGAGAACGAGGCCGTAGCTGTGCTTGCCCATGTCCGGCGGCAGCGGGACCTGCGCGCCGCGGATCTTGCTGGCGAGGCCCGCGTAGAACGTCATGCCGTGGAGGAAGTGGTGGATCTCGCCCTGCGCTTCGAAGACCGGCTTGCCCTGCTCCGCCGAGAGCGTCTTCGCCAGCTCCGGCAGGGCGTGCTTCACCTTCTCGATGCCGGCGGTGATCAGCGCCGCGCGCTCGTCGGGGGAGGTGTCGGACCAGGCGGGAAGCGCGTTCTCGGCCGCGAGAATGGCCGCGCGCGTGTCCTCGCGATCCGCGCGGGGAACCGTGTCCACGACCGTCCCGTTCCACGGGCTCACGACGTCCATCGTCCGGCCGCTCTTCGCGTCGACCCATGCCCCGTTCACGTACATCTTCGCGGTGCTGGCGCTGGCGACCTGCGTCATTCGTGGGTCTCCTCGGGTCTCAAGGATGGGTGGCGGTCCCTGCCGGCGGGACGTGGGCAACAACGGAACAAACGCGCGCTCCCCGAGCGGGGCGGCGCACGACGATCCCAGCCGGATCGGGTTTCACGCCGAGGGTGGAAAACGCGTCAATTTAGGTGGGAGGTGCTGAGCGAGTCAAGTCCGGGCGATTGCGCGGGGGGTTGGTCGGCGGGCCGGGTCCGAAGGACCTTCCCCCGGGCCTGTGCGCGCGTCCGTGGGCGACGCTTCGCGTCGCGGTCACGGGCGTGCTCCAATGCCCGGGGGAAGGTCCTTCGGACCCGGCCCGCCGACCAACCAGGCGTCGCACGGCCCGGGCCTGCCTCCCTCAGCGCCTCTTGGGTGGGAGGGGGGACTGATTCCCCCGGCGCTTCTTGAGTGGGAGGGCGGACCGGTTCCCTTGGCGCCTCTTGGCGGTGAGGGAGTCGACTTGCTCGGCGCGTCTTGGCGGGGCGGGTCTCGCCTGCTCCGGCCTCGGAGCGCGCCTCGCCTCGCCCCGCCTTCTCAGCGCTTCCTCGGCCGGCGAGGGGCCGCACCCAGGCCGGGCAACTCGCGGCCGGCGGCGTCCCAGGCGCGGAGGCGGGTTCTCGCGACCGGGGAGGCGGGGTAGGCGCTTGCGAAGAGCGTCCAGACCACGAGGTCCTTCAGTGCCCCGCCCACCGAGGGGTGCCGGCGCTTCAGGACCGCCTCGCGCTCGAAGCCGAGCTTCTTCGGGATCGCGAGGCTGGCTTCGTTCGTGGGCTCCACGCGGATCTCCACGCGGTCCACGTCCAGGAGGACGAAGGCCGCCTTCGTGAGCGCGGCGGTCACCTCCGTGGCGAGACCGCGGCGGGTCTCGCCGGTCCGGATCCAGTAGCCGATCTCGAGCCCGCACGGACCGGCGCGCGTGTGCAAGCCGGCGCCGCCCAGCACGCGGGTCTCGTCCGGATCGAAGACCCCGTAGACGAACTCCTCGCCGAGGTCGAAGCGCCTGCGAAACTGGCGCAGCAATTCCACCTTGCGATCGAGAGTCGTGGGCTCGTCGACGGCCCAGGGCAGCCACGGCAAGAGGTGATCGCGGCTCTCGCTGAGCGCCTCCGTGAGGCGCGGTGCGTCGGCCGGGTCCCAGCAGCGCACGACGACCCGATCCGTCGCCAGGCGATACGGCGGGTGACGGGTGACGGCCATGGCGAGCTTCCCCCCGGCGACCGCGGAGACCTCGAACGTGTCGCAGCTTCCCGGAGGGGGGGCGGTCCGGTACGATGCCCGTCCATTATCTCCGGGGCGATGCGCCCGAGGCGAGCGCAAAGAGGGGGAGGTCCGTGGTGCTGGACGGGATGCGGCGCGTTGCCGTGCTGGGGGCGGGCACGATGGGGCACGGGATCGCCCAGGTGGCGGCGATGTCGGGCTTCGTCACGGTCCTCTTCGACGTGGACGACGGCCTGGCCCGCCGCGGCGTCGCCCGCATCCGCGAGAACCTGGACAAGGGCGTCCAGCGCGGGAAGGTCGATACGGCCGCGCGGGACGGCGCCCTCGCGCGGCTCGAAGCCACGTCGGATCTCGCGCGCGCCGCGCGGGACGCCGACGTCGTGGTCGAGGCGGCCCCGGAGCGCATGGACCTGAAGCAGCGCATCTTCCGGGAGGTCTCGGCGGCGGCCGGCGAGCGCGCGATCCTCGCCACGAACACATCCTCGCTCAGCGTCACGGAGATCGCACAGGCCGCGACGCATCCGGAGCGCGTCGTGGGGACGCACTTCTTCAATCCGCCGTGGGTGCTCACGTTGCTGGAGATCGTGCGGGGCGCGGCCACCTCGGACGACACGATCGAGCGGACGAAGGACTTCGGGACGCGCATGGGTCGCGAGATGATCGTCGTGGCGGACTCGCCCGGCTTCGCCACCAGCCGTCTCGGCGTGGTGCTGGGGTTGGAGGCGATGCGCATGCTCGAGGCCGGCGTGGCGTCGGCCGAGGACATCGACCGCGCGATGCAGCTCGGCTATCGCCACCCGATGGGCCCGCTCGAGCTGTCCGACCTGGTCGGGCTCGACGTGCGGCTCGACATCGCCGAGCACCTGCACGCGAAGCTGGGCGGCGAGCAGTACCGGCCGCCGGAGATCCTCAAGCGGCTCGTGCGCGAAGGGAAGCTCGGCAAGAAGACGGGACAGGGCTTCCGGCGCTGGAACGAGTGATCCGCCGGCGAAGCGCCCGCTCCGCCCCCGGAGCGAGCGATCCGCCGCCCCAGCGTCAGCGATCCCGCCCGTAACCGGTCACGACCTCGTCGAACAGCGTCTCGTAGCGCGCCGCGCACTTCTCGATCGAGTACTCGGTGGCCCGCCCGCGGTTGAACTCGCCGCATTGTGCGCGGAGCGCGGCGTCCGACTTGAGCCGGCGGATCGCCGCCGCGAAGCTGTCGAGATCGTGGAGCGGGACGAGCGCCCCGGTGCGGCCGTCCTCGAGGAAGTCCGTCTGTCCGCCGCAGTCGTGGCACACCACGGGCAGTCCCGCGAGCATGCCTTCGAGGAACACGAGCCCGAAGCCCTCGTGCAGCGCCGTGGACACGTAGAGGTCCGACGCCACGAGGAGCCGCCACTTGTCCTCTTCGCTCACGCGGCCGGTGAAGCGCACGCGGTCGGCGACACCGAGCGCGCGGGCCCTCGCCTGCAGCTCCGGGAGGAGGGGACCGCGCCCGACGACCACGAGGAGGTCGTGCGGGTCGTCCAGCCGGCGCATGACTTCCAGCAAGGCCTCGAGGCCCTTGCGCGCGACGATCCGCCCGACGGTGACGAGGACGAAGCGCTCCGGCCCCACGCCGAGGCAGCTGCGATCCCGCGGCGGCACGTGCGGCGCCTTGATGCCGAGCGGGATGACGTCGATGTCGCGCTGGGCGCCGTAGAACGTCCGCGCGTTGTTGCGGGTGTCCGAGGACTGTGCGACCACGCGCGACGCGCGGGCGATCAGCCGGCGGACCACCGCGCGCACCAGCGGCAGGCGGTGCGGCGACATCCGCTTCGAGGGATCGTAGATGTCCCCGCCGTGCAGCGAGAGCACGTTCGGGACGCCGAAGCGCTCCGAGAGATCCTGCGGCGCCGGTCCCGTGGGCACGGCGAAGTGCGTGTTGATCAGGTCGAAGCGGTCCTCGGTGAGCAGGCGCTTCCCGCAGCGCCAGCTCGCCGGCACGTACGAGAGCATGGAGCGGAAGCTGGCGGTCGCCAGCTTGTCCCGGCCGAACACCGGGACGCGGTGGATCTCCTGCCCGTAGCGCGTCTCGATGCGCGGCAGCTCGCCGTGGCCGGACGTGACGATGGTGACGTCGTGGCGCTTCGCGAGCTCGTCGTACATCGCCTGGAAGACGACGCCGCCCCCTCCGCCGAGCGGCGGGTACTCGTAGTTGAAGGCGAGGATCCTCATGCGAGGAGTCCTCGCTCGCGGTAGCCGGCGGCGGTCTCGGCGAGGCCCTGCGCCAGGGTGTGGCGCGGGCGCCAGCCGAGAACCTCGCGCGCGCGACGGTTCGAGAAGTCCTCGTCGTGGCGGTAGAAGTCCAACCGCCGGGGGTAGAGCGGCGGCTGGATCCCGAAGGGCCGGCACGCCGCCTCGCAGAGGACGGCGGCCGCGCCGAGCGGGGCGAGAGGCACGCGCACGAAGCGCACGGAGGTGCCGAGCGCCTTCGCGATCGCGAGAATGAACTCCGAAAGCGGCACCGACTCGTCGCCGCTCGCGTTGAACACGCGTCCCACCGCCTCGCTCTTCGTGGCGGCCAGCTCGAAGGCGTCCATCAGGTCGTCGACGTAGACGTTGTGGTGCTTGCCCTTCCCGTCGCCGGCGAGCAGCACGCGCCCCTTCGCGACCATGCGGAAGAGCTTCACGAGGCGGCCGTCCCGCGGCCCCATGACGCCGGGCGGGCGGATCGCGGTCACCGGGTAGCCGTGGGCCCGCCCGAACTCGAGGACCGCGCGTTCGGCGATGCCCTTCGTCTTCTGGTAGATGTCCTTCGGGCGGAAGTCCGTCTCCTCGTCCGTGGTGACGCCGCGATCGGTGCCCACCACGCCCGCGGTGGAGCAGTAGACGAAGCGACCCACGCCCGCGTCGCGACACCGGGCGAGCAGGCGCTCGGTCTGCTTCACGTTCACCTCGAAGAAACGCTCGTCGCCCACGTTCGCCTCGCGCATCGCGGCGGCGATGTGGTAGACGCGCTCGACGCCGGGCAGGGCGGCGGCCACCAGGGCGTCGTCGCCGAACTCGCCGACCCGCACGTCCACGCCGCGTCCGCGGAGCTCCTGCGCGTTCGCGGCCTCGAGCGGCGTGGCTTCCTTCGCCACCACGACGACGTCGTCGCCGCGCTCGCGGTGCCGGAGCGCGAGCGAGGAGCCGAGGAAGCCCGTGCCGCCGGTGATGAGGATCTTCACGTGGCCCGCTTTCGCGCCACCGCTCCGAGCTTCTTCGTGAAGATCTTGGCGTCCTTCGCGTACATGATGAACACGGCGCGGAAGAAGAGATGCAGGAGCGAGGTGACGGCGAGGCCGAGGTAGTTCAGCGGGTTCTTCCAGAACACGTAGAGCTGGAGCGGGAACGCCCGGATGTCCTCGAACCCGGCGATCTCCAACGCCTGACCGAGGCTGTACTCGGTGAAGGTGTGGAAGTGGTCGATGTTGTGCGCGAGCGAGTCGGGGCCGGTGATCGGGTTCGCGCCGTTCAGCCCGTACACGACGAGCACGCCGCCTGGCTTCAAGGCGCTCCGGCACATCTCCAGGAACTCGATCATCTCCTCCTTCGTGAGATGATTCAGCTCCTGCTCCCCGACGATCGCGTCGAACTCCTCCGTGCGTCCCGCGAGGAACGGGAACGCTTCGGCCGCCCGGCAGTCGAGCCCGCGCCTCGCGGCGAGGGCGACCTTCGCGGGGTCGGAGTCGATGCCGAGGACCCGGCGGTAGCCGAGGTCCGTGAGGAGCTTCACCAGGTAGCCCGGTCCGCAGCTGACCACGAGGATGCTGGCCTCGCGGTCCGAAGGGAGGTGGGGCAGGAAGTTGGCGCGGTAGTAGGCCCCGAACTTCGAGTACCCGGCCTCGACGTCCTTCGGGGCCTGCCAGTACGAGTCGAAGGGCTCCAGACGCGCCGAGAGGCGACGCACCTTCGGGGCGGCGGCGGCGACGTCCGCAACCGGGTGAGTGGACGGCATCGGGGACTCCGGGATGGCCGCCTTCCGGCCGGCGGGCGGCCAGGTCCGGAGGCGAGGTACCCCATGGGATTCGGACGGATGAGCCGACGATTCTAGGGCATTGCGCAGGAAAATGGCAAACCCGGGTGGAGCGCCGGTAGTGTCCTGGTTCAGGACATCGCCGGTGCGCCGGGGCGGCGTCGGGGAGATTGGGGGGGACCCCGCCCCTGGGGGCCCAGGGACGGGGGAGGACCTACTTCGTGGCCAAGGCCCGAAGATACTCCCGATTGAGCTCCCGAATCACGTCCCTCGAGATGCGCTTCGGGCAGACCGCCTCGCATTCGTAGTGGTTCGAGCAGCGCCCGAAGCCGGCCGCGTCCATGGCCTGCACCATGGCCGTGACCCGGCGCTCCCGCTCCGGGCGGCCCTGCGGGAGGTGGACGAACTGGGCTACCTTGGCTCCCACGAACAACATGGCCGAGGCGTTCCGGCAGGCCGCGACGCAGGCGCCGCAGCCGATGCACGCGGCGGCGTCGAAGGCCTTCTCGGCCTCGTCCTTCGGGATCGGGAGGGCGTTCGCGTCGGGCGCGCCCCCGGTGTTCACCGAGACGAAGCCCCCCGCCTGCATGATCCGGTCGAAGGCGCGGCGGTCCACGATGAGGTCCCGCAAGACGGGGAAGGCCCGCGCGCGGAACGGCTCGACGACGATCGTGTCCCCGTCCCTGAAGTGGCGCATGTGGAGCTGACACACGGTGGTGCCGCGCTCGGGGCCGTGGGGGACGCCGTTGATCACGAGCGAGCACATGCCGCAGATCCCCTCGCGGCAGTCGTGGTCGAACGCGATCGGCTCCTCGCCCTTGTCGAGGAGACCTTCGTTCACGAGGTCCAGCATCTCGAGGAATGAAGAGTCCGGGCTGATGTCCGGCGCAGGGTACGTCACGAGACGTCCCGGCTCCTTGGGGCCCCGCTGGCGCCAGACCCTGAGCGTCAGGTTCACTTGTAGCTCCTCGTGGAGGGCTTCACTTCGTCGAAGGTCAGCGGCTCGACGTGCCTCACGGGCTCGGCCGCTTCGCCCATCCATTCCCAGACCGCGGCGTGCTGGAAGCGCGCGTCGTCTCTCACCGCCTCGCCGTCCTCGGTCTGGTGCTCCTCGCGGAAGTGGCCGCCGCACGACTCGTCGCGCTCCAGCGCGTCGCGCGCGAGCAGCTCCGCGAACTCGAGGAAGTCGGCCACGCGACCGGCCTTCTCGAGCGTGACGTTCAGCTCCTCGCCGCTCCCCACGACGCGCACGTTCCGCCAGAACTCCTCGCGGATCTCGGGGACGCGCGCGATGGCCCGCGTGAGTCCTGCAGCGTTGCGGGCCATGCCCACGTCGTCCCAGACGAGCTTCCCGAGCTCCTTGTGGAACGAGTCCGGGGTGCGCCGGCCGTTCACCGCGAGAAGCCTCCTCACGCGCTCCCGCGTCTGCGTCTCCACCGCCTTCACCTCGGGATGGTCCGCGCCGAAGCCCTCGGAGCGGCCCGCGCGGACGAAGAAGTCCCCGAGCGTGTACGGCAGGATGAAATAGCCGTCCGCGAGGCCCTGCATGAGCGCGCTCGCTCCGAGGCGGTTCGCGCCGTGGTCGGAGAAGTTCGCTTCGCCGATGACGAAGAGCCCGGGAACGGTGCTCTCCAGGTTGTAGTCCACCCACAGGCCGCCCATCGTGTAGTGCGACGCCGGGTAGATCCGCATCGGGTTCTCGTACGGGTCCTCGCCGGTGATCTTCGCGTACATCTCGAAGAGGTTCCCGTAGCGCTCCTCGATGACGGCGCGCGAGAGCCGGAGGATCGCGTCGCGGAAGTCGAGGTACACGCCGAGCCCGCCGGGGCCCACGCCGCGCCCGTCGTCGCAGACCTGTTTCGCCGCGCGCGAGGAGATGTCCCGGGGCGCGAGGTTCCCGTAGCTCGGATACTTCCGCTCCAGGTAGTAGTCCCGCTCCGCCTCGGGGATGTCCCGCGCGCGACGCTGGTCGCCCGCCTTCTTCGGGACCCAGATGCGCCCGTCGTTGCGCAGGGACTCCGACATGAGCGTGAGCTTCGACTGATGCTCGCCCGCCACCGGGATGCACGTGGGGTGGATCTGCGTGAAGCACGGGTTCGCGAAGCCGGCGCCGCGCTTGTGCGCGCGCCAGGTGGCCGTCACGTTGCAGCCCTTCGCGTTCGTCGAGAGGAAGAAGACGTTCGCGTAGCCGCCCGTGGCCAGGACCACCGCGTCCGCGAGGTGGGTCGAGATCTCCCCGCTCACGAGATCCCGCACGACGATGCCGCGCGCGCGCCCGCCCGCCACCACGAGGTCCAGCATCTCGGTCCGCGGGAACATCGCCACCTGGCCGGCCCCGATCTGGCGCGAGAGCGCGGAATAGCAGCCGAGCAGCAGCTGCTGGCCGGTCTGGCCGCGCGCGTAGAACGTGCGGGAGACCTGCGCGCCGCCGAAGGAGCGGTTGTCGAGCTGGCCGCCGTATTCGCGCGCGAAGGGGACGCCCTGCGCGACGCACTGGTCGATGATGTTCGCCGAGACCTGGGCCAACCGGTACACGTTCGCTTCGCGCGAGCGGAAGTCCCCGCCCTTCACCGTGTCGTAGAACAGGCGGTACACGCTGTCCCCGTCGTTCTGGTAGTTCTTCGCCGCGTTGATGCCGCCCTGCGCCGCGATGGAGTGCGCGCGGCGCGGGCTGTCCTGGAAGCAGAACGCCTTCACGCGATAGCCGAGCTCGCCGAGGCTGGCCGCGGCCGATCCGCCCGCGAGCCCGGTGCCCACGACGATCACCTCGTACTTCCGCTTGTTCGCGGGGTTCACGAGCTTCATCTCGAAGCGGTGGCGATCCCACTTCGCGGCGAGCGGTCCCGAGGGAATGCGCGGATCGAGCTTCACGTCACGGCCCTCCCGGGACGCGCAGCAGGCCGATCATCACCGCCGCGGGGATGGACAGGTTCCCGATCAGGATGATCCACGCGAGCGCGGTGCCCGTGCGGTCCAGCAGCGGACGCCAGCGCGGGTGGGCGAGCCCGAGCGACTGGAACAAGCTGGACGCTCCGTGCGAGAGGTGCAGCGCGAGGAGCCCCTGGGCCACGGCGTACGCCAGCGAGACGGGCCACTGCGAGAAGCCGAACACCACCATGGCGTAGACGTCGTGGCGGCCGCGCGCGTCCACGAGGTGCGAGTGCGCCGGGTCGGTCCGTCCGAGCGTGAAGTGCAGCAGGTGATAGACGACGAACGCCGCGATGATGGAGCCCGTCCAGATGAGCGTGCGCGGCGCTACGCCGACCTGGACGGCGCGCGACACGGCGTAACGCTCGGGGCGCGCGCGGCGATTTTCGATCGTGAGCAGGAACGCAACCCACACGTGCACGACGACCGCCACCAGAAGCACGATCCGCGCCGCCCAGAGCGCCTCGGGCAGCGTCCGCAGGAGCACGCCGTACTGGTTGATGGCGTCCGGGCCGAGGAAGATCTGGAGGTTGCCCAGCATGTGCACGATCACGAACACGAAGAGCACCGTGCCCGTGACGGCCATGATGGCCTTGGTGCCGATCGACGACCGCAGGCTGCCCCGCCAGGACGCCATCGTGCCTCCTGGGCATCATGGCCGCCCTTCACGGCTCGGCACGAAGCCCGCGGCAGGTTACGGGCGTGCGAGCGATCTGGCAAGGCCGCCGCATCGCGCGTGGGGGGTCGCCCCGATCCGGGTTCCCGCCGGCTTCTCCGCATCGGACGGGCGCCTACGCCATCCTGGCTTCGGCGCCCTCCCGCTCCGTCGCCTTCGCCATCCTGG
>JAXLTI010000004.1:0-1248535 GCA_046330135.1 bacterium
CATCACGTGCGATCACCGCCGACGCGACGGCGGCGCGGGCGACCCCCTGTGCTCCGACGAGCCGGCGCCACGAACCGCGAGAGCAAGAAGAAGGGAGGGACCTTTCGGTCCCTCCCCGGCCTCGTTCGCGAGAATCCGTCCCGCGCCCCGAAGGGCGCGAGCCGGTGTTGGTGCGCTAGCGGTACAGCGACTTCACGCCGCCCCAGGTCGAAGGCTCGACGGGGGTCGTGAGGCAGCACTTCCACTGCGAATCGTAGGCTTCCTTGTAGCCCGGAGGGCTCGACGCGGGAAGCCACGCGATGAAGTCGTTCAGCGTCAGCACCGAGCAGAGCAGCTGACCGATGCCCGAGCCGCCGGTCACCGTGGCGTCGCCGGTGATCCCGAGCACGTCGGGAGCGGCGCCGTCCACGACGCCTTCCGCGTACATGCCGCCGCCCGTTCCCGGACCCGTGATCACGCCCGAGAGAATCAGGGCTCCGTCCGTGAACGTGGACGGGATGGCGTAGTTGGCCACCGTGGTGTTGTCCTGGTAGATGGCGAAGGTCACGCCGGTGAACGAGATCTGGCGCAGGAACATGGGGCCGCCGATCGGAATGTTCACGTAGCTGCTGCACGTCCCGTGCACGTACAGCGTGTACTGATACGCGGCCTGGTTCCACGGGTACCAGGGCTGGGTCTGCGTGGTGTTCAGCGTCTCGTAGGCCGTGAAGGCCTCGCCCACGGTGAACACGCCCGGAGCGCTCGTGTGCTGCGAGTTCCCCGAGAAATCCCCTTCGTGCAAGTTCGCCTGATCGCACGTGGCTCGGACCGACGCGGGGAGCGTCATTCCGAGGACCCCCACCGCGACCGCCAGTGACTGCAAATTCTTCATGTCGAACTCCTGGACAGTTGAGGTAGGGCTACCGGTACAGGCTCTTGATCCCGCCCCAGCTCTGGGGCTCGACGGCCACGATCTGGAGGTACACGTCGCCGTTCATCTCGAGGTCGTAGCCCGTGGGCGACAGCCCCGCGATGTTCGCGCCGAACGTCCAGCCGTTCGTGGCCGTGAGCAGCGGATAAACGTCGCCGCCCGTGAAGTTCAGCGTGCCGGAGAACGAACCGGCCTGCGTGGCCGTGTTGAACGTGGTCGTGAAGCCCGTGAAGTAGCCGTCGAGGTAGACGGAGATCCCGTCGTTGAACGTGGACGGAGCGGTAGCGTTCGGCGGGTTGACACCGTACACCGCGTTCGAGGGCAGCCAGTCGACGTAGATCGTGAAGAGGCCGCCGCTGTAGGACGCGACGTGCGTGGTGCCGAACACGCCCTCACCGAGCGACACGAGACTCCGGACCCAGACGGTATACGAGTAGTTCGCGGTGTCCCACACCAGCGGCTGCTCGATGTCGTTCAGGACCCCGACGATGTTGAAGACGTCGCCGACGTTGGAGGGAGGGAACGTGCCACCGGGGCCGTCGTCCTCCCACGCATTGCCGGACAAGTGCAGAATCTGCTGATTCGCGAACGCGGAACCCGCGAGCGACATCAGGAGGAGCAGGGCCAGACTCGTAACCTTCTTCATGCTCTGTACCTCGCGAACGAGCGATGCTGGTGCCTTCAAGCAGCCGGCAACCTGCCGGCCATGCCACGACACCTCGAATCCCGCCCCGCCGCTGACAGCGGATGGGCCAGGCCGGTCGTCGGAGCGGTCCGCAGGTGAGGCCCCTCCCCCGGATCTCTTCCGACTTGGGTCGAGTGTAGGGGAAGCACCTAGCCCGCTTCAACAGCTTTTGCCTCTTTGCGACGCCGCAACCCCGCATAGAATATGAACTTATGACCGTGCACTCGACAATTGCCGAGCCCGGGAGGGGGTCTGTCGGCGCCCAAGGGAAGCGACCTCGAGCCGAAGATGACACGCGGGCCGTGCACGATTCGGCCGGCCGTCGGTTCGCCGCAGAACCCGATCTCGGGTGTATCGGGGACGGCGCCGGGGCTTCCGGACGCGCTATCGGACGTGGAGCACGCGACGCGTCCACCGCCGGCCGTCCACGTCGAGGCGGAGGAAGTAGACGCCCGAGCCGACGCGGCGGCCGGCGGTGTCCCGCCCGTCCCAATGGACCAGACGCGTTCCGGCGGCCACGGGGCCCCCGAGGAGCCGCGCCACGGACCGCCCGGTGACGTCGAAGACGTCGAGCGAGGCGGCGGCGGCCCGGGGAAGCGCCAGCTGGATGTTCACTTCCGTCGCGAAGGGGTTGGGCCACGCCCGGACGGCCTCCTCGGCAGCGGCGAGGGTCGGCTCGACGACGCCGACCGGCGAGGAGCTCCAGAACAAGGAGAGATCGCGGCTCGAGCGGTTGACCACGGCGAGATCGGTTCTTCCGTTTCCGTCGAAGTCGCCCCCCGCCACGGCGTACGGCGTGGTGCCCACCGGGAACGTGATCGCCGCATCGAACCGACCTCCCCCGAGACTGCGGAAGAGGGAGAGGTTGCCGGCCCCGCTGTTCACAACGACGAGATCGGGCGCGGCGTCTCCCGTCAGGTCACCTCCCCAGATCCCCCGGGGCAGACTCGCCGCGATCAACTCGACCGGCGCAGCAAACGCCCCGCCGCCCGTGTTCTTCAGGAGGGACGCGGACGCCCCGCCGTAGTTCGAGCACGCGAGGTCGACGTGGCCATCGCCGTCGGCGTCGCCGGAGAAGAGGCCCATGGGGACGGACCCTGTCCGGAAGAGGCCGCCGGCGCGCAGCCCGGGCGCGCCGCCGAGAAAGACCTGCGCTTCGTCGAGCTGGGCGAGGACCGTGACGACGTCGAGAGTGCCGTCCCGGTCCAGATCGGCGATCGCGACATCGGTGGGGGCAACGACGGTGGCCAGGAACGGACCCCGGACGAACGTCCCGTCTCCCTGATTCGTGAGCACGCGGACGCCCGGCGGGGAGACGATCGTGACGACCAGATCCTCGTCGCCGTCGCGGTCCACGTCGCCGGCGCTGAGGGCGAGGGGGGCGCCGTCGACGGAGAAGGCGGCCGGCGCACCGAATCCTCCGGCCGAGTTGAGCAGGACGTCCACGGAAGACGCGGCGAGGTCGGCGACGGCGAGGTCGACGTCCCCGTCGGCGTCGAAGTCCGCGGTCGCGAGCGCCACCGGCGAGGTCCCGGCGGCGATACTGCCCGCCGGCGCAGGCGTTCCGGTTCCTGCGGTGAGCAGGAGGGTCACGTCCCCCGACAGCAGGTTCGCCACCGCGAGGTCGCAGCGTCCGTCGGCGTCGAAGTCCGCGGCCGCCACGTCGACGGGATCGGACCCGGGCAACGGAATCGGCGATCCGGCCGCGATCATCCCGGGTGAAGGCGCTCCGGAGATCACGAACCGCAGAACGTCGCCGGGGAACGGGATGCCCGTCGTCGACTGGATCACCCCGCCCTCGAGAACGAGCGTGACGACCTCGCCCGGCAGGAATCGCTTCGACGAGGACAGCGTCGCGCGGCGCTCTCTCCCGGACCACGCCACGGACAGGGCATGCCCACCGGACTGGCTCCCCTTCACGGAGAACGCGGAAGGGACGACCGTCTGCGGCGCCAGATCCACGCTGAACACGATCTGGATCGGTCCGTCCGGCGCGACGCCGTTCGCGTTGCGCCGGGGAAGGGTGGAGACGAGGGCGGGCGTCGGGGACTGCGCGTAGTAGTACATGTCCCGGCTGATGGCGAAGCCGGCGATCACGTCGATGTCCCCGTCGCGATCCCAGTCCGCCGCCCCGACGGTGTGGCAGTGCAGCCCGCCCGGATGGAGCTCGCCCGCCGCGAAGTGCCCGGCGCCGTCGTTGCGCACGATCTGCCAGGCGTCCGCCCCGCGCACCGGGATGAGCAGGTCGAGGTCGGCGTCTCCGTCGACGTCCACGACGTCGAGGCCGTACGGGTACTGGCCCGCGACGCTCGCGTCGACCGCCGGCTGGAACGTCCCGTCGCCGTTGCCGCGCAGCAGGCTCACCGTCTCCGCGAGCGAGTTGACGGTGACGATGTCCGCGACGTGATCGCCGGTGAAGTCCTGCACGGCGAGGTACTGCGGTCCCGCGCCCACGGGATAGCGCGGGCTCCGGGCCGTGAACGCGCCGGTCCCGTCGTTCACGAGCACGCTGACGTCGTACGAGTAGCCGTTGCAGCAGACGAGATCGATGTCGCCGTCCCCGTCGATGTCCGCGCCGTCGACGTACCGCGGGCTGTCGGCGCCGGCGCCCGCGGAGTAGTCGACGAACGGCGCGAGCGTGCCGCCGCCGAGGTTCTTCAGGATGCTGACCGTCTGTCCGTTGAAGTTCGCGGTGGCGACGTCGAGGTCGCCGTCCGCGTCGAGATCCCCGAGGTACGCGGCGTACGGCGTCGCCCCCGTCGCGTAGACCGTCGCGGGGGCGAACGAGCCGCCGCCGAGGTTCCGGTACACGAAGATCCGATTCGGTCCCGACGCGCAGCAGACGAGATCCGGGCGACCGTCGCCGTCGAGATCGCCGATGGCGACGCCTCGCGGCAACGTCGCCGAGGGCTGGGCGATGCTCGCGAGCCGGGAGAAGTGCCCGGCGCCGTCCGGCGTGAGAATCGAGAGCGAGTCCGGGACGACGTTCGAGAACACGGCCTCGGGAAGCCCGTCGCCGGTGAGGTCGCCCACCGAGAGACAGAACGCGATGCTGCCGATGCCCCACGCCGCGCTCGACGTGCCGAACCCGCCGCCCGGGACCGGCGCGGTCCGCGCGGAGAACTCGAAGTGGCGGCCGTTCGGAAGGGACTGTCCGAGCGTGTCGTGGATTCCTCGGCCGAGCGTCACGGTGACGCGCTCGCCCGCGAGGAAGTTCCTCTGGGGGTCCACCCGGATCTCGAGAGCGCCGGGGTTCCAGGTCACGGAGGCCGCCAGGGTCCCTTGCTGAGACGAAGTGACCAGCACGTTCGCGGGCACGACGGTGGCGGGATCGAGCGGCGCGGCGAAGCGCACGACGATGGCCGCCCCCAACGGAACGCCGATCGACTGATCCGCGGGAGTCGTCGAGACGACGACCGGAACGGCTCCCGAAGGGCTGGGCGCGAGGAGCGCCACCAAGAGCGCGACCCCGAGGACGCTCCACGGAGCGAGCCCGGGGTGGCGGCGAAAGCGGAGGAGGCTGCGAAGGAGGTACACGGGCTCCGTCCTCCGGAACGGGAAAACGGTCCGGAACGTCGCGCTTCGGTCTCGAGGGCTCGGATCGGGACGAGGGCGGAACGCCCGTGCGCTATGGTACGCGACACGCGCCTACGGGTTCAACGACCCGGCAAGACGACCACGGCCCGGGAGGCAACCCTCTCCCGGGCCGTCAAGTCGTTCGATCGAGCGCGCCGATTCGCGCGCGTAGCTCAGAGATACGGAAGGATGGCCTTCATCCGGGCCTCGTCCCCCGGCTGCAGCATGCCGTCCCGGCGCAGCTGACGAATCCGCTTCGACGTCTTCTTCGTCAGGATGTGGTTCTTCTGGCTCTTCTTGTGCTTCAGCTTACCGGTGGCGGTCTTCGAGAATCGCTTCGCGGCGCTCCGATTGGTCTTCATCTTGGGCATGATCTTCTCCGGTTCGCCGCGTTGGGCGGGTCAGAACAAGCGACTGTGCTGAAGGACCTTCTCGCAGCAGGACGCCGCATCGGGGGCGTTCTTGTACCGCATGCCGCACACCTGGCAGCGGTAGTCGCCTCCGATGCGACCCTCTTCGACGGCTTTCCTCAGCAGGAGCTCGTACGTGCTGTTGGGACGATCCTTCTGCAGGATGCTTCCTTCCTCTTCCCGGATCATCACGCCCTCCTCGCTCGGGTGGCGACCCCACACGTCCACGGAAGAATGCACTGCGGGCTCCTCTCGGGGCCACGATGAGAAACCGGGGCCACGAACAGCGATGGGTTGTATGAAATCCTCGAGCTACGACGTGTCCGTCGATCTACGACTTGCCTGAACGACGTCTCTTCGCGGCCTTCAAGGCCTTCTTGCGCTTCCGTTCGGAGGGCTTCAGGTAGCGGGAGCTCTTCTTGATGTCCTGAATGATCCCTTCCTTCTCGCACTTCTTCTTGAAGCGCCGAATGGCCTTATCGATCGACTCGTTCTCTTTCACTTTGACGAGAGGCATTCCGGTCCAGCCCTTTCGGTGGCTTCGGCCCGCGGGTGTCGGGGCGCGGGCGGGCCCCGGAAAGGGTGCCCTCGGCTCGCCACTCCCACGATCAAGCCGAGCAATATGCGGGAGCCGAAGCTCCGCTGTCAAGGGGTTGGGGCCGGAGACCCCCGCGGCCGGGCCGGCCGGGCCACTGCCATCTTGACGGTCCGCCGCCGAATCCCGACCATGGATGGGATCCAGCGGTGCGGAGGAAGCCGGATTGGCAGATTCGAAGTGTCTCCTCATCGGCCCCTTCGCCGGGTGGGACCCGCTCGAGCGAGGCGCCCGGGAGCGCGGCTGGACCGTCCTCAAGGTGGAATCCGGCGCCGAGGCCTTCCGCGTTCTCGGACGGGATCCGGCGATCGTGGCGGTGGTTCTCCCCCTCGCGCTCCAGGACGGCCCCGCGGACAACCTCCTCCTGCGCGCACGCGCCGCCGGAACGCGCGCCGACTTCGTCGTCCTCGCGCCGCCCGACCGGATCTCCGAGCGCGGCTCGCTCCTGGCCGAAGGCGCCGAGGAGATCCTCGACGAGCCCGTCGACGGCGATCGCGTGCTGCGCAAGCTCGAGCTGCTGCGGGATCGCCGCCGCCTCATCGACGACCTCGGCATGATCGTGCGCGACCCCGTCATGCTCGAGCTCTTCGAGCGGATCCTCCGCGTCGCGCCGCTCAAGGTCACGACGCTCATCACGGGGGAGAGCGGTACCGGCAAGGAGATGCTCGCCCAGGCGATTCATCGCGCCTCCGATCGGCGCGCGAAGCCGTTCGTGCCGGTCAACGTCGGCGCGCTGCCGGAGAACCTCGTGGAGTCCGAGCTGTTCGGCCACGAGCGCGGGGCGTTCACGAGCGCCGACGCCCGCCGGATCGGCCGCTTCGAGATGGCCGACGGCGGCACGCTCTTCCTCGACGAGATCGGCGAGATGCCGCTCGCCGCGCAGGTGAACCTGCTGCGCGTCCTCGAGGAAGAGAGATTCCTGCGCGTGGGCGGCTCCACGCCCGTGTCCGTGGACGTGCGCATCGTGGCCGCCACGAACCGCGACCTCGACGACCTCGTGCAGGCGGGGCGGTTCCGTCGCGACCTCTACTATCGTCTGAAGGTCGTGGAGCTCGACGTGCCGCCGCTGCGCCAGCGTCGCGCGGAGATTCCGGTGTTGGCGAAGGAGCTGGCGCTGCGCGCCGCCGCGAAGCACGGCATCGCGTTCCCCGGCTTCACGAAGGACGCGATCGAGGCGCTCGCCGACTACGAGTGGCCCGGCAACGTCCGTGAGCTGCGCAACCTCGTGGACGGTCTCGTGGCGCTCCGCCCGGAGACGCCCGTTCGCGCGTCCGACCTTCCGGCGCACCTGCTGCACGGCCCCGCCTCGGGCGCCGCGCGGCCGCTGCCGGCCATCCCGAGCGACCGCGCTCAGGGCGAGCGCGAGTTCATCATCCAATCGCTGCTCGCGATCCGCGCCGACATGGGCGCGATCAAGGAGTTGCTGCTCTCGGGGGCCGCGGGTCGCGCCGCCGCCGCGGCCGCACGGTCCGGGTTCGGTGCGCCGAGCGGCGAGCCGGTCTACCCCGCGCGACCCGTGCGCGTGGAGGAGTCCGACGAGTCGCTCTCGCTGTCGGAGATGGAGCGGCGCGCCGTGGAGCGTGCGCTTCGCGAGTCCGGCGGGAATCGACGTCTCGCCGCCAAGACCCTGGGCATCAGCGAGCGCACGCTCTATCGGCGCATCAAGGACTTCGGAATGACGGCCTGAGGCCGCGATACGCTACCACCGCCAGCCCGGCCGCCCCTCCAAGCGCACGACTCGCAGGGCCGGCACATGGTGGAGCCGCCGGCACTCGAGCGAGTACGCGCGAAGGTCGCTCACCCACATGCCGCCGCACGGGTCCCAGTACCCGTAGCCACGCGGCGGGCTGTTGCCGAGGTCGACGTTCACGTCGACGCCGCCGAAGTACATGCCCAATCCCACGTGGTACCAGTACGGGTTCCCCTCGAACTCCACGTAGCGCCCGTCGCGGCACCAGAGCGGCGCAGGCCGGTCGTACGGGCGATACGCCCACACGCCGGGACGGAACACGGGGCGCCGCACGACGTACGTGACGTGGGCGCGGGAATGCGAGTGCACGGCACGCCCCCGTTCCCGGCCGTGCGCCGACGCGTCGGAAACGATGAGCCCGCCGAACACGACGAGGCTCGCGGCGACCGCCAGGGCGAGGTTCGAGAACCGGCGATGGCGAAGCATCGAAGTCCTCCTCCCGAGCCTCGCGGGACGGGCCTCTTCCCGACCCGACGGCTCGCGGAGATGTTCAAGCACCGCGCGTGCCAAGTCACGGGGGCGGCCCGGCCGAGTCTCATAACCAATTGAAGGTCGATGGCTTAGCTGGGATCTCGGCCGGGCGCCTCGACGAACGAGGCAGGGCACGCGTGTCCGTCCACGAGCAAGTGTGGCCCGACGACACGAGGATCGCATCGCCGCATCGACCGGAGAGCCGGTCCGTCAGCGACGCCGGCCGCTCGCCGCGAGCTTCTTCACCGGACGCTTCGCCGGCCTCGCGCTCTTCGCCCGCTTCGACGTGCCGGGCGACGCCTTGCCGCCGGAGCGCGTCGCGGGCGCCGAGGTCTTGCGGGCGCGTCGCGCGTCGATCTCCGCTTGCGCGGCAGCAAGCCGAGCCACCGGCACGCGGTACGGCGAGCAGCTCACGTAGTCGAAGCCGACGGAGTGGCAGAAGCGCACGGTGGCCGGGTCACCGCCGTGCTCGCCGCAGATCCCCACCTTGAGTTGCGGACGCTTCGTGCGGCCCTTCGCGGTCCCGATGCGCACCAGCTCGCCCACGCCGTCCACGTCGATCGTGCGGAACGGATCCGCCGGGAAGATCTCGTGGTCCAGGTAGTACGGCAGGAACTTCCCCGCGTCGTCACGCGAGATGCCGTACGTGGTCTGCGTGAGGTCGTTCGTGCCGAAGCTGAAGAACTCGGCGTGCTCGGCGATCTCGTCCGCGGTCAGCGCCGCGCGCGGCAGCTCGATCATCGTGCCGACGAGATAGGGCACCTTCGTCTTGCGTCGCTCGAAGACTTCCTTCGCGACGCGACGCACGACCTCCTCCTGCTCGCGCAGCTCGTTCTTGTGCCCGACGAGCGGGATCATGATCTCCGGGATCACCTTCTTGCCTTCGCGCTGGACGTCGCAGGCGGCCTCGAAGATCGCGCGCGCCTGCATCTCCGTGATCTCCGGATACACGATGCCGAGGCGGCACCCGCGGTGGCCGAGCATCGGGTTCAGCTCGTGCAGCGACTGCACGCGCGCCGCCAGCACCGACGACTTCACGCCCAGCTTCTCCGCGAGAGACTTGATCTCCCTGTCCGTGTGCGGCAGGAACTCGTGCAGCGGCGGATCCAACGTGCGAATCGTGACCGGCTTCCCGGCCATCGCCCGGAAGATGCCGGCGAAGTCCTCGCGCTGCAGCGGCAGGATCTTCTCGAGCGCGACGCGCCGCGCCTCCGGAGTCTCGCCCACGATCATCTCGCGCACGGCATCGATCTTCTGCTCGCCGAAGAACATGTGCTCCGTGCGGCAGAGGCCGATGCCGCCCGCGCCGAACGCGACGGCGAGCGCCGCCTGATCCGGCTGGTCGGCGTTCGCGCGCACGCCGAGCTTCCGCGCCTCGTCCGCCCACTGCATGATCTTCGAGAAGACCCGATACTCGGCGCTGCTCTCGGCCGCCTTCGCCGTGCCCTGGACGACGCGCACGACCTCGGAGGGGCGGGTCTCCAGATGACCCTGGATGACCTCGCCCGTGGAGCCGTCGATCGAGATCCAGTCCCCCTCGCGCAGCGACTTCCCGCCGATCGTCATCTTCCGCGCCTTGTACTGGATGGACAGGCCTTCGCAGCCCGCCACGCAGACCTTGCCCATCTGCCGCGCCACGAGCGCCGCGTGGGACGTCATGCCGCCGCGCGCGGTGAGGATGCCGACGGCCGCGGCCATGCCCCGAATGTCCTCCGGCGACGTCTCGACGCGCGTGAGGATCACGATCTCTCCGTTGCGCGCGGCCGCTTCCGCGTCTTCCGCGGTGAAGACGACCTTGCCGCAAGCCGCTCCGGGTCCGGCCGGCAGGCCCTTCCCGAGAACGAGCCCGCCGTCCACCGCCGCGCGCTTCGCCGCGGGGTCGAAGCCCGGCGCGAGGAACTGCTCGATCTGATCCGGAGTGACGCGCATCAGCGCCTCATCCTTCGTGATGAGCCCCTCCTGGACCATGTCGACCGCCATCCGCACCGAGGCCTTGCCCGTGCGCTTCCCGACGCGCGTCTGCAACATCCAGAGGCGTCCCCGCTGGATCGTGAACTCCACGTCCTGCATGTCGCGGTAGTGCTTCTCGAGCGTCTTCTGGATGCCGGTGAGCTGCGCGTACGCCTTCGGGCTGAAGCGCTTCAGGTCCTCGATCGGCAGCGGCGTCCGCGTGCCGGCGACGACGTCCTCGCCCTGCGCGTTCATGAGGAACTCGCCGTAGAACCGCTTCTCCCCGGTGGCCGGATCGCGCGTGAACGCGACGCCCGTGCCCGAGTCCTCGCCCATGTTGCCGAAGACCATGGCCTGCACGTTCACCGCCGTGCCCCACTCCGCCGGGATGTCGTGCATCTTGCGGTACGCGATGGCCCGATCGTTCATCCACGAGCCGAACACCGCGCCGATGGCGCCCCAGAGCTGATCCCACGGATCCTCGGGGAACGGATGGCCGGTGCGCTCGCGGATGGCCGCCTTGAACGTGCCGACGAGCTCCCTCAGGTCGTTCGCCGTGAGCTCGCTGTCGAAGCGAGCGCCGCGGCGCTTCTTCTTGCGCTCGAGGATCTCCTCGAAGGGATCCTGCTCCCGCGAGCTCTTCGGCTTCAGCCCGAGCACGACGTCCCCGTACATCTGCACGAAGCGCCGGTAACAGTCGTACGCGAAGCGCGGATTCTGCGTCTGCGAGACGAGCCCGAGGACGGTCACGTCGTTCAGTCCGAGATTCAGGACCGTGTCCATCATGCCGGGCATGGAGGCTCGTGCGCCGGAGCGCACGGACACGAGGAGCGGATTCGACGCGTCGCCGAAGAGGGTGCCCATCGTCCGCTCGACGCGTCGGAGCGCGCTGCGCGCCTCGTCCTCGAGGCCCTTGGGGAAGCGGCGGCCGAGGCGGTAGTACTCCCCGCAGATGTCCGTCGAGATCGTGAAGCCGGCCGGCACCGGCAGCCCGATCCGCGTCATCTCGGCGAGGTTGGCGCCCTTGCCTCCGAGGAGAGCCTTGTCTCCGGCGCCGCCCTCCGCCTTGCCATCTCCGAAGAAGTAGACGGTCTTCCGCATCCCGGCCATCAGCGCGCCCTCCCGGCAGGTCGGATCTTCTTGTCCGCGCACGACTTCCCCATGGAACCGTCCAAGCTATGCCAAAGCCTCCGGAGCGGCAAACCAATCCTCGTCGGACCCCGGCCCGGGGGCGCGGCGCCCGGCCCGCGGGGCGCCGGCAACGCCCCGGTGCCCCGCGATTCCCTCTCGCGGACGGCGCGGGACGCCGGGTATCGTGGGAGCATGCGTCGCCGCATGGACTTGGGCATTCTCTTCCTCCTCGCCCTGGCCCTCCGCCTCGCTTACGTCGCGGACAACCGGGCCTCCGTGACGTTCTCCTCCCCGCTCGTGGACGCCTGGACCTACGACCAGGAGGCTCGGGCCGTCGCCGCGCACGGCCTCGGAGCGATCGAGGTCCCGTTCTACCAGCCGCCGGTGTACCCGCTGCTGCTCGCGGCCGTCTACGCGGCGACGGGCGGGAGCTACCTCGCGCCGCGCCTTCTCCAAGCGCTGCTCGGCGCCCTGACCGTGCTCCTCGTGGCCTGGATCGCAGGGCGCGCCGCGGGGCGACGCGCCGGGTGGATCGCCGGCGGTCTCCTCGCCGCCTACGGCCCGGTGATCTACTTCGAGGGGGAGCTGTTGCCGCCGGCGCTCCTCCTCGCGCTCCTCGCCGGCGCGCTCGCCCTTCTCCCCCTCGCTCACGACGCGCCGCGACGCACGTCCCGGATCGCGGCGGCGGGCGTCCTCCTCGGCGTGGCCACCGCCGCCCGCCCGACGACCCTGCTCTTCGCCGCCGGCGCCGCCGGATGGCTCGTCCGCATCGCGCGCTCGCGTCGCGAAGGGCTCCGGGAGGCGGCGCTCCTCGCGGCGGCGGTCGCGCTCCCCGTCCTGCCCTTCACGATCACGAACTACCTCCGGGGCAACGAGCCGATCCTCGTCTCCTGGAACGGCGGGCTGAACTTCTACCTCGGCAACGGCGCGGGCTCCGACTCGCTCACCGCGATCCAGCCGGGCTACGCATGGGACAAGCTGCAGGTCGAGCCGTTCCGCGCCGGCGTGCGCGCGAGCCGGCGCGCGGAGTCCGCGTACTGGACGCACCGCGCGCTGCGGGAGGCCGCCGCGGATCCGCTCGCGTGGGCGGAATCCCTCGGCCGCAAGGCGCTCCGCTTCGTGGGCACGAGGGAGACTCCGCGCAACACCGACTATCAGGACTTCCGCCGCGATTCGTGGGTCCTCTCGTGCCCCCTCGTCGGCTTCGGCGTCGTCCTGCCTCTCGCCCTGCTCGGGCTCCTTCTCGGCTTCGCGCCGCCCGGCCCGGCCGCGCCGGCGCTGCGCGCCCTGCTCGCGATCGACGTGGCCGCGGTCGCGGCGGAGAACCTGCTCTTCTTCGTCGCGGACCGTTACCGGCTGGAAGCCGTGCCCGCGCTCTGCGTGCTCGCGGGGCTCGGAGTGGAGGCCGCGCTGCGACGGCGAGGCCGGATCGGGCTCGTCCCGGGAGCGGTGCTGGTCGCGGGCGCAGCGCTGACGCACGTGGACTTCCTCCACGAGTGGCGCATCGACGAGACGCGAGCGGCGATCCACCGCGCGGTCGCGCTGCAGCATGCCGGTCTCGAGGAGAGCTCGGCGCAAGCGCTTCGCACGGCGCTCCGCTGGGGCCCGAACGACGTGGACGCTCACCGGCTCCTCGGCGATCACTTCGAGCGCGCCCGCAATCTTCCCGCCGCAATCGCGGAGTTCGACCGGGCGCTGGACCGCGCGCCCGATTATCTCGAGGCTCTCCTCGCGAAGGCGGCGTGCCTCGAGCGATTGGGGCGCGCGGCGGAGGCGGAGCCGCTCTTCGCGAAAGCGCTCCAGGCGGACCCGTACTCGGGGCGCGTGCGTCTCCTCTACGGCGTCCATCTCGCGATGCAGAAGCGATACCCGGAGGCGCGGAAGCAATTCGAGACGGGAGCCGTCCTCGATCCGGGGAACCAGGATCTCCGGGCGAACCTCGCGAACGTCGATCGGCTGATCCGGGGTTCGTGATATCATCCGTCCCCTTTTGTGACTCCTCGCGGAGGTGAGATCTTGCCGCGCCTCGACGCCCCCGCCGCCCCGCATCGCCTCGGATCGCGCGCGAGGGGCGCGGTGGCGCCGGCGCTCCTCGTGGGGCTCGCGGTCGGCGCGGGGCTCGTGGGCGGGTCCGGCGCCCTCGCGCGTCTCTTCGGAGCCGCGTCCGCCGCCGTGATCACGCTGGGAACGGTGTGGGCCGCGGCGCTCGCCTGGGGAGCGCATCGCTCGCTCCGGCCCGGCGACGACGTCGCGGGCGGCTCTGCCCTCACGCTCGGCGCCCGGCTCCTCCTCCTCGGGGCCCTGAGCGTCCTCGGCGCGTTCGCTTTCGGCGGAAGCCGCTTGCTCGGCTGGGTCGGCGCCGGCGTGGATGCCGGTCCTCTCGGCGACGCTCTCGCGCGGGCGGTCATCGGTGGTGCGGCGCTCGTGCCGGCGGGATTCCTCGCCGGATCGGCCCTGCAGCGTGGAGCGCGCCTCCTGCCGGAGGGGGCCGGTGCCGCCCGGGCGGCCGCCGCCGGCGTGGCCGCCGCGACGCTCGCGGCGCTCCTCGTGCAGACCGTGACGCTCTGCACGCCGAAGGACCCCACGCGCGTCGCCGCGGGCGTGGCCGGCGGCCTTCTGATCCTCGCGGGCGTGATCGTCCGCCGGCGGGAGCCGGCGCACGAAGGTGCGGTCGGAGACGCGCCGTCCGACACGAGCGCGCGGGCGGACCTCTTCCCGCTCGTCGCCGCGTTCGCGATCGCCTTCGGGCTCGGCGCATACCGGTTCCTGGGGGCGCGCGTCTTCCGCTTCGCCTTCGCGGACGAGCTGCCCGGGATGCCCGTCCCGGGCATCACGTTCGCCACCGGGATCGCCGCGGGCGCGATCCTGGCCGCGCTGCTCGCGCCCCGCCTGCGCGCCACGCTGCGGGGATCGGTGGCCGCGCTTCTCGCCGCGCTCGCCGCGGTGAGCGCCACGTTCCTTCTCGGGCGCTACGCCGCGATTCCCGCGGCGTTCGTGGCCGCGACCGCCCACGCCGCCCATCTCGACGACGTGCTGCGCGCGGCGCTCGAGCTGGCCGCGCCGCGCACGGCGCCCCCTGGGCTTCTGCTCGGCGCCGCGGCGGCCGTGCTGGCCGCCGCCCTTCCCGAGGATCGCGAGCGTCGCGGGCGATGGATCGCGCGCGTCGCCGCGGGCGCGGCGATCGGCTTCGTCCTCGGTTCGGCCGTCGCGCGACTCTCCCTTCGGCCGTTCGGCCTGGACGCCACGCTGCACCTGAGCGGAGCGATCGTCGCGGTCCTCGCCGGCGCCGCCGTGGCGCTCGGCGAGCTACCCCTCCCCTCGCGCGCGCCCATCGCGATCGCGCTGCCGCTGCTGGCGATCCTCGTGGCGCGGGCGCTTCCGCCGACGAATCGGCAGGGGCTCTTCCTGGACCAGAATCTCCTCTCGCGCGGCGGCGTCACCCGCCCCGTGCAGAAGCACTGGACGGAGCTGGACCTGGACGACGACGCCCTCTCGGTCGCCGTCATGCGTCGCGGACATGCGCGTCGGCTGCTCGTCGACGGTCGCTTCGATTCGTCGAACGACACGTCACCGAAGTCGCAGGGGATGTTGGCGGAGCTGCCCCTGGCGTTCCACGGAGCAGCGAAGCGCGTGCTCATCGTGGGCGCGGGGAGCGGCTGGGCGGCCGCCGTCGCGGAGGCGCACTCCGTCGACCGCGTCGATCTCTTCGCGCCCGCACGCGCCGCGGTGATGGCGGCCGAGCACATGGGGCCGGTCCCTCGGCTCGCGCTCACGGACCCGCGGCTGCACGTCCACCTCGGGGATCCCGAGGATCTCCTCGCGCGCGCCGCCCCGTACGACGTCGTCCTGCTGCAGCCCTCGGGCGGTTGGACGGAGCGCTCGGCGCGCTTCGCCACTGCGGAGTTCCTGCGTCTCGTGCGCGCGCGGCTGAGCGGCGGCGGCCTCGCGTGCCTCTGGGTGCCGGAGTCCGCGCTCACCCGCGAGGGCTTCCTCATCCTGCTCGCGACGTGGGCGAACGTCTTCCCGCGCGTCGAGGCGTGGGCGGGCCAGGACGGCGACGTCCTTCTCCTCGCGAACCGCGACGAGGCGCCGCACGACTTCGGACGGGTGATGGCGGCCTACCGCGACGGGCACGTCGCGGCGGCGTGTCGAGCGTCCTGGATCGCCACGCCGGAGACGCTGCTGTCGCAGTTCCTGCTCTCGGATCGATCGGTGCGCCGTCTCGCCGCCACGCGCACGCCCAGCACGCGGGAGAACGGCGCGCTCGAGCGCGTCGAGGCGGAGAGACGCTCCTCCGAGCCCACGGTCGATCCGGTGCCGGGGCTCGCGGCCATCCGGGACGACGTGGTGGCCACCCTCGTGGGTACGCCCGGCGAGGGCTTCGCGCCCGCGATCGCGCAGGCGGTGCGGGCCCGCGACCTCGAGTGGAAGGGCGTGGACCTGGAGCTCGCGGGCAAGCCCTTGGACGCCACGGACGCGTATCGTGCGGCGATCGCGCTCAATCCGCACGACGGCGCGATCCGTCGCGCGTTCGCGACGCTCCGCTCGCAGCAAGGCATCGAGTACGGCACGCGGCAGTCGTTCATCGCCGCGCACGCGTACATGCGCGAGGCGGTCGAGACCGACACCACGTACGCCGAAGGCTTCGCCAACTTGGGGTTCCTGCTCGCGCAGGCGGAGGACTTCGACTACGCGATCGCCTGCACCGGCCAGGCGATGTCGCTCGCGCCGGACGACGACCTCTTCCAGCTGCAGATGGGACGGATCTGGAAGCAGCGCGGGTACTACGACAAGGCGCTGCCCTTCTACCAGGCCGCGATGGACCTCAACCCGCGCAACGTGGAGGCCGGCATCGGCTACGTCGACGCGAAGCTCGCCATGCAAGGAAGCGCCGCCGACCTCGCCTGGGGCCTGCGCTTCCTCGAGAAGTACCGCGCGATCGACCCGCACCACGAAGACCTTCTCTACCGCATCGGCAAGCTCAAGGACGTCCTCGCCAAGCGGGCGAAAGGCGGCGCCGACTCCGCCGCGACCATCGGCCCCCGAACGCCCCCCGCCCCGGCGGACACCGCCGCACCCTGAGCCGGCGTTCGCCGGAGCTGGACGCGGGACGCGCGCTCGCAGCCGTGTCAGGGGTCGCCCGTCTCGCCTCGGGGCCGGCCTCTTCGCCTCGGACGGGTCGGCCTCCGCCGTCCCGGCTCCGGCGCCCTCCCGCTCGGCGGCTCCGCCGTCCTGGCTACGCCGCCTCCGCGAAGCCGCGTCGAAGAGGCCGGCCCCGAGGCGAGACTGACACCGGGTCGTGGCGGTCGAGACCGGCACCCGCCGCGTCGCTCCGGGACCCATCGCAGGCCGGCCGACGCACCGTGTCCGTCCCACCGGCGACGCGCTGTGCCCGATGATCGCGCCCGATGTTGCGCGAGCCCTCGCCGCGCCGGCGCAGACCGCGCGAGGCGAGTCATGCGTCGGCGGCTCGCTGGCGTTGCTTCCGCGGCGACTTCGCGGAGGCGGCGCAGCCAAGATGGCGGAGCCGCCGGAGCGGGAGGGCGGCCGTAGCCTGGACGGCGAAGGCCGCCCGTTCGACGCGGAAGCAACGCCAGCGAGCCGACGACGCGCTCATCACGTGCGATGCGAGAGCCTAGGGCTTGGACTGCGCGAGGGCGCGGCGGAAGAGATCGCGGCTCGCGGCGTCCACGCGCGGCAGGGCATCTTCCCAGATTCGGTGCGCGTCCGCGGCGCGCCCCTCGTGCATGGCGCACAGGCCGAGGTTGAAGAGCGCCTCGGGATCCGCCGGCGCTCGGGCGAGGACGGCTTCGTAGCCTTCGCGCGCGGGGGCGATGCGGCCGAGCGTCATGCAGAGATTCGCGTAGCGCACCGCGCGGCGCACCGCCGACGGCGCGGGGTCGACGCGGAGCCAGCGATCGAGCGGGCGGGCGAGCGGGGCGAGCGCGTCGCCGGCGGCGGGCGCCGCGCCGTGCGATTCGCCGAGCCACGCCGCCCACGCGCCGGGCGCCGGGCGCTCTTCGGCCGCCGGAATCTGGAAGCGAGCTCTGGAGACGAGCAACACCGCCTCCGGCGAGAGGCACACCGGCGTCCACTCGCCGCTCGCGAGGAGACCGCGCAGGAACGCGGCGCTCCCCCGCGACGCGTGCTCGAGCAGCAGGATGTTCACGTCCCACTGCGCCCGCAGCCGCTCCCACGCGGCCGGGCTCTCGTGCGCCTCGATGAAGCGGGCGAGTCGGTCCGGGCCCGCCACCTCGAGCCGACCGTCGATGAACGTCGCCCGCCCCGGATCCCGCCACGCGACGTACCCGCCGAAGTCGAGGTCGTGGAACAACCGCCCCTCCAGACCGAGGCGGTCGAGCGCGGCCAGGCACTCCTCCGGGAAGATCCCCGCTTCCACTCCGAGCCCCCGCTCGCGCGGGAGACCGAGGAGGCCCGGCGACGCGCCGCGGAGCACCGCGATCGCCACGCCGAGGACGATCATCGGCACGCCGACCGCCGAGGCGATCGCGAGGCGCCTTTCGGACGCTTCGCCGAGACGAGCCGCGACGCTCCGGGCGATCTCGCTCACGCTCGCCGCGAGCGGCGCCGCCGCGGCGATCGCGAAGAGGGGCGCGTTGCGGCGCGCGAGGAGCGCGAGCGCGAGAAACGGAAGCACGCCGCCGAATCGCGCGAGCGCCGGCCGAGTCGGCCGCGCCAGGCTGCACGCCACCGTGACGGCGACGAGGACCCAGAAGAACCGGAGCGCCGGATCGCCCGGGTCACGAAGCGGCGACACGAACTCGAGGATACGCCCGAAGACGTCGGGGCCCGTGCCGATGCGCCGGAAGAGCGTGAGCGGGAAGGTCCATGCGCGGACGCCCCACGGATTCGCGAGCAGGGCGATCGCCGACGCGAGGCCGGCGAGCGTCAGGTCGCGCGCGAGGTGCGGCGAGGGCGGGGCGCTCCGCCAGCGCTCCGGGAGCCGCGCTTCGCTTGCGGCGAGGACGGCGTGGAGGAGGAGCGCCGCCGCGCCGAGGAACGCGAGAGAGTGCAGATTGATCCAGACCGCGACGAGAACCGGCATGGCCGCGAGGGCGCGGCGACCTCCGCCGCGTCGCGCCCGCTCGATCACCCACGACAGCGTCGCGAGCGCGACGTAGGTGACGATCTCGGGGCGCTCGGTCGTGCGTTCCGCGCCCGCCAGCACCGCGAGCCCGGCGGCGAAGCACGCGGCTGCCGGCCCCGCGCCGGCCGCGCGTCCCGCCGCCACCAGGAGCGCGGCGACGCCCGCGAGCGCCGCGGCCTTCCCCAGCACCAGCGCATCCGGCCCGCCCCACACCCACGCGCGCGCGGCCAGGACGTCGAACAGCCACTGGAGGTTGACCCACTCCCGGCCCATCGTGGGGTACGAGAAGACGTCGACGCGCGGGATCGCCCGATGCTGGAGGATCCAGCGCCCGGACGCGAGGTGCCAGAAGAGGTCGGGCTCGAGGACGGGATGGAGCGCCACGGACGCGGCCAGCGCGGCCGCCGCGACGGCGGCGAGCGTGCCGAGCCGCCGGGCGGTTGCGTCCGAGGCGCTCACGGCGTCTTCAGAGGGGCGCGCCGACCCGCGCCTTTTCCGCGATCACGCCCGCCATCTCGGTGGTCGTGCTCTTGCCGCCCATGTCGTAGGTGCGCACCCGCCCCTGCGCGATGACTTCGGCCACCGCGCGGCGCACGCGCGCCGCGAGCTCCTTCTCGCCGAGCCAGTCCAGCATCATCTCCGCGGACAGGATCGTGGCGCACGGGTTCACCTTGTTCATGCCGGCGTACTTCGGGGCGGAGCCGTGCGTGGGCTCGAACACCGCGTAGTCGTCGCCGATGTTGCCGCTGGCCGCGAAGCCGAGCCCGCCCACGAGCTGCGCGCAGAGGTCGGAGATCACGTCGCCGAAGAGATTCGAGCATACCAGCACGCCGTACTGCTCGGGATTCTTGATGAGCCACATCGTCATCGCGTCGATGTTCGTCTCCCAGAGCTCGATCCCCGGGTACTGCTTCGCCACCTCGCGTGCCACGCGGATCATGAGCCCCGACGTCTCGCGGAGCACGTTCGGCTTCTCGACGATGGTCACGCTGGGGTAGTCGTAGGCCTTCGCGTGCTCGAACGCGTCGCGGATGATGTTCGTGGCGCCCCCGCGCGTGATGATCCGGCACGTGATGGCCATGTCGCCGGCGGCGGTCGCGTCGAACTTCCGCATCGGAGCGCTGTGCGCGCGGAGCGCCGCCCGGACCTCGTCGGGCACCGGATGGAATTCCACACCCGCGTACATGCCCTCCGTGTTCTCGCGGAACACGACGATGTCGATCCCCTCGCGGTGGTTCAGCGGATTCCCCGGGAAGGCGAAGCACGGCCGCCGGTTCGTCCGCAGGTTGAACTCCTGGCGAAGGCGGACGATCGGGCTGCGGTAGACGAGGCCCTTCCCCTTCAGCTCGGGGACGAGCGCATCTTCGGCCTCCTCCTTCGGGAGCGACGTGATCGCGCCGAACAGCGCGGCGTCCGTGCTCTTCAGCACCCGCAGCGTGCGATCGGGGAGCGGGTTGCCCTCCGTGCGCCACAGCTCCCACCCGATCTCCGCCGGGACGTAGTCGGCCTCGAAGCCCACCGCGTCCAGCACGGTCCGGGCCGCGTCCATGACCTCGACTCCGATGCCGTCACCCGGCATCCACGCGATCCGATGCTTGGCCATCGCTTGTCACTCCTTTCGCGGCGCGAGCCTCACGCGAAAAGGGGAAGGGCGCCCGCCCCTCCCCTTCCTCTGTTCGCGGGAAGCGCCCTCACCGTGCGACGATGAACTTGCCGACTTGCTCGAAGGGCTCGGTGACCGTCTCCGTGCCGCCGCCCGAGACGGACCGTTGATACCGGTTCGTGCCCTGGACGTAGAAGATGTAGATGCCCGGTGCGATCGGCTGTCCGGACTCGGTTCGCAGGTTCCACTCGCGACTCGTGGGCGACGTGCTGTGCGGCTCGTTCGCCCCGTGGTGCAGCGTGATCAGGTGATCGGTGGACTCGGTGAAGATGCGAATCGTGCAATCGGTCGGGAGGTTCGCGAAGACGATCTTCGCGTCACCCTCCTGGAAGTCCACGTGGCGCTTGTACGGATTGGGCACGACGTAGACCTGCTGCGCGCGATCGCGGGCGGGCGGCGCAGGGTAGAGCTTCGCGGACTCCGCGCGCGGTCCCTCGAACGTGAGGTCCTCGGGATTGCCGAGGAAGCCGCGGTCGAAGGTTGAAACCCCGTAGCGATACGGGAAGTCGTTGTGGACGCCGCGATCGACCAGCGTGAAGTGTCGTTGCCCCGGATCATAGAGCAGCTCCACGGCGGTCAGGGTCAGGTCCTCCGGCGTCAGCAGCGCGAAATCGAACTTCGACTCGCACGGACGGATCTCCCCGACGAGCGTGAAGCTGTTCACGTCCGGCAGCGTCGACCGCCACACGTGGTATCCCTCGAACGCCTCGAGGTCCACGGTGATGCGCCCGTTCGCCTGGCACAGATAGTGCGCGGTCCACTTCACCGTGTCCCCCGGCGCGGCGGCGCCGTCGCCGAAGGCGATCGTCATGGCGTCCAACATCGGAAAGCGCTGGCCCGGAGTCGTGGCCAGCACCGTGTCGCTCTTCACGCTGATCGGCAGCGGGTCCGGAATGGCGGAGAGATCCACGGGCCCGCTGATCTGGACGCGGAGTCCTTGGCTGAGGCTGGTGACCGAGTTGAGCGCGGTCGCGAAGTAGCCGGCCGTGGAGCTGAGCGTGCTGTTCACGCCGCCGAGCGTCACCGGCACGGTCCCGAGGGGGCCGTTCGGCGGGCCGACGTTGTTCGGCACCACGATGCCGAGATCGCCCGCGATGCCGGGATTGAAGGTATGGAGCGAGTCCGGCGTCACGATCTGCAGCGTGTCCACGCGAAGCGCCGCGCCGACTCCCGTGGTATTCGCGAAAAGCTGGTACAGGAGCAGGGTCCGCCGATTCACGCCGGGATCCTGCGGGATCTTCGTGATGCGCAGGAAGTAGTCGCAGTCCCCCACGTAGCTGCCCTGGAGGCTCGGGAAGGGCGCCACGCCGACCGAATCCCACTGCGCGAAGGTCACGTGCGAGAACTGCCGCCCCTCGGTCTGGCCGACCTCGGGCCAGTCCACCGTGACCTGCTTCGAGTCCGGCGTCACCGTGATCTCGAGCGGCGGGAGCGGCAAGGTCTGCGCGGCCACGGGGCCCGAGGCAAGGACCGCCGCGAGCCCGGCCGCAATCCCGGCGCGCAGGCTTCCCAGCGGGGCGATCTGCTTCATTCGAGGGCCTCCGGAGCGGCTCGTCGCAAGCCGCCGACGTCTACGGGTTCGGGAACTCGCCGAAGTCGGTGAGCACCGCCCGGATGAGCTGGCGGAACGCGGGCCGATCCACGAAGTACGGGTGGAAGCCCAGGTAGACCAGGTTGCCGTTGACTCCCGGCTCGGTCAGCCGCCGGATTCCCACGGCGTCGTTCGAATCATTGGCCGTGTAGATGACCTGCGCGGGGTTCGTGACGGTCATCGGCACGATCCCCCGATCGTAGAAGCCGAAGCCGCGCTGAATGGGGCCCTGCGGCCACGTCAACGGATCGAACGCCAGGTCGGGATACGGATTCGAGCCGGTCGTGATGTGGGACTTGCAGAGCCGGAGGCGCTTGGCGATGAGCTCCGGAGTGTCGGAGATCGTGCTGGCGATCGTCTCGTTGACGAGCGCGATGCCGAAATGCGTCGCGAACCAGTGATCCACGAGCGACGAGTCCGCGACCGTGGCCTGGAAGTTGAGCGGCAGGGTGTTCATGAACGTGATGTCGCCCGTGGCGACGTTCTGCGTGTAGCGCGCGGCCGACACCGGCTGCAGGCCGCAGATCATCAGGTTGCCGCCGGCCGAGACGTAGGACGGCAACGGGTTCGGCGGGACCGAGTGATACGTGTTCAAGACCGACGTGTCCCCGCCGGGGATGTCCGCGCTGACGAACCAGAACAGGCTGGACGCGCAATCCAGGAGCGCGAGCGAGGGCTTCTCGGACCCGCGGGTCTCGTGGATCTGGAAGTTGTATCCCTGGAACCAGTACTGGATGAGCTGGCGCTCCACGTCGCGGTAGTTGATCGGCCAGATCGTGTACGAGCCGCCGGCGAGCGACGCCGGCACGGTGTCCAGAACGACGAGGATGTACCGGTTGGCGACCGGGCAGAACTTCGGTCCCTGGAAGACGCGCAGCTTGGCCGCGAGGACCGTGAAGAAACCGCCTTCGTCGATCGCCCGGACGAAGAACGTATGCGGTCCGTCGTTCGGGAACCAGAACTCCTCGCTGCCCCCGGTCACCGGCTCCGGGAACTTCGTGCGCGTGGCGGAATACGGCGTCCACTGCGACGTGTCGTCGACCGCGAAGCCGAAGCCCGCCACGGCCGCCGTGCTGGGCCCCGGCCGCGCGTCCCAGTTGAACTGGATGCCCTGACCGGCGAACACCTCCCGGACGTTCGGCGGATCGTTGCAGTTCCAGGTGCCGAGGATGTTCGAGTTGAGCGAGATGCACGGTCCGTTCAGGAACGACTGCACGTTGAAGAAGCGCGTGTTGACCGTGGGGTTCAGCACCTGCTCCTCGGCGCCCGCGTTGTCGATCGCCCGCACGCCGAAGATGATCTTGCTCCGCGCCGCCGTGGTGTTGACGTTCGGAAAGTCGATCGAGTCGTTCTCGGTGAAGTGCCAGACGGCGGAGTCGGCGAAGTACCCGCCCGAGAAGTTCGGGAAGAACTTGAGCGTGTCCAGCCACGCGATGATCTGCGTGATGGAGTCCGTCTCGCGGCCGCCGTCCCGCACGTAGTCGTCGAGCGACGTGAGCGCGTACCGGTACGCCACCGCGAGGCCGTCGTCGTCGTGGCCGACCCACTTGAACTGCACCTCGGTTCCCCAGACGCCGAGGTCGGCGGGACCGAACGTGATGGTCGTGTACGGCGCGATCGTCTTCGCGTTGAAGCTGCGGTACGCCGGAGTGGGATCCGCCACCCGGTTGTTGTCGACGGAGCGCACCCAGAACGTGTGGTACTGCTGGTAGACCGAGTCCGGGAGCGGCCGCGGGTAGTCCGGGAGCGGCGGGACGCAGCAGGAGTCCGAGGCCTGCATGATGAACAGGCTGTCGTTGCCGAAGACCGGGCCGTCCCAGTGACTCGTGTCGTCGAACGCGACCTCGTAGTGATCGATGAAGCCGTCGTCGTCCCAGCCGAACCAGAAGAGGTTCACCTGGAAGCTCGTGTCCGTCCCTTCGGGGGGGCCGGCCGAGACGCGCGTGTTCGGTGGCAGGTTCGGCGTCAGCGTGCCGTGGTCGCTCGAGCAGCCTGCCCACAGGGCAGCCGCCACGAGGGCCAGCAGGAGGAGTCCGGGTCTCGCGATGCGCGTCATGACGAGTCCCCTGTGCGCGCGCGGCTCCTCGACCCCGAGACTCCGGGGAGCCCGCGCCTGCCGCCGCCCTTGCGCGCCTTCGTCACGTGACTCGTCTCCTCGCTAGGGAATCACGTCGAAAGTGATCCGCACGACCGGTGATGGGCGGTCCAGGCCGCTCTGGTCCTCCGCTTGCACGAAGAACTGGTGAGTCCCGATCGGGAACAGCCGGGGATTCGTGTGCGGTGGTTGCCCCTGGAAGTCCACGAAGGATCCGATCACGTCGTCGTCGAACCACCAGCGGTATCTCAGGAGGTTGGCGTCGCTGTCCAGGTCCGTGCCGTGGAACGTGAACTCGACCGGCGTGTTCGCGTGGAAGACGGGGGGCGGATCGACGATCACGTTCGGCGCGTAGTTCAGCTGCAGGTCCACGGTGGTGGGATGGCCTTCCACGCGGCCGTAGACGTCGCGGCCCTTGACCTGGAGGCTCACGCGGTTGCCCTCGGTCCCGAGCGGTCGGGTGCGGCAGACGACCCGGCCGCTATCCGGATCGAACGTGCAAACGGTATCCGTGTTGGCGCAGACCGTGGCGGGGTCGGTGATCCGCGCCGAGACGAACCCCGCGGTCCAGTCGTACGACACCACCGGACCGTCCTGGTCCTCGCACTCCCAGCAGAAGCTCACCGTGGCGCCGAACGGAATGGTGTCCTGGACGCCGGGCTGCGTGAGATCGTGGGTGGTCACGAGGATGCTGTTGGGATTCGCCGGCACCCACGTCACCCTCAGTCGACTCCGGATCGAGGTGGAATCGATGTGGCACTTCGGGTCGAAGTTCGCGAACACCGTGAAGAGGCCGCCGCTCGTGGACACCGCTCCCGCGTCGTCGATGGCGCGCACCAGGAAGTCGTGCTTGCCGCTCGTCAGCGGGCCGATCGTGCGCGTGGTGTCCCCGCGGGCGTGCCCCTCCGGCTGCTCGGCTCCGGAGATCGACTCCCAGCGGACGACCTCCCCGTCGCAGTCCGAGCCCGTCCACGTGAACGTGACGGTGCTGTTGACTCTCACCGTGTCGCCCGAGTGCAGGCCGCAGAAGGTGCCGAGGTCGTTCGTGTAGCAGCACTGCGCGTTGACGTAGCGCACGGTGGGCGGGCACTCGGTGAAAGCCTCGAAGCGCAGCGTGTCCGGCGACGCGTCCTGCTTCCCGAGATTGTCGACGGCGCGAATCAAGAAGAGATGCGCCTTCGAGCCGACCTCGCCGACCTGGAATCGGAAGATGCTGTCCGTCTTGGTGGTCCACTTCCAGGACCCGGGGTCCGTGGTGTCGTCGATCGCGAAGCGGAAGCCGCTGACGGTGCCGTCCCGGTCCTCGCCGCGCCAGTAGAGGTGGGCGCGGTAGAACTGATCGGTCAGGTGCTGCGGATCCGGTGACGGGGAGGGCCCCTGCGTGACGAACGTCTCGGGGGGAAGGTTCCGATCGACCGCCACGGAGTTGTCCCGCCGGCAGCCGAACGCGAGCACTCCCCCCAAGACGAGGACGGCCGCCGTGACGAGCGGCCGAGAAATCGAGGTGTGGCGCTGCAAGTTCATATCAGTTCTACAGTTACGGGCTCTGGCCACTTAGAGCGTTGCTACCTTACCAAGAGACGCAGGGGGTGTCAACCGACGCCCGGAGCGCCTGACTCCATCGAACTCGTTGCTGCGTCTTGAGTTACCAAACTTCTCCCTCGACAGGACACCGCGGTCCGGAATCACCCGAGAGCTACTGGAGAACCTCGACTTCCCAGATCCGGAGCTCGCCGATCGCCCACGGATCCTCGTCGAAGCCGAGGGTCCCGAATCCGTTGTCCGGGCAGTTGCTCATCGACACGAGTACGTGAAGGTGGCCCGGCACCGATCCGGGCAGAAACCGCGGGTAGAACACGTTCCGGGTGCAGGCGAAGTTCTCGGAGGATCCCGGCGGCTCCACCTTCACCGCGTCCCCGTCCGGTCGCCAGACCTCGGTGCCGCCGCTGCGGTCCACGGCGACGCGCTGAACGAAGAGGCTCCACGTGTCGGCCTCACTGGCGACGAAGGCCAGGTACCGGACGCCGCTCATCTCGTCGGAGATCGCCGGGCTTTGGATCAGGCTGGCCGCGCCCAGGATCTCGTCGAACTGCGCTCGCACGTTCCCGAGCTGCACCCGCCACACCGAGCCGGCCTCCGCGGCGGCCGCGACTCGCAGCAGCGACGACAGGGACGCGCCGCCCAGCGCGTCGGCGCTACGCGAGCGGCCCGACACCGTGGAGATCGCCGAGGCCGGCGACAGGGTCGTCCACTGGCGCGGATCGGCCACTCCGCCCGACGGATAGAAGACCACGACCGTAGTGTCCCCCGGCGCGATGACGACCGTCGTGGATGTGTCGGCCGAGCCGGTGCGACTGGCGGAAACGATATACGTCTCGAGCGTGGGCGGGGCGGGAACGCCGCCCACGACCTGATACGAGAGCAGGCAATTCCAGATCTTGGCTCCGCCGGAGTTCGCGATGGCGGCCGCGTCGCTGGTGAGCCCGTCCGAGCGGGTCCAGTTCACGGTGGTATTCGACGCGTTCGTCTGTACCTTCAACGACCCGCGCGCGATCTCGAAGTAGTACGACAGCGTGTCCGATTCCCCGGGGCGGAGCGTGGCGACCTTCGTGAGCGTCGTGTCGCAGTAGTTCTCGCGAGTGCGATCGAGGAGGCGGCTGTCCAGGCGGACACCGATGCGGAAGTCCCCCCCGTCTCCCACGGGAAGGGAGCGCATCAGAACGGGCGTGCGGAGCGTGTCGGCGCCCTCGAAGATCGGGTACGCCGCGACGCCCCCCGGGGGCTGGAAGTAGACGAAGGCGTCCGTGACGAGCGTGTCCGGCGGGAAGATGCTCCGGTCGACCTCGAACGCGCGTAGGTACGCGTCGGCGACGTTCTGGCGCGAGACGGAGTTGAACACGCCTCCGCCGTCGAGCGAGAAATCCGGAGTGCGATCCACGAATTCGTCACCGGAGGCGTAGCTGGGCGGGTTGTACGACAACTGGACTGCGGGTCCCGGCGGCGCGACGTCGATCTGGAAGAGCTTGTTGTCCCGTGTGAAGACCAGCCGCGTGTCGCTCGCCCACGCGACATCCCGGCCCGACGCGACCCGCACCGGCGCGCCCACCACGGGCGTTCCCTGCGCGCTGGCCGGGATCGTGACCGGCACGCGCCAGATCTCGAAGATCCCGGTGCCGGTGGTGTGGACGAACGCGATCTGATCCCCCGCGGGCGACCAGCGCGGGGCGAAGTTGTCCCCGGTGGTGCCCATCTCGTCGCCCGTGATCTGCCAGACGGAGTTGAGGGCGGCGTTGGTGTCGCTCACGACCCAGGTCAGCCAGATGTCCTCGTCCGCCTGGCGGCTGGCATCCGACGCGCCCGGCGTCTTCTCGATGGTGCTGTACGCGAAGACGGAGCGGTTGGACGGGTGCGGCGCCGGGTAACGAGCGAGGCCGTTCGTCCGCTGCACCCAGGAGGCGCAGTTGTCGCAGTGCGGGACGGTGCCCTTCTGAGAGCACGCGGCGAGCGAGAGGAGCGCCGCGAAGCCGGCGATTCTCCGCAGTACGGAGGGCCGATGCAGCGCTTGTCCGGAGCTCAGAGAGGTCGGACGCATCGGTACTCGGCCGCCTCCTGGGCCCGGATCACCGAACGGGTTCTCCGGAGGAAGAATCGATCAAGTCGGAAGAAAAGCGGTGGTGACTATAGGTCGGGGTCCACCGGGTGTCAAGCCGACGGCCGGCACCGACGCCTCAGGAAGTGGTGCGCGCGCAAGGACTTCCCGCACCGGTCACTCGACGTAGCCGAGCGACTTCACCCGTTCCTTGATCTGCTCGTCCACCGCCGAGTCGATGTCGTGCGGAATGTCCGGCTTCGCCCCGGTCTCGTACGTGGGGATCGTGCGCACCGCGCGGTCCGCGCCCCCCGCCCGACTCAGCAGCCACCGCGCCGGCTCGCCGTCCATGTCCTGCCCCACGGGAAGCCCGAGGAAGTGCAGCAGGGTGGGGAGAACGTCGACGACGCGCGCGCCCGACGCGACCACGCCCTTCCCCGCCGCGCCGGGACCGACCACGAGAATGGTGCCCAGCTCGCGGTGCATCCAGATCCCGGACTGGGTGGAGCCGTCCACGGCGCGCCGTCCGCCCTGGAAGCCGTGGTCGGAGATGAGGAACAGCGTGGTGCGCGAGAGGTCGACCTTCTCGAGGATCTGCCCGACCGAGCGGTCCGTCTCCTCGTAGTAGCGGTCGACGGTTTCGCCGAACATGCGCGTCCTTCGCGACGGCTCCCCTTTCTTCCGGTTCTCGCGATCTCCCCAGAACTGGTGACAGACCGCGTCCGGACCGCGCAGATAGACCGCCACGACGTCTTCGGGCCGACTCGCGAGGAACTCGCGCGCGATCGCGGTGAACGTGAGGTCGCCGGCGAGGATCCACGACAGGTCGCGAAGACTCCGAACGATCGTCTCGTCGGTCTCGTCCGGGCTGACCGGCTCTCCGAGCAGCGCGGCGAGGCGCGCGTCCGCGATGTCCTTCGGATAGACCACGAGGGGCCCGACCGCGGCGTACAGGGATTCGGGGTAGGTGCGATGCCGCTGCTTCTCCGCCTCGGAGACGTCGTACTGCACGTAGTCCGAGACGATCTCCCCGCCGATGCGCTCCGCGGGCCAGGTCTCCAGCCAACCGAGCACGGCCACCGTGAATCCGTGCTCGGGGAGGATGTTCCAGAAGGCGCGCGTCGTGCGGTTCCACGCGGTGTACGCGCGCGCCGAGTCCGGCCCGGACTCGATCAGGAAACCGCGACCCTGGCGCTCCGGAAGGTGCCCGGTGGCGATCGTCGTCCAGATGACCGGCGACTTCTCGAGCGGCACGAGGGTCAGGAGGTCGGCCCGCGTCCCCTCCGCGAGGAGCTTCGCGAGCACGGGCATGCGTCCCTTCGCCACGAGCGGATCGACGATGTTCCAGTCGAAGCCGTCGATGCCGAGCACGACGACCTTCGGCGCCCGGTGCGAGGTCCGTGCGCCCTTCCCGCACCCGGGCAGGGCCGCCCCCGCCGCGAGGACGAGGCCCGCGAGCGCGAGGGTCGCGAGTCCGCGGCGTGCGCCCGCGCTCACGCTTCGCCCGGTCCCCCTCACGCTCCGCCCTCCGCGGGCGCGTCGCCCCGCCCGCTCCGGCGCGCGGCCACCATCTCGTCGCTCCCGCCGTGCTCCTTGCAGCGCGCGTACCATGCTTCCGCGCCGGCCGCGTCCCCGAGCAGCCGCTCGTGCACGAGGCCCATCTCCAGGTACGGGATCGGCGAGGCGGGGTCCGCCGCGATCTCCAGCGAAAGCTCGCCCGCCGCTCGCTTGCCGTCCCCGTGCGCCGCGGCGAGCTGCGCGAGACCGAGGTGCGCGCCCGGGAATCGTCCGTCCGCGCGGACCGCCCGCTGGAACGCGTCCTCCGCGCCGGGCAGCTCGTTCTTCCCGAGCAGGATGTCGCCGAGGGCGCGATACGCTTCGGCGCACGCGCCGCCGCCTTCGAAGTACTCCTTCAGCCGCGCGAGCGCGCCGTCGTCGTCGCCGCGCAGGCGCGCGAGCTCCGCGAGACGGAACGTGGAGTCCGCGTCGAAGCAGCCGCCGCGGCCGAGGCGGGCGAGCGCGTCGCGCTCCTGAAGATACGAGAGGAGACGTCGCGCCCGCGTGCGCGCTTCGGGGTTCCTCTCCCCTTCCCACCGCCCGGAGTACGACAGGATCGCGCCGATCTCCGAGCGCGCTTCCTCCCTCCGGTTCTGCGCGATCAGCATCTCCGCCACCGCGGAGCGGGCGATGAGGTAGCGCGGCTCCAATTCCACGGCGTGGCGGTATGCGTCGAGCGCCTCGCGCCATCGCCCGAGCTCCTCCAGCACGAGTCCGCGGTCGAACGGCGCGCGGTAATACGACGGGTTCAGCTGCTCGGCGCGACGCAAGTGCTCGAGGGCCTCCTCGCGACGTCCGAGCCGAGCGAGGTCCACACCCAGGTTGAGATGGGCCTTGTCGTACTCGGGCTTGAGCGCGAGCGCCTCGACGTAGTGGCCGATCGCCTCCTGCCAGCGCCCGCCGGAGTCCGCCACGATGCCCTCGCGGTAGAGCACCTGCGCGATCCCCTTCTTCTCGTCGACGCCGTAGAAGTTCGCGTGCATGAGCGCGAGGGTGACCGCCACTCCGAGCGCGAGCGCCCCGGCCGCGCGCCGGCGGCCGCGCCGGAACGCGTCCCACCCGGTCAGCGCCGCGTCGCCCGCGAAGAGGGTCAGCACGGGCACGATCGGCAGGCGGTAGCGATCCAGCACGAAGAAGAGGATCGTGGAGAAGGAGTAAGACACCACGAAGAGGTACGGCAGCGCCCACGACGCGCGACGCCGCCACGTCGTCACGAGCCCGACGATGGCGAACGCGCCCACGAGCCCGAAGGTCAGGATCGGTCCGCGCAGCGCCGCGGAGTAGCGGCGGAAGTAGTCGAAGTGCTCGATCTGCGGCACCTCGTAGGCGCTCCAGAAGTGCACGGTCTTCATCACCAGTCGCGCGAAGAACGTGCCGGGGTTCTCGCGCGCGAAGCGGAGCGTCTCGTCGAACCAGAAGCGGGACACTCCGGAGTACGTGAGCGTCCGGCCCGCGGCCCGCTCCGCCTCCGTCCGGCACTCGACGTCCTTCTGCAGGTCGCAGACGATCTTCTCGGTGGTGCCGTCCGGGTGCTTGAGGTACAGCACCGGCGTCTCGTGGCCCCCCGACGCCATCGGGCCGTTGCCGATGTAGAAGTTCAACCCGCCGTTCGTGGTGAGCAGCGCCGGATCGCCGGTGCGGGCGTTGTGGATCGTGGCGGGCGCGATGGCGAGGGCGATTCCGCCCGCGAACGCGGCCCCGATCCCGATCGCGCCGCGCGGGTCGGGCCGGCCGAACGCGAGCGGGCGGCCCCACGCGCACCAGAGCCACAGCCACGCGAACGGCGCGAACAGGAGCACGTTCCCTCGCCCGAGGGCGTCGAGACCGATCGCCGCGCCGGCCGCCAGCGCGAGACCGTGCGAGCGACGGCGCGCCGCTTCGTGGAGGAGCAGCAGCTCGGCCGTCACGAGGAAGACGTTGAGCGTGGGATAGATGATGGAAACCGTGTACGCGATGATCGGCCCGTACACGGCCATCGCGCCCGACGCGATGCACGCGAGCCGCGCCCCGCCGTAGCGACGCGCGAGCAAGTGCACGAGCCCCACGTTCACCACCGACATCGCGATCTGGAGCGCGCGCACCGCGCCGAGCGAGCGGCCGCAGATCGCGTACACGAGCGCGAGCAGGTGCGGATAGAGCGGCCCCATGAAGTAGGGCTCTTTGCCCTGGAGGCCCTCGCGCAGGATGCGCTGCGCCCAGTCGTCGTAGTACTTCGCGTCCAGGCCGAGATAGTCGAAGCCCGGATAGTGCAACATGCTCTTCCAGTGCAGGAGGCGCAGGAAGAGCGCGACGGCCACGGCCGCGGCGAGGAAGCGCCGCTCGCCGGCGCTCCACGAGGGAAGCGTCGTGCCGGGGCCGCGAAGGGCGGCGCGCTGCTCGTGGGTCATGCCCCGCCTACTTCAGATAGCCCAGGGAGCGGAGCTGCTCCGCGACGGCCGGATCCACGGTGGTCTCGGCAAAGGCTCCGGGACGCCGCAGGCCCTCCTGGACGTCGCCCTTGAATCGCATCGGCCGCTCGATGAAGTAGTTCGGCGGGAAGAGCGCCTTGGGGACGTTCTGCACGTAGCGACGCGGCACGGTCTCGCCCAGCAGATGCATCACCATCGCCGGAACGTCGCCGAGGTCCAGATCGCGCACGCGCCCGGGCACGATGGGATGGCCGCGCGCGGCGAACCAACCGACGCGCCGGTGCCACCCGGAGAACGCGCGCGGCGGCAGCGGCCCGGTGAGCGGCGCATTCGGCGCGCCGGGATAGAAGAGGTAGCCGTCGGCCTCCTCCGCCACGACGTCGGGACCGAGGGCGAGCCCGAAGCCGCGCACGGACTCGCTGCGGATGTCGTGCACCGCGGCGACGACCGGGCGACCCTCGTCCGTGAGGCGCGCGAGGCTCTCTTCGAAGCGGACGCGCGCGGCGCTGTCCGCGCCCGCGAGATGGAAGTCGCCGCCGAACAGGTTGCGGCTCTCCGCCGCGGGGGCCGCCGCCTCCTTCTGCGCCGTCGACATGGGTGTGCCGCCGAGCTCCGCGAGCACGCGCTCCTTCGACACGCCCACGTACGCCGGCCCGAACCCGTGATCGGAGACCACGAAGAGCGTGGCGTTCGCGGGGAGACGCGACGTCACTTCGCCCAACACGTCGTCGCACCAGACGTAGATGTCGCGCACGGCGGTCTTGAGCCGCGCGGGAGCGTCGGGGCGGTAGCCCGGGTGCTTGGCGTCCTGGAACTTCCAGAGGTGATGCTGGATGCGGTCCGGCGCGGTGAAGACGATGAACGAGAAGTCCGGATGCCGCTCGAAGAGCAGCCCGAGTCCGATCTTCCGGCGCGCCTTCTCGATCGCCACGATGCGGTCGAGCCACTCCTCCTCGTGCCCCGCTTCGGGCGGGCCGAGCCACGCGTCGCGCTGGTAGCCCTGCGCCACGATCTCCGCCTCCAGCTCGCGCGGGAAGGTGAGCGGGGCATCCTTCGGGTACGGGAAGCCGGCGATCATGAAGCCGTTCACCGAGTCCGGCGGGCAGGTGATCGGCACGTTGACGACGCCGACGGTGCGCCCGCGCGCGGTGAGGTCCTGCCAGATCGCGGGCGCGAGCCGACAGCTGGCGTCGACGAAGCGGCCGCGCGGGTCTCCCGCCGAGGGAATCCAGAAGCTCCAGATGCCGTGGTCCGCGGGCGGCGTGCCCGTGGAGATGGTGGTCCACGCGGGCGGCGACGTCATCGGGATCGTGCTGCGCAGGTGCGCCACGGCGCCCTCGCGCGCGAGCCGCGCGAAGTTCGGCATCGCGCCCTCGGCCTCGAAGCGCTCGACGAGGTCGGGCGAGAGGCCGTCGAAGCCGAGCAGGAAGACCGGTCCCGGCGCGCTCGCGGGGAGCGGGCGGCCGGGCCCGCAGCCCGCGACGAGCAGCGCGAGGGCGGCGAGCACGGCGGCGGAGGGAGTGCGCATGAAAGCTCCGGGAAGGGTCGCGAGCGGAGCGACGGGGGTCCGATCTTAGAGGACCCTTCGGCGCCTCACAAGGTTCCCCGGGGCGGCGAGCGCGGCCCCCGCGAGGACGATCCCGAGCAGCGAAAGGCCGCCGCCGAGGACGAACGAGCGCGGGAGATACGTCATCGTCACCACGTGGGCTCCCGCGGGAAGGCGCACGCCCCGCACGACGCCCCAGAGCGCGAGGATGGGCGCGGGGCCCCCGTCCACGGTGGCGTGCCAGCCGGGATCGAACGAGTCCGCGACCACGAGGATCGTCTCGACGCCCGCGTGGGTCCTCGCGACCAAGCGGTTCCACGAGTCCGCCACGATCTCGACGTCCGCGCCGGAGACGCCGGGCGACTCCGAGAGCCCCAGCCGCCCCTCGCCGACCCAGAGCGCCTCCCGCGCGGGGTCGAGCCGCCCGGCAGCCACGCACGCGTCGAGCTCCTCGCGCGAGACGCCGCGCCCCGCGAGCGCCAGCCGCACGCGCGGCAGCGCCTCCACGTTGCGCGCGAGCGCGAAGCCTCCGCACGGCACGTCGACCCAGCCGTGCGCGCTCGGCAAGGTCGCGCCCGCCGCGGCCGAGACCGCGAGCGCGTCCAGCAGCGGGTGCTCGAGCGAGGACGCCCGCAACGGCTCCACGATGCGCCGTCCCGCCCAGACGCCGAACGAGAACAGCGGCTCGCCGGTGGCGCGCTCGAGCGTCTCGCCGAGCGCGCGGTCCGCCAGCGCGTTGTAGCCCTGGAGATCGCGCAGCGCATACGGCACGTTCGTGGACGGCGGGAGCACGCTCGATGTCGGGTACGGCCGCACCGGGAGGTCGCGCCCGAAGCGCACGAAGCGCCCGCCGCCGTGCGCTTCGTCGCCGCCGAGGACCTCGCGCAGCCGCTCGATGGCGGGCGAAGCCGCGAAGACTTCCTCGCGACGCCGGTCGCCGCGGTAGGGCGCCGCGAAGAAGAAGAGCTGAAGGACGGCGAGCGCGAGCGGCAGCGCCGACGCCAAGCGCGTCGCCGGGAGCAGGAACGCGGCGCCCGTGCCCGCCGCGAAGACCGCGCAGACGGCCGTCCTCGACGCCGTGTGGGCGAGCACTCGCGGATCGAACACGCCGGGCGGAAGCCGGCTCGGATCGGCGCCGAGCGCCCCCGGCAGCGAGGTCCCCGCCCACGCCACGAGGATCGCGAAGGCGGCCGCACCCAGGACGATGGCGGCGCCCATCGCGCGGCGGGCGCGCCCGCGAGAGACGGCGAGGTCGGCCGCGGCGAGCCCCGCCGGCACGATCTGCGCCAGCACGACGAGCGCGCCCGCGCGATCCAGCCGCGCGAACGCGAAGCCCGGCAGCACGCGGTAGGCGAGCCGCGCGAGCGGCGTGCCGAACGCCACCGCGACGGCGAGGACGAAAAGGGCCGTGAAGGGCGCGGCCGCGCCGCGCGTCCGCTTCGACGTCATTCCCCACAGCGCGAGGAGGAAGATCGGCGTGCCCGCGAAGATGGAGTTGATCTGCGTGCGCAGGTAGAAGCCGTCGCCGCGCGGGAAGAGAAACGCCCACTCGTCGCCGGTGACGGGCGTGCCGAAGAACTCCTCCACGACGAAGCGGATCGCGTCCACCGGATGGAAGGCGCCGGAGAGGACGGTGGCGTAGGGCAGGTCGGCGCGGGCGGAGCGTCGCGCGAGCTCGAGCGTGGGCAGGAGCTGCGCCGCGGCGAGGAGCGCGGCCAGCGCGCCCGCGAAGCCGAGCGCCACGGCGAGGCGAAGGGCCGCGGGCGGCGCCGCGTTCGGCGCGGCCGCGCGATCGCCGCGAGAGACGCGCCCGCGGAGGATCGCGACGAGGCCCACCACCGCCGCCGCGTAGGCGCCGAGCAGCGCGATCTGCGGTTGACCGGCGAGGAAGAGCGCCGCGCCCGCGAGCGCGAGGCGCGCGGACCGGGCGAGCGTCGGCCGCTCCGCGACGTCGAGCGTGGCGAGCAGGACCCACGGGATCCACGACGCGGTCGCGAGGAACGGCGGCTGTCCGAGATGCTTCGCGTAGAAGCCGTTCACGGCGAACGCGCAGCCGCCGAGCGTGGCGAGGGACGCGGGCACGCCGTGCCGGCGCAGGAGCAGCGCCGCGCCGATCCCGCCCCACGCGACGTGCAGGAAGAGGAAGAGCCCGAGCTGCGTCCCCGCGTCGAACGGGAGGAGAATCCAGCTCGGTGGATACAGGACCTCGGCTTGCGGATCGGCGAGGAACGGGGTGCCGCAGAACGACCACGGGTTCCAGAGCGGCAGCTCGCGCGCGCGCCACGCCGCGTGCAGCACCCAGCGCCGGGGGTAGTAGGACGTCCCGCAGTCCGGGTTGTTCGAGGGTGCCGCGCGCTCCGCCGGGCTCGAGCTCTCCGTCCACGGCCGCCACCGCGCCATGTTCGACGTCATGGCGACGCGACCGAGGAACAGCTCCGGCGCGAAGAAGAGCGCCGCGAAGGCGACGATCCCGAGCACCGACGCCGCGCGGGACCGGCTCACGGCGAGCGCTCCGCGAGCGAGCGCTGCAGGAGGCGGGCGGGCTCGAGGAAGGGATCGCGAGCGAGCGCCGCCGCGACGAACGTGCGGGCGCGATCCGGCTCCGGCGTGACGAGCGCGCGGAGGTAGAGGCTCCACGGGTCGCCGGCGTGCTTCGGCTCGTCGAGGATCCGCGCCGCCGCGGCGTCGTTCCCGCACGCGGCCTCGTCCTCCGCCGTCATCCACGCCGCCCATCGCGCGCCCGGCAGCGGGAGGTGCCGCACGGCGCCGAGCGCGCGCGCGACTCCGAGGTGCCGCGGCCCGGGTGCCGTGTACAGACCCACGACCACCGGCAGCGCCGCGATCCAGGCGCACGCAGCCAACCCGAAGGCGGCGACGCCCAGCGGACGGAGACGCGGCCGCTCGCCCCGTTCTTCCATGAAGAGATGCGCGGCCGCCGCGAGGGCGAGGAACGGCACGAGCGGCTCGTGCATGCGGGAGACGCCGAACGTGACGCCGTGCAGGACGAGCGTGGCGGCGAGCCACGCGAGAGTCAGCGAGCGGAACGAGGACCGTCCGAGCGAGAGGAGCGCCGCCGGGCCGAGCCAGAGCGCCACGGCGGACGCCGCCCACGTCAGCATCACGAGGAGGATCGCCAGCGACGACGGGACCGCTCCGTACCAGTCACGGAGGAGATGCCGCGGCAGGAAGTAGTCGAGCGACCAGAACGCCGCGAGGCGACGCGGGACGCGCGCGAGGAACGTCGCGGGTTTCGCGCGGATCTCGCGCAGCGCTTCGCCGCGGAACCAGGCGTCGGCGGCGGGGCTCGAGAGGTCGTGGATGCCCGCGCTCGCGAGTCGCGCCGGCACTTGCGAGCGCCATGCGTCGTGGGGGAAGAAGCGCGCGAGGCCGGGGTCCCGCCCCTTCGCGCGGAGCGCGTCGCCGAGGCCGTCCTCGGCGCCGTTCTCGAGCGGCAGACCCACGCTCCAGATCCCCTGGAGATCCGCGGGCACGTACTCGTCGTTCCCGCTCCAGAGGTTGAACCCGGCGTTCGTGTCCACGACCACGAGGCGCCCCGAGCGCGCGCTCGCGTGCAGGGACCACGGCACCACCACGGCCGCGGCCGTCGCGGCGAGCAGCGCCGCGGCGACGAGCCCGCGACGCCCTCGGCGCACGAGCCACCACCCCAGCGTGACCGCGAGCAGCACGAGGCCGGTCGAGCGGACGAGCGACGCGGCGCCGAACAGCGCGCCGCTCGCCAGCGCCGCTCCGCGACCCTCGGTCTGGTCCGCCGCGAGCGCGCGATCGAAGGCCGCCACGAGGAGCGCGACGTACAGCGTCTCCGTCCAGAGCAGGTGCGAGAAGGCGACGAGCGGCGGGTAGAACGCCACGAACGCCGCCGCGGCGAAGGCCGCCCGCTCGCCGAAGAGGCGGCGGCCCGTCCGCCACACGACCCACGTGGTGAGGACGGACAGCAGGGCCTGGAGGACGCGCACCCCGCCGGCGCTGCCGCCGCCGAGATGGAGCCCGAGGGCCACGAGCCACTGGTAGCCCGGCGCTCGCCACGGGACCGGGGCCGCGCCGCCGGCCACGCGGCTTCCGAAGTCCAGGAACTCCGCCTCGTCGAAGCGCGGCGGGAGGTTCGCGAAGAGGAGGGCGAGCGTGACCTTGAGCAGGCCGGAGACGACGAGGACCCCGACGAGGCGCCGCGTCAAATCCGTCCCCGGACGTAGATGTCCCTCCACATCGACCCGATCTCGACGAGCGTGTGGAAGACGTGACTGGGCCGCACCGTGGAGCGCCCGGCGACCCGCGGGAAGTGCCGCACGCCGACCTCCGTCATGCGCAGTCCGAGCTTCGACGCCTTCGCCAGGATCTCCGTGTCCACGAAGAACCGCTTCGACTCGATGTGGATCCGGTCGAAGATCTCGCGCCGGAACAGCTTGAACGCGCAGTCGACGTCGCGGACCCGGATGCGGAAGAGGACCCGCACGAGCAGGTTGAACCCCCACGACGCGACGAGCCGCGTGAACGGATCGAAGCGGTAGATGCGGAAGCCGCAGACGATGTCGTAGTCGTCGATCGAGGGCAGCAGGTTCTTCAGCTCGCGCACGTCGAACTGGTTGTCCGCATCCGTGTAGAACACGAGGGGCTTCGTCGCCGACGTGAAGCCCGTGCGGAGCGCCTGCGCGTAGCCCTGGTTCGTCTCGTGGACGATCAGCCGGAGCATCGGAAAGCTCTCGCGCATCCGCTCGCAGACCGCGCGCGTGCCGTCCCGGCTGCCGTCGTCCACGACGAGGATCTCCCACTCGTCGAAGCGGAGGTCGCGGCACACGCCGTCCACGGCGGCGACCTGCCTCTCGATGTTCTCTTCTTCGTTGTAGGCGGGGAGCACGACCGAGATCGTCCGGCCGATCCCCGCCGCCGGCTTCTCAGCCAACGTATCCGATCCCCTTCAGCCGCTCGCGGATCTCCCGCTCGGCCTCGCTCGAGAGCGACGACCCCGCCGCATCTCCCGGTGCGCTCGGGTCCGCGGGCGGAGCGCTGCGCACCGGATGACGCGCGAGCTCGTCCGCGGTGAACGCCTCCGTCAGGACGCGACCGTCGAAGTCGCTCGGCACGCCCAGTCCCAGATGGTGCAGGATCGTCGGGGCGACGTCGACGAGGTTCGCGTCCGCGAGGCGCGCTCCGGGGCGCACGCCCTCGCCGCGCAGGAAGAAGACGCCGTTCATCCGGTGGTCGCCGGAGTTCCCGTACGCCTTCTCGACGAACCGGTGCGACGTGAAGTCCACCGTCCCGAGCGCCTTGTCGCGCATGTCCCGCGGCAGGAACGTGAGATCCGGCGCCCGGTCCGTGAACGGTCCCGAGTAGAGCTGCTCCTTCCGCCAGATGTCCCCGATGAGCGGCTCGCCGCTGGCGGGATCGCGCAGCTCCCGGAGGTCGCGCTCGAGCTCGACGAGGGCCTCGTCCGCCCGCGCGGGATCCACGATGCCTTCCGGCTCGCGCCCCTTCAGGTTGAGGAACATCTGCCCGTAGTTCCCTTTCGAGTACGCGCGCGTGCGCGACCAGTCCACGTCCCGCAGCGAGAGGAACGCGCGGTTGATCCGCTCGATCCAGCGCTTGCGCGTGCCCACGCCCGCCGCGAGCCGCATGCGCGCGAAGCCGAGGCGCATGGCCAGGCGATACCCGAGCGCCGGCGAGAGCCCCAGCTCGAACAGCGAGCGCTTGAGCAGCGTGGCGGCGTTCGGCCGGAGCTTCAGCCAGCCGGCGCGCAGCAGCCACGCGTTGAAGACGAGGAAGCGGTGGATCGGGCCGAAGCCGTGGTCGGAGAGCACGAGGATCGCCGCGTCGCCGGCCGCGCCGATCCACTCGCCGCACACCGCGTCCACGCGTCGCCAGTACGCGAGGCAGCGATCGCGGAAGATCGCCGCCTCCGCCGGGTCGTGGGCGGGATGGCGCTCGTCGAGCACGTGCCACAGCTCGTGGCCGTAGCGGTCCGTGCCCCACACGTGCAGCATCGCGAAGTCCCACGGCTTCTCGCGCAGGAGCCAGAGGTTCGCCCGCCGATTCGCTTCCAGCACGCGATCCAGCTCGTCGAGGACGGCGCCGGCGCGGCCCGGCCGGTGCACCTCCACGTGGTACAGCTCGTACGGGCCCGTGGCCGCCTCGATCTCGTCGAGGAGCCCCGGCGGGAACGTGAAGTCGCGCGCGCCCATCGGCGTGAGGAAGTCGCCGACCAGCGCGCCGTTCACGGGCGACGGCGGATAGGTCACCGGCACGTTGACCACCAGCACCTTGCGCCCGGCGTCGCCGAGGATCTCCCAGAGCGTCTTCCCCGCGCGGGCCCGCGCGCTGACCGGACGCTCCTCGAAGCGCCCGGGCTCGCGGAGGAAGAACTCGAAGACGCCGTGCTTGCCGGGGTTCTTGCCCGTCATGAACGAGCACCAGGCCGGCGCCGTGACGGGCGGCACGATGGAGCGGAGCGGACCGGACGCGCCCTCCGCGCGGAGGCGCGCGAGGTTGGGCATGGATCCGTCGTCGAGCCAGGGGCCGATGAGATCGAAGGTCGTGCCGTCGAGCGCGAGGACGAGGACGCGTCGCGCCATCAGTCGGGGATCAGGTATACCGGGCTCGACCACGCCATGTCGCCGCGCTCGTCGACGCCGCGCAGGTAGAGCCACGTGGCCTGCTGGACGGGCGGCGTCTTCGCGCGCAACTGGACGACGTCGGCGTCCTTGGGGTCCGGCGTGAGCACTCCGATCGCGCCGGCCGGCCCCACGATCTCGACGCGCGTCCACTTCGCGACCGCGCCGAGCGAGCCGTACGCCTCGGCCACGTGCCCCTTCTTCACGCGGATCTCCGAGCCCATCATCTGGCCGTCCACCGTGAACTCGAGCAGCACGCGCTGACCGGTCGTGGCGTAGCAGCGGCGCGCGCGCAGCGCGTCCAGGACCGCGGCGCGCGTCAGCTCCTTCGCGAGGACCGCCGTGAGGCCGCCCGGGTAGCGGCGGTCGCCGTCGATGAGGGCGCGCGGATTGCCGGGCGTGGTCAGATGGGTGTCGCTCGTGGCGATGAAGCCGGGGCGAAGACCGTGCCCGAGCAGATCATCGACGGAGGCGCCGGCCGTCTCGCGCGTGGACGGACGGTGCGTGCCGGCGCGCTCGAAGATGCCGAGCTCGGAGTAGATCTCGACGAGGCCCTCGCGGCTCGTTCCCACCTCCGCGGGGTCCGCGGGCGACGCCTCCGTGGAGCCCGACGGATGCGCGAGCGCCACGATCGAGCCGGCGGGCAGCGCCGCGCGCAGCTTCGCCGGCGTGTCCACGCCCGACCGCGGCGTGGGCAGGGACTTCGGCGGCTGCGAGAAGAGCACGAGCCGGTCGCCGTGCTCCGCCGACGTCCACGTGAAGCCGAGGAGCGGCACGAACTCGCCGGGCTTGTCGAACTGCTGCAGGTTGTGCGCGACCTCCGCGTACGTGGAGTCGTCGAGGGTCTTGGTCTTCCACTTGTCGTTGTCGGTCAGGGCGACGAAGTCCAGCAGCGCGACGGCGCGCGCGTACCACCAGTAGACGGCCGGCGCGAGGCTGCCCGAGCTCAGGTCGGTGTGCCCGTTCAGGTCGCCCCAGAAGATGCGCCACTCGACCTGGTCGACGACGTTCACCGGATTCGCGATCGCCTTGACCGTGTCGTCCGGGACGCTGCCGCGCAGGAGCTGCACGCCCTTGTCCTCGAGCCTGATGCCGTTCCCGACGTAGAAGCCCTCGGTGGCCGGCTCGAGCTTGAGGCCGCCCTCGGGGAACTTCGAGGCCCCCCACGTCTCCACGCGCATGCGGAGCGTGCCTTCGACGTCGTAGTTCGGCAGGCCGGCGTACGTGATCAGGCGCATGCGCACCGCGAAGGCGCTGTCGCGCTGCACCACCGACGGCACGACCATGTGGAGGTAATTGCCGGACTTGGCCGCGACCCCGCCGGAATCCGCCGCAGCCACGGCCTTCCCGGCCTTTCCTGCTTTCGCGGTCTTCCCGGCGTGGGTCGGTTTCGTCTCGCGGCCGCCGCAGCCGGAGCACGCCAGCAACGCGCTCGCGACGATCGCCAGCCAAAGGCTCTCTCGACGCACGTCGAATCCTCCCCAGACGGCGCGCCCGCGGCGCGGGCTACTGGAGATAACCGAGGGACTTCAACCGCTCGAGGATCTCCCCGTCCACGGGAGAAGCGACCGGCGCCGCCTCGCGGATCCTCGCCACCTCCGGCTCCCACGACGCGATGCTGCTCACCGCGTGCGCCGAGCGGTACTCCGAGGTGAAGAGATCGAGCGCGGGGCGTCCGTCGAAATCCTCCGCGACCGGCAGCCCGAGAGCATAGAGGACGGTCGGAGCGACGTCGACCACCGAACCCTCCCCGAGCAGGACGCCGCCGCGGAAGCCCTCGCCGACCGCGAGCAGGATCCCCTGCGGGCGATGCCAACCCGACGTCTTCCGTCGCGGGTCGACGTTCGCCTTGAAGCCGTGGTCGGAGACGACGAGCACGCGCGCCGAGTCCCCTTCGATCTCGACCATTCTGCCCAGCTGGTCGTCTACCGATCGGTAGGCGCTCTCGACGGCTTGACCGTAGGCCGCCACCTCCGCGGGATCGACGCTCCCGAAGGCGTACGTGGCGGGATCCATGTACTTCCAGAAGCGATGGCTCACGACGTCGACGGAGCCGAAATAGAGCAGCGACAGGAGCGGCCGCCGGCCGCCCGGCGGATTGCGCGCCAGATCCTGGTAGATACGTTCGTACGTCTCGTCGGACGCCCAGGACCAGCGCAACCCGTGGAGCGACGAGGCCGCGTCGTCCGTCGGCTTCGGCGGCAGCGCCTCGTGCGTGAACGTGTCCACGATGTCCGCGGGGGTGACGCTGTCGGGCGGGACTTTCAGCGGGGCGAGCCGCGCTTCGAGGTCCTCGGGCCAGACCTGGTGCGGCACGCCCGGAACGATCGTCCCCTTGAGCGGCCGGTTCGCGAAGTCCGTTCCCCAATCGACCGAGAAGGGCGAGTACGACGACACCATGTAGCCTTCGACGGGCTCCACCGGCCACGTCATGAGCCAGCCCAGCACGCCGATCGGCAGCTTGCGCGCGGTCAGCATGTCCCAGAGCGCCGCCACCCGCCGCTGGTTCGACGTCATGGGCTGCAGCTTGCCGCCCGGTCCCGGCGTCACGAAGTTCAGGATCCCGTGCCGTTCCGGAACGACCCCGGTGGCCACCGTCGTCCAGATCGCGGGCGAGAGCCACTCGACGCCGTTGGCGGACGGGGGCAGGGAGCGCAGCGTGCGCCGTGCGCCGCTCCGCGCGAGGCGCGCGAGGACCGGCATGCGACCTTCGTGCATCAGCGGCACGGCGCGCTGCCAATCGGCCCCGTCGATGCCGAACACCACCAGCCGCTCGGGAGGAGCCGGCGCCTTCCGGCCGCAGCCGGCGAGAGCGGCCAGGAGGAACGGAACGAGCGCGATGCGACGGAACGCGGTGCGTCGCGGGCCGCGGAGGGCGTCGAAGATCACGCCTTCTTCTCGTCGGGGAGCGCGATGCGGCCGAGATCGGCGAGACCTTCGATCCGATCGACGATCCGGCCCAGCAGGCGCAGGCGGTTCGTGCGCACCGCCTCGTCGTCGCAGAGCACCAGCACGCCGTCGAAGAACGCGTCGATGGGGCCGCGCAAGGACGCGAGGTCCGCGAGCGCCTCGGGGTAGCGATGCTGCCCCTCGGCTTCCACGATGCGGCGATCCACCGCCGCGAACGCGTCGAAGAGCTTCTTCTCCGCCGGCTCCTGCACGAGCGACGCCACGGGGTCGCCGGCCGCGGCGCCCTTCTTCAGGATGTTCTTCGCCCGCTTGAACCCCGCGGCGAGCGCCTCGAAGTCCTCGCGCCGCGACTTGCGCAGGTCCGCGAGCGCCGCGCAGCGCGCCCGCGCGTCCAAGGGATGCGCGCCGGCCGACGCGACCACGCCCGCCACCACGTCCGCCTCGAAGCCTTCCTCCTCGACGAGGTGCCCGCTGAGGCGGTCCCGCACGAAGGCCGCGGTCTCCGCGAGGAGCGCGTCCCGCTCGTGGATCAGCGTGCCGTAGCCGTCCGCCGCGGCGCGCAGCAGCTCCTCCACCGCGACGTTCATCTTCCGCTCGAGCAGGATGCGGATCACGCCGAGCGTGCCGCGCCGCAGCGCGAATGGATCCTTCGATCCCGTGGGCTTGAGCCCCGCGGCCCACACGCCCACGATGGTGTCGAGGCGGTCGGCGAGCGCGAGGAACGCGCCGGGCTCGGTCTGCGGGAGGGCGTCCCCCGCGAAGCGCGGCCGGTACTGCTCCTCGAGCGCCACCGCCACCGCTTCCGGCTCGCCGTTGCGCGCGGCGTACTCGCGACCCATCGTGCCCTGGAGCATCGCGAACTGCTTGCCGTCCTTGATCATCTCGGTGACGAGGTCGGCCTTCGCGAGCCGCGCCGCGCGCAGCGCGTGCGCGCGCACGGCCGCCGTCGAGTCCTTCGCGAGCACGCCGACCAGCGCCTCGAGGCGCCGCGTCTTGTCGAGCAGCGAGCCGAAGCCCTCGAGCCACACGACGCTCGAAAGCCGCGACGTCTTCGCCTCCAGCGTGGTCTTCAGGTCCTCGTTCCAGTAGAAGCGCGCGTCGTCCAGCCGCGCGCGGAGCACGCGCTGGTTGCCGTTCCGCACCGCGTCGACGGCGGCGGGCGACGAGTTCGCCACGCAGAGGAAGCGCGGCAGGAGCGCACCCGAGGCGTCCCGCACCGCGAAGTAGCGCTGGTGCTCGCGCATGGACGTGGTGACCACGCCCGCCGGCAGCGCGAGGAACTCCGGGTCGAAGGACGCGGCGAAGGCCGACGGCGTCTCCACCAGGTACGACACCTCCTCCACGAGATCGGGATCGTCCACCACGTGCCCGCCCGTCTCGCGCGCCGCGTCGGCGAGGAGCTTCTCGATCGCGGCCGCGCGCTCCTTCGCGCGCAGCAGCACCTTCCCCTTCGCGACGGCGGCTTCGTAGTCGGCGGCCGCGGCGACCTCGAAGGGGCCCTTGGCGAGGATGCGGTGCCCGAACGTCACGCGCCCCGTGCGCACGCCTTCGATCTCGAACGGAACAACCTCGTCGCCGAAGAGCGCGAGCAGCCAGCGGATCGGCCGCGCGAAGCGCACGCGCGCGGGACCCCACTTCATCGTCTTCGGGAACGCGAGCGCGGTGGTCATCGCGGGCAGCGCTTCCGCGAGCAACGCCACCGCCGGACGCCCCGGCGTGGCCACGGTGGCGCCCACGTACGGGCCGCGCTCGGTGTCGACCTTGCGCAGATCCTCGATGCGCAACCCCTTGCCGCGCGCGAAGCCCTCGGCGGCCTTCGTGGGCTTGCCCTCGGCGTCGAAGGCCGCCTTCCACGGCGGGCCGAGCGCTTCCGCGCTGCGGTCCGGCTGTTGCGCGAGCACGCCCTTCGCGAGCAGCACGAGGCGGCGCGGCGTGGCGTGCGCTTCCACCGAGGCCGCGTCCAGCGCGCTCTCTGCGAAGAAGCGCCCGGCCGCCTCCGCGAGCTGGCGCGTGGCCGGCGGCAGATAGGACGCCGGCACTTCCTCCACACCGATCTCGTAGACGAGGTCGCGTCTCATTCCCGCTCCTTCGCGAGGTAGTCGCGCACGTACCAGCACGACGGGATCACGGTCTTGCCTTCCGCGCGCGCCCAGGCGAGAGCACGGCCGACGACCGCGGCCGCGATCCCGCGCCCGCGCAGCTCGACCGGCGTGTACGTGTGCTGGAAGTCCACGGTCTTCGCGTCGACGACGGCGTAGTCCAAGACGGCTTCGCGCCCCTCCACGACCGCGACGAAGCGGTGGGCTGCCTCGTCGTGGCGGACTTCCGGTCCGGTCACGGCGCTTCCTTCACCGCCGCGACGGCGTCGCCCGAGCCCGCAGGAGCCGCGCCTTCCGCCGGCGCCGCCTCGGCCTCGGCGCGCGCGAGCGCGAGCTTCGCCGACCGCACCGCGAGGTTCCGCACGCGTGCGATGTAGGACGCGCGCTCCGTCACGCTGATCGCGCCGCGCGCTTCCAGCACGTTGAACATGTGCGAGCACTTCAGGACGTAGTCGTATCCCGGGTAGAGGAGACCCGCCTCGAGCAGCCGCTTCGCCTCGCGCTCGAACTCCTCGAAGAGCCGGAAGTGCAGGTCCACGTTCGCGGCCTCGAAGTTGAAGCGCGAGAAGTCCCGCTCGACGTCCAGGCGGACGTCGCCCCACGTCAGCTCCGAGTTCCAATGGATGTCCTTGATGTGGTCCACGCCCTGCACGTACATCGCGATCCGCTCGAGCCCGTAGGTGATCTCCGCGGAGATCGGGTCCAGCTCGATGCCGCCGACCTGCTGGAAGTACGTGAACTGGGTGATCTCCATCCCGTCGAGCCAGACTTCCCAGCCGAGCCCCGCCGCGCCCAAGGTGGGAGACTCCCAGTCGTCCTCCACGAAGCGGACGTCGTGCTTCGCGAGGTCGAGCCCGAGATCGCGGAGGCTGTCCAGGTAGACGTCCAGGACGTCCGCCGGCGACGGCTTGAGGATCACCTGGTACTGCTGGAACTCCTGCACGCGGTTCGGATTCTCGCCGTAGCGGCCGTCCTTCGGACGGCGCGAGGGCTCCACGTAGGCCACCCGCCAGGGCGCAGGCCCGAGCGCGCGGAGGAACGTCTCCGGGTTGAACGTCCCCGCGCCCACCTCCGTGTTGAGCGGATGCGAGAGCACGCAGCCCTGCCGCTCCCAGAAGCGCTCGAGGCGAAGGATGATCTCCTGGAGGGTCAGCATGGCGTCCCCGTCTGCCGGCATTCCGTGACGATCGTGGCTTCGGAACCGGCGAGTATACCGGGATTCGCCGGGGGCCGTCCAAAGGACCGGCGCGGGTTCCCTCGATTCGCCGGGAGTGGTCTCCGCGGCCTAGTCGGCGCCGACGATGCGCTTCCACGCCGCCTCGGGCAGCTCGGAGCGAATCCCCTTCAGGAAGAGGATGCTCTCGCGCACCGCTGTCGCATGGGCCTGCTCGTAGCGCGACGGCGTCCGCGGACCGCCCGGCCGCCCGGACGCGTCGGCGTTCTTCCGGGCGGCGTCCTTGCTGTGAGCCGCATGCGTGTACTGCTCCGGATCCTCCGGCGACGCCGGCCGGGGCTCGTTCGGGAAGAACGCCGTCAGCCGGAGGGAGCCGGGAACGACTTCCGTGGAATCCCAGAGCGCGAGGAGGCAGTCGCGCTGATCCTCCGGCGGCAGATCGACGAAGTCGGAATGGGAGAAGAGATCCTGCAGGGCGTGGAGAGCCCGTCCCAGGCGAAGGATCGCTTCCGCCCGGGTGCCCTCGGCGGCGGCGTTCAGCGCGAGTCGACGCTCCTCACGGAGATAGCCGGCCCCGGCTCGAAAAGCCTCCGCGTGAGTCGCTCCGCGGCCCCGGTCGAAGTGGTGCTCGGCGCGGTAGGTCTCGAGATTCGGCGACCCCCACCGCGGACGGCCGGAACGCAGGTCGAGCAGATGCGTCTCCTCGGCGTCCACGGCGGCATTCGCCTTGGCCAGGTCGGTCGCCGCCTTCGAGGACCAGCCGACCGCCTTCGCAGCCTCGCGGGTGATCTCCTCGTGGATGCGATGGCCCGGAACGTTCGACTCGAAGGCGCGGCTCGCCGAGACGCCCAAGAGACTGAACCCGACAGCTGCCAGGCACTTCAGGAACATCCCCATCGGGGTCCCCGGTCTCCCGAAGCGCGCCCGCCTCTGCTGGCCGGCGGGAACCGGCGAGCGGACGCGACCGCTCCTTCGCGGTCGATCCTACGCGATCTCCCCCTTGCGCGGACGCCGCCGACGGATCGAGCGACCTGAGCGGCTCCAGCGGGCGGACGTAGAACGGCCGGCGGGCCGCGCCGGCCCCGGAACGCGAAGGCGCCCCTTCGATCGAGGCGACCTCCGGACTTCTCACGCTCCGCCGCTCCACGGCTGCGAGCGGCGGACGGACGTCCTTACCGGAGCACGACGATCCTGCGCATGTCCGTCGCGCCTCGCGGCAGGCGCTAGCGCGGGGCCGATTCTCGAGTCGTGGCTCTCATCTCTACCGCGATCGCATCGCTCGCCACGTGGACGCGCGCGTCGAGGCCGGCGCGCTCCAGCTCCTGCTGCAGGCCCACGGCGAGCGCCGAGCGGCTCATCGCGTCGACGCCGCTCAGCTGCACCGCGGTGGAGCGGCCGTCCTTGCCGAGGACCACGACGAGGCTGCGCGCCCCGGCGGCGTCCCGAGCCTCTCTCGTCACCAGGGTCCACGATCCTGCGCCCTCGCCGAGGACGATCTTCGGCAGCGGGCGGCTCGACCCGTCCACGGGGGCGGCCGGCGTCTCGTCCCTCGGCCGGCTCTGGCTCGGTCCCGGCACCGGCAGGGAGACCTGCTCCTGCTCGAACCCCGCCGCGACGAGATGCCGGCGGATCTCCGCTTCGAGCTTCGGCGCGGGCGCGCCGCCCGCGCCGAAACCGATCCACCGCTCGGCGAGGAGCCCGCCCACACGGCCGGCGACCCGCTCCCGGCGCGGCGTGACGCCGGCCGTCACCTCGCAACCGTACCCCCGCAACACGGACGCGAGCGCATCCAGGGAGCGCTGCGCCTTCGCGCCCGCAGACGCGTCGACCGATCCGACGAAGCGGAACGCCGTTCCGCTCTCCGACACGTCGGCCTCCACGCGAAGCCCGCTCGCCCGGGTGAGCCACATGATCTCGTGGAGGATGGCCGTCACGTGATCGCCGTCGAGCCCGGGGGCGGACGCCGCCACGACGAGATCCTGGCCCAGCGTCATCTCGAAGGAGACGGGGAGCAGCAGCACCGCGCCCGCCGCGAACGCCGCCGCGAGCAGGAAGAGGATGGTGCGCGATCGGAACGCGGAAGCGGCCGCCACCCTGACCCTCCGGTGCGATCTCGGAGAGTACGCCGCCGCGGCCGGATCGGGCAGAGCCCGAAGAGGGCACGCCCCGGTCGGGCGGAGCGGACGGGCAGGGGCCCACGAGCGAAGGGGCGACGCCCCCCGGGCGCCGCCCCCGACACTCCTCGTTCCGAGCGGACGCGGTGACCTCTAGTGGTCCGACTCCACGGACACCTTGCCGCCCTGCACATGGATACGGACGGCCACACCGGCGCGGTCCAGCTGCGACTGCAGCGCCGACTGGATGGCGCCGTCGCTCAGGGTCGCGACGTTCGGGACTTCCGCGTGGGTCGTGCGAGCGTCCTTGGTGATGTCGACCACGAGCTTCTCCTGGCCGGCGCCGTCCTTCAACTTCTCCACGCGCATCTGGCACTGCCCCACGCCGCTCCCGCCCAGGTCCTTGCCGTCCTTCGTGAGGACGATCTCCGGCGACTCCTGCGTTCCCGCGGCACCCTCGCGATGCAGCTCGATGCCGATCTTCTGCTTGCCGGCGCCCTCGTCGGTCACCGAGACCTGAGCGTCCGGGAAGCCGGCCATCGAGAGCTGCTGCCTGATCTCGGACTCGAGCTGCGACGCGGTCTTGCCGTCCGTCGAGACCCGGATCACGCGATCGGACGCGAACGCGTACACCGTGCCGAAGACGCGCTCCGTGCGCGGCGTGACGTCGGCTTTCGCTTCGTAGCCCGCCGCCTTCAGCGTGCTCGCGAGCGCCTGCGCCGCGTTGTGCGCCTTCGCGCTGGACCGCTCCGTCACCGACGCGACGAGCCGGAAGGACGTCCGGCCCCCGGAATCCTCGGCCTGCGCCGCGACGCTCTCGGCACCGAGGAAGGTCTTCATCTCGCGCGCGATCATCGTGGCGTGCTCGGCGTCCAGCCCGGCCCCGCTCACCGTGAGGGCAACGTCGTGACCCACGGTCTTCTCGAAGGGAATCGGGAGCCCGAACACGACGAAGAGCCCCAGCGCCACCGCGACGAGCGTCGAGAGGACGGGTCGCAGCCACAAGAAACGAACTGCCGCCATCGGGAAACCTCCTGCGCGCACGGACGCGCGATCTCGGGCGCGGCGCACCGTCTCGTGGACCGTGGGGAGGTCTGCGGCGGTGGCTTCGGCGAACGCCGTAAGGTCCCGTTCGATCTCCCGGTCCGCGACGTGCTCCGCTCCGGCTGCCTGCCGGTGAAACTCGCGGGATTCGCTCACCTCACACCTCCTCGCCCGGCGCAGCCGCGCCGGTCGGGGTCGCGAGCAGGGGCAACCGCGCGGAGTCGCGGGCGTCGCGCTTCGGCGCCCCGACGGTTGCGCGCTCCACCCAGCCGCGACGGAGGTACGTTCGCCGCAGTCGATCCCGCCCGCGGGAAAGCCTCGACTTCACCGCGGAGCCGGACACGCCCTGCATCGCCGCGATTTCCTCCACCGAGAAGCCTTCGACGTCGTGCAGCACGATCGCCTCGCGTTGCGCCGCCGGGAGCCGGCTCAAGGCCGAGGCCATCCGACGGGCACGCCACCATTCGTCTTCTCCGGACTCGGGAGCTCGGGCGACCTCCCGCCCCTCGACGAACGCCTCGCCGAGCGGGAGGAAGCGGCGCCAGAAGGCCCGGCGACGCTTCGACCGGTGGATCGAGAGCAGGATCGCGAAGAACCACGAGCGGAACCGGGTCTCGTCGCGGAGCGAGTCGAGACGCTCCCAGGCGCGGACCACGGCCTCCTGGAAGACGTCGTCGCCTTCGCCGTCCGCCAGACGTCGCGCCGTGCGAGCGGCCGCCCCGTGAATCGGGTCGAGCAGCTCCGTGAGCCTTCGCCAACGAGTCTCTGGATCTCTCGCCATCCGTCCTCGTCACCGGCCTCGCGGCCGGCCTTCAGGAGAGGAGACGCTCCGGCGCCTTCCTCGGTCGCAGGAAAAACAGGGGGATCCCGCCGCGCCTCAGCGGAGGCTGGCGACGGCCGCGTCGGCGTCCTCATGGACGTCGAGCGCATCCGGGACGATGCCGCAGATCTGGAGCGACTTCAGCAGCCGCTCCCCCACGCTGCACAGCACGAGAGTGGCGCCGGCGCGCCGGGCCGTGGCGGACGAGGAAATCAGGGTCCCGATGCCCAGGGAGTTCGCCCACGGGACGGCGCCCATGTCGAGCACGAGAGTCTTGCGCCCCTTCCCGATCAGGGCGCGGACGGTCTCGTGGACGACGGCCGTCTCGGGCGTGCCGTCGAGCCGGCCGGACAGCTCGAGGATCGTCACGGGGCCGATGTCGCGGGTCTTGATCTCGAACGGCATGGATGCCTGCCTTCCGGGGGGATCTGAGACACTAGTGCCCTTGACCGGCCGGCACAAGGTCCGCGGGAGCGGGCCGGCCCGCGGCCTCCGCGAGCTCGGGGTGGGCGGCCAGAAGGGTCGCGCGCGTGCCCTCGTCCACGCCTCTCGCCAGCGCCTCACGATACGTCGCTGCCGCTTCGGCCGCCCGGCCCTTCGCCGTGAGCCGGTCGCCCCACTCCACGAGCAGCGGTCCCGGCGCTTCGGGCGCCGCCGCGGCGCGGGACAGGTACTGCTGGTAGGCCGCGTCGTCCCCGCGACGCTGCGCCAGCCGAGCGAGGGACTTGTTGACGAGGGCGCCGTCCGGCGTGCGCTCCCGGACGCGAAGCCACCAGCGCTCCGCCCCCGCGAGGTCGCCGGCGGCGAAGCTCGCCGTGCCGAGGTTCATCCAGATGGACGGCTCGTTCGGATTGAGCGCCCGTGCGATCTCCAGCTCGCCCCGGGCGTCCGCGACGCGGCCGGCCGACAGGTCGAGGCTGCCGAGGTTGTTCCACGGATCGGAGTACGAGGGCGCGCGCGCGATCGCTTCGCGGTTCAGGCGCGTCGCCTCCGCCAAGTCGCCGCGGGAACGCGCCTCCGCGGCCCGGCGCACGAGGACGCGCTCGGGATAATCCTCGTCCCAGAGCTGCACCTCGCGTGCGGCGAGGTCGTCCCGGCCCAAACGCTTCCAGTGGTTCACCGCGTGGATGCGCGCCGCGCGCCCCTTCGCGGGATCGAGCGCCAGGTCGTCGCGGAACCGGGCGTACGCCCGCGCCTCGCTCGCGTTCGTCGACGCGCGCCCGAGGAGGGCCACGAAGCCGAGCACCGTGGCCAGCTCGATCGCGCGACGGGCGTCGACCCGGCGCGGGCTCGCCTCGCCGGTGAGCGCGAGGAAGGCGCAGAGCGCCCACGGGATGCCCGTGAACGCGAAGAAGTCCCAGTCCCGCGGCATGCCGAGCTTCGGATCGAGGACGAAAGCGGCGAGCGAGAGCGTCGCGGCGAGGACGAGGGTGAAGCGAACGGCGGGGTCGCGCAGCAGCGGGCGGAGCGGCACGCGGGCCAGCGCCACGGCGAGCGGACCCATCCCCGGCAGGAGCAGGAGCGCGAGGTTGGCGACGTCGAGGAGGTGCTTCGCCGAGAAGAGCGTGTAGCCGTCCGTGGTGAAGCGCGAAGGAGAGAGCGGCACGAAGAGGAGGCTGCGGGAGACGGCGCCGCCGAGCCAGCGACGCCCCGCGATCGACGCGCCGGCGAGGAGCGCGAGCGTCGCGGCGATCCGGACGGCGCGGGGAATGCGCGCCGCCGCGCGGGCCGGCGGCGTCCGCGCGAGCAGGAGCAGGACGAGGCTCGGGAGGAGCAGCAGCCCGGCCACGTGCAGCGACGTCGCGGCGAGGGCGAGCGCCGTCGCCGCCAGCGCGCCTCGGCCGTCGCGGGCGGCCCGCGCCCCCGCGAGCGCGTACGCGCAGACCGCCGCCGTGAAGAGCGCATAGTTCTCCACGTACCCGAAGAAGAGCAGCGACCACCCGCCCGCGGCGAGGAAGAGGAGCAGCCGGCGTCCCTCCGCCCGCGTCGCCGTGAGGGAGCGACCGAGCGTGGCGGCGGCGAGGAGGAACAGCGCGCCGGCCGCGACCGCCGCCGTCTCGTACGCGAGGAGCGCGCCGTGATCGCCGCCGCCGAACGCCCGGGCGAGCCAGCGGAGGAGGAGGCCGGTGGCGGCGGCGTCCTCCTTGACGTAGGGCCGAGCCCCGCCGAGCAGAGCGAGGCTCTGCCAGCCGTCGCCCAAGTAGTGCCCGCGTGCGCGGAGGAGGAGGCCCACCGTGATCCCCCCGAGGATCGCGACGGCCACGAAGCTCGCGCCGAGGCCCTGCCTCCGGCCCCCCTCAGGGTCGACGCGTCGGAGAAGAGCCGGCGCCGCGAGCCCCGCGGCGAGGCCGAGCGCGACGGCCGGCGGCGGAGCATGGCGAAGCGCCTGCAGGCCGAAGATGCGCCCGTGGTCCAGGAGCGCCGCCGCGGCGAGCGCGCCGAGCGTCAGGAAATAGGCCGCGAGCACGCGAACCGGCTCATCTCAGCCCCCGGAACGGGTCCGCGGAAGTATTCGGGCCGCGACCGAAGCGGGTCAAGGGACGGCGCTTCGGGGGCCGGGCAGTCCAGATCTCGTCGTCCGCTCCGTCCCGTGGTATCTTCCGAAACGAACCGACCATGCGCGCCGCACCCCCCGCCGGAGAGAGAATGACGCCGTCCGCCGACGCGTTTCTCGCCCTGTTCGACGAGAGCCGCTTCATTCCGGCCCTCAAGGGGCGGACCAAGGCGCCGGTGCTGAAGGAGCTGGCCGAAGCGCTCGGCGAGGTCCGTCATACCGAGGTCATCCTGGACGCGCTCGCCGCGCGCGAGAAGCTCGGCTCCACCGGCATCGGCAAGGAAGTGGCCATCCCCCACAGCCGCACGGTGTCCGTGCCGAGCCTCAAGGTGCTCATCGCGCGCTCGGCGAAGGGGGTCCCCTGGGATGCCGCCGACGACAAGGCCGTGAAGCTGTTCTTCGTCGTGGTCGCGCCGCCGATCGAGCGCGTGCCGATGTACCTCCCGCTCCTCGGCGGACTCGTGGGCGCGATGCAGAAGAAGAAGAACCGGGACGCGCTCCTCGAAGCCGAGGATTGGAACGCGGTCCGCGCGGCCCTCGAGGAGGCGCTCCATGCCTGACGTCCACCGGCTGGCCGCGCTCCAGGACATCGACGTGATGATCCGCGAGCGGCGCAACGAAGAGGACCTGGGTTTCTCCGTCGTGGGCCTCGAATCGCTCGAGGAGGCGCGCAAGAAGCTGGCCGAGCAGATCGAGAGCCGTACGCTGCGCCTGTACGAGCGCTTGGCGAAGCGCTACGAGCGCCCCGTCGTCCCGGTGATCGAGCATCGCTGCCTCGGCTGCTCCATCACGGTTCCCACCGCGAAGCGCAACGCCGCCGGAAGCGCGCGCGACGCCGCGCTGGTCACGTGCGAGAGCTGCGGGCGCATCCTCTTCTTCGTTTGAGGGGCCGGCTTTCCCGGCCGCCGCCTTGAGCCACCCGTTCGACGCGTTCGAGAGGAAGATGCTCGCGGAGGATCTCCCCTCCGTGGCGATCGAGACGTTCCGCCACTACTACGCGCAGCTCGTCGCGGGAGAGCGCGGGCTCTTGACCCGGGACGACGCGCTGCCCGTGTCCTCCGTGCCCGACGTCGCGGCGCTGCGCGGTTACCGCGAAGCCGGGCGCGCGGCGCTCGCGAAGACCGTCGTCGTGAAGCTGAACGGCGGTCTCGGCACCACGATGGGGCTCACGAAGGCGAAGTCCCTCCTGCCGGCGAAGGACGGTCTCACCTTCCTCGACGTGGCCGCGCGGCAGGTGCTCCACCTTCGCGCCGCGCACGGCGTCCGCTTGCCCCTGATCCTCATGAACAGCTTCCGCACGCGCCAGGACTCGCTCGCGGCGCTGCGCCGTCACGGCGATCTCTCCCTCGACCTGCCGCCGGATTTCCTCCAGCACAAAGTCCCGAAGGTGCGCGTCTCCGACTTCGCTCCGGCGGAGTGGCCGCGGGACCCCGCGCACGAGTGGTGCCCGCCCGGTCACGGCGACCTCTACACCGCGCTGTGGACGTCGGGGCTCCTGGACGCGCTGCTCGCGCGGGGGTTCGAGCACGCCTTCGTCTCCAACTCGGACAACCTCGGCGCCGTCGTGGACCTCGACATCGTGGGCTACTTCGCCGCCGAGAAGCTCCCGTTCCTGATGGAGGTGTGCGACCGGTCGGAAGCGGACAGGAAGGGCGGGCACCTCGCGCGGCGGAAGAACGGGACCCTCGTGCTGCGCGAGGTGGCGCAGTGCCCGAAGGACGAGCTGCCGCTCTTCCAGGACGTCGCGCTCTTCCGCTACTTCAACACGAACACGCTGTGGGTGGACCTGCCCACGCTGAAGCGCGTCCTCGGCGAGCGCCGCGGCGTGCTGGGGCTGCCGCTGATCGCGAACGAGAAGCCGATCGACCCCACCGACGAGACGTCCCCCCGCGTCTTCCAGCTCGAGACCGCGATGGGCGCGGCGATCTCCGCGTTCGAGGGAGCGCGCGCCCTGCGCGTGCCGCGGGAGCGCTTCATCCCCGTGAAGACCACGAACGACCTCCTCGCGCTCTGGTCGGATCTGTACGCGCTGGATGCGGACGGGCGCCTCACGCCCGCGCCGTCGCGCAGCGTCGGCGACATGGTGATCGACCTCGATCCCGGGTTCTACCGGCGCCTGGATCAGCTGGAGCTGCGCTTCCCGAAGGGGGCGCCGTCCCTCGTGGCGTGCCGGCGGCTGGTCGTGCGCGGCGACGTCCGCTTCGGCGCCCGCTGCGTTTGCCGCGGCGACGTCGCGATCGAGCACGCGGGGCCGGCCCCGCGCGTCCTCCCGGACGCCGAGGTGCTCGGCTGAGCCGGCTCGTCCGGGGAACGCTCGCGGCCGTCGCGCTCGGCGGTGCGGCGCTCCTCGGAACGGTCGCTCTTTCGCGCGCGCCGGCGCTGGCGGAGGCGATCTGGGGACGCGGCGCCGGCCCCTGGATCACATTCGTCCTCTCGCGCCTCACGGATCCCTTGCCCTTCGCGCTCGTGGAGCCGCTCGTCCTCGCGTGGCTCGGCTGGCGCCTGGTGCACGCGGCGGCGGCGCTGCGCGAGGCGGCCGGGCGGAGCCGGCCCCTCGGGACCGCGCTCCTGCGCGGCGCGCTCGTGGTCGCCCGCGACCTCGGCGTGGCCGTCGCGCTGTTCTACGCTCTCTGGGGCGCGGGTTACGCGCGCCCTCCGATCGAGCGACGTCTCGGGTGGCCGGCCGAGCGCGACCCGGCGAGCCGCGCGGACGCGGACGAGCTGGCGCGCCTCGCGGAGCAGACGGTCGACGCGACGAACGCCGCCTACGTCGTCCTCCACGACAGCGAGGACTCCGGCGCCCCGACGCGTGTCGACGACGCGGCAGCCCTGGAGGCGGCGGTCGAGTCCGGGTGGTGTCGCGTCGCGACCGCGTTGGACTTCCCGCGGCCGTCCGCGCTCCGCCACGGCCGCGCGAAGCCCCTGCTCGCGAGCCCGTTGCTGCGGCGGGCTGGCCTTTCCGGCTTCTACTGCCCGTTCACGGGGGAAGCGAACGTGAACGCGTCCGTCCCGGGAGTCGCGTGGCCCCAGGTCGTCGGCCACGAGAAGGCTCATCAGCGCGCGGTGAATCGCGAGGACGAGGCGAACTTCCTCGGCTACCTCGCGGCCGCGACCGCCTCCGACCCCCTCGCCCGCTACTCGGCGGCCGTGTTCGCGCAGCGGCAACTCCTGCTGGCGCTCCTTCGCGTGGACCCGGCGCGCGCGCGGGAGCTCGTGGCGCGACGCGCGCGCGGCGTCCAACGCGACGTCGACGATCTCCACGCGTACTGGCGCGTCTCCGAGGGGCGCACGGGCAAGATCGCGGAGCGCATCAACGACGCCTATCTGCGCGGCAACCGCGTGGCGGAAGGGACGGCGAGCTACGGCCGCAGCGTGGAGCTGCTGCTCGCCTGGGCTCGGCGCCACGGCGGCGCGCTCCCCGAGGCGGGCGTGGCGGGCGCCCGGTCCGCCGGCTCCGCCTCGAGCGCCTCGCGGACCTTGCGCGCGAGCGCCTCGAGCGTGAACGGCTTCTGGAGGAAGTCCGCCTCGGACACCGACAGCCCTTGGCGCACGATCGCGTCGTCGTTGTAGCCGGACATGTAGAGGACGCGCGTGTTCGGCCTCTTCTGCAGCACCTGCCGCGCGAGCTCGCCGCCCGAGATGCCCGGCATCATCACGTCCGTCAGCAGGATCTCGAAGGAGTCGCCGCAGCGCGCCCAGATCGTGAGGGCTTCCTCGCCGCTCGCGGCCGCGGTGACGCTGTAACCCTCCAGCTCGAGCGCCTCCATCGCCATCGCGCGAACGTCCGCTTCGTCCTCCACGAGCAGGATCCGCCCGCCCGAAGTCGGGAGCGAGCCCGGGGACCCGGCCTGCGGGTCCGGAGCGCGCGCAGCCAGCTCGGCGCGCGGAAGACGGATCGTGAACGTGGCTCCCTCGCCGGGACGGCTCGTGACCTCGATGCCGCCGTTGCACTCCTTCACGACCCCGTACACCGTGCTCAACCCGAGACCCGTCCCCTCGCCGCGCGCCTTCGTGGTGAAGAACGGCTCGAAGAGCCGCGCCTGCGTGGAGCTGTCCATGCCGATGCCCTCGTCGCGCACTTCGAGGACGACGTGGGGCCCGTCGGGCCGGGACAGCGCCTCCCGACCGGGCGACGTGTCCGGACTCGCCGCCTCCGGATGCACGAGGATCGTGATCGTGCCGCCTCGCGGCATGGCGTCGCGCGCGTTCACGACGAGGTTCATCAGCACCTGCTCGATCTGCCCGCGGTCCGCGAGGATGCCGCAGCCCGCCACGATCTCCGTGCGCAGCGCGATGCGCTCGCCGAGCAAGTGATGCGCGAGCTCCTCGATGTCGCGCACCGCGTCGCCCAGATCGAAGACCTCGCGCTTCACGACCTCCTTGCGGCTGAAGGCCAGCAGCCTCCGCGTGAGGAGCGAGCCGCGCAGCGCCGACTTCCGGATCGCGTCGATCGTGTCGCGGCTCTTCGGGTCGTCGCTCACCCGCGAGGCGAGCAGCTCCGCCTTGCCGAGCACCACGCTCAGGAGGTTGTTGAAGTCATGCGCGACGCCGCCCGCGAGCCGGCCGATCGCCTCCATCTTCTGGGAGTGGCGCACCTCGGACTCGAGGAGCTTGGTCTGGGTCACGTCGCGGATCTCGAGCAGCAGCACGCTGCGTCCGTCGAGGTCGAAGCGCGTCGCGCAGACGTTCGCCACGATGCGCCACCCGTCCTTCGTGAGGAGGTTCCACTCGCACACGAGGAGCGCGTCGCGCTCGAGCACGCTCTCGTACTGGGCGCGCGCGGTGCTCCAGTCGCGGGGATCGTGGAGCGTCTCGAGGGTCAGCTCCGAGATCTCGCGCGCCGAGTAGCCGGTCAGCTTCGACGCCACCGGGTTCGCCAGGAGAATGCGTCCCGTGCCGGGCTCGCACATGAGCATCGCGTCGGGGCTGCGCTCGAAGAGGTGGCGGTAGCGCGCCTCGGAGCGGCGGAGGACCTCCAGGTCGCTGAGGTCCTGGATCATCGCGAGGACCTCGGCCGGCTTCCCGTCCGGACCCTTGATGGGCAGGAACGTGAGATAGAGGCTGCGGCGCGCCGACGACGTCGTGAACTCCTCGTGCACCACGACGTTCTCGCGGAACGCCCGGGCGATGGGGCAGCGCGAGGACCACGGCTCCGGCGCCTCCAGCGCGAGCTGCGCCCACAGGCTCGCGATCATGGCGCTCGAAGCGCGCGCTCCCCCGTCATGCTCGAGCCAGTCCGTGAGCGCGTGGTTCATCCACGTGATCTTCCCCGCCGGGTCCACCACCAGCATGAAGGTGTCGGATTGGTTCACGACCGCCACGAACTTCTGGCGCTCGCGATCGAGCACGCGAAGCTGCGAGTCGAGGACGTTGAACCAGCGCTCCTGCTGGGCCTTCGCCTGGCGCACGTCGGCGAGGTCGACCTGCGTCGCCCACCGGGCCGCGAGCGCCCGCGCACAGGCGTCGGCGGCGGCCGGCACGGGCCGTCCCGGATCGTCGCCGAGCACCAGCGCCACGATCCCGAAGCGGCGCTCGCCGACTCCGAAGGGCGACAAGCGCACCTGGTGCTGGCCTTCCCGGAGCGGGCGAAGCGTGGCCGAGGAAGGCGCGCCGTCGACCTCGTGGAGCTCGTTCATCGCGAGCTCCCGAGTGGATGCCCGCAGCGCGTCCGGGCCGTGCCAGCCTTCCGCGACCAGCCGATCGCGCCGGCCCACCAGGATCGCCGCCCCCTCCGCGCCGCTGATCTCGGCGAGCAGTCGTGCAGCCGCCGGCAAGGTCGCCTCGGGACGCTCCGCCGCGAGAATGGCGGCCAGCTCCGCGAGAGAAGCCGCCGCCGCGGATCCGGTCGGCCGCTCGTCGGCCACGGTCAGCTCGACGCCGTGCGCACTTCGTACGCCCGGGCGAGGATGTCGGCGACGCGTTGCACGATCTGCACCGTATGCTCGTCGAACGCGCCGACCTCGTGACTGTCGATGTCGATCTGCGCGTGGATGCGGTCGCCGGAGCGGATGAGCACCACGAGCTCCGAGCGAGTCTCCGCGGAGCACGCCAGGTAGTTGTCGACCTGGCGGACGTCCGGAATGTTCATGTTGCGCTTCTCCGCGACGGCCGAGCCGCACACGCCGCGCCCGACGCCGATGAAGACATGGTCGGTCGGCGCGCCGACGAAGGGGCCGAGGCGGAGGATGTCGTCCGGGAAGAGCTCGTAGATCCCCGTCCAGTCGAAGCGCGGGCTCAGCACGTGCAGCCCGCCGACCGCCGCGGCCAGGATCGCCTCGAAGCTGGCGTCCGCCGCGATCATCTCTTCGAGAGAGCGACTGAGCTCGTCGATGGTCATGGGCACTCCCAGACGTCGCGTCGCGGGGGGGCCTGCCGACGATGCAATCGCTTCGAGGATCGGCGAGTGGATGTGGATTCATTAGTCGCCTTGCCGGGATCAGGCAAGCGGCGGCCAACGAGCGCAAGGGTCGGCTACTTCATGCGCTCTTCTTGCAACACCTCGTCCAGGATGTCGCGGGCGTGACGGAGGTGCGGGATCACGATCGAGCCGCCGACGACCAGCGCCACGTCGAACAGCTCCGCGAACTCGGCCTCGGTGACGTCGTGCCGGCGGCACTCGAGCACGTGGTACGAGATGCAGTCGTTGCAGCGGAGCACCATCGACGCCACGAGGCCCATCATCTCCTTCGTCTTCGCGCTCAGCGCGCCGTCGCGGTACACCGCGCCGTCCAGTTGCCAGAACCGCTTCGTCTCGCGCGTTCCGCCGTCCAGAATGCGCTCGTTCATGCGCGTGCGGAACTCCCGGAACGCGCGCAGCTTCTCGCCCATGGGCCCTCCCCGTTCGCGGGCCGCGGGGGTCCCGCGGCCCGTCATCGCCAGAGCTCGTCGAGGAAACGCCGGCTGCGCAGGGCGCCGGGCCGGCCGTGGTGATGGTACTCCAGCAGCGCGTCGAGCGCGCCGCGCGACTCCATCACCACCGCCTTCGACGCCGGGCGGCCGGACGTCATGGTCGAAAGAAGCTCGCCGAAGAGCGCCTCGCGGAGGAACGCCACCGCGTCGGCGCCGAGGCGCCGGCCGCCCTCCGCCGCGCGGCACGTGCGGCACAGGAGTCCGCCGAGGCGCGGCGAGAGGGACGTGGAGCCGCCGAGGTCCTCGTTGCCGCACGCGACGCAGCCCGTCAGCTCCGGAGCGATCCCGAGGATGTCCATCAGCTTGAGTTGGAACGCGATCGGCAGGGCGGCCGCGCGGCGCTCTTCCCCGTCGGGCAGGGGCACCACCTCGGACAGCGTGACGAGCGCCTCGAGCAGCAGGTCGTAGATCTCCGCGGACGAGCCGCCCTCCGGCACGAGCCGCTCGACCAGCTCCGCGCACACGGATGCGGAGGCGTACGCGAACACGTCGCGCGCGAGGCCGGCGAAGCTCCGGCGCAGCTCGCAGGCGTCGAGGAAGACGAGGTCGGCGCCGGGGCGCGCGCGGTAGCGGATGCGCGAGAGGGTGAAGAGGTCCAGCCCCGCGCCGAAGCGGCTGCCCGGCGTGCGGCTGCCCTTCGCGAGGACGGCCACCTTTCCCGTCTCGCGGGCGAGCAGGGTCACCACGTGCGAAGTGTCGCCCTGGCGCACGTGACGCAGCACGAGCGCGTCGGTCTCGACGAGCGCCACGTCACTTCTCCGCGCCGGCGGGCAGCTCCGTCGAGCGGACCTCGAGGAAATCGGGCCCGAGGTAGAGCCAATACAGGCGACCGTCCCGCACCTGCACGGGCCGGCCCGTCACCACCCGCCGCTCCACGTCCACGGCCGGGCTCACCGCCACGAGGCGGAGCTCCGCGATCGCCCGGTCCGCCTCGAGCACGTGCACCACGAGCTCGCCGGGAAGCTCGCGCTCCTTCTCCGCGGCGCCGCTCGGCGAAAGGAGCACGATCGTCTCGCGCCCTGCGCCGCCCACGAACTCCCCCTCGCCCGGATCCACGAGCCGCTTCGAATGTCCCGGCAGCTTGAGGTCCACCGAGCCGTCGGGATTCGGGATCCACACCGCGCTCGCTCCGAAGCCGAGACCGCTGGTGGCCTGGACCATCTGGTCGCCGCCGATCACGACCCCGCTGGCGCGATCCCACAGGGGGTAGCTCGCCGACGCCGTGGGGTCGAACACCCCCACGCGCGAGCCCTCCACCACCACCCGGTAGAGGTCGCGTCCCGTCGCAGGCGCGCGCAAGAACGGGTTCGCCGATTGGATCCGCTGGATCATCCGCCCGGTCAGGAGGTCGAAGAGGAAGAGGTCCACCGTGATCGCGCCCTCGGGCGGGCGACGGCCAGCCACCAGCATCGAGTCGGATGCTGCGAGATCGTCCACGTCGAAGGAGTCCGCGAGCGGGAAGTGGTGGACGATCCGGTCCCCCTCGAGGAGCAGGATCCCGTCCGACTCGGGCACTCGCACGGCCACGCGGCGGTTTCCCGGAAGGACGGCGAAGGGGCCGGGCACGTGGATGGTGCCGGTCGAGTCGATGGCGACGGTGATGGCGACGTGCGCGAAGGGCCTGCCCTCGACGCGCGGCGGAGCGGCCGGTGCGGCGGGCGCCAGCGCGACGGCGGCGAGGAGCGTCGAGACGGCAAGGGCGGAACGAAGGGGGGCGCGCATGACGAGAATGTATGCGCGAGGGGCGGGAGGGGCCAAGCAGGACGGAAGGGAGGACTCGGCGGGCGCCGGACCAGCTACGCGAGTTGCCGGCCTGAAGCGCCCCCGAGCATGGTCCGTCCGACGTCAGGACTCGCCCGCCCCGTCGCTCCCCTGGTCGCGACTCGACCTCGACGGCCGTGGGTGCGATCCCCTTCCGCGGTGCGCCCGGCCCGCCGGCGAACCGGCGGGAGGGACGGCGAGCGGGCGACCGGTCTCCCCGAGGTTGCTGTCGGCTCGACTCGATCGCCCCTCACCCCGAGCGCGCCCACGTTTCCCCGAAGGGAGATCCTGTGCCGACGTGGTTCGGGGTCGGGTCCGTCTTTCCACGAACGGACGCCTCTTTTACACGCAAGGCGCGGGCCAGCGGCGAACCCGGCGCAACGCGAGGCGAGCGTGGGCCGAAATCGCGGCCCAGACGGTGCGTAGCCTCCGTGGCCGGGGCTTGCGGCTGCGGCGCAGTCTCTGGAGCACAGCGTGGGGACGAAGTTGCGGGGAGGACGTGTCAAGTTCCTCGACGGGTAGTGTCCAGTTCGGTCGGGGTCCTGGACACTGCCGCGGGCCAGAAGACGGGAAGGGACGCGGCCGTTCCGGAGGGTGGTCGAAGCTCCGGTCCGCGCCGCGTCCCTGGTCAGCGCACTCCGCTGCGTCTAGGCGGCGTCCGCTCTCCCGATCCTGCCGATTCCGTACTTGGACATCTTCGTGTAGAGCGTCTGCCGCGAGATGCCGAGCGCCTTCGCCGCCCGCGAGCGATTGCCCGCCGCCGCGGCCAGCGCGTCCTCGATGGCGTCCCGCTCCGACTCTTCGAGGCTCGCGACTTCCGCGAAGTGCGCCACCACGACCCGTCGAATCCAGTCGGGGAGCGCGTCCAGCGGGATCGGACCCCGACCGGGCGACAGGAACGCCGCGCTCTCCGCGAGATTGCGGAGCTCGCGGATGTTGCCGGGCCAGTCGTGGCTCTCGAGCACTTCGAGCGCCGCTCCCGAGGCCGGCCGGCCCGCGAACTTCTCGAACAGGAGAGCCACATCCTCCGGGCGCTCCCGCAAGGGCGCCACGCGGATCTCGAAGCCGCGCAACCGCCACAGGAGATCGGGCAGGAACGCGCCTTCGGTCACGAGCGCGTCGAGCGGACGGTTCGTCGCGGCCACGATGCGCACGCCGACCTGCACCGCCTCCACGCCGCCCACACGGCGCACTTCGCCCGTGTCGAGCACGCGCAGGAGCTTCGCCTGCAGCGAGAGCGGCGCCTTGGCGATCTCGTCCAGGAAGACGGTGCCGCCGGTGGCCGCCTCGAAGATGCCGCTCCGCCGCCCGATGGCGCCGGTGAACGAGCCCTTCTCGTGGCCGAACAGCTCGCTCTCCAGCAGCGTCTCGGAGAGCGCGGCGCAGTTCACCGCGAGGAACGGCCGCCGCCCGCGCGCGCTGGCCCGATGGATCGCGCGCGCGAAGAGCTCCTTGCCGGTCCCCGTCTCGCCCACGAGCAGCACGGGAAGATCCGACCTCGCGATGCGACGCGCCCGCGCGATCGCCTCCTCCACGAGCGGCGACGCGGTCACGATCGCGGCGAACGGCTCGCCCGCGTCCACCGCCGACATCTCGCCGGTGGCCGAAGCCAGCGCTTCCGCCGCACGCGCACCGTCCCGAGCGGCGCCGAGGTCGCGGAAGATCGCGTCGGCCTCGCGCAGCGCCGACGTGGCGGCCTCCCCGCTGGAGGTCCGGGCGACGTGCTCGCCCAGCGTCTCCAGGCTCCGCGCCGTCTCGTACGGCAGCTTGAGGTCGCGGAAGATCGCGACGGACTCCTCGAGATGCGAGAGCGCCTCGCTCGCGCGCCCGCGCGGGCCGAGCACTTCGCCGAGCGTCCGCCGCACGAGCCCCTCGACGACCCGGAAGCCGCGGGCGGTGGCCGTGCGGAGCGCGGTCTCGAGCAGCTCGAGAACGCGACCGTCCGGATCGCCCAGCGCTTCCTCCGTGCGCGCGAGCCGCCAGGCCACGTCCGCCGCCGGCTCGCTATCCGCTGCGCCCTTGCGGGCGCGCGAGAGCGCGTCGGCCAGCTGACGTCGCGCTTCCGACCAGTCGCCGCGGGCCATCGACGCTTCGCCGAGCAGCTGCCCGATCACGACGAGGTCGTGGTCGTGGCCGTTGCCCTCGGCAAGCCGGCGCGCCTCCTCGAGCGTGGCCCGCGGGTCGCGCCCGCGCACGAGCTCGAGGCGACCGACGGCGATCCGCACGACGGAAGCGAGCCACGCGTCGTGCACGCGCGAGGCCACTTCGGCGCAGCGACCGAGAAGCGCCTCCGCCTGCGGCCAGTCGCCGGCGTGGAACTCGTCGATCGCGAGCGCGAAGAGCTCGCGCGCGAGGTGGACGTCCTTGCCGCACGCTTCGTGCAGCTCGACGGCGCGACGGTGATGGGCACGCGCCTCGTGGTAGCGCCCGGAGAGCCACAACAGGCTCCCCAGGTTCGCCGACGCGAGAGCGAGCTCGTGGTCGTCGCCGGCGCGACGGGCGGCCGCCATCGCGTCGAGGTAATCGGCGTGGGCCGCCTCGAGATTCCCGAGCTGCCGGTGGCCGTGGCCCCGGCACGAGAGAGCGCGCGCCACGCGCACGTTCTCGCCGGTGTCCCGCAGGATCTCCCACGCGTCGCCCGCGGCGGCCACGGCATCGGCCGGCCGGCCGCGGTACAGCGAAAGGCGCGCGCGCGCGGTGCGAAGAGCGCCGTGCGTGCCCGGACACATGCGTCTCGGGTCGAGCCGCTCGGCCGGCGAGACGACCACGTCCGCCGAGTCGAGATCGCCGAGCTCGAGGAAGCACTCCGCGATGCGCACGCGGAGATCCGCTTCCTGGTCCGGAGTGAGGTCGTCTCCTCGGACGACCAGCGCATCCGTGTACGCTTCGACCGCTTCCCGGAAGCGCCCGGCCGAGCGACTCGCGTCGCCCCGCCGGATCGCCGCCCCGAAGCGATGGAAGGAGGAGGGAATCGAGGTCATCGCGACTCGCCTCCCCAGAAGAGGGACCGCAGCGCGCGCAGCAGCCACTCGATCCAGCTCGCGTGACGCGCGGCCGGCTGGACGTGCGCCGTCGCCTGCGGACCGACGCCCTGCGCCGACCCCTGCACGGTGCTCGTCGTGCCGCCGCCGTCGGGGCGCCACGGGTCCGTGTCGTCGAAGACGACGCTGCTGATGTCCGGCGGGTCCTGCGGCCGGACGGGGGGCCGCTCGGCGGAGGTCTTCGCAGGGAGACAGACCAGGAAGGCCGCCGCGGCCGCCGCGGCGGGCCAAGAGGAACGCGATTCCATTTCGACCACCTCGTGGAAGGAGAAAAAGACGCACTTCCACTATGAGAAGGGATCGATGAACCCGCGAGAGGCGGCGGGGAGGAATCGGCTAGCGCGGCGCCCCGGTCGACTCCGGCCGCCCGGCCGCTCGGGTCGACTCCGGCCGCCCCGCGGCCGGGCCCGTGGGGGCGCCTCTCGGCGCGAGGCCGCCCGGGATGACGGCGCCGCCCGAGATGGCGAGCCGCAAGGCTTCTTCGACGGTGATGTCGAGCTCGATCAACTCGTCCGTGGGCACGAAGTAGATGTGTCCCGTGGCGGGGTTCGGCGTGGTCGGGTAGAAGACCGCCGAGTACTCGCGAGTCGAGCCGGGGATCAACCCGCTGGAGACGCGCCCCGTCTCGAAGCCCATGGCCCAGATGCCCGGCGACGGCCACGGGAACAGTACCACGCGCTTGATCAGGCTCTTCTTCGTCCCGATGAACGCGTCGCCGATCTCCTTCACGGCGTCGTAGATGCTGCTCGCGAGCGGCACGCGCCGCAGGACCCGGCCGAGCGCGCCGAGCATCTCGCGGCCCACGATGTTCTGGGCGAACACGCCGACGAGCAGGACGAGCAGGATCGTCGAGACGAAGCCGAGGCCCGGGATCGGGAAGCCCGTGTAGTGCTCGATCAACGGGCGCAGCCAGCTGTCCACGTAGCGGAAGATCTTCCACAGCACCCACGCGGTGATCGTCACCGGAGCGAGCGCGAGGATCCCCGCGAGGAAGTATCGCCGGATGGCGCCGAGCACGTCCGACCTCCCGCCGCTCCGCGCGCGGCGCCCGAGGAACTAGGTTCTGGCCTCTTCCGCCCGCTGGATGCGCACGCGGACGATTCGCTGCCGGTGCACGCGATCGATGACGAAGCGGAGGCCCTGATACTCCACCGTCTCGCCCTGCGACGGCACCTTTCCGACCAGCTCGAAGAGGAAGCCGCCCAGCGTGTCGCTGTTCTCGGTGGGCAGCTGGACGTTCATCTCCTCGTTCAGATCGTCGATGTCGATCTTCCCGGCGACTCGATAGGAGCCGTCCGCCAACGGCTCGAAGAGCGGCTCGGACTTGTCGTACTCGTCCTCGATCTCGCCCACGATCTCTTCCAGCACGTCCTCGAGCGTGACCATGCCGGAAGTGCCGCCGTACTCGTCGACGACGATGGCGAGGTGCGTGCGCTTCTCCTGGAACTCGTGCAGCAGCTCGTCGATCTTCTTCGTCTCCGGCACGAACATGACGGGGCGGACGAACTCGCGGATCGGCGTCTCGTCGCCGCCCACGCGCCCGTCGCGCACCAGCTCCTTCACGTGCACCGCGCCGAGGATCCGATCGACCGATCCCTCGTAGACGGGAATCCGCGAGTGGCCGTGCTCCGCGATGAGCCGCAGGACGTGGCGGCGCGGAGTATCCGCGTCGGCCATGATCATGTCGATGCGCGGGACCATGATCTCGCGCGTGGTGGTGCCGCCGAACTCGAAGATCGAGTGCAGGATCTCCCGCTTCTCGTCCTGGAGGAGAGGCGTCTGCCCGTCGTCTTGCGCGACCGCCTTGAACTCCTCCGTCGCCACCAGGTCCTCCTCGGCCTCGTCGGACACGCGCGACATGATTCTCCGGAGGACCCAGCCGAGCGGCTGGAACACCGTGTCCACCGCGGAGAAGGCGTCCACGAGGCGCACGGCGGCGACGTCCGGCTGCGCGGCCGCCAGCGCGCGCGGCAGCGAGCGCCCCACGATGGCCAGCGTGAGTCCGCCCAGGAGTCCCGGCCCCACGATGTCGCCGAGCCGCACCGGCCCCGCTCCGGAGACGAGGAGCAGCACGCACAGGATCGCGCCGGCGAAGAACACGCCCGTGGAGAGCGTGGTGGTGACGATCACGCGATGAGGATTGCGCACGTACTCCACGATCCGCTCGGAGCGGCCGTTGCCGCGCTCGGCCACGCGGCGCAGCTCCGTCTCGGTGAGCGAGAGGAAGACCTGCTCGGCCGCCGACACGACGGAGAGCAGCCCTCCGAAGAAGAGCACGCCGAGCGCCGCGAAGATCAGGGTGGGGGCAGGGGTGGGCATGGTCAGTTCGCCCGGAAGTACCTTTCGACGTACCGCTTCTGGCGGCTGAGCATCCGACGGCGCGCGAGGGGCGTGTCGTGATCGTAGCCGAGCACGTGCAGCGCGCCGTGCACCGAGAGCCGCGCCACCTCCTCCGCCACCGCGCACCCCGCTTCGCGCGCCTGCCGGCCGGCCACCGCGGGCGAGACGAAGATCTCGCCCAGCACGTCGCCGGCGTGCGGCTCGCGGACGTACGAGAACGAGAGCACGTCGGTCGTGCCGTCGATCCCGCGGTACTCGCGGTTGAGCCGGCGCATGACGCGATCCGAGACGAGCGCCAGCTCGATCTCGCCCTCCGGCGCGCGCTCCGCCTCCAGCGTGGCGACGAGCAGGCGCGCCAAGCGGGCGCGCTCGATGCCGAGCGCGCGCGAGAGTCCCCGGATGGCGACGGCGTGGCGTCGTTTCGGTGCGTCGGCGGTCCGTTCGTGCGGGGACGGGCCTATTGCCACTCACCACCTTCCGCGGAGAGCGGACCGCCGCTCGCCCGCTCTTTCCTTCCGTCGTACTCGTCGAACGCCTGCACGATCTCCTGCACGAGATGGTGGCGCACGACGTCCTCGTCTCCGAAGCGGAGGAAGCGGATGCCTTCGACGGAGCGCAGAATATACTGGATCTTCAAGATCGCGGAGTCCTCGGTACGCGGCAGGTCGATCTGGGTGTCATCGGCGGTGATGATGGCCTTCGAGTTCGAGCCGAGCCGCGTGAGGAACATCCGCATCTGAGGAAGCGTGGTGTTCTGCGCCTCGTCCAGGATCACGATCGAATCGTTGAGCGTGCGCCCGCGCATGTACGCGAGCGGCGCCACCTCGATGGTCTCGTTCTGCAACAGCTTCTGCACGCGCTCGGTGGGCAGCATCTCGTTCAACGCGTCGTAGAGGGGCCGCAGATACGGCGCCACCTTCTCGGTGAAGTCCCCCGGAAGGAACCCCAGGCTCTCGCCCGCGTCCACCGCGGGCCGCACGAGCTGGATGCGCTCGATCTCGCGGCGGTTGAGCGCGGACAGCGCGGACGCCATCGCCAGGTACGTCTTGCCCGTGCCGGCGGGGCCGATGGCGAAGACGATGTCCGCTTCCTCGAGCGCGCGCACGTACTCGGCCTGGCGGACCGTCTTCGGAACGACCTCCTTCCGCAATCCGTGGAACGGGCGCACGCCGTTCTCGCCGTTCGCGGAGAGCGATTCCAGCGCGTTTCCGTTGCGGCCGCGCACCATGCGCACCGCATAGCGCACGTCCTGCGGGCTGACCCATCGGCCGGCCCGGGCCACCGTCATCAGGTGATCGAAGATCCGCTCCAGGTCCTCGACCTCCGCCGGCGGGCCGTCGAGGAGGATCTCGGTGCCGCGCGCCACGATGCGGGCGCCGTACAAGTCGCGGATGAGGCGCAGGTTGGCGTCGTTCTGACCCAAGACGCTGACGGGAGGAAGATCGCCCAGCTCGAGACGCCGGGTGGCTTGCTCGTTCAATCCCTCTCCTCGGTTCCTCGGGGGCACGGTGCACCCCCGCAGGTGCCCTCATGATCGGCGAATGGAGGCCAGCTTTCCAGGCCCACCCCGCGCGGGGTGGGCGAGGGGGGGGTCGGCGGCGGGCACCCGGGGGCCGGCCCCGGACTGTCTAACTCGTTGTCCTGAAACGCGAAAGGCCTCGTCCCATGAGACGACGGGACGAGGCCCTCGCTCTGCACGTCTCCGCGAGAACCTCGCGGGAACTCTCCCTACGGAGAGGTGACCTCACGTTAGAACTCGACCGCGGGCGGGTCAAGCCTCTCGCAGCCCCGGTCCCCTGCCGCCCGCCTACCGCGGGATCGCGAGCTCCACGCCCACCGGCAACACGTCGGGGTTCGCGATCTTCTCGTGATTCGCATCGAAGATCTTCTTCCACTGCGACGCGTCCGAGTAGATCTCCGGATAGCTCGCGATGCGACGCAGCGTCTCCCCTTCCACCACCACGTGAGAGGTGGTCTCGCCGCGCGGGATGAGGAGGATCTGCGCCGGGTAGATCAGGTTCGGGTTCTTGATCTTGTCGCGATTCGCCCGGTAGATCCTCCCCCACTGGTGCGGATCGCTGTAGATGCGCGTCTTCTCCGAGATCTTCATGAGGAAGTCCCCGGGCACGACGGTGTAGGAGCGCGGAAGCTCCTGCAGCTCCTTGAGCTTGGCCTCCAGCTCCGCCACCGTGGACGCGAGCGGCTCGTTCGCGCTCTTCGCCTCGGCGAGCTGCGCGCGCAGCGACGTGATCTCGGCGTCGATGTCCGCCATCATCGAGTTCGCGGCCGCCGCGTTGTCGTTCTCGATGTCGATCTCCTGGGCCAGCTTCTGGCAGTACGCCAGCGCCTCGTCCTTGGAGAGCTTCTTGTACTCCTCGGCCGTGAGGTACTGGCCCTTGTCGAGGTCGTAGCCGGCCGCGCGCACCGGGGGGGCCGCCGTCGCGAGGAGCGCGCTCCCGAGAAGCACCGCCGCCAGGCGAACGGCCGCGCGCGGCGGAGCGTTGCGCGCGCTCATTTCGACAGCTCCGCGATCTTCGCCTCGAGCTCCGCCTTCTTCCTGGCCAGCTCGTCCGAGCGCGACTTCTCCTGCGCGAGCTGCTGCTCCAGCTCCTGCTTCTGCTTCTTCAGATCCTCGAGGCGCGCCTCGGCATCCGCCGCCGCCTTGCGCGCCGCGTCGACCGCGGCGAGATCCGTCTCGCACGGCGGATTGGAGCCGCAGCCCGTCCCGAGCATCGCCATCCCCAAGGCCGCCGCCGCGACGACGATCGCCTTCCACCGACCGGTTCCGTTCATGCGCGCCCCCTCCCCTCGACGGCGCTCGCTCGAAGCCGCTCGCCGCGCCGCCGTCGACGCGGCGAACCTTAGCACGCCGCGACGCGTCACGCGCCCGGCGCGGCGTCCTCCACGTCCTCGCGGACCACGATCTGCAGATCCTCCAGCAACGAGGCCTCCACTTCGGAGGGACACTCGTCCATCGGCGAGATCGCCTTGTTCGTCTTCGGGAACGCGATGACGTCGCGCAGGGACGTGCGCCCGGTCATCAGCATGATGATGCGGTCGAAGCCGAGCGCGATCCCGCCGTGCGGCGGCGCGCCGTACTCGAGCGCGCGCAGCAGGAAGCCGAAGCGCCGCTCCGCCTCCTCGGCGTCGATGCCGATGACCGCGAGCGCGCGCTCCTGCAGATCGCGGCGGTGGATCCGGATGCTGCCGGAGCCCAGCTCGGTGCCGTCGAGCACGAGGTCGTAGAGCTTCCCGATGGCCGACGCGGGATCCGTGTCGAAGCTCTCGCGGAACTCGTCGTGCGGCATCGTGAAGATGTGGTGGCAGGGCGCCCAGCCGCCGCGCTCCTCGTCGTGCTCGAAGATGGGGAAGCGGTGCACCCACAGGAAGGCCGGCGGCTTGCCCTGCGTCCACCCGCGACGCTTCCCGACCTCGCGGCGCACGAGGTCCAGGGAGACGTTCACCACGCGCTCCGGTCCCGCCACGAAGAGCAGGAGATCTCCCGCGCGCGCCTCGGCGCGCTCGATCAGCTCCCGCGCGACGTCGGCGAAGAACTTGCCCACGCCGCCGGCGAGGTCGCCCGCCTCGCCGATCTTCATCCACGCGAGCCCTTTCGCGCCGCCGCCCGCCGCGATCTCCCCGAGCTCGTCGATCACCTTGCGGGACCAGTCTCCGCCGCCCGGAACGCGGAAGCCCTTCATCCGCTCGCCGCGCGCTCGAACGCCGCGGAAGAGATCCGAGGTGGAGCGCTCCGCGAGATCGCCGGCATCGAAGAAGGCGGGGCCGCAGCGGAGGTCCGGCTTGTCGGTGCCGTAGCCTTCCATCGCCTCCGCGTACGTCAGGCGGAGGAACGGGCGGGGCACGTCCACGTCCAGCGCCGCCTTCCAGAGACGGCACATCAGCCCTTCGATCAGCTCGAAGACGTCCTCCTCCTCCACGTACGACATCTCGAGGTCGATCTGCGAGAACTCCGGCTGGCGATCCGCGCGCAGGTCCTCGTCGCGCAGGCAGCGGGCGAGCTGGAAGTAGCGGTCGAAGCCGGAGACCATGAGGATCTGCTTGTAGAGCTGCGGCGACTGCGGCAGCGCGTAGAACTTGCCCGGCTGCACGCGGCTCGGCACGAGATAGTCGCGCGCGCCCTCGGGCGTCCGCTTCACGAGCAGCGGCGTCTCGATTTCCACGAACTCCTGCTCGTCGAAGTAGCGACGCGTCTCGAGCGCCACGCGCGAGCGCAGGGCGAAGGTCTCCTGCAGCGCGGGCCGGCGCAGGTCCAGATAGCGGTGCTTGAGCCGCAGCTCCTCGCCCGCCTCGGACGCCCCCTCGACCTGGAACGGGAGATCGGACGGCGCCTCGTTCAGGACCTCGAGCGCGGCGACGACGACCTCGATCTCGCCCGTCGCCATCTTCGGGTTCACCGTCTCGGCCGAGCGGCGCACGACGCGGCCGCTCACGCGCAAGGAAGTCTCGCTGCGCAGCTCCCGCGCCGCCGCCAGGACGGCGGCGTCCCCGCCCTGATCCTCGCCCGGGAACACGAGCTGGACGATGCCGTACCGGTCGCGCAGGTCCACGAACACCATGCCGCCGTGGTCGCGCGCGCGGTGGACCCAGCCGCAGAGCGTCACCGACTCGCCCGCGAGCGACGCGTCGATCCGACCGCAGACGTGCGTGCGCAGTCGCGTCCCGAGCTTCATGCCGTCCCCTCCCCTCGAGCCTCCGCCAGACCGAGCAGCTGCGCCGCCAGCTCGTCGCGCGCGATCTCCCGTTGCTCGCCGCTCGCGAGATCCTTGAGCGACACCGTGCCCTTCGCGATCTCGTCCTCGCCGAGGACCACGGCGAATCTCGCACCGCGCCGATCCGCCGCCTTGAACTGCTTGCCGAAGCCGCCGCCCGCGAACGAGACGTCGCAGCGGATGCCTGCACGGCGCAGGTCGCGCGCCAGCGGCAGCGCGGCGCGCCGGGCCGCGTCGCCCGCGGTGACGACGAAGGCGAAGGGACCGGCCGAGGCGGGCGGACCCTGCGTCTGTTCGAGGATGATCGCGAGACGCTCGAGACCCAGCGCCCAGCCCACCGCCGGCGTGGCCGGTCCGCCCAGCTCCTCCACGAGGCCGTCGTAGCGCCCGCCGCCGCACACCGTGGATTGCGCGCCGAGCTTCTCGGACTGGATCTCGAACGTGGTGCGCGAGTAGTAGTCCAGGCCGCGCACGAGCGTGGAGACCACGCGGGTGCGCACGCCCACGTCGCCGAGCAGCGCCTTCACGTCCTCGAAGTGCGCGGCGGCCTCCGGGCCGAGGAAGTCCAGGATGGACGGCGCGCCTTGGAGCGCGCTTCGCGTGCCTTCGTCCTTCGAGTCGAGCACGCGCAACGGGTTGCGATCGATGCGCTCCCGGCTGTCGGCGTCCAGACGGTCCTGCACGGAGCGCAGGTACGCCACCAGCGCCTCGCGGTAGCGCGCGCGATCTTCGCGATCGCCGAGCGAGTTGAGGTCCACGACGAGGTCTTCGAGGCCCAGAGCGCGCAGGAACTCGCACGCCACGAGGATCACCTCCGCGTCGGAGCGCGCGTCCGCGCAGTCCAGGATCTCGACCCCGAGCTGGTGGAACTGCCGCTGCCGGCCCTTCTGCGGGCGCTCGTAGCGGAACATGGGACCCAGGTACCAGAGCTTGAGCGGGGCGGGCAGCGCGGCGCGAAGGCCCAGCTCGAGGTACGCGCGCACGACGCCGGCGGTGTTCTCCGGCCGCAGCGTCACCCGCTCGCCCGAGCGGGTCTCGAACGTGTACATCTCCTTGCCGACGATGTCGGTGGCCTCGCCCACGCCGCGCTCGAACAGCTCGGTCTTCTCGAAGACGGGCGTGCGGATCTCGGAGAAGCAGGCCGCGGACATCACGCGCCGGGCGGTCTGCTCCATCCGCTGCCAGAGGTCGATCTCCGGCGAGACGAGGTCATGCGTCCCCCGGAGTGCGCGGAGATCCAACGGTCTCGTCCTCCCGGCTGAAGTACCACCCCGCCGTGGCGCCGGTCACGTCGGCCAGCCAGTCGAGCACGTCCTGCTCTCGGCCGGGCACGAAGCCCTGGTAGGTCTCGTCGAGCGCCCCGAGGAGCGCGCCGAAGAAGATCGTCCAGCCGAAGTGCTTCGCCCCCGACCAGCCCAGCCCCTCGAGGGAGCGCGCGACGAGCCAACCGAAGATGAAGTACTCGCCGAAGTGCGCGAGCTTGTCCCGGATCTCGATCCCCAGGGCCCGCGTCTGCAGGTCCGGGATCGACGACGCGCCCAGCACGACCCCCACCCAACACAGAGGCGGAACCCAGCGCGGGATGCGTCGAACGATCCCGATCGGCTCGGGCGCTTCGATGGCCATTTCTCCGGCGGCCGGGTGTCCCGACCTTCCGCGAGGGGAAGGAAGTGGGCGAAGGTAGCATCGCTCCGAGGAGGGGTCAACGCGGCCTCGTGCCTGGGTAGTGGTACGTACCACTACCCGTGCCTGGATCGCCGGCATCGCCGACCGCCCCAAGCCCGAGCGAGGCCGTCGCGGGTGAGCGCGCGAGGTCCTTCCCCCGGGCATTGGAGCACGCATGCGATCGCGACGCGCGAAGCGCGTCGCCCGCATACGCGCGCACAGGCCCGGGGGAAGGACTTCGCGCGCTCACCCGCGACAAGCAAGCGAAAGGCCGGCCCCGAGATCCGGGACCGGCCCCCGCATGTTCCGTGCGAGCCCCGCGCCTAGATCTTCTTCAGCTCCACGCGACGGTTCTTCGCGCGCCCTTCCGCCGTGTCGTTCGACGCGACCGGCTGGGTGAGCCCGTAGCCCTTCGACTCCATGCGGTCCGCGGCGACGCCCTTCGACACGAGGTACGCCTTCACGGCGTCCGCGCGGCGCTGCGAGAGCTTCATGTTGTAGTCCGCGCTCGCGATGTTGTCGGTGTGCCCGCCGACCTCCACCTTGACGTCCGGCCAGGCCACCATCGACGCCGCGACCTTGTCCAGGATCTCGGACGAGGCGGCCGTGAGCGTGGCGCTGTTGAACTCGAAGTTCACGCCTTCGAGGATCAGCGCCTGCTTCTCTTCCTTGAAGAGCGGCTTCGCCTTCGGGCAACCGTTCTCATCGACCTCGACGCCCTTCGGGGTGCCGGGGCACTTGTCCTGCGCGTTGAGAACGCCGTCCCCGTCTTCGTCCGCCGGGCAGCCGGTCGCGTCGACCGCGACGCCCTTCGGGGTCCCCGGGCACTGATCGATGCCGTCGAACACGCCGTCGCCGTCCTCGTCGGACGGGCAACCGCGCGCGTCGACCGTGGCGCCCTTGGGCGTATCGGGGCACTTGTCGATGCCGTCGAACACGCCGTCACCGTCCGAGTCCTTCGGGCAGCCGCGCGAGTCCACCCGGGCGCCCTTGGGCGTGTCGGGGCACTGGTCGGTGTCGTCGTACACACCGTCGCCGTCCGAGTCCACCTTGGGCTTGCCGGTGCCGAACGCCCACGACACGCCGGCGACCGCCTCGATCTGGTTGATCTCCTTGCCGATCGCGTCGTCGTGCTTGCCGACGGTGTTGTCGCCGCGCACTTCCACGTGGAGACGCATCGTCTCGTTGATCGCCCAGCGCTTGCCGATGCCGACCGACCAGTACGTGCGGCTGAACGAGTCCGCGTTGTCCAGGTCGATCTTCATGATGCCGAGCCCGGCATCGATGTACAGCTGGTGCTCGGCCTGATGATTGGGGATCAGCAGCTCCAGGCCGGTGCGACCGTGCAGCATCTTCGCGTCGCCCGTGGCCTTCGACGAGCTGATCTTGTCCCAGAGGCCGTCCGCGAACCAGCCGAGCTGATCGTTGAGATACGCGTCGCCGCGCGCACCGATGGTCAGCGGGAACTCGCTCGAGTTCAGACCCGAGCCGGACAGCTCCGCGTCGGGCAACTGCACGCCCAAGAGCGCGCCCACGTCCCACGGCAACGCGTGGGCAGCCGGCACCGTCAGCGCGGCCGCCGCGACGATTCCGGCGATGACCTGCGTCCTTCGACACACCATGGCACCCCCTCCGGTGGAAATCCCCGGAGATTCTTCACGAAACCGGCCGTCTTGTCTCGCACTTCTTGAAGCGAGCGCGCCGGCGATCCGCTGATGGGCGGACTTGCCCCCGGCCCGCGCCGCTTCCCCCCTTCCGGTCCGCTTCGAACGGCGCTACCATGCGAACGTTCGTGGCCGACGGGATGGGTGGACGACGACGGGAGGTGGGGCAATGGCGGCGACGATGGTATTGGCGGGAGCTCGGAACGGGGAGCGCGGAGGACGGGCGGCTCTCGTGGCCGAGGCGGTGCAGCTTCTCTCCCGCGAAGGCATCCACGGAATGTCGATCGGCAAGCTCGCGGAGCGCACGGGCTACTCCAAGGGCGGCATCATGGCGCACTTCTCCTCCAAGGAAGAGCTCGTGCTGGCCCTCGTGGAGGAGTCGGTCGGGATGGCGCGCGCGTACTTCCGCGAGCAGCTGCGGGACGCCGGGTCGCCCACGGAGCGGCTGTCGCGCACCCTGCGGACCTACGGCGCCTACTGGACCTCGGGGCTCTTCGAGGGCGGCTGCCTCTTCCTGAACCTGGCCGTCGACGCGATCGACGTCTCGGGCGACGTGTCGCTCTCGCTGCGGCGCGCGGCACGGACGTTCATTTCGGACTTCGCGAACGTGGTGCGCATCGGCCAGGCCACGGGCGAGTTCCGACGAGATGCGGATCCGGACGACGTCGGCGAGAAGCTGATGGCGCTGTGCGTCGGCTGCGGGTGGACGTGCCGCATGACGGGAGACGCCGGGATCTTCGAGCGGATGCAGCCGGCGGTGGATCGGATCGTGGGCGAGCTCACGCGCTCGCCGGTGCTTGCCGCGGTCTGATCGGCGCTACTTCTTCTTGTCCGGCGCGCTCGCGGAGTTCAGGGTCGCGAGGTTGTCGCGGGCCTGGTCCGCGAGCGGCGTGCCCGGCGCGGACTCCTCCACCTTGCGCCACTGCTCGGCGGCGCGATCGAGCTCGCCCAGCTCGAAGTAGACGACGCCGAGGTTGAAGCGGGCGCGCACGTACGTGGGATCCTGCGTGAGCGCGCGCTCGAACTGGGTGCGCGCGGACTGGAGCTGCTGCTTCTGGTAGAAGACCAGCCCGAGGTTGTAGAGCGCGTCGGGGAAGTCCTCGCGCAGGCGGAGCGCCTCCTCGATCTCGGTGCGCGCGCGATCGAGCTCGCCGCGCCGGTAATAGATCAGGCCCAGGTTGTTGCGCACGTCCGGGTCGAGCGGGTTCTTCGTGAGAGCCTGCTCGTAGTACTTGGCGGCGTTGTCGTCGTCCCCGAGCGTGTAGAAGAGGAGGCCGATGCCGAAGTACGCCTCGGGGAAATCGGGATCGATCTCCGCCGCGCGGCGGTAGTGCTCCAGGGAGAGGTCGTAGTCCTGCCGCTCGTAGAACCACAGCGCGAGGTCGTAGTGGATCTCCGCGGCGTACTTCGCGTGGTGGTTCTCGCGGCGGAAGACGCGCTCCGCCTCCGGCCCCCACGTGGAGAACAGCGGGTTGACCACGTTCGCTTCCGAGCGGGGCTCGGCGGAGAGGTCGACGGCCGCGGCCGGCCGCGCCAGGGCGCCGGGGAGAGCAAGCCCGAAGGCAGCCGCGAAGACGGCGTTCCAGGCGCGAGGACGGGAGGCGAGATGCAAGGCAGTCTCCGGGAGAGGACCCTCCGGGCGGTCCGCGCTCCCTTCCCCTGCAACTCGGAGACCATTCCCGGGCCGCGAGCGCCGCGTGGCGCCCGGGTTCGGCGTGACGGCGCCCTGGGCGGCCCCTGCGTCGGTTCTGCGTGGAGGGGCGCCGGCGGCGGCGGCGTCAGAATGCGCGAAGATTCGCGAACCGCTGGGGCCGGTGCCCGCATCGCCCTGGGGGCGCTTCCCCAGCACCAACGCGACGACGCCCGACCCCGAAGGGGCGGGCGCGCGGTCGCGAAGCTCTCTCGGAGTCCCGGCGAAACCCCGGAAGATCTCGGCGAGTGGCTACGGGCTATTCGGTGCGCGGGCCGGGAGCGTTCTGGGTGAACATCTCGTCGAGCACTTCCTTCTTGAAGCGCCATTGGCCGCCGACCTTGATCCCGGGGATCTTGCCGCGCTTGACCAGGCGGTACAGCGTCCACTTCTTGATGTGGAGGTAGTCCGCGGCCTCGCTGATGTCCATGATGCCGTTGACTCCCGTGCGCTTGCTCCCATCCATGTGCTTCTCCCCGTGAGATCCAAGGGCGAGATCGTCAATCATCGCGGAAGATCGTCAGTCCTTTGCAGGGACTTTAGTCCGGCGGTGAGTCAGCTTCGCGCCGCCTCCGTCGATGACCGCTCCCCTCCCGTCGGCGCCGGGGGCCCGAACTCTCCGGCCGCCGGTCAGGGCGGTTTCGGGAGGAGTGGTGGTCTTCTCTCGACTCAGAACGGCAAGAATGCCCCCGGAGTTGAGGGGAGATTGAGCCCTTTGGAGCGAATCTGCGGCGACTCCGGGAAGGACCTGCCGGGAGGCGGCAAGTCCGGCCGCGGCGCCCCCGGAGCTGCACGCCTCGGGGGCCCGCGACGGAGGGAACTTCAGCGGGCGTCGAGCGCGCGGAGCGCCGTCTCCACGTCCGACGGGCGGAGGTAGACCACGTATCCGTAGTCGCCCTTGCCGTCGGTCACGCAGGTGGCCGCGTACACGTTGACCTGCACGCGATAGAGCGCGGAATGGATCTCCGCGAGCGCGCCCAGCTTGTCGTCTCCCTGGATGAGCAGCGCCGTGTGCGGACCGTCCAACGTGAAGCCCGCCCGCTGCGATGCTCGCAGCAGCGCGTCTCCCTCGTCGGGGAAGAGCGTGAACTGCGCGCTCTCCGGGCCGAGCGGAACGGCCGAGAACGCGACCAGATTCACTCCCTCCCCCGCCAGGTGCGAGAGGAACGTGAGGGCCGCCCCGGGCATGTCCTTGACGGTAGTATAGAAGTACTGCACTGGACGGATCGTCGTGGCCATTGCCATCCTCCTCGGCGCAACCGGCCCTGCCGGGTGCGCTGGCGAGTGCCGCGAGCATACGGGAGCGCGGAGCCCCGGGACAGCCCGACGTGACGCGGCAGCGCGGGGCGCCGGGACGGCCCGACGTGACGCGGCAGCGCGGGGCGCCGGACGGACCTCGACGCGACGCGGCGGCGGGAATGCGGAGGAACGCTTGCGCGCTTTTCGAGTGGAGTCGCCGAAGCCGGTGCGGGAGCGGCCGCTCGCGGAGCGCGACCTTCCCGTGCCCTCGCCCGGCCCGGGCGAGGTGCGCCTGCGCGTGCTCGCGTGCGGGGTCTGTCGGACGGACGTCCACGTCGCCGAGGGGGATCTGCAGCTCCGCGCGGGACCGGTCGTTCCCGGGCATCAGGTCGTGGGCATCGTCGAGGCGCGGGGCCCGGGCGTGGAGCTCCCGCGCGCCGGCGATCGCGTGGGCGTGACCTGGCTCGCGTCCGCGTGCGGCCGCTGCAGCGCGTGTCTCGCGGGTCGCGAGAACCTGTGCGCCGAGGCGCGCTTCACCGGCTGGGATCGCGACGGCGGTTTCGCCGAGCGGATGGTCGCGCGCGCGGACTTCTGCCTGGCGCTGCCGGCGACGCTGTCGCCCCTCGAGGCGGCGCCGCTCCTGTGCGCCGGCGTGATCGGATACCGCGCGCTCCGGCTCAGCGGCGTCGCGCGGCGCGAGCGGCTCGGCCTCGTCGGGTTCGGCGCGTCGGCGCATCTCGCGCTCCAAGCGGCGCGCGCGCGCGGCTGCGAGGTCCTCGTGTTCACGCGCGGCGAGCGCCACCGGAAGGACGCGCTCGCGCTCGGGGCCGCGTGGGCTGGACCGCTCGGCGAGGGACCGGCGGGAACGCCGGCCGAGTGCGACGCCGTCGTGACGTTCGCTCCTTCGGGCGACGTGGTCCCCGCCGCCCTGGCGCACGTGCGACCCGGCGGCACGGTGGCCGTCAACGCGGTGCATCTCTCGGACATCCCGTCGTTCCCCTACGAGCGGCTCTTCGGCGAGCGCGTCCTCCGCAGCGTCTCGAACCTCACCCGGGCGGATGCGCGCGAGTTCCTGGAGCTGGCCGCGTCGGCGCCGGTGCGCGCGCACCCCGTCGTGTATCCCTTCGACCGAGCGAACGACGCGCTCCGCGACGTCGCGGAGTCGCGCCTCGCAGGGCAGGCCGTGCTGGAGATCGCATCGTGAGCACGCCGCTGCGCCTCGGGATCTCGTCGTGCCTGCTCGGCGAGCGCGTGCGGTGGAACGGCGGTCACGAGCGCCGCGCCTTCCTCGCCGACGTGCTGGCGCCGCACGTGCAGTGGGTCGCCGCCTGTCCGGAGATGGAGGCGGGCCTCGGAGCGCCGCGCGAGGCGATCGCCTTCGTGCGCGGCGAGGGCGGGCTCGTGTTGCTCGGCGCGACGTCGCGGCGCGATCTCTCGCAGACGGTGGTCACGGCGGTGCGCGCGCGCCTGGACGCTCTCGCCGGCGCGCGGCTGGACGGTTACGTGCTCAAGAGCCGAAGCCCCAGCTGCGGGCTCAGCGGCGCGCGCGTGTACGAGACTCCGGAGGATCTCTTCTCCGACGGACCCTTCGAGCGCGCCGCCCAGGGCGTCTTCGCAGCGGCGCTCGTGCGCGGGCTTCCGTGGCTCCCCGTCGTCGAGGAGACGGACCTCGACGCGCGCGAGGGGCGCGAGCACTTCGTGGAGCGCTGCTTCGCGATGCGTCGCGCACGGGAACGGCTCCGCGCCGCCGCCGCGAGCGCCGACGTGGCCGACTTCCACGATCGGCACGACCTTCAGATCCTCGCGCGCTCCGCGGAGGCGCGGCGCTCGCTCGGCGAGCTCCTCGCGGGCGGCCAGCCCTCCTCGAGCGACGTCGCGGCGGCGTACGCGGCGGGCTTCGCGGAGGCGATGGCGCGGCCGCCCTCGCGCGATCGCATCGCGGGCGTGCTGCGCCGCATCGAGAACCGGCTCATCGCGCGTTTACCGTCACCGGAGCGCGGGGAGATCGCGGGCGCGATCACGGCCTACGAGGCGAACGGCGCCGAGCTCGACGACGTGCGCGAAGTCCTGCTCGAAGCCGCCGCCATGGTGGCCGACGAGGTGCTCGTCCGTCAGACGTTTCTGGCGGTCGACCCGGGCGAGCGCGCGCTCCGCGCCCTGTTGCGAGCCGCCTGAGGCTCGCCCGCCGGGAACACCAGAAGAAAGAGCGCCCCCGGAGCTCCGCCGGAAGGTAACCATCCGAGCGGCAACGGCCGGGGGCGAGATGGGGTCAATGTAATCACACTTCGGCGGATCCGCCATCTCCGGCAAGCGTGATGCTTCTCGCGGGGCTCAGATTCGGGGATTCCCCGATGGGCGCTGCCCTTCCGCAACGGCGACCGCGCTACCGAGGGGCGCCGCCCCGCGACCGCCCCCTTCCCGGGACCGACGGCGGCCGAGCGCGGCTAGTTGAAGGACACGTGGTGCTGGTGACCGGTAGCGTCCGCCTCGGAGATCTGGGTGACCGCGGTTCCCGCCCCGATGTCCATGACCTCTTGCGCGGTCAGGCCCACGACGTGCTCGTGGCCGCTGCCGGTGAGGTGCAGGACGACCGCTTGGCCGGCCTGCAACTCCACTTTGGTCACGACCGCACCGTCGTGCGTGTGCCCCTGGACGATCTCCACGCGACCCACGGCGTCGCCATTCCCGCCGGAGCCCGGCCCCATGGTGTTGTCCTTGCCGCAATCGCTGACCGTGATCGGGATGCTGGCCCACGTGGCCACGATGCCGGCGCGGGCGAGGAACGTCCTGCGATCCATCGTCGACCTCCTGTTCCGGTGTTCGCGGAAGCGCGGCTCAGCCTTCCCGGTCCCGCGGCGCAGGAGGTCGACCCGGGTCCTCGTCCCGGGCCCGCCCGCGGCCGAGAGCTCCGCGAATCCGCTTCGCGATCGTCGTCTCGTCGCCCAGCTCTCCGGGAACATAAAACGAACGCCCCCGGAGCTCCGCCGGAAGGTAATCGTCCGAGCGGAAGTGGCCGGGGGCGAGATGGGGGTAAATGTAATCCTTCTTCCCCGGGTCCGCCATCCTCAGGAACGGAGGAACTTCGTGGGACTCTCCTTCGGAGATGGCCCCGAGCGCGGCGTCGATCGCCTTGACCGCGCTGTTCGACTTCGGCGCCGTGGCCACGTAGATCGTCGCCTCGGCCAAGGGGATTCGCGCCTCCGGCATCCCCAGGAACTCGAGGGCCTGGAACGCCGCGACCGCGACCGACAGCGCCTGCGGATCCGCCAACCCCACGTCCTCCGCCGCCGTGACCAGGAGCCGGCGCGCCACGAAGCGCGGGTCCTCGCCCGCCGCGAGCATCTTCGCCATCCAGTAGAGTGCGGCGTCCGGATCGGAGCCGCGCAGGCTCTTCTGGAACGCAGACGCGTGATCGTAGTGCCGGCCCGACGCCCGGTCGTAGAGGACGGTGTTCTCCTTCGCAAGCGATGCCACCGTGCTCCGGCCGACGGCCGCGCCGCCCGCCGCGACGTCCGCGCACGCTTCCAGCAGATTGAGCGCGATGCGCGCGTCGCCGTTCGCGCGGCGAACGATCTCGTCCCGCGCGTCCGCGTCGAGGGAGACCTCGCGCGCGCCGAGGCCGTGCCCACGGTCCGCCAGCGCGCGAGAGAGGATCGCGTCGATCGCGTCGCGGCGCAGCGCCTCGAGGCGCAGCACGTGGCAGCGCGAGCGCAGCGGCGCGTTCACTTCGAACGACGGGTTCTCCGTGGTCGCGCCGATGAGCACGACCGTGCCGTTCTCGACGGCGGGAAGCACCGCGTCCTGCTGTGCCTTGTTGAAGCGATGGATCTCGTCGATGAAGAGGATCGTGCGTCGGCCCCGCGAGCGGTGCTGCTTCGCCGCGGCGACGACCTCGCGCAGCTCCTGCACGCCCGACGATACGGCGGAGACCTCGCGGAACTCGGCGTCGAGCTCGTGCGCGAGCACGCGGGCCAGCGTGGTCTTCCCGCAGCCGGGCGGGCCCCAGAGGATCAACGACGGAAGCCGCCCCTGCGCCACGGCCCGTCGCAGCGTGGCGTCCGCGCCCACGATCGCGTCCTGCCCGACGATCTCGTCGAGCCGGCGCGGCCGCATCCGGTCCGCGAGCGGTGCCGCCGGCGGAGGGGCGTCGTCCTCGGGATGTTCGAAGAGCTCCACGAGCGGCATTGTATCGCGCCTGTCTCGCCGCGGACCGAACTTCGCCGCGGACCGGGGTTCGCCCGTCTCGCTTCGGGGCCGGCGTCCTACTGCGCGCCTGAAGCCGTGTCAGGGTTCGCCCGTCTCGCCTCGGGCCCCGGGGCGAGACCGATACCGGATCGCGGCGGTCGAGACCCGCCGGCGCCGCTCCGACGCGAGACGGCCGACGACCGGCACCGACCTGACGGACGGGCGCGCAGTCGGCGACGCGCTGCGCCAAGGGATCGCGCCGGAGTCGGCGTCGCGCTGCGTCCGATGATCGCGCCCGACTCGTGCGAGCCCTCGTCGCGTCGGCGCAGACCGCGCGAGGCGAGGCACGCGTCGGCGGCTCGGTGGCGTGCTTTCGCAGCGACTTCGCGGAGGCGGCGCAGCCATGGATGGCGGAGCCGCCGGAGCGGGAGGTCGGCCGGAGGCTGGATGCCGGAGGCCGACCGTTCGCGGCGAAAGCACGACGCCGAGCCGACGACGTGTTCTTCACGTGCGTCATCGTCCGACGCGACGAACGCCGCGCGAGGCGAGGCACGCGTCGGCGTGGACGCGATGGCTACTTGGTCTTGCGCGCGGCGCCTTCGTCGTCCGCGGCGGGCTCCGCCATTTCGCTCGGGAGGCCGCCGAAGGTACGCATCGCTTCGGCCTTGCCCTGCCAGGTGGCGGCGACGACCTCGCGCGCCGCGCCGAGGTCGAGCTTCAGGAGGTTCGCGGGCGAGGCCACGTACGCTTCGAGCGCGGCGTCCAGCTCCTCCGGGCGCTCCGTGCGCCGGATCTTCGCCAGGCCGTTCGCCGAAGCCACGATGCGCACGAGCTCGCGGTCCGGCGCGGCCTGGGCCGAGTCCGGATCGTGATGGCACTCGATGGCCGCGCAGAGCGCTTTGGGGAGGTGCCAGCGATCCGCGATCCAGACGCCGATCTTCATGTGGTCGGCGCCCAGCACCTCGGCCTCCACGAGGCGCGCCTCCTCCCCCGCGTCCACCCGCGCCATGATGGCGCGCGACTGGCGCGGCGCGTACTGGTCGATCACGATCTTCCCGATGTCGTGGAGCAGCCCGCCCGTGAACGCCTCTTCGCGGGCGAGGTAGCCGCTCCGCTCCGCGAGGACGCGGGCGCACACCGCGCAGGACACGGAGTGGTCCCACAGGCGCAGCCGATAGCGATTGCTGAACGTCCGCTTGCGGAAGATGCCCACGACGCCCGCGTTCACGACCACGTTGCGGACGCTCCGGAAGCCGAGGAGCGTGATCGCCTGCTTCAGCGTGGTGATCCGGCGGCTGAAGCCGTAGAACGCGGAGTTCACGAGCTTCAGGAACGTGGATACGAGCACCTGGTCCGTGGAGATGATGTCCACCAGCTCGTCCAGGCGCGTGCTCTGGTTGCGCGTCTTCTCCAGGATCTGCGAGACGACGTGCGGCAGCGTGGGCAGCTCGTTGATGCTCCGGCCGAAGATCTTGCGCAGCGCGCGATCGGTGGAGACGGGCTCGCCTTCCGCCGGCGGCGCTTCCTCCGACTTCGGTCCTCCGAGCGAGATGTTGCCGAGGTCGTTCCAGACCGCCGAATCCTTGAACGCGCGCATCATCGCCCGCACCACTTCGGGATCGAACGCCGTCCCCGACAGCTCCTCGACGCGCCCCATGGCGTACTGGAACGAGGCGCCGGAGTGGTACGGCCGGCTCGTCACGATGGCGTCGAAGGCGTCGGCCAGCCCGATGATCCGACCGAAGATGTGGATCTGCTCGCCGGAGAGGCCGGCCGGGTAGCCCTTGCCGTCCCACTTCTCGTGGTGCTGGAGGATTCCGGCGATGACATCCTCGTCGAAGCCGGGGATCCCGCGCACGATCTCCGCGCCCTTCGTCGTGTGGGCCTTGATGAGGGCGTACTCCTCGTCGGTGAGCTTGCCCGGCTTCAGCAGGATCTCGTCGCGGATCCCGATCTTCCCGATGTCGTGCAGCAGCGCCGACATGAGCAGCGAGTTGCGCCGCTCCTTCACGAAGGACCAGCGGTTGTCGCGCTCCAGCTCGTTCGTGATGGCCACGCTGTACATCGCCACTCGCTGCGAGTGGCCGCGCGTGTAGGCGTCCCGGGCGTCGAGCGCCATCGTGAGGGACTCGATGGTCTTGCGGATCGCGTCGCGACCCTGCGCCTCGGCGCGGCGGTGCCCGATCATCCCGCCGAGGAGCGCGCCGATCGTCTGCAGGAAGAGGAGATCGTCCTCGGCGTAGCCTTCCTGCCGCAGCGGCCGCAGCGCGGCCACGACTCCGAGCGTGGAGTCCCCCACCCGGATGGGCGCGGCCACCAGCGGCGGGACTTCGAAGGACAGCAACGGCAGGCCGCCGGCCGCCTCCGGCTCGGTGAGGATCAGCGGCGTACCGGTGCGGTGGACCCATCCATGGACGCCGTTCTCGAGCCAGCTCAGGTCCGCGGGCGCCTCCCCGGCGAACCCGTGCGTGGCGCGAGCCTCGAACGAGCCGCTGGCGGCGTCCACGAGGCTGAGCACGACCTGCATCGAGCCCGTGTGCCGCGCCACCTCGGAGGTCACCTCGCGCAGGAACAGGTCCGACTCGGGGTCTCCGCTACCGTCGAGGAGCCGCTCGACCACCCGCAACACGGCCTGCGGGTCGCGCGCGCTCCCGGGCTCGTCGGCGTCATCGAGGAGGGGGTTGTCCGGCGGATTCATGGTCGGGTGGGGTCTCCGTGGCGATCACGGCGTCTCCTGACGCCGTCCGTCGGGTTCGCGGGGCCTGGAAGTGGGTCCGCGAATCAGACGGCGTAGAGCTTCTTCTCCTCCTCCAACCCGGCCCTCAGCACTTCCTGGATCTCACGACAGGCGCCCTCGTCCAAACCGAGGGTCGCCGCGCTCCAGTGCTCGGCCGCCGAGCCGCCCTCCGGCACGCGCTCCAGCCCGATGCCCATCCGCTTGCAGAGCTCGTTCGACAGCGCGAGAACGGACGAGAGAACGCCCGAGGTCTGCGCCTCCGGACGATGGTGGTACGCGATCGTCTCGACCATCGCCCAGTCGAAGTTCCACTTCTGCGCGATCAGCGCGCCGATGTGGCTGTGATCGAAGCCGAGCGTGGCCTGCTCGACCTCGGCGAACGATTGCCCGTCGTTGTACACCTGCTCCACGATCCGGCCGTACTTCTTCGGGATCACCTGATTGAGCACGGCCTTCCCGATGTCGTGCAGCAGGCCGGCGATGAACGCCGTCTCCTCGTTCTCGTAGCCGACGGTCCGCGCGATCTGCCGGCAGCCGGTGGCCACGCCGACCGAGTGCTCCCACAGGAGCTTCTCCTTGAGACCGAACTGGGCGCCCCGCTTCACGAAGAGGCTGCGCGTGGAGGCTGCGACCGCCATGGACTGCACGGCGCGGAATCCCAGGATGACGATCGCGTGGGAGAGCGTGGTGATCTTCTGGTCGAAGCTGTAGAAGACGCTGTTCGACATCTTGAGGATCCGGGCGGTGAGCGCCGGATCGGCGGAGATGACGCGCTGGAGATCGCGGACGGACGTCTCTTCCTTGTTCACCAGCTCCATCATCTTCGCCGCGACGTGCGGAACCGGGGGCAGGTTGCCGGTCACGGAGATGATCCGCTTGACCTGCTCCTCGTTGATGGTGCTGGGGAAGGAGAGCTCGCCGCTCGTGCCGCTCGCGGTGTCCCGTCCCGCGGGGGGCGAGGTCATCGGGTCGAACCTCCGTGAGCCGGCGAGTGTGCCGCCGTGGCGGTCAGCGAGAAGAGCTCCTCGATGTCCCTGGCCAGGAACTGCCAGCGGCCGTGGCTCTTGCGAGCCGGAACCCGGCCCTCGCGCACGAGCTTGTACAGCGTGGCCTTCGTGATCTGGAGGCTCGCCGCCGTTTCCTCGGCGCTCAACCACTCCCCGCCCATGCCGCACCCCTCCCGACCGGCGACGACCGGGTCCGTCTGTTCCTGCATCGGCCGGAAACGCAAAGATTTGAGCGGTTCTTGGCGGGTTGCCCGGATCGTCCTCACCGAGGACCGCCGAGCCGCACACCGAGGCGAACCGTGGTGCCCAGGGGCTCCGTGGGGGTGACGGCCACGTCCACCCGGCCGGCGGCCAAGCGAAGCGAGAATCCGCAGGAAGGCGCCACGGGTTCCTGCCGGATCCCAGCGCGCAGATCCAGCACGCTCAGCAGGTGACACTCGAGGCCCACGACCCCCGCCAGAGGGTCCTCGCCCCGGCGCTGAACTTCGAGAGAGAGCCGGAAGGCGCTCCCGAAGGACCGCGCGAGCCCGACCGCCGCGCGTCGACGCTCTCCGTCCGGGTCTCCCGGCACCTCGCCCGCCACCGCTTCCACGACCGCGCCGATCTCGGCAAAGGGCAAGGGCTGCGCGAGGAACGCCGCGTCCACGGCCAGCGAACGCACGGGCGCGAAGCCTCCGCCCGACGCCTCCAGCCCCCGCACCGCAAGGCCGATCGCCGCGTCGTCGTGCGCGAGAGCGAGCGCGAGCCGGGCTTCCCGTTCCGCGTAGGCCGCGTCGCCGTCCGCTCCGAAGCGCCGCGCGCCGAGGCCGAGCCCGATCCGCCGGCCCTCGCGCGCGAGCGAGAACTGGCTCTCCGAGAGCTCGGCGAGGCCGAAGGGCCGAGAAAGATCGAATCGCGCGCCGAGCGGTGGCGTGGCCGCGCGGCCGGCGAGCCGCGCCGGGTTTCCGAAAACGGGATCGCCGGCGGTGGCCACGTCTCCGCCGAGCGCGGCCGATTCCGCGTCGAGGGAGGGACGCTCGAATGCCGCGCGCGCGCCGGCGGGGCCGAGGGTCGCCACCATGGCGAGGGCGGCGAGCGCCGCGCCGGCTCGCGGGCGAGCCCTCATCGAACCAGCACCACGGGCGTGCGCCGCGGCGCATTCCCCGGCGCGCTGGCGCACAGGAGATACAGGCCGAGAGGAGCGGGCGTTCCGTCCGCGGCCCGGCCGTCCCACACCGCGCGCAGCTCGCGGTCGCCCACGGACCAGGGGCGGAGCGCCGCGATCTCGAGACCGGCCGAGTCGAAGATCGTCATCGTGCACGACGCGGCGCCGCGCTCGGGCCGCAGCACCACGAGAGCCGCGCCGTCCACCGCGGGGCGGAACGGCACCGGCCGCACGACGAGCGAGCCGGCGGCGCCGGGCAGCGCCACGTCGGAGTGGCGGCTGTTCTCCCGCCCGGCGCGGCGCCGCGCGGATCGAGACACGGTCCCCAGCTGGAAAGCGCCTCTCCCGGCAGCCGGAGCGAGATGCGCTCCCACGACACGCCCTGGGCGATGCCGCCGGGCAGCGTGGCCGCGGCGATTCCCTCTCCGCCCGCCTCGACGTCGACGCGCTCGGCGAGCTCCTCCGGCGACCCCGTGTGGTTGAGCGCCGGCCACGGCGCGAGCTGCACGAGGAGCGCGCCGGCGGGCCGGCCCCACCGGGCGACGAAGCGACCCGTGTCCGCCGTCACGAGCGCGAACTGGAACGGGGAGAGCACGCCGCCCAGGGCGCCGCCGGTTCCGGTGGCGTCGTGCAGGCGGAGGGCCGACAGCGCGAGCGGTGCGTCCGCGAGCGAGACCAGCTCCACCCACTCGGTCTCCTCGGGCGGCGGGCGGGAGTAGACCTCGCTCACGGCGAGATCCGCTCCGGTGCCGCGCCACAGCGCGCCCACCTCGGGAGAGGGCGGATCCGAGCGCGGCAGGTGCGCGCCCTGCGGCGGCACGGCCGTGGCCGCCAGCTCGACGACCGCGCCCGGCCCGAGTCCCGGCGCCGCGTCGATCTCCACCTTCGCGAGCGTCTCTCCCGGATGGAGCGCGCAAACGACGCGCACCGCCCCCGTCCAGGCCGCGCGGCCGGCGTTGCGAATGCGCCATCGGAAGTCCCACGGCGTGCCGGGCGAAAGCCCCGCCGGGGGCAGGTCCGCCCGCTCCACGACCGCCAGAGACTCCGGCGAGTTGAAGCCGCCCGGCGTGGGGGCGGCGGGCCGGAAGTCCACGTCGTTGCGATCCGTGTCCACGCCGTCCGGCAGCCGCGCGAGCGACTGACCGGACACGTCCACCGCCGCGGCCCCTTCGAAGAACCCGCGCGGGAGCGGCGAGCCCCATCCGACGACGTCCACCTCGCCGGAGGGAGAGCGCAGCCGGCACGCGTCCGGACCGTTCTGCAGGTCCAGCTCCGTCACGACGTTCGGCCGCGGCTCCACGCCGCTCTCTCCGAGGACGAAGAGGCCGCCTTGCAGCCGCTGGCCCGACGCTCCGGTCCACGCGACACGCCACTCGCCCGTGGAGCCGTTTCCCGTCTCGACGACCCAACCGGCGAGCGAGCCGTCCGACGCCGCGCCCGGCGCGGCCACGAGCTCCACGTACTCGTAGCCGCCGTCCGCTCCTTCGGGGTCGTACAGGATCTCGTTCAGCAGAACATCCATCGCCGACGCCTTTCGGCCGGCGTGGTGCCCGCGGGAAGGTCAAGATGGAAGGGGTCCGACCTTCGTCAAGGCGTGCGGGCTCCGGGGCTCGGCGACGACGGGCCTCGTCGGAGCGTCACGCCCCCGAGCCCGAGGGTGGCCTGGTTTCGTCCGGTCCTTCGCGGCGACGAGGGCGCGTCGCCGGAGGGAACTGACAAATATCAGTTGCGGAATGCGCGGCGGGAGCGCGCACGTCATTGCTCCGCACTCGCCCGCCCCATAGCTTGGATCAGGAGATGCTGCACCGGTCAGTCGCTCCCTCGTCCCGAAGGAGCGCACGGGCAGCGGGCGCCGCGGCGGACTCGGCAGGGCTCACCGCCGCGGCGCTGTCTCCTCCACGGCCCACGCCTCGCGATGGTTGGCGAACGGCAGGTGGGCGTCCCAGCAATCCACCGAGCAGAACACGTAGCTGCTCCGACGCCGGTTGCACGTCGAAACGCTGCACACGTAGTACGTCTGTCCGGGACGGATGGGCTTCTTGCAGGTGCTGCACTCGCGCCAGGTTCCCGGAGGGGCTGTCATGTCCTCTTCTCCCCGAGCGAGACGGCGGAAGAGGCTAAGGCGACGGACGGCTTCCGCGCAAGTCGTCACGGGTCCAGCCGCGAAGGGGCCGGCGCACGAGGTTGACCGTTGCCACCCTCCGCGGGTGTAGACTGGACGTCGTCAGCGGGCGCCGCAGGGACGGATCCGGTCCCCGGAATCGACGCCGGGGCACGGAGTTGCCTCTGCTCCCGCTCTGGACCACGGGTCCGGGCGCCCCCCCGGTCGACCCTTCGACCGCACCGGCGTCCCGCGGCGCCCCTTCGCTCCCTGGGTCGCCCGCTCACCCGTCCGCCACGGACGTCCGACGTTCATGGATGGTAGATTCCGCGCCGGCGGGCGGCGCTCGATGCGACGCCTGCGCCCGCGATCCCGAAGGAGGCTCCGCCTTGCGCCCGAATCCCGACCCTGCGCGGCCGCGCATCGGCATCACGTGCGACGTGCGCGTCGAGGCGCGCTCCTCGCCTTCGTGTTCGAGCCTTACGTGCGACGCGTCGAGGAGGCGGGCGGCGTGCGATCGCGATCGCGCCGCTCATGGATCCTTCGGCCATTCCCCGGCTCCTCGAGGCGTTCGACGGGATCGTCATCGTGGGCGGCGAGGACGTGGACCCGCGCCTCTACGGCGAGGAGCCGCTGCCCACCCACGAGCCGCTGCCCCCGTGGCGCGAGCGCTTCGACCTCGCGCTCGCGCGCGCTCTCCTGGACTCGGACATCCCCGTGCTCGGCATCTGTTACGGCTGTCAGCTTCTCGCCGTCACGTGCGGGGGCGCCCTCTGGCAGGACATTCCCTCGCAGGTTCCCGCGAGCCTGCCGCATGCGGGGCACTACCCGAACCTCCCGCACCATTCCGTGGAGATCGCGGAGGGAACGCGCCTGCGCGAGCTGCTCGGCGTCGCGAGCGTCCGGGTGAACAGCTCGCACCATCAGGCGCCGAAGCGGCTCGGCGCCTCCTTGCGCGCGGCCGCCGTCGCGCCGGACGGCGTGGTCGAGGCGTTCGAGGGGACGAGCGAGCGGTTCCTCCTCGGCGTGCAGTGGCACCCCGAGCTCGGCGACGACGAAGCTTCCCGCAAGCTGTTCGCGGCGCTCGTGGACGCCGCGCGCCGCCGGTCAGGCGCGGTCGCCGCGCGCTGAGCGGAAGCTGAGCGCCCTCTCGTACGCCGACCGCACGCTCGGCTCGAAGCAGACGAGCGTCACGCGCTCGATCGAGGCGTGCTCCTCCAGGAACGTCGCGACCTCCCTCACGGCGATCTCCGCGGCCGCGTCGAGGGGGAAGCGGTACGCGCCGCAGCTGATCGCCGGAAACGCGATCGTCCGCGCCCCCGCTCGAGCGCCAGGTCCAAGGACTTCCGGTAGCACGATGCGAGCAGCTCCGCCTCGCCGTGCCGTCCGCCGTGCCACACCGGACCGACGGCGTGGATGACCCAGCGGGCCGGCAGCGCGTAGCCCCGGGTGATCACGGCCTCGCCCGTCGCGCAGCCGCCGAGCGAGCGACACTCTTCCAGGAGGCCCGGTCCCGCGGCGCGGTGGATCGCGCCGTCGACGCCTCCGCCGCCCAGCAGGGTCGTGTTCGCCGCGTTGACGATCGCGTCGACCTCGAGCTTCGTGATGTCGGTCGAGTCGATGAAGATGCGGCTCATGCTCGGCCTCCCCCGTGCCGCGGGTCCGCCCCGGGGCCCTGCGCCGCGCGTGCACGGGCGGGGGTCGGCTGGGCGTCCCGGCCCCGGGAGGCTACGGCCGAGCCGCCCTCCCGGCCAGGTCCGGGCCCCGGACGGGCACCGGCGCCGCAAGTGCGCCTCCCCCGACGCTTCCATCCCGTGGTCGACGCCCGCCCGGGCCCATATCTTGGGTGGCTGCCAGGCTTGCCCTCGCAAGAGGCGTCACCAAGCCGGTGCGCCTTTCTCAACGACCTGGAGAGGAGTCTCCCAGACATGAGGCTTCGACCCGTAAGCGTTCTCGTCGGCGCGATCCTGCTCGGAATCGCGCACCCCCTGCTGGCGCAGGATCCGTCCGCGCCTCCGGCGGACGTCTTGCCGACTCACGTCGGTGAGAGCTTCCCGAGCCAGCTCTTCGTGTTCATGCTGGCGACCTTCATCGGTCTCGGCGTGATCACTCGTGTCTCGCGGCTCCTGCACACGCCGCTGATGTCGATCACGAACGCGATCTCCGCGATCGCGGTCGTCGGTTCCATCATCGTCGTCTCGAACCCCGAGCACCCCAAGTACATCACGATGATCGGTGCGGTCGCGCTCTTCGCGTCGATGACGAACATCGTCAGCGGCTTCCTCATCACGGATCGAATGCTGAAGATGTTCAAGCAGCGGGAGCCGCAGAAGCCATGAAAGCGAACATCGTCCAACTCGTGTACCTGGTCTCCACCGCGCTGTTCATCTTTGCCCTGTACTGGATGAACCATCCCAAGACGGCTCGCCGCGCCGTGCGCGCCGGCGTCGCCGCGATGGTCCTGGCCGTCCTCGGAACCCTGGCCCAGGCCGGATTCGGCAACTGGCAGTGGATGGCCGGAGCGGTCGTGCTCGCCTTCCTCGTGGGCATCCCGCTCTCCCTGGTCCCGCTCACGGCGGTCCCCCAGCGAACCGCCCTTTCGCACGCCTTCGGCGGCGCCGCCGCCGGGCTCGTGGGCGCGGCCGAGTACTACCTCGGCGTGAGGGGCGGCGGAGCGGAGCTGACCACCTTCCGCATGACCGCGATCATCGCCGAAGTGATCCTCGGCTTCCTGACCTTGACCGGAAGCCTCATGGCGGCCGGCAAGCTCCAGGAGGTCAAGTGGATCCCGCAGCGGCCGGTGACGTACAAGTTCCAGAACCAGAGCAACCTGTCGCTCCTCGCGATCGCGGTGCTCTGCGGCATCCTGCTCATCGTGCAGCCGATGTCGCACGTGTCCCTCTTCCCCGCCATCATCGGGCTCGCCCTGCTCTTCGGCGTGCTCCTGATCATCCCGATCGGCGGCGCGGACATGCCCACCGTCATCTCCCTCCTCAACTCGTACGCGGGGTTGTCGGCGGTCGCGATGGGCTTCGTCCTCGGCAACAAGCTGCTGATCACGGCGGGAGCTCTCGACGGATCCTCGGGTCTCATCCTCTCCATCATCATGTGCAACGCCATGAACCGGTCCTTCACGAACGTGCTCTTCGGCGCGTTCGGGCAGGTGCAGTCGAAGGCCGGCGGCGAGGCCAAGGCCGTGAAGAGCGAAACGTCGGAAGGCGCCGCGCTCGTGATGGAGCAGGCCCAGACGGTCGTCGTCATCCCGGGCTACGGAATGGCGGTGGCGCAGGCGCAGCATCGCGTGCGCGAGCTGTACGACCAGCTGACCAAGCGCGGCGTCGACGTGAAGTTCGCGATCCATCCGGTGGCCGGCCGCATGCCGGGCCACATGAACGTACTGCTCGCCGAGGCGGAGATCCCCTACGAGAAGCTCGTCGAGATGGACGACATCAACCCCGAGATGGGGCAGGCCGACGTGGCCCTGGTGATCGGCGCGAATGACGTCGTGAACCCGGCCGCCCGGCACGACAAGAGCAGCCCGATCTTCGGGATGCCCATCATCGACGCCGACCGGGCCAAGACCTGCTTCGCGATCAAGCGCACGATGAACCCAGGGTTCGCGGGGATCGACAACGAGCTGTACTCCTCGGACCACACGTACATGATCTTCGGCGACGCGAAGGCGGTCATCGGCGATCTCGTGAAGCAACTCACCGGTACTGGCGCGGCGCACTGACGGAGGACGTCCCCATGATCATCGGAGTATCGAAAGAGACGTTCCCGGGCGAGCGACGCGTCTCCTTGATTCCCGCCGCCGTCCCCGCGCTCGTGAAGGCGGGTCTCGAAGTCCGGGTCGAGGCGGGTGCCGGCGTTGCCGCCGGTCATCCGGACGCCGACTACCAGAAGCAGGGCGCGAAGATCGTCTCGCGCCAGGAGCTGTTCGGCACGGCGGACGTGCTCCTGCAGGTCCGCACCTTCGGAACGAATCCGGAGGTGGGGCGCGCCGACCTTCCGATGCTGCGCCCCGAGCAAGTCGTCATCGGCACCGCGGATCCGCTGTCGAATCCCGGCGCCGCGGCGGAGATCGCTTCGCGCGGGTCTCTGCTGTTCGCCCTCGAGCTCGTTCCACGCATCACGCGCGCCCAGAGCATGGACATCCTCTCGTCCATGGCCACGATCGCCGGCTACAAGGCGGTTCTGATGTCGGCGGTGCAGCTCCCGAAGATGTTCCCGCTCATGATGACGGCCGCCGGATCGCTCCGCGCGGCGAAGGTCTTCGTGATCGGCGCGGGAGTGGCCGGGCTCCAGGCCATCGCGACGTCGCGCAAGCTCGGCGCCGTCGTCGAGGCGTACGACGTCCGGGCCGCGGTGAAGGAGCAGATCCAGAGCCTCGGGGCGAAGTTCGTGGAGATGCCGCTCGAGGCGGGCGCCGCCGAGGACAAGGGCGGCTACGCCAAGCAGCTCGGCGAGGAGTTCTACCGGAAGCAGCGCGAGCTGATGATGAGCGTCGTCCAGCGTTCGGACGTGGTCATCTCGACCGCCGCGGTGCCCGGCAAGAAGGCGCCGGTCCTCATCACGAAGGAGATGGTCGCGGCGATGGCGCCGGGCTCGGTCATCGTGGACCTCGCGGCGGCCAGCGGCGGCAACTGCGAGCTCACGCGCGCCGACCAGACCGTCGTCGAGAACGGCGTCACGATCTTCGGGCCCACGAACCTGCCGTCCACCATTCCGAACCACGCGAGCCAGATGTTCTCGAAGAACGTCGCCACGTTCCTGGCGCTGCTCGTGAAGGACGGAAAGCTGAACCTCGACATGACGGACGAGATCATCCGGGAGACGCTCGTCACTCGCGGCAAGGACGTCGTCCTGCCGCGCGTGCGGGAGGCCCTGGGCCTGTCCGTCGCGAAGGGGGCGTAGCCTGACCGACCGATACCGGTCCGTCCACGACGGACCGGAGGTCGAGCTTCGCGTGAAGGGGTCGCGCTTCCTCGCGCGCGCCTTCCGCGCAGACGAAGAAGCGGCGGCGGATGCGGCGTTGGCCGGCATTCGCCGCCGTTTTCACGACGCCACCCACCACTGCTGGGCCTTCCGCATCGGCCGCCGGAGGCGGCGCTCCAGCGCCTCGACGACGACGGCGAGCCCTCCGGCACCGCCGGCACGCCGATCCTGGCCGCGCTCGAGGCGGCCGGCGTCCGCGACGCGCTGATCGTGGTCACGCGCTGGTTCGGCGGCACCAAGCTCGGCACGGGCGGACTGGCCCACGCCTACGGCGACGCGGCGCGCGCCGCGCTGGACGCCGCCCCGCGCCGCGACGTGTGGCTCGAGACCCTCGTCCTCGTCGACTGCGCATGGAGCGACGTCGGCGCCGTGGAGGCGGTCCTCGCCCGCGAGGGAGAGCGCGTCCGTCGCTGCGATCGCACGTTCGACCCGTCTCCCCGCTTCGCCGCAGCGCTCGTCCGCAGCCGCGCCGATGCCTTCCGCGAGGCGATCCGCGAGGCCACGTCGGGCCGCGCGCGCCTCGGCTAGCGCCCCGGCCGGCCTCGGGCCGGGCACGGGGTCGCTCGTCTCGCCTCGGGACTCGCCTCGTCGGCTCGGAGCCGTGTCAGGGGCCGCGCATCTCGCCTCGGGGCTGGACGCGGGCCGCGCGCTCGCAGCCGTGCCGGGGTTCGCCCGTCGCGCCTCGGGGCCGATACCGGGTCGCGGCGGTCGAGATCGGCACGCGCCGCGTCGCTCCGGGACCCGTCGCTGGCCCGGCGCCGCACGGTGCCCGTCCCGGCAGCGACGCGCTGCGCCTGGGGATCGCGCCCGAGTCGTGCGAGCCCTCGCCCGTGGCGGCGCAGACCGCGCGTGGCGAGGCACGCGTCGGCGGCTCGGTGGCGTTGCTTCCGCGGCGACTTCGCGGAGGCGGCGCAGCCAGGATGGCGGAGCCGCCGGAGCGGGAGGGCGGCCGGAGCCTGGACGGCGGAGGCCGCCCGTTCGACGCGGAAGCAACGCCAGCGAGCCGACGACGCGCTCATCACGTGCGACCCCCAGCCGACGCGACGAACGCCGCGCGAGGTGAGGCACGCGACGCCGGGCTAGGGCGTTTCGCTCGGCGGGAGGCCGATCGCGACGCGGATGCGCTGGAGTTGGCGGCGGTGCACGAGGTCGTGAGCGGCCATCATGCGCACGATCTTGTCGGCGCTCTCCTCGCCGCGCTCGGAGTGCATTCCCCAGCGCGCCAGCTCCTTCGCGCTCAGACGGCGGTAGAAGCGGAGGTTCATGCGGCGCATCGCCGCGAGGTCGTCCAGCGCTTCGGCCGCGGTGCCTTCGAGGTAGTGCAGACGCTCGGACCAGAGATCCTGGTCGTAGGCGAGAATCGGCGGCCGATCCTCCGCGACGATCATTCGCATGCGGAAGCCGTAGGTGATCTCCGTGTCGGCGAGGTGGCGAAGGACCTGCTGGAGCGACCACTTGCCGGGCTTCTCGGGGCGGCGGGCGAGGTCGTCGCTCACGCCGGCGAGCGCGCCCCGCGTGGCCGCCTCCTGCTGCGCCAGCACGGAGAACGGTTCCCTCGTTCCGAGAACGTCCATCAGCGCCTTCACGTAGGCCGGAGCCGCGAGCTTGGCGGCCGGCCCTGCCGGATTCGTGAACGTCATCGATGATCCTCCCGGGCCCCGCGACGCATGGCGCGGGGCCGCTCGTGGGTTTCGCGTTGCCGCAGGGCGACTCGCGAGGCGCCGCCCGGGGCCGTCACCGGCGGCCGCCGCCCGCCGCGACGTGCCCCGCCATCTTCGCCTCGAGGCCGGCGCGAACGGTCGGCCACTCCGGCTCGAGGATGCTGAAGTACACGGAGTCCCGCAGCCGACCGCTCTTCGCGATCATGTGCGCGCGCAGCGTCCCCTCCTCCACCGCGCCGAGGCGCCGGATCGCCGTGCGCGACCGCTCGTTCAGCGCGTCCGTCTTCAGCTCGACGCGCACGCAACGCCACGCCTCGAAGGCGTGGCGCAGCATGAGGTACTTGGCCTCGGTGTTGACGGCGCTGCGCCAGTGCGTGCGCGCGATCCACGTCCAGCCGATCTCCGCCCGCCGGTGCGCGACGTCGATGGCGGCGAAGCGCGTGCTGCCCACGACGGCCCCGCTCGCTCGATCGATCGTGGCGAAGGGGAGCGCGCTGCCCGCCGCGCGCCAGGCGAGCGCGGTCTCGACGTAGCGCCGCATCTCCTCGCGCGTCTCGATGGGCTCCGTGCTCCAGCGCCAGATCTCGGCGTCGAGACCCACGGCGCACAGGCCATCCAAGTGCTCGAGCGAGAGCGGCTCGAGCCGAACGGCCCGGCCCTCGAGCGTCACGGGTTCGATGTGCACGGGACACGTCCTCGGGGAAGTCGCGGATTCTACCGGGGACGTCGGCGCGGCTCAATGACCAAGCCGCGACATCCCGTCGTCACTTCGCCGGAGGCGCGCCGGGTGCACCCGCCGGAGGCACGGCCTCCGGGACCACGTTCTCGACCGGCGGAATCGTGCGCAGGTACGCCCAGATCGCACGAAGGTCGTCGTCCGTCATCTTCGCGTACCAGTTCCACGGCATGGGCGGGAGAATCGGCCGACCCGAGCCGAAGTGCTTTCCCTCGCGGAGGGCCTTGACGAACATCTCCTCCGTGACGGACGCGAGGCCGGTCTCGTCGGGCGTGAGGTTCGCCGCGTAGCTCGTGCCCCAGGGACCCACGAACTCCGTGTTCGTCGCCGACACCAGCATCATCCAGCCGTCGGGCAGCTTCGCCGGCGGAGGAACTTCCTTCGCGGGCTGACCGGAGAGCATCCGCGTCATGTCGGGCTCGGGGCCTTGCGCGCCCATCTTCCAGGGCGTGTGGCAGTCGTTGCAGGCGCCGACGGTCACGAGGTAGCGACCGTGCTCGACAGGGTCCGCCGCGGCGACCGCGGGGGTCGTCGCCTTCGTCGACGTCGACGCTCCCCCCGTGCCCGCGCTTTGGCAAGCCGCGAGAGCCGCGGAGAGCCCGACGAGGAGGGCGAGGGCTCGCAGGGGCGAGCGGCGACCTGAGAGGGTGCAGCGCTTCATGAAGAGAGACTCCACCGCCGCGAGGATCGGCGCGGCGGCACCCCCGCGCGCCGGGAAGAAGGCGGCGGTGCCTTCTTCCGAGCGGGGGACTCTAGAGTCTCGGGCCGGGGCTGGCAACCGAGAGGCGCGCCTCGTCGACGCCGACATGCACGGCCGCGTCGGCCGTGCACGCGGGACGTCGACGGCCGCTCACGAGCCCAGCTGCTGCCAGAGGAAGATCTTCCCGGTCAACGGCGTGAAGGGCGGCTGCCCCCCGCTCGCCTGGAGCGCCGGGTCGTACTCGTAGTCGCGGACGGGCGGATCGTAGGCGCCGAAGCGGATCCAGGCCGTCTCGTCCGGGCGGATCCCGTTGTTGCGCACGTTGTCCGCCATGTCCGCGAACTGCAGGTGGATGATCGAGCCGTACTTCCGGAGCGTGCGGCTCCCGCCCCACGCCTCCAGCAGCTGATCCGCGTTCGCGATCGCGTTGCCGGCGCTGGGGTCGTCGGGGTGACCGTCGTGGTTCAGATCCGCGTACTGCGCCGTGCCGATCGCCGGCTGACCGTCCACGAGCGCCGCGTTCACCGTCGTCGTGCCGTTGGAGGCCTGACGCCCGTTGATGCTGCCCTTCGTCTTCGTGTCGGCGTCGGACCAGGCGTTCGACAGGTTCCAGATTCGGGCTTTCGAGATGATCGCCGCCGGCCGCTTGTTCACCGAGTTGAAGTCGCCCTTCGTGTAGACGGAGTTCGCCGACACGATCGTCAGATCGCCGGCGAGCTGCGACGCGTTCACGATGCGCAACGGCACGTCCGAGTAGATGAGCCCGTTCGCGGGAAAGACGCCGCTCGCCTGGAGCTGCGCCATGTCGAGCTCCTGCACCGTCACGTTCTGTCCGATCGCCGGGTTCCAGAACGTGACCTCGTGGACCGCGGCGCCGATCGTCCCGCTGATGTCGTTGCCGGCCGCATCGAGCTGGACGTCGCCGGCGCGGAGGCGGATCGCTGCGCGCTGGTCGTACCAGCCGCCCCGCTCGATCGTCTGCACGGGCGGCGGATCGACGCGTACGGCGCCGAGCGAGCCGTCGCGCACGATCCCGCCCCAGAGCTCCAGGGCGCCGTGGGCGCTGTTGGTCGGATCCTCGTCGGCCCACGCCGCGTTCTGGGAGTCCATGGCGGTGCCGGGCGCGCCGAGCGCCATCTCCACGAGATTGCCCGCCGGGTCCTTGATGAGCACGTGGCTGCCCGAGTAGAGATCGCGGCCGAAGATGTCGGTCGTGCGGATCATGCGTCCCGTCGCGGTGACCGAGGGCGCGTCGATCGTGAGGGTGCGCGGATCCCACGGACGGAAGTACATGTCGCCGTTGGCGTGGATCTTCCCGGTGATGGTCTGGTCCTCGCCGCGCGTGAACTCCGAGAGCGGGCCGTCGGAGAAGAGCGCGTAGTGGTAGATGGACTCGGTGTAGCCGCGGACCTGCAGGCGCTGGCGGAACGTGCCCACCATGCCTTCGACGTCGATGACGAACTGGTTGTCCGTGGGATCGACGGAGGCGCGATGCACGGAGACCCGGAAGGTCTCGACCGCCTTGGTGCCGGTGAGGCTGCGGCCGGTGTCGCCGGGCGCCCACTCCCAGACCAGGCAGCCGTCGTCCCGCTCGTCGTGCAGGCCGTTGCTCCCGGGCCCGTCGATGACGAGCCGGCCCGGGAACGGAATCGGCACGAGCGGCTGCTGCACTTCCGGCGTCCCGTCCGGCTGGTGCGTCCACGCTTGGAAGTTGTTCGCGGCGAGGGACTTGTAGGCGAGCTGCGCGCCGGACTCGGCCACGAACAGGGCCTGCGTGTCGCCCTTGTGGTTCCGCGAGATCTGCCCTTCGGTGTTCGACAGCGTGAGGATCGTCGTCCCGACCAGCGTGAAGACGACGAGCATGATGAGCACGATCACGAGAATGGAGCCGCGGTCCGCGCTCGGGAAAGGCGTCGGGACACCGGGGTTCCCGCCGAGGGGAGGCGTCACGGCGTCGCGGTCCCTGCCCGGAGGCGGGGTCGTGGAAGTCTCGTTCATGGGATCACCGGTCCTTGCGGGCCGCGGGATCGGTCGCGCGGCGGCGGGAGTCGCGCGACGTCGCGGCGAGCGGCGTCGACGGCAGGGCGTGCTCGGATGCGGCGTCCGTCGTCGCGGGCGCGCTCGTCGACGCGATCTCGCCGCCGTTCTGGGCCCAGTCGAGGAACGAGTTCACGTCGGCGGCGAGACCGTGCTGGTAGTCCCCGCTGCGCAGCTGCACGCGCGCCGCGCGATCCCCCTCGCGGAACTGCCGCAGCACCTGGCCGATGCGATAGGACGTGCCCGCGACCTTGTGCGAGGTGAGCAGCGCCGTCAGGAGCTGAACGGTGGCCGCGGAGACGAACAGGAACAGCATGCCGAGTCGCGATTCGGGAAGGCCGAAGATCGTGCCGTCGGAGACGATCTTCCCGCTGGCGACCAGCCGACCGTAGAGCACCTCGACGACCGTCGCTACCACGAGGCAGCCGATCATCGGCAGCGACGTCGCCACGACGATGCGCAGCTGCGTCGAGCCGTCGACGATGACGGTCTTCCGCTGGTTCTTGCGGCTCATGCCGGAATCCTCCGGGGCTAACGGAGAGTTTCGGCTCTTTCGAGAGCCGGCCTTAGCGCCGCCCCGGGTGAACGGGCGGAGGGCCACCTGAAAGGGGTGATCGGCGAGAGGCGCTAGCGCCGGAGGAGCGTCGGGGCCGGGAAGCGCAGGAGGCTCATCGAAGGCTCCGCACGTCGCCGTCGCGCCGCGTGACGCGGAGCGCGTCGAAGTGCTCGAGCAGCGGAACCGCATACTTGCGGGAGATGCCCAGCCGGTCGCGGAATGAGCCCACGGTGATGTTGCCGTCGCGCGCGTGGATCTCGCGCAGCGCGTCGCGGGCGGCGGCGATCGCGTCCCTGTGGAAGAACAGCTCCGGCGTGACGCGCTCCAGCTCGCCCTGGTCCACGAGCGCGAACGCGACCTCCTCCGCGAGCCGCCCGCCCTTCTCCAGCACTTCCTTCAGATCCGGCGGCGAGCAGCCGGCCTGGCGGTAGGCGGCCGCGATGCGGTCGCGCTCGCGGGCGGCGTCCCCTTCGAACACGACGTCGCCGCCGCCCGTGCGGACCTTGTCCCCGGAGAGCGTGATCTCGCCGTCGCGCGCCAGCTCGTCGAGCAGCTCGCCGAACACCGTCGGCGACGCGTCCGCCGCGACGGCCGCGCGCAGCTCTTCGCGCGAGGGCCCCCAGCGCAGCGGATGCACTTCGCGGAAGCGCTCCGCCCGCTCCACCACGGCGCGGCGCGCCACCCTCCACGAGTCGGTCGCGACCACCCGGCCGCCCTCGGTGAAACGGACGGATCCCGCCGCCGCTTCCTCCTTCAGCTGTTCCTCCACCTGCGCCGCCGGCAGCGACGTGGCGGCGGCGAGGTCTCGGACCTTCGCGCCGGCCAGCCCCGCCGCGCCGATCTTCTCCAGAAGGAGCGCGACCGGACCGCCGCCCTCGCGCCGCGCCACGGCTTCGATCTCGTCCGCGCGGCCGCGATGATGCTTCGGCGGATGCGGGTCCACGATCGTGCCGCCGGCCATCGTGTGCGCGGGCGAGTACGAGCGCAGCACGAAGCGATCGCCCACCGCGGGGACCACCGGCGTCTCCAGGCGGATTTGCGCCAGGCAGTCCGCGCCCGGCTTCAGCTCCTCGCGGTCGAGCAGCACGATGCGGCCCAGGTCCTCGGAGGCGGCGAGATGGAAGCGCACGCGCTCGCGGTGGCGGAGCGGCCGCACCCAGCGCGGCGACACGCGGATGCGGACGTCGATCATCGACGACGGCGTGAGCGAGCCCGGCGACACGAGCTGATCCCCGCGATCCACGTCCTCCTTCGCGACGCCGTGCAGCGCGAGCGCCGTCCGCTGCCCGGGCCCCGCGACCTCGGCGTCCTTGCCGTGCACCTGCACGCGACGCACGCGCACCGGCGTCCCCTTCGGGAGCAGCTCGAGCTTGTCGCCCACGTGCACCGCGCCGGCGAAGCCGGTCCCCGTGACGACGGTGCCGAAGCCCTCCATCACGAAGCTGCGGTCCACGGGAAGGCGGTACGGACCGGTGTCCGACCGGGTGCCGACCCGCGCGGCGAGGGCGCGGAGCTTCTCCTTGAGCACGTCGAGCCCCACGCGGGTGACCGCGCTCACCGGGACGACCTCCGCGTGCTCCAGGGTGGTGCCCTCGATCGCCTCGTGGACGTCGAGCGTGGCCAGCTCCAGCGTCTCGTCGTCCACGAGATCGCGCTTCGTGAGAGCCACGAGCCCCTCCGAGACGCCGAGGAAATCGATGATGTCGAGGTGCTCGCGCGTCTGCGGCATCACGCCCTCGTCCGCCGCCACGACGAGCATCACGAGGTCCACGCCGCCCGCGCCGGCGAGCATCGTCTTCACGAAGCGCTCGTGACCGGGGACGTCGACGATGCCGAAGCGCACGTCGCCCACGTCGAGGCGCGCGAAGCCCAGCTCGATCGAGATGCCGCGCGCCTTCTCTTCGGGCAGGCGATCCGTGTCCACGCCCGTCAGCGCTTTGACGAGCGCCGTCTTCCCGTGGTCGATGTGGCCGGCGGTCCCGAGGATGACGGAGCGCATGGGTCGGTCAGGACCGGGCGCGCAGGGCGAACCACACGACGATCGCCGCCGACGCGAGGGTCATGGCCCACGCGAGGAGCTGCTCGAAGCGCGTGGGCCGGTACGAGCTCTTCTCTTTGAGGAGTCCCATGGCGGCGAAGATCGCACGCCGCGGGGCGAGGGACAAGAGAGGTGCACGAGCCGGGAGAGCTACCTCGGATCGGGCTCCCGACGATCAGCCCTTCGCGTTGACGTCGTCCTGCTTGTCCGCGACTCCGCCCTGCGCCGCGACCTGCATCTCGCAGAGGGTCCCCGCGAATGCGCGGTAGCTCCGGGCGAGCCGCGAGCCCGGGGAATCCAGCACGACCGGCTCGCGGGCCTCCATCGCCGCGGACATGGGGCGATAGTCGTTCGGCAAGGACCAGAAGATCCCCGCGTGCACGACCTCTTCGAGGTCCTGGTTCGAGATCTTCCCGTCCTGGTGACGGTTCACCACGAGACGTACCCGCGAGCGATCCACTTCCAGCCGCTCGAGGAGATCGAGCGTGCGGCGCGTGGCGTTCACGGTGGCGGCGTCGAGGCCGGACACGACGAGCAGCTCGTCCGCGAGATCGAACATCTCCCGCACGCGCCCGTCGAAGTGGCGGCCCATGTCCACCACGATGTCCTCGAAGATCACGCTCAGCACGCCGTAGAGGTGCGAGACCTGGTCCTTGCGAATCGCGCGCGACTCCTCCGGCCGGTCGAAGAGCGTGAGGAGGCGCAGCCCGGTGCGGTGCGAGGAGAGCGCCTCGCGCACCACGTCCTCCTCCAGAGCGCGACCCGACGCGATCGTGGCGAGGGACGGGCGGCCGGCGGCGTCCAGCATGAACGCGGCGTCGCCGCCGTGCATGTTGAAGTCCACGAGCGCCACCCGTCGCCGCTGGTGCAGCGTGAGCGCGAGCCCGAGGTTCACGGCCACCGACGTCGCGCCCACGCCGCCCTTCGCCGGATACACGGCGATGAGCCGGCCACGCCGCGGGGGCGGCGACGCCAGCTGCTCGCGCAGACGGCGGAGCCGCTCCACCGCGCGGTCCAGCTCCGGGAAGCTGAGCGGCACGGTGAGGTACTCCTGGGCGCCCGCGCGCATGCACGCGAGGATCGCGTCGGGCTCGGTCCGGTCGGAAAGGACGATGATGGCGGCGGTCGGCAGGTCGTCGCGCACCGCGCGCACGAGCTCTACGGAGGACTCCGCCGTCCGGCCGAGCCCGAGCACCACGAGGTCGGGCTGCAGAGCGCGAATCAGCCGCAGCCCCGCCTTCGGATCCGCCGCGTCGCCGAGCACGCGGCAGTCGTTGCCGTGCAGGTGCCGGCGCAGCATGGCGCGCGTGAACTCGTCCGGATTGACGATGACGACGCGAAGGGCGTCGCCGGCCGGGCGCTCGCTCATCGTTCTTCCCCCTTCGACGACACATCGGCAGGAGACCGAACGCTTTGGAGGGGGGACCGACCGTCCCCTGGTGGGTTTTCGACGACCTTGGCGCCCGTTGACACGGCGCCGAGAGGATCGCCGACGATCTCGTCCTTGGCGGGGGGCTCGGAAGGCGCGAGCCCGCGCGCTATCGGTAGGTCGCGGGCCGGCGCAAGACGTCGGGGCCGACCGCCGCGCTCGAGCTCTCCTCGAGAGGGACTTCCGCCTCGCGAGCCTCCACGCGGAACTCGAGCTGACCGCCCTTCACCGCGATCTTCACGTCCGCGCCTGGGCCCACCTCTCCCGCCAGCACCTTCCGCGCGAGGGGCGTCTCCACCTCGCGCTGCAGGAAGCGCTTGAGCGGCCGCGCGCCGTAGACGGGGTCGTACCCCTTCCGGGCGACGAGCGCGCGCGCTTCCTTCGTCATCTCGAGCCGCGCCCCGCGCTCCTCGATGCGCGCCCGCAGATCCGCCATCAGGAGGTCCACGATCCGCTCGATCTCGGCCAGGGTGAGCGGCTTGAACAGCACGACGTCGTCGACGCGGTTCAGGAACTCCGGGCGGAAGTGCTGCCGCAGCTCGCCGAGGACGCGCTCGCGCACGTCGTCCGTGATGTGGCCCTCCGCGTCGATCCCTTCGAGCAGGTACGGCGAGCCGACGTTGCTGGTCATGATCACGACCACGTTCTTGAAGCTCACGGTGCGGCCCTGCCCGTCCGTGAGGCGACCGTCGTCCAGGAGCTGCAGGAGCACGTGGAACACGTCCGCGTGGGCCTTCTCCACCTCGTCGAAGAGGAGCACGGCGTACGGCTTCCGCCGCACCGCCTCGGTGAGCTGCCCGCCCTCTTCGAAGCCGATGTACCCCGGCGGCGCGCCGAGCAGCCGGGACACGGTGTGCTTCTCCATGTACTCGCTCATGTCGATGCGCACGAGCGCGTCCTCGGAGTCGAACAGCGTGGCCGCCAGCGACTTCGCCAGCTCCGTCTTGCCCACGCCCGTGGGTCCGAGGAAGAGGAACGAGCCGATGGGCCGGCGCGGGTCCTTGAGGCCGGCGCGCGCGCGGAGCACCGCGTCCGCCACCGTGCGGACCGCCTCGTCCTGGCCGATCACGCGCTCGTGGAGCGCCACGTCGAGCTTGAGGAGCTTGTCTCGCTCCGATTCCTGCAGGCGCGTGACGGGAATCCCCGTCCAGCGCGCGACGACCTCGGCGATCTCGTCGTCGGTGACTTCCTCGCGCAGCAACGTGCCCGTGCCCCGCTTCGCCTCGAACTTCGCCTCCTCGGCCTTCAGCTCCGCCTCGAGCGCGGGAAGCTTCCCGTGGCGGATCTCCGCCGCGCGGGTCAGGTCGTACGCGCGCTCGGCGCGCTCCATCTCCTGGCGCAGCGCTTCGAGCTTCTCGCGCTGGACGCGCACCTTCCCGATCGCCTTCTTCTCGTCTTCCCATTGCGCGCGCATCGCGCCCGCCTGCCCCTTGAGGTCCGCCAGCTCCTTGCGGAGGTCCTCGAGGCGCTCCTTGCTGGCCGCGTCCTTCTCCTTCTTCAGCGCGGTCTCCTCGATCTCGAGCCGCATGACCTTGCGCGTGATCTCGTCCAGCTCCTGGGGCAAGGAGTCGATCTCCGTGCGGATGGAGGCGCACGCCTCGTCCACGAGGTCGATCGCCTTGTCGGGCAGGAAGCGGTCCGCGATGTAGCGGTCCGAGAGCACGGCGGCCGACACGAGCGCCGCGTCCTGGATGCGCACGCCATGGTGCACCTCGAAGCGCTCCTTGAGCCCGCGGAGGATGGAGATCGTGTCCTCCACGGACGGCGCGTCCACGACGATCGGCTGGAAGCGACGCTCCAGCGCCGCGTCCTTCTCGACGTGCTTGTGGTACTCGTCGAGCGTGGTGGCGCCGATGCAGTGCAGCTCCCCGCGCGCGAGCATGGGCTTCAGCATGTTGCCGGCGTCGGTGGAGCCCTCGGTCCGGCCGGCGCCCACGATGGTGTGCAGCTCGTCGATGAAGAGGAGGATGCGACCCTCCGCCGCCTTGATCTCCTGCAGGACGGCCTTGAGCCGCTCCTCGAACTCGCCGCGGTACTTCGCGCCGGCGAGGAGAGACGTCATGTCGAGCTGGAAGACGGTCTTGTCCTTGAGCCCTTCCGGGACGTCGCCGCGCAGGATGCGCTGCGCGAGCCCTTCCACGATCGCGGTCTTGCCCACGCCGGGCTCGCCGATGAGCACGGGGTTGTTCTTCGTCTTGCGCGAGAGGATGCGGATGACGGAGCGGATCTCCCCGTCGCGGCCGATGACGGGATCCAGCTTGCCCGCGCGCGCGAGCGCCACGAGATCCATGCCGTACTTCGCGAGCGCTTCGTAGGAGGTTTCGGGCGAGTCCGACGTCACGCGCTGATGGCCGCGCAGCGCGGCCAACGCGGCGAGGAGATGCTCCCGGTCCACGCCGGATTCCTTCAGCGCGCGTCCCGCGGCAGTCGACTCTCCTTCGTCCGCGAAGGCGAGGAGCACGTGCTCGACGGAGACATACTCGTCCTTCAGCGCCGCCGCTTCGTCCGCCGCCTTCACCAGCAGCCGGTTGAGACGCTGCGTGACGTAGACCTTCCCGGCCTCGACGGCGCGGCCCGTGACGCGGGGCCGGCGGTCCAGCTCCTCCTCCAGGCGCGCGCGAAGCGCCGGCACCGCCGCTCCCGCGCGCTCGAGCACGCGCGGCGCGACGCCGTCTTCCTGGCCGAGGAGCGCCAGCAGAAGGTGCTCGCCGTCCACCTCCTGGTGGTGACGGCGGAGCGCGATGGCCTCGGCGGCCTCGATGGACTCGCGGGTCTTCCGCGTGAAGCTCTCGGCGTTCATGTCCCTCTTTCCCTGCCGCTTCGGCAGGAGGACGTCGCGCCGAGTCTCTCCTTCGCCCGCGCCCGCTCGCGGGGCGCGGACCTCCGGACCGCGGCGCGACTAGTTCCGGCGCGACCCGAACAGCCCGAGCCGCATCGCGAAGTACAGCAGCTGCGCGACTGCCGTGACCGTGGCGGCCACGTACGTGAGCGCGGCGGCGTCCAGCACGGACGCGACTCCGTGCATCTCGTTGTCCGAATGCACGATGCCGAGCGTCCGGATCTGCGCCTTCGCTCGGTTCGAGGCGTCGAACTCCACGGGCAGCGTGATCATCTGGAAGACCACGAGCGCGGAGAACGCGATCACGCCGAACATCGCGAGGCCCGCCATGTGGAGCATCATGCCGAACATGATCATGGGCCACGCGAGCCACGAGCCGATCTGCGCCGCCGGGACGATGGTGTTCCGCAGGGCGAGCGGCGCGTAGCCGCCGGCGTGCTGGAGCGCGTGTCCCGCCTCGTGACAGGCGATGCCCATCGCCGCGACCGAGTTGCTTCCGTACACGCCCGGCGAGAGGCGCAGCACCTTGCTCCGCGGGTCGTAGTGGTCGCTCATGAAGCCGGCGACCTGCTCGACCTGGACGTCCCGAAGGCCCGCGCTCTGGAGCATCCGGGCGGCGGCCTGTGCGCCCGTCAACCCGGACGACGCCGGCTGCTCGCTCCACTTGTTGTACGCGCCCTTCACCTTCATCTGGGCCCACAGCGCCAGCAGCATCGTGGGTCCGACGATGAGGAGATAGAGGGGGTCGAAGAACATGTCCGTCGCCTCCGATCAGGTGAGCGCGCCGGCGTCCCGGCGCCGACCCGGATACGCCTCCGGGGGGCGCCGGGTTCCTTGGGCCTAGCGCACTTCGATGCGTCGAGGCGTCGCGGCCGCCACCTTCGGCAGCAGGAGCGTCAGGAGGCCGCGGGACACCTCGGCGGTGATCCGGTCCGCGTCGATCGTCTTGCCGAGACGGAGCTCTCGCCGGAGCTCGCGGGGACCGTGCTCGCGCACATGATACCGCTCGGGCGCGCCGCCGGCGGCGGGAACTCGCGCGCGGATCGAGAGGACGCCCTTCTCCACCTGGAGATCGACGTCGTCCTTCCCGGCGCCCGGGACCTCCACCACCACGCGGTACGCTTCGTTCGTCTCCACGACGTCCAGCGCCGGGCAATCACAGCCCTGCGCCGCGTCCCGCGAGGTGCTCCGCTCGTACGTTCCGGTCGTGCAGCAGCTCATCTCCAGTTCCTCCGACTTCGTGTGGATGGGTGTCGCCCTCCCCGTGGCCGGGGAGGGCGCCTACGGGGCCTCGACTAGCCCCTGACCTCGATCTTGCGCGGCAGCGCCGCGGTGGCCTTCGGCAGCTCCACGCTCAAGAGTCCGTTCTTGAAGTGGGCCTCGATCTTCCCCTCGTCGATCTCGACGGGGAACCGGAGGACGCGGGCGAACTCGCCGTAGTGGCGCTCCCGCTGGTAGACCTTCACGTTCTCCTCGCGGACATCCTCGCGCTTGCCTTCGATGCGAAGCTCCGTGCCCAGCACGGTGAGGTTGATGTCCTTCTCCTCGAATCCGGGCAGCTCCGCCTCCACGTGGAAGGCCTTCTCGTCCTCCCAGGCGTTCACGGCCGGGAAGCCACGCGTCCAGGTCGTCAGGTCCCAGGTCGGCTGGGCCTCGAACACGTCGCGGAAGACGCGGTCCAGGGCCAGGTCGAAGGGGTGACGAATCGGGACGAGTCCGGAATCACGACGGGTCAGCATGGCTTGCTCCTCCCTTTCAGCTCAGCGGCCCCACCTCCGGGGCCGATCACTCGCTTCGGTCGCTGCAGTAGAGCAGCCGGCGTGCCAGCGTCGATCGATCGGCGTAAGGTATTACCCTGTAGCCAGATGCACGCGCCGCGGCGCCGGAATGGTCCCAGGCCCACACGGGCGTCAGTGCCAAGATGGCCGGTTGGGCCGACGACTCAGGTCGGTCGGCTGTCACTTTGGCGTGGCGGCTGGCCGCGTCGCGCCATCGGGCTCTTCTCAGTGTCGACGCCGGCGGGTAGACTGCGGCGTCTCTCCCCCCGCACCCATCGGAGGATGTCGTGCGTACTCTCCTCATTGCGCTCCTCGTGGTCCCGCTCGTCGTCGCCTCCGCGTCTGCCGCGCCTCCTTCGGGAGAGGCGGGACACGGGATTCGCGGCTGGGGACCGCGCATCGGCCTGTCTTCGAATCCCGACCAGCTCGTGGTGGGAGCCCACCTCGACGCAGGACGCCTCGCACCGCGCGTGCGCTTCCAACCGGCCCTCGAGCTCGGCGTCGGCGACCACGCGACGATTCTGTCGGTCAAGGCGCCCGTGCATTACCGATTCCCGACGTCGGGAGACATCCGCCCCTACCTCGGGGGCGGCGTCAGCGTCGGGTTCGTCAGCGTCGATACGGGCCCCTTCCGTGACAGCCACGACGACGACGTGAACTTCGCGCTCGACGTCATCGGCGGTCTCGAGTGGCAGCTGCGCAGCGGGAACCTCTTCTCGCTCGAGATGGACCTGATGGCCGGAGATCTCGCGGACTTCGAGCTGATGGCGGGGTGGACGTTCCGCTAGGGCAGCGAGGTTCCGGGCGGACCCACGGGAGCGCCGAAGATCCTCGGCTTCGCGAGCGTCGGCCGACGCTTGCCGTGGGAGTGGAACCTGGCCGGCGTCACTTCAGCTCGACGCCCGCCTGCGCGAGCGACTCCTCGAGCCGATCCTCGGCGAAGCCGTACCACGCCGAGACGACCTTTCCGTCGCGTCCGATCACGTAGGTGAGGGGGTCCGCTCCGTCTTGCGCCGGCTCGTAGTCGGCCCGGATCTTCTCGCCGGCCTCGCTCGTGTCCCAGATGCACGGGTAGAGCGCACCGCTCTTGTCGAGCAGGGTGGAAAGTCGCTCTCGATCGTCGATCGTATCGACCCCGATCACGACGAGGCCGTCGTCCCGCAACTCGTGGTGCAGACGCTGCAGGATCGGAAGCTCGCGCCGGCACGGGGGACAACCGACCCGCCAGAAGTTGAGGACGACGACTTTCCCCTGCTGGTCGGAGAGGCGAAGGACGCCGCCGTGGAGCAGCGGTGCCTCGAAGTCCGGGGCCGCCGTACCGCTCGGCAGGAGCTGGGTCTCCAGATCCGGCTCGAAGTACTCGGTCCACCCGTCGGGCGGGGACCACCGGAACAGGTCGTCCGAGATCTCGTCGTCGATACGAATCGAGGACCACGCCTCTTCCACGACGAGGTCCTCCTTGAGCCGGGCCACCGCCTCGAGCCGTCGTGGCAGGTGATCCGCCTTCGCGATCCAGTACTGAACCGATCGTTGCCCGTCGGCGAAGCCCAGCTCGACGACGTCGCACATCTGGCCGCTCACGATCTCCGTACCGAGCATGGATGCGGAATCGATCTCCAGCGCGGTGGCTTCCTGACCGTGGAACACGCTCGGCTGCAGCACGGTCATCATCAGACACGAACCCAGCTTCGTGGCGTCGTGGCTGAAGGAATACCGATCGGGAGCGAAGTTCCTCTGCATGTAGAGGTTCTTCTTCGGCTGGGGCGGGTGGCCCGGGTCCCATGACCTGGTTCCGGGAAACCCCGCGGGCCAGTAGATCCAGAAGGACTCTCCGTCGCCCACGATCACTCCGGTGACCTGGTCCGACGTCACCGCTTCCATGCGGCCGAACCCGGGCTTCTTGAGCCAGATGCGGTACGAGCACCGGCCTTCTTGCCCGCCGCCGGTGAGATGGTACGCGCTCTCCCATGCGAGCGTTCGAGCCGAACGCATGGTCTCCAGCATCGACTGGTATGCGGCTCGGGCCTCCCGATCGCCGGGGTGATGCTCGTCGCCTCGCGCGCTCGACGGGCCCGCCAGCGCAAGGAGAAGGAGACCGATCGCTGGCACGAGACTCGCCGGAACGTTCTTCACGGCCGTTGGCCCGGTTCAGAGGGTGTCAGGCCGGACGCTGACGGGCGGCCGGCAGTTCCACCGGAGCGCATCTCATCGAGGAAGCGCGTCGCCGCTTCGTGGAGGAGCATCCAGTCGAACCCGAAGACGATCGCCCGGTACCCCTTGTCGAGCATGACCCTCGCCTGGCCGGGCGTCCGGGCCACTCCTCCGAGCGGCACCCCGCTTCTCAGGATTCCAGCTTCCGCTTCGGCGACGGCCGCCCGGAAGGACGGGTGGTCGAGCTGTCCCGGGATGCCGAGCGACATCGCGAGATCTCCTGGTCCGATGAAGGCGAGGTCCAGCCCGGGGGCAGACATGATCTCGTCGATGTTGTGAACCGCATCGGGGTGCTCGATGGTGATGATCGCCAGCACGTTCTCGTTCGCCGTGTCGATGTACTCGGGCATCTTCTGCCCCCAGCGCATCGGCGCGTAGAACGGACCCCAGAGTCGGTCGCCGGAGGGCGGGTACCGAACCGAGCGGACCGCTGCCTCGGCCTGCTCACGCGTCGTGATCATGGGGAAGACGACACCGAGCGCGCCGATGTCCAGCACCGGCTTGGCCTGCCAGGGATGCGACCAGGGAATCCGAACGAGCGGCACCGTCGGGGTGCCGGTCGTGGCGACGATCATGGCGTGCGCCGAGGAGAGATCGATCGGCGCGTGTTCCATGTCCACGATCAACCAGTCCACCCCGGCATTGGCCAGGACCTGTACCGATTGGAGACTCGGAATCGTGGCGATCAGTCCGAAGGAAGGCTGCCCCGCGAGCAGCTTCCTCCGGAGGAGGTTGCGCCCTCCGCTCGAGGCCTCGGCCATCTTGACCCCTTTCCAAGTGTCGCGGGTCAGGCGTCCGTGCCGTCCGCGGTGGGAGCACCCGGGCATCGCGCCGGACAGCCCGGCCAGTCCGTTCCTCGGTAACGCCCGAGCAGCGCGCCGATCGCGACCGCCGCCCGGAACACGAGCGCCTGGAGCGGGCGACTCATGACGAGGGCGGTCTGCGTCCGACGATGCCGGAGCGCCACGTGCGCCATGTAGAACAAAGGCGGCCGGTTCACCGGCCCCGCGTTCATGACCTCGAAGACGGCCTGCAGATAGCGATCGAGGTCGACGGCCGGGCGGACGTGACCTTCGAACGCCAAGGGCGCGTCGCCCTGATTCCACCACCGATGCGGAACGCCGCGGGGCAGCTGCACGGACTGGCCCGGTCCCGCGTCGATGCGGCGGCCGCCGACCTCCACCGACAGCGTGCCGGCCGTGACCGTCCCGACTTCATCCTCGACGTGATGGACGTGCCGCGGCGGACCCTCCCGATGCGGCGGGAGCGTGCCCCGGAGCTCGATCACCGCCTGTCCATCGCGCCGCCGCCGGAGCAGCTCGAGGACCTCGCCGGTGTGTCGGTTCTCCAGTCGCAGGCGGGTCGGGGAAGGTCGACTCATCGGAGCTCCGGTCGGGAGGACAGCCTCGAGCGCTGCGCTTCCGCGGCGAGGCCCGCCGCGGAAGCCCACGACGGATCCGTCGACGCCACGGTCGGCATCGACGGCATGCACGATAGCCCGTCCGGGATCACTGCTCAACTGCCCGCGGCGCGCGCCGCTCGAAGAGGAACACGGGGCCGTCGAACTGGCCGACGTCTTCGTAGCGCGCGCGCACGGCGTAGCGACGCGGAAGCGCCGAAAGCACGGGGCCGTCGCGGCCGCCCAGCTGCGACACGTCGAGGGCCGAGAGCACCACGACCTCGGCTTCGGCGTCGGCGAGCTGGCTTCGCAGCATCGACCCGTTCACGACGTGGAAGCGGCGGCATCGTTCCGTCGGCCAGTCCGCTTGCACCGAGAAGATCCCCATCGCGAGCCCGGGCACGACGCCGCGATCCGCCTCCAGCGCGAAGTACGGATCGAGCGTCCAGACCGGCGACGCGCTCGAGCGCGACGCGACGTCCCGCCCCACGGCATGCAGCCGCGAGAGACGCTCCTCGAAGGGCAGCACGCCGTGCGCAGCCCTCACCGCGACGTTTTGCCGCACGGCGGTCACGCCCTGCGCCCCCAGATGGAGCGCCAGGATCGCGGCCGCCGCGCCGCGCGGCCGCAGGCCGGCGAGCACCGGAGCCGCGAGCAGCGCCGCGACGGGCGCGAGCACGCTCTGGTAGTACGCCGCCGTCGTGGCGGGAGCGAGGTTCGCGAGGAGGATCGCCCCGAAGATCGCACCGACGAGCCCGCGGTGCCGCAACTCCTTCGCGAGGAACGGCGCCGCGAGCGCGGGCAGGAAGAGCGCGCCGCCCGAGCGCAGCGCGTCGAGCGCCGACGACGTGACCGCATGGATCCGATCCGCCGCCGTCGCGCCCTGCACGTGGTACCCCACGAGGCAGAACCGCGCGACCTCCGGATCCGGGAGGACGAAGAACACCGCCACGCCCGCCGCCAACGCGAGCGACGCGACGAGCCGCGCCGCGTCCACCGAGCGGCGGGCGGACTCGCGGAACGCCGCCACCGCGAGGATCGGCAGCGCCGGCGCGAGCGAGAGCCGCACGCCGGCGGCGACCGTCGCGAAGAGGACCGCACGGCAGACCTGCCCTCGCGTGGCCGCATCGAGCGCCGCGACGAGGAAGAACGCGCCCGGCGCATACGTCAGCGCGAGCGGGAAGTGCGAGAGGAAGTAGACGGACGTGAGCATCGCGCCCGCCGCCCACGGCACGGCCGCCGCACCCGCGAGCCGACGCGTCATTCGCAGCACGACGAGCCAGGTGCCGAGCGTGGCCGCCGCAGCGAGGACCCTGCCGGAGAGCAGTCCGGGCGCGATGCGCTGCGAGACACCGTAGAGATACGGAAGCAGCGGCGACTGGAAGTACGCGAAGTCGCGGATGGGCACCTCGCCGCGCCACGCGAGGCGGCCGGCGAGCAGGTACCAGCCTTCGTCCAGCATCTCGCGCCGGAAGAAGACGTAGAACGCGGTCAGCGCCACGAACGCGAGCGAGAGAACGGCGAGCGGCGCCGACGCGCCCCGGGCGCGCTCGCTCACGGACCCTCTTCGCGGATCCTCTCCACCGGCGCTCCGACCGCGCGGAGCTTCTCTTCGATCCGCTCGTAGCCGCGGTCGATGTGGTACACGCGGCTGATCTTCGTGGTGCCCTCGGCCACCAGGCCCGCGAGGATCAGCGCCGCCGAGGCGCGCAGGTCCGAGGCCATGACGCTCGCGCCCGAGAGCTTCCCCACCGGGTGCACCACCGCGGTGCTCCCTTCGAGGCGGATGTCCGCGCCGAGCCGCACCAGCTCCGGCACGTGCGTGAAGCGGTCCGTGTAGATCGTGTCCGTGATGACGCTGACGCTCGTGCCCACCGCGGCCAGCGCCATCATCTGCGCCTGCATGTCCGTGGGGAAGCCGGGATACGGCGCCGTCACCACGTGGAAACCCTGCGGCGGCACGTGCCCGCGACAGCGTACGGAGCGCTCGCCGACTTCCACCTCGCTGCCGGCCGCGCGGATCGACTCGATCACGGCCTCGATGTGACCGGGCAGGCAGCCTTCGATCGTGAGATCGCCGCCCGTGATCGCCGCCGCCGCCAGGAACGTGGCCGCCTCGATGCGATCGGGGATCACGGCCTGGCGCGCGGGATGGAAGCTCTTCACTCCCTCGATCGTGACGAGGCGCGTGCCCTGCCCACGGATGTCGGCGCCGCACGCCACGAGGTAATCCGCCAGCGCCACGACCTCCGGCTCCTGCGCCGCGTTCTCGAGCCGCGTGCGCCCGTTCGCGCGAACCGCGGCGAGCATGGCGTTCACGGTGGCCCCGACGCTCGAGATGGGGAAGGCGATCGTGGCGCCGCGGAGCCCGCCCGGCGGCGCTTCCGCCACGATGTAGCCGTGGTCGATGTCCACGGTGGCGCCGAGCTTCCGCATCGCCATGACGTGGAGGTCCACGGGCCGCGGTCCCCACGCGCAGCCGCCGGGGAGCGACACCTTCGCCCGACCGAGCCGCGCGAGGAGCGGCCCCAACACGTACACCGACGCGCGCATCTTGCGCACCAGCTCGTAGGGCGCCTCGAAGGAGGCGAGTCCGCGACCGTCGAGGTGAAGGGTGGCCCCGTCGCGGCGGGCCGTCACTCCGAGAACGGCGAGCACCTTGAGCAGCGTGTCGATGTCCCGCAAGTCCGGGACGCTGTCCACGACGACGTCGCCCTCGAAGAGGATGGCGGCGGTGAGCACGGGCAGCGCGGCGTTCTTGGAACCGCTGATGGGGACCGTGCCTTCGAGCTTCGCCCCGCCCTTCAGAACGAAGGCGTCCATGGATTCCCCCTCCCGTCCCTCACACCCCGCACGATCCGATCCCGCCCGGCGAGATCGGGGAGAACCTGCACCTCCGCGTAGCCCGCGCCGTGGAGCAGACAGCGCACGGCGGCGGCCTGCGTCTCCCCGATCTCCAGGAGAAGCACGCCCTCGGGGCGCAGGAGATCGAGCGCGGCCGCGGCGATCTTCCGGTGGAAGCCCGTGCCGCCCTCGGGGTCGAAGAGCGCGCGGGGCGGATCGAAGCTGCGGACCTCCACCGGCAGCCGGTCCACCTCTCCCGGGCCCACGTACGGCGGGTTCGACACGACGACGTCCACCGTGCCCGCGAGCTCCGCGAACGCGGCGCAGAGATCGGATCGCCGCACGTCCACGTCCACTCCGCACCGCACGGCGTTCGCGCGCGCGAGGCGCACCGCGTGGGGATCGATGTCGCCGGCGAAGACCTCCGCCCGATGCCCGCGCACGGCATGGGCCACCGCGATGGCGATGGCGCCCGAGCCGGTGCCCACGTCCACGACGCGGACGACGGCGTCCTTCGCGACGCCGCGTCGCGCGGCGATCGCCAGCAGGGCCTCCTCCACGAGCAGCTCGGTCTCGGGGCGCGGCACGAACACGCCGTGCTCGACCGACAGCACGACGTCGTGGAACCCGGTCTCGCCCGTGAGGAGCTGCAGCGGAACGCCCTCCGCCCGCCGCGTCACCATCGCGAGGAAGCGCGTGCGCGCCGGCCACGCCGCCGGTTCGTCGAGCCGGAGCAAGAGGTCCGCGGCGGCGAGGCCCGTGGCCGCGGCCAGAAGACGTCGCGCCTCGCCGCGCGGATCCTCGCGCGCCGATCCGCGACCCGTCTCGAGCTTCCGCGCGCCGAGGTCCACCAGCTCGCGCAGGGTGGGCGGCGCGACCGGGCGAGCGCTTCGCTCCGGCGGCGGGCCCGCCGCGGCGGGGCGCGCGGCGAAGTCCGTCACGCCGCCGCCTCGCCGGAGAGCTGCCGCTTGACCTCTTCCTCCATCAACGCGTCGATGAAGACGTCCAACCGACCGCCGAGGACGCCGTCCAGGTCGTGGACGGAGACTCCGATCCGGTGATCGGTCACGCGGTTCTGCGGGAAGTTGTACGTCCGGATCTTCTCGGAGCGATCGCCGTGGCCGATCTGGCTGCGCCGCTGCTCGGCGCGCTCCGCCGCCGCCGCTTCGCGCTCGCGCTCCAGGAGGCGCGCGCGGAGCACGCGCAACGCCTTCGCCTTGTTCTTGTGCTGGCTCTTCTCGTCCTGGCACGTCACCACGAGCCCCGTGGGGATGTGGGTGACGCGCACCGCGGAGTCCGTGGTGTTCACGCTCTGGCCGCCGGGGCCCTGCGAGCGGTAGACGTCGATGCGCAGGTCCGCGGGGTCGATCTGCACGTCGATGTCCTCCGCCTCGGGCAGGACCGCCACCGACACCGCGGAGGTGTGGATGCGCCCGCCCGCTTCGGTCTCCGGGACGCGCTGGACGCGATGCACGCCGCTCTCGTGTCGCATGCGACCGAAGACCCCCTCTCCCTGCAGCGCGAGGATGGCCTCCTTCACGCCGCCGATCTCCGTCTCGTGGAGCTCGATGGACTCGGCGCGCCAACCGCGCTCCTCGGCGTAGCGACGATACATCCGATAGATCTCGGACGCGAACAAAGCCGCTTCCTCGCCGCCGGTTCCGGCCCGGATCTCGACGATGGCGTTGCGGGAGTCGTCCGGGTCCTTGGGGATCGAGAGCACGCGCACGCGCTCCTCGAGCTCGGCGAGGCGCGGCGAGAGGCTCTCCAGCTCCGCGGCGGCCAGGTCCTTCATGTCCGCGTCGTCGCCCGCGAGGATGGCCTTCGCCTCCGCGATCTCGCGCTCGACGCTCTCGTGCTCCGCGGCGGCCGTGGCCAGCTCCTCGAGCGACGCCCGCTCCCGGCCGAGCTCCTTGAGCTTCCGGACGTCCGCGACGACCTCGGGCTTGCTGAGCTCGTCCATCACCTCGCGGAAGCGCCGGAGCGCCAGCCGCGCGCGCTCGTTCACGACCGGGCCTCCGCCGCGGTCTGACCCCTCAGCGCCGCCGCCGCCGACGTGGCCAGCACCGGATCCGGCTCGTGCGCGCGCACGTCGCCGGTGAGCGCGGCCTTGAGCGCGGCCACCGCCACCTCGAGCTGCGTGTCGTCCGGGGGCGCCGTGGTCATCAGCTGCAGGGCCTTGCCCGGCGCGGCGAGGAGCTTGCCCAGCCACGTGGACTCGATGCGCGCCGAGAGGCGGATGACCTCGTAGGAGAGGCCGCCGATGACGGGAACGAAGGCGATGCGCAGGAGGCGCTGCTCGATCGTGTGGGGCCGCCCCAGCATCGCGAAGACGAGGATGGACACGAGCATCACGAAGAAGAGGAAGCTGGTCCCGCAGCGTGGATGGAGGCGCGGCCGTCCTCGCGAGTTCGCCACGCTGATGGGAACCTCGGCCTCGTAGTTGAAGATCGTCATGTGCTCCGCCCCGTGGTACTCGAACACGCGACGCATCTCGCGCCAGCGCGTCACGAGATACAGGTACAGGAAGAAGATCACGAGGCGGATCCCGCCGTCGACCAGGTTGAACCAGAGCCCGCTCTGGATGCCGAGCAGGTCGGTCAGCACGAGCGGCAGCCAGAAGAAGAGCGCGAGCCCGGCCACGAACGCGACGACGGTGGTGGCGCCGAACGCGACCTTCGCCAGCGGACTGGTGGGCGCGTGCGGCGCTGCGCTCTCCTCGCGCGCCGACTCCTCCGCGCTCCACATCAGCTCGCTCGTGCCCACCACGAGCGCCTCCACGAGCGTGACGGCGCCCCGCACGATGGGCAGGCCGAGAACGCGCGCGCGGCGCGTCACCGGCTGGTGATCACGGAAGCGGACGGCAATGGATCCGTCTGGGCGTCGCACCGCGGTGGCGACGCCCTTCGGCGAGCGCATCATCACGCCCTCGATGACGGCCTGGCCGCCCACCAGGGCTTGGGGGGCCTTCGGCAAGACGTCCTCCGGACGCGATCAGGACGAGGTGGGCGCGGACTCCGCGGCCTTCGCGGCGGCGGCAGCGGCCTTCTGCGAGTCGGACTTCTCCCAACGCTTGCGGAACCGCTCGACGCGACCGGCGGTGTCCACCAGCTTCTGCTTTCCCGTGTAGTACGGGTGGCAGTTCGAGCAGATGTCCACGCTCAAGGTGCCGCCGGCCGTGCTCCGCGTCTCCCAGGCGTGACCGCAGACGCACTTGATGGTGGTGGGCTTGTACTCGGGATGGATGTCCGGCTTCATGGCTCTCTCCTCGGGTTAGGGCGGCGCTCTGCACCGCCCGGCCGATCGTTGGATGCGCCCCGGGGGGCGCGAGGTCCGTGTCCTTCGGCGGCGGACCCCCCCGCCGCGGCGGTCATTCGCCGGACGTCATGCTGTCCAGGAACTTCTTGTTGCTCTTGTACTGGCTGAACCGCTCCACGAGGAACTCCATCGCCTCCACCAGATTCAGCTCGTTCAGGTACTTGCGGAGGATCCACGTGCGGTTGAGCGTGGTCTGATCGAGAAGCAGCTCTTCCTTGCGCGTCCCGGACTTCTGCAGGTCGATCGAGGGGAAGATGCGCCGGTCGGCGAGCTTCCGGTCGAGCACGAGCTCCATGTTCCCCGTGCCCTTGAACTCCTCGAAGATCACCTCGTCCATCCGCGACCCGGTCTCGATGAGCGCCGTGCCGATGATGGTGAGGCTGCCGCCGTGCTCGATGTTGCGCGCCGCGCCGAAGAAGCGCTTCGGGCGCTGCAGGGCGTTCGCGTCCACGCCGCCGGAGAGGATCTTCCCGGAGTGCGGGATCACGGTGTTGTGCGCGCGGGCGAGACGCGTGATGGAGTCCAGGAGGATGACGACGTCCTTCCCGTACTCGACGAGGCGCCTCGCCTTCTCGATGACCATGTCCGCCACCTGCACGTGACGCGTGGCCGGCTCGTCGAACGTGGAGCTGATGACCTCGCCCTTCACGGACCGCTGCATGTCCGTGACCTCCTCGGGGCGCTCGTCGATGAGGAGGACGATGAGCACGATCTCCGGGTGGTTCGCGGTGACCGCGTTCGCGATCTTCTGCAGGAGGACGGTCTTGCCGGTGCGCGGCGGCGCCACGATGAGCCCGCGCTGTCCCTTCCCGATGGGATCGAGCAGGTCCATGATCCGCGTGGAGATGTCCTCGGGATCGTGCTCGAGCCGGATGCGCTCTTCGGGATACAGAGGCGTCAGGTTGTCGAAGAGAGTGCGCTTGCGCGCGACCTCGGGGTTCTCGAAGTTGATCGCCTCGACCTTCAGGAGAGCGAAGTAGCGCTCCCCTTCCTTCGGCGCGCGGACCTGGCCGGAGATGGTGTCCCCCGTCATGAGGTCGAAACGCTTGATCTGCGACGGCGAGACGTAGATGTCGTCCGGGCCGGGGAGGTAGCTGTAGTCCGGCGAGCGGAGGAACCCGTAGCCCTCCGGGAGGATCTCGAGGGTGCCTTCCGCGAAGATGAGCCCGCTCTTCTCCGTCTGCGCTTCCAGGATCTTGAAGATGAGCTCCTGCTTGCGCAGGGCGGAGGTCCCGGGGATCTCGAGATCGGTGGCGACCTGCACCAGCTCGGCCATCGTCTTGATCTTGAGCTCCGCGAGATTCATCTTCGAGGTCGGACGCTCGACGGGCCGCTCCGCAGGGCGCTCCGCCGGCCGCTCGACCCCTCGCTCCTCGCTCGGACGCTCCATGACCGGGCGCTCTTCGGACGCCGGGCGCTCCTCGGCGGAGGGCGGCGCCTCCGTGGTCACGCTTTCACCGGCCCCTTCGTCGGCCCGCACCTCGGTCGGCCGATCCACGCGGTCCGAGGATGCAGGGCGATGGCGGGACGCCGGTTTTTCTCGCGTCACGGTCTTTTCTCGAGACATGTTTCTCTCTCTGGTCAGTTCCGGAGCAGGAGGGTTCGCTCGAAGCGGGAAGCCGGGCGGCCGTACACGATCGGGTCGAGGGCACCTTCGTGGAGCTCTTCTGGGAGATCCGGAGGCGCGATCCGCGCGGGGACGCCGGTTTCGGCGGGCAGGGAAGGCGCCCCGTCGCGCCGGACCTGCAAATCCTACGTCTCGCCCTCCGGAGTGTCAACCTCCCCGAGCTCGTGCCGGACGCGACGCCCCGCGTCCTCCATGGGGTGGGCGAGCTCGCGGCGAAGCAGCTGTTCCAGCCGGGGCGCTCCCCGGGAGCGCTCGGCGGCCCACTCCTGCGCGAAGGCCCCGCTCCGGATCTCGTCGAGAATCCGTTCCATCTCGGCGCGGGCCGCCTCTCCGCCCGCCACGCGCGGCCCGCGCGTGAGCCCGCCGAAGCGCGCGGTTCCCGAGATCCGCTCGCGCATCCCGGCGATCCCCTCCGCGTGCACGACGTCGAGGATCTGCTTCAACTCCTGGACGCACGAGTAGTACGCGATCTCCTCGGAGACGCCGCCGGCCACGAGCGTCTCCCAGGCGGCGCGCACCAGCTCGACGACGCCGCCCACCAGCACGACCTGCTCGGCGAAGAGGTCCGAGACGACCTCCTCCTCGACCGTCGTGGGGAGGACGCCGGCACGCGTCATTCGAAGGGCCGCGGCGTACGCCAGGGCGCGCGAGCGGGCCGTGCCGGTGACGTCGCGCGCGACGGCCAAGAGCCCCGCGAGGCCGGAGCCTTCCACCCAGCGACGCCGCAGGAGAGCGCCCGGCCCCAGCGGACCCACGAGCGCCACGTCGAGGTCCGCGCGGATCCGCTCGAGCCCCCCGTGGACGAGCGCGAAGCCGTGCGCGAAGACGAGGAGCGCGCCGGAGCGCGCCGCCGGGCTCACGAGGGTGCCCAGGACGTCGGCCTGCGCCTCGTCCGCGACCAGCACGGCGACCACGCGGCACTCCGCGAGGTCGGGCGGCGAGGACGGCGCGAAGCCGTCCGCCCGCGCTTTCGCTTCGGAGGCCCCGCCGGATCGCACGAGGATCCGGACGTCGAAGCCGCCGTCGCGAAGGCACTGCGCCTGCGCTCGGCCCTGATTCCCGTACCCGACGACGCCCACCGGCCCGGCCGCGAGGAGCGACGGGTCGGCGTCCGCGTCGCGGAGCGCGGGGGGCGTGCCTACTTGCCCGCCCTCGGCTTGCCTTGGACGGCCTGCTGCTTGAGCGCCGTGGCGCGCTCGAACTCCGCCTCGGCCTTGTCGACCTGCTTGAGGTTGACGTAGATGGTGCTGGCCAGTTGGTGGTAGTCCGGGTCCTTGTCGTTGTACGCGATGAGCTTCTGCACGCACGTCAGCGCCTCGTCGTTCCGGTTGAGGCTCTTGAGCGCCAGCGTGCGGTTGTACATCGAGTCCCTCCAGAGCGACGCGTCCGCCGTGGTGTCCGCGTGGTCCGTGACGATCGCGAAGGACTTCGCGGCCTTCTCGAACTGGTCCTTCTGGTAGAAGCCCACGGCCACGTTGTACAGCTTCACGACGTTGTCCGGCTTGATCTCGATCGCCTTCTGGAAGTGGAGGATCGCGAGCGAGTCCTCGCCCGCGTCCAGCTCGAGCTGACCGAGCTGCGTCAGCGCGGCGTCGTTCGACGGCGTCGTCTCCACGACCTTCTGCAACGTCGCCTTCAAGTCGGTCTGCACCTGCGCGAGAGACGCGTTCACCTTCCCGAGCGACGCGGTGTCCGGCGGAGTGACCGCCCGCAGGGAGTCGCTTTCCTTCCCGAGCGCGGCGGCCTTGTTGCTCAGGGCGACCGAGTAGTACTCGTACGCGGTGCTGTCCGGCGAGATCTCGATCGCCTTGCGGAAGGACGCGAGCGCGCCGTCCGTGTCCCCGAGCCTGTTCTGCGCGTAGCCGAGATCCAGGAAGCCGCCCGCCTTCGTGGGGTTGATCTGCGTGGCCTTCATGAACTCGTCCCGCGCGGACGCGACGTTGTCCGCGTTCAGGTACTTGACGCCCTCGTTGAAGTGCGTGCCGTAGTAGAACGACACGCGCTCGCTCGCCATCTTCGCGTGCTTCTGGATGTCCTTGTCCTTGTCGCTCGCCCGCTCGATCAGCCAGTGGAACGAGTCCCACGCCTCCGAGAAGCGGCCGACTTCCGCCAGGCACCACGCCCCGTAGAACCGCGCTTCGGGGTTGTCCGGCTCGTCCTTGATGCACTCGGCGCAGTACTTGATGCCCGTCTGGAAGTCCTGCTGGGTCTTCGTGTAGAACTTGCAGTTGGCGAGGTTGCTCTGGGCGAGGGCGGGCACGGCGCAGGCGACGGCGAGGAGCACCGCTGAGAGGCCGACGAGGGGACGGCTCATGACTCCCTCCGCTTTTCCGCCCGGCCGCACGCCGTGACGGGGTTCGGCGAACCGAAGACACTTCCAGATCCGAGCCACGTTATCCACCGCGCGGAGGGACCGTCAAGGCGGCGCAGCCCGAACTTACGCTCCTGAAACCCGGATTCGGCGGCCCCGGTTCCTCCCGGCGAGGTCGCGGAGCCCCCTCGGCCGGCGTCAGAGCATGTCCAGCGGGGCGACATCCACGACGATCTCGACCCCCGGGAAGCCCTCGAGGGGCTCCAGAGCCCGCGCGGCGGCCGCGCGGACTTCGTCCTCCCGCTCCCCCTTCACGAGAATCCGCAGCCGGTGTTTGCCGCGGATCTGCGCCAGGGGCGCCGGGGCCGGGCCGAGCAGCGCGATCCACCCCGCGCAAGCGCGCGAGGTCTGCTCGATGCGCCGGCGCACGGCCTCCGCCGCCGCCTCGACCTTCGGGAGGCTCTCGCCGCGCACGAGCACGCCCGCGAGCCTCGCGTACGGCGGATAGCGCAGCTCCCGGCGTTGCGGCAGCTCGCCGTGACGGAAGCTCTCGTCGTCGTGGTCGCGCGCCGCCACGAGGCACGGATGATCCGGGCAGCGGGTCTGCACGATCACTTCCCCGCCGAGCGTGCTGCGCCCCGCACGACCCGCGACCTGCGCGAGCAGCTGGAACGTCCGCTCGGCGGAACGGTAGTCCGGCAGGTGCAGGCCCGTGTCCGCGTTGATGACGCCCACGAGCGTCACGCGCGGGAAGTCCAGCCCCTTCGCGACCATCTGCGTGCCGAGAAGGACGTCGATCTCGCCCTCCAGGAACTTGCCGAGGATCTCCTCGTGCGCGCCCGCGCGGCGCACCGAGTCCGAGTCCAGGCGCGCGAGACGCGCCTCCGGGAACCGCGCGCGAAGCTCCTCCTCCACGCGCTGCGTCCCGCTGCCGCGCAGCGCGAGCGTCCTCGCCCGGCAGCCCGGACACGCGACCACCATGTCCTCCTCGTGATCGCAGTAGTGGCAGCGCAACCGGTGATCCGTGCGATGGTACGTGAGCGAGACCGCGCAGCGGCTGCAGCGGATCGCCTCGCCGCAGGTGGTGCACTGCACGAACGGGCTGAAGCCGCGCCGGTTCAGGAACAGGATGGTCTGCTCGCCGCGCTTCAGGCGCTCGGCGATGGCGTCGTGGAGCTCCGCGGAGAAGAGGCCGCGCTGGCCGCGCAGATCCACGAGCCGGACGGCCGGCAGCGGGAGGCTGGCGACGCGCTCGGGGAGGCGCAGCCGTACGATCTCGCCCCGCTCCACGCGCGCCCAGGTCTCGAGGTCCGGCGTGGCCGTGCCCAGCACGACCACCGCGCCGGCGCGACGCGCGCGCTCGATGGCCACGTCCCGCGCGTGATAGCGCGGAGCGTCTTCCTGCTTGTACGCGCCCTCGTGCTCCTCGTCGATGACCACGAGCCCGAGCGAAGGCAACGGGGTGAAGATGGCGGAGCGCGGGCCGAGCACGACGTCGAAGCGGCCCTCCCGCGCGAGGTGCCAGGTGCGACGCCTCTCCCCGTCCGCGAGCCGCGAGTGGAGCACGGCGGCGCGCCCTCCGAAACGCCCACGCAGGCGCGTCACGCTCTGCGGGGTCAGCGCGATCTCCGGCACGAGGAAGATCGAGCGCCGCGACAGCCGGCGCGCTTCTTCCATCGCGCGGAGATAGACCTCCGTCTTGCCGCTCCCCGTCACGCCGTGCAGCAGGAAGACGCGAGGCTCGCCCTCGCGCAGCGCCGCCCCGATCGCGTCCACCGCCGCGGCCTGCGCGGCGTGCAGCACCGGCCGGGCCACGCGCGTCACGACGTTCCGCTCGTCGCCTTCGAACGCTTCCAGGCGCACCTCGCAGAGACCCTTCTCCGCGAGACGCTTCACCGCCGCCCGCGACCCGGCCACCGCCTCCGCGAGGTCGCGGAACGGCAGCTCCCCGCCGGCCTCGCGCAGGAGCTCCACGCACCGCGCCTGCACCGGCGCGCGGCGCAGCGCGTCGTCCGCCGCGCTCACGCTCGCGCCGCCGGCGGGCGCAGCGGACGCGGGCGTCAGGCGCACGAGCTTCGCGCGCGGCGCCCCGCCGGGCGCCGATCCGCCGACGCGCTCGTCGAGCTTCAGGCGACCCGCACGCACGAGGCGTCGCACCTCTTCCGCGATCTCCTTCGCCGGGACGCCGAGCGCGCGCGAGAGCGTGCGCAGGGGCAGCTCGCCGCTCTCGCCGACGGCCGCGAGGATCCGATCCGGAAGCGAGCCGCCCGCGGCGCCGAAGAGATCGCCCGCCGTGGACGCTCCGAGCGTCAGCACGCGCTCCCGCCGCGGCGACGCGTGCCCGGGCAGAGCCGCCTTCAGCGCCTCGCCCCACGAGCACAGCGTTCGCTCCGCGATCCAGCGCGTCAGCTCGAGCAGCGACTCGTCCACGAGCGGCTCGACGTCCACGAGAGACCGCACGCTCTTCAGATCCTCCGGCGCGTCCTCGGGGTCGAGCCCCACGACGTAGCCCGTGAGCAGCCGCGACCCGAACGGCACCACGACGCGACAGCCCGGGCGCACGCGCTCCGCGAGGTGAGGCGGGACGCGGTACGCGAAGGTGGAGCGAACGGGAAGCGCGAGCGCCACGTCGCAGGCGGCGGCCGGCGCGCGCGCCGTCGGAGAACGGCGAGGGGACGTGGAGACGGACATCGGGAGGCGGCTCGCAGTCGCCGCGGCGGAAGCGCGGCGCGGCGAGAATACTTCACTTCGCGAGCGCGCGTCGGCCGAAGATCCCCCACACGAAGAGCACCGGCAGGAGGGCCAGCGCTCCGGGAAGATGCGCGGCCTCGCCGAGGAGGAACGCGTCGTCCTTGTCCGGCACGTCCGGGTCCGAGCGCGCGGGATAGAGGTCCGCGAAGCCCTGCTCGCCGATCGAGAGGTCGCCGCGGACGAAGTGCGGAAGCACGTGGCCGAAGAGCGGATTCGGGATGTCCTCCGGCACCTCGGGCTGCACCGACGTGGCGGCGAGCATGAAGAGGATCGACAGCGCGGCGAGGGCGCACGTCGCGCGCGGCCACGCGGCGAGCGCCGCCGGCAGCCCGAGCGCGAGGAGCGGAATCGCGATCACGAGGTGCCGCGGGCCGACGGCCCAACCGCCGCTCCACGTGGAGTAGCCCGCGTTGATCGCGAGGTACGCGACGAGGACGGCCGCCGCGGCCACCGCCTCCGTGCGGCGCCGCGCGTCCCGCGCGAGGAGGACGAGGCCGCCGGCGGCCGGCACCAGCACCGGGCAAGCGAAGAAGAGGCCGCGATACGGGCCGAACAGCAGCGCGGCCGCCACGCCCGGGCGCGGCGCGCCGATGCCGAAGAAGCCGTGGCCCATCTTCTCCTGGAAGAACGGCAGCGCGACGTACTGGTATCCGAACGAGAAGGGGCTGCCGAACGCGACCTGCTGGTAGAGACCGAGCAGCGCGAGCCCCGGCAGCGCCCCGAGCAGGACCAGCGCGGCGTGGCGAAGAGCCACCGCGCGGTGCTCGGCGAGCGACGCCGCCCCGAGGATCGCGAGCGCGGGAAGCGCGAGGGCTTCCGTGGCCAGCGCGCCGGACGCCGCCGCGCCCGCGAGCAGGCTGCGACGCGCGCTCGGGGATCCCGCGGCGGGAAACACCGCATGGAAGAAGAGGAGAGTCCACGCGGCCACGAGCGCGTGCCCTTGGAGGACGGTGGCGTAGGGAAAGAGCGTCGTGCCGAGGAAGGCGAAGATCGTGGCGAGCGCGGCGACGGGCGCCGCCACCCCGCGCTCGACGAGCACGCGGAAGAAGAGCGCGCCGGCCGCCGCCGCCGGCAGGCCGCTCGCGAAGAACGCCGCGAGCCCGCCCGCGAGCGTGAGCCAGAGGAGCGCCGACCTCGGACGATTCGCCGCCGCGCGCACCGCGTGCGCGAGCGCCACGCCGGGCGCGGCGAGGAACGACGTCAGCGGCCCCTTGTCCGAGTAGTAGTGGCCGGCGAAGTAAGCCTTGTCGCCGGTGTTCGCCTGATAAGCGTCGATGCAGACGCTGCCGCGCTCCACGAGCGCGCGCGCGAGGTCGAAGCGGCATGCGGCGCCCCACGTGGCCGCCTGGAAGAACTGGCCGTACGTCAGCGCGAGGAGCAGGAAGACGACCCACGCCCGGCGCCGCCCGCTCACTCGCCGAGCCTTCCCGCGAGGAACTCCCGCACGAGGTTCTCCGCCACGCGTTGCCGATAGGCGGCCGTGGACCGGACGTCGTCGATGGGAGCGAGGGACTCCGAGAGACGCGCCGCGGCGGCGAGGCCGGTCTCGCGCGAGAGCGGGCGTCCTGTCGCCGCCCCTTCGGCGGTCGCGGCGCGCACGGGGACGGGCGCCATGCTCCCGAACGCGAGCCGCACGTCCACGAGCCGCCCCGCCTCGTCCGTGCGACGCACGCCCGCGAACACGACTTTGCTGATCGCCTGCGCCGAGCGCGTCCCGACCTTGCGGAACAGCAGGGCCGTTCGCGCGCGCGGGAGGGGCGCGAAGAGCATCGCCGTGACCAGCTCGTTTGCACGACGCTCCACCGTGCGGTACGACGGGGTGAAGCGCCGGTACGGGACGCGACGCACGCCGCGGACGGAGGCGAGCTCCACCTCCGCGTCCAGCGCGAGCCACACCGGCAGCGTGTCGCCGGCGGGCGACGCGTTCACGACGTTCCCGGCGACCGTGGCGCGGTTCTGGATCTGCACGGCCCCCACCGTCGCCGCGGCTTCGCCGATCATCGGGCAGGCGTCGCGCAGCAGCACCGAGCGGCGGAGCGCGGTCATCGTGGCGAGGCCGCCCACGCGCACGCGGCCGTCGCTTTCCTCGCGGATGCCGCCGAGCTCGTGCGCCAGGCGCGAGACGTCGAGCCAGCGACGTCGCCGCTCCTTGCCGTGCGCGATCCCCACCATGACGTCGGTCCCGCCCGCGACCGGCTGCCAGCCTTCGCTCTCATGGGCGGCGAGGAACTCGAGCGCTTCTCCGAGCGCCCGCGGCGTCACGACCTCGAGCGCGGAGACGGCCGGCATCAGCGCCGCTCCCGCGCGTCGCCCGTTCGCGCGCCGGTCGCGCCCGCCGCTCCGCCGCGCGCCGTCGCCGTGTCCGCCGCGCGACGCACCGCCTCGAGGATCTTCGCGTAGCCCGTGCAGCGACAGATGTTCCCGGCGAGCGCTTCGCGAAGAGCGTCGTCGTCCACGGCGCCGCCGTGCGCGAGATGATCGGCGGCGGCCATCAGCATGCCGGGCGTGCAGATCCCGCACTGCGCGCCGCCCGTCTCGAGGAACGCGCGCTGCAAGACGTCGAGCGTCCCGTCGGCCGACAGCCCTTCCACGGTGACGACGTCACGGCCCTCCGCCTGCGCCGCCGGCACCAGGCACGACATCACCGCGTCACCGTCGATCCGCACGGTGCAGGCGCCGCACTCCCCCTCGCCGCAGCCGTACTTCGTGCCGGCGAGACGGAGGTCCTCGCGCAAGACGTCGAGCAGCCGTTTCATCGGCGGCACGGCCACCTCCACGTCTCTTCCGTTCACGCGGAAGCGGATCGACGTCCTCACGGGCGGGCCGACGGCGCGTCGAGCGCTTCGAGGATCCGCTCCGGCGTGGCCGGCACCTGCGCCAGCCGCACGCCCAAGGCGTGCCGGAGCGCGTTGACCACGGCCGGCGCGGGGCCGTCCATCGGCAGCTCACCCACGCCTTTCGCGCCGTGCGGCGCCCGCGCGTGCGGCCTCTCGAGGAAGACGACGCGGACGGGAGGCGTGTCCTTCGCGGTGGGCACCACGTAATCCGTCATCGTGGGGTTCGTCATGCGCCCCGCTTCCCACGCGACGCTCTCCAGCAGCGCCCAGCCGATGCCCTGCGCGACGCCGCCTTCCACCTGTCCGGCCGCGAGCACGGGATTGATGACGCGGCCGACTTCCTGCACCGCGGTGACGTCCAGCACGGTGGTCTCGCCGGTCAGCACGTCGACCTCGAGGGCGACGACGTCGCACGCCCAGGCGTAAGTCGCGTACGCGTCGCCGCGGTAGGTGCTCTCGTCCCAGACCACGTCGGGCGGCGGCTCGTAGCGCGCGAGGATCCGGAGCGGACGCGCAGCGGCCAACGTGCGGAGCTGCGCGAGGAGCTGCTCCGTGCCGGGAAGCGCTCGTCCCGCCTTCTCCTCGGCGAGCCGGCGCATCTCGCGCCCCGCGCGCACGAGGAGACCGCCCACCACCATCCCGGTCCGCGACGCCACCGTGGGTCCGGAGTTCGGCACGACGGCGGTGTCCGGGTCCGCGGTGCGGATCCGATCGACCGGCACGCCGAGACCGTCCGCCGCGGCCTGCGCGAGGATCGTGCGCGTGCCCTGCCCGATCTCCGTCTGCGCCGAGAGCACGAGGACGGTCCCGTCCGCGCGCGCCTCGAGCCCGGCTTCGGACGCGAGGGTCACCTCCCCGCTGCCGGTGAAGCCGGCGCCGTGATGGAAGAGCGAGAGGCCGAGGCCGCGCCGCCGGAAGCGCGCGGCGCCCGGCCGCGTCTCCGCGTCCCGGTTGAAGCGCTCGCACTCCGCGCGACGCTCTTCGTAGCGCGACTCCGCGAGCGCGCCCTCCAGCACGTCCTCCGCCGCGACGTCCTCGCCCACGCTCTGTCCGGTGGCGAGCGTGCCGCCCTTCCGGATCAGGTTCTTCCGTCGCAGCTCCACCGGCGAGAGGCCGAGGCGGTGGGCGCACTCGTCGAGATGCGCCTCCACCGCGAAGAGCGTCTGCGGCGCGCCGAAGCCGCGGAAGGCGCCGAACGGCGGGTGGTTCGTGCGCACCGCGCGGGCGAGGACGCGCACGTTCGGAACGTCGTAGGGGCCGGCCGCGTGGATCGCGCCGCGCGAGAGCACGACGGGCGTGAGCGTGCAGTACGCGCCGCCGTCCAGGAGCACGTCGATGTCCATCGCGACGATGCGTCCGTCCTTCGCGAGGGCCGTTCGATGGCGCACCCGTCCCGGATGACGCTTCGTGGTGGCGCGCATGTCCTCCACGCGGTCGTAGACGATGCGCACGGGACGGCCCGCCTTCCGGGCGAGGATCGCGGCGTGCGCGCCGAGGAGCGTGGGGTACTCCTCCTTCCCGCCGAAGCCGCCGCCGGTGACGGTCTGGATGACGCGCACGTCGTGGGGATCGAGGCCCAGGACCGGGGCCACTCCCTTCACGACGTAGTACGGACACTGCAGGGATCCGCGCAGCAGGACGCCCCCCGCCGACCACTCCGCCTGCATGCCCTGCGGCTCGATGTAGACGTGCTCCTGCGAGCCGAAGACGTACTCGCCCTCCACGACCACGTCGGCGGATGCGAGCGCCGCGTCCGGGTCGCCCTTCGCGATGTCGATGCGCTTGAAGAGATGCCCGGCGCCGAGCGCGAGCGCTTCGTCGATGTCGAGGACCGGCGGGAGAGACTCCGTCACGACGCGGATCGCCTGCACCGCGCTCTCGGCAAGCTCGCGATCGGGCGCCGCCACGAGCGCCACGGGCTCTTCGGCATGGAGGAAGACGTTCGAGACGAGCGCCGGCTGATCCTCGACGATCAGCGGCACGACGTTGCGGCCCGGAACGTCGGCGGCGGTCGCGACGACGACATCGCGCCACGGGAATGCGGGGTCCTTCTCGAGACGCACGAGACGACCGTGCGGTTCCGTGGTGCGGACGGTGGCGCCGAACCAGACGCCCTCGCGCGGCAGATCGTCCACGTAGAGGGCCGTGCCGAGGAGCTTCTCCTCACCTTCGCGGCGGACGACGCTCTGCCCGATCGCCTGCATCGTCACGACCGCGCTCCCGGTCCGCGAGCTTCCACCTCGACGTGGTGCGCGAGTGTACGCCGCGCGGCGTGAAGTGTCAGGCGGGACGGAGCCATCGTGCTACAGTGCGACGACATCGAGCGGATCGAACCCGGAACGACCTCGGGCTGGTTGCTTCTCCACGAAGGAGCCTACGATGATCTCGAGGAATCTCAGGGCACTCGTCGCCGCCCTCCTCCTCGCGGCCACGGCCGCGGCCACCGGTGCGCCCGCAGCAGGGCCTGCGCCCGCAAGCACCTGGCAACGCCCCCCCGCATCGATCCTCGAGGTGCTGCGCGCGCCGCTCTCGCCGTACGAGCGCCCGAGCCCGGACGGGCGGACGCTGGCGCTGCTGCAGCCCGTGCGGTATCCCCCGATCGCCGATCTGGCCCGGCCCATGCTGCGCCTCGCCGGCGTGCGCGTGGATCCCGCAACGAACGGCCGCTACGGCGAGACGTACTACGCGGGGCTCGCGCTGCTGCGCGTCGCCGACGGCGGGACCGTGCCGGTCGCGTTCCCCGGAGAAGAGCGCATCGGGTCCCTGCAATGGTGCCCGGACGGACGGCGCTTCGCGTTCCTCCAGCAAGGGACGGCGGCGATCGAGCTGTGGCTCGGCGAGACGGCGAGCGGGCGCGTGCGACGCGTCGAGGACCTGCGCATCAATCCGATGCTGTACTCGGAGCTGACGTGGATGCCGGACGGGAAGAGCCTGCTGGTCAAGCGGGTGCCGCCGAGCCGCGGCCCGGCACCCGAGCCGCCGCTCGCGCCGTCGGGTCCGCGCGTGCAGGAGAGCGAGGGCCGGTCCGCGAGCAGCACCTACGAGGCGCGCGACCTCCTGACCGGCCCCGAGGACGAGGCGAAGTTCGAGTACTACGCGCTCTCGCAGCTCGCGGTCGTGGACTTCGACAGCGGCCGTGTCACGCCGATCGGCGAGCCCGGCCTCTACGCGGCGGTGCGTCCGTCGCCCGACGGGCGGCACCTCCTCGTGGAGCGGCTGAAGAAGCCGTGGTCCTACACGCACGACTGGAACCGGTTCGCGAAGGACGTTGAAGTGTGGAGCGCCCGCGGCGCGGCCGAGAGGGTCGTGGCGCAGCTCCCGCTCGCCGACGCCGTCCCGATCCAGGGCGTTCCCGAGGGCCCGCGACAGCACGGCTGGCGCCCCACCGCGCCCGCCACGCTGGTGTGGCTGGAAGCGCTCGACGGCGGCGACCCGGGACGCAAGGCGGACCGCCGCGACAAGGTCATGGCGCAGGAGTTCCCGTTCGACGGCGCCGCGCGCGAGCTGTACCGCGCGCCGCACCGCGTGCAGTACCTGTCGTGGGGCGAGAAGGGCGGGCTCGTGCTGGTGAACGAGTACGAGCGCGAGCGTCGCTGGCGACACGTCTGCGCGCTCGACGCGGACGCGAAGTCGCCGGTGCCGCGCCCCCTCATCGACCTCAGCATCAACGACCGCTACAACGACCCCGGCTATCCCGTGTACGAGCAGCTGCCCAACGGGTACTGGGTCGTGGTCCAGGACGGCGACGCGATCTACCTCGACGGACAGGGATCGTCGCCGCAGGGCGACCGGCCGTTCCTCGATCGCTTCTCGCTGAAGACGCGCAAGAGCGAGCGCCTCTTCCGGAGCGACTCCACGCGCTACGAGACGTTCGAGGCCTGGCTCGACCTGCGGGCGAAGCGCTTCCTCGTGCGGAGCGAATCGCCGGCCGAGCCGCCGAACTACGTCGCGCGGACGCTCACGCGGGCGCGTCGCGGCGCGCCGAAGGGCGAAGCCGCGTGGGAGTCGGCGGCGCAGGCGCTCACGAGCTTCGCCGATCCCGTGCCGCAGATCCGTGCGATCACGAAGGAGATCGTGACGTTCCAGCGCGCCGACGGCACGCCGCTGTCGTTCACGCTCTGCCTGCCGCCGGGGTACCGGAAGGGGACGCGCCTGCCGACGGTCATCGACGCGTATCCGCTCGAATACTCCGACCCGGGCACGGCCGGGCAGGTGTCCGGCACGTCGAAGGAGTTCACGACCTTCTGGGGGCCCACCTCCCTCTTCTTCCTCCTCGACGGCTACGCCGTGCTCGGCGACGTCTCCATGCCGGTGATCGGCGATCCGGACACGGCGTACGACACGTTCGTCGAACAGCTCACGGCCAATGCGCAGGCCGCGATCGACAAGGCGGTGGAGCTGGGCGTGACCGACCGCGATCGCGTGGGCGTGATGGGACACAGCCACGGGGCGCTGATGGTGGCCACGCTGCTCGCCCACACGGACCTCTTCCGCGCCGGCATCGCCCGCAGCGGGGCGTACAACCACACGCTGCGCCCGTTCGGCTTCCAGAGCGAGCGGCGAACGCTGTACGCGGCGCGCGACACCTACCTTCACCTCTCGCCCATCATGTACGCGGACAAGATCAACGAGCCGCTGCTGCTGATCCACGGCGACGCCGACCAGAACCCGGGAACCGTGCCGCTCCAGTCCGAGAAGCTCTTCGAGGCGGTGCGGGGAACCGGCGGCACCGTGCGGCTCGTCATGCTTCCGTACGAGCAGCACGGCTACCAGTCTCGCGAGGCCGTCGAAGACGTGCTGGCGGAACAGCTGGCGTGGTTCGATCGCTACGTCAAGAAGGCGCCGCCCCGCGCGACGACCAAGAGCTGAGGAGGGGCGGGCCGCCGCCCCCTCGGAGTGCCTCGCCGATCCCCGGGCGCCGGGATATCTTGGAGTCTACAGTCGTCTTTGCCGGTCCCCTGGCGCGGGCGGGGGGACCGGGCGTCACGCCTCGGCGGACTCCGCCCGCAGAGGCGTAAGTCCATGAACGCCACATACTTGCAGCAGTTCCTCTCGGACGCCGCCCGCTCCGCCAAGCGCTCCGAGATCCGCGAACTCCTGAAGCTCATTTCCCGCCCCGAGGTCATCAGCCTCGCCGGCGGGTTGCCCTCTCCCGAGACGTTCCCGATCGAGGACTTCTGCGAGCTCACGCCCCGGGCTCTCCGCGAGCACGGCCGCTCGGCCTTCCAGTACGGCGCCACGGAGGGAGATCCCGGCCTTCTCGACCAGCTCGTGAAGCTCTGCGCCGCCGAGGGCATCGAGGGCCTCGATCCCTCGAGGATCCTCATCACGTCCGCCAGCCAGCAAGGCCTCGACCTCGTGAGCCGCGTCTTCCTCGCCCCGGGCGACGTCGTCGTCTGCGAGCTGCCGAGCTACCTTGGCGCGCTCGCCGCGTTCGCCGCCTGCGGCGCGCGCATGCACGGCGTGGCGATGGACGATCAAGGCATCATTCCCGATCTCCTCGAGGAGAAGCTGCTCGCGCTGCGCCGCGCGCGCGCGCGGACGAAGCTGCTCTACCTCGTGCCCGACTTCCAGAATCCCGCCGGCGTCACGCTCTCGCTGGAGCGCCGCCGCGACGTGCTCGCGATCGCGCGCGAGTTCGACCTGCTCGTGATCGAGGACACGCCGTACCGCCGGCTGCGCTACGTCGGCGAGACGCTGCCCACGCTCTCGAGCCTGGACTCCGACGGTCGCGTGATCTCGCTCTTCACGTTCAGCAAGATCCTCTCGCCGGGCGTGCGTCTCGGTTGGGTCGTCGCGGATCCGGACATCATCGCGCGGCTCACCGTGGCGAAGCAGGCGGTGGATCTGTGCACCAGCTCCTTCACGCAAGTCCTGGTGCGCGAGTACCTCGCCACCGGTCGCATCGACGCGTTGATCGAGCGCTCGCGCGGGATCTACGCGGAAAAGCGCCGCGTGATCCTCGACGCACTGGACGCGGAGATGGATCCCTCCTGGGGCGTGAAGTGGACCCGCCCGGAAGGCGGGCTCTTCCTCTGGATGACGCTTCCGCCGCCCCTCGACGCGCACGAGCTGTTCCGCGTGGCGATCGAGGAGAACGTCGCGTTCGTCTCCGGAACGGCCTTCCACTGCGACGGCGGAGGCCGTAACACGCTCCGCATCAACTTCAGCTATTCCTCGCCGGCCCAGCTCCGGACCGCCGTCCAGCGCCTCGCGCGCGCGATCGGACGCCTCGTGGCGGGTCAGCCCGCGGCGCACGGCGCAGCGAGTCCGCGACGGCTCCCGGTGGTCGACGAAGGTCACTCTCTCGAGATGCTCCCCTGGAGCCTCGCCCTGACCGAGGTCGTGCAATGAGAGGAGAACAGGTCATGAAGTGCCCGACGTGCGAGAACGACTGCCCGCCGAGCGCGCGCTTCTGCGAGCACTGCGGAACCATCCTCCGGCGCGACGAGGTCGACCGGCAGCTCGCGTACGCCTTCCGCCTGGAAGCGGAGGGCCGGCTCGGCGACGCGATCACCGAGTACGAGCTCCTCGCCGAGCGCGACGACGTCGCCCACCGGCCCATGGTGCTGAAGCACCTCGGCAACCTGCACTTCCGCCTCGGGCACCTGCGGCGCGCGAAGCGCTATCTCGGCGAAGCGTGCGACGCCGAGCCGGCGAACGCGACGTTCCGCCACGATCTGGGCGTGGTGCAATACCATCTCGCGGAGTTCGACGAGGCGATCAAGTGCTTCGAGACGGCGCTGCGCGTGGACCCCGATCTCCAGCTCGCCTGGTTCTGGCTCGGCAACGCGCGCTATCACTTGGGCCGCCGCGAGGCGGCCATCGCTGCGTTCCGGGAGCTGATCGATCGCTTCCCGAACTTCGCGGTGGCGCACTTCCACCTCGGCGTCATCTACGCGCGCGAGGGCGACAAGGAGAAGGCGGAGGCCGAGTTCAAGCGCGTGCTCGAGAAGAACCCCGAGGACGCGGCGGCGCGCTTCTACATGGACGGCGGGCGCCTCGCGAAGTAGCGCCCTCGTGCGGCGGGGCGATCCCGCCGCACGATTCTCGGCGTCGTCCTGCGCGCGCCGACGTCGTCGCGCAAGAGTGCCCGCCCGCCGGGGCGGGCCGGGGCGTCACCTCATGAGCGGGAAGCTCTCGCGGAGCTTCTCCCGGAACTTCTCGAGCATCCACTCCCCGTACAGGTGGAACGCCGTGTCGTTCAGCTGCGCCGTGGTGCGCGCGAGCGCGACCTGCTCCGGGGTCGCCGGCGGCTCGAGGACCGAGTCGGGTCGGGCGTTCCCTTCGCGGCACGCCTCGACGTAGTCCGCCATCGATCGGCCCTCCCACCAACCCACGCCCACGCGACCGGACGAGATCGCGCCCCTCGCCGGCGCGGATCCCGCCGGCCGGGGGGGAACGCTCTCGGACCCGTCGAAGCCGGGCGCGAGGATCGGCGGGGCGAGAGACGGCGCCGCGCCGTGCCGCGGAGGGGGCGCCGCCGCGCGTGTCGGAGGGAGGGTCGAAACGGGCCGAGCCGGAGGAGCCGCCGGAACGACGCGGGCGCTGTCCTCCCCCCCGACCAGGCTCACCGCGAGCTTCTCGAAGGACGGTCGAGGCGGCTGCCGCGCCGTCCACCACAACGCGGCCGTCAAGGTCGCGCCGTGGAGAGCGACGGAGCCGACGACCGCGAACACCCAGCGTCTCTTGCGCACCGTTTCGACCGTGGAGGGCGCCCTGGAGGGGTATCCGGAGAATACGCGATTCCGAGAGCGATGGACCACGGCCGGGAGCGGCCGCTCGGGAAGCGCCCTGGCCCGACCGCACACGACCGCCGCGCGAACGCCCGCGACGTGCACGCGCGCTCCGCGTACCATGTCCGGCCGTGACCTCTCGCCCCTCGATCGACGCCACGCTCGAAGCCTGCCTCGCGGACGGCGTCTTCCTCGCCGTCCGGCTCCCGTTCGGCGGCGCGCAGCTTCTCGAAGCGTGTCACGCCGCCGCGCGTGGGGGGCTCCGCGTCCTCGAGATCACGCTGACCACTCCGGGTGCGCTGGACGCGATCCGCGCGCTTTCGCGAGAGAAGGGCCTCGTGGTCGGCGCGGGTACCGTGCTGACCCCGGAAGCCGCGCGGGAGGTGGCGGAGGCGGGCGGGCTCTTCGCGATGTCGCCGGTGCTCGACGCGAGCGTGGTGGCCGAGACGCACCGCCTGGGGATGCTCGCCGTCCCCGGCACGGGCACGGCCACCGAGATCCTCGCGGCGCACCGCTCCGGCGCGCGTCTCGTGAAGGTCTTCCCGTCCGGGCCGCTCGGCGGGCCGGACTTCCTCCGCAAGGTGCGGGGGCCCTTGCCGGACGTTCCGCTCGTCCCCACGAGCGGTCCCACCGCGGAGTCGATCGCGGACTACGTGGCGGCCGGTGCGGTGGCGGTGGGCGTGGGCGGCGAGGTCTTCCCGGCGGGCTTCACGGCGGAGATCGTGGAGCGCTCGGCCCGGCGGCTGCGCGAGGCGATGGATCGCGCGCGGGCGATGCGCCGCTGACGATGCGCCGCCGATGACCCGCTGATCACTCGTCGTTGATTGGCCACTGACGAACGACGCCCGCGCCGGGAGGGAGTTCCGGCGCGGGCGGGCGAGGAGCGTGGAGGGAGAAGGCCCTTCGCTACTGCGCGTTCGTCTTCAGCAGGCCGTGCACTCGCTCGACGAGACGGCCCGGGCTGAACGGCTTCGTGATGTAGTCGTCCGCGCCCGCCTCGTAACCCTGCTTCTGGTCGATGTCTCGCGCCTTCGCCGAGAGAAGGATGACGGGCGTCGACGCGATCTCGGAGTCGCGCTTGATCGCGCGGCACGCTTCGAAGCCGTCCATCTTCGGCATCATGACGTCGAGCACGACGAGATCCGGGCGCTCTTCCTTCGTCTTGCGCACCGCTTCCTCGCCGTCCTCGGCCGTGATCACCTCGTAGCCTTCGGCCCCGAGGCTGAAGTCCAGGATGTGCAGGATGTAGTTCTCGTCGTCGACGACCAGGATCTTACCCTTCTTCATCTTCCTTCTCCCTCTCGGGCTCGCGTTGACTCCCTCACTGCTCCTCCCGATCGAGGACGCGGACGAGCGCTTCCACGACCTCGATGTCGAACTGACGTCCGGCGTTGCGCCGGATCTCGGCGATCGCCGCCTTCGAGTCCACCGCCGCCCGGTACGGACGTCCCGTGCGCAGGGCGTGGTAGGCGTCGACGACCGCGAGAATCTTCGCCCCCCGCGGGATCCCCGAGTCCAGGAGTCCACGCGGGTACCCGGAGCCGTCGGGCTCCTCGTGGTGGGCGAGGATGATGTCGAACACATCCGGCAGGAACTCGATCGACCGCAGCACGCGCGCCCCCTCCTCGGGGTGACCGCGGATGAGCTTGCGATCGGTATCGGACAGTCGCGCCGGCTTCTTGTACACGCCTTCGGGGAGACGCGTCATCCCCACGTCGCGCAGGATCGACGCGTAGTGGATGCGCGCGGTCTCGTCGGGGTCGATGCCGAGCTCGGAGCACACCCGCAGCACGAGATTCGAGAAGCGGTAGCCGCTGGGGTAGTAGTGGCGGCGAACGTCGATGACGCCGCGCATCGCTTCTTCCATGCGCCGCATTCCGTCGCGGGAGTCCCCGAATTCCCGGAGCTTGTTGAGCACGAGCGCGACGCGCTGGGCGAGAAGGTCCAGGAGCCGGCCGTCGTGCTCGCCGAAGCCGTCGCCCGTGGTCTTGTTCGTGACGTTGATGACGCCGATGACGCTGCCCCGCAGCTTCACCGGCACCGACAGCAGCGAGCGCGTGCGGTACTGCCCCGGCCGCGGCGACGGAACGAAGCGCGGGTCCGTGTCCAGGTCCGGAATGTGGAGCGGCTCGCCGGTCGCGGCCACCGCGCCCGCGATGTTCTGCCCCACGGCGATGCGCGCCTCGCGGATGGCTTCGTCCGGCAGCCCCATCGCCGCCTGGATGAACAGCTCGTTCCCGCCCGGGTCGAGCAGCATGAGCGACACGGATTCCGCGCACATCACTTCCGCGATCATCTCGATGAGCAGCTCGGGAATCCCCGTGCCCTCGCGCGCGGCGTTGACCACCGTGGGCTCGGCGGCGCGCGCGCGGCTCGTGGCCCGCAGCCTCGGCAGCGACACCTTGAAGCGCGCGCCCTTGCCCTCTTCGCTCTCCGCCCAGATCCGCCCGTCGTGCCAGGTGGCGATGCTCCGGCAGATCGCGAGCCCCAGCCCGGACCCGCCGTGAATGCGGGAGTTGCCGCCGTCCACCTGGTAGAAGCGCTCGAAGATCAGGTCCAGCTTGTCGAGGGGAACGCCCGGACCGTCGTCCTCGACGACCAGGCGCACCGCGGAGTGATCGCGCTCCACGTCCACCGAGACGTGGCCGGCGCGCGGCGTGAACTTCACCGCGTTCTCCAGCAGGTTCACCACGAGCTGCTTCAGCAGATCGGGGTCGCCGTGCAGCCCCGCCTCTTCGCCGGACAGCGGCCCGCGCAGCTCGATCTCCTTCTGCGCGGCGAGCGGGCGGATGACGTCGATCGCGTCGTGCACGACCGCCACCAGGTCCACGTGCCGGCAGGACATGCGCACGCGGCCCGCGTCCATCGTGGCGAGGTCCAGGATGTCGTCGACGATGCGCGTGAGGCGGCGACTCTCGTCGTGGATGACGCGGAGGAAGCGGTCGCGGGTCTCCGCGTCCGCCTTCAGGTCCGGCGCGCGCAGCGTCTCCGCGTACGCCGTGATGGACGTCAAGGGCGTCCGCAGCTCGTGCGAGACGGTCGCGATGAACTGGGCCTTGAGGCGGTGCAGATCGGTGAGCTTCTCCTTCTCTTCGCGAAGGTCGTCGAGGCTCTGGATGCCGCGGCCGCGGTCCGCGCGGGTCTCCAGTGCGTGACGACCGATCGACACCCAGCGCTGCAGGTCGCCGAGGATCGCCGGGTCGTCCAGCGGGCGCTCGACCTCCGCCAGGAGGAAGCCCAGGGGATGCCTCGCCTCGAGCACGGAGAGCGGCAAGAGCAGCGCGTCGCCCGCGGCCGGGCGGAGACTGTGCATCCCGCCGCGCGGGATCCAGGCGAAGCCGCCCCAGCGCGGCAGGGTGGCCGCCCACTCGCGGAAGCCCTCCGCGCGGTGCGCCCCTTCGGGAACCGCGAGGCGGTCCGGGAGCTCGGGCGCCGCGCGGCCGCTCTCGGAGCGCACGATCTCCACGTACGTGCCGTCCTCCGGGCGAAGCGTCCACACGCACGTTCGGCCGATGCCCGCGACACCGGCGATCGCGGAGGCGATCCGCCGCACGACGTTCTCGCTGCCGCCTTCGCGGACCAGGTCGTCCAGCACGTCCACGGCCCGCTCGAGGGTGGAGACGCGCGCTTCCGCTTCGCGGATCCGCGTCGTCTCGATCTCGCGGCGGCGCTCGCGGAGAAGGGCATGGCCCGCGTGCACGAGGAAGCGCGGCGTGTCGCCGGGCTCGCCCACGGCGGCCACGACGCCCTGCGTCCCCCGGGGGGACTCGAGCGGCACCGCCCAGATCGACGCGGCGCCCGAGCCGGCCTGGCGCACGAGGGTCCCTTCGCGGAGCGCGCGGCGCGCGACGCCCGCCAGCTCGATGTCCGGCACCGACAAGCGCGCCTCGCGCCCCTCGATCGCGGACACGGCCGTCAGCTCGCCGGAGGGCTCCACGAGGTAGACGGCGCCCCGGCCCATGCCGGGCGACGCGGACACGGCGTCGCGGATGCGGCGCACGATCTCCTCGACGCTCTCCGCGGTCTGCAGCAGCTCCGCCTGCACGTCGAGGACCGAGCCCGCCACGACCGGATCGTGGGTGGCCGGGCGCTTCGGCGGAACGCGCTTCACCGCTGCGCTGGAGGGCTGGCGACGCGCGCTCACAGCGGCTGCCCCCGGCGCTCGCGCACCACCACGCTGCCCGTCATGCTCTTGCCGTAGCGCTTCAGCTCGGACGCGATGTCGGCCACGCGGCCGATGTGCGTGATCGGCTCCTTCTCGTTCGTCACGACCGCGAGCGTGACGCCGAGCGACTTGATGCGCATGATCTCCCCCGAGCGCTTGCGGATCTTGAGGTAGCCGCGCTCGACGTCCTCGGGATCGAAGAGCTTCTCCGAGTTCTTCTCGAAGAGGTCGATGACCATCTTCGCGACCGCGTCCGCCTTCTCCGGCGTGGTCATCACGACGAAGTCGTCGCCGCCCACGTGGCCGACGAAGTCGTCGCGGTTCCCCGCCTTCGCGATCGCCGTGGCGAGGATGCGCGCCGTGGCGCGGATCACGTCGTCGCCCTTCGCGTAGCCGTAGTAGTCGTTGAACGCCTTGAAGTTATCGATGTCGCTGTAGATGAACGCGAACGGCTGCTTCGACTCGATGCGCTTCGTCAGCTCGCGCTCGATCGACACGTTGCCGGGCAGTCCGGTGAGCGGATTCGCCTCGCGCTGCGACTGGCTCCAGCTCAGCACGTTCTTCACGCGCATGAGCAGCTCGGGCATGGAGAACGGCTTCGTGACGTAGTCGTTCGCGCCGTTCTCCAGGCCCTTCAGCTTCTCGTCCAGCTCGCCGCGCGCGGTGAGGATGATCACGGGGACGTGGCGCGTGCCGTACGCGGCCTTGAGGCGCCGGCAGACTTCGTAGCCGTCCATCTGCGGAATCATGAGGTCGAGCAGCACCAGATCGGGCGGATCCTCCTCCGCCATCTGCAGGCCCTCGAGGCCGTCTTCCGCGCACTTCACGACGAAGCCCGCGTTCTCGAGCTGGAACTTCAGGATGTCGCGGATGGGCGGCTCGTCGTCCACGACGAGGATGCGCGGAGGCGTGTAGATCCCGCTCATTCCAGGGGCGTTCATGACGTTCACGCAGACCGCCTCTCGTGCGCACGTCGACGCGATCCCGCCCGTCCGGGCGGTTCGCCGTTCGTCTCGGTATCGGCATGAACCGGCAAGAATCGAAGGGGGAACGCGGGGCGCGTAGCCCGGCCGGCCGGCGAGAGGCGCGTGCCCGGGGCGCGCTCCCGGGGCGCCCCGCCCGTCGACGAACGCAAGAATCTCCGAGAATCGGCCAGCGACCGGCCGACACGATCCGACGGTCAGCGGTGGAGCAGCGCCTTCAGGAGGATCGCGGTCGCGGTGGCTCCGAGCAGGCTCGCCAGCGTGCCGACGAGGTAGTACTCGGCGCGACGGCGCTCGTCGAGCTCCTTGAAGCGGGCGAGGGACTTCGCCGCCGCGAGGAAGCCGAGCGCTTCCCAGTGGTCGAGGAGAACCAGCGTCAGCGCGAACATGCGCTCCAGGATCCCGATGAGCCGCCCGGCGGAGGGTCCGCCGTCGCGTTGGGCCAGCCGACAGCGGGCGAGGACGGACATGACCACGGCAGACATGCCGTTCACGTTGAACGCGTAGCCCGCGACCAGCGCGCCGACGGTCGCCAGGGCCGCGGGATGCGCCAGCCACACGTCGACGAAGCGCACCTGGGGAGCGAGCCACGCCCACGCGGCGGCGAGCACGAGAAGGTGCGCCAGCTGGTCGAGCGCGAAGACCTCCAGCTCGCGGGAGTGGCTGCGGCGCGACACGAGGACCTTGACGGCGTCGACGGCAACGTGCGCCACGACGATCGCGAGGACCGCGAGAGCCGTGCGCGTTCCGAGGAACGGCGTGAGCGCCCCCAGCTGGCAGACCGCCACGACGGCGCCGTGCGCGGCGAGGCCCGAGGCCCGGGCCTTGCGTCGGATCATCCCGTGCGTCTGGAAGACGAAGTCCCCCAGGGCGTGACCCGCTACGAGGAGCGCGGCGAGCGCGGATGCTTCGGGGGTCATTCGTCCGACGCCTCCGCGGTCCATGGTGCGAAGCCTTCCGGATCCGTCGCCCGGTTCAGCAGGCTCGCGACGACGTGTTCCGCGCCCTGAATCGCGTCGTGCCGCGCAGCCTTCAGGACTTCGCTGACCACCGACGGCGAAACGGCCAGCTGCTGCGCGATGTCCTTCTGCACCGGAAAACGGCGCCGCCGCCGGATCATCTCGAGTTGGCGATCGGTCCAGGTCGCGCGGATGTCGCCGGTCAGCCGGAGAATGGCATTCGCGGCCTCTTCCAAAGGAGACGGCAGGCCCGCGACCATCGCCCACAGCCCTTTCCTCTTCGCCGTCTCGAGAGCGTGACGCGCTCGATGGAAGCACGGGCCGTCGAGCTCGCGAACCGGACCGCCGAGATCGGTCGACAGCGCTCCGAGTCCGACTCCGAACGCGATCCGGGTTTGGGGGAGGTCCTCGGTCAGCTCCGTCAGGTAGGTCATGACGGCCGTTCCCGGGACCTCCGCCGCCAGAAGCAGCTGGAACTCGTCGCCGGCCGTGATCTCGGGACCCGCTCGGCGCAGCCCGCGAACGGGTTGCTCCACCTCGAAACGCCCGAGGATCCGTTTCAGCTCGCGTTGGAGCTCGGCTCGATCCGGGACGTCCCGGGACCCGACGAGGTCGCCCAGGATGGCCACGTATCGCTCGATGGGTCCGTCCACGCGCTCACCCGTTGTTTCGGCTCTGCTACCGAATCCGACAATATTCGGCATATATGCCGAATCATTGGATCTCGTCAAGCCCGCGAATCGGCTTGAGAGGCTATTTCCGGCAAATTCGGCCTGAAAGCCGAATCCATCGGCTCCGGCCATCGGCACGCCAGGACGCGCCGCTCACACCGTCCGTGTGCGGATCGCGCGCCCTTGGCGCCGCCCGCGCGGAGCGCGGTTCGGCATCGCGCCGAGGGGGAGGCCGGGGTCGGCGTCGAGGTCGAAGCCCGAGCGCTCGCCGCGATCGAGGCGGCGCTTCCCCGCGAAGGCGATCATCGCGGCGTTGTCGCCGCAGTAGGCGAGGCGCGGGACGACGAGCTTCAACCGACGCTCCGCGCAGGCCGCAGCCATCGCGCGCCGGAGCGCGCCGTTCGCGGCCACGCCGCCCGCAATGCCCACCGCGCCCACGCCGGTGCGGGACGCCGCGGCCATCGTCTTCTCCACGAGCACGTCCACGAGCGCCGCCTGGAAGGACGCGGCCACGTCGCGGGCGACCGGCGGCTGGCCGAGCGACGGATCGCGGTCCAGCGCCAGGCGCACCGACGTCTTCACTCCGGAGAAGCTGAAGTCCAGCGTGCCCTCTTCCAGGCGGGCGCGCGGGAAGTCGAACGCCGTGGCGTCCGCGCCCTCGGCCAGCCTCTCGAGCGCCGCGCCGCCGGGGTACCCGAGACCGAGCATCACCGAGACCTTGTCCCAGGCTTCGCCCGCCGCGTCGTCGCGCGTGCGGCCGATCACTTCGAGCCGCTCCTCGTCGCGCACGTGGGCGAGGAGCGTGTGCCCGCCGGACGCCACGAGGACCACGGCGGGCGGCCGCAGCTCCGCGTCCTCCAGGAACGGCGACATCGCGTGCCCCTCGAGATGGTTCACGCCGAGGATCGGGAGACCCCGCGCCAGCGCGATCGCCTTCGCCGTGGTCACGCCCACCAGGAGCGATCCCACGAGCCCCGGACCCGACGTCACGCAGATCGCGCGCACGTCGTCGAGCGTGGCGCCCGCCTCCGCCAGCGCGCGATCCAGCACGGGCAGCATCTTCCGCACGTGCTCGCGCGACGCGATCTCCGGGACCACGCCGCCGTACAGCTCGTGCACGCTCTGCGACGCGACGACGTTCGAGCGGACTTCGCCCTCCGCGTCGAGCAGGGCGGCGGCGGTCTCGTCGCAGGACGTCTCGATCCCGAGGATCACGGCTCGTTCCGTCCGCGCGGCGGCCCGCCCGCGCCCACGTACACCGAGAAGTGGTCCGGATCGAGGGAGAGGATCTCGACGTCCGGCGGCAGCGCGAGGTGCGCCGTCACCTCGCCCTGGGCGGCGGAAGGCCCGGGCGGCGAGTCGCTCGTCGGCGCGAACGTGATCTCCGCGCCGTGCAGCTCCTTCACGCCGAGTATCGCGCGGCCGCCCACGACCCACGACTTCGCCTGGAGCGGCAGCTCGGTGGGATCCTTCGTGGCGACCTCCACGATCGAGCGCGGGCCCTCGATCTCCACGGCCACCTGCGGCGGATCGAAGCGGACGCGCGTGCCGGCGGGGGCGCCCGGCACTCCGCCCGCGCGGAGCGCGACGCTCTCGATGCGCCGCGTCACGAGCGGCTCGATCTGGATGGCCACGTCCACCATGAGCGGCGTGACCTCCACGGTGGGCGACTCCGGCGGCACGAGGCGGACGCGCTTCCGCACGAGCCCCTTCTTGCCGTCGACGTCGATCTCGGCGGTGTGGAGCAGCGCGATCTCGTCCACGAGCTTGCGCGGCCCCTTCACGCGCGCGCGGGCCGGGTTCATCACCGTCCGGCCGACCTGCACGTAGTGCTCGTCCGGGGTGCCCACGACCGCCGGCACGATGGCCACATCCCGCACGACCGTCTCGTCGAACTCCACGGTGACGCGCTTCGGCTCGGAGATCTCCACGCGGCTCACCGTCACGCCCTGCGGCAGCACGACGTCCTCGCCCGTGAAGTCGATGCGGCTCGGTCCGATCTGGTAGCCGCTCAGGTCCACGCGGCAGACGCCGTCGCGCAGCGTGTAGCGCAGGAACTTCCCCTTGCCGCGGACGTGCGCCTTCACGGCCTGCGGCAGAGGCTCCACGCTGGTGAGGCCCTCGGGACGGTTCACGTACTCCACGGGGAAGTCCACCGTGTCCTCGAACTCGAGGCGGTTCGTGACGCTGTACCAGAGACCCACCGCCACGACGAAGCTCAGGATCTTGGCGCCGAGGTTGTCGGTCCAGGTTCTCCAGCGCACGAGGCTTCTCCGCAGGAATGCCGCGCGAGGGGGCGCGGCCGGTCGGGCATGGTACTACGGCGACGACGGCGCGTCCTTCGCGGTGGAGTCGCCGAGGTCCTGGTGCGCCGCACGCAGCGCCTTCTCGACGGCCTGGCGCGTGGAGTCCGGCGCCACGTGTCCCGTGTCCGCCATCGTGCGATGCTCGAGCGCGATCCGGTGCAGGCGTTGCTCCAGCTCGTCGAGCCAGGGCGCGCCCGCCGCGCGTCGCGTCCACTTGTTGCGCGCGAGGATCCGGCGATCGGGTCCGAGCACGATGTCCACGTCGAGCGACTTCCTCCATCCTTCGTCGGCGGCCGTGGAATCCTCCTGAACGTGGAAGCCGGCGAGCGGAAGCCCCGAGATCCACGCGTAGAGCTCCGCGTACTCCGGCTCCGAGAGCTTCCCGTACACGGGACCCGCTTGGGCGCCCGAGCGGATGGACCCTTCGAGGCGGACGTCACCGCCGAGCTGGAGGATCTCCAGCTCCCAGCCCTCGCGCGCGAAGCCCGTGCCCTTGGCCGCCTGGTAGTGGATCATGAGCGCCTGGGGCCGGTTGCCGAGCATGGCGGTGGCCGCCTGGGCCTGCTCCGCGCGACGCTCCGCCGCTCGGCGGCTCTCGCACCCGCCGAGCGCGATCACGCTCGCCGCGGCCGCGACGACGGCGACGATCCGTCCCGCGCGTCGGGCGCGGGTGATCATGCGGCCCCCCCCGAGCCCGGCACGGTCTCCGCCAGGAGCGCCTCCACGGCGAAGCGCGGCTCCACGTTCGCCTGGATGTCCTGCAGCGCCACTTCGGTCCGCTCGAAGAGCCGATCCCAGTCCGCCGCGCCCCGGCGCCGGGCGATCCGCGCCAGTACGCCCCGGTCGAGACCCGAGAGCGGCTCCACGTCGCCCGCGGACGAGGCGATCACGAGGTCCCGCAGACCGAGCGCGAGGAGGTCCAGGATCAGCCGTGCCTCGTCGCGCCGCCCGGCGACGTCCTCGCCGAGCCGCCGGCCGGTCAAGGAGAGACTCCGCAGCAGCTTCCCCTCCGCGATGGCACCCAGCAGCTCCTGCACGAAGCTCCGCCGCTCGGCCACGTCGAGGCCGCGCAGGGCCAGCGCCTTGCCGGGGCTGCCGCCCGCGAGGACCGCGAGAATCGACGCCTCCTCCCGCGGAACGTCCTGCGTCTCCACGAGGAACCGCTCCACCGCCGCCACGGGCAGCGCGTCGAAGACGATACGCGCGCAGCGCGAGCGGATCGTCTCCAGGAGGGTGGCCGGCTCGGACGTCACGAGGATGAGAACGGTTCGGCTGGGCGGTTCCTCCAGCGTCTTCAGGAATGCGTTCTGCGCGGGCTCGGTCATCTTGTGCGCGTCGTCGATCACGGCCGCGCGCCACCCGCCGCTCGACGCGCGCGAGAGCAGCGCGGCGATCGTGCGGAAGTACTCCCCGTCCCCCTTCCCGTTCACCAGCTCGATCCCGAGGCTTCGCCGGTAGAACACCCGCGACGCGCCCGCGGAGAAGAGCGAGCGCGCCACCTCCACCGCCAGGGCGCTGGACTTCTTCGTGCGCTCCAGCGTGGCGAGCTCCCGCTCCAGGACGTCGGCGAGGGGAATGCCGCGCTTGTTGAGAAGCCTCTCCGGGTTGCGCTGCACCAGATCCACGACGTCGACGCCCCGGCCCGGCGCGATCCCTTCGATCCACTCTTCTTCTTCGAGGAGCGCGTACGCCGCGAGCAACGCGTCCTCGTCCAGCCCGCCCCGGAGGAGATCGCCGCGCCGCACCGGCAGCGGCGCGTCGAGGTCGAGGAAGAGCGCGAAGCGATCGTGCGCGCCGCGGTCGAAGCGCGACCCGTCCTCGGCGTTCCCCGCCGTCACCAGCTCGCGCGCCAGCGCCACGGCCAGCGTGCGCTTGCCGATTCCCTCGGGCCCGGAGAAGAGGAGCGCGTGCGGCAGGCGCCCCGACGACGACGTCGCACGGAGCTGCTCGCGGATCGCATCGTGGCCGAAGAGCTCGCGCGTCACGCCGCCCTCCTCGCTCGCGCCGCGAGCTCCAGCACCAGCCCCTCGACGACCTCCGCCGCGTCCTCGGCCGCTCCGGTCTTGATGTCCACCTCGGCCTGCCGCAGGCGACCGAGGCTCCAGCGCAACCCCGCGAGGTCCGGGCCGCGCGCCGCCTCGAAGCGCTTGAACGACGCGAAGGGATGGATCGCGGTCACGTCGTCCGAGCCCTTGCCGAAGAGGCCCGCGTCCCACCCGGACGCCACGCGGGACTGGAACGCGCGGTAGTCGCGGAAGGCCGGGCGGCCGGCTTCCTCCCAGAGGAGGCGCGCCTGGAGGAGGTGCCGCGCCTGGCGCACGAGGAGCGTCAGCACCACGAGCGGGTGCGTGCCGGACGCTTCGAGGTCGCGCACCAGCTCGCACGCGGCGGAGCCGTCGCCGCGCGCCACCGCTTCGCCCACGTCCCACACCGCGTCTTCCTTCGTCTTGCCGACGAGCCGCTCGAGGTCCTTCGCCCGGATGCGATCCCGCTCCAGACAGAACAGGATCGCCTTGTCCAGCTCGGTGCGCAGCGCTTCCATGTTCGTGCCCGCGCGCGCGAGGAGGAGCCGCGCGGCGTCGGCGTCGAGCTTCTTCCCTTCCTCGACCGCCTTCTCCACCAGCCACGCCGCGAGGTCCTCGGCCTTCTGCTCGTCGAACTCGAGAACCACGCCGCGGCTGGCGAGCCCCTTGTAACCCCGCACGCGCTTGTCCACGCGATCGGCCGGATTCTCGCCCGCCGCCACGAAGACGATCGCCCTTCCGGGGCCGAGGCCCGTGTCGAGGGAGGCGAGGAGCCGGTCCGCGTCGTCGCCGGTGAGGATGCTCGCGAAGTTGCGCACGAGCGCCACACGCGCGGAGGCGAAGAGGCTCAGCGAGACGACGGGCTCGAGCACCGCGTCGGGGCCGAGGCCGGTCCCGTCGATGCGCACGATCTCCGCGCCGGCGGCGTCCGCGAGCGCCCGAGCGATGGAGTCGGCCGCCGTGCGCACGAGGAAGTGCTCGGCCCCGTGCACGAGGTAGATGGGCTTCCCGTCGCCCTTGCGGATGCGGGCGAGCTCGGCGCCGAGCTCCTGTTTGCCCTGGATCGGCATCGGTCCTCCGGGACGCGTGAGGCGGACCGATGATACCGGATCAGGTGGAACGCCGCCGCAACGCCCGCATCGACTTGCGCAGGATGGGGCGCGTGCGGGAGCGCCGCGCGGCCTCGCGGAAACCCGCCTTCGCGTAGGCGGACGGCGTGCCGCGCCAGACGAAGGGGTCCGGCGTGTTCTCCATCGTGGCCACGATCGGGTACGCCTCCACGATCTTCGCGCCCCGGCTTCGCGCCAGCTCCGCCGCCGCCGCGATCGCGCGCGTGCCGACCCCGCGGCGGCGATGGCCCCTCGCGACGAAGAGGCACGAGATGGACCAGACCGGCTCGTCGTCGATCGGCGCGAGGACCCGCGAGCGCGCGAGGGCGACGTACTTCGCGCGCGGCGCCACCGCGCACCACGCGATCGGCTCTCCGTTCTGGTAGCCGAGCACGCCGGGGGCCTCGCCGCGCGTCACCAGCGATCTCAGACGTCGACGGTTGCCGCGCCCGCCGTCCTTCTTGCCCGCGTTCCACTCCCGCGGCGAGAGCCGCCACACCATGCACCAGCACCCGCCGCACGCGCCGCGCGGGCCGAAGAGGCGGACGAGATCGTCCCACCGGTCCGCGGTGAGGGGGTGGAAGGCGAGCGCCGCCTTCACCGATAGAGGGCCTTGGTGGCGGCCCACGTGGCGGCGTCGATCGTGGTGGGGGCGAAGTACTGCACGGTCAGCATCGGGCGGCTCGCCGGAGTGGGGAACTCGCGCGAGTCGAATCGCTTCGCGGTCCCGGACGCGCTCTCGTCCCCGAGCAGGATCCAGCCGAAGTTCGGCAGGGCCCCGGTCACCCACGACTGCACGTCGGCGATGAGGCGCGCATCCGACCACTGGTACGAGCCGAGCCCCGCCACGCTCGTCGTGGCCGATGCCGTCGCGTCGAAGTCGCCGCCGGCGGCGCTCCACATCACCGACGGGTAGAACGCATGCGTCCACGTGGCGTCGCCCGGCTGTGCCGGCGCGCCGAGCCCGCCCGGCGTTCCCGCGTCCGATCCCGCTTCGCCCCAATCCGCCAGCGCGCGGTGCAGCGTCATGGGCACGGCGCCCGAGATGGAGTTCGAGACCGTCAGCGTCAGCCGCGCATCCTGGATCGACGCGTTGGCCGGAATGCCGCTCAGGTCGAAGCGGAGCAGGCAGCGCCGGCGGAATCCGTCCTGGATGACGCCCGAGAAGAGGTAGATGCCGGCGCCGTTGCTCAGCGTGCCGGAGTTCTCGTACATCGAGTTGTCGCGCACCGGCTCGAGCTGGACGGTCGAGAGGTCGTGGCGCGCCTCCGCGGCGGTGCCGTGAGCGGGCGGCGCCGGCTTGGGGCCGAGGGCCAAGAGAGCGCAGAGAAGCACGGGCTGGATGAGCTCGAACACCACGACCTCCGAGGGAATCTGCCGGAAACGGGAAAGACGGCCAGTCTACACGACGGCCCGGGCGCGATTCCACCGGGTCGCGCGGCGCCGGTCGCCCCCGCACTGCCTCGCCGCGACGCGCCGGTCGCCCCGCACCGCCTCGCCTCGCGCGCCGCGCAGCGACCCGAGCCCGGCCCTCAGCCCTCCGCGGTGACGAGGAACAGACCCCGCCCGCGGAAGGCCTCGTAGATCGGGCGGAGGCGTTTCGTGTCGTAGTGCTTGCTCACGTCCACGACCTTCTTCTCGCCGACCACGAGCTGGATCGGCACGTGGTCGTAGCGGCCGTTGCGCAGGCACACCAGGAGCCCGCTCTGGTTCGCGAGCACGAGGTCGAGCGCGAGGTTGCCGAAGACCATCGGCACGATCGAGTCGATGGCGTCCGGATCGCCGCAGCGCACGAGGTAGCCGAGGCGCTGATTCAGGACGTTGACGCGCCGGCCTCCGTTGTGTGCGGGCGAACGATCCTTCAGCGCCGCCGCGACCTTGTCGCCCACGCCGCCGAGCTTGCGATGCCCGAACTGATCGGCTTCGTCGCTCTCGAACGACATCTCGTCGCCCTTGTGGATGGTGCAGCCCTCGGACACGAGCACCACCGAGTAGCGGCTGGGGTTGCGGCGCCGGTCCTCGCTCATCAGGTCGCAGAGCCGGTCCAGGTCGAAGGGGTGCTCCGGGATGACGCAGCGATCCGCCGCCCCGGCCATCGTGGGCAGGAGCGCGGTGAAGCCCGCGTAGCGACCGAACACCTCGATCACCAGGAAGCGCTCGTGGGACCCGGCCGTGGTGCGGAGGCTGTGCGTGAGCTCGATCGTGCGGGTGACGCAGGTGCTGAAGCCGATGCAGTAGTCCGTGCCGGACACGTCGTTGTCCATCGTCTTCGGAATCGCCACGATCCGCACGCCTTCGCGGTGGAGCCGCTCCGCGTAGCTCAGCGTGTCGTCGCCGCCGATCGGAATCAGGAAGTCGACCCCCAGGAACTCCAGGTTCTTCAGCACCTCGGGAGTGAGGTCGTTGATCTCGTCGGTGTACCGGTCCGCGTAGTGCGCCGGGAGGTTCACGCGCGGCAGCGCGCTCGGGCGCGTCCGCGACGTGTGCAGGAAGGTCCCGCCGGTCCGTCCGGCGCGGTTCACGATCTCCTCCGTGAGCGCCTGCACCCCCCACGAGTTGTCCGCCTCCGGATCCCGCACGATCTCCACGAGCCCGGCCCAGCCCCGCCGGATCCCGAGCACGCGGTAGCCCTCGCGCAGCGCCCGGATGGTGACGGCACGGATCGCGGGGTTGAGTCCCGGAACGTCGCCGCCGCCCGTGAGGATCGCGATCGTCTTCTGTGCCATGTCCGCCTCCGCCTTCGTCCGCCGGTTTCCGCCTGGAGCGGTCCGACCCCGCACCGCCGTACACGATACATCAGGGTTGCTTCACGCGCAGGCGCTGACCGGGGCGCACGGCATCCCCGTTCAGCCCGTTCGCCGCCCGGAGCGAGTCGAGGCTCATCCGATACGTCTGGGCGATCTGCGCCAGGGACTCCCCGCGAGCGACCGTGTGCATGCGCCACCCGAGCCGCGGCACCTCCACTTCCTCGCAGTACTTCACGATCCCGTCCGCCATCGCCCGCACGAACGCGTCGCGGTTCCCCTTGACCCGCACCCACTTCACGTCGTTGCGGTTCGAGAGGAACGCCACCTCCATGAGCATCGCGGGGATGAAGAGCTGCTTCAGCACCGCGAAGCCGGCCTGCTTCACGCGACGCGTCGGCACGAGCCCGAGCTTGCCGATCTCGTCGTTGACGTCCACGGCGAGCTGCTGGCTCCGGTCCACGCAGTCGGACTGGCGCAGGTCCACCAGCATGCGTGCGAGATCCTGCCCCGTGTCGCGATCCGTCGGCGGGAGGCCGCCCACCAGATCCGCCGAGTTCTCCGCGTCCTCCAGCTCGCGCGTCACGCGGTCGTCCGCGCCCTTGAGCGAGACGAAGAAGATCTCGGTGCCGCGGGCGTCGGCCGCGGGCGCGGCGTTGAAGTGAACGCTCACGAAGAGGTGCGCGCCCTTCTGCTCCGCGATCTCCCGGCGCTTCCCGAGCGGCACGAAGTAGTCGCCGTCGCGCGTGAGGGCGGCGCGGAACCCCGGCCGCCGGTCGATCTCCGCTTTCAGCGCTCTCGCGTAGTCCAGCGCGAGGCTCTTCTCCATGAGGCCGTCGCGGTTGCGGCGCCCGGTGTCCTCGCCGCCGTGCCCGGGATCCACCATGATGAGGAAGTCGCCCACGGCGTCCGGCCCGATGCGACGCTCCACGCGCGGCTTCGGCGCGACCGAAGCCGGGCGCTTGACGTCCACGACGAGGCGGTCCGGCATGTCGCCCACCTTCTCCAGCGCGAAGACGTCGAAGCGGGCGGGCACCTCGAGGTCCACGACGATCCGCCCGGTGCCCCCGGCCTGCGTCGCCGGCCCGAAGCGGATCTGCTTCACGAGGCCGTCGCCCACCGGGATCGGGTCCGGGTCGAAGGTGAACGCCGCCTCGTCCACGTCGATGACGATGCGCGGCGGCGCGCCCAGATCATCGTGCCGGTACGCGCACGGTCCCGAGAGGTCCACCACGATGCGCGTGTGATCGGGGTCGGTCCAGAAGCGCGCCGCGCGGAGGTCCACGGCCCCGGCGGGAGCGGCGCAGAGCAGGAGGAGGAGGAGCGTGGCGGCCCGCGCGGCGGCGCGTCGTGGCCCCGGAGCCGGCGCGGCGCTCTTCCTCATCTCGACGCTCCAGGGAGTCTCGGGGCCGGTCGCACGACGTCGAGCGAAGCCTAGGAACCTCCGCGACGACGTGTCAAGCGAGCCGCGGCGCCGAGAATCTCGCGCCAGGACGGCGCCCGGCGCCGGGGACGAGCGTTGCGGGGGCCGCCGGCCGCGCCCGGAGAACCCGATCCGGCGGGCCCGGGTTCCGGCGCATTCGGGGTCCGAAGTCGGCCACCGCGAAACGGCCCGGCGCGCTACTCTCCCGCGACCCCGGAGGAGGATGCCTTGTCCGAAGACAAGCCGGAGGACGGCCCGTCGCGAATCCGGGTCGTGGTTGCGTTCGTGGCCGTGTATCTCCTCTGGGGCTCCACGTATCTCGCGATCCGATTCGCCGTCCAGTCCATGCCGCCGCTCCTCATGGCGGGGACGCGGCACCTCGTCTCCGGGCTCGTCATGCTGGGCGTGGCCCGCGCCCGGGGCGTGGCTCTGCCCACGCGCCGTCAGTGGCGCGACGCCTCCATCGTGGGGCTCCTCCTGCTCCTCGGCTCGAACGGCACCGTGACCTGGGCCGAGCAGTGGGTGCCCTCCGCGCTGGCCGCGCTCCTCCTCGCATCGGTGCCGCTCTGGATGGGGCTCATCGGAGGGATCCTGGAGCCGCAGAGCCGGCCCCGCACGCGCGGGATCGCGGGGATCATCGTGGGGTTCGCGGGCGTCGCGATCCTGGTGGAGCCGCGCGGCGAGCTGGCCTCGAGCACCCGCGTCTTCGTCGGCGCGCTGAGCATCCTCGGCGCGTCGATCTGCTGGGCGTCGGGGTCGCTCTTCGCGCGCCACGCCCGGGTGCCGAAGGACCCCATCCTCACCGTCGCGCTGCAGATGCTCGCGGGAGCCGCGGGACTCCTCGTGGTGGGCTCGGCCGCGGGCGAGTGGCACCGCGTGCACGTCGACGCGATCACGGCGCGCTCGGCGCTCTCGCTCCTCTACCTCATCGTGTTCGGTTCCATCGTGGGCTTCAGCGCGTACTCGTGGCTGCTGCGCGTGGCCGCACCCGCGAAGGTGGCCACCTACGCCTACGTGAACCCGATGGTCGCGGTGCTCCTGGGCGCCACGCTCGGCAACGAGCCGGTGGGCGTGCGGACGCTCGTCGCCGCCGCGGCGATCGTGGGCGCCGTGGTCCTGATCACGTCGGAACGGAAGATGGCGCCCACGCGGGTGGCCGTCCCCGAGCGCGAGCCGCTCACTTCGTCAGAAGCTTGAACGCGTGGTTCGGGCTCTTCGTGGCGAAGTAGTGGAGGATCCATACCATCGCGAGCGGCTCCAGATAACGCGAAGACTCGATCCCGCCGAGGTCGATCACGTTCCAGCCGAAGTCCCGGCAGATCTTCGTCGCCGTCTCCTTGGCCTTCGCGTCGTTGCCGCAGATGGGCATGTCCGGCGGGCCGCCGGGGAACGACGGCCTCACCATGTGCGCGTTGCCGACGCTGTTGAACGCCTTCACCACGCGCGCGCCCGGCAGCCAGCGCTGAACTCGCTCGCCCGCCGAGTCCTTCGGTCCCACGGCGAGCCCCGGGGGCATCGTGGACATGTCCAGCGGGTTCGTGGCGTCGAGGACGACCTTCCCGGCGAAGTTCTTCGCGTCCGCGAGCTTCAGAGCGCTCTCGGTGCCGCTCCAGGCGGTGGCCAGCACGAGGACGTCGCCGAACGCGGCCGCTTCGGCGAAGGTCCCGGTGGAGGCCTTCGCTCCGGCCGCCTTCGCCCACGCCTTGAGCTTCTCCTGATGCGGATCGCGCGAGCCGAGCTTCACGTCGTGGCCGAACGAAACGAACCCCGCGCCGAGCACGCGACCGACGTCGCCGGAGCCGAGCACGCCGACTTTCATGAATAGCCTCCCGAGGTGGTTGTGAGGGTCGAGGTGGATGGGTAAGCAGTCAGATGATCGACGCCCCGAAGCGGATTCAGGTCCGGCGTCGCCGTGTCGTCAGCCGAACATGACCCCGAAGGAGCCCACGACGCCGAGGACGATCCCGAGCATCCGGACGGGTGTGATGCGCTCCCGGAGGAAGACCGCCGCCAGGACGAAGATGAAGATGTTGCTGGTCTGGTTCAGGGCCGCGGCCACGGACGCGGGGGCGAGCTTCATCCCGCCGAGCCAGAACAGCATGGCCACGTACGTGCCCACGAACGAGCCGGACACCGTGTAGCGCCATCTCTGCGGCGAGCGCACCGTGCCGAGGATCGCGCGACGTCCCGGGTGGAGCGCCAGGACGATGGCGAGGCCGGCGATGCCGCCGACGAGCCGGATCTCGGTCACCCATAGGAGCGGCGAGCGCTCGAGCAGCGGCTTGACCATCACGATCCCGACCGCCATCGCGGCGAGCGCGAGCGTGCCCCAGAGCACGCCGCGCAGCAGGCCGGCCCGTTCCGCCGGCGCGGACCGCTTCTCCCGCGTGACGGCCACGACGGCCGAGAGGATCAGGACCGCCCCCGCCGCTTTGGCCAGCGTGAGGCGCTCGCCCAGCCACAACATCGAGAGGCCGATGACGAATGGGCTGTAGAGGCAGTCGACGATGGCGATCCGCCCGGCGCCGAGCGAGTTGAGCGCGAGGAAGAAGAGCGTGTCCCCTACGGCGATGCCGAGGACGCCGCTCACGAGGAGGGTCGCGTAGTCGTGCGCGGGCGCCGAGCGGATCAGCGTGGCGCCCACGAGCGGCATCGTGGCCAGGATGCACACGACGGCCAGCACGTTCTTGAACATGCTGAGGCCCAGCGGGTGGACGTGCTCGCCGCTCCGCCGGAACAGGATGACCGCCACGGCCCACGCCACCGCAGAGAGCAGCGAGAGGACTTCGCCCCAGAGCATCTAGATCGGTCCCCCGCCCGCGGGCAGCGTCGGTGCCGGCCCTTGCTTCGGTCCCCCGCCCGCGGGCGGCGTCGGTGCCGGCCCTTGCTTCGGCGGCTCGCCCGCGGGCTGCGTCCGCCTCGGCACTCAGCCGCTCCCCGGCTTCGCCTTGCGCCGGATCGCTTGCACCGTCTCTTCCAGTCGCTGCAGGAAGACCGAACGATCCTTCGGTCCGAAGGGGGCCGGGCCCCCGCTCACCTCGCCCAGGTCGCGGAGTTGGGAGAGCAGCTCGCGGCTCGCGAGCGCGTCCCCGATGTTGTCCTCCGTGAAGGGCCTTCCGTTCGGGCGCAGCACGAGGGCGCCCTTCGGCAAGCAGCGCGACGCGAGGGGAATGTCCGTGGAGATCACGATGTCGTCCGGGCCCACGTGCTCCACGATCCAGTCGTCCGCCGCGTCGAAGTCGCCCTTCACGACGACGGCGCGCACGTCGGGATCAACCGGAACGCGCATCCACGAGTTCGCCACGACGTGGACCGTTAGCCCGTGCCGCTTCGCGACGCGGTACACCTCGTCCTTCACGGGGCACGCGTCGGCGTCCACGAAGACTTCGAGCATTCCCCCTAGGGCCCGCCCGCGCTGTCCAGGAACTTGGTGAAGTCCCCGTTGGTGGAGAGGAGGAGTGTGGTGCTGGAGTCCATCGTGGCGCGGTAGGTCTCCATCGTCTTCAGGAACTGGTAGAAGGAGCGCGCGTCCGGCGACGCGTTGTAGGCCGACGCGTAGACGCGGCTGGCCTCGGCATCCGCCTTGCCCTGGATCTCCTGCGCCTTGCGGTAGGCCTCGGACTGGATGCGCTTCAGCTCGCGCTCCCGCTCGCCGCGGATGCGCGACGCCTCGCCCTGGCCCTGGCTGCGGAAGCGGTCCGCGATGCGATGGCGCTCCGAGATCATGCGCTCGTTCACCTTCTGCTGGACTTCCTGCACGTAGTTGATGCGCTTGAACTGCACGTCGAGGATCTCGATGCCGAGATCGGACGTCCGGGTTTGCGCCTTCGCGAGCACTTCCTTGCGGATGGCGTCCCGGCCCACGTAGATGGAATCCAGCCGCGCGGGCTCCGTCTCGTACTCGTCGGGGGTGGGCACGCGATTCGTGGTGCGGATCACCTCCACGAGATCGTGGTTCGCGATGGCGTTGCGCGTCTCGCCGTCCAGGATGTCGTCCAGCCGCGTCTGCGCGCCGCGCTCGTCGCGCAGGCGCTGGAAGTAGAGGAGCGGATCGGCGATGCGCCAGCGGGCGTAGGTGTCGACCCAGATGAAGCGCTTGTCCTTCGTGGGCAGCTGATTCGCCTCGCCGTCCCACTCGAGGAAGCGCTTCTCGAACCGATGCGTGGTCTGGATGAACGGCACGCGCATCTTGAGCCCGGGAGTATCCACCGGCTTGCCGATCGGCTTGCCGAACGACGTGAGGATCACCTGGTCGTACTCGTTCACGACGTAGAACGTGTTGCCGAGGACGATCACGATCGCGAGCAGGATCAGGAGGCGAGCCATTCCGCTCACGGCGTCGTCCCCTTCCCCGCCGGGGCCGCGCCTGCGTCCAGATTCAACAGGGGCAGGACGCCGCGGAGGTCGTGGTCCACGATGACCTTGCGTTGCACCTTCGGCAGGACCTGGCCGAGCGTCTCGAGGTAGATGCGGCGCCGCGTGACCTCGGGCGACTGCCGGTACGCCTCGTAGTAGGCCTTGAAGCGGGTGGCGTCGCCCTGCGCGCGGTTCACGCGGTCCAGCGCGTAGCCCTCGGCTTCCTGCACGGTCTGCTCGGCCTCGCCGGAGGCGCGCGGAATCACCTGGTTGTACTCGGACTGCGCCTCGTTGATGAGCTTCTCGCGCTCCTGCTGAGCCTGGTTCACCTCGTTGAACGAGGGCTTCACCGGCTCCGGCGGATTCACGTCCTGCAGCACCACCTGGTCCACCTTGATGCCGGTCTCGTACTCCTCGCAGAGCACCTGCAGCTGCTGTTCGACGAGGGTGGCCGCTTCCGCGCGTCCCACGGTGAGGATCTCGTTCACCGTGCGATCGCCCACGACCCGGCGCATCACCGCCTCGGTCATGCTGCGGAAGGTGTCGTCGACGTTGCGCACGCGGAACAGGAACTTGTACGGGTCCACGATGCGGTACTGCACCACCCATTCCACGACGGCCGCGTTGAGGTCGCCGGTGAGCATGTCGGACTCTTGCTCGTGCCCTTCGGTGGTGAACTCGCTACGGACCGCGGCGTGCACGGTACGGAAGCCGAACTCCTCCTTGAGCTGGCGCTGCACCGGCACCTTCGTGACGCGCTCGATGCCCAGCGGCAGCTTGAGATGGGGACCCGGCTCCGTGGTCCGCACGTACTTGCCGAAGCGGACGACGACGCCGACCTCCTCGGGGTCGATGGTGTAGACGCTCGTGAAGAGGACGAGGAGCACGAGGAGGGCGGGGACGACGCGACGCACCAGGGATCGCAGGCCCTCGTCCAAGCGGAACGAGCGCACGCGGCGCAGGGGCCCGCCGACGTTCCCGTGACTCATGCGCGCCAGACTTTCCGCGCCGCCGCGACGTGGCGGGGGGCGCCGTCCGGCAATCTAGCACAGACCTCGCGCGCCAGCCTCCGACTTCCGCGAGCACGCCGCCCACGCCGACGGGCGAGCCCAACCCGCCCCCCATCCCATGCGAGGCGAGACACGCGCCGGCGCCTCACCCCTCCGCGCAAGGCGAGAAATGTGTCGGCGGCTCGGCGGCGCGTGCGCTCAGCCGAGCCTAATCGCCGCTGGCGGTGAACGCCGCCCAGTAGAACGGGTGCGTGCCCTGCCCCGCGGCGCGCCGCGCCTTCAGCACGGCGCGGGAGGCGCGTTGCATGGCATCGGCGGCGGTGACGGCGCCGGCGCGGCGCGCCGCATAGAGCGCGCTCATCCAGTCGCGCGTGGACTCGTCGTCCACCGCCCATTGGCTGGCGATCACCGCACGGGCGCCCGCAAGGTGGAACGCGCGCGTCATGCCGAGATACCCCTCGCGACTCCAGATCTGCCCGACGCCCGACTGGCACGCCGAGAGGACCACCCAGTCGGTGCCGCGAAGATCGAGCGTGGTGACCTCCTCGGCGGTCAAGAGCCCCTCGTTCTCGTCGCGGTCGTGGTCGCGCGCGTGATTCGCCCCGGCCAGCGCCAGGAGCACGCGACGGCCGAGCCACGGCGACGACGCGGCCACCACGGGCGGCGAGAACGGCTTCGCGCCCTTCGCGGACGCGCTCGGCGCGGTCGGGGCGGCGGAGCCCGTCTTGTCGAGCGGAGCGACTCCGCCGACTCCGCGGGTGCCGGGCGAAGGCGCATCGCAGGAGTCCCCCAGGACCACGCCGTGCGTGGCCAGATGGAGGATCAGCTTTCCCGGAGCGTCGGCCTTGAACGCAGCCTCGGTCGCGTCGACGCCGCGGAGCACCCGGGCGCCGGTCCACTCGCGCGCGATCGACTCCACTTCGCCCTCCGTTCCGGGAAGCGGCGGGAAGGTCGACGGCACGCCGCTCGCGCAGTCCGTGAAGACCGCGCGGGTCGACGCCAGCAGCAACGGCGCGGCCGGGGCGCTCTTCGTCACGCCGTCGAAGTCCACGCCGCCCACCGCCAGCAACCCGTTGCCCGAGAGCCGCGCCTGGTCGCCGACGAGGTCGCGCTCCGCGTCGAGGATGTGGATCCTGGGGTCGCGCTCGACGAGGTAGCCGGTCTCGCCGTCCGGCAACGCGCCCCACGTCAACGCGTGCAGCGGGCCTTCCGGCACCAGATAGACGTCGCGCGCGCCGGCGACCGCGGGCGCGATCACGTCCCACGTGAGGGCGCGGAGCTTGCGCCCCGCCGCGCGGCACGCGCTCTCCGCGTCCGGATCGCCCTCCGGGGAGCGTCCCGCGAGCGCCTGCCACGCCTCTTGCGCGTCCGCGATCTTCTCGACTTCCCCGAGCGCGAACGAGCGCACGGCCTCGGGCGCGCCGCGCGCTCGGTCGCGCCCCGACACGGCGAACGCGAAGAGGCGGGTCGGCTTCTCGCGCAGGTCGACCATCGAGAACGCGACCAGCACGGCGTCCGGCTTCAGGGCGGCGCGCACCTCCGCCAACCCGACGTCGCCGGGGCCCTTCGTCGCGGCGACTTGCGGCGCCGCGGCCGCCCAGCGCCGCTCCGCGTCGTCGGCGCGCGACTGCAGGTCCCGCAGCGCGGCGGCGGCGGCGCTGTCGCTGCCCGCAGCGCCGCGAACGGAGAACTGCGCGAGGCGCCGCTGCGCGAAGACCCAGTCCGCGTGGGCGCGCACCGCGGCCGAGTCCACGCCCGAGCCGAGCGGGTCCCGCCGCTCCGCGATCTCGGCGCCCACGAGACCGCGCCAGCGGATGACCTCGTCCCATGCCGTCCCGGCGTCCCGAGTGTCGGGAACGGAGGCCTGGTCGACGAGCACGTCGAGCGGCTCGCAGCGCTGGCCGACCATCGCCAGCCCCTCCCGGTCGGGAAGCGTGCGCAGGTTGTCGACCAGGTTCTTCCGGGCGAGCCGCGAGCCCTCGAGCGCAATGCGCACGGCGTCGCCGCGCCGGCCCCGCCACGACGCGGCCTCGGACTGCTCCGTCAGCGCGACGATCTCCGACTTCGCGCCGCGCAAGCCGAAGGTGTCGAGGTCCTTCCCGAGGCGCTCGGCCAGCGAATCGACCGCGCTCCAGTGGGCGAGCTTCGCCTGCAGCCGGAGCTGGAGGCACTGCAGCTCGACGACGGCGTACGGTGCCGGTGTAGGGCGCGAGCGCTCGATCTTCTCGACGCGCTCGGCGATCGCGAGCGCCTCCTTCGTGTTCGAATCCTGCAGGATCTGCGCGATCTCCGCCCACGCTTGCGCGAGCACGCTGGTGTCCGTGATCGTCGAGTCGGCCTCGATGGCCTTGCAAACGGCGCGCAACCGGTCGACCGCCCCCGAGGAGTCCCCCTCGGCCGCTTCGGTGAACCCCAGCATGTACTGCGCCCACCGCGTTTGTCGGTGGCGCGGGCCGAGCCGTTCTTCGAACACGGGGAGGGCCTTCTCCACGAGACGATGCCCGCGCGCGAAGTCCCCGAGCTCGATGAGGCCGACGGCGAGATTCCCGCGCAGCAGGGCGAGATTCGACGCGCTGTACGTCGGGGACGCCTCCGCGATCTCGACCGCGCGCTGGTCGAGGTCGATCGCCCGCGCCACGTCCCCGCAGTGGAATTCGAACGTTCCGTAGCGGCTGAGCCCCTGGCACATCGCGGGGTTGTCGGGTCCGAGCCGCGACTCGTACTCCCGGAGCGCCGTCTCGAGCTCCGCGCGGGCTCCGTCCCAGTCGCCCTGCGTCTCCAAGAGCGCCGCGATCTCGGCATGGAAGTCGCCGATCAGCCGGTCGTGCGGCAAGCCGAGCCGGACACGGAGGGTCAGGCCCTGCCGGAGGGCGACCAGCGCAGAGTCCGCTTCGCCGAGCCGCTTCAGCGTGTTCCCGACCCGATAGTAGGAGCTGGTCACGGGCTCGCTCGCCTCGCCGAGCTTCTCGCGCCGGATCGCGAGCGCTTCCCGCGCGTGCTCCAGCGCCCGATCCGAGTGACCCTCTTCGTTCAGGATGCCGGCGAGCGTGTCGTGCGCCTGCGCGCGAAGGAGATCGGTCGAAGGGTCCGGCGGCGTCAGCAGCTCCAGGGCACGCGCGGCGGACCGGAGCGCGACCGAGTCGGCGAACACCCGCTGCTCGAGCCGGACGCGCGCGAGGGTCAGGTTGGCGGTGGCGAGGCGGACCGGATCGGGGTGCGGTTCCGCTTCCAGTCGCGTGCGGGCGAGGGTGGCGAGGCTGTCGGCGGCGGCGTAGCGCGTGCTGTCCAGCGCGGCCTGGGCTTCCGCCAGAACGTCGGCGACGGGCGCCACCGTGGCACGCGCGGGACGGGCCGACGGCAAGCCGGCCGCGATCGCGCACACGAGTAGTCCCGCCCAGCGAGCCCGCACCGAACCGCCTCCTTCCGCGGAACCGGCCGCGGCGCGTGATCTTACTCTATCGCCTGACCGCCGGGAGACCGGGGCGGGCGGGCCTGCGGCGCTCTTACCAGCGGAAGCCGCACGCTTCGCGGTACCTCCGCATCACGTGGGTGCGCAGGTCCACCTTCGAGGCCCGCCCCATCGGCTTCGAGCCGCGCTTACACGGCGTCCGCGCTCCTGCATTCGCAGACCTGCACGGAACCCGTGTGTCCAGCTTGGCACTGCATGAACCCGAATCCTGGTATGCACCCGACGATCCACGTGCTCTCCCTTCGTGCAGGGCAGGTGGTTCCCCGTTGCGTTCCAGGCCTCCACAACTAGCGCTTGCAGCGGCGGAGCGCGGAGGATCAAGCTCGCTCTGCCGTCACCGCGGCGCGCTTCCTCATGCTGAGCGGAGCCGCGTCGAGTAACGCGGTGAGCGCTCGCCGCTGAAGCACAAGGCGTTCGGCGGATGAGATCAGCGGTAGACGTCTCGGCGATTGCCGACTTTGATCACGGTGATTGTCTCGGCCGCGTCGGCGATCTCGTAGAGGACGCGGTAGTCCCCCTGTCGGACGCGATAGAGTTCGACCCCCGTCAACTTCTCGGCTCCCGGTGGTCGCGGGTTCTCGGCCAGCGCTTGGACGCGTCGGACAATGCGCCGGCGGTCCTTCTGAGGCAGCGACTCGAGCTCTTTGACCGCTGAGGTCTTGATCAGCAGTCTATAGCTTGCCACGGCGCCGGAGGTCCTTCAGGACCTTCTCGAGGTCGACGCTTGGCTCCTTTGATCGAGCGCGACATGCGGCCAGGTCGTCGGCGTCCTCGGCGAGGTTGAGGCGAACGGCCTCGTTGACCAGATCAGAAATGGAGCGATCGGTCTCGACCGCCTTGAGGCGGAGCGCTCGGTGGAGGGCCTCGTCGAGGTAGATGGTGGCGCGTCTTGGAGTAGCCATGCGGAGACGATAGCGTCATAACGTCATAACGTCAAGTGGGGAGTTTCGCGCTCCGCCGACGAGCGCCGAACTAGCGCTTGCAGCGGACGAGCTGCCGCGAAGGCACACCCCGAACTCACGGGCGGCGACCTCGTGCTCCCGTACGCCACGAACACGTTCGAGTTCGCCGAGCAGCTGACAGATAGCCTGATCTATTATCCACGCATTGTCCGCCTCACCCGCCGCACGCAGGGACCCAGGAGCATTGCGGAGAGCGCCCCGGAGGGAGCGAAGCCTGAGTGCCGTCGCGGTCGAACCCGGCGAGAGCGAACAGGGGTAGCGGTATGTCACCGGCCAGCACGAAGGAGTGGGCTTTCCTGACCGCCGGAGTCGAGAGGTTGCGCCCCCTTCTCGAGGAACACGGCTTCCAATACCACTCGGGAGATCGCGGAGTGTCCTCGGGAGGGGCCTTCGCAGCGGGCTGGTTCCGGCGCGGCGACCTGGAGATCGGCTTGATCGTCCGCGACCGCTGCCAGCTCGGCTGTCCCAACTACTCCGAAGGTCGCGGACATGCGGGGCACCACGACTTGTTCTGGGCGCTCGGCCGCGACGGTGAAGCGCGGCTCGTTCCCGGCGCGTTCCTTTCCTGCGCCTCTCGTGACGGAGGAGACCCGTTTCTCGCCCTGGAGACGGACCTGATCGACGTGATTCTCCCGGCCCTGGAGAGTTCCGAGCCCGACTTCCGCAACGCGATCGCTCGGGCTCACGAGAGGTTCGAGACTCGTCTTCGTGAACGGTCCGGCTGAGTAGCAAGCGTGGCCCCGTTCAGACGGCCGCGGTTCCCGGTGGCGCGTCTCCACGTTGCCGCGGATCTCCCCCGTCTCCTCCTCGTCTCACGCACCGGGCGACCGCGAGCCGCGCGTCGGGGTTCTGCGCGGGCGCCCCCTCGAAGGCTCGTTCGCGCCAGGCATCACGAGATTCTCTTCGCGAAGGCGACGCTCGGTCGCCCTATACTGCGCCCGAGGGTCGGCGAGCGGGAGCACGTCCATGACGCATCCACAGGGCTTCGCCGGGGAGCCTCCTCGGCGCGGGCAACCCTCGCTCGCGGCCACCCAGGACCTCCTCGCCGCCGCCAAGCAGGGGGACGCCCGGGCCCGCGACGAGCTCCTCACCCGCTATCGCCCCCGCCTGCGGGTGTGGGCCAGCGGCCGTCTGCCGCGCTTCGCCCGCTCGCTCATGGACACCGAGGACTTGGTTCAGGAGGTCCTCATGCGGACCCTGGAGGGCCTGGACCGGGTGGAGGTGCGCGGGCCGGGGGGCTTCCAGGCCTACGTTCGCCAGGCCGTCCTCAACCGTATCAGGGATCAGGTGCGGTGGGCCGCGAGGCGGCCCGGCCCGGACGAGGTGCCGGAGGACCTGCTGGATCCGGCACCCTCGCCGCTCGAGGAGGCCATCGGTGCCGACGTTCTCGCTCGATACGAACGCGCGTTCGCGAAGCTCAGCGCCGCAGATCAGGAGCTTCTCCACCTGCGGCTCGAGCTGGACTTCGACTCGGACGAGATCGCGGCGATGACCGGGCGGTCGAGCAAGGATGCCGCACGGATGGCGGTGCAACGGGCGCTGGCGCGCTTGGCGGAGGCGATGGGCCGTGAGTCTTGACCGTGATGCCATCGATGCGTTCCTGAAGTCCGTCTACGACGGAACCCCTGTGGACTGGGAAGCGGCGGTCCGGGACTCGGACCCCGTGGAGCGGCCGCGCGTGGAAGGCTTGCGGGACGTGGCGCGCGTGGCCGCGTTCCACCGGACCCAGATGCGCGAGTCCCGCGTGGGCTCGACGGTCGCGGATCGCGCGGACGGGCCCGAGCGCTGGGGCGACCTCATGCTCCTCGAGCGGATCGGCTCCGGCGCGCGCGGCGACGTGTATCGCGCGTGGGATCCGAAGCTCTTGCGCGAAGTGGCGCTGAAGCTGATCCGCGAGGAGGGCGGTGCCGCGCAGGGCGCCGAGGAATCGCCGCTCCTGCGCGAGGGTCGCGCCGCCGCGCGCGTGCGTCACCCGCACGTGGTCGCGGTGCACGGCATCGACTCGCGGGACGGCCGGGTCGGGCTCTGGATGGAGCTCGTCCGCGGCACCACGCTCGAGCAGGAAGTGCAGAGCCGGCGCGGAGCGCTCGATCCCGCGGAAGTGACGCGCGTGGGCCTCGAGATCGCGTCCGCGCTCGGGGCGGTGCACGCCGCCGGGATCCTCCACCGCGACGTGAAGCCGGCGAACGTGGTCCGGGACGAAGAGGGGCGCTACGTCCTCGCGGACTTCGGCCTCGGAGCCCGCTGGGACGACGAATCCCTGCGCGGCGCGCGGCCGTCGGGCACACCGATGTACATGGCGCCGGAGCTGCTCGCGGGCGGCGCGCCGAGCGTCCGCACGGATCTCTACGCGCTCGGTCTCCTTCTCTGGTTCGCGCTCGCGGGGCGACAGCCCTTCGAGGTGGACTCGCTGGGCGAGCTGCGCAGGGTGGCGGCAGGCGGGCCCACCCCCAGCCTGAAGACGTTGCGCCGCGACGCGGATCCGCGGCTCGTCGCCGTGATCGAGCGCGCGATCTCGCCGGCGCCGGAGGCGCGGTTCGCGAGCGCCACCGAAATGGTGGAAGCGCTCCGCGCCGTCGGCGCTTCCGGACGCGGACGGGTCAGCGGCTCACGTCGCATGCTCGCCGTCGCCGGCGTCGCGGCGGTCGCCGTCGCGGCCGTGTTCGCGATCTGGCGCGATCGTGCCGGCAGCCCCGCTACGCGCCCGGCCTCCGCGTCCGCGCCGGCTGTCGCCGCGTCCGCGCCCGCGGCGCCCGCGAGCGATCTCTACTCCGTCGATGCGTCACTCCTCCTGCGCGGCAACGGTTCCGCCACGCGACTTCTCAGCGGCGATCGGGTGGGACCCGGAGACCGGCTGTCTCTGGAGCTGAAGACGACGCGGCGCGCGTGGGCGTACGTCCTGAATCAGGACGAGCGCGGCGAGAGCTATCTCCTCTTCCCGCAGCCCGCCTTCGACCTCAAGAACCCGCTGCCCGCGGACACCACCTGGACGCTGCCGGGTCCGATCTCGGGCCACGAGAACGCGTGGACCGTCACGAGCCGCGGCGGGCGCGAGCACTTCCTCATCGTGGTGAGCCCTGAGCCCGTGCCCGAGCTGGAAGCGGATCTCGGCAAGATCCCGGCGCCCACGCCGGGTCGAGCGGTGCAGTACGCCTCGGTGTCCTCCCAGTCCGTGGAGCGCTTGCGCGGAGCGGGCGGCCTCGCGGAGCTGCCGGCCGCTGCGCCCGCGGGCCCCGCGCACTGGCAGGCCTTCGACCGCTTCCGCGGCCTCGCCGGTCGCGAGGACGGCGTGCGCGGGATCTGGGTCCGCCACGTCGTGCTGGAGAACCCCGCGCGGTAGCAAGAGCGCTCCTCGAGGTCCGGCACGCCGCCCCGCTCCGTGTCGCGCGGAGAGAGGGCGGTGTCCTCGGACACACGGACGGCATGGCACTGGGTCAGTAACTGAACCAGTGCCGACGGCATCGCCCTCTTGACTCGCGCCCTTCGCCTCCGCCAGACTTCGCCTCCACGGGCGGTGATCCACGCCCAACCTCCACGGGCCCTCCCCAGCAGGGTCCCTCGCGGAGGCAAAGGGGGGCATACTCCCGGATCCGCATCGTCGGAGCCTTGGTGTCGTCGGCGTGACTTCGCCGCTGGGGAACGAACGTCGCGCCTCGACGCTCGAGGAGATCTCCGATGCCGAAGAACAAAGACGTGAAGCGCGTCATCCGCGCGCGCATGAAGAAGTCGGGCGAGTTCTACACCGCCGCCCGCCGCCAGATCCTCCTGAAGAAGACCCGTGAGCCTCTCGGCGCCGCCGTCGCATCTGCGCGCGCTGCCGCGTCCGTGGAGGACCGCATCGCGCTCGCCGGAATGAGCGATGCCGCCGTTCGCGCGAAGACCGGAAGGACGTGGCGCGAATGGGTCGACGTGCTGGACGCGGCCGGCGCGCGCCGGCTCGCGCACCGCGACATCGCGCAGCACCTCGCGAAGGTGGAGGGCGTGCCGAGCTGGTGGTCGCAGATGGTCGCCGTGGGGTACGAGCGCATCACCGGGCTGCGCGACGTGGGCCAGCGGCGCGGCAGCGGCAGCGCCGGCACGTACAACGCGAACAAGAGCCGCACGTTCCCGGTGCCGGTGGCGAAGCTCTTCCGTGCGTGCCGCGACGCGAAGCGCCGCGCCCGCTGGCTGGGCGTGGCCGCCGTGGCGCTGCGCCGGGCCGCGCCGTCGCGCTCGATCCGCCTGGACGTGGACGGCGCGAGGGTGGACCTGATGTTCTTCGCGAAGGGGCGCTCGAAGAGCGTCGTCCAGCTCGACCACCACGGGCTGCCCACGAAGGCCGCGAAGGAGTCCACGAAGCGCTTCTGGCACGAACGCCTCGACGCGCTCGCGCAGCTGCTCCGAGAGGAGTAGCGTCCCAGCGTCCCTGCGGGAGCCGGGCCCGTGCGGCCCGGCTCTTCCGCCGTCCAGCTGCGAAGCGACTCAGCCGATGGGAAGGGACGCGGTGCTCGGGAAGGGACGCCGTGGACGTGAAGGGATGCGGTGGACGTGAGCTCGCCCCTCCTGCGAAGGGACTCGTGATGCCGAACCACCTCGTGCGCAGGCGCGCCGACCCGGCCGCGGCCGCGGTGCTCGTCGCTCTCGCTTGCACCTGCTTCGCGCCGGAGCCCTCGCTCGCCGCCGCGAAGGTGCCGCCCGGCTTGCCGAGCGCGCCGCGCGCGCCCGGCACGATCCGTCCGAACCGTCCCATGCGCATCCTCATTCCCGCACCGGAGTCCGTGGACTTCGCCGCGGACTCGGTCGTCGTTCCCTTCGAGCCATCGAACGGGTGGATCGTCCTCCCCGTCGAAGTGAACGGCACGGGGCCCTATTCCTTCGTGCTGGACACGGGCACTCCGGGGCACGCGCGCATCGCCCCGGATCTCGCGTCCGAGCTGGCCCTCCCCGCCATCGGCGACGCCCGCGCCGCCGACGCCACGATTCGCGGCTCGCGACCCGTGGACCTCGTCCGCATCGACTCGCTACGCGTGGGAGACGCGGTCTTCCGCGGGCTCATGGCGGCGGCGTTCCTCGGACCGAAGCCGGAGCTGCAGGCGCCGAGCGACTCGGCGGACGACGGCTCCACCTCGGACCGAACCGCACCCTCGGCGCCCGAGCCGGTCCCCGGTCTGCCGCCGTCCGACCGCCGCGGCATCCTCGGCTTCGCCCTCTTCCGAGGCGTCCTGCTCACGGTGGACTACGCCGATGCGCGCCTCGTGATCTCGCGCGGCGCGCTGAGCCCTCGCGACGATCACGTGACGCCGCTGACCGGCACCTTGGACATCGCGCGCGTGGCGGTGGAGGTCGACGACGTGGACCTGGACGTGCGCCTCGACACGGGCGACCCGGGGACCTTCTCGATCTCGACCGGAATGCTGCGGACGCTGAAGACGGTGGGCAAGCCGTGGCTCGTCGGCAGGACGCGGACGATCAACAACGAGTTCGACGTTCAGGGCGTACGGCTCTCGGGCCCCCTTCGACTCGCCGGCCACCGCTTCGACGTCACGGAGGCGAGCTTCGTGGACGTCTTCCCCGGCGCGAGCTTCGGTGCGGGCGTCCTGAAGAGCTTCGTCGTCACGTTCGACGAGGCGAATCGCCTGGTGAGGCTGACGCGCGTCGGCGAGGGCCGCCTGGAGGCCCTCGCGAAGACGCCGCGGGCCGCAGCCCGATAAGTGGTGGTGCAGACCGCCGAACTCCTCCGCTTCGACGATCCTTCCGGCGCCGCGGACGGGCCGTCCCTCGGGCGCATCCATCTCCAACGAGTGGTTGCGGTGCGCCCCGTATTCCACGGTTGAATTCACGACCGCCGCGTCATACTCTCGAAACACCTCCCCGCTGGGCAGGTGCACCATGCGTGCAATCTTCCTCGGCGTCTTCTTCCTCACTCTGCCGGTCGCGGCAGGCGCGCGCACGTGGGTCGTTCGCGCGGACGGCACCGGCGACGCGCCCACGATCAAGGCTGCGGTGGAGTCCACCTCCGTGGGCGACACGGTCGGCGTCGAGTGCGGCGTGTACCGCGAGCATGACATCCGGATGAAATCGGGCCTGACCCTCCGGGGTCTCTCGAACGACTCCTCGTGCGTCGTGATCGATGCCGAGCACGCGAACCGAGGGATCTACTGCAACTTGGTCACCGGTAGCGCGATCGAGCGGATCACGATCGCGCACGCCGGCCCGTACGACGGGCTGTTCGCCTGGCAGTCGACGTTGAGCATCGCGTCGTGCGTGTTCGAAGACAACCGCAGCGGCCTCTACGCCGCCAGAGCTCCGACTTCCGCGGTCGTCACGAACTGCGTGTTCCGTCACAACGTGAACACCACCTACGGAGCCGGGGTCAGCATGCCCGGGCAGGGAACTCTGACGTTCTCGCAATGTGTCTTCGTGGGGAACAGGACTTCGGGACGCGGAGGAGCGGTCTATGCCGAGGCGGTGGACGTCACGTTCGATGACTGCCTGTTCTACGGCAATGTCGCGTCAGAAGGAGGTGGTGTTTGCTCGGTCGGCGGGGGCGCCAAGCTCTTCCGACGCTGCACCTTCTTGGATAACGCCGCCGGAAGGGGTGGTGGACTCGTTTCAAGATACCCGCTGCGCGACGAGCTGGACACCTGCGTCTTCGCTCACAACCACGCCACCGGCTTCGGGCTGGGCGACGGCGGCGGAGCGGTGTACTCGGTGTGGACCTTTGCCGCCTCCCTCCCGATCCGAAATTGCACTCTAGTGGGCAACTCGGCGCAAGACCGCGGTGCAGCTTTGTACTGCACCGGCGCAGGCGCCGTGGCGACCTTGGATCACACCATCGTGGCCTTCAACGAAGGCGGCGAGGCGGTGTACACGTACCTGGACAGCCCACCGCCGACGCTCTCCTGCTGCGACCTCTTCGGCAATGCCTATGGCGACTGGACTCGAGGCATCGCGGACCAGGCGACGCTGCGCGGGAACTTCTCAGCGGATCCTCTATTCTGCGACGCGGCGGGCGGCGTGTGGACGCTCCACTCGACCTCGCCCTGCGCTCCTCCGGGGATCACCGGCTGCGGGGTCGTGGGCGCGTTGGAGGTGGGCTGCGGTGGCGCGGTGTCTGTCGAGCCGTTCACCTGGGCGCGAATCAAGGGGGCCTACCGATGAGCCGCGAGAGGGCGCGACGCCGGAGAGTCGTGTGCGTGACGGCCAGCCAATTCCTGTGGGCGCTGTGGATCGTGTCGGCGGCCGGCGCGTTGGAGAAGAGGCACGTGATCGCGCCCGAGGATCCCCGCGGCTGGGCGGTGGGCTCCACGGAGGTCACGGTCTCCTATTACAACGTGTGCACGGACTGGGCGTGGAGCTGGGACCTCGGGCCGCTAGCACGCTTCGGCACGGTGTTCGAGTGCCCGGCAGGTGAATGGAACCTGACGGGGGTGAGCTGCACATTCGACGGCAGCACGATACCGGGGTACGGATTCACCGGCGTGCTCGCTGTGTCCGCGGTGGATGCCCAGGGGTGCCCGGTCGGAACGCCGCTCGCCTCGCAACCCTTCCTTCCGGTGGACGGCGTGGTGACATACTCGTTCGACGTACGGGTGCCGTCCTCGTTCGTCGTGGTGGGGAACGTCGGCAACGGCTACCCGAACGGAGCCTATTTCGGAAGGTTCGTCAGCGACCACCCCGCCCATGGTCCGACGGGCCCGGCCGCCTGCGGGACCTGCTACCCGGAGACGAGGTCCACCCACTCGTTCTACTACGGCAGCGATTTCGTGGCGCTCTGCCCGGGGACGCCCTTCTTCGACGGCCTCTGCAATGCCGAGCTGATGTGGATCGCTCACCTGACGGGAACGGCCACCGCCGCGCCGGAGCCCGAAGTCCACACCTGGGCCGCGATCAAGGCTCTCTATCGATAGGATCCGCGCGCTCAGAAGATCGCCGCCCGCTCGTCGAGCACGCGCTCGTGGATCCGTCCGTTCGAGACGACGACGACGCAGAGTCCGCGAGCCGCGAGCGAGCGCGGGCGACGCTCTGGCACGCCTACCCAGAGCGCGCGCCGGCCGCTCAGTCCAACGGGATGAGGCTCTTGCTCTTCGCGAGCCACTTCTCGAAGGTCAGCAGCTCCGGATTGAGGCTCCGCGAGAACGTCAGGTCGCGCGCGCCGCAGTAGTAGGTCTCGAAGTCGCGCTTGAACTGGAACATGTTGCCGAGGTCGTCCGCGCCCGGGAAGCCGAAGCTCCGGTACACCTCGGGCGTGACGGCGTTGTAGCGCACCTCCTGCCCCAGCGCCTTCGTCAGCGCGGCCGCCATCTGCGCTCCGGTGAGGTGCTCGCCCGCGATCCCGACCTTCTTGCCGACGAATTCCCTCCCCCTCTTGAACAAGCCGTACGCGCATTTCCCGATGTCCTCGGACGCGATGCCCGGGAGCTTCTTTTCGCCCATGGGCATGGTGAGCGCGAGCTTGCCGTCCGGGCCCTTCTTCGGCCCCGCGCCGAAGTAGATGAAGTTGTCCCAGTAGAACGACGTCAGCAGCAGCGTGGCCGGCACGCCGATCGAGCCGAAGTAGCCGTCCGCCTCGCCCTTCGCGTCGAAGTGCGGGACCTTGTACTTCCCGTGGAGCGTGGGCATGCGGTCGTCGGTGAGCGGCACCCACTGGCGCGTGTCCTCGAGCGTGGACCAGATCACGTGCGCCGCGCCCGTGCGCTTGGCCGCGTCGGCCATGGCCTTCGCTTCCGTCAGCTCCTTCTCGGGCGAGAAGTGCGCCCAGAAGAACGTCACGCAGAAGACGCCGTGCGCGCCGCGGAAGGCGCGCTCCAGGCTGGCCGGGTCGTCCACGTCACCGGCCACGACCTCCGCGCCCGCCCTCGCCAGCGCCTTCGCCTTGTCGGAGCTCGGATCGCGCGTGATCGCGCGCGCGGCGAACTCTCCGCCCGCATCCGCGAGAATCGCGCGAACCAATCCGCCCCCCTGAGCGCCCGTGGCTCCCACGACCGCGATGATCTTCTTCGCCATGTGCCTGTCTTCCTCCGGGTGATGTGGATGAAACGCCGCGACGGCCGCTCAACGCTTGGGCGCGGCTGCCGTCAACGCCTGGAACTTCGGATCATCCTTCAATGGCGCCAGGTCCGTATCCGTGGCGCCGCGCGGGCCCATGGCCGCGTCGAGCTTCACGGCCTCCTCCAGCTGCGCCAGCGCTTCGGCCTTCTTCCCGGCGCGGCTGAAGAAGCACGCGAGATCGTACTTCGCCTCGGCGCTCTTCGGATCCAGCTTCACGGCGTCCTCGCCGAGCTGGATCGCCGCCGCGAAGTCCTTGGCCTCGACGCGCTGGTAGCCGTCGTTGATCAGGGCCTGGAGCTGCCACATGTCGAAGATGCGGCGCAGCTCCTCGATGGGGTCCTTCGCGTCGTCCACGCGGAGATCGCAGTAGCGATCGTTGAACCCGCCGTAGCCGCCCTTGTCCTTCACGATGAGGATCGCGGCGGATTGCATGCCGCGCGAGTCGCCCCCGGCGGCTTGCCCCGCTTCGATCGCGCGCATGAGCTTCTCGCCGAGGATGCCCTTCGTCTCCTGGAAGGCCTTCGCCATCGCCTGGACCGTGGCCTCGCTCACGAGGATGTTGCCCTGCGCGGAGAAGTTCGGTCCCGTCACGCCGCCGGCCCAGGGCTGGCACTCCTTGCCGGTGTAGGACGTGGAGCGGCCCTGCGCGTCCACGATGCCCACCTGCCGGCGCTCGCGGCCCTCGTCGTCCGCGAGGAGGGCCTTCATGGTCTCCTCGGGCGTGGCGCCGCCCGCGAGCAGACCCAGCCCCTTCGGTCCGAACGTGGTGTTGCCGAACGCCTGCGTGGCGATGGCGCCCACGCCCGCCTTCGCCCACGGCACCACCGAGCCCACCGCGAAGAACCGGGACTGCACCGCCACGCCCAGCTCCTTCGTCTGCGGGTCGTAGCCCACGATGGAGAACGTCGCGATGGGCTCCGCCGCGCGCGACGATCCGAACGAGCCCGCACACGCGAGCGCGGCGATTCCGAGCATGAGCACCTCTCGAACGGTCGACATGGTCTCCCTCCTCGATGGATGCGGGGAATCTATCACCGCCGGCGTCGCTCCGGGCCGCTTCGGGTACCCCGGCAGCCGGTCGTTCGGCCCCGCTGCCCGGGAGTGGGCCCTCTTGTTCTTCTGCTGACCCCCCGACTCCACGGTCCGCCTGCGGGTCGGTTCTGACCCACCGCCCACGATCCTGCGGCCTCGCCGCACGTGGTCGTTCCGGCTATCGTGGTGTGCCATCGTTCACGACCCGGACCCGAGGATCGAACGTGCAGATCGCCGTCTCCTCCGAGGCAGACCGCCGCGCCCTCGCCTTCGCGATGACGCTCTCGCTCGTCGTGGGCATCATGATGTTCGTCATGAAGGTCACCGCCTACCTGATGACGGGGTCGGCGGCCATTCTGAGCGACGCGGCCGAATCCGTGGTGCACGTGGCCGCGGTGGCGTTCGCGTTCTACAGCCTCCGCCTCTCCTTCAAACCGGCCGATTCGTCGCACCTCTACGGCCACGCGAAGATCAGCTTCTTCTCCGCGGGATTCGAGGGCGCGATGATCATCATCGCCGCGCTCTACATCATCTACGAATCGATCCACAAGTGGCTCGCCGGGCTCGTCCTGGAGAACCTCGGCTACGGCACGATGTTCACGGCGGCCGCCACGCTGATCAACGGCGCCCTCGGCGCCTTCCTCATCTGGACCGGCCGGCGCCGGCGGTCGCTGATCCTCGAGGCGAACGGAAAGCACGTGCTCACGGACTGCTGGACGAGCCTCGGCGTGTTGGTCGGACTGGGCCTGGTGTTGATCACGAAGTGGCTCCCCTGGGATCCCATCACCGGCATCGTCGCGGCCACGAACATCCTCTTCTCGGGGATCGGTCTGATCCGCACGAGCGCGTCCGGCCTCATGGACCGCGCCGACGAGGACGTGCAGCGGAGGCTGGTGGAGATCCTCGACCGCGAGACGGCCTCCCGCGGCGTGGGCTACCACGATCTTCGCCACCGCAACGTCGGCGACGCCACCTGGGTGGACCTGCATCTCCTGTTCGCGGCGGAGATCTCGGTCCAGGACGCGCACCGCACGGCCACGGAGATCGAGCGCGCGGTGGAAGCGTCCCTGGGAACGCGCGTGCACGTGACGTCGCATCTGGAGTCGTGGGAGGACCACGACCACGTTCACGCCGGAGAAGTGCACGCCTGAGCGGAGCGGACGGCCGCTCGCGTGACCTCGGCGTACGTCAGGCGTGCAGCGATTGCCAGATCGAGAAGAGATTCCCGAGCGAGTGCATCACCACCGGCACGTACGTCGAGCGGCTGCGATGTCGCGCGAGCCCCAGGACGATGCCGTCGGCGAAGATGAGCCCCTTCGTCTTCGCGTCGTAGCCCAGATGCAGCAGGGACCAGATCGCCGCGCACGCGACGATCGCGCCGGCCGGGCCGAGCCGCGTGCGGGAGAGACGGAAGAAGACGAGCCCCCTCATGAGGATCTCCTCGGCCGCGGGGCCGAGGACGCCGAGCGCCGTAACGCGCAGAATGACGACGAGCGGCGCGTACTCCTTCCACGGCTGGGCCTGCGCGAGACCCAACACACGCGTGGCCACCTCGCCGAGCGCGCACCACGCCGCCCAGACGGCGATCCACGCCAGGACGACGCGCGGCCTCGGCCACGTGAGGCGCAGATCCTCCGTCGCCGAGATCCCGCGGGCCCTCGAGACGACGAGCGCCACGACGATCGCGAAGACCGGAAGCGCGACCTTCAGGAGCGTGGAGGAGAGATCGTGATTCATGGCCTCCTCGGCGCGCCGGGCGCCCCGCGCACGCTCACGGCGCGTCGCCGAGCCAGCCACGACGGACGAAGAGCTTGCCCAGCTCGAGCACCGGCGAAACGGAGAACGACAAGATCACGGCGATCGCCCAGTCCTCGGGGGTCAGCGCAAACGTCCCGAAGAGGCGCTGCAGGACGGGCACGTACAACGAAGCGCCGAGCAACACCAATTGCCACGCCACGGCGAGGTTGAGCCACTTGTTCGCGAAGGGCCGCCGCAGGACGGAGCTTCGGTCCGAGCGGAAGTTGTACGCCTTGAAGAACTGCACGACCACGAGCGTCACGAAGGTCAGGGTCATCGCTTCGGAGAGGCTCCGGCCGGACTGCAAGGCCCACCAGAAGACGCCAAGGTTGATCAACGTGGACCAGAGGCCGCCGATCGCCATGAGGACGACCACGGGGCGCGTGAAGATCCCGCGCCGCGGATCGCGCGGCGGCCGGCGCATCAGATCAGGCTCGAACGGGTCCACCGCGAGCGCGAGCGCCGGCAGCCCGTCCGTCAGCAGGTTCACGTAGAGGATCTGCACCGCGCTGAGCGGAAGCGGCAGACCCATCATGCTCGCGCCGGTCATCAACCCGATCTCGCCGACGTTGGAGGAGAGCAGGTACATCAGGTACTTCTTGATGTTCCCGAAGGTGCCGCGACCCTCCTCCACCGCCGCCACGATGGACGCGAAGTTATCGTCGGTGAGGGTGACCGCCGCTGCCTCGCGGCTGACCGCCGTGCCGCTCACGCCCATCGCGATGCCCACGTCGGCCTTCTTGAGGGCCGGCGCGTCGTTGACGCCGTCGCCGGTCATCGCCACGATGCGGCCACGCTTCTGCAACGCGGTCACGACGCGCAGCTTGTGAGCGGGGGAGACGCGCGCGAAGACGTCGATCGTGTCCACGTCGCGCTCGAAGGCCTCCTCGCTCATCGCTTCGAGCTCCGCGCCCGTCACCACCCGACCGCCCTTCAGGATCCCGAGCTCGCGCGCGATCGCGGAAGCAGTGAGGGGATGGTCCCCCGTGATCATCACGACGCGAATGCCCGCCTGCTCGCACGTGCCCACTGCGGGCGCCGCCTCCGGACGCGGCGGATCGATCATGGCCACGAGCCCGAGGAAGGTCTGCTCGTGCTCCGCGGTCTCGAGCGTGGCGCCGGCCTTCGAGGACACCGCGAGAACGCGCATCGCGTCGCCCGCCATTCCGCGCGCTGCCGCCGCCACGCGCGCCCGGGCAACGTCGTCGAGCGGCACGTCGCCCGCCGCCTGGGCCTCGCGCGTGCACGTGGCCAGCACGACCTCGGGCGCCCCCTTCGACACGGCGACCACGCCGTCCTTCGTGCGGTGCAACGTGGTCATCCGCTTCGACTCGGAGGTGAACGGGATCTCCGCGATGCGCGGATGCTCCGCGTCGAGCGCGGGCTTGGAGAGGCCCGCCTTCGCCGCCGCCACCACGAGGGCGCCTTCCGTGGGATCCCCCTTCACGTGCCAGCGCTTCGCCTGCACGTCGTGGGCGATCTGCGCGTCGCTGGCGAGCGCCGCCGCGCGGAGCAGCCGCTTCACGCCGGGCGACGGCGCGGCGACCGCGCCGTCGCGCGAGAACGCGCCGCGCGGCTCGTAGCCGGCGCCTTCGATCTCGAGAGACTCGCCCGCCACCCACACGCGCCGCGCCGTCATCTCGTCTTTCGTGAGCGTGCCCGTCTTGTCGGAGCAGATGACCGACGTGGCGCCGAGCGTCTCCACCGCGAGCATGCGTCGCACGAGCGCGTGCCGCTTCACCATGCGCTGCACACCGATCGCGAGCGAGATCGTGACGACCGCCGGCAGCGCCTCCGGCACTACGGCCACCGCGAGTGCGATCCCGAAGATCACCATCTCGACGATCGACTTCCCGCGCAGCGGCCCGACCGCCACGATGACGGCGACGATCACGAACGACGCGCGGGCGAGCACGTGCCCCACGCGATCCAGATTCTCCTGGAGCGGCGTCCTCCCCACCTCCACCGCCTGCAACATCGTGGCGATGCGGCCGAACTCGGTGGCCATGCCGGTGGCCACGACGACCGCGCGCCCGCGCCCGTACGTGGTCGCGGTGCCGGTGTGCACCATGTTCCGTCGATCGCCGAGCGCCGTGTCGTCCCCGGGAACCGGGTCCGTGTGCTTTTCCACCGCCTCGGACTCGCCCGTCAGCGCGCTCTCCTCCGCCTGCAGGTTCACCGCCTCCAGGAGTCGCGCATCCGCGGAGACCCTGTCGCCCGCGCGCAGCAGCACGATGTCTCCGGGGACGAGATCGCGCGCGGGGACGTCCTGCTCCTCGCCGTCGCGCAAGACGGTAGCGGTGGGCGCCGCCATCTGGCGCAGCGCGTCGAGAGAGCGCTCCGCGCGGAATTCCTGCGCGAAGCCGAGCAGCGCCGCGAACGCCACGATCACGGCGATGGCGACGGCCTCGATCTCGTGGCCGAGAACCGCCGACAGAACGGTGGCGACGAGCAGGATGATGATCAGGACGTTCTTGAACTGGGAGAGGAGGATCGGCCACGGGGAGACGCGGCGACCCGTGTCCAGCAGGTTCGGCCCGTACTCGGCGAGGCGACGCTCCGCCTCGGCTCGAGTCAGGCCTTCGGATGTGGCACGGACTGCGGCGAGCGTCTCAGCGGTGGTGAGCGTGTGGAAAGGCGCGCGTGGGCTCATCGCGAGGTACCGAAAGGTACCCTAGCGGAACGATTCGACAACCGCCAGCCGAACCGGTCGAGCGCGCGAACGCTTCGATCGACGCCCCCGGGCCACCTCGCCGCATGAGTCCTCCAGCGCGGCCCGCGGAAGGCTCAGTGCTCGCGCGACGCCTCCTCGAGCACGATCGCCGCCGCGGCCACGTCCTCCACGGCCACGCCGACGGACTTGAAGAGAGTGATCTCGTCCGCGGAGCGGCGACCGGGACGGGCTCCGGCGATGACCTCACCGGCCTCCACCACCTCGGCGCCCGCCGCGAGCGCGGCGATGACGTCGCCGGACTCCTTCGACGCCGCCTCCCGTGAGTCCACGAATATCCGCGCTCGGCGCAGCGCCTCGTCGTCCAGCTCGCGCCAGTCCGGGCGCGTGGCGCCCACCGCGTTCACGTGCGCGCCGGGAGAGAGCCACTCCCCGCGAAGCACGGGTGTTTGCGACGTGGTGGCCACCACCACGAGGTCCGCGCCGCGCACCGCCTCCTCCGCCGTGGCCGCGGCGCGCACGCCGAGCTCCGCCGCCACGCGCGCCGCGCCATGCGGGCTGTAGAGGCGGACGTCGCGGAAGCGTCGCGCCTGCTGCAGGGCCTCGAGATGGCTGCGCGCCTGCACGCCCGAGCCGAGGATTCCGAGGGTCGACACGTTCGCCCGCGCGAGCGCCTTCGTGGCCGCCGCGGACGCCGCTGCGGTCCGCATCTCCGTGATGAGCCGTCCGTCCATCACGGCGAGGGGCTCGCCGGTCTCCGGTCGGAAGAGCGCGATCAGCGCGTGGTGCGTGGGGAGACCGCGGTTCCTGGGATAGAACGTGACGAGCTTCGCGCCGAGCGCGCCGGCGTACGCGGGCATGGAGCCGAAGAAGCCGCCGTGGTCTCCCACCGGGAAGACCACGCGCATCGGCTGCACGACGCGGCCGGCCGAGAGGTCGGCGAGCGCGCGCTCGATCGCGGGGATGAGGCGCTCCCACGGGAGGCGCTGCCGAACCTCGTCTTCGCTCAGGAACACGAGGCGGACCCTAGCACGGAGCGGAGACGGGCGGCGCCTCCGGACGCCCCGTGGTCGTCGTCGACATTTCCGGGCCCGCGAGTCGACATCGCGCGCCGTCCGTCCGACGCGGCACACGGAGACGTGAAGATCGTGTGCAAACGCGCCCGACCGATGCCCGGGCGGGTCGGACGCGTTGACATCGGCCGCCCGCGCACGGGATAAATGGGCAAGCTCCGGGGCCTCCGGGGCGCCACGGAGGAAGGACCTGTGCTCGCCACGAACTATCGTCGTTGAGTCGTGGCCGAGGGTGCAGGTCTGCACCTCTCGCGCTGACCTCCGACGCCCCCACCTCAGGTCAGCGGCCGCCCGACTCGCCTCACATCCGCGCGGACTCGCGTTGCCCGAGCCTGCGCGCGTGGCGTCGTCCTTTCCCGAGAAGACTCACCTCCGCGCCCGCGCGGAATGACGAAAGGACATCGCACCGATGCACGCGAAGGGACCGCTGAAGGCCGCCGTGATCGTGGGCTTGCTCCTCGCCGCGAGCTTGCGGCCCGCGAGCGCCGCGGGCACTCGCACGTACGAGCTGAAGTGGAACATCCAGGTGGAGAAGATGCCGGACGGCGCCGGCGAAGCGCGCGTGTGGATCGCGATCCCGCAGGCGTTGCCGGAGCAGAGGGTGTCGCAGCTGAAGGTGGACACGAAGAGCCCGTGGAAGCTCGTCGAGGATCCGACGTTCCACAACAAGGTCGTCGAGGTCACCGTGGCGAAGCCCGCGGCGCCGCTCACGATCGCGCTCTCCGCGCACGTCGACCGGGATCCCGTGGACGCCCCGCGCAAGGCCGAGCTGACTCCGGAGGAGCGTGCGCTCTACCTGCGCAAGGAAGCGCTCGTGAGCCTGAGCCCGCGGATCCAGGCGCTGGCGGACAGCGTCGGCGGGACGAGCCGCTCGCGCTACGACTACGTCCTCGCGAAGATGGACTACGACAAGACGACGCCGGGCTGGGGGCGCGGCGACTCGGAGCGCGCGTGCGACGTGGGCAAGGGCAACTGCACGGACTTCCACTCGCTCTTCATGTCGCTCGAGCGCGCCGAGAAGGTGCCGGCGCTCTTCGAGATGGGCTATCCCACCCTCGCCGCCGGGGAGAAGGACAAGGTGGGCGGCTACCATTGCTGGGCGTGGTTCTACGACGACGGCGCGAAGGGCTGGGTCCCGGTGGACATCTCCGAGGCGGACAAGCACCCCGAGAAGACCGAGTTCTTCTACGGCCACCTGGACGCGGACCGCATCACCTTCTCGCGCGGCCGCGACGTGACCCTTCCGGACATGAAGGGCGCGCCGCTCAACTACCTGCCGAGCGGAGCGTACGTCGAGGTGGACGGGAAGCCGCTCGACGAAGGGGTGACGCGGGCGATCACGTACACGGTGGTCGGCAGCTGAGTCGATCGTAGATCGTCGTCGCGGGAATGCCGCTGGTGCAGCCCGACCTTCCACGCGGAGGTCGGGCTGCCTTCCGCCCTAAGGGCGCTCCGCCAGCTTCGCGACGATCCAGAGCGAGAGCTTCTCCGGGCCCTTCTCCTGGGGACGGACGTCCTCCATCCACTCCGTCGGGGGCGCGTCGCCGCGACGTCCGCGCGCTTCGCTCCCCTCGCGCGGGTCCTTCTCGAGCCCCTTGCTGCGGCTGAGCCCGCCCACGCCGCCGAGCTCGATCCCGATCCCGAGGTCCTGCCCGGGCCGGACGGCGCCCGGCGAACCGATGCGCGCGAGCGGCACCTTCAGCTCGTAGATCAGCGAGTCGCGATACGGCTTCACCGCGACGTCGATGGAGTCGTCCGCGGCCGTGACCATGAGCGGACCGTCCCGTCCCACGAGTTCGGGCTCGCCGTCGAGCGCGTGGGTCTGGGCGACGGCGGCCTCCGGACCGCTCTTGCCCCAGGAGCGCATGAACTCGCGCCGCGTCTCCGGAGCCAAGCCGTGCGGAAAGCGCACGCCGAAGGATTTGTCCTTCTTGCCGTCCGCCGCCAGCCAGACCGTGCATCCGGACGCGAGGACCTGCGACTGTCGCTCGCGGTCGCTGGCGAACAGACTGAGATACACGCACCGGTCGTCGTTCATGAGCCCCACGTCCACGCGCTGCTCGTCGAAGATGTGCATCGCGCCGTCCCACTCTTCGTTCTGGCCGTCGATCTTGACGTCGCGACTCCGCCAGACGCTCTGCATGGTGGTCTTGCAGCCGCCCGTGGACAGGACGAGGCACGAGAGGGCGGCGAGGAGGACGATGCGCCCTCCTCGGGAGACGGGGACACGACGCGCACCCTGCGGCTCGTGGCGCGGACGCGATCGGCGGAGCATGGCTTCGATCCTCCCGATGGACGTGTTCGTCCACGAGTACACGCGACCGCGCCCGATTCTTCAAGCTCCACCGGTGGTCGGAGTGTCCCGGCCTCGCCGGCGGCGGGAAGCCTGCCCCGGTGGTCAGGCGCGCGCGAGCACCCAGATCACCCAGGGAGACACCTTCGTCTCGCTCACCCACGCGTAGGGCTCGCTCGCGCGCGCGAGCGGGCGGCAGCTCTCGAGGACCCGGAGACGGGCGCGGGCGTAGACGTCGCGGTAGGCGTCGTCCTCCCAGACGATGTCCTCCACGGGTCGCGCGTCCTCCACGTCGGTCATCACGATGCGGACGCGATCTCCCGTTCGCGCCTTCCGGTTCTCCGGGTAGTCCTTCGTGGTGAACGACGCCCACTCGTGCGTGTAGATCTCCGGCGCGGAGACGAGGCTGACGATCTTCCCGTCTTTCGCGAGGACGTCGCCCAGCTCTTCGAAGAGCGCGATCTTCCGCTCCGCGGTGGGGACGTTGTCGAAGGTGAAGATCGCCGTGACCAGGTCGAACGGCTCGAGCCCGAGCGAGCGCACGCCGCCTTCACGCACGAGACGGTAGTCGCCGGAGGGATCGCGCTCGCGGGCGAGCCGGAGCATCTCCTCGGCGATGTCCACGCCGACCCCGTCGAAGCCGAGGGCTTTGAGGAAGCGCGTGGAGCGTCCGGTGCCGCAGCCGAAGTCGAGCGCCCGCTTGCCCTTCACGTGGCGCGAGAGGATCTCCGGCAGGTCCCGGTACGCGAGATAGTACGTGCCGGGGAACTCGAGCCTCGCGTAGGCCTCCGCGCGTCGCGCGTCCTCGTACACGTTGCGGAAGGACATCGCTTCTCCTCCGCCTCCTCCGCTCGCCGGCGCGGCGGTGCGTCAGGCGCCGGGCGGTGCGATCTTCCTCCGCACCGAGTCCAGCTCCAGCCGGATCGCCGTGAGCGAACGGTTCACGTCGGCCAGGAAGAGGATCAAGGACGCCACGAGCGAGAGCATCGCCACCGCGAACACGGTGCCGATCAACCACGCGTCCTGGAGCCCGAGCAACGCCGTCAGGAACAGCAGGGCGATGAGCAGCGCCGCGCAGAGCGCGCTTCCCGTGGCGAGCGAGATCGCGAGGCGGATGAGCCCCGCCTGGCGCCAGAGCACCGCGAGCTGCAGGCGATCCAGCTCGTGCGGAGCGTCCGGAGACGAGACCACGCGCTCCGCGATCTTCCGCGCACGATCCACGATGCGGCCGAAGCGGTTCGTCATGGTGAGCAGCAGGAGGCCCACGCCGGAGATCAGGATCACCGGACCGATGGCGGTCTGGAGGATGGGGATCATCTCGGCGACGGAGAGCGAGCGCATGATTCCACCCCGGCCTGACGGACTCGGCGGCCACGCGGCCGCCGAGGGGCCCGCGGCCAATATACCGGGCGCGTCGCTCAGAGCCGATAGGCCACGCCGAGCATCGCCCGGAGCTCGAGCTTCGGCTGGTTGATGGCCTCGTCGGCCGTGCCGTAGTCGTAGCCCTCGCGGCCGTTCACCGCTTCGCGGTGCGGGTTGTAGGCGGTGTCGTGACCTTCGAGCGTGCTCTTGAAGTAGTTGTCCAGCCCCGCGCCGACGAGGAAGTCCGCGCGAGGGCTCATGGGGAAGTACGACTCGAAGCCGGCGCCCAAGCCCCACTGGCTCGACGTGACGTCGAACTTCTCGTTGCCGCCGACGTACGTGAACGTCCCCTGGAAGCTCGAGCGGCGCGGCCCGGCCACGACGTACGCGTGCTGCAGGTTCATCCAGTGCACGGGCACGAGGAAGTCCAGACGGAAGTCCCACACATGGCCCGACTCCTCCGGCGTGCCGTCCGTGTCGTCGTTGATGAAGTTCGCGCGCGCCGCGAGCGGGTCGCCGGGGTCGACGCCCACGTAGCCCACGGAAAGCCGCGCGGCCCAGGGGAATCCGCGGGCGAAGTCCGCGATGGTGACCCCCGCCTGCGCGCCGGTCCCGCCGGCGTACCCGAGCTGGAAGGACCCGCAGTACGAAGGCTTCGGCGGAGTCGCGTCCCGTGGCGCGGGCGCGGAAGCCGCCGCGGACGCGAGGAGCAACCAGCCAAGAACCGCAACGACGCCCATGAGCTTCCTCATGACGATCTCCTTGTGCATCTCTTGGCGAACGTCGATCAAGCAGAGCCAAGCCGGCGGCCCGTCTCGGATCCATATGTCGACCGCGCGGTCATCGATGCTGAGCGGGCGCTGGGCAGCGGGGGAATCCTCCGTCGTTTCCACGGCGCTCCGGCCATGCCCTCGGGCGGCCGCGCCGGTCACTCACGCTGTCGCGCGCGGCGGGCGTGCATGAGCGCCGCCCACGCGTGGTAGGAGCCGCCGATCGCGGCCGCCGTCACTGCGGTGCCGGCGGACGCCTGGCCGCTGCCGAGGAAGTGGGAGTACCCGTACAGCGCGAGCGGGAGGTACAGGCCCACTCCCGTGACGACTCCGGGCGAGTACCGGCGCAGGCGGATCGTCCCGACGACGTGGAAGATCGCGTTCGACGCGAGCAGCGCGGCGACGGCGAGCCACATCGGGACGCCGAGCGGAGTCGGGGCGTCGATCCCGACCGAGACGCAGAGAAGCACCAGGAGCGCGTTCACGACGACGTGGAGCCTGGGCGTGATGCTGGCGCGGAGCGCCGGGCGGAACTCGCGATCCCATGCCGCGAAGCCGCCGGGGAAGACGAACTCCTCGAAGATGTGCGCGAGCGCAGCGACGAGCGGGGCCCAGAAGAGCCAGGACTTCATCGCGCGGCTCTCGCCTCCGTGGGATCAGGCGCTCGTCGGCGGCCCCGTGAAGCGCATCTCGTTCGTGGCCACGAAGCCGAGCTGCTCGTACAGCGGCCGGCCTTCGTCGGACGCGTGGAGCACGATCGTTTCGACGCCGTTCTCCCGGCACCACGCGATCACGTGCTCCATCACGAGCCTCGCGAGCCCGCGACGTCGCCAGGGCTTCTCGGTGAAGACGTTGACGACGAGCGCCTGCCGGCCGACCGCGAGCGTGACGTCGCCTTCCGGTCCGGGGCGCGGGTGCGGCTGCACGCGACGAAGCTGCACGCCGGCGCCGGCCACGACTTCGTTCGCTCGACCTGCGGGCGTCACGAACCAACCGACGTATTCGCCGGCCGGCACCCAGAGGCGCAGCCGCTCGATCGTTCGCTCCACGAGCGTGGCGTAGCGCTCGCGGGGGAGGCGCCCCATGTCCTGGAACATCTCCGCGCGATGCCGAGCCACTGTCGGGACGTCCGCGATGTCGATTCGCCGGATCACGAACGAGTCGGGCATCCTGCGCCTCTCCTCCGCCGATCGGCCGGATGGAAGCCCAACCTACCGGCGAGGCCGGGGCGCGCCAAGAGTGGCCGAGCCGGTCGCCCACGCCGCTCGAGGGTCGAGCCGCCTCTTCCTCAGGTCTCCTCGCCGTCCACCCGATGAATTCGAGCGGGAGCGTCTCGCTGCGAGGCCGGTATGTCCAACGACTCCAAGATCCAGGTCGGGTCCCTCGTCCTGTCCCGCTTCGAAATCCGCGAGCGGATCGCGCGGGGCGGCTTCGCCGTCGTCTGGAAAGCGAACGATCGTTTGCTCGGCAAGGACGTGGCGCTGAAGGTCTTGCAGACGTCGATCGCGGACGACCCGGCGGCCATCGAGGAGATGAAGCGCGAGACGCTCCGCTCCCGCGAGCTGACGCACCCGAACATCGTGCAGACCTACGACTTCGTGCAGGACGGCCCGGTCGTGGCGATCGCCATGGAGTTGATCGACGGCGACACCATGGCCACCCTCGCCGCGCAGCGCCCGAACGGGTGCTTCAACCCGCCCGAGATCGCCGGCTGGCTGGCCGACATCTGCGACGCGCTGGACTTCGCCCACTCGGAGAAGGGCAGCAAGAAGCCGGTCGTGCATCACGACCTCAAGCCGAGCAACTTCATCGTGGACCGGTACGGCACCGCGAAGGTGCTCGACTTCGGCATCTCGAAGAACATCGCCGAGACGCAGTTCCAGCACACGGGTCAGTTCGCCGTGGCGGGGACGCCGCCGTACATGAGCCCGCAGCAGCTGCGCGGGAAGAGCCCCAAGCCGAGCGACGACATCTACTCGTTCGGCGCCACCGTCTACGCCCTGCTCGCGCGCAAGCCGCCGTTCTTCCGCGGCGACATCCCGACGCAGATCATGAAGGAGATCCCGCCGACGATGAACGCGCGGCGCACCGAGCTGGGCATCGACGAGCCGCCGATTCCGATGGAGTGGGAGGAGACGATCGCCTCGTGCCTCCGCAAGGAGCCGGAGCTGCGCCCGAAGACGATCGCCGAGGTCGCGGTCAGCCTCGGCATCCGCGAGCCGTCGTCGCGGCGAACGGCGGCGGCCGTGGATCCGTCGTCACGGCGCGGCGTCCCTTCGACGGACCCGTCGTCGAAGCGATTGCGCGAGGCGGGCGCCGATCCTTCGTCACGGCGCCTGAGGGCCGCGGAAGCGAGCGCGGACCACCCGTCCTCCCGGCGGCTGAAGGCGGCGGGCGAGGAGACCACCCGAGGGACCTTCCGCCGGCGGCAGCGCGCCAAGCGGGTCGCGCACGCCCTGTCCGCCTTCGCCGTCCTCGCGGCCGTCGGGTTCGTCCTTTGGCCCTGCGGGCCGTCCGAGGGCCCGGAGCCGAAGATCGTCTCCTCGGCGCGGCCGCCCCGTTCCTCCACGGCAGGGGAGCAGGTCGGGGACGCCGTGTCGGCGGACGCGGCCGGCGGGACCGGCTTCGTCTTCCCCGACAACGCCCAGCGGCGGGCGGACGCCGCGGCGGCGGAGAAGGAAGCCAAGGAACGCGCCGAGAAGGAAGCGCAGGAGCGGGAGGCGCGGCGGACGGAGCTTCACGCCGACGTGTCTCGGGCCATCGGTGCGGGAGCCTGGCGCGACGCCGGGCAGCTCCTCCCCGAGCTGCTGAAGCTCGCGCCCGACGATCCGGAAGTGGCCAAGTGGGCGACCACCGTGGGAGATCAGCTCGCCGTGCGCGACGTCGTCCAGGGCTACCGCATGGCGCAGGAGGCGCGCGACGCCGACGCGTACGCCTCGCTCTGGGCGGGGCTCGACGACAAGGCGCTCCGCGCGTTGCGCAACTCCTACGCCGGGATCCGAACGCTCTCCCTCGCGATCGACGACCTCACGGTGCGCGTCGGCGCGTCGACGGCCACCGTCCGCTTCCGCGAGCGCATCACGTTCGACCTCAAGGGCGTCGGCAACCAGACGACGGACGCCGTCACCGTGCTGACGCTGCAGAAGAACGCCACCGGCTGGAAGATCGCCGCGCGCGACACGGAGCAGTAGCGCAAGCTCCGTCCGCCCTCGGGGCCGGACCCCGTGGGCCCGCTCGGTCCTCGACCTCATTCCCTGTTGAATCGGGCCGGCCGACTCCCCTATCATGACTCCTGAGTCATCTTCCCCGCGGGGACTCTCCGGCTGCCCTGCGAGGTCAGCGTCCACCTCGGGAGAGAAGCCATGAACCGGTTCAAACGCTTCGGCCGGGCATTGCCCCTGCTCGCTTGCGCCCTCTTCGCCGCGCGCGCGGGCGCGGCGCCGCTCGGCACTCACGTGGTGCTGGTCTGGAACGACCTGGGCATGCACTGCATGAACCAGGACCACTCCCAGATCTCCATCCTGCCGCCGTACAACACGCTCGTCGCGCAGGTGATCGAGCGCGGCGACGCCACGACGCTGCCCCACCTGATCACCGTGCCGTACGGCCTGTCCCTGGAGTACTCGATTCCGGGAAACACCTACTCGGCCGGCAAGACGAATTTCTGGGACTACGCCCAGGCCCTCTTCGGCGTGCCGCTGCCGCCGAACGTGGGGCTCACCGGGCTCGGACTGACCGGCGCTTTCACGTCCCACGTGGGCTACTTCGCCGCCGAGGGGATTCCGGTGACGCCCTTCCCCGACGCCGCGCCCACCGTCGAGGATCCGTTCCAGCAGGCGCTCGTGATCCTGCGCGACTCGAACGGCGTGGAGCTCTGCCGCTCGCAGCCGGTGATCCCGGTGTCGACCGAGGTGAACTGTGTGAGCATGAACTGCCACACGAGCGTGACGCAGCTCGTCAACCAGCACGAGCGCGAGGGAGGCTTCGACCCGAACGCCACGCCGATTCTCTGCGCGCAATGCCACGGCTCCACGCCGCTCACGGGGCCGTTCCCGGGGACGGCCGGCTGGTTCTCGCTGCGCATCCACGAGCAGCACTCGTTCATCGACCAGGACATCCCGGGCATCAACGGATGCTACAAGTGCCACCCCGGGCCGAACACGCGGTGCCTGCGCGACGTGATGGCCACGCAGCACGGTCTCGTGTGCCAGGACTGCCACGGGACGCTCCGGCACATCGCGCAGACGATCGACGCGGGGCGCGTGCCCTGGGTCCAGGAGCCGGCGTGCCGCGACTGCCACACGTCGACGTTCGGGGAGCCGGTCGGAACGCTCTACCGGAACGCGGTGGGTCACGGTGGCGTGCGGTGCAGCGCCTGCCACGGCAGCCCGCACGCGATCTTCCCGAGCCGCGAGGCGCGCGACAACGCGAACATGATGGACCTGCAAGGACATGCCGGAGTGCTGAACGACTGCACGGTCTGCCACGGCGTGAGGCCGAGCGGCGCCGGTCCTCACGGCTCGCCGACCCAGGTCGTCGAGGCGGAGCTCTTCGGCGGCGCGAAGCGTCTGGAGACCTTCCCGAACCCCGTGCGCACGGGCGCCTCGGTGCAGATCCGGGCGCGCGCCACGTCGGCCGAGGGCGGGTACCTGCTGGTCTTCGATGCGAGCGGGCGGACGGTCTGCCGCCTCGACGCGCGCTCCGACGGAGCGGACGGCATCCGCGGCGAGTGGAACGTGCGCAACGCGCGCGGCGGACAAGTGGCGCCGGGCGTCTACTTCGTGCGCTGGACGCGGGGCGCCGAGCGCGCCGCGGGACGCGTGGTCGTCTTGAACTGACCGATCGCTCCGATCGGTTCTGCGGTGGCGGGTCCGGGCGGACTCGCCACCGCGCTTCTCACGCCGAACCCGCGACGGCGGGCCCGACATCGCGGCTCCGCGCGCGGCGCCCGTCTCACTCCACGGGAGCGCCCATCCAGAGCTTCCCGTGCCCCCACCGATCCGCGCTCGCCGCGACGGGCTTCGCGCGACGTCGAAGCTCCGCGCGGATCTGCGCCGGTGAGGCGTTCGGGTGTGCGCCCAGGAGCAACGCGACGGCGCCGGTCGCATAGGCCGCGGCGAAGCTCGTCCCGCTCCACTGCGCGGTGCTGTCGCGACCGGCGGGCACGCGGACTCGACATCCCGGGGCCACGAGGTCGACCGCCTCGCGCCCGTCGCGAAGCGGTCCCGGGCTGCTCTGCGGCCACAGCGCCTCTCGCCCGTCGCCGAACGTGGGGGCCGGTTCGTACGCGCCCACGGAGATCACCGAGTCCGCGCACGCCGGCCAACCCACGAGCTTCGCATCCTCCGGCGCCTCGAACCTCGCGGCGGGGCCGCCCATCGGCAATTGAATCCAGGCGTCGAGCCGGTCGCCGCTCGACGCGTGCCGAGGCTCCAGCTCGAGCGTCCAGACGCCCGGAGCGCGCCACCGGTCGCCGGCCCCGAACATCTGCAGCGCCGCGATGGTCTTGCCCGGGAAGTCCGCGCAGTCCTCGCAGCCCAGGCCGTTGCACAGCTTCAGCTGCGCGACGGAGTCGGCCCTCCACGCCGTGGCGCCCTTCGCCGCTTCCAGGAGCTGCACGCCCATCGAATCCCGCACGCGAAGCGTCACGTCTGCAGACTCGGGGTAGGCCGCGAAGACGCAGACGTTGTTCAGGTCCGGCACGAGCGGGCCGGAGTCGCTCACTTCGAACCGGAGCGACTCGACGCGCGATTCGCCGAGCGATGCGGCCGCGTGGATTCCGAGCCCGCCTTCGTTCCCCGCCGCCGCCACGAGGATGCGTCCTGGTCCCGTGAGCCGATCCAGGCGGACGTCGAGCGAGTCCGTGCCGTCGTGCGAGGAGAGATGCGTGTTGAGCGAGAGATCCACCACCGCCGGGCAACGAGCCGCCGCCGCGACGCGGAAGATGTAGTCCACGGCGTCGACGATGTCCCAGGGATCCAGCGTGGAGCGCACCAGCACCAGCTTCGCTTCCGGCGCGATCCCCGTCAGCCGCGGGGACGCGCGTCCGCTGCCCGCCGCGAGCACCGCGAGCGCCGTGCCCTTGTCGTCGGTGCGGATGTCGGCGCGACGATTGTCGATCTCCGCCGCCGACCATTCCGTGCCGTACCCGAACGACGCGGTGCCTCCCGTGGTCACGCTCTGATCCCAGACCGCGAGGACGCGCGTGCGCCCGTCCGCCGCCATGAGATCCGGGTGGTACAGATCGAAGCCCGTCCACACGACACCGATCACGACCGACGCGCCGGTGTCGCCCTCGAAGGTCGTCCCGTGACGCCGCCAGCAGTACGGCGTCACGCCGATCTCCTGGAGCGGATCGTCGAGCGCGTGCGCGGCGGGCGCCGCCGCGAGGAGGAAGGCGAGGCTGAGCGCCCGTGTGGCGAAGGGACCGGCCGCCGGAGCGCGCATGCGACGCCTAGACGCGCACGCGGGGACGCAAGCGGCGCGGACTCCCCGGAGGCGACGCTAGAGGGTGTTCGCCGGCGTGGAGACGCGCGTCGTGAAGTCGCCGGGCAACGAGAAGAGGGCGTCGAGGCGATCGGCGGGAACGAGGAGTACCCACTGCCCGTTGCCGCGTCGCTCCACCACCTCGACCTGCAGCGCCGCGAGGCGGCCCGCGTCGATCCGCCCCCTGGCGATGACGCGGACGCGGGCGTTCGGCGACGTCGAGGACGCTTCCGCGCCGGCGCTCGCCGGGGGCGAGGCCGCGTCGATCTCCGCGGCGGTCGCCGGTGCGGTCACGTAGGTCGACGGGCCCGCGACCCCGGCTGCGCCGGACCGACCTCTCGCGCTCACGAAGCGCGACACGCCGAGAGCCACGAGGCCGAAGGCGAGGACGCTCAGCATCCGTCGCGATCGCATGCACAACCTCCCGGCTCGCGGGGGACGCTCCTTCGGACGATGGAAGCTCGCTCGACGAAGGATGCGGCGGAGAGCATCGGACTCGCCGCTCGCGCGGGTCAACTTCGAAGGACGCTCCGTCGTGAAGGTGCGGTGAAGATCTCGTGGGGAAGATCCGGCGCGGTGAGGCGCTCGAAGCCCTCCGAGGCTTCATCGATCCACGAAGATCCCGAAGAGCTTCGCCATCGCGGAGCGCGGCTGATCCCTTGCCGGCGACGTCGTGACGCCGTTCTCGCGTCCCGTCGAATACCGGTCCTCGTCCCCGCCGAGATCGAGGAGCACGCCGAGCGAGAACGCGCCCGTCTGCGCGAAGTGATACTCGTTCGTCCCGGCGGCGCCCTGCACCGCGTCGCCGGTGGCTTCCCGAGCGTCCGCGCCGTCCAGGTCCACGTGCAGCCCGATCGCCTGCTGCGCGGCGGCGCCCTGGCCGAGCCCGTCGCAGCGGTAGTGATCGTTGCCCGACGCGTCGAGCAGCAAGCCGCAGCCGACATCCCAGCCCGCGCCCTGACTCGCGGCGGTCATCGACCAGTAGTCGTCGTCACCCGCGTCGTCGATCAGCGCGCCGGCGGCTTGATGCACGCCGAAGCCCTGGCCGTAGCGATTGCCGTAGTAGAGGTCGCGCCCCTTCGCGTCCCACAGCACGCCGAGCGCCCAGTAGTACGCGCCGCCCTGCGCGAACTCCCCCGCCTCGTAGCGATCGTCCCCCGCGAGATCGCAGATCAGGCCCACGCCGCCCGCCGCGTATTGCCGGAAGCCGAAGCCGATGCCCTGGCTGAAGGACTGGTAGACGGCGGGCGTGCCGTACGCGGAAGGCGTGGGGCCGTTCGCGCGATAGAGATCGTTGCCGTCCTCGTCCACGATCGCGCCGAGCCCGCGCGGCCCGCCCACCCCCTCGCAGAGGAAGTCCCCGAGGTACGTGTCGCCGCCGGGCCCCAGATCCATCACGATGCCGCCGCCGTACATTCCGGCGCCCACCGACCACTCGGAGCCCACGTACGCGTCTTTGCCGGCGCGATCGAGCAGGAGCGCCGCGCCGAACGCCGCCGCGCCGCACGAGAGCATGGCCCCCTCGTAGCGATCGTCCCCCGCGCGGTCGTCCACGAGCACCGCGCCCAACAGGGCTGACGCCGGACCCTGCTCCGCGCTCCCCGTGTACTTGTCGTTCCCCGAGAGATCCACGATCGCGCGCGCGCCGAGCACGAGATCGCTCGCGAAGTATTCGTCGTCTCCGCCCGGGTCCACGACCCCGGCGATCTTCGACATGTCGTAGCGGTTGTTCCCTTCGCCGCCCGCGACGATCCAGCCGACGTCTTTCGAATGGAACGTCCACTCCACGTTCCCTTCGACCGCGCCGGCCAGCTCCACCGGCGGTGGCGCTGCATGGCGTGGCTGCTTGGACAGATCCTCGAGCCCGGCGCTGTCGGCCGCGACGAGCGGCGCGAACGCCGCCAGCGCCGCCCCGAGCTCCGCGAAGTCCACCTTCGTGGAACGTCGCATGACCGCCACGTGCGCGTGCGTGTCGGCGCCCTGCAGGTAGAACGTCTTCTTCGGCACGCGCAGGAGCGCGAGCGTCTGCCGCGCGAGGGTGCTGTCCGTCAGGGCGTCGCCGAGCGCGCGATCGAGGTGCTCGCGTACGTTCTTCAGCACGTCGCCGAGGCGCGCCCGTCCGGCGGAGGAGTCCGGCGACGCGAAGCGCGCTTCCTCCGGCGCCCATCGGTCGCCGAAGCCGGAGCGCTTCTTGCCCGCCGTGCGCTGCGCCGACGGCGCGCGCTCCGGCCACGCGTCGATCGCGTTGCGGTAGAGGTGCAGGGCCGTGGCCAGCGGGTCCCGGGCGGCGCCCTCGGCCGGCGCGGCGACGTCGCGCGCGATCTCGGGAAGACGGAAGGGATCTTCGAACGCCGCGCGCACGTGCGAGAGCGAATGGAAGTCCGGTTCGTCGGCCTGCGCCTTGGCGAACACGCCTTGGAGCTTCGCGACCTCGGCGCCGAGGTCTTCCTTCGCCACCGCCGCGCCCAGCGCGCTCGACGTGTCCGCGGGATCGAGCAGCCGCTCCCCGCTCGGCGCCTTCCACGCATAGTCCGTCCACCGCGGCAGGCCGATCGTCCCGGTCCAGTCCGTGCGGTCCGCGAGCACCACGTCGATGCGGCGCACCGCGTCTTCGGCGTCGAGCGAGTCCGGAATCGCGTCGCCGCGCCGGCGGGACGTCCGGACGTCGAGATGGAGCGTGTCGCCGGGCGCCATCCTGCGGATCTTCGCTTCGGCTTCGGGCGCGCTTCCCGGGGGCGCCCCGTTCAGCGCCACCACGAGGTCGGGTCGCGCGAGGTCGGCGCCCTTGCACGTGGTGCCCTCGCCCTGGAGGGGCCCGGGCAGGATCCAGCTCACGATGACATGCCCGCCCGGGATGTCGCGGAAGCCGAGTCCGGCCCAGCCTTCGCGCGAGGGCTCTCGACGGCCCGCGGCCAGCGCGCTCGCCGGCGGCGGCGCCGCGAGAGCGAGGAGCGCTCCCGCGACCCCCGTGGCCACGCCGAGGATCCGCAACGCGGTGCTTCGCTTCATCATCGGCGGAGCCTACAAGAGGTCGGGTCTTTCGTCGCCCGTCAGGCGCGCGGCCCCCGACGGCGGCGCGAGGACGGCGTCGGCGCGGCCGGCAACGCCTCGCCGAAGGCGGCTGCGGAGAAGCGGCGGAGGACGGCGTCCGAAAGGGCGGCGAGGGGCTCGCGGCGCAGGTGGAGCACGAAGGAGCCGCCGGCGCTCTCTTCGCGCAGCAGCCCCGCTTCGCGCAGCACGACGACGTGATGCGAGATCGTGGGACGGGAGAGCGCGAGCTGCGCCGCGAGATCGGCGGAGGTCATCGGCGTCCGCGCGATCAGCGCGGCCATGGCGAAGCGAGTGGGGTCGCCCAGGGCCTTGAAGATCAACGGCGGGTCGACTTCGGCGGGCGGCTCACTCGCACGGGCCGCCGCCGCGTCGAGGGCGAGAGCCGCGTCGAAATACGGCAGGAAGACGACCACCCCCGGCCCATCCTCGAAGGCCGTCCAGAACCGGTGGTGATTGAATGCCGAGGCCACGACGTACGCCTCGCGCACGCGCTCGTACGGAAGGGCGTACCCGCCGCGAATCGCGCGCAGCTGCTGCGACGCGTCGTGGGCCTCCAGGCGCAGGAGGGCCACGCGGAAGAACTCCTCCAGCGTGCACGACTGGAGCAGCCGCTCCTTCTCCGCGCGCGAGCGCCGCACCTGCGGCTCGAGGGTGGCCCAGGTCCGCTCGAAGGCGGCGCTCCAGTACGCATCGAGCACGCGGAGGACGCGAGCCTTCGCCTCCTCCGGCGAAGCGACCACTCGCTCGAGCGCCTGCAGCGTCGCGCTGTTGAGGCCCGGCGGATACAGCTCGACGTGCTCGAGCCATTCGCGCTTCTCGGCGGGCGCTTCGAGCAAGGCCTGCGCGAGCGTGATCTCCCCGCGCGCGATCCGGTCCGCGACGCGGCCGTCGTGCAGGGCGCCCTCCAGCATCGAGAACCGGAACCGCTCCGGGTCGATCGATTCGAAGAGGCTCCGGAGCCCCCGCATGTCCTCGGGAGGCGCGGCGCCCCCGATCGCGTCGCCCACGAAGACCCAGAACCGCGCGGAGTCCCGGAAGTACGCGAGGCCCTCGCGACACGACGGCGGCAAGCGCTCGAGCGTCTCGCGCTTCCACTCGGGGTGGATGCGCGCCGCGGGGTTCAGGAGCACCTCGAGCGAATAGAGGAGGTCGAAGCGCAGTCCGCTCGCGAAGCGGAAGCGCTGCTTCAGCGCAGTCTCCCCGGCCGCCGCCTCCGGTCCGGGGCGCTTCGTCGCGTGCCGGTCGCCGCTCGGGCCCGACGCCGCGCCGCCGCCGCTTCGGTCCACCCCGCCCCGGGGCGCATTCCGTTTTGATTTGCTAGCCATCGAATCCACCCGCTGCTTCACGCCGTCGAAGACCACGGCAATGGTATTCCCAACAACGTCTTATGACAAGTCTTGGTGCCGGGTTGACGCGCGGGGATAGTTAGACTATTGTCTAACTCATGTCGCCGACACCTAACTGCCGTCCGGGCATCCCGGCCGCCGCCGCGGGCGCGCTCCCGCTCCCGCTCCTGCTCCTCCTCGGCTCGGCTCCGGCCGGGGCGAACCCGTCGTTCGCGGCCTGGCCGATTCCGGCGGGCGCCGCCCTTCCCGTCGTCGACGGCCGCCTCGACGACGCGGTCTGGTCGCTCGCGCCCGCGATCACCGACTTCCGCGAGCGCTCGCCGCGCGAGGGCGCTGCGCCCTCCGAGTCGACGAGCGTGCGCCTCGCCTACACCGCCACGGATCTCTACGTCGCCGTGCGCTGCGAAGACTCGCACCCGGAGGGCATCGTGTCGACGACGCGCCGCCGCGACGACTTCTCGCTCACCGAGGACGACCAGTTCGCGGTGGCGATCGACTCCTACGCCGACCGGCACGACGGCTTCTTCTTCTCCACGAACCCCCTCGGCGTGCGCGTCGACGCCCAGTTCTTCGACGAAGGCGACGTGTTCGCGGACGGCTGGGACGGCGAGTGGGACGTGCGCGCGTGCCGAGACTCGCTCGGCTGGTCGGCGGAGCTCCGGATCCCGTTCTCCACGCTGCGCTTCCGGCGAGCCGAGCGGGACACCATGGGCGTCAACCTGTTCCGCCGCCTGATCCGCACGAACGAGGAGCTCTTCTCTCCGCTCATCCCGTTGAGCCGCGCGGCGGGGACGCCTTCCGTGTCGCTCGCTCGGCAGGTGGTCTTCCAGGGGATCGTCCCCGGGCGCGGCGTGTGGGTTCAGCCTTACGTCGCCGCGCGCGGGAGCGCGGCCGGCGCGTCGAGCCGCGATGCGTCGCTCGACTCCGGGCTCGATGCTCGCTGGACCCCCGCCGGCACGCTCGCCGCGAACCTCTCCGTGAACACCGACTTCGCACAGGTCGAGGCGGACGATCGCGAGATCAATCTCACGCGCTTCGCGTTGTTCGTGCCGGAGAAGCGGGACTTCTTCCTGGAGAACGCGGGGCTCTTCGCCTTCGGCGCGCCCTCCGAGGCGGAGATCTTCTTCAGCCGTCGCGTGGGCCTCCAGGGCGGTGGAGCGAGCGAGGCCGCCGCCGTTCCGATCCGCGTGGGCGCGAAGGCGAGCGGCCGCGCCGGACGGACGGAAGCCGGGGCTCTCTATGTCCGCACCGGTGAAGCGCGCGGGGCGCCGGGCGAGGACTTCGTCGTCGCGCGCGTCAAGCGCCGGCTCGACGAGCGCTCGTGGGTCGGGGCCGTCGTCACGCGTCGCGACGGGTCGCCGTCCGCGGCGGGGTCTGCGCTCGGCGCCGACGGGCTGGTCCGCCTGCCCGGCGAGATCGACGTCTCCACCTTCCTCGCCGCGAGCGCTCGCGAGGGCGACGCGTTCGCCCGGAGGAGCGCGGCCTCGCGCCTTCGCGTCGAGCGCGGCGGAGAGCGCATGGGGCTCCACCTCGAGATCCTCGATCTCGGCGCCGACTTCTCTCCGCCGATCGGCTTCCTCGCGCGTCCGGCCGTTCGGTGCTATCGCGCGGGCTTCTCGCTCCCGCGGTACGCGGACTCCGGCGCGCTCCGGCGCGTCACGCCGGAGTACGCTTTCGAGCGCTTCGAGGGGCGGAGCGGTCGCTTGCAGGACGACGGCCATCGCGTCGCCCTCGGCTTCGACGTCCGCTCCGGCGACGCGCTGAGCGTGTTCGTCGAGCGCACGCGCGAGCGCGTGGCGTCCGCATTCCCGCTTCCCGGAGGGATCGCGATTCCCGCGGGCAGCTACCGGGCGCTCCGCGCGGGGGTGGGCGTCCGGACGAAGGCCGGCCGCCCGCTCTCGGCGAGCGTGGCCGCGGACGGCGGGGGCTTCCACGGCGGCACACGAGCCACGCTCACCGCGAGCCTCGTCGGCAAGGCGCGGGGGCGCCTGCGCGCCGGGCCGGAGATCGAGCGCTCGTGGATCCGCGTCGAAGGCGGTCGCGCACGCCCGCTCGTCCTCCGCCTCCGTACCGAGCTCGACCTCGACGTCTCCGCTTCGGTCACGAGCTTCGTGCAGTACGACAACGAGTCCGGCGAGCTGGGTTGGCGAGCCCAGCTCCGCGTCCTGCGACGGGAAGGCGCCGAGCTCCTCTGCGTGTACGGGCTGGGCGTCCACCCGGACGAGGAGGCACCCGACGGCGCGCCTCGTCAGTGGTTCGAGCTGAAGGCCACGTACCGAGTGGATCTGTGAGCAAACGACCGACGCTGGAGGATTCGCGATGACCGCGTGGGATCTCGGCCCGTATCGAAGGACGCTCGGCCTCGCGGACTTCCGCCGCTTCTGGCTGGGCTTCACCGCGTCGACGATCGGCGACGGGATGACGCGCGTCGCGCTGACCTAGTGGGTGTACGAGGCCACTCGCTCCGCGAAGGCGCTCGGCCTGCTCGCGATCTGCTACTCGGCCCCGATCCTCGCGGGCGGGCTCGTCGCCGGGTGGCTCCTGGACCGCTTCGATCGCTCGCGCGTGATGCTCGTCGACAACGTCGTGCGCGGCGCCGTCATCGGGATGCTTCCCCTCCTGCATGCGCTCGGCCGGCTCGAGGTCGCTCACGCGTACGCCGCGGCCGCCGTGTACGGCTCCCTCATGATGATCAGTCTCGCGGGAAGCCCCGCTCTGGTGCCGTCTCTCGTGCCGCGCGAGCTGCTTCCGACCGCGAACGCGCTCGAGACGCTGAGCTTCACGCTGAGCGGCATCGTCGGGCCGCCGGTGGCGGGGTTGATGGCGGCGCGCGTGGGAGCGTCGAACGTCCTGGTCGTGGACGCCGCGTCCTACCTGGCGTTCGTGGTCGCTCTGGCCGGACTGCGCCCCCGCGGCGCCGGCGCGACGCCCCCGCCGCCGACACCGCGCGCCGCCTCCTCCACGCGCGACGGCTTCCTCTTCGTCGCGCGCGACCCGATCCTCCGCTCCACGACCGCCATGTACATGGTGGCGAACGTCGGCGAAGGGCTGAGGCAGGTCTGGCTCCCGCTCTTCGCGGTCGGCGCGCTCGGCGGGGGTTCGACGCTCTACGGAGTCCTGGTGGGCGCGTGCGCCGTGGGCGAGGTGACCAGCTCGATCGCCGCCGGAGCCGTCGCGCTCCCGGTCCCGCTCGGAGCGGCCATCTGCGGCGCGCTCGTCGCCGCGGGATTGAGCGTGACCGCGCTCGCGGTGGCTCCCGGCCGATGGGCGGCGGCGATCGCTCTGGCCGGCTTCGGCTTCTTCACCGCGCCCCTCACGATCTGGGCGCAGACGCTGCGCATGCGGATCATCCCCGAGGAGTTCCGCGGGCGGGTCTTCGCCCTCCTACGCACGATGATGCAGGGCGCCACGCCGCTCGGCGGAGCGATCGGCGGCTGGCTCGTGCCCGTGGTGGGGGTCGGGCCGGCCATTCTCCTGACCGGCGCCTGCCTGGTCGTCTCCGGCGCGGCCGGCGGGCTCCTGGGCGAGCTGCGGCACGCCGGGCCGCCGAGTCGCTGATTCCGGATCGCCAAGTCCGTTGGCGCGGATTCCGAGGCGAGGGCGAGTATCTTCCAGGGGGGTTGCGCCGGCAACCCGTTTCTTGGCATTCTCGGGGACGCTTTCCGGACGCTTGGCGTCCGCGCCGGGGCTCCCCCTTCGAGGCATCGCGTGAACCAACGAATCGCTCTCACGGCGCTTGCGCTGCTGTGCCTGGTCACGGCGCTGGCCCACGCCACCGACGGCCGGAAGGTCGTGGTGCTGGGCTCGTCCACGGCCGCGGGCACCGGTCCCGCCCACTGGGACAGCGCGTGGGTGAACCGCTTCCGCGCCGATGCCCTCGCGGGGGACTCGTTGCGCGTCGTCACGAACTACGGCGTGGGCGGGTTCACCACCTACCACATCATGCCCGACGGCTACGTGCCGCCGCCGGGCCGGCCGTTGCCCGCGCAGGATCTCAACATCTCGAAGGCGATCCGCGTGGGCGCGGACGCCGTCATCATCAACCTGCCGAGCAACGATCAGGTGAACGGGTACGACATCCAGGAGACGATCGCGAACTACGACACCGTCATGGCCGTCGCGGCCGCCGCGGGCGTGCAGGTGTGGCTCAGCACCACGCAGCCGCGCAACACGACCGCGCAGATTCGCGCCGCGCTCATGGCGATGCGGGACACCACGTACGCGCTCTGGGGCGATCGGGCCGTGGACTTCTGGACCACGATCGCCAACGAGGACGGCACGATCAACTCCGCCTACGACTCCGGCGACGGCGTCCACCTCAATGACCGCGCGCACGGGATCCTGTTCGATCGCGTCGCCGCGAAACACATCTGGGACGCCATCGCGCCTCCGGTCACGGGTGTCGGCCCGATGGTGGCCTCCGCCGATTGGCGGATGTATCCCGCCTCCCCGAATCCGTTCCGTCGCGAGACGACGTTGAGCTACTCGCTCTCCACCGCGTCGCACGTCCTCCTCAGTCTGTACGACGTGCGCGGGCGCAAGGTGGGCACCCTCGTGGACGGCGAAGCGGCGCCCGGGCTGCATCGCGTGTCGCTGGACGGGCGAGCGCTGCCGAGCGGCGTGTACTTCTATCGACTGGAGACGGCGGCCGGCGCCGCGGTCGGCAAGGCCGTCCGCATCGAGTAGGCCGCTCGGCTTCCCCACCGGCGCCTCTCCTCTCGCGACGCATCGCTTCCCCGCCGACGCCGCAACGCGGGCTCTCGCGCCCTGGGCGTCCCTTGCCCCTCTTGCGAACCGTGGCTATAGACGAGGCGTTCGACGGACCCGCAAGCCCGGGTCCCGTGACAGGAGGTGCGCCATGTCGCGTCGCTCGCGACTTCCCTCCCCTCCCACCGGCTCGCTCGCGGCATTCCTCTCCGCAGCGATCCTCTCGCTCGCGGCCCCGGTCCACGCGAGGACCGATCGGCCCGTGGGCGCTCTCGATCCCGCGAGGCAGCGCTACCCGCTCTGCTCCGGAGTGCTGGAGGCCCGTGAGGGCGGCTTTCTCCAGACCGCCGCGGACCCCGCCACTTCCACCTTCGTCACCACGGGTCTTTGGGTGGGCGCGGAGGCGGATCGCGGACAGGGGCCCGAGCAGATCGTCAGCGAAGCTCCCTGGGCCTTCGAGTTCTGGCCCGTGGACCCCACCGCGCTCCCCGGCAGCGTCGGGGGAGCCCGGTTCTTCTATGCGGACACGTCCACGGCGATCGTCCCCCACGAGCCGCTGGGTCTGCGCGTCGTCCAGATCGGCACGGCGGGAACGCGCCCCGGCTACGGCGGATTCGTGCGCTTCCGATTCGAAGTGAAGAACATCTCCGCATCGTACCGGCCGCCCGGATGGGACTTGGACCGCGTCTACCTCGGGATGTTCGCCGACCCGGACGTGGGCCAGGGCGCCGCCTCGGGCTACTGGCAGGACGACCTGGCCGCCTACCAGTCCACGGCGGGCGGCGGACTCGCGTACGCGTGGGACGCCCCGGGCCACGGCGACGACACGGCCGAGCGCGTGGGGCTGCTGCTCCCGGAGCAGGAGGCGCATTCGTTCCAGGTGTGGTCGTACGAGGACGACCCGGCCGACGACGCGGCGCGGTACGCCCTGCTGCGCGGCGACGGAGACGACGTGCAGACGATCGATCCGCCCGCCACGGCGCCGTCCGATCAGCGCATCCTCGTCTCGGTGGGGCCCTTCTCCCTGCCGCGCGGCGCTTCCCGGAGCTTCGTCGTCGCGGTCGTCTGCGGGGACGCGCTGCCCCCCACGCCCGCGGTCCTCGCCGCCCGGGACGGCTCCGCGGCCCCGTCGCCCTCTCTCGTGATGCCGAACCCGGTGAGACGGGGCGGGCCCGGCCTCCGCTTCGCCGGCCTCCCGAGCGGCGCGCGCGTGTCCGTGTACCAAACGTCGGGGCGACTCGTGACCACGCTCGTCACGGACGTGGCCGGCGACGCTTCGTGGGATCTCCTCTCGCGAGGGGAGCGCGTGTCCGCCGGCGTGTACCTGTACCGGGTGGACGGCCCGGCGCGGACGACGACCGGCAAGATCGTGGTCGTGCGCTGAGCGGGCGGGGCGGGGACGCGTCGCGCGTCAGCGTCGCGTCCCCGTCGTCCCTTCCACGTGCGAGTACTGCGGGCCGTCGAGCTCGTGGATCCGCGCGAGATACTCGTCGTTCGTGATCGACGTCCGCCAGTGGCCCGCCAGCCGCGCCACCGCAGTCCCGCCCGCGAAGAGAATCAGCACGAGCGCCGCGAACGCCACGGGTCGGACCGCGCGTCGCCAGGGACCCGGCGTCTCGAGCCGAAGCGCCCGCGGCACCGGGCAAGCCGCCACGCAGGAGAGGCAGCTGAAGCACTCGTCGGAGCGCACGCGCTCGAGTCGATCCACCGGCAGATGCGAGGGGCACGCGCGCGCGCACAGCCCGCACTCGATGCACGACGGCGCGTGGCGCGTGACCTTCAGCGGGGAGAGCATCGAGACGAGGCCCAGCAGGCCGCCGTACGGACAGAGGTAGCGGCACCAGAAGTACGGCACCACGATCGAGAGCAGGGCGAGCGCGGCGAGGACGATCGCGGCCGTGGTGGAGGGATGCTCGAAGAAGTAGAGCATCTTGATGTCGGCCACGCGGCTGTACGGCGCCGAGAGGAACGCCCCCACGTCGTCGGCCGACATGCGGATCACGATCACCCACGCGAAGAACGCCAGCAGCAGGTACTTGATGCCGCGCAGCGGAACGTCGAGCGCGCGCGGGAGGTGCATCTTCGCGCGGAAGATCGCTCGCGAGATGCGGGCCAGCCCCTCGGAGATCGCGCCCACCGGGCACACCCACGAGCAGAAGGACTTCTTCGCGAGGAGACCGAGGGCGAGCGCGAGCACGAAGATCACGAGGCCCGCGGGATGGATCTGCGTGACGACGCCGCGCGCCAGCCAGTAGCGGAAGCTCATGAACGCGGCGATGGGCAGGAAGCCTTCCACGCCCGGCGGTCGCTCGCCCACGATCCGCCCCGCTTCCAGCCCGTGCACCCAGCGCGCGAAGCTCACGCCGATCGAGGCCACCGTGAGGAGGAAGCCGACTTGGACGCTGCGTCGCAGAAGCGTGATGCGCGAGCGGCGCACGCGCACCGCGGCGCCGGGCTGCGGCACGTCGGGGGCGACGCGGTCGAGCATGGCCAGCGCGCGCAGCTCGGCCCACGGATCGGCCGTGAGCCTCCGGAGCGCGGACGGGGATACGCGCAGTCTCTTCGCGGGGGCGGGCGACGCTGATGCGCGCGGTCCGGCGGCGGATGACTCGACGGCCGGCGAGGCGACGGGCGGCGCGGCGGCGGACGGTCCGCTCATCGCGCGGACTCCGTGAGCGATCCATGAGGCGCCAGGTCCGCCACCGAGCGCCGCTCGACGAGCTCGAGGAGGCCCTCGCGCACGCGAGCCCACGTGGAGTGGAGCGGGCACGGTTGCTTGTCGGAGCAGCGGGGCATCCCGAAGAGGCACTGGCGCGCGAACCCGGGACCCTCGAACGCCAGCACGAGGTCCATGAGATGCAGCTCCGCCGCCGGGCGGGCCAGACGATACCCGCCGCCGCGCCCGGTGCGACCCGTGACGAAGCCGAGGAGCGAGAGCCGGTGGAGGACCTTGCCGAGCGTTGGCGCCGGGGCGCCGGTCCGGTCCGCCAGCATGGCGATGGAGAGCGGCGCCTCGCCGGCCGCCAGGGCGGCCAGCGCCCGGAGAGCATGCTGGGTCTCGGTTCGGAACACGTCGACCGCCTCCGTCGATATCCTGACTTATGGGTCAATATATCGACGTTGGGGCGGCCGGCAAGGGGCGCCGTGACGCCAGCTCCTCGCGGTCGAGCCGATGGATGACGGGCTTGATGTGGGAGTCCACGGACGGATCGGCGCGAGCGACGCGCAAGAATTCCTTCCGCGGCAGGCGCGCGCGATCGTGCGGTGACGGACGACGGTATGGTCGGACGGTCAGCTCCCGATCGCCCCGCGGTATTCGCCGATCAGCTCGCGGTCGCTCAGCGTCCGGTCGCCCTTGCGGCCGAGGAAGTACAGCCCGGACGCGCCGTCCAGCGTCTCTCGCCGGGCGATCAACGCGCGATCGAAGAACCGGAGCCAGAAGGACGTGAGGTACGCGAAAGCCGTGATCGGCCGCCGGCGCTTCCCGCGACCGCCGAGCAGGCTGAGCAGGAAGTAGTGCCAGGCCCACGCGAGCGACATTCCGGTCCCGCCGCACGCGCCCCGCTCGATCTCCTCGAAGCTCCGGAAGAGGCGGCGATGGCCGAGATCGGTGAAGCGCGTGAAGTCGAACGCGCCGCCGTGCACCTGCTGCATGAACGGCGTCTCGGCGAGCACCACGCCCCGGGGGCGGAGCACGCGGTGGATCTCCGCGACGGCGCGCGCCGGATCGGCGACGTGCTCCAGCACGGCGATCCCCGTGACGCCGTCGAAGGTCTCGTCCGCGAACGGGATGCGGTGCGCGTCGCAGACGACGTTGGTGCCGGGATAGAAGAACAGATCGCTGCTCACCACGCGCGATGCCGGCAGGTCGTCGAACGTGACGGCGTCTTCCCCGTTGCCCACGCGGAGGATCGCGGGGCTGCGATTGCCCTCCCCTACGAGCGACATGAAGCGCTTCCGCACGCGCGCGCCCGTCACGTTGCGGCTCGGCGACGGCACGAGGCGCTTCGCCCAGACCTCGGCGCGGCTCCGCGGGCGATTGAACGCGTTCGCCGAGCGGAGAATCTCCTCGTGCGTGAGCACGCAGTCGCGCTCGTCCACGAGGACGGGCACTCCGTTCCGCACCGGGAAGGGCGGACAGCCGCCGGCGCACTCCACGCGATCCTCACGAACGACCACGGAGGCGCGGCACGCGGGGCAGCGCAGGCGCTCGACGAGCTCGCTCGGCAGGGCGAGCGCGCGAGGCGCGGCGGACGCGTCAAGCATGGCGGTGCTCGCGCTGCGTCGCGGTCATGGCTTCGAGACGGAATCGTCGCTGGGCGGGAGCGGCATGCGCACCTCATGGCGTGGCGGGCGCGATCCGCGGCGCGCCCGCGGCCATGGTCCACGAACCGTCGACGTTCGTCGAGACCGCCGGAACGCCGGGTAGTGGTGCGTTGGCGTCCCACTACCGGACGCCGCCCGAGCGCGATCGTCCGGAGCCGTGCTCATGCTGCCCCGGCGACCGCGAGGTCCCCTCCTCGCGGAGATGTCGCGCCGCCTCTCTGCTAGGATCCCGCGATGATCATCATCCGCCACTACGACCCCGCGTGGCCGGCCGAGTTCGAAGCGCTGCGCTCTTCCCTGACGGAGATCCTCGGCCCCCTCGCGCTGCGGATCGACCACATCGGCTCGACGTCCGTGCCCGGTCTCGGCGCGAAGGACGTCATCGACGCTCAGGTGACCGTTCGCGAGCTGGCGGCGGAGATCCGGAGGAAGCTCGTCGCTGCGGGCTTCGAATGGCGGGAGGCCATCACCCACGATCACGTGCCGCTCGGCGCGGACGCCCGCCCGGAGATGTGGAGCAAGCTCGTCTTCGCGGAGCCGAAGGGCCGGCGCCGCGCGAACGTGCACGTCCGGGTGGCCGGCCATCCCAACCAGCGCTATCCGCTGCTGTTCCGCGACTACCTCCGAGCGCACCCGGGCTCGGCCCGGAGTCTCGAGCTCATCAAGCGCGAGATCGCCCGGCGGCACGCGGACGACGTGGAGGCCTACTACGACATCAAGGATCCGGTCTGCGATCTGATCTGGGACGCCGCGCAGGAGTGGGCCCGGCAGACGGGTTGGGAACCCGAGTAGCGAAGCTCCGGCCAGCGGCCCACGTGCGACGCTGCCTCTCGCACACCGTGCATGGCGCGAGCTACGCCGACGCCAAGGGCCGGACGTCGTCGAGCAGGCGCTTCAGCGCGACCGCCCGGATCGCCTTCCCCATCGGGAACGTCGCGTCTCCCGCATGAACGACGTCGAGCCGCTGCAGCTTCAGATCCTCCATCGCCACGGACATGGACTTCGTGACGGCCGGTGACGCGGTTCTCTTCACCTCGAAGCCGAGGCGCGTTCTGCCACGGACGACCAGGAGATCCAGTTCCGCTCCGGCGTGAGTGGCCCAGAAGAAACACTCCTCTCGCTCGGCGCCGAGGTGCGTGACGATCTGCTCGAGGACGAACCCCTCCCAGGAAGCGCCCACTTGGGGGTGGGATTCCAGATCCGCCATCGTTCTCAGGTTGAGCAGCGCGTGCAGCAACCCCGAGTCGGCGACGTACGTCTTGGGTGCCTTGACCTGGCGCTTCGACAGATTCTCGTGCCAGGGTCGGAGCTGGCGCACGACGAGGGCGGAGCTCAGCAGGTCCACGTAGTTGCGGACCGTGGTGTCGGCCACGCCAAGCGAGCGCCCGAACTCGGACGCGTTCCAGACCTGGCCATGGCGGTGCGCCAGCATCGTCCAGAAGCGACGCAGCGTGGTCGCACCGATCGTGATCCCGAGTGCCGGGAGATCGCGCTCCAGGAACGTCGTCACGAAGCCGCTCCGCCACTCGTGGCTGACGGCGTTCGAGCGCGCGACGAATGCGCGGGGGAATCCGCCGCGGAGCCACCGCCGGCCGACGCTCTCGGGGCCGACCTCCTCCAAGGTCAGTCCTCCGAGCTCGTGATAGACGATCCGGCCGGCCAGAGTCTCCGAGCTCTGCCGCAGCAGGGCGGGGGACGCGCTCCCGAGCACGAGGAATCGCGCGGGCAGACGAGGGCGGTCCGCGAGCACTCGCAGACTCTCGAAGATGTTCGGAGCCCGTTGGACTTCGTCGATGACGACCAGGCCGCGCAACTCGCGAAGCGTCAGCATCGGCTCGGCGAGCCTCGCTCGGTCGCCGGGATCTTCGAGGTCGAAGTAAGTCACCGGCGGGCGGTGTTGCGCGACCAAGGAGCGGGCCAGGGTCGTCTTCCCCACCTGCCTCGCCCCGATGATGCCGACCACCGGATACCGGCCGAGTTGTCGGCGGAGCGTCGAAAGGTGCTTGAGCCGTCGGATCATGCGAGAGTATTACCTTGAAATCTCGGTCCTGTCGACCGACTTTTCAAGAACACTCTCCGGTCGCCACGAGCGCGAGAGGGACCGTTCCCGGCGGAAGGCTGGCCGGGTCGATTTCAAGACGATCCACCTCCGCGGCCGGCTCGTCATGAGTCATCCGAGCGAGGAGTCCGGCCGGCCCAGCGCCTCCGTCACCCGCTCCCACTCGCGGTAGCGCCGGTCGAGCCGGCCGCGCAGCTCCTGCTCCTCGTTCACGAGCGCGTGGAGCTTCGCCCAGTCCCCGGCGGGCGGATGCGCCAGAAGCTCCTGCAGCTCCTTCAGGCGCGCCTCGAATTGCGCGATCTCTTCCTCGAGCTTCGCGAGACGGTTCTTCGCCTGCTGCTGCTCGCGACGCCGGCGCTTCGACTCGTCGCGCACCCGTGCGCCGGGCTTCGCGGGGGCGGGCTCGACCGCGGCCGCAGCGGCTGCCTTCGACCCGGGGTCTTTCCGATTCGTGACGCCGGCCTTCGCCGCCGGGTCCTTCGCCGCCGCCGCTTCCTTCGCCTTCGCGGCGGCCTTCGCCGCGTCCTTCGCCGCTTCCTTCGCCTCGTGCGCCGCCGCCACGGCCGCCGCCTCCGCCGCTTCGCCGCGCATCTTCCGGCGCGCCTCGGACCAGTTGCCCTCGAAGACGCGGACGCCGCCGCCTTCCACCCAGAGGATCTTCTTCACGACGCCGTCGAGGAACTCGCGATCGTGCGAGATCACGAGCAGCGTGCCGTCGTAGGTCTCCAGCGCGCGCTCGAGCACCTCGCACGCAGGGATGTCCAGGTGATTGGTGGGCTCGTCGAGGACGAGGAGATTGTGCGGCTCGAGCGAGATCTTCAGCAGCGCGAGCCGGCAGCGCTCGCCGCCCGAGAGGCCGCCCACCGCCTTGAAGACGTCGTCGCCGAGGAAGCGGTAGCGAGCGAGCGCGTCGCGCGCGCCTTCGATGGTGAGATCCGGACGCAGCGCGCGCACCTCGTCCACGAGCGAGCGGCGCTCGTCGAGGCCGGAGCGGAGCTTCTGATCGAGATAGCCCGGGCTCACCTGGTAGCCCAGCTCCACGAGCCCCTCGAGCGGCGCGCGCCGCCCGAGCAGCGCCTCCACGAGCGACGTCTTTCCCGCGCCGTTCGGCCCCACGATGCCCACGCGCTCGCCGCGATACAGCGTCCAGTCGAAGCCGCGGAAGAGCGGCTCCTTGCCCTCGTAGCCGATGGCGACGTCGCGGGCGCGGATGATCTCGCGACCGCCGGGATGCACGCCCGGCTCGAACTCCATCCCGAGGTGCTTCGCCGCCTCCCAGACGTCTTCCGGGCGCTCCACGCGCTCGAGCTTCTCCAGCATCCGCCGCCGCGACATCGCCTGCTTGGACTTCTGCCCCGCGATGTTCCGGCGAATGAACTCCTCGGTCTTCTCGATGCGCTCGTGCTGGCGCACGTACTCGTCCAGCGCGCGGGTCAGGCGCTCCTCGCGTTGGCGCCGCCACGCGTCGTAGCCGCCCGGATAGCGCGTGGCGCGCTTGCGCTCCACCTCCACGATGCCGGTGCAGGTGGCGCGGAGGAATGCGCGGTCGTGCGAGACCAGCAGGAACGCGCTCGGGTACTCCGCGAGGCGCCGCTCGAGCTTCTCGGTCTGCACGAGATCGAGGTGGTTCGTCGGCTCGTCCAGCAGCAGCACGTCCGGCTGGCGCAGCAGCACGCGCGCCAGCTCGAACCGCGTGCGCTCGCCGCCGGAGAGCGAGCCGGCGGGGCGCTTCAGGTCGTCCGGCCCGAAGCCCACTTCCTCCGCGAGCGCCGACGCGCGGGACTCGAGGGTCCAGCCGTCCAGCACTTCGAAGCGGTGCTGCAGATCGCCGAACTCGTGAAGCGTGGCCTCCGTGTGGTCGCCGCCGTCGATGCGCGCCTGCGTGGCCGCGAGGCTCCGCTCCACCTCGAGCACCTCGGGAAACGTGGCCATCAGGAGGTCGTGGACGGAGACGTCGTGCGGAAACTCGTGCGACTGGCGCATGTACCCGATCTCCACGCCGCGTCGCACGCTCCGCTCGCCGGTCTCCACCGCGAGCGTGCCGGCGATGAGGCGCAGGAGCGTGGACTTCCCGTGGCCGTTCGGCCCCACCACGCCGAGCTTCTCCCCGGGGTTCACCTGGAAGGAGAGGTTCTCGAAGATGAGGTCGGCGGCGTAGCCGAAGTTCGCGTTGGCGAGAGAGACGAGCACGGGAGCGTCCGATTCCTGGAAGGGTGGAGGGCGGGCGGAAACCCCGACGTTAGCCGCCGGCGGGCGCGCGGCCAAGCCCCGGCAGCACGTTCGCCGGCGGGTGACTGCCACCCACGCCTCGGGCGAAACGGGGCGCGAGGCGTCCGCAGGGTCTTTCGGCGTGCGCGGATCGAAGAGCGGTGGCCGAGCGCCTACGCGCCGGGGAGGAGCCCCGGGCCGCCGTCGAGGATGTAGCGCCAGGGATTCACGTGCTCCCCGTTCACTTCGACCTCGTAGTGGCAGTGCGGCGACGTGGACCGACCGGTGGAGCCCACTTCGGAGATCATCTCGCCGCGGCTCACGACCTGCCCCTTGTGCACCAGGAGACGCCGGTTGTGCCCGTAGCGGGTGACGATGCCGTTGCCGTGGTCGATCGCCACGAGGAGGCCGAGCTGGTCGTTCTCTCCGGCCTCGCAGACCACTCCGCTCGCCGTGGCGATGACGGGCGTGCCGGGCCAGGCGGAGAAGTCCACGCCCTGGTGCATCGCGAGCTGTCCCGTGAACGGATCGGTCCGCATGCCGTAGCCGGACGAGAAGATCCCCTGGCGGACGGGGCTGATGGACGGGATCCGATCCAGGTCTTCCCGGGAGGACTTGAGGCTGTCCACCATCTCTTCGAAGTTCGCCGTCTGGAACCGGGCCTGCCGGTTCAGCTCGTCGAGGCGGTTCAGCGTCTCCCGGGCCTCGCGCACCAGCGGCGACGGCGAGGCCTCGTCCGCCAGCTCCGCGAAGGGCGGCGGGCCGCCGACGCCGAGGCGCTGGACGTCGTCCGGGATGGGCGAGAGGTTCGCGATCGTCCGGAACGCCCTCTCCAGCTCCAGCTGCTCCGACATGCGCTTCTCGAACACTTCGACGGAATTCCGAATGTCCGTAAGCTGCTCCCCGAGCCGGAGGTTCTCGAGCTCCAGCGCCGCCACGTGCACACGTTCGGCCCGGTGAGTGGCCCAATCCAGGATCACGGCGCCGCCGCCCACGAGGCCGGCCGCGCCCACGCCGAGGACCGCGGGGATCAGGATTCCGGGGATCTGGAATTGCCGGAGACGCCCTTCCGGCCCGGAGAGAACCAGGACGGAATACCGCTTCCGGGCACGCGCGACGACACGGCTCCAGAGAGTTCGGAGTCTCTTCAACTCGTGTCTCCCGCGGTGGTTTGCGGCTCTTGGCGTCTTTTGCCCGGGGACCGTACCCCCCGAGGCAGCGGACGTCAACCCGGGCACGTTGAACAGGAATCGGCCGGCGGGGGCGGGGCCTCAAGCTCGATTCCGCGCCGCGCTGCGAACCGTTCCCAAGGAAAGCGCGGGAAGACCAGGGTCTCCCCGCGCTCTCGTCCCAGCCGGCGTTCCGGTCCCGTGAGCCCGACTTGCGTCAGGTCAGGTACGACCGCAGCCTCTCCCGGTCCTTTCGGAGGAAGAGCTTCCGAACCGCCCGCTCCTTCAGCTGCCTCACGCGCTCTCGGGTGAGGCCCAACTCCTGGCCAATGGCCTCCAAAGTGACGCCCTGGCCGGTCTCCATCCCGAAGTAGTCGTTCAGGATCTTCCGCTCGCGCGGGTCGAGGTCCCGCATCGCCACGCGAAGATCCCGCGCCAGGTCCTGCTCGGCGATTCGCTCGTCCGGCGTGGCCGCGTCCTCGTCCGCCAACAGATGCAGGAGCGGCGCTTCCCCGTCGTCCGAGGCCGGCGCGTCCAGGGACACCGCCCGCTGCGTGTAGCCCTGGTGCTTGCGCACCTCGTCGACGTCGATCCCGAGGTCCGCTGCGACGTCCTCCGCCACCGCCACGCGCCCGAGCGTCTGCTCGAGCGCCTGCGCGGCCCGCTCGATCTTCGACGCGCGCGCCGCCCGGTTCACCGGGATGCGCACCACGCGCGAGTGATCGTGCAACGCCTGGAGGATGGACTGCCGGATCCACCAGATCGCGTAGGAGATGAAGCGGAAGCCCCGCGTCTCGTCGAAGCGGCGCGCCGCCTTCATCAACCCCACGTTGCCTTCCTCGATCAGGTCCGCGAGCGGCAAGCCGCGCCCCTGATAAGTCCGCGCCACGCTCACGACGAACCGGAGGTTCGCCTGCACGAGCCGGTGCAGCGCCCGGCGATCCCCGCGACGAATGCGGCGCGCCAGCTTCACTTCCTCTTCGGGAGTGAGCAGGTCCGTCCGCCGGATCTCTCGCAGGTAGATGCCGAGAGAGTTTTCGTCGCTGTCGAAGTACTTCGGGGCATTCCCCGCCACGGCACGCACCTTCATCTGGGGTGGAACTAGGGCTTGAGGCCCACGTACAACGTCTGCTCGCCGCGCTTCAGGAGCACCGCCACCGCCTTCTTGCCGGTGTACTTGCCCACCGCGACGCGGTAGTCGCGCAGGCTGGCGATGTCCATGTTCCCGATCTCCTTGATCACGTCGCCTTCGCGGATCCCGGCGTCGTCCGCCGGACTGTCCTGATCCACTTCGGTCACGACGACGCCGTCCTCGTCGGACGCGTTCCGCCCGTTCCGGTCGATCTCGTCCACGTGGAGGCCGGCCCACTCCTCGACGCTCTTCTCCTTCTGCGCGCTGGCCACCACGGCTCCCGGGCGCGCCGCGAGCGTGACGGTGACTTCCTTCTTCTTGCCGTGCTCGAAGACGCTGAGGTGGATCGCCGAGCCGACCGGCAGATCCGCCACCTTCATGCGGAACGCGTTCACGTCGGAGGACACGGTCTGGCCGTTCATCTCCAGGATGACGTCACCCTGCTTGAGACCGGCCTTGGCCGCCGGCGTGTCGTCTTCGACCTGACTGATGATGATGCCCTCCGAGCGAGGGGCTTCCAGACTCTCGGCCAGCTCGGGGGTGAGCGGTTGCGGGTAGATGCCCAGGTACCCGCGCACTACCTTGCCGCTCTTCTTCAGTTCATCGGCGATCCGGCTCGCCATGTTGATCGGGATCGCGAAGCCGATGCCCTGCCCGGCCGGGTTGATCGCCGTGTTCACCCCGATCACCTCGCCGTGCACGTTGACCAGCGGTCCGCCGGAGTTGCCGAAGTTGATCGACGCATCCGTCTGGATGAAGTCCTGATACTGGGGCGTCCCGCCCATGATGTTCAGATCCTGACGACCCTTCGCGCTCACGACCCCCACCGTCATCGTGCCGGCGAGCTGCCCGAACGGATTGCCGACCGCGATCGCCCAGTCCCCGACCCTGATGGCGCTCGAGTCCCCGAGCTTCAGGGAGGGGATCTTGCCCTTCTTGTAGTCCTTGGGATCGACCTTGATCAGCGCGACGTCCGTGTCCGGATCCTGTCCGATGACGGCGGCCTTCAGCTCGCTGCCGTCCGACATCGTGACGGTGACCTTCTCCGCGTTGTTCACGACGTGGTTGTTCGTCAGGATGTAGCCGTCGCTGTCCAGGATGAACCCCGAGCCGGAGCCCTCTTGCTTCGGCATGCGCGGCGCGCGGTCCGTGGGCCGCCGCGGATCGTTCGGGAACAGCTCCTCGAACATGTCGCCCCAGGGATGGAACGTGCCGCGGCGCGTGTCGTCGTTCTTCATCTCGGTGGTGATCGCCACCACGCCGGGGACGACCTTGTCCGCCACGTCCACGAACGGGCTCTCGCCGGACGCCAACGGTCCGCTCGACGCGTGGGTCTCGGAGTGGTTCTCGGCGAGGGCGACGCTCCTCTCGGCAACGGCGCCGCCGAGGTCCACTCGCCAGGAAAGAACCAGCCCAGCGGCGAGGCCCGTCGCAAGCAACGTCGCCGCGGTCAAGAAACGCTTCACAGGGGAGCTCATGTGGCACGACCTCCTCGGGGCTCGGTGCGCCCCGTGCCTTCCGCTTACGACCCGCATCGGGTCCGAGTCAGCCGACTCTGACCGGAATTACCCCCTCCGGCTCGAAAAGTTGCCTGGGCTTCGCGCGCCTTGTCGGTCGGGGACCTCGTTGTTAGGCTCCGGCGTTCCCGCCGAGAGGAGACGCGGTGGCTGGACCGGTCTACTTCATCGCGGACGCGCACTTGGGTTCGTCCGCCGACCCGGCGGAAGACGAGCCGCGCCTCGCCCGTCTCATCCCGTTCCTGCGCCACGTCTCGGAGCGCCGCGCCGAGCGGCTCTACATCGTGGGCGACCTGTTCGACTTCTGGTTCGAGTACGCCCATGTGATGCCGTGGCGCCACGCGAGGATTCTCTCGGAGATCCGCCGCGTGGTCGATTCAGGAGTCCCGGTCACCTTTCTCGGCGGCAACCACGACTGGTGGGTCGGGCGCTCCGTCGAGCAGTTCGCCGGAATGACCCTCCACCGGGGCCCGGTCTCCGTGGAGCACCAGGGCAAGCGTCTCTACCTCGCGCACGGCGACGGCCTCTCCTCCCGCGGCGACACGGGCTACCTCTGGCTTCGCGCCACCCTGCGCAATCCGTGGACGATCCGGCTCCTGCGCCTGGTCCACCCCGACGTCGCGTACGCGCTGGGCCACCGTCTCTCCAAGCTCAGCCGCGAACACCTGACGGCTCGCACGTTCCGGATCCTCCCCGCGCTCGCCCAGAACATCGACGCGACGCTCGCGCTCGGCCACGACGCGTTCCTCATGGGCCACCTCCACGCGCGCTACACCGAGCGACGTCCCGGCGGGGGATGGCTCTTCATCCTCGGGGACTGGATGACTCTCTTCTCCGCGCTTCGCCTCGAGCACGGAGCGTTCGTCTGGGAAGACTGGTCCGGGGGCTCCGGTGTGGACGTCGCGAACCCCGCGGCGACGTTGCGCGGCGGCCACGGCGACGAGCCCGCGACCGGATGACTCCTGAGCCGGAGCCTGCGGCCGCCGGAGCCGAGCGCTACGACTCCCGGTGCGGCATGGACCGCCAGTTCAACGAGAAGCGGTGCGTGTCCCCGAGATCCGACGTGCTCGAGAAAGGCATGTACGCGTAGTCGATGGTCCACGACTGGTACTCGATCCCGAATCCCACCGTCCCCGCCTGCTCGTCGTAGCCGAGCATCACGCCGCCGCGGAGGGCGAACATCCGGTGCGGCCAGAGCTCCGCGCCGATCTGGCCCTTCGCGCTGGAGTCGTTCGGCATGCGGAGATCGGCGGCGACCACGAGACCGTCCAGAAGCGCGCGCGTGCGATACGCCACGCCGAGCCGTCCCTGCGCGGGAAGCGTGAACGAGTCGTCCACGAACTTCATCGCCGGCCCGAGGTTCGTCACGGTGCCGGCGGCCGTCAGCCCGCGAATGGGCGTGCGGTACCGGATGCCGGCGTCCCCGGCGAAGCCCATCGCCGTCTGGTCCTCGATCTTCGAGTACAGGAACTTCCCCGTGGCGCCGATTTCGATCGACCGCGAGAAGCGATACGCGTAGGTCAGGCCGGTGGAGAAGTCGTACGCGTGGAACGTCTGCGTGAAGTTGCCCGTGGCGTCCCGTCCCTCGAGCTCGCCCATGTGGAGCAGGGCGGCGTGCACGCCGATCGCCTGGCCCTTCATGCCGTGCACCGCCGCGACGTACTCGTAGCGGATGTCGGAGATCCACTCGTCGTGCGTGGCGTGGACCTCGTCGCCGAGCGCGTTCGCGATTCCCGCCGGGTTCCAGTAGAGCGCGGTGGGATCCTGCGCTACGGCGACGTAGGCCTCGCCCATCGCCGCGGCCGGCGCGCCGACACCGATCTTCAGGAACGCGAGGCCCGTCTCGCCGGGATTCGCCGCAAGCGCCGGTGACACCACGAGTGAGACGGCGAGCGCGACGAGAGCGCGGCACAGACCAAGGTCCGCTCGCACGACGGTAGCGGCGCGGCTGGACATGGTTTCCTCGCGTTCAGGGGAGAACGTGGAAAGGGGGAACCCAGTATAGGAATCCGCTTCTTTCGCTGTCAATCGAGCGGCGCTCCGACGCGTGGGCTCATCTCGTTGGGGGAGAGTCGATTGACGGGCCGGGGGCGACCGGCGGCGGCGGAAGCGGCGCCGCAGGGGGCTGGGCCGACCGGGGGGCCGACCGGGGAAAGAGAAAGGGGGAGAGAGACGAGCTCTCTCCCCCCGGTGAGGGAGCCGGTACCCTTCGTCTTCCCGAGGCCCCTGTTCCCCAGGTCGACTCCGAGGCACCTGACCGCTGGGCTGGCGCCAGCGGGCTGACGTTGCTCACTCCCTCGAGAAGGGTGGGCCGACACGCCCCATTTGATGCCTGCGCCACCCTCTCAACGCCTCGACCGCCGTTCAGGTTCCCCAGTTTTCCCACGCGACGTCGAGGACTTCGCACCGGGGGAGGCTTTCGGTCGCCCGTTCGGCCTGCCCCCGGAGGTCCACCGGATGGATTTCGGGTCCGCTGCTCCGTCCCGCCCGGCGGTCACCTGGTGCTTCTCGCCCTGATTTCCCCCCCGATAGGACGAACCGGCCTTCCACCGACTCCCCCCACGGTCCTGCGCGTCCGCCTTCCACCGCGCCGCGGACAACCGCGGCGATACCGCGAGCGCGGCCGGACGGCGTCTCGTCACGAGGCCCCCCTTTCGGGCGCCCGCGCCGCGACGCGCGCGATGCGCAGCGGCGACAGCTCGGGGTTGTTCTGGTCGATCTGGTACGCCCAGTCGATCAGCACCGCGGAGGGAGTGCCGGAAGTCGTCACCACGTCGACGATCCGGAACTTCGCGTAGTAGAAGTCGCTCGTCCACACGACGTACGTGTGCGCCTTGATGAGCTCCACGCCGTTCGGAGAGACGGACCATCCTTCGGGCGGCGCCCACGACACGTCGTCCATGGACTGGGTCCAGCCCAGATCCTGGATGTCGTTCCAGTAGCCGTTGAGGAAGGTGCCTCGGGCGTAGAGCACTCCGCTGACGCGCTCGATGTAGAGGTCCGTGTTCGGGCCGTTCCACCCGGTGACGAACTGCGCCGGGTTCGCCCAGCTGGAGAGGTCCAGCCCGGAGTGCGCCGGGTCCTCGGCGGCGGCGTATACCAGCACGCCCGTGCCCGCGGGACGCGGCGTGTCGAATACGTTCTCGTACGACAGCGCGCTCTCGTGACCGGCCGCATCGAACGCGTCCACCGCGTAGTAGTACGTGACGCCGTTCGTGACGTTCCGGTCCACGTGCGACGTGTTGTCGCCGCCGCGCACCGTGGCGATCCGGTCGTATTGACCGTCCGCCGAGAAGCTCCGGTAGACGCCGTAACCCGAGACGTCGGCCTCGCGCACGGGGTTCCAGTCGATCCGAACCTGACCGTCGCCGGTGGTCGAGGTGACGCCGGTGGGAACGGCCGGCGGGCCGTCCTCGACGTTCACGACCTCGTCGTTGCACCCCGCGAGCGCGAACGCCGCGAGCGTGACGATCGCGAAGGCGAAGGGACCCGAGGGAATGGCGCTTTTCATCGCGATCACCCTCCTCCATCCGTTTCCCGCCGGACGAGTGGTCGAGCCAATCCTACGCAGGCAGTGTGCCAAACCAGAGTCGGCTCTCGGCGTATTGGTTAACGCGTTATCCAGAAGTGAATTACACGGGCATGGCCGCCGGGCGGCGGGCTGCCCTTCGCCCCGAGATGAGTCCGATCGACCTCGACAACGTCTCCACCTGGGGTCCCTCATGTCCCCTTCGGGGGACAGATCCTCGCTCTACCTCTACTTCAGCGAGGCCTGCCCGACCCAGAGCGGCTGCCAACGCTCGACGGTGACGCCGAACCAGTCGTTCTCGGGTCCGGCGCGCCAGCTCGTGGATCCGCCGAGCAGCAGGATCGACTCGCCGGGGCCGGGGGCGGCGAGCACGGGGGGATCAGAGACGGGGGATGTCCGGATGGCGACCGGAAACGGACCGCTTCGCGAGCCGTCCCCGGGATAGCGGGCGATCAGCACTCCGGTGGCCAGCTCCGCATGCCGCCGGTCGAGCCCGGCGAGCGACAGCACCGCGCCGGAGGCGTCGACGCAGAGAGCCGGCCCGGGGACGTGCTCCATGACCCGGCCGTCCGACGGGTCGATCCGGACGATCTCGCCGCTCGCCGTGCGGAGCAGCGCTCGCCCCACCGGGTCCACGGCGATCAGGCGCCCGGTGGCGTCGAGGCGGCGTGGCGCGGCCTCGGCGCCTTCGCTGCTCCGCCGATGCAGATCGCTCCCCACCACCCACTCGAGGGCTCCGCTCCGATCGGACGCCACGGTTCCCGCCTCGGGTCCCGGGGCCAGCGGCTTCCAGTGGCCGTCATGCGTCAGGAGCGCGGCCCAGCCGCCGTTCGGGCCGTCGGCGCCACGAACGATCGTGTCTTCACCGAGCGGCGCCGTGCAGAACTCGCGGCCGGCGCCTTGGGTGTGGCCCTCCGGATAAGAGACGCGCTCGATCCCGCCCCCCACGGGGTCCACGAGCACCAACTCCTTCGCGAGCGCGATCGCGCCGCGCCCGTCCGCGAGCGCACCGAAGCCGAGCGGCCGCGCGACGTCGTTGCCGGGCGCCTCGGCTCCCGCCTCGCGCCGCCAGCCGGCGAATCCCCAGCGGAGACGCGCGCGGCCGGGGTCGCCCAGCGCAGACGCGGGGAAGGCGAGCGTCCGCGAGCCGACGTCGAGCTTCCCGGACCACAGGACGCGCTCCGCCGCCTCGGCCGCCGATCGTCCCACGAGCTCCGCGGCGACCGGCGCGCCCTCCACGCGGACCACCACGCTCACCACGTCGCCGGCCTGGGTCGCCGCCGCCTCGACCACTCGCCCTCCCACGCGAAGCGGCGCCCCGCGCGGTCCCTCGAGGAAGACGCGATTCAATCGCGCGGGCTGCGTGAGCTCGATCTCGAGCGGCGGGTCGCCGGGGCTCGGCACCTGCGTGCGATCGAGCAGCGCACACCAGCCGTCGCGCGCGGGTACGAGCGGCACGGCGCACCCTCCCGGACACCGCACGACACGCGCATCGCCCGGCTCGCCCTCCGCCACGACGCGGACACGCAGCACCGGCTCCGCGGCGCCGGCCAGCGCCGACGGCGACGTGTAGCCCCACGCCTTCTCCAGGGCCGCGTGCAGCTCGCGCGAGCGCGTCGAGATGGCGCCCACTTCGAGCGCGATGCGCGGATCCACGGGCACGCTCACGCGCGACACGGGGTGCGTCTCTCCCACCACCACCGGCGTCGACACGGCCGGCTCGGAGACGAAGGCCTCCATCTCGTCGGACAGCTGGCGATGCGCCGCCGCGAGCGTGCGGGCGGCGAACCACACGCGCTCCAGCGCGACGTGGTCGGTCGTGTGCAACATCGCCTCCGCCCGCTCCATCGCGACCCGGGCGCGATCGACGTCGCGGCGCAGCGAATCGAGGAGCGGGCCGGTCGGCCCGCTCCTCGCGGCCGCTTCCCGGAGCCGTGCGCGCGCCGCCGCCACGCCCGCGTACGCGGCGGCCACGTCCGGCAGCACGTCGAGCGCGTGCGAGAGCGCCGCGAGAGAGGAGTCGCGGGCGGCGAGCCGGTCCAGTTCCTTCACGGCGGTTCGCAGCGTCGCGATGTCCTTGTCCGACCACGAGGGCGGCGCCGCCCCCGGCGGCAGGTCGGCGCGCAGCGGGCGATCGGCGGACGGGCGGAACGCGTCCCACGCGGTGCGCACGAGCTCGAGCACGGCTCCGGGGGAGGCGTCGCGACGCCCGCTGCGTCGCGCGTGCGCGGCGTCGAAGTTGCGCGGAGTGGGCGTCACCTCCACCGGGCTCGAGATCGCGAGGTCCCGCTCGCCGGGGTCGTAGCGGTTGGCCGACGTCTGCACGACGCGGGCATGATACGCCACCGGCCCGGCCAGGCCGTCGAGGCAGAGCAACCCGCCGTCCTCCCAAACGAAATCGAACTCCTCGCGGGCCGGAAAGCCGTGCGCCTCCGCCACCGGCTCGCCGTCGCGGAAGATCTCGATGCGATCGATGGGCGCGGTGCCCGTTCCGCTCACGTGGATGCGGGGAACGTCTCCGGTGTCGTCCACGGCGAAGTCCAGCACGATGCGCTCGCCGTTCGTGGCCCAGGTCCGCCGCTCGCGGATCGCGCGGAAGATCTCTTCCGCCGTGAGGGCGGTCGCGCGCAACCCGGTGATGGACGTCGCGCCGAGCGCGCCACCGTGGCTGTCGCTGCAGCCCAGGAAGGCCCGCACGAAGCCGTGCTCGAGGGCCTGCTTCCCGAGCCACTCCGTGCTCTTCGAGTCGCGCGTCACCTCGACGCCGTCGAGCAGCGGGGACTCGACGTCGAAGCTCGCGGGCAGGTAGACGGCGTGCGCGGTGATGAGCCCGCCACGGTCCTTCACGGAGCGAACGAGCGCGGCGTAGTCCGCGGGCGCGTCGATCGGGCCGGGCGCAGGATAGAGCACGCAGTGGTCCCCCTCGTTCCCCTGCCACTCGAAGCCCGGCAGGATCACGAACTGCCCGGGAGCCTGCGCCGCCGCCTCCCGCTGCAGGATGACGTCCCAAGGGGTGCGCCCGTCCGGACGGCGCACGGCGAGGCCGCCGACCGTCTGGATGTGCTCGGTGAACGCGCCGAAGTCGAGCAGCGACGCGTCGCGCCCGAACGCGAGGCCTTCGTCGAGGAGGCGGGCGTACTCGCCGAGGTCGATGGCGCCCGAGTGCCCTTCGCCCGGGGTGTGTAGATGGGCGTGGAGGTCGCCCCAGTACACGCGCATCGCCGGCGCTCGGGCCAGGACGCGGATCGGGTTGCTTCGTGCCGAGACGCCGGCCTCTCCGTCCACGACGATCCGCTGCAGACCGGCGGTGCGGAAGACCACGCTGGAGCGCCGGTGGCCGTGATCGGCCCGGTCCAGGACGAGCTGCGGCTCGACTTGCGCGAGCGAGTCCGTCGTGGAGACGGCGAGACGGGCGCCGCGATCCACGCCGGCGCTCGGCAGGCGCGGGCCTTCGCGCCCCCATTCCTCCTGCAGGAGAACCGAGAAGGGGACGGGCTCGCCGACGACGCCCTCGCACGGCGCCTCGACCCTCAGGCGCGGCGGGTGGGTTTCGATGGCGGGGTCGGCGCGCGCGGTCGCCGCGGCGAGCAACGCGCACGCGACGACTGCGATCCTGCGAGGAAGCTGCTCGGCGCTCGCGACAGAAGAGGCCACGATCGGGGAGTGTAGCGGATTCGACGGGCGTCACCGCGGTCGCGTTGACGTCTCCCGACTCCTTCTCTAACGTCGACGTCCTCTCGCCTGGCCGCTCCACCCCGCCCTGGAGATTGCTTGGAGCCCGAGTCCCGTTCCGGAGGCGGCAGCGTCCTTCTCGCGCTCGTCGGCCTTGCGCTCGCGGGCGGGGCCGCGGCCGGGGGAATCGACGCCGCGGCCGCGCTGGCGCAGCACCAGGCGGCCACACGACCGATCGTTCTCCTGGCCAATACGGCTTCGTTCGCCGCTTCCCTGGCGCTTCTGGCGGCATTGCCGCTCGTTCTGGGGATGGCCTTCCTCGGCCGGCCCCATTCGGCGGCCCGACGCCTCGGTCTCCTCGTCGCCTGGCTCGCGGCCTCGCCGGCCTGGCTCGTTCTCGCCCGCTCCATGCACAAGCGGATCCCGTGGCATGGGGCGGATCTGCGCGCCGGGCTCTTCGGGCTCGCGGCGATCGCGATCGCCGTGGTCGCCGTGGGCGAGGTGCTCGCCCGGCTGACCGGGCGCCGTGCGGCGGGCGTCACTCGGGTGCTCGCGCGTACCGCACCGTGGCTCCTGGTCCTGCTGTTGCCGGCGGCGTTCCACGTGGCGAGGTCGGCGGCGCCGGTGGACGGCGGCCGCGGAAGCGGGCACGGGCCGAACCTGCTGCTGCTCACGATCGATACGCTGCGCGCCGATCGCCTCGGGACGTACGGCGACCCGACGGCGAGGACGCCGTGGATGGACCGCCTCGCGCGGACCTCCGTCCTTCACGCGACGTGCGTGACGCCGGCGCCCTGGACGGTGCCGGCGCTCGGCTCGCTGCTCACCGGGACGTACCCCGGCCAGCATCGCCTCCTCGAAGAGATGTCCGGCCTCTCCGACGCCGTGCCGTCGCTCGCCGAGTGCGCGCGGGCGGGCGGCCGGCGCACCGCCGCCTTCGTTTCGAACCCCTGGCTCGCGACGGGCTCCCTCGCGCGCGGCTTCGACCGCTTCGATGTCGCGGAGCGGGAGGAGATCATCGACCCGATCCGGGGAACGTCGCTCTCCATAGGGCTCTCGAAGGCGTTGCTCCGGCTCGGGAGGCTCGACGCGGGGGAGCGCCTCACCCGGCGATCGCTCGCTTGGATCCGCGACGGTCGCGGACCGTGGTTCCTCTGGGTTCATTACTTCGACCCGCACCTTCCGAATTGGCCGGCCCCGCCATTCGATCGACTCGGCGGGAGCCCGCCGCGCCGCATCGGCTCTTCGCTGACCGTGGAAGCGATCCGGGCCGGTGACTACCCCGGCGGCGACGAGGGACGTCGCGAGATCGCGGCGCTGTATGCAGGGGAGGTGGCTTACACGGACCGCGCGATCGGGCGCTTGCTCCGCGGGCTCGAGGCGTCGGGCGAGCTGACGCAGACCGCCATCGTCCTCACGGCGGACCACGGCGAGGAGCTGTGGGATCACGGAGGATACGGTCACGGCCACGCGATGTTCGACGAGGTCGTGCGCGTCCCGCTCGCGGTGCGCCCGCCCGGCGGCACGGCCTGCGCGGTGCGGGCGTCGCTCGCGCGCCTGGTCGACGTCGCGCCCACCGCGCTCGCCGCCGCCGCGATCGACTGCGCGCCGCCTCACCCGTTCGCGGGAGTGGATCTGGCCCGCGCGGAGCCCGCCGCGTCGACGTACGGGGAGGCCGTGCTCTACGGTCCGGAGCAGAAGTACGTCCGCACGAACCGCTGGAAGCTGATCCTCGACCCGGCCGCGCCCGACGCCCGCAAAGCCCGCCTCTTCGATCTCGAATCCGACCCCGGCGAGCGACGTGACCTCGCGCAGGCGAGCCCCGCCGAGGCGGACACGTTGCTCGCGCTCCTCGAGGAGTGGCGCCTGCGCGTGGGGTCGGCCACGGCGGGCGCCCCGCAACTCCCGGAGAACGTGGATCCGGCGATCCGCGCCCAGCTCCGCTCCCTGGGCTACCTGCCCTGAGACCGGAGACTCGGCACCTGCCGGCGGGGATTCCGGCCTCCGGGCGCTGAGTGGTTTTCACACCAACACACTCAAGAAAAGGTGTGTTCCTCCCGAAAACTTCGAGTAGCCCGGGCTTCGCTAATCCCTGCGAACGGGCTCCTCGGAGAACACCTTGCGCGGGTCGTCCGTCAAGCTTCGCCGGTCCCTCCGGACGCGCGTCGTCGCCGCGTCCGCTCTGGCGTTCCTGGGGCTGACCGCGATGGTGTGTCTGGTGCTCCCGCGCGCTTACGAGCACGAGGTGCAGGAAGGTTTCAACGAGCGGACGCGGTACGCCGCGCGCGGGCTCGCCTTCCTGTTGCAACGCCCCGACCTCCGCGTCGACACGGCGGCGCTCGAGTCGCTCTCGGGCTGGCTCGCCGCGGACCCGGCGTTCGAGGCTGCGGCCGTGCTGGATGCCAAGGGACGGGTGCTCGCGAAGTGGCCCGAGGGAGGGGGGAACTTCGGCGACCAGGCGCCCTCGCAGGCGAAGGTCGTCGTGGGCTCGACGGACGTCGTGGCGTTCCATACGACCGGCGAGAACGGACCGGACCCGAAGGTGGTCGCGGTGCGCATGTCGACGCGCACGATCGTGCGCGACATGGAGAACGTCCGCTGGCTCTTCGCCTCGATCTTCCTCTTCACGAGCGGCGTGTTCTTCGTGCTCACGAAGTACCTCACGCGCACCATCCTGCACCCGCTCGAGGAAATCGGCCGCGCTGCGATGTCCCTCGCCGACGGCGAGCCCGTCGTGCAGGTGCCTCGCACCGGGGACCGCGAGATCGACGAGCTCGGCGAGTTCATCTCGAAGCTCGGCGAGAGCCGTCGCCAGTCGCGCGTGATGATGAGCCCGCTGGAGCTGCGTCACGCGCACGAACGTGCGGGAGGGAAGGGAACCGCGGGCGAGGCGGCGACGGGCGAGCACACGCCGGAGCGTCCGCTCGCGGCCGAGAATCTCCCCGGGAATCTCGCGCCCCGAGCGGAGCACCTGCCCGCCGCCGCGGAGCACGCCTCCGAGCCCGCGCCGGCGACCCCGCCGCCGACCGAAGAGACGCCCGGCTAGACGCTGCGCGCGCGGCCTCCGACGACGACCGAAGGACTCGGCCGGCTAACGCTCTTCTCGGGAGTCGCCGTTCGCTCTGGTGCCGTCTTCGGCGCTCTCCGCCGGAGGATCCCCGCGAAAGAGCCCCGGCGCCCGCTTGCCGAAGCGGGCCGAGAGCCTCTGCCACTCGGCCGGGGCCAGGCGGACGCGAACGCGGCGGCCGGTGCGGAGCGTCGTCTCCTCCAGCACCTCCCCGGCCGCGCGCAGGCGCGCGAGGATCTCGCCCTCCGCGAGCGGAACGACGCCCTCCACTTCGAGCCAGCCGCGGCGCAGGCGAGCGCGGATCGCCGCGCGGAGATCGTCGATGCCGTCGCCGTCCAGCGCGCTCACGAGGACGGCGGCCGCCTCCGCGTCGGCGCGGCGCCGGAAGCCCTCGAGGACCGTGGCTTCCAGGCGATCGCACTTGTTCCAGATCGAGATCTGCGGAATCTCCGCCGCGCCGATCTCCTTCAGCACGGCCTCCACGGACGCGCTCTGCATGTCGCGGTGCCGCGAGGAGATGTCGTGCACGTGGAGGAGGAGGTCTGCGGACACGACCTCGGCGAGCGTCGCGCGGAAGGACTCCACGAGCGTGTGCGGCAGGCGTTGCACGAAGCCCACCGTGTCCGTGAGCGTCGCGCGGTAGCCCGCGCCGAGGTCCAGGATGCGCGTGGTGGCGTCGAGGGTCTCGAAGAGGCGGTCCCGGCGGTCCACGTCGGCGCTCGTGAGCGCGTGCATGAGCGTGCTCTTGCCGGTGTTCGTGTACCCCACGAGCGCCACGCGGAAGACGTCGCCGTGGAGGTTGCGCTGCACTTCGAGCTGACGTCCGGTGCGCGTGAGCCGCTGCTTCAGCCGCGTGAGGCGGTCGCGGATGCGGCGGCGGTCCACTTCGAGCTGGGTCTCGCCGGGGCCGCGCGTGCCGATGCCGCCGCCGGTCCGGCTGAGGTGCTCCCACAGCCGCGTCAGTCGCGGCAGCAGGTACTCGAGCTGCGCCACCTCGACCTGCAGCTTCGCCACCGGCGTGTGCGCGCGCCGCGCGAAGATGTCGAGGATGAGCTCCGTGCGATCGAGCACCTTCAGCTCGAGGATCTCCTCGAGGTTGCGCCCCTGCGCGGGCGAGAGATCGTGATCCAGGACGATGAGGTTCGCGCCGAGGCGCGCCGCGTCCTCCTTCAGCTCGGCGGCCTTGCCCTTGCCGAGGTACGTGCGCCCGTCCACGCGCGCGCGGCTTTGCAGCGCTCGGCCCGCGACCCGCGCGCCGGACGCGCGGACGAGCGCCGCGAGCTCGTCCAGGCTCTCTTCCGCGTCGTCGCGCGACGTGCCGGGCAGGCGAAGCCCCGCCACGATGGCCGTCTCGAGCCCGGCGATCTTCCGGGGATCGCGCGTGGCGCCGCGGCGCGAGCGCTGCTCCTGCCTCTCCGCGCGTCGCTTCCCGCGCGCGTCCTGGCGCGCGCCCGCATGCTCCGCGGCCCGCTCGCGGCGGCGGCTCAGCGCGCCTCTCCGTTCGCCCGGGGGTAGGCACCGGTGATGTCGAAGGAGAGACCCTCCAGCTCCACCGCGAGGTTCACCTGGCGGAGACTGACGCCGTCCGGGACTTCGATACGCGTGGGGGCGAAGTTGAGGATGCCGCGGATGCCCGCGCGCACCAACCGGTCGGCGACCTCCTGGGCCGCGCCGGCCGGCGTGGCGACGATCCCGATGCTGATGCCCTCGCGGCGCGCGAACTCGCCGAGCTCCTCGAGCGGGTAGACCTTCGCATTCCCGAGGCGACGACCCTGCTTCGCCGGATCCGTGTCGAAGAGCGCCACGATGCGGAAGCCCTGGTTCGCGAAATCCGGGTAGGCGGTGAGGGCCGAGCCCAATCGGCCCGCGCCCACCACGATCGCCGGCCACTCGCGGTCGAGCCCGAGGATCTCGCGAAGCGCGGTCTCGAGCGCGACGACGTCGTAGCCGCGGCCCCGGACCCCGAAATTCCCGAAGAAGGAGAGGTCCTTCCGGACCTGCGCCGACGTCAGCCCGCCCTCGTCCGCGAGCTGCTCCGACGAGACCGTGGCATCGCCGCGGGCCCGGAGGTGCCGGAGAAGTCGTAGATAGAGGGAGAGGCGGCGGACCGTGGAGTCCGAGACTTTCCGCGGGCTTGACATGTGCCGGAGCGTCCTGAATGGTGAGCGGATCTTGCGGCAAGCTATCGCCCGGGGGAAGCGCTGTCAACGCTCTCCCGCCTCGCGGCCGTCGGAAGAGGCCCGCAGCATGCATCCGGAACGCACCGTCCGCTCGCAGACCACGGCGCTCACGATGACGCCGCCGAGCGCCGTCCGCCCGTCGCTCTCCGCGCTCGCGCCGGGGTGGACCGCTGCCGCCTCGGCGCTCGCGCTCGTCATGGCCGGCGCCGCTTCGGTGCAGGCGGGCGCAATGCGGCGCGTCCCGGAGGACTTCGCCTCCATTCCCGCCGCCGTCGTCGCGTCCGCGCCCGGCGACACCATTCTCGTGGGCCCCGGGAAGTGGACCGGCTTCGTGGCTCTCACCGACAAGAGCGGCGAGGGGCTCGTCCTGCGCGCCGCCGCCGGACCCGAGAAGACGACGATCGTTTACGGCGACAGCGCCGACGTCAACCTGGCGGTCATCACGTTCCAGCGGTGCTCCGACGCGACGCGTCTCATCGGGTTCTCGATCGACGGGCGGAGCGTGGCGCGCTACGGCGTTCTCGTGGGCTCCGACAGCAAGCCGCGCCTCGAGGATGTTTCGATCGCGGGCTGCGAGTTCGGCGTGGCGTCCGTTCGCGGAGCGGCGCCCACCCTGCGCGGCGTCACGACCCGCGAGTCCCACACCGCGGGGCTCTTCGTGTCCGCGGGCACCGCCGACGTCCAGGATTCCCGCTTCCTGAAGGGGGACAAGTTCGGCGTGTACGTGGGCGCCACGTCGGCGCCGGTGCAGCTGCGCAACGTGGAGGCCTCGGAGAACGCGCAGGCCGGCGTGCAGGTCATCGACGGCGAGCTCGCGTTCGACGGCGGCACCGTCGCGAAGAACGGCGACGTGGGCATTCTCGTGCAGGGTTCCTCGCCGCGGATCTCGCGCGTGACCGTCTCCGACCAGAAGGGCGTGGGCGTCGTGCTCGAGCGCTCGAGCGCCACCCTCGACGGCTGCACCGTCCGCGGCAACGAGTTCGGCGCCGTCGCGTCGCTCGAGGGCGAGCCGCACGTCGTGCGCTGCACCTTCGCCGACAACCGCACCTATCACTTCGGGGTGGAGGGAGCGGCCGGTCCCGTCGTGGGCGGAAGCCTCGCGGAGGCGAATCGCTTCCTCGGGAGCCCGGCGCTGCGCCTCCAGACCAGCTCGTCGTCCCGCGTGAACGCCACCTTCGACTTCTGGGACGCCGCCTGCCCGAGCGACAGTCTCTTCAAGCGCCTCGGGACGGGCGAGCTCGCGCACGCGCCCTGGGCCAGCGCGGATCTGCTTCGGTCCTTCGGGGACTGCGACTCCGCGCGCGCGTACGCGCCGGGACCGCCTCAAGCGGGAGCGGGAGACTCCACGTCCGCCAAGCGCTGACCGATCGGCAACAGCACGCGGAACGTGGATCCGCGGTCCGGCTCGCTGTCGACGTCGATGGCCCCGCCGTGCGAGGCGATGATCCCCCAGACGACGGCGAGTCCCATGCCGGTGCCCTGGCCGACCTCCTTCGTGGTGAAGAACGGGTCGAAGATGCGCGCGCGCACGGGAGCCGCGATGCCGTGGCCGTCGTCCGAGACGGTGATCTCCGCGTGCGGTCCCTTCTCGAGCTGCGGGTGGCGCCTCACGTCCTCGCCCTCGACGTGCACGGCGCGCAGCCCGAGACGCACCTCGCCGCCCCGCTCCTTCATCGAGTGGACGGCATTCGTGCCGAGGTTCACGAGAACCTGGTAGATCTGCGTCCCGCTCGCGACGGCGCGGATGGGCTCGGGCGGAACGTCGAGCTTCAGCCGCACGCCGGCGGGAAGGACCGGGCGCAGGAACTCCGCCGCCTCCTGCACGATGGCGCCCACGTCGACGGGCTCGCGGCGCACCGGGTCCACGCGGCTGAAGTCCAGGATCTGCGCCACCAGCTCCTTCGCGCGCTGTCCGGACGTGAGGACCGGCTGCAGGTTCTCGCGCCCCGGCGTGCCGGGCGGGATCTTCGCCACGGCGAGCTGCGCGTTGCCGAGGATGGCCATGAGGATGTTGTTGAAGTCGTGAGCGATTCCGCCGGCGAGCGTGCCGAGCGCTTCCATGCGCCGCAGCTCCAGGATCCGCACCTCCATCCGGCGGGCCGCGTCCTCGATCAGACGTCGCTCGGTGACGTCCTGGCAGGTGCCCGCGATGCGTGTGGGGCGCCCGCTCGGGTCGCGCTCGCGGACCATTCCCTCCACGTGGATCGTCCGGCGATCCCCGGTGGGGAGGACGATGCGGTACTCGAAGGGATCGAGCCGCCCCGTGGCGAGCACCTCGCGGATGATCCCGTCCACGCGATCGCGGTCCGCCGCGGAGTCCACCTGCGCGAGGCGCTCCTCCAGCGGAGGCACGGGAAGGCTCGGGTCGCGGCCGAAAATGCGGAACATCTCCTCCGACCAGGTGAACGTCCCGCGCTGGACGTCGTGCTCCCAGCTCCCGATGCGTGCGATCCGCTGCGACTCGCGCAGGCGCCGCTCGGCTTCTTCGAGCTGCTGAACGCGCAGGACGCTGGCTCGCAGCAGCAACGCCGCCGCGGCGGCCGCGCCGAGACCGGCGCCGAGCGCCACGAGGCGCGTGACCGTGGAGGAGCCGAGGTGCAGCTGCAGGAGGGCCGCCGCGACCAGGAGGAACGTGGCTCCGGGCCAGAGCCAGGAGCCCAGCGATGCGCGAGACGAGGGGGTTCCCTGCATCACGACGCCTCGCCGTCCGGGGCGCGCGGGTCGCGCAGCGACGAGTGGACGGAAGCTCGCGGATGGACCGCGACGAGAACGTGATGCGTGGGCGCCGGGGCGGCGCTCCCGTAGCGCGCGGCGAGACCCCGCAGCAACGACGCGACCTCGGACGTGAACGCTCGCGCGGCCTCGTCGCTCGGCAGGCGGACGTCGACTTCGAGCGCGTGGACGGCGCCGCCCCGCGGCTCGTGGTCGCCGGTGCCGCCCACCTCGCGCTCGATGCGCGCCGCTGCTGCGAGGAGGCGCTGCGCGGGGGCCGCCGGTCCGGCGGTGCGGTCCGCGGCCACGTGGCCTAGCATCCGGGGGCTCAGCACGAAGCCGTCGGCGACCGTCTGGAGAAGCCGCTCGGTGCAGCTGCCGACCCGGCGCTCGCCCACGAGGCGCAACAGCCCCCGCGCCTCGAGCAGGCGGAGATGGTAGTTCACCTTCTGGCGCCCCACGCGGAGATGGCGCGACACCCCGCTGGCGGAATCCGGCGCCGCGAGGTGCTCCAGGATCTGCAGGCGAATGGGGTGCAGGACGGCGGCGGCCGCCTTCGGATCGCGGATGACGCGGACAGAGGTCGAGGAAGCCATGTCGGTGTCTCCGGGGAGGGAGTCCGGCGGAGATTACCGCCGACAGGTTTTCTTGTCAGTGCCCGGCGGCACGGCCACGGCGCGGCCCTCGCGACCCGGTGCCCCGAATGGGCGGCACGGCTCCCGCCACCGCCCGCCGAGCTACTCCGCCTTCGGCTCCTCTTCGCCTTCCTCGGCGTCGGCGCCGAGGATGCGGGCCACCGAGACGACCACATCCCCCTCGCCGGGCTTCATGAGCCGCACGCCCTGGGTGTTCCGCCCGATCTCGGCGACGCTCTCCACCGACAACCGGATGAGGATCCCCTGGACCGTGATGAGCATGAGCTCGTCGGTGGGGGTGACTTCCTTGATGGAGACCAGCGGGCCGTTCCGCTCCGTGGCCTTGACCGTGATGATGCCCTTCCCGCCGCGGTGAGTGATCCGGTAGTCGTCCAGCTTCGTGCGCTTCCCGTAACCGTTCGCGGTCACGACGAGGATGCTGGAGCTCTCCCCCTTCACGCACACCATCCCGACGACGTGCTCGTCCCCTTCCAGCTCCACGCCGCGCACGCCGTGCGCGCCCCGCCCCATGGCGCGGACGTCCTTCTCCGGGAAGCGGATCGCCTTGCCGCCCGACTTCGCGAGCAGGATGTCGTGGCCGCCGTCCGTGATGGCGGCGCCGATCAGGCGGTCTCCCTCGTCCAGCGTCAACGCGATGATGCCGGAGCGACGCGGCCGCGAGAACTCGGTGAGGAACGTCTTCTTGATGGTCCCCTGCTGCGTGGCCATCACGAGGAAGTGATCCTCGGTGAACTCCTTCACCGGCACGTACGCGCAGACCTGCTCCTCCTTCGCGAGGGGCAGCAAGTTCACGATGGCCTTGCCGCGGGCGGTCCGCCCGCCCTCCGGGATCTCGTGGACCTTCAGCCAGTACAGCCGGCCATGATCGGTGAGGAACAGGATGTACTCGTGCGTGCTGGCGATGAAGAGATGCTCCGAGAAGTCGTCCTCGCGCGTGGTGGCGCCGGTGATGCCGCGGCCGCCGCGGCCCTGGCGACGGTACGTGCCCACCGGGAGACGCTTGATGTAGCCGAGGTGACTGATCGTGATGACCATGTCCTCCTCGGCGATCAGGTCCTCGATGGCGAACTCGCCCGTGTCGTCCACGATCTGCGTGCGCCGCTCGTCGCCGAACGACTTCCGGATCTCCTCGGTCTCCTCGCGCACGACGGCGAGGATGTTCTGCCGCGACGAGAGGATGGTCTTCAGCCGCTCGATGGTCTTGAGCAGCTCCGCGTACTCCTCGTCGATCTTCGAGCGCTCGAGGCCGGTGAGGCGCGCGAGCCGCATGTCGATGATGGCCTGCGACTGCAGCTCCGAGAGCCCGAACGTCTTCTGCAACCCGAGCTTCGCGTCCTCCGGCGTCTTCGACGCGCGAATGACCTTGATCACTTCCTCGATGCGGTCCAGCGCGATCTTGAGACCCTCGAGGATGTGCGCGCGCGCCTCGGCCTTGCGCAGCTCGAACTCCGAGCGCAGGCGCACCATCTCCGCGCGGTGCTCCACGAACTCGTGCAGCAGCTGCCGCAGCGTGAGCACCTTCGGCCGCCCGTTGACGAGCGCCAGCATGATGACGCCGAACGTGACCTGCATCTGCGTGTGCTTGAAGAGCTGGTTCATGATCACGCTGGCGTTCGCGTCGCGCTTCGTCTCCAGCACGATGCGCATGCCGTCCCGGTCCGACTCGTCGCGCAGGTCCGTGATGCCCTGGATCTTGTCCTCGCGCACGAGGCCGGCGATGGTCTCGAGGAGGTTCGCCTTGTTCACGGCGTAGGGGATCTCGGTGATGACGATCGCCTCGCGGCCGTTCTTGTACGTCTCGATGTTCGCGAGAGCCCGGATGACCACGCGGCCGCGCCCCGTGAGGTACGCGTCCCGGATTCCCGCCCGCCCGTAGATGATGCCGCCGGTGGGGAAGTCCGGGCCGCTCACCAGGCGCAGCAGGTCCTTGTCCTCCAGCTCCGGCTCGTCGATGACGGCGCAGATGGCGCGGCAGATCTCCTGCACGTTGTGCGGCGGGATGTTCGTGGCCATGCCCACCGCGATGCCCGACGAACCGTTGACGAGCAGGTTCGGGAACCGCGCGGGGAAGACGACGGGCTCTTCCTTCGTCTCGTCGTAGTTCGGGACGTAGCGGACGGTCTCCTTCTCCAGGTCCGCCATGAGCTCCAGCGCCGCGCGCGTCAGCCGCGCCTCGGTGTAGCGCATGGCCGCCGGGGGATCGCCGTCCACCGAGCCGAAGTTCCCCTGACCGTCCACGAGCGTGTAGCGCATGTTGAAGTCCTGCGCCATGCGCACGAGGGTGGGGTAGATGACCGCCTCGCCGTGCGGGTGGTAGTTGCCGCTGGCGTCGCCGGCGATCTTCGCGCACTTGCGGTAGTTCGACGTGGGCGAGAGGCTCAGGTCGTTCATCGCCACGAGCACGCGCCGCTGCGACGGCTTCAGTCCGTCCCTCACGTCGGGCAGCGCACGGGAAACGATCACCGACATCGAGTAGTCGATGTACGAGGACTTCATCTCGTCTTCGATCTCGATCGGGATGATCCGTTCCGGTCCGGCCATGACTTTCCGTTCCTTCCGTTGGTTGGCGCGGCGGCCGCGTCAGGGCCGCGTCAGATCAGGTCGAGGTTGCGGACCTGGTCCGCGTGCTTCTCGATGAACTGCCGGCGGGGCTCCACTTCGTCGCCCATGAGGATCTTGAAGATGCTGTGCGCTTCCACCTCGTCCTCGAGGCGGACCAGCCGCATGGAGCGCGTCTCGGGGTTCAGCGTGGTCTCCCAGAGCTGCTCGGGGTTCATCTCGCCGAGGCCCTTGTAGCGCTGGACCTGGAGGCCCTTCGCGCCGGTCTTCGCGTCCCCCATGCGCTTCACGAGGCGGTCCTTCTCGTCGTCCGAATACGCGTACACCTCTTCCTTGCCCTTCTTCACGCGGTAGAGCGGCGGGACGGCGATGTACAGGTGCCCGCCCGAGATGAGCTGCTTCATCTCGCGGAAGAAGAACGTCATGAGCAGCGTGCGGATGTGCGAGCCGTCCACGTCCGCGTCGGTCATGATGATGACCTTGCCGTAGCGCAGCCGCGCCAGGTCGAACTCCTCGCGGATGCCGGTCCCGATGGCCGTGATCATGGCGCGGATCTCCTCGTTCCCGAGGATCTTGTCCTCCCGCGCCTTCTCGACGTTCAGGATCTTGCCGCGGATGGGGAGAATGGCCTGGAAGCGACGGTCCCGGCCCTGCTTCGCCGTGCCGCCCGCCGAGTCACCCTCCACGATGAAGATCTCGCAGTGCTCCGGCTCCGTGATGGAGCAGTCCGCGAGCTTCCCCGGCAGGGAGGAGTTCTCCAGCGCCGTCTTGCGACGCGTGAGCGCTCGCGCCTTGCGCGCGGCCTCGCGGGCCTGCGCCGCGGCGATGGCCTTCTCCACGATCTTCCGAGAGATCGGCGGATTCACCTCGAGGTACTCGCCGAGCCGGTCTCCCACGAGCTGCTCGACGACGCCCTTCAGCTCGGAGTTCCCGAGCTTCGCCTTCGTCTGCCCCTCGAACTGCGGCTCGGGGAGATTCACCGAGACGACCGCCGCCAGTCCTTCGCGCACGTCGTCCCCGGAGATCGACGTGATCTTGTCCTTGCCGCCCTTGAAGAGGTTCGCCTTCGTGGCGTAGTTGTTCAGCGTGCGCGTGAGCGCGGCCTTGAACCCGATCAGGTGCGTGCCGCCCTCGATGGTGCGGATGTTGTTCGCGAAGGAGAACAGCGTCTCCGCGTAGGTGTCGTTGTACTGCAGCGCCACCTCCACGACGACGTTGTCCTTCTCCGCGCGGAAGTGGATGGGGTTCTTGTGGAGGACGTTCGTGTTCTGGGTGAGGTAGCTCACGAACTCCGAGAGGCCGCCCTTGTACAGGAACTCGTGGGACTTCCCGGTGGCCTCCTCCGCGATGGTGATGCGCGCGCCGCGGTTGAGGAACGCGAGCTCCCGCAGCCGCGCGGAGAGCGTGTCGAAGTGGAACTGCATCGTCTCGAAGACGTCCGGATCCGGCATGAAGGTGACCTTCGTGCCGGTCTTCTTCGCCTTGTCGATGGCCTTCACCGGGCCGGCGGGGACGCCGCGCTCGTAGCGCTGCATCCACACCTGGCCGTCGCGGCGAACCTCCGCCTGCAGCCACTTCGAGAGCGCGTTCACCACCGACACGCCCACGCCGTGCAGACCGCCGGACACCTTGTACGCTTCGCGATCGAACTTCCCGCCCGCGTGCAGCGTGGTCATGATGACTTCGAGCGCGGTCTTCCCCTCGGAGTGCATCTCCACGGGAATGCCGCGGCCGTCGTCGTCCACGGACACGGAGCCGTCCTTGTGCAGGACGACGTCCACCTGCGTGCAGAAACCGGCGAGAACCTCGTCCACCGCGTTGTCGACGACTTCGTAGACGAGGTGGTGCAGCCCGTCCACGCCGGTGGAGCCGATGTACATCGCGGGCCGCTTGCGGACGCCCTCCAGGCCCTTGAGGACCTGGATGTCCTTCGCGCCGTAGTCGGCCTTGCTCCGCGTGCTCTTCGTCTCGTTCGCTTCCGCCACAGTGTCTCCCACGTCTCCCACGGATCTTTCTCCTAGCCGCCCTCGGCGATGCGGCGCATCTCCTCGCGATACGCGGCGCCGTCGAAGCGCGGATACGCCGCCGCCACCTTCGCCGCGAGACTGGGCTCCTCCGCCGCGGGCCCGTGCTCGACCGCGCCGCCCGGCTCATCCGCCGTGATCCCGGGCGCCGCGCTCGAACCCGCCGCGCCGCGGCGACCTCCCGGCGCCTCGCCGGCCTCTGCTTCCCGCACCAAGGACGACAGGTTCGCGTCCGACTCCAACAGCACGATCTCCCGTGCCACCACCGGCGACGCGCACGCGTCCCGGAACCGCCGCAGGATCTCGCGCTTGTGGAACGCGAGCTCCTGGCGGAGGGCGGACCCGTGGCAGAGCACGAAGAGCCGTCCGCCTGCGAGCTGGAGAGGTCGGGTTCGTTCGGCCAGATGGGTGCCCACGATCTCCGGCCAACTCGCCAGACCGCGAGCCTCCGCAATCCGACGCCGGAGGACTTCCGCACCCTCGAGGCTGTGCAACAGCGCCCCGACCCGTTCCACCCGACATCCCCTCCACCGGTTCCGCCGGAGCGGAACCTCGGGTCATCGCAAGGATGTCGGAGAATACACGATTTCCCTGATTCGGGGGGCCCCAAGTTGCCGCTTCTCGGGGCGTACGAGCGTTTCCAGCCGGGCGATCGTCCCCGGGGGGCAGGGGGGGCGGAGGCCGCCCGGCGATCGCCACGTCTTGGCCCCGATCCGGGAGTTGCGGATCGGCGCCGGAGTTCCCGGTTGCGGGCCGGTGCGCCACTTCCCCGCGGGGCTGTAGCCTATACTCGCCCTTCGGTCGGGCAAGCGCCCGAGGTCAGTTGAGAGACCATGGACGCCCTCGCAGGTGGACGGAAGCTCGAGCGGTGGGTGGCGGTCGCGGCGATCGCCATCACGGTCGTGCTCTTCGCTCGCAACGTCGCCGCGTACTACTTCCTCAACGACGACGCCTTCATCAGCTTCCGCTACGCGCGCTTCTTCGCCGACGGCCACGGATTGGTCTGGAATCTGGGCGAGCGCGTCGAGGGGTACACGAGCTTCCTTTGGGTCCTCCTCCTGGCCGCCGGGGCGCGCCTGAGGATCGAGCCCGAGATTCTCTCGAACATTCTCGGCATCGCGAGCGGCGTCGCCCTTCTCGCCTTGCTCGTTCGCTTTTCGGCCCGTCGCTGGGGGACGTGGAACCCGTGGACCTTCGCGCCGCCTCTCGTCCTCGCGCTCAGCCGCAACTTCACCGCGTGGTGTACGGGCGGGCAGGAGACGATGCTCTTCGCTCTGCTCGCGTTTGCCGCCGTCGACGTCTACTTCGAAGAGCGGCGGCGGGCGGCCGGCGGGGGCGTCGTCTCTTCGCTGCTGCTCGCCTTGGCCACGCTCACGCGCCCCGAGGGGATGGGCCTCGCGGCTGTCGTCGGGGCCTTCGCGGTGGTCGACGTCGTGCAGAAGCGAAGCGGGGCCGGCCGCGTCCTGCGTTGGGGGGCTCCCTACCTCGCGATCGTCGGCGGCCATCTCTTGTGGCGCCACGCGTACTACGGCGCCTGGCTCCCGAACACGTTCCACGCGAAGGTGCCCGGGCTGATGGTGGGACGAGGGCTGGAGTATCTGACCTGGTTCCACCGCGACTGTCTCTTCGGGTGGTTCATCCCCGGGATCCTCTTCGCGGTCTGGCGCGCTCGCGACATCGAGCACGCGCTGCTGCTCGCGTGGGTCACGGCGCACCTGCTCTACGTCGTCTTGATCGGCGGCGACATCTTCGAGTTCCGCTTCCTCGTCTTCGTGTTCCCCGCGGCGTACTGGCTGCTGATCGACGGGATCCGCCGGATGGTCGAGATCCTGCCCTCGTCCCGGATGCTCCTGCGCGCCGCGGCCGCAGGGGCGGTCCTGCTCCCGCTGCTGTTCGCCACCGGCATCGGAGTGACGAGAAACCTCCTCCTGGAGCGGGGCGCGTACCTTCCTTCCGTGCCCACGTTGCGGGCGTACACGCGACAGTGGATCCTCGTGGGCCGGATGCTCCGCCAGCTCATCGACGATGGCGTGCTGCCGCGGGACTTCTACCTCGCCACGGGGGCGGCCGGCGCGATCCCGTACTACACGCGCTGGCGCATCCTCGATCGTTACGGCCTGAACGATTTCGAGATCGCCCGAATGCCCGTCCGGAGTCCCGTGCTCGGACATCAGCACGACGTCTCGCTCGACTACATGCGGCGTCGCGGCGTCGAGGGGGTGGAGGCCGTTCCGATCTTCACGAAGAAGCCCAACTTCTCGGGCCCGGATGGGCCGCTCTCCCTGGTGAGGTGTGTACGTATCGGTGATCGCTACTTCGCGTTCCTCAGCTTGATGTCCGAGGACGCCTTTCGGGCGAAGTTCGGGCGATTCGAGGAGGTCCCCAACCCCTACGGGGAAGCGCAGCTCGCTCGCCCGCGAGCGACGGCGCCGCCCCAGCAGATCCACTAGACCCGGCACCCCCCTGGCTGCGACTGGGCGGCGACCCGGCCGGCCCGGGGTCCCGGCCCCGGTGCAGCGTGAGTCCCACGTAACCCGTTGTGAATAGATCGATTCGGTGATATCGGCCGGGGCTCCGCCGCGCCCCCCCGGCGCATGGTCCGCCGCCTCGCTGCGGGCTAAATTAGGACCAAGAAGTCCGCTAGTCGCCGGCCGGAAGGAGACACCCGATGACCGCGGTCAAGGAACACCCCAAGCCGCTCGTCCTACCCCAGCTCTGCAAGGGGTGCGGTCGCTGCATCGACGCGTGCCCCCGGCACTGCATCACCCTCGGTCACGACATCAATCAGGAATCGGGGCTGATTCCGATCCTCATCGACTACGACGTGTGCAACGGATGCGGCGTCTGCATCTCCGCGTGCCCCGAGCCGTACGGTCTCTCGACCGACGCCTACGAGCTGGAAGACCCCGGGCATCTCTTCGGCGCGCAGCCGACTCCCGCGTCCGCGCCCGCCGACGTTCCGGCGCGCCGCGTTCCGCTGCCGGCGTGCGAGCCGATGGTCCTCAAGGGGAACTACGCGTCCGCCGTGGGCGCGGTCCTCGCCGGCTGCCGGCACGTGTTCGGCTACCCGATCACGCCGTCCACCGAAGGCGCCGAGCTGCTCGCGAAGATCCTGCCGAAGATGAACGGCGTGTTCCTCCAGGCCGTGAGCGAGGTCGCCACCGTCAATCACATGTACGGCTGCGGCGCCGCCGGGCTTCCGTGCATGACCTTCACCAGCTCGCCGGGCTTCAGCCTGATGCTCGAGGGCGTCTCGTACATGATCGGCGCGGAGGTCCCCGCGGTCTTCATGAACGTGATGCGCGGCGGCCCGGGCCTCGGGAACATCGGGCCCGAGCAATCCGACATCAAGCTCGCGTGCCGCGGTCTCGGCCACGGCAACACGCACGCGATCACGCTCGCGCCGGCGACTCCGCAGGAGATGCTGGACCTGACGATGCTGGCCTTCGAGCTGGCCTTCGAGTACCGCAACCCGGTCGTCGTCCTCGCCGACGGCTACCTCGGCCAGATGACCGGCAAGGTCCGCCTCCCGGATCACATGTTCGTGCCCGGCCGCCCGTCGTGGGCGGTTTGGGGCGACGCGGCGCACCGGCACAACCTCGTGTCGTCGATCCACCTCGCCGAGCCGGATCTCGAAGCGCACAACGTGAGGCTGAACGAGAAGTACGCGCGCATCGCGGCGCGCGAGTCCCGCGCGAACGCGAGCCAGGCCGACGACGCGCGCGTCCTCATCGTCGCCTGCAACACGCCGGCCCGCATGGCGAAGGGCGCCGTGGAGATGCTCCGGGCGAAGGGCGTCCCGGTGGGGCTGTTCCATCCGGTGACGCTCTGGCCGTTCCCGGCGAAGCAGCTCGTGTCCCACCTCGGCCGGGTCACCGATCTGGTCGTGGTGGAGGGCGGGCCCGGGCAGCTCGAGGACGAGATGCGGCTGGCGCTGTCGCACGCGGGCGCGCCGCCCGTGCGCATCCACTCGCTGCGCCGGTTCGGCGGGATGCTCCCGCAGGAGCAAGACATCGTGGACAAGGTCCTCGCGGTGGCGGGAGGTGCGGCATGAGCGGAATGACGCTGGGCGGCAAGGGGGGCGGTCCCGTGACGGGCGACGGCGGGCGGGCCAACGCGTTCTTCCAGCACTTCGATCGCCACGCGAACGGCAAGGGCCTCAAGGGCGCCACGACCCACTATTGCCCGGGATGCGGCCACGGCCTCATCCACAAGTACCTCGCGGAGTGCATCTCCGAGCTGGGCATCCAGGACCGCACCGTGGCCATCTCGCCGGTCGGCTGCGCGGTCTTCCTCTACTACTACTTCGACGTCGGCAACACGCAGGCCGCGCACGGCCGCGCCCCGGCGGTGGCGATCGGACACAAGACCGCGAACCCCGAGGCCGTCGTCGTCAGCTACCAGGGCGACGGGGACCTCGCCTCCATCGGGCTCGCCGAGATCATCCACGCTGCGCAGCTCGGCATGCCGATCAGCGTGGTGTTCGTGAACAACGCGATCTACGGGATGACCGGCGGCCAGATGGCCCCGACCACCCTTCCCGGGCAGGTTTCCTCGACCACGCCGGAGGGGCGCGGCGCGTTCCAAGGCCCGCCGCTCAAGGTCGCCGAGATGATCGCCGGGCTGGACGGCCCGGTGTACGTGGAGCGCACGGCGCTCTTCGATCAGAAGTCGCGCAACCGCACGAAGCGCGCGATCCGGAAGGTCCTCCAGCTCCAGATGGAGGGGACCGGCTTCGGCCTCGTCGAGGTGCTCGCCGAGTGCCCCACGCATCTCAAGATGACGCCGCTCCAGGCGGAAGCGTGGGTGAAGGACGTGATGGTGCCGGCGTATCCGCTGGGCGTGCTGAAGAACGTCGAGCGCGAGCCCGCCTTCCGGTGGGCGCCGCCGGAATACGACCCCGCGCGCGTCATGGAAGTGCTGGACGCGCCGCGCGAGGCGATGCCGCGGTTCGCGAAGGCCTTCCCCGCGCACCTGCATCCGGAGGACGTGGCCCTCAAGCTCGCCGGAGCCGGGGGCGACGGCGCGCAGACGGCCGCGATGCTCCTCGCGCGGGCGGCGATCGCCGAGGGCTTCGACGCCACCCACATCCCGAGCTACGGTCCGGAGTCTCGCGGCGGGACGTCCTACGCGGACGTGCACGTCGCGCGCACGGAAGTGCTCTCGCCCGCGTCGCCGCGGCCGCACGCGCTCGTCGCGTTCAATGCGCCGAGCCTCGCGAAGTTCGGCCCGACGGTCCAGGAGGGCGGGATCGTCGTCTACGACTCGAGCGTCATCTCGGAAGTGCCGGCGCTGGCGGCGCGCGTGAGGGCCGTGGGCGTGCCGTGCACGGAGCTCGCGCACAACCTCGGGAAGGCCGTGGTGAAGAACATGGTGGCGCTCGGCGCGTTGCGGGCGGCCACGCGAATCCTCCCCGAGGAGTCGCTGCTCGCGACCGTCGCGCGGAGCCTCAAGGCGGACTGCGCGATGCTGGAGCTGAACGTCGAGGCGTTCAAGGCGGGTGAGCGCGCGGCCGGCGGAGGCAACGGCGCCGCGTAGCGCGAGCCACGGTCGGAGTCGGGAGGACGAGCGTGGAGACGGCCGCGGCCCTTCTGCTCGGGTTCTTCGTCCCCGGGTTCGCACTCGGCGAACGCGTGGGCTTGCCCGCAGGGTTCGCCGGAATGGCGCTCTATTTCTGCGCCTGCCAGTTCTTTCTCTCGCGCGGTCATCGGGAAGCTCTGCGGCAAGATCGGCGAACGATGGCGGCCTTGGTCACGGTACCGGTCCTGGCAATCCTGGTCATGTGCCTGGTGGAGAGGCTCGACGTGATCCTCTCCCAGGGGGCGGGGATCCTGCTCTCCTCCGTGGGTGGGACGTTGGCCGGGGCGTTGGTGGCTTCACGCCGGGCTGGAACGGACACGTCTCCCCGGCCGTCGCGGTAGAGGCGGCGCTTCGCGGCGAGCAATCCGAGGCCCGGCTCCGCGGGGTTGTCTCCTGATCGTGTGATCGTGCGGGGCGGCGACTGGCCGCTCTCTCGATGCGCCAGAAATCATAGCGGTCGGCTCACGTGAGGGCGATGCCCCCGCGACGGGCTTCCGCGTACGGCCCCTGGATGACTGGTCGCTCGACAATAGCTGAGTAGATTGTCCGATGGAGGAAGGCGCCCATGCTCATGAAGGGTGCCATGCCTGCGTTTGCACGCCCCGCCGCGACGGTGTGCCCGTTCTGCGGCGCGGGGTGTTCTTTGGTGTTCGCCGGGGAGGCCTCCTACCCGCGCCTCCATCACCCCGTCTCCCAGGGCGCGCTCTGCCTTCGCGGCTACAGCGCGGGCGAGCTTCTCGCCTCGCCCCTTCGCGTCCTGACGGCCTACGCCCGCTGCCGCGGCGATCCGCTCCAGCCCGTGCCGGTGGAGCGCGCCCTCGACGAGGTGGCGAATGGCCTCGCGCGCATTCGTGACCGTTACGGCGGCGAGAGCATCGGCATCCTCGGCTCGGCGCGAATCACGGTCGAAGAGGCGCTACTCCTGCGGCGTCTCGCCCACGCGCTCGGTACGCCCCACCTCGACACGCTCCAGCGCATCGGTTACCTCCCGTTCCCGGCGATCGAGCTCCAGGCCATCCAGGACGCGCCGCACATCACCGTGCTCGGCGCCCACCTCGAGAGTCGCCAGCCGCAGGCCGCTCGCCGCTTGGTGCGCGCCGCCGACCGCGGCGCCCGCGTCCGCTTCGTGCATAGCCGTCGCCCGCCGCTCACGGCGCTGGCGGCCGAGCACGAGGTGGCCCTGCCGGGATGCGAGCTGGAGGCGATGAGGGGGCTGGAGCCGGACGAGCTGGTGCTGCTCTCGTCCGAGATCGCGCTGACGGGGCACGGAGCGGACGCCTGGCGGCTGCTCTCCGGGAAGCGCACGCTGTTCCTCACCGATTACGTCAACCAGCGCGGCGTGATCGAGGCCGGGATCCGTCCCGCCGCCGAGGGACTGTCGGCGTGGGAGATGCTCCAGGCGGCGGCCGCGGGCCGCCTCAAAGCGCTGCTCGTCTTCGCCGACGACCCGTTCGAGTTCTTCCCCACGCTCAGCGAGCAGGCGTTCGAGCACGCGGAGCTGACGGTGGTCGTCGACGCGGTGAAGTCGCGGTCGGCGCACCGGGCGGATGTCGTCCTGCCCGGCGGGTTGCTGGCCGAGAAGCACGGCACCGTGGTGAACACCGAGGGGCGCGCGCAGGAGATCGTGCCGCATGCGCCGCCGGCGGGGCGCTGGACCGAGGGCGCGATCGCCGCGCACCTGATGCAGCATTTCGACGGCGAGGCGGAGCCGGCGCCGGCCTCGCCGTGCCTGCCGGGCCCCGGCGGGCTCGAATCCGATCGCCCGAGCGACGAGTACCCGTTCCTGGCCGCGCTCGACACGACCCTGTTCTGGAACTCGCACGCCCTGACCGGCTCGACGGTCACGGCCTGGCGCGAAGCCCGCAACCTGTTCGCCGACTTCTCGTCCGGGTGCGTGACCATGAACCCGGAGGACGCCCGGACCCTCGGCATCCCGCACGCGAGCGCGGTGACGCTGTCGGGGCCCGAGGGCTCGGTCACGCTGCCGGCGCGGCTCCACCCGCAAGCGCTGCACGGCACGGCGTGGATCGCGATGCCTTGCTGGGAGAGCTGCGGCACGAAGCTCGGCGCGCTCGACTTCGACCCGAGCCTGCGCATCCCCGTGTTCCGCCCTCGCGCCGTGCGCATCTCGCGCCCGGGCGCCCGCTGAGGAGGCTGTCGCCATGCCGACCCGGGTCCGCTGGCTGTCGGGACAGGCGCTGGATCGCGTGCTGGATCGCCTCGCTCGCGAGTCGGAGCTGATCGCGCCGGTCGAGGTCGAGGACGAGTTGCTGTTCCTCCCGGTCCAAGGCTCCGCCGAGATCTGCCGCGACTACGTGAACTCCCTGGTGCCGCCCAAGGAGTATTTCCTGCCCTCGCCCGAGCGTCTCGTCTCCTACCGGCTGGAGAACGGGACGCCCACGCTCGAGAACGCCGGGAGCCGCGTTCCCCGGGACCGCGTCCTCTTCGGCATCCGCTCGTGCGACGTGGCCGGGGTCGCCTATCTCGAACGCTTCCTGTCCGGGGTCATCTTCGGCCGGCCCGACACGGCCGACGGGCCGTTCCTCGAGCGGCGCGAGGCGACGACGCTGATCTCCGTGGTCTGTCAGGAGCCGGGCGAGACCTGCATGTGCGTCTGCTGCGAGGGCGGTCCCGCGCTCGAGAGCGGCTATGACTGGCAGCTCACCGAGCTGAGCGGCGGCTGGCTGGTCGAGATCGGGAGCGAGCGCGGGGAGCGCCTCGCCCAGCGTTGCGTCGCCGAGCTGCTGGATCCGCCAGCGGGCGCGATCGAGGAGAAGCAATCGCGCGTGCGCGCGACGGTCGAGCACTTCAAGGAGCACAGCGCGCACCGCGTCCAGACCATGGCGGCCTCGCGCATGATCTCCACCGGCCGCCTCGACGAGTCGTTCTGGACGATCGTGGGCGCGCGCTGCCTCGAGTGCGGCGGCTGCGCGTTCGTCTGTCCCACCTGTTACTGCTTCCACGTGGCGGACGTGAACGGTCCGGGCGAGGCGGCCTTCGAAGAGCCGGCCGGCGGCTTCATGCCGGCCGCGCCGGGCGGCATCACCGGCGACGTGCGTGACGGCCGCTGGGACCGCATCCGGACGCGCGACTGCTGCACGCTGTCGGGCTACGTGCGCCAGGCCGGGGGCGGCTACCCGCGCTTCACGTGCGGCGAGCGCTGCCTCACGCGCTTCTTCCACAAGCTCTCGGCCCAGTTCCAGCAGCGCATGGAGACGCTCGGCTGCACCGGGTGCGGGCGCTGCATCCAGGTGTGCATGGGCGAGGAGGGAATCGACCGCATCGCCGAGGGCATGCGGGACGCGCTCACGGGGCGCGGCCGCGGCAGCCTTTCGGCCCCGCTGGCGGGCGCCGGTCCGGAAGTTGCCGCCGGAACGGGAAAGGAATAGGAGCCGCCCCATGGGAACGACCGCCTCCGAGCGGCATCCCGGCCAAGCACGGAACGACGTGTACCGCCCGCAGCTCGCGCGCGTGCTGGAGGTCCGCGAGGAGATCCGAGCGCGCGGCACGTCGCAGCCGGTCACCACGTTGAGCCTGGAGCGCAACGGGATGGACTACGCCCCGGGCCAGTTCCTCGAGGTCGGAGTGTTCTCCGGCGGCGAGGTGCCGATCTCGGTCTCGTCGCCGGCCGGCCTCCCCGGTGCGCTCTACATCACCGTCCGCGCGGCCGGCGTGGTGTCCACGCTGCTGACCCGCATGCAGCCCGGCGACGTCGTGAGCGTGCGGGGACCTTTGGGCAACGGCTTTCCGATCAGAGACTACGAAGGTCAGGATCTGCTGTTCGTGGCCGGCGGGATCGGGCTCGCGCCTTTGCGGGGCCTCTTGTGGGAGATGCTCCTGCACCGCGAGCGCTACGGCCGCATCGTCTGCCTGCACGGCGCGCGCACGCCGCACGACCTCCTCTACTCCTGGCAGTGGGCCGAGTGGCAGAAGCTCGGCGTCGAGATGCACCTCTCGGCGGACGTCGGCGACGGCGAGTGGGAGAAGCACGACGATCCGCCTCGTCTCGTGGGCTTCGTACCCGCCCTGTTCCCGAGGGTCCAGCTCGACCCGTCGCGCACCACCGCGTTCCTGTGCGGCCCGCCGATCATGATCAAGATCGCCTGCGCCAAGCTCGAGCAGCAGCTCGAGCTGCGGCCGGAGCGCATGGTCGCCACTCTCGAGCGCCACATGAAGTGCGGCATCGGCAAGTGCGGCCACTGCATCGTCGTCGACCGCTACGTGTGCATGGACGGGCCGGTGCTCCGGTACGACGAGCTGCTGGCGATGGAACGGATCGAGATGCCCTGGTAGGAGAGCCCATGAGCGAACTCGGCGAACGGATCGGCGCACTGGTGGGCGGGCGCAGCGCGGCCGTGGTGGGCGTCGGCAACCGGCTGCGCGGCGACGACGGCGTCGGCTCGCACGTTGCCGATCGCTTGCGCGGGCGACTCGCGGCGGCGGTGTACGACGTCGAGACCGTGCCCGAGAACTACCTCGGCGTGCTGACCGACGCCGCCCCCGGCGTCGTGCTGTTCGTGGATGCTGCGGCGCACGGCGGCCCTCCGGGGGCTTGGTGCCTCGCGCCCGCCGGCGAGCTCGCTTCCCGCTCGACCTCGACCCACGCGATGTCCTTGCTCCTGCTCGCGCGTGCGCTCGAAGCGCGCGGGATCGCCTGCTGGCTCATCGGCGTCCAGCCCGACGACACCGAGTTCGGCGCGCCTCTCACATCCGCCGTCGCCGCCGGCGCCGACACCGTCGAGGACGCCCTGATCGAGAGCCTGGGCGCGCCGGAGGTGCTCCATGCCTGATCCCGCTCTGCTGGGCTTCGCGCTCCTGCTCGGCATACCGCTGGCCGGCGCCGTCGTCGCCGGGCTAGTGCGCGGCCGCGCCAGCGACTGGACCGCGGTCCTCGCCTCGCTGGCGACCGCCTTGGTGGCGGGAGCGGTCGTCGCGCGCCACGGCATCGCCGGCGTCACGGTGCCGCTCGGCGGGTTGCCGTTGGTCGACCGGATCGCCGGGCGGCCGGTGCCGTTGTTCGGATTCGTGCTCGACCCGCTCTCCAGCCTCGTGCTGCTCGGCGCCGTGATCATCGGGTTCGTGTGCGTGCTCTACTCGGTCGCCTACGTCGGCCCCCGGAACCGCGAGACGCCCGCCGGCGAAGACCGCCGCAGCTACTGGTTCTGGATGCTGCTCTTCGTCGCCGCGATGTCGGGCCTGGTAACCTCGGCGACCCTGATCCAGCTCTTCATCTTCTGGGAGGTCACCACGGTCTGCTCGTGGGCGCTGATCGGCTTCTACGACGAGGAGGCGGAGTCGCTGGCGGCGGCACAGAAGGCGTTCCTGATGACCGCGGGCGGTGGGCTCGCCCTCTTCGCCGCCACCCTGGCCCTGCTCGCGATGACGCACTCGGCGGGCTTCGACGCGTTCGGCCAGCTGCCGGCGGGCCTGCAGGGCGGAGCAGCCGTGCTCCTCGTCGTGTGCGTGCTGGTCGGAGCCTGGGCCAAGTCGGCGCAGGTGCCGTTCCACACCTGGCTGCCGTCGGCGATGGTCGCGCCCAGCCCGGTGAGCGCGTACCTGCACGCGGCGTCCATGGTCAACGCGGGCGTCTACCTCGTGCTGCGGGTGGCGCTCGCCAATCCGCGGACGCCGGTCGCGGGTGCCGATGTCGCGGCCGCCGCCGCGCTGCCCGCCGGCGTGTCGGCGGTGCCCGCAGTCGCGTTGCCGCTGCCGACGGTCGCGCCGTTGGGCCACGGATTCCCCGGCGGCATCGTCGTGCTGGTAGCGGCGATGGCCGTGCTCACGCTCGTCGTCTCGGTGGCGCAGTTCTTCTACCAGGACGATCTCAAGCGCCTGCTCGCGCTCTCGACGATCAGCCACTTGGCGCTCGTGCTGCTCGGCGCCTCCCTCCTGATCGCGGGCTCGGTGCGTGCGGCGCAGGGCGCCGCGCTGCACATTCTCGCCCATGGGGTCGGCAAAGCGCTCCTGTTCCTGTCGGTCGGCACGCTGTCGTACGCCGCCGGCACGCGCCGCATCCGCGACCTGTCGGGCGTATTCAAGCGCGCGCCGGTGGCCTCCGTGGGCTTTCTCATCGGCGCGCTCACCGTGACCGGCGTTCCGCCCTTCGCCGGTTTCTGGAGCAAGCTGATGATCGTGACCGGCGCGGTCCAGCTCGGCGGCTGGGGCATCGCCGCGGGGGCGCTCGTCGTGCTCGAGAGCGTCGTCGCCTTCGCGTGGTTCCTGTGGGTGGGGCAGCGCGTCTTCCTCGGCCGGCCGTCGCCGGCCTCGGCGGGGATCGGACCGCGCTCGCAGGCGATGGAGGCTTCGCTCGTGATCCTCATGCTGCTGTGCCTCGCCATCACCGCCATCGCTTTGCCGCTCGCCTCGGCGGTGCGGCCGGGAGGGCTCGGAGGATGACGACGTGAGCCGGAACCTGTGGGAGATCGTCGGCCCGCACCTCGCATGGCATCTCGACGGGCTCACGCTCCTGTTCCTGATCCCCGTGCTGGTCGTCTCCGCGGTCGCCGCGCTCTACGCGCCCGCCTACCTCGGGCAGGAGCGCTACCGCGAGGAGAGCCGCGTTCGCTTCTGGATGCTCTACGCCGTGTTCGTCGCCGGCATGGTGGGCACGCTGCTGGCCGCCGATCTGGTCTTGTTCCTGGTGTGCTGGGAGCTGATGACGCTGGCCTCCTACGTGCTGGTGGCGTTCGAGACGCGCGAGGCCGAGGCGCTGCGGGCGGCGTTCAAGTACTTCTTCATGACTCACTGCGGCACCGCGTGCCTTCTGTTCGGCGCCGTGCTCCTGCGGGCGGCGGGCGGCTCGTTCGCCTTCGACAACCTGCCGGCGACCTTGGGCGCGCTGGCCGCGGGGCATCCCGTCCTGCTGCACACGGTGCTGGCCTTGTTCTTCATCGGCTTCGCCACCAAGGCCGGCCTCTATCCCTTCGGCGACTGGCTGCCCGACGCGCACCCGGCCGCGCCGGCGCCGGTGTCGGCCGTGCTGTCGGGCGTGATGATCAAGCTAGGGCTCTACGGCGTGCTGCGCATCTTCGTCGCGACCCTGGCGGCGGCCGCGCCCGCTTCCGCCCCGTTGTGGGGCTGGATCCTCGGCGCCTTCGGACTCCTGTCCGCCCTGGTCGGCGGCTTCGCCGCCTGCGCCGCGATGGACGCCAAGGTGCTCCTGGCCTACTCGTCCATCGCCCAGAGCGGGCTCGTCGCGCTCGGGATCGGCGCGGCCCTCGTGCTCCAGCCGCTCCAACCCGCTCTCGCGGCGCTGGCGCTGCTCGGCGCGGCGTTCCACATCGTCGGCGACGCCGCGGTCAAGGCGCTGCTGTTCCTCAACGCAGGCGCGCTGCAGTGGCGCACCGGCAGCCGCAGACTCGAGGACATGGGCGGGCTGTTCGAGGCCATGCCGGTGACCGGCTGGACGGCGCTCGTCGGAACGCTCGCCATCGCTGGTTTCCCGCCGCTCACCGCGTTCACCGCCAAGTGGCTGATGCTGCAGGCCACGGTCCTGTCGCGCGTGCCGGCGGTCACGGTGGCCGGCCTGGGGTTGCTGGTCGCGAGCCTCCTCTCGGTGCTGTATGCGGTGAAGTTCTTCGCCGCGGCGTTCGCCAATCGTCCGATGCGCGCGGGCGACCTGGAAGTGCCGGGCGCGATGCGCGCCGCCCAGGTGCTGCTGGCGATCGCCGTGGTCGCGATCGGCTTGGCGCCCGGTGCCGTGCTGTCCGCGCTCGCGCGTGGCCTGGCGGGGCTGCCGCCGCTCGCGGCCGCCGGGAGCCACGGCTGGGACGTCTTCACGCTCGGGCCGCTGACCGGCGCGCTCGCCCCGGCGCTCCTCATCGTCCTCGGCGCCTGGGCCTTCTCGATCGCCCGGCTCATGGTCGGGCGTGGCGACGCCCCCGCGACGCGTGCGGTGTGGACCGGCGGCGTCCCCGATGGCGGCTCTCCGCTGGTCCATCCGCTCGGCTTCTACTCCGCCGTGCGCGAGGAGCTGCGCCGCGCGTATCCGATCCCGCGCTGGCCGCGGCTGAAGCGCCCCGGCTGGGTGCTTCCCGCCGTGGACCCCGACCGCTGGCTCTACCGACCCGCCGCGGGCGTCGGCCGGCGCATGACCGACGGCCTGCGCCACGTGCACACCGGCGTCCCGCACGTCTACCTCGCCTGGCAGCTCATGGGGGCGGCGGCGCTCGTGCTGCTCTTCATGCTGCTGCTCCGGCAGTGAGGCTTCCCATGGCGACCGTAGCCCCAGCACGCATCGAGACCCTCGAAGGCGCCTCTGCCTTCGCCGCCCGCGTGCGCGCCGCGCTCGAGGGCATGCTCCTCGAGTCGCACGCGCCGCGGCCCGAGCGCCTCTACCTCACCGTCGCTCCCGGCCACGTGCAGAAGGCCGTGCGCGTCCTTTTCGAGGACCTGCGCGCCCGCTACGTGATCAGCGTGGGCGTGGACTGCCGCAAGGGCGGCGGCGGATTCGAGGTGCTGCACTGCTTCGCGTCCGACTCCGCGCATCTGCGTCTGGCTGTGCGCGTGCCTCTCGACGGGGCCAAGCCGACGCTGCCGTCGATCACGCCGATCGTGCCGGGGGCCTCGTGGGCCGAGCTGGAGATGCACGATCTGCTGGGCATCGACAGCGCGGGGCATCCCGACCCGCGGCCGCTGTGCCTGCCCGACGACTTCCCAGAGGACGTGTACCCGCTGCGCAAGGAAGTTCCCTACAACTTCAAGGTCCCGGAGAGCACGAACGGCGGAGGGCGTCCGTTCCAGTACCGCCAGCCGCCGCCGGGCACGACCGTAGTCCAGCTCGGTCCGTTCTTCCCGGTGCTCGAGGAGCCGTCGCAGTGGCGGCTGTTCGTGGATGGGGAGACCGTGGTCGGCGCCGACTACCGCGGCGTCTACTGCCACCGCGCCATCGAGAAGCTGGGCGACTCGGTGCTCAACTACAACCAGGTCATCTCGCTCGCCGAGCGCATCTGCGGCATCTGCGGATGCGTGCACTCGACGTCGTACTGCGAAGCCGTCGAGGAGGCCGCCGGAATCGACGTGCCGCTCCGTGCGCGGTTGATCCGCACGGTCACCCTCGAGCTGGAGCGCGTGCAGAGCCACCTGCTGTGGCTCGGGCTCGCCTGCCACATCGTGGGCTTCGACTTCGTGTTCATGCAGTCCTGGCGGCTGCGCGAGCCGATCCTGTCGCTGGCCGAGTACGTCACCGGCAGCCGCAAGCACTTCGGCGTCAACCTCGTCGGGGGAACGCGCTTCGACGTGACACGCGACCAGTTCGACCGCATCCGGTCCACGCTGGACGTGGTCGAGCGCGAGTCTCTGACGTTGGTCAAGGCGATCCAGGACGACGACGCGCTGGTCTCCCGCCTGAAGGGCGTGGGCGTGATCACTCCCGAGGAGGTGCGTCTCACCGGAGCCGTCGGGCCGACCGCGCGCGGCAGCGGCGTGGCGATGGACGCCCGTCGCGACCACCCGTACGCCGCCTACTCGCTCCTCGACTTCGACGTCGTCACGCACGACGGCTGCGACGTGCTCGGCCGCACGCTGGTGCGCGCGCTCGAGATCTTCGAATCGGTGAAGATCCTGCGACGTTGCGTCGAGCTGCTCGGCGAGCTGCCCGAGGGCAACTTCATGGCCGACGTGCCCGAGAAGCTGCCGGCGGGCCGCGAGGGAGTCGCCGCCGTCGAGGCCCCGCGCGGCGAGGTGTTCCACTACCTGCGCACCGGCGAGCGCAACGGGCCCGAGCGCTGGCGGGTGCGCGCGCCGAGCTACCAGAACATCCAGGCGGCGCCGGTGATGTTCAAGCCCGGCACGCAGGTCGCCGACGTGCCGATCGCCCTCGGCAGCCTCGACCCGTGCTTCTCGTGCACCGAGCGCGTGGAGATCGTGAACGCGAAGAGCGGCGAGAGCCGCGCGCTGCGGCAACAGGAATTCGAGGACCTGTCGCGCCAGGACATGGAGCGCCGCCGGGAAGCCCGCGGCGCGGGGGGTACGTCATGCTGATCCCGGTCGTGAGCGCGATCGCCTGGGCGCTGGTCGTCCCCCTCGTGCTCTTCATGCTCTCGCCGTTGCTCGACGGCATCGCGCGCCAGATCCGCGCCCGGCTCGAGTCGCGGGCGGGCCCGCCGCTGCTCCAGGGCTACGTCGACCTCGCCAAGCTCGCCGGCAAGCACGAGGTCAGCTCCGGCACCGGGCGGCTGGCCGCGACCATGCCGTTCGTCGCGCTCGCCGCTGCCGTCACCGCGGGCGTGCTGCTGCCGGTCGCGGGAGTATCGCCGCTCGGCTTCGCCGGCGACGCCATCGTCGTGCTGTACCTGATCGGCCTCTCCACCGTGGCGTTCGTTCTCGCCGGCAGCGCCACCGGCAGCCCGTACGGCTTCCTCGGCGCGGGACGCGAGATGCTGCTGCTCCTGTTCGTCGAGCCCGTGATCGCCTGCGCGCTGTTCGTCGCCGGGCTCAAGGCCGGCACCTTCCGGCTCGCCGAGATCGTCGCCTGGCAGGGGACGCACGGGCCCGGCGTGTCGGGCGTGCTCGCGGCGGTGGCCGTGCTGCTCGCGCTGCTCGGCTACATGGGACGCCTGCCCTTCGACCTGTCCGAAGCCGACCAGGAGCTGATGGGCGGCACGACGATCGAGTTCGGCGGCCGGCGCCTCGCGCTCTTGCGCTGGACGCTGTTCGTGCGCTGGCTGGTGGTCGCGTGGCTGGTGGCCGAGGTGTTCGTGCCCACGCGGCTCCCGTTCGCGATCGGGCTGCCGGTCGCGGCGCTCAAGGTACTCGTCCTGTTCACCGTGGCCTCGGCGCTCAGCGCGCTGCTGGCCCGGCTCCGCATCGACTACGTGCGCGGCTTCCTGGTGCAGGTCGGCCTGATCTCGGTGTTCGCCGTCGTGTTCGCGCTCATCGGAGCGTAGGGGGGACGCAGCCATGTTCGGGGCCAAGCTCCGCCAGATCGCCTTCGGCCTCCGCAATCCCCGCGCGACCGTGGGCTACCCGCTCGCGCCCCGGGCGCCCGAGGCGGGGTACCGCGGGCACGTCACCGTCGACACGGACAAGTGCATCGGTTGCGGGGGCTGCGCCGACGTGTGCCCGTCGCGCTGCATCCTGATCACCGATCTCGGGCCGGCGACGCGCATCATGCGCCGCTACCTCGACCGCTGCATCCAGTGCGGCCGCTGCGAAGACGCCTGCCCCTACGATGCCGTGCACCTCGTGGCCGACTGGGAGACGGGCACCCCGGACCGCCGCGACCTGCTCATCGAGCAGCGGCTGCACATGGGCGTGTGCGACCGTTGCGGGCGTTGCTACGTGCCCTCTCACCCGCTCGATCAGCTCTCCAGCCTCGAGCTCCGCGTGGACGAGCCCGAGCTGCTGGCGCAGGCCCAGGGCGGCGACGTCGCCACTCCCGGCGCGGCGCAGGTCGGCCCGCGCGGTGGCAACGGGCACGGTGCGCACGGATAGCGAGGAGGAGCCATGGAGAACCTGGTCCGCACGCTGTCGCTGACGCTGCTCCTCACGTCGTTCTTCGCCGTCGAGTCGAAGAGCCTGCGGCGCGCGTTCGGCGCCTACGTGGCGCAAGCGTTGGTCATGGTCACGATCATCGCCTGCTTCGCCACCGTGCACCCCGACCTGTGGCTGTGGGTGGCCACCGCGTTCGTCACGAAGCTCGTGCTCATCTCGTGGATGCTCTACCACGCCATCCACGCCGGGGACGACCGCGAGGTCCCGCCGTTCGTGGGCACGACGATGTCGGCCGTGTTCATCGCGGTGCTGGCGCTCGCCAGCTGGCAGCTCATCCACCGGCACGCGTCGTTCCTGGCGCCCACGCCCTTGGCCGAGCAGGAGCCGTACCGCACGAACGTGGCGGTCGCGCTCACGCTCCTCTTCGTGGGCATGTACGCCGTGCTCACGCGCCGCGACGCGATCAAGGTCGTCATCGGCGTGTGCTTGATGGAGAACGGTGCGCATCTCTCGCTCGTGTCGTTGGCGACGGCTATGCGCGAGACCGTCTTGATCGGAATCGTCACGGACGTGGTGGTGGCGGTGTTCCTGCTCCTCCACCTCATCCATGGCATCGAGGACCGGCTCGGCACGCGCGACACCGGCCGCCTGCGGGCGCTGCGATGGTAGGCCGGCGCGGGTCGAGAGCGGACGGGCTTCGCGAGGAGGAGACTCCATGAACGCCGGATTCGCCTGGCTCCCGGCGGCGGTGCTCGCGACCCCGCTCCTGTTCGCGCTGCCCGTGTGGCTGATCGGCGCGCGCGCGCGCAAGGCGCTGTGGGTCGTGGGCTCGGCCGTCACCCTCGTCTTCGCGGCCCTCCAGGCGTGGCGCGTGGCGGCCGGTGGGCCGATCCACGCGCTCGCCGACGAGATCCTGGTGGACGGACTCGCCGCGATCATGGCGGCGCTGATCGCCTTCCTCGCGTTCGTGTGCTCGGTCTACGCGCTCGCCTACCTTCCGGGCGCGCCGCAACCGCGCGAGCCCGAGCGGCGCGAGCGGCTCGAGAAGCGGATGCCCCTCTTCACCGCCCTGTTCCTGGTGCTCGAGTTCACGCTGCTCTGGGTCGTGATGACCAACAACATCGTGCTGCTGTGGGTGGCGCTCGAGGCCACCACGGTCGCCTCGGCGCTGCTCGTGTCGTTCTACTGGGACGCGCGCGCCCTCGAGGCCGGGTACAAGTACCTGCTGCTGCTGACCGTCGGCATCACGTCGGCGTTCTTCGGGTGCGTGCTGCTCTACGCCGCGGCGGCGCCGCACCTCGGCAGCGAGTCGGCGCTGCTCATCAGCAACTTGCGCCGCGTGTCGGACCAGATCCCGCCCAACCTGGCGTTGACGGCGACCCTGCTGCTCATGATCGGCTTCGGCACCAAGGCCGGGCTCGCGCCGTTCCACCCCTGGGTCGCCGACGCCCACGCCGAGGCGCCCGCGGTGATGAGCGCGTTCCTGTCGAGCGTCATCATCAAGGTGCCGTTCGTCGGCATCATCCGCGTCTGGAGCGTCTACGGCGCGCGCTATCCGGCGTTGAACGAAACCCTGCTCTGGCTCGGCGCCTTCACCATGATCGTGGGCGCGGCGCTGGCGATCGCGCAGGACGACCTCAAGCGCCTCCACGCCTACTCGAGCGTGTCGCAGGTCGGCTACATCGCCACGGCGCTCGGTCTCGGGCCCCCGCTCGGCTACTACGCGGCCGTGTTCTTCCTGGTGAGTCACGCCCTGACGAAGGGCCTGCTGTTCCTCTCCACCGGTGCGGTGGTGTTCGCGGCGCACGAGATCCGCAGCATCGGCGCGCTCGGCGGGCTGCGCAAGAAGCTGCCGCTCACCGCCGCGTGCACCCTGATCGGGGCGCTGTCGCTCGCGGGCATGCCGCCGTTCAGCGGCTTCATCGCCAAGGCGCAGGTCGTGCTGGCGGCCGCCGACGCGCGCGCCTGGGTCGTGCTCGGCATCGCGGTCTGCGTGAGCCTCGTCACCATGGCTTACATGACGGCGATGGTGAGCCGCGTGTTCCGCGGAAGCCCGCACGGCCCCGAGCGGGAGCTCGACGACGTGCACGAGGTCCCGCATTCCATGCGCTGGGCGATGGTGATGCTGGTCGCCGCGATCCTGGTGCTCGGGCTCCAGCCGCAATGGCTCGACCCGCTCCTCAGCTCCGTGGCCAAGATGTAGGAAGGAGGTGTGCGCCGTGGCTGATGGACTCCTGCGGCGGATGTTCCCCAAGGCGCTGCCCAAGTCGTTGTGGGTGTTCCACACCAACACCGGCGGCTGCAACGGCTGCGACATCGAGGTGCTGGACGCGCTCACGCCGTACTTCGACGTGGAGCGCTTCGGCATGAAGCTGGTGGGCTCGCCGCGGCACGCCGACGTGTTGCTGGTGTGCGGCCCCGTCACGCGGCCGATGCGCCAGCCGCTCAAGGATCTCTACGACGCCGTGCCCGACCCCAAGATCGTCGTGGCCATCGGGGCGTGCGCGGTGGGCGGCGGGCCGTGGTTCGACACGTACAACGTCGTCGGCAGCGTGGACAAGGTCATCCCCGTGGACATCCATGTCCCCGGCTGTCCCGCGCGTCCGGAGGCGATCCTGCACGCCGTGGCCCAGCTCCTGGAGCTGGTGAAGAAGAAGGTCGCGGCGGTCAACGAGACGCAGGAGCGCAGCGCCGAATTGGCCGCCGTCGGGCACACGAACGGCGCGGACGGGAACGGGAACACTCCAGCGAGCTGAGGGGACCCGGGCGCGGCGACGCCGGGGCGCCGGGTGCTGCGCGACGCGGCGGCGCCGGCGATGCTCCGGGCCGAGGAGGCGCGCGACATGCACGAGCTTTCCATCGCGGAGAGCCTCCTGAGCCTGGTGGGCGAGCACGTATCGGCGGAGGACCGGCCGGCGCTCCGCACCGTGCGCGTGCGCGTAGGGCCGCTCTCGGGCGTCGTGGCCGACTCGCTGGAGCTCTGCTTCCGGGCGCTGGTGTCCGGAACGCCCTACGAGAAGGCCCGGTTGGAGATCGAGGCCGCGCCGGCCCGGGGCCGCTGTCTCGCGTGTGGGGAGGAGTTCGAAGTCTTCGAGCCCCTCTTCCGCTGCGCGTCGTGCGGCGGGACGCGGCTTCGAGTGGAGGGGGGCGCTGAATTGCGGCTGGCGGAGATCGAGCTGGCCGAGGCGGTGGTGAAAGCACCATGAAGGTCATCACCGTCGAGAGGAAGGTGCTCGAGAAGAACGACGAGCTGGCCCGCGAGAACCGCGAGAACCTGAAGTCGAGGGGGATCTTCACGGTGAATCTCGTGAGCTCGCCGGGCGCGGGCAAGACGTGCCTCATCGAGCGCACGCTGGAGCGCTTGGCGGGCTCGCTGCGCGTGCAGGTGGTCGAGGGCGACATCCAGACGGACCTCGACGCCCAGCGCGTCGCCCGGTACGGCGTTCCAGTGGTGCAGATCGTCACTCACGGCGCGTGCCACCTGGAGGCGCGCCTGGTGCAGGACGCCCTGGCGCGACTGCCGCTCGCGGAGGCGCAGGTGCTGATCATCGAGAACGTCGGCAACCTCGTGTGCCCCGCCGGATTCGACCTGGGAGAGGACCTCAAGGTGGTGCTGCTCTCGGTGACGGAGGGCGACGACAAGCCGCTCAAGTATCCGGCGATGTTCCGGAACGCGTCGGTCCTGTTGATCAACAAGGTGGACCTGCTGCCGTACGTTCCGTGCAACCTCGGGCGCATGGAGGAGCACGCTCGCAGCGTCAATCCGGACCTCACGATCTTCGAGGTGTCGTGCACGTCCGGGTCCGGCCTGGATGCCTGGTGCGACTGGCTGCGCGGGCGCGTGGCGCCGGCCCGGTGAGCGCTGGGCGCTGAGCGGCAGGGTTCTCGGCGCGCCCAGCTCCCCGCCGCGCCGGTGATGCGGCGCGAATCGCGCCGCCCTCACGCCTCGACTTCGACGCTCTCCAAGACCACCGACGTCGCGTGCGGATCGGCGAGGTCCTCGAGCATCACGGCGTCCACCCGCGCGCCCTCGGCGAGCGTGCCCCGGCTCGCATCCTCGAAGTGCTCGCGGAAATGCTCCGGAGTGAAGTGCGAGAGGCGCCCGAGGCGGACCTTCACGGCCACGATGCGGCGGCCGCCTTCCCGCGCGCCGAGCTCCGCGATGCGCCGCATCAGGTCTTCGAACAGCGCGCGCTCATGCATCGTCCAGCTCCTCTCGCGCTTCGTGCTCCTCGGTCGCCTCGCGCTCCTCGCGATCCGCGGACGCCGCGAACGCTCCGAGATCCCCCAGCACGCCCTTCACGATCGCCGGGAGGGCGGCCAGCACCGGGGTGGACGGCCCGGTGCCGATGTCGAAGCTCTTCGTCTCGCAGCCCCACACGATCATCCGCCGCGGCAGGCGACCGAGCACGCCGGCCAGCGAGACGATCTCCGCCAGCCCGAGCCCGTGGCTCGACGTGGGCCGCGCCGATCGCGGGAGCGGGCCCCGGCCGAGCTCGCGACGCACGAGCGTTCCCGGGCGGCCGCCGGCGCGCACCGCATCGACCACGATCACGAGGTCCGCTCCGTCCCACACCTCGAGGAGAGACGTGGGCTCCCGCTCCTGCACGACGATCGCGACGTCCGGCACGACGTGCTTGCGCAGCTCCGACGCGGCGCGCACGCCGATCGCGTCGTCGCCGCGGAATGCGTTCCCGAGGCACAGCACCACGACACGACGGGCCGCCTCGGGGCGGCCCGCCGACTCGGGGGAACGACCTGCGTCTTCTTCTGTCACTCGCCCTCACTCCCGCTCGACGCGGAGATCCAGGAAGTGGGTGGCGCAGGAGATGCAGGGATCGTAGTTGCGGATCGCCTGCTCGCACTGCCAGCGCAGCTTCTCGGTCTCTTCGTCGACGCGCGCCGCCACGAACTCCCGCAGATCCTCTTCGATCGTCTTCTGGTTCTGCGACGTGGGCGGAACGATCTTCGCGTCCGCGATCTTCCCGGTGGCGTCGATGCGGTAGCGATGGAACAGGATCCCGCGCGGCGCCTCCGAGCAACCACACCCTACGCCGGCCCGCGGCTGCACGTCCAGGGCGGGACGGTCCGGTTCCTCGTACGCGTCGATGATCCGGAGGGCTTCGTCGCATGCCCAGACCGTCTCGACCATGCGGACGATGATGCTCTTGAAGGGGTTTCTGCAGGTGGGGCCGAGCCCCGCCTCCGCCGCCGCCACCTTCGCGAACGACGAGAGCCGGTCGAAGTTCAACGAATACCGCGCGAGGGGCCCCACGAAATACCCGGTGCCCCCGACGATCTTCTGCGAGTGCAGCGCGTGCGCCCACTCCACGTGCTCTTCTTCGAAGTGCCTCTCGTACTCCGCGACGGCGATGTCGAGGCCCTTCGACGAGACCAGGCGCCCGCCGATGAGCGGGTACTCGTGCGGGTGCCGCAACGCGACGAACTCGTAATCTCGCTCGAAGTCCGGGAAGTCGAACGTGGCCACTAGCTTCGTCGCCTCGACCGCCGCCCCGAGCGCCCACTCGAGCTCGCCGCGCAGCGCCCGCAGCTCGGCGCGTCGCGGCGTGCGGTAGAAGCCGCCGACCCTGACGTTGATCGGGTGAATCTCCCGGCCGCCGACGACCGTCATGAGCGTGTTGCCGATCTTCTTCAGGCGGAGCGCCTTCTCGACGACCTCGCGATGGTCCTTCGCCATTTCGATCGCGCTCGGATAGCCGAGGAAGTCCGGCGCGTGCAGCAGGAACGCGTGCAGCGCGTGGCTCTCGATCCATTCGCCGCAGTAGAGCAGACGGCGAAGCTCGCGCAGCTGGCCGTCCACGGTCACGCCGCACGCCGCCTCCATCGCCTGCACCGAACTCATCTGGTACGCGACCGGGCAGATCCCGCAGATGCGCGCGGTGATGTCGGGGGCTTCGCGGAAGTCGCGCCCGCGGAGGAAGGCCTCGAACAGCCGAGGCGGCTCGAAGATCTTCAGCTTCACGTCGTCGAGGACGCCGTTCTTGATCTTGACGAGCATCGCGCCTTCGCCCTCGACGCGCGCCAGATAATCGACCTTGATGGTCCTAGTGCCGCTCATGCGCCTCGCTCTCCTTCCGGAACGCGTCGGAGTACGTGGCAAACGTGCGGAACGCGCGGATGATGCCCTCGCGCGTCGCGCCGAGATCGCGCCACCGCTCCGTCAGCGACGACGTATTGGGCGTCTCCATCGGGCCGAAGCAACCGAAGCAGCCTCGGTCGAACGACGGACAGAGGGCCCCGCAGCCGGCGTGCGTGACGGGTCCCAGGCACGGCGTGCCATGCGCAACCATCACGCACGACGTCGCGCGCCGCTTGCACTCCACGCAGACGCTGTGCGTGGGAAGATTGGGCCGCCGGCCCTGGAGCGTGGCCACGAGGACCTCCACGAGCTGGCCCTTGTCGATCGGGCAACCGCGCAGCTCCAGGTCCACGTTCACGTGGAAGCTGATGGGCATTGCGTGCGCTAGCACCTCGATGGTCTCGGGCTTCGCGTACACGAGGTGCATCATTTCTTGGACATCCGCGAAGTTCCGCAGCGCCTGGATTCCGCCGGCCGTCGCGCACGCGCCGATCGTGATGAGGACTCGCGACTGCCGCCGGATCTGGTGGATGCGCTCGGCCTCCTCCGGCGTGGTCACCGACCCCTCGACGAGCGAGACGTCGTACGGCCCCTTCACGACGCGCCGGGTGGCTTCCGGGAAGTATGCGATGTCGACCGCCCCGGCGACGGCGAGAAGCGCATCCTCGCAGTCCAGGAGCGTGAGCTGGCAGCCGTCGCAGGACGAAAACTTCCATACGGCGAGCTTCGGACGGGCAGCCACGTCACACCTCCGACCGGTAGAAGAACGGCGCGATGCGCGAGAACGGGAACACCGGGCCGTCCTTGCAGATGAACTCGGGTCCGAACTGGCAGTGTCCGCAGAAGCCGATCGCGCACTTCATGTTCCGCTCGAGAGAGACGTGGATCGAGCGGTCGGCGACGTTGCGCTTCCGCAGCTCGAGGACCGTGAACCGCGTCATCACCTCGGGCCCGCAGACCATGGCGATCGTGTGGCGCGGATCGAACCGCGCGGCGGGAATCAGCGTCGTCACGACGCCGACGCGTCCCTTCCACGCCGCGTCGCCGCGATCCACGGTGAGGGCCCACGCGATCTCGTGCTCCGCACAGAGCGCAGACATCTCCTTCGCGAACAGCACGTCGCCGGGCCGGCGCGCCCCGTAGAGTACGGACACGTGCCCATACCGCTCGCGCCGCGCGCAGATCTCGTAGATCGCCGGGCGCAGCGGCGGAAGGCCCACGCCACCCGCCACGATGACGACGTCGTGGCCGACGGCCCCTTCCACCGGCCAGTGGCTGCCGTACGGCCCACGGATTCCCACGATGTCGCCGCGCTTCTTCGACGCCAGGGCGCGGCTGACGGCGCCGACCGCGCGGAGCGTGTGGGTGAGCACTTCCGCGTGCGCCGGATCGCCACTGATGGAGATCGGCACCTCGCCGATTCCGAACGCGTACATCATGTTGAACTGGCCGGGCGAGAATGGAAACCGCGCTCGGGCTTTCCGGCGACCCGTCTTTCGCTCCGCGCCGTCGTCGGCGACCAGCTGCAGCGTGAACGTGTCGGCGGTCTCCCGGCGGGCTTGGGTCACGCGGAAGGGTCGCGGGAGCATGGGATTCGGCCCGCGCGCCGCCGTCGCGGAATCGGAGCCTACGTCGGCGAGGGTCTGGATGGTGTCGGGCATGGATCGCCTCCGCGTCACGAGCTCGACGAGTAGAGGTCGAGGAGTTGCAGGCGTGCCGCCTCCAGGCGGTGCGCGATGATGGCCGCCACGCGCTTCAGGATGTCGTACCCGAGGTCGTGGTTCTCCTCGCACTTCTTGCGAAGGCACGCCCCGTCGATCGCGAGCGCGCGCGTGTGCATGATCGCCCGACCCGTGTACCGCCATTGGTGCGGGCCGACGAGCCACGACCAGCCGAGCACCTCTCCCTCGCCGTAGGTCTGGATCACCACGGCGATCCCGCCCCGGGGGACTCGAGCTCCACGGCCACGCTTCCCTGGCGCACGAGGAAGAACGTGTCCGCGGGGTCGCCGTCTCGGAAGAGCACCTCCCCTCCGCGAACACCACGTTCTTCGTGCAGCCCGTGATGAGGTCGAGATGGCCGGCTCCATTTCCTCGAAGAAACGGTTCTCCTCGAGCACCCGTCGAAGGTTCTCCATCGCGCTCATCGCCCGACCTCCTGCGGCTGACCTTGGGTCCTCTCGGCCGCTCGGATGGCTTCGACTTCCTCCGTAAGGTCGATCCCCACGGGACACCACGTGATGCAGCGGCCGCAGCCGACGCACCCCGACATGCCGAACTGGTCGTGCCACGCGGACAGCTTGTGCGTGAGCCACTGCCGGTAACGCGACCGGCCGGAACGGCGGACGCTCCCGCCGTGCAGGTACGAGAACTCGGTCGTGAAGCACGAATCCCACTTGCGCCAGCGCTCGGCGGTGTTGCCCGCGAGATCGCTCGTGTCGTCCATCGTCGAGCAGAAGCACGTGGGGCACACCATCGTGCAGTTCGCGCAGGCCAAGCACCGGCTCGCGACCTCCGCCCAGCGCGGGCTCTCGCCGTTCGTGCGCAGGAGGTCGGGAAGGCCACGCGTGTCGAGGTGGCGACCCATCCGCTCGGCCGCGCGGTCCGTCACGCGATCCGCCGCGGTACGGTCCGCGTCTGTCGCCGGCCGTGCGGCCAGCCGCGCGAGCAACTCCCGCCCGCGATCGGTGGCGACGTCCACGAAGAACTCGTGGCGGGAGCCGTCCAGCATCTCGGTGAGCGCGAGGTCGTAGCCGCGCTGCGCGTGCGGCCCGGTGTTCATGGACGCGCAGAAGCACGTCCCCCCCGGCTCCGCGCAGTTCACCGCGATGATCAGCGCGCGCTCGCGCCGTGTCTGGTACGTCGGGTCCGCGTACTCCCCGCCGAGGAACACGCGGTCGTGGATCGCGATCGCTTCGAGCTCGCAGGAGCGCACGCCGAGGAACGCGTACCGCGGCGGCTCTTCCGGTTCGCCGTTCTTCACGACGAAGCCGTTGCCGTCGCGGACCGCCCGGACGAGCCGGACGCGCGACGGGTAGAGGAACTTCTTCCAGGATTGCGGGCCCACCGTGTAGCCGAACAGCGCGGCGTCGCCGCGCTCTCGCACGCGGTAGTGGCCCCCGCTCTGCTCGTCGCCCTTGCCCTTCGGCAGGTCGTCGAGCTCGGTGATCTCATCGTAGATGATGGCGTCGCCCTGGACCGTCGGGCCCACGACGCGGTAGCCATCTTCGCGAAGGATGGTGACGAGCTTCCCCAGGCCGTCCCGGGGAAGCACGAAGGCTCGGTGGCCGCTCATGCTTCACCCCATGACGCCGGGCTCGGTCAGCGGGCGAGGACCCTCGGGGGGGGAGGGTCGCGCGGCCGGGTCCCGTGCGCAGCCAAGCTACGCGGCGGGGAGGGGTGCCACCATCGCGGAAAGTCCCTACGCGCCTTCGGGAAACCCGTAGCGCCTAGGCGGTCTGTCTCCGAGCCAGAAAGTCCTGCACGATCGATGCGAGGTCCGGCTCGCCGATTTCCTGCAAGTCGTAGCGAACGCGTACCGCCGGCTTGTCCATCGCCACCAGGCGACGGAGGTCGATCGGCGTGGCGATCATGACCACGTCGCAGGGGACGGCGCGAATCGTCTCCTCGAGGTCGCGCACCTGCGAGGCGCCGTAGCCCATCGCGGGGAGGACGCCCCCGGTGGTCGGGTACTTCTCGAACGTGGCCCGGATCGACCCGGTCGCGTACGGGTGCGGATCCACGATCTCCGCCGCGCCGAGCTTCCGCGCCGCGATCCAGCCCGCGCCGTACGCCATCTCGCCATGGGTCAGCGTGGGTCCGTCTTCTACCACGAGGACGCGCTTCCCGCGCACCAGCGCCGGGTCGTCCACGCGGATGGGGCTCGCCGCTTCCACGAGCGTCACGGTCGGATTGAGCTGGAGGGCCACGCGACGCGCGGTCTCGATGCCGGCGCGATCCGCCGTGTCGATCTTGTTGACCACGACCACGTCCGCCATCCGTACGTTCGTCTCGCCGGGGTAGTACCGCATGGCGTGGTCCGGCCGGTGCGGGTCGACGACGACGATCGCGAGGTCCGGCGCGTAGAACGGCGTGTCGTTGTTCCCGCCGTCCCACACGACCACGTCGGCCTCTTTCTCCGCCTCGCGGAGGATCCGCTCGTAGTCCACGCCGGCGTACACCACCCGGCCGGCATCGATGTGCGGCTCGTACTCCTCGCGTTCCTCGATGGTCACGTCGTGGCGAGCGAGGTCGTCGTACGTGGCGAAGCGCTGCACGGCTTGGCGCACGAGGTCGCCGTAGGGCATCGGGTGCCGCACCGCCACCACGCGCTTCCCGTGCTGTTGCAGGAGCGTCGCGACGCGCCGGCTCGTCTGGCTCTTCCCGGCGCCGGTGCGCGAGGCGCAGATGGACACGACGGGGACGCGCGCCTTCAGCATCGTGCGCCGCGGGCTCAGCAGCAGCCAATCCGCGCCGGCCGCGTTCGCCGTGGTCGCGAGGTGCATCACGTGCTCGTGCGTGACGTCGCTGTAGCTGAACACGCACACGTCGACACCCTTCTCCCGGATCAGCCGCACGAGCTCGCGCTCGGGCTCGATCGGGATGCCCTGCGGGTACGCGGGCCCGGCGAGCTCGGACGGATAGCGCCGCCCGTCGATGTTGGGGATCTGCGTCGCGGTGAACGCGACGACTTCGTGATCACGATCGTCGCGGAACACGACGTTGAAATTATGGAAGTCCCGACCCGCGGCCCCGAGGATGACGACTCGCTTCGGCATGGATTCCCTCCGAAGATGCCAAGGGGGAAGGTATGCCGCACCTCCCCCGGCGGGAAGGCCGGGGGGTTCTCTGTTTTGCGGGTGCGTTGCCCGCTGGGGGGCTCCCGGCGCGCCCGCGAGTCGGCCCGGCGAATGTACGGGGGCCCGCCGGCCGGCCCGGGAGCCGCCCTCCGGCCTACGCCGCGGCGGTCTCTTCCGCGCGGATCTGCCCGCCCTCGACGCGGTGGACGTGGAATCGCCGGCTCCGCAGCTCTCCGAGCCACCCCTCCTGCGCGGTGGCCAGGAAGATCTGCCCCTCGCTCTCCACCCGGCGCAGGAACTCCTCCGCCGCCGGTCGGTCGAGCACGGCGAACATCTCGTCCACGAGGAGGATCGGCGGCGCGACCGCGCTGCGGCGCACCATGTCCGCCTGCGCGAGCTTCAGGAACATCGCCGCGAGCTGTTGCTGGCCCAGCGACCCGTAGCGCCGAAGATCCTTGCCGCCGAGGCGTAAGTCCACGTCGTCCGCGTGCGGGCCGGCGGTGGTGTATCCCAGCGCCTCGTCCTTCCCCGCCGAGCGCGCCAGCGCGTCCTCGAGCGCCGCCGTGGCGTCCGGTCCGTCCCAGGGCACGTCCGGCGCGTACTCGACCCCGAGCGCCGAGGGGAACGCGTCCTGCGCCAGCTCCGCGAGCGCCGCCGCCAGCTCCTGCACGAGGTGCGCGCGTCGCACCGCGAGGTCCGCTCCGAGCGCCGTGACGCGCTCGGTCCACGGCTCGCGCGCGAGGGCGGCGCCGGTTCGGCCGCGCGTGTGCACGAAGGCGCGCGTGAGCGTCTCGTTCCGCTGGCGGATCGCCCGCTGGTAGTCACGCAGGAGGCGCAGGTACTCCGCCGAGAGCTGGCTGCCGAGGAGGTCGAGGAAGCGCCGGCGCACGCGGCCGCTCTCTCGCACCAGCTCGACGTCCGAGGGCGCGAACGAGACCACCTTCACTGCGGCGAGCAGGTCGGACGCTCGCGCGCTCTCCTTGTCGAGGAGGATGGTCTTGCCGGCCCGCGCGTCCCAATCCACCTCGGCGCGCCGCCCCGCCCCCTCGCCGGCGGCGCCCTCGAAGCGGCCGGCCACGCGGAAGCGCGTTGCGCCGTGGGCCGCGAGGACCGCGTCCCGAGCGGCGCGCATGGACGACCCCGTGCCGAGCACGTGGATCGCCTCGAGGATGTTCGTCTTTCCGACGCCGTTGCGACCGACCAGGAGATGGTGGCCCTCGGCGAACGCCAGCTCGAGAGTCCGCCAGCTCCGGAAGTCCGTGAGCGAGAGATGGCGGAGATACACTCAGGTCCTCACGCGTCCGCCCCAAGCGACCTGTCCCGCGCGGAGCTCTTCGTAGCGGGCGAAGACGTTATCCGCGTCGATCTCGAGGGTGGCCGCGAGGCTGCCGCACACCGTCTCGAGCATCTTCCGGATCATCTCCGGCGAGCGGCCTTCCATCGCGAGAATGCGCACCATCGGCGCATGGGTGTCGCGCGGCTGCACGGCGGCGGGAACGCTCGCTTCCACGAACGTCCCCGGTGGCAGGCTCTCCCACGTGGCCCACACGTGCCGGGGCGGGCACTCGAGCACGCCCGCGAGATCTTCGCACACGCGCGCGAGGACCGCCGACACGTCCACCGCCGGCGCCTGGGGCAGCGCGCGAATCTCTACGATCGGCACGACGTCCCCGCGCGCCGGCAGGTCAGTCCACGAGCCGCAGCGGCATGACGAGGCAGAGGTAATTCTCCTCCGCCCCCTGCTCCAGCGGCTCGACGAGCCCGGCGTTCAATGGCGAGCTGAGCGACATCAGCACCTCGTCCGTCTCGATGTTCCGGAGAACGTCCGCGAGGTACTGCGCGTTGTAGCCGAGGATCATCTCGTCCCCGCCGTAGCGCGCCTCGACTTCCTCCTGCGCCTCGCCTACGTCCTGCGTGCGCGCCGAAAGCAGGAGCGAGTCCCGCCGGACGGTCACCCGGACCTGGTGCGTGAGTGTGTCCGAAAGGAGGCTCACTCGACGCAGAGCATCCAGGAACGCGTTCCTCTTCACGACGACCTTCTTGTCGTTCTCCTTCGGAATCACGTCCTGGTACTTCGGGAAGGGACCCTCGATCAGCCGCGAGAAGAGCGTGGTCTCGCCGCACCGGAACACCACGTGATCTTCCGCCAACTTCACCTGGACGCCCTCTTCCGAGGCCTCGCCGACGAGACGCAGCACTTGGTTCAGCGCCTTCGTGGGAACGATGCAGTCCGTGCGCTTCTCGACGTCCAGCGTGGCGGGGAGGCTGATCCGCGCCAACCGGTGTCCGTCCGTGCCGACCATCGCCATGGATTCCTTCGCCACTTCCCAGAGGACGCCGGTCAGTGCGCGGCGCGTCTCGTCCCGCGACACGCAGTACACGGTCTTCTGGATCGCCTTCCGCAGCTGCGCGCCGGGAACGGCCACGCCCTTCTTGAACTGCAGCGTAGGCACCTTCGGAAAGTCCTCCGCACCGATGCCGAGGATACGGAAGTTCGCGCGGGCCGCCGTGATGAGGGCGTTGCCGCGATGCACGTCCAACTCCACGTCGCCGCTGGAGTCCAATTCGCGCACGATCTCCGAGAAGCGACGCGCCGGCAGAGCCACCGCGCCTTCGCGCTCCACCTCCGCCGTGACCGACGTGGAGATCGTGAGGTCCAGATCCGTGGCCGTCAGGCGGACCTTTCCCTCGGCCGCCTCCACCAGGAGATGCCCGAGCGCCGGCATCGTGGTCTTCTGCGGCACGACGTTCAGCACGCGCTCCACCGCCGCGGCGAACGTGGTCTGCGGTGTACGAAGCTTCATCGATCCGCTTCCCCCGGCGGCCGTGCTGGTGCCCTGCGGTTCTTCCGTGGCTGTCTTCGCCATGATCTCCGTCCTCGAGGTTCACTCCGAGAGATCGGGGAGTTATCCCCCTATTCCTATTTCTTCTTCGTATCTCTTTCAAGTTCGTAGCAGTAGTAGGGGCTGGGGATACGTGGAAAAGTGCGGTGGCGGTGCCGTCAAGCTCCACGCCGGGGCGTCTTTGGAGCTGCCGGTTGTCGGGTGGGGCGAGGGGAACAACTCGGCGGAGGTTCCGGACAAGGGTACCGGTTCTCCACCGAGCCGCTCGTATCCCCGTCCCATCCGACGCTCCGTCCCCACGTTGTCCCCCTAGGCCTGAAGCGTCCCGGTGAGTCGCTGGAGGATCTGCCGGATCTGCGGATCCCGCTCGCGAGCCTGCCCGATCTTCTCGCAGGCATGCATCACCGTGGTGTGGTCCCGACCGCCGAAGCGGGAGCCGATCTCGGAGAGGGAGAGATCCGTGAGCTCGCGGCAGAGGTACATCGCCACCTGCCGCGGGAAGGCGATCGAGATCGTGCGCTTGCGCACCTTCATCGCCTCTTCGGGGATCCCGTAGTGGTCGGCGACGAGACGCTGGATCTGCTCGACCGTGACGATGCGCTCCGGCTGCCTCAGGAAGTCCTTCAGCACCTCGCGCGCCAGCGGCAGGTCGAGCTCGCTGTCCGTCATGGACGCGAAGGCGAGAAGCCGGATGAGCGAGCCCTCGAGCTCCCGGATGTTGGAGCGCACGTTCAAGGCGATGAACTCCAGCACGGCGTCCGGGATCTGCAGCTTCTCGTCCTCGGCGCGATTACGCAGGATCGCGATGCGCGTCTCCAGGTCCGGTGGCTGGATGTCCGTGACGAGGCCCCACTCGAATCGCGACACGAGACGCTCCTCGAGCGTGGGAATCTCCTTGGGAGGCCGATCGCTCGTGAGAACGATCTGCTTGTGGGCGTCGTACAGCGCGTTGAAGGTATGGAAGAACTCCTCCTGGGTGGATTCCTTCCCCTGGAGGAAGTGCACGTCGTCGATCAGCAGAACGTCGATCTTCCGGTACTTGTTCCGGAAATCGATGGTCCGGCCGCTCTGGATCGAGCCGATCATCTCGTTCATGAAGCTCTCGGCGGAGGCGTAGTGGACGATGGTCTCCGGACCGGCGGTGCGGAGGATGTGGTTGCCGATCGCCTGCATGACGTGCGTCTTGCCCAACCCGGAGTCGCCGAAGATGAAGAGCGGGTTGTAGGCGGTGGCGGGATGCTCGGCCACCGCGCGGGCCGCGGCGTGCGCGAACTGGTTGGACTTGCCGACCACGAAGTGGTCGAACGTGTACTTCGCATTGAGCGGAGTGGAGCGGCGAGGGCGCTCGTCGGTGGTGAGCGGACGGCTCGTCCGCGAGAGCGTCGAGGTGTAGGCGTCGAACGGGTCCTCCGGCCGCGCCGGGGAGGAGCCCAGGGGGGCGCCCACCTCCGCGGCGTCCGCAGGACGACCGTTGGCGACGACGAACTCGAGCTTCGCATCGGGGCCGAGCCGCCGGGCCGCGCTCCCGCGAAGGAGCGAGCCGAAGCGATCCTCGACGATTTGCAGGTGGAAGAGGTTTGGCGCCTCGAGACGAATCCCGTCGCCGGCCGCCGCCGGAAGCAACGGCAGCAGCCAGGTGCTGAGCTCTTGCGGGCTCACGCGGAACCGGAGATCCTCGAGGATTCCCGACCAAGCCTCTCCGGGGGGAACTGACATTTGGCAGCTCTCCGGAGCAGTCAGAGTGGGTGGGTTCACGGTCACGATCACGCGGTGATTCCTTGGGTGAAGGAGCGATTCGCCGCGGAGCAGCCCGGACACCGAGCTTCCTCGCAGCGACCGCCCCGAGGTCAAGTTGTCCACACCTGTGGACAACGGGATAACCCCCGACACGGACACGAACTGGCGCCCTTCCGAGGAGCAGGGATCGGCGAGTTGTCCACGGGCGCCCAGATGCCCTATCCCCTTGGGAGGGCGCGCATTATGAAGGTGCGCGAAGGCGCATGTCAACGTCGGATTTGACGAGAATTCACCAGGCGCCGGCGCTTCGGGAGGGCATTCGGAGGGGGCCGACAGAGGCCGGAACACACCCACTGGGGGGAGAACGCACACACCCAAACGGAGGAGAAGCGTCGGAATCGACTGGGGCGCCCGCGGTTCGTCGGCCGCTGGCCGCGGGGAGCGGCGAGGGGCCGTTCGGTTGCGGCGGCGCCTGACGAGCCCGAGCGCGCCCGATCGGCCGGGTCGCTTGACAGGGCGCCCCGATGTCTGGGAGACTGCGCCCCCGATTTCGTGCAAGGTGGACGGACGCGCCTCGGCGGCCGAGCGGCAGGGGCCGCGCGCCGAGAACCCGCGAGGAGGAAGCCCCCGTGAGTTTCACGTTCAAACCGAGCCGCGTCCGACGTGCACGGACCCATGGCTTCCGGAAGCGGATGTCCACGAAGGCCGGGCGCAAGGTGCTCAAGGCGCGGCGCAAGCACGGTCGCAAGCGCCTCATTCCCTGAGCCACGATCGTCCCGCCCGATCCCCGAGAGCTCCCGCGCAAGGAGCCGCGGCGTGTGAGCCAAACGGGGTTCTCGAAGGCCGAGCGGCTGCGTCGCAGCGACGACTTCACGCGGATCCTGCGCAGCGGTCGGCGCCTGCGCGGCCGGCTCTTCGACGTACGGTGGTGCCCGAGCGGCGAAGCGTCGACGGACCCGAATCGCGTCGGGATCGCGGTCGGGAAGCGGATCGGCAACGCGGTGGTCCGTAATTCGCTCAAGCGACGCCTTCGCGAAGCCTACCGACGTTGCAAGGGAGAGCTTCCGTGTTGCGGGATGGAGATGGTGCTCCTCGCGACGCCGGCCATGATCGGCCGGAGCGCGGCGGAGGTGGAGGAGGAGATGCGTCGCCAGCTGCGCGGAGTCACGTCCTCGCGCGCTGGAGCGTGACGCCGATCCTCCTCGCGATCGCGGCCTACCGATGGGTCGTCTCCCCCTGGCTCGGCCCGCACTGTCGCTTCTACCCGACGTGCTCTTGCTACGCCCACGAGGCGGTTCATCGCTACGGTTGGCGAGGCCTGGGGCTCGCCGCGCGCCGGGTCTTGCGATGCCATCCCTGGAACGGCGGCGGGGTCGACCCCGTCCCGTGATCTGAGAGAACGAACCGAGAGGAATCGGCTTGCGCGACTCGAGCGGCCAAGAACAGCGTGCCTTTCTCGCGATCGTCCTGGCGATGGGCGTTCTCCTGTTGTGGAACGTCTTCTTCCCGCCGCCCCGCGCGCCGCAGGTTGCGCGCGCGCCGGTCGCGGCGCAGCACGCGGACAGCACGGCCGCGCGGGCCGGCTCCGGAGAGCGCGCGGCAACGGCGCCCAGCACGGCGCCCGGCGGCGCGACCGAGGGAGCCCCGGCCGGCGCGGTCGCGAGCGGCCCCGCCCCGGCGCCGGGCGCGCTCGCCCTGCCCGAGGGCGCGGCGCCCCCGGACACGAGCGTCCACATCGAGAGCGAGCGGTTCCATCTCACCATCGCCAGCCGCGGCGCCCGGCTCGTCGAGGTCGCGCTGCCGCGCTATCGCGACAGCCAGGGCAACGAGGTGCAGCTCCTTCCCGTTCCCGGCGCCGGCGCGCTGGCCACCGTGGCGAAGACCGGCGCCGGCGCGATCGCCCTCGACGCGCAGCCATTCCGCCTCGTCTCGGACGTCCGCGATCGGGGCGAGCGGCGCCTCACGTGGGAGCTCACCGCGCGGGACCTCGTGCTCCGCAAGACGTACGTCATTCCCGACCACGGCTCGCTCTTCCACGTCGAGCAGGAGATCGAGCAGGATCGCGTCGGCGTGACCGCGTGGGGCTTGTCGTGGGCGGGCGGTCTCCGCGTCACCGAGGACGTGAGGGGGCGCGGCGCGCGCGGCTACTTCGAGGGCACCGTGTTCGCCGAGGGCGCCGTTCAGCGCAAGACGCCCACGTCGGCGCACAAGGGGCCGCTGGAGTTCCCGGGACGCACGCGCTACGTCAGCGTGCAGAGCAAGTACTTCCTCGCCGCCATCGTCCCCGAGGGCGATCACCAGGGGCCCGCGCGACTGTGGGAGGTCGAGTCGAATCACCCCGGGACGACGTGCCTCGCGGGGGAGATCCTGGTCGACCGCGCCGGGGAGCTGGCATCCAACCGCGCGAAGTACGACGTCTACGTGGGCCCGCAGGACTATGCCGTGTTGCAATCGCTCGGCCTCGGGCTCGAGGGCGCAGTGGATCTCGGGGCATCGTGGATCCGCCCGCTGTCGCGAATCATCCTCGGCCTGCTGATCGCCGTGCACCACGTGGTTCCGAACTACGGCGCGACGATCATCCTCTTCTCGTTTGCGATCAACCTCCTGTTCTTCCCGCTCACGTACAAGAGCACGAAGTCGATGCGCCAGATGTCCGCGCTGAAACCGCGGCTCGACGCGCTGAAGGAGAAGTACAAGGACGACGCGCAGAAGCTCTCCGAAGCCACGATGCGCGTCTACAAGGAGGCCGGCGTGAACCCGCTCGCGGGCTGCCTGCCGCTTCTCCTGCAGATGCCGATCTTCTTCGCGCTGTACGCCGTCCTCTTCCGGACGATCGAGCTCCGCCAGGCGCCGTTCCTCTTCTGGATCCGCGACCTCTCGCAGCCGGACGTCATCTACCAGCTTCCGTTCTCGCTGCCGCTCATCGGCTCCGGCATCTGCCTCCTGCCCATCATCATGGGCGTGACGTCGTACCTCCAGTCGAAGCAGACGATGGTGGACCCCAGCCAGCAGTCGATGGTCATCATGATGCCCATCATGATGACGTTCATCTTCTTCAGCATGCCGTCGGGGCTCGTGCTGTACTGGCTCACGAGCAACGTCTTCACGCTCGGGACGAAGTATCTCTTCAAGCCCGAGACCGAAGGAGTAGATGGAGCCGCCGCCGCGGAGATCTCGAACGGCGGCGGGAAGCGAGCGCTCAAGGCCGGCGCCAAGAGCTAGGCCGACCCGCCGCGCACCGGCGGCGGCGCAGCCCGCCCGGCCCGAAGCCCCATGGCCGTGGGCAACACCCAGAAGCCCACAGACACAACCGGTGGGCGGCGGGCGCCCCGCACGCGGGTGCCGGCACCAGACACACCCAGAACCAGGAGAATTCTTCGGGGTGGAACCGCGGGCGCATTCGATGGAGAGGGAGCTGGCCCCATGGCTCGACAGAGCGGGGGGGCCTTTCCCCGTGGATTGGGCGGAGCGGATGGCGGAGTACGTCGATCTGCTCGGCGGGTGGAACGACCGCGTGAACCTCGTCTCTCGCCGCTCGATGGCCAGCGTCGTCGGGGATCAGATCGTCCCGAGCCTGGCCGCCCTTCTCGTCGTTCCCGTGGGCGCGTCCGTTCGCGTGCTGGACGTCGGGAGCGGAGGGGGGTTCCCGGGGATTCCGCTAGGGATCCTGCGCCCCGAGGCCCGGATCGACCTCGTCGAGGCCACCCGGAACAAGTGCGACTTCCTCGAGGTCGCGGCCAAGGCTGCCGGACTACGGGATGCCCGCGTGCACTGGTGCCGGATCGAACGGCCGAGCGAGAGTCTGCTCGCGCGACGGCCGTTCGACGTGGCATTCGCTCGGGCCGTGGGCACGCCAACGGTGATCGCGCGCGGGGCGCGTCCCTTGCTAGCGGAGCACGGGTCCCTCTGGACGTTTGTGGGGCCCGACACCCCAGGGTCGATGCGCTGGCCGCAAGCAGGGCCAGCCATCACGGCGCTGCGGGCGGAGAAGATCACGACTTGATGGACATGGGGCCGGCGGTAGACCGTGGTGGCGCCGTCCCACGGGCGGGCCGTCGGGTCACCGCGCCGGCACCGGGCCGCCGGGCCACCTGGGCCGCCGGGGCTCTGGTGTTTCCCGGGAAACATCTCCGCGAGCCGGCGGCGCGGCGCGGCCCGGCGTCGGCAGCGCGACGGCCCGGGCCTCGAGCCCGAGGGGAGACACGCGGGACGTGAAGCAGCCCTGGGAGGCAGGTCGATCAGGGCCGGCATCCGTCTTGGTCGTGTGGACGGTCGCGGAGGAGGGGCGGCCAACCGGGAATCCCTGCCCAAGGCGGCGACGGTCATGTAAGCTGCGCGCGTCACCCGTCGGACCCCGGGATCGCTTGGTGGGGAGGCGAAGGGTCGAGGAGGAGATCCCATGGAGGCAGGGGCGCCGCGCCACACGCTCGAAGGCGAGCGAACGCGCCTCGGGCGCGTGATCGCGGTCGCGAATCAGAAGGGCGGCGTCGGAAAGACCACGACGGCCGTCAATCTCGCGGCGAGCCTCGCGGCGTCCGAGCGGCAGACCCTTCTCGTCGACCTCGACCCGCAAGGCAACGCCTGCAGCGGGCTTGGGCTCTTCGACCGCGCCAAGATCCCCGGCGTCTACGAGGCGCTCATCGAGACCGCCGCGCTTCGCGACGTCATTCGCCGGACGGAAATCGCCTTCCTGGATCTCGCGCCCTCCAACCAGGAGCTCACCGGCGCAGAAGTCGAGTTGGTCGGCGCGATCGCCCGCGAGGGCCGCCTGCGCAAGGCCCTCGCCGACGTTCGGGCCGACTACGACTACGTGTTCATCGACTGCCCGCCGTCGCTCGGTCTCCTCACGCTGAACGGACTCACCGCCGCGGACGCCGTGCTGATCCCGATCCAGTGCGAGTACTACGCGCTCGAGGGGCTCAGCCAGCTGCTGAACACGATTCGGCTCGTCCAGCGGAACCTGAACGCCGGCCTCGAGATCGAGGGGGTCCTCCTCACGATGTACGACCGCCGCCTGAACCTCTCTCAGCAGGTGGCCGAGGAGGCGCGCCGGTACTTCGGGTCGAAGGTCTTCGAGACGATCGTCCCGCGGAACGTGCGGCTCGGCGAGGCGCCCAGCCACGGCAAGCCCATCATTCTCTACGACATCCTGTCCCCGGGCGCGGTGAGCTACCTGAACGTCGCGGGCGAAATGCTGCGGCGAGAAAAGGACACGGCCCCGCCCACGTCGACCGGTCTGCCGATGGCCACGTCGTCGGATCTTGGACGGGCCCGCGTGGCGGGGGCCGCGACGGTAACGACCCAGAAGAGCGAGGGGTGACGAGATGGAGACGAACAAGCGTGGACTGGGCCGTGGCCTCGAGGCGCTGATCCCCGACACGACGGCGCTCCGCCCGGAGGAAGGGGATCGAATCCTCTCGCTGCCCGTGGAGGCGATCCAACCGAACCCGCACCAGCCACGCCGTGAGTTCCCGGCAGATGAGCTCGACGCGCTGGCGCAGTCGATCCGCGCGCAGGGCCTCCTTCAGCCCATCGTGGTCCGATCGGTCGGGACCGGTCGGTATCAGCTCATTGCGGGCGAGCGACGCTGGCGCGCCGCAGCGCGCGCCGGGTTCGAGCGGCTGCCGGCGGTCGTCCGGAAGACGCGCGATGACGAGATGCTCCCGCTCGCGCTCGTGGAGAACCTGCTGCGCGAAGACCTCAACCCCATCGACGAGGCCCAGGCCTACGCGCAGCTCGTGGACGACGCGGAGTGGACGCAGGAGCTGATCGCGAGCCACGTCGGAAAGAGTCGCGCGCACGTCGCGAACACGCTGCGCCTCTTGCGCCTGCCGGAGGATCTGCGAAAGGACGTCGCGACCGGCGTGCTGAGCGCCGGGCACGCACGCGCCCTTCTCGCCTGCGACACGGAAGCCGAGATGTACGCCCTGCGCGATCGGATCACGTCGCAAGGGTTGACCGTGCGCGAAGCCGAAGGAATCGCGTCGCCGATGCCAGCGCCGCGCGCCCGCCGGCGCCGACGAGACGGCCGACCGGTCGTTCGCGAAGTCTCGCCCGAGACGCGCGAGCTGGAGGAGCGACTGCAACGCCAATTCGGAACGGCCGTTCGCATCGAGGATCGCGGTGGGCGCGGCCGAGTGTGGCTCGAGTTCTACTCGTACGACGACCTGACTCGCCTCGTCGACCTCTTGCTCGCCGCGGGAGAACGATCCCCGCTCGCCGGCGCCTAGGCGCGCGCTGGGGGTCCCCCTGAAGAAAAGGCGTCCGCCGGAAGGAAGCCCGGCGGACGCCCGAAGGTCGAACGCGAATCGGCGCGCGCCGCCGCTACTCCAGGACGTGGATGTTCTTCTTCTTGCAGATGTCCTTCAGCTGCTTCGGCCACACCGTGACGCTGACTTCGCCGAGGTGCGCCTTGCGCAGCAGCAGCATCGTCGTGCGCGACTGACCGATGCCGCCGCCGATGCTGAGCGGGATCTGATCGTTCAGGATCGCCTGGTGATACGGCAGCTTCAAGAAGTGCTGCTGCCCCGTGATCTCGAGCTGTTGCTTCAGCGTCTCCTTCGTGACGCGAATCCCCATCGAGGTCAACTCGTGACGGCGCTTCGTCACGTGGTTCCACACGAGGATGTCGCCGTTCAGTCCGTGCATCGGGCGGCCGCTCTCCGACATCGTGGGCGTTACCCAATCGTCGTAGTCCGCCGCGCGCATCTCGTGGGGGTAGCCGTCCTTGAGCACCCAGCCGATCCCGATGATGAACACCGCCGGGTAGTGCTCGGAGAGCAGCTTCGTCTCGCGCTGCTTGCGCGGGAGATCCGGGAACATGTCGAGGATCTCTTCGGCGTGGATGAACTTGAGCTCCTCGGGGAGGCTCGGGTACCGCGGGTCCTTCAGCTTCGGGTACATCGCCTGGACGTGACGCTCCGCGCCGACGATCACCTTCCAGATCTTGCGGACGGTGTCCTTGAGGACGGCGAGATTGCGCTGATCCGCGGTGATGGCCTTCTCCCAGTCCCACTGGTCCACGTACGCCGAGTGGTCGTGGTCGAGGAAGTAGTCCTTCCGAACGGCGCGCATGTCGGTGCAGATGCCTTCGCCGACCTTGCAGTTGAACTGCTTGAGCGCCATGCGCTTCCACTTCGTCGCGGCCTGCACGACCTGGGCGTCGATCCGCTTCTCGAGACCGAGCCCGCACGGGAACTCGATCGGCGTGCGCGAGCCGTCGCGGTCCAGGTAGTCGTTGACGCCGCTGTCACGGTCGACGATGAGCGGCACCTCGACGTGGAAGAGGTTCAGCTCCTTGCAGAGGTTGTCCTCGAGGTAGCGCTTCGCGGCCTGGAGGGCGATCTGCGTCTCCTTCGGGTCGAGGATCGACCGGTAATCGGTCGGGAGCATCCGCTCGACCTCCTCGTACGTGCCGATGCCCGGCCCGGCGAGGTCAGCCTGCTTGTCCAGCGCCATCGTCTTGTTCGCCATGTTCTGTTCCCCCGTCGGGTCAGGAGGCCGGGGAAGTTCGTGGCCCGGAGACCCGGGGGACACCAGAGTCGCGCCCCGGGGATCCGGGAGGGCCCGGCCACTGCGGGAATATACCCGAGCGGCGAATCGGGAAAACGGCCCCGGGGCAGTTCGGCGCCTCGCGGTGGTCGGGGCCCCATCCTCCCGGCGGTGGGGCCTCTCCTCGGGAGGTCGGGGTCCCCGAGGGTCGAACGACAGCCGCCAGGGTGCCGGGTCGACGCGGTCGCGGGGCCACACCGGACGCAGTCAAGGCGTCGAGCCGAGGCCAGCCACGGCGAGCCGAGACCTGTCACGGGGCGAGCCGAGACCTGCGACGGGGCGAGCCGTGGGCCTGCCGCAGGGCGAACTCCGAGCCCGCCTCAAGCGGCTCGCCGTCGCGGTCGATGCGACTTTCGTGAGGCGGTTTCTCGCCCGCCGATCCCCGAGCTTCGGGCACGCGTTGCGGCCGCAACGCAGGACCGGGCCAACCTTGACACTCCGCGAGCGCGGGTGGTAAGCGTCGGTTTCGGCCTCCGTCCAGAGCACGCCCCGCGGTTCTCCGCGAGGAGATCATTCAGGATGCTCGACCGGTCCCAGAAGATCTCTCTGATCGTGGCTCCGCACGGAAGCTCGAAGAGCTGGACTCGGGTCGTGTCGCTCCCGGCGCTGGTGGGTATCGGAGTCGGGGCGGTCGCCGTCGTGATCCTGGTTCTCGGACTCACGCTGCAGGTCGCGGATCTCTCCGCTCGAGCGCGGGAAGTCGAAGCGCTTCGCCGGGAAAACGCGGAGCTTCGCGGCCAAGGACGACGCATCGTCGAGCTCGAAGCGGAGCTCGCGCGGATGCAGGAGTTGGAGAGGCGGATCCGGCGGTGGGCCGGCATCGACGTCGGGGCTCGCGCCCCGGGAGCGCTCGCCGCCGGCAGCTTCGACTGGCAACGCGAGGAAGCGCTTCTCGCGGAGATTCCTTCGCTCGCTCCGATCCGCGGCTGGGTGTCGCGCGGGTTCGAGCGGGAGGCGGAGGGACACCCGGGCCTGGATCTCGTGCAGCAGACCGGCACTCCGGTCTGCGCGGCCGCCTGGGGGGTCGTTCGATTCGCCGGTTGGGACGACACGTACGGGAACATGGTCGTCCTCGATCACGGCAACGGCTTCACGAGCCTCTACGGGCACAACGAAGCGTTGCTGGTGCACGAGGGCGATTTGGTGGCGCGAGGCGAGCCGATCGCACGGCTCGGAAGCACGGGGCGCTCCAGCGCTCCGCACGTCCACTTCGAGGTGCGCCTCGAGGATGAGCCGTTGGATCCGGCCTTCCTGATCTCGATTCCGGGCTAACCGGAGGGCCTCAACTTCCCGAAGGGGATCACAGATGTTCAACAAGAAGCAGACTACGGATCGGGACTACACCGCGACGCCCTACACGCCGCCGATGTACACGCCCGAACCGCCCACGCCCACTGCCCCGACGAGTCACACTCCGGAGACTATGACGACGAACCCGACCGCTCCGAATCCGAACGCGAATCAGGCCACGAGCGCCAGCACGTTCCTGGCCGACGGGACCACGTTCCAGGGCAACGCCCACATCAACGGCACCATGCGCATCGAAGGGAAGGCCGACGGCGACCTCGAGGCGACGGAGAGCATCGTGGTCGGGAAGACCGGCCTCGTGCAGGCGAATCTCAAGACGCGCCGCGCCGTGCTGAACGGGAAGTTCTCGGGGAAGATCGACGCAAGCGACCGCGTCGAGCTGCAGGCGGGCAGCCGCGTGGACGCCGAGATCCACGCGAAGAACATGGTCATGGAGGACGGCGTTCAGTTCTCCGGCAACTGCCGCGTCGGCCAGTAGCGCGCGAGCAATCCACCGCGTCGGGGCGCCCGCGAGGCGGGCGCTCACGACCGGCCATTCAGGATTACACCCAGGTGGACGCAGCTCGGTGGATATGTGGAAAAGCCGGGGCGACCCCCAGCCAACTCCACAACACATTGAAAAGATGTCAGTTAGGGGCGTCTCCTTCGCCCAACGACGGAAGCTTATCCCCAAGTCCTTGAAGCGGGCCCACTTGTGCGGCCCGAGCCTGCGGGAGTCCCCGAGGGGTCCCGGCCCATCGATTCCGAAAGGTCCGAGATGAAGGCGAGCTACTCCCTGGTCGTGTTGCCCGGCGACGGCATCGGCATCGAAGTGACGGCCGAGGCGCTGAAGATCCTCGACGCGGTGCGCGAGTCCTCCGGGGTCGCCTTCCGGATCGAGGAGATCGAGTGCGGCGGGCACTACTACGCCGACCACGACGTCGAGTGGCCCGCGGGCAGCTTCGAGAAGTGCCGCGACGCGGACGCCATCCTCCTCGGCGCCGTCGGTCACGAGGTGAACGGCAAGCCGGTCTTCACGAAGCCCGGGCGGCCGTACCCCACGCCCCAGCTCGCCGGCTACGCGCAGGTGATCGGGAACCGGATGCTGCTGGATCTCTTCGCGAACCTGCGCCCCGTGAAGCTCTATCCCGGCGTGCAGCACAAGGTGCACGGCAAGCTGATGCCCGTCTGGGAAGCGGGGCTCGTGGACTACGTCGTGGTGCGCGAGAACACCGAGGATGCGTACACCGGCGAGACGCACGACGTCCCTCCGGAGCGCGGCGGGCCGGGCCGCGAGACGCCGATTCGCATCACCGAGGCGCGCGCCAAACGCGTGGTGCGCTTCGCGTTCGATCTCGCGCGGCGTCGCGCGAAGGAGCGCGAAGGCCGCGCCGACGAGCGAGCGCCGAAGGTGACGTGCGTGGAGAAGTCGAACATCATCGGCGCGCACCGGTACTTCCGCGACATCTTCGAGGAGGTCGGCGCGCGCGAGTACGCCGACATCCCGCGCGACACGGCGTACTTCGACGCGTTCTGCATGTGGCAGGTACGCAATCCCGAGTGGTTCGACGTGGTCGTCGCGCCGAACCTCGTGGGCGACGTCATCTCGGACCTCGGGAGCGCCACGCAGGGCGGCATGGGCGTCGCCGCCGGCGGCAACCTCGGCGATCACCACGGCATGTTCGAGCCGATCCACGGGAGCGCGCCGCGCCACGCGGGGCGGAACAAGGCGAATCCCATCGCGGCGATCCTCGCGCTGAAGATGCTGCTCGAGTGGCTCGGCCGCCGCCACGATGACGCGCGGCTCGTCGAAGCCGCGGCGCACGTGGAAGGGGCCGTCGCGTCGGTGCTGCGCACCTGCCGGGCCGTGACCTACGACCTGGCCGCGGACGGCGTGGGCGTGCCTTGCACGGCGTGCGGCGACGCCGTCGCCCGCGAGCTGACCCGGCTCGTCAGCGCCTGAGATCCGCGGGCCGCCCCGGCCGCGGCCCGCCGAAGCCCGTCCCATCGTCCGCCGCGCCCTCGGGCTCTGGCCGACCTCCCCGGAGGCCTCGCGGATCGGATCCCTGGAGCGCCGCCGGAATCGCACGGACACCACCCCTGCATTCGCCGCGGCACGCCTCCCGGCGGGCCCCCCCGGGTGCCCCCGCCACCGCGGGTTCGCGGCCGACCGCGCGTGCCGAAGTCGTGTTCAAGCGCGGGATTATGGTGTTGAAACCCCCCGACAGTTCTCCGATACTGCGCGGCCGGGCGGAAAGTGATGGGAGGGGGTCATGGAAATCACCGAAGTGCGCGTGAGCCTCCAAGACGAAGAGGTCCTCAAAGCCTTCGTGTCGATCACCTTGGACGACGAATTCGTCATCCGAGGGCTCAAAGTGATCCAGGGTGCGGAGGGGCGCTTCGTCGCGATGCCCGCGCGGCGGAAGCGCGACGGGACCTTCCAGGACATCGCACACCCGATCAATCGCGAGACGCGCGAGTACCTCGAGCGTGTGGTCCTCACCGCGTACGACGAGGAGGTAGCGGCTCAGCAGGCGGGATCTGCCCGCGTCGCCGAAGGAACGGGCTGACGGGGATCGCCGACCGGGCGGCCATCGCGTTGACAACAACCAACATGTAGGGCAAATTCTCGGTTCCGCTCTCCTCTTGGAATTCGGGAGGGCGCGCTCGACGCGGCCGCCGCTGCGCGGGCGGACCCCCTCGGGGGCGCTCCGGGGATCCCGGACGACGGAGAGGAACGCAGTGACGCTCGCCCGGATGGGACACGTCGCCCTCGCCCTCGTGCTCATGATCCCCGTCCCCGTCGCCGCCCAGGACTATCTGCCGGCCGGCGACGTCGTTCAGGACCGGATCTTCGAAGTTCATCCCGTCGCGGGCTGGTTCTCGCCCGACAAGAACTCCGGCTACAGCGGTGGGGCGCCGTACTTCGGACTGCGAGGCACGCTGAACAACTCGGCGTGGTGGGCGCTCGAGCTGCAGGTGGCCATGTCCCCCGGCCAGACGCACCGGATCCGGCGCGGCATGCTCGAGTCCTACAACGCGGAGCTCGTGTACGACAACGCGGGCCGGCCGGTGGGATTCGTCGTCACCGACATGCAGCGCACCGAGAGCGTGCAGGACGTCAGCTCGAATCTGCTCACGACCGGCGGAACGATGACGTTCGACCTGTCGAAGCAGCAGCTGCGTCCCTTCCTCGCCATCGGCGGCGGGTTCATCAACGACATCGGCACCGGCGGCGACGAGCCCGGCGCGTTCTCGAACATCTATTACGACCTCGGCGGCGGCGTGAAGTACTACAAGCCCTCGGGCTGGGGCGTCCGCCTCGACATCCACGACGTGACGACGCGCAAGGACGACGTGCCGCGCCTGCTGCCGGACGCGCCGCTCATCGCCGCGGAGTACGACCTCTTCAGCGGCGGCGGCAAGGACGGCGTCCTCTTCCAGGAGCCGTACAGCCCCGTCGAGTATCGCGGGAAGCGCTGGCTGCACAACGTCGGCGTCTCGGTGAGCCTCACGGTCCCCTTCGGCTACGCGTGGAAGGACGGCGACGGCGACGGCGTGGCCACGCGCTTCGACAAGTGCCCCACCACCGCGCCGGGAGTCGTCGTGGACGCCACGGGCTGCGGCATCGACACCGACGGCGACGGCGTCTACGACGGCATCGACAAGTGCCCGAACACGCCGAAGGGCGCCACCGTGGACCATCTCGGTTGTCCGGCCGACGCGGACAGCGACGGCGTCTACGACGGCATCGACAAGTGCCCGGACACCCCGCGCGGCGCCACGGTGGACGCCACGGGCTGCCCGCACGACACGGACGGCGACGGGATCCTGGACGGCCTCGACAAGTGCAACGACACGCCGAAGGGCGCCGCCATCGACGAGAACGGCTGCTCGACGGATCCGGTCGAGGACCAGTTGCTCCGCGGCGACGCCTCCGAGGTGCCGGCGCGCTTCGAGCCCGGCGCGCCCGATCTGGATCCGCGCTCCTACCACGCGATCAACAAGTTCGCGCAGGTGCTCGAGCGGCTGACCAGCTCGCCCACGCGGCCCCGGCAGATCGAGGTCTCGGTGGACGCGGAGCGGCCGGGCGCGGACGCGATGCGCCTCGCGCAGCAGCGCGCCGAAACCGTCCGCAAGTACCTGGTCGATCGGTTCCCGGGGATCCTCGCGGATAACCTCATCGCGCGCGGACACGCCGTGGACGTGGAAGCCGCCACTCACGTCAACGTGCGCGTGGCCGGGGAAGGCGTTCACGCGGCGCCGCCCCCGCCCCCGCCTGCGCCGTCCACGCCGCCGACCCCGGAGACGCCTCCGCCTCCGCCGCCCACGCCGGAGGCGCCGAAGTAGGGCCAGCGCGCCGCGCGGATGTGCGCGTGCGCGTGCGCCGGTGCCGGGTGTCGGGTCTTTTCGCAGGCGGCGCGCGCGCCGGGCGTCAGCCCTCTGCGCGGGGCGCCGTTCCCTCGCCGCCCACGATCGAGCGGTAGTACGCGTTCTCGGGCTCGGCGCGCAGGGCCTCCTGCCATTCGCGCGCCGCGTCGTCGGGTCGTCGCGCCTCGAACCAGAACGCTCCGCGGTAGAAGTGCGCCAGCGCCGCCGACGTGCGTTCCCATGCGGCCGCGTCGATGCCCGCGCCCCGCCCCTCCGCCTCGAGCATGCGCGTGGGATCCACCCGCACCATCATGAGGTCGCGGAGCAACTCTCCCGCGGGGAAGCGTCGTGCGGCCTGGCGCAGGTCGTGGAACTCGAGCCGCGGACGATCGTCGGTGACGAGGGGCGCGTCGGCGACGAACCGGTGCATCGCGTCGGCGTTCAGCACGAAGGTGGCGAGGACCGACTCCGGCGTGGGGAAGCCGATCTCCCGCATCGCTTCGGCGACGTGCGGCTCGGCGAAGCGCGAGCGCAGCCGCTCGAAGGTCCACGGCGTCCCGCCCGCCCTCACGCCGATCGCGAAGGAGTTCCGCCCCACCGGCAGCCACAGCGAGGCGTCCGGGAAGACGTCGAGGAACGTCGCCAGGCCCATGCGGTACTCCTCCGGGGTCTGGCTGTGCATGGGGAACCACTGGCAGAGCACGCCGCCCGGCGCCAGGTGGTCGCGGCAGATCTCGTAGAACTCCTTCGAGTAGAGATCGCCCACGCCGGCGTTGAGCGGCGGGGGCGGCTCCAGCGTGATGACGTCCCAGAGGTCGCGGTCGGCCTGCACCCAGTGGCGGCCGTCCTGGATCGCGACGTGGACGTCGGCGCGCTCGGCGACGCGATCGTTCACGGCGTCGAAGAGCGGCAGCGCCCGAAGGACGCCCGGGGAAAGCTCCGCGCACGCGACGCGCTCGAGCTCGGGATGGCGCGCCACCGCGGAGAGCGTCATGCCCGTGCCGAGGCAGATCACGAGCGCGCGCCGCGGCTCCTCGCACAACAGGAGCGGGAGATGGCCCATCGTCTTCATGTACCGCCGCGCGAAGAAGCGCGACCCCGTGTACGAGCTGCCGTTCACGTACACGGTCCGTACCGGCGGCTCGTTCGGACGCTCGGGCGGCTCTTCGTACACGTTGACGATCACGTCGGCGCCCTCGTCCACGAAGATCATGCGGCCGGGCCGGATGCGCGCGAGACACTCCACGAAGAAGTCGCGCGAGGGGGCGATGACGGCGATCGCGGCCACGGCGACGGCGCCGAAGAGGAGGCGCGCGCGTCGCGTCTCGAAGAGGCGGGTGAGCGCGAGGGCCGCCACGACGTTCACCGCCACGAGCGCCCCGAGCGCGCGCACGAGCCCGAGCTTCGGCAGGAGCACGAAGCCGCCGAGGAACGCGCCGGCGATGGCGCCGCCGGTGTTGGCCGCGGTGGCCAGTCCCACGCGCCCCGGCGCGCCGCTCGCGCGATCCGCCACGAGGCGGACGGCGAGCGGGAACGTCGCGCCGAAGAGGATGCCGGTAGGGAGGATCGTCGCCACGACGAGGAACACGAGCGGTCCGTAGAGCGCGCCGAGCGGCCCCCCCGGGGTCGGCGCGAGCGCGCGCAGGGCTTCGGTGCGCGTGACGAGGAGCCGGATCGACGCGTACGCCACGAGCCCGGCCGCGAGCTCGATCGCGGGCAAGGCGCGCGCCGCGAACCGCCGGCGGTCCGCGAGCGGCACGCAGGCTGCGCTGCCGAGGACGAGCCCGGCGAGGAACGTCGCGAGCATGAGACTGAACCCGTACGTCACGGACTTCACGAAGAACACGAGCACTCGCGTCCACAGCACCTCGTAGCCGAGCGCCGCGAGTCCGGAGAGCGCGAACGCCGCGAGGACCACGATCTGCGCCGCGTGGAGCGGGGCGGCGCGCGCGGGCTCGGGCGCCGGCGCGAGCGCTTCGCTCGCCGCGCGCTTCGCCGCGACGCGCGACGCCAGGACGAGCGCGGCGCCGGACACGAAGAGATTCGTCGCGGCGCCGGCGCGCAGCGTCGCGGAGAGACCGATCGCCGGGATGAGCAGGAATCCGGCGGCGAGGCAGCCGAGCGTCGCGCCGAAGGTATTCCACGCGTAGAGCGCGCCGGCCGGACGCCCGACGACCTTGTCGCGCACCACGGCGAGCCGGCAGAGGACCGGGATCGTCCCGCCCATCGCGGCCGTGGCCGGAAGGAGGAGCACGAACGTTCCGACGAAGCGGAGCGCCGCGAGGGCCGCGGCCGAGAGGTGCCCGCCGCCCTCCGCGGCGAGGACGAGGTGTCGGAAGGCGATGTTCAGCAGCGGGAACGCGAGCGCGAAAACGGCGATCCCGGCCTCGAGCATGGCGTAGAAGCGAAGCGGGGAGGCGGAGCGGTCGGCGCGGCGGCCGAACGAGACGGCGCCCACCGCGAGCCCGCCCAGGAACGCGGCCAGCACCGACGCCACCGCCTGCGCCGTGCTGCCGAGCGTGTGCACGAGAAGGCGCGTCCACACGACCTCGTAGAGGAGGCCGGCGGCACCGGACAGGAAGACGAGGCCCGACAGGATTCCCAGCACGGCGTCGCAGTCTCCCACAACGATGGGGCGCCCGTCCCCCGGTGTCGTCACCGGACGGCGTCCCCGATCGAACGGAGGGATCCGTCACGGCGTCCGAGGAGCGTGGGTCCTCCCCCGGCGGTTGACACTCGTCGAGGGAGCCGATACACCCTTCCGTGCTCGACCCCTCCCCCACGATCGTCTCTCGGAGGATTCCATGGCCGGCTCTTCTTCCTCGCCGCGCTTCGGCCTCGGCCGCGCGGCCGTCGTCGTCCTCGTCGGGCTCTTGCTTGCAGGAAGCGCGGCCCAGGCCCAAGAGAACAAGTTCGAGATCTCGAAGTACGGCGGGCGCGTGGGGTTCTCCTCGAACCCCGACCAGTTCACGATCGGCGCCTACGCGCAGCTCGGCGAAATCGCGCCGCACCTCTCCATGCGCCCGTCGGTGGACCTCGGCTGGGGCGACCACGTCTTCACGATCCTCGGCAACGCCGACCTGCAGTACTCGTTCATCGTGGGGTCGTCGGTGGCGCCGTTCGCGGGCGCCGGCCTGGGCATCATCCATTCCAGCTTCGACTTGCCGCCCGGCGTCGTGGGCGATGACACCTCCACGCACGTGGGCATCAACGTGTACGGCGGGGTGGAGATGGATCTCGGCAATTACCGGAGCGGGTACCTCGAGGCGCGTCTCGGCATCGACGAGTTGCCCGACTTCAAGCTCACGGCGGGGCTGGGCTTCTACTAGGCCCGGCGGCGCGGTCTTCCGTGGCGAGCGCCTGACCGAGGCGAGCCGGATCGCGCCGACATCACCCATGCCACTCGGGGGCCTGCGTGCGCTTCACCCCGCGCCACTCCGTGCTTCTCCTGCTCGTGGCCACGTTGCCGGTGGAAGTGGACGTCCCGCCGGCGCCTCACGACCGCAGCGAGACCACGGTCCGCTTCTACGGCGGCGGCGGACAGTACGCCCTCGTCGGCCGTGGCTGCGACGCCCCTCCGCCGGGCGCGGCAACCTTCGGCGAGGTCGGCGCCGCGGTGCAGCATCGCGCGCGGAACGCCATGACGGTGGGTGTGGACGGGGCGTACGTGCGGGACGAAGTGCTCCGCGAGCCGGGCGTGCCGCTGATCGGGGCGCCCGCCACCCCCGCCCTCACCGAGCGGCGCAACGTGTTCGCGATCTCCCCGCACCTGGGCTGGGAGCCGAAGTGGGTCGGGCTCGAGGTCGGCGTCCTCGCGGCCGACGCGCCCCTGCACACCGGCGACCTCGCGGACTGGTGGGACGGGGAGGTGCGCTTCGCGCCCGCCGGGCATCTGCGCCTCGGCAGCACCCGGTCGATCTACACGACCGTCTCCTTCCTCGACCGCGTTCCGCTCTACAGCGCGAGCTACCTCCAGTTCGGCGTGGGCTACGGCGGGTTCGAGAAGGTGCAGAGCTGGGTGGGCCTCGGAGCCGTCGGCCCGAACGACGGCGCGGGCTTCCTGGGGAAGGTGGACGTGACTCTGTCGCCGCGCTGGACGTTGAACACGGACATCCGTCTCGGCTCGTCCGAAGGAATCGACGAGAATGCCGCCGCGGTGGGGCTCACGGTTCACCACGTCTCGGCGCCGGCGTCAGACGTGCGCTGACCGAGCGGCCACCTCGCAACCACGCTTCTCCCTGCGCTCGTCCCGCGTCCACGTCGTTCCGTCCCGGTCGCCCCACATCGCCCTTCCCACGAGCCCGCCGCCGGGGGCATCCTTCGCGCCAGCATTCCCCTCACGTACCGTCTCCCAGGAGCGAACGATGGCGCGCGACGTCCGCATCGACGACCTCTTCCGACTCATCCTCCCCTCGCAACCTGCGCTGTCCCCGGACAAGACGCGGGTCGTCTTCGCCGTGAAGCGGCTCAACGCGAAGGAGAACCGCTACGAATCGCACCTCTGGATCGTGAAGGGGGCGGGCGGCCGGCCGCGCCAGCTCACGCGCGGCCTCGTCTCCGATTCGAGCCCGGTGTGGAGCCCCGACGGCAAGGAGATCGCGTTCGTCTCCGATCGCGGCGAGAAGGCGAACGTCTGGATCCTGCCGATCGAGGGCGGCGAGCCGCGAGCGCTCACGCAGCACGAGGGCGGCGCCATCAAGGACCTGGCGTGGAGCCCGGACGGGAAGGAGCTGGCGTACGCGTTCTTCTCGATTCCGAAGGTGGCGCCCGAGGAGGCGAAGAAGAAGGCGCAGTTCAAGCACATCACGCGCCTCTACCACAAGGAGGACGGCTTCGGCTGGTTCCGGGACGAGTGGTGGACGTTGTGCAAGGCGAACGCGGCGACCGGCCGCGTCACGAAGCTGACCGCCGGACCGCACCACGACCACGAGCCGCAGTGGAGCCCGGACGGCAAGCGCATCGCGTTCGTCTCCCAGCGAGGCAGGAACGCGGAGTCCACGCCGGACCTCACGTCGATCTACGTGATGGACCGGACCGGCAAGGGCCTGAAGGAGCTGACGCCTGCGTCCGGCGGGCGCGGCGCGCCGCGCTGGAGCCACGACGGGAAGCATCTGTTCTGGGTCGGGTACGAAGGCAAGAGCGGCGAGTGGCTGGACCACGAGTTCTCCGTGTGGCGGACCCACGTGGCGAGCGGGGAGTCGGTGCCGCTGAACGCGGGGCACGATCGCTGGCCGATGAACGAGGTCGGCGCGGACACGTCCCTCGGCGGCGGCACGGTGCTGGAGCCGTACATGGAAGGCAGCCGGGAGCGAATCCTCTTCGGCTCGGACGAGGACGGGAGCTACCGCCTGTACTCGCTCGCGGCGGACGGCCCGCGGAAGCAGCGCGCGCGGCTGGAGGTGGGCGGGAAGCTCTCGATCCTCGGCGCGTCGGTGGTGGGCGGCGAAGCGGTGTACGCGGCCGCGACCGTGAAGGATCTGGGCGAGCTGTATCGCGTGAAGCTCGACGGCTCGAACGCGCCGCTGCAGTTGACGCGGATGACGGCGCCGTTCTTCACGCCGCTGCGCCTCAGCACGCCGGAGGAAGTGCGCGTGAAGAGCGGCAAGGTGGAGCTGCAGGGCTGGGTGCTGAAGCCGCCGGGCTTCAAGGCCGGGAAGAAGTACCCGTGCCTCATCGAGGTGCACGGCGGGCCCATGACGCAGTACGGCGAGACGTGGTTCCACGAGATGCACCTCCTCGCGTCGAAGGGCTGGATCGTGGCGTACTGCAACCCGCGCGGCAGCTCGGGGCGCGGGCTGGACTTCTGCAACTGCATCGAGGGCAAGTGGGGCGAGGCGGACTGGGACGACATGGTCGCGTTCACGGACTGGGTGGCGAAGCAGTCCTACGTGGACGCGAAGCGCATCGGCATCCTCGGCGGGAGCTACGGCGGGTGGATGACGTCGTGGGCGGTGGGCCACACGGACCGCTACAAGGTGGGCGTCACCATGCGAACGGCGGCGGACTTCTGGGTCCACTGGGGCTCGAGCGACTACGGCTACTTCCGGAAGCACTACTTCAACGGCAAGAACCCGTGGGACGATCCGGCCGCCTACCACAAGGCGTCGCCGGCGTTCTACGCGAAGAACATCAAGACGCCGCTGTTGATTCTCCACAGCGAGGGCGACCTGCGCTGCCCCATCGCCGAGGGCGAGGGTCTCTTCACCGCGATGAAGGTCCTGGACCAGGCCCCGTGCGAGATGGTCCGCTTCGAGGGCGAGTTCCACGGGTTGCCGCGGACCGGCAAGCCGAGGAATCGCGAGGAACGGTTGAAGCGGATCGTGGCGTGGCTGGAGAAGTACCTCTGAGAGGCGTGCCGAGATGACGAATCCCCAGCGACGCAAGCCGGGCGGCGGCCGACGGCCAGCCGCGCGTCCGGGACCGGCCGAGCTCCCCGACGATCTCATCGTCGGAATGCAGCTCGTGACGCCGAAGGCACCGGTCGGCCTCTCCGAGTCCCTCGCGAGCTCGACGGGTTGCTCGACCGGATGAAGAAGACGTTTCCGGCCGGCGACGTGCCGGCGAGCTACTTCGACAACGGTCGCGTGTCCGCCGAGGCGGCGCGTCGGTTCTTCGAGGTACCGTAGATCGTCGCCGCGATGTGCGTCGAGCTCGATCGAGGTCACATGCCAAGCACGAACTGGCCGCAGGCGAAGTCGTTTCCCAGCGACGTCACCGTCGAGGATCCGGTACCGCTCGCCGCGTTCGACGCTCATGACGGCACGGCGCCCGGGCCCGGCGACCCGTGGACGAAGGCGATCTTCGTGGCGCACGGCATGGGCCAGCAGGTGAAGTTCGAGACGGTCGAGACGGTGGCGAGGGCGCTCGAGCCTTGGTGGGAGCCGCAGCCCGGGGCCGAGCCCAAGAAAGTGGTGGTCCGCGAAGTCCAGGTGGGCGAGCAGAGGATTCATCGCGCGGAGATTCGCCTCCGCCGACCCGAGGGCAAACCCGGCGAGCCCGCGTTCGTCGACGTGCATCTCTACGAGGCGTACTGGGCCAATCTCACCGAGGGCAAGGTCGCTCTCGGGGACGTGTTCGGATTCCTCTGGGATGCGGCGTGGAACGGCGTGAAGAACGCCCGGGGCGCGTTCGCTCGCTGGGAGTTCGATCACGTCGTGAGCTACCCCATCCGCGAGGGCCGCACGATCGAGAAGCTCGTTCTCGCCCTGCTCGTGATCGCGTCCCTGCAGGCGATTCAAGCTCTCGCCGGAGTGACGTCCGTCACGGCTCTCTTGCTCCGGCAAGTCCACTGGCCCAGCGCTGCGCTTCTTTCCGCGCTGCCTCGGATCGTGGGCGCGGTGCTAGCGCCCGCCGTCGTCGCCGGCATCGCGATCGTGCTGCTTCATCGTCGCCACGGCCGAGGCGCCGCGCCGCTCCGGCCGCCTGCCGCCGTCGTCGGAATCGCGTGGGGGTTCGCCTGGTTGACGATCGCCGCGCTGGTCGTCGCCGCGGTCTTCGGGCTGTGGACGCTCCTCTCGGCCTCGGGAGGCGCCCTCGCGGACGAGCAGAGCCGCTGGCTGGCGGGAGGCTCGTGGCTCCTCCTCTTCGTCCTCTGGTGGCGGCTGCGCTACTTCCTCATCCAGTACGTGGGCGACGTGGCGGTGTACCTCTCCGGACACCGAGTCAGCAAGTTCAACGACATCCGTCAGGCGATCAAGGAGACGGCCCTGGCGGCCGGCCGTGCTGTCTACGGCGCGGTCGCGCCGGGCGCCTCGAGGTTCGCCTACGGCGGAGTCATCGTGGTGGGGCATTCGCTCGGCTCGGTCATTGCATACGACACCCTCAACGCGCTGATGCGCGACGACGCCTTCAGCGGCGGAAAGCTCCGGGTGGCGCCGCGCACGGAGCTCCTCCTCACGCTGGGGTCACCCCTGAACAAGACGGCGTTCATCTTCCGGTCGCAGCTCGGGAAGGACTCCGAGATCCGCGAGGCGATGGCGGCGTCCGTGCAGCCGATGATCCAATCCTACCGGCGGCCCGAGTGGGTCAACATCTACTCGCGGAACGACTGGATCAGCGGACCGATCCAGTACTACGACGACGTGGCCGCGAATCCGGACGCGGCGCGACCGGTGGCCAACGAGGAGGACAAGTCGGCCACCACGCCGCTCGCCGCGCATGTGGAGTACTGGCGCGGACATCTCTTCGCACAGACGCTCTGGGCCACGCTCGTTTCCTAGCGCGGGACGATCGAGCGTCCTGGGACGTGCGCGAAGCGACGCGACGCCGGGGCTCCGACGAATGGGGTGCTCGCGCCGCCGGCATCGCTCGCCGGCGAGAACCTCAGCGCGTCGACTTGCCGTCGTTCCCCGAGACGGGAGCCGGCCGCCGCTCGCGCATCCGGAGCAAGAATCGGCGGAACGGAGCGTAGTGACACGGCGCGTGGCATTGATTGAGGTCGTCGATCCGCAGGCAATGCCGTTCGCAGACCTCTGTGCCGGTGAGGGCGCGATCCGGCACCGGCTCGGCGATGAAGGGCAGGAACACGTTCACGGGGACGACGAACGTCGAGCCGCAGCTCGGGCACTGGTGGTTGAAGTAGTACATGTTGTTGGCGTTGTCGGGATCGATGAACTGCATCCCGATCGGCTCGATGTCAGGACTGCTCAGGATCTGCTGGAGAGTGAAAACGCTGCCGCAGCCGGGGCAGGTCTTGGTCGGCTCGCGCGGATCGGCCGGCATCGGCGGCTCCCGGATGCGGGTCTCTGATCGAGGGCGTTTCTCGATCATCGGACGCGCGACTCCGGAACTGGAGGGAGAAGCGGGCGTCTCAGCCCCGGCGGCGGGCGTGTTCTACCGAGCCGCGATCGTGGCGCGTGCTCTCCGCCCGCCACTCCGCCACGGGAACGACGGCCACCTCGCCGTTCGGGAGCAAGCGGGTGCCCGAGAGCACTTCGACACGCACGGCTGCGAATCCGTGCGGCCAGCCTCGAGCCGGCCCGCTCGACCAGAGCCGTACGGTCCCGTCGCCGCTCCACGAGAGGATGCGGCGCTCGTCGCGGTCGAACGTGGCGCCGGCCACCGAGCCGTCGTGCAGCTTCGACGCACTGATCTGCTGCTGCGTCTTCACGTCCCACAGCCGCACCGTTCCGTCGTTGCCCCACGAGAGGATGCGGCGCTCCTCGCGGTCGAACGCGGCGCCCGAGACCCAGCGATCGTGCCTCATCGGCGCGCCGATCTCCTGCTGGGTCTTCGCGTCCCACAGTCGCACCGTGCCGTCGCCGCTCCAGGAGAGGATGCGGCGCTCGCCCTCGTCGAAGACGGCGCCCGAGACGGCGCCGTCGTGCCTCATCGGCGTTCCGATCTCCTGCTGCGTGTTCGCGTCCCACAGTCGCACCGTGCCGTCGCCGCTCCAGGAGAGGATCCGTCGCTCGTCCTGGTCGAACACGGCGCCGGAGACGGCGCTGCCGTGTTTCATGGCCTCGCCGATCTCCTGTTGCGTCTCGACCTCCCACAGCTGCACCGTCCCGTCCCCGCTGCAGGAGAGGATGCGCCGCTCCGCGCGGTCGAACCGGGCGCTCGCGACCGAGCTGCCGTGGCCCATCGGGGTGCCGATCTCCTGCTGCGTCTTCACGTCCCACAGGCGCACCCTCCCGTCCCCGCTCCAGGAGAGGATTCGGCTCTCCGCGCGATCGAACGTGGCGCCCGACACCCAGCCGTAGTGTTCCAGGGGTCCGCGGATCTGGCGGTGCGTCTTCGCATCCCACAACCGGACCGTCCCGTCTCCGCCCCACGAGAGGATCCGATTCTCGTCGCGGTCGAACGCGGCGCCGGAGACCGGGCCGTCGTGCTTCATCGGCGCGCCGATCTCCTGCTGGGCGCCGGCGTCCCAGAGGCGCACGGCCCCGTCGTTGTCCCAGGACAGGATCCGGCGCTCCTCGTGGTCGAGCGCGGCGCCGGCGACCGGGCCGTCGTGCTTCATCGGCGCGCCGATCTCCTGCTGCGTCTTCGCGTCCCACAGCCGCACCGTTCCGTCGGCGCTCCACGACAGGATCCGGCGCTCGTCGCGGTCGAAGCTCGCGCCGGAGGCGGGGCCGCCGTGCCTCATCGGCGCGCCGATCTCGGGCGACGCTCCGGCGTCCCACACGCGGATCGTCCCGTCGCCGCTCCAGGAGAGGATTCGTCCCCCCTCACGATCGAGCGACGCGCCGAGGACCGCGCCGGCGTGCTTCCTCGGGGCGCCGAGCTCCCTCTGCGTCTTCGCGTCCCACATCCGCACCGTGCCGTCCGCGCTCCACGAGAGAATGCGGCGCTCCTCGCGGTCGAACGCGGCGCCCGTGACCGAGTCCGTATGCTCCATCGGGGCGCCGATCTCCTGCTGAATCTTCGCGTCCCACAACCGCACCGTCCGGTCGCGACCCCACGACAGGATCCGACTCTCGTCGCGGTCGAACGTGGCGCCCAGGACCCAGCCGTAGTGCTGCATCGGCGCGCCGATCTCCCGCTGCGTCTTCGCGTCCCACAGCCGGATCGTCCCGTCGCCGCCCCACGACAGGATCCGACTCTCGTCGCGGTCGAACGCGGCACCGGAGAGCGGTCCGTCATGGTTCATCGGCGCGCCGACCTCCCGCTGCGTCTTCGGGTCCCACAGGCGGATCGTGGCGTCCCGGCTCCAGGAGAGGATCCGCCGCGCCGCGCGGTCGAACGTGGCGCCGGAGACCGCGGCGTCGTGCTTCATCGGCGCGCCGATCTCCTGCTGCGTCGCCGCGTCCCACAGCCGCAGCGTGCCGTCCACGCTCCACGCGAGGATCCGGCGCTCCTCGGGATCGAACGTGGCGCCGGAGATCGCCCCGTCGCGCCTCATCGGCGCGCCGATCTCGCGCTGGGTCTTCGCATCCCACAGCCGGACCGTTCCGTCGTGGCCCCACGAGAGGATCCGGCTCTCGTCGCGATCGAACAGGGCGCCGGAGACCCAGCCGTCGTGCTTCATCGGCACGCCGACGACTCGCTGCGTCTTCACGTCCCAGAGGCGCACGCCCCCGTCCCGACTCCAGGTGAGGATCCGGTTCTCGCCGCGGTCGAAGGCGGCGCCCGAGACCCAGTCGCCATGCTTCATCGGCTCGCCGAGGGGCTGCCGCGTCTCCGCGTCCCATAGGCGCGCCGTGCCGTCGTCGCCCCAGGAGAGGATGCGCCGCTCGTCGCGATCGAACGTCGCGCCGGCGACGCTCTCGTGGTCGAGCACGCTCTCCAATCGCGTGCCGCCGAGCACCGCATCCGCCGCGGCTGCCGCGTTCTCCCACGACAGGGCCGGGGCATCGAGATCCGCGGCCTGGGCGAAGAAGTGCGCGGCCGCGAGGGCGTCGCCGCGCTGGTCGCGCGCCGCCACCGCGTTCATCCAGGCCATTCGCCCGAGCCGCTCGGCAACGGCTTCTTCCGCGACACGCGCATTCCGGAGGAGCACGCCGAGAACGCCGGCGAGGAGGAGGGCCACGACGGCGGTGGCGCTCGCCAGCCGCACGAGGGAGCGCTCGCCGCGAGCGTTCATAGCCGCGCGAGGTTCCCCCCGAGCAGCCCCGCCATCTGCGCGGGCGTCCACTTCCCCACGGCCTGCAGCTCTTCGAGGAACGCCGAGATCGCCGGCTCGTCCGCTTTCGCGAGCCACGGTACGAGGTCGAGGTGCACGCGATCCCACCCGATCGCGTCGATGACGCTCGACAGCTCCGCAGCCGAGAGCCCGCCCTCGTAGCCGACGACGTAGAGCGTCTGCTTGCGCGGCAAGGAGTCCGGCGCCGCCACGTGCTCGCCGCGCTCGGGGAAGAAGCGCACGCAGTGCTTCGCGTCCTTCGGCAGGGACGCCAGGCGCGCGGGATCGGCCGCGGCGAGAAGCGTGACGCCCGCCTTCGTGAAGGGCGCGAAGAGGGAGCTGTCCGGGGCACCGCCCGCGTCGCAGCGCACCAGGCCGACCTCGAGGTCCGCGAGGAGCGCGAGTCGCTCCTTCGGCACGCCGGCGACGGCGCTCCCGCCCGGTGCGCCGCTGCCCGCCAACGCGCCGGCGCCGCTGCCTCCCCCGCTCGTGCGCAATCCGATCAACACGCCGCGGCGCCCGTCCTTCGTCTGGTCGCGCACGTCCTTGAGCGTGCGGACGAGTGCGATCTCCTTCCTTTCCACGCGGCCGCGCAAGTCCGCCAGGGCGTTCACGTACGCGCCGCCGGCGAAGTCCGCGCCGTCGTACCACTGAACGCCGGCGCGCACCCAAGAGGGCGCCGTGTCCTTCGCGACGCCGTCGAAGTCGATCTGGTCGGCGGCGTAGAGCATCGCCCTTCCCGCGCGACGCGGCACCAGCAGCGCGGAGGGCCAATCGCCGAGCGTGCGGATCCACGCCTCCGCCGTGCGCCCCACCGAGCCCAGGACCTCCGTCTTGATCCACTGCGGATCGTCCTGCAGCGTGTGATAGAAGCGGTGCTCGCCGTCGCTCCAGAGGTTCATCGTGGGGATGCCGGCTTTCCAGAACGGCGCGTGATCGCTGGACTCGCCGCGCCACGCGCGTCCCACCACGAGGCTGTCCGCATGCACGGCGTCCAGGGAGGCGAGGAACGCCTTCCGGATCTCGGGATAGTCCTCGCTTCCGCCGAGCCCCACCTTTCCGTTGCCGTGGCCCACCATGTCCATGTTGATCATCGCCGCGACGCGGGCGAGATCGAACGTGGGCTCCTTCACGAACGCCTCCGAGCCCAGCAGACCCTGCTCCTCGCCTGCGAACGTCATGAACACGAGCGTGCGCTTCGGACGCGCGCCGCCCTGCGCGAAGGAGCGCGCCAGCTCCATCACGGTGGCGCAGCCGGAGCCGTTGTCGTTCGCGCCGTTGTACACGATGCCGTTGCCGTTCATGCCCACGTGATCCATGTGCCCGCCCACTACGATGATCTCGTTCTCGAGCACGGGATCCGAGCCTTCGAGCATGCCGACGACGTCGCGGGCCCGGGCGCCCTCGACGCGGGCCACGCTCGTGCGCAGGCGCAACCTCTTGCCGGTGGGCAGCGGCAGCGGTTTCTCCTTCAGCTCGTCCTTGTAGCGCTTGAGGTCGTAGCCCGAGTTCATCAGGAGGTGCTGGAGGATGCGGTCGCCCGCGAAGACGCTCGGCACGTTCGGGAAGTACGACCCCTCGTGCACCGCGGCGCCCTCCACCGGGAGGCCTTCGCCCACGAAGATCACGCCCGACGCCCCGCGCCGCACCGCCTCGTGCAACGTGGAGTCCCGGGCGCCGCCCATGCCCCAGTCGTAGCCGTTCTCGGGGGTGCCGCGCACGATGATCGCGATCTTGCCCTTCAGGTCGACGTTCGCGTAGTCGTCCCATCGGCGATTTGCGTCGCAGATCCCGTGGCCCACGAGGATCGCCTCGGCGGTGACGTCGCCGCTGCCGGAGTTCGTCACGACCTCGAAGTCGTCGCCGTAGACAAAGTCGACCTTCCCGAAGGGGCTGTCGAGGAGCGTGACGGACGCGGCGCGCTCCTTCGTGGCGAGGAGCGGGAACTCCTTGAAGAAGGTGCCGTTCTGTCCGGCGGGCGCGAGACCCCACTCGCGGAAGCGCGCGGCCACGTACTCCTCGATCTTCTTCCCGCTCGGAAGACCGCTGTCGCGACCTTCGAAGTCGTCGGCGGCGATGACGCGCACGGTGGCGGCGGCGCGTTCGCCGTCGAAGGCGCGGGCGACGGGCGGCGCGAGGGTGGCGACGCCGAGGAGAACGAAGAGACTCCGGGCAGCGAAGCGCACGGCGGCGGGCGGCGGCTCGTCACGCGAGATCATGTTCGACGTCCCCCGAAGCGGCGAAGGAAGGCGGGGTCGTGAGCGGCGCATGATACGCCAAGCGGTCGGCCCCCGCCGCTCTTGCGTCGCGGCGCGTGGTCCAGCGCGGGGCTCCCGGCGCCGGCCGGCATCCGTGCTCGCCTGGTTGGAGCGAGCGCCGCCCGGTAGACTGAGGGCATGACGCGGCCCTTCGACGTGTCCGTCGAGCCCCTGGATCGCGACGTCTTCGACGCCGCGGAGCTGGTCGCGCTCCACCCGCCTCTCTTGTGGAACCCGAACAAGCGCGTCGTCTTCCAGGTCGCCTGCCCGCGCGGTTCTTCGGCTCGCGGCCGCATCTCGTATTCGCAGTGGCCGGCGATGCCGCTGCCGGAATCCGCGGACCTGCGGCGCGCGTCGCAGCTCGTCGAGGCGCGCGCCGACGTCTACGACTACGCGCCCGCGATGACGGACCCGCGAGCGGTCGAGTGGCACGTGAACTTCGCGGACCCGCACCTCTTCGTGGCGTACGGCTCGGGCCTCTTCGCGCAGGACGAGATGCAGGTGGCGGAGCATCCGGCGCTGGGCTCGCTCAAGGAAGCGCTCGAGGCGCGGCGGTGTCCGGTGCGGACGGTGGCGGGCGGCCGCCCCACGCCGGTGCTCGTGATGGGAGTGGAGCGGCGCTGCCGCGTGGACACGGCGCCGAACGCCGCCGAGGGACGCCCCCACGGCCTCTACGGCAACGCCTTCGCAGCGGCGGCTCCGGAGGACGTGCGCCGGGCGACCGCGCGCATCGATCCGCCCACCGTCACGAACCTCATCGCGATGGCGGCGCCGGCCGGCGGCCGCGGTCGTTATCTGGCGCAGACGATCGAGAGGATCCTCATCACCGCACTCACCGCGTTCCGCGCGGCCGTGATGGAATCGGATCGCAGTCGGGATGGCGCGGGCCCGGTGGCGGTGCACACCGGGTTCTGGGGCTGCGGCGCGTTCGGCGGCGACCGCGTCCTGATGGCGCTCCTCCAGATGATCGCGGCGCAGATGGCGGAGGTGGATCGCCTCGTGTTCCATGCGGTGAGCGCCGCCGGCGTGAAGACGCTCGAAACCGCGCGGGCACGCGCCGCAGAGGCGCTCGGCGGGTCGACGCTCCCCACGGCGGAGCTGATCGAGCGCATCGAGGCGCTCGGCTTCACGTGGGGCGTCAGCGACGGGAACTGAGCGCGCGCCGCTTGCCGCGGCGCTGCCCGATCGATACTCTGCGAGCCCCGAGAAGCGGCGGCCCGCCCCTGCCGCCGCGCCGAGCGGAGGCCCGTCGATGTCGATCTCGCCCGAGATGTTGAGACACGCGCTGGCCACCCTGGCGTACCGCGCGGCGAAGTCGCTGCGCGGGGCGCCGGAGGGCTTCGCCGACTACCGGCCCACGCCGGGGAAGCGCTCGCCGGTGGAGATCCTCGCGCACATGGGCGATCTCATGGATTGGGGACTGTCCATCACGCGCGGCAAGCCCGCGTGGAACGAAGCGAAGCCGAAGCCCTGGGACCAGGAGATCGCGCGCTTCTTCGCGGCGGTGACGGCTTGGGATCGGGTCCTCGCCGGCCTCGCCACGATGGAGGCGCCGGCGGATCGCATCTTCCAGGGACCGATCGCCGACGCGTTCACGCACGTCGGGCAGATCAGTCTCCTGCGGCGCTTGGCCGGATCGCCGGTGCGCGGCGAGAGCTACAACCTGGCGCCGATCGAGATCGGGCAGACGCAGTTCGAGCAGCCGCCGCCGCGCGAGGGCGCGGAGTTCGACTGAGCGCTACGGAGCGGGCGGCGCGACGCGCCGGAACCGCTCCGTGCGCGTGAGGTCCGGTCCCGGTCCGCGGGGCACCCAGCCGCGCGCCTCGCGCGTGACCACCATCGTCCCGTCCTCGAGCACGCGGCCGCGCAGCACGAGGAGCGCGGCGATGCCGCGGAAGAACGGAAGCCCCCACTCGAGCGCGCCGTCCGCCGTGACCTGAATGACCGGGTGATCCCCTTCGTCCCACTCGCCGTCCGGGGCCTGCATGCGGTCGCGGACGACGATCGTGTCGGAGGAAGCGCGGATCTCCACTTCGTGCGCCTGCGGCGCGTCGATCGCCGTCCAGCGGCCGAGGAACGCCGCCGCCTCGCGCGGGGAGGGCCGCCGAGCGGGAATCACCAGCGGGACGAAGCTCGCGGGCTGCGGCATTGCGCGCTCCTTCGCCAGCTTCGCGCGCATCTCCCGCGTGTCGTCGGACGCCCCGAGCGCTTTCTCCATGCGGTCCAGCACCGCTTGCGCGTCGTCGAAGAAGCGGCTGTCGAGGGACATGCGGAAGACCTGCGCGAAGGCCTGCGCGGGGATCGGCACGGCGTAGCCCACGCGCGCGGCGAGGGAGTCGTATCTCGCGAGCATCGCGATCGGCCGCGTGCCCGGCCGCCATTCGGCCGGCTCGAAGTCGGCGAACATTCCGCGGAGCCCCTGCATCATGCCCGAGAGAGCCATGCTGGCGTGGGTCTCTCCCGTCGTTTCGAAGCGCCGCACCATGGGCTTCGTGCCGCCCCACTGCGTGGTGTCCACACCGGCGAACGGGGTGTTCACCAGCATCACGCGGGCTCGTCGCGCGGCAGGCTGGCCGAGCGTGGCGCGGGCATCCTCCACCTCCCGACCGCCGTTCCACCATACGGAGGGCTCCATCACGAGGTAGCCGGTGAACAACTCCGGTCGCTTCGCGAGGGCGTACAAGGCGAAGAGCCCGCTGAGGGAGTGACCCGAGATCACGCGGAGGGGCGCGGTGCGATACGCCCCGTCCAGGTGCGGGATCAGCTCGTCCGCCAGGAATGTGAGGAACCGGTCCGCGCCCCCGGCCGTTCGCGCTTCCGGCGGCGGCCGGAACCCGGGGACCGGCGCAGGCGTCATGTCGCGCATGCGGTCGGTGTTCCGCACGCCGACCACGATCATCGGCGGCAGCTGCGAGGTGAAGGCGTAGAAGCGCGTGACCGCGACCGCCGCCTCGTGCTCGAACTCCCCGTCGAGGACCACGAGGACCGGATAGCGCCGATCGCCGCTCGCGACGTAGTCGTCGGGGAGCGAGACGTCGACGACGCGCGTCTCGCCCAGGACCTTCGACGGGATCCGGAACGTGCGACCGAGCTCGATGGGCGTGCCGGCGTCCGTCTGCGCGAGGCCCGGCGCAGCGACCGCGAGACCGAGGACGCCGCCCGCCAGCGCAACGAGGCTCGCCTTCACGACACCCCCGAGAGATGGCGGGAAACGGAACGCGCCGCGCAATGAAGCTCCCGGGGAGCGTTGCCCGCAAGGTCCACGGGATCGACGCACGCTCTCGTGGGAGGACGGCCGCGTCCGGGGGGACGAGCGCTCGCCCGGCGACGGACGTGCAGAAGGGCGCCGCGGCTCAGCGTCCGCAGCGCCCTGCTTCCGTTCGCGAGCCGGGCCGCTCTCAGGTCACCACCCGCGCCCCGGGATGCGGCCATTCCGCCGCGACCTCTCGGCCGCGACGGCGCTATTTCGCCGCGACGGTAACGCTCAAGGGTGCCGTCGTGCGCACGCTCAGCGCCTGGCCGGCGGCCAGCTCGACTTCGTCCCCTTTGGTCGCGAGCACGAGGGCCGTTCCGGCCCCCGCGCCGATGGCCGTGCCGATGAGGGCGCCCTTCTTGCCCTTGGCGAGTCCGCCGACGAGCGCGCCGGCGAGTCCGCCCCCGGCGATCTTCGCCGCGTCGCCCTTCGCCTCGCCCTTGGCCTGCAGGCTCACGGGGTCGGCGGAGATCGTGTGCGCCATGCCCTGCGAGTCGTCGATCTGCTGGAAGGCGAGCGTCATCTGGGCGCGGCCCTTGATCCGGCCAGACGCCTGGACGTCCTGCAGCACGCCGTGAATCTGGGCACCGGCGGGGATGACGGTCTTCCCTTCGACGACGATCGGCTCGGTCGTGGTCGCGACGAAGGAATCGCCGTCCTTGGCCGTCGCCGTGCTGAGCGGGGTCACCAGCGAAGCGCTCACGCTCGTGCCGGCGGGGACGGTGAGCGTCACGACGGCGGGCGCGGCCTTGGGCCGGGGGGTCGCGCTCGCTCGCACGTCCGTCTTGGGCTTGGGCGCGGGGGCCACCGGCTCCGCCTTCTTGATCATCGTGTCGGCGCTCGCCGGCTGCGCCGCGGGGGGCGCAGGCGCGGGCGCGGCGCTCGCAAGCTCGTCCTTCTTGGATCCGGTGTCGGTGCTCGCGCGCTGGTTGTTGCACCCGGGGGCGACGACCGCGACCAGCAGGAGCAGCATTCCGACTCGACTGGCGTGTCCGATCATTTGGACCTCCCGACTCCTGACCGAGTGAGGCGGCGGCGCGCCGCAGAGCGCATCGCGCATCTCATCTCGAACTGGCGGACTGGCGGCCCGCCTCGCCTTCGCATTCGGCCGAACGGACCGATCGATGCACCGAGCTCGGTGGCATCATGCCACACATGTCGGCCGGGATTGAGCCAACGTTGATTCCCGAGGGGGAGGTGCCCGGAAGCCGGGCGAGAGAAGGGCGGAGGCGCCTAGGACCGGGCCGCCGCCACGCTTCCGAACCCCTCGAGCATCGCGGCCATCTCGTGCTGCACGGCCTCGAGGATCCTCTCCATCTTGGCGAGGTCCGAGAGGCGGAGATCCAGGAAGACCTGCTCCAGGTTGAACGAGACGCCGTCGTGCACGTCGCCAATGCCCAGGTGCCGGCAGACGAGGTTCGCGGCGTAGAGGAGCCTCTGCGAAGGCGTCGACTGGGACTCGCCGGCGTAACGCGAGTGCAACCGGGCGCCGTCGACGATGGGCGTCGGCATGCCCCACTGCTCGAGGACGTAGGCGCCGATCTCCTCGTGGAGCTGGGAAAGCACGATCTCCACCATCTCCTCGCCGAGCGGCCGGTTCTGGTTCTTCTTCTCGTACTCGGTGATCGTGTTGACCAGCGTGGGCTTCCCGGTGTCGTGAAGAAGGCCGACGAGGAACGCCGCCGGCCGCTCGATGCCGGTCACGCGCGACAGCGCCTCGCACGCGATGGCCGAGCCGAGGGACAACCGCCACGACTGCTCGAGCAGCTCGCGATACGCGCGCGCGGGGAACACCTTCGTCTGAACGGACTCGGTGAAGACGATGTTGCAGACGGTCTTCATGCCGAGTCGCGTCAGCGCCGCCTCGAGGCCCTCCACGTGTGCCGAACCGCCGTAGGCCGCGGAGTTCGCGATGCTCAGCACGCGGGCCGCGAGGCCCGGGTCGCCCATGATGGCCTTGGTGACCTCGCCGACCGGCGCGTTCGGGTTCTGCGCGAGCTGGAGGATGCGGCCGGCCACCTGCGGGAGGCGCGGGATGACCAGCGTGCCGGACTGCACCTTGCCGCGGATGGAGGTCCGGATCGCGTCCACGAGGCTGTCGTCCATCCCGTAGGACGAGCCGTCGATGTTGTAGACGACGTTCGCCGGGCCCTTGAAGTACTTCCGCTTTTCCATCGCCGTGGCGCCATCCTGGCGTTGATTTGCGCATCCTTGCGGAAGGCGCCTGCCGGCCGGAGTATTCGCCGGAAGGGCCGTCGATTGGGTTTCGACGACCGACGACTCCGTCTTGAGGTGCCGGGGAGCCGGCCGGCGCGCAAGTGCAACTGCGGCGAGGCGGTGTCCTGCCTAGCGGCTCGGGTGCGGCGCGAGGGCGCTCGCGCGCTCCCGCAGCCTGGCGGCCTCCGCGGCGTTGCCGGACTGCTCCTCGAGCTTCGCCAGCTCTTCGAGGGGCTCGGGTCGCGCAGGCGCCACCTGGATGGCGTGCGTCAGGTAGCGACGCGCGTCCTCGGCCCGCCCGATGCTTCGCGAGAGGACTCCCGCGCTCAGGAGGAGCGGGAACGCCTCGGGGTTCGAGCGAAGGCCTTCTTCGAGCGTCTGGATCGCCTCCGACTGCTCGCCTCCTTGGAAGCGCAGGATCGCGAGGTTCGCCCAGGCGGTGGGATTGCGCGGATCGATCTCCACGGCGCGGCGGTAGTAGGTCTTCGCCATCGCCGCGTCGCCGAGCGTGCGCCAGCAGTTCGCGAGCTGGAAGACGGCCGTGGGGTTGTCCGGATCCGCGCCGTACGCGGCCTGGAGCTTCGGAAACGCGTCGCGCGGCTGACCTTCCAGAAGCAGCGAGATGCCTTCGTCGAGCGCCCGCACCGCGTCCAGCAGCTCGTTCGGATCCTTCTTCGCGTCGAACGTCCCGCCTTGCGAGGCCACGTAGCCCAAGGAGGCCAGCTTCTCCTTCGCTTCGCTGTCGAGGTCCTTCGTGGCCGCGACGTTCGGCGCTTCCTCCACATCCGCGATCTTCCCGCGCAGGTCCTTCGCCACGTCCGGGTGCTCTCCGATCACGTTGCGTCGCTCGGCCGGGTCGGCGACGCGATCGAAGAGCTGCGGGTGCGGTCCCTCGAGGTACGCCCACCGATCGTCGCGCCAGGAGAAGAGCGGGCTCCACCGGTAGTGGAGCATCGAGTAGTAGGTCTCCGCGTAGGCGCCGTCCTCGGGCTTCGCCGAAAGAAGCGACGTGCCGTCCCCCCGGGGCATCGGCTCCACGCCGAGCGCTTCGAGCACCGTGGGCGCGATCTGCGTGTAGAGCGTCACGCCGGGGTGGAACCCGTGGAGCTGCTTCGACAGCGCGCTCCCTTCCGGCGCCGCGAAGCCGAGGAGACCGTGCACCGTCTCCTGATGAAGAATGATGCCGTGCTGCAGCTCGCCGTGATCGCCGAGGCCTTCGCCGTGGTCGGAGACGAGGACCACGAGCGGCCGGCGCCCCGCCTCCGCGAGACCACGCAGCATCCGGCCGAGCTGGAGATCCACCTCGCAGAGCTCCCGCTCGTAGTTGCTCGCCACGGGCATCCGCCTCCACGCCGCCGGCGGGGCGTACGGGAAGTGCGCATCGTAGAAGTGCGTCCAGAGGAACACCCGATCCCCCGGCGCGACGCCGCTCACCCACGCGAGGGCCCGATCCACCACCTGGCGCGCCGGCCGCTCGGCGTAGTAGCTCTCCACGGAGGGATCCGGGCCGAGGTCCTCGTCGAAGGTGGCGAAGCCCTGGCCGAAGCCGAAGCGCTTCTTCAGCGGGAAGGCGGCGATGAACGCACCCGTGCGGAAGCCGTGCTCGCTCAGATGCTCGGCGAGCGTGGTGACCGAATCCGGAAGCGGGAAGAGCGCGTTGTCCCGCACGCCGTGGTGGTAGGGCTGCAGCCCGGTGAGGATCGTGGAGTGGGAGACGCCGGTGAGCGGCGCCGGGGCGAACGCGTTGTCCGCGAGGAGCGCGGAGCGGAGCGCGCGATCGATGGAAGGCGTGAGCCCGTCCGGGTTGCCGTAGCAGCCGGCCCGGTCCGCGCGGAACGTGTCGAGCGTGACGAGGAGGAGGTCGCGCGGCGGGCCCGTCTCCTGCGGGGGGGCGGGCGCGGGCTTCTTCCCGCCGCACGACGCGGCGAGAATCAGCACGGCGAGCGAGCCGAGCGCGCGGATCCACCGGTGGTCTCGACGCGATCTCAACTCACGGACCTCTCGGGCTTCGGGGCGCGCGGAGCGCAGCTCGTGCGCTGCTCTCGTCGCAGGGCTGGCGTCCGGAGAACGAAGGACGATAGCGCCCCGCCCAGGGGCGGGCAAGCGAGAGGGGTCGGGTCAGCCCAGCTTCAGGATGACCTCTTCGAACTCCTCCACCGCTTCTCGGGGAACGTCGCCGGGCTCGGCGGGAACGTCGATGCTCCCGAGCTCCTCGTCCGAGATCGTGAAGCCGCACTTCTCCAGGACCCGGATCGACGCCACGTTGTGCTTCGCGACGCGCGCGTACATCGGCCGCGTGCGGTCGTGACCGAGGAACGCCGCCAGCGCCTTCGTGGCGATGCCCCGGCCCCAGTACTCCCGGCCGATCCAGTAGCCGACCTCGCGGACTCCCGCGCGTACGAAGCTCGCCACGTTCCCGGCCAGGGCGCCGTCCACGAGCACCGCCTTCGTGACGACCGCGCGGTCGCCCAGGATCTTCTTCCAGTGCGGCAGGAAGGCGTCCCACTCCCGTCTCGGGAAGGCGGCCATCCGGGCCGCCACCGGGTCATGCTGATGCTCGTAGAGAATGGGAAGGTCGGCCTCCGTCACGTCGCGGAGGATGACGCTCGCCGCGGGTCCGCCCCTTTCCCTCGGTGCGACGCCTTCCCCTCGCCCCGATGCTCCGGATCCGTCGCCTCGCCTCATGTTCACGGGCCTTCGCCCTCGTACTCCGCGACGGCATCGTCCGCGTGGGGCCGTCCGCTCTCGCGATAACGGCGGATCAGCTCGGCCGTGTCGAAGGGCACGCGGCGGAACTCCAGCCCGGTGCCGGAGGATTCGAGCGTCAGCACCGCGTACTCCGCCCAAGGATCCACGCGGAAGTGCTCCTCGGGCTGGTGCTGAGCGTACGCCAAGCCCACGCTTCCGGGATTGAAGAAGAAGCCGCCACCCACGCGGCGAATCTGCTGCAGGTGCGTGTGTCCGCCCGCGAGAATCGTCCCGGCGTGGCCCCCGGCCTGCTTCTCGGCGTGGGCGCCGAGCAGGCGTTGGACCTCATCCTCCGGCGTGGTCGGGAGGATGACGTCGTCGAAGGACGACGGTGAGCCGTGGAAGCAGAGCAGCCGCCGGCCGCCCCGGTTCACGGTCACGGTGGGCGCGAAACGGGCGATGAAGGCGCGGTCCTGTTCCGAGAGCTGCGCGAGCGACCACTCGCGCACGGCCTGCATCTTCACGAGGCGCTCCGGGGCGATGTTCTCCTGCCGGGTCGTGGCGCCCGAGAGCAGCCACGCGTCCGCGTTGCCCATGACCACGGGGCAGGCGATCTCGCGCAGGCGCGCCACGACGTCGGCGGGCTGCGGGCCGCCCTGGACCGCGTCGCCGAGGCAGACGATGGCATCCACGCTCTGGCGCGGGATGTCGGCGAGGACGGCGTCGAGGGCCACGCCGTTGCCGTGGATGTCCGAAAGGACGGCGATTCGCATGACGGCGCTGCAGGGCCGCCGCGCTCAGACCACCGCGTCGAGCGGCATGTCCCGGTACTTCGAGCTCTGCAGCGCCGCGATCATCGACGTCATCTTGTGCTTCGTGAGCACGTCCATCGCGCCCCCGGAGTACGTGATCACGATGACCTTCCCGTAGTGCACTCCGATGGAGCCCACCACGTCCTGACCGAGGCGGAAGTTCGCGCCGCGCACGCGGTAGCCGAGGGCTGCAGCGTCCTGCGCCGCCTGGATCGGGTGCATCGCGGCGCTGGCCACGGTGCCGAGCGTGCGGAGCGCGATCGTGCCGAGCCCGATCGTGGCGGCTACCTCACCGACGTTGCGCGAGACGAGCCCCACGCCGGGGGCGTTGAACGTGATGAACGGCAGCCGCAGCCGGTTGCCCACGATCTGGGCGATCGCGCCGCCGAGCGAGTGCCCGCAAACCGACACCTGCGAGTTCGGCGGAATGGTGGTGGAGCCCACGAAGTCCATCGCGCTGCTGTACTGGTAGGTGTTCATGCCGACGCCGAGCTTCACGTCGGCCACCACGTCGCGGCCCTGGCTGGTTCCCTTGAATGCGAAGACGACGTCGGCGCCGCTGCGGAAGGCGGCGCCCTGGAATGCGTCGGTGACGCCCGAGCCGCTCTTCTTGAAACCGAGCCGACTCCAGCCCGGAACCTGCGGGTCGTCGTCGTAGACGGCGTCGGACATCTTCGCGTAGGTCATCACGGTCGCCATGGGAGGCCTCCGACAGAGCGGGGAGGAAACCCCGCCGGGGAGGCGCGTGTCAACGCCGGCCCGGAGCACCGCTTCCACGTCCGATGGCCTCGGCTCCCGGAGAAACGTCGGATTCGACGTCTCGATCGCGCGAATCCGTCGCTTTCGACGTTTCCCTCGCGCGCGCTACCCGGGCGAACACGCCAGCCCGCTCGAGAAAACGCTTACTCGCCAGCCGTTTGCAGTGATGATCGCCCGGCTTTGCGGTTGGCGGCACGCGTCGTGCTTGCGCGATTGAGGAGCGTTGCTCGCGCGGGGGGTCGGGGATGAACTGGGAGGACGGCGGGGCCTCGACGGGATGGAGGCGGTTTCCCCGCGAGCGGGTCGGGGGGCCTGAAAGCCCCCCGACGCCCGCGAACCGTCGAGATCAGAGCCCCAGGGTCTGGATCAGCACGGGGAGCGCCTGCACGAGCGCGTCCACGACGTCGACCTGGGGCACGAGCAGCGCGTCGTGGCCCGGAGGAGGCGGAGGAGTGGGGGGGTCCTGGCCGCCGCCGGTGGGGGTCCCGTCGGCCAACGCGATCGCCGACGTCGAAAGCACCGCACACGCCGCGAACAGGCACACACGCTTACGAATGCTGGTTGTCATGGGGGGACGCCTCCTCCCCGCACTGCCGGCCGGGGCGCCCGGTCCGGGGCGGGGACGGGCGTATACCACGGCAACGACCGTGCCCTTCACGCACCGTCAGGTGCGCGAGGGGCGCTCGAACCGTGCAAGTCCATGACGCGCGACGCGATGCGTCACGCGACAGCGCCTCACGACGCCGTCTTCGCCGCAGCGACGACCGCGCAGGACTCGTCGGAATCGACGAAACGCTCTGCGCGCTCGATGGAAGGGAGGGTTCAACTGGCGATTACAAACTGTTCCGCGGCGCTCCGGGGGGTCGACGGCCCTGATGGAGCAGTCCGTCACTTTCGACGAAACCGCTGCGGCAACTCGTCGCTTTCGACGAATTCTCGGGGCGCTCCGTGAAAGGAGAGGTCGTGGACTACTCCGTCGTCCTCCTCGACAAGCTGCCGCAGCCCATCCTGTCGATACGGAGCCGCGTGAAGCGCGGCGACGTAGGCCGGGCGCTCGAGGAGGGTGTCGCCGAGATTCAGGCGTATCTCGCGCGGATCGGCCGCGAGTCCGTGGGGCCGCCGTGCGCGCGGGTCCGTCTCGTGGGCACGGGCGAGCTGGATCTCGACGTCGGCGTGCCCGTCCCGCACGGGCTCTCGGGCGAGGGACGGATCCGCCTCCGCCAGCTGCCGAGCGGCTCGGTGGCCGTCACCCAGCACTACGGACCGCTCGCGCGGCTCCGCGAAGCGTACGTCGCCGTGGAGGAGTGGATCGCGCGCGAGGGGGCGGAGAGTCGCGGCGCTCCGTGGGAGATCTACTGGTCCGAGCCCTCCGAGGAGTCGGATCCGTTGGGATGGCGCACGGAGCTTCTGTGGCCGGTGGGCTAGCGCCGTCCCGCGCGCGTGTAGCGGTGGAGCCCGAACTTCCGGATGCGCCGGTGTAGCCCGGCGTCCGACACGCCCAGGTACTTGGCGGCGCGCAACACGTTCCCGCCGGTGAGCTGCAACGCCTCGATGATGAGGCGGATCTCGTGGGCGATCAGCTTCTCGCGAAGCGTGTGCGCCTTCGACGTGATGCGGTGGCCGCTCAGCGGCGGCAGGCTTGGGCTGTCCAGATCGTGCGGGTAGATCATGCCGGTGGTGGACTCGTCCACGGCGCGCTGCAAACAGGCCTTCAGCTCGCGGATGTTCCCGTCCCAGCGACAGTCGATCAGCCGCTGGAGAGCGAGCTTCTGGAGGACGCAGCGCGGCCGGCCGGCCTGCGCGAACTCGTCGAGGAAGAAGGCCGCGAGATCCTCGATGTCCTCCGACCGCTCGCGGAGCGGGGGGAGGTCGAGCACGAAGCCGGACAGTCGATAGAGCAGATCCTCCCGGAAGGTCCCGTCCGCCACCCGCTGCGCGAGATTCGCGTTCGTGGCGAAGATGATGAGGCCGTCGAAAGTGTGCCACTCCGTGCCGCCCACGCGCCGGTACTTGCGCGTGTCCAGGAAGTGGAGGAGCTGCGGCTGCAGCTCGAGGGGCAGATCGGCGATCTCGTTCAGGAACAACGTGCCGCCCTGCGCGGCGTCGATGTGTCCCGGGCGGGCGTGGACGTCCGTAGCCGCTCCCGGATCGACGCCGAAGAGGTCGGCCCCGTACAGGCTGCTGTTGGGGGGCGGCGAGGAGGTCACGAAGTCTCCATGACGGCCGGATGCTTCGTGCAGGACGTTCGCGAGGTGGTCCTTCCCCGCTCCCGTGGGCCCCTGGAGCAGGATCGTGCGGTTCTGCTTCGCGGCATGGACCCCGCGCCGGAAGATGTCCTGCATCCGCTTGCCCTTGCCCACGATCGTGTACGTGAACGCGAACTCCTCGTTGTCGATGTCGGCGCGGAGGGCCAGCATCGCGCGGTCCTTGAGCTCGTGGCCCTTCGCGTTGTGGATGCCTTCCGCCGCGACCCGAGCGATGAAGCGGAGGAAATCCCGCGCCTCGCGACCGAACAGGTCCGGCAACCCGCGGTGATCCACGTAGAGCGCGCCGAGCAACTCGTCGTTCCGGCGGATGGGCAGGGCCGCCATGGCGCGGATGCGCAGTCGACGCACGCTCTCGTGCATGCTGACGCGATCGTCGAAGAGGGCGTCGTCGCTGAAGAAGATCTCGCCGTCCTCCGCCGCGCGGCGGATGGCGTTCCGGCTGATCTCGACCGCGTCGCCGATCGACTCGCGGTCGATGTTCCGCGCGCAACGCACCTTGAGGAGTCCCGTCCGCGGATCTGCGAGCGCGATGACGCCGCGCTCGGTGAGGAGGTACGTATTCGTGATGTCGAGGATGCGATCGAGCACGTCGTCCAGCCGCCGGAGCGAGTAGATGGCGCTGCAAACGTCGCCGGCCGCGCCGAGGACGCGGCTGGACGCGGTGGAGGCTTCCGGCTCCGCCGGGACGCCCGCGGCGATCCACGACGGAATGGGCAGACCGAGGCGCTCATGCAGGACGCGCGCCTGCACGGCAGCGGCGCGCGCGGCCTGCGTGTTGCCGAGCTCGGCGAGCGCTTCGGACTGCGCGGCCAGGGTCTCCGCCGTGCGGCGCTCGGCCCCGAGGCTCACGAAGGTCTCGTACGCCGCACCCAACGCTCGACTCGCGCGCTCGGCCTGACCGAGGCGCGTGGCGACTTTCCCTTCGCTCAACGACACCCAGGCGTGCCACAGCCGCGAGTCCACGCGTTCCGCGAAGGCACTGCATTCCCGGAGCAGCTCGTGAGGCGTGGCGGAGTCTCCCCGCTCGGCGAGGATCTCCGCGCGGGCGAGCTGGACGCGGAACAGGATGACGGGCTCGTGCGCCTCCGTGGCGATTCTCGCCGCTTCGTCCAGACACACCAGCGCGTGCTTCGTCCGGCCGGCGAGACGCTCGGCGCAGCCGATCAGGTAGTAGCTCTTCGCGATGCCCCACGGATAGTCGATCTCCTTCGCCGTGCGAAGGCACTCCTCTCCGGTGCCGGCCGCCGCCTCCGGCAACGCGGCGTCGAGCTCGATCAAGCCGCGCAAGGTCTTGTGCCCCACCAGGACGAGACGGTCGTCGACCGCCTCGGCCGCGCGGATCGCTTGCTCGACGTACTGGGCGGCCTCCTGCAGGCGACCGCGATAGAGCGCGAGGCGCGCGAGGTCGTACGCGAAGTAGCTGCCCTGGCGCGGCGTGCGGGTGGACCGGTTGAGGCGCTCGGCCGCGGCGATGGCCAGGTCCGCCTCTTCCCAGCGGCCGATTTCCGTGAAGATGTGCGCGAGGTTCTGGTACGAGCGCGCGGCCTGCATGCGTCGGCCCTGCTCGAGGTATTTCTCGGCGGCGCGGCGATGGAGCCGCAGCGCGCGCACCGCGTCGAGGAGGAACCAATGGCAGATGGCCTGGTTGCCCCAGACGGCGGGAACGAGGTCCTGCGCGTTCGACCCGCGGGCGTGCTCCTGGGCGCGAGCGTGCCACGCGAGCGCCGCTTCTCCGTTGCCGGCGCGCCACTCCAGGATGCCGAGGTAGAGCTCCGCGCGCCCGGCCACCTGCGGCAGCGAGTTCTCCAGAGCGACCTCCCGAGCCGCGGTCAGCGAGGCGCGCGCGGCCTCCCGCTGGCTCCCGCGGGTCTCGCACAGGCCGACCTCCGCCAACGCCCGCGCCTGGAGCTCCGGGTACCTCGCGATCGTTTCGCACGCGAGCAGGCCGGAGAGCACGAGCTTCCCCTCGTCGCGACGCCCGGCCCCCACGAGGCACATTCCCTTGAGGATCTGGACGGAGATGGCTCCCTCCCCGGCCGCGTCGGCGCCGTGCACGCCGCGCAGCAACTCGTCGGAGACGGCCACCGCATCGTCGAAGTGACCGTTGACGAAGAGAGTGCTCATCCACTCGGCCGCGAAGGACGGCAGGGAGGCTCGCTCGGCGTCGTCGTACAGCGCCCACGCGCGACCGAAGAAGCGGCCCGCCTCCAGGAAGGCGCCGGCGCGCGCTCGTGCCTGCGCGGCGCGGATGTACTGCTGGCGCGCTTGCGCAGTCTCGCCCGCCTTCTGCAGATGTTCCGCGACGCTGCCGGCCCGCGACCCGTCCGCGTCCACGCGCCGGAGCGCTTCGGCCACGTCGAGGTGGATCTTCCGACGGACGTCGGGGTGGACGGCCGCGGCGATCTCGCGGGCGATCACGGGGTCACGGAACCGGAGACTCAAGGATGGACCGGGCGCGTACACGCAGAGGCCCGCGCGCACCGACTCGGTCAGGAAGTCCCCGGCGCCGTGGTGGCCGGGAGCCACCACGCCCAGCAGCAGCTCGTCGACGTCGCCGCCCGCGACGCACGCCGCGCGCACCTGCGCACGCAGGCGTCCGGGGAGGCGACGGAGCGCCAGCACCGCGCGACCGCGCGCGGTGTGAGCGGAATCCGGAGACGCCAGCTTCGCGGCGTCGAGGCGCCAACCGCCCTCGGTGCGGACGATCGCGCGGCGCCGGGCGAGGGAGAGGAGCGCCGCCTCGATGCGCCCGGGGTTTCCGCCGGTCTCGTTCCGCAGCCACTCGACGAGCGTCCGCATCTCCTCCTCGTCGAGCGGCGGGCGGGCGGCGGTGCCCACGTGCGCAGAGCCGAGGTGCGCCGCCACGAGCTCCTGGATCTCGCGGGGCTCGAGCGGATGGAGCACGATCTCGAGAACGTCGGGGCCGCGGAAGTCGTCGAGGAATGGCGCATCCGGTCCCGAGCGGGCCACGACGAAGAGCACCACCCCGGGATCCAGGCGCGCGCGGGCCGCCTTCAGCGTCTCCAGGCTGTCCAGATCCGCGCACTCGAGCGAGTCGAACACGTAGAGACGCGGCTGAGCCGGGTCGCCCTCCTTCGGGAGGAGGGCGTCCAGGATGCGCTCCCGGCCCGCCTCGGAGAGGTGCTGCGGCGGGATGACCCCGCTCGACTCCGCGTCCGGACCGCGCGCGCCGGCAACGTCGAGAATGCCGTCGGGCGTATGGACGCCTCGGAACACGCCGAACGATCCCGCCTGCGGATCCCGCGCATCCGCGCGAGTCACGCGCACTCCCATGCGCGCCGCCCGGCGCACGATCTCGTCCGCGAAGCGGCTCTTCCCGATGCCTTCCTCACCCGTCACGAGCACCGTGCGGACGGGGCCGGGCTCCTGCAGCAGCGCGAGCGCGGACTTCGGGAGATCGTCGCTCCCGATGTGACGGAACGTGGGCCACAACGTCAGCCCCTGGCCGGCTGCGTCGTGCGCCGGGTCCGCGGTGCGTCCGAGGATCGCCAGGATCTCGGCGAACGCGTCCGCCGCGGAGTCGGGGCGCTCGGACGGATCCAAGGCCATCAAGGAGTCGATGAACGCCACCCAGCCGGGACGAAGCTCCGGCGCGACATCCCCGATCGACGTGCCGGTCTCGGCGTAGGCGTCCCGCAGCTCGGCCTCGGTGGTGCGACCGATCGGCGGACGCCCCACGATCGCTTCGTAGAGCGAGATCCCGAGAGCGTAGAGGTCCGAGCGCCCATCCAGCACCCCGCCCATCAGCTGCTCCGGCGGGCTGAACGCGAGCGTCCCCTGGACGATCCGCGAGCCCGACCGCCCGAGGAAATGCGCGTGACCGAAATCCGCGAGCGCCACGCGGTCCACTCGGCGGCGGCCGGCGCGCGTGGCCAGGATGTTCGAGGGCTTCAGGTCGCCGTGGAGGATGTTCTGACCGTGCGCGTACGCGAGGGCCTTGAGCACGCCGAGCGCCACGTCGGCGAGCGGCTCGATCCCGCCTTGCTCGTAGATCTTGCGCAGCGGCACCGCGTCCAGGTACCGCATGACGTAGTACTGACGGCATTCATCCAGCTGGCCGAAGCGGAGCGCGTGAACGATGTTCGGATGACGCAGCCGCGCGTGCAGCTCGTACTCGTTCTGGAACGCCAGGTAATCCCGAGAGCCGGGCGCGAAAGGATGACTGACCTTCACCGCCACGAGAAGTCCGGTGTCGGTGTCCCGAGCGCGGAACACCTCGCCCGAGGAGCCCTTGCCCAGGGATGCCTGGATCTCGAGGCCTTCGATCGTGGGGAACGGCATGTCCGCGACTCCGACCGGGGGAATTCGCGGTGGACGGTAGCACCGGCGTCGGGGGCGCATCAACGTCGATGCCGCCGGACGCTCCGATCTCGTGCGCCGGCCGGATCGCGGCGCGCCTCGGACGGCTTCGATCTCGGCGGCGCTCCGACGTGCCGCCGGGGGTGACGTAGGCTAGGATGTGGGCCGCGGTCGCCTCGTGAGGACCGCCGAGACGGGGAGGCGCCGTGGCGGCGAGCCGACCATCGCTCCGGCAGACGATCGGCTACTGGGCGCTGCTCGCCGCCGTCAGCCTGTGGGTCCTCGCGATCTTCCTGCGGCCGGCTCTGCATCACGTCGGCATCAACGACTACGAGCGCAGCCGGTTCGTTCCGATGGTGGAAGGGACGGCGTACGAGCCCTACGTCCAGCGCGCGCTGCTGCCCCTCGTCATCCGCGGACTCTCCGCGCTCGTGCCGGAAGGAGGCCGCGCCGCCCTGACGCGGACCGTCGAGGCGCACCTCTTCCTGCATCGCGTCTTCGCGAAGCTCCACTGGGAGCCCGCGCAAGCGCACCGGTACCTGCTGGCATCTCTCCTGATGCTCCTCAGCTACGTCGGGTTCGCGCACCTCAGCGCGCGGCTCGCGATCGTCACCAGCGGACTGACGGACGACCTGCGCACGCGCGCCCTCATCGGCGTTCCGGCCCTCCTCGGCCTGCCGCCGTTCCTCATCTACACGTCCTTCCTCTACGATCCGGTGCAGCTCTTCCTCTTCGCCGCGGCACTGTTTCTTCTGGCGACCCGTCAGATCGCGAAGTTCGCCGGCCTCTTCCCCCTCTGCTGCCTCAACAAGGAGACCGCGGTCCTCCTGATCCCGATCTTCGCCCTGATGTTCCGCGACCTCTCGCCCCGGAGCCGGTACCTCGGCACGCTCGCGTGGCTCGTGATCTGCTACGTCGCGGTGAAGGCGACTCTGATCCTGGCGTTCCGGGCGAATCCCGGCGCGGTCGTGGAGCAGCACCTGTTCGACCACAACTTCCATTGGCTCACCCGCCCCTGGACCCTCGCGGATCTCCTCGGGTGGTCCGGCGTGGGGTGGCTGCTGCTCTTCCGGTGGAGGGAGAAGCCGCGACTCCTGACGACGTCCTTCGTCTGCATCCTGCCTCCCCTCGTCGCCTTCGCGCTCGTCCTCGGTTACGTCGACGAGTGGCGCGGGTACTACGAGGCGTACCCCGTGGCGGTGGGCCTCGTGACCGACACGCTTCGGCGATTCCGGCCGGTCCTTCTCAGCGGATCCTCTGCAGGCTAGGATCGCGCGGATGAGTGAGACGACCGGCCTCGCCCCCGTCCACGCTCCACCCGGCGCGCTCTCCAACCCCGACATCGCGCCCGTCCCGCCGGAACGACGCACGTGGAACTGGTGGCACTTCTGCGCTCTGTGGATCGGAATGTCGGTCTGCATCCCCACCTACACGCTGGCCTCCGGCCTCATCGACAGCGGGATGTCGTGGCGCCAAGCCATGCTCACCATCTTCCTCGGCAACTCGATCGTCCTCGTGCCCATGCTCCTCACCGCGCACGTGGGCGCGCGGTACGGGATCCCGTTCCCGGTGTTCGCGCGGGCGTCCTTCGGCGTGCTCGGCTCGAACGTGCCGGCGCTGCTCCGGGCGCTCGTGGCGTGCGGGTGGTTCGGCATCCAGACCTGGCTCGGCGGCGCTGCGCTCTACCAGCTCGCGCGCGTGGCGTGGCCCGAGATCCAGCAGGCCTCGCATCCCGTGCCGATCCTCGGCATCACGCCGGGCGAGCTGGGGGCGTTGCTCGTCTTCTGGGCGATGAACGTCTGGTTCATCGTGCGCGGGACCGAGTCCATCAAGGCGCTGGAGTCCCTCTCCGCTCCCTTCCTGATCGTCGTGGGGCTCGCGCTGCTCGCGTGGGCCCGCCAAGGCGCGGGCGGCTTCGGCCCCATCCTCGCGCAGCCCTCCCGATTCGCCACGACCGCCGAGTTCCTGCCGGTCTTCTTCCCGTCGCTCACCGCGATGGTCGGATACTGGGCGACGCTCTCGCTCAACATCCCGGACTTCACGCGCTACGCGCGCTCGCAGAAGGACCAGATCCTCGGGCAGGCGCTCGGGCTGCCGCCCACGATGACGCTCTACGCGTTCATCGGCGTGGCGGTGACGTCGGCGACCGCGCTCATCTTCCCCGGCGGGCGCATCGTGTGGGATCCGGTGGAGCTGCTCGGGCGGATCGGCGGGCCGCTGGGGATCCTGTTCTCGATGCTCGCGCTCAGCGTGGCCACGCTCACCACGAATCTCGCCGCCAACGTCGTGTCGCCCGCGAACGACTTCTCGAACGCCGCGCCACGCCGCATCTCCTTCCGCACGGGCGGTCTGATGACCGCGGTCATCGGCATCCTGATCATGCCGTGGAAGGTGCTCCAGTCCTCCCACGGCTACATCTTCACCTGGCTCGTGGGCTACTCCGCGCTCCTCGGCCCGATCGGCGGAGTCCTCATCACCGACTATTTCCTCCTCCGCCGCACGCGTCTCCACGTGGCCGACCTCTACCGTCGCGGCGGGCGCTACGAGTACCGCGGCGGCTTCCATCCGGCGGCGTTGATCGCGCTCGCGACGGGCATCGCGCCGAACGTGCCGGGCTTCCTCGCGGAAGCCCTCCCCGGCACGTTCCGCGCCGTGCCGGCGTTCTGGCGCGGGATCTACTCGTATGCGTGGTTCGTGGGCTTCGCGGTCGCGGCGTTGGTGTACCTCGCATTGGCGAGATCGTCGGTGGCGGCGGCGGCCGCGGAGGAGCCGGCGACGTGACCGCCGAGGCCGCGCCGGTCGCTCTCGCGGGGGGCCCTCCGCGATGAAGTCGCACCGGAAGGAGCTCTGGTTCGACGTTCCCGAGCGCCGCGCGTTCGTGAACATCACGCCGCCGGTGGAGGCCGCGCTCGCGGAGAGCGGGGTTCGCGAGGGACTGTGCCTCGTGAACGCCATGCACATCACCGCGTCGGTCTTCATCAACGACGACGAGTCCGGGCTCCACGCGGATTACGAGGAGTGGCTCGAGCAGCTCGCGCCGCACGCGCCCACGAGCCGGTACCGGCACAACCGCACCGGCGAAGACAACGCCGATGCGCACCTCAAGCGCCAGATCATGGGGCGCGAAGTGGTCGTGGCGGTGACGGAAGGCCGGCTGGACCTCGGCCCGTGGGAGCAGATCTTCTACGGCGAGTTCGACGGCCGCCGGCGGAAACGGGTGCTGGTCAAGATCGTCGGGGAATGATCGAATCGGGTCTCCCCGACCACCCGTTCCTGCCGGAGCCTCGACGCCATGCCCAAGCTTCCGTTCATGCAGGTCGACGCGTTCACCGATCGTCCGCTCGCCGGCAATCCCTGCGCGATCGTCTTCGACACGGACGCGCTGGACGACGCCACGATGCAGGCGATCGCGAAGGAGCAGAACCTCTCCGAGACCGCGTTCGTGCGCCGCTCCGGCACGTGCGACTTCGGCGTGCGCTACTTCACGCCGGGCTCGGAGATCCCGCTGGCCGGGCACCCCACCATCGCCACGAGCTTCGCGCTCGTGGACTCCGGCCGCTTCGGCTTGGCGGGGGATCGCACCCCGCTGAAGCTCGAGCTGAAGGTGGGACCGATCGACGTGGACCTCGTGGCCGCGGGCGGTGCGGTGCGGCGCGTCGTGATGACGCAGCTGAAGCCGAAGTTCCTCCGGACGTATCCCGCCGCCGAGGTGCTGGAAGTCTTCGGGCTGAAGACGTCGGACGCGCTCGGCGACTGGCCGATGCAGACCGTGAGCACCGGCACGCCGCAGCTCATGGTGCCGCTCTCCGGCCACGACGCGCTGCGTCGCGCCACGTTCGACATCGAGGCGTTCGCAGCGCTCTGCGCTCGCGCCGACTTCTTCAGCGTGCATCTCTTCTGCCCCCACGGCGTCACGCGCGAGGGCCGGACGTTCGCGCGCCACTTCGCCCCGCCGCCCGGCGCGTTCGAGGATCCCTTCACGGGATCGGCCACGGGCGGGATGGCGGCGTATCTCTGGAAGCACGGCCTCCTCGACGCGCCGACCTTCGTGGCGGAGCAGGGCCACTGGATGGCTCGGCCGGGGAAGGCGTACGTGGAGGTCCTCGGGCCGCGCGAGGACATCGAAGCGGTGCGCGTGGGCGGCGCCGCGGTCACCGTGGTGCGCGGCGAGATCAGCTTCTGACGTCGGCGCGCGCGAAGCCGATCGCGTCGAGCTGCGCGCGCGAGACTCCCAGCCACACCACGAAGGCCTTGCCCACGGCGCGGGGCGTGGGTGGTGCGGCGGAGTCCACGGCGGCGGCGCGCAGGAGCGCCGACTGAACGGCGCGCGCGTCCCACGGCAGCGCCACCACGGCGACGGTCTCGCCCGCGTCCACCGCCGCATCCACGGTGCGCAGGATCTCCGGCCGGCGATCGCGCGGGCTCGTCCAGCGCGCGAGCAACCGCTCGCGACTCTCGAACATCAGCGTCCACTGCAGCGTGGGATGCGTCGTGCAGACGCAGCGGACGCCGGCGCTCTCGAGCGCTTCCACGAGCCGTGGGATCGCACGCTCCTCGTTCGCGGTCCAGCCGCTGAACGCCGCGTCGCGCATCGGCCACGCGGCGCCGGCGCCGGCGAGGGTCCACGCCGAGGCAGCGACGATCACGAAGGCGCGGCGCGGGCGGCCGCCGCTGGCGAGGCGCGCGAGGAGCACCGCCGCGCCGAGCGCGAGCGGCGCCACCAACGGGACGAGATACCGGAACATGAGGCGCTCGGGCCGCATCGCGAGGCCGGCGGCGAGAACGAGGATCACCGAGGCGGCGCAGGCGGCCTCCAGCGGGAACGACCGCGCCCGAAGGCGGAGCGCCGCGGCGATCACGAGGGCCGGCAGGGCGACGAGCGCGAGCGCGGCGGAGACGCGTGCGAGGAGCGGCGCCAGGAGCGGCGTGATCATGAAGTGGCAGCCCGTGGCCATCACCCAGAGAGCGCGGCCGATCCCGGGCGACGCGAGACCCGCCCCCGCCGCGCCGCCCGTTCCGCGGAAGAGCGACGGCGCCCAGTAGGCTTCGCCCGGATGCGCCGCCGCGAGGAGCGTCGCGCCGAGCGCGGCCGCGCCCGCGAGCAGCGCGAGCCACTCGCCGCGCCGACGCGGGCGGAGCTCGTCGGCGAGGAGAAGCGGCGCCAGCGCGAGCGCACCGATCGCCTGGGCGAAGCACGTGAGCGCGAACACGGCGCCGGCGAGAGCGGCTCTCGATCGTCGCCGTGCGGCGGTCTCGCGGCCCGGCATGCAGAGCAGCGCGAGCGGCGCGAGCGCGAAGGCCGTGACGAAGCCTCCCCAGGCCTTCGCGGAGAAGGCGAGCCAGGAGGGCGCCGCAGCGAGGAGCATTCCGAAGAGCATCGCGGCGCGATCGCCCGCAAGCCGACGCGCCGCCGCGACGAAGGCGACGAACCCCGAGGTGAACACGGCGAGCGCGCCGAGCTTGAGCGCCGCTCCGGAGACGCCGCCGATCGCGAACGCGAGCGCCCCCGCGGCGGACTCGAGGAGCGCCAGACCGTACGCCTGTCCCCAGTAGAAGAGCCCGAGATCGCCGTGCTCGAGCAGTCGCTTCGCCATGAGCCCCACGATCGCTTCGTCCCCGTCCGGAACGAAACGCGCGGAAGCGACGAGCGGCGCGCGCGTCACGAGGAGAAGCAGAAGTCCCGGGACGAAGACGCGAAGCGCGGCGGCCGCCGTCCCGGTCGCCGTGGCGCTGGAGGCCCTGGCTGTGGCGAGCGGTCGGCGGTTTCCCAAGGCGGGTCGTGTGCCCCCTGGACGTCGGTCGGATTTCGACGATGATCTGCGCTGCGGCGGACTTGGATGTTGGAGGAGCCTACGACGGAGGCAGCCATGAAGAAAGCGCACTTCATCCTCTTCGTGCGCGATCAGGAGCGCAGCGCGGAGTTCTACCGCGCGGCCCTCGACGCCTCTCCGCGGCTGCACGTGCCCGGCATGACGGAGTTCGAGCTTCCCGGCGGGGCGGTCCTCGGTCTCATGCCGGAGGAGGGAGCCGCTCGCGTGCTCGGGACGGCGCTCTCGGCCACGCCGTCTTCGGAGTCCCCGCGCCCACCGTCGGCAGCGCCGACCCCACGGCGTCCGCGTTCGGAGCTCTATCTCCTCGTGTCGGATCCGGCGTCCTTTCACCGGCGGGCCCTCGCCGCCGGCGCCCGCGAAGCGAGCGCCCTCGCGGAGCGCGACTGGGGCGACGAAGCCGCGTACTCGCTCGACCCGGACGGGCACGTGCTCGCCTTCGCGCGCGAGCTGCCGGAGCGTCGTGAAGCGGTGCCGGGTCTCGCTCTCCGCCCGGCTGCGCCCGAGGACGTGCCGCTCGTTCTCCGCTTCATCCGCGCGCTCGCCGAGTACGAGCGCCTCGCGAACGAGGTGGTGGCCACGGAAGACGTGCTGCGCGAGTCGCTCTTCGGGGCGCGGCCCGCGGCAGAGGCGATCCTCGCGGAGCTGGACGGAGCGCCGGTGGGCTTCGCGATCTTCTTCCACAACTTCTCGACCTTCGTCGGCCGGCGCGGAATCTACCTCGAGGATCTCTTCGTCCTGCCGGAGCACCGCGGGCGCGGAGTGGGACTGGCGTTGCTGCGGCATCTCGCGAAGCTGTGCGTGGAGCGGAACTGCGGGCGCCTCGAGTGGGCCGTGCTCGACTGGAACGAGTCGGCGATCGGCTTCTACGACGGCCTCGGCGCCCGGCCGATGAGCGACTGGATCATCTACCGGCTCACCGGCGGCGCGCTGGCCAAGCTGGCGGACAGCGGGTGGACGGGCTAGAGCGCCCGCAACGAGCCGGCGCGTCGTCACCGGCGAGCGGGGTCCAGTCACTCGGGTTCCAACGTCTGACCCGTGTGCTACGATGGCGTCATGATTCGGAAGGTCGTGACGAGACATACTCTCACCGAGAGCTCCGCGGCCCGGGACTTGGCGTTCTGGTTGAGCCGGACCGCCGCCGAGCGCATCGAAGCCGTGGAGATCCTGCGTCGACGCCATCATGGAGACACAGAGAGACTTCGAAGAGTTGCTCGGGTCATTCAACGCTCATAGCGTCGAATACGTGATCGTCGGCGGGTACGCGCTGGCATTCCACGGCGCTCCCCGCTTCACGGGCGATCTCGATCTCTTCGTGCGCCCCGGACCCGACAACGCCGCACGCATTCTGGCGGCCCTCGCCGATTTCGGCTTCGCGTCGCTGGGCCTCACGAGCACGGACTTCGAACGACCGGACCGGGTCGTTCAGCTCGGCGTTCCGCCGGTGCGCGTGGATCTCATCACGTCCATTGCCGGGGTGACCTGGGGAGAGGCGGCCGCGGGGCGCGTCGAGGGGGACTACGGCGGCGTCCGCGTCCCCTTCCTGGGCCGCGCGCAGTTCGTCGCCAACAAGCGCGCGGCCGGTCGCCGGAGAGATCTGGCGGACCTGGAGGCGCTCGGCGAGAGTTAGTCTACGGCGCCGTCACCACTTCCGCGAGCCGACGATGAGGGGCCCCTTCTTGCCGAAGTAGCTCAGGTCGTCGCGGAGCCGGCCGCCGGTGGAGCTGTCCGGGTTGAGATAGAGGACCGTGCGTCCGGTGATCCCGTACACGAGCCCCACGTGCCACCCGCCGATCTTCTGCTCCCAGTAGCCGAGCACCACGTGCCCGGATCCCAGCTTCTGGGAGAGGAAGTCCGGGCCGGTGGTGAAGACGTCGGCCGTGGGCTCGGTCACGGCGATGCCCCAGCGAACGTCGCCGAGGAGGCGACGCATCCCGCTGCGATCCATCGACTCGTCCGGGAGCGCCACCTTCTTGAACTGATCGTAGATCTGCTCCTGATCCAGCTTCGGGCGTCCCGGCGAGACGTTGCAGAACGCCTCCATCACCGCGGCCCAGCACGTGTGGTCGTAGTTCTGCCGCACGTCAGGCGGCGTCTTCCACATCCGGTCCTGCGCCATGCTCGTTCTCCGTTCCGCTCGTCGCGTCACGTCGCGAGGGCGGACCGTAGACTACAGGGTCCCCGAGCCCGTCGGCCACTCCGGCGCGCGAGGTCGCCGGCGCGCGGCGAGCCGGCAGGATCGGCCGCCCGCCTGGCCGGCCGCCCGCCGGGTCCGGATCGGCTGGACGAGCCGCGGCCCGCGCGCGATCCTCCCCGAGACCCCCGCGCGGGGCCGCGTCCCGGAGGGCTCCCCATGACTTGGTGGCTCTGGATCGTGCTCGGCCTCGTTCTCGTGGGCGTGGAGCTCGTGACGCCCGGCGGCTTCTTCGTCATCTTCTTCGGCGCGGCCGCGATCGTGTTGGGGATCCTGGATCGCCTCCATCTGGCGGGACCGCCGTCCTTCCAGTGGCTCCTCTTCTCCGTCCTGTCGATCCTCTCCCTCGCGGTCTTCCGCCGCCCGCTCATGCGCCGCTTCCATCTCTCGGACGGCGCCATGCCGCCCGTCGACTCGCTCGTGGGCGAGGCATGCGTCGTGACGGAAGCGCCGGGCGTGGACGGGTTCGGGAAGGTGGAGCTGCGCGGAACGACATGGACCGCGCGCAGCGCGAGCGGCGCCGGCCTCGCGAAGGGGCAGCGGTGTCGCGTGGAGCGCGTGGACGGATTGACTCTCTGGATCCGAGCGGAAGGAGGCCCGGCGTGACGCCGGACATCCTCCGAGCGGAAGGAGGCCCATCGTGAGCGGCGGGTACATCGTCGTCCTCGTGGTCGCGTTCCTCGTCATCATCGTGATCGCGCGGACCGCGATCGTCGTGCCCCAGCAGAGCGCGTTCGTGGTGGAGCGCCTCGGCAAGTACCACGCCACGCTGCAGGCCGGCTTCCACGTGCTCCTGCCGTTCGTGGACACCGTGCGCTACCGCCACTCCCTGAAGGAAATCGCGATCGACATCCCCGCACAGGTCTGCATCACGCGGGACAACGTGCAGGTCGGCGTGGACGGCGTCCTCTATCTCAAGGTTCTGAACGCCGAGCGCACGTCCTACGGGATCACGGACTACCTCTTCGCGATCACGCAGCTGGCCCAGACCACGCTCCGCAGCGAAGTCGGGAAGATCGACCTCGACAAGACCTTCGAGGAACGCACGAACATCAACATCGCGGTCGTCTCCGAGCTGGACAAAGCCTCGGAGCCCTGGGGCGTGAAGGTGCTGCGCTACGAGATCAAGAACATCACGCCTCCGCAGGACATCCTGGCCGCGATGGAGAAGCAGATGCGCGCGGAGCGGGAGAAGCGCGCGGTGATCCTGGCCTCGGAAGGACAGAGGGACGCGGCGATCAACACGGCGGAGGGCCAGAAGCAGCAGGTCATCAAGGCCTCGGAGGCCACGCGGCAGCAGCACATCAACGAGGCGGAAGGCCAGGCGTCGGCGATCCTCGCGGTGGCGCGCGCCACGGCGGAGGGGCTGCACACGGTGGGCGAGTCGTTGCGCCTCGCGGGCGGCGCGGAAGCGATGCAGCTGCGCGTGGCGGAGCTGTACCTCCAGCAGTTCGGCGGCCTCGCGCGCACCGCGAACACGGTGGTGCTGCCGGCGAACGTGGCCGACGTGGGCTCGATGATCGCGCTGGCCACGAACCTCGTGAAGACGAAGGGGCAGCCGTAGCGGAGGAACCGGTCCCGGCGAGGCGTGGGAGGTCGTCGGGGCGAGTGGCCGGCGCGCGTCTTCTCGGCGGCCGCCCCGGCGCCGGACGCATGACCGTCCTCCGGGGCGCCTCCCGGCAGCCGCCCTTGACGCCCAGTCGTGCTATGCTTAGCCTATCTAAGTATGGAACGCGAGCCGCTCCTCGCCGGAACGATCGACCTCATGGTGCTGTCCGTGATCGCCCGGCGGCCCGCGCACGGGTACGCCATCATCGCCGACCTGCGGGTGCGGAGCGCGGGCGCCCTGGATCTCCCCGAAGGCACCGTCTATCCCGCGCTGTACCGCCTCGAGAGCGCGGGGCTCCTTCGCAGCGCGGCCCGCAAAGTGGAAGGCCGGACGCGCCGGATCTACCGCGTGACGGCCGCGGGGCGCGCGGCGCTGCGCGAGCGGAAGAGCGCCTGGGACGGTCTCGTGCGAAGCGTCGGCGCGGTGCTGGGCGAGGGAGGCTTGGCCGGGCATGGCTAGCCCCGTGGAGGAGTACCTCGTCGAGTTGCGTTGCGCGCTGCGGCACGATCCGCTGCTGGCGCGCCGCGTGCTCGAGGAGGCCGCGGACCATCTCGCGGAGATCGTGGCCGCGGAAAGGAGATCCGGGATGTCCCGGCGCGAAGCCGAGGAGGCCGCCGTTCGTAGGTTCGGTTCCGCCGGCGCTCTGGCGCGCGATCTGGACCGCTTCTCCCTCCCGCTCAAGGCGCTCCTTGCGCTCGCCACCGCCGCCACCGTTCTCGTGGCGGCCTGGCTCTTCTTCGTCGTCGCCCGCGTCCTGCCCGCCCGCGATCCCGCGCACATTCCGATGTGGCGCACGGTGGCGTTCGCGTTCCTCGCCTACAGCGGACTGTGCATCGCCTACTTGATCCAGGGTCCGCGCCGGACCGTGCTGCGATGGACGGTGCTGCCTCTCTCGGTGGCGGCGGTGGGGCTGGGCGCGTACGCCGTCGTCCGGATGATCCACGTGGCCGACGTCGGAGGGCACTTCGAGGGTTACCTCGTGCTGATGGGGCTCATCCTCGCCGGGCACGGGCTCACCGCGATCCTCCACACGGTCGTCGCGGCGGCGATCGCCAGGCGCGTACGCTCGCAGTAGGTCGCCGCTCGGTCTCCCGGTCCGCGCTCGTCCCCGTTCGCTCCTCGCCCTCGAAGGACTGTCGTCCTTCGCTGGCGACGTTCTGCGCACGCGGTTAGATTCTCCGGGCGTAGGCCGCCCGACGCGCCGCGCGTCTCCCACGGAGAGTCTCGATGGACGTCGTCCTCCTCTCGCGCCTCCAGTTCGCCCTCACCATCATGTTCCACTATCTCTTCCCGCCGCTGACGATCGGGATGAGCGTGGTGCTGGTGTGGCTCGAGGGGCGCTGGCTCGCGACCGGCGATTCCCTCTTCCACTCGGCGGCGCGCTTCTGGACGCGCATCTTCGCGCTGAACTTCGCGGTCGGCGTGGCCACCGGGATCGTCATGGAGTTCGAGTTCGGCACGAACTGGGCGGCGTACTCGCGCTTCGTCGGCGACGTCTTCGGCTCGGCGCTCGCCGCCGAGGGCATCTTCGCGTTCTTCCTGGAGTCGGGCTTCCTCGCGGTGCTCGTCTTCGGCTGGGATCGCGTGGGGCGGAAGATGCACTTCTTCGCGACGTGCATGGTCTGCCTGGGCTCGATCTTCTCCTCCATCTGGATCGTGGTCGCGAACAGCTGGCAGCAGACGCCGGCCGGCCATCACATCGTGCAGATGACGCGCGACGGCAAGCCCTGGTTCATCGACGGCGAGCCGGTGCTCCGCGCGGAGATCACGGACTTCTGGGGGCTCGTGTTCAACCCCTCCACGGTCCACCGTCTCGTGCACGTCTGGCTGGGCGCCTTCCTCCTCGGCGCGTTCTTCGTCATGAGCATCAGCGCGTGGTACCTCCTGCAGCGGCGGCACGGGGACTTCGCGCGGCGCTCCTTCCGCGGGGCGCTCCTGCTCGCCCTGGCGTCGGCGCTCGCGATCGTGGTGAGCGGAGATCTCCAGTCGAAGAACGTCGCGAAGGAGCAGCCGGCGAAGCTGGCCGCGCTCGAGGCGCACTATCACACGGGCCCCGGGGACCTCGCGATCTTCGGGATTCCGGATGATCACGAAGGGCGCCTCCGCGCGAAGGTCGCCGTGCCCGGGCTTCTCTCCTGGCTCCTGTACGAAGACGTGGCCGCGCCCGTCCTCGGCCTCGACGCGTTCCGGGCGGAACACCGTCCCCCCGTGGCGATGTCCTTCTTCACGTACCGGATGATGGTGGGCTCGGGCTTCGCCCTGGCGGGGCTCTCGCTGCTCGCGGCGCTCCTTCTGTGGCGCGGGAAGCTCTTCGAGACGCGCTGGCTCTTGTGGATCTTCGTCCTGGCGGTCGTGCCGGCGATGCTCGCGAACGAGGCGGGTTGGGTGGCCGCGGAGGTGGGCCGACAGCCGTGGATCGTGGTGCCGCCCGTCGCGCGGGATGCGAGCGGCGCGCCGCTCCGCGACGCCGAGGGGTTCGTGCGCTACGAAACGGTCACCGTGCCGCGTGCCGACGGGACGCCGCGCGAGACGTACGCGGGTCTCCTCACGACGAAGGGGATCAGCGAAGCGGTCCATGCGGAGCAGGTGCTGGGATCGATCTTGCTGTTCGGCGCGATCTACCTGCTGCTCGGCGCGCTCTGGATCTTCGTCCTCGACCGGAAGATCCGCGAAGGGCCGGAGCCCGCGGGGGCGTCACCGGGTCACGGGCATCTCGCGGATGTGGCGATCTCGCTGACCGGGCACACGGAGTCGCTCACCGGGCCGCGGAAGGGAGCGGGAGCCTGATGGACCTTCACGTCGTGTGGTTCGCGCTCCTCGGCGTGCTTCTCGCGGGGTACGCCATCCTGGACGGCTTCGACCTCGGGGTCGGCATCCTGCATCCGCTCGCGCGCAGCGACGGGGAGCGTCGCGCGTTCGTGAACGCCATCGGGCCCTTGTGGGACGGGAACGAAGTCTGGCTCGTCACCTTCGGCGGCGCCCTCTTCGCGATGTTCCCGGAGGCGTACGCCACCGTCTTCTCCGGGTTCTACACGGCGTTCATGCTCCTGCTCTTCGCGTTGATCCTGCGGGCGGTCAGCCTGGAGTTCCGGAGCAAGCTCGCGAGCGCCCGCTGGCGGGGCGCGTGGGACACGGCGTTCTTCGCGGGCAGTCTCTCGGCGCCCTTGCTCTTCGGCGCCGCGGTGGGCAACGCCATCCTCGGATTGCCGCTGAGCGCGCGCGGCGTGTACCTGGGGAGCTTCGTCGATCTCCTCGGACCCTATCCGCTGCTCGTGGGGCTCCTGTCCGCGTCGCTCTTCGCGATGCACGGCGCCATCTTCCTGTACCTGAAGACCGAGGGCGCCGTGCAGGAGCGACTCGGGCGCTGGATGTGGCACACGTGGGGGCTGTTCCTCGTGCTCTACCTGCTGACGACGATGTGGACGCTCGCGGCCGTGCCCACGGCGCTTCGCAACTTCGAGCGCTTCCCGTGGGCGGCCGGCGTGGTGGTGCTGAGCGTGCTCGCGATCGCGAACGTGCCGCGAGCGCTCTTCCACCGGCGCTACGGCGAGGCGTTCCTCTCCACGTCGCTCACGATCGCCACGCTCGTGTTCGTCTTCGGCATGGCGATCTTCCCGAACCTCGTGGTGGCGAAGGGCGACCCCAGCGCCAGCCTCACCATCTACAACGCGGCTTCCAGCCCGAAGACGCTCGAGATCGGATTGGTGATCGCGGGAATCGGGATGCCGTTCGTCCTGGCCTACACGGGCGTCATCTACTGGACGTTCCGCGGGAAGGTCGTGCTGGGAGAGCACAGCTACTGAGGTCTTCACTCTCGGTTCTCGAGAGGAGCTGACGTCGCCGGCACGGGCCCCTTCCCTGGGGGCATGATGCGAGCGATCCGGCGCCCGCGTTTCCCTTCTCTCTCGCGGCACCCGGTTGCGTCATCCCGCGCCGCAGTTCTCCACGCTCCTGCGGCCGGCGGAGCTCGGCCTTCTTGCCGCCGCAGGCTCTGCCGTCGAGATGACCCCTTTCGCCGCCGCACGACGCATTGAGGGCTGACCCGATTCCTCGCCAGTCCGCGAAGGAGGCCCCGATGCGCCGAATCCTCATGGTCGTCGCCGTTCTGGCCGCGACCCTTCCGCAACCGACCCGCGCGGCGACGCCCACGAACGGCGCCGCGCCGGCTGCCCCCGCCCGCGCGGTCCCGGCAACCGTGCGCGCAGCGCTACCCGACCAGCTCGATTCCACCGTCTTCCGCTGCGGCCCCATCCTCGCGAAGGACCCCGCGGTCCGGGAACGGATCCGCGTCCTCTACCAGGAACAGTGGGACCTGCAGCAGCGCACGTTCGCCCAGTTGAACGACCTCAGGGCGAGCGCGCAGAGCGAAAGGGAGCGAGATGCGCTGACGGCACTGAATCAGCAAGGCGTCCAGCTCAAGCACGATCTCCTGCAGCGGAACATGGAGCTGGGTCTCGAGATCGCCCGCCTGAACGGCGACACACCGCGCGTGGCGGAGTACGAGAAGGCGCTGGATCAACTGCTGCGCCCCGAGAAGTACATGCCCGCCGTGAAACCGGATCCCGAGCTCCAGGCGCGCCGCCTGCGTGAGCACGGGATCACGAAGTAGCGAAGCGAGAGCGGAGCCATCATGAAACGGCATCTCGCCCTCGCCGCTGCCGCGACCCTCACCCTCGCCGCTCGCACGCAGGCGCTTCCGGACCTCGTGGCCAGCGATCCGCCGGCCGGTTGGACGCTCCCCGCGCTTCCGCGCTCCTCCGCTGATGCCACCGGCGGGAACTGCGTGCTGCAGGCTCCGGCGCTGCCCGGCGAGTCGGCCAACACGTGGTTCAACGGCAGCATGCACAACATCGGCACTCACGTGGCCACCAACGCCTTCACGGGCCTCTACCTCGACGACGGCCTGCGGACGATCCAGGGGCCGTTCAGCATCAACGGGCTGAGCTACGGCGTCTTCGTGAACAACCCGAGCTCCGTGATCATCAAAGGTGGACGGCACACGCTGCTCTCGCGCGCCGACGTGCTGGGCGGAGTCATCGAATCGAACGAGTCGAACAACGACTGGACGCGCTCCTATGTGTGGTCACCGCTCGCGCTCACGCTCGGTGCTCCCGTCACCCGCTCGTGGGATCCCCGCGCGTTCACCACGGGCACGGGTCCGTGGGCGAACTGCGAAGGGTTCAGCGGGGTCGTGAACGGGCCGGGCTACTGGTACGCGTTTGCCGCCTGCGGAACGCAGTCCGGCGATGACTTCGACGTGATGCTCTATCCCGAGACGCCTTCCAACGTTCCCCTGGCCGGTTTCGGCGCCTACTCGGCGTGGTCGCCCGCGCAGGGGGACCACACGGATCTCTGTGTCGTGAACCTGAACGTCGCTCCGACCGGCACGTACTACGCCGGCGTACAGAACTGGGCGGGCACCGGGAACAAGGTCGTCCAGTTCGAGATGGATCAAGGCACCTTCTGGGGCCCCGGCGTGTACGGTCCCTACACCATGAGCGCGGGAGATCTCGTGGACGTCCACGAGCTCTTCGGATTCACGAGCTACCTCTGCCAGATCGAGGTCCGGCCCCTCTCGGGGAACGCGAACATCGGCGCAACGCTGATCGGCACGACGGGCGGCGGCGTGGCCGGCCTCTACGACGGCATCGACTCCGCGGAGAACTTCGACGCCGGTTACAGCCTTTGGATGGACGTCACCATGGCCCAGGATCACTTCCATGGGCTCGTGCTCTACAAGCGCAACTCCTCGGACATCTCGAAGAGCATCACCTACGAGGTGATCGTTTCCGCGAATCCGAACCTGGTGGCCCACGATACGTACACGGGCGCGTGGGACAGTCCGATCGTGCCGCGGAATTCGGCGGACGCGGGCCTCCTGGTGCAGCTGCCGCCCACGCTGAGCGGCGACCAACCCACCACCTCGTTCAACTACACCATCCACAACCTCGGGCCCGCGAAGGCGCCTCCGGGCTTCTCGAACGTCCTGTTCGTGGACGACGTTCCGCGCTGGAATGAAGTGACCGCGGATACCCTTTGGAGGGACTACTTCGGCCTCTTCGAGAACACGCCGATCGGCGGCCCGCAGTCCATCGTGCGCGGAGGCCGACACCACCTTCGCTGCGACGCCGACGCGTACAACCAGCTCGACGAGATCTCGGCGTACGAAGTGGACAACTCCTTCACGGACTGGTTCGTGTGGACGCCGATGGCTCTCGCGGATCAAACGCCGGTGCTTCGCAGCGCGCCCCCGGAGCCGCATCCGCTGGGTTGGGGTCCGTACGAGTCCTGCGACGGGTTCCGGATCCCCGGATTCCAGGGAAGCTACTGGACGGCGGTGGGCGTGATGACCAGCCTGGGCGACGACTACGACGTGCGCCTGCACGACGCGTCCGCGGGCAGCAAGGACGGATTCGGTGGGTGGCTCGCCGAGTCCGACAACGCGTTCCTCGGCCAGATCGACTTCTGCATCGTGAACTACAACGTCGCGTCGGGGGTTCCGCGCGACGTGTCGGTCCTCAACGCGAACCAGCCGAACTCCTCGAACGCGGAGTACTACGTGAGCCGCGCCGATGCACCGTACTACGGCACGGTGCCGCTCGGCGTGACGCGGTACGGGCCGATGGCGCTGCCCCCGCACCATCCGCTGAACATCCACGAGTTCTACTTCCAGGGGGGCGTGCCCACGTACATCTCCGTGAACAACTCGAGCGGGAATGCGGGCCTCGGGGTGTGGCTGTTCGACGGCACCGTGCCGTACCACTCGAGGGACACCGCCATGAGGTCGAACCTGGGTCTCGACGGAAACGACGTTCATCTCGTCCCCGTGACGTTTCCGACTTCCGGCTTCTACGCGCTGGTCGTCGCGAAGTGGTCGGGGATCTGGGATGTCAACTCGTCCACGTACGAGATCGTCATCTCGACGGGAGGGAGCATCGTGGACGCGCCGGCCGTGGGAGCGCCGTTGCCGAAGGAGTTCGAGCTCTCGGCGCCGCGGCCGAACCCGTCGCGTGGGGGAACCTCGGTGGAGCTGGCCGTCCCTTCCGGCGCCGGCAAGGCGACGGTCGCCGTCTACGACCTGGCCGGCCGTCGCGTGCGGTCTCTCGTGGATGGTGAAGCGACGGCGGGCCGTCGCGTGCTCACGTGGGACGGTCTGGATGCGTCGGGTAAGCGCGCGGCGGCGGGCGTCTACTTCGTGAAGCTCGAAGCGCCGAACGTCGTGCAGACGAAGAAGGTCACGCTGCTGCGTTGATCCCCGGCCGCCGCAGCGTGCGGCCCGAGGCGGGTCGGAAGAGGGAACGCAGCCCTCTCCGGCCCGCTTCTCGTGACGGCTGCGCGCTCGAGGGTGGCAGCGCCGCCCTTCACGGCTGCGTTCACCAGGTCGGCGAGTCGCCCAGCGCCTTGAAGAGCCAGGCACGCGCAAACGTCCAGTCGCGCTTCACGGTGCGCGCCGCGACCCCGAGCGCTTCCGCGGTCTCGTCCACGCTCAACCCCGCGTAGAACCGCAGCCGTACGACTTTCGCGGCCCGCGCGTCCAGAGCCTGCAATCTGTCGATCGCGCCGTCGATCGCGAGGACCTGATCCAGGTCGTAATCCACGCCGAGGTCGGCGGACCCCAGATCCGAGAACGAGATGCGCTGCGCGGGGCGGCCGGAGTCGCCGCCGCGCTTCTCGCGAGCGCGCGCCCGGGCTCGCTCGATGAGGATCCGGCGCATCGCCTCCGCCGCGGACGCGAAGTAGTGCGCGCGGTTCGCCCAGCCATGGTCGGCCTTGCCCAACCGCAGGTAGGCCTCGTGAACCAGCTCCGTGGTGCGCAGGGTCTGGCCAGGGCTTTCCCGGCGGAGGCGGTCCCGGGCGAGCTGCCGGAGCTCGGAATAGAGGGCCTCGAGCATCTCGGCCGTGGGCTCGGGCGACCCCGCAGGTGGTTGGGATTTCGGGAGATCGTCCATGCCCGAAACGATAGCACGCACCGGGGGATGAGCGCTGCGCTCCCGAACCCCGGCTCCGGTGAAAAGGGGCGCGGTCGCCGACAGGGAGGAAAGTCGGAGCATCCGTGGCCCCACGGTCCGGCCCGCGGCGCATTGAGGGCTGACCCATTCCCCGGGCAGACCCGGGCGGGAGGCCATCATGCGTTCCACGACCCTCGTTCTCCTCTCTGCCTTCCTGGCCGGCGCTGTCATTCGCGCCGAGGCGGCCCCGACCGCTTCCACCACCACGCCCCCCACGACCGAGACGAATCGGACCGCGGGCACCGCGCAGGCGGCTCCGGCGGAACACTTGGATCCCGCCGTCTTCCGTTGCGGTCCGATCCTCGTGAAGGATCAGGCCACGCGCACCCGCATCGAGCACCTGTATCGCGAGCAGTTCGATCTGCGGCAGAGCACGCAGGCGCAGCTTCGGGACCTCGCGTCGCGCATGCAGATGGAGCGCGACGCCGACCTGCGGGAAACGCTCAGCCGCCAGGGCAGCCAGCTCAAGCAGGACGTCGCCGTTCGCGACATGGAGCTGGGCCTCGAGATCGCTCAGCTCAACGGCGACGCGCCGCGCGCGGCGGAGTACGAGTCCGCGTTGGACCACGTCCGGCATCCGGAGAAGTACATGCCGGCGCTCCGTTCCCCGCAGGAAGTCGAAGCGATGCGCGCGCATGAGCGCGCCTCCGCTCGCTGACGCAGACGAAACGGAGACAAGGTCATGAAACGGCAACTGGCAAGCTTCGGAGTCGCTTCGGCGGTAGCACTCTCGCTCACGTCGCCGGCGCGTGCCCTTCCGGATCTCGTATCGAGCGTCCCGCCGTCGGGCTGGAGCTTCCCCGCGCTCCCCCGCTCTTCGGGTGACGCCACCACCGGCAGCTGCGCGCTCCAATCGCCGGCGCTGCCGGGCGAATCGTCGAGCACGTGGTTCAACGGCAGCATGCAGAACATCGGCAACACGACCGCATCGGGCGTGTTCACGGGACTCTACCTGGACGACGCGCTGATGACGCTTCAAGGCGCGTACAACCTGCCGGCGAACGCGTTCGGTCTCTACGTGAACTACCACACGTCGTTGACCCTCAAGGGCGGGCGCCACACGCTCCTCTCGCGCGCCGACGTCTTCGGCGGCGTGACCGAGGGCAACGAGGGGAACAACGATTGGACGCGCCAGTACCTCTGGTCGCCGCTGGTGCTGACGCTGAACTCGCCGGTCACTCGCAGCGGAGATCCGCACCCCTACTCCACGGGATCGGGGCCGTACATGAACTGCGAAGGCTTCCAGGGAACCTTCACGGCGGGGAGCTGGTGGTACGCGTTCGCCGTGCTCGGCACGGACGCCGGCACCGATTTCGACGTCACGCTCCACACGGAGACGCCGTCGAACGTGCCGCAGGCGGGCTTCGGCAGCTACACGGCGTACTCCGGGCGCGGCGGGAACGTCGTGGACGCGGTCATCCTGGACAAGAACCACGCACCCTTGCAGGACACGTACTACGCCGGCGTGACGGAGTACTCGGGCAGCGGCAACAAGGTGGTGCAGCTCTCGTGCTCGCCGTTCGGCTACATCTATTCCGACGGCGTCTACGGTCCCTTCACGCTGGGGGCCGGCAGTCTGGTCAACATGCAGGAGATCCAGCAGTACACGAGCCTTCCGGTGAGCATCTCGATCGTGCCGATCTCCGGCGCCGCGAACGTGGACGCCAGCTTGATCGGCCCGAGGGTCGGTGGCATGTCACGGCTCACGGACTGCCTGCCGGGCGGCTGGGCGGGGTCGGCGCCGGCCGGTGGGACCGAGGAGATGGTCGTGACCCTGCAGCCGGACTACCAGGGACTCGCGGTCTTCAAGCACGACTCCAACGACCTCAATGCGAGCTGCACGTACGACATCGTGGTCACGCAGCTCCCGAACCTCGTGGCCAACCACACTCCTTACGGTTGGAGCGGACCGATCGTGCCGCGAAACGATACGAATGCGCTCCCCGGCGGCGTGGTGACCGTGCCGCCCGTGCTCTTCGGCAATCAGCCGACGACATCGTTCAACTTCAGCACGTACAACGCGAGCCTGCTCTCCTCGGGCGGCCCGTGGTCCACGCAGACCTTCGTGGACGACGTGGCGAACTGGTTCGGGTGGACCCCGGATCTTCCCGGCCACATCGACGGCATCTGGATGAACATGGCGATCGGGGGCCCGGAGTCCGTCGTGCGCGGCGGCCGCCACCACCTGCGCCAGTTCTCCGACGTCGCGTTCGAGGTCGCCGAATCGAACGAGACGGACAACGAGTTCACGGACTGGTTCGTCTGGACGCCGCTGGACTTGGCGGACCACACGCCGGTGCTTCGCGCGGCGCCGCCGATCGCGCTGCCCTACGGCTACGGGCCCTACGAGTCGTGCGATGGCTTCCGTGACCCGGGTCAGGTCGGCAGCTACTGGACCGCGGTGGCCGTGCTGCCCACGTACATGGGCTCGGATTACGACGTTCGCGTGCACGACCCGTCCTCGGGCAGCAAAGACGGTTTCGGGGCGTGGTTGGGCTGGTCCAACGATCCGTTCCCCGGCAACCCGGACTTCTGCATCGTGAACTACAACATGGCGCCGGGCGGGCCCTACGACTATTCGGTGCTGAACAACGACTACTCCTTCTCGCCCTGCTACGTCCAGCGCGCGGACGCTCCGTATTACGGCGGTTTGCCCGCGGGCGTGTCGCGCTACCCGCTGAGCTTGGCCTCCGGAGAGTGTCTGAACATGGTCGAGTTCTACGTCGGCACGACGGACCCGGTGTACGTCACGGTGAACAACGTCACCGGGAACGCGGACCTCGAGCTCTACATCTTCGACGGCGCCGCACAGCCCTATCACACGAAGGGCACGTACACGGCGTTCACGAACGCGAACGGGCCGGGCGGGGACGAGCAGATCGGACCGATGGTGTTCCCGCACCCCGGCTACTACGCGTTCGTGGTGGCGAAGAGCAAGGCCACGGACGCGTACGTGGCATCCACGCACGAGCTGGTGTTCTCCACCGTCGGGAACCTGGTGGATGCGCCGGCGGTCACGCAGCCGCTGCCGAGAGAGTTCGCGCTGTCGTCGCCGCGTCCGAATCCGTGCCGCGGTGCGATGTCAGTGGAGCTGGCCGTGCCGGCGGGTGCGAGCCGCGCGAGCGTGGCGGTGTACGACCTCGCGGGACGTCGTGTGCGATCGCTGGTGGACGGCGAAGTGACGCCGGGCCGGCGTGTGCTGACGTGGGACGGTCTGGATTCCTCCGGAAGGCACGCCGCCGCGGGCGTCTACTTCGTGAAGCTCGAAGCGCCGCACGCGAGCGCGACGAAGAAGATCACGCTGTTGCGGTAGCGAGCGGCCGCGGCCGCGGCAAGGCCGTGCATCAGAAGTCGAGTGGGCGGGAGCGGCCTCCCCTGGCTCACTCCGTCGAGGCCGGAGGGCGAATGCCCCTCCGGCCTTCGACCGTGTGGAGCGGCGCCGTGCCCGAGCGCCCACCGTTCCGCGATTCCGCTTGAGGCCGCCGCGGCGACGCCCTAGCGTGACGCGGGCGATGAGCGATTTCGAGCGTCTCCGAACGCTGTTCGAGCAAGCGCGCACGCTGCCCCCGTCGGAACGAGCGGCGTTCCTGGATCGCGAGTGCGCGGGCGACCCCGAGCTGCGCTCGCAGATCCTGTCGCTCGTTCGATCCCACGACGACGCCGAGTCCTTCCTTCGGTCCGCCGCCGGCGGTACGCCCACGCCGCCGCGTCCCGCCGCGCCCATCGGGGATCGAGAGATCGGTCCGTACGTGCTCCTCGAGAAGCTCGGCGAGGGCGGGTTCGGCGTGGTGTATCTGGCCGAGCAGCGCCGGCCCGTCCAACGCAAGGTGGCGCTGAAGCTCCTGCGCGGCGGTCCCGCGTCCACCCAGGTGCTCGCCCGATTCGACGCCGAGCGCCAAGCGCTGGCGCTCATGGATCACCCGAACATCGCGGTGGTCCACGACGCCGGCGTCACCGACACCGGCGACCCCTACTTCGTGATGGAGCACGTCGCGGGCGCGCCGATCACCGCGTACGCGGACGAACGGAACCTCGGCATCGCGGAACGACTCGCGCTCTTCCTGCAGGTCTGCGAAGGGATCCAGCATGCCCACACCAAGGGAGTCATCCACCGCGACCTGAAGCCGTCCAACCTCCTCGTGACGCGCACCGGCGACAAGCCGCTCGTGAAGATCATCGACTTCGGCGTCGCGAAGGCGTTGGGCGCGCGTCTCGGGGACGAGACCCTGCACACCCAGGCGGGCATCATGATCGGAACTCCCGAGTACATGAGCCCGGAGCAGGCGACGCCATCGGCGCTCGGCGTGGACACGCGCAGCGACGTCTACTCCCTCGGCGTCATCCTCTACGAGATGCTCGTCGGGAAGCGCCCGTTCGATCGCCAGGACGCGGGCGACAGCGGCGTCCTCGGCTTGCTGCAGATCATCCGCGACAAGGAGCCGCCTCGCTTCACCACGCGGCTCCGCACCATGGGAGACGACGCGGCCTCCGGCGTGGCGGCGAAGCGCCACACCGATCTGCCGTCACTGACGCGACATCTTCGCGGCGACCTGGAATGGATCACGCGGAAGGCGCTCGAGAAGGATCCGGCGCGTCGCTACGCGAGCGCGACGGCGCTGGCCGAGGACGTTGCTCGGTATCTCGAGAACCGCCCGATCCTCGCGCGGCCGCAGAGCGCCGGCTACCGGACGCGGAAGTTCGTGAAGCGCCACCTCGTGGCCACGTCGTTCGGGGCGGTTCTGGCGCTTTCGCTCATCGCCTTCGCGATCACCGTGTCGGTCCTGTACGGAGAGCAGCGCGTCGAGCGACTGAAGGCGGAGCGGACGAACGCGTTCCTCGTGGACATGCTGTCGTCGGTGGATCCGCAGAAGGCCAAGGGCAAGGACGTCCTCGTGCGCGACATCCTGGACCAAGCCTCGGCGAAGGCGGACTCGGAGCTGGCGAACGAGCCCGCCGTGCAGGCGTCGCTCACTCGCACCATGTCGGACGTGTACAGCGCGTTGGGCCTCTACGACGAGGCGCTGAAGCAGTCGCGCGTTTGCGTGGGAGCGAACGAGCGAGCGTTCGGACCGCATCACGTCGAGACGGCGAAGGCGCTCGCGGCGCTCGGCGACGTCCAGTTCTCCGCGGGACAGAACGACTCCGCGGAGGCCACGCTTCGCCAAGCGCTCGCCGCCGGCGAGGCCGCGAGAAAGCGCGATCCGGAGCTACTGGCGTTCTCCTACAACAGCCTCGCGAACCTCCTCGGTCAGCGGGGACAGTGCGAGGAGGCCGACAACCTCTTCGTGAAGGCGCTTCTCTGGGCCGGTCGGATGCCCGGCCCGGACAGCGTCGCTTATGGCGCCACGCTCAACGACCGCTCGCAGCTCCTTCGGGCCTGCGGCAAGACGAAGGAGGCGGCCGCGCTGGCCGAGCAGGTCCTCGCGTTCCGGGAGCGGAAGCTCGGACCGGACGACCCGAGGACCATCACGGCCATGGGCAACCTCGCGACGCTCCGCCAGATGGCCGGACAGAATGCGGAGGCCGAGGAGATGTTCCGCAAGGTCATCGCCGCCCAGGAGAAGGTGCTCGGTCCGAATCATCCGAACCTGGCGACGAATCTCAACAACCAAGCGCTCCTGCTCGCCTCGCAGCACAAGTACGCGGAGGCCGAGTCTTCCTTCGCCCGCGCGCTGTCCATCTACACCGCGACCTACGGCGAGAAGTCCGCGCAGGTGGCGCAGGTCACGTACAACCTCGGGTCGAACGATGAGAAGCAGGACCGGCTGGACGAAGCCGAGGCGAAGTACCGCCGAGCGATCGCCACGTGGAAGGGGGTCTGGGGCGAGGCCCACCCGAACGTCTTGAACGCCGAGAGTCGCCTCGCGCGCGTGCTCGCAGCGACGGGCCAGTTGAAGGAAGCGGGCGCGCTGGCGTCGCAGGTGGTGGAGACGAGATTCGCGAAGCTCGGCGGCGATCATCCCGACGTGCGGCGCGCGCGTCAGACCCTTGCAGACATCCGCCTGCGAGAGGGTCGACTGGCAGAGAGCGACTCGCTGCTTCGCACGTGCCTCGCGCACCTCGATCGCGAGAAGGCGCCGAGCACGGATGACCGCGCCTGGCTCGAGAGCTTGCTTGGCGAGTGCCGGTGGCGCCAGGGAGATGCCGCTGCGGCGGAGTCGCTCTTGGTCCGATCCGTGCCGACAGTCGTCGCGTCAGGCGTCGTGCCCCAACGCTGGAAGCGCGCGGCCGCCGACACGGTGGTGGCGGTGCTGGAGCATCTCGGGAAGAAAGAGGACGCCGCCCGCTTCCGCGCCCTCCGCGACAGCCTGGCCGGCCGCTGAGACGTCTCTCCAAGGCACGCTCCCACAACGACTTGGCTTGTGGCTCGAAGATCGTGTCCGCGCCGGCCCGCGGTGCTCGCGGGCGCTCGGTGGCCCCGTTCCCGGACGTGCGGCGCATTGAGGGTATCCGAATCGCGATCTCGCGAAGGAGGCCCTCATGCGCCGCGCGCTCGTTCTCTCCGCCGCCCTCACGATCAGCCTCGCAACGCTCGCTCGTGCCGTAGCCGCTCCGGCCGCGGCGCCCACGACCTCGGCCGCCGCCATGAGACCGGCTCCGCCGGAGCATCTGGATCCCACCGTCTTCCGCTGCGGACCCATCCTCGCGAAGGACGCCGCCACTCGGGAGCGGATCCAGAGCCTCTACCGCCAGCAGTTCGATCTGCAGCAAGCCACGCTGGCGCAGCTGCAGCAGATCCGCGAGCGCTCGGTGCGCGAGACCGATCCGGATGCGCTCGCCGCGCTGCGGCGCCAGGGCGGAGACCTGAAGCTCGCTCTCCTCCGCGGGAACATGGAGCTGGGCCTCGAGATCGCGCGCCTGAACGGCGACGCGCAGCGCGCCGCCGAATACGCGAAGGCGCTGGATCAGCTCCTCCATCCCGAGAAGTACCAACCCGCCCCGGCCCCGAATCCCGAGGCCCAGGCCCGACGCGCGCGCGAGCTCGCGAAGTAACGCGCAGCAGAAAGGAGCGACACCATGTTCCGGCCCTTCGCTTCCGCTGCCGCCGCGCTCGCGTGGACTCTCGCGCTCGCCGCAACGGCGAGCGCAGCTCCCGACCTCGTGGCCAGCGACAGTCCCGCCGGCTGGACCCTTCCCGCGCTGCCGCGTTCCTCGGGCGACGCCACCGCCGGCAATTGCCAGCTCCAGGCGCCGGCGCTTCCGGGAGAGTCGGCGAGCACCTGGTTCAACGGCAGCATGCACAACATCGGCACGACCACGGCGAGCGGCGTGTTCACCGCGCTCTATCTCGATGACGGCCTGCGCACGATTCAGGGCGCGTACAACGTCCTGCCGCTCGGCTTCGGGACCTACGTGAACAACCCCAGCTCCGTGACCATCAAGGGCGGCCGTCACACGCTCCTCTCTCGCGCGGACGTCTTCAACGGCGTGGCCGAGACGAACGAGCAGAACAACGACTGGGCCCGTTCGTACATCTGGTCCCCGCTCGTTCTGACCCCCGGTGTGTCGGTGACGCGAAGCGGCGATCCCGTGGCCTGGACCACCGGGACCGGTCCCTGGCCGAACAGCGAAGGATTCAGCGGTACCACAGTGAGCGGTCACTACTGGTATGCGTTCGCCACCGTCGGAACGCAGTCCGGCTCCGACTTCGACATGATGCTGCATCCCGAAGTTCCTTCGAACATTCCCCAAGCCGGCTTCGGCACGTACAGCGCTTGGTCGAACACGCAGTACGACCACACCGACGTCGCGATCGTGAACCTGAACATCGCGCCGGCGGGCACGTACTACGCGGGCGTCCACAACTGGGCCGGCGTGGGGAACAAGGTCGTGGAGCTGGACATGTCTTCGGACGTTTTCTTCCAGCAGCCCGGGGTCTACGGCCCCTTCACCATGGGCGCGAACGACATCGTGGACATGCACGAGATCTACGGCTTCACGTCCGACAACGTACAGATCGAGATCCGGCCGCTCAGCGGTGACGCGAACGTCGGCGCCTCGTTGATCGGCAACACCAACGGCGGCGTGGCGACCATCTACAACAACCTCCTCGGCGGTCTCGAGGACGGCAGCACCGCCGGAACTCGGATCCTCCGGGTCAACATGGCCGCGAACACGTTCCATGGACTCGTGCTCTTCAAGCACGACTCCTCGGACATCCCGAAGACCCTGACGTACGAGATCATCATCTCCTCCCAGCCGAACTTCACGGCCAACCACACGTACTTCGGCTGGTGGGGGCCGATCATCCCGCGGAACGCGCAAGACGCCGCACTGCCGCTCGATCCTTCGCCCACGCTGAACGGCGATCAAGCCACGACGTCCTTCAACTACACCGTGTGGAACCAAGGACCGGGCACGGCGCCGTCGGGCTTCCACAACGTCATCTACGTGGACGACGAGGGACGGTGGGATGCCGTTCCGTCGAGCCCGATCCCGAGCGGCAGCTACGGCTATTTCACGAACACGCCGATCGGCGGCCCGCAATCGATCGTGCGCGGCGGGCGCCACCATCTGCGCGTCGACGACGACACCTACAACCAAGTCGACGAGCTGTGGCCGTACGAGACGGACAACACGTTCACGGACTGGTTCGTGTGGTCGCCGCTGAGCTTGGTGAATCAAGTTCCGGTGCTTCGTGCCGCGCCGCCGACGCGCCAGCCGCAGGGTTGGGGTCCCTACGAGTCGTGCGATGGACTCCGGATTCCCGGCTTCGAGGGTTCCTACTGGAACGCGGTGGCCATGATCCCCACGAGCATGTCCGCGGATTACGACGTGCGCCTGCACGATCCGTCCGCCGGGAGCCGGGACGGCTTCGGCGACTGGCTGACGTGGTCTGCGGATCCGTTCCCCGGGAACCCCGACTTCTGCATCGTGAACTACAACCGTGCGGTGGTCGGGCCGCTCGACGCCTCGGTCACGAACTGGAGCGGCTCGAACTCGGACTTCTACGTTCAGGTGGCCGAGGCGCCGTACCAGGATATCGTGGGGTGGTCGGGCGTGACCCGTTACGGGCCGTTCACGGTGGACGCCCACGACTGCCTGGACATCCACGAGTTCTTCATCTACTCGGGCGCACCGGTGTGGATCACCGCGAACAACCTGAGCGGAAACGTGGACCTGGAGATCCGCCTTCTCGACGGCGCCGTGCCCTTTCACACGAAGGGCACGTACATGGCGTTCAACAACGCGAACGGTCCCGGCGGAGACGAACAGATCGGACCCGTCGACCTTCCGTTGTCGAACTACTACGCCGTGGTCGTGTCGAAGAGCAAGGCGACCGACGTGAACAACGCGGCGACCTACGAGCTGGTCATTTCCAGGGACGGGAACCTGGTGGATGCGCCGGCGGTCGGCGCCCCGCTGCCGAGGGAGTTCGCGCTTTCGAGCCCGCGTCCGAATCCCACGAACGCCGCAACGTCGGTGGAGCTGGCGGTGCCGGCGAGCGGCGGCAAGGCGTCCGTGGCGGTGTATGACGTCACGGGTCGGCGCGTGCGCTCGCTCGTGGATGGCGAAGCGGCACCGGGCCGTCGCGTGCTGACGTGGGACGGCCTGGACTCCACCGGAAAGCGCGCGGCCGCGGGCGTCTACCTCGTGAAGCTCGAGGCGCCGCACGCCCGGCAGACGCGGAAGGTCACGCTGTTGCGCTGAGACGCGGTTCGCGGAGGACGCGAACACAGGTCTTCCATGGGATCGAGCGGGGAGCGGCCATCCGGTGCCGCAGCCCGATCCTCAGGAGTGACCCGGGCTGAGGCGGGCCGGGGGCGAATGCTCTCGGCCCGCTCGACGTCGCGACGTGGCAGCGGCCTTCGTCAGCCCTTCGCCCGCACGCGCGCCGCGACGTAGTCCGTCTCCGGGAACCACGCCGCGATTTCGCGCCGGCGCGCTTCGAACGCCTCGTCCCCCTCGCGCGCCGCCACGATCAGCGCGGCCGCCACCGCGCTCTGGTACTGGCTCCACACCTTCCAGTACGGATCGAAGTGCGGCACGAGGCTCTCGCGATCTCCGCCGAGCGAGGCGGTGGTGATGCGCGAGCGGACGTAACGGAGGTTGACCGCGTCGCACGGAGGGATGGGCCGGTCCCGCAGGGAGTCGCCCGGCGCCAGGAAGCGCAGCATGAGTCCGTCGGGCGCGGCGGGCAGCCGAGAAATCCACGAGGTCTCCTGCGGGAGGTTCGGGCAGAGCCAGTCCACGAAGGCGCCCCCGCCCGCGCGACCGATCTCCACCCAGCGCGTCATGAGCGCGTCGTATTCCTCCTGGATGTGCGCTTGGTCGTAGGGCCGGCCGAGGTCGAAGAGGCGGATCTGGTCGCGGAAGGTATCGAACTCGCGGCGCGACGCGGCCACGAGGTCGGGGTCCGCGCGCTCGAGGTAATCCAGGTACCAGAAGCGGCGCATCATGAGGATGTCGACGACGTGAAGGTCGGTGCGCCAGCCTTCCACGTGACGCAGGTACAGATACGGCGCGGCGAGGTCCCACTCCGCGGTCACCACCACGGCGCCCTTCGGGAGGCGGCCGAGCATCTCGTCCGCGAAGACGCGCGCGGTGTGGTCGCGGCGGAGGTCGCAGAGCGGGAGGTTGCGCACGACGTTCCAGGTCGCGGGGACGAGCGCGAGCGACGCCGCGAGAAGAGCGCGCCCGCCGCCCGCGACGCGACGCAGCAGGGCATGCGCGCCGAGCGCCGCGAGCAGGCACCACGCCACCGTGGCCGGCAAGTCGTACGCCATGCGGTCCTCGGGGCCGGCGATGTACCGCGTGGAGAGGGCGAGGTTCAGCAGCATCAGGGCGAGCGGCGCCAGGAAGGCGGCCTGCGCCGCACGCGGGGACGCGCGGCGCAGGAGCGACGAGAGGATGCCGCCCAGAGCGAGCAGGGACGTGGGGATGCCGCACCCGAAGAAGAGCGTGGCGGCGAAGTCCCGCGCGACGCGCAAGGAATCCTGGAGCGGCGCGCCGACCTGCTGCGAGTACTGCTGGCCGGTCAGGTGACGGAAGAGGAGCGGGAGCGTGGTGGTGCCGCCCCAGCCGAGACCGGGGTCGCGGCGGGCGGCGAAGATCAGCGTGAGGTACAGCGAGAGCGAGAGCGCGATGGAGAGGAGGGTCGTGACCCAGAGGCGCGACGTTCGAAGGAGCGCGGGACGCGCGAGGCCGAGCATCACGAGGAAGACCGGGAACACGAGCGCGGCGGTGGCGTGGTGATCCGCGAGTCCGAATGAGGCGAAGAGGGACGCGGCGGTGATCCACGGCCAAGCGCGCTCGCGCGCTTCCGACTCGTGCAACGCGTGCTCCGGCGGCACGTTCGCCGCGCCGCGGCGCGGGGGCCGGTCGCCGCCGTGCGCCGGGGCCGCGGCCAGCGCCACGAGCCCGCCCCACGCGCACGCCCACGCCGACGCCACGAGGAAGACGTTGAGCGAGTACACCTCGGCCACCGCGCTCCACGTCCACGGATTCCACGACGTCGCGAACGCCAGCGCGGCCGCCGCGGCGGCGAAGAGGCGCGCGGAGGCGCCGGGAGCGGGTCGGCTCCCGCGGCGGGCGCCCGCCGAGGCCTCGACGAACGCGAGAAGTCGCTCGGCGGCGAAGAACGTCGCGCCGGCGGCGAGCGCGGCGAAGAAGGTCGACATCAAGTTGACCCCGCGCGCCGCCGAGCCCACCGGGAGCTTCGCGAACAGCTCGGCGAAGAGCCGGTAGAGCGGGAAGCCCGGCGGGTGCGGCACGCCGCCGCGCGCCCCGACGAGCGAGAACTCGCCCGAGTCCACGAGCCCCACGTCGGGCGCGGCGGTGCGCAGGTAGAGCAGGAGCGCCCCGGCGGCGACCGCCGCCGCGCCGAGGAGGGGGCGTCGGGGCCCGGGGGCTCCGGACGGGCCGGTCTGCGGCTCGGCGTCGGCCGAGGCGGGCGGCGGCACGGCGCCGGGGCGGGTCTGGGACATGGCACGCTCCCTTCGGCGGTCAGCCTACCCGCCTCTTGACGGGCGGGAAACGGCGGACTATCGTTGGTACATGCAACGATCTTCTCCTCGCCGCCGGGCTCCGGCGGCGGCGCCGATTTCGATCCTGCGAGAGGTTCCGCGAGCGGTCGAGGACGCCGGGCTCGAGCGGGATGCCGCGGAGCTCCACGACGCGCTCTCGGACCTCCTGCGGGTCTACCAGTTCCGGGATCGCACGAGCATCTGCTGCCACGGCATCTCGGTCACGCAGTGCTACGCCCTGGAAGCGGTCGTTCAGCGCGGCTCGGTGACGATGAACGAGCTCGCGGCGCTGCTGTGGCTGGACAAGAGCACGGCCTCCCGTGTGGTGGACGGCCTGGAAAGGGACGGGCACGTGCGTCGAGCGGCCCACCCGTCGGACGGACGCTCGATTCTCCTGGAGCCCACGCGCTCCGGCCGCGCGCTCCACGCGCGGATCACGCGCGAGCTGATCGAGGGGGAGAAGCAGCTCCTCGCGGACTTCGACCCGGAGATCCGTCAGGCCACGGCGCGCCTCATCGCGCGCCTCGCCCGCGCCGCCTCCACGCGCAGCCGAGCGGGACTCGGCTGCTGCCCTTCGCCCCCCGTCGAGGAGTGACCGTTCGGACGGTGTCGGAATGACGTTCGCTCGGCAGACTAGTTGTCGTAACCAACCATCTGGAGGACCTTCCCATGACTGAGATCCGGAGCGCGGAGACCCGCCGCGGCGTCGGAGCGCGCGCCGCGGGCGACCCGAAAGACCCGAACGACGCCGACGCCCCGAGCGAGCTGCGCGAGAAGGTGCGCGCGCACTACGCCGAGGCAGCGCTCGCCGCGCGGAAGGCGCCCGCCTCGTGCTGCAGCTCCGCGTCGGCGGTCCCGTGCTGCGACTCGACGTCCGGCTCGGAGTCGTCGTGCGGCTACGCGGGCACGGAGCTGAGCGAGCTGCCCCGCGAAGCCGTCGCCGCTTCCCTCGGCTGCGGCAACCCCACCGCGCTCGCCGACCTTCGCGAAGGAGAGGTCGTCCTGGATCTGGGCTCGGGCGGCGGCATCGACGTCCTGCTCTCGGCGCGACGCGTGGGCCCCGGCGGCAAGGCGTACGGCCTGGACATGACGGACGAGATGCTCGCGCTCGCGCGCGAGAACCAGCGCAACGCCGGCGTCACGAACGCGGAGTTCCTGCGCGGCACGATCGAGGCCATCCCGTTGCCGGACGCCTCGGTCGACGTCGTCATCTCGAACTGCGTCATCAACCTCTCGACCGACAAGCGCCGCACGCTCGGCGAGGCCTTTCGCGTGCTGAAGCCCGGCGGCCGGCTCGCCGTGGCGGACATCGTCTCCACGAGGCCCATGCCGCCCGCCGTCCGGCGAGTGGCCGCCCTGTGGGCCGGGTGCGTCGCCGGCGCTCTCACGACCGACGAGTACCGCGGCATCCTCCGCGACGCCGGCTTCGAAGGGATCGAGATCGAGCGACTGCGAGGCTACGGCGCGCAGGACGCGGCCGCGCTCGTCGCCGACGAGGGTCTCGCGCGCGAGATCGCGGTGTGGGACGGCGAGGTGCAGAGCGCGGCGGTGCGGGCGACGAAGCCGCGGGCGAAGTGAGCGGCGCGGCGCTCCGGAGAAGGGAGCCGCGCTCGAAGGGAGAGCGGACGGCCTGACGCGTCCGCCGGACGAGACGGTATACTGCAACGCCCCGAAGAGGTCACGCTCCTGGAGGCGCCATGCAGCCGACCGTTCTCACCATCGCGGGCTCGGACTCGTCCGGCGGCGCGGGCATCCAGGCGGACCTCAAGGCCATCGCGGCCTGCGGCGGCTACGGCGCGTCGGTCCTCACGGCGATCACCGCGCAGAACACGCGCGGCGTGACGTCGGCGGAGGAGCTGGCCTCCTCGATCATCCGCGCGCAGCTCGACGCGGTCTTCGACGACCTCGACGTTGCGGCGTGCAAGACCGGCATGCTCGCGTCGGCGCGCGTGATCTCGGTCGTGGCCGCCGTGCTGCAGGGCCGCCAGCCGCCGCACTACGTCTGCGATCCCGTGATGATCTCGAAGAGCGGCTACGCTCTCCTCGCGGACGACGCGGTGGACGCGCTCGTCGCGGAGCTGCTGCCGCGCGCTGCGCTCGTCACGCCGAACGTCCACGAGGCGGCGCGGCTCGCGGGCTTCCCCGTGAGGACGATCGCCCACGCGCACCGCGCGGCCCGCGCCATCCGCGACCGCGGCGCGGCCGCCGTGCTCGTGAAGGGCGGCCATCTCACGGACCGCCCCGGCGTGGACGTGCTGGACTCGCCGGACGGCGTGGCCGTGCTCGAGACGGAGTGGATCGACTCGCGACACACGCACGGAACCGGGTGCACGTACTCCGCCGCGATCGCCACGCATCTCGCCCGCGGCTTCGACCTCGAAGACGCCGTGCGGCGCTCGAAGCGGTTCCTCACCGAGGCCATCCGCGCCGGGCTCGCCGTCGGCCACGGCACCGGACCCACGGATCCCTTCTTCTTCCTGCGCACGCCGTCGGACTGGACGTCCACGCTCGCGGACGAAGGACCACGCAGCCGATGACGGAGACGGGCAGCCCTGCGATGCCGCGGAGGCGCGGATGATCACGCACGAGTTCGTCGAGGACATGCTGCGCCTCAAGCGCTTCCCCCGGACCGGGTGGCTGCGCGTGGGCGTGCGTGCGCCCGAGTCCATCGCCGACCACTCGTTCGCGGCGGCGCTTCTCGGGTGGCGGATCGCGCGCGAGGCGGGCGGCCTGGACGCCGCGCGCGTGGCGCTGCTGCTCCTCGTGCACGACCTCGCGGAGGCGCGCCTCGGCGACATCATGGCGCCCGCGAAGAAGCTCTTCCCGGACGCGGCCATCGAGGACGTCGAACGGGAGATCGTGCGCGCGCAATGGGCGGACGACGCCGAAGGCATGGCGCTGGCGCTCGAGTTCATCGACGGGACGAGCGCGGAAGCGGAGCTCGCGCGCGCCGTGGACAACCTGGAGTTCCTCTTCGAGGCGGCCTCCCTCGTGAACGGCGGCCTGACCGGCCCCCGCGAGATGCTCTCTCGCGCCCGCCAGGGTCTCGCCTGGCGGCACGAGACGACGCGCCCGTACGTGGACGAGATCCTGAGGGGTCTTCCCGACCTCTGACGGCGACGAGCGATCGCCCGTCACCCCACTCCTCTTTGACGGCGACGTGCACGCGCGGTAGCCTGCGTCCCGACTTGCGACCCCTCGTTCCAGGAGGCTCGCGTTGCGACCGTCATCCGTATTCCTCGCGCTGGCCACGTCGATTCTCGTGACGACATCGCCGATCCGGGCCTCGGCCTCCGAGCTCGTGGTCCCCGTGGGCTGGATCGCGCCCGGCGCCGGCGTGGCCTGGCCGCCCGCGGAGCTCGGGTTCGGCAACGGCGACGTGAGCGCCACCGTTCCCGCGTTCGGCGGCATCCTCGGTCTGAGGCTCATCCCCGCTCTCGCCCTCGAGGCCCGCGGCAGCTGGATGACCACGAGCGACCTCGACAACCTCGACATCCTCCACGGCGAGGGCAACCTCACGTTCTTCATCGCGCCCTCGCAGCGCATCGTCCCGCTCATCACCGCGGGCGGCGGCGCCGTGCAGCTGAAGAACGACGTGACCTCGGAGACCAAGTCCGCGTTCAACTGGGGCGGCGGGTTCCTCGTGCGCTTCAACGACCAGGTGGGTCTTCGTCTGGACGCGCGATACGTGGGTTACAAGGTCGCGAATGCCGAAGGCACCGAGGGCTACCGCCCCCACACGGAGATCTTCGCCGGCCTGAACTTCGGCATCGGCGGGACGCTCAAGGACACGGACCATGACGGCGTGCCCGACCGGAGCGACCGCTGCCCCGGCACGCCGATCGGCGCGCGCGTGGATCTCTCCGGGTGCCCCATCGACAGCGATCACGACGGCGTGCCGGACGGGATCGATCAGTGCGATCGGACGCCGGCCGGCGCGCGGGTCGATGCGAAGGGCTGCCCGAGCGACGCGGACGGCGATGGCGTGCTCGATGGCATCGACACGTGCCCGAACACGCCGGCCCACGCGGTCGTGGACGCGGCGGGATGTCCGCTGGATTCGGACGGGGACGGGGTCTTCGACGGCCTCGACCAGTGCCCGGCCACCCCGAAGGGTTGCACCGTGGACGCCAGCGGCTGTCCGATGGACAGCGACAAGGACGGCGTCTGCGACGGCCTCGACCAGTGCCCGGATACGCCGAGCGACGCGAAGGTGGACGCGAAGGGGTGCCCCATCCAGGTGACGGAGAAGGAGACGGAGTTGCTGGAGACCGGGATGATCCGTCTCCAGAACGTCAACTTCGACTCGGGCACCGCCACCCTCAAGGCGGAGTCCTACCCCGCGCTCGACGAGGTCGGCGGCATCCTCAAGCGCTGGCCGGGCTTGCGGATCGAGATTGGCGGCCATACGGACTCGCAGGGCGCGGACGCGTACAACCAGAAGCTCTCCGAGGACCGCGCGAAGGCCGTGCTGAACTACCTGCTCGACAAGTACCCGGAGCTGAACCCGGAGCAGATCACGTCGGCGGGCTACGGCGAGACGAAGCCCATCGCCCCGAACGACACCGCCCTCAACCGCGCGATGAACCGCCGCGTGGAGTTCCGCGTCCTGAACACGGAGGCGCTGCGGCGGGAGAAGGAGAAGACGAAGCTCGTTCCGAAGGAGTGACGCGCGCCGCCGCGCCGCCAGGAACTTCCGCGGCGCGGCGGCGTTTCATCCCGACTTCGAATCCAGGAGGTTCGCCGTGTCCCGTTCTCGTCTCGCCGTCGTCGCCCTCGCCGCCGTCTTGGTCTCCGCGGCCGTCGTCTTCGCCGCGTCCCCCGAGCGCGTCACCACGATGCGCCTGACCGCGGAGAGCGACGTGGCCGCGCCCCCGGACGCCGTCTGGATGTGGATCACCACCGGCAAGAATCTGGTGACGTGGTGCCCGGTGTGGAAGTCCGCGGAGAACACGAAGGTGCAAATCACGAAGGTCGGTGACGTCCTGGACTACTCGGACGAATGGGGCAACGGCGGCCGCTCGGTCGTCACGTACGTCGCGAAGGACAAGGAGCTGCGCATCGCGCACGAGCCGGACAACGGGAAGTACATGTGCCAGTCCAAGCTGCTGATCTCGGCCGCGCCGAAGGGCGGGACGCACGTGACCTACGTGGAGGCGTACACCGAGGAGCAGGCGGCGGACGTGGCGGAGAAGAACGCCGCCGGCGTGCAGACGCAGATGCAGGCCACGCTGGACGCGCTGAAGATGGGTGTGGAGAGCACGGGCGCGAAGAAGTAGGCGGCCACCGCTCTCGCGGAAGCGCAGCCGCGAAACCCGGCCGCCGAAACCCAGCCGCCGAAGCCCCGCCGGCTCGCTCGCCGGCGGGGCTTCGTGCGTTTCTACCGGAGCGGAACTCTGGCCCTCTCGCCGTGCGGGTCGATCAAGCCGCGGTTCTTCCCCCACACGATGTCCTTGATGCTGTCCTGGCCGAGGAACTCGTGCGGGAAGCCGAGCTCGATCGCGGAGGCGGCGTCGAGGCGGGCCACGGCTTCCGGCGGCAGCGTCGCGTCGAGCGCGCCGAGGTCTTCGCGGAGCTGCGCCGCGCTGCGCGCGCCGAGGATCGGGATCACCACGCCCGGCTTGGCGCGGAGCCAGTTGATCGCCACCTGCGACGGCGTGCAGCCGAGGTCCGACGCCACGGCGACCGTCTCGCGCGCGATCGCCAGGTTTCTCGCGGTGAGACGCCGGCTGCCCTTCGAGAGACGCTGTCCGGGCGTGCCGCCGTCCTCCACGCTCGCGTACTTGCCGGAGAGCAGCCCCGATCCGAGCGGCGACCACGCGGCCACCGCGAGGTCGAATTGCCGCGCCATCGGGAGCAGCTCGCGCTCGACCGTGCGCTCGATGAGGCTGTACTCGATCTGCAGCCCCACGAAGGGCGTCCACCCGCGAAGGTCCGCCATCGTGTTCGCGGCGGACACGATCCACGCCGGCGCGTCCGAGATGCCCGCGTACAGGATCTTCCCCGCGCGCACGAGGTCGTCGAAGGCGCGCATCACTTCGTCGATCGGCGTGAGGTAGTCCCACGCGTGCAGCCAGTACAGGTCCACGTAGTCGGTGCCGAGGCGCTTCAGGCTCGCCTCGAGCGCCTGCACCATGTTCTTGCGATGATTGCCCGAGAAGCTCGGATCCTCCGGGTGCATCGCGAGCGTGTACTTCGTGGCGAGGACGAAGTGCGCGCGCTCGGCGGCGATCATCTCGCCCACCCACTTCTCGCTCGTGCCCTCCGTGTAGCGGTTCGCGGTGTCGAGGAAGTTGCCGCCGCGCTTCACGTAGGCGTCGAAGACCCGCTGGCTCTCTTCCTTCGGCGCGCCCCAGCCCCACTCCTCCCCGAACGTCATCGTGCCGAGGCAGAGCTCCGAGACGCGCAGGCCGCTCCGCCCGAGCAGCTTGTAGCGCATGGTTCCTCCGTCATGGATTGCTCGCCGAGGTCGTCCTGGAGTCCGGCTGCAACGCGCCGCCCGCGCCGGAGCGCCACGGCAGCCACGCGAGCCACACGCCCTGCACGCGCGTGTCCGCCTTGCGCGGCTTCACGGGCACCTGCGTCAACGCGAGCGTGCTGGGGTCCAGGTCCACGTTCAACGCGTCCAGCTCCGTCTGGAGCTGCCGCTCCAGCTCCGCGAGCGCCGCCTGGTCTGCCGCCAGGGTGTCGCCGGCGGCGCGCACGTCCTCGCCTTCGCGGGCCACGCGCCCGGCCGAGCGCAGCGCCGTGGAGGCGCGGCCGATCGTTCCCATGCTCCTCGAGCGGGTTCCGAGCAACGCGCCCAGCACCGTGGCGCCCACCGCGACCGCGGTCTGGAAGGACTGCTGCGTCTGTTGCGCCTTCTCCTTCTCCACCCGCTGCTCGTCGCGGCGCACCCGTTCGGTCAACGTCGCCACCTTCGCGGCGTACTTCGCCTTGAGCTTCTCTGCGGCGGCGTCGCGCTCCTCGCGCTTCTTCTGCGCGAGGCGGCCGCGGAAGGTCCCCTCGGCCTCGCCGGGCTTCGACGTCTCGCCGAGATCGTCGCACCGCAGGAGCGTGAGCGACGCGTCGCGATACACGCGGGCCGCGAGCGCGCGACCCCACGCTTCATAGGAAGCCGGCCGCGTGGCGGCGGCGGGCAGCGCGTCGAAGGCGGCCGCGCCCTCCGGCGTCTTCGCGAGATCCTTCGCGCCCATCGTGGTCGCGTCCGCGCTCTCCCACGGGTCCGCGCTCTCCTCGTCGATCGAGGCGAGCCAGGCGCGATCGTCCCAGACGTCCACGCCGCTCTTCGCGTCCACGAAGTGGAGCGACGCCACGCCGAGGAGCGAGGGCCGGTACACGAGCCCGCCGGCACCGCTCGCCGAGGGCACGAACCCCTCGGAGACGCCGGGCGGCAGCACGGGGCGATCGGACGTGGAGGGGCCGGAGCTCGCGCGGCGCGCGGCGGCCGCGGAAGGCGCTGGGGCGGCGGTCGGCGCCGGGGAAGCGGCCGGCGCCGCGGTCACGGCGGCCGCGGGCGACACCGCCGCGCCGCCCTTCCGCGGCGCCATCAGGCGATCGATCTGCACGCGCGTGAGCGGGCCCGCGAGATAGGACATCGTCCAGCGCGTCTCGAAGAGCGCCGGCGCGTCGTGGTGGACGTCGTGGAGATAGAAGCGGCGCTTCGCCAGCCCGGAGATCACCGCCTGCGTGCGCGCGCGATCGAACGACGCGCCGCCGGCCGCGCTCGCGCCTTCGAGCCCGTCGAGGACGCGGAGGACGTCGCGCTCGGTCTGGAGTCTCCCGAGGAACCACGAGCCCGCGTTCGAGAGCGCTTTGTAGTCCAGGTCCACGGGATTCTGCGTGGCCACGACCACGCCCAGCCCGTACGCCCGCGCCTGCTTCAACAGCGTGAGCAGCGGCTTCTTGGACGGCGGGTTCGCCGTGGGCGGCAGGAAGCCGAACACCTCGTCCATCAAGAGCACCGCGCGCAGGCTGGAGGTGCCCGGCAGCGCCCGCATCCACGAGACGATCTCGCCGAGCAGCACGGTGACGAAGAACATCCGCTGCGCGTCGTCGAGGTGCGCGAGCGAGACGACGGAGACGCGCGGCTTGCCGTCCGGCGCGCGCAGCAAGGTGTCCACGTCCAGGGGATCGCCGTCCCGCCAGGCGGCGAAGCCGGGCGAAGCGAGGAGATTGTTCACGCGCATCGCGAGCGCGAAGCGATCGCCCTGCGGGAAGAAGGACTCCAGATCCAGCACGCCCACGCGCTGGACGGGCGGCGTCTGGATCTCGCGGATGAGCGAGGCGAGATCGAGGCTCCGCCCCTCGCGCCACGCCTGATCGAGGAGCGTGGACAGCAGGATGTGCTCGCGGCTCTGCGCGGGATCCGCCTCGATGCCGAGGAGGAAGAGGAGCCCGCCCACCGTGGACTCGATGCGGTCGCGCAGGGACTCCTCGTCCGCGCGCGCGGCGGCCGGCGGCGCCGCGAGCGAGCGCAGCAACGCGATCGGCAGTCCGGCGGTGCCGCCCGGCGTGAAGATCGCGAAGTCCGCCGCCTCGCGGAGCCTCCGGATACGATCCCCATCCTGCTCCCACGACGCCAGCCCCTCGCGCCACGTCTTCGCCACGTTCGCCGCTTCGTCGTCCGCCGAGCGGGCCGCCGCCGCGGCCGCGGTCTCGTCGATCCACGGGCGGAAGTCCGCGGGCGCCAGGGCGGGGAACGTGAGCAGGAGATTCCCGAGGTCGCCCTTCGGATCGAGCGCGATCACCGGGACGCGGTCCATCGCCGCCTCTTCGAGGAGCGCGATGCCGAGGCCCGTCTTCCCGCTGCCCGTCATGCCCACGATGACGGCGTGCGTGACCAGGTCCGTGCTGTCGTAGAGCAGGGGGCGGTCGGTGCGCGCGCCCGAAGCGGGGTCCACCTCCCGTCCGAGGTAGAACACGCCGAGCTTCTCGTAGGCGTTCATGGGGCCTCCTTCCGGGGGGAGGCTAGCGGGAGGGCGTGGCGAGGACAAGCGGCGTCGCGACCAAGCGGCGAACCGACCGACGGGGCGACGGCGACGCCACGCGACCGCTCGACGCGCACTCCGGCCTCGGAAGCCGGTCGCGTCCTCGCGCAAGCCCGTGCTAGGTTGCCGCGCATGAAGGTGGCACTCGTCGGGCTCTATCCCCGCGACCCCGACGTGATCCGCGGCGGCGTCGAGGCGGTGACGCTCCAGCTCAGCCGCGGCCTCGCGGCGATCGCCGGCGTGGACATGCACGTGGTGGTGTCCGAGCCGGGCCGGCCCCTCGGCGTGGAGCGCACGCCGGAGGGCATCACGATCCACTCCATCGGCGGCGAAGCGCACCTCGGGAACTTCCTCTTCCAGATCCCGGACCGCCGTCGCATCGCCTCCGCCCTGCGCGCTCTCGCGCCCGACGTCGTTCACGCGCACGGCGCGCATCGCGAGGCGCTCGGCTCCATCGAGAGCGGCTTTCCCACCGTGGTCACGATCCACGGCATCCTCGAAGCGGAGATCAGTCTCGAGAAGCGGCTCGGCAAGCGCGTGCGCGGCTTCTTCCGCCGGCACGTCGTGAACACGGCGCTCCGCAAGATGCGCCACGTGATCCTCCTGAGCCCGGAGGTCGAGGAGGTGTACCGCGACCGCCTTGCCTCCGCGCGGACGTGGGTCATCGAGAACCCCGTGCACGAGCGCTTCTTCGCCATCGAGGGCGACGGCGACTCCGACACGATTCTCTCCGTGGGCGTGCTCATCCCGCGCAAGGGGATCCCGAACCTCCTCGAGGCGCTCGCGATCCTCCGCCGCGACGTTCCCGCGGCGCACCTTCGCCTCGCCGGCCTCGCCACGCACGTCGAGCACGAGCGCGAGCTGCACGAGATCGTACGGCGCCTTTCGCTCGGCGATGCCGTCGACTTCCTCGGCGGGCTCTCCCCCGAGGAGCTGGCGCGCGAGATGGGCCGGGCGGCGGTCATGACGCTGGTGTCGCGGCAGGAGACGTTGCCGGTGGCGATTCTCGAAGCGATGGCCGCGGGGAGACCGGTGGTGGCCTCCCCGGTGGGCGGGATTCCGCGCGTGGTGGAGGACGGGAAGACCGGCTTCCTCGTCCCTCACGGGCAGCCGGCGGCTCTCGCGGCGAAGCTCCGCATCCTCCTCACGGACGTCGAGACGCGGCGGCGACTCGGCGCAAACGCTCGACGCGAGGCCGTCGCTCGGTTCACACTCGCGAGCGTGAGCCGCCGAACGCTCGACGTGTATCACGAGGTCATCCGGCAGGGAGGCGCATGACGACCGAGGACCCGGCGGGCGGGCCGCCGACCCTTCCCTCAGGCACGGAGCCGGTCCGAACGGCGAGCGGGCTCGAGTACTTCGAGTTCGCCCCGGGGACCGGCGTTTCGGTGAGGCGCGGGACCCGCGTTCGCGTCAGCTACCGCGCCTGGCTGACCGACGGCACTCTCTTCGAGAGCACGGCTTCCCGAGGGGGCGCTCTGGAGTTCATCCTGGGAGACGGCGAGGTCCTGGCCGCCCTGGACGAGGGGGTCTCGGGGATGCGGGTCGGGGCGAAGCGGCGCCTCATCGTTCCGTCGGACTTGGCCTACGGCCCCCGGGGCCGGCTCGGCTCGGTACCGCCGTTCGCCACCCTGATCTACGACGTAGAGCTCCTCGGAACCGAGTGACCGGCCCGCCGGCGTCCGGGATCGCCCGGGATTCCGGGGCCCGCGGTCCGCTGGAACGGCCGAGAGGCACCTTCCGGAGGGCCGCTCGACCGCCCCCCCCCGCCAGGCGTCTTCGCGTCGCTCCCGCGAGCGGTTTGACTTGGGTTCCTGGCGCTTGCTAAAGTCTGGTTGCGTTTCCGGATGTCCAACTCCGCTCCCCCGCCGAGCGCCGACGCTGGGGTGTTCCCCATCCCCGGCACGGTGTCTCGGGTAGAGTTCCGAAGAGTCGAGCAGTCTCCATGCGTCGAATTCCACAAACTCGGAGCTCTCGTTTGCCGACATCCACCAAGGAGTTCATCACGGCTCGACATCTCGGATGATCCCAGGACTCGGGTGCAGAAAGGCGGCAAGACGGATGGTTAGGACCGGACTCAGGAGATTCAAGAGGACCGCGGCATTATGCGCGGTCTTCGGAATGCTCTTGGTGGTGCCGGCGTCGGCGCAGATCTACGGCCGGAATGGCGGACCGGTCAGCGTGGATGGGGAGCCGACGGACCCGGACAGTGCGTACCCCGTGTTCCCAAGCGCCGACGTCGACGTGAGCAGCTACGGCTTGAGTAGCACCGCTCCTCAGGACCAAGCGCAAGCGCAGTCCTGGTTCGACGCGTTGCTCGATATTCTCCGGAACCTGGGCTTGCTGCCGGCGGGGGGCGCGAACTGATGATCTCTCGCCTCCAGGAGCTGCCCATCGGCGATCGTTATCGCCGGGCAGAGCTCCATTTCGGACGCGGCATGCTGGCGCTCGCGCGAGAGGACCTCGAGTCCTTGCTCGCGGAGGGCGTGGAGCTGCCGGCCGAGCTGGAGGCGGAGTTGCGCTGGCGGCTGGCCACGTGCTGCGTGGGCCTCGGGAAGGCGGACGAGGCCGATGCCGTCGTGGACCGCGGGCTGGCGCTGCCGGGTCTCGAGGAGCGGACGCTCGCTCGCCTCGAGTCGGTTCGCGGGTATGCCGCGCTCTCGCGCGGGAACTACCCTGCCGCGCGGGAGACCCTCGACAAGAGCTGCGCCGCGCTGCGCACCGCGCGGGATCGCGCGGGGCTCGTGCCGACGTTGCGTTGGCTCGCGCAGACTCATCTGCGCACGGGCAACCTCGAGGCGGCGTTCGAAGCGGCGTACTGCGCCCTGGCCGAGACGCGGGACGGCGGCCTGGACGTCGATGCGGCGAGCGCGCACGGCATTCTCTGCGTGGCGTTCATCCAGCGCGGGCAGTACGACGCGGCCATCGAGCACGGCAAGGAAGCCCTCTCGATCTCCACGCGCCTGGGTCATCAATCCGGCGTCACGCGCAACAACCTGCACCTGTCCATCGCGGTCCGTCTGGCCGGCGACCTGGACGCTGCGGCGCAGTACGCGCTGCGCGCGCTCGCGGCGGCGGAAGAGTCCGACGCCCGGAACCTGGTGATCTCGGCTCGTCTCGCGGCGTCGCGCGCGCTGCGCGAGGCCGGACGCCTGGAAGCGGCGCGGGAGCTCGTGGACGGGGCGCTCGAGATCGCGAAGACGAGCGAGCGCGAGCGCGACCACGTCCTGGTCCTGGAAGACCTGGGGGATCTGGACCTGCTCGCCGGGCGCACGCGTCAGGCGCTGGAGCGGTACCGCGTGGCGTGGCGGCGCGCGGAGACGATCGCCGCGAGCGGCGACCTCGTCGCGGAGCTCGGCTGGCGCGTCGGCTCTGCGCTGCTGGAGCTGGGGGACACCGAGGGATCACGCCCGTGGATCGAGCGCAGTCTCGTGGTCGCCGAGAAGGCCGGCGAGCGCAAGGAGCACGCGCTCGCGCTTCGCGCCCGCGGCATCTGGCACGCCCGGACCGGTCGCGAAGCGGAAGCGCGCCAGGATCTCGACGGCGCCCTGGAGACGCTCGAGACGTTGCGCGTTCCCTTCGAGATCGGCCGCACGCACCTCGCGTACGAGATGGCGCTGGCGGAGTGCGCCTCCGACGCGCGCGCCACGCGCGAGGAGAGGCGCCGGCATCTGTGCGATGCGCGGCGCATGTTCGAGCAGATCGGGGCCACGCACCTGCTCCGGCAGACCGAGGCCGCGGAGCTCCGCCTCTCCGAGGACGGCGGCACCGAGCAACGGCACGGCGCCAGCGGTCGGGGGACGCACCTCATGGAGGGCGGATGGGGCTCTCCGGCGTTCCGCGCCACCCTCGAGGAATGCCGGAAGCTCGGCCCCACGAGCCTGCCGCTCCTCCTCATCGGCGAGACCGGCACCGGCAAGACGCTCCTCGCCGAGGCGGTGCACGAGCTGGGGCGCGGCTCCGAGGGCGAGTTCTTCCCGGTGAACTGCGCGGCGATGCCCGAGCACCTCCAGGAGTCGGAGCTGTTCGGACACCGCAAGGGCGCGTTCACGGGCGCCGAGCGCGAGCACCCGGGCATCTTCCGCGAGGTCGGCCGCGGCACCGTCTTCCTCGACGAGATCGACAAGACCACGCTCGCGTTCCAGGCGAAGCTCCTGCACGTCCTCGACTGCCGCGAGGTGCGCCCGGTCGGTTCCACGCGGCCGGTCCAGGTGGAGGCCCGGATCGTCTGCGCCACGAACCGCAACCTCGACGCGCTGGTCGCGGAGGGGCGCTTCCTGGACGACCTGCACTTCCGCCTGCTCGGCGGCGTGATCGTGGTCCCGCCGCTGCGGGAGCGGGTCGAAGACCTGCACCTGCTGACCGGTCTCGTGCTCGACGAGATCTGCGAGGTCGAGCGCACGGCGCGGCCCGAGCTGGACGAGGACGCGTGGCGGGTCCTCACCGCGCACGATTGGCCGGGCAACGTCCGCGAGCTGAAGACCCTGCTGCACCGGGCGGTCGCCCTGCACCGCGGCGTGTCGCCGCTCACCGGCGCGATGCTCGTGGCGAGCGCCCCGGCGGGATCCACGCTGCGCGGGAAGACCTCGCGCCTGCGCCCGGCGGTGGACCTCTCGCAGCGCATGGCGAGCGCGGAGCGCGACGAGATCCTCCGTGCGCTCGAGAAGGCCGGCGGCGTCCGGCGGCGCGCGGCAGAGATCCTCGGGATCAGCTACCGCGGGCTCGGCAAGAAGATGGTGCGGCTGGGAATCCGCGGCGAGGCCGTCGACCGCGACGTCTCGTAGACGCCCGCTTCCTTCCATAGAATGCGCGAGGCACAAGCCCTCTCCTCGGGCGCCCCTCTGCGACGCCCCAAGTCCAGCGAATCGCCAGAAGCACAGCCGACGATAGCTTAGAAGAACAGACTCCAGTGAGTCGGCAAAGCCTTATGGCACAATAAGTTGCCGACCACAATCCCCAGACAGACTCTCCGCTTGACGTCGGCTGCGATTGCTCCGAGTATTGCGAGGTCGACGTCGAACTCAAACGCGGAGGACAATCGTGTCCGAGACTGACGTAGCGCAGAGGCGCCTGCCCGCATACGTGTCGTTCAAGACGTTTTGGAACTTCCTTGAGAGTCTGCGCGGGCATCCGGTCCCTGCCCGAGTGGATCGGAGCCTGATGCGCCATCTCTCGGGCTCTAGCCAATCCGCCCTTCAGGCTTCACTGCGGTTCCTCGGGTTGGTCGATGATGAGGAACGCCCGACGAGAAGCCTGATGACTCTTCTCGCTGCGGCTGCAGACGAGAAGAGACAGGAAGAACTGGGCCGGGTTGTGCGCGAGGCATACGACTTTCTACGCGAGCCCGAGTTCGAGCTCGAGCGTGCGACGGCGAAGCAGTTGGAGGAGCACTTCAGGAACTCCGGCGCGTCCGGGACCACAGTGAAGAAAGCGATGGCCTTCTTCGTGGCCCTGGTCAAGAAGGCGGCGATGCAGGTCTCGCCACATCTTCGAGGAACTGGATCGGAGGCGAGGCGCGCGCTGCCAGGCACGGTGACTCGCCGCACGAGACGACCGCGTGACACAAGCGTGGCGCCAAGAGAAGAGACGAGGGACGACCAGCATCTGAACCGGCAAAGGCTCGAGATCCCGCTGCCAGGCAAGGCCAGCGCCGTCATTGAACTGCCTCGGGGTCTGGACGCAGCGGACTGGAAGCTAGTCGAGACAGTGGCAGCGGCTTTCGCAGCACGACTTCTTCAAGAGAGCGCGGAGAACTGAGAGTGGGGTGGCCAGGGCTAGCGTGGATGAACACCTAAGGGAAGGAGTCGCCCTCCAAAGGCGACACCTATCGGTCCGAGTCCCGCGACAGACCGGAGTCCAAATCCGGTCCGCCCTGGCCTCCCGAATAGCGACAGTCCGACAGCGTCGCGATCCAGTCGACGAGAGTACTACAGGGAGTGCGCTCAGGTCGCGCGGTTGCGGTACAGCTCCTTGTCCACCTGCGCGGCCATCTTCGCGGCCGCGTCGGCGGAGAGCCCCAGGAACTCCGCGATCCGCTTCGCTTGCCCGGCCGAGTCCTTCACGACGTCGGAGTAGTGGACGTCGAGGCCGGTGAAGTCCTTGCGCGTCTCCATCAGGCGCTTCACGTCGCGAAGGTGCACCTGATAGATCTCGGTCATCCGCTCGTCGGAGACGTCGGACTTCTCGCCGCGGCGGGCCAGCATCTTCGCCTGCGACGCGAGCACCTCTTCGAGGTGCCGGTGCATGAAGACGATCCGGTAGTCGTTGTCCGGCGGGAGATCCTTCAAGAGATAGGAGATGACCTTGAGCGCCTTGCCGCGCGCCTTCTGCACCCAGCTCTTGTCCGCAGACTTGTCCAGCTCCTTGACCTTCTCGAACTCGAAGTAGCCCTTCGGGTTGTCCTCGTCCGCCGAGCGGATCCCGTCCTGGAAGGGCGCGATGCCGGCCGCTTCGAGCATCTTCATCGCCATCGACGTGCCCGAGCGCGGCAGTCCGGAGACGACGATGACGGGCTCGCCCCGTCCCTTGCCGAGAATCCTCTGGAAGATGGACACCGTTCGTTCCCTCCGTTTCGGGACAGGGCCCGGAACCGATGAGTGTAGCGCAAACGGGGGCCTTCGGTCCTCGGTCCCCGAGAAGCCGGCTCCAGGTCCGCGAAGAGACGCCTAGGTCCCCGAGAAGAGCGCCCGCAGGTCGAGGGAGGGGGCCTTGGTCTTGGTGGCACGGGCGACGAAGCCGCGCGCCAGGCCGTCCTTCCCGATGCCCAACGCGGTGCTGACGAGCCCGAGCGCCTCCGCGAGCTGCTCCGGAGGCAGGGACTCGGTGACCTCCCGCCAGGTGGCTTCCTCGAGGCCGTTGAACGCGGTTTGCACCTCGAAGAGGTCGAAGCCGCGCGTGTAGCGCTCCTCCGCGATGCGATCCACGGTCTCGAGCATCGGTCGCGCCTCACGGGTCCGGATCGTCGTGAGTGTGACGTCGAACAGGGCCTCGACCAGGCGACGCGTCTGCTCGGCGCCGAGCGCTTCGTAGTGGCTCAAGTGCGCGCGGCGCATCGCCTCCAGCGCGTGGTCGACGATTCGCTCCTTCCGCGTGCTCAGCAGGTCGACGAGGCTCATCGCTCTCCCATCCTTCTCCTCCGAGGTCGACGCGAAGATAGATCCCGACCTGGTTCGGGAACAGCCCGCCGGGGCCGGCCGGCCATCTCGCCCCCGGACCCCCCCGAGGGCCGCAAGCCGTGGCCCTCCTTTCGACCGGGCGTCCGCCCTTCGGGGACGGCGCCAGCGGCCCCCGGCCTTGTCCCGCGGCCCTCCCCCGAGCAAAATAGGACCAGGAGATCGTCTATGGGGGCGTCCTGTGCCCCGGAGGCGGTCGGAAAGGCCAGGACACCTCGCCATGAGCGTTCGGAGCATCGACATGCCGGCGTCCGGCCCCTCGGCCGACGTCCCCCGGAAGCCGAAGAAGACCCCGCCGAGTCCCCTGCCGACGTCCAAGTACAGCAAGTGGCGGGCGCTCACGCTCGCCGCCATCTACCCGCTCATGGCCATCCACATCCTGCACTGGAAGCTGGCCGGGAAGACGCTCGCTCCGCTCGAGCTGCACGAGGTCATGTTCACGGCCGAGCTGGGCATCATCACGGCGGGGTTCATCCTGATGGCGCTGGTGGCCGTCGCCACCCTCGTCTTCGGCCGGTTCTTCTGCTCGTGGGCCTGCCACATCATGGTCCTGCAGGACGGAGCGTCGTGGCTCCTCCGGAAGCTCCACATCACTCCGAAGCCGGTCCGCTCGCGGTTCCTGCTCTGGGTCCCGCCGCTCGTGCTCCTGTACATGTTCGGCTGGCCGCAGATCACGCGCATGTGGGCGGGGCGGCCCTTCCCCATGATCCGCACGCAGACCGATCTCGAGGGCATCAGCTCCTTCGTCACGACGAACTTCTGGCGCAACCTCCCCAATCCCTGGATCGCGGCGCTGACGTTCCTCGTGTGCGGCTTCCTCGTGGTCTACCTGCTCGGCTCGCGCGGCTTCTGCAACTACGGCTGCCCGTACGGCGTCCTCTTCCTGACCGTGGATCGCTTCGCGCCCGGTCGCATCCGCGTGGACCGCGACAAGTGCGCGCAGTGCGGCACGTGCACGGCGGTCTGCACGTCGGGCGTGCGCGTTCACGAAGAGGTGGACGTCCACGGCATGGTCGTGAACCCGCGCTGCCTCAAGGACCTGGATTGCGTGAGCTGCTGTCCGGAGAAGGCGCTGCACTACCGCTGGGGCAAGCCCTCGCTCGGGCGGCTGTGGTCGGGCCGCGCCACGCTGATCGCGGCCGCGGTCCTCGCCCTCACGATCGTGGTGGCGTTGATCTTCCCGGGAGCACAGAACTGGTGGGCGGGCCGCTTCGACCTCGTCCCCTTCGGGCTCGCGGTGTTGCTGCTCGGTCTCGTCGCGTACGGGCGCACGGGCATGCCGGCGCGTCACTACCACTTCACGCTCGGCGAAGAGAGTCTGATGGCGGTGGTGTTCGTCGCGACCCTGCTCATCTATCGCCAGCTCTACGACCAGATCCCCTTCCTCCTCACCATCGGGCTCGGCGGCGCGGCCGCGTACGCCACCGTGGTGTTCGTCCGGCTCTTCCGGCAGCTCGACGTTCGCGTCGTCCAGTACGCCCTGCGAACGAACGGCGCGCTGAAGGGCAAGGGCGTGCTCTTCGCGACCGTGATGGCGGCGTTCTTCGCGCTCACGATCCACAGTGCCTTCGTCCAGTACCACACGCACTTCGGCTACGCGGCGCTGGCCGACGCGCGCGCCGCCGCCTCCGCGGGAAACGTGGCGGCGCCGGTGCTTCGCGACCGGGCGCTGCAGCACCTCCTCTGGAGCGATCGGTGGGGCCTCTACCGTTCGGAGCGGCTGCAGCAGAGCCTCGCCGCGATCTATCTCGATCGGTCCGATTTCCCGCGCGCGGAGACGTATCTGCGGCAGGTGATCGCGCGCGATGCGGGCAATCCCGACGCGCATCTGCAGCTCGGTCGCGCGCTCGTCTCGCTGAGCCGCCCCGACGAGGCCGAGGCCCAGTTCGCGGAAGTGTTGCGCGTGAAGACCTCGCTGGGGTTCCGCCAGAAGGAGCTGCTGTCGCTCCAGGCGCAAGCGCACTACGAGCTGGGGGCGCTGCAGCTCACGGCCGGGCGAATCGACGACGCTGCGCAGAGCCTTCGCGCTGCGCTGAGCCTCGATCCGAAGATGGCCGAGGCCCACTACAACCTGGCGATCGCGTGCCTCAATCAAGGCCGGCGGGACGAAGCGATCGCGGAAGCCGAAGCGGCGGCCGCGCTCGCGCCGTCCGACCTCCAGACGCAGGAGCTGTTGGCGCACCTGAAGCAAGCGCCGGCGGCGTTGCCGGACTGATCGGGGCGAGCAGACGGCAACTGAGTGGTAAAACCACGCGTATGCGTGGTATAAGCACGCATATGGACACCTTGCTGCGGCTCCTGTCTTCACGCGTCAAAGCGGAGGTCTTCCGGCTGCTCTTCGGCTTGGAAGGAGGCGAATTACACGTCCGCGAGATCGCACGGCGATCGGCGCTGAACGACGCGACGGTGCGCCAGGAGCTGAAGCGGCTGTCGGCGCTCGGAGTGATCAAGGTTCGCCGGGACGGGAATCGCGCCTACTACAGCGCCGACCGGCTGCACCCGCTGTATTCGGACCTGCACAGCATGGTCCTCAAGACGAACGGGCTGGTCGACGTGCTGCGCGAAGCCCTGTGGAAGCAGAAGGTCCGTCTGGCATTCGTCTTCGGCTCACTTGCGGGAGGGAGCGAAACAGCGGGCAGTGACGTGGACCTCTTGGTCGTCGGATCCGTCACTCTCCGACAGCTCACACCGCGGCTCTCGGGGGCGTCTACGAGGCTCGGGCGGGAGGTGAATCCCTACGTCCTGACGGCCTCGGAGTACTCGAAGCGTGTTCGCGCCGGAGACCACTTCCTCACCTCGGTCCTGCGCGCGGAAAGGATCTTCGTGATCGGGAGCGACCATGACCTTGAAGGACTGGGCGGATAACGGCTGGCTTCGAGCGCACCGGAGCAGCCGAAGCGAGATCTCCGCCCTCCTGATGATCGTCGATCGCGATCTGGCCGACGCCCGGAGCCATGGAGCGATCTCCGCGGACTGGCGGTTCGGCATCGCGTACAACGCCGCACTCAAGTTGTGCACGATCCTCGTTCACGGCTCCGGCTACCGGCCCGAGCGGACTCTCCAGCACTTCCGCACGATCCAGGCGTTGCCCTTGATTCTGGGATCGGAGCGCAAGGACGACGCGGCCTACCTCGACGCTTGTCGCGTCAAACGAAACACGGTCGAGTACGACATGGTCGGCGCCGTCACCGACGCGGATGCCGACGAGCTGATCGCCTTCGTCGTGGACCTCCGCGAGGAGGTGATTCGCTGGTTGAGGGCGCAACATCCGGAGCTCGCAGGGTAGCGACCGTCCTTGGACCATGAGTAGAGGCGTGGAGCATCGTGCGGTCGCGCGTTCTACCCGACACCGGGCGGCTGGACGTCGCGGCCGCCTCAGGAGCCGGAGGGGTTCCCCCCGATCTTGTATTCGGACGCACCACTCAGCTATTCTGCTCTCAGTCGTCGGCGCTGGCGTCCTGCGGCGACTCCCGCCGCTCCCCTCGTGCAGCGCCCTGATTCCTTCGAGGGGGATTGCCGTGAAGCGCACGATCTCCGTGCTGGCCGCGCTCTCGCTTCTTCTCTCCGCGGCCGGCGCGTCCTCCGACCCGACCCCGACGGCGGTCCGGCCTCCGGTGGTGAAGGAGCGCACCGCGCAACCCGTTCCGAATCCGATCCACATCGATCAGGGCGGCGACACGATCGCGACCGCCACGCCGATTCCGAGCCTGCCGTACACGGACTCGGGAACGACGGCGGGCTACGTCGACAACGGCTCGTGCGGCTTCGAGGGCGCGCCGGACGTCGTCTACAGCTACACAGTCGCCGCCGATGTGCGCGTCGACATCTCGCTGTGCGGATCCGGGTTCGACACCGTCCTGTACGTCTACCAGGACGTGCAGGGCAACGTCATCGCCTGCAGCGACGACTACTGTGACCTCCAGTCGGCGCTCCACAACGTCGCCCTGGTCGCCGGACACACGTACTACATCGTCGTGGACGGCTACTGCTGCGGCTACAGCGGCCCCTACACGCTGAATGTGATGGCGTCTCCCGGCGGCGACGTGATCTGCCCGCCGGGCTCCGTGCTCGAAGGCGAGCCGATCTGCCACGACGAGTACCACGACTCCTTCAATAGCGGCTGCCAGAACGATCCGCCGATCTTCTCCGCCCTGGACTGCAGCTCTACGGGCGTGCAGACCGTCTGCGGAACCTACGGCGGCTTCTATTACAGCGGCCTGAGCTATCGCGACACGGACTGGTACCAGATCGTGATCCCGGCCGGCCCCGACAGACCGATCAGCTGGACCGTGCGCGGCGAGACCGACACGCTCACGGGGATCATCGACGGCCGCAGGGGCTGCGGATTCTCGTCGTTCTACGACTACACGTATGGCGCGGCTGGCACGGATCTCACCGTCTCGGGAACGCTCGGCCCGGGTACGTGGTGGTTCTGGGTGGGACCCCTCTACTTCGGCTCGGCCGCCGGGCCGTGCGGCCAGGACTACGTGGCGACGCTGACCGGGTTCCAGTGCGAGCCGGTCGCGGTGGAGCCCGTCACGTGGGGAGGAATCAAGAGCGCGTATCGATAGCGCATCGCAGCCCGCCCTCTCCGGCGTCGCGACTCTGCGCAGGCCATAAGCCCACCCTGCGGGAGGGCGAGACGGACCGTCGCCGATGGCCGCAACACCTCCATCCGCGGAACCCGCTTCGGGGAGGTTCGCGGGGGACGGTGACCCGCGTCCCTTCGCGCCGAGATCGACCGGGGTCACGTTCGGCAAACGGTCCTCGGACGTAATCAGGGACGGACACGCGAATCCGAGGAGGTGCTCCGCATGGCCAGGAATCCGGTTGCCACGATGGACGGCGTCACGGGACTGCGGCGGCCGGTGGACGTGCTGGGCATCGAGTTCCCGCGGGAGCCCGGGATCAAGGGTCCGTACTACGGTCTGGATCTGGCGATCGAAGAAGACCCGAACGTGTTCACGCGACTCCATTCGCTCCTCATGAGCGACCGCATCCTCCACCGCGTACCGTTGACCATGCTCTGGCACAACAAGACGTTCCTGCTCTGGGACATGCGCCTGGTGGGCCTCGCCAAAGGCTTCTACAACTACCCGGGGACGATCCTGGAGGTCCTCGTGGACCAGCGCCCCTTGCACCGAGACTTCTTCGACAGCTATCGCCACTACGGCGGCGGACTCTCGTTCCGAGACCGATAGCCGAGGGCGGCGGCCTTGCCTTCGGCCCCGACGGGGCCCTGTACGTCTCCGAGACCGTCTATGACCGCGTGCTTCGGATCGCCCCGCCGGCGAGTGGGGTTCAGGGAATCGCGGCGAGCGGCACCACCGACTTCCTCGTGCTTTCCGCCGCGCCCAATCCGGCTCGAAGCGACGTGGAGCTGGGGTTCGATCTCCCGTGCGAGCACATGTGGAGATTACGCTCCTCGACGTCTCGGGGCGCCGCGTGAAGGAACCGGAGAACGCGGTCATCGGGGCGGGCCATCATGTCTACCCCTGGGACGGCGCGAGCGATGCGGGATCCGCGGTCTCCGCCGGCGTCTGCTTCTACTGCCTGCGGACACGATTGGGAGAGACCGGCGGGCGCCTCGTGTGGATGCCATGAGGTCCTGAGCACCGACGCCAACTCTGACCGGGCAGGTTCCCCCTCACGAGGAACGGAAATCGCTCGTGAAACCGCCGCCGTCGCTTGCGACGGCCCCTTCGGGTTGGCTATGATGTCGCTGCGTGACGAGAGGCCTCTCTCCGGAGCCGTCCCCTGTGACTCGTCTGGATCCGTCCCCGTCGTCGCGCCGCCTTCGAACGCCTCCCTCGAAGTGCGTCCGTGAGCCTCTCGTGGCACCCGTCCCGACGCCTCCTTGCGGCGTCCGAAGGCCTCGCACGCACCACGCAGTCTAGTCCGCCTCATTCCCTTCCGGGCGCGCGTCGCGACCCGGGTCAGGAGGTCCGGTGCCTCGCCGTATGGGTCCTCTTTCGACGCTTCCCCTGACGATCGTCCTGATCTCGTTCGGAGCGGTCCTGGGTGCATCCGCGCGGCCGGACGCCGGGGTGGGTGCCCGCTACCGATCCGAGCGCGATCTCCTCGAAGTCATGTTCGCCCGAGACTCGCGCGTCCGACTTCGCGGGAACGACCTCGTGGATCTCGCGGGCACGAACGCAACGCAAGGCGTGGGCGCCGCGCTCGCGAAGCTCGGTCGCCACGAATGGTCGCGTTTGTGCGACGTTCCGGAAGACAAGCTCGACGAGCTGCAAAGACGCGGCAAGCTGCACAGCGGGGTCGACGTCTACAACCTGAACAACATCTATCGCCTGCGCTTCGCGGCGGGCACGTCAGGCGTGGACGCGTGGCAGCTCGGCCGCGAGTTGGAGGCGCTGCCCGGGGTCCTGTCCGCGAGGCCGGTGCCGCTCCCGGCGCCCGCGCCTCTCCCGCCGGACTTCCAGCCCGGACAGAACTACGAAGACCCGGCGACGTCGATCCCCACGGGCATCGACGCCGAGTACGCGTGGACGCGTGCCGGCGGCAACGGCACCGTCGTGACGGTCTGCGACATCGAGTACAGCTGGAACTACGGTCACAACGACGTGACGAAGGCGCTGGGCTCGCAGATCAACGCGAACGTCGCGGATCCGTTCAACGACAACAACCACGGCACCGCCGTCCTCGGGGAGCTCGTATCCGACGACAACGGGCCCAACTGGGGCACGAAGGGCGCCTGCTTCGGATCGAACCTCAAGACGTGCGGATCCTACTACGGCCTGCCGTCCCCCAGCTGGAACGTGCCGGGCGCGATCGCGGTTGCGATGGCCAGCCTGGTGCCCGGCGATGTCATCCTGCTCGAGCAGCAGTGGGACTACACCGGCGGCGGCGGGTACGTGCCTGTCGAGTGGTGGACGGACACCGCACCGAATCCGCAGAGCTTCAACGCCGTGTACGCGGCCATCCAGAACGCCGTCAGTCTGGGCGTCAACGTGGTGGAAGCCGGTGGCAACGGCGGCATGGACACCGACGGCCTGGTCTGGCAACCCGACGACGGGGCAATCATCGTCGGCGCCGGCGGGGCATACCCTGGCGGCCTGTGGTCCGAGGGCAATCTCGAGCGCCTCTCCTTCTCCAGCTACGGCTCGCGCTACAACCTGCAGGGCTGGGGGGAAGACGTGGTGACCACCGGCTACGGAGACCTCTTCAGCGGAGAGGGCGTGAACCGCTGGTACACGCAGCGATTCTCCGGCACGTCCAGCGCCTCGCCGATCGTGGCAAGCGCCGCGGCGTGCTTGGAGGGCTACTTCCTCGCGAACGTCGCACCGGTCCCCCTTTCGCCGAGCCTCGTGCGTGGCGTGCTGATGACCACTGGCACGCCTCAAGTGTTCGGCCCGCCAGGATCCATCGGTCCTCGGCCCGACCTGCGCGCTGCCATCCAGGCCGTGTCACCGCAGACGCTGGCCGACTACGGCGACGCTCCGGAAGGCGCGATCGCCTACCCGTCGCTCGGCGTCGTGGGGAGCTTCCCGACTTGCACCGCGGTGGGCCCCCCGGGCTCGTTCGTTCGACATGCCGGGAGCCTCTCGGGCTACTTCGGCGGCTCGATCGATCTCGAGACCGACGGCAACGCGGGCAACTGCGCCTTCCCACCGTACGACGCCGACGAGTGCTCCGGCGACGCGGACGCGGGGCTGATGAGGCCGACGTCCTACACGATCGACGCCGGCCTGAACGTCGTGCCGTGCGCCGTGTCCCTCCAGTACCTCGGCGGCCCGTGCTCCGTTGCGACGTGGGGCGCGAACCTGGACATCTTCGTGAACAACACGAGCGCGGGAAAGTACGTCAACGTGCTGGTGGATTGGAATGAGGATGGAGCTTGGTCCGGGACCTCACCCTGCGGATTCGGCTCGGTGCCGGAGCACGTGCTGGTGAACTTCCCCGTGCCCGCCCTCTTCTCCGGCCCGCTCTCGGTCCTTCTTCCTCCCGGGTTCGTGATTGGGCCCCGCACCGGCTACGTCTGGGCGCGCTTCACGATCTCCGAGGTGCCGGTGCCTGTCGACTGGAACGGCGCGGGCACCTTCGACGACGGTGAGACCGAGGACTACCTGCTCCTCGTCGGAAGCAGCTCGACAGGCTTCGACGAATCCGCGGAGTCCTCAGGGCCCACCGCGCTCGTCTCCGTCGAGCCGAACCCGTTCCGGTTCCAGGCCTCGATCCGAGCTCAGCTGTCGAGGCGGGGACCCGTCTCCGTGGGCATCTTCGATGTCGTCGGCCGCAGGGTTCGAACGCTCTTCGACGGGAATCACGCCGAGGGCGCCTGCAGCTTCACCTGGGACGGGCGTGACGCGAGCGGAAGGCGGGCCGCCGCAGGCGTCTACTTCGTGCGGATGCAAGCCGACGGAAAGACGCTCACCGAACGCATCGTCCGGATGCGTTAGTCCGGGCGGCACTTGCCATGGCGGGCCGGGGCCATCGAGGTTCCTGGGCACGCGGGACGAACGAGTAAGGCGCCTCGGTCCTCCACCGGGGCGCCTTCTCTCGCGGGTCCGCCCCGATACCACGTGATGGTGCGAACGGCCTTGGGGGGCTTCGTTAGCAGTGCGACTGGAGACTATACGGAGACGGCCGACTCAAGGCCGCTAAACTCGTCTCGAACAAGACGCGCAAAGGCCCGGAAATCAAAGACTTCCGGGCCCGTGTGATTTGGTAGCGGGGGCGGGATTTGAACTCGTGACCGGGCCGATCCAGCAAGCCCTTGCGGTGCAAGGGATTACCGGGCTAAGCCGCGGGAACGCCCCCGACTAGCGACTCCCCGCCAGTCCCCTGGCGTCCCCCCGAGTACCCGGGAGTCGACCCCCGTCGTGGAGACGGGGCGGAGACGGATTCGGTCAGCGTCCGTGCCCACCCTCCGCTCTCGCCGCGTGCTTCCGCTCGAGAAGTTGCCTCATTCCGCCGCTGATCCCGTCCGCCGTGAGCTTCCGGTACGTGACCTCGATCGTCGCGCCCTGCAAGTTGCCGAGCACCGTGCGATCCGTCCCCGTGAACCCCTCTCGCACCCCGATCGCCGGAGCCAACAGGAACCCGTTCTCGAGCGCATCGCCGCTGGCCATCGAACGAATCAGATCCGTCACGTCCACGTCCAAGCTCGAGGCGCGCACACCGGCCGGAACCTCCGATGTCACGATCTCCCCAAGCGCTCGATCGGCGCCCGGCGTGGTCCAAGGGCTCGTCCACGTCGCGCCGGCGTCCCAGGCCCGCGCCAACCCCCAGACCTCCAGCGGAATCCTCCCAACGGGCGTTGTTCCCGCAAGCTGCGCCTTGAGGTGCGCCGAGATGATCCACTCCTCGCTGAGACCTCCGATCCCCGTGAAGCCGAGCAAGGCACGAGAGTTCCCGTTGGGGCCGGTGATCCATACCAACGGACTGACCGGATACGTCGAGTCCACTGCGCTCACCGGGGCCGCCATCATGAGCAGCCCGAGAAGGGCCGCGATGAAACTGAAGTTGCGCCTCATGGCCTATCGCCCCCTTCCGTTCGGTAGATCCCCTTCAGTCGCCCCCACGACAACGGCTCGATCGATACGACTCCACAGCCTTGCCCCAGCGCCCCGATCAGCTCCGTGCACGAGGGGTTCCCATTCCCGGGGAGGCAAGGAGAGGCCGCGTCGACCCTGAAGTCGAGAGCCGGAGCGTTGCAGAAACGGGGGTCCGCGAAGATATCCGTCGCTGCGGGCGGCCACTGGTAGAAGTTCTGGTTCTGATTTGCCCAGTACACGTCGCAGCCGGTCGTGAGGGTGCCGGCACCGAAGTGCGCTACTGCAGAAGGTCCGCTGCAGTCCGCCACGACGTTCTCTTCGAAATCGAGGTTGTCGGCGAACGCGGCGAGTGCTCCTCCATTGCCTGTCGCGTAGCACCGATAGAACGTATTGTTCCTGAACTCGTAGGATCCGGCGACATCGACCAGAACCGCCCCTCCGTGGGCGGCCGGGGCGCTATCGTTCGCAAAGGTACAGAATTCGAACAGGGCCGTGCACTCCTGCAGGAATGCCGCTCCTCCACCCAGGTCGTGGTTGGTTGCAGTGCTTCGGAAGAAACGCGATCGGCGGATCGTCACGTCGGGGCAGGACGACAGGACGACGTTCGAGCGCGCATCGTGGTGATCCACGAAGTCGCAGTCCTCGACGAGCACGCGCGTCGCACCCAAGAGATCCACCGACCCCTTCTCGTTCCGCTCGAAGCGCGTGCGGATGAACTCCACGTCCGCGCCACTGTTGCTAGCCACGGCGCCCTGCGTGCGATAGATCACGTGCGTGTCCGATATCACGCAGTCCGCGACCCGGAGCTGGCACTCACCGAAGCTGATCGCGGCGTTTCCATTTCCGACGATGCGGCAGTTCACGAGCTCCAACGGGCTGCTCGTACAGCCCGCACTCACCCCGGCGCCACCCCCGGTGATCGTGAAGCCTTCGACATGTGTCGGGGGCGTACCCGGGAGGTTATGGAGAACGGTGATGACCACGACGCCCGCCTGAGGTCCCCCATCCAGGATCGTGGCGTCGGGGCCCGCCGTCGCGATCAAGCAGATCCCGGGCTTTAGGAACGCCACGCACCAACGGTTGACGAAGTTTGCGCATACCTGCACCGCGCGCGTTTCCCCTTGATTCCAGGTTCCGGGGCCGACCAAGACGGAGTCGTCCGAAACGGCGGCGTCTACTCCCGCGAGAACGCTCGGGAAGTCCTCGGGCACACGGAGGACCCGCGCCTCGGTAGCGTGAGCGGGCACCAGCACCGTGACCGCCGTCACCGTCCCGATCATGCCCGCCTGGAATTGCGCCAAGTTCATCGCAGCACCACGAGCTTCTCGACTCGAGTATACCCCGGCGAGGTGACCCGAACGAAGTACACGCCAGCCGCGATTCGAGCCCCGGTCCCATCGCGCAGGTCCCACGCGAACGAGTGGCGCCCCGCTTCGAGCGTCCCCTGCTGCAGGGTTCGCACGCGGCGCCCGCGAACGTCAAAGACGGCAAGATCGACCGGATCGCCTCCGGGGCTCGGCACTTCGAGGTCAACGACGGCCCCCGAAGAAGCCGGGCTCGGCCTCGGAACCGCGAGGCGGAAAACCGTCGGAAGCGCCTGCGCGAGGTCCACGCCCGTGGAGGCGGCCGGCTGCTGCGTGGCTGCCCCTTCGTCATCCGCGATCGCGACCAGCGGCCCATGACGCACGATAGCCGACGAGAGCCCTGAGATGTCGCAGTTCGACAAGCTGCAGGAAGGATCACCCACCGTGGGATTCGCGGTCGTGTTGTGGCCGTACAGCTGGATGTCCTGGAGACCCCACTCGGCGAAGTTCTTCGCCTGGATGTGCGCAGAGTCCGCGAATGCGGCCCCATTTTCATCGTACCAGTTGTTCACGTGCGCCGAGTCCGTCCGTGACACGTTCGCGCCAGTCTCCACGCTGTAGTTGTACGGCGGCGTCCCAAGACCCAGCATCAGCCGGTTCTCCCCCGACGTCGACTCGCCCCACCATCCGAGTCGCATCGCCGCTGTGTCTGTCGGCCCCGCCTTCGCAGCCACGTTCTTGGACGTGTTTTGTTCGAAGTTGTTGCGCCTCAGTCGGTTGATGCCATGGTCGTCGCTTGTCGTCAGGACGTCGCGTCGATGCTCAAGACCGACCGTATTCCCCTTGATGCAGTTGCATGTCAGCGACACGTCCGCGCTGTTCAGGATCCGCACCCCCGTGCCCCACCGCTGTAAGTCGTTCTCGCTGAGCGAGACGACCATCGCGCCACAGATCCACTTGGCGAGAATGCCGGTACTGCTCGCCACGGGAGTCGCGGCGCCCACGACAGTCGAGCCGGTCACCGATACGGTTCCTGATGGCCCACCGCCGCCCGGCGGCGAAAGGCATTCTGTCTTGGCCTTCTCGATCCAGATTCCGTTCGTGTATTGGAACGCGACCGTGTCCGCGGCGACGCTGGCGAACGAGTCGAAAATGTGAATTCCGTTCAGACCAAGCCCGCTGTCGACCCCTCCTCGCTCGATCAAGCAGTTCGCGATCGTCGCGTTAGACGCGTAATCCGTGACGGCGTCCTTCGCATAGTCGTGGAAGTGCGTCCTCAGCACCTGAGGCGCGTCCGCGACGAAGAGCGTGAGGGGGAACTCTGCGTAGCCGAAGTCGGCGTCCTGAATCTGCGCAACGCCGATCCCGTCGTGGAACCCGTCTCCGAACACGGTCAGCCCGTACCAGTCGGCACCGGAGGCGCCGCTTGCCGTCGAGGTGAAGACGACCCAGTCGGTGGGGGCCCCTCCAGGCAGACGCTGCGTTCGGATGGCCCCGTTCACCACAATCTCCACACGGGCGTGGTCCTCGCCCCTCTGGGCGGCGTCCGACGTGCCGACCGTCACCGTGCATGGAGCATCGAGGTTCCACTCGTGCCCCTCGGCGATCCGCGTGTCGCGGTCGAGGAAGATCTCTCGGGCCGTCCCCGTGAACCTCGGATGGAACAAGTCGCAGGCGAGCGTGTCGACCTTGACGCCGATCGTGGCGTAGTCGATCTCGACGTACGAGAGCGTGCTGATCCTCATGTCCGCGGTGTCCCGGAAGAGGAAGCCAGCCCAGGCGGAGTCCCCCGGAGTGGAGGAGGTGAAGGTCACCGGCGCCTGCTGCGTGCCGTTGACGAGCGTCTTCCCGTCGATCACGATCTCGGTCCTCACCGAGTCGGCGCCGACGTTGTGACCGTCGTGGTGCGCCTTCGCCACGACGGTCGTGCCAGCAGCCACGGTCAAGGTCGAGTCGGGCTCCACCAGGAAATCGGAGTCCAGCACGATCGTGCCGGTCCACGCCAAAGCGTTGGTTCCCGCTCCGCCCACGGTCACGTCGATCACGGGCCGCTGCGGATCGTCGCTCGTCACCTCCAGAGTGCCGCTCTCCGTCTTCAGCGAATCCGGGCGAAACGTCACCACCACCGTCGTGCTCTCGCCTCCCGCAAGGGTGAAGCTCGTCGCGGACAGCTCGAAGCGGTCGTTGTTCACCGTGATCGAGGACACGTGACGAGTGGCGTCCCCGACGTTCCTCACCACGAGGCCCTGCTCGCCGATGGTCCCGACCGGGACGGAGCCAAAGGCCAGCGAGGTTGGATTCACCGCGACGACCGGCGTCGTCCCGGCGGCGACGACGTTGGACAGTCCCGACCAGTGGTCGATCTGTTCGTCGGACGTCTTCACCGCCACGTAGTACCGCGTTGAGGGGGTCAGCCCGGGCACCGTGTACTCCTGGTTCGAGCCCGCGCCCACCGGGTTCGGCGGCAGCGGGACCATCGCGGTGGTGTCGAAGTTCGCGGAGTTGATCGGGTACCTCGCGTACCGTACGTCGTAGCAGCACGCCTGCCCCGTCGCGCCGTCGTCTCCTGGAGCCGTCCAGTCCAACGTGATCGACGTGTCTCCGACCGCCACGACATGCAGATCGTCGATGGTCTCCGGGAGCACCGCGTCCGACGGTATGAGCGCGGCGATCGCGCGGTGCGCGTTCACCCTGCCCTCGGACACGATCTTGCCCTCCAGCGAGTCCACATGGTCAACCGTGCTGATCAGTGTTGCCCTGGCCTCCGAAGGGGTGATGGACGGGTCTACGGCCCGCATCAAGGCCACGATCCCTGACACGATCGGCGTGGCGAAGGACGTCAGGGTCTGCGTCCTGTACAACAGGGCCGGGTCGTTCGGATCGTCGCTCGTCGTATAGATGTCGACGCCCGGAGCGGCCACGTCAACGGACGTCGGTCCCCAGTTCATGAGGTGAGCGGGGTCGTCGTTAAAGCTGTCGGTGTTTGACGTGCCCGTCACGGCGATCACGTTCGGGAACTCATAGCTTGCAGGGTAGATGGGAAACTGGTCGTCGTTCGTACCGCTGTTTCCGGCGGCGCATACGACGGCGATGCCCAGACTATTCGCCCGCGCGATGCGCTGACGCATGACGTTGCTGGAATCGCTCTCGATGCTGAAATTGACGACGTCCGGCACACGTGGCAGCTTGCCCAGCAAGTAGTCCATGGCCTCTACAACCTGGCCATGCCCGTACACGGTCTTGATCCTCAGGGGCAGTATGGACACATGAGGCGCGACACCGGCTACGCCAATCCCATTGTCTGTGACCGCGCCGACAATGCCCGCCACCTCCGTCCCATGCGGTGCAAGCGTATCCGTGGGGTCGTTGTCATTGTCCGCGAAGTCCCAGCCGTGAACGTCGTCGGTCTTTCCATTGCCATCGTCGTCCTCGCTGTTGAAGGTGCTGTCGGCCGGATTCGTGTAGATGTTGGCCGCAAGATCGGGATGGTCCCACCGCACTCCTGTGTCGATGATCGCCACCACGACTTCTCTGGATCCTGTTGTCGAACACCAGGCACGTGTCACGGCAATGTCGGCTCCCGGTGTACCCGGTCCCGATGTGGGCAGTGCTTGCCCGTAGTTGCGAAGCGCCCACTGCGCGAAGAAGAGGGAATCATTGGGAGTAGAGGAACACAGGTAGTAAAGAGCGTCCGGCTCGATGTACTCGATGTTCTCGTTGCCCTCGTATCGCGACACGGCTTGCTGCGCCGAGCAGGACGTGATCGCCAGCCGGTAGTCGTCGAAGAGGCCCGAGTGGTACTCGACGGTCGCACCCAGATCGGCGAACGTGGAGTCCTTGAACGCCTGCGGGCAATTCGGCGCGAACTTCAGCCAGATCTCGGTCTCGGAGTAGTACTGCCGCTGCGGCGGGTCGGCCGCAGCGGCACGTCGAACGGTCCCCGCCTGCGCCAACATCGCTGCCGCAGCGGCGCAGATCATACGGATCAGGAGTCGGTTCAATGAACCGTGCTTGGCCTGTCGGCACCCGGTGGCTCTTGCGTCCATGGGACTACCTCCTCAGCGCAGGGCGGGGGCGGAGCGCCTCGGGAAGCCACAGCAGGGCGCTCAGCGGCGGGGAAGGAAGGAAGTCCATCGTTGGCAAGTGCCCCGCGCTCTTGGCGACAAGCTATATTCCGCGTGCCCTGGTCAATACAAGAAGAATTAGTCGAGTATGGGCGAAGACCGCAGTCAGCCCCACGCCAGGGCGGCCGTGCGCCGCCATTCGGGAGCCACCGGCAGCGGCGAACGCATCCTGGAGAAATAGCAAATAGCTTAGTCGAGTTCGACGTTTTCGACGAATTCCTACAATCCGGAGCTTGCGATCATGAGGACCAGCAATGGGCCATCGGAGGAGGCAACCGGGCGCGCTCCGGGAGGGGAGCCGTGACCCCGCCCGAGAGGCGATCGCGCCTCCTGGGGGCGTTTCCGGGGCTCCGGGAGGCCCCCTGGACGGAGATCTAGACTCATGTCTGGTAGGGTACCCGATCTTGGAAGGGCGGTCGATGGAAGTCGTGGAGGGGCGCGCTTCTAGCCCTCGCCGACGATCAACTCCCCGTACGGCGGCGGCAGCTCCAGGAGCCGGATCGCCGACTCCTTCGCGGCGGGCGAGAGATGCATGTACCTCGTCGTGGTGACCAGCTCGCTGTGGCCCGCGAGTTCCTGGATTGCCTTCGGTGGCGCGCCGCGCATCGCCAGGTGAGAGCAGAACGTGTGCCGGAGCGCGTGCACGCCCAAGTGCTCGACGTTTGCGAGCCGCTCGACCGCGATGACGATCCTCTGCACCTCCTGCTGGATCATGGGACGGCTGTTCGCCCGGCAGAGCACGCGCTTGCTCCGGAGATGGCGGTGCGCCGCGAGCGCCGCTGCGAGACGCGACGTCATGGGCACGATCCGCGGCCGCCCGCTCTTCGGCTCGGTCGCCTGGCCCTTCCACACGGAGCGCCCCACACGGAGTTGACCCCGCTGCTGATCTACGTCGGGCCATTCCAGGCCGATCATCTCGCCGCAGCGCAGGCCAGCCTCCCCGCCGAGGAGGATGACCACCAGCGCGCGGGAGTCGATCTTCCGCGCGGCGGCGACCAGCCGCTCGAAGTCCGCGAAGTCGTGGAAGCGCATCTCGACGTGGGGGCGGTGCAGGAGCTTGATCGTGCAGGGCAGCGAGGGGATGACGTCCCACTCTACGGCTGTCCGGAGCAAGCGCGACAACGTGCAGAGAATGTTGTTCGTCGTCGCCGGCGCGCGGCCCGCGAGGTGCGCCTTCAGCATCTGGACCTGCTCGGCCCCGATCTCGTCGAGCGGCTTGCCGCCGAGGAGCGGAATCAGGTGGTTGCGCAAGTGGCTCTCTTTGGCCGCGATGCCACTCGGCTTGAACCGGTCGGCGCGCGCGCTGGCGAGGAAGCGGTCCGCGAACTGCGCGAGCGTCGGCGGGGGCGGCATGATCTCGATGCCCGCCCGGAGCATGATCTGCTGCGCGAGGGCCTCGCCCCAGCGCGTCGCGGCGCTCCGCGAGTTCACCGGAGCGACGCGCCGCTCACGAACTCGCTTGCCGTCGGCCAGCCGGTAGTGGATGTCGACTTCCCAGCCGCCCCGGAACGGCCGCACCTTCATGCTCACGGCCGCGCCTCCGCGCGCAGGCCGAGCGAGCGGAGCAGCTCGTCGCGGCGGAAGCGGAGCCTCCGCCCGATCCGAAGCGCACCGGCAAGCTGAGCCCGCTCGGCCATCGAGTACACGCTCCGTTTCGAAGTGCGCAGGAGCTGCGCTACGTCCTGCGGCGTGAGTAGCGGCGGGAGGTTGCGCGTCACGGCGCAAGCCCTGCGCGAATGGACGCTCTCCCCGGCCGTTCAGCCAAGTCGCTTCGACGTCGGCGTCCGCTGAACGCCGACCGAGTAAACTGAGCGCTCAAGGAGTCCACCCAACAGGTGGAGCCGTGCCTGGGCGCGCGGGAGCTGGTGCACGCGCCTCGACCGGCACGCCCGGAGAACTGGAGCGAGCGGAATGACGAGCCCCCAGATCGTGCAGTACCGGAACGTCGCCTCCAAGGAGGAGGCGGACTTGCTTGAGCGGATCCTCCGCGTGAAGGACGCCATCCTGAAACTGACGCCTGGTTTCGCAGAGGAGGCAGACGAACTCCGCCAGAGCTTGCGGCCGCACAACGAGCAGATCTACCTGCGGCCCGATGTCAACGCCGGCTGAGCATGTCCCCTGATCGCCGCGCAGGAAGTCCCCATTTCGCCGCGCAGTTTGTCCGGTCGGGGACGGACCGGACTTCCCAGCTCGCAGCTGCTCCACGGCCGCGGGTCTGAGGCTGGGCTCTCGGGATCACCTTCCGCTCCTCGAAGGGGAGGTACTCTGACCCTCGCGACCTCGAGATCGTTCTTCCTGGAGGCCGTGGTGACGTCGGTTCAGGCCGCCGCGACCTCTTCTTCGGCTTTCGGCTCGTTCACACGCCCCAAGATCCCGGCACGGCGCTTTTCCTTGAGGCGATAGCTCTCGCCCTTGATGTTCAAGGTCGTCGCGTGATGGAGCAGACGATCGAGGATCGCCGTCGCAAGCACCTGGTCGTGGAAGATCTCACCCCAGTCCAGGAAGCTCTTGTTGCTGGTGACGATCATGCTGCCTCGTTCGTAGCGCCGCGCGAGCAGCCGAAAGAAGAGGCTCGCCTCCTCCCGCGACAGCGGCAGGTAGCCCATCTCGTCGAGGATCAGGAGCCTCGGATACACGAGCTGCTGCAGCGCGCGCTCGAGCCGGTTCTCGTTTCTGGCGCGCGTGAGGCGCGTCATCAAGGTCTCGAGCGTGAGGAACATCACCGAGTAGCCCGCCTCGACCGCCTTCACTCCGAGCGCCACGGAGAGATGGGTCTTGCCCACCCCAGGCGGGCCGAGCACGACGACGTTCTGCGCGCGCTCGACGAAGGAAAGTCCGGCGAGCTCCCGCACCACCTTCTTGTCGAGGCTCGGCTGGAAGTCGAAGTCGAACTGATCGAGCGTCTTGATCCAGGGAAACCGCGCCAGCTTCAGCCGCGTCTCGACGCCGCGCTGCTGCCGGTAGCGCCACTCCGTCTCCAAGGCCTGAGCCAGGAAGCTCTTCAGATCGAGCTCCTTCTTCGCGGCCTCCTCGCACACGACGTCGAGCTGCTCGCCCAGATGCTCCAGACGCATCTTCTCCAAGAGCACGGTCAGCTCCACGACGCCACCTCCTCGTACACGGCAAGATCGCGCCGCTCCACCCGAAGCGTCTCCCGCCACAGCTCCTCGTGGAACTCCGGGACCTTCGCCCAGCCTTCGGACACCGGTCGGATCGCGTGTGTCGCGACGAGGACCTCGTCGGCGTACACGTGGATGTCTCCCTGAAGCGTGATCCGGATCGCCACCCGCTGCCCGGCGAGCGAGCCCGGCACCGCGTAGCGATTCCCCAGCACGTCGATGTACGCGTCCCATCCCACCCAGCGGCTCTCGCGGTACGACGTGTCGTAGCGGACGGCGGGAAGCGCCCGTAGATGCGGCGCCTCTCTGACGAACCGCTCCGACACCACCTCCTTCACCGTCCCATGAAGCCTCGGATCCGCCACGGCGGTCAGCCACTGCTCCGCGAGCTGGTTCATGTGCGCGAAGCTCTCGAAGGAACGATAGAGCACGAAGAAGTGGTGCTTGATGTACCCCACGTTCCTCTCGTCCTTCCCCTTCGTCTGCGGGCGAACCGGCTTGCACGCTCGCGGCGCGAAGGCGTAGTGCCCCGCCAAGTCCAGGAAGCGTTCGTGAAACTTCGGAAGCTCGCCCGGCCGATGCGACAGCACCGCCGTCTTCTGGTTATCCACCAGGACCTCCTCGGTCGCGCCGCCGAAGTACTCGAACGCGCGGATCACTCCTTCGTACGTGTGCTCCGCGTCCTCCGAGTCCGTGCACCAGAAGTGGAAGCGCCGCGAGTACCCCAGTGTGTTCACGGAGAAATGGACCTCGGTCTCCTGGCCTGCGACGATCGTGCGCACTTCTCACCAGTCGCTCTGCAGCTGCTTCCCCGGACGAGTCTCAAAACGAACCGTCGCCCGCTTCGTCCGAAGCAACCGCTTCGGTTGGATGTAGTCCTTCAACGTCGTGATCGACCCCTCGTACCCTCGCGCCCGCAGCAATCCCAGGATCACGACCGCGTTCCAGACCCCTTCGGTGAGCAGCCCGTCCACCATCTCCCGGTGCGCCTCGAGCTTGCTGCCTCGCGCCGGTCGCCTTCGCCCCTCCGGCGCACCGCCTCGCTTCAGCGCCCGGCTCACCGTCTTCGGATGAACGCCCAGCCGCTCGGCGATGTCGCGCTGGTAGACCCCGCGCCTCGCCAGTGCTTGAATCTCCACGAAGTCCTCCTTACTCAGCATCCGGCCCCTCCACGTTTGCCGACCCGAAGGGGACAAAATGCCTGACGTTTGGAGGACTTCCTACTTCGGCGATCTACGCCCTTCTACCACCGGCGTTGACACCCCTTCTAAGAAGAGTGCTCGCTTGTACCGTGAGAATCGGCTCGGCCTCGTGTTCGGCGGGCGGCGCGTCGTAGGCAGTCGCCCTACGGCGTGAGGGCCCGTCGGACTTCCGCACCGCCCCACGTGCGCATAGACCTCGGTCGTGCCGAGATGCCGGTGCCCGAGCGCGGCCTGCAGGATCCGGAGATCGCTCGTGCGCTCCCGCAGCCTCGTCGCGAAGGTATGCCGCAGCGAGTGCACGGTCACCGCGCGCTCGATCCCTGCAGCCCTTGCGACGGCATGGGAGCGGTAACAGGTCTGCCGCGATGACGCCAGGCGGGCGCGCCTCTCCGAATCGGAGAAACCTGCAGCCGCGCGATGCAAGTGCCGATGCTTCCTCCGTGACTTGTCCACAAGGTGGAGGAGGACGCGCGTGGAGACCTCGAAGAAGCCCTGGCCACTCTCAACCGTGTTCGGCATCCGCGACCGGGTCGACACGAACCCGGACTACCAGAGACCCGCCGTTTGGACCACGGCGCAGAAGCAGCTGCTTGTCGACACGATCCTCCGCAACTACGACATTCCCAAGCTCTATTGGCGACGTACGGGCAAGAAGCCGGATACCTATGACGTGGTCGATGGTCAGCAGCGGCTCAGGGCGATCTACGGATTCTTCGAGGGAGCCTTCCAGCTGCCGCGCGACGCTGAGCCCATCGACGGCCATGCCGTGGCCGGAGTGGGTCACGGGGAACTGCCGGACGAGCTCCGCATTCGATTCGACACCTACCCGCTGGACGTAGTCCTCGTCGAGGATGCGGATGAGGAAGAAGTCCGCGACATGTTCCTGCGGCTCCAGAATGGCACGACGTTGCGCGCTCAGGAGAGACGCAATGCCTATGACGGCAAGATGCGCGACTTCGTCCGGTCCTTGGTGAGTCATCCCTTCTTTAAAGCGGTCGGCTTCTCGAACTCCCGCTACACCCACGATCTCGTGGCCGCACAGCTCGTCTGCCTGGAGCTGGCCGGCGAGCCCACCAACGTCAAGAGCCACGACCTGAACAAGATGTACGGGGAGCACGCGGATTTTGACAGCGAGTGCGCGCAGGCAAGAGCGGTTCGTCGCGTGCTTGACTTCCTCGCCGAGGTATTCCCCGAGAAGACCCCGGAGCTGACGCGCTTCAACGTGGTGGCGCTCTACTGCGTCGCGATGGAGCTGCTGGCTTCCTACGTTCGGTCGGAGTTCGCTCCGGTCCTGAGGGACTGGCTGATCGACTTCGAGGAGCGTCGACGCCGACAAGAGTCGCTGTCAGAGGACGAGGCGGAGCCGGAGTGGGTAACCTACAAGGAGAAGATCAGCCACAGCACCGACGCCGGGGACTCGATCAAGCACCGCATGGAGTTCATGCTGCGCGACTTGCTGTTGGCGCATCCGAGTCTCGCGCTGAAAGATCAGGAGCGGGACTTCTCGCAGGTTCAGAGGCTGGCGGTGTACCGGCGCGACGGCGCCGTCTGCCAGGTGAAGTTGAAGTGCCACGGGGCGAAGGTCCGCTGGGAGGAGTGGCACTGCGACCATCGTGTGCCGTGGAGCCAGGGCGGCAAGACCAGCGTTGAGAACGGACAAGTCGCCTGCATCGCCTGCAATCTCGCGAAGGGAGGAAGGCGGCGCGATCAGGACCCCAGCTCCGCGAGCGTCACGGTCGGGGGGAACCGCGCCAAGAACTAGGACAGCGCCCTGCGGACGTCGGCGTCGCTCGCGTGCGCGTACGCCTCGGTCGTTCCGAGGTTGCGGTGCCCGAGCGCGGCCTGGACGATACGCAGATCTCCGGTCCGTTGGCGTAGCCGTGTCGCGAACGTGTGCCGCAGGGAATGAACGGTCACGGTGCGCTCGATCCCCGCAGCGGCGAGCAGCGCGTGGAAGCGGTACTGTGCTTGGCGCGACGACAGCCGGCCGCGTCGGCTCCGGAAGAGTGCGCCGTCGCGGATCCCCCCGTCGGCGAGGTAAGAGCGCAGCAGGCGCGTGACGTCCCGGGGCAGCACGACGTCCTGCACGTGCGCGTGCTTGCCGACGGAGCGCGCGGTGCCGGTGCGTAGGTCCAGGTCCGCGACGTCGAGCGCCAACGCAGCGGCGAGCCGCATGCCGGAGCGGAGCAGCAGCGTGAACAGCGCGCGGTCGCGGCGGCCCTGGGGTGACATGGCCTGGCGGTCCAGCGCCTGCACGAAGCGGCGCTCCTCCTGCGGCGTGAGCGCGGTGGGCGTCGGCCGGTCCGTGCGCGCGTTCTTCAGCAGGCGTGACGGGTCGTGCCGCAGCGTTCCGGCCAGCGTGAGGTACCCGAACAGCAGCCGCAGCACCGTCCGCGTGCGATTCATCGTGCGGGCGCTACGCTTGGTGCCGGACGGCGTCACCTGAAGTGACGGGTCGGTCAGGTAGCGCGCGAGCCGATCGGGCGTCACGCGGCGGACGTCCGTGCCCGCGCCGAGCCAGCGCGCGAATCGCTCCAGCTCGTGCCGGTAGACCGAGATCGTCAGCGGCGACTTCCCGTCGGCTTCGAGCTGGGTCAGGAAGCGGCGGGTCGCGGTGGTGAGCGTCATGGGGTGGCCTCCTTTCGGTAAGCCATGGACGCTCCGGCCGCGGCTGAGATGAAGATGTAATGGAGCGGCCCGCGCGCCGCGGAGGGGTCGGTGGCTAAGACGTCAAACTAGGAGCTAACGATGGAAAGCGTTGGGATCGACCTACACCAGAACTACGCGCAGATCGCGGTGCTGACGGAGGCCGGCGAGATCTTGGAGAAGCGCGTCCGAACGAGCCGGTCGGCACTGTCGGCATTCTTCGTCGGGCGGCCAGAGTCGCGCGTCCTCCTGGAGTCGTCTACCGAGAGCGAGTGGGTCGCACGGCTGCTTGAGGAACTCGGGCAGCAGGTGGTCGTGGCCAACCCGGGGTACGCTGCGATGTACGCCTACCGATCGCCGAGGGTGAAGACCGATCGTCGCGACGCGCGAGCGTTGGCGGAGGCTTGCCGCCAGGGCGTATATCGACCAGCGCATCGTCTCTCTGCCAATGCCCGGAGTGTTCGTGCACTGGTTCGAGGGCGCCAGGAGCTGGTTCGGACTCGAACGCGATTCATCCTCCGAATTCGCTCCCTTCTGCGACAGGACGGCCTCGGCATCCCTCCTGGGGCTACCCCGACGTTCGCACGCCGACTGACGTCGGTTCCAGTCTCTGCGACTCTCCGCGAAGCGATTCAGCCGTTCCTCGATCTGATCGGCCCCATCAACGAGCAGCTCGCTGAGGCAGATCGCAAGCTCGGTGAGTTCGCTCGGGCTGATCCAATCATGCGTCGGTTGTGCACGGTGCCGGGAGTTGGACCTGTGACCGCGGCGTCGTTCGTCTGCACGATCGATCAGGTAGAGCGTTTCTCGTCAGCTCGGGCCGTTCGATGCTATCTAGGGCTGGTCCCATGCGAAGCGAGCTCCGGGGAGCGACTCCGTCGGGGACCGATCACCAAGGCGGGGAACACCTGGATGCGCGCAACGCTCATTCAGGCTGCGTGGGCTGTCCTTCGATCCACGAATCCTTCGGCGAGTGAGCTGCAGTCGTGGGCGCGGTCGATCGCCTGTCGCCGAGGTCGTCTTAAGGCCGTCGTAGCTCTGGCGCGGAAGCTCGCCGGCATACTCTTCGCGGTGTGGCGAGACGGCACGGTGTTCGAGCACCGGGTCAGTACGGTGCCCACCGTTCAACCAGCCTGACACGAGGAAAGGGCGGCCCGCGAGTTCAGTCAAGGGTTGGAGAGCCCGGTAATTCGCTTGGTCCACTCAAGACCGCGATGAAGATGAGGGCCTCCAACCTCCGAATCGCATCATGCGCACGGGGAGAAGAGAACCCCGGCCGAAAGCGCGGATAGAAGGGTGACGAACTTCGACGGGACCACTTCCCTGTAGGTTGACGAAGGGGGGCCGCTCCATAGAAGCGAATTGGGCGGCGAGCCCGGGGCCGGGGCGGGCGGGAGGCAACGCGACGGCAAAAAGCCCCGGGGGCCGAGGTCCCGGCCAGATTGGCCACGTGAGCGCCATAGCCGGGCTGTGTGGGGCGATGGAGCGGGATGGGGTGCACGGTTGGCGGGGGGCGGAGAGCGCGACGGTCGCGGCCCCGCCTGCTATAAAGTGCTGGCGAAGCGGTCGGCGAAACGCGCGGGGCGGTTCGGAGCGCGTCTGTTGCCAGAGCCCGCCGCCGGAATCCAGCGGACCTGAAGCTCGGCCTGAGAAGGGTTGGCATGACCGCAGGTCGCTCGTTGAAGCCCCAGGACCGGATCGCCCACTACCGCATCATCGGTCCGCTCGGTTCCGGGGGCATGGGCGAGGTCTATTGCGCCCAAGACCAGTCCTTGCGGCGCGACGTCGCCCTCAAGGTCCTTCCGCCCGAATTGGTTCGTAGCGAAGAACGTGTCCGGCGCTTCGTGCGTGAGGCCCGATCGGCCTCGTCGCTCAACCATCCGAGCATCGTCACGATCTACGAGATCGGGCACGACCGCGTCGTGGGTGCTGACGGCGTCGTCGAGCCCGACTCTTCTCCGCTCCACTTCATCGCCATGGAGTTGGTGAGCGGTGAAACCCTGGCCGCCAAGATCCACGAGCAGAAGACCGAGTTGAAGACGCTGCTTGGCTGGCTTGCCCAGGCAGCCGAGGGAGTCAGCAAGGCGCACGCGGCGGGGATCGTCCACCGGGACTTGAAGCCCGGCAACATCATGATCTCGCAGGACGGCTACGCGAAGGTCCTCGACTTCGGGCTCGCGAAGCTCATGGATAGGCCGGTGGCGGAGTCGGCGTTGGCCAGCGCCTCGACCCAGACGGCGGAGCCGACCAGCGAGGGCGTGGTGCTGGGCACGGTGGGGTACATGGCGCCCGAGCAGGTGCAGGGGAGGGACGTGGACCAGCGGTCGGACATTTTCTCGTTCGGGTGCATTCTGTACGAGGCGACGACGCGGCGGCGGCCGTTCGAGGCGGCGTCGAAGCTGGAGACGATGCACCGCATCCTGCACGACGTCCCCGCCCCGGTGGAGGGACTCAACCCGCAGGCGCCGGCGGAGCTGAGAAGGCTGATCCGTCGCTGTCTGGCCAAGGATCCGAATGAGCGGCTCGACTCGATGAGGTCCTTGGCGCTGGAGTTGCGGGAGATCGTGGAGGAGTACGACCAGCGCACGGCCTCGGCTGGCTCCAGCAGCGGACCACGGACAGCTGCGGCGCCCGTACCCAGTCGGCGCCGGCTTGCACCGGCAGTGATTGCGACGAGTCTGGCGGTCGCCGCGATCGCCGTGGGGTTCGCGCTGCGCCCGAAAGGGCCGCCGCGCCTCAATCCCGACATGCGTACGCGCACCATCGACGTGCCGATGAGCGGCATCCGCTACCCGGGCTTCTCGCAGGACGGCCGCTGGATCGCGCTGCCGGCGCGGGACGATCGCGGCGTGTGGGGCCTCCACTTCATGAACGCGAGCGGCGGCGAAGTGCGCGCGATCGCGGTCGACAGCACGGTCGACGTGCTCTACGCGGACACATCCCCCGATGGCAGCCAGATCGCCTACGGTGTGATCCGAAGCGCAGCGGAGGCTGAGATCCGCCTAGTTTCCGCTCTCGGGGGCACGGTACGAACCCTCGCGCGCCCGGGATTTAGCCCGCACTGGAGTCCGGACGGTCGGCGAATCGGGTACATCGTTCCCTGGCCGTCGGTCCTCCGCGGGTCAGAGTTCTGGACCGTGCGGCCCGACGGATCCGGCCGATCGCTAGCCTTCGTGGACAGCACATCCGAGTCCATGGTCTCAATCGGCTTTGCCTGGGCGCCCGACGGTGAGCACATCGCGTGGCTGCGGAGCTTCGCACATGCGAGCTACAACGAGATCGTGATCCGGGATCTCCAGACGGGACACGAGCGGCAGCTCACCCACGACCATAAGGCCATCGACGAGGTAGCTTGGACGGCGCAGGACGAGATCCTCTTCTCCTCGAACCGCGGCGGCGCGACGAACCTATGGATCATGCGCGCAAGCGGCGGCCAGCCAGCGCAGGTCACGCGTGGGGCTGGGTTGGACACGGGAGCCCACGTCTCGGCCGATGGTCAGACTTTGCTGTATCTGGCCACGCAGCCGCTCGCGAGCATTGGTTGGTGGGATGTCACAACTGGTGAGCACGGGCGCGTGACGCACGAGGACCAGCCCTTCGAGTATCCGGTCCCATCGCCCGACGGCCTGCAGATCGCCGTGCGGGTTCGCGACCCGGATGCGCTCACATCTCTAGTGGTCATGAGTCGCGACGGTAGCGGGCGGCGCACGCTGGTCGCCGCGGACGAGAGTCGAACGTTCTTCGACTGGTCACCTGACGGCCGGCGAATTGCGTGGGTCCTGAGTAGGACCACCGGCGGCGACCACACGGATCTGCACGTTGTTGACGTGCGAACCGGTGAGACGTCGGGGCCGATGGCCGTTCCTACGGAGGGAGTGGTTGGCTGGCTATTCTGGGCGAGTGACGACACGCTGTTAGTGTGGGATCAGCGCGGCTCGACCAGATGCTCAGTCTCGGAAGGTCGTGCGGTCGAGCACTCTCCCGACATGGAATTCGAGCTACCGAATCGGCTCTCCGGATGGACTACGTACTGGCGCCCGCGTGAGTCGACCGTCACGCCGGGTATCTACGTTCGGCCCGCGCACAGCGGCCCAGAACGGCTAGTGATGCCTTCGGGCTTCTTCAAACCCACGGACAGCGACTTTCTCTACTGCTGGCCCGAATCGCTCGGGTTCTCCAGACTCGACCTTCCCTCAGGTCGGCTGAGCCCCGTGGCACACGTTCCTCCCGACGTGCGAAGAAGCATGTACCTGTGCCCCACTCATGACGGGCGCGTGGTCTTCTGGGTCCAGCCGCGCGACGCTTCGAAGCTCGTGCTCGTGGAGAACTTCCGCAAGTGACCGTCCGGCCCTGACGCACGCGGTCGTTCACAGGAGAGTCGGCGACGTGCTCGTTCCGGCTGGCAGGTACGCCCCTCGATCGCGTGGGGCAGGAGGCGCTCGTCAGAACCGCGAGTGGAGATATAGTGGAGATGGTCGATTTAAGGCCGCTCAACTCGTCTCGGAAAATACGCGCAAAGGCCCGCAACTCAAGGAGTTCCGGGCCTGCGTGCTTTGGTAGCGGGGGCGGGATTTGAACTCGTGATCGGGTGGATCCGATAAGGCCTTGTGGCACAAGGGATTACCGGCCCAAGCCGCGCCCGCGCCCCCGGTTGGCCAGTCCCCGGGAGTCCCCTGGCGTCCCCTGGAGTACCCCGGCGTCGACCCCGGTACTGGAGACGGCGCGGAGACGGATTCGGTCAGCGTCCGTGCCCGGCTCCCTCCGCTCTCGCCGCGTGCTTCCGGTCGAGGACCTGCCTCATTCCGCCGCTCGTGCGGGGGACGGTCGCTACGCTTTCACCGCACGGAACTTCCATTCGCAACACCTCGCCGGTTTTGACTGGCGCACGGAGAGATTCGGGAGACGGATTCTCAGCGCGCACGAACCTCCGGAATCGCGTGAGGCCGACGCATCGCCGAGCGTCCTTCGGCAGGCGCCCGCCCGGACGGCAGCACGCTCGTGATCACATGAACTCGCGCCGCCGAAAGACCCGCGAAGCGGACCAGGTCACCGGCCGGCACGCCCTCGGACGCGGTGCGCGCCAACAGAACGAACCCGTCAGCGAATACCCCGTGCTCGAGGCTCTCCTTGAGAGCGACCGTCAGGTCTAGCGCCGCGACCCCTGCGGCACGGAGATCCAACCGGGCGCGGGCGTAGAGCGTCCGGTCGAAGGGAGTGTCCCACGATGGGCTGCCCGCCCACGCGCGGGTCACCGGACACGCCCGCAGCTCGAGCGCCCGGTCCTCTACCGCCCCCGCGTACGGAACCGTGAGCACTGCGCGCTCAAGCACGGTTCTCTCCGAGAACGGAATCGGCGTCAGTCGAAAGAACACCCGCGCCGAACCGTGCCCGTCTTGAACGACGGTCACATCCCGCAACGACGCCGTGAGCTCCTCGCCCCACGCCGCCGTCGCGGTGGCGAGCCCGATCATCGCCCCTAGGGCCATCGTCCGCGCATTCATCGCTTCTTCTCCTCGCTTCCCGAACGGAAGCTGTTCTTGATCCTGCCCCAAGTCGATGGTTCGACCGACACCACGCCGCAGCCCTGCCCCCAAGCACCGATCAGCTCGGTGCACGAGGGGTTCCCGTTCCCGGGAAGGCATGGGGACGCGGCGTTCACCGTGAAGTCGTTCGCTGCCGTGTCGCAGAACCACGGGTCTGCCTCGATGTCGGTGGGATCCAGCGTGAAGCCGTCCGCGTTCCCGAGGACGTTCTGCCAGAAGACGTTACAGGAGCTGTGAATCGTTCCCTGATACAGCCCCACGGCCGTATCACCGGAGGACGCGGCGATCACGTTCCGCCGCAGCGTGACGGTGCCCGATTCCACAGTGATCGAGGCCCCAGCGCGGGTGGCCGCCTGCGCCTGCGCATTCCCGAAGAACGTGTTCCCCTCGATCACGATCAAGTGCCCGCTGGCGATGATCGCGCCTCCTTCGCCTTGGACGTTCGTGTAGTTCTCCACGAACGTGCAGTTCCGAACCGTCTCATCCGATTGAGATCCCCAGAGCGCCAGAGCGCCGCCGCTGGCTCCTGCGCCTCCTCCGTACAGGCTCTGGTTGCCCTCGAACCAGCAGTCCTCGAAGAGAGCGGTCGTGCGGGTGTCGGTGTAGCAGGCTCCTCCCGCTCCGTTGGTCTGTACATCATCGGTGAAGCGCGTCCGCCGGACCGTCACCGGCCCTCCCTCGACTGCGCGCGCCGCACCGGAGCGGCAGTTGGTGAACTCGCAATCCTCGATGAGCAGCGAGCCTGCTGCGTGCACGAACGCCCCGCCGTTCGCGTTCATATCGTGAAAGCGGCAGCGTCTCATCGTCAGGTTCACGGATACGATCATCGATGCTTCGCAGTCATTTCCGGTCCCGTAGTCGTGGACCTCGCAATCCTCGATGCGAGCGATCCCGTCACCAACCTGCGCGGCGAGGAGTTCCACGCACCGGAGGCACACCAGCGTGTTCCCCGTGAACGTGAAGCCAACTAGCACGAACTCCGGCCCGCTCAGGGGGTACCGGTACACGATCCTCGGTGCGCTGTGAGGGGCGGTCGAGGTCATCGTCAGGGTCGTGACCGAGGGTCCACCCTCCGAGCACAGCACGACCCCCGCCTTCACGAAGGCCACGGAGGAGATCCAGGCCCCGTCCGGGTTCAGGCGCGTCTCGTACTGGCTGTAGACTCCGGGTGCGACCAGCACCGAATCACCGGCCACCGCTGCATCCAGAGCAGCGTTGATCGTCGCGTACTGCGAGGGAACGCGAAGCGTAGCGGCGGGCGCGGCGGAGCCAAGCAGCCCCGCCGCCAGCGCCAGTAAGATCGTCTTTCTCATGGCCGCCCCCCCTAGCGAACCAAAACGAGCTTGCGGACGAGGGAGACGTCCTTCCCCGTGAGTCGAATGAAGTATACACCCGACCCCACTCGCTTTCCGGCGTCGTCCTCACCGGCCCAGCTCAGTCCGTACCGGCCGGAAGCCAGCGATTCATCCACCAGCGTGCGGACGCGGCGCCGACCCTACTCGACGAGTTGGTACTGGCCGCGCCCGACCTTCTGAAACCGCGCATCCCCCGGAGCGTCTCGGACAGCGTCGGGCGGAAGTGCGTGCTCTTCGTGCGGCGCAACATCCGCTCATCTATCAGAGGCCCCGCGCGGTGACGGACGGAGTGCGGGGTGCGACGCTGATCACGACGTGCCTATAGAGCGAGCCTCCGGCAATGACGTCTTCCGGTGGTGTCAATCGCCCTCTCGTGACAACTACTAGATACCGAACCGACGCGAGTTCGAGGTCGAAGAGGGACCCGACCGCATAGAGTTCGGCCTGGCGGCGCGCCTCCAGGAACCGGGCACCGAGGTCAGCGTCGCCGCCTGCGACCTTCCACTCGGTGAGGACCACGGCGACCGGAGCAATGCGAAAGGCCTCACCCCGCTCCAGTGGCTCCTGGAAGACGAGGTCTGTCCGTTCTCCCGCGGCTGAGACCTTGAACGCCCAGATGCCGTGCAGCAACAGGTGACACGCGCCAAGGCTCTCGCACGCCACCTCGCCTTGTGAGAAAGCCTCGGACCACTTCTCGCGGAGACTGGCATCCACCACGATAGATCGCTGGAGGTGAGCAAAGGCCCTGTCCGTCAGCGCCCGTGCGCGTGCGTCGCGATCCTGAAGGTGGAAGTCGAGGGTGCTTCGGATACAAGCGAGGGCGACGGAGACCCCGTGCACACCTGCGATGCCCTGGGCCTTTAAGAACAGATGGCCATGGGTCGTGATGAACTCGTCGAGAGCGGCTAAGGCTGCCGGCGGCATGCTGTCGCCGTGCCGCTGCCGGAACTCCTTCAGATCATGGAAGATTGCGCACGCAAGCGGGAGAAGAGCCGTGGTGTTCACTGCGTGGTAGTCGGCCGTGACACTATCCACGCCGGGGAAGTAGATACGTGCCGCAGCCAACAGGCCCGCCACTCGCGCCGAGATCGCATCCCAATCGGGTCCGTACACAGTCTGTCCTCCCATCTTCGACATCGCTCGACACGGGTCATCGCTACCGATCGCGGCGTAGATCTCCCGTCATCGCGATGTGCCCATGCCCAAGCGCCGCAAGGACGATGCGCGGGGTTGCACTTCCGCTCCTTCGCGGGCCTCAGCGCCATCGTCGTGGGGCCGCTCCGTGCGCGTGTTCTTCAGCACCCGTGGCGGAACATGCCGGCGGCCAAGCTGCCGCGGCACCGTCCGGATCCGTCGGCGTCGGTAGACATAGATCTCCGGCCCATTCGCACGTTGAGCAGGAGCAGGCTCAGGGATGTAGTGCCTGCCAACCGCCGACCTGATCCACGACCTCGCACATCGTCCGGAATGCGTCAGCGGATTCGTCGATGTACTCTCGGCGCGCGATCGAGGCGCGCTCTGCCAGGTGAACCTTGTTTCGACGACGGCAGAGGGTATCGAGGTCGCGCGCCCGTCGAGTGTCTACAAGAGCATTCGCCGCGGCCACGGCGATCTTCCAGTTGAATGTGTTGCAGGGCCATTCCTTTCGCAACTGCTTCTCGATCGTCGCGGCGGACCATGAGATACGCTTCCCCGAGCGCGTCCGCGGCGAGCCCCACTCATGTGCGTCCGTCGCGAAGTGGCGGGCGGCGATTCCGTGTGCCAGGGCATCGCCCAAGACAGCCTCACAGATGGCGGCGTAGTCAATAATCTGTGCGCGGATGTGTGCGGCCCGGCGCTCGTTGGTGGCGTACGTCACCAGACCAAGCTTGTACAACCACCGAGCTCCAAACAGCGTTTCCCCCAGGGTTCTTCGGAGCGCGGGGTCTCGGACTCTGCCGAAGGTGCCACCTTCCAGTTCATCGACGGATCGCTCGTCGCGAAGGGCGAATTCGCATACCGAATCCATGATGATCTGGCCGAGGCGCGTCTTCAGCGGCTGCTCCTGAACAACGCGACCTAGTTCGCGGCCGAGGTTCTGACCGAGCACATCTTGAATGGTCTCTGCCATGCGATGCACCACGCCTGAGGGCTCGGGTAGCGTGCCGGACTTGAGAGCCCCCGGTACGATACGGCATAGCGAGGAAGGTCGCGGCGACGATCCTTCATCTCGGCCCCAAGTCATGGCGTCCTACAAGACATCTGCGGTGCTACGCCGCGCGTGGCTGCTTCCCCGATTGGCGTCGACGAATGGGCGGCGTGCGCGTGGAGACATAGTGGAGACGGCCGATTTAAGGCCGCTCAACTCGCGTCCGCCAAGACGCGCAAAGGCCCGAAACTCAAAGAGTTCCGGGCCTCGCTCAAGTGGTAGCGGGGGCGGGATTTGAACCCGCCCTACAGCCCCGTCTTCCGCAGATCTCGCCGGTGCGCCTTGCGCACGGTGACCTTCGCCGGGAGCCCGCCTAGCGCTTCCGTGCCGGCCGCAAGCGTGCTCGGCACGACGAGCCACGCGAGGCCTTCCGGCTCCTTCTGACCGACGTTTCCGCCCTGCACGTCGGAGAGGAAGCCGTAGTGCTCCGGGAGAAACGCGGTGCCCGGCAGCACGCGGTCCGTGAGCCAGAGGCGCGCGGTGGCGTCGCCGGTCTCCGAGGACACCGTGACCCAGTCGCCCTCGGCGAGCCCGAGCGCAGCGCCGTCCGTGGGGTGCATCTCGAGGCGCGCGGTCGGCGCCTCGTAGTGCAGCTCGGCTGTGCGGCCGGTGAGCATGCGGGAGCGCTCGTGCTCCACGAGCGGTCCCACGATGAGCTCGAAGGTCTTCTCCGGCGTGGCCGCGGCCTTGCGTGAGGGCGAAGGCGCCGGGGTGGCGACGTAGGTCGCCGGAACCGCCGACGCCCCTGCAGTCGTCGGCGTGATGCGGACGGCGCCGGGCTGATCCTCCGCGGCGCACGGCCACGCGACGTCCAGCTCGCGGCCGAGGCGTGCCTCCGTGATCCCGCCCGATTCGAACGGCGTCCCCGCGGCGGCAGATCTCCAGCGCTCCCATTCTCCCTGCGCATCTCCGAAGGACGCGCGCAGCCCCTTCGGCGCCGCGACCCGCGCGAGATCCCCGACGATTCGCTCCGCCGGCCGCGCTTCGCCCGGAGGCTCCGCCGCCACCTCGAGGCGCTCGCAGCGACGATCGAGGGACATGATCGTGCCCGCCGTCTCGCCGGAGGTGAGCGCGAGCGGTAGCACTACATCCGCGAAGACCGTCGTCTCCGTGGGGACGTGCGTGGAAGCCGCCACGGTGAAGCTCGTCTTGAGCGCCTCGCGCCACGCGAGCGCATCCGGCAGGTCCGCGGCCACGTTCGCACGAAGCACGACGAGCGCGCCGAGCTTTCCGTCCCGCGCGGCGGCGGGCCACTGAAGGAGCGGAGGACTGCCCGCCGCGGGCAGCGCGTCTGCGCTCACGCCCCAGGCCGCCGCGGCGCGCGCCCGATCGCTCGGCACCGCGAGATGTCCGCCCGCCGGCAAGGCGCCCGGTCGAATTCCGAGCCCGAGAGCTCCGGTGGCGTTCGCGCCGCGCGGCAGGAGGAGGCACCCGCGCCCGACCGCGCCCCACTGCCCGCTGGCGCGGTGCAGCTGCGCCACCGCGCGCGCGAGCGGCGCGCCGGCCGCGGTCCCGAGCGCCACGGGACCCACGAGTGTCACGACCCCGCGCGCCGCGCGCCACGCGTCTGCCACCGCCGCCGCGTCCGCCTTCGCCACGCCCGCCGCCTCCAGCGACTCGCCGTTCCGCCGGAGCCACGCCGTCCAGCTCGCAGCCTCCTTCGGCACGTTCGGCACAGCGTCGCGTCCGGTCAGGAGCGCCGCCGCGAGCGCGTTCACGAACGCGATATCTCGACCCGGGCGCGGCCGCACGTGCACGTCCGCGATCGAGGCCGCGAGCGTGCGTCGCGAGTCCACGAGCACCACCTTGGCGCGGCCCACGCGTCGCGCATCCAGCGCGCGGTAGTACACGCCGGGATGGCTGTCCGCGATGTCGCCGCCCACGAGGAGGATCAGCGTGGCCGCGTCGATGTCCTCGACGGAAGCGGGGTTCGCGCTCACGCCGAACACCGCGGCGCACGCGTCGTAGGCGTGAAGCGCGTCCAGCCGCGCGGGCGTGTCGACGTTGTCGGTGCCGAGCCCCCCCTTCGCGAGGCGCGCGAGCGCGGAGAACGTCTCGCAGGTCTCCTCGTCCGACGCCACGAACGCGATCCCCCCGGCGCCGAGCCGCTCCTTCGCTCCGCCCAGTCCCTTCGCGACTGCGGCGAGCGCGTCGTCCCAGGACACCGCCTCCAGCCCTTCGAGCGTGCCCTTGGTGGCCGGATCGCGGCGCACCATCGGTCGAAGCGCGCGATCGGCGGCGGCCGACGCTTCGACCAGCGCGCGCGCCCGCGGACAGAGCCGCCCGAAGCCGGTCTTGGACGCGGGGATGCCCTTCGTCGCGAGCAGCTCGCCTGCCTCCGCGCGAAGGAAGACCGGCTCGGCCAGCCCGCAGAGACTGCACACCGAGCGCGTCCACCGCTCCACGTCCGCCGGCTGCGCCTTCTTGCTGCGCAGGCCTTTCTCTTGCGCGAGCGCAACGTCGAGCCACGGCGCAAACGGCAGCGCCAGGGCGCATCTCCCGCAGGCGTCGAGGAAACGACGTCGGCTGATCATGGCACCACTCCGGGAACGTCGCGCTGGGTGCCGACAGGAATCGGACGGCGGCGCAGCTCGCTCGTCATGCCGAGGGGCGTCCAGTACTTGATCAGCGGATCGGCGTTCTCCAGCCGATAGCGCGCGTTGCGCTCGCTGTGGCACTGCTTGCAGACCGGCACCAGGGTCTCGATCGTGGTGCGCGCGAGCATCGTGGAGTCCGCGGGATCCTTCGCCACGGTGCTCGCGGGATCGTGCAGCGTGACGGCGTCGTTCCGGAAGTCGCCGGTTTGCTTGAGGATCACGGACTGCGGCATGTGACACGTCACGCAGTCCGCGGCCCGCAGCTTCCCCGCAGGATCCGGCGGTTGAGTGGTCAGCACGAGGCCCATGCGGGACTGGAGGAAGCCCTGCACGTGCTGGGAGCTGAGGTGGCAGTCCATGCACACCTTCAGGGACTTCGCGAGACCGCGCTCGGTCGCGTGCGGCTCGTGGCACGAGACGCAGCGCACGCCGGGCGCGTTCCTCGGGCCGTGCTTGGAGGCGAGGAACTCCTCGACCTCCTGCGCGTGGCAGAGCGCGCAGCGATCCGGACCCGGGCGCGGGAAGAACCCGGCCTCGTGCGTGCCGTGGCAGCTCCCGCAGTAGACGCCGGCGCGCGAGTGCAGGCTCTCCTGCCAGTCCACCACCGCGAAGGACGTCTGGCTCACCGAGTGACAGCTGAGGCACAGGGACTGGTAGATCGGCCCCTGGTCTTTCGCGTATGCCGTTCCGATGGGCAAGGCACGCGTGAGCTGGCCCGGCGGGAGCTGCATCTGCTTGAACTCGTCGGATTGGCCGGGAATGTCCGGGAGAGCACCGCGCGGCGCGGAGGCGACGGCCTTCGGCCGCTTCGGCAAGGACGGCAAGCGGCTGCAGCCCGGCGCCATGAGGGCCAGGATCGCCGCTGCGAGAAGGGCGACGTTCCTGCCGGCGCGCCGGCGCGTCGCAGACTCGCGAAGAGCGACGAACCCGTCCGCGACCCCCCCGGCCCGCGCCGCAGTGACGAGACGGCTACCTCTTCGCATGAGGCTTCTCCTCGTCGTCTCCGGTGGCGGGAAGGGCCGATCGTTGCAGGATCGCGGGGCAGCCTGCGCGTTGCTGGCGCGGGTGATGACACGTCACGCACACGTTGTTCTCGCCGGTCTCGGAGGGGAGGAGCCGCAGGCTCACGGCCTCGCGCGCCAGGCGCGACGCGTGCGCGAGCAGCGCGCGCCCTCGCACTCCCTCGCCCTTCGCCACGAGGTCCTGTCCCACCACCATCATCTCGTTGTAGCGCTCGCCGGGGCCGTGACAGCCTTCGCACGTCACGCCGGGCTCCACGTACTTGCCGGTCGTCGCGTCGTAGCCGGTGGAGTGGCACGGGAGGCACGGGCGCGGGTCCGCCGTCTTCGCCAGGCGCTCGAGGCTCCGGAACTTCGTCGCGAGCCACCGGCGGCTGTGCTCGCGGTGCAGCACCTCGTGACAGCCGAGGCATTTCGCCGAGCCCACGTAGCGCAGCGGGCGGCCCTGCATGGAGTAGGACCAGGCATCCACGGTGCGGACGGTGGGCGCCGCCCCCTCGTCGGCTTCGCTGTCCGTGGGGTCGAAGTAGCCCTGCGCGCTGAGCCACCACTGCCCCCAGGACGCGGCCGCGACGGAGTCCGCGTTCGCGGCCTCGCTCGCCGTCGCGCGCTCCTCCGCCGGATCGAGCCCGGTGATGCGCCGCAGCTCCTCGCGCGCTTCCTCGCGCTCAGCCGCCGTGCCGCTCGCGAGCTGCGCGATGCGACCCTTCAGCGAATAGCGCCCCGCGCCGAAGCCCGCCGACGCCAAGAGGCCGCGATGCGCGTGCTCCACGTCGAGCGCGCGGCCGTGTCCGCCGTGGCAGACCGTGCACGGAACGTCGCGGAAGATGTCGCCGGCGGGCAACGCGGAGTGCACGCCGGGCGGATCGTCGAGGGTCCCGTGACAGGTGGGACACCGCGCCACCGTCATCCCGTCCGCCGAGGCGATCTCGCGCACGCGGAGCGGCCGGTCGCGCAGCCGCGCGAGCGCCGCCTCGCGACTGGTCACCGGCTCGAGGAGCTTCGCGCGCGCCCGCTCGAGGCTGTCGCGCGGCGCGGCGATCCGCTGCGCTTCGGCGCGGAGGTCCTGCGCTTCGCCCTGCTTCGCGTCGAGGCGGGAGCGAAGCTCGGCCACCGGCCCCTCGAGCGCGACGAGGACGTCCCCGAGCGAGTCCCGCACCGCCCACAGCTTCTGCAAGCGCGTGGTGTCGGGCGGCCACGTGCCCGTGGCCGTCACGTAGGCCTGCTGCGCCGCCTCGAGGCGATCTCCCAGCGCCTTGCGGGCGCGCACCGCATCCGGCTGCTGGGCGTCCACGTCGGCCTTGCGAAGCGCCACGTAGATCGCGTCGATCTCCTTCTCCAACGCCGCGACCCGCCCGTGCAGCTCCGCGAGCCGCGCGCTCGCCGTGTCCGCACGCGCCACGCGCAGCCTCTCGTCGAGGCGGGCCAGCTCCGCGCGCGCTGCGGGCGCTTCGAGGTCGGCCCGCGCCTGGGCCAGCTCGGCTTCGATCCGCGCGCGCTCACGGCTCAGCAGCTCCCGCTGATAGCGCTGCCACGAAGGGTCGGCGTCGCGATAGGCCGCCCACGCGACGAGCGCGAGGAGGACCAGGACCAGCGCCGCGAAGGAGCGTGAGAGGCTCATCTCAGAAACCGAGCCCGACGCCGTCGAATCGCGCGACGTAACGGAGGTGGAAGAGAAGCCGGAGCAGGATCTTGATCAGCGTCCCGGCCATGCCGAGGAGCAGGAGCGCGAAGAGCCAGCGGCGCCCGCGAGAGAAGCCCGGCCACGCCGCGGTGCGCCTCACGATCCACGCGCCGCCGAGCCCGAAGTACGCCAAGAGCAAGGGCACGCCCACGAGGTTCGGGAGCGAGCGCGTGGCGCCGCTAGCGGGAGCGGGCGACGCGGCCGCGCCGGGAAGCACCCACGCCCACCCGGGTCCGCGGAACCACATCCCGATCGCGATCAAAGCGAACCACCCGGTGAGCCCGGCGAGGAAGATCGTGGACGCGAGCGGACGTCGGCGGAACGTGTAGACGCCCTGATCGTGGCGCGTGGGGTCGAGGTACGGGATCGCGCACAGCCCGAGCACGATGAGCAAGGGAATCGCCACTCCCGCGATCCACGGATCGAAGTACACGAGCAGCTCCTGCAGCCCCACGAAGTACCACGGCGCCTTCGCGGGATTCGGTGTGCGCGCAGGATCGGCCGGAGCTTCGAGCGGCGCGTCGACGAGGATCGACACGACCATCAGCACGACCGTGAGGAGCAGCCCGGCCACGACCTCCCGGAAGAGCAGGTTCGGCCAGACCGTCACGAGCTCGCTGCGCGGAGGCGGCGGCAGGGAGCCGGGCGGGGTCACGTACCCGAGAACGCGCTCCTGCGCGGGGGGAACGGGGGCGTCGCCTTCGGGCTTCAGGCTCACGAGCGCCTCGTGCGCGCGTCAGTAGCGCGCGGCCACGCCGCCGTCGCGGCGGACGCGATAGAAGTGGACGGCCAAGAGCAGCGCCGCGACGAACGGCACCACCACGCAGTGCAGCACGTAGAACCGCAGCAGCCCCGGCGCCCCCACGAGTCGATCGCCCAGCAGGAGCGCGCGGACGTCGCTGCCGTCGCCGACGAGGGAGAACGGCCCCTCGGCGCCGATCACCGGCGCGGCCGCGCTCATGTTCGTTCCCACCGTGACCGCCCAGTACGCCAGCTGGTCCCACGGCAGCAGGTAGCCGGTGAAGCTCAGGAAGAGCGTGGACACGAGCGCGAACACGCCCACGACCCAGTTGAACTCGCGCGGCGGCCGGTACGCGCCCGCGTGGAATACGCGCGCCATGTGCGCGATGACCAGGAGCACCATGGCGTGCGCGGCCCAGCGGTGCAGGTTGCGGAGCAGGCTCCCGTACGGCACCACGTGGACGAGATCCTCGAGGTCCCCGTAGGCACGCTCGGGCGTGGGCCGGTAGTAGAACATCAGCAGAAGCCCGGTCACGGTCAGGATGAGGAACGCGAGGAAGGCGAGCCCGCCGAGGCAGAACGTGCGGCGGAGGCGGATCGACGCCGCGGACAGCCGCGCCGGATGGATGTGGAGGAAGAAGCTCGAGACGATGGCGGCGACTCTCGCTCGCGCGGAGCGCGGCACGCCCACGCGGAAGACGGAGCGGACGACCTGGCTTTCGCGGAGCGCCTGCCAACGCCTTCGTTCGATCAACGACGTCCTCCCGGGGCGGTCACACCGCCACCCAGAAGCGCGGGTCGCGCTCCGCGCGCTCGGAACTCGCGCGAGTGGACAGGTCCACCTGCACCTGACCCTGCTCCACGGAGATGGCGAAGCGCTCGAGGGGGCGGACCGCCGGTCCGTTCAGCACTTCGCCGGCCGGCGTGAAGCGGCTCCCGTGGCACGGGCACTGGAACATGCCGCGCTCCGGCTCCCAGCGCGGCGTGCAACCGAGATGCGTGCAGCGCGCCTCCAGCGCGAAGATGCGGCCGTCGCGATTCACGACCCACACGCCGTGGCGCGCCACCCACCGCGTGGCCACGACGGGCTCGGCGTAGTCCTGGATCGGCCCCACATCCAGCAGCGCGCTTCCCGCGCCGCTCGGGCGGGGGCGGAGAAAGCGCACGAGCCCGGGGCCCGACGCGACGAGGAGCGCGGTCAGTCCGCCCCAACCGAGACGCTGGAGGAGCTCTCGGCGGGGGACGCGATCGCGATCGCCCGGGGTCGGAATCGATTCGGTCGTCTCCATGGCATCCATCTCAGGGCCTGGGTGGGACACCGCGCGATGCAGTCGCCGCAGCGCCGGCAAGCGACGTCGTCGACTCCGAGGCGCCACTCGGCCTGCGTCGCGGGCCGCCACGTCAGCGCGTTCCACACGCACGCGTCCACGCATCGCCCGCAAGCGATGCACGCGTCGGCGTCGAGCACGAGCAGGCGGTCGCAACCGAGGCAGCGCGCGGCCTCCCGCGCGGCCATCTCGCGCACCATGCCGCAGCAGACGTCCAGCGCCGGCGCCTCGTCGCCATGGCCGTTGCCCGACGGCGCCCGCACGACGCGCGCGGCCTCGGGCACACGGCGCGCGCTCGCCGGGGCGCGGTCGTCGCGCGCGAGCGCGTCGACGATCTGCGCCGCCGCACGCCGCCCCGCGGCGATGGCGTCCACCACCGTGCCCGCGCGGCGCTGCGGCGCCGCGGTCGCGAAGATGCCCTGGGCGGGGTCGTGAACGACCGGGGCGAGCCGCTCCTGCCCGATGGCGAAGATGATCGCGTCGCAGGCGTGGAAGGGTCCGTCGCCGCAGCGCAATCCGCCGGGCGCGTGCTCCGACCACTCCACTGCGTCCGCAACCGTGCGGAAACGGAAGCGCACCCCCTCGGCCTCGGCGGCGTCCACTTCGCGACGGAATGCAGGCATCTCTTCGCGCGTGCGTCGATAGAGGACGGTCACTTCCTTCGCGCCGACGCGCAGCGCCGCGCGAGCCGCGTCCACGGCGCCGTTGCCGCCGCCCACGACGGCGACCCGCCGGCCGTCCAACCGCGCCTCGCCGCCCGAGACCGCACGCAGGAACTCGATCGCCGTGCGGCAGAACGCGCCCGGCCGCCATCCGCGCACCGACGGGATCCGATCGTCGCCCGCGCCCACCGCGAGGAGCGCCGCCGCGTATCCCTCCGTCCGAAGCTGCGTGAGCTGCTCGAGGTCGCGGAATGCGAAGCCGCCGCGGAACTCGATGCCGAGCGAGAGGATCCGACGGATGTCCGCGTCCACCACGGCGGGGGGCAGGCGGAAGCTCGGGATGCAGCCCGCCAGGAGACCGCCGGGTCGCTCGTCGCGGTCGAAGAGAGTCACGCGAGCGCCCGCCACGGCGAGGTCGTGCGCGGCGGCGAGCCCCGCCGGACCGGCGCCTACGATCGCCACGTCGGGCCCGTCGGCGACGGCCTCGCTCACGAGATCGGGCGGCGGCGCGCACGCGGAGGTGACCCAGCGCTTGAGGTCGCACACGGGGACCGCCCCGCCGTCGCTCGCGAGACGACACGCGTCCTCGCAGGGGCGCGGGCAGATCCAGCCGAGCACGCCGGGGAAGAGGTTGTCGCGGAACGCGATGCGCCACGCCTCCGCGTCGTCGCCGCGGGCGATCGCGCGGAGGAAGCCCGGGACGTTCTTGTCGGCGGGACACGCCACGCGACAAGGCGGCGCGAGCCGCGCGGGATGCTCGACGTCCACGTCAGCCTCCCTTCGCGACCTTCTCGGCGGATACGCTGTCCGGCGTGGAGACGCGGAATTGCAGCGTCTGCAGACCCGACACCTTCGCAGGCTTCCACTCGACGACCGCCTTGGCGTCCGGTCCGACGAATCGGACGTGCGTGAGATCGGCCGGGAGCTGGCCGAGGTACGGGTCCACCTCCACCCAGCCGCCGAGCCAGACCTCCGCCCACGTGTGCAGGTAGAACGCCGTGCGCCGCGCCACCCAGCCCACTTGCGGGCGCGCCGGGATGCCCGCGGCGCGCGCCATCGCCACGAACAGACGGGTGTATTCGGTGGCGTCGCCGTGGCGGTCCGCGAGCACGGCGTCGGCGTCGGCGGTGCCGGCGCGGTAGTCGCGCTTCATCTCCTCGTCCAGCCAGTCCAGCAGCAGCTCGACGCGCTCGCGCGGCTTCTTCTCGTTGCCGATCGCGTCGGTCACCGCGGCCTGTACGGCCGGGGTACCGGCCTGCGCCGCCGTGTCCGGCCCGGGATCCCCCGGCAGCGACGCGTCCGCGAGCACCAGCTCGCCTTCGTTCGGAGCGCGCCGGCTCCACTTCACGAGCTTCTGCCCGGCGTCGTTCGGGAAGAGGCGGCTGAGATCGGCGCGCGGGTCGCCGGTGACCTTCACGCGCAGCGCACCGTCCTCGGGGCGGATGTCGCGGAGGCAGGCGGGGAAGCGATCCACGCCGCACAGCTCCTTGCTGACCCCGAGGAAGGGCACCAGCTCGGGATCGATCCCGGACTTCCGCGCGCGCTGCTTCGAATCGAAGAGCAGGAAGCTCAGGATGGTGTCGCCTTCCTTCGGCGAGATCCCGGAGCCCGGCTTGTGGATCATCCGGCTGACGTACGCTTCCCATTGATCGGTCTGCAACGTGGAGTTGATCGGGCGCGCGAGCGTGTGGCACTTGCAGCAGCGCTGCGAGAACAGCGCGTACGAGGTCTGCTGCTCGGGCGGATAGGCGCTGACGTTGATCCAGGTCTGCCCGAGATCGGCCTCGAAGACCTTGAACTCCGCCTCGGCGGTCATGACGTCGGAAGGTGCGGGCTTGGCCGGCGGCGCCGCGGCGAGACGGCCGGCGAAGAGCACGACGAGGAGCAGGGCGGAGCACAGGGCGAGCGGCCCGACGAGGAGGGATCGGAGAGGAGGCGGGGGGGCCGCGAGCCGATTCGTCACGACGTGTCTCCTCGCTGAGGTCCCGCTCAGTACGTCGTGACGACGCCGAAGTGCAGCACGTTCGTCTCGTCGAAGTCCGTGAAGCGCCAGTGCTCGAACTGGAAGCGCAGGCTGTACTCGGGCGACGGCGTCACGCTGAAGCCGCCGGTCAGGCGCACGATGCCCGAGGACTCGTCGTTGTCCGTGCCGAGGGACGGTCCTTCCCGCAGCAGCCCGTCGAGTCGGGCCACGAGCGAGATCTTCCGCACGGTGGGCGACTCGGCCTGGAGGTAGAAGCCCTTCTTGCGAAGGATGCCGACGCTGCCGTCGTCCGCCACGACGTCGGCGCCGCGTACGAGATACTCGCCGCGCAGCTGGACGCCGCGGACGAACACCGACGCGTCGACGCCCCAGACGTCGTAGTCGTACTGCCCGGCCGGGTCGTACACGCCGCGCAGGTACGACGCGCCCGCGGTGAGCGGCCCCTTCCCGAGCGAGAGGCGGCCTCCCCATGCGAGGTCGTCGTTGTTGTCGCTGAAGCCGCCGTCGCTCAGCTGGTTCTTGAACGTGAAGTCGCGCGCCACGCTGGACTGGAAGCCGTTCACGCCGTACAGCGCGTACCAGATCTGCAGCGTGTCGTGGATCCAGTGGTCGCCGAAGAGCACGGCGCCTTCGTCCACGTAGGGCATCGGCAGCACGCCGAGGTTGAAGCGGTCGGCCTGGTAGCGGAGCATCTGCCCCATCGCGTACGGCAGCGGCGTGGAGAGGAACGCGTCGTTCGCAGGATCGTGGCGCTGGTAGTAGTCCCCGAAGGGGACTTCGAGGCGCCCGGCGTCGAAGTTCGCGAGCGGCGCGAGGTGCACCTCCGCGTACGCGTTGTTGATCGTCAGCCCGTGACATGCGGAGCAGAGGCGGCCGGTCACGGAGAGCTTCTCGGAGACGTCGACGGTGCTCTTCAAGCTCCACTCGAGCACGGCGCCCGCCTTCGTCAGGTCCTGGGCCTCGGCGCCCGGAAGGTTCTTGTAGTCCAGGGTGGCGGTCCCGGACCAATTCCAGCGCGCGGCCCGCGCCGCGGGGGCGAGCAGGGCGGCGAGGAGCACCGCGGCCGCCACGCAGCTCCAGCGCGCGCGTCGCCGCCTACTTCTGACAGTCTTCGCCGACATCCGGGGGCGCTCCTTCGCTGATCCAGACCCAGAGCTTCTGCTGAAGCGACGGCGGGACGGGCGGGAACGTGGGCGGGACCGGCATCTGCCCTCCGACCCACGGGACCGCGGCCGAGATCTTGTTGTAGACGAGGCTCGACTCGGGCCGGCACGGATAGATGCAGTGGTAGATCGCCTGGCTCTTCCCGCCGTGCATCGCCCACGCGTAGGTGGTGAGGTCGAGCTGGCTGTCGGGGAACTGCGACGACCCGTGGATGTGGCAGAACGTGCAGAAGTACGGCTCGAACAGTCCCCAGTGGATCTCTTGGCAGTACGAGTACGTCGGTTGGGCCATCACCTCCACCTGCACCGACGTGGACTCGGCGGTTCCCCACGAGTTCGTCGCCACCGCGTAGATCGTGTGCGTGCCCACGGCGAGGTTCGACTTCCACAGCTCGTGTCCGGTGCCGAGGAGTCCCTGGAGATCGGAGCGCCAGGCGAGCTGATCGGGTCGAAGCGGGCCCTGAACGGCGTCGGAGGCGGACCCGACCATCACCAGCGTCCCTTGCGTGGCGACGCGATGCCCGTTGTCCGGGAAGGAGATCGAGACCGTCGGGTGGCCGTTGTTCACGTAGACGCGCACGGGCGTGCTCACGCCGACGCCGCCGAGCACGGTCGTGGCCTTCGCGGCGAGGTAGTGCGAGCCCGCGAGGAGAGTCGTCGTGTCCAGATGGAAGGACCACGGCGGCGACGTGACCGTGGCGACCGTGAAGACGTCGGCGAGGAACTCCACCTTCGCGATGTCGGGGGTCTGGTCGGGGAACTCGACGGTCACGGGGACCGTGCCGAGCACGAGCGCGCTGTCGGCGGGCTCGACCAGGACCACCCGAGGCCCCGCGTTGAACGCTTGCGCCCACGCGACCCCGCTCTCACCGACGTTGCCCGACGAGTCGGCGGCAGTGGCGCGCAGGCGGTGGCAGCTTCCCTCGGGGAGAATGGTCGTGTTCCACGGGACGCGCCAGGGCGGCGCGTCGACTTCGCCCAGCTCGACGTCGTCGACGTACACGTGGACGCTCCGGACGGCGACGTCGTCCGTGGCTTCCACCTCGATCTTGTACGTCGCCCCGCTCACGGGCGTGGCGTGCAGGCTGTCGGGACCGGTGGGGGTGGCCAGCGTCACCGTCGGCGCGGTGGTGTCGTGGGGAACCTGCGGTCCGGTGGGCCCCGTGTCCTCGCGCCAGTAGTCGTCCCACGCGCATCCGGCGACGAGGGTGAGACCGAGCCAAGCGGCCAGTGCCCGGGCGAATCGGCGCACCCGGGCGGCGCGGGCAGCCCCCTCGGGGGGGCGAGGCGGCCCGGGGGTTCTCGACGTTCCGGGCAGGGTGGCGCTCGCCATGGACGTCGCCTCGGAGATTCAACGTCGGCCAGGGCAGCCCCGGCTCTCGGAGGCAGCCCCGGCCAATTGACGAATATAGGCTCTTGTATTTGGCAGGACAATCAGGAGAGGCCCATCCGGCTCTCTTCGATCTTCTTGATATTAGTGGACTGGCCGATCTACTATCGGGCATTCGCGTAGGGGGCCGCCCCTGGGCGCCACCGCTCGGCGCCGAAGGGCTGCCTCGTGGACTGCTTGGAGGTGGCTCATGCGTACAGCGGGGCAAATCGCCCGACTCGCGGGGATCGCGCTGGCGGTCCTCGGCTTGACGGCGTCGGCCCAGGCGTACATTCAGGTCTGGCAAGTGACGCAGGGCGTCACGTCCCTCACGATCGGTGACGCCCAACTCGGCTCGGTCGGCCTCGCGCTGGGTCGCGTGGCAGCGACCGCGCCCGAAGATGCCATCGGCCTCGCCGCCACCGCGCCGGGGCGGCGCTCGTTCGCGATCCCCGAGGTCGGCGACGCCTCGTTCCGCACGCGCGAGGGCGCGTTCACGGGCTTCACCGGCGTCGTGAAGTTCGCCGTTCGCGGCGGCCTCCAGCTTCGCGTGATCGACTCGCGCATGCACGTCGATGCCGCGCAGCTCTCGCTCGACGGTTTCGTCGTCGAGCTCGCGCCGCGCGACCACCTCCTCGGGACGATCCGTCCGAGCGGGGACGGCCAGAGTCCCTTCCTGGAGATCCGCAACGCCGGCTTCGCGCTCGATCCCGCCACCGGCGACCTCCTGGTGCCCGGCGCCGATCTCGTGCTCGCGCCCGCGTGGGCCAGCGCGGCGGGACGGCCGGAGCTCGCGTCGGAGTGGGTCGGCACGTTCGATCTGCGCCTCCGCAACTGGCCGACGCGCCAGGAGCGCGAGGGGCCGACGGAGCCGCGCGGTCCCACCGCCAACGGCATCGACGTCCTCTTGGCCGAGTGCTACGGCATGAACGACCTCGGCCGCCTCGGCACGTACCCGAACGGCACGCTCGGTCTCTCCTTCAACACGACGTCGTGCAACAACGGCAGCGTCAACGTGCCGTGGCATGCGCCCATGGCGGAGGACCATCCGTTCATGGGCCTCGTGATGTTCCGCGAGATGAACGGCCGCATGGAGATGATCGGCCGCGGCTGGATCAAGCACGGCTTCTACGCGCTCGCCAACAACCAGTGCAACCTGGGTTGCGGCGGCGGCGGCGGCGGCGGGTACCTGTACGTCGGCTGCTCGGACACGTACTCCATCTCGAACAACGGCTCGCAGTACTACCTGGGTCCGCGGGAGGAAGTGAACCCGTACACGTGCGTGTGGCACTGCCTCGGCTCGTGGTTCGACGGCAACCCGGTGGACTGCGTGCGCAGCAACGACGGCAGCGGGCTGGACGGAGTGGCGCACCGGATCGAGGTCCACGAAGACGACCTCGCGCTGCCCGGCGCGACGTACTACTACGAGGGCGTCTACTACGTGATGGACGACGTCAACCCGATCAACAACTTCATGTGGCGGACGGTCGTGCCGAGCTGGACCGGATCCGGTTGGAACTTCACCGACGTGGGCGGCGGAGCCACCGGGCCGCAGGGTCCGCTGCTCCTGACGGCGTGGGGCGACGTGCGCGACCGGAAGCAGGTCTCCTCGACGGACGGCTACGCCATCCTCGCGGAGAAGACCACCGATCTCGGCGGCGGGATGTGGCACTACGAATACGCGCTGTACAACGAGACGAGCGATCGCGGCATCGAGCGGTTCTCGATCCCGATCGGCACCGCGAACGTCTCGAACGTCGGCTTCCGGGACATCGATCGCGACGCGGGCAACCAGTGGACCTTCACGGCGGCCGGCGGGCTGGCCACGTGGACCACGAACCCCTTCGGCAGCGCGAATCCGGTGAACCCGATCCTGTACGAGATGCTCTTCAACTTCTGGTTCGACGCGGATGCGGCACCGGTGATCAGCCAGGGCCGGCTGAAGCTCTTCAAGCCCGGAACCGGCGACTACTTCTTCCTGAACACGCGAGCGCCGTACTCCGGGACGACGGCGGCGCTCGACCCGAACGCTCCGTCGGGACCGAGGCTCTTCCCCGTCGAGCCGAATCCCTTCGCGCGCTCGACGAGCGTGGCGTTCGCGCTCCCGAGCTCGGGTCCGGTGCGGCTCTCGGTCGTCGACGTGGGCGGCCGGCTCGTGAAGACCCTGTTGATCGACACGGCGCCCGCCGGGAGGACCGCTCTGTCGTGGAACGGCCGTGACGACGCGGGGTCCGAGGTGGCGAGCGGGATCTACTTCTTCCGGCTCGAGGCGGCGAAGGAGGTCCGCACCACGAAGGGGATCCTGCTGAGGTAGGAAGCGACGCGGACGATTTCGCCGGGGCTCGCTGACGCTGCCTCGGCGGGGGACCCTCGTCCCACACGCGGCGCCGGGAGCGATCCCGGCGCCGCAATCGTTCCCGGACGTTGACGTCGCGGCCGCGCTCCGATATCGAGCTTCATCAGGCGGTGGAAGGCTCCCTTCATGCAGGCGAGGCGTTCGTGGCGACGTCAGCCGGGCCCGCTTCCCGCGCGATCGCGCTCCGTGAGCTCGCGGCGCTCTTCTTCCGACTCGGCACGACCGCGTTCGGGGGGCCGGCCGCTCACGTCGCGATGATGGAAGACGAGGTCGTGAGGCGTCGCGGCTGGCTCACGCGAGAGAAGTTCCTCGATCTCCTCGGCGCCACGAACCTCATTCCCGGCCCGAACTCCACGGAGCTGGCGATCTTCGTCGGGCACGAGCGGGCGGGCGGGCCCGGGCTCGTCGTGGCCGGGGCGTGCTTCCTGCTGCCGGCCACGTTCCTCTCCCTCGTGATCGCCTGGGCGTACGTGCGCTTCGGCGCGTTGCCGCAGAGCGCCGGCTTCCTGTACGGCGTGAAGGCGCCGATCATCGCGATCGTGCTGCAGGCGCTCTGGCGGCTGGCGAAGAGCGCGGCGAGGACGAAGGAGCTGGCGGCCGTGGGGATCCTGGCCACGGCGGCGAGCTTCCTCGGCGCGAACGAGCTGCTCGTCTTGGGTGCAGGCGGTGCGGTGGTCGCGGCCGGGCGCGAGATCGCTCGCCGCGCGCAATCTCCCCGCTCGGGCGGCGCGGCGGCGCTCGTTCTCCCCTTCGGCCCGCTCGTTCCTGCCGCCGGCACCGTTGCGGCCGGCGCGATCGCGGCCGGCGCGGGAGCGGCGCCCTTCAGCCTCGGGGCGCTCTTCCTCTTCTTCCTGAAGACGGGCGCGGTCCTCTTCGGCAGCGGCTACGTCCTCCTGGCGTTCCTCCGCGCCGACCTCGTGGACCGCTGGCACTGGCTCACGCAGCAGCAGATCCTCGACGCGATCGCCGTGGGACAGATGACGCCCGGCCCCGTCTTCTCGACAGCCACCTTCATCGGCTATCTCCTCGGCAGGTCGCCCGGCGCCGCGCTCGCCACGCTCGGCATCTTCCTTCCGGCATTCCTCTTCGTCGCCGTGAGCGGGCCGCTGCTCCCGCGCCTCCGCCGCTCCGCGTCGGCGGGCGCCTTCCTCGACGGAGTCGTGGTGGCATCCCTGGCGCTGATGGCGGTGGTGACTTGGCATCTCGGCCGGGCGGCGATCGTCGACCTCCCGAGCGCCGCCCTCGCCCTGGCGAGCGCCGTCCTCCTCTGGCGCCTCGAGGTCAACTCCGCCTGGGTGGTGCTCGGCGGGGGGCTCGCCGGGCTCCTCATCGCGGGGCTCCGCTAGGGGCGAGTCCCCTCCCCGAGCGGCGCCGCCGCCTGCTATGATGGCCGCTTGCCTCACCCCGGGATTTCGGAGGAACGCGCGTCTTGATCTCGTCCATCCGCCGGGCCGGACCGCTCGCGGGCGATCCGCCCCCCGCCTCGCGGTGGCACCTCCGAGTGGTTCTGGCCCTCGCGCTCCTCGCCGCGTTCGGAGTGACTCAGCCCGCCGGCGCCTACATCGGCCCCGGCGCCGGCTTCGCGCTCCTCTCCTCGTTCATGAGCGTGTTCGTCACGGCGATGGTGGCGCTCGCGGCGCTGCTGCTGTGGCCGTTCCGCAGCCTGGCGCGGAAGATCCGCCATCGCGGCAAGGCGAAGCCCTTGGTGCGACGCGTGGTGGTGGTGGGGCTGGACGGGCAGGACCCGAACCTCACGGATCGCTTCCTCGCCGAGGGGAAGCTCCCGAACTTCGCGAAGCTCGCCGCGACGGGCTGCTATCGACGTCTCCGCACCACGTTCCCGTCGGTGTCGCCCGTGGCCTGGTCCTCCTTCGCCACCGGCGTCCAGCCCGGCAAGCACAACATCTTCGACTTCCTGGATCGCGACCGCCGCACGTACCTGCCCGTCCTCTCGAGCACGCGCATCGGGACCGTGACGAAGTTCCTGAAGATCGGGAAGTGGCGCATTCCGAGGGAGCGGCCGGAGCTGACGCTGCTCCGGCGCTCGAAGCCCTTCTGGACGTTGCTCGGCGAATCGGGCGTGTGGAGCACCGTGCTTCGTGTCCCGATCACGTTTCCGCCCGATCGCTTCCACGGCGCGCAGCTCGGCGCCATGTCCATCCCGGATCTCCTCGGAACGCAGGGGACGTTCCTCCTCTTCACCACGCGCGCCTCGTCCGAGAAGTTCAAGGAAGGCGGCCAGCGCGTGGTGCTGAAGGCGAACGGCCGCCCCGACGAGTACGACACCGTGATCGAGGGGCCGGACAACTCGTTCCTGGAGGGATCGCCGAAGCTCGGCGTACCGATGTCCATCCGCGTGGTGCGGAGCACGAATCGCGCGGTCGTGACGCTGCACGGACACGACCACGTCCTCGAGCCCGGCAAGCTCACGGACTGGGTGACGCTCACGTTCCCCGCGGCGCCCTTGATCAAGATCACCGGGCTCACGCGGATGATGGTCACGGAGATCGGGGAGCACTTCTCCCTCTACATGACGCCGATCTCCATCGATCCCGAGCACCCCGCGATGCCGATCTCCCACCCCGACTACTACGCCACGTACCTCGCGAAGAAAGTGGGGCCGTTCTCCACGCTCGGTCTCGCCGAGGACACGTGGGCGCTGAACGAGAAGGTGGTGGGCGACGGCACGTTCCTGAAGATGACGTGGGACATCGACGAGGAGCGGCGCCGCATGTTCTTCGCCGCTCTGGACCGCTGCAGCACGGGCTCGGTGGTGTGCGTGTTCGACGCCACCGACCGCATCCAGCACATGTTCTGGCGCTACATCGAAGAGGGCCACCCGGCCGCGCGCGCCACGAACGGCGCGGACGCCCGCCCCGACGCCATCGAGGAGCTGTACCGGAAGAACGACGAGCTGGTGGGACGCGTCATGGCGAAGATGAAGAAGGGCGACGTGCTCTTCGTGTGCTCGGACCACGGCTTCACGTCGTTCCGGCGCGGCGTGAACCTGAACCGCTGGCTCCTGGATCACGGCTACCTCTTCCTGAAGGAAGGCGGCGACGGGAAGAAGGAGTGGCTCGAGGACGTCGACTGGTCGCGCACGAAGGCCTACTGCCTGGGGCTCACGGGCATGTTCCTCAACGTCGAGGGGCGCGAGGGCAAGGGCATCGTGAAGCCGGGCGAAGAGGTGAAGACGCTCAAAGCCGAGATCATGGCGGGGCTTTCGGGACTGCGGGACGAAGCGAAGAACGAGGTGGGCGTGGTGGAGGCGTTCGACACGGCGGTGATCTACCGCGGACCGTACGTGGAGAACGCGCCGGATCTTCTGATCGGCTACAACCGCGGATACCGCACGTCGTGGGATTGCGCCACCGGCGTGGTGGCGGAAGGCGTGTTCGAGGACAACGTGAAGGCGTGGTCGGGCGACCATTGCGTGGACCCGCGCCTCGTGCCGGGCGTCCTCTTCAGCAATCGCAATCTCGACGTGGACGATCCCGCCCTCATCGACATCGCCCCGACCACACTGACCCTCTTCGGTGTGAAGCCGCCGCCGCACATGGAGGGCAAGCCGCTCTTCGATCTCGCGAAGTTCGCGAGGGGAGGCGCGTCGTGAGGCTCCACCGCTCGGGTCCCCCCGCTCTGGCCAAGAGCCCGTGGCGCCGCCGCCGCTCGCTCGCCGGCCTGGCGATCGCGTCGCTCCTCCTCTCGCTCGCGGCTCCCGCGCACGCGAAGCGCGTCATCGTGCTCGGCTTCGACGGCTTGGACCCCGACGTCGTCCGCGAGCTGATGGACCAGGGCCAGCTGCCCACGCTCACGCGGCTCTCGAAGGAAGGCACGCTGCAGGATCTCGGAACGTCGATTCCGCCGCAGAGCCCCGTGGCGTGGTCCAACTTCATCACCGGCCTGGACGCGGGCGGGCACGGCATCTTCGACTTCATCCACCGCGACCCGAAGAACTACCTCCCGTTCCTCTCGACGAGCGAAGTGCAGCAGGCCGGGAAGACGCTGAACGTCGGGAAGTACCAGTTCCCGCTGAAGGCGGGCGGCTTCACGCTGGCGCGACACGGCAAGGCGTTCTGGGAGACCCTCGAGGAGCACGGCGTGCCCTGCATGATCGTGCGCATGCCGGCCAACTTCCCCGTTTCCGCGAAGGCGCACTACGAGCTGAGCGGCATGGGCACCCCCGACGTCCGCGGCACGTACGGCACGTTCTCGTACTTCACGTCCGACCGGGACGAGTACCTCGCGAAGAAGGATGTGAGCGGCGGCGTGGTGTACCGCGTACACGTCCTCGACGGCAAGGTGACCACCGCGCTCGAAGGCCCGCCGAATCCCTTCATCGCCCCGGATCCGAAGACGAGGAGGGACCCGCCGCGCACGAAGGCGGATCTCGTGGTGCACGTGGACCCCGACCAGCCGTACGCGCTCCTCGAAGTCAGCGGGCAGGAGCGCCTGCTGAAGGTGGGCGAGTGGACCGATTGGGTGCCGATCTCGCTCCCGCTCATCCCCACGCAGTCCATCGCCGTGCAGGCGCGCTTCTATCTCAAGGAGCTGCACCCGCAGTTCCGTCTCTACGTGACGCCCGTGGACTACGACGCCATGAACCCCGCGATCCCGCTCTGCCAGCCGAAGTCGTTCGCGAAGGATCTCGCGAAGGCCACCGGCCGCTTCTACACGCAGGGCATGCCCGAGGACACGAAGGCGCTCGACGGCGGGATCTTCACCATCGACGAGTTCCTGAAGGAAGCGAGCACGTCGGGCGGGGAGATCCTGGCGCAGTATCCGTGGGTCTTCGAGAAGTTCAACCGCGAGTTCCCGGACAAGGGCTGCCTCTTCTACTACACGGGCAACCTCGATCAGGTCTCGCACATGATCTACCAGCTCACGGACTCCCTGCACGCGGGCTACGATCCGGCGGTGGCCGCGAAGTACAAGGACGTCGTGCCGGACATCATCCACCGCTTCGACGAGCTTTGCGGCTGGACGCTCGCGCGCCTGAAGCCGGACGACGTGCTGGTGGTGATGTCGGACCACGGCTTCGCCAGCTGGCGACGCGCGATGAACCTGAACTCCTGGCTGCGCGACGAGGGGTACCTCACGGCGAAGGATCCCAGCGACACCACCACGAGCTACTTCCAGAACATCGACTGGTCGCAGACGCGCGCGTACGCGCTCGGGCTGAACGGGCTCTACGTGAACCTGCGCGGCCGCGAGGGGCACGGAATCGTGGATCCGGCGGACAAGCGCGGGCTCCTGCAGGAGATCGCGTACAAGCTCGTGAAGGTGACGGACCCGAAGACGGGCTTGGCCGGCGTGACGAAGATGTACCTCTCCGAGGACTCCTACCACGATCGCGGCTACCTGGACGTGGGGCCGGACGCCGTCGTGGGCTACGCGATGGGCACGCGCGGCTCGAACGCCTCGGCGCTCGGCAAGCTGCCGAAGGACATCTTCGTGGACAACACGGAGGCCTGGGGCGCGGACCACTGCATGGACCACACCACCGTCGCCGGGATGCTGGCCACGAGCCGGCCGCTGGCGAAGTCGGCGCCCACGCTGCAGAGTCTCGCGGCCGCGATCCTGGCGGAGTTCGGCGTGGGCGGGTTCCCGGGAGATGTGGAATCCCTGAAGGCGGTGGGCTACATCTCGGCGAGCCAGTGAGACGCCGCGCCGGGCGGCGATAGCACCGGCGCGCGAGCGCGCCGGCGGCAGAACGGAGGAGCGATGTTCGGCGGAAACCTGAAGATCGACAAAGACCTTCTCGTGAAGGTGAAGAAGTACTCGGCGCTCGCGGGCTACTCGTCCGTCGAGGAGTTCGTGACGCACGCGCTCGAGAAGGAGATCGCGAAGCTCGAAGAAGGCGGCGCGGACGAGGAAGAGATCAAGAAGCGGCTGAAGGGGCTCGGCTACATCTCTTGAGAGAGGCGAGTCTCCCGAAGCTGCCGCGGCTTCGCCGGCGCGGCCGCCGGCATGTCGAGGCGCGGGACGACACGGAGGCGAGAGGGTCATGGCGGTCCTGAACGCGTTGCTCGGACGAGTCTTCGACGTCCTGTGCCTGCCCCTTCGGCTGCTGCCGCCGTTGGCGGCGCTGGTCCTCGTGTCCGCCGTGATCGCGGTGGGAATGCTCCTCGTGATCAAGCGCACGTCGAATCAGCGCGCCGTCGCGGCGACGAAGGCGAAGATCCAGGCCAGCATCTACGAGATCCGCCTCTTCAACGACGATCCGCCGGCGATCTTCCGCGCGCTCTTCGACGGCCTTCGCCACAACGGCGTGTACCTCGGGCTTTCGCTCGTGCCGCTCGCGTGGATGATCGTGCCGCTCGTGCTCACGATGACCCACCTGAACTCGCGCTTCGGCTATCAGCCGCTCTCGCCCGGCGACGTCACCATGGTCCGCGCGCAGCTTGCCGACGGATGGCGCGCCGACTTCGCCGGCGTGGACGAGGGCGCGCGTCCGCCGGTCTCGCTCGAGCCGTCGCCGGCCGTCGACGTCCTCACGCCGGCCGTGTGGCTCCCGTCGAAGAACGAGGTGCTGTGGAAGGTGGCCGTGCGCCAAGCCGGCAGCTACACCCTGAACGTGAAGCTCGGCGAGACGACGTACACGAAGTCCCTGCAGACCGGCGGAGGCCTCGCGAAGCGCTCGGCCATGCGCCCGGGCGGCGTATTCCTCGACCAGCTCCTCTATCCCTCCGAGCCGCCGCTTCCGAAGGGCCCGTTGCGCGCGATCGAGGTGGGCTACCCGGATGCGGGCGCGCCGCTCTTCGACATGCCGCAGTGGATCTGGATCTTCTTCGTCCTCTCGATCGTCTTCGCGTTCGCGCTCAAGGGGCCGATGCGGGTCGAGATCTGATCGGGCGGCTCGCTCAAGGCACCCGGACGATCCGTCGAGTCATCCTGCCTCGATCCGATTCGAACTGAAGCAGGTAGACGCCGGCGGGCGTTTGCCGCCCCCGCGAATCGGCTCCCGACCATTCGAGCAGGGTCACGCCCGCGGGCCAACGCCGCTCCGCCGATCGCCAGACGGCGCGGCCGGCCAGGTCGATCACGCTCCAGTGACCGCGCGCTCCGCCCACGGGGATCGTGAGCTCTACATCGACGGGCCCCCTGGCAGGGTTCGGGCGCGGAGCGGACAGGGCGAGAGCGACGGCGTCCGCACGAACCGGCACCGACGTCCCCGGAGCCGATCTCAAGTCGGCACCGCTGTCGAGCACGTACGTGGCGCCCGCGGTCAGCGCATCGATGGAGAGACGGCCGCGATGGGGCGCGAACCTGAAGTCGGTCGAAGCGCTTCCGAGGCCGTCGCCCGGGCTGCTCGCGCTCCCGCTCACTTCCTGGAGGAGCTTCAGCTCGAAGGGCCGTGGCGTTCCGGAGAGCACCACCACTTGGACCGTGGCGGACTCCGCGAAGGCCCCGTCCTGGTCGTCGTCGATGATCTGCGTGAGCGGCGTGGAGGACCCCGGATCGCCGAAGGTGAGCTGGACGGACGCGTGGCGGTTCGAGCCCTGATGATTGATCTGCCCGTTGAGGTCCAACCTCACCCGGAGAGTCACGGGCGTTCCCGGCGGGAGGCCGCCCGCGGTGAGCACGTCGTCGTAGGCGATCTCGGCACGACTCGACGCGCTGCTGTTCTGCGGGTTCGAGCCTCCCCCGGGCGCGAACGCCCACGCGGATCCCGTCGCGAAGGCCAGGGCGCCGGAGAACGAGCCGGGCACGCCCAGCAGGACCTCGCCGTAACTGCTGCTGGTCGCCTGGGCATAGCGGGCTCGGGCGGAAGCTCCCAGGGTGGCCGACGCCGAAGCGGGCAGCGAGACGATGGGGATGGGCCCGGAGTCCGACGTCGGCGGAGTCTGGCTGTCGGAGAAGTCGTCCGATGCACTGGCCGAGGCGTCGGCCGTTGCGCGAAGGGTGGCGGCGGACTGCGCCGGTCGAGGGCACAGACCACCCAGGACGGCGGCCAGCAGGACCGCCGATCGGATGGCTCGTCGCGACCACGCGTTCATGGGCTCCTCCCTCCAGGCGGGGCGATCCGGATCGGGACTCGATCCGCGGGGCCGAGGTCTCCCCGAGTCCGGCTGGCCCTAGTCTTCCTACGTCCGGCCCGGCGCGACCGAACAGCCCGCCGCCGACCGCGCGGGCGCGTCCGCGGCGAGCAAACCGTTCATCGCCAACGGCTTGCGACCGCCCGGCCGGATGCTCGGGCGCCGGGGCCGCCTGAAGGTCCGCGTTCCGCGTCGGACCGGGTCCTCTCGTTGGGTGATCCGATGGCTCGCCCGGGGGTTTAGAATCGAGTCAGGTCGCGGTCACCGCCCCGACCGAGCAGGAAGGAAGGAGGACGGCCATGTCCGCACCCTCCCGGTATCTGAGAGTCGTTCGGAAGCCCATCTCGCCCCAGCTCGCGGAGTGGATCGACGCGCTCGCGAGCGAAGACCGCAAGGACCGCGAGGCGGCGCGACTGGCGCTCGCCTCGGTCGGTCGCCCCGCCGTGGTGCCGCTGCTCCGGTGTCTCCAGGACAAGCGAGTGCGTGTCCGATGGGAAGCCGCGAAGGCCCTCGTGGACATCGCGGATCCTCGCGCCGCGCGCGCGCTCGTGAGTCTCCTGGAGGACGAGGAGAGCGGCGTGCGCTGGATCGCCGCCGAAGGCCTCGTGGCCCTCGAGCGCGACGCTCTTCCGCCGCTGCTCGCCGCCCTGGAGCGCGGAGCGCACTCGCAGCATCTTCGCGAGGGCGCGCATCACGTCCTTCGCGAGCTGCACGTGTGGAAGCTCGTGAGCCTCCTCACTCCGCTCATGCACGCGCTCGAGCAACCGCACTCCGAAGTGCAGGTGCCGATCGCCGCGAGCCACTTGCTGGACTCGCTGCATCGGGATCCGCCGCCGAAGTGGAGGAGACAGCGCGAGCGGGCCAGGCGAGCGGCGTCGCGCGAGCAGAGCTGACGGACGGGGTCGACGCGGAGTCGGCCCCGTCTCGCTTCGCCTCGAGAGGGGATGCGCCGCTGGTTGCGGGAGCCACCGCTGGAGGGCGCCTCAGCGGGGGGGCGCCTCCGCGCGCAGGAGCGCCTGCGCGTCTTCGTCCGTGGGATCGCGCTGCAGCACCTGCTCCACCAGGCCCGTCGCCACGCGACGCTCCTCCGCGTTGCCCGATCGGTTCGCCGCTTCGAAGAGGACGCGCGCCGCGTCGAGAAGGACGTCGGTACGCTTCACGTCCAGACGGACCGCGCGGCGGAACGTCTCCACGGACGCGTCGATCTGCCCGAGGTCGTACTGCGCGCGCGCGAGGTCCGCGAGCGCGTCCACGTGGTCCGGCTGCTTCGCGAGCGCCGTCTCGAGCGCCGTGCGCGCGGAGTCCGGCTGGTCCAGGTAGAGGAGCGTGCGGCCGCGCTGCGCCCAGAGGTCCGCATCGTCGGGGAAGCGCGCGAGCGCGTCGCGCGTGGCCGCGTCGGCGCGGGCCAAGTCGCCGGCGCGGAGCGTGAAGTCCACCCAGCCTACCCAGGTATCCGCGCGAGCCGGATCCGCGGCCAGCGCCTGCGTCCACCAATCCGCGGCGCCGGCACGGTCGCCCTCCTCTTCGCGGACGAAGGCCACGCGCGTCATCTCCTCGGCGAACGTGTCGTGTTCGAGGTCCGGGAAGCGGTGATGCACGATCGCGGCCGCCACGCCGAGGGCCGCGAACGTGGCGATGGCGGGGGCGAAACGCCGGCGGGTGAGCCAGCCCGCGAGCTGCACGAGCGTGTACGCCGCGAACGGAAGAAGGAACGGAACCACGGGCAGCCGGTAGCGCGTGCCGATCACCGTGGCGACCACGGTGGCCGCCTGGGGAAGCGCGAACGCGAAGAGAAGCCACGGCACTGGTGTGGCGCGCAGAGCGAGGAAGAGCCCCACGAGCGCCGGCGGGCCCACCCATCCGAAGTCCGGCAGCAGTCGGCTCGCCTGGAGCGGCGCGAAGCGGTCGAAGAAGTACGGCGACATGATGTCGCGGATCTCGCGCACGTTCAGGAAGAGCAGGACCTTCCGGAGCTGGAGCCGGAGGAAGGCGCCGGGATCGTTGCGCGCGAACGAGATCACGCGATCCCGGAAGTAGCGCTCGTGGTCGGCGAGCGTATGCGCCCCCGCCACGCGCTCGGGCTCCGCGCTCAGCCGGTCCCACGCGCGGCCGGGGCGGATCGAGTGATAGCCAGGGGCGCCGGGGCGGTTGCCGAGGTAGAGGTTGAAGGCCAGGTGATGGCGCACGGCCCACATGCCGGTGATCTGGTGGTTGCGCAGAAGGACCGGCGCGAGGACGAGCGCGAAGCCGAGCGCGAAGGGAAGCGCACGGCGGAGCGCGGCGATGCCCAGTGCGGTTTGCGACGCGGCATCGCGGAGAGCGGTCCGTGAGGTGCCGCCGCGCGGCAGGGCGACGAGCAGGAGCAGGAACGGAAAGGACGCGAGCGCGTTCGGTCGCGTGACGGACGCGAGCCCGAGCGTCACGCCCGCGGCGAGCGCCAGCACGGACGCGCGCCGTTCCGTCCTGGGTTCACGCCGATCCGCGAGGACCGCGAGCAGATAGAGCGCGAGGACATCGAGGAAGATGAACCAGGTCTCCGCCACGAGGTGCGCCTCGAAATGGAAGAACACCCAGTACGAAGCGGCCACGAGCCCTGCGAGCTCGGCCGTGGGGGACGGCAGAAGGCGTCGCGTGGCGAGGACGAGCAACACGATCCACCCCACGCCGAGCAGCGCGTTCGCGTACGTCATGAACGGCAGCGAGTGATTCGTCAGCACCGAGAGCAGCGCGAGGAAGTACGGATAGCCCGGCGGGTAGAGTCGCGGCTCCTTCCAGAGCAGCTCCCCGTGCGCGATCTCTCCCGCCCACGCGGCGTAGTCGCGGGCGTCGAAGATCGGGTGCTCGAAGAAGGGGCTCGAGCGGATCTCGCGGAAGTAGACGACGCGCAGAGCGACCGCGAGGAGGATCGTCGCGACGAGGAGGAGGCGCCGGGCGGACACGTCGGCCGGTCAGGCTCGGGGGCGCGGGCGTCCGCCGCGGAGCAGAGCCGCCCACCGACGCCCGCAAGGGCTGGAGGTCCGCGTCACTCCAGCAAGTACTCCACCGTGGTGACCACGCGGAGCGTCTTCGCCGGCTGCGCCTCCTCCGAGATTCCCGGCGCGCGATCGCGCGGCTGGATCTCGAAGACGCCCTGCGAGGCGCGATGGATGCCGCCGAGGTGCGCGCCCGAGTCCTGCGCGAACTTCGTGGCGGCCTCGCGCGCCGAAGCCGTGGCCTCGGCGATCATCTGCGGCTTGAAGTCGTTGAGCTTCGTGAAGAGGTAGGTGGGACCCATGCCGCCGCCGCCGAGCGCCACGCCGGCATCCACCAGCTCGCCGACCTTCTGGCTCGCGGCGCGCACCTTCGCCACGTCGTTCGAGCGCACCATGATCGTCTGGGTGACGACGAAGCGGCTCTGGACCGGGCCCTGCACCCAGGACTGCGCGTGGCGGTCCTCCACCTCGAGCCCTTGGAGCTGCACGCCCGAGGAATCGATGCCGGCACGCCCGAGGAACTCCACGATGGCCTTCTGGTGCGCCTCGATCCGCGCCTGGGCGCGTGCGAGGTCGTCATCGGTGGCGACGTGACGGATCGGCCAGAGCGCCAGGTCCGCCTCCACGTCGCGCTCGGCCACGCCCTTCACGCTTACGAAGCGGTCGGCGCTCCGGCTCTTGACGATGCCGTTGCCGATGAAGAAGCCCGCCAGCGCGAGCCCGAGCCCCACGACGATCGCCCCGAAATGCTGAGTTCTCTCGGCCATGGCGAACTCCTTTCCGAAGGCGCATTCTAAGTCCCCGGGGCGTCCCGGCCAACCGGTGGGTGATTGCCGCGCGTCGAGGCGGGGCGACCCTCCGATTCGGCGGCGCCTCGCCCGTGCCCGACGACTCCACCGAGGGAGGCATCATGCAGATCCGCGGCACGACGGCGCTCGTCACGGGCGCGAACGGCTTCGTGGGCACGCGCCTCTCTCGCCGGCTCCTCGAGAAGGGGGCGGCGGTGCGAGCGCTCGTCCGGAAGGCCGGCGGCTCGGGCGAGCTGGCGGCGGCGGGCGCCACGGAGATCGTGGGCGAATTCACGGAGGCCGGAGCGGCGCGAGAGGCGACGGCCGGCGTGGACGTCGTGGTGCATTGCGCGGCGGCGTTCGGGCCGGATCTCGCAGGGGCGCGCGCGGTGAACGAGGGCGGGACGCGCAAGCTCGTGGCCGCATCGCGGGCGGCGGGCGCGAAGCGATTCGTCCAGATCTCCACGGTGGCCGTGTACGACCTGGCAGCGAACCCGCCGTTCGTGGACGAGGACTCGCCGCTCAAGACTGAGGGCGACGCCTACGGCATCACGAAGGCGGAGGCCGACCTCGTGGTGCTCGAGGCGATCGCGGCCGGTTTCCCCGCGACGATCCTTCGCCCGGTGGCGATCCTCGGCGTCCACCCCACGTCCACCTGGTCCATCAAGGTCCCCGAGCGCGTGCGCGACGGGAAGATCCCGCTCGCCCTCGACGGGCGGAACACGTGGTCGTGGGTGCACGTGGAGAACTTGGCGGATGCGCTCGTGCTCGCGCTGGAGAAGGACGCGGCGATCGGGCGCATCTACAACGTCGTCGACGGGCAGTCCACCTGGCGCGCCTTCACCGACGACATCCGCCGCTGGTTCGGCGCGTCGCCGCTGCCCACGAAGTCCCGCGAGGAGCTGGTCCCCGGGCAGTACTGGACCGGACGCTTCTCGAGCGAGCGCCTCCGCCGCGAGCTGGGTTGGACTCCGCGTCTCAGCTACTGGGACGGGATGGGGGAAGCCGAGGCGTACTGGCGGGCGCACTGAGCGGCCGCTTCCATCGTGGCGATTCTCCCCGCTCAGCCTCCGGCGGCCGGCATCACCGCCGCGGGCGCCTCGCCGTCCTTCACGCGCGTGCTCCGGATCTCCTCCATCCAGTTCTCCTTGCCGTCCTGATACCACGTCCACTGCGACGTGAACTCGTCGGCCCCCGCGAACTTGAAGATCACCTTGTCCATGTGACCCTCGTCGCGGCTCGGCAGGTTCGTGCCGTCCAGGAACTCGAAGGTCATCTGCGAGAGGTCGGGCGCCGCCGAGGTCAGCACGAGCCGCGGCTGGTTCATGGCCACGCAGTAGTGCGTGAGCAGCAGACGATCTCCATCCGGGCAGATCATCGTGACCATCTCCTCGTTCGGGTGCGCGTCGAAGGACGTCTCCATGAGACACGACTGCTTCGCGATGACGCGGTACTGAACGCGCTCCTCCCAGCCCTTCGTGCTCTTGCCCACCCAGGTTCCCTCGAGGGTCTTGAGGCGGTCGAAGGCGCGGGCGGCGATCTCGCCGGTGACGGCGGCCGGGGCGTCGCTGGCGGCGGCCGACGCGCGGGGAACGGAATGCAGCGTGAGGCAGGTCAGGAGCACGGCGACGGCCAGGGGCCGGGAAGGCGAGGACATGAGAGAGACCTTTCTGGGGGACGAGACGCTGCGTCGGGCGACCGGGGCCGGCCCCGCCCGGAGCCGCGCGCCTTCACCCCGCTAGTCGAGCGAGCGCGGGGATCTTCGACATCGCCGTGCCACGCCCCCGCGGAATTGCTATCTTCCGCCCCCTGCGCAGGCGACGGGGGGGGCCATGGCGCGAACTTTCGTGATCCAGGACGGCTGGTACGGCGGCAAGGTGCTCTCGGTGTCCAAGTACGTGAAGCAGGTGGACGGCGTCGAGATCAAGATCCTGCACGACATCACGAATCCACGGACCCGGCAGCTCCGCTGGACCCAGACCGTCTCCGAGAACGGCTCGTTCTTCAAGGCCTGCGGCCTGAGCACCTATGTGGACCCCTGGGCCCCGAACGTGGACCCGTCGGGCAAGACGGTCTGCAAGGCGGACGACACGAAGCCGTTCTACTGGACCGACGCGGAGTACAGGGGCAAGGACGGCCCGTACTTCTACGACAAGCCGTCGGAGGGCGCGCCGGCCGCCGGCAACACGTGGCTCCGTTTCGTCACCTCGCTGACCGAGGCGCGCTCCACGAACGTGATCGTCCTCGCGTCGGTCGTCTGGGGCTTCGACCGGGCGGCCGGGGGCGCGGTGACGGTGATCGAGCCCCGCCGCGCGACGCCCCCCGAGCGCAGCGGGCACATGCGCGTGCTGAAGAGGATGTACCCGAGCTACGACTACAGCTACTTCGCCCCGGACGTGGAGCCCAACGCCTCGGGCGACGCGATCGCCTGACGGGAAGCGCAGCACGGCTCGCGCCGCGCCGCGCTTCCCGGCAACGCCGCCGCGCGGGCGAGCGTCACATCCGCGAGCTGGTCAGCTGGATGTCCGCGGCCGCCCAAGCCTTCTGGAAGCGCTTGTGGACGTCGGCCGCGTCGGCCTTCTTGCCTTCCGCAGAGAGCGCCTGCTCGAGCCCGAAGAGAGACCACCCGTTGTCCGGGTAGAGCTGCAGGTCCTCCCGGTACACCGCCTCCGCTTCCGCCGGCTTCTTCGCGGCCAGCAGCGCCGCGCCGAGATTCTGCCGCACGGGGAAGAACCAATCGGGCGGCTCGTCGTACGTGAGCCCGTCCGCCTTCGCGACGGCGTCGCGCAGCGCGGCGACCGCTTCGTCGTGCTTCCCGCGGCTGGAAGCGATCTCGCCCGTCAGCACGCGCTCGGCGATGTCCACGAGCGCTTCCGTGGTGTTGAGATTGAGGATCGTGAGCGACTTCAGCGTGGAGTCCTTCGCCGCCTCGCGCAGGGCCGCCAGCTCCGCGTCCGCCTCCTTCGGATGACCGGTGCGCTCGAAGGCCAGCCCGCGCGCGAAGTGGCGGACGGCGCGCGGGTAGACGAGATCCTCGGAAGGCTCCGGCTCCAGCAGGATGTCCTTCCACCAGCCGAAGCGCACCATCCCGAACAGCGGAATGCACGACCAGTGCTGCATCATGCCGCCGGCCACGGGGTCGTGGTACATCTCCTTCGCCACGAGCGCCGCCGTGTGCCGCGCGGCCTCGAGCGCCACCGCGCTCCGTCCCTCGAAGGTGGCCGTGGTCCAGAGGAAGTGGTGGTTGTGCGTGCGGTACGCGAGCGGATAGATGCCCTGCGCGTGGCACGACGCCACGTACGCGTCGTCCGCCTGGATGGCCTTCTCGTTCACCGCGGAGCCGTCGTGGTACTGGCCGGTGCGGATGTAGATGTGCGACGGCATGTGCACGAGGTGCCCCTGGCCGGGACAGAGCTTGCCGAGCCGCTCGGCGCAGGGCAGCGCACGCTCCGGGTTCTTCGACGCCTCCACTGCGTGGATGTAGAAGTGGTTCGCGCCCGGATGATCCGGGTTCAGCTTCAGCGCCATCTCGAGCAGGTTGACGATCTCGGGCGTCCAGGCGTGCTCCTCGAACGTCTTGCGGTCGTAGTAATCCCACGGGTGCGTGTCCATGCGCGCCTCCGCGGCGAGCGTGAGCACGTCCACGTCGTCCGGATACTGCCGCGCGACCTCGCGCATGGCGTCCGCATAGGCCACGTCGAGGCTCGCTCGATCCTGCGGCGCGGCGGCGACGTAGCGCTTGAGCAGGGCGCCGATCAGCGCCTGCTCCTTCGACGAAGCGAGGTGCGAGAACTCGTGCGCCTTGTTCAACGCCTTCCACGCCTCGGGGTTGTCGGTCGGCTCCATGGGCGCGTTGATGTTCGGTCCGAGCACGAGCGCGATGCCCCACCAGCCCATCGCGCACGTGGGATCCAGCTTCACGGCCTCGCGGAAGCTGCGCGCGGCCTCGGCGTGGTTGAAGCCGTAGGCGAGCAGCAGCCCCTGGGAGAAGTACAGCTGCGCGGTCGGGGAGTTCGTCGTGATCTTGAAGTCGACGTGGCCGAGGCCGTCGAAGAACGGCGCAGGCTTGTTTTCGTCGGCCGCGGGCGCGGCGTCCTTCGCGTCCGCAGCGGGGGTGGCCGTGTCCGCGGCGAGGGCCGAGCACGGGGCGACGGCGACGAACAGGGCGAGGGCGAGCGAGCGCATCGAGCGTCTCCAGGGGAAAGGAAGCCGGGATTATACGCAGGCGAGAAGGCGGATCCAGACGCGCGGAGAACGGTCGACGGAACGAGCGGGCCGCTGCGGCGCCGGGGCAGCGAACGGTTCCGGCCCGGCGGGAGGCCCTGGTCGCGGCGCGGTCCCGCCGAGTTCCCGCAGGGGCGGAGTGGCTGCTCGAGGTCGGAGGACCCGGGCCCGGCCGGGGACCGACCTCCCATCGAAAGTTCGGTGGCGCCCAGGAAAACGAATTGACGCCAAAGCGGCTATTGTGCTTTGATTTCAAATCATGGAGCGCGAAAACGACACTGATTCGAAAGCGTCCTCCGGCGGCGGCCTCGAGCTCCGCCTCGACTCGGACCTGGACGGGTTGGACCGCCGGCTGCTGTCCCGGCTCATGCGGGACGGCCGCGCCAGCTGGGCCGACCTCGCTCACGACCTGCAGCTCACGGCGCCGGCCATCGCTCAGCGGGTGCGGCGGCTCCAGGACCGCGGTGTCATCCGGCACTTCGCGGCGTGGGTGGAGCCGCAGGTGCTGGCGCCGGTGGGCGCGTACGTCACGGTCCGCTTCACGGGCCCCGACCAGCGCGCCGCCTTCCACGAGCGCATCATCGCGCTGGAGGCGGTCCAGGAGTGCAGCCACCTCGCCGGCGTCGACGACTACCTGCTGAAGGTGCGCTGCGGGTCGCTCGAGGAGCTGCGGCTGCTCGTGAGCGACACGTTGCCGAGGATTCCGGGAGTCACGCGCGCGCGGGCGAGCGTGGTGCTCTCGTCGATCAAGGACACGCCCGTGCTTCCCGTGCCGCCCGCATGACCGAGGGCGGCGCCGCTTCGAAGGAGACCCCAGCGATGGAGATGCCCAAGCCCGGCGACGAGCACCGCCGCCTCGCGAAGCTCGACGGCAGCTGGCGCGGCGAGGAGCGGATGCTCCCCACGCCCTGGAAGCCCGAGGGGGGAAAGGCGCTCGGACGGATGAGCGCGCGGCTGAGCCTCGGCGGCTTCTACCTCATCATGAGCTACGAGCAGGAGCAGGACGGTCGGCTGGCGTTCGAGGGCCACGGCGTCCTCGGTTGGGACCCGCGAGGGCGCTGCTACACGATGCACTGGTTCGACTCGAGCGGCATCGAGCACGGGGCGCCCGCGATCGGTTCCTGGGACGGCAACGTGCTGACGCTCACGCACGAGACTCATCTCGGGCACAGCCGCCAGGTCTACGAGGTCGGCGACGGCGAGTACCGCTTCCGCCTCGACAACTCCGCGGACGGGAAGAGCTGGTCCACGTTCCTCGAGGGGATCTACCGTCGAGCGGACTGACCGCCGAGCTATTCCACGTCCCGCCGTCTCGCGGCGAGAACGTCCAGGTCGAGGCAGATGCGGTTCGCGGGCACGAAGCCTTCGCGATGGAAGAAGTGCAGCAGCTCCTGGTCGTCCCAGCCCACTTCGGTCCGGAGCTGCGGGATCCCGAGGCCTTCGAGGTTCTGGCACAGCTGCGCGAGCAGCGCGGCGCCCACGCCCACGCGCTGGAAGTCCGGGCTCACGCCGATCGTGTCCAGCACGGCCACCGCTTCCACCACGCCGAACTCGCCGTAGTACACGCGCGCGAGAAGGAAGCCGGCGAAGGCGCCGTCGTGCTCCGCCGCGAGCGAGACCTCCACGCCCGTGTCCGCGAGCGCGTTCGCGAGCTTCAACCGGAAGTACTCGTCCCGGCGGCGCCCGGTGATGCGCGCGTCCAGCAGGATGACCGCGTGCAGATCGTCCGGCCTGAGCCGCCGCACGACGATCTTCGATGCTTCCACCGTCGACTCCTCCGTCCTCATCCGATCCATGTCCTCTCCTTCCGACGCGTTCGCTCGGGCGTCGCGCCGTCGGCGCACGCCGAAGTCCGCCTTCGCGCTCACGCGATGAGCTGGCCGCCGTCGACGCGCAAGACCTGCCCGGTCACGTGACGCGCGAGATCCGATGCCAGGAAGAGCGCCACGCGCGCCACGTCCTCCGGCTCCGCGATTCTCCCGAGCACCGTCTCGCGGCGTGCGGCCTCCACGACGTCGGCGGGCAGGCCCTTCGTCATGGCCGTGGCCACGAGCCCCGGCGCGATCGCGTTCACGCGCACGCCGGACGCGCCGAGCTCCCGCGCGGCGGTCTTCGCCAGGGCGATGAGCCCGGCCTTGCTGGCCGCGTAGTTCGCCTGCCCGAGCTTCCCCCGCTCCCCGTTGATCGAGGCGACGAGGATCACGCGCCCGTGGCTCGAGCGGCGGAGCAGCGGCGCAAGCGCGCGCAGGAGGAGGAACGCCGAGTCGAGGTTCACGGCCATCACGCGGCGCCAATCCGCCGGCGCCATCTTCCAGATCACGGCGTCGCGGACGATGCCTGCGCAGTGCACGAACACGTCGAGCGCTCCGGCGTCCGCGGCGACCTCCCGGACGAGGCGCTCGATGTCCGCCTCGTCGGCGAGATCGCACGAGCGCCGCTCGATGCCGGCGGGGGTGACGAGCCCTTCGAGGTCGCACCCGATCACGCGAGCGCCGGCGTCGCGCAGGTGCTCGCACACGGCGGACCCGATGCCGCCCGCCGCGCCCGTGACGAGCGCGACGCGTCCCTCCAGCGACAGGAGCGCGGCGACGCTCACGGCGACACGAGCACGCCCCGACTCGCGAGCTTCCGAGCGCGGAACGCTCCCCACAGCGCGGCGCCGATGGCGCCGGCGAGAATGCTCTGCTCGTGGCTGCGGATCTCGAGCTCCGCGCCCTTCTCGTTCGCGATCTGCCGGATCGCCGCGAGGAGCCCCGTGTCCGCCGCGAGCCCGCCCGTCACCAGCACCACGCCGCGCGCGCCCGCCGCGGTGAGGAGGCGGTGGTAGCGCCCGGCCATCGAGTCGTGGATGCCGCGCAGGATGTTCGGGATGGAGATGCCGCGCGAGACCATGTTGATGACGTCCGTCTCGGCGAGAACCGCGCAGATCGACGAGCACTTCTCGGGGTCGTCCGCCTGCAGGGACAAGGGGCCGATCTCGGGCAGCGTCACGCCGAGGTAGCGGCAGATGTTCTCGAGGAATTGCCCGGAGCCCGACGCGCACTGGCTCGTCATGCGGTAGCTGACGACCTTCGCGCGCTCGTCCATGAGCACGGCGCGCGCGTGGAGCGCGCCGATGTCGATCACGGCGCGCGCTTGCGGGTCGAGGAAGAGCGCGCCGCGGGCGTGCGTCGTCATGCCGTAGAAGTGCCCGCTGCGGAACGCCACGGACTCCCCTTCGCCCGTGGTCGCCACGTACGCGAGGTCCTCCCGGGACACCCCCGCTTCCGCGATCACCGCCGGCACCGTTTCGTCCACGACGGCCAGGGGATCCCGCCGGCGGATGCGCTCGGTGCGGGACGCGAGAAGCCGGGCGCTTCCGTCGCCCGCGTCCTCCATCACGGCGACCTTGACCGCCGAGGACCCCACGTCGATGCCCGCGGTGAGGAGCACGTCGCTCATGACTCCGACGCCTTTCGGCGCGCGTCGCGAGCGGCGAACAGCGCCGCGCCCAGCGCGCCCGTGTAGATGGAGTCCGGCGAGATGTTCAGCGTGCGCTCGCCGTAGTTGTCCACGATGAGACCGCGCAGCGCGTCCACGGCGGCGGCGTTCTTCGCCACCCCGCCCGTGAACGTGAACTCGTCCGAGACGCCGCCGGAGCGGGCGAGCAGGGACATGGCCCGCAGGATGATCGCGCGGTGCAGTCCGGCGAGGATGTCCTCGCGCTTCTCGCCGAAGGACAGCCTTTCGCGCAGCTCGGCGCCGGCGAACACCGTGCACGTCGAGTTGATGCGGACGGGACGCCGCGCCTGCTTCGCGAGGGGTCCGAGCTGGTGCACGCCGAGGTTCATCTCGTCGGCGATGTAGCCGAGGTAGCGACCGCAGCCCGCCGCGCAGCGATCGTTCATCTGGAAGGACGTGACGATGCCGCGCTCGTCCACCTGGATCGCCTTCGTGTCCTGCCCGCCGATGTCGAGCACGGTGCGCGTCTTCGGGAACATCGCGTGCGCGCCGAGCCCGTGGCAGAGGATCTCGGAGCGGATCTGCTCCTTCGGGAAGGGAAGACGCGCGCGGCCGTAGCCGGTGCCGACGGAGGCGACCGGCGCGATGTCCACGCTCCGCGCGGCCTCCACCACACCCGCGAGCTCCCGGGCGCGACCGTCCATCGCCTTGACCGCACTGCCGATCTGCTCCGCGAAGGCGCCGTCCGCGGGGGGCGAGTTCTCGACCTCGAGGATCGCCTTGTCGAAGAGGCCGACGAGCGCGTCGAAGGGGACGCCGCTCTCGCGCGACGCTTCGTCCGCGCGCTCGAGGTAGCGGCTGCCGGCGAGATCGCGGAAGAAGTCGCTCTTGCGCACGGCGCCGGGAGCGTAGAGGGCCGGCGTCTCGGCGCGCATGTCGCCGAGAATGCGGCGGACCGCCTCGCGCATGCGCGCATTCGCCTGGGCGAGATCGAGCCAGCGGCCGACGCATTTCTCCAGCACGTCGAGGCGCTCGAGGTACTGCTGCTCGCGGAAGCGCCGCGCCAGCTCGGCGAGGAGGTCCGCGCGCCGCACCGGATCCAGGCCGGCCTCGTGCACGCCGGCTTCCACCAGCCGCAGGCGGGCGTCGATCATCGCCTCCCCGAGGGCCACCTGGCAGGCCACGTCGTAGTTGCTTCGGCTGTTCGTGATGCCGCGTCCGAGGACGTCGCCGTCGTCGCGCAGCACCACCGCCTTCGTGGTGGTGGAGCCGAGGTCGATGCCCACGAAGACGCTCATCGCGCCACGCGCCGGCGTCTGCTCGATCCTCGTGACGGTGCTCATCGCGTCGCCGCCCGCTCGATCGTCAGAGGGCCGCTCATCGCGTCCCTGCCCGCTTCTGCTCGATCATCTGGAAGTACGACTCGAGCCGGTTCTTGATGTTCGCGGCCGCGAAGTACCGGGGATCCACGAGATCGCTCTCGATGAAGCCGCCGGGCCTTCCCGTGCGCTTCTCGACCTCGCGGAGGATGAGGAGCTGCCCCGCGCTGAACGAGTTGCAGCTCTTCACGGAGTTCACGAGGAAGCCGTCGGCGCGGTAGTCCTGCACGTAGCGCGCGAGCATCTCCACGCGCCGCGGGAGCGAGAGGTTCGTGTAGCACCCCATGCAGTAGTCCGCGAGGGTCTCGAGGGGGTGGCGCGGGTCGTGGCGGAAGCCGTCGTCGTAGACGCCGCCCACCTTCGTGTAGCTCGACGCCACCACCACCGCGCCCTCGTCCGAGAACATCTTCCAGAACTCGCGGAAGCTGGTCCAGTTCGGCGGCCCTTCGACGACCAGGCGGTACCGCTCGTCCTTGATCTCCCCGTCCGGCGTGACCGGGCCGCGGCCCTCCGCCATCCGCTCGGCGATCTCGGCCTTCAGCTCGCGGTAGTAGTCCACGGCCTCCTGCGTGCCGCGGAACGCCGTGAAGATCGGCCCGATGTAGTAGACGCCGCCGAAGTACGCGTCGATCGGCGAGGGGACGTTCTTCGCGGACTCCAGGACCCAAACGAGGTCGTCCTCGGCCTTGGCGGAGAGCGCCAGCTGCTCGGAGAGACGGTCGAGGTCCAGCTTCTTGCCGGCCACCGCCTCGAGCGCGGGAATCACCTTCTCGCGCAGCTGATCCACCACGTACCGCCGCATGTTCTCGGTGATGCGGCCGTCGCCCTGGTAGGGCACGTGCAGCATCACCACCGGGCACGAGTACTCCTGGCGAAGGATCTCGAACCACTTCATGAACGTGAAGCAGCCCGTGTACGAGAGCAGGAGCACGTGCGGCTCGGGGAGCCTCTCGCCCGTCGGGCCCACGTTGCCGGACTTCAGCATGCCGTAGTCGCACTTCACGTACGTGCAGACGTCCTCCGAGTGGCCGTGCTTCTCCGCGATGGCGATGTAGTCGCGGGACTTCCCGCGCATGCCGGACTGGAGCGCGTTGATCTCCGGCAGCACCGGCACGAGGTCGAGCGCGCGCATCAGCTCCACGACGTTGCCGGGCACGAACGTGTACGCGCATTTCTCGCCGGACTCGGGGATGCGGGCGAGGCGCGCGAAGTGCTCCTCGATCATCCGTTTCTGGCGAAGCTGGCTCTCGTCCTTCGCGGCGGTCCGCGGCGCTTCGGCTGTGCTCACGTCTTCACACTCCGCTCCAGAGCTTGATGGAGTCCGCGAACGTACCGGCCTGCTCGCGGATGACCTGGAATTGCCCGGTGTTCTCGCTGAACTTGAAGGCGGTCCACGGGATGCCCGCCTTCTCCACGGCGGCCACGACCATCGGCTGGTCGAGGAGCGCGGGATCGCAGAAGCTGGCTGCCGAGAAGAGGACGCCCTCGGCGCGGCTCTCCTGCACGCGGCGCACCAGGTCGGCGCCCTTCGCGTCCTCGCCGATGTAGCGCGTGGGGCTGGCGATCGAGTCCGAGAGGTACGCCTGGACGAGATCGCCGAGCGGGTCGTCGCCGGCCGGGATGTCGTGGCGGAACCAGCGGTGCACCTGCACGAAGTCGTCGTCCACGACGTAGCACCCGGCACGCTCCAGCGTCTTGATGAGACCCAGCGGCGGCTGTTCGCAGAAGGAGCCGGTGAGCACCACGCGCGCCTGATCGAGCGGGCGGCGAGTCTCGTCCTCGACCACGAGGGCGCGGTAGCGGCGAAGCATCGCCGCGTGCTCGTCGATCGGGAGCACGAGCCCCGCCCGCAGCAGCACGTAGAGCTCGTGCGTCGGCACCTTCCACGGCTCGTCGCGCCGGAGCGCGTACAGCTCGCGGACCTCGGCGCGGCAGTCGTTGTGCAGCGCGATCGATCGGCGCAGCGCGTCCGAGGAAAGCAGCCGGGCGCCCCGCGCCGTCAGGTCGCTCGCGAGGTCTTCGAGGTCGCGGCGGTAGAACGCGCCGCCGATCCCCGCGCGGAAGTCCTGCGGCACGTCGAGGTAGCGGGAGAGCTTGTCGGGGAAGAGGAGCTGCCACATGCCCGAGAGGTTGCGGACGACGTCGCAGATCGCGGGGAAGATCATTCCGTCGAGGCAGTCGAAGGAGCCGTTGAGGCCCAGTTCGATCGTGCTCCGCGGGATGTGGCAGATGTACGACTGGTAGTAGGCGTCGCCGCGGATGATCTCCATCTCGCCGCCGCCCACGATGCCCACCGGGAGCACGCCCTGCGCGTGGAGCAGCTCGCGCGGGATCTGGATCGGCATGTAGCCGATCGCGAGGCCGCCGCTTCGCGCCTTCCACTCGCGGACGGAGGCGAGCCGCGAATCGAAAGCCAGCTCTTCCGCGCGGTCGAGCAGCTCTTTCAGGAGGGGCGTGGGCCCGGCGCTCGCGCGTCCGCTCTCGCTCACGAGTTCCTCCACTCGGGCGCGCGCTTCTCGAGGAAGGCGCGCAGGCCTTCGGTCGCGTCGCGCGTGGCCATCAGCTCCTTCAGGTAGAGCGACTCGAGCGCGGCGAGGTCGCCGTCCAGCCGGCGGCGCAGCGCGAGGCGGAGCGCGCGGTTCGCGAAGCGGAGGCTGGCGGCCGAGCGGGGCAGGAGATGCTTCCGGATGAACGCGAGCGCCGCTTCTTCGGGGTCGTCCGCGAGCTCGTCGACGAGTCCGAGGCCGAGCGCCTCGTTCGCGTCCATCGTGCGTCCCGTGAGGCAGAGCTCCTCGGCCCGCGGCCGCCCGACGCGCTCCGCCAGCAGCAACGACGCGACGGGGGCGAAGACGCCGAGGGCGATCTCGGGCTGCCCGAAGACGGCGGTGGGCGAGGCCGCGATGCGTTGACCCGCGGCCGCGAGCTCCAGGCCTCCCCCCAGGCATCGCCCCCGCACGGCAACGTGCACGAAGACGGCGCAATCGAACAGGGCGCGGAACATCCCGTGGAAGGCCGGGAGCATCCCTTCGACCTGACCCGGCAGGTGCTCCGGCACGCTGGCGCCGAACGAGAAGTGCTCGCCTTCGCCGGAGAGGCAGATCGCCTTGAGGTCCCCGGCGCGGCCCGCCTCTTCGAAGATGCGCCCGAGGGCGCCGATCACGCCGGCGTCGAGGACGTTGCCGCGCGAGCCGCCGATCCGGACGCTCCAGACTTGGTCGGCTTCGGAGCGCTGCACACGGACCGAGCCCACGAGCGTGTCGCCGCTCACGAGCGCGCCGCCGGCGTCCGCCCGCGCGCGGCGGGCAGGATCTCCTCGACCAGCTCGTCGCTCCAGCGCGCGCCTTCCGCGAGACGGCGGCGGAGCCGCAGGAAGTCCGGCTCGCGGCATTCGCGCGTGCCTTCGTGGAACGCGCGGAAGCCCGCCTTCCCTTCGGTCATCATGTTGAGCGCCAGCCACGCCCGGTTCGACTCGCGGTTGCGATCCCAGTGCAGCAGCTTGTGCTTGCGGACGCTCTCGAGGGTCTTCGTGAGGCAGCCCGGCATCGTCATCGCGAGGTCGTAGACGAAGGCGTCCACCACGCGATCGAGCGCCGAGAGGTCCACCGCGCCCCTCGCGAGCAGCTCCTTGCCCTTCTCGCGCTCGGCGCCGCTCTTGAACTCGCCGTGCACGATGTTGCCGGTCTCGTCGAGCCAGCGGTCCGTGATCACGAGGGGATTCGGCACGAGCCCCCCGTCCACGCGGAGCGCCGGCACGATGCGCGTCAGCAGACCCAGGCGGTGCGCCTTGTGCGCGCTCCACGGACGGCAGAGCGTGCAGCTCTCGAACGCCGCCTCGATGCCCACGAAGAGCGGCAGGAAGTCCGTGCTGCCGCCGTCGGGCGCGGAACCGTGCTTCGGTCCGGCCTGGCCGAGCGACGCGAGGTCCTGCGCGATGGAGAAGTCGCAGGCCATGCCGATCTCCTGCCCGCCGGCCACGCGCATCCCGTTGACGCGGCAGATCACCGGCCGGTCGCAGTGGAGGATGGCGGAGACCATGTCGTTGAAGAGCCGCATGTACTGGCGGTATTCCTCGGGCTGGCCGGCGTAGTACTCGGCGTACTCGGCTGTGTTGCCGCCGGTGCAGAAGGCGCGGTTGCCGGACCCGGTGAACACCACGGCCACGCACGCCCGGTCGTTGGACGCGCGGCGCATGCCGAGGATGACGCCCTTGATCATGTCCGTCGTGTAGGAGTTCAGCTGCTCGGGGTTGTTCAGCGTGACGCGCACCCAGTGCAGTCCCGGAACGGTCTCGCCCGACGGCGTGCGCAGCGGCACTTCCTCGTAGAGGACTCCCGGGCGAGCGGCGTCGCGTACGAGATCGTGGTCTTTGAGCTCCATGCTCACGACTCCGGGGTGAGGACCACGCGGCGCGAGATGCGGTGCTCCCGCAGGTCGGCGAAGGTCCGGTTGATCGAGGAGAGCGGCCGGCGCTCGACGAACGGCCCGAGCACCACCTTGCCCGCGAGAACGAGCTCGAGCGCCTCCGGATAGAGCTCGGGGAGGCAGCCCCAGTTCCCCTGGACGGTGGCGTCGAACGCCATGACGTTGGACAGGCGCAGCTCCACCTTCGCGGGCGTGAAGCCCACGATGGAGAGGTGGGCGCCGTGCGTGAGGAGGCCGAACGCGGTGGCCTGACCGGCGACCGTGCCGGAAGTCTCGAAGATCTTCGTGCGGAAGCTCGGGATCTGCGCGCCGTCGGCGAGCGCGCGGATCTTCATGCGGATCGACTTGAAGTCCAGCTCCGACGCGTCGAGCGTGAGGTCAGCGCCGTGCTCCGCCACCAGAGCCAGGCGCCGCGGATCCACGTCGATCACCGCGACGTGCGCACCGAGCGCGGCGGCGATCTGCGCGCCGAAGCCGCCCACGCCGCCCACGCCGACGAAGATCGCGAGGTCGCCCGGACCCACCTCCGCGCGACGGATCGCCTGGTAGGGAGTGGAGATGGCATCCGCGATGACGGAGAGATCACAGAGCTCGAGGCCGCGGGGATTGCGGTTCCGGTCGCTCAGATCGGGGACGCGGCACAGCCCGCGCGCCGGGACGACGAGGTGCGTGCCGAATCCGCCGTGAACGTCGTTGCCGGGGAAGATCTGACTCGGACAGACCGAGCCGCGGTGCGCACGGCACGCGTCGCACGTCCCACAGGGAATGACGGCCGGCACCACCACGTCGGCGCCCAGCCAGCCCGCGGCGCCCGTCCCCGCCTCGACGACCCGGCCGGCCACCTCGTGACCGAGCGTGAGCGGCAGCGGATGCCGGGTGGGGACGCCCTCGTAGTAGAAGCCGAGGTCCGTGTGGCAGACGCCGCACCCGCAGACCTGGATGAGAACCTCTCCCGGCTCGGGCGCGCACTCGCGCTCCTCGAGCACCATCGCCGCGCCCGCCTCCCGAAACACCCACGACGCGATGCGCACGGATCCCCTCCGCCGGGAATAAAGGACCAATATATCCGGATTGTCGTCACGGAGGGAGGGCCGGTCAAAGGCTTTTCGCCAGGCGGATCTCTCCGCGACGCAGATCGGCCACGTCCAAGGGCTCGATCGAGCGGGTGGGGAGGCGATCTCGCCGAGGGCGGACGGGCGGAGCCGCTATCGGAGCACGGTCACCTTCTGGAGGGCGGAGCGACCATCGGCGGCGACTCGCGCGAAGTACACCCCGGGCGCCGTGGGATGCCCGCCGCCATCCGTCCCGTCCCAGGCGACGTCGTGGCCTCCGGCGCCGCGCAGCCCCTCGAGGAGGGTTCGAACCAGGCGGCCCTGCACGTCGAAGATCGAGACCTTGGCCCACGCCTCGGCGGGCAAGGTGAAGCGGATCGTCACGGGGCCGCGGACGGGATTCGGCCGGGCGTCGACGCGGAGGTCACCCTCGCCTCGGACTTCGGCGCGCGGCGCACCCGTCGCTCCCACGAAGTACTGGAGCGCGGCGCGCAGATTCAGCCGGCCGTAGCCCATGAAGGGGTCCCAGCCCGGGGTGTCCTCCTCGGGCGCGCCCACGAGATCCTCGGCGGTGGCTTGCAGAATGGCGCGGACCTCGGGAGTGCGCAGCTCGGGGCCGAGCGCTCGCAGGATGCTCACGATCCCGGCCGCAACCGGCGTGGCCGCGGAGCAGCCGCTGAAGATCTGGAACCCGTCGTCGAAGGAGTTGTAGACGACCGAGCGCACGACGTGCCCCGGCGCCACGAAATCGAGGGCGTCGCCGGTGCCGGAGTAGGAAGCGCGCGCGTCGTTGTCGCCGGTGACACCGATGCTCATCGAGTGGATCGACGCGCCCGGGCAGGAGACGTCCGCGTCGCCGATCCCGCCGTTCCCGGCGCAGGCCACGAGGATCGCACCGGAGAGCTCCGCGTCGCTGAGCGCGTCCTCGAGCGCTCCGCCGCACGGGTAGTTGATGAGGCTCATGCTGATGACGTCGGCGTGGCCCGCGACGGCGAAGCCCAGGCCGCTGATCAAGTTCGAGGTGGTGCCGCTGTTGAATTGATCCAGCACCTTGACCGGCAGGATCATGCACGCGTGATCGACGCCGGACACCGAGAACGCGTTGTCGGCGTTCGCCGCGAGGAGGCCGGTCACCAGCGTCCCGTGGCCGAAGTCGTCCTCGGGGTCCGCGTCGTCGTTGACGAAGTCCCAGCCCGGCAGGATCCGGCCGGCGAACTCGGGATGATCGGAGTCGATTCCGGTGTCCAGCACGGCGACCACGACGGAGTTGCTCCCCGACGCGATGTCCCAGCCCGCCTCCGCCTCGATGTCCGCGCCCGGCGTGCCGCCGCTCTGGCCGGTGTTGTTCAGATGCCACTGCTCGCCGTAGAACGTGTCGTTCGGGGCGCTGCCGCCTTTTCCGAGGTAGTCCGGTTGCACGAGCTCGACGTCGGGATCGGTGCGCAGTCCGGCCTCGAGGCGCGAGAGGTCGGCGCTGGAATCGAAGAGGGCCAGCTCCATCCGCGGATGCACGAGCGTGCGCCACTCGCGGGCGGCCACGAGGCGATGCGCGTCACGACGGGCCTGGAGGCTCACGCCCTCGCGGAAGACCACGATGAGCCGGCCGGGGACGTGCGCAGGCTCGCTGGAGAGGGACTTGGCCGGGCCGGCGCCGGGCGGGGCGGCACCGATCGAGAGCGTCTGGCCGGGGGACCTTGGGGGGCCGACCGACGAAGCGCCGCCCGCCGCCCCCGCGATCCCGGTGATGAGAAAGGCGGAGAATACACCCCCCAAGCAGCGAACGAACACCATCCGCACGGCGGTGCCTCCTGACTGGATGCTTGCGAAGGGGGTCCCTTCCAGTGTGCGCCTCCAACCGTCCGCGACGCAACCCCTCGGTGTGCGCGTCCTTCGAGCAGGTCGCGGCCCACGGCGCGAATTCCCGGGTGTTCTCGCTCGAAACGCGCGACGCCGAGGTCAGCGGTCCGGGTCGGCGGGCGAGAGCCGGTCAGCTCCCGGGACTCTTCCGACGAGACTCTGAGGCTGGTGGATGAGCGCCGGCATGTGTTGAGGACAGATCCACGTCGGCTCACCGCGATACTCGAGGACGATGAGGGGAATCTCGTCCGAGCTGCGGCCGCAGGCCACGCACTTCGCTGCACGATCGTTCGTCATGTTCCCTCCAGACGGGTGATGGCGCTACAGCAAGCCGCGGAAGTCCTCCACGATGACGGCGCTGGGCGCGATCGCCGGCGCGTCCTTCGGGTGGAGCGTCCTCATCATGACCGCGATCGCCTCGGGGATCTCGGTCACGAGCGCGTTCAGCACGCGCGGGTCGTTGTCGACCACGAGCACGATCGGTCCCTTCCGCCGCACGAACGGGACGACCTCGATCTTGTACGAGACGTCGTTCATGTCGAAGACGGGCTTCATGAGGAGCTGCGTGCGCACCGTGCCCACCGGGAAGCCCGCCTCGTGAAGGGAGCGGCACGTTCCGAGGAACATCTCGGGCACGTGGCGTCCGGTGAGGTAATCCAGCTCGGCGCCCATCGCCCACCATCGCCGGGCGGCTTCCACGGAGCCCTCCAGAGGAACGTCGTGCGCGAGGTACGCGCTGCCGAAGAAGCGTCGGGCCCACTCCTCGCGCAGGGCGAGCAAGGTCGACTCGTCGACGATGCCGCGCTTGCGAAGGGTGTCGATCGGGTTGTACTCGAAGGCCTCTTCGGCGATCGCGGACACCGTGGATGCCACCGCGCTCCCGTCGCCGAAGAGATCCCGGGCGGCGTCCAGGAGGACGCGCTTCGAGCGTGGCACGTTGTCGAAGAGGGTGCCGTCGAGATCCAGGATGATCTGCGGCACCCGTCCGGCGCGGACGGCTTCCGAGATTCGACTCTCGATCTCGCGCGCCAGGTCGGGGCTCACGCCGCGCAGTGTAGCAGAGGCGCGCCGGCGCTATACTGACGCGCTCCCGTCCGACCCTCCGGAGAGCGACCAGCGCCGTGGCCGAATCCAAAGACGATCTCTTCTCCCGCTCCGAGTACCGGCGCGTCATCGATTGGACCCAGCGATTCCGCCGCGAAGGGCCGTTCTTCGACGCGATCTTCGCGGGCGCTCCCTCGCGCACGCTGCTCGACGTGGGGTGCGGGACCGGCGAGCACGTCCGTCACTTCGCGGAGCGCGGCTGGAGCGCCGTGGGCATCGACCTCTCCGAGTCGATGACGGAGCAGGCCGTCGATCACGCCGGCGAGACCGCCGCCGGCGGGCGCGCCCGCTTCGAGCGGCGGGGAGCGGCCGAAGCGGCGTCGCTGCCGGAAGCGCCGTTCGGCGCGGCGCTCTGCGTGGGCAACACGCTCGCCTTCGTGGAGAGCGCCGACGATCTTCGACGCTTCTTCGCCGGCGTGGCCGGAGCGCTGGCGCCGGGCGGGATCTTCCTCCTCCAGATGCTGAACTACGAGCGCATCGAAGGCGTGCCGGTGCGCGCCCTCCCGGTGAACGTGCGCCCGCTGCCGCCCGAAGAGGGCGACGGCGAGCTCGTCTTCGTGCGCGTCCTCATCCCGCGCGGCGACGGCACGGTGGACTTCTACCCGATCACGATGACGCTCCGTCCGGGCCACGAGCCGCTCGTGGAGCTGCGCAACGCGCGCGCGGCTGTGCACCACGCCTGGAAACGCCCGCAGATCGAGACCGCGCTCGCGGCCGTGGGCTTCGGAGAAATCCTCACGCTGGGCGGAATGTCGGAGACCCCCTACCGGCCCCTAGACTCCCCCGACCTGGTGATCCGGGCCCGCCGAGAGGAGAGAGGCGCGGAAGAGTAGGCGGGGCAGGTGGCCGGAAGACCTTCCCACGGGCATTGGAGCACGCATGCGATCGCGACGCGAAGCGTCGCCCGCATACGCGCGCACAGGCCCGTGGGAAGGTCTTCCGGCCGCCTGCCCCGCCTACTCTTCCAAGTCTACATTCCAGTAGGCGTGCCCGATCACCTTCTCCCACGATGCGCGCCGCGGCACGTTCGTGAAGAGGTGCTTCGGAGTCCAGCGCGGCCGCTCGGGCCGGCGGAGCAGCTTCATGCCGGCCTCCTCGGGCGTGCGATGCGCCTTCTTGCGGTTGCACGAGATGCAGGCCAGCACGCAATTCGCCCACGAGGACACCCCGCCGTTCACGCGCGGGATGACGTGATCGATGGTGAGCTCCCGCGGCTCGAGGTGCCGGCTGCAGTACTGGCAGCGGTTCCGATCGCGCGCGTAGAGGTTCTTGCGGTTGAAGGGAACCGAACGTCGCGGAACCTGCGAGTAGTGCTCGAGGACGACGACTTCGGGCACGCGCAGGCGCAGGTTCACCGAGCGCACGACCATCTGGTCGTCGGTCGCTCGCAGGTCGGCCCAGGTCTGGAAGCGGTGGAGCGACCCGTCCGCGGGGTCGACCGCACGCGCGACCTGCTGATAGAGGAGGACCAGGGCATGGCGCGCGGTGGTGAGATGAATCGGAACGAAGTTCTGGTTCAGGACCAGCGCGGGCTGCTCGAGGACGTGTGTGCCACTGTTCATACGGTCACATGGCCTGGTCGATGCCCGGCATCGTCGCTTGCGACAAGGTTGTATGCGGACATGTCGGCGTCAGTTTAGCACACGCGGCAGGCGACGTCGCTCCGTCTATCGAAGGGCGGCGGCCTTCGGCGGCCCGGCGCCCGCGCCGGTCGGCGGCGGCGGCTTCAGCTCCTCGGGGCGGATCTTGCCCGCGCGGAGCGCGTCCACGATCCGGAGCCCCGCTCGCGCGTCGTCCGCCGTCTGCCGGTCCGGTCCGGTCTGGAGCGCGCGCTGGAAGCTCCACGTGGCGAGGTCGTACTCGCCGTGATACGCGGCGAGGCTGCCCAGCAGGAAGAGGTGCAAGGGGTTCGTGTCCCAGAGCCGCACCGCCTCCTTCGCGTAGCGGTAGGCTTCGTCCCAGTCCCCCGAGACGCGGTAGATCTCGGCGAGGCCCGCCCACGGCAGGTTGTCGTCCGGATCGACCTGGCGCATCGCCTCGAAGAGACGTCGGGCCTCCTCGACGTTGCGGGTGCGCATGTCGTGGTCGGCGAGCCGGCCGCAGGCGACCTCCGCGTACGGGTCCTCCCCGACGATCTCCCTCAACAACGGCACGGAGGCGGTCGTGTCGCCGACGTCGTACAGCGTGACCGCCCACCATTCTCTCGGCCACCGGAACTCCCGAGGTGAGATCTCCATGCAGTGGTGGAACATCTCGGCGGCGCGCCGATCGTCGCGCACTTTTCCCTTCATCAAGTGCGCTTCGGAGTAGGCGTCGATCCACTCGACGCCTTTCGACTCCACGAACGCCGGGTCGAACGGAGCCGCGTCCGGTCTCAGGCGGAAGCAGCTCTGGATGCTCTGCCGGTACGGCTTGGCGCGGTAGTAGTACTGGTAGTAGCTCCGGTGGAACCACGCATAGAAGAACAGCGCTTTCTCCGCGGCGGAGCTCGGCCGGATGCCGGTGGAGAAGAGGATCGCGTCCGGCCGCCGACGCAGCACGCTCTCCGCGTTGTACTGGATCTCGCGCCACGTGTCCGTGATCCCGGGAATCATCTTGGGATGGTGAGCGACCTCGTGGTCGGTGAGGCCGAGCATGTCGATGACGCGCAGGTCCGAGTAGTACGAAATCGCCCCGATGGTCGTGATCGCGATCGTGGATCCGGGCGCGAAGTTCTCCTTCAGCCATTCGCCGCTCTGTCGCATGTTCTCGACGAACCCGGTCTCCTGCGTGCGACGCTCCAGCGTGGCCTTGCGGTTGACGACCACGCCGGCGCCCACCAGCACGGCCACGACGAGGAGCGTGGCGCCGGCGGTCGCCGCCGGTCGCGGCCGCGACGCCGTGGACGGCACGAGCAGGCGCTCGCCGATCCAGGACGCGCCGCGCGCGAGGAGCACGGCGCCCACCGGCAGGAAGTGCAGCCAGAACCGGTGCAGGTAGAGGACGTCGCCGCCGACGAGCACGACGTACGCGGCCCAACCGAGCCACACCGCCAGCAGCCTCGCCTCGACGCTGCGCCGGCCGCCCCACGCCGCCGAGAACCCGGCGACCACCGGCGCCGCGCCGTAGATGGCGTAGGAGCGGATGAAGTCGATCGCGTACGTGACGCCCCGGCGGAGATACGCGGCGGTGGTTCCGGTCTTCGCGTAGAACGGGTTCGGCAGCAGGTCGCCGAAGTACCAGAGCTTCCACGCCGCGTACGGAACGAGCGGTCCGCCGAAGAGCGCTGCGTCCCGCAGGAGACCGGCGCGTCCGCGCTCGTGCGCGCACGGACCGCCGCGCCAGGTGTCCAGCGCGCGCACCGCGAAGAAGAGCGCGAACACGTACGCGCCCTCGGGTCGGGTGAGGGCCGCGAGCGCGAGGATGAGCGGCGCGGCTCGTCGACCGCCCGCGCCCACGGCGGGCGCCAGGCCGCGCTCGAGCCCCGAGATCACCAGGAACGCGAAGAGCGCAGTCTCGAGGCCGCCCGTGCTCCAGAGCGCGAAGGCGAGGTTGAGGCCCGTGAAGGCCGCCGCTCCCACCGACGCGGCGCCCCAACGCCCCTCGAGCGCGCGGGCGAAGCGCGCCGCGACCAGCACGCAGCCTGCGCCGAACAGCATCCCGAGCCACTGCCCCGCCGGGACGGGCGGCGCCCCGAGCTTCATCGCCAGCGCGAGAAGCAGCGTCCACGCGAAGTTCGTGTATCCCTCGACGCGCTCGCCGGGATTGAAGACGAGCCCCTGGCCCTCGACCAGATGGCGCGCGTAGCGGAGCGAGATGTAGGCGTCGTCCTGCGTGAAGCGGATCGAGAACGCGATCACGACGTACGCGACGGCGATCGCGATCACCGCGATCAACCCCGGAGACGGGCGACGCGCGCCCGGCGCGGCGCTCCCGTGGGTCGCCGCCGGCGCGCCGCTCGCCGCCTTCTTCGCCTTACGCTTCGCCACGACTGCTCCCATCCCGGCTCACGGCCGCTCGCGGCCGCCGAGCATACCAGGACCACCCCTTCGCGCCTCCCCGGCCACGCGCCCCTTCCATTTTGCCAGCTGGGCGAAGAGGTGGCGGAGGAAGACGCGATCCGCTTCCGTGGGGCGCGAGCGCGCGAGGAAGTCGCGGATCGATCCGCGGAAGCGGAGGGTGTCCGGGAGAGGTCGGAGACCGATCTCCTCGAGCGACGTGGCCACGAGATCCACCACTCCTTCCAGCTCCGACGTGGTCAGGGCGCGCTTCGCGCGCTCCACCGCCGCGGGACGTCCGATGGGCGAAGGCAGCTCGAGCCCCCGGGCCTTCGCGATCTCCCAGGCGACGATCGTGGCGGCGGCCGGCAAGCTGAGCGTGGCGCCGGTGGCGGGCGCCCGCGGGATGGAGATGACCGAGTCGCAGCGGGCGATCTCCTCGTTCGAGAGCCCGTCGTCCTCGGGGCCGAAGACGACCGCGAGCCTGCGCTCCGGCGACGCTTCCCGGAAGTCCTCCGCGGCCGCCCCCGGCTCGCGCAGCGGGCGATTCGAGTGGCGCCGGCGGGCGGTCGTGGCGATGGAGCGGAAGCAGTCGGCCACGGCGGCCTCGAGCGAATCGAAGACGCGCACGCGATCCAGCGCCTCCTCCGCGCCGTGAGCGAACCAGCGGGCCTCCGGGCTCGCGACGTCCAGGACGGGGCGCACGAGCCGCACTTCCGGAAAGGCGAAGGTCATGGCGGCCCGGCACACCATGCCGAGGTTGCCGGCGAACTGCGTGCGCACGAGCACGAAGACCACCGGCGACGCGAGGGAGAGCGCCAACACCTTCGCGGATTCCGGGCAGTGCACCGAGAACTCCCACGTGGCGCGGATCTCCGCGGGGACGTCGTCCCGCGCGATCTCCCGGAAGCCGAAGCGCGGGAACCAGGAAGCGGCCGTGGTCGTGAGGAGGTGAACCGTCTCGAGCCCCAGCGAGCGCGCCTGGCGGATGCGCTCGAGGACGAGCGCCTCGCCGACCCCGCGCCCTCGCAGGTCTTCGCGCACCGCCACCGAGCGGAGAAGACCGCGCCGACCGTGGACCTCGATCGCCGCGCAGGCGAGGAGAGCGTCGGGCGCCTCCATGACGACGAAGCCGCCCCCCCGTCCGTCGAGCAGAGCCGGGACGCCCTCGAAGGGCAGCTCCGCCGAGCGGAGCAAGGCCTCGATCGCCGGCGCATCCGCCGGCGTTCCCGGCCGCATCCTGCGTCCCGGCGCGTTCACGGCGCGAATCCTGTCGGGGGCGGTTCTCGGGAGCCCATGGGCGTGGACCTTACCCCGAGCGCCGCCGGGGCGGCGACGTCGATGCGCGGGGGACGGATCAGCGGGGGAACACTACCGCCGCCAGAGGGATTTCAAAGGACCCCAACCGAGCGTGGCGATGGAGGGCGGCGCCGAGACGACCGTGCAGCCCACGCCGAACGCCCCGCGCTGCGGGCAGCCGCCGCCCGGGAGGCACGGGGACGCATCCGAGAGCGTCCAGACGTGGCCGGACGCGTCGCAGAATCGCGGATCGACGAACAGGTTCGTTCCCAGGTCGACCCCGCCGAGGAGGTCGCCGCCCGCGTTGCCGAAGAAGTCGTTGCAGCCGAGGACCGCCGCCACGCCCGACCCGACGGTCATCGCCGCCCCCGAGGTCGACCGCGCCACGATGGAGGCCGTGATCGAAGGCGTCGCGAGAAGGCTGACGTGGAGGGCGCCGCTTCCCGCGCTGGAGGTCGCGTTCGCGACGATGGTCGAGGATTCGAGCGATCCGCCCGTGAGGAAGTCCCACCACGCCGCGCCGCCCTCGTTGGCGTGGTTCGAGTCCACGAGGCAGCCGGTGATCGTGGGCGTGGCACCGTTCAGGATGGCGAGCGCGCCGCCCGCGGTGGCGGAATTCCCGAGGAGCGTGCACGCGCTGATCGTCGGCGACGCGAGTCCCGTGACCGCGAGCCCGCCGCCGGACTGCGCCGCGACGTTGGTCTCGAAGCGGCAGCCTGAGACCGTGAACTGCCCACCGTCCGCGCCGAGCCCGCCCCCGTTCGTGGCGACGTTGTCGGCGAAGCGACAGCCCGTGAAGGCGACGTCGGCGTGCGAGAGGAACGCGCCGCCGCCGAAGGTGCCGCCGGACCCGTTGCGCAGCACGAGCTGCTCCACCTTCGTGCCGGGTCCGCACGCGACGGCGGTCAAGACCGGCCCGGCCGAGCCGCCGTCCAGGATGGGCGGATCGAGCGCGCTCTCGCCGCGGAGGACCACGCCGTCGACCAACGCGACCCGTTCGGGGTACGTTCCGGCGCGCACGAGGATCGTGTCCCCGGCGGCCGCGACGGTCAGCGCCGCGCCGATGGTGGGGAATCCGTCCGGAACGACGAGCAAGGCCGCCGCCGCCGACTGCGCGGCGAGAGCCAGCAAGGCGAGGGGGAGCAGGAGGCAGCGCATGATGTCGTCGTCGGCGTCGATTCTCGCAGGTCGCACACGAATGGCGCAAGCGTGACCGCGACCGTCGCCGCGTGGTACCTCACGATCGTGGCGGGATCCGTCGCGCTCGGGTGGCTCGCCCGCCGACTGCGATTGCCCGCCGCCCCCTTCGCCATCGCGGCCGGACTCGCGCTCGGGCGGACCGGCTTCCGCGTCGTGGATCCGGAGCGCCTCCCGGATCTCCTCCCTGCGCTCCTCGTCCACGTCGCGCTTCTGCTCGGGGCGCTCGGGGTCGCTCTCGGACGAGGATTCCTGCGCCTTCCCCTTCCGGAGATCCTGCGGAGAAGCCTGCGCCCCCTCGCCCTCGCCGCGTTCGCCCTGCTCGCCGGGGATGCGCTGCTTCCCTTCCTCGTACCCGACCTCGAGCCGCAGCGGTCGTTCCTGCGCTTCCTCTTTCCGCTCGCTTTCACGTTCGCGGCGTTCCCCCTGCTCGCCGTGCGCGACCTGCGCGGGCCGCCGGGCCGGGACGCGGGCGCGACGTTCCTCGTGGCCGCGGGGCTCGTGGGAGCGTCGTTCTGCTTCGCTCCGATGCTCCTGTGGCGACCCCATCTGGATGCGAAGACCCTCTGGAAGGAGCCGATCCTCGTCCTCGGCGAGTCGGGCGCCTTCGGCGTGGCCATGGGCGTCCTCTACCTGCTGGTGACGAGGCGCATCCTGCGCCGCGGCCGAAGGTCGGCGGCGACGGGGGACGCGCCCTGGAGCTTCGGTTGGGTCGAGATCTTGTTCGGCAGCCTCTTCTTCGCGGTGCTGATGGAGCTCTCGCTGCGTTATGTTCTGTGGCCGCCCTTCACGGCGCTCGGCTTCGGTGCGGTGCTGGGACGGGCGGGAGTGCCGCGCTTGCCGGTGCCCGGGTCGGACCGGTCCTTCGCCTACTCCGAGCTCCCGTTCCTCGCGCTCATGGGGCTCGCGTTCGCGCCGGATCTCTGGGTGCAGTCGTTGATCGGACCCTCGCTGCTGCACGCCGCGTATCTCGGGGCGATCCTCCTCGTGGTGCGCGCGCGGACGAGGGAAGGGCGGGCCTTGACGACGGGTCCGGGTCTCCTCTTCCTCGGCCTCGCGCTCACCGCGCGGCTCGATCGGCGGATGGGGCCGCTGATGCGCGCGACGTTGGACTTCGCGCTGCCGGCGTGGGTGCTCTTGCGCCTCGCGTGGGTGATCGGCGCGAACCGATCGAAGCTGCGAGCGTGGGGATGGAAGCTGCGTCCCCCTCGCAAGGCGGGTGCGTGATGAGCGTCACCGATCTCCGCGAGCTGTGGCCCACCCTCTCCGCGGAGGAGCGCTTCGACGCGTTCCAGCAGCTCCCGCGCGACGACGCGGAGGAGTTCTTCTCGAGCGCCACCTCGCGGAGCCAGGCGGAGATCCTCGAGCGTCTGTCGGAGAATCAGCGTCGACTGTGGATCCGGCTCCTGCCGCCGGACGACACCGCCGACGTGATCCAGGAGCTTCCCCTGGACGAACGCGCCACGTTTCTCGGCCTCCTCGACGAGCCGACGCGCCAGGAGGTCAAGGCGCTGCTCGCGTACCAGGAGGATCGGGCCGGCGGGCTCATGAACCCGCGGTTCGCGCGCGTCCGACCCAAGATGACGGCGGACGAGGCCATCCGCTACGTGCGCCGGCAAGCGCAGAACCAGCTCGAGACGATCTACTACGTCTACGTCCTCGACGACGCGCAGCGGCTCCTCGGGGTCCTCTCGTTCCGCGAGCTCCTGACGGCGCCGGCCATCGCGTGCGTCGCCGACATCATGGAGAAGGACGTCATCCGGGTCGGCGAGCACGACGACCGCGAGGCCGTCGCGAAGATCGTCTCGGAGCACGACCTCGTCGCCGTGCCCGTGTGCGCGGCGGACGGGAAGCTGCTCGGCATCGTCACCGTGGACGACATCCTGGACGTCTTGCAGCAGGAGGCCACCGAGGACCAGCAACGAATGGGTGCCGTGCAGCCGCTCGAAGCCCCGTATCTCCGGACGTCTTTGCTCCACATGGTGCGCAAGCGCGGCGGCTGGCTCGCGGTGCTGTTCGTGGGGGAGATGCTCACCGCGAGCGCCATGGCGCGCTACCAGGAGGAGATCGCGCGCGCGGTGGTGCTCGCGCTCTTCGTTCCGCTCATCATCTCCAGCGGCGGCAACTCCGGGTCGCAGGCATCCACGCTCGTGATCCGCGCCATGGCGCTCGGTCAGGTCCGGCTGCGCGAGTGGTGGCGCGTCGTGTCCCGCGAGCTCATCACGGGCCTCGCGCTCGGCAGCATTCTCGCCAGCATCGGCGTGGTGCGCATCCTCGTGTGGCAGGGGCTCTTCCACACGTACGGCGCGCACCCGGCGCTCATCGCCGCGACCGTGGGCCTCAGCCTCATCGGCGTGGTGCTGTGGGGCACCATCGCGGGCTCCATGCTGCCTTTCGTGCTGAGGCGCCTGGGCTTCGACCCCGCGAGCGCGTCGGCGCCGTTCGTCGCCACCCTCGTCGACGTGTCCGGCCTCGTCATCTACTTCACCATCGCCGGCCTCGTGCTGCGAGGGACGCTGCTCTAGCCAACGCTCGAAGGCTCTGCGCGCGTTGGGGTTGCCCCGATCCGGCGTCCCGAACGGCTTCTCCGCATCGGACGGTCGCCTCCGCCGTCCAGGCTCCGGCGCCCTCCCGCTTCGTCGCCTCCGCCGTCCATGGCTGCGGCGACGTAGCTTCGCCGCTGCGGAGAACGCGTTCGGGAACCCGGATCGTATGCAGAGTGCGCGCGGCGTCGGCGTCCGTCGGAGATCGCGCAGGCCGTCGCATGACCCGGCGCTTCGCTCGCCGTCGCGGCTGCGCGCACGCCCCGGCCGCGCCGTCCGCAGCGGAGGAAGGGTCGAGCTCGGCGGGCGGGCGAACGCCCCTTGGGCGAACACTGAGGATCGAGCTCGGGCGGGCAGGCAACGCCTCGCGGGGGGCGTCAGCGACGGGCGCGCTTCGCGATGAAGATCAGCTCCTCGGAGCGGGGTGCGAGCGGGCGGCGGCGGTAGTCGCCGTAGACGGCGCGCACGGCGAGGCCCGAGCGTGCGAGGAGATGCTCGAACTCGAAGCGGTGGAACCAGCGCCAGCGCATCGGCGCGTGGTCGCGGCGGAGGCGGCGCTGGCCGCGGTAGACGTCCCACCAGTAGTCGAGATAGCCCATCTGGGTGGGAACGTCGGAGCGCACGCGGAAGCGCTGCACGACCTGGCAGCCCGTCCGCGGGTCCTTCCGCTCGTAGGACAGGCGGACCCGGCCGTCCTCCTCGTGCAGCTCCACGAGATCAGGATTCCAGAGGTCGATGACGGCCACGCCGCTGGGGGCGAGTCTCCGCCGGATGGCGCGAAGCGTCGCGAGCTGCCGCTCCGTCGTGTACAGATGGTTGAATGCTCGGAAGGGCACCAGCACCGTTCCGAAGCGACCGCGAACGCGCAGACGGCTCATGTCCCCGTGCAACAGGCGCAGGCGCTCGCCGGCGGCGCCGAGCCGCGCCTTCCGCGCGGCGGCGCGCTCCAGCATCCCGCGCGACAGCTCCACGCCGGTGACGTGGAAGCCCGCCTTCGCGAGGAAGCCGCCTACGCGACCCGTGCCCGTGCCGAGCTCGAGCACCGGGTCGCCGCCCTCGCGCGCGCACGCGAGATAGAACGGCAGGTCGCCGCGCGCGCGCCGCTCGTAATCGAAGTCGTACCACGACGCCATCGCGTCGAACTCGGGGTGGTCGACGGGGAGCGCTGCGCTGGACGCGGAACGGCGAGCCATCAGACGGACGCCGCGGCCTCCGGAGCGGGCCGATCCCCCGGCGGGCTCGCCGGCTTCTCGACCGGCAGGACGACGCGGAAGCACGCGCCGCCGAGATCGGACGTGCCCACCTCCACGCGCCCGCCGTGCTGCTCCGCGCAGACCTTCACGGAGACGAGCCCGAGGCCGGAGCCCGCTTCCTTCGTGGTGTGGAACGGCTCGAAGATCTTCTCGCGCTGCGCCTCGGGAACGCCGGGCCCGTCGTCGTGGACCTCGACGAAGGCCTCGTCGCCCCGTTGCGACACGCGGACCGCGATGTGCCCTCCCGCGCCCGCGGCGTCCGCGGCATTGATGATGAGGTTCAGCACGCACTGCACCACCGCCGACGCGTCCACGTGCACGCGCGGCGACGTCGTGGCGTCGAGCACGAGCTCGCAGTGGCGCACGCGCCGGTGCGTGCGCGCGAACTCCACGGATTGCTCGACGACGTGCCGGAGGTCCACGCTCTCCACGTGTCCGCCCGCGCCGAGCCGGCCGAGGCGGAGCAGGTCGTCGGCGAGCTTCGAGATCTCCAGGATGGCGCTCTCGAGACGCTTCGTGGACTCCTTCTCCCGCGGCCCGAGCGCCTGCGCGCCGGCGATCCGGTGCACGTGTCCGCCGGCCACGGTGAGAACGTTGTTGATGTCGTGGGCCGCGGACGCGGCGAACGTGGCGGCGGCGGCGCGGCGCTCCCAGGCGACGAGCTGGGCGCGCTGCCGGGCGAGGCGCATCTCTTGGCGCGCGATGCGGCGCAAGAGGGTCCACGCGAGGAAGAACAGGCCCACGCCCGTCACCACGACGAACAGCGTGCCCTTCAGGACTTCGAGCTGCTCGAGATCCTGGAGCGAGCCGGACGTCCTGGCGGCGATGCGACTCGAAACCGAGATGTAGGTGCCGCAGAGGACGATGTAGACGACGGCGAGAATCGCGGCGACACGGAACGGCTGCACGAGCGCCGGTTCGTGTCCTCGTTGAAACGGCCCGAAAGCCTGCTTCAGCGAGGCGTCCTCCGGAATCATCGCAACCCCCCGAGAGAGCTCCCGGTCAGGCGCGCGCCGCGGCGTGTCCCGACTTGCCCGAGACGCCGCTCTGTCCCTGGAACTCGAAGAAGACCGGCTTGCAGTAATCCCGCTTCTCGAGATCGTATCGGCCGGTCCACGTGCGTTCATGAAGACGACGCACCCAGGCAAGCAACCAGTCGACCTCCTCCGCGGTGTTGAACGCTCCCAGGCTCATCCGAACCGCGCCGGGCAGCTCGGTGTCCTCGCCCCGCCGGAGGTGATCCACGAGCTCCCGGACGTCGCCGACTCCGAGGAGCCGATGCAGATAAGGGTGCGCGCAGAAACACCCGTTGCGCGTGGCGATGGCGCCTTCGTTGTTCAGGATAGCCGCCGCAAGGTCGTGATGCACGCCCTCGATGTTGAAGCTCACGACGCCGAGCCGCGCCTCGGGATCCGGAGGTCCGTACACCGTGACCCCTTCGATGGCCGCGAGGCCTTCCATGACCTGGCGCGTGAGCTCGATCTCGTGCGCCCGGATCTCGGCGAGGCCGATCGACTGCAGGAACTCGAGCGCCCGGGACATCGCGATCGCGCCGGGGATGTTGGGCGTGCCGCCGAGCTGGCGGTCGTTCCCCTTCGCCCACACGACGTCGTCGTCCGTGACGGCGAGCACGGTGCCGCCGCCCGGCAGATACGGCGGCAGCGCGTCCATGAAGTCGCGCGGAGCCACGAGGAACGCGGAGCCGAACGGCGCATACGCCTTGTGGCCGGCCGCGGCGAAGAAGTCGATGTGCTCCGGATCGCCGGAGGGGCGCAGGTCGAACGGGGCGTGCGCGAGAATCTGCGCGCCGTCCACGAGGATCTTCGCGCCGCGCGCGTGCGCCAGCCGGGCGATCTGATGGACGGGCGGCATCCATCCCGTGACGTTCGAGGCGGCCGTGATCGCCACGAGCTTCACGGGATGCGACGCCAGCTTCCTCTCCAGGTCCTCGAGATCGAGCGAGCCGTCGGGGCGCATCCCGGCCGACACGGTCTTGCCGTACGCGCGATGCGGCAGGTCGTTGGAGTGGTGCTCGAGCACCGTCGTGAGGACCACGCCCGGCTCGTGCGACGCCGCCCACGCGGCGAGGTCGAGCGCGGCGGTCGTGTTCGTCGTGAGGAAGACGGTCTGGCTCGAGAGATCGGCGCCGAGGTAACGCGCGACGGTCTCGTGCACCCGGTCGAAGAGATCGCTCGCGATCATGCTGAGGTTGTGATGACCGCGGTGGATGTTGGCGTAGTACTTCTCGAGGAACTCGCGGTGCGTGTCCAGCACGACGCGGGGAGGGTGCGTGCTCGCGCCGTGATCGAAGTACCGAAGCGGCTGGAGACTGTCGAAGCCGGGAATCTCGAACTTCGCCCGACAGATCGGGAACTCGTCGCGGATCCAGCGGATGTCGAGCTTCACCGGCACCTCGGCGGTTGGGGCGGCCCGAGCAGCAGCGAGGATAACGACTCCAAGTCCCAGCCTTCCACTAGTTTACGGTCCTTCGTGACGGGGCGAACCGGACCGCGGGGTCCGCTTCAGCGATGGAGGCCGCCGAGGACGCCGAGGAGGAGCACGGCGGCCGAGACGCCGGTGCACCAAGCGCGCGCCGAAGCGCGCTCCGCGCCGCGCAGCGCGCGCCCCGCGAGCATGGCGATCGGGAAGGCGGCCGGCGCGTACAGATCCCAGTCGGAGACTTCGGGCCGGATCTTCCCCTGCAGGAAGACGAGGTGGACGCAGGCGCCGAGCGCGGCCGCCACGAGCGGCAGCGCCGCGCGGGACGGGCGGCGCGCGCGCGCCAGTCCCGCGAGCAGCGCGAGCGCGATGCCCGGGGAGAGGATGAGGACGAGTCGATTCGCGACGCCCCCGAGAGCCGAGGCTGCGAACGCCGCGGCGGGCGAGCGCAGGACCGCCGGGTCGTCGGCGAAGCGGTTGAGGCCGAGAGACGGCGGCGCCACCCCTGCGGCCGTGCACGCCACGACGAGCAGCGCGGGGATCGCCAGAGCGGAGGCGGCGAGCGCGAGCACGTCGCGGGGACGCCTCGAAGCGGCCGCGAGCGCGAGGAGCCCGGGCCCGACGGCGAAGATCGCCACGGGGTGGAACGCGAGCGCGAGCCCGCCCACGCCGCCCGCCCACGCCGGCGTCATCTCGCCGGCAGCGGCGCGGGTGGCGAGCAGCAGGAAGACCACGGTCGCCGCGGACACCCACGTGTAGTTCTCGACGTGGCCGAAGAAGAGGAGCGCTGCGCCGGCCGTGAGAACGGCGCCGGCCGTCCAGTCGTCGCGGCCGCCACGCCGGCGATCGAGCACGAGCGCCGCGACCACCGCGGCACCGGCCGCGCAGCTCGTGGCGGCCACCGCGCTCGCCGCGCCCGCGCCGGCGAGGGCGGCGATCCGCGTCGCGACGACGGCCACGATTCGATCCAGCGGCTCCTTCCAGAAGAATGGGCCGAACGCTCCCTCGCGAGCTCGGCCTTCGAGAATCCGGAGCGTGATCCAGGCGTCGCCCCAGAAGCGTCGCTCGCGAAGGAGCCCGAAGGTGGCGAGCGCGAGGGTCGCGGCCGCGAGCGCCGATGCGCGAAGGCGGGGAACGGGAAGCGGGCGCCGCGCGCTCGCGATCAGCCACGGGACGAGACCGGTGAGCAACAGCGCCGTACGCGGGACGACGGGGAGGCCGCCCCACGGGAAGGTGCCCCACGCGTCGAGGCCGGCGCCGTGCGGCACGAGGAGCGCGGTCGCGAGGACGAGGGCGGTGGCCGCGATCTCGGCGTCGCGAGCTGCGGAGGGCGCCGCGCTGCGCAGGAGATCGCCGGGGAGGGCTGCGCCGTGCAGCGATGCAGAGCGCAGGGAGGCGGCGCGCAGAGCCGCGACGATTCCGCCCGCGGCGCAGAGCACGGCGATCGCGAGCGCCGGGTCCGCCCACGCGCGGAATCGCCGCGCGCGCTCCGCTTCGGTGCCGCTCACGGGCGAGGTCGTGCACGGCGCCTCCTCGAGCGGCACGATGGCGCCGTCCGGCAGGCGGAGCACCGCTTTGAAGAAGGCGTCGTGCGCGGGAACGTCGACGCGCGCGAGCAACTCGTGTGGACCGGGAGTCACGGCGGCAACGCCGCGCGCCCGCCCCGCCGTCCCGCCCTCGATGCGGAGCAGCTCGCGCCCGTCCACGGAGACTGCGGCGGGTCCCGCGCTCTCGGCGACGCCTGCGAGGCTCCCCGCGCGATCGAGCGTCAGGAAGCCGCGCCACTCCACGCGTACGTCGCCGGGACGGGCGAGGGTGGCGTCCGTCTCGCTGACGACTCGCGCCCATCGGGTGCGCGTCCGGCGCAGCAGCTCGGCCGTGCCGCCGTCCGCGCGAAGCGTCCACTGCCGTTCCTCGAACCCGAGGACCGGAACGATCGCAGCCCGCGCCGCCAGCAGGGCGACGACGAGCGTGACGCTCGCGACGAGAAAGAGGCGAAGCCGCACGCCGGCAGTCTAGGGCATTCCCCCGATCCACAGCAGGCGTCGTGCGCTCCAAGTGCTGCCGAAGTCGAAACGGGCGGTGTAGAACCCGGCGGCCACTTCGCGGCCGTGCTCGTCCAGACGATCCCAGGAGATCGCGTGGTCACCCGGCGAGAACATCGACGCCGGGAAGCGCCGCACGCGCCTCCCCGAAGCGTCGTACACGTCAACCTCCACCGTCTGCGCTTCGGCGAGCGTGAAGGAGAGATCGCTCGCTCGAACGAAGAAGGGGACCGACGCGGTGTGCGCGAGCGGCGCCGGGCTGGCCCACAGCCCATCGGCCGCGGGCGCCGGACGGTGGCGGTAATGGAGCACCGCGCCCGCCCCGACGGCGGCGAGGACGAGGAGGAAGCTCGGGCGAGGGAGGCCGGTGACTTGCATGCCTCCTGGTTCTGCAAGGCGTGTGCCAGGGGGCAATCGCGGCGACGCGCCCGAAAGACGTCGCGCAAGGGCCTCCGGCCTGCGCAGCGGACGCGCAGGCGGCGTCGAGTGCGCCGCACCGCTTCGCGTCGTGCAGGTTGCGATACCGGCGACTCGAACGCCCTTGACCCGAGCGGGCGCTTCCGACGAACGTTCCCGCTCACCCTCGTACGGGAGCGACGTTGCTGATCCGGCCTCCGGTCCCTCGGTGTGACGAATGAGTCGGCCTGTCACGCGTGCGGGGCTCTCCGCGCTGCTCGTCCTCGGCGTGGCCGCGAGCCTCGCGCCCCTTCGCGCGGGAGCCGTCCCGAGCCCCGAGCCGGCTGCCCCCGACCCCGGCGTCGCGAGGGCGGGGCCCGCGGGAGCCGGCACGAGCGCGTGGGGTCCCATCGGGGCGCCGGACAGCACGAACACGTCGACGTTCCGGGCGATCCCCCCACCCACGTGGGAGCAGGTCGCCGACTTCCCGATCACCGCGGTCAGCTACCCGTTGAAGCTCGTCATGATGGGCGCCGAGGCCAGCGTCGAGACGCTCGACGAGAGCCCCACGTGGCACCGCATCCGCCGCTTTCTGCCGCTCGGCCCGGCTCACGTGTTCTCGGGCGGCGTGACGCTGGGCGGCGGCGAGGGCTACGGCGGCAACGTCTCGGTGGATCTTCGCGACTTCGGCCCCGCGCACGACGCGTTCAAGCTCAAGCTCGGCGCGCAGAGCGCCGGCGACCGCCGCGCGACGCTCGCGCTGCGTCTTCGGCGAAGCGAGCTTTCCTGGTTCGAGCTCGGCGGCGGATACCGCAGCGACCGTAACGCGCGCTTCTTCGGCATCGGCCCCGACGCGGCGGAGGACGCGGAGTCCTTCTATCGTCGCGAGGTGTCGTGGGCCGGCGCGACGTGGCACCGAACCGTGGCCGGAGACTACGGCGTCGCGATCTCCGCGATGTACTCCGGCGTGGCCGCCACGGGCACGGACCTCTCCGACGACCCGCATCTTTCGCAGGAGTTCGCGGGCCAGCTCCCCTTCGGCTACCGGCGCGAGTCCGACGGGCGCATGGCCGGCCTCGAGCTCACGCACGAGAACACGGAGAAGCTCGGGCCGCCCGAGCATCCGTGGCGCGAGCGTGCGCGCCCGGAGCACGGCGGCCTCGAGCGCGCGACCGTGTCTTGGTTCGAAGGCAAGGGGAACTCGAGGGCCGTCTACTGGACGTGGCGCGCCGAGGCGCAGCAGTTCCTCCCGCTCTGGCACTCGCGACGCGCGCTCGCGCTGCGCGGCTTCGTGTCGCGCCAGGAGAATCGGGGCGACGATCCGGTGCCGTTCCAGCGGATGTTGACGAACGACGACCCCGACGTCTTCCGCGGCTACCCGGACGAGCGCTTCCACGACATCGGGATCGCGTCGCTCACCGCGGAGTACCGCTGGCCGCTCTGGGTGGTGGACAACGAGAACGCGCTCGGCGCGGACGCCTATGTCTTCGCGGACTGGGGACAGGTCTTCGCGAAGCTCGACGAACTCGGCATGGAACGTCTCGCGAAGTCGTACGGCGGCGGCGTGCGGCTCGGCGGACACGGCCGCTTCATCGGACGGATCGAGGTGGGCCACAGCGAGGAGGGCACGCAGTTCCGCCTGCGCGCCGATCAGCTCTTCCAGTACGAGAAGGGCGGCTTCTTCAACGCGCGCAGCCCCGTGCCGGACCGGTAGCGACGTGCACCCGCGATCCCTCCTCCTCGGCCTCTTCTCGCTCGCGGCGCTCGCCGCGCCGGCGTCCGCGCGGCCGCGCCCGCCGCTCGTCGACGCGCCGGCGATCTGGTGGGACGACGATCGCACCGACCTGACCGCGCCGCCCGCGTACTACGAGCCGCACCTTCTCCGCTACCAGATCCACGAGACGCTGGACCGGCCGCTCGCGCGGCACGCCACGCCGTCGAACCTCGTGAAGACGGTGCGCGCGTGGGGCGGCGGCGACCGCTGGGGCGAGGCGCAGAACGTCAACGCGCTGGACGAGGTCCCGAACTCGTCGTGGTTCACGAACCGGATCGGGCTCTTCCCGATGACGATGGAGGAGCTGGCCCGCGGGGCGGGCGAAGGCGCGGGTCCCGACCGCGGCGCGCCGTGGACGATCGTGAAGGCGAAGACCGAAGGAGTGACGCCGGGCTTCAACGTGAAGGACGCCGCGGGTCAGGTCTGGGTCGTGAAGTTCGATCCGCCGGGATGCCTCGGCATGACGACCGCCGCGGGCGCCATCTCGGAGCGCCTCCTGTACGGCGCGGGCTACAACACGCCTTGCGACGACGCGGTCGCGTTCCGGCGCGAGGATCTCGTGCTCGGCGACGGCGTGCGCCTCAAGGACGGCGCCGTGGACCGGGCGATGACGGAGGCGGACCTCGACGCGATTCTCGGACGCCTCGAAAAGGACGCGAATGGGCGGTACCTGGCCATCGCGAGCAAGTTCCTCGCGGGGAAGCCGGTGGGCCCCTTCGACTACCAGGGCCTCCGCGACGACGACCCCAACGATCGGGTACGTCACGAATACCGCCGCGAGTTGCGAGGGCTGCGCGTCTTCTGCGCGTGGATCACGCACTTCGACACGAAGGAGCACAACACCCTCGACATGTTCGTCGAAGAGGACGGCCGGCACTTCGTGAAGCATCACCTCATCGACTTCGCCTCGACGCTGGGCGCGGGCGCCGCGGGGCTCGTGCAGAAGGACGGCTGGGAGTACGGCGTCAACGCCACGCGCATCCTCGGGCGTCTCGTCACGCTCGGGCTCGTCGAGGACGACTGGCGAAAGCAGCGCCGCCCGCCGGGGCTCCCCGAGGTCGGCTACTTCGGAAGCGATCCCTTCGACCCCATGGGCTTCGAGCCGCTCGTACCGAATCCCGCGTTCGCCCGGCTGACCGACCGCGACGGCTACTGGGCGGCGAAGATCATCTCGGCGTTCGACGACGAAGCCCTGCACGCGATCTGCGCCGCCGGGAAGTACCGCGACCCGCGCGCCACGGACTACGTCGCCGCGACGCTCGGGCAGCGCCGCGACTTGATCGCGCGCCGATGGTTCCAGCGGATCTGTCCGGTGGACTTCTTCCGCGTGGAGGCGGGGAAGCTCGTGGCCACGGACCTGGGCGTGGCGCGCGGCCTGTGGAAGGCGGAGTCGACTCGCTACCGGTTCCGCACGTATGCGGTGGACGCGCAACGCCGACCGTCCGGCGAGCGGCCCGCGTGGACCGATCTCGCGTCCCTCTCGATCCCGATTCCGGGGGGTGACGCGGCCCATCCGTTCCAGGCGTTCGAGCTTCGCGCGAGCCGCGACGACGGCGACTGGACGCCGCCGGTGGTCGCGTACGTCGCGCGCGCGAGCGGGCGGGTGGTCGCGGTGGATCGATGACGTCGCCCGCCGCGGCCGCGCTCCGTCCGGCCTCGCGGGGCCCGATCGAGCGCCTTCTCGGGCTCTTCGCGGACGTGGAGCGCGGCGAGGGCGTCACGGCGCTGCTGCTCACGCTGAACGTCTATCTCCTCCTCACGACGTACTACATCATCAAGCCGGTGCGGGAGGCGCTCATCCTCGCGGGCGGCGGCGCGGAGGTGAAGAGCTACGCCGCGTTCCTGACCGCGCTCCTCCTCCTGCTGTTCGTGCCCCAGTACGCGCGGCTCGCCTCGCGCCTGCCGCGACGTCGCCTCATCAACTCCGTCACGCTCTTCTTCGCCGCGTGCCTCGTGGCGTTCTGGGCGCTGGCCCGCGCGAAGGTGCCCCATCTCGGCGTGGCGTTCTTCCTCTGGGTGGGCATCTTCAACATGAGCGTGATCGCGCAGTTCTGGTCCTTCGCGAACGACGTCTATACGCCGGCGCAGGGCAAGCGGCTCTTCGCGATCGTCGCGTTCGGCGCTTCCCTCGGCGCGGTGTCCGGGAGCTGGATCGCGGGGCAGCTCATCGGCCCCCTCGGCGTGACCGAGATGCTGCTCGTGGCGGCGGGCATCCTCGTGGCGTCCCTCGGGCTGACGAACGCGATCGACCGGCGCGAGCGGGCGCGGCCCACCGAGGACTCCGCGCCCACGGAGCCGCTGGGCGGGAGCGGCGCGTTCGACCTCGTGCGAAAGAACCGGTATCTCCTCCGCATCGCGATGCTCATGCTGGTCCTGAACTGCGTGAACACCACGGGCGAGTACATCCTCGGCAAGGTCGTGTCCACGACCGCCGCCGAGCGCGTGGCGGCGGGAACGTCCGGCGGATTGTCGGAGGGGCAGTGGATCGGGAAGTTCTACGCGGACTTCTTCACGGTGGTGAACGTCGTGGGCCTTCTGACGCAGCTATTCCTCGTGTCGCGCGTCCTGAAGTACCTCGGCGTTCGGACGGCGCTTCTCTTCCTGCCGGTGATCGCCTTCGGCGGCTACCTGCTGCTCGCCTTCTATCCGGCGCTCGCCTTCGTGCGCTGGGCGAAGACGGCGGAAAACGCTGCGGACTACTCCATCCAGAACACCGTCCGCAACGTGCTCTTCCTCCCCACCACGCGCGAGCAGAAGTACAAGGCGAAGCAGGCGATCGACACGTTCTTCGTGCGCATGGGCGACGGGCTGTCGGCGCTGCTCGTCTTCGTCGGAACCGGCTACCTGGGCTTCCACGCGAGCCAGTTCGCGATGGTGAACCTCGCGCTGGTCGTGGCGTGGATCCTCCTCGCAGTGGCGGTGGGCCGCCAGAACGCGCAGTTGATGAAGACCGGAGAAAGCGACCACTGAGATCGCCTCGGCCGAACGAAACCGGCCGCCCGTCTTGCGACGAGCGGCCGGCTCGAGCCTGCGTGCGGCGGGGCGCTAGGCCTTGCGCGTGTAGCGAATCTCCATGTTCTTGTACATCTTGCCGTCGGGGCCGGGCGCCCACATCTCGAAGTTCTGGTGGTCGGCATCCACGATCGTCAGCACTTCCTTGAACTGGTCCTTGCCGCCGGTCATGATGTTGTCCACCGTGCCGGTGAACGTCATCGTCTTGCCGGAGGGGTCGCACATGCCGGTGGACATCATGGCCGACGTGCTGGACGTGTCCATCCACATGCCGACGTACTGCTTCTTGTAGTTGTCGTAGCCCGTGTAGCCGATGCCGTGGAACGGCTGGCCCATCATGGTGCCTTCGAACGACTGCTCGAGCCAGCGGCCGCCCAGGACCATCGTGTTCTTCGAGACGCCCGTGGACTCCTGCGGGGGCGCGTCAGGGCTCATCCACATCTTGACCGCGGTATCCCACGTCCCGACGCTGGCCTCGAGCTTCTTGTGCGCCTCGCTGGGGGTGGCGACTTCCATCCACTTCTGCATCATCGCCTGCTGCTGGTCGGCGCTGGGAGCGGCGGCCTGAGCGGCCGGCGCAGCGCTCTTGGCGGCGCCGGGGGCCGCGGGCTTGTCGGCCGCGGACACGACGACGGCGGAGAGGACGACGGCGAGCAAAGACAGCGACAGGACCTTCATGGAGCGACCTCCAGGTCGGCGGTGGATGCTTCCGCGTGGAAGCGGGAAGCGCTTGCTTCCAGGTGGAAGCGGGGGAAACGCGGCGGAATTCTGCACCGGCGCGCGCACGCCGTCAAACCGAGTGTCGGGGTGCGCCGGAGGCGCGCTCGCCGCCCGCCAGTGTCGTGATCAGGACGCCGGCGACACCGACGCCGACCGGAGTGTGGTGTCGTGAATCGGAGGCTCCCATAGATCCCGGGAGCAAGAGAACGGGGGGCGCCGAAGCGCCCCCCGAATGGAACGGTGCCGGTCTCAGCCGACGTCCCCTGCGTCAGCGCAAGCGAGCCATCTTCGCCGTGCGCACGCCGTCGGCCGTCTCGAGGCTGATGAGGTAGATGCCGCTCGCGACGCGGTTGCCCGTGCCGTCGCGGCCGTCCCAGGTGAGGATGCGCGATCCCGCCGGTGCCACGTCGTCGAGGAGGACGCGGACCGTCCGCCCGGTGACGTCGTAGACCGAGATGCGGGCCGCTTCGCGACGCGGCAACGAGAACGCGATCCGCGCCGACTCGCCGAAGGGATTCGGGCCGGCCGTGGAGAGAGCCAGACCGCTCACGCCCTGCAGCTCGGCGACCGCGGTGGCGCCGCCGTTCGGCGTCTGCGTGTCGATGAAGCACGACGTGCCCACGCCGGGCCGGAAGATCCCGCACTGCACCTGCCCTGCCACCGGCGGGACGTCCGCGTCGAATCGGAAGTTGTAGAGCTTCTCGCTGCTCAGCCAGTTCGCGTCCGGATTCGTGTTGTAGTCCTGGGTGGCCCAGGTCACGACGCCGTTCGCGACCGTCACGGTCCAGTCGTTGGTGCCGTCCTGGTCGATGTCGTGGAAGCCGACGTTCGTGAGGTTCGCGCTGCCGACCGGCACGGAGAACGAGTACACGCCGCGGTTGCTGCGCAGGTTGTACAGCGCGTACTCGTAGTGGAACGAGCCGCCGCCCAGATCGGTCACCTGCTCGGAGAGGACCACGGGACCGTCGTCCGTCGCGAGGTCCTTGCGCTGGTGCGAGTCCCCCCAGGTCTCCGCCACGCAACCGTAGTTCGGCGTGACGCCGCCGCCGACGGTGGAGAAGATCCAGGTCGAGCCGTTCCAGCTCATCGTGCACTGGCGCCAGCCGATGTTGTTGTCGGGGACGCCGTCGTTGGCGACGTAGTAGGCGCCTTCGTAGAAGTACGTGGCGCCGGCGTTGCCGAGATCCCCGTCCGCGACCACGAGCCGGTGGTTGACGTTGTTCGGCTCCGTGCCGTCGTAGTTGCGGTTGCAGTCCGCGTCGTGGACGACGGGTTCGTCGAAGAAGGAGCCGCAAGCGGTCCAGGTGCCGCGGTACGGATCCACTTCCTTGCGCGGGCCGAGGTAGTAGCGGGTCCCGTTGTTGCCGGCCGAGTAGATGTCGGAGCAGCCGATCGCGAGATAGGAGCCGTCCGAGCCGTGAGGGCAACCGTAGCCGCAGCCGTTGTCCGACAGGGCGAAGAAGGCGTGCTTGATCCAGTTCTGGCCGACCTCCTCGAGCACGCCGTTCGCCACACGGAAGAGAGCCAGCGCGATGAACGGATGGGTCTCCGCCATGGGGGCGTTCCAGGGGATGTTCGCACTGCCGGGGTTGCACGACATGGTTTGGGCGGAGAGGCCGTTGAGGCCGTTCGGGTACGTTCCCGTGCGCCCCTGGCTGACGATTCCGGAGAGGCCACCGAGCTGCAGGTCGAGAGGCGCCAGCGGGCTCTGCGGGGGCTCGAGCACTTCTCTCCGGTCCTTCGGATCTGGCGTCGACGCGTCGAGCCGCAGGTCGAGCGTACCGACCCACTGCCCCGCGAGCTCCGGATGTCCGAGCGCGCGGGCCCACGCGGTGGAGATCTGGAGGTCGGCGAAGCACACGGCGAGCTCGCCACGATCCTCTCGGAAGAGAACGCCCGCGTCGACGACGTTCAACGGCTGGGGCATTGCCGGATCGGCCGTGACGAGAGAGATGCCGTCCTTTCCGCGGGAGAGATCGATGTTCAGCCGGCAGTCGTAGAGGAACGCCGGCGCCGCGGCGCCGGCACGACTCGCCAGCGTGAGTCCGCCCTCGACGGCGAGGCTGGGAACCGAGCGCGACACGAAGCCTTCGAAAGCGCCGCTCTTGCTCGTGAAGTTCAGATCACCGGGACTCACCACGAAAGACCGGAGCCCGGTGCCGAGTGCGGAGACCACCTCCTCGCCCGCGACCGCGGTGGTGCGCTCCCCGGCCGCCTTGAGACCGAGGTCGGACAAGTGGGAGTCGTCGAGAGACAACGTCAGCGTCCCCCGATCGACGTGCCAATTCCGCGCGGCATGCGCCGGCGTGGATGGCGCCCCGACGAGCGCGATCGCCATGAGCGAAACGAGAAAATAAGGCCGCATCTCGGAGGTCTCCGCAGTACGAGTGGGGAATCGACCGATCCAGGGGATAGATCGGCTGGGACGGCGGCCTCCCCCGCGCCGCGGGCGAGACCGACCTTCCAGCAGGATCCCAAATTCGAGGGGCCCGTGGCAACCCCCTTGCGGGGTGTGAAGCCCGTTCTTCGAAGATTCCGCTTGTTGACAAGACACTCAAGACCTCGCGTCGAGGCCGATCGCAGCCGACAGTCAGGAAGGCACCGAGCCTCGGGGATCGGGACCTTGCATTGCCCGGGGGTGCGCAGCAGAATGACCCGGCTCTTCGGCAGGAGGGGGCGCTTTGGACATGATTCTCCTTCCGGGCGGCGTGCTTCGCGCATCCGTCTGGGATCCGGAGCTTCGCCAGAACGCGATGCGCGACGTCAGCGAGGATCTGCCCTATTACCTGCGGACGGTCGTTCGTCTCCACGACCGCGTGACGCTGCGCGACCTCCTTCTCCTCGCGGAGCGGCACCGCGACTTCCTCCTCCCCCTCTTCACCGACCTGCTCGACGAGTTCGTCGACGAGGTGAAGCGGCCCACCACCCACGATGAGCTCTGCGAGTTGGACTATCTGGAGATCCAGTGGGAGTCGTTCGCGGAACGCCGGCGCTTCGATCTGCAGCCCGTCCTGGTCGGGCGGAATCACGACGACCCGCAGATCTATTCGGTGGAGGCGGTCCCCACGAACGCGATGGGCCACCTCCCCGTCCTCTTGCGCGGCGAGTTCCGACTGAAGTGCGGACCCAACCCCGAGGACGTCTTCCCGCCGAGCCACGATCTCCGCCGGGATTTCCTGCTCTACGACGTGTTCGAAGCGGTTCTCGCCGAGATCACGTTCCACGGCGACCCGAGCGAGCGAGACCTCTGGTGGCGCGAGATCGGAAGCCGCGAGGTCGAGCGCCCGGAAGAGGATTAGCGTCGAGTCTTCGAAGTCCGGTCGAGTTCCGAGGCGGCGACCTTCATCTTCGTGTGGCGGTGTCCCTAGCGCGCGCGCGCGTCACCTCGACGCAAGTGGAGGGTCTGGGCCGGCAGGGCCAGCGGCACGCGGAGCTTCTCCGCCAGCCGCAGGATGTCGAGCAGCAGGCGATGGCGCGCGGCCAGCTCGGCGCTCCAGCTCCTCACGGCGAAGTGGAGCGACACGAGGATCTCGATCGACGACGCGCCGAACTCGTTCGCCCAGATCTCGACGTCCTCGTCGTGGATGTCCGGGTTGCGGCGGACGAGGTCCCGGATGCCTTCGCACAAGGACTCGATCGTCTCCGGCGGCGTGCCGTACTCCACGCCGAGGCGCGTTTGCCAACGCCGGCGTCGCCGCGCGCCCAGGTTCTCCACGTTCGAGGAGATCAGGTTCGCATTCGGCACCGTGACGAGCGAGTCCGCCGACGTGCGCACGCGCGTGCTGCGCAGGCCGACTTCCTCCACCGTGCCCTCGACGTCGCCGATGCGCACGGCGTCTCCCACCTGGAAGGGCTTGTCGAGCAGCACGGTGAGCGAGCCGAAGAGGTTCTTCACCGTGTCCTGCGCGGCGAGCGCGAACGCCAGGCCGCCGAGCCCGAGGCCGGTGAGGAGGCTCGAGATGTCGACGTCCAGGTTGTCCGCGACGAACACGACCCCGAACGCGATGACCACGATCTTCAGGGACTTGCGTAGCAGCGGGACGAGCAGGTCGTCGTAGCGCGAGGGCGTCCGGCGCGCGCGCTCGGCGAAGTGCGCGGTGAGCAGGTCGACGAGGCGGTACGCCGTGAGGACGGCGGCCGCCGCGCCCACGAAGCCCGTGGCCACGACGAGCGGGTCGAGGATCTCCTTCGGCAGGCCGAGCGCCCGGAAGCCGAACCGCGTGACGCCCGCCCCGAGGAGAAGACCGAAGGGGCTGGCCGTGCGCCGCACCGTGCCGACGTCGCCGCCCGGCACGAAGCGCTCGAACACCCGCCGCCCCGTCGACGAGAGGATCGCGGCGATGATGCGCGAGGCCACCCAGCCCAGGAGAATCGCCGCCGCGAGCCCGAGCCACTGCCAGTTCTCGAGGAGGAAGCTCGCCTTGCGGAGGCCCGCGGGCACGGCGGCGCGCAGCCACTCGCCGAGCGGGTGGAACGTCGCGGCGGCGGGAGCGGCGGCAGGCGCGGGCGTGTCGGCGGCGCTCGGGACGGCGGCCGTCTGGGCGCGCGCGACCGCGGCGAAGAGCGCTGACGAGCCGGCCGCGAACGAGCGGACGAGGATGTCGTAGACGAGCCGCGATCTCGACTTCATCCTGTTCTCCCGGATGTGAACATACCATCCCGTCGAAAGGAGCGCTCCCGCATGATCCGAAGCGGACGTCTCGGACTCGGGGTCGGCGTGCTCGCGCTCGTCGTCGCGCTCGCGTCCCGCGCGGCGGGCGACGCGTCTCGCGCGGAGGTCTTCGCGGTCGCCGAGGCGCGGCAGGCTGCCGGCGACGCGGAGGGCGTGTACGTCGCGGCGGAGAGCGCTCGCGGCGTCGAGCCGCCCGTCTCCGTCGCCGATCTGCGAAGCAAGCTGCTCGAGACGGATCAGGTACTCCTGGAGTATCTGGTCGGCGCCGACGCGAGCCTCGTGGTGCTCGTGTCGCAGGACCGCTGCCGCTCCGCGCGGATCGCCGCGGGGGCGGATTCGCTGCGCGCGCTCGTCGACTCGCTCGCGGCCGGGCTGAGCGCGGGAGACGCGCGTCCGAGCGCTGCCGTGTCGCTGCACGAGTTGCTCATCGGACCGCTCGCCGCGGACATCCCGCCGGAGGCGCGGCTCGTGCTCGTGACTGACGGGCCGCTCGCCGCGCTTCGGTTCGCCGCGCTCCACGATGGCCGGACCTATCTCGTGGAGCGCCATCCGCTCTCCGAGGTGTCGTCGGCCGCGGCGCTCCGGACGCGGCAGCCCGGCTCGGTCGCGAAGGTCCCGCTCCGCGCGACCGCGACGCCCGCCGAGCCCCCCGCCGGCGCGCCCGCCGCAACCAGCGAATCCGGCACGGCCGGCAAGACCGCTGCGCCGTCCACCCCACCCGACGCGCTCTTCCAGGGAATCACGACGACGGGTCTCCCGCCCGACGTCATCCTTCAACGCGCCCAGCGCGCGGCGATCGCGAGGGGCGACGCGCCGCGGACGTGGGCGGCGTGGACGGCCACGGGACGGATGCGCTCGCCGCATCGGCCCGAGGGCGAGTTCCCCTTGTGGCTCGTCCCGCTCGGAATGGCCGCGGGCGCGTTGATGGTGGCGATCGCGCTGCGGCTCGTGCCGCGCACGACGGATCCGGGCTAGCGTCGAGCGCAGCGATGCCCCGCGTTCCGGCCTTCTCACCCGCGCTTCGCGCGGCCGTCGTGTTCGGGATCTCCGGCGTCGGCTTCGTCGGGGCCAATCTCGTCTTCGCACGCGTCATGACGCCGGCGGACTACGCGATCGTCTCGCTCGTGATCGCGCTCGTGCAGATCGCGATGCCGCTCGGCCCGCTCGGTCTCGACACGCTGGTGGCGCGACGCGCGATCGAGCCGCAGAGGGCGTTGCTCGGGCGCGCCCTGGCCACGTCGGCGGCCACGGGCGCCGCGGCGGCGCTCGTGGGCGTCCTGGTCTACCGGCTCGACACCGTGCTCGTGCTTCTCATCCTCGCGAGCAGCGTGGCGGGCGGCGCGAACCTCGTGGCGAGCGCGGTCTACCAAGGTCGACGTCGCTTCGGGCCGGCGCTCGCGCTCTCCCAGAGCCAGAACGGCGTGCTCGCCGCGGCCGCCGTCCTCGTGGCCTTCGCCACGGTCCGCGCGCCGTGGCTCCCGTGCACGGTCTACGCGATCGGTTACGTCGCGTCCGCGGGGGCGGGATGGTGGCTGCTCCTGCGTCACCCGCGGGAGGCGCGTCGCGAGTCGCTCGGGGCGAGCGAGCTGCTGTCGCTGGCCGGTCTGACCGCCGCCACGCTCGTCCTCATCCAGCTCGAGCGGCTCGTCATCCCGCGACGTCTCTCGCTCGCGGATCTCGCGCTCTACGGCGTGCTCGCGGCGGTGGCGGGCTCGCCGTATCGCGTGCTGCAGCAAGGAGTGGGCTACACGCTGCTGCCGCGGCTGCGCGGCGCGGGGTCGCCGGAGGAGCGCCGGCGTCTCGTGCGCCGCGAGGCGCGGAACGGCGGCGCGGTGACGGTCCTCGCGTCGGCGGGAATCTGGCTGCTCGCCTCGCCGCTCGTGACGCGGCTGCTCGCCGGGAAGTACGCGCTGACGGATTCGCTGCTGCTGGCGGCGATCCTCGCGGGCGTCGCGAAAGTGGGGTCGGCGTTCGCGACCGCCGCGGCCACGGCGCTCTGCACGGAGAAGGAGCTGGCCCATCTCCGTCACTTGGCGTGGCTCTCGCTCGCGGTCTCCGCGGGAGCTTGCTGGTACGGCGCGCGCTGGGGAGTGGAAGGCGTCATCTACGGCGCGGCGGTCGGCTGGACGGGGCTGGCGCTCGCCGGGGCCGCGCTCGCGGCGCCTCACTTCCGCGCGCGCACCACCGTCATGTAGCCGCGGGAGAAGGGGATCAAGGCGTCGAGCGAGGCCCAGGCGCGCAGCAGCGGGTAGACGCGCGCGTACGCACGGTACGCCGGCCCCACGCGTTCCAACGAGCCCGACGACGTGGGCGCGGTGTCCCCGTGGAAGCTCTGCGTTCCCTTCGCGCCGCTCGCGGCCTTCTTCCGGAACGCCCAGTTCAGGGCGTCCTCCAGCACCTCGCTGAAGAGGCGGCAGTAGTCCGCCATGTAGAGCACCTGCCAGCCGTTCGCCTCGAAGAGCCTCCGGGCGACGTCCGGCGGGTAGCCGTCGCGCACGTGACCGAGGCCCGCGCGGGCCGCGGTGAGCCCGAGGAGCCTCTTCCCGAGGAACGCTGGCCGGTTCTTCTCCCCGGACGGCGCGACGAACAGGAGCTCGCCGCCCGGGCGTGTCACCCGCGCCATCTCGCGCACCCAGTGCGCGTCGTCGTCGAGATGCTCGAGGAAGTTGATGCCGCAGACCACGTCGAAGGACGCGTCCGCGAAGGGCAGCGCCGTCCTCCCGAGATGCACGGTGCGACTCACGAGGCCGCTCGCGGAGCGGATCTGCTCGCGGTCGAAATCGCCGCTCGTCCACCAGCCGTCTCGCTCGCGCAGGAAGTGCGACGTGACGCCGGTGGCGCAGCCGATCTCGAGGCAGCGCTTCCCCGCGACGTCCGGCAGGTGCTTCAGGAGGGCGCGAACGGTGAGCTTCTTCTTCAGGGATTTGTCGTACAGCCGGAGCTGCCAGGGCGCCTCCGGCGTCGAGCCGATGGTCACGGCCGTTTCCCGTAGCGACGCTCCAGCGCGTCGGCGATGCGCTCGCTCGCGTGCCCGTCGCCGTAGGGATTCACGGCGCGCGCCATGCTCTCGTAGCGCGCGGCGTCCGTGAGGAGGGACGAGGCCTCGGCCACGATCCGCTCGCGATTCGTCCCGACGACGATCGCCGTTCCCGCGGTGACGCCCTCGGGCCGCTCGGTGACCTCGCGCAGCACGAGCACGGGCTTGCCGAGGGAAGGCGCCTCCTCCTGGATGCCGCCCGAGTCCGTGAGCACGATCACGGCGCGCGCCATGACGTGCACGAGCTCCACGTAGTCGAGCGGCTCCACGAGGCGCACGGCACGAACGCCGCCGAGCAGCTCCTCCACCGTGGACTTGACCTGCGGATTCGGGTGAACCGGCAGGACGAAGTCGAGGTCGGGGAAGCGCCGCGCCAGCTCGACGATCGCGGCGCACGTGGCGCGGAGCGGATCGCCGAAGCTCTCGCGGCGATGCGTGGTCACGAGGACGAGGCGACGCTGCGGATCGAGGTCCGCGAGCCGCGGATGGCGGAAGCGGTAGTCCTTCCGCACGGTCTGCAGGAGCGCGTCGATCACGGTGTTGCCCGTGACCACGACGTCCTCCGACGAGATGCCCTCGGCGAGAAGATGGTCCCGCGCCATCGCCGTGGGCGGGAAGTGCAAGGTCGCGATGCGCGACGTCAGCACCCGGTTCATCTCCTCCGGGAACGGCTGGAAGCGATCGCCCGTGCGCAGGCCGGCTTCCACGTGCGCCGACGGGATCTTCGACAGGTATGCGGCGAAGGACGCGGCGAACGTGGTCATGGTGTCGCCCTGCACGATCACCACGTCGGGGCGAGCCTCCGCCAGCAGCGGCGGCAGGCGCTCCATCACGCGCGCCACGACCTGGGCGGGCGACTGGTTCGGCGTCATGAGGTCGAGGTCGTAGTCGGCGGCCAGGTCGAACGTGCCGAGAACCTGGTCCAGCATCGCTCGGTGCTGCGCGGAGACGCAGACGCGGCAGTCGAACGCGCGGGAGCGCGCGCGGAGCGCGCGCACGACGGGCGCGAGCTTGATCGCTTCCGGACGCGTTCCGAAGATCGTGAGCGCGCGAATCATCGGGCGTGCTCGGTCGCCGCGCCGGGCGCGGGCGTCGGGCGAGCGGAGTCGGCGTCCAGGCTCCGGGCGATCTCGGCGAGCGTGGCGAAGCGGAAGCCGCGGCTCAGCGCGCGCTCGAAGAGGGCCCGCAAGAGATGCGGCCGCACGCCCTCGTAGCACGGGTGCCCGTACACCACGACGCGCGTGTTCGCGTCGAGGTGGCGCTCGTAGTCGCGCAGGAAGTCGGCTTCCGGCGTGCGTCGCGCGCCGTGGAACTCGAGGAAGGGGATCGTGCCCTTGCCCACGAGCGTCACGGGGATCGTCCAGTGCGCGCCGTTCCGGCGCGGGGCGCCGCCGATGCCGTCGCCGTCGTACGCGAGGCCGAGGCGATCCAGGATCCGCGCCACGCGCTCGTCCGAGTAGAAGCCGGGCGAGGCGAAGCCCGCGGGACGCCCGAAGAGGGACGTGAAGCGCTCGCACGAGTCGGTCACGTCGGCGGCCAGCACGTCCTCGGGAATCGCCGCGAAGCTCCGGCTCCACACCACGTGATCCATGCCGCCGTGCAGGCCCAGCTCGTGACCCTCGTCCTGGAGCGCCTTCAGCTCGCGCGGGAAGCCGAGACCCACGGGACGCGACCAGATCGTGTCCAGGAGGAAGCGCGGCCAGCCGAGCTTCTGGATGAGGTGCACGGCGTCCGCGTCCTGGAGCTTCGCGCGCGTCTTGCCGAGGCCCGAGAGCCACAGCGCGAGGTTCGTGGAGCGGCCCATGTTGACGAAGAACGTGTTCGGCACGCGAAGGTCGCGGCAGACCTCACGGATAGGCGGGATCCCGTCCGTCACGCAGTAGCGGTGATCCACGTCCCAGCGGAACGCGAAGAGCCGGTCGGTCATTCGTGGTGACCGTTCCTGACCGTGCGATAGACGTCGTCGAACGCGCGCGCCGTGACGTCCCAGTCGAACAGCCGCACGGCGCGCTCGCGCGCCGCGCGACCCATGCGCGCGCGCATGTCCGCGTCCTCGAGGAGCTTCCCGATGGCGTCCACGAGCGCGTCGACGTTGCCCTTCGGCACCACGAAGCCCGTCACCCCGTTCTCCACCACCTCGGGAAGACCGCCCGCGTCCGAGGCGACCACGGGAATCCCGCAGCCCATCGCCTCCGCCGCGGGGATGCCGAAGCCCTCTTCCAAGGACGGGATCACGGACACCGCGGACGCCTGGTAGTAGCGCGGGAGGTCCGCGTTCGGAACCCAACCGAGGAAGATGCAGTCCTCCGCGAGACCGCGCTCGCGCGCGAGACGCTCGAGAGCGGGACGCTCGAAGCCGTCGCCCGCGAGGACCACGCGGAGATCCGGGAAGCGTCGCTTGAGGATCGCGGCGGCCTCGATGAGGAAGCGGATGCCCTTCCTCGGGAAGAGCTGCCGGCACGCGAAGACCATTCGCTCGCCCCAGGGCCGCTCGGGCGCTCCCGCGGCGGGGTGGAAGCGGCGGAGGTCGGCGCCGTTCGTGACGATCCGGATCCGATCGTCCGGGGCGCCGGCGCGGAGGGCGTGCTGCCGGCAATCGTCCGTGATCGCCGTGAGCGCGTCCGCGGTGCGGAGCGTCCAGCGCAGGAGCGGGCGCACGTACCAGCGCGTGGGGAAGTCGTAGCCCTGCGCGCGGTTCACGTAGACGTCGCCGCCGTGCATCGTGATGATCACCGGCAGGCGCAGCCTCCGCGCCGCGCGGACCGCGGCGAACCCCGACGGAATGGCCCAGTGCGCGTGGACGATCTGCGCCTGGAAGTCGCGACCCTCGCGCACGGCCACGCGCTCCTGCAGGAAGAGATAGCGCGTCACCGCGATCATGCGGCGCACCTTGCCGAGGCGGCTGACCGAGCTCTGCGCGACCTTTCCGTAGAGGAGGTCCGGCGGAAGGGTCAGCGGAAACCTCACCACGTCCACGCCGTCGAAGGAATCCCGCAGCGGCTGACCCGGCAGCCCCGGCGTCACCACGCGCACGGAATGACCCAGCCGCACGATGTGGCGGTTGATGTCGTGCACGTAGGTGGCCTGAGTGTCCCTAGCGTCCGCGGGGTACCAATACGTCGGACAGAGGATTCGCAAGGGCGCGCTCAAGGGTTATGCTTCCCCCGTCGAAGTCCAGGCTGAATGAAGAGATCGGCGCCGGCCCTCTGAGCGCGAGATCGGCGTTTTCGCCTTCCACCTCAAGGCGACGGGATGCGGGGCGACGGGATGAGAGACCTCAAGTCGTTGGCAAATCAGCGGTTCGACGTCTGCGTGGTGGGCGGCGGAATCTGCGGGGCGGCGGTGGCGTGGGACGCCGTGCGGCGCGGGCTCTCCGTGGCCCTCCTGGAGCGGGAGGACTTCTGCGCGCGGACCTCGGCGTACTCGCTGAAGTTCGTTCACGGCGGAATCCGATACCTCCAGCACCTGGACTTCAAGCGCGTGCGCGAATCTTGCAGAGAGAGATCCGCTCTGCTCCGCGTGGCGCCGCACCTCGTCCATCCGATACCCGTCGTGGTGCCGACCTTCGGCCACGCCCTTCAGGGAGGCGAGGCGCTCGCCGCGGCGTTCGCGCTGCTCAGCCTGGTCACGTCGGAGCGGAATCGGGACATCCCCGACCCCGAGCGGCGGATCCCCAGGGGAAAGCTGGTGTCGCGGGCGCAGCTTCTCGACTGGTTCCCCGTCCTGGCCGACGCGCGGCCCAACGGCGCCGGCGTCTTTTCTGACGGACAGATCTATAACCCACCTCGGCTCGTATGGGAATTCGTCCGTTCGGCCATGGGACAGGGGGCGGCCGCCGCGAACTGGTGCTCGGTCACGGGGCTCCTCCGCGAGGGCGACAAGGCCGTGGGCGTGAAGGTGGAGGATCGCCTCGGCGGGGAGCGTTTCGATGTCCGCGCCGACACCGTGGTGAACGCCGCCGGACCCTTCGCCGAGCAGATCCTGGTGCACGACGGCCTGCGCACGGAGCGACGGATTCCCTTCTCCCGGGACATGGCCCTCATCTTCCGGAAGAAGCTGGACGCCGAGCGAGCGCTGGCCGTGCAGACCCGTTACGCGGACCCGGACGCCGTCTTGAGCCGCGGGCATCGTCACCTCTTCTTCGTGCCCTGGCGGGACCGGCTGATGATCGGCGTGAACAGCAAGGTCTACCCGGACGAGCCGTACGGACTGCGCGTGCCGGAGCAGGAGGTCACCGCGTTCGTGGACGAGATCCGCGACGCCGCGCCGTGGCTCGGAGTCGGGCCGGGCGACGTGGCCATGGTGTACGCCGGGCTCCTTCCGTTCGGGCAGAACGACGCGGGGGCGACCGACCTCAGCTTCGGCAAGCGCTCGCACGTGATCGATCACCGGGAGACGGACGGCATCGACGGGCTCGTGAGCGCCATCAGCGTGCGGCTCACCACCGCGCGCGGCGTGGCGGAAGAGGTGGTGAATCTGGTCTTCCGCAAGCGCGGGAACGTGCCCCCGGCCTGCGAGACCGAGACCACGCGGCTTTCCGGCGGCACCATCCGCAGCTTCCTGGGACTCGTGCAAGAGATCGCGGCCCGACCGGAGCTGAAGGGCAACGCGCGCATCGCGGAGTGTCTCGCGCACAACCACGGCGCCCGCTTCGACGACGTCCTGAAGCTCGTGCGCGAGCGCGCCGAGCTGGGCCAGCCGATCGACGGCAGCACCACGCTCGCCGCCGAGGTGGTTCACGCGGCGCGCACGGAGATGGCGAGGACGCTGGAAGACGTCGTGCTGCGGCGGACGGATCTCGGCACGGGCGGCGACCCCGGCGATGCGGCGCTCGAGGAGGCGGCGACGCTCGCGGGGGCGGAGCTGTCCTGGTCGGACGCGAAGCGGGCCGAGGAGCTCTCGCGCGTTCGTCGCCATTTCCCGAACCGGTCGGGGCTCGGCTTCGCGCTCTGACCGTCGCGGGCATAGAATGGCCGCGTGCCCCGCGGATTCCTTCTTTCCTCCACGTATCGCATCGAAGCGGGTCGGCCGGTGGTGCGCCTGTCCGGCACGCTCGAGACGGGCGAGTCGTTCCTGATCCGTGAGACGCGGCAGAGACCGCGCTTCTGGATCCGGGCGGGCGACGCGGAGGCGGCGCGAGGTCTGGGCGCGCCCGTCGTGGAAGAGGGCGCGGAGAACCTCCGCACGTGGACGGGCGAGCCGGCGGCCACGATCGAGGTGGCCGAGCCCGGCGACGTCCCGCCGATCCGCGATCGTCTCCGCGACGCGGGCCTGCCCACCTACGAGGCCGACGTCCGCTTCGCCTACCGCGGGCTCATCGATCGCGGCATCCGAGGATCGCTCTCGATCGCAGGGACGCCGTTGCGGGGCGAGGGCGCGGACGTCCTCTTCGAGAATCCCGAGATCGCGGCGGCGGACTGGTCGCCCTCGCTCTCCGTGCTCTCCATCGATCTGGAGACCGATCCTGCCGGCACGCGGCTCCTCTCCGCGGCGCTCGCCGGCTGCGGCGCGGCTGAAGTCCTGCTGATGACGCCGAAGGGGGCGGACGTTCCCGCAGGAGCGGTGCCGTTCGCGCGCGAGCGCGATCTCGTGGCCGCGCTCGTGCGTCGCGTGCGCGAGCTGGACCCCGACGTGCTCACCGGCTGGAACTTCGTCGACTTCGATCTCGTGGTGCTCGCGCGCGCGGCCGCGCGCTACGGGCTGAACCTCGCGCTCGGGCGGGGCAATGAGCCGCTCGCGCTGCGCCCGTCGCCGGGGCCGCGCGGCGGGCAGGAGGCGCGCGTCTCCGGGCGCGTGGTGCTGGACGGCATCGATCTGTTGCGCGGCGCCTTCCTCCGCTTCGAGAGCTACTCGCTGGACGCGGTGGCGCGCGAAGTTCTGGGCGAAGGCAAGACGATCACGGGCGAGCACCGCGCGGCGGACATCCTCGAGGCGTTCGAGAAGGACCGCGCGAAGCTCGTCGAGTACAACCTGCACGATGCGAGGCTCGCGCTCGCGATCCTCGAGAAGTTGCATCTCGTGGAGCTGGCGGTGGAGCGCAGCCGGCTGACGGGCATGCCGCCGGATCGAGTGGCGGCGAGCATCGCGTCCTTCGACTTCCTGTACATCTCGGAGCTGCGGCGACGCGGCATCGTGGCGCCGACGGTGGACTCTGCGCGCGGCGTGGGCCCGATGGGCGGCGGGCACGTGCTCGAGCCGCTGCCGGGGCTGCACGAGAACGTCGTGGTGCTGGACTTCAAGAGCCTCTACCCGAGCGTGATCCGGACCTTCCAGATCGATCCCCTGGGATGGATTCGCCCGGGCGATCTGCGCCGGGAGACGGCGGCAGCGGACGGCGCGGCGATCGCCGCCGGCGCGGACTCCTCGGCCTCGGCGAGCGCGGCCGGGTCCGAGAGGGCCGCAGCGCGCCGCGACGACGAGCCGATCATCGCGCCGAACGGAGCCGCGTTCCGTCGCGAGCCGGCGATTCTTCCGGGCATCCTGGACGTTCTCTTCCCGCGGCGCGAGGAGGCGAAGCGCGCGGGCGACGCGGCGAAGAGCCAGGCGATCAAGATCCTGATGAACTCGTTCTACGGCGTGCTCGGAACGCCGGCATGCCGGTTCTTCTCGCCGGACGTCGCGAACGCGATCACGTCCTTCGGGCGCGAGATCCTGCTCTGGACGAAGGCGCGCGTGGAGGCGAAGGGGCTGCGCGTGCTGTACGGGGACACGGACTCGCTCTTCGTGGAATCCGGCGAGACGGAAGCGGCGGCGGCGCGCACGCTGGGAGAGCGCCTGGCGGCCGAGCTGAACGCGGCCGTGCGCGACGAGATCGCGCGACGCTGGCGCGTTACGAGCAAGCTCGAGCTGGAGTTCGACTCGCTGTACCGGAAGCTGCTGCTGCTTCCGATGCGCGGCGGCGGCGGCGGCGCGCGGAAGCGCTACGCCGGCCTGGTGGATGACGACCCCGCGCCGCGCGTGGTGTTCACCGGCATGGAAGTCGTGCGTCGCGATTGGACGGAGCTGGCGAAGCTCGTGCAACGGCAGCTGTACGCGCGGCTCTTCGCCGGAGAGCCGGTGGAGGAGTTCCTGAAGCAGGTGGTGGCCGACGTGCGCAGCGGGAAGTGCGACGAGCTGCTGGTGTATCGCAAGGGGTTGCGCAAGGGACTCGAGGAGTACACGGCCTCCACGCCGCCGCACGTGGCCGCTGCGCGGAAGATGGAGGGACGGGTGGGCCGGATCGTGTCGTACGTGGTGACGCGGGACGGGCCGGAGCCGGCGGGGAAGCACGTCTCGCCGATCGATCGCGAGCACTACGTGCAGAAGCAAGTGCGCCCGGTGGCGGAGCCGGTGCTGGCGGTGCGGGGGCTTTCCTTCGACGTGGTCGTGGGCGACGACCGGCAGATGTCGTTGTTCTGAGGATCTGCCGCGCGTGGGACAGGTCCGGCCTCGCCGGCGAAGTGCTCCCCGTGCCATGCCTCCGAGGCCCCTTCGAAAGTTGCGTCGAGTCAGGGGCCGAGTTGACCGGCTCCTCCGAGTGCATCGACCGAAATTCTTGAATATATACTCTACTAACTGCTAGGCTGACTCGCGTTCCGTTCCGAGCGGGAGGCGCAGCATGAGCTCAGGACCTGAGAGTTCGGCGCACCCCGCGGCGGGCTTGCCCGGGCCGCCTCTGTGGCGTCGCTTGGCCTATCCCACGACCGGCGCAGGATGGTGGTCGGTGGGCCTGGTCCTTCTGTTCCTCGTCTTCCTCGAGTCCGTCTTCTATTGGGGCGCGCGCCCCAGGCACGATCGACGCACGTTCTTCTCCGACTGGGTCATGGCGTTCACGCTGATCGGGACGGCCGCCTCGGGCGTCGTCGCGGGAGTCGTGGCCGGCGTGGCGCTCGCGAGGCGCGAGCGCTCCGTCGTGGTGGTGCTCGCTATGGCGCTCGGCCTGTTCGTGCTCTCGTTCGCGATCGGAGAGTTGATCGGACACGGGCCGCCGCGGTAGGTCGCGCCGGCGCGGCGGGCTTCTTCGTGTGGAGCGTGTCGGAGGCGCGTCCGTCTCGATTCGGAGGGAGTGGGAAGGGCTAGTTGAAACCATGTCTCTTGGAGACCTGCTTCGCCGAGCGTTTGGTCGATCGCCCAAAGTGCGCACCGCGCGCCCAGGCGGCGTCCAGCGTCCTCCCGATGTGCCGACCCCGATGGGGATGAATGTGAATTCGGGTCCGCCCGATGCCGGCGGCGCGAAACTGTCAACTGCCCGCCGCGAGCGGGCAGCCGCGTGGCTTGCTGCGTTCGAAGCGGGCTACCTGAATACGCCGCGAGATGTCCGCGACCCTCGAGCCTGGGATAACTACTGGAGGAACCAGATAGAGGTCGGAGCCTTCGATCAGGGGTTCGCAGACACGATGTCGTCTGACGCTGCGCTTCCGGGGCTGCTCGCGAGCCGCGGCGCACAAACGATTCTGTGCGCGGGCAACGGCCTATCAAGCGAGGCCCTCTCCCTGGCCTTGCTCGGGTTTCACGTGACCGCTCTCGACATCTCAGCCGTGCCAGCGGATGTATTCGGACGAATGTTGCGAAGTCCGTGGCACCCACTGAACCGCATCCGGGGCATCGGAATCGGCGATGACAACGTGGTGAGATTCGCCTGCTCCGGACCCATCGACTCTGAGCTGTGTCCGGTCATGCATCGAAGCGCCGATCTTGCACCCAAGGGCGGGGGGACTTTGGCATTGGTCACCGGTGATCTCATGGATCCCAATGTGTGTCCCGGCCCGTTCGACGTCGTCATCGAGCGACGGACGGTCCAGCTCTTCCCGCAAGACCAGCAGATCTCAGCCCTGGACTGCCTTGTCGGGCGACTGGCGGAAAGAGGGGTCTTTGTGAGCCATGAGCACCAGGGTGGATGGAGACCTGGCAAGCCCGAGACACACCACGCCGAGGCCTGGCTCAGGTCTCGAGGCTTTGTCTTGCGGTCTCGACTCGGAAGCGAGCAGCGCGATTCCGCCCCACGGCTCGCGTATCTGGTGTTCTCGACAGGGTGATGAACGTACGAGCCAAACAGGTGGTTCGTGGAGATCGCCACGGCGTTGGTGAGCCATTGCGCGGTTCCCGACGCGTCGACTCGTTGCGCATGGATCTGCCGGTCGTGGCCGAGCACGGAGACGCCGTCCAAGGGCCAGTGCACCAGGGCGTCGACGCGCTGGGCGTCGGCGTTCTGGACCTGGCAGTCCGGAAGGCGTAGCCGCGTTCGGGTCGGACGCGTGGGGAGATCCACGGAGGCGAAGAAATGCAGCAACGCAAGCTGGGCTGCAGCGGTCTGACGGTTTCTCCCATCGGGCTCGGCTGCGCCGAATGCCTGGCAGGGACGAGTGGCAACGGGCCATGAGCGATTACGCTGATCGCGACGATCTCGGCCTCTTCCTGACAGTGATCAAGTCCGTCTCGGTGGACTACTCGACCCACGCCATGACCTTCGTTGTCGCGAAGCCATTCGATCACAGGGAGCCGACGCTGCGCTTCGTGGAGACCGAAGTGACGCTGCGGAGCGTCCGGCGGATGGACTGTGAACGGAATCTCGATGAGACCGAGTTGCCTGAGATCTACCGTTCCGCAGTGCTCGATCACCATCACTCGTACGCTCTTGCCGACGGAGAGAAGGTCTTCTTCTTCGGCATCGATTGGGGCTCGAAGTACTACGAATGGTACGTCGTGGCGAAGTCGTGTGAAGTCGGGTCGGGCTCCGAGCCGGTCCTGCCCGGGGACGGGGCCCTGTCATGGATGGCCTGACTCGGCTCCGATTCACCGCGGGTCCTCCGACGACCGGCGACGGCCCCGTGGAGTGCGCGAGGGCGTTCGCTCGGAAGGCGTCGCGGCCTTGGCGGTCCAACCAGCGCTTGCCGCGGCGCGGCACGAGGATGAAGCTCGGTGGAGTTCGCCTCCGCGGCGAGTTCTCCACCTATGAGCGCGGGCCGCGTGGGGTCCGCGGTGGCGCGCGCCGCTGAAGCGCAAGGCATCAGGCGGCGACATTGGGACCACTTCCTTCCGCGGAATCCGTGCTCGCCAAGCTGGCGAGTCTCGGCATTTCCGTGCCCGCGGGAGTCGTGCGGGTCGAGGCATACGGCGACTCACCTGAGCTGTCCGCGTCGCTGCTGGCGCTCATCCGCTCGGGGCGCAAGCGAGCTGGAACAAGCCTGCTCTGGGCGATCGAAGCCGACGGGGAGGAGCTTCCGGTACCTGGCCAGATCGAGCTCGTGGTGGATCACCGGAATGAACCCGCCCTCGTCTGCCGCATCACCGACGTGCACGTCGTGCCTTTCCACGGGGTGACCGCCGAGTACGCTGCCATCGAAGGCGAAGGCGACGGCTCGTTGGACTTCTGGATCGAAGGCCACTGGGCTTTCTTCGCGCGAGAGTGTCGGCGGATCGGCCGAGAGCCCCAGGCGAGCATGCCGGTGGTCTGCTCGGTTTTCGAGCTGCTGAGCGTAGTGCCCAGCGGGAGCTCTGACCCGGCGCGCGTGCCTCCCGAGGGTGACGGAGGGTTCCGGCAAGCCTCGACGTCGAAGGCCTCCGCAATTCGCTGGCTGCTCGATTCCGACCCCTCGATCCGCTGGCAGGTGTTGTGCGACCTGACGGATGCGCCCGCGGACGAGGTTGCGGTCGAGCGCGCCAGGGTCGCCACCGAAGGCGCCGGCGCACGGCTGCTCGCGCTGCAGGCGCCCGACGGACGGTGGGGCGGCGCGGCGTGGAACCGCGGGTGGGACTCCACCATGCACGTCCTGATGCTCCTGCGGGAGATGGGTCTCGATCCCGCGAGCGATGCGGCGCGGCGCGCGGTGGGACTCGTCCGCGAGCACGTGACGTGGCGAGGATGCGGCCCGCAGGAAACGGAAGACAATCCCTTCTTCGCCGGCGAGCTCGAGCCCTGCATCAACGGGCAGGTCGGGGCGGTCGGCGCCTATTTCGGCCAGGACGTCCGGGGCCTCGTCGAGAGGCTGCTCGCCGAGCAGCTGCCCGACGGCGGCTGGAACTGCGAGGCCCCCAGCGGCTCGACGCGGTCGTCGTTCAACACCACGATCTGCGTGCTCGAAGCTCTGCTCGAGCACGAACGGGCCGTCGGGGGCCGCGCGGAGGTGACCCGGGCCCGTCTCCGCGGACAGGAGTACCTCCTCGAGCGTCGACTCTTCCGCCGGAGGTCCACCGGCGAGGTGATCGAGCGAGATCGAAAGGGCCACGCGGCGTGGACGCGCTTCGCCTTCCCCACGTGGTGGCACTACGACGTGCTGCGGGGGCTCGAGTACCTGCGCCGCGCCGGCGCCCCGCCCGACGAGCGTGTCGCCGAGGCGATCGACCTGGTGGCGTCGAAGCGCGACGCCGACGGCAGGTGGCCGCTCGAGGCCCGTTACCCGGGCAAGATGCCGGTCGAGACGGACGAGGGCGAGGGTCGGCCGAGCCGGTGGAACACCCTCCGCGCCCTACGAGTACTGGACTGGTATTCAACCGGCGATCAGCGCCCTCGAGGGAAGCCATGAAACGACGGGAGTTGGGACGGAGCGGCCTCGCGGTGTCGGCGCTGGGGCTGGGCTGCATGGGGATGAGCCAGGCCTACGGCACGGCCGAGGAACGCGACGAGCGCGAGTCCATCGCCACGATCCACCGCGCCATCGAGCTCGGCGTGACGTTCCTCGACACGGCGGAGGCGTACGGGCCGCGCGCGAACGAGGAGCTCTTGGCGCGAGCGCTGAAGGGCAAGCGCGATGGCGTGATCATCGCCACGAAGTTCGGCTTCCGATTCGACGCGAACGGCGCCATCTCGGGCGTCGACAGCCGGCCGGCACGGATCCGCGAGGCGGTGGAGGGGTCCCTGCGGCGGCTGGAGACCGATCGGATCGATCTCTTGTACCAGCATCGCGTGGACCCCGCGGTGCCCATCGAGGACGTGGTGGGTGCCATGGCCGACCTCGTGCGGGAGGGCAAGGTGCGCTGCCTCGGGCTCAGCGAAGCGAGCGAGCGCACGATTCGCCGCGCGCACGCCGTGCATCCGATCGCCGCGCTGCAGAGCGAGTATTCCCTGTGGGAGCGCGGACTCGAGGCGAAGATCCTCCCCGCGCTGCGGGAGCTCGGCATCGGGCTCGTGCCCTTCGCGCCGCTGGGGCGCGGCTTCCTCACCGGAGCGGTGAAGCGCGCGGAGGAGTACCCGGAGAGCGATTTCCGGCGCAACGATCCGCGCTACCAGGGCGCGAACTTCGACGCGAACGCGCGCGCCGCCTCCGCCGTGCGCGAGCTGTCGGCGCGCAAGGGGGCCACGGCCGGGCAGATCGCGCTCGCGTGGCTGTTGCACAAGGGCGAGGACGTCGTGCCGATTCCCGGAACGAAGCGGCGGCGCTATCTCGAGGAGAACGTGGGAGCGGCGGCGATCTCGCTGAGCGTCGCGGAGATGGCGGCCCTCGACGCGGCGCTCGCGCCGGACAAGATCTCCGGGCCGCGCTACGGAGAGAAGATGATGGGGATGGTGGACCGCTCGTGACGTCGTCCGGCGCGGTCGGGCCTCGCAACACCGAGGAGCGGTTGGCCGCCGTGACCATCGGGCCGCGGCAGCCTCACAACGCTCCGGTCGAGCTCGCTCCGTACGACCCGCAGTGGCCGCAGCAGTTCGCGGATCTCGCGGCGCGCGTGCGCGCCGCGCTCGGCGACAGGATCCTCCGGCTCGAGCACGTGGGCTCGACCTCCGTGCCGGGTCTGTCTGCGAAGCCCACCATCGACATGGTCCTGGAGGTGGAGAGCACGGCGGACGAAGCCTCGTACGTCCCTCCGCTGAAAGCGCGCGCCTTCACGCTCCGGATCCGGGAGCCGGACTGGTTCGAGCACCGCCTGCTCAAGAGCACCCAGCCGGCCGCGAACCTGCACGTCTTCTCCGCGGGCTGCCCGGAGATCGAGCGCATGCTGGCGTTCCGGGACCGGCTTCGCACGAACGACGAGGATCGCGCGGTCTACGAGCGGACGAAGATCGCGCTCGCGGCCCGGACGTGGGTGCACGTGCAGGACTATGCCGACGCGAAATCCGACGTGGTGCGGGCGATCCTGGAGCGAGCGACGCGTGAGCATCGTCCGAACCGGACGCCGTAGCTCAACGCGACTCTGGAGCGGGTATTCCTGATCTCGGTCGCTCCGGGGCGCGGTCTTCGCCGTTGCACCGGCGAGGACTTGAGAGGACGCTGCCTCGATTCCAAGTGGCGTTTCGTCGATCGGGGGGGACCGTCGTGCACGATGAGACTGGGGCGACGCCTGGACGTCCGCTCTCTCCGCCGATGCGCGTCGCGGAGCTCTGGCGCTATCCGGTGAAATCTCTCGCCGGGGAGCGGCTCGCGGCGGTGATGCTCGCGGCCGGCGGCGTGGACGGCGATCGTGCGTGGGGCATCCTGGATCGCGGTGATGGTCGAATCCTCACGGGGCGGCGCGAGCCGCGGCTACTCTTCGCCGCCTCGCGCCTCGGACCGGACGGCTTCCCTCGCGTGACCTTGCCCGACGGCCGGGAGCTCGCTGGCCTCGGCCCCGCGACGGACGCCGCGCTCTCCGCGTGGCTGGGCAAGCCGGTGACTCTGGTGGCGGCCGCGGAGAGCGACGCGGCGCGCGCCGAGTACTTCGAGGACGCCACGGATGACACGAGCCGGGCCATCGAGTGGACCATGCCGCGGGGCCGCTTCGTCGACGGGTATCCGGTGCTCGTCATGACCACGGCCGGGCTGCGCTCCGGCACCGCCGCTCACGCGGCGGGCGCGTGGGACGTGCGCCGCTTCCGTCCGAACGTGCTGATCGAGCTGGACGGCGAGGACTGGCTCGAGGACGCGTGGCTCGGGCGCGTCCTGCACGCGGGCTCGGCGGAGATCGCCCCGCGCCGCCCGTGCATCCGCTGCACGATGGTGACGCGCGCGCAGCCGGGGCTGGCGAAGGACGTCGACATCTACAAGGCGGTGTGTCGCACTCACGGCGGCCACGCCGGCGTGTGGTCGGAGGTAGCGCAGCCCGGGTCGCTCGCGGAGGGAGACGCGGTCGAGCTGGTGTAGGATTCCCCATCGGACGGTCGAGCGCTTCCGCAGCACGCCGGCGTGATCGAGCCCGGTGATGCACGTGTTTCCTGACGTCGCTGCGTCGACGAAGCTCTCAGGACGATGGCCCGTGTTCTTCCACAGAGGCCATGTAGAGGAACAAGACGTCGTCGCACCCAGGGCGCCGGATGCCGCCGCTCGAGGACTGGACTTCACACTGCAGCGCGCATTAACGTTGCGGTCGCTGGTTGCCCGGACTCCCCACGCGATCGAGAGGACATGGCCATGACGACGGTACTCCTTGCGGTCTTGCTGCTCACCGGGTCACCCACTCCGGCGCCCAAGGCGTCACCCGCTCAGGCGCCCAAGGCTTCACCCGCTCAGGCACCCAAGTCGCTCGAGCCTTGCGCGCTGGTCACGGGCGCCGAAGTAGCGACTCTGGCCGGCGTGAAGGTCGGTGCTGGCCAAGCCGGCCACATTCCTCAGACCGGCCAGCTCACTTGCAAGTATCAGTGGAAAGAGAAGGACCTCGTGGCCACGCTCGAGATCTCGCTGGGGGAGGTATCGAAGATGCTTCCCGGTGCGGACGCCGCGATGATCAAGTCCATGATGGTCGGCGAGACGAAGCACGGCTCGTCTCCGACCCCAATCTCGGACGTGGGTGAAGCCGCTGCCTACAAGCAAAATAGCCCGCATTCGGGATACGCTGCGGCCTTTCTCAAGGGCAAGATCCTCGAGCTCACCTACAACGGCGCGGACTCGGCCGCGAAGAAGGACCGACTGATCGCGCTGCTCAAGGCGGCCGCGGCGCGCGTTTAGCTGTCCAAGGCGCCAGGCGCTTCGATCCAGTCGCCGAGTGCCCTACGGGTGCGCATGCTGAAGAAACGCCCAGTGCTCACTGTGAATCAGTGGCTTGCGTCGGTGCCTGCCGAGCGCAAGGTCGCCATCAACGCCGTCCGCGATGCCGTCAACGAGCACCTGCCGGAGGGTTACGAAGAGACCGTGGAGTGGGGCATGCTCGCGTGGGTCGTGCCGCTCGCCACGCTACCGGACACGCACAACGGTCGTCCGCTCATGCTCGCTGCGCTCGGCGCGCACACGAAGGTCATGACGATCTACCTCATGAGCGTCTACGGCGACGCGAAGATCAGAAGAGAGTTCCAGACCGCCTACGAGAGGACCGGCAAGAAGCTCGACATGGGCGGCTGCTGCGTCCACTTCAAGAAGCTCGACGATCTGCCGCTCGATGTCGTCGCCAACACGATTGCCCGCCTCCCCGTCGACCAATACGTCGAGCACTACCAGAAGTCGCGCACGAAGAAGAATCCGAAGAAGAAGAACACGAAGGAGAAGAAGAAGGCGAACACGAAGAAACCGAGGAAAGCACGGCGCTAGCCCGCGCGTTTCGGTCTGCGGGATCGTGCTCGTCACGGAAGCGCGAGGCGTTGGCCGGAGGGAACGGTGTTCCTGGGACCGCTACTGTGCGCTCTGTTGACGTCGACGGGCGCCGATTCCATCTCCGCGACGACCGCCCATACGCCCGCGGGCTACACCGTCGCGGCGGCGGGGCCCGATTCCGTATCAGCCGAGACTTCGCTTCCCGGCACCTGGCGCGGCACATCCACGTGCGTGGATGTCGAGCACTTCCCCTCGTGCCGGGACGAGCAGGTCATCTACGAGGCGAGGCTGACTCACACTTCGCCGGACACCGTGGCCATTCGGGCGGACAGGCTCGTGGACGGCAGGCGCCAGTTCATGGGCGAGCTGTTCTTCACACCGCAGGTCGACAGCTCGTGGGTTGCCGATGTTCGCACGCCACGGACTCACTTCACCGTGACACTTCGGCGTGCCGGGAGAAGGCTGACGGGGGTGATGACCGACGTCCCCTCAGCCCGACGCATCCGCGAGATCGCCGTCGAGCTCGTCGAAGCGGGAGTCGAGCGCGAAGGACGGCCACCGGGGACGAAGTGATGCGACCGCTTCGATACTCCATCAACGTCACCTTGGACGGGTGCTGCGATCACCGCGCAATCCCCGCGGACGAAGAGGTGCATCGTCACGCGGCCGGGAGCATCGCCCGAGCCGATGCCCTCCTCTTGGGCCGGGTGACGTACGAAATGATGGAGGCAGCGTGGCGGACGCGGCCGGGGCCGAGGCCCGACTGGATGGATGAGTGGATGGAACCCTTCGCCCGAACGATGGACGCGGCGAAGAAGTACGTCGTGTCCAGCACGTTGGCTCGAGTCGACTGGAACGCAGAGCTCGTGCGCGGAGACTTGGAGAAGGCCGTTCGGCAGCTCAAGCGGGAGCCGGGCAACGGACTGGGCACGGGAGGCGTGAAGCTCCCGCTCGCGCTGGCGGAGCTGGGAGTGATCGACGAGTACGAGTTCGTGGTGCATCCCAGGATCGCGGGCCATGGACCGAGCTTGTTCGCGGGGCTGTCGAAGGTCGTCGACTTGAAGCTGGCAGGGCGGCAGGAGCTCGGCTCGGGAGCCGTGGTGTTGCGGTATGAACCGAGAAGGTAGCCATCGAGTTGCCGAAACGCTCGTACGCCGCCTGGCCGCGCCCGACGTTCCCCTCTGCGAGGCCGTGCTTCGAAGCCTGCCGGACTGGTTCGGGATCGAAAGCTCGATCGTCCGCTATGTCGAGGACCTGTCGGAGCTCGAGTCCTACGTCGCAACGCGTGATGAGCGCGTCGTCGGCTTCATCGCGGTCCGGATGCACAATCCGCTCAGCGCCGAGATCGAGGTCATCGCCGTCAGGCCTGAGTGTCACGGGAGTGGCGCAGGACGTTCGCTCATCGACCATGTCGAACGGCTGCTTCAGGCCCGGGGCGTGGAGTTCCTCCAAGTGAAGACGCTTGGGCCGTCGCGGCCCAATGAGCATTACGCCCGCACTCGAGACTTCTACGAGCACATGGGCTTCCGCGCACTGGAGGAAACGAACCTCTGGGGGCCGGCGAATCCGTGCCTGATCCTGGTGAAGCGGCTCGAGACAGCGTGAGGCCCTACGACGACGCGATCCAGGGGGAGGGCGCCGCGTACTACGCGCGGTCGGCGGCGTGCTCACGCGACCTGGAGCACCGCGCGCGCAGCGGGCCGAGGGAACACGGGCGTTGCGCCCGGCGCCTCGCGGACGCGCGCGCATCTCAGCCTGGACCCGCGGCGGAAATCCGTGACGAGACCGCGGCGATGGCTCCGGTGGTGATCGCGCGCACGGTGAGTCGTTCCGTACTGGGATCGATGATCGACTTCGGGTACTCGCTGCCCTACTACCTGGCGGCGGCAGGATGGGACGAACCTGCTCTTCGCGAAGCGGAGGACCGTCTCGCGGAGACCCGGTGCCGGGCCAAGGGCCGCGGCGCGTTCTTCCCGGACCAACGTGTGCCGGGGTTGCTGGCCGCTCGCCGGTCGCCACGGAGGGGCGCGCGGCGTCCCAGCTAACGAGCGCTTGCAACGGGCGGGCGCGAAAGAGCAAGCTGGCTCCGGGTCGCCCGCGGCGAGCGTCTTCCCGCTGAGCCGCGGCCGCGAGGCGGAACGCTCTGCGCTCGTCGCCGAAGTGCAAGGCCGTCGGCGGAGGGCTACCGATGTCCGGCTGGATCAAGAAGAAGCCCCAGGCGACGTCGACCGGCGAGAAGATCGCCAGCCAGCCCGTCGGCGAGTTGTTCCCGTGGCCGAAAGGCTGGCGCCTCACCGCACTGGATGAGGCGATCATCGCGGTGCCTGCGGCCATCCTCGGCGACACCGAGACCATCGGTTCCGTCATTCACGCCGACGAGGACGCGCGGGTCAGCCTGCCGACCGCCGCAAACGCCACGCCGGGCGAGCGGATCATGATCTGGCTCCGGCCCGGCGAGTCGGTGTGGCTGTCCAGGTCGTGTGAGGGGGTAGTGGTCGCACAGCACCGGGGCGACACGGCGGCCCGGCGGTTCCGGCTCACCGAGGTCGGCGCAGGCCCCGGGGAGCTGTCGCCATGAGGTTCGAAGAGCTCGACGAGCGCATGCGCGTTTTCGAGACTACGCACGACCTCAGCGTTCTTCCCGGGCTCCTCATGGTCGCTCGGCTCGATGGGCGCGGGTTCACGCGTCTGACTCACGAAGTCCATGCGTTCGAGGCGCCGTTCGACGAGAAGTTCCGCGACCACATGGTCGCCACGACGATGCACCTCATGGACTGCGGCTTCCACACGCTCTTCGGCCACACACAGAGCGACGAGATTTCCATCCTGATCGACCGCGCCGACGACGCCTTCGGGCGCAAGCTGCGCAAGATCAACTCGATCTTGGCGGGAGAGGCGAGCGCCCACTTCACCCTTCGTCTGGGCGCGGCCGCGGTGTTCGATTGCCGCGTCTCCGAGCTCCCCGGCACGCAAGACGTCGTCGACTACTTCCGCTGGCGGCAGGAGGACGCGGCCCGCAATGCGCTCGGCGGCCACTGCTACTGGCTGCTCCGCAAGGGCGGCGAGTCGGTCACCGCCGCAACGCAGCGGCTTCGAGGCCTGAACACGGAGGCGAGAAACGAGCTGCTGTTCCAGGCGGGCATCAACTTCAACGACCTTCCGAAATGGCAGAAGCGGGGTACCGGCGTGCTGTGGGAGACCTACGAGCGCCCAGGGCGCAACGAGCTCACCGGAGAGACCGCGCCCGCGATCCGGCGTAGGCTCGAGATCGACTACGAACTTCCCATGAAAGAGGCGTTTGAAGCGTTCATCAGCCGCTTGATCGAGGAACCGGGCGCCGTGGCGTGACATGATCGGCCGCCCACGGAAAGGTGCGCGATGAGCGCCGAGACGCTGTACCGGCCGTGAAGGCCGGCGGTGGCCGGCACCGGAAGCCCTCCCGTCGACCGCCAGGCTCGGTTATGCTCGCTCGGCCGCCGCCGGAGGGCGGCGCTGGAGGTCCGCCACCATGCTGAAGCGGCAGAAGAGTCGGCCGTGAAGAGACCTGAGCTGCCGAAAGGGAAAGGCGCCTCTCGGCTCATCGACGAGCGGATCCGCGACCTCGGGGATTGGCGCGGGGACACCCTGGCCCGTATGCGGGCGCTGATCCGGCAAGCCGACCCCGAGATCCTCGAGGAGTGGAAGTGGAGCACTCCGGTCTGGTCGCACGGCGGGATCGTCTGCACGGGGGAGGCCTACCGGAAGGTCGTGAAGCTCACGTTCGCCCGGGGGGCCAGCGTCCCGGACCCATCGCGCCTTTTCAATTCCAGCTTGGAAGGCAACACGCGGAGGGCGATCGACATTCACGAAGGGGAAAAGGTCGACGCGCGCGCATTCAAGGCGCTCGTCAAGCTGGCCGTGGCACGGAATCTCCTGCCCGCCAAGAAGAGCGCGCCGGCCAAGAAGGCCAAGCCGGGTGCGAGCGAGAAGCCGGGCGCTGGCGAGAAGCCGGGCGCGGGCAAGGCGAAGCCACGTGCGAGCAAGGCGAAGCCGGGCGCGAGCAAGGCCAAGCCGGGCGGACTCCTTTCGGGCGGCAATCCGCAAATTGCGAAGGCGGACGGCGACGCCCCGGTGCAGGCGTACATTGCCGCGATGCCGGGCTGGAAGAGCGATGTCGGGGGCCGGCTCGACGCGCTCATCGTGCGGTGCGTGCCCGACGTGACGAAGGCGGTCAAGTGGAACTCGCCGTTCTACGGCATCGAGGGCCGGGGCTGGTTCCTGTCGTTCCATGTCTTCACCCGCTACGTCAAGGTGACCTTCTTCCGAGGCGCGTCGCTGCGCCCCGTTCCCCCCGGCGCCAGCAAGAACGAGGACGTGCGCTCCATCGACATCCACGAAGGCGATCTCGACGAGGCGCAGATGGCGATGTGGGTCCGACAGGCGGCCGCGTTGCCCGGCTGGCTTCCGTAGTCGAGACGGTGTCTTGGCTCGCCGAGCGGGCGCCATGAAGCGCGGGGCGGAAAGGCCACGATGATCTCGGCGCGGGAGGCGCTCGTCCGCCTGCAGGAGGGCAACCGTCGCTACGCGTCGGACGCCGGCAGCCCCGAGGCGTTCGCGAGCGAGGCGCGCCGCCGCGAGCTGGCGGCAGGTCAGGCGCCGTTCGCCATCATCCTGGGTTGTTCCGACTCACGGGTGCCTGCAGAGCTCGTGTTCAACCAAGGTCTCGGCGACCTGTTCGTCATCCGCGTGGCCGGGAACATCGTCGCGTCTTCTCAAGTCGGCAGCGTCGAGTTCGCCGCCGCGCGGTTCGGCACACGATTGGTGGTGGTTCTGGGGCACTCTCAGTGCGGCGCCATCCTCGCCACGCTGGAAGAGCTTCGGCAGGCGTCGGCCAATCAATCTCCGCATCTGCGCTCGATCGTCGACCGCGTTCGCCCCTCGGTGCAGGCGCTCCTCGCGACGGAGCTCCGAAACGACCCGGCCGGCCTGGTGCGAGAGGCCGTACGGGCGAACATCCGCGCCTCCGCGAATCACCTCCGTCACGGATCGGATATCCTCGAGCAGCTGATCCAGAAGAACGGACTCCTCGTCGTCGGGGCCGAGTACTCGCTGGAGACGGGGCTCGTGGACTTCTTCGACGGCGTCCCGGAGTCCGGGTGATCCGCGAGGGGCACGGCGAGGAATGAGCGAGGGAGCGGAGGTCGTCGTACGCGCAGTGCTGATGGGCATCGGCGCCACGGCCGCGCTCGACCTCTGGAACGCGCTCCTGAAGAGCGCCCTCGGGATCCCTTCGTTGAATCTGCGGATGCTCGGCCGCTGGCTCGGGCACTTCCCGCGCGGACGCTTCGTGCAGCACGACATCGCAAACGCCGCTCCCGTTCGCGGCGAACTGCTCCTCGGGTGGACCGCGCACTACACGATCGGCATCACCTTTGCCGCTCTTCTGCTGGCGATATGCGGCCTCGACTGGGCGCGTCATCCGACGCTGCTGCCGGCCTTGGCCCTCGGCCTCGTCACCGTGGCGGCCCCTTTGTTCGTGATGCAGCCGGGGATGGGCATGGGGGTCGCGGCCTCGAGAGCTCCGAATCCGAATGCCGCCCGTCTCAAGAGCGTCGTCTCCCACGCGGTGTTCGGCGTCGGGTTGTACGGCTCCGCCCTGCTCTCGTCGCTTCTCATCCGACCTTGAGGTCGTAGCGCGTTGCGCGAGGGGTTCGAAAGGGAGGACGGAATGGACGTCGAAGCGATCGCCCGGACGAGGATCGGCGGGGTGGTCATCCGCGCGCTGGGTGCGGCGATGGAAAGCCCCCTACGGCATCGGTTGTCCGCCCCAACGGCGGTGCTTGCCGGCGTCGAGGGGCTGAGGGGACAGGTCGTGCTCGAGGTCGGGTGCGGCACCGGGTACTTCACGTTACCGGCGGCCGAGGCGATCGGGGGGGAGGGTCTCTTGGTGGCGATGGATCTCCTGTCCGAGTCCGTGGCCCTGGTGTCTCGGAAGGTCGAAACGGCGGGTCTCACGAACGTGCGAGTGGTTCGAGGAGATGCGCTCGACACGGGGCTGGACGCCGAGAGCTTCGACACCGTCCTGCTGTTCGGAGTCGTCCCCGCGCCCATGTTGCCGTTGAAGCGTCTGTTGCCGGAGATGCGCCGCGTTCTGAAGCCGAGAGGGACTCTCGCGGTGTGGCCGTCGATCCCAGGTTGGCTGCCGCATGCCGTCACGCGGTCTGCGTCCTTCACGCATGCGGGGAAGCGCAACGGTGTGCACAGCTTCAGACGGAGTTGACCGATCGATGGAAGTCTCGCGGATGACGGACAAACACGGAGAGCGACGATGACACCCAGGCTCGAGGCGGTTCACCCGGTTCTGATGGTGAGGGACGTTGCCGCAGCGGTTCGCTTCTACGCGCTCCTCGGGTTCGCGCGGACGTTCGAGGACTCGCCGGGCGCGCCGAGATACGCCGCCGTGAGCCGTGATGGCGTCGAGCTGCATCTGCAGTGGCACGACGCCGCCGATTGGGACGACCCGAGGGATCGACCGACCTACCGGTTCGTCGTCGACGACGTCGACGAGCTCTCCGCGAACCTCGAGCGCGTCCCGAATCTCGATCGCACGGCGGTGCAGGACACGCGGTGGGGCACCCGGGAGTTCCACGTGCGGGACCCCGACGGCAACGGCCTTCAGTTCTATCGCGCTCTCTCCGCATGACGAAGGCGCGGCGGGCCGAACCGGCGCCGGGGATACGAAGGGCCGATTCCCGAGGTCTCGCGGGGACGCTAGAGTATGCCCGCCCTTCGAGGAGCTACGATCCGATGAGCCTTGCACGAACCGGTTCGGTCGCCGCGCTGGTCGCCGCGAGCGCGATCACCGCCGCGACGACCGTCCACGCCGATGCACCGCCGCCGCCGAGCGAGTCGAAGGCGCCGTCGGCCGACGTCGAGCACGCGCGCCTGACCGCGATGTGCGGCACCTGGGATGTCGAGATGACGTTCTGGTTCAAGCCCGGCGGCCCGGGCATCGGGAGCAACGGCACGTCCACGATCCGGCCGCTGTTCGACGGGCTCTTCGTCGAAGAGAAGATCGAGGGCGCGCTGAACGGCGCGCCGTTCACGACCCTCGCCTGGACCGGCTTCAACGGCGCCACGCATCAGTACGAGGCCACGCGCATCGCCAGCACGAACACCATCCGCATCGCGGAGGCCGGCAGCTACGACGAGAAGACGAAGCAGTTCGAGCTGAAGGCGGACTACCCGCTCGCCGGCGACACGTGGCACCAGCGCACCGTCATCCAGCCGACGTCTCCGGACGCCATGATCGCCACCAGCTACCTGAGCTTCGGCAAGGTGCCGGAGTGGAAGGCCGTGGAGATCAAGTACACGCGCCGGCCGTAGCCGGCGAAGGCCCGCGTCGACCGCTTGCCATGGACGGCCGCGGTGCAACAGGATGGCTCCCCATGCGCTCGGACGATCTCTACTCCCTTCCGGCCGACCTTCCCGCTCCGATCGACGACGGGGCCTGCGACCATTTGCGGGGACTCGAGCTCCCGCCGCTCGATCTGCCGAGCACGCACGGCGGCGCCGTCCGTCTGGGCGCCGCGCCGACGAGGTGGACGGTGGTCTACGCCTACCCCCGGACCGGCGTCCCGACGACGGACTCGCCCCCCGGCTGGGACGCGATTCCGGGCGCCCGCGGCTGCACGCCCCAGAACTGCGCCTTCCGCGATCACCACGCGGACCTCCGGCGCCTCGGCGCCACCGTCTACGGTCTCAGCACGCAATCGACCGAGTATCAGCGGGAAATGGCGGAGCGCCTCCATCTGCCGTACCCGGTGCTGAGCGACGAGGCGCTCGCGCTCACCCGCGCCCTGCGACTGCCGACCTTCCGCTTCGACGGCTCGACGCTGATCAAGCGCCTGAGCCTCATCCTGGAGGGATCGCGGATCGTCCACGTGATCTACCCCGTCTTCCCCTCCGCCGCGGACGCTCCGGCAGCGACGGAGTGGCTCCGCGCACGCGTCGGCTAGCGAAGACCAGGAGACCCCGGCGTGACCGAGACCTTCCTCACGAAGCTGTTCGAGCACAACCACTGGGCGAATCTCCGCATCATCGCCGCCTGCTCCGCGCTGACGGACGAGCAGCTGGACGCCGCGCCTCAGGCCGGCTCGTCGTGGAGCATCCGTCACACGCTGACGCACATCGTGGAGGCGCAGCGGGGCTATCTGTCCCTCCTGACGCTGCCGCCCGAGGCGCGCCGAGCGGCTCCCTTGGCATTCGCCGAGCTGCGGGAGTCCGCCGCCCGGAGCGGGGAGGGGCTGCTCGCGCTCGCCCGCGACGAGACGCGCCGGACCTTCGAGCCGCGCCTCCGAACGACGGACGGTTACCTCGTGGAGCCGTGGGTGGTCATGGTCCAGATCATCAATCACGCGTCGGAGCACCGCCGGCAGATCTGCGGCATGCTGAGAGCGATCGGAGCGCCGGCTCCCGATCTCGACGGTTGGACGTTCGCCGAGTCGGTCGGCGCGCTCGTCCGCATCGCGAAGTGAGAGCCCCTCGCACACCGGCGTAGGGAGGCCGTACGTTCCTTCTCGCTCGTGCCCTGACCTATGCCGCCCTCTTCGTCGGCCTGCTGCTGGTCGCGCTGCCGGGGCGCGTGCTGTCGTGGTCCGGGTTCGCCCGACCGGAAACGATCGGACCGGTCGAAGCCGCCGGCATCGCGATCGGCGTGGCCGGCGGCGCGCTCGCGTCGTGGTGCATTCTCACGTTCGTGATCGTCGGACGCGGAACGCCGGCGCCGTTCGACCCGCCCCGGCGCCTGGTCGTCACCGGTCCTTATCGGCACGTTCGGAATCCGATGTACATCGGGGGCGGCTTGGCGTTGGCGGGTGCCGCCGTCTTCTTCAGGTCGGTCGCGCTGCTCGGCTATGCGGGCGTGTTTCTCGCTTTGATGCACGCGTTCGTGGTGTGGTATGAGGAGCCGACCCTGCGGCGACTCTTCGGCGACGAGTACCGGGCCTATCGCGACTCGGCGCGGCGTTGGGTCCCGCTCCGGCGACGGCGCTCCAGGGAGTCGAGTCGATGACCGACATCCTTCTGCCGATCGTGATGGCGCTCTTCCCCCTGTCCGAGATCGCTCTTGCCGTCGTGAAGCGTTCGAGGACTCCCCCCGAGCGAAGCCACGACCGGGGCTCGCTGCGCCTGCTCTGGATGCACGCGGAATGGGTTCGGCATTCTCGGGTTACTCGTTCCGATCACGGGTGCCATCCTCACGTCCTCGAGGAGGAGAGGGCGTTGCGCGCTACTCTCGGGCTGGAGTACGCGGCCTACTGTGCGCGTACGAAGCGGTTCATTCCTGGATTGGTCTAGCATCCGTCGCACCAGGCGCGTGACCCGGCGCTCCTGGCGGGCCTCGCTTGGCCGCGAATCATGGTCGTCATCGGCCGGAGCCGAGGAACGCATGGCAGATCGAAGCGCCGAGACGTCGCCGCAGGTGTTCGCGCGAACCGGCGGCGCCCTATCGGTTCATCATCGTCGGCGGCTCGTGAAGGGAGCGGACGTGTCGAAGTGGGACTCCGGTCACCGGGCGAGATCATGAGCAGCTCGCAGCACGAGGATTACCTGCTGCGCGAGATCAGAGCCGTGGCGGTGATGCTCGCCCGCATTCTCGGGCTGCGAACGAGCGGGCGGCTCGAGGAGGCGAGAGTCGAGCTGGAGAAGGCCTACGATCACTTGCTCGGACCACGAGTGGAGCTGTTCCGCAAGCTCGACTCTCGCACGGCCGCGGACCTGGTGGACTCACCGGATCGGACTCTCTCGTTGGCGCGGCTCGTCCACGAGGAGGCGGCGCAGGAGGCCGACGCCGCTCGCCGCAGCGAGCTCCGGATGCGCGCGGTTCGAACGGCTCTCGAGGCCGCGCGCCGGCGCCCGGGGAGCGCGGAGATTCGCGAGTTCCTCACCGAGGCGGCGGCCGGCATCGATGACCGGCGGTTGACGCCCGCGGAGCGGGCGAGTCTGGAGGAGATTCTCGTGCGGCCGAAGCGGGGTTCGGTCTGACCATGGTCCACGCGAAGGCGAGGCGCCTGGGAGCGTTCATGCACGTGAGCCTCGACGGCTACTACTGCGACGCGCGAGGCGACATGAGCTTCGCCCACAAGCCGCCCGACGACGCGGAGTGGAACGAGTTCGTCACGGCGAACGCGAGCGGCGGCGGCGTGGTCCTCTTCGGCCGCACGACGTACGACATGATGGCGGCATGGTGGCCAACGCCGATGGCGGCGCGGGCCACGCCCGAGGTCGCGGCGAGGATGAACGCGATGCCGAAGCTCGTCTTCTCGAGGACGATGACCGCGGCCCGGTGGAGTCACACGACCCTCGTGAAGGACGACCTCGCAGGGACGGTTCGCCGCATGAAAGAGGAGACGGGTCCCGACATGACGATTCTCGGCAGCGGCAGCGTCGTGACGCAGCTCGCCGGAGCCGGACTGATCGACACGTTCCAGGTCGTCGTGAATCCCGTGGCGCTCGGCGCCGGCAAGTCGCTGTTCGCCGGCCTCACCCGGCGGTTGGAGCTGGAGCTCACGAAGACGCGAGTATTCGGCAACGGGTCGGTCGTGCTCTGGTACGCTCCGCGCTGACGGAGGAAGGCAGGCCATGGCCACGGACAAGCGCGTCGTCGCAACCACGGAGCTCTTGCTCCTGTTGCCGGGCTGATCTTGACGATCGTCGCTCTGCACGTGCTGGCGAATTGACCGCGGCGCGCGCCGCCCCGCATGAAGGCGGCGACGAAACCGATCGGTGGCCACGACCGGAGGACCCGCTCATGAGCGCACCCCGAAGGCCGCGCGTGGGACTGGCGCTGGGCAGCGGCGCGGCCCGCGGCTGGGCGCACATCGGGGTCATCCGCGCGCTGGAGCAGGCGGGCATTCGGCCGGACCTCGTGTGCGGAACCTCCATCGGCGCGCTGGTGGGCGCCGCCTACGCGGTGGGCGAGCTGGATCGCTTCGAGCAATGGGCGCTCGGATTGGGGATCCGGGAGGTGGTCGCGTACATGGACGTGAGCTTGGGCGGCGGGCTGCTCAAGGGCGAGCGGCTGATGGAATTCTTCCGGCGTCACGTCGCGGACCGTCCGCTCGAGGAGCTGGCGCTGCCCTTCGCCGCGGTGGCGACCTCGTTGGACAGCGGTGCGGAGATCTGGCTGCGCCGAGGATCGACGCTCGATGCGGTGCGCGCATCCATCGGCCTGCCCGGCTTGTTCGCGCCGGTGCTGCACGAAGGGTCGATGCTGGTGGACGGCGGGCTCGTCAACCCGGTGCCGGTGTCCCTGGCGCGCGCGATGGGTGCCGAAGTCCTGATCGCCGTCGACCTCAGCTCCGACGTCTTGGGGCGTCACCCGCACGCGGGTCATCATCCAGAAGCTGCGACCGCCGCCGGGGGCAACTGGATGCACAAGCTGCAGAGCCGCCTGGGGTCGCTCATCCCGGCGCATTCGCCCGGCGAGCCCAAGAAGCCGTCGATCCTCGACGTGGTGACCTCCAGCCTGAACATCATGCAAGTGCAGATCACCCGCAGCCGGATGGCGGGCGAGCCGCCCGACCTGATCGTGGAGCCGCGGCTGGCTCACCTCGGCCTGCTCGACTTTCACCGCGCCGAGGAGGCGATCGAGGAAGGCAAGCGGGCGGTCGAGCGGGTCGCACGTAGCCTTCCCGCAGTCGACAATCAGTCACCGTGAGCGTGATTCCGTCAGGCGTCGAGTTGCCCGCTGCGGAGGCATACAGTGTCTGATTCTCTCGTGTTGGTCCCCGCCGAGACTGCCTTGGTGGTGATCGATCTCCAGCGGGGCATCCTGAAGATGCCGGTCGCGCCGCACGCCGCGGGGGACGTCCTCGCCCGGATGGCGCAGCTGGCCGCGGCGTTCCGTGCTGCCGGTGCGCCCGTGGTCTTGGTGCGGGTGGCGTTCGCGCGGGACGGGGCCGACGTGCTCACGCAGCCCCGCGACACCATGATGACGGCGGCGCGGGAGCCCGGCTGGGACGAGCTGGCCCCGGAGCTCGGGGCGAATCCCGGCGACATTCTCATCACCAAGCACCAATGGGGCGCCTTCTACGGCACCGAGCTGGATCTCCAGCTTCGCCGCCGCGGAATCCGGACGATCGTGATCGGAGGCATCTCCACCAACTTCGGCGTGGAGTCCACCGCCCGCGACGCCTTCGAGCGCGGATACTCGCTCGTCTTCGCCGAAGATGCGATGGCCGGGATCTCGTCGGAGGCGCACGCCTTCGCCTGCCAGACGATCTTCCCGCGCCTGGGCCGCGTCCGGGATACGCACGCCGTTCTCACTGCGCTCCGTACCGGAGCCGCCGGACCATTCTGAGGCAGCGCACCGGAGGCGATCGACCGGGCGCGCGGGACGAGTGGCGGTGGTGGGTGGAGCACCTCGAAGCGGCGCTGGAGTAGCGGGCGGGCGCAGAGTGACCGCGACGGGCGTCCGATTCGGGCGACTTCGATCACGCCGCGGGCGACGTTTCCTCGGAGGCGCTCGCAAGCCCCCGCCGGGCTCGCCACGCGCCGGGTGCCACTCCCACGGAGCGCTTGAACGCGCGCGAGAACGCGGCCTCGCTCTCGTAGCCCACGCCGAGCGCCACCTCGATGATCTTCGCCTTGGTGTCGCGAAGGAGTCCCGCGGCCAGCTGCATGCGCCACTGCGTCAGGTACTGCATCGGCGGCTGGCCGATGAAGTGGACGAAGCGCTCGTGCAACGTGGAGCGGGACATCGCTGCGTCGTCGGCGAGGCGCTCCAGCGTCCACGGCGCGTCCGGCTTCTCGTGCAGGAGCGCGAGCACGCGGCCGATCGAGGGATCGTGCATTCCCGCGAGCCATCCGGTCTCCTCGGCGGGCAGCGCGTCGAGGTGGCGCCGCAACACCTCCACGAAGAGCATCTCGCTCATCCGCTCGAGGACGGCCTCGCCGCCGGGACGTCGCTGGTTCGACTCGACGACGGCCGCGCGCAGGAAGGACGCGACCCACGAATCGGGACCGAGCGTTGCCCCCGACACGTGCAGCACCCGCGGGAGCGACGCGAGCAGGGGATTGAACGGCCGCGCATCCAGCCCGAGGAACCCGCACACGAGCGTGGAGCGGTCGTGCCCTCCGCCGTCGAGGCGCGCCGTGGTCACCTCGGAGCCGTGCAGGCTGAGCGCGTAGGGAAGCTGCGGCGGCCGCGGCGTGAAGAAGACGTCCTTGTACCCCTGCGGCGGCTTCATTCCCGGCGCGCTCGAGATGACGTGCGCGTCCCCCTGCGGAAAGAGGATGACGTCTCCCTTGTGGAGGCGCAGCGGCGTCTCGCCCACGATGGCGCCCCAGCACGAGCCCTCGACGACGCCGTGGAACTCGAGCATGTGCTCGGCGCCGGGCATGATCGCGGGAATGATCTCCCGCGCGCGGGGCGCTCCGGCCACCCAGGGCGAGCTGCCGTCGATGTAGTAGAAGACGGCGCCGCGCAGTCGCACCGCGCGGAGCACGTCGGACAGCGTATCTCGGCTCAATGCCCACCTCTCGAGGACCCGCCGCAGTCGAGGAACTGCGCCCGGACGATCGATCAAGTCTTTCCGACGCGCGGCCATACGTCAACGTGGGCGCTGCACGATATTCCTTCTCGCGTGCGGGGCGTCGGCTCGCGAGGCGCGACATCGATCGCTTGCTGAGCGCCGAGTCCCGAATCGGTGATCGAACACCCACTCCATCACGAGGCTGAGACGATGACGATGCTGCATGCCGGGAAGATCGGAGCTCTGGAGGAGGGCTTCCGCGGAGAGATCCTCCGTCCGGAAGACGGCGCCTACGACGGCGCACGCCAGATCTGGAACGCGATGATCGACAAGCGCCCGGCGGTCATCGCCCGCTGCGCGACGACGTCGGACGTGGTTCGCGCCGTGAACTTCGCAAGGCGGGAAGGGCTCGTGCTCGCGGTTCGAGGCGGCGGGCGCAACATCGCGGGCAACGCGCTGTGCGACGACGGTCTCGTGATCGACCTGTCGCAGATGCGCGCCGTCCACGTGGACGCCGCCGCGCGCCGCGCGACCGTGGAAGGCGGCGCCACGCTCGCGGACCTCGACGCCGCCACCCAGGCGCACGGACTGGCCACCCCGGTCGGCATCAACTCCACGACCGGCATCGGCGGGCTGACGCTCGGCGGGGGCTTCGGCTGGCTCAGTCGCAAGTACGGCATGACGGTCGACAACCTGGAATCCGCCGAGGTCGTGACCGCGACGGGCGAGGTGGTGCGCGCCAGCGCGTCCGAGCGCCCCGATCTCTTCTGGGCGCTGCGCGGCGGCAGCGGCAACTTCGGCGTGGTCACGAAGTTCGAGTTCCGGCTCCACCCGGTCGGCCCCGACGTGCTGAGCGGGCTCATCGTGTACCCGCTCTCCGAGGCGAAGTCCGTGCTGCAGCAGTACCGCGCGTTCCTCGCGCAGGCGCCGGACGAGCTGAACGTGTGGACCGTCCTGCGGCACGCGCCGCCGCTGCCCTTCCTTCCCGAGAAGGTTCACGGCACGGGGATCATCGCGCTCGCCGTGATCTACGCCGGTGACCCGAAGCAGGGCGAGGCGCTCATCGAGCCGCTGCGCAAGCTCGGCACCGTCCTGGGCGAGCACGTGGGGGTCCAGCCGTACGTGGCCTGGCAGCGGACCTTCGATCCGCTGCTCACGGCCGGCGCCCGCAACTACTGGAAGTCCCACAATTTCTCGACGCTCGAGGACGGGCTCTTCGACGTCGTGGTCGAGCACGTCGCGAAGCTCCCGTCACCGCAGTGCGAGATCTTCTTCGGCGCGATCGGCGGCGCCACCACCCGGCCGTCCCCGACCGCCACGGCGTACCCGCACCGCGACGCCAAGTTCGTCATGAACTTCCACGGCCGCTGGGAGAGCCCGGCGGACGACGAGCGCTGCATCGGATGGGCGCGGAACTTCTTCGACGCCACGTCCCCCTTCGCCGGTCGCGGCGTCTACGTCAACTTCCTCACCGCGGACGAAAGCCATCGCGTGCGGGCCGCCTACGGCCCGAACTACGACCGCCTCGCCGAGGTGAAGCGCAAGTACGACCCCCAGAACCTCTTCCGCATGAACCAGAACATCGAGCCGGCCTGAGAGATCCCGACGAAGCCGAGCCGCGGCCGTGGCGGGAGCCGGTCCCGCCGCGGCCGGACGTCGGCGTCTCGGAGCCGAATGCGGGCGGCGGGTCGGGATGGCGAGGCGGTGCTTGCCGCGCCCGCCCGCCGCATACGAGGATGGGCGCGGACTCACGCGAGGACCCGACCGAGCGCCCATCTTCGTCGGCACGAGTGTCGACGGTCTCGGCCGGATCGATGATCGGGGGACGACCTGGACGACATCCGTGAAGGAAGCGCGAGCAAGGTCCCCGAGGTCACTCTGATCTTCTGGGTCATCAAGATCGCGGCCACGACCCTCGGGGAGACCGGCGGCGACGCACTCTCGATGTCGATGGGCCTCGGCTATCTGGTGAGCACCGGCATCTTCGCGGTGCTCTTCGTGGCCGCCGTCGTCTCGCAGATGGCCGCGAAGCGGTTCCATCCGTTCGTGTACTGGACGACGATCGTGGCCACCACCACCGTGGGCACGACGCTGGCGGACTTCGCCGACCGCTCTCTCGGGATCGGCTATGCAGGAGGCACGATGCTCCTGTCGGCCCTCCTCGCGTCTTCGCTGTTCCTCTGGTACCGCTCCCTCGGCTCGGTGGCGGTGGACACGGTGAGCACCGCAAGCGCCGAGCTCTTCTACTGGGTGACGATCATGTTCTCCCAAACGCTGGGCACCGCGCTGGGCGACTGGACCGCCGATTCGGCCGGCCTCGGCTACGTTCGCGCCGCGACGGTGTTCACCGCGCTGCTGGGAATCGTCGTCGTCCTCTACTATGGCACTCGGGTGTCGCGGACCGTTCTGTTCTGGGCGGCCTTCGTTCTGACTCGGCCGCTCGGGGCCGTGGTGGGCGACTTCCTCGACAAGCCACGCGGCGCAGGCGGCCTCGCGCTGAGCCGCTACGCGGCTTCTCTGGTGTTGGTCGCTCTCATGGTGTCGTGCATCCTCTTCGTCCGGCAACGGGCCGCCCGAAAGGCGCATTAGGCGAGACGCCGGACCGCCGAGAAGCCGGCGGGGGCGCGACGAGATCGGGAGAGCGAAGCGTGACGGTGCTCGACAACATCGGCGGAACGAGGCTCCTTCCGCTGCAGCACATGGTCCCCGCAGGGAGCGCCCGGGTTCTCCTCAAGCTGGAGTACGAGAACCCCACGGGCAGCATGAAGGACCGCATGGCGCTGGCCATGGTGGAAGCGGCCGAGGCGGACGGACGGCTGCGCCCGGGCGGCTCCGTGGTGGAGTACACGGGCGGAAGCACGGGCGTGTCGCTCGCGTTCGTGTGCGCGGCGAAGCGCGTGCCGCTCCGGATCGTCACCTCGGACGCGTTCAGCAAGGAGAAGCGCGACCACATGACGGCGCTGGGCGCCCGTCTCACGCTCATCGCCAGCCCGACCGGCGGCACCACGAAGGCGCTCACGCTCGAGATGATCGAGGCGGCGAGGAAGCTCGCCTCGGCTCCCGGAAGCTATTGGACGGATCAGCTGAACAACACCGACCAGCTGTCCGCCTACCTCCGGATGGCCGACGAGATCTGGGAGCAGACCCGGGGGCGCGTGAGCGCGTTCGTACAGAGCGTCGGCACGGCCGGATCGTTGCGGGGGACTTCCGCGCGTCTTCGAGCGCGGAACGCCGCGGTGCGGATCGTCGCAGTGGAGCCCGAGGAGTCCGCGGTCTTGTCCGGCCGCCCGAGCGGGTCGCACAAGATCGAAGGCACCGGCATCGGGTTCGTGGCGCCGCTGTGGACCCCGGCGCTCGCCGACGAGATCCAGACGGTCTCCACCCAGGAAGCGATGGCCACGGCCCGGCGCCTCGCGCGGGAGGAGGGGGTCTTCGCCGGCACCTCCACCGGGGGAAACGTGGCGGTGGCGCTGCGCGTCGCCGAGCGTCTGGGACTGGACCACACGGTGGTCACGCTGGCGGTGGATTCGGGCATGAAGTACCTGAGCACCGCGCTCTACGCCCAGACCTGAACCTGAAACGCTTCGGGTCGAGCACGGACCCGGGCCACGGGGATCCGAAGAGGAGGAACCGCCAGGGGCTTCCCGGGTACTTCATCGACCCATCGGGGCGGCCCAGCGCTCGGGGCGGTCCCCGGTGCGGGCCCGACCGGCCGCGAGGAGCGGCTTCGTCCTTTGGAGAGGAGAGAACACTCATGGCGTACGGGGTCGTGCATCACTTCCCGGGTGGTACGAAGGAGCAGTACGAGGCATCGCTCGCCGCGGTGCACCCCGGCAAGGGCAAGCTGCCGAAGGGCCAGATCTTCCACGCGGCCGGCGCGTCGGCGGGCGGCTGGACGATCTTGGCGGTCCACGAGTCCAAGAAGAGCTGGGAGCAGTTCCGCGACGACATCCTGATGCCTAAGATGAAGCAGGGCATCAAGGGCGGGTTCACCGCGCCGCCGCAGGAGACGGTGTTCGAGGTCAGCAACCTGGTGAAGTAGCGGCTCGCCCGCGAGTCACGGGCCGAAGCGAGGAAGGCGCATGGGCGCCTCTCGACTTCCGCGCCCGGGACTCGCGGGGAGCGCCAGCGAGGAGCGCCGGTCATGGCGGCTGCGCCGAAGACCATCGACGAATACCTCGCCGCTCTGGGCGACGAGAAGCGAGCGGCGCTCGAGAAGCTCCGAAAGGCCATCCAGGCCGCGGCGCCCGGCGCGGAAGAGTGCATCAGCTACCGGATCCCGGGGTTCCGCCTCGGCGGAAAGTTGCTCGTCTCCTTCGGCGCGGGCGCGAAGCACTGCGCGTTCTACCCCGGCGCCCTCCCGGTCCGGGTGCACGCGGACGAGCTGGAGGCGTACGAGACGAGCAAAGGCACGGTCCGGTTCCCGCCGGATCGTCCGCTCCCGGTCACCCTCGTGCGGAAGCTGGTGAAGTCCCGGATCGCGGAGCACGCCGCCAAGAAGGGGGGCGCCGCCAAGAAGGGGGGCGCCGCGAAGCGCGCGAAGCGGCGCCGCTGAACGAGACGCCGAGGTTACCGGGCCACTCGAGTCGGTCGGACGGAACGCGTATCATCGCGGACCGCGAGCCGAGGAGACACATCGTGAGCGGGATCGACCGCAAGGCGCGCACGCGCGAGTACAAGGAGACGCCTCGACCCGCCGGCCTCTACCGGGTCCGCAACACCGCGACCGGGAAGTCCCTGCTGGGGACGTCCACCGATCTTCCGGGAATGCTGAACCGGCAGCGGTTCCAGCTGGAGCACGGGTCGCACCCGGATCGGGAGCTCCAGAGCGACTGGAACGAGCAGGGGCCGGCCGCCTTCTCGTTCGAGGTGCTGGACCGTCTGGATCCGAAGGACGAGCCGGCTTACGACCCCGCGGAGGACCTCCGCGCCTTGAAGGAGATGTGGCTCGAGAAGCTCACCGCGTCGGGAGAACCCCTGTACCGGCAATCTCGGCGAGGAACGTAGCCGGGGCCAGCGGCGGCGGGAGCGCGTCACCGGATGAAGAACCAGTACTTCGGCGACATCAACGACTACCGCAAGTACGGTCTCTTGCGCGCCCTTCAGGCGAACGGCGAGTGCGGTCTGCTGGTCGCATGGATGCTGACGCCCGACGACGGTAGCGGGGACGGCAGACTCCGCGGCTACCTTCAGGATGCGGACACCTGGATGGTGCACGACCCCGTTCTCTTCAAGGGTCTCGCGAGCCTTCTTCGACAGACGTCCACGCCGGCCGTGGCGCTCATCGAGGAGTCGGGGCTCCTCGCCCGAACGTCCTACTACTCGGCCGTGGTTCCCGATGCGCGCCAGGACCGCGACGCATGGCGTCGGGGCCTGCTCGCCGCCGCCCGCGGCGTCGATCTCGTGTTCCTGGACCCGGACAACGGCATCGAGGTGCCGAGCAAGCCGGTCGGTCGCAAGGGGTCCTCGAAGTACGTGACTTGGCAGGAGATCGAAGGACTCTGGGAGGCGGGCTCCTCCGTCCTGACCTACCAGCATTTCCGGCGTGAGCGTCATTCGACATTCGCCGAGCGGATGACCTCGGCCCTGCGCGAACGCACCGGTGCACGCCTCGTCGCCGCACTCCGCACGCCTCGCGTTCTCTTCCTGCTGGCCGCGCAGGAACGGGACGAGGCGCGGGTCGAGAAGGCGCTCGCGCGGATCCGAGAACGGTGGCAGCCACAAATGATGTGCCTGGCCGGTTCACCTGCGGCATAGTCCAGCCGTGTCGCCGCCGACTCGGCTTCGCTCCGTCATCCTCGCCAGCTTCATCGGCACCACGATCGAGTGGTACGACTTCTTCCTCTATAACACCGCGGCCGCACTCGTCTTCAGCCGCCTGTTCTTCCCCACGATGGCCCCCCTCACCGGCACGCTCTACGCCTACGGCACCTACGCCGTCGGCTTCGTCGCGCGACCTCTGGGAGGCGCCGTCTTCGGCCACTACGGCGACCGTCTCGGACGGAAGAAGGTGTTGGTGTGGTCGCTGCTCATCATGGGCGTCGCCACCGCGCTGATCGGGCTCATCCCCACCTACGATCGGATCGGCGTGTGGGCGCCGGTGCTCCTCGTCACCCTGCGCTTCCTGCAAGGCTTCGGAGTGGGCGGGGAGTGGGGCGGAGCGGTGCTGCTGGCGGTGGAGCACTCGGGCGGCAGTCGTCGAGGGCTCCACGGGTCGTGGCCCCAGATGGGGGTGCCGGCCGGGCTCCTGCTCGCGACCGGCGTGTTCGCGGCGCTCTCGTCCGGACTCTCGGACCATGCCTTTCTCGCCTGGGGATGGCGCCTTCCGTTCCTGCTGTCCGTCGTGCTCATCGCCGTGGGGCTCTTCATCCGCCTGCGGATCCTCGAGACGCCGTCGTTCGAGAAGTTGAAGGAATCCGGGCGCGAATCGGCCATCCCTCTGCTCGATGTGTGGCGCGACCATCGCCGCGAGGTGCTGATCGGCGCCGGGCTGCGCTTCGCCCAGAACGTGCTCTTCTACGTCTACACGGTCTTCGTGCTGAGCTACGGCGAGAAGTCCCTCGGCTATCCCCGGGGCGCCCTGCTGCGCGGAGTCGTGCTCGCGTCCGTGATCGGCATGTTCTCCATCCCGTTCTGGTCGCATCTCTCGGATCGGGTCGGACGCAGGCCGGTGTACCTCTCGGGCGCCGTGATCTCTCTCCTGGTCGCGTTCCCCTTCTTCTGGTTGATGGAGCGGGGTCCGCAGTTCATCGCGCTCGCGATCGTGCTCGCGGTCAACCTCGGGCATGACATGATGTACGGCCCGATGGCGGCGTACCTGTCGGAGCTGTTCGGAACGCGCGTTCGTTACAGCGGCGCCTCTCTCGTTTATCAGCTCACCTCGGTGTTCTCCGGCGGCGTGGCACCCTTCATCGCGACGCTTCTCCTGGCCCGGCACGGCTCGCGGGCCGTGGCCGTCTACATCGTCGCCTGTTGCGCGATCACGGTGGTGGCAGCCTGGCTCGCGCCGGAGACGCGTCTCGTCGCGTTGGACGAGGTCGCTCGGAGCGACGACGCGTCGGGGCGCGCGAGATGACGGAGCTGTACGACACGATCGGCGACGGGTATCGCCGCCTGCGGAAGCCCGATCCGCGCATCGGCGCGGCGATCCTCCGCGGACTCGACGGCGCCGCGAGCATCGTCAATGTGGGCGCCGGAACGGGGTCCTACGAGCCGGCTGATCGACGCGTGGTGGCCGTCGAGCCTTCCATGACGATGATCCGCCAGCGCGACGCCGCGGCGCCGCCGGCGGTCCGGGCGTCGGCATCCGCGTTGCCGTTTCGCGACGGAGCGTTCGAAGCCTCCCTGGCGATCCTCACCGTCCATCACTGGCCCGACCCGCGAGCGGGCCTGCAGGAGCTGCGCCGTGCGGCACGGAAGCGCACGGTGATCCTCACGTGGGATCCGACGTGCCAAGGGTTCTGGCTGACGGACTACTTCCCCGAGATCCTCGAGATCGATCGGCGCATCTTCCCGCCCCTCGAGGAGATCCGGAGCCAGCTCGGCCGCGCGAGGGTGGTCGACGTCCCGATCCCGCACGACTGCATCGACGGTTTCCTCGGGGCGTACTGGCGCCGGCCGCGTGCCTACCTGAGCGCGTCGGTCCGGTCGGCGATCTCGACGTTCTCCCGGCTCGGAGACGTCGCGCGTGGCCTGGCCCGTCTCGAGGCGGACCTGGAGTCCGGCCTGTGGAACCGGCGCTACGGAGAAGCGGTTTCTCGCCGGACGCTCGATCTCGGGTACCGGCTGGTCATCGCCAAGTAAATCACGCCGCCGCCCCGGAGGCGGCGGGGACCGGATGGTATACGATACCGCCCGCGGAACGGACGCGGAGGCGTCGAGACCCGCCGACCGGGCCGCGGCCGTTCGACAAGGAGAGATCCCATGGCCAAGCGCAAGTCCGTCAAGAAGAGCCCGAAGAAGAGCCCGAAGAAGGTCGCCAAGAAGCGGACGGCCGCGAAGAAGAAGTCTACCGCGCGGCGTGCCACGCGCGCCGTCACCTCGAAGGCGAATGCGGCCAAGGCGCGGCTCGGAGCCATCACGCACACGGAGCTGGCGAGCGAGGATCCGCCCGCCACGCGGGAATGGTGCGAGAAGGTGCTCGGCTGGAAGTTCGGAGAGCCCATGCCCACGCCCGCCGGGCCCTACCACATGTGGCGCTTCGAGATCGGCACCGGCGGGGGGATCCGCGCCAACAACCCGCCCGAAGTGCCGGGGTCCATCCCCTACTGCGAGGTCGCGGACATTCAAGCCACGTACGCCGCGGCGCTGCTCGCCGGGGGCCGTGAGATGCTCCGCCCTCAGCAGCTCCCCGGCGGCATGGGATGGATCGCGATCGTCGCTGCGCCGGGCGGCGTCGCGTTCGGGTTCTGGTCCATGAAGTGAGTGGTTCCCGGCTGTGCTTCGGGCGCCCCGTGATGAGGCGGGACATGTTCGGGGGCCACCCGGTCATGGGAAGCGCACGAAGCGTGGAACGGTTGGTGGGGCGGCCACCCGCCGTTCCACCGCCCCGGGTTCGCGAGGACTCGAGTGCGGGCGGTGACGGCCTCGAAGACCCCGGCAGCGGCGCTCGCGCTGGTGGTTGCCGTCGCGGTCACGCGGCTGGTGCAGCGCGCCGCCTTCCGGACTGCCATGTTTCATGAGCACTACCCGCCCCTCGCGCTCGCCTACGCGGTTGCTCTCGGCGGGTGGCTCGGGATCAACCGCCTGCTGCCGAGTCTGTGGCCCCGCCGGCCGATCGAGCGCTTCGCGCGTCCTGGAAGGGAGCTCGGCGTCGCCCTGGCCGGAGCGATCGGCATTCTCGCGATGGGCCAGCTCTGGAGTCGAGGGGTCCGACTTCCGGAGCGCGGCGCGCTCGGCCCCGTCACGGCCGCGATCAACCAGGCGCTGATCTTCGCGCCGATCCTCTCGGTCCTGATCCTCCGCCGGCAGCCGTGGACTTCGGCGTGGCTCCCGCGGGCCCGAATCGTGCCGCGGCTTCTCGCGGGGATCGTGCTGGCGAGTCTCGCCGTCACTGCGTACTCGCTGCTGCGGGACGGGGCGGACGCGCCCGGGGTCCTTCTCCGCCGCATCGCTCGCTACGAGCACCTCGACGAGTTCGTGCAGGTCCTTCTCGAGGATCTCGCCATCGCCATCCTGTTCGTTCGCCTGGCGGGCGTTCTCGGGAGCCGCTGGGCGACGGTGACGGTCGCCGGCCTGTTCGCGGCGAGCCACGTTCCCGCGATGGTGTCGCAGGGGGCCAGTTGGCTCCAGCTGGCCGGGTTGCTGCGCGACGCGGGCCTCGGCGTCGCGGTGATCCTCGTCTTGCAGCGATCGCAGGACGTGGTGTGGTTCTGGCTCGTCCACGCCTGCCTCGACATGACGCAGTTCGCCGGAATCAGCGGCGTGGGGTGAGACCTCCCGTCAACCAGTGCTTGCAACCGACGGGTGCGCGGAGGGACAATCGGGGTCGCCCGCGGGATGATGCTCGGCGAGCGCTGCAACCTCGTGAGCGCGGCGCCGCCCTCCGCCGACGCGCAATGCGCTCGGAAGCTCGTGAGGGAGTCGTGGGCGAGATCGAGTCTCGGATTGCGAAACGCCTGGACGCCGTGCAGCGCGATGAGCGCGTGCTCGTCCTTCTCGCGATGGAACCGGGAAGCCGCGCCCGGGGCTTTCCCTCCGCGAACCGCGATTTCGACCCCGTGCTCGACCGGGGCTTTCGACCGGTCGTTCTCCGACACACTCGAGGTGGCATGGGCGGGCGGACGCTCCGGCTGACTTGCGCGCGCCGCGAGGCGCCCGCCGTATCCGTTGCGTAGACGAGAAGGGATGGACGTCGGTCAGGTCAAGACGAAGGCGTGGAAGGAGGGCTCGAGATGAATCGCTCGGGGCTCGGCGTTCTGTTCGCAATCGCTCTTGCGGGACAGGTCCAGGCGGCGCAGCTGTGCCTCGCGCCGTCCCACCCGGACGGCCGGAACGGCAGCGTCGGTTGCGATCCGGAGAGCACGTTCGTCGACAACCACTGGATCGGGTTCTGCACGACGGGGCTCCCGTGCGCCACGCCCGGGGGTTGCACCTTCGATGATCCGCCGCCTGCGCTGGGGTCCTGCTGGTCCATCAGCGCCAGTCAAACGGTCTTCGACGCGAACGTCCAAGGGATCTTCCAGAACACCTCGCTCTATCTGTGGCTCGTCCGCACCGGGTCCTACGGGTTCGCCTCCGCGGAGTTCTATCTTGCCGGCGACCTGCACGTAATCGCGGTCACGGCCCGACCCGGGGTCGTCATCTCTCACCCGGGGTCCGACCCTCGGGAGATCCGGATTTCGGTCCCGGGGTGTCCGATGGGGCCGGTGATTGCGGCGACGGTGCTCGTCGAAGGTCCCGTGGGGGTGGACCCGACCACGTGGGGCCGCGTCAAGGCGCTCTACACGTGAGGGAGGCGACGGGAAGACGGCGCCGTCCTCCGTCGGAGAGCCCGTTCACGGACCAGGGCCCCGCGATCGGGCGCGTGAGGAGGCGCTGATGAAGGCCTACGTCATGACCACGGGCGCCGTCTTCGGCCTGCTCACCGTGGTCCATCTCGGGCGGGTCGTCGAGGAAGGGCGCGGCCTCGCGGCGCAACCCTGGTTCGTTCTCATCACCGTGACGGCGGCGGCGCTCTGCGTCTGGGCGTGCCGCCTGCTCTGGCCCGTGCGGCGACCGTAATCGCGCGAGGGGCGGCGCCGCACGACGGTCGGAACCGAGGGGACGGCCGTGTCGCTGGGGTGGTTCATCCTGACGGCGCTCTTGTACATGGGGATGATCGCCGCTCGCGGGCGCGCCGCGGAGCGATTCCTGATCACGGTGACGAGCGAGGGCCTGTCCTGCGCCACGCCGGCCGAGGGCACCTTCTGGATCGCATGGCAGGAGCTGCTGCTCGTCCTGGCGATCCGAGGAGAGCGCGCGCTCCACTGGATCTTCGTCGACGAGGGGCGCCAGGCCCGACTCGCGATTCCCAGCGGAGCCTCCGGCGAGGACCAGATGCTCGACGCTCTGCGGCGCCTGCCGGGCTTCGACGTCGAAGCGCTCGATGCCGCCCTGTTGTCGCGGGAGCCCGCGCAGTTCGTCTTGTGGCGGAACCCGGTGCCCTGGCTGCTGTCGGCGCCGGCATGGCCGCTGATGGACGATGCCCCGCGTGGTGGTACGCTACCCGCCGGCGCCGAGCGAGGGGCGTTTCCTTCCAAGACGTGAGGTCCGCATACCGGCATGGGGAAGCGCTTGTTCGCAGGGAGCCGTGCGGGCCTCCTCGCCGGCGCGGTGCTGCTCGGGGGCGGCGGCCGTCTGGCCATGCGGGGCCTCGCGCTCCTCGCGGGGCGGCCCACGAGCTTCGGCCTCGGTGCCACGGCGGGGATTCTCCTGATCGGCGCCTTGCTCGGGACGCTGGGTGGCGTCGCCTGCGCGTTCATCCCGCGTTCCCGTTCCGGCCCCGCTCCGCTTCGGGGGCTCCTCTTCGGCACCGTGTTCTTCCTCGTTCTGATCCCGTTGCAGCCGCCGGCCATCCAGGAGGAGATTCAGTCCCTGCACGGCCATCTCGCGGCGGCATCGGGTTCCTTCTGGGCCCTCTTCGTCGTCTACGGGACCGTGGTCTCTCGCTCCGTCGCTCACCTCGATCGCCGCAGCGAGACCTGAACCGAAAGGAGTGACTCGTGCGATACGGAGCCAGGAACAAGGTCCAAGCGAAGGTGACGTCCGTGAAGACCGGCGACGTGATGTCTCTGGTGAAGTTCGACGTCGAGGTCCCGTGCTCCATGGCCTCCGTCCTGACGACCGAGTCCGTCGAAGAGCTGAAGCTCAAGGTGGGGGACAAGGTCACGCTGGTGATGAAGGCCGTTCACGTTCTTCCCGTGAAGGAGTAGCCCGGCGCCATGACGCAGGAAGAGGCTCTCGTGCTGGCCCGCCGACTCATCGTGTTCCTCGAGACCGGCAACGTTCCGGACGGTCTGTTCACCCCCGACGCCTTCTGCGACTTCACGATGCCGAAGTGGCGGCTGCAGGCGGAAGGGGTGGCAGGACTCGTCGCGCTTCGCAAGGCCGGCCATCCGGGGCCGGGGAAGGTGCCGCGCTGGCGGTGCGACGCAACGGCGACCGGCTTCGTCCTCGAGTTCGAAGAGCGATGGGAGCAGGACGGCAAGGACTGGTATTCGAGGGAGATGGCGCGGGCGGACGCGCCGCACGGGGTCATCTCGGCGCTCTCCGTCTACTGCACCGGCGATTGGGACGCCGAGCATCGGGCGAAGCACGCCGCCAGCGTGAAGCTGACTCGCCCGTAATCGGTCGTCGAGGCGTCATGTCGATCGCGCTGCGATACATGCTGGCGTGGGTCCCGATGGTCGTGATCGCCGTCGCCAACGGCGTCCTCCGCGTGACCACGTACGGCCGGCGGATGACGGAGCTCGGCGCGCATCAGCTCTCGACGTTGATCGGCGCCGCGGTGCTCTCCGTCTACATCTGGCTCGTGGTGCGGCGCTGGCCGCCTTCGTCGGGCGGTCAGGCGCTGCGGCTCGGCGCGATGTGGGTGGCGCTGACCGTGGCCTTCGAGTGTCTCTTCGGGCGCTTCGTGGTCGGGCGCGCGTGGGCGCAGCTCTTTCACGACTACGATCTGCTCGCCGGGCGGGTATGGGCGCTCTTCCTGATCTGGGTCGGCGTGGCGCCGTGGCTGTTCCGGAGGGTGCGCCATGGCGGGTAGAGCCGAGCGACGCCCGGAGACCATCGACGACTACCTCGGGGGGTTGAGCGACGAGCAACGAGCGGCGCTGGAGAGGCTCCGGAAGGTCATCCGGGTTGCTGCGCCCGACGCGGAAGAGTGCATCAGCTACGGGCTCCCCGCGTTTCGTCAGGACGGGATGCTCGTGGCGTTCGGCGCGACCGCGAGCCACTGCGCGTTCTATCTGATGAGCTCTTCCATGGTGAAGACGCATGAAGCCGACCTGGAGGGCTACGACACGAGCAAGGGCACCATTCGCTTTCAGCCGGACAAGCCGCTTCCGGTGGCCCTCGTTCGGAAGCTGGTGAAGGCGCGGATGGCGGAGAACGCGAGCCTGCGGAAGAAGTCGAGGTAGAGGTGGCACCGCCGGAGATCAACACGGAGCGTCTGGTCCTGAGCCCGTTCCTCGGCAGCGACGCTGCGGCGCTCTTCGACTACCGCGCCGATCCCGAAGTGGGCCGCTATCAGTCGTGGATCCCTCGTTCCCTCGCGGATGCGCAGAGCTTCATCGACGGCGTCGCCGCCACGACCTTCGATACGCCGGGCACGTGGTTCCAGCTCGCGATCCGCCTCCGCGACTCCGGCGTGCTCGTCGGCGATCTGGGTGTTCACTTTCCTCCCGCCCAACCGGAGCAGGTCGAGATCGGCTTCACGGTGGCGCCTCGTCACCAAGGCAAGGGCTACGGGACCGAGGCCGTCATCGGACTGCTCGGCTTCCTCTTCGAGTCGCTCCGGAAGCACCGCGTGTACGCGTCGGTGGATCCGGAGAACCGCCGCTCCATCGCGCTCTTGAAGCGGGTCGGCATGAAGCAGGAGGCGCACTTCCGGAAGAGCTTGCGGTTCAAGGGAGAATGGGTGGACGACGTCGTGTTCGCCGTCCTGGCGTCGGAGTGGACGGGCCCCGCCTAACGCCGCCGCGTGGCTCGGTAGGCTTGCGGCGTGGTGCGCTTCCAGCGACGGAAGGCGCGATGGAACTCCGAGTAGCCGAGCGCGAGCGACATTCGCGGTGGCGCTGTGCGGGGCCGCGGTGGCTTTGGTCTTCTCGGCTCGGCGGCCGGCCGCCTAAGATGGCGACTCGATGCCGTTCGGCGGCGTCACGCCGCGACCGTGCCTGCGATCGCCGAGGTCATCCGCCGTGGACATCGCCGAGGAAGCGCTGTCGGTGGGACCGCAACGCGCGCGCCGCGCGATCGGCGCCATGTTCTTCGCCGTCTTCGGCGGAGCGTGGCTGACGCTCGGCGTCGTTCGCGCCGCGCCGCGCAACGTTCTCGCGCTGACCCTCATCGTCGTCGGGTCCGCAATGATCTTCTCGATCGCCCTCCGGTCCTACCGGGAGTTCCAGGGGGCGCTCGCGACGGAGCCGGACTCTCCGGAGAAGCGAAGAGCAAGCCGGTGGTTCAACATCATCAACGCGGGTCAATGGCTCGCCATCCTCATCGTCGGCAACGTCCTGGCGAACATGGGACTTTCGGCCTGGGTGATCCCCTCGGCCATATTCATCGTCGGCTTGCACCTGCTGCCCCTGGCGGGAATCCTCTCGAATCCGTCGCACTACGTCACTGGCAGCGCCTTGATGCTCCTGGCGGCCGGATACCCGCGCCTCTCGTCGGCCGGCCCCGACGATCCGGTCGGCTGCCTGGGCGCCGGCCTGATTCTGTGGGGAAGCGCTCTCTGGGCGGTGACCGGGGGCGCCTCGCCGGAGCGGGCGGACCCCGGGTCCTGAGCACCGTGGCGCGAGCTCACGAGAACGCCCATCGAGGGGAAAGGAACCCGGCATGAAGCCTTCGTCTCGCCGACACGCCGCGATCTACGCGCTCCCGATGATCCTCGCGCTGGTCGCCGCCCGACACGCCGTCCCGCACGTGCGGTCGGTCGACTTCCTCCTGGTGTTCGCGGCGGGGGCCGTGTTCGGGCTGACGCTGATGGGTGTGCTCCGCTCGCTGCGAGCGCCGGAGGACCCGAGCTAGCCGATGCGGCAGAGCTCGACCGACCCGTCGCACGCCGCAGCGTTGGTCTTCCCGGAGCCCGGTGAGAGCGCCGAGACCGGCCCCGCTCCGGGCGCCGCACCCGTCGCGCACTCGCACGATGTCTTGCAGCCGCGCCCCCGTCGATCGCAGAATCTCGCCGCGCCCGTGGTCCGAGGGTTCGACCCCGGCACCGAGCGCCGCGCGCGGACGCCCCGCGTAGCCCTGTCGCAACCGAGGGAGAGCCCATGGCGAAGGCCGAAAGCACGAGCTCGCCGATCCGCCAGCTCGCCAGATACGAGGTCCGCGCGGAAGCGCTGGATCGCTGCCTGGCCGCCATTCACGAGTTCGTCGCGTACGTTCGCGCCCACGAGCCCGGGACGTTGCGCTACGAAGTCTGGCAGGAGCCCGCGCACCCCACGCGCTTCGTGCACCTCTTCGTGTTCCGCGACGCCGCGGCCGATCGCGCGCATTCCGAGTCCGCCGCGGTCGAGAAGTTCGCGTCGATTCTCTATCCCGAGTGTCTCGCCCCCGTGGAGTTCATCGACTACACGCAGGTGGACGCGAACGTGGAGCTGCCGGCGCGATAAGCAGTTCCCTCGCGTTCGCCGACACGGCTCCGGCGCGAAGCTCAGTGGCCGTCTGCGTCGCGTGGTATGGTACCGCCCCTCGCGTCCGCAACGACCGGGCCGCGCCACCCGTCTCACCCACAGGTGTCCGAGATGACCATTCTGCAGATCGAACATCCCGTGCCCGACTTCGACTCCTGGAAGAAGGCCTTCGACAGCGACCCGGCGCATCGACGGAAGAACGGCGTTCGCCGCTACCGGGTCATGCGGTCGGTCGAGAATCCGAACTACGTCTTGGTGGATCTGGAGTTCGACAGCACGCCGGAGGCGGAGGCATTCCGTACGGTTCTCCAGAGCCTGTGGCGTCGGGTCGAGGGCAAGGTCATGGAGAGCCCGCGCGCGCGGGTCGTGGAGACGGTGGAGACCAAGGACCTCTGATCCCGTCGCTCGCCACGCGGGCGCGCATCCTCTGAGACCTTCGCCCGCACACCGGCGCGCATCCTCCGTCCCGGCAGGAACGTTGAGACCATGGCCCGTCGAGAAGTGTCCGACACCTTCGAGCGCGGGGACCCGTACGAGAGGTACGTGGGCCGCTGGAGCCGCCAGATCGCGCCGCGCTTCCTCGCGTGGCTGGGCGTCCCGGCCGGCAGGCGGTGGCTGGACGTGGGATGCGGCACCGGAGCGCTCTGCGCCGCGATCCTCGAGCAGGCCTCGCCGGCGTCGGTGGTCGGCGTCGAGCCTTCCGACGGCTTCCTGCAGGCGGCGAAGGGGAATCTCCGGGGTCGAGCGGTCCTCCGGCAAGGCAGCGCCGAGAGGATCCCGCTGGCCGACGCGTCGGTGGACGTCTCGGTCTCCGGGCTCGCGCTGAATTTCGTTTCGGACCCGCGTGCCGGTCTCGCGGAGATGATGAGAGTCACGCGCCGCGGCGGCGTCATCGCCGCGTACGTCTGGGACTACGCCGGGAAGATGGAGCTGGTGCGACACTTCTGGGATGTCGCCGCGGAGCTCGATCCTGGCGCGGCGGCCCTGCATGAAGGAGCGCGCTTCCCGTTGTGTCGCCCGGAAGCGCTGACCGAGCTGTTCGCGAGCGCCGGACTGAAGGAGGTGGACGTGACGAGCCTGGACGTCCAGGCGTCCTTCGCGAGCTTCGACGACTACTGGCAGCCGTTCCTCGGCGGGCAGGGCCCGGCTCCGGCCTACGCGATGTCGCTCGACGCGGCGGCGCGGGAGCGACTGCGCGCCTGCCTCCGCGCGCGCGTTCCGGCGGCGCCCACCGGCGCGATCGCCCTGATCGCCCGCGCGTGGGCCGTTCGGGGAACGTCGCCGGGCGACGCGGCGGCGGACGGAATCGAGACTCGTCGCGCGTCGACCGCGGACGCCGTCGACGTTCGCCGCGCGTCGACCGCGGACGGGATCGTGATTCGTCCCGCGACCGTCGCCGACGTCGACGTCTTGACGAATCTGGCGGCGCGCACGTATCGCGACGCATACGCGTCCAACCACGACCCGGATCAGCTGGAGCGGCACATCGCTTCGAACTTCACGCCGGCCAGGATCCGAGCGGAGGTCGGGGACCCTTTGTGCACCGTCCTCCTCGCGCTCGCTCGCGGCGAGCCCGTGGGGTACGCGTTGCTGCGTCGCGTGCCGCCGCCGGCTTGCGTCCGCAGCGTGTCCTCGATCGAGCTGAGCCGGATCTACCTCGTGCAGCAGATGATCGGTCGAGGATGCGGGTCGGCGCTCATGCAAGCCTGCCTCGAAGAGGCGCGCCGGTCGGGTCGAGAGACGATCTGGCTCGGGGTTTGGGAGGAGAACGCACGTGCGCTCGCCTTCTACGAGAAGTGGGGCTTCGAGCGGGTCGGGACGCAGGAGTTCGTGTTCGGCGGGACGGCCTACGAAGATCTGGTGATGGCGAGGAGCATTCCGGTCGACGCCTGAGGGCTCCCGGGCGGATGCTGGCGGCGTCATGGTGCGAGGGAGGCGAGAGACATGGCGAAGCGAGCGGCCGGGCCGCAGGCGCCGCTGACCCTTCGCGCGGTCGTCGACGCGCTGCGCAAGCGCTACGGTCCGCCCAAGCCGCTTCCGACCGCCGACCCCTTCGAGCTGGTCCTCTGGGAGAACGTGGCGTACCTCGCGTCACCGGCGCGGCGGCGCGACGCGTTCGCGACGCTGAAGCGGACGGTGGGGACGGAGCCGGAGGCCATCCTCGGCGCGAAGCCGCAGGCCCTGGAGAGCGTCACCGCCCGCGGGATCCTCGAAGAGACGTTCGCCGGCAAGCTCCGGGAATGCGCGAGCATCGTGCTCGAGAGGCTGGACGGTGATCTCGCGGCCGCAGTGCGCGGCCCGATCGACCGCGCGAAGCGAGCGCTGTGCCTCTTCCCCGGCATCGGGGAGCCGGGAGCGGAGAAGATCCTCCTCTTCAGCGGTCGCGAAGCGCTCCTCGCCCCGGAGTCGAACGGCCTGCGCGTGCTCTGCCGGCTCGGTCTCGTCACGGAGGAGAAGTCGTACGCGGCCACGTACGCGGCCGCCCGGGACGTCGCGAAGGACCTGCCGGCGAAGCCGAGCGTCCTGCAGGAGGCGCACCTGCTCCTCCAGCAACACGGGCAGACGCTGTGCAAGCGCAGCGCCCCGCGCTGCGAGGAATGCCCGCTGTTCCCGGCCTGCGAATACGCCGCGGCGTCTCGCAGCGCGCGCGAGCAGCGCGTGCCGCCGTCGAAGCGCAAGGGGACGTCCACCCGAGGGCGCGGGCGGCGGCGGCTGTCGTGATGGGAGTTCTTCGCCGCGACGGGACCCGCGAGTCAGCGCAGACTTGCGGCGGGCCCGCGTCTTCCCTCATGCTGCGCGGGTCGTGACGCTGCGGTCGCGGGAGGAGCCCGATGTCGAAGCACCTTCAGACCTACGAGACCCCGGAAATCGTCGTCACGTTCGATCCCGAGGTCTGCCGGCACTCGGGGGCGTGCGTTCGCGGGCTGCCCGCCGTCTTCGACGTGCGTCGCCGGGACTGGGTGCGTCCGGGCGCCGCGAGCGCCGCGGAGGTCGAGGCGCAGGTGCATCGTTGCCCGTCGGGCGCGCTGCAGTGCCGCCGCAAGTCTCCGCCGTCCGAGTAGCGCTCTCACCCGCACGTCCGGGACCTTTTCGGCTCGAGGGGCGGTTCTTCCTCCGGCAAACCGAGCTGTCGTGCGAGCCATCGCGGTGCGATGGAGTACCGGCCCTTTCTCTCCGGAGAATCTCCTCGCCTCTCCGCGGCGTCCAACAGTCAAAGTCACGAAGAGTGACGGGATTCCAGGAGCTCGACGACGAGGAGAAGACCATGTCCATTCGACCGGTGAAGAGGATCGTCCAGGCCAAGCCCACGCTCGAGGGGGCCGGAGTGAAGCTGCGTCGTGCGTTCGGGTTCGGCGAGACGGGGGAGTTCGATCCGTTCCTCCTCTTCGACGATTTCCGGAACGACAACCCGGAGGACTACCTCAAGGGCTTCCCGTGGCACCCGCATCGCGGGATCGAGACCATCACCTACGTGCTCGCGGGCACGGTGAAGCACGGCGACAGCCTGGGGAACAAGGGGACGCTGGGCGGCGGCGACGTCCAATGGATGACCGCCGGGAGCGGCATTCTCCATCAGGAGATGCCCAGGGGCGACGCCATCGGCCGGATGCACGGCTTCCAGCTCTGGGCGAATCTGCCGGCGTCCTTGAAGATGACGACGCCGCGCTATCAGGACGTGGAGTCGAGCGCGATCCCCGAGGTCACGGACGACGACGGGACGAAGGTGCGCGTCGTCTGCGGGAGCTTCTGGGGAAAGAAGGGGCCCGTGGACGGCGTCGCGTCGGATCCGCGCTATCTGGATGTCTCCGTTCCCGCGGGTCAGCGCAAGACGATTCCCGTGGAGGATTCGCGGCACGCGTTCGCCTACGTGTTCGAGGGCGCCGGCAAGTTCCGGGACGCCTCTCCGCCGCGCGACGTCCGCGAGGAGTCGCTCGGTCCGGGTCAGCCGGCGGTGCCGTCCACCGACGAGGCGGCGGGGAATCGATCGCTGGTCCTTTTCGACGCGGGGAACGAGGTGACCGTGCAGGCCGGCGAGGAGGGCGTGAGGTTCCTCCTGGTGTCGGGGAAGCCCATCCAGGAGCCGGTGGCATGGTACGGTCCGATCGTGATGAACACGGAGGAGCAGCTGGAGCGCGCCTACGCCGAGCTGCGCGACGGAACGTTCATCAAGCACGCGTGACGAAGGAACGGGGCGTCTGATCGGGCGCCTTCGTCAGAGCGCCGCGCCGATCGAGGGATCGGCGCGGCCGCGCTGTCCTCGGGCCCGGAGGCGCTGTCCGCTTCGTGGGTCGAGTCGATGTCGATTTCGGGCCTTCCCGGACGACTACGGGCGTTCGAGAGGTCCCACCACGAATCGGAGGACGTCATGAAGTACCTGTGTCTCATCTACAGCGACGAAACGCAGTGGCAGAAGATGTCGAAGGCCGAGCTGGAGAAGGTGATGGTGGACTACCGCGAGTTCACGGACGGCATCCGGAAGAGCGGCCATCTCGTCGACGGCAACCCGCTGGAGCCCGTCCACACCGCCACCACGGTCCGCGTCCGGAACGGCAAGCTCTCGACCACGGACGGGCCGTTCGCGGAGACCAAAGAACAGCTCGGCGGCTACTACATGATCGAGGCCAAGGACCTGAACGAAGCCATCCAGGTCGCCTCGAGGATTCCGGGCGCGCGCCACGGGTGCATCGAGGTGCGGCCCATCGCGGACATGAGCCGGGAGTAGCCGAGGAGATCGTTGCGGGTGAGCGAGGACACGACCGACGCCGTGCGCGAGACCGTGGACGCGATCTACCGCTCGGAGTCGCGTCGGGTCCTCGCCACCCTGATCCGCCTGCTCGGGGACTTCGACCTCGCCGAGGAGGCGCTGCACGACGCCTTCCGCGCCGCGATGGAGCAATGGTCCCGCGACGGCGCGCCCGCCCAGCCGCGCGCGTGGCTCGTCTCGGTCGGACGCTTCAAGGCCATCGACCTCATGCGCCGGCGCGCGCGCTTCGATGCGTCGCTCGGGGAGCTGGCGGAGCGCCTCGAAGCCGACGCCCGCGACGCCGCGGACGGCCCCGATCCGGACGGCGTCGAGGACGACCGGCTGCGCCTGATCTTCACCTGCTGCCATCCCGCGCTGCCGCCGGATGCCCAGGTGGCCCTCACGCTCCGCGAGATCTGCGGGCTCACGACCGAGGAAGTGGCGCATGCCTTCCTGATCGCGCCGCCCACGGTGGCCCAGCGGATCGTGCGCGCGAAGACGAAGATCCGCGACGCGCGCATTCCCTACCAGGTGCCCTCGCGCCCGGAGCTGCCGGATCGACTCGACTCGGTCCTTCGCGTGATCTACCTGGTGTTCAACGAGGGCTACTCCGCGTCGTCGGGCGCGTCCTTGACGCGGCAGGCGCTCTCGAGCGAAGCGATCCGGCTGGGACGGCTGCTGGTCGAGCTGTTGCCCGAGCCCGAGGCGGTGGGACTGCTGGCGCTGATGCTGCTCCACGAGGCGCGGCGGGCGGCGCGCACCACGCCTTCCGGCGAGCTGGTGCTCCTCGACGAGCAGGACCGCGCGCTCTGGAACCGGAGCATGATCGCCGAGGGCGCGGGCCTCGTGGAGCGGGCGCTGACGTCGCGGCGATTCGGGCCGTACTCGTTGCAAGCGGCGATCGCCGCCGTGCACGCCGAGGCGCGGAGTGCCGCCGCCACGGACTGGGCGCAGATCGTCGGGCTCTACGACGTGCTCCTTCGCGTGGATCCGTCCCCGGTGGCGGAGCTGAACCGGGCGGCCGCCGTGGCCATGCGCGACGGCCCCGCGCCCGGCCTCGCCCTCATCGACGCCCTTCTCGCGGGGGGCGAGCTCACGGACTATCACTTCGCGCACTCGGCGCGCGCGGACCTGTGCCGGCGACTCGGACGAGCGGCGGACGCCCGGGCCTCCTACGAGCGGGCTCTCGCCCTCGCGCGCCAGGAGCCGGAACGGCGGTTTCTGACACGAAGGTTGGCCGAGCTTTCCTCCCCGGAAGACACTAGACTCCCGCCCCATGAGCAGCGCGGATCCTCGTCATCCGATCGGGACGTTCGTGAAGCCGGACCGGGTGGACGCCCCGGCGCGTGAGATCTACGTCGCCCAGATCGCGGCCGCTCCCGGCTTGCTCCGCCAGGCCGTTCGCGCGTTGAACGACCGCCAGCTCGACACGCCTTACCGGGCCGGAGGCTGGACCGTCCGCCAAGTCGTGCATCACGTGCCGGACAGCCACGTCAACGCCTACGTCCGCTTCAAGCTCGCTCTCACCGAGACCGAGCCCACGATCCGGACCTACGAGGAGGCGCGCTGGGCCGACGTGCCCGAGGCGAGGACGGGGCCGATCGCTCTTTCCCTCGATCTGCTCGACGCCCTGCACGAGCGTTGGGTCGCGTCCATTCGCTCGCTCCCGCCCGAGGCCTTCGAGCGCGCCTTCCGCCACCCCGACCTCGGCCTCATGTCCCTGAACCAGCAGCTGGCGATGTACGCCTGGCACGGGCGGCATCACGTCGCGCACATCACGTCTCTCGCGGCCCGCGAGGGCTGGGTCTAGCGTGCAGCGCGCACCGGGGCGCTTGCGGCGCGGAGCGCGGGCCCGGCGATCGTGAAGGCCAAGAGCCTGATCTACGTGCTGGGATTCCGCCCCAAGCCGAGAACCTACGGCTTCGAAGTGCGCTCGTTCGATCTGCCCGAGGACGGCCGCGTCGAGTACGCACGCTGGCTGCATCCGCTGGAGTCCGAAAAGGCGCTGACGCAGGAATCGGTGGATGAGCTGCGCACGTTCCTCCGTCCGGGAGATGCGGCCATCGACATCGGAGCGCACACGGGGGACTCCACCCTGCCGATCGCGCTCGCGGTGGGTGCGGCCGGGCGCGTCTTCGCCCTGGAGCCGAACCGCTTCGTCTTCCCCGTGCTCGAGAAGAACGCGCAGCTCAACCCGGGGAGAACGGCGATCGTGCCGCTCATGTTCGCCGCGACCGAACACGACGGACGGCGCGACTTCGACTACTCCGACCCGGGCTTCTGCAACGGCGGGTGCCACGAGGGCCAGAGCCTGTGGCGGCACGCGCACGCGTTCCGACAGTCCGTGGAGGGGAAGAACCTCCCGTCGTACCTGGGCCGCCACCACGCCGAGTGGCTCTCGAAGATCCGCTACATCAAGGTCGACGCCGAGGGCAACGACCTCGCGGTCCTGAAGACGCTCGAGGGGCTGCTCGTGCGGTGCCGGCCGTACGTGAAGGCGGAGGTCTACAAGCACACGACCCGCGCGCAGCGGGAGGAGCTGCTGGAGTTCCTGCGCGGTCACCGGTTCGCGGTCCATCGCGTCGAGAGCGAGAGCAGATACCGAGGGGAGCGCGTGGACGCGGCGGGGGTGATGCGGTGGCGTCACTTCGACGTCTTCTGCGTTCCGGAGGAGCTCGGCGCCGCGGCGGAGAGCGGCGCACGGGACGGGCGCGCGACGGATGCGAAGGCCCCGGAGGGCGCGACCCGGTGACCACGAAGGGGGAGCCGCGCGGGGCGGCGGACGTTCACGTGGCGCTCTTGCGCGGGATCAACCTCGGCGGTCGGCGCCTGCCCATGAAGGCTCTGGCGGACCTGTTCGCGGACGCGGGATGCGCCGACGTGCGGACCTACATCCAGAGCGGGAACGTCGTGTTCCGGGCGGACGCGAAGCTCGTGAGCCGCGTGCCGGCGCTCGTCGCGAAGGGCATCGCCCGGGACTACGGCTTCGACGTGCCCCTCGTACTGCGGACGGCCGCGGAGCTCGGCGCCGTCGTCCGGAACAACCCGTTTCTCGCCGCGAAGCCGGATCCGAGGACGCTCCACGTGTCCTTTCTCGCGGACCGGCCGAGCAAGCCGTCCGTGGCGGCGCTGGATCCCGGCCGCTCGCCGGGCGACGAGTTCGTGGTGCGCGGGAGCGAGATCTACTTGCGCCTTCCGAACGGCATGGCGCGGAGCAAGCTCACCAACCAGTACTTCGACTCGACGCTGAAGACCACGAGCACCGTGCGCAACTGGAACACGGTCCTGACGCTGCTCGAGTGGGCCCGCGGCGGATGACGGCCCGGAAGCGGAGCGGCTCCCGGCGGCCCGTCGAGAGGAGAAGCGCGTCCGCGCGTCCCGTCGCGAAGCGGACGTCGCGGCGGCTCGACCGCGACGCGTTCAACCGCCCTACGCTACGCGTCGCGCGCGATCTGCTGGGGAAGTTCATCGTCCGGAGCCTCCCGGGCCGACGCGTGTCGGCGATGATCACGGAGGTGGAAGCGTACAAGGGTCCGCAGGACCTCGCGTCCCACGCGCGCCGCGGGCGCCGGACGCCGAGGGTCGAGCCGCTCTACGGCGACGGCGGAACGATCTACGTGTACTTCGTGTACGGGATGCACTGGCTGCTCAACTTCAGCACGGCCGGCCGGGACAGACCGGAGGCGGTCCTGATTCGCGGCGTCCTGGCCGAGCCGGACGGAGCGCGCAGGCCGGTCGTCGGGCCGGCACGGGTCACGCGCTTCCTCGGGATCGACAAGAACCTCGACGGCGCGGACGCCACGCGGTCGAAGGAGCTGTGGCTCGAGGATCGCGGCGTGCGCATTCCGGCGAGCCGCTTGAGGCGAGGACCGCGAATCGGCGTGGATTACGCGGGGCCCGTCTGGGCCGCGAAGCCCTGGCGCTTCTGGGTCGACGGACCCTAAAGTGCCCTTTCGAAGTCCGCGGGGCTTCCCATCGAAGCCGGCGCGGCCTTCGCGACGGAAATGAAGGGACGGTGTGGGCGATGGGCTACACGTCGGAGGCTCGTTTCCTCGGATTGCCGCTCTTCGAGTTGCGGACCGGCACGCTCGTGAACGGCGTCTACCATCGCGGCGTGGCGCGCGCGTGGATCGCCATCGGCGACATCGCGATCGGGGCGCTCGTCTCGGTGGGCGGGGTGGCGGTGGGCGGGATCGCCCTCGGCGGCGTGTCGCTCGGCATCGTCGGCTGCGGCGGTCTCGCGCTCGGCGCGCTGGCGTTGGGTGGGGCCGCGGCAGGATTCTGGGCGGTGGGCGGCGCGGCGATCGGAGCGCAGGCAGCGCTCGGCGGGCTCGCGGTCGCCGGCACCTACGCGGAGGGCGGGCTCGCCATCGCTCCGCACGCGAGTGACCCGGCGGCCCTACAGTTCTTCCAGGTCCGGGAGATCTTCCGGCTCGCGCAGTTCTGGATGCGCTCGGCATGGGTGCTGCTCGCGCTGCCGCTGGTGGTGGCGCTCGTGTCGCGTCGCGGGGTGGAGAACTGAGGTATGATGCGGCGCACCGTCCTCCCGCGAGCGTCGGGACCCGCCCCCGAGCGAGGTGTCAGGCGTGCCTGAGCGCGACTCTCCCGAGAACGAAAAGGCGGTGACGGGGCGACGGTCCTCGGACGCCCGCCCCGTTGCCGATTACATGACGAGGAAGGTGTTCACGCTCCGCAACGACAAGAAAGTCATCGCCGCCAAGGACATCATGGAATGGGCGCACGTTCGTCACGTCCCGGTGGTGAACGTGAAGGGCGAGGTGGTGGGCATGCTGAGCCATCGCGATCTCCTCGCCGTATCGATGTCGTCGATCGGGAGCAGGATCACCGACCTCGACCGGAAGCAGCACCTGTGGTCGGTCCCGCTGCAGACGGTGATGCGCGCTCCCGTGACGACCATCGGGCCGGAGGCCAGCGTCCAGCAGGCCGCGAGCATCATGCGAAGCCGGAAGATCGGCTGCCTGCCGGTCGTCGAGGGCGGGAAGCTCGTGGGCATTCTCACCGATCACGACCTCCTTCGCGTCGTGGAAGAGTCGTGAGGCGCGCCCGCGCGATCGCCTCCGGAGGTCCGCTTCGGATCGTGGTGCGGCGGGGATCTGCGCCGGGAGCCCCGTGAGCGTCGCGGACACGTCGCGGGTGGCCGTGAGCGTGCTCGTGGCGGCCGTCGTCGCGCTCCTCTTCCGGCACCAGCTGTTCGCCGGCGGCCTCGTGTCGCTCGTCGCGCAGGGGGTGGCCGCCGCCCTGATGCTCTGGGCTCGCGTCACCTTCGGCTGGCGCAGCTTCCACGGTGCCGCGAACCCCACGAGCGGCGGCCTCGTGACGAGCGGTCCGTATCGATTCCTCCGCCACCCCATCTATGCCGCCGTTCTCCTCTTCGTCTGGGCCGGCGTCGCTTCGCACGCGTCGCTGCCGAGCATCGCCCTGGCGCTCGTGGCGAGCGCGGCGGTGGCCGTGCGGATCGTCTGCGAGGAGCGGCTCGTCCGCGAGCGGTATCCGGAGTACGCCGGGTACGCCGCGACCACGAAGCGGATCATCCCGTTCGTCTTCTGACGACGCGATGCCGGGCCCGCGCCTCACCGCGTTGGGAACACGGGCTTGCCGCCGACGAGCCGCGAGGGTCATGATGACGCCCTCGCCGCCCGCGAGAGGTGGATGCCATGGCTGTCCGACGTTCCGATCTCGAAGGTCCGGGAGCGATGAAGCCCGCCGCCCTGGTGGCGACGCTGTTCCTCGCCGTGATCGCGCTCGCTCACCTGGCCCGCGTGGCGTTCCACGTCGAGGTGACCGCGAGCGGGTTCGCGATTCCGATGTGGATGAGCGTCCTCGCGTTCGTGTTCACGGGCGGGCTCTCGCTCGCTCTGTGGCGGGAGAGTCGAAGGTAGCCGCGACGTGGGGAGACGGTCCGGATGAGCGTTGAGGCCGGCGTCCGGCGCTTGCGTCCGGAAGACGCCCCGTCCTTCGTGGCGCTGCGGCGCGAAGCGCTCGAGGGGGAGCCGTTGGCGTTCGGCTCGTCCGTCGACGACGACCGCCGTCTCTCCGTGGAGTTCGTTTGCCGTTGGTTCGCCGACGATCCCGAACAGGCGGTCTTCGGCGCCTTCGAAGGCGCACGCCTCGAGGGCGTCGTCGGGGTCTACCGCGAGAGCCGCGCCAAACAACGTCACAAGGCGACGATCTGGGGCGTGTACGTCACACCCCGCGCGCGAAGGAAGGGCGTCGCCCGCGCGCTCCTCGCCGCGGCGATCGGCCACGCGCGCGGGTGGTCCGGCGTGCGCCAGCTCCATCTGAGCGTTGCGGAGGTGGCCGAGACGGCGAAGAGGCTGTATGAGGCGGCGGGGTTCCGCGTCTGGGGATGCGAGCCGCGGGCGCTCCAGTGGCAGGGGAAGTTCGTGGACGATTTCCATCTCGTGTTCGACTTGGACGCGCCCGTGAAGGACGGGTCCGCGAGCAACCGGTGAACGGGTCCATGCGGCGTTTCGTGCGCGAGGGGAGGGAGAGCCCGATGGGGATGAGGTCGGAAGCGCGTCGTCGACGAGCGCGGGTCATTCCGCCCTGGGCGGCCGGCGGGCTGCTCGTTCTGGTCCTGAGCCGGCTCGCCGGTTGCTCCTGCGGCCACGCCTCCTGCACCGCCCGGGGAACCCCGGACGACGCGCTCGTGGGCGCGTGGCGCTCGAGCGTCCAGTTCGACGACGGCACCTTCGCCCCGATCCGGGATCTCGAGTTCCTGTACGCGTTCAACGTCGGCGGCACGATGACGGAGTCCTCGAACTACGATGGAGTGCCGCCGGTGCCGCCCGCGTACGGCGTCTGGCGCGCCGCCGGGACGAATCGGTTCGACGCCACCTACACGTTCTACACCACGAAAGCGCCGGCCCGCCTCGACGAGCTCGCCGCCGGCGGCGGCTGGCTCCCGGCCGGTCGGGGAGTCCTGACCGAGCACATCACGCTCGCGAGCGACGGCCAGTCGTACGAGTCCACGCTCACGCTCGACCTCTACGACAAGGATGGCAAGCCGATCGCAGGTGGCGGGCGCGCCGCGGGGCGTGGCAAGCGGATTCGCTTCTGATGCTGGCGGCGCGGGAGCAGCGGAGCGAATGATCGCCGGCGTCGATTACGTTGTCGCGGGACTCGCCGCCCTCGCAGCGGGGCTGGTCAACGCGCTCGCCGGCGGCGGCACGCTCATCACGTTCCCCACGCTGACGGCCCTCGGAGTTCCCCCCATCGCAGCGAACGTCACGAACACCGTCGCGCTCTCGCCCGGCTACCTCGGCGCCACCTTCGCGCAATCGAAGGATCTCGCGGGGCAGCGTCGGCGCGTGCGGCGGACCCTTCCGGCCGCGATCCTCGGGGGACTGCTCGGCGGCGTGCTCCTCCTGCACACGGGCGAGCGGACGTTTCGCGCGCTGGTGCCGTTCCTCATCCTGCTCGCGTCCGTGCTGCTCGCGATCCAGGACCGCGTGCGAGCGTGGCTCGGCCGGCGCGCCACGCAGGGCGCGCCTGGACTCGGCGGCGAGGCGTGGGCCGCGCTGCCGGTGGGGCTGGCGTCGATCTACGGCGGGTACTTCGGAGCCGGATTGAGCGTCATCGTGCTCGCGGTCCTCGGTCTTCTCCTCGAAGACTCGCTGACGCGACTCAACGCGCTCAAGCAGGCGATCGCCTTCAGCGTGAACGTGGCGGCGGCGGTCCTGTTCGCGTTCTCGGGGCAGGTCGTGTGGCCCGTCGCGGGCGTGATGGCGGTGGGAGCGGTGGCGGGCGGCGCGTTGGGGGGGAAGCTGGCGCGTCGCGTCCGTCCGTCGACGCTCCGCTGGGTGGTCGTGGGGATCGGAGTCGTGGTCGCGATCCTCTACTGGGTCCGCTGAACCGCTCGGCCCATCCGGGGTAAGATCGCCGGCCACCAGCGTCCGGCGGGAGGGATGCGATGACGTTCGATCTGGAGAAGTCGATCGCCGTGCTCGAGCGAACGCCCGCCGTGCTCCGCTCCCTCCTCGCCGGCCTTCCGCCGGAGTGGACCGCGGCCAACGAAGGGCCCGACACGTGGAGCCCCTTCGACGTGGTCGGCCATCTGATCGACGGCGAGGAGAGGGACTGGATCGGCCGGACCCGCATCATCCTCGCGCAAGGCACGAACCGGCGCTTCGAGCCCTTCGATCGCTTCCGGCATCTCGCGCGGAACGAGGGCCGCAAGCTCGATGACCTTCTGGACGAGTTCGCGAGGCTCCGCGCCGCCAACGTGGCCACGCTCCGCGGCCTCGGGCTGACCCCCGCGAAGCTGGCGCTGACCGGCGAGCACCCCAAGTTCGGTCGCGTCACGCTGGAGGAGCTGCTCGCCACCTGGACGGTCCACGACCTGGCTCACCTCGCGCAGATCAGTCGGGTGATGGCCAAGCAGTACGGCGCCGAAGTGGGGCCCTGGCGCGAGTACCTTCCGGTCCTCACGCGCCAGTGAAGGAGGGCTGACCGTGCCGAGCGCGTTCCTCGAGCGCGACTCCCCGCCCGGCGACGGAGCGCTGGCCGCGGCGCTGGGGAAGGCGAGCCCGCTCTGGAAAGAGCTGCAGGCCCACCTCGCCGCGGCGCACGCGCCGCTCAGCGAGAAGTGGAGCTTCTCCGGGAAGACCCAGGGGTGGATCCTCAAGCTGTCGAAGAAGAAGCAGACGGTGGTCTACCTCGTGCCATGCCCCGGCTTCTTCGTCGCCTCGTTCGCTCTCCGCGAAGAGGTGTGCGAGGCGGCGCGGCGAGCGAAGCTCCCGGCCGCGGTGCTGGAGACCATCGATCGAGCGCCGACGTACGCCGAGGGCCGCGGCGTTCGGCTGGAAGTGCGCGCGCGGAAGGAGCTCGCGAACGTCGAGAAGCTCGCCGCCCTCAAGATGTCCACGTGACGCCGTCTGGAGGAGGGAAAGCAGCGATGAGCGACGCGAAGCCCACGGTGGACCAGCACTTCGAGAGCCGCGATCCCCGCGTGCGCTCCATCTACGATCGCATCGTGAAGGCGGCCGCGGCGTTCGGCCCCGTGCGTCAGGAGGCGAAGAAGACGTCGATTCACCTCGTGCGCGAGACCGCGTTCGCGGGGGTGGCCACGCGGAGGGACGCGTTGATCCTCACGTTGAAGTGCGCCGCGGACATCGAGAGTCCGCGCGTGGCGAAGCGCGAGAAGGTCTCCGCGAATCGGTGGCACGTGGAGGTGCGCCTCGAGGAGCCCGCGGAAGTGGATCGCGAATTGAAGAGCTGGCTGAAGACCGCGTACGAGCTGTCCGGCTGATGGACGCGAGGTCGGTGGTCGGCGTTGAGACGCTCTCTCGCGGGCAAGGGGCCGGACGCGCGGGCGCCCGTGACCCCTCGCACGCGCCTGCGCTGGGGCGATGTCGGCTCCGTCGTCCGGCAGCACGGCGTGGTCTGCGCCACGGGGCGGCCGGCGCTGAACGGCGCCGCTCGCTCGCTGCCGACCCGCAGCGTCAGACGCTCTCGTACACCGGCACGAGGCGATCCGCGAACTCCTCGAACCGCGTGGGCGTGGTGTTCTCCGTCCGCCGTCCCTCGTGGGACTTGATCTTGCCCTCGTTGAACGCGCGGCCCATCTCGGCGTACCCCTCCGCGGTCTTCGCCGGCAGCCCCATGCCCACGAGGGCCTGGACGAAGTCGGCGTAGCCGAACTGCACGTAGCGGAGGTCCGGCTTCGCGAGCCGGCGGCCGAGGATGTTCGTGACCTCGCGGAGAGAGAGGTCGCGCTGGCCGAGGATCTCGCGGACGGTGAAGCCCTTCCAGTCTCGCTTCCGCAGCGCCTTCGCGGCGAACTCGCCGATATCGCGCGTGGCGACCATGGAGATCGGCAGGTCCGCGGCGATGGCGCCCCCGTTGATGCCCTGGTGCTTGATCAGCGCGAGGCTCCCCAGGGTGTTCTCGAAGAAGTAGCCGGGGCGCAGCGCGAGGGCGTCGGTCCCTTGGATCGAGCGGAGCCGTTCCTCCTGCGCGTGCAAGCCCGCGATGGGCCCCGTTCCCGTCGGGAGCTCCCCGCCGAGGCTGCTCAGGAACACGACGAACCGGACGCCGCTCTTGCGGATCGCGTCGACGGTCGCCTCGCCGATGCGGTCCTGCTGCGCCCGGAGGTCGGGAGCTTGCATGTCCGACGGGAAGAGCGTGTAGACGGCGTCGGCGCCGCGGAAGGCCGTGGCGAGGTAGCCTGCGTCCGTCGCTTCGCCCGTCATCACCTCCGCCCCGCGCCGAGCGAGGTCCTGGAGGCGCTCCGCCGAGCGGCCGAGGACGCGGACCTTCTCGCCCGCGTCGAGCAGAAGCTCCGCGGCGCGCCGCCCCGTGTTCCCTGCGGCTCCCATGATCGCGATCATCGCGTTCTCCTCCCGAGCTTGCCGTTCGTGTCCCTGGGTCGCTGTGTCGCTGGACCCAAACGCGCTCCGGGAAGCATACTCGCGACGGCGGGCGTTGTGTCGGTCGCTTCACGATCGGAAAGGCCGCCCGGCACCGCCCCGAACGAGGGGTTTCGCATGGCCGACCTGCCGGCGCCGGTCGCCGCTTTCCTGCGCGGCAAGCGTTTCGCGGTCGCCGGCGTCTCCCGGACGCCGAATCAGACCGCCAACGCCGTCTTCCGGAAGCTGCGCGCCGCCGGATACGACGTGGTTCCCATCAATCCCGCCGCGAGCGAGGTCGAAGGCACGACCTGCTACCCGAACGTCGGGTCGGTTCCAACGCCTGTCGACGGCGTCGTGATCGTGACGCACCCGCGCGTCTCCCTGGAAATCGTACGCCAGTGCGCCGACAGCGGGGTCCGGCACGTCTGGTTCCACCGCTCGATCGGCCAGGGGAGCGTGTCGGAGGAGGCGGTGGGCGAGTGCGCGCGGCGCGGGCTCGAGTGCGTGGTGGGGGGCTGCCCGCTGATGTACTGCGCGCCGGTGGATTGGGCCCACCGGTGCATGCGCTGGTGGCTGCGCCGGGGCGGCGGCATTCCGGGCTGAGCGCCGGCGGCCCTCGCGCCGGCCGCTGCATGCCCGGCTGAGGGCCGGCGACCCTTCGCGGCCGCCGCCGCGTCGGTCCGGAGGTCTCGCTCAAGACGTCCGCCCGGCGGATTCACCGCGGCTCGGGGGACCCCGCCCCGCGACGCCGCTCGTCGGGGGATCTGCGCTCGCGCTGACCCCTCCGGGTCCGGTAGACTCGATGCGCACTGGTGCCGTGCCGGCCTACGCGGCGGCCCAGCCCCGAGGATCGGACTCCCCCCTTCCGCGCCTCACCCCTCGCACCCTGGAGCAGGCTCATGTTCTGGCTACGGTCCCGCTCTCTCGGATCAGCCGCTCTCGCCACCCTCGTCTCGGTCGGCGCGGCGCACGCGTTCACGGCACCCGCGACGCGGTCGCTCGAGTTCCCGCTCGACTACCTCAAGACGGCTCCGGTCTATCAGACGGCGCCGATTCTCGAAGTGGCCACACCGCGCTCGCTCTCGATCGGCCCGACCTGGCAGGGCCAGGTCTCGCCGCGTACCGGCCTCATCCATGCGGCGTGGGGGACAGGGTTCAACCTCGCGCGCTCCATCAAGAACCCGTCCGACGCCGCCGACGCGGCCCGCGGCGTGCTCGATCTCGCCGGCGATCTCCTCGCGACGCGCGCGGACAACATCGAGCTGCAGGACGCCACGGCGATGCCCGGCAAGTGGGCCGTGCACTTCCGGCAGGTCGTGAACGGCCTCCACGTCTACACCAGCGACGCGTGGGTTCTCCTGTCCGACAACGGCACGGTGATCGCGCTCGGCTCGGACTTCTTCCCGGAGGACCGGAACGTCGAGCGGAACGCGGTGCTGTCGGAGAGCCAGGCCATCGGCGCGGCCGCCGGCGCGCTCTCCACGTCGCCGCACACGGATCGCCCGATCACCGCCGACCTCGTCTACGTCCCGGCGCCCGGCGCCGAGAAGTACGAGCTGCGTCTGGCGTACCGGGTGGTCTTCGAGTCCGATGCGCCCTTCGGCCGCTGGGAGAGCTTCGTCGACGCGACGACGGGCGCCATCCTCGGCCGGCGCAACTTCATCGACACCGTCAACGTGACCGGCACCTCGCAGGGCGACCTGGAGGACTTCGGCTACTGCAACGGCGTGGCCACGCAGGGCTTCAAGAACCAGACGATCAACATCACCGGCGGCAGCAGCGCCGTGACGGATGCGTCGGGCAACTTCAACATCCCGAACGGCGGGACCGCGCCGGTCACCGTGACCGCCCAGTTCCTCGGCCCGTACGTCAACGTCAACCGCTACACGGGCCTCGGCGCGGACGCGTCGTTCTCCGGCTCCGCCACGCCGGGAACGCCGCTCGTCATCAACTGGACCGATGCGAGCTCCCGCGCGGACGAGCGCGACATGTTCTTCCACATGAACCGCGTGCACGATTTCATGAAGGCGATCGATCCCACGCTGACTCAGATCGACTACGCGATGAACACGTCGGTCGGCCGGACCGATCTGTACTGCCCCGGCAACGCGTGGTGGGACGGCTCGGGCGTCAACCTGTGCGAGGCGGGCGGCGGCTACGCGAACACCGGTCGGATCGGCAACGTGGTCTACCACGAGTATGGCCACGGTGTGACGCAGTTCACCTACACGCGACACGGCTCCGGGGAGCCCGGGGGCGATCTCCACGAAGGGAACTCCGACGTGCTCGCGAACCTCGTCGATCGCCAGCCGATCATCGGGCTCGGCTTCTTCCAGGGCAACTGCGTGTCCGGCATCCGCAACTCGCAGAACTCGCTCCACTATCCCGCGGACCTCACGGGCGAGGGTCACCACGACGGGCAGATCATCGCCGGGTTCGTGTGGGATATGTGGCAGTCGATGCTCCTCGCGTACCCGCAGGCCGTGGCGGACTCGCTCGCGCGTCGCATCTGGCACTTCTCGCGCGACCTCGGTCGCCCGCAGAGCCAGCCCGACCAGGTCCTCTGGTCGTTCATGGTGGACGACGACGACGCGAACCTCGACAACGGCACTCCGCACTACAATCACCTGTGCCTGGGCGCCACGAACCATGGCTTCTCGTGCCCGGCGATTCTGACGGGCGTGCTCATCTCGCACACGCCCCTCGGGACCACGACGAACACGGTGTCGGGCTACGACGTCGTCGCCACGATCACGTCGACGGCGGCCGCGATCGATCCGTCGTCCCTCTACGTGCACTTCAAGAGGAACGGCGGCGCCTTCACCGACGTTCTCATGACCGCCACGGGGAATCCGAACGAGTACTCGGGTCACATCCCGGCCCAGAACGCCGACTCGGAGATGCAGTACTACATCTCCGCGGCGGACATGGCCGCGAACACCCGCACCGCTCCGCCCACGGCGCCGGCGGCGCTCTTCGCGTTCGACGTCGCGTACGTGTACGACACGCTCGAGGCGGGAAGCTCCGGCTGGGTGGTCGGCGCGGCCGGCGACAACGCCACGACCGGCATCTGGACGCGCGTCATCCCGATCGGCGGCGACGGCGCTTCGCCCACCACGGACGCCACGCCGGATCCCGGCGCGTACGCGTTCGTCACCGGCCAGTGCTCGGGGTCGCTCTGCTCGGGCGGCTGCTCGCTCGGCTGCAACGACGTCGACGGCGGGACCACGACGCTCTTCTCGCCGATCTACGACCTGACGGGCGCGACGCAGGCCAAGATCAAGTACTCGCGCTGGTACAACAACGACACGGGCGCCGATCCGAACAACGACACGTGGGTCGTGGACGTCTCGAACGACGGCGGCACGACGTGGACGAACGTCGAGAGCACGATGGTGTCCCAGCACGCGTGGGTGGACGAGGGCGCGGATCTCGATGCCCTCTTCGGGACGCTGGGCCAGGTTCGCCTGCGCTTCAAGGCCTCCGATCTGAACTCGGGCTCGGTGGTGGAAGCCGGCGTCGACGACCTTCGCGTGCTGGCGGAGTTCGGTGCCACCGCCGTGAACGAGGTAGTGGCGGCGAGCGTCCCGCTCAAGGCGGAGCTGACGCAGAACCAGCCGAACCCCTTCAGCGCGGCCACGCGCGTGGACTTCGCGGTCCCGCGGCAGTCGAACGTCTCGGTCGTCGTGTACGACGTGTCGGGACGCGCGGTGCGCACGCTGACGCAGGGCTCGCGTGACGCGGGCCGGTACTCGATCTCGTGGGACGGTCTCGACGCGGCGGGTCAGCACGTCGCGGCGGGCGTCTACTTCTACCGCATGACGGCGGGCGGAGAGATGCTCACTCGGAAGATGACCGTGCTGAAGTAGGCCGGTCCACGCTCGACCAACCGGGGGGCGGCGCGCATCGCGCGTCGCCCCCTCTTGCTGGGCGCCGCCGGCCGGGCCATGCTCCTCGTGGCGGCGACGGAGGGTGCGATGTCGGACGCGATCCGCGTGCACCGCGTGACGGCGCTGATCGCCTTCGTGGCGGTCGCCTTCGCCGTGTTCTTCGAGCTCGGCAAGAACGGTCCTTTTCGCGAGATCAACCCGTTCGGAGACGACCCCTACGACGCCGTCGGCTCGTTCGGAGTCCAGGTGGCGCTCGTCGTCGCCGTGCTCTCCTATGCGCGCGCGCTCCGCTGGAGGTCCGACGCGTCGCAGGCGTCGAAGGCCCGTCTGATCCTGCGGGGCGACGCGCTCGTCCTGTCGGCCATCCTGATCACCCTCGTGGCCGACGGCGTTGCGGAGATGCGCAGCGAAGAGCCGCCGTCGTCCTGGGGCGCGGTGCTGAGACTCCTGCTCGTCGGCATGTTCCTCCTCGTCCTCGCGAGCGCCGTGGCGGTGGTGCGTACCGGCAGCCGCGTGGACGCGCCGGAGCCCCCTTCCGACCTCACGCTCGCGGACGGCCTCGACGACGTCTGGACGCTCGTGCGCATACCGGTGTCGCGCGCGGCGGCGTTGCCCCGCGGCGTTCGGGAGGGGCTGGCCCGGCTGAGCAGTGATCGCGTCTTCGCGAAGCTCCCGTGGATCGACCCGCGCCGGCACCCCTGGCGCTTCGCGTGGCTCTCGGGACTCGCGGCCGGCGTCGCGGTGGCGGCGGCGCAGCTCGTCCTCGAGGGGCCGGCGCCCCGCCCGCGAGTCGCCGTGCTCTTGGCGTTGATCTTCACGGCGGGAGAGCTTGCGGCGACCCTGGCGGGCTTCGCGCTGCTCGGCGCCCGCCTGGGCCTTCGCCCCGCGTCCGGAACGCGCGATTCGCGGCGGGGTTCCAGCGCCCGCCCTCGGCGTGATCGGTAACCGTGCTTGCGAGCTTCCGTGCCGATGGCGGATGATGACGCGCCGGCGCCGCAACGCCGACCCCCTTCCACCACCGACCTCGAGAGGGCCGATGTCCACGAACGGACCCGGCGAGACCGTCGACCGACTCGTGCAGGCGATCAACCGCGCGGATCTGGAGGGCGCTCTCGCCCTCTACGAGCCGGAGGCGGTCATGGTCGTGGAGCCGGGTCAGATCGTGCGAGGGACGTCCGAGCTTCGCGACGCGCTCGAGGCGTTCCTCGCGCTCTCGCCCACGCTCCGCTCGCAGGCCCAGCAGGTGATCGAGGCCGGGGAGCTGGCGTCGTACGTGGGGCGCTGGGCTCTCCGCGGGACGGACTCGGCCGGTCGCCCCGTCATCATGGGCGGCGAGTCCTCGAACATCCTTCGCCGGCAAGCGAACGGTCACTGGCTGATCGTGCTGGATAACCCGTGGGGGGCGAGGATCCTGGCGTCGCGATGAATCTCGATGGCGGGAGGAACGTGGCGAGGGACTGCGCGCCGCCCACGACGAGAACCACGAGCGTCCGGTCGACGTGAAGGCGAAGCGGGATCCGGGGAACCCCCCGGCGGCACGAGGTCCGATGGGCGACGTCCGCATCGAGCCCTACACCTCCGCGATGGCGGAAGAAGCCACGCGCATGCTGGCGGAGGCCTTCGCGACGAACCCGCTGCACGTGGCGGCGTTCGGGACCCGGCAGGTCGCGAACAACGAGGCCTTCTTCCGCGGAGGGCTGGCCGCCATGAAGGGTCCGAAGCGGGTCGCGCTGGACGGATCGCGAGTGGTGGGGCTGGTGCACTGGGTGCGCTCGCCCGGTTGCCGCTTCTCCACCGCGGAGAAGCTCCGCATGATCCCGGCCATGATGCGGGGCTTCGGCCTGCCGGCCACGCTTCGCGTGGCATCCTGGCTCGGCGCGTGGTCGAAGCGTCACCCGACGGACGAGCACGGCCACCTCGGGCCGATCGGCGTCTCGCCCGAGTCGCAGGGGCGCGGCGTCGGCCGTCGCCTGATGGACGTCTACTGCGACGCGCTGGATCGCGACGGAATCGCCGGTTACCTGGAAACCGATCGGCCCGAGAACGTGCGATTCTACGGGCGCTTCGGCTTCGACGTCGTCGCGGAGGCCCCGGTGCTCGGAGTTCCGAACTTCTACATGTGGCGCGAGCCGCGAGCGGCGGCACCATCGCCATCGGGCGCTCCATAGCGCCGGATCACGAGGAGGAGAAACGTGCCGGATCTCACTCGCAGGGACGTGATCGTCGTTCTCGCCACGGCCGAGCAGGCGCGGCTCTCCGGCGTGGATCTGTCGGGGCTGGATCTCAACGGCCTGAACTTCGCGGGAGCCAACCTCATCAAGGCCAACCTCTCGAAAGCGAACTTGACGGGCGCATACATGCGCGCGGCCGAGCTGGAAGGGGCGAACCTCGAGGGCGCGAACCTCGCCCATGCGAACCTCAAGGAGGCGAACCTCAAGGGCTGCCTGATGAAGGGCGCGAACCTCGAGGGCGCGAACCTGAAGGACGCCAACCTCTTCGCCGCTGACATCACTTCCGACCAGAAGGCCAGGGCCAAGGGGATCGGGGCCTGAGCACGGTGCCCTCGGAGCGAGGAGTTCTCATGCGATCCGTTTCCGTGAAGATCTTGACGATGTTCCTGGCGGCGACGACCTTGTCGCTCGCTGCTTCGCCCGCGCCGGCCTCGGCGCAGGCCGGGGTCTCGGCGCAGGCCGCCGCGCCCGCGCAGTCCGCGACACCGGCGCAGGTCGCGCCGCCTCAGGCCGCGGCGCCGGCGGCGATTCCGAGCCCCGCGGATCCCCTCTCGCCGCTCGACTTCCTGATCGGGGACTGGCAAGGGGAAGGCGGGGGGACGCCCGGCCGGGGCGCCGGGCCGTTCACGTTCGCGCGCAGCTTGCAGGATCGCGTCATCGTGCGGACGAGCTCCGCCGAGTATCCGGGAACGCCGGGAAGGCCGGCCGCGCACCACGACGACCTGATGGTGATCTACGTGGGCGAGGGCGGCGAGATCCGCGCGGACTATTACGACAGCGAAGGCCACGTCATCCGGTACGGCGTGACGATCACGCCGGGCAAGGAAGCGGTGTTCGCCGGCGACGCGCTCGGCGGCACGTCGCGGTTCCGGCTGACGTACACGCTGCAGGACGACGGCGCGCTGAAGGGTCGCTTCGAGATGGGCTTCCCCGATCAGCCCTCCGAGATCTACACGGAGTACCTGTCGTGGACCGCACGAAGAGTGACGAAGCCCGCAGCGGGGGCGGCGGCCGCTTCGACGAAGGCGCCCGCGAGCCCGCCGGCCGTCGCGCCGAAGGGCGCGGCGAAGGCGGCGCCCAAGCCGGCGACGAAGGGAACGCCGAAGCCGCCTTCGAAGGCGACACCTGCGCCTTCGCCGAGCGCCGGCGCGAAGACGAGCGGATGAGCGAGAGCCCCGCCGACCCCACGAAGCGGTTCTCGGATCGCGTGGAGAACTACGTCAAGTACCGGCCGCGCTACCCGCGCGAGGTGCTGGACGCGCTTCGGACGGAGTGCGGGCTCACTCCGTCGTCGGTCATCGCGGACGTCGGCTCCGGCACGGGCATCCTCACGGAGATGCTCCTCGCGAACGGCAACGTGGTGTTCGCGGTGGAGCCGAACGCGGACATGCGCGAGGCGGCGGAGCGCTCGCTCGCCGGCCGGTCGAGCTTCCGGAGCGTAGCGGGGCGCGCGGAGGCCACCACGCTGGGGGACTCGAGCGTGGACATCGTCACGGCCGGCCAGGCCTTCCACTGGTTCGAGAGGGACGCTGCGCGGCGCGAGTTCATCCGCATCCTCCGTCCCGGCGGCTGGGTGGCGCTCGTGTGGAACGAGCGCGAAGCCGACGCCACGCCTTTTCTGGTGGCGTACGAGGAGCTGCTGCGTCGTCACTCGCCGGACTACCTCGCGGTGGATCACCGCCAGATCGACGAGGAGGTGCTGGACGCCTTCTTCGGCGCGGGGGGCTATCGCTCGAAGGCCTTCCGCAACCGGCAGGACTTCGACTACGAGGGACTGGAGGGTCGGCTCCTCTCGTCGTCGTACGCGCCGATGCCCGGCCATCCGAATCACGCACCGATGCTGAAGGACCTCGCGGCGATGTTCCGGACCCACGCGCGGGACGGCCGCGTGACCTTCGAGTACCGGACGATCCTCTTCTACGGCCGACTGGCGAAGGCGGGCGCGGACGAGCGGCCGCGGCGATGAAGGGCTACGGCGCGGATCTCGCGCTCGTTCACGAGATCGGGTTCACCTCCCTCGCGCGCGACGCGGCCGAGCTGCTCGTGCGTCGACTGCGCGCGGCGGGCATCCGGGAAGGCCTGGTCGTGGACGTCGGCTGCGGGGGCGGGACGTTCGCCGCCGCGCTCGTGGACGCGGGGTATCGAGTCCTCGGCCTCGACGTGTCGCCGTCCATGATCCGTCTCGCGCGCCGGCGTGAGCCGCGAGCCACCTTCCGCGTGGGGTCGTTCCGCGGCGCGAAGCTCCCGGCGTGCGTGGCGGTCGCGGCCGTGGGGGAGGGGCTGAGCTATCTCTTCGACCCGCGAGTGGACGCCGCGGCCGTGGATGCCTTCCTCGCGCGGGCGCACGCGGCGCTCGCGCCGAACGGCCTCCTGATGTTCGACATCGTGGAAACGATGCCGCGCCCCGAGGCGCGCCACGCCTTCGTCGAAGCGGACGATGCGCTCTGGGCGGTGCTGCTCCGCGTGCGGGATGAGAACGGCACTGGGATCGTGCGGCGCGAGATCACGACTTTCCGAAAGGTCGGCGCCACGTATCGCCGGACCGTGGAGGTGCATCGCCAGAGACGGTATTCTCGGGCGAAGATCCTCCGGTCGCTCCGCCGGCTCGGGTTTGCCGCGCGCGTGGTCCGCGGCTACGGGAAGGCGCGCTTCCGGAAGGGGCACGTGGGCTTCGTGGCGAGGAAGACATGACTTCGATCGATGGCCGCGTCGACATCGGGCACGTGCATCTCAAGGTGGCCGACCTCGATCGCGCCCTGCGCTTCTACTGCGACGTGCTCGGGTTCGCGCTCGTGCAGAAGATGGGCCGCCAGGCCGCGTTCGTGAGCGCCGGCGGGTACCACCACCACATCGGGCTCAACACCTGGGAGAGCCAGGGCGGATCCCCGCCGCCTCCGGGCAGCACGGGTCTCTACCACATCGCGATCCGCTACCCGGATCGCGCCACGCTCGCCGACGCGCTCCGGCGCCTCGAGAGCGCCGGCATCTCCCTGGACGGCGCGGCGGATCACGGCGTAAGCGAAGCGCTGTACCTCCGCGACCCCGACGACAACGGCGTGGAGCTGTACCGGGACCGGCCCCGCTCGGAGTGGCCCCGCACTCCCGACGGCGCGCTCGCGATGGTCGTGGAGCCGCTGGACTTGAACAGCCTTCGTGCGGAGGCCAAGACGTGATTCGCGGCGGGATGCCCACGATTTTCGTCAACGACATGAGCCGCGCGGTGGAGTTCTACTGCGGCGCGCTCGGCCTCACGCTGAAGCAGCGGTGGGGCGATCACTTCGCCGCCATCGACGCGGGAGACGGCCTGCTGCTGGGCCTCCATCCCGCGAGCCCCACTGCGCCGCCTCCCGGCACGAGCGGCTCGATCCAGATCGGATTGAACGTCGCCGCAAAGCTGGACGACGTCGTCGGGCAGCTGCGCTCGCGCGGCGTGCAGTTCCGCGGCCCGATCGTGGACGATCCGGAGGGCGGCGTGCGGATCGCTTTTTTCCGCGACCCCGACGGCAACGATCTCTACCTGTGCGAGGTCACGCACGCCTGGTGACGGGAGATCCGTGAGGCTCGAGCTCTCGCGATGCGTCGTTCGGTCCTGGCGCGCGGAGGACGCGCCGTCGATCGCGCCGCTCGCGAACAACCGGCTCGTCTGGATCAATCTTCGCGATGCCTTTCCGCATCCCTACACCCTCGCCGACGCCGAGGCATTCATCCGCGCGGCGCTCGCCCTGTCTCCGCCCACGCGATTCGCGATCGACGTGGACGGGCGGGCGGTCGGCAGCATCGGGCTCTCGCTGCACACGGACGTGGAGCGCGTGTCGGCGGAGATCGGCTACTGGCTGGGGGAGCCCTACTGGGGCCGCGGCATCATGACCGAAGCGGTCGTCGCCGTGACGGAGCACGCGATCCGCGCGCATGCTCTCACGCGCGTCTTCGCGGTGCCCTACGAGTGGAACCCCGCGTCGTTCCGCGTGCTCGAGAAGGCGGGCTACGCGTGCGAGGCACGGATGCGCCGGAGCGCGATCAAGGACGGGAAGGTCATCGACCAGCGGCTCTACGCGTTCGTTCCCGAGCCCGTCGCGGCGAAGTGAAGCGCCGCGCCGTCGAGCCGCGGCCCCGTTCGGGCGACGCCGCGCTGCCGCCCCCGGCAGGCGCGCCCGTCCGATCGGTGCGCATCGCGACGCTCGCTCTCGTGGCGCTCGTGCTGCTCGTGTTCGCCCGGACGGTCGGCTTCGCGCTGACCACCTGGGACGACGACGTCAACGTCACGCGCAATCCGCTGCTGAGCCCGCCGCTGGCCGCGCACGTCGCGGCGATCTGGCGCGCGCCTTACGCCGGGCTGTACGTTCCCGTGACGTACACGGTCTTCGCGCTCGAGAGCGCCGCATCGCGGCTTCTCGGCGGCGCGGACGCCGCGCCCGACGCGCGCATCTTCCATCTCGGGAACCTGATCCTGCACGTGGCCTGCGTGCTCCTCGTCTTCCGTCTGCTGCGGACGTGGGTGCGCGACGAGACGGCGGCCTTCCTGGGCGCCGCGCTCTTCGCCGTCCATCCCGTGCAGGTGGAGACGGTGGCGTGGGTGACGGAGACGAAGGGGCTGCTCGCCACGGTTTTCGCGCTCGCGGCTCTGGACCTCTGGACGGGAGCCCCGGCGGCCGCCTCGGGCGGGATCGACGCCCGCGCGCCTCTCCGGCGCCGCGCCATCGCGACCGTCTTCTACGTGCTCGCCATCCTCGCGAAGCCGGCTGCGGTCGTCGTTCCGCTCGTGGCCTTCGCGGCGGACGTGGGCGTGCATCGACGTTCTCCACGGGCGAGCGCGCTGCGCCTCCTGCCGTGGCTCGTGCTCGCGGGGGCCGCGATCGTCCTCACCAAGGCGCAGCAGCCGGATCGGCTCGCGGGCGCGGCCGCTACGCTTGCGGCCCGGCCCCTGGTGGCGCTGGATGCGCTCGCGTTCTACACCGGGAAGCTCGTGTGGCCCGCCCGCCTCGCGATCGACTACGGACGGACGCCCGCCCGCGCGCTCGCGAGCGGCGCGATCTACTGGACCTGGCTCGCGCCCGCGGCGGTCGTCGCGGCGCTTCTCCGTGCGCGCTCGCGACATCTCACGACGGCCGCCGCGATCGTCGCCGCGTGGCTCGGTCCGGTGCTCGGGCTCGTGCCGTTCGCGCAGCAGTACACGTCCACGGTGGCGGATCGGTATCTGTATCCGGCGATGCTCGGCGTCGCGCTCGCCGTCGCGTCCGCTCTCGCGGCGCGGCGAAACGTTCCGCTGCGGATCGGAGCGGCGGCCCTCGTGGCGATCCTGGCGGCGGCGAGCTTCGCGCAGTCCTCGCGATGGCGAACGAGCGACGCGCTCTATCGCCAGGCGCTCTCCGTGAACCCCAAGAGCGCGGCCGCGCACTCGAATCTCGCGAGCCTCCTCCTCGCGGACGGACGGGTGGAGGAGGCGCTCTCGCATTTCGACGGAGCGCTCTCGTCGAATCCCGGTTACGTGCCGGCGCTCGTCGGGAAGGGCAACGCGCTCGTCGCGGCGGGACGGCTTCCCGAGGCGATTCCCGCGCTGGAGGAGGCCGTGCGTCTCGCGCCTTCCTTCGCGGAAGCGCACGCGCATCTCGCCGCGGCCTTGGCGTCCGCCGGCCGCGACGATGAAGCGGTCCAGCACCTCGAGACCGCTCGGCGCCTGCGCCCGGACGACCCCGATGTGAACTGCAACCTCGGCGCGTACTTCCTCTCGCGCGGCGACGTCGACCGCGCGGAGCAGAACCTGCGCCGAGCCGTCGCTGCGGACCCGAGGTTCGCGGAGGCGCACTACCAGCTCGGGACGTGCCTTTGGACCCGCGGCGAACTGGACGGCGCGCTCGCTCAGTACCGCACGGCGATCCGCCTCGACCCCGGCCACTTCGAAGCGCTCCGCGACACCGGCAAGCTCCTCTTCAACCGCGGAGACCGGAAAGCGGCCGCGGACCTCTGGCGTCGCGCGGCGCAGCTCCGGCCCGACGACGAGGAGGTCCGCCGTTGTCTCGCGCAGCTCGAGGCGGGATCCTAGGCGCGTGTGCTGCAGGCTGCGCCCGGAACCGACGCAGTCACCGTGTCGGGACCTCCATCGGGAGATGGAGAGATGCGCGGAGGTCGCCCAAGGGAACCGGGTGCCGGGCGTCGTGGACGACCAGGCTGTCGCCCGTGCTGATCTCCGAGAGCCGGACCAGGGTGTCTGCGAGGGCATGCCGAAGGGGCACCGCGGCACAATCACCGAAGTGCTTCACGATGTAGCCAGATCCAAAGGCGAAGATGCCGCCGTGTGCCACGATCTCGTCGAGATTGCGGGCCTCAGCGGGGCGTGAGTGAGGGGGTGAGGTCGGAGGTACGGCGAAGGTCCACACGGGATCGAAGCGCCCGAGCGCGAATTCGAACGATTCCTCAAACGGCGCGTCGGGTAGGGCGACGTAAACAACCATGAGACCGCTGCCGACGGAGCGGGCGGAGGACACTGCCGGCGAGGATGCAAAGATCAGGCGAGCTGCCTCGAGCGCGTCCGCCTTCGTACCGGCAGCGTTGATGGCTTCGATTGCGCGTGCGCGAAGAGGCCCCCTCGCGGCTTCCATCTCGCGGAGGGGGCCCCGGATCGACGCCAGTCGGCTCGTATCCGGGGGAGCGCTGGGAAGCGCGGCGGTGGGACAGAAGGGATAGCCGTTCAGCGTGAGAACGCCGCCCTCCCAGGTCCACGTGAATGGGGGCGAGAGCTCGTGGCCGTACGCGTACACCGTCGCTCGGACGTTCAGCGTGTCCAGTGTCGCCGGCTGCGCGAACGCAGCCGATCCCAGCGCCAACACGACGGCCAATGTCAGCGGCGTGATACGGCGCGCGACACCACCGCAGGCTCTGATCATCCGCCCGACTATCCCTTCAACTCGAGCGGTCGTCGAGCCGTCGGGTCTTCTTGAGGAACCGCGTGACGGCGTACGCGACGAGCAGCGCGGCCCAAGCGACGAGCACGCCGCGCAGCGAGGGCCACACGCCGGGCTGACCACGCCAAACGATGCTCTCCTCGGCGAAGAGGACCAGCGCTGCCGTGGGCCACGCGAAGAGCTGGCCGTATTCCTTGCGGATGACGCGCTTGCCGTCGAAGCGCGTGCTGCGCAGCGTCTCGCCGATGCCGCGGAGCGACGGGATGAACCGCGGCACGCGCCGGCAGTAGTCCTCGTACGCGGCGCCGAAGCGGCCGCGCAGGAAATCCTCCTCGGCGCGCACGATGGCCACGTACGCCAAGACGAAGAACGGGAACCCCACGAGCCAGCCGCCCGGCGAGCTCAGGATGACGAAGAGGCCGAGGTAGACGAGCAGGTTGCCTACGTAGAGGGGATTGCGGCAGTGCGCGAAGAGACCTTCCTGCACCAGCTCGTCCGCGTGGACCTTGCGGTCCTTGCCGCCGCGCGGCACGTACGCGAGCCCGATCACGAGCGCGCGCACCGCCTGCCCGGCCGCGGCGATGGCCAGTCCGAGCGCGTCGAGCCACACGTCGGCGGAGGGTCGGCCGAGCCACGGACGGGGTGGGGAAAGGAGCGCCGTGCCGAGAAAGACGAGCGGGAAGAGCCAGTTGCGATGTCCGAAGAAGAAGCGCCCCGCCGCGACGCCGATGTCGGGCCGCCCCGGCGCCCCATCGCCCGCTCGTCGCGCCGCCGCGGATGTCCCTTCGCGCTCGGGAACGGTCACTTCATCGCCACGCGCCGGCCGGCGGCGCGACGTTTCCGCGGCTTCTTCGCCGATGCCTCGCCGAGACCGAGATCGCGCAGCAGCTTGCGGAAGCCGTCGAGGTCCAGCTGCTGGAAGCCGTCCGAGAGCGCCTGATCGGGATACGGGTGGATCTCGATCATCAGCCCGTTCGCGCCCGCAGCCAGCGCCGCGCGCCCGCACGGCAGCAGGATGTCCTTGCGCCCGAGCGCGTGGCTCAGGTCCACGATGACCGGCAAGGACGTCTCCTTCTGGAGCAGCGGAATCGCGGAGATGTCCAGCGTGTTGCGCGTCCAAGGCTCGAACGTGCGGATCCCGCGCTCGCACAGCACCACCGCGTCGTTGCCCTCGGACAGGATGTACTCGGCGGAAAGGAGCAGCTCGTCGAGCGTGGCCATGAAGCCGCGCTTCAACAGAACGGGCTTGCGAAGTCGCCCGACCGCCTTCAAGAGCTCCGTGTTGTACATGTTCCTCGCGCCCACCTGCAGCATGTCGGTGTGCGCCGCCACGACGTCCAGCGTGGAGACGTCCAGCACCTCGGTGACGGTGGGCAGCTCGTAGCGCTCTGCGGTGTCGCGCAGGATACGCAGCCCTTCCTCGCGCAGACCCTGGAACGCGTACGGGCTGGTGCGCGGCTTGAACGCGCCTGCGCGGAGGACCTTCGGCCCCGGAACGAGCGAGAGCGCGCGCCCCACCTCGTCCATCTGCTCCGGAGTCTCCACCGAGCACGGCCCCGCGAAGAGTACGCTCGCGCCGGCACCGATCGCCACGTTGCCCACGCGGATGCCCTCGGGCGGCACGAGATCGCGCCGGGTCACGCGCAGCGAGCGCCGCCGCTCCCGATCCTGGATGTCGAGCGAAGCGCGGAAGATCGCCGTGAAGATCTCGCGGATCTCGGAGGGCGCGAAGGCTCCCCCGCCCACCGCGGTGAGGCGCTCGAGCATCTCTTCTTCTCGGGAGGGGTCGTAGCCGTCGAGACCCGTGGAGCGCTTCAGCGCGGCGATCTGCAGGACGAGATCGGCGCGCCGCTGGATGAGCGCGAGGATCTCCTGATTGAGCCGGTCGATCTCCCGCCGGAGCGAGCCGAGCGATCTTTCCGCCATGATCTCCCCGCTGCGGAGTGCGCAGGGGAAGGATCGTACCCGGTCCCGTGGGGGAAGGCCAGACGACCGAGGCGGAGCGGCGCCCCGCGCGGAGATGCACGCCGCAGCGGGCGGCAAGTTCGGCGGCGCCGGGGCGTGATGCCGTGGAGGTCGCGCGTCAGCCCACCGTGGAGGTCATGCTGAGGAAGCTCCCCGTGACGCGTCGGATCGCGGGGCCCAGCTGGTAGCACAGGCGGAAGAACGTGGGCGCTTCCACCGTGCGCCAGACGGCCTCGTGCACGTCCAACCGCTTGAGGACGTCCTCCAGCTCCGTCGCGATCTGCGCGAACGCGGCGTCCAGGGCGGCGCCTTCCGGCTGGTCGGTGGGCTGCTTCATCGCCTGGCGCACCTTCGCGAACAGCCGCGGGAGCGGGTGCTGCTCTTCGTGGCACGGGTAGGGGTGGATCGTGTTGGCCGCCAGATCGGCGAGGCCGATCAGACGCGTCAAAGGCGCCGACGTGCGTCGCACGTTGTGGTGATGAGCGATGACTTCCTGGAGCGACACGTCCACGTTCCATTTCCGAGCGATCCGCGCGCCGACCGCCTGGTGGTCCATGTCGCCCATCAGCGAGCGCTCGAGCGCAATCGTGGACTCCGCCCAGAGCTTGCCCTCCGCGTCTTTCTCCTTCACGCCGGTCTCGACCAGCGGATCGATCAGGAGGAGCGCGTCCTCGAAGCAGAGCGCCATCGTGACCTTGCCGATGTCGTGCAGGAGCCCGCCGGTGAACGGATCCTCCCCCGCCTTCAGCTCGAACTTCTCCCACAGGCGCAGGGCGTTCAACGCGTCGACCTGTTCCGGAGACAGGGCGAAGCGCTCGAGGTCCGCCTTCTCCTGCGGCGCGGCCTCCGCGTGATCGGAGACGAGGGAGAAGAGCCGTGCGAAGAAGCCGGTGGCCACCGCGTGCCGCCAGAACTGATCGATGCGGGCGGCGCTGACCTTCTTGAAGAGGCGCTGGATCGTGCAGGCCGTGACGACCTCGCGGATGGTGTGCGCGCTGACCAGCGCGACCGCCTGCTCGATCGACGTGATCCGGCTGCGGAAGCTGTAGTGCGCGCTGTTGAGCAGCGAGAGGATGACGGTGCGCATCGGCAGGTCGGGGTCGATGGCGTCCGCCCACTTCTTCGGCGAGTCCGAGTCGCGCAGGGCGGCGACGCGGCGCTGCGTCTCCGGCAGCGACGGGAACATCGTGACGGAATCGAGCTGCCGGTCGAGGTGCTGCGCGCGTTGGTCCGGCGTCATCGAGCCGAGGTCCAGCTCGGGCTGGATCCCCGCCACGACGAAGTCGCGCACGAGGGGCTGATAGAAGTCCGCCGTGGCCTCTTCGGTGGGGACGACCAGGCACCCGAGGTCGCGGAGGTTGCGGAGGACGCGGCGCGTCTGCTCGGGGCCTTCGGCGAGCGGGCGCGCAGGGTCGACGACGAGGATGGTGTGAACGCTGCCGCCGAGCAGCCGCACGATGACGTCCTGCTTGCCCTTGAACCGCGGGCCCACGAGCACCAGCCGGATCCGCTCTCGGTGTCGTCGCAGCGCCAGCGCCAGGCTCGAGTAGTCCGAGCAGACGACGTACTGCACCTGCCGGTGCGAGGGCAGCTGGGCGTTCTCGGTCCGGATGAGGTCGACGAGGTTCCGGAGGTGAGGCCGCGGCTCCAGCCGGTCTCCCAGCAGGACGAGGGCGTTCGCCGTGCGGACGTCGGTCGAGCTCACGGGCGGACTCCATGGAGAGGCTGATCCTCTTTTCGGCCTCCGCGTTTGCGAGATTGAGCCGATCCTCGCAGCCCGCCGCCGCCGGCGATTCCGGGCGGGGGAATGCCCGCGTCGTCGTCGCGTCGGACGTTGACGCACGTGAAGAGCGCGTCGGCGGCTCGGCGTCGTGCTTTTGCAGCGGACGGTCGCCGTCCTGCCTCAGGCGCCCTCCCGCTCCGTCGCCTCCGCCATCCCTGGCTGCGGCGACTTCGCGAAGCCGCTGCGAAAGCACGCCACCGAGCCGCCGACGCGTGCCTCGCCTCGCGCGGTCTGCGCCGGCGCGCCGAGGGCTCGCGCGACCTGGGCCACGATCCCCGGACGCAGGGCGTCGTTGGCGGGTCTCGGCCGCCACGACCCGGTATCGGTCTCGCCTCGGGGCCGGCCTCTTCGACGCGGCTTCGCGGAGGCGGCGTAGCCAGGATGGCGGAGCCGCCGAGCGGGAGGGCGCCGGAGGACGTCTGACCCGTCCGAGGCGAAGAGGCCGGCCCCGAGGCGAGACGTGCGAACCCTGACACGGCTCCGACCCGACGAGGCGAGCCGCGAGGCGAGACGAGCGAACCCTGACACGGCTCCGACCCGACGAGGCGAGCCGCGAGGCGAGACGAGCGAACCCTGACACGGCTCCGAAACCGGTCTAGACCGTGGCGACGCCTCCGCGTCGCGGCGCCAGCGGGAAGGCCTGCTCGATGCGGCGGAGGTCCTCCTCGCCGAGGGCCAGGCCGCCCGCGAGGGAGTTCTCGTGGACGTGGTCCACGCGGGAGGTCATGGGGATGGCGAAGAGAGAGGGCCGCCGCACGAGGAAGGCGAGGGCCACCTGTCGCGGCGTGGCCCCGAAACCGGCGGCGATCCCGGCCAGCACGCGACCGCTCGGCGTCTCCGGGCCCGGGATGCCGCCGTGCGAGAAGGGGCTGTAGCCCACCACCGCGATCCCGTGCCGCTCGCACGTGGGGATCACGGCGTGCTCGATGGTGCGCTCGCCGAGATGGTAGAAGACCTGGTTGCACGCCACGCGCCCCGGCCCCGCCGCGCGCACCGTCTCCTCCACGCGCGCCTCGTCGAAGTTGCTGACGCCCCAGCGCAGGATCTTCCCGGCCGCTCGCAGCTCCTCGAACGCGGCCACGGTCTCCGTGATCGGATGACTGCTCTCCCAGTGCAGGAGATAACAGTCCAGCCGATCGGTCCGCAGCCTGCGCAGCGAGCGTTCGCACGCGCGGAGCGTGTCCTCCCGCGACGCGTTCTCGGGCATGACCTTGCTCACGAGAAACGCCTCGTCGCGCCGGCCCGCGAGCGCTTCGCCGAGGATGTCCTCCACCTTGCCGCTCCCGTACAGCTCGGCGGTGTCGATGTGGAGGAGGCCTTCGTCCAGCGCGGCGTGCACCACGGCGACGGCGCGGCTGCGCTCCGTCTTCTCGAGCATCCACGTGCCGAAGCCCACGACCGGCACGGGAGGGCCGTTCGCGCCGAAGGGATGCCGCTTCATCGTGACTAGCGGGCGGCGGTCGCCGTTCGAGCCGACTCGAGCGCCGCCTCGAGGTCCCGGATCTCCTTCGGAACGCTCGGCGTGAGCACCTCCGGCGCGCCGTCCGTCACCAGGACGTCGTCCTCGATGCGAACCCCGCCGAATCCGCGACCGTCGTTCGCGGCCAGGAACTTCTCCGCTCGATCGAAGTCCACGACCTCGGCGAGGCGCTCCCGCGTGGCACGGGAGTGGAGGATCGCGGGCACGAAGTACAGCCCCGGTTCCACGGTCACCACCATTCCCGGCGCGAGGTCGAGGTCCATGCGAAGGAACGCGAGGCCGGGCTCCGTGCTGCGAGAGCGACCCGGCCCGTAGAGAACGGCGTCGCCGAACGTGCGGAGATCGTGCGTGTCCAGGCCGAGGAGATGGCCGAGCCCGTGCGGGAAGAAGAGACCCGCGGCGCCGCGGGAGACGGCGTCGTCCACGGACACGCGAAGGAGCCCCATGCCGTGGAGGCCCTCCGCGATCACGCGCGTGGCCGCGATGTGGACGTCCCGCCAGCGCACGCCCGAGCGGCAGCGCGCGATGGCCGCCTCCTGCGCGGCGAGCACGGTCTCGTAGACGTCCCGCTGCTCCGGGGAGAACCGGCCGTCCACCGGCCACGTCCGCGTGACGTCCGCGCCCCAGCCGGACTCCACCTCGGTCCCCGCGTCCACGAGCAACAGATCGCCCTCCGCGAGGACGCCCTCGTGGCCGTGGTTGTGCAGGATCTCGCCGCGAACGGAGAGGATGGTGGCGTACGCCGGGTAGCCGCCGTACTTCGCGAAGATCCCGTCCACGAGCGCCGCCAGCTCCCGCTCCGAGCGGCCGGGCCGCGTGGACAAAATGGCCGCGGCGAACGCTTCCGCGGTGATGGTGCCCGCGTGACGCATCTCGTCCAGCTCGAGGGGCGCCTTGCGCATCCGCAGGGCGGCCAGCGCGTCGCGCAACCCGGACGGCGCCAGCTGCGACGGCTCGTAGAGATCCAGCGGCTGGCCGGTGATCTTGCGCGCCAGCTCGGTGGCGCGCGCGTCCGGCACGGCGATGCTGTCCACGACGCGTCCCTTGCGCAACCACTCCAGGTCGCGCTCGAGCTGCTCGACCGGAAGCACGCGGTCCACCTCGAGCGCGGCGGCCAGCTCGTCGAAGGACGGGCGCGGGCCCATCCAGAGCGCGTCCACTTCGGTGCGCTCGTGAAGGAAGAGCGTGACCGTGCCGTCCTGCGGATCGAAGAACGCGCACGCGTCGGGCTCGGGCGGCGGGAAGAAGAGGAGGAAATTGCTGTCCGCGCGAAGCGGGTACGTCATGAAGGGCGAGTTCCGCGGGATCTCGCCACCCGCGAACAGGAGGGCCGGACGCTCGAGGCGCGAAAGCAGGTCACGACGTCGCGCGACGTAATGGCGAATCGGAATCATCGGCACAGTCTACGACAATTCGAACGTGATCGGCAGCATCACCCCGACAATTTGAACGTGATGGGCATCATCACCCAGACCTCGACCGGCTGCTGCTGCGAAATGGCCGGGCGGAAGACGGCGCTCTTCGCGGAGGCGATGGCGGCCTCGTTGAGCAGGGGATTCCCCTCCACCACGATGACGTTCTTGACCTTGCCGTCCTTCCCCACGAGGACGCGCACCATGACCGTGCCCTGCACCCCCGCCGACTTCGCCAGCTCCGGGTACACGGGCGGGTCGATCCGCAGGCGCACCGGATCCTCGTCCACCGCGACGAAGTCGTCGGGGGAGGGGCTCCCCTGGGTGTCGTTCTCGACCACGAGCGTGTCCCCGGCGCCGCTGCCGCCGAGGTCGGTCGTGGTGATCGGGGCGAGCGCCTCGGCCATCTCCTTCACCGTGGCCACCGTCTTCGCCGGCGCCAGCTCGTCCTTGACCGGCTCCGGAATCCCGATCGAAGGCGGCGCCACGGCCTGGGCGATGGCGAGCTGGGGCACGGCGGGCCGCGCGATCGACGGCGGCACGCCCAGCTCCGTGTAGCGCACGATGTGCACCCGTCGCGCCACGGGCGCGGTCTCGCGCGCGTGCGTCCAGGCCAGCCACGCGGCGAACGCGAGCAGCCCGAGGACGAGCGAGACCGCGTTCGCCCACGAGAGCCATTTCGCCGTCTCCCTCCGCAGCGGGTGCATCTCGCCCGTGACGGGCAGCTGCGGGGCGTCGGCCAGGGAGAAGGCCCACGGAACGCGAGCGGAGTCGTGGCGGCTCATCGGGCACCGTGGAGGACGGCCGAGGCGCGGCGGCTCATCGGGCAGCGGTGGTGACCGGCGGAGGCGCGGCGGGTCACTTCGCACCGTGGAGGACGGCGGCGTCGGCGTCCGTCATCGGGATCAGGCTGAAGCGCTCCATCTCGGCATCCTGGAGCGTGTCCATCATGTCCACCATGCGCGAGTACCGCGCCTGGCGGTGGATCTTCACGAGCACGATCAGATCGGCGTTCGCCCGCGCGCGGTCGCGGAAAGACGTGAGCAGCTCGTCCCACGTGAGCGTGGTGATCGCGCCCGTGCCGAGCCGCGCGTGCACGGAGTCATCCGCGTCCACGTAGACCGTCATGACGTTCGACTCCGGCACCTCCACCTTCGCGTCGGGGTCCGGCATGTTGACCTCCATCGCGAGCGGGCGGCGGAACACGGTGGTCACCATGAAGAAGATCAGCAGCAGGAAGGCGATGTCCACCATCGGCGTCATGTCGATGCGGACGCCCAGCCGGCGACGTCGACGCGCGCCGGCCCCGCCGCCTCTTCGCGCGCCCGGATCCGGGGTGGAATCGGTGCCTGCCATGCGCCTTCCTCAGTTCGCCCCGGCGGAAGCGGGGCGCTTCAGGTCGGTCATCAGGTTGAAGCGGGGCGTCTTCGCCTTCGCGAGCGAGCCCATGAGATCCGCGACCGTGCCGAACGCGGCATCCTTGTCGCCCTTCACGACCACGATGGCGCCGGGGTTGCGGCTGCGCCACGCCACGATCGCCTCGAGGGCACCGTCGGGGCGGATCTCCTCCGCGTCCGTGCCGCGCTCGCTGGAGATGAACACGTGCCCCTCGCGGCTCACGGTGAGGATGATCGTGTCGTGCTCGGGCACGTGGATCTCGGACGTGGACGCGGGCAGCTGAACCGACACCTGCTCCGGCGGCTTGAACTGCGTGGTGGACATGAAGAAGATCAGCAGCAGGAACGCCACGTCCACCATGGGCGTCATGTCGATGCGCACGCCCATGCGATGTCCCTTCTTGGCATGCCGGGCGGCGAAGGCGGCCCGCGCCAGCGCGGCGAGTCGACCTCGACGCAGGCCGCCCTCCGGTCGCTCGGCCGCGGGCCTCCGGCGCTCCAACAGGCGCGCCACCTCGTGCGCCGTCTCGTCGGTCCTGCCGTAGAACTCGTCCAGGCGGGCGGTGAAGTAGTTGTGCATCATCGTGCCGATGATCGCCGTGGTGAGTCCGAGGGCCGTGTTCACGAGCGCCTCGGAGATGCCGAGCGCGAGCTGCGTGGCGTCGGGCGTGCCGGCGCGCGACATGGCGCGGAAGGCCCGGATCATTCCCACGGTGGTGCCGAGGAGGCCGAGGAGCGTCGCGATGGAGGCGAGCGTGGAGAGCGCGATGAGGTTGCGCTCGAGATGCGGCGCCTCGAGCGCGCTGGCGCGCGCCATCGCTTCGCGCGCCCGGGCGAGGAGATCCCGCCGACGTCCGCCGGCGGCGTCCAGCGCGCGGTAGCGCTCCAGCCCCGCGCCCACGACGTTCGCGAGGCTGCCGCCCTGGCGCTTGCACGCCTCGATCGCGTCGCCGATCTCGCCATCGGGAACGGGATCTCCCACCGAGCGCACGAAGGCCTTCGAGTCGGTCCGGCCTCCGGCCCGCCAGAGCACGAGCAGACGCTCGAGGCCGAACGTGAAGACGAGGAAGAGACAGGTGAGGCCGACGACGATGAGGGGGCCGCCCTGATGGATGTACTCCGGCGACCGTTCCCACATGAGCCAGGACACGGCGACGGACACGAGGACGATGGGGAGCGAAACGGGGCTCGAGCCCTTCATGCGATCTCTCCCGGCCGGCGAGGCCGCAGCACCGGCGGCGGCCCGACGTGGATGCGAGGCCGCAAGGTCATCCTCCCGCCGCTTTCCGCCGCGCTTGGCTCAACAGCTCCATCCCTTTCTTCATCGTGGTGTTCGACGGGTCGATGGCGCGCGCCCGCTCGAATGCCTTCTGCGCCGCGTCCCAGTCCTGGAGACCCAGCTCCGCGTTGCCCAGCCCGGCCCAGCCGTCCGCGTTCCCGGGCTCCGCCTTCGTGGCCGCCTCGTAGGCCCGCGCGGCCGCGCGGTAGTCCGCCGAACGTATACTGCAGAAGCCCATCCCCCGCAGCGCCTTCGCGTTCGCCGGCTCCGCCTCCAAGACGACCTTGTACTGGGCAGCAGCCGCACTGACCGAATCGCTGACCGCCAGGGCTTGCGCCAGGAGCAGGCGCCCCGACGTGAGAGCAGGCGCCAGCTCCGTGGCCCGCCGGAAGGCCGGGATCGCGTCGCTCACGCGCTTCGCCTGGTAGTACGCGATGCCGAGATTCAGGTGGTACAGGGGCGTGTCCGGGCTTTCTCGCGCCGCCTTTTCGAGCGACGCGATCGCCGAATCCGGCCGGCCCGCCGAGAGATCCAGCAGACCTCGCTGATAGCGGGCGTCCGCCAGATCGGGCGCGAGCGCGAGCGCTCGGTCCAGGGAGCGCCGGGCGTCGTCGATCTGCTTCGCCTCCGCCTGGACGCCGGCGAGCGCCACGAAGTCCTCGGCCTTCCAAGGCAGCGTGTCCGGGAGCGCGACGAAGGCGGCGGCCGCCTCCGCGCGCGCGGCGCGGTCCGTGCCGCGCAGGCCGGCGCGGGCCAGCACGAAGCGGACGTCGGTTCGCGTGCTGTCGCGGGCCACCGCGGCCCTCGCCGCTTCCGCCGCCGGCGCGAACTGGCCCAGCTCCAGATAGGACTCGGCGAGGCGCACCCGCGCGTCGACGTCGTCGGGACGGGCGTCGAGATACCGGAGGTAGATCCGAGCGGCCTTCTCGTGCTGCTTCGCGAGGCGATAGACGTCCGCCAGGTCGCGCAGCGCCGGCGCATACGTGGAGTCCACGTCGAGCGCTCGGACGAAGCGGTCGCGCGCGTCCGTGTAGCGCTGCACGCGCTGGTAGAGGCGCCCGAGCCCGTCCAGCATCGGCGCCGTCGGCGTCATGCCGGGCGCCGCGAGCACCTGCTCGTACGCGTCGATCGCCATCATCGGGGCGTTCTTCTTCTCGTAGATCTGCGCGACCAGCGCGCCGTGCTCGGGATCGGCAGCATCGAGGTGGAGCGTGATCAGCGCCTCCCGCTCGGCGCCCTGGAGGTCCCCCTCGGCCAAGTGGAGCAGGGCCATCCCGTAGTGGTAGCGATCCTCGCCCTCGGCCACGCCTCGCCGGCTTGCACCCTTCGCGAGCAGGGCTTTCGCCTCCTCCCGCTTTCCGGCGTCCAGCAACAGCCGCGCCTGTCCGTAGATCCCGTCCCAGAGGTCCCCCTTCGCGGCCACGGCCCGATCGAGCTCTCTCCCCGCCTCGTCGCGGCGCCCCGCGCGCAACAACAAGAGGCCGAGCCCGGCGCGCGCCTCCGGATAGTCCTTGTCCTGCGCGACACGCGCGGCCAGAGCTTTCCGATACAGCGCCTCGGCTTGGTCGGTGCGTCCTTCCCGCGCGGCGATCTCGGCCAGCCCGTATTCCGCTTGATCCGCCTTGTAGCCGGCGGCGACCGCTTCGTCGAAGCGGGCTCGCGCGTCGCTCCAGCGACCTTCGGCCAGCGCCTTCGTGCCGAGGCGGATCGGATCCTCGTCGAGCCCGTACGTCTTGGTTTCCGCGCTCGACCGCGTCGCCCCGAGCGCCACGGCCACGAGCACCGCGGCGAGGAGCGGACACCGGGGGCGCGGAGGAATCACGGTTGCTTCGCCTCGGCGCTTCCGATCGGGTTGGTGGTCAGGAAGATCTGACGCGCGGGACGGCGGGCGGGCAGGAACCCCGCGCGCTCGATCTGGCGCTGTCCGCGGTCGCTGGTCAACTGGGTGAGGAACATCGCGCCGAACGCGCGTCCTCCGGGAAGGCACGCCGCGTAGAGATAGTGGATGAACGGATACACGCCGCCCGCGACGTCCGCGTCCGTGGGTCGAAGCGGCGCGCTGCCGTCCGACGGCAGCAGCCCCACGACGAGAGTGTCGAGCGGCGGAGCGAGGCTGAGCGTGCTCGCGACGCCCACCGCCAGGGAATCCGCGCGCACCGCCTCGAGCACCGCCGCGTCGTCCTCGAGGAACACGAGTCGGTCGCCGGACTCCCCGTCCGCGGGCACGCCGAGGCGCTCGGCGAACTGATCCCACAGCCCGGACTTCGGATCGGGCGCGTACAAGCGTTCGGGCGCGCGGTCCGCGGACGGGACAACCTCGTCCCGCGCCAGCGCGCGCAGTCGATCCAAGGCCACGCCGGCGATGCGCGACTCCTCGCCGCGGATGACGGCGACGGCGCCGAGCGCGACCGGGAAGCACGGTGCGGTGTCGCCGTGCGCGGAGCGGAAGAGCTCCTGCTCATCCCTCGTGAGCGCCCGGAGCAGGAGCGCCACGTCCGAGTGGCCGCGAAGCAGGGACTCGAGCGCGTCCGTAGTTCCGCCGCCATCCACGCGAAGGTCCACATCGGGATAGGCGCGCGCGTACTTCGCGGCGACGCCGCGGATCAGCTCCGGCGCCAGCTCGCCTCCCGCCACCACCAGCGCGCGCATCTCGGCGCGTTTGCGTGCGGAGGGGAAGCCGAGAATGTGGCGCCACTCCCCACCGAAGCGCGTGCACAGCAGCACCGCGATCACCGCGACGTACACGAGCACGCGCACCAGCACCCACGGAGGCCGAACGAAAGGTCGCGTCATGGATCGAAACCGATTGCCCTCTCTGTCCGGAACCCTAGAATGAGCCATCCACGTTCGCCTCGGATGGCTATGTCGGAAAGGGTCGCCGGGTCTCGCGCGCTGGGAGGGCGGCTGGGAACCGTGATCCTGGTCGCGCTTTCAGTCGCGGCCTGCCGGCCCGCTGCTTCTTCTTCCACGCCGGGGACCTCTTCGATGAATGCGAAGGGGGAATGGACCCACGAAACCGCGTTCCTCGACGCGGTGCAAGAGCGCACTTTCCGGTACTTCTGGGACCTGGCGGACCTCCAGACCCGGCTGACCCCGGACCGGTGGCCCACTCCGTCCTTCGCCAGCATCAGCGCCACCGGGTTCGGGCTCACCGCCTACCCGATCGGGGTGGAGCACGGTTGGATCTCCCGGGAAGCCGCCTGCCGGCGCGTGCTGGACACGCTGCGCTTCGCCTGGATGGCGCCGCAGGACTCCACGCCGGCCGCCACCGGCTACCACGGGTTCTTCTACCACTTCCTGGATCCGAAGACCGGACGGCGCTTCCAGGACGTGGAGCTCTCCACCATGGATACCGCCCTCTTCCTCGCGGGGGTCCTCTTCTGCCAATCGTACTTCGATCGGCCCGTAGCCGAAGAAGACAGCGTCCGTGCGCTCGCGGACTCCCTGTACACCCGCGCGGACTGGCAGTGGTGCTCGCCGCGCCCGCCCGCGGTGGGCCACGGGTGGACCCCCGAGGAGAAGTTCCTGCCGTGGGACTGGGGCGGGTACAACGAGGCGATGATCCTGTACATCCTCGCGCTCGGGTCCCCCACCCACCCTGCGCCGCCGGAGGCGTGGGCCGCTTGGACGAAGGGCTACCAGTGGGGGAGCTTCTACGGCCAGGAGCACGTCGGCTTCGCTCCGATCTTCGGGCACCAGTACACGCAGGTGTGGATCGATCTTCGCGGAATCCAGGACGACGTGATGCGCGCGCACGGCATCGACTACTTCGAGAACTCGCGTCGGGCGGTGCTCGCGCAGCAAGCCTACGCGATCGAGAATCCGGGACGTTGGTCCGGCTACGGGTCGCGGCTCTGGGGAATGTCCGCCTGCGACGGGCCGGTGGACGGCACGTTCGGCGTTGAGGGCGTCAGGCGCGAGTTCCACTCCTACTGGGCCCGCGGGGCCTCGTTCAACCGGGTGAGCGACGACGGCACCCTTTCACCGTCCGCCGTGGCCGGGTCGATCGTCTTCGCCCCCGAGATCGTGATCCCGACGCTGGTGTCGATGCGCGACGCGTACGGGGAGCGGATCTGGTCGACCTACGGGTTCCTCGACGCGATGAACCCGACCTGCAAGCCCCCGGTTCCGGTGCAGTTCGGGAAGGTCGATTCCACCCTCGGTTGGTTCGACACGGATTACCTCGGCATCGATCAGGGCCCGATCCTCGCGATGATCGAGAACGCCCGCACCGGGCTCGTGTGGCGGACGATGCAGCGCAATCCGCACGTCGTTCGCGGCCTGCGCCGAGCCGGCTTCACGGGGGGCTGGCTGGACGGCGTCGCGGGGAAGCCGTGAGGCGGCCGCGGTGCAGCTTCGAAGCCGCATCGATCGTCGTCGGCTGCCTCGCCTGCGTCGCCGTCGGCGCGGTGAGCGGGTGCGGACCTGCCGGAGGCGCGCCGTCCGAGGCGATCCGCTTCTGGGCGATGGGTCGCGAAGGCGAAGTGGTCCAGGAGCTGGTGCGGGACTTCGAGCGCGAGAATCCCGGCATTCGCGTGGAGGTGCAGCAGATTCCCTGGTCCGCGGCGCACGAGAAGCTGCTCACCGCCTTCGTCGGCCGCTCCACGCCGGACCTCGCCCAGCTCGGCAACACGTGGGTCGCGGAGTTCGTGGCGCTCGGTGCGCTCGAGCCGCTTCACTCGCGGATCGCCTCGGCCGAGCCGATCGATCGCGGCGCGTTCTTCGCGGGCGTCTGGGACACGAACGTCATCGACGGCGAGCCGTACGGCGTGCCGTGGTACGTGGACACGCGTCTGATGTTCTACCGGAAGGATCTCCTGGCGCGTGCCGGCTTCACGACGATGCCGACGAACTGGAGCGGCTGGCGCGCCGCCATGGACGCCGTGAAGAAGCTCGGCGGCGCGAATCGCTACGCGGTGTTCTTCCCGGTGAACGAGTGGGAGCAGCCGATCATCTTCGGCCTGCAGGCGGGGTCGACGCTCCTTGCGGACCACGACACGCGCGGCGCGTTCTCGCAGCCGGAATTCGCGCGCGCCTTCCGCTGGTATCTCGACGTCTTCGCGAACCATCTCTCGCCGCCCGTGGCCAGCAACGACATCGCGAACCTCTACCAGGAGTTCTCACGCGGCTACTTCGCCATGTACGTCACCGGGCCCTGGAACCTCGGCGAGTTCCGTCGACGTCTGCCGCCGGAGCTTGCGGACTCGTGGGCCACGGCGCCGCTGCCCGGTCCGGATGATCGCCTTCCGGGCGTGTCGATGGCGGGCGGATCGAGCCTCGTGCTCTTCCATCACTCGCGCCGCCAGGACGACGCGTGGAAGCTCGTGCGCTATCTCTCTCGCGCGGACGTCCAACTCCGCTTCTACCAGCTCTCCGGCGATCTCCCCGCGCGCGTGGCCGCGTGGGACGACTCCTCGCTGGCCGGCGACACGCAGGCGCGCGCGTTCCGCCAGCAGCTGGAGCACGTGACGCCGCTCCCGCGCGTGCCCGAATGGGAGGAGATCGCGTCGCGGGTGCGGGAGCGCGCGGAGCTGGCCATCCGCGGCGGCGCCAGCGCGGAGCAGGCGCTCGATCTCCTGGACAAGGACGTCGCGGGCATCCTGGAGAAGCGTCGCTGGCTGCTCGAGCGCGGTCGGCTGCACGCGTCCGGGGGAACGTCGTGAAGGGCGGGCTCGAGGGTCGTCAGGCGCGCGCGGCCGGGTGGTTCCTCGCCCCGGCGCTCGGGCTGCTCGGTGCCTTCTTCGTGCTTCCCGTGCTCGCGGGCTTCTTCTTCAGCCTCACGGACTTCGACATCTACGCGCTCGGCTCGCTCTCCACGGTGCGCTTCGTGGGTTTCGCGAACTACTCGAACCTGCTGACGAGCCCCGCCTTCTGGAAGGCGGTCCGCAACACGCTCTACTTCGTGGTGGCCGGGGGTCCCTTGACCGTGGCGCTCGCGCTCGGCATCGCGGTGCTCGTGAACGAGCGGCTCGTTCGCTTCAAGGGTCTCTTCCGCACGATCTACTTCGCACCGGTCGTGACCACGCTGGTGGCGGTCGCGATCGTCTGGCGCTACCTGTATCACCCGCGGTACGGACTGCTGAACGCCGCGATCGGCGCGTTCGGCGGCGCCCCCATCGATTGGCTCGGCGATCCGCATTGGGCGATGCCCGGCATCATCCTCCTCGCGACGTGGAAGAACTTCGGCTACGACATGCTGATCTTCATCGCGGGTCTGCAGAGCATTCCGCAGGAGCTGTACGAGGCGGCGGCGGTGGACGGCGCCGGACGCTGGCGACGCTTTGCGCACGTGACCGTGCCGGGGCTCGCGCCCGTGCTGCTCTTCATCGGCGTGACCACGATGATCGGCTACTTCCAGATGTTCGCCGAGCCGTACGTGATGACGCAGGGGGGACCGCTCGGCAGCACGCGAAGCGTCGTGCTGTTGATGTACGAGGAGGGCTTCCGCTGGTGGCGGATGGGCCTCGCCTCCACGATCGCCGTGCTGCTGTTCGTGATGGCGCTCGTGGGGACGCTCGTGCAGGTGAAGCTCCAGACGGAGAGACGTTGATGCGCGGGGCCGGGCGGTCAATCGCGCTGCACGCGGCGCTCTTGGCGGGAGCGTTCCTCACGCTCACGCCGCTCGTGTGGATGGTGTCGGCGTCGTTCATGGCGCCGGGCGAAGCGAATGCGTTCCCGCCGCCGTTCCTGCCGCGTCGCCCTACGTTCGAGCAGTACATCGCGCTGTTCGCGCGTCTCTCGCTCGCACGGAACTTCCTCAACAGCGCGATCGTCACGATCGGCGCCACGGTGGGCTCCGTCTTCATCAACGGCCTGGCCGGCTACGCCTTCGCCAAGCTCCGCTTCCGCGGACGCGATCCGCTCTTCCGGAGCCTCACGCTGGCCCTCATCATTCCGGCGCAGGTGGCGATGCTCCCGCTCTTCCTCCTGCTGCGCGAGATGGGGCTCGTGAACACGTACGTGGGCGTGATGATCCCGTACCTCGCCACCGTGTTCGGGATCTTCCTCGTCCGCCAGTACGCGCTCGCCATCCCGGACGATCTCCTGGACTCCGCCCGCGTGGACGGCGCGAGCGAGCTGCGCATCTTCTGGACCGTCGTGGTGCCGGTGATCCGTCCGATCCTCGTCACGCTGGCCACGTTCACGTTCCTCTCCGCGTGGAACGACTTCCTGTGGCCGCTGGTGGTGCTCTCGGACGGCGCGAAGTACACGCTGCCTGTGGCGCTCGCGAGCCTCGTGGGCGAGCACGTGCAGGACACGGAGCTGATGATGGCGGGCTCGGTGGTCACGGTGCTGCCCGCGCTGTTCGTCTTCCTGATCTTCCAGCGGAGCTACGTGCGCGGGATTCTCGCAGGAAGCGTGAAGGGCTGAGCGATGCGAGTGCGAGCGATGGCGCTGCGGGCGAGGCGGTGGCCGGCGATCGCGCTCTCGGCGGCGGCGCTCACAGCGCCAGGGGGCTCGGCGCCCGTCACGGCGTTCGCGGCTGCGGCGACGAAGACCCCGGCCACCGTGCTCGTGGACGACTTCGAGGACCCGAGCGCGTGGTCGGCGCATCCGGCGGACGGCGTCTCCCTGGCGATCGGCGGGGACGCGGGCGTCCACGGCCGCGCGTTGAAGCTCGACTTCGGCTTCACGGGCGGCGGCTACGCGGTGGCGCGCAAGGCCGTCGCGCTCGACCTTCCCGAGAACTGGGAATTCCGGTTCCGCGTGAAGGGGCAGTGTCTACCGAACCACCTCGAGTTCAAGCTGATCGACTCCAGCGGGGAGAACGTCTGGTGGTCGGTGCGGCGCGACTTCCGGTTCCCGACGGACTGGACCCCGTTCACGGTCAAGAAGCGCCAGGTGAGCTTCGCCTGGGGGCCGCTCGGGGGCGGAGAAATCCGCCACGTCGCGGCGATCGAGATCGTGGTCACCGCCGGGAAGGGCGGCAAGGGGACCGTCTCGATCGACGACCTGGAGTTGATCCCGCTTCCGCCGCCCGGCACGCGCCTCCCGGCGCCGGTGATCACGGCGTCGTCGGCGCGGCCGGGTCATGCCGCGAGTGCCGCCTTCGACGGCGATCCGAGCACGACGTGGTCGCCCGGTCCTGCGGACGCAGGCGCGTGGATTGCTCTGGACCTCGGTGGGCCCCACGAGTACGGCGGCCTCGCCCTCGACTGGGCGCCGGGTCGCGGCGCGCGGGGGTATGTCGTCGAGGCGGACGACGGGGAGGGCTGGCGAGAGCTGCGCGCCGTCACGGGCGGGAACGGGGGCCGCGACTACCTGTCCCTGCCGGACGGCGAGTCCCGACGGCTTCGCTTGCGCCTCACGGATTTCGACCGGGACGCCGGCCTTCGCGAGATCCGGGTCGAGCCGGTCGAGTGGTCGTCGACGCGCGAGCAGTTCTTCGCGGCGATCGCCGCCGACGCGCCGCGCGGCTCTTACCCGCGGGGGATCTCCGGAGAACAGTCGTACTGGACGGTCGTAGGCACGGACGGTGGCGGGGGCGAGGCCCTCTTGAGCGAGGACGGCGCGCTGGAGGTGGGGAAGAACGGCTTCTCGCTGGAGCCCTTCCTCCGGCTGGAGGGACGGCTCGTGACCTGGGCGGATGTCCGGAGCGAGCAGGCTCTTCAAGAGAACGCGTACCCGCTACCCCGCGTGACGTGGCACGGCGCGCCGGTCGAGTTGACCGTGCGCGCGTTCGCTGCGGGCGATTCGTCGTCTCCCTGGCCCCCGCTCCTGGCGAGCTACACGGTCGCGAACACCGGCGAACGCGTTCGCCGCGTGACGTTGTACGTCGCGATTCGCCCGTTCCAGGTCGACCCGCCGACCCAGTTCCTCAACAATCCCGGCGGCACGGCGAGGATCGAGAACATCTCGCGAGCGGGCGATCTGATCCATGTCAGCGACGGCCCCGACATCCGCACCCTCGTACCCGCCACGGCCTTCGGCGCCACGACCTTCGACGGCGGCGACATCGTGTCGGACTGGCTTCGCTGCGGGCGGGTGCCGGAGGGCGAGACCGTGCACGACGACTTCGGCGCGGCGTCCGCAGCGCTCGCGTACTCGTTCGATCTCGCGCCGGGCGCGGATCGTGAGATCGGTGTGTGCATGGCCTCTCACGCAGGCCTGCCGGTGCCGTCGCAAGCCATGTCCCGGAGCTGGTACCGCGACGAGTGGGCGACGCGGATGCACGTCGTCGAGATCGACGCGCCCTCCTCCGCCGCGACGGTGGTCGAGTCCCTGCGCAGCCAGCTCGGATACATCCTCGTGGATCGTCGAGGCCCGGCGCTCCAGCCCGGCGCCCGCTCGTACGCGCGCTCGTGGATCCGGGACGGCGCGCTGACGGCGTCGGCGCTCTGCAGGCTCGGCCGCGCCGGCGTCGCGCGACAGTTCTTGGAGTGGTACGCGCCGTATCAGTACGAGAACGGCAAGGTGCCGTGCGTCGTGGACTCGCGGGGCGCGGATCCGGTGCCGGAGCACGACTCGAGCGGAGAGCTCGTCTTCCTCGTGGCCGAGACGTATCGATACGCCGGCGACCGCGCGCTCGCCGAGCGCATGTGGCCGCAGGTGCTCCGCGCGGTGGCGTACCTGGACTCGCTCCGCCAGGAGCGCCGGACCGAAGAGTACCGGACGCCCGAGAAGGCGGAGTTCTTCGGGATTCTCCCGCCGTCCATCAGCCACGAGGGGTACTCCGCGAAGCCCATGCACTCCTACTGGGACGACTTCTTCGCCTATCGCGCGTTCAGGGACGCGGCGTACCTCGCGGCCGAGCTGGGAAAGACCGACGACCAGGCGCGCCTCGCCGCGTTGCGCGACGAGTTCGGCGCCGACCTCGCCGCGTCGGTCGCGGCGGCGATGCGGCGCCACAAGATCGACTACGTTCCGGGGTGCGCGGACCTCGGCGACTTCGATGCCACGTCGACGACGATCGCTCTCTCGCCGACGTCCGCCGCCGACCTCCTCCCGCGCGACGCGGTGGAGCGCACGTTCGAGCGCTACTGGCAGTTCTTCCGGGCGCGAGCGGCCGGCGCCTCTTGGGACGCGTTCACGCCGTACGAGATCCGGAACATCGGCGCGTTCGTGCGGCTCGGCTGGCGCGAACGAGCCGATTCCCTACTCACGTACTTCCTCGCGGCGCAACGTCCGGAAGGCTGGCGGCAGTGGCCGGAAGTCGTATGGCGCGATCGCCGCGCGCCGCACTTCCTCGGCGACCTTCCTCACACGTGGGTAGGCTCGGACTACATACGCTCCGTGCTCGACATGCTGGCGTACCAGCGCGAGAAGGACGACGCGCTCGTGATCGGTGCGGGCATTCCCGCCCGCTGGCTCGCTGCGCCGGGCGTCACCGTCCGTGATCTTCCGACGCCGTACGGGATGCTGGCCTTCACGATGCGACGCGCGCCGGCCGGCGGGATCGAGACGTCGCTCGACGGCGCGCTGCGCGTGCCGCCGGGAGGCATCGTCCTTCGCCCGCCGCTCGATCGCCCCGCGCACGAGGCGCTCGTCGACGGCGTCGCGGTGCCGATCGGCGAGGGCGGGGAAGTCGTCGTGCGCAAGTTGCCGGCACGGGTCATCGTGCGCTGATCGCCGCGGATCGTTCTACGCGGAGGCCCGCGACACCGGCGCCGCCCCCAGCGACGCGCCGTTCGTCCGGATCACCTCTCGGTAGAAGTGCGCGCTGGACTTCCAGGTCCGCTGCTGCGTCGCGAAGTCCACGTGCACCAGTCCGAAGCGCTTCGTGAAGCCGCAGGACCACTCGAAGTTGTCGAGCAGCGACCAGGCGAAGTAGCCGCGAAGGTCCACGCCCTGGGCGATGGCCGCATGCGCCGCACGCAGGTGCTCGCGCAGGTACTCGACGCGCAGCGGATCGTCCACTCGATCTCCCGCCGCATGCGGAGGATCGGGGAACGCGGCGCCGTTCTCGGTGATGTACAGCGGCACCTTCCCGTAGCGCTCGCGGACCCAGAGAAGAACCCGCGTCAGGCTCTGCGCGTGGGATTCCCAGCCCAGCTCGGTGCGTATCGCGTTCAGCTGCGGGACGTTGCTGGCGCGCGTCGGGAGCGCCGTGTCGTCATGGCGAACGACGCCCCGCGTGTAGTAGTTGATGCCGAGGAAGTCGATCGGCTCGCCGATCGTCTGGAAGTCCCCGTGCGGGTGCTCGGGCCACGCCTCCCCGAAGATCTCCTCCAGCTCCTCCGGGTAGGCGCCGCGGCGGACGGGCTCGAGATAGCCGCGGTTCATGTACGCGTCCGCGCGGTTCGTCGCCGCGAGATCCTGCGGCGAATCCGTGGCGGGGTATTTCGGTTCGAGGTTCACCACGAGACCGATCTTCGCCCGCCCCTCCGCTCGGTACGCCTGCACCGCCGTTCCGTGCGCCAGCAGCAGATGATGCGCCGCGCGCGGCGCTTCGAAGGGGCTGGCGTGACCGGGCGCGTGAACACCGTGGAGATACCCGGCGTCCACCACCACCCACGGCTCGTTCATCGTGGCCCACATCGGGACGCGATCGCCGAGCGCGCGGAACGCGACGCGCGCGTACTCGGAAAACCACGCGACCGCGTCGCGATTGAGCCAGCCGCCCAGATCGTCGAGCGCGGCGGGGGAGTCCCAGTGGAAGAGCGTCACGCAGGGCTGGATCCCGTTCTCGAGCAGGCGATCGACGAGGCGGGAGTAGAAGTCCAGTCCGGCGCGGTTCACGCGGCCGCGTCCCTCGGGGAGGATGCGGCTCCACGACAGGCTGAAGCGATACGCGTTCAGCCCCAGCTCGCGCATGATCGCCACGTCTTCGGCGAAGCGCCGGTAGTGATCGCACGCCACATCGCCGGTGTCGCCGTGCTCGATCCGCCCGGGCGTGTGCGAGAAGCGGTGCCAGTTGCTCACGCCCGCGCCGTCCGCGAGCGGCGAGCCCTCGATCTGGTACGCCGAGGTTGCGGCTCCCCAGAGGAATCCCGCGGGGAAGGCACCGCTCGGCGCGCCCGCGCCGTGCGGGCTCATCGCGTTCCGCCGGTGCGGCCGCGGGGACCGAGGACGATCTCGACCCGGTGCGTCCGACCGTCGTGGGCGAGGGGCACGAGCGCGGTGCCGTGATCGAGGCGTGCGGTCGCACCGTCCAGCGTGGCGGTCACGACACGCCCGGCGTGCCCTTCGTTGTTGATCACGCGGATCTCGTAGCGCGTCTCCTCGCCCGGCCGGCGCCACGTCACGGAGAACTCCGGCCAATCGTCGGGGACGCACGGCGCGATCGCCAGCGCTTCGCCCGCCACGAGGCGGAGCCCGAGAATCGACTCGACGGTCACGCGGTACATCCAGCCGGCCGAGCCGGTGTACCAGGTCCACCCGCCGCGCCCCACGTGCGGCGGCTCGCCGTAGATGTCCGCCGCCACGACGTACGGCTCCACTTGATACGTGCGCACGGCGTCCTCCGTCCTCGAGTGCGCGACGGGGCTGAGCCGCTCGAGAAGCTTGGCCGCGCGATCGTTCCACCGGAGTCCCGCCATCGCCGCGACCACCCACAGCGCGGCGTGGGTGTACTGCCCGCCGTTCTCACGCACCCCGCGCACGTAGCCCTTGATGTAGCCGGGATCGTGAGGCGTGTTCTCGAAGGGCGGGGTGAGGAGCCTCACGATGCCGTCGTCGTCCGCGACGAGATGCTGCTCCACGGATCGCATCGCCTGGACCGCGCGCTCGGGCGGCGCGACGCCCGAGATCACCGACCACGCCTGCACCAGCGCGTCGATCTGGCACTCGTCGCTCTCGCGCGAGCCGAGCGGCGTGCCGTCGTCGTAGTACCCGCGACGGTACCACTCGCCGTCCCACGCCGATCCCTCCACGGCCTCGCGCACGCGTGCGCGATGGGTCTCGTAGCGTTGCACTCGAGCGGCGTCGGCGCGCTCGCGGCAGAGCGGAAGGAACCGGCCGAGCACGACGTCGAGGAAGAACGCCATCCAGACGCTCTCGCCGCGGCCGCCGCGCCCCACGCGGTTCATCCCGTCGTTCCAGTCGCCGGCGCCGAACAGGGGCAGTCCGTGCGGCCCGCTCGTCAGCGACCGGTCGAGCGCGCGGCAGCAGTGCTCGTACAGATCGGCGCGCTCTCCGGCGGCTTCCGGGAGCAGGAAGATCTCGTCCTCGCCCGCGCGCAGCGCGGGAGCGCTCACGAAGCCGACGCGCTCTCCGAGGATCCCGCGGTCGCCCGTGGCCGCCACGTAATCCGCCGTCACGAGCGGGAGCCAGAGGAGGTCGTCGGCGAAGCGAGTACGAATCCCGCGACCGGCCGGCGGGTGCCACCAGTGCAGGACGTCGCCTTCGACGAACTGGTGCGCCGCATGCAGGAGGATCTGCGCGCGGGTCCGCTCGGGTGAGAGCCACACGAGCGCGGCGGCGTCCTGCAGTTGATCGCGGAAGCCGAAGGCGCCGCCCGATTGGTACAGCGCCGTGCGTCCCCACAGTCGGCACGAGACCGTCTGGTACGCCAGCCATCCGTTCACGAGCACGTCGAGCGCGCGGGAGGGCGTCTCGATCCGCAGCCCGCCGAAGTCCTTCGACCAGAGCTGTCGAACGTCGGCGAGCGCGCTTGCCGCGGCGCCGGGCGCCGCGTAGCGGTCGATCAGCGACCGGGCCTCCGCGTCGCCCTGGCCTTCCCCGAGAAGGAACGTCACTTCCGCGGAGGCTCCCGTCGCCAGCTCCAGCACGACCTGCTGCGCGAAGCAGGGATCCAGGCCGGCGCCCACGCGTCCGTCCAGCGGCGCCGATGACCGGAGCGCGGCAGGATCGGAGGGACAGCCGCCCCATCCGAGGAAGGTCGCGCGGTCCGCCGTGACGTGCACGGAGCGGACGGTGCCGGTCGCCACGGCCGCGAACGCCACGCCGGCAGCGAAATCGTCGGCGAGTCGATTCCTCGCGAAGAGCCGCCCCGGAACCGCATCGACCTCCGTATCGACCTCCGAGACCACGTGCGCCGCGTCGTCCTCGGGAAGAACGCCGAGGACCAGCCGCGAGTACGCGAAGAGCGAGAGCCGGCGCGGCCGCGCGCCGCGGTTCGTCACGCGCAGGGTGGTGATCTTCACGGGATCGTGCCGCGGCACGAAGAGCGTCGTCTCCGTCTCGAGGTCCTCGCCGAGGTGCCGGCAACGCGTGTAGCCGAGGCCGTGGCGTACTTCGTAATCCCCGTCGCGCGGCGCGGGCCCCGGCAGCGGGGACCAGAATGCGCCGGTCTCGTCGTCGCGGACATAGAGCGCTTCGCCGTGCGGGTCCAGAAGGGGATCGTTGTACCAAGGCGTGAGTCGGTGCTCACGACTGTTCCCGCTCCAGGTGTTGCCGGCGCCCGTCTCGCTGACCAGGAACCCGAAGCCCTCGTTCGCCACGACGTTGATCCACGGCCGCGGAGGTCGGCGAAGCAGGCGCCCGTCGCGACACGTCAGAGGGATCACGTACTCGCGGCCGTCCTCCGCGAAGCCGCCGAAGCCGTTGAAGAGCTCCAACGTCGCTGTGGGCGCGCGTTCGGGGCCGAGCCTCTCCTGCGTCGCGGTGTCCGCGGGCGGAGGCCCGTGCCCCTCCTTCGCGCTCGCTGCAGCGGCTCCAGCGCACGGGACCTCGCCACAGACGGCTCCCGCGGCCGGCGCAGGCGAAGCGGGCGCCGACAGATCCTGGAGCGCATCGGTCACGACGAGGCGCGCGACGGCGTCGACGAGGTCCACCCGGCCGCTCGACAGATCGGCGCGCGCGAGGAACCGGGCCGGCGCCGAGTCGTTCCCCACGACCACGCCGCCACCCCCTTCGCGATGTCCGAGGACGATCGCCTGGACCGGCAGACCGCGCATCCGCCAGTACGTCGCGGCTCGGAGGAACTCCTCCTCGACGGAACGGCCGTTCGTTCCTTCGGCATGGAGGACCGCGAGCACTGCACCCCGCGGAATCCCGAAGCGCGCGAGGTCGCCCGGAGAGCCCGCGGCCCGCGCCAGCGTGGACGCGTCGGCGCGCAACGCCGGGTGGCGGTACAGCATCGCGGCGGCCAGGGACTGGAAGTACTCCGCTTCGCTCTCCGTGATCCCCGCTTCCCGACAGACGTCGCGCTCGCTCCGTGCGGCTGCCTCGAACGCCGCGTCCACGGCCCCGCGCCGTGCGAACCTTTCGCAAATCCCCAGCGCGTCGCGTCGCTCCGCTGCGACACCGAGCAGGAACGTCGCTTGCGCGGTCTCTCCGGGCCCCAGCGTCACCACGTCGCGCAAGCTCGCCACGGGATCGAGGACGTTGCCCTCCGTTCCCGCGAAAGGCTCCCGGTGGGTCAGAGCAGCCGGCGCCGCCTTGGTGCCGCCGCGGCCGAGGAAGCGCTCACGACTCGTCTCGAACGAGGGATCGCGCTCGAGCAAGGCATGAACCATCCAAGGATGCGCCTCCCCGTCCGCGCGCGGGCGCCGCCGAGCGAGGATGGCCCGGCTCGCGCGCACCTGCTCCGTCTGGACGAAGAGCTTCGAGAAGCCGGGGTGCGAGGCGTGCGCGCGCGGGTCGTGAAGGACGATCTCGGCGAGCGTCGTCAGCTCGATCTCACGCCGCCGCGCCGAGCGGTTGAGGAGGGTGATGCGCCGGATCTCGACGGGTTCGTCCGGGGCCACGCAGATCGCGAGGCGGGTCGAGATGCCCCGGCACTCGCGGACGATCTGGAGCGTTCCCGGGCTCCACTGGACCTCGTAGCCCTCGTCGGCGCACGGAACCGGACGTCGGCCCGCCGACCAGAAGGAGCCCGTGGCGAGGTCCCGGACATAGACGAACAGCCCGTCGTCGTCCTCGATGGCGTCGCCGGAGAAGCTCGTCAGGGCGTGCCGATCCCACCACGAGCCCCCGGTGCCGGCGTCGGAAACGAGGACGCGGTAGGCGCCGTTGGAAAGGAAACGGGCCGCGGGGGCCCGTCCGCCGGCGGCACCCAACAGGGCGGCCTTCGGCAAAGCGCTCTTCACGGGGGTCGGCACCGCGGTCGCTGGACCTCGAGAGCCCTGCGCCTGAAGGCGGCGAGCTCGGTCATGGGGTCGGGTCTGCCCAGGCTATGCCCGCGGCGCCCGCCGCTCAAGGGGTACGCGCGCCGGCCGGCCGCCGGCGTTCTTCGCCGCGGCTCCCGCCCCCGGGGCCGCATCGGCGTCGAATCCACGCCTTCGGGGCGAATTTCCGGGGCCGCGGCATCGCGGTTCTTGACCCGGCACGCCGATTTCGTGTAAGCGTTTACACAGGCTCCCGAGAGGATCCCCCGAGCCTCCCCCGGACTCCCGAAAAGCGAGGAGGCAGCGCATGGCCACGATTCACGACGTCGCTCAACTCGCCGACGTCTCGATCGCGACCGTGTCGCGCGTGCTCAACGGGAACCTGCGCGTGAGCGAGCAATCGCGGCAGCGCGTGATGGCCGCCGCGAGCCAGCTCGACTACTGGCCCAACGGGACCGCCCGCAGTCTCACCACTCGCAGCACTCGCGTCCTCGGGGTCCTTCTGCCCGACCTGTACGGGGAGTTTTTCTCCGAGGTGATCCGCGGCATCGATCAAGCCGCGCGAGCGGAGACGCTCCAGGTCCTTCTGTCCAGCTCGCACGCGAACACCGAGGCCGTGCTCGCCGCGGCCCGCTCGATGCGCGGACGGATCGACGGGCTCATCATGATGACGCCGGACGTGGAGTCGGCCGGCGCGGTCGAGCTGATCCAGCGTCGTTTCCCCGTCGTCCTGTTGAATCCGCGGTCCCCGGTCGCCGGCACCGACGCGGTCTCCATCGCGAACTTCGAGGGGGCGCGCGCCGTGACGCAACACCTGCTGGATCTCGGTCACACGGCGATCGCGACGATCCGCGGACCCGTGGGGAACGTCGACTCCGACGAGCGCCTCCGGGGGTACCATCAGGCGTTCCGCGACGCCGGGCTCGAGACGCCGCGGTCGTTGGAGCTTCCCGGCGATTTCACGGAAGTATCCGGCTACCGGCTCGCCGCCGAGCTGCTGCAACGGAAGCCCCGCCCCACCGCCGTCTTCGCCGCCAACGACTCCATGGCCATCGGCCTCCTCAGCGCGCTCGGCTCCCTCGGGGTCGGCGTGCCGGGAGACCTCTCCGTCGTCGGCTTCGACGACATCGCGATCGCCCGATACATGAACCCGCCCCTCACCACGGTGCGCGTCGACGCGTACGGGCTCGGTCAGCAGGCCGTCCGCCTGATGACGACCCGCGCGCAGGCGCCGGCGTCCGTCCCTTCTCGTCACGCAGTGCTTCCCGCCCCCCTCGTCGTGCGTCGCTCGTGCGGGTCTCCCGCCGCCGAGAGCGCCCCGATCGGTCATCCGTCGGCGGAAAGCGTTGGACCGGTCCATCCCGCCCGGTAGGAGGCCCCCATGAAGCAGCGACTTGCCGTCATCATGCTCGTCACCCTGGCCCTTCGTGCCGTCCTGCCGGCGGTTGCGGCGGCGGCGCCGGAAGACGTGATCTGGGCGCGCCGCACGACGAGCCCGATCACCCTGGACGGCGTGCTCAACGAGCCGGCCTGGGCGAAAGCCGAATCGGTCGCCGTCGTGTACGGACGGGACGCCGGCGTTCCGGGGAGCGGTTGGAAGGTCGAGGCGGGCGCGTTCGTCGCCACGGACTCGACGAAGGCCGTCTTCAAGTTCCTGGTCGTGGGCAACCAGCTGTACTTCGCCGCGACCGTGAAGGACTCCTCCGTCGGCGGGTCCGCCAGCTTCAACCGCTTCGACGGCTTCCTCATGTCGATCAAGGACCATTCGTCCACGGCCAACCCCAAGCCGCCCACGGAGTACTTCTACTCGTGGTGGTATCCGCTGCTGACGGACCCGCAGCCGCCCGGACAGCTCCCGCGGTTCAAGGGACGCTGGGCGAACGACTCCACGACCGTCCCGCGGGACTCCACGCAGATCGCCAACTGGGACGCGATGACCGTCGTCCACGGCCAGTCGAACAACGACGCGGTGATCGACCAGGGCTACACGGTGGAGATGCGCTTCAACCTCACGCCGATGGGCTACGACGTGACCCAGGCGAGGGGTGACACCGTCGAGTGGAACATCGCCATCTACGACACGGATTGGTTCTGGCCCTACGACGCGTTGAAGTTCTACTGCAACCGCGTGTGGTGGCAGTCCCCGTGGGGCTCCGACGCGTGGTACGACGAAGTGCGAATCCACGCGCGCCCCGACGTGACCGTCGACTCCGGCGCGCTCCCCGCCGTGAACCAGGAGCTCTCGATCCCGGAGCTCGCCGGCGCCGCCCCCACCATCAACGGGACGCTGACGGAGCCGGTCTGGAGCGACCCTCGGATCTACTCGTTCGACATCCGCTACAACGACAATGCGCTCCGCCAGACGTATCCGGGCGTCGGCCCGTACCGAGCCGGCCAGTACCAGCCCACGGTGAACGGCGGGACGGCGGACGTCGTGGACCCGGGCGACGCCACGGTCAAGATGTTCTACAAGGGAACGGATCTCTATCTCGGCTTCGACGTCCGTGATCGCGTGGTGCAGTACCACCCCTCGTTCGATCGCTGGGACGGCTTCATCGTCACGATGAACGACAAGGTGGCGCGCGGGACGGACAACCAGCTGCTCGGCTACCGGCTCTCGTTCCAGGTGGCGCAGAACGGGACGGCGCTGCCGCAGGACGATCTCGCCTCGTTCGTGACCGCGGGGAACGCGCAGATCGCTCTGGCGCTGAAGCCGGGCACGGTGGTGGACACGCTGGGGACCACGCCGGACACGGGCTACACCGCGGAGCTCCGCCTCAGTCTGCCGGCCCTCGGATTCCCGGCCGGGCTGGGCGACCACATCGCCTGGATCGGAGTGAACCTCCTCGACGGAGACTCGTTCCTGCCGGTGACCGACAGCTACGGGACGCGCACGTGGTGGTTCCGCCAGTACCAAGGCGACTGCTGCCCGGCGCGCGCGCTCCTCGCGCCGCTCACGGCCGTCGCGGCCCAGACGATCTCGGAGAGGCCGCGAGAATACGTGACCCGAGCGTTCCCGAACCCGTCGGCGCAACCGACGATCCAGTACGCGCTGCCTCAGCCGGGACAAGTCTCCCTGGAGCTCTACGACGTCTCCGGACGTCTCGTGGCAAGCCGGGGCCTCGGGCTCCACAGCCCGGGCACTTGGGAGACGTCCGTCGACGGCGCCGGGATGGCGGCGGGCGTGTACTTCTATCGCTTGAGACTCACCGACCCCGAGAGCGGCTCGACCCGTGCCACGCTCCAGGGGAAGATCGTGCTGATGAAGTGATCGTGACGGACCATGCGTGACCGTGGCGCGACCGGGCGGGGGCATCCCCTCCGTCCGGCGCGCGCCGCGGCGTACGGAGGATGACGACCGATGACCCTCGCCGAGCTGCGCTCGCGTCTTTCGTGGTTCCTCGTCGCACCCGCGCTGCTCCTGTCGGCGCCGGGGAACCTCCTCGCCGGAACGACGGGCACGATCGCCGGCCGCGTTCTCGATCAGAACCAGCATCCGGTGGTCGCCGCGACGATCGTCCTCGTGGGCCAGCGTCTCGGCGCGTATTCGGACGCCGAGGGTCGGTACCGGATCGCGCGAGTCCCGCCGGGCACCTACGAGCTGACCGCCAGCCGGCTGAGCTACGAGAGCGTCCGCGTGCAGGCCGTCGTCGTCTCCGCGGATCAGACCACCGACATCGATCTCCACATGAAGGAGACCACGCTCGCCGCCGCGGAGGTCGTGGTGGTGGCGAAGCGTCCGCCCGTGGATCTGAAGCAGACCAGCACCCAGACCACCGTCTCGAGCCAGGACATCCAGGCCCTGCCCGTGCAGGAGCTGCAGGACGTCGTGAATCTGCAGGCGGGCGTCGTGGACGGCCACTTCCGCGGCGGCCGGACCGGGGAGGTGCAGTACCAGGTGGACGGCGTGAGCGTGAACAACCCCTTCGACAACAAGTCGAGCCTGAAGGTGGACCGCTCGCTGCTCCAGGAAGTGCAGGTCATCAGCGGCACGTTCGACGCGGAATACGGCCAGTGCATGAGCGGGGTCGTGAACGCGGTCCTCAAGGAGGGCTCGGAGAAGCTCCGCTGGGGCGCCGAGGCGTACGCGGGCGGCTTCGTGTTCCGCGGCGCGGACCGCCGTTTCATCGACGACTCGATCCAGCCCACGGACATCCAGAACTTCCAGGCCAGCGCGAGCGGACCGCTGCCTCTTTCCAAGACCGTCTTCCTCGTGAGCGTGCGCCGGTATCTCTACGACGACTACTTCCGCGGCACGAGGCGGTTCGTCCCCAGCGACTCGTCGGACTTCGAACGGAAGATCTTCAACCCCACCGGTGACGGCGCCGTGGTGGCGCTCAGCTACTCCCGCGACTGGGGGGGCTTTGCGAAGATCACGAACACGTCGCTCACGAACACGAAGCTGGGCTACCAGGTCCTCTTCGACGTCGGGCACGGGCGGGGAGCGGACCAGTCGTGGCGCCTCAACCCGGACGGCGAGGCGAGGTACGACAACCTCGCGCTCGAGCACGGGCTGGACTGGACGCAGACGCTCAGCACGGGGACGTTCCTCGAGTTCAACGCCCGGCAGAACTACTCGAAGTACCGCGTCGGGCGCTACGACGACGTCTACGACCCGGGCTACGACATCGCGGGCCCGCCGCTCGGCGACTCCACCTACGAGCTCGGAGCGTTCGTGCAAGGAGTGGACTTCTTCCGCTTCTACCAGAGGACGAACGGCTTCATCCTGAAGAGCGCGCTCACCAGCCAGGTGGGACACGAGCACCAGGTGAAGGCCGGCGCCGAGCTCTTCGATCCGGAGGTGACGTTCGGGACGCCCGGGCATCTCACGTTCACCACCGTGAACGGGGTCCAGCAGCTCGTCCGCCACGTCGACGACCCGCCGGACTTCCCGGGCGTCAAGGCGTACAAGCCGATCATCGCGGCGGGCTTCGTGCAGGATCACGCGGAGTGGTCGAGCATCATGGTGCGCGCGGGAGTGCGCATGGACTACTTCGATGCGCGCTCGGTCCTGCCCACGGACCTCGCCAACCCGGCCAACGCGATCCAGGGCGCGCCGCCGTCGTCGCTGCGCAAGACCTCGCGCAAGATCTCCGTGTCGCCGCGGCTCGGCGTGGCGTACCCCATCGAGGACTACGCCGCGGTCCACTTCGCCTACGGCCACTTCCAGCAGTTCCCGCCCATCGGCGACATGTTCCAGAACGCGGATTACTCCGTGCTCACGAACCTCCAGGCGAGCAGCGTGGACTACGGCGTGCTCGGCAACCCCGACGTGAAGCCCGAGGAGACGTCGCAATACGAGGTGGGGTACAAGCACGCGCTCAACGAGAACGTCGGGCTGGACGTCACGACGTTCTACAAGGACATCCGCAACCTCCTCGGCGTGGAGTTCATCGACACGTACAACGGAGCGCAGTACGCGCGCCTGACGAACGTCGACTTCGGCGACGTCTTCGGCTTCACGCTGTCGGTGGATCGGAAGAAGTGGGGCCCCGTGAACGTGGCGCTGGACTACACGTGGCAGGAAGCGATGGGGAACGCGAGCGATCCGCGCGAGACCGCCACGCGGGCTGCCGCGGGCGAGGACCCGCGCCCGCGGCTGATTCCCCTGAACTGGGACCAGCGGCACACGTTCAACGCGACGGTCTCCTACAAGGACGGGAACGGCTGGGGCGGAAGCGCGGTGCTGCGCGTGGCGAGCGGTCAGCCGTACACGCCGGTCGTGACCTCGGGCTTCGGGGCGGGGCTCGAAGCGAACTCGGGCCGCAAGCCCAACGGCGTGATCCTGGATCTGCGCACCGAGCGATCGCTCGGGACGTGGTCGGGCTCGGACGTGACGTTCTTCGCTCGCGCATTCAACGTCTTCGACGCGAGGTACTTCAACGGCGCAGTCTTCTCGAGCACGGGTGATCCGTACTACTCGCGCTTCCCCGAGACGGATCGCGTGGCGCTGGCCGACCCCACGCGCTTCTATCCGCCGCGGCGGATCGAGGTAGGCGTCCACCTCGGAATGGAGGCCCCGTAGTGCGCGCCCCGGAAGCGAACACGCCGCGCCTCGCCGGACCGCTCGGTCGGGTCGCCATCGCCATGCTGGCGTTGGTCGCCGCGCTCGCGCCCCTGCGCGCGAGGGCCGACGTGCCCACGCCCGTTCCGCAGGATCAGCGCGGCCGCCTGGACGCGGAGCGCTCGGGCTTCCACGACGCGAGCAACATCCGCACGGTGTTCTGGAACTACGGGATGGTGGGGGATTACCCGCCCGATCCGGGGAACGTGGACCTGAGCGTGTTCCACTCGGTCGAGGTTCCGAAGGGCAGCGGCATGAACTACTCGGACGGCATCACCCCGTTCGTCCTGGCGAAGATCACGCAGGCCAACGGCGTGCAGTCCTACATCATGGAGACGGGCTTCCGGGAGCGTCAGGCCACGAGCCCGAACCGGAACGTCGACATGCGCTTCGAGCCGCGCCCGGGGTACTTCGAGCCCAGCCCCATCCTCAATCCGGCACGCTCGCCCGCCATCAGCAACGACCCGCGCACGTGGCCGTCGTTCTGGCCCGACAAGCTCTACGACCCGGACGATCCCGGGTGGCGCCACAGCTGGAACGGGTACTTCGGCAAGCAGATCGTCGCCGACCAGGAGAGCTTCATGGTCATGGACGACGACTTCTACGACGCCTGGTACTTCTTCCCGGACCGCCGCGATTCCACGCGCAAGGGCCTCGGCCTGCGCGTGGAGGTGCGCGGCTTCCAGTGGGCGAACCCGCAGGCCCGCAACGTGATCTTCTGGCACTACGACATCACGAACGAGAGCACCACCGACTACGACGACAACATCGTGTTCGGCCTCTACATGGACTCGGGCGTCGGCGGCTCGGCGCTGTCCTGCGACGGGATCTACGAGTCCGACGACGATAACGCGTTCTTCGATCGGACCTTCGATCAGCACGTGATCAACCTGGTCTACACGTGGGATCGGTTCGGCCACGGCCGGGACCTGACCGGGAACTGCGGGTCCACCGGCTACCTCGGCTACGCCTATCTGGAGACCCCCGGGAACTCCACGGACAGGATCGACAACGACGAGGACGGCATCACCGACGAGAAGCGGGACGCGGATCCCGGTGAGCACATCGTCGGCCAGCCGGCGATCCTCTCGTACGTCAACTCCCACTACGACCTCGTGAAGTTCGAGAACACGTACGGCCCGGTCACCGAGACGCCCGCGTATCGCGCCGGGGATTGGTGGACCGGGGACGAGGACATGGATTGGGTGGCGGAGCTGCACGACACGGGCGTGGACGGCGTGATGGGAACGCACGACACCGGCGAGGGCGACGGCATGCCGACCCAGGGCGAGCCGAACTTCGGCCAGACCGATCTGAACGAGTCGGATCAGATCGGTCTGACCGGCTTCAAGATCAACCGGATCCGTCCCGGTCAGGGGAACCCGGACCAGACCACGGACGGCATCGTGTTCTTCACGGACGCCCAGAACTGGCCCGAGCGCTTGTTCCAGCAATTCACCAGCCCGGACTCCTCGGTGCGCTTCGGTCCCGGGGTGGCGTCGAACTACAACATCGCGTTCCTGTTCGCATCGGGGCCGTTCACGTTGAAGCAGGCTCAGCACGAGCGGTTCAGCCTCGCGCTGGCGTACGGCGCCGACTTGAACGAGCTCCGCGGGACGGTGCGCACGGTCCAGCAGATCTACGACGCGAACTACCGGTTCGCGGTGCCGCCGCAGAGGCCCACCGCCACCGCGGAGGCGGGCGACGGCTTCGTGCGGCTCTCGTGGGACGACATCGCCGAGCGGAGCGCGGACCCGGTCACGGGCGAGCTCGACTTCGAGGGCTACCGCATCTATCGGTCCACCGATCCCGAGTTCCGCGATCCACAGGTCATCAGCACGGGCACGGGCTCCGGGCCGATCGGCAACGGCAAGCCGATCGCGCAATTCGATCTCAAGGACGGGAAGAGCGGGTTCTCGGAGCAGGTCGTGGAGGGTGTCGCGTACTTCCTCGGCACCGACAGCGGTATCCAGCACACGTGGACGGACTACGGCGTGACGAACGGCCAGTTGTACTACTACGCCGTCACGGCGTACGACTTCGGCTCCACTCGTCTGGGGTTCTATCCTTCGGAGAACTCCATCACGGTCTCCCGAACGCCGCGCGGCGGCACGGTGTTGCCGAGCGACGTCGTCGCGGTACGTCCGGACCCGCGCGTGGCGGGCTACGTGCCGGCCACGGTCAGCGCCGCCACCCACGTGGCCGGCGAGGGGACGGGGGACGTCGCCGTCGAGATCGTGAACTCGGGGATCGTGCCGAACCGGCACCGCTTCGGCGTCGCGTTCTCCGCACCGTCGCCGGACAGCATCCGCGCCACGGCGTATGCGCTGATCGACAGCACATCCGGCGACGTCTTCTTCGAGACGGGTCACGACCTCGACGGCAAGGGCATCGGTCCCGTGGGCGCCGGCCTCTTGCCCGTCGTCTACACGCAGTCGGCCGTCCAGGTGGACACGGCACGCACGGGCCTCGCCCCGGGCAGCCCCACGGACGCCCGGCTCCGCGCCAGCTACCTCGACGTCTACTCGGTCAACCGCCGCCGTCCCGGCTTCCCCGACGACATCACGATCCGCTTCTACGACACGGTCGTGGATACGTCGCTGGACATGTTCCCGTTCACGCCGACCCCGATCAAGTTCCGGGCAATCGCGCACACGGCGTCCGGCGACCTTCCGCTGAAGTGCCGCTTCCGCGACCGCGGCACGCTGAGCGGTACGCTCGCCGATTCGCTCGACGTGCTCGACGTCGTGACGTACGCGGCCGTCACGGACTCCGCGGCCACGTGGCGCGTCCAGCTCGACCCCGCCACGGCCCACCCCACGCGTCCGCCCGCGGGCGGCGACGTGTTCGAGCTGCACCTCACGCGCCCGCTCGGCGCCGCGGATCGCTTCGTGTTCGACAGCCACGGCGATACGATCGATCCGAACAAGGCCAAGAACGACTTCTCGCCGTACGTCGTGCCGAATCCCTACGTGGGCTCGGCCAGCTTCGAGCCCGAGCGCTTCGCGGTGTCGGGACGCGGGGAGCGGCGGATCGAGTTCCGCGGGCTGCCGGCGCAGTGCACGATCCGCATCTACACCGTCCGCGGCGACCTCGTGCAGACGCTCCACCAGAACGGGACGCGCGAGGGCTTCGTCGCATGGAACCTGCGCACGAAGGACAACCTCGACGTGGCGCCCGGGCTGTACATCTTCCACGTGCAGGTGGAGGGCGCGGGAAGCGCGGGCCTGGGCGAGAAGATCGGAAAGTTCGCGGTGATCAAGTGAGAGCCGTCCTGCGCGTCGCCGCTTCGTTCCTCCTGCTCGGACTGCTGGGCGCGCCGGGCATCTCGTTCGCGCAGAGCAAGGTGGGGACCACGATCGGGCAGTTCCTGCGCATCGAGCCCAGCGCGCGCTGCGCCGCGATGGGCAACGCCGGGGTGGCGCTCTTCGACGGCATCGAGTCGGTCTACTTCAACCCGGGCGCCATCGGCGTGCTCTCGCGGCCTTCGATCGAGATCACCCACAGTCCGTGGTTCGCGGACATCACGTACGACTACGCCGCCGGCGCGCTGCCCGTGCGGGGCTGGGGGACCTTCTTCGGGAGCGTGACCGCGCTCAACTCCGGGGACATCGACGTCCGGACCGTCAGCCAACCGCTCGGGACGGGCGAGCGCTACAACGTGTCCGACGTCGCGATCGGGCTGGGGTTCGGGCGTCCCGTCACGAGCAAGTTCGCCACGGGGGCGCAGATCACGTACGCGCGCGAGCGGATCTGGCACACGTCGCAGAGCTTCATGACGTTCAACGTGGGCACCGTGTACCGGCTGACGGAGAGCGGGATCAAGCTGGGGTCGGGGCTCTCCAACATGGGGACGCAGTCGCGCTTCAGCGGCTCCGACCTCGCGATCCTGTACGACGCGAACCCCGGCGAGTTCGGCGACAACAGCGCGTTGCCGGCGGATCAGCTGACGGACTCCTTCCCGGTTCCGCTGGTCTTCCGCGTGGGCCTGGCGGTTCCGCGCCGGGTCAATCCCACGAACAACGTGCTCCTCATGCTCGACGCGCTGCACCCGAACGACAACAGCGAGTGCCTCAACACCGGCGCGGAGTGGATGTGGAAGGAGACGCTGGCGCTGCGGGCCGGCTACCAGAGCTTGTTCCAGACCGATTCGGAGCTCGGGCTGACGTTCGGCTTCGGCCTGAAGGGCGCGCTCGGCGACAACAAGTACCACCTGGATTACGCATGGGCCGACCACAAGCACCTCAACGAGACGCACCGGCTGACGCTGGTCGTCGTGTTCTGAGCAACAGGGCGCGAGGGAGAGCAGCATGAGACGGCAAGGAAGTTGGAAGGCGCCGGACGAGGGCGCGAAGCGGATGAGCCGCGCCGGTCGCTGGGCGGCGTTGGTGGCGTGGTGCGCGACACTGCTGGGTGCGGCGCTGCTGGGCGCGCCGCGCGCCGAGGCCGTCACCACGCCCCTGCTCCTCGACAGCCTCCAGCACGGGGCGTTCGACTACTTCTGGAACGAGGCGAATCCGTCGAACGGACTCGTCAGGGACCGCAGCACGCCCGGGTCTCCGGCCAGCATCGCGGCGATGGGCTTCGGCTTCTCGGCGATCTGCATCGGCATCGATCACGGCTGGGTGACCCGCGACGCCGGCCGGGCCCGGATCCTGACCACGCTGCAGACGCTCTGGAACCAACCGCAGGGCGCCGGATCGAGCGGGTTCATCGGATACCACGGCCTCTACTACCACTTCCTCGACATGGGCACGGCCACGCGAACGTGGACCAGCGAGCTCTCCACGATCGACACCGCGCTCCTGTTCGCCGGGATCATCGACGCGAAGCACTACTTCGCGACGTCGGATCCGCTCGACGTCCAGGTGCGCACGCTGGCGGACTCGATCCTCCACCGCGCGGACTGGCCCTTCATGTACAACGGCATCGGCATCGCCATGGCGTGGAGCCCCGAGAGCGGTCGCCAAGGGACCTGGGTCGGCTACAACGAGGCCACGATCCTGTACCTCCTGGCGCTCGGCTCGCCCACCCATCCCGTCTCGAGCTCCTCGTGGTTCACGTGGACGAGCGGCTACGATTGGCTGACCTATTACGGGTACACCTACGTCAACTTCCCGCCGCTCTTCGGCCACCAGTACTCGCACTGCTGGGTCGACTTCCGGTCGATCCAGGACCTCTACATGCGCTCGAAGGGGATCACCTACTTCGAGAATTCCCGCCGCGCGACGCTGGCCCAGCGGGAGTACTGCATCCAAAACCCGGGCGGATACGTCGGTTACGGGCCGAACCTGTGGGGGCTGACCGCCTCGGATGACCCGGGCGGGTACGTGGCTCACGGCGCCCCGCCGGCCCAGAGCGACAACGGCACGATCACGCCGACCGCCCCGGCCAGCTCGATCGCCTTCGCGCCGGAAGTAGTGATTCCGACCCTCCATAACATGTACGATCTGTACTACGCCCAGCTTTGGGGGCCCTACGGGTTCCGTGACGCCTTCAATCTGACGGCCGCATGGTGGGACACCGATTACCTCGGCATCGACGAGGGGCCGATCATCGTGATGATCGAGAACTACCTCACGCAGTCCGTGTGGACGCGGGTCATGCAGGACGCGGACATCCAGGCGGGACTGACGGCCGCCGGGTTCGGTCCGGCCACGTCGGTGGACCTGACCGCCTCTCCCGGCCGGTCGCGGCTCGAGCTCGCGCAGAACGCGCCGAATCCGTTCCGCGGGACCACGACGGTGGCGTACCGCCTGCCGGCGGCGGGGAACGTCGAACTCGTCCTGTACGACGTGCTCGGGCGCGCGGTGCGCACGGTCGTCCGCGGGGACCAGAGCGCGGGGTTCCATCAGGTGAGCCTCGGCGGCGAAGGACTGCCGAGCGGCGTCTACTTCTACCGCCTGCGGAGCGGCGGCGAGGTGGCGGAGCAACGGTGCATCTTGATCAAGTGAGCTCGACTCGGAGAAAGCGCATCCAGGGAAGGAGGATCGACCGCGAGCGAATCGCCACAACAGATCGTCTGAGCTGTGAACCAGCGTTCAACGAACGAAGTCCTCAAGAGCAGGAGTCACGAACATGAACCGCATCACGAAGATCACCTCGGTCGTGGCCGCCCTGGCGCTCGTTGGGGGGGCGCTCGCTCCCCGCGCCGCGCTCGCGGTTCCCGACCCGAACAGCGTGATCGTCATCCAGCGCGTCTTCAACGACTGCCCGACCTCCGTCCTGACGATCACCGATCACTATCCTTCGTCGCTCAACATCACGGACAGCAACCTGAGCTGCGGCGGCTTCGCGAACCTCCACGTGTGGCGCTACTCGACGGACGGCGTGAACGAGGAGCTGTTCCCGAACGCGTCCATCTTCCACTTCAAGTGCAGAATGTGGACGACCGGTACGGCCGACGGCGAGGCGGGTCTCCAGATCGCGCCGTGGTGGTCCGAGGTCGACGGCCGGCTGAACTGCCGGACCACGGACGGCGAGGTCGCGTGCTTCGGCGGCCGCCTGCCGTTCTACTCCTTCACGGCCAACTACGGCCTCCACTACGTGAAGGGCACGATCATCGACCTGGAGATGACGTACAACTGCCACAGCCTGTCTCCGGGCGATCCCGGCACGATCGAGTACACCGTGACCTACAACGGCGTGAGCTACACGAGCGGCCCTCTCCCGTTCGACATGGGGAACCCGAACGAGGATCCGCCTTACGGCCTCTGGGGCATCCTGAACCAGGCGAAGGTCGGCGGGCACGTGCAGTGCTTCCTCCAGGGCGGCAACCCGAACGCCAGCTTCACGGCGGAGTTCACGAAGTTCGAGTTCGACCAGCAGCAGCCGATCGCGGTCGAGCCCACTTCGTGGGGCCACGTGAAGGCGCTGTACCGCTAGTCGCCGTCCGCGGACTCGGTCCGCTCGGCGAGCCCAGAGTGACGAGCCCCGGCGGCAACGTCGGGGCTCGCGCATTCTCCTGCGGTCGTTCGCCGGCAGCTCAGCGCGTGGGAGTGGGCACGGCGCGCGCGAGGCGGGCGAGGCGCTCCGGATCCTCCACCACGATGCAGCGACCCGTCGTGGAGAGGATGCCGCGGCGGCGAAGCTCCGAGAGCTGGCGGATGGCGGTCTCGACGGCCACGCCGATCATCTCGGCGAGATCCTCGCGCGAGAGCTCGAGGTAGAGCTGCAGCCGGCCGTTGCTCCACTCGCCGAAGCGCGTCGCGAGCGTGAGCAGCACGTGGGCGGTGCGCTCCCTCACGTCGCCGCCGGCGAGCTGCGCTCGCTCGCCCTGGCTCTGGCGCAGGGTGTCCGCGAGGAGCTGGATCGCGGCGCGCCGGAATGCAGGGTGGTGCTCCGCGAGGTCGAGAATCTCGGTGCGCTCGAGCTGGCAGACGACGCCTTCCGCGAGGACTTCCGCGCCGTACGCGTACGGCTGCCCCGTCAGCACCGCTTCGAGCCCGAGGACGTCGCCGGGTCCGGCCACCGACAGCGCGTGCCGTCGCCCGTGCGGGGCCGTCCGGACCACCTTCGCGTACGCGGTCCCCACGCAGAAGACGGCGCCAGCGGGATTCCCTTCGTAGAAAAGGGTCTGGCCCCGTTGATAGCGGTGGGAGACCCGAGTCCGGTCGAGTCGCTGCAGGCAATCGGCATCGACGCCGGCGGCGAGGCTGCCGGCTCGGACCGCGCAAGCGGCGCAGTCCATGCAATGCCGGACCGCCAGGGGACGCTCCATGGGACCCCCTCTGGACCGGCAGGAACGCCCTTTTGCCTGTGGGCTCCCGCGGGCTTGCTCCGAAGCTACCCCCCGGGGGCTGCCGCTTCAAGGTAGATGATCAAGTCTGGAATTCACCCGGAAACGGTGGTTTCGCGACCGGGCGACTGACGATGATCAGTTCCTCATATGACGAGACTCATGTGCGGAGCCTGACCGGGGGTCTACTTTGGACTCGGGTCAGGCTCCGGGGAGCCCCGGTCGAGAACGCGACCCGGTGCATCCCGCTCGGCTTCGAGCGCCGGGTCTCTGCTTTCCGGAGACCTGACCCATGTCTTGCTACGTCCGTGCCGCGCACGGCGTAGCCGGCCGAGGTTGGAACGGAGCCGAGATCCAGGGGGGGTCCGGCTCCCACCAGGGGCGGAGGGAGGTATCCCGCGGGCGAGCGGCGAGCCCTCCGCCCTTCGGCATTTCCGGTCCTGCGCCGCGCACCCCCACGCCGCCTCTTCGCCCGCCCGCCTGCTCGCCCCTTGGTGTTCGCGCAGGGGGCGTTCGCCCGCCCGCCGAGCTCGACCCTTCCTCCGCTGCGGACGGCGCGGCCGGGGCATCCCTGCCCCGGCCTAGGCCTCGGCACTCGGCAGGCGTTCGGCCATCCCTGGCCGAACGCGGCTCGTGACGCCGCCTCGGAGGAAGGGTCGAGCTCGGCGGGCTTGCCTCGCACTGCCAACGCGCGGCACGCCGGGGGGCGTGCGCGCAGAGACGGGACGGCGCGTGCGCGGGAGCTCGGGGGCGTCGGGTGGGGCGCCCCTGCCGCGCGAGCTCGACGGACTCGGACGTCGCGCGAGCTGGGAAGCCGTTCGGGAAGCCGGATCGGGGCGAACCCCCAAGCGCGCGACTCGATGCGGAGAAGCCGTTCGGGAAGCCGGAGCGGGGCGAACCCCCACGCGTGCGAGGCGGAGAAGCCGGCAGAAGCTGGATCGGGGCAATCCCCACGCGCGCGGTGACGGAAACGCGTGCGCGACGAGCGTGTCGGTCGCACCGCCTTCCCGAGCAGCGCCTCGCCGCTCCTTCGGGGCCGTGGTAATGTTCGCGGCCCAACCTCCCGGGGCCCGGAGAGACCCGCATGGCCACCCGCCCCGTCATCGACCTGCGCTCCGATACGGTCACGAAGCCGACGCCCGGCATGCGCGAGGCGATCGCGTCGGCCGAAGTGGGCGACGACGTGCTCGATCACGATCCGACCGTCGAGAGACTCGAGCGGGCCGTCGCCGCGACACTCGGCAAGGAGGCCGCGCTCTTCGTGCCCTCGGGGACGATGGCAAATCAGATCGCCGTCCGCGCGCATTGTCCCCCCGGACACGAGATCATCCTGGATCGCGGGTCGCACGTGCTGAACTTCGAGTCGGGCGCGGCCGCCGCGCTCTCGGGCGCCGCGTTCCACCCGCTCGACGGTCTGCGCGGAATCCTCGACCCCGACGCCGTGCGACACGCGGTCCGTCCTCCGTTTCCGCATTGTCCGCAGACCGCGCTCGTCTGGGCGGAGAACACGCACAACCTCGCCGGGGGGAGCGTCTGGCCGCAGGCCACGCTCGACGCGGTCGCGCGCGTGGCCCACGACGCGGGACTCGCCCTTCATCTCGACGGGGCGCGGATCTGGAACGCGTCGGTCGCGGCCGGGTTGTCTCCGGCGCGTATCGTGCGCGACGCAGACTCGGTGTCGGTCTGCATGTCGAAGGGACTCGGGGCGCCGGTGGGGTCTCTCATCGTCGGCTCGAAGGAATTCATCGAGGGCTGCTGGGTACACCGCAAGCGGATGGGAGGCGGCATGCGCCAATCCGGGATCCTGGCCGCCGCCGGCCTCTACGCGCTCGAGCACCATCGCGCGCGCCTCGCCGAGGACCACGCGAACGCACGCTGGCTCGCGGAGCGGCTCGCCACCTTCCCCGGCGTGTCGGTGGACCTCGAGGCCACCCAGAGCAACATCGTCATCTTCGACGTGGCGGGCACCGGCCGTGTCCCGGGCGAGATCGCCCAGCTGACGGCGGCCCGCGACGTGCTCCTCGTGCCGTTCGGCGCCACGTCGCTCCGCGCGGTCACGCACCTCGACGTGGATCGCGACGATGTGGCGCGTGCCGTCGAGGTGTTGGCGCAGGTGCTCGGCGTCTCCTCGCGAGCGCGGCCGCCGGTGAAGCGCGCGACACCGACGGGCAAGAGCCCGACGGGGAGGGACGCGAAGGCGAAGGTCCCGCCGGGAAAGGCCGCGACGGGAAGGAATGCCAGGGCGAAGGTCCCGCCGGGAAAGGCCGCGACGGGAAGGAATGCCAGGGCGAAGGTCTCGACGGGAAGGACCGCGACGGGAAGGACCCCGAGGGGGAAGAGGAAGTGACCGTGGAGCGAAGCGCGCCTCCGGCGGTCGCACCCGCGACAGTCTTCCATCCCGCGATCCGCCGCGTGTACGCGGCTCGGCTCGGCTCCGCCGACGCCGCCGACCGATTCCTGGCGGCGGATCCTCTCGACCTTCCGCAGCCGTCGATCCTCCCGTCGGTGGCGGCCGCCGCGGACCGGATCGAGCAGGCGCTCGATCGCGGGGAGCGGATCGCCGTCTTCGGGCACGACGACGCGGACGGGCTCACATCGGCCGCCGTGATCGTCGAGACGCTGGAGCTCCTCGGCGCCTCGGTCGACCCGTACATCCCGAACCGCGACGCCGAGGGGCACGGACTCTATCCGGAGCTCGTGCGTCGCTTCCGTGCGCGCGGGGCCAGCCTGCTCGTGACCACGGACGGATGCTCCACGAACGCGACCGAAGTGGAGCTCGGCGAATCGCTCGGCCTGCATGTTCTCGTGACCGACCACCACGAGATCGTCGCGGATCGCCCCCTGGTTCCCGTCCTCGTGAACCCCAAGGCGGATGCGCGCACGAACGTCACGTGCGGCGACCTGACCGGCGCGGGCGTCGCGTCGCTCGTCGCACGGGAGCTGCTCCGCCGGCGTCTCAGCGATGGAGCCGACAAGAAGTTCTTTCGGCTTCTCGATCTCGTCGCGCTCGGCACCGTCGCCGACTGGGGCGACCTGTCGCGCACCAACCGGACGCTCGTGGTGCAGGGCCTCTCCGCCGTCGCGCGCGGGAACCGGCCGGCGGTGGAGCTGGCGCGGCGGGCGCTGGCGATCGGCCCGGACGCGGTGCTCCGGCGGGAGAAATGCGAGCGCCTCGCGGCGGTCTTCGCGAGCATCCCCTCCACGGAAGGAAGATCCCACGGCCTCGACGCGCTCCTGACGCGATCGACGTGGGCAGGGGACACCCAGGCGCTCCTCGAGCAGTTTCTGGCCGCCGAGAAGGCGACGGCGAAGGCGGTGGAGCAAGTGGAGGCCGCGGCGACGGAGGCGGGGGTCTTCGACGGAGCGCCCGCCGTGGTTCGGCTCCCGGCGCTGGACGTGCGCGCGCTCGGCAAGGCGGCCACGCGGCTCGCCGAGCGAACGACACGGCCGGCCGCGGTGCTCGCGGAGAGCCAGGGCAAGCTGATCGCCGAGTTGCGCGGCCCCGAGGGCGTCCACCTGGTGGAGGTCCTGTCGGAGATGCGCGAGCTCTTCGAGTCCTGGGGCGGTCATCGCACCGCCGCCGGGTTCTCCGCCGAGCCCGCTCGGGCTGCGGACATCGAGGCGAGACTCGGCACCGCCTTCGCGGCGTGGCCGGCGCCCGCGCCGCCGCCGCTCGTCGCCGAGGCCGACGTCCGCCGCGTGGACGTCGACGCGTCCTTCTCCCGGAGCATCCGCGCCGCGATGCCTTTCGGCCGGGGAAACCCGTCGCCCGTCTTCCGCATCGCGGACTACCGCGACGGAGGCGCGCTCCTCGGCGGCGACGAGTCGGGGCACGTCACCGTGGACCTCATCGAGTCCGGCTTCCCGCCGCGCTCCGAGGGTCGCTTGCCGCTCGTGACGTTCCTGCCGAAGGGGCGAGGCGGACTCGTCGTGCGCTTCGAAGGCTGGGCCGCCGGACGGAGAGAGCGATGAAGCCGGACCGGCCGCGCGTCCGAGTCGCGCAATGCGCTCCGGCCCTCGGCGACGTTCCGGCGAACCTCGAGCGGATGCTCGCGCTCACGGCGCAGGCGGAGCGCGACGACGTGGACCTGCTGCTCTTCCCGGAGCTCGCCCTGACCGGCTACAGCCTCCGCGATCACGTCCCCGAGTGCGCGCTCGATCTGCAGTCGCGCGAGATCCGGGCGCTGGCGGCGGCTTCGCGGAAGACGTCGCTCGCGTTCGGCTTCATCGAGGAGACCGCCGAGCACCTCTTCTTCAACTCCGCAGCCTACGCGGAGGCGGGGCGGCTCGTGCACGTGCACCGGAAAGTCCATCTGCCCACGTACGGGTTGTTCGAGGAGGGCCGGCACTTCGCCGCGGGGGATTCCGTGCGCGCCTTCGACACGCGCTTCGGCCGGCTCGCGATGCTCGTGTGCGAGGACGTCTGGCACCTGCCGATGCCCTACCTCGCCACGCTCGACGGCGCGCTCGCGATCCTCGTGCTTTCGGTCAGCCCCACGCGCGGCCTCGGTGCGGACGGCAAGGCGAAGAACACGCTCGCGTGGGAGCGCTTGCTGCTCACGTACGCGTCGTCGCTGACGGTGTTCATGATGTACGCGAATCGCGTGGGGTTCGAGGACGGCGTGGGCTACTGGGGCGGCTCGGAGATCGTGAGTCCCTCGGGAGAAGTGATCCTCAAGGCGGCGTATCACGAGGAGGACTACCCCACGGCCGAAGTGGACTTCGATCTCGTGCGCCGCGAGCGCATCTCCACTCCGCTCCTTCGCGACGAGCGCCTCGCGGTCGTGCGCGCGGAGCTGGATCGCATCATCCGCAAGCGCCAGGGCGTCGGCGCGGAGCCGGAGCGCGAGACGCTCGGCGGAAGGGCGCGGTCGATGCGGGGGGCGTCGCCGACTCCGGAACCGCCGACGACGAGGAAGCGATCGCCGGCGAGAAAGCGGTCCTCGGCGAAGCGGCCGAAGGAGACGCGACGGCGGCGGAGAAGCTCGCGGTGAGATCGTCGCTCGCCCCGGACTCGGTTCCCCTTCCCGGGCTGGACGCCGTCACGGTCGAGAAGATCCTCGTCGCGTTCCTGCGGGACGAGCTGCGCGCCGCCGGTCTCGAGCAGGGCGTGCTGGGCTTGTCGGGCGGGATCGATTCCGCGGTCGTCGCGGCGCTCGCGGCCCGGGCGCTCGGCCCGTCGAACGTCACGGGCGTCCTGATGCCGGCCGCGACCTCCAGCGCCGACAGCCTGGAAGACGCCCAGGCCGTCGCCGCCGCCACGGGCATCCACACGCGAGTCGTTCCGATCGCCGCGATGGCCGCGGGCTACCTCGACCAGGTGCCGAACGCGTCGCCGCTGCGTCGCGGCAACGTGTACGCGCGCTGTCGCATGATCGTGCTCTACGACCTGTCGGCCGAGCTGGGCGCGCTCGTGCTCGGAACGAGCAACAAGGCCGAGCTGCTTCTCGGGTACGGCACGCTGCACGGCGACCTCGCATCGGCGATCAACCCGATCGGCGACCTGTACAAGACGCAGGTGCGACTTCTGGCCGCTCACCTCGACGTGCCGGAACGCGTCCGCACGAAGGCGCCGAGCGCCGACCTCTGGGTGGGGCAGAGCGACGAAGCGGATCTCGGCGCGAGCTACGAAGACCTCGACCGGCTCCTCTCGCGCCTCGTGGACGAGCGGGTCGCGCCGGACCGGCTGATCGAGGAGGGCTTCGAGTCGGGCTTCGTCCGGCGGATCGCGCGTCAGGTGCGCGTCAACCAGTACAAGCGCCGTCCGCCGGTGATCGCGAAGCTGTCGACGCGCACGATCGGGCCGGACTTCCGCTACCCGCGCGACGGCGCGCTCGCGCGCGACCGCCGCCTCGAGTCCGCGGGATGACGGGCGCCGCGCGGGGCCCGGGCCGCGGGGCTCCGGGCGTCCTCCGCGTCGTGGGCACTCCGCTCGGCAATCTCGCGGACCTCTCGCCGCGCGGGCGCGAGGCGCTGGAGTCCGCGGACGCGATCGCGGCGGAGGACACGCGCCGCACCGGGCGCCTCCTCGAGCTGCTCGGCCTTCCCAAGAAGCCGCTGCTCGCCCTCTTCGCGCCGCGCGAGCGCGAGCGAGCGCCGGCCATCGTGGCGCGGCTGGTGGCGGGCGAGAACGTCGCGCTGGTCACGGACGGCGGCACGCCGAACGTCTCGGACCCGGGGGCGGTGCTGATCGCGGCGGCGCGGGCGGCCGGGGTGAGGGTCGAGCCGATTCCCGGACCTTCCGCCGTGGCCGTCGCCCTCTCGGTATCCTCCAACTCCGGAGACCGCTTCGTCTTCGAGGGTTTCCTTCCAGCGAAGTCGCAGGCGCGCCGAACGCGGCTGGAGGCGCTCGCGCGCGACGAGCGAACGATCGTTCTCTACGAGGCGCCCCATCGGTTGGCGGCGGCCCTGGCCGACCTCGTCGCGACGTTCGGTCCGGTGCGGCGATGCACGATCGTTCGTGAGGCGACGAAGATGCATGAGGAAATCGTGGAAGGGGCGCTCGCCGAGCTCGCGACGCGCTTCTCCGGAGAAGTGCGCGGCGAGGTCGTCCTCGTCCTCGAAGGCGCGGCCGGAAGCGACGACCGCGTTTCCCTCGACGCATCAGCCCTGGCGTCTTGGGCGGTCGGGCTCGGCCTCACACCGGACCGCGCCGCCCGGGAGGTCGCGGAGCTGACCGGCACGCCGCGGAGCCGTCTGCTGCGACGTCTTCGGGGGGGCGAGCCGGAGTCCTGACCTCGCGAGGGCTGCCGGAGACCGGCGTGGATCACCCGAAACCGGCCGGATCCGCTGCGGCCGGATGGTTCAGCCTGAGGCCCCCTTCCGGATCCGGAGCGTCCGCCCACGACCTCGCCTTTGACGGCGGCGGCAGTTCGGTCCATCATGCCGCCGAATCCGGCAGGTGGGCTTGACGGGAGCGGGAATGGGGAGCCGGACGGGGTTCTTCGTCACCCTCGAAGGCGGCGAGGGCTCGGGAAAAACCACCCAGAGTCGACGCATCGCGGCGTATCTCCGCGCGCGAGGGCACGAGGTCCTCGAGACGCGCGAGCCCGGCGGGACCGAGGCCGGCGAGATCATCCGCGATCTGCTGCTTCGACGCGTCGAGGAGCTCTCCCCGCGGGCGGAGCTCGCCCTGTACCTCGCCTCCCGTGCGCAGCTCGTGGCCCAGGTCGTCGCGCCCGCGTTGGCGCGCGGCGTGTCGGTGATCTGCGATCGATTCGCGGACTCGTCGACGGTCTACCAAGGCGCCGGGCGCGAGCTGGGGATCGAGGTCGTCGAGGAGATGAACGAGTGGGCCACGTCGGGGCTCGTCCCCGACCTCACGTTCTACTTCGACGTGAAGCCGGCGGCCGGTCTCGCGCGTCGCGAGGGGCGCGCGGGCGGCACCGATTCGCTGGACCGGATCGAGCGGGAGGGGATGGACTTCCACGAGCGCGTGCGCGCGGCCTACCTGGACCTGGCGCGAAGGCATCCGCGCCGTGTCCGCGTGATCTCGGCGGAGGGGGGAGAGGAGGAGGTGTGGACGCAGGTACAGTCGACGTTGGCGGCGCAGCTCGAGGGTTGGGAGGAGCGCGCGTGAACGAGCGGCCGCCCGAAGGCGCGGCCGAGGCCGGGGGCGTCGAGCACTCGGTCGTGGATCCCACGAATCGTCTCCTCGGCGAGGTCGCGGGCGAATCGCGCTTCCCGTGGATTCCCGTGGGCATCGTGGCGCTCAGCCTGCTGTGGCTCGCCTCCACGCCGAAGCTGGTGCTCGAGCCCATGAGGCCCGCCGAGATCGGCTGGATCGCCGAAGCGATGCACCCTTCGGAGACGACGACGAAGGCCAGCGCCCTCGCGCACGCGTTGACCCGCGCCACGTGGGACTGGCAGGGCGTGGAGCTGGACTCCGCGCGGCCTCTGACCCCGCGCGAGCGTCTCGCGGTACGCCTGCCCGCCGCCGCCGCGGGCTTCGCGTCGCTCCTCGTGTTCTTCCTGCTCGGCCGGCTGGTCATCGGCGACGGCGCGTCCCTCCTGGCGGTGTGCCTGCTCGCGATCGCCGCCCCGTGGATCAGCGCCGAGACGAGCGCGTTGCCGCTTCTCGTCGGGGAGATGATGGTGCTGCTCGGCGTGACGTGGGCGATCGCGCTGCACGGACGCCATCGCGAGGTGAGCCTCGTCGCGAGCACCACGCTGCGCATCGGCGTCGCGGGCCTCTTCCTCGGCATCGGGCTGCTCCTCGCGCCGGCCACGTTCGCCGCGTTCGTCACGACCCTGCTGCTCTGGTTCGTGCTCGGCCTCCGCCGCTCCAGCTCCGACGCCACCACGCTGCCCGTGGAGCGACCCCGCCACATCGTGCTGCTCGCCGTGATCGGGACGGGCGTGCTCGTGGGCGCCACGGTCCTCGTGAGCTTCGTGGCCGAGCAGCTCGCCGGCGGCTCGTCCACGATCGCGAATCCGCTCCCCATCCTCTCCACGCTGGTCCCGGAGGCCTCGGTCTGGCGCGACGTGCACCGCACGCTGCTCTCCCCGGGCCCGCGCACGGATCTCCTCCTCCTCGTGACTCTCGGCGTGATCGCGATCGTGCGCGTCCTGGAAAAGTCCGCCGGCGTTCCCTGGAAGGCGGCGGGCCTCCTGCCTTGGGTGTACCTCGGCCTGCACTTCTACTTCGCGCAGCAGGACGCCGCCGACGTGGTGGGCACCTCGCCGTTCGCGATGCCGATCACGGTGGGCCCGCTCCTCGTGCTCGGCCTCGGCTGGACGGTCCTCCGCGGGCTCCGCCCGGGGCGCACGCGACGCCAGGAGTACGGCTTCGCGCTGACGTGGTTCGTGGTGAGCGTGCTCCTCGCGCCGTTCGTGCCGGGGGGTCACCCGCACGACCCGCTGCTGGCCGCGTGCGTCGCATTGCTGCCGCCCGGGCTCCTGATCGCCGCGCGCGGCGCGCGGGCCCTGTGGGAGGCGGAGGGCGGACCGCTGGGGCGGGCGGCGATCATCGCCGTCGCGTACCTGCCGGTCGCTCTCTTCGCGGGGAATGCCGCCGCGGGGCTGCTCCGCGGCGCGGCGCCTCTGGACGTCGCGCTGGGGCGCATCCAGGACGTGCTCCCGCAGGTGCTCCTGGGCGTCGTGGCCCTGGGCGTGCTCTCGCAGCTGCTCACGGTGAGGCCGGACACCCATCTCGTCCTCCCCGAGCCCGAGCGGCATCACGGCCGTCGCGGGCGGAGGGGGGGGCGGCGCGGCCGCCGGGGACGGAGACCGGGCGCGCACCATCCCTGACGGTCCCCGCGTGGTAGATTCGCGCCCATGGACCGGGCGCTGCGGAATCTGCTCGAAGGCGTGAAGGACGGGCGGCTCTCGATCGACGAGAGCGTGCGGCGCCTGCGCGACCTCGCCTTCGAGGACCTCGGCTTCGCCAACGTGGACCATCACCGCCAGCTGCGGCGCGGGTTCCCCGAGGTGGTCTTCGCGCCCGGGAAGACGGTCGCGCAGATCGTCGAGATCGCGGGGCGGCTCATCGCGGGCGAAGGCCCCGTGCTCGTCACGCGCGTCGAGCCCGGCGTCGCGAGCGCGCTCCTCGCCGCGCACGCGGGCGGCGAGCACAACGCCATCGCCCGGACCGTGCGGTGGCGGCCGCCGGCCGAGCCGCGCGTTCCCGGGATCCTCGTGGTGTCCGCGGGCACCTCCGACATGCCGGTGGCCGAGGAGGCCGCCGTCACCGCGGAGACCTTCGGCCACCAGGTGGAGCGCCTCTACGACGTGGGGGTCGCCGGGCTGCATCGCCTGCTCGGGCGCGGCGACGATCTGCGCCGTGCGCGCGTCCTCGTCGTGGTGGCGGGGATGGACGGCGCGCTGCCGAGCGTGGTCGGCGGCCTCGTGGATGCCCCGGTGATCGCGGTGCCCACGTCCACCGGGTACGGCGCCAGCTTCGCCGGCGTCTCCGCGCTGCTCGCGATGCTGAACACGTGCTCCTCCGGCGTCACCGTCGTGAACATCGACAACGGCTTCGGCGCGGGCTACGCCGCCGCCGTGATGATGCGGGCGCTGACGCGCCAGGCTGCGACGTGAGCGGTCGCGTCGCCCACTTCGACGCGGACAGCGGCGCCGCGGGCGACATGATCCTCGCCGCGCTCGTGGACGCGGGGGCGCCGCTGGCGGAGGTGCGCCGCGCCCTGGCCACGATGCCGTTGCCGTCCTTCGGCATGGAAGTGGAAGAGGTGCGCTCGCGCGGATTCCGAGCGCTGCGCCTGCGCCTGGAGCTGCCGGACGAGCATCGCCACCGCGGTCTCGCCGACGTGAAGGCCATCCTGCGGGCCGGCCGTCTCGCCGCCGACGCCCTTCGCGACGCGGAGCGGGTGTTCGAGCGCCTCGCGGAGGCGGAAGCGCGCGCTCACGGGATCCCGGTGGAGAAGGTGCACTTTCACGAGGTGGGCGCGCTGGACGCGATCGTGGACGTCGCGGGCGCGTGCGTCGCGCTGCGCCTCCTCGACGCGAGCGAGGTGACGTTCTCGCCGCTGCGCGTCGGCGGCGGCTACGTGGCCTCCGCACACGGGCGGCTGCCCGTGCCGGCGCCCGCGGTGCTCGAGCTCACGCGCGGCGTGCCGATCGTGCGCGAGGACGTCGACGCGGAGCTGCTCACCCCCACCGGCGCCGCGATCCTCACCACGCTCGGACGGCCGGCGCCCAGCGAGCCGTTCACGGCCGACGGGGGGGGCACCGGCGCCGGAACGCGGGAGCTTCCGGATCGCGCGAACGTGCTGCGCGTCTCCGTGGGTCGGTACGCGACGAGGGTGCCGGCGCCGGCGGTTCCGTGGGAGTCGGACGAGATCGTCGTCCTGGAGACGAACCTGGACGACATGTCGCCGGAGTCGCTCCCGCACATCCTCGAGCGGGCGCTCTCGTCCGGCGCGCTGGACGCCTTCCTCACGCCGATCCTGATGAAGAAGGGGCGACCCGGCCACGTGCTCACCGTGCTGGTGGAGCCCGAGCGGGCGAAGGCGCTCGCGAGCCTGCTCTTCCGCGAGACCACGACGTTCGGAATCCGCCGCTCCGCCTGCCCGCGCTGGAAGCTCGCGCGCGAGAGCCGCGAGATCGAGTCCCCGTGGGGGCCGGTGCGCGTGAAGGTCGGGGAGCTGGGGGAGGGGCGTCAGCGCATCTCCCCCGAGTACGAGTCCTGCCGGGAGATCGCCGATCGCACGGGCGTCCCGCTGCGGGAGATCTTCGAGACGATCGAGCACCTGCTGCGCGAGAAGGCCCTCGCCCCCCGGGGGCCGGCTCGGTGAGCGGTGCGCGCCTCGCGGGCGCGGCCCGAACGGCTTCGCTCCTGATCTTCGCCGCCGCGTGCTTCGTGGCGCAGGGCTGCGCGTCCACGGGCGGCGTGGAGATCGTGGAGGCGCGCACGGGCGAAGAGGTCGTTCGTGTGCGGTCCTCCTGCTCCTTCGACGAGCTGGCGAAGGAGGTCTGGGGCGACGAGCGTCGCGGGCAGGAATTGGCCGTGCTCGCGCATCTGCCCTACGACCGTCCCGTGCCGCGCGGCACCGTCCTCGTGCTGCCTTCCACGACCGGCCCCGCTCCGACCGCCGCGAACGCACGTCAGGCCGACGCCCGCTTCCGCGACGGGCTCGCGGCCGCCAAGAGCGGAGCGTACTCGCGTGCCGCCGCCCAGTTCCGGGAGGCTCTCGCGCTCGACCCAGGCCGCATCGAGGTCCGCTTCAACCTCGGGCTCGCCCTGCTCGAGATCGGCGAGCTGTCGGAGTCCACGACGATCCTCGAGGAGGTCGCGCGGCTACGGCCGAAGCATGCGGAGAGCCGGTACGCGCTCGGCGCCGTGCTCCGGAAGCGCCGGGCGTACCAGCGGGCTCTGGAGGAGTTCGAGGCGACGCTCGAGATCGAGCCGGGACACCGCAACGCCGCGTTCGCCCGGGCGCGCACCCTCGAGGACCTGGGCGCGATCGATCGCGCCGAGGACGCCTGGAAGCGATTCCTCGACCGCTTCCCGCACGATCCGCTGGCCAAGGAGGCGTCGCGCCGCCTGGCGGCCTTGAAGGCCGGCAAGGCGGTCGAGCCGGACGGGTGGGAGCGGACGGCGCCATGATGGTCGAGCCGGATTCGAAGGATCGGACCTCGCCATGATCCGCGAGCCGGACCCGGCGGACGGAACGGGCTCGTGATCCGGCTGCGCGGGATTCGACTCGAGCCGAAAGCCGGCGGCATTCGCCGCCCGCTGCTCGATGTGGCCGAGCTTTCGATTCGTCATAACGAATATGTAGCCCTGGTCGGGCCGAACGGTGCCGGGAAGTCGTTGCTGCTTCAGGTGATGGCGAGGCTACGCCCGCCGACGTCCGGGGATATCGTATTCGATGAGGCGAATTCCTCGGCACTTCCGGCGGGAATCGTGTTCCAGAGCCCGGACGATCAGATCGTGGGCAGCACGGTGGAACGCGACGTGGCCTTCGGGCTGGAGAGCCTCGCCCTGCCGAGCCCGGAGATCCGCCGTCGCGTCGACGCGGCGCTGGCGGCGGCCGACCTTCGCCGGTTGACCGGGAGACCTCCGCACCTCCTGAGCGACGGCGAGAAGCAGCGCGTGTCGTTGGCCTCCGTCCTGGTGCTCGAGCCCTCCCTCCTTCTCCTGGACGAGCCGACTTCGTGTCTGGATCCGGACGGGCGCCGGGCCTTTCTCGAGCGAATCCGGCAGGTCCGCGACCGGCGAGACACGACGCTCGTGCACGTCACGCACCGCCTCGACGAGATCCAGGGAGCCGATCGCGTGGTGGGCCTCCGGGAGGGACGCGTGGTCTTCGACGGCTCGCCCGCCGAGCTGCTCGCCGCGGGATCGGTGGAGGCGCTCGGGATCCTCGCCCCGGGGGTCGATCGGCCGCGCGGTCCCACGCGAGACCGCGGGGGGGACGAGGCGGACGGCGACGCTCGACCCCTCGTGGACGTGCGCGGGGTGCGCTGGACCGTGGACGACGGCACGGGGAAGCCTCGGGAGGTCCTGCGGGGCGTCGACCTCACGATTCATTCGGGAGAGCGAATGGGTCTGGTGGGTCCTTCGGGCGCGGGGAAGACCACCCTCGCCGCGATCGTCGGCGGGCTGTTCGAGCCGACCGGCGGTGAGGTGCGGTGGGCGGACGCCGCTCCGCCGACGCACGCCTCTCTGCCGGGGTCACCCGCGGCGCCGAGGCGCGCTCCGGTCGCGCTCGTGTTCCAGGATCCCGAGCGCGGGTTCTTCGAGGAGAGCGTGCTGGCCGACGTCGCGTTCGGGCCGCGGAGCTTCGGGCTGGCGGAGACGGCGGCGGTGGAGCGCGCCCGGACGGCCTTGCGAAAGGTCGGGCTGGACCCGGACGTGTTCGGAGACCGGCCTCCGGAGACCCTCTCGGGGGGCGAGGCGCGCCGCGCGGCCATCGCCGGGATTCTGTCGCTCGAGGCACGGTTGCTCGTTCTCGACGAGCCGAGCAGCGGGCTCGACGCCGACGGGCGCGCTCGTCTCCACGACGTGCTCGAGGAGCTGGGTCGCGAGGGCGTCGCGATGCTCGTCATCTCGCACGACGTGCCCTTCCTGCTCGCGGCGTGCGATCGGCTCGCCGTGCTCGAAGAAGGCCGGATCGTCTGGGACGGCCCCACGTCGCGGGCGGAGGCGGAGCTGCCGGCACCCTGGCGAGCGGCGGACGCGATCCCGCTCGGGCGGGGAGCTTCGTCGTGACGCCGCGCTCAGGTCGCCGGCAGCAGCAGCCAGAACGTCGCGCCGCGTCCGAGCTCCGAGTCGACGCCCACTTCCGCACGCATGAGCTGCGCTAGCCGCCGCGCGAGAGGCAGACCGAGGCCCAGGCCGCCGTACGCGCGCGTCGCTGAGCCGTCGCCCTGACGGAACGATTCCCAGATGCACTCGCGCCGGTCCGGCGCGATCCCCGGACCGTTGTCCCGGACCTCCACGCGCACGCGCGCGGCGCCGGAGCTGCGTGACGGCTCCACACGAACCTGGATGACCGAGCCTTCCGGCGTGAACTTCGTCGCGTTGTCGACGAAGCAGTCGACGACCTGCACGACGCGTCGCGGGTCGCAGACGGCGGGGGGAGCGTCGTCGGCCGCGCTGAAGCGGAGCTCGCGCAAGCCCGCGGTCAACCCGGGGCGGCGATCGTCGACGTACGCGCGCAGCACGCCCGCGACGTCGTTCGGCTTCAGATCGACCGTGAGACGCTCTTCCGCGAGCTGCCGGAAGTCGAGCAGCTTGAGGAGCATCGCCTCCAGCTGCGACGTCTCCTCGCGCGCGACCTGGACGTGCGCACGACGAGCGCCGGCCATCGTCTCGTCCATGAGCAAGCTGTCGAGGTGCGCGGCCATCACGGTCAGCGGCGTGCGCAGCTCGTGATTCAGATTGCGCAGGAAGTCCGACTTCAAGCGATCGAGCTCCTCGAGTCCGGCGTTGGCGGCCCGCAACTGCCGGTTGCTCTCGACCAGCCGCACGCGCGTCTGGCACCCCTCGAGCGCGAGGCCGAGGAAGTCGAGCGATGCGGACAGCACGTCGAGATCCGAGGAACGAAACGGCGCTCCCGAGACGCGTCGCCCGAGGGCCACGAGCCCGACGAAGCGACGCCGGGTCGCGAACGGCGCGAGGACGGCGAGATCGGTCGCCTGGGCCAGCTCCACCGGAGGGACCGAGGCCATCGACTGCAGATCGGCGACCAGCACGGGCTCCCGCAGGCCGCTCGGCCTCCCGGACAGCCAACGGGTCCAGAACTCGCCCACCGCGCGCGCGACCGCGGGCGTGAGGCCGTGCGAGCGGAGGAGGGCGACGTCGCCGCCGTTCTCGGGGACGATCCACAGCGCCGACTTGGAGCAGCCGAAGTGCCCCATCAGGTTGAACAGCGCCACGTCGGCGATCTCGAAGAAGTCGTTGCGCTCCGCCAGCTCGTGTCCGAGCTCGAGAAGCGACTGCAAGCTCAAAGCCCCCGCGGCAGCCGGCGCCTCCCTCGAGGTCTGCCCGCCCGATTCGGTCGGCATCGGTTCCGCGCTCGCGCCTCGCGCGGGCTCCGCGGCTCGACTTCGGGAGCGACCGAACATGTCAGCGTCCCATCGCGGCGAGTCCCGCCGCTTCGGTCGTGTCGATGTGCAGGAACTCCCCGAGGTTCAGGAGATCCACGACGGAGCGCACGGCGTCCGACACCTCCACGAGGCGCACGCCGCCGCCCGCCTCCTGGAACCGCTCCGTCAGCGCCAGCAGCGAGCCGATGCCGCTCGAAGCCACGAAGGAGACGCCCGCGAGGTTGATCACCACGCGCAGCGTCCCGCGCTCCTGCAGATCGTTGCAGCGCGCCACGAGCGCCTGAGCGTTCTTCGCGTCGAGGCGTCCGGACAGGCGGAAGAGGACCGCGCCGCCCGGCTGTCCGATTTCCTCCCGCGTGAACTCCTTAGCCATGGGGGGCCTCCTCCTCCGTACGGAGCTTGGATGGATCGAACATGACGAGCGTGACGTTGCCCGCGGCGGTGGCAGGGTGATACGACACCTGGCGCATGGTCGCACGGACGATCTCGAGGCCGATGCCGCGACCGCGGCGGCGGACGGCGGGCTGGCGGAAGTCCACGCCGCTCTCGCCCGGAGAGAAGCGTCGACCTCGGTCGACCAGCACGAAGACGCCCGAGGGGCCCACTCCGCTCGTCGCCCGATCGGGAAGCCACCAGACCTCGAGAGACTGGCGGTCGTCCGGACCGTAGCCATGCTCTGCGATGTTCGCGCAGAGCTCGTAGAGCCCGCTCTCCAGGAGCGTGACGTCGCGCCCGCCGAGACGCTCGAGCCCGGGACACGTCGCGAGCCACTCCCCCAGCGGCGCGAGGGCGTCGAGATGGGCTCGAAGGACGAGCCCGTGTCCGCGTCGACGCGCCTCGGCGAGGAGCGCCGTCGGGTCGCGAGGCGTCTCGCCCGTCGACCCGGGCGCCGACACGATCACCAGCAGCGTCTCGTCATCCAGCGAGGGCTGCCCTTGGACCCACGCGTCCACGTCGCGGCGGATGCGGGCGAGGACTTCGCCGACGGAGCCTCCCGGCGCCGCGGCCGCCACCGCGGAGGCCAGGCGATCCATTCCGAACTGCCGATTGCCCGTCGGGTCGAAGGCTTCGTTCACGCCGTCCGTGAACTGCACGCAGACGTCGCCCGGGGCGAGGACCACGGTCTCGTCGGTGAGCGTCCGCGCCAGGGCATTCCGCACCGCCCCGATCGGGATGCCCCGCGTGCGGAAGAACTCCGTCGAGCCGGCGGCGCGGCGGACCAGCAGCGGCGAATGTCCGGCCGAGGCGAAGACGAGACGACCGCTCGCCGGCTCGAGGATGCCGTAGAACATCGTGACGAAGGTGCCGGGTCGCAGCGAGCCCTGGAGCGTCGCGTCGAGGCGCAGGAGCAGCTCGCGCGGGGACGTGATCTCTCCCCGGTAGGCACGCAGCAACGCTGCGAGCATCGAGGCCACGAGGCAGCCGGCCAGTCCCTTGCCGGAGACGTCGGCCACCGCGAGCCCCACGCGGCCGCCGTCGAGCGAGAAGACGTCGTAGAAGTCTCCGCCCACCTCGGCCGCCGCGCGATGCGAGCCCTGGATCTCGAAGCGCCCGGCCTTCAGGCCGCCCGCGGGAAGGAGCGAGGCCTGGATCTCGCGCGCGAGCTCCACCTCGTGCGCCAGGCGCTCCCGATCGATGCGCTCCTCCTGGGCTTCGCGGAGGCGCGTCGTCATCTCGTTGACCGTCTCCGCGAGGACGCCGAGCTCCGTCCGGTCGTTCAGCGCGAGCCGCGTGTCGAGGTCCCCGCGGCCGATGCGCTCGAGACCTTCGCGCAGCACTCCGATCGGTCGCAGCAGCACGGACACGCCGAGCGGCACCACGACGAGGCCGAGCGCGAGCGCCCCGGCCACGACGAGGAGCTGCTCGCGCCGCGCGGCGACGATCACCGCCTCCACGTGGTCGCGCCGGAACGCCACATAGGCGGTGCCGATGCGGTTGCCGGACGGATGAATGACCGGCGCCGCGGCCACGAGCAGCGTCCTGTCCGCGAGCAGCTCCTCGTCGGGGCGCAGGGCGGCCACCGCGGAATGCGGTCGCAGCGTCGCGGGCAGCTGGAACCGCGTTCCCAGGGAGCGTGCCTCCGCGGTGCCGCGCACCGCGCCCTCGAGATCCACCACGGCCGCGAACGCCTGCTCCGGCTGCGTCTGCTTCATCTCGAGGAGGATCGGGGTGAGCGTGAGCTCCGGGAAGTCGCTGAGCAGCGCGCGCGAGCTGGTCATGGCGAGATTGCGCGCGGACAGCACGAGGCGGCTCTCCAGCTCCTGCGTGAGGGCGCGCCGGGTGTCGTGCTCGCCGACCCCGCCGACTCCCGCCACCGCGAGCATCGTCACGACGAGCCCGGCCGCGGACATGATCCACCGGATGCCGAGCACGCGACGTCGCCGGGGAGCGCGATCCGCTCTGCGCTCAGGAGGCTTCGAGGCCATCGCCTACCGCGTGCCTCCGAGGATCTCGCGCGAGCGGGCGAGCTGCTCCCGCGCGCGCGACAGGTAGCCCAGCGTCCGTTGATCCGTGGGGTCCACGTCGCGGGCCTTCTCCCAGACGGAGATGGCTTCGTCGAAGCGACCGTGCGAGAACGAGTCGAGGCCGCGCAGCAGGTACTCGCGCTTGAGGTACTCCGCGACGTTCTCGTACTCGGGGTCCGCGAGCCAGACCAGCTCCCAGTAGCGGACCGCCTCCTCGGGCCGCTCCGCTCCGATCGCCTCCACGCCGCGGCGGTACAGATCGGCCACCTCGCGCTCGCGCTTCTTCGAGAGCGCCGGCGCCTTCGCGACGACGTCGACCGAGGCCGGCGCCGCCACGCCGCCGCTCTCGGCGGGCGCCGTCTTCGCCCGCGCCGCGGTCTGCAGGTCACGCTCGGCGCGGTGGGCCTGCGCCGTCACGGTCGCGATCCCGTCGGCCTTCTCGTCGAGCGCCCTCGCTTCCGTCAAGCGCGTCTCCGCGTCGTCGAGGAGGCCGTGCGCGACGTCGTCGCGGGCGCGCGCCACCAGCTCGGCGACGCGCGCGACGATCGCGGCGTCCGTTCGAGCCTGCATGGTCCGAGCATCGGCGTCTTCCGGCGCGAGCTGGAGGATCGCGCGGAGGCGCTCGCGGGCGCCGGCCAGATCCCCGGAGCCGAACGCGTCGAGCGCTTGGGAGAAGAGGTCGCGGATGCGCGCCGAGCGCGCGGCCCGTTGATCGCCGGCGGCCCGGCAGCGCGCCAGGGACGCGGCCACGGCGTCGTCGGGCACGAGCGCCAGGGAGCGCCCGTAGAGGAGCACCGCGTCGGTGAGCTCGCCCTTCGCCTCGTGCAGCTCGGCCTGCGCCGAGAGGCAGCGCGCTTCGAGCCGCTTCGCGCGCCCGTCGTCCGGAGCGAGCGCCCGCGCGGAGGCCGCGGCGTCGAGCGCCTCCTCGAGACGGCCGTCGCCGAGGCGGGCCGCGCCTCGCGACAGCAGCTCGCGCAGGCGCTGCTCTTCCTGCTCGCGGAAGGTCGCCGCGAGACGCTCGCGGAAGGCCTCGTCCTCCGCGCGGTGCGCCGCGAGACGCGCCTCCGCGACGCTCGGCCCGAACTGCATCGTGGCGCCGAAGCGATGCACGCCGTCGAGCGCGTTGTCCTCGTACGCGTAGTCGAAGGACACGGAGTGCCAGCAGATGCCCGCGCCCGCGGTGAAGTCGTCGCCGTCCCAGCCGCCCCGCAACGCGAGCAGCGGGTGGGGGGAGATCTCCAAGCCGCCGCGGACCTTCGGATCCACGTCGCGTGCGCCGGTCGCGTCGACCGCCACGAGCACGGCGCCGTCCCCGAGGAACGGCTGCCGGTACGAGATGCCGCCGCGAAGCTCGGTCGGCTCGGTGACGCTCTCTCGGTCGAGGCGGATCGTCGGAGCGACCGCGTTGCGCACGGCCAGGCCGAGCGCGAGGCGCCCCGCCCAGGACTCGTCGCCGCCCACCCCGAGGAACGGCCGTCCCAACACGCCCACGTCGAGTCCGAGGCCGTTGCCCGACAGCTCGCCCATCTCCTGGCGAGCCAGCTTCGCCCCTGCGCCCACGCTCCACTTCTCGCCGACGGCATGGCCCCACGCGAAATCGACCTCCATCTCGGAAGAGGCGAAGGTCCCGAGCAGGAGATTGCGATCGTCGCGCCGCTCGATCTCGTCCACGCCGACCCGTCGCGCCGTCAGCGCGGCGGCGCCCCAGCGCCAGCTCGGCCACGCGAACGAGGCGTACTCCTCCGTGACCTCGAGGCCGTACAGCGTCGCGCGGGAGCCCTGCAGCTCGCGGCGCGCGAGGAAGCCCAGACCGGCCGGATTCCACACGGGGGCGCTCGCGTCGTCCGCGATCGACGTGAACGCGCCGCCCATCGCCAAGGCGCGATTGCCGCCGCCCGCCGCGAGCGGCGACAGCGTGCCGGCGTCCTCGGCGGCGCCGGCGGCCGGGGCCGTCCCGAGGAGCACGGCCAGCGTGGCGAGAGCGACGAGCAGCGCCTTCATCGCACCACCGCCACTTTGCGACGCAGCGTCTCGCTCGTCCCGTCCGCGTAGGCAACCGCGATCTCGGCCAGGTACACGCCGTTGCGGACGACGTCGCCGCGTCCGTTGCGGCCGTCCCACGAAGTCTCCTGGTGCAAGCCGGCCGGGAGCGCCGCGCTCTCGAGCAGGGAGCGCACGACCTCTCCGCGGAGCGTCCACACCTTGAGGGATACGCGCCCGTCCCGCGGCAGATAGAAGACGAGCGCCGTGCGCTCGCGGCCGGCCGCGAAGGGATTCGGGAAGTTGGACCAGCTCTCCGCCAGTGTCGTGCCGCTGAAGTTCCCCGCCTGCGTCCAGAAGGGCAGCGACTGCCCGGACTCCGCGCCGACCGCGACGCTCAGCAAACCGCCCGGCTGCACCACGCCCACATCCGCGGCGTCGAGGCCGATGCGGAGCGAGGGCACGTCGCTGCCGGAGCGCAGCGCGATCTCGAGCGCGATCTGGACGGACTGGCCGGGCGCGATCACGAGCGTGTCCGCCCCCGCGAGGAGCGCCGTCGGCGCCGACGGATCGAGGTCGACGCTCGAGGCCCAGAGAGCGCCCGCCACGTGCGCCGTCACCGACGACACCGCGGCGCCCAGGTCCAGCGAGCCGAGGTCGCCGGCCGCGGCGTGCACGGTGAGCGCCGCGACGCGCACTTCGCCCGCCGTCGCCGGCGCGGGATTGCGCAGCGTGAGCGTGGCCACGGCGAGCGGCCGATCGTCGGCGGCGAGGACGGCGGGCATGCGATCGGCGAAGCTGGCGAGGACGTCCCGCGCGGGGAGGCGCAGCTGGGCGAGACCCGACATGAGCGGGAAGCCGCCCGACGGCGCGGCCACGGCCACCGGCATGCCGAGATTCGCGTCCCGCGCATGGACCCCGCCGGCCGGCACGATCAGTTCGAAGAGAGACGCGGGCGCCGTGATCTCGGCGTTGAAGCGCACGTCGAGCGAGACCGTGCCCCCCGCGCCCACGGTCACGCCGCCGAGCGGGACCGTGACGTCGCCGGTGGAGGGAACGTTCGTGACGAGGCCGACTTCCGTCCCCGCGACGAGCACGCGCACGCGGCCGAGATACGTGGCCGGCGCCAGAAGCGCGGCCGATCCGTCGCGGCATCGCAGCGTGAGCGAGTCGATGCTCGCGGACGCGGTTCCGGCGGCGCCGGGGTTGGAGAGCACCACGCTCATCGCCGGGACGTCGGCGGATCCCACGCCGACCACCGGCGGCATCACCGCCGTGCCGAGCGCCGCGAGCGAATCCACCGGGGCCTGGACGGCGACCCAGGGCCCCGGGACCGGGCTCGTCGCGAGCACGACGGGGACGTGCGCTCCCGTGTTCGCGTCCCGCGCGTCGAACCGGGTGGAGTCCGCGAGCTCCAGCCGCACGCGGCGAAGCGGCGCCGTCGCGTCGAGGTCGGCGGCCACGCGCAGATTCACCGGCGCGTTCACGGGCACCGACACGAGCGGCGCGAAGGTGAGGACGATCGTCGAGTCGTCGGCCGCGCCTACCGCGCGGTCGAGGTAGACGATCGGCCCCGAGTCCACGCGCAGGGACTGGAGCCACTGGCCGGGCGTCAGGATCGCGGCCCCCGTGGAATCCACGAGCCGCACCGCGAAGGTCGGGATGCGCACGTCCGCGGCCAGCCCCGCCGCGTCCGGATTCAGGAGCGTCAGCCCGAGGAACGGCACCGCGTGCTGACCGCGTCCCGCGGACAGCGCCGTGACGCCGCTCGCGCTCACCTCGAGACGCTCCGCTTCCGCGACGACGCGCGCGAGACCCGAGGCCACCGGAAACGCGTCCGGGCGGCGGAGCGTCACCGCGACCGGGCCGCCGCTCGTCGCGTCCTCGGCGGTGATCCACGTCGCATCGACGAGCTTCAGACGGAACGTCGGCACGGCGGTGGAGGCGGAGATGTCGAACGAGATCGCGACCGTCGACTGGTTGGAGCCGGCGCCGCTCTCCACGACGAGGGGTCGAGTGAACCCGAGATCCACGTCGGCGCCGGTCGTTTCCAGCGACGTCTTCTCCACGTAGACGACGGCGCCCTCGTTCACCACGACGCGCGAGAGGAGACTCGCGGGAACGATGCCCGCGCCGTTCTCGTCTTCGATCCGGAGGCGAAGCCCCGTGACGCGGATGTCCGACCCCGCCGCTCCCGCCGGGTTCTCGAACGTGAGCGACACGGGCACGACGCCCGCCTGGCCGCGGCTGATCGAGAACGGCATGGACTCGACGGCGTAGAGATCGAGGTCCTGCGCCCGCAGGAAGACGCGGTGCTGGTTCGACTCGACGCCGAGCGAGCGGTGCGGCGTGCCCGAGCCCTGCTCTGCCCCTTCCGCCCAGCCCCCGAGGCGGACGTCGCCGGCCGAGCTCGCGCGATAGACCCATGCGAACGTGCCGCTCTCGCCCGGGCCGAGCGTGCGGGATGCGGGCGCAGGGCCGCTGAGGAGCGAGAGCAGCCCCGTGCCCGACGCGACGAGGCCAGACGGCGCGACGCTGTCCAGCGTCGCCGTCGGGTGCACGTTGCGCACCGTCATCGTGACCGCGACGGTCGAGTCGACGGTGCTCGCGGCCGGATCGATCCGGAGCGACGCCAGGAGCACCGCGGTGCTGAAGAGGATCGTGTTCGCGCTCGCCGCCTCCACGTCGATCGGGCCGTCGTTCCCGGACGCCACCTGAAGGCCGTCGATCGGAACGGCGAGGCGGACGCTCGTGGACTCGCCCGGGCTCGCCGACGCACGGACGCTCACGAAGAAGCGCGCACCGCCTGGCGGCAGCGACTGGGCGAGGGCCGGGTGGGTCCACTCCGCGCCGAAGGGCGCGAGCGCGCCGAGGTCGACGTCGTCGGTGGCGCCTGCGTCGAACGTTCCGTCACCCCCGTCGCGCCAGAGCCGGAGCTCGGCGATGTCCGCGGACGTCGCCGTGCCTTCGTTCTCCACCGTCCACTGCTGCAGCACGTCGGCCGCATAGCCGCGCGAGGGAACCGTGACGTCGAGCGCCAAGGCGGGTCCCTCGTTCGGGCCGAGCGTCACGGCCGGGGACGGCGCGATCGTCATCTGGGCCGCGACCATGCCGTCCACGGACCAGCGCGCGCCGGAGTCGAGCGGCCAGGAGGCGACCGCCGCCGTGGGCTCCGCGAACGCCACCTGGTCGGCCGACGGCACGTCCAGGGCGAGCACGTCGCCGTCGGCGGCGAGGGGCAGCGAGATGTCGGCGCTCAGCCACAGCCGGCGCGTCTCGCCCGCAGCGAGCACGACGTGCAGCCCGGAGAAGGCGGCGTCGCCGCCGACGAAGAACGCGACTCCGAGCACCGAGTCCGCGGCGGCGCCCTCGACGACGCCGTCGCCGTCGTCCACCTGCAGCACGAGCCGATGAAGCTGCGCGTCCAGATCGGCGAGCGTGCCCGCGCCGCTCGAGGCGTCGTGCACGCGGACCGTCGTGAGCGTGCGCGCCTGCCCGTAGCTGTTCGTCGCGGCCATCTCGAGCATCGGCACACCCGCGGCGCCGGGATGCACGCTTCCCGCGGCGATCGCCAGGGCCGTCAGCGTGACGCGGTCCTGGGTGGAGATCGTCTGCACGGCGGAGGCCGCCGATCGGTCGATCGGACCGTCGTCGTCGCTCGTCATGCCGATGCCGAGGTCGGGGGGCCCCGGGAACGCGAGCTGCACGGTGCTGCCGGGTGTGGCCAGCTCCGCGACGTCCACGGTGACGAACAGGTGCAGGCCCGTGCGCGCCGGAACGGTCTCCGTCAGTCCGGTGATCTCCCAGCGCCGGCCGGTGAACGCGAGCTCGCCGAGGCGTCGATCGAGGGCCGGCGAGAAGGTCCCGTCGCCGTCGTCCACCCACGCTTCCAGGCGCGCGAGATCGGACACGGCCGCCGCGCTGCCGAGGTTCATCACGTCGAAGCGGCGGAGGACGTCGTCTTCGTAGCCGTTGCTCGGCAGGCGAGCATCGAGCGCGACGCGCCGGACGTCGCCCGAGAGGAGGCTCGGCGCAACCGCGCCGAGAGCGATCTGCGCCGACACGAGACCGTCCACCGGGAACGAGCCCGCCGGGGCGAGGGGAAAGGTCCCGGCGACCGCGACGCTCGGCGAGAATGAGAAGGACGCCGCGCCGGCGATCTGCACGTCGAGAACGTCGCCGTCGCGGGCCGCCAGGGATGCTCCGCCGTGCACCTCCAGCTCGAGCGAGTCGCCGGGCGCGATCGTACGGCTCACCGTGGAACGTGGCTTGCCCGCCCGAGAACGACGCCGCGGAGCGCTGCAGCGGCTCGCCGCCGCGAAGCACGACCAGCTCGAGGGGCTGCCAGTCCGCATCGAGATCGGCCGGCGTGGCGGAGGCGCCGCCGGTGGATGCGTCGTCGAGCGTGAAGGCGAGGAGCGTCTCGGCCGCCGCAGAGCGGTTGTGCAGCGCGACCTGGAACACCGGCTCGGTCGAGGCTCCCGGCAGGAGCGCGTGACCGTCTTGCGGAAGAGCGCTCGCCTCCATCGCGGCGTTCTGCACCGAGATCGCGACCGAATCCGCATCGTTCGACGGATCCGCGTCGGTCTGGTCCAGCGACGTGATGCCCGCGACGTTCTCGAGCGTGAGCCCCTCGGTGCCTGCGTCCACGGAAGCGCGGAGGAGGAGGGACGTGGCTTCTCCCGCCGTGACGGAGCCCACGTCCCAGACGCCGGTCGCGGGGTAGTACACGCCCTTCGCGGCCGCCGCGGAGACGAACGAGAGGCCGGCCGGGAGCTGGTCCTGGGCGAGCACGCCGGTCACGTCGAGGCCGCCCACGTTCGAGACCGAGAGCGTGAAGTCGACGATCCCGCCCGGGACCGGCAGCGGCTGGTCCGCCGTCATGTGCATCGCGAGATCGGCGAAGAAGGTGCGCGCCACGTCGATCGAGACGGAGTCCGCCTGATTCGCGCGCACGGAGTCGGGTTGGTCGCAGCCCGTCACGTCGACCCAGTCGGTGATGCGCGCTCCGGCCGTGCCGGCGTCGACGGTGGCTTGGATCACGAGCGTGGCCGAGCCGGCCGCCGCGAGCGTGCCTACGTCCCAGCCGCCGGTGATCGCGGAGTACGCCCCCTGGCTCTGGCCGTGGCCCGCGTACGTGACGCCGGGGGGCAGCAGCTCGGTCACCACGACCCCGGACGCCGAGGCCGGCCCGTGGTTCACCACCGTGACCGTCCAGGAGAGGAGATCGCCCGGATGAGGCGCCGGGTCGCTCACGAGCTCGGCGACGGCGAGATCCGCGAACGCGGGCGGACCGAAGGCGGTCCAGTAGATCGTCTCCCCGTTCTTGTTCACCTCGGCCTTCGTTCCCACCTGGAAGCCGTCGGCCAGCAAGGCCTGGATGCCGTCGGCGTAGATCGCGTCCGAAGTGAACGGAAGCGTGGCGTCGCCCGCGAGCGGGGCGGGCCGGAACGCTCCCTTCTCGCCGCCTGCCGACTTCACGAGCACGAGGTCCGGGAGGAACCCGACACCCGAGATGGTGCGATTGTCCGAGGCGTCGCCGACGTATCCGCTCGTCGCGGCCGCGTCGGACGCCGGCGCCCAGGCGACGTAGTGGTACCGGATGCCCAAGGCGTTGACCGCGGGGTTGTTCCCGACTTCGAAGCCGTCGGCGAGGAAGGCCTGGATCCAGCTCGAGTGCTCGCCGCCGCCGCCGCCGAACGCGAGGCTGTTGCCGACGCCCTCCGCGAGGAACCGCTGGACCGCGGTCTGGTTGTTCTCGCCGAGGATGACGACGTACCCGGCGAGAGACCCGCGGCGATGGCATGGCTCGCCTGCGAGTCTCCGAGGTAGCTGCCGACCACGAGCCGGCCGGCGCCGCGCGGAAGGCGGTCCAGTAGTGGGTGACGCCGGAGGCGTTCACGCGCTGGTCCGCGCCGAGCGCGAAGCCGTCCGCGCCGAGGGCCGTGATGCCGTCGGCAAACGGGGCGGCGCTCGCATCCAGAGCCTTCGTCTGGTCGCCTGCCATGGACGAGGTGCGCATCACCGCTTCCTTCGATCCGCCGCCTCGCACCAGCACGACGTCCGGCGCAAAGCCGATTCCGGAGATCGTGAGCCCCCTCACACCGGTGCCGACGTAGCTCCCTGTGGCGACGCGGTAATCGGTGTCGGGAGCGCCCGCCGTCACCTCCACCACGAGCGTGGGGCGCTGGAGCGCCACGAGCGCCTCGCGGCTCGCGAGGCTCGACGTGTCGCTGCCGGCCGCCGCACGCAGCACGAGCCCGTAGGCCGGACGCGTTCCCGCGGCCCAGTCGCGGACGATCGACGTCACGTCGCAGCGAACGTCGCCCGGACTTCCGGGGACGAATGCCGCGATCACCTCGGTAGTGTCGAGAAGCGCTCGACCGGTGGTCCAGGTGACGGTCGCTTCGTCCCAGCTCGCGGGGATCGGCATGACTTCGACCGGGAACGCGCGGGGCTCCGCGGCGACCACACGGAGGCGGAGATAGGCCTCCGTGACCACTGCGCCGGCGGGCAGCGCGGTGACGTCGAAGCGCAGCAGCGCGCGCCGCTCGTCGCCGCGGGAATGAAGCAGCGAGAGCGTGGCGTCGGCGCCGTGATTCGCGCCGGGCGAGGACTCCTCGATCCACGCGTCGGCGCTCGCCGGAATCGCGACCGACGCCGCCCGCCCGAGAGCGGGGGCGAAGACGAGAAGGAGAATCGGCGCGAGGCCGAACCGGAGGCGCTTCATCGTTACCCGGGGGCTTTGTCGGGACCTCGACCGAGCATCGTCGTCAGCCGAGCCGAGCTTTACCTGCGCGTCACGAATTCACCCTCCGCCGACGTCCAGCGTGGCCGGGCCTTGCGAAGATCGGCGAAGATCGGCGAGCGCTGCCTAGGCGTCCGCGTACCGCACGCGGGGCAGGAGCCCTTTGCGCGTCCCCGACGGCGCAAGCAGCGCCTCGAGGTAGGCCTGCGGGAAGTCGGCGAAGCGGACGTCGTCGCGGAAGGCGGCCTCGAGGAGCGTGGAACGGTCCTCGTGGCGCGAGAACCAGTCCGCGAGGAAGCCGCGGAGATCCGGGCAGGAGTCCGTCTTGCCGAGGATGAGGCCCTTCGCGAAGAAGGGCGCGCCGAGCACGTACTCCTCGTGCGAGCCGTCGGCCACCACCACCACCGAGCCGCGCGGGCGCGCGCACTCCTGCGCGAGCTGGAACGCGGACGCGGTGCCGGCGCACTCGAAGACGGTGGGGAACTGGTACCGTCCCGTCTCGTCCGCGATGACGACCTCGCCGGGGAAGCGGATGGACGCGAGCAGCTCGCGCCGCGCCGCATCATGCTCGACGATCCGCACGGAGCCTCGGGTGCGCACGGACAGCTCCCAGGCCGTCAGCACCCCGAGAATGCCGCCGCCGACGACGAGGCACTCCGTCTGCGGCTCGACGGAGGCCACCTCGACCGCGTGCCGGGCATCCGCCGCGAGCACGCCGAGAAGGGCCGCCTCGTCGGAGACGCCTGGCGCGACGCGGATGAAGCGGTGATACGGGACGAGCGCATGGTCGCGGTGGCCGAGCGTGGCGATGCCGCGCTCGCCCACGAGCGTGCGGTCGGGCGCCTCGCGGATCTCCACGACGTTCAGGGAGCCGGGCTGACGCGGGTAGGCGGTCGCCGGCACGGCCGGGCAGGTGCCGTGCAGCAGCGCGCGCTCCGTGCCGGGGCTGATCGCGCCCACGAGCGTGGTCACGAGGATCTCGCCGGCGGCGGGCACGGGCAGCACCGTGGTCGTGCGCCGGAACCGCCCCGCCGACTCCAGCATCCACTCCGTGGCGCGCACGCCGACCTGCTCCGCGGACGTCACGAGTGCACGTCGTAGGCGGAGCCGCCGATGAACTCGCGCAGCAGGGACGTTGCCGGCACGATCGACGCGTCGCCGGCCTCGTCGAGCGAGTCGAAGAGCGCGGCCACGCGCTCCGCGCGAATGACCGCATCCAGGCGACGGCCGTCGCCGCGCTGCTTCGCCAGGAACGCCGGGAAGAAGCTCCCGAGTCGGTGCTTCAGGAAGGGAAGCTCGTACGCGAGCGAGCTGTTCACCACGAAGTCCGCCGACGCGTGGTGCGGAATGATGTGCTTCAGCTCCGCGCGGCGCACGTAGTGCCAGTGCAGGAGCGTCTGGTCGGGCGAGTAGCCGCGGTGCAGCGAGTCCCGGATCATCCGGCGGAGCAAGCGCACGTCGGTCCAGCGCGTCCAGGCTCCGTCCGGCCCGCGGAGCTGCCCGATCGTCTCGATGTAGATGCGGAACTTCCGCTCGCGCGGCACGCTGGCGGTGAGAGGCTCGTACAACCCGTGCAGCGTGTCGACGAGGATCAGCCCCCCCGGCTCCGGGTCGAAGCGGATCGTGTCGGCGGTTCGCCGGCCCGTCTTGAAGTCGTAGCGCGGCATGCGCACGGCCCGTCCCGCGTCCAGCTCCGCGAGGTGGGAGTTCACCAGCGGCAGGTCCATCGCCTCGGGCGTCTCGAAGTCGAAGTCGCCGAACTCGTCCCGCGGGTGCAGGTCGAGATCGAAGAAGTAGTTGTCCAGCGACATCGGGATCACGTGGATGCCCTCGCGCGCGAGCCGCTCCGCGAGCTTGTGCGTGGTCGTCGTCTTGCCGGACGAGCTGGGTCCGGCCACGAGGATGAAGCGCAGCTCGGCGCGGCGCTCGAGGATGGACTCGGCGGCCTGGTCCAGGATGGACTCGTACAGCGCGTCGGACTCGCGGATCAGCCACGGCAGGCGTCCGGCGCGCAGGATCGCGTTCAGCTTCTCGACCGTCTCGCAGTCGTGCGTGAGCGCCCAATCCAGCCGCTGCCACATCGTCTTGTAGGGAATGGGCTCCACCTCGTCGGCCTCGCGCCGGGCCCGCATCTTCGCGCGCTCGTTGCGGTAGAGGATGAACGCCTTCGCGGTCTGCGCGTGGCCCCGGTGGATGAGCACTCGCTCCACGACGTCCTGCACGTCCTCGACGTTCGGCGGGTCGTCGTCCGAATACGTCTGGAAGACGGCCTGCTCCGCCTCGAGCGCCAGCCGATCGGAGAGCGCGCGATCGTGGCCGCCGAGCGAGGCCGCGGCCTTGTAGATGGCCACGGCGATCCGCTGCCGATCCCACGGGGCGAGGCGACCGTCCCGCTTGATCACGCGCGTCACGACGCCGACGTCGCTCATGACGACCCCCGAAAAGAGCGGCGGCCCGAGGCGGGGCGCGCCCCGGGCCGCCGGCCGACTTCCGGACCGGCTAGCGCTGTTCGATCGGCACGTACGGCGCGTCGTGCGTGCCGAGGTAGTCCTGGTCCGGGCGGTAGATCCGGTTGTCCTGCATCTGCTCCAGGTAGTGACCCATGTAGCCCGCCACGCGCGCGATCCCGAAGATCGGCGTGAAGAGCACGGGCTCCAGCCCCATCTTGAGGTAGACCGTTCCCGAGAAGAAATCCACGTTCGGGTAGATGCCCCGCGGCCCGAGCTTCTCCGCCGCGAGCCGCTCGATCTCCTGCGCGATGTCGTAGAGCTTCGTGCTGCCGAGCTCCTGGAACACGCGCTGCGCGAGCTTCTGCAACGCGTACGCGCGCGGGTCCTTCACCTTGTAGACCCGATGGCCGAGCCCCATGATCTTCTTCTTCCGGGCCACCGCGTCGTCGAACCAGGCCTTCGCGCGCGACGGATCCCCGATCTCCTCCAGCATCTCGAGGACCTTCTCGTTCGCCCCGCCGTGCAAGGGACCCCCGAGCGAGCCGAGCGCCGCGGAGACCGACGCGTACGGATCCGCCTCGGTGGACGCCACCACGCGGCACGTGAACGTGGAGGCGTTGAGCGTGTGCTCCGCGTGCAGGATCATGGCCACGTCCAGCGTCTTCGCGAGGATCTCCGCGGGGACCTCGCCGTTCAACATCCACAGGAAGTTCGCGGCGTGACTGAGGTCCGTGCGCGGCGCGACGGGCGGCAGGCCCTTCCGGTGCCGCGCGATGGCCGCGAGCATCGTGGCCGTCTGCGAGACGATGCGGCGGGCCGAGACGTCGCGCTCCTTGGGATCGACGGCGCCGGTGCGCGGATAGTAGAGGCCCAGTGCCGCCACGCTGGTCTGGAGCGCGGCCATCGGATGGCCGTCGCGCGGGAACGCCAGGATCATCGAGAGGATCTCGGGGCGGACCACGCGATACGACGCGAGCGACGCCGAGAAGTCCGCCAGCTGCGCGCGGGTGGGCAGCTTGTCGTAGAGCAGCAGATAGGTGGTCTCCTCGAACGTGCTTCGCTCGGCGAGCTTCTCGATCGGGATGCTTCGGTACTCGAGGATCCCCTTCTCGCCGTCGACGAAGCCGACCTTGGACTGGGCGGCGACGGCGCCCGCAAGTCCGGGCACGAAACCGGAGGCGGTGGTGGGCTGCGTCATGGCGACCTCGGGGCAGCTGGAGGAACCGGCGGGGCAGGGCGTAGCTCGCTACCAATCTCCTGCGCAGCCACCCCTGCCGTCAAGGGACGCTCCGAGACCACGTAGGGGCCCAGGACGAGGGCGTCGAGCGACGCTTCGGCCCGGGTCGGCCAGGCGTCCGCCGGCGAGCACGCGACCGCGCCGTTCGGTGCGCGGAGGGAGGCGGCCACCACGGCCGGGATCCCGGTGGAGGCTTCGAACGCCGCGAGCAAGGCGCGCAGGCCCCGGTGCTCCGCGGGGATCGGCGTGACGGGAAGGGGACGATCCGGGCGGGCGCCGTCGGCGAGCTTCGCGCGCCAGGGTGCGCGCACGGCAAGCTCCAGGAGCGGCGAGCAGGGCAGGTCCACGTCGAAGATCTCCGCGGCGCGCTCGGCCGCCACCGCCAGGGTCTCGCCCGCAGCGGAGTTCGGCGGCGCGCCGGGCGACGGGGCGCGAAGGATCGCGCGACTTCCGGCCGTCTCCTCGCCGAGGTCGAGGCGCCCGTCGAGCCAGCCGGTGCGCCGTCCTTCCGCCACCAGCGCGGCGGCCGCCCGAGGCGCCGCGTCGCGCTCGAGCTCGTCGAGGCTCAGCCCCTGCGACCGGAGGAACGTGCGGATCTGCGCGGCGTTGTACGAAGGACCGAGTGCGGTGCCGATGCGCGCGTCGCCGCTCGTCGCGGCGATGCCTCGCGTGCCGCTCCTCCGCCGCCACGCGGCGAGCGCCGCGCCGAGCGCCGCGGCGCCGCTCCCCGGGGCGGGCGCGACCCACACGCTCGCGAAGCCGGCTTGCCGGAGTCGCGAGTTGGACGCGCGGTCCAGCGCGCCCGCGCCGCCGAGCGCGAGAGCCGCGGCGCCCGTCTCCGTGCGGAGCTGCGCCGCGGCCGCCGCCGCGTCGGAGCTCGTCGCCCCGAGGGACTGCAGCGCTCCGTCGCGTCCGTGGAAGGCGGCGACGCCGCCGTCCTCGATCACGAGGATCGCCGCTTCGAGAAACGGCGACGCATGGTATGCGCTCGTGGCTTCGGCGAGGCTCGTCTCGACTTCGTCGGCCGCGACGTCCGCCTCCAGCTCGCCGCGGAGCGCTTCGCGCAGCGTGGGTTGCCGCCCCAGCCAGCGCGACACTCGCGCCGAGAAGGAGGAGACCGGGCGGGCCGCGCCGCGGTAGGCTTCCGGGGCTCTGCGGTCGAGCGAGCCGGCGACGCTCACGACGTCGAGGGCGGCCGCGCCGATCTTCCCGGCGCGCAGGCAATACACCACCGCGTTCGACGGGAACGAGCGATCGCCGCGTCGGCCGGAGAGCACATCCTCGCGAACGGCGGCGAGGACGCGCCCGTCCCGGATGAGGCAGGCGGCCGAGGGCCGGTCGAAGGCCGAGATCCCGAGAACGTCCATGAAGCCGTCCTCCGCAGAGACGGGCGGGAGGCTAGCAGATTCCGGGCGGGTCGCGGAGATTCCGCGGCGCTCCCGCCCCGCGGGAGGAGACATTGCAGCTGCGTGGGCGAACAGCGCTGGTGGCGATGCTCGTCGGGGCCGGGCTCGCGGGGTGCGCGGCGCCGAGCGCCACGACCCGCTTCCGGACGACCGACGGCTTCACCATCTTCGCGGACATTCACGTGCCGCCCGCCGGCGCGCCCCCGGCGCCGCTCGTGGTCCTGAGTCATCAGCTCGAGCGGGATCGACGCTCGTGGGATCCCCTCGTGCCGCGTCTGCTCCAGGCGGGCTACGCGGTCGTGGCCGTCGACCACCGCGGCTTCGGACAGAGCGTGCGCGAGGCCGCGTCGCCGGCGCGCCTCTCGATGGAGGCGCGCGCGCGCATGGAGCTCGACTTGCTGGGAGCGATCCGGGCCGCGCGCGGCCGCCGCGGCGTCGACGCGTCGCGCGTGGCGGTCATCGGCACCGGCGTCTCGGCGACCGCGGCCGTGCGCTGCGCCCGCGAGGATCCGGCGGTGCGCGCGGTCGCGTTTCTCGTGGGCTCGCTCGACCTCGACGCGGAGGAGCTCCTGCTGGACCGCCCGGACCTGCCCCTCTTGATGGTGGCTGCCGCGGGAGACGTTCGCGGAACGTCGCTCATGCGCCAGTACGGCGCGCGCTTCACGGGACCCGAGCAGCGGTACATCGAGATGCAGCCCGTGGACCCGAACGACCTCGCGGACTGGCGGGGAACCGACGGGCTCGCCCGGGATACGGGGCTCGCCGACCTGCTGCTGTGGTTTCTCGAGCGCAACCTGCCGGTGCCGGCCGCCGCCGGGCCGGAGCCGTCAACGTCCGGTGGAGTCGGCCGGCGCCCCTGACGCGTCCGGCGCCCTCGAGCTGTCCGGCGCCGCCATGGAGTCCGGCGAGCCCGGGGACCCGGGCGAGCCCGGCAGGGTGTCCGGCTCGGCGAAGGGATCGATATCCGCTTCGAAGGGGTCCGGCGCACGGCGCACCACGAGCGACCGGTGGATCGCGTCGAAGAGCCTCTCCTGACCCCCGCCCCTCGGCGGCGTCTCCACCTGAAGCAGGATCCGCACCGCCGAGCGAACGAACGAGTACTGGTGCAGCAGGATCGACGTGGGGTCCTTCGCGGGACCGGAGACGAGACGATAGCGCCGGTAGCTCACGCCCTCCTCGGACGGGTCGATCCCCGGACGCTCCTCCGACGTCTCCAGCCGGATGATGCCCGTGGAGAGGAACTGCTCCTCGATCTCGGCGAGGCGCACCTCGAGGGACTGGTCGGGATCCGGCGGCAACAGCAGCAGCGAGGCGACATCCGAGCCCGCTTCGAGCGAATACTCCCCGGCCTCGCCGGTGACGCTCCAGGAAGATGGAACGCTCATGCGCACCGTCTCGTCCTGGAAGACGGTGCCGTCGGCGAGCGCGCGCGACGCGATCGCCGTCGCGAGCAAGAGAAGCCCGGCCCCCGTCATCACCGTCCGAATACGCCCGCGACCTCTCAGTGTCGACCCCCCGGCGACCCGCCGCCCTGATGCGAAGGCGTTGCCTCTTCGAGTCGGAACGTCCCGTCCAAAGCCCACGTCCAACGCATCTTGATCTCACGGCGCCCGGCGCCGCGCAACCTCTTCACGATCTCCGCCGCCGGCTGGTCGGCGTACCCTTCGAGCAGTCGCTGCTCGACCGCCCGCTGCGAGGCCTCGTCGGCGGTGGCGCGGGCGAGATTCCACTCCACGAACAGCGCGGCCGCCGCGGTGTCCGGGTCCGGGTCGTGCTGCAGCGCTTCCTGCACGGCCTCTCGCGCACCGTCCACGTTGCCGAGCGCGAGCCGCGCCTCCGCCCGCAGCAAGTGCGCCGGAGCGAAGTCCGGATGCTGCGCGCCGAGTCGCTCCGCGAACTCGTCGACGGCCCCGGGACGATCGCGGACCTGCTCGCGCACGCGACAGTAGGAGCGATACGCCTCGAGTGGCAACAGTCCAGCGGCGACGTCTTCCAGGCAACGGATCTCGCGCAGCACCGTGAAGAACGGCTGCCGGCGTTGCGCGCACTCCCGGAAGTCGTCGAGCGCCCCCGAGGCGTCTCCGCTCAGGAAGCGCGCCCACGCCCGCTGATACCAGGGGAACGGCCACGCCGGGCGCATGGCGACCGCCCGATCGTAGAGAGCGAGCGCGTCGCCGAACGCCTGGGCGCGCGTGGCCGCGTCGCCGCGCTCCAAGAGGATCTTCACGAGGATGTCTCCGTAGGGCCCTCCCGCCGCCACGCGCGACGCCTCCTCGATCAGCGGATCCTCCGCGTCGTGCCGGCCCCGGTGCGTCCACACGTCCACGAGGTTCAACGCGGCGGCGGCGATCACGCTGGCGCTGTCCGACACAGCCGCCTGGTCGCGAGACTTCTCGAAGAGGGCGAGCGCGTCGTCGAGGCGGCCGGCGCGCACCGCAGCGCCCCCGCGGACGGCCAAGAGCGCGCTCCCGAGCGCGGCGCGGCGCGAGCGCGCGGGCTCGGTGTCCGTCGCGGGCTCCGCCTCGAGATGTTGCAGCGCCTCCTTCGCGATCTGATCCGCGCGCACGGGATCGCCGACCGCGAAGGCTTGCCGCGCGTCGAGCAGCCCCTGCGCCACGCCGTCCGCCGGCGGCCCGGGGCCCTCCGTCGCCGAATCGCCGCGGCCGCGGGCCCGGGGGGCGTTTTGCGCCCCGGCGGTGTCCCGCCGTCTTCCGAAGAGGCGCCTCAGCCAGTCACGGAAAGACAACGAAACCTCAAGGAAGGAGAGAACAGGCGGCCGAACGATCGTACCAGAGGCGGAGCGTTCAAGTGGGCCCCTCGACCGACCGAAGCGGGGACTGGAGAGCCGGAGACAGCATGCACCGCCCGAACGAACCTCAGATTCCCGTCGCCGAATCGTCCCCCGCGATGTCCGACGCCCCGCCCGGCCTGAACGAGGTCGTTCGGGCCCGTCGACGTCGCCGGCGGCGGCACCGGCATCGCAAGCACGGTTCCCCGCAGGGGCCGCTGCAGGCGTCGGGCTCCGGGACCTCGCCGGCCTCCCCGCCAACGCCGCGCGAAGCTGCGTCGATTCCTCCGACCGAGCCCGTCGCCGACGCAGCCAAGCTACCCCTCGCGCTTCCGGCGTCGATCCCGCCGCCCCCGGCTCGGAAGCTCAACGGGAACGGGACCGAGACGACTTCCCCGGCGACGAGTCCCGAGCGTGATAGCGCCGAGACGGCGAGCGAGCCCCGCGGGAACGGGACCGAGGCGGCTCCCCCCTCGACGAGCTCCGAGCCCAACGGGAACGGGACCGCGGCGCTTTCCCTCACGCTCCAGCAGTTGCGTGAGCGGGTGGGCGACGAGGTGATCGTGTTCCGGACCCGGCCGGCCGGTCCGTCGCGGTTCGTGCTCAGGGAGTGCTTCGAGTAGGCGCTTACGGCGGGCAGAACCCCGGGAACTTCGACTGCAGCGCCTGGAGCAGCATGGCGCGCTCCGCCGGCTCGCAGAAGCGCGACCATCCCTCCTCGATGCGACGCCGGCAGGCGGCCTGGTCGAAGAAGCGAGCCAGCCGTGCCTCCGCGCCCTTCGCCACCGGGAACGCCGCGAGCAGCGGGCTCGCGTCCGGATCGCCTTCGCGCAGATACGACAGGGCGAGGTAGTCGGCGAGCTCGCGCTCGTCGAGGACGAAGTCGACGCTCAGCTGGAACCGGAGCGACGCGCAGGCCTCGTCCGCGAGGAGTCGGTCGAGGAAAGCGTCGACGTCCGCCAGCGCGCGGGCGGCGAAGCGGATCGCGGCGATCGCGTCCGCCGGATCGAAGCCACCGGCCAGCACGCGCCGCGCGGCCGCCCGCGCGATCCCCTCTCGGGCGTCCGGTGCGATGGCGTCGCGGAGCTCGAGGACGCGGACGAAGAGCAGCTCGAAGTCGAACGCGGCGCTCGTGGCGAGCGCTCGCTCGTAGACCGGCAGGAGCGCCGCGAGCTGCGCCGGCTCGACATCGCAGCCGGGGAAGCTGTGGAAGAGGAACCAGTCCAGATCGTCGGCTTCGGGCGCGACGGACGCCGCCCCGTTCCCGGAGGCTCCGCGCAGGCGCGCGAGCCGCTCTTCGATCTCCTCGACCGGCACCGGAGTCATTCGCGTTCTCCTCCCGCGGCCGGCGCGCATGGTAGCACGCGCCGGCCGAGGGGGAGGAGACCCGGCTTTCGCCCGGTGCGCCGCTCGTGCGGCCCGGGTCTAGCGCAGGACCGTCAGCTTCTTCTCGCCGCTCTTGCGCCCGTCCAGGAAGAGGCGCGCGAAGTAGGTTCCTGCGGAGACGCGGCCTCCGTTGTCGTCGCGGCCGTCCCATCCCACGGTGTGCGGGCCGCGCGGCAAGCGGCGATCGAACAGCGCGCGAACGTGCCGCCCGGCGACGTCGTACACGTCGATCCGCACCGTGGCCGCGGGCGCGTCGAGCGCGAAGCGGAACGAGGTCGCCGCGGAGAACGGATTCGGGAAGGCGCTCTCGAGGTCCGCGCGGGAGCCCACCGCCGGGGCCGCCGGCGCGGCCGTCGGCGTTCCCGTGGACTCCGGCCAGGCGATCTGCTTCAGAAACGCGACGAGATAGTCGAGCTGCTGCGAGCTGAGCTGGGACGTGGATCCGTGCCGGTCGTTCGGGTTGAACGTCGTCAGCACGTCGCGGAGCGACGTCGTGTTGTCGAAGTTCGTGTGCAGGTAGTTCCCGGTATCCCACACCCCGCACAAGGTCGGCGTGTCGAGGCCCGCCGCGGCGTCCGCATCGGCGGAGTCCGCGGTGCCGACGTCGTGCTTGATGAACGGGAGTCCGAGCCGGCTGTCCGTGTAGAAGGGCGGGATGTGACACTCGGCGCAGTGGACGTCCGGGCTGAAGAACAGCGCGCGCCCGCTGTCCGCGTCCGCGGTCAGCGAGCCGTCCGGGTTCTGGAAGGGCGTGCGGGTCCGCGGCGTGAGCGTGGCCATGTAGCGACCGATATCGTCCATGTCGACGCTGAGCCCCGCGTTCGGTGCCCCGAGCGGCGGATTCGGGTTCGTGATGAGGCCCGTGCCGCCGGTGAACTCGAGAATGCCGAAGTCGTGATCGGCCATCTCGTCCTTGTCCGCAGTCCAGTCGTGCGCGCCCGTGAAGCCGATGCCGCGGACGTCCGGCGTGCCGCGCAGGTGCTTGCCGAACTGCGAGAGATCCCAGCGCCGCCCGTCCAGCGTTCCGAAGACGTGGCACGACGCGCAAGCGCCGGTGTTGTTGACCGCCATCGGCGGGTTCGACGTGAAGAAGAACTGCTTGCCGTTCAGGATGTGGCTGGGCAGCGGCTCGGGCCCGCTCGTGGACGGCACGGTGGCCACCACGCCGAGCGTCCCGGTGTCGATCACGGTGACGCTGCGGCTCAGCCAGTTCGCGACGTAGGCGCGGTCCAGAGTGGGGTGCGTGACCACGCCGATCGGACCGCGCCCCGTGGCCACGGCGCCGATCTCGCTCTCGTGGAGGATGTCGATGCCCAGCACGGTGGCGTTGTTGCTGTTGAGATTGGCCACGAACGCGCGGCCGTTGCGGAAGTCCACGGCGATCGGTCCCGCCACCCGCGTGCCGTTCACGACGCCTATGAAGTACGTGTTCGCAGCGATGTGCGTGCCCGTGTTGATGTTCACCGGAGAGATGACCGCGTGCATGATGTTCGCCGGCGTGAGCGGGTTGCCCGAGATCTGACCCGCCGACGTGTTGATCATCTCGTTCGGGATCCACAGCTGCACGTCGTACGGCGGCGGCGCCAGCGTGGCGTTCTGCATGCAAGTGGGGTAGCCGGCGAGCGTGGCGCCGAAGGTCTGGTTGATCGGGATCGTGGCCACCGAGGACGTCGAGACGAAGTACGTGGAGAGGCGGCCGAAGAACTCGGGCATCAGGAGGTGCGTGATCCACGCGCGGGCGCCGTCCGGGCGCCACGCGATCCCGCGCGGGCGGCGGTAGACGGCCACCCGGTGCGTGACGGCTCGCGTGGCGGCGTCGATCTCGAGGACCTCGTCGGAGCCCGACGCGGTAGCCAGCGCGATGGTGCCGGCGGGATTGAACGCCACGCCGAACAGATCGAAGCCGAGGTTGTCGATCGTGGTGATCACGGTGCGCGAGGGTCCGTCGATGACGTAGATCTTGTTCTCGCGCATCGACGTCACCCATACCTCTCCGTTGGAGGGATGGACGTCCACGCACCAGGGCTCCGCTCCCACGGGAATCTCGGCGATGAGTTGGTTCTCTTGCGCTCCCGTGGCAGCGATGACACCGACGGTTCCGTGGTCGGGGTTCACGACCCAGACCTCGCTTCCGTCGGGGGTGATGTCGATCGCGGACGAATGGTCGGCGACGGCCCGGGCGCACGGCACCGTGGCGATCGAAACGGCGAGGGCGGCAAGATACGAAGCTACGACCGGGGGGCGCGGTCGCGCGGGCGAGCAGCGATGTGGGGCGAACATCGATTCCTCCGTCGCGCGGCGTATGGCGGGGGGGCCCGAGGGGGACGTGAAGGGGAGGATAACACGCGGAACATCCAGGATTCTCGATTTGCGCGGAGCGACCTAGACTTTGGGCCGGCGCGGCTGGTGATTCGAGATCGTGGATTCCAGATTACGCGTCCTTCGGGACGACGTTTCAGGTGGGGAGCGTGATGGCCAAGACCACGACGTTGATCCTCGGCGGCGGCTTCGGCGGGATCGCCGCGGCCAACACGCTCCGGGGGCTGCTGCCCCACGAGCATGAGATCGTCGTCATCGACGCGACGGAGCACCACTGCGTGGGCGCGGGTCACACGTGGATCGCGCTCGGCGAGCGCACGCGGGCCGACGTCTCCCGCTCGCGCGCGGACCTTCTCGCCCGCGGCGTGCGCTTCGTGAGGTCGCGCCTCGAGAAGATCGACGTGGCCGCGCGCTCGGTGACCGCGGGCGGGGCCACGCTGCCTTGGGACAAGCTCGTGATCGCGCTCGGCGCGGCCATGGATCCCGCCGGCATCCCGGGCCTCTCGAGCGCGGAGACGTTCTACACGCTGGAAGGCGCGGAGCGGCTGCGGAAGGCGCTCGAGGAATTCGGCGGCGGCGACGTCGTCCTGCTCATCCCGCGGACGCCGTTCAAGTGCCCGCCGGCGCCCTATGAAATGGCGATTCTCCTCCAGGAGCTGTTCCGCCGGCGCGGGATCGGGGACGGCGTGCGCCTCTCGGTCCGCACGGTGGAGGGCGCACCCATGACGACCGCCGGTCCGGAGATGGGCAAGTACATCGTGGGGGAGCTGGCCTCGCGCGGCATCGCGTTCCATCCGCAGCAGAAGACGTCGCGCGTGGACCCGGTTGCGCGGCGCATCCATTTCGAGGACGGCAGCGAGGCGGCGTACGATCTGCTGATCGCGGTGCCGCCGCACACAGCGCCCGCAGTCGTGCGCGAGGCGGGCCTCTTGGACGCGTCGGGCTGGATTCCGGTGGATGCGCGAACGCTCGAGCCGAAGGCGGTCGCGTCGACGGCCGCGGCCGGGCACGTGTACGCGATCGGCGACGTCACGCAAGTCCCGCTGCCGGGTCGTTACAAGCCGGAGATGGTGCTCTCGCTGCCGAAGGCAGGCGTGTTCGCGGAGGCCCACGGCGAGATCGTCGGCCGGCGGATCGCGGCGCAGCTCCTCGGCCGCTCGCCCGCCGACGTCTTCGACGGCGAGGGCTTCTGCTACCTGGAGCTCGGCGGCGGCGTGGCGGTGCGAAGCGCCGCGTCCTTCTTCGCGACGCCGCATCCCTCCGTGCAGAAGCGCGAGCCGGACGCGGCGCAGCTTCGCGACAAGCGCGACTGGGTCGCCGCGCATCTCCGCCCGCCCGCCTGACGCCGGACCGCAGCGCGCGTGGGGGGTTGCCCCGATCCGCCTTCCCGCGCCGGCTCGAGGTCGACGCGGCGGGGCTGCGCGGTCCGTCGTGTGGCGTCCCGACTCTTCGCGCACGCCCGGCGTGCCGCGTGTTGGGGGAGCTCGGCGGGCGGGCGAACGCCCCTTGCGCGAACACCGAGGGGCGAGCCGTCGGGCGGGCGAACGCCTCGTGCGAACCCGTTGCCGGCCCCGTGAGGCGCCCGCGGGGCGAGCGGACTACCGCGTGCCGACCGGACCTGACGCGCGCAGGATGTTCAGCGCGGCGCCGGCCCTGAACCACTCGATCTGCTCGGCGTTCAGCGAGTGCTTGAGCGTGACGCGCTCTTCCTTGCCGTCCGCGTGGTGCAGCACCATCGGGTGCTTGCTTCCGGGAGCGAGCGACGCGAGCGCGAGGATGGAGATGCGGTCGTCCTCGCGCACCTTGTCGTAGTCCGCGGGGTCGGCGAACGTGAAGGGCAGCACGCCCTGCTTCTTCAGGTTCGTCTCGTGGATGCGCGCCATGCTCCGCACCACCACGGCGGCGCAGCCGAGAAAGCGCGGACTCATCGCGGCGTGCTCGCGACTGGACCCTTCGCCGTAGTTCTCGTCGCCCACGACGACCCACTGCACGCCCTTCGCCTTGTAAGCGCGCGCGATCTTCGAGAGGTTCTCGCCCTTCGCCCCGGTGAGCTGGTTCAGGCCGGTTCCGTTCTCGCCGCCGAACGCGTTCACGGCGCCGAGGAACATGTTGTCGGAGATCCGGTCGAGGTGGCCGCGATAGCGCAGCCAGGGTCCCGCGGGCGAGATGTGGTCCGTGGTGCACTTGCCCTTGGCCTTCAGGAGGAGCGGCAGCTTCTCGAAGTCTTCGCCGTCCCACTTCGCGAACGGCTCGAGCAATTGCAGGCGCTCGCTCGTGGGCGACACCTTCACATCTACGGGTGCGCCCGACGCGGCCGGCGCCACGAATCCGGTCTCGTCCGGAATGAAGCCCTTCGCCGGAAGCTCGTCGCCGGTGGGCGGATCGAGACGGAACTCGCGCCCGTCCGCGCCCTTGAGCGCGTCCTTCAGGGGGTTGAAGTTCATGGAGCCCGCGAGCGCCATTGCGGTCACGATCTCCGGGCTGCCGATGAACGCGAGCGTGTTCTTGCTGCCGTCGTTCCGGGCGGGGAAGTTGCGGTTGTACGACGTGAGGATGCTGTTCTTCTCGCCCTGCTGGATGTCGCTGCGCTTCCACTGGCCGATGCACGGGCCGCACGCGTTGGCCAGCACGGTGGCGCCGATCGCCTCGAGGTCCTTCATCTGCCCGTCGCGGCGGATGGTGGCGAAGATCTGGTCGGAGCCCGGCGTCACCATGAACGTGGACTTCGTCTTCGCGCCGTGCGCCGCCGCCTGCCGCGCGACGTGCGCCGACCGGCTGATGTCCTCGTACGAGGAGTTCGTGCAGCTCCCGATCAACGCGACCTTGATCTCGGCAGGGTAGCCTTCCTTCGCCACGTCGGCGGCCATCTGCGAGAGCGGGCGCGCGAGGTCCGGCGTGTGCGGCCCTACGATGTGTGGCTCGAGAGCGGAGAGATCGATCTCGACGATCTCGTCGAAGAACTTCTCCGGATCGCGGTCCACTTCCGGATCCGCGCGGAGATGCTCGAGCACGCCGGCGGCCGCGTCGGCGACTTCCGCGCGGCGCGTGGCGCGCAGGTACGCGTCCGCGCGCCGGTCGTAGGGGAAGATCGACGTGGTGGCGCCCAGCTCCGCGCCCATGTTCGTGATCGTGCCCTTGCCGGTGGCCGAGATCGACGCCGCGCCGGGTCCGAAATACTCGACGATCCGATTCGTGCCGCCCTTCACCGTGAGCGTGCCGGCCACCTTGAGGATCACGTCCTTCGCGGAGGTCCAGCCGTTGAAGGCGCCGGTGAGGCGCACGCCCACGAGCTTCGGCTGCAGCACCTCCCACGGGAAGCCCGCCATCACGTCGACGGCGTCGGCGCCGCCCACGCCCACCGCGATCATGCCGAGCCCGCCCGCGTTCGGCGTGTGAGAGTCCGTGCCGATCATCATGCCGCCGGGAAACGCGTAGTTCTCGAGCACGACCTGATGGATGATGCCCGCTCCCGGCTTCCAGAAGCCGATGCCGTATTTGCGGGAGACGTCCTCGAGGAAGCGGTAGACCTCGCTGTTCGTGCTCAACGCGTGAGCCGTGTCCTCGCGCGCGCCCGCCTGCGCCATGATCAGATGGTCGCAGTGCACGGTGGTCGGCACCGCCGTGGTGGCGCGGCCGGCCATCATGAACTGGAGGAGCGCCATCTGCGCCGTGGCGTCCTGCATGGCCACGCGATCCGGATCGAGGAGGAGGAACGCCTTGCCCGCGTCGAGCTCTTGCATGGCCGGGTCGTGGACGTGCGAGAGAAGGACCTTCTCGGCGAACGTCAGCGGGCGGCCGAGGCGCTTGCGGGCGGCCTCGATGCGGGCGGGGAGCGACGCGTAGACCTTCTTGGCCAGGGCGGCGGTCTCGGCGGGCGGCGTGATCAAGGTCATGAGGCTTCCTCTCGGAAGGGACGGGTGGGGGTCCGGCTCTTCCTGGAATCTAACGGGTTCGACGCCCGCGAGCAAAGGTGCCGCCGCGGGGCAGTCTCCTGGGGGCGTCGCCGGCTCCGGCGGGGTCGGGCTCTTCGGCCGAAGACGTCAGCGGACGTAGCCGAGCGCCCGCAGCCTCTCGATCATCCCCTCGTCCATGTCGCTCTCGACCGGCCGGCCCGACGCCCGCTCGCCGGCCTCGTAGCTGGCGAGAGGCGGCAGCGGCTCGCCCTCGGTGAGGATCTCGCTCAGCTCGCGTCCCTTCATGTCGGACGCGGCCGGCAAGCCCACGAGCCGAAGAACGGTGGGGGTCAGGTCGTACACGGTCGGGGCGAAGGGCCCGCTCGGGCGACGGATGCCCGGACCGGCCGCGAGGAAGATGCCGTCCGGCGCATCCGTGTGCCCGCCGGGCGTCCCGCGCCCGAGCCACGTGAACCAGGCGTGATGCCCGTGATCGGAGACGACGAGCACCGTCGTCTCCGGCCCGACCGCCTCGAGGAGCGCTCCGAGATGGCGGTCGAACGCCCGGTAGGCTTCCCGGACCGGACCGCCGTGCGGTCGCATGCCGGAGCGCCCGCGGAAGAAGCGCGGCTCCCAGCGGTCCCAGCTCAGGTGCTCCGCCGCATCGACGTCGCGGAAGTAGGCGATCAGAACCTGCGGATGAGAGCCTGCGAAGAGCCGCAACGTAGTCGCCGAAACGAATGCATCCTCCGTCCCCCACGCGCCGTCCTCGGTCGGCAGCTGCGCGGCGACCCCCGGCGGATCGCAGAGCGACGGGACCATGCGGCGGGCGCTCGACGAATCCGCGCGGTCCGCGCGAGCGCGTCGCAGCTCCGTCCACGCACGATCGGAGACGAGGAACGCGGCCCCTTCCGCACGGGCGGGCCAGGTGACGAGCCAGTTCACGACGCCGGTGGACACGCCGGCGCCGGCGAGGAGGCTCCAGAGACGTCGCGTGCGGACCATGTTCGAGCTGACGGGGGTGACGCGAACGGCGCGCTTGCCGAGGACATCCTGCAGGAGGAGCCCGCCGTCGAGGCCGAAGTGACGAGGGAACTCCGCGATCGGCACGGACGCGCCGAAGACGGTCTGGACGTAGAAATCGGCGATCCCCGTCTCCCGCGGCGAGCGCGACGAGCCGATCGTGGTCCAGAGCGACGGGGACGGATGATCCTTCAGCGTGCGGAACGGCGCGCGAACGCCGGCTGCCGCGAGGCAACGCAACACCGGCAGCTCGTTCTCCGCGAACAGGGCGTCGATCACGTGCCAGTCTGCGCCGTCGCAGCCCACGAGGAGCACAAGGCGCCCGTTCGGCGGCGGGAGCGAGAGCGCTCCGCCGGGGGGCGGGCTGCCGGCAGGCGAGGGCGCCGGTGGGCGATGCGTTGCCAGTGCCGGGCCGGCGGTTGAAGTCGCGGGCGGGCGATGCAGGGCGAAGCTGAGCGCGGCGAGCACCGTCACGGCCGGGACCGCCGTGGCGGCCCGGCTCCACGAGAAGCCGCGCATGCTCCTCGCGATCGCGTAGAGCGCGGCGCCGACCGCGACGGCGGCCACTGCGGCCGCCGCGGCCACGACGAGCGCGAACGCCAGCATGCCGCCGAAGCCGTGCACGAAGGGCCACCGTGCGGGATAGGCCAGCTCGAACTCGAAGGCCCGCACGACCCAGAAGAAGCCCGTCGTGGCCACGGCGGAAGCGAACGCCGCCTCGGCCGGGCGTCGGACGCGCCGGCCGAGCAGGGCCACGAGCACGCCGGCCAACGCGCCCGTGGCGAGGAGCACGGCGCCGAAGAGGGCCGCGAGGCCGAGGCTCAGGCGGAGAACGTCGGCGGGCGAGCGGAAGCCGTTGCGGGCGGCGGTCACGCACGCGAGCCCCGCCCCCAGCGCGACGCCCACGATCGCCCACGTGCGCGTCGTGACGAGGAACGTTCGCAACGCGGTGCGGAGCATGCGGCGGATCCTCGAAGAGGTCGGCGGGTCGGTCAAGCGCGGCTCCTCGCCCGCCGACGCGCGCCCGACTCGCCGCGACGCCGCGACCGGTCGAGGGTTGGGCTTCCCAGCGGAGAGCGTCTTGTGACTCGCGGCCGCCCGCACTATCCTCGCGCGCGCCGGTCGCTCCCGACCCGCTCGCGCCGGCAAGGAGCCCGCCCGTGAACCGGTGGCCGCGCTCGATCGTGTCGACGACCAGCGCTCTCGCGTTCGTCCTTCTCCTCACGACGCTCGCGCGGGCCGGCGCCGCGCCGCCGGCCGGAAGCGCCGCGCAGAACGAAGCCGACGCGGACAAGGCCGAGGTCTCGGCCTACAAGCTCACGAGCGCGACGATGGCGAAGGTGGAGAAGGCGTACGACGCCTTCGCCGCGTTGCTCGCGGAGCACCCGAGCCTGCGCGACCAGCTCGGCGCCATGGATCCCATGCAGGGTCTGGACGAGACGATCCCCACGATCTCGCACTCGGTGGCCGTGGTGGACGCCGTGCCGCCCCTCCAGAAGGCGATCGCCGACGCAGGGCTCCAGACGCGCGAGTTCGTCGTCTTCGGCTACTCGCTCGCGGGGACGATGTTCGCGTCCGCCCTCGCCAACGGGCAGCCGCTGCCGAAGGACGCACCCCCCGCGCTCGCCGGGAACGTGCGCTGGTACGAGGCGAACAAGCCCGCGGTCCAGCGCTTCCAGGCGAAGATCGATCGCATCTTCCCGGAGGACGAGTCCGGCGCGGAGGACGAGAGCGGGAACGTCGAAGCGGACAGCACCAACGCCGAGGACGACGTGCCTGCCGACTCGACGGACGCGGATTCCACCGCCTCCGAGTGAGATCGCTGTAACATCGCACTGTTGCGGGTGCAATCTTCGCAAGTTCCGTCCCGGAGTCGGCCCCGGAACCCGGGCGAAGACGGCGGCCCCCCGGTGTTCATGACACTAGATTCTTGAAATACCGCGCCACCGGTGCGACGATGCCTGTGTCGGTAGCGCCATGTCGCCACTCCGGGCCTCGCGCCTCTTCCCCTGGTTCTTCGTCGCGGCTCTCGCCGGGCCGCCGAATACGAATGCAGCCGGCTGGCAAGCCATCGGACCCGAGGGCGCCTCGGTCGGTGGATTCGCCCAGGCTCGCAGCAACCCGGACCGTATCTACTGCCTCTCGGGCCTGGGTGTCCTCCGCTCCGATGATCGAGGAGACACGTGGACCTGCGTCGATCCGGGCGGGTACACCGGCATCGCCGTTTCCTCCCAGAGTGAGGATCTGCTCCTCGTCGGCAAGCTCAGCCAACAGCGACTCCACCGCTCCACGGACGGCGGGGCGACGTGGGCCGACGTGCCGATCGACGTCGGGCAGTATGCCCAGTTGAGCGCGATCGCTTTCGACCCGATCGTTCCGGATCGCGTCCTCGCGGCCGTCCGGTCCGGAACGCACCCGGGCATCCACCGCAGCAGCGACGGGGGGTTGACCTGGGTCGTGTCGAACACCGGGTTCGCCGTGATCGACCCGTGGGCCGTCGCGTTCCACCCGCAGGCACCCGGTGTCGCTCTCGTGGGAAACGGCGACGGGATCTATCGAACCACGGACGGTGGGGCAAGCTGGGCGAAGTTGAGCACGCCCAGCGCGACGTACGTCGTGTCGATCTCCTTCTGCGCGGGCTCGCCGACGCGCGTTTGGGCCATCGGCGACCCGGGCGGGGTGCTCCGCAGCGACGACGGCGGATTGTCGTTCGCGCCGACCGCGCGCCAACCCTACATCGGGAGTGATCGCGCGCAGGTCCCGATCCTTGCTGCGCACCCGACGGACGCGAACATCGTGGTCGGGGGCGCCATCCAGGCGTATTGCAGCTGGGGTTGCTACTCGCGCGCGTACGGCGCCGTCCGCAGCACGGACGGAGGCGTCACGTGGCCGGCGGTCTCCTATCCGTTCTGGGAGGACTTCGAGAACAGCGGAGTTGCGTGCGTCTCCTTCGATCTCGCCGCGCCGTCGACGGTCTACATGGCCACGACGACCGCCTCGGATACCGGCCTTCTGCGCTCGCAGGACACGGGCGCGTCGTGGTCCTCGTGGGTGAACGGCCTCTACGGTCAGCCGATCTTCGCGCTCGCTCGGGGCGCCGGAGGCGCCGTGTACGTTCGGCGAAACGGCGGCCGCGGATTGTGGTCCACCCCGGCCGTCGGCGGGGCCTGGACGAAGCTCTCGAGCCCCCAGATCCTCCACTACTCCCCGCTCTCCTTCGAGGCGAGCCGGCGAATCGTGGGCCTCCTTCAGGAAGGGGGCGGCCCGGGCGGTTCGGACGTCATCCAGCCGAGCTACTCGCGATCCACGGACGGCGGCAGCACCTGGATGAACCAGTGGCTCACGTCGGGGAGCCTGTACGCTCGAGCCTGCCTCGTCGTGTCGAACCACGGCATCGGCGGAATCACCTACCTCTGGGTGGACGACTTCTGGACTCTGTACCGAACGAACGACGGCCTCACCTTCCAGAGCTACGCCGCGTTCCCCACCCGCGCCGCGATCGTCAGTCCCTTCGACCCCCTGCGCCTCTTCGCCGTGCACGAGTCGAACGGAGGAGTCCAGCTCTCGACGAACGGCGGCGCGACGTGGGCGCCGCGCTCGAGCGGACTGCCCACGGCGGAGCCGGTCGCCCTCTTCATGGACCCGGCGGCGCCAGCGCGGCTCGCGGTGGTGTACCGGACGGCGGGCGCGTTCCGATCGGATGACGCCGGCGTCACGTGGGCTCCGATGTCCTTCGGCGTCGGGCCCATGACGATCGTGGCGGCGGACTGGGATCCCGCGCAGGATCGCTTCGCGCTCGCCACGCAAGGCCAGGGCGTCTTCCTGAGCGGTCACGGCTTCGTGACGACGGGGCTGCCGGCGGTCGGTCTCACGTCGATCCTCTTCGTTCCCGAGAGCAACCGCCTGCTCGTGGGCACGGCGAGCCGAAGCGTCTGGGCGCTGGATCTCTCCGATCCGACCGCGAGCCCCGTTCCCGCCTCGACACCGCGCGGACTCGAGATCCTCGCGCACCCGAACCCCAGTAGGGGAGAGATCGTGCTCGACCTGGCGGCGCCGTCCGGTCGAACCGTGGCGGAGCTTGCCGTCTTCGACGTGGCAGGACAGCGCGTCGTGACGCTCGCAACGGGAATCGCGGGAGGCGGCACGTTCACCTGGAACGGCCGCAACGCCGCCGGCGAGCGTGTCGCGCCGGGCGTCTACTTCGCGCGCGTCACCGCAGGATCCGAGTCCCGGAGTCGACGCCTCGTTCTCTTGGACCGCTGAGGCTCACGTCTCGGTCGGCTCGAACAGCCCGAGGGCCCGGTCGATCGCCACGTGCGGGCCGTAGAGCACGAGGAGGTCGCCCTCGACGAGACGCGTGGAGCCGCCGGGCATCGGCTCGGGCTGGCCGTCGCGCACCACGGTGAGGACCGCGGCGCCGGTCGTCCGGCGGAGATCGAGCTCGGCGAGCGTTCGGCCGGCGGCCGCGCTTCCGCGCATCACCTGCGCGGTCTCCAGGATCCCGCCCATCACGATCTTCTTGGCTTCGGCGAGAAGCTCCGGCGCGCGGCCGGTCCCGCGCAGCGCCTGATAGTGATCGAGGCGGATGAGCGACTCCTGCACGCGCACGACGTGGCGCGGCACGCCGAGGTGAACGAGAAGCCTCACGAGAAGCTCGATCGAGATCTCGAAGTCGGCCGGGAGGACCTCGTCGGCGCCGAGCCGCTCGAGCTCCGGAATCTCGTCGACGCGACGGGCGCGCGCGAGGATCCGGCCCGTGGAGTTCATCTGCCGGACGAGCGAGACGATGCGACGGGTCGCCTGCGGGTCGGCCACGGCCACCACGATCGCGCGCGCCCGTTCCGCGCCGAGGGTTTCGAGGGTGGCGCGCCGGGTCGCGTCGCCGAAGCGGACGGGGATCCCTTCGTCCTGCCCCTCCTTCACCGCCTCGGGCAGGATGTCGACGATCTCGAAGGGCAACCCCGTCTGGCGCAGGACGCGCGCGATCGCGCGACCCGTGGTGCCGTAGCCCACGAGGAGAACCTGTTCCTCGGGGACGACGGCGTCGGCGGCCGCGGGCGTCTCCTCGCCGGTTCGCGAGAGACGTCGCGCGCCGCGAAGCAGGAACGGGGTCCCCGCCATCGTGAGGATCGCGGCCCCGAGGAACGTCTGCTCGAGATCCGGCGCGATCAGCCCGCGCGAGACCCCCTCGCGCGCGAGCACGAAGGAGAACTCGCCGATCTGCGACAGCGCCGCGCCGGTGAGCACGGCGAGGCGGGTGGAGCGCCAGAGGAGCTGCACGACGCCGACGATCAGCAGCCCCTTGAAGAGGACGAGCCCTACCATGCCGAGGAGCGCCGCGGGGTGGGCGAGAAGCGTCGCGGGCTCGAAGAGCATGCCGATGCTCGTGAAGAAGACCGCGACGAAGGCGTCGCGGAGCGGCACCAGCTCGGCGAACACCTGGTGCGCGTAGGGGCTTCCCGAAAGCGCGAGCCCCGCGAGGAACGCGCCGATGGGCAGCGAGAGGCCGAGCGCGCGCGCGCCGAGCGCCGTGCCGAACGCCACGACGAGGGCTGCGAGCGGGAACAGCTCCGGCGTGCGGGCGCGGGCGAGCAGCGACAGGAAGCGCGGCAGCACGGTGCGGGACAGGAAGAGCAGAATCGCCACGGCCAGCGCGGCCGAGCCGAGCGCTCGCAGAACGGAGACCGTGCCGGCGTCCCCGCCCGCCAGCATTGGGACGAGCAGCATCATGGGAACGAGGGCGAGATCCTGGAAGAGGAGGATGGCCGCCGCGGCCAGTCCTTGCGGAGCGTCGAGCTCGCCCGATTCCGCATAGAGCTTGAAGACGATCGCGGTGCTGGAGAGGGCCACGAGAAAGCCCACGAAGACCGCCCGCGGCCACGCGACGTCGAGCGCGCGGAAGACGAGGGCGGTCGCCGCCACCGTGAGGCAGACCTGCAAGGCCCCGCTCGCGAGCATCCGCGCGAGAATCCGTCGCAGGCGATCCAGCGAGAACTCGATCCCGACCCCGAACAGCAGGAGGGCCACGCCCAGTTCCGCCAGGTGCGCGACATCTTCCGACTGCGCCACGAAGCGGAGCCCGCCCGGCCCCACGAGGACGCCGCCGATCAAGTACGCGACCACCGGGGGGATGCGCGCGGCGCGCCCGGCGAGCACGCCGACCGTGGCGACGGTCAAGAGAAGGATGACGTCGAGGAGCAGGTGCATTTGCGCGCATCATAGGCCACACTCGCGCGTTCGTGGGCCGAAGCAGGAGCCGCAAAGGAGAGGCCTGGAGATGCCCGCTTACGTGATCGTCGACATCTCGGTGACGGACCCCAAGATCTACGCCGAGTACATGAAGGTCGCTCCCGCGACCATCGCGAACTTCGGCGGGAAGTACGTCGTGCGCGGCGGCAAGGCGGAGAAGCTCGAAGGGGAGTGGGCGCCGCGGCGGGTGGTCGTGCTCGAGTTTCCCAGCTACGACCGCGCGAAGGCGTGGTGGGCATCGCCGGAGTACAGGACGGCGAGTGAGCTTCGCGAGAGATCGGCCACGGCGAACATGATCGTGGTCGAAGGGCTGTGACGCCCGCGCGGTGATGCCCGGGACGTGACGGCCCGCGCCGGGCGGCGCCGGACACGACGAGGCCCTCCACGGAACGTGGAGGGCCCCTTGCGATCGCCGCCCGAGAGCGGCGGAGATGCTCGACGAGCGAACTACATCGTCGCCGCCATCATGGCGCACTTGTTCCCGAGGTCGGTGATCTGCTTCTGCACCATCGGATCCGCCGACGTGACGACCATCATGTTGCCGTTCTTCGTCTCGCCCTGGCTCATGTGCCCGCCGGCCTTCATGATCTCGCGCGTCTCCTGGCAGAACGGACAGAGCTGCGTCTTCGCCTGCTCGTCCGTCATCGCCGCGCAGACCGGGCCGGCCTTCGCCATCTCGGCGTCGACCGCGTGAAGCTCGGCGACCTTGGCGGGATCGGTGACCATGTGCATGATCGCCACGCCGTCGTTCAGCTTCGTGACTTCCGTCTTCATGACGGGGCCGAGCGAGTCGAGGTGCGGAACCATCGCCTTGCAGACCGCGCAGTGCGACATCTGATCCTTCATCATGGCCAGCGACTCGGTCTTGCTCGCCGCGGCCGGCTGCTGATGCGCCTTCGCGGGCGCGGTCTTCTGCATCGTGTCGGCGGCGTACGCCACGCCGATTCCGAGCGCGAGCACGCACGCCGTCGCGACGATTCTCCTGAGCATCGAGTGACCTCCTGAAAGACGAAACGAGAGAGCTGCCGCTCGAACGCCGACAGTCCCGCGCAGGGGACCGCCGCAGGGACGCGGCGGACGCGGCGGGCTTCGAGGCGCCGGAGATATTAAGGACCCGGCCGGCGGAGTCAACGGTCGGCTGATCGAGAGGAAGACCAGCCGGTCGCGAATCGCCCGGGGCGGGGCGGGTGATGGGAACGTCTCGAAGGACGCGAAAGGTGGAGGTGGAGGAGCCGGCTTCGAAGCCGTAACCTGCGCCTCCCCCGGAAGAGGCGGTTCGACATGAAAGTCACGGTGTTCGGCGCGACGGGAAAGGCGGGCTCCCTCGTCGTGAAGGAAAGCGTCGCGCGCGGCTGGGACACGACCGCGTTCGTGCGCGACGCGGCTAGGATCGACGGCCACGCCGGCGTCACGGTCGCGCAGGGCGACGCTCGCTCGCTGGACGACGTGAGCCGCGCGGTGCGCGGCCGCGACGCCGTCTTCGTCTGCCTCGGCATGCGCGACATCACTGTGCCGTCGACCGAGTTCTCGGACGGCGTGAAGACGATCGTGCGCGCGATGAAGGCGAGCGGCGTGCGGCGGATCCTGCTCATCGCGTCGACCGTGGCGCTGCCGGGTCCGAACGCGGGCTTCCGCGGCACGGCCGGCTTGCCGGAGATCCTCTACAACGTCGCGGCCGAGCATATCCGCAATTACGAGACGCTGCGCGACTCCGGGCTCGAGTGGACCGCGATGTGCCCCGCGACGTTGATGGAAGACATCCCCGTCGGCCACGCTCGCTTCGCTTACGAGGCCTTGCCGCCCGGCAAGCCGGAGGCCGGATACGCGGATCTCGCGCGCACGATGGTGGATCTTCTCGCGGAGCCTCGGTCGATGGGCATGCGTGTGGGCCTGGTCAGCGTTCGCTGAGCGGTTTCCATGCCGTCCCGCGTGCCGTCCGGGAGTCCGTCGCCGCCCGGACGGCCCCGCGTCATCGGCGGAACTCCAGGTTGAACTTCGCGGCGTCGTCCACGCGGTCGTGATCGAAGTCGTACGGGACGTCGGCGCCGGCCAACGTCATCGTGTTCGTCGTCACGGTGCTCCGGAACTGCCACTGCTGCGGGGCATTCGCGAATGGTTCCGCGAACGAGAGGGTCATCACGGGACCGCGGAGCCGCCACGTGCCCGAGAGGACCTGCCCCATCGGTACGGTCGTCGTCGTCGTGATGTAGAAGAACGTGCGATCGGATCGGAGAGCGAGCTCGAGCGTGGTGCCCACGTCGATGAGATCGACCGACACGACGGGCGGGTTCAGCCGCACGAACTCGATCTTCGTGGCCTGCCACCGGCCGACCACGCTCTGCGGGCTCGGCCCGGTCGTGTCGCCCCCGCATCCCGCCAGCGCGCCGAGCAGGACCACGAGTGCGAGGGAGCTGCTCCGCACGGCGGCGCAACGGCGGACGCGCGCTCGCGTCATCGGCTGAACTCCAGGTTCATCTTCGCCGGCTCCATGACGTCGTCGCCGTTGAAGTCGAACTCGCCGTCCGCACCGGTCAGCGTCAGCTTGTTCGCCGCCAGAGTGATCTCGAACTGCCACGAGAAGGGCATGCCTTCGGGCGACACCGTCATGACCTGGCCGCTGAGCTGCCACGTGCCGCTGTTCACGTCGGGGCTCTGGCCCGACGCGGTGAGCGTGTAGACGAAAGTGTGATCGGAATCGAGGACGAGTTGCGCCGTGGCGCCCAGAGCGATGAGGTCCACCGAGGCGGGCGGACTCTGCTGCACGTACTCGATCTTCGTGGCCTGCCAGGTGCCGACCACGCCCTGCGGGCTCGGCCCGGTCGTGTCGTCCTTGCCGCACCCGGTCCACGTGCCGAGGAGGACCAGGAGCGCGAGGCCGCTGCGCCGCGCGATCATGTCGAAGGCTCCCGGGGGGGCGGAGCCATGGTACTCCCCGCGCGCCACATGCGGTATCGTGCCGAAATGCCTTCGGTCGTCTGGATCGTCGCCGGCGCCATCCTGCTCGTGAACGTCCCCTTCGGCTTCTGGCGCGCGGGCGTGCGGAAGTTCTCGGTCCCCTGGTTCGTGGCGGTCCACGCGCCCGTTCCCCTCGCGATCGGCCTTCGCTTCGCGGCAGGCCTGGGCTTCCGCCTCGCCACCCTCCCGATCTTCATCGCGGCGTACTTCGCGGGGCAGATGGTGGGCGGGAGACTCCGCCGGCGCCCGGCGGCTGCACTGCCCGCGTTGACCGAGAGCGCTCCGGACGCCGCCGGCGACGTCTGAGCGAACCCGAGCGATAAGGAGCGCCCCTGTATGACATCCGCCCCGTCGATGGCCGTCGGCACCCGCGACGATCGGACCTGGTTCGGGCATCCGCGAGGGCTCTTCGTCCTCTTCTTCACGGAGATGTGGGAGCGCTTCTCGTACTACGGGATGCGCTCGCTCCTCGTGCTCTACATGGTGGACCACCTCTTCGTGCACCCCGACGTGGGCCAGCGCGTGCTGGGCTTCACCGCGTTGCGCGGCGCCCTCGAGTCCGTGTTCGGGCCGCTCGACATCCAGCCGCTCGCGTCGCAGGTGTACGGGCTCTACACGGGCTTCGTGTACTTCACGCCGTTCTTCGGCGGTCTCCTGGCGGATCGCGTGCTGGGCCAGCGCAAGACGGTGATCATCGGCGCGATCCTCATGGCGATCGGCCACTTCCTCATGGCCAGCGAGCACCTCTTCTTCCTCGCGCTGCTCTTCCTCATCGCCGGCAACGGCTGCTTCAAGCCGAACATCTCCACGCAGGTGGGCCTCCTGTATCCCGAGGGAGATCCGCGGCGCGACGGCGCCTTCACGATCTTCTACATGGGCATCAACCTCGGCGCCTTCTTCTCGCCGTTGGTGTGCGGGACGCTCGGGCAGAAGGTCGGCTGGCACTGGGGCTTCGGCGCGGCCGGCGTGGGCATGTGCGTGGGGCTCCTGCTCTATCTCTGGGGACAGAAGAACCTGGCGACGGACGTGTTGACGCAGCGTCGCGCCGCGACCGCCGCTGCGCCCGCGGCCCCGAAGCCGCCGACGACGCGGACGGAGTGGCTGCGCGTGGGCGCGCTCGTCGTCGTGTGCGCGCTCGTGATCGTGTTCTGGGCGGTCTACGAGCAGCAGGGCAACACGATGCAGCTCTGGGCGGACCGCAACACGAACTGGACCTTCGCGGGCGTCACCATCCCGAGCACGTGGTTCCAGGCGTTCAATCCCGCGATGATCTTCCTCTTCTCGCCGCTCCTCGTGGGAGCGTGGGCGAAGCAGGCCAAGAAGGGCCGCGTGATGTCCACCATCATGAAGATGGCCACGGGCTGCTTCCTCCTCGGGATCTCCTTCCTCGTGATGATCGCCGCGGCGCACGGCGCCACCGAGGCGACGCGTCGCAGCGTGCTCTGGCTCGCCGGCACCACCGCCATCATCACGATCGGGGAGCTGTATCTCTCGCCGGTGGGCCTCTCGTTCGTGACGAAGGTGGCGCCGGCGCGCATGGTCTCGATGCTGATGGGCGTCTGGTTCCTGGCGAACTTCTTCGGCAACTACCTGTCCGGCTGGCTCGGCACGTTCTACGAGAAGATCTCGCGCGAGCAGTTCTTCCTGATGCTGGCGATCCTCGGCGTGAGCGCGGGGGCGGTCATCGCGCTGGTGAGCCGGCCGCTGCACAAGATCCTGCACGACGTTTGAGGCGCCGGTGAGCCCTCTCCCGGATTTCCGGACGCGCACTCTGGACGCGCACGCACGCCTCGGCGCGGAGGGCGCGCGCCGCCTCCTGGACGCGGGCCGGGCCTGGGACCTCGCGCCGACGTTGCGGGCGGGCGGATCGGTCGTGTTCCCGCACGCGACCTACGAGGTGTGCGGGCAGTTCGTGGCGGCGGCGGTCCACGCCTGCCTCGACTGCGGCGCGGATCGCGTGATCGTGCTCGGCGTCCTGCACGCGCTCTCCGACGAGCTGGACTCGGCACGGCAGCGCGTGGCGGCCGGGAGCGATCCGAGTGGCGAGCCGTGCTGGGGGATTCAAGGTCCCGGCGCTCCGGGCCGCGAGGACTGGCGCAGCGAGTTCTCGCTCCTCCACTTCGCGCATCTGTTCCGCGAGGAGACGCGGCGGCGCGGCGTGCGCGGGCCGGAGCTCGTCTTCCGCTATCCGTATCTCGCGGGCGGTCACCCGGAGGCGCTCCGCGGCGTCGACGAGCTGGAGCGGCTCGCGCGCGACTCGGCGATCGTGGCCACCGCCGACCCGATGCACCACGGCATCGGTTACGGCGACCCTCCGGAGCAGGCGCTGCCGAGTGACGCGCGCGGCCTCGCCTTCGCGCGCGGCAAGATCCAGGAAGGGTTCGATCTCGCGGGTCGAGGCCGCTTCCCGGAGTTCCAGCGGCACTGCATCGCCACGAAGAGCGACGCGCGCGACGTGGGCCAAGTTCTCGGCCACCTCGTGGGGCGCTTCGAGGCGCGGATCCTCGATCTCCTCGGCGACGACATGACCGGCCCCTACGCCGCGCGACCGCCCACGTGGGTCGCGGCGGCCCTGATCGACGTCGCCAGAGCCCGCTGACCGACGGAGCGGGTTGTCGCGCGGTCGCGGCTCGGGCTACCCTTCGCGCCCTCGCCGTTTCCGGAGGTCCATCGACATGTCTGCGCCCTTCCGCATCGCCGCAATCCAGGCTTGCCCGGTCTACCTCGACCGGGACGCCACGATCGCCAAGGCCTGCGACCTGATCGCCGAGGCGGGCCGCCGGGGCGTCTCCCTCGCCGTGTTCCCCGAGGCGTTCGTGCCCGGATATCCGCTCTGGGTGTGGTTCGTACCGTCGGGGCATACCGCGGTGCTGCGCGAGCTGTACGCGGAGCTGCACGCGAACGCGGTGACCGTGCCGAGCGCCTCGGTGGATGCGTTGTGCCGCGCGGCGGCGAAGGCGCGGGTCACCGTGGCGATCGGCGTGAACGAGCGGAACGACGAGGCGAGCGGCGGAACGCTCTACAACACGCTGCTCTACATCGGCGCCGACGGCCGCATCCTGGGCCGGCACCGCAAGCTGATCCCCACGGGCGGCGAGCGGCTCGTCTGGGGCATGGGTGACGGCAGCGACCTCGAAGTGTACCCGCTGCCGTTCGCGCGCCTCGGGGGCCTCCTGTGCTGGGAGAACTACATGCCGCTCGCGCGGTACGCGCTGGCGGCGTGGGGCGCGCAGATCCACGCAGCGCCCACGTGGGACCGCGGCGAGCCCTGGCTCTCGACGATGCGACACGTGGCGAAGGAGAGTCGGTGCTTCGTCGTCTCGTGTTGCTCGCCGATGCGCAAGCAGGACGTGCCGGATCGCCTGTCGTTCAAGGCGAAGTACTTGAACGAGGCGGGGGAGTGGCTCAACTCCGGCGACAGCGTGATCGTCGATCCGGACGGCAAGGTCGTGGCGGGTCCGGCGCGAGAGGAGGAGACGATCCTCGAGGTCGAGGTGAGACCGGAGCAGCTCGTCGGCCCGCGATCGCAGCTCGACGTGGCGGGCCACTACGGCCGCCCGGACGTCTTCGAGCTGCGCGTCCACCGCCGGCCCCGGCCGTTCCTCACCACGGTCCACGATCTCGCGGAAGAGCCCCCGGCCGGCGACGCCGTGCCGCGCGTTCCCTAGAGAGACATCGGGAGGAGATTCCCATGTGTCGCAACATCAAGAAACTGAGACGCCCGGAGGGCGCTCCGACGGATGCGGAGCTCCACGACGCGGCGCTGCAATTCGTCCGGAAGATCAGCGGCTACCGCGAGCCGTCGCGGACGAACGCGGCGGCGTTCGAGGACGCGGTGACCGACGTGACAGAAGCCGCGCGGCGCCTGTTCGACGCGCTGCGCGTGGTCGAGCGGCGAACGGTCGCCGAGCCCGACGGGCACCACGCCTGAAGGAATCACGCCTGCAGGAGGGAGCGATGATCCGCGGCATTCACGCGATGTTCTACACGTCGGAGCCGGAGGCGCTGCGCGCCTTCCTCCGGGACAAGCTCGAGCTTCCGTTCACGGACATCGGCGAGGGCTGGCTCATCTTCGATCTCCCGGAAGCGGACATGGGCTGCCACCCGGCCGCCTCGGCCGACGGCGCGCCGAGCGGCACGCACGACGTCTCCTTCTACTGCGACGACGTGCGCGCGACGGTCGCGCGGCTGCGCTCGCGCGGCGTCGAGTTCCTGGACGAGATCACGGATCGCGGCTTCGGTCTGGTCACGCGCTTCAAGATGCCGGGCGAGGTGATCGTGCTGCTCTACCAGCCGCTGTACCCGAAGCGCACGGGTTCGCGGCCGAAGGCGGCACGGCGTAAGAAGGCGGCGGCGCCCCGCAAGAAGGCGACGGCACCGCGCAAGGCGACGGCACCGCGCGGGAAGTCTGCGCGCACGAAGGCCGTGTCAGCGCGGAAGCAGCCGAAGCGGCGAGGTCGCTGAGGGCGCGGCGTCCTTCCCGGCGCGTCGCGGAACCACGCGCCAGGCCGTGACGCCGCGGGGATCGCGCAACGAGGCGCGCGGCACGGCGAGCGTGGTGTCCGGCGTGGTCGTGGAGAAGACCACCTCGCCCGACGCTCCGAGCAGCTCCAGGCGATAGGCGTCCGCCGAGGGGTCCCGGGTCCACGTGAACGTGGGCTCGCCGGCCACGTCGCCGGTGGGCGCGAGAGCGCGGAGCGCCGGCTCCAAGGTCCCGGAGCGGAAGTGCGGCGTGCCGTCGAAGCCCGAGTCGTCCTCCGCGTGGCGCGGACCGAACAGGCGCGGCGAGAGGACGAGGAGCGCGAGCCCGGCGGCCAGGGGAAGCGCGATGCGCGTCCACCGTGAAGCGAAGAGAGGGATCACCCGCGCGCGGCGCGGCGCGACCGCGTCCCCGCGGCTCTCTTCGAAGCTCGAGCGCAGGCTCACGTCCGCGTAGAGCGCGTCGGCGAGCCGCTCGCTCGCGAGGATCCGCTGCTCGAGTGCCGCGCGGCGCTCGGGAGACAGACGGCCGGCGAGATACTCCTCGAGCTCCGCCGCCTCCTCGGGCGTGAGGTCGGAAGGAGTCGTGGTCTCGCCGGTCATGCGAGCACTCCCCGCCGCAAGAGGATCGCCTTCAGCTTCTGGCGACAGCGGAAAGCGCGAACATACGACGTGGACGGCGCCCCGGCCGGCTGCGCAGGCGCGGTCTCATCGAGGAGCGAGCGCAGCAGCGATCCGCAAAGCTCGTCGAGCGCCGCCAGCTCGGCCACGGCCGCGCGGAGCAGGCGCGCCGTCTCGGAGCGCTCGAGGGCTTCGAGCGGCGTGGGATCCGGGCGTCCCCCCGTGATCTCCTCCATCTGCACGCGCGACGCGGAGCCGGGCTGGGCCGCCGCGTCCCGTGTCCTCTGACGCTGGTAGTAGTTGCCGACGACGTTGCGGAGCACCTGGAAGCACCACGGCAGCGGCGGCTTTTCGCTCGGTGCGGCGTTCGTCCCCTTCGTGTGGACCACCGTGAGCGCCTCCTGCACGACGTCCTCGACGGCCTCCGCCGGGACGCGCTTGCGCGCGACGTCGACGAAGCGCGCCCGCAGGTCCCCGAGCCAGAGCTCGTGCTCCCTCGGGCGCATCTCCATGCCCTTCATTTGGGAGGTCCGCCCATCCTTTCCAAGGCCGATCCCGAGGTCGATCGATCATATCACGGTCCATTTCACCTCCCCGCCGGTGGCTCCAGCGCCCCCCCGCCGGCCGCCTCGGGAGCGAGCACTCCGTGATAGGGTGGCGGGAGCATGGCAGCGTGTCGGCGTCGCCCTCGCGGTCGAGGCGCGGCGGACGAGGTGCCTGAGAAGCGCCGGGCGAAGGAGCGACGACGTGACGCCGGGGACGGACGACCCTTCGCGCTTCGACGATTCTCCACGCGCCGAGGATCCCTCCGGCTTCGACAGCCCTCCACGCGCCGACGATCCCTCGCGCTTCGACGACCTCTGGGACTACGACGATCCCGCGTCCACCGAGGCGCGCTTCCGCGAGATCCTCCCGCGGCTGGAGGCGGCGAAGGACGCCTCGCTCGCGCTGCAGCTGCGCACGCAGATCGCGCGCACGATGTCGCTCCGCCGCCGGTTCGACGAGGCGCACGCTCTGCTCGACGACGTCGCTGCGCGTCTCGACGGTGCGCCGCCCGTCGTCCGGGTGCGCTATCTCCTCGAGCGCGGGCGGACGCTGAACTCTGCGGGACGGGCGAGCGACGCGCGGCCGCTCTTCCTCGACGCGTTCGCGATCGCACGCACGTGCGGCGAGGACGGCTTCGCGGTGGACGCTGCGCACATGGTCGCGATCGTGGAGACCGGAGACGCGTCCGTCCGCTGGAACGAGATGGGGCTCGCGCTCGCGCGAACGTCGAAGGAACCGCGCGCGCGACGGTGGCGCGGGTCGTTGCTGAACAACCTCGCGTGGACGCACCACGGCCGCGGCGAGCTCGAGCGCGCGCACGCGCTGTTCGAGGAAGCGCTCGAAGCGCGTCGGGAGGACGGGAAGCCCGCGGAGATCGACGTGGCGCGCTGGTGCGTCGCGAGATCGCTGCGCTCGCTCGGTCGAGTGGACGAAGCGCTGGCGGCGCAGCGCCTTCTTCTGAGCGACATGGACGCGGCGGGGCGCCGGCGGGACGGCTTCGTCTTCGAGGAGATCGCCGAGTGCCTGCTGGCGCTCGGGCGCGCAGACGAGGCGCGCCCGTGGTGCGCGAAGGCGTGGGACGTCCTCTCGAAGCTGGAGTGGCTCGTCGCGAGCGAGCCCGCGCGGCTGGAGCGTCTCCGTCGCCTCGGAGAGGAACCGAAGGCGGACCGTGCGCCTCGGGGGCGCGCCGGCGCGGAGGAGATCCCGGGAGGAGCCGGATGAACCGAACGGTGCTCAGTGTCGCCGCAGGCTTCGCCGCGACGGCCGTCGTCCTGGCCGCAGGCTTGTCGCTGGGTTGGAGCCGGCTCGGCGCGGACCAAGCGCTCCTGCCCGGGCGCTGGGAGGCCTCGCCCTCGTGGGTCCTGTCGAGCCTCGGCGTGAGCCTCGTGGCCGCGATCGCCGGCGGATTCGTCTGCGCCGCGCTCGGCCGATCGATGCGCGCCCCGAGCGTGCTGGCCGCGCTCGTCTTCGGCGCGGGCGTCGTGGGCGCCGGCGCCATCCTCCTCATGCCGCACGCGACGAGCGCGCGCGGGCCGGACGTCGGTCTCCTCGAAGCGATCCGGGAAACGAGAGAGCCCCTCTGGCCCGTCGTCGCGACGCCCTTCGTGGCCGCCACGGGCGTGCTGATCGGCGCCCTGCGACGGCTGCGCGGCGTCGCGCCGGAGGAGCCCACCACGGACGCGACCGCATCGTGAAGCGCGGTTCGTGGCGCAGCAAAAGCCGGACAACGACTCCACTATTGGAGGACGGTCGTTCGTGCGCGACATCTTTACCCGCGACGTTCACGTCCCGCGCGCACGTCGCGATGGAATTCGCTTCCATCGCCGGAGTATTCTGAGCGGCACGCCGGCATCATCCCCCCTAGTCGGCCAGAACGCACGACCCGCGTGGAGCAGACGTCGGGGGGGCGCGGCGTTGTCCGATCCCACCCTGTCCGCGGAGGTGTTCCGTGCGTCGGTCGGTTTCACTCATTGGACTCGTCTTCGGTCTCGTCTCGCTCGCGGCGGTCGCCGCGTTCGCGAGTGACACGGCTACCGCGCCGGTGCCCTCGGGAACGAGCGAGCGCGTCACCGTCGACAAGTCGGCTTCCACCGCGCCCCAGGAATTCGCCTACGGACCGATCCTCTCGCAGGATCCGGTAGTCCGTGGCCAGATCAAGAAGCTCTATCGCGACCAGTGGGACTACAACCAGACCGCGAACGCGCAGATCGCGCAGCTCTCCCAGCAGGCCGCGGCCGAGACGGACGGGGATCTCCGCGCCGTCGTCGAGCGTGAGGCGATGCAGGCCAAGAAGGACATGGAGCTGAAGAACGTGGACTTCGGCCTGCGCATCGCGCGGCTGAACGGCGATGCGGTCCGCGTCGCCGACTTCGAGAAGGCGCTCGATCAGCTGCTGCACCCCGAGAAGTACCGTCCCGCGACCGCCGATCCGTCGGTGGCCCAGGAGCGCGCCCGCAAGCTCGGCCTGATCAAGTAAGGGGGCCGCCGATGAATCGCCGTTGGGTTCTCGGGCTCGCCGCGCTCGTCGCGGTGGGCGTGTCCCCCGCCCGAACGTCGGCCGGAGTGCACGTGGCCGAGGTGCGAGGGGACTTCTACTACGACGCTGATGGTCATCTGCTGGGCATGCGCAACGTCGATCCGCCGGCCGATCTCGTGCGGAAGCCGATGAGCGCACGCGAGAAATTCCAGATGCTGGGGATCCAGCTGCCCACGTCCGTGCGTTCGCTCGAGCCGCGGTGGGTTCCCGCGAAGCCGTCGCGCGTGGACGATCGCCAGGGTCTCTCGCGCGACAAGATCATCGTGAAGTTCGTCGAGGGAATGAAGGTCCGGCTGCGCAACGGGCGCCTGCTCGCGGACGGTGCCGCGATCCCTTCGGTGGACGCGATCCTCGCGAAGTACCCGGACGCCAAGGTCCAGCGGGCCTTCGACGTCGAGGAGCGCATCCTGGACTCGGACAAGGAGACGGGTCAGCTGATCGGCGGCAAGGAGCTGGCTGATCTGAACAACTTCTACCTCATCACGTTCCCCACCCCGAGCGAGAAGGGCGTGGCGCTCGCGAACGAGCTGCTCGCCCTGAACGAAGTGGAGACGGCGTATCTGCAGGCGCACGGCGAGGCGCCGGCCTGCGGCGACATCGCGCCGGCCACGCCGCTCTGGCGGGCCAACCAGTTCTACTTGGACCCGGCCCCGAACGGCGTGGACGCCGTGTACTCGTGGGCCTACCACCCGGGCGGCAACGGCGCGGGCGCCGGCTTCTACGTCTGCGACTGCGAGTGGGCGTGGTGCTTCGGACACGAGGACATCAACATCGCGGTCACGGACGTCCTCAACGGCTCCGTGAACAACACCGGGCCGGAGCACGGCACGGCGGTGCTCGGTGAGATCGGCTCGTGCGACAACGGTTACGGCACGACCGGAATCTCGTCCGACGTCAGCCTGAAGATGTGCGACTTCGACAACGCCGCGACGTGGGCCGCCGCGATCACCTTCGCGGACGGCGTCCTCTTCCCCGGCGAGGTCATGCTGCTCGAGATCCACATCCTGGGCCCGTCCTCGGGACTCACGTGCACGTGCAACTGCGGCCAGTTCGAGTACGTCCCGGTGGAGTGGGACGTGGCCAGCTGGAACGCCATCCAGACCGCCACCGCGAACGGGACGGTGGTGGTGGAAGCCGGCGGCAACGGCTCCATGAACCTGGATGCGGCGCAGTACTCCGGCTGGTTCAACCCCGGGCACGACTCCGGCGCGATCATCGTGGGGGCCGGCACGTCCGGCGGTCACGCGCCGGAGTGCTGGACGGACTACGGCAGCCGCGTGAACGTGCACGGGTACGGCGACACCGTGTACTCCACCGGCTACGGCGATCTCTGGAACCAGGCGAGCTGCGAGCAGGACTACACCGCGAGCTTCAGCGGAACCTCCAGCGCGTCGCCGATCATCACCGGCGTCTGCGCGGATCTCCAGGGGATCGCGAACCAGAAGTACGGCTACGACATCTCTCCGTCGTTGATGCGCGCGGCGATCCAGGTGGGCGGGACGCCGCAGGGCGCGCCGACCACGCATCACATCGGTCCGATGCCGAACATGGTCAACGCGATCAACGCGATCGAGCCGGACATGGTGGCCACGTTCACGCCGGGCGGCTGGAGCTACCCGATCGTGCCGCGGACCACCGCGGACTCGAACGGCGGCTACGCGCCGCTGGCGGCGGCAGCTCTTCCGGGCAACGTCGCGGCCACGTACTGGAACTGGACGGAGTGGAACCAGAGCGTCTACAGCCCCACGCTCAACAGCCCGCGAGCGCTCGTGGCGGTGGACGATGGCTGGCTCTGGCAGTGCTTCAACTCGAACTTCGGCGCGAACACGTGGCAGTGGTGCGGCAACACCGGCGGACCCGACAACATCAAGGGCGGCCGCCACACGGTCATGGATCGCGCGGACTACCTGGATGCGGAAGCCGAGTCGAACGAGGGCAACAACGACTGGACGCGGCAATTCATCTGGTCGCCGTACGTCCTGTCCGTGAACACGCCCGTGACGCGGTCGTACGACCCTCCGAAGACGAGCACGGGCTACGGCCCGTACTACAACGCGGAAGGGTTCCAGGGCACCACGGGCAGCCAGTACTGGCACGCGTTCGCGATCCTGCCGACACAGGCGTCCGACGACTTCGACATCTATCTCCACAACGAGACGCCGATGAACATCCCGCAGCAGGGGTTCGGCGCCTCGGTCGCTTCGTCGGGCTTCCTGAACGGCCAGATCGACTTCGTGATCCTGGACCGGAACACGATTCCGGGCGGCACCTACTATGCCAGCGGAATCGACTGGGCCGGCACCGGGAACAAGGTCGTCGAGTACGATCAGGACCACGGCATCGTGGCGAACCCCGGGACGAACGGTCCGTACACGCTCGCCGCCGGCAACCTGATCGAGCTGCACGAGATCTACATCGCCAGCGGAGTCCAGACGCGCATCCAGGTGCACTGGCTGAGCGGCGGCGCGGACTACGGGCTCAGCGTGCACCGGGATCCCTCGGGCTTCTCGTCCAAGGGCGACTACATCTCCGGCGGCTATGCGAACAACGTCGGTCCGGGACAGGACGAGTACGTGATCGTCAGCCCGGCGGCGGGCAACTGGCACGGCATCGCGGTCTGGAAGGCGCAGACGGCGGACCTCGGCCAGTCCCTGACGTATCAGCTGATCGTGAGCCAGAGCCCGAACCTGACCGCCTCCACGCCGTCCGGCTGGTACGGTCCGGTCGTGCCGCGGAACACGACGGACGCCACGCTCGTCTCGGCGCCGCTGCCGGCCACGTTGAACGGCAACCAGACGACGACGTCGTACAACTTCTCGACCTACAACGAGGGGCCGAACAACGCGGTGTCGCCGTGGCAGACTCGGCTCTACGTGGACGACACGTGGTACTGGTACGGGAACGCCGGGACGATCGGTCCGGGCACCTTCCAGCAGTGGATCAACACGCAGCAGGGGCTGGATCCCTACAGCCTCGTGCGCGGCGGGCGTCACCACATCCGCCTCGACGCGGACGCGCTGAACCAGGTCACGGAGATGTTCGAGACGGACAACACGTTCGTGGATTGGTTCGTCTGGACGCCCTACGACCTCGTGAACCAGACGCCCGTCATCCGCAACGCGCCGCCGCTGAAGGATCCCGTGGGCTACACGGAGTACTCGGTGGACGGCTTCCGGGCGGCTCCGGCGGGCAGCTACTGGACCGGCGTCGGCGTCCTGCCGTCGAGCGCGACGGGGGACTACGACGTCCGGCTCCACACCGCTTCCACGGGCAGCAAAGACGGCTTCGGCAGCTGGCTCGAGTGGTCGGGCGATGCCACGGACGGCGCCTGCGACTTCGCTGTCGTGAACTACAACGCGGCGGCGAGCGCGGCCTACGACTACGGCATCCTCAACTGGAACGCCGACGGGAGCACTTGCTCCGTCCAGCGGGCGGACGCCCCGTACTGGGGCTCGATGCCGCCGGGCGTGACGAGGCTCGGTCCGTTCACGCTGGGCGCGAACGAGGTCTTCGACCTGCACGAGGTGTTCCTCGGTACGGGCACGCCGGTGTACATCGGCGTGAACAACCTCTCGGGCAATGCGAACCTCGGGATTTCCGCGTTCGACGGTACGATCCCGTACCACGTGAAGTACTCGGGGTACCTGGCCAACGCCAACGGGGACGGCGCCGACGAGCATCTGACGGCGATCGTTCCGGCCGGCCAGTTCTGGGGCATCGCGGTCTGGAAGAGCGCGAGCGGCGACCTCCCGAAGACGGCGACGTACGAGATCGTCATCTCGGTGGGCAGCAACCCGGTGGATGCGCCGGTGATCGAGGCTCCTCCGGCGAAGTTCGCGCTGGCCGCTCCGGTCCCGAACCCGTTCCGCTCGCAGTCGGAGATTCGCTTCGACGTGCCGGTGAACGGCGGACGGTCACTGGTGGCGGTGTACGACCTGCAAGGGCGCCGGATCGCGACGCTCGCTCAGGGTGAGCAGGCTGCGGGCCGCCACTCCCTCTCGTGGGATGGGCGCGACTCGTCCGGCCGGCAGGTCGCGGCCGGGGTCTACTTCGTGCGGCTGGAGTCGTCGGCCGTCACCGAGACCCGGAAGGTGACTCTCTTGAGGTAGATTCGGCATCTGAGGTTCAGACGCGGGGGCCGGGGGCGCAATGCGCTCTCGGCCCTTCGCCGGATGGACGGGTCTTCAAGCGGAGGTGCCATGTCCGAGAAGCGCCGGGAGATCGCGACGCTCGCGGGAGGCTGTTTCTGGTGCCTCGAAGCCGTTTACCAGGAAGTGCGCGGCGTCGAGGCGATCGTGTCGGGGTACACGGGGGGACGACGGGCGAGCCCCACGTACGAGCAAGTCTGCAGCGGAGCCACCGGCCACGCCGAGGCCGTGCAGGTGACGTTCGATCCGGAGGTCATCTCCTACCGGGAGATCCTCGAGGTCTACTTCGCCATCCACGATCCCACCACGCTGGACCGTCAGGGCGCGGACGTCGGCTCGCAGTACCGCTCCGCGATCTTTTTCCACACCCCGGAGCAGAAGGCCGCCGCCGAGGCCGTCGTGGCGGAATTGAGCGCGGCCGAGATCTGGGACGCGCCGATCGTGACGGAGATCGTCCCCGCCGCGCCGTTCCATGCGGCGGAGGGCTATCACCAGGACTACTTCCGGCGAAACCCGGGTCAGGGCTACTGTCGAGCCGTCATCGCGCCCAAGATCGCGAAGTTCCGCGCGAGCGCGCTCGCGCGCTTGCGAAAGACGTCGCCGGCGCGCTAGGGGAGAGGGAGCGTCGATGCGGAACGTGACGCCGGCTTCCGACGGCGAGGCGCTGCCGCGACCGTCCCTGTCTCCCGCAGACGAGGACGTCGAGGACGCCGTTTCCACACCGCGGCTCGATCGCGAGCGCGCCAGGGCGCGGACGTTCGCGCGGCGTCATCCTGTTCGCACGCTGCTCCTTCGGGCGGCGGCCGGGATCTTCCTGTTCACGTTCCTGCAAGTGCTGATCCTGCGGTGGATCCCGCCCTTCACGAGCGCGTTCATGCTGCAACGGCAGATCGGGCTCTTGCTGCACGGCGCCGATCCTTCTCTGCGTCACCGGTGGGTGGGGTGGCGCGAGATCCCACCGTCGATGCGGCTCGCCGTGGTGGCGGCGGAAGACCAGACCTTCCCGCATCACTGGGGCTTCGACTTCCGCTCCATCCAGGACGCCGCCGAGGACAACGCGGACGGACGGCGTGTACGCGGCGCGAGCACGATCTCCCAGCAGGTCGCGAAGAACTTGTTTCTCTGGTCGGACCGGAGCTGGGTGCGGAAGGGTCTCGAAGCCTACTACACGGTGTTGATCGAGTTGCTCTGGCCGAAGCGACGCGTGCTGGAGGTCTACCTCAACGTGTGCGAGTTCGGCGACCGCGTCTACGGCGTCGCCGCCGCGGCCGACACCTTCTTCCAGGAGCCGCCGTCGCGCATCACGCGGCACGAGGCCGCGCTGCTCGCGGCGGTGCTGCCCAGCCCGCGACGCTTCCGCGCGAACCGGCCCTCGCCATACGTGGAGCGTCGCGCGGAGTGGATCGAGGAGCAGATGGCGCACCTCGGGCCGGGTTACCTCGTTGATCTCGATTCGCGCCGCCGCTAAAGTCATTCGGGGCCTGGACTTATGCTTCGGTGGCCGGTCGTCAGATCGGTCGGGCAGCACCCCCCCCCGAGTAGATGAACGATTTGTCTTGAAATGAGTGTTGCGAGTGCCGTAGCTTGCGACCAACGGCGCGTAGGGAGCGATCGAAACCCCGCCGCTCTCCCGCCAAGCCGAGTCCGGCCCACGTCCCAACCTGGGCCCTCGGCTTCGCCCCCTACGCAACGAGAGAGCGGTTTCAAGTGCCCTCGAAGGGGGGTGCGACGATGTCTCTCTTCCGAGAGTCTCCGAGGGGGCGAGCCCTGTTGCGGCGCCCCGACTGTTGGCATCCGGGCCACAGAGTGGCCCACCGGCTCCACGTCCTGGTAGCCTTGCCGTGCCTGATCGCCATGGGGCTGACGCCAGTGCATGCCGATCCGTGGTGCTCGACGGTACACGGACCTCTTCCAAGAGGGCTCAGGCGACGCGAACTGGACCAACGTCTTCGCCCCCTACTCGAATCCGAGCACGAACCTGTACGCGGACACGACGTACTCCGGCGGGGCTCCGGCCAGTCTGCGGAGGCAGGACGTCCGGAGCGGGATCAGCATCTACGACGTCCATTGGGCCGACGTGGGACGCGACTCCATGTACGTGAGCGTCCGGTTCGACGCACCGACTGATGTCGCCGATACCCTCCGGGCGAACACGACGTGGGACGGGCTCGTGCAGGTGACGGGGGACATCGTCGTCGCGCCGGGAGTCGCGCTGACGGCCACGGAGAACGCCCGGGTCTACTGCAAGGCGAAGGACCTCCGACATGCCAGCAAGGACGCGGGAAAGACGGAAATCACCGTACGCGGAAAGGTCGACGTCCAGGGTGCCACCGGCAGTCCCGTCAAGATCAGTTCGTCGCGCGACAGCGCCTTCGACCATTTCCTTGGGGAACTGGACGCGGCAGCGGCCGTTGGAGACTGGTACGGATTCCGCTTTGATCTCGTGGGCTGTGAACGGGGTGGGGCGGCCTACGGGTACGCAGGCTGCCTCCAGCCGATCAGCTCGGTGGATCACGCGAGCATCGCCTATGGCAAGGTCGGTATCGCGATCGAGAACTACTGCGCGCCGAGCATCAAGAACACGACGTTCTCGCACATCCTCGACGCGAAGGACATCTACCTCGACAGCACGGACGTGTTCATCCCCCACGGTCACTGGGCGAATGGGGTCTGCGACTCGGTGTTCGTCGACGCGCCAGGCGAGTGGAGCCTGACCGCAGGCACGAACGTCGTCGCCTCGACCGGGGGATGCCGCGACGGCTGGATTGGCGCGACCGGGAAGGTGGATCTCGTCGCCGACGGGAGGCTCACGGCGGCGGGGAACAACGCCGCCGGCGACTCCGTCTACTTCCGCCCGGCGACGGTCACGAGTCCCTCCTCGCCGAACGCCGGGAAGGACTGGGGCGGCATCACGCTCGGCCGGTGGGCGCCGCAGAGCAGCCTCCAGTACGCGCAGGTGGGGAACGCGGCCACGCCGATCTACGTGGAGCGCCCGGACAGCGTCTTCATCCGGCACTCGCGAGTCCACCACTTTGCGGATACGGGGATCTGGGCGAAGTACGCCGAGCACCGGGGAATCACGATCGCCAACTGCGTCGTCGACCGCGGTGAGGACCTGTATCGGGAACTCGGTGGCACTGGGATCTACGTTGACCAGGCGGATAGCGCGCACGTGGCGGGGAACCAAGTGCTCCTGTGGGGCCGAGACAAGGACGAGGGCGGGACGGGGATCTCGGTTTGGTACGGAAAGACATTCTGCCTGACCGGACCGCCTTCGCATCGCGGGCTCTTGCTCGAAGACAACTTCGTCATGGGGCCGCAGGGGACGCCACAGTATGGATCGGCGTACTCCGGTCTCAAGTTCGACTGGCCGTGCGGCTCGACCCTGCGCTCAGTGAGCGCGCTCGAGAACTGGTCCGAGGACTGGGAGTTCGCCGGGATGGAGTTCCAGGAACCTTCCGACGTCCAGGTGAACTGCAACCGGGTCGTTCAGAGCAAGCGTGACGTCGACATCTACCGGTCTGACGCGACAGGCTCGGCGATCCGGTTCAAGAACAACGCCTTCGAGGCGCTAACTGCGGACTCCGCCTTCTTCGCGCTGCGCACGAACGACGCCGTGAAGACCAAGCTCGGGCCGGCGCAGTCCGATCGTGGCGCCAACGTGCTCACGGTGAATCTCTACAACACGAAGTTCATCTACGAGACCGACACCGGAGCCACCGATACATTAGACGCCCGGAACAACTACTGGGCTACAGACTCCTTGGGAACCCGCACGTTGCTGGCTGACTCCACGGAGATCGAGAATCGCCTGGCGCCGCCCGGTTACCTCATCAAGATCGCGGGCTTCTACACGGAGCCAGTGAATCCGCCCTGCGAGGCAACGCGCCCCGGTGACGCGCCAGCAGATACCGCCTTCCCGAGAGCCTTTGTGCAGGGCCCAAGGCGTGCCTCGCTCGACGAGGACGTGGCGCTTGCTGCCGCGGAAGACGGGCTCACCCAGAAGCTCGAACTCAGCACGCCCTACCCGAACCCGGGGGCCAACGGAGTGAACCTCCAACTCGCCGTACCGAAGGATAGGACGGGGACGTACGTACTGGAGGTCTTCGACGTCGGGGGGCGGAGGCTGCTCGACTCGCGCCGGGAGGTCGCGGCCCCTGGGAGATACCCGATCTCCTGGGCGGGGAGAGACAGCCGGGGCCAGCAGGTCGGCGCCGGAGTGTACTTCCTCAGGCTCCGCGGCCCGAGTGGCTTCGTGGAAATGAGGAAGGTCACGGTGGTACGCTAATGGTGGCCATGATCCGTCCTTTCGCAGTGATTCTGGTGGTCGGCCTCCTGGTGGGGCCGACCAGCACCCTTGCTGTCACCCGACATGTACCTGGGGAGCACTCAACCATCCAGGCGGGGCTGGACGCCAGCGTGGCCGGCGATTCCGTGGTAGTCGCGCCCGGGATCTACACGCACGTGGAGGTACGGGACCTTGGCGGTCCGTTCCGCTGGACAGCGTGCGTGTTCATGGTCAATGGCGTGGTTCTGCGTTCGGAGGGCGGTCCTTCGGTCACGGCAATCGAAATGGACGAGGCGCCGGGCCCACAGGATCAGGTGATCCTCGCGCTGGCCGTCGGAACGGAGTTCACATCCATCGAGGGCTTCGCTATCACCACATCCCTTCCTCTGCGCGGGTGCTACCTTGAGGGGTATTTGACATACCAGAACTGCGCGTTCCATGACCTAACCGCGGGGCAGAGTTCCGGTGGCGGGATCGCGGCCAACGGCAACCTTACGCTGATTGGGTGCGAGTTCGAAAACTGCCGTGCCTTCAGCGGCGGTGCGATCTACCACGCAAACGGTTGGCTCGAGATGCACGACACCGTCGTCCGTGACTGTGGGTCCGTCGGCGTACTCTCGGCAGGGAACTACTCCGACCCGCCGGAGGGAGCCTACATCGAAGGCTGCGCATTCGAGGGCTGCTGGGGTACGGGCGTCCAGTTCTCAGATCCGTACTTCGGCGGCGCCACTGTCCGCGCCTGCCGGTTTGTGAACAACACGAACAGCACCACGGGCGGCGGCGCGATTCGGAAGGGCAGCATCGGCTCGACGCTCGTCGAGGACTGTCTCTTCCTCAACAACCGGACGAACGGGGCGAACGGGATCGGAGGAGCCATCTCTATTGGTGGCACCGCGACTGAACGTGAGAACACGTTCTTCGGGAACAGCGCCCCGCATGCGGACGTTGGTGGTGGTGCGGTCGCGCTGTCCGGTGGTCCACATCAGTTCATGAACAACGTGATCGCGGAGTCAAACGTGCCCGCAGTCTTCGCTTACAATGCTGTCGTCCAGTCCGTGTGCAACGTGTTCTGGCAGAACGTAGGTGGCGCGGGGGTCTACTTCACACACGGCCCAACGGACCGGGAGGTAGATCCCCTCTTCTGTGATGTCCCTGGCGGGGACTTCCACGTGATGGTCGGTTCCCCGTGCCTTCCCGAGGGCTCGATCGGCTGCGGGCTCATCGGGGCCTTCGGGGAAGGCTGCGGTGTCGTCTCCGTCGAGCGTCAGTCGTGGGGCAAGATCAAGGGCGCCTACCGGGCGCCAGATGGAGGCCAGCCATGAGACCGCTTCTCGTTCTGCTGGCGACGGGAGTGTTCGTCGCCGCCACGGCGGCATTCGGTGACGAGCTTGCGCGACCGGTGCGCGACGTCACCGTGATCCAGGATGAGCACGGCGCGGCGAGAATTCTATTCAACGTCGACCCGTTGACCGGCCTGACGGATATCGCCGTATCGAAGGCACTCCTCCGGTTCACGACTGCCGGTGTGGCAGAGGGGCGGCGGATGACGCTGGTCGTCCATCCGATCACGAGGCCGTGGTTGGCGGGGTCGGTCAGCTGGACCAGCCCGTGGTCCAACCCCGGCGGAGACTTCGATCCGGAACTCTACGCGCGACTGGAGCTGAACCTCGCGGAGGGGAGCAGCACGCACGTGCTCGACCTGACGCCGCTGATCAAGGAGATCGTCGAGGAGGGCACGCCCATGCAGGGGTTTCTCCTCACGGTCGACCCCAGCGAGGGCACGGGACTTCGCGTCGCGGACCTCGGGCGGTTCCAGGGGTTCGGAACAGCCGCGGTTGAGATTCGCTACCGCCACGTGTCCCCCCGGCTGAGGCGAGCAGGCTGACGCGGGACGGCGGACGCATCGCCGTCAGGTGCGGCACGCGAATTGGCCGCGAGGGACGCCGGGCGACCGGCGTCCCTGCCGCCACGTGACTCGGGCAGACGCAGCTTCGGTCACGCTCACCGCTCCGCCGCGAGCGCGGCACCCGGCCCTCCCGCGATCCGCTGGGCCCAGAGGCGCACGACCGGATCGCTCGGAGCGGCGGCGAGCGCGCGCATCGCGAAGACGCTCGCGCGATCGCGCCGCCCGGCCACGTGCTCCCCGAGGGCCACGCGCAGGACGCGCAGGGCGCGCGCGTCGGCGCCGCTCGCGAACTCCTGCGCCCCGCTCGTCGACTCCGCGGCCGAGGACGCCCTCTCCATCGACGCGAGCATCTCGGCGGTCTCCGCTCCCCAACGCGCGGGGCTGAGCTTGTACCCCGTGAACTCGAGCCGCGGGCGATCCCAGGTGTTCAAGGGCCCTTCGCCCACCGTCGTCGCGAGCGAGCGCGCATCCGCCACCCAGCGCGCGCGCAGCCCGGCGGCACCCTCGATGCCCAGCTCGGCCAGGTCGCGCGAGGCGGCGTCGCCGAAGGGAACGCCGTCGCGCGGGCGGCCCTCGAGCGCGCGCGCCGACGCCACGAACAGCACGTGCGACGGCGGCTCGAAGAACACGTCGACGTTCTCGAAGACCGCGCCGAGCGTGCGCACGATCATCCGGTACTCCTCGGCGCCGATCGCGAGCGGCACCCACTGCACGAGGAGGCCGTCGTCCGTGAGGTCGGCCCGGCACCGCTCGTAGAACTCGCGCGTGAGCAGCTTCGCCGTGCCGGCGAAGGACATGGCCTCCTTGCCGTCGGACACGATGGCGTCCCAGCGGCGCGGGGAGCGCTGGAGGAACTGCAGCGCGTCGTCCACGACGACGCTCACGCGCGGGTCGGCGAGCGACGCGGCGTAGGGGAAGTAGCGGCAGCCTTCCATGACCGGCGCGTTGATCTCCACCACGTCCACCGAGCGCACGCCGGGATGCTCCAGCAGCGCCTCCACGGTGGAGCCGGAGCCGAGGCCGATCGTCATCACGTCGCGGAGGCGGTCGTCGAGCGCGAACGGCAGGTGCGCGAGGAGCACCTGCTTCGTCCAGAGCGTGCTGCCCCACTCACGCGTGGCGCCGATCGTGGTGCCGTCGATGGCCATGCCGAGAGCCTCCGGCCGGTCGCGGTCGCGCCAGACCTGGACCGTGGCGAGGTCGCCTTCCTTCTCGTAGAGGAGGTCGGCGTGGTCGGTGACCGCGCCGGCCACGGTGAAGCGCACGCGGGAGGGGAGGGCGACGGCCACGAGCAGCGTGGCGGCGAGCGCGGCGGAGGCGATGGCGAGGCGCCGCGGCAGGGGCGTCGGCGTGCGCGTGAGCACCGCGACCCCGAGCGCCAGGTTCACGGCGGCGATCGCGCGCGTTCCGCCCGCGGTTCCGAAGATGGGCAGCACGAAGAGCGCGCCGCCGAGCGCGCCCGCGATGCTGCCGGCGTTCGCCAGGAGGACGGCGTTGCCCAGCCGCGGCGCGAGGCGGCGGAGGTCGCCGAGGAAGAGGCTCGTCGCGAGCGGGAAGGAGAGGCCCATGAGCAGCGTGGCCGGGAACATCGCCACGAAAGCGACCGCCGCGTCGATGAGCAGGCGCTGCGGCCACGGACGGTTGAAGAACGTCTGGAAGAAGATGCTGACCCGCTCCTGCACGTCGAGCGAGCCCACGGCGAGCGCCACGATCCCGATCGCGGCGGTCGCGAACACCGCGATGCCGAGCTGGCACAGCGCCAGCGCGCGCTCCGGGTGCGGACGTCGCGCGATGGGCCGGAACAGGAACGGCCCCGCACCGAGGCCGAGGAGGAACACGAAGAGCATCGTGGTGAACGCGTAGGTGCTGTTGCCGAAGAGATACGTCAGCGCGCGGAACCACACGATCTCGTACGCGAGCGTGGCCAGGCCGGAGCCTGCGATCACGGCGCCCGTGAGCGCGCGCGGAAGCCGCGTGGCTATCCGCTCGGCGGGCTCCGCGCGGCCGGCAAGATCGGCACGCTCGGCCCCGCGCTCGGCTTGGAGGGCGCGCTCGGCCCGGCGCTCGGCCTCGCCCTCGAGATGGTCATCTCCTACGGCGGCGCGCCGCAGCACGATCGCCGCCACCGCGAGATTCAGGAGGTTGCCGGCGAGGACCGTGCCGCGCAGCCCCAGCGCTTCGATGGACACGATGCCAGCCAGCGCCGCGCCGAGCGCCGCGCCCAGCGTGTTCAGTCCGTAGAGCAGCCCCAGGTGGCGGGCGAGCGCGCTCTCCGAGCGAATGAGGATCACGCTGAGGGCCGGGAACGTGGCGCCCATGAGCGCGCAGGGGACGAGGAGGAGCAGCAGCGCGAAGACGAAGCGAAGGGCCACGAGGCTCGCGTCGCCGCCGGCGGGAGTTGCGATCTTCGCGAAGAGTCCGGGCAGGCGCGGCAGCAGGAGCGTCAGGGGGAGCGCCGTCGCCGCGATGCCGATCTCGAGGAGCGCGTAGGTGCGGATCGGGCGGCGGAAGCGCGCCAGCAGGGCCGGATACGCGCGGGCGCCGAGGCCCATGCCGCCGAGAAAGCCGGCCAATACCGCACCGGCCGCCAGGCGCGTCGCGCCGAACGTCAGCGACAGGGACTTCGTCCAAACGACCTCGTACCCGAGCGCCGCGACACCCGAGACGAACGAGCACACGTACAGCGTCGCGGCGAGGGAGGTCGAGCCGTGGCGAGACGCCAAGGGGAGGCTCTCCTCCGCGCCGACGGGCGCGAACGAGGTCCAGTATGCCATCGGACAGGCGGGGAAGGGGGTCGGATGTCGCGCCGGCGGGGCGAGAGGGGGCTGCGCGTCACGTCCCAGGTCACGGCCGCCCGGGAGGTCCGATGTCTCGCGAGCGGGGCGCCGGGTAGATTGGCGCGTGAGGCGACGAACCCCTTTCGCGCTGCTTCTTCTCGCCACGCTCGCGCTCGGGCGCGACGCATCGGCGGCGAACTGGGTCTGGGAGAAGCCGGTGCGCGTGGGCTCGTCAGAGGACGGCTCGCTCGCTTTTCAGGAATTGCTTCGGGGCCGGACGCCGGAGTTCGAATTGCATGCGCTCGTGAACCGGCGGCTGAGCTGGTTCTCCGTCCGAAGCGATCACGTGACCGTCGGACGGAATCTGGACTGGGCGAAGGCGTGGGCCGCCCGGGAGGAACTCACGTACGACCCGCACGGGCCGCTCGTGGCGCTGGACCTTCACGCCGTCGTCGACGCGAGCGACCGGATCCACGTCGTCCACGAAGCCTTCGACTCGTTCGGCGTGCACGCCACGAACGTCGGTTACAAGACGAGCGCGGCGCCGAGCCAGTGGATGTCGACGGCGCTGCCGTCCTTCGTGAATCCCGTCGGCGACCCGAGCTGCACGAGCGGCAATCCCGGGATCTGCCTCTCCGCAGACGCCGCGGGAACCGAGTGGATCCACGTTCTGTACCATCGCCGGCCTGTCGCCATCGACCCACCCGACCCCGCGGCGTGCCACTCCTTCTGGTACGTGTACAACGCGAAGCCGTTGAGCGTCGCGGATCCGGGCGCGGGCTGGGTCGGCGAGAGCTGGTTCACGGATCTGTTCCAGGACCAGACGTACTCGCTCGCGGGGGAGGGCGGCGTGGGACTCCTCCCCGTGATGGACGGCCTCGGCAGGATTCACGCGATCGGCCGCAAGAAGGTGACGCGGTCGGACTCCGTGTGGGTCTACCACGTCTACGGCTTCCCGCCCGCGGCGGGGGAGACGTGGAAGCCCACCGTCGTCGCGCTCGACTCGATGCCGATGCTTCCCGCGCACCTGCCGGCGGAGACCCCGATCGTGGTCACCACGCAGGCCGTGCTCGGGCGCTCCGAGCGCGGCGAGTGCCTGGACGTGGTGTGGAATCACAACACGCGCGAAGAAGGCGCGATGCGGACCGAGGTGGAGTTCGCGCGCTTCGACGTCGGCGCCGACGTGTGGTCGCGGCCGGTCCAGATCAGCCCGGAGGACTCGGTGTCGTCGCAGGCTGCGCGTCTTCAGCGCTCGCCCGACGGCGCGCTCCACGTGATGTACCACGAGCCGTCGCCGCAAGACCCCGCGTCCCGCGTGTACTACCGGAGGGCGGTCGGCGATCCGCGCGACCCTGCCTCCTGGTCGACGCCGCAACCCGTGACCTACGACGTGAGCGGCTGCGCCAACGTTCCCGTCTTCGTGGCGGAGGGCGACACGGTGTGGATGGGCTACACGCGCCACGACCCTGGCTTCCGCCGGCCGTTCGAAGCGTGGTTCCGCAAGGGCTGGGCGATCGAAAGGCATGCCGCCGCCCACACCACGTGGAGCGGGCTCGTGTGGTTGGACGCCGATTACGTCGTGGCGGAGGGCGACACGCTGACGATCCTCCCCGGCACGCTCGTCGTGGTGGCCGCTTCCAGCACGGCGGATGCGGCCGGGTTCTCCCCGGGGAAGGTCGACCTGGTGGTCGAAGGCTCCCTCGAAGCGCTCGGGACGCCCGCCGACTCGGTCCGCTTCGAGACGCTCGCGGGAAGCGGCCGCGGCAGCGGGTGGGGCGGCATCCGGTTCACTCGGACCTCCTGCCACGACCGCATCGAGTGCGCGCGGGTCACGCTCGCAGACCCGCGCTGACGCGGACGGGTGCCGCCGGCCCTGATGCGACGCGCGGGAATCGGCTACGATGGGCACTCTCGAAGTCGCGGCGTCGCGCTTTGCGGCGCCCGCGCCCTTCTCGGCGACCCGCGCAAGCGCGAGGAGATGCCGTGCACTGGTGGGTCGGAACGAGCGGCTTCAGCTACGACGAGTGGAAGGGGTGCTTCTATCCGGAGGACCTCTCGGCGAAGGATCGGCTCACGTATTACGCGTCGAAGCTGCCCGCGGTCGAGATCAACAACACCTTCTATCGCATGCCGAAGGCGTCGCTGCTCGAGGGCTGGGCCGAGCAGGTGCCCGAGCGATTCCGCTTCGTGCTGAAGGCGTCGCAGAAGATCACGCACTTCAAGCGCCTGAAGGCGGACGCGGCGGACGAGACCGCGTACCTGCTGAAGACCGCGGCGGTCCTCGGAGCGCGTCTGGGACCGATCCTCTTCCAGCTCCCGCCGAACATGAAGAAGGACGTCGAGCGCCTCGACGGATTCCTCGCGTTCCTTCCCGAAGGCACGCGCGCCGCCTTCGAGTTCCGTCACGAGTCCTGGGCGGACGAGGAGGTTGCGGCGCGGCTTGCGGCCCGGAATCTGGCGCTGTGCATCGCGGACGTCGACGAGGAGCCGGAGCCGGACATTCGCCGCACCGCGGATTGGGGCTACCTGCGCCTGCGCCGCACGAGCTACGTGGAGGAGGACCTCGCGCGCTGGCGTGCGAAGGTGGAGGCGGCCGGCTGGAACGATGCGTACGTCTTCTTCAAGCACGAGGACGAAGGCACCGGCCCGAAGCTGGGCATGCGCTTCCTGGAGATTGCCGGCGTCTCCGGCGGCTGAAGAGCGGCCGGAGAGAACGCGGGGAGCCGCCTCGGGCCTCGGCGGCGGATCGCGGTCGAGGCTCGAAGAGTCGCCGCCGCTGAAGCGGCACGTGGCTGCGCCCTTGAAGAACCAGACATGCGTCTGGTAGTCTGCCCCCATGTCCGAGACCGAGCGCTCGAATCTCCGGCGGGTCTGGAACCCGCCGAACCCGTACCTCTCCGCGCACCGCGAGTTCCTCGAGGAGCCGCCGGTGGCCGAGCTGGAGGTGTGGGAGGACCGCTCGCGCTCCATCCTCTCGCACAACGAGAGCCCGGACCTGGACTTCCGCTGGAGCGTGAACCCGTATCGCGGCTGCTTCCACGCGTGCTCGTACTGCTATGCACGCCCCACGCACGAGTATCTCGGCCTCGGCGCCGGCTCGGATTTCGAGCGAAAGATCCTCGTGAAGCCGGAGGCAGCGGCGCTCCTGGAGGCCGCGTTCCGCAAGAAGTCGTGGAAGCGCGAGACCGTCATGTTCTCCGGGGTCACGGATTGCTACCAGCCGCTCGAGGCGGCGTGGGGACTCACGCGCGCATGTCTCGAGGTGTGCGAGCGGTTCGCGAATCCCGTCTCCATCGTGACGAAGTCCGCGCTCGTGCGCCGGGACAAGGAGCTGCTCGTGCGCCTGTCGGCGCGCGCGCGCGTCACGGTGTCGTTCAGCATTCCGTTCCTGGACGAGGGCACGGCGCGGAAGATCGAGCCGGGCGCCGCCAGCATCGCCAGGCGCTTCGAGGCGATGCACGATCTCGCGGCGGCGGGGCTCCGCGTGGGCATCGGCGTGGCGCCCATCATCCCCGGGCTCAACGACCGGGACGTCCCGCACCTGCTGCGTCGCGCGAAGGAGAGCGGCGCGTCGTTCGCGTACCGCCAGCTCCTTCGCCTGCCCGGCAGCGTGCGCGAGGTCTTTCTCCACCGGTTGCAGCAGGAGCTGCCCGACAGCGCCGCGCGCATCGAGAACCGCATCCGCGAGACGCGCGGCGGCGAGCTGTCGGACGACCGCTTCGGCCGCCGCTTCAACGGCACCGGGCGCTACTGGGACGCCATCGACATGCTGTGGGACGTGTGGCTCAAGCGCACGGGGCTCGGGGACCTGGATCGCGCGTACGAAGAGAAGGCGGCGGCGGACCAGGTGGCGGCGCAGCACGCGGCCCTGGAGCCGGCGGCGGGGACACTGTTCGAGGACGCGCCGCCGGCGGGGGAAACGGCGGCCCAGGCCACGCCCACGCCGCAGGCGCCCGCCTCTCCGCGCGGCGCGGCTCGGCGGCGGGCGCGAAGGTCGCCGGGACAGCTTGAGCTTCCGTGGTAAAACGAAGATCCTCGCTCGCATGAGCACGAACTCGGCGAGCACCCGCGCCTCGTGAAGCGCTCCCTTCCTTTGCTTCTGCTGGCGCTCGCACCTCCCGTGATGTTCCTCGCGGGCACGGGCCAGGTCTGGGAAGACTTCTTCATCACGTTCCGGCACAGCCTGAACCTGGTCGGCGGCCACGGCTTGACCTACCAGGCTGGCGAGCGACTGCAGGGCTTCAGTTCGCCGCTCACCGCCCTGCTCGGCGCGGCATGCCTGCGGATCAGCGGCCTCGACCTGGAGCGGGCGATCCTGCTGGCGCGGCTGGCGGGCGCGCTCGCGCTGGCGGGGGGCGCCGTGCTGCTGGCCCGCTCGCTGCGCGTCGCGGGGGCAGCGGGGGTGGGCTTCGTCCTGCCGCTGTCGCTCTTCCTCTTGGAGAGCAAGAACGTCGCCTTCGCCGCGAACGGCATGGAGACGCCTTATGCCTTGCTGTTGTTGGCCGCGCTGCAGCTCGAGGTGGCGCGCGGGCCGCGGTCCCTCCGTGCGGGCGCTCTCGGCGCCGGGTTGATGCTGACCCGGCCCGACGCTTTCGTGCCGATGGGCGGTCTCGTCCTCGGGCTGCTGGCGTTCCCCGACGGGCCGCGACGCCGCCTGACGCGGCCGCTCTTGCAGGCGGCCGTGATCGCGTTCGCTCTGTATCTGCCCTGGCTCGTGTTCGCCTGGCTCTACTACGGCAGCCCCGTCCCGCTGCCCATCCTCGCGAAGGCGCCCGCGGGCGGACTTGCCGGCGGCCTGGAGCTGCTGGCGCAGGCGCCGCAGCACGCCCCCCGAGTCTTGGCGCTTCTCTTCGCGCCCGCGTACGCGGAGGCCGGAGGTTGGCCCTGGGCGCTGTTGCTTTCGCTCGGGCTCGGCGCTTGCGGTTGCCTGGCGTTCCTCTGGCCCGCCGCGCCGCGGCACGCGCGCCGTCTCTCGGTGGCCGCGCTCTTCACGGTGGTCTACCTCGCCGCCATCCCGCGGCTCTACCCGTGGTACCTGCCGGTCGCCACCGTCCTCGTCCTGCCCGCGCTCGGCGGAGTCTTCGAGGCCGCTTCACGGATCGGCACCCGCCGCTTGCTGCGCGTTCCCGTGTCCGTCGTCGCCTCGCTGGTGCTGATCGCGGCCGCCGCGCTACTCGTGGACTACGGCCACCTGGCCCGCGTGACCACACGGCTCGCCGAGGGCCAGCGTCGCGAGATCGGCCGCTTCCTGTCGTCTCGGGTCGGTGCCGCGGAGCGGGTCTACCTCGAGTGCCCCGGCTACATCGGCTTCTACTCGGGGAGCCGCATGCTGGACTGGCCGGGGCTGGTCTCGCCCGAGGTGCTGGCGGCGCGCCGGGCCGGAGCGCGCAGCCTCGCCGAGGCGGCCCGCACCCTGAGGCCGGAGTGGCTGGTGCTTCGTCCCCAGGAGGTGGCGGGCTTCGAAGCCCTGGAGCCCGACTGGCTCGCGCGCAACTACGGCATCGTCGGGACGTTCGACGTCCGATCCGCGTTGCGCGCCGCGCTGCCCGACCACCCTGCCGTGCTGTACGACGGCGCGTTCATGGTGGTGCGTCGCCGGGATTGAACGGCTCGTTGGCGGCGCTTCCCGCTCTCGTGGCTAGAGGCTTCGTGCCGTCGATGCGCCGGAACGCGGCTTCGGCGTCAGGCCGGTTCGCTCCCCGGCTCGGTTCGCAGCACGTACCCCACGCCGGCCACGGTGACGAGATACACCGGCGCGGCGGGATCGGTCTCGATCTTCTGCCGCAGGCGATGCACGAGCTGCTTCAGCACCTGACGATCGCCCATGCCCCGGTAGCCCCACACGTGGCTCGTGAGGCGCTCCGCCGGCAACGCGTGTCCGGCGTTCGCCACGAGGAACTGCAGGAGGCGGAACTCGAGCCGGGTGAGGGAGACGACGTCCCCGCCCTTCATGCGCACGGTCTGAAGCTCCGGATCCAGCACGATGTCCCCCGCCGAGATCGGCAGCGGCTTCTCCACCCCCACGCGCCGGAGCAACGCCCGCACGCGCGCCAGCAGCGTGCGCGGGCTGAACGGCTTCGTCAGGAAATCATCCGCGCCGAGATCGAGCGCGTGGACCTGATCCTCTTCGCTCGAGCGCACGGTGAGCATGAGCACCGGCGTGGCGATGCCGTCCGCGCGGAGACGTTGCAGCACCTCGAAGCCGTTCAAGCGCGGCATGTTCACGTCGAGGATCACGAGATCCGGCCGCTCGGCGCCGACCACTTGCAGGCCCTGCACGCCGTCGCCGGCCTCCAGAACGAAATACCCCGCCTGCTTGAGCGCGAACGCCACGAGCCCCGACAGCTCGGCGTCGTCGTCCACCACGAGGATCTTCATGGCGCTACCCTCGCGGCACGACGACGGACACGCGCGTCCCCGGCGCGAGGTTCCGCGCCTCCACGCGCCCGCCGTGCCGCTCCGCGATCGACTTCACGATCCACAGGCCCAATCCCACGCCGCTCTCCTCCGGCTCGTCGCCCGGAGCGCGCACGAAGCGCTCGAAGATCGAGCGGTCGCCGCCCTCGGGAAGACCGGGGCCTTCGTCCTCCACCCACAGCTCCACTTCCTTCTCGCGCACGGCGCCGCCCACGCGCACCGCCGAGCCCGCCGGCGCGAACTTGTTCGCGTTCGCGAGCAGGTTCACGAGCGCCTGCGTGAGGCGCGTGGCGTCGCCGAGGATCGTCGGCAGAGGATACGGCAAATCGACGGTGAGCTTCTGGTCTCGTTGCTCGAGGAGGGGTCCCGTGGACTCCACCGCTTCTTCCACCACCTGATCCAGCGCGACGGGCGCCCGCCGCACGGAGTCCTCGCCCGCCTCGATGCGCAGGCTCTCGAGCAGGTTGTCGATGAGCCGCGTGAGGCGAAGGGATCCGCGCTCGATCGCCTGCAGGAGATTCTGCGCCTCCACGCTCGTGAGGTCGCCCGCGCGCTCGCGCAGCATCTCGATGGAGGCGAGCTGCGCGCTCAACGGCGTGCGGAACTCGTGCGAGATGTTCGCGACGAGCGTGTCCCGCAGGCGACGGGTCGCCTCGAGATCGGTCTCGTCGCGCACGAGCTGGAACTGGAGGGGGCCGGCGCCCTCGGCCGCGTCTCCCTCCGCGCTCGGCGGCGCGCTGTTGATCACGACGGTGCGGAGCCTTCCGCCGGGGAGCGAGAGATGCTCCGCCGCGCGCGCGCCGCCGCGGAAGCGCGCGTGCACGATGGGGCAATCCTCTTCGCACGGGCGCTGGCCGTGCGGTCCCTGCGGGTTGAGGACGTCGCCGCAGAAGCGACCCACCGCCTCGTGCTCGCTGACGCCGAGGAGCGCCGCCGCCTGCGGGTTCACGTATCGGATGCGCCGGTCCACGTCCACGGTGAAGACGCCTTCCGAGATTCCGCTCAGCACCGCTTCCGCATCCGCCTGCCGGCGCTGCAGCTCGGCGGTGAGGCGAAGCAGGCGAACGCGCATGTCCTCCATCGCGGCGGCCAGCGCCTGGATCTGCAGGAGCCCGGCTCGCGGCACCGGCGAGGAGAAGTCGCCGCGTCCGAAGCGCGTGGTCGCCGCGATCAGCGGCCGAAGGGGCCGACCCGCGCGGCGCGCCACGAGCAGCGCCACGAGGCCCGCGAGCGCCACGACCACGATCGCCCACGTGCCGAGCTCGCGGGTGAGCCGCCCCACCGGGGCGGAGGCGGTCTCGCGCGGGAGCATCGCCTGCAGCCCGAGTCCGGTGGCGGCCGCAGCGAAGGGCAACGGCGTGACCGCGACGTACACCCCGAGCGTGTCGACGAGGTCGGCCACCGTGTGACGCGCCTCCAGCGCGTCGTCGCGCAACGAAGCGAGGTGCGGCGGCGCGCCCGGCGCGTCGGCCCGGAAGAGCGTGATCGGCAGGCCGACCGCCTCGGAGACGCGGCGCTCGAAAGCCGCGTCCAACCTCTCGGCCACCACGACGTCGCAGCCGGCGAGGGCGGGGACGCCGGCGCGGGCGAGGAGCAACGGCGCGTCGCCGTCCTGCGGGACGACTCCGGGCGAGTCCCCGGCGCCCGACAAGAGCTTCTCCCAGGGAAGCGCGGCGCCGCCCGCGGCCACGGGAGCGCCTTGGGCGCGCACGACGCACGCCGTGAGGCGGCTCGTGCCGGCGAAGTGGTCGAGGAACTCGCGGAGGGCCGCGGCGTCCCTCGCCTCGAGGAGCCGCGCGAGAGTGGGTCGCTCGGCGAGGAGATTCCCCGTGGCGGCCAGATCCGCTCCGGACTTCGTCACCGCCTCCGCGGCGCCCGAGGCCCCCAGCGCCACGCGGGCGCGCGCGTCCTCGTCCGCCAGCTTGCGGAGGATCCGCACGGAGCCGAGCCCCACCGCGATCACGGCGGCCGACACGACGCCCACCACGAGGAGGCCGAGCAACGCGGCGAGACTCAGCCTGCGCATCGACTCACGCTCCCGGCTCGCGCTTTTCGACCATTTCCTTCACGACCAGCGTCGTGAGCGCGAGCATCGCCAGCAGCGACGCCACGGCGAAGGCCGCGGCGAACTGATACTCGTTGTACAGCATCTCGACGTGAAGGGGCATCGTCGTCGTGCGGCCCCGAATGTGCCCCGACACCACCGACACCGCGCCGAACTCGCCCATCGCCCGCGCGTTGCACAGCACGAGCCCGTAGAGGAGACCCCAGCGGAGCTTCGGCAGCGTGACGCTCGTGAACATCCGCCACGGGCTCGCCCCCAGCGTGAGGGCGGCCTCCTCCTCGCGCGAGCCCTGGGCCTGGAGCACCGCGATCAGCTCGCGCGCGATGATCGGCGACGTCACGAAGACCGTGGCGAGCAGGATGCCCGGATACGCGAAGATGATCTTGATGCCGCGGTCGATCAGCGGCGGTCCGAAGAAGCCGTGCGCGCCGAAGAGGAGCACGAAGAGCATGCCGGAGATCACGGGGGAGACGCTGTAGGGGAGATCGATCAGCGTGACGAGGAGGCTCCGCCCCGGAAAGCGGAAGCGCGCGATCAGCCACGCCGCGGCCAGGCCGAAGACGAGGTTGAGCGGCACCGCGCAGACGGCGGTGAGGAGCGTGAGCTTGATCGCGGCCAGCGACGCCGATTCCGTCACCGCCGCGGCGTAGGCGTGCAGCCCTTCCGAGAACGCCTTCGCGAACACCAGCACCAGCGGCAGGGCGAGGAAGAGCCCGAGGAACGCGAGGGCCGCCCCCGTCAGCAGGCGGCGCACCCAGGGGGGCTCCTCGAGGGTCGTCCGGTCTTCGGTCGGCTCGGCGCGTCGCGGCTCACGCATGGGACGATCTCTCTCGCCACATCGAGAGGACGTTCGTCACGAACAGGAGCGCGAACGACGCCACGAGGAACGTGAGAGCGATCGCCGCGGCGCCCTGGTAGTCGAACTCCTCGAGGCGGATCATGATGAGCAGCGGCGTGATCTCGGACTTCATGGGCAGGTTGCCGGCGATGAAGATCACGGACCCGTACTCGCCCAGGCCGCGCGCGAACGCCATCGTGAAGCCCGTGACGAGGGCGGGAGCCAGCGGCGGGAAGAGAATCCGCCGGAAGGTGGAGAAGCGCCCGGCGCCGAGCGTGGCCGCCGCTTCCTCCACCTCGCCGGGAAGGTCGCGCAGGACCGGCTGCACGGTCCGCACCACGAACGGCAGCCCCACGAAGACCAGCGCCACGACGACCCCGAGCGGCGTGTACGCCACGTGGATCCCCGCCTTCACGAGGATCCTCCCGATCCAGCCGTTCTCGGCGTAGAGCGTCGTGAGCGCGATGCCGGCCACGGCGGTGGGGAGCGCGAAGGGCAGGTCCACGAAACCGTCGATGAGGCGCTTGCCCGGAAACGGGTAGCGCTCGAGGACCCACGCCACCACGAAGCCGGCCACGGCGTTGATCAGCGCCGCCGCGAGCGCCGCCCCCACGCTGAGCCGGTAGGCGGCCAGCGTCCGCGGCGAGAATGCCGCGTGCAGGTACTGCTCGAGGGACATGCGCGCCACGACCGCGGGCAACGTCGCGAGCGGGATCAACACGAGAAGCCCGAGGTACGTGGACGCCAGCCCGAGCGAGAGCCCGAAGCCGGGCAGCGTGCGCCGCTCTCTCACGCGCTCTCCCGGCCCGCCTAGCGGGCGCGCGCCTGCATGATCTGGTCGAAGACGCCGCCGTCGCCGAAGTGGATCTTCTGCGCCGTCGCCCAGCCGCCGAAGTCCTCGTCCACCGTGAGCAGCTCCATCTTCGGGAACTGGTCGGCGAACTTCGTCGCGATCTCGGGATCCCGCGGCCGGTAGAAGTGCTTCGCCGCGATCTCCTGCCCCTCGGGCGTGTACAGGAACTGGAGATACGCCGCCGCGAGGTCCGCCGTGCCGTGCTTCTTCGCGTACTGATCCACCACCGCCACCGGCGGCTCCGCGAGGATGCTGACGGAGGGCGCCACGATCTTGAACTTGCCCTGCTTCATCTGCCGCGTCGCGAGCAGCGCCTCGTTCTCCCACGCGATGAGCACGTCGCCGATGCCGCGCTCCACGAACGTCACCGTGGAGCCGCGCGCGCCCGTGTCGAGGACGGGGACGTTGCCGAAGAGCTTCGACATGTACTCGCGCGTCTTGGCGTCGTCGTTCTTGTACTCGCGGAGCGCCCAGCCCCAGGCGGCGAGGTAGTTCCAGCGCGCGCCGCCGGAGGTCTTCGGGTTCGGCGTGATCACCTTCACGTCCGGCCGGGCGAGGTCGCCCCAGTCGCGGATGTTCTTCGGATTGCCTTCGCGCACCAGGAACACGATGGTGGACGTGTACGGGGTGCTGCGACTCGGCAGGCGCTTCGCCCAGTCCGCAGGCAGGAGCCCGCGCTGCGCGATCGCGTCGATGTCGTAAGCGAGCGCCAGCGTGACCACGTCGGCCTCGAGGCCGTCGATGACCGAGCGGGCCTGCTTGCCGGAGCCGCCGTGCGACTGCTCGATCTCCACCACCTTGCCGGTCTTCGCCAGCCACTGCTTCGCGAAGGCCGCGTTGACGTCCTGATAGAGCTCGCGCGTGGGATCGTAGGAGACGTTGAGAAGCTTCGCGTTGCCGGCGAATGCGACGGACGACATCACGAGCGTCGCCGCCGTCACCGCGAGAAGGAAGGATCGAAGGCCTGTCATGATCCGGGCTCTCCTTTCGTGTGCACGACGAGAATCGGTAGATCCGAGAGCGTCTCGATGAGGTCGGCGGCGAGACCGTCCAGCACGAGACGGCCGTCTTGCCGCGGCAACGGAGCGCCGAGCACGAGGAGGTCGTAGGCGCCCTCGCGCGCCTCCGCGAGGATCGTCTCCCGCGCGTTGCCGGTGCGGATCGAGGAGGTGGTGGGGACGCCGAGGAGCGAGAGTGTGCGCGCGCCGGCCGCCAGGAAGCGCTCGCTCTGCTCGCGGGCGAACGCGTCGCCGTTGCGGAGGACCGTGAGCAGCGTGACGGAGGCGCCGAGGTGGCGGACGAGGCGGCCGGCGAAGAGGACGTCGGCCTTGCCCGGCTCGCCCACCGCCACGCAGAGCAGCGCCTTGCGCGGGAGCGGCTGCGCCGCGCGCACGAGCAGCACGTGGTGGTCGCCCGCCTCGAGCGTCTCCTGCACGGCTTCTACGCCGCCGTTCGCGCCGACGCCGCGGATCACGAGGTCGTAGGGCGCCCGGGCCGCTTCGTGCCGGATGGCGCGCCTCTCGGGCTCGCTCGCGGAGCGGACCTCGAGGGCGGCGAGGCCCGAGCCGATGCTCTGGCGCGCATCCTGAAGATGCGCCGCCACGGCGTCGGCGTCCTTGCCGCAGCCGAGCACGGTGAGGCGCGCGTGGCAGGCGCGCGCCAGCTCGCGCCCCACCGCCACCGCGGGCTTCGCGCCTTCGGAGGCGTCCGTCACGAGAAGGAGATTGAGCCCGGGGTGCGTGAGGGCGTGCACGCGGCGCACGCCCACCCAGGTGCGGTCGCCGGGCGCCAGCGGGAAGCGTTGCGCGAGGTGCTGAGAGCGCACGGCCTCGATGCGCATGTAATCCGCGCCGTAGGGCACGGACGGCGCGATCGCGCGGACGCCGGGCAACTTCGGGAGCCGCAGACGCAGCCGCTCGTAGGAGCCGGAGAACTCGCGCTCCTCCACGGTGGCCTCGCCGAGCAGCGGACGCAGCAGCGCGTCGCGCGACTCCTTCACGGAGACGTCCTCGGGGCGGAACAGCACCTGCACCCGACGCGACGGCGCGGGCATCGTGGATTGCGTGGTGAGGGGGAAGAGGACCGATCCGAGCTTCACGCCTTCGGACGTGGCCTCGCCCACCATCAGGTTCGCGTGGCCGAGGAACGTGGCCACGAACTCGGTGCGCGGGCGGAGGTACAGCTCGCGCGGCGGGCCGACCTCCAGCAGGCGGCCGAAGTTCATCACGGCGATGCGGTCGCCCAGCTCGAAGGCCTCTTCCTGATCGTGCGTGACGAAGAGCGTCGTGACGCGCAGCTCGCGCTGCACGGCGCGGAGCGTGCCGCGCAGCTCGGTGCGGATGCGCGCGTCGAGGGCGCCGAAGGGCTCGTCGAGGAGGAGCACCTCGGGGCGATGCGCGAGCGCGCGCGCCAGCGCCACGCGCTGCTGCTGCCCGCCGGAGAGCTGCTGCGGGTAGCGGCGACCGAGTCCCACGAGGCCTACCAGCTCCAGCAGCTCGTCCCGGCGGCGACGTCGCTCGCTCTCCTTCGACTTGCGGATCTTCAGCGCGAACTCGACGTTCTCCGCCACGGTCATGTGCTGGAAGAGCGCGTACTGCTGGAAGACGAAGCCCACCCCGCGACGTTGCGGGGGAAGGTCCGTCACGTCGCGATCGTGGAGGCGCACGCGGCCGCCGTCCGGAGACACGAGCCCCGCGATCAGGCGCAGCACCGTGCTCTTGCCGCTGCCGCTCGGCCCGAGGAGGACGAGGAGCTCCCCGTCGGCGACCTCCAGCGAGACGTCGTTCACCACGAGGTGGCGCTCGTACGTCTTCACGAGGCGTTCGAGGACGATGGACAAGGGGCCGACCTCCGCCGGCGTCGGGGTGGGCGGCGGCCGGGTCGAGAGCCGCGTACCCAAGCTACGGTCCCCCCGGTCACCCCGTCAGTCGACGGGCGGTGACAAAGCGGTCACGGCGCCGAGTCGCAGGGGTCGGGCGCGCGAAGGAAGCGGGCCGCTGCGAGCCGGCGCAAGACCTCACCTTCGGGGCCGCCAGGCGATCACGTCCCCCGAATGTCGCCGTTCTCCGGGTGGGTCTCCGTGCGCAAGCCCTCGTCCTGATGCGGACGCTCGAGCACCGGACCGTAGTCGCCCACCTTCGTGCGCGTCCACCACGCGCCGGTGGCGCGACGCGTGGCCGGGTCCGCGAAGCGGTACTCCCAGAGCGTGGCCCGTACGAAGCGCGGCGAGTTGCCGTCGAAGGGATCGCGCGCGAGGAGCTTCAGCACCGGCGGCGAGCCCTCGAGCAGGCGCGAGAGAAACGAGGCGAACCAGGGGTTCTGCGGCCAGCTCTCGAGCGCGGCGAACCACATCTGCCAGTCCAGGCGCGGCATGTGCGGCTGCATGAACTCCGGCCGGCGCTTCACGTCGCCCGGCTTCCACTTGAACTCGTAGGGGATCCAGGTCTCTCCGTCGCGCGAGCCCTCGATGATGATCTCGGGCCGACGCGTGGTCATCGTGGCGAAGAGCCCGTAGGGATTCACCGAGTGGAACGGCTCGATCGTGCCGAGCAGCTCGAGCGCGGGCGCCGGGAGCGCCTCGTAGCCGAGGAAGCGCCCCTGGATGTGGAAGAGGGACGCCAGCACGATGAGCGCGGCGAGGGCCCACGCGGGGACGTCGCGGGGATGGATGGGGAGGGCGGGGGGAGCCTGCGGTCCCGCGCTCGGCGGCGGCGAGGATGAGGGGACGCCGGAGCTCTCGGCCCTCGTCGGCGCCATGAAGGATGCGCCCGCCGGCGTCGTCGTCAGCATGGGTGCTGCGCGATCCCCCAACGCGAACCGTCGCAGCCAGAGCCAGTCCCGGTCGTCGAGGACGGCGAGGCAGAGCACGACCGTGAGGAGGTTGAAGAAGCCGTAGTTCCCGGTGAGGGCGATGCCGAGCTGCAACGCCAGCATGGCGAAGAAGCCGACGACGCGAGCCGGCCGCGGCGCGAGCACGAGGAACGACGCCACCAGCTCGAGCGCGAACATGATCCCCGCCGTGATGCGGTGCGCCTCCGGCGGGAGCCGGTTCATCCACCAGCCGCTCCACGTGGGCAGGCAGGTCGTCCAGTAGTGGTATTGCAGCGCGGTGAGATTGCGCCACGTGGGATCGCCGCTCGCGATCTTCACGAGCCCGGACATCCACACGAGTTTGAAGAGAAGGAAGCGCGGGAGCCACACGGCGGCGGCGGACGGCGCTCGCTCCGGGAGAAGCCCGCTCGCGCGGAGCCGCCACGGCGCCATCACGCAGGCGCAGAGGCCCGCCTCGAGCAGGAGCAGGTCCCACTGGAAGTCGAGGAAGGGGCTTCCGACCGTGACGAACGAAAGGTAGAGCGCCCAGAGCGCGAGGCAGATGGGCCCTGGGGCGAAGCCGAGCCCGAGGAGGACGGACAGCAGGACCCCGGTCCCGCACATCTCGCGCAGCACGTGATCGGAGGCGCCGAAGACCCACAGCAAGGTGGGGGCGTGGAAGAACCGCTCGGCCGGCGAGAGGTTCCCCGCCGCTTGAAGCAGGCGCGCGACCGGCTCGATTCCGCGCAGCCCGAAGAGCCCGTTCACTTGGACCGAGAGCGACGCGAACGCGGCGAGCCACACGAGCGCCATCCCGCGCAGGAAGATCCATCGCGTGAGGAGATTCCGCTCGCCCGTCTCGGTCACGTGCCGCCTCCGTGCTATCCTTCCGCACCCTTCGTCCGGAGCACTCCCGTCGATCGGCGCATCGTCCCCGTCCTCGTGTTCGTCGCGGCGCTCTCGTGGACGACGCGGGAGCTTCAACACCAGAAGATCCCGCTCGCCGCGCGGAATACCTGGATCACGTCCGACAAGGACAGCCTCTATCACATGCGCCGCGTGGAGCGGATGTTCCACGAAGGCCTGCCGGGGAGCGACCCCTATCTCAGCTTCCCCCAAGGCTCCGCGATTCCCTGGCCGCCGTACTACAGCGTGCTCGCGTGGACGTGGACCGCGCCGGCCGTCCCGGCGGACCCCGCGCTCCGCCACGACGCCATCGAGCGGCGCGTGGCGTCCCTGCCGCGCGCCTGCGGCGTGGCGACGGCCGTGCTGGCCGCCCTCGCCGCGAACGCGCTCGCGGGCCCTGCCGCGGCGCTCTTCGCCGGATCCTCGTACGCGCTGAGCATCGGGTCGATCGTCACGAGCCGCATCGGCAACGGCGACCATCACGCCTTCATCGCCATGCTCGCCGCCGCGATGCTGCTCCTCATGAGCCGGGCGCTGCGCACGGACCGGCTCGCGGATCCGCGCGGCTCGGCGCTTCGCGGAGCGTGGATCGGAGCGCTGGCCGGCGTGGCGCTCGGCGCCTGGGTGGCGTCGGTGCTCTTCATCATCCCGTTGCAGATCGCGCTCGGGTATCTCGTGATCCGCCACTCGCGGCGACCCATCCCCGGCCTCCCCGCGTTCGGCCTGGCGTTCCACGCGGCGGCGCTCGTGACGCTCCTGCCCGCGGTGATCGCGAGCCCGTGGAAGGCGGCGCACCCGTGGATGGTGGTGAACCTCGCGTGGTTCCATCCCGTGTGGCTGCTCGCGGGCGCTCTCGTGTTCGTGCCGCTTCTCCGGCTGCGGCCCGGGCCGAATCTTCGCGCGTACCCGGCGACCGTCGCGGCCGTGCTCGCCTTCGCCTCGCTTCTCCTCTTCGCGCTGAACGTGGGCCCCGCGGCCGGCCTTCGCGAAGGCATGACGTGGCTGCGCCGCGACGACGTTTTCATGGGTGCCGTGTGGGAGTCGCGCGGGCTCTTCGGCGCGGGCGCCGCCTTCAACCCCTTCGAGGTGCTCGGCTTCGAGATCCTCGCGCTGCCGCTCGCCTGGATCGCGCTCGCGCTCCTCGCGCTGCGGCGCGACCGCTTCGAGCTGCTGCCGTACGTGGCCTCCTTGCCCTTGCTCGCCGCGCAGGCGGCGCGTCAGGTGCGCTTCTCCGACCTCCTCGCCATGCCGATGGCGGTGGGCGTGGGCTGGGCGCTGGTGGCGGCGTGGGGCGCGCGGCCGCTCGGCAAGCTCCGGAAGCGCGTGCGCGCGCTCGGCCGGGCCCGCGACGTCCTGCTCGCGATCCTCTTGCTCGGCTTGGTGGCGGCGGACCAGGCGAGCAGCGTCGGGCGGACGAAGGACGCGCTGGCGCGCGACCCGCGCGCGCCGGGGCAGGACGAGGAGCCGAGCGAGCTCGTCGTGCGCGACCTGTGCGACTGGATCCGCGGCCACACGCCAACGCCCGCGGACTACTCCGTGCTCGCGTCGTGGACGTGGGGGCACGTGATCGAATGGTCGGCGGACCGCCCGACCGTATCGACCAATTTCGGCACGTTCGTCGGCCCCGAGGACTTCCGCGATCCCTCGCGCTTCTTCCTCAGCGAGGACGCGCACGAAGGCGAAGCGATCCTGGAGAAGCACCGCGCGCGTTACGTGATCGACGAGAGCTGGCTGCCGAACCAGCTCGATCCGCTCATCCGCGCCGTGGATCCGTCGAAGCGGAGCCGCTACATCGAGCCGGGCGGCAGCGACAACCTGGCGCTGCGCTTCGAGTGGTACTCCACGCTGGGCGCCCGCCTCCTCTTCGAGGGACGCGCGCTCGCCGCCGACGGCTCGTGGAGCGAGTCCGTCGACTTCCTGCGCGTGGTGCACGCCACCGAGACGCGCGATCCGCGCTATCAGATGATGCGCGAGCCGCCGCCCGCGGGTTGGGTCTGGGAGCACGTTCCGGGCGCGCTGGTGGAAGGCCGCGGCGCACCGGGCGACACGCTGGCCGTGGAACTGACCGTTCACTACGAGCCCGCGCGCTGGGATCTCCCTTGGTCGCGGAGCGCGGTATGCGGCGTGGACGGTCGGGCGCGCGTGCGCGTGCCCTACGCCACGGACGGGCCGAACGGCGACGGCGTGGCGGAGGGCCCGGCGCATTGGCGACTCGGCCGGCGCGCGGGCGAGGTCACGATTCCGGAACAAGCCGTGATGAACCGCGGCGTCATTCGCCTCGGCGGTTGATCGCGTCGCGACTTCGCCAGACCTGGACCTCGGCGAACGGATAGAGCCAGTCGTGCGGCGGGAAGGCGCGGCCGAAGAGGCGCCGCGCGGCGGCCGGCAGGGCCTCGAAGCGCGCGGCGAGCTCGTACTGGCGCGCCAGCGCATCCCGGAACGCGCGCTCGTGCGGATCGTCGAGGCGCTCGGCGTCGCGCCAGTCGAACTCGCTCATCACGAAGACGTCCATGGCGAAGGCGTTCGGCCGCGTGCGGTCGAAGGGCGCGAGATCCCAGTTCTCGCAGAGGACGAAGCGCCACGGCGACGGCTCGTGCTCGAACCGATCGCGGGAGCGCTCGCCGCCGTTCCAGGGCGTGACCGGGGCGGTCGTGAACCAGGGCACCGTGGGCAGACCGATCTTCCCGCCCGGCGGGAGGTTCGCCGCGATCCACTCGGCCGCGCGCGTGCGCGGATCGGGCCGGAGCATCGCGACGAGCTGGAGCAGCGTGAGCGCCGCGCAGGTCGCCAGCGTGAGGCCGGCGAGCGCCTGGGCGCCGCGCCTCCCGCGGGCGGAGGTCGCGAGGCGCTCGAGCAGCGCGGCCGCCGCGATCGCGAGCACCGGCACGAGCGGAAGCGTGTAGCGCAGGAAGCGCACCTTCGAGAGCCCGAGGCCGAAGAAGTAGGGCAGCGCGAACGCGAGGAGGATCACGTCGCCGCGACGCCGGCGCGAGAGGAGAAGCGCCACGCCGGCGACGCCCAGCAGGAGAAGCGGCACGCCGAGCGCATACGGGAGGTTCTGGAGGAGGTGATAGCTCCAGCCGTCGCCGGTGTCGCGGAAGATGTCCACGTGTCCTTCGCGCGGATGCACGAGCAGCTCGTAGCCCACGTCTTCGCGGAAGCGGTCCGGCACGAGGAGCGCGTAGGGCACGGCGAGCACGAACGCGAGTCCGGCCGCGACGGCCGCGAGAGCCCCGCGGAGCAGTCTCTCCGGGAGACGCAGCCCCGTCGACAGAACCGCGGCGGTCAGCGGCGCCACGAGCGAGAGCCCCGCGCCGTACTTGGTTCCGGCCGCCAGGCCCGCGGCGGCGCCGGCCAACACGAAGTGGCGCCGGCCCGCGCCCTCGTCGAGCGCGCGCACGCCGAAGCCCAAGGCGACCGTGGCGAAGAAGGTCGCGGCCACGTCCACGGTGGCGAACCCGGAGTGCAGCACGTGGCCCGGCGCGAGCGCCACGAAGAGCGCGGCGAGCAGGGCGCCGCTCCGGCCCAGGAGCCGCCGACCTATCGCCGCCGTCACGAGCACCGTTCCGGCGCCGAGCAACGCCGACAGCACCCGCGCCACCACGTGCGTTCCGGTCACGGTCTGCACGAGCCCCGCCGCGTGGAACGGCCAGGCGAGGATCGTCACGAGGTAGAGGAAGAGGCTGCCGTAGTTGAAGAACTCGGGGTTCCAGTCGCCGGTGTTGAGGATGCGGATCGCGCGGCCGGCGGTCTCGAACTCGTCCGGGTGATACGAGAAGTAATGCGTGGCGTCCGGCAGGCCCCAGCGGACGCCGGCGAGACGCAGCACGAGCGCGAGGAGGACGATGGCGAGCGTGGCGCGGTCGAGCGCCGGAGCGGCTCGGCGCGCGCGGCTCGCTGCGGGACGCGACGTCATGGGGCGAGGATAGGTGCGTTCGCTCGCGCGCTCAATCGGTGTATCGTGCGCGGGCTGCGGCGACTCGGGGCTGCTGCGACTCGGGGCTGCGGCGAATCGGGGCCACGGCGCGGGGGCCGGCGGAGTCGCGGCCCGGAGGCGGGATGGCGGACGAGACGACGCGCGAGGAGGTCAGCTTCCTCGCGTCGAAGAGCGCGGGGAACGTGAGCGGGATCGTGCTGCGCCCCGCGCGGCCCGCGTCCTTCCTCGTCCTCGCGCACGGAGCGGGAGCGGGGATGCGCCACGCGTTCCTCGAAGCGCTCGCCGCGCGCCTCGCCGCGGGCGGCGTGGCCACGCTGCGCTGGCAGTTCCCGTACACGGAGAAGGGGTCGCGCCGGCCCGATCCCCAGCCCATTCTCCTGGCGGCGGTGCGCTCGGCGGCGGCGACCGGGCGGGCGCTGGCGGGAGACCTGCCTCTCTTCGCCGGAGGAAAGTCCATGGGCGGGCGAATGACGTCGCTCGCGGCGGCGAAGGAGTCGCTGCCGGACGTGCGCGGCCTCGTGTTCTTCGGCTTTCCGCTGCATCCCGCGGGCAAGCCGTCGATCGAGCGGGCGGCACATCTCGCGAGCACCGCGGTTCCGCTGCTCTTCCTCCAGGGCACGCGCGACACGCTCGCGGACCTGACGCTGCTCCGCCCGATGTGCGAAGGGCTCGGCGCGCGCGCCGAGCTGCGCATCTTCGACGACGCCGACCACTCGTTCCACGTCCGGAAGAAGAGCGGCCGCGACGACGACGCGATTCTGACCGAGCTGGCCGCCGCCGCGGCGACGTGGATGCGCGGCCTCGGAAAGGAGCGCGCGTGAACGTCGCCGTCGATCCGCACCCGCTGCTCGAGCTCGTCGCCTTCGAGACGACGTTTCCGAAGCCGCTCGCGGAGCTGCCGTCGCCGTCGTGGCTCGTGGATCTGCTCGCGGCAAGCGCGGCCGCACCCGTGTCGAAGAGCGAAGAGCTGCGAACCGCCGTGCGCGATCTGCTGCGTCACGGCGGGTACAAGCCCACCGGCCGCGGGAAGCCGGCGTCCGAGTACCTGGCGCGCGCGGCGGAAGAGGGCGCGTTGCGCTCGATCAACGTCGCGGTGGACGCCTGCAACGTCGTGTCGCTGCACAGCGGGGTGCCGATCAGCGTCGTGGACACGGGTCGCGCACGACCGCCGTTCCGCGCAGGGCTCGCCGGTGCGGACGCCCGCTACGTCTTCAATCCGGCGGGCCAGGAGATCGACGTGGAAGGGCTGCTCTGCCTCTTCGACGCGGACGGCCCGTGCGCGAACGCGGTGAAGGATGCGCAGCGCACGAAGACCGGCGACGGGACGCGGGGGACGCTCTCGCTCCTCTGGGGAACGAAGGCCCAGCCCGGCGCGGCCGCGCGCGCGGCGGCGTGGTACCGCGAGATCCTTTCGCGGTGCGGCGCCTCCACCCAGGACGCTACGCTCGATTGAACGCGGCCTCGCCGAGCAGCTCGCGCGCGAGCGCCACGGTCTCGGGACTCGGCGGGACGTCCAACTCCCGCGCGAGCTTGGCCACGAACGCGCGATGGCGCTGCTCGGCGCGCGTGCGCTCGCCGAGCTGCACGAGCGCGGCCAGCTCCAGCCGATGCGCCTCCTCGTGCAAGGCGTCGCGCTCCAACAGGCGGCACGCCGTGTCGTGGGCCGCGGCGGGATCGTGCCCGGCCAGCGCCGCCAGCCCCTCCGCGAGGCGCAGTCGCGCCGCTCTCGTCCGCAGCCGCTCGCGCTCGCCCTCGGCCCAGGCCGTGTCGGTCCAGCCGGGGAGCAGCTCGCCGCGCTCCAGGGAGAGCGCGCGATCGAGGGCGATGCGCTCGGCGGCCGAGACCGACCGAGCGGGGGCGCCCGACGCTCGCGTGGCGTCCACGAGCCGGCGCACCAGCGTCTCGCAGGCCTCCGCCGCCGCTTCGAACGCCGCCACGTCCACCTCCACGCGCGCGGGATCGAGCCGGCACAGCCCCGCGTCGATGCGCAGCACGCGCCAGGGTCCGCGCGGGCCGGCGTCGGGCTCGAGCCCACGCCGTGCGGCGTGGAGGGTCACGTCGAAGCGGTTGCGGCTCGCGTCGGGCGCCGCCTCCGGCCAGAGCGCCTCGGCCAAGGCCTCCCGCGCGATGGGCTCGCCGAGGCGCAGAGCGAGCTGCGCCACGAGCCGCTCGGCGGCCCGCCGCGCGAACGGCACCGTGACGCCGTGGCGCTGCACCTCGAAGCCGCCGAGGAGCCGGATGCGGATCCGCTCCTCGCCGCGCGCGGAGGGTCCACCGGGCGCGCGGGCGCCGGCGCCGAGCGCGGTGCGCGGGGACGACCCCTCGCGCGAACCGCGTCGCCCGCCGATCCTCGCGCGCAGCGCGGCCGGCAGGCTGGCCACCGCTCGCTCCCAGAGCGGCGCCGGAAGGTCGCGGTCGTCGGCGAGCAGGGGCACGACGATCTCCGCCTCTTTCCGGAGCAGCACGAGGTACCGTTCGCGGTCGAGCGCCCGGAGCGCGCGAGCGAACGGAACGCCGAAGCGCTCGCCGGAGCGCCGCCTCACCGCGGCCTCGAACAGCGCGTTGCGCGCGAGCTCGCGGCCGTCGCGGTGCTCCCGGGAGATGCGCGCGGCGTCGGCGAGCGCGTGCAGCGCGCCGGACGCGTCGCCGCGCAGGCCGCGGACCAGTCCGTGCTCCATGCGCGCGAGCGCGAGCCAGGCGCGCGCTTCCATCGCCGCGAAGCCGCGCTCGGCGCGTTCGAGGCGCGCGGCCGCGCGCGCGAGCCGCCCACGCCGGCGCTCGAAGATCCCCTCCCAGACGTCGACACGCAGCTCGGAGACCGGCGACCCCTCCGCCTTCGCGCGCGCGCGAGCGTCGCGGAACGCGCCCTCCGCCTCGGACCAGCGCCCGGACTCGGACCAGGCTCGCGCGCGCAGCTCGGCCTCGAACGTGGGCAGGCTGAGCCCGCTGACCCAGGGCGTGAGGGCGCGCAGCTCGTCCAGGTAGCCGAACACCCGCTCCTCCTCGCCGAGGTAGATGCGGGCTTCGGCGAGGCCGAGCAGCAGCGCCTGCACGCGACCGGCGTCTCCCGAGTGTCGAATGGCGGGGAGCCATCGCGAGACCGTGGCCACGTAGTGAGTCCAGTCGCCTTGGGTGTAGCCCACGGTCGCGCGCATGATCTCGAGCTCCGCCTTCAACGCGACCGGGACGCGGCGCGCATCCGCCGACGCCCGATCGAGCGCCGCACGCGCGGCGGTCGGCTCCCCCGCGTAGAGCCTCATCTCGCCCTCGGCGCAGGCGATCACCACGCGCGCTTCCCGCGAGGCGGCGGGCGCGCGGCGGACGAGCGGGAGATTCCGCTTCAGCTCGGCGGCGGGGCGCCCCGTGGCGATGGCGGCGCGGCCCAGGAAGCGGAACGTGCGCGCGGCGCCGTTCCAGTCTGCGGTGGCCACGAAGCGTCGCAGCGCCTCGCGCCCGAGCCGGAGCGCCTCCGCGAAGTCGCGGGCTCCGCTCGCCTGCGCCGCTCCGTGGAACAGAAGCCACGGCGAGTAGATCTCGCGTCGTCCCTCGCGAAGACGCGCGTGCAGCTCCACCGCCAGCGCACCGAGCGCCTCCGGCGCGACGCCCGGCACCCGCCCCGCCGCCGCCCGGTGGAACATCGTCTCCGCGGCGTCCAGCTCGCCCCGCTCGGCCAACAGCCGCACGGCGCGCGAGGTCTCGCCGCATCGGGTCCACGCGCGGGCGAGTCGCGTGACGATGCGGCGGCGCTCGCGCGCCGACACGTCGCGATCGAACCGCTCGAGCAACAGCGAGCGGAACAGCGGATGGAAGCGAAGCGACTCGGCCCCCACCGACTCCACGAACAGGTCGCGGCGCCTCGCTTCGGCTCTCAACTCGTCCGCCCGGGCGGCGCCGAGCACGAGGCCCAGATCTCGCGCGTCCAGCGACTCGAGGGGCGCGCTGAGGACGAGCGCCTGCCGGAGGCGGGCGGGAAGAAGGGCGAGAACCTCTTCGTCCAGGAATCGACGCGCCGCGTCCGCCGGATCGAGCGCGGCGCCCGGCGGCGCGAGCGCGCTGGGGGTCCGGCCGGTCCCGCGCAGGTGTCGCGCGGCGAGCACCAGCCCGGCCGCGAAGCCGCGGACGCTCTCGCGCAGCTGCTCCTCGTGGTGGCGCTCCAGGCGCACGCCGAAGCCGCGCGCGAGCAGCCTCGATTGCTCGTCGGTGGTGAAGCGGAGATCGTCGGTGCCCAGGCGGATCAGTCCGCCCGCGAGCTCGAGGCGCGCGAGCGGCAGCGGGGGCTCTCCCCGACACGTGAGGAGGAAGCGAAGCCGGGGGTCGCTCTCCTCGATCACGCGCCGGAGCCAGGCGAGCGCGGAGGCGGCGCGCGCCAGCACGTGCAGGTCGTCCACGACGACGAGACGCCTACCGCGCGCCGGCACCCACTCGGCGAGGAGGCTGGCAGTGAGCAGGCCGCCGTCCCGCTCGAACTCGCGACGCGCTCCGAAGAGCCGCGCGGTCCGCTCGCCGACCGGGGGCTTCGCCGCGAGTCCCGCGCCGATGAGCGTGCCGAGCAGGCGCGCGGGATCGCGGTCCTCCGACGAGAGCCGGCATATCAGCGCCCGGCGCGAGCTGGCGATCTGGAGCGCGAGCGTCGTCTTCCCCCAGCCGGCGGGCGCGCTCAGGACGGCGACCTTCCAGGATCCGGCAAGACGTCGTCTCAGCCGCGGCCGGTCCAGGCGGAACGGGGGGGAGGAAGCCGGGCGGGGGTCGGTCATGCGGGACGAGGCTAGCCGATCGCCGGTCCCGCTGTAAGACGCGCGTAAGAGGCCGGCGCGAGTCTCGGGATGCGCGCCGCGGAAGGGCGACGCCCCGGGCTCCGGTCGAAAACCAGGGCTCGGTCCCTGCCGAAGGAGGTTCCGACCATGATTCCCCGATGCACGTTCCTCCACGTGACCTGCGGGCTGATGCTCCTCGCCGCTCCGCCCGTTCCCCGTCCGGCGCTGGCGGCCGTGACCGTGACGGCGGCGGCTCGCGACAGCCTGGCGAGCCCGGACGGCAACGGCCGATTCAGCGGCTACTCGGAATACGGCGAGCCCTGCATCAACGACTTCGGCCAGGTCGCCTTCACCGCCCGGCTCACCGGAACCGCGCTCGGCTCCTCCGACAACGACGTCCTCGTGCGCGTGTCGCCCGGGGGTCTCGTCCAGCTGCTCGCGAGGCAGGGCAGCGCTATTCCGGACGGCCCCGGCTTCTGGGGCGATCTCCAGCAGATCACTCGCCAGTACGCGATGAACGACTCCGGACGCGTCGCGTTCAATGCACCGCTCACGGGCACGTCCGGCGGCCCGTCGAACGACCGCGGCATCTACAGCGCGAGCGATCCCGGCGCCTACTGGATCCACGTCCGCAAGGGGGACATCGCGCCCTTCACCACGTTGCCGTTCAACGCCCTGCTGACCCCGCAGATCAACGACCAGCCGGGCGCGGCCGTGGCGTTCTACGCGAGCATCGGCACGACGTCCATTCCCGGCGTGGCTTACGTGTCGCGTTACGGCGTTCTCTATCCCGTGGCCTACACCACGCAGCCCGCGCCGGACGAGACCGACGGCGACGGCATCAACGGCACGATCGGCCCGTTCCCCGACAACAGCAGCGATCCTCCCTCGCTCCGCAAGAACGCCGCGGAGGTCGCGCTCTACGCGCACTGCTGGGGGACCACGAGCCCCCCGCTCGACGACGACGGGATCTTCCGCGCGACCGCCGGCGGCTCGCTCGCGGACTGCGCGCGCGGCCACCAGCCGGCGCCGGGCGGCGGCACGTACCAGGAGTTCAACTCGCCGGTCTACAACGCGAACGGCATCGCGGCGTTCCAGGCCTATCTCAACCCGGTGCCCTCGGCCGGAGAGATCCTCGCGCTGGACTGGCCGATGGGCGGCGATCTCATCGCCTTCAGCGGCGAAGCCGCGGCCGACGGCAACGGGCGCTTCGCGAGCTTCGATTTCCCGTCGCTGAACAACCACGAGGCGGTGGCGTTCCGCGTCGCGCTCACCGGGACGGCGGGCGGCGGCCTCGACGACGTGGCGGTCTATCGGAGTGCGGTCGGTCGCCTGCCGATCCCACCGCTCGAGGATCAGATCGCTCGCGAAGGGCAGGCTCCGCCCGAGGGCAACGGCACGTTCGCCGATTTCGGCACGTTCCCGGCGATCAACGACTCCGGCCAGGTTCTCTTCACCGCCACGTTGCGCGGCACCGCCGGCGGCTCGACCGACGACCACGGCATCTACCTGTGGGATCCGGCCGCCGGGGTCACGAAGCTCCTGCGCGAGGGCGACTCGATCGACGGCCGCACCGTGCTGGCGTTCTCGACGATGACCGAGCGCGATCACGGCGGGTTCCGGTCCCTGAACAACCGCGGGGAGGCGGTGGCGCGGGTGGACTGCTCCGGCGTCGGCCGCGACGGCGTCTACGTGCTGGGCTTCACGTCGGGGGCCACCGCGGTCCGGGAGCGCACGAGCGAGCCGTTCGCGCTGCGGATCGCGCCGAACCCGGCACGGCGCGACGCGGTCACCGTGTCCTGGACGCGCGGCGCCCCCGCGCGGGACCTGCGCGTGGAGGTCGTGGACGTTCTGGGGCGTCGAGTGCGCCTGCTCCGCGAGGGCCCCGCGTCCAGCGAGGGCAGTGTCCGCTGGGACCTCCGCGATGCCGCGGGCCGGGTGACGGGGAGCGGGCTCTACTTCGTGCGCGTGATCGCGCCCGAGGGCGTGGCCTCGCGCCGCGTCGTGCGCTTGAACTGAGGAGGGAGCCGCCCGCAGGCCGGTCCCGAAAGAAACCGGCCCACGCACCCCTTTCGCGCGGCGCGTCCCTGCGTTATCGTTGGCGCATCGGTCCGCGGCGCTCCGGCAGCGGGGCATCGCGGCGGCCTTCAGGGGTCTGGGCGGCTCCGGGGCCGGGCGGGTTGGGTCCTGCCGAACTGAGGCACGCCCGGAAGGAGGTGATCCAGTGGGTAGTCAATGCGGCTTGGTGGAGGTGGCGGCCCCGTAGGGGAGTCTCCCCAGCGCGTGGCGCTCGCGGGATGACCCCGTTCTCGGGGTACCCAACGCCACTGATATCAACCAGGAAGGCCCCGGTGCGCTCGTCGCGCCGGGGTCTTCTTCGTTCCGGGCTTCCTGCTCGACGGGGCTTCCTGCCGATCGGGCTTCCGGTTCGTTCCGGGCTCCCTGCTCGTCCCGGCATCCTGCGGGTGGGGCTTCCGGTTCGTCAGGACTTCATGCGGCGAAACGCGTCCTTCACCGGCGCGAGAGCGGGCTGCGTCACGGCCGGGTCGCGATTGGTCAGGACGATCAGCACGAGGTCTCCCTCGTGCTCCCACTCGGAGGCGATTCCGGGCGCGCCGCCCGCGAAGCCGAAGCCGAGCTTTCCCCCCGCGGCTCGAGGACCCTCGCACACCCAGGAGACCCAGACGGGCGAGCAGAGGCGCCCGCTCACCAGCGCCTGATCGAAGGCCAGCAGATCGTCCACGGTCGAGTAGCTGCCTCCAGCCGCGCTCCCGCGCGCGGGACGCGAGGCGGCGTTGTCCGTCTCCTCGCCGCTCTCGGGGCCTTGCCGCATGTAGCCGCGCGCGACGCCCGGCGTGCCGTCCCCTTCGACGAGAGCCCCCGTGGCCTTCATCCCCGCGGGCTCGTAGACGTTCTTCGCGAGGTAGTCGTAGTAGTCCATGCCCGACGCCTTCTCGACGACCTCGCCGAGCAGCACGTAACCGCCGTTCGAGTAGCGCTCGTCGGTTCCGGGGGTGAACCAGAGCGGCTGGCCGCGAATGAGTTGCAGGTAGTCGTGGTTGTGACGCAGCTTCGAGTGATCCATCGACTCGTAGAGCTCGTTGAACACGTCGCCCACGCCGGAGCGGTGCGCGGCGAGCATGTCGATCGTGATCTCGTCGGCGTGCGGGAAGTCCGGCAGGTACTTCGAGAGATGGTCGTCGAGCGCGAGCTTGCGCTGCGCGACGAGCTGCGCGATGGCGACCCGCGTGGGGATCTTCCCGATCGACGCGATGTTGAAGCGGGTCTCCGGCGTGATCGGGGTCTTCTTCTCCCGATCCGCCAGGCCCCACGCCGCACGCATCAGGGTCTTCCCGCCGCGCGCGAGGAGCACCGCTCCCGAGAACTTCCCGCTCGCCGCGCTCTCGTCGAGCTGCTTGCGGATCTCGCGGACCGCGTCGTCGTCCGAGAGAGGCGGGCCCGCCGGCGCCGCGGGACCGCCGCCTTTCCCGCCGACCTGAAAGCCGAGGGTGATCGTCTTGATGAGATGCGGCGGCGCCTCCTCCGCTTCGACGGTCAGCGTGGGCTCGTCGCCGCTGCCGGCCTTCGCGAGCACGCGCATGTGCGTGGGCGTCGACTCGAGCACCTCGACGGGCGTCAGGCTCTGCATCCGGGCGACCATGTTCCGACGACCCGCGACCCGCGCGTCCACCGACGCCTCCGAGAGGGCCACCTGCGAGAGGTTCGCCTTGAGGAAGGCGCGCGCATCGTCCTCGCTGCCGGCGAACTGCACGAACCACGCCTGCACTCGCCGCGACAGGTCCGTGTCGGGCCACTTCAGCTCGCTCCGTGCGACCCCGACCGGTCCGGCCAGCCACGCGACCAACAGCCCCAGCGCCCAGCGACGTGCGTTCACGCGACCTTCCCTCCTTCTTCGGACGACGGGCGGATTCTCCCCCCCGGTGGAGACGCGCCGGACGAGGCTCCGCGTCGCGACAAACTCGCGTCCGGGACCGGCGCACCCCCGAGAGGCTACAATACCCGACCCGAGGGCCGGAGGTTCGAAACGTGTCGACGTCCACGAGCGAGACCCGATACGCGGCGACGTTCGACGACGTCCGCGAGGCGGCCCGGCGCATCGCGCCCTTCGTGCGGCGCACGCCGGTGGAGACCTGCGCCACCCTGGACGGTCTCGCCGGGCGCCGGCTCTACTTCAAGTGCGAGCACCTGCAGAGGGTCGGCGCTTTCAAGTTCCGTGGCGCCTGCAACGCGGTGATGAAGCTGCCGGACGACGTCGCGCGGCGAGGCGTGGCCACGCACAGCTCCGGGAACCACGCGCAGGCGCTCGCCCTGGCCGCCCGGCTCCGCGGCATCGCGGCCACGATCGTGATGCCGAGCAACTCGCTCGCCGTGAAGCGGCGGGCGGTGGAGGGATACGGGGCGAAGGTCGTGGAGTGCGCGCCCACGCTGCCCGCCCGCGAGTCGACGGCGGCGCGCGTCGTGGCCGAGACGGGCGCCACCATGATCCCTCCCTACGACCACCCCGACGTGATCGCCGGGCAGGGCACCGCGGCCCTCGAGCTCCTCGCGCAGGTGGAGGACCTCGACGCGATCGTCGCGCCGGTCGGGGGCGGCGGCTTGATCGCCGGAACGTGCGTGGCGGTGCTCGGCTCGCGGCTGCCCGTGCGGGTCTTCGCCGCGGAACCGAAGGGCGCCGACGATGCGGCGCGCTCGAAGGCGGAGGGGCGTCTCGTGCCCCAGACGGATCCGCGGACCCTCGCCGACGGGCTTCGCACCAGCCTCGGGGATCTCACGTGGCCCCTCGTCCGCGACCGCGTCGAAGCCGTCGTGACCGTCGAGGAGGAGGAGATCGTCCGCGCGATGCGCCTCGCCTGGGAGCGGGCGAAGCTCCTCATCGAGCCCACGTCCGCCGTCGCGCTGGCGGCCGTCCTGACGGAGCGATTCCGCGGGATCCCCGGGCTCGAGCGGGTCGGGATCATCCTCACCGGGGGCAACGCCGACCTGGATGCTCTCCCCTGGGCGTCGCGGTGAAGCCGCGTCCCCCCGGGGCGCCGCGGGGAGGCCCGGCCCGCCGGCGTCGCCGGCGCACCTGGGCGCCGCCCGGATCTCTGCGCCCGGCGTCGCCCGTCCCCCGGCGGAGCCCGTCGGTCCCATTGCCGAAACAGCCCTTGCAGTGCATTCGTTCTACGTTTCGGAGGCCGGAAAGGACCGGGCTCCCTTGCGCAGATCCCCCGGCGGGCGTTCCGGACGCCCGTCGCGGGGGTTGTCGGCTGTCCCCCCGGAGAAGGAGGGTCGCGATGAGGCCTTCATCTCTCTACTGGGCCGCGTTCCTGCTCCTCGCCGCGCCGCTGACGTCGCAGGCGGTGGAATGGCCTTGGGGTGAGATTCCCCGGGAAGAGCTGTTCTCGACGTACTTCGCGGAGTGCCCGAAGGCCGACGCCATCGTGCTGCTCGATCACGGCACCGTGCGCGTGGACGCGAAGTTCCATCTCAAGGCGCACCGCCACGTCCGGACGAAGATCCTGACGGACGCCGGCCTGGACCGCGCGATCGTGCGGATTCCTCTCGAGGCGGGGGAGGAGATCAAGGACTTCCGCGGCCACACCATCGTGCCGCCCGGGAACGAGTTCAAGGTCGAGAAGGCGCAGATGAAGGACGAGCCGGACGGCGCGAGTCGCGTGATCACGATCGCGTTTCCGGCGGCCCAGAAAGGCGCGGTGCTCGAGTGGGAGTACGACGTGCGCTCGGAGCAGATCAGCCGCATCGAGCCGTGGTCCTTCCAGGGCCGGGACTTCGCGCGGGTGAGTCGCTTCGAGCTGCAGACCACACCCGGTCTCACCTACGACGCCGTCTTCCGATGGTCTCCCGGGATGCCGCCCGCGGCCGTGGTGGCCACGATCAACGACCCGGACGATCCCCACAAGCAGATCTCCCAGTCCACGTGGGAGATGAAGAACCAGCCGCCGTTTTCCGCCCCCTCCTTCGTCTCGTTCCCCGAGGACTACCGGATCACGCTCTACGTGCAGCTGCTCGGTTACTCCGCCGAGCAGAAGGCGGAGGTGTACCGCGCCACCGTGGAGCGGCAGCTCTCGGACGCGTCGTCCTCGTTCCGGAACTTCGGCGTGTCGCTTCCGTGGGAGGACATCGGCAAGGGCATCGGAGCCGTCACGGCCAAGCTGCTCGGCGACGCGTCCGGCGTGAGCGACTGGGCCGGAGCGGCGGCGTCGGCGGGCAGCGGTGAGCCGCTGGCCCGCGCCCTCTTCGCTCGGGTGAGGGACGGCCTCGGAACCGACGCGCCGAAGGCGGACGGCTCGATGGCGCCGCCCCGGCAAGTGGTGGCGGCGGGGCACGGGACCCCTTCGGAGAAGAACCTCGTGCTGCTGGGCTTGCTGAAGAGCCACTCGCTCACGGCAGACCCCGTGCTCGTGCGAAGCCGCCCGCTGGGTCCGTTCGTGCCGATGTGGCACGACCCGAGCCAGCTCGATCGGGTCGTCGTCCGTCTGACGCTGGACGGCCGCACGCTCTGGCTGGACGCGGCGCCCCAGAGCTCGTTCGGAACGCTCCCGCCGGAGTCCCGCGCGGCGAAGGGGCTTCTCGCGCGCGAGGACGGCGGCTCACTGGTGGACATCACGGCGGCGGCGCCGCAGACGTCGCGGAACGTGGCCACATCGGCCACGCTCGACGATCGGGGGACGCTCGCCGCCCGCTCCACTCTCGTGCTCGGCGGGGATCGCGCGCTCGAGGCCCGACGCGCGCTGGCGAAGGACGGGGACGCCGCGTTCGTCGCCGGGATGCTCCGTGCGCGCTTCGGCGACGCGGTGGCGGTGGACTCCGTGAAGGTCGGGGGGATGGCGCAGCCGGACAGCGCGCTCACCATCGAGGCGGCCTATCACGTCGCGGCGTACGCGCGCGGACAGGGGGACCGGTTGCAGTGCAAGGCGCCGTTCCTCGAGACGATCACCGCGAACCCGCTCCCGGAGGGGGAGCGGAAGGTCCCGGTGGAGCTGCCGTTCGCCGGGATCTCGCGCGAGGAAGTCACCCTCCAGTTGCCCTCGGGCATCCTGGTGGAGACGTGCCCGCCCGGCGGGAGCGCTCGCGCGGGAGACGTCACGCTCAAGACCACGCACGCCACGAGCGCCGGCAGCCTCACCTCCACCCGGGAGCTGCGTGTCCAGGATCGGCGGATCGGGAGCGAGGATCTCAGCGGTCTCCGCACGTTCTTCACGGCGGCGCAGGCGGCGGACGAGGCCGCGTACGCGGTGCGGCGCCAGCTGATGAGGGCGACGGGGTAGACGACGTCAGCCGCCGCCGCAGGTTGACGGGGCAGAGGGACGCCGGCCCGACATCGGCGGGAGGCGGGCGCGCGGGATGGCGCAGCGCCTCCGGGCCGCCGCCCTCGCCCCTTGCTATACTCCGCGCCCGCTCATGGAGAACTTCTTCCGCGATCTTCCGGTCCCGGGGCCCGACGAGTCCGTCGAGGTCCTGGCGAGCGCTCCGGGCTTCCGGATCGAGCGCATCGTCTCCCGCGGCCATCACTCGCCGGAGGGCTTCTGGTACGACCAGAGCGACGACGAGTGGGTGCTGCTCCTCGCCGGCGCGGCGGCCGTCGCCTTCGACAACGGGCGCATGGTCGCGCTCGCGCCCGGGGATTGGCTCGAGCTGCCGGCGCACGTGCGGCACCGCGTCGCGTGGACCGACCCCTCCACGGACACGATCTGGCTGGCGGTTTACCGCCGCGCCTGAGCTTCGCGCGGTTGCCCCTTCACCGTCGCGATGGCATGATCCGCCATCACTTCTCGGAGTCCGGCCCGCAACACCACGAGCCCGGACCCGCTTCGGACCCAAACGAGGGAGCCTCCCATGCGCGCCGCACTGATTCCCACGATCCTCCTCGCCGTCGTGGCGGCGACGTCGCCCGCGCTCGCCCAGGACAAGATCGCCTACGCGAACATCCAGGCCATCATCTCGCTCATGCCCGAGACGAAGACCGCCGCGCAAGGCGTCGACTCGCTCGGCCGCCAGCTCGCCAAGGAGCTCGACGTGAAGCAGGCGTACGAGAAGCAGAAGTTGGAGGAGGCGCAGAAGGCCGCGCAGAAGGGCGCCACCGACGCGGACCTCGATCGCTACCGCAAGGACCTCAAGGCCCTGGACGACGAGATCCGCCAGAAGAGCGAGGACGCCGACTCGGCGATGGCGCGCCGCAAGGCCGACCTCATGGAGCCCGTGCTCCAGAAGCTGGAGGCCACGATCCGGGAGGTCGCGAAGGCCGACGGCTACACGTACGTCCTGAACTCCATCGACGGGCAAGGCAACTCGATCGTGCTCTACGGCCAGGACGACCGCGACATCACGAAGAAGATCCTCACGAAGCTGGGCATCCCGATTCCGAAGGGCGCCGAGTCGAAGGGCGCCGAGTCGAAGGGCGCACCGGGCGTGGGAGCGCCGAGTGCGGGAATGCCGGGCGCCGGAGTGCCGGGCGCCGGGACGCCGAAGGCCCCCGCCAAGGGCGGCGCGCCGAAGGCCGGCGGGGCGAAGCCGGACTCGGCGAAGACCCCCGCGCCGGCGCCGACGTCGCCCAAGGCCGGTCAGTCGAAGTGAGCGGAGCCCAGCGCCGGCAAGCCCGCCGCGGGCTCCGGCGCTGGCGACGCGACCGTCGACCGTGGTAAAGTAGGTTCTCCCGGCATCAGGTTCCTGCAGGCGTCGGAGAACCCCCTTCACGAGCGAAGTGACCATGCAGCGTCGAGCGGCCTTCCTTGCCGTCGGGGTTGCCCTACTCGCGGCGTCCTCCAGCGGAGCGACTCCCGCCGACACGTTGTCGGTGCCGGAGCGTGAAGACCATTCGCCCGGCTTGGCCGTGAGTCCTTCCGGTCAGCTGGTGCTCGCATGGGTCGCCACCGTCCCGGACACGGCGGCCACCGGTCCATATGACGAGCTGTACTTCGCGCAGCGCGGCGTCTCCGGCTGGTCCGCGCCTGCGCTGCTCGCGGGGCCCGGAAGTTACTTCTCCCCGAGCATCGTGTACGCCGCGGACGGCGCGCGCTGGATCTGCTGGGTGGACCACGACGGAACGGATTCCAAGATCCGCGTCCAGCGCTGGGACGGGGTCACCTCCCAGCTCTTCACGCTCGACGATCCCGCCCATCCCGACCTCGCGCCCTCGATCTGCGCGGCCCGCGGGGACTCGGTCGTGGTGGTCTGGCAGGCCTGGCGGTCCAACAACTACGAGATCGCGATGAGCGTGGGGAATCACGCCGGGTTCTCGGGCGAGACGATCCTCTCCGAGTGCAGCCTGAACGACCGCGATCCCGCCGTCGTGTGGGGCAGCAACCGCGCGTGGATCGTCTGGTCGAGCTATCGCGGCGGCCCGTATCAGCTGCTGTGCCGCACGTTCAACGGCACCACGCTCACGCCCACCGTGAGCCTCACGAACTCCACGTGGGCGCGCAACCTGCACCCGAAGGTGGCCTTCGACGAGGCGCACGGGCTCCTGTGGGTCCACTGGATCTGGGTGAACCAGGGCTGGAACGGCTTCAACAACAACGAGCCCGGCCTGTACGACCTCGGCTCTCCGCGCCTCCGCGCCTACGACGGCACCACCGTCTATCTTCCGACCGGGCTCAACACGTACCAGCAGTACCCGCTCCTGCCGATGGAGTCGCTCGGGTACGAGCGCTTCCTCTACGACAGCGGCACGCGTCCCATGCTGGACCGCTACGCGCCCGGGGTGGGCCTCGTCATGGGACCGGGCTCGCACCTGTGGGCCTTCCACAAGCAGAGCGGCACGATCACCGAGCTCGGCGAGCCGAATCTCTACTGGGGCGTCGTGGGGTTGAGCTACGGCGGCAGCACGTGGTCGTCGGCGAGCGCGTTCCTGGAGCTGCGCTCCACGCTCGGTTGGGAAGCGCCCGCCGTGGCGGCCACCGCGGACTCCATCTTCGTGGCGTGGAGCGCGGACAACCGCTCCGCCCCGTATTTCCCGGTCCTCAACGTGTTCGGGAACGACCTGAAGATCGTGGTGAAGGGCTTCCCCGCGGACACGAGTCCGGCCGGCGCGCCTCAGCTGACGTCGCTCGGGCCGGCGTGGTCCCAGGGCGCCTGCCCGCCCGAGAGCCACCCGGCGTTCCAGATCACCGTCCACGACACGGTGCGGACGCTGCTCTGGGGCGACAATCATCGCCACAGCCTCGACCTCTCGTGGGACGCGGACAACGATCCGCCGCTCGCCCAGACGCTCATGTACTCGCTGGACTGGCTGGGCCATGACTTCATCATGCCGGCGGACCACGCCGAGCGGTACGCGCCGGCCGAGTGGGCGTGGGTTCGGAAGTTCACGCAGCTCTACGACGTGCCCGGGCGCTTCCGCGTCTTCTCCGGCTACGAGCGCTCGATGCAGGGCTATGCGGGCGGCCACCAGAACGTGCTGTACCGCGACTTCCACGACTACAAGGCGAAGACCGCGGCGTTCCCGGTCGTGAACAGCTGGCACACGATGTACGACGCGCAGGAAGGAATCGACGTCATCAGCGTGCCGCACACGACGGCGCAGGCCGGCGTCATGACGGACTGGTTCCACCTCGCGCGCGGCCGCCCGGACTCGCTGCGAGCGCCGTTGCGCGTGGCCGAGGTGTACCAGTCCGCGCGGCAGAGCTTCGAGTACCCGGGCTGCCCGTTGCAGTACACCGGGGCCGTGGTCGACTCCACGAACGGCTGGATCAGCGTGATGCTCGCCACGGGGATGCGCATGGGCCTTCTCTCCGCCAGCGACCACACGATCCGGGCCGCCTTCATCGGCGCGTACGCCACCGACAACTCGCGCGACGGGATCTTCCGCGCGATCCGTGACCGCCACTGCTTCGGAACGTCGCGGGCGACGAAGATGAACGTGGACTTCCGGGTCGCCGGCGCGATGATGGGCTCGGAGGTCTCCTCGCCGCCGCACCCGAGCATCAGCGTCACGGTGCACGGCAACGGGCCGCTCCAGTACATCGAGATCAACAAGGACGGCGCTCCGTCCTGGTTCGCCACCTCGTGCGCCGGGAGCGACACCACGTTCACGCTCACGGATCCGGACAACGAGATCGCCGGGACCTCGAGCTTCTACTACCTGCGCGTGCGTGACGCCTCGAACAAGACGGTGTGGACGAGCCCGGTGTGGGTGGACTTCACCGACGTCGGCGTCGGCGTGGAGGTCCCGCGCGCGAGCGGCTCGGCTCTCTCGGTGTCCACCTTCCCGAACCCCTCCCGCGAGTTCGTGAACGTCCGCGTCGCGGGCGTGGGTCCCTCCGGCGGGCGCGTCCGCGTGTACGACGTGATGGGACGCCTGCTGCGCAAGCTGGACGTGAGCGGCCCGGGCGACGTGGCCGTCCGGTGGGACGGCCGCGACGAGAAGGGGACGCCCGTCTCCGCCGGCGTCTACTACGTCGTCGCGAACTCCCACGGCGAGACCCGGAGCACGCGCGTCGTCCTGGTGAAGTAGGCGAAGAAACCGGCGAGGCCGGCGCGCCCGGGCCGGGCTCCGCGCCGGGCCGTCGCCCGGTGGTGGGTCAATTGACCCGCTACCCGTCGCCCCGCTGCCTTGACAGGCGATGAGCCCGGAGCTATTCTCCGTCCGCATTTCGACAGAGCCGCCTTTAATCCGGTCCTGTGAGGCCGGGAAGGGTCGGTCCCCGCCCTCTCCGGCGTCGCCCGCCCGGTCCCGTCCTGCGGCCGCGGCGGTTTTTTCATGCCCCCGAGCGGAGGACCCATGAGCGAGACCACTCCCAAGGCACCCGCGCCCGCCGGTGAGACCCCGAAGCTCCGGTCGCTCATCGAGAAGGCGCGCATCATGTCGGAAGACGACATCCGCCGCGCCATCTCGCGCCTCGCCCACGAGATCCTGGAGCGCAACGGCGGGCCGGACGGCATCGTGATCTGCGGCATCCGCACGCGCGGGACCTTCCTCGCGGACCGCATCGTCCAGAAGATCCACGAGATCGAGGGCGTGCACGTCCCGCAGGGCATCCTGGACATCACGCTCTACCGCGACGACCTGCAGACGATCGCGAAGCAACCGGTCGTGCGGTCCACGCAGATCCCGGTCTCCATCGTGGACAAGCACATGATCCTCGTGGACGACGTCCTCTACACCGGACGCACGATCCGCGCCGCGATGGACGAGATCATCGACTTCGGTCGCCCGCGCACGATCCAGCTCGCCGTGCTGGTCGACCGCGGGCACCGGGAGTTCCCGATCCGTGCGGACTACGTCGGCAAGAACGTGCCCACGTCGCACACCGAGGTCGTGAAGGTGATGTTCGTGGAAGTGGACGGCAAGGATTCGGTCGTGGTCTGCGAGCTGGGGCCGGAGCGATGAGGCGAAGGGAGGCGACCCGATGATCTCCGAACGGAAGTCCCTGCTGGGCATCCGCGAGCTCGAGCCGAGCGAGATCCTGGAGATCCTCGACGCGGCCGAGCCCTTCAAGGAAGTCCAGGAGCGGCCCATCAAGAAGGTCCCCGCGCTGAGGGGCGTCACGGTGGTGAACCTCTTCTTCGAGAACTCCACGCGCACCCGCTCGAGCTTCGAGCTGGCCGAGAAGCGCCTCTCCGCCGACGTGCTGAACTTCTCCGTCTCCGGATCCTCGGTCTCCAAGGGCGAAGGCCTGCGCGACACCGCGCGCAACATCGAGGCGATGAACGCGAACATGATCGTGATGCGCCACGGGTCGGCGGGGGCGTGCCACTTCCTCGACCGCCAGGTGCAGGCGCGGGTGATCAACGCGGGGGACGGACAGCACGAACATCCCACCCAGGCGCTGCTGGACGCGGTGACGCTGCGCGAGAAGCTCGGACGCATCGAGGGGATCCGCGTGGTGATCCTCGGCGACATCGAGCACAGTCGCGTGGCGCGGTCGAACATCTTCCTGCTGACCAAGCTCGGCGCCAAAGTGACGGTGTGCGGCCCGCCCACCATGCTGCCGCCGGAGATCGCGAAGCTCGGCGTCGACGTGACCACGGACATCCGCCGCGCCCTGCGCGACGCCGACGCGGTGAACGTGCTCCGCATCCAGTTCGAGCGGCAGAACGAGGCGCTGATCCCGAGCGTCCGCGAGTACGCGCGGTACTTCGGGCTCACGGAGGACAAGATCGCGGACCTGGCGCGGGGTATCGTCGTGCTCCATCCGGGCCCGATGAACCGCGACACGGAGATCTCGCACGAGGTGGCGGAGGCGCACACCGACACGATCCTCCGTCAGGTATCCAACGGGGTGGCGGTCCGCATGGCGGTCCTCTACCTGCTATCCGGAGGGGAGGGGGCGAATTGAAGCTCCTCATCCGAGGCGGCCGCGTGATCGATCCGGCCACCCAGCACGACGGGATCGCCGACGTCCTCGTGGAAGACGGGACGATCGTCGCGGTGGAGCATGCTCTGGAGGCGGCCGGGGCGCGGGTGATCGACGCGCGCGGGCTGATCGTCGCGCCCGGGCTCGTGGACATGCACGTGCACTTCCGCGAGCCCGGCTTCGAGTACAAGGAGGACATCGGGTCCGGATCGCGGGCGGCGGCGCGCGGCGGGTTCACCTCGGTCGCGTGCATGCCCAACACCGACCCCGTGCTCGACGCGGAGGGGCTGGTGGCCCAGGTCGTGCGCCGGGGGAACGAGGTCGGACTCTGCCGGGTTCACCCCATCGCCGCCATCACGAAGGGCCAGAAGGGAACGGAGCTGACCGAGATGCGCGTGCTCACGGAAGCGGGCGCCGTCGGCTTCTCGGACGACGGGCTGCCGGTGGACTCCGCCCGCGTGATGCGCCGGGCGCTCGAGTACTCCCTGGGCACGGGAACGCCCATCATCGCGCACTGCGAGGAGCGCTCGCTCTCGGCCGGCGGGCACATGCACGAGGGCGCGGTCAGCGCGCGGCTCGGCATCCCGGGCATCCCCGGCGCGGCCGAGGACCTCGGCATCGCGCGCGACGTCCGGCTCGCGGAGATGACGGGCGGCCGGCTGCACGTGTGCCACGTGTCCACCGCGCGCTCCGTCGAGGTGGTGAGGGCGGCGAAGGACCGCGGCGTGCGCGTCACCGCGGAGGGCGCGCCGCACCACTTCACGCTCACGGACGAGGCGGTCGAGGGCTTCGACGCGAACACGAAGATGAACCCGCCGCTGCGCCCGGAGCGCGATCGCCGCGCGGTGGTGGACGGTCTCCTGGACGGCACGCTCGACGCGATCGCCACCGATCACGCGCCGCACGCCGCGCGCGAGAAGCTCGTGGAGTTCGATCGCGCGCCCTTCGGGATCATCGGGCTCGAGACCGCGCTCTCGCTCTCGCTGGAGGTGCTCGTGCGCGGCGCCGGGCTGGACCTCCTGGGCCTCATCGATCGCCTCTCCGCCACGCCCGCGCGCATCCTCGGGCTGGAGGCGGGCTCGATCCGTCCGGGGGCGGCCGCGGACCTCGTGCTCTTCGATCCGGACGAGCGCTGGACCTTCACGGACGCGGACGTGGGCTCGAAGGCGCGCAACACTCCCTTCCTGGGACGGGACATGACCGGGCGCGTCCTCCTCACGCTCCTGGACGGCCGCGCCACGTGGGAGAGCCCGGCGTTCCGCCCGCGCATCCTGCCGCCGGCCGCGGGCGGCTCCCGGGAGCCCTCCGCCCTGGGAGCGTCCACGCCTTGACCCGGCGCGCGCGTTCCGCCCCCGCGATCGTCGCGGCCGTGCTGGTCGCGGCGGGCGGGTGCGCGCACTTCAACACGCTCTACAACGCCGAGCTGAAGTACGACCAGGCCATCGAGATCAAGCGCAAGGCGGATCCCGAGCGGGAGAAGATCTCGCAGCAGGAGGAGCAGCTCTACAAGGAGGCGTTCGATCGCGCGGCGCGCGTGGTCAAGTACTACCCCGGAAGCAAGTGGATCGACGACGCCCTGCTGCTCATGGGCCGCGCGTCGTACGAGAAGGGCGACTACTCCACCGCGCTGCGCAAGTTCGACGAGATCCTCTCGCTCTTCCCGAACTCCCCGCTCGTGGCCGAGGCGCTGCTCATGAAGGGACGGACCCTCCTCGAGACGAAGGACTACGTGGGCGCGGTCGAGTCGTTGAACAAGGCGGCGGATCTGGGCGGGGGGAAGTGGCGCGCGGAGGTCCTGCACCACCTCGGTCTCGTGCGCGAGCGGGAAGGCGACGTCGACGGCGCGCTCGGCGCGTTCTCCGAAGTGGTGGCGAAGCACGGCGGAAGCGAGTGGTTCGCAGGCTCGGGGATCGAGGCCGGGGATCTCGAGGCGAAGCGGGACAGCCTGGGCAAGGCCGTTCTCTACTACGAGAAGGTGCGCGCAAACGGCCAGACGCCGGAGCAACGCTACCTCGGCGGCATGCGCAAGGGAGACACGCTGCTCAAGCTGAACGAGCTGCAGCGCGCGCGGCAGACCTTCCGGGACGTCGCGAAGCGCGCGGTCAACCCGGAGCGTCGCGGCACGGCGCTCCTCGCGGAAGCCGGCGCGGTGGCCGCCGCGCACGACACCGCGGGCGCCGTGGTGCTGTACCGGGCCATCGTGGCGGCGTACCCTCGCGAGAACGCGGCGGCCGAAGCGCAGTTCTCCATCGCGCAGCTCCGCGACGCGTCCGGCGATCTCGCCGGCGCGAAGGACGAGTACGCGAAGGTGAAAGAGCAGGGCAGCGGCCACGACGCGTGGCAGCGCGCCACGGCGCGGATCGCGCAGATCCAGAAGGTCCTCGACCTCCGCGCCAAGGTGGCCACCGGCGGCGCGGGCCGGGACAGCAGCCGCTTCGTTCTGGCGGAGGATCTCCTGGAGTCCCTCGGCGACGTTCACGGCGCGCTCGCCGAGTACACGCAGCTCGCGGACGAGGCCAAGGGAACGCCGTGGGGCGCGAAGGCGCTGTTCGCGGAGGCGTGGGTGCTGGACAACCGCCTGAAGCAGCCGCAGACCGCGGACTCCGTTCTGTTCCGGCTCGCGAACGAGTACGCCGGCACCGAGGTCGACGCCTACGCGCGGAAGCGACTCGGCTTCCCCGTGTGGAAGGTCGACAAGATCGAGCCGCCCAAGGTCGTCTTCCTCCGTCCCGGCGCGGAGGCGAAGGGCGGCCCGGCCGAAGTCGTCATCGAGCGCGTGGAGCCGAAGCCCGTGCCGCTGCCGAAGGGAGTCTCGGAAGTCCGCGTGTGGGTGCGCGTGCGCATGGCGCACGACGGCACCATCGAGGATGCGAAGGTCGTGAAGACCGGCGGCGCCGACTTCGACCAGGCCTGTCTGGACGCGGCGAAGGCATCCCGGTTCCTCGCGCCGGACGAAGGCGGCCCGGAGGTGAACGTCGTGCAGTACACCTTCCCGCCGAAGACCGCCGAGCCCGCGCCGCCCGCTTCGTCGGCGCCGCCCGCGCCCACGGCGAAGGGCGCGGCCACGCCCGCGGGCGCGGCTACGCCCCCCGCGGCGGGATCGCAGCGCGGCTTCGTCACGCCGCCGACGATGTCCGACTCCTCCGCGGCGCTCCCACGGTCGACTCCGCCGGAGTCCACGTCGGCGCCTTCGGATAGCGCGTCCGCTCCCCTGGTTCCTCCCCCGACGATCCGGGACCGTCACCCTTGAGCGCCACCTTGGAGATCGGCCGGGTGACTCGCAGCGAGGACGCGGCTCCGGGCGTGGGGCTCCTCGCCTTCCGCTCCGCGCCCATTGCGCGGAGCTACGTCCCGGGCTCCTTCGTGCACCTCAAGACCGGCGACGCCTCGACGATCCTGCGCCGGCCCTTCAGCATCGCGCGCGTACGGGGCGACGAGGTCGTCCTCCTGTATCGCATCATCGGGTCGGGCACGGAATGGATGCGCGGTCGGACCGCGGGCGACTCCCTCGACGCGATGGGCCCGCTCGGCCACGGCTTCGCGCTGCGCACGAGCGCCCGACGGGTTCTCCTCGTGGGCGGCGGGCTCGGCATCGCGCCGCTCCTCGGACTCGCGGAGGCGCTGCGGGCGGCGGGATACCGCGGCCCCATCGAGGCGCTCCTCGGCGTGCGCACGAAGGGCGATACCTTCGGGCCCGCCCTCACGGACGGATTCGAGGACCTCGAGTGGCGTCTCGCCACCGACGACGGCTCCGCCGGCTTCGCGGGCAACGCCGTCGATCTGCTGCGCGCGCGGCTCGACGAGCTGACGCGGTCGAGCGGTGCCCAGGGGCTGGCGCTCTACGCGGCGGGGCCCGAGCCGATGCTCGAAGCCGCCGCGAAGCTCTGCGTGCCGCGCGGCCTCGACCTGCAGGTCTCGATGGAGGCGCACATGGGGTGCGGAGTGGGAGCGTGCCGCGCGTGCGGCATCGTCACGTGGAAGGACCCGGAGCGGTTGAACGGGCGCGTGTGCCTCGAGGGTCCCGTGTTCGTCGCGTCCGAGATCGAGTGGGCGGAGGTGGGGCGATGAGCGCGCCCCCCGTGTCGCACGCGGTCTCCCTCGAGGTGGAGCTCGGCAAGCTCCGGCTGCGCAATCCCGTGTTCGCGGCGAGCGGCACGTACGGCTACGGCGGCGAGTACGCGGACTTCGTGGACAACGCCGCGATCGGCGGCTTCGTCACGAAGAGCGTCACGCCGCGCCCGCGTCGCGGCAACCCGCACCCGCGCGTCGCGGAGACCCCGGCCGGGATGCTGAACTCCATCGGCCTCGAGAACGCGGGCATCGATCACTTCCTCGCGCACGAGTGGCCGAAGCTCCGCGAGGAGCCCTGCCTCGTGGTGCTCTCCATCGCCGCCTCCACGCGCGACGACTACGTCGAGATGTGCGCGAAGGCCGAGCGCGCGGGCGGCGTCGCGGCGATCGAGATCAACCTCTCTTGCCCGAACGTGAAGGAAGGCGGGCGCACGTTCGGCGGCGATCCCGGCGCGGTGGAGAGCATCCTGCGCGGCTGCCGGAAGGAGACGAGCGCGTTCCTCCTCGCGAAGCTCACGCCGAACGCGGACCCGGTGCCGATCGCGAAGGGCGCGGAGGCCGGCGGAGCGGACGGCATCTCGCTCATCAACACGCTGCTCGGCCTGGCGGTGGACGTGGAGCGGCGGCGGCCGCTGCTCGCGATGGGCATGGGCGGGCTGTCGGGGCCCGCGGTGAAGCCGGTGGCGCTGGCGATGACCTACCAGGTGTGTCGCGCCACGCGCCTGCCGGTGATCGGCCTCGGCGGGATCGCCACGTGGCGGGACGCGATCGAGTTCCTCCTGGTCGGCGCGCGCGCGATCCAGGTGGGCACCGCGCTCTTCTCGAACCCGCGCGCGATGCAGGAGATCGCGGAAGGCATGAAGGCGTACTGCGTGCGGCACGGCCACGGGTCCATCCGCGAGGTGATCGGGACGCTCGCGCGCGGAGACCTCATCGAGGAGGGAATCGCGGGATGAGCACGCGGACCGGGTCCAGGACCTCGTTGCCGCTGCGCGAGCGCGTCGCCGTCGCGCTCGACGTCGAGACCGCGCGCGATGCGCTGGCGGTACGGGATCTCCTCGGCGAGGAAGCGGGCCTCCTCAAGCTCGGCAGCGCGCTGTTCGTGCGCGAGGGCCTGCCGCTCGTGACGGCGCTCGCCGCGGGCGGAGCGAAGGTGTTCCTCGATCTCAAGTTCCACGACATCCCGAGCGTCGTGGGCAAGGCGGTCGAGAAAGCCTGTGCGGGCGGCGTGAGCTACGTTACCGTGCACGCCTCCGGGGGACGTGCGATGATCGAAGCGGCCGTGCGGGCGGCGGAGCAGGCGGGGAACGGAACGCGCGTGCTGGGGGTGACCGTCCTCACGAGCCTCGATCTCGCATCGTGGCGCGAGAGCGCGTCCCCCGGCGAGCAGTCCGTGGAGGCTGCGGTGGCCCGTCTCGCCGCGCTCGCCGTGGATGGCGGCGCACACGGACTCGTCGGCTCGGCCCGCGAGGCAGCGCTCCTGCGCCAGATCGGCGGGCGGGCTGCGGTGATCGTGACGCCGGGGATCCGCATTCCCGGCGTGGAGTCGCGCGATCAGGCGCGCACGGTGGGCGCGGAAGAGGCGGCGCGCAGCGGCGCGGACATCCTGGTCGTGGGTCGCGGCGTAGTGGAATCGAAGGATCCGAAGGAAGCGTTGAGGACGATCCACCGGGCTCTCGAGGAGGCGACGTCATGAGGGAAGAAGCGCTGCTCAAGGCGTTCCAGGAGACCGGCGCGCTCCGGCGCGGACACTTCGAGCTCACGTCGGGGCTGCACTCCGGCGTCTACTTCCAGAGCGCGCTCGTCCTCCAGTTCCCGGATCGCGCGGAAGTGCTGGGTCGAGCGCTCGCGAAGGACCTCGCCGTGCACCGCCCGGACGTGGCCAGCGGGCCCGCCCTCGGCGCGCTCATCATCGCGTGGGAGGTCGCGCGCTTCCTCGGCGTGCGGGGCATCTTCACCGAGCGGTCGGAGGGGGAGATGTGCCTGCGTCGCGGCTTCCAGCTCAAGCCCGGCGAGCGCGTCGTGGTCGTGGAAGACGTGGTCACCACGGGCGGGTCCACGCGCGAGACGATGGAAGTGCTGCGTGCCGCGGGCGGAGAGATCGTCGGCGTCGGCGCGATCGTGGATCGCAGCGGCGGCCGCGTGGACTTCGGCGTGCCGTTCCACGCCCTGCTCAGCCTGCCGGTGGAGACGTCGCGGCCGGAGAGCTGTCCCGAGTGCAAGGCGGGTGTACCGCTCCTGAAGCCGGGCAGTCGTCCCGGCGAGGCGATCCTGCGGGCCAAGAGGGGGTAGGACATGGCGGGTGGCGGTGGCGAGGAGAGCGCGAAGGACGTCGGCTTGCTGTTCGTGCGCGTGATCGTGGGCTTCAGCATGGCCGCGTTCCACGGCTGGGGCAAGATCTCGGGCGGCCCCGAGCTCTGGAAGCAGATCGGCGGGGCCATGGGGAACTTCGGCGTGCACGCCTATCCCGTCTTCTGGGGATTCATGTCGGGCTTCGCCGAGTTCGGCTGCTCGTGCCTCATGGCGCTCGGCGTCTTCTTCCGTCCGGCCACCCTGATCCTCGCCATCAACATGGCGGTCGCGGTCGGCAGTCATCTCGCCATGCCCCCCGGCCAGCACGCCGGCTGGAACGGCGCTTCGCACGCGCTGGAGCTCTTCAGCGTGTACGTGGCGCTCCTGCTCGTCGGTCCGGGGAAGTTCGCGCTGAAGAAGCGCCGCTGAGTCGCCGCGTTCGCAGTCGGGGCGTCGTCGCCTCGCGGCGCTCCGGGAAGCGCCGCCGAGTCAGGGCGTCGATGAGTCCCGGCGCGCCGGGAGCCGCCATGCGATCAGGGCGAGAAGCGCGAGCGCCGCGATCCCCGTCGGTCCGCCCTCCGGACCGAACGCTCCGCCCGTCAGCGCGTCGTTCGTAGACGTCACGTCCAGCGCCGCGCACCAGATCGGATGCCCGCTCACGGGCGCCGCCCACACGAGGCCCAGGAAGACGTTCCATCCGGTGTGGAGCCCGCTCGCCATGCCCAGGTCGCCGCGCGCACGCACGATGCCGGCCAGCGCGAAGCCGGCGGCGAAGATCCCGAGGAGGCCGGGTCGCGTGACGTCGGGATTCGCACGGTGGACGAGCGCGAAGGACCCCGCGAGGAAGAGCGCGGCGCCGAGCGCGCCGATCGTGTTCGAGAGATCGCGCTGCGAGGGGCCGCGGAAGCCCATCTCCTCGCGCGCGGACTCGAGCGCGAGGAGCGCGAAGACGGCCAGCGCCGCCCACGGATGCGACGTCATTCCGCCGGGACCATGCACACGGAGCGCTCCGGCCAGGAGGAGCGGAACGACGGCGGCCGTGGCGCAGCCCGCGCCCATGAGGAAGCCCCGCCCCCACTCGACCCACCAGCGAAGGTCGAGCGCCAGGAGGGCGCGCGGCTCCGCCGCCCCGAGGCCGAGCCGGTGGTGCAGGATCACGAACGCCGCGGAGACGGCCACGGTGGCCACGGAGACCGCGAGCGGAATCCACGGGCCGGCCGGGTTGCCCCGCAGCGCGCCCACCAGCCCGTGGCCCGGAAGCTCTCCGCCGAGCACGTCGCGCAGGAGGGCGGGCACGAAGTAGACGAGAAAGACGAAGCCGAGCCCGCGCGCGGCGAGCGTCACGCGACGGAGCGCATCCTCGGGGTCCGGCCGTCTGTTCATTCGCTGCTCACTTCGCAGTCTTCCCTGCTCGTTCCCCCGACAGACCAGGCGCCCGCGTCCCCCGCTCCGCTCCGAGAATCGGCCAACGTCGGCAGGAAGCACCCGGGAAACGCTCGCGATCCGCCACCCCTGCGGCTCGGCCCGCCGTGTGGCCCGGCTCCTGCAGAGACACTGGCCCGGAGACGATTTCGGTTACCTCCGCAGGAACGGGGCGGAGCGCGCGGGAGCGGTGCAAGATCTGGCCGCGGGTGTTTGGGGGCGCTCGGGGCCTCCGCTCACCACGCGCTTCCGCCCACGTTCTTGTCGGAGCTCAGGGGTTCGACCGGCGGGGGCGTTCCTCGTCGAGGCGCGTCTCACTCGCGGGTCTCTCCCGGCCATCCTCCCGGACGGCGAGCGCAGGCGCGGTCCCCGCCGGTCCTCGATGTCCCCCGCCCGCCGCCGCTGTCGTTTTCTCGCCTTCCGCAGCGACGCCGTCATCCCTCCGTGCCGGGCGGCGCCGTGGCCGCGTCCGGCCGCGCCGAGATCTCCCGGATCTCCCGCTGGATCGCCGCCCGCTCGCTCGCCAGGGACGCGGGCGCCAACCGCAACGCCCGCTGCAACGCGAGCAACGCCCGGCGCCTGTCGCCGAGGCGGACGTACGTGGCGCCGAGGAAGCGTCGCGCGACCCACGCGCCCTCGTCATCGTCGCGCACGTAGCTCTCGAGCGTGGCGGCCACCTCGCGCCAATTGCGTCGCTGATGGAGGAGCCGCGCGTAGCCCAGCGCGGCGAGCGTGCGGTTCACGCCCGGGTGGCCGAGAGCGATCAGGAACTCGCGCTCGGCGTCGTCGCCGCGCTCCTGCTCGAGGTGGAGGTAGGCCGACTGGACGAGGCTCCGGGCGAAGTACGCCGATCCGCGAAGACCGTCGCGCAGCGGGGAGGCCGGCGTGTCCGGAGTCACGTTCACGCCGTCCCAGGCCAGCGCCGCGGCTTGCCGTTCGTCGTTCGACGGCTTCCAGCCGACCTCGGCCACGCGGAACGCGAGACCGTGCGGCACCGCGATCCAGTCCTTGCCGAGCAGCTCCGTCCGGCGGTCCACCGCGAAGTACACGCTCGGATCGAGGAAGATGCCGCGCGCGCCCTCGCTCGCCGCGAGGAGCGTGCGCAGCACCTCGGGATCGACCCTCGCCGGCGGCGTCTCTCCGAGGGGAAGGAGCAGGCGGCCCGTGCGGAACGCCGTCAACGTGGAAGGCTCGTCCAGGTGCACGACGTCCACGTCGGGGCGACGGCCGTCGGCGGCGAGCGCCAGCGCCACCGGGTTGCGCGTGAGGAGGATGGAGTCCGGCGGTAGCGTGTCGAGCACGGTGCTCGTCCACGTGACGCCCTTCTCCGCGGCCCGGTCGATCGAGCGCCCGTTCAGCGCGAGAAGGGCCGCCGACGCGACCGCCGCCACGAGGGGCGTCACGACGGCCGCGTGCGAGAGGTCGCTGCCGCGTCGCGCGGCGAGGCGCCCCTCGAGGTCGGCGAGCGCGGGCGTCGTCCAGAAGAGGAACGACCAACCGGCGAGGACGGCGGCGGTCCCGGCGTCCGCGGGTCGGCCGAAGACGATCGCGAGCGCGAGGAGCGCGTGGACGATCAGGAACGGTCGCGCGAGGCGCGCCGCTCCCGCGAAGAACGACCCGATCCCGGCGAGACCGAGGAGGACTCCCACCGGGCCGGCGTTTCGCCAGAGCACGTGCGCGAGGCGCACGACGCCTTCGCCCCAGTGCCGCGGCCCGGTGATCGACCAGAACGCCCCGTGCGGCGAGCGCGCCCATGCGGCGAGGGCCGCCAGCGGCGAGTGCGGCGTCGCGACGTGGAGGAGGCCGGTGTTCGACGCGTCGAGGATCGGGAGGAACACGGCCGCGAAGCCCGCGAGGAAGCCGAGCGCGATGCGGCGCAGCACGCCGGCGTCGCCCTCCGGCGCCACGCGCAGCGTGGCCTGCAGGGCGAACGCGCCGAATCCGGGCAGAAGGAACAGCACGAGCGGATGCTCGGCGACCGCGAGGCCGAGGAAGAAGCCGCCGAGCGCCGCGCGGGGCGTCGCCCCGGTCCAGGCCCAGGCGCAGCCGGCGAGGAGCAGGAGGAGGACCGAGACCGGTTGTGCGGCCAGCCCGAGCCCGGCGAGATCGCGCCCGAACAGCATCGACGCGCCCACGAGAACGGCGGCGGCGAGGCCCGTCGCGCGGCGGTCCGCTCCCAGGCGGAAGGCGACGATCGCGGACGCGGCGGCGGCGAGCGCGAGCAGGAGGCCCGCGGTCAGGTGGAGCGCGCGGAAGAGCCCGGTGGGCGCCCAGACCAGGCGCACGAGAACCACGCCGAGGTGGAACACGCGCGAGCTGATCGGCGAGGGGGGCCACGTCGCGAGACTGCCGTCCCGGGCGGCCACGGCTAGGCGAGCGTCCGCGTCCGAGAGCGCCCCGGAGGCATGGAACGTCGCGGCGGCGGCCAGGCCGGCGAAGAGGACGGCCACGAAGAGAAGGCGGGAGGGTTTCATGGGCAGTCGCCGCGCGGCGGTGGGCGCCCGCGGAGGCGCGCGATTCTCCAGTGCGACGTACGGGGTGTCAACGGCGGCGGGAGGGCGCATGCGGGCTTGCCTTGGGGGAGCTTGTCGCGGACGGGAGCGCGAGGTCCTTCTCCCGGGCCTGTGCGCGCGTATGCGGGCGACGCGCAAGCGCGTCGCGATCGCATGCGTGCTCCAATGCCCCGTGGACGGATCTCGGTAGCTCGGGGGGACTCGGCCTCCCCGAGCTCGCCGAGGGCTCTCAGCCCACCGCGGTCTCGGCCGGGTAGGTCGCGGCGACGGACTTCAGGAAGACGTCCACGCCGTGCTCGAGCGGTTGGATTTCCACCGTGTTCACGGCGCCGGATTCCACGAGACGCCAGATGTCGTGGTCGCGGGAACGAATCCGGACCCGGAGCCAGAGGCCGTCGGTGGTGGCGCGGGCGGTCATCACCCGGCCCTGCGGCGGTCCGCCGCGGTAGAAGCGGGTCACCGCGCCCGCCTCGAGGTCTCGTGCGATTCGATCCGCTTCGTCCTTGCCGAGATCAGGGGTAGCGCCTCGCGCCTGGAACGAGCGGGTTTCCGAGTCGATGCTCTCGGCGATCACTCTGAGCCGGAACACCATCTGTTTGTCCTCCCGGTCCGGATCTTGTCGATCCTCGGAAGGAACGTCGGTACCGGTGCGAAGCGAGTTGAGGTCTTCGAGAGACTTCCGTAGCTGCCTGTGACATCCTGGATCCGGGAGCCTGAGAAAACCGCCCGTCGTCCGCTCTTTCCCGTCCCGGGGCCCTTGTCGGCCCCCGCTCGGCGGTGTCTCGCTCCGGTCTGCGCCCTGGTCGCACCGCCCTTTCTTGCCCGCGCGCCCCGCCCTCGGCTCCGGGAAGCCCCCCGGACGCCGGCCTGCCGGCGCTCGAGGTCCGGCCTACTTCTCCCAGGGGGCCTTCTTCGTCTTCGGCTTCGGCTGGAAGCTCTTCAGGTCGCCCTCGAGCCGCTCGTTCCTCTCTTGCCGTTCCTTCTCCGCGGAACCTTCCTCGAAGAGGCGCATCCGCTCCTCGGTCTTCTGCGCCTGCCGCTTCTTGAAGTCCTCGACCGCGTCCGACAGGCCGGCCTCGGACACCTCGGTGGGGAGCTTCTCGAGGGCCAGATGGTCCCGGATCGAGACGTGAACCTCGAAGGGATTCTCGATGAACGTCACGATCCCGAGCTTGCCGAGCGCCCGCAGCCGGTGGTTCGTGAGCTCCACGGTGGACCCGAGGATCTCGGCCACCTCGGCGAGCGTGGGCGTGCGCCTCAGCCGGTACTGGAGAACCCGCACGGCCGCGACGAGCGCATGGCCTTCTTCCCAGGAGACCTGGACTTCCAAGGCAAAGGCCCTCCGACGCCGAGCATACCCAGGCGGGGCCTCTTTGACGAGATCCGGGGCCATCCCCTAGAGTCGGGGGTCCTCCCGTCCGCGGGCGCGAAGGAGGTTCGACGTGAACATCACGATGGTCGGCACGGGGTACGTCGGGCTCGTCACCGGGGCCTGTCTCGCAGACTTCGGCAACAACGTCATCTGCGTGGATAACGACCCGAAGAAGCTCGAGACGCTGCGCCGGGGCGAGATCCCCTTCTACGAGCCGGGCCTGACCGAGCTCGTGGAGCGGAACCGCCAGCGCGGCCGGCTCTCGTTCGCCGGCGACGTGGCGGAGGCCGTGCCTCAGTCCGAGGTGGTGTTCATCGCCGTCGGGACCCCGCCGAACGAAGAGGGCCACGCGGACCTGCGCTACGTGCGCGAGGTGGCGGCGGCGATCGCCGACCACATGAAGGGCTATACGATCGTCGTCACGAAGTCCACGGTGCCCACCGGCACCGGCAAGCTCGTGGACGAGATCATCCGCGAGCGCCGCCCCGACGCCGAGTTCGACGTGGTCTCGAACCCGGAGTTCCTCCGCGAAGGCTCCGCGATCGGCGACTTCATGCGCCCCGACCGAGTGGTGATCGGCGCGTCGTCCGAGCGGGCGATGGACGTCATGGAGAAGGTCTACCGGCCGCTCTATCTCCTCCGCACGCCGATCGTCCGCACGACGGTGACGAACGCGGAGATGATCAAGTACGCGTCGAACGCGTTCCTCGCGCTCAAGATCTCCTACATCAACGAGATCGCGAACCTCTGCGACCTCGTGGGCGCCGACGTCACGGTGGTGGCCCGCGCGATGGGCCTCGACGGCCGCGTGGGGCCGAAGTTCCTGCACGCCGGTCCGGGGTACGGCGGCTCGTGCTTCCCGAAGGACACGCTCGCGCTCACGCACATCGCGGGGAAGGCCGGCTACCAGTTCCGCACGGTCGAGGCGGTGCTCGAGGTGAATCGCCTCCAGCAGATGCGCATGGTGGAGAAGGTGAAGAACGTCCTCGGCGATCTCCACGGCAAGACCGTGGCCGTGCTCGGCGTGACATTCAAGCCGAACACCGACGACGTTCGCGAGTCCCCTTCGCTGACGATCATCCCGGAGCTGCAACGTCAGGGCGTCACGATCCGCGCGCACGATCCCATCGTGACGTCGTTGCCGGACGTGCGCGGCGTGACGTGGTGCAAGGACGCCTACGCCGCCGCCGAGGGCAGCCACTGCGTCATGCTCCTCACCGAGTGGAACGAGTACCGGGACTTGGACTTCAAGCGCCTCGCTTCGGTGATGCGCCTCCTCACGTTCGTGGACTGCCGCAACGTCTACGATCCGCGCGAGATCCACGCGCACGGCTTCCGCCACATGGGCGTGGGCCGGAGCTTCGAGGCGTCGGCGCCGTGGAAGCTCGAGGACGTGATCGTGCGCGACTCGGACGACGCCATCCCGCGCCCGGAGTTCCTCTCCGAAGGCAAGGCATGAAGCTCCTCGTGACGGGGGGCGCGGGCTTCATCGGCTCGAACTTCGTCCGCCACGTGCTCGCGAAGCATGAAGACGTCTCGATCGTCGTCCTCGACAAGCTGACCTACGCCGGCAACCCGGCGAATCTCGCGGATGTCGCGAAGGACCCGCGCTACGCCTTCGTGAAGGGCGACATCTGCGACGCGGACGTGGTGCGGCGCAGCATGACGGGCTGCGACGTCGTGCTGAACTTCGCCGCCGAGACGCACGTGGACCGGTCCATCGGCGATCCGGGGAGCTTCGTGCGGACGGACGTCTACGGCGCCTACGTGCTGCTCGAGGCGGCCAAGGAACTCGGCGTCAACCGCTTCGTCCAGATCTCCACGGACGAAGTCTACGGCGAGCGGCTCGAGTCCCCGGCCGACGAGACGTCCGCGCTGCTGCCGCGCAACCCGTATGCGGCGTCGAAGGCGGGCGGCGATCGGCTGGCGTGGTCCTACTGGGCCACCTACGGACTGCCGGTGGTCGTCACGCGCTGCAGCAACAACTACGGCCCGAACCAGTATCCCGAGAAGCTGATCCCGCTGTTCGTCACGAACGCGATCGAGGATCAGCCGCTCCCCGTGTACGGCAACGGCAAGAACGTCCGGGACTGGATCCACGTGCGCGATCACGCCGACGCGCTGGACGCCATCGTGCACGCCGACGGGCGCGTGGACGGGCAGGTGTACAACGTCTGCGCGGAGAACGGGCTGACCGTGCTCGAGATCACCGACCGGATCCTGGAGGCGCTCGGCAAGCCCGCGACCCTCGTGCGCCACGTCACGGACCGTCTCGGTCACGACCGTCGGTACTGGCTCACCTCGAAGAAGCTGCGCGAGCACCTCGACTGGGCGCCGAGCGTCTCCTTCGAAGAGGGGATCCGGGAGACGGTGCGCTGGTACGTGGAGCATCCCTCCTGGTGGCGGCCGATCAAGTCCGGCGAGTTCCGCGAGTACTACAAGAAGCAGTACGCGGAGATCGCGGGCTCGTGACGGAGCCGACGAGCGCCCTGCGCGGCAAGCAACGCGCGTACCTCCGCGGCCTCGGCATGTCCCTCGAGCCCGTCGTCTTCGTCGGCAAGCAGGGCGTCACCGACGCCGTCGTCGCGGAAATCGACAGCGTCCTGAAGCAGAGGGAGCTGGTGAAGCTCCGGCTGCAGGACACGGTCGGCGGGGACCGCAAGGAGATCGCCCGCGAGCTCGCCGGGCGCGTGGGCTGCGAGCTGGTGCAGGTGCTCGGGCGAACCGTGCTGCTCTACCGGCGGAACGAAGAGAAGCCCGTTCTCGTGCTGCCCGCGTAGATGGGCCGGACGGGAGACTCCACCTCGCCATGACTCACGCCGTCCGCCGCACCGCGCTCGTCACCGGCGCCTCCGCCGGCATCGGCCGCGAGCTGGCGCGGATCTTCGCGGAGTCCGGCTTCGACCTCGTGCTCGTCGCGCGGCGGCGCGAGCGGCTCGACGCGCTGGCCACGGAGATCGAGCGGAGCATGGGCACTACTTCGCGCGTGCTCGTGGAGGATCTCGCGGATCCGGGCGCGCCCGAGCGCATCGCGGGCGTGCTGGCGCAAGAGGGAATCGTCATCGACGCGCTCGTGAACAATGCGGGCTACGGGCTCGGAGTACCGTTCACGCGCGCGGCCTGGCGGCAGGAAGCGGACTTCCTGAACGTGCTGCTCACGTCCGTCGTCCACCTCACGCATCTCTTCGTGCCCGGCATGGTGGAGCGGAGGTGGGGGCGCGTGCTGAACGTATCCTCGGTGGCGGCCTTCGTGCCGGAGCGCCCGGGCGATCTCTACGCGCCGGTGAAGTCGTTCGTCGTGCGCTTCTCGAGATCGCTCGCCCTCGAGATGGAGGGCTCGGGCGTTCACGTGACCGCGCTCTGTCCCGGCTTCACGTACTCGGAGTTCCACGACGTCCTCGGCGTTCGGGCCGAGGTGAGCAAGCTCCCACGGTGGATGTGGATGGACGCGGAGACGGTGGCGCGCCAAGGCTACGAGGCGGTCATGCGCGGTGATCCGATCTGCGTGAACGGCGCGTGGAACCGCTTCGTCGTGACCGTCTGCCGCCTCCTGCCCGCCTCCGCGATCCGCGCGCTCTCACCGAGCGCGGCGCTGCGGCGGAAGGCCTTCCAAGCGCGGAAGAACGGCTAGGCCTCGGCGTCCCGGCGTGCGTCCGCGCGGGGTGGTTCGCCCGCGTGGTCGGATCGTCCGCGGGGGGTCGCACGTGATGAACGCGTCGTCGGCTCGGCGTCGTTGCTTCCGCGTCGAACGGTCGGCCGGTCGCCGTCCAGGGCTACGGCCGCCCTCCCGCTCCGGCGGCTCCGCCATCCTGGCTACGCCGCCTCCGCGAAGTCGCCGCGGAAGCACGCCACCGAGCCGCCGACGCGTGCCTCGCCTCATGCGGTCTGCAGCGGCGCGCCGATGGCTCGCGCCACATCGCGCGCAATCCCCGGCCGAAGCGCGTCGCCGGCCGCACGGACGCCGTGCATCGGCTGGCTCGCGGCCGGTCGGCCGCGCGTTTCGGTCGCTGGTGCTACCGCCCCGAGGCGAGACGGGCGAACCCTGACACGGCTCCGGGCGCGCAGCGGACGCCGGCCCCGAGGCGAGACGGGCGACCCCCGGCACGGCTCCGAGCGCGCGACCCCCGCAGGTTCCGATGCGACACCGGCGAAGCCGACCTACGGTCGCTCGACGTGGACCTTCGCGTCGGCGCCGACGCGACGGACCTCCGCGTAGCCGTCGGCCTTCTCGTCGTCGCGCAGGAAGAGGACGTCGAAGGCGGTGCCGCGGTGCAGCAGGTCCACCGCTTCGCGCATCGCCGCCGCCAGGACGGCTCGGTACGGCTTGCCGGCGGAGTTCTTCGCGCGCAGCGAGAGGGCGGGGACGTCCCAGAGCTGGCCGCGCGAGGTGAGCGTCCAGTCGTCGAGCGCGTAGCCCCACGGAAGGACGATCGCCGCGGTGGCCTGCCGCGCCGTCACGTCGGCCGGATCGCCGCGCGGGTGGGCGCTCGCCCAGGCGCGGAGAGCGCGCGCGAGCTGGAGCTGCCGCGTCCACGGAACGTGGTGGCCGTCGTCCGAGGTCCAGAACCAGAAGTACGTGGCGCCCGCGTCGTAGGTGATCGGGAAGACCGCGTCCGCCGCGGTCGAGTCCATCTGACCGTAGACGGCGAAGCCCCACGGCCGATGGAAGCGCCGCGCGGCGCCGCGCGCGACCGCCACGTGCAACCGGATGCACGCCTCCGCGTCCGCCGGGAAGCTCACGCCGAGCGCGCGCTTCACGTTCGCCGCGAACTCCTTCGGATTCAGCCGCGACTCGAAGCACCAGCCGCCGGCGCCGCCTTCCAGCTCGTACCACGCGGAGCTGGCGACGGCGTCCCACGCGGGGTAGGGGATCGGCCGGACGTCGCCGTAGCGGAGGTTGGCGTGGTCGAGCTGCTTCGCGAGGAAGCCCCGGCCATACGGGCTGTCCCCTTCGTGAGTGACGCGCGTGGAATCCGCGATGGCCTTCGCCACGTCGTCCGGCGAGCGCGGCGATCGCGACCGGCAGCTGCCCACGACGTGGACGGCGGGCTCGTCGGAGAACTGGACGGCGCCGAGATAGCTGCCGCGGAGGAGGAGATCCGGAGTGTCCTTCCACACTCCGGGCGCGATCAGGAACACCGGGAGCGTGGTCGCGACGGAGTGATTCCGAGGGTCGGGGAGGAGGTTGAAGCCGGCGTCGGCCATGGCGCGATAGTCCGTCGCGGTGAAGGGGACCCAACGATAGTCCCGCCCGTGGAGACCGGTGCCGTCGTCACGGAAGTCGCGGCTCGTCGCGATCAGAACGTCGGGGTCGAGGACGATCCGGGACGCATGCGCGCGCGGCCAGCTCGCGGGGACGGGAGCCGCGCTCGTTCTCGTGAACGTGCGACCGAGGAACGAGACGCTCTCGAGGTGCGCGCCCCGGGGGCGCGGCAGCCAATCCCGCGGCGCCACCTGCGGCAGGAGAGGCGCGCCGCTGCCCGCGCGGACGTACTCCAAGGGAGGACCGGCTGACGGATAGAGAACGTACCGATGAATGCGGGGGTCCACGCTCGCATCCTGCAGAAAGGCGGCGTCCTCCACGAGGATCTCGTATCCGAAGAGCCTCCCCCCTGCGTCGCTGCGCGCGTCGACGCGGATCCACGGGTCGTCACGCCCATCCACGCGTTCCGCCTCCCCGATCTCCACGACGAGCCGATCGATCCGCGGGGCCTTCGACGTGTCGGCGGCCTGGAACACGTAGCTCGCCGGCGGCGGCTGTGCCGGCGCCCCGCTCGCGGGGAGCAGGAGGGCGGCGGCGAGCAGCGTGGCGCGCCCGAGGAGCGACGCGATGGGCGCACGTCCACGGCGCGCCCCGGGGGAGATCTTCATGAGTGCCTCCTCGCGAGAACCTCCTCGTACACCGCGAGCGTTCGGCGCGCCGCCTGCTCCCACGTGAACTCCTTCGCCCGCGCGAACCCCGCCTCGCGCAGCCGCGCTCCCTCTGCGCGGTCGCCCGCGACGCGATCCAGCGCCGCCGTGATCTCGGGCTCGCTCTCGGGATCCACGAGCAGCGCCCCGTCACCCGCGACCTCTCCCGCCGCGGTCGTCCGCGACGCGATGACGGGCGCGCCGCACGCCATCGCCTCGAGAATCGGGAGGCCGAAGCCTTCGTGCAGGGAGACGAGCGCGAACAGGTCGGCGCCGGTGTACGCGGCCACGAGATCGTCGGACGAGACGTCCGTGAGGACCCGAACCCGGCCGGCGAGACCCGGTTCCTCCGCCCACTGCTCCGGCGTCTCGTCCTGGGCGTGGCGCTGGCCGACGAGGACCAGGTCGTGCAAGGCGGCGCCCCGCGACGCCGCGAACGCGCGCACCAGGCGCGCGTAGTTCTTGTGCGGGCGGAACTCGCTGACGCAGAGCACGTAGGGCCGCGCGAGATCGTAGCGCCTGCGGAACGCGAGCACGGCTTCCCACGGCGCCGGAGCGAAGCTCGGGTCCGCCGCGAGATGGACCACGCGAAGGAGGTCGCGCGGCCCGTAGAAGCGCCGGAGATCCGCAGCGGTCGCTTCGGAGTCCGCGATGATCGCCGCCGCACGATGGACCGTCGCCGCGAAGAGGCGGCGCAGCGCCCAGCGCTTGAGCGCGTCGAAGCGGGGGAAGAGGCCCTGCAGCGTGAGGTACTTCGCGTCGTGGATGGTGGCCACCACGGGCACGCGGCCCCACTGCACCGGCGCATCCAGATGCGGATAGTGAAGCAGGTCCACCCGCAGGCGCCGGGCGAGCGCCGGCAACGTCACGTGCTGGGCGAGCGACATGTGACGCTCCCGCGAGACGTGGTGCGTCACGTTCGCCGCGCTCCACTCGGCGAGGCCGTAGCCGGGCCACGGCGTCGGGCCCCGCAGCACGTGGAACTGCCAATCGGGCGCCGCCGCGCACAATGGCGGCAGGAGCGAGACGATGTAGCGGCCGATCCCCGTGGGCCGCTCGAGGACGAGCCGCGCGTCGAAGAGGACCGCCTTGCGCACGTCTACAGCTCCCCGCCGGCCACGGCCCAGCGGATCATCCGCGCGTACGCGGTGAGGCGGGCGCGCTGCTCGACGCGACGGCGCCCGACCGCGAGCAGAAGGAGGGCGCGCACGCTCCGCAGGCTCGCGCCGAGCAAGGCGATCGCGCGAAGCCAGCCCACCTTCGACGCTCCGCCGTGCTTCCGGAAGTAGTGGACCGTGCCGCGCAGGCTGTCGAGGAGGGAGCGCGTGAAGGCGGCGCCCACGCTCGCGCCGCCCTTCGCGTGCACCACGCCCGGTCCGTCCACGTACCAGATCTCCCATCCGAGGTCGCTCGCGCGCCGGCACCAGTCCGTGTCTTCGTAGAACATGAAGATGCCTTCGTCGAGCGGGCCGATGGCGGCGTAGCACTCCCGCCGGATGCACAGGGCGGCCCCGGTGACCACGTCCACGCGTCGCGTCTCGCGTCGCCTCGCTTCCTGCCCGAAGCGCCCCGGAAGCACGCGATGGAGCATCGTCTGCCGCAGAAGCTCCGAGCCGAGCGTGGGGAAGGGCTGCACGGACGGTTGCGGACTGCCGTCGGGATTCCACAGGGGCGGGCCGGCGATCCCCGCCGCCGGCGTCCGCGCGAGGAAGCTCACGAGCGCGTCGACCGCGCGTGCGCGCAGCACCGTGTCCGGATTCAGGAGCAGGAGCCAGGGCGCGCTCGCCGCCGCGAGACCCACGTTGCTTCCGCGCGCGAAGCCGAGGTTCTCCGTCTGCGGGAGGAGCCGGACCCACGGGAACTCCCGGCGCACGCGCTCGCCGCTGCCGTCCGTGGAGGCGTTGTCGACGACGATCGTCTCGGACGGCGCGCTCGTGCTGCCGGCGACCGACCTCAGGCAGCCGGCGAGGAGATCGGCCGTGTTCCAGTTGACGATGATGATGGAGACGGTCGGCGGCGCGGACATCGGATCTCCGAGTCGCGGAGGTTCGCGAGGATGGACCGCACGTCGGTGCCGGTCAACACCGCGCCGCGCAGTCGCCGCGCAGCCGTCGGTGCCGGGCAACGGCGCCGCGCCGGCGTCTGCGCGCCCTGCGGCCTTGACACCCCCGGAGGGGGCCGGAATACTGGCGCGCTGCCGAGCCCAGGATACCGCGGGTCCCGGGACCTTCGGCGTCACCCGTTCGGATTCTCGGGACTTGATGAGACGCCAATCGCTCCTGCGCTTGCTCTGCGGCTCTTGCCTGCTCCTCGTGATTCCGGTCGTCCACCCGCTTCCCGCGTCCGCCGCCTCCCGGGGTCGCCCGGATCCCTGGGGCCGCCCGGACCGTATGAGCCGCGCGGATTCCACCGTCGGCGCCGCGGGCGGAGTCATGCCGTCCAGCATGGCGGCGAGACTCGCGGCCTCGCCGGGCTCGCCGGCCCTGCGCGGTCCCGTCGACGAGAAGCAGTACGTCGTGGGTCCGGGGGACGCGTTCGCGATCACGGTGGCCGGCGGCTCGGTGGACTCCTACCGTGCGGAGGTGACCCCCGAAGGAGACGTGGTGCTCCCCGGGATCGCCACGACCGCCGTGGCCGGGCTGCTGCTCGTGGACGCGAAGAAGGCCATCGGCGCGGCGCTCGCCCGGCAGTACCGCAACGTGGAAGTGCACATCTCGCTGGTGCAGCTGCGTCACATCGAAGTGCACGTGATCGGCGACGTCGTTCGCCCGGGCATCTACGTGGGCACCGCGCTCGACCCGACCGGCACGATGATCGAGGCGGCGGGCGGGCTCGGCGAAGACGCGAGCCGCCGCAACATCCGCGTCACGCGCCGCAACGGGGATGAGCGTCGCATCGACCTCGTGCGCTACGAGCGCCTCGGCGACCTCGACGCGAATCCGCCGATCCTGGACGGCGACGTGATCTTCGTGCCCTTCGCGAAGACGCAGCTGCAGATCGACGGCGCGGTGGAGAGCCCGGGCACGTACGAGTTCGTCGACGGCGACAAGGCGGGCGATCTCATCGACATCGCGGGCGGCCTGACGCGCGACGCGAGCCGCGACTCCATCGAGGTGCTCCGCTTCGACGACGGCACGCGCACGCAAGCGTTCGCGGTGGCGCTGGAGCCGGACGGGCGGGCGATGCCGCTCCGGGACGGCGATCAGGTGCACGTGCGATTCCTGCGCGATTACCAGCCCACGACGAGCGTGACGCTGGAGGGCGAGTTCATCCACCCGGGGCCCTACGGCATCCGCGAAGGCGTGGACCGGCTGTCGGACGTGATCCACCGCGCGGGCGGCTTCTCCACCGAGGCTTCGTTGCCGGAGGCGCTGCTCATCCGGACGACCGGAGTGGAGCAGATGGACCTCGAGTACGAACGGCTGAAGACCATTCCGGTGCAGGACATGTCGCAGACCGAGTACGCGTACTTCAAGAGCAAGGCGCGCGAGCGGAAGGGGCTCGTCGTGGCGGACTTCCAACGGCTGGCCGACGGCGACTCGAAGGAGGACCGGCTGCTGCAGGGGGGGGATCGCGTCGTCGTACCGAAGAAGCGCGCCACGGTGAAGGTCAGCGGCAGCGTGAAATACCCCGGGCTCATCACCTACGCCGCGGCGGAGAAGGCCTCGTACTACATCGAGCAGGCCGGCGGGTACGCGTCGCACGCGGACGAGGGCGAGGCGCGCGTGATCCGGAGCACCACCGGCGAGTGGGAGCCGCTCGGCCGCGCGGGGGTGATCGTTCCCGGCGACGAGGTGTGGGTGCCCGAAGCTCCCGAGCGGAACTGGTGGCAGTTCGCCCAGGATGCCGTGCGTTTCGCGGCCTCGATCGCCACGGTGTATCTCGTGATCCAGCAAGCCACGCGCTGACGCCATGGAAGAGACGAAGAGCTTCACCGCCGTCGTGCTTTCGTGGAGACGACTCCTGCTGCGCGCGACGATCGCGGGCGCGGTCGTCTCGGCGATCGTGAGCCTCCTGCTGCCGCGCTGGTACGAAGCGTCGTCCACTCTGACGCCCCCGCAGGATCAGGACACGGGTCTCGGCCTCATGTCCGTCGTGAGCCAGCTGACGAGCTCCGGCGGCGCCGGGCGCGCGCGGGGTCTCCTCAAGCGGACCGGAGACGTCGACACCATGATCGGAGTGCTCAAGAGCCGGAGAATCCGCGGCGAGGTCGTGGACCGATTCAATCTCATCAAGGAGTACCGAAGCAAGTCGCGTGAGCACGCGATCAACGTGCTCGGTCAGCACCTGCGCGCCGACACCACTCCCGAGGGATTCATCGACGTGCGTGTGGAAGCTCGGAGCCCGAAGCTCGCGGCCGACCTCACGAACGCCTTCGTGGAAGCGCTGGACCGGTACAACCGCGCGACGAGCGTCGGCGACGCGAAGCGAACGAAGGACTTCATCGCGTCGTGCCTCGACGAGAATCAACAGCGAATGGCGACTGCCACCGAGGCGCTGCGCAAGTTCCAGGAGGAGCACGGCGCCGTCCAGCTCGAGGAACAGGGCAAGGTCACGGTCGAAGCCATCGCGGACCTCGAGGCGGAGAAGACGCGTCTGCAGATCCAGAAGGGCGTGCTCGAGAACTATGCGCTTCCGGATCAGCCGCAGATCCAACAGATCGAGGCGCAGATCCGCGAGATCGACAAACGGATGGACCGGCTCAACGGGGCGGGGTCGGCCGGGAACGTCGGCGCGGGCGAGGCGAGCAGGAAACCGACGTCGGCCGGACCGGGGAAGGGCACGGAGATGTTGCTACGTCTCCACGACCTCCCGCGCCTGGCCATCCAGTACGCGGAGCTCGAGCGCGAGGTCATGGCGCAGGAAAAGGTCTACGAGTTCCTGACCGCCCAGTTCGAGGAAGCGCGGATCCGGGAGTCACGCGATCTGCAGACGGTCGCCGTGCTCGACGAAGCCGTGCCGCCGATCAAGCGGGCGAGACCGCGCCGGACTCTCATCGTCGTGCTCAGCACAGGGCTCGCCTTCGTCATGGCGCTCGGGACTGCGTTCGCGGCGGAAACCGCCGTGGCGCTGGCGGCCTCGAATGCCCAGGCGCGCGAGGCGCAGGAGCTCCGGTGGTTGCTTCGCGCGACGGAGAAGCTGCGGCGCTGGGGCGGCGCCGCGTCCGCGGGCTCCTAGATGCGATGGCAGATTCTGCGGGGCGTCGCGTGGCAGGGAAGCGCGACGGTGCTCGCGCGGGCCGCGCGCTCTCTCGCGTGGCTGGTGCTCGGGGGTCTGCTCTCGCCAAGAGAGTTCGGCGCCTTCGCCGCGATCTACGTCGTCGTGGACGGCCTGTACCTCGTCCAGGATCTCGGGCTTGCCCAGTCGCTGGTCGTGCGGCGCTCGCACGTCGAAGAGTCGGCCGACTCGACGTTCATCCTCACCGCGGTCCTCGGTATCTCCTTCGCCGCGATCGGCTGGCTGCTCGCTCCCGCAGTCGCCTGCTTCTACGGCAACTCCGCGCTCGTCGGTCCGTTCCGGGTCCTGAGCTGTGTCCTCGTCCTGAACGCGCTTCGCACCGTGCCGCTCCGGCTACTCGAGCGCGGATTGGACTTCCGGGGCAAGCTGGGCCCGACCGCGTGGGGCGCCGCAGCGTTCGTCGTCGTCGCGATCGGTGGCGCGTCGGCCGGCTGGGGGGTCTGGTCTCTCGTGATCGCGGTGATCGCGTCGTCCGCGGCGGAGACCGCCGGGTTCTGGATCGTTTCGCCATGGCGCCCGGGCGGAAGCTTCTCCCGCGAAGTCATTCGCGAAGACGTGCTTTTCGGTGCTCCCGTCGTGGCCGCCGTGGTCTTGGCGTACGCGCACAACAGCCTCGATCGCTTCGTGCTGGGACGGTTCGGGAGCGTGGAGACGCTCGGGGCCTACGCGTTCGCGCTGTCCATCGCCATGCTGCCGACGACGGTGGGCAGCACGGTGGTCAACACGGTGCTCCTGCCCTCGTACGGCGGCCTCGGGGACGATCCCGCGCGGCGTCGCGAGCTACACCTCCACGCCCTCGCGCTGACCGGCGGCGCGAACCTGCTCTTCGCAGCGCTCGTGCTCTGCCTCGGTGGACCGTTCCTCCACTCCGTTTACGGATCGAAGTGGGATGCCGCGGTCGGACCGCTGCAGATCCTCGCGATCTGCGGCGTCGCTCGCTCCCTTTCGTCGCTCACGGGTCAGTTCCTCGTCGGTGCGGGGTGTCCGGCCTCGTACCGGGCGATGAACCTCGTCCAGCTCATGACGGCGGCTCTGGGCATCGGACCCGCGATCGCGTGGGGCGGTGCGTCGGGCGTAGCGCTGGCCATGACCATTTCGGCGGTCGTGGCCACGATCCAGGGCTGGCGGTCGGCGCGCACGCCGCTCGAGGCGCCGCTGAAGACCTTTCCCGCGGCGCTCGCGCCATCCGCGCTCGCGTTCGCCGTCACCTGGGGGGCCACTTCGGCTGCGCTTCGGGCGCTCCGGCAGCCGCCCGGTCGGGCGGGCGTCGCAGTCTCGGCGGCCCTCGCCGGAACGCTGTTCCTCGCCGTCTGGTGGCGGGGCGACACGCGGCTCCGTAGGATCTTCACCCGGTCGGGCAGTCGAACGGAGGGTCCGGTGTGAGCGTCGCGTCGAGTCGCGCGCGAGCGGCGGTGCGGGCGCTCGATCCGGGATGGATCTTGTGCGTGGCCGGGGCGACCGCTCTATCGATCGCCGCCGCTCTCGTGCCTCTGCAAGCCGCGTTCGTCGCGCTCGCGCTCGCGGGCGCGGCCGTCCTCATCAACCGGCTGGGCCCGCGGCTCGGTCTTTGGTGCCTCTTCGTCGCCATGATCCCGATGCGGGGACCCTTGTCCGTCGACGTCTCGGGATCCACGACCCTCTTCGCGAACGACGTCCTCCTGCTCGCGCTCACGGTCGCGTGCATCCGGGAGAACGGGCTGCGCGGAATCCTCCGAAGGAGTCCGTCGTTCCGGATCGGAGCGCTGCTCGCCGCGCTCACGTTGGGAGGCCTCTACACCGCGACCCGCCTCAAGTGGGGTCTCGCGTTTGCGGTGCACGAGGCGGCGCAGACGGCGGCCTTCTACGTCGCGTGGCACTGGATCCGGACGGGACGCGAGGCGAAGTACACGCTGGTCGCCTTCGTCATCGGGCTGCTTCCGGCCGTCGTGGTCGGCCTCCGCCAGTCCGACCAACCGGTGCAGCAGTTCCTGGCGCAGGAGGAGTTCCTGCCAGCGATCGCGTGGGATGAGGCGGGCAACCCGCACGTCCGCGTCTTCTCGACGTTCGAGCATCCGTTGCACTTCTCCCACGCCTTGTCGATGGGGACCGGTTTCGCCGTCGGGCTCTTCTCGGCAGTCGCTCCTCCCGCGCGCCTTCTGCTGGCCAGCGCCGCGTCGGCCTTCGCCTACTGCAATCAGTACACCTACTCCATGGGCGGCCTTCTCGGAACGATCGGCGCCGTCGTGACCGTCTTGCTGCTCTCACGACGGAGATGGGTCTTCGGACTCCTCCCCGTCATTCTGTTCGTCTGGCTTCTGGTGGCGCCCCAGGCCCTCCTCGTCCGCATCGAGAACAGCTTCTCCGGGAGGAACCCGACGACGGGAGCCCGGATCATCACCTACATCCAGACGCTCCGAGTGTTGCAGGACCATCCCGTCCTGGGTGTCGGTTGGGGGAGCATCCGGACTGCCCTCGAAGAGAACTACCGGATCACCCGCGATCAGAATGTGTCGTTCACGGCGGAGAACTACTTCCTCGAGCGCGCCCTCGCGTTCGGACTCGTCGGATTGACGCTCACGCTCGTTCTGTGCGGGCTCTTCTTCCGCAACGCGCGCTCGAGGCCGCCGCCGGACCCGTTGCCTTGGCCTCGAGCGGCGATCCTGTGCGGCGGCGTGGCGTTCTACGTGCAAGCGCAGTTCATTCCGGCCGCCGATCCACCGAGCCGCTACCTTCTGTGGATCCTCCTGGCGCTAGCCGAGCGCATGCGAATCCTGGCGCGAAGGGCGGCGACCGCGGACGGGACTTCCCGATGAGCCCGGAGGCTCCCGGCGCCGGCGTCGCGGGCATGCCCCGCACGCGAGTTCTCCAGCTGATCACCCGGATGATCGTCGGCGGCGCCCAGGAGCAGGTGCTCGCCACCGCGGAGAAGCTGGATCCCACGCGCTTCGAGCAACAGCTCTGGACCGGACCGCAGACGGGCAGCGAGGGATCGCTCCTGGAGACCGCGCGATCACGCGGCGTTCACCTTCGCATCATCCCCGACCTCGTGCGCGAGATCGATCCGTGGAGGGATGCGCGCGTCACGCTCGAGCTGGCGCGCCTGATGCGGGCCGAGCGCTTCGACCTGGTGAACACGCACAGCTCCAAGGCCGGCATCGTGGGCCGCGTGGCGGCGCGCTTGGCGGGAGTCCCCGCGGTCGTCCACACGGTGCACGGGTGGGGCTTCCACGAGCACATGTCCGGACGGACGCGCGCCACGTACATCCTGCTGGAGCGCATGCTCGCCCGCTGGACTCATCGCCTCATCTCGGTGTCGGAGCGCACCACGCACATCGGGCTCGACGCGCGGATCGGACGCCGGGAGCAGTACATCCTGATCCGCAGCGGCGTGCCGCTCGATCGCTTCGGCCCGGATCCCGCCGTGCGCGGGCGCGTGCGTCGCGACTTCGGCTGGGCGGAGGACGACGTCGTCGTGGGCTCGGTGGGGCGGCTTTCGGCGCAGAAGAATCCGCGGGACTTCGTCCGCCTCGCTCAGCGCATCCTGCCCGAGCACGGTCGCGCCCGCTTCCTGTACGTCGGCGACGGCCCGCTCCGCGCGGAGACGGAAGCGGCGGTTGCGGCGGCGGGCCTCCGGGATCGCGTGATCCTCGCCGGGCTCCGCACCGACGTTCCCGATCTGTTGCGTGCGATGGACGTCTTCGTGCTGACGTCGCTCTGGGAGGGTCTGCCGCGGGTCGTGCCTCAGGCGCTGGCCACGGGCCTTCCCGTGGTCGCGTACGACGCCGCGGGTCTGCGCGAGGTGGTCGCCGAGGGGAGGGGCGGCTTCACGGTTCCCGTGCTTGACCTCGAATCGCTGGGCGAGCGCGTGAGCGCCCTCCTCCGGGACGATGCATTGCGCCGCGAGGCGGGACGCCAGGCGGTGAGCCGTCTCGATGCGTTCTCCGAGGAGACGATGCTCCGGCAGCTCGGCGCGCTGTACTCGGAGCTCAGCGCTTCGACGCGCGCGCCTCGAGACGCGGCAACTCCCTGAACGGAGTTGACACGTCTCTCCGGAGAGACCTCGGGAATCCCCCGATGGCTCCGCGCGAGAGTTCTTGCCGGCGCCCCCTCCCGCGAAGTTATATTGCAACCGTCCGCGGCCGACCGTGCAGCCCCACCCCCTGCAGCGGAGGACCGCCCGACGATGGACCCGTCCGTCGAGGAGCTTCGGAAGCTCGATCTGCCGCGGCGTGCGGCGGCCACTCTGCCGGCGACTCCGGTCGGGGCGGCTGCCGCGGCCCGCCCGATTCGCGTCCTCCACGTGATCACGCGGATGATCGTGGGCGGGGCGCAGGAGAACGCGTTGCTCTCGTGCGCGCTCGCCGATCCGGATCGCTTCGAAAGCGAGCTCCTCTCCGGGATCGAGACCGGATCCGAAGGCGAGCTGCACGGCGAGGTCCGCTCGCGCGGCATCCGGCACCATCTCGAGCCGTCGCTCATCCGCGCGGTGAATCCGTGGAAGGACCTCGTCGCGCTCGGGCGGCTGTGGCGCTTCCTCCGCCGGACGGGTCCCTGGGATGTGGTGCATACGCACTCGTCCAAGGCGGGGGTGCTCGGCCGGCTGGCGGCGCGGCTGGCGAGCGTGCCGCACGTGGTGCACACGGCCCACGGCTGGGGCTTCACGCCGTCGCAATCGCGGCTCGTCTTCTGGATGTACGTGCAGGCGGAGCGTCTCTGTGCGCGGCTCTGCGACGCGATCGTCGTGGTCACGGACGAGGACCGGAAGGACGCGCTGGCACGAGGCATCGGACGGCCCGAGCAATACCGTCTCATCCGCTCGGGCATCCGCGTGGAGTTCTTCCGCGACGTGACGATCCCGCCGGAGAAAGCCCGCGGGCTGCTGGGCCTTCCACCGGACGCGTTCGTCATCGGCAGCGTGGGGCGGCTCTCCGCGCAGAAGGCGCCGCTGGACCTGATCGAAGCCTTCGCGGTGGTGGCGGAAGCTCAGCCCGATGCGAGGCTCGTGTTCGTGGGCGACGGCCCGTTACGATCGGACGTCGAGAAGCGCCTGGCGGCCCTCGGCCTGCAGGAGCGCGTGACCCTCGCCGGGATCCGCCGCGACGTGCCGCGGCTCCTGCGCGCGTTCGACGTCTTCGCGCTCGCGTCGCGGTGGGAAGGCTTGCCGCGCGTCTTCCCGCAAGCGATGGCCGCCGGCCTGCCCATCGTGGCCACGCGCGTGGCGGGAGCGGCGGACGCCGTCCGCCACGGGGAGACGGGGCTGCTGGTGGAGCCCGGCGACGCCGGGGCGTTCGCGCAGGCGCTCCTCGCGATGGCCGCCGACCCGGCACGGGCGCGCCGAATGGGCGAAGCGGGGCGCGCCTCCGTCGAGCAGTTCTCCGCGCCGCGCATGGTCGAGCAACTGGAGGCGCTGTACTCCGACCTGGTCCACGCTGATCCGGCTCCGGTCACGAGGTAGGCGTGGATCCTCCGCGTCGCGACGGGTCTAGTCGCGATCCGGGCAGGCGGGGAGGATGCCCTTCTCGAGCCAGGCGTAGCGGTCTTCGAGCACGCCGTGCGCCACGCGACGCGCGGAGAGGTCGTCGTTCTTGCGCATGCCGCGGAAGGCCGCTTCCACGCGCCGGCGCGCGGCGCGGCAGAAGTGGTCGGCCAGCTCCATCGCGCTCGCGTCGCTGCCGTTGCCGGCGACGCGCCCCGACGCGCGCGCCGCCACGACGGACATCGCGAACAGATCCACGCCCACGTCGACGAACCGGCCGAGGAGGAGCTGGCGCCTCTCGAGCTTCGGCCCGATGCGCACCATCGCGTGGAAGAGCTCGCGCGAGAGACGGCGCGAGGCGCGCTGCACGAAGTGCAGGTGCGCGGCCAGGACGCCCGGCACGATGCCGGGGAGGCGCCCGTCGAGGGGCAGCCAGCGCGACGCGTACCAGCCGGGGTAGAACGTCGCCGCGGAGAACAGCGCCTTGCCCTTCGCCGCGCCGCCCGCGTGCGGATCCACGAGCGCGCCGGCGCGCTTCAGGTGCGGGTCGAGCGCCTCGCGCGCGATGAACAGCCGCATGATCTCGGACGTGCCTTCCACGATCGTGTTGATGCGCGCGTCGCGGTAGATGCGCTCCACGGGGAAAGGGATCTCGCCGCGCGCCGCGAGGGACTCCTCGCGCTCGTAGCCGCGCCCGCCGCGGATTTGCAGCGTCATGTCCGCGATCTTCAGCAGCGCCTCCGAGCCGAAGAGCTTCGCGATGGCCGCTTCGAGCCGGATGTCGCGCCCGCCGCGTCCCGCCAGCCCGGACGCGTAGTCGGACACGGCTTCCATCGCGTACACGTGGGACGCGATCCACGCGAGCTTCTCGGAGACCGCTTCGTGCTCGCCGATGCGCCGGCCCCATTGCGCGCGCGTGCCGGACCAGCTCCGCGCGATGCGCAGGCACTGCTTCGCCACGCCCACGGACGCCGCGGGCAGCGTGAGCCGCCCCGTGTTCAGGGTCACGAGCGCGATCTTGAGCCCGCGGCCCTCGCCGCCCAGCAGGTTCTCCGCCGGGACGCGAACGTCGCGGAAGCGGATCAGGCCGTTCGAGATCGCGCGGATGCCGAGGAAGCGGCAGCGGTGCGCCAGCTCGATGCCCGGGGAGCTCATCTCCACGAGGAACGCGGACATGCGCGGGCGTTCCTTACCCTTCACCATCTCGGAGGGCGTGCGCGCCATGACGACGAGGAGATCCGCCTTCAGCCCGTTCGTGCACCAGAGCTTCTCGCCGTTGAGGACCCAGTGGCCGTCGCGCGTGGGCGTGGCCGTGGTCGCCATGTTCGCGGGGTCGCTGCCGGCTTCCGGCTCGGTGAGGGCGAACCCGGAGATCGCGCCGCCGGCGAGCCGCGGCAGCCACTTCTTCTTCTGCGCCTCGGTCCCGAAGAGCCGCAGCGGCTGCGGGACGCCGATGGACTGATGCGCCGAGAGCCACACGGCCGTGGACGTGCAATGGCTGGCCACGAGCGCCACCGCACGGTTGTAGTTCATCTGGGAGAAGCCCAGCCCGCCGTATTCCTTGGGGATCTTCATGCCGAAGGCGCCCAGCTCCACGAGGCCGGCGACGACGTCCGGCGGCAGCTCCTCTTCGCGGTCGTGACGAGCGGGATCCACCTTTTCCAGCAGGAAGCGACGCAGCCTCCCGAGGAAGGGCTCGGCGCCCGCGCGGTCGTTCGGGTCCTGCTCCGGGAAGGGGAAGAGCAGGTCGCTGCGCAGGCGTCCGAGGAACAGCTCGGCGGCGAAGCTGGGCGAGGTCCAATCCGCTTCGCGGGCGGACTCGGCCAGCTCGCGCGAGGCATCGGCGGCAGCAGGGGCCTTTTCGGTCACGAGTGCCTCGGGAAGGGGGTCGTCGCGGAGCGCCGAGTCTGTTTATCGGCAACGAGCGGGCCTGAATCGAGGAGTGCTATGCTCGGGCGCATGGATCGGCACGCTCCTTCGAAACGGCAGGGTCGTCCGGCTCCGGGTGGGGAGCGGGGCGCCGGACGGCCGGATCTCCAGGAGCCGGGCAGCGACCGGCCGTCTCGGGAGGGGCATGCCGGCGAGCCGGGCGCCGACCGGGCGGCCTCCTACCGGGAGGCCGTCGCGCGCATCGGGCTCCTCCTCGAAGGGGAGACCGACTGGGTCGCGGCGATGGCCACCGTGGCCTGCGAGCTTCACGGCGCCTTCCACCACTTCGATTGGACCGGGTTCTACCGGGTGGTCGGCGACGAGCTCGTGGTGGGGCCGTACCAGGGGACCCACGGGTGCCTCCGGATCGCCTACGGGCGGGGGGTGTGCGGCACGGCGTGGAAGGAAGCGCGCACCCAGCTCGTCCCCGACGTGCGGGAGTTCGCCGGCCACATCGCCTGCAGCGACTCCACCCTCTCCGAGATCGTCGTGCCCGTGCTGCGCCCGGACGGCTCCGTGCTCGCGATCCTCGACGTGGACTCGGACCGCCTCGCCGCGTTCGACGACGTCGACGTGTTCGCGCTGGAGGCGCTGTGCGCGGAGCTGGGCGAGCGCTTCGGCGCGGAGAGCCGGTGATCTCTCGCCGAGCCCTCGCCGCGACGCTCGCCGCGGCGACGTTCCTCCTCTCCGCGGCCATCATGAACGGGCCGGCGGATCGTTCGCACCTCATCCCCGACGACGCCTCCACGCGCTTCGTGGCCGCCACGCTCGCGTCGGGGCACCTGATCGCGAAGGCGCCGCACGAGGTCGGCGCGTTCCGCCCGCCGCTCGTGGTGACGCGCGAGGGGCGCTGGTTCGGGAAGGAGTATCCGGTGCTTCCGCTCCTCATGGCGCCGGGAGTGCGCTTCCGGGTCGAGTGGGTCGTGAACCCCCTCCTCGCGGGGCTGCTCGTGTGGGGCACGTTCCTCTTGGGGCGCAAGCTCTACGACGAGACGGTCGGCCTCGTGGGCGCCAGCCTCGTGGCGCTCAGTCCCGGGCTGCTCTCGCTCTCGTCGACGTTCCTCAACAGCCTGCTCTCCGCGGTTCTGCTGCTCTTCTCGGCGATCGCCTGGCTCGAAGCCGCGCGGCGCCGCTCGCTCCCCTGGGGCGTGCTCGGCGGGTTCGTCTTCGGCGCGGCCTTCGCCACGCGCCCGTACTCGGCGGCGCTCATGCTCGTGCCGCTCGCGTTCATTCCGCTGAGCGCGTGGCGCGCGAACCGCCGCTCCGCGATGCGCGTCGTCTTCGGGCTGCTCCTCGGGGGCGCGCCGTGGGCCCTGGGGATGATCCTCTGGAACCTGCTCCTCTCGGGCGATCCGTGGAAGACGCCGTACCAGGTGTACGCGTCCTTCAATCGGCTCGGCTTCCAGAGCGAAGCCGCCGTCCAGTACGGACCGGCCACGGCGCTCGCCGACACGTGGCAGCAGGTGCTCGCGTTCGCGGATGCCCTGCTGCCCATGCCTTGGCTCGGCCGGCTCGCGCTCGTCCTCGCGCCGCTCGGCGCCTTGTGGGCGCTCCGCGCGCGCGGGATCGCTCTCGCCCTCGCGGGGCTCGTGCTCGTGGCGGGGCACATGCTGTTCTTCGGAGTCCGCTCGGGAAGCTGGGCGCTCACGGGAGCGCGCTACTACTTCGAGGCCACCCCGGCGGCGGCGCTGCTGGTCGCCTTCCCGTTGATCCGTCTCTGCCGCTGGCGCAAGGGGATCGCGCTCGGGCTGAGCGTGAGCTTCGCGGCGATGTTCCTCGCGGCCGCGCTCGTCTCCGTGCCGGCGGCGGTCGCTCAGGCGAAGAGCTACCACAGCGATCCCTTCGCCGGCAGCAATCGACGCCTGGAGCGCTGGGTGCGCCAGCTGGACGCGCAAGAGCGGCGCATGCTCTTCGTGGACGTCTCGACCTACAACTGGGGTTCGGCCGTCCTCGTGAACCCGCCCGACTTCGCCGCGCCGAACCTCGTGGCCGTCTACCGCACGCCGCCCCAGAACCGCGCCGTCCTCGAGGAGTTCCCGGGCCGCGCCGCGTATCTCGTCCGCTGGTCGACCGCCACGGGCGCCTTCGAGATGCAGCCCTACGTCCCGGAAGACGACACCACGGGTCCGCCGGACCGCTTCCCCTACACGGACATGAAGCGCCGCGGCCTCCTGAATCCGGCGGGCAAGCCGCCGAAAGAGGGATAGGCCGAGCGGAGGCTCTCTCGTCGCGGTCGGGTTCGACGTCCTTCCCCCGGGCCTGTGCGCGCGTATGCGGGCGACGCGCTGCGCGCGTCGCGATCGCATGCGTGCTCCAATGCCCGGAGGAAGGACCTCGTTCCCGCCCACGACGAGAGTCTCTCGGCCTCGGTGATCCGCGCTCTCCCTACCTCCGGCGGCAGGCACCGCCGAGCAGGCCGCCGGATCGATCGGCCAGGGCCTTCGGGCATCCGGGTCCGTCGCCGCGACTCAGCGCATCCGCCGGTCCGCGCCGCCGCGCGCTTCCACCGGTGGCTCGCCGTCCACCGAGCTGAGTCGCCTTTGGGCCCCACGAAGCCGCACATTGCGAACTCTGGTGAGCTCGGGAGGCGGAGACTCCTCCACGGGCATTGGAGCACGCATGCGATCGCGACGCGAAGCGTCGCCCGCATACGCGCGCACAGGCCCGTGGAGGAGTCTCCGCCTCCCGAGCTCACCAAGCTCGAATGGTCAGGCGAGCATCTCCCGCACGAGGCGGTTCGCGAGGGTGCCGTCGAGGTCGGCCTTGTGGGCCTTCATCAGGGCGCCCATGACCTTGCCGAGGTCGCTCGGGGCCTTCGCGCCCGACGCGGTGATGGCTTCCTGGACCCACTTGCGGGTGGTGGCCTCGTCGGCGAGCTTCGGCAGGAACTCGCGGATGACGCCCAGCTCGGCGCGCTCCGCGGCCGCCTGCTCGGCGCGTCCGCCCTTCTCGAACGCTTCGATGCTCTCGAGCCGCTGCTTCTCGAGACGTCGCAGGAGCCCCACGCACGTCTCGTCCGGAAGCTCCTTCGCGTTGTCCTTCTTCAGCTCGGTCAGGAACGCGGCGCGGATGCCGCGGAGAGCATTGAGGCGCCCGGCGTCCTTCGCCTTGAGGGCGTCCTTCATCTGCGCGCTGATGGCGTCGTAGATCGACATCCCGCTCCTCCTCGCGCCGGCCGGACGGGCGCACGACGCCGGTAGTCTACCCGCCGGATCGGATGCTGGCGATGCGCCGGCCGCTGCGGAGGCCGGTTTCCGGCCTCCTTGCCGATCCTGCCGGCCCCGGCTAGAGTCCCTTCCTTGCCGATTTCCGGAGGTCCGGAACGGAAGGTCCGGCCACCGGCGGAGGGACCTGCATGCGAGTGATGGTCACCGGCGCGGCCGGGTTCCTGGGCTCGCATCTCGTCGACCGGCTCGTCGCGGAAGGCCACGATGTGATCGGTCTCGACAACCTGATCACCGGCAACATCCACAACATCGAGCACCTCTCCGGAAACCCGCGCTTCCAGTTCATCAAGCACGACGTCACGGAGTACCTCTTCCTCTCCGGCCCGCTGGACGCGCTGCTCCACTTCGCCTCGCCGGCCTCGCCGATCGACTACCTGGAGCTGCCGATCCAGACCCTGAAGGTGGGGGCGCTGGGCACGCACAAGGCGCTCGGCCTCGCCCGGGAGAAGGGCTCGCGTTTTCTCCTGGCTTCGTCCTCGGAGGTCTACGGGGACCCCCAGGTCCACCCGCAGCAGGAGAGCTACTGGGGCAACGTGAACCCCATCGGGCCGCGCGGCGTGTACGACGAAGCGAAGCGGTTCGGCGAGGCGCTGACCATGGCCTACCGGCGCACGCACGGCGTGGACGCCAAGATCGTGCGCATCTTCAACACGTTCGGGCCGCGCATGCGCCCGCACGACGGTCGCGTGGTTCCGGCATTCATCTCGCAGGCGCTCGCCGGAAGGCCGCTGACGATCTTCGGCGACGGCAAACAGACGCGCTCCTTCTGTTACGTGAGCGATCTCATCGAAGGCATCTATCGCCTGCTCCTCTCGGACCTCAACGAGCCCTGCAACATCGGCAATCCCCACGAGATGACGATCCTCCAGTTCGCGGAGACGATCCTCAGATTGACCGGCTCCCGCTCCGAAATCACTCACGAGCCGCTTCCCACCGACGACCCGCACGTGCGCCAGCCGGACATCGCGCTCGCGAAGAGCCGGCTGGGCTGGGAGCCGAAGGTGGCGCTGGAAGAGGGGCTCGCCAAGACGATCGAGTACTTCAGGAGGCTCGGATTCGGATGAGCGAGGACGTGCGGTACCTGGTCACGGGCGGCGCGGGGTTCATCGGGTCGCATCTCGTCGATCGGCTGCTGGATCGCGGCGGCGACGTCACGATCCTCGACGACCTCTCCACGGGCCGGCGCGAGAACATCCAGCACCGCGAAGGGAACAAGCGGTTCCACGCGGAGTACGACACGGTCCTGAACGCGGAGCACGTGGACGAGCTGGTCCAGCGCGCGGACGTGGTGCTGCACCTCGCCGCCGCCGTCGGCGTGAAGTACGTCCTGGAGCATCCGCTGCACTCGCTGCACGTCAACGTGCGCGGCACGGAGAACGTTCTCGAGTCCGCGGACCGGCACGGCCGCAAGGTGCTGCTGTTCTCCACGTCGGAGATCTACGGCAAGTCGCCCACGGTCCCGTTCCGGGAGGACGCGGATCGCCTGCTGGGTCCCACGACGGTGCACCGCTGGAGCTACTCGATCGCGAAGGCCATCGACGAGACGCTGGCGCTCGCGTACCACGAGGAGCGGGGACTTCCGGTGGTCATCGTGCGCGCGTTCAACACGTGCGGGCCGCGCCAGCGCGGGCGCTACGGGATGGTGGTACCGCGCTTCGTCGATCAGGCGGTGCGCAACGAGCCCATGACCGTCTACGGCGACGGCACGCAAACGCGTTGCTTCTGCTCCGTCTTCGATCTCATCGACGCGGTGGAAGCCCTGCTCGGTTGCGAAGAGGCGATCGGGGAGATCTTCAACGTGGGGACCGACGAAGAGGTGAGCATCATCCACCTCGCGCGCCGGATCCGGGAGCTCACCGAGAGCCGCTCGGAGCTGGTGCTGGTGCCCTACGCCCAGGCGTACGAGGCGGGCTTCGAGGACATGGCGCGTCGCATCCCGGACCTCCGCAAGATCCGGGAGTTCGTGGGCTACGTTCCCCGCCGGAGCTTGGACGACATCCTCCACGACGTCATCGAGCACCGCCGGGAGGTCCTCGCGCGCCGGACGGCCGATCCTCCTCGTTGACGGCCTCGGGGGGCGCCCGTAGGCTCGCGGGATCGCACGGTCCGGCCGCGCCACACCCCGGAGGCGAACCCTGGTCGCTCTCGCCCTGACGTTCCTCACCGCGCTCGCGGGATCGCTCGTCCTGACCCCGTTCTTCCGGCGCGTTGCGTTGCGGACGGGGTTCGTGGCGGTGCCTTCCGCGCGGGGCGTTCACCGGACTCCCACTCCATTGCTCGGCGGCGCCGCCATCTACGTCGCGTTCGCGGCGGCGCTCGGCGCGGGGGGCGTCTTCTCCGGTGCGGTGTCCGCTTCGCGCGTGGTGGGCTACTTCGGCGGCGCCAGCCTCGTCTTCGCGCTCGGCGTCATCGACGACCGTCTCGTTCTCGGCTGGTTCTCGAAGCTGCTCGGGCAGATCGTGGCCGCGATCCTCCTGATCGCGAGCGAGAACGCCAGCGACATCTTCCTGCTCTCTCCGCTCGGCGTGGCGTTCGGGTTGCTCTGGCTCGTGGGCCTCGCGAACGCCATGAACTTCCTCGACAACATGGACGGGCTCTGCGCCGGCATCACCCTGGTGGCGTCGCTGGCGTTCGTGGTGCTGGCGACGATCGCCGGCGACGCGGGCACCGCGCTCTTCGCCGCGGCCACGGCGGGCGCCACGCTCGGCTTCCTGCGCTACAACTTCCCGCCGGCGACGATCTTCCTCGGCGACGGCGGCAGCCTCTTCCTCGGCTACACGCTCGCGGCGCTCGGCATGATGACCGCGCGCAAGCTGGACTTCTCCCTGGATCTCCTCGTGCCCGTGGTGGCCCTCGCCTATCCCATCTTCGACATGACGTTCGTGAGCGTGACCCGCGTGGGACGAGGGCAGAGCCTCACGCAGGGCGGTCGCGATCACACGAGCCATCGCCTCTCCCGCGTGGTCGGCTCGCCGCGCGCGACGGCCTGGACCATCTACGCGATCTGCGCCGCGGCGGGCGCCGTGGCCGTGGCGCTCGAGGTCGTCGCGTTCGCGCCGGCCACGGTCGTCGCCGTGCTGAGCGTCGCCTTCGCGTTCGTCGCGTTCGGCATCCGGCTCAGTCGGCGCGCTCCGGTGCCCGAGCCGGCCGCGAGTCCCGGACCCGCCGTTCCTTGACCGGCCTTCGAGCCGGTTGCTACGCTTTCGAGGGATCACTGGCACCAAGGGCCGGCGGCACGGCCGCCGGGGGGGACCGATGAAGAAGGCACGGACCATCCGCGTGGGGCACCGGGGCACGGACTTCTGCCGGGCGCAGACGACGGCCGTGGTGGAGCGCCTGAAGGAAGAGCACCCGAGCGTGTCCTTCGAGATCGTGGGCTTCCCGGGAGGCGAGTCGGGCGTCCTGGACGCCTTGGCCGCCGGCGCGTGCGAGCTGCACGCGCGCGGCGCGCGGGAGCTGCCGGTGGAGCTGCCCGAAGGCGTGGTGCTCGCGGCGTGCACGGAGCGGAACGATCCCTTCGACGTCCTGATCACGCGGGACGGCGCGCTGCTCGAAGAGCTTCCCGCCGGCGCCGCGCTCGGCGTGGAATCCCCTCGCGTGAAGATCCAGATCGCGAACTTCCGCAGCGATCTGGACCTGAAGATGCTCGAGGGCTCCGTGGACCGGCTCTACGCGGCGCTCGAGGCGGGACAGATCGCGGGCTTCATCGTGGCGGCGGAGGACGTGGAGACGCTCGGGTGGCAGGGTTCCGTCTCGGAGGTGTTTCCCCCGGACGTCGTGCTTCCTGCGGCGGGCCAGGGCAGCACGGCGCTGCTCGTGCGCGAAGGCGACGACGCCACCGCGCAGATCGTCCGCTCGCTGGACGACCGCACCACGCATCAGGTCGTGGACGCGGAGCGCGCGTTCCTGCGCGAGCTGCACGTGGAGGCTTCGCACCCGGTGGCGGTGCACGGCCGCTTCGACGAGGACACGCTCGTGCTCGAGGCGCTGCTGGGCGACGAGGTCTCCGGCGCGATCCTCCGCGACGACCTCGACGGAACTCCCGACGAGGGAGCGGACCTCGGCGTCCGTCTCGCGAAGCTCGTGCTCGCGGACGGGGCGAGGGACTATCTCGCCGGCTACCGGTAGGCGCGCATGGCCGGGCGGTTCGCCCTCTCCGCCTCGCAGGTGCGGAACTCCCTGTTCGTGGGGATGGTGGCGCTCGCGCTCGCCTCGGTCCTCTTCACCGGGCGCCTCGCCGGCCGGCTCGAGCGGCAGACCGCGACTTTCAGCGACCTCTTCGCCCGCTTCGCCGCCGTGTCCACGTTGCCCGCCTCGCGCGACGTCGAGGCGCAGCGCGTGTTCCGCAGCTTCCTCGACCGCGCCACGTTCCCGATCATCGTGACCGATCAACGCGGCGTCCCGCTCACCTGCAAGGGGACGGGGATCTCGCCGGACGCGATCACCTACGAGCTCTTCACGACCACCGACCCCGCGAACCCGCCGCCCGGACCGATCGACGCCTTGCTGCGCCTGGCCTACGAGATGGACCGGCACCGCACGCCCATTCCCATCGTTCGCCCGGAGACCGGCGAGCTCTTCGGTCACATCCACTACGGAGAGTCGCCGCTCACGGCGCAGCTCCGCATGATGCCGTACATCCAGATCCTCTTCGCGGGCGTGCTCGTCGCGTTCGGGTATCTCGGCGTGCGCTCGGTACGCGTGAGCGAGAAGCGATCCATCTGGGTGGGCATGGCGAAGGAGACGGCGCACCAGCTCGGGACGCCCATCTCGTCCTTGATGGGCTGGGTGGACCTCCTGGAGGCGGAGGCGCCTCCCGAGGACGAAGCGAGACACTCGACCCTGCGGGAGATGCGTGCGGACATCTCGCGGCTCGGCCGGATCGCGAACCGGTTCGAGCGCGTGGGATCCGTCCCGCAGCTCGCGCCGCTGGACGTGAATCCCATCATCTCCGACGTCGTGACGTATCTGCGCCGCCGCCTGCCGACACGCGGCCGGAAGGTGGAGATCCTCGAGCAGCTCGAGGACGGGCTGCCGCCCGTGCGCACGGAGCGCGAGCTGCTGGCCTGGACCGTCGAGAACCTCCTGAAGAACGCCGCCGACGCCATCCTCAAGGCCAAGCGCGACGGCCACATCTACGTCCGGAGCACGAAGGGCAACCCCACGGGGGTGCGGATCGTGGTCGAGGACGACGGGCCCGGCATCCCGGAGTCCATCCAGGACCGGATCTTCGACCCGGGCTTCTCCACGAAGCCCCAGGGTTGGGGGCTCGGGCTCGCGCTCGCTCGCCGGATCGTGGAGGACTACCACGGCGGGAGGCTGCGCCTGTTGCGGAGCACCCCCGGCGTACGTACCGTATTCGCAGTGGACCTCCCCGACGGTGAGAGATGACGGACGAGAAGAAGCGCATCCTGTGGGCGGACGACGAGATCGACCATCTGCGCCCGCACATGAAGTTCCTGGAGGACCGCGGTTTCCGCGTGGACGGGGTGTCGAACGGCGAGGACGCCATCGCGCTCGTGGCGGACCCGGAGAACCGCTTCGACCTGGTCATCCTGGACGAGATGATGCCCGGGATAGACGGCCTGGCCACTCTCCAGGGAATCAAGGAGAAGAGCCCCTACCTCCCCGTGATCATGGTCACGAAGTCGGAGGACGAGGGGCTGGTGGACGCCGCCATCCGCAAGGACATCCAGAACTACCTCGTGAAGCCCGTGAACCCGCTCCAGGTGTACACCGCGGCGAAGCAGCTGCTGGAGGGCGACCGCATCCGCGAGTCCGGCGTGATGCGGGACTACGTCGAGGAGTTCACGGTGCTCCGCAGCCTCCGCGGGTCGAGCACCACCTGGCAGGACTGGATCGAGATCCACCGGCAGCTCGCGGAGTGGGATGTCCGCCTGGACAGCCACCGCGACGCGGGTCTCCTCCAGACCCACGAAGACGCGAAGTCCGAAGCGAACATCGAGTTCTGCCGCTTCGTTTCCGGCAACTACCGGAACTGGGTGCAGGGCCCGCGGGACCGGCGTCCGCCGATGTCCATCGACATCGTGGAGGACTACGTGGCGCCGCCGCTGCGCGAGAAGAAGAAGGTGTACTTCATCGTCATCGATTGCCTGCGGCTGGACCAGTGGCTGGCCATCGAGGCCCTGCTTGAGCCGTACTTCGACGTGCGGCGGGAGTACTACTACTCCATCCTGCCCACGGCCACGTCGTTCTCGCGCAACGCGATCTTCGCGGGCCTCTATCCATTGCAGATCGCGAAGCGCCACCCGGACTACTGGAGCATGCCGGGCGACGACGACACCAGCTTGAACCGCTTCGAGCGCCAGCTCCTGGATCTCCAGACGGAGCGGCTCGGGATCTCGATCAATCCGACCACGAAGTACGTGAAGGTCTTCAACGAGGAGGAGGCGGCGGCGCTCAAGAAGGACGTCGCGAGCCTCTACTCGCTGCCGCTCGTGGCGATGGTGTTCAACTTCATCGACATCCTCTCGCACGGACGCAGCGAGTCCGAGATCCTGCGGGAGATCGCGCCGGACGAAGCCGCCTTCCGAGCGATCACGACGGCGTGGTTCAAGCACTCGTCGTTGTTCGACATCCTCAAGGCGATCTCGCGGCAGGACGCGGTGGTCGTGGTCACCACGGACCACGGCTCGGTGCTGGGCCGCAAGTCCACGCTCGCGTACGGCAACCGGGACACGTCCACGAACCTGCGCTTCAAGATCGGGACGAACCTCGGTTGCGACGAGAAGCACGCGCTCCACGTGAAGAAGCCGGAGGAGTACCAGCTCCCGGCGCCGGGGTTGAACACGCACTACATCCTGGCGAGAGAGAACTACTACTTCGTGTACCCCACGAAGTACCACGAGTACGAGCGGCAGTACCGCGGCAGCTTCCAGCACGGCGGCATCTCCATGGAGGAGATGATCCTGCCGTGCGCGGTGCTCTCGCCGCGTCGATGAAGCCCATGTCCACGACTCGGGCCGGGCGATCCATCGTGGTGCGCACGCAGAGCGCGGACGAGACGCGCGCCGCGGCCGCGGTCTTCGCGCGGGCGCTGCCGCCGGGCGCCACGCTCTCGCTCGAGGGTCCGCTCGGCGCGGGGAAGACGGTCTTCGTGCGCGGCTTTTGCGAGGCCCTCGGCGTCACGGACATCGTCACGAGCCCGAGCTACACGCTGTGGAACGAGTACCGCACCGCGGACGGCCGTGTCGTGGCGCACCTGGACTGCTTCCGGCTGACGAGCGCGGGGGAGCTGGAAGACCTGGGCCTCGAAGACCGGCGCGACCCCGCGGGCTTCGTCCTCGTGGAGTGGGGGGATCGCGCGCTCGCCGCGTTGCCGGCGGACACGGTGCGCGTGCGCCTCGAGCCGGAGCCGAAGGGCCCCGAGACCAGCCGCGTCCTCCACGTGCGCCTCCCCGACGGCGTCGTCCTCGCAGGGGATCTGCCGGAGTCGCCGGGCGACGAGGAGCTCCCGTGAGGCTCGTGGCGCTCGATCTGGCCACCCGGGTCGCCAGCGTGGCGCTCCTGGAGGGGGAACGGGTCGTCGAGCGGGATTTCGAGCCCCGCGGCGAGGGCGCCGTGGCGGCGCTCGCTCGGCTTCTCGCCGCGGAGGGGGTCCGCTCCGGGGAGGTCGAGGCGTTCGCCGTCTCGGTGGGGCCGGGGTCCTTCACGGGGATCCGGATCGGGGTCTCGGCCGCGCAGGGGTTCTGCCGTGCCACGGGCGCGGTGGCGGTGCCGGTAGGCACGCTCGAAGGGCTCGCCCAGATGGGTCGAGAGTCCGAGTGGGGCGTCCCCGGGACCCTCTTCCTGCCCTCGGTGGACGCGCGGCGCGGTGAGGTTTACGCTGCCCTTTACCGGGTCCCGGACACGGGGTGGGAGCCCACCCGACTCTGGGGCCCCGACGCGCTTTCGTGCTCCGAGCTCACCCGGCGCCTCTCGGAGACGCCGCTCTCGGAGGGAAGCCCGGAGGGGGTTCTCCTGGGTGACGGAGCGGCGCTCCTGGCGCCCCTCTTCCCGCCCGGGTGGGCCGCCCCCGCGCTCCTCGCGCGCACGAGAGCGGGCTCGATCGCCCGGATCGCGGCGCGGAAGCTGGCCCGGGGAGAGTCCGTCTTGCCCTCGGCCCTCACGCCCGTGTACGTCAGGAAGTCCGATGCCGAGATCCGCCGAGAGAGACGCGCCGCCACCCTCTGAGCCTCCGCAGGCGCGCCACCAGCCGTCCGCGCCGCGCCGTCTCCGCCTGGAGGCCATGGCGCTGGGCGACGTGACCGAGGTCGCGGCGCTCGAGGCCCGCGTCTTCCCGGATCCCTGGTCCCCGGACTCCTTCCTCGCCGAGGTGGAGCGCCGCCCCGACGTGGGCTGGCCGGTGGTCGTGCGCGACGGCGCCGCGATCGTCGGCTACGCGGTCGTGTGGTTCATCGTGGACGAGATCCACATCGGGAACATCGCCGTGCATCCGGACCGGCAGGGGGAAGGCATCGGCCGGTGGCTCCTGCAGCAGATCCTCGACGAGGGCAAGAACCGCTCGATGGTCTTCGCCACGCTCGAGGTGCGCCCGTCGAACCGCGCGGCGCTCGCGCTCTACTACGGATTCGGCTTCCGGAAGATCGCGGTCAGGCGTCGCTACTACCGGAACAACGACGAGGACGCGTGGGTGCTCGCCATCGCGCTGGATCCCTCCGCGGAGGGTCGCCTTGGTTGACGCGGCCGGCCTCCTCGCGAACGACGCCGCCGTCGAGCGGCTCGCGGAGCGCGGGCTCGCGGGTCCCGCGGTGGGATTCATCCTCGGCTCGGGCTGGGGCGCCTTCGTGGAGCGGACGGAGACGCTCGCCGCCTGCCCCTTCGGCGAGATCCCGGGCTTCGGGGAGAGCACGGTGCAGGGGCACGCGGGCCGCCTGGTGCGGGGGCGCGCCGCCGGTCGCGAGTACCTGGCCATGCAGGGCCGGCTCCACCACTACGAGGGCCACTCGCTGCAGCGGATCGGCTCGGCGGTGCGCGTGATGCAGCAGCTCGGCGTGCGCGAGCTCGTCGTGACGAACGCCGCGGGCGCCGTGAACCCGGCGTTCGAGGTGGGGGACGTCGTGCTGCTCACGGACTTCGTGAACTTCATCCTGAAGAGCCCGCTCCGCGGCGCGGACGGGGCGGTGCGCGCGGGCGTGGCGATCTCCGCGCGACTCGTGGCGGAGGCGGAGCGCGCGGCGGAGGGCGCGGGGATCGCGCTCCGGAAGGGTGTGCTCTTCACGTCGAAGGGGCCGAGCTACGAGACCCCCGCCGAATCGAGGATGGCGCGCCAGCTCGGCGCCGACGTGGTGAGCATGTCCACCGCGCCGGAGCTGATCGCGGCCGGCGGCCTGGGCATGGAAACGGTCGCGTTCTCGTGCGTGACGAACATGGCGCCGGGGGTCGTGCCGGGAAGAGCCGTGGATCACGCCGAAGTGATGGAGGTCACGAAGTCGCGGGAAGAGCTGCTCACGCGCCTGCTGGCCGCCGTGCTCTCTCGGTTCGAGACGGCGCGGCCGCGCGTGCGCTCCGGCGAGGAGGGACGGCTTTGAGCTGGTTCAAGCGCGGCAAGAAGGGCATCAAGGCGGCGCCCGACAAGAAGGACATGCCGAGCGGGCTGTGGCTCAAGTGCGACGAGTGCGGCGAGATCCTCTATCGGCCGGAGCTGGAGAAGGCGTTCTGGGTGTGCGGCAAGTGCAACTTCCACTTCCGCATCGGCAGTCGCCAGTACCTCGACCTGCTCCTGGACGAGGGCAGCTTCGTCGAGGAGGACGCGCACCTCGCGCCCTCGGACCCGCTGCGCTTCAAGGACTCCAAGCGCTACCCCGAGCGCGCGGCGGACGCGAAGAAGAAGACGGGCATGAACGACGCCATCCTCGCCGGCCGCGCCACGGTGCAGGGCATTCCCATCTCCATCGCGGCGCTCGAGTTCGGCTTCATGGGCGGGAGCATGGGCTCGGTGGTGGGCGAGCGGATCGCGCGCGTAGCCCTGCGCGCCATCGAACGACGTCGGGCGCTCGTGACCCTCTCCAGCTCGGGCGGCGCGCGCATGCAGGAAGGGATCTTCTCCCTGATGCAGATGGCGAAGACCTCCTCCGCGCTCGCGCAGCTGGCCGACGCCGGGCTGCCGCACATCTCCATCCTGACGCATCCCACCACGGGCGGCGTCACCGCGAGCTTCGCCTCGCTCGGCGACGTCATCTTCGCCGAGCCGAAGGCCCTGATCGGCTTCGCCGGCCCGCGCGTCATCCGCGAGACGATCAACCAGGAGCTTCCCGCCGGCTTCCAGCGCTCGGAGTTCGTGCTCGCGCACGGGTTCGTGGACGCGGTCGTCCACCGCAAGGATCTCCGCGACCGCCTGATCAGCGTGCTCGCCTTCTTCGGCGACACGCCGATGCCCGCGGGCCATCCGAAGCGCCGGAGAGAGGACCGGGAAGAAGCGCCGTGAGCCTTCGCCGGATTCCGCGCTCGGATCTGGGCTAGGAAGGGCCGCGTCATGTCGGGCCGCGCCTCGGCCTTCGCGAAGCTCCAGGAGCTGCGGAACCAGAGCGTCGAGCTGGGGCTGTGGCAGGTCACGCGCCTCCTGGACCGGCTGGACCACCCCGAGCGCGACTTCCCCGCGGTGCACGTGGCCGGGACGAACGGCAAGGGATCGGTTTGCGCCATGGTGGCGGCGGCCCTCCGGCGCACCGGACTTCGCGTGGGGCTCCTCACGTCGCCGCACCTCGTGGACTTCGCCGAGCGCATCCGGGTGGACGGCATCCCCATTCGCGAAGAGCAGGGCGCGCCGATCCTCGAGAAGCTCGAGCGGCCCGGCGCCGACGTCTCCACCGACGACCTCGGCCCCTACGGCGGGTCTTTCTTCGAGGTCTCGACGGCCCTCGCGCTCGAGCACTTCCGGCGCGAGGGCGTGGACGTGGCGGTGCTGGAAGTGGGGCTCGGCGGCCGGCTCGACGCCACGAACGTCTGCTGCCCCACGGTCACCGCGATCACGTCGATCGACCTGGATCACGTGGAGACGCTCGGTCCGGACCGGGCCACGATCGCGGCGGAGAAGGCCGGGATCGTGAAGCCCGGCGTGCCGCTCGTTCTCGGGCCGATGCGCGAAGAGGCGTCGTCGGTGATCCAGGCGATCTGCGCGCGCCGCGGCGCGCCCGTCCACGACGTGGCGCGCGACGTCCGCTTCCGCCTCCTCGCGTCCGGCTGGGACGGGCTCGAGATGATGATCGGGCTTCCCGGAGAGCGCGACCGCTGGGCGCGTGTGCCGCTGCCGGGGCGGCACCAGGCGGGCAACGCCCTCGTGGCCGCGCAGGCCGCGCGCCTCTTCGACCCGCGCCCCGACGTGGGCGACCTCCTCCTCCAGGGATTCGAGGACACGTTCTGGCCCGGGCGGCTCTCCCGGGTGGAAGGAAACCCCGTCCGCGTCTACGATGTCGCCCACAATGCCGCCGGCGCGCAGGCGCTCGTGGCCGCGCTGGACGAGCTCGGGGTGCCGGATGGCTCGGTCCTCGTGTTCGGGGTCCTTTCGGACAAGGATCTCGCGGGCATGGCGCCGGTCCTCGCGAAGAAGTTCACGCGGGCGGTGACGTGCACGCCGCCGCACCCGGTGCGCGCGAGGCCTGCCGACGAGACCGCGGCGGCGTTGCGGGCGGCCGGCATGGACGCCACGGCGGTGGCGGATCCCGCGGCGGCCTGCGCGGAAGCGGTCCAGCGGCTGGAGGGGGGCTGGCTCTTCGTCACGGGCTCGCTCTTCACGGTCGGGGCCGCGATGAAGAGCTTCGGAGATCCCGCCGACCGCCCCTGGCGCGCCGGGAACCTCGCCGCGCGGGAGGGGTGAGCCCGAGCGGCAGTAGGGAAGGCTGATGGCCGACGTCGTTCTGGACCACGTTTGGAAGACCTACCCGGGAGGAGTCGTCGCCGTCCGCGACGTCTCGTTCTCCGTGGCGCACGGCGAGTTCCTGGTGATCGTGGGACCGTCCGGTTGCGGGAAGTCCACCACGCTGCGCATGGTGGCCGGCCTCGAGGAGATCTCGCAGGGCACGATCTCGATCGGAGGCCGCGTCGTGAACGACGTGGCGCCGAAGGATCGCGACATCGCGATGGTCTTCCAGAACTACGCGCTGTATCCGCACATGACGGTCTGGGACAACATGGCCTTCGGTCTCAAGATGCGGAAGATGGCGAAGCCCGAGATCGAGCGTCGCGTGCGCGAGGCCGCGGAGATCCTGGAGCTCACCGAGCTGCTCGGGCGCAAGCCGAAGGCCCTCTCCGGCGGCCAGCGCCAGCGCGTGGCGGTGGGCCGTGCCATCGTGCGCCACCCGAAGGTCTTCCTCTTCGACGAGCCTCTCTCCAATTTGGACGCGAAGCTGCGCGTCCAGATGCGCTCGGAGATCTCGCGGCTGCACCGGCAGCTCGGCGCCACGATGATCTACGTCACGCACGATCAGATCGAAGCGATGACGATGGGCACGCGCATCACGATCCTGAAGGACGGCTCGGTGCAACAGATCGACGATCCGCTCTCGCTCTACCGGCGTCCCGCGAACCGGTTCGTCGCGGAGTTCATCGGCAGCCCCGCGATGAACGTCTTCGAGGGCGGCTTCCGTCCGGACGGTCGCGGCTACCTCTTCGAGGAGGGATCGTTCTCTCTCCCTCTTCCGGAAGTGACGGGCGGCGACGCGTTCCCGGACCGGGTGGTGCTCGGCGTGCGCCCCGAGAACCTCCGCCGGGTGGAAGGCGCCTCGAGCGAGCGCGGCACCGTGGAGATGGAGGTGGAGCTGGTGGAGCCGCTCGGCAGCGAGATCTTCGTGCACGGGCGGATCGGCAGCCACCGCGCGGTGGCGCGCCTCGCGCCGGACTCCACCGTGGAGCTCGGAGCCCGCGTCCGCCTCGCGCCCGACCCGGCCCACCTCCATTTCTTCGACGCCCACACCGGAATCTCCCTGCGCCCCTCCTCGCCCGGCGTTGACGCTTAGGCACCTTCCCCGGCGGCTCGCCGCCACGCTGATCGCCGCGGTCGCGGCGGGCGTGGTCCACGCGCGCGCGGACGAGCCGCGCGAGCCGTGGAACATCACCGCGCAGACCTCGCGCGTGGTGCGCGGCCCCGAGGGCGGGCGCATCCTCAGCTTCGAGAGCGACGTGGTCATCACGCACGGCGCGCTCGTCGCGAACGCCGACCACGCGGAGTACCTCGAGAACCTGCGTCGCGCGCTGCTCACGGGCAACGTCGTGATGCACCAGGACTCCACGGTGGTGCACGCGCCGGTGTGCTTCTACGACCGCGACACGGGCGTGGCGCGCTTCCCGTCGGGGCTGGTCATCGAGCGGCCCACCGGCACCGCCGTGGCGGACGAGGGCACCTGGAAGCGGGAGGAGAGCACGTTCGAGCTCCGCCGGCGCGTTTCGGCGGCGGACACGTCGGGCACGCTGGACGCGGACGCCGCCACGTACGACGTCGCGCGCGAGACGTTCTACGCGCACGGCCACGCGCGCCTCGTGGACGAGGGATCCGGCATCGTGGTGGATGGGCCGGATCTGCGCTACGAGCGCGGGACGTCGTCCGCGGTGGCCGCCGGCCGGCCCACCTCCACGTTCCTGGACGAGGACGCGCCGGTGCGCGTGGTCTCCGACGAGATGCGCTACGACCCGCGCACGAACGTGGGCACCGCGGTCGGCAACGTCGTGCTGACGCGCGAGGCGACGAAGGCCACGAGCGACTCGGCCACGTTCGTCCGCGACGAGGACCGCGTGGTCCTCGGCGGCGCGCCGAGGGTCCTCGACGGCCTGAGCGAGATCACGGGCGACCGGATCGAGTTGATCACCGACAGCGCGGACCATCGCACCGTGCGCGTGAAGGGGTCGGCGCGAGTGGGGAGCCAGCTCGCGAAGAGGCCGGGGGCGACTCCCGCGGACAGCGCGCGCGCGGACAGCACGCAGGCCGCGCTCCAAACCACGCTCGGCGCGGCCCGCGACCTGGCCATCGCGCACGAGGCGGAGATCCGCGCGAAAGTGCCGGACTCGACGGCGACCGTGCAGAAGGCGGAGCGCGCCGGGATCGACTCGACGTCCGCGAAGCGGATGGTGGATCGTGGCCTCGCCGCCGCCCAGGCCCTGGCCGACAGCGCGAGGGCGAAAGGCGCGGCGGCCGCCGCCGACAGCGCGAGGGCGAAGGGCGCAGCGCCTCCCGACAGCGCGAAGTCGGCCGCGGACTCGGCGAAGGCCGCCCTTCCCGCGTGGCTGCGCACGCCGGGCGACAAGTTGCCCCAGGAGAATCTCCTCTTCGGCGACGAGATCGCGATCGACGTGGTGAAGAACGAGCTCGCGCGCGTGGACGTCGTGGGGCACGGGCGCAGCAAGTTCTTCCCGAGCGAGAAGGAAGGCGACCTCACCGAATGGAACGACGTTGTGGGCGACACGCTTCACGTGTGGTTCACGAAGTCGCAGGTGGACAGCGTGACGGTGCTCGGCAAGGGAGTGGGGGAATACCGTCTTCCGGCGAAGGAAGACTCGGGCGCGACTCCCGAGGTCCTGAAGCAGAGAGGCAAGCTCGTGGAGTACGAGGCTCCGGAGATCCGCTACGACCGCGGGCACCAGATGATGCACCTCGAGCAGGGCGGCGAGGTCAAGTACAAGACGATGACGCTCCGCTCCGGGACGATCGACTTCGACTCCGCGAAGGAGATCATGATCGCCGGCGGCACGCCGTCCCCCGTTCTCGTGGACACGAACGAGGAGATCCAGGGGCAGACGATGCGCTACCAGCTCCCCGCGCAGAAGGGGGAGATCATCTCGGGCAAGACGCGCTTCGACAAGGCGTACTACCAGGGCAAGGACATCTGGAAGATGGGGGAAGGCGTGCTCATGGTGGAGAACGCCATCTACACGACCTGCGACCTGGACCAGCCGCACTATCACTTCGCCAGTCACTGGATGAAGATCTACCTCGGCGACAAGGTCGTCGCGAAGCCGGTGGTGCTCAAGATCCGCAACATCCCGGTGCTGGCGCTGCCGTTCTACGTGGCGTCGCTGAAGAAGGAGCGGCACTCGGGGTTCCTGCTTCCGAACATCGAGGTGGGCGTGGACGCGAACCGCGGCCGCTTCGTGCGCAACCTGGGGTACTACTGGGCGCCGAACGACTTCCTGGACGAGACGGCCACCTTCGACTTCTACCCGGCGCAGGACCGGATCGTGAGTTACCTCACCACGCGCTACAACCTGCGCTACCGCTTCGACGGCCGCATCGCGCTCAAGTACAACCGCGACGTCCCGAACGATCGCAAGGACACCGCGCTGGAGATGTCCCATCGCCAGACGCTCTCCGACACGATGGACCTGAGCGGGGACGCCAGCTTCCTCTCGTCGAGCTCGATCTACCAACAGATCGACGACGCGCAGCGGCTGAACCGCGACCTCCGTTCGAACCTCACGCTCAGCAAGCGTTTCCCCGGGTCCAACCGCTCGCTCCGCGTGGACCTCCAGCGCCAGCAGAACCTGGACCAGAACTCCTTCGCCGAGCTGCTGCCGGCGATCACGTTCTCGCAGCCCAGCCGGCCGCTCGTGGGCGGGAGCGGCGCGAGCAGCTCGGAGGCCGCGCGGCCCGGCCGCGAGCGCGGGCTCCTGGAGGATCTGTACTGGGACCTGAACTCGCGCGCCGTGCGCTCGCAGACCCGGAGCGCCACGGCGTTCGTGGAGGAGCACTCCGGCGCGCAGACGAACACGGGCCTGCGCATGACGCGGAACGTGGCGCGGTACCTGAAGCTCTCGCCGTCCGTGGACGGGGAGGGCACGTGGATCAACAAGGACCGCCGCGGCGACGACAACGCCCTGCGCGCGACCTACCAGACGGCGGTCTCGGCCGGCACCGCGCTCTACGGCACGTTCCTCCGCCCGATCGGGCCGCTCAAGGGCTTCCGCCACGTGATCCAGCCGAGCGCCTCGTGGAACTGGGCGCCGGAGTTCCCGCAGTATCTCTTTCGTGACCCGGCGGACTCCACGCACGCGCTGCAGGACCGCTTCTTCTCGTTCGGCGGGATCGGCGGCACGCCGCGCAAGGCGAGCAACATGAGCTTCGGCGTGAGCAATCTCGTGCAGACGAAGTTCTCCCACGACGGTCACGAGCAGCGCGTGGACCTCTTCACGCTGCGGAACGGGATGTCGTACGACCTGCTCGCGAAGGACACCGGCCGGAAGCCGCTCTCGTCGTTCTCCAGCTCGCTCAACATCCTCTCCGCCTTGCCCGTGAATCAGAGCTGGACCGTGTCGCACGACCCGTACACGTGGCGTCTGCTCGCGAGCAGCGTGACCACGCGGGCGCGGCTGTCGTCGAACATGCTGGGCGGCGGAGGCGGAGGCGGGAACGGGGTCACCGGGGTGGGGCCGCCGTCGGGGGACATTCCGGGCGAGTCGTCGCTCCCGCCCTCGGAAGGCGAGGCGGTAGGCAGCGGGACGCCGGCTCTGGAGACGCCCGCGAAGACCGGACGCAGCGGATCCTGGGCGATCGACGTGAGCCACACCGCGCAGCGGGCCGCGACCGGCAGCCCTTCGTCCAGCCTCGTGCTCAACTCGTCGTGGTCGCCCACGAACAAGTGGGCGGTCACCTTCAACACCCAGTACGACCTGCGCAACGGGCAGAACACGTCGCAGAGCTGGTCGGTGCACCGCACGATCCACTGCTGGGAGCTGAGCTTCGATCGGCGTCTCCTGGGCGGCGAGTGGCAGTACTACCTCCGCGTGAACGTGACTGATCTCCCCGATATCCAGGCGGAGCGCGGCGACAAGTTCAGCGGCCGGACCTTCGGCGGATCCTCCCTGGACAGCCTCTTCTAGCGCCCCTCAAGCGGGCCCGGCGTCTGGTCGAAAACGGAAGAAGCGGACTCCGCGCCGGGCCGCCTGCCCGGCGTCCGCAGGACCCTCACACGTGCTCGGAGAGGAAGCGGCCCATGCCGATCGACATCGATACGCTGCTGCGGGGGATGGTGCAGTTCGACGCCTCCGACCTCCATCTCAAGGTGGGGAGCCCGCCCGGCTATCGCATCTCGGGGCACATCCAGCCGCTGAAGAACGTGGACAAGCTGCGGCCGGACGACACCGCCACGCTCGCGCGCCAGGTGCTGGGCGACAACTTCGCGGAGTTCGACAAGACCGGCGACTGGGACTGCGCCTACAGCATCGCCGGCGTGGCGCGCTTCCGCATGAACGTGATGAAGCAGCGGGGATCGGTGTCCATGGTCTTCCGCCGCATTCCGGTGGAAGTGCCCACCTTCGAGTCCCTGCGGCTGCCCGAGATCTGTCGCACGCTCGCGATGAAGCCGCGCGGCCTCGTGCTGGTGACCGGTCCCACCGGGAGCGGGAAGTCCACCACGCTCGCGGCCATGATCGATTACCGCAACACGAACGAGCGCGGCCACATCCTCACGATGGAAGATCCCGTGGAGTTCGTGCATCACGACAAGCTCAGCTTCGTGAACCAGCGGGAGATCGGCGGCGACACGGAGACGTTCGCGAGCGCGCTCCGGCGCGCGCTGCGCCAGGACCCGGACGTCATTCTCGTGGGCGAGATGCGGGACCTGGAGACGATCGCGCTGGGCATCACGGCGGCCGAGACCGGCCACCTCGTGCTCGGCACGCTGCACACCACCGGCGCCGCGCAGACCGTGGACCGCATCATCGACGTGTTCCCACCGGACCAGCAGCAACAGATCCGCGTCCAGCTGGCGGACACGCTCCAGGGCGTGATCTCGCAGGTGCTCGTGCCGAAGATCGGCGGCGGGCGCGTGGCCGCGCACGAGCTGCTCCTGACCACCGACGCCGTCCGCGCCTGCATCCGCGAGGGCAAGACCGCGCAGATGCAGAACATCCTGCAGACCGGCACGAAGCTGGGCATGCAGATGCTCGACAACTGCCTCGTCGACCTCGTGAAGAAGGGCCTCGTCACGGTCGACGAAGCGGTGGCGAAGGCGCACCACCCCGACGTGGTCCGCCGGGCCGCCGCGGAGCGGCAGCCGATCGCGGCGAACACGTAGCGGCCGTGATAGACTCCTCCGTCGATTGCGGAGGGGCTGCGCGTGGCGAACCGCGTCCGGGAGTGGGCACAAGCGGAGCGGGACCTCGAGCAGGCCCGGGCGTCGCGCGACGAGGGACGGCACGAATGGGCGTGCTTCGCGTCCCACCAGGCCGCCGAGAAGGCGGTGAAGGCGCTGCACCTGCACTCGGGCCAAGAGGCCTGGGGTCACGTGGTCGCGCGGCTCCTGCAGGAGCTACCCACCGCTCCGCCGGGCGACCTCGTGGAGAAGGCCAAGGTCCTCGACAACTTCTACGTTCCGAGCCGTTACCCGAACGGGCATCCGGAAGGGGCACCCTTCGAGCACTACGGCCCGCTCCAGAGCACCGAGGCGATTCGACATGCCGGTGAGATCCTCGGATTCGTCCGTTCTCGTCTGGCCTGACCCCGAACGCGTGGGTCGGGAGGCACGGGAGTGGGCGCGGCGCGAGGCGCCCCGTCACCCGGAGCTCGTCCGCCTCGGGTACTTCGGCTCGTATGCCACGGGGTCCTGGGGCGTCGGCAGCGATCTGGATCTCGTGGCCGTCGTGCGAGAGAGCAGCGAGCCGTTCGAACGCCGGGGCCTCGCCTGGGACCTCGATGCCCTGCCGGTTCCCGCGGAGATCCTCGTGTACACCGAAGGCGAATGGTCACGCCTTCAGAGCGAGGGCGGGCGGCTCGCTCGCTCGCTCGCCCGCGAATCCGTCTGGCTGCTGGACGTCACCGCGTGACGTGCACCAGCTGGTGCGTTCTCGTGAAGCCTCCCGATTCGAGACGCACGAAATGGACACCGTTCGAGACCGCTCGTTGCGTCACGTCGCGACCATCCCACTCGCTGCTTCCTCACGCGCACGGGCGAGACATCACCTCTCCAGCCGCACGACCTTGCGCGTGATGACCTGCGCGGCGGTGTCCAGCCGCACGAAGTAGATGCCGGCGGGGGTGAGCCTACCTTCGCCGTCCCGTCCGTCCCAGAGGATCTCGTCTCGCCCCGCGAAAGCCATGCGATCGGCGAGCGATCGAATCAGTCGTCCGCCGACGTCGTAGACGCGCAGGGACAGACGGCTCGGAGGCGAGACGGTCACTTGCACCGAGGTCGTCATCCGGAACGGGTTCGGCGCGGTGGCGAGGCTGACCGACGAAGGGCCGTCGCCGGGCAACCCTCGGGCCGCCAGGTGGGCTGCGGATCCGCCACAGCGATGAGCCCCGAGGTCGCAGGGCGCTCGGCCATCGGAGGCGAATCCGATCACGCCCGGGGAGGAAGTGGCGAGCGGGACGGGCACTCCGCAATCGACCGCCGTGAACCGGCGCGGCCCGCCATTCGACGGTGCGGGGCCGAGACAGAAGCGGCCGCCGGCTCCCTGGTCCAGCACCGACCAGGCGCCGAGCCGAACGGCGATCCCCTCTCCCCGAGGGCAACCTCCCACGGCCAGGAGCAGGTGCGTGGGCGTCCCCACGTTGAAGACGTCGGTCGACGGCGCGAAACCGAGGACCGGCAGGCCGCTCGACACGTCGGCTTCGAGGGCTGCGAGGCCGCGTCTCGCGCATGTCACCCACAGGTGCAGCTCGCGAACGCCTTGCGCCGGCGGGCCCGTGTTCACGTGCGGATCCGTCGCGCTGGCGCTGATCGAGAACTCGTAGCCCGGGATCGCCTCTCCCGAGTACGTCGCCGAGAACGTGGCGGCGTCGCGCGGCGCGTAGGCCACGTGCGACATCTCGCCTCCGTCGTTCCACTCGGCGAAGGTGTATCTCACGCCATGGGCCTCGCCGGTCGACTCGACGGCGATCGAATGCGGGGAATACTGGAGCCACGTGAACGTCCAGGGGCTCTTGTACGTCGTGCCGTCGACGCGGATGGGGAAGCCCGGGGGATCCGTGGTGACCACGTAGCTCCTCGCCTCGGGGGCCGCGCCGCAGCCCCACCCGAGGGCCCCGATGAGGGCGAGGCAGGTGACTCCGGGGAGGCACGGAGACGACGACGACAAACGGAAGTCGTTCGCGGCGGCGTCGCAGAAGAGCGGGTCCGCGGTCCAGCAGCACGTGGCGGTGGCCACGGACGAGGCGGCGAGGATGCACCAGCTTGCATCGACGGACGCGCCCGCCGGCTGCACGCCGGTGCCGTCGTTGTGCGCGACCGTGCAGTGCAGCAGCTCCACCTGGGCGCCGTACCACACGAAGATGCCTGCTCCGCCGCCGCGGGGCGGGGTCTGGGCATTGTGCACGACGACGCAGTCCTCGCAGCGGAGCGTGCCGCCGGCGACGAAGATGCCCCCGCCGCGCTGCGACGCGACGTTGCCGAGGACCACGCAACGCCGGAGCACCACGTTCGAGGTCACGAGGCGCATCCCGCCTCCGTCCGACCCGATGCCCTGCGTGATGGTGACGCCCTCGATCACGGCCGGGGTCACGACGTTCTCCGCGAGGAAGATCGTCCCGGTCATCACCGCGTCGATCGTGACGCAGCTCGGGTCGCCGCTCTCGCTCCGGACCGTCACGCCATTGCGCAACGCGAGATCGCGCTCGTGGTAGGTGCCGCACGCGATGACGACGGAATCGCCCGCAGCGGCCGCCTCGAGGCCCGCGGCGATCGTGGGTTGGTCTTGGGGCACTCGAATCGTGGCGGCGGGCGCGGAGGACGCAAGCCCACCTGCGAGCGCCAGCGCGACGCCCACGGAGCACAAGGGGCGGGTCATGACCACGACCTTCCTCGGGCGAGCCAGTCGAGTCTATTCCCGGGGAGGCCCCGCGTACAATCAGCCCGGCGCGCTCGGTCTCCGGCTCAGGCGGATCGCTTCTCGTCCATGGACAGGATCTTCAGCGTCGCCGCGTAAGCCAGCAGCGCCATCGCGGCCTTCCACCACGTCGTGTTGGCGATCCCCGGGCACACCGCGCGGGGGCCGAAGCGGGAGATGACGGCGATGAGCGAGACGAGCACCGAGAGAAGGAACAGGAGCCAGGGCAAGCGCTTCACGAATCACCTCCGGGTCAGGGAGCCTCCGAGACGATCGCGGACGGCCTGCTGCAGGGTGCGCTGAGGTGGAGCGATGATAGCCCCGCAGCGGCCGGCCCGCCAGCCGCCGCGACGCCGGGCGTACCCGTCGTCGTCGCCGCCAGTTGCTGCAGGGCGCCGCTGGTTGCTTCAGGGCGCGGCGGCGGCGGCAGGGCGCCGGCGCGGCGGCAGGGCGCCGCTGCGGCAGCGGAACGCCGCTCGATTCCTGGCGAGCCCGCCGATCCCTTGCTAGGCTTCCGCCGTGACCGATCCGCGCGTGCGCCGGGGCTTCCTTCTCGTCCTCCTCGTGGCCATCTCGGCGACGTTCGTGGCGATGATCCGGAGCTTCGTGCTCGGGATCCTTCTCGCGGCCATCTTCAGCGCGCTCGCGGCGCCCCTCTATCAACGGATCGAGCGGCTCGTCCGCGGCCGGCGACGTCTGGCGTCGGTGCTCACGCTCGTGGTGCTCGTGGTCGTGGTGATCGGCCCGCTCCTCGGGGTCCTCGGGATCGTGGCCACTCAGGCGTTCCACGTGGCCGCCGCGGCGCGTCCCTGGGTGGAGCGCCAGCTCGCGCAACCGGACCAGCTCTTCGAGCGCGTTCGCGGCCTGCCGGGCGCGGATCGCCTGGAGCCCTATCGCGCAGAAGCCCTCACGAAGCTCGGCGAGGGCGTGGGCAAGGTGGGCGCCTTCCTCGTGGGGAGCCTCTCCGCCGCGACCCGCGGGACCATCTCGTTCTCGCTGCAGCTCAGCTTCGTGCTGTACGCGATGTTCTTCTTCCTCGTGGACGGCGGGCGGCTCCTCGAGCGGCTCCGCGCGTACCTCCCGCTCGACCGCCCCGACGCGGAGCGCCTGCTGGACCGCTTCGTCTCCGTCACGCGCGCCACGCTCAAGGGCACGCTCCTCATCGGGCTCGTGCAGGGGACGCTCGCGGGCGTGGGCTTCGCGGCCTGCGGGATCGACGGCGCGGTCTTCTGGGGCACGGTCATGACGCTCCTCTCCGTGCTGCCGGGCATCGGCACCGCGATCGTGTGGCTGCCCGCGGTGGCCGTGCTCCTCGCTTCCGGTCGCGGCTTGGCGGCGCTGCTGCTCGCGGTGTGGTGCGGCGCGGTCGTCGGGAGCATCGACAACGTGCTCCGGCCGCGGCTCGTCGGCCGCGACACGAGGATGCACCCGCTCTTCATCTTCCTCGGGACGCTCGGCGGGATCTCGCTCTTCGGCGTCGTCGGATTCCTGCTGGGGCCGATCGTGGCGGCGCTCTTCGTGACGGTCTGGGAGATCTGGGGCGAGCGGGAGCGAAGCGCCGCCGGCGCGGTTACGGGTAGTACAACGCCTTGATGCCGCCCCACTCCGATTCCGTGATGTGGCTCGTGTTGTGCACGTCCTCGCAGGAGATGTAGTTCGCGAGGTCGTCGAGGAGGCCCGAGGTACCGAAGGCGCCGGTTCCCGCCGCGGTCACCACGAAGACCATGACCGCGAGCCGGCCGACCGAGCCGGCAGCGATGGTGTGCGCCGGGTCGAAGCCGCCGATCCGCACAGGGGTCGTGGCGGTGAACTGGTGTCCGCTGAGGACGGCCCACGCAGCGGTGAGGTCTCCACGCTCGGCGCGCACGAGGGAGAGGACCCCCGGCGGGACATCCACGTCGAGGACGAAGGCCGCAATCGGGGCGATCGCGTTCACGGTGACGGCCACCCGCACCGTGTCGGCGATGTTGCCCACGGCCTCCCGCACGCCGACTTCGTGCGGCTGGAGCTCGTTGCACCCCTCGACGACCAGGTCCACGGCGAGAACGAGTCGCGGCGCGGCGAGGAGCGCGCCGACGAGGCAAACCGCCGCGAGGCGACCGCGCATCTTTCCCTCCTGGTGACACCCAGGGTTCCACCGGCGTGCTCGCAGGTCAAGGCCCTCGGCGGCTGCGACGCTTGTAATCGACCGGCGCCCGGGCGGAAGGGGCCGGTCGCCGAGCGTCGAGAAGGGCGCCGCTCGCCCAGCCACGAACGGTCTCGGGTGCGCCGTAGCCCCGCCGGTGGGCCACGGGGCGCCCCTCGCCGTCGAAGAGGAGGTAGGCTGGATAGAAACCGGGCGGCAGACGCAGCTCCGCCTCCTCGAGGCGCGCCCGCGGCAGGGCGGCGACGGCCACCCCCGCCGAGCCGAGGCCGAGCGAGGGCTCCGCCGCCAGGTCTCTTCGGGCCTGCTCGCACGCGCCGCACGACGGATCGAGGACGATGAGGAGCGCCGGCCGTCCGTCCTCCGCGAGCCCGGCGACGCGCCGTCCCGCCGGCCCGAGGGGCAAGTCCGAGGGCGTGGGGCGGACCGTGGCGCCGGCCGCCAACCTCGTGGCGACGGCGAGCAACGCCACGCCGCTGGCCGCCGCCAGGAGGGTGGCGCCCGCGAGCCAGGTGCGGAAGTTCGACGTCACGAGCCGGCCCCCTGCAAGGGCCGGACCGCCTGCCGGCGCGACGCCGCGCGCTCCCGCCGCACACGTCACCGCGTCTTCCCGCCCGCGACGCCGCGCGTTCACGTTTCGGCACGTCGCGCCTCGCCCTCTGCCCGCGCCGCGCCCGCGGCTTGCAGCGACGCTTCGTGCGCGGTACGGTCGCCGCCCCGGGAAGGAGCGTATTTCGTGAAGCACGTGCGCGTCGTGTTCGCGTGGATGCTCTCGGCGTCGCTCGTGGGCTGCGCCTCCTCGAACATCCGCCTGAACCGCGACTATGACGATCCGGCCGACGCGGCCGACCAGTACGCGGCCCAGAGCCCGGAAGCGTTCACCGAGCGCTACGGCGAGCCGGACGAGTGGAAGAAGGGCGACAAGGACGACAAGGGCGACCCCCAGATGACCGCCACCTGGAAGTGCCTGGACGGGAAGCGCCGCGAAGTGACGTGGCGGATGCAGGAGTCGCAGAAAGGAGTGCGGCGCTGGGTGGTGGTGTCCGATACCTCCCGGAAAGGGGATTGCGACAAGGCGGGAACTAAGTAGATTCCGCTGGCGTAAGAGCATCGCAGTGTGATTTATCCCCGCGCATCGAGGAGGGACGAGACCAGGATGTCCGACGCGAAAGAGCCCCCAGGCGCCACCACCACCGAGGGGCACGAACCCAAGGCGCTGCCCGGCAGCGCCTCCAAGAACGGCGGCGCCGCCGCCACGGCCACCCCGACCCTGAGCGCCGCCCCCACCGCCACTCCCACGAACGGCACGCACTCGAACGGCTCCTCGACGAACGGGGAGAACGGCGAGGCCGACCTCATCGTCGACGCGGCGGTTCCGGCGGCGGACCTCGCCCAGCTCACGTTCGACGCGGAGCGGCTCATCGCCGCGGACCCCACGCGGGATCTGGACGAGCGGCTCGAGGCGTACGAGAACATCGTGGACTCCGAGATCGGGGACACGATGCAGGTGCGCGCGCGGAACCTCGAGCGCGAGGTGGGGAAGCGCCAGCTCTACCTGAAGTTCGAGGGCGGCAACACCACCGGCACCCAGAAGGATCGGATCGCGTTCGCCCAGGCCATGGACGCCCTGCGCCAGGGCTACGACTCGATCACCACCGCCACCTGCGGGAACTACGGCGTCGCGCTGGCGCTGGCGGCGAAGTGCGCGCGGCTGAAGTGCGTGGTGTACATGCCGCACACGTACAAGTCGCCGCGCGTGGGAGAGATGGAGGCGCTGGGAGCGCGCATCGTGCGCGTGCCCGGCGACTACGAGCACGCGGTGGACGTGTCCAGCGTGGCCGCCTCGCAGAGCCAGCTCTACGACGCGAACCCCGGCGGCGCGAACACGAACCTCCAGCTCAAGGCCTACGGGCACATCGCCTACGAGATCTACGACGACCTCCGCGACGCCCCGGCGGCCGTGGCCGTGCCCGTTTCGAACGGGACCACCCTGGCCGGCATCTACCGCGGATTCCTGCGCCTCTACCGGCGCGGCAAGACGTCGCGGATGCCGCGCTTCGTGGCCGGGTCGTCCTACCGCAAGAACCCCATCGTGCAGTCCTTCCTCAAGGGCGTGGCCACGTGCGAGGACCTCGCGCCGGCGGCCATCCGCGAGACAGAGACGAACGAGCCGCTCATCAACTGGCACTCCACCGAGGGTCAGGAGGCGCTCGCCGCCGTCCGCGCCACGAACGGGTGGGCCGCCTACGCCAGCGACCGCGACATGCGTCGCTTCGCGCGTCTCCTGCGCGAGAAGGAAGGCGTCACCGTCCTCCCCGCCGCCACCGCCGGGCTGATCGCGCTCCTGGAAGGCAAGCCCGACGAGTCCATCACGAACGACCGATTCGTGGCGATCCTGACCGGGAGGCGCTGATGCGCCCGGACGGAAACGCCATCGTCTACTGCGAGGGCGCGTTCGGCACTTCGAACGGGAAGACGGCCCACGGGCTCGTGCGGCGGACGTCGCGTTACGTCGTCACGGCGGTCGTGGATTCGAAGACGGCCGGGAAGGACGCGGGCGAGGTGCTGGAGGGCCGGCGGCGCGGGATTCCGGTCGTCGCCGGCGTGGAGGAGGCGATCGCGCGCTCCCGGGCGGACGGGCATCCGGCCACGTACCTCGTGGTGGGGCTCGCTCCGGACGGCGGGCGGCTCTCGGCCACGGCCCGCGCCGACGTGAAACGCGCGATCGAGGCGGGGCTGAACGTGGACTGCGGACTGCACGATTTCCTCACGGAAGACCCGGAGATGGTCCGTTTGGCCGCGGCGAAGGCCGTCACCCTTCGTGACGTTCGCAAGCCCCCGCCGCGCTCCGAGCTGCACTTCTGGTCGGGGAAGATCGAGCAGGTGGATTCGGTGCGGATCGCCGTGCTGGGCACGGACTCGGCAGTCGGCAAGCGCACCACCGCGTGGGTGCTCGTGGATGCGTTGGAGGCTTCGGGGCGAAGCGCGGTGCTCGCGGGCACCGGGCAAACCGCCTGGCTGCAGGGCGCCGAGTACTCCATCCTCCTGGACGCGCTCGTGAACGACTTCTTGACCGGCGAGATCGAGCACATGGTGTGGCGCGCGTGGAGCGAACGTCACCCGGACGTGATCGTGATCGAGGGGCAGGGAAGCCTCATGAACCCCGCGTACCCCGGCGGCTACGAGATCCTCGCGGCGGCCCGGCCGCACCTCGTGGTGCTGCAGCACGCGCCGGCCCGCAAGGAGTACGACGGCTTCCCCGGCTATCCGATCCAGCCCATCACGGAGCAGATTCGCGCCATCGAGACCGTCTCCGGCCGACCGGTCGCCGCCATCACGGTCAATCACGAGCACCTGACGCCGGCGGAAGCGGAGGCGGCCTGCCGCACGCTCCGCAAGGAGACGGGTCTTCCCGCGCACGACGTCCTCCTCGAGGGCGGGGGTCCGCTGGTGGCGAGCCTCGCTCCTCGCGTGGACGCGCTCCGCCACGGCCGCCCGCGGCGACCCGCGTCCGGTACCGCCCCCTCGGTCCTCGCGCAGCGCTCCGGATAGCGATGCCGGGCCAACTCCCTGACTTCCTCCTCGCGATCGACCGGCTCACGGTCGGTCCCGTCCGCCTCGAGAAGAACCGGCTCGTCGCGCCGTACACGATCCAGCGCGGCGGTCGCGTCGAGACGCTCGAGCTGATCTACCGCTGGGAAGAGCCGGTCTTCGAGCCGAACGACCCGGCGGCCGCGAACCTGGCCGCGCTCATCGCCTCGCAGGTGGCGCTGAACTACGGGCTCTTCTGCCGCGAGATCGTGATCAAGGGTCCGCTCGACGAGAACGACCGGCGCTTCCTCACCGACGCCGCGGAGAACACCGCGCGCGAGATCTGGGTGAACAAGCTGCTCGCGCCGAACCCGTTCCTCGTGGGCGACGCCGTCAGCCTGGAGCCACGGCGCCTCGAGAAGTACCTGCAGGCGCAGCTCGTCTTCGACGATCCGCCGCCGCCTCCGCTGGCGCCCTGGCCGGTGAAGCGATCGCGTCACGCGGTGCTCTCGTCCGGCGGCAAGGACAGCCTGCTGTCGTGGGCGCTCTTGAACGAGGTCAGCCCGTCGCCGGTCCCCATCTTCGTGAACGAGTCCGGGCGGCACTGGTACACGGCGCTCAACGCGCACCGTCACTTCGCCGCCGCGGTGCCGGGGACGTCGCGCGTGTGGACGAATTGCGATCGCGTGTTCGTGGGCATGAAGCGGCACTTGCCGTTCGTGCGGGCGGACTTCGCGCGCATCCGCGCCGACATCTACCCGATCCGCCTCTGGACGGTGGCGGTGTTCCTCGCCGGGGCCATGCCCCTCCTCAGGAAGCGCGGCATCGCGCGGATCGCCATCGGCGACGAGTACGACACGTCGCGGCGCGTCACGTCGCACAACATCACGCACTACGACGGCCTCTACGATCAGAGCCGCTGGTTCGACAACGCGCTCACGCGCTACTTCCATCGCAAGGGCTGGGGCATCACCGTCTTCTCGCCGCTGCGCCAGCTCTCCGAGCTGCTGATCCAGAAGACGCTGGTGGAGCGCTATCCGGATCTGCAACGCCATCAGATGTCCTGCCACGCCACGCACATCGACGAAGGTCGCGTGCGGCCGTGCGGGCGCTGCGAGAAGTGCCGGCGCATCGTGGGGATGCTCTCCGCCATCGGCGCCGATCCGCAGGCGTGCGGCTACTCCGCCACGCAGATCGAGGACTGCCTGCGGGCGCTGCCCCTCTTCCCTCCGAAGCAGGAGGCGGTGACGTCGCAGCACACGCTGGCGCTGCTCGCGGAGCGCGGGCTCGTGGACGGACGGATCTCGGCGAAGCGCCACCCGGAGGTGCTGCAGTTGCGCGTGGACTCCGAGCGCTCGCCGGTGGAGGGAGTGCCCACGGATCTGCGCCGGCCGCTCTTCGAGCTGCTGCTGCAGCACGCGGAAGGCGCGGTGCAGCGTCAGGGTCGCGTGTGGGTGGAGCTGGACCTCCTCAACGATCCGATGATGGAGCGCCCGTACCCTTACGAGCCGCCGGGGGCGGTGGTGGACGATGAGGATGCGGCCGCGGAGACGGTGCCGGGCGAGGCGGTTGCGGGCGTCGTCACCGAGGCGCCGCCGGCGGAGCCGACCGCGCCGGCCACGCCGGGCGTTCCGGATCGTCGCGGGACGCCGCACAAGCGCCACTGGGTGCTGGGAGAGCTGACCTGGCCGGAAGCGCGCGAGCGGCTCAAGCAAGTGGACGTGGCGCTCCTGCCGGTGGGCGCGCTCGAGCAACACGGGCCCCACGCGCCGCTGGATACGGATGCCTTCGACGCATCGTACCTGGCCAGCTGCGTGGCGGAGGCGTGCACGGAGCCGAAGCCCTTGGTGCTGCCGCTGATTCCGTACGGCGTTTCGTACCACCACGCGGATTTTCCCGGCACCATCGCGGTCACGAACGAGACGCTGGCGCGCATGGTGTACGAAGTGGGGATGGGCGCCGCGCGCCACGGCATCACGAAGCTCGTGATCGTGAACGGCCACGGCGGCAACGCGCCCACGCTGCAGTTCGCCGCGCAGATGATCAACCGCGACGGCCACATCTTCACGTGCGTGGACACCGGCGAGACGTCGGACGCGGACGTGGCGAAGATCGCGGAGACGCCCGGTGACGTGCATGCCGGCGAGATCGAGACCAGCACCACGTTGGCCACGCGCCCGCATCTCGTGGAGATGGATCGCGCGGCGCGCTTCGTGCCGCGCTTCTCCAGCGCCTACCTGGAGTTCACCGGGAGCCGGAGCGTGGAGTGGTACGCGCTCACGAAGAAGCTCTCGCCGCAGGGCGTCCTCGGCGACGCCACGAAGGCGTCCGTCGAGAAGGGCCAGAAGATCTGGGAGATCATGATCAAGAACCTCGTCGAGATGATCGAGGACTTGAAGCGCGTGACTCTCGACGAGATCTGGGAGCGGCGGTACTAGCGCTCCGGGCAGGTTCGCGCCGGCAGGCAGCGCGACGGCGCGCTCGCCGGATCGGTGGAGCGCGCATACACTTTCGCCATGGGCGTTTCTTCCGGGCCAGGTCCGATCGAGAGAGTCCTTCTCGCGCTGAACGAGGCAGGCGTCCGCTACCTCGTGGTGGGAGGCGTCGCCGTGGTTCTACACGGTCGCTTGCGCACGACCGCCGACCTGGATCTCTGGATCGAGCTGGAGCCCACGAACCTGGTGCGGGCCACGAGCGCCCTCGCGGGCCTCGGTTACCGGCCCCGGGCGCCCGTTCGCCTCGAGGACTTCGCGAATCCCGCGGAGCGGCGAAAGTGGGTCGAGGAGAAGGGCCTCCTCGTATTCTCGTTGTGGGCGGCTCAGTCACCGCTCGAAGTGGATCTCTTCGTCCGCGAGACTCTGGACTTCGAGGCGGCGCACTTGCGCGGCCTCGTCGTTCCTCTAGAATCCACGGAGGCCCGCATCGTGGGCTTAGAGGATCTCCTGGCGATGAAGCGAGGCACCGGGCGGGCTCAGGACGCCGAGGACGTGCAGGCGCTCGAAGCGCTGCGCGACGAGGGACGTCGTGGCTGACGCGGAAGAGAAGCCGGTGCGCGAAGGGGCGGGGGAGCGCCGCCCGCCGGAGAATCCGCACGAGACGCCCGCGGAGGAGTTCCCTGATCGTACCTGGGAGTCGCACCGGCGCCGTCAGGCCACGAACGGCTTGAAGCTCACCCCCGCCGAGCGGCTCCGGTGGCTCGAAGACACGATGGAACAGATGCGCCGCTGGGTGGGACGCGCGAAGCAGGGTCGCCCGATCGGGCGAGACTGAGCCTGCCGAAAAGCAGTCGAGGGACAGCACCACCTCGTGGTCTCCTAGCCGCGCTTCGGCCGCTGCGCTAGGGTCGCGCAGCGCCGGCGCCGCGAGGCGCGCCCCGGAGGCGAGAGCGTGAAGATCGTCCGCTGCGAAGCGTGGCCCGTCACCATGCGGATCGCCGTTCCGTATGCGATCGCCTACGAGAGCGTCGACCAGACCACGAACGTCTTCCTCGCGCTCCACACGGACGGCGGCTTCACGGGCTTCGGCTGCGCGGCGCCGGATCCCGGGGTGACGGGGGAGACGGCCGAGGGGACCCTCGCGGCGCTCCGCGACATCGCCGAGCCGTTGCTGCTGGGCACGGATCCCCTGCGCTGGGTGCGGCGCATCGAGGAGCTGAAGCCGCTCCTGGCCGGGAAGCCGTCGGCGCTCGCCGCCGTGGACATGGCGCTCCTGGACATCCTCGGCAAGCGCGCGGACCTTCCGCTCTTCGAAGTCCTCGGCGGCTACCGCGAGCGCATGCCCACGTGCGTGACGATCGGCATCCTCCCCGCGGAGGCTACGGTGGAGCGGGCTCGCGCGTACATCGCGCAGGGCTTCCGCCACCTCAAGGTCAAGGGCGGCCTGGACGCGGACCAGGACGCCGAGCGCGTGCGCAGAGTTCGCGAGGCCGTGGGCCCGGAGGTCCAGATCCGCTTCGACGCGAACCAGGGCTACACGGTGGAGCAGACCGTGCGGTTCGTGGAGGCCACGCGCGCCGCGAACCTGGAGCTGCTCGAGCAGCCCACGCCCAAGGGCGAGCCGCTGATGCTCGGCCGCGTGACGGAAGCCGTGTCGTTGCCCGTGATGGCGGACGAGAGCCTGATGAGCCTGCGCGACGCGTTCCTGCTGGCGTCGGACGAGCTGGCGGACATGGTCAACGTGAAGCTGATGAAGGTCGGCGGGATCGTCGAGGCGATCCGCGTGGGCGCCGTGGCGCGGGCGGCGGGGCTCGAGGTGATGGTCGGTTGCATGGACGAGTCCGCGTTGGCGATCTGCGCGGGGCTGCACTATGCGCTGGCGCGGCCGAATGTGCGCTATGCCGACCTGGATGGGCATCTCGATCTCGTCGGCGACCCGGCCGCGGGGGCGGTGATTCTGGAGGACGGGGAGTTGAGGCCGACGGGCCGGCCGGGGTTGGGGTTCGATGTGGGGAGATGATGCGGGCAACGTGCAGAGCATCGCGACGCCATCCGGCCCGCTGCACGCGGGCCGAATGGCCGTGTCGCGGCACTACCGCGGGTAGTTGGGGTCCCCGACGGTTCCGGGGACGTAGTCCCCGTGGGCCAAGTGGGCCGGAAGCGCGTCCATCGAAATGACGATCGTGACGAAATCGCCCTTGGGCTTGCGGTGGGCCACCGTCACTTTGCTCGGCATGATGTCGCCGCCGTGGTTCTGGCCACCGGTGTACGCGTACCCGACCACCACGCCCTCACCCGTGCTCACGTCGATCCGCATGACCGGAGCGTTGATGAAGCCGGTGCAGTAGCTGAAGCCGCGGATCGCCGACCCCCAGAGAACGTCGTTCTCGTCGAAGGCGATATCCATGACCTCCATGTACTGCCAGTCCTGAGAGCACTCGTCCCCTGGGATGTAGTCCGTCGGGACACCGGTGATATCGGTGACGAAGGTGGAGTGCCCGTCCGTCGTGTCGAGGAGATAGAGCTTGTTGCGGCATGTCGTCCAGCAGCGGTCCTGGGAGTCGAACGCCAGGTCCATCCATTCGCCGGCGTGCTCCCCGCCCGTTCCCACCCGGGTATCGCCCACGAGAATGAGCTCACCCGTGGCCTTGTTCACGCGCCACAGATCGTAGCCGCCCCACCACGCCGGGTGCGTCGGGTCTTCGGGGGGTCCGACGGTGAACCCGGTGACATAGAGGTTCCCGTGCGAATCGATGTCGGGACCCGCGAAGATGTACGGGTAAACCTGGCTGAGGTTGACGGGCGTGACGGCTCCCGTCTGCGTGTCGAGTCTCGCCAGGACCGAAGCATTCTGACCCTGATAGAAGGCCAGCATGGCGTAGCACGTGCCGTCCAGGTCGAACGTGAGCCCGAAGGGCCAGCCGACGGATGCGTCCCAAGGCGTGACCAGCGTCCCTCGGCCGTTGCGTGTGTTGAGCATCTCGACGTACAAACCGTCCAGTTGCCACCCGGGCGTGTACCACTGCGGGTATCCGTGACCGGCCTTTCCGTACGTCTCGTTGCCCGGCTGGCCGACCTGCGGCGTGGGGGCCGATAGGGGGCCCGCGTCGTCGCGGCCGCAGCCGCCCATCAGCACCGCGAGCGCCAGTAGAGATGCGATCAGCAGACATGTCCGCATGGCGAGACCCTCCTCTTCGGGGAGATCGCCTGCCACCCACCTCTGGAGACCGTCCCGTACCGGGCATCTTTGCGCCCCCGAGCGGGACGCCCCTCGCGAGGGTGCGGCGGGAGCCTGAGAGCGGGCCGTGCTGCGGGTCAATGATCCTCGTCATGGCTGCACATGACGAAAGTCATGCGGGTCTCGGTCCGGCATCCCCCTACCGGGAGTCCTTCGCGAATGGGTGGGCCGCTGATCGGCCGGAGAGCAGCGGCGCCCGGTTCACGCACCGCCCCCTTGACAGGCAAGTGATTACCTGCCTATTATCCTCCTCGTGCAGCGCCGGGCGAACGTGAAGAGCAGCGACCGGGTCTTCAAGGCTCTGGCCGACCCCAGCCGGAGGAAGCTGCTGGATCTGCTCTACGCCGAGAACGGCCAGACCCTGAGCGAGCTGTGCGCCCACCTGAGCATGACGCGACAGGCGGTGACGCAGCACCTGGGCCTGCTCGAGGCCGCCCACCTCGTCACGATCCAGTGGCGCGGCCGCGAGAAGCTGCACTACTTGAATCCGGTGCCTCTGGAAGAGATCTACGAGCGCTGGATCCGCAAGTTCGAGCGGCAACGGCTGCGCGCGATACGCGATCTGAAGAGACGACTCGAAGGAGGAGACGGTGAATAGCGAGAGGTTCGTCTACGCCATCTACATCGCCAGCGACCCGAAGACGGTGTGGAAGGCGCTCCTGGACGGCGAGTTCACCCGCAAGTACTGGGAGCACGACAACGTGTCCGACTGGAAGGCGGGCTCGCCCTGGGAGCACCGGCGAATCGACTCCGCCGGCACCGTGGACATGACGGGCCGCGTGGTCGAGAGCGACCCGCCCCGGCGTCTCGTCATGACGTGGGCCCTCCCGAAGGACAAGGACAAGAAGGAAGCGCACAGCCGCGTCACGATCGAGATCGAGCCGATCGACGAGATGGTGCGCCTGACGGTCACGCACGACCAGCTGGAGCCCGGCTCCGACATGCTGAAGGGGATCTCCTCGGGCTGGCCGCGAGTGCTGTCGAGCCTCAAGTCGCTGCTGGAGACCGGGAAGCCGCTCCGCACCTGGGCCAAGAAGTAGGCTGGAGACGAAACCGCTCGGCTTGGACGAGAGGCAGAACGTCGCGCCGCGGCGCGAGGGAGGAGCGAGATGCAGAGCGCAGGGGAGGTTCTGACGGCGTTCTACGTAGACGTCGCGCGCAAGGACCTCGCGGCGGCGCGGAAGTACCTGGATCCGAACCTGACGTTCGTCGGCCTGTTCGAGACCTACCGGGGCGCGGAGCAGTACCTGGCCGCGCTCACCGGTCTCCTCTCGATCACGGTCCGACTGGACGTGAAGACGATCATCGCGCAAGGGGAGAACGCCGCGGTCTTCTTCGATCTGGAGACCGGCCCGCCGGCGGCGGCCACCACGCTCGTGGCCGAATGGCACCAGATCCGGAACGGCAAGATCGTGCACGTGCGCTCGGCGTTCGACGGGAGGCCGTTCGAGGCGATGTTCACGAAGAAGTAGAGGCTGCTCGGGGAGCTCGCCGCACGCGAGCGCCCCGAGGCTTCGCCGGCAGCGAGGCTACGACCTCTCCTCCCACACGCGGCACAGGTGCACGATCGTCTCGACGGCCTTCTCCATGTCCTGCACGGAGACCCACTCCAGCCGCGAGTGGAAGTTCTGCTCGCCGGCGAAGATGTTCGGCGTGGGCAGCCCCATGAAGCTGAGGCGCGAGCCGTCCGTGCCGCCGCGAATCGAAGTCTCACGCACCTCGAGCCCCGCGCGACGAATGGCCTCCCGCGCGTTCTCCACGACCAGCGGGTAGCGGTCGAGGACCTCCTTCATGTTGCGGTAGGACTCGGTCACCTTCACGGAGACGGTGCTGCCCGGCCAGGCCGCGGCGGCCTGGCGCGCGCGATCCTCCACCATGGCTTCCTTCTCCTCGAGGCGCGCGGTCACGAAGTCCCGGATGATGAACTTCACGCTGGCCGTCTCCACGCCGCCCTCCATCACGTAGGGATGGACGAAGCCGTCGCGCCCGTCCGTGTTCTCCGGGCACAGCGTGTCCTTCGGCAGGCGATTCACGAAGTCCGCGGCCACCTTGAGGGCGTTGATCATCTTGCCCTTCGCGAAGCCCGGGTGCGTGTTGAACCCCTGGAACGTGATCACCATGGAGTCCGCGGAGAACGACTCGCTCTCCAGCTCGCCGCGCTCCCCGCCGTCCATCGTGTAGGCGCAGAAGGCGCCGAACTTGGCCACGTCGAAGTGCTCGGTGCCGCGGCCGACCTCCTCGTCCGGCGTGAACGCGATCCGCACCGCGCCGTGCGGGATCCCCCGATCATGCATGAGATGCTCCGCCGCCGTCACGATCGCCGCCACGCCCGCCTTGTTGTCGGCCCCCAGCAGCGTGGTGCCCGACGCCGTGACGATGTCGTTCCCGAGCTGCTCGCGAAGCGCGGGGATCTCCGACGCGCGAAGGACCGCCGCCGGATCGTCCGGCAGCACGATGTCCTCGCCCTGCCAGTTTCGGTGGACGATCGGCTTCACGCCGGCCCCGCTCGCCTCCGGGGAGGTGTCCACGTGCGCGATGAACCCGATCACCGGCACCTTCGTCTTGCGGGTGGTGGCGGGAATCGTGGCCATCACGTAGCCGTGCTCGTCGCGCGCGGCGTCCTTCAACCCCATCGCCCGCAGCTCCTCCACGAGCAGATCCAGCAAGACGAGCTGCTTCGCGGTGCTGGGATAGGTGGGCGCGTCTTCCACGGACTGGGTGTCGTAGGTGACGTAGCGCAGGAAGCGTTGAAGGACGCCGGTCCGGAGTCGTGTGTCGGGCACGGGAACCTCCCGAGAGAATGGCGGGGGAAGGAGTATACCGCCGCCTCTTCCTCTCGTGGGGTCCGGCGGATCGCCCCGCGGCTCCCACGGGCAGAGCCGAGCGCCCGTGGCCTCGGGGCCGCAGCCGCAGGCGGAGCCCCGTCCCGCCGCGATTGACATGCTTAGCCCCTAAGCATATCCTATGATCCATGAAGCTCCCGAGGGCGGTCCTGGAGCGCTTCCGGCAGCACGGAAGGGCCGGCGGGCGCGCGCGGGCGAAGCGCATGAGCCCTGCGGCACGGACATCGGTCGCTCGCCGCGCGGCGCTGCGGCGGTGGACACAGGTTCGCTTCGGGGAGTCCAGCTTCGAGGCTCTCGGTCTTCCCGGCGGCCACCTTATCGACGCCGGCCTCTCGGACCTCTCCTCCTCGGTAGAATCCGTCGAGAGTCTGCTCGTGTCGCTCGCGGCGCCTCGGCTCCGCCGCGAAGGGGTGCCCGTGCCGAAGGAGATCCTCTCCGATCCGGAAGAGCGGCTCTACCGGCGGCTCGAGCGCACTTCCGGCGACTTGGCTCACCATCGGTACTTGGCGTACCTGAGGCAGGCGGCGTCGTTCGCGGACGCGTGCCGGCTGGCCCGGCGCGATCGGGGCCGCCGTGCGGCATGAGCTCACGCGCGATCGACTTCGCGCCCTCATGCAGGAGATCGCGAAGACGGCTCCACGGAAAGGCCTGTATCGCGTGTACCTCGTGGGCGGCGGCACGGCGGTCTATGCCGGCTGGCGGCCTGCTTCCATCGACGCGGATCTCTTCTCCGATCAGGAAGAAGTCTTCCGGGAGATCCAGCGCATCAAGGAACGCCTGCAGGTGAACGTGGAGTTCGCGCGGCCCGAGCACTTCGTTCCCGGGCTTCCCGGCAGCGCGGATCGCCACGTGCTCCTCGAGACGATCGGTCCCGTCAGCTTCTACCACTACGACCCGTACACGCAGGTCCTGGCGAAGGTGGTGCGCGGATTCGGTCGCGACGTGGAGGATGCCGGGCACTTCCTCCGCAGCGGGATGGTGGAGCCGGGGCGCCTGCGGACCTTGGTGGCCCAGATTCCCGAGTCCTCGTACGCGCGATACCCGAGCCTGTCGCGGGCCGCGGTCGCCTCCGCCGTGGAGAGCTTCCTGTCGAGCGTCGCATAGCGTCCTCGCAGACCTCCCGGGGCTCCTGCTAGGATCTTGTCGACCGGCGAGCCCGCCGAATTCGCCGAAGCCTGGGACGAGGGACCTCTCGGGACGCTCGATCCGGCCGCGGCGCCGCTCCCGGGTGGAACCATGACCCCTGACGAAGCCGAGCGGCTGGTTCGCCGCTTCTACGAAGAGATCCTCAACACCGGGTGCACCGATCGCATCGCGGACTTCGTTGCCGCGGACTGCGTGGAGAGCGACGGTGAGACGCGCGTCCCGAGCGGCGTGGACGGCATGGCGCAGCACGTCCGCGGCGTGCGCGAGGTCTACCCGGATCTGCACATCGCCATCGAGCGACAGATCGCGGAGGGCGAGTGGGTGGTCTCGTTGCGCTGCGCGTCGTGGGGTAGCGGCGGCACATGCTCGACGGAAGGAGGCTTCCCGAAATGACGAAGCTCAAGGGAGCCCCGGTCTTTCCACTGAAGGAAAGGCCGTGGACCAATGACTGGATGACGCAGGCGGACCCGAAGAAGAGGAGCAGCTCGTTCGGCTCGAGTCGCGGCGAGCGTACGCACGCGGGGTGCGATCTGCACGTCGCCTCGGGCACCGAAGTGGTCGCGGTGGCCGGCGGCACGGTCACGGACGTCAGCAAGGGGTTCCCCGGGAACTCCCAGGCGATCGAAGTGAAGCACGACGGCTTCATCGCTCTCTACGGCGAAGTGGTGCCCGCGAGCGGCGTGATGCGCGGAAAGGCCCTGAAGCAGTCCGACGTGATCGCCACCGTGGCGAACCAGGGGCGCGAGTCGCAGCTCCACTTCGAGCTCTATCTGAACCCCGGCGACAAGCCGAGCCACGTGCTCTTGCCGGCGGGCATGAAGAAGCCGCCCTACCAACGGCGGCTGACGCCGGAAGACCCCACGCCGTACCTGAAGGAGTGGCTGGCGAAGATGCCGTCGGAGTCGTGACCGCGGCCGCAGTCCCGGGCCGGCGGGTGCCGTGGGCAACCCGGCGCGACGCCCGGCGGCGAGGGGGGCGGCGGGCCGGCGAACCGCCGGCGGACGGGGGGGACGTCTTGCCGACGCCGCGCGCAGGCCGCATGATGTGCGCCGCTCGCGCGGCTCTCGCGGGACGCTGAGCGCGCGCGGCACGACGTCCGTCTTCCCCCGGCGTGAAGGTCGATGACCGCTGTTCTGCTGTCGCTCGCAACGCTCGTCTCCACTCTCGGCGGCGGGCTCTTCGCCCTCCGGTTCCGCGACCGCCTCCACTACATCCTGAGCTTCACCGCCGGCGTTCTGCTCGGCGTGGTTGCCTTCGACATCCTGCCCGAGGTCTTCGCGCTCGGCCACGCGGAGAACATCGCGTCGACCGGCGCCATGATCGCGCTCGTGGCGGGGTTCCTGCTCTTCCACAGCCTCGAGAAATTCGTCCTGATCCACCACGGCCACGAGGGAGACTACGCGGAGCATCACCACCCGCACGTGGGGGTGCTGTCCGCGCTCGCGCTGATCGGTCACAGCTTCATGGACGGCGTGGGGATCGGGCTCGCGTTCCAGGTGTCGTCGTCGGTGGGGATCGCGGTGGCGCTGGCCGTCATCGCGCACGACTTCTGCGACGGCCTCAACACCGTGAGCCTCATGCTCTTGCACCGGAACACGGCTCGCCGCTCGGCGGTGATGCTGGCGGTGGACGCGCTCGCCCCGGTGCTGGGCGCGGCGTCCACGCTGCTCTTTCACGTGGGCCCGAAGGACCTGATGCTCTACCTCGGCTTCTTCGCCGGGTTCCTGCTCTACATCGGAGCCGGCGACGTTCTGCCGGAAGCGCACTCGCGCGCGCGCAACACGACCACGCTCGGTCTGATCGCGCTCACGTGTCTGGGAGCGATCTTCATCTTCGTGGTCGTCCGCGTGGCCGCGTAAGGGAGTGGGGGCACATCCGGGCGATCTCGTCGCACTCCTCGTGACGCCGCAGCGCCGCTACACCCAGCCGCCGAAGTACACGAACGGCACGCCCCCGCGATTGTCCAGGAAGTCGTCGCGCCGGTAGATCATGGGGCACCACGGATGGAGCGTCTTCCACCAGTCGAAGACGTACTCGCCGCCGTCCGTCGACACGACGAGCGTGGCGCTGTGCTCGAAGGGCTCGGAGCGGCTGACCACGTCCGCGGAGGCGACCTTCGCCAAGGCGGCGGACTTCCTGGCGGTCGCCGCGCGGATGGCGTCGAGCGTGGCCTCCGCGATCCCGGTGCAGAGGTACTGGGCGGTGGAGGGGTCGGAAGGATCGAAGATCGTGAGGTCCCGCGAGAGCAGGTACTGCCCGAGCCACGAGCCGGAGAAGTCCGGCCGGCGGTTCACGAGCCACTTCATCCCTTGGTCCGCCAGCGAGGAGACGCCGTTGAGGGTGGCCATGCCCATGTTCCGCGTGGCGCCGCCCTGGCCGCCCGGGACGAGCGCGAAGACGCTCTTGATCTGGTGCTGGCAGCGGGGGTCCGCGGCCACGACGTCCACGATCGCGGACGCGGTCTGCCGGGTGAGGGCCATGCCGTCCTCCTTGCCGCGGGCCGCGGGCAGGGGTCAGGTTCCACGAGTCCCTGTTTGACCGCGTGCCGAACCCTTTCGCCTCGCGTATGCTGCCCCGCCATGATTTCGCGAGCCCCCCTGGCCTGGCTGCTCGGCCTCGCCGCGATCGGCGCCGTCCCCGTCGCCCGGGCCGGCGATACCGTCCGCCGCACCGGCGACGTCCTGCACTACGCCCTCCCCGCGGCGGCGCTCGCCGTGGCGTGGGACCATCGCGACGGCACCGGCGCGAAGGAATTCGCCGAGGCTGCGGTGGTCACGGTCGGGGTCACGCACGCCCTCAAGCACCTCGTGGACGAGACGCGCCCCGACGGCGGGACGCAGTCCTTCCCGTCCGGGCACGCCTCGTTCACCGCGGTGGCGGCGGAGTTCCTCCGGGAGCGCTACGGCTGGAAGTACGGCGGGCCCGCGTACGCCGTGGCCGCGTTCGTCGCCTACAGTCGCGTGGAGTCGAAGAAGCACTACACGCACGACGTCCTGGCCGGAGACGCCATCGGCATCGGCGCCGCCGCGGTGTTCACGAGGCCGTACCGGAGCGCCCAGGTCGGCGTGGCGTACGGCGCGGAGTTCCGCGGGGTCTGCGCGAGCTGGACGTTCTGAGCCCCGGGGGCGGCGGCGGGCGACGCTTCGCCCACCGCCCACGCGCCCCGGCCGCGGACTACTTCGCGCGCTTCCGCACCGTGATGTCCCCGTTCACCGTGCGGACCTTGATCACGGCACCGCCCCCGCCGACCTCACCCTTCGCGCGCACGTACTTGCGCGGGGTTCCGTGGCTCGAATCCCACGCGTCGGTCGCTTCGCGCTTCAGATCCCACGCGCTGTCGATCTTCGTGGGACCGCGGAAGTCCTTCGTGTACGCGGTCTCGAGGTCGAAGCGCGCCGAGAGATCCGGCGGCAGCTCGAGGACGACCTGTCCCGTACCCGATGCGACCTGGATGGAGGCGCCCTTCGCGCCCGCGACCCACACCTGCACGTCGCCCGCGCCGGTGGTGGCGGTCACCGAGCCCGACACCGGGCCCAGATCGATGTCGCCGCCGCCCGTGGTGGCGATCACGTCGCCGCCCGAGCGCCCGATGTGGATGTCCCCGCCGCCGGTGCTGACGTCGGCGCCCGCGGGCGTGTGGTCCAGGTCGATATCGCCGCCGCCCTGCGCGATGCGGACCTCGCCGTGCTCGCCCTCGGCGCGCGCGACCGGCGTGGCGGAATCCTCGACTTCGGCGTCGCCTTCGACGGAGTCCGCCTCTTCGTCCTCGCCTTCGTCCTGCGTGATCACGGGACCGCTCCCCGAGCTGCCGCGGAGCCCGCCCGACACGTGCGAGAAGCGGACCTCGCCCCCGCCCGTGGTCACCGTCCCGCGGAGCACCGAGTCCACCACGTGAATGTCCCCTCCGCCGGTGGCGATCGCGGCCTCGCCCCTCGCGCCGCGGATCTTGACGTCTCCGCCGCCCGTCCCGCCGGTCAGCTTGCCTTCGACGTCCGTGATGACCACGTCGCCGCCGGTGGATTCGAGCTCGACGTCGCAACGGCGCGGCACGCGGATCTCGAACCGGTGCGACGTGGACCAGGAGCGGCCGTGCGCAGTCTGCTTCGCCGCCAGCGCCACGCCGCCTTCGACGCGCTCGAGCGTGACGCGCGTATCGGCCGCGTCCTTGCCGGCGAGGAACGCGCGCACCTGCACGCGCGGCTCGTCCCAGCTCCGGAGGTTCACGTCGCCGCCGCTCTCGAGGTGAAGGCGCAGCATCTCGCCGGGCTTCGCGTCCACGCTGCGCTCGAAGTCGGGCTTGGACGACGCTTCGTCGGCCCCGGGTGTCTCGGCGGCGACGGGCGCTTCGGCCGGTGCCGGCGTCCCGGCGGGGGCCGGCGTCTTGGCCGAAGCCGGTGCCTTGGCCGCGACCGGCGCCCCGGCGGGAGCCGGCGTTCTGACGGGAGCCGGCGCGCGGTCCGCGGCGACGGCGGGGTGCAGCGCCGCGAGCGGCACGAGGACGAGCGCCAGCGCCGCCAGGGTCACCGTGCGGGTGAAGGCGGAGGGAGCGCGTCGCGAGCGTGCATCGTCCAGGACCGCGAGGAGGCGACCCTCGAGCTGCGAGGGCCGCGCCATTCCGATCGCCACCGCGCCGCGGAAGCCGAGCGCTCGCGCGCCCCGCGCCACATCGAGCAGATGCGAAGCGTAGTCCGCCCCGGGAGTGCCGCGCGCGAGCACGAGATCGTCGCAGGCGCGCTCGCTCTCGTTCCGCAGGCGTCGCGCGGCGAGCCACGCGAGCGGGTGGAACCAGTAGAGCGCGCAGACCGCGGAGGCCGCGAGCTGCGTCACGTAGTCGCCGCGCGCCACGTGAGCCAGCTCGTGCGCGAGGACCACGCGTCGGCGCGCGCGCGGCCACGAGTCCGCGCCGGCGGGGAGGAGAATCACCGGCCGACGCGCGCCCCACGTCAGCGGCGAGCCGACGTCCGGCGCGAGAAGAAGGCGGACGGGCGCCGCCACTCCGGCGCGCGCGGCGACGTCCGCGAGAAGCTCCTGCCAGGCTGAGCCGGAGAGCGCCGTCCCGCGTCGCGCCAGTCGCGCCAGGCCGACGTGACCGATCAGGCACCGGCCGGCGACCGCGAGAGCTCCGAGGAGCCACAGCGCCCCGAGCAACCTCGCCGCGGGGGGCGCGAGGGGACCCGAGAACGGAGCGGGGCCGGCCGCGGCCGGCGAACCGATGACCGGGCGCGCCGCACGCGCCGCATCGTATCCCGCGTAGGACACGGCGATGCCGGGAGCGGCCGAGGAGGAAGCGGTTCCCCGGGTGGCGCTCGACGAGACGGGCGGCGGAAGAGCGCCGGCGCTCGGCATCCACTGCGGCAGGACCGGCACCGGAACCGCGGGAACGACTCGCACCGCCAGCGGAAGAGCGAGCGCCGCGATCGCGGCCAGCGTCCAGACGAGATGCCGGTGCGCAGCCGAACGTCGACGCAGGACAGCGGCGCCCGCCCCGGCGAGACCGAAGATCACGGTGACCTTGGCGAGAAGCTCCAGAGCGGCCGTCGGCGCGGAGCCGGCGAGCCACGGGGCCATCGAGGGACTCACGGCCGACCTCCCTTCCGCTTCGCGCGCTCGATCAGCTGCGCGAGACGATCCAGCTCCTCCTCGGACGGCGGATTCTCCGTCGCGCCGAGCATCGCGCTCACGGCGGACTCCATGGAGTCGTTGAAGAACGTGCTGAGCATGTGCCGCGCGGCCGAGCGTTGAACCTGCTCGCGCCGCCCGGTGGGAACGTAGACGTAGCGCGGCCCCGCCCACTTGTGCCGGACGTAGCCCTTCTCCTCGAGCAGGCGGAGCATACTGCGCACCGACGAGTAGCTGGGCGGATCCGCGATCTCCTTCAGAACCTCCGCCGCGGTGGCGCGGCCGTGCCGGAAGAGCACGTCCATGATCTGCCGCTCGCGCCGGCCCAGCTCCGAGTACTGCGCTCCCATCGAACTCCTCCGCGAAGAGCGGCCGTCCGCCGGCGAGACCATGCGAATCGGCCAGCAAGGTGCTGATACACTAGCATCTCCTTCGGGCCGCCGCAAGCCGGCGGCGGGCGGGTCGGCCCGCCCCGGACGCCGTCCGTCCCCGCGGCGTCTCCGTCCGCGCGGCGTCTCCGTCCCCGCGGCGTCTCCGTCCGCGCGGGATCTCCGTCCGCGCGCCGTCCCCGTCCGCGCCGCGCCCGGCCCGCCGTCGCCCGGACCCGTCGCGGGCCCGGGGCGTCCTCGATCCCTCGCGGACGCCGGGGGGCGCCGCCGTTCGAAGCCGGACCGCCGGACGTATTGGAGCTTGATGGGCTTTGAGAGGCGGGCTCCGGGATCCGGATCCACCGGGTCCGAGCCGACGATCCGCCGCCGTCAGCCCCAGGAGGCCATCATGCCGCTGATCTTCGTCGATACCGACAACTCGGATCCCGATCCCCAGAAGAAGATCTACAGCGGCAAGCGCGCCGGCGGCGCCGCGGACAAGGTGGAGGCGGCCATCGAGAAGTCCGTCAAGAAGATCATCGAGAAAGCCGAGCTGCACGACTTCACGACGGCCAAGTCGAAGGACGCGAAGGGCTACGTGATCCGGTTGTCGCTGGCGAAGGTGGAGGTGGTGAGCCCCAACACGAAGTGCTCCATGTCCGGGTCCATCGTGAGGTATCCGAAGGCCGCGACGCTGAAGCAAGGGGGCGGCGATGAGATGGTCACCCTGGGCATGACGGGGAGCGCCACCGCCAGCGGCACGACGCCGCGCTCCATCGTGGACTGCGTCGAGGCCATCACGGAGGACCTGGTGACCAAGAGCCTCGGCACCATGCGGCTGGACTTCGCGAAGCGGTAGGCCGCCTGCAAGGACCCGACTCGGGCGAGAGCGCGGACTCCCGACCGCGATCCCCCGGCGTCCCTGGCCGAACCGCTGAGCCTCGCGTACCCTCGGCGCATCGAACCCGGCATGCAGCGGCCGAACGATCTTCCCCGCCGCGCCGGAACCGACGACGGAGGTACGTCATGAAGCGCCACCTTCCCGGCCTCATCGCGCTGCTCGTGGCGAGCGTCGCGCTCGGGGTCGCCATCGGGAACGTGTTCTTCGGGCTTTTCGACCAGACCGTGCCGCCCGCGGTCCTCACCAGCTTCAACAAGGCCACCGCTCACGCGGCGTTCCTGACCTACGGCGCGGGCGCCGGAGTGGTCCTGTTCCTCTGGTCGCTCCTGGCCATCGCCGCCTCGAGGATGTTCGCCAAGTCGCGCGGCGGCGACGCCGACTCCGCCGCAGCGAGCCGGGCGAAGTAGTCTCCCGAGGCACTCCGCGTGGGCGCCTCAGACGCTCCACGTGGGCGTCCCAGGAGCTCCGCGCTCCGATTCCGTCGCCGCGCGGGCTTACGACCGTACGTGAGGTCGGGCGGCGGGCGGTCCGAGGGTGTAGACTCGATGCCCCCGACCGACCCCAGGAGAGGCGCCGCATGTCCCCGACCGCCGACGATCCCCAGAGTCGTGCCACGCTCGCGATCGTCGAACGCTTCAACGAAGCGTTCAACCGCCACGACGTCGACGCCGTGATGGCCGCGATGACCGAGGACTGCGTGTTCGACAGCACGCGCCCGCCCCCCGACGGGGAGCGCATCGTGGGGCAGGCCGCGGTGCGCACCTTCTGGGAGGCCTTCTTCGCCCGCTCCCCGCAAGCGAACTTCGAGACCGAGGAGATCGTGGTGGCGGGCGACCGCGCCGTGGTGCGCTGGGTGTACCACTGGGCCCGTGAAGGCGTTCGCGGCCACGTCCGTGGCGTGGACGTCTTCCGCGTGCGCGACGGCCGCGTGGCGGAGAAGCTCTCGTACGTGAAGGGCTGACGAGGCACGCAAGTGATGTCGCCGGCGCGCGGCCGCCGGATTGCCGGCGATGCCCTGAGCGAGGTTCCGCCGAGGGCCCGAAGGCTCAGTCGAGCAGGGGAACGCCGAGGTAGTCCTTCGCGATGAAGAGGCTGCCCTCCGTGGTCCCGCCCGGCGCCGCGGATTTCAGCGTGCGGCCCAGCTCGGCCGCGGACATCTCGCCGGCGAGGCATGCGGCGAACGCGGCGGTCACGCGCCCCACGTCCTCGCCGGACTCGTGCGCGAACTCCAGCCGGAAATGGCGGATGCCGGCGGCGCGCCACTCGTCGAGGCGGCGACTGGCCTCCTGCGCTTCCGCGCCGAACACGGTGTTGCGGCAACCCACGTCCGCCATCACCGGGTGCGCGCGACCGCCCGGGTCGCGCAGCGCCACGCGATGCTTCTCGCACGGGCGCCCGCAGTCCTTGTAGCTCGTGCCCGTCGAGAGGAAGCGGCAGAAGACGCAGTGCTCGGTGTGGAAGATCGGGAGGTGGTGGTACGCCACGACCTCCACGTTCGCCGCGCCGACGGCCACCGCGAGCGCGGTCACCTGCTCCGCGTTCAGGTCGTGCGCGGGGGTGAGGCGCGAGAGCCCCTGCGAGAGGAACGTCTCCGCCGTGAGCACGTTCGCCACGTTGAGGCTGAAATCGCCCACCAGCGCCGGGTGCGGCCCTCCGCGCAGCGTGTGGAGGAGACCGGTGGAGCGCACGAGGATCTCGGCGTCGAGCTTCCGGAGGAAGGTCACGATGCGCTCTTCGCTCGGCTTCAGCACGCGCGGGCTGGCCACGCGCGCGTCGATGCCGGCGGCGCGGACGCGCTCGAGCGAAGGGCGGAGCCCGTAGAGGTCGAGGTAGTCCAGCGTGATGCTCGCGGGGCGCGCGTCGATGGCCGCGGCGAGCTGCTCGGCGGTGCGCACGAGAAGATGCAGCGCCCCGGTCTCGGGCGCGTGTCGCGCCAGGGCGCCGTCCGGCCGGGCCTGCGCAGCCGCGACCTCGGCCGGCGTCACGCGGTCGCGCGCTTCCGCCAGACTCGCGTGCGGATCGTGGATCACGCGCGGCGGAGTGGCGGCCTGGCGCTTCACCAGCTCTTCCACCGCCGCCCGCCGCAGGTCGTTGAGGAGCGAGACCGGCGCGAACGCGCGGCCGTCCGTGTCCAGCGAGAGATCGGCCAGCTGGTACGGCGTGTTGCCGAGGCGGCCGAGCTGCTCGTGCGCGGTCTCCGCGTCGAGCGGCCGGCTCGCGGCGGCGACGAGCGGCTCCGGCGAGCGGACGCCGACCTCCACGTCCGGGCGCGCCACGAGGGTCCACGTGACCGAAAGCGGCTCGTCCACGCGCGCCACCACGCGCGCGCGCAAGGGCTGGCGATGCACGGGGACCGCGGCATGCGTGAAGGGCCGCGCGGCCTTGTCCACGGCAGGGTCGTGCGTGCGCCAGAGCAGATCGCCGGGGCGAAGCCGCGCGAAGTCGATCGCGCCGTGGGCGAAGCGGACTTCGAGCGAGCCGCGGCCCGCGGGGCGCACCTCGTAGATCCGCCCGCCTTCTTCCTTCTCTTCGGGACTTCGCCGGTCCGCCGCGTCGAACACCACTCCGTCGCCCGGCTCGAGCGGGGCCACGTCGTGCGCGGGCGCGGGCGTGACTCTCACCGCGTCGCCGCTCACGTGCGTCACGGTTCCGAGGAGGACCCCGCGATGGCGCGGCGAGCGTCCCCGCACCACCGTCCGATGATTCACTCCGGCGAGGAAGAACGGCCCGGAGCCGCGCGAGTACACCTGCTCCACGCGCAGCTCGTCCTCGGCGGAGGTCGCGCAGGGGCGGCCCGCCCAGGCCGCGTCCACCGCCTCGCGATACGCGCGCGTCACGAGCGCCACGTAGCTCTCGTCCTTGTAACGCCCTTCGATCTTCAGGCCTTCCAGACCCAGCTTCACGATCTCGGGAACGTGCCGGAGCGTGTTGAGGTCGCCGGGCGAGAGGAGATAGCGCGCGTCGCCGAGCGGCTTGGTGGAATCGTCCACGAGGAGGTCGTAGGGCAGCCGGCACGCCTGAGCGCACTGGCCGCGGTTCGCGCTTCGCCCGCCCCACGCCTCCGACGACAGGCACTGGCCCGAGTAGGAGACGCAGAGCGCGCCATGGACGAAGATCTCCAGCTCGCAATCGGTCGCGCCGCGAACGGCGGCGATGTCTTCCAGCGACAGCTCGCGCGCGAGGATGACGCGAGAGACGCCGAGCGACTCCGCGAGAGCGACCCCTTCCGCGCTCGTGAGGCTCATCTGCGTGCTGCCGTGCACGGGCAGCTCCGGCGCCACGTCCCGCGCGAGCCGCGCGATGCCGACGTCCTGCACGATGATCGCGTCGGCGCCGGCCTCGGCGATGATGGCGATCGCGCGCGCCGCCTCCTCCAGCTCGTGGTCGAACACCAGCGTGTTGAACGTGACGTAGCCCTTCACGCCGCGCGCGTGCAGCGTGCGGATCGCCTCGGGGAGCTCGCCCTTGCCGAAGCCCGCCTTCGCGCGCGCCGTGAAGTGGCGGAGCCCGAAGTACACGGCGTCCGCGCCCGCTTCGACGGCGGCGCGCAGCTGCGGCCAGCCGCCCGCGGGGCTCATGACCTCGGGCTTCGTGGGGAGGCCCTCGCGCGTCATGACTTCGCTTTCCGGAACTCCTCGAGCCAGTTCTGCACGACGATGAGCGCGGGGGGATCTCCGGCCTCCTCGTCGGCGACGTTGATGAGGAAGTGTTGGCCGTCCGGCGTGGCGTCGTAGGAATCGTAAGTGCTCCCGTACGACTGGCGATACTGCGGGCGCCGGAACAGGAGCCGCGGAGCGCCGAGATGCACGTCGGCGCCGCCCCCGGGGTCGACCGTGGCCGCGAGGACCGAGTCCCCGGCCACGTAGTACAGCTCGCGACCGTCGCGGCGCCACTTCGGCCAGTCGCCCCCGCCGCTCGAGACGAGCCACGTTCCCGTGATCTTCGGGAAGGTGGCGAGGTAGACCTCACCCTTGCCGGAAGCGTCGCAGGTGTAGGCCACGAGGGGATCGGTGGGCGAAGCGACCCCGCCGTACTCCTGCTTGTCCGTGCCGAGGAAGACCTCCGGGGCGGCACCCTGGCGCTCGAGGTCCAACGTCCAGAGGTCGAAGTCGAAGCTGCCGTCCTTGAGGCGCGTGAAGAAGAGGCGCTTCCCGCCCCAGGCGAAGGCCGGCGCGATTCCGGGAGTGACCTCGCGCGCAGCCCCCGCGCCGCTCGCGGCGCGCACCTCGATCGTTCCGTGCACGGGATCGCCGGTGGAGTACCAGACGTCGCGGCCGTCCACGCTCCAGATCGGCCAGGACTGCTCCTTCTCGCCCTCGGTGAGGCGGCGGCGCGTCCCGCGGTCGACGTCGACGATCCAGAGATTCCTCGTCTCTCCTTCCACCATCGGGCAGACGACCTCGCGCCCGTCGGGCGAGAGCGCGGGGAAGTGCCGGTATTCGCCGGGCTCCCCGAGCGTGTGCTCGATCTTCCCGGTGCGATCGACGAGCGCGAGCTTGGACGTGCGCGAGACACGGCCGCGGACGTAGGCCACCGAGGCGTCGAGAGCGGCGGCGGGCGAGAGGCAACCCGCCGCCACGAGGAATGGCTCGCCCGTGGCCTTCCACTGCTCGGGAGAGAAGGGGAAGGCCCAGATGCCTTCAGCCGATCCGGCGCGGCGGAAGAGCACGTGGCCGCTCGAGGACCACGTGACGTCGAAGAGGCTCTGGCCGGGAAGCGTGAGGACCGGGTGCCGGCCGCCCTTCGCGTCGAATCCGGCGATCGTGTCGTAGCCCTGCGAGCGGTGGACGACCACGAGCCAGCCGCGCCCGCCCGGCAGCGAGCAGGCCTTGTGGAAGTCGCTCTCGTCCTTGCCGGGCGAGGCGATCGTCTGCGGATCGCCGCCCTGCGCCGGGACGGCGTAGAGGCCGCCGGAGCCGGACGCGAACACGATGCGATCGTCCGCGTCCCACGAGCCGCCGCCGGCCGGATCCATCTGCTCCTGCTTGTGCAGGGACGCCACGAGCACGGGGTCGCCGCCGGTGCGACGGACCTTCTTCAGGTCCGCGGGCGTGCCGTAAGCGATCCACGCGCCGTCCGGCGACCAGCAGAGCGTCACGGCGCCGTCGGTGCCCGCGAGGGCGCGGATCTCCCCCGTCCGGAACTCGCGAATCTCGATCCTCCCCTCGTGCGTGTACGCGAGAGCCGACCCGTCCGGCGCGAGCGCGAGATTCTCGAGTCGCGCCGTCCCGGCGATCGGGAACACGAACTTGCGGAGCGGAGGCGCCGCGGATTGCCTGGGCGCCAGGGTCCAGACCGCGCCCGCGGCGATCGCCGCGGAGACGAGGGCGGTCACGGGGACGACCCAGGAGCGGCGCGGAGCGGCGGCTGCGGGCGCCATTCCCAGAAGCGACGCGGTCTCTTCCGGCGCACCGGCGATCGCCTCGCGCAGCAGAAGGCGCGCGTCGCCCGCGTCGCGGAGGCGCTCCTTCGGATTCCGCTCGAGGCATCGGCGCAGGAGACGTCGCACGCGTGGCGGCGTCTCTTCCGGGAGCGCGCTCCAATCGGGATCGGTCTTGAGAACGGACGCCAGCGTGTCCGAGATCGTCTCGCCGGTGAACAGGCGCCGGCCGGTGAGCATCTCGTAGAGGATCACGCCCATGGCCCAGATGTCCGCGCGCCGGTCCACGCTCTGGCCGCGCGCCTGCTCGGGCGCCATGTACGCGGCCGTGCCGAGGATGACGTTGATGCCGGTCATAGCGCCGGTGATGGCGGGGGAGGTGAGCGAGCCCATCGCGGGCGACATCGTGGGCGAGTTCTGGAGGTCGCCCCGCGCACCCGAGCCGGAGGCCGAGGAGGCGGGATCGTCCACGAGCGCCTTCGCGAGACCGAAGTCCAGCACCTTCACGCGACCTTCCGCGGTCAGCTTCACGTTCGCCGGCTTGAGGTCGCGATGGACGATGCCCTTCTCGTGCGCGGCCTCGACGGCCTCCGCGATCTGCAGCGCGATGGGCAACGCCTCCGCCACCGGGAACGGTCCCGCGGCGAGGCGATCCGCCAAGGTGGGGCCGTCCACCAGCTCCAGCACGAGCACCGGCGTCTGGTCCACCTGCTCCAGCCCGTAGATGGCGGCGATGCCGGGATGGTTGAGCGACGCGAGCAGGAAGGCCTCGCGCTGGAAGCGCGCCAGGCGCTCGGGATCGCGCGCGACCGCCTGCGGGAGCACCTTCAGAGCCACGTCGCGGCCGAGCTTGCCGTCGCGCGCGCGCCAGACTTCGCCCATCCCCCCCGTCCCGAGATGGGCGGTGATCGTGTAGTGGGCGAGCGACTTCCCGATCATGGCTGACGGTCTTCCGTGGCGGCGGAGGAGGTTCGCATCGGGAGACTGTAGCGGCGGGGAGCGCGCAGGGACAAGACGAACCCGAGCGGCGCGACGTTCTTCACGCCGGCAGGCCGGGGAGTCTCGCGTATACTGCGCAACCCCCTCGGACACTCGACGGAGGTCCCATGCGTTCGTACGTCGTCGCACCGCGCCGTGTTCGTCGCCTCCCTCGCGCAAGCGCGATGCTTCGCGCGTCGGCGAGCGGCCTCCTCGTCCTCGCCTTCGCCGGATGCGGCGGCGACGACAACCCCGCCGGCCCCGGGGGAGGCGGAACCGGTCCCATGACCGCGAAGATCGACGGCCAGGTCTGGAGCCCCACGGCGCAGTACGTCACGGCGCAAACCGTCCCGAATGCGCCGGGGACCTTCCTGCTGCAGGGCTCGGTCATCCTCTCGGCCAGCGACGCCCTCACGATCCAGATCACGCTCTACAACGTCGCCGGAACGGGCACGTACGCGCTCGGCGTGGGACCCACGGTGTTCGGGGGGAGCGCGTCCGTCTCGAAGGCAGCGGGGAGCTGGGGCACGCAGCTCACGGGCTCGGCCGGCACGATCACGCTCACCGCGCTCACGCCCACGCGCATCGCGGGAACGTTCGAGTTCGCCGCCACGCCGCTCGTGGGCCCGGTGACCGGCACGAGAACCGTGACGGACGGGCAATTCGACCTCGCCTTGCAAACCGGGGGTGCGCTCCCGCCGCTTCCCGACAACAAGGGCAGCCGCATCCGCGCGAGCTTCGGCGGCACCGCGTGGAACGCCGCCACGGTGGTGAGCCAGATCGCGTCCGACACGCTCATCCTGTCCTCCAGCAACGACGACTCCTCCCTCTCGATGTCGCTGGGCGCGCTTGCCGGTCCGGGCACCTACCCACTGAGCGACACGGCCCCGGTGCGCTGGATCCAGGTCGTCCCCGAGGCCGGTGGGACCGGCTGGGGGCCGGGAACCGGCACCTCCGGCACGGTCACGATCACGAGCCTCACCGCCGCCCGAGTGGTCGGGACCTTCGCGGCCACGCTCGCCCCGGCGGGCGGGGGCCCGGGCTCGCCCCTCGTGATCACGAGCGGGGAGTTCGACGTGGGCCTGCCCTGAGCCCGTTCCCGTCCGCGCGGAAACGAGAAGCTCCGCCGCCGGTGGGGCGGCGGAGCCTGGGTTCCGCGCGATCGCTCCCTCGCTACCGGACGACCGTGATGCGACCCTCCCTCGTCTCGTTGCCCGCCGTCAGACGGTAGAAGTACACGCCGCTCCCGAAGCGGGCGGCGTCCAGCGGGACCTCGTGCGCTCCCGCGTCCAGCGGACCGTCCACGAGCGTGGCGACGTGACGGCCGAGCACGTCGAAGACCGCGAGGCGGGCGGGGCCGGCCGCCGGCAGCACGAAGCGGATCGACGTGCGGTCGCCGAACGGATTCGGGGCCGCCGGCAGGAGCCGCAGGTGCGATTCGCCCTGCGCGACCACGGGCGCGTCCACCACTCCTTCGCCGGGGCGGTCGAAGTACACGGCGCCGTTCATGTAGATCGCGCCTTGGTCGAAGTTGGCCGGACGGAAGGACAGCGTGCTCAGCGCCGTCGGGGTTCCCGAGGAGACGTCGAAGTCGTTGAAGGGGACCGGCGTCCTCCAGGTGCCCGGCGCATAACCGGCGCGGACCTGGTAGTACGCGAGATCGGGCTCGCCCATCTCCGCCTGGTAGACGATGGAGGTCCCGAGGCCGCTGCGCGCGTCCACGCTGGGGCTGTAGAAGCCGACGTACGTGACGCCGTCCGGTATGGCGATGAACCCCACACTCCAGCCGACACCGCAGTCGTAGGAGATCTGGTACTGGATCCCCACTCCGTGGGTCATCGGCATCTCGAACGCGCAGATCACCGTGGACCCGTACGCGGAGATCGAGGTCCTCCGGTAGGCGCCCACGTTGGTCTCGACGGTCACGTCCGTCCACGTCGATCCGGCCAGCCTCAGCACGTGGACGTAGCCTTCGGATCCGGCGTACGACACGAAGAGGTAGTCGGTGCAGACGAAGTTGTGATCGAACGTGGCATCCAACCCGGCGCTGGCGTTGGCGATCGCGGCGGGAGAGACGTCGGTGAACGTCGTGCCGTCGGAGGCCACGTCCCACGCGTAGCGGAGCGAACGATCGCTCTGGATGGCGACGACGTAGATGCGATTGTCGAAGTCGTCGGCGTTCGCGGCCACGGCGACGTCGCTGAACGTCGTCGAGGCAGCCGCCGCGATCGCGGTGTGGAAGCCGTAGACCGAGTCCGAGACGCCGTCGCTCACGGTGCTGCGCCGCGTGCGGACCTCCGAGGTGGCGTTCCCCACGATGTAGCCGATGTAGACGTAGCCACCCACCACCGCCGCGTCCACGTCGACGATCCCGACCGAGGAGTTGTACGAGTAGGTCTCCGTCCACGTGTGGCCGTGGGTGGAGGACATGTTCACCGTCCAGCTCGACACGCCGGTGGTGCTGCCCCAGCGGACCACGGCGAACAGGTGACCGGTCGCGGCGTCGAAGTCGAGGCACGCGACCTCTCCGTCCGCGTGCGTGGGCCCGATGCGCACGTCGACGCCGTCGCGCAGGGCGCTTGGCGTGCCGTGCTTCCAGGAGATGCCGAGGCCCATCGGCGCACCGGACTCTTCGAGCTGCCTCAGGAGCGTGACGGCCTGCTCCGGGACGCCGCGGTTCCAGAGCGCCGCGACGCGGCGCATCGTGATGAGGTCCGCGGCATCGGTCTCCCCCAGGGGCTCGAGCTCGATCGAGGCGTCGCCGCACGCCGCCCGCGGAATGGCGCTCAGCCGCTCCCACAACGTGCCGATCGTAGCCGGGGATTCCTCGGGTGCGGCTACGTCGCGGACGTCGGGAAGTGACGGGACGGGTCCCCTGGGTTCGAGAATCGGGCGGAGGGTGTCGTCCAGGCCGGGGGGAAGGACCGGAGCGGAGCGGGTTCGACCTGCCCACCCCGGAGGGGCACCGGACGGGTCCGTCGAGGCCCCAGCGACGTTCCAGGAGCAAACGAGCAGAGCGGCGAGGGCTAGGAAGCCTCTCCCGAGAAGTAGCCGCGACATGGCCTGTTCCTCCTTGACCTCGCCGGTCTTGACCAGCGCCGGTGAGCGGCGAGGCGGACAGGGGAGTCCGCCGAGGCGAGGGCTGTTGGAGGATGACTCTCGAGGACGGCCAAACCAAGACAAAAAACTCATGTATTCCGCCCCGCCGCTAGGGGCCGGCCGCGCCGACCTTCGGGCGGTGGACTTCCCACCACTTCCTCGCCCGGTCCGGCGACCAGTCCGCTCCGGTGTCGACGGCCTCGAGGAGGATCGCGAGGGCCTCGGCGCTCTCGGGCCGCTTCGCGGGCTCCTTCTCCAGGCAGGCCATCACGATCGCGTCGAGCGCGGGCGGGATCGGCAGCTCGCTCCTTCGCGACGGCGACACCGGCACGTCCCGCGCGTGTCGCGCGAGGACCTCGATCGATGTCTCGCCCTCGAACACGAGAGCTCCGGTCAGGAGCCAGTACGCCACGCATCCGACCGCGTAGAGATCGGTGCGGGGGCCGATCTCGTGGTGGCCGAGGATCTGCTCCGGCGACATGAACGCCGGCGTGCCGGCGACCGCCGCCTCCCGAGTGATGCGCGCGTCGCCGTCGCCGTCGGCGATGGGTCGCGCGAGCCCGAAGTCGAGGACCTTCACGAAGTCCACCCGACGGCCGTAGCGGCACAGCACCACGTTCGCCGGCTTGATGTCGCGATGGATCAGTCCCTTCTCGTGGGCCTCGGCGAGCGAGTCGCACATCTGCTGGAGGATGTGCACGGTGCGGCCCGCGGGAACGGGTCCGAGCTCGCGCACGAGCGACTCGAGGTCGAGGCCTTCCAGCAGCTCCATGACGTAGTAGAACGTCCCGTCGTCGGTGATGCCGTAGTCGTAGACGCTGACGGTGTGCGGGGAGCGAAGGCCGGCGGTCACGCGCGCCTCGCGCTCGAAGCGCCGCACGATGCGCTCGTGGTGAGCGGGATCGGCGGCGCCGAGCAGCTCGGCCCGCACGAGCTTCACCGCGGCGGGACGCGCGAGCATGCGGTGCTCGGCGCGGTAGACCTCGCCCATGCCGCCGCGCCCCAGCAGCTCCCCGATGCGGTAGCTGCCGAGCTCGCGCACATCTTCGCGCTGCTTCTCGAGCCGCGCGCGCACGTGCGCCGGCAGCACGGCGAGCAGCGCGCAGAGGAAGTTCGGGAGGTACGTCCACAGCAGGACGGACGCGGGCGGGATCTCCACGCCGCGCGCCCGAGTGATGCCGAGGCCCACGAGATCCATCGAGGCCGCGGCCACCGCCGCCGCGAACGCCTTCGCGGGCTGCGCCGGCACGATGAGCGGGTGGACGAGGATGACGACGCAGATCCACGAGAGACCCGTCGTGTTGGGCGTCCACTGATTCACGATGCCGATGCCCAGGGCGATCGCGACCTCGTAGAGCAATGCGAGGTCGAGGACGCGCGACGCGTGGACGTCGCGTCGCTTGGTGTAGGCGAAGAGCGCGGCGGAGATGACGATGCACGAGGCCGCGACGGGGCCGGCGGGCCAGGGCCACGCGTCGTCGAGCGGACGGCCGGGCGAGACGATCGGCCCGACCACGAGATTCATGAAGAGGCCGAACCCCCAGAGCGCCATCCACACGAGGCAGGCCACGCGGAGGCTTCGCCCGACGTCGCCGAGGACGCCGGACTCCTCGGAGCGCGCGCGGCGGACGCGCGTCTCGGGAGGTCGGGAGAGCGTGGTGACGGGGTCGGTTCTGCCCATGACGCCGGTGTAGCGTCGCCGCCGTCGGCCGTCAATGGAGGGAAGGGACGTCGGCCACCCTGCCGCGTGTTCGCTGCCGGGTGGCCGGACGTACTCCATGAGACACCCGAAACGAAGGGGGCCGACTTCCATGGATCCGGCGACCTATGGCATCACCATCACGCCCACGGGGCTCGCGGGGGCGGCGAGCACCAAGTACACGACTCAGGTGCGCGAGCACCTGCAGTGGATCGAAGGGACGAAGATGGGCATGAACCTCCTGCGGTCGATCCGCTTCCACGCGACCCCCGTCGTCATCGAGCCCTACACCGGCGCGGACTGCAACGCGTCCGGCGGCTCACGGACGGTCGGCGGCGTGCGCAACGGGCACGTGTCGTATTCGCCCGATACCTTCTCGCTCCACGGCGCCTGCCCGGTCAATCGGACGAAGCCCAACCGCGGAATGCTGTGGGACGAGATCCTCTTCCACGAGCTGGTGCACGTGCTGCGCGCCGTGTCCGGCGTGTTCGCGAAGAAACCGCTCCAACCCGGACTGTATCGCTACACGAACACGGAGGAGTTCTTCGCGGTGGTGATCACGAACGTCTACGTCTCGGATCCCACGAATCGGATCAAGACGGGCTTGCGGGGCGAGCACCGGGGCTTCCGCGGGCTGGATCCGGCGTACGGCGAGCCCTTCGCGTTCTTCGGCGCCAGCACCCAGGTCTTCGACCTGGTGAAGCAATTCGTCGGCGAGAACCACGGCTTCTCGACGATGGTGGCGAACACGAAGGCGAAGTTCAACCCGATCGCCGACTACTACGCCAGCCCGGACCGCTGCGCGCAGGCGTCGAAGAACGCCGTGGGGAGCGACCTGGTGGGACTGACGGCCGACCTCCTCGGGCTTTGAGCGCCCGGCGCGCCGCGCTTCGCGACGCGGGAGAAGGAGGCCCCGGCCGTCTCGGTGAGCCGAGCTCGCCGCAGGCCACGTCGACGAGGTGCAGCCGCCCTCGCGTGCCGTCCTCTGAAGCGCACCCTTGCCGGATTACGGTTCGGCACCACCATCGATCCCTGGCTAGTGGGTCGACCTACTGCCGATCGCGGGCCGTGGTGGCGGTGCCGCTGGCGGTCGGATACGCTGGGGACCGTGTTGAGTCCGACTGTCTTCCGGAGCAGAGGGTACCGCTTCTACTTCTTCTCGCGGGAGGAGCCGCGGCCTCACGTGCATGTTCATCATGAGGGCGGCGAAGCGAAGTTCTGGCTCGAACCCACGGTGGAGTTGGCCGGAAACCACGGATTGAGGCCGGCACGACTGAATGCCGCCCTTCAGTTGATTCGGGAGCACGAGCATGAAATCCGGCGCGCGTGGAAGGCGCACTTCGGGCGTTGAGGTCACGAACGTCTCGGGCCACGGCTTCTGGCTGCTGCTCGGGGACCGCGAGCTATTCATGCCCTTCGAGACCTTCCCGTGGTTCCGGGACGCGTCCATCGGCGCTCTCACGCACGTGGAGCTGCAGAGTCCGGAACACCTGCACTGGCCGGACCTCGACGTGGACCTTGCCGTGGAGTCCGTCGAGCATCCGGAGCGCTATCCCCTCGTGAGCCGCGTCCCCGCCGGCTCGTCCCGGGCGCGCGGGAAGCGCGGACCGGCCCGGGGCTAGCGCGGCGCGCTCACCGCCGCGATCTCGCTGGCGTCCACGTACACGTCCACGGCCCCGGGGATCTGCGCCGGGAGCCCCAGCGCGCGGTGGATCTTCGCGGTCTCGCGCTTCCACTCGGCGCGATTCTTCGGCCCGTGCATCTCCTCGTCGCCCGTCACGTACACGTCCACGAGCCAGGCCGCGATCCTGTTGAACTCGCGCAGGAGGCAGAGGTGCGCGAGGCGGTTCGCGTGCTGGTAGTAGCCCTTCGTCCAGTCGCGGCCGGGCTTCGCGCCGTAGCGGCTCTGGACCTCGGCGAAGCTCTGACGGATGCGCGCGAGCGATCCGGGTCCCGCCCCGCAATCCGAGGGGACCTCGGAGACGTGCGCCTTGGCCTCCACGAGGATCACGTTCTTCCCCGCGCGCCCGAGGCCGTCCCAATGCGGGCCCCCGGCGGGCCAGAAGTCGGCGAGGGAGCGCTTGCGAAGGCGGATCTCCAGGAGGTCGAGGAAGGCCTGGTCGCGGTACTCGGCGAACGCGTCGTCGCGCAGGGGCGAGCACCACGTGACCGAGCCGCGGATCGCGCCGCCGGTGGCCTTCGACAACTCGCGGGCGAGGATGTCCGGGCGGTCGTTGACGAGGATCTGCAGCCACTTCTGGCTGCCGCGGGTTGCGGCGTCCTTCTCCGGCGTGCGGGCCACGGGAGGCACCTCGGCGGTCGGGGCGGTCGACGTCCCCGCTAGAGTCGGCAAGTCGCCGGGAGGAGATGAGCGCGAGAATGAGGGGGGTGACGCGCCGGGCGAGCGGAGGCGCGACCGCGCTTCAGGTCGAAGGTCGGTAGGTCAGCGCCAGCTCGTACGCCGGACCCCGGTGGTCGCCGTAGGTCGTCACGCGCGCGCGGAGCGAGTGCTCGCCGGCGGCCAGCTCCACGTGGGCGGTGGGTGCGGCGAGCTGCTGCCAGGCCCCGCCGTCCACGGCCAGCTCGAACGCGCGGAAATACGGCGCGTAGGCTCCGAGCCCCACGTCGAGCGCCAGGCGCCCTCCTTCGAGAGCCCTGGCGTTCCTCACCCGCATCACGACCACGTTCACCGGCCAGTCGAACTCCGTCGCAGCATCGACGCGCTTCTTGAGGGTCGGCGGGCAACGCACCTCGGGACGCGCGGTCCAGATCGTGCCGAGCTCGCCGCCCGCGGGGCTGCCCTTGTGCAGCCGGCGCGTGAGCCAGTCGTTGCGCATGTCCACGTGCACGTACGCGAAGTAGGGCAGCTGGTCGCGCCGCCGATCCACGCCGGCCTTCTCCGCGGCGAAGGGCCGCGCTCGCAGGCGGCCCGCAGCCGAGAGCGCGGGCCCGTCGTGGCAGAGCTGGAAGGCCGAGAGCGGACGGCCGTCCACCTCGAAGACCTGGTTGTAGTCCGTGTCGAGCACGTACCACTTGCGGAACTCGTTGGACCAGAGCTCCGCGACCGCGTGGTCCCACCGCGATCCCGTGCGCGACGCCGTGATGAGCCGCGCCGGCCAGCCGAGCGAGGTGGCCGCGTCCACCGTCAGCTTCGCCGCCACTTCGCACCAGTACGCTTCGCCCCGCTCGGCGTGGTGGAGCACCTCCACCGGATCGAAATTCGGATAGCCCTCCGGGAAGCCCTCCTCGCGGTGGGCGAAGCGCGTGCCCGCCCAGCGACCGAGCGTCAACTGGGCTTCGTATTCGCTCGAGGCATCGCGGCCGACCGCCACGAGGTCGTACTCCTCGCGCAGACGGGCGAGCGGGGGAGCGTCCGGGTCCTCGTAGACGAAGGCGACCCTCGGAAGCGCCGCGGCCGAGGTGGACGAGGGTCGGAAGGTGAGTCCGGGGAGCGCCGTCGAAGCGGGGGGCGGGGTCGACGTGTCGCCCACGTAGAAGCGGGCGACGCGCGTCCTCACCCCCTCGAGGTCGTCGGCGTAGACCACCGAGAGGGCCGCCGAGCCGGCCGCTCGGGAGGCGTCCTCCGCCAGCCCCCAGGGAGACCTCTGGTAATGCCAGGAGCCGGCTACCCCCACGGCCGCCATCAGACCGACGAGTCGAATCGTCCGTTGCGTGCCGCGGCTCATCGAGCCGGTCGGCGCGGGGCGCCCGGCCGCCCCTGCGGGGGCGTGCGTCTCCACGTTCGTGCTCCTCGCCGCGGGCGGGGCGAGGCGCCGCGCGGCCGGTGGGTGGCTTCGACAATACGGGTCGGCATCGCCGGCGCACACCGCGAGGACGGTTTCGAGGGTGTCTGTGAGAAGACGCAAGGCACCCCTTGACGGACCTAACGTCGTTAAGTATGTTTACGGCCGTCGGAGGAAGCCATGGGTACCGTCGAACGCAGAATCCGGGAGAAGACCGAGACCCGGGACAAGATCCTCCACGCCGCCCGGGAGATGTTCTCGAAGCTGGGCTACGAGGCCGTCACGATGCGCGCCATCGCGGACGCGATCGAGTACACGCCCACCGCCATCTACCACCACTTCGCGAACAAGCAGGCGCTCGTGACCGAGCTCTGCCACCAGGACTTCGACTCCCTCGCGCGCCACTTCCTGCAGGCCGCCTCCATCGCGGATCCGGTGGAGCGCATCGGAGCGATCGGGGAGGCGTACCTCGAGTTCGCCATCCGCTATCCGAACCAGTACCGATTCATGTTCATGACGGTCCTCCCCGAGGTGGCGCACAGCGAGGAGTTCATCGCCGAGCATCGCGACAATCCGGAGAAGGACGCGTACGCGTTTCTCCGCCGCGCGTGCGAGGAGGCGATCGAGCAGAAGCGGGTGCGCCCGGAGCTCGGCGACCCCGACGAGCTGGCCCAAATCCTCTGGGGCGCGATGCACGGCCTGATCTCCATCCACGTCACGCAGCACGGGAAGCAATGGGTGCCCCTTCGTGACCTCAAGACCACCGCCCGCCGCGAGATCGACGTTCTCTTCCGCGGGATCCTCCCGAACCTCTCGAAGTAGGTCGCCATGAAGTCGAAACCCGGCCTTCGCCTTGCCCGTACCTTAACGAAGTTAGGAGAGCTATCAGTGTTCGGAGATCGGCGTCGCCGCCATTCACGGGGCCCTGGGTCCGCGGTCCGCGGCCGAGGCCACCAGGGTCGCCGACTCCCGTGGGGTCTCGCGCTTCTGCTCGTGCTCGCGCTCGCTGGCCGAGCGCACGGGGACCCGGGCGCGACGGCTGCGCCCGCCGCGGCAGCCCCGAGCGCGGATCCCCTGGGTGCCCTCGTGGCGGAAGCGCTGCGCGCGAACCTGTCCCTCGAGGGGGAGCGCCTGGCCGAGCGGCGCTCCGCCGCGGAGGTCCGCGAGGCGATCGGGCTGTATCTCCCGCACGTCGACGTCGAGTCGCGCTACTCGGACCTGAGCGGGGTCCAGAATCTCGGCGACTTCATCAACCCGGCGTACGCCGCCCTGAACCAGCTCACCGGCACGAACGCCTTCCCCACGAACATCGACTACACGCTCCCTCAGAAGCACGAGACGCGCTTGCGCGTGGCGCAGCCGCTCCTCGCCGAGGGCCTGCGTGCCAACATCTCGGTCGCGCGCGCCCGCCACGACGCGCAGAGCCTGGAGCTGCGCGCCACGGCGCGCCAGATCGCGGCGGTGACGCAGCTCGCGTACCTGCAGGACGCGTCGGCGCGCCGGGTGGTGGAGATCCAGACCGCCGCGCTCGACCTCGTGCGCGAGAACGAGCGCGTGGCGCAGCGGCTGCTGGACGCGGGGAAGGCCACTCCCGAAGCGGTGCTCCGCGCCCGCGCCGATCGCGCCGACGTGGAGCAGCAGCTGGCCGAGGCGAAGGAGCGCGAGGCGGCGGCGGCGCGCGAGCTGAATCGCATCCTCCACCGCCCCCTCGACGCTCCCGTGGACGTGGTCCCGGACTCGGCCTTCGACCGCCCGCTCCCCCTCGACGCGGACTCGGCGGTAGCGCGCGCTCTCTCCGACCGCGAGGAGCTTTCGGCGGGCGACGCGGGCGTCCGCGTGGCGGAGGCGGCGAAGCGAGCGGTGACGTCGCGCTATCTGCCCACCGTCTCCTTCGCGTTCGACTACGGCTTCCAGGGTCAGAAGTACGAGTTCAAGACGGACCAGGATTACTGGATGGCGTCTCTGGTGGCGCAGTGGAGCCTCGTGGACCTGAGCCGCGACCAGGCGCACGGCGCGGCGGCCTACGACGTCGAGCGCGCGCGCAACGCCCGCGCGGATCTCGAGGACCGGATCCGCGTGGAGGTGCGCACCGCGCACGAGGCGGCGACCGTGGCGCAGGCGGCGATCGCCACCGCCGACGCGCGTCTCGACGCCGCTCGCCGCACCTTCGAGCTCGTGCGCCGCCGCTACGAAGAGGGTGTGGCGTCGCCGATCGAGCTGGTCGACGCGCGCACGACGTTCACGAGCGCCGATCTCAATCGCGCGCTCACCGCGTATCGGTACGCGATGCGCTGGGTGGATCTCGAACGGGCCGCGGCGCTCCGCGACGTCTCGTTCTAGCAGAAAGGAGCGAACCATGTCCCGCACCCCGAGACTCGTCGACGCCGCCCGGCTCGCCCTGCTGCTCGCGCCGCTCGCGCTCTCCGGCTGCTCGCGCACGGACGCCAACGTGCCGCCGGCCGCCGCGCCCCTGCCGGTGCGCGTGGCGCCGGTGCACACGGAGTCCACAGCGCCGCCGGTGCGCGGCACCGGGATCCTCGCGCCGAAGGACGAGGTCGCGCTGAGCTTCAAGATCGGCGGCATCGTGGACCGCGTGCTCGTGGACGAGAGCGCGCGCGTGCAGAAGGGCGACACGCTCGCCGCGTTGAATCTCCGCGAGATCGACGCGGGCGTGACGCGCGCGAAGAGCGCGGCCGAGAAGGCGGAGCGCGACCTCGCCCGCGCGCGGCGACTGTACGCGGACAGCGTGGCCACGCTGGAGCAGGTGCAGGACGCGGAGACGGGCGCGGAGGTGGCGCGCGCGGCGCTGGAGGCCGCGAGCTTCGACCGCCGCTACGCCGTGATCACGGCGCCCGCGGACGGGATCATCCTCCGCCGCAACGCCGAGCCGGGGGAGCTGCTGTCCTCCGGAACGACGGTGCTCACGCTCGGCAGCAGCGCGCGCGGCTCGGTGGTGCGCGTCGGGCTCGCCGATCGCGACGTCGTTCGCGTGCGGCCCGGAGACCCCGCCACCGTGCGCTTCGACCTCGCGCCGATGCGCACCGTCGAGGGCGTGGTGAGCGAGATCGCCGCCGCCGCCGATCCCCGCACCGGCACCTTCCGCGTGGAAATCCGCGTGCCGGAGGCCGAGCGCCTCGCGAGCGGGCTCGTGGGGGACGTCGAGATCCGGCCCGCTTCGGACGGACCGCTCCCCATGATCCCGGTGGACGCGCTTCTCGAGGCCGACGGCGCCCATGCGACGATCTTCGCGGTGGCGGCCGGCGGCGGTCGCGCGCAGCGTCGCGACGTGACCATCGCCTTCCTCGCCGGCGACCGCGCCGCGGTGTCGCACGGTCTCGACGGGGTCTCGCAGGTCGTCACGGACGGCACGCTCCGCCTGGACGACGGCGATTCCGTGAAGGTGCTGCCGTGAAGCTCGCCGAATTCTCCGTCAAGAACTGGCAGTTCACGATCGTGGTGTTCGTGATGCTCGCCGCGCTCGGATTCGTGGCGTGGACGAACATCCCGCGCCTGGAGGATCCGCCGCTGACCTTCCCGTCGTACTCGATCGTGGCGGTGTACCCCGGCGCCAGCGCCGAGGACCTCGAGCGGCTCGTGGTGACCGAGATCGAGAAGAAGGTCGACCAGCTCGAGAACGTCAAGCAGATCAGCAGCAGCATCAAGGCGGGGGTGGCGTCGGTTTGGGTGGAGTTCAACGAGGGACAGGACGTCGACGAGAAGTACGGCGAGGTCGTCCGCGAGATGAACGCGCTCCGGCCGAAGCTGCCCGACGAGCTGGTGCGCCTGGACGTCAACCGCGCGTCGACCCTCAACGTCAACATCGTGGAGGTGGCGCTCGTCTCCGAGACGGCGCCGTATCACGTGCTCGACTCGCTCGCGAAGTCCCTCGAGGATCGCCTCGCGGCCACGCCCGGCGTGCGCGAGGCGGCGCGCTGGGGCGCGCCCGAGCGCCAGGTCGACGTGGCGCTGGACCTGGGGCGGCTCGCGCAGCTCGAGCTGCCGCCGGGGCAGGTGCTCCAGGCGATCGAGGGCGAGAGCGCGGACATCCCCGGCGGCAGCGTCGAGATCGGGCGGCGGGCGTTCAGCGTCAGCTCGAGCGGGAGCTACGAGTCGCCGGAAGAGGTGCGCGACACGATCGTGCGCACGAACGACGGGCGCCTCCTGCACGTGGGCGACGTGGCGCAGGTGGGCTGGAGCTACGCGGACTCGACGTACCGCGCGCGCTTCGACGGACACCGCGCGGTGTTCGTGACGGTGAACCAGGAGGCGGGGCTCACGGTGGGCACCGTGCGCGATCGCGTGTACGCGGTGCTCGACGACTTCGAGAAGCAGCTCCCGGCCGACGTGAAGCTCGAGCGCGGCTTCGACCAGGCGCGGAACGTCTCGCGCCGCCTCGAGCGGCTCGGCGAGGACTTCCTCATCGCGATCGGGCTCGTGCTCGTGACGCTCCTCCCGCTCGGGCTGCGCGCGGCCACGATCGTCATGATCTCGATCCCGCTGTCGCTGGCGATCGGGCTCACCGCGCTCTACTGGTCGGGGTTCACGCTGAACCAGCTGACGATCGTGGGCATGGTGATCGCGCTCGGCCTCCTCGTGGACGACTCGATCGTCGTGGTGGAGAACATCGCGCGGCATCGTCGCGAGGGGCACGGGTTCCGGGAAGCGGCGATCCTCGCCACGAAGCAGATCTGGGTGGCGGTCCTCGGGGCCACCGCCACCCTCGTGCTCGCCTTCGTGCCGCTGGTCTTCCTGCCGGGCCAGCCGGGGCGCTTCATCCGCTCGCTGCCGATGGCCGTGGTCTTCACGGTGCTGGCGTCCCTCTTCGTCTCGCTCACGATCATCCCGTGGCTCTCCACGATGCTGCTCGCGCGCGGCGAGAAGGTGGGACCGAACCGCTTCCTGCGCGCGTTCGAGGGCGGGATCCACGGAACGTACGCGCCGGTGCTGGACCGCGCGCTCAAGCGCCCGGCGTGGACGCTGGCCATCGCGGCGGCGATCGTGGGCGCGTCCTTGGCGATGGTGCCCGTGGTGGGGTTCTCGCTCTTCCCGAAGGCGGAGACGCCGCAGTTCCAGATCGACATCACGTCGCCGCAGGGCACGAGCATCGCGGTGACGGACTCCGCGGCCGCGTTCGTGGAGCGGCTCGTGAACAAGCGCGCCGGGGTGCGCGCGGTCTACACGTCGGTGGGGCACGACAATCCCACGATCTACTACAACCGCTTCGCGCGCGTGGAGGACCCGCGCGTGGGTCAGCTCTTCGTCCTCCTCGACAGCTTCGATCCGCACGAGACGCCGAAGATGCTGGATTCGCTGCGAGCGGAATTGGCGGAGTACCCGTCGGCGGAGCTGGTGCTTCACGAGTTCGAGCAGGGCCCCCCGCTCGACGCGCCGATCGCCATCCGCGTGGAGGGGCCCTCGCTGGACTCGCTCCGTGTGCTCGCCGGGGACGTGGAGCGGGTGCTCCAGGCCACGCCCGGCACGCGCGACATCACGAATCCCCTGCGACTCTCGCGGACCGATCTCCGCGTGGCGATCGACCGTGCGAAGGCGGGATTGCTCGGCGTGCCCACCGTGGAGATCGACCGTACGGTGCGCTTGGCCCTCGCCGGTCTCGAAGCCGGGACGGTGCGCGAGGAGAACGGCGACAAGCGCCCCATCATGGTGCGGATCGCGCGCGACGGGCGACCGAGCCCCGACGATCTGAAGAAGATCTGGGTCTCGTCGGCCACGACGGGGCGGCTCGTTCCGCTCGCGCAGGTGGCGGACCTCCGCTTCGAGCGCGCGGTGCCGCAGATCCAGCGTCGCGACCGCGTGCGGGCGGTGACGATCTCGGCGAACGTGGTCAGGACCTACAACACGGACCGCGTCACGAAGAAGGTCATCGCGAAGCTGGACGAGATGAAGTGGCCCGCGGGGTACCGCTTCGTGCCGGCCGGCGAGATCGAGAGTCGCCAGGAGAGCTTCGGCGGCATCGGCGGCGCGATCATCGTGGCGCTCTTCGCCATCCTCGCCGTGCTCGTCCTGGAGTTCCGCACGTTCCGCTCCACGATCATCGTGGCGTCCGTGATTCCGCTCGGCCTCGCCGGCGGCGTGCTGGCGCTCTTCCTGGCGGGGGACACGCTGTCCTTCACCGCCACGATCGGCTTCGCGGCGCTGATCGGCATCGAGATCAAGACGTCGATCCTGCTCGTGGATCTGACGAACCAGCTCCGCGCGAGGGGCGTGGCCCTGGAAGAGGCGATCCGCAAGGCCGGCGAGATCCGCTTCCTGCCGATCGTGCTGACCAGCATGACGGCGATCGGCGGACTCCTCCCGCTCGCGGTGCAGGGCAGCGCGATGTACGCTCCGCTCGCGTGGGTGATCATCGGCGGGCTGATCTCGAGCACCTTGCTGGCGCGGATCGTGACGCCGGTCATGTACAAGCTCGTGGCCCCGCGCGTGGAGGCCACGGCGTGATGGGGACCTGATAAACTGCCACCATGATTCGAGTCCCCACCCATCGCGAGCCCACGCATCCGGGCGAGATGCTGCGTGACGAGTTTCTCGCGCCGTTGGGACTGACGCAGCGGAGCCTGGCGGACGCCATCGACGTTCCGCGCCGACGCGTGAAGGACGTCGTGAACGCTCGGCGTTCGGTGACGCCCGGGTTGGCGCTGCGCCTGGCGAAGTACCTCGGGACCTCGGCGGAACTATGGCTGAACCTGCAGGAGCGGTGGGACCTTTACCACGCGGCTCGCACCGAAGCCGAGGTCCTGCGGCGGATCAGGCCCGTCCAGCGTTCGAGGCGGGTTGCGTGACTCTCCAGGCTCCGTCGTCGTCGCGAGCTTGCTGACGAGATGAGCGCAGACCAGCTACGACGTCTTCGCGCGCTCCTCCTCGAGGAGCGGATCCTCTCGCTCGCGGTTCTCGTGGAGCGGAGGGCGCACGTGGGTCTCCTGCCGTACGTGGTCACCGCGGACTTCGACGCGGCGATCGTGCACGCGTCGGCGCTGGCGCGGCACACGCGGGGCCTCGTGCCCGGAACGCCGGTGGGACTCGTCATCCATCGGCCCGATCGAGCGGACGCAGATCCCCTGCAGCTCGCTCGCGTGAGCATCGACGCGGTCGTGGAAGCCCTGGACAAAGAGACCGAGGCGTACGCCGCGGCGATGCGCCTCTACGTGGCGCGGTTCCCCTCGAGCGAGGCCACGTTCACGATGCCGGATTTCAATCTCTTCCGGTTGCGCTTCGAGGGCGGCCGGTGGGTCGGCGGGTTCGGCGACGCTCTGCGCCTGAACGCCTCCAGCTTCCAGCGTCTCGCCAGCCTTGCGGCGGAGGGGCCCGCGGCCTGACGCGTCGGGCGCTCGCCGCTGGACTCCGAGCGCGCCGAGCGGCAGAGTCCTCGCGGCGAGCGGCGCGCCGGACCTGCTCGGCGCCGCGTCTCGCCGCCCCAGCAGGAGGGTCGGATGAAGGCGCTGCAGGTGGTTCCCCGCGTGAGCGCGAAGAAGAAGGCGCCGAAGCTCAAGACGCTCCTCATCGAGAAGGAGCGCGAGCTCCGCGGCAGCCGCACCACGTTCTATCGAAAAGGGGCCGGGCGTCTCGGCCACAAGAAGTACCGCGGTTGGATCCACTGGGACGAGACGTTCGGCGGGATCCTCGTCGCGGAGATCCGGAGCAAGGCGCCGCAGACCGAGTGGCAATTGCTGCAGGCGTTCGTGGGCTACCTGGACCGCCACTTCGCCGAGCACATCGAGAGCGTCACGATCCACTACCGCTGATCGGGGCCTCGGTCGCGCACGCCGGGTGCAGTGGTGCGGGATGCGGTGCGGGACGCGGCGCGCGTTGCGGCCGCGGCGCCCGGCGCGCTCGGCTCCGGCGTGCCCACGGGCACGGGCTCGCGGGGCTGCCTCGGCTCGTCGACCTCCGGGGCGCCGGTCCACGCGCGCGGAACGAATCGCTCGAGGACCAATGCGCCGGCGGGCGCCGTGGTCGCGATCGCCAGCGCCGCCAGCACCACGAGCGCTTCGCCGTCCGGCACGAGATCCGGCCGAAGGGCGCGGAAGGTGAGCAGCGGCAGGGGCCCGAACACCGCCTGGATCGTGGCCTTCGGGAGATGCGCGAGCGCCACGTAGCGGCGCTCTTCGGCCGGCAATGTCGTGGCGGCGGTGGCGACGGCCGCCGAGAGGAGTCGCCCCGTCACGGCGACACCGAGGATGAGCAACGCCGCCGGCACCACGTGCCCGCTCGCCAGCGCGCGCAGCGGGACGGCCGAGCCCAGGTTCACGAAGAGGACGATCTCCGCGACGCTCCATACGCGACGCAGCTCCGGCCGCAACGTCGTCTCGCGGTCGCCGAGGCGCCGGCGCAGGAAGAACCCGAGCGCCAGCGTGGCCACGACGGGATCGACCCACATGACGCGCCGACACGCGAAGTGAAGGGTCAACGCGCCGAGGAGCACGGTGAGCGTCGCGAGTTGAGCGTGCTGCTCGCGTGCGAGGTCCGCGAGCTTCTCGACTCGCAGCAACCCGGCGGCGGCCGCTCCGATTGCCGCACCCGCGAGGATCGCCGCCGGCCAGAGGACGAGGCGCGCTGCGGGAGCGAGGGCGCCTTGCGCAGGCGCGAGGAACCCGATCATGAAGAGGATTCCCGCCGGCGCCACGATCGCGTTGACGATCGTCTGACCCATGATCAGGTCGGGAACGAAGCGCCGTCCGCCGCGCCCGGCATCCTTGTGCGCGAGCATCACCGGCAAGACGACCGCGGGCGAGACGGCCGCCACGAGGAAGCCGCCGAGAAGGCACGTGGCCCAACGATCGAAGAGCAGCTCGTGGCAGAGCGTCGTGGCGATGCCGAACTCGGCGGCGACGGGCAAGAGGCCGAGGAAGAGAGCCGGCGCGGCCACGGCCCGCAGCGTCGCGGGCGCGATCCCGAGGCCGGCGCGCAGCAGGAGCACGGCGAAGGCGGCCGCGGAGAGCGAGGGGCGTGCAACCAGCCAGGCGCCTGGCAGGAGGTTTGCCACAGCGGGTCCGGCGACGAGGCCGAGCGCCAGGAGCGAGATCGCCGGGGGGACACCGATTCGCCGGAGCCCGGCCCGCAGCGGGAAGCCGGCCAGCGCCAGGGCCGCGAACGTCGCGGCCAGCATGGGGATGGGAGCCATGTGCCTGTTTCGGCACGTAGGCGAGGGGACTCCACTGGGGAGGCGCGCGCTGGCGGGGCGCAGGCGGCGCGGAAACGAGACGCGTCGGTCGCGTGACACCTCTCGCTCCCGCCGCCGTCTTGCGCGTCCGACCTCCCCGTGCGTACCTTTCGCCACATCCGCGAACCTGGAGGACACGATGGCCCGCACCCCGTCCACGATGCTCTCGCTCGGCACGAAGCTCCCCGCCTTCTCCCTGACGGACGGTGTAACGCCCCGCGTGGTCAAGTCCTCCGACATCGCCGGGAAGAAGGGCACGCTCGTGATGTTCCTCTGCAATCACTGCCCGTTCGTGAAGCACGTGATGACGGAGATCGGGCGGGTCGGAGCGGACGCGCTCGCGAAGGGCGTGGGCGTCGTGGCGATCGCCTCGAACGACGTGGAGTCGTTCCCCGACGACGCGCCGCTGAAGATGCAGGAGCTGGCCCGTCACGAGGGCTGGAAGTTCCCGTACCTCTACGACGCGTCGCAGGAAGTGGCGAAGGCGTACCAGGCGGCGTGCACGCCGGACTTCTTCCTCTTCGATGCGAAGGGCTCGCTCGTCTACCGCGGCCAGCTGGACGACAGCCGCCCCGGCAACGACGCCCCGATCGACGGCAAGGATCTCCGCGCCGCGATCGACGCAGTGGTTGCGGGACGAACCGTCCCTGCCGAGCAACGCCCGAGCATCGGCTGCAACATCAAGTGGAAGGCGGGGAACGCGCCGGCGTACTTCGGCTGACGCGTCCGAGCGAACGGTCGGAAGCGTCGCCGCCGTGCTACCGAATCGCCACGACCTTCTTCGTGATGCCCACCCCGGACGCTACCGCACCACGGTCACCTTTTTCGTGACGCTCACGGCGTTCTCGCCCGCCACGCGCACGAAGTAGGTCCCGGCCGGCACCGCGTCGAGCACGGCGCCCGGCGCCCAGAGAATCGTGTGCTCGCCGGCGGAGAGTCTCATCTCGCCGAGCGATTGCACCGCGCGGCCCGCCACGTCGTAGACGTCCAGCCGGTATGCACCGGACACGGGAACGACGAGCCGGATCTCCGCGCCGGCGCGCGGCAGCGGGTTCGGGACTTCGAGCGAGAGCGCGCCGCGCGACGCCTGCACCTCCGGCGCCGCCACGAGCGCGCACAGGGGATCCGCCGCGCAGTTCGAATCGTCGCAGTCGGCGAAACCGTCGCAGTCGTTGTCGATGCCGTCGTTGCAGGTGATGCCCGGAACTTCGGCCGTGGCGTAGGACGGCAGGTACACGGCGCGCAGATTCCAGTCGCCGCTCGGCCGGCAGAAGGCCGGGAGAGCCGCGAACGTGGCCCAGCCGCCGTTCGCGGGGCAGCCGAACGCTCCGCAGTTCACGCCGTAGAGCCAGTTGTTCGGCGAGAACTGGAGGCCGCCCGTGTCCACGGTCGGGAACGCGTTGCAGCAGCTCGGCGGCGCCACCGTGCAAGGATTTCCCGTCTGCTGATTGTGGTGATCGATGCGGAAGCCGATGCTGAACGTGTGCGTGCCGTTGTCCGGAATGATGATGTTGTCCGGCGCGTCGGGCAGGAAGTCGACCTCCACCACGGAGGCGTTGGTGCCCGGCGGGAGCACGAGGTGCGGGATGGAGATCCCGTCGGACTGGACGGAGATGATGACGGTGCCGGTGGAGGGAAGTCCCTCCCAGACGAAGAGCGACCACTGCGTGGTGGTGGTGACGGTGGCGTTCTGCGTGCCCCACACGCTCTGCGCGGCGTCGAGGCGGACGGGGAAGTCCGCCGCGGTCAGCACGTAGCTCGCGGCCTCCATCTCCGTCTGCGCCATTCCGGCCTGCACGATCGCGAGGCCGCCGCTGGTGAAGTCGAAGGTGGAGTAGGTCTTCGCCGCCTGCACGCACGGCGTGTCGATGACGACGGGTGGCGGCGTCGCGCGGACGACGCCGTGATCCACGGCGATCGGGCGAATGTGCACCGCGACCTTGGGCGAGCGCTCGGCGGATCGGGCGAGACCGGGCGCGGCGAGCGCGGCGACGAGCGCGACGAGGAGCGAGGTGCGAAGCGTCATCATGACGGTCCTCCGGGGGGCGGCGCCGAGCCGTTCCACCCGCCGGCGGAACCGCGTGGCGACGATGGCCGCCATCCTACCAGCCTCGGCCGCTCGGATGGGTCCGCCCATTAGGGTCCGTCATCCGTCCGCCGCCTCGCGTCGCGAAGTCACGGACGGGTCTCGCGTTCCGACACGACGGGCGCGCTACCAGGGCACGTCCTGGAACGTCGCCAAGTAGCCCTGCGCGCCGCCGCCCGGCAGGAGCGACGTGCCGGTGCTCCACATGCGGCCGCCGCAGTGCCACTCCGGGAAGCCGAAGAGCACCACGTTCACGCTGCCTGCGGACTGCGACGTCCCGAAGATCCTCGGCAGGACGCTCGCCGAGCCGCCGAAGCCGAGGATGTAGCCACGGCACGGGAACATGTGCCGTCCGAAGTAGTAGCCGCTTCGCGCCACGATGTTGCCGACGCCGTTGCTCGGATCGGACGTATCGGACCATGAGACGCTGACGGGGGGCCCCTTCCCCACGCCGAGGCCGACGAACCGGTAGTAGATGGTGAGGTCGGGGTCGGCGCCGGAATCGTCCCGCGCGTACAGCTCCCCGTAACCGGCGGACAAGAAGATGGAGGCGGCCTTCTCCTTCGACGAGTAGAGCCGCCAGGACGTGACGGTGGTGGACAACGAGATTCCCTCCGGCAGGTGATCGCGACGCGACGACGCGGCCTTCCGAGATGCGCCGGCCGCGACAAGGGGCGGCATCCTAGCAGCCGCGGAGACGCCGGTGGGAGTCCTTCCTCCAAGCCCCGACCGACCGCGGCGTCGCCTCGTCCGGCGACCTGTCCGCCGGCTCCCGGCCTTCCTCCCCGAGAGATCTCGCTGTGGCGAGAATTCACACCTGCCGATAGCCTGAGGGTCATCGCGTCGGCAGCTCGCCGGACCGGCCGCCTCAACTCCTTGCACAGCCTTCGGTTGAAGCGCCGGCGGATCGGCGGGCCGACCGGGCCGGCGCGGGTACGAAGGTTGCGGAGGGCTCCGTGCATCCCGGTACTCGGAGGCGCGTCATGCACGGCACGGATCGTCGGTTCGGTCTCCTCGTCGCGACGTGGCTCGCGGGTCTCGTCGCGGCCATGGCGTTCGACTCGCCGTATTCCGCCGCCGCCGCGCCCAACGGGTCCTCCGCCGCCGCGTCCGCGGACTCCACGCTCACCGACTCTTCCGCGCGCCCGAGCTCCGCTCTCGTGCTCGAGACGCTCGCGATCGAAGGCAACACGCGCACTTCGCGCGAAGCGGTGCTGCGACGGTTCCCGTTGCACGAAGGCGACGTCGTGGATCCCGACAAGGTGCTCGACGCCATCGACACGCTTCGCGCCGCCGACCTCTTCGCGAAGGTGGACTTCCGCGCGGAAGCCGGCTCCACGCGCGGCCAGGTGAAGCTGGTGCTCGTCGTTCTCGAGAAGAGCGTGGAGGTGCGCTTCGGCACCGGCTACCAGGATCTCGACGGTTGGTATCTCGTGCCGGCCGAGCTGCGCTTCGACAACCGGCTCGGACAGGGCGAGCGCCTGCGTCTCACCACGAAGATCGGATATCGCGTGGGCGGCGCCGAGCTTTCCTTCGCCCAGCCCAGCGCCGGAAGCAGCGGCCGGCTCTTCTGGGGAGTCGGCATCGGCGCATACGGGATCAACCGCGTCTACTTCGTCGACGGCGTCGAGTACGCGCACCACCTCGGCCAGGGCAACGTCGGCGCGTACGCAGGGCGGCGCTTCGGGAAATCGTGGCGCGCGGAGGTCGGGGCGCGCCTCGAGACGATCAACGCGGATTCCTCGGCGAAGGCGAACCAGACCGACGACGTGGTCGGCGTGAGGCTGGGCGACGAGCTGACGTTCGCCGACTTGCCAGCCGGCGTGCGCGACGCGGTCGGCAAACGAAAGGGATCGGTGCTGCATGCGGAGATCGCCCGCGACACCCGCTCCACGGCGCTCGTCGCGGGCTCGCCCGAGCATGGCTTCTGGGGGCGCGTGCGCGCAGAGTCGTTCCTCCGCGAGGACGTGCGGGCGAACGCCGTCACCGCGGACCTCCGCGGCTACGGGCGCGTCGCCGATCTCGGCGTGGCGCTGCGGCTGCGAGCCGGCGTGATCGGGGAGGACGCGCTCTTCTACGATCGCTTCTATCTCGGCGGCCTCTACTCGGTGCGGGGCTTTCCGAGTCAGTCGCTCTCGCCCGCCGGGGGAGACACGCGTTTCTGGACCGCTTCCCTCGAGCTGCGCGGCGCGCTCGCGGGGGCGGAGGATCGCCCGCGCCTCGCGGGTCTCGTGTTCCTCGACGCGGGACAGGGCTGGTGGCCGGGCGGCGAGCTCGTCGCTCCCGCCGACACGACGTTCAGCCCGAACGCGACCGCCTTCAATCCGGAGAAGGCATCCGTCTCGGCGGGCTTCGGCCTGCGTCTCCGCGTTCCATGGATCGAGTGGGTCGGGCTCGACTTCGGCATTCCGCTCACCGACACGCCGGTCCGCGAGTCCTTCCACGCGAACGGAGCGCTCGGGTGGAACTTCTGATGCGCCACGCATGCGGCGTCTTCGCTCTCCTCCTCCTCGCGGCGGTGCCGGCGCTCGCGGCTTCGCCTGCGATCGACTCCGTGACTCCGTTCAAGGTGGGCGACGTCCTCGAAGCCTCCGTGCGCACGTCGCATTTCCCGGGCGATCGGCTGACGGCGTCCCTGAAGAGCGGCCTTCCCGCGGCCATCGAGATGCAGCTCGTAGCGCTCGATCCGAACGGCCATCCGGTGGTGGAGAACCGGCTCTTTCTCCGCATCGCCTGGGATCTGTGGGACGAGGTCGTGAAGGTGGAAGGTCCCGGCGAGTCCCGCCAGCTCGAGAGCCTCGCGGCGCTTCAGGGATTCCTCAGCGAGTTGCCGGAGCTTCCGGTGGGCGCCCTCGCGTCGCTGGATGCGCACGCGCGGCATCGCCTCCGCGTGGAGTGCCGGCTGCATCCGGTGGCGCCGCGCGAAACGGAGCGGCTCACGCGCTGGGTCGCGGGCGGTGACGAAGCGACGTCCGTGCCGGCGACGGACGGGCACGAAGTCTCGGTGGGGCTCTCGGACGTGATCCGCTTCTTCTACAAGGGCTCGAAGCGCGAGGCCGACGAGCTGGATCCGCGTTTCTCCGCGTGGTTCGTGCCGGCGGAGCTTCACGAAGCGGGCGCGAAGTGAATCGCCGCGGATGGCGACGCGAAAGGGGCGCGAAGTGAAGCACATTCGCGCGCGTCTCGTGACGGCGTTCGCCGTCGTGGTGCTCCTGCCGGCGATCCCGCTCACGCTGCTCGTGCGCGGGCTGCTCGATCGGAGCTTCTCGGGTCCCTTCCTCGCGGAAGTCGAGGCGGCGCTGGACGGCGCGGTGACCGAGTCGCGCGAGGCGCTCCGTGAGGACAAGGCGCGCCTCGAGGACTGGGCGCGCGACGCCGTCGCCGATGCCGGCTCGGGCGCAGCGTCGCAAGGTCGGCTTCCCACCCGACATCTCGAGACCGGCGACCTCGTCTTCGAGCTGCCGGGAACGACGCCGAAGGGTGCAGAGGACGTTGCGGCCTGGGCTGCGTCGCAGCTCGGCACCGGCGTCAGCGCACCGGTCGCCGGCGCGGACCGCGTGGGTCTCTTCCTCGCCGCGTGCGCGCGCGACCCCTTGCGTCCGGGTGTTCTCTTTGTCGCGGCGCATCCTCTGAGCGCGAAGACCGTGGCGCGCGCGGAGAACGCGGCGGAGACGCTCGGACTCGTGCGCGCGTTCCGTCGGGACCGCGAGGCCGCCATCCGCGGCTACGTCCTGCCGTTCGTGGCCACGTACGTGCTGCTGCTGGCGCTCGCGACCGCGGTGGGCGCCTACCTCGCGCGGCGCTTTGCGCGCCCCGTGGAAGCGGAGATCGCGCGGCTCGCGCGCATCGCCGCGTGGCGGGACTTCGCCCGCGCGCTCGCGCACGAGATCAAGAATCCGCTGACGCCCATTCAGCTCGCCGTGCAGCAGTTGAAGGACCGCGCGCCGAAGAACGCGGATCCCGAGTACGCCGCGCTGCTCGCGGAGTGCGTGGCGATCGTGGATGAAGAGGTCGCGGCGCTCCGGAAGCTCACGCGTGAGTTCTCGGAGTTCGCGAAGCTCCCGGAGCCGAAGCTCGCGGACGGCGACGTCGCGGCGCTCTTGGAAGACCTCGGCCGGCTCTACGGCGAGCGCGTCTCGGTGACGATGGCCGCGCGGCCGTTGCCCGCGCGCTTCGACGCGGAAGAGCTGCGCCGCGCGCTCGTGAACCTCGTGGACAACGGGCTGGGTGCCTGTGCGGCGGCGGGGCGGCGGCAAGTGGTGGCCGTGCGCGGCTCTTCGGAGAACGGCGCCGTCCGCATCGACGTGGAAGACGGCGGCGGAGGAATCGAGTCGGCCGCGCTCGCGAAGATCTTCGCACCGGGCTTCACGACGAAGCCGGGCGGCATGGGGCTCGGGCTCGCGATCGTGGAGGGCATCGTGCGCGGGCACGGCGCGACCATCGACGTGGCGTCCACGCCCGGCCGCGGCACGACGTTCACGATACGGATCCCGCGGGAGGGGACGCGATGAAGCGGCGCATCCTCGTCGTCGACGACGAGAAGAACATCCGCCGGACGCTCGCCATGGTGCTCGGCTCCGAGGGCTTCGACGTGGCGGAGGCGGCGAGCGCGGAGGAAGGCCTCGCGCTCCTCGCGAAGGAGTCGGCGGACGTGGTGGTGATGGACCTCAATCTGCCGGGCCTCGACGGGCTGGCGGCCTTGAAGGAGATCAAGCGCGCGGATCCGGATCGCGTCGTGCTCATGATCTCGGGCCAGGGCACGGTGGCCGCGGCCGTGGAGGCCACGCGCGCGGGCGCCTTCGACTTCCTCGAGAAGCCGCTCACCAAGGAGCGCGTGCTCCTCGCGGTGCGAAACGCGCTGGAGCTGCGCACGGTGGGGCGCGAGTGGCGCGAGATGAAAGCGAACGAGGCGAAGCGTCGCGTGTTGCTCGGGGATTCCGCCGCCATGCGGAAGCTCCGCGAGGAGATCGAGCGCGCGGCGCCGAGCACGGCGCGCATCCTCATCCTGGGCGAGAGCGGAACCGGGAAGGAGCTGGTGGCGCGCGCGATCCACGAAGGCAGCGCGCGCAAAGGCGGCCCCTTCGTGAAGGTCAACTGCGCCGCGATCCCCGAGGAGCTGATCGAGTCCGAGCTCTTCGGGGCGGTGAAAGGTGCGTACACGGGCGCGGACTCCTCGCGCGACGGCAAGTTCCTTCAGGCGGACGGCGGCACGCTCTTTCTCGACGAGGTCGCGGACATGAGCTTGAAGGCGCAGGCGAAGGTGCTGCGCGTGCTGCAGGAGGGCGAGGTGGAGCGCGTGGGCGGCGGGGCCACGATCCGAGTGGACGTGCGCGTGATCGCCGCCACGAACAAGGAGATCGAGACGGAGGTCGCGGGGGGGCGCTTCCGCGAGGACCTCTACTTCCGGCTGAACGTCCTGCCGATCCGCGTGCCGGCGCTGCGGGAGCATCGCGACGATGTAGCGCTTCTCGCGCGGCACTTCCTGGAGCGCTTTCGCCTCGAGAACAACCGCCCGCCGATGCGCTTCGCGAAGGCGGCCGAGGACGCGCTGGCCGCGTTGCCGTGGCGCGGGAACGTGCGCGAGCTGGAGAACGCGGTGGAGAGGCTCGCCATCATGACGGCGGGGGCGGAGATCGACCGCGAGGACCTGGCGCGCGCAGGGGTGACGGGTGCGGCGGCGATGTCTGGTCGTCCGGAAATGCCGGCCGCCGCGGGTTCCTCCGCTCCGAGCTCTGCCGCACCCGCGTCCAGTCACGCCGGCGGCACCGAGCTGGCCGACGTGCAAGCGGCGGGCGGCCTCGTGGAAGCGCGACGCCTCTTCGAGGTCGCGTGCATCCGTCGCGCGCTGGAGGAGACGGGCGGCAACGTGACGCAGGCGGCGCGCCTGCTCGCGATCGATCGGACGAATCTGCACAAGAAGATCCAGGCCTACGGCATGGAGGCGAAGACGAGCCCCGAAGGAGGAGCATCATGAAGAGCGTGAGCTTGAAGGCGACGAAGCAGGGTTCGGGACCCGCAAACGGGAACGCGGTGCGACGCAATGCGGCGAACATCGCCGGCGTTGTCGTCGTCGCGGCGGTTCTCGGAGCGGCGACGCTGGCGACGTCGGCGCCGGCTCGCGCAGACACGCAGGGCTTCGCCTTCGGCCTGGACATGCACTCGAGCGTGGTGGGCACGGTGGACGAGAAGCCGGGCGCGCCGCCGGGAACGGTCTTCATCAAGCAGGACGGTGGCGGCGCGAGGCTCTGGCTCGGCTACGGCATCACGCCGTCCTTCCCGGTACGTGTCGTCTTCTCCGGGGCGCGTCACAACACCACCGACCCGGACGTGCACGTGGATCTCGGCTCGGTCACGCTCGAGAGCCTGTACCTCTTCCGCAATCCGGCAGCCTTCCGTCCCTATCTCCTCGGCGGCGTCGGCGGCTACAGCGTGAAGGCGAACGTGAACGACTACGACTACGAGACGACCGGCCCCGGCGTGACGCTCGGCGGCGGCCTCATGTACTTCTTCGCGAACACGTTCGCGATCGACCTCGGCCTGCGAGCGGACTTCATCAACTGGGACCGGCGGACCGCCACGCGCACGGCGGGCGACGGGTCGCAGGTCACGGTGGAGACGCCCGTGAAGGACGACGGCGGCGCAGGGTCCGTGCACCTCGGGGTGTCCTGGTGGCTGTGAGGCGAAGGGCGTCGCGGCGGTGGCGCCGCGACACCATCGCTCAGACGTCGGCCGCCTCGTACTTCTTCGCCCACCTCGCGTAGAAGAAGATCCCGATCGCCGACGCGATTCCCACCGCGGCGAACGGGATCCATAGCCTCCAGGGCTCGTAAGTCTTCCACAGGAGATCGGTGGCCTGCACGGCGTTCATGCCGAGCACTTGCTGGAGCTTCTCCATCGCGACCGTGCGCTCCAACCCCGACGTGATTCCCTGATGCTCCGCGAGGTAACGCAACGCGAGGTTCGCCTTGTCGCCCATCCTGTCGTAGATCTGGCCGCCGAGGGTGGAGCCGTAGGCCCAGCCGATGGCCGTGGGCATGTTCGCGTAGCCCATGTAGAGCGCCTTCTGGCCCTCCGGCGCGATGACGCCCAGGTAGTCGTTCATCTTCGGCGACGCCAGCATCTCGCCCACCGAGAAGCAGAGGATCCCGAGGATGCAGGCCACGCCCGCCATCGTGAATCCGGCCGCCAGCAGGCCCACCGAGCTGATCGTGATGCCGAGGAAGATCGAGTGCACGCGACGCATCCGCGCCACGAGATGCGAGATCCACACGACGCACAGGATGATGAGGAACGAGTTCGCGTTGATCATCCACTCCTGCGCGATCATGGTGCCGCGCGGCGTCTCGTTCGTGAAGGCGCTCGGCAGGTGCAGCGCGCGCACGATCGGGGAGGAGTCCACCCAGTCCACGATGAAGTTCGGCAGCATGTCGAAGAGCTGCATGAACATCAGCCAGAAGCCGGACATCACGAGGATGAACACGAGGAGCCGGGGCTTCAGAAGGTTCCGGAACGTGAGGGCCGCCACGCGCCACACGCCGCCGGTGTCGGTGGTGCCGGCATCGATGTTGCGGTACGTCAGCAGCATGAGGAAGTTCAGGGACACGATCACCGCGCAGCCGTAGAACACCGTGGGCCACGACACGCGATAGAGGTAGTGCGCGAGCGGCGGCCCGAGGAAGCCGCCCACGTTCACCAGCATGTAGAAGGCGCCCCAGCCGATGGAGGAGTTCTCCTTCTTGAGCGTCCGCAGCAGCGATCCCTGGATGCCGGGCTTGAAGATCGCCGTGCCGAACGCCAGCACGAGGCAGCCGAAGGTGAAGGGCCAGAACGAGCGCTGCGTGGCCATGAGCAGATAGCCGCACATCTTGATCGCGATCGAGGCCGCGATGGTCTTCTTGTAGCCGTAGCGGTCGGCGAAGCCTCCCGAGAAGATCGGGACGCCCGTCTGCACGAGGGCCCACATCGTGAAGATCTGGCCCTTCTGGATCTGCGTGAAATGAAGTCCCGCGCGCTCGTCGGCCTGCGCGATGTAGATCGGGATGACCACGCGAACGCCGTAGTAGGCGAGGCGCTCGAACATCTCCATGAAGTTGAGCATCCAGAACGCGCGCTCCAGCTTCCCGAGCTTCGCGAAGAGGCCTTCCTTCACGACGACCTCGCGAAGCCGGCCGTGCCGAACGCGTCGTCCACTTGCCTCGCCTCCTCCAGGAACTTCTCGAGCTCCTCGGGCTTCACGCACTTGCTCCCGCGATAGACGAGGAGCCAGGGGTCCTCCGCCTCCACGGACCATCCGCGGCTCTTCTCGAAGAAGGCCAGGACGGCGGTGCCGAACGCACGGCGGATCGCGGCCTCGTCGGGGCCGCGGAGAAGATACGCGCTGGAGAAGTCCGGACGGTTGTCAAAATCGATGTCCATCCATCCGAGCACGGAGGCGACCTTGTCGAGAACGTTCTCGGGGCGCAACTCGAAGGGCGGGAGACTGCGCCCGTCGTGCCGGAAGGCAGCCACCGTCTGCGTGTGCACGTGCGAGTTCTGTCCGGCGCTCCGCACGTAGCGGTAATCGAAGAGGACGACCTTGCCGCCCAAGTCGTCACGCGAGAGGGCGTTGACGGACTTGCCGCGGTGGCCCTGCTTGAAGAGGTGCGTCTTGACCGCGACCCCGGCGTCCTTCTCGCGGAACTCGAAGCCGCGCATGCGAGCGAAGCGACGCATCGCCTCGGTACGCTTCTCCTGCATCCGTCGCGAGACGAGGAACGCGGTCACGCCGATGGCGATGGCGGTCGGGATGATGATCCACAGGGGCTGCATGGCGGTGAGAATCCCGCGAGGGTAGCTGGCGCGTCAACGGGGGAGGGACAGCCACACGTGGGGCCGTGCCGAGGGGCCCACGTGACCGGGCCACCCCGCCCGCGTTAGGATGCCGCCATGTTGGCCTACGTGTTCTGGCACGCCCGCGACGCCCGCGTGGAAGACCGCGAGTACGTCGCGCGGCTGCTCGAGTTCCATCAGGCCTTCGCGAGGTCGCGGCCGGCCGGATACCGGCGATCGGTCGTGGCGCGCGTGCGCGGGGCCTCCTGGATCGCAGCCGGCGGCGACGCGTTCGAGGAGTGGTACCTGTTGGACGGCTCCGCCGCCCTCGACGTCGTGAACGACGCCGCCGTTTCCGGCGCGTGCCTCGCTCCGCACGACGGCGTCGCGCGCCTCGCGGCGGCCGGCACGGCGGGGCTCTATCGACTCCGGCGCGGCGCGGGAGACGAAGCCGCCATGCGGTGCGCCGCGTGGTTCGCGAAGCCGGCGGGCATGAAGTACGCGGAGATGTACGCGCAGCTCGAGCCCGTGGTGGCGGGCGCCGGTGCGACGTTGTGGGGGCGGCAGATGACGCTCGGGCCCACGCCGGAGTTCTGTCTGCGCTCGAACGAGATCCTGGTGCTGCCGGCGCCGTTCTCCGTCACGTGGACCGCGCTGGCGCCGCTCTGGTCCTCGGCGAAGGAGGAGTGATGGCAACCGGAAAGGCGAAGGCGAAGGTGAAGGCGCCGCGTGCGGCGGCCAGAGGAAGAAGCGGTGCGGCGCGGGCCAAGGGGTCGCGGGCGTCGGCGCCGGCCGCGTCGATCCAGGCGCAAGTCCTCGAGACCTGGCGCGTGCACGCGGCCCTGAACGAGCTTCTTCTGGACGCGATCCCCACGAAGGGACTGCAAGCGCGGCCGTCCGGCTCGCGCGGCCGGACCGTCGCGGAGCAATTCGCGCACATGATCCGCGTGCGGCTCGGCTGGCTCTTCTACCAGGAGAAAGGAGGTCGGCCGACCGCGGAGGCGCTTCCGGAGACCGGCCTCGCGAAGGCGCGGCTCCGCGCGGAGCTGCGCAGGTCCGCGCGCGCCGTCGAGGCGTTCCTCACGGAGCGCCTGACCTCCGGTCAGCGCATCCGCGAGTTCCGCGGCAATCCCGTCCGCTTCATGGGCTACCTGATCGCGCACGAGTCGCACCACCGCGGCTCCATCCTCCTCGCGTTGAAGCAGGAGAAGGTGCGGATCATCGAGAAGGTGAAATACGGCCTGTGGATGAGGTGGATGTCAGGGGAGTGAAGGGGGTCGCCTAGCAAGGCGTCGCGGTCCTTCGTCATGATGAACCGCGCGCCCGGCCCTTCGCGAATCACCCGGGGGGGTGATCGGCGACATCTCCGAACATGATTGTTGTCATGTTTCCTCCTCAACCCACGCCATTTGCACTGCCAACGCTCCCGCCCCGTAGCGGCGGAGTGCATTCGTGGTTACAGTGCGGCGCGGAATGGGTGGAGGGAACTCCGATGCCCCTGAATCGCGATCATCCGCGTCGCGACCGCCAATCGAGCGCCCGCGGAGCGCTCGTGCTCCTCACCGCGGTCGTCGTCAGTTACGGGCTTCTGATCAGTGCATCCCGCGCGCAAGAATGGGGATCGCTCAGCGAGGCCGATCGGGCGGCCTTCGAGTCAGGCCTGCGTGGCTACGCCGGCCCTGTGCTGCCGTTGCGGGCGCGCTGCGAGTTGCCGGTTGAGCTGAATCCGCCGTCTCTCCGAGCGAGCTGGTCGGGAGAGTTCGGTCCGCCGCCGGGCGGGCAGGGGATGAGCAGCTCCGTCAACGCGCTCGCACCGTACGCTGGTGGCCTTGCAGTGGGTGGGGACTTCACCAGCGCCGGAGCGCAGGCGGTCAATCACGTGACGCTCTGGAACGGCGCCTCTTGGTCGGCCCTCGGTCATGGATTGGAGGACCGGGTGTTCGCGCTGGCCACCTTCCAGGGCTCGCTCGTCGCCGGCGGCTCGTTCCAATACACCGCCCACCACGTCGCGATCTGGGATGGCTCTCGGTGGGCGGCGCTGGGCACGGGTCTGCCGAGCGACGTCTTCGCGTTGGCGGTGTTCAACGGGAAGCTCTTCGCGGGCGGCTTCTTCGGCCTTCAGCAGTGGGACGGGTCGCGCTGGTCGGACGTGGGTCCCGGAATCGACCCCGGAGGGATCGTGGCCGCGCTGGCCGTTCATTCAGGTGCCTTGGTGGTGGGTGGCGCATTCAGGAGCGCGGGCGGCATCCCGACCGACACGCCCAACATCGCGCAGTGGACGGGCTCGGCGTGGCAACCCGTGGGGAAGGGTGCGGGCTCATTCGTCACCTCGCTGGCGAGCCGCGGCGACAGCCTCTTCGTCGGTGGCGGCTTTCAGACGGTTCGTCAGCCCAACAACATCGAGAATGGCGCGATCGTTTCCTCGCCGTACGTCGCGATGTGGCGCTCTTCGAGCGCCAGCTGGGACTCGACGTTCGTCGCCAACATGCACCCCAACGCCTCCGTCTGGTGCATCACCCCGTTCGGATCGACCGTCGCGTTCGGTGGCGAGTTCAGTGCGATCACGCAGGGTCCGAGCGCGGCTCACATCGCGACCTGGGACGGCGTGACTTGGGCAGCGTTGGGAACCGGCACGAGCGGCGCGACCTTCGCCCCGAATGTGCGTTGCCTCGCCGCGCTTGGCGGCGACCTGTATGCGGGCGGATGGTTCACGCAGGCGGGTCTTACGGCCTCCGAGTTCTTCGGCCGATGGCAGCAAGCCCCGCTGCCGGTCATCGGCGCACCGTGGGTCAGCGCTTTCGCTCGTGGCCATGCGCTACGGATCGCTCCCAACCCCTCGCGAGGCGGCGTGTCCTTCGCGCTGGCCGCGGACGATGCACGAGCGGTCTCTTTCTCCATCTTCGACGTCGCAGGGCGCCTCGTTCACACGACGACCGCGGCCAAGGACCCCGTCGGGCGATTCAGCGCGAGCTGGGATGGGCGACTTGATGCTGGATACTCGGCCCCGCCCGGCGTGTATTTCGCCCGCGCGACTCGCGACGGACTTCCTGAGCCCGCCGGCTCGTTCGTCATCAGCCGCTGAGGCGTTTGCCGGGCCCGAATCGGTCCGACTCGTCCGCAATTTGGTGCCGGAGAGAGCGGCTGGCTGGCATCGGCGCCTGGGAGACGTAGCTTCTCGTTCACCATGGTCGGGAAAGAGAATCGGCATAGTATGACTCGTCGTGCGGGCTGTCACAGAGGAGGGAGGCCAGCGTGTACCAGCAACGCAAGGGCATCTTCGAGAAGCTGGAGGCTGCGCGCGGCTCTAAGGTCCTGCTCTACGTGACCGGTGACCGACGCGGGCTGGAGACGCAAGTTCATCCTGAGGTTCTCGACTTGTTCGTCGATCACCTCGATCGAGGGGTGTCCAAGCGCATCTCCCTCGTCCTGTACACGCGAGGTGGAAGCACACTGGCGGCGTGGTCCCTGGTCCATCTCATCCGCCAATTCTGCGATCGATTCGAGGTCATCGTCCCCAGTAAGGCGCACAGCGCGGGGACGCTCATCTCGCTCGGGGCCGACGCGATCGTCATGACCAAGCAAGCAACCCTCGGGCCCATCGACCCGTCCGTGAACGGCCCTCTGAATCCGCAAATCCCGGGCGCGGCGCCGACTGCGCGCTTCCCTGTGAGCGTGGAGGCCATCACTGGCTACGTGGCGTTTGCCAAGAGCCACATCGGGGTTTCCGACGGAGCAGACCTCACGAGGGTCCTGGAGACGCTTGCCCAGCACGTCCATCCGCTCGTCCTGGGAGACGTCTATCGCAGCCGTGCCCAGATACGCATGCTCGCCGAGCGGCTCATCTCGCGCCAGGTTCCGGACAAGGACAGAACGACCCGCATTCTCGAGTTCCTCTGCAGCGAGTCTGGCAGTCACGACTACACGATCTATCGAAAGGAGGCACGCGACGAGCTGGGGCTAAAGATCGAGAAACCCGACGACGATCAATACGAGTTGATCAAAGGCCTGTATGACGACTTCGCCGCGGAGCTTTCCTTGTCTACGCCATTTGATCCGGCGGCGTTTCTGGGGCAGAATGCTGTGGCCGGCTACGAGCTCGTGCGCGGCCTGATCGAGAGTCGGGAAGGCGGCTCGCACGGGTTCGTCAGTCGAGGTGAGCTCAGTCGTCACCAGATTCCCGTGGCACCTGGGGTGACACAGACCGGCATCCAGGACAACAGGACGTTCGAGGGTTGGGAGCGCCGTGCCTAGTCCAGGGTCCTCAAGGAACATCACCTACATCGATCTGACTGGAACGTCTGCGCCGTCGGTTCAGCCGGACGGAAGCGCTCGCCAGGACTCGTTGGCCTCGCAGCTCCGCGATTCGCTCATCATCACGGATGTCCGTTATTCGGAGCCCCCGCCGGGCCCTCTGGGTCCGTTACCTCCCACGCCTCCAAGAGCCTGATCGGCTACCATCTGGGCGCCAACCCGGCGCCACAGGGTCAATCGGCTGATCGGACCCACCCCTTCGCTTCGAGCACCCTCCGGAATTCCGGCTCATCCACCGACAGCGGCGGCAACCAGAGCCCCACCTTCGACCGCTTCCACCACGCGCCGCCCGCCTCGCCCGGTCGCGCGAACTCGTATCGATAGAGCTCCGCGCGAATGAACCGCGGCGGGGCGTTCGGGAACGGATTCCCGGCGAGCAGGCTCAACGTGCCCGGATCGTCGTGCAGGAGCTTCCACACGAAGTGCAGCGTCCAGAGGTAATGACGCGGCGTGGACATCGCGGCGAACCAGATGGACCAGTCCAGGCGCGGCTGATACGGCGCGCACAGCCCCGGCCGGCGCATCGGGTCGCCGGGCTTGTACGGGAACTCGTACGGCACCCAGCGCGTGGAGTCGGTGACGACGGAGTCCGCTGTTCCTTCGAACACGATCTCGCGGCGCTCCTCGCCCACCGTCCCGAAAGCCCCGTACGTGTTCACGAGGTCCAGCGGATCGAAGCCCGTGTTCATCACCTGATTCGGCGACAGGAGATTCGCCACCGGGCCCACGCTCAAGATCACCACGAGCGCCAGCAACCCGAACGCCACCGTTCGCTGCGCGCGTGAGATCCCGATGTCCGCATGGTCACGTGCCCTCTTCGCGAGCACCGGCATCACGCGCGCCCAGAACGCATCGTCGAAGCAGGCGAGCGCGGGGATGATGGTGAGGTAATTGAGGAACGAGAGGTTTCCGCTGAGGATGAGGACGATCTGGAAGGCGACGATGACGCAGCCCGCCACGGTGCGAAAGACGCCCGGCGCGAACACGAACCACGGCGCCGCCACCTCGGCGAGGTGGTTCAGCACCACGCCGCCGCGATGCACGCCCGCCGGCAGGAAGTGGAACCACCGGCTCAGCGGATTGGGAATCGGCTGCGTCTCGAAGTGGTAGTCGAGGCAGGTGAGGTTCCGCCAGCACGGATCGCCGCGCAGCTTGATCAGCCCCGCGCCGAGCATGATGCGGAACGAAAGCCAGCGGAAGAGCCACAGGACGATCGTCGGCGGCGGGCGCTTCGGGAAGGGCCGCATGTCGAGCAGCGGGCAGAGGAAGATCGCGAGGAAGCCCGTCTCCAGCAACTGGATCTCCCAGCCGTAGCCGTACCACTCCTGCCCGATGTGCACGTACGACATGTAGAGCGCCCAGAGAACCGCGAGGAGGATCGCGTTCGCGAATCCCGCCAGCACCACCACCGAGAGCGCCAGCCCGGTCCAGGCGCCCGCCACGAGCAGTCCGTCCGAGAGGCGGAGCCAGAACAGGCTCGGCAAGGCGACGAATCCGCCGCCGCGTCCGACCTGCGCTTGCACGTCCTGGAGGAACTTCGACGCGGGCTCGAGCCCGTGCTGGCCGATCAGCGGCAGCACCTGGCGCGCGAGCGAGAGGAACGCGAAGAAGTAGACGAAACCCAGGAGGCGCAGGATGAAGAAGCGCGTGAGCCGGAAGGTCGGCGGCGCTGGATCCATGTTCGCGCGCTCCCGGAACGACCCGGCCGGCGTTCCCGCTCGAGAGGGCGTGGCCGCTCCGAGCCCCTTTGCCGGCCCGACGTCACCGGCGCGTGACGATAGGAGTCGCGGGTCTTCCGCGCAACCCGGCCATGCTAGGATCCGCGGCTTCGAAGGAGACACTCGATGACTCGATTCGCCGCCCTGCTCGCGCTGGCCGTGGGGGCCGCAGCGTCGCTCGCGTCCCAGGCGCCCCTTCTGTCCGCGGCGCCGCTTCCCTCCGGAGCGGCTCCTCCCTTCTCGGCCGCGGCTCCGCCGGCGTCCGCCACGCTCGCTCGCGTCTCGTGGCTGGCCGGCTGTTGGGAGCTGGCGCTGCCGGGTCGCACCGTGGAGGAGAACTGGATGGCGCCGCGAGGCGGTTGCATGATCGGCGTGGGTCGGAGCGTGCGCGGGGACAGCCTGTTCGAGTCCGAGTTCGTCCTGCTGCGGGAGCAAGACGGGCGGCTCGCTTACGAAGCGCATCCGTCGGGGCAGCCTTCGGCGGTCTTCCTGTCCGGCGACGTCACGGACTCGAGCGTCGTGTTCGAGAACCCCGCGCACGACTACCCGCAACGGGTGGGCTATCGCCGCGTGGGCGCCGACTCCCTGCTCGCGTGGATCGACGGCACGGTGCGCGGCCAGTCGCGCCGCGTCGACTTTCCGCTTCGCCGGGTGCGCTGCCCCGGACCGTAGGGCCGAGCCGCAAAGGCCCCAGGCCGCGGCGCCTCACCCCAATCTTCACGCGAAGCCGCGGGTCGCCTCGCGCTCTTCATCATCCGCGCGGCGCAGAGGCGCGATTCTCTTCCGCGTCGGCGACGGACGGGCCTCGGCACCGGGGACAAGGTTCGCAAACGACCCCGTCCGTCCGTCCGCCGACACTCCGATGTCCCGAGAAGCGAACTGGCCGCGCGACGAGGGACGCTCGGAACCGCTCGGACCGGAAGAGTGCGGGAGCGACGTCTCCGCGATCGAGCTGACCTTGGAGCGATCGATTCTAAGACGGCGACCCTCCCAGGATGGGGTCTCAGGACGAAAGAGAACTCCGTCCTTCTCTTCCGGACCCGATGCGGTCCCGCGCCTTCCCGCGCCTTCCCGCGCCGCCCTCCGGCCGCCGCCTTGCCCCGCCCACGACCCGCCCGTACACTGCCCCTCCTTCGCGCCCGACGAGCGGCCGCGGCGGCTGCGCGCGCGACGCGGGAAGGACTCCCGCCAGGAGGTCCCATGGGCGGCACCAAGGTGGAGCGCAAGTTCGAGGTCAACGAGGATCACTTCGACTGGCTGAGGCAGATGGCGTCGAAGTACGACCTCACGGATGAGGGCAAGGCGCTGCGCGTCCTCCTCGCCTATGCAATGATCGAGGGCGATCTCGACGCGATCTTCTCGGAGATCCGTTGCAGCCAATGCTGACGGCATCGCGATCGCCGGCGCGCGGCTGAGGCCGTCACCCCGGATGGCGAATCCCCCCCGGATCCGGCTCTTCGAGTCGACGAAGGCCCGCGACCGACTCGACGTGGCGCTCGCGTTCCTCAGCGCGTGCCCGCGCGGCGAGGAAGTGCTCGCGGTGGGGCCCTCGCGCGAGGCCGTGGACGACCTCGTCCGCGAGCTGTCGGCGGAAGTGGGCGCCACGTTCGGGATCCACCGCTTCGGTTTCTGGCAGCTCGTGGCGTACGTCGCGTCCGCGGAGCTGGCGGCGGCGCACCTCGCTCCGGCCACGCTGCTCGGCGCGGAGGCCGTGGCCGCGCGCGCCGCCTTCGACGCCGCGGAGAAGCGAAAGCTGCCCACGCTCGAGGAGCTCGTCGACTTCCCGGGCTTCCCGTCCGCGCTCGCCGCGACCCTCGAGGAGCTGCGGCTCTCCGGCGAGGACGCGAAGCGCCTCGATGCGGCCGGCGAAGGCTTTGCGGAGCTGGCCGCCCTGGCTACCGGATACGAGAAGGAGATCGAAGGCGCGCGCATCGCGGACCGCTCGGCGCTCCTGCGTCTCGCCACCTGGGCCTGGCGCCGGCCGCACCACGCGGCCCTGCGCGGCGCGCCGCTCCTCCTCCTCGACGTCCCGATCGCGTCGCGCCGCGCGCGGGACTTCGTGAAGGGGCTCCTCGCGGGCGCGCCGTCCGCGCTCGCCACGGCGGCCACCGGCGACGCCGCCACGAAGGCCGCGCTGCTCGCGTGCGGGGCGACCCATGAGAGCGCGCCGGCGGAAGGCGCCGGCCACTCGCTGGCGCGGCTTCGCCGGCACCTCTTCTCGGAGGAGACGCCGGAACCGGAGGAGGAGGACGAGAGCGTGCGTTTCTTCTCCGCGCCGGGCGAAGCGCGGGAGTGCGTGGAGATCGCGCGCAAGGCCTTCGACGTCGCGCGCACGGGCGTGCGCTTCGACGAGATCGCCGTCCTGTTGCGCACGCCGGAGCAGTACTCGGCTCACCTGGAGACGGCGTTCCGTCGCGCGGAGATCCCGGGCTACTTCGCGCGCGGCACGCGACGTCCCGATCCCGCGGGTCGCGCGTTCCTCGCGCTCCTCGCGTGCAAGTCCGAGCGGCTCTCCGCGAAGCGATTCGCCGAGTACCTCTCGTTCGCGCAGGTTCCCGATCCTGCGGACGACGGCGGGCCGCCTGCCGTGGGCGAGGTCTGGGTGGCGTCGAAGGAGGAGACGCTCGCGCCGCGCGGCGGCGGCGCGCAGCTTTCCATCTTCGACGTGTCTCCGCCGCCCGCCGTCGCCTCGAGAGCGACGGCGCCTGCGGCGATCGGACCCACGTCGACCGACCTGTCGAACGCCTCCGCACCCACTGCCGGCGCGGACGCCGCCGCCGTGGACGGCGCGCTCCGCGCTCCCTGGAAGTGGGAGCAGTACCTCGTGGAGGCCGCGGTCATCGGCGGGCGCGATCGCTGGAAGCGTCGTCTCTCCGGCTTCGAGCGCGAGCTGTCGAAGAAGCGGGACGAAGTCTCGGCCGAAGAGGGCGAGTCCCCGCGCTGGGCCGCGCTCGAGCGCGAGCTGGCGAACCTCGGGCATCTGGAGCGCTTCGCGCTTCCGGTGATCGACGCGCTCGCGGCCCTGCCGCACGAGGCCCCGTGGGGCGAGTGGCTCGATCTCCTCGAGCGCCTCGCGCCGAGCGTGCTCGGCCGCCCCGAGCACGTGCTCGACGTGCTCGCGGAGATGCGCCCGATGAGCGCGATCGGTCCGGTCACGGTGGACGAAGTGCGCGGCGTGCTCCACGAGCGGCTCTCGAATCTCGAAGAGGATCCGCCCGACGTTCGCTTCGGTCGCGTCTTCGTGGCCACGCCCGAGGCGGCTCGCGGGCGGAGCTTCAAGGTCGTCTTCGTGCCGGGTCTCGCCGAGCGCGTCTTCCCGCAACGGCCGCGCGAGGATCCGCTGCTCCCGGACGCGCGTCGACGCCGTCTCGCGGACGCCGCCGCCTCGAGCGACGACGGGGCCGGTCTCCGCCTCCAGGACGATCGGGCGAACGACGAGCGCCTCCGGCTGCGCCTGGCGATCGGCGCCGCGTCCGAGCGCGTGGTGCTCTCGTACCCGCGCCTCGATGTGCGCGAGGCGCGCCCGCGCGTGCCGTCCTTCTACGGCCTCGACGTGGCCCGCGCGGTCCGCGGCGTCCTCCCGGATCACGAGAAGCTCGTGCAGGACGCGGCGGACGAGGCGAGGGCGCATCTGGCGTGGCCCGCTCCGGAGGATCCGGAGCGCTCGATCGACGCGGTGGAGCGCGACCTCGCCGTCCTCGCGCCGCTCCTCGCGCGCGGCGACGTGGCCGAAGTGCGCGGCCGCGCGCGCTGGCTCTTCGAGGTGAGCGAGCCGCTCCAGCGCTCGCTGCGGGCGCGCTGGATCCGCTGGCGCTTCAAGCAGTGGCGCCCGGAGGACGGTATCGTGCGGGTGGATGGCGCCGTCGGCGACGCGCTCGCCACGCATGCGCCGGGCGCGCGCCCCTACTCCGCCACGGCGCTGGAGCGGTACGCGGTGTGTCCGTACCGCTTCCTCCTCGACGCCATCCACCGCCTCGCCCCGCGCGAAGAGGTGGCGCCCCTCGTGCAGCTGGATCCCCTGACGAAGGGCAGCATCGTGCACGCGATGCAGGCGGACGCGATGCGCGCGCTGGAGGAGGCCGACCTCCTCCCCGTCACGCCGGCGAACCTGAGGAACGCCACGAAGGTCCTGGACGAGACGATCGAGCGCGTGGAGCGGGAGGAGCGCGAGGACCTGGCGCCCGCGATTCTCCGCGTGTGGCAGGACGAGATCGCGCGCATCCGTGCGGACCTTCGCATCTGGCTCCGGAAGATGGCGGAGGCGGGCGGCGGCTGGAAGCCGACGCACTTCGAGCTGGCGTTCGGCATGGAGCGCACGAAGCGCTCGGACCGGCGCAGCGTGCGCGAGCCCGCGGTGTTCGGCGCCTGGAAGCTGCGCGGCGCGATCGACCTCGTGGAGGAGGCGCCGGACGGGTTGCGCCGCGTCACGGATCACAAGACCGGCGCGGTGCGCGCGCCGGTGGGCGTGATGGTGGGCGGGGGCGAGACGCTGCAGCCCGTTCTCTACGCGCTCGCGGTGGAGAGCATCCTCGGCGGGAAGGTGAGCGAGGGACGCCTCTGGTACTGCACGTCCAGGGGCGACTTCGCCGTGCGCTCCGTGCCCATGACGGACTTCGCCCGGCACTACGCGGGAGTGGTGCTCGAGACGATCGGCGACGCCATCGAGCGCGGCGTCTTCCCGCCCGCACCCCGCGAGGGCGCCTGCGGGACGTGCGACTTCCGTCGGGTGTGCGGTCCCTTCGAGGAGACGCGCGCGCGCCGGAAGGACCGCGCGCTTCTGGAGAAGCTCACCGAGCTGAGGAGGCTGCCGTGAGCGCCGGGACCACGGGAACGGGGACGCCGCTCGTGGACGCGGAGGCGCGCGCGAGAATCCGCGCGAGCCTGGGCGAGACGCTCGTGGTGGAGGCGGCCGCGGGTACCGGGAAGACCACCGAGCTCGTGCGGCGAATCGTGGCCGTGCTCGCGCAGGGACGCGCGAAGGTGGACAGCATCGTCGCGGTGACCTTCACCGAGAAGGCGGCCGGCGAGCTGAAGCTGCGCCTGCGCGGCGAGCTCGAGGTGGCGCGTCGACGTGCGGCGGACAAGGACGATCCCGTGCGCAGGAACCTCGAGGCAGCGCTCGCGCGACTGGAGGAAGCGCGCGTCAGCACGATCCACGGCTTCTGCGCGGACCTGCTGCGCGAGCGGTCCGTGGAAGCGTGCGTGGACCCGCGCTTCGAAGTGCTCAAGGATCCCGAGAGCGCGCGCGCGTTCGCCGAGGCGTTCGATTTGTGGCTCCAGGAGCAGCTCGAGAGCCCTCCCGAGGGCGTGCGGCGATCGCTGCGCCGCACCTCGAAGGGCCCCGAGGACGAAGGGCCCATCGCGCGCCTGCGCGGGGCGGGGCTCACGCTCGTGGAGTGGCGCGACTTCCCCGCGCCGTGGCGCCGCGATGCCTTCGACCGGGACGCCGGCATCGACGCCGCGGTGAAGGAGCTGCACGCCTTCGCGGACCTCACCGAGCGCTGCTCGGACAAGCAGCGCGACAGCTTCTACCGCGACACGGAGCGGGCGCGGGCGGCGAGCCGGGAGATCCGCGCCGCGGAGGCCGTGCGGGACCGCGACGCGGACGGCGTGGAGGCGGCGCTCGTGGCGCTGAACGATTGGCGCTTCCGCCACCCGGGGAAAGGCCGCGGGAAGAAGTTCGGCGAAGACCTGGACCGCGACGTCGTCCGCGCCGCGCACGAGCGGTTGTGCGACACCCTCACGCGATTCCAGGAGGCGGCGGACGCGGACCTCGCGGCGCTCCTTCATGCGGAGCTGGCCGAAGCGGTGAAGCGCTACGAAGCGTTGAAGGCGCGCTCGGGGCGGTTGGACTTCCTCGATCTCCTCCGCAAGACGCGCGATCTCCTGAAGGAGCGCGACGACGTCCGCGCGGAGTTCCACGGGCGCTTCTCCCATCTCTTCGTGGACGAGTTCCAGGATACCGATCCCCTCCAGGCGGAGATCCTGCTGCTCCTCGCCGCGGACGATCCGCGCGTCTCGGATTGGCGGAAGGTGACGCCGGCGCCGGGCCGGCTCTTCCTGGTGGCGGATCCGAAGCAGTCCATCTACCGCTTCCGCCGCGCCGACGTGGGCACGTACCTCGAAGTGCGCGACCAGGTGGTGCTGCGCGGAGGATCGCTGTTGCACCTCACCACCAGCTTCCGCAGCGCGCCGGCGATCCAGCGCGTGGTGAACGCATCGTTCGCGCCGCTCATCGTGGAGGATGCCGACGCGCAACAGCCGGGATACGTGCCGCTCGCGGAGCATCGCGCGCCGATGGAGGGTCAGCCGGCGGTGGTGGCCCTCCCGGTGCCGTCGCCCTACGGGGCGCGCGGCGGGTACGCGAAGAACGCGATCTCGCGCTCGCTCCCGGACGCCACGGGCGCGTTCGTGGCGTGGCTGATCCAGGAGAGCGGCTGGCAGGTCACGGAGAAGGACGAGACGAATCCGGCTCAGCAGAAGCGCGTGCCCGTCCAGGCGCGCCACGTGTGCCTCCTCTTCCGCCGCCTGCAGAGCTTCGGCGACGACGTGTCGCGCCTGTACGTCGAGGCGCTGGAGGCGCGCGGCGTGCGCCACCTCCTCGTGGGCGGGCGCTCGTTCCACGAGCGCGAAGAGGTGGAGTCCATCCGCACCGCGCTCGCCGCGATCGAGTGGCCGGACGACGAGCTCTCCGTCTTCGCCACGCTGCGCGGTCCGTTCTTCGCCGTGGGCGACGAAGCGCTCCTCGAGTGGCGGCATCGCTTCAAGCGGTTGCATCCATTTCGCGTTCCCGAGGAGGCGGCCGCGGGCGAAGCAGCCGCGCGGCTCGCCCCCATCCGCGAAGCGCTCGCCCTCCTGGCCGCGCTGCATCGCGGGCGGAACCGACGGCCGGTGGCGGACACCGTGAACCTCCTCCTCGAGACGACGCGCGCCCACGCGGGACTGGTGCTGCGCCCGTCGGGAGAGCAGGCCCTCGCGAACGTGCTGCACGTGGCGGAGCAGGCGCGGGATTACGAGGCCACCGGCGGCATCTCGTTCCGCGGCTTCGTGGAGCGCTTGATGGAAGAGGCGGGCGCGCGCCAGGCCGCCGAGGCGCCGATCCTCGAAGAGGGCAGCGACGGCGTGCGCATCATGACCGTGCACAAGGCGAAGGGCCTGGAGTTCCCGGTCGTGATCCTCGCAGACATGACGGCGAGCGTCGCGCGCGATCAGCCGCAGCGCGCGCTCGACCCCGAGAAGGGCCTCTGCGCCGTGCGCATCGCGGGGTGGGCGCCGGCGGAGCTGCTGGAGGCGCGGGACGCCGAGATCCGCCGCGACGTGGCGGAGGGCGTGCGGCTGGCGTACGTGGCGGCCACGCGGGCGCGCGATCTCCTGGTGGTGCCCGCGCTCGGCGATGGGCCGTGGATGGACATGGAGGACGGCGCGAAGGCGAGCTGGATCGCGCCGCTCTTCGGCGGGATCTACCCGAAGGTGCCGGAACGTGTGGAGGCGGAAGCCGCGGCCGGCTGTCCGCGATTCGGCAAGGACAGCGTCCGCGACCGTGTGGAAGAGACGGGCGAGGCGTCGGCCTCGTGTGTGCGGCCCGGGTCGCACCGCTTCGAGGGTGCGGGCGGCGAGGCGAGCGCCTACGACGTCGTCTGGTGGGATCCGAACGTGCTCGACCTCGGACGCGAGCCGCCCTTCGGCGTGCGGAGCGAGGAGCTGCTGAGCCGGGAGGTGGACGCCTCGGTGGTTCAGGCGGACGTGGCGGCGTACCGCGCTTGGGAAGAGCAGAAGCGCGCGCTGGTGGAGGGAGCGTCGCGGCCGTCGTGTCGCGTCGAGACCGCCACGGAGCGGGCGCGAAGGAACATCGGCGGGGCCGGCACGAGCGCAGGGGCGGGTGCGCGGGGCGCTCCGGGAGCGGCGGGGCGAGAGGCCGTCGAGCGCATCGATCTCCCGCGGGAGAAGAAGCGGCCGAGCGGCCGGCGCTTCGGCACGCTCGTGCACGCCGTGCTCGCGAACGTGCCGCTGGACGCGGACGTCGAGGGGCTGCGTGTCGTGGCGGAGCTTTCGGGGCGGGTGCTCGGCGCGCCGGAGGAAGAGGTGGCCGCCGCGGCGAAGGTGGCGCGGACGGTGCTGCAGCATCCGCTCCTCGCGAAGGCGCGCGAGGCGGCGAAGCGCGGCGATTGCCGGCGCGAGACGCCCCTGACCTGGCGCGACGGGGAGGGTGCGCTGGTCGAGGGCGTGGTGGACCTCGCCTTCCGCGAAGGCGATGCGTGGACCGTGGTGGATTTCAAGACGGATCGCGAGCTGGACGGAACGGTGGAGGTGTACCGGGAGCAGGTGGCGCTGTACGCGTCGATCGTGGCTGCCGCGACCGGGGACCGCGCCCGTGGCGTGCTGATGGCGGTGTGACGGGATCTCCTGACTTAGCGGTCGGATTCAGGGGCCTCGAGTGCTAGGATCGAAGAGCCATCGCGGAGTCCCGGATGGACCCGGGAATCGCCCGCGCCCTTGCACCGCGGAGGAACGCCCCGATGTCTGGCCAGCATGCTCGGACCGCCGCCCTCGCGCTGTCCGCTACCCTGATTCTCCTCCTGCCCCTCGCCGCGTCGGCGCGCCAGGGCGCCGCCCCCTTCAGCGAGAACGGAGCGGGCGGCCCGCTCGGCTCCGTCCAGAGGTACTTCGTTCCTGCCCGGGACGGTGTGGCGCTCTCGGCGGTGGCCGACGAGCGGTCGCGCACCGAGGGGACCCCGTTCCAGTTCGCGGACCCGGTTCCGACGTCCATCACTCCGGCGACCCACGGGACATGGGAGACGCTTCCGGACGGCGCTCGCCTGTGGCGGCTCTTCATCGACGCGCCGGGCGCGACGGACCTGAACCTCGGGTTCGGGCGCTTCAACCTGCCGCCGGGCGCCACGCTTCACGTCATCGCGCCGGGCCGCGACTATTACGAGGGGCCCTACACCGGCGAGGACGCCACCGACGGCCAGCTCTGGCTGCCGGTGACGCCGGGCTCGCAGGCGGTGGTCGAGCTGTACGTTCCGCCTCGCGCGAAGTTCGAGCCGGATCTCGAGCTCGTGCAGGTGGGCTACGGCTTCCGCGACTGGTTCCACCTCGCGTCGCCGCTGCGTCAGGGCGCCTGCAACAACGACGTCATCTGCCCGGTCGGCGATCCCTGGCGCGACGACATCCACGCGGAAGCCGTCTATCAGAGGAGCGGCGCGTGGACCTGCTCGGGCCAGATGGTCAACAACACCGCAGCCGACTTCACGCCCTACTTCGAGACGGCGAACCACTGCGGCGTGAACGCCGGGAACGCCGCCACCATGGTCGTGTACTGGAACTTCGAGTCGCCGACGTGCGGCGCGCTGTGCTGCGGGTCGCTCGCCCAGAATCAGACCGGCGCCACCTGGAAGGCGTCGTACGCGACCTCCGATTTCACGTTGGTGCAGCTCAACGCGACGCCGAACCCGGACTGGCACGTGTACTACGCGGGCTGGGACAACTCCGGCGCCGCCGTGCCGAGCGTGGTCGGCATTCACCACCCGAACTGCGACGAGAAGGCGATCAGCTTCGAGAACGACGCGCTCGTGATCACGTCGTACCTCGGGACCACGACGCCGGGCGACGGCAGCCACTGGGAAGTCCGTCACTGGGAGTCCGGCGTCACGGAGCCCGGCTCCTCCGGCTCGGGCATCTGGGATACGAACCATCGCCTCGTCGGCCAGCTGCACGGCGGCTACTCGTCGTGCTCGCTGCCGCACGATCCGGATTGGTACGGCCGCGTCTCGATGTCCTGGAACGGCGGCGGAACGCCCTCGTCGCGGCTGAAGGACTGGCTCGATCCGCTGAACAGCGGCGTGCAGACGCTCAACGGCTCGTACGCGGCGCCGCCTCCGCCGAGCATCCGCCTCGCGTCGTTCGCCGGGTACGATCACTGCCCGGGCGGCGTGGGTGATGCGAACGGCGTGTGGGAGCCGGGCGAGCAGGTTCAGATCCCGGTGAGCCTCACCGCGGCCTACGGCCCCTTCACGAGCGTGACGGGCAGCCTGGCCACCACGAGCGCGGGCGTCACGATCCTCGACGGCTCCGCGACGTGGCCGAACATCCCGATGGGCGGCACGCAGACCTCGGACGCGCCGCACTTCATGATCGCGATCGGTCCGGGCGTGACCTGCGGGACCGTCCTCAACTTCCAGCTCACCGTCTACGCGGCGGAGGGCGGGCCGTTCAACTACAACTTCAGCCACGAGGTGGGCCAGTCGCTCACGCCGTCCGGTCTGCCGGGCGCGATCAACGACAACTCGACGACCACGAGCGTGCTCACGGTCGGTCAGGCCGTGACGCTCACCGACGTCAACGTGCACGTGCAGATCAACCACACCTGGGTGGGTGACCTCGGCATCACGCTGCAGAGCCCGCTCGGGACCGTCATCACGTTGCTCGATCGGCCCGGCGTGCCGGCCTCGACCAACGGTTGCAACAACGACAACATGGACATCACGTTCGACGACGCCTCGGGGTTCAACCCCGAGACCTGGTGCCCCGGGACGACGCCCTGGTACAGCGGCCCGGCCATGCCCGTGACGCCTCTCTCGGCGCTCAACGGACAGAGCACGGCGGGGAACTGGACCCTCAGCGTCACCGACTATGCGGGCGGCGACGTCGGCTCGCTCGTGACCTGGAGCCTGAACACGACGCCCATCGTCACCGGCACCTGCAACGTCTGCTCGGCGGCCACGGGGGCGCCGGTCATCGCGGCGGTTGCGGAGGGCTTCGGTCTGGCGCCGGTCCGTCCGAACCCGTTCGGCTCGTCGGCGGACATCTCGTACTCGCTCGAACGTTCCGGTCGGGCGAAGGTCGAGGTGATCGACGTGACGGGTCGTCGCGTGAAGACGCTGGTGGATGCGGACATGCCCGCGGGCCGCAACGCGGTCTCGTGGGATGGTAGGGACAGCGCGGGTCGCTCCGTCGCGGCCGGCATGTACTTCGTCCGGCTCTCGAGCGGCGGACGCGTGGACATGCAGCGCGTGAGTCGACTCCGCTAGGACGAGTAGAAGAGGACGGGGCGGGCCGCTCCTCCGGGGGCGGCCCGTCTCACGTCCGCGACCGACGCCATGCCAGGGTGGACCAATCTACGCCGCTCCTCGACGGATGCTCGCGGAGCCTCTCTCCCCACGGCCGAGGAGCACTTCATGCTTCGCTCCCACGCTCGGACTTCCGGTTTCGTTCTGTCCTTGGCACTCCTGCTGCTTCCGCTGGGAGCGATGGCGCGCCAAGGCGCCGCTCCCTTCAGCGAGAACGGAGCGGGCGCCTCGCTCGGCTCCGTCCAGAGGTACTTCGTTCCTGCCCGGGACGGTGTGGCGCTCGCGGCGGTGGCCGATGAGCGCTCCCGCACCGAGGGCACGCCGTTCCAGTTCGCGGACGCCGTTCCGGTGTCCATCACGCCCAGGACGAACGGGACGTGGGAGACCCTCTCCGACGGCGCTCGCCTGTGGCGGCTCTTCATCGACGCGCCGGGCGCGACGGACCTGAACCTCGGGTTCGGGCGCTTCGACCTGCCGCCGGGCGCCACGCTTCACGTCATCGCGCCGGGCCGCGACTACTACGAGGGGCCCTACACCGGCGAGGACGCCACCGACGGCCAGCTCTGGCTGCCGGTGACGCCGGGCTCGCAGGCGGTGGTCGAGCTGTACGTTCCGCCTCGCGTGAAGTTCGAGCCGGATCTCGAGCTCGTGCAGGTGGGCTACGGCTTCCGCGACTGGTTCCACCTCGCGTCGCCGCTGCGTCAGGGCACCTGCAACAACGACGTCATCTGCCCGGTCGGCGATCCCTGGCGCGACGACATCCACTCGGAGGCCGTGTTCCAGCGAAACGGCCAGTGGACGTGCTCGGGCCAGATGGTGAACAACACCGCGGGTGATCTCGCACCGTACTTCGAGACGGCGAACCACTGCGGCGTGAACGCCGGGAACGCCGCCACCATGGTCGTGTACTGGAACTTCGAGTCGCCGCACTGCGGCGATCTGTGCTGCGGCTCGCTCGCGCAGAACCAGACCGGCGCCGTGTGGAAGGCCTCGTACTCGCCGAGCGACTTCACGCTGGTGCGCCTGAACGCGAACCCGAATCCGGCCTGGAACGTGTATTACGCGGGCTGGGACAACTCCGGCGCGGCGGTGTCGAGCGTGGTCGGCATTCACCACCCGAACTGCGACGAGAAGGCGATCAGCTTCTCGAACGGCGGCCTCACCGTCACTTCGTACGGCGGGAACTCCTCGCCCGGCGACGGCACGCACTGGAAGGTCGCGTGGGCGGACGGCGTCACCGAGCCCGGCTCCTCCGGCTCGGGCATCTGGGATCCGAACCACCGTCTCGTCGGCCAGCTGCACGGCGGAGGCTCCGCCTGCTCTTCGCCCACCCTTCCGGATTGGTACGGCCGGGTCTCCGTCTCCTGGAACGGCGGCGGAACGTCGTCGTCGCGGCTGAAGGACTGGCTCGATCCGCTCAACACCGGCGTGCAGACGCTGGACGGCTCTTATGCCGGCCCGCCGCCCACGAGCATCCGTTTCGTGACGTTCAACGGACTCGACCACTGTCCGGGCGGCGTTGGCGATGCGAACGGCGTGTGGGAGCCGGGCGAGCAGGTGCAGATCCCGGTGGATCTCACCGCGGCGAACGGCGCCTTCACGAACGTGACCGGGACCCTCACGAGCACGACCCCGGGCGTCACGATCCTCGACGGCTCGGCGACGTGGCCGAACATCCCCGCCGGCGGCACGCGGACCTGCGACGCACCGTACTTCACGATCGAGATCGCGCAGGGCGTCGCCTGCGGCACGGTGCTGAGCTTCCACCTTTCGGTCACCGCGACCGAAGGCGGCCCGTACACTTCGGACTTCACGCACGCGGTCGGCTCCACGCCCGTGCCGCCGGGCCTTCCCGTCGCGATCCCGGACAACGACCCGAACGGCGTCACGAGCACGCTGTTCGTGGCCTCGAGCTTGGTCCTCACCGACGTCAACGTCCGCGTGCAGATCACGCACCCGTTCGTCGGGGACATCAAGATCCAGCTGCGGAGCCCTCAGGGTACGTTGATCCCGCTCCTCGATCGGCCCGGCGTGCCGGCGACGACCAACGGCTGTGCGAGCGACAACATGGACATCACGTTCGACGACAGCTCGTCGTTCGACCCGGAGAGCTATTGCCCCGCGAGCAACCCTTGGTACGCCGGAACGGCGATGTCCTTCTACGCGCTCACGCCGTTCAACGGACAGAACGCCGCCGGAACCTGGAGCCTGATCGTCTCGGACAACAAGGCCGGGGACGTGGGCAGCCTGGTCAATTGGCAGCTCATCACAACGCCGTTGGCGCTGGACTGCAACGTCTGCACGGGGGCCACGGCGGCGCCGGTCATCGCGGCGGTTCCGCAGAGCTTCGGTCTGGCGCCGGTCCGTCCGAACCCGTTCGGGTCGTCGGCGGACATCTCGTTCTCGCTCGAGCACGCGGGGCGGGCGAAGGTCGAGGTGATCGACGTGATGGGTCGCCGCGTGAGGACGCTGGTGGATTCGGAGGTGCCCGCGGGCCGCAACGTGGTCTCGTGGGACGGCCGGGACGGCGCGGGTCACGCGGTCGCGGCCGGCGTGTACTTCGTCCGGCTCTCGAGCGGCGGACGCGTGGACATGCAGCGCGTGAGTCGCCTCCGCTAGAGCAGTCGACGAGAGAAGAGATCTCGACGAGGCGGGCCGCTCCTCCGGGGGCGGCCCGCCGTCCTTCGTGGCGCGCTCGCGGGATGACGCCCGTCATGTCAGGACATGACGCCCGTCATTGCGCGGGCGGCGAGGCCCGCGACAGGGTGAAGCCAGGTTCTCCGGGCGAATCGGAAGACGGAGGGAGATCCATGGCCGGACTCGTTCGCGGTCTCGCAGTGCTGATCGTCACCCTGGCGTCGCCGAGCGCACAGGCGTGGCCCGGCTGCTCGGTGGACCGGATCCACGCGGTCGTGGCGGAGGACACGGTGACCGTCTTCCACGACGCGGCGGCCTACAACTGCTGCATGGACAGCGTCACGTACTCGGTGGCTCAAACGTCCGGCCGGATCGAGATCGTCGAGACCGAGAGGCTCACGAACTTCTGCACGTGCCTCTGCTGCTTCGATCTCTCGGTGCAGGTCGAGGACGTGGCGCCGGGGACCTACGCGCTCGTCCTCAGCTGGCACGACGACGAAACGGGTCAGGACGAGGTGTGGAGCGAGGAGATCATCGTGCTCGGCGGCGGCCAGGGACATGCCTTCGTGGCTTCGAGCTCGAGCTCGGGGTGCCTGCCGATGCCGGGCGTGTCCGCGGGCGCCGGCGGGGAGGTCGCGGACTGGGGCTGCCTGAAGTCCCGCTATCGGTAGCTTCTTCGGGGCGCGCACCGGCGCGGCGGGCGCGCCGCGGGGACGGCACGGGAGTCCAGGCCGACGGCCACTCCGCGGGATAGGGAGCCTCGATCCCCACCGTCTCCTTCCGCACGGGGTGCTCGAGCGTCAGCCGGCGGTGATGGAGAGCGATCCGCCCGGAGGTGGCGCGGCGGCTTCCGTAGCGGCCGTCGCCGGCGACGGGGCAGCCCATCGCGGCGAGCTGCGCGCGGATCTGGTGATAGCGCCCGGTCTCCAGGCGGACCTCCACGAGCGTGAGGCCCTCGTCATGCCGCAAGGCGCGATACTCCAGCCGCGCCAGCCGCGCGCCGGTCGAGCCGGCCGGCACCACTTTCGCAGCGTGGCTGCCGTGCACGAGCCAATGCTCCAGCACGCCGTTCTCCTCGGGCGGCACTCCCTCGAGGAGCGCGTGGTAGATCTTCTCGACGCGTCGCGACCGCATCTCCTCGTTCAGCCGCGAGAGCGCCTTGCTGGTGCGCGCGAAGAGCACCACGCCCGAGACCTCGCGGTCGAGGCGATGCACGGCGTGCAGGAACACGGCGCCGGGCTTCTCCTTCACGCGGCGCACCCATTCCTTCGCGCGCGTCTCGACGCTGTCCTCCACCGTGTCCGACGGCTGCGTGAGGACGCCCGACGGCTTGTTCACCGCGAGGAGATGGTTGTCCTCGAACAGAACCTCGAGATCCTCGCTCACGCGACGCTCCATCGTGCCCACGCACCGCTCGGCAGCGCCATCACGCCGTCCTCGCCGCCGCCGAGGAGCATCTCGCCGCACTCCACCCGGCCCGCCCGCTCGGACATCGTCTGCGCCACGAGGTTCGCGAGTACGATCGGCGTGTAGCCGGGCGTGTGGCTGGTGAGGAGGAAGAGCGCGGGGTCGTCCGCGAGGAGGCGCGCGCACAAGTCGAGCGTGGCGCGGAGGCCCTCGTCGATCTTGTAGACCTCGCCCTTCGCGCCGCGCCCGAACGTGGGCGGATCGAGGACGACGGCGTGATAGCGGTGGCCGCGCCGCTCCTCGCGCTTCAGGAACTTCACGGCGTCATCCACGATCCAGCGCACCTTCGCCTCCGCGAGGCCGCTCAGCTCCGCGTTCTCTCTCGCCCACGTGACCATGCCCTTCGACGCATCCAAGTGACACACTTCCGCACCCGCGCGGGCCGCCGCGAGCGTGGCGCCTCCGGAATACGCGAAGAGATTCAACAGGGACACGCTCGTTCCGCCGTCGCCATCACCGCGGCCGTCCCCGCCAGCACCACGATCACTGCCGCCCCGACCGCCGCTGCCGCCCTGGCCGCCGCTGCCGCCCTGACCGCCGCCATCGCTACCGCCGCCGCGACGCTGCTTCGCCTCTCGGAGCTTCTCCTCGATCCACCGCCACTGCGCGCGCTGCTCCGGGAAGAGGCCGAGGTGGCCGAAGTCCGTGCGCGAGATCCGGAAGCGCAGCGCGTCGATCTCCACGATCCATCGCTCGGGGATGTTGTCGCGGACGGTCCAACCCGCGTCGTCGTCGCGCGCGAAGGACGCGTGCGCCGCGCGCCACACGGCCTCGTCGAGGCGCGGGCGCCACGCGGCCTGCGCGCACGGCCGCGCCAGCACCCACGGGCCGAAGCGCTCGAGCTTGCGGCCGTCGCCGGAGTCGAGCAGCTCGTAGCCGCTCGCCGCGTCCGCGAGACCCTTCCCGGGGCGACCCGGGTCCGCAGGCTTCGTCATGGCCGAGGGCGGCCCGCGAGCTTCGTCATGGCCGGGCATGCGCCTTCACGGTGCGCCCCAGGAGATCCATCATCTCGCGGAGCCGGTCGTAGCTCGGGTGGCGAAGGCGGAACCAGGTGTTCACGAGCCAGCCGCGCTCGAGCGGCTGCGTGGGCGTGCCGGGACTTGGCACCGAAGACTCGTAGATCCACTCGCCCACCTCGCGAAGCGCGGCCTCGAGGCCCTCGTGACCCAGGTAACGTCCGTCGCCGGTGGGGCGAATCTGGATGGAGCCCGCGGCGAACCGCCGGCTCGGCGCCTGCGTGACGCGGCCGTGCACCACCGCGGAGGCCCACTCGCGGAAGACGTCGAACTCGTTCGCTGCGCAGTACATGTCCCAGATCCGCTCCCCCGCCGGGCGCGCGCCGATCTCGGAGAAGAACAGCCCCTTCGTTCCGAAGAACCATTCCATGTGCGTGGCGGTGCGCGAGAGCCCCAGCAACCGGTTCACCTCGCGCCCGACGTCCTCGAGCTCGCGGTAGCCGGGCGCATCCATGCGATTCGTGACCGCGATCTGCGGCGACACGGTTCGGCTCACCGTGGCTTCGAGGCACCCGGGATAGTAGTGGGAGATGAACTCGTGGCCGACGTCCTCGTCCAGCATGATCGTGTCGTAGAAGCCCTCGTGCCCGTCCACGAACTCTTCCACGGCCACCGACCGCCCGTGCTGGAGCGCCAGCTTCGGGAGCAGCTCGTCGAGACCGGCGGCGGATTCCACGCGGTGCGTGTGCAGGGAGCCGAAGCCGGCGCGCGGCTTCACGATGATCGGGAACCCGCTCCGCTCCGCGAACTCGCGGATCTCCCCCTCGGAGGACGCGGCGCGCGACGCGGCGCAGGCGACTCCGTTCGCGCGCAGGAACTCCTTCATCGCGGTCTTGTCGCGGCAGAGCGTGGCCGTCCGGACCGAGACGCCGGGCAGCCCGAGCGCTTCCCGCAGGTGCGCCGCCGGGACCACGAGCGGCTCGTCGGTCATCTCCACGCGGTCGATCGCGTGCGTGCGGGCGATCTCCCGTGCGGCGGCGAGGGTCTCGTGGGGATCGAAGAGGCTTCGCACCGAGACGTATTCGTCGAGCTGCGCACGCAGCGGCGGCGCCAAGGCGTGGCGCGGCGCGTGACCGAGACCCGTGACGCGGGCTCCGACCTCCTTCAGGCCGCGCACGAACTCCCGGTAGTAGGGCTGGCTCTCGGGCGAGAGGAAGAGGACGTGCATGGCGGGTCTCGGCGGCTTCCGGGAATCGGGAGGTTGCGGCGGTGGAGACTAGCAGAGCGGTGGCGCGGCCGAGAAGGCGTCCTGCGGTGTCGGCGGCGCGATCCCGGGCCTCCGCCGCGGCGGCGCGACCTCGTGGTCACCTCGAGCCGTCGGCCGCGACCCACAGCCCGAGCGGCTGCCGCACGACTCGCCCCGGCTCCGCCACGAGCAGCATCGACTCCTCCACGGCCCGCCAGTGCTCGCCCACGGAGTCCAGCGGCTCGGAGGCGAGGATCACGCCGTCCGCGGGCCACGCCTCGCACGCTCCGCCGACGTCGCGCAGCGCGTGGATGTCCGAGCTGTGATAGAGCGTGGGCGAGGGCCCGTGCGACGCGTAGCGCAGCGCGAAGATGCGCGCGCCGTCGGTGGCGGCGATCGTCATCACGAGCGGATCCTCGATCCGGTGCTCGTGGCGCAGCTCCTCCAGGAACCCCACCATCCTCTGCAGCGCGCGTGGCGCGTTCTCGGAGAGGCCGAGCGTGATCGCGAGGAGGAACATGCGCTCCGAGTCCGTGGTGCCCTCGAGCGTGGGGTAGAGGTCGGGGGCGATGGCGAAGTCCATGCGCCGCCGGAGGACGTCGTAGCCGGGGACGATTCCGTTGTGCTGGAAGAGCCAGTTCCCGCGACGGAACGGATGGCAGTTCCCCAGCTGCACGGGCGTGCCGGTGGCGGAGCGGACGTGCGCGAAGAACAGGCGGCAGCGAATCTGCTCCGCGAGGTTGCGGAAGTTCGGGTCGTTCCACGCGGGGACGATCGCGCGGAACACGCCGGGCTTCTCCCGCTCGCCGTACCAGCCGATGCCGAAGCCGTCCGCGTTCATCGGGTGCGTGGACGCGTGCGCGTTGCGGCTCTGCGCGAGGAGCGAGTTCTCCGGGCGGACGAGGAAGGAGTCCATCCAGAGGGGCGAGCCGACGTACGCGATCCAGCGGCACATGAGCGCTCCCTCCGAGTCGCGCAAGGTACCCGAGCGATGCGGCGCCGGCTACTTCGTCGGGCCGATCGCACCCTCACGGGGGTGCCCATCGCTCCCCGGCATTATCGGGAGAGGTGCCTAGGCTCTGGAGGAACGCCTCGTCGTCACCGGTACAGCGCCTTGATCTGTCCCCAGGAGTGCGGCTCGACCGCCGACACGCCACCCAGCGTCTCGATCTGATGCTGGAATGCGGTCATGTCGAGCCCGGCGATCGCGTCGAGCTGCAGCCTCTGGCGCTCGGTCGCGACGACGCTCGCGAGCGCGGGGCTCCCGTGCGCCGCGAAGGAGTCCAAGATGGCGTTGAGGTCGTCTTGCATCTGCGTGGTGACGGTGGCGCCGCCTCCGCCGCCGTCCACGAGCGCCTGGATGGCGGTGACCCAAGCATCGCGGGCGCCGACGGCACGGACGAAGAGGCTCGGGTCCGCAGCCGTCGCGCGGACCATGTCGGGGGAGTACTGCTTGTACAGATGGGCGTAATACTGCCCTTCCGGGGTCGTGGACAGGATCTCGTCGCGATAGCGAGCCAAGGTCGTGCCGCCGCCGGGGCCCCGCTCTCCCAGCAAGCACAGGGAGGGGTAACCGTCGGTGACGTACTGCTCGAGCACGCACAGGAAGGTCGCCCAGCAGGAGTCTGCCGACGTGCTCCGTCCCCCGACCTCTTGCAGGAGCACCGGCGTGACCGCGGAGGGCAACCCGATCTCGAGACTTTGCGGCAGGACGAGATAAGTGAGGCCCTTGCCGAGCAACCAGCCGGAGTAGAGGTTGAAGGTCGGCGCGCTGGCGAACGTCAGCGGGTAGCTCGCCGCGGTCTGACTCCCCTCGAAGCCCACGGAGCCCATGTTCGTCGTCATGCTGTACGCCATCCACGACACTTGTCCGTAGCTGCCGGTCGGCTCCGAGAGAACGAGCGGGAGCTCGAAGGTGGGCGACGTCGTGAAGAAGACGGACTGGCCGAGCGACGGCAGGTAGCTCGCCGCGAGATCGTACCGCACGGTCGGGAAGGCGCCGCCCTCGGTGGCGGCCCGAACCCGCGCGGCCGGCGCGCCTTGGCAGGGCTCGCCCGGCGCGGCGAGCAGGAGAGCGCCGGCCAGCCACGCGCCCGAGAGCCTCGACATCATCGGCCTTCCTCCGTGGAATGAGGGAACCCCTGCCGCGCCTCGGTCGCGCCGGCGTCCTGAAGAATCGGTGCGCTTCGTCCCGGAGCCGCGAGCCCGAGGGCCGACAGAACGACGGGGACCGAAGCACGGACAGGGTTCGGAAAACCTGGAGTGGGCTTCCCTTCGAAAGGAGAAGACCCGACGCATGCGAAGAAATCACAGCGCACGCGGTATTTTCTTCGGCGGCGCGGCGCGTCCCGGAGTTGCGCCGTGCGGTCAGGGGAGACGCAGCTCGGACGGCGCGGACTCCGCGATCGAGTCGCCGCCGTGCAGCGCCACGACCTTCCACAGCGCCGGCGCGCCCGCGGCTGCGGACGGGGGAAGATCCGCGTGCGAGAGCAGGATGCGCGGCTCCGTCACCGGATGGAGGCGTGCGATCTCCTCGAGGCTCGGCCCATAGAGGCGCACCTCGTAGGCGTCGGCACCCGGGACCGGGGACCACGAGAGCTGCACGCCGGACGGTCCCGCCGCCGAGCGGAGCGTGAGCGGAGATGCCGCGCCCGGGGCCGCGTGCTCGGCGGACCCACGGAGCAAGAACGGCGCTTCCTGCCGCGATCGGCGACCCTGCAGCGACACGACCACGACCCCTATCGCGATCGCGGCGGCCGCCCACGCGAGCCCGCCTCGGGAAAGGCGCCATCCGGCAAGCCATCGAGGAAAGGCGGCGGGGGCGCTCTCCCGGCGACCCCCCTCGAGCGCGAGCTCGCGCTTCAGCGCCGCGTCCAGCCGCGACTCCGCGTCCCGAAGGACGTGGGGGGGGATGTCGCGAGGCGGCTCGGTGAATTCCAGGAACGTCAGCACGCGCGCCCGACAGCGGGGGCAATCATCCAGGTGCCGGCGGCGCGGATCCGCGGAGGAGAGGCGCAGCAGCGCTTCGAGATCCTCCAGGCCGGGGCAGGGCTCCTTCTCCATCGTCATCCCTCCCAGTCCTCGAGCTCCATCGCGGCGCGGAGCTTCCGGCGTGCGCTCTGCAGCACCCCGCGCGCTCCGGAGGCCTGTTCGATCCGGAGCCGGTGCGTGATCTCGTCCACCGACACGCCTTCGAAGCAGCGCAGCCAGATCGCCGTCTGCTCCGTGGCGTCCAACTTCGCCCGGATCAGCGTCAGGATGCGCTCCTCCGCCTGCGACGTCTCTGCACGCTCCTGCGGGCCCGGCCGCGGATCCACCGCGTCTTCCAGCACCGCGTCGTCGTCGCGCAGCAGCGCCGGCAGCTTCATCGCGCTCCGGCAACGGTTCCGCGCGATCATGAAGAGCCAGCCGCCGAACCGGTTCGGTCCCTCGTACGAACCGAGATTGCGATACGCGCGCAGCAACGTGTCCTGGGCCAGGTCCAGCGCCTGCTCCCGATTCTGCGCGCGCCTCCAGCACCACGCGAAGACGCGTGATCGGTAGCGGCCCAGCAACTCCCCGGCCGCTTCACGACCCTCCGCGGCCGACGGGGCGCTCCGGAACCGACGCACCAAGTCGTCGTCCTCGAGTTCCGACAGTCGTCCGCTCAAGAGTAGAGACCCCGGGGAGCACGTTTCGTCACGCCGATCGTCGGGCCGACGTCGAGCGTCGCCGAAGGATCGCCGGAACGGCCAAGAGAAGCAACGCAGTCCCAAGGATCCACGGGGCCCTGCGGACCCCCCAAGGGCGGGCGCGGAGGGGGATCTCCACGGCGCCGTTGCCCAGCACCACATACCCGGCCCAGAAGAAGGGGTCGGACCAGGAGGCGTCCCGGCGCATCGCCTCCTGAGCGCCCCGGAGGGCGCCGGCCACGGGCTTCCCGAGCGCCACCTCCCGGTAGAACTCGTGCATGATCTGGGCGGCGGCCCGGTCCTCCACGGGCCAGAGCGTGGCCACGACCGACTCGGCCCCGCCCGTCAGGAAGGCGGACGCCAGCCCCTCCACGCCCTCGCCCGTGAGGCTCGCCCCGCCGGCGGACGAGCAACTGGAGAGGACCACGAGGGACGCCGGCTCCCTCGTGGCGCTGATGGTCTCCGCGCGCAGGTAGGGGTCCGCGTCGCGCGAGGGGGCCGCCAGCCGGATGCCCGAGCGCCACGGCCGCTCGTCGTCCACCAGCGAGTGGGCGGCCACGTGGATGACCTGCGGCCGACTCCGCGTCCAGAGCTCGGGCGAGCGCGCCACGCTGTCCGCGAGGACCGCCACCCTCGCGTAGCCTCGGCGGAGATCGCGCACCTCCCGCTCGACGCCGGCGAGCCGCGTGCCCCCCTCGGCGAGCGGACCCTCGAGAACCACCATCCCGTCGCGCCGGCCGGGCTCGGCGGGTCGGGCGCGAAGGTCCACGAGGATCGTGGCGGAGGGAACCACGGTGACGTCGAAGCCGGGGGCGAGAGCGCCGGCGACCCGGCCGAGAAGCGCGAGCGGCAGCCGGCGCAGGACCCCGTCGGGCGCGAACAAGACGTGCGAGACCGCGGTCCCTTCGATGCCCGCGAGAAGGGGCGTCGCGATCGCGCGAGCCGCCTGGTCCGCGACCTCCCCGCTCCGCGCCGCGACCGGTGCGGACGCGAGGAAGTCCACCAGGAGTCGCACGCGCGGCTCGAGGATCTTCTCGCCCGGAAGGGCGGTCACCCGGCAGGCGTCGCGCGAGACGGTGAAGACCCAGGACGAGTCGGGGCCCACGAAGCAGTCCAGCAGGACCTCGTCGCTCGTCAACGCGCCCCGCACGCCGGCGAGCGTCGTCGCGTCCCCGGCCGCAGCGGAGTCGGCGGGCGCGGTTGCCGGTCGCTGCATCCGCTCGCGCAGGGATCGCGCCTTGAAGCGCTGCAACAGGTCGTACGCCGCGACGACCTCCGCATCCCGGTCGGAGGACCGCGCCTCGAGGTGCAAGCCGAGCAGCTCGGCGAAGAGCGAGCGACCGTCCGCGGTCCGCTGGGCCCGCCAATCGGGATCGAGCGGCACGCGCCGATCGGTCTCCCACGTCTGCAGGGCGAGGCGGAGATCCTCGGCCGCGCGCTCGCGCCGGCCCAGCATCCGCTCCGCCCGCGCCGCCCAGACGAGGATCGGCAGGCGAAGGCGCGGAACATCCTCGGACGGCGTGCTCTTCGCCTCGCGGACCACGGCGAGCGCGCCCTCGGCGTCTCCCGTGCGGACGCGCAACTCCGCCCGGAGAGCGTCGAGGATGAGCTCCAGCTGGGGCGTCATCCCGCTGCGGATCGGCAGGCAGACGTCGTCGAGCTCGCGCAGCGCCTTGGCGGCGTCGCCCATCGCGATGCGGGTCTGGGCGCGCCCGAACGCGAGATCCGCGACATCGACGGCTTCGAGTCGGTCCCCGAGCGCCAGGCCGGCGTCGTACTGGGCCAGGGCCGCTCGACACTGGCCGCGCGTCGCCTCGAGGTCGCCGAGCTCCGCGCGCGCTTGGGCCTCCTGGGCGGGCAGGCCCTCGCGCCGGCTCGTCTCCAGCGCCACCGTGAGGAGCGACTCCGCCTCCGCGAACCGCCCGAGCGCCGACAGGGTGATGGCGAGGTTCACCATGGAGGTGAGGGCGGGCAGAACGCTGCCGCTCTTCGTGTGCACCTCCCAGGCGCGGCGGAAGCACACGGAAGCCTCGCCCGGATCTCCCAGCGAGAACTCGAGCGTCCCGAGGTTGTTCCAGGCGTTCGCCTCCACGTAGTGGAGAGAGTGCTCGCTCGCACGCGTGGCGACTTCGCGCAGCGCCGCGCGCGAGCTGTCGTACTCGCCGAGCTGCTCCATCACGAGGACCAGGCCCAACCGCGCGTTCAGCCCGTCGTTCACGTCGCCCGAGCCCTCCAGGACCGCGACGGCATTCCGATACCGCTCGAGCGCCCCGTCGCAACGGCCGCTTCTCAGGGAGTCGTATCCGAACGCCATGAGCGCGCTGCCCAGGCCCGCGGAGTCCTTCGCCGCGCGAGCCACGTCGTAGAGGCGCGACCATTGCGCCATCGCCTCGCGCCGCAAGCCTTGCCCCTGGAGCGACACGGCGTACCAGCGCAGCGCCCACGAGAGCGATGCGGAGTCCTGCAGGCCGGCGAACATGTCCACGCTCTCCCGCAGCGGCGCTTCGCCCTGTCGAGGGAGGCCGTAGGCCGCGTACAGCTGACCCTGCACGCGCAGCAGGTAGGCGAGCGTATGCCGGTCGGAGCCGCCCCGCGCTCGGCTCACCAGCCTGGTCGCGATCGTGCGCGCGGAGTCGACTTGCCCCGCGCGGGCCAGCGCATCGAGGCGCAGCAAGTCGTCCCGATACGCGGCGGGCGGGGCCAGAGGGACCGCGCCGGCCACGCGAGGAAGAGACCCGACGAAGAAGAAGAGGACGGCGAGGCCGAGCCACGGCCGGAGGCGCATCGGTCTCAGAACGCCGCTTGCTTCGGCGCCCTCGGGAACGGGATGACGTCTCTGATGTTGGCCATGCCCGTGGCGTAGATGATGGTGCGCTCGAAGCCGAGGCCGAACCCCGCGTGCGGAACGGTGCCGTAGCGGCGCAGGTCTCGGTACCAACCGTAACCGTCCGCGTTCAGCTTCATCTCCGCGATGCGTCGGTCCAGCGCGTCCAGCCGTTCCTCGCGCTGCGAGCCGCCGATGATCTCGCCGATTCCCGGAGCCAGCACGTCCATGGCGGCCACGGTCGTCTCGTCGTCGTTGAGCCGCATGTAGAACGCCTTGATCTCCTTCGGGTAGTTCATCACCACCACCGGGCGTCCCACCAGCTCCTCGGTCAGGTAGCGCTCGTGCTCGGATTGGAGATCCACGCCCCAGCTCGGCGCGAACTCGAAGGTCTTGCCCTTCGCGACGGCCTTGCGCAGGTGCTCCACCGCTTCGCCGTATTCCATGCGCTCGAAGCTCGACGCCACGAACTTCTCCAGCCGTTCGATGCAGCCCTTGTCGATGCGCTCGGCGAAGAACTTCATGTCGTCCGCGCGCTCGGAGAGGAGCGTCCCGAAGATCGATTTCAGGAACTCCTCGGCGAGCGTGGCGGCGTCGCCGAGATCCGCGAAGGCGATCTCGGGCTCGATCATCCAGAACTCGGCCAGGTGCCGGCTCGTGTTGCTGTTCTCCGCGCGGAACGTGGGACCGAACGTGTAGACCTTCGAGAGCGCGCAGCAGTACGTCTCCACGTTCAGCTGTCCCGACACCGTGAGGAACGTCTCGCGCCCGAAGAAGTCCTGGGCGAAGTCGACGCGGCCCTCCGGCGTCCGCGGCAAGTTCGCGAGGTCCAGCGTGGAGACGCGGAACATCTGTCCCGCGCCCTCGGCGTCCGAGGCGGTGATGATCGGCGTGTGGATCCAGAAGAAGCCGCGCTCGTGGAGGAAGCGGTGGATCGCCTGGGCGAGCGCGTGTCGCACGCGCGCGACGGCGCCGAACGTGTTCGTGCGCGAGCGGAGGTGCGCCACCTCGCGCAGGTACTCGAACGTGTGCCGCTTCGCGGACACGGGATAGGTCTCGGGATCGTCGACCCAGCCCACCACGTCCAATCGCGTCGCGCGGATCTCGACGGTTTGGCCGCCGCCCGGGCTCGCCACCAGCTCGCCGGCGGCCACGATCGAGCAGCCGGCGGAGAGGCGGGCGACGTCCTGCGCATAGTTCGGAAGCGTCGACGGCGCGACGACCTGGATGGGATCGAAGGCCGACCCGTCGGTGACGTGGACGAAGGAGACGCCCGCCTTCGAATCGCGGCGGGTGCGGACCCAGCCTTTCACGGTGACGGCGGAGCCGACCGGGACCTTGCCCGCGAGCAGATCGGCGACGGCGTGCTGCGACATCGGGACCTCCGGACGCGGACCGAGGACGCGGCGGAGGTCCGTCCCGAAAGGCGGGCCCGCCGGCCGTTCGCGGGAGGAGGGAGTATGCCCGGAGCGCTCGGAGGGGGCAACCCGCGCCGAGCATGGGCAGCCCGGTACCCGAGCATCGCTGGGCGCCCCGGAATCGAAAGGGGCGAACCGGCGCGTCTCCGACCCGGATGCACACGCGGCCGGCGACCTGTTAGATTGTTCCGCGGAGGGAATGCCCCTGCGCCCCTTGGCTCGCTGCACCCTCGCGTTCGCTCTGGCCGCGCTGCTCCTCGCTGCGCCGTCCATCGGGGCCGCGTGGGACTGGAACGGCGCGGCGTGGGCGGACTATCGCTCCTTCCTCGGCCCCATCGACGCCCCGAGGAAAGCACGGTTGCGCGCCATCGTCGTGCAGGGCGTTGCGGCGGGCCGAGTCGCGGGGCGGATGGGTCAGATCGGCGACTCGATCACGGAGTCGTCGGCCTACTTCCGGAACGCGATCCTCAGCGGACCGTCTTCGAACGAGACCGGTCACGACTACGCGGCCGTTCGCTCGTGGCTCGCCTACTCGGGGACGCAACCCGCGGACGGGAACTCCTTCTACCGCGATCACGGCAAGGGCCCCGACTACGGCAACCTGGGCGGCTGGGAGATCGCGGACGCCGAGGCCGCGGGCCATCCTCCCGCCGGAGTGCTGACCGGAGACGGCACGACGCCCGGCGAGTACTCGTGGGCGCTCCTCATGTTCGGAACGAACGACATCGACGAGGGCGGCTGGAGCGCCGCCGCGTGGAAGGCAACGTACCGCACCTTCGTGCAGGGCTACGTCGATCTCGGAGTCGTCCCCGTGCTCAGCACCATTCCGCCCGAGCTCGCGCACGTGGGCGACGGTCGCGTCGAAGCGGCGAATGTCGCGGTGGTGCAACTGGCCGACGAGATGCTCGTTCCCTGGGTGGACTACCACGCGCTCATCCTCCACTTCCAGCCGCAGAACTGGCTCGGCACGCTCATCGGCGCGGATGGGACGCATCCCACGGCGGCGACCGGGGGCCGCGGCTTCTCCTTCGTGGCGCAAAGCTCCACGGACGGATACGCGCTGCGCACGAAGCTCACGTTCGATGCTGCGGAGAAGCTGCGCGCCATCGTGTTCGAGGACGGCGTCCCGGACGGTGCGGTGACGGGAGCGCGAGCGCCCGAGCCGCTCGTCCTCGCCGGGCTCGACGTTCGGCCGAATCCCTGTCGCGGCGCGACGTCCCTGCGCGCGCGCCTCGGCGGCGCCTTTCCGGCGACACTCCGGATCGTGGATGCAGTGGGCCGGACCGTCCGCACGTGGAGGGATGCGCCGCGCCTCGACGGGACGTACGAGCACGGCTGGGACGCCCGCGACGAGGCCGGGCGACCGGTCGCCGCCGGCGTTTACTTCGTCGCGTGGGATGCCGGGTCCGAGCATCGCGTCGCGCGGATCGTCGTGGTTCGCTAGGAAGCGCTCGCTCAAGTCGCTCACCAGCACCGATCTCCACCACTCGGGCGGCCGCCGGGGGTCGCGCGATCTGCCCGCGGACCCGCCGCGCGAAGTAGCAGGCATGCAAGGGGGAGCGGGCGGTGCGGTCGCGGGCCACGCGCCTCGGCGGGTGAAATCCTTCGTTGACCCGCGAGTCCGATTCGGAGAAGATAGGTGGCTGACCTTGCGCCGGTTCAGCGGCACCCCTGCGGCGCGCGAGGTCCCATGCGGCGTCGACGTGCACCCCTGTCGCGTTGCCCCGGCCGAACGATCGTTCGGCCGTGCCGCCTTCGTCTGGCGCTGAGCGACCACGGCCTCGGCGCCGTCGTCGGTCGCCCTCGCCCCCCCGCAGGTTCTCGCCTCCTGCGTGAGCTCTCGAATCACCCGACCGTCCCGTGCGGTGCGGCACGACGTCGTGCCGCGCCTGATGAGCAGCGAGCCGGCAAGCCCACCGCCACGGTGGTCGCTGCCGCTGGCGCGGTCCCCGTAAGCATTCCGCATCGATCACGGATGCATTCCCGGAGGGGAACCATGAGGTCCCTGGCAACCAAGTCGCTTCAGCGGTACGTCGCTTGGATCATCACCGCCCTTCTCACGACGGCCCTGACCGGGAGCAGCGTGCGGGCGCAGATGACGTACACGCGGACGAGCTTCGCCGGCACGTACGCGCCCATCTCCGTGGGCGGCGGCGCCACGGCCCTCACGTTCAGCAGCACCGACGACGGCACCACCTCGATCGCGCTGCCCTTCGCGTTCACGTACGCCGGGACCGCGTTCACCACCTCCAACTTCCTCGCGGTGTGCACGAACGGCCACGCGTTCTTCTCCACGACCAGCGTCACCAGCCCCAGCGCCAACGCGAACGTCAACCTGTACACCACAGCCACACCCAACTTCACGCTGGCGCCTTACTGGGACGACTTGAACATCGGCGTCGTGGGGACGAACCCCGCCGGCTCGGTGCTGTACCAGACGCAGGGTTCCGTCGGCAGCCGCACGTTGACCGTGCAGTGGACCAGCGTGTCGTCGTACTTCAGCACGAGCAGCGGCCAGCCGGCGGTGATCAACTTTCAGGTCGTTCTCTACGAAGGAACCAACGTCATCGAGTTCCAGTACGGCCCGGTCGTCGGCACCAGCCTCAACACGGCGGAGTCCGCCTCGATCGGCATCGAGGACGGCACCGGCGGCAACAACCGCTACCTCGATGCGGTGACGGGGTCGGGTCAGACCAACAACGGAATGGTCACCAGCTCGAAGTGGCCCACGCGCTTCCTGCGATTCACGCCGGGCGCGCCGGCGGCCGTCGCCGCGGGCACCTACACCGTCGGCTCGGGGGGAGCCTACCCCAGCCTGACCGAGGCCGTGGCGGATCTGAACCAGCGCGGTGTGAGCGGCGCGGTGCTGTTGAGCCTCATCGACGCCACGTACGACCGGACGAACAACATCTTCCCGATCCTGATCGGTCCGATCGCGGGCACGTCCGCGACGAACACGGTCACGATCAAGCCGCCGGGATCGACGGCGGCCCTGGTGAAGTACGAAGGCGTCGCGTCGGGCAACTGCGGCAACGCGGTATCGACCACGGCGATCGGCACGAGCAACGAGCCGATCCTCGGGGTCGTCGGCGCCGACTTCATCGACGTGGAGCTGGTGCAGCTGAGCCTCGTCAGCAGCGGCGGCGCGGCGGACCGCGGGCTCTTCGTCCTCAACTCCTCGGCCACGGATGGCGCGCAGAACAACACGTTCCGCGACGTCACCGTGACGTTGTCGCGCGCCGACTCGACCAAGATCGGCATCCAGCAGCAGACGGTGACCACGCCCACGGCCGCGTCGGGCGCCAACTCTGCGAACCGGTACTACAACTTGAACGTCTCCAACGTCTTCAGGGGTGTGCAGCTCACGGGCACTTCCCTGTTCCCGGATCTGAATTGCGAGATCGGGACGGTGGCCGGCGGAGTCACCGTGATCGGAGGGGCCGCGGCGAACGACATCGGCAACGGCACGTTCCAGACGTGGGGGATCCGGGCCACGAGCCAGAGCGGCCTCAAGGTCTTCAACTGCGAGGTCCGCAACGTCACCGGGACCAGCACGAACACGGTGGACGGCATCTACCTGGAGAACCTGGGCTCCACGACCATCAGCGTGGGCACGTGCGAAGTCTACGGGAACAAGGTGCACGACCTCGCCAGCACGAGCACGAGCGGCGGCGTCGTGAGCGGCCTGCGCATCAACCTGAGCGGCGCCGCCACCAGCGTCTCCCGCGTCTACGACAACTTCGTGTGGGGCCTGACCTCGGCCAGCACGGTCACGACGTCGCGTCGCGTCATCGGCATTCGCGTTCAGGATGCGGGCAGCGGCTCCGGCGCCACGCACAACGTGGACTTCAACAGCGTCCGCATCGACCCCGCGGGCCTGGCGTGCTCGAACGCGTGCCTCGAGATCGGCACCACCAGCGGCCCCGTCATGAAGATCCGGGACAACATCCTCGGCAACTTCACCGCCGCTCAGAGCGGTACCGCCAAGCACTACTGCTGGGTCACCACCTCGGGGACGCTGATCGGCGCGACCGGATCGGTCTCCGACTACAACGTCCTGCACGTGGCGAGCGCCACGAACGGGTACACGGGTCTCACGAACGCCACGGACCGGGCCTTGCTGGGCGACTGGCAGGCGGCGGTCTCCCAGGACCCCAACTCCAAGAGCCAGAACCCGCAGTACCAGTCCGCCTCGAACCTGCACATCTCGAGCAGCACGGGAACGCCCGTGGAGAGCGGCGGCTCCTACATGAGCGGCGCCATCACGTGGGTGCCGGCGGACATCGACGCCGAGGCGCGGAACGCGACGACGCCGGACATCGGCGGCGACGAAGGGAGCTTCACGCAGCTGCTGCTGAACGACGTGGCGGCTGCGTCGCTCGACGACCCGACGAACGGAGCCACGAAGGCGGCGGGGGTGGCGTTCTCGCCCAAGGCCAGCTTCGTGAACAACGGCACCGCCAACCAGGCGAGCGTGCCCGTCCGCTACCGCATCGTGGGGCCCGCGCCCTCCCCGGCGGAGGTCTACAACCAGACCGGCACGATCGCCACGCTCAACGCCGGCGCCACGGCCCAGGTCACATTCCCGTCCGTCACCCTGGCGGCGGGCGGCACCTACACCATGTACGCCAAGTCGGAGTTGGTGGGTGACCAGGTGACCGCCAACGACGAGATGAGCGGCAGCTTCGATGTCCTGGCGCAGCTTTGCGGCACCTACCTCGTGGGCTCGGGCCAACCCGCGCCGTTCAATACGCTCACGGGAGCGATCGGGCGGCTGAACCTGGTCGGCGTCTCGTGCCCGGTCGTCTTCCAGCTGGCGGACGCCGTCTACACGTCGCCGGCCGAGACCTTCCCGATCACGATCAATGCCATCACGGGCGCCAGCGCCACGAATACGGTGACGATCAAGCCCGACGCGAGCGTGACGTCGTCGATCTCGGGGTCGAGCGCGACCGCCCTGATCGTCCTCAACGGCGCGGACTGGGTGACGATCGACGGCTCGAACGCCGGAACGTCGTCGCGCGACCTGACGTTGACGAACTCCAACACCGGCACGTCGAGCGCGGTGGTCTGGGGACAGACGACGGCGGGCGCCGATGCGGTCACGAACGACGTGATCAAGAACGTGAACCTCGTCGGCAGCGGCAACACGCAGACTCTCTTCGGAGCCGGTCTCGGCTCCTCGACGATCTCCACATCCAGCCTGGGCACGTCGAACAACAACAACACGATCCGGAACTGCAGCATCTCGAAGACGCAGTACGGCCTCTACTCGCAGGGCGCGAGCGCCGCGACCAAGAACACGGGCAACGTGTTCGCTCAGAACCTCATGAACGCGGCCAGCCCGAACAACGTGGCGAAGGGCGGCATCTGGCTGGGCTACGAGGACAACGTCCAGGTCACGCAGAACACGATCTCAGGCGTTCTGCAGACGAGCTCTCCGGACGTGTTCGGCATCGCGCTCGGCCTCACCGCCCTCTCCACGACGGGGTTCACGGGCAACGAGGTGACCAACGCCGCGGTGACGGGGAACAGCATCGGATCGGTGGTGAACACCGGGACGTTCTCGGCGGCCGGCATCACGGTCGCGCAGGCGGCGACGGGCACGAACCTCCTCGCGAACAACATGATCGCAGGGGTGTCGGCGAACGCGACGAGTCCGGACGTCAATGCCGGGATCATCGCGGGCGGCGGCGCCGCGACGACCCGGATCTACTACAACTCGGTGTCGATGGGCGGCACGCAGACCGGAGGCACCCAGCCGAATCTCGCGCTGGCCGTGGGCGGAACGGCGCCGATCGTCGATATCCGGAACAACGTGCTGTCGAACACGCAGACCACCGGCACCGGCAAGAGCTACGCCGTCGGCCTCGCGTACAGCAGCACGGCGGGCAACTACGCGAACCTGACCTCGAACAACAACGACCTCTACGTGGCGACCGGCGCGACGTTCTTCGTGGGCGTGACGGGCGGTCTCACCGGCGGCACGGACCGTGCAACCCTGGCCGCCTGGAACACGGAGACCGGTCGCGACGCGACCCCGGCGTCGTTCAGCACGAGCCCGCCTTTCCAATCGGCCACGGATCTTCACATCAACTCGGCCACGGCCACGCCGATCGAGTCGGGCGCCGTGCCGCTCGCGGCGGTCACCACGGACTTCGACAGCGAGACGCGGAACGCGACGACTCCGGACGTGGGCGCGGACGAGGGGAACTTCACGGCGCTGCCGGCGAACGACCTCGCGGCCACGTCGCTGGACGATCCGACGGTCGGAGGGACGAAGACGACCGGAGCGGCGTTCTCGCCGAAGGCGACCTTCACGAACTTCGGCACGGCGAGCCAGACGAGCGTTCCGGTGCGCTACCGGATCGTCGGACCCGCCCCGTCGCCGGCGGAGGTCTACAACGACACGGGGACCATCGCGAGCATCGCACCCCTCGGCACGGCGCAGGTGACGTTCCCGAGCGTCACGCTGTCGGCCGCCGGGACGTACACGATGTACGCCACGTCAGAGCTGCCCGGCGAGCAGGTCCCGGGCAATGACACGCTCAGCGGGACGTTCTCGGCGGCCACGCCCGTGATCACGTGGGACGGGGGCGCGAGCACGACGAACTGGGGCGACGCGGCCAACTGGAACCCCGACGGAGTCCCCACCGCAGCGTCGAACGTCTCGCTGTCGGCGGCCGGCGCCACGACGGTGGACGTCAACGGCCCGTTCGCGGCGAACAACCTCGATCTCGGCAGCAACATGACGCTTCAGCTGGGATCCAACACGCTGACCCTCAACGGCAACTACAATCAGACCGCCGGCGCCATCGACCTCGGCACCGGGACGCTCGAAGCGAAGGGCAACTTCGCACGATCGGCCGGGACGTTCACGGGCAATGCCGGAACGACGGTCTTCTCCGGCAGCGCGGCGCAGGCCATCGGCGGCGGCGTCACGCACAATCACGTGATCTTCCGGAACGGCGGCGCGGGCGTGGCGAAGAGCCTGACCGCCGGCGCCGCGTTCACCGCGAATGGTGACCTGACCGTCGAGACCACGGCGCAGCTCGCGTTGAGCGCGGCCACGGCCACGACGTTCACCGTCGCGGGAAACCTCGATTACGGCGGCGTGACCGGCGGCGCGAACGTCGGCAGCCTGACCTTCAGCCTGACCGGCGCGGGCAAGACGATCAACGGGTCGACGGCGCTCGCCCGCACGGCTCCGGTCTCGGCGCCGGCGAAGGTCGAGGTCGTGGAGACGAATCTCCTGACCGACCCGACGACGGCGCGCCGGAGGTCCGACGGCGCCGACGGGAAGCCGGTTCTCGTCCTCGAGAACACGTACGCGCAGAAGACCACCCAGGTGGACGCGCTGCTGGCGGCCGGCGACCCGACGAAGCGTGTCGTCATCAACCTCGACGACGCCACGATCGTGCGGAACCCCGCGAGCTTCGGGAGCCTGCTGTCGTCGCCCTCGCCTTTCGAGATGGCGCTGACGGTGGCGTCGGGCGCGAGCTACACGCTGGGCGACAACATCTCGATCGCCGCCGGGAAGCTGGTCACGGTGAACGGTCGACTGAATTGCTCGACGTTCAGCGTGGGCGGCGCCGGTGGCCTGACGGTCAACGGAACCTCGGGCTCCTCGACGAACGGCGTGCTCGGGACGGCGACCTCCAGCGCGGCGGGTCTCGGCGCGACGATCGTCGCGACGGGTACGATCAGCTACCTGTCCTACCCGATCGTCGAGTACGACGCGGTCGGCGACCAGACGATCAACGCCGCGAGCCATCCCGCGGACGCGATGATCTACACCGCCGGGAGCGGGACGAAGGCCCTCGACGCGAACAAGGTGATCACCGGTGACTCCGGCTCCGCGCTCACGAAGGCGGCCCTCTGGGTCAACGCCGGCTCGACATTCGCGGACGGCGGAAACCGCCTTTCGTTCACGACGAGCGGCTACGCCAACATCGTCGTGAACGGCGCCTACTCGTCCACGGGCACGGGCTCGCTCTCCTTCGAGTCGGGTCCGTATCTGTCCAACTTCCAGTGCGTGGACGGGACCACGTTCGGCGACCTGCTCATGAACTTCGCGTCGTCGACGAACACCCTCGACCTGAACGCGACCGGGACGGTCCAGTACGTGTTCCGCAACCTCGTGTGCGGCGGGACGGCCGGGACCGGGACGGCGGGCGGCACGCTCAAGCTCAACGAGACGGGCGTCACGAACGTGACGGTCATGGGGGACGTGAGCATCGCGCCGGCGACGGTCACGAACACCGGCGGCGGCTTCATCGGCACGGCGGCCACGACGGGAACGGTCACGGTGCGCGGGAACCTCTCGAGCACGAGCACCGCGACGTCCCAGCCCATCTTCAGCAGCACGGGCACGAACACGCTCGTGATGGGCGGCTCGTCCGCGCAGAGCTTCAGCCTCCCCGTGAGCGCCACGACCTTCACGGGCGCCGCGCTCGAGATCGGCAACTCGAGCGGCGGCGTGACGCTGGGCGGCTCGTCGCTCCTCTACACGATGGGCGGCACGCTCCACTTCACGAGCGGCAACGTCGTGACGGGGAGCAACATGCTCGTCATTCCGTCCGGCAGCACTCTCACGCGCACGAGCGGGCACGTCGTGGGCAGCCTGCGGAAGAGCGTGGGCACCGGCAGCTCGGTGGCACGGACCTTCGAGGTCGGGACCGGCGTGGACTACGCGCCGGTCGACGTCGTCTTCGGCAGCGTGGGCACGGCCGGGAGCATGACGGCCACGACGGCGGCCGGTGACCACCCGAGCCTCGCGACGTCGGACCTGAACGCGGCCAAGACGGCCAACCGGTACTGGACGGTCTCGAACGGCGGCGTGGGCTTCACCACGGCCGACGTCACGCTGAACTTCGTCCCGACGGACCTGGACGGGCCCGCGAATCCGAACAACTTCGTCGTCCGCAAGTACGACGCGCCGAGCTGGTCGTCGCCGACGACCGGAACGCGCACGTCGACGAGCACGCAGGCCACGGGGATCACTTCCTTCAGTGACTTCGCCGTCGGCGAGGTCGTCGTGGCGGACCACACGATCACCGCGACCGCGGGCGCGGGCGGCTCGATCAGCCCGAGCGGCGCGGTGCTCGTGCCCGACGGCACGAACCGGACCTTCACCGTCACGCCGGACTCCTGCCACGTGGTGGCCGACGTCGTCGTGGACAGCGTGTCGGTCGGGGCGGTCACGAGTTACACGTTCACGAACGTGACGGCGGATCACGCCATCCACGCGACGTTCACGCCGATCACCTACACGATCACGGCCTCGGCCGGCGCGGGCGGCGCGATCAGCCCGAGCGGGGCGGTCTCCGTGGCGTGCGGGACGGACACGACGTTCACGATCGCTGCGGACTCCTGCCACACGGTGGCGGACGTGCTGGTGGACGGCGTCTCGGTCGGCGCCGTGACCACCTATGCGTTCACGGGCGTGCACGCTCCCCACACGATCGCTGCGTCGTTCAACGCGATCACGTACACGATCACGGCCTCGGCCGGTGCGGGCGGCTCGATCAGCCCGAGCGGCGCCGTCGCGGTGAGCTGCGGCACGGACTCCACCTTCACGATCACGCCCAACGCCTGCTTCGCGGTGGCGGACGTGCTGGTGGACAGCGTGTCGGTGGGCGCGGTCACGAGCTACACGTTCACGAACGTGCAGGCGCCCCACACGATTCATGCGACGTTCGTGGCCGTCACGTACACGATCACGGCCTCGGCGGGCGCGGGCGGCTCGATCAGCCCGAGCGGTGCGGTCGCCGTGGCGTGCGGCGCGGACACGACGTTCACGATCGCTGCGGACTCGTGCCACACGGTCGCGGACGTCCTGGTGGACGGGGTCTCGGTGGGCGCGGTCACGACCTACACGTTCACGAGCGTGGCGTTGAGCCACACGATCGCGGCGACCTTCAACCCCATCACCTACACGATCACGGCCTCGGCCGGCACGGGCGGGTCGATCAACCCGAGCGGCGCCGTCCTCGTGGCATGCGGGACGGACACGACGTTCACGGTCTCGGCCGGACTCGGCTTCGCGATCGCGGACGTTCTCGTGGACGGCGGCTCGGTCGGCGCCGTCGCGACCTATACGTTCACGAACGTTCAGGCCGCCCACACGATCGCGGCGAGCTTCGTCGCGGTGCCGGTGACGAACGTGAACACCGGCCTCAGCTACGCGACGATCACGGCGGCGATCGATGCGCCGCAGACCCTGGACGGTCATACGCTCCAGATCGGGGCGGGGACGTACGAGGAGCAGGTCGTCGTCACCAAGGCCCTGACGCTGACCGGCGCCGGGTGCGGCGTGACGGTGATCCAGAGCCCGGCGATCCTGGCGGCGTCCTTCGGGTCGCCCGCGAACAAGCCGGTGGTCTTCGTGAACGGCAAGAACGCCGTGATCGAGAACCTCACGGTGGACGGCCTGGGTCGCGGCAACGCGAACTCCCGGTTCGTCGGCGTCGCCTACTGGAACGGCGGTGGCAAGGTCGCGAACGTGTGCGTGGTGCACGTCGAGGACACGCCGTTCGACGGAGCGCAGCACGGCGTGGGCGTCTACTCGAACAACGACACGGGCGGCCCGTACGCGCTCGAGCTGGACCACGTGACGATCACGGACTTCCAGAAGAACGGGACGGCGCTCAACGGCGCCGGCATGACCGTGAACGTCCACGACTGCACGGTCACCGGGAAGGGCTACACCGCGGTCACGGCGCAGAACGGCATCCAGGTCAGCTACGGCGCCGGGGGCGCGGTCACCGACTGCAAGATCTCCGACATCGGATTCTCGCCGGCCACGTACGTGGCGAGCGGCCTGATCACGGTGGAGGCGGGTCCGGTGACGGCGTCCGGCCTGAAGGATGCGAACGCGATCACGAACGTCCAGGCGCCGGTGTCGTGGTACGACACGAACGGCACGATGGACGGCATCGGGGTCTCGGGCGGCGCCGACTTCGGCCCGATCTTCATCTACAACTCGAGCACGTCGCTGGCGGCGGCCCCGAGGAGCAAGGAGCCGTTCCGGCCGCGCGCGGCGTTCGACTCGCCGGACGACCACGGCGTGGCGAAGCGCAGGAGCCTCACGCGCTCGACGTACACCGTCGACGTGAAGAACTCCTGCCTCACGGGCACGGACGTCGCGGGGACGGTGGGCATCTTCGCCTACACGGAAGGCGGCGCCCTCAACGTCACGGCCACGAACAACGACGTCCATCACTGGGACTACGGGTTCTACAACTACGGCGCCGCATCGGTGCTGACCGCGAACCGCAACTCCATCAGCGCGAACGTGTCGGCGGGCTACCAGAACGACTCGGCCCCGCCGCAGGATGCCACGCTGAACTGGTGGGGCGCCGCGACCGGTCCCTCGGGCGACGGCGGCGGGACGGGCGACGCGGTTCTCGGCGGGAACGTGGCGTTCTCGCCCTTCCTCCACAGCGGTCTGGACGCGTCGGCCGGCTGCGGCTTCGTGCCGGTCACGCACACGCTCACGGCGAGCGCCGGGCCGAACGGCTCGATCGCTCCGACCGGCGTGGTCACGGTGTACGACGGCGACGACAAGACCTTCACGATCACGCCCAGCTCGTGCTACCAGGTCGCGGACGTCCTGGTGGACGGCGGGTCGGTCGGTGCCGTCGGCAGCTACACCTTCACGAACGTCACTCAGGATCACACGATCAGCGCGACGTTCGCGGCCTCCTCGTTCACGATCACGGCGAGCGCCGGTCCCGGCGGCTCGATCACTCCCTCGGGCGCGGTGCTCGTGCCCTGCGGGACGGACTCGACGTTCACGATCACGCCGGCGGCCTGCCATCACGTCGCCGACGTCCTGGTGGACGGGGTCTCGGTCGGCGCCGTCGCGACGTACGCGTTCACGAACGTGACGGCGAACCACACGATCGCCGCCTCGTTCGCCCTGAACGATCCGTCGATCATCACGGCGACGGCCGGTGCCGGCGGCTCGATCAGTCCCTCGGGCGCGGTCTCCGTCGCCTGCGGGGCCGACACGACGTTCACGATCTCCCCGAGCGCGTGCCACACGATCGCCGACGTCCTGGTGGACGGCGTGTCGGTCGGGGCGGTGGCGAGCTACACGTTCACGAACGTGTCGGCGAACCACACGATCGCGGCGTCGTTCGCGCCGATCACCTACACGATCACCGCGACGGCCGGTGCGGGCGGCTCGATCAGCCCGAGCGGCGCGGTCCTGGTGACGTGCGGCAACGACACGACGTTCACGATCACGCCGAACGCCTGCCACACGGTGGCGGACGTCGTGGTGAACGGCGTCTCGGTCGGGGCCGTCACGACCTACACCTTCACGAACGTCCACGCGGACCAGACGATCGCGGTGACCTTCGTGGGGAACACCTACACGATCACCGCCACGGCGGGCTCCGGCGGCTCGATCAGTCCGAGCGGCGCGGTCGTGGTGGCGTGCGACACCGACACGACGTTCACGATCACCCCGGCGCCCTGCCACGTGGTGGCGGACGTGGTGGTGGACGGCAGCTCCGTCGGGCCGGTGACGACCTACACGTTCACGAACGTGCAGGCGAACCACACGATCGCGGCCACGTTCACCCTCGGCTCGTCGATCATCACGGCCACGGCGGGCGCCGGCGGAACGATCACGCCGTCCGGGTCAGTCGCGGTGCCGTGCGGCTCGGACACGACGTTCACGATCGCGCCCGATGCATGCCACGTGCTGGCGGATGTCGTGGTGGACGGTGTGCCGGTCGGTCCGGTGACGACCTACACGTTCACGAACGTGACCACCGCTCACACGATCGCGGCGAGCTTCACCAGCCTGACGTACACGATCTCGGCGCTTTCTGGCGTGGGCGGGACCACCAGCCCCTCCGGCGCGGTCATCGTGAATTGCGGAGAGGATCAGACGATCACCATCCTGCCTGACACCACGTCCTGCTTCCACATCGCGAACGTGATGGTGGACGGCGTTTGGGTGGGCCCCGTGGCAAGCTACACGTTCGCGCACGTGACCGCCAACCACACGATCATCGCTACCTTCGGCATCTCGTCGTACACGCTGACGGTCAACGTGGTGGGTGGCGGGACGGTCACCAAGTTCCCGGACCAGGCAACCTACCTGTGCAACACCAGCGTCCTGCTGGTGCCGGCGGCGAGCCCGGGCTTCGTGTTCACCGGTTGGAGCGGTGACGCGACCGGCACGGACAACCCGCTCACGATCGTCATGAACGCGAACAAGACGATCACGGCGACCTTCACCGACGTAGCCACGGCGGTGGCGGAGAACCTCCTCGCCGAGGGCAAGGCGCTGGGGATCTATCCGAACCCGTCGAAGGTGGGCGGGACCCACGTGGTCTTCCGTGCTCCGGCGACCGGGAGTGTGGAGGTCACGGTCGTGGATGTGACGGGCCGGATGGTGAAGCGGCTCAGCGCGGGTGAGTCGGTGTCCGGCTTCCGCACGGTCACGTGGGACGGTCGGGACGAGATCGGCAGTCGGGTTTCGGCGGGCACGTACTTCGTCCGGATGACGGCCTCGACCGGCGTCACGACGACGAAGCGCCTGGTGGTCATCCGGTAGCGGTCGTCCGTCGCGAGACGGCGGAGGGGGCCCGGGACCTCGAGTCCCGGGCCTTTCCGTTGCGGTTCCAGCCTCGAACCCGCCGGCCGGGCGCAGGGGTCCGCCGGAGGGAGGTCGTCGGCCTTCGCGTGGCTCCCGCCGCTGGCGGGTCGCGGTCGGCGGCGGGTCGAGTTGACCCGGTCGTGCGAAACGGGCGACAATCGACGTGCTTTCCCCCCGCATCTCGCAGCTGGCCCCCGGGCCGAGGTTTCATGCCGCATCGACGAGCCCCCGGGCTGGAAGGCCGGGGGGGCGGGAAGCTCCTGCGAAGGTCATTCCCCTCGCTCTGGCTCGCCCTCCTCACGACGGTCGTCGCCGCGGACGCCCACGCATCGATCACGAGCATCGCCAGCGGGAGCTGGAGCGCCCCGGCGACATGGTCCGGCGGGACCGTGCCCACGGGGGCCGACACGGTCACGATCGCGGACGGCCACACGGTCACCATCGACGTCGCGGCGGTTTGCGCCGGTCTGACGGTGGGGCAGGGTACGTCGGGGGTCCTCCAGTTCGAGGCCACGACAGCTCGTACCCTCACGGTCTCCGGCAATGTGACGATCGCGGCCGGCGGGACTCTGCAGTCGGCGGCCACCGGGACCGTCACCACCCACGTGCTCTCTCTGGCCGGCAACTTGACGAACGACGGCACGCTGGAGTTCAGCACGAACGGGAACGCGGCGGGCGCCGGCATCATCTTCACGGGAGCGTCGAGCAACACGTTCTCCGGGACCGGCGCCACGACCGACATCCGCACCCTGACGATCAACAAGGGATTCTCGTCGGCGAACGTCCTCGAGCTGGCGCCGAGCAACTTCACCGTCCAGGGCAGCACCACCGATGCCGCGGCCTCGGCCTTCCTCACGCTCACGAACGGCACGCTGGAGGTGTCGGGGACGTTTCCGGGGACGCATCGGACGTTCGCGACGGCCGGCTACTCGATCCCGTCGACGGCGGGCTTCTGGCTCGACAACCCGAGCTACACCGTGGCGGGCCAGAGCGGGTCCCCGACGAACAGCGGTCTCCTGCGGCTCACGCAAGGGACGTTCAACGTGGGCACCTCGCCCGGGGACGCGATGGGCGCGAGCACCAGCGCGACGTTCCTCATCGAGGGCGGCACGCTGAACGTGGCGAGCCGCCTCGCCACGGCCAACACGGTGACCTACACGCAATCGGGCGGCACCGTCAACGTGACCACGGTCGGCAACGCGACCTCGTCGGGCGGCGGATTCGACCTCAGCTCCGGGGCCAACGTCGTGAATCTCAGCGGCGGCACGATCGTGCTGAACAAGCCGAGCACCGCCGCCGTTCCGGTGGACTACCGGGTGGGGGCGGCGTCCGGCTCCATCACCGGAGGCACTCTCCAGATCGGGAACGCCGGCACGCCGGCGGGCTCGAACTTCCGCATCGCCGGTTTCATGGCGAACGTGGTCATCGACAGCACGACGACCCCGAAGACGGCGACGCTCTTCGCGGGCCTTCCGGCGACGAATTGCCTGAACCTGACCATCCCCGGCGGCACCACGCTGAATCTCAACGGCATCCGCTGGGTCGTGAGCGGTTCGACCTGCACGAACAACGGGACGCTGGACGGCACGCTGTCGGGCAGCGGGCTGTATTTCTTCGGCTCCCCGAACGGACTGCAGGACCTCGGCCGCTTCGCGTCCGTCGCGGACGCGGCGCCCGGGGACGACGCGCCGCTGAGCGGGCGGCTGAAACTGGAGGAGCCGGCGGGAGCGCGCGCGGCGCAGAGCTACACGGGAGCCGGCACCGTCACACCGCCGCTCGGCGCGCTCGAGCTCGACAACCCGGCGGGCCTGATGATCGACCCCGCCAGCGCCGTCATCGTGGCCGGCCGCGTGAACCTCTTCCGCGGCACGCTGATCAACAGCAACAGGATCACGCTCGGCAACGGCGGCACGACCGCGGCGACCACCCAGCTCGGAGGCATCGGACTGCTGGTGGCCGGCGGCTCGTTCGACCAGCCGCCGACGTTCAACTACGGGACCGGCGGCTACGTGCTCATCTACTCGCAGGAGGGCGTCGGCCGCACGACCGGCTTCGAGATTCCGCCGTCGCGGATCGTCAACCTCGTGTTCCTCGCCAACACGAGCGGTCTCACGATCGCCGGCGGCGGCATCACGCTGACCACCGGTCTCTCCTTGGCGGGCGGCCTGATCAACACCTCCGCCGGGAACGTGCTGACGCTCGCGAACTCGCTGGCGAGCCCGCCGCTCGGAACCGCGACGAGCTACGTGAACGGGCCGCTGGCGATCGAGTTCAACGTCTCGAGCCCCACGGTTCGGACGTACGCGATCGGGAAAGGCGCGGCGTTCCGGCCTCTCCTCCTGAGAGGCGTCAACACGGGCGGCGTGCTGCAGACGTACACCGCGGAGGTCTTCAACTCGGCGACGGGCGGCACGCCCCTTCCCCCTCTGGCGGCGCTCGATCCGGCTCGCTACTGGACGCTCTCCAACAGCGCGAACCTGAATCCTTCGGCGCGCGTCCGGATCACGTACGGCGCCGACGACGGCGTGGTCGCGCCGAGCAGCGCGCGGCTGGCCCAGAGCAGCGCCGTGGCCGGCAGCTACGCGAGCCTCGGCGGCACGGCGACGGCCACGACCGTGGAATCCACGGTCGACCTCACGCCGGGCAACGACTACTTCACGCTCGCGCAGGTGGCCCCGCACGTCATCACCGCGAGCGCGGGCGCAGGGGGCTCGATCAACCCGGGCGGTGCGGTCCTGGTGCCCGACGGCGCCAACCAGACTTTCAACGTCGCGCCCGACGCATGCCACGTGATCGAAGACGTCCTGGTGGACAGCGTGTCGGTCGGTCCGGTGGCGAGCTACACGTTCACGGGCGTGACTGCCGACCACACGATCCTCGCGACCTTCGCATCGATCGCCCACACGTTGTCCGTCAACGTGGTCGGCGGCGGAACGGTCACGAAGGATCCGGACCAGCCCGCATACCCGTGCGGGGCGAGCGTGCAGTTGACGCCGGTGGCGAGCTCCGGCTTCGCGTTCACCGGCTGGAGCGGCGACGCCACCGGCGCCGACGATCCGCTCACGGTCGTGATGAACGCGGACAAGACGATCACGGCCACGTTCACGGACATCGCGACGGCGGTGGCGGAGAGTCTCCTCGGCGAAGGCAGGACGCTGGAGATCTTCCCGAACCCGTCGAAGGCGGGCGGGACCCACGTGGTCTTCCGGGCCCCGGCGACCGGGAGCGTGGAGGTCTCGGTCGTGGACGTGACGGGCCGGCTGGTGAGGCGGCTCACTTCGCGTGCGTCGTCGTCCGGCTTCCGCACCGTCACCTGGGACGGTCGGGACGAGAGTGGCCGCTCGGTGTCGGCGGGCACGTACTTCGTCCGGATGACGGGCGCGAGCGGCATGACCACGAAGCGCCTGGTGGTCCTCCGATAGCCGTTCTGAGCGGTTCGGGTGGCTCGGCTCGCACCCCGGCCCGGGCGCCGGTCGCGCCGGGAGATCCCGGAAGGTGGTGTCCTGACTCCGGTTAGGACGCTGCCCGGCTCCGGGGGGCGAGTTGACCCGAGCATGCGAAACCGGCGACAATTGGATGGCTTCCCCCCGCATCTCGCAGCTGGCCCCAGGGCCGAGGGTCCATGCAGCATCGACGAGCCCCCCGGTCTCGTGGCCGAGCGGGCGGGAAGCGCGTGCGAACGCGCCTCCCGTCAATCCTGCTCGTTCTCTTGGCGACCTTCTTCGCCACCGCCGTCCACGCCCAGAGCGTCGCGAGCTACGCGCCGGTCACCCGCGCCACCGGAGTCGCCTACACGTCGATTTCAGGGACCGGCATCAGCGTGACGGGCTGGCGAAACGCCACGGACACGGACGACAACCGCAGCACGCCGCAGCCCATCGGGTTCACGTTCTACTACGACGGCGCGCCCTACACGGCGTTCAGCGTGTCCACGAACGGGTTCATGGATCTGTCCGCGTCCACGGCGAACGGCACGGGGACCGGTGCCTACGGCTATGCGAACACCGCGTTCAGCACGACGAGCGGGACCCAGCTCACGCTCGCGCCGATGTACGACGACCTCGTGTGCCAAGGCAACCCCGGCACGCAGGCCTCCCTGGACGCGACCTTCAAGTACCAAGTGGACGGCGCTCCCGGGAGCCGCGTCCTCACCGTGGAGTGGAAGGGCCTCGAGGTCTTCGGGAACGGGGGACCGGATCTCGAGTTCCAGGTGAAGCTCCACGAGGATACGGGCGCCATCGAGTACGTCTACGGAACGATGACGCCCGGAACGGCCACGTACTCCTACACCGTGGGCGTGAACGCGCCCACGATGTCGGGCACGCCCGCGGCCTCCGAGCTGCTCACGCAGCAGACGGCGAACGGCGCCACGTTCAACGAGACGCCGTCCAACGTGATGGCCACCCTCCCCGAGTCGAACAGCCGCCTGACGTTCACGCCGGCCCAGAGCGGCACACCCGCGGCGCCGACCACGTTGACGTTCTCCTCGGTGACCCAGACCGGCCTGACCGTCGGCTGGGCGGACAACTCCTCGAACGAGACCTACTTCACCGTCTCCCGCTCCACCGACGACGTCAGCTACGCGCCGGTGGCCGTGCTGACCTCCACGACGGGCGGCGCCACCGGAGGGACGTACTCGCTGCCGCAGACCGGCCTCGCCGCGGGCACGACGTACTACTTCCACGTCACCGCGAACAACGAGGCGAGCGCTCCTTCGCCCAACCTCGCCGGCAGCCAGGCGACGAGCGCGGCCGGATCGATCTCGTGCGTCGCCAGCGGGAGCTGGAGCGCGCCCACGACGTGGTCCAGCGGGAGCGTGCCCACGACGCTCGACAACGTCCAGATCGACGGCTTCACCGTCACGATCGACGTCGCGGCGGTCTGCTCCAGCCTCCTGATCGGACCGACCACGGCGAGCGTGCTGCAGTTCGAGCCCACGACGGCCCGAACGCTCGCCGTCTCCGGCAACGTCACGATCGGAAACGCCGGCACGCTGCGCTCCGCAACGTCGGGGACGCAGACGGGTCACGTCCTCTCCATCGGAGGCAGCCTGACGAACAGCGGAGTGCTGGACTTCAGCACGAGCTCGAACACGGCGGGGGCCCGCCTCACGTTCACCGGAGCGGCGAGCGCCTCCTTCTCCGGCATCGGCGGCACCACCGACCTCAGTCGGCTGGGGCTCACGATCGACAAGGGCTCGTCGCCGTCCTCCGTCCTCGAGCTGAGGCCGCGACTCCTGACGATTCGCGGGAGCGCGAGCAACGCCGCGCCGTTCGTCACGCTCCTGAACGGGACGCTGAAGATCTCGGGGTCGTACACGGTGAGCGACTCGGTGTTCGCGTCGGCGTCGTACACGATCCCGTCCGCCGCCGGGCTCTGGCTCAACAACCCGAACTTCACGGCGACGGCGCTGAACGGCTCGGCCACCGTGAACGGTCTCCTGCGCGTCACGCAGGGGGCTCTCAACGTGGGCACCGCGGTGGGGAACTCGGTGGTGGCCGGGAGCGGAGCCAGCTTCGTCTTCGAGGGCGGAACGACGAACGTCGCGGGGATCTTCGCCTCCGGCAACGCGATCTCGTACACGCAATCCGCGGGCACGCTCAACTTGGCCACGGCGGGAAACACGACGTCGTCGACCGGCAGCTTCGATCTCACCGGTTCCGCCAGCACGGTGAGCCTCACCGGCGGCACGATCGTGTTGAACCGCGCCAGCACCGCGGTGACGCCGCTCGACTTCCGCATCGGGTCGATTCCCGGCGCGAGCCTCACCGGCGGCACGCTGCAGATCGGGAGCGCCACCACCCTGGGCGGCTCGAACTTCCGCGTGCTGGGCTCCATGCCCGACGTCCTCGTGTTCAACACCACGGCGACGCTCTCGGCGGCGGGCTGCTCGTGCTCGAACATGACCGTCAACGCCGGCTCCTCGCTCGTCTTCAACGGCTTCCCGCTCGCGGTGACCGGCGCCACGTTCGCGAACGAGGGCACGCTCGTGGGGACGGCCACCTCCAGCAGCCTCTCCTTCGTGGGAAGCGGCGGGCAGACGTGGTCCGGACACGGCACGGTCGTGGCGCCGCTCTACCAGCTCCTCGTCGACGACCCGAACGGGCTGACGATCACGACGTTCAACGGGTTCCGGGCGAGCCGGGTGCTTCTCCTCCGCGGAACGGTGACGAACAGCGACAAGATCACGCTGGGCAACGCGGGCGCGACGTCTGCGCTCACGCAGATCGGTGGCGCGACGCCAACGGCGCCGGGCGGATCGTACGACCAGTCGCCGGGCTTCGACGCGGGGAGCGGCGGCTACTCCGTCACGTACGCGCCGGAGGGTGCCGCCCGGACGACCGGCTTCGAGATCCCGGTGTCGCGCTCGGTCGCCGGCCTGACCGTGAGCAACCCGAACGGCGTGGCGCTCGCGGGCGGACCGCTCACGCTCACGGGCGGGCTCACGCTGACGACGGGCGTGCTGACGACGTCGGCGGGGAACGTGCTCACGTTGGCGAGCTCGGTGGCCGCGCCGCCGAGCGGATCGCCGGCGAGTTACGTGAACGGGCCGCTCGCCCTCGAGATCGACGCGAGCTCCCCCGTGAACCGGACCTGGGCCATCGGGCAGGGGACGGCGTTCCGGCCGCTCACGTTGAAGGCTGTCAGCACCGGCGGAGCTCCACAGACTTTCACCGCGGAAGCGGTCGCCGCGTCCGGCGGCACGCCCAGCGCACCGCTCTCGGCGCTCGACCCCGTGAGGGTCTGGACGCTTTCGAACTCTGCGAACCTGAACGCCGGTGCCCGCGTGAATCTGACGTTCGGCGCGGACGACAACGTGCTCTCGCTTGCCAGCGCGCGCCTGGCGCAGAGCGCTGCCGCGAACGGAAGCTATGCCAGCCTCGGCGGCACCACGTCCGGCTCACCGGCCGCGGGCACGGTGGAGTCCACGGCGGATCTCACGCCGGGCGACGACTTCGTGACGATCGCGCTCGAGAACCCGCCCTTCGCGTGGGACGGCGGCGCGGCCACCTCGAATTGGGGCGACGCCGCGAACTGGAATCCGGACGCCGTCCCCACCGCCGGCTCCGACGTGACGCTCAACCAGCCCAGCTCCACGACGATCGACGTGAACGGCGCGTTCGCGGTGAACGACCTGACGATCGGCGCGAACGTCACGCTCCACCTCGGTGCGGACACGCTCACGGTGAACGGCGCGTACGCCCAGACGGCGAGCGCGGTCCACCTCGGCTCGGGGACGCTCGACGTCGTGGGCCCCGCCAACCTCGCCGGGGGCACCGTGAGCTGCGAATCGGGCACCTTCCTCGCGAACGGCAGCTTCACGCTCGCCGGAGGAACCATCGACCTCGGCACCGGCTCGCTCGAGTTGAAGGGCGCCTTCACGCGGACGTCGGGGACGCTGGCGGGCAACGCCGGCACCACCGTGTTCTCCGGCGCTGCGGCGCAGACCATCGGCGGCGGCACGACGTTCCATCACGTGATCCTCCGGAACGGCGGTGCGGGGGCTGCGAAGGTCCTGACCGCCGGGCAAGCGTTCGCGGCAAGTGGCGACCTGACGGTGGAGAGCACCGCACAGCTGGCGCTCAGCGCCGCCGTGCCCACCACGTTCAGCGTGGCCGGGAACCTGAGCTACGGCGGCGTGACCGGCGGCGCGAACGTCGGCAGCCTCACGCTCAGCCTCACGGGCACGGGCAAGACGATCAACGGGTCGGCGGCGGTCGCGAGGATGCGCGGGCTGAACGTGCCGCGGCCGCCGCCCGGTGTGCGCGTCGTCGAGACGAGCTTCCTCACGGACGCCGCCACGGCGTCACCCACGGAGGAGATCCGGGACGGCAAACCGGTCCTCGCGCTCACCAACACCTGGGCGCAGAGGAAGGCGGAGGTCGATCGACTCTTCGCCGCTCGCGACCCGTCCGCGCGGCTCGTCGTGAATCTGGACGACGTCACGCTCGTGCAGAACCCGGAGAGCTTCGGCAGCCTCCGCTCGTCGCCGTCCGCGTTCGAGATGGCCGTCACGGTGGCGCCCGGTGCGAGCTACTCGCTCGGGGACGACGTGTCGGTGGCGGCCGGGAAGGCGCTGACGCTGAACGGCCGGCTGGACTGCGGCACGTTCACGATCGGCGGGGCGGGCGGCGTGTCCGTGGCCGTCACGGGCGCGCTCGGCACGGGCACCACGGACCCCGCGGGGCTCGGCGCCACGGTCCTCACGACCGGGACGAACGTCTACGCGGACGGATCGATCGTGGAGTACGACGCACCCAGCGACCAGCCCGTCAACGCGGCGAACCATCCGGCCGCCGCGATGATCTATGCCGGCGGCAGCGGCACGAAGACTCTGGATGCGGACAAGTTCATCACCGGGAACTCCGGCTCCTCGCTGACGAAGGCTGCGTTGTGGGTGAGGGCCGGGGCCACGTTCGCGGACGGCGGGCACCGACTCTCGTTCTCGTCGCCCGGCTTCGCGAACCTCGTGGTGGACGGCGCGTACCTCTCCACCGGCACGGGCTCGCTCTACTACGACGCGGGGCCCTTCCTCTCGAACTTCCGCTGCGTGGACGGGACGACGTTCGGCGACATGCAGGTGAACTTCGTCGCCTCCACGCAGGACCTCCAGATGAACGCCACGGGAACGGTGAACGTCAGCTTCCGGAATCTCTTCCTCGGTGGGGCCGGGACGGGAACGGCGGGCGGGACGATCCGGCTGAACGAGACCGGCACCACGAACATCATCGTCACGGGGAATGTGAACCTCATCCCCGCGGCGGTGGCGTTCACGGGGGGCGGGTTCAACGGCACGGCGTCCACGACGGGCCGGGTGACGGTCCTCGGCAACATCAACAGCACGAGCACCGCCGCCGTGCAGCCCATCATGGGCAACACGGGGACGAACACGCTGGTGATGGGCGGGTCGGGGCCGCAGAGCCTCACCCTCGCGGTCAACGCCACGCTGTTCACGGGCGCCACGCTGAAGATCGACAACGCGAGTGCCGGCGTGACGCTCGGCGGCTCGGGGCGCCGCTATTCGATCGGCGGGGCGCTCCAGCTCGCCGCCGGCAACGTCACCACGGGAGCGAACACCCTCGTGATCCCGGCGGGCGGCTCGGTGGTCCATACGAGCGGGCACGTGGTGGGGAACCTCGCGAAGAGCGTGGCCGCGGGCGCCTCGATCGTGCGGACCTTCGAGGTAGGCACGGGAACGACGTATGCGCCGGTGGACGTGGCCTTCGCGAGCGTGACGTCGGCGGGCGAGCTGACGGCGACCACGACGGCGGGCGACCATCCCAGCCTCGGCACCTCGGACCTGAACGCCGCGAAGACGGCGAACCGGTACTGGACCGTCGCGAACGCCGGCGTGGGCTTCACCACCGCGGACGTCACGCTGCACTTCGCTCCGGCGGACGTGGACTCGGGAGCGAACACCGCCGCCTTCGTCGCGAGGAAGTACGACGCGCCTGCGTGGTCGTCGCCCGCCACCGGTGCGCGCACCGCCACGAGCACGCAAGCCACGGGAATCACGTCGTTCAGCGACTTCGCGGTGGGCCAGGTCTTCGTGCCGGACCACACGATCACGGCGAGCGCGGGGGCCGGCGGCTCGATCCATCCGAGCGGCGCGGTGCTCGTTCCGGACGGCACGGACAAGACCTTCACGGTCACGGCGGACTCGTGCTTCCACGTGGCCGACGTGCTCGTGGACAGCGTGTCGGTCGGCCCCGTCCTGACGTACACGTTCACGAACGTGACGGCGAATCACACGATCCACGCGACGTTCGCGCCCACCACGTACACGATCACCGCCTCGGCGGGTGCGGGCGGCGCCATCAGCCCGAGCGGCGCCGTGACGGTGGCCTGCGGCGGCGACACCACGTTCACGATCACGCCGGCTCCCTGCCATCAGGTGGCCGACGTGGTCGTGGACAGCGTCTCCGTCGGCGCCGTGACGACGTACGCGTTCACGCACGTGCACGGGAATCACACGATCCACGCGACGTTCGCGCCCGTCACGCACACGATCACGGCGTCCGCGGGCGGGGGCGGGACGATCGCTCCGAGCGGCGCGGTCCTCGTGGTGTGCGGCGCCGACACGACGTTCACGATCACGCCGGACGCTTGCCATCAGGTGGCGGACGTGCTGGTGGACGGCAACTCGGTCGGAGCCGTGACGACGTACACGTTCACGAACGTGCAGGCCAATCACACGATCGCCGCCACGTTCCTCGCGAGCGGGACATCCACCATCACGGCGTCGGCGGGCCCGGGGGGTTCCATCACGCCCTCGGGGGCGGTCTTGGTGCCGTGCGGGACGGACACGACGTTCGCGATCGCGGCGGACTCGTGCCACACGGTGGCCGACGTGTTGGTGGACGGCGCGTCCGTCGGCGCGGTGACGAGCTACACGTTCACGTCCGTCACCGCCGCGCACACGATCGCGGCGTCTTTCGCGCCGAGGACGTTCACGATCACGGCCTCGGCGGCCTCCGGCGGGACGATCAACCCGAGCGGCGCGGTGCCGGTCGGTTGCGGCGCCGACACGACGTTCACGATCACGCCAGACGCTTGCCATCAGGTGGCGGACGTGCTGGTGGACGGCAACTCGGTCGGAGCCGTGACGACGTACACGTTCACGAACGTGCAGGCGACCCACACGATCGCGGCCACGTTCGTCGCCGTCACGCACACGATCACGGCGTCGGCGGGCCCGGGCGGAACGATCGCGCCGAGCGGGGCCGTGGTGGTGGCGTGCGGGACGGACACGACCTTCACGATCACTGCGGCGCCCTGCCATCAGGTGGCCGACGTCTTGGTGGACGGGAGCTCGGTCGGGGCCGTGACGACCTACGTGTTCACGAACGTGCAGACGAGCCACACGATCGCGGCGACGTTCCTGGCGGACAACGCGTCCACCATCACCGCCTCGGCGGGTCCCGGCGGAACGATCACTCCCTCCGGCGCGATCGCGGTCCCGTGCGGGACCGACACCACGTTCGCGATCGCTGCGGACGCCTGTCACACGATCGCGGATGTGCTCGTGGACGGCAACTCCGTCGGCGCGGTGACGACTTACACGTTCACGGCCGTGACCGTCGGCCACACGATCGCGGCGTCGTTCGCGCCGAGGACGTTCACGATCACCGCGTCGGCGGACTCCGGCGGCTCGATCAGCCCGAGCGGTGCGGTCGTGGTGGCGTGCGCCGGGGACTCCACGTTCACCGTCACGGCGAACGCGTGCCACCAGATCGTGGACGTCGTCGTGGACGGCATCTCGAAGGGGCCGATTGCCACCTACCAGTTCACGGACGTGCACGCGGACCACACGATCGCGGCGACCTTCGCGATCGTCACATACACGCTGACGATCCAGGTCGAGGGGCCGGGCGCCGTGACGGTGGCGCCCGAAGGTGCGACCTTCGACTGCGGCTCGAGCGTGGAGCTGACCGCCGTGCCGGACGCCGGAGCCACGTTCACGAGCTGGAGTGGTGACGCCGCTGGCAGCGACAATCCGCTCACGATCGTGATGGACGCCGACAAGACGATCACGGCGTCGTTCGCCAATCTCGCGATCACCGCGGTGGCCGAGAACCTCCTCGTGGACGGCAAGCCGATGGGCGTGTACCCGAACCCGTCGAAGATGGGCGGGACGCGCGTTCTCTACCGCGCGCCGGCCACGGGCACGGTGGAGATCTCCGTCTTCGACGTGACGGGGCGCGTGGTGAAGACCCTGACCTCGGGCGCGTCGGCCTCCGGCGTGCGCTCGATCACCTGGGACGGCCGCGACGAGAGCGGCCGCTCGGTGTCCGCGGGCACCTACTTCGTCCGCATGACGGCTTCCTCGGGCGCGATCACCACGAAACGCCTCGTGGTCATCCGCTAGAGCCGCCCCGGCGGGGCGCCTCGTCGGCATCCGGCAGGACGCGTCGCGACGAGTTGGCGAGGCGCGGAGACGCGTCGCCCCTCAGGACGAAGACCATCCCCGGCCGGTGATGAGCCGCGCGCCGCGCTTGAACGTGAGATACGCCCAGGCCCACTGGAGAAGGACCGCCACGCGGTTCCGGAAGCCGATCAAGTAGTAGACGTGGATGAGGAGCCACGCGAACCAGCCGACTGCTCCGCGGATCTCCGTTCCCCCGCGGAGCACGCCGACCGCGTCGCCGCGGCCGATCGTGGCGAAGGACCCCTTGTCGATGTAGCGGAAGGGGCGAAGCGGCTCGCCGCGGATCGCGTGGAGAATGTTGCGCGCGGCGTGCTCGCCCTCCTGCATGGCGGAGGGGCAGACACCGGGGATGAGGCGGCCGCCCTGCTCGAGGGTCACGAGGTCGCCGGCGACGAACACCTCGGCGTGGCCGGGGACGGTCAGCTCGCGGGTCACGAGCACGCGGCCCGCGCGATCGAGCGGCGCGCCGAGCGACTTCGCGAGCGGGGACGCCTTCACGCCCGCCGCCCACACCACGGTGCGCGCGGGCAGCCGCTCGTTCCCGATCGTCACGCCCTCCGCGTCGATGCCCGTGACGTGCTTGCCGAGCCGCACCTCGACGCCGCGGCGCATGAGCTGGAGCCGCGCCTCTTCGGAGAGGTCTTCGGGGTAGGGAGGGAGCACGCGCGGCTCGCCCTCCACGAGGATGACGCGCGCCTTCCCGGGATCGATGCGGCGGAACTCGCGCGAGAGGCCGTGGTGCGCGATCTCCGCGAGCACGCCGGCCATCTCCACGCCCGTGGCTCCCCCGCCCACGATGACGAAGGTGAGCCACGCGTCGCGCGCCGCGGGGTCGGTCTCGCGCTCCGCGCGCTCGTAGGCGAAGAACACGCGACGCCGGATCTCGAGCGCGTCCTCCACGCTCTTGAGCCCCGGAGCGAAGGGCGCCCAGTCGTCGTGGCCGAAGTACGAGTGCGTAGCGCCGGTGGCGACGATCACGAAGTCGTAGGGGATCTCGCCGTCCGCGAGGACCACGCGCTTCCCGGGGACGTCGACGGCGGTGACGTCGCCGAGGACCACGTCCACGTTGTCGTGGCCGCGGAAGATCGAGCGGATGGGCGAAGCGATATCGGCCGGGTTCAAACCGGCCGTGGCCACCTGGTAGAGCAGCGGCTGGAAGAGATGGTGGTTCCTCCGATCCACGATGGTGACCGAGACCGGCTCGCGCGCGAGGACCTTCGCGGCGTAGAGGCCCGCGAAGCCGGCGCCGACGATGACCACGTGGGGTGTGTCTGCCATGGATCGAGAAACTGTGGCGTCCCGGGGGGAACGTCAAGCCACGACCGCGTGGTGGCGACTACTTCCCGAAATAGACGTTCAGGGAGTCCGCCCTGAGGCGGGTCTTCACGATCTGCGGCTGATGAGGCGCCCACTGAAGAAACGTGACTGCCTTCCAGGCCGCGGAATACGTATCGAAGACGCCGTATCTGATCCCGATCGTCCCGTCGGCGTAAGTGTGAGTCCAAAAGGGCTGTAGATCGCAGTCGCCTTCGTGAGACAGGAGTCCAAGATCGTTCGGCGGGAAAGGAACCCGCTCCTCCCAGGCCCTGACGAAGGGCCTCGGATCCCGGCGCGGCGGGAGCAGATCGAGTTGGATGCTGAACACGGGTACGACGTACCTCGGAGGAGCCTCGAAGCCGAGAACCTCGGTGAGAATCTGCGACAACTCCGAGGACTTGTCCCAGCCCGCCAAGCTCACGGGGTTGCCGTCGACCGACATCTCCGGACGGTACCCGTAGCCATCGATGACGGCGAAGCGCCTGCCACGGAGCGCAGCTTCCTTCTCGAGCCCCAGATAGAGCGGCATCCGCCGGTTCGCCCCGTCGAAGATTGATTGGCAAGCGATCTCGAACGGGCCGTTCCATGACAAGCAGATGCTCGCGGTCGAGGTCTTGTAGCAGAGAAGCTCGGAGGAGGTCGCCGAGGCGACCCTCGCGGCGGCTGCCGCGGCGGCGATCGACCCGGCGCAAAGGGCCGTCCTCCAGAGCGTCATGGACCTCTCCCAGCCGGCCCAATATACGCCCGCGTCGCGTCGTGGGTCGTTCGCGAGCTCGCGGGACTGGGGAGGAGGGCTTGGCGTGACGAAACCCAGGCCAGGGGTATAGTCGTCGGAGGCTGTCCAGCGCGATCGGCAGCCTACGACGTTTGAAGGAGGTGGGCCCGTGCCGGTCCGGCTGCTGCGCACGCTCATGGTGATCGGCATCGTCGCGGCGTTGGCTAACCCGGCCTCCGCGGACTGGCAGACCCTCGCACCCGGCCTCGACCTCGGTACCTTCCCGCTCGCCGACGTCACGCCGCCCGCCGAGCTCACGGCGCTCCGGGTCGATCCGCATCTCTGGGACCTCGACGTCTTCAGCGCGACCGGCAGCAACCTCGAGCGCGGGCTCAACGCGAAGGAATGGTGCGAGAAGCTCGATCTCGTGGCGGCGATCAACGCGGGCATGTTCGACACGGACTCGCGCACCCACATCGGCTATCTGCGCAGCGCGGACCACGTGAACAGCGCGCATCGGAACAGCTACCAGTCCGTGGCGGCGTTCCAGCCGAAGCAGGCGGACCTCCCGGCGTTCCAGATCGTGGATCTGGACCTGCCGGGCGCGAGCTTCGACTCGCTGCTCGCACGCTACGACTGCCTCGTGCAGAACCTCCGGCTCATCAAGCGCTCGCGCGAGAACCGCTGGCAGCCGCAGCCGAAGGCGTGGAGCGAGGCCGCGCTCGGCGAAGACTCGCAGGGGCGCGCGCTCTTCCTCTTCTGCCGCACGCCCTTCAGCATGCACGATCTCAACGCGCAGCTCCTCGCCGCGGCGCTGGACCTCGTGTGCGCGCAGCATCTGGAGGGCGGACCCCAGGCGCAGCTCTTCGTGCGCGCGGGGAAGGTGGAGCAGGAGATGGTGGGCAGCTACCAGGCGGATCTGCGGGACACCGCCGTGAACGAGACCGCCTGGCCGATCCCGAACGTGATCGGCGTGCGCCGGAAGCCCTGAGGCAGCGTCGGCCCGGCGCCTCGGCCCGGGTGCGGCGAGTTCCTCGCAGCCGCAGTCCTATTTCGGCGGCGTGAAGACGAACGGCGCGCGGAACGTGACCGACCCCTGAGGAATGACCGGGAAGCGCCACGCCTTGATCTGTGCCATCGCGCAGGAGGTGAGCGCCGCCGAGCCCAGGGTGTCCTGCACGACCACCGCGTCGCTGACGTTGCCCGTGGCCGCCACCGTGATCGCCACCACGAGCTTCCCGCCGAGACCCGGCTGCTTCTTCAGCTCGTTCTCGTAGCAGAAGCGAATCCCCGGCGCGTACTTCCGCACCACGGCCAGCAGCGACGCGTCGCTGCGCAGCTCGCCGTCCGTGGAGCCCGACGTTCCGCCGAGCGCCCCCGTGTGGGTGGCCGAGGCGTCGCTGCCGTCCCCGCCGACCGAGCCGAGCGCTCCGATCTCGATCTGAGCGCCGCCGATCGCCGACCCTTCGCCGCCGATCACGCCGCCGGCGGGCAGCGCCGCCGTCCCGCCCACGTCCGCCGCCGAGCGACCGCCGCGCACGCCGCGCCTGCGGATCACCGGAGCCGAAGGATCCGTGCTGGTCGTGGAGGCCAGCTCCGCGTCCAGGCCCGAGAGCATCCCGGAGATCGAAGCCGCGGCCGAGTTCAATTGCTTCGTGGCCGCCTTCGCGCGCGCACGTCCCGCCGCTCCGGCATCCACGGGCGGCGCAGGTGCTTGAGCCGGCTTCGGCTCGACCTTCGCTTGCGCCGGGGCCGCGGCGGGCGCGGGCGCCGCCGTCACGGGCTTCGGCACCGCCTCCACCGGCTTCGGCGGGGGCGGCGGCTCCTTCCACGTCACTTCCACCAGCTCCTCGGGGACCGAGGTCGTCCAGTTCATGCGGGCGAGCATGATCCCGAACACGATGTGCACGGCCACGCTCACGCCGATCATGCGGCGCGTCTGCGTCCGGATGCGATCGAACTCGAGTGCGAGAGTCATGGTGCTCATCGGACGGCTCCGTTGGGCGGCCGCGTGGCGATGGCGATGCGCGTGGCGCCGGCGCCGCGCGCATCCTGCAGCAGCTCGCGGACCTCGCTGTAGGGCGAGCCCGCGTCGGCGCGGACCACGAGGAAGCGCTCGTCGTCTTTCTTGTTCGCGAAGCGCTCCGACAGCTCGCGCCGGAAGGCGGTCCGCGGCACGACCTGCTCGTCGATGGCCACGCGCCCGTCCTTCGCCAGCGTGACGTTGATGTGCTTCTCGTTCCCCAGCGCGCGGCTCCGCGCCTGCGGGAGCTCCAGCCCCAGCGGCGGCACCGCCAGCATCGGCGCCGTGATCATGAGGATGATCACGAGCACCAGGGCGACGTCGATGATCGGGGTGACGTTGATCGTCACCTTCTCGGGATCGGTCTGGACGAGGCGACGCATCACCGACCTCCGTCCGCGATGGCGATCTGCTTCGCGCCGCACAGCTTCGCGATGTCCAGCACGTTCACGAACGAGCCGTGCGAGACGCCGTCCGCGCACGTGACCACGACCGGAGGCGGATTCTCGCCGGCGAGGAGCGGCGTGATGGCCGTCGCGAGATCCGCGCGCGCCACCGCCGTGCCCTTCACGAGCACGTTCGTGTCGTCGGGAATGAGGAGCAGCACGGGCTCGGCCGGCTCCACCGCCGGCGTCGCGCTGGACTCGGCCTGCGCGCGATGCACGGCGATGCTGGACTCCGACGCGAGCGGCGTGAGCAGCATCAGGATCACGACGAGCACGAGCGAGACGTCGATGAGGGGCACGACGTTCACCTCGTGGATGCCTTCTCCGTTCTTCCGGTCGCTGAGCATGGCTACCTCGTGACGGCGGGCCGCGGCTCGCGGGTCGGCAGGATGGCGCTGGCTGGCCGGGCCTCGCGCACGTCGCTGGCGCGGGGAGACGTCGCGTGCGAATGACCCGCGCGGCTGCCTTCGGTGAGCGCCACGCGCAGGCGGCGCGAGTGGTTCTCCGCGACCGTGAGCATCGTGCTCATGCGGCGCGACAGGTGGTTGTAGAGGACCAGCGCCGGCACCGCGATGATGATGCCGGTCGCGGTCGTGAAGAGCGCCTCCGCGATGCCGGCCGCCACCACCGACGGACCCGCGGAGCCGGCCATCGCCATGTCGTGGAACGCGTGCATGATGCCCCACACGGTGCCGAGGAGGCCGATCAGCGGCGCGATGGCCGCCATCGTGCCCAGCACGCCGATGTTCTTCTCGAGCAGGAGCTTCTGCTCGCTCAGCGCCACCTGCATGCGCTCCTCCACCGTGGCCTCCGCCGTGATGCCTTCACGGAAGAGCGTGAGGGCCACGTGGCCGAAGGGATGAGGCGTGGCCTGGCAGACGCGCACCGCGTCGTGCGAGTTGCCGGCCTCGACCGCGGCCAGCGCCTTCCGCAGCGTCGTGTCCGGGTCGCCGCGTCGCTTCGCGAAGTACAGGAACCGCTCGATCGTCGCCCCGAGCGTGAACACGCTACAGGCGAGGAGGACGAGGAAGACGGGGCTGGCCCCCATCATCCTCAGCAGGTCGTTTTGCATGCTCGGTCTCCTTCAGGGCGGAACATCAGCGACGCTCGACGGCCGGCGCTGGGGGCGTGGGGGTTGGTGCTACGGAAGGGGCGTTCGTGCTTTCGGGCGCGGCCGCGGGAGACGCGGTCGTCGATGACACAGACGCCGGCGAAACGTCGGCCTCGGCCGTGGGCTGCGCGGGTACCACGTGGACGCGCACCGGCCCGTCCTTCGCGGCCGCCGCGGCGTCCGTCTCCGCGCGCGCGTAGGCGTCCAGCCAATCCAGCGGGCGCTCCACGTCGCGCGAGGTGATGAAGAGCACCTCGGGGAGCTTCACCTCTCCCTCGATCGTGATCTCCTTGATCGTCTTCGCGGACCCGGCGGGCTTCGCCGTCGCCTTCGCCGGTGCCGCCTTCGGCGCCTCGGCGGCGTACGCCGACGTTGCCAGGAGAAGCGCCAGGCCGGTCGTCACGGCTCTCATCACTTGCCTCCCGCGCTGCTCGGGGCGCCCGTGGCGACCTTCACCGCGAGCTGCGCCGCGAGGCTGTCCGGATCGTCGCTCGCGAGCGCGCGGTACTTGTCGAACCACTGGCGCGCGGCGGCGTCGTCGAAGAGATAGAAGCGGTCCACGATCGCCAGGTTGTAGAGCGGGCCCGGCAGATGCGGGTCCTTGTCGACAGCCTTCAGGAAGAGCTTCCGCGCTTCCTCGGGCTTGCCGGCATAGAGAAGCGCGATCCCCAGGTTGTTCTGGTTCGCCGCGCTCGGCTCCGCGTCCAGCGCCTTGCGCGCCACGCCCTCCGCGTCCGGCGAGGCGTCGCGGCGCAGGCGCAGGAACGTGGCGGCGGAGCCGTCGCGCGACCAATCGGCGACGTGCGCTTCCAGGGAGGTCGCGATCGAGTCGGCCACGTCCGTGTGGCCGAGCGCGTCGTGGTGCAGCGCGAGCGCCCAGAGGAGTTCGTCGGGCAGCGCCGGGTTCGCGGCGCGCGCGGCCTCCAGCAGCGCCACGCCTTCATCGAAGCGATGCGCTTCCCACAGGATCTTGGAGAGCAGCGAGAGCGCGGCGGCATCACCGGGGCTGGCCGCCAGACGCGCGCGCAGTCCCGCCTCGTCGGTGGGCATCGGGGCGGGCTTCGCCGGCACAGGCTTCGCCACCTCGGCCGGCGCGGCCACCACGGGGGCGCTCGCCACGGGACCCTGCGCGGGCGGCGCGCCGCCGCAGCCCGCCAGCGCGAGCCCAGCGACGCCCACGGCGGCGAAACGCGAGAGACGCGGAGGACGAGGTTGCGCGATCACGGTTGCGAGTCTCCGTCCGAGGATGCGGTGACCAGGGGATAGTCGACTTCCGGAACGTGCGAGAAGCGCCGGGCGATGCGCGGCCACAACTCCTGCTTCGCGCGCTCGACCCACTCGTCCTTCGGTGCGTCGCCGGCGTGGCGCACGAGCTGCGACCAGACGTCCTCGCCCTTGTCGAAGAACGGCGCGCTCTGGCGCGACAGGACTTCTTCGTACGCCACGAGATCGTCTTTCCCGAGATCGGCGGGGCGCTCGCTCTGCATGAGAGCGTCGCCGAAGGCGACCAGACACTCGCCGATGCGCGTGGCCGCCGCGCGATTCCACGGCGCCGTCTCCTGCGCGGCGCAGCTTCGGTACTCCTTGAGCGCGTTCTCCAGGAGTGACTTCTTCTTGGCGACCGAGACCTTGAGCGGCTGCGTCAGCGTCACGCGCTCGTACGCCGCGCGCGCTTCCTCGCCGCCAAGGAACGCCACCTGAGCCAAGAGCTCCCGGGAGGCCGTCTTCGGGTGAGCTTTCGCGAGGTCCATCCAGCGACGGGTGGCGGACGCCGGCCGCGTCTTCGTGGGCGCCGCCAGGAGCCCGGAGACCGGGTGCGCCGCCGACACGGAAGCCAGCTCGCCACGTGCGCGACGGTCCAGCACCGCCATGGTGGTCTCCACGTCCTGCGGGTGCTGCGTCATGTACTTGTCCTCGAGGCGGCCGCCGTCCGTGGAGTCGCCCGCGGCGTACGCGAGATCCGCCGCGTCCAGGAGCGCGGCCGGCGCGTCCGGATCGGCGGGGAAGGTGTCGGCGAAGCGCTCCGAGGCGCGAGAGGCTTCGAGCTTCCGGCCGGCCGCCTTCCACGCGCGCGCGGTCTCGACGGACGCGTCGCGCGCGAGGTCGCTCTTCGGATAGCGGTTCCCGAGGAGCGTCCACACCCGAACGGCGTCCGCGGTCTCCTTCGCGGCGGCGAAGCCCGCGCCCGCGCGGTAGAGCGCCCGCGGCGCATCCGTGAACTTCGGCCAGCGCGCCGCGACGTCCTCGAAGAGCCGCGCGGAGTCCTCGCCGTCGCCCTTCTTCGTGGCCACGCTCTCGGCGTCCTTGAACGCGCACGCGGGCACGGCCGCTTCGAGCTTCACCGCGATCGAGTCCTTGCCGGTCGTGCGGGCGAGGCGCGCGGCGGACGCGTAGGCGTCGCCGGCCTTCTTGAAGTCGCCGCGATCCACGAGGAGCTGCGCGGCCAGGCGCGACGAGTCGAGCGCACGCGGATCCGCCGGGCGCACTGCGGCGAGCTGCGCGAAGGCGCCGACCGCCTCATCGCTCCAGCCGTGCGCCTGCGCGACGTGTCCCTTCCGCCAGAGGAGATCGCCCACGCGCTTGTCGTCCGGGTGGTAGCCCACGAAGGCGTCGATGGCGGCGAGCAGCGGCTTCGCCAGCTTCTCCGGGCCCGGGCCGCGATCCGCGGCCGTGCCGGCCGGACGCTCGCTCTCGTACCAGGAGTCGCGCGCGTGCACGGCGTGCCACGCGGCGTCCACGCGGAAGGACGCGGTGTCGGAGGCCGCGGCTTCGTCGAAGCTCTTCACGGCGTTCTCGTAGCGACCGAGCGAGATCGCGGCCTCGCCCGCGCCGTAATGCCATGCGGGAGCGGAGCCGTGCTTCGGCCATCCTTCGAGCAGCGTGGCGTAGAGGTCGGCGGCCGCGCTCCAGTCGGCGGGCGCGTTCTTGGTCCGGGCCAGCTCGTGATGGTGCAGCGCGGCGCCCACGTAGGCGTTCCGCGCGAATTCGTCGCCGGCCTGGCGCAGGGAGTCCGCGGCGTTCGCCTTCCACCAGGGCGAGCCCTCGCGAAACTGCGGCGCGAGGGCGAGGCGCGCGTCACGGGCGGCGTCCGGTTTCTCGCCGCGCTCCATCGTGGAGGCGAGGCGGCGCGCCGCGTCGAGCGCCTCCGGCGCTTCCGGCCAGCGTGCGAGCCATAGCGAGTCCGCGCGGACGGCGTCGTCGAAGCGGCTGTAGCCGCGGTAGAGATCGCCGAGCCGCGCGAGCGTCCGCGACGCCTCCGCGTCCGTGGAGTCGTGCGTGCCGGCGGGCGCGACGGGGAAGAGCCGCGCGAAGGCCACGGCCCCGCCGCCGCGCGCGAGCGCTTGCACGAGGTGGTCTTCGGCTTCGTCCCGGAGGTCCGTGGTGCGGGCGGCGTCGGGGTGCGCGCGGTACAGCTCGGTCAGCTGGTGGAAGGCGAGCGCGGAGCCGTCGAAGTCGTCGAGCTGGAAGCGCGCCCAGCCCACGTGGTACAGCGCGATCGCCGAGTGCTCCACGTCCGGGCCGTGCGAGGCGGCCTCGTAGTGCGCCAGCGCGCCCGCCACGTCCTTCTGTCCGATCCGGTCGTCGCCGAGCCGCAGGTGCGCCTCCTGGGCATGCGGCGAGTCCGGGTAATCCGACACGAGGGTGGCGAGGTGCACGAGGCCCTTCGGGTCGTTCTCGTCCGTGAGGATCATGCCGGCGTGGTAGAGGACCGCGTCCCGATGCGCGAACTTCGGATCGTCCGCGAGCAGCGAGAGGTAGATCTCGAGCGCCGGGCCGTAGTCCACGAAGGGCGCGAGCGAGCGAGCGTCCGTCTCCGTGGCGGCGCCGGAGTTGCCGAGGAAGCGGGTCATCGCGTCGCGGAAGTCCTCGCGGGCATCCACGAGGAGCGCGTCCGCCAAGCGGAAGCGCACTTCGCTGCGCGCGGTGGATTGCGGGTACGCATCCAGGAAGGCGCGATAGCGCACTTCCGCGTCGGCCAGGAGGGCGCGCGAACGGGCGCGCGAGGTGGCATCGTCCGTGGAGTCCTTGCTCGCGAGCGCCAGCTCGTGCGCGGCGGCGGCTGCGCCGTAGAAGAGGCCTTCGCCCGCACGTCGATGCGCGTCGCGGGCGGAGGCCACGGCGGCCACGACCACGCGCTTGCGCTCCATGCGCAGCGCGTCCGCCAGCTTGCGGGCGAGGATCTCGTCCGTGCGAACGGCGGCGACGAGCGGCGCGCGACGCGCGGGATCGGTCTCGGCGCCCTTCGTGGAGTCGATCGCCGCCGCGATCCGATTCGCCCGGGCGCGCTCCCTCTCGGCGTCATCGGTGAGCTTCCGCAGCCCCGTGGTGGCGCGCGGCTTCCAGATCTCGTCGTGCGAGCGAGCCACCAGCACCGGCGCGCGCTCGGCGAAGGTCTGGAGCCAGCTCTCCAGAGCGCCGGAGAGGACCTGCTCCTCGCTCAGGATCTCGGCCGGGCTCGGCACGTCCGGCGGAAGCGCCTCGTGATGGCGGGCGGCCGGGCCTTCGGTGCGGAAGCGTACGAGCGCCATCGCCACGAGGAGCTGGCCGCGACATTCCTCGAGGAACTGCGCGGTGCGGGCCGCGATGCGATGCGTCTCCGCGTCCTCGAGCGCGGCGAGCTGCGCCACGATCTCCGCCGAGCGCGCCATGAGCGCGCGGAGCTTCGCGAACTCCTCGTCGAGGGAGCGGATCTCGCCGGCGGCGAGGTCGGCGCCGTGTCCGTAGTAGCGCCCGCCGCGATGCGCGTCGTCCTCCGCGAGAACCAGCGCGCGCCGGTCGCGCCCGAGCGTGGTGCGGGCGGCGTCCAGCTGGGCGGCGAGATCGTCCGCCGGCCGGCGCTCCTCCGCGCTCGGCGCGGGCAATGGCGCGAAGCTCGCCGCGGGCGGGGCATCCATCGGCTCGGCCGGGAGGAGAATCGGCCGCGCCACGTCGCCCGTCGTGGGCAGGTGCAGGTCCAGCGTGGCGTCCATGCGTGCGCGAAGCGTGGATTCCGTGGCGCCCACGTCCAGGCGCAGCGCCTTCTCGCCGGGCGCGCCGTCGTTCCATGTGCGGAAGATCCGGTCCACGAGCGAGTCGCTCGGGCTCTCGAGATGCGCGAGCGCGTCGTCCTCGGCGCGCCACTCGACCTCCGCGCCGTCCAGGAGCTTCCGCGCGTCGTCGTAGCGCTTCTCGCGGAGCGCCGTCAGACCCTGCGCCGCGGCCTCGTGGCGGGCGCGCTCGGCGGCGGCGCCCACGGGGCGTGCCGTCTTCGCCGCCTCGCCCACGTTCACCTGGAAGAGCGCCGCCAGCGACTCCGCCGGCGCCGAGCCGGGCGTAGCCAGCCCGGGGGCCACGCGCGCAGCGTCGAGGCCGGCCAGGATGTCCGCCCAGCGGGCGAAGTCGCCGCCCGAAGCGTGCAGGCGCGCGGTCAGCTCCGCGAAGCGCGCGCGATCCCCCAGGGAATGCGCGGCCCACGCCTCGAGGAAGTCGGCGCGCGGATCGGCCGTGGTGGAGTCCCGCGCGGCCAGCACGTCGCGCGCGCCGGCCACGTCGCCCTCGGTCAGGAGCGCCGCGGCGCGCCGGAGCGAAAGCTCATTCCAGGTCTCGGCGGGCGCGGCGAACGCCGGCCGTGCCGCGAGCTCCAGGAGCCCGCAAGCCAGAGCGATGCCGAGCGGACGGGGGAGGGGGAACACTCCACGTCACCTCGTCCAGGTCTTGGTGGCGAGCGCGCCCTGAGCGGCGGCAGGGTCGTAGCTCGACGCGTCGATCTCGAGGAACGTCAGGCGATCCCGCGCCGGTCCGAGCGCGATCTCCGCCGGCGCGGCCGAGCGCCAGCCGTCGCCTTCGAAGGAGACGAGCAGGCGATGGTCGCGCGGCTCGAACAGCTCGTGCAGGACCTCGGTGGCGCCGCCGCGCGCGAGCGACTGCCGCGCCTCGTCCGGGAGCGCCACGCGATAGGTGGGGCCGTCGGAGTCCTGGAGGACCATCGTGCGCGGCACGCCGGCGGCCGGGACGCCCGAGAGCACCACCACCAGAGCCGTCTGCTGCCGCCCGATGAAGTCCTCCTCGAGCCAGGAGAGCCGCCCGTGCTGCGCGGCGAGGAGCTGCTCCATCGAGTCCATCTGGTGCTCCAGGTCCTCGATCCCCGACACGCTGGAGAGGAGCTCGTGGGTCTTGATGCTCGCCTCGCCGGCGGCGGCGGAGTCTCGCGCCGCCCGGATCTCCGCCAGCATCTCGCGGTAGCGGAGGAGGCGTGCGTCGAGCGGGCGGCCGTCCGCGGCGCGACGGTCCGCCACGAGCAACAGCGCGTCGAGGCGCGCGCGGAAGAAGTCGCGGTTCTCGGAGAGGAAGCGAAGCGTGGGGCGCTTCGGCTCCTTCTGCTTCATGGCCTCCACCTTGACCACGTCGACGCTGTCGATCACGGCGAGGGAGGCGGAGTCCGGCGACTCGGACGCGCCGGCTGCGCCACCGCTGCCGAAGAACGCGGTCAGGGCCGCCGCGCTGGTTCCGTGGGACGACGAGTCGGCGGCACTCCCCGCGTGCGCCGCCGGAAGCCCGAGACCCGAGGCGAGAACGAGCGCCGCCGCGCCACCGATCAACCGCGCCACGTCCGCACCACCTTTCCGGAGGAAGCGTCGACGACGACCCAGAGACCCGGGACGGACGACGACTCGTAGACGACGGCCCACGTGGCGTCGTCCGGAGCGTCCGGTCGGAGCACGCCGCGGACGAGGAGCATCGAGCGCACGCGGCCGGCGTTCTCGCGACGGAACTTCGCGCCCGCTTCGTCCTCCGCGGCCGCGAGCGCCTGCGAGCTGTCCACCCACGGCGCTTCGAGCGGCGGTGCGGGGAACGAGAAGGAGAGATCGTTGGCCTGGCGGATCTCGCCGTTCTCGATCGAGTACGAGCGCGCGGCGTCGCGGCTCGGCGAGTAGAAGAGGTATCCCCACCGCGCGGCGTCGCCGGCCTCGGAGACGTCCTCGTCGTTCTCCACCCACACGAGCTTCGCGTCGTCCGCCCACGCCACGGCGGCCGAGCGAGCCAGGTCCTCGCCCGCGTGCGCGGTGAAGGGCTTGGCGTCCCCGGCGCAGGCGGCGCGCGGCGCGAGCGCGACCGCCGCCGCCACGCCCGCCAGCGCGGCGCTCCGCATCAGCGTTTCCGTCATCGCGTTCCTCACAGGAGCACCGTGGTGCCGATGGTGAAGACGAAGTTGTTGTTCGTGCGACGCGCCGGCGCCGTGCCCGAGTCGAACCGGTAGTTGCGGAACTCCCAGCGCATCGAGGTCTTCTTCGCCACGAAGAAGTGGATCCCGCCGCCGACGTTCCACGAGGACTCCGTGTCGCCGCGGAAGATCGTGGAGCCCACGCCGCCCGTGACGTAAGGCACGAGCTGGCGCCCCGGGAGGAGCTCGGCGTTCGCGTTCATGTCGTACCAGATCATGTGGAACACTTCGGGCTCGAGACGCAGCGCGAAGAGGTCCTCCACGATCTCGGCGGGGCGATCGACGTGCGTCCAGGCGAGCCCGCCCTCGAACTCCAGCCAGTCCAGCAGGTAGTAGCCCACGCGGCCGCCGAGGGCGATCGAGTTGGACTTGCGGTCGAAGGAATAGCCGCCGGTCCAGCCCGTGAGCGTGAAGCTGCCGATGCGCGAGAACATCTTCGGGTTCGGACGGAACTCGAGGCCCGAGAGGTCGTAGCGCTCGTGGCAGAGCGACTCGTGGATCCAGCCGGTGCGCGACTCGGAGATGCGCACGTCGTACCACGCGTCGCGCTTCGTGATCACCGGATACTCGGCGTTCCGCGGAGCGACCATCATGATGGCGAACGACTCGCCGGGCCCGAGCCGCACGACGTTGTCGTCGGCGCGATCGAGCTTCACGAGGGTCCGCGTGGTGGTCCACGGCTCGTTGACCTGGGCGCCCGGCGCGGCGGCCGCGGCGGCGCCACTGGCCGCGGTCGCGGAGTCCGGCGCCACGGAGGACCACGCCGGACCGTCGTCCGCGGCGGCAGGTCGGGTCGCGAGCGTCAGCGTGAGCGCGGCCGCGAGCAGCGCGGCGGCGCATCGGTCGGTATTCATCTCCCCCTCCTCAGAGCGCGACGAGCCGTCGCGTGATCTCGAAACGGCCGGTCCAGCTCCCGAAGGTCTCCCGTTCCGTGACGATTTCGTTGCCCCGGCGGTGCGACGTGGCCAGCGAGAACCAACTCCGCTCCGCGGAGGCGCCGGCCTCGAGGCCCCAGCGGAGCGACCGGCGCACCGCGAGCCCGCCGCCGCCCTCGAGCGCCGACACCGGCGCGAAGTCCACCTCGACCGGCAGGCCGCCGGGCCCGCCGTCCAGCTCGAGCGTGCGCGGCGACCAGGCGAAGCGCGCCACGCCGACGTTCCCGGTGGCGACGAAGCGGGCGCCCGCGAACCGCGCCAGCCGAACCTCGCCGATCCCGTCGACGCCGGTCAGCGACACGTCGAGCGAGCGGTCGTCCCCGGGGATCCCCGTGGCCTGCCGCGTGGACGCGCGCCACACGCGCGCGCCGCCCGCGACGCGGCCGGCCTGCGCGAGGCCCGAGACGCCCCACGCCGCGCGCGGAGCGGTGTCCCAGCGGTAGTCCGCGAGATGCGGGTCGAGCAGCACGACGCCGACCCACGGCCCGAGGGCGATGGAGCTCTCGTCCGCGCGCGCGACCCCGAAGGGCGAAGCACCCGTCACGACGAGCGCGATCGCCGCCGCCATCCTCCGCATCACCGCCTCCTCCGCCTCACGACCCGCCTTGGTTGATCTCCAGACCGGTGGACAGGATCTCGTTCTCTTCCGAGGGGAACGGGGTCACGACGTCCACGCGGGACCCGTCGTCCATCTCGACCTCGTCCACGTTGCCGAAGTACACGAGCAGGAAGAGCGTGCTCGCCGGATGGACCGCGGCCCTCGCGACGCTGTCGGCCACCGCGCCGCCGGTCGTCGGCGGCGGAAGACCCGCATCGATCGAGAGCGGGATCTCCTGGATCAGATGGTCGAAGCCCGTGACCGCGCGCGACGCGAAGCCGAGCGAGGTGGACTCGGCGAGGATCCGGTCCACGTCGCGGGCCTTCGCGAGCTTGTCCTCGTTCGGCGGGAACGTGATGTCCCCCGGCGTCAGCGTGTCCGACGCGCGCACTTCCGCGATCACGAAGCCCGTGAGGAGCTTGCGGAAAGTGATGCGCGCGGTGAGCGTGATCGGCGCCGGCGTGCCCGGCGTCACCGTCGTGACGTCGGGCCCGTTCGCGACCTCGAGAAGCGTCCACCGCTGATCGATGGGCGGCGACTCGAGGCAACCCGGCAGCAGCAGCGCGGCCACGCCGAGCGGCGCCGCGTGCGAGAGACGGAGCTTCATCGCAGGTAGACCACCTTGCGGACGTCGGACGCGCGACCCGCCGTGAGTCGCGCCAGGTAGACGCCCGCCGCCACGACGCGGCCCTGCCCGTCGCGACCGTCCCACGCCACGGCGTGCGCGCCGGCGGCGAGCGAGCCGCTGGAGAGCCGGCGAACGAGCCGGCCGCCGAGGTCGTAGATCGCGAGCGAGTGGGAGCTCACGCCGCCCGCCGGAATCGCGAAGCGGACCTGCGTGGAGCCGTCGAACGGGTTCGGAACGATGCCGACGACGGCGAGCGCGTTCGGCGCCACCGCGGGGCCGTTCCAGGAGAACGGGGCCTCGCCCTGACCGCCGGGCGAGCCGTCGTACGTGGACTGCGCCACGACGCGCATCGAGTAGTCGCCCTGCGACATCGTCAGCGCATCCGCGCGCAGCGCCACGTCCTGATGTCCGGCGTCACGCGTGCCGAGGTCCTCGCGCGCCACGACGTTGCCGTCATGATCCACGACTTCGGCAGCCACGGCGGCGCGATCGGTGAGCGTGAACGCCGCGCTCAGCCCGCCGTCCGCGCGGACCGCCACGTCCGTCACGTCGGCGCCGAGCCGCATGAGCTTCAAGCCGCTCCGGTCCGCCCACTCCTCGACCACGACGCCCACGCCCTGGCCCACCCACTTCGTCTCGTTCGTACGGTGATCGGTCCGGGTGACGAAGGCCACGTGGAAGGCGCGCGGTCGCTCCACGCCGGCGCTCAGCCGGGCCACCGGCTCCAGCGACGACGTGAGCTTCGTGATGCCCCACACGGGCGACGCCGCGTACACGTTGCCCCAGTGGTCCGTGTCCAGCGACGTGATGCCTTCCGCGTCCAGGCGCTGCTCGGCGGCCCACTCGAAGTGGTCGCCGGCGTCGCGCAGCTGCACGATGCGATGGTTGTGCGAGTCCGCGACGTACACGCGATCCGTCGCCAGGCCGTCCGCGTGGCCCACGGCGATCGCCATGGGGCCGGCGAAGTGGCCCGGCCCGCTGCCGAGCTCGCCGACCGACGCGCGGAGCGTGGCGCCGCCGTCCGACAGGTCGTAGCGGAGCACGCGGCTCGCGCCGGCGTCCGCCACGTAGAGGCGGTCATCCGAGTAGTCGAAGGGCGTTCCGGCGTCCGAGTGCGCCACCGCGTACGGATTCGCGAAGCCCGGGATGGCGAAGCGCGGGACGAGCGTGACGTGGTCGTACTCCGTCACGACGTCGAACGCGAGGACGCGGCGATTGCCCGAGTCCGCCACGTAGAGTCGGCCGCGGGCGTCCGCGGTCAGCCCGCGCGGCGCCGAGAGCGCGCCGAACGCGGAGCCGGCGCCGCCCCAGGCGGTGAGATCGCCTTCGATCTCGCCCACGAGGAGGCGGTTCCACGAGGCGTCGGACACCACCTGGAACCAATGCGACTCGAGATAGGGGAAGCGATCGTACACGTCCACGTGTCCCACGACCGCCGTGGCCCACGGACTGCCGAAGAGGTCGCGCTGCACCTTGTCCCGCGTGACGGAGCGATCGAGCACGTCGATGCCGGCCGCGGGCAAGAGCGGCGCCGGCGAGAACGTGCTGGCCTGCGCGCTCGTCGCGACGACGGCGCAGAGCGTGGTGATGAGCGAGGTCGTCCGAAGCATCGGCCCCTCCTTGCGCGGTCAGTACGTGAAGACGAGTCCGGTCTGGAAGATGTTGGCCGAGAAGTTGTTCGTGTTGAAATAGCGCTCGTACTGGACGTCCAGGCCGACGTTCCCGAGGAAGTCGAGCTTGAACGGCGCTCGGCCGAACTTCCACGTCAGCTCCGTGCCGAACAGGTGCGAGTCGAACGCGCCCATCCGGTAGTCCGCCGTCTGGTAGCCGCCCACGCCGCCGGGCACGAGATACTCGTCGCGCCAGAAGTCGGCGGCGCCCTGCGTGTACCAGCGATAGCGGTAGCGAACGACGACGGACTCGCCCACGTACTGGAGCAGCTTCGCGCCGAACGTGTGCGACAGGATGCCCCAGTCGTCGGCGTAGAGCTTGTAGTCCAGCTTCAGGCTCGACCGGTTCGGCAGGTACCGGTTCACCTTGAGGAAGAAGTCCCTCCGGTTCCGCTCGTCCGGCTGCGACTCGGGCACGTACGCGCCCGCGACGTAGACGTTCCGATACGGGTTGTGCTGCAGCCCCTCCACGCGGGACAGCTCCGCGCCGCCCTGCACGATCGTGGTGGGCGTGGCGGTCCAGGTGGCCACCACGTCGCCGTGGACCGTGTCCTTGTGGGCGTCCGGCGTGGCGGTGTCCTGGTCGGCCAGGGGCTTGATGCGATCCCAGCCGTAACTCCCGCCGAACGACAGCGTCAGGTTGTCGTCGAAGAGCGGCCGCTCGTACCCGCCGGCCACCTGCTGCGCGAAGTAGTCGGACTCGGACGAGACGTAGTAGCCCGCGCTGAAGCCTTGCCAGCGGAGCGTGGAGTCCAGCGCGTTGCGGGCCTTCGACCAGTCCGCGTACGGGTTGGACGTGGACGAGATGGGCCGGCTGGCGCTCGAGATCGAGTCCAGCGCCTGCTGGCTGCCCGGCGCGGCCGTGATCCCGGGCACGACGACGATCTCCCGGGTCAGGCCCACGGAGAGCCCCGTGTTCTTCGCGAGATCCAGCTGCCAGGAGCCGGTCTCGGAATACACGTGGACCCGATCGGAGTCCGAGAAGAGCTCGAAGTGCAGCCCGGTCTCCCGGCTCTCGGGATCCAGCCCGGCGTGGGCCGGCGGCGCGAGCAGGAGAGCGGTGACCGCGAGCTGGAGGCGGCTCAGTTGCACGCGCAGCCTCCTGCGGCCACGCCCGCGCCGCCCGTGGAGCCCTCCCGCGCTTCCATCCAGTGGAGGTCGTGCGCCGCTTCGCGCACGTCGCTCCGGAACGACATGATCGGATCGGCGAGGTTCTCCCGCTGGTACGGGCGCACCGTCGCGCACGCCGACATGAGCGCTCCGGCCGCCAGGATCGCGGCCAGCGTGAGCCAACGTCGAAGGCTTCGTCCGTGCCGCATCATCCCTGCCCCTCCGTCTCCGCACCGTTGTCCTTCTGCTCTTCCGACGCCGGAACGCGCGCCGGCTTCGCGTCCGACAGGAGGGCACGCACCGTGCTCTCCAGACGGGCCAGCTCTTCCGGCGTGCCGCTCTCGGCGACCTGCGCGATGTGACCGTCGCGATCGATCACGAGCGTGAGCGGCAGGGACGGGAGATCCAGCGAGCGCGCCAGCCCGTTCGGCCCGTCCAGGTAGACGGGCAGCCGGAGGGCCGCGTCCTGCACGAAGCGCGCGGCCTTGCGCGGGTCCTGGTCCACCGAGACCGCGAGGAAGCGCGGCGTCGGCGTGCGAGCGACGCCGGCGCTCGCCATCCAACCGTCGAGCGCGGCGAGCTCCTTCTTGCAGGGCTTGCACCAGCTCGCCCAGAAGCTCACCACGACCACCTCGCCCTTGAGATCCGCGACCCGCACCACGTTCCCCGCCGCATCCTCGAGCGGATGTGCGGCGAGCGCCTTCTCCCAGGCGGCGTAGCGTTCGCCCGCGTCGACTCGCGTCGACAGGACGAGGCCCGCGAGGAGGGCAGCGAGAATCGGTGCGAGGCGCGTCACGTTCGTCTCCTACTTGTACTGGGCGCCGAGCAGCACCCAGAGGTTGAAGAGGCGCTTCTCCTGGTCGGTGAGCGCGTACGGACCGTTCGGATCCGGATGCGGGCCCACGGACGCGCGGCTGTCGACGCCGAGGACCGCGTCGATGAGGGCCGAGCGGCGCGGGAACGCCGGCTCCACGTAGTTGGGCTTCGTGGGCTCCGGTTCACCCGAGAGGTTCACGTAGGCGCGCGGGAACTGCGTCATCATGCGGCGGGCGTGCACCAGCTCGCTCGTGAGCGGCAGGTTGCCCGGCGCCAGCGTGGTCTCGGCGACCGTCCGCGAGAACGGGGCGCCGCTCGCGTCCACGCCGCTCTCCGTGTGCGTGGTCACGCGCTCGAAGTGGCACGCCGCGCACTTGGCCTGCACGATCGGGCCGATGTCGTTCTGGTAGTCGATGATCGTCCACTGGTTCTGCGGGACGTTCATGTTCGTCGGCGGCAGCGACGCCGCGATCGGGTTCGGGTTCGTCGGCGCCGGCGCGGTCTTGTTGCGGTCCTCGTGGCAGCCGAAGCACGTCATCGTCTCGCCGGGGCGCACGAAGATGTGCGTGCGCTTCGTCACCATGCCGCGATCCAGCGGATCGAGAACGGCGAAGCTCAGAGGGGTATCGGCCGGGACCTCGATCTTGAACGAGCCGTCCGCCTGCACCGGCGCGAAGCCGATGAGCGCGCGCTTCTCGAACTCGTTCGCGGAGAAGTCGTCCGCCTCGCCGGGGCGAGTGGGACGCGCGGCGATGAGCGCGATCTTGTCGATCGGATCGACGCCGCGCACCGGAATCTCCTGGCCGTCCTGGGTGCCGCGGTTGAAAACGTCCTCGGCGAGGAAGATGCCCGTGGTGGCGGTGTGGTCCACCTTCGGCGCGATCACCGGCGGCGCCGGGTGCGGCGCGAGGAGCTGCGCGTCGTACTCCTGCGTCGTGGGGTCGTTGTAGAGGTAGGTGAGGTCCTGGATGGACAGGACGGCCGGGTCCGCCGGCGTGCCGGAGCCCTGCTGCTTCAGCGTGAACGTGTAGAGCGCGTAGTCCACGTCGTCCTCGGTGGCGGCGGGCAGCGAGTAGGACGCCACGTACTTGCTGTCCCCGAGCGGGCGCGGGTACTTGAAGGCGCCGTGCGGCCAGGGCGCGCCGTCCAGGTTGACGGACGGGTTCAGGACGTCCCAGTTCGTCTCCTCGTTCGTCGACCGCGGGTCGGCCGGGCCGTCCTCGAGCTTCAGCACCGCGATCGGGCCCGCGTCGCCGTTGATCTCGGTGGACTCCACCGCGATGAGGCGGCCGTCACCCGTGGGCACCGGATGGAAGAAGTTCCGGTCGTGCGGCCCGAACTCGTGGAACGTGCCGGTCCCGTCCGGGTTCGTGGCGAAGAGCGGGAAGCGGTTCATCGTTCCGAAGTGCTCCCAGCGCGTGTAGACGAGGCGTCCGCTCGGCAGGAGCTCCGGGTCGAAGTCGTTGGACTGGTTGTAGCTGATGCGCTCGATCTGCGAGCCGTCGGCGTTGCACGAATACAGATGCTCGGCGAGCGAGTGGTTGTACTCGTCCATCTCGTTGTCGCGCGAGCTCGTGAAGATGATCCGGCCGTCCGGCAGGTAGAGCGGATCGAAGTCGTGCCCGCCGCCCGACGTGACCTGGCGCAGGCCGCTGCCGTCCGCGCTGATCTCGTAGATGTTCTTCCACTGCCCTCCGGGCGGGCGCATCGAGAAGAGGACGCGCTTCCCGTCGAAGGAGACGCACGGATCGGAGATGGCGGCGCCTTCGTAGTTCGTGAGCGGCGTGACCTTTCCGTCGGGCGCGATCGGGGAGAGCGTGTACAGGTTGCTCTCCGCCCACGAGCGGTTCAGGGTCTCCGTGGCCTTCGACTTCACGAACACGAGAGCCTCGGTCGTCTGCTGAGAGACGATGAGGTCGTCCGGCGCGCTGCCCTGCCGGCAGCCCGAGAGCAAGAGCGCCGTGGTCACGAGGATGGGAAGAGTCTTCGACCCGCGTCGCATGGGCAGCTCCTGGTTGCGGGGGCGAGTCGCGTCCGTGGAGATCATTCTGCGAGGCCCCGGTAGAACGACAGACCGAACGTGAGCTCGTCGTAGCGGTACGCCACCGTGCGCTCCGTGTGCGTGTCCCCGCCCAAGGCGGTGAGGGAGCGAGCGTCGATGCGGAGAGCGAGATCGTTGCGCACGTACAGCTCCACGCCGCCGCCCGCCGCCAGGAGGTTCGCGGTGACGGGGTCGGCGTTGAGCGACTCGCCGGGGTACACCAGCATCATGCCGTACCCGGCGCGGAGGTACGGCTGGATGCGCCCCGGAAGGGGATGCCGGACCACGGCGTCGAGCGTGTGAAGCAGCGCGTGCACCGACTTGCCCGGGTTGTGGCCGATGGAGGCTTCCCAGCCGAGCCACGAGTTCGGGTTGTACGCGAAGCGCAGGGCGTAGAGGCGATCGTGACCGAGCGTGCCGTAAGCCGGGCTGAACGCCAGCCGGTGGTAGAAGGGGCGCGCTCCGCCGTCCACGTGGAACGGGTGCGAAGCGAGCGCGGGCACGAGGTACTCGCGCCCGCCGGATGCGGCTGCAGCGGTCGTGGCCTCCTGCGAAGCGGATGCGGCGGGCGCCGAGGGCGTCGCGGTCGACGCGGGCGCTTCCGGTGCCGCCGGGGACGCGGGCGCCGCCGGCTCGGCCGCGACCAGCGCCGGTGCCAGCGTCAGGCACGCCGTGGCGAAGAGTTGCGCTCTCACTTGAACTCTCCCGCGTAGACCCAGGCGCGGATCGCCTGATAGCCGGGGTCGTCCGTGCTCGCGAAGGGCTTGTACGCGTGGGGCAGGCCGCCCGCGAGCGGACGCGAGAGGATCGAGCTCTGATCCTTGTCGTACGGATTCACCTGCAGGGACGTCTGCTCGAAGTCGAACTGCGGATCCGACGCGCCCGGCGAAAGCTGGTACGTGCCGCGGATCCCGCCGCCGTGGCATTCCATCGCGTCGCAGCCGTACTGGACGAGCACCGGCGCGACATCGTGCTGGTATGCCTGGAAATCCAAGACGAACTCCTGACCCCCCGAGGGAGGCGGAGGCGGCGCGGACGGTGCGGTGCAGCCGCTGGCGGCAACGCACGCGACCAACGGCCACCACGCCCGACGACGGGACACGTGGGGGTTCGAGCGCATGGGTGCGGGAACCAGCAATCATCGGGCCATGGAAGGCGCGACGGGTTTGCACGCGAAGAGCTGGGTCATCCTTGCAAAGGACGTGGCCCGCTCGAAGCGGACTGGTGCCTCATGTACATTCGTGACGATTGAGCGTGCAGAATGCGTGCAGCATCGCGCGAACCGCCTCGCGCCCCATGAAAGCGACCTCCGGCGCGTTCGTCAGTGAGCGCGCGACGCCCGCCGGTCGACACGCGGATGATTCGTTGAACAACGGGGCCGTTCGCAGCGGGGCCGCGTGGACCGCGTCTGCGGCACCCGGCGCGGCCTTCACGTTTCTCCGCGGTCGGCCGGGAAGATCGGTAACGCCCTGGGGAGATCCGTAACGGGTCAGTTCGAGAACAGACCCGCGCGCGCGCCCGCCCTTGCATTCCTTGAACGGAGTTGGCGCGCCTCAGCGGACCGTGCCGCGTCCGCTCTTCGGGACCGCCCCTCCGTTGTCGATGTCAGGACGGATTCTCGAAGGCGGCGCGCCCCCGTCCCCTTCCTGCCGATGGAGGTTCCGATGAGACCGCAGTTCAGCGGCCGCCGCGGGGCGGCGCTCTTCCTCTTTCTCCCGGCCCTGGCGCTCTTCCCCGGGTGCTTCGGCGACAGCACCACCCAGCCCGAGGCCGACGCGCTGAGCGAAGCCGAGAACGGCGCCGCGGCCGACGTGTCCGCCATGGCGATCCAGCTCGACGCGTCGACCCTGCAGTCCGTTCCCGGCTGGATGAGCCAGGGAGTGGGCACCGGGCTGCGCTCGCCGAGCAGCACTTGGAGCGAGCCCACCCAGGAGTGGGTGGTGACCGCGTCCGAGGACTACTCCGGGACCGAGGCCACGGGCCACATCGAGACGACGCACCGGATCCAGTTCCTCCACGACGGGACGCCGATGCAGTACCCGAACGAGACCACGAACCAGATGCACGTGGCGGTCACCGCGTCGAACGTCGGGAGCTACCATCCGACCGACCGGTACAGTGTGGACTACGACGTCACGTTGACCCGCGAGCTGTCCTGCGCGCGCAGCGCCGAGGGCGTGATCAGTCTCAACGGTGACGGCACGGCCGGCGGGCCGCTCACTTACCACGTGGGCAACCACGATTACCCGCGTCAGACCACGCTCGACTGGTCGAGCGCGCTGACCTTCGCGGCGGGCAGCACCTGCCCGGCCGGGACGATCACGGGATCGAACGGCCGCTGCGACTTCCAGGCCACCTTCGACGGCGCCGGGACCGTGAGCTGGACGGTGACGAGGAACTCCTCGGTCGTCCGGTCGGGGAACGAGCACCGCGAGTGCACGCCGGTGACGCGGTAGATCCGGAGCGCGCCGCGTCCCACGCGCGGCCATGGGGCCGAGGTGAAAGACGAACCGGCCGCCCGAGACCCGGGCGGCCGGTCGCGCTTCGTGGGCGGCGCATCGCCGCGTCGGTCCTACTGGGCGGGCGTGCAGACCGTGTCGTTCAGGTGCTGGTCCCAGCAGGCCTCGACGCCGCCGTTGTAGTCGCCGGCGCGCAGCGAGCCCGTGTGGTCCGACTCGTTCCACTTCACGAACCAGCTCTGCGTGGACATGTTCGCGTCCGTGTACGTGAACGACTTCAGCACCCCGTCCGCGCGGGCCTCGAGCGAGTTGCCGGGGTGGTCGAGCTCGTCGGTCAGACGCAGGAAGTCGCCGTCCGCGTCGTGGCCCCAGTCGAGCTGCGCGACCACCGGCTTGCCGGTCCGCTGGAAGTCGTGGAAGTGCCACTGACCTTCGGCCGCGTTCGTCCAGGTCTCGCCCTCGAACCACAGCTCGTTCGAGTAGCCTTCCGCCGAGTTCGAGACGCGCATCTCCCAGCTCACGCGCCCCTCGCTCTCGGGCATGCCGCGGAGCCGGACCTGCACGCTCTGGTCGCCGTCCACCCACGTGTAGACCCAGATGTACGAGCCGTCGTGCTGCGGGCTCGGGACGGTGTGGAGCGCCAGCGAGAACGCGGCCACCGGCGGGGTGAGCAGGAAGGTCGTCACGGCCGAGGCGACCGTGGCGCGGATGTAGGCGTTGAAGAAGTTCGCCTTCGACGCGCGCTCGGCCGCTTGCGGCTCCTGGAAGAAGCCGAAGTCGAACTTGAGGCGATCCGGCGCGGGCAGCGCCGGCGGCTGCTGCGGAGCGGGGTCGGGCGAGGGCGACGTGGTGGAGTCGTTGAAGCAACCGCTCTGCGACGCGACGACGAGCGCGAGGGCGGCGGTCGCGAGGGACCGGGGAGCTCGGGTGCGGAACATCGGGACCTCCTTGGCGATGGGAGCGAACCGTGTCGACGGCGGGGCATGGTGCAGCGGTCGTGCCGGGTCACGGCGCGCAGCGCCCCATCCTCGTAAATCAATCGACAACAATCGGTTACGGAACCACGGCCGGGCTCCGGCGGCCGCGCCCGGGGCGTGGCGGGAATTCACGCCGAGGCGAGACCTCACGCGGTAGATTGGCGGCGTCTCGGTCCCGGAGCTGGCATGCGCCCTGGTCCGCGCGCCCGTTCGGGCGCTCTCTTCTCGCCACGCTCCGCGTTGGTGCGGTCCGGGCTCGCGGCCGCGCTCGTCATGGTTCTGGTCTCCTGTGAGAGCCCCGTCGGTCCTGCGCCAGCCTCCACGCATCTCAGGGAGCGCGGCTTGACGCTCGGCGACTGGACGCCGCGAGAGATCGCGGGCGCCTCCGGCGCGCAGTCCATCGACGAGGTCGCGGCCACGGGCGCCAACGTCTGTGTGTTTCTCGTCACCGCGTACCAGGCCACGTCGACCTCGAGCGGCCTCGACTCGCCGCGCCCGCCCACGCCGGAGCTGGACGCGTTCGAGGCGGCCGCCGCACGCGCGTCCGCGCGGGATCTCGACGTCGTGCTGAAGCTGCACGTGGACGTGGACGACGGCACGTGGCGCGGCCTCATCCGCCCCGCGAATCCGGAGTCGTGGTTCGACGCGTACCGCGCGTTCGTCGAGGATTGCGCGAGCGCGGCCGCTTCCGCCCGCGCCACGACGCTCGTCGTGGGCACCGAGCTTGCCGGGACGATCGACCACGAAGCGCGGTGGCGCGACGTCGTGGCGGCGGCGCGCGCGCGCTTCGGCGGGGAGATCGTGTACGCCGCGTCGTGGGACGAGGCGGAGCGCGTGCCGTTCTGGGACGCGGTGGACGCGGTGGGCGTGAACTTCTACTTCCCGGTGGCGCAGCGGAGAGACGCGGGCCGCCTCGAGCTGCTCGCCGGCTGGCAACCGTGGCTCGATCGCCTGCAGAGCCTCAGCCGGCGCACGAGCCGCGCGGTGATCCTCACGGAGGTCGGCTATCGAAGCGTGGACGGCGCGGGCATGGACCCGGCGCTCTGGACCACCACGCCGCGCGTGGACGTGGCCGAGCAAGCCGATCTCTACTGGGCCGCGCTCACCGCCGTCGAGGGCGCACCGTTCATCCGCGGGCTCTGGTGGTGGACGTACGAAGTGGGCGCCGTCGGCGGACCGGACGACGCCGGCTACACGCCGCGCGGCAAGCCTGCCTTGACGCTGCTCGCGAACGCTTGGGGCGGCCCGTCGTGAGCGGGCGCGCGGGCCTCCTCTTGGCCGTGTCGGCTGCGGCGGCACTCGCGGCGCCCGCGCGGGCCGTCGAGCCGGCACCGCCGTGCACCCTTCACGCCGGAGCGATCGAAGCCGGCCTCGCACTCTCGGTCGTCGCCGTCGAAGGCACGACGCAGGCGAGGACCGAGGCGAGTATCGGCACCTTCGTGGCCGCGCCGCGGGGTCTCCTCGGTCTCGAGCTCGACGGCGGCTGGACGCACGTCCGAGCGGACGACGTCTTCGACGCGCTCGGCGCCGTCACGTGGGGCGGGCGGCTCGGGCAGAGCGTCGCGCATCCGTTCGCGGGCGCCGTGCTCGGCGTGCGGCACGAGAGGCTCGGGAGCTTCCGCGAGACGCGCTACCCCGTGGGCGGCGTCCTCGGCGTGCGCGTCCTCGCGAGCGAGCGCGCGGCCCTCCGCGCGGAATGGCGCCTCCTGAAGGTGCTGGACGATCCCGTGGAGAATCCCCTCGAGCAGCAGGTGCTCGCCGGCGTCTCGGTGTTCTTCCGGAACGTGCCGTAGCGCCGGGGTCGGGACGGGACCGCCCCCCTACCAACTCCCCGGCAGAGCCCCCAAAGTGATGTATAATCGCCTCTTCGCACGCTGGTTTCCGACCCCGAGACGACTGACGCCGTGCGCCTACTCGCCCTGCCGATCCTTGCGCTTCTTCTCCCGGGCCTCGCCATGAGCGCGCCCTCGGCGGCGGCTCCCGCGGCCCCGACGTCCGGCGACGCGCCCGCTTTGGCACCGGCTGCGCCCCCGACATCCGGCACCGCCCCCGCGCCCTCCTGGGTCTTCTTCGCCGACCACGGCTTCCGGACCGCCGTCCAGGAGCGCGATGCGATCGAGGCGGCGAGGCTCGCCCTCACGCCGCATGCCGTCGAGCGTCGCGCGAAGGTGCGCGCCGGCGTGGACCTCCTCGACGTTGCCCCGGCGTCCGCCTACCTCGACGCGGTGCGGGCCACCGGCGCGAAGATCCGGGTCACGTCGCGGTGGCTGAACGCCGTCTCGGTCGTGGCGGACGAAGCGCAGATCGCGGCCATCCGCGCGCTGCCCTTCGTGACGAAGATCCAGGCGGTCGCGGCGCGGCCGAAGGGCCCGCGGCTCGTGGGGCCGATCGTTCCCGTCGACGTGGATCGCCACAAGGCGCCGGCGCCGCCGAACATCAAGTCCCTGAACTACGGCGACTGCTTCTCCCAGATCCACCAGATCCAGGTGGATCAGCTCCATGCGGCGGGCTACTCCGGCGCGGGCGTGATCGTGTGCATGCTGGACACCGGCTTCCTCCGCACGCACGCGAGCCTCGTCAACGTGCACGTGATCGCCGAGCACGACTTCGTGCAGGGGGACAGCGTCACGTCGAACCAGGACGGCGACGACCCCAGCCAGCACAGCCACGGCACGGCCACGCTCTCGATCCTCGCCGGATACGATCCCGGACATCTCATCGGGCCGGCGTACGGCGCCAGCTTCGCGCTCGCGAAGACCGAGACGATCTCCAGCGAGACGCCGATCGAGGAGGACTGGTGGGTGGCCGGCGCGGAGTGGGCGGACAGCCTCGGCGCGGACGTCATCAGCTCCTCGCTCGGCTACCTGGACTGGTACACGTACCAGGACATGGACGGGAACACCGCGGTGACCACGATCGGAGCGGACCTGGCCGTGGCCAACGGCATCTGCGCCGTCAACGCGGCAGGCAACGAAGGCGCCAATCCGTGGCACTACATCATCGCGCCGGCGGACGGCGACAGCGTGATCACCATCGGCGCGGTGGACTCGCTCGGCACGATCTCCTCCTTCTCGTCGCGCGGGCCCACCTTCGACGGGCGGATCAAGCCCGACGTGTGCGCCATGGGCCAGGGCGACCTGTTCGCGATCGCGGGCACGCCGGCCGACTACGGCCGCGGTAGCGGCACGTCGTTCTCCACGCCGCTCGTGGCGGGCGTAGTGACCCTCCTGCTGCAAGCGCACCCGTCGTGGACGCCCGTTCAGGTTCGCCAGGCGCTGCGCGCCACCGCGACGCGAGCGATGTTCCCCGGCAACGATTACGGATGGGGAATCGTTCGGGGGATGTCCGCCGCCGGATACGCCACGGGCGCGCCCTCGCTCGTCGCGGCGCTGCGCGGAGCCGTGCTCTGGGCGTCGCCGAATCCGTCCCGCGACGTCACGGCGCTGCGCTTCGCCCTGCCGGAGGACGTCGGTCCCTCCGCGATCGACCTCTACGACGTCTCGGGCCGCCGCGTGCAGCACCTGGACATCGGCGACGCGGCCAGCTCCGGGACGGCGTCGTGGGACGGCCGCGACTCGGACGGCCGTGCGGTGCCGGCCGGCGTGTACTTCGCGCGCCTCCGCACCCCGCGCGGCGACGTGAGCACGAGGCTCGTCCGGCTCCAGTGACCCGCGTCTGACCCGCTGCGCCGAGCTCCCGTGCCGGGAGCGATCACGCTCCCGGGATCTTCCCCGCGTAGTCCGTACGCCATCCCTCGTAGCGTCGCACCGTGAGGATCGCGATCGCGGTGGCGAATTGGCGCAGATGCAGGAGGTCGTGCACACGCCAGGCGGCGATGAAGTCGCCCGCGCGGAGGCGCCCGCGCTGCGGGTGCTCCACGAACTTCCCGAGGTCCGGAGGCGTCAACGTCTCGAGCCAGCGGCAGGAGTCCGCGCGCTCCGTGGCCCAGTCCAGAAAGACCCCGCCGGGGTCCATCTCGTTGTAGCGACGCTCCACGACCCAGCGCGCCGGATCGATCGGCTTCTCGATCGGCCGCCCCTCGATCGCCGCCATCGCGCGCGGGCGGAAGTCCTCGATCTCCTCGTCGCGCAGGTGCGCGAGGATCTCGAGCGGCGACCAGCGGCCCTCCGCCTCGCGCGAGCGCAGCAGCGCCTCGTCCGCTTCCTGGAACACGGCCAGCAGGGCGGCGGGAAAGCGCGCGTGCGCGGCGATGAGATGGCGAAGCTCGATCTCGTTCACGCCGGCCCCCCGGGGCTCTCTCCGCTCAGCACCTTGAGCATCGCGGCGCGCACCTCGATCCGCAAGCGGCGGCGAGCCACGTCGATCACCTCGCCGTCCGCGTGGAAGGGGAAGCCCTCCTTCGACTCGATCTCGATCGTCCGTCCGCGCATCATCCGGATGACCGGCAGCGAGACGTGCGTGCCGGAGATCGCCTTCGGAAGCGTGCGCAGGACGCGCAGACGCCCCATCGCGTCCACGATGCAGAGATCGAGAAGGCCGTCGGCGTTCGTGGCGTCGGGCGTGAGGAGGAACCCGCCGCCCACGCGCGGGCCGTTGCCGATGCAGACGAGGAGCCTCCGGCCGACGATCTCCTGACCGTCCACGACGAGCCGGAGGTCGGGACACCGGAGCTTCGCGAGCGCGCGGACGACCGCCCAGAGGTAGATGGCGAATCCCGACAGGCCGCGGACCTTCCGGCTCTCGATCGTCACCTGCGCCTCGAAGCCGAGACCCAGGCTGTTCGCGAAGTAGCGGTCGTCGTCGAAGCGGCCGAGGTCGATGCGACGCTCGCGGCGCGCGGCGATCACGTCGAGGGCGGCGTCCACGGTGGACGGGACGCCGAGAGCGAGGGCGAGGTCGTTCCCGGAGCCCACCGGGACGAGACCGAACGTGGTCTCCGTGCCCGCGAGACCGTTCACCACTTCGTGCGCCGTGCCGTCCCCGCCTACCGCCACGGCGAGCGGGGCGCCGCGTTCGGCGGCCTCGCGCGCGAGACGGACGGCATCCCACGGGCCGGACGTCTGCACGATGTCGCCGTCCAGCGACCGCGCGGCGAGTCGCCCGCGAAGATCGGCGGCCACGCGAGCGCCGCGCCCGCGTCCCGCGCTCGGGTTCACGATCCAGAGCGGGTTCACGGGGCGCAGATTGAAGGAAAGTGCTCACGACGTCCACCGGCGCGTCCTTGCTCTGGTCCAGGCTTGGCCGCCGTGATGCTCGAAGGCACGCCGCTTCGTCGTCGACTTCGTCTCAGGAGCCCTTGCCTTCCATCTCCTTGCGCAGGCTCAACGGGCGCATGTCGGTCCAGACTTCCTTGATCCACGCGAGGCACTCGGCCTTCGGCCCGCTCTTGCCGGCGTCCTTCCAGCCGGCCGGGTTCTCCCGATCCACGGGCCAGATCGAGTACTGCTCCTCGTGGTTCAGGACCACCTTGTAGACGGTCGTGTCATCGTCTTCGAACATGGGCTGTCCTCCTCGGGTCAGTGGGTGAGGGGAGAGGGTTCCGGGGCGGCGGCTCGAGGCGCCTCCGCGCTTGCGTCCAAGCGACGCAGCGGCGAGAAGACGGCGAACACGGAGGCGACGAGCAGGATCAGCGCTCCCGACGCGACGAGCAAGAGGGCCATGCCGCGCCCGCGGCCGACGCCGACGAACGGCCCGAGGGAGCGTGCCCAGCGGCCATCCATCGCCATGGCGGGCTCGAAGACGCGGTCCGCGAGGGGTCCGGCCGCGAGCGAGGCGAGCGGCATGATGGACATCGCGATCGCGGCCCGGCTGGCGAAGACCCGTCCTTGGATGTCGTGCGGGACGGTGCGCTGCCAGAGAACCTGACTCGAGCCGGCGGTGAGCGGCAGGAAGAAGAAGAACACGGCGACGATCGCCGCGAGCGCGGGAATCGACGTCGTGAAGCCCGCCCCGGCCACCGCGATCCCGCCGAGCGCCGCGAACCACGCCGCGCCCTGCGCCGGCCGCTTCGGCCCTCCGCCCACCGCCATGGCGAGGCTGCCCGCGAGAAGCCCCACGCCGCCGACGGACACGATCGTCCCCAACGCGGCCGGCGTGGAGAACGTGAGGACGAACGGCGTGAAGAGGACGGAGGCCAGCTCCGCGAAGAAGTTCGTCAGCGCGAACATGCCGAGCAGCGCCGCGAGCCCGGCGTGACCGAAGATGTACCGCCAGCCGAGCGCCAGGTCGCGGGCGTAGGGCGGGCGCGGCCGCGCGGCGCCGGGCGCGGCCGGGATGGACGCGACGGCGAGCGTGGCGATCGAGAAGGCGAAAGTGACGACGTCGATCGCCGCGATCCCGGCAAGCCCGATCGTGGAGACGAGCGCGCCCGCCACGAGGGGCGCCGCCACCTGCGACGTGGCCTGCGCCAGCTGCGTGAGCCCGCTCGCGCGGCCGAGCTGCTCGGTCGGTACGAGGAGGGGAACCGTGGCCGAGTACGCCGGCCACTGGAGCGCGCTCGCCGCCGAGACGAGGATCACGATCGGACAGATCCACAGCAGCGAGAGCGCCCCTTTCCATGCGAGGAGGCCCATGACGCCCGTGGCGAGCGCCCCCAGGACGTCGCAGCCGATGAGCGTGCGCTTCCGGGAGAGCCGATCGAGCGCCGGCCCCGCGAACGGAAGGATGACGAGCGGCGGCAGCGCTCCGCAGAACATCACGAGTGCGTACCGCGTGGTGGAGCCCGTGTCTTGGAAGACGCGAATGCCGAGCGCGAAGGACGTGAGCGCCGAGCCCAGGAGCGAAATGGTCAGCCCCGACCAGATCCAGAGGAAAGAGCGCGTGCCCGCGTGGCGTGAGAGCGATCGCATGACGGTCAGGACGCCTCCCGCGAAGCGCGCGCGGCGTACCGCTCCACGAGGGCGGCGACCGCACCGGCACCCTCGCCCGTGAGCAGGGAGTCATGCGAGCCCGGCACCCATGCCACGTCGACCGCGCCGCTCACGAGCGCGGACCAGCCGAGCGAGGCGTCGAGCAAGCGTCCCGCGGTGGAGTCCGTCCCGCGCACCACGACTGCGTGCCCGGACCAGAGGCGCGGCCGGTAGCGGCGGATCGCGTCGCGGCGGGCGGCAAGCCCTTCGAGCCAGCGCGCGGCGTCCTCCGCCGTCAGCTCCGGGGGAAGCGCCGCGCCCGCCCCGGGGAGAGGCGGGTCCGCGGCGGCTTCGCCGGCGCCGGGCGCGGGCGCGTCCACGAGGAGCAACGCGCCGACTTCGCGCCCCGCCGCCTCGAGATGTCGCGCGGTCTCGAACGCCACGAGGGCGCCGTACGACCAGCCGAGGAGATGGACCGGCCCCTCGGGCACCGCGCACACGATGGCGTCGGCGCCGGCCGCAGCCGCCTCCTCGATGCTCCCGGCCAGGGCGTCGATCGCCGGCACGCCCCACACCGGGCGATCGAGGCGTCTCGCGAGCTGCGCGAAGTCCGAGACGCCGCCGCCGATCGCCGGGAAGCAGACGAGCGGCGCCCCGCTCGAATCCGCGCGCAGCCGGACGAGCGCCGCCACCGGCTTCGCCGCGCCGCGGTGGTCCGTCGGAGCGCCCGCATGAAGCGTGCGCGCGAGGCCGGCGAGGGTGGGCTCGCGGAAGATCGCGGCCACGGGAAGCTCGACACCGAGCCGGCGGCGGATCGAGGCGACCAGCCGGATCGCGAGGAGCGAGTTGCCGCCTGCCGCGAAGAAGCTCTCCTCCACGTCGACCTCGTCGTCCGCGAGGCGGAGCGTCTCTCCCCACAGGCTCGCCAGATCCCGCTCGACGTCGTCGCGCGGCGCGACGCGCACGCCGTGGCGGCGCGCTGCGTCGGGCGTGGGAAGCGCGCGCCGGTCGACCTTGCCGGTGCGCGTGCGCGGGAGGGCGTCCAGCCGCACGACGTCCGCGGGTATCATGTACTCGGGCAGGCGCTCCCGGAGCGCGGCGCGCACGACGTCCGCGTCGAGGGCGTTCCCTTCGGGGGACGCGAAGTGGGCCACGAGGCGCTTCTCCGCGCCTTCGCCGCGCATCGTCACCACCGCCTCGACGACGCCCGGCACGCTCGCCAGAGCGCTCTCGATCTCGCCGAGCTCCACGCGGAAGCCGCGAACCTTCACCTGGGCGTCCCGGCGACCCACGAACACGAGGCGGCCGTCGCCGAGTCGACGCGCGAGATCCCCCGTGCGGTACATGCGGGCACCCGTCTCGCTCGCGAAGGGGTCGGGCAAGAAGACCTCGGCCGTCTGCGCGGGGCGGGCCACGTACCCGCGCGCCAAGACCGGCCCGCCGACGAAGATCTCGCCCACGGCGCCGATCGGCACCGGGTGGAGCTGCGCGTCCAGAAGGTAGGCGGCGGAGTGGACGAGCGGGCGACCCAGCGGCACGAGGTCGCGCGAGGACTCCTCCAGGGTCACCTCGCCGCCGATCGCGTCGATGACGGCCTCCGTGGGTCCGTAAGCGTTCCAGAGCTCGAGCCCGGCCCGTCCGGCACGCAGGAGCTTCGCGACGAGCGCGGCCCGCGGAGCCTCCCCGCCCGTGAGGATCCGGCGAAGCGAGGGCGGCGTGGTCCCGCCGGATCGTGCCAGGTCTTCCGCCATCTCATGCAGGAAGCCCGGCGGAAGGTCCGCCACGGCGATGGCGGCGCGCTCGCATCGCACGAGGAGATCGCCCGGCGTCTCACCGCGCGGGTCGGGATGCACCACGAGCGTGGCGCCGCTCACGAGCGCGGTGAGGATCTCGTGGAGCGACGCGTCGAACGGCAGCGGCAGGAAGTGCAGCGAGCGCTCGCCCGGCCGGAATCCGTGCGCGGCCGCCTGCGCCTCCACGCGCGCGGCGATCGGGCCGTGCTCCACCACCACGCCCTTCGGCTCGCCCGTGGATCCCGACGTGAAGATGACGTAGGCGGCGTTCCGCGGATCGACGCCCGCCTCCACGGGGGCGCCGTCCTCCCCGGCCGCGTCCTCGCCGTCGAGGGGAAGAATCGTCGGTCGCGGCTCCGGCAGCGCGCTCTCGAGGCCGCGCTCCGCGAGCAGGACGCGCACGTGTGCGTCGCGCAGCATCGCGGCGAGGCGCTCGCGCGGCTGCGACGCATCCAGCGGGACGTAGACGCCGCCCGACTTCCAGATGCCGAGCATCGCGGCGATCGCGGAGGCGCCCCGCCCGGCGAGAAGCCCCACGGTCGTCTCGCAGCGCACGCCCGCGCGGCGCAGCCTCCGCGCGATTCCCTCCGCGCGACGCTCGAGCTCCGCATAGGTGAGCGCGACCTCCTCGTCCAGGACGGCGACGTCGTCCGGCGCGCGCGCGGCCCGCTCCGCGATCAGGGTCTCGAGCGTGCGACCGGCGAGGCGGGCGCCCGTCCGGTTCATCTCGTCCACGAGCGCGCGCTCGGCCGGCGAGCGCAGATCGAGGCTTCCGAGCGGGACGTCGGGCCGGCCGACGATCTCGTGCACGAGGACGCCGAAGTACGCGGCGAGCCGCTCACCGGTGGCCGGCTCGAAGAGATCGGCGTCGTATTCCAGGGAGCCGAAGATGCGGCCCTGCGCTTCGCCGAGGACCAGCGTGACGTCGAAGGCGGTGGCCCCCGTCTCGACCGGGAACGGCTCCACGCGAAGCGACCCGGGCGACCCGAGATCGCGCTCGCCGTGCCGGAGCACGAACATCGCGTCGAAGAGGGGATTGCGGCTGAGGTCGCGCTCCGGCCCGACCGCGTCGACGACGACTTCGAACGGCACGTCCTGGTGCGCCTGCGCGTCGAGCGTCTTCTCGCGGACGGCGCGCAGCAGATGGCGGAACGACCGGCGCGGATCCACGTGCGAGCGTAACGCCAGCGTGTTCGCGAAGAAGCCCACGAGGCCCTCGGCCTCGGGCGCGGAGCGGTTCGCGACCGGAGTGCCCACGACGACGTCCGCCATTCCCGAGAAGCGGGCGAGCAACGCCTGCCACGTGCCGAGGAGCGCGTGGAAGAGCGTGGCGCCCTCCGCGCGCGCGAGCCGCGCGAGCGCCGTCGCGTCCTCCGCGGGAAGCTCGAGGGCCACGCTGGCACCGCGCAGCCCCCGCCGCGGGGGACGAGGACGATCGGTCGGCAGCTCGAGGGGCGCAGCGCCCTCCAGCTCTTCCTTCCAGTACGCGAGCTGCCGCTCGAGCTCGCCGCCCTCGAGCCAGGCCCGCTGCCACGCCGCCCAGTCGGCGTACTGGAGGGTCGCGTCGGGGAGCGGGCTCTCTCGCCCTTCCGCGTACGCGGCATACAGCGCGGACAGCTCGCGCACGAGAGTCTCCATGGACCACCCGTCCGTCACGATGTGATGGAGGGCGAGGGAGAGCACGTGCTTCCGCTCGGCGACGCGGAAGAGCCGCGCGCGCCACAGCGGCCCGTGCTCGAGGTCGAAGGGTCGTCTCGCGTCCGCCGCAAGGCGCGACGCGAGGGCCGGCGGCGGCTCCGGCGACGCCGACAAGTCGAAGGTCTCCAGAGCGCGCCGGCCGGGCGGGTCGAAGATCTGCTCGGGCCCGTCGGGGCCCGCCACGAATCTCGTCCGCAGGGACTCGTGGCGCCGCTCGATCTCGTCGAACGCTCGCGCGAGCGCGGCAACGTCGAGGTCCCCGATCAGCTCGAGCGCGCTCGCGAGGTTGTACGCGGCGGATCCGGGCTCCAGGCGATCGAAGAACCAGAGGCGTTGCTGCGCGAAGGAGAGCTTGCGCCGCTCGCACTCGGGCGCCGGGCGGATCCCTTCCGCGGGCGCTCGGCCGAGCCGCGCCGCCGCGACGGCGATCCGCGCGAGACCCGCCGGCGTCGGCGTCTCGAAAAGGGCGCGCAGCGGGAGGTCGACCTTCAACGCCGCGTTCGCGCGGGACAGCAAACGCACCGCGAGGAGCGAGTGCCCGCCCAGCGCGAAGAAGTCGTCGGCCACTCCCACGCGCTCGAGGCCCAGGACCTCGGCGAAGAGCGCGCACGCGATCTCCTCCTCGGGCGATCTCGGCGCGGCACCCCGGACCGCGGCCGGCGCGCTCGGCGCGGGCAGCGCGCGGCGGTCCACCTTGCCGTTCGGCGTGAGGGGGATCGCGTCGATCACGACGACGGACCACGGCAGCATGTGCTCGGGGACGCGCGCGCGGGCCGCCTCGCGCACGTCGCGACCCGAGGGGCGTCGCGCGCCGCGCGGCGTCACCCAGCCGGCGAGGCGGCCTTCCGCGTCCAGGCCGGCCACCGCGTCGCCGACGTCCGGATGCGCCGCGAGCGCCGCTTCGACCTCGCCGAGTTCCACGCGGAAGCCGCGCACGTTCACCTGGGAGTCGCGCCGTCCCGCCACGCGCACCGCTCCTCCCGGGAGGTAGCGGCCGAGATCTCCCGTGCGGTACGCGCGCGAGGGTCCCGTCCCGACGAACCGCTCGCGCGTGAGCGCTTCGTCGACGTAGCCGAGGGCGAGGTGCGGGCTCCGGATCCAGATCTCGCCCAGCTCGCCGAGACCCGCGGCGCGTCCGCCCTCGCGCCGGACGAGGAGCTGCACGTCCTCGAACCCGACGCCCGCGGGGATGATCTCGTGCTCGAGGGCCGAGCCGTCCTCCGCGCGGAGGGGCTCGCCGGGCGGGATCACGAAATGCCCGACCGCGCGCTGCGTCTCGGTGGTGCCGTACAGGTTCACGATCGTCGCGTTCGGCACGATCGCCTGCAGGCGCCGGACGTCGCGACGCGTCAGCTGCTCGCCGAGCGAGAAGACGAGACGCACGCGAGCGAGCGACGGAGAGGTGGGATGCCCGGCGAGGATGCTCGCCAGTGCGGGCGTGAGACACATCACCGTCACGCCCGCGCTCGCGACCCACGCGGCGAGCCGGCGCGGGTCGAGGTCGTCCGGCGACGGCACGCAGATCGCCGCCCCGCGAAGGAGCGGAGTGAAGACGTCGCGCTGAAGCGGATCGTGCGCGAGACCCGAAAGCATCGAGAAACGGTCGCCGGCGACCAGCGCGAAGCGTCGCTCGAGGATCGGCTGGAAGTGCGTGAGGGAGCCGTGACCGCCGCGGACGGCTTTCGGGACGCCCTCCGAGCCCGAGGTGAAGGTGATGCACGCCACGTCCTCCGGAGCCCCGTCTACGTCCGGCGGCGTCGGCGCGAAGTCCCGCAGGCTGCGATCGATCTCCTCGCCGCCGCCCGGGAGACTCCGTTGCGCTGCGCCGAGCTCGCGCACGCATTCGACGACCGCCGCCGGCGGCGGCCCCGCCGCTTCCACCTCGATCATCGCGCGGACGCGCGCTGCGCGCAGACAAGCGACGAGACGCGCGGCCGGGTGTGCGGGATCCAGGAGGACCGTGGCCGCGCCGGCCTTCAGCACGCCGAGCATCGCGCAGACGGTCGGAGCGCTCCGATGCGCCCAGATCGCCACCGCGTCGCCGTGCGCGATGCCGCGTGAGCCCAGCCACTGCGCGAGGCGGTTCGCGCGGTCTTCGAGATCGCCGTAGGTCCACGCGCCCTCGCTTCCGAGAATCGCCGGCGCGGACGGATGGGCCCGGGCGTGCGCCGCGAAGAGCGCCGGGACCGAGCCCCGCCAGCCGTCCGAGAGCGGCGCGGCGGGATCGGGAAGGTCGCCGCTCGCGCGCACCGTCACGAGAGAGATCTCCTCGAGCGGCTGATCCGGGTCGTCCGCCATCTGCCCCAGCGCGAGGAGCATCTGGTCGAGGAGCTCGCGTAGACGCCACGCGTCGAAGAGATCCGCGGGGCCGATCGCGTCGAGCAAGAGCGTGTCGCCCGTCTCGAAGGCATAGAGGCTGAGGTCGAAACGGGACTCCGTGGCCTCGACGCCGAGCGGAAGCGCCTCGAGCGCGCCGAAGCGGGCGTCCTCCTGCGGGACGTTCACGAGGTTGAACCAGACCTGGAAGATCGGCGAGCGGGAGAGATCGCGGTGCGGGCGGAGAAGCTCGAGCAGCGACTCGAACGGCACATCCTGATTCGCGTACGCGCCGAGCGAGGTCTCCCGCACGCGCGCGAGAAGGTCGCGGACGACGAGCGCCGCCGACGTGCCGCCCTCGCGGGCGCGCAGATCGACGCGCAGGGCGAGCGTGTTGACGAAGTAGCCGATCAGGCCTTCGGTCTCCTCGCGCGTCCGGTTCGCGACCGGCACGCCGATCGCGAAGTCGTCGCGGCCGGACCAGCGCGAGAGCACGAGGGCGTACGCGGACAACAGCACCATGTGCAGCGTGGCGCCTTCCGCGCGGGCGAGGTCCCGAAGGCGCGACGTGAGCGCGGCGTCCGCCTCGATGCGAACGCGCTGCCCGCGATGCCCGAGAACCGGCGGGCGCGACCGGTCGGTCGGCAGCTCCAGCGGCTCGACGTCGCCGATGGCCGCCCTCCAGTAGCCCAGCTGTCGCTCCAGCTCGCCGCCCGCGAGCCAGCTCCGCTGCCACACGGCGTAGTCCGCGTAGCGGATGGGCAGCTCCGCGAGGTCCGTGAGCGCGTCCTTTCCCGCACGAAAGCCGTCGTAGAGCGTGCCCAGCTCGCGCACGAGAATCCCCATCGACCAGCCGTCCGTCACGATGTGGTGCATGGAGAGCACGAAGGCGTGTCGGTCCGGCGCCACCCGGACGAGGATCGCGCGCCAGAGCGGACCGCGCTCGAGGTCGAAGGGAGCGAGCGCTTCCGCTTCGAGACGCGCACGAAGCTCCTCCTCCGGATCGGCCGCTCCCCGGACGTCGACGTGCTCGAGCGGGAGCGGTCGCGGAGGGTCCACGACCTGGAGGGGGCGCCCCTCGTCGGACTCGAAGCGGGTCCGCAGCGTCTCGTGTCGCTGGGCGAGCGCCGCGAGCGCGCGCTCGAGCGCGGGCCGGTCGAGATCGCCGCGGAGATCGAGCCCCGCCGAGATCACATAGCCCGCGCCGCCGGGATCGAGCCGGTCGAGGAACCACAGCCGCTCCTGCTGGAAGGAGAGGGGAGCACGCGATCCCGGCGCGCTGCGCGGAATCGGACCCGGAGAAGGCTCGGCGCGCAGGGCGGCTCCGAGCACGGCGGCGAGCTCGCGGACCGTCGGCGCCTCGAAGACGGCGCGCAACGGCACGTCCACGCCCGCCACGCGGCGGAGCCGCGCGACGACCCGCGTGGCGAGCAGGCTGTGTCCGCCCGAATCGAAGAAGTGGGAGCCGCGTCCGAGGCCCTTGGCGCCGAGAACGTACTCGAACGTCGAGGCCACGAGGGCTTCGAGCGGCGAGAGGGCGGCGCGTTCTTCGCGCTCCTCGGCGGCGGGCGCCGGCGCGGGCAGCCGCGCACGGTCCACCTTGCCGCTCGCGGTGAGGGGCAGCGCCACCAGCTCCACGAAGGCGGAAGGCACGAGGTAGTCGGGGAGCGTGCGCGCGAGCGCCGTTCGAAGCGTGCCGACGCGCCCGGCCAGAGTCCCGTCCGGGACGACCCACGCGGTGAGGCGAGATTCCGACCCGGTCATGCTCGGCGCGTCGACGGCGACGGCCCGCACGCCCTCGACTCTCGCGATCGCCGCCTCGATCTCCGACGGCTCCACGCGGAAGCCGCGGACCTTCAGCTGCCGGTCGCGGCGGCCGTGGAACTCCACGCGACCGTCGGGGCGGACACGCCCCAGGTCTCCGGTGCGGTACAGGCGCTCGCCCACCCGATGCGGGTCCGGCACGAAGCGATCGGCGGTGAGATCCGGTCGTCCCGCATAACCGCGGGCGAGACCGACCCCGCCGACGAAGATCTCTCCGATCGCGCCCAGGGGCACGGGCTCGAGCGCGTCGTCGAGCACGAGGACGCGGGTGTTCGCGACCGGTCGCCCGATGGCCGGAAGCGCCGGCCAGTCCGACGGCTTCCCTTCGAGCCGCTCGCCCGTGACGACGTGCGCCTCGCTCGGGCCGTACTGGTTGTCGAGCGTGGCGCCCGGAAGGCGCTCGAAGAGGCGGCGGATCGTCGGCGTGACGCGCAAGCGCTCGCCCGCCGTGATCACCTCGCGCAGCGCCGGCGCGCTCGCATGGTCTTCGGCCGCTTCCGCCAACGACTCCAGGGCCACGAAGGGGAGGAAGAGCCGCTCGATCCGTTCGGCCGCGAGAACGCGGAGCAGCGCCGAGGGGTCGCGGCGCTCCTCCTCGGAGACCATGACGAGCGTCCCGCCCTCCGCGAACGTGGCGAAGATCTCCTGGAACGACACGTCGAACGACAAGGACGCGTACTGGAGCGTGCGACGCCCCGCCTTCGCGCCGGAGCGCTCGCGCTGCCACGCGATCAGGTTGCGGAGCGCGTCCTGCCGCATCGCGATGCCCTTCGGACGGCCGGTCGAGCCGGACGTGTACACGACGTAGACGAGCTCTTCCGGCAACGAGGGACGAGCGAGCCGCGAGGCGTCGCTGCGCCGCAGCTCCTCCGTCGCCCGGTCCAGCGACAGGATCTCCACGCCGGACGTCGGCAGCGCATTCGCCACGTCCGAGGGGAGCCTCGGAAGCGCACGCGCGAGGTCCGAAGTGGTGACGACCACTCGCAGCGCCGAGTCCTCGATCATCAGCGCGAGCCGCTCGTTCGGATACGCCGGATCCAGCGGAACGTACGCGGCGCCGGCCTTGCGGACCGCGAGCACGGCGGCCACGAGGTCGAGCCCGCGCGCGAGGCAGAGACCCACCAGCGTGTCGCGCGCGACGCCCCGCTGCACGAGGAGGTTCGCGAGACGATTCGCGCGCGCGTCGAGCTCGGCATAAGTGAGCTCGTCGCCGCCGGAGCGGAGCGCGCAAGCGTTCGGCGTGCGGTCGGCCTGTGCCTCGAAGACGCTCGCGAGGTCCGGCTCGAGGGGCCAATCGCGTCGCGCTCCGGCCACTTCTTCGAGGAGGAACGCCCGCTCGGCCTCGGGCACGGACGTGGCCTCCGCGATCGTGACGTCCGGGTTCTCCGCGACTCGCGCGAGGACGCGGCGGAGGTGCTCCGCGAATCGCTCCATGGTGGGCCGCTCGAAGAGATCCGTGCTCCAGCGGATCTGTCCCTGGACGGGACCGCCGCCGTCGAAGAGCGAGACCTCCAGGTCGAACTGCGCGGTCTGGGTCTCGAGCCCGAACGAGCGCAGCGAAAGACCGGGCAGGGTCAGCTCGCCGAAGGGGACGTTGTGCAAGGCGAAGAGGACCTGGAAGACCGGGTTGCGGCTCGTGTCGCGATCCGGATGGACTTCCTCGACGATCCGCTCGAAGGGAACATCCTGGTTCGCGTAGGAGGACAGGGTGGCCTCGCGGACCCGCGCGACGAGCTCGGAGTACGTGAGCCCGCGGCCGTCGAGGCGCATCCGGACGGCGAGGGTGTTCACGAAGAACCCGATGAGCGCTTCGGTCTCCGGGCGTCTCCGGCCGGCCACCGGCGTGCCCACCGCGAAGTCCTCCTGGCGCGACCAGCGTCCGAGCACGGCGGCGACCGCGGCGAGCAGGGCCATGTGGAGCGTCGCGTTGCGCTCTCGCGCGACGCGCGTCAGGCGCGCCACGCACTCCGCGTCGAGCTCGAGATCGAGCGCCTCCCCCGCGTACGTCGGGTGGGGCGGCCGCGGCCGATCGGTCGGCAGCGCGAGCGGCGCAACGCCCTGAAGCTCGGCTCGCCAGAACGCGAGCTGTCGATCGAGCTCGCCGGCCGCGAGCCAGGCGCGCTGCCACACCGCCCAGTCCGCGTACTGGAGCGGAAGCGCCGGCAGGGGACTCGGCGCGCCGGAGGCGAAGGCGGCGTAGAGCGCGCTCAGCTCCTTCACGAGGAGACCCATGGACCAGCCGTCCGCGGCGATGTGGTGCACCACGAGGCTCAGCACGTGGTCCCGCGGTCCGAGCCGGAGGAGCTTCGCCCGCAGCATGGGACCGCGCTCGAGATCGAAGGGCGCCAGGGCGTCGTGCTCGACGCGCCGGCGAGCTTCCGCTTCGCGCTCCGCCGCCGACGCGCCGGGGACGTCTTCGACTTCCAGCATGGCCTCCCGCGGCGCGTCGATCTTCTGGACCGGCCCGTCGGGGCCATCCTGGAACCGCGTGCGCAGCGCTTCGTGCCTCACGACGATCTCCGCCAGAGCGCGGGAGAGCGCACGTACGTTCAGGTCGCCGTCCAGGCGCAGCGCGCTCGGGATGTGATACGCCGCCACGCCCGGCTCCAGCCGGTCGATGAACCAGAGTCGCTGCTGCGCCAAGGAGAGCGGCACGCGCTCGTGCGGCTCGAGGCGCGGGATCGGCGCGGCCGTCCCCGGCGCGGCTTGCGGCCCGCGCGCGTCCACGACGGCCGCGAGCGCCTCGACAGTGGGCGCTTCGAAGATCGCGCGCAGCGGAACGTCCACGCCGAGCGCGCGCTGCAGGCGCGAGAGCACCTGCGCGGCCATCAGCGAATGACCGCCCAGCCCGAAGAAGTCGTCCGTCGCCGAGATGCGCTCGATCCCGAGCACGTCCGCCCAGATCCGAGCGATCACCTTCTCGGTCGGCGTCCGCGGCGCGACGCGCGGACCGGCGGGACGGACGGCGCCCTCCGGCGCCGGCAAGGCGCGCCGGTCGATCTTCCCGTTCGGCGTCCAGGGCATCTCGTCCAGCATCACGAAGCTCGCCGGCACGAGCGCATCGGTGAGGCGCTCGGCGAGCCATTCGCGCAGCTCCGGCACCAGCGCCCCCGCGCTCGTGAGGCGAAGCGGCTCGGTGGCGAGCGGCTCGCCGGCTCCCGGCTCCGGCGAAGGGACGGCGAGCGCTGCGGGCAGGCGGCCCTGGCGCACGAACGAGACGTCGAAGAGGTGCTCGCCGCCGCGCGAAGGACCCGCCAGGGCCTCGTACCCGTGCCGCGCCGCGATCTCCCGAAAGTCGTCCGGGTGCTCCGCCGCGCCGCCGGCGCTCGGCAGATCGCCGACCGTCATGCCCTCGTCCGCCCGCTCGACGGCGCGCGCGTCGGACACGTGACGCACGACGCGCACGTTCGGCACGGCGCGAAGCACGACCTCGCTCGCGCCCTCCGCGAGACGTCGCTCGAGATCCGCCGGCCGACGGCGCGCTCCGTCGAGCTCCACCTCCGGCGGCTCGGGCATCGCCCGGCCGACCTCGATCACGACGTCGTAGCGGAAGCGGGTCAGCTCGTTGTCCGCGCGCCCGCGCTTCAACAGGGCGCAGGCCCATGCGCCGCGCGGCTCGCGCCGGGCGACGTCCGCGAAGAGCGCCGGGGCGACGAGCAGCTCCTCGTCCCGCGCGCGGGCTCGCCGGGCTCGCCGCCGAACGTCGCCGAGCGAACGTGAGCGAGCCGCGCCGTGGAGCGTGAGGGAGGTGGCGAAGGCCGCGTGCAGTCGCGCGTCGCGGACGTCCCCGACGAAGATCCGGCCCCCCGATGCCGCGAGGCGCATCGCGCCCTCCAGCACGCGCTCGAGGTACGGAGCGTCGGGGAAGTACTGCACGACGGAGTTCAGGATGACCGTGTCGAACGACTCGGCCTCGAAGCCGCCGTGGTCGTCCGCCGCGCGCTCGAACAGCTCCACCCGCGCGAGATCCCCGCGGGCCGCGATCGTCCGGCGCACGAGCTCGAGCGAGACGGGCGAGAGATCCGTCGCCACGTACCGCGCCACGTGCGGCGCGATCCGCGTGAGCAGGAGCCCCGTGCCGCAACCGATCTCGAGGACTCGTTCCGGGCCCAGCGCGAGAATGCGTGCCACCGTCTCGTCCCGCCACTCGCGCATCTCGTCCTCGGGAATCGGCTCGCCGGTGTAGCTGCTGTCCCAGCCGACGATGTTGAACGACGGATCCACGTCGGCCCCGCTGCCGCGGTACGTCGTGTCGTAGAGATCCCGCCACCGCGCGAGGTGCTCGGCGTGCCACCGCTCGCGGTCCGCCGCCCGCCGGCGCGGAACGACGTACGCCACGAGCGCGGTCTCCCCCTCGTCGGCCCGCGCGAGCACGGCCGCGCTCTCCACGAGCGGGCAGCGCGCGAGCGCCGCTTCGACCTCGCCCGGCTCCACGCGGACGCCGCGGATCTTCACCTGCGCGTCCGCTCGGCCGAGGAACTCGAGGCGGCCGTCTTCGCGACCGCGCACGCGGTCCCCCGTGCGGTACATGCGCGCGCCGGGCTCGGCGGCCGACGGGTCCGGAAGGAAGCGCTCGGCCGTGAGGTCCGCGCGGCCCGCGTACCCGCGCGCCACGCCCGCGCCGCCCACCCAGAGCTCGCCCGTCACGCCGGGCGGGACGGGGCGGAGGTGCGCGTCCAGCACGTAGGCGCGGGCGTTCGCGATCGGCCGCCCGAGCGTGGGCCAGGGGAGCGACGCGCCCGAGTCCGCGTCTCCCGACGTGGCCACGACGGTCGTCTCGGTGGGGCCGTAGTCGTTGACGACGCGGAACGGCAGCGCCGCCGCGTCGACGAGGTGCAGCCGGTCGCCGCCCGTGAGGAGGATCCGCAAGGCGCCCCCGCGCGGCCACTCGAGCGGCAGCACGAGCTCGGCGAGAGGCGTGGGCAGGAAGGCGATCGTGACGCCGCGCTGCACGAGCCAATCGCGCAGCGCCGTCGCGTGGAGTCGGACGGCATCGTCCGGCACGCAGAGGCAGGCGCCGGCGGCGAGGTACGGCCAGACCTCCCAGACGCTCGCATCGAAGCCGACGCCGGCGATCAACGTGGCGCGATCCCGCTCGGTGACGTCGAACGCCTCGCGATGCCACGCCACGAGGTTCGCGAGGTTGGCCTGGCTGACCTCCACACCGTTCGGCTCGCCGGAGGACCCCGAAGTGAAGATCACGTACGCGAGGCTCTCGGCGTGGAGTCGCGGCGGCGGCGGTGTCGCTGCTCCCGCGCCGTCGGCGAGGTCCGCGTCGTCCGGTTGGTCGATCCGGAAGACCGGTCGCTCGTCCGCGACGCGCCGGCGATGCGCGCCCGCGACGAGAACGGCCCGCGCTCCCGATCGCTCCAGCATCGCGGCGAGCCGATCATCCGGGTTTGCGGGATCGAGCGGCACCCACGCGGCGCGCGCCTTCGCCACGGCGACGACGCCCACGACCTGCTCGATCGATCGATCCGCGAGGACCGCCACGCGGTCCTCCGGCCCGACCCCCGCGCGGCGCAAGCGGGCCGCGAGCCGCGCCGCCCGCTCGTCCAGCTCGCGGTAGCTCAGGCAACCGACGCCGTCGTCGAGCGCGGGAGCGCCGCCCGCTTGCGCCACGCGCTCCTCGAAGAGCTCGATGACGGGAGTCGCGCCCACCGCGAGCGCCGACCCGCGCGAAGCCGTCGCGATCGTCGCTCGATCGGCCGGGGTCAGGACGTCGAGCTCGGAGAGGCGGCGCGCGGGATCCTGCGCGACCTGGGCGAGAACGGCCGCGTAGCGCTCGGCGATGCGGCGGGCGGTCGCCGCGTCGAAGAGATCCGCGCTGCGGAAGAGATACCCGTCGAGCCCGCCGTCGCCGTTCTCCCACAGATGCAGCTCCAGGTCGAAGCGCGTGGCGGCGCTCGGCGAGGAGACCGGAGTCACCGAGAGCGAGGAGATCTCGAAATCCTCGAGCGGCGCGTTCTGCAGCGCGATCGCCACCTGGAAGAGCGGATTGCGGCTGAGGTCCCGCGCCGGCTGGATCTCCTCGACGAGTCGCTCGAAGGGCAGGTCCTGGTGCGCGTACGCGCCGAGCGTGGTCTCTTTGGCCCGTCCGAGCAGCTCCGTGAACGCGGGGTCCCCGGCGCAGCTCACGCGCAGCACGAGCGTGTTCACGAAGAAGCCGATCAACGGCTCCAGCTCGGGCAGCGTGCGGTTCGCCACGCCGGTGCCGAGCGCGAGGTCCGTCTCCCCGGTCAGCCGGCAGAGCAGGGCGTCGAAGGCGGCGAGCAGCGCCATGAAGAGCGTGGCGCCTTCGCGGCGCGCCAGTCGCCGAATCGACTCCGCGACGTCCCTTCCGATCGAGAGCGCTTCCGCCCCGCCGCGGAACGTCTGGACCGGCGGGCGAGGTCGGTCTGCGGGCAGCTCGAGCGACGGAGGGAGCGGCGTCAGGCGGTCCCGCCAGTAAGCGAGCTCGGCTTCGAGCCGCTCCCCCACGAAGGTCTCACGCTGCCAGCGCGCGAAGTCGCCGTATTGAATCGGCACCTCGGGAAGCGCCGGAGCGCGACCCCGCGCGAACGCCCCGTACAGCTCCGCCATCTCGCGCACGAAGACGCCCATCGACCAGCCGTCGGAGACGATGTGGTGCATCGTGACGAGGAAGACGTGATCGTCGGGCGCGAGGCGGAGGAGCCGCGCCCGCAGCAGCGGTCCGCGCTCGAGATCGAAGGGGGTGGCCGCCTCCTCCATCGCGAGCCGCTCCGCCGCGGCCTCCCGCTCGGTCGGCGGCAGCGCCTGCAGGTCGACGATCGCGAGATCGACGTCGCCCGCGGGCTCCACGAGCTGCGCGGGCAGATCCCCCTCCCGCGTGAACCGCGTGCGGAGGCTCTCGTGACGCCGCACGATCTCCCGCAAGCTCCGCCCCAGGACCGCTGTGTCCAGCTCTCCGCGCAGCCGGAGGGCGGTGGGGACGTGGTAGGCGGGGCTCGCCGGATCCATCTGGTGGATGAACCAGAGGCGTTGCTGCGCGAAGGACAGCGGCAGCGCGTCGCCGTTCGCGCGGCGGGGGATCGTCGTCTCCCCTCCGCGCTGGCCCTTGCGGAGCTGCTCGAGAAGCGCCCGCTTGGCCTCGGAGAGAGCGGCCACGCGGGAGGTCGATTCGGTCGTCACGTCCTCACCCCGGCGACCGGCCGCCCAGCGCGCTCGCGAGCGCCCGGGCCGCGTCCTCGTCCGACATGGACTCGAGCTTCTCGAGGAGGCTCTCCTCCACCGTTTCCGCCAGGGCTTCCAAGCTGGATCCCTGGAAGAAGCGACGCAAGGGCAGGTCGATGCCGAACGCCGTCTTCAGCCGCGAGACGACCTGCGTGGCGAGGAGAGAGTCTCCGCCGAGCTCGAAGAAGTCGTCGGCGACGCTGACGCGGTCGCGGCGGAGCACCGCCTGCCACGTCGCGGCGATCGCCTCCTCGACGGGCGTGCGTGGCGCGATCCAGGGCGCGGCGCTCTCCTGCTGCGGAACCGGGAGGGCGGCGAGGTCGACCTTGCCGTTCGCGTTGAGCGGCAGCGCGTCGAGGGTCACGAACACCGAGGGGATCATGTACTCGGGCAGGTCACGGCGCAGCTCGGTCCGCCATTCCGCTTCGCCGGACTGCGCTCCGGTCCCGTCCGGCTCCACGTAGGCGACGAGTCGCGGAGCGCCGGCGTCGCCGCGCGCCACGGCCACCGCCCGGGCGATCCCGGGGATCTTCTCGAGCGCGGCCTCGATCTCGCCGGGCTCGATCCGGTAGCCGCGGATCTTGAGCTGGCGGTCGGCGCGCCCCGTGAACTCGAGCGTCCCGTCCGCGCGGTGCTTCGCGAGGTCGCCGGTGCGGTAGAGGCGCGCGCCCGGCTCCTCGGCGAAGGGATCCGGCACGAAGCGCTCGGCCGTGAGATCGGCGCGCGCCAGATAACCGACCGCGAGCCCGACGCCGCCGAGACAGATCTCCCCGGGCACGCCGAGGGGCACGGGATGGAGCGTGTCGTCGAGGACGTAGGCGCGCAACCCCGTCACCGGACGGCCCAGCGGGATCCGCCCCTCGTTCGGCCCCGGCGCGCACTCGTGGAAGAGCGAGGTGATCGCGGCCTCGGTGGGACCGTAGAGATGGACGAGCCGGCAGCCGGGGAGGGCAGCCCGGAAGCGGTCGTGCAGCTCGCCGTCGAGGGGCTCGCCGCCGCAGAACAGCAGCCGCAGATCCGCCGCCCGGGCGAAGTCGCCCTCGCTCAGGAGCGCGCGCAGCAGCGACGGAACGCAGGCCATCACCGTGACGCGCTGCTCGCGCAGCAGCCGCGCGAGCGCGGCCGGATCGTTCTGCTCGCCTTCCTGCGGCAGCACCACGGCGGCGCCCGCGCGCAGCGGGGAGAACATCTCCCAGACCGAGACGTCGAAGCCGAAGGACGCGTTGTGCAGCACGCGATCGCCGGGGCGCAGCGGGAAGCGGCTCTGCGACCAGCGCATCTGATTCGCGATCGCCGCGTGGGGGACCATCACGCCCTTGGGGACGCCGGTCGAGCCGGACGTGAAGATCACGTACGCGAGATCGCGCGACGTGGCGGCCCGCGGGACCCCGTTTTCCGGGACGGCCGCGGCCGCTTCCTCGATCGTGAGCACGGGCACCGCGGCGCCGGCGACCTCGCCCGCGTGCGTCGCGAGGATGACGCGGGGACGCAGATCCCCGAGCATGCGCTCCACGCGCTCGCGCGGCAGCGCGGGATCCAGCGGCGCCCAGGCCGCGCCCGCACGCAGCACGCCCAGCAGCGCCGCGATCTGATCGGCCGAGCGCTCCGCCCGGACCGGCACCACGTCGCCAGGTCCGAGACCGCGCGCCCGCAGCCCGCACGCGACACGGTTCGCCCGCTCGTCGAGCCGGCGGAACGAAACGGCCTCGCTCCCCTGGAGGATCGCCGGCGCGTCCGGAGCTCGCGCGGCCCCTTCGTGGATGCCGTCGTGCAGGCACTCTGCGAAGTCGAGGTCGGCCGGCGGTTGGAAGCCCTTCACGAGCGGGGCGCGCTCCTCCTCGCCGAGCAGCTCCAGCTCGGCGAGCGGACGGTCCGGCGCCGAGGTGGCTTGCTCGAGGATGCGGCCGAGATGCGCCAGCATCCCCGTGACCTTCGCAGCGTCGTAGAGATCGGTGTTGTATTCGATGTAGCTGTGGATCCCGACCCCCGGCAGCTCCCAGCACGCGAGGGTCATGTCCACGCGCGAGGCGCCGTTGTCGACGTCGAGGGAGGACGAAGAGAACCCGAGCTCCTCCGGCGTCTGCAGCAGCTCGAAGTCCAGGTAGATGAGGCAGATCTGCACCAGCGGGTTGCGGCTCGGGTCCTGGCGCGGTTTCAGCTCCGCGACGAGCGTGGCGAAGGGAACGTCCTGGTGCGCGTACGCGCTCAGCGCCGCCTCCTTCACCTGCGCGACCAGCCCGCGGAAGGTCATCGATGGATCGATCCGCGCCCGCAGCAGCAGCATGTTGAGGAAGTAACCGATGACGTTCTCGGTCTCCGGGCGGTTGCGGTCCACGATGGTGGAGCCGATCACGAGATCGCGCTGGCCGGAGTACTTCCAGCAGAGGACGTCGAGCGCCGCGAGCACCGTCATGAACATCGTCGCGCCGCATTCCTTCGTCAGCGCCCGGAGGCGCTCGAGGAGATCGGCGGGGTACGTCACGTACGACCGCGCTCCCCGGAAGGTCTGAACGGGCGGACGGGGGCGATCCGCCGCGATCTCCAGCACCATCGGCGCGCCGCGCAGTCGCTCGCGCCAGTACTCGACGTGCCGCCGGCCGCGCTCCCCGGACAGCTCCTCGCGCTGCCACGCGGCGAAGTCCGCGAACTGGATGGGCAGCGCGGGAAGTCCCGCGTCCGTGCCGTCGCGCAGCGCCACGTAGAACTGTCCGACTTCGCGCTCGAAGACGTCGAAGGACCAGCGATCCGTGATCGCGTGATGCATGCACACCATCATCACGTGGTCCTCGGGGGCGAGCCGCGCCATCTTCACCTGGACGAGCGGGCCGTGCTCGAGGTCGAAGCGAACCATCGTGGCCTCGACGGCGACGCGCCGGGCCGCGTCCTCCCGGACGGCGTCGGGAACGTCCGTCAGGTCCACGAGCGGCAGGTCGATCTCCAAGCGAGGCGCGACGACCTGCACCGGACGGTCGTCGACGATCCGGAAGGTCGTGCGCAGGCCTTCGTGCCGCGCGATCACCGCGTTGACCGCACCGCGCATCCGCTCGAGGTCGAGCGGTCCCTGCAGGCGCGTCGTCGTGTGGATGTTGTAGGCGGGGTTGCCCGGCTCCATCTGGTCGATGAACCAGAGGCGCTCCTGGTCGAACGAGGTGGGGAAGTGCTCGAGCCGGTCGCGGTCCGGGATGGGACCGATGACGCTCGAGCGTTGCGCGGTCAGGCCCCTCTCCTTCAGGCGCGCCTCGAAGAGAGCGCGTTGCTCGGGCGTCAGCTTCGCCAGACGCTCGTTCAGATCCCGCGTCACGCGCCGTCCCCTCCGCGGCTCGCGCGCGGGCGCCCGCCGACGCGTTGCACGCCTTCGGGCGCGGCCGGTCCCGCCGCGTAGTGCTCGGCCAGCGCCGCCAGACGGGGCAGGGCCCCGAGGACGGCATCCGCATCGAGGCCGAAGTCGATGAGGCAGGCAAGCTCGTCCGCGCCGCACGCCGCCAGCGTGTCCGCCACCCGCGCGCACTTGTTCGGCGTGCCGAGCAGCGTGTTGGCGTCGAAGAAGTGCTCGAACGCGAGGGCGGCGACCGCACGCGAGTCCCGCTCGACCGCGGGCGTGGCTTCGAGCGCCATCTTCTGGAACTGCTTCAAGTACGTCGCCAGGTAGCTCGTCATCGGTGCGCGGACCAGCTCGCGCACGGCGCCGTCGTCCTCGCCCACGTACGTGTGGACGACGAGCGTGACGCGCCCGGCCTCCGGATCGTGGCCGGCCTCCGCGCGCGCGCGGCGGTACGCCGCGATTTGAGGCGCGAGGTCCTCGACCGGGTAGCCCACCAGGGCGGCCAGCACGTTCGCGCCGATCGTTCCGGCGCGCGCCCACGTCCGTGGATCGCCGGCCGTGGTCACCCAGACCGGAAGCTCGCGCTGGATCGGACGGGGCAGCGTGCGGACCTCGACCTCCCGGCCCTCGGCGTCGCGAACGAGCACCGCCTGTCCCGACCAGAGGCGGCGGACCGTCTCGATCCCCCGGTACATGGCCTCCTTGCGCTCGTCGTAGGGAGTCGGGAAGAGCACGAAGTCGTTGCGGTGCCAGCCCGACGCGAAGGATACGGCGACGCGCCCCTCCGAGAGGTTGTCCACGACCGCCCACTCCTCCGCGACCCGGACGGGATTGTGCAGCGGAAGCGCGACGCTGCCGGCGCGAATGCCCACGCGGGTCGTGATCGCGGCCAGGGCGGCGCCGAGCACCGAGGGATTCGGGTACAACCCGCCGAACGCCTGGAAGTGCCGCTCCGGCGTCCACACGGCGCGGAACGCGTTCGCGTCGGCGAAGCGGGCGCTCTCGAGCGCGAGCCGGTACTTCGCCGCGCCGTCCTTCGATCCGTCGTCGGAGAACAGATAGAGGCTGAACTCCAGCGGACGCTCGGGGCGGCGCGCACGCCACGCGTCCGGGTCCGTCTCCTGCGCCCGGGCGCGCGGACGATCGCCGTGGACGGACGGGCCGCCGGCCGAGTCGAGGCCGCGCTCGCGAAGGCGCTTCTCGAGCAGGCGGCGCTGCTCCGGGGAGAGGCTCGACAGCCGCTCGCTCAGGTCGCTCATTCGTCCGCCTTCGCGTCGACGTCGCGCCGGAGCTGCGCTCTCACCTCGTCCTCGGGCAGCGCCTCGATCTCCTCGAGGAGCTTCGCGACCTCGTCGGCGCTCCGGCGCTCGTCCGCCGCGCGGGTCACCGCCGCCGCGAGCGCCGCCAGGTCCGGGGACTCGAAGAGCGTTGCGATGGGCAGCTCGATGTCGAAGGTCTTTCGCAGCCGCGACGCGAGCTGGATCGCGAGCAGCGAGTTGCCGCCCAGGTCGAAGAAGCTGTCCGTGCGCCCGATGCTCCCGATGCCGAGGAGCTCCGACCAGAGCGACGCCACGCGCTCCTCGGTCTCCGACTCGAGGGCGCCGCCGCCGCCCGCCCGAGCGCCGTTGCTCGACGAGGCGTCCCCCGGGACGCCCTGGAGGAAGTCGCTCACCGAAGCGTTGCGGGACTGCGCGATCAGCTCGTCGAGGTTCTGGGTGGAGACGACGAGCTGCGGCTCGTCCTGCCCGAGCGCCCGCCAGAGCGCGTCGACGCCCTCGTCCACGGTGATGCCGATCTCGCGCTGAATCTCGCGCAGCTGCTCGACGAGCGCGCTCGAGCCCTCGGCGTCCTGCCACCGATCCCAGAGTGACATCCCGAAGGAGAGGACGCGCACGCGGGGGCCCGGGACGGAACGGCGGGCGGCGGCGAAGGCGTCCAGGAACGCACTCGCGCCGCAGTAGTCGACCTGTCCGAACACTCCGGTCGCGGAGATGGCCGACGAGAAGAGCACCAGCTCCTCGCCGTCGCGCAGCAGCTCGGCGAGCTGGCGCGCGCGGAGGCGGGGACGAAGCACGCGCTCGGCGGCGTCGCGCTCCTTGAGCTGGATCATCCCGCCGCCGATCTCGCCCGCGGTGTGGAAGACGGCGTCGACGCGCCCGAAGCGCGCGCGCATCGCGGCGACGGCCTCGCTCGCGTCGTCCGGCGACGTCTCCCAGGACAGCACGTCGACGCTTTCGCCGCGCAGCGTCTGCAGCGTATGCAGCGCTGCGGGGTCGCGCGGCGCGGCCTGGAGGAAGCCGACGGCGCGTGCACCCTCGGCGACGAGCCGCTTCGCCACGGCCACCTCGAGCGGACCGACCCCGCCGGTGAAGAGGTACGCGCCGCCCGCGTGGACGGGAGCGGGGGAGTGGCGCGGTGGATCGAGCCGCGCGCGCTCGTGAGACGGGACCCAGCGATGCCCGCCGCGCCAGGCCGTCACGGGCTCGCGGTCCGTCACGTCCAGCTCCATCTCGACGTGACGCGCGCCGTGCTCGTCGTCGCCGGCCGCAACGTCGACGAGACGGCACGATAGGCCCGCGTACTCCTGGGGCGCCACCCGGCAGATCCCGATCATGGCGGCTCGCTCGGGCCCGCGCACGGCCTCCCCGGTCACGTCGAAGAGACCGCGTGTGACGGCCACGAGGCGCAGGTCGTCGGTCTCGCCGCCTTGGCCGATCGCGCGCAGGAGATGAAGCAGCGCGTGGAAGCCGCGATCGAGCGGGTCGTCCGCCTCGGCGTCGGCGCACCAGAGGTGGACGATCCGGCGCGGAATCACGCCCTCCTCCGCGAGGCGGCGCAGAAGCTCCGCCCAGTGGTCTGCGCGCGTCGGGTCGATCGCGAAGGCGTCGCCCTCGCGCCGAACGTCGCTCGCCCGCGACGGGCGAATGGTGAAGAGCCGCGCCCCGCGCTCGGCGGCGCGCTTCGCGAGAGCCCGCGCGAAGGCCGATCCGTCGTCGAGAACGATCCACGCCGGCTCCGCGTCGAGACGCGCGGCCGCGACCGCTCGCGTCCGCCGCCAGAGAGGCACCCAGAACCACTCCGCGAGGTCCGGGTTCTTTCCCGACTCCGCCGCGCCGAGCGGCGTGTCCCCTCGAGGCGCCGGATCCGCGTCGATCCAGTAGCGCTGCCGCTCGAACGGGTACGTGGGCAAGGGCACGCGGCGCCGCGCAGCGTCGTGGTGCGCGCTCCAGTCGACGTCCGCGCCGGCGCACCACAGCTGCCCGAGCGCTCGCAGCACGGAGCGGTGATCGTCGTCGCCTGCGCGCGACGGCAGCGAGGCGATCGCCGCGCCCGCCGCCGATCGGACGAGCGACGTGAGCGTCGCGCCGGGTCCGACCTCCAGCAGAACGCGCGACGCGTCCGCCACGAGGGTTCGGACGTTGTCGGCGAAGCGGACCGTGCGCCGCAGATGGCGCGCCCAGTAGCCCGGGTCCACGGCCTCCTCGGCGGTGATCCATGCGCCGCTCGTGTTGGAGAGGAACGGGATCTCGGGCGGGTGCAGGCGCACTCGACGGACGCGCGCCTCGAACTCCTCGAGGATCGGGTCCATCATCGCCGAGTGGAAGGCGTGCGACGTGCGCAGCCGGCGGCACGCGATGCCGGCCGGCGCCACTTCCGACGAAAGTCGTGCGATCGCCTCTTCGGGCCCGGCCGCAACGCCCGCCGAGGGGCCGTTGATCACGGCGAGCGATAGCTCCGGATACCGCTTCAGCCGCTCGATCAGCTCCGCCTCGGGCAGGTGCACGGCGAGCATGGCGCCCGGCGGGAGGCTGCCCATGAGGCGCCCGCGCTCCGCGACCAGCGCCAGCGCGTCCTCCAGCGACATCACGCCGGCCAGGCACGCCGCGACGTACTCGCCGATGCTGTGCCCCGCCATCGCCGCCGGGCGCACGCCCCACGCTCCCCAGAGCGTCGCGAGGGAGTACTCCACGGCGAACAGCGCGGGCTGGGTGAGGGCGGTCTGCCGCAGCCGCTCGTCCGCCGCCGCGTCGTCCGGTTCGGCGAGGACGAGGTCGCGCAGGTCGAGGCCCAGATGCGGCTGCAGGATCTCGGCGCAACGGTCCAGCATCTCGCGGAAGACCTTCTCCTCCCGAGCGAGGGAGCGCGCCATGCCCGCGTGCTGCGCGCCCTGGCCGGGGAAGAGGAACACCACCCCGGCGTCGCGACGCTCGTCGTGCCGCGTGGCGGCGACGCGTCCGCTCTCGCGCAGAGCCACGGCCGCCGCGGCGCGATCTTCCGCCACGACGCCGCGTCGCCACGGCAGGCGCTTGCGACCGACCTGCAGGGTGTACGCCGCATCGGCCAGCTCCGGCGCGCCCTCCGTCTCGAGCCGCGCCGCCAGCGCCTCCGACGCCGCCGCCAGCGCGCCCTCCGTCGCGGCCGACAGCACGAGCACTTGCGGCCTCGTCGCCGGCGCGGAAGGCGTCGCTTCGGGCGCCTCCTCGAGGATCGCGTGCGCGTTCGTGCCGCCGATGCCGAAGGAGCTGACCCCGGCGCGGCGCGGGTGGCCGTCCGCCGTCCACGGCCGCAGCTCCGTGTTCACGAAGAAGCCGGATGTCTCCAGATCGAGCTTCGGATTCGGTCGCTCGAAGTGCAGGCTCGGCGGGATCTCGCGGTGCTCGAGGGCGAGCACCGCCTTGAGGAGCCCGGTCACGCCGGCGGCCGCGTCGAGGTGGCCCACGTTCGTCTTGATCGAGCCGAGCGCGCAGCGGCGCGCTCCCGGCCGGCGGGAACCGAACGCGCGCGCGAGCGCGGCGACCTCCACGGGGTCGCCGAGCGGGGTCCCCGTGCCGTGCGCCTCGACGTAGTCGATCGTGGCCGGATCGACGTCGGCCACTGCGAGGGCTTCGGCGATCACCACCGCCTGCCCCTCCACGCTCGGCGCGGTGAAGCCCACCTTGACGCTGCCGTCGTTGTTCACGGCCGAGCCCTTCAGCACCGCGCGCACCGGGTCGCCGTCCGCCAGCGCGTCCGCCAGGCGCCGCAGGACCACGACTCCCGAGCCGTTCCCCTTCACCACGCCCGCGGCCGCGGCGTCGAACGCGCGGCAGCGGCCATCGGGCGAGGCGATGTCTCCCTCGGCGTACAGATAACCGGCGGTCTGCGGCACGGAGATCGACACGCCTCCGGCGAGCGCCACGTCGCACTCGCGATTCAGGAGGCTCTGCGCGGCGAGATGCACGGCCACGAGGCTCGTGGAGCAGGCCGTCTGCACCACGAAGCTCGGCCCGCGCAGATCGAGCCGGTACGAGACCTGAGTGGCCAGGTAATCGCGCTCGTTCCCGAGGGCGGTCTGGAACGCTCCCACGGCGCGCGCGGCCCGCGGATTCTCGAGGACGAAGTTCTCGAAATACGTGCTCGCGCTGCCGCCGGCGAAGACGCCCACGCGCAGGTCGTGTCGATCCGTGAGGCGGCCCGCGTCTTCCAGCGCGGTCCAAGCGTCCTCGAGGAACACGCGGAACTGCGGATCGGTGAGCTCGGCCTCGCGCGGGGTGAATCCGAAGAGCGCGGCGTCGAAGAGGTCCACGCCGGCCAGGTCGGCCGCGCGGCGCACCAGCAGCGGATCGGCCAGGAGCGCGTCATCGGCCCCGGCGGCGCGCAGCTCCGCGTCGGAGAGATCGCGGATGGACTCCACGCCGGAGCGCAGGTTCCGCCAGAGCGCTGCCACCGACGGCGCGCCGGGGAATCGACCGGCCATTCCGACGATGGCGATATCGAGATCCGAGGAAGGGTCGACGCTCATTCTCGGGACTCCGCCGGGCCGCGGGGAAAGCGGCTGGCGGTGGGGGGGTTGGCGATCCATCAAGGAGGACGGTTCCGTGAGCGCTCCGCCGGCAAAGCGCCTCGGGGGGAGCGAGTGTGTCGAATCCGCGGCGTCGATGTCAACCCGCGCCCCGGTCAGGGCGAGGGCCCCTCGTCGCCCTCACCCACGACCCCCCCTCACGCCGCGAGAGGCCGGGTCGCCATACCCCCTCACGACCCGCGGGAAGGTGGACCGCGCCGTCGGGTGCGCACGCGGATCGCCTCGCGGCGCTCGGTCCCGCGCGCGTGGGGCGTCCGGGCCTCCGCGTCCCGCGGCGCCTGCGTCCGGGGCATCGCCAAGCGAGCGGCGAGGGACGCTACCGTGGGGTATCGGAACAGCTCGACGACCGACAGGTCGGCATGGAGGGCCTCGCGGAGCCGAGCGTGCACGCGCACGAGCAGCAGCGAGTGGCCGCCCAGATCGAAGAAGTTGTCGTGCGCGCCGACCCGTTCGGTCCCGAGCAGCTCGGCCCAGATCGAGGCGATCGCCTCCTCGATCTCCCCGCGCGGCGCCTCGTAGCGCTCGCCCCGGACGGTCGGGGCCGGCAAGCGCCGCCGATCGAGCTTGCCGTTCGCCGTGACGGGCAACGTTTCCAGAAGAACCCAGGCCGCGGGTTGCATCGAGCCGGGGAGCGAGCGCGCCAGCTCCTCGCGGAGGATCTCCGCCGAGAGCAAGGGGCGAAGCTCGGGCAACCGAGCCGACGGTGGAGCTCCCGGCACGAGCCGACGCCCGGAGCCTCGCCGCACCGCGTACACGTAGCGGAGCTCCGTCCGCGCCAGCAGAGCGTCCTGCGCCACGTGAACGTCGAAGTCGTGCGCTCCGAAGAGACCGACGATCGCGGGCAGCGCGGCCGCGAGGTCCACCTCGACCACCGCCTGGTCGATCCGTCGCCAGTCCTCGTCGCGGACGCCGCGCAACACGTCCAGCTCCGCCTTCTCCACGTTGATCTTCAGGAGATCGATCCGCGGAACGCCCGTCTCCGCCATCACGTCCGACAGCGTCCGGAGCCTCACGGAGAGCGTTTCCCCGGCGAAGCGCTGCTCCAGGAAGGCGTCGGCTTCGCGCGCGAGCGCCTCGGCGCCGTCGATTCCCGCGCGCGCCTGGTTCTCGAGGAACGACTTGACGACGCCCTTCTCGACGGCGGTGTCCGCGTAGAGGCCCGAGAGCAGGGAGAAGCCCGGGAAGAACGTGAACTCCGCCTGGCGCTCCGTCTCGGCGAGCCCGAAGTCGAAGCGCGCCGCCTCGGGCGCGTAGGCGGCGAGGTTCGCGCGGAGCAGCGGCGTCAGCTTCGGGTTCGGCTCGAAGGCGAAGAGTCGCGGCGATCGGCAGACGAGGCTCGCGAACACGGAGAACAACCCGAGGTTCGCGCCGACGTCGAAGACCGTGTCGCCGTCCCGCAGGGTGATTCCGTGACGGACGTACGCCGCCTGCTCCACGACCTCGCGGTGCAGGTAGTCCGTCTCGTTGCGGTTGAGCTCGGCCACGGCGACGCCGCTCGGCAGGCGGCGGCGCGCCAGACCGTGGATCTCGGGCGAAGCGTGGGGCCGGGGCGCCACGTAGGCCACGAGCTCCTTGCCGCCGGCCGCGTCCTCCCGCACGACGACCGCGCACGCGAGCACGTCCGGATGTCTCGCGATGGCGGCCTCGATCTCCGGGAGCTCCACGCGGAAGCCGCGCACCTTCACCTGCGCGTCGCGCCGCCCGAGGAACTCGAGCCGCCCGTCGGGGAGCCAGCGCGCGAGGTCGCCCGTGCGGTACATGCGCGCGCCCGGCTCCGCGAAGGGGGCGGGGACGAAGCGCTCGGCCGTCAGATCCGGCCGCCCGAGATACCCGCGTGCGACGCCTCGCCCCGCGAGGAACAGCTCGCCCGTCACGCCCGCGGGCACCGGCCGCCCGGTCTCGTCGAGCACGTGGGCCTGCGTGTTCGCGAGCGGCTCGCCCAAGGGGAGCGTCGCGCGCGCGGCGTCGCCCGGCCCGGGCATCCCGGCGACCGATCCCACGGTCGCCTCGGTCGGCCCGTAGTGGTTCGCCACGCGACACGCGGAGGCATGCTCGCGAAGCGAGGCGAGGAAGGACCCGCGGGATGCTTCGCCGCCGAGCACGAGGAGACGTCGCGGCAGGAGGCGCGCGGGTCGCGCCCCGCCGAGCAGCGCGGCCAGATGCGAAGGGACGATCTTGAGCACATCGACGCGGGTCTCCGCGAACAGCGCTTCGAGGGCGGGCGCATCCAGCATCAGCTCGCGCGGGACCACGACGAGAGAGCCCCCGGTGGCCAGCGCGGGGAAGATGGCCGTGTTGCCGAGGTCGGCCGCGAGCGTCGAGATCCACGCGAAGCGCAAGCCGGGCTCGATGCCCAGCCGCTCGAGAGCGGCGTGGACGTAGTTCATCAGCTGCCGGTGCTCGACGCCGACCGCCTTCGGTCGCCCCGTCGAGCCCGAGGTGTAGATGAGGTACGCGAGGTTCGCGGGACGCGCCGCCGCCGGAACGCGCGCGGAAGGGCGGCGCGCGATCTCGGAGGCGTCGCGGTCCAGGGCCACGATCCTGGACGCGCTCGCGGGAATCCGGGCCGCGAAGCGCGTCTCCGTCACCACGAGGTCGGCGCGGCTGTCCTCGAGGAAGAAGGCGAGCCGCTCGGGCGGATCCGCCGGATCGAGCGGCAGGTACGCGGCCCCCGCCTTCGAGACGCCGAGCAGCGCGACGAGCGCGGCCTCGCCGCGCTCGAGCAGGAGCGCGATGCGCTTCTCCGGCCCCGCGCCGAGCGCGCGCAGATGGTGCGCCAGGCGGTTCGCGCTCTCCTCGACCTCCCGATAGGTGATGCTCCGCCCGGAGTCGAGGCACGCCTCGGCATCCGGCGTGCGGTCCGCCGAGCGCTCGAAGAGCGCGGGCAGGAGCGGAGGGCCGTCGAAGCGCCGGGTGACGCCGCGCGACCAGCGATGGAGCCGGGCGGTCTCCTCGTCGTCGAGCCACGGCGCCTGGGCGAGCGGGGCGTCCGGTGAGTCGGCCGCCCAGGAGAGGACGGTCCCGAGGCGACGCGCCAAGCGCTCCATCGTCGTCCGCTCGAAGAGGTCCGTGTTGTACTCGAACGCGCCCGAGAGCGCGTCGCCGTTGCGGCCCAGCAGCAGCATGAGATCGAACTTCGCGGTGTGGTTCTCCGTGTCGACCGGCGTCATTCGGAGGCCATCGACGTCCTGCTCGGCGAGCTCCCAGTCCTGGAGCGCGAATGCCGTCTGGAAGATGGGAGCGCGGTTCAAGGCGCGCTCCGGTTGGATCTCCTCGACGATCCGTTCGAACGGAACGTCCTGGTTCGCGTACGCGCCGAGCGAGCTTTCGCGCACGCGGGCGACGAGCTCGCGGAACGTGAGCGCCGATCCCCCGCCGCGGATGCGGATGGGCAGCGTGTTCACGAAGAAGCCGATGAGCGCCTCGGCCTCCTCCGTCCGCCGGTTCGCCACGGGCGCGCCGACCACGACCTCGTCCTGTCCCGCCGAGCGCAGGAGCGTCCAGGCGTAACCCGCGAGGAGCACCATGTGCAGCGTGGCGCCCTCGGCGCGTGCGAGCGCCGCGAGGCGCTCCCCGAGTCGCGCGGGCCAATGGACGCCGAGGGTCGCGCCGCTCCACGTGGCGTTTGCGGGGCGCGCGCGATCGGTCGGCAGCTCGAGCGCGGGCGGCGCGTCCTCGAGCGCCTCGCGCCAGTACGCGAGCTGACGATCCAGCTCGCCCTCCGCCAACCAATCGCGCTGCCACGCGGCCCAGTCCGCGTACTGCACGACCAGCGGAGGCAGCGGGCTCTCTTCTCCCCTCGCGCAGGCGCCGTACAGCGCCGCGAGCTCTCGCCACAGGATGCGCAGGGACCAGCCGTCCGCGGCGATGTGATGCACCACGAGCGAGAGGACGTGCTCGTCCGGGGCGGTGCGCAGGAGGCGCGCCCGCAAGACGGGGCCGTGCGTGAGGTCGAAGGGACGCGACGCCTCCTCGGCCAACACGCGAGCGGCCCACCCTTCGCCGACCTCGCCGCGGGCGACCTCGGACGGGTCGGGCTCCTCCGGGGCGAGCCGCACCACGACCTCTTCGCTCGCGATCTGCTCCGGCCCGTTCGGGCCTTCGGGGAAGCGCGTGCGCAGCGTCTCGTGCCGGCGCACGATCCCGGTCAATGCGCGCTCGAGCGCGGTCGGATCGAGCTGACCCTTCAGCTGGATGGCCGCGGGGATGTTGTACGCGGCGGATCCGGGCTCGAGGCGATCGAGGAACCAGAGGCGTCGCTGCGCGTAGGAAAGCTCGCGACGGATCTCCGAGGAGGCCGGCTCGAGCGGCGGCGGCGGCGTGCGGTCCCCGCGCATCGACGCGACGGCCGCCGCGAGGCCCGCGGGCGTCGGCGACTCGAAGAGGGCGCGCAGCGGGATCTCCGCGCGGAACGCGCGCCGCAGCCGCGAGATCACCTGCGTGGCCAACAGCGAGTGGCCGCCGAGGCGGAAGAAGTCGTCGCCGGCGCCCACCGACGCCGCGCCGAGCACCTCCGCGAAGATCCCGCACACGATCTCCTCGGAGGGGCTTCGCGGCGCGCTTCCCCCGGCGAGCGCCCCCCACCCCGGCTCGGGAAGGGCCGCGCGATCCACCTTCCCGTGGGGGGAGAGCGGGAGCGAGTCGACGGCGACGATCGCGCTCGGGATCATGAAGTCGGGCAGCGACCGCGCCAGGTGCGCGCGCAGCTCCTCGGGCGTCGGGCGCGCGCCCTCGCGCGGCACGACGTAGGCGGCGAGTCGTCGAGCGCTCGAAGCCTCGAACGCGCGGACGACCGCCTGGCGGACCGACGGATGACGGCCCAGCTCCGCTTCGATCTCGCCCGGCTCCACGCGGTATCCGCGGATCTTGATCTGCAGGTCGCGTCGCCCGAGGAACTCGAGCCGTCCGTCGCCGCGGAACCGCACGACGTCGCCGGTGCGATAGAGCCGCCCGCCGCGCGCTCCGGAGAACGGGTCGGGCACGAAGCGCTCCGCGGTGAGGTCCGCCCGGCGATGGTATCCGCGCGCCGGAGCGAGTCCGCCCACGTAGAGCTCGCCGGACGTTCCGATCGGCACGGGCCGCCCGGACTCATCGAGCACGTACAACGGCGCGTTCGGGACGGGCCGCCCGATCGGCGGCAGGAGGGGCCAGAGCGCGGGATCGCCCTCCAGCTCGTGCGACGTGACCACGTGCGTCTCCGCGGGACCGTACTGATTCACGAGGCGGCAGCGGGGCAGCCGGGAGAAGAGCTCGGCGATGGCGGGAGTGATCTTCAGCTGCTCGCCCGCCGTGACGACCTCCTCGAGGCTCGACGGCCACCGGCCCTCGGACCGCGCCGCCTCCGCGAGCTGATGCAGCGCCACGAAGGGCAGGAAGAGCCGCTCGACCCGCGCTCTCTCGAGGATCCGCAGCAGCGCGACGGGGTCGCGCCGCTCCTCCTCGGTCACGAGCACGAGCTCTCCGCCTGCGCCGAGCGTCGAGAAGATCTCCTGGAAGGACACGTCGAAGGAAAGCGCCGCGAACTGCAGGGTGCGCTGCGGCTTCCCGCTCTCGCGCCGCTGCCAGGCGAGCAGGTTCGACAGGGCGCGATGCGTCATCGCCACGCCCTTCGGCCGGCCCGTCGATCCGGACGTGTAGACGAGGAGGACGGGCGAGTCCGACGTCGCGCGGGGGGAGGGCGCCTCGACGTCCTCGCCGGGGAGCGCCAGGGGCTCGTGATCGACGCACACGCGCGTGCAGCCGCCGCCCTCCGGGACCGCGCAGCGCTCGGCCCACGCGGACTTCGTGAGCAGGACCCTCGCGCCGGAGTCCCCGAGGAGCAGCGCGATCCGCGCGCTCGGATACTCGGGATCGATCGCCACGTACGCGGCGCCCGCCTTCGCGACGGCGAGCACCGCCGCGAGGAGATCGAACGAGCGCTCGAGGACGATCGCCACGGCGTCCTCGGGTCCGACTCCGTGACGGGCGAGCCGCTGCGCCAGCCGGTTCGCGCGCGCGTCGAGATCGCCGTAGGTGAGGAAGGCGTCGCCGAAACGCGCGGCCACGGCATCGGGTCGGCGCCTCGCCATCCTCTCGAACGGCTCGTGGACGAGCACGGCGTCGGCGAGCGCTTCGCGCGGCGCGTTCCAGTCGTGCAGGACGCGGCGGAGCCAGCGCGGAGCCATCGCGGGAAGATCGGCGAGGGCGGCGTCCGGGTCGTCGGCCGCCGCCGTCAGGAGCGCGGTCAGGTTCTCGACGAAGCGCTCGATCGTGCCGCGGTCGAAGAGCTCGGTCGAGTAGTTGATCAGTCCGTCGAGGGCGCCGTCCCCCGGAACCGCGTCGGCGGGCTCGCCGGCGGCGCTCGTTCCCGGCAGCGCCGTCTCCAGGCGCTCGGTCTCCGCGAGGAAGAGCTCCAGGTCGAATCGCGTGGCACCCGTGCCCGGCTCCTCGTAGGCAACGTCGAGTCCCGGCAACGCGACCTCGCGCACCGGAACGTTCTGCAGCGCGAAGAGCACCTGGAAGAGCGGCTGGTGCCCGCCGTGGCGCGCCGGGTCGAGCTCCTCGACGACGCGCTCGAACGGAACGTCCTGGTTCGAGTGCGCGCCGAGCGCCGAGCGCCGCAGGTGAGCGACCAGCTCCCGGAACGTGACGCGCGGTCCGTCCAGCCGCACGGGCATCGCGAGCGTGTTGACGAAGAAGCCGATGAGCCCTTCGACCTCCGTCGCGCGACGATTCGCCACCGGCGTTCCCACCGCGAAGCTCCTCTGGCCGGACCAGCGGGAGAGCGCGGCTGCGTAGCCCGCGAGGAGCACCATGTGGAGCGTCGCGCCCTCGGCGCGCGCGAGGGCTTCGAGACGCCGGCGCAGCGGGGCGTCGAAGCGCACCTCCAGGGCCTCTCCGGCGTAGCGGGGCCGGACGGGACGCGGGCGATCGAAGGGAAGGGTGAGGGTCTCGACGCCGGCGAGCTGCTCGCGCCAGAACGCCAATTGCCGCTCCGTCTCCGGTCCTTCGAGCCACGCGCGCTGCCAGGCGGCCCAGTCCGCGTACTGCACTGGCGGCTCCTCGAGAGGACTCGGCTCGCCGCGCACGAAGGCGGCGTACAGCGCACCGAGCTCGCGCACCATCACGACGAGCGACCACCCGTCCGAGCAGATGTGGTGCGTCGTGACGAGGAGCGCGTGGCGGCGCGCGTCGTGCCGGAAGAGCATCGCCCGCAGCAGCGGCGCAGCGCCGAGGTCGAAGGGGCGCCTTGCCTCGCGGCGCGCGAGGCGCTCGGTCTCCGCCTCGCGCTCCGACGGGGAGAGCGCGGAGAGATCCACGATCTCGAGCCGAACCGTCTCGGCCGGCTCGACGATCTGCTCCGGTCCGAGCGGTCCCTCGACGAAGCGGGTGCGGAGAGCCTCGTGGCGGCGCACGACCTCGGAGAGCGCGCGCTCGAGCGCCGGGACGTCCAGATCCCCGGTGAGCCGCAGGAGCGTCGGCAGTTGGTAGGCGGCGGTCCCCGGCTCGAGGCGCTCGAGGAACCAGAGGCGCGCCTGCGCAAAGGAGAGACGTCGCCGCTCCTCGGCGGTGGCGCGCCCCACCGGCGGAGGAGATGAGCCGGTCGCAGCGGAGACGCGCACCGCGAGTTCGCGCACCACGGGGGCTTCGAACAGCGCGCGCACGGGCACCTCCACGCCGAGCGCGGCGCGCAGCCGCGACGTCACCTGCACCGCGAGCAGCGAGTGGCCGCCGAGCGCGAAGAAGTCGTCTCCGGCGCCGACCCGCGCTACCCGCAACACGTCCGCGAACGCCGCGGCCACCGTCCGTTCGGCGTCCGTGCGCGGCGCCTCGAACGTCTCGTGCAGCGTCCACTGAGGCTCCGGGAGTCCGCGGCGATCGACCTTGCCGTTCGACGTCAGCGGGAGCGCGTCGAGGGTCACGAAGGCGGCGGGCAACCACGCCTCGGGCAGGCGCTCTCGAAGGAGTCGCCGCGCCGCTTCGGCCTCGAAGCGCACGCCCCTGCGCGGAACGACGTACGCCGCGAGCCGCGCGGTCTCGGCGGGTCCCTTCACCACGACCGCGCACGCGGCCACTCCTTCCTGCTCCGAGAGCGCCGCCTCGATCTCGGCCAGCTCGACGCGCTGGCCGCGGATCTTCACCTGGTCGTCCACGCGCCCGGCGAAGACGATGCGCCCATCCGCCAGGTAGCGCGCTCGATCGCCGCTGCGGTAGAGGCGCGCGCCCGGCGGGCCGAACGGATCGGGCACGAAACGGTCCGCGGTGAGCCCGGGCCGCCCGGCGTAGCCCCGCGCCACCGACGGTCCCCCGAGGTACAGCTCGCCGATCACGCCCGGCGGCGCGGGCTCGAGCGAGTCGTCGAGCACGTAGACGGTGGCGTGGGCCAGCGGACGCCCGATGGGCGGGCTCGCTCCCGGCATGGCTCCCTCCTCGAGGAAGGCGCCGGTGGAGTCGATCGTGGCTTCCGTGACTCCGTACGTGTTCGCGATTCGCGTGGCCGGGCCGAAGAGCGCGCGGAACTCCCGGAGCTCCGCCGTGGACCAGGTGTCGGAGCCGACGGCAGCCACGCGGAACGTCTCCAGCCGCGCGTCGATCCGGATCGCATGCGCGGCCAGCGGACGCAGGACGGCGGGGACGAACTCCGCGAGCTCGATGCGCTCGCGCCGCGCCAGGTCGAAGAGCGCCGCGGGGTCGAGCAGGCGCTCGCGATCGCAGAAGACCAGCGTGCCTCCGGAGCCGAGCGCACGAACCACGTCTCCCGTGCATACGTCGAACGCGACGTTCGCCATCTGGAGGTGAGTCCGCGCCTCCCGCAACGGATAGAACCGTTCCCACGCCTCGTACGCGCCCGCGAGCGCGCCGTGCGAGATCATCACGCCCTTCGGGCGGCCCGTCGTTCCCGAGGTGTAGATGACGTACGCGAGACGGTCGGCCGACGGCGCGATTCCCGGGGTACGCGCGTCGGGCGGGGCCTCGAGGGCCGCGGCGAAGTCGCCCTCCCCCAGCTCGACCGTCGTCGCCTCCTCTGCCGGAAGGGGCGCGGGCGTCCCCGGAGCCACGACGATGACGCGCGCGCCGGCATCGCGCAGCGCGAACGCGACGCGCTCCCGCGGGTGATCCGGGTCCAGCGGCACGTACGCGGCCCCCGCCTTCCACGCGGCCAGGATCCCCACGAGAAGCTCGGGCGAGCGCGGCAGGCACAGCCCCACGCGGGACTCCCGCGCCACGCTGAGCTGCGCGAGCCGCGCGGCGAGGCGGCTCGAGCGCTCGTCGAGCTCGCGGTAGGTGACGCGCCGCTCGCCGTGGACCGCCGCGACGCGCTCGGGATGCGCACGCGCTCGCTCCGCGAAGCGGTCCGTCATGAGCGCGGCCGCCGGCGCGAGATCGCGCCGCCCGCTCCACTCGTCGAGGACGCGCGCGCGCTCCGCGGGGCCGAGGAGCCGCACGCGGCGGACGTCCGTCTCGGGGTCCAGCGCCACCGCCTCGAGCATCCGCACGAAGTGGTCCCAGAGCCGGCGGATCGTCGCCTCGTCGAAGAGCTCGGTGCTGTACTCGATCGCGCCGACGATCGCGGCTCGGGCGTCGTCCTCCGCAGCGGACGGACTTGCGCTCGGCGGCTCCAGCGACACCGTGACGTCGTAGGTGGACGTGTCGGTCGGCGCCTCGAAGGGACGCACGCGCACGTCGCCGAGGTCGAGCCGACTCACCGGAGCGTTCTGCAGGATGAACATCACCTGGAAGAGCGGCGTCCGTGCGAGATCGCGGTCCGGCGCCACCGCTTCGACGACGCGCTCGAAAGGAACGTCTTGATGCGCGTACGCGCGCAGCGCGGACTCGCGCAAGCGACCGAGCAGATCCCGGTAGGAGAGGCCGGGAGCGTCGAGTCGGGCGCGCACCACGAGCGAGTTCACGAAGAAGCCGATGAGTCGCTCCGCCTCCTCGCGAGTCCGGTTCGCCACCGGCGTTCCGACGCCGAAGTCGGTCTGGCCGGACCAGCGGCCGAGCACCGCGACGAACGCCGCCATCAGGGTCATGAAGAGCGTGGTTCCCTCGGAAAGGGAGAGACGCTCGAGCTTCGCGACCAGCTCGCTCTCGAGGCGGACGTCGAGGGAGCCGCCGGCGTAGGTGGGGCGGGTCGGGCGCGGACGATCCGTGGGCAGGGCGAGCGGCGGGAGGTCGCGGAGCTCCTCGCGCCAGTACGCGAGCTGTCGCGTCATCTCCTCGCCCTCGAGCCACGAGCGCTGCCAGGCGGCCCAGTCCGCGTATTGCACGGGCAGCTCGGCGAGCGCGGGCGTCTCCCCGCGCGAGTAGGCGGCGTAGGCCGCGGCCAGCTCGTCCACGAGAACGCCCACGGACCAGCCGTCCGCCGCGATGTGATGCACGGTGAGAGAGAGGACGTGATCGTGGCTCGCGAGGCGCAGCAGTCGCGCCCGGAGGATCGGACCCTGCGCGAGATCGAACGGCTCGCGCGCCAGCTCCGCGATGCGGCGGCGGGCCGCCGCCGCCCCCTCGGGCGCCGCGAGACGGCTCAGGTCCTCGCAGGGAACGTCGAGCGGCTCGGCCGCCGACACGATCTGACGCGGTCCGTCCGCGTTCTCCTCGAAGCTCGTGCGAAGGGCCTCGTGGCGGCGCACGATCTCGGAGAGGGCGCGTCGCAGGGCGGGCACGTCGAGCGCCCCTTCGAGGCGGAGCGCCGCCGCGATGTTGTACGCGGCGCTTCCCGGCTCGAGACGATCCAGGAACCAGAGCCGCCGCTGCGCATACGATGCCTTGCGACGCTCGTCCTCGGTCGCGCGCCGGAGCGGAGGCTCGCCGGCGCGTCGGGCCGCCTCGATGCGCCGGGCCAGCCCTCGGACGGTGGGAGCGTCGAAGAGCGCGCGCAGCGGCAGACCCGCGCCGAGCGTGCGCCGGATGCGCGCGACGACGCGCGTGGCGTGCAGCGAGTGCCCTCCGAGCGCGAAGAAGTCGTCGTCCGCCGAGAAGCCGTCCGCCTCGAGCACGTCGCGCCAGATCGCCGCCACGGCGTGCTCGGTGGGAGTCGCGAATGCGGCCGCCGCGACGGGATGCGGCGGCGAGCTCTCGCGCGCCGGCAGGGCGCGCCGGTCGATCTTCCCGTTCGGCGTGAGGGGCAGCTCCTCGAGCGGAATCAAGCGCGCGGGAACCATGTACGCCGGCAGCCGAGCGGCCAGACCCCTGCGGATCTTCGCGGGATCGCCGGTCCCGTCGGAGACGAAGTAGCCGCGCAGCTCGGCTGCGCCGCGCTCTCCCGAGGCCACGACGACCGCCGCACGCACGCCCGGCTGCGCCGCGAGCGCCGCTTCGACCTCTCCGACCTCCACGCGGAAGCCGCGGATCTTGACCTGGCCGTCGCGCCGTCCGGCGAACTCGAGGCGGCCGTCCGCCCGCCGGCGCACCACGTCGCCGGTGCGGTAGAGACGCGATCCCGCCGGACCGAACGGATCGGGGACGAAGCGCTCGGCCGTGAGGTCGGGGCGCGACGAATAGCCGCGCGCCACGCCGTCGCCGCCGAGATAGAGCTCGCCCGATGTCCCGATCGGGACGGGGCGCATCGATTCGTCCAGGACGTACGCGCGCGTGTTGGCGATCGGCAGGCCGATCGGGACGCGCTCGCCGAGCTCGGCGCCCGGCGCGAGGACCTCGCAGGTGGCCCACGTCGTGGTCTCGGTCGGCCCGTAGGCATGCACCACGCGCGCGCATCCCCGCTCGAGCAGGCGCCGCACGCTCCCGGGCGAGAGGACGTCGCCGCCCGTGATCACCTGGGGAACGCGCGCGAGGGCTTCCGGTTCCTCTTCGGCGAGCACCTGGAAGAGCCCCGTCGTGAGGAAGACGACGCCGACCCGATGGCGCTCGAGGAGCGCGACGATCTCGGCCGCGGATCGCGCTCCCGGCGGCGCGATGGCGAGCCGGCCGCCGTGCAGGAGCGCGCCCCAGATCTCGAAGGTCGAGGCGTCGAAGGCGACGGTCGACAGATGGAGGATCGTCTGGTCCGGCCCGAGCCGGACGCCGCCGGGCGCGAGGACGAAGTTCAGGATGCCCCGATGCGTGACCTCGATCCCCTTGGGCTCACCCGTCGAGCCCGACGTGAACATCACGTAGGCGACGGCCCCGGGCGGGACTTCCGGCAGCTCCGCGGTTGCGGGCGGGACCTCCCGCAGCTCCACGGATGCGGGCGGGACCTTCGACGGCGCCTCCGCAGGTGCGCGCGCGCCCTCCTCGAGAAGCGCGTCGAAGGGAACCGACGCGGGACCGCTCGTCGAGGTCTCCACGTCTCGCCCCGTCACGACCAGCGCCGCGCGCGCATCGGCGAGCATGCGCTCGCGCCGCGCCGCCGGGGACTGCCGGTCCAGCGGAAGGTAAGCGGCGCCCGCGCGGAGGATGCCGAGGATCGCGATGACGAACTCCGGCGAGCGGTCCAACGCCACCGCGACCCGCGCTTCCCGTCCGATGCCCCGAGCGAGGAGCGCTCGCGCGACGCGCCGGGAGCTTTCCTCGAGCTCGCCGTAGGTCATGGAGCCGCGGTCCCACGCCAGGGCGATCTCGCCGGTCCGCTCGCTCGCGACGCGCTCGAACCCTCGGGTCACCGAGAAGTCGCGAGGATAGGCGCGCTCCGTCGCGTTCCAGGTCTCGGTCACGAGGATGCGCTCCGCTTCCGGAAGCACGGGAACGTCGCCGAGCGCCGCATCGGGCGCGGCGAGCAATCCCTCGAGCGCGGTCGACAGGCGGGCGAGCACGAGGCGGACGGCGGGCTCGTCGTATCGGGCGCGGTCGTAGATGGCGCGCAGCCCCTCGGTAGCGCTCATCACGATCGTCAGCGGGTAGTTCGTCTCCTCGTGGAGGCGAACGCCGCTGACCGTGAAGGACTCGCGGCGGCGCAGCGCGGCCACGTCGAGCGGGTAGTTCTCGAAGACGAGAAGCGTCTCGAAGAGCGGCGTGTTCGGCGGCGTCTCCGCGCATCGCTGCACGGCGGCGAGCGACGCGAACTCCCAGGTGCGCAGCTCCGCGCCGTCGCGCTGCAACGCGTGCATCCACGCGCGAGCCGTCGTGGACGGCTCGATCCGCGCGCGGAGGGGCAGCGTGTTGATGAAGAGACCGACGGCGGACTCGATCCCCTCGACGTCGGCAGGCCGCCCGGAGGAGGTCGCACCGAAGACGACGTCGCGCTCGCCGGAGCAGGCCGCGAGGACGAGGGCCCACGCGGCCTGGACGACGGTGCTCGGCGTGAGCCCGAGCGCCCGCGCCCGCGCTTCGAGATCCGCGGGCGCGGGCGCGCTCACCACGCCGCCGCCGGTCGGCGCTCCGGCGCGAGGCGCGACGGCGCCCGGCGCGGGCGTCAGCGCCGTGAAGCCCGCCAGGGCGCGGCGGAAGAACCGTTCCGCGGCGCGAGGGTCTCGCGAGGCGAGCCACTCGGCGTACGGGCGCGACGCGCGCGTGCGGCGAGGCGCGGCCGGTCGACCCGTCGAGAGGCGGTCGTAGGCGCTCAGCACGGTCTCCAGCACGAGCGGCAGGGACCAGCCGTCGAGGAGGAGATGATGATGCGTGAACACGACCGTGGCCGACTCCCGTCCGGTCCGCACGAGGTCGACGCGGGCGAGGGGGGCGCACGAGACGTCGAAGCCGCGGCGGCGCGCGGCGCCTTCGACGCCTTCGACCACCCGCTCGACGTCCGGGGCTTCGCGCGCGTCGTGCACTTCGACGGGCAGCGCGGCCCGGCGGCGGACGCGCTGCACGGGCGCGTCCTCGTCGTCCCAGGCGAACTCCGTGCGGAGCGCCGCGTGCGCGTCGACCGCGAGGCGCCAGGCCCGCGCGAGCGCGTCGAGGTCCACGTCCCCCGCGAGCTGCAGCGTGATCTGCGCGACGTACGGATCCGCGTCCGCCCGGAGATGATGGAACAGCATCCCCTCCTGCATCGGCGTCACGGGAAGCACGTCCTCCACGCTTTCGTCCTCGGCCGGCGCGAGCGCGCGAAGCGCGTGGCGGAAGGCCGAGAGGAGCCGCGGCATCGGGGCGTCGTCGAAGGGCGCGCTCGGGAAGGAGGCGCGGACGGAGAGGCATCCGTCCACGATGCTCGCGTCGATCTCGAGCGCATGCGTCCGGCAAGCCGCGGGCGCGCGCCGCGGCGCGTCCGGCTCGCGCAGGCGCTCGAACGCGGAGGTGTCGCTCGGCGTGGCGTCGAAGCGGCCGAGGTAGTTGAAGGAGATGTCCGGCGATGGGAGAGCGGCCAGGTGCGCTCGCAACTCGGGGTCGGGCGAGAGGAAGCGCAGCGCATCGAGGTCCGCCGGCGCGGACTCCACGGCCCGGACGACGCTGCGCAGAGTGGCGCGCGGATCGCTCGCGTCGATCCCTTCCACCAGGACGGGACGCGTGCGCGTGAACCAGCCGACCGTGCGGGAGACGTCGAGGTCCAGGGCGTCGCGACCGTGGCTCTCCAGCTCCACGAAGAGCGCGTCGTGTCCCGTCCAGCGCTGCACGGCGCACGCGAGGGCCGCGAGCAACAACCGCTCGACGGTGGTGCGACCCGCCGCGGCGGCGCGCATCACGCGGCTCGTCTCCTCCTCGTTCCACCGGGCGCCGAGCGAGCCGCTCGTCCCTTCTCGCGCGTCGGCGTGCCCGTCGGTCAGCGGCAGCTGCGGGAGGCGCCTTCCGCGGAGACGGGCCGCGGCACGACGGCCGTCCTCGAGGCGCCCCTCGGCCGCCTCGCGCGCCAACTGGGCCGCCCAGACGCCGGCGGGCGTCGTCCGCGCCGGAAGAGTGATCGCTTCGCCGCGCCGCGCGCTGCCGTAGGCGCGGTCGAAGTCCTCGACGAGGATGCGCAGAGAAACGCCGTCGACCACGAGGTGGTGCGCGATGATGAGGAGCGTCGCCTTTCCGTCGGCCTGCCGCACGACGCCGAACCGGATCACGGGCCCCGACTCGAGATCGAGCGACTCGTGGAGGCTCCGCGCAGCGCGCGCGACGACGTCCCCGGCACGCTCCGCGGGTCCGCCGTCGAAGACCGTCACGGCGGCGGCGGTCGCGCCCGGCGCCTCGATCGTTTGTCGCCACGCCGCGCCGTCGCTGCGGAAGCGCGCGCGGAGCGCGGCGTGATGATCGAGGAGCGCCTGCGCCGCCTCCCGCACCCGTTCCACGTCCAACGGCTCGCGTGCGTCGAGCGCGAGCGCGAGATTCCAGTGGCTCGGCGCGGCGAGCTGCCGCGCGAAGAACCAATGCTGGATGGGCAGCAGCTCGGCCTCGCCGCCCGCGGGCGCCGGCTCGGGAGCGGTCTCTTTCGCCACCTCCGCCGCGCGAGCGAGAGCGCCGAGGGTCGGGTGCTCGAACAGGCCTCGCGCCGACACGCGCACCCCCGCCTCGCGAGCGCGCGCCACGAGCTGGATCGCGAGGATGGAGTCCCCGCCGAGCTCGAAGAAGTCGTCGTCGCGCCCCACGGTGCCCAGCCCGAGCACGCTCCGCCAGACCCCGGCGAGGACGCGCTCGATGCGGCCGACCGGTTCGGCGCCGGCGGGCGCCGCCGATTCCCAGGACGGCTCGGGCAGCGCCCGGCGGTCGACCTTGCCGTTGGCCGTCAAGGGCAGCGCGTCGAGCACGACGAAGGCCGAAGGGACCATGTAGTCGGGCAGGATCCGGCTCGCGTGCTCGCGGAGGTCCGACGTGTCGCTCGCTCCGGGCGTTGCGCGCACGACGTACGCGACCAGCCGCCGTGTGCTCCCGCGCGCGAACGCGACGACGGTCGCGGCGCGGACGTCCGGATGCTCCGCGAGGACGGTCTCGATCTCGCCCGGCTCCACGCGATAACCGCGGATCTTCACCTGAGCATCCGCGCGCCCGAGGAACTCGATGCGGCCGTCCGAGAGGCGACGCGCGGCGTCGCCGGTGCGATACATGCGCGCGCCCGGCGGGCCGTGAGGGTCCGGGACGAAGCGATCGGCCGTCAGGTCCGGGCGACCCGCGTAGCCGCGCGCCACCGCCGGTCCGCCGAGGTAGAGCTCGCCGCGAACGCCGCAGGGCGCCGGCTCGAGGCCGCCGTCCAGGACGCGCGCCGTCGTGTTGTCGAGCGGGCGCCCGATGGCAGGGCTCGCGCGGTCCGCGTCGGAGGCGGAGATCTCGTCGTAGGTGCTGTCGACGGTGGCCTCGGTGACGCCGTACGAGTTCAGGATGCGCGCCGTGGGACCGAACGCCGCGCGGAAGAGCGGGTAATCGGCCATCGACCACGCGTCCGACCCGACCGCGACGATGCGGAAGGAGTCCAGGGGCCCTCCCGTGCGCGTGACGTGGAGCGCCAGCTCCCGAGCGGTGGCGGGAACGAAGTCCCCGAACTGGACCCGATGCTCGCGGCACAGCTCGGCGAGCGCCGGCGGGTCCAGCAACACGTCCCGATCGCAGAGGACGAGGGTGCCGCCGGAGGAGAGCGCGCGCGCGACGTCCGCGATGAAGACATCGAAGCCCGGCGAGGCCATCTGCAGCGAGACGGCGACCTGCGGCAGGTCGTACGCGCGGTGCCAGGCCGCGATCGCGCTCGCGAGACTCGCGTGGCTCACCGCCACGCCCTTCGGCGTTCCGGTCGTGCCCGAGGTGTAGAGGACGTACGCCAAGCGGTGCGGAGACGCCGAGCCGTCCGTGATGCCGCTCGAGGCCTCGGCGCCGCTCGGCTCCGGAGGGTCCGCGCTTTCGTGCACGTCGGCCGGCGTCACGACCGGAAGGCCGAGGTCGCTCGCCCCGCCCGCGCGCGCCACGGTCACGGTCGCCCCCGAGTCCGATGCGAGGAAGCGCCGCCGCTCGCGAGGGAGGGCCGGATCGATCGGGACGAACGCGCCGCCCGCTTTCAGAACTCCGACGAAGGCGACCAGGAGATCGAGGGACTTCTCCACGCTCACCGCCACCGGCGACTCGCCGCGGAGGCCGTGCGATCGCAGGCGGCGGGCCAGCGCGCTCGCGCGGCGATCGAGCTCGCCGTAGGTGAGCCGGTCCGCGCGATGATGCGCGGCCACCGCGTCGGGGCGCCGCGCGACGTGTTCCTCGAACAGGCGAACGAGACCCGGAAGCCGCTCGGGCGCGGCGATGGCGGGCGCCGGGCCGAGCGCCGCCTCCCGCGCGGCGGGCGACAGGAGCGGCAGGCGGGAGACGCGGCGCGTCGGCTCCGCGACCGCGCCCGCGAGGAGCGCCTCGAAGGAGGCGGCGATCTCCTCGATGCGGCGCGCGTCGAAGAGGGCCGTGTTGTACTCGAGCTCGATCCCCAGGCGGTCCTCGTCCTCCGTCACCGTCACCGAGAGATCGAACTGCGCGAAGCGCCGATCGATGGGCAACGGCTCTCCCACCACGCCGCCGTCCAGCACGACTCGGCCGCCGCCTCCGGCCGCGAGATCCCCCCGCACGACGTCGCCGGTCCCGCGCAGCTCGAACATCACGTCGAAGAACGGCGAGCGGCTCGGGTCCCGCGGCGGCGCGAGCCGCTTCACGAGCGCGGCGAACGGGTAATCCTGGCGGTCGAGCGCGGTGCGCAGCCGATCCGTCGTGGCGCGGACGAGGCTCTCGTACGAGGGATCGTCACGGAGGTCGGCCCGGAGCACGACCGGGTTGACGAGGAACGCCACGAGATCCGCGAAGCGCGCCTGCGTGCGGCCCGCGGCCGGCGCTCCGACGACGACGTCGCGCTGCCCGGTGACGCGGGACAGATACGCCTGGAACGCGGCGAGGAGCACGGCGTACGTGGTCACGCCGCGCGAGCGCGCGAAATCCCGGAGCGCGGCCGTGAGCGCGCAGTCCAGGCGGAACGTGCGAACGTCGCCGTCGAAGCTCTGCAGCGCCGGGCGAGGGCGGTCCGCCGGCAGATCGAGGGCCGGAATCTCGCCCGCCAGCTCGCCTCGCCAGAGCTCCACGAGCGCTCGCCCCGGCTCGCCCCCGACCAGCTCCTCTTGCCATGCCACGTGCTCGCTCGGATGCGGGGCGGGCGGGAGCGCGGGCCGTTCTCCGCGACGCTCCGCCGCGTAGAGGGACTGCAGATCCCGGAGCACCACGGACAACGACCAGAGATCCACGACGGAGTGGTGCGCCGACAGGAGGAGGATCCGGTCCGCCCCCGCGCGGTAGAGACGAACGCGGAAGAGCGGTCCGCGTCGCAAGTCGAACGGGCGATAGGCGTCGTCGGCGAGACGGGCGGCGAGGGCGCTCCCGGAGAGATCACCGAAGTTGCCGCGAGCGAAGATCGCGTCGAAGCCCACGTCGAAGCGCTGGCGCGGCACGCCGCCCTTCTCCACGAACCGCGCCCGCAGCGCCGCGTGGCGAGCCACGACCCCGCGGATCGCCCGCTCCAGCGCGTCGTCGTCGAGCGGTCCCGTCAGGCGGAGCGCCGACGCGATCGTGTACGCCGTGCTCTCCGGCGCGAGCTCGTGGAGGAAGCGCAGCGCGAGCTGACCCGCCGAGAGGGGACACTCCTCGATCTCGTTCGCTCCGTCCGCGCCGGCCGTCGCCGAAGCGATGCTCGAAGCCGCCGTCTCTTGGCGGCGTTCTGCGGGAGATCGCGCGGCCTGCTCGATTCTCTGCACGAGCTCCGCGAGCGAAGGGATCGCGAGGAGATCCGCGGCCGGGACGGACACGCCCCACCGGCGCTCGATCTCGTGGGCCAGCTCGGTCGAGCGAAGGGAGTCCAGCCCGAACGCCGCGAGCGGCCGGTCGAGCTCGATCGAGTCCAGGGCGACCCCGAGCTTCGCGGCCACGCGCGCCTCGAGCCACGCGCGCACGTCGCTCGCGTCCGCGGCCGCCGTGTCCGCGGCCGGCCGCTCCGCGGCGCGCCACTCCGCCACGACGGGGAGCGTGCCATCGAGGAACGCCGCGCGACATGCGGCTCGGCGCACCTTGCCGCTCGTCGTCTTCGGGACGCCGTACGGCTTGACCAGGACGATCGCCCAGGGATCCACGTCGCTCGATTCCACGATCGCCGCCCGGACCGCTGCGAACAGGGACTCGGGCTCGTCCGGGGCGCGCCGCTCGACCTCCAGCACGACGACCAGCCGCTCGGCGCCGGATGCCTCCGCTCCGAAGGCGGCGGCGCCGCCGGGTCGCAGCACGGCGCTGCAGGCTTCGGCCACGCGCTCCACGTCCTGCGGATAGATGTTCCGGCCGCGGACGATGACGAGATCCTTGAGGCGACCCGTGACGAAGAGCTCGCCATCGCGCAGGAAGCCGAGATCTCCGGTGCGCAGGTACCGCGCGTCGTCGCCGGGGAGACGCGCCCGGAAGGTGGCGTCGCTCTCCTCGGGACGGTTCCAGTAGCCGAGCGCCACGCTCGGTCCGGAGACCCAGATCTCTCCGACCGCGTTCTCGCCGAGCGACGTTCCGGACTCCGCATCGACGATGCGCACGACGGTCGCGTGGCCGACGCGACCGCTGCCCACGAGCGCCACGCCCCCTTCCTCCACCGCGACTCGCCCCGCCTCGAGCGCGCTCCGCTCCACGGACACGATCACGGCGCCTGCTCCGCCGCGGGTCCCGCTGCTCACCTTGAGCGTCGCCTCGGCGAGCCCGTAAGCCGGGGAGAGGGCCTCGCGGCGAAGCCCGCACGGAGCGAATCGCTCCGCGAAGCGATCGAGCGTGGCCGCGCGGACCGGCTCGGCTCCGTCGTACGCGACGTCCCACGTGCGGAGGTCCAGCACGGACGGATCGGGGGCGACGCGCCGCGTGCACAGCTCGTACGCGAAGTTCGGCCCGCCGGAATGCGTGATGCGATGCTCGCCGATCGCCGACAGCCACCTCGCGGGGCTCTGCAGGAACGCCATCGGGTCCATCAGCACGGCGGGGAAGCCCGAGTACACGGGCTGGAGGATGCCATCGATGAGCCCCATGTCGTGGAAGTGGGGCAGCCAGGAGAGCGACCGGCTGTTCGCGTCGTGGCCGAAGCCTCGCCGGATCGACTCCGAGTTCGCCGTGACGTTCGCGTGCGTGACCATCACGCCCTTGGCCTCGGACGTGGACCCCGACGTGTACTGGAGGTAAGCGAGGGCGTCCGGGTCCGGCGCGAAGTCCGGAACGCGCGCGTCGTCGCCGGGAACCTCGTCCGACGCGTGCCACTCGAGCGAGGCGAGCCCCGGAACGGAGTCGCCGAGCGCGCGCGACCGCTCGAGAAGGCCGGACGTCGTGAGGGCCGCGCGGGCTCCGGAGTCGGCCGCCATGGACGCGAGGCGCGGGAGCGTGCGATTCGCGCGCAGCGGGAAGGCCGGCACGGCCACGACGCCGGCGTACAAACAGCCGAAGAACGCCTCGACGAACTCGAGGCCGGCGGGATGGAGCAGGAGGACGCGCTCGCCGCGGAGGCGGCGCTCGCTCAAGAAGGCGGCGATCCCTCGCGCGCGCCGGTCGAGCTCCGCGAAGGAGATCTCCCGCGGCGCCTCCGGGACGTTCGGCAGGAAGCGGTAGATCGTCCGCGCCGGGTCCACGTCGGCGCGCGAGCGCAGGATCTCGACGATCGTGCGGGCCGGGCTGGGCATCGAGCGAGCACCTTCGGGGTCAGTCGCGGGTCGACGAGGGACCGCACGGAAGGAGGTCCTTCGATCGGGTTCGCAAGGGGAGTCGCGCGGGGCATAGTACACTGTGCGCATCGGCGAGTTCGCCGGGAATCCGAGGCAACGTTCGTCCGATGCACGCGGAATCGAACCCCGACGTCTGGTGGCCCCTGGGTCCGCCGCGCCCCGCTTCGCCGGCGCGGCTGATCTGCCTGCCTTACGCGGGCGGCGGCGCTTCCGTCTTCCGGAGCTTGCGCCGCGCGGCCGGCGAGAGGCTCGACGTCTGTCCCGTCCAGCTTCCCGGGCGCGAGGCGAGAATCCGCGAGGCGCCGTTCCGGAACATGGCCTCCCTCGCGGAGACGCTCGTGGACGTGCTGCGTCCTCGGCTCGCGTCACCGTACGGGCTCTTCGGCTACAGCATGGGCGCCCTGATCGCCTTCGAGCTGACCGGCCGTTTGGCGGCGGCCGGACTTCCCCCTCCGCGAACGCTCTTCGTCGCGGCGGCCACGCCGCCCCACCGCCGGAAGAACGAGGCGTGGCATCGCCTCCCGGACGACCGCTTCCGCGAGGCGCTCCGCGACTTGAACGGAACGCCCGACGCGGTGCTGGAGCACGAGGAGCTGATGGCGCTGCTCCTCCCGACGCTGCGCGCCGACTTCGAGCTCTGCGAGACCCATCCGTCGGGCAGGCGTGAGGCGGTGGACGTCCCGATCGTCGCTTTCGGGGGAACGGAGGATCCCAGCGTGCCTCTCGAAGACCTCCGCGCCTGGGCGGAGCTCACCCGGGCCGGCTTCCGGGCGATCACCTTTCCGGCACACCACTTCTTCCTCGAGGCGCGCGCCGCGGAGTTGCTCCGGCACGTGCTCGCCGAGTGGGATTCGCCCGCCCAGACCGACTCGCTCGCTCGTCCCTGACGGGAGCGCACGTGGCCCACTGGAATCCGCCGCCGCTCCACCCGGACCTGGCCGAAGGCGAGGCCCACCTCTGGCGGATCGACCAGTCCCCCGGCGCGCTCCTCGAAGAGCGACGCGCCCTCCTTTCCGCCGACGAGATCGCGCGGTCGGAGAGATACCGCTTCGCGCGACATCGAGAGCACTTCGTGATGCGGCGGGGGGCGCTGCGCTCCATCCTCGCCGCCTACGTGCGGGCCGACCCCCGCGAGCTGACGTTCCGCGTCTCGGCCCACGGCAAGCCGGAGCTCGCGGGCGTCGCGGAGTCCCGCCTTCGATTCAACGTGTCGCATTCCGAGGCGCTCGCGCTCGTCGCGGTCACGCGCGGCCCGGATCTCGGCGTCGACGTCGAGCTCGTGAGGCCGCTGCCCGAGATGGATCGGCTCGCCCGCGAGGTGTTCTCGCCCGCGGAATACGGGGAGTACTGCAACGTGGCCGCCCCGGAGCGACCGCTCGCCTTCTTTCACGGCTGGACGCGCAAGGAAGCATGGTTGAAGGGGAGGGGCGAAGGGCTCCTCGGCGACCTCGCCTCCTTCGACGTGACGCTCACGCCCGGGCGACCCGCGCACCTCGTGCGCGTCGCCGCTGCTCCGGACGAGCCCCGGCATTGGTGTCTGCGGGACTTCACGCCGCTCCCCGGGTACGCCGGCGCTCTCGCCGTGCGAGCGGAGTCCTGCGAGGTCGCGTGCTGGGCGCCGTAGTCGCGCGGACGCGGCGGGCGCGCCCGGGCGGTTGCGCAGCGGAGCGGTCCGGAAAGCAACGGCCCCGGAGTCTGCGGGACTCCGGGGCCGTATCGAGCGAAACGCGCGGCGGACGCTAGCGCGCGAGCTCCTGCGCCACCTTCTCGATCTTGTCCGTCACCGTGCGCGCATCTTCGTGCGTGCGCGTGGGGTCGGGCCGGCGCGTGGTGGTGGTGGTGGTAGCGCTCGTGTTGCAGCTTCCCTGGAAGGAAACGCCCTCCTCGATGACGAGGCGCGACGTGACCATCTCGCCCTCGAGGCGCGAGCCTGACTGCAACGTGATCTTCTCGGAGGCGTTCAGGTCGCCCTTGATGGTTCCGGCGACGACGGCATTGCGGGCCTCGACCTTCGCGTCGACGAGACCGTTCTTCCCGACCACGAGCGTCTCCGTCACGTGGAGCTTGCCCGTGAACTTGCCGTCCACGCGGAGATTGCCCGTGACCTCGAAGGTCCCATCGAGCATCGAGTTCTCCCCGATGATCGAGGTGGCCTCGCCGTTGTCCGGGCCGAGCCCCGGCTTCTTGCCGATCATGAGAGAGCCTCCATGCAGTTTCGGAACTGGGGGAAGACGTGGACCCTATCGGACCCCCCGTTCCTATGTCAAGGCGGCGGGCCGATACCGGGGCATCGACCGCCGCGCGGAGCGTCTTTAGACGGATCTGGCCGTAGCGCTCGCGCCGGCCACCGCGCTCAACTCCTTCGGGGGATGGGTGTTGGGTCGATTCGGACCCCTTCGGGGAATTCGTGCGCTCGCTGTTCGGGCAGCCTCGCTTCCTCCAATCTCAGGTGCCGATGCGCAACTCCAAGGTATGGAGGAATTGCGCCTCGGCTCCGGGAATCCCGCCCAGTTCACGGCCCCAATAGGCGTAGTCCAGCCGGAGCCCCGGGAGGGCCAGGCTCGCGCCCGCCGTTCCGTAGCCCTGGTGGGCGCCGCCACGCACGGAAACCAGCGGCAGGCGAGCCTCGGTGCCGAAGCAGATCTGCTTCCCGAAGGCGCTGCCCCCGCCCACGTCGTCCAAGTCCGCTGCGAAGAGGAGACCCCGCAGGAGACCCGACTCGCGCCGGAGCGGCTGCCAGGCCGAGCCCAGGTCCAGGGCCGAGTGGATGCGCCGGCCCCCGATCCAGCCCGCGCCGTCGTGCAGCACGGCACCCGCGCTCCAGGCGGGGCTCTTCGTCCACAGCGCACCGAGGTCCATGGAGAAGCCGGGCTCCGCACCCTGCAGGTCGTCGGCGATCTGGTTGAAGTCGAAGTCCGCCGCTTCCCGCGCCGTGATGACGCGGAGGGACTCCCGCCGCCAGATCGCCTTGAGCGTGCCGCCCAGCGCGAGGTCGAAACGCCCGAGCGGCATCGCGCCGCCCACGACGCCCACGAGATCCGACACCGCGCTTTCCGTCACGCGAGGCTCGTAGACGCCGCGGTCCACCTTGACCTGGGCGCGCGCCGTTCCGAATCCGCCGATACCGAAGCCCGGACGCGTGACGTCGACGTACGCGTTCGCGTCGGCGGCCACCCAGCGGTCGTCGTACTTCGACAGCTCGTCGAGGAACTGCGTATCCACCGAATCGAAGCTCGCGAACTGATCCTGGTGATCGCGCACGAACTGCAGGACGGTGACGAGCTCGTCATCCACCGCGCCGCGCACGCCGAGCCCCGCCACGTGGGTTCCGTTCAGTCGCCCGAGGCCCGCCGGGTTGTAATACAGCGCGTTGCGATCATCCGCGACCGCGACGAACGCGTTGCCCATGCCGAGGGGACGCGTGCCGGGCAGCTCCGGTCCCGCCACGCCGGCGCGCGCCGCGGCCGAGAGCCCGATGGCGCCGAGCGCTCCGAGAACGACGGGGAGGAGGCTCCGCATCACGGGCACCCCGCGACGCGCGCGTCCTCGTCCACGCGTCCGTCGCCGTCGTCGTCGACGCCGTTGAGGCACTCCTCGTCGGTGAGGCCGTCGTGGTCGTTGTCGCCGAGGCCCGGGTTGCCGGGGACGCCGGTGTTCACGTAGTACGCGGACACGTCGCCGTTGAGCGACCCGAGCAGATCGCCGAGCTGCGCCACGTCGATGCCCGAGCCGCTCAGCGCGTCCACGAGCGCGTCGCCGCCGCCGCCGGCGAGCCCGCTCAGGTCCGTGATCATCGTGTTGAGGTCGTCGGGCGGGACGTTCTGCAGACCGTCCAGCGAGAAGCCCCCGTCCTGCACGAGCGAGAAGGCATCGACCGGGAGGTCCTGCGCGTCGATGCGCCCGTCGCCGTTCGTGTCGCGAAGGCGGAGGATGGCGCGCAGCGCGTACGCGACGCCCACGTCGAGGTTGACGTCGTTCGCGGTGAACTGCCCTTCGGGGGCCGTTCCCATGCGGACCGGCTCGAGCGCGTCGAGCACGGACGCGTTCACGCGGTACACCGCGTCGGCGTCGGGGGTCTGATACGCGAAGATCTCCGCCGCTCCGTTCTGGCCGGAGTCCGTGACCGTGCGGATGAGCGAGAGAACGTCGATGCCGCTTTGGAGCACGGTGGCCTTCGCGAGGTAGTAACGCGCCTCGTTGTTCTGCGGGCGCATCGCGACGGCCCGGGTCAGCGATTCCTCGGCGGAAGCGTAGTCCCGGCGGCGGAGCGCCTCGCGCCCCCGCTCGAACTGCGCTTCGAAGCTCTGATCGTTCGCGGTCCAGCTCCAGAGGTTCTCGCACCCGCCGAGGGTCACGGCAGCGAGCAAGAGGGAGAAGGCCACAGAGGACGACGAAGTTCGACGCACCGGTTCTCCCCCTCGGAGGTGTGGCGGGGCAGGCGCGCGGCTGGCGTGGGGGTGATGGCGCCCGCGTCTCTCCGATCGGGAGGCCCGCCTATATCCTTGAGTGAAAACTGGACGCGGCCAGCTCGTATCCGAAGAGACGAACGATCGGTAGGTGGCCGGAGCGGCCAGACAAGAGCGCTCAGGTGGTGGACGCGCTCGCCAGCAGCTCCTTCACCGTGAGCGCCAGCTCTTCCCAGTCCACGGGCTTGCGCAGGACGCGCGTGGCGCCGTGGCGGCGCGCGACCTCGAGGTAGTCCATCCGGGACGCGAGATCGAGGGGCCGCGGCCTTCCGCCCCCCGAGAGGGCCAGGATCGGCAAGTCGGGGTGCTCCCGCCTCAGCTCCGCGATCGTCGAGATGCCTTCGCGCCCCGGCATGAAGATGTCGGTGATCACGAGGTCGAAGGGACTCTGGCGGAAGCGTGCGAGGGCGGCGTCGCCTTCGGGCGCCGTCACGACCTCGTGACCGACCTCCTCGAGCATCTCACGCAGCATGCGTCGAACGGCCGGCTCATCATCGATGACGAGGATTCGCGCCATGGCTTCTCCGGGCGGAGATTCTCGCCCCGCGCGTGCGCCGAGCGCAACGGGGAAGCGTCAGCGGCGGAGGCGGTCCAGGAGGCGGCGCGCCTCCTCGGCGCGGTCGAACGACGGATCGATCAGGAGCGCGCGCGAAAGCTCCGTGCGCGCCTCGGCCACTCGCCCTCGCTGCGCCTGGACGACCCCGAGGAGGTAGTGCGCCCGCGCGTCGCGGGGAGCGAGGCGGACCGCCCGTTCCAGCACGGGCACCGCCTCGTCGTGACGGCCGTTCTTCTCGATCGCCCAGCCGAGCGCGGCCAGCGCGTCGGGGTCGTCCGGCGCCAGATCGACCGCGACTCGCGCGTGGGCCTCGGCCGGTCCGGCGTCCACGTCGCCGTCCGCGAGCAGCCAGGCGAGACGTCGTTGCGCCTCCACCAGCTTCTCGTCGCGATCGACGGCGGCACGGTACGCCGTGATGGCGGTGGCCGCGTGACCGGCTCTCTCGTGCGCGCGGCCGAGGCTCAGCCACGGGATGCCGCTCGTCGGATCGCGGCGCGTCGCCTCCTCGTAGTCCGCGGCCGCCGAGTCCGGAGCGCCGCGCTGCATCTCGAGGTCGCCCAGGGCGAGCCACGGTCGTGAGTCCTGCGGCACCAGGTCCCGCTCGTGCTCGAGCTGCGCGCGGGCTTCGTCCGCGTCGCCGCGCGCGAGCGCCGCCACGCCGCGCAGGTGCGCGAGCAACGCCTGCGCGGCCGCGGGCGCCCCGCCGCGCGCCACGACGTCGCTCAGCTCGCGCTCCGCCGCGGGCGCCTTCCCGGCCGCGACCAGCGCCTCGGCCCTCAGAACGTGGGTCTCCTCGTCGTCCGGGTGGACCGCGATCAGGGAGTCGAGCGCGGCGAGCGCGCTCGGCACGTCGCCGCGACGGAGCTGCCACCGAGCCAGCGCGCGGACGTCGGAGGGGACCGCGCCCGGCGACGCCAGGACGTGGGCCAGCTCCTCGCCGGACGTCGCGCCGGCGCCGCCCGCAGCGAGCGCCCGCCCGCGCAGCTCGTGCGCCTCCGCCGATCCCGGGTCTCGCTCGAGCACCGCGTCCGCGATCCCGAGCGCGTTCGCCGCCTCGCCGAGCCCGAGATACGTCTGCGAGAGCGCCACCGAGGAGCGCGCCCACAGGTCTGCGTCGCCGACGGCGCGAGCGCGGGCCTTGCGCAGGGTGGTGACCGCCTCCTCGCCGCGTCCGGCGGCCGCGAGGAACTTGCCGAGCGAGAGATACGAGGGCCCGGACTCGGGATCGAAGGCGATCGCCCGGCGGAACGCCTCCTCCGCCACCGCCGGATCCCCGCGAGCGAGCGCGCAGGAGCCGAGGCCGTCCAGAGCGGCCACGTCGGCGGGGTTGTCCTCGAGCAGGCGCCGCCAGTGCGGCTCCGCGTCGGAGGGCCGCCCGGCTCGCGCAAGCAGCGCCGCGAGCCGCCGGCGCACGCGCGGCTGCCGCGCGTCGATCGCGAGCGTCCGTTGCAGCTCGCCGATGGCGCCGTCGAGGTCGCCGCGCGCCTCGAGCACGCGGGCGTGCTCGTCGCGTAGGCGCACGTCGTCGGGAAGCCGGCGCGACGCGTCCTCGATCTCCGCCAGGGCCGCCGCCGTGGAGTCCTCCGCGAGGCGGCAGAAGACGGACGCCGCTCGCGCCTCCGGGTCTCGCGGCGCCTGCGCCAGCGCCTGATCCGCCACCGCCCGGGCTTCCCCACGTAGCCCGACCGTGGCGAGGGCGCGCGCGCGGAGCGCGAGCCGCGGCGCGTCCTCCGCGGAGGTGCGCATGGCGTCGTCGAGCCACGTCAATGCGTCGGCAGCGCGGCCGTCGCCGAGCGCGATCCGAGCCAGCTCGACACGGGCGTCGACCGCCGCGGAGTCCCACCGCACCGCGGTCCGGAAATCGATCGTCGCCTCGGCGAAGCGTCCGAGCCGGGCGGCGCTTCGTCCCGCTCCCGCCCACGGCCACGACGTCGTGGGATAGCGCTGCGCCGCTTCGCGATAGGCGGCGAGCGCGGAGTCGGGATGGCCCGCCGTCTCCAACGCCTCCGCCCGGCGGCGCCATTCCCCTTCGGCCGGCGCCGTCGGCCCGCGCCCCCCGCAACCGCTTCCCGAGCCGAGGAGCACGGCCGCGGCCACCGCCGCGAGCGGCGGCGCTCCTCGCGGGAAGGCCCCCCACCACCTCATGTCGCTGCCTCCGGGCGGAGGAGCTTACGAGGAATGGGACTTGCGTTCCACGGTTCGAAGCCCGAATCTTTGATGTCCCGTTCGGGACACGACGCGGGATGCGTCGCCCCTCCGAGGTGTTTCATGGGACGTATCGGGTTCCAAGAGCTGCTTCTCATCGCCCTCATCGTGATGGTCCTCTTCGGGGGCCAGAAGATCCCGCAGCTCATGAAGGGGCTCGGCCAGGGCATCCGGGAGTTCCGCAAGGAGATGCGCGGCGAGGGCGAGCCCGAGAAGCCCGCCGAAAGGCCCGAGGAGAAGCCCAAGGACGTGAAGTGAGCGACCTCTCCCACCTCGATCCGTCGGGGCGGGTGCGAATGGTCGATGTCTCGGCGAAGGAGCCCACCGGGCGAACCGCGGTCGCCGAGGGCTACCTGCGCGCCGCTCCGGACACCATCCGACGCATCGTCGACGGCACCCTTCCCAAGGGGGACTTCCGCCCGGCGGTGCAGCTCGCGGCCATCGCCGCCGCCAAGCGGGCGTCGGACCTCATCCCGCTCTGCCATCCGCTGCCGCTGGATCACGTGGCCGTGGAGGTCGAGCCGGAGCCGGAAGCAGGGCGGGTCCGGGTGGTCGCCACCGCGACGGCCCGCGCACGAACCGGCGTGGAGATGGAAGCGCTCTGCGCGGTGAGCGTGGGGCTGCTCACCGCCTACGATCTTCTCAAGGCCGTGGACAGGAACCTCCGCCTGGACGGGATCCGCCTCCTCGAGAAGCGGGGAGGCCGGTCGGGAAGCTGGAAGGCGGCCGACGCGTGATTGCACTGCGCGTGGCCATCGTCACCGTGAGCGATCGCTCCGCTCGCGGCGAGCGCGAGGACGCCACGGGGCCGGCGCTGGCCGACGCGGTGCGCGCCGCCGGCGGTGAAGTGGTCGTCACGTGCGTCGTGGCGGACGAGGCCCCCGAGATCGAAGCGGAGATCGTGCGCCTCGCCGATGACGCGCGAGTGCCGCTCGTCCTCACCGCGGGCGGGACGGGCTTCGCCCCGCGGGACGTCACCCCGGAGGCCACGCGCCGCGTGATCGAGAAGGAGGCGCCGGGCCTCGCGGAGCTCGCGCGCGCCAGCGGCGGCGCGAAGACCCGCTTCGCCTTCCTCTCGCGCGGGATCGCCGGCGTTCGCGGCCGGACGCTCGTGGTCAACTTGCCGGGGAGCCCCCGCGGTGCCGTCGAAAGCTGGGAGGCCCTGGCGGCGCTCCTGCCGCACGCGCTCTCCGTGCTCGCGGGCGCCGGCGACGAGCATCCGGTCTCATGACCTTGGTCCCGGAAGCTGATCTGGATCGGGCCGCGGAGGCGCTGGCCCGCGCGCGGAGGGTGTCCGTCCTCACGGGCGCGGGCGTCTCCGCGGAGAGCGGCGTGCCCACGTTCCGCGCGCAGGACGGCCTCTGGGAGCAGTACCCCATCGAGGATGTCGCCACCGCCGACGCGCTCCTGCGGAACCCGCGGTTGGTGTGGGAGTTCTACGAAGCGCGGCGGTCCAACATGCAGACGGTCGCGCCGAATGCCGCGCACGTGGCGCTCGCGGAGATGGAGAGCCTCTTCGAGGACTTCTCCCTCGTCACGCAGAACGTCGACGGGCTGCATCGACGCGCCGGATCGCACCGCGTGCTGGAAGTGCACGGCTCGCTCTGGCGCGCGCACTGCATGGCCTGCTGCGGGCGCGTCGTCGACCCCTTTCCCTTTCCGGCGCCCGAGATCCCGCCGCGTTGCACGTGCGGAGGCCTGCTCCGACCCTCGGTAGTGCTCTTCGGAGAGATGCTGCCCGCGGACGTGCTCGCGACGGCCCTGAGTGACGCGAGGGACTGCGACGTGGCGATCTCCATCGGGACGTCCAGCGCGGTGTGGCCGGCCGCCGGGATTCCGCTCGCCGCCCTCGAGTCGGGCGCGTTCGGGATCGAAGTGAACCCGGAGGAGACCGAGCTGACCGCCCGCTTCGACGTCTCCCTGCGTGGCCCCGCCGGCCGCGTGGTTCCCGAGCTTCTGCAACGCGTGCGCGCCCGCCGCGCGACCGGAGAGGTCGCGTGAGCTCTGCCGCGATGTCGATCCGCCTGCTCGAGTCGGCGGGCCCCGTTCTCCTCGTGCTGGCGGCGGCGCTGGTGGCGGCGTCCATCCTGCTCTACCGCATCGCCCGCGCCCGCGCGCTCCTCGCGCTCCGGCTCGCGTCGGTGCTGGTCGTCATGGTGCTCCTCCTGGATCCCGTTCTCTCGCTCGTCGACAACCGGTCGCTTCCGTCGCGCATCGCCGTGCTCCTGGACGGCTCGCTCTCCATGTCCATTCCGTTCCCGGCGAAGGAGGGCGCGGCGCCGGACTCGACCGCGCCCACGCGCGCCGATCGACTGCGCGCGGCGATCCGGGACACCAAGCTCGCCAAGGGCCTCGCGCAGCACGGCGCCGTCGACGTGTACCGTTTCGGCGGCGACGTCGAGGCGGCCTCCCTCGAAGACCCGGCCGCGCTCACCCCGCGCGACGATCGCACCGACCTCGCGCGCGCCCTGGCGCGCGGCGTGGGGATGGAGCGACGGAAGACCGGAGCCGTCGTCCTGATGTCGGACGGGGCGCAGAACGTCGGCGCGGATCCGCGCGAGGCGGCGCGCCGGCTGGGCGTCCCCGTCTTCACGATCGGCGTCGGCGGGGAAGGGCCGGTGACGGACCTGTCCGTCGTGGACGTCGACGCGTCGAACGTGGCGTACCTGGACAACAAGGTCCCGGTGAAGGCGCGCCTCCGCGCGCGCGGCGGGGCGGTGGCGCGCGTGCCGGTGTATCTCTCCGAGGGCGACGCGCTCCTGGACTCCACCCGCGTGGATCTTCCCGGCGGCGGCGGCGAGCGCGAAGTCGATCTCGAGTACCGCCCCACGCGCGAGGGGCTCCATCGCTACCGCGTGTGGACGCCCAAGCGCGAAGGGGAGATCTCGGCGGAGAACAACACGCATCTCTTCGTGGTGCGCGTGCTCAAGGAGAAGATCGGGCTCCTGCTCGTCTGCGGGAAGCCGAGCTTCGAGCTGCGCTTCCTGAAGCGCGCCCTCGAGTCCGACGTCTCCCTCGACGTGCAGACGGTGGTGCTCTCGCTCGGCACCTTCCCCGGCCGGCTCGGCCGCGGCGGCCCCGGTTTCCCCACGGCCTGGCCCGATCTCGCGAAGAAGGACGTCGTCGTGTTGCTGGATTGCGACTCGGCGACGCTCGGTGCGGAGCGCGCGAACCAGGTCGTCCGCTTCGTGCGGGAGCGCGGCGGCGCGCTGCTGGTGATGGGCGCGCCCGCGGCGTTCGAGCCGTCGGGGAGCCCGATCGAGGATCTGCTGCCCGTGCCGCCGACGCGCTCGCGGCCGCGCACGGGGACGATCCTGGCGTCGCTCACGGACGTCGGCCGCCACCATCCGGTGACGCAGCTGGATCCCGAGCCGGTCGCGAACGCCGCACGATGGGAGGAGCTGCCGCCGCTCGGCGCCGTACCGGTGTTCGGCGAGCCGAAGCCGGACGCGCACGTTCTCGTGCGCGGCCTGGTGGACGGCGTCCCGCACGACGAGCTCGTGCTCGTCGCCACGCGCGCGGAGGGCCGCGGCCGCGTGCTCATGATCGCCGGCGGTCCGTATTGGAAGTGGGACCTCTATCTCTGGGGCACCGGACGCTCCGGCGACGTGTTGCGGCGCTTCCTCTCGCGGTCGGTCCGCTGGCTCGTCGCGCGCGAGGACTTCCGGCCCGTGATGATCCGTCCCTCGAAGAACCTCTTCGACGGCGCCGAGAAAGTCGTGGTGGAGGGGCAGGTCTGGGACGACGACTACCGCCCCGTGCCCGGCGCCGACGTCCGCGCGAACTTGCGAGGGCCGCTCGGCACGACCGACGAGAAGAGCCGCGACATCTCCCTGGTGGAGCTCGGGGGCGGGCGCTATCGTGGCGAGCTGCCGGGGCTGCCGCCGGGCGACTACCGGATCGAAGGCCAAGCCAAGCACGAGGGGGCCGATCTCGGAACGGACCAGTCCGAGATGACCGTCGCGCCGTACCGCATGGAGCTCGAGGATCCGGCGCCTGACTTCGATCTCCTGAGAGACGTGGCGCGCGAGTCCGGCGGCCGTTTCCTGCCGCTGGAGGAGGTGGGCAAGCTGCCCGACCTCCTGGACCTGAAGCCGGTGATCGATCGAACGGTGCGGGAGATGCCTTTCCTCGAGAGTCCCCTGCTGTACTTCCTGTTGCTCGTCCTGCTCGGCGCGGAGTGGGCGCTCCGCCGCCGTCGCGGGCTTCCATAGCGGTCGACATGGGGGAGCGCGGCGCGCCACGCGATCGACTCCTTCTCTTCGCTTTCCTCGCGCTCGCGGCGGCCCTGTTCCCCCGCGCCACCATGGGCGCGGCCACGTTCTTCCACTACGACACCGGGATGCAGAACCTCGCGTTCCGCGCGTGGTGGTTCGCCCAGTTGCGCGCGGGCCACTTCGCCACGTGGTGTCCGGGGATGTTCGCGGGCTATCCGCTCTTCGCGGAGACGCAGACCGGTCCGCTCTATCCGTCTACGTTCGTGCTCTTCTCGCTGTTGCCGCCCACGCTCGCCTTCTCCTGGAGCGTCGCGCTGCATTTCGCCTTCGCGGGAGCGGGAAGCTTCCTCCTCGCGCGCCGCCTCGGCGCGTCCACGACGGCGGCGATCCTCGCGGGCGTCGCCTTCGAGCTCTCCGGGTTCCTCGTGACGCACGTCGTGCATTTCAATCTGCTCGTCGGCGCGTCGTGGGCGCCGTGGGTGGCGCTGCTCGTGCTCCGGGCGGCGGACGGACGTCCCGGAGCCGCGTTGCTCCTCGCGGCGGCGCTCGCGTGCCTCCTGCTCGGTGCGCACCCGTACGCGGTCCTCATGAACACGATGCTCGCCGGCGTCGTGCTCGTGTTCCGCGCGGGGATCGTCCCGCGGAGGCTCGGCCTCGCGCTCGTCACGCTGGCGGCGGCGGCGACGCTCGGGGCGGCTCTCGCCGCGGTGCAGCTCCTGCCCGCCCGTGAGCTGATCGCGCGTACGCCGCGCGGCGCGGCGGTGGACTGGTCGTTCCTCACGTTCGGGTCGTTCCCGCCGTGGGGCATTCCGACGCTCGTCGCGCCGGATCTCTACGGCACGCCGGTGGACGGGACGTTCTGGGGCGGTCCGGACTGGAGTCATTTCGCCGAGACGTGCGCGTATTGCGGGGTCCTCGGGCTCGCGCTCGCCGCGGCGGCGCTCGCCCTGCGCCGCGATCTCGCGACGTCGCTCTTCGCGGCGCTGGCCTCGCTCTCGTTCGTGCTCATGCTGGGGCGTTACACGCCGGTGTACCGCATCGTCGCGTGGATCCCGGTCGTGCGCTCCACGCGCCTGCCGGCGCGCTTCGCCCTGCTGTTCACGCTCGCCCTGGCGATGCTCGCCGCGCTCGGCCTCGATGCGCTGCAGCGCGAGCGTGCCCTCGAGCGGCGGCGCAGGGCCATCGGGCTCGGCGCCTCGCTCCTCGTCGCGCTCGCCGCGGCGGCGCTCGTGCTGAACGCGCCGGCGCGCGCGCCGGACGCCACGCTGGCCGGGACGGGTCGCCTCTGGGCCGCCCACCTCCGCGACGTGACCGCGGCCGCGCACGCCGTGAGCGCTCGGACCGTGGTCTGCGCGATCGCGTCGATTCTGGCGCTCCTCCCCTTCGGATTCGCGCGCGTGCCCAGGTGGGCGGGGATCCTGCCGGTGATCGTCCTCGCGACGGACCTCTTCTCCTGGGGGCGCAGCTTCAATCCGGTCGTACCGGCGGCGACGCTGCTGCAGGCGCCGCCGGCCGTGGCGGCGCTGCCCCACGTGGAGCCCCGGCCGCGCATCTTCCGCCAGGGTCTCGACGAGATGTGGGACCGCCTGCCCCGGATGCCGCGCGTCGATCTCGTGACTCCGGCTTGGAAAGGCCACGAGGCGTCCTATGCGACGGCGTCGTGGTCGCTCCCCCCGAACTCGCAGCTCCTGTACGGGGTCGACTCCGGCGAAGGGTTCACGTCCTTGCCGCCGCTCGCCTGGCTCGAGTGGATGGGGGTCCCCGCGCTGGCGGGGGCGGCGGCACATCCGAGCCTCACCGAAGGGCAGGCCGACCTCCTCGCCCTCGACGCCGTTCTCTCCTCGGGGAGCGGGATCGTGGGCCCGGGTTGGAAGGCGCAGGCGCTGCCGGGCGACCTCTTCCTCTCCCGGAACACCGATCCGTTGCCGCGCGTGCGGCTCGCGCGGTCGTGGGCCGTGAAGCCCCGCGCGGAGCTGCTCGCCGAGGTGCAGGCAAAGGACTACGAGCCGCGTCGCCGGGTGCTGCTCGAAGCAGCGCCCCCCGGCTGGCCGGACACGAAGGACGGCGGCCCCGCCGACGAGCCGATCCCGGGCCGGGAGCTGGCACCGGGTCGCTGGCGGGTGGAGGTGCCGAAGGGCAGCGACGGGATCGTCGTCCTTGCCGAGGCGCACGACCCCGATTGGCGGATCACCCGCTCGGACGGAACGAGGCTGCCGCTGATGCGCGCCGACGGACTCTTCCTCGCGTTTGCCGCGCCGCCGGAGGGCGGAACGGTCGAGCTGAGGCACGCGCCGGCCTCGGTGGCTCGGGGCGCGGCGATCAGCGGACTGGCGATCCTCCTCGTGATCGCAGGGGCGCTCGCCCTCCGGGGGCGCCGCTGGGCCGCTCTGCCCCCCGAGTCGCGCCCGGGGCTTGCGCCGTGGGGCTGGGCGGTCGCCGCGGCCGTCATGGCCGCCGTATCCGCCTCCGTGGACACCGGCGGAGTCCGAGCGGACCGCCGCGAAGCAACCCTCGATGCAGCTGCGACGAGGTCTTGGTCCGACGAGGCGCTCGGGGCTCTCCAGGCCGGTGTCCCCGAGGAGGCGGCCCGGCTCCTCCGCGCCGCCGTCAGCCGGGAGCCCGTCGATGCGATGCTCCACTACCGCCTCGGGGTGGCCGAGCGAGCCGCCGGCCGGACCCAAGCGGCCCGTGTGGAGTTCCAGCGGGCGCTCGCGCTCGCCCCGTCCCTGAGGGAGGCCGAGGCCTCCCTTCGTGAAGAAAAGGGAAAGGAGGGGAGCCCCGAACCCTAGGCCGCGCGCTCTTTTCCTGGCGCGCGAGTCGCTTTCGGCGTAAGTTTCGTCGGAAGTGTCGATGTCGGAATAGCTGATATCTACATTTCTGTTTGGGAAGACCCGGACTCGTCCGGAGCACGCCTACCCCCGGTCGGTGAGGGTGCCGCACTGCACCGGCTGAAAGCGCAGGAGATCGTCATGGCTCAGCTAGATCGGTTACTGGACCGCTACGACTTGAAAACCCTGGAAGCCGCGATGCGAAAGCGCCGGGCGCGCGAGGACCGTAAGCTGGCCCGCCTCGAGACCCGGCGGAAGGAGCTGCAGGCGCAGCTCCGGAAGCTGGAGCAGATAGCGGGAGGTAACGGCACTTCCCTCTCTCTGCGCGGGCCTCGGGGGTCGGCGGCGGTCATCACGCGCCGCCCCAACGCGCGCCGCCTCAACGAGATCTCGCTGGCGGAGGCGCTCGAGCAGGTGATGAGCGCCCGCAAGAAGCCGATCCACTACAAGGAACTGACCGACACGGTGGTCAAGAAGAAGCTGTACCGGACGAAGAGCAAGAACCTGCTCTCGACGGTCGCGGTCACCCTGAAGCGGGACGGCCGTTTCAAGAAGATCGAGCCAGGCATTTACGCGCTGAAGTAGGCGTCAACCGTTCCGAGGGGGCGGATCCGGCCCGCCCCCGGAACGACCCTGCTCGCGGCGACGGCGCGCGTCCTCCAGCGCCTCTTCGCGCGAGGTGATCTTCCCCTCGAGCTGAAGCTCTTCCAATCGTCGCAGCTCCGCGCCGAGGGTCGGCCCGGCCGGCCAGCCGAGCGCCATGAGGTCGTCGCCCCCGACGAGGCGCGGCGGTCGCAAGCCCTCCTCGCCGAGCTCTTCGCGCGCCTTCCGCACGAACTCCCAGTTGTCGAGATGGCCGTGGCTCGCCAGGCAATCGGCGCGATGGAGCGCCAGGTGATCCTCGAAGTGCGGCTCGCGGAGGAACCGCTTCAACGTGGACGTCTTCATGCGCGTGACGTCGAGGAAGCGCATGTGGTTCGCCACGAGCGACACGACGCGCTCGCGGGACTCGTTCGAGAGACGCAGCCGGCGGCAGATGTCGTCGGTCATCGCGGCGCCGATCTTCGCGTGCGCGGGGAAGCGGATGACGCCGTCGCTGCGCTCGAGGGTAGGCGGCTTGCCCACGTCGTGGAGCAGCGCGCCGAATGCCAGCTCGAGCGACGGCCCGTCGAAATGCTCGAACAGCAGCATGGTGTGCGTCCACACGTCGCCTTCGGGATGGTACTGCGGCGGCTGCTCCACGCCGCCCATCGCTTCCACCTCGGGCAGGATCACGCGCATCAGCCCGGTCTCGTGGAGCAGGCGCAGCCCGCGCGGGGCGTTCGATCCGGTGAGCAGCCGCGCGAGCTCGTCGCGCGTGCGCTCCGCCGCCACGTCGGCGGCGAGAGGGGCGAGGGCGCCGAGCGCTGCGCGAGTACCCGCCTCGATCTCGAAGTCCAGCTGCGCCGCGAGTCGCACGGCGCGCAGGAGGCGCAGGTAGTCCTCGCGGAAGCGCGCGGCGGGATCGCCGATCGCGCGAAGGCGTCGCTCCTCGACGTCGCGCCGGCCGCCCACGAGGTCCGTGATCTCGCCGGTCTCGGGATCGAGGTACAGGCCGTTCACCGTGAAGTCGCGCCGCCGCGCGTCGTCCTCCAGCGTGCCGAAGGAGACCTCGCTGGGCCTTCGGCCGTCCAGGTAGACGCCCTCGCGCCGGAACGTGGCCACCTCGATCGTCTCCGGGCCGTCCGGCACGCGCACCACGCCGAACGCCGCGCCCACGAGCTGCGCCTGCGGCCAGAGCGCGACCACCTCGTCCGGCGTGGCCGACGTGGCCACGTCGACGTCGTGGGGCGTGCGCCCGAGCAGGGTGTCGCGCACGGCGCCGCCCGCGATCCACGCCTCGCGCCCGCTCGCCCGCAGCCGCTTGGCGATGCGCTTGGCCGCCTGCATCGCGCCGGTCTCGTCCAAGACCTTCCGCCTCTTCCTCGGTTGTGGGATGATCGCCCGGCTTGCGCCGCGCGTCCTGTGACGCCCGCGTGCGCCGGCCCGGAGGCCGCCGTGCCGATCGATCCCGAGCTGCTCGATCTCCTCGCCTGCCCGCTCTCGCGGGCCCCGCTCGTGGAGGACGGGGAGACCCTCGTCTCCACCGACCCCGCCACGAGACGCCGCTACCGCGTGGAGAGCGGCATCCCCGTCATGCTCGTCGAAGAGTCCGAAGAGCTGGACGAGGCCACGTGGCGCGCCGTCATGGCCCGGCACGGCCGCTGAGCGACCCCGCCTCCTCCGGCCCGACGAAATCGAGCGCGAACGAGCGGAAGCCGCCGAAGCGCGCGCGCACCCGTCCCGCGGAAGGATGCGCCCGCACCACGACCTGCGTGGCCATCGCGGGATTCGACGTCACCGTGTAGCCGGACGTCGAGGCTTCGAACATCTCCTCCAGCTGCGCGCCGTCCGGAGTGCGAAACCACGCCGGAAGGAACGCGAACGCCGCAACCGGATGCGACCGCAGGAACTCGTCGCTCGGGGAGCGCATCCCGGGCGTGTTCAGGCCGATCACGTCCAGCGTGGGCAGGCGCGAGAAGTATCGCACGGCTCCGGCGTCCGAGGCGGCGATGCGCGTGCCCGGCGGCAACGTCGCCGCGAGCCGCTCGCCGATGGCTCGCTGGACCTCGTTGATGTTGCGGACGTCGTTGTGGAGGTGGCGGCTCTCCGGCCCCACGCGCACGGCCGCCTGCCCGGCGGCGACCACGAGAAGCGCGGCAAGCGCGATTCCCTTCGCGCGGGGCGTCCGACCCCACGCGTATGCGCCGAGCGCGGCCGCCACGAGGAAGAGGGGAACCGGCGGCAGGACGTAGCGGAGGTGGTAGAACGCGACGGGGTCGACCGGGTCGAGCACCGCGAGGTTCGCGAGGAGGAAGGCGGCGCCGGCCGCGAACGGGATCCACGGTGCGAGGTCGTGCGCCGGAGCGATCGAGGGGGCCGAGGCGGCCACGCGCGGCCGCGCCGCGCCGCCGGCCAGCAGCCCGGCTGTCGCGACCCAGCCGACGGCGAAGCCGAAGGGCGGCACCGTCGACAGCATCCGCCCCAGCGCCGTTCCGAGACGATGCGGCAGGGCCGCGATCGACAGGGCGCTCTTCGCGTAGAACGTCGCGGGCAGAGGAGCGCTCGACGCCCAGAGATCGTAGGCCACGAGCGCGAGCCCCGCGAGAACGGGGGCCGCGAGGAGGCGCGCCGCGGCGGAGCGCCGGCGCCCGGTCGGCGCGAGGAGCGACGCGGCCGCCGCGAGCACGAGGATGGATGCGCCGCATTCCGGTCGCGCGAGGCCGGCTCCCGCGAGGAAGAGTCCCGCCGCGCCGAAGGAGCCCATGACCACCGCGCGCGCGCCGAGGAGGAGCAGCAACGACGTCAGCGCGACCTCCATCCCGGAGAGGCTCGCGGCGACGAGCGGCGTCGCGAGAGCCGTGAGGCACCCGGCCACGGCGCCGACCGCGTCGCTCCCGGAGAGCCGCCGCGCGAGCGAGGTCGCAGCGAGAACGCCGCCGAGCTGCAGCGCGGCCCCGATCAGGATGACCGAGGCGATCAACACATCGGGACTTGCCGCGTGGCCGAAGAGCGCGTGCAACACCGCGAGGACGATCGCCCAGGCCGGCGAGGTGCATCCGGTGGACGGCTTGCCGTCCTCGTAGGCGAGGTATCCGTTCGCCAGCAGACCTCGCCCGTAGACCATGTGGATCCACGCGTCGTCGAGACGGAAGCCGAGGGAGCCCGGGTTCGCGCTTCGACCCGCCGTCCACACGAGGGCGACGACGATCACGCCGAGAGCGAGGGGCGTCACACGCAGGGCTTTGGCCACAGGCCCCTCCGGAGGATCCGACCCCTACAGGATGGGTCGGTGGAGTTCGAGCCTACATCATATGGACATTCTGATCTTGACGAAGCCTTGATGACCCGTTAGGGTGCGGCCCGCTCGGGTCGGTCGTCGCTTCCGGCTCCGCAGCATCCCGGGCAACGAGTTCGTCCGCGCGGCTCGTCGCCGCATGCTCGTGACCGCTCCGATCGAGTGCCCCGAACGGAGGCCCGGATGAAGCGACGCCCCTTCGCCCAACGCGCGTCGGTGCGCAAGCAGGTCCTCCGCCGACGTCGCATCCACACGAGCTTCGCCGACACCTGGGAGAGGCTCCGCAACGATGCTCGCCGTCTCCGCGAGGAGGGGGCGAATGTAGAGGTCGAGGCGCAAACGCGAGCCGCCTAGCCGCCTCGCGCGCTTCTGCGGGCGACGTCGCCCGTGACGTTACCGGAGCGCCTCGTTCGGCGCGAGGTACACGTTGAGCGGGTAGAACTGCCGGCCGCGCAGCTCCACTTGGAACCACAGGCCCGCGACCACGAGGGGCGTGGTGGCTTCGCCGGCCTCGAGCACGTAGCGGCAGAACGGATTCCCGAAGAAATCGATCGGCGCGACGTGGAGCGGTCGGCTCGTCCGATTCTCGACGATGAGCCGGTCCCCGGGCGCAAGCGTGACCTGCGGTTGGTCCGCCCCGTCCGAGTCACGGACGACGACGCGCACGATCTGCGCGCGGCGAGTCCGCCCGGTGGCGGGGGAGTGGATCGCCTGCAAGCGCGAGAGGGTGTTCAAGGGACCGCCCTCCAATTCGGAGTCGGGAACGGCACGGGTCCACTCTCCTCACGTCGGAGCGGACCGACAAGCCTGTCGCCGGACGGAAACCGAGGGGGTCGGGAGGGTCGGGGGCGATTCGGAGCGGCTGGGATCGGTCGGAATCGGTCGGGATCGAGTGGCGGAGGCGGTCTCGACGCCCCCAGGAAGGGCCGGCGGCTCGACGCCCAGAAAAAGTGAGGGAGGCGAAGTGGCCAGTACTTCGCCTCCCGATCCTGTGCGGCCCTTTGCCGCGCTCTTTCGTTTCGTGAGGGGCTCTCTGGCAACCCGGGGACCGGAAGCACACCTCCGAGCACCGGACCATCGGGGAGAAGATCACCCCTCAACTGCGCATGCTCCCATGCAAGGGTGATGCCGCTGCGTTCGACCGAGCGTCGAGGGCGACCTCGTACACGAGTAACGCACTGTCGCAAAACAACTTGTCGATCTCGGTCGCGGTGCTGTGGCGCGTGGAAGCGCCGCCTTCGACTGTCGTGAGAAGGGGACAGCCGGCCCCGCACGTCCTCGTTCGGGGACAGCGGTTTCCCCTGGATGATCCAGACATATGTCTGGTATCTTCGCGCCGTCGTGGCGGCAGGATCGGCGCGGGCGCTCGGTCGGGGGCATGCGCGGGGAGCGGTCGATGGTCGAGAAAGTGCAGGAGCCCATCGAAGTGCTGTCGCGCTTCGTCGAGGGCAAGATCCAGCCGGTGCGCTTCCGCTGGCGCGGCCGCGTCTTCACCATCACCCGCGTCACGAGCGCGTGGATGCGCCGCGAGGGCGAGCAGCGCGAGCACTTCTTCTCGGTGGGTGTGGGCACGCGTGAGCAGTACGAGCTGTGCTACTGCCCGCAGACGTCGTTGTGGACGCTGGAGACTGTCCACGCGGAGGCATGATCTCCGCATCGGCTCCTCCGGGTCCGGGTGATGCCCCGTGCCGCGGTTCTGTGTGTCATCGGTGCTCCGGGCCGGTCGGGCGGGGCCATGGGAGTCCGGGCGGGGCCCGCGGCAAGCCTCCGGGCGACCAGCCACGGCTCTCTGTAGACACGACGATGACTCTGCCCACCGCCGGCTGGCTGGTGCGCAGAGTACAACCCGCACGCTCAGACGAGTCGGGCCGGCGTAACCGAGCCTATGGCGAGCGCCTGCGCTTCGACCGATGCATCACGGCGCGGCGACCAGCCCGATCACGCAACTTGCGAAAAGACGCAGACGGGTTTCTCTTGATCCGGTGTGTCGAGGCGCGTACGGTCCTCCCGTCGACAGGGGCAAGACATGGGCACTGCCCTTTCCGCCGAAGCCGACTCGGCCTCTGGGTCCTGCATCTCCGCCGCCCCCTCGGCCCCGCGCCCTGCTCACGACGGAAGGGCGGTTCATGCTGCCTTGGTAGGCGCTCGCCGGAGATGCGGCGATGGACCACGATCAGGCAGATGGGAAGACGACGCCGAGCGAGCCCGTCCAGGACGACGCCAGTCGCACTACGAAGACGACCTGCGTTTTCCCCCGGGGCCCTAACGAGAAGCTCCGCGCTCTAGGCCTGGCCTGGGCGACCCACAACGTGTCGCGAACGAGCAGTACGCTGCACCTAAGCCGCGCGACCCTTTATCGCTGGATGGAGCAGTTCAAGGCGCAAGGCCTCGCAGGCCTCCTCGAACGCGATCTTCACCGGCCGCATCCTCACCGCCGCGTTGACGCGGTGGTCGAGCGCATCATCCTCGAGCTGGCCCGGCAGCGCCCCTTACTGAGCGCCCCAGGCGTCGTACGGGAGCTCGGGCGACGGGGGTACGCGATCTCCGTCGGTGGCGTTCGCTGCGTCTGGGCACGCCTCGGCCTGGAAACGCGGCGCAAGCGCGCGATGGCCTCGCAGCAGGCTGCGCGGTAACTCTCGTCCCGCGGCCACGAGTTAGGCGACCTTAAGAAGTGTCTCAGGGATTCGTGACATATATCTTCGGGTATCGCCTGAAACCCACTTGCACCGGTCCTGCGAGGCGATCAGATTGTCCGTGGTGGCGCGGGAAGCGCCTTGAAGGTCCGCTTCCTCCGCCAGGCCGAGCGCCGCCCTGACCCTCCCAGGCCCTCGGCTTCGCCCCGTGCGTTGATCGCACGGAGCGCGTGACCCGCTCACGACGCGGTGATCGGAGGTGCCCCAATGACTCATACAGCCCGGACCATCGGTCCACGTGGCCTCGTGACGAGGCCCCTCGTCCCCGCCGCTCTCCTGGCGGCAGCGCTTTCGCTGACGCTCGGTGGATCAGCTGTCTGGGCCACCGATGGTGACTTCTGGGCTACATGGCCCAGTTCGGGGGATCCCACGAACGGAGTATGGGGTCCGGCGGTAGATATCGATCCAGCTCCCCTCCGAGGCGGCTTGTACGGTGTGCATGCGGCGCTCCTATGCGATTGGGCATCGCGTCACACCAGGCTCGTGCTCTTTCGAAACGAAATGATCGTCTTTGACCTTTCCGCTTCCGCGGGACCTTCTAATCCCACGTTCGTCCAACTGGATGGAAACGAAGACGACAAGATCTGGACCCCGAACCTGCATCAGCCGTTCTGCGGGGCGTACGTCGCCTTGGGGGATACGTTGCTGATCGTCGGGAACGATCTCGACGACACCTACGACAACAGAATCGCGATCACAATGGGATGGGCGTCGCTGTTGGACGCCGCCCACGCGCACGTGGTGCACGGCCGCGACGACTCCAACGACTTCTGGTTCAGTGCTGGCCCCAATGACCCGATTAATCAGCCTTGGGGCCAGTTGCCGGAATTCAGCGGCTTTCTGTCGCAGTGCAATCCCGCCCCGCCAGGCGGCCAGGTATATAGCTACGCGCGGTACTATCCAACTGTTGTCCTGCTGCCGGACCGAAGGGTTCTCCTTGTGGCGGGTGATACGTGGTTTGACTGCAACGGAGACCATAGCAACCAAGGGAACCAACCACCCGAGGAGTTCGCGCAGCAACCGCACTGGTTAATGTACGACCCGACGACGAACAGCTGGCAGCTCGACGACCAGCAGGGCGGCTTCCACAACCCCTTGCCCCCGGACCAACGAGGGATGGCCGACTATCCCCACCTGAAGGTCCTTCCGTACGGGCTCTTCTGGAGTGGGAACGACGACATGAACTTCACGCACTATTACTCGAAGTTGTGGACGCCGCTTGAGCAGTGGGACGATCCGGTTCCGCCGACACCGGTCGAAAACCGGAAGCTGAAGAACCGTAATCGCGCATCCTGCGTGGTTTTGACCCTCGACGCTACGAGCTCCGACATTCGCGTTCTGATGGTTGGGGGAGGGGTGGACTCCGCCCCTTCGAACGGTTCGGAAGGCGCCGAGATCATCACTTACACCAGGAACGCAAACGGTTCGGTGAGCTCGAGCGGCTGGGCAATTTCCGGAATGCAGTCCAACCAAGGCCGGCGCCTGGGGAACGCGGTCCTGTTGCCCACGGGACAGGTACTGGAAGTGGGTGGCGAGGGCATGCCGGACGTGCCTGAGGGCCAGAACCACACGTGCGAGCTCTACACACCGGATTCAGGCGTTGGAGTATGGCAGTGGGCGGCGAGCATTGATGTTAATCACAACCGCGGTAACCACAGTACCGCGGCCTTACTCCCTGACGGACGCGTGGTCAGTACCGGGTGGGAGGGGGAGGGGGCCGGGCAATATGACGACACGTACCAGATCTACTATCCGCCGTATCTGTTCACAGCGGGAGGCGCGTTGGTGACGTCTCGCCCGACGATCGTGAGTACTTCCACGGCGGACACTCTCTTCTACGGGGCTGCCGTTCGAGATCCCTCTTCAGAATGAGGTGGCGTCGGAGATCGCGGAAGTGGCGCTGTTGGCGCCGGGGGGCGCCCACCCACGGAGTGGACTTCAATCAGCGCCGGGGTCCTGCTGTCTCATGCGGTCGTCACCGGATTGGTAGCCGACACGCTCGTCGTCTCCGGCCCCCGCGACTCGACGTACGCGCCTCCCGGCAACTACATGCTGTTCTTGGTCGACACACACGGTGTCCCTTCGGTCGCGCGGTGGGTCAAAGTGCAACGCGGGGGGAGCTTCGTCGTCCAGAGTGGGCAGGCCGCGCGATGGGGCGCTGACGTGTGGCTGGGACGTGACTTCGATGTGCAGGCGGGTGGCAGGCTCACGATCCTCCCGGGCACGACCGTGCACGCTGACGCCAAGGCCCCTTCACAGGTGAAGATCACGGTCGAGGGGCAGGTTCTGGCGCAGGGGACGACGCAGCAGCCGATCCACTTCAGGAGCATGAACGGTACCGGCGCGGCTGGGGAGTGGTATGGGCTGGTGTTCAACCTCACGGGGGCCGAGGGCACAAGCTATGGCTACCTGGGCTGCAGCCAGCCGACGAGCCATCTGGACCACGTGAAGATCGACGGCGCGCAGGTGGGGATCGAGATCGACAACCAGTGTGCCCCGGCGATCGCCAGCTTGTCGGTCACGAACCCTGGCAAGGTCCCGGGATCGAATCCGGGGGCGGACGCGGGGATCTACGTGAAGGAGACGGATCTCGAGCTTCAGATGGGTTGGTGGAAGACGAGCGGTACGGGATGCACGCCACAGCAGCCGTGCTTCATCACCGACCCGGCTCATTGGGACCTCACGGGTCCGCTGAACGTAGTGGTAAGCAACTCCGTGCCGAGCGGCTCCGGGAGGGACCTCGGGGTTGGGGAGCCGGGAGTCGTCGACCTTGTGCCTCGCGCGAGGCTCGCGACGACGGGGGATGCGTCGGACCAGGTCGTCTTCCGCCCTCTTGTGATTTCGACCAACAACGAGTCGGGAGCGGACTGGGCGGGGATCTCTCTGGACGACCACTTCAAACACTCGATCGACTACGCGGACGTCGGCTACGCGATCAACCCCGTCTTCATGTTCATGGCGGATTCCTCGACCGTCGTTCGACATTCGAGGATCCATCATTTCCGCGACGTGGGAGTCTGGGTGGACGGCTCGAAGGGAGTCGGCGGGGTGATCACGGCGAATCTCATCGAACGGGGAAGCGGGCTAGCGCCCTCCGCGGGTAACGAGGGGATCTTCTCGGACTGGGCGGACCAACTGACGGTGACGAGCAATACGCTGGATCTCAGCGGGTCGCCGCAGCTTCAGGCAACTGGTCAGTACGGAGCGATCCACGTCCATCAAGGAAAGACGTTCTGTCAGACGACTCCTCCGAGCCAGGTGACGGTCCTCTTGCAGAGCAATGTGATCAAGGGGAACAGCGCGTCATCCAGCGATCCGGGCACGCGCTCTGGGATTTGGCTGGACTGGGTCTGCGGGGGCTCGCTCCGCAAGTTCAACGTGCTTCAGAACACAGTCGCGCAGTGGAACTTCGCGGGGCTCCGCTTCGATCAAAGCGCGGACGTCCAGATCTCCTGCAATCGTGTAGAGAACAGCCATGCGGCCGTGGTGGTCAGCAGAGACGGCGAGCCGGTGGGGGTGAGCCTGCGCTTCCGGGACAACTTGTTCGACGTGGTCGCCAACCTGGATGCGCGTGGGACATTCGTGACGGACAACGCGGTCTACGCGAAGCTCGGTGGATCAGTGGGACAGGGGGACCGCGGCAACAACCAGCTGATAGCGCGCTTGGGGCACAAGGCGGTCCTCGAGAATGACGAGATTCCCGCCAATCCGCCCAACCCGGACGTGCTCAACGCGCAGCGGAACTCCTGGCTGCTGAACGGAGTGCTCCAGACGACTGATCCGACAATTGTGGCCATCATCGGCACAGAGGTCTCAACCGGACCGGACGTCGATCACTCGAATTTCTTGACCGAGGATCCCCCTGCCATCCCGACCTGCATGCCCCCCGCGGTGCCCGGTTCCGCCGCCCCGCCGATCGCGCGGCAGCAGCATGTAGCGGACGACGAAGGACGTCAGGCGGCGACCAGTGCTGAGCGCGTGGCAGTCGATGCGCCCGAGCGGTCGACCCTGGCAGGGATCAGCCCCAACCCGATGAGGGGGCGAATCTCAATGGAGCTCGGAGTCGGCCATGGGGACGGTGGCGTCCACGCCGTCACCGTGTACGACGTAGGCGGAAGGCGGGTCCGGGACCTGCTACACTCGGATCTGCTCCCGGGTTGGTATCGGCTCTCCTGGGACGGGCGTGACGCGTCCGGAGGCCGTCTGCCCGCGGGAGTCTACTTCGTTCGCGCCGTAGGCCCGAAGGCCTCCACAGTCCGAAAGCTCGTCCTATTGGAGTGAGAAGCCATGATTGCCAATCATCGCGCGGCCGCACATCTCACAGTGGCCGTCCTGCTGATGGCGCTGCCTGCTGGCGCGGTGCGAGCCACGACTCGTCACGTGCCCGCGGAGTACCCGACGATCCAGGGCGGGATCGACGCGGCGGCATTCGGCGACACGGTCCTGGTCGCGCAGGGCACGTACACCGAGTACCTGAGCCGTGCTGTGCCGGGCTACGGCGTGCTCACCGCCATGGGTTTCCTGAAGGACGGGGTGACGGTCAGAGGGGAGGGCGGCTCGACCAGCACGATCCTTCAGCATGGGCAAGCGCCTACGCTGGTGGCGGTGGCTTTCATCGCGTACGCGCTAGCCTCGGAACAGACGGCGATCGAGGGTTTCTCGATCGTGAGCGACCGGCCGAATCGTGGTGGCATTTGGAACCTCTCCGGCAGGAAACTCCTGGCCCGTCGGTGCTTCTTCCGCGGACTCGATAGCGCGGGCATCAACGCAGCGTACTCCGATGGAGAGGTGTCTGTGGACTGCGGCTTTGAGGACTGCAGCCAGGTTGGGGCAGTTGGTCAGAATGAGGGGGACTGCGTTCTGACCCGCTGCACCTTCGTGCGTTGCAGCGAGTCGGCGGTGGTGCTAGGCGGCTATCGTGTCACGGACCATGCCGAGATCCGAGACTGTATTTTCGAGAACTGCAGCCGAAGTGGCACGGTTGGCGGCGGTGGTGGCGCGATCTCAATCGGGCGCTACGCGGCAGGCGCCGTCATCGACGGGTGTGTCTTCACGGGGAACGTCTCTGGCGCGAACGGAGGCGCAATAGCCATCGGCAATTCGGGCCCCGCGATTCAGATCAGCAATTGCCTGTTCCGCGATAGTCAATCGCAGTACTTCGGCGGGAGTGTCTATCTGTCCGGCGCTGGCGCGATCAGCGGGAATACGTTCTTCGACAGCGCAGTCCACGACCCGACGGAAGGAGGAGGAGCCGCCGTCTTCTTCTCGAACACTTACCATGGCGAGATCGACAACAACATCATCGCGTCCACGCACGGCGCGGCGGCGGTCGCCGCCCTGGCCTCGTCCATCACCTCAGGCTGCAATGACTTCTGGGATAACCCAGACGGCGTGAGCTACAACTACACGATCGGTGCCACGGACCGGATCGCCGATCCCATGTTCTGCGACTCTTCGACCGCGGACTTGCGACTCAATGCGGAATCGCCGTGCCTCCCGGAGCACTCGGGTGGATGCGGATTGATCGGGGCGCTTGGCCAGGGGTGTGGAACGGTTGCCGTGGAGCCGCAAAGCTGGGGCAGGATCAAGGCGGCCTACCGTGTGCCGCAGGAGGGTGAGTGATGAGCGTGAATCGCGCATTTGCGATCCTCGGAGGCGCGCTGCTGCTTGCGACAGCGAGCGAGGCGCGCCAGGCGACCGGCGGTCTGCAGGACGTGGCGGTCATCCAAGACGGGCACGGAGCGGCGAGGATTCTGTTTCGGTTGTCGAATCAGGTCCGTACGCTCTCCCAGATCAGGGTATGGAAGGCGACTCTCAGAGTGCCTCTGGCGGGACTCCCGGCGGGCCGTGAGCTGAGGTTGCGGGCTTATCCGGTGACCGCGGCGTGGAACCCCTCGACCGTGAGCTGGACGGGGTGGAGGCGGCCGGGTGGCGACTTCGACGACGAGGTCTTCGCCGAGCGGACCGTGGACCTTCGCACGGGACCAACGGAAGTGGTGCTCGACGTGACGGGACTGGTCAAGGAGGTCGTGGAGCGCCGGATGCCCGGAGACGGCTTCATCCTGTCCGTGGATCCACGCTCTGGTGTGGGCTTGCCGGTCGCGGACCTTCCTCGGTTTGTCGGGCTGGGGGCGGCGACGTTGCAGGTGACCTACCGGAAGTCGCTCCAAGCGGATTCCTGAGGGGCGGTGCGAGTCGGCGAATTCAGTCGGAAGGGCTGCCTGGAGTGCGTGGGGCAGCGCCGATAACGAGCGAGGGCGGACGAGCACGCTGAGCGGATCCGTCTCCGGAATCCCGCCACGACGGGGTCGATTCGGGGGGACTCCAGTAGACAGCAGTCGACTCCCGAGCACTCGGTAACCGGCGGCACGTTGGGGGGCCATGAAGCTAAGTCCTTATCCTCCAACGACTTCCGTATTTCGCAGGCCGTGGGTTCGATTCCCATCGCCTTCGACTCCAACCTGTCAGCCGCCGTACGGCATCGCGGGGACCTTGCCGAGGAGCCGCGCGTAGACGGCGAGCGCGCCGCGATGATGCGCCGTGTGATCCGCGATCCCGGTGAGGATCGAGCTGAGCGGGGCGCCGGCCATGATCCCCTCGGGCAGCGGCTGCGCCAGCTCCGCCGGCGACTTCCCGCCGAGGACGGTCATGGCCGTCTTCATCGAGCGCTCCCACCAGGCGCGCGCGTCTTTCAGGGACGTGACCTTGCGGACCTTCGCTTCGTGCGCCGCGAAGTCCAGGTCGAAGCCCTCCGGACGGAGCGCGCCCTCCAGGAACCAATCCACGGTCTGCGCCGTGTGCGCCACGTGGTGCGCCACGGTGAACATCTCCGACTTCGGCGTGAAGGAAGAGTCCTTCTCGTCGAAGGACTTCGTGGTGGTGTCGAAGAACGTCTTCACGTTCTTCAAGGCGGAAACGGCGGCGGCGCCATTCATCGAGAGCCTCCAAGTTCGGGTGCTGGCGTGAGCGTCACGCTCGGATGCTGGGGGTGAACGTCACATTGGGATGCCGGGGTGAACGTCACATTGGAATGCCGGGGTGAACGTCACATTGGGACGTCGGGGCGAACGTCACGAAGTCCCGTGGCGCTCGTCCTTACGGAGGCGGTTCGAGATCCAGACCGTGCGGTACACGGCGGTGTAGAAGCTCGTCACGGCGAGGAGGCCGAGCACCCAGACCACGGCGGTTCCGGTCTCGCGATGGGCGCTCTTCGTCAGCGCGCGGTCCGAGAGGCACACGAGGCACACGAGGACCAGCCGCTCCGCGCGCTGCATGAGGCCGCCGGTGCAATCCACGCCGAGAGACTCGCCGCGCGCGCGCGTGTAGCTCACGAGGAGCGATCCGGACAGCGCCGCGACGGACAGCAGCACCCCCACGGGGTCGTCCCCGAAGTAGACGACGAAGCCGAGGAAGATGAAGACCTCGATGAAGCGATCCAGCGTGCTGTCGATGAAGTCCCCGTACAGCGACGTCTTTCCCGTGGCGCGCGAGACGCGGCCGTCCAGGATGTCCGTGATCCCGCTGAGGGCGAGCGCCCAGCCGCCGTTCTCGAGCTGACCGATCGCGATGAAGACGCCGCTCGCCGCACCGAGGGCCAGCCCGAGCCAGTTGTAGACGTCCGCCGTGATGCCGAAGCGGACCGAGAACTCGGTGACGGGACGGAGCAGCCACATGAACCAGTGGAGGATGAAGTCCCCCAGACCGCCCATGAGCTGCGCCTTCTTGCCCACGGCATCCGCGTCGCGACGCTTGCCGCCGAGGGAGTACACCGCCATCGAGCCGAACGCCGCCGCGATCACCGACAGGAAGATCCGCAGCGCGATCATCGGACGCCTACCGTCCCGGCCACGTGGAGCGGCTTCGCTCCCGCCTCGTCCACGATCATCATGCGACCCTCCGCCGAGGATTCGTACGCACGTGCGATGAGTCGGGTTACCGCCAGCGCCTCGTCGAGGCCCTCGGTCCCCGTCTCTCCCGCCCGGATCCGCGCGGCGAAGCGGCGGAAGAGGGGCGAGTACCAGTCCGAATGCGCGGAGTCCTTGCTCATGCCGTCGGCGAAGCGGGCTTCCTCTTCGCCCTGATCCGTCACCAGCACGACGCGCCGGTCGTCCCCCACCACTTCCCCACGCTCGCCCACGAAGCGGAACCGGACCTCGCGGTGTCTCGCGGCCCAGGTCAGCCGCATCGTGGCGATCCGGTCGCCGTAGTCGAGGGCCACGCACGCCGTGTCCTCGACATCGTACTCCGCGTGCCGGAGCGTGCGCGTGGTCGCCTGGACGCCGTGCGGATCGCCGAAGACCGAGCGAAGCTCGTAGAAGATGTGAGCGCCATGGTCCATCAGGATGCCGCCGCCGGCGTGCTGCGGGTCCGTGCGCCACCTCGGCTGCCAGTTCGCGCTACCCTCGTTCGCGCTCGTCCGGAACACGTCGTATTCCACGAAGTGGATCCGTCCCAGCCGCGGCAGCAGGGCCCGCGTGGCGGCCCACTGCGGCGAGTAGTGGTACTGGTGGCACGGCTGGAACACGATCCTCGCCGCGCGAACCGCTCGCGCGATCGCTTCCGCTTCCTCGAGCGTGTGCGCGAGCGGCTTCTCGCAGAGGACATGCCGACCCAGCTTCGCCGCCGCCTCGATCAGCGGGCGATGGCTCGACGGCGGCGTGCAGATGTCGCAGAAGTCCACGTCTTCGGATTCCAGAAGCTCTTCCACGCGGGAGTACGCGCGCGCGGCCGGGAAGCTCCGGCGAGCGAGCTCCAGGTTCGAGGCCGAGACGTCGGCCACGGCCGCGATCTCCACCTCGTCCTGGAGCGCCTCGTCCCCGAGCCATTGCGGAATGTGGCCGCGCAACGCGATGTTCCCCGCACCGAGCAGCGCGCCGCGCAACTTCACCGCCACGTTCCTTCCTTCGCGAGCTGGGCGAAAGCCTCGTCGAGGATGCCGAGCGCCGTGTCCGCGGTCTCCTGATCGATCGAGAGCGCGGGGTTGATCCGGAAGTGCGGGTTGTAGACCATGCTGATCAGGCCGCGCTCCAGGCACATCCGGAACAGCCGGCCGCAGACCTTCTTGTCCAGCGGCTCCTTCGTCTTGCGGTCCTTGACCAGCTCCACGCCGATGAGCAGGCCCTTGCCGCGCACGTCGCCGATGAACTCGTAGCGCTCCTGCATCTTCCGGAGCCTCTCGAGCATCCAGGCGCCGACCGTGGCCGAGTTCTGGACGAGATCGTCCTCCTCCAACACCGTAAGCGAGGCGAAGATCGCGGCGCCGGCCATCGGGTTTCCGCCGTAGCTGGAGCTGGAGCCGGAGGGGTTGCCCCACGGCGGCGCCTTCGTGATCTCGGCGGTGGACGCGAGACCCGACACGGGGAAGCCCGACCCGAGCCCCTTCCCGATCGTCAGGATGTCAGGGGTGACGTTCGTGTGCTCGCACGCGAACCAGCGCCCCGTGCGACCGAACCCGGTGATCATCTCGTCGCTGACGAGGAGCGCGTCGTTCTCGTCCGCGATCTCGCGGATCGTGGGCAGGAACTCGGGCGGCGGGACGATGTTGCCGGCCGTCCCCTGGATGGGCTCCACGAGGATGGCGGCCAGAGCGCCGGTGGTCGAGTTGCGGATGACCTTGCGCGCGAAGTTCGCGCACTCGATGCCGCACGAAGGGTAGGTCAACGCGAGCGGGCAGCGATAGCAGTCCGCGTACGGCGCGTGGTAGGTGCCCGGCATCGACGGGCCGAGCGCGTGCTTCGTGGTGTCGCCGATCAGGGAAAGGCTGCCCGCGGTCTTCCCGTGGAAGCCGCCCCAGAACGAGAGGAACTCGAACTTCTTCGTGAAGGACTTGGCAAGACGAAGCGCCGCTTCCACGGCTTCCGTTCCGCCGGAGTAGAGCTGGATCTTGTCCAGGCCCTTCGGCGTGTGGGAGGCGACCTTCTGCAAGGCCTTCGAGCGATTCGCCGTGGTGAAGGAGCCCACGGTGGCGTGGTCGATCTGGTCCTTGAGGATCTGCCGGTAGCGAGGATGGCTGTGCCCGATCGCGTTCACGCAGATTCCGGCGGCGAGATCGAGGAACCGGTTTCCGTCGACGTCTTCGATGACGGAGCCTTCGGCTCGCTCGACCGCGATTCCGGAGAGAGTGGCGATGGACTGCACGCCGGGCGCGAGGTAGGGCGACTCTTCCGCCACCAGCGCACGGCTCTTGGGTCCGGGAATCTCGGACACGACCCGGGGGGCCGTGGCCTCGGTCTTCAACACGGCTTGTTCCTTTCCCCTGCCCGCCGCAGAGCCCGGCGGACCGGGCCGCGGGGACTCTAGGCCAACTGACGTCGTCAAGCAATGCGGTCCAAGGTACGCGGCCGGGGGCGCTCCGGGGGGTCGCGGGGCGCCCCGGGGAACGAGACCGCTCAGAGGCCTTCGCGGGCCGCGGACCACTCGAGGCGGCTCCATCCGGGGAGGGCGAGAAGGGCGGGCGGGACGATGTGAACCGCATGATAGATGAGCGCGAAGGCAAGGGCTTCGCTCTGCCCGACGCCGGCCGAAGCCAGGGCGAGCACGGCCCCGGCCTCGAGAACCCCCACCTGTCCGGGCGTCAGCGGGACGGCGATGGCCAAGTTCACCGCCAAATAGACGAGAAGCCACACGCCGACCTCGACGTGGAGGCCGACGGAGGCCAGACAGAGGGCGATCATGGCCACGTCGATGAAGTCCGACACGAGGGACCAGAGCAGGGCCGGCGGCCAGACGTGGGGCGCACCGAGGAGTCGCGTTGCCTCGCCGAGTCGACCAAGGAAGCGGAGGGCACGGTCCCGCACGCCGCGCCGGCCACGCTCGGGGGCGGAGGCCGGTGCCGGATCGGACCTCGCATCCGGGGCCGAGCCGCCCGCCCCGAGCGCCGATGCCGTGACACCCCGCCAGCGTCGGGTCCCGATCACCAAGAGGATGAGCGCAGCCCCGCCGGCCGCCCCGAAAACGAAGAAGGGGGTTCGCGAGATCGACGCGGGAGGGAAGAAGATCGCGCACGCCAACGCGAGAAGGCACATGCCGAGCACCTCGAGGACCTTCTCGAGGAGCTGCGCCGCCACGAGCGATGCCACGGGATAGCCGTGGCGCCGATGCAGCTGCACCGTCGTGATCGCGTCGCCGGCGCGCGCGGGAAGGAACTTGTTCGCCGTCTGTCCCACGAAGATCAGCGAGGCCAGCTCCAGGAAGCCCGCGCCGGCGCCCGCGCGGGGAAGGGCCGCGAAGAGGGTCCGGCGCCGGAACACGCGGGCCGTCGTGTTCAGGACGACGCTGAGGACGACCGCCCCCGCCACGAGCCGGCCGTTCGCGGCGCGCAAGGTCTCGAGAACGCGCGCGAGGTCCATCCGCCGCAGCAACAGGACGCACGCCACGATCACCAGCACGGCGACCACGGCGTGATGACCCAGCCCGAGCGACCTCGTCGTGGAGGCCGGTGCCTTCGACGTCTCGCTCACGCGAGGAAGCTCCGGCAGATCGCCGGTCCCAGCGCATCCGCGAGGGTGCGGGGGAGCCGCTGCCAGAGCCGGACGAGCCGCTGAACGGCGGGGTCGCGCGCGTTCATGCGCGGGGGATCGCCGCGCGGAGCGTACATGTAGAAGGGCTGCGGGAGCGTGGAGGCGCCCCAGCGAAGCTTGAACTCCAGGTTGCTGGAGTCCTTCGGAGAGCGCCCGAAGTCCAGCAGCGTGACGCCGCGCCGGCAGCTTCGCTTGATGATCTCCCAGTACAGGAGGTTGTTGGGATTCAGCTGGAAGGTGGACGCGCGCGAGGAGACGAACGGCACGTACGTCGTCTTCTTGTCGTAGACGACGAGCGCGCCGGACACGGTGCGGCCGTCCTTCTCGAGCGTGAGGATCTCGGCGTCGCCGGCGAAGGAGCGCACGAGCTCGCGCATGAGCGGCATCCCGTAGATCGGCGTGCCCTTGCGGTGCATGTTCTCCGCGAGGACGTCGTAGTAGCCGTCCAGCTCCTGCGGCCCGTCGCGGACGACGAGCCCGCTGCGCTCGGCCTTGCGGATGCGGTTGCGGATCTCGGAGCGGAAGGCGCTCCACACGGCGTCCTCGCCGCCCTCGAGCGACAGCACGGCGATCACGAAGTCGTCGTGGCGCACGAGGTCCCGCGCGGAGGGCTCGTCATCGCCGAGCGACTTGTGCGTGAAGAAGCGCAGGCGCTTCGCCCGGGTGATGGCGCGCGCCTCGTCCAGCAGCGCACGGCCGGCTTCCTGGGACCGCGCGAGGACGCACCCGTACGCGCCGAAGAGCCCGGTCGTGGAGTATCCGCCCCGCGGATTCCGCACCACGAACAGCGGGAGCACGCCGGCCGCCGGACCGCCCGGCGCGTCGCGGGCGATCAGGAACGGCGCGCTCAGGCCGTAGGCGCGTTGCGCGACGTCCTGCCAGGCCCGCCGGTGGTACCAGGTGGCGTCGGCGCGGCCGTCGACGAACGCGTCCCACTCCGCGGCGGCCTCCGGCGCGAGCTGTTCGACGACCATGCGGGACATCCGGGGCGGCGAGCGGCTCGATGGGCGCGGGCGCGTCCAGGAAAGGCTCGCGTGCGGCGTCGCATCATAGCGCAGCCGCGGCGAGCCCGCCGCCGTTCCCGCGATGGGCACGTCGGCGAGGGCGACCCCGCGCTCGCGGGCGAGCCCACCCCCGGCCCGGCGGCCGTCCTTGCGGGCTTCCGGGGCGTCCCTTAGGCTGACCGCCGCTGGATTCCCGCCGTCGCTGAGGCGCTCGGAAAGGGGGACGGGATGTCCGCAACACGCTCGATCGTCGTCGTCTTCGTCTCGCTCTTCGCGGCCGCGACCGCTCACGCCGGCGCGCCGCCGAGCCCCGGGCCCTGGGCCCTCAGCGTCGTCGGCGGGATCAACCTCGCCGAAAGCGCCTTCAGCGACAACTGGGCGGGCGGGGACAAGGGGAACATCAACTGGGTTCTCAACGCCGATCTCGGGGCGAAGCGCCAGCTGAGCTCGAAGGTGAACTGGTCCAACCAGCTGCAGCTGGCGTTCGGCCAGACGTCGACGCAGCGCTCGGACGCGGCGAGCCCTTCGCGGAAGTCGTGGAGCACCCCCGACAAGACCACCGACCTCATCCTGTTCGAGTCCGTCGGGCGCTTCACGCTGGGGGCGTTCGTGGATCCGTACCTGTCGTTCCGGCTCGACAGCCAATTCCTCGACGAGAGCGACCCGATCGGCCGCATCGCGCTCAATCCGATCAAGCTGACGGAGACCGCCGGCGCGGCGCGCGTGCTGCACTGCGGGGACGCGGACTCGGCCGGTTGCAAGGAAGAGTGGATCGTGCGCACTGGATTCGGCTTCCGGCAGTCGATCGCGCGCTCGTTCGCGGATTCCACCGGCCGGAAGAACAACTTCACCACGAACGACGGCGGCGTGGAGCTGCAGTCCACGGCGAAGTTCCCGCTCGCCGACAAGCGCGTCCTCTACGACGCCAAGCTGCTGGTCTTCCTGCCGGTCTTCTACTCGCGGTCGGACGCGCTGACGGAGTTCGATCGCATCGCCCGTGCGGCTGACCCCGCCCGCGAGGCGGTCGCAGACTTCTGGAAGGTGCCCGACGTGAACTTCCAGAACACGTTCACGTCCCAGATCACGTCCTGGCTGAACGTGAATCTCTACGCGCAGTGGGTCTACGACAAGTTCGACGCCGCGACGAACGTCGTGGTGGAGGGCGCGGCCGGCGATCCGGCCGTCTTGGAGAAGCTGACGCACGTGGTCGACGCCGGCACCCGCAAGGCGGGACAGTTCAAGCAGACGCTCGGCATCGGGCTCACGTACAAGTTCCTGTAGGGAAGCTCCGGCGAGAGGCGATCGACGGGGAGCCCGCGCCGGCCTCGTTCCCCCGATGGAGGAGAAGCCATGCTGAAGGAATTCCGGGAATTCGCGATGCGCGGCAACGTCGTCGACATGGCGGTCGGAATCATCATCGGCGGCGCGTTCGGAACGATCGTGAAGAGCCTCGTCGACGACGTGCTGATGCCGCCCATCGGGATGCTCCTGGGCGGCGTCGACTTCTCGAACTTCTTCCTGACGCTGAAGCCCGGCGCGAACGCGGGGCCGTACCACGCGCTCTCGGAGGCGAAGGCGGCCGGCGCCGTCACGGTGAACTACGGCCTGTTCCTGAACGCGATCATCAGCTTCCTCATCGTCGCCTTCGCGGTGTTCCTGCTCATCAAGAGCCTCAACAGAATGAAGCGCGCGGAGGCTGCGGCTCCGGCTCCGGCGCCCACGACGAAGCCGTGCGGCTTCTGCGCGATGCCGATCCCGATCGCGGCGAAGCGCTGCCCGCACTGCACGTCGCAACTCGCGTAGCACGCGTCGCCGTCGATCGCACGTGATGCCCGCGTCGTCGGTCGTCGCGTCGGATGGTGACGCAGTGATGCACGCGTCGTCGGCTCGGCGGCGCGTGCTTCCGCATCGGACGGTCGCCTCCGCCGTCCAGGCTCCGGCGCCCTCCCGCTCCGTCGCCTCCGCCATCCTTGGCTACGGCGACTCCCGCGAAGCCGCTGCGAAAGCACGCGCCGCCGAGCCGCCGACGCATGCCTCGCCTCGCGCGGTCTGCGCCGACGCGCCGAGGGCTCGCACGAGTCGGGCGCGATCACCGGGCGCAGCGCGTCGCTGACTGTGCGCCCGTGCGTCGCGGCCGTGCTGGTCGTCGCCCGTCTCCCAGTGGGCGCGGCGCCGGCCGGTGCTCGACCGCCACGACCTGGTTTCAGTCTCGCCTCGGGGCCGGCCTCTTCGACGCGGCTTCGCGGAGGCGGCGGAGCCAGGATGGCGGAGCCGCCGAGCGGGAGGGCGCCGGAGCCGGGACGGCGGAGGCTGACCCGTCCGAGGCGAAGAGGCCGGCCCCGAGGCGAGACGCGCGACCTTTGAGACGGCTTCGAGCCGACGAGGCGAGACGGGCCGACCTCGCGGCCTAACGCAGCAGGAGGACGCGCTGGACGAGCGAGGTTCCGTCGTTCACGTCCAGGCGGAGGAAGTAGAAGCCCGCGGCCGCCGCGCGGCCGTGCTCGTCGCGGCCGTCCCACCGGACGCGATGCTCTCCGAGGGCCAAGGAGCCGGCGGCGAGGCTGCGCACGCGCCGGCCCGTGACGTCGAAGACGGCGAGGTGCGTCTCGCTCGGGCGGGGCAACGAGAAGACGACTTCCGTGGCGTCGCGGAAGGGGTTGGGCGCGGGGGTCTGCAGCTGCGGCACCGGCGGCGGCTCGGGCGCGAGGGCGGTCGTCGGCGACGGGCGATCGAGGTAGATGCGGCGCGTGACGCTGCGCATCAGGACGGGCGCCGAGCGGTTGTTGTTCTCCCAGAGCGTGTGGATCTTCTCGCCGCGACTCGGCGCCTGCGGGTCGGGATCCAGCGGATCCGGACCGGACACGTTCGCGTCCCGGAGGAAGTCCACGTACGGACGCGACGCCGTCTGGTACCAGAGGGACGCGGTGACCGTCACCGGGCCGACCGTGCTGTCCGGGATCGCGAACGAGTACGCCGGCTCGTCCCAGTTCGCCAGCGTGCCGCCCGGCAACGCCTCGAACGTGTACCCGACCGGCTGCGTCCTCGTCTCCGGCACGAAGCCCGCGGGCGGGATGCGGCTGTCGTAGAAGATGCGGTCGTTCAGCACGAGATGGAACGAGGGCCCCTGCCCGTGGACGCCGTGGCGCGACTCGTACACGTGAAGATCGGGATCCACGACGAGCTGCGCGCTGTCCGCGTCGTAGTGGCCGGACTCGAAGAGCGTGTTGCCGTCGCCGTCCTGCACGAGGACCGAAAGCCACATCCGCCGGCCCTCGGGATACCCCGTCGGCAGCTTGTGGCCCGTGAGATTCGTCACGCGCACCTTCGCCGTGACGTTTCCGCTCCCCGCCAGGCGGCTCGGCACGGAGAGACCGAGGTTCGCGGAGCGGTTCTGCAGGTTGTCGAGCGCCAGGTTGGCCGCACGCTGGTACGCCGCGGTGCGCCCGAGCGACGTTCCGTAGAGGCCGCTCAGCACCGTGGACATGAACGCGTTCGCGCCGACGAAGTCGTGCTGGGCGATGTCGTCGCGATGCGGGTAGAGATCCGTGCAGACGAATCCGGCCGCATCGGGCATGTGGCACGTCTGGCACTGCGTGCCCTGCGTCGGGAAGGAGCTGGCCGCCCACTCGAGGTACGTGGACTGCTCCGGGAAACTGAGCCCCGTGTCCTGCCCGTTCTCGTCCTTGAGGTGGACGAGAGGATTCTCGAGGTCGTGACACGTGGCGCAGAGGTCCGAAGAGACGTGATACGCGGAGTACACGAAGCGGTGCGGCGGCTGCGAGTCGGTGTACGGCCCGCGAATGGGGGTCTGCTGGCCGCTGACGCCGGGATCCACCCAGTACTGCCCGTTCTGGAAGAAGGGCGTCCCGGTGGGGCCCGTGTTCAGGCGGTGGCAGAAGTGGCAGTCGATGCCTTCGAAGTCCCCGCCGGGGTTGCCGGGCGAGCCGAGGAGCGCGCTGCCGTTGGCCGTTTCGCTCCGTCCGAAGAGCCAGCCTCGCGGCGCGTGGCAACGGAGGCAAAACTCTCCGACTCCCGGCACGTCCTGGTTCGCGATGTCGACCGCCGACCAGAAGAGAGGATCGCGGGCGGAGTTCGCCATCATCGAGCCCGACCACGTCTCCCACGGCTCGTAAGCGCGGGACGGGTCGAAGTCCCCGTGGCAGATCGAGCACAACGCGTCCGGCAGCAGCCCGTCCACCAATTCCCCCGGCTGCGTGCCGGGCAGGACGATCTGCGCCGCCGCCGGCAGGGGCGCGACGAGAAGGATCACGGAGAGCCAGAAGCTGCGCATCGACGGACCTCCAACCTCAGATTCTACCGCAACGGAGCGGTTCTTCGCCGCGCGGGGCTGGTCGATCGCTTCGCCGAACGGTTCGATCGACGTGCGGGAGGAGCCGACGAGCGGGCCGAGCGAGTCGATCGAGGTGTTGAAGGAGCCGAAGGACGCGCTGAAGGAGCCGATCGAAGTGCAGGAGGAGCCGAAGGAGTCGCCGCTCCGGTTCGTCGCCGGCGCGGCCAGCCGCTCGGCGTCAGATCGAGGGCGTCGCTCCAGCGGGCGAGCGCGGCCGTCGCGGCGGCCTGAGCGGCGGCGGCCGCGGAGCGACCCCCGGCCGTCTCGAAGTGGGCGAAGAGCACGTGGAGCTTGCCGCGCGCCCGGTCGGCCTTGAGATCGAGCCGACCCACGAGCCTCTCGCCGGCGAGGATCGGCAGACAGTAGTAGCCGTACGTGCGCTTCGGCGCCGGCTTGTAGATCTCGAGCACGGCATCGAAGCCGAAGAGCTTGGCTACGCGCTCGCGGTCCCAGAGCACCGGGTCGAAGGGCGAGAGAAGCACGCCGCGATCGGGGCGGGGACGGAGTCGCGCGAGCGCGCCCGTCAGCGCGAGGTCCTCGGGGCGGATCCACCCCGCGGTGCGCCGGCCGTCGTCTTCGACGAGCGCGCACGGAACGATGCGCCCCTCCTCGCGGAGCGCCACGAGGGCGGCCTCCAGCTTCGCCTTGCGATTCCGCAGCCGCCACGTGCGGGCCAGCGTGCCCGTCGTGGCCCAGCCGTGTCCTTCGAGCGCGCGGAGGAGGAGCAGCTTCAGCGCTTCGTCCTCGGGGACGCTGCGCGCGCGGAGGTCCTCGGGAATCACGCGCTCGGCGACGTCGTAGGTCCGCTGGAAGTTCTTGCGCTCGCGGATCGCCAGCTCGCCCGACGACCAGAGCGCATCCGCGACCCGCTTGCCGATGCCGAGTTGCCAGAAGCCCTTCCCGCGCTCGCCCTCGAGGTCGGAGGTGCGTAGCGGCCCCTCCGCGCGCACGCGGTCGAGGATCCGGCGCGCGACGTCCGGGTGGCGCCCGACCACGTCGCCCCACCAGGGATGGGTGCGGAACTCGCGGCGGCGGAACTCGAAGCAGGGGTAGAGCTCGAGCGGGATCCAGCTCGCCTCGTGCCCCCAGTACTCGAAGAGGGGAACCCCCGGGGCGAGCAGCTCTTCGGGAAGGCTGCGGTCCAGCCCCGGCAAGCGCGACAAGAGGACGATGGCGTGGCTGCGCGCCCCGGCGATGGAGATCGTGTCCAGCTGCAGGTAGCCGAAGCGGCGGATGACGTCGAGCGCGGCCTCGCGGGCGGTCGGACCGCGGCCCCGCGCCGCCACGAGGGCGCCGGTGAGGCCGTTCGCGAGCAGACCGGCGCGCGCCAGGGCCAGTCGGCGCGCTTCGACGATCCCGACGGATTCCACTCGGGCATCTTCCCACGAACGCGCAACTCGGGGGAGCGTCCCCGCGTACTCAGAGGCGTCGCCGGATCCCTCTTGACCCGGGCCCGCCCGTTGCGGAGGCTGTCGCGCCATGTTGACCGTCCGCCGGCTCGTGAAGATCTACCCGGGCCCCGTGGCCGCGCTCGAGGGCGTGGACCTCGAGGTGCCCCGCGGGATGTACGGTTTGCTCGGTCCGAACGGCGCCGGCAAGTCCACCCTGATGAAGATCGTCTCCGGCCTGCTGGAGCCCACGTCGGGTGAGGTCCGCCTCGAGGACCACGACATCCTCGCCGACCCGGCCTTCGTGCGCGCGCGCCTCGGGTACCTGCCGCAGGACTTCGGCTTCTATCCGAACCTCTCGGGCGAGAAGATGCTCGAGTACCTGCTGCTCCTCAAAGGCGTCGAGGCGCCGGCCGGCCTGAAGCGGCTCGTGGCCTCGCTGCTGGACCGCGTGAACCTCTCCTTCGCCGCCAAGCGCAAGCTCAAGGGCTACTCGGGCGGCATGCGGCAGCGTCTCGGCATCGCCCAGGCCATCGCGGGGAACCCGAGCCTCCTCATCGTGGACGAGCCCACCGCCGGCCTCGATCCCGAAGAGCGCCATCGCTTCTATCGCCTGCTCGCCGAGCTCGCGCAGGACCGCACGGTGCTGCTCTCCACGCACATCGTGGAGGACGTGGCGGTGCTGTGCCCGCGCTTCGCGGTGATCTCCAAGGGCCGCGTGGTGGCGAACACCACGCCCACGGAAGCGCGCGAGGCGCTCGTGGGGAAGACGTTCGAGGGCTCGGGCTCCGAGGAAGAGCTCCGGCGCGTTCGCGAGACGAGCCTCGTGACGCAGGCGATCCTCGTCGAGGGGCGCAACCGGATCCGCGTGCACGTGCCCGGCGGCGTGCCGCCCGCCGGCTTCTCGGAGGTCGCGCCCACGCTCGAGGACGCGTACATGGTCCTCGTGAGCTCGCCGGTCCAAGCACCCGTCGCGGCATGACGCTCCGGCGCCTCGGCCTCGTATTCCGGAACGACTTCGGCTTCCACACGCGCCGGCCGCTGGTGTGGGTGCTGCTCGTCATCCTCGCGCTCACGTCGTGGGGCCTTTCCACCGGCAAGGTGAGAATCCAGTCCGGCGACACGGCGATCGGCGGGAGCAAGCAGCCCTACCTGACCTCCGAGTTCGCGAACGCGAAGATGCTCCCGATGGTCGCGTTCCTGTTCTACTCGTTCTTCCTCGCCGTCGCGGCGGGCATGGCCATTCCCCGCGACGACGAGATCAACGTGGGTCCGGTGATCCACGCCACGCGCCTCGAGCCGGCGGAGTACGTGTGGGGCAAGTTCGGCGCCGCGCTGGCCACGTTCCTCGCCGTCCTCCTGGTCCACCTCTCGCTCGCCGCGTTCTTCAATCACGTCGTGCCGAACGCGGACGCGGAGCGCATCCGCGGGCCGTTCTCCCTCGTGAACTACCTGCGCCCCGCGCTGCTGATGGCGCTGCCGTTCGTGGTGTTCCTCGCCGGTACGTCGTTCGCCATCGGCGAGCGCTCGCGCGGCCCGATCCTCGTCTTCGTGATGCCCGTGGCGCTCTTCCTCGTGAGCATCTTCTTCCTGTGGGACTGGTCGCCCTCGTGGCTCGACCCCCGCATCAACCGCCTGCTCCAGTGGATCGAGCCGTCGGGGTTCCGCTGGATCAACGAGACGTGGACGAAGGTGGACCTCGGCGTGGACTACTACAACAAGCGGCCCGTCGGCTACGACACGCCGTTCCTGCTGAGCCGTCTCGCCTACGCGCTCGTCGGGCTCTTGGCGGTGGCGGGGTCCGCGCGCCACTTCGGCGCGACGCTCCGCGGCTCCGCGAAGATATCGGAGCGTCGCGGTCGCGCGGCCGCGGAGCCTGCGGCGGAGAGCGCGCGGCCGGAAGCGAGCGGAGCGAAGCTCGCGACCCTGACCATGACGTCCCGCGCGCCGGGCTTCGTGCGCACGGTCCTGGACGTCGCGGCGTTCGAGGGCCGCAACGTCGCGAGCCAGCCCGGGCTCTACATCTTCGTGCCGCTGATCCTGCTCCAGGTGGTCGGCTCGAGCCTCTTCCAGGTGGGCGCGTTCGACACGCCGCTCCTGCTCACGCCGGGAACCGCCGCGGTGGGCTCGATGAACACGCTGACGCTCCTCGTCTGCTTCCTCCTCCTCTTCTACACGACGGAGTCCGTGCTGCGGGAGAAGGCGGTGCGCCTCGAGCAGATGTTCTGGGCCACGCCCTCGCGGACCGGGGCGGTGCTCCTCGGCAAGGCCATCGCGAACGGGCTCGTGGGCTTCGTGATCCTCGTGGCGGCGTGGATCGGCTCGACGATCGTGATCCTCGTCCAGGGCAAGGTCCATCCCGCGATCGGACCGTACGTCCTCGTGTGGGGCGCGCTGCTCCTGCCCACGTTCATCGCGTGGGCGTCGTTCGTCACGGCGATCATCGCCGCGACGGGGGACCGTTGGATGACGTACTCGCTGGGTCTGGCCACGATCGCCTTCACGGGCTGGCGCCAGTTCAAGCAGGCCGTCAACTGGGTCGGCAACTGGGATCTGTGGAGCGCCGCCACGTGGACGGACTTCGGCGGGCTCGATCCGAACGGCAAGGCCCTGCTCCTCAATCGGGCCTTCTACCTGGCCGTCACCGCGTTCCTGATCGCGTGGACGGTCCGCTTCTTCCCGCGTCGCGAGCCGGACTCGGGCGCCTCGCTGGACCGCGTGCGTCCCGGCCGGCTCGTGGGCGCGGCGGTGCGTCTCTCGCCCATCGCGCTCCCGGCCGTGGCGCTCGGCGCGATGCTGTACGTGCAGGTGAGCAACGGCTTCCAGGGGAAGGCGGCGGAGCGTCGCGAGAAGGAGTACCACGGGCGCAACCTCGTGACCTGGGAGGGCGTGAAGGGGCCGGTGCTCGGCGGCGTCGACCTGGATCTCCAGCTCGAGCCGTCGCGTCGTTTCTTCCGCGTGAAGGGCAGCTACGCGCTCGTGAACCGGACTGAGAAGCCGATGCGCCGCTTCCCGATGTCGGTGGGCGACCACTTCGAGAAGATGGAGTGGACGCTGGGCGGCCAGAAGTTCACCCCCGAGGATCGCGCGCGCCTGGAGGTGTTCAATCTCTCGCCGCCGCTCGCGGTCGGGGACACGGTGCGGGTGGGATTCTCGTACGAGGGTCGCTTCCCGAACGGCTTCACGAAGAACGGCGGCGGCATGGACCAGTTCATCCTGCCGAGCGGCGTGGTGCTCACGTCCTTCGGCTCGAGCTTCCTGCCGATGCCCTTCTTCGAGGACGGTCGCGGCGTGAAGGAGGAGAACCGCCTCGATCCCAAGGACTACGAGGACGGCTTCTGGGAAGGCGTCACGCCTCCGGGCATCGGGAGCGGCGCCCTCTTCCCGGTCCGCACGCGGATCACGGGGCCGGCGGGCTGGGACTACCACGGCGTGGGCGTGCGGCGCGAAGACACCACCGCGAACGGCAAGCGCACGGTCGTGTGGGAGACCGACCATCCGGTGAACTTCTTCAACGTGGTCGCGGGGAAGTGGGCCGTGTGGAGGGGCGAGGGCGTGGAGGTGGACTACCTGCCGGAGCACAAGTATAACGTGGAGGAGATCGGTCAGGCGCTCGTCGCCGCGCGGCGTTACTACTCCGAGTGGTTCTACCCGTACCCGTGGCGGGATCTCCGCCTGAACGAGTTCGCCGGCCTCGCCGGCTACGCGCAGGGCTTCCCCACGAACATCACGTTCTCGGAGAGGATCGGCTTCCTCACCCGGAGCAAGCCGGAGGCGGCCGTGGCGTTCCTCGTGACCGCGCACGAGAGCGCGCACCAGTGGTGGGGCAACATCCTCCTGCCGGGCGAAGGTCCGGGCGGGGACATCCTCGCGGAGGGCATGGCGCACTTCTCCACGATCCTGCTGTACGACCAGGTGAAGGGCCCGCGCGAGCGCATCGAGTTCTGCAAGGGCATCGAGCACCGCTACGGAGATCGCCGCCAGGTGGACTCCGAGAAGCCGCTCGCGTGGATCGACGGCTCGAAGGACGGCGACGAGACGGCCACGTACGACAAGGGCGGCTGGGCGGCGTGGATGCTGTATCGCCTGATGGGGAAGGAAGCGGACCTGGCCGGCCTGCACGACTTCATCGAGCGCTATCACGCCAACCTGGATCACCCGATGGTCGAGGACTTCACGGCCGTGATGCGCGAGCACGCGCCCGACCCGGCCGCCTACGACGATTTCGTCAAGCAGTGGTACTACTCGGTGGTCGTGCCGCAGTATCACGTGCGCGACGCGTCGAAGACGCGTGACGGCGATGCGTGGACCGTGAAGGCCACCGTCGAGAACGTCGGGACCGGCCGCATGCCGGTGGAGGTGGCGGCGGTGGCCGGGGATCGCTGGCCGGACGATCCGTCGAAAGACGGCGCGAAGGCGAAGCACCACGCCGCGAAGCCGTGGCACGAGACGCGCACCACGGTCGTGCTCGGCGCGGGCGAGAAGGCGAGCGTCACGCTGCGCGCGGACTTCGAGCCGGAGAAGATCGTGGTCGACCCGGACGCCGGCGTGCTGATGCTGAAGCGCGACCAAGCCGAGACGAAGCTCTAGCCGGGTGCCGGTCCTCTCTCCGCGCGCGCACTTCATCGCCTTGGCGGCGTGCGTCGCCCTGATCCTGGGCTTCGCGGACAAGGGCAAGATCTCGGGCGACGGCTTGCTCCGCTGGAACGCGCTGGTGGAGCTGATGGAGCACCACCGGCTCACCGACGGGAAGTACTCCATCCTCCAGCCCATCGCCGCCGCGCCGCTCTACGCCGTCGCCGACGCGACGCGGCGGATGTCGCACCCGGGCGAGACGGCGGACGAGCGCGTCGCCGGGATCCGCAAGGTGGTGCAGCGCTTCAACAAGTTCGTGGTGCTCGCCCTCGTGCTCCTCTTCTACCGCGCCTCCAGGACGCACTTCGGACTGAGCGCGCGGCAGGGCGTGGGGGGCGTGGCGCTGCTCCTCTTCGGCAGCTTCTTGATCCCGCACTCGCGGGACTTCTACTCGGAGTGCCTCTGGACGACGCTGAGCCTCGCCGCGCTCGTTCTCGTGTGCACGTTGAGAGCGGGGCCGGACGGGACGCGGCGCCGCGCCGGCGCGCTCGTCGTCGTCACCGCGCTCGCGACGGCGATGAATCCCCTGCTCGCCCCGGTTCACCTGGGCGCTTCGCTCGTGGCCGGGTTCCTCGCGACGCGCTCGGCGACGGCGCGCGAGGGAATCGCACGCCTCTTCCGCGCGATCCGGAGCGCCGAGGTGCGATGGACGGTCGCGGGCGTGGCGCTCGGAGCCGCCCTGTGTCTCCTCGAGAACGAACTCCGCCGCGGCGCAGCGCTCGATTTCGGCTACGGCGGCGAGGGCTTCACGACCCCCGTGTGGATCGGGCTTCCCGGGATGCTGATCGCTCCGGCGCGCGGGCTCGTCTTCTTCGTCCCGACCGTCTTTCTCGGCATCGCGCTCGCGCGCCGGCCGCCTCGCGGCTTCCCCGCCGCCGCCACGACGCTCACGCTCGTGGGCCTCGCGTACTCGGCGCTCCTCGTCGCGGCGTACTCCACGTGGCACGCCTGGCACGGCGCCTGGTACTGGGGACCGCGCTTCCTCCTGCCCGTATCCGTGCTCGGCGTGGCGTGGGCTGTTCTGGCGCTCCGCTATGCGTGGGCGGATGCCTCCCCGCTCGCGCGCGGGTGGATGGTGGCGCTCGTCGTGGCCTCCGTCCTCGTGTACAAGTGCGGGGTCGCGATCGGTCCCGGGCCCCTCGTACGCTGTCTGGAGGCCGCGGCGCGGGAGGACGACTGCTACTGGCGGCTGGAGTTCCTGCCGTACGCGCCGTATTGGCGACTCGGGAATCTCGCATCCATGGCCCAGCATCCCTCGACCGCCGTCGAGATCGTCGGCCTCCTGCTGCTCGGGACGGTGGCCGCGGCGGCGCCGGGCGCGAACGCGCGGCGCACCGGCGGGCAATGACCGCGTTCCGTGCTAGAGTGTCGCCTTCCCCCCGCATCACAACCCCTTCGAAATCGGAGGAACTCCATGGATCGCCGTCGTCCCTTGCAGGTCGCCCTGTTCACCGTCTCGCTGCTCGCGCTCGCCTGGGGAGGCTCGCTCGCCATGTCCGGCGGCGGGGGCGGCGGCAAGGACAAGGACGAAGGTCAAGCCAACACCGAGAACTCGGGAGACGACGAGGCTCTCCAGGCGTACACGCGCGGCATGGAGCTCGTGAAGGAAGGCCGCTATCAGGAGGCGCTGGAGCGGTTCCGGATCGCGTCGAAGAAGGACAAGAAGAGCCCCGAGTACCTCAACATGGTCGCCTACACGCTCCGCAAGACCGGCAACCTGGACGACGCCTTCGAGACCTACGCGAAGGTCCTCCAGATGAAGCCGGACTACGCGCCGGCCCGCGAGTATCTCGGCGAGGCGCACCTCCAGGCGGCGCTGCTCCAGCTCGACGTCCTGCGCGGCTACGGCGATACGGGGAAGAAGCAGGCCGACGCGCTGACCGCGGCGTTCGAGGAAGCGGCGAAGACGCTGCAGGCCGCGCCGATGGGCGGGTCGTTGCCGGCGCCGGACAAGAAGAGCTGGTAGAGGTGGAGGGGCGACCGCCGGAGGGAACGGGCCGCGAGGGGGCTCTGCTCGCAGCGTGGACCTGCGCCGTCTGCGGGTCGGAGAACGAGGCCCTCGTGGATCCCGCCCTCGGCGCGTCCCAGCGCTTCACCGACGACTGCGCCACGTGTTGCCGGCCGAACCTCCTCACGGTCACCGTGCGGAGCGAGGACGAGGTCTGTGTCGTGGCGGAGTTCGACGAGTGACCGTGGCGGCGCGGCCGGCGCCCGAGCGGCCGCCGTCGCCGCCGCCCAGCTCCTTCCAGCGCGGGCACTTCACGACGTGGTCGTTCACCATGCCCACCGCCTGCATGAACGCGTAGCAGATCGTCGGACCCACGAACGTGAAGCCGCGCCGGCGCAGCTCGCGGCTCATGGCGCGCGACTCCTCGGTCTCGGGCGGAATGTCGCGAAGCGCCGCCCGGCGGCTCTGCCGCGGCTCGCCGCCCACGAACGACCACAGGAAGCGCGCGAAGGAGCCCTCCCTCTCGACGACTCCGAGGAAGGCACGCGCGTTCCGCACCACGCCCTGCACCTTGAGCCGATTGCGCACGATGCCGTCGTCCTTCAGCGCGCGCTCCACCTTCGACGCGGGCCAGCGCGCGAGCTTCGCCGCGTCGAAGCCCTCGAAGACGCGTCGATAGTGCTCGCGCTTGCGGAGGATCGTGATCCACGCGAGCCCCGCCTGCGCGCCCTCGAGCACGAGGAACTCGAAGAGCTTGCGATCGTCGCGCACGGGGACGCCCCACTCCTCGTCGTGATACGCCACGTACAGGGGATCGCTGCCCGCCCACTCGCACCGGGACGCCGCCTTCGCGGGGGTGCTCGGCCTCGCTCCGCGGGACGCCGTCCTCGCGGGGGTGCTCGGCTTTCGGCGGCGAGCTGACGCTTTCGCTCGGGTCATCGCCTCTCCTCCGTGGGCCGGCGCTCGAGCGCGGCCCTCACTGCAGGATCGTTCGGGAACACCCGCGCGGCCTCCCGACGTCTCTCGTTCGCCTCGTCGCTCCGGCCGAGCGCGTCGAGCGCGTCGGCCGCGAGCATGAGGATCGCGGGCTGCTCCGCCTTGCGCTCCATCACGGGCTCGAGCCAGCGCAGCACTTCGTCCGGTCGCCCCTCGCGCGCGGCCCGCACGGCGAGGAAGATGACCGGCGGAAGCGACGCGGGCCGCTCCGCGTGCGCGAGCTCGAACGCCTTCGCCGCCTCGTCGGCCCGCCCCGTCTCCCAGTCCGCACGACCGAGCCGCTCGAGGATCTCGCCCTTCGGCACGCGCCGATCCCGCTCGAACGCGGCGAGCGCATGGGCGAACGCGTCGCGCGCGCGGGCGGCGTCCCTCTGTCCCTCGCGCGCGAGACCGAGGCTGAACCAACCCGGGCACGACGTCGGGACGTCGCGGACGACGCGCTCGAAGCGCGACGTGGCCTCCCGGAGATCGCCGCTCTTGAGCGCACGCGTGCCGAGCACGAAGTCGACCTGGCCTTCCGGCAGCGGAAGCTCGGCGAAGCGCGCGAGCGCGGCGGCCGGGCTCGCGTTCACGGCGACCCAGGCGAGGGCGTGGAACGTCGCGAGGCCGGCGACGAGCGCGCGCGTGCGTCTGGAGGGGGGCGTCGCGAGCGAGGGAACGAGCGATGCGGCCAGCATCGCGATCGGGAACGCGCCGGCGGCGAGCACGTCCCAATCGCGGGGCGCGCCGAGGTACGGCGAGAACGCGACCTGCGCGGCGAGGTAGCCGCCCGAGGCGAGAGCGAGCGTCGCCGGCCACGGCTGCGCGAGGAACGGCTGCGCGAGGAACCGCCTCGTCCCCGTCGCGAGGGTCGCGAGGATCGCCAGAGGGAGCGCCACGGGCACGAGGAGCAGCTGCAGGTTCGCGAAGTCGCGCAGATGCGCCGCGGAGAGCAGCGCGGGACCGACCGCGGAGGTGGCCGCCCCCGGCGTCGCGGCGGTGAAGCGACGTGCTTGCCCGAGCACGGCGAGATACTGCTCGAAGGAGGAAGCACCCGGCACGTACTGGAACGCGAAGCGCCACGCGAACCACGCGGCCGCCGTGGAGAGCACGAGATCGCCCCACAGCGCGGGGCGCTCGCGCGACTCGCGCCGCCGCGTCTGCTGGAGACCGGCCCACGCGATCGCCGGAACGAGGACGATCGACGAGATGTGGAGAAAGAGCGCCGCCCAGAAGCAGAGGAGCGCCGGCAGCAAGGACGCCCTCTGTTCCACGGGCCTTCGCAGCGCCAGCAGGCAGGCCACGACCGCCACGGCGAGCGCGGGGTAGTGCTCCACGTAGCCGAAGAAGAGCTGTGCCGCGCCCGTCGTCAGCACGAGGAGGAAGAGCCATCCCTGCGCCGCGGCGGCGCGGTCCGCGCGCGCGAGCAGCACGACGAGCGCGGCGCCCAGCAAGGCGCTGAACAGCTCGAAGACGCGCGCCGGCGGCACGTCGAAGCGGCGCGCGGCCCGATGGAGGGGGAAGTCCAGGAGCTGCGCGAGCGGCTCCTTGTCGGACCACGCGGGTGCGTCGGCCGCGCTCTCGAGGATCACCGAGCCGTCGCCGAGCAGGTGCGAGCGATCGCGGAGCGTCCAGAAGAGCGCGACGCTCGCGACGGCGAGCAGCGCGAGCCCCGGCGCCGAGACCGCAACGCGCGGCACCCGCTCGGGCCAGGCGAACAGCGCCGCCGCGATCGACGCGCCGAGCGCCACGAGCGCGATCTGCGGCGCGCCGAGGTAACGGAGGTGGTGCAGCCCCCACCACGTGCCGCCCGCCGCCGCGGCCGCGACGTGCGCGCCCACGAACGCGGCGGCGAGGGCGACCGCGCTCATCACGGGGCGAAGCTCAGCGCGCGGCCGGCGCGGCCAGCTCGGCCACTCGGTGGCGCTCCGCGCGCGTGAGGAACGCGACCGCGATGAGGATGAAGGCCATCGAGATCCAATCCCGCGCGGAGGGCAGGGAAGACCGGAAGAACGCGTGCCCGAGCAGCGTGGCCGTGGTGCCCGCGAGCAACGACGTGAGGCGATTCACGAGCCCGGCGAACGTCGCGGTGCGGCCCTGGAACATGAAGAGGAACACCGAGAAGAAGGCCACGAGCCCGTACGGAATGCCCGAGACGATCGCGGTCCACGTGGGCGCGGAGAGCGCCGCGCGGACGTCGATCACACGGGTCTCCGTGGGCGCGGACGACAGGATCCACGCGGTGCCGATCACCATCGCCGCGCCGGCCGCCACCTGCTCGATCGCGAAGAAGCCCTTGTTGTCCTGCGGGATGCCCTTCGCGCGCGTATTCTTGAAGTAGTTCATCAGGTAGATGCGGATCGAGTACGCCGCGATGTAGGAGCCCAGGATCGTCACGGCCGCGCGCGAGCCCAGGAAGTCGAAGCTGCCCTTCGCCTCCGCCGGATTCAACCCGAGCGACTTCCCGATCGGAACGCCGCGCGCCTCCAGCGCCGCCACGAGCGGCAGCAGCACCACGTGCGCCGCCACCGCGAGGATCGCGAAGACGACCGCCCAGTTCTCCTCGGCGTAAACGCGCTTCTTCAGGATGCCCTGCGCGATCTGGATCGCGTCGACGGCGCGGCTGATCACGATGACGCTTCCGCGCATGATCACCATCGCCACCATCACGGAGATCGGGAGCGTGTACATCAGGGTGGTCGTGGGGATGACGACCGCGGTGCAGACGCCCGACGGGATGATGTACGCCGCCTCTACGGGCAAGCGCAGCGGACCGCACCGCACCATGCGGTTCGACTTCAGGCGCAGCCAGCCGAGGAGGACGATCACGATCAGCACGGACACCGCCGAGCCGAGCGTGTTGTTCACGAGGAAGGACATCTCCGAGAGCTTGGGATCCCGGACGCTGACGAAGTACTTCACCAGCACGCCGGTGGCGACGTACGAGGCGAAGTACCCCGCGCAGAGCTGGAGCAGCTGCGCCGTGGAGCCGGCGGCGGCTCGGAACATCGGACCTCCCGGGGCGGGCAAACGGAGCGCGATCGTAGCAGCGGCGAGCCGCGCCGTCGTGGCGCGGCGACGAGCGGCGGGCGCGGCAACTGCCCCGGCCGCCGATCCGCCTTGTGATCCAGCCAGATGTCTAGTATCGTGCCGCGGCGTCGCACCGGGGCGTGACCGGGGCGCCCGCTCGGGGAGGGGAGGATGGACGTCGCGCGCTTCCTCGCGAGGCTCGAGGCCGACCGGCGCTACGACGGCCAGGTCGTCCACGTGCAGGACGTGCCCGAGCGCGCGGCGCGCTTCGCGGCCCCCCACGCGCCGCTCGCCCCGGCGCTGGGCGAGGCTCTCGCCGCGCTCGGCATCCGGGAGCTCTGGCTGCACCAGGCGCGCTGCGTGGACGAGGCGCGGGCGGGCCGGAACGTCGCCGTGGTGACGGGGACGGCGTCCGGGAAGACTCTGGCGTACACGCTGCCGGTGCTCGAAGGTCTGCTGACCGAGCCGGACGGAGCCACGCTCTTCCTCTATCCCACGAAGGCCCTGGCCCAGGACCAGCTCCGCGGCCTTCTCCGTCTCGCGCAGGCCTCGCCGGCGCTTGCGAGCGTGATGCGCGCCGGCACCTACGACGGGGACACCCCCGCCGCCACGCGTCGCAAGCTCCGCGACGAAGCGAATCTCCTGCTCACGAATCCGGACATGCTGCACTCCGGCATCCTGCCGTACCACGCGAAATGGTCGCGCGCGCTCTCGCGGCTGCGCTACGTGGTGATCGACGAGATCCACGCCTACCGCGGCATCTTCGGCTCGAACGTGGCCAACGTGATCCGCCGACTGCGCCGCCTCGCGCGGCACTACGGCTCCGAGCCCGTGTTCCTGCTCGGCTCCGCCACCATCGCGAACCCGCGCGAGTTCGCCGAGCGCATGATCGGCGGCGAGGTCGTGGTGGTGGACGAGGACGGCTCGCCTCGCGGACCGAAGCGCTTCGTCCTGTGGAACCCGCCGTGGGTGGACGAAGCGAAGATGGGGCGCCGCGGGGCGAACGTCGAAGCGCACCGGCTCCTCGTGGAGCTGGTGAAGGAGCGCGTGCCCACCATCTGCTTCTCGAAGGCGCGCGTCACGGCGGAGCTGATCCATCGCTACGCGCAGGAGGCGTTGACGCGGGAGGCGCCGGAGCTGGCGTCCAAGGTGCGCGCGTACCGCGGCGGCTACCTGCCGGCGGAGCGTCGCGAGATCGAGAAAGCCTTGTTCTCGGGCGAGCTGCTCGGCGTCTCGTCCACGAACGCGCTCGAGCTGGGCATCGACGTGGGCGGGCTGGACGCGTCGATCGTCACGGGCTTCCCCGGCACGATCGCGTCGTTCTACCAGCAGGCCGGGCGGGCGGGGCGCGGGCGCGAGGAAGCCGTGACGTTCTTCGTCGCGTCGAACGACCCCATCGACCAGTACCTCGCCCGCCACCCGCGCTGGCTCTTCGCGCAGACGCCGGAGAGCGCGGTCATCGACCCCGAGAACCCGTGGATCCTCTCGGGGCACCTGCAGTGCGCCGCGTTCGAGCTGCCGATCGAGACGGCGGATGTCGCCACGTTCGGGGAGACGTCGGCGGATCTCGTGCGCCTGCTGGACGAGAGCGGGCGCACGCGGCAGGTGGACGGCCGGAGCTACTGGGCGAACGTGGACTTTCCGTCGCGCGCGGTGAGCCTTCGACACATGTCGCAGGACACCTACACGATCGTGCAGGTCGCGAAGGAGGCGGAGGGCGGCTCCGCGTTCCGGCCGCGCACCGGACCGGCGTTCGAGCCGCCCGCGCGCGGCGAGGCCAGCGTGATCGGAACGGTGGACGCCATCTCCGCGCTCGAGCTGCTGTATCCCGAGGCGGTGTACCTGCACGAGGGCGAGACGTTCGTCGTCCGCCATCTGGACCTCGAGGGCAAGGCGGCGTACGTGGAGCGGCGCGAGGTGGACTACTACACGCAGCCGGTCGTGGAGCAGCACCTGCTGCTGAACGGCACGCGCGAGACGGGCGCGGTGGGCGGCGCGGCCACCGGCCTCGGCGACGCGTCCGTCACGTGGTTCACGTCGTTCTTCAAGAAGATCCGCTTCATGTCCATCGACTCGATCGGGTGGGGGAATCTGGATCTTCCGAAGCAGACGATCGACACGGTGACCTTCTGGCTCGCGCTCCCGGACGAGGTGCGGGCGGCGGTGAAGCGAGCGGGCAAGAATCCCACCGAGGGCCTCGCCGGTTTGCGCAACCTGCTGATCAGCGTGCTGCCCCTGTGGGCCATGTGCGACCGCTCGGACATCGGCGGGGTCGTGGACAGCCGGAACCTCGGCCGGCCGGCCGTCTTCCTCTACGACCGCTACCCCGGCGGCCTCGGTTTCGTGGAGCACGCGTTCCGCTGTCCCGCGGACGTGCTCGACGCGGCGCGCGCGCTCGTGACCGAGTGCCCCTGCGAGACCGGCTGCCCGAGCTGCGTGGGGCTGCCCGTGCTGCGCCCCGCGCAGCATCAGGATCCGGAAGCGAACGGCGCCTGGCCCATCCCGGACAAGGAGGCGGCGCGGCTGATCCTCGAGCTGGTGCTGGCGTCCGCGATGGTCTCGGGCGAGGTGGCCGCGTGAGCGCCACGACCCTCGGCGAGGGGATCCGTGCGCTCGCGCGACGTCGCGCAGAGAGGGCGGGCGCCTCGGCGCCCTGGATCCCGTCGATCCCGGCGCGGCCGCAGCCGTTGGACGCGTCGGAGCTGGAAGGCGCGGAGACGATCGAGGTCGAAGGGCAGCCCGTCCTGTCCATCCGGCGAAGCGTCGAGGAGCTCGTCCCCGGAATCGACGTGGCGGAGGAGATCGCCCGGGCGCTGGACGCGCTCGCCGCGTCGGATCCGGCGGAGACGGACCGCGGCCTCGCGCCGGCCCGCGGCATGCGCCTCGCGGATGTCGCCGTCCTCGATCTCGAGACGACGGGCTTCTGGGGTTGCCCCGTGCTGCTTGCGGGGATCCTCCAGCTGGAAGGAGACCGCCTCGTCGCGCGTCAGCTCGTCGCGCGCGACTACCCGGAGGAGCGGCCCCTCCTCGCGGCCGCGCTCGCGCACTTGGCGGAGCGCCGCCTGCTCGTGACCTTCAACGGGAAGTCCTACGACCTTCCGTGCCTGCGCGAGCGATGCGTCGTGCTCCGCGTGAGGGATGACGTCACGCGGCGCCTCTCGCACGTGGACGTGCTGCACCCGGCAAGACGTCGCTGGCGCGGTCGCTTCGAGGATTGCCGCCTCGCCACGCTGGAGCGTCGGGTGATCGGGCTGAGCCGCGCCGGCGACGTTCCCAGCCGCGACATCCCGGAGCTCTTCCACCGCTTCGTGGCCACGGGCGACGCGTCGCTGCTCCGGCCCGTGCTGCACCACGGGCGCGTGGATCTCCTCACCACGGCGCGTCTGTTCGCGGCGCTGGGGAGCGCTCGCCCCGCGTGACCTCGTGGGGCGACCCGGCTCCGCCGCGGGTCGAACGCCGTATCTCCGGCGGCACGGGGCCGCTATGATCGACGAGCGCCGGGGCTGGCCCGGCCACGTCCGTTCGGGGCGCGGACCTTGACGGGCGAGAGAGCACGTCTCCCCGCTCAGGGACCCGCGCATGGCATCGGCCGTCGCGACGCACGATCGCCGCGAGACCCCGCTCACCCTTCGGCACGCGGCCATCGTCATCGTGGCCGGCGTGCTGGCCACGACCCTGGCCCAGCCGCAGCTGCTCGCGCGGCTTCCCCTCCAGAACCTGCTGAAGAACGAGCTGCACGTCTCTCGCGCGGACAACGCGCGGTTCTTCTTCCTGGCGGGGCTGGCGTGGTACTTCAAGCCGCTCGCGGGCATCCTCACCGACGCATTCCCGCTCCTCGGCAGCCGGCGCAAGAGCTACATCCTCACCAGCTGTCTCCTCGCCGTCCTCTGCTGGGTGGCGCTGATCTTCACCCCGCACGACTACGACAAGCTGCTCTGGGTGTGCATCGCGATCAACTGCTTCATGGTCGTGGCGAGCACCGTCATCGGCGGGTACATGGTGGAAGTCGCGCAGGCCACGTCGGGCTCGGGCCGTCTCACCGCCATCCGCCAGTTCGTGCAGCAGGCGTGCTACATCATCAACGGCCCGATCGCCGGCTACCTCGCGAGCATCCTCTTCGGCTGGACGGCCGGCGTCTGCGGCGGCGTGTTGTTCCTGCTCGTGCCCGTGACGATCTTGTTCCTGCACGAGCGCCGCGTATCCATCGCCTCGACCCAATTGCTGAGCAACGCGGGCCGCCAGTTGGCCAAGATCGGCCAAGCCCGCACGATGTGGGCGGCCGCCGGCCTGATGGCGCTCTTCTACATCGCGCCGGGCATCGTCACGGCGGTCCTCTATCGGCAACAGGACGTGCTCCACCTCGACGTGCAGACGATCGGCTTCCTGCAGCTCATCAGCGGGATCGGCGGGGTGACGGCCGCAGTCGTCTACGGATGGGCGTGTCGACGGTTGCCGCTGCGCACGCTCCTCGTGGTGTGCCTCCTCGCGGGGACGGCCTCGAACCTCATCTACCTGTTCTATTCCTCGCTGCTGCGGGCGCAGGTCATCGAGGGACTCAACGGCTTCGGGTACACGCTCGCGGAGCTCGCGCTGATGGATCTGGCGGTGCGGGCGACGCCGGCGGGAAGCGAAGGCCTCGGCTTCTCGCTGATGATGAGCGTGCGGAATCTCGCCCTGTTCGGGACGGATTGGTACGGGTCGCGGCTCCTGGACTCCTACCACTGGCAGTTCTCGTGGCTCGTCTACTCCAACGCTTCGACGACGTTCTTGACCGTTCCGCTCGCGCTGCTGCTGCCGCTGGCGCTGGTGGCCGGCAAGGACGCGGAGATCCCGGAGATCCTCCGGGAAGCGGCGGTACCGCGCGCCGCCGTGGAAGACTGAGCGCCTCCCGCGGCGGCCCGGCCCCGGCGGGTTGAACGGCCTTCCGCGATCCTGCTAGTGTCCCCGGCTCGAACCCACCCCGACCCTCGGAGGAGGACGGCTCTTTGATCCGGATTCCCCAGCCTGCGATGGCCATCAACGCGAACGACGTGCCCGGTCCGAACTACAAGATGTGGAACACGCGATTCGTCACGCGCAAGGACGATCCGCGCTGGATCATGATCAACGTGGCGTCCGTGGCGAAGGCCGCCGGCGGCAAGCTGAAGGCGCTCGTCATCAACTGCCACGGCTCGGCCGGCCGGCTCGGGCTCGGCACCGGCATCGCCCGGGGGAACACCGACGTGTTCGAGGAGATCAAGGGGCTCGTGGACGACATCTACATCACGGCATGCCAGGTGGCGTTCATCTCCGGCCCGAGGACGTCGACGGACGGGAACCTGTTCTCGGGCGAGATCGCGAAGGCCGCGGCGGCGAACGTCTACGTGTCCACCGCCTCGCAGGACACCGGACTGTGGCCGTCGATCCCCTACGGCTACATCGACGGCTTCGAAGGCCGTGTGTACAAGTACAAGTCCGACGGGTCGAACGAATTGACGAGCTTGTGACTCGCGGGAGGCGGCCGAGGGAAACGGCCGCAACGTCGTGACCGTTCGCCGCTACGTGCTCTCGTGCACCGTCGACGCGTACCGCGACGGCTGGTTGTTGGCCGAGTTCCTCGGGCATCGCTTCCGCTATCACCCGAGCGACGTGTGGGCGGTCCGCCTCGCCGAAGGGGCGGTGAGCGTCAACGGCGACGTCGCGGCGGCGGACCGCGAGGTGCGGCGCGGCGATCGGATCGAGTACGTGCTCTGGCACGAGGAGCCCGAGGTCGATTTCGCGTACGCCGTCCTGCTCGAGGACGAGCACGTGCTGGCCGTCGCGAAGTCCGGCAATCTGCCCGTGCACGCGGGCGGCCGCTACATCCGCCACACCCTGATCGCCGAGCTGCGTGCGACGCGCGGGAGCGCGTTGCGCCTCACGCACCGGTTGGATCGCGAGACCTCGGGGGTCGTGCTTCTCGCGAAGAGCCGCGAGGCCGCGCGGGCCATCGAGCGCGAGTTCCACGAGCGCCGCGTGCGCAAGGAGTACCTCGCCCTCGTGCACGGCCGGCCGCCCGACGAGCTCGTCGTGGACGCTCCGATCGCGCGAGGGCTCTCTCCGGGGGGGACGCCGCTGCGGGTGGTCGACCTCGAGCGGGGGAAGTCCGCCCTCACGCGCTTCTTCCGCCTGGCCACGCGGGATCTCCCGGCCGCCGCCGTCGAAGAGGGGGGCGGCCGTCTCGGCGAGGTCTCGCTCGTTCTCGCCCGGCCGGAGTCCGGCCGGACCAACCAGATCCGCGTCCACGCCCTCCACGCGGGTCATCCGATCCTCGGCGACAAGCTCTACGGTCCCGGCGTCCACGGGTCCGCGCCCGGGGTGAGGGTCGGCCCCGGCTTCCCACAGTCCGCGCCCGGGGTGAGGGTCGGCCGCGGCGCCTCCGATACTGCGCCGCAGGACGTCCTCGCCGCGTCGCCCCGTCACCTCTTGCATGGCCTCCGCCTGGTCCTGCGCCACCCCTCGGGGCAGGGCCTTCTGGACCTGACGGCCCCTCCGCCCGGCGATTTTGCCGGCGCCTGGGGAGGCCCACTCCCGCCGTTCGCGGTAAATTGGCCCGGAATCGATCCGGTTCCCCCTCCGGGGGCCGTGCGCGTTCCCGGGCTTCCAAGTTGAGGAAACTGCCGTGAAGACCCTCGAGCAGACCGACACGCGAGCCCTCCTCGGGGAGATGAGGGCGCAGTACCCCCAGTGGGAGAAGATCAAGGACCTGATCGACTCCATGATCGACATGATGCTGAACTATCGCCAGAGCGGGCACCCGGGCGGCTCACGCTCCAAGGTGCACATGATGGTCACCACGCTGCTCGGCGGCATCATGCGCTGGGATATCCGGAATCCGGAGAAGCCCTTCGGCGACCGCTTCGTGCTCGTGGCCGGGCACACCGTCCCGCTCGTCTACGCCACGCTCACCGTCTTCAGCCACGCGCTGCGCCTCAAGTACGAGAAGACGCGAGACCCGCGGTACCGCATTCCCGATCCGGAGCACCGCTCCATGATGTGGGAAGACCTCCTGCAGTTCCGCCGCAACAAGGGGCTGCCCGGGCACGCGGAAATGGAAGGCAAGACGCTCTTCCTCAAGTTCAACACCGGGCCGTCCGGTCATGGCTCCCCCGTTTCGGCCGGCGAGGCGATGGCGCTGAAGCGCGCCGGCGCCGGCGACGTTCGCGTCTTCGCGTTCGAGGGCGAGGGCGGGCTCACGGCGGGCGCGTCGTGGGAGACGCGGAACACGGCGTTCGGCCTCGGGCTCGACAACCTCGTCTACGTGCTGGACTGGAACGACGAAGGCATCGACGCGCGTCGCTGCTCGAGCGTGGTGCACGGTGGTCCCGCCGAGTGGTTCGGATCCGCGGGCTGGAAGGTCGCCGGCGCGGAGAACGGCAGCGATTGGGAGAGCGTGGCCTCCGCCCTCGCCGAGGGCGTGCACGGACCGAATCCCGACAAGCGACCGGTCTGCGTGTGGGGTCGCACGCTCAAGGGTCGCGGCTACGCGTACACCGGCTTCAAATCGCACGGCACGCCGGCCCCGCAGAACAGCGAGGGGTACTGGAAGGGGCGGGCCGAGTTCACGGCGAAGTACGGCATCGCCTTCGAAGGGCAGGGACAGCCGGCTCCCGCGGACGCGACGGCGATGAAGGAGCAGGTCGCCACGAACCTGCAGCGGGCGCTCTCGCTCTTCGAGAAGGATCCGGCCTTGCTGGACTACCTCGCCGATCGTCTCGTGGAGATCGGGGAATCCGTCCCCGAGCGGCCGGAGTCCCTCGAGGTGGACGGCGCGAAGGTCCCCTTCGAAGACCCGGTCTTCTGGGACTACCGGAACTACCCCGAGGCGATGTGGGCCAAGCCCGGCGAGAAGAAGCCCAACCGCGGCGCGCTCTCCGAGTGGGGCGCCTACGTCAACAGCCTCGGGAAGAAGAAGTACGGCCGCCCGCTCTTCGTCGCGATGTCCGCCGATCTCGCGGACTCCACGAACATCTCGGGCTTCGCGAAGGGCTTCGGCGACATGGAAGGCTGGGGTTGGTACGAGCGCAACACGAACGTGGACGGCGCGCTGCTCCCGCAGGAGATCACGGAGTTCGCGAACGCCGGCGTGTGCGCGGGCATCGCGTGCGTGAACGTGCATCCGAAACCCTTCGAGAAGTTCAACGGCTTCTACGCCGCGTGCTCCACGTACGGATCGTTCAGCTACCTGAAGTACGGGCTCATGCGCCTCTTCAGTCAGGCGGCGCAGGACTCGGAGATCCGGCTGGGCAAGATCCTCTGGGTAGCCGGCCATTCCGGTCCGGAGACGGCGGAGGACTCGCGCACGCACTTCGGGATCTTCGCGCCGGGCGTCACGGACCTCTTCCCCGACGGGCACGTCTGCAACCTCCACCCGTGGGAGTACAACGAGGTGCCGGTCCTGCTCGGAGCCGCGTTCGCGTCGAGCTTCCCGATCGTGGCGCTGCACCTCACGCGGCCGCCGGTCTCCATTCCTGACCGCGCGGCGCTCGGCATGGCGCACCACTTCGAGGCCGCCAAGGGCGCGTACCTCATCCGCGACTTCGATCCGAAGCGGCCGAAGGGCGGCACGGTGATCGTGCAGGGGACGATGACGACGGTGAACCTCGTGAAGGCGCTGCCGGAAATCGACAAGGCGAACCTCAACGTGAGGATCGTGGCGGCGATCAGTCCGCAGCTCTTCGCGCTGCAGCCGCCGGAGTACCGGGAGCGCGTGTTCCCGGCGTCCGCGCAGCTGGACTGCATGGCCATCACGAACCGCTCGCGGCGGCTCCTCTTCGACTGGCTCAAGAACCCGCTCGCCTACGAGTACACGCTCTCGTCGGACTGGGACGACCGGTGGCGCACCGGCGGCTCCGTCGACGAGGTGATGGCGGAAGCGCACCTGTCGCCCGCGCACATCCTCGCGGGGATCGAGCGCTTCGCCCAGGATCGCTCGAAGCGTCTCGCGCGCTCGCGCGAGCTGCTGGACTCGCTCGGGCGGTGACGTGAGAGCGTCGTCGAGACCGAGTGATCTGCGGAAGGCGGCCCTCGCGGCCGCCTTCTGTCTCTCCGGGCTCGTGGCCGCGGGCTGTGCACCCGCCCGCGAGGCTCCGCCCCCGAGACCGGCGACGTCGTCCGCCGTCGAGGAGGCGGAGTACACGCGGCGGCGCCTCGCGCTGGTGAACGAGGAGCTGGCGCCGCAGATCCAGGACCCGCGCGTTCTCGACGCGATGCGCAAGGTGCCGCGGCATCTCTTCGTGCCGCCCGAGCTGCGCGAGCACGCTTACGAGGACACTCCACTGCCCATCGGCGAAGATCAGACGATCTCACAGCCGTTCGTCGTCGCGCTCATGACGCGGCTCTTGGAGCTGACGCCTGCGAGCAAGGTGCTCGAGATCGGCACGGGCTCGGGCTACCAGGCGGCGGTGCTCGCCGAGCTCGCGCAGAACGTCTACTCGATCGAGATCATCGAGCCGCTCGCGAAGCGCGCGGCGGAGACGCTGAAGGGCGTCGGCTACGAGCGCGTTCACCTGCGCACGGGCGACGGCTACCTGGGTTGGCCCGAGGCCGCCCCGTTCGACCGGATCATCGTCACGTGCGCGCCGGAGAACGTCCCGCAACCTCTCCAGGATCAGCTGGCGGAGGGCGGGCGCCTCGTCATCCCGGTGGGGCCGGCCGGGAACCAGGAGCTGGTGGTCGAGGTCAAAGAAGACGGCAAGCTCGTGCGGCGGGAGGTCATCCCGGTGCGCTTCGTGCCCATGACCGGCCCCGGAGTCGAAGGGGCAGGCGAGCACCCGGTAAAGCCGTCCCCCTCCGGCCACCTCAACTAGTGCCCGGTCTCGAAGGTCAGGCCAGCTTCCACCGAGCCAACCCTCGGCGAAGCCCTCGACGCTCACGCGGGCAACGCGAGGCAAGCGTCGGCGGCTCGACCGGCGTGCTTCCGCAGCGGCGTCTCGGAGGAGCCGTAGCCACGGACGGCGGAGGCGACGGAGAGCCGAGGGAGCCCGGAGGAGGCAGGATGCCGGAGGGCTCCCGTCCGATGCGGAAGCACGCCGGACGAGCCGCCGACGCGTTCACCTCCGGCCCGCCGGACGGCGGAGCTCCCCTCCGCGGGGAGAGCCCGTTGGAAGCCGGCCTGACCTTCGAGACCGGACACGCCCTTCCCCCGCATGGCCGCCGAGGCTATCATCGGTTCATCCGATCCTGAGCCTGTCGTCGGCCCGAGGAGGTGACTCCGGTGGTTCCGTCTACCCCGTTCGTCGGCGAGGGCCTGACCTTCGACGACGTCCTGCTGGTCCCCGGTCCCTCCTCCGTCCATCCGAAGGACGTGGACGTCCGCACGCACCTCACGGCTGACATCGAGCTCAAGATCCCCGTGCTCTCCGCCGCGATGGACACCGTGACCGAGTCCGCGCTCGCGAAGGCGCTGGCCCAGGAGGGCGGGCTCGGCGTGATCCATCGCAACCTCCCGGTCGCGCAGCAGGCGGAGGAAGTGGACAAGGTCAAGCGCTCCGAGAGCGGCATGATCCTGGACCCGATCACGCTCTCGCCGGATCGCCTCGTGGGCGAGGCCGAGGAGATCATGGCTCGCTACAAGATCTCCGGCCTGCCCGTCACCACGGAGGGCGGGCGGCTCGTCGGCATCCTCACCAACCGAGACCTTCGATTCCTCGAGCGGCGCGACGTTCCGGTCAGCGACGTCATGAGGAAGGAAGGACTCGTCACCGCGCCGGTCGGGACCAGCCTCGAGGAAGCGAAGCGGATCCTCCACGAGAACCGGATCGAGAAGCTGCCGGTCGTGGACGAGCGCGGCTATCTCCGCGGGCTCATCACCATCAAGGACATTCTGAAGCGCCAGCGGCACCCGAACGCCTGCAAGGACAGCCACGGGCGGTTGCGCGTGGGCGCGGCGGTGGGCACGGGGACCGATCTCGAGGAGCGCGTGGAGCGCCTCACCGCGGCGAAGGTCGACGCGCTGTTCATCGACACCGCACATGGCCACGCGGAGGCGGTATCCGACGCGATCCTCCGCGTGAAGCGCGTCTCCCGGGAGGTGCCCGTCGTGGCGGGGAACGTGGCCACCGCCGACGGCGCCGAGGCGCTGATCCGCGCCGGGGCGCAGGCCGTGAAGGTCGGCGTCGGGCCGGGCGCGATCTGCACCACGCGCGTCGTGGCCGGCGTGGGCGTGCCGCAGCTCACCGCAATCCTCGAAGCGGCTGCGGCCGCGCGTCGCCACGGCGTTCCGGTCATCGCCGACGGCGGCATCAAATACTCGGGCGACGTGGTGAAGGCGCTCGCCGCGGGCGCCTCGTGCGTGATGATCGGGAGCATGTTCGCCGGAACGGAAGAGAGCCCGGGCGACATCGTGCTGTACCAGGGGCGCAGCTACAAGATGGTGCGCGGCATGGGCTCGGTGAGCGCGATGCTCGAAGGCAGCGCCGATCGCTACTTCCAGGGCGACGTGGAAGACGCCCGCAAGCTCGTGCCCGAGGGCATCGAGGGGCGCATCCCGTACCGCGGGCCGCTCTCCGAGACGGTGTATCAGCTCATCGGCGGCCTGCGCGCCGGCATGGGGTACGTGGGCGCGGCGAACCTGGGCGAGCTCGGCGAGAAGGCGCGCTTCATCCGCATCACGACGGCGGGTCTCAAGGAGAGCCACCCGCACGACGTCGAGATCACGAAGGAAGCGCCGAACTACGCGCGCACCTGACCGCCGCGAGGCGCGGCGCCGGGAACCTCGACGCGTCGGCGCGTCGACCTGCCGGAGCGCTGGCCGGAATGCAAGCCGGAACGTAGAGGGGTCCCGCCTCGCGGCGGGACCCCTTCGTTCGCTCCGTCGGACAGGAAGGCCCTAGCGATAGAGGTTCTTCACCGCTCCCCACGTGGTGGGCTCGATCGAGACCAACGTGCAACGGACGCCGGCGTCCATGATGAGCTGGGCGTCGCACACGCCGTCATTGAAGGACGAGCCCGGGCACAGCGGCGCCGCGTTGGTCCCCCAGTAGAACGAGTGATTCACGCGGGTATTCGAGTAGCATGTGCCGCACGCGATCCCTCCGGTGGGCCCGGCCGCCGGGTGATCGCTCTCGATGGCCGAGGGGTTGCTGGCGCTCGGCCCCATCGTAATCACGACGGCGAAGGTGGAGTCCGGCACCGTGGCGAAGCCGAAGTCGGGCGTGTTCCACTGGCCGCCGACGGGCAAGAACGGGAGGGACGCGATGCTGGCTCCCGTGGGGCATTGGTTGGCGTCCGCGTCGAACACGTCCATCGTCCCGGTGAAGCCGTAGCCCGCCGGGGCGCCCGTGCCGAAGTACACGAACGTCGTGCCGACGGCGGTCGTGTTGTTGCCGTTGCCGCAGCACGAGTTGAACGAGACGCCGAGGCGGTCGCCCGGACCCCAGCCGCTCCAGATCCAAACCCAGCCGGTGCAGAAGTTGTAGTACACGATGTCGCAGGACGACGCCGCGCGCCAATGGTCGGCGCGGTTGTCGCCCGTGAAGGGACGCGACTGCTTCTCGAGCGCGAGGGAGGGAGCCGCGATGACCACGCTCAGCAGCGCCGCCGCGAGGAGCACTCGAACCGAAGATCTCATGACCGAACCTCCATGTCCGGAGCGGAGACGATCGTGCGTGCTCGCGACGTCGTCGGCGCACGGCAGTACGCCGTCGCCTCGAGGTCCCGACGCGAGCGCTCGCCGATCGGTTCTCCCTCTATCGGACAAATCTGACACCGGCTTGAAGAATGCGGAAGGGGTTTCCGCGGGAATTTTGACAAGAGTCACGAGTCCGAGGGGAGGAAGGCGAGGCGTCACCGGAGCACGCCGAGAATGCGGCCGCCGTCTTGACGGTCACGTGCTCGCGTGTCTATCATCTTGAGGTCGGCGCGAGCCGATGAGTGGATTCGGTCCCTGCTGTGATCGATCGCGAGTCGTGAAAAAAATGAACCTAATGACTCGGCACAGGGAGCCCTACATTCGGTTGGGACGTTCGCGGCCCTCGAGGCGTGCGAACTGAACGGACCGTGCGGGCACCCACCTGGAGCTTTGGGTCAAACTCGCGGCCGCGGACGACATGGCGGGGCACCGGGCTCGAGAGGGCGCGCGTCGAGCGCGCCCTCTCTATTTGTGGCACGAGCGCCGTCCGTTCCCTCCGACATCGTGTCGAGTGACCTGCTGAGCGACCGAGGCGGATGACGACGCCGCTCGACGCGTCCATCGCAGACTGGGCCCGCGAGGAGCGCGCGTACGGCGTTCCGGGCCTTCACCGATCGTTCCTCCTCCGCGTGGAGTCCCCGCGCCCGCCCGTTCTGCTGCTCCACGGCGCGGGGGGCTCACCCGCGGACTTCGGCCATCTCGCTCGAGAGCTGGCCGCGGCCGGCTTCTCCAGCCTCTGCCCGCTCCTCCCTTCGCACGGTCGCGGCGACGCTGCGCTCGCCGGGGTCCGCTTCGAGGCGATGGCGTCGCGCGCGCTCGAGGCCTTGGACGCCCTCGCGGAGGACCGCACCGACGTCGCCGTCGTCGGCCAGTCGGTGGGAGCGGTGCTCGCCCTCCACGTGGCCTACGATCGGCCCGTGGGCCGACTCGTCGCCCTGGCGCCGGCCCTTCGCCCCTTCGTCCTGCGTCGGCTCCTCGCCCTGCCGCTGCTCGCGCTCGCATCGCCGCGCGCAGCCGCATCGACCTGGCGCTGGCAGCGCGACGTCCAGCGCGGCATCCAAGCGACCACGCGCCGCATTCCCGCCGTCCGCTGTCCGCTCCTCGTCCTTCACTCCCGGGAGGATGACAGCGTCTCCCTGCGCGGCGCCGAAGAGCTCGTCGAGCGCGCCGGCTCCACCGAGAAGCGCCTCATCGTGCTGGACGGCCAAGGGCACGTCCTCTCGGCGGCGCCCGACCTGCGCAGCGTCGTGGCTCCGATGGTGGCGTTTCTTGCCGCGTGAGGAGCAATAGCGCGAAGCCGACAGCTAGCGTCGTTTGGAAGACCCGGCCGTCCGTGACCGGACTGCCGAGACGGGACGCTAGTGCGGCAGCTCGAAGCGGAACGTGGAATCCGCGAGCCTCAGGCGCTTGACGGCCGTCTCCAGCCGCCCGCGGGTCTCCGCGTCCGGACGCTGGTGCCACGCCCAGTACGCGTCGAGGAACTCGTTCCGCAGCGCGTCGACGGAGGTGCTGTTCTCCTCGGCCGCCTCCGGCATCCCTTGCAGGGCGCGCACCTGCGCGTCCCGCAGCTGACCGTAGAGGTGGAAGTACTCGCCGCGCATGTGGAAGAGCACGTCCACGTAGCGCTCGAAGTCCTGCGAGAGGAACTCGAGCACCTCCGCGAACGCGGACGACGCCGCCGGCGCGCGCTCGTGGAAGAGGGCCGCGTAGCGGTAGTACGTCTTGCCCCGGCCGATGCGGTCGCGGGCCGCGTCGTCGAAGTCCCGCTTGCCGGAGCGCTCCACGTAGGGCGTTCCGACGAAGAGGCTCGTGGACACGAGCAGGTGATCCGCGTTCGCCCGGTAGACCTGGCTCTTGAAGCGAGGATCGCCGGAGTCCCGGACTTGCTCGAACACGTCGATGTCGCGGCTCTTCGCCAGGTCCCCGATGCCGGGAGACCCCACCAGGCGCGAGAGAAGGTCGACGAGGTAGACGTTCACCGACTCGTCGTGCCGCTCGCCGTTCGACTCGAAGCCGCAGTCGATCCGCGAGCGCAGCAGGGAGTCCAAGACGAAATAGGCGGTCCGCTCTCGCGGATCTCCGGGGCGGGTCAGGTCGAAGTACGACGACAGCTCCACCGGATCCCTCCGTCGTGCCGCTTTCTCGAGAAAGGAGCAAGCACGATGCCATCCAGGGGCGCGCCGCCGTCGACCAGCCATCCCTGATTCTAGCAAACGAACCCTCGAATCCGCCGAAGGGTCGGCGTCCGTCCGCGCTCACGCCTCCGGGCGCGGCGCGCCGCCCGTCGGGCGTTCTGCAAGGTGGATTCCTCGTGACGCCTGTCACAAGATGGCTTCCTCGGAGGACGCTCATGACCACTTCCGGAGTCGCCCGCCTGCGGGTGGGCTTCGCACAGACCCGCCCCGCGTTCGGCGACGTCACCGGCAACTTGGCGGGAGCCGCTCAGCTCGTGGAGCGCGCGCCGGACTTCGACGTGCTGGTGCTGCCGGAGCTGTTCGCCACGGGGTATCTGTTCCTCGACCGAGCGGAGGCGGAGCGCGTGGCGGAGGGAACGGACGGGCCCACGGCGGCGCTGCTCCGCGAGCTGGCCGCGCGCCGTCGCGCGTGGATCGTGGGCGGGTTCGCCGAGCGCGCGGACGGGCGCCTCTTCAACTCCGCGGCCCTCGCCGGTCCGGACGGCGCTCTTCTGGTCTATCGAAAGGTGCACCTCTTCGACCGGGAGACGGAGGTCTTCGATCCGGGCGATCGCCCGTTTCGCGCCTGGACGCTGGAGCACGGCGGCCGGCGCGTGCGCGTCGGCGTGATGATCTGCTTCGACTGGCTCTTCCCCGAAGCCGCGCGCTGCCTCGCCGTGGACGGCGCGGAGCTGCTGCTCCACCCATCGAACCTCGTGCTCCCGTTCTGCCAGGACGCGATGCGCACTCGGTGCCTCGAGAACCGCGTCTTCGCGATCACGGCGAACCGCTGCGGTGACGACGTCCGCGCGAGTGACGATGTCCGGCGCGCCGAGAAGCTCCACTTCACGGGCGCGAGCCAGATCACCGGGCCGCGGGGCCAGGTGATCGCACGAGCCGAAGAAGACGGAGAGTGCGTGAGCGTCGTGGAGATCGATCTCGCCGCGGCGCGCGACAAGCAGGTGACGCCCCGCAACGACCTGCTCGGAAGTCGTCGGCCGGCGGCGTACGGCCGTCTCGTCGCTCCGTCGTCCGGCGAGCCGTCGGCGGGCTGCTGAGCGGGCGAGCTTCGAGGAGGAGCGTCCGCTCTCCGTCGACGGGGTGCCCGCCGCGCGAACGTGCACCCGCTCGCGACAGCAAGCGCGTTGACCACTGTCTCCGCGCGTTCGCGTCGGCGTCACCGCGGGGTGCCGCTCCGCCGTAGGGGATCGCGGGACGACGGGCGCGAGCTCCGCGCGCAAGCGCCGACGTCGTGCGGCGTTGCGCGATCCATCGCGCGCGAGCGACGGCGCGGCCCGGCCCTTGCTGAGTGAGATCGCACGCGAAGCGCCGGGGTTGCGGGTCGGAGTCAGCGTCGGCGTCGTGTCCGCGGGGTGGTCGCGGCGATCGAGGCCGGTCCGCCCCCCGCGCTTCGCGAGATCGCAGGGAGCTCGCAGGCTCGCAGGGGGAGGGCGGTGGCCAGGCCCTTCCCTGACCCGGGGAATCGCCGGGAGCGTTCTGAGAGGAAAACCCTCGCACCGAGAAGCGTAGCCGGGGAGATGCGCGGATCGGTCGGGACGCTCCCGGCACTCGTCTCAGGCGGCGTGGGCGCGTCGATCGAAGGCGGCGCTGAGGATCCCTCGCAGGGTGTCGCGCGAGAGGTCGCTCTGGAGCTGCCCGCCCTTGGCGTGGGAGACCACGCCGGTCTCCTCGGAGACCACCACCACGTCGCAGTCGGCTTCTTCCGTGATGCCGATCGCTGCGCGGTGGCGCGTCCCGAGGGAGCGGGAGAGACGGGGATCCTGTGTCAGCGGGAGGATGCAGCCGGCCGCCACGATCTGATCGGCCTGGATGATCACGGCACCGTCGTGCAGCGGGCTCCGGTGCTGGAAGATCGCCAGGAGGAGCTCCTCGCTCACGCGCGCATAGAGCGGCGTGCCGGTCTCCACCACGCCCTTGAGCCCCGCCTGCCCCAGCATGACGATGAGCGCACCCGTTCGCACCTCCGCCATCTCGAACACCGCGTTCACGATCATGTCCGCGGTCTCCTGCGTCTCGCCGCGGGCCACGAAGGGTCGGACGATGGGGTGCTGGCCCAGCTTGGACAGCGCGCGCCGGAGCTCGGGCTGGAACACGATGAGGAAGCCGATGAGCCAGATCGTCTTCAAGCTGCCGATGATGGCGCTCAGCGCGTGGAGGCCGAGGACCTCCGCCAGGAATCCGCCCACGATGATGACGAGCAGGCCCAGAAACATCGTGACCGCTCGCGTGGAACGGATGAACTGATACAGCTTGTAGAAGAGCACCGTGACGATGGCCACGTCGAGGATGTCGAGGAACCAATGGTCGCCGAGGAAGCTCACCGCTCGGCTCCCCGGGCACCCTCGCCCGCGATCGGCGCTTCCAGAACCGCCTCCGTCACGAGGATCGCGCGCCGGTTCTCGAGCACGTCGTGCACGCGCACCAGGGACGCGCCGCCGAGCACCGCGAGGACCGTGGTCGCGAGCGTGCCCTCCAGGCGATCCTCCGTGGCCGGAGCGTCGAAGCGCGCCAGGAAGGACTTGCGCGACGCACCCACGAGCACGGGCCGGCCGAGCGGCCGGTACTCACCGAGGCGGCGGAGGATCTCCAGGTTCTGATCGGCGGTCTTGGCGAAGCCGAGGCCCGGATCGATCACGATGCGCTCCGCGTCCACGCCGGCGCGGACGGCGCGCTCCATGGCGTCCGCCAGGAAGCGACGCGTCTCGTCCACGACGTCGTCGTAGTCGGTGAGCGAGCGCATGGTGCGCGGATCGCCGCGCCGGTGCATGAGCACGAGGCCCGCTCCGGTCGACGCGCAGACGGCAGCCATCTCGGGATCGGCGGTCAGCCCCGAGACGTCGTTCACGATCGCGGCGCCGCTCTCGATCGCGTGGGCGGCCACCTCCGCCTTGGTCGTATCGACGGAAAGAGGGACGCCCAGGTTGCAGAGACCCTCCAGGACGGGGAGGAGGCGCTCCAGCTCGCGGGCGGCGCTCACCGGTTCGGCCCCCGGACGAGTGGATTCCGCGCCCAGATCGATGGCGTCGGCTCCGGCCTCCACCATCGCGCGCGCCCGGGCCACGGCGGCCAGCGGCGTGGGATCCACCCCGCCGTCGTGGAAGGAGTCCGGGGTCAAGTTGAGGATGCCCACGATCCGGGTGCGGCGGGAGGGCTCGCGGCGAGGGACGAGCCGGGCCAGCCCCACCGGTTCCTCCGCGAGCGCCGGCGCGGAGATGGATGGGGGAACGCGGACGCGCACTGCTTCTCCGATCAAAGCGTCGAGGGGCTCTCTCCGATCGTGCTTCCGGTCGCGGGCTCGGGGCTGCCGTTCCCGCTGCGCGGCGGCAGGGACGGTAGCGGCGACCCGGCCATCAGCAGACGGACCTCCTCCTCGTCGAGGGTCTCGCGCTCGAGGAGGGCCATCGCCACGGAGTCCAGCACCTCGCGCTGCGCCGTGAGGAACTCGCGCGCCGTCCGGCGCGACTGCTCCATGAGGCCGCGGACCTCCTCGTCGATCGCCTCGGCCGTCTCTTCGCTCACGTGACGCTGCTCCACGATCTCGCGTCCGAGGAAGACCTGCTCGTCCCCGCGGCCGAGCGCGATCGGGCCGAGGCGCTCGCTCATGCCCCACTCGCACACCATCCGCCGCGCGAGGTTCGTGGCCACGTCGATGTCGCCCTTCGCGCCGTTCGTGACCTCGCCGAAGACGATCTCCTCGGCCACACGACCGCCCATCATGATGGCGAGCTTCCCCTGGCAGAACGTGCGCGAGTGGATGTGCTTCTCGTCCACGGGCAGCTGATACGTGGCGCCCAGCGAGCGCCCGCGCGGCACGATCGTGACCTTCTCCACGGGATCGGCGCCGGGGATCTTCATCGCCACGAGCGCGTGGCCTGCCTCGTGGTACGCGATGACTTCCCGCTCCTGCTCGTTGAGGATGAGGCTCTTGCGCTCCGCGCCCATCGCCACTTTGTCCTTCGCGTCCAGCAGGTCGATCATCGTGACCTTGTCGCGGTTCCGGCGCGCGGCGAGCAGCGCGGCCTCGTTCATCACGTTCGCGAGGTCCGCTCCGGAGAAGCCCGGCGTGCCGCGCGCGATCTTCTCGAGGTCCGCCGCCGCGTCCAGAGGGATCGGGCGCGCGTGCACTTTCAAGATGCCCAGGCGCCCGCGCACGTCCGGCATGTCCACGACGATCTGGCGGTCGAAGCGGCCGGGCCGCAGGAGCGCGGGGTCCAGCACGTCGGGACGGTTCGTGGCGGCGATGAGGATCACGCCGTCCGAGCTGTCGAACCCGTCCATCTCCACGAGCAGCTGGTTCAGCGTCTGCTCCCGCTCGTCGTGCCCGCCGCCGAGGCCGGCGCCGCGATGACGTCCCACCGCGTCGATCTCGTCGATGAAGATGATGCACGGCGCGTTCTTCCGACCCTGCTCGAAGAGGTCGCGGACGCGCGACGCGCCGACGCCCACGAACATCTCCACGAAGTCCGAGCCCGACATGGAGAAGAACGGAACGCCCGCCTCGCCGGCCACCGCCTTCGCCAGCAGCGTCTTTCCGGTGCCGGGCGCGCCGAGGAGAAGGGCGCCCTTCGGGATCTTGCCGCCGAGCTTCTGGAACTTGCCGGGGTCCCTCAGGAACTCGATGATCTCCTGCAGCTCCTGCTTCGCCTCGTTCGCCCCGGCGACGTCCTCGAACGTCATCTTCGGCCGGTCCCCCCCGGTCAACAGACGAGCGCGGCTCTTGCCGAACGTGAAGGCGCGGTTCCCGCCGGTCTGCATCTGGCGCATGATGAAGATCCAGATTCCGAGGATCAGCAGGATCGGCAGCCACGCGAAGAGGATCTGCGTCCAGTTCGTGCCGGGCAGTCCCACGCTCACTCGAGCGTTCGGGTTCTTCTCGAGGATCTTCTGGGTGAGTCCCGTCTCATTGGGCGGGAGGATCACGCGGAAGCGCGTGTACGCCTGGCTGACGCCCTGGAAGTCCGTCATCGCCGGGGCGAGCAGGTCCCCGCGCACTTCCTGATCCACGATCTTGATCTGCTTGATGTTCCCTTCCTGCGCCTGGTGCAGGAACTCCGTGTACACGATCTGGACCTCGCGCGCCTGATCGTTGTAGACGGTGTGGAACACGACGAGGAACAACAGGATGAGCACCGCCCAGAACGCCATCGTCTTCGTGGCGCGCCCGTAGCGCGGCGGCTCCCGCTTCGGCTTCTGGCCGCCGGGTCCCTCGGAGGGCGGATCGTTCGGTTCGCGGCGGTCGGTCATCGGGCTTCCCCCGTTCGGGACTTCGGGGAGATCGGCGGGAGGTGGTTGCCGTCCAGGATCGTGATGTAGGGCAGGTTGCGGAAGCGCTGCGCGCAGTCCAGACCGTAGCCCACCACGAACTCGTCCGGGATGCGGAAGCCGACGAAGTCCAGCGGCACGGACACCTTGCGGCGCTCGACCTTGTCGAGCAGCGTGACCACGCGGAGGGAAGCGGGACTGCGCGCGAGGAGGAGCTCGCGCAGGTACTCGAGCGTGAGCCCCGTATCCACGATGTCCTCCACGATGAGCACGTGCCGGCCTTCGATGTTGAGCCCGAGGTCCGAGAGAATCCGCACCACGCCCGAGGACTCGGTGCGGTCCGCATAGCTGGACACCACCATGAAGTCGACCTCGCAGTCGACGTCCATGGCGCGCACGAGATCGGCGAGGAAGATGAACCCGCCCTTCAGGATGTTCACGAGAATCGGGACCTCGCCGACGTACTTCGCCGAGATCTCCCGGCCGAGCTCGGCGACGCGACGACGGATCGCCTCTTCACTCAGCAGCACGTTCCCGATTCGACTCATGGTCACGTCCGAGGGGATGCTCACTCTCCGGCCTCCGCGAGCCAAGGCAACCGCCCCGTGATCTCCAGGCGCAGCGCCCTGTGCGTGGTATCGGTGATCCGGGTGCGCGCGTCCACCCGGAACCCCGGGATCCAGAGGATTCCGCGATCGTCCACGACCAACGGAACCACGTCTCGCAGTCTCCGCGGGATCTTCCGGTCCACCATGAGGTCTTGCACCTTCGCCGTGCCGGACAAGCCCAAGGGGTGGTACCGGTCCCCGGGACGACGGGCGCGGACCCGCAACGGTCGACGCACTTCACCGGCGTCGAGCCAGGCCACCCCGGCGTCCGAGCAACCCCGCGCATCCGACGGAGGCGGCGACACCTCGTCCACCTGGAGACGCGCCTCGAGACCCTCGAGGAGGAGCGAGCCGGGAACGGGGATCTCGCGCTCCGCGACGGGCTGCGCGCCCGACCGCCCCGACACGATGACGCGCTCTTCCCCGACGGACACGCGCACGCCGCCGGATACGTCCACGACCTCCCGACTTCCCGATTTCCAGGCCCGGACGAGTCGCTCCAACGGCTCGTACCCCGCCTCGGAAGCCGGCGCGAGGTCGCGGATCGCGTTCCTCAGGATCGTCGACAGAACGAGGCGATGATAGGGGCGCCCCGACGGCCCATCAAGGACCAATTCCCCGGGCGCTCCGTGGCGCCGGAGGAGGGCCGCCACCTCGCGCGCCCGCTCCTCCAGGACCTCCTCCACGTCGCTCAGGAGCGACGCGGTCCGCCCGGCGCTCCGGGCCAGCTCCGGGCTCTCGCGCAGGAGCGCCGGCACGACGTCGCGGCGCAGGCGCGAGCGGAGGTTCGATCCGTCGTCGTTCGTGGGGTCGCTCCGCCACGGGATGCCCCGCTCGCTCAGGTATTCCTCGATCTCCGCGCGCGTGCGGTCGAGGAGCGGGCGGACCACGCCGTCCTCGCGGCGGTAGCGCGGACTCGAGAGCCCGCGGGGGCCGGCTCCGCGCAGCCACTGGGCGAGGAACGTCTCGATGCGGTCGTCCGCGTGATGACCGACCGCCACCACGCCGCCCCGCTCGGCTCCCACCCGGCGCAGGAACTCGTAGCGCACCGCGCGGGCGGCGGACTCCACGTTCGCTCGGGGGACGCCGCCGCGAGGGGTCCAATCGATGCGCTCCCCGACGAACGGCACGTTCCACTCCTGCGCCCGCCCTCGGGCGAATTCCGCGTCTTCCTCGGACTCCGCACGCAGCCCGTGATCGAGATGCGCCGCCACGACCCGGAGGCCGAGCTTCGGCTCGAGGTCGAGGAGCGCGCGAAGGAGCGCCGAGGAATCCGCGCCGCCCGAGAAGCCCACGACGACCGCGTCGCCCGGCGACAGCAATCGCTCGCGCCGGATCGTGTGGAGGACGGCCTCGATGAATGCTGGCGTCATGATCCCCCCGACCGGGGGCGGAGGGATGGTAGCGGTGCAGGGACTCGAACCCCGGACACGCGGATTATGATTCCGCTGCTCTGACCAACTGAGCTACACCGCCCCGAACTCGCCGGACGGTGAAGGTACGGAAGCCTCCAGGGGGTGTCAAGAAGGCCGCCCGGCGGGGCTTTGCGAGGGCGATCGTCTCGCCAGGAACCTGGGGTGGACCGCGTCGCGGAGCTTTCGTCGTGGATCCGAAAGTCGCCTCGTCTCCGTCCCGACTCTCCCGGGCCGTCCCTGAACCGGGGCCGGGCAATAGGGTTCGAGGTCCGGACGCGGTCACCTCCCCGAGGCTTGCACGAGGTGCGGTGCTTGCTGAACCCGAAGGCCCGGAGAGATCGGCCGTGCGGCCGGATCGTCCGCGGCGGGTTGCAGGGGCTCGAGGCAGCCCTCGGGACGAAGCGGCGAGTCGCTCGGCTCTCTCGTCTCGCGTCGCCGTCTTCGCGCAGTCACTTTCTCCACGGTCTCGGAGAACGTCAACCGCACCGCCCCATTCGGCTTCGAAGCGCTCCGCTCGCCGCGCCACGCGGGCGCGACGCCCGCGGCTCGTCTCACGCACGCTGGCGGGGTGCGCAACTCACTGCTAGACTCCCGCGCTCTCCCCTCCGGGAAAGGAACGTGGCTCCTTGCGCCTCTCCAGTGACGGCCCGTCCGCGTCGTCGCGCGCACTCGCCCTTCTCGCGCTGCTCGGCACCGCCGCTCTCTCGGCGTGCGGCACGCACGCGGACAACGGCATCGGCGTCGCGCTGATCGAGGACCGGGGAAACCTGAAAGCGGTCCGGCTCATCACGGCCACGCCGCCGGACACGTCCACGTCCTACCAGGTCCTCAGCGTGATCGCCGACAACGCCACGACCCCGACCCTCCTCGTGAGCGGGCGGCCCGGCTATCTCTCTCGCGCCCTGCTGCGCTTCGCGCCCTCGAACCTGCCGCTGCCGGGGTCCGTGGTGGACGGCGCGTCCCTCGTGCTGCCGTACCGCCAGGGCTTCGGGACCTCGCCCTTCTCGATGACGATCTCCCTCGTCACGTCGACGTGGCCGGAGCTTCCCATTCCCGCGGACTCCTTCCCGTCGGTGGATCCTGCGCCCTTCGCCACCGTCGACGTCCCCTTCGCCGACCCCGTGCTCGACACGCTGAGGGTGAGCCTCGCAGGGCTCGTGCAGGCGTGGGTGAGCGACTCGACCTCGAACTTCGGGATGGCGCTCGCGCCCGCGACCGGCGCCGCCGGCGAGATCCAGTTCGACTCGCGCGAGGGAGCGGCCTCGCCGCGGCTGTCGATCCACTTCCACACCGCCGGCGGACCTCCCGAGTCCACGACCGCGGTGCCCGTCGCCGACGTCTTCTCCCTCGGCACGACGCCCGCGTTCACGCCGCTCGATCAGGAGCCGCGGCGGATCACGGTCGCGCGCGGCTTCCCGGCGCACGCGCTGGTCCGCTTCACTTGGCCGGATCTCGGCCCGCGCGCCACCGTCCATCGGGCCGAGCTGACCCTTTACGTGGACGCCGCGCGCTCTTCGGGGCGGGACTTCGCCATGGGCGTCCGGTTCCTCAAGGCGGAGCCGTGGACCGGGTCCACGACGGCCGTGGACGCCACCATCTACGGCAACGCGTCGGTCTCCGCGGCCGCGGACTCGGCCGTTCTCGACGTCACGAGCGTCCTCGACCGGCTGCTGTCGAATCCGAACCACGGCTTCGAGATTCGCGCGGTGGACGAGCACCCGAACACGGACTACATCCGCTTCCACGGTTACGACACCGAGGTGCCCGGGAAGGCGCCGGTGCTGCGGATCTGGTACACGCCGGGCGATCTCCCGGAGGACAACCCGTGAGGCCCCGCCGCCTGGTCGCCCTCGGGGCGGCGCTGACGGCGATGACGTCGCTCGCGGCCGCCACGGCCGGGGCCACGTCGCGCTACTCGCTCCATGGAACCGGCGAGGCCGTCTTGCCCGGACGCGCCGACGCCCGAGCGCTCGGCGGCGCCGAGGCGGCCGCCGGCGTCCCGAGCTTGTCCGGCAACCCGGCGTCTCTCGCTCTCACGGACCAGACGCGCTTCTACGGAACGTGGATCACCGATTGGACGCGGAGCGAAGAGCCGCGAACGCCCGGCGTCCTCAAGGAATACAGCGGCTTCATCCCGAACCTCGGCCTGGTCTTCCCGATTCCCGGCGATCTGCGGCTCGGGCTGGGGCTGCTCGTCGAGCGGCGGCAAGGCGGGAAGATCGTCCGCGACGCGACCACGCCCGACGGGCGCCCGTACCAGCAGGTCTTCGAGGCGAAAGGCAACCTGCTGCGGATCCCCGTGCAGCTGGCCCGGCGCGCGGGGCCCGTGCAGCTGGGCGGCGGCCTGGACGTTCTCCTCCTCAACTCCACGATCCAGTGGCGGAACACGTTCCCGGCCGGCTCCGGCTTCGCCAGCAGCGACGACCGCGACGAGCGGGGCATCTGGGGCGCGGCGTGGAAGGCCGGCGCGCGGATTCCGCTCGGCAGCAAGCTCGCGCTCGGCGCGTGGGGCTCGTTCCCCGGTCAGCTCTCCGGGACGCGACGGCTGCGCACGGAGGCCAACACGGACTCGTCGGGCACGCTGCGCATCGACTCGCACGAGGACATCGCGCGCGAGACGGGCGTCGGCGTGGAAGTCACGCCCGCCCGCGGATGGCGCGTGGTGGGCGACTGGACTCGCGAAGGGTGGAAGGACGTCGCGCCGCCGAGCCCCGTCGACGAGTTCGTGGACGTGAACCGCTTGGGGGTCGGCGTCGAGTGGTCGCCAGCGGCGAGCAGCGGTCTGCAGTGGCCGGTGCGTCTCGGCTTTCGGACAGAGCCGCTGCACACGCTCGACAGCGCGGGGCGGAAGGTGAACGAGCGCGCGTTGTCGGCGGGCTCCGGGTTCTCGTTCGCGGACGGTCGCGGCGAGTTCGACTGGTTCGTGGAGTACGCGTGGCGCGGCCAGCGCGACGTCTCGGAGTTCTACGAGCAGTCCGTGCGCCTCGGCGTCACGCTCACCGGCTTCGAGGAATGGTCCGGGCGGCGGCCGCCCGAGGACGCCGCGGGCGACTGGTAGATCCCGCGTCGGCCCGCGGACCGAACGCCGCGGGTCGAATGGACGAACGCTCTCGCGCAACGAGGGGACGCCGGGTGCTCCGGCGTCCCCTCGCGTGTTTCGGCGCGTCTCGACGCGTCGCCGGCGCGCGGCCGATCAGCTGACCGGGGTCAGCGGGCCGACGCGGTACGGAATCCCCCACACGATGTTGTCGTACGGCGCCGTGTCGTCGAACAGCGTGCCCTGCGACAGCACGTCCACGCCGAGGTGGCGCGCGCCGCCGCGCGGTCCCGTCTCGAAGGCGCCGCTGAACGTGCCGTCGCCCTTGCCCACGAGCTTGAGGCGCGCCTGGCGCCACCGCAGGTGGAGGTACACCTGGTCGGTGGCGTCGCCGGTGTCCACGGTGATCGTGGCCGTGGTGTTCGGCGGCAACGAGATCAGGTCTTCGATGGGGACGAGGTCCGTGACGTTGGTGATCGTGCGGTCGATGTCACCGTCCTGGATGCGGACGGAGTTGATGTGGCGCGTGGTCTTCGGGGACTGGGCCAGAACGCCCGACATCGAGACGAGCCGCCACCCGCGGCCCCGCTCGCCGTTGCCCTTCGCGTCGTCGGCCGACGAGTCGCCCGACGCGTTGCCGCGACGGAAGAACAAGGAGCGCACGCCCTGGTCGGACCAGTCCTTCGTGAACTCCCCGAGCTCGCCCGTGCGGACGAAGAGATGGAGGATCCCGCTCGCGTTCGCCTGGACCGTGACGTTCGCGGTGGGCGGCTCGCCTTGCGGGTAGTTCAGGGTGATCTGGATGGTCTTGTCGAGCGTGACGAGCTGCCGGCGCCACGTGTCGGTGGCGATGGGCGCGCCGGACACGGGGGTGCCGGTGTCGTAGACGAAGACCTCGGGATCGGTGAGGGCGGCCTGCTGGTCCATCTCGAAGCGGATCGCCGAGTCGTCCGTGGAGTCGTTCCCCGGGCCGACGGGCGAACTGCTCGAGTCGAAGCAGCCCGGGAGGATCAGAGCCGCGCTGACGAAGGCGGCGGCGGTGACAGGTCGGTGGGTGCGCATTCGTCGCTCCTTGCGTTGACTCTGCCGGCCGGACCTTCGGCTCGAACCCCCGGGCCTTTCCGCGGGCGTCGGACCGGCAACATCGCGACGCGGCCAGGCTCGGGACCTTGCGCCCTTCCCGAGCAGAGCGCGTGCCAGCTCGCGTCGATGCGTCCAACTCCCGTTGCAGCTTCGAGTTCCTCGCTCGACCCCCTTGGGGACGAGCAGGGAATCCTCTCCCGGTTGCACCTTGGCGGGCAGTTTCGTGCCCCCACCCGGTCAGCCGGGGAAGGCCGCCTCAGGGCGCGTCCTAGTGGGGCTTCGCGAACGGCGCGGCCTCGTCCAACCGGGGCGAAGTGGAGTCGGCCGTCGGGCGCGGCGCTGCGCCCGACGCGGACTGCAGCACCTGCACCCATCCCGCCTCGAGCGCCGATGTCGTGAGGTGCGCGTGCGCGTACAGCGCGTCGCGGAACGAAGTGCCTCCGATCACGTCGCGCATGATCTTCTCGGGAGCCCCGGGGCCCTCGAGGTACGCCACGTGGTCCACGAGCGAGCGCGCGAACAGAGGGCCATCCGACGTCAGGAAGAAGGCGGGGGAGAGGAGGTCGTCGTAGTGGGGAACCCCGCGGCGCTGCAGCGCGGCTCGGAACTCCTTGTCGAGGCGCGCGTCCCCGGGGTAGACGGCGGCGTGCACGAACCCCTCGACGAACCAGCGCGGCGCCAGCTTGGCCGCCTGCGCCACCTCGAGAAGCCCCACGTAGCGAAGCGCCTCGCGAAGCGCCCGCTCGGGCGTGACGACCAGGCTGCGGCCCGGCGCTTCGAGGTACAGGAGGTCCGCGCCGCGAACCGACGCCGTGACGAGGACCGGCAGGCGCTCGCCGGTCGCCGTCTCGAGCGCCCGGTGGTCCGGGTAGACGTAGACGCGGATCGGCGTCGGGTCGAGGCCGAGCTGCGTGTGGAGGCGGTCGGCGAAGGTGGAAAGGAAGGCGAGCAGACGCTCCGCGTCCTTCGCGAAGGACGGAGCGTAGCGCAGCGTGATCGGGCCGCGAGTGATCTGCGCCCAGTCTCCCGTGGGGACCGGCGTGTCCGGCGAGTAGCGCGAGCTGCCGCCGAAGACGAGCGCGAGCGTCACGAGCCAGGCGGCCCAGGGCACGCTCCCGGCGACGGCCGCGCGGAGCCTCGGCACGCCGAAGGCGCGGAGGCCCGCGCTGGTCCAGAGCGCCGCGAGCACGCCGAAGGGATTCGTCAGCGACAGCAGCGCACGGACGAGCGGCCGCTCCGCGTGCACGAACGCGCCCGCGTTCACCGGCGGGTCCGCGCGCCCGGTCGCATAGGCCAGGGCGGCCTTCACGACGAAGCCGGCGGCGATCCACAGCCCCGCCCAGGCCGACACCGCGAGCACGCGCACGAACGTCTCGCGCGAGCGCATCAGCCGCAGCATCACCCAGGCCACGAAGGCCGTCGCGGGGAGCGCGAGGACGGGTCCGACGAGCGCGCACGCGCGCAGCGCGCGCTGCATCGTGACGCGCAGCTCGGACTCGGTGACGAGCGCGCGGTCGAGGATCGCGGGCACGACGTAGGGCAGCGCCTTTCGCGCCGCGATCTCCACGTAGAGGAGCGTGCCCGCCGCGAGGAGCAGGGCGGGCCCGACGAAGCGCGGGTGCTCGCGAAGGCGCTCGAACAGTCGGCCGGGGCGGAAGAAGTCGACGAGCCTCGGCCGCGGAACCGAACCGTCCGTCAAGCACGGACCTCCACGAGGTCCTTCGGCGCCGGCGTGAGGATGTCGCAGCCCGTGTCCGTGACCAGCACGGTGTCCTCGATCCGCACGCCGCCCACACCCGGGACGTACACGCCCGGCTCGATGGTGAGGGCCATGCCGCGCGCGACGATCAGCGTGGACGCGTCGTTCAGGACGCCGCCGTCGTGCACGTCGAGGCCGATCGAGTGCCCGGTGCCGTGGATGAAGCGGCCGGCGAACGGCGACGCGTCCACGACGTCGACGGCCGCGCGGTGGACGTCGCGTCCGGGCGCGCCGGGGCGCGTGGCGTCCAGCGCGCGGAGCTGCGCGCGCTGCACGACCTCGTACATGGAGCGCTGCTCGTCGCTGGCCCGGCCGAAGACCCACGTGCGGGTGATGTCGGAGCAGTAATCGTCGAGCTTCGCGCCGAAGTCCGCCAACACGAACTCGCCCCGCCGCAGCGCCACGTCTCCGGGCGAGTAGTGCGGCTCCGCCGCGCCCGCGCCGAACGCCACGATGGTGGGGAACGCGATCTGCGCGCCGCGGCGTTGCATCGCGGTCTCGATGGCGCCGGAGAGCTCGCGCTCGGTCATCCCTTCGCGGAGCATCGCCGGGATCTCCTCGGCCACCGCGGATGCGACGTCGCACGCCCGGCGGATCCGCGTCACTTCGACGTCGTCCTTCACGAGGCGCGCCCGCGTGAGCGCGGCGGTGACGTCGAGGACCTCCGCCTGCGGCACGAGCTCCTGCACGAGACGGACCTTCGCCCACGGCACGGCCGCGCCGTGCACGCCGATGCGCTTCGCGCCGGCGAGAGCGGCGCGGAGGACTTCGCGGAAGGCCGCCTGCGTGGGAAAGGAGAGGATCTCGGCGTCGGGCGCCGTGCGTGCGCTCTCTTCCTCCAGTCGCGACACGACGAGCCGCGGCCGCTGCTTCGGGAAGAGCACTGCGGCGCAGCCTTCGTACCCGCCGCGCGAGACGCCGGATACGTATCGGAACGTGCTGTCGACGAAGTTGGCGCTGCCGTTCAGGATCGCGACGACGTCGACCGGCCCGGCCGGATCCAGCGACGCGAAGATGCGCTCGGAGCGTTCTCTCACGACGGACCCTCCTCCTTCGCCGCCGCCGCGCGGAAGCGGCGGTGCGTCTCCTCGATGGTGTCGGCGCCGAAGCGCTCGAGGAAGGCGTCGGCGAGCTCGAAGCACACGACGGCTTCCGCGATGACGCTCGCGGCCGGCAACGCGCAGATGTCGCTGCGCTCGTACGCGGCTTCCGCCGCTTCCTTCGTCCGCAGATCGATGGAGCGCAGGCGGCGGCCGAGCGTCGAGATCGGCTTCTTCGCGCCCCGCACGACGAGCGCTTCGCCGTTCGTCATGCCGCCCTCCAGTCCGCCCGCGTTGTTGGAGCCGCGCCGGATGCCGCGCCGCGGTTGTTCCGAGAGAGACGGGTCCCAGAAGATCTCGTCGTGCACCTGCGAGCCGCGACGCGCCGCGTTCGCGAAGGCCGGGCCGATCTCGACGCCCTTCACGGCCTGGATCGCCATCAACGCGGCGGCGATCCGCGCATCCAGGCGGTCCTCGCGGCGGAAGCACGAGCCGAGACCGGCCGGCAAACCCGCGACACGAACCTCGAAGAGGCCGCCGACGGTGTCGCCGTCCCGCTTCGCGTCGTCGATCGCCTGCCTCATCGCCGCTTCCACGGCGACATCGGGACAGTAGACCGCGCTGGCGTCGCGGCGCGCGACGATCTCGGCGAGCGGGAGGTCCGCGGGAACGGCGGCGTCGACGCCGCCGAGCTGGATGACGAAGCCCGCCGCCTCGATCCCGAACTCGCGCAGCAAGCCCTTCGCGAGCGCGCCGGCGGCGGTTCGCGCGGCGGTCTCCCGCGCGCTCGCCCGCTCGAGGATCGGGCGGCAGTCTTCCGTGTCCCACTTGAGCGCGCCCGCGAGGTCCGCGTGCCCCGGACGGGGCCGGTGCAGGGGCGGCGCCTCGTCGAGGCGCGAGTCGCGGTTCGCGATGCGCATCACGAGCGGGGAGCCGATCGCGCGCCCGCGGAGGACGCCGGTCAGGACTTCGACCCGGTCCTCCTCGATCTTCTGCCGGCCGCCGCGGCCGTAGCCGCCCTGACGTCGACGCAGCAGCTCGTCCACGAGCCCGAGCGGCAGCGCGAAGCCGGCGGGGAGTCCGTCGACCTGCGCGACGAGACACGAGCCGTGGCTCTCGCCCGCCGTCGCGTAGGTCAGGCGACTCATTTCGCGGCCGCGGCGTCCGCGCCGAGCGCGGCGTCGGCCTCCCGCACCGCGCGCACGAACGCCTCCATGAGCCCGACGTTCTTGATTCCGGGCGCGTCCTCGATCCCGGTGGAGACGTCGACGCCGAAGGGCCGGACCTCGCGGATCGCGCGGCCGACGTTCTCCGGGGTGAGGCCGCCCGCGAGAATGAGGCTCCCGTGCTCGGCCGCGTGCCGGGCGATGCTCCAGTCGAACACGCGGCCCGTCCCGCCCGGGGCGTCGGGCGAGTACGCATCGACGAGGAACGTCTCCTCGCCGGACTCGCGGATGGTCTCCGGCACGCCCTCGTCCCGCGCGCGGAAGGCGACGAGAAGGCGGGCGCCGAGGAGGTCGCGGAGCACGGGATCCGCGGGGTGATGGACCTGGACGCGGTCGACCTCGGCGACCAGCGCGGCCTCGGCGATCTCCGCGGCCCGCTCGTCGACGAAGACGCCGAGGCGCAGCACGTGCGGGGGCAGCGTGCGGATGATCTTGCGGGCCTCCGCGGGAGTCACCCGCCGGGGGCTCGGGGTCATCACGAAGCCCAGGGCGTCCGCTCCGGCAGCGGCGGCCGCCTGAGCATCATCCGCTCGCGTGATCCCGCACATCTTGATCCAGGTGCGCAAAGGCATGCCGTTGCTCCGGGGGGGTCCGGGGACCTTAGGGGCCTTCGGCGAACCCTGTCAAACCGCGGTCGCGCCAAGGGGTTCCGGCGCCCCGCCGGCTCAATCCTCGGCGCGGGCGTGCCGATGGCCGAGAGTGCGGAGGGCGGCGGGCGTGATGCGGACGGCGCGGATTCTCCTCGTGGAGCCTGAGGAAACAGCCCGGCGCGACCTGAACCGGTGCCTGGAGCGGGCCGGCCACGAGGTGGCGTGCGTGGCCGACGAGGACGGCGCCCGCCTCCTGATGGCGGACGGCCTCGACCCGGACGTCGTTCTGGCCCAGACCTCCCCCGGCGTCGACGCGGACCGGTCGCTCCGTGCGATGGCGCCGCGCGCCGCGCACATGCGGATCGTCCAGGGTCGCGAGGGCTCCGACCGGAAGAACGACGTCGAGGACGATCCGACGCTCTGCTCGCGCGATCCCGAAGACGTCCTGCGGCGCATCGAAGAGGTGCTGCTGGAGGCGGAGCCGCGGGCGTTTCCCGACAGCCCGACGCGCTGCCTCGATCTCGTGCGACGCCTGGCGAGCGCGCTGCCGCGCGCGCGCACACCCGAGGAGCGCGTGGACATCGTGGTGGAGGCGTTCGACACCTACTTCGGCGTCCTGGGCACGCTCGTCGTGCGCCGCGGCCAGACGCCCGACGACTGGATCGAAGCTCGGCAAGGCCTCGATCGATCCCTCGCGCTGCGCATCTCGCAGGAGATCGCGCGTCGCGCGGTCCGCCGCGGGCTGCGGCCGTTCCTCACGCGCTTCGAGCACGAGGGCGAGATGCACGAGATCGCGGGCCTGGCCGTGCAATCCGGCGACGTGGAGACGGACCTCGCGCTCGCGCTCGACGATCCGCCCTCCTCGCCCGAGCTGCGCGAATCGCTCATCAGCCTGGTGGGCAGCTCGCTGCGCAGCGCGATGATGACCGACGATCTCGAGCACACGCGCACGCGCCTCGACGCGCAGTCGCGCAGCTTCTCGAGCCTCCTCGAGCTGTCCCGCGAGTTCGCCCGGGTCGGCACGCGCCGTCTCCTCTGCGAAGCGATTCTCCGGGCGGTGCATCGCGAGCTTCAGATGTCGCGGTCGGCGCTGTTCCTGCCGCGCGCGGAAGGCGAGGCGATGCTGGCGCCGCACGCCGTCGCGGGCTTCCTGCCCGTGCTCCTCGATCGCATCGGCCTCTCGGGCGCGCACGGCGTGGGGGCGATGTGCTTCGAGGCGACTGGCGTGAAGCGCCTGGCCGCCTTCCCGGCGGACGGCGTGGCCGCGCGCGAGCTTCGCATGCTCCACGACGCGGGTCTCCAATGGGCGGTCTCCCTGCGCATCGACGGGCGGCCGAACGGCGTGCTGCTCTTCGGGAGCCGCGAGGAAGCCCCGGATCTCGAGCCCGGCGAGGTCGAAGCCCTCCAGTCGCTGCTCGAGGCGGCGGCCTTCGCGTTGCGCGGGCTCGAACGGGTGGAAGGGCTGCGCGATCTGGCGGTCTGCTCGTTGCAGGGGCTGGTGGCGGCCGCGGAGATCCGACGGCCGCAGGATCGCGGCCACGCGGAGCGGGTCGCCCGCGGCGCCGTGGCCGTGGGTCGGGCGATCGGGCTGGCCCCCAAGGAGTTGCGCGATCTCGTGCTCGCGGCGCTCCTCCACGACGTCGGGAAGGTGGCCATGACGCCCGAGACCTCCGAAGGGGCCGCGGAGGAGGGACGGCTGCGCATGCACCCCGTCGTCGGTTCGCGCATTCTCTCTCGCGCGCGGCCGGCGCCGGCCGTGGTGCACGGCGTGGAGCAGCACCACGAACGCTGGGACGGGCACGGCTTCCCCTACGGCCTCAAGGGGGCCGACATTCACCTCTTCGCGCGCATCCTGGCCATCGCGAACGCCTACGATCGCTGGCTCCCGGCCGGCGACGCGCCACCCGCGGACGACGCTCTGCACCGCCTGGAGCTGGGCGCCGGCCTGCTCTTCGATCCCGGCCTCGTGGCCGTGTTTTCGAGCGAAGTCGGTCGCGCCCCGGCGTCGGACTCGCGGCGCGAGGAATGGCTCGAGGACATCGTGGCGGCCCCGTAGGGCCGGTCTTCTTCAGCCGGGCTCGGCCTCTTCCGATATTCCCCCGGAAAGCCCGCGTGTCCCCCAAGCCCGGACTGTTTCATGGCGCGCCTTCTCGTCGTCGACGACGTCAGGTTCATCTCGCAGATGATCGCCGGCGTCTTCGAGCGCATGGGGCACCGCGTGGAGACCGCCGGCGACGGGGAAGAGGCGTTGGCGAAGGCGCGCGCCACCCTGCCCGACCTCATCATCATGGACGTGGCGATGCCGAAGCTGGACGGCCTGGAGGTCGCCCGGCAGCTGCGCGCGGACGAGCGGACGCGGGACCTGCCGGTGCTGCTCGTCACGTCGAGGAGCGACCCCGCGACGTTGACGGCGGCGGCGCAGGCGGGCGTCGACGATCACCTTCCGAAGCCGTTCGAGACCGCGTCCCTGGTGGCCAAGGCCTCGCGTCTCCTCGGTGGCTACCCGATGTCGTTCTCGCTCGAGCTCCTCGGCGAGACCGCGGTGGTCTCCGCGCTGCCCGAGGATCTGGGGGCGGCGGTGGCGGAGCACGTGAAGCCGGCGCTGGAATGGGCGCGCGCCGCCGGTACGGGGCCGCTGCTGCTCGATCTCACGCGCGTGGCGCGCGTCGATCCGCAGGTGGGAGAAGCGCTGCTCGCGTTCGAGGAGACGTTCCGCCGCGACGGGGGTCAGCTCGAGCTGGTGCGGCCGCGTCCGGGCGTGGGCGTGCGCGCGTTCCTCGCACAGGTGTCGACGCGCTTGAAGGTGCACGAGTCCATCCAGGCGGCCCACGCCGCGCTCGAGATTCCGCCGGGCACGGTGGGACAGCCGATTCCGCCGAAGCGGATGCCCCATCCCGTGCCGTCGAGTCGCAGCGCGGCACCACCGCCGGCGCCTCCCCACGCGACCGTCACGGGCGCCGCGCGCGGCGTGGTGGTGGAGACGCACCCGCAGGCGACCATCGTCCGCGTGCACCGGCTCGAGCTCGACGAGGACGTCATGGAGCTCGTGTACGACGAGATCGCCCGCGGGACGCGGTCGATTCTCGTGGAGATCGCCGTCGTGGCGTCGCTGGGCGAACGCGAGCTGAGCGACGTGTCCGCGCTGGCCCGCAAGGCCACCGAGGCGAGCGTCTCGCTTCGCTTCGTGAACCCGACGCCGGAGGTCGAGGAGCGCCTCGTGGGCGCCGGCTTCGGCTCGCTCGTGCTGCGCACGCGCGGCCGCGAGGACGCTACCAGATCCTCTTCTTGATCTTCACCGTCTTGATCACGTCCTCCACGCGCAGCTGATCGACGACGTCCATTCCCTGGACCACCTTCCCGAAGATCGTGTAGCGCCCGTCGAGGTGCGGCTGCGGCGAGTGCGTGATGAAGAACTGGCAGCCGCCCGTGTCCTTCCCCTCGGTGGCCATCCCGACCATTCCGCGGTCGAAGCGGAGGGGCCCGTCCTCGCTGCGGATCGAGTATCCGGGGTTGCCCCAGCCGTTGCCGATCGGGCAGCCGCCCTGCACGACGAAGTTCGGCACCACGCGATGGAACGTCTTCCCGTCGTAGAAGCCGCTCTGCGCGAGCTTGACGAAGTTCTGCACCGTGCGGGGCGCCTCTTCGTGAAGCAGCTCGATCACCACCTCGCCGCGGCTCGTGGTCAGCACGGCGCTGAAGCGGCCGGGCCGCGACTTGATGTAGTCGTCGTCGAGGGGATCCGCGGGGCCGGGCAGCTCGCCCGGCGGCGCGACGGTCGGCTTCGGCTCGCCGAGCTTCTCGAGGGACTCGGCCGCCTTGCTGCGCACCCAGAAATCCGGGTCCGTCAGGAGCCGCTTCAAGAGCGCCTTGGAGGAGTCCGAAGGGAAGTTCGCGAGCGCCTCCGCCACCGCGATGCGGATGTCCGGCTGGCGCGCGGCCTCCGGGTCCTTCGCGAGGACGCCCGCCAGCACGCCGGGAGTCTGCTCCTTGTGGCGACGCCTCTGCTCCACGTCGCTCGGGTTCATCTCCCCGAGACCGTGGATCGCCGCGGCGGTGAGCGCCCAGCTCTCCGTCGAGAGGGCCGCGAGCAACGCCGGTCGTGGCCACGGCTCCGCGACGTCGAACGCGCCGAGCTGATAGGCGGCCTCGATCTTCTCGGCGAGCGGCGCCTGCGGGTTCCCGAGGCGCCCGTACATGTAGAAGGAGACGCCGCCGCGCCAGGAGCCGATGGGCAGTCCGTCCGGCATGCGCCGCGACGCGTCGGCGAAGCTCTCGTACGCGTGCGCCACCACGTAGGGGCTCTTGTCGCCGCAGGAAAGGAAATGCTCCCGGATGCTCTCGCTCCGCTTCTCCTGGCCCACCGCGAACGGCGCCATGGTGGCGCCGCGCACCTCCGGCTCGGCGTCCTTCAGGAGCGCGAAGAGCAGGTCGTCGCGCTTGTAGTGGTACGGAATGCCCTCCAGCGCGGCGGCGACGGCGGCGCGCACGTGCACGATCGGGTCCTTGCCGAGGATCGTGAGGGCGGGCAGCGCGTCGAGGGACTTCGTCTTGCCGAGCGCCGCCGCGACGTTCGCGCGGATGCGCCAGTCGGGATCGCCGGCGACCTTCTCGAGCGCGGACACGGCGCCCGCGTCCTCGACGTCGCCCACCGCCTTCGAGGCCGCGAGCCGCACCTCCGGGGAGGCGTCGGCGAGGAGTGCGCGGAGCTCGGACGCGAGGTCCTTCGCCTTCAGTCGACCGGCCGCCCACGCCGCGCTCGTGCGCACGTGCGGGTCCGTGTCCGCGAGGAGCGGCTTCAGGTCCGCCGCGGCGACGCTGTCGCCCGTGCGCGCGAGTGCGAGAGCGGCGTCCGCCCGCACGAGCGCGATCGGATCCGCGAGCAACGGGAGCACGGCCTCCGCCGCGCCCTCGCCGGGCAGCTTGCCGAGCGCGAGCACGGCCTCCTGACGCTCGTCGGGGGCGGCGTTGGACGAAGCGACGCGTCGCAACGCGTCGCGCGCGCCCGCGCTCCCGATCTGGCCGAGCGCGAAGAGAACCTCGCGACGCACGCGCGCATCCACGTCCTCCACGGCCGCGAGCAGTGGCGGCAGCCCCCGGTCGGAGCCGATGCGCCCCATGGCGCGCGCGGCCGCCGCGCGGGTGTCCGGGTTCCGGTCGCGCAGATACGCGGCGAGCTTCTCTCCGCCGAGGGAACGCCGATCCTCCAGCGCGTGGATCGTGCGCAGCGCGGCGACGTCCTGGACGGCGAGCGCGCTCCCTGCGGAGGCGGCGAGGAGGGCGAGAACGAGCGTCGCCGCTCGTGCGGCGCGCGGAAGGGGGACGTGCGTCATGGCGTCTGGCTCCGTCGTCCGGAGGTGATCTCGTGCCGCCGGCTCGCCTCGAGTCGAGCCCGGCCTCTACATCGTGCCGGTGTCCTTGGGGGCCTTCTCCGCCAGGAGATCCCGGACGTCCTTCTGGAAGACCTCCTTCGGTTGGAGCCCGACGTACTGCTTGCGGACGTGGCCGCTGCGATCGATGAGGAAGGCGGTCGGAATGCTGCGAATCCCGCCATACGCGTACACCGTCTGACCGTCCGCCATCACGAGCGTGTAGTCGATCGGCATCTTCGTGGTGAAGTCACGAACCGTCTCGAGCCCGCTCTGATTGCCCTGGCCGCGGTCGACCGAGATCCCCACGATCTCCAGGCCGGACTTCTTGTTCTCGCGGTACAGCTCGTTGAGATGAGGGATGCCCATGCGGCACGGGCCGCACCAGGTGGCCCAGAAGTCCAGCAGCACGACCTTCCCCTTCAGGTCCGAGAGGTGGAGCGTTCCCCCCGCCACGCGGGACAGTGCGAACTCCGGCGCGGCCGGGAACGGCTGCGCGTCCTTCGACGCCCCGTCGGTTGCGCTGCCGGCCTGCGGAGCGGCCTGCGTGGACGGTGTAGCCGCAGGGGGAGGCGACGCGCCCTCGGCCTGCGAGGTCTTCGAGCCGCCCGAGTTCGAGCAGCCGAAGGCCCCGAGGGTGAAGGCGACGACCGCCGAGACCGGGGCCAGGACGCGCGGTTGCAGAAGGAACATGAAGCTCACTCCCGAGAGAGGGCCCGCCCGGCCTGCGGGACGGAGCCGTTGCGGTTGAGTCGTGCGATCACGCGCGCGAGCACGTCCAGGGTCTCGTCGATCTCCGCCTCTTGCGTGGTCCGGCCGAGCGAGAAGCGCAGCGAGCCACCCGCCTCCTCGCGGCTGCGTCCCATCGCGAGCAGCACGTGGGAAGGCTCGGCCGCTCCGGCGTTGCACGCCGCCCCCGTCGAGACCGCGACCCCTTCGAGGTCGAGCGCCATGAGGAGCGTCTCGCCGTCGAGACCGGGGAACGACACGTTCGACGTGTTGGGAAGCCGCGGAGAGGGCGCCCCGTTCACACGTGCGCCCGGAGCGACGCGAAGCACCCCCTGCTCGAGCCGATCCCGCAGGGCCGCGAGCCGCGGAGCCTCGCGGGCCAGCTCCAGATCGGCCAGCTCGGCCGCCTTCCCGAACCCCACGATTCCGGGAAGGTTCTCCGTGCCCGGGCGCAGCCGGCGCTCCTGGCTGCCTCCGGTCACGAGCGGACGCAAGGCGACGCCGCGCTTCACGCAGAGCGCGCCCACCCCCTTCGGGCCGCCGATCTTGTGGCTGGAGATCGACACGAGATCGACCGCGAGGCTCCGCAGCGCGAAGGGGAGCTTCCCGAAGAGCTGAACGGCGTCGGTGTGGAAGAGGACGCCCCGATCCCGGCACAGGCGTCCGATCGCGTCGATCGGCTGGAGGACGCCGGTCTCGTTGTTCGCGGCCATGACGCTCACGAGCGCGGTGTCGCGGCGCAGCGCCGCCGCCACGTCGTCCGGGTCCGCCCGCCCGTCCTCTCGCACCGGAAGCACCGTGGCCTCCATGCCGCCGGCCTCCAGCGCCTCCACCGTCTGGAGAACCGCCTCATGCTCGGTCGCGACGGTCACCAGGTGGCGCCGGCCCTCCGAAAGGGCGCCGCGGAGGGCGAGGTTGTCCGCCTCCGTGCCCCCCGAGGTGAAAACGACCTCCTCCGCCTCGCAACCCGCCGCCCGCGCCACCCTCGCCCGCGCGAGCTCCCGCGCCCGAGCGGCGTCGCGGCCGAAACGGTGCAGGCTCGAAGGGTTCCCGGGAGGCCCCTCCAGGCATTCCGCCATGGCGGAGGCGGCCTCCGGCCGAACGGGGGTGGTGGCGTTGTGATCGAGATAGAGGCTGCGCACGGCCGCCCTTTCGGCGTCGGAAACGAAAACAGCGAGGGGCGAGGGTGCCACGAGCGACCGGTGCGGGTCCAGCCCCGCGCCTGCGGCGGGTCTGGTTCCGTCGGGGCCGCCACCCCGCGAGGAGAGGCGTGCCGGGTTCCTGCCCCGCCCCGCGACGGTCCCAGCGCCCGGGGGGCCCGTCTCACGACGATCCCGAACGGCCCCGGCTCCGCCCGGGGCCCGGCGAGGACCCTCCCGGGGTGTGGGGCAGCCCCCCAAGGGGGCGGGCCGAGAATTCCCCGGTTTCGGACGAATCAGGGCGCTGCTGGAGGGGTGGGGGACTTTTCATGACCGCCCCATCTGTTGTAACATCTTCTCTGGGATATCCGCGCCAAGTCAGCATCGGGGGCCCCTGCTTTGTCCACGAATGCCGTCGCTCGAGCCGTGGAGTTCCTCGCGACGTGCGAGGTCCCCGCCGTCCGTCTTCAGGCGGCGCGCACGCTCGGCAATCCTCGACGCTTCGGCTCCATCCGCGAGCTCCGCGACGAAGCGGAGCGGGACATGTTCGCGCGCGACGTGCGCGAGCTGTTCCTCGCGCCCTACGCGCAGGCGTATCGCACCGGCCGTCTGCGCGGGGAAGCCGCCGCGGTGCTGGGTCGCGTCCTGTCCGGCAACGCTTCGCCCGCGATGGACTCCCTCCTCGCGCGAGGCTGCACGGAGCCGGGGCGTGCGCTCGATCGCGTGCTGCGCGGGATGCTGCAGCGCGGCCACAATCGCGGCTTCTTCTACGAGCCGCACCAGGTTGTGGAAGCCGAGCGCTTCGCCGCGCGTCCGCAGGAGGAGTGCTTCATCCGCTCCACCGCCGCCTACTGCAGGTATCTGCTCGCGTTCGGCCGCGGACGGGACCTGCGGGTTCGCCGTGCGTTCGACTGGATGGTGGAGTACCAGGGCGCCGACGGCACCTGGAGCCCGCCGGCTCATGGAGATTGCGCCGACGGGACGGGACGCTACATCCTCACCCGCGCGGTCGCCGAGGCGTTCGCGGAGCTGCCCGTGAACGCCGTGCGGCGTTGGGCCTCCGCGCGTCGACGTCTCGCGGCCGGCTGGTCGGACAGCATCCTGGCCTGCTGCCACGCGCCGGACGCCGTGCTCACCGAGCCGAACCTCGCCGCGGATCCGCGCGCCCGCAGGGACGGCGCGGTTCCCTTCCCCGAGGGGCTCCGTCGCCGCCTGCTGTATTTCCCCCTCGAGGATCTCTGGCTCGCGCTTCGGCTGGGCGCCAATCCGCGCCATGCGCACCTCAGTCCGTGGGTGGCGTGGATCGAGTCCGCGCAGCAGCCGGACGGATCGTGGAGGCTCCACAATCCGTCGCTGCGGGAGCGTCTCCTGCTCTCGGACCCGAACGGTCGGCTGCGCGCCGAAGCCCTCTACCTCACGGATGAGTGGATCACGCTGCGCGCCGCGCAGATCCTCCGCCTCGCGCGGCGCTCGGCGCGCTCGCGAGTGTCCGAAGCCGTCGCCGCGTCGTAGACTGTGGCCTCCTCGAACCGGAGGCCTCCCTCGATGCGCGCCCTCTCCGACGGAAACGACGGCGATCGCGTCGTCACGTTCCGGCGACTCGGGCTCACGTACGCGCTGCCGGTGGCGCGCGTGCGTCGCGTCGTGAAGGTGCCGGCGGTGAAACCGGTGGCCGGCGCGCCGGACTTCGTCGTGGGCACGGCGCGCCTCGGGGATCGGATCGAGGTGCTGGTGGATCCCGCGAAGGTGTTCGGCGGCGAAGGGGCCGAAGCGGCCGGGCGAGCCGTTCTCGTGACGTGCGCCGGCCGCGACTGGGGGTTCCTCGCGGACTCGGTCGGCGACGTGCTGAACGTCGCGGCCGCCTCGGTGACCCAAGCGCCGCCGTTCCTCGGCGGTGCCCGTGCGGCGGGACTCCGCGGCGTTCTCCTCCGCGGCGAGCAGGAGATCCTCTTGCTGGACCCGGAGGGTCTCCTCTCCGAATCGGAGCGCGCGGCGCTCCCGCCGGCGCGCGCCGTCGCCGACTGACTCCCGAGTGACCCAGGACCTTCGGCTGCTCGGTGGGGGGACGCTCGTGGTGGGCGCGTGCGTCGCCATCGCGCGCCTGTCCGATCCGATCGCGAGCTTCCCGGCCCTGATGGCTTGGTGCGCGGTCGCCACGGCGGGATGGCTGCTCGCCTGGCGGGCGGCGCGCTCCGCGCCCGACGCTCCCGCGCGCCTGGGCGCGGTGCTGGGCGTGGCCCTCGCCGCGCGGCTCCTCCTCGTGCTGCCGCAGGCGCCCCTCTCCGACGATCTCTACCGGTACCTGTGGGAAGGCCGCGTCGGGAACGCCGGCACGAACCCGTACCTCCATCCACCGGACGCCGACGCGTTGCGCCCGCTGCGCGACGCCGTCGTCTGGCCGCGCATCAATCACCCGTCGCTGCCGACCCTCTATCCTCCGGTCGCGCAGTGGTACTTCCGCGCGCTCGCGGCGGCGGGGCCGCGTCCGCGAGCGCCGCGCTTCGCTGCCGCCCTCCTCGACGCCGCGACCACCGCGGCCCTCGCCGCCCTGCTGCGACGTCGCGGCCGGCCGGGCGCGCTCGCGCTCGTCTACGGCTGGAGCCCGCTCGCGATCCTCGAGAGCGGCGGGGGCGGGCACGTCGACGCGCTCGGCGTGGCCTTGCTCGTGGCGGGACTCTGGGCGCTCGCGTCGAGCTCGCGGCGCGGCGCGCTCGGCGGTGGGCTCTTGCTCGCCGGCTCCGCGCTCGTGAAGCCGGCCGCGCTGCTGCTCGCGCCGGCGCTCCTCGGCCCGCGGGCGGCGCGCCGCGGGTGGATCCTCGCCGGCGCGGCGCTGGGGCTGCTCGTCTGCGTCCCGTATCTGGGCGCCGGCGCCCGGCTCTTCGAAGGATTCCGGACCTACGCGGAGAACTGGCACTTCAACGACGCCTTGTTCTCCCGCCTCGTGGCCGCCGGCGCCTCTCCGCACGACGCCCGTCGTGCGCTCGGAATCGTGCTGGCGGCGGTGGCGTGGGTCGCGCCGCGGCGCATCCGGGATCCGCTCGCGGCGAGCGGCGTGGTGATCGGCGCGTTCCTGGCGCTCTCGCCCACCGCGCACCCGTGGTACGCGATGTGGCTCCTCCCGCTCCTCCCGTTCCTGCCGCGCGCGCTGGTTCCCGCCGGCGCCCTCCTGTGCATGCTTCTGCCGCTCTCCTACGTGACGCCGTGGGAGCGCGTCGCCACCGGCGTCTGGAGGGAGCCGGGTTGGCCGCGGGCGGTGATCTGGGGAGCGGTGGAGCTGGCGCTCGGGTGGGCGCTCGCGCGCGCGCTCGTGCTCGGGAGCGCGGCACGCGCCTCGCTCAACGCGGCAGGGAGGGCGAGCGGCGGTCCCGCGTGATCGCCACGCGGAGGATCGTGCTCAGGATCTTCCGCGACGCGCCGAGCGTTCCCGAGAGCGTTCCGGAGATCTTCGACACTCCCACGCGTCGCCGGTAGCTCACCGGTACCTCCACGCAGCGCAGGCGCGCCTTCGCCGCCTTCGCCTGCATCTCCACGGTCCAGCCGAAGTCCGCGTCGGCCATCCCGAGATCGCGCAGCGCGTCCGCACGAATCGCGCGGAACGGCCCGAGGTCCGTGAAGCGCACGCCGAAGAGGAGGCGGATGAGGAGCGTCGCGAGGACGTTGCCCAGGCGGGCGTGCGGCAGGAGCGCGCCGCGCTCGCGCCGGCCGAGCGTGCGGCTGCCGACCACGAGGTCCGCGCTCCCTTCGAGGAGCGGGGCGAGGACGAGCGGAAGTTCCTCGGGGCGATCGGAGAAGTCCGCGTCGAGAAACGCGACGACGTCGGCGCGCCCGATCGCGGCGATCCCGGCGAGACACGCGCGACCGTAGCCGCGTCGCGGCTCGAGGACCACGCGCGCGCCGGCCTGCGCCGCCACGCGCGCGGTCCCGTCCGTGGAGCCGTTGTCGACGACGACGATCTCGTGGACGACGCCCTTCGGCACGGCGGCGAGCACGAGCGGAAGCGATCGCTCCTCGTTCAACGCGGGGAGCACGAGGGCGACGCGAAGGGGCTCCGCGGAGGCGCGGGTCTCCCCGCCGCCGCTCACGACGTGAAGCGGCGCAGCATCGGGACGTCCATCGACAGGACGCCGACGTAGAGGTAACCGAAGAGGAACAGACAGACGAACGGCACGGCCCCGAGGAGGCCGTGGGTCAGCACGAACACGAGGATCCACGCGAAGTAGCCCGCGAGCGCCAGCTCGGCGATGGCCGTCCCGCTGCGGCGGCCGCGATACGCCTTGCCGCGGGAGGAGTCTCCGCGCTGGCGGATGTCGAACTTCGGCGTGCGGTGGAACGCGCTGTTCCGGCCGATCACGCCCTCGATGATCGCGCGCGTGTTGCTCACCGAGAGCCCGATCGCCACCGACATGACCGCCGGGAAGTACCGCAGCTGCGCCCGCCAGTCCCGGTGCGCCTCCGACATCGCCGTGCCGTAGAAGGCCACGACCGAGAGGGTGGCGAAGACGAACAGCGGGAATTCCACCACGAACGTGGTCAGCGAGTTGGCGGCGAAGCGGGTGAGGACGGCGGGGTAAGCGCACAGCGACAGGAGGAGGACGAGCGCGTAGGTCATGTTGTGCGTGAGATGGACGGACGCCTCGATCTTCCGGAACAGCGGAAGGTCCGAGTGCCAGATCTGCGGAAGGATCTTCTTCGCGACCTGGACCGATCCCTTGACCCAGCGGAACTGCTGGCTCTTGAACGAGCGCATGTCCACCGGCAGCTCGGAGGGGCAGGTGACATCCTGCAGGTACACGAACCTCCAGCCCCTGAGCTGGGCGCGGTAGGACAGGTCCAAGTCCTCCGTGAGCGTGTCATGCTCCCAGCCGCCCGCCTCTTCGATGCAGCTCCGACGCCACATGCCGGCGGTGCCGTTGAAGTTGAAGAAGAGACCGTTCTTCGCGCGCGCCTCGTGCTCGACGACGAAGTGCCCGTCCAGGGAGATGGCCTGGACGCGCGAGAGGAGCGAGTAGTCCGCGTTCAGGTGATCCCACCGCACCTGCACCATGCCCACGCGGGAGTCCGAGAAGTACGGAACGATCCGGCGCACGACGTCCGGGGTGGGGACGAAGTCCGCGTCGAAGATCAGGAGGAACTCCCCCTTCGACCGCTTCATGCCGTAGGCGAGCGCACCGGCCTTGTAGCCGCCTCGATCCGGCCGGCGGATGTGGTGGATGTCCACGCCTTCGGCCCGCAGTCGCTCCACCTCTTCGCGCGCCACCTCCACCGTGCCGTCCGACGAATCGTCCAGCACCTGGATCTCGAGCAGATCGCGCGGGTAATCCAGCGCGGCGACCGACCGGATGAGCCGGCGGACGACGTACAGCTCGTTGTAGATGGGGAGCTGCACCGTGACGCGCGGGAGCGGGTCCGCGACCTCCGAGGAGAACGCCACGCTCTTGGCGCGCCGGTAGAGCCAGAGCATCCAGATGCGCCGGACGCCGAGGACGGCGAACACGAACCACAGCGCAAAGTAGGTCCCGATCAGGACTTTCTGCGCGGTGGTCAGATGAACGATTTGCAGTTCCAAGGGTTCCCGCTCCGGGGGGCGCGGTTCACTCGGCGTTCGTCCGCCGGAGTGGCCGAAGGGTCGGGGTGGATCGGGAGAGCGCCCTCAGGACGGCTAGGCACACTAGGCGTGGCCTCCGGGACTGTCAAGGTTCCTTGACCGCTCCCCGGGAGGTCGCTAGCTTCGGTTTTCGGCCCCTTTCCGGTCCTGAATCCCTCGCACGCCGACCCTCATCCCAAGAGCAGCCGATGAGCCCCGACGATCACGCCCGGCCGGACGACGTGGAGCTCGTTCGTCGGGCCAAGGCGGGCGAGGAAGAGGCGTTCAGCGAGTTGGTGGAGCGGCACCAGGCGCGGGTGTACCAGCACGCGGAGAGGCTGCTCGGGAACCGTCAGGACGCGGAGGAGGTGCTCCAGGACACCTTCCTGCAGGCATACCGCAACCTCGCGGGGTTCGAGGAGAGGTCGCGGTTCTCGACCTGGATCTACCGCATCGCTACGAACGAGGCGCTGATGCGGCTCCGGCGGGCGAGCCGGCGGCGGGAGGTGCTGCTCGAGGAGGCGCCGAGCGGGGAAGTCGAGCGCGCGAGCGACGAAGTTCGAGAGTTCGCGCGGTCCGCGCTGGACGACGTGATGGACCGGGAGGTCCGCGAGATCCTGAAGAAGGCTCTGGTGGAGCTGCCGGACGAGTACCGGGTGGTGTTCGTCCTCCGGGACGTGGAAGGCTTTTCGAACGCGGAGGTGGCCGACATCCTCGGGCTATCCGTCCCCGCCGTGAAGTCGCGTCTTCACCGGAGCCGTATCTGGTTGCGGGATCGCCTGGCGCGGATCTTCGGTGAGCAGCGAAGGGCGGGGCTCCCGGAGGAATCGACGTGACGGATCACTGCGAGCACGAGGACTGTCGGAAGTTGAGGGAGCTCCTCTCGGAGTACGTGGACGCGGATCTCCGGGAGGCGCTTCAGAAGGAGCTCGATCGGCATCTGGACCAGTGCCCGGACTGCCACGTGCAGGTGGACAGCGTCCGAAAAGTGATCCGGCTGTATCGGGAAGTCTCGGGGGACTCGATTCCGTACGACGTTCGCATCCGCCTCCAGGACGTCATTCGTCGCGCGCGCGAGGGAGGCGAGTAGCTCCGCGCGCGGATCGCCGGACGTCCGAACGCGAGGGGAGCCAATCGAAAGGGGAACACGCATGAGCAACGCCATGGCCGTCAGCGACGCCAGCTTCGAGCAGGAAGTTCTCAAGGGCTCCACTCCGGTCGTCGTGGACTTCTGGGCCGAGTGGTGCGGTCCGTGCCGCTTGGTCGCGCCGGTGCTCGACGAGCTGGCGGGGGAGTACGCGGGCCGTGTGAAGGTGGCGAAGATGAACGTGGACGAGAACCCGTCCACGTCGAACAAGTACGGCGTCCGCTCGATCCCCACGCTGCTGTTCTTCAAGGGCGGCGAGATCGTGGACCGCGTGGTGGGCGCCTACCCGAAAGCGGAGATCAAGAAGAAGTTCGAAGCGGCCCTTTAGCGCGCCGGTCGCGCGGACGACGAACGAAGGAGGGGACCGAACCGGTTCCCTCCTTTCGTGTTATGGTTTCCGCCGGTTCTTTCAACTGCCGGAGAATGCCAGGAATGACCACGTTTCCCTCGAATCGCCTCGGATGCATCGTGGCCGTCGCGCTCGCCGCGGCAGCCTGCGCCACGCCGGCCACGGCCGACATGCTCGGACGGGCTCGCATCACCGTCGACGCGTCGAAGCCGCCGGCGGTCGAGCTGCAAGAGAGCTTCGATTGGAGCGCACAAGGCGGCGCACCGCGCCCCGAGCTGGCGTTCTTCCTGGCCCGCTCCATTCAGGTGAAATCGGCAAAATCGCAGGGGGCGGCCCTCGCGCTGCGCTCCGAGGGCGTCGCGGGCGCACCGATGACGAAGTGGATCGTGAAGCTCCCGACGCCGCTCGCGCCGGGAGCCGCGCGCTCGATCGATCTCGTGGCCAGCGTCGCCGCCGGCGGAGCGCCGGGCATTCGCGCGGACGCCAAGGGCGGCTGTCTGCTGCCGGGTAGCGGTTGGTTCCCCGCGATCTCGATCGAGACCGACGAGATGCCCCCGCACGTCACCGAGATCCGGGTCCCCGCCGGCTGGGTCGGCGTGGCCTGCGGCGTGCAATCCACGCCGGGCACGCCCTGGGCCGCCGCGAAGTCCGGACGTCCGTATGCCGCGTGGGGCAACTACCAGGTGCAGAAGGCCTCCGAGGGCGGCGTGGAATTCGTGGCGTATCGGCGGGCCGGCGCCACCGGCGCGCTTCCGCGACTCGCCAACCTCTCGAAGATCCTCTCGGCGCTCACCACGGGCCTCGCGGACGCGCCGGGCACCGGGCCATGGAAGCTCATCGACGTCGGCGGCGGGACGGTGGGCGGCGGTCAGCGCACGCTCTTCTGGGACGAGTCGGCCGCGGCGATCGCGAGCAAGGACGTTCCGAGCGTCGTCGACCGGGACCTCGCGGGCGGGCTCGCCGCCGCTTATTGGAACGAGGCCATCCGCTTCTTCGGACCTCAGGCGGCGTTTCTCTCGGGCGCCCTGCCGCGCTGTGTCGGCGATGCGAGCGCGCTCACGCTCGACGCCTCGGACGATCGGTGGAGGAGCGAGGCCCGGATCGTGGGGGACCGCCGCTCGATCTACCTCAAGGCGCGCGCGAAGGACCGCCCGCTCAAGGGTCTCGTTCGCCAGGCGCCCGAGGCCGCGACGGTCCTGGACGGGCGAGGCGCGCTGGTCGCGCACATGGCGGCCGACGCGTGCCAGGGCACGTCGCCCACCTCGGCCTGGATCTCCTTCCTGCGGGACTTCCGCAAGGCGCACGAGGGCGAGCGGGCCGAGTGGGCGGACATGGCGCGCGCGCTCGACAAGCAGTTCCCGAACCAGCACAAGTTCCTGACGCCGTTCCTGGAGACCACGAACGTGCCCGACTTCGTCCTCGGCGCGCATGGCCCGTCGAAGCGCGGCGCCCTGGGCGAGCGCTACAGCGTCCAGATCCTGAATCGGGGGCAGGCGGCGGCTTACGCGGAGCTCGCGTGCTACACGGCGAAAGATCGCCTCCTGCGGAGCACCCGCGTCTTCCTCGAGGCGGGGGCGAAGAGCACGGTGCTGCTCGGGGACGCCCGGTTGATCGCTCGCCTGCGGCTCGAGCCGCGAGGAACCACGCTGCAGTCGAGCATCGACGGAGAGCAGGCCGATCTCGGCGCGCCGCCCCCGGAGAACGTCGCCGACTTCACGCCCGCGTTCCAGTTCTCCGTGGGCGATCGAGCGATGCACGAGGTGCACGGGCTCGACATCCAGCTCGACGGGATCACGGTGCGCGGCTTCGACGGCGCCCTGCAATGGTGGGAGACCTACCACGGACCTTCCGGCGCGGTGATGCTCGGCAAGGGGCACGTCGTGATCGCGCCCACCGGCGAGTTCGCTGCGGCGTTCAAGAAGACGATGGGCAAGGACACCCTGGAGTTCGATTGCACCGACTTCTTCCTGCGCTTCCCGCTCGCCACGTGGAAGCAGATCTCCCCGAAGCTCGGCGCCGCGGTGGACTCGAAGACGCAGGCCGATCTGAGCGCGCGCCGCACGTTCATGTTCGAGCACTGCTTCCCGACGTACTTCGCCGAGAAGGACCTGGCCGAGGTGCCGCCGCCCGGCGGGGCCCTCGTGATCGCCGGACTCGCGGGCGGGGAGTGGCGCGGCTTCGTCCGCCAGCAGCGACCCGACGGCAAGGTCTTCATGCGCCTCTGGGATCACCTGCGCGGCACGGTGCTCTGGGAGGCCACGCTCTGATCCGCGGGGGCGCGTGGAGGGCGGGACGCCTCGCCCGCATCGCGCGCCCCCCGCTCCTCGTCGCGCTCGCTCTGGCCGCTTGCGCGGCGCCGGTCTCCTACCATGGGGACGTCGTGCCGGCGGTGCTCGCTCCGGCGCCGCCGCCCGAGGCGCGTCCCACCGATCCCGTGGCCCTCACCGCGGAGGACTCGGAAGTCCTCCCGGGAGGGATCCGCCTCATCCGCGCGGATCGCGCGGTCGCGTCTCCGGCGTTCGCGTTCGTCGACGAGGCCGGCGTGCGGCACACGCCGGCGGAGCTCGCGGGCCGCGTGGTGTGGATCGACGTGTGGGCGACCTGGTGCGCCGCGTGCCGCGCCGAGTTCCCCGATCTGGAGAAGCTCCACGAGCTTCACGCGGCCGACGGGCTGGTGGTGCTCGCCGTGTGCCGCGACTCGAAGCGCGACGATTTCGAGAAGGCGGTGCGCAAGAGCTGGATCCGCTTCGCCACGGTCGACGCAGGGGATGCCGGGGGCTTTCCGTTTCCGATCGGCGCGTTTCCCACGAGCGTCGTGCTCGACCGCCGGGGCCGCGTGAGGGCATTCTGGCAGGGCTGGCGGCCGCCCGAGGCGGGGGAAGAGCTCGTGCGGCGCCTTCTCGCGGAGCCCGCCGCCGGAAGCGGCACGTCGTGACGAGCGGTCTCGCGGCGTCGGGACGGCCGGGACGGACGCGCGGGATCCTGCTCCTCCTCTTCCTCGCCCTCACGGTGGCGGTCATCGACGTGTCGCAGTGGTTCGTGCTGGGGAGAGTGCGCGAGTCCCTCGAAGAGGAGACCGGCCTGCGCCTCACCACGGTGGCGCGGGCGGCGATCGGCGAAGCGACCGAGGAGCTCCTGCTCCGCCCGGACGTCGCGGAGGACGCGTTCGTGCGGAGCACGCTGCGCGACGTCGCCACGCGGGACGACCTCGACGACGTGTTCCTCCTGGGTCCGGACGGCGAGACGCTCTGGGATGCGGAGGCCGCGGAGCTCGGCGCGTCGAACCCCTATCTCGACGTGGACGCGGCCAGCTTCGCGAAGGCCGTCGCCGGGCAGGCCGCCGCGTCGCGCACGCGCGAGGTGAACGGCGTCTCCTTCAAGTCGGCGTACGCGCCCGTGCGCGACGTGGACGGGACCGTGGGCGCCGTGCTCGGCGTGGCGGCGGGCGGCGGCTTCCTCGCCCGGCTCACGCCGCTCGAGCGGTCGCTGCGGCTGGTGTCGGTGGGCAGCGCTGCGTTGGTCGTCTTCCTCGGCGTCGTGTTCTTCGGCCTGCTGCGCCGTCTCGGCGCGACCGAGGCGGCGCTCGCGCGCACGGAAACCCTGAGCGCGATGGGCATGATGGCTGCCGGCGTGGCGCACGAGGTGCGAAACCCGCTCGCGATCATCGCCGGCACGGCGCAGCGCCTCCGCAAGAAGTACGGCGCCGGGGCGACCGATCCGCTCTTCGACTTCATCCCGGAAGAGGTCGAGCGGCTGAACGGCATCGTGGAGGGCTACTTGCGCTTCGCTCGCGACGAGCCGCTGCGGCGCGTCGAGACGGACCTCGTGCGCGTGGTGGATCGCTCCTTGCGCCTGGTGGAGGACGGGGCCGCGGCCGCCGGGGTGCGGCTGGTGCGCGCTGGTCTCACGGGGTCCTTGTCGCTCGCGGCCGATCCGCAGCGGCTGACCCAGGTCCTGCTCAACCTGCTGCTGAACGCGGTGCAGGCGATGCCGCGAGGCGGCGAGGTTCGCGTGGACGTGGCGCAGGAGGGCGCCTTCGGAGTGGTGCGGGTGGCGGACTCGGGGTCCGGTTTCGACGAGCGCGCGCTTCGCGGAGCCTTCCAGCCCTTCTTCACGACGAAGGAGAAGGGCTCCGGTCTCGGGCTCGCGATGACGAAACGGATCGTGGAAGCCCACGACGGGACGATCGCGGTCGCGAATCGGCCCGAGGGCGGCGCTCTCGTGACGGTGCGCCTGCCGCTCGGCATGGGCGCGCTCGCACGGGAGGAGACGTGATGGCGTCGGTCCTCGTGGTCGACGACGAGAGGAAGATCACCACGCTGCTCGAGGGCGAGCTGTCCGACGTCGGCCACGAAGTCACGGTGGCGAACGACGGCGACGAGGCGCTGCGTCTCCTGCGCACCAAGCGGATCGACGTGGTCGTGACCGATCTCCGGCTCGGAGCCATCGACGGGCTGGCCGTCCTGCGCGCGGCCAAGCAGGCGGACCCGACGATCGCCGTGATCCTGATGACCGCGTACGCCACGGTCCATACCGCGGTGGCCGCGATGAAGGAAGGCGCGGCGGACTACCTCGAGAAGCCGCTCAACCTGGAGAAGCTCGGGCTCGTGCTCGAGCGCACGCTCGAGGTGCGCCGCCTCGCCGCCGAGAACTCGCTGTTGCGGGCGCGAGTCGGGCGCGGCGACGTGGGCACGGGGGAGATGGTGCGCGGCGCGAGCGACGCGATGCGGCGCGTCCTGGGACTCGTGGAGAAGGTGGCGCCCACGGAGGCCACCGTGCTCCTCACCGGCGAGAGCGGCACGGGCAAGGAGGTCATCGCGCGGGCGATCCACGAGCTGTCCGGGCGGCGTGGACAGCCGCTCGTGACGGTGAACTGCGCCGCCCTCGCCGAGACGCTGCTGGAGTCCGAGCTGTTCGGCCACGAGAAGGGCGCGTTCACGGACGCGTCCGAGCGCAAGCTCGGCTGGTTCGAGGTCGCGCGGCGCAGCTCGATCTTCCTCGACGAGATCGCCGAGATGCGCCCGTCCACGCAGGCGAAGCTGCTGCGCGTGCTGGAGGATCGGCGGTTCCATCGCCTCGGCGGCTCCGAGATGATCGAGGCCGATGCGCGCGTGATCGCGGCCACGAACCGGAACCTCCCCGAGGAGATCGCGCGCGGACGGTTCCGCGAGGATCTCTTCTACCGGCTCAACGTGTTTCCGATCGAGCTGCCGCCGCTCCGCGCGCGCAAGGACGACCTGGACGAGCTCTGCGCGCACTTCCTCGCGCGGGCGCGCTATCGCGGGCCCGGTCTCGACGCGGCGGCGCGTCGTGCGCTCGCGGCCTACGACTGGCCGGGCAATCTCCGCGAGCTGCGCAACGTGCTGGAGCGGGCCGTCATCCTCGCGGGCGAGGGGCCGATCGGTCTGGTGGAAGTGCACACTCCCCAGCGCGCCCCGAGCTTCGCGGCTCCGCCGGGCCCCGCCGCCGATGCGGGCGAGGACTCGACGCTGTCGCAGGCGGAGGAGCGGATGATCCGCGAAGCCCTCGCGAAGGCGGGCGGCAACAAATCGAAGGCGGCGCGGCTGCTCGGGATCACGCGTCGCGCGCTGTACGGGCGTCTGGAGCGCTACGGAATCGACGCCGATTGACCGGGCGAGCGTGGACGCGGGCAGCCAGAGTTGTCCCGAGGCGGCCACCACGGCCCGAGGGACGGCGCGGCCGGAGCGGGGCGGCGCAGAACCGACCGTGCGGCAACGAGTTGACGGACCGACGGATCGCCGCGGACCGGCACGGGGAGTGCATGGAAAGGCGTCTCGAAGGACTCGGGGGAGGGCACCGGTGAGGCAGCGATCCGGACTGGGGCTTCGGCAAGTCGCGGGGGCGGTCGTGTCCTCGCTCGCGGTCGTGCTGTTTCTGGCGGCTTCGCCCGCGTCGGCCCAGGCCCCCGGGGACCGCGTCCGACGAGAGCTGGAGCGGACGGACGAAGGCTTGGAGCGAGCGGCCGCAGTGGTCAAGGAAGGCGACTCGGCCCGCGCGCGTGACGTGCTGGATCGGGCCACCGCCGTCCAGACCGATGCCTGGGGCAACTTCCACGGAGCGCGCCTCGTGGTCGCCACGCGCCTCACGCTCGAGGCGCGCGCGATGGCGGCGCGCGCCGTCAGCCTCGCGCGCGAGGACTCGAGCGTGCGGGAGCGGGCGCAGCGCGAGATGGACCGCGCAGCGCAGATGATCTCGCGCGCACGAGACGAATCGGGCGAGCACCCGTCCGCGCAGGCCCCGCCGCTCCTGGACGACGCAGGGTCGCTGCTCGATCGGGCGCACGCCACGTTCGGAGAGCAGCACTTCGTCGCGGCGCTGCGCCTCGCGCTCGCGTCGCAGCGGCTCGCCGCGCAGGCCACCTCCCTCGGCGGCCCGGGCGGCGTGCGCGGGCCGGCGCGGGACCTCGAGCGCACCGATCATCTGCTGGAGCGGGTCCAGACGCTCGTGGCGGAGAGCGACAACGCCGACGCCGCGAGGCTCTTCGAGCAGGCGCGGACGGCGCAGGACGCCGCGTGGGAGGCGTTCCGCGCGGGGAAACCGCGCGAGGCGCACGTGCGCACGCGTGCCGCGCGCGATCTGGGGAACCGCGTGCGCCTGATGCTCGGCGGCGAGGACCTCGCCACGGCGCCGGACGTGCTGCGCGAGACGCAGGTCGTGATCGACCGCGCCGCCGAGGTGATCGCGAAGGCGGGCGACGACCGTGCGCAAGCCGTCCTGGACCGGGCGAGCGATCACCAGACGCGGGCGCAGGCGTCTCTCTCGGCCGGCGACGTTCGTCGCGCGCTCGCGCAGACGCGCGTGGCCCGTCAGCTCGCGAAGCGCGCGCTCGAGCTCGTCGGCGAGCCCGGAACGAGCCGATGAGCTCCACGCGCGTCCGCGTCGCGACGTCCCTCGCGGCGGCGGCGCTCGCGTTGCTCGCTCGCGGCGCGCTCGCGGATCCTCCGCCTCCTCCGGCCGATGCGGCGGCCGATTCCGCGGAGACGTCGCCCGGCGAGCGACGTTGCGACGAGCTGGCGGATCGCCTGGACAAGCTGGCCGCCGACGTCCAGGCCAAGCGCGGCGATCGGGACGTCGCCCTGCTCGAGGCCCGGGAGATCGCCAAGGTGGCCGACGAGCTGGTTGCGGAAGGCGAAGCCGACGTCGCGGCGTCGCTGTTCGAGGAAGCCCTCGCCCTGCTCGAGCCGCCCGGGACCCCACGGTGAGGCGCGCCGTGGCGCTGCTTCTCCTCGTCTTCCCGGCGCGGAGCGGAGCGGTGGAGGTGGTCCCGAAGGTCGGCGCGGACTTCGAGCACTTCGGCGAGACCTACCGGGTCACGTCGGACCAGGACACGGTGACCACGATCGACGACTACGGCACGGTCGCGGGCGTCGTCGTACGCTCCGCCGGACACGTGCCGAGTCGCTTCGCGCTCGATCTCGAAGGTTACGCCGGCCATTCCACGCGACGCGCCCGCGCCGCCTTCGACGGCTCGCTCCGCCGCACCCGAGACCTCCTCGAGCTGCACCAGGAGGCGGCATACCGGTCGTACACGGACGGCGGCGACTACACGGTCACACGGGATCACTTCGAGGAGAGGGCGCGCGCGAGCTGGGAGCATCGCCTGTCCGGCTCGTGGCGCCTCCGCCTGCGCGACGTCTTCGACGGCACGTGGTACGCCGACCCGGATGCGTACAACCTCACGTCCTGGACGCACGAGCCGAGGCTCGGCGTGGGCTTCGAGTTCGGGGAGGGAAGCCTGGCCAGCGCGGCGTACCGCTTCGCGAAGCGCGACGTTCCGGACTCGACGACGCTCGGCTACCGACGCCACGGCGCCGACGCGGAGATCGTGTGGCTCTTCGGTGAGACCACGTCGCTGGACGTGGCCGAGACCGTGGAGCGGCGGATCTACGAGCCTTCGAGCGTTCGCGAGAGCTCATGGGAGGATCGCGTCGACGCGCGCCTCGAGTTCCCGCTCGGGGAGCGGGCCACGTGCCGCCTGCTCAACGAGGTTGAGGTCGCCCGCTTCGACCATCCGGACGACCTGGACTTCGACTACGCGTGGGCGCGCAACGGCGTGCAGCTGGAGCTGCACGGCACGCAGAGCGTCGACGTGTCGATCACCCCGCTCTACACGTTCCTCGGCGGCGCCACCTCGCCCACGGAGGAGTACACGGAGACCGGGCTCGAAGTGGGGCTCGACTGGCGGATCGGTCGCGCGGTGTGGCTCAGCGTGGCGAACGAGATCGGCCGGCGGGACTACGACGTCAACGCGGCGGACACGACCGCGGTGACGGCGTCCTCGGTCGACCCGCTCGCGACGTCGGGGCTCGACACGGCGTTCTCCGACTACTCCTACGACCGGTTGACGCTCGTGTTCAGCGCGGAGCCGGTCCCCGGCGTGTCCGCGAGCCTCTTCGTTCACTGGCAGCCCGAGTCCCACGATGTAGGCCGCGACGACACGGCCACCCGAATCGTCTCGGGCGGCATCACGTACGCGTTCTGAAGGCGCGCCGGCGGCCGCGCGAGAGGCGGCACGCGAGGCTGCACGAAGAAGGGGGCGGAGCCGAAGCCCCGCCCCCGGGAATCGCGAGATCGCGACTCGGCGTTCGCCGCTGCTCGTCTAGAGGAAGCGCAGCGTCCCCATGATCGAGATGACGCTGTTCTTGACGTCCGTCGTGGAGCCGCTGGCATCGTTGACGTTCGTGAAGCCGCGCGTGTAGCGGGCCTCGATGCCGAGCTTCTGGAAGTCCACGCCACCGCCAACCACGAGCCCGACATCCACCGGCTTCGTCTGGTCCTTGACGTCGGTCGTGATGTCCGAGACCGCCGTCTGGGCCGTCGTGTTGATGGAGACCGACGGACCGACGAAGAGGGACGGATGGGCGGGCGACTGGCTCATGAAGCCCAGCTTCGCCAGCACCGGCACCTCGATGTAGTTCAGCTTGTACGTGCCGTCGATGCCGCCGCTCTGACCCTGGTCGCCCTTCATCATGAAGAGTGCTTCCGGCTGGATCATCAGGTTCGGCAGGACGGGAAGGCCCACGAAGCCGCCGAGCGCGAGGCCCGTCCGCATGTCGGCGAGTTGCGCATCCTTGGGATCCACGGTCTGGTTGGCGAAGTTGACGCCGCCCTTGATTCCGACCTCGAGGCCGCCGATGGCCGAGGCCTTACCGTTCACACCCAGGAGCAGGGCTGCCGCCAGAACGATGCTCATCGCGCGCTTCATTCGTGTCTCCTTGTCAGGATTCACGCTCTCCGCCCACGCGGCGGGAGCCGCCCGAAAAACGGCATCTTGGGGCCCGGACTTGAGGAGGAGCTGCAACGCCCGCGTTTTCAAGGCGATAGGCGGCCCCGAAGCCGCGTGGTAGATTGCCGCGCAGCACCCCATGAGATCCCGATCCGGTCACGACCTGCTCTACGCGCTCCTCGCGACGTTGATCGTCGCTCAGGGGACGTGGTGGGTCATCTATCAGAGCCGCGAGGGACGCCGGTACGAAGAGGCGGAGATGCGGCGCCTGTCGGAGGAGCGGGCCCAGGCCACGCTCGTCCTCGCCACCGTCCCCGAGCTGCGCAAGGACCTGCACCGGCTGCACGAGAGCTTCCCGGGCCTGCTGATCGACACCGGGTCCGCCGAGCCGGTCGTCCGCGTGGATCCGGTCGTCGCGAACGCGATCCGCCACGAGGCGCAGCGTCGCCGGAAGATGTTCCTCGCCGAGGGCAGCTTCTTCCTCCTGCTGCTCATGGCGGCCACCGTGGTCCTGGGCTTCGCGCATCGCGCCGAGACGCGCTTCCGCCGCTCGCGCGAGATCCTCCTCGCGGGGATCACGCACGAGTTCCGCACGCCGCTGGCGAGTCTCCGCCTGTGGGCGGAAACCCTGCAGCGCCCGACGCTCGACGAGGCGGCGCGCGTGCGCATCCTGCCGAAGCTGCTCGAGGACGCCGGCCGTCTGGAGGCGCTCGTGGGTCAAGTGCTCGCGGCGGGCCGCGGCGGCGAGCTGGACCCGCGCCTGTTCGAGCCCCTGGATGCGGGACGCGAGGCGAAGGAAGTCCTCCGCGAGATGGAGGGTTACCTGCAAGCGCACCGCGCCGAAGTGGCCGCGGACCTCCCCGAGGGTCACGAGTTCCTCGGCCAGCGCCTGGCGTTCGCCGTGGCGTTGCGCAACCTCGTGCAGAACGCGGCGAAGTACTCGCCCTCGCCTGCGCGCATCGACGTCCGCCTCGCCCGCGACGGCCGCTGGCTGCGCCTCTCCGTGCACGATCGGGGCCCGGGCATCCCCCGTGCGGACCAGAAGCGGGTGTTCGAGAGCTTCACGCGCCTCGAGGATGCCGCGCGCGAGGCGTCCACGAGCACTCGCGGCGCGGGACTCGGGCTGTTCCTCGTGAAGCGCAACGCCGAGGCGATGGGCGGTCGCGTGGAGCTCGCCTCCGACGCCGGAACCGGCTCGACGTTCACGCTCGTGCTGCCCGTGCGCCCGGAGTCGTCGTGAAGAAGCGGATCCTCGTCGTCGAGGACGACGTGCCGCTCGCCGAGGGGCTGCGCATGAACCTCGAGCTGGAGGGCTACGAGGCGGTGCTGGTTCGCTCGGCGGAGCACGCGGCGGCGATCTGGAAGGAAGGCGGCCTGGACTTCATCCTCCTCGACGTGGGTCTGCCGGGGGAGGACGGCTTCACGTTCTGCCGCAAGGTGCGCGCGGCGGGCGATCGCGTGCCCATCCTCTTCCTCACCGCCCGCGACGCGGACGAGGACCGCATCCGCGGGCTGGAGGAGGGCGGCGACGACTACCTCGCGAAGCCGTTCCATCTGGGCGAGCTGATCGCGCGCGTGAAGGGGATCTTCCGCCGCGAGGACTGGGCGCGCTCGCAGAGCGTGCGCGACGTGCTGCGCATCGGCGACTGCGACGTGGATCTCGCGGCGCGCACCGTGACCGGCCCGAACGGTCGCCACGAGCTGCGCGAGAAGGAGGCGCTGATCCTCCGCGTTCTCGCCGAGCGCGCGGGCGAGCCGGTGGATCGCCACACGATTCTCGATCGCGTCTGGGGCTACGACGCGTTCCCCACCACGCGGACCGTCGACAACTTCGTCGTTCGGCTCCGGAAGATCGTGGAGAAGGACCCGGCGCGCCCGCGCCATCTCCTCACCGTGCGCGGCGCCGGCTACCGCCTCGTGCTGGGCGCCGGCGCGAGCGAAGAAGAGGATGACTCCGCAGCTGGGCGATGAGCCCTTCGGGATCGCCTGCGGCGCGAGCGGGTGCGACACCGTCGGAACTCGCCCGATCCGTCCTCCGAGGTCGCTCTTGACGCGAGGCGGCGGGCCCGCGTTTCTTTGGGGCCACCGACTCCTCGCTCCTCGGAGGTCGCTCATGCGGTCGTCGTTCCGTGGCGTTCGTCCACGTCTGCTCGTCGTGACCCTCTCCCTCGCGCTCGCGTCGTGCGCGACCGTGGGGCAGCTCAACATCGTGTCGGACCAGCAGGAATCGGAGATGGGCCAGCAATTCGCGGGCGAGCTGGACAAGGAGCTGGTCTACATCGACGATCCGCAGATCAACGCGTACGTGAACGATCTCGGGCAATCGATCGTGCGCGTCTGCCAGCGCAACGACATCCCCTACCGCTTCAAGGTGGTGAACACCGACGAGGTGAACGCCTTCGCGGTGCCCGGCGGGTATCTCTTCGTGGATCGCGGGCTCATCGAGGCGGCGGACTCCGAGTGCGAGCTGGCCGGAGTCCTCGGCCACGAGATCGGCCACGTGGTGGGGCGCCACAGCGCGCGTCAGGTCACGCAGAAGTACGGCATCTCGGCGATCGCCGGACTGCTCCTCGGCCAGAACCCCTCGATGCTCGCGCAGGTGACCGCGCAGATCGCGTCGACGGGCGCGGTGCTCTCCTACAGTCGCGAGATGGAGTCGGAGGCCGACAGCTACGGGGTGCAGGAGATGTACGACCTCGGCGTGGATCCCGGCGGCCTCGCTTCGTTCTTCGACAAGCTCGTGCAGATGCGCGGCGGGAGCGGCGGCGGGAAGCTGGAACAGTTCTTCTCCACGCATCCCGATCCCGGCGGGCGGGCGGTGGCCGTGCGCGCGCAGATCGCGAAGCTGCCGCCGAAGCCCGGCCTGCGGAAGGACTCGCCGCGCTTCCAGCAGATCAAGGCGAAGGTCAAGGCGCTCCCGAAGGCGCCGCCCCCGAAAGCCACGAACTAGCGTTCGCAGGCCACGCCGCCGGTGAGGTTGGGCAGGGGTTCTCCCCGCTCCGGCCTCCCGCCGGCTTCTCGGTTGCGCATGTGGGGATTCGCCCCGATCCGGCTTCCCGAACGGCTTCTCCGCATCGGACGGGAGCCCTCCGCCGTCCCGGCTCCGGTCTCCCTCGGCTCTCCGTCGCCTCCGCCCTCCGTGGCTTCGGCTCCTCCGAGACGCCGCTGCGGAGAAGCCGTTCGGGAACCCGGATCGTATCCCCAGCTCGCGCGACGCGTCCGAGTCCGTCGAGCTCGTGCGGAGCAAGGCCGGCCCACCCGACGCCCCCGAGCTTCCGCGCAGGCGCCGTCCAGGCTCGGCGCGCACGCCCGGCGTGCCGCGCGTTGGCAGAGCGAGGGCAAGCCCGCCGAGCTCGACCCTTCCTCCGAGGCGGCGTCACGAGCCGCGTTCGGCCATGGATGGCCGAACGCCTGCCGAGTGCCGAGGCCTAGGCCGGGGCATGGATGCCCCGGCCGCGCCGTCCGCAGCGGAGGAAGGGTCGAGCTCGGCGGGCGGGCGAACGCCCCTTGCGCGACCACCCAAGGGTCGAGCAGGCGGGCGGGCGAACGCCCCTTGCGCGACCACCCAAGGGTCGAGCGTCAGTGACTCACGACGAGTCGCTTCGTCACTTGGAACTCGGGGCCGCGCACGCGCAGGAAGTAGACGCCCGGCGTGAAGCGACGCGCATCCAGGTCCACGCGGCGCGCCGCGCCGCCGGACACGCGTCCCGAGAAGAGGGTGGCCACGTGCCGGCCGGCGACGTCGAACAGGGATGCGTCTACGTCGCCGTCGCGTGCCGGCGCGAACGCGAACACGCCGCTCGAGGACATGGGCGACGGGCGGGGCCCGGAGAGCGAGCACGCCTCCACGCTCGCGACCACCGGAGCGCTGGTCGCTCCGCACGGGCCGCCCCCGTTCGTCGTGTGGAGGAGCAGGCCGCCGTCGCCTGCGACGAGATAGTCGAGATCGCTCCGGACGCCGACCGCGCGGAGATTCGTGGAGACTCCCGCACTGAGCGGACACCAGGTGAGCCCCGCGTCGGTGCTCTTGAGCACGATGCCGCCGTCCCCGACGGCCACCACCGTGCCGGCCTGGGCGCTCACGTCATGCAGCGTCGCGGTCGTGCCGCTCGGGATCTGGGTCCAAGTGGCGCCCGTGAGATCGGTGCTGCGGAGGATGGTGCCTCCCGAGCCGACCGCGAACCAGAGACTGCTCGTGGCGTGGATGACGGAGTAGAGATTCGCGCTCGTCCCGCTCGTCACCGGCGTCCAGTGCACGCCGCCGTCCGCCGAGGAGACCATCGTCCCGCCGTCCCCCACCACCATCGCGGGGCTTCCGTCGACTCCGCAATGGAGCGCAGCCGTGGTCCCGCTGGCCTGGAGGCCCCACTGCGTGTACCCGTCGCCCCAGTAGTAGATCGAGCCGTGGCTTCCCGCCGCCCTGCAGTTGAGGCTGGCGTTGCTGAAGAACACGTAGTCCTGCGACGCGTCGGGCAAGGGCACGTTGGTCCAGCTGCTGACGTACCAGCGCTGGCAGACCCCGCCGATTCCCCCCACCCAGATCTGGGCGGTGGCCGGCGTCATCACCGATTGGAGGTCGGTGCCCGTGGGGGTGCTGACCGTGTTCCAGGCGGCGAGCGAGGGGTTGAAGGTATTCGCGAGGAATCCGCCCCGTCCCGACACCGTGGCGACGGCCCAACCGCCCAGCTCGATGTCCAGCAGATCGTTGGTCGTTCCCAGGGGGATCTGCGTCCAGTCGACCGCGAGCGCGGAGGACACCGGCAGAACTCCGAGCAGGATGATCTGGATCGTTGGCACGACGAGGCGCGCGACGGTGCGGCGCGAGGCAAACATGCAGGTTCTCCTGAGTTTGCTGAGATGACCGGGAGTCACCCGCAGGGCTGCGGGTCGGAGCCGGGGCAGTCTACCCGAGCCAGCGAACGAACGGGAGACCGCGCCGGCCCGGCCGCGTCGAATTGCGCGCGCGAGGGGACCGCGCCGGCCCGGTCGCGTCGAATTGGCACGCGAGGGGACCGCGAGCCCGCCGCAAACGAAAGGTCCCTCGCCCGACGGCGAGGGACCCTCGTTGCCGACGCCCGGGGGTGTGGGGCGACCGGCTCGCTCGGCGCTCGGCGCTCAGTTCATCTTGCGCTCGAGCTTCTGAACCTGCTCCTGCAGCCTCTTGACCTGCTCGCGCAGCTCCTGAAGCGCGCGATCCGTGTCGTCGTGCGCGCGCATCCCGAAGGCGCGAACGCGCTGACGCATGTCGAGATCATCACCCGGTCCGGGGCCGCCGTTGTGGTTGGAGGGCATCGGCGCTTCGGGCGCGTCCAGCATGCCGAGGCCCTCGCGCACCTCGAGCTTCGTCTTGCCGTGCTGCGCGTGGTGTTCCCGTACCCACGTGAGCTCCACGTCGGCCGGCTCGTCGTGTCCGCCGACGACGCGGCGGAGATCCTCCGGATCCTCGATCTTCTGATCGTCGATCTTCACGATGACGTCGCCGGCCTTGAGCCCCAGCTTCGCCGCGGGGCTCGCGTCCACCACCTCGGCGACGAGCGCGCCGCCTTCCTTCGTGCCGAAGTACTCGCCGAGCTGCCCCGTCATCGGCTGCGTGTAGACGCCGAGCCAGCCGTGCTCACGGCCGAGATGCATGTCTCGCACGCTGCCCAGTCGTCGGCGCAGGTGGTCGATCCCCGGACGGACCTGCGCGAAGCCGCGGGCCAGCCCGCCTTCTTCCGACTCGGGCGTCTCGCGGAGCGTGGCCTGCGCCGTCATCGGCTTGCCGTTGCGCAGATAGTCGATGGTCACGGTCTCGCCGGCCTTCTTGCTCTCGATGGCCGAGCGCAGCTCGGCGGGCGAGCCGACCGCCTGACCGTCCAGCTTCACCACGATGTCTCCGCCGTGGAGGCCGGCCTTCGCGGCCGGGCTGTCGTCCAACACCTGGGCGAGAAGGACGCCGCTGTCCGCCTTCATCTCGAGAGCCTCGGCGAGCCCCCCCTCGACACGCTGGAGACGCACGCCGAGATAGGCCCCGCCGGTCTCGTCATCATCCGCCTTCGCCACCGCCGGAGCGGCCGCGATCAGCGCGGCGGCCGCGAACATCGCAAGCTTCGTCATGGTCCCGTTCCTTTCGAACCCGATTCGGGATGTGCTCTCGTCGGCCGGTCCGAGTCGGAAACCCGGACGCTCGGGGAAAGTTCTTCTCCTGGGGATAGAATGCCGGGATGACCTGTGCAAGCACGGCTTCGCCGGCCGACGTGGCGGCCGCTGCGGGGGCCCATGGCGCGGCCGCCGGTGGGCGGGCCAGCTCCGCCTATGAGCGGCCGGCGGCGGCGCTCGCCGGAACGTCGGCGGCGCCGGTTCTCGCCGTCACCGCGGACGGGGCCTTCCTCCTCGCGTGGGAGCAGCGGGCGGATGGGGAGTCCGACATCGTGTTCCGGCGTCGCGAGCCGGGAACGCGCGGCTGGGTGGAGCCGGCGCGTCGCCTGGACACGGATGCGCCGGGGGCCGCGCGATCGATCGAGCCGCGCATCGCGGCCGGCCCCGGCGGGCTCGTCCTCGTGGCGTGGCAGGACGCGCGCACCGGGACGGACCAGATCCGACTGAATCGTTCGACGGACGGCGGCCGGAGCTGGTGGAAGGACGATGTCGCGCCGGGCGCTCCGCGCGAGGCGGCGGACAGCGCCCGCGTCGGCCCGGCGACCTTGCCGTTCGTCGCCGTCGACGGGACCGGTCGCGCGTACCTCGCGTGGGAGGATCGCCGCGACGGCTGGCGCGACGTGTACCTGGCGCGCTCCCTCGACGCGGGCGCCACGTGGCAGACCCCCGTGCGCGCGGACTCGGACCCGCCGGGGCGAGGGATCTCCTATCACCCGCAGATTCTCGCCTGGGACGACGGAACGATGCTCGTGTGCTGGTGGGACGAGCGCGACGGTCGCGCCGATGTGTACGTGCGCCGCAGCACGGACGCGGGCGCGTCGTGGACGGGTCCGGAGGTTCGGATCGACCCCGGCGAGGCCGGGAGAACCGCGAGTCACGAGGTGCGCCTGGAGCGGCACGGAGACTCCGTGGCGATCTCGTGGCAGGAGGGATTCGATCCCGCGAGCCCGTCGTACCTCGTGCGGACGTCGCCGGACAGGGGCGCCACCTGGGACGACGTTCGACCGCTCGCCGCCCGCGCGCCGGCTGCCGCGCGCGCCACGGCCGCGAACGGCGAGTCCCTACACGCGTGGGTCGACGATGGAGGGAAGCTCCGGGTCAGGCACCGCGCGGCCGGATCGCGGTAGGCGCGCCGGTCCCCACCCCACGCCGGTTCAATGGCTGAAGAGCAGCGACCCGACGAAGACGATCCCGCCCACCACGAGCAGCAGCGGGAGCGCTACCGCGAGAATCACGAGCAGCGGCACGCCGACGACCAGCAGGATCGGGAGCCCGATCAAGAGCGCCGGCAGGAGCAGGATGCCGAGCATCGCCACGCCGAGCAGCTGGAACGGCAGCAGGAGGAGCGAGAGCAGGCCGCCGAGAATCCAGAAGAGGAGCCGGAACGGCCACACCAGGATCGCGAAGATGATCTTGAAGAACACGAAGAACGCGATCAACCCGACGATCAGACCGACCAACGCCAGGAACCCGAGCACGGTCCTCCCTCCGGTTCGAGAGCACCCCCATTCTACGACTTCCCGCAGCGCGGGGTTGCGGGCGGCTCGACCTTTCCCAGGCGCGAGGCGGCGTGCGCCTTCTGGGCTATCCTGGGGCCGTGGAACCCACCCTGGACCGGAAGAGGCTCCTCGCGGAGCTCGGTTACGGCGCCCCGGAGGCGCTCGCGCGGGCGCTCGAAGTCCTGTACGCGTCGGGGCTCACGAACCCCCGAAAGACGGGCATCGCCGCCTCCAAGGAGGCGCGGGTGCGGGAGGTCCTGGCGGATACCCTGATCCGGCGGTGCGCCCGCTGCGCGGCGGACGGGCGGGGCGACGGGCGGATCCCCGTGCCCGTGGAGGATCCCCGGCAATGCGACTCCTGCGGCGGCTCCGCGAACCGCGTCGCGCTCGCCCGGGCGGCCGACGCCTGCCGGCGCGGCGGCATCGGCCGAGTGCTCGTGGTCGGAGGCGCTCCGGGCGTCCACGCGGCGCTCTCCTCGGAGTGGCCGACCGATCTCGCGCTGCGCATCGTCTCCGGAACGAGCCGCCACACCCGCCAGGACGCCGCCGCCCAGCTCGCCTGGGCGGACGTGGTCCTCGTCTGGGGCGCCACCCAGCTCGACCATCGCGTCAGCGACCACTACACCCGCGCCGGCTCCCCGAAAGTCGTCGTCGTGCGGCGGCGGGGGATCGAGGCGCTCGCCGATGCGCTGGCGGAGCACGTCGGCGACCGTTAGAGTCCTCGCCGGAGGCAAGCCATGGCCGTCGCCGCGTCGTACGACTCGCTCACCGCCGAGATCCGCGAAGGCGTGGGCGTGGTCACGTTGAACCGTCCGGAAGCTCTCAACGCCATCACGCCCCAGTTGGCTCGCGCCCTGGGCGACGCGCTCTCCGACCTGGCGGCGGACGCCCACGTCCGCGCGCTCCTCGTCACGGGCGCGGGAAAGGCCTTCTGCTCCGGCGGGGACGTCCGCGCGATGTCCGCCGCCCTGGACGAGGACCCGAAGCGCTTCTTCCTCGATCTCACCGCCAGCTTGCACCGCATCACCCTCGCTCTGTTGAACGCGCGGGTCCCCACCGTGGCCGCCGTGAACGGACCCGCCGCCGGATTCGGTTTCGGGCTCGCCCTCTCGTGCGATCTCGTGCTCGCGTGCGAGCGTGCCACGTTCTCCATGGCGCACGGGCAGGTGGGTCAGATCCCGGACGGCGGCGGTTGGTATCTGCTGCCGCGCGTCATCGGACGCAAGCGCGCCCTCGATCTCTACTTCACGCGCCGCGAGCTCGACGCGGAGACGGCGCAGGAGTGGGGCATCATCACGGAGATCTTCCCGGTGACGAACTTCCGCGAGGTCTCGATCGGCTTCGCGCGCGAGATCGCGCAGGGGCCCACGCTCGCGTACATGCACGCGAAGCGCCGGCTCGGCGAAGGGTGGAGTCAGAGCCTCGAGGAGTACCTGGAGGAGCAGAGCCGGGTGATCGTGGAGCTCGGCGGGTCCCACGACTTCCAGGAGGGCGTGCGGGCGTTCCTGGAGCGTCGCGCGCCGCGCTTCCGAGGGGAGTGAGGCGGCGTCCTCGACGTCTCGGCGCCGCGACGGCTCGCCCGAGACCACTCGGCCCGACTGGACCGCTCAGTCCGTGTCGTCCAGCGCGGCGCCGAGCCGGCGCAGCCCTTCGCGAAGCTTCGCCTCGTCGATCCCAAAGCCGATGCGCACCCAACCCGGCTGGCCGAAGTGCTCGCCTGCGGCCACAGAGACCCCGCTGCGCTGGAGGAGCCCGTCCGCGAACGCCGAAGTGTCGCTCACGCGGTGCAGCCGCGCGAAGCCGACGAGACCGCCCGCGGGAGGCACCCACGAGACGTCGCTGCGCGCGGCCATCCACTCCTCCACGATGATGCGGCCCCGCGCGGCGACCGCCCGGGAGATCTCCAGGAAGCGCTCGCGCCGCGCGAGGATCCGGATGGCCAGGGCCTCGGACGGCGCGGACGCGTTCACCGACAGATAGAACGACAGCTCCTGCAGCGGGCGGAGCGCTTTCGCGTGGCCGATCACCCAGCCCACGCGCAGACCGCCGAAGCCGTACGCCTTCGTGAGGCTGCCCGTGCTGAGGAAGCGCGGGGAGAACGCGTGTCCGGCGCGTGCTTCCACGAAGTCCAGATACACCTCGTCGAGGAGCACGTGGAAGTCGCGCTCGTCGGCGAGCTTCGCGAGCGCTTCCAGGAACCCGGCCGGGAGATCGGCGCCGCTCGGGTTGTGGAGGCGCGTGAGGACGATCGCGCGGACAGGGGGGCCGGGCGCGTCGAGCAGGCGGCGGATCTCGTCGAGCTGCGGCACCCAGCGATCCTCGGGACGCCGGGCGATGCGGTCCACCACGGCGCCGTGGAAGCGCGGGATCTGCGCGAGCACGCCGTACGTGGGCGTCTCCACCAGAGCGCGATCCCCCGGGCCGACGAGCGCGGTCAGCGCCGTGTAGTTCGCGAGACTCGTCCCGTCCGAGACGAGGACCGAGTCCTCGGACACGTCGTGGAACGAAGCGATGGCTCGCCGCAAAGCGGGGAATCCATAGCGATCGCCTTCCGAGCCGAAGGAAGCGGCGGCGTCGAGCGCGAGGAGGTCCTTCGTCTCGGCTTCGGGGGGCGCAGGCGCGCCGCTCCCGCCGAGGCGATAGGGGGCATCCTCTCTCGCCTTGGCCCAGTGCATGAAGGCGAACGGATCGGGTGATCTCACGGCGGCGGATATTAGACCCCGGAAGGGAAACGGGCACGTGATCCGCGAGGCGGGGGAGCGGCCTGCTTCGGCGGCGTCCTTCCCGATCAGGACACCGCCCGTGCTTCCGTCGGCCCTTGCCCCGGCCCCGGACTCTCGTAGACTGACGCGGTAGGGTGCCGGCGGCGCCGCCCGGCCTTGCCGCCCCGGACGGACAAGGAGAGCATCGTGAAGGTCTCGATCCGGTTTTGCCAAGTTTGACACTACGACCCCATCGCCGCCGGTCTGGCGGCCGCCATCGAGAAGGAATTCCAGGTCAAGGCCCAGCTCATCCCCAGTGACGGCGGCGTCTTCGACGTGACCGTCGACGGGGCGCTGGTCTATTCGAAAGACCAGACCGGCCGCCACATTCGCGACAACGAGGAGGTTCTGGCGCTCATCCACGAGCGCCGGCGCTCGTAGCGCGCGCGGCCTGGGTGCTGTACTCTCGCCGATTCTACCTTTCCGAATTCCAGAGGATCAGCCGTGGGCTCGGTCGAGCGCGTCACGCTTCTCTTCACCGCGGATCTTCACGGTCGCGTCGCTCCCGTGGATCCCACGAGCGGCGGGCCCTTCCCCGGCGGGATCGCGCGCGCGGCCACGCTCCTCGCCGAGGCGCGACGCCGGGACCCGGAAGCCATCTACCTCGACCTCGGCGACCTCGTGCAGGGCACGCCCATGTCCACGCTGCACGTCCGCGAGCATCCGCGCGATCCGCATCCGATGGTGCGCATCCTGGATCGCCTCGGCTGTCGCGCGATGGTGGTGGGGAACCACGACTTCAACTTCGGCCTGCCGTACCTGGAGTCCCTGCGCCAGACCGCGGGCTTCCCGTTCCTCGGCGCGAACGTGCTGGGACCGCACGGGCATCCGTACTTCGAGCCGTTCGTGGGCTTCCGCCGGCGCGGGCGTCGCATCGCGGTGCTGGGAATCACCAGCCCGCAGGTGCCGCGATGGGAGGAGCCGTGGAACTACGAAGGGCTCACGTTCCGCGACGCCGTGGAGACCGCGCGCGAATGGGTGCCGAAGCTCCGCGCGAGCTACGACGCCGTGGTCGTGGCGGCGCACATGGGTTGGGAGGGCGTCACCGACGGCGGATTGGAGATGCCGCAGCCCCCGGAGAACGACGTGGGCCGGCTCGCGCGCGAGGTCGAGGGCATCGACGTCATCGTGATGGGGCACATGCATCGCTTCGAGGAGCGTCGCGGCGAGACGGGCGCGCTCTGCGTGCAGGCCGGTTGGGGCGGGCTGGCGGTCGGCGAGGTCGTGCTGGAGTGGCCGGCGGGCCAGGAGCGGCCGCGCGTCACGTACGAGGCGCGCCGCACGCAGCCGTACATCGGGGTGGACCCGTCCATCCTGGAGATCGCGCGCGACGCGACGGAGCGCTCGGAGGAGCGGATCCGCCGCCCGATCTCGCGCGCCGCGAAGGCCTTCGTGGTCCAAGAGGCGCGCTACCGCGACAACCCCATCCTCACGCTCTTCCACAAGGCGCAGCTGGACGCATCGGGCGCCGATCTCTCGTCGGCCTCGCTCTTCCGCGAGACGGAAGGGTTGGCCGAAGGCCCGATCACCGAGCGCGACCTCTTCCGCATCTACCCGTACGAGAACGATCTGACGATCGTGGAGCTGGGTCCCGAAGACGTCCGGGCGTATCTCGAAGAGACCGCGTTGACCTACGCCGGGCCCGCCTCGAACGGCCACCGCCCGCCGCTCCATCCGGGCTTCGGGCTGTACAACCACGACACGCTGGCGGGGTGCGAGTACGTCGTGGATCCGTCCCGGGCGCCTGGCTCGCGCGTGGTTGCGCTCACCTTCGGCGGCCGGGAGCTGCCCTCGGAGAGGCGGCTGACCCTGGCGCTCACGAGCTATCGCGCCCAGGGCGGCGGCGGGTATCTGGCCCTACGACGCGCGCGAGTCCTGGAGCGGACCGGCCGCGACCTTCGCGGCATCCTGCGGGACTACCTGCAGAAGCGCGAGGTCGTGGAGCCCCAGGTCTTCGACAACTGGAGACTCGCGGGCGTCTGAGCCTGCGGGCACGCGCCCCGGCACGGCGGCGCGACGGCTTCGGCCGGCCTCAGGACCACTTGTCCGGAACGTCCACCGGCGCGTAGCGATCCAGGTACTTCAGCGCTTCCTCCGGCGTGGCGGCCACGTGCACGAGGCCGCGATGCTCGGTCTTGATGAAGTGCCCCTCGACCAGCCGGTCCAGGAACGACGTGAACGGATCCCAGAAGCCGTTGACGTTCACGAGGCACAGCGGGCGGTGATGGAAGTCCAGTTGCCGGAGAGTGAGGTTCTCCGTCACCTCTTCCAGCGTCCCGAAGCCGCCCGGCAGCGCCACGAACACGTCCGAATCCCGAAGCATGGTCATACGGCGGTCCTGGAGGTTGGCCGTGACGACGACCTCGTCGGACCGAGCGAACCGCAACCCCCGCTCGTCGAAGGGCTTGGGAATCACGGAGAGCACGCGGCCGCCGGCGGCCTTCACGGCCTCCGCCAGCTCGCGCATGGGACCCGTGTTCCCGCCGCCGTAGACGAGGTTGTTCCGGCGCTCGCCGATCAGACGCCCCAGGCGGGCCGCGACGTCGAAGTAGACGCGGTCCACGCGGTCGGATGAGGAACAGTACACGCAGACGTTCATTTCGACTCCGAGGGGGCGGAATCCGGGGGAGAACGCTCCAGGATATCCGAAAGAATCGGATTCAACCACGGGGGTCTGCACCCCGCATCGACGCGGCGGTCGAAGTCCGCAAGAATGGGTGAATTCCGGCCGCGAAGTGGTTCGCCAGGCGTCGCTGGTCGGCGCTGGCGGCAGCGAAGTCACTCGCCCTGCGGGGCCGACGAGCGGACAACGAAACGCCCCGTCCCGGCGTCCCAAGGGCAGTAGGCGGAGGAAGGGCGGAAATGCACGTAACGGCCCCCGGGGGCACCGCAGCGACCGAGCCTTCCGCCGCCTCTCCGGCGGATCGCGTGGTCGCGCTGGTTCCTCCCGACATCCTGGAGCGCGCGCGGCGCGGCGACGTCGACGCGTTCGAGAAGATCTACCGCCTGCACGTCGGTCGCGTGTACGGGCTCTGCTTGCGGCTCGTCGGCGATCGCACGCACGCGGAAGAGGCCACTCAGGAGGTGTTCGTGAAGGCGTGGCGAGGGTTGCCGAGGTTCCAGGGTCGCGCCGCCCTCTCCACGTGGCTGCATCGACTCGCGATCAACGTCGTGCTGGACGCGCGACGCTCGGACGCCCGGCGCGTCACCTGGTTCTCGCCCCTCGAGGGCGAGAACGCCCTGCCCGAGGATGCGGAGACGCCCGCCGCGCCGCTCGAGATCACGATGGACCTGGAGCGCGCCGTGGCGGCGCTCCCCCCGGCTGCGCGCATGGCGTTCGTCCTGCACGACGTGGAGGGGTACCGCCACCGCGAGATCTCCGAGATGACGGGGACGCCGGAGGGAACGTGGCGCGCGCGGCTGCACGCGGCGCGCCGGATGCTGCGCGAGCGGCTGAGCGCGTGAGAACGGAGGACGCGGACATGGCAGAGCCCGGGAACGATCGGGACCGTGAGTGGCGGCGGCTGGCGGAGCGCCTGCCGCGCGAGATCGAGCCGTCGAGCGATCTCTGGCGGGGCCTCGAGGCGCGGATCCGCTTCGAAGAGGCGAGCCCGTGGACGGCCACTCGCAGGGCGCCGGCGCGTCCCTTGCTCGCCGCCGCGGCCGTGGCGCTCGTGCTGGGAGGGAGCTTCCTTCTCGTGCGGTTCGGACCGCACCGCGATCTGGCGCCGGTGGTGGCCCAGCAGGGCCCCTCGGCTCCGGCGCCGCACGTGGCCGCCGCTCCCACCGAGGACGAGTGGGCGGCCGCCTCGGACGACGTGCTGAAGGCGCTCGAGCAGTCGCACGGCACGCTCGATCCCGCGGCGCGGGAAGTCGTGCGGCAGAACCTCCAGATCATCGACGACGCCGTACGGAAGATCCACAAGGCGCTCGAGGACGATCCTTCGAGCCCGTATCTGCAGCGCCTGCTGACGGCGGAGTACCAACGTCGCAGCGCCTTGCTTCGGAAAGCGGCCACCGGGGCCATCTGAGCTGATACCCGAGAAGATGGAGGCACTCACCATGCAAGGAACCAAGACCCGGCACGCGACGGCGCTCGCGGCCCTGACTTTCGCCCTCGCGGCGCTCGCGACCGCCGCCGCCGCACGATCCATCGACCAGACCGTCGCCGTGGGCGAGCACGGGAAGGTCCGCGTGTCGAACGTCGCGGGCTCGGTGAAGATCCGCGGCGGGAGCGGCTCCGAAGTGCGCGTCACGGGCACCGCCGACGAGAAGGTGAAGGACGTCGAGGTGACGTCGAAGGCCGGCGACGTCGAGATCGAGGTGGTGCTGGAGAAGGAGATCCACGGGCGCGGCGGCGTGGCGGATCTCGTCATCGACGTGCCGTCGGGCGTTCGCCTGGACGTCCAGAGCGTGTCCGCGTCCGTGGACGTGGACGGCGTGAAGGGCAAGCTGGAGCTGCAGAGCGTGAGCGGCGACGTGACGGTGCGCGGCGACGCGGAGGACGCGGAGATCAACACGGTCAGCGGCGGCATCGACGTGGACGGCTCCATCGGTCGCGTGGAGTCCGAGTCGGTCAGCGGCGCCACGACCTTGCGCAACGTCGCCGACACGATCGAGGCGAAGACCACGAGCGGCTCGATCGACATCGAGGCCCCGGGCGTGGAGAAGGCCCAGTGCACGTCGGTGTCGGGGGAGATCCGCTTCGCGGGCGCGGCGAAGAAGGATGCCGAGCTGACCTTCGAGAACTTCTCCGGCGCGGTGGAGCTGGCGCTGCCGACCGACCTCGACGCGGACGTGACGGTCAAGACGTTCAGCGGCAGCATCCGCTCGGAGCACGGCGGCAAGGTGGAGCGCCCCGAGTTCGGACCGGGCTCGTCCCTGAACGAGACGTTCGGGGAGGGCTCGGCGCGGATCGCCGTGAACACGTTCAGCGGTTCGGTGTCGCTCTCGAAGCAGGGCGGGGAGCGGGAGAGCGGCTCGAAGGAGAAGGACAAGGAGAAGGGGAAAGGGCGGAGGAAGTAGCGCGCCGCGATCGAGCGCGGATCCGAACGTGCAGCGGGGCCGCCGGGAGGAATCCCGCGCGGCCCCGCTCGTTTCGCTGTTTCGAGAGGGCGACTACTTCGTGATGTCGAGCAGCTCCACGTCGAAGACGAGCGTGGCGTTCGGCGGGATGACGCCGCCCGCGCCGCGCGCACCGTAACCGAGCGCGGGCGGGATCACGAGCAGCCGCTTCTCGCCTACCTTCATCTGCGTGAACGCGATGTCCCAGCCCTTGATCACGCGACCCACGCCGATCGGCGTCTCGAAGGGCTGTCCGCGGTCCACGCTGGAATCGAACTTCGTGCCGTCCAGGAGGTAGCCCGTGTAGTGCGCCTTGATCGTCTGCCCGCTCGTCGGCACGGCGCCCGTGCCCGGCTTGCGGACGATCCACTGCATGCCGTCCTCGCTCTTCTGGAGCTTGGAGCCGTCCACGCCGAGCTTCTTGAAGAGCGCGGTCATCTGCGTCTTGTCGCTCTCGGACTTCTGAGCATCCATCTTCGCCCCCAGCTGGTCCTTCTTCGCGAACTCCTTCTTCCAGTCGAAGGCCTCGGCGGCCTGACCGGTGCGGACGATGCGGACCTTCGTCATCACGATGTCGGTGACGGGCGTGGAATTCTCCGGGCCCGACATGGGGACTTCCGCCATCGCCGCGGCCACATCCTGGCCCTGCACGACGTGCCCGAAGATCGAGTGCCGATCGTTGAGATGCGGCGTGGGCGCCAGCGTGATGAAGAACTGGCTGCCGTTCGTGTTCGGGCCCGAGTTCGCCATCGAGAGCATGCCCGGCTTGTCGTGGCGGAGCGCCGGGTTGAACTCGTCGGGGAAGCTGTAGCCGGGGTTGCCGCGCCCGTTCCCCAGGGGGCATCCGCCCTGCACCATGAAGCCCTTGATGCAGCGATGGAACTTGAGACCGTCGTAGAAGGGGCGCTTCACCTTCACGTTGGTCTTCGGGTCCGTCCATTCCTGCTCGCCGGTGGCCAAGCCCACGAAGTTCGCCACGGTGACGGGCGCCTTGTCGTAGTCCAGCTGGCAGACGATGTTCCCCATCGTCGTCTCGAAGACGGCGTAGATCCCGGGCGCCTTCGTGGCTTCGCTCACGGCGTCTCCCTTGGTCGGCGCCTTCGCGGGCGCGGTCTTGGTGGCCGCGGGCTTCGCCGGCGCGGCCTTGGCGGGCGCGGACTTGGCGGGTGCGGGCGTGGTCGACGCGGGCTCGGCCGCACGGACGGGCGACACGAGCGCGCCGAGCGCGATCAACGCGGCGGCGGCGCAACTCGTGTGGATACGGTGGCTCATGGCTCTCCTCGTGGCGAGGGGTACTCCGAACGTCGCGACGCCGGGGTCGCGGAACAGGGGCGGTCATTCTAGGAGGTCCGGCCCGGGGCGTCGAGCGGCGGGTAGCGGGCGACTTCGCCCACTGCGGCGTCTCGGACCGACAACCTCAGTACCGCGGAGCGGGGCGGAGGTTCCGCGCGGCGGGGGGCCGGTCGTCGCGCGGCCGGCGGAGGTTCGTCGCGGCCGGGGGACCTTCGTCGCGGCCGGCGGCGGCGCGTCGCGGATGGGGGCGACGGGCCCTCCCGGGGAGGCGCGTTTTGCCCCATCATGGCGAAGGAATGAGCCGGCATGACCGCATCCTCGTCGTCCGCACCGACCGCGTCGGCGACGTCGTCCTCGCGACGCCGCTGATCCGGGCGCTTCGGAGCGCGTTTCCCTCGGCCCACCTCGCCGCGATGGTGCGCCCGTACACCCGCGGGGTTCTCGACGGCAATCCGTACCTGGACGAAGTGCTGGTGGACGACCCCGCGGGCGAGCACGCGGGGAGGGCCGGCTTCTGGAGGCAGGTGCGCGCGCTGCGGGGGCGGCGCTTCGACACCGCGCTCTTGCTCCTGCCTACGGAGCGGCTCGCCTGGATGCTCTTCTGCGCGGGGATCGGCACGCGCGTCGGCGTGGGGACGCGCCTCTACCAGGTGCTGACGGGGATGCGCTCGGTGAGCCGCAGGAAGTACGTGCCGCTCCGGCACGAGGCGGACTACTGCTTGGACCTGGGGCGCGCGATCGGTGTGCGGAGCGAGGATCTGTCCACCGAGGTGTTCCTGACCGACGAGGAGAGGCGTGCCGCGCGGGAGCGGCTCGAAGCGGCGCGGCGGGGCGGCGCGCGGGCGGGGGATTCGCGAGAGGGCGAAGACGCCATCGGGGTGGGCGTTCACCCGGGGAGCGGGCGATCGGCGCCGAACTGGCGCGTCGAGCGCTACGTGGAGTTGGCCGAGCGGCTTCTGACAGACGAGCGAGTGCGGATCGTGCTGACGGGAAGCCCCGCGGAGACCGCGCTCGCCGTGCCTTTCGCGCGGCTCGATCGATCGCGCGTCGTGGACCTCGTGGGGAAGCTGTCGCTCCGCGAGCTGATGGGCGTGCTGTCGCAGGAGTCGGTCCTCGTCTCCGCGAGCACGGGGCCGATGCATCTCGCGGCGGCTCTGCGCGTGCCGACCGTCTCGATGTTCTGCCCGATCAGCGCCTGCTCACCCGAGCTCTGGGGTCCGAAGGGGAATCACGCCGACGTGGTGCTGCCCCCGGAGGGCTACTGCCGCGTGCGCTGCCCGGGCGATCCGCACGTCTGCGAGTTCGAAGGGGGCATCGATCCGGGCGCGGTCTTCGAGCGGGTGCGCCGTCTGCTCTCGCCTTCGGCAGAGCCCGCGGCACGAACGACCTAGGATCCGCGACGCGCGCTACGGCTCCACCCGCAAACCGGCGCCCGACGTGATCTCGCCGATGACGGCCGCCGCCGGGGTGCCCAGCTCGCGCAGGCGCGCCAGGAGCCGATCTCTCGACGTCGCCGGCACGGCGATCAGCAACCCGCCCGAGGTCTGCGCGTCGGCGAGCAGGAGCTTGTCCACGTCCTTCACGCCGTCCGCCCACGTGGTGAGCGCGCCCGCCGCCTCGACGTTCTTTCTCGTTCCGCCCGGCACCACGCCGTCCGCCGCCAGCTGCCGCGCGCCGGCGAGCAGCGGCACCGCCGCCATGGAGATCCGCGCGCCCACGCCGCCCGCTTTCAGCATCTCGCCGAGATGCCCGAGCAGGCCGAAGCCCGTCACATCCGTGCCGGCGTGCGCACCGACCTCCAACATGGCGCGGCACGCGTCGCGGTTCAGCGTCTTCATGTTGCGCACGGCCTCCTCGAGGTCCTCCTCGGTGCGCTTGCCTTGCTTGAGCGCCGTGGTGAGGATGCCGGTGCCGATCGGCTTCGTGAGGACGAGCGCGTCGCCGGGCACAGCCCCTTCCTTCTTCACGATGCGATCCGGATGGATGCGGCCCACGACCGCCAGCCCGTATTTCGGCTCGGGATCGTCCACCGTATGCCCGCCGAGGATCGCCACTCCCGCCTCGCGCGCCTTCGCCTCGCCGCCCTGCAGGATGTCGCCGAGGAGCGCGAGCGGCAGCTCCTTCGACGCCGCCGGAAACGCCACGATGTTCAGCGCAGCGAAGGGCTCGCCGCCCATCGCGTACACGTCCGAGAGCGAGTTCGCGGCAGCGATCTCGCCGAAGGTGCGCGGGTCGTCGACGACGGGCGTGAAGAAATCCACCGTCATGACGAGCGCGAGGTCGTTCGCGACACGATAGACCCCGGCATCGTCCGGGTGGGAGGTTCCCACGAGGACCTCGGGAGGCGTGAAGGGACTGAGACGACGCAGGACCTGCGCTTCGAGATCAGCCGAGCTGATCTTCGACGCTCAACCCGCGCAGTGCGAGAAAGCCGTCAGCCGGACTTTCGCCATGGTCCTCACTCCTCGGTGGGGATCGGCACCGGCGGCTCCACCCGGCTTTCGGGGGTCGTGCCGATCGGAAGGTCTCGGATCAAGGTGGAGGGGTCGGGCAGCGCCGGCAAGGTCACCGTGCCTTCGCTCCCGCCGAGAATCTGCACGCCGCGACGCGCGAGGATGGCGTCGCCGCGCTCGGGGCTTTCGTAGACCAGCTCCGCGGTGCCGGCCGGCGCGCGCCGGAACCCGATGCGCTCGCGGAACGTGGGCCGCAGCACGATCTCCCAGGGGCGCATCCCTTCGGAAGTGCGCACGCCGAGGATCTCGAGCGGCCCGCCGCTGCGATTGAACAGCTCGAGGCCCTCGTCGTTCCAGATCGCCTCGACGTCCTTGCTCAGCGTTCGCCCCGGGCAGAGGGGGAGCGCGGTCTCCGCGGGCAGGACCGCGTCCGCGAGCGCGAGGAACTCGCGGTCGTAGCCGAGGAGGAGGCCCGCCGCGTGGATCGCGCGGTTCTTGCGATCCAGACGCACCAGGATCCGTCGACCCACGTGCCGCCGGAGCAACGGCTCGGCGGCGAGAGGATCGCGCCCGGCCAGCTCGCGCAGCCAGCGGCGCGCGCGGGCGCCCGGCGTGGGGTGCGCGGAGCGCCAGATCTGGTCCTCGCGCTTCGCGCGCAGCTCGTCCGTCCAGAGCGTGGCGGGCCGCACGAGCGCCTTCAGCTTCGAAGCGCCCTCGCGGTCCACGATGCGGCTGGACTCCACGCAGCCGCCGACGAGCCGCGGCTCGTCGTACACGATCTCCACGCCGCCGGCGAACACGTGGAGAACGCCGGCCACCCACTGGCCGTCATCGAGCTGGGCTTGGATGCGATCGCCGGCAAAGAGACGCAAGGGCGAGGTGATCCACTCGCCGCGCGGAAACGCTCCCCCTCCCACGACGCCCTCCTCCGCGCGGCCGCGCGCGACGAGGGCGAATGATCCCGCCCGGTCCTGAACGTGTCAACGCAGGGGGCGGCGCCTCAGCGCGGCGGGTAGAAGAGGTTCAGCGTCTGCGCCGGCCCTGGGCCCGAGCAGCGGAGCGCGTGGGGTGCACCGGCGGGCACGCGAATGGAGAGGCCGGCGGCGAGCGGCCGGACGCGGCCGTTCACACGCGCCTCCACGGAGCCGCGCAAGACGATCGTGATCTGATCCAGGGAGTGGACGTGATCGGGGCCGAAAGGCTCGGGGAGGCTCCGGCAGAGAACGATCATCGTGCGCCGGGCGGAGAAGAGACGCCGACGGATCCGGGTGTCGAGCGCCGCATCCTCGCGCGTCCACGACGCGACGCGTGAAGTGCGGCTTTGGCCGGCCATCGTCGGGTCCTCCGCAGGGTTCGCCTTGCTCCTTGTCGATCGGACGGATGCGGAGCTTTCTTGATATGGTTCGTCGTCCCGCGGAGCCGTCGCCCGCGACGTGCAGGAGAGCCTCGATGAGTCGGCGTGTCGCTCTGCTCGGCGCGATCGTCGCATGCTGCCTGCCCGCGTGCAGCGCGATCCACACCGAGGTGGGCGAGGTCGCCGAGGCGCCGACGTACGACGCCGAGCTCTACCCGTGGGCGTCGCGCCACGACGTGGAGCTGGAAGTCGGCGCGCGCGACGTCGTGGACGCCGCCGACGGCAAACGGCTCCTTAGCGTCTCTTTCTCCTTCGTGGCGTATCGCGACTATCCGGAGGCGGGCGACGTTCGCCGCGCCACGGGCTCGGTCTTCTTCCCGCTCGACGAGAAGGGTCTCGTGCGGTCCGCGCGCCCGGGCGAGGGGGTCGTCACCGAGTATCCGCCGGGCGCCTCCGTGGCCGGCTTCGATCTCTTCGCGGAGTACGGCCAGCGCCCCGCGGCCGAGCTGGGCGTGCCCGCGGCGGTCGTGGACGTGCGCGGCCCCGTGCTCCGGGACCTTCGCCAATACGAGAACCCGGACGCCACGGACCATTCACCCTTCACGAGCGAGGATCAGTTCGCGTACGCCATGCTGCGCTCGTATCAGCAGAGCGGCGACCTCACGCTTCTCTGGGAGCAGCGCGTCGGCGCCGCGTGGCTGCGCGCGATCCACGCCGTGGATCAGGTGGTGGCGCAGGAGACGAAGGTGGGCTCGAACCGCTTCGTCCTCGTCGCGGAGCGGCGCGGGGCGATCGGCGCCGCGCAGGCCGCGGCGGTGGACGACGCCGTCCGCGGGCTCGTGGACTGCGGGTGGCCCCTGGATTGGATGGACTACCACTTCGTGCGCTGGCGGCGCTGGGAGCTCGAGGCGCGGTACGCGCCGCTCGCCGCGATCCAGCCCTGCGCGTACGAGAACTCGCGCGCGGTGCTGTCCTTCCTGTCGTCGACGTACGGGAATCCGGATCCGGGTTGCCCCTCGTGCACGGGGACCGGCGCGCGATGGCTCGCCCAGTTCGACCTCGCGCGGCTGCGCGGCGGACCGCTGGCGAACGTGCCGCTGCTTCTCCTCGTGGGGGACTCGGACCCGGATGCGCCGATCGATCTGGAGGCGCGCGCGTCCGCGCCGCCGGAGCTGCTCGCGGCGCCGCCGCCGCCGGAGCACGCCGATCGTCAGGTCTCGCGCGGGCCGTTCGCGAACGAGCGGCCGTTGCCCTTCGACGATCTGCGCTACCTTCCCGGCGCCACGTCCACGCTCGCGCAACCCGTCGCCTCCGAGGCGGTGCTCGCGTGGATCCAGCACCTCGACGGTTTCCGCGACATCCCACGGATGCGCGTGGACGAGGAGATCGTGGAAGGCGACGTGCGCGTCACCGTGCGGACGGTGGAAGGCAACGCCACGATCACCGGCGCGGAGATCCGGCTCCTCGAGATCGGCGATCGCGAGGACTCGGACTTCCAGGCGCCGCTGCATCGCGAGACGCCTTTGCCGCTCGCGTGGCGTCGCATCGATCCGCTCTACGCCGGCAACGCGCGCGGCCCGCAAGGCCCCTCACCCACGCCGCGCTGGAAGGGGTACTTCCCCTTCAATCCGAGCCGCAACCAGGCGTACTACGTCGTCGTGCGCACGCGCGTGGGCGCGCTTTCGACATCGCACTCGCTGCCGGTCCGCGCGATCTGGAATCTCGGCGACCCGGCGGTCGGACCGGCCCGCTTCTGAGTCGGTGTGCATCGAACTGTCACGTTCGGCAAGAATCCGCGGGCGAGGGCGAAACGGGGAGCACGGCGCCGGAGCGAAACGCGCGCGAGCCATGCCGGGCGGGCGTTTCCGCTTGAGAATCGCCCGCCTCGGTCGGTAAGGTTAGCCTTGTCCGGGACACGCGAGCGGAGCGCTCGCGGCCGCCGCCGAAGGGACGGGGAATGAGACCGAAGGTCGGGGTCGTCCAGTTCGCCGCCGTCAGCCTCGAGGGGGACGAGCACGCCCTCGCCTGCGGCGTGACGTACGAGGTGGCGCGGCGTCTGACCTCGCTCGGGGGCCTCGAAGCGAACGCCATCCTCCTCGGACCGGCGGATCGCGAAGAGGGTGCGCTCGGCGGCGCGTCGGACGCGCCGTCCTTGGAGAACACTACCGGGCTCAGCGTTCCGGGAATGGGCGCCCGCTACGAATCGGACTATCTCCTCCTCGGGCAGGTCCGCGTGACGGACGGCTTGCTCTTCGACTTTCGCGTCTTCGACGGCGAGTCCGGTCGCCTGCTGCGGCAGGGCTGCGTGAGCGGGCTGCGCACGTCGGTCTGCCGGTTGCTGGACGACGTGGCCGAGGAAGTGCGTCGCACGATCGGCCTCTCCGAAGACGAGACGGAGCGGGACTTCGATCCGGTGGTGGAGCACCTGGACTTCCACGCGTTCGTGGAATACTGCCTCGCGCGCGAAGCGGAGTCTCCCGAGGAAGCGCAGCGCCACCTGGAACGGGCGCTCACGATCGCACCGTCCTTCCGCGTGGCCCTCGTGGAGTACCTGTCGTTCACGTATCAGGCGGACGCACTCGGTCGCTCGCTCGCGTTGCTGGACGCCTACCTGAACCGTCACCCGGACGACCAGGAGATCCTGATCGCCGCGGGGAATCTCTGCCTCGCGTTCCACCGAGTGGACGAAGGGATCCGCTTCGCAGGGCGCGCCATCGGCAACCGTCCGGACGACGTGGAGCCGAACGTCATCATGGCGCGCTTCCTCTTCGCGAAGGAGATGCCGCTCGAGGCGCGCGCGCACCTGGACTGCGCGCTGGAGTCCCAGGACGCCAGCTCGGACGCCCTCTATTCGCTCGGGCGCTACTTCCTGGACCTCGGGGAGTTCTACCGTGCGCGGGATTACTTCGAGCGCTGCCTGGACATCGAGCCCGGCTACTACGTGGCGCTGCGGGACCTGCAGTGCTGCTACTACGAGCTGGGCGATTTCGCGAAGGGCATCGAGATCTGCGAGACGCTGCTGGAGACCGATCCCACGGACGCGGGCAGCCACTACAACCTCGGCTTGATCTACCAACGGCTCGGCCGCACGCGGCTCGCGGCGAAGTTCTTCGAGGAGGCGGTGCGCCAGGATCCGTCCTTCTACAAGGCGCACTACATGCTCGGCGAGCACTGCGTGGCGGAGGGTCGCGCGGAGGAAGCGCTGCGGCATTTCCAGGAAGCGCACGCGGCGTCGCCGCACTCGGCGGAGGCCCTCGGGCGCATGGGAGACTGCCATGCGCTCCTCGGCAGCTTCCGCGAGGCTCACCGCCACTACGTGAGGGCGCGGCGGGAGGATCCGTTCTACGAGAACGCGCGCTTCCACGTGCTCGAGGGGAAGGCGTTCGCGGAGGAAGGCAACCTGGTGGCGGCGCGCCGGGAGCTCACGCGCGCGACCGAGCTGGACGCCGATCTCGCCGAGGCCTGGAACGAGCTGGCCTGGGTCCTCCTCGTGGCCGGGCTCCCGCAGGACGCGCTGGACGCGGTCCGCCGCGCGGCGGAGCTCGAGCCGGAGCACGCCGGCCTCCTCGCGAACGTGCTGGCGTGCGCGCGGGCCCTGCCCCTGTCGTTGCGCTTCGCCGGGGAGACGCGTCGCGTGATGCGCGACGCCCGCACCCGGCTGGCTCGCCTCACCGCGCGCGGGATCGTGCCGAACGGGGACGCGCGGCGTACCCTCCGGCGTCGACTCTCCTCCTTGACCTGGTACGCCCTTCGAGGGTAACCCTCCTCTCTCGAGGCCTCTCGAGGAGGGTCGTTTGGCTCCCACCCGTGAAGTCATGCCCGTCGACGTGGTCTTCGTCGGGGCCGGGCCGGCCAGCTTGGCCGGCGCATATCACCTGCTGACGCTCGTCGAGCGGCACAACGCCCGCGCCCAGGCGGAGGGCGGAACGCCGCTCGCGGTGCCGGAAGTCGCGGTCATCGAGAAGGGGAAGGCGCTGGGGGCGCACGCGCTCTCGGGCGCGGTCATGGATCCGCGCGCCCTCCGCGAGCTGATGCCGGACTTCCTCGAGCGAGGCTTCCCGTTCGAGTCCGAGGTGGGCTCGGAGGACGTGCTCTTCCTCACGCGCACCGAGCAATTCCGGCTCCCGTTCACGCCGCCGCCGCTCCAGAACCACGGCTGCTACGTCGTGAGCCTCTCGAAGCTCGTGCGCTGGCTCGGCGAGAAGGTGGAGGCGAAGGGCGCCTTTCTCGTGCCGGAGTTCGCCGGGCGAGAGCTGCTGTACGAGGGCGAGCGCGTGGCCGGCGTGCGCGCCACCGACCGCGGCGTGGACGCGCACGGGCAGCCGAAGGCGAACTACCAGCCCGGCCCCGACATCCAGGCGAAGGTCACCGTCCTCGGCGAAGGGCCGCGCGGCTCGCTGACGAAGACCCTGATCGCGAAGCAGCACCTGGACCAGGGACGCAACCCGCAGGTGTACGCCAGCGGCGTGAAGGAGACCTGGCGGCTTGCGCCCGGCCGCTTCCCGAAGGGGAAGGTCGTCCACACGATGGGCTTCCCGCTGGACGCCGGGACCTTCGGCGGCGGCTTCGCCTACGGCTGCGGAGACAACGTCCTCTCGCTCGGCTTCGTCACGGGGCTGGACTACTGGCATCCGCAGACGAGCCCGCACGCGGAGCTGCAGCGCTTCAAGGAGCACCCGATCGTGCGCGGCTGGCTCGAGGGCGCGGAGGTGATCTCGTACGGCGCGAAGGCGATCCCCGAGGGCGGCTGGCTCGCGCGGCCGCGGAGCTTCGCGGACGGCGCGCTCCTCGTGGGCGACTCGGGCGGCTTCCTCAATCCGATGCGCCTCAAGGGCATCCACCTCGCGATGAAGACGGGGATGCTGGCCGCGGAGACCATCTTCGAAGGGCTCGTGGCGGATGATCTTTCGGCCGCGCGGCTCGCCCGGTACGAGGCGAAGCTCGAAGCGTCTTGGGTGAAGGACGAGCTGTGGAGCGTGCGCAACTTCCACCAGGGGATGGCGGACAATCTCTACGTGGGACTGCTGCGCACGGGATTCCAGATCGCGTTCGGCGGCCGGGACATTCTCGGGGACCGCTTGCCGAGCGAGTCGGGGGAGCGGCGCATGAGGAAGCTGGCCGCGCTGCCCGCGACGGAGCGCTTGCGGCCTGCGCCGACGTTCGACAACGTGAAGCTCTTCGACCGGCTCACGAACGTCTTCCAGTCCGGCACGATGCACGACGAGCATCAGCCCAGCCACCTGCTCGTCGCGGACACGAACATCTGCCGCACGCGTTGCGCCGAGGAGTACGGCAACCCCTGCCAGTTCTTCTGCCCCGCGCAGGTCTACGAGATGGTCGACGCGGCGGACGGGAAGAAGGACCTCAAGATCAACGCGTCGAACTGCGTGCACTGCAAGACGTGCGACATCGCCGATCCGTACCAGATCATCACGTGGGTCACGCCGGAGGGCGGGGACGGCCCCGGGTACAAGGACCTGTAGTGCCAGTGCTGCCAGGTGTGCGGAATCGAGCCGGCGCCTCGGCCGGCTCCTCCGCATCGGACGGTCGCCCTACGCCATCCTGGCTTCGGGCGACCTCCCGCTGCGGCGGCTCCGCCATCCATGGCTCTCGCCGCCTCCGCGAAGCCGATGCGGAGAAGCCGGCCGAGGCGCCGGCTCGATTCCGCGCGGGTCGCACTGATCGCCTGATCATCGTCCTCGCCTCCCCGCGTCCCGCCCGGCGATGACGCGCTCTCTCCTTGTCTCCCTCGCCGTGGCCGTTGCGCTCTTCGGCGTGCTCTTCCTGCCGGACCTTCTCGCCGGGCGCGTGTTCGCCTATCGCGACGTTGCGTACTACCACTTGCCGATCTCCCGCGTGGTCGGCGCCGAGTGGCGCGCGGGCCGGGTGCCGTTCTGGAATCCGTACATCGCCTGCGGCACACCGCTCGCCGCGAACCCGAACAACTACGCGCTCTATCCGTCGCGCGTGCTGGACGTCGTGCTCTCGCCGGAAGCCGCGATCCAGGTGCATCTGCTGGGGCACTGGCTGGTGGGTGGGGTCGCGATGGGCGCGCTGGCGAGCACGCTCGGGCTCGGCACGCTCGCCGCGGCCGCGACGTCCGGGGTCTTCCTGCTCGCGGGGCCGATGCTCTCGCTGCTCAGCTTCGCGAACCTGGCGCCCTTTCTCGCGTGGATCCCGCTCACCGCGCTCGCGACACTCCGGCTTCGCCGCGCGCCCGGCTTCCGCTCGGCGGCGCTGCTTGGGGTGTCCCTGGCGATCCAGACGACGTTCGGCGAGCCGGGGCTCTTTCTGGTGGAAGCCGCGTTCCTCGCGGCGGTGACGCTCGCGGATCCGGCGCCCGCCGGGCCGGCCCGCTCGATCCTGGCCTGGGGCGCGATTGCCGGAGCGCTCGCACTCGTCGTGGCCGCGCCGGCGCTCGTGCCCACGCTGCAGCTCGCCGCGCGCTCCGCACGGGCCGGCGACCTGCGCGCGGAGCTGGGCTACTCCGTCTCGCCCTTCGGCCTGCTCGAGCTGCTCGTGCCGCAGCTCTTCGGGAGCTACCACACGCTCGAGAAGCTCACGTACTGGGGCGAGCTGTTCCATGCGGGACGCGGGCCGTTCCTTCTTTCGATCTCGCTCGGCGCGTGCGCCGTGACGCTCGGCGCGGCGGGGATCGTCGTGCGGGGACGTCGCGCGGCGGGCTTGGGCGCCGCGGCCGTGCTGGGGATCCTCGTGTCGATGGGCGGCTACGTGCCGGGCGTCCGCGAGATGCTCTTCTCGGAGGCGGGGCGCTGGCTGCGCTGGCCGGTGAAGATCACGCTCTTGCCGGCGCTCGTCGCCGCGCTCGGGGTCGGCTTGGCCGTCGACGCGCTCGCCGGCCGGGCTGGCGGTCGACGCCGAGCGGCGGTCACGGCGGGGGTGCTGGGCGTGGCGGTCGGTGCCGCAATGCTGGCGCTTGCGCGCTCCTTCGCGCCGAACGCGCCGGCCGATGCCCTCGGTCCCACGCTCCTCGCGCCGCTCTCGGGACAGAAGGACGTTCCCGCGATCCTCGCGGAGGTCTCGGGGCGGCTCGCCCGCACCGGCGCCTTTGCGCTCGCCGCGGCCGCCCTGGCCGTCCTGGCGGCCACGTTCGTGCCGAAGCGGCCGCGCCTCGGCACGCTCCTCGCCGCCGCGCTCGCGCTCGTGTGCATCGCGGAGCTGGCGCCGCCGCAGCGCGCCGTGAATCGCGGCACGCCCGTGGACGTGCTTCGTGCGGACACGCCGATTCTCTCGGAAGGACGCGCCCTCGCGCTCCGCGGCCTGCGCGTGGACTTCCCCACTGAGCTGTGGGAGGTGCAGCTCGGCCGCTCGCCGGGCGAGCCCGACGAGTGGTGGCCGCGCATCCACCTCGACCGCGAGCTCGGCAACTTCTATCACCCGGTGGGCGAGGGCATCCTCATGACCTTCGTGAATCCGGATCGTCTCGTGAGCGCCGACGCTTCCGCGCGCTCCGCCGCCTATCCGCGACTCAGCCCCGATGAGCAGCGCTGCATGCGGCGCCTGCTCGGGATCGGCGGCACGGTGACGGCGGGACCGGGGGCGAGCGTCGCGCCGGGGGCGATCGCGCACCTCACCACGGCGGGGTGGCCCGTGGCGATCGTCCCGAACGGCGACGCGATTCCGGTGGCGAGCTGGCTCGCGGCGTTGCCGGAGTCCCTGCCGTCGCCGCCGTGGGGCGGCGACTTCCTGCGCGCGGCGTGCGAGCGCGTGACGAGCGCGGAGGATCCGGCGGCGATGCGCGTGCCGTCGCACGCTGCGGGACGGTGGACCCTCGAGACCAAGGCGCCGCGCGCCGGCTTCGTGGCGCTGACGGAGACGAGCGATCCCGGCTGGTCCGCGCAGGTCGACGGGCGCGCGGCAGGCGTCCTACCGTACCTGCACGACTTCCAGGCGGTCGCGGTGCCGGCCGGGAAGCACCGCGTGGAATGGTCCTACCGGCCGCGCGGGTGGAACGCGCTCGTCGTGGTCTCCCTCCTGGGCCTTGCGGTCTGCGCCGCGGCGCTCCTCCCGCGTCGACGCGCCGCCGACGCCGTTCGAGCATGATGCTAGACTCGCCCGCATGGAAATCGATCCCTCCACGCTGGCGCCCGCCGACCGCTACAAGCTGCTCATCGGCTGCATCGTGCCGCGCCCGATCGCGTTCGTGTCCACGATCTCGCTCGACGGCAAGCTGAACCTCGCGCCGTTCTCGTTCTTCAACGGGATCGGCTCCGATCCCATGACGCTCTTGTTCTGTCCCGTGAACAAAGCGGACGGCTCCGAGAAGGACACGTTGCGCAACGCGAAGCCGGTGGCGCAAGGCGGCACGGGGCAGTTCGTCGTCAACGTGGCCACGGAGGGGTACCTCGAGAAGGTGGCGGGGGCGGGGGAGCCTCTGCCCTACGGCGAGAGCGAGTTCGATCTCGTGGGCTTGACCCCGGCCGCGAGCGTGAAAGTGCGCCCGCCGCGCGTGGCCGAGTCCCCCGTGGCGTTCGAGTGCGAGACGATGCAGGTGATCCGCACGAATCCCGGCAAGGCGAGCGGCGGCAACGTCGTGATCGGGCACGTGGTGCACGTGCACGTGGCGGACGGTCTCGTGGACGAGAAGTACCGCACGGACGTGGCGAAGCTGGCGGCGGTGGGGCGCATGAGCGGAATCGCGTACGCGCTCACGCGCCAGCGCGTGGACGTGCCGCAGGGCCGCGCGGCGCTCGGGATGCAACCGATCCCGCCTCAACCCTAGAAGCGCTTCCAGCCCCAACGGTCGCGACCCACCGCGAACCCACACTCCCCCACATTCCCCATCACCCACTCACGATGTCGAGGAGCCGCCCGTGACCGATCTCAATCCCCAAGGCGAGCAGATGGCCGACGAGTCGATGGTGCGCAATCTCGAAGCTCAGGCCCTGGCCATCTGGCCGCAGGAGGTGGAGCTGGTCCGTCGCTACGGGCTCCCCGCCGAGCCCCGCATCCTCGACGCGGGCTGCGGCACGGGGGAGATCTCCTCTCGGCTGGCGGAGCTCTTCCCGCGCGGTCAGGTCCTCGGCGTGGACATCCTCGACCACCACCTGGATCTCGCGCGCTCGCGCTACGCACGGCTCGCGCCGCGGCTCTCCTTCGAGCACCACAGCATCTTCGAGCTGGGCCTGCCCGATCGCACGTTCGACCTCGTGACGTGTCGTCACGTGATGCACTCCATCCCTCATCCCGACCGGGTCGTCGCCGAGCTGGCGCGCGTCACGCGTCCGGGCGGCCGGTTGCATCTCATTCCCGAGGACTACGGGATGCTGCACTTCCAGCGGGGGGCGGTGGATCCGCGCGACTTCTGGCACGACGGGCCGGCGCAGTTCGGAGAGGCCACCGGAACCGACCTGTTCATCGGCCGCCACGTCTTCAGCGTCCTCGCCGAGCGAGGGCTCGAGGACATCACCGTGGATTACGTGGTCGTGGACACGGTGCGGGTCCCGCGGGAGTACTTCGCGAGAATTCTCGAAGCGTGGCGCGACGGCTACGTCGGCGCGATCGGCGAACACACGCGCTTCTCGAGCGCCGAGGCCGAAGCGTACTTCGCGCAGATGATCGCCAACGTGCGCGACCCGCGCGGGTATGCGGTGTGGATGGTGCCGGTCGTGAGCGCGCGCGTCCCGTAGCGCGGCAGGCGCTACACCGCGATCAACTCGCCGGTCGTCACGGTCTGAGGCTTTCGCTTGAGCGTTTCGAACACGGCCACCCCTTCCGGGGCATTACGCCCTGCGCTTCACCGGCGAGCGCCCGTCGCGGACTCATGCGGCCTGCGTGCACCGGCTGAAAACTCACCGGGCGCCGCCACCGGCACGCTTCATCCCCGGCGCTCGTCCGCTGCAAGCGCCAGTCGGGCCGCTCAGTCCCCGACGTCCTCCGAGCGAACCCCCTGACCCGCGCGCAAGTCTGCCGGTGCTCGGGCCACCCGCTCGAGGAACTCCGGATGGTTCTCGAGACGGTAGTCGAGCCACGCGTCCTCGGAACAGAAACCGATCAGAACGCCCGCCGGTTTGCCGTGGCGCGTGATCAGAACCTCGCCTCGCTCCGCCAAGCGCAGATACCGCGAGAGATCATCCTTCACTTCCGCCGGGGCGACGCTACGAATCGGCCTCGCCTCCCGGCGGGCCAGCCTGCTCCTTGGAGATGATCGCGAGGACTCCGGCGGTCGTTTCGAGGACATCGCAGAACGCTCGACTCTCGCCCACGCGGAGTCGGTACTGCGGACGGCGCAGCCCGCGAAGTCGCTTGGCGACGCTGGTGCTGCATCACCCAGCGAACGAAGGGCTTCGGCCCAACGAACGGTCGCTGAGCGGCTGACGACCCGCGGAGCGCCCGTGACCTCACGTTCGCTTGCGCCCGCGCAACATCCGGATGAGCCGCGGCTCGACGGCATCGTGTTTCGGATCGAGACCGCTCTCGAACCCTAGAAGCCCACGGAGACCGCGAACCGAAGGCCACTGACCGTCCCCGGTCGGTCGCCGAGGCTTGGGCGGCGCAATTCGACCCAGCGTTCGCCCGGTGCGAGTCCCGCACCGATGACCGCACCGAGGCCACCTCCGACGGCAAACCAAGCCGCAATGCGGTCCGCCTCCGGGTTCTCGCAACCAAAGTCGCTGTTGCAGACCGAGACCAACATCCCGATGACGAGGCCCGTTCCCACTCCAGCCCCAACGAGCGCACCCGTCTTTTTCGCACTCCGCCGTTCGCTGAGCTCGAGCCTCTGGATCGCCGTGCGCCGCACGGCGATCCGCTCCGCTCCGGCCTGGACGACCAGAGCATTCGGTTCTTCGGCAACGAACGTGCCGACGATGGGCTGGCTGAATTGGTCCGGAGCGGTGACGCGGAGGCGCATTCCCGGACGAAGCGTCGGAGTGTCTTCCGCAAGCGAAGGGGAGTTGAACAGAGCGCAGAGAAGCACCAGGAGACCGACAGTGCGCATGATCTCGCTCCTTGGTCGCGCAGGCGTGTCCGTCGAGCGCCTTGCCGCTCAGCCGCCGGGGAAGGCCGGCCGACGGCGGGATGGCGGGCCCATCTCGTGGCCCGTTGCCGCTACGGCGCGTCGTAGGCGGCGATCGCGGATCGCAGAACCTGAGTGACACCGAGGCCGGCCGCCGGCAGCCCGATCAGCACCGCGCTGATGACCTCCTCGCGCGAGGCACCCGACTGCTTGGCGGCTTGCACGTGGAACGGGATGCCGCCCTCCAGACGTTGCGCCGCAAGCACCGCGAGATACGCCAGTGCGGACGTCTTCTTGTCCAGGGCGCTCGATTCTGCGAGAAGCCGGACCATCGTGTTCCAAGCCTGCGCATGCCCGGGTGCCTCACTCATGAAGGCTCGGAACGCGTCGCTCACCAGGGATGCCGGATCAACCATCTCTCACCCCATTCCGACCGCGGCCCGAGGAACCGCACCGCGCATGTGCTGACGACGTGCACGCCAGTCGGCCCAACGGCGTGCGCTTCAGCGGGGCGCACGCCACGCGGCCTGCGCTCGGCATGTCGAAGCTCCCCGCGGTCAATCCCGATCCAGCTTCATCCGCGCGCCCGGCCGCTGCAAGCGCTTGTTGAGCGGCGACGGATATCCCCTACCTGACCGCCACCTCGAACGTCGTGGAGTCTCGTCCGCCTCGTCCGTCATCGACGGAGAAGCTCATCGTCCGAGACGGCTCGTCCTTGGCCGTGGCCCTGAACCAGAACCACCCACTGTCCCCATTCATGTCGCTCTCGGGACGGTAGCCAGAGCGGAGCTCCTCGAACGTGACCTCGATCGTCGCCGAGTAGCGAAGGCAATCACCATCCGGATCGACCGCCGATGCGCGTACCCACAGCGTATCGCCGACCGCACTGGAGGTATCGTGCTGCACGGAGAGAGCTGGCGCGCGGTTGGGCTGCGGCGCCGTGCTCTCTGCGCCACGGCACGCCACGAGTGCCGTCAGGCCCGCCAAGAGCGCCCATCGGAGCCGGGTCAGGATCGATCCGCCATCTGTACGGATGCTCGTCGCGCCGCTGCACATGAAGGAAGCCACGCCCCCTTTCCTGCCGCTGCAAGCGCTGGTTTGGACCGCCGACGGACTCCCGGAGGGAAGCTCCAACATGGCGCGACCAAGCAGATCGTCCGGAGGTGGCCGGATCCACGCGACCACGCCGGTTCCCTCGGGAGGCCGCCAGTCCTCGCCGCGATACGCAGCAAGAATCGCTCTCTCCAGTTATGCGAGCGTACGGATGGCCGCGATCGCCCCGAATCCTGGAATTGCGCGTCGGCCAGAAGGGCCACTGATGGACCACGACTGAGAGTCGGCCGCCAGTTCCGGTCGAGAATAAGACGCGACCACGTCCCGACCAACTCCGTGGCGGTTTCCCCGACGCGCCGGTATCGCTCCAGATCGTGGGCACGCCCCGCTGGACTCCAATGAAGGTTCAGCGGCCCGAGGTACAGTGCCCGTGGCGGGTCGCTCTCGAAGAGCGGTCGGAAGACGCGAAGGTCGTTCCAACTCTCGTCGAGTGCCATGCTGCGCCGTAGCAGCTCGTCGTCCCATTCCACGGTCAGACCCGTCTAACGTCGTGCGCTGCAAGCGCCCGTCTTTCAGCCCGCCTTAGCCGCGGTAACGCGCCTTCACTCTGCCCCACGCGGCGGAATCGACCGAGACGACCTCGGGGCATACCGTCGTCTCGAAGGCACCCACGAACGCCTCGACCCGGGTCCACCATGGCTGGGTCGGAATCCTCACGTAAAGCCCGCCCGGCGGGTACGCTGAGGATGCGGTGGTGTGCCACCGAATCTCACCGAAACCCCATCTTGGGGTCCGTAGTACGATCGCGACACTCTGACCTTCCATCACGGGAACCGCTTGGTCACCGAAACGCGCCTCGACCCATGCGGCACTTTCCGACAGGCGCACGGTGATCGGTTGGCTGAGGTTTCCGTAAACCGACGGCACACCGCTGCTCTCGACCGGTTGCAGGCTGACGAGCGCATCGTAGTCTGCACTGTCGGAACGGCTGGCCACTAGACGCGCTGCCTGCAGGTACCCTGTGACGCCCACGCGGAAGACCTGCGCCAACATGACCTCGCGCACGCCGCCCGCCGGTCGCCAGTGGTCGAACGCTTCCTGCGCTTGATCGATCACGGGGGTGCATGCCGCCCGTGCAGAGGCGTCGGATGCCATCATGCACACCGCTGCCACCACGATTCGAGAGTCCATCGCGACGCTCCAACCGGCTGTTTGACGCCTTGCGCTTCCGCGGCGAGCGTTCACCGCGGACTCCACGCGACCGCGTTCACCATGTGAGTCGCGCCCGCGGCAAATCCAGATCAATCCTCGCTCCCGGAGCTCGGCCGCTGCAAGCGCTATTAGTTAGCCGCGTCCCTCGAACGTCCACGCCTTCTGCACGCCAAACCCGAGGAGAAGGCCGGTGAGATCGACGCCTTCCATTTCGCCTTGCTGCAGCGCGAGATGACCTTCCAGCGCGGTCCCCAAGATCAGCGGCTTCCAGAAGGTGATTCCCATCTGGGTGAGTAGCGTTGCTCCCCGCACGTCACGACCTCGAAACGCGGAATCGACGGAGAGCCGACCCGCGCTGACGGAGAGGCCAGAACGGATGCCTCCCGGCCCGTTCAAGACGAAGAGCAGGCCGGCACGCACCACCAATGTGGGGATCGCCCCTGGCTCCTCACGGAGCGGGCAGAAGAACACCTCCGAGCCAGCGAAGAGACCGACCTGATCGGCGTGCAGCCATCCTGCCTGCGCCCCAACGCCTACGGGCATCGATGTGTCGCTCGCTTCGAGACGGTCGTGCGGGAAGACGTCCGGACTGAACGTCCCCCCGCCCATGCGCAGAATGCCGTGCGTCTGTGCGGCAATCCAGATCGAGTCCGCAGCCGACGGTGGAACCCCGAAGATCAGAACCGCGAGCGTAGCCCCGAACACCGCCCGACGCGGTGAGTAGAGCTCCAACTTCATCTCCCGCGCTCGTCCGCTGCAAGCGCTGGTCGGGGGCGCGCCCGAGGGGCACCCAAAGCGGCGAGCAGCACGCGCGCCTGAGCACGAATCCCTCTGTAGGGGTCTTGCCAACCGAGCGCCGGAAGCTCGGCCAGCACCTCGAGGATTGGTCGACTCCCTTGCACGACCGAATTACCCAGGAGGTACGATGCCACCTCGATCGAGATGTAGCTCCTCAGCTCCTGTGCCACGCGGAGCAGTGCCCGCGGATCGGAGTCCGAATCTCTGGCCAGCACCCGCAGGTACTCCTCCCAAAGCCACAGTTCGCGCCAGCCAGGTCCCGGGCGCAGTCGGTCGAAGATCCGCTCGTCGGACAACGCCGAGTCCGAAGGCGTGACATCGAAGAAACGTGTGCTGTCGGGGGCTAGTCCTTCGCCGTCCTCAAACGCGAGCCAGCCGACCTCCGACCCGCACCGGAGACCGATGGCCACGCTATACGCACACCCCGCGGGGCAGTCCATCGGATGACCGTACGTGGCTCTGAAGCCCTCCACCTCCCCCATCAGGAAGACCCGCTCGACCCTCTGCAACAGCGGGAGAGGTTCAGCGCTCACGAATTCGAGTACGGCCACGGAGGGTGGCTCGGGCCTGGGCCCCACCACGGTCTCCTCACCGCATGCGCCACCAAGGACGCCGACGAGCGCAATAGCGAGCGACCGCCAAACGCGTGAGCCCCTCACGCTGCGATCTCCGTCCTTTGGCGTCGCGCTTCCCTTCATGGCCCCAACGCGTGGCCCGTGAACGGCGAGCGCCCGCCGCGGATTCCGCGCGGCCGCCGATCACCGATGGAGAGGCCGCCGCGGTGGGTCCAGATCCATCTTGATCCTCCGCGCTCGGCTGCCGCAAGCGCTAGTTAGAACCCGGTCACACCGACGCCGCGATCGTGACACCCATGCGGCGCAGCAGCAGCTACACCCCGGAGCTCGCGCATGACCTAGGCCCAGTGCGTCAGGTATCCAATCGACGCTCGCTCATCCACTTGACGATTGCGGGATCGCGGTGGGAGAAGAAGCTGCTCGTGCCGGTGTCCAAGCTCGCTATGGCCGTCATGTCGTCGGCATCAAGTTCGAAGTCGAAGATAGCAAGGTTCTCGCGCATGCGTTCCGGCCGCACGGTCTTCGCCAAAGCGACGATCCCTCGCTGAATCACCCACCGCAGGACTACCTGCCCGATCGTCTTGCCATACTTGGCGGCGAGTGCCAGCAGTCGCTCATTGTGGAACAGGTTGTTGCGTCCTTCCGAAAACGGCGCCCAGGCCTCCGCTTGGATGCCGAGCTCGCGCATGGTAGCGACGCTGTCATGCTGCTGTTGGAAGGGGTTGATCTCGATCTGATTGACGGCGGGTCTGATGTCGTTGAACACGACGATGTCCATGAGGCGGTCGGGCTGGAAAGTGCTGAGGCCGATGGCCCGCAGCTTCCCCGCACGGTAAGCCTGCTGCATGGCGCGCCAGGAGCCGTGCACGTCGCTGTACGGCTGGTGGATCAGGTACAAGTCCACGTACTCGAGTTGTAAGCGCCGCAGCGAACGATCAATGGCCGCGAGCGTCCGCTCGTAGCCGGCATCCTGCACCCAGAGCTTGGTGGTGACGAACAGGTCTTCGCGCGCAATGCCGGCAGCCTGGATGCCGTGACCGACGGCGGCCTCATTCAGGTACGAGGCAGCGGTATCCACGAGGCGGTACCCGGCCTCGATGGCGTCGCGGACGCAGCGCTTGCACTCTTCAGGATCCGGAATCTGAAAGGCGCCGTAGCCGACGATCGGCATGGCGATGCCGTTGTTCAACGTGACGGTCTGCACAGGTACCTCACAGGCCGACTGGGGCGGTGGAGGACGTCGTGTGGGCTAACGCCTGGGCTTCAGCGGCGAGCGCTCGTCGCGGACTCCAGGCGGCCGCGGCCGATGGATAGCTCACCGCGATGAGTGTAGATCCGGCTTGCTCCCCGGGCCCTACCGCTGCAAGCGCTAGTTGGGCGCCTTGCGCGGCCGAGCTCGGACTGGAGCAACGCCACTGAGCTTCGCGACCTCCGTCGGGCCCACCGGCTCGACCTCGAGCCGGTGGACGGGCGGGCGCTCCAGTGCGGCGTTCTCCACCATGCACTTGACGGTAGCCGCCACGACGTCGCGTAGCGACTCCCGCCAGGCGCGCCGCCGCAGGTCGCCGACGACGGTGGAGTGTGCCGGTGGAACGACCGGGATGACGTGAAGACAGCCGCCGTTGTGGACGATTGCCCGTTCAGCCACGGGATCTCCCGAACGTTGGCTACGGACCGCGTCAGTGGATCCGGTCGAACGACTCTCCGTTGAACTTGAACACGCCGTGCCCTCCCAACCACAGGTCGCCCCGGCGGTCCGTGTAGATGGCCATGATGTCCTTGCTCGTCAGGCCGTCTTCGGCCGAGAAGTTCCGTAGCGACTTACCGTCGTATCGCCAAGCACCGCTCTCGACGGTACCGAACCAGATGTTCCCCGCATGGTCTTCCCCGATCGAGAACACCCGATGCAACGAGGGGGCGCCCTCCGGCACATCCCCGGGCAGTGGCCTCATTCGCCCACCGCGGTAGTCCGGCTTGCCGAGTCCTTTCTCCTGCGTGAATTGGATGTCAGTACGTCCATCATGCACGATGACCCCGATCCCGTTGTTCCCGATCCAGAGATTTCCCTTGCTGTCCTCGAGGACGCACCGGACGTGAAGCCGACCGGTGGCCTCGTCGAGGCCCAGGCTCTTGTCGTCGATGATGGTGAAGGACTTGCCGTCGTACCCGATCACCGCGGTGTACGTGGCGAACCAGAGCCGGCCGCCCTTTCCCTTGGCAATGCCCGTGGTCGCGTACGCCCCGACACCGGCACGATCCGCGGGAAGGGGGTATGTCAGGTAGTTGAAGGTTTCTCCGTCGTACCGATAGACCCCCGGAGCCCCTTCGATCTCGGTCGCCCCGACTCCTCCATCCTCCTTGAACCACAGGTCTCCCGTCCTCAGCAGCCACTTGTCCTTCGATGTGTAGCTCTTGCTGGGGTGGGTGATGAGTCTTGTGCCGTCGAAGCCGCTGATCCCGACCCCTCCTTCGAACCAGACGACCCCATTGCGAGCCTCTTGGATCGACCTGATCTGGTTGTCGGTCAGGCCGTCGTCCACGGTGTAATACGTGAGGTTCTTGCCGTCGAAGCGGCAGACGCCCTCGCTCCAGCTGCCGAACCAGTAGTTGCCTTTGCTGTCCTCGAGGATGGAGCGCACGGTCTCGAAACGAAGCGGGTAGAGCGGGAAGTTGTAGTTGCCGCCGTCGCTGTACTGCGCCGCGTCAACAAGGTCGGCGGCATCCACCGACGACGCGACAAGAACGCCGACAAGGTAAACCCAGCGCATGTCCTGGACCCCTTTGAGTCGCTTGTTCGAACGCCTTGCGCTGCACCGGCGAGCGCTCGCCGCGGACTCCACCCGGCGCCCCTCTGCATGCGGGAGTCCGCCGCGGGCGAACCCCGACGAGCTTCATCCCGGGCGTCAGGCCGCTCTCGCGTCCTGCTGACGCTGCGGCGCGTCGTAGGCGGCGATCGCGGCTCGCAGAACCTGAGTGACACCGAGGCCAGCCGCCGGCAGCCCGATCAGCACCGCACTGATGACCTCCTCACGCGACGCACCCGACCGCTTGGCAGCTTGTACGTGGAACGGGATGCCGCCCTCCAGACGCTGCGCCGCAAGCACCGCGAGATACGCCAGTGCGGACGTCTTCTTGTCTAGGGCGCTCGATTCTGCGAGAAGCCGGACCATCGTGTTCCAAGCCTGCGCATGCCCGGGTGCCTCACTCGTGAAGACTCGGAACGCATCGCTCACCAGTGACGCCGGATCAACCATGTCTCACCCCGCTCGGCCGCTGCAAGCGCGTGTTGCGCGGCGACAGGTATCCCTTACCTCACCGCCACCTCGAACGTCGTGGAGTCTCGGCCGCCTCGTCCGTCATCGGCGAAGAAACTCATCGTCCGAGACGGTTCGTCCTTGGCCGAAGCCCTGAACCAAAACCACCCACTGTCCCCATTCATGTCGCTCTCGGGACGGTAGCCAGAGCGGAGCTCGTCAAACGTGACCTCGATCGTCGCCGAGTAGCGAAGGCGATCACCGTCCGGATCCATCGCCGACGCGTGCAGCCGCAGCGTGTCGCCGACCGCACTGGAGGTATCGTGCTGTACGGAAAGGAACGGCGCACGGTTCGGCTGCGGCGCCGTGGTCTCTGCGCCACGGCACGCCACGAGTGCCGTCAGACCCACGAAGAGCGGCAGTCGGAGCCAGGTCAAGATCCATCCGCCATTCGCACGGATGCTCGTCGCGCCGCCGATCATGAGGGAAACCACCTCCCTTCCTTCCTGCCGCTCAACGCCTTGCGCTTCAGCGGCGAGCGCCCGGCGCGGACCCAGGCGGCCGCCGCTCATCGGTGGAGAACTCACCGCGGTGAAGTCAGATCCAGCTTGATCCTCCGCGCTCGTCTGCTGCAGGCGCTCGTTGGGCTGTCATCTCTGAGATGGGAAACGCTCTGCCCAGAGCGCTTGAACGGCGCCTTGGATTCCGCGTGCTCGATCAGGAGCCAAGCTCGGACCTCGGAAGTAGTCGCACGTGTGCGTGGAGAGGTTGAATCTGATGAGGACGGGCGTCACCGGATCCCAATGCCCGCCGGCAATCAGGGCGACATCCGGACTCAGCCACCACGCCATCTCATAGTCGCCCGGTGTACCGGACGTCAGCAGTCTCGTCCGCCGAGCACCGCGGACGTCGATCAAGTCCACCTCTGAGTCAGGCTCGTCCCCCGGCGTCGACGTCCAGATGGCGTAGGAACTGTCTGGCGAAACAACGCAGGGAGTCGGCGTCATCGCGAGAGCCGTCCACTCGGAGTCTGGAATTGCGAACGAGCCCGAGGACCCTCTGCGGAACGCTGCGGCAGAGAGTCCCGCGCTATCAGGAGCCCAGATCGACAGCCAACGCGACAGATGCGGGCAGCTGACCAGATCGTCCGTCGTGAAGGGCACGCTCTCGCCCGACGACGTCAGCGCCAAGAGGATCACGGAGATCAGGATCACTCTAGTTACCAGCCCAATGCCTTGCGCTTCAGCGGCGAGCGCTCACCACGAACTCCACGCGGCCGACGCTCAGCACGTGAAAGCTCGCCGTGGTGAATCGACCTCCAGCTTCATCCCCGGCGCTCGGCCGCTGCAAGCGCTGGTTGGGCGGGGCCGTCCGTGGGCGCGGGCTCGTGCTGGGGCCGCGCGCCGCTTTGTGCACGCGATTCACCACGCTTCATGGTCCACCGGGCCCGGCGCCAAGTCCACGACGACCGACTCCGTTGTCACCTCGAACCATTCAAGGAACGTCTCGATATCACGAGACTGCGGCCAAAGGGACTCATCCAGGTACCAGCCCTCCAACTCGCGATCAAACACCTCGACGAACCACAGACTCAGTGGAGCGGCTTCTTCCTCCTCGTTCGGATCGGGAGGCACGAGGTATACGGAGGCTTGCGAACGCACTTCGCCTTCCAAGTCGGGGTCCGAGTCGTCGATCGACATAACCCAGCGAACGAAAGGCTCCCGCGGCCGAACGACGGCGGCGGAGCGATTGACCACCCGAATCGCGTCCGTCATGTCACCCCCACTTACGCCCGCCCAACGCCTCGCGCTTCAGCGGCGAGCGCTCACCGCGGACCCCACGCGGCCTCCGCTCACCGACGGGAAGCGCGCCGCGGTCAACCCAGATCCAGCTTGATCCTCCCCGCTCGTCCGCTGCAAGCGCTTGTTAGCCCGCTCCCCACAAGGGTCCGAATCGGATTCCGCCTCGGGCGAAGAAGTCGCTTATGGACAGACGCAGGCCTTCCTCGTGGTGGAGGCCCGCAGAGAGCTCGACCGCTAGCGGCCCAGAGACACGGACGTGTGAGCTGACGCGACCTTCGACCAACCAGGCTGCCGCCTGGTCCGCCAGCCAGGCGGGGCCTCCGCCGAGGCCAAACTCACCCGAGACCGGCGCCGTGCGATCCGTAGACAGGCTCGCCCCGCCAATGACCCAACCCATGGTGCCTTGCCCGGCGTCGCAGGGATGCGGCTCCACCCGCCGCGCTGCCGAAACCCAGAGAACCACGGGGCGAGCCACACCCAGCACCACATCTCCTCCCCACGAAAGGCGGTGGTGCGAGTCGGCCGGATCTCGCGCGTCAGCGTTCCCACCGACGTCACCGACGTCAGGGCAGAGAATGCCCATCCGCTCCGGCTGCACGCCTACCCACGGAATGATGTAGATCTCTGGCGTTGCCGCGTGAGCGACGAGCGGAGACAGTGTCAGAAGGACCGCGCGCACCCAGGCTCGCATACCTGGCACCCTCTGGGGGACGCTGGGGCTAACGGGCTAACGTGTCGCGCTTCAGCGGCGAGCGCCACCGCGGCCACAATTCGGCCGCACTCAGCATGTGAGACGCGCCGCGGGCGATCACCACCAAGCTTCATCCCCGGCGCTCGTCCGCTACAAGCGCTAGTTGGGCAGCCCTCTCAGCGCCCCGCGTCATACTCGTAGCGGTCATCGCCGCAGGACACCACTAGGGCACGCGCGTTCACTTCCCATCGGAATGGCCCGCCAAAGTGCGCAGGGCGAAACGTGTCGCCAGCCTCGCACGCCATGAGCGTGCAGAACACGGAGTCGGGGCGAACTGTGGCCCCATCTAGTTCGTAGCGACCCGTGCATCGGTTGCACCCATCGAAGGCGCGGAACATCCCTCTTTCAAGTTCGAACCAAACAGGGTTAGGCGGCAACAGCTCCACCCTCGAGCCTCGCTCGGTCGCCGCGTGGAGGATCCAACGGGTGCCTTCAATACCAGGGCGCGCAGTCGCGCACGCCGAAGCCAGCCCGCCCGCGACAATCGCGAGGACGATGCGTCTCATGTCCTGCTCTCTGCTGCCCAACGCCTTGCGCTTCAGCGGCGAGCGCTCGCCGCGGACCACACGCGGCCTCCGCTGACCGATGGAGAACCCGCCGCGGTGGGGTCGGGAACAGCTTGATCCTCCGCGCTCGTCCGCTGCAAGCGCTTGTTGGGCGGTCCCGTTGGAATCATCACCTCGCCCGAAGCGACCAAGCACGGGGGCGGACAGGAATGTCCGTTGGGCCAGAACAGCTCATACTCGAGGTCCAGCACTTCGTTGGCGGCAGCGGTGCCATCCAGACCGACCTCCACCAGGACCGGCGGCGTCAGGGCAGGGTAACGCAACTCGACCCGCTCGTTACCGGGATAGCCGACGAAGAAGACACCGTCGCAGGATGTCGACGAGACACAGTGACCCGACGCGCAGACACCCGTATCGTCCGAGACGGCGAACGAGCACTCCGTGACGGCCCCGCCAGACGGGGTCACTCGAACCGTGTACTCGCCGGCGGGGAACCGCAAAGACGCGTGTCGCAGGGTCAGCGTGAAGCCGTCTGAACACGGCATCAACGTACAGGGCGTGTCGTCATCGCAGCTCGCGACCCACACGGGAAGGGCGAGCAGGCCGGCCCGCACCAAGCACCTCCAAGCAGGCATCATGACGCCCGGTGGCCCTTCCCCCAAGCTGGTACTCGTGCGCCCAACGCCTTGCGCTTCAGCGGCGAGCGCTCACCGCGGCCACGATGCCGCCCCACTCAGCATGAGGGAGTTCGCCGCGGTCAGTCGAGATCCAGCTTGAACCTCGGCGCTCGTCTGCTGCAAGCGCTAGTTGGGCTGTCACTTCTGACTGGAGAAGCGCTCACGCCACAGGGCTCGGACAGCCCCTTCTATTCGGCGAGATCGATCCGATGGCACGCTGGGACCACGGAAGGTCTCGAACGTGTGCTTCGACAGGTCGATCCGGTAGAGCATCGGCGCTCTCTCGTCCCAGAATCCACCGCCGACAAGGGCGACATGTGGGCCCAACCACCATGCCATCTCATAGTCCGCGGAGGGCCCGGACGCCAGCAGCATCCTCTGACGGCCATGACCGAGGTCGACCAAGTCGACCTCCGTGTCGGGCCCCTCCTCGATGTCCGATGTCCATATCGCGTACGAGCTGTCTGGAGAGGTCACGTGACAGGTCACCGACACTGTGAACCCAGGTCCAAGGGAGTCGCGCCATGCGGGAAGCTCGCCCAATGGCCCGTTGTAGATCCTGTCGAAAGACGTCGGAGCCAGGCTCACGCTGTCGGGCGCCCAGATGGATAACCACTGCGCGAGGTAGGGGCAGTTCGCCACATCCTCTTCGGTGAAGGGCATGGCGTCGCTCAAGGACACGAGCGCGAACACCGCCACCGACAACAGGATCATTTTCTGCTACCAGCCCAACGCCTTGCGCTTCAGCGGCGAGCGCCTGCCGCGGACTCCACGCGGCCGACGTTCAGCACGTGAAAGCTCGCCGTGGTGAATCGACCTCCAGCTTCATCCCCGGCGCTCGGCCGCTGCAAGCGCTAGTTAGGCGCGACGCCGACGGGTTGCGCGACGCGGCTTGCGACGAAGCACCCGTGCCATTGTCCGCAACGCCTCGTTCACGGACGCGGCGTCGGGGAACACGTCCATGACCGAGGGATCGATCGCGACGATGTTCGACCCCTGCGCGTAGCGCTTCGCCGTCGCGCCGCGAACCCCGTCCGAGAAGTCGTACTCCGGCCGCATCGTGTCGCGCTCCGCGTCCGACTCACCCTGCCGTCTTGCCTGGCTCTTCCTCATACGTCCGTTGCTCCAGTCGGGTCGCTGGCCGTGCACTAATCAACCGCGTCCGAGGCGGCCTCTCTGCGCCCGCCGCCCCTACTAGTGCCCGGTGCTCGCGTACCGCCGTGCGCCGCGACCGAACGCGAACACGGCCACCGCCAGGCACACGGCCCCCATCACCGGCGTCAGCGCGGCGAAGAGATGGAACGCGCTCACGCGCAGCAGGGACGTGGCGGGGTAGAACGCGGCGAACGCGAACGGCACCACCCACGAGAGGAGGATGCGCACGGCCGGGTGGTAGATCGTGACCGGGTAGCGCGCGAAGCGGATCATGTTGTACACGGGCGGGCCCACGCCGAGGCGGTCCTCGAACCAGAACGACACCGCGGTCAGCAGCAGGAAGACGCCGACGTAGACCGCCGCCGCCGAGACGGCGAGGACCGGAAACGCGACGGCGTCCGAAGGGCGCACGTGCAGACCGAGCTTCGCGCCGAAGACCGCCATGAGCACGGACCCCAGCGCCACCTCGCTCAAGGACGCCACGTTGAACGATTCGAACACCACCTGGAAGACCGGGTGCACCGGCCGCAGCAGCACGCGGTCGAAGCGGCCTTCCACGAGGTAGCGCTCGCTGAAGCTCCAGAGGTTCTGGCTGACGAGGTTGAAGATGCCGAGCGGCACCAGCGAGAAGCCGTGAATGAAGATGAGCTGCTCCAGCGACCAGCCGGCGAGCGTGCGGATCTTCGCGTAGATCACGCCGAGGAAGGCGAGGTTTACCACGAGCGCGCCCACCACCGCGAGCGAGTCCACGATGAAGTCCGCGCGGTAGGAGAGGCGCGCCTTCAGGAATTGCCCGAAGTACGCCACGAGGATGTCCCAGTGACGGCGCACGTCAGCCTCCCTGCACGGTCGTGCGCTTGACGCCGGTGTGCCAGAGAACCGAGCCGAGCACGTAGAGGGCGAGCGCCCACGCGGCCTGCACGAGGAGCGCCTCCACCAGCCCGTGGCCTTCGCGCTTCCCCATCCAGATCGTCACGGGGACGTAGCCGATCGCCGGAAACGGTGACGCTTCGATGAACCGTCGCGCGCCGTCCGGGAAGAAGGAGATCGGCACGAGCGCGCCGGTGAGGAACTCCGAGAGGACGATCTTCGCGCGCACGAGGCCGAGGATGCTCTTGAGCCGCAGCGCGAAGGTCCCCACGACGAAGTTGAGCCCGGAGCTCACGAGGAAGGCGAGGAGGAAGGAGACTGCCGCGGCCGCGCCGGAGGTGAGGGACGCGGGAGCCGCGACCCCGAAGAGCGGGAAGACCACGAAGGAGATCGGGATCGTGAAGAGCACGAGGCGGAAGAGCAATTCGCCCACGGCGCCGAAGTACGTTGCGGCCTGGAAGTCGTAGGGCTTCGTCAGCGTCTGCGCGATGTCGCCCTCGGACACGAGCGATCCGAGATCGCGGTCGATGTTGTTGAAGATGAGGCTCCGGCCGATCCACGCGAGCGCGAGGTAGGTGACGATGGAGTCGCGGTCGTAGCCGCCGATGGAGGTGGCGACCGGTGCCGCCGCGTAGATCGCGCGAAAGAGGAACGTGTTGCCGGCGACGAAGATGAGATAGCTGATCACGCCCGTGTAGTAGCGCAGCCGATACGCGAGCATCTTGAGGAACGTGATGCGCGTGAACTCCCCGTAGAGCGCCAGCGCCGCCGTCATCCTTCGCCCTGTCCGGACATCTCGGGGAGCTGCACCTCGCCGCGGTAGATTTTCCGCACCACCTCCTCGATGGGCGGCTCCAGCACGGCGAGGTCGTGGACCGCGGCGCCGCCCAGCACCCGGCGCACCACTTCCGCCACGGGCACGTCGTCCTTCACGAACTCGCCCTCGAAGCGGCCCACGTCGCGGCGCGTCCACGTCACGGGCAGTCCCTCCGTGGCGCGACGCAGCAGCGCCTCGCCGCCCTCGCCGCGGACCTCCACGCGGAGCCGCGCGACGTTGCCGGTGGTGTGCTTCAGGCCCTGGAGGTCCCCGTCGAAGAGTAGGCGCCCGTGGTCGATCACGATCACGCGCCGGCACAGCTCCTCGATGTCGTCGAGATCGTGGGTGGTGAGGACCACCGTCATCCCCAGCTCCAGGTTCACGCGCTTGAGGAAGCGGCGGATGTTCTCCTTACTGACCACGTCGAGGCCGATCGTGGGCTCGTCGAGGAAGAGGACCTGCGGGCGGTGGAGGAGCGCGGCCGCGAGATCGCAGCGCATGCGCTGGCCGAGCGAGAGCGTGCGCACGGGTTGGCGGAGGTAGTCGGAGATGCCGAGGAGGCCGTCGAAGACCTCCATCTGGCTCGCGTAGGTCGCGTCGTCGACTTCGTAGATGCGCTTCAGGAGCTTGAACGACTCCACCACCGCGATGTCCCACCAGAGCTGCGTGCGCTGACCGAACACGGCGCCGATCGTGCGCGTGTACGCCTTGCGCTGGCGGTGCGGCACGAAGCCGTTCACGCGGAGGAGGCCGGACGTGGGCGTGAGGATGCCCGTGAGCATCTTCACCGTCGTGGACTTGCCGGCGCCGTTCGCGCCGATGTAGCCCACCATCTCGCCCGGCTGGATCTCGAAGGACACGCGATCCACGGCCACGAGCGAGGAGGATCGAGGGTTGAACAGATCCAGGACGCCGCCGGCCACGCCTTCGCGGCGCTGCGCCACGCGGTACTCCTTCGTGAGGTCCTTCGCCTCGATCATGGCGCGCTCGGCGCTCACGGCGCGGCCTCCGTCTTCAGCGTGAGCACTTGGAGGTCCACGGAGAACGAGGGGAGACCGTCGCGGTGGACTGCCGCCACGGGGGCGGCGGGAATCTGTCCGGGCTCGGTGGCGGCGAGGATCGTGCGCTCGCCGGCCGCGGTGGCGCGCGCCACGAACGCGCGCATCTCTCGCTCCGTGCCCACGAGGTAGAAGGTCTTCCGGTCCCAGAGCGAAGACATCTCGGTGGGAAGCCAGAAGAGATCCGTCACCACGATGCGCTCGGGGCGGGCGGCGAGCGCCGCGGCGAGGTCGCCCGCGAGCGCGCGCTTCGCGTGCAGCAACTCGAGCGAGGTGAGGTTCCAGAGCGCGCCCGCGAGGAGGAGCGGCGCGAGGAAGAGCGCGGCGAGGCGGCTGGCGGAGAGGCGCGTCGCGCACACGGCTGCGGCGAGCGGGAGCACCGGGAGCAGCATGCGCGGCCCGGGATGCACGCCCGTGATCGAGCGCGCCGGCACGAGGAGGACGAAGAAGACGACGAAGAGGACGCTGGCCCCGCCGAGGAGGCGCCATGCGGCGGCGGCGTGTGCGGGCGAGGCGTTCTCGGATGCGGGCGGCACGCCGCCGGAGGGCGCGGGGTGCGGTGTCTGGCGGGAGGGGGCTGCGTCCCCGCCGGAAGGCCCGCGCAGGAACGGAGCCGCGAGCGCCCACGGCAGGAACAGCGCCGCGCTGTTGGACTTCAGCAGCGCGAGCGCGGAGTCCTCGCCGCCGGGGAAACGCAGCCATCCGCGAACGGACACGACGGCGAGCGCCACCGCGCCGAGCGCGAAGGGCGCAAGCGCCGCGCGAGGCGGTAGGGACCGCGCCGCCGCGAGCACGAGGAGCGCGCCAAGCACCGCGACGTCCGGGATGCCCGAGAAGCCCGGTCCCACGAGGAGATCGCGCGCCGCGTCGCCGACGTGCTCGAACGGGACGGATTGATTCAGCTCGCCGTGCACGCCCACGAGCGAGCCGCTCGTGGCCCAGTGGAACGCGCCGCGCGCCGCGACTCCGAGAAGCCCGCCGGCCGCGATGCGCGCGGCGTCGGGTCGGCGGCGCAGGATCATCGCGACGAGCACCACCGCCGAGAGGAGCAGGCCCGTCTCCTCGCGGAGGAGGCACGTCGCGCCGAGAAGGAGCCCGGCGACGAAGGGGCGCGGGCGAGGCGTCGCCAGCGCGAGAAACGCGGCGGCGGCGAGCGCGGCGGTGAGCGAGTGCTCCCAGAAGACGGAGCCGTAGAAGAGGAGCGGGCTCGACACGAGGAGGATCGCGGCCGCGAGGCGACCCGCACGCCGCGAACCGCCGAGCGCCGCCGCCAAGAGGCCCGTCAGGAGCACGACCGCACCGGCGCCGAGCGCCGGCCACAGCCCGAGGCCGATGAACCCGAAGACGGCGGCGAAGGGCAGGGCCAGGTACGGGAACGGAGCCAGATACTGCGAGACGATGCGACCGTCGTGGAGCGTCGCGTAGCGCTCGCTGCCGCGGATCGGCTGCGGGAAGAAGCGGAAGTCGGGATCGAGGGCACGGCCCGGGTACTCGAGCGAGGTCGACCCGGGGTTGTGCTCCAGATTCGCGACCACGAGGGACTTCCCGGCGTCGTCGACCGTCCAGAAGGTCCAGGCCGGACCGAGGCGGGCGAAGAGAACGAGACCCGCGAGGGACGTGGCCAGGGCGAGCGCCACGAGGACGGGATCGAGTCGAGACGTCGGCAACGCAAACCCCTCGGCGGGCAGGAAGTCGTGGAATCCTACGGGATTCCGGGCCGTCCGTCCGCGCCGGCGGACGCTGTCCACCAGCCTTCTCCGGCTCGTCTCTCACCGTGCTGCGAACGGCCCTTGGCCGCTGTCGACCGCAGCCACCGCTGCGGCGCCGCCGCGGCCCTGGCTCGCCCGGAGGTATTTCATGACTCACAACTCGCATTTGCTCGCGGGTCTTCGTACAATGGACCCGAGGCGACGCACACCTCCCCCTGTCCGCCGTCCCGCGGGCGGGCGCCGCCACGGGTGCTTCGATGACCTCTCTGGTTTCGAGACGGTCGCTCTCCCTGTTCCTCTTCCTCTTCTTCGCGATGCCCGCGTGGGCCGAGCGACCGCCCGCAACGCAGGGGCGCGCGTCGAAGGGGAATTCGCTCGCGTCGTCACCGACCTTCCTTCGCACCGCCGGCTCCACCACGTGGGTCGCGGTCGGTCAGGCCTGCGACACCACCGACGCGCAAGGCTCCTCGCACTCGTCGGCGCAGGTCTGGTGCTTCGAAGGAGCCGCCGGCGACAGCACGTGGCCCATGGTTCCCCCGGGCCAGAACGGGCACAGCAAGCACGAAACGTGGGATCACTATTCGAAGTTCGCGCCGCGCGAGGGAAGCCCTTCGCGCTGGCATGTCACCACGCGGCACGGCGGCGCCTCGACCGGCGCCTTCAACGCGTGGTGCGGCTGCGACAGCACGGGCGCGAGCCCCGGCTGCGCGGATGTGCACTGGTGGATCTTCCACGAGGGCTACGGCGACGACTGGAACTACGGGCTCACGCTCGACATGAGCGGTCAGAACGCGTCGAGCGGCGGCACGATCCGCTTCGACCTGCGCTACGACAGCGAGTGCGGCTACGACTACACGTACCTCGAGTACTTCGACACCGCCGCCAGCCAGTGGGCGGCGGTGACCGACGGCACGGGCCGCGCCGCGACGTTCAACGCCGTGTCCGGCAACCCGTGCGCGGGCCACGGCGGCACGGGCCGCTGCTGTGGAGCCGACTACTTCTTCGCGTCCGATCAAGGCGCGGGCGGGGCCCCCTGGTACGGGAACTCCGCGTGGCTCACGAACGTCACGCTCCCGATGCCCGCGCAATCGGGCGGCCTGCAGCTGCGCTGGCGCTGCTTCTCGGACGGCGCGTTCTCCGACCAGGACGGCCGCGGCGACACGGACGGGCTCGCGGCGATCGACAACGTGCGCATCACCTTCGCGGCCAGCGGAGTCGTCGTCACGGACGACTTCGAGACCGGCAACTTCAACGGCGTGCACGCCACGGGCGGCTCGGCGAGCTGGTTGCCGGGCGCGCTCCTCGGCAACACCTACGACGGCTGGCACCTCGAGTTCGATCCGAAGTACAAGAACAAGGGCAACACCTGCACGTACTCGAACGACTGGATGTGGTCCTCCAAGCCGGCGGCCACGGCGATCCCCGTGAACGGCTTCGACTACTTCCTCGTCACGCCCGTGATCGACGTGCACGGCTGGACGGGCGGGGTCCTCGAGTACGCGGAGTACTTCTGCACGCCCTTCGAGCGCGCCGGCCAGAAGGCCGAGCTCTCGCGTACCTACGAAGCGGGCCGGGGGTGGTCGCCGTGGACCCTGTTCGACTCATGGATCGAGGATTCTGGGTGCTATGGATGGCAGGTGAACGCCCAGCTGTACCTGACGCCGCTCCTCGGCCCGGGAAAGGACTCGCTGCAGGTCGCCTGGGAGATGCTCGACAACACGCATCCCGGGGACTTCACGTGGGGCGATCACCGCTCGGTGATCTATCTCATCGATGACGTCTCGATCGGCAGCTACGACGTTACCGCGACGACGTTCGGCACGTCGTCCATCGCGCTCTTCGCCGACACGTTCTCACGCGTGGATCCCGCGCACACGCCGGCGCTGTCCAACAAGGAAGAGGGACTCTGGCTCGGCAACGGAGGGACGCGGCCCTTCGCGCACGGGGACTCGCTCTCGGTCCAGGTGGACGACGTGGACGGCATCACGGTCGGGAACGTGCGCATCTTCTGGCGCGTCGGGGCCGGCACGCCGCCGGCGTTCGGCGCGTGGAACGACAAGGCCATGGTGTACTCGGTTCCGGACCCGACCTCGCCGACCGACGAGGGCGGGTACCGCACCGCGATCGGGAACACCACCACGGAGGACTACTCGGCGGAGGAGGCCGGCAGCCTCGGAAATCCATCGCTTGATCCCATCTGGGACACGGCTACGACGGTCGAGTACTACGTACGGGTCCGGGACAACGGCGGACAGTTGGCGCATTTCCCGGCGCTGACTTCGCCGGCGAGCTGGCTCCGCTTCCAGGTGCTGCCCTTCGGCCGCCTCGCCGGCTCGGGGGCGAACGCGCGGAGGATCCTCCTCGTCGACGACTACGGACGCGAGGGCCTGGACTTCGAACACTCGACGGGCTTCCAGCCGCAAGGCGGCGCGGGGTACGGATCGTTCACGAACCCGGCCTATGATCAAGACCAGGACATGGTCGAGCGAGCGCTGGCGCTGAATTACGGGGGCAGCGAGGACTTCGACCACGGCGCTTACGGCCAGCCGAAATGGGACATCTACAACGTGCAGGGCGCGGGATCGAGCATCCAGCGTGAGCCGCGTGTCCGCGCGGACTCCGTGAACGGTCTCGGCGGGATCGCGTCCGCCGTCGGTGCGCCGAGCTACGACGCGGTGATCTGGTTGAACGGGAGCTTCGATGCCCATTGCTTCGCGGATACGACGCGCTTGGAGCTGAAGAGCTTCCTCGACCACGGCGGGCACCTGTTCTCGACCGGCGACGACGTCGCGCAGTACCTGGGCGCGGCCGGAGCGAACGCCGACTCGGTCGTGGACTTCCTCGGTCCGTACTTGGGCGTCGCTTTCACGAGCGTGAGCGACGACGAGACGGGCGACAAGGTGCTGGACGTCGTGGGGGAGAGGTCCGGGTCGCTGGCCTGCTACGGTGCGGGGCTCTACGGGGAGTGCCCGGGACCGCGCCGCACGTTCGACAAGCTCACGCTCGCGACAGCCGTCCCGGGGGTCAACGCGAACAGCGTGCTCGCCACGTATCAATCCGGGGACGCCGCGACGAACGGCCGCGCTGCCATCATCAAGAACGTCCGCATCGCCGGCGACGGCGTGGCCGTGCATTGCGGCTTCGACGTCGGTTGCCTTGTCAGCGACCGGGCTCGCGCTTGCCTGCTCAAAGGCATCTTCGAGCAAGATTTCGGTCTGCCCCCCACGAGTTTGCCGTGGGCGGACTACTGCTGCGTGGCGGGCGCCGCCCCGGAAGCCGGCGTTCATACCGGCTTCGATCTTGCGGAGCCCACACCGAACCCGGCCGCGCACTCGACCGTCGTCCGCTTCAGCGTGCCGGCGCGTATGCGCGTGACGCTCCGCGTCTACGACGTGCTCGGCCGTGCCGTGCGCACGCTGGCGGACGAGCCGATGGAGGCGAACGTCTACACGCGGGAGTGGGACGGCCGCACCGACGCCGGCACGACGGTGTCGAGCGGGGTGTACTTCGTCCGGATGAGCGCGGGCGACTTCACCGCGACGCGGAAGGTGGTTCGCCTGAAGTAGAGACCGCTGCGGTCGCCGGTGCGCTCTCGCGGCGTGCCGGCGACCGCTTCGCGTGGCCGCATCGAACCGGCCGCCTCGCGGCGGACCGTCCCTCACCACATCTGCGACAACCCCCTCCGACATCTCTCGCGCCCGTGCTACCCTGCGCGACCATGGACCGCGACCGCCTCGTCGAATTCCTCGATCGCCTCCTTGCCGTCGACTCGATGACCGACTTCGGGCCGCAGGGCCTGCAGGTCGAAGGCAAGCGCGAGATCCGCCGAGTGGTGGTCGGCGTGTCGGCGTCCGCCGAGCTCTTCCGGCGGGCGATCGCGGCCGGCGCGGATCTCGTGATCTGCCATCACGGGCTCTTGTGGGGCTCGCCCATGCCGGTCGTGCGCGGGTCCATCAAGGAGCGGCTCGAGCTTCTCCTCAAGCACGAGATCACGCTCCTCGGCTACCACCTCGTCCTCGACGCGCACGAGGAGCACGGCAACAACGCGCTCCTCGCTCGCGCGCTCGGCCTCGTGGACGTGCAGCCGTTCGGCGAGTTCCGCGGCACGAAGATCGGGCGCAAGGGCCGCTTCCCGACCCCGATCGCGCGCGCGTCGCTCGGGGAGGCGATCGCGCGCGTGACGGGCGGCGAGCCGCTCGTCTTCGCGTTCGGCCCGGACCCGGTGCGCACGATCGGCATCATGTCAGGCGGGGCGCCCGACGAGTTCCGCCAGGCCAAGGCCGAGGGCCTGGACGCCTACATGACCGGCGAGGCGCGCGAGCACATCCAGGAGCTGACCCGCGAGGAGCGCATCACCTTCGTCGCGGCGGGGCACTACCGCACGGAAACGTTCGGCGTGCGCTCCCTCGGCGAGCGCATCACGCGCGAGTTCGGAATCCCCTGCGAGTTCGTGGACGTGCCGAACCCGGTTTGACCCGGTTCTTCGCCCTCACGACCCCGGCGGGTAGAACTTCGTTCTCAGATCCCGCTCGTCCGGCACGCCGAGCTGCATCGCCTTCTCGAAGTGCTTCCGCCCCTCGACGGGGTCGATCTGCGTCAGCATGAACGCGAGCGCGTACTGGGCCTCGCCGTAGTTCGGATCCGCCGCCACGGCCTTGCGGTAGAGATCCGTGGAGGCCTGCATGTCGCCCGTGTTGAGCTTCGCGTAGGCGAGCACGCGATAGGCCGGCGCGAAGTCCGGCACCTTCGCCAGGATCTCGTTCATCGCCTCGGCGGCGCCCATGTAGTCCCGCGACGCCTGGTCGCTGGTGAAGCAACGGCGGAAGCCGTCCTCGAAGCGGGCGCGCACGGCGGCGTCCTTGAGCGGCGCGGCCACCTTGTCCAGCTCCGCCTGGCTCCCGATTCCCGCAGGCTTGAGCGTGCGCTCCCCGGCCGCGCCTCCGCCCATGCTCGGCGAGCCGATGGCCGGGTGTCCCTCGGGAAGCGTCTGCATTCCCGGTGATGCGCCCGGCGCGCCGGAGGGCGGTGCGCTCTGCGCGCTCGTTCCCGGGACCGGCGTGGGCTCCTTGCTGCAGCCGACCGCCACCACGATTCCCAGCGCGAGCCCGATGACCCGCGTCGACACTCCGTGCTTCACGATTTGCCTCCTGCGGCCCCGCCGCATCCTCGGATGGGGGTAGGCCCGGAGCGTAGGGGACGCCGGAAGAGACCGCAAGGGAGCGCAAGCGGCGTTCAGTTGCTGCCCATCCCTGCCGATACCCGATCCGTCAGCCCGGAGGGCGGGAGGGACCGGCGATGAAGGTCACGTTCGCGCAGCCCGATTTTCCGTTCGCGGACCGGGTGCTGCCGTTGGTCCGTCGCGTGGCGGCGAGGCTCGCGATGACGCGCACCCTCGGCAGCGTGATGATCGACATCCTGGATTACGGGGCGCGCACGCCCCGCAATCCGGCGGACTCCATCGAGGTGTACTCGAACGGCGGGGTCCGGTTGCACCTGCGCTACGACCATTTCCTGAAGCCTCGCTACCGCGACGATCCGCGCAAGCGCCACGGCACGCTGCCCGTGCGCGCGTTCGACCCTCGCTCCACGATGGAGGTGCTCTTCCGCCTCCTCCTGCAGTGGCGCGACGTCCAGGAATGGGGCATTCCCGAGAACCAGGACGAGGAGTTCCTCTGCATCTGGAACGTTCACGTGGCCGGCCGGCTGGACCGCCTCGACGCGCCCACCGCCATGAAGATGGCGCACTGGGAGGAGTTCCTCCGGGTCTTCGCGAAGGGCGAGTACGTGGCGCCGTTCCTCGTGCTCTTCGAGGTGCTCTGGAAGTGCGAGGACCTGGGCAAGTGGGGCCTCGACGACGTCCTGTACCGCATCCGCACCAGCCGCCAGTACCGGCCCATCGCGCGCGAGGCGAAGTCCGCGGCGCACTGAGGAGGTGCCCGCGCTTGCGGGACCGACGCGGTCGCCCTATCTTCGCTGCTCGCTTCTTCGCTCTTCGCTCGCGGAGGCCGCGATGACGCTTCCCGTCCCGCTCCGGCGCTGCGCGCCGCTCGTTCTCTTCTTCCTCGTGGCCTTCGCGTCCCTCGGTTGCGTGCGGGGAGCGGAGCGCACGGACCTCGACGCGGGAAGCGCTGCGCGCGTTCCGAAGCTCGCCGCGAAGATCCACGCCGCCCCGTTGAGCGATCGCTTCGTGCAGGCGAGCGCGCTCTTCCTCGGCACGACCTACCGGGACGGGCCGCTCGGCGAAGGCGATGCGGGCGGGCCGGATCCCGATCCGCGCGTGGACTTCAGCGCGGTGGACTGCGTGACGTACCTCGAGCAGTCGCTGGCGCTCGCGCTCTGCGGGGGACGGGACTCGGCCGCCGCGGCGCCGGACGCGTTCCTGCGCGTGCTCGATCGGATCCGCTACCACGACGGACAGGTCGGCTTCGTCCAGCGCAACCACTACATGATGCGGGACTGGGTTCCGGCGAACGCGTGGCTCGTGGAGGACGTGACCGATCGCCTCGCGCCCGGCGCCGCCGTCACGCTCACGCACACGATCGACCGCGCGAAGTTCCTCCGCGACAAGGGCGTCACGCCGCGCCCGGGCCTCGACGACGCCGGCCCGCTGTCCATGAAGATCGTTCCGCGCGAGGCCGTGGCGAGCGTGGCCGCCGCGATCCGAAGCGGCGACCTCGTCTTCTGGGCGGCCAAGAAGGACGGCATCGACGTGGCGCACACGGGCCTCGCCGTTCGCGACCGGAAGGGCAAGCTCCGCTTCCGGCACGCGTCGCCGAAGGCGGGGAAGGTCGTGGAGGAATCGCTCGCGGACTACGCCGCGCACGCGACGTTCGCCGCAGGGATCGTCGTCGTCCGGCTGCGCGAAGACGCCGCGCCGCCACTGTCGTCCACGCCGCCGTCCGAGGCGCCGTCACCGGCCGCCGCACCCGCCGCACCCGTGACGAGCGCCGCGCCGCCCGCCCCCGCGCCGCAGAACCCGCAGGGCTCGCGATGAGCGCGGGCTTCCTCGCGCTCTTCGAGGACGCCTTCGCGCCGCGCTTCGCGCCCGTTGCGCTGACCCGCTCGGTGGCCGGGCTGCGACTCGGCGCGTGGACGCATCGCGAGCGCTGGGAGCACCTCTTCCCCGAGCGCTCGATGCTGCTGGTGTGCCGCGAGAGCGTCGCGGCGCGCGAGCGCGCCCTCGAGCCCTGGGAAGCCGTGAACGACGTTCCGCCCGCCGACGTGCTCTTCGTGGCGGCCGCGCTCGGGCGCGCGGGCGCCGACGTCGTGGCCGCGATCCGCGCCCTCGAATCGGGAGGGGCGCTCGTCGCGGAGGGCCGGATCGTGGCGGCGCGCGCGTCGGGCGAAGCGGCGGGCCGGCTCGGCGCGGCGTTGCGCGAGGCGATCGGCGCGAGCGCCGGCGCGGCGGGGTCGTCGAGCGCCGGCACCGCGGGCGCCGCCCACGCCGGGGACGGCCCGCGCCTCCTCGCGGGCGCGGGATTGCGGTCGCAAGACGTCCCCGTGGCCTGGCCCCGAACGCTCGTGGACCTGATCCGCGCGAACGAGGACGCGCTCCGCGAGGACGTTCAGGCCTATCGCGGGCTCTTGCGCTCCGTGGACGCGGCGGCGCATCCGCATGCGCGCTTCGTGCGGCCGGAGCGCGTGCACGTGGCGGAAGGCGTGCGCGTGGACGCGGGCGCGGTCCTCGACGCTTCCGAAGGCCCCATCCTGCTCGGCCCCGGCTCGAGGATCATGGCCAACGCGGTGGTGACGGGACCGGTGGCGATCGGGCGGGACGGACGCGTGAAGCCGCTCGGCCGCGTCTCCGCCACGAGCCTCGGGCCAGTGTGCCGCGTGGGCGGCGAGGTGGACGGCTGCATCCTCCTCGGCTTCTCGAACAAGCAGCACGACGGCTTCCTCGGGCACTCCTACCTCGGCGCGTGGGTCAACCTCGGCGCGGCCACGGACACGAGCGACCTCAAGAACGACTACGGTCCCGTGCGCGTGACGCTCGGCGGCGAGACGATCGACACGGGCGACATGCACGTCGGCAGCCTGATCGGCGACCACACGAAGACCGCCATCCACACGCGCCTCAACACCGGCACCGTGCTCGGCGTGTGCTGCAACGTCCTCGGCGCGGACTTCCCGCCGAAGTCCGTGCCCAGCTTCACGTGGGGCGGCGACGGCGCCTGGAGCGAGTACCGCATCGACAAGGCGATGGAGGTGGCGCGCGTCGTGATGGCGCGCCGCGACACGCCGCTCTCCCCCGAGGACGAGGCGCTGCTCCGCGCCCTCCATCGTGCGAGCGAGCCGGAGCGTCGAGCGTTTCTCGCCGGCGCGTGACGAAGCGCGCCTCCGCGGCGCGAGATCGCAGACGCCGGCGTCGCGCGGCAAACTCACGAGCAACAAGTCATGAACAATGAGCCGCTTTCGCGCACCGAAATCCGTGCGTCGCTAGGACGCGGGACGTCGCTCTGTTAGGATACTGGACTCGACGTCGTCCCCCCCGGAGCCACGCGCCTTCCAAGGGATCCGGGGTCCCGAGCGCCATCGCCTTCGAACACCCGGACGAGGGGGTCCCATGCCGTCTTGCCGCCACGCGCGGAGCCGATTCGTCTCCGCGCTCGTCGCCGTTCTCGCGAGCGTCGCGCCCGTCGCGGCTCAGGTGTACGACTCGAGCCACATGGTCCTGCTCGCGCACGAGGATCAGTTCGGCGGCTACAGCGACCTCTGGGGCTTCGTGGGCACGAACGGGCACGAGTACATCATCCAGCACACGACGTCGGGGACGGCCTGGTGGGACGTCAACGACCCCGCGCACCCCGTGCTGGTGAAGACCCTCGCGGGTCCGTTCAGCAGCTGGCGCGACGCGTTCGTGATCGGGAACTACGCGTACATCGGGACGGAAGGCGGCGGCGGGATCCAGATCGTCGACATCTCGAACCCGACGAACCCCACGCTCGTGAACACGTACAGCGCCACCGTCAACAACAGCCACACGGTCTTCGGCGATCCCGCCCGGAAGCTGCTCTTCGTGATGGGCGGGAACGCGGACAACGCGAACGGCGGCCTGCAGGTCCTGGACGCCACGGACCCGGTGAACCTCGTCGAGATCGGACGCTGGACGCAGCAGTACGTGCACGACGGATCGGTGGAGGGGAACACCTTCCACGCGTGTCTCATCTACGTGGGCCGGTTGCGCCTCCTCGACCTCACGAACCCGGCCGCGCCCACGAACCTCGGCACGGTGTACCAGGACCCCACGGGCTCCGTGCACACGTCGTGGCCGCTGGGTGACCACGTTCACGTGGCGGTGACCGAGGAGACCGTGGGCGGGCAGCTCAAGATCCTCGACATCTCGAACCCGAACGCGATCGCGCTGACGGACTTCGACAATCCCGCGCCCACGACGTCGGCGCACAACTGTCACGTGCAGGGCAACCGGCTGTACGTGGCGTGGTACACGCGCGGGACCCGCGTGTACGACGTGAGCGATCCCGCGAACATCTCGGAGATCGGCTACTTCGACACGTATCCCCAGCCCGCCACCGGCACCTACGAGGGCAACTGGGGCGTGTACCCGCACCTGCCGAGCGGGCTGATCGCGTCGAACGACATCGAGAACGGCCTCTTCCTCATGCAGTACGACGCCAACGCGGGCCGGATCGAAGGCGTTGTCTCGTCCTCGGTGACCGGGCCGCTCAACGGCGCCCAGGTCGAGTACGCGCCGTACAGCCTCGACCTCACCACGGACGCCACCGGCGCGTACCGCTACGCCGTGCACCCCGGCGCGGGACAGGTCGTGCGCGCGTCGGCGTTCGGCCATGCGCCGGACTCGGTGACGGTCGCGGTAGCGCCGAGCGGCACCACGACGGCGAACATCACGCTCGTGAAGTACCCCGCCGGCAGCATCTCCGGCCACATCACGAACGCGGTGACCGGCCTTCCGGTCCAGCTCGTGGAGCTCACGCTCACCGGCACGCCGCTATCCACCACGACGAACGCGAACGGCGACTACTCCTTCGTGGGCGTCCCCACGCTGCCGACCGCGGCGTACACGCTCGAGGTCCGGCGCTACGGCTTCGTCATTCCGCGGCCGTATCCGGTGACGGTGGTGGCGAACGCGAACGTGACGAAGGACGTCCAGCTCTCGCCGGCTGCCGCGTACGTGGACTTCTCGGCGCCGACCGGCTGGACCGTGCAGAACGACCCCGCCACGACGTCGGGGTTCTGGGTGTTCGACGAGCCCTTCGGCACGTACTCGAGCGGCGTCCCCGTGCAGACGGAGTACGACCACACGCTCGATCCCGAGAACCGCTGTGCGGTGACCGGCAACCTCCACTCGGGCGGGATCGGCGACGACGACGTCGACGGCGGGGCCACGCGCCTCTCCTCGCCGGTGTACGACCTGTCCGGCATGTCCGCGCCGCACATCTTCTTCTACCGCTGGTACGCGGTGAACGACACCCAGGACGCCTGGCAGGTGGAGATGACGGACAACGGCGGAGCAAGCTGGCATCTGCTCGACACCACGGTGGAGAACGAAGCGTTCTGGAAGCCCGTGGACGTCGACCTCACGGGCATCGCCGCCAACCCGGCCACCGTGCAGTTCCGGTTCACCGCGCAGGACCCTCCGCCCGGTCAGATCGTCGAGGCGGCGCTCGACGACTTCACGCTCTACGACGCGGGCGGCCACGCCACCGGCGTCGCGGTGCCCCCGATCGCGGCCACCGCCCTGGATCTCGCGCAGAACTTCCCGAACCCGTTCGCCGGCGAGACCTCGATCGATTTCGCCATTCCGCGCAAGGGCGCGGTGCGCATCGACGTGTACGACGTGCGCGGCGCGCGCGTCGCCACGGTGGTGGACGGGGAGCTGGAAGCGGGTCACCACCGCGCGGCGTGGAGCGGAGTGGACGGCAGCGGCAAGCGCGCGGCCGCCGGCCTCTACTTCTACGAGCTGCGGACGAAGGACGGCGTGCGCACGAAGAAGATGGTGCGGCTCGCCGAGTGAGTGGGGGCGAAGTCCAGGGCGGGGGAGGCTCGTCGCCTCCCTCCTCCCGTCGCATCGGGGAGTGAGACATGACGAACCTGCGTAGACTCGCGGCGATCGCGGCGCCGATTCTGCTCGTCGCCTCGGGGGCCGCCGCCGGCCCCACGTTCAACGTGATCTTCCACGCGAACCTCAACGAGCACCCCGGCTACGCGAACATCTGGGGCTACACGTCGCCGGGCGGCGTGGACTACGCGCTCGTCGGCGCCGTGGACGGGCTTTCGGTGGTCAACCTGAGCGACCCGGACAACCCCTACGAGACGGGGTTCATCCCGGGCCCCACGTCCACGTGGCGCGAGCTCAAGACGTACAGCCAGTACTGCTACGTGGGCTCGGAGGGCGGCGGCGGGATCCAGATCGTGGATCTGGTGAATCCCGAGCACCCGGTGCAGGTGGCCACCTACACCGGGGGAGGCCTCCTTCGAAGCCATTCGGTCTTCATCGACGAAGGCGCGGGACGTCTCTACGTGAACGGCTCGGCGAATCTCGGCGTCGGCGGGATGCGGATCCTCAGCCTGGCGAACCCGATCGCCCCGGTCGAGGTGGGCAGCTGGGAGGTCGCGTACGTCCACGACTGCATGGCGCGCAACAACCGCTGCTATGCGGCGTCGATCTACGCGGGCATCCTGTACGTGCTCGACGTCACGAACCCGGCGAGCATTCCGGCACCGCTCGGCACGGCGCAGAACTACCCGAACGCGTTCACGCACAACGCATGGCTGACCCAGGACAGCCAGTACGTGCTCACCACGGACGAGCGGCCGGGCGCCGCCTGCCGCGTCTGGGATCTCTCCACCCTGCCGACGCTGCAGCAGGCCTCCGCGTACATCGCCAACGGCATCTCGATTCCGCACAACGTGCACGTCGACGGGAACATCGCGTTCCTCTCGCATTACACGCTCGGCGTGAAGATCCTGGACGTGTCGGATCCGCACAACATCACGGAAGTCGGCGCCTACGACACCTGGCCCGCCGATGACGGGAGCACGTTCAACGGGTGCTGGGGCGTCTTCCCGTACTTCCAGGGGAATCCGAATCTCTTCGTCGCGAGCGACATGTCCACGGGCCTGTACGTACTCGAGTACCGCGGTCCGCTCGGGACGCTGGCCGGCCAGGTCACCCGATCGGGAAGCCCTTCCACTCCGGTGGCGGGCGCCACCGTTCGAGTGCAGCAGACCGGCGTGACGGCGCACACGGATGCGAACGGCCAGTACACGCTGCAGGACGGCGCCGGCAACGTGAACGTGCAGTTCAGCGCGTTCGGGTACCAGACCTCCACCGTTCCCGCCACCCTCGTGACGGGGGTGACCACGCCGCTGAGCGTCGCGCTGGATCTCCTCCCGTCCGGGAGCATCTCGGGAGTGGTGACGGACGCGAACACGAGCCTCCCCGTGGCGGGAGCGCAAGCGGCCATCGTGTCCACGCCGCTCACGGGCCTGACGGACGCGAGCGGAGCGTACTCGCAGAACCCGGTTCCGGCGGGGGCGCAGATCGTCCGTGTCACGGCTTTCGGGTACAAGCCGGCGGAGGCGCACGTCACCGTGACGGCCGGCGGTGCCTTGACGGTGAACATCCACCTGCACGCGGCCCTCGTGGCCGACAACTTCGAGGCGGCCAACGCGTCGTGGATCGTGTCCGGAGGGGCCACGGGCGGCGCTTGGGAGCGCGCCGATCCGGAGCCCACGTACGACCAGGCGACGCCGATCCAGCCCGGGGACGATCACACGCCCGCGCCGGGAACGATGTGCTGGGTGACGGGCGCCCTGGCCCTGGGCGCCCCCGCCGCCAACGACGTCGACGGCGGCGAGACCATTCTCACCTCGCCCTTGTTCGCGCTCGGCAGCACGTCCGACCCGCACGTCTCCTACTGGCGATGGTACGCGGCAGGCATCGTGGGCAACGCGACCCGGGACTTCTTCACCGTCCGCGTGTCGACCGACGGCGGCGGGACCTGGGTGAACCTCGAGAACACGGATCGTCCGACGAACGCGTGGGTGCAGAAGGACTTCGCGCTCCGCTCGTTCGTCACGCCGTCCAATCTGATGCGCTTCCAGTTCACGGCGCGCGACACCGGACAAGGCTCGGTCATCGAGGCGGCGCTCGACGACTTCATGATCTACGACGGCACGGACGTGCTCGTGACCGGCGCGCCCGACGTGAGCGCGCCGCCTCGCGGGCTCGAGCTGGCGCGCTGTTACCCGAATCCCTCGCACGACGGCCAGTCGGTGACGACCTCGTTCGAGCTGCCGGCGGCCGCTCGCGTGGTCGCCGACGTGCACGACGTGACGGGGCGTTGCGTCGCCGTGCTCGTGGACTCGCGCCTCGAGGCCGGCATCCACGGCCTGGCGTGGGACGGACGGGCGACGGACGGCCGCAAGAGCGCCGCCGGCGTCTACTTCCTGCGGCTGCGGGTCGGGGACGAAGAGCGCTCGCGTAAAATCCTGCGCTTGAGGTAGGCCGAACCCTCGTCGCGCCCCTTGCGGAGGGCGGAGGGCCTGAGGAAAGTCGCGGGGCCCGGCTCGAGAGAGCCGGGCCTTCGCTATTCGACCGGGAGGACGGGATTGAACGGAAGCAGGAGCGCGCTTCTGGCCTTCGGCCTCGCGGGGACGGCGCTGCCCGCCCTCGCGGTGCCGCAGCACGCGGTGACGCGCCCGATCCCGGGCGACAACGTCATCCTGGACTCGTGCCTCAACGAGCACCCGAGCTACAGCGACATCTGGGGCTACACGGCGCCCGACGGACGGGAGTACGCCCTCCTCGGCACCTATACCGGCACCGCCGTCATCGACATCACGGACCGGCGGAGGCCGCGCGAGGTGAGCTTCGTGACGGGGCCGAGCTCCATCTGGCGCGAGATCAAGACTTGGGGATCGTGGGCCTACGTCGTGAGCGAAGGGGGCGGCGGCCTCCAGATGGTGAACCTCGCGGACCCCGCGCACCCCGTGACCTCGTCCTGGATGGGCTTCACCACGGCGCACAATCTCTGGGTGGACGAGCAGTCGGCCACGGCCTACATCGCCGGACGCGAGCGCTCCGGCGGCGTGCTGATCCTGCGGATGCTCGGGCCCTCGGCACCGTCGCCTCTGGGCGCCTGGGACGTCGCCTACGCGCACGACGTCTACTCGCGCGACGGCATCCTCTACCTCTCCGCCATCTATCAGGGGCGGCTGTACCTGCTCGACGTGGCCGACCCCGCGCACCCGTCGCAGATGGGATTCGTCGGCAACTACCCGAACGCGTTCACGCACAACGCGTGGCCCACCGCCGACGGTCACCACGTGCTCACGACCGACGAGCGCTCCGGAGCGTACGTGCACTGCTGGGACGTCACGAACCCGGCCGCCCCGTCCCTGTCGAGCTTCTACGGCCCCGTCGACGGCGCCCGCAGCATTCCCCACAACGTCTTCGTGGACGGCAATCTCGCCTACGTGTCCTGGTACACGATGGGCGTGATCGTCCTCGACGTCTCGGACCCCGAAGCGATCCACGAGGTGGCGCGTTACGACACGCATCCGGAGGGCAACAACGGCACCTTCGAGGGGTGCTGGGGCGTCTTTCCCTTCTATCCGAACTCCCCGGGGCTCTTCGTCGCGAGCGACATCGAGCGGGGGCTCTACGTGCTCGAGTTGGAGAGCGACCTGGTATCCGGCGTCGCGCGCAGCCGGCGCGCTGCGGCCGGGGCGCGCGCCGCCGCGGGCGAAGGCGCCGCGGCATCAGGACGCATGGACGGCCCGGCGAGCACGTCCGCCGCCGCACGCCTGCGCGTGGCCGCGCCGTTCCCCAATCCCGCGGATCGCAGCGGCGTGACGTTGGCGCTGCACGCGAGCGCGCCGGCGCGGGTCGCGGCGGAGGTTCTGGACGCGGCGGGGCGTCGCGTTCGCTCACTCCCGGAGCGCGCGGTCTCCGCCGGCGACTCCTTCCTCGCCTGGGACGGCCGGGACCGCGCGGGTCGCCGCGTGGCGCCCGGCGCGTACTTCGTGCGCGTGATCGCGGGGGCGGAGGAGACCGTGCGGAAGGTCGTCGTGACGCGCTGAGCTCCGCGCGGGGCGCGCCCCCGCACCGCATCCCTTCCGGCCCCCGAGGCCGGGAAGCGAGAAAAACGCTTCCCGGCCTCTTTTTTTCGTTGCGCGACGATATGGAAGTGGTCTATATCCATACCTTATGAGACCTGAGATTAATCATATCATCGTCCGCGTGGATCGCCTGGGGGACCGGCGGGACCGCTACCGGGCGGACCTGCGCCGGCATCAGCTCTCGCCGCCGCTGCTCCTGGTGCTGCGCCTGCTGGAGAGCGACCCCGGCGCCACCATGGTGGAGCTGGCCCGCAAGCTCGGCGTCTCGGTGCCCACGATGCAGAGCCGCATCGAGCGCCTCTTCGAGCTGGGACTGATCAGCCGGATGCGCAGCGTGGACGATCGGCGGAAGGTCCCCACGGATCTCACGCGACGCGGCCGCGCCACGCTGCGGCGTGTTCCGTTGGTGGGCGCGGGCCGCCTGCTGGACGCGTTGGAGAAGGGGGAAGTGACCCCGCGGCGCCTCCGCCGTCTCGCGGAGGAGTTGGGGCACGTGGAGAAGCTCCTGTTCCCCGAGGAGAACGGCGACGCGAGACCCGCGGGTCGAACCGTACCGGTCTGGCGGCGCTGACGTAGAAGAGGAGGACGTTTCGCGAAAGTGACTCGGGGCCGCTCGTGGGGTGGTTGGGTGGTGGTGCGGTCCTGGTTCGGAGTCCCCGAAGGCCTCCGGCACTGGGAGAGTCGGCTCCGAGTCCAAACGCGGGGGTCACCGGGGCTCGAGGGCCGGCGAGGGGTGCGAGCGATGCCGGCCTCGGGTTCCGGGACCCCCGGTCTTCTTGCCGTCAGCGTCGGACGCTAGCCCTCGGCAACGGCTCGAACGCCCGGCGTGCCGCCGGGATCTCGCGCGCCGGAAAGGTGACCTTCGCGCCACCTTTCCCGTCCTCGCCCTTGAGATCGGCGTGACGCGCCCCGTAGAATCTCCGCGGCGATTCTCCGCATCCGGCCCCCATCGTTCGAGGACGTCCATGCCCCAGGCTATCGCCTTCGCTTCGTGGCTCGTTCGGCGCGCGCGCACGCGCGTCCTCTCCATTCCGGTGCTCGCCTGCGCGCTGGGCTTGGGCCTGTCGCACTCGTCGGGCGCGGCGTCTCTCCGCCCGGACGGGCTCGTCGACGTCCAGGGCCATCCGCTGTTCCCGATCGGACTGGTCGAGCTGGGGACGTACGCCTATCCCGACTGGGCGGCGCGGATCCGATCGACCGGCGCGAACATGGTGTGGGACATCGAGATCGCGTACGCGGACACGTTGCCCACGTGCGCCCAGGTGATGCAGGCCTCCGCGGACGGCGGCTGGTACCTCCTGGTGGGCTCGGGGGACACGTGGGGCTGGGACGATCCGAACACGCCGCAGTACGAAGTGAGCCGCATGATGTACGAGCCCACGGGCCTGAGCCGCCTGCTCAGCTGCGCCGCCGCGCGCCCCGGGCGCATCCTCGCGTTCGCGAACCGTGACGAGCCTTCGTGGACCATCGCCCGGCACATGATCGGCGACATCGACGCGCCTCACGTCCACGAGACCTACACGCAGCTGCACACCGCGGTCCCCGGCGCGATCGTCGCGATGAACCACGCTCCGGCCCAGGCGAGCGGAGGGTACGCGCAGTGGATCACGGACCTCTCCTCGTTCGCGACCGCCTCGGACGTCACGATGTTCGCGTGCTACCCCTACCCCGCGGGCCCGGGAACGTGCACGGCGTACAACGTGCTCGGCTACCCGGACTGCAAGATGGACCGCCTCCCGCAGGCGGCCGACGTGCTCCTCGGCCAGGTCAATCGGCCCGGACAGCCGCTCTGGATGATCGTGCAGGCCTTCAAGGGGATCCCGTTGAAGGAGTCGCGGTGGGAGGCGTGGGCCAGCGTCGTGCACGGCGCCACCGGCCTCCTCTGGGCCGGCTGGGACTGGGTGCACCCGCTCGGTGACGGCAGCACCAACTGGCCGATCACGCAGCAGACGATGCAGGAGGTATCGGCGCTCCAGTCGTTCCTCGTCGGGCGGAACCTCGCCAACGTGTGGAGCGACAATCCGGACGTCGAGGTACGCGCGTTCCAGCGGGACGACTCCCGGATCGCCCTCGTCGCGATCTCCCGCAACGGGTTCACCGGACAAGCGTCGATCCACCTGCCGATCCCTGCGCAGCGGTATGTCAACGTGCTCTACGAGGATCGGCGGCTGAACGTCAGCGCCAGCGCCATCTCGGACCACTTCGACGGCTACGAGGCGCACGTGTACCTGTACCAGGGCCTGGCTCACTGGGGCGGCGACGCGACCGCCACGCCGGAGCTCTCGGAGGGCGTGGACCGCTTCGGGGTGGGCACGTATCCCAATCCTTCGTCGGGTCGCACCACCGTGCGGTTCGGCCTGCCGAAGCCTGCCACCGTGGTGTTCACGGTCTTCGACGCGGCGGGGCGCCGCGTGGCGGTCGTCGGGCGCGGGACCTACGGAGCCGGCACGGGAGAGCTGGTGTGGAACGGCCGCGACGACGCGGGTCAGAACGTGGCACCCGGCGTGTACTTCCTCCGCGCTACCACCTCCGAAGGGGAGGCCGCCACGTCGCGGGTGCTGATCCGCCGGTGACGGGGGCTGGTCTTCGGGCCGGCGAGACGAGGACTGTTCTTCGGACCGGCCAACGGGCGCGAGGGCCCGAACGCACGACGGGCCGCCTTCCTCTGCGGGAAGGCGGCCCGTCTCGTTTCGGCGCCTGATGCGTCGGCCCTGCCCCGTCAGGCGGGAGCGGCGGCAGCTTCCTTCGCGGCCTGCACCACGGCGTCGTACTTCGGCTGCTCGCCGAGCACGGGCACGTACTCCGCGTACGTCACCTCGCCGGCCGGATTGACGACGAACGCGGCTCGGGCGAGCCAGCGCGGCTCCTTGATGAGGACGCCGTACGCCACTCCGAAGGACGTGTCGCGGTGGTCGGAGGCGACGACGAGGTTGTGCACGCCGGCCGCCCCGCACCAACGCTTCTGCGCCAAGGGAAGATCGACCGATACGACGAGGATCACGGTGTTCGGAAGCTTGTCCGCCCGCCGCGAGAACTCCCTCACCTCGAGGTCGCACACCGACGTCTCGAGCGACGGCACGCTCAGCAGGATGCGGGTCTTGTTCCCGAGGCTCGAGAGCGTGACCGACTTGTTGTCGCTGTCCACCAGGTTGAACTCGGGCGCCCGCGACCCGACGCGGACCTCGTTGCCCACCAGCGTCACCGGGCCACCCTTCATCATCGTAGTGCTCTTGCGCTCGACCGGCATTCTCGGCTCCTTCGCGAGGGACAAAGCTCCCGGCAGTCCGGAAGGGACGTGCATCATTCCGAAGCGGGTGCCGCGGTGTCAAGTCGCCGGGGGCGGCCCCGAAGGCCGGGCGGGCACGGCCCCTGCACGGGCCCCGGCTGGCCCGGCGGCGGGCGAGGCGACGGGATCGGGGGAGGCGGACTCGGCGGAACGGGGATGGCGAGCCGCCGGGGCGGAACCTCCTGCGGGAACCCGCCGCGGGCCGCGGTGTAGAAGGCTCCGAGAGCGGGGGAGGTCGTCCCCCACTCTCCACCTCTGAAGGTTCAGGACCAAGGGACAGCACACCCGCCGCGGCTCGGAACACCCCCCGGGCCGCGGCTTTTTGTCCTATGGTGTCCCCTTTCGAGTGCGGAGGAGGGCTCGTGCCGGAAGGGATCCTGGAGCGGATCGCGCGGGGCGTCCTGGTCGGGGACGGGGCGATGGGGACGCGCCTGTACGCGAAGGGCATCTTCATCAACCGCTGCTTCGACGAGCTGAACCTCACCGAGCCCGACCTCGTGCGCGACGTCCACCGCGAGTACGTCGAGGCCGGCGCCGACTTCGTCGAGACGAACACGTTCGGCGCGAACGCCTTCAAGCTGGAGGCGCACGGCCTCGCCCAGCGCGTGGCCGACATCAACCGGGCCGGCGCGTTGCTCGCGCGCGAAGAGGCGCGGGATCGCGCGCTGGTGGCGGGCTCCATCGGCCCCTTGGGCATCCCGATCGAGCCGCTCGGGCGCGTCGCCTTCGAGGAGGCGCACGACGCCTTTCGCGCGCAGGCGGCCGCGCTGGCCGACGGCGGCGTCGACTTCTTCGTGATCGAGACCATCCGCCGGCTCGAGGAGATGCGCGAAGCGATCCGCGCCGTCCGCGACGTGAGCGATCACCCGGTCGTGGCGCTGATGAGCCTCTCGGACGAGGAGCACTCCGCGTTCGGCGACTCGCCGGAGAAGATCGGCGCGCATCTGGAGGAGTGGGGCGCCGACGTCGTGGGCCTGAACTGCTCCATCGGCCCCCAGCCCATGCTCGCGGCGATCGAGCGCATGCGCGCGGTCACGAGTCGGCCGCTGTGCGTGATGCCGAACGCCGGGATGCCGCGCCTCGTCGAGGGCAGGTACATGTACCTCTCCTCGCCGGAGTACTTCGGGAAGTACGCGCGGCGCTTCATCCGCGCCGGCGTGGCCGTCATCGGCGGCTGCTGCGGGACCACGCCCGAGCACATTCGCGCGATCAAGGCCGCCACGCGCTCGCTGCGACCGGAAGACTACCGGGAGCCGAAGCCGGCGCCCGTGGTGGAGGTCGTGGAGAACGAGCGGGGGGTGGAGCCGGTCCCACGCGCGGCCAAGTCCAAGCTCAGCGCCAAGCTCGCGGCCGGGCAGTTCGTTTGCTCCGTGGAGATCGCGCCGCCGAAGAGCCCGGATCCCTCGAAGGCCGTCCAGCGGATCATTCGCCTGCGGGAAGCGGGCGTGGATGCGGTGAACATCCCGGACGGCCCGCGTGCGTCGGCGCGGATGAGCTCGCTCGCGCTCGCGGTCATCGCCTCGCAGCAGGCCGGCATGGAGGTGATCCTCCACTACTGCTGCCGCGACAGGAATCTCCTCGGCATGCAGTCGGATCTCCTCGGCGCGGGCGCGCTCGGGGTGAAGAACATCCTCATCGTCACGGGCGATCCGCCGAAGCTCGGCGATTACCCGTCGGCGACCGCCGTCTTCGACGTGGACTCGATCGGTCTCATGCAGATCGCGAACCGCCTGAACCACGGGCTGGACCTCGTGGGCAACGCCATCGACCAGCCCACCGCGCTCCATCTCGGCGTGGGCGCGAATCCCTCCGCCGTCAACCTCGACGAGGAGATTCGCCGCTTCGAGTACAAGGTGGAGGCCGGCGCCGAGTTCGTCATGACGCAGCCCGTCTACGACGTCCGCGTGCTGGAGATCTTCGTCCGGCGGACCGAGCACTGCCGCATCCCGCTCCTCGTGGGGATCCTTCCGCTCCGCAGCTACCGGAACGCGGAGTTCCTCTCGAACGAGGTGCCGGGCATGGAGGTGCCGGAGCGCATCCTCGAGCGGCTCGCGAAGACGGAGTCCGCGGAGCACGCGAAGGCGATCGGGATCGAGATCGCGCAGGAAGCGCTCCTCCAGTGCCTGCCGTTGGTGCAGGGCGTCTACGTGATGCCGCCCTTCGGGAACGTCGCCGCCGCGATCCAGGTCATCGAGGCGCTGCCCGAGGCGTCGCGCGCCAAGCGAGCGGGATGAGGCCGGTCCGCGCTCTCCTCGCGGTCGCGCTGCTTCTTCCGGCGGTTCTCGCGCTGTTCCAGGTGGATTGGTTCGAGTCCCACGAAGGCGCGAGCTATCCGGCGCGCGTCGTCGAGGTGACGCGCTGCTGGCAGGGCGGGATGTGGTCGGCGCGCTGGTTCCCCGACCTCGCCGGCGGGCGGGGCTATCCGTTCCTGTCCTTCTACGCGCCGCTTCTCTTCTGGGCGGCGGGCGCGTTCCACGCGGCGGGGCTCTCGGTGGCGCTCGCCCTGAAGCTCGTGGTGATCCTCGGCACCGCGCTCGGCGCTGCCGGTGCGTACCGGCTGGCGAGGCAGGCGACCGGTCGCGAAGGCGCCGCCGCTACGGCCCTCCTCTGGACCTACGCGCCGTACCGCCTTCGCGATCTCTGGACGCGCGGGGACCTGGCGGAGCTTCTCGCCCTCGCCTTCCTTCCGTGGGCGCTCGCGGCCACGATCGACGTGGTGCGCCGGCCGGAGCCGCGGGCGACCGTTCGGGCGGCCTTCTTCGGCGCGGCGGCGGTGATCTCGCACAACGTGGCGGGGATGCACACGGGGGTCGCGATGGCGCTGGCCGCGGCGTGCGCTCTGGCGGCGACGGGCGCGGAGGCGGGCGGAGCGGAAGGGGCGAAGGCGGAAGCGGGGCGGGCGCGTCGCGCGGGCGCGACGGTCGCGGCGGGGGGGCTGGCGCTGGCGCTCTCGGCGTTCTTCTGGGTGCCGGCGCTCGCCGAGCGGAAGTGGGTCCACCTCGATCGCCTGCGGAGCGGGTTCTTCGTGGTCGAGGATCACTTCGTGCCGCTTCGCACGCTGTTCGGCGTCGTGCGACCGGCGCGCGCCTTCGTTCCGCGGCAGGCCGAAGCGATGACGTTCGAGCTGGGCGTCGCCGTGTTCCTCGCCATCCTCGGGCTCTTCGCCTTCCGCGACCGGAAGGCGCGCGCGCACGTGGCGCTCGGCCTGGCGCTTCTCGTGGGCGGGGCCGTTCTCGCGACTCGCCTCGCCGCGCCGGTCTATCGTTGGATCCCGTTCCTCGCCTACGGCGGCCTTCCGTGGCGCACGCTCGGCCCGGCCTCGCTGGGGGCGGCGCTCCTGGCCGGCCTCGGGATCGGCTCACTCGTGGGGGCGCGGGGCGGGCCGTTCCGCGCCACGGCGCTCGCCCTCGTCGCAGCCGCGTCGATCGGCACGGTGATGGACCTTCTCCACCCGCTGCAAGAGATCCGCCTCAGCCCGCCCATCCTCGACCCCGCGGCGTACCGCGCCGCGGACTTCACGGCGTCCGTCGCGAACGAGTACGTGCCGGTCTGGTCCCAGGCTCGCGAGGAGATCCCGTTCCGCGAAGGCCTCGCCGCGGCCGGTCCCGCGACGATCCGCAACGTGCGGCGCGGCGTGGCCCGCTGGAGCTTCGACGTGGAAGCGCCGCAGGACGTCGACCTCGTCTTCCAGGACTTCTTCTATCCGGGCTGGACCGTCTCGGTGGACGGCCGGCGGATCGATGCGTTTCCGCGGCCAGGGTCCGGGTATCTGCAGATCCGCCTCGGCGCCGGTCGCGGCCACGTCGAAGCGGCCCTGCGCCCCTCGCCGACCCGTCGTCTGGCGGGCTTCGCGTCCTTCACAGCACTTCTCGCCTGCACCGGCCTCACACTCCGCCGCCGCTCGACCTGATCGCGGGCTCGGTGGACGCACGGGAAGCGCGTGGTCGGGTCGCCGCCGAGCCGCCGAACGCCTGCCTAGCCTCGCGCGGTCGGCGCCGGCGTGCGACGGGCCGATCGACTCGTCTCGTGCCGGTCTCACCGCCGCGACGCGGGTATCGGTCTCGCCTCGGGACCGGCCTCTTCGACGCGGCTTCGCGGAGGCGGCGTAGCCAGGATGGCGGAGCCGCCGAGCGGGAGGACGCCGGAGCCGGGACGGCGGAGGCTGACCCGTCCGAGGCGAAGAGGCCGGTCCCGAGGCGAGACGCGCGAACCCTGACACGGCTGTGAGTCGACGAGGCGAGACGCGCGAACCCTGACACGGCTGTGAGTCGACGAGGCGAGACGGGCGAACCCTGACACGGCTGCGAGCGCGCAGCCCGCGCCCCGAGGCGAGCCCTAGGTGCTACGCGGGCGGGATCGGAGAGGCGGGGCCGGCGGGCAGGGACGCCACGGCGTCGAAGCGGAGGGCGGAGCCGGGGGCGTCCGGCACGTGCTGCACGTAGAGGCGGTAGCGGCGGTCGATCTCCTCGACGTAGCGGACGACTTCGCTGCCGCGGCAGCGGCCGCACTTCGCCTGCATGAAGTACTCGGGCTGCTCGAGCAGGAGCATCGCCTTCTCGACGTTGCCGTACCAGCGATTCGGGTCCAGCCCGCGCGCCTGCGCGAGCGTGCGCGCGTCCAGGACGTGCCCCGGGCCCGCGTCGTAGGCGGCCAGCGCGAAGCGGATGCGCGTGGCGAGCGGCAGCGTGGGCTCGTAGAGGTCGATGAGGCGGCGCAGGTAGCTCGAGCCGGCGCGGATCGACTCCTCGGGGTCGCTCTGGTTGCCGACCTCGAGGCGGGCCGCGGTATCGGGGGTCATCTGCATCAGGCCGGTGGCGCCGGCCGGGCTCACGAGCTGCGGATCGAACCGGGACTCCTGGAACATCTGCGCCACGATGAGGCGCCAGTCCAGGTCGCATTGCAGCGCGTAGCGACGCGCGAGCGCGTCGTAGGGCGAGATCTGTCCGTCGGCGTCGTCCGAGCCGCCGGCCTGCTCGTCGGCGAAGCAGGTCCGCCAGAGCATGTTGTAGTCGGCGCCGCCGATCTCGCGGGCCAGGAACTGGTTGAGCGCCGCGAGAAGCGCCGGGTTCTCCGCGCGCACGCCCCAGCCGAGCCGCGCGGAGCCGAGCGTGAGCGAGCCATCGAGGCGCCGGCCGCTCATCTTCTCGATCCGCACGAGGTGGGTCGGAGCGAGGGTGGCGTCGTACTGCCCGTCCCCCACGCCGGCCAGGATCTGGACGAGGCTCGTGCCGTCCGGGATGAGCTGGATCTTCAGTCCTTCCACCGCCGCAGCGACGTGCTCGGCCAGGGCCCGCTCCGACCCCGACGTCCGCACCGCGAGGGTGCGGCCGGCGAGGTCCCCCAGCTCGTGGACCGGCCGGGCGTCGTCGTCCCGGGTGACCACGGCCATGTCCACGTCGGCGACGGAGCGCGTCAGGCGAAGCCGCTCGCTGGCCGGAACGGGACCCTCGGGGCTCGCGGCGAGCACGTCGCCCCGCCCGGAGAGCAGCCAGGACTCCAGCTCCGCGGGGCTCCTCGGGGTCACGATCTCGAGGGCGAGGCCCTGCTCGTCGGCGAAGCGCCGCAGGAGCCCGTACTCGAAGCCGGAGGGATCGCCGTCCCGCAGGCAGTACGACGCCGGGTGCGGGCGAGCGATGAAGCGGAGCGAGCCCCGGCGACGGATCCCGCTCAGATCGTCGTGGCGGATCTCCTCGCCGTCGGAGAACGCGAGGGAGAGGAGGATCTCGTTCACGCTGCCGCGCAGCGCGACGTCCTCGGCCCGCATCGCGAGTACCACCGGGTGGTCCTCGTGCCGATAGGGCAGGGAGAACGCGATGCGGTCGCCGTGGGCCGTGGAGGCGGCGAGCCCGGTGGCCACGAGGTCGGCGCGGCCGTCCAGCAGGCGGGGAAGAGGATCCTCGCCCGGCGCGAGCGTGATGAGCTCCAGCTCCCGGCCGGTCCGCGCGGCGAGGCCCCAGGCGATGTCGCGTTCCGAGTCCCCGGAAAGCCCCGGGATCAGGGGGGTCGGGGCCGGTCCGACGACGACGCGGAGCGGCGGGAGGTTGACCGGGCCATGGACGGCCGGGCCGGGCGCGCACGCCAGGACCAGGAGCGACAGGTAGCGGACGGCCGCTGCGACTCGTCGCGCCACGGGGCCGAGACCCCTGTCTGCGGAAATCTTTCCGGGTACCATTCGAGGATCGTAGCAGGTCGGCGGCGGACCGGGCGACCCTCGGAATCGCGTTGTTCAGAGATTATCCGGGTCGATTTCACTACATTTCAGGTGAGCCCGGCGGCGGCTTCGCATCTTCTTGCGTCCGGTCGTACCGCGAAGGCACGGGTGGTAGAATCCGGCCCATTCTGAGAGGGAGGCGAACATGGCTGTCGAGGTTCGCGAGAAAACCATGATCGAGACCATTCGCGAGCGGCTGGGGCCCGACGCCTCGCTGCTCGGTCACGCCTGCAAGACGATCTCGCGGGATCGCCTGCAGATCCCCGGACCGGACTTCGTGGACCGGGTGTTCGGCCCGTCCGACCGGCCGATTGCGGTGAATCGCTCTTTTCAGCAGCTCCTGGACCACGGGCGGCTCGCGGGGACCGGCTACGTGTCCATCCTGCCCGTCGACCAAGGCATCGAGCACTCGGCCGGCGCGTCCTTCGCCCCGAATCCGGACTACTTCGACCCCAAGAACATCGTGGAGCTGGCGATCGAGGGCGGCTGCAACGGCGTCGCGTCCACCCTGGGGGTCCTGGGGATGGTGGCGCGCCGGTATGCGCACCGGATCCCCTTCATCCTCAAGTTCAACCACAACGAGCTGCTCTCGTACCCGAACCGGCACGACCAGGTGATGTTCGGGAACGTGCGCCAGGCGTTCGACATGGGCTGCGTGGGCGTGGGAGCCACCATTTACTGGGGCTCGGAGGAGTCCACCCGACAGCTGCAGGAGATCTCGGACGCCTTCCATGTGGCGCACGAGCTGGGCATGATGACCATTCTCTGGTGCTACCTGCGGAACTCCGGCTTCAAGAAGGACGGCGTGGACTACCACGCCTCCGCCGATCTCACCGGGCAGGCGAACCACCTCGGGGTGACGCTCGAGGCGGACATCGTGAAGCAGAAGCTGCCCGAGAACAACGGCGGCTACAACGCCCTGAAGTTCGGGAAGACCAGCCCGAAGGTCTACTCGGAGCTGACCACCGACAACCCCATCGATCTCTGCCGCTACCAGGTGGCGAACTGCTACATGGGGCGCATCGGACTGATCAACTCGGGCGGGGCGTCGGGGGAGAACGACCTCCAGCAGGCCGTGATGACGGCGGTCGTGAACAAGCGCGCCGGCGGCATGGGCCTCATCTCCGGGCGGAAGGCGTTCCAGAAGCCGCGGAAGCAGGGCATCGAGCTGCTGCACGCGATCCAGGACGTCTATCTCTGCAAGGAAGTGACGGTGGCGTAGTCCGCCGCCTCACCGTTGGACGCGAAGGCCTCCCGCCCCTCGGGGCAGGAGGCCTTTCGTGCCATCAGGGCAGGAGCGTCACCTTCGTCGACGTGCGGAAGTCCCGTCCCTCGAGCCTCAGGAAGTACACGCCGTCCGGGAGGAGCCGTCCGTCCAGTCCGCGCCGGTCCCAGTCCAGCCGCGCATCGCCGGTCGCGAGCAGGTCGCCGATCCGCGCGACGCGCCGGCCCGCCGCGTCGTAGGCGTCGAGCTGCACGCGCTGCGGGCTGGCCACGCGGAACTGGATCGCGATCCGCCCGCGCGCCGGATTCGGAGCGGTCACGATCCGCGGGATCCCGTCGTCCGAGGCCGTGCCGCGCGTGACCGTGGCGACCGGCGAGTACCCCGCGAACTGCCCGCTTTCGTAGAGCGCGAACCGGTACGACCACGTCCTTCCCGGCTCGGCGCCGCCGTCGAGGTAGGCCGTTTGCCCCTGGACGACGGCGATGCTGCCCGAAACGGGCATGAACTGGACGACCGGATCCTGCGTCCGAGCCTGGATCGCCTGGGCCGCCGTCAGCTCTCCGTCGCGATACGCCTCCGCGACTTCCGACCGGAAGCGCACGACCGCTTCCGCCGCGCTCGGCGGTCCCGCCAAGCGCTCGAGCACCGCGTGGTCCGCCTGCCATGCGCCGTGGAGCCGCGCTTCGACCCCGCGCGACGTGGAGACCGCCTCCACCGCCGGAGTCTCCGCCGCCGTCGCGCCGAGGCCGCCCTCGAGCAGGAAGCCTTGCCCGCCCGGCGAGCCCGTGAGCTTCTGCGTCCCTGCGAAGACGTCGCCGGCGCCGTTGCCGGTGAGATCGCTCGTCCCCATGACCCAATAGAGCCGGTTCCCGGTGTCGAAGCGCCACAGCTCCGTGCCCAGAGCGCCGTCGATCAGATAGACCTTGTGGTCGAAGGATCCCGCGACCACTTCGGGAACGCCGTCGCCGGTGACGTCCTGAGCCCGTGCCACCGTCCAGACGTCGCCGCCCGTGGGGAAGGCCCAGATCGGCGTGCCGTCCGCGCCGGAGCGCAGGAACGCCTGATCCTCCCACGTCCCCACCACCACGTCGTCGATGCCGTCGTGGTTCACGTCGCCCACGACCTCGACGCGCATCACGTACGGCACGCCGGGGAGATGCGCGGTCCAGATCTTCGCGCCGGTGGCGCCGCTCAGCGCCACGAGGGAGGAGTCCACGGCCCACAACCCCGCCACGACGTCGTCTTTCCCGTCGCCGTCGAGATCGTGGATCCGCGCGAGGCCCATCACGCTGCCGGGCATGGTGCGCGTCCACAAAGGACCGGTAAGGGTCGGCCCCCCGCGCAGGACCCACACCGCCGGGAAGTTGTCGCCGACGCCGATGGCCGCGTCGCCGAGCCCATCGCCGGAGACGTCGCCGAGCGCGGCCGTGGAGTACACGGCGTCGAGGGCGGAGAGGCTCCAGAACACGGCGCCGGTGTGGCCGTTGACGTGATAGACGCGGTTGTTGTCGGAGCCGCAGCCGAAGAAGACGTCCGGCACGTGATCGCCGTCGACATCGCCGACCGAGCAGAGCGAGTAGACCCATCCGGAGAGCGGCGGGGCCGGCGGCGAATCGGCGTAAGTGTCGAAGTCCCAGATCGTGGCGCCCGTCGCGCCGTCGATTCCGTAGGCGGTGCGGCCGCCCCACGCGGTGCCGAGCAAGATGTCTTCCTTGCCGTCGCCGTTCAGGTCGCCCGCGATGCGGACGCACTCGTCGCCGTAGCCGCCGCCCGAGCTGACGCCTCCGGGCGGATGGATCGACCAGATCCTCACGGCGGCCGGACCGGGCGCGCCGCCGCTCAAGCACCAAAGATGATCACCCACCGCGCCGGCGTCGTAGGTCTCCACGACGACGTCGGGAATCCCGTCGCCGTTCTGATCCTGGATCTGCGCCGCGCAGTTGATGTCTTCGATTCCCTGGAACGTCCAGACGAGACTGCCGCCCGCGGCGCGAGCAGCGCCCGCACCGGCGAAGAGCGTGAGAGCGGCGAAGGCGACGGGGTGGGTGAGGCGCAACATGGGAGCCTCCTCGGGGGGGTGCGTTCGAGCAGGGGAAGGGTAGCACCGCCGGTTGGAGGAAATCACGCGGGCGTGGTTGAATGGGGACTTCCCTCACGGAGAGATCGATCGGGATGAGCCAGGTTCCCGGGCCGCGGCGCTCGCTCGACCCGTCCGCGGAGGAGATGCGCCGGCTGGGGTACCGGGCGGTGGATCGCCTCGTGGAGCATCTCTCCACGCTCGGGGAGCAGCGCGTGGCGCGACGCGGCGACGCGGCGGCCTTCGCGGCGCTGGTGGATGAGGCGCTCCCCGAGGAGGGTCACGGGCTCGAGGAGTCGATCGCGTTCTTCTTCGAGCGCGTCGTGCCCGCGATGACGCGCGTGAACCACCCGCGCTTCCACGCGTACATCCCGGCGCCGTCGAGCTTCGCGGGAGCGCTCGGCGCGGTGCTCGCCGCCGGCACGAACCCCTTCGTGGGAACGTGGCTCGGCGGGGCCACGCTCTCCTCGCTCGAGCTCACGGTGCTGCGGTGGATCGCGCAGCTCGTGGGTTACCCCGAGAACGCCGGCGGCCTGCTCACGAGCGGCGGGTCGATGGCGAACCTGTCCGCCTTGGCCGCGGCCCGCGCGCGCGCCGGGCGCGAGAGCCTCGTGAGCGGGACGATCTACGTCTCCGAGGAGGGACACGCCTCCATGGACAAGGCGGCCGCGCTCCTCGGTTATCCGGAGGAAGCGGTGCGCCGCGTCCCCGTGGATGAGCGGCTGCGGATGCAGGCCGGCGCTCTGTCGCGGCTCGTGCGGGAAGATCGCGCCGCGGGGAAGCTGCCGTTCTTCGCCTGCGCGAACGCCGGCACCACGAACACCGGGGCCGTCGATCCGCTCGCGGAGATCGCGGAGATCTGCCGCACGGAGAAGGCGTGGTTCCACGTCGACGGCGCGTACGGCGGCTTCGCCGCGCTCACCGAAGGGGGGCGACGCTTGCTGGCCGGGCTCGCGGAAGCGGACTCCCTCACGCTGGACCCCCACAAGTGGCTGTACGCGCCGATGGGCGTGGGGTGCGTGCTGGTCCGCGACGCATCGGCGCTCGTCGCGGCGTTCGCCGCGCACGGCCACTACCTGCAGGATCTCCCGGCCGACGAGGTCAACTTCCTCGACCGCGGCCCGGAGCTGTCGCGCCCGGCGCGCGTGCTGCCGGTGTGGATGCTGCTGCGCGCGCTCGGCCGGCGCGCGATCGCGGCGCAGATCGAGGCGGATCTCCGTCTCGCGCGTCTCGCGGCGGAGCAGCTCGCGGCGGACGCGCGGCTCGAGCTGGTGGATCCGCCGCAGCTCTCCGTGGTGGCGTTCCGGCATCGCGCGAGGGCGGGGGAGAGCGAAGCGTCCCGCGCGGCGCGCGATCTCGCGCTCATGGAGGCCACGCTCGCGGACGGGACGTTGATGCTCTCCACCACCGTGACCGGCGGGCGCACGGCGCTTCGCCTCGTCGTGATGAACCACCGCACCACGGAGGACGACGTCCGACGCTCCGTGACGCGGATCCGCGAGCTGGCGACCTGATCCTTACGCGTCAACGCAGGAGGATCGCGCGCCCCGTCGTCGCGGCGCTCTCGCGCACGAGACGCACGAAGTAGACCCCGGGCGCCACGGCGCGCCCCGACCCGTCGCGGCCATTCCAAGTGTACGAATGCGGGCCGGCGATCAGTCGCGCGTCCACGAGCGTGCGGACGCGGCGGCCGAGAGGATCGAAGATCTCCAGGCGCGCGGCGCCGCTCGAGCGAAGCGCGAAGCGCACAGTCAGCGACTGCGTGAACGGATTCGGCGCCAGCACGAGAGCGGCGGAGAAAGACGTCGCCTCCACGGAGGCCTCGACCGGCGCGAGGGAAGTCGTCAGCGCCGGGACGTCGAGGGCGAAGGCGCCGAACGACTCGGCGCCGGCCATGAGCAGGCCCGCGGCCGGCGAGTACACGACGCGGTCGAAGGACAGGCGCGGCAGACCCTCGTCCACGAAGCCGACGTCGGAGATCCACACGCCGCGATCCGTCGCCAGGAAGAGGCGACGCCGCGCGCCGGCCACGTCCCAGTCCGCGTCGCGGATGACGGCGTCGCGAAGCTCGAGCGAGGGGGAGAGCGCCCCTTCACCTCTCACGTGAGCGCGCAGGAGCGCCCCGCCGGCACGGAGGACGGCCCACGTGCGCCCGCCGTCGGTCGTCTCCCAGGGGCTCCCTCGCTCGAAGGCGAGAGCGAGGTGCTCGCCCCGGCTCGGGTCCATGAGAAGGCGAACGGGATGGCCGTCCGGCAGGCCCGCCGATCGCGACGTCCAAGTGACGCCGCCGTCCGTCGTGAGGCGCACGGGATCGCCGCTGCGTACGAGCGCGAAGACGTGCTTGTCATCTTCGGGAGTGATCCACGCGTGCTCCGGGACGAACGTGTCGCCGACCAGGGAGTAGCTCTGGTTGCCGTCATCGCTGCGGTAGAGCGTGCGGACGGTCGGGCTCCCGTGGTCTGCGTACAGCCAGAGGTAGAGGGTCTGGCCGGTTCCGAAGTCGAACGCGGCTCTCCAGGGGGCGCGCCACGCGAGTCCGCTCGGCATGCCGTCCGGCGGGATCCAGGTCAGTCCGGCGTCCGTCGAGCGGGAGATGCGGTACGAGACCACGTCGCACGGCTGTTCCTCACCCATGTCCAGGAGGTCGCCCGCTCTCTCTCGCGCGATCTGGAAGATGGATCCGTCGACCGCGAAGGCCGGGAAGACCTGCCAGGTCTCGCCGCGATCCGTGGACCGCCAGCCCTCCGAGTACGACGCGCGCGCGTAGAGCGCACCGTCCGCGTCGGCGCCGAGACCGGCCAGCGCACCCTCGTGCATTCCCGAGTCGGCCGCCGCCCAGTGGACGCCGCCATCGATCGAGGCGAGGAGGGACTTCGGGTTGACGCCGATCGGCGGGAACCACGTCCACGCGCGGCTCCCGCGCAACGCCACGCCGCCCGCGAGGTTGTCGTTGCAGCAGCTGCCCGTGGTCTCGCACGACGTGACGTCGCGCTGCGTCCAGTCGCCCCCTCCGTCCGTGCTCCGCACGATGGAGCCTTGGTAGCCGTAGGACGTGCAGTAGTATCCGACGGAGCACGGCGTGAGATACGCGATGAGGAGCTTCGCCGCGTCGTCCGGGTCGAAAGCGAACGGCTGATCGCCCTCGCCCATCTGGCTGCGGAGCGTCCACCAGGTGACTCCCGCGTCCGTGGACTGAACGAGCCCCGCCTGCCGCGCTCGGACGATCGCTCCGGAGTTGCTCCAGGCCACGTGCGTGCCCGGCGCGCCCGCGCTCGTGAAGAGCCAGCTCAGCCCGTCGTCGGTCGTCCGCGCGAGGCCGTTCGTCGTTCCCGCCACGAGCGTCGTCAGCTCGCCGGGTCGCGCGCCGAGCGAGGAGACCTCGGACGTCGACAGCCCGCTGTCACGCAGTTGCCAGGTCATCCCGCCGTCGGTCGTGCGTTGAACGCCGCACGTGGACCCGCCCGAGGTCCCCACCCAGGCCGAGGATAGTGAGCCCACGTTCGGAAGAAACGCGCGGATGCGATCGCCCGGAGGCACCGTTCCCCAGGCGGCCCACGTCTCGCCGAAGTCCGTGCTCTGGAAGATCCGCTTCTCCTTCGTGGCCCAGGCCATCTCCGGGCAGAACGGATCGAAGGCGAGCGTCTCCAGCGAGACCGGGCGCGGGTCGTCCCCGATGTGGCCGGGCAGCTGCTCCCAGGAGACTCCCGCGTCGGACGAGCGATAGAGGATGCCGCTCCACGCGAGGACCCGCGCGGGGTCGGCGGGCGCCACGGCGACCTTGGCGATCTGAGCTTGCGTCTGGATCGGCAGCGCGCGCCAAACGGCCGCTTCTGCTTGGGCTGCGGCCAGCAAAGCCCCGCATGGAAGCGCCACGACGAAGAAGTAGAAGCGTCTCATCGAGTCCCTCCGTCGCATAGGGCGTTGCGGCGTCAGCGCACGAGGATCGCCCGTCCGGTCGTCACCGCGCCGTCGCGCTGCAGCCGGACGAAGTACACCCCGGGGACGACCTCGCGCCCCGAGTCATCGCGCGCGTCCCAGCGGAACGCGTGCGTTCCGGCAGCCAGGCGCGCGTCCACGATCGTGCGAACCCGGCGGCCGCCCGCGTCGAAGATCGTGAGGTGCGCCGGCCCCGCTGCCGGAAGCGCGAACTGCATTCCGAGAGATCGTGCGAAAGGATTCGGAGCGAGGACGAGCTCGGTCGACCGCACCCGCGCCTCCACGGACGCCTCGGTCGGTCCGCCGGCGAGAGCCAGCGGCGGGAGGTCGAGCGCGAAGGCACCGAAGCCGACGTGGCCGAGCGCCTCGGCGCCGGCGGCGAGGACGCCCGCAGCCCGCGAGTAGACGACCTGGTCGACAGACAGACGCGGCAGCCCTTCGTCCACGAACCCCACGTCGGAGATCCACACGCCGCGATCCGTCGCGAGGAACACCCGACGCTGTCCCCCGGCCACCTCCCAGTCCGCATGGCTGACGATCGCATCCCGCAACTCCACCGCGGGCGAGACTCGTCCGTCGGCTCGCACGGCCGGCGTGCGCAAGGAAGCTCCCAGGGGGAGCGCCGACCACGACCGACCGCCGTTCGTGCTCTCCCACGGCACGCCGCGCTCGAAGGCCAGGGCGAGATGCTCGCCGTCGGCCGGGTCCATCAGGAGGCGGACCCCATGTCCGGCGGGCAGGCCCGCCGAGCGCGACGTCCAGGTGACGCCGCCGTCCGTGGTGAACCGGACGGGGTCGCCGTCTCGCGCGAGCGCGAAGACGTGGTTGACGTTCTCCGGTGCGATCCACGCGTTGCGCGGGACGAACGTCTCGCCGACGAACGTGTAGCTCTGGTTGCCGTCGCCGCTGCGGTAGAGGGGGGCGACCGTGTTCCACGGATGCGTCGGCCAAAGGTAGATCGCGGAACCCGGCCCGTAGTCCCAGGCGACCACGACCCTGCCCGTTCCTCCGGGAAGACCGCTCGGCAGACCGTACGGCGGGAACCAATTCGAGCCGCCGTCCGTGGACCTGAAAACGGCGATGCCGCCCACGTCGCACTTCTCGTACATGCCCGCATCGAGAAGATCTCCCGACCTCTCACGCGCCACCTCGAACGCTCCCACGTCAGTCAAGGGCCCCCAGAGGCTTTGCCACGATCGGCCGCCGTCGAGGGATCGCCAACACCGGTGTCCGGCAACGTGCCCCCATTCCACGTTCGCCGACCGCGCGTAGAGACCGCCCGCGCCATCCGCGCCCAGATAGCCGATCGGAGGCCCGTACATTCCGGAGTCGGCGGGCGCCCAGTGCGCTCCGCCGTCGAGGGAACGCATGATCGAGTGATCGCTGCTGGCGACGGGGGGGAGCCAGTTCCAGGCTCGATTCCCGCGCAGCGCCAAGCCGCCCGCGAGGCCCACATTGTATCCCTCGCCGTCGACGTACTGGCACGGCATGATCACGCCGGTCGGTGTCCACGAGGCGCCGCTGTCCGTGCTCCGCTGAATCGAGCCTTGGTAGCCGTAGGTGGTGCAAAACATGATGCCGCCGGCGCACAGCTCGAGATTCGAAACGAGCAGTTTCGCTGCATCCTCCGGATCGAACGCGTAGGGCTGCTCGCCCTCGCCGAGTTGGCTGCGGAGCAGCGACCAAGTGGCGCCCGCGTCCGTGGACTGCACGAGCCCCGCCTGCTGCGCGCGCACGATGGCACCGGAGCTGCTCCACGCGACGTGAGCGCCCGGCGGCCCGGCGCTCGTGAAGAGCCAACTGAGGCCCTCGTCGGTGGTGCGTGCGAGGCCGTTCGCCGTGCCGGCGACGAGCGTCGTCAGCTCGGTGGGGCGCGCGCCGAGCGAGCGCACCTCGAACGGCACGAGGCCGCTCCCACGGTCGAGCCAAGTCATCCCGCCGTCGGTGGTGTGATAGACACCCGCCGCCGGTCCGCCGGTCGTGGCCGCCCAGGCCGAAACGAGCGAGCCCACGTTCGGAAGAAGCGAGCGAATGCGCTCCCCCGGCAGCGGCGTACCCCAAGCGGCCCAGGTCTCGCCGAAGTCCGTGCTTTGGAAGATCCGGTTCCGCACGGACGCCCAGCCCATACCGGAGTCGAGAGGATCGAAGGCGAGTGTCTCGAGCGTCGCCGGGCGCGGGTCGTCGCCGAAATGACCCGGGAGAAGCGCCCAGGAAGCGCCGCCGTCCGACGAGCGATAGAGGATGCCGCCCCAAGCAAAGAGGCGTGCGGGATCGGCGGTTGCCACCGCGACCTTCAGGATCTGCGCCTGCTGCTGAATCGGCAGCGCGCGCCACGCGCCCGCGGTTGCCGCGGGAGATGACTCCGAGATTCCGAGGAGGACGCCGAGCGACGCCGCCCACGGCACGCACTGGAAGCGGCGCATGGCCACCTCCCCCAAGGTTGCCGGGCGAGCGCTTCGATTGTCACGCGATCATGATCTGCGAGTCAACAAGCAGGGGGGCGCTTCGCAACCCGAACGGACGGAGCGCGTCCCTGCGGAGCCCCGAACTCGCGTCGGTGCTCGCCTCGCTCCGGACCCCACGAGCTGGGCCGTGGACGCAGGCGGCGAATGCGCGCATCGTGACGCCCGGACGAGGGACACGACGATGCAGTGGATCCGGTTCCACTCGGCAGGCGCGACGAAAACCCTTCTCGCCGCGTCCTTGGCTCTCGCGTCCTGCGCCGACCTCGCGAAGACCCGCGACGTTCGGGTCACCATCGTGGACGAGAACAACCATCCGCTGCCCGGCGCGATCTTCTACGTCGAGGCGGTCGAGAACGGGAAGCCCTTTGCCTTCCTGTGGGCGAGGGCGGGGCTGGCGGGCGAGGTTCCCCAGTCGGCGCGCGAGCCGCTGAAGGTGTCGTGGCGGCGTGGAGCGCGCCTCGCGATGGCGGCCTTCGCGCCGGGACGCCGGCCGGCGGTTCTTCGCGAAACGACGGGCGCCATCGACTCGGACGGCGCGGTGCTCGAGCTGGACCCCGGCCCCGCGTGGAATCCCGATCTGGCCCAGCTCGCGTACCCCTTCCAAACGGTCCCGGACCTTGCCGCCCGTCTGCGCGAGCCTGCCGCGGCGCCGCTCGTGGAGGCGTTCCGATCAGCCTGGGCCGCGAAGCCCGACTCGACGTCGACTCCGGCGGCGCACCCCTAGGCCGAATTCCCCCCGCCTCGGGGTGAAGGACGCTCGTCCCCGCGCCAAGCCGTTCAATCCCCGATCAAAACCTGCTCAAGGCACTGGACGCGGCGGTCGAATCTTCAGAAAGTGTTCGGCTGCGATTCGCTCGCACTCCTCGGAGGGATGCCGGACCATGAGCCACCGCACCGTGCTGATCATGCTGGGCTTCGCCGTCCTTCCCGCTGCCGCCCTCGCGCGGCCTTCCGGCCCCGCCGAGCCCCCGGCCACGCCTACGCCCGCCGTTGCGTCCACTCGGGCGGGCACTTCGTCCCCTCCGAAGGACGCCGCCCCGGCACCCGCGGTGTCCAAGGAGGAGCTCGACCGCAACGCGATCTTCCAGATCCTCTGCGGCGGCGCGATGCTCCAGGACGTCACGGTGCAGAACCATCTCTGGCGGGTCGCGGGGAGCCTCGCGGAGCGGAGCTGGACGCCGCCCCGGGTGACGGTCCGCGTGGTGGTGGACTCCTCCGGGCGCTGAGCCCGCCTCCGGACGCCGGCGCCGTCCGTCCGCGCTCCACAGCCCGCCCTTTCCTTTCGACGACCTCGGGTTATTCTCCTCCCGGCCCGTCCGGGGGGATGTGATGGTCTCGCGGGAAGAGGTTCGGCGGGTCGCGCGTCTCGCGAAGCTCACGCTGTCCGCCGAGGACGAGGAGCGTCTCGCGCCGCAGCTCGCGCGCATCCTCGAGTACGTCGAGCTGCTGCGCGGCCTGGACGCGGAGCCGCTGCCGCCCGACGCGCCCGACCTCCCCGCACGCGATCCCGTCACGCGCAAGGACGAGCCGGCGCCCAGTCTCCCGCGCGCCGACGTCCTCGCGCTCGCGCCCGCCACCGACGGCGAGACGTTCCTCGTGCCTCCGGTCCTCGACCGCGGGGGCGAAGAGTGAGGCCGGCCATGCTGCCGGTGCCGGAGCTCTCGCGGCGCCTCGCGGCGGGCGAGCTGACGTCCATGTCGCTCGTGGAGGATTGCCTCGCGCGCATCCGCGAGCGCGACGGTCTCCTGCACGCGTTTCTCTCGGTGGACGAGGAAGGCGCGCGCGCGGCGGCCGCCGCCTCCGACGAACGCGCGGCGCGTCGGCAGCGTCGCGGCGCGCTGGACGGCATCCCGATCGCGCTCAAGGACAACCTCGCGCTTCGCGGCCTGCCCACGACGTGCGGCTCGCGCCTCCTCGCGGAGTACCGCTCGCCTTATGACGCCACCGTCGTCACGAAGCTGAAAGCCGCCGGCTGCCCGATCCTCGGGAAGACGAACCTCGACGAGTTCGCGATGGGCAGCTCCACGGAGTATTCGGCCTTCGGCACCACCCGACATCCGGCCGATCCCTCGCGCGTGCCGGGCGGATCCTCCGGCGGGTCGTGCGTGGCGGTGGCCGACGGCATGGCGCCGCTCGCGCTGGGCAGCGACACCGGGGGGTCGGTCCGCCTGCCCGCGTCGTGGTGCGGAGTCGTGGGGCTGAAGCCCACGTGGGGCCGCGTGTCGCGCTCCGGCCTCGTGGCGTTCGCGTCGTCCCTGGATCAGATCGGTCCCGTCGCGCGGACGGTGGCGGGATGCGCGGCGCTCCTCGACGTGATCGCCGGGCACGACCCGCGCGACGCGACCTCGCTCCGCGACGCGCCGGGCGATCCCTTCGATGCGATCGCCGGCGATGTCTCCGGGCTGCGCGTCGGCCTCGTGCCGGAGCTGCTGGGCGAAGGCGTGGACGCCCCGGTGCGCGCGAGCGTCCAGGCGGCGGCCGCCGCCTTCGAGCGGCTCGGCGCGCGCCTCGTGGAGACGCACCTTCCGCACGCGCGCTACGCCATCGCCGCCTACTACGTCGTGGCGGGGGCGGAGGCTTCCTCCAACCTGGCGCGGTTCGACGGGGCGCGCTACGGACGCCGCGCGGCGGCTCCCGCGGATCTCGAAGATCTCTACTCGCGCAGTCGGAGCGAGGGCTTCGGCGACGAGGTGAAGCGACGCATCCTCGTGGGGACGTTCGCGCTCTCGGCGGGCTACCACGACGCGTATTACGAGCGGGCCACGAAAGCGCGCGCCCTCATCGCGCGCGACTATCGCGACGCGTTCGCGCACGCCGACGTCCTGCTCTCGCCGGTGGCGCCCGGGGCCGCCTTCCGCGTGGGCGAACGCGTCGAAGATCCGCTGGCGATGTACCTCACCGATGCGATGACCATCCCCGCGAGCCTCGCCGGCATCCCGGCGATCTCCGTGCCGGGGGGCGCCGCGAAGGATGGGCTCCCGCTCGGCGTGCAGCTCACGGCGCCGTTCCGCGGCGAGCGGACGCTCCTTCGCGCGGCCGCCGCTCTGGAGCGCGCCACGTTCGCCGGCGCCCCCCCAGGTGCGGCGTGACCTGGGAGACGGTCGTGGGGCTGGAAGTCCACGTCCAGCTCGACACGGTCACGAAGGTCTTCTGCGCCTGCGCGAACCGCTTCGGGGATCCGCCGAACACGAACGTTTGCCCCGTCTGCCTGGGCTTGCCGGGCTCCTTGCCGGTGCTGAACGATCGCGCGGTGGAGCAGGCGCTCCTTTCCGTGGCAGCCCTCGACTGCGACGTGGCGCCTTCGTCCATCTTCGCCCGCAAGAACTACTTCTATCCGGATCTCCCGAAGGGCTACCAGATCTCGCAGTACGAGCGGCCGCTCGGGGTCGGGGGAAACATCCCGATCGAGGTGGGCGGGCAGCGCGGCGCGGTGCCGCTCGTGCGCGTCCACCTCGAGGAAGACGCGGGGAAATCCCTCCACGACGAGACCCGTCGCGGCGGCGACACGCGCCTCGACCTGAACCGCTGCGGCACGCCGCTCCTGGAGATCGTGACCGAGCCCGCGATCCGCCGTCCCGAGGAAGCGGCGGCGTGCCTGGAGTCGCTGCGCCGGCTCGTGCGCTGGCTCGGCGTCTCCGACGGCGACATGAGCCGCGCGAGCCTCCGCTGCGACGCGAACGTCTCCGTGCGCCGCGCCGGCGAGACGGCACTCGGCACGAAGACCGAGGTGAAGAACCTCAACAGCATCCGCGCGGTGGAGCGGGCGATCGCCCGGGAGGCGGAGCGACAGATCGCCCTACTCGCGAGCGGCGGTCGCGTGGAAGCCGCGACACTTCTCTGGGACGAGGGCGCCGGGCAAGTGCGTCCGATGCGCTCGAAGGAGGACGCGCCGGACTACCGGTACTTCCCCGAGCCGGACCTGCCGCCGCTCGTGGTGGAGCGGGAGCGCGTGGCCCGCGTGCGAGCGGCCCTTCCGGAGCTGCCGTTCGCGCGGCGCGACCGCCTGCAAGCGGAATACGGCATCCCTTCCTACGACGCCGGCGTCCTCACGGAGTCGCGCGAGATCGCCGACTTCTATGAAGAGGTCGCCCGGGCGTGCGGCGACGGGAAGCTCGCGAGCCATTGGACGATGGGGGAAGTCTTGCGCGTCATGAACGAAGAGGGCGTGGGCGTCGGCGGGATCGGCGTGACAGCCGCAGGTCTGGCGGAGCTGCTCGGGATCCTGCGGGACGGCCGCCTCTCCGTGAGCGCGGCGAAGACCGTTCTCGCGAAGATGCGCGAGACGCGCCGCCCGGCGGGGGACATCGTCCGCGCGGAGGGGCTCACCCAGGTGTCCGACACGTCGGCGCTCGCCCCTCTCGTGGACGACGTGATCGCTCGCCATCCGGCGCAGGTGGCTCAGGTGCGCGCTGGGGAGGAGAAGGTGCTCGGGTTCCTCGTGGGTCAGCTCATGAAGTCCAGCGGGGGGAAGGCGAACCCGAAGCTCGCGCGGGAGATCCTGGCGCGGCGGATCGGCGAGGGCGCGTCGTGAGGAGCCGGCGGCACGGGCTCGTTCCGGGAGCGGCCGCGGCCGCGGCGATCTTGCTGCTCGGCGCCGGCTGCGGACCGCGGCCGATCTATCGCAGCCCGCCTTCGCTCCCCACGGTGGCGACCCCCGCGCCGCGCGGGGCGGTCCCGGACCGCGAAACCGCGTCCACGCGCGACCTTCCGCCGCCCGTCGCCGCCACTGGCGACAGCCTCGAAGCCGGTACCGTCGCCGGCGGCGACGAGGTCGCCGAACACCTCGGAGCGATCGCACGCCAGTGGGTGGGCACGCCGTATCGACGCGGCGGCGAGAGTCCCCGCGGCATGGACTGCTCGGGACTGGCCGTCACGGTCTTCAACGAGCTCGGCGTGAGCTTGCCTCGCTCCACCCGCGAGCAGCAGAGTGCGGGCCGACCGGTGGGCGTCGACGAGCTCGCCCCCGGCGATCTCGTCTTCTTCCGGCTGGGCTCCTCACGGGTGAACCACGTGGGCATCGCCCTCGGGCCCAGGGAATTCCTGCACGCTTCCCGGTCCCGGGGGGTGGTCATCGATCGCCTCGACGACGCGTATTTCGCGCGGCGCATCGTCCGGGCGCGGCGGATTCTCGGCGAGGGCTGATCGAAATCGTCGTGGTCGGAGCGCAGCGCCGACCGGATGGCACCAATCTTGCTTATTCTGCGGCGGAGGGCGGATGAGAAGAATCACGGAGATTGCGAGGGAGCTTGCCAACCGTGTGATCTGGAGGCTCGCGGACGTGCTTCCAGCGTTGAGTTCCGTGGTCGCTTGGCGGGAGCGGCGCTACGCCCATCGCGAAAGCGCCGCGATGCTGGAGTCATACCGCAGCGTGCAGGCGGGCAATCCGCAACTCGCCGGCAAGGAGCTCTACGAGAAGGTGGTGGCCCATCGCCTCGCGTGCGATGAGGCGGAGGCGGCCGAGGTCGTCCGCCACGCCGACGAGAGCTATGCGCGGTGGCCCGAGGAACGACTCTTGCGGTTCCGGGATGTCGTCCACTACGTGATCGTGAATCGCCTTCTCGTCCAGCACGCCCGCAGTGTCGGCACTCTCGCGGACACGGAGCAAACCGTCACGGCGGCCATTCCGGTCGAGTTGTAGGAAGCCCATCTTCGGCGGCCCGCGACTCGACACGGCGCAGGGCCCGATGATCCGGGGGGACGCAGGACCCAGATGATCACCACGGTCGCATTCATCGCGGTCACGATCGTCGCCGTCTGGTGGCACATGCGCAGGCGCGGCACGATCGAGCGCAGCTCCGTCAGCCTGCTCCACCAGACCGTCGACTCGGGAGTCAACGAGCCCCCTTCGTTGCACCCGGTGGTCGATCTGGGGAAGTGCATCGGCTGCGGGACGTGCGTGCAGGCTTGCCCGGAGTATCCCCTGCACTCGCCGCTCGGGCTCGTCGACGGCAAGGCCGTGCTCGTGGACGGGGCGCATTGCATCGGGCACGGAGCCTGCAAGGTCGCCTGCCCCACGAATGCGCTCGAGCTCGTGTTCGGCACCGAGAAGCGCGGCGTGGACATCCCGTACGTCAAGCCGAACTTCGAGACGAACGCCCCGGGCCTCTTCATCGCCGGCGAGCTCGGCGGCATGGGGTTGATCGCGAACGCCATCGATCAGGGGCGGTCCGCGCTCGACTCGATCCGACAGCTCGACGGCATCGGGCAGGGCGACCGCCTCGACGTGTTCATCGTCGGCGCCGGGCCCGCGGGCATGTCCGCTTCCCTCGCCGCGATGCAGCACAAGCTGCGGTACCGGACCATCGAGCAGAACAGCCTCGGCGGGACCGTCTACAACTTCCCGCGCGGGAAGATCGTCATGACGCGCCCCGTGCAGCTCCCGCTCATCGGCAAGGTCAAGATCACCGAGACGACCAAGGAGAAGCTCCTCGAGTTCTGGCAGAAGGTGGAGCGCGACACGAAGCTGAAGATCCACTATCAGGAGCGCCTCGAGAACGTCGTCCGGGACGGAACCGGCTTCATCGTCAAGACGACGGTGGGGGAGTACAAGACCCGCGCCGTGCTGCTCTGCCTCGGTCGCGGCGGCACGCCCCGCAAGCTCGGGGTTCCCGGCGAGGATCACAAGAAGGTCGTTTATCGGCTCGTCGACTCCCGCGAGTTCGCGGGCAAGAGCGTTCTCGTCGTCGGCGGAGGCGACAGCGCTCTCGAGGCGGCCCACACGATCGCTGAGGAGAAGGGTTCCACGGTCACGCTTTCGTACCGGGAAAAGGCGTTCACGAGGGCCAAGGAGAAGAACCGCCAGAAGGTGGAGCGCGCGGCGAGGGAGGGGCGTCTCAAGGTCCTGTACGGATCGAAGGTCAAAGCCGTCCACGACACCTCGGTGGAGATCGAGGACGAGGGGAAGGTCCTCAAGGTCCCGAACCAAGCCGTCATCTGCTGCGTGGGCGGCATCCTGCCCACGGCCCTGCTCAAGCAGATCGGGATCGAGGTGGAGACCAAGCACGGCACCAAGTAGGGGGGCGGAAGGCTGCCGCGGCTTTTCCTGGTCCCCCTCGCGGCTCCCCGCGTCGCCTCAATTCGGCTCCCCCCCTCACCGATGCATGGACAAGCGAGATTCCGGACTCTAGGCTCTTCCGGGCAATCCTCGCCCCCCGTTGGACTTACTGGCACTGTGTTTGCGAGGGCCGGTCGAGGAGGATCATGCCCAGAGGCGAAGTCGTGACCAAAGCGCGCGCCGTCCTCACGGCGGCACCGGTGGAGAGACCCGTCCGGGCGGCGTCCGGGCCGTTGCCGGCCACTTCCCGCCGCCCGCGGCGCTCCGAAGGCGGCATGTCTTTCGTGCCCCGGAGCGTCCTTCTCGGCCTCGTGCCCTTGGTCACGATTGCACTGGTGGGGTTTCCTTACTACACGCTGCCGCTCTCGGCGCGGCTGCGGAGCCCCTATCACCCCTACCTCAAGCCATCCGGGTCCATCGGTCTCTCGGCGGGGTTGCTCGCCTTCGCGCTCTTCCTCTTCCTCTGGCTCTACCCTCTGCGGAAGCGGCTCCGGGGCGCGACGTTCCTCGGTTCGGTGCCGCGCTGGCTCGACGCACACATCGTCGCCGGCGCGCTCGTTCCCGTGTCCGCAGCCGTCCATGCGGGATTCCGCTTCACGGGTCTGATCGGGCTGGGCTACGCGTCCATGATCGTCGTGGCCCTGAGCGGCGTCATCGGCCGGTACGTGTACGTCCGGATTCCGCGCGGACGGGCGGGCCTCGAGATGAACATGGAGCAGGTCGGCGCGGAACGGCGGGAGATCCTCACCGAGCTCGTCGAGTCGACCGGCCTCGACCCGACGCAACTGGCCGAGCTCCTCCGCCCCGTGCCCATGACGCAGCGGACCGGCGTGATCGGCACGCTCCTCAGCCTCGTTCGCGACGACTTCGACCGCCGGCGCGCGATCCGGCGGCTGCTGAAGGCCTGCAACTCCGTGTCGGGCGTGCGGCGGAGCCGCGCGCGCATCCAATCCGTTGCGGCGCTCGCTCGGCGCGAGATGGCGCTGGCGCAGCAGGTTCGGGCACTCGACGCCACCAGCCGCGTGTTCCGACTCTGGCACGCCTTCCACCTTCCGTTCGCCGTCACCGCCTTCTTCGCCGTGACCATCCACGTCGTCGTGGCCGTGGCGTTCGGCGCCACCTGGTTCTTCCGGCCGTGACGGGCGTGTCGAGCGTGACGAGAGGGATTCCGCTCGAGGAGGCCAAGGCCGGTGTCGGAGGCTGATCGTGGCGCGTCATCCCGCCTTCCGCGCGCGCGAAGGAGCGTCGTCATGGCGTTGACGATGCTCTTGCTCGCATCGCCCGGCGCTAGGGCGCAAATCTCGCCCGGACCGCTCTCTCGCGCGCACCAGAATCTCGAAGGCGTGAAGAACTGCCTGAAGTGCCACGGCCTCGGGGAGAAGCCGGTGGACGAGCAGTGCCTCGCCTGCCATCTCGAGATCGCGAAGCTCCGCGAGACGGGGGAGGGCTTCCACGCGCGCGAAGGGAAGGGCGCCTGCGCCAAGTGCCACGTGGAGCATGGCGGCCTGGATTTCGACCTCGTGCACTGGGAGAAGGGGGAGCCGCAGGCGTTCGATCACGCGCGCGCGGGCTGGGTGCTCGACGGCAAGCACCTGGGCCTCGAGTGCGAGAAGTGCCACCGCCCGGATCTTCGCGTTTCGCCGATCGCGAAGATCCGCGAAGGCGGCCTGCCGGTGAAGAGCCTTCTCGGCCTCGCCACGGACTGCCTGTCGTGCCACAAGGACCCGCACCAGGGCCGATTCGGGAACACCTGCCAGCAGTGCCACAACACGACCGACTTCCATCACATCGTGCAGAAGTCCTTCGACCACGACCGGACGCGCTATCCGCTCCAGGGCGCGCACAAGACGGTCGCGTGCGAGAAGTGCCACAAGGACGGCTACAAGGTGCTGCCGAAGTTCGATGCGTGCCGCTCCTGCCACGAGGACCCGCACCGCGGCGAGGCCACGCTCGCGGGAGCGGTCGTGGACTGCGCGTCGTGCCACACGGTGAACGCCTACTTGCCGTCCACTTTCGACGTGGTGCGGCACGCCAAGTCGAAGTACCCGCTGGAGGGCAAGCACGCGCGGGTGGCGTGCCGGGACTGCCATGCGGAGTCGAAGGAGCCGAAGGCGCGCTTCGCCTTCCGCCCGGCCTTCGTCACGTGCACGTCCTGCCACGAAGCCGCGCACGGGCGGCAGCTCGCGACCCGCGCGGACGGCGGCAAGTGCGAGAGCTGCCACGACGTGCGCGGCTTCGAGCAGAGCTCGTTCGGCGTGCCCGAGCACGCGAAGACGGCGTTCGCGCTGAACGGCGCTCACGTCGCGGTGAAGTGCGAGGCGTGCCACGGACCGGAGCGCGCCGGCCTCCCGCCGCTGCCGCCCGTGTCCGTCACCGGGCCCGCGAAGGCGCTCTTCCGCTTCACTCTGGAGGATTGCATCTCGTGCCACCACGACCCGCATCAGGGCGGGTTCGGGAGCGCGGACTCCACGTGCCTCTCTTGCCACCTTGCTTCGGCGTTCCGCCCGGCGCGCGTGGACGTGGCCATGCACGCGAAGTACTCGTTCGCCCTGGACGGCGCGCACGCCGTGGTCGCGTGCTCCGAGTGCCACAAAGATCTCGCGGCGCCGCGCCCCGCCTCGACGCTCGTGGGCACGAAGGCGTCCTGGCCGTCCATTCCGCTGAAGGGCGTGGCGAAGGAATGCGCCGCCTGCCACAAGGATCCGCACGGGAAGCAGTTCGTGGCGGACGGCAAGGCTCTGGAGTGCACGCGCTGCCACGGCCTCGACGCCTTCCGCCCGGCGTCCCGCTTCGACCATGACCGCGACTCGAGCTTCTCGCTCGCCGGCGCGCACGCGAAGGTGGCGTGCACCGCGTGCCACGCCAAGGGCAAGCTGCCCGACGGCTCCGAAGGGATCGTCTATCGCTCCGTTCCGAAGGCCTGCGAGGCCTGCCACCTCCCGAGTTCCACCACGCCCTCTCGAGGTTCGTCATGACCGTCCGCAACGCGATCTCTCGCCGCTCGACCGCGCTGCTCGCGGTCCTCGCGCTCGTGGCCGCCGTCGTGTCGGCGGGCGCGCCGCCCCAGATCAAGGCTCCCGCGGTGCAGAGCCCGCACGGCGCCTCGTTCAAGCAGGACTGCGCCATGTGCCACAAGCCCGACGCGTGGACGCCCGCGAAGATCTCGAGCAAGTTCGATCACGCGAAGTACGGGTTCGCGCTGGACGGCGCGCACAAGAACGCACCCTGCCTCCAGTGCCACCTGAATCTCGAGTTCACGTCCACGAAGGGCTCGAAGTGCATGGACTGCCATCAGGACGTGCACCTGGGCGAGATGGGACCGGATTGCGCGCGCTGCCACTCCACGCGCGACTTCATCGACCGTTCGGAAGCCATGCGCACGCATCGCTCTTCGTCCTTCCCGCTCACGGGCGCGCACCTCACGGTGGACTGCGCGTCGTGCCACAAGCCGGTGGGCGCGTCGGCGATGCAGTTCATCAACACGCCCACGACCTGCGACGGCTGCCACATGGCGCAGTACCGCGCCACGACGTCGCCCAACCACCAGACCGCCGGCTTCCCCACGGATTGCGCCACCTGCCACTCCACGTCGATGTGGGCGGCGGGCGCGTTCGATCATTCCACCACCGGCTTCCCGCTCACCGGCGCGCACCGGACCGCCGAGTGCGCGGCCTGCCACCCCGGCAACAAGTTCACGCCGATCTCCACCGAGTGCGTGAGCTGCCACCGGTCGAACTACGACGCGACGACGAACCCGTCGCACGCGGCGGTGGGCTTCCCGACGGACTGCGCGCGCTGCCACGGCACGGCGGGCTGGGACGGCGCCAGCTTCGACCACTCCGTCACGGGTTTCGCGCTCACGGGCGCTCACCGGACGCAGACCTGCCAGGCATGCCACGGGAACGGTCCGTTCACTCCGATCTCGCCGGACTGCGTGAGCTGTCACCGACCGCAGTACGACTCCACCACGGACCCGAACCACGTCGCGCTCGGCTTCCCGACGGCGTGCGCGAATTGCCACAACACGACGACCTGGTCGGGCGCCACGTTCGACCACGCGTCGACCGGCTTCCCGTTGACGGGGGCGCACACCTCGGTGGCGTGTCAGACCTGCCACGTGCCGTCGGCGCCGCCGCCGCAGCCGGCGTGCGTGAGCTGCCACCGCCCGCAGTACGACGGCACGACGGATCCGCCGCACGCGTCGGTGGGCTTCTCGACGGACTGCGTGATCTGTCACAACACGAACAGCTGGTCGGGCGCCAGCTTCAACCACGCGTCGACGGGCTTCCCGTTGACGGGGGCGCACACCTCGGTGGCGTGCCAGACTTGCCACGTCCCGTCGGCGCCGCCGCCGCAACCGGCGTGCGTGAGCTGCCATCGCCCGCAGTACGACGGCACGACGGATCCGCCGCACGCCTCGGTGGGCTTCTCGACGGATTGCGTGAGCTGCCACAACACGAACAGCTGGTCGGGCGCCAGCTTCAACCACGCCACGACGGGCTTCCCGTTGACCGGCGCGCACACGACGGTCGCATGCCAGACCTGCCACGTGCCTTCGGCGCCGCCGCCGCAGCCCGCGTGCGTGAGCTGCCACCGCGCAGCCTACGACGCCACGACCGATCCCAACCACGCGGCGGCGGGCTTCTCGACCGACTGCGCGAGCTGTCACAACACGAACTCCTGGTCGGGCGCGACGTTCGATCACGACGCCACGTTCTTCCCGATCTACAGCGGCTCGCACGCCGGCCGGTGGACCGCCTGCAGCGACTGCCACACGACCTCCACGAACTACGCGGTGTTCGAGTGCATCCTCTGTCACGCGCATTCGAACCAGGCGGACGTGAACAGTCATCACCAGGGTGTGAACGGCTACTCGTACAACAGCGCGGCCTGCTACAACTGCCACCCGCGGGGGAGGGCCGGTTGAGAATCCTCGGAGGGTTCGCCGCGCTCGTGACTCTCTTCGCGAGCTCGGCGCTGGCCGACCCGCCGGCCGCGGCATCCCCGTCAGGCGCGGCAACCACGCCCGCGGCGACTGCGTCCACGACGCCGACCACGCCGCCCGCGGGGAGCGCGCCGGCGGCATCGACCACGCCGCCGAAGGCGCCGGCCGCGATCACCGTGACGTACGTCACGGCCACCTCCGCGTACCTCGACGCGGGCGCCGAGGCCGGGCTGCACGCGGGCGACGCGTTGGAGGTGGTGCGGGACGGGAAGGTGATCGCCCACCTCGAGATCACCGCGGTCTCGTCGACGCGCGCGGTGGGCCGACGCGTCGAAGCGGACGTGGAGCTGCAGACGGGCGACCGGGTGCGACCGCGCGGCGGTGCGCCGCTCGCGGTGCCTCCGTCGGCGCTCGCGCCGTCCGGCGCTCCGCCGGCGGAAGCCGCTCCGAGCGTAACGCCGCGGACGGGTCCTCCCCGGAAGCCCTGGCTGCGGCGGCACGGGATGCGCGGTCACGTGGACTTGCGCTACCTCGGCCTCGTCGACCAGTCTCCGCTCAACGCCGGGTACTCCGAGCCGGCGGTCGACGTGCGGCTGGACGCCGACGTCGCGTCGGAGCTGCACGTTTCCGTCGACGCACGAGCCCGCCGCACGTACCGCCTCGGCGAGGAGACGGGACGCTCGCGCGTGTACCGGCTCATCACGGAGTGGACGTCGGGCCCGACCGGGCCACACGCCGTCTTCGGCCGTCAGCTCTCGTCGTCCCTCGCGTCCGTCAGCGTGTTCGACGGCGCGCTCGCGGAGTGGCGCGGCGCGCACTGGAACGCGGGCGCGTTCTCGGGCACGCAGCCGGACCCGGTGAGCTACGGCTTCTCCACGGCGATCCGCGAGCACGGCGTCTTCGGGGAGTTCGGCTCGGTCATGAACGCCGACACGCGCTGGCGCTTCACGATGGCGGCGATCGGCTCGTACGGCAAGGACGCGATCGATCGAGAGTACGTGGCGGTGAACGGCCGGGCGTCGTCGCGCCGCTTCGACCTCTACGCGCTCCAGGAGGTCGACGTGAACCGCGGCTGGAAGAAGGACCTCGGCGAGAAGCCGGTCTCCCTCACGAGCGCGCTCGTGACCGGACGGCTGCGGTTCACGGACAAGTGGTCCGTCAGCGCGGGAAGCGACACTCGTCGCAGCGTCCGCCTCTACCGCGATCGCGTCACGCCCGAGACGGAGTTCGACGACGCGTACCGCACCGGGAGCTGGGGCGGGATCGAGCTGCGACCCACGGTTCGCACGTCGGTCGCCGCCGACGCGCGTCGATCGAGCGGCGGGACGGGGGGCACCTCGGATTCGTACACGCTGCGCGGAGGCATCGGACTCCCCTCGCTCCGCAATCTCGGCGTGCACGCTCGGGGCACGAGCTACTCCAACTCGCTCACCCGCGGCTGGCTCGGCTCGGGCGACATCACGCTGGACGTGACGTCGGCCCTGCGCCTCGGAACGTCGGCGGGGCTTCGCCGCGAGAACCCGACGGCGAGCGGGCTCCGCGACGACATCGTCTGGGTGTCCGGCGACTTGGACCTCACGGTCTCCTCGAGCTGGCTGCTCCTCGGCTCGGTGGAAGAGACCCACGGCGATCTCCAGAAGACCCTCGAGATCCAGGGCAGCGCCATCTATCGGTTCTGAGGGGCCTCCCCGGCGCTCGCGTCGCAGGCGGCACGGGCGCCTTCCCCAGGGCCCTCTCCGCCGCCTTTCTCCGAGCGCGTCCTGCGGGTAGATTGAGGGGCTCGAGGCGCCCATTCGGCGCGCCCCTCGAGGAGGAGGTCCCACATGCCCGCGTCGACGGCCACGATGGCCAAGCCGTTCAACGCGTTCGAGGTCGCCCAGGGTCAGTTCGACCGGGTCGCGCAGTTGATCGGCCTCGACGCGCCCACGCGCGCGCTCCTGCGCGAGCCGCTGCGCGAATACTCCTTCCTGCTTCCGGTCCGCATGGACGACGGCTCGACGCGGGTGTTCAAGGGCTTCCGCGTCCAGCACAACGACGCCCGGGGCCCCTGCAAGGGCGGGATCCGCTTCCACCCGCAGGAGACGCTGGACACGGTCCGCGCGCTCTCGATGTGGATGACGTGGAAGTGCGCGCTCGCGGACGTGCCTCTCGGCGGCGCGAAGGGCGGCGTCGTCTGCGACCCGCACGAGCTGAGCCAGCGCGAGCAGGAGCGGATCTGTCGCATGTGGGTGCGCCAGATCGCCCGCAACGTGGGCCCCACGGTGGACGTTCCCGCCCCGGACGTGATGACGTCGGCGCAGCACATGGTCTGGATGCTGGACGAGTACGAGACCCTCACGGGCGGACGCGCGCCGGGGTTCATCACCGGCAAGCCGGTGGGACTCGGCGGATCGCTCGGCCGCACGGAGGCCACGGGCTACGGCGTCATCTTCGCGGTCCGCGAGGCGCTCAAGACGCTCGGTGTCCGCGCGTCGGAGACGGTGGCCAGCGTGCAGGGGTTCGGCAACGTGTCGCAGTACGCGATCCGCCTCTTCCAGCAGCTGGGCGGCACCGTGACGTCGGTGGCGTGCTGGGATCAGGAAGACCGCACCGCGTACACGTACCGCAAGAAGGACGGCATCTCGTACGACCGGCTGATCGAGATCACGGACCGCTTCGGCGGCATCGACAAGCGCAAGGCGCGGGAGCTCGGCTACGAGCTGCTTCCCGGGGACGCGTGGCTGGAGCAGGAGGTGGACATCCTGATCCCGGCGGCCTTCGAGAACCAGATCAACGCCGACAACGTCGCGAAGATCCACCCGCGCGTCAAGCTGATCGCGGAGGGCGCGAACGGTCCCACCACGCTGGAGGCGGACGAGGTCATCGCCGGCCGCGGCGTGATGCTGCTGCCGGACTTCCTCGCGAACGCCGGCGGCGTCACCTGCAGCTACTTCGAGCAGGTGCAAAGCAACATGAATTACTACTGGGGACGGGACGAGGTCCTCGGCAAGCTGGACGTCAAGATGACGGCAGCCTTCCTCGCGGTGCACGAGCTGGCGAAGCGCGAGAAGCTCTCGATGCGTGACGCGGCCTACGTCATCGGGATCAGTCGGGTCGCTGAGGCGTGCCGGGAGCGTGGCTGGGTCTGACGCGGTCGAGCCGCGGTTCGCGCGCGTCTTCTTCGGGTCGCCTCATCCGGCCACCGTCATCGGCGGCGGGGAGATCGGCGGGAAGGCGAAGGGGCTCTTCTTCGCCCGGGACCTGATCGCGGCGCACCGCGAGCGGCTGACCTTCCCCGGTCTCGAGATCGGCATCCCCACGATGACGGTCGTGGGCACCGAGATCTTCGAGCGGTTCCTCGCGCAGGGCGGCCTTCCCGGAGACGTGGAGGGCCGCTCGGACGAGTGGATCGCCCACGCCTTCCAGCGGGCGGATCTTCCCGTGGAGATCGTGGGGGACCTGAACGCGCTCGTCGAGCAGGTGCGCCAGCCGCTCGCCATCCGCTCCTCCAGCCGGCTCGAGGACGCGCTCGGCCGGCCGTTCGCCGGCGTCTACGCCACGAAGATGATCCCGAACAACCAGCCCGACCCGAGCGCGCGCTTCCGCGTGCTCGTGGAGGCGTTGAAGTACGTGTGGGCGTCCACGTTCTTCGCGGACGCCCGCGCGTATCGCGCGGCCACCGGCGGGGGCGAGGAGAAGATGGCGGTCGTCATCCAGGAAGTGGTGGGGCGGCGCCACTTCGAGCGCTTCTATCCGGACGTCTCGGGCGTGGCCCGCTCGTGGAACTTCTATCCGATGGGCAGCTCGCTCCGCGAGGACGGCGTCGTGGATCTCGCGCTCGGGCTCGGGAAGACCATCGTGGACGGCGGGCTGAGCTGGTCCTACGCGCCCGGGCGACCCGAAGCGCCGCCGCCCTTCGCCTCCGCGGCGGACCGCGTCCGGAAGACGCAGCGCGAGCTGTGGGCGGTGAACATGGGGCCGCCGCCCGCGTACGATCCCCTTCAGGAGAGCGAGTACCTCACGCTGGCCGATCTCGAGCACGCCGAGCTGGACGGGACGTTGCGCTGGGTGGCGTCCACGTGGCTGCCGGCGTCGGACCGGCTCGTCCCGGGCGTGGAGGCGGCCGGCGCGCGCTGCGTGGACTTCGCGCCGATCCTCGTGTACGGCGCCCGCCCGCTCGACGACGCGGTCCGCGCGCTGCTCGCGCTGTGCGAAGAGGCGGTCGGGAACCCGGTGGAGATCGAGTTCGCCCTCGCTTTCGAGGAGTCCGTGGACGCGCCAGCGCAGCTGGCGTTCCTGCAGGTCCGTCCTCTCGTGGTCTCGCGCGAGCGCGTGCAGCTGGCGCCGGAGGACCTCGGGCGCGAAGACGTGCTCGTGGCGTCCGACCACGTCCTCGGCAACGGGATCCTCACGGACGTGCGGGACATCGTGTACGTGCGACCGGGCGGCTACGACACGGCGCAGAACGTCGAGATCGCGCGCGAAGCGGAGGGCTTGAACCGCGCGGCCGCCGCGGAGGGTCGGCGCTACCTGCTGGTGGGCTTCGGGCGCTGGGGATCCTCGGAGCCCTGGCTCGGGAGCCCCGTCACGTGGGCGCAAATCCACGGCGCCGCTGCCATCGTGGAGGTCTCGCTCCCGGACCTGCCGGGTGAGTTGAGCCAAGGCTCGCACTTCTTCCACAATGTGACGAGCTTCTCGGTGCCGTACTTCAGCGTTCGTCACGACGCCGGAGGACGGATAGATTGGGATTGGCTGGAGCGCCAGCCGGCCGTGCGCGAGACGGCGCACCTCCGGCACGTCGCGCTCGAGACGCCGCTCGAGATCCGGGTGGACGGCGTGACGGGTCGCGGCGTCGTGCGAAGGCCGTAGGCGGCCCTCCGGGAGGGGAGACCGTGAGCGACACTTCCAATCTCGGGACGATGCTCGGGGCGCTCAAGGAGCGCGCGAAGGAGCTCGAGTGCCTCTACCAGGCGGAGGACATCCTCGGGCGCACCCACGTGCCGATCGAAGAGACGCTCCTGGCGCTCGCCCGCGTGATCCCGCCCGGCTGGCAATTCCCGGAGGTGTGCCACGCGGCGGTCACGTACGACGGCACGTTCCACCCCTCGCCGGGCTACCGCAACGGGGTCGCGCGGCTGACGGCGCCGATCGTGGTGGACGGGATCCAGGTGGGGGAGATCGAGGTCACGTACGTGGAAGACCGTCCGGTCGCGGACGAAGGCCCGTTCCTCAAGGAAGAGCGTCGCCTCCTCAACACGCTCGCCGAGCGTGTGGCGATGCACCTCGCGCATCGCCAGAAGGGCGAGCGCGCGGCGCCGAAAGCCGACGTTCCCGTTCTCCCCGCCGGGAAGCGACAGGAGTGGCGCGTCATCCTGGACTTCCTGCGCCGCACGGATCAGTCGCTCCTCCTGCGCATGACGCGCAAGATGGTCAACTACCTCTGCTGGCACGGCGTCCCGGGCGCGCCCGAGCTGTTGCGCGAGTTCACGCCGCCGCCCGGCGCTTCCAACGGGCAGAGCGCCGACAACCGGCCGTCGGTGCGCGAGCCGATGGTGGAGGCGGGAGCGCTCGTGGGGCGCACCTTCGACGTGGCCGCGGCGCACCTCAGCGAAGCGGAGATCATCCGCCGCATCCAGCAGTGGATCAACGAGGACAACAGCGCGGAGCTGGCCGGCGTGCTGGAGCACATGGACAGCTCGCTCGCCGACATCACGGAGGAGCTGGGCAAGTTCCGGCGCACGGGCATCGACGAGTCCACGCTCCCGGAATCCGCGCAGATGCAGCTCCGCGTGGCGCTGCTCCGCCGGTTCTTCTCCGAGCGCATCGACTTCATCCACGCGGGTCGGGACTACGTGCGGGTCTCGGACTTCGCCGATCTCGTGCATCGGATCATCGCTCCGCCGAAGAGCCGCGGGAAGCTCGGCGGCAAGAGCTCGGGGCTCTTCGTGGCGATGCAGATCGTGCGCAACTCGCCGGAGCATGCGGCGCTGCTGGGCGGCGTGCGGTCCCCGAAGACGTGGTACGTGTCGTCGGACGCGCTGCTGGAGTTCATCCGCTACAACAACCTGGAAGACCTCTACGACCGCAAGTACCAGGACATCGATCAGGTCCGTCAGGACTACCCGCACGTCATCCAGCTGTTCAAGAACTCGCACTTCCCGCCGGAGATCGTGCGCGGCCTGTCCATCGCGCTGGACGACTTCGAGGACCGACCCCTGATCGTGCGCAGCTCCAGCCTCCTCGAGGACAGCGCGCGCGCGGCCTTCTCGGGGAAGTACAAGAGCCTCTTCCTCGCCAACCGCGGCAGCAAGCGGGCGCGGCTCGAAGCGCTGCAGGACGCCATCGCGGAGGTGTACGCGTCGGTCTTCAGCCCGGACCCCATCCAGTACCGCGCGGAGCGCGGCCTCCTCGACGTGCACGAGGAGATGGGCATCATGATCCAGGAGGTCGTGGGCCGGCGCGTGGGTCGCTATTTCCTGCCGTCGTTCTCGGGCGTGGCGTTCAGCAACAACGACTTCCGGTGGTCGCCGCGCATCCGCCGCAGCGACGGTCTCGTGCGCCTGGTGCCCGGTCTCGGCACGCGGGCGGTGGATCGCGTGAGCGACGATTACCCCGTGCTGCTCGCGCCGGCGCAGCCCGGGTTGCGCGTGAACACCACGCCGGACGAGGTGGTGCGCTACTCGCCCGCCAAGGTGGACGTGATCGACGTGGAGACGGGCGGCTTCACCACCACGGGCTTCGCGGATCTGCTGCGCAGCAATGGCCGCGAGTATCCCGGCGTGCGGCGGCTCGTGTCGCGCTTCGAGGACGGGCGCCTGATCCGTCCGATCGGGCTCGGCGCCAGCTTCGACGCCGGCACGTGGGTGGTCACGTTCGACGGGCTCGTGGCGGAGACGCCGTTCGTCCAGCAGATCCGCGGGCTGCTGGAATTGCTCCAGGGCAAGCTGGGCACGCCGGTGGACATCGAGTTCGCGTCGGACGGTGAGCACCTCTACCTCCTGCAGTGCCGTCCGCAGGGCTATTCTTTCTCGGAGTCCCCCGCGCCCATTCCGCGCAACCTGCCGCAGGCGGACATCCTCTTCACGGCCAGCCGCTACGTGGCGAACGGCGCGGCGCTGAACCTCACGCACGTGGTCTACGTGGACCCGGACGCGTACGCCACGATCTCGGACCAGAACACCATGCTCCGCGTGGGGCGCGCCATCGGGCGGCTGAACGACACGCTCCCGAAGCGGCAATTCGTGCTGCTCGGTCCCGGTCGCTGGGGCAGCCGCGGGGACATCCGGCTCGGCGTGAGCGTCACGTATTCGGACATCAGCAACACGGCGGTGCTCGCGGAGATCGCGCGGCGCAAAGCCGGCTACCTGCCGGATCTCTCTTTCGGCACGCATTTCTTCCAGGACCTCGTGGAATCCGGCATTCGGTACCTCCCCCTCTATCCGGACGATCCCGGGAACATCTTCGACGCGCTCTTCCTCACGCGCGCTTCGAACATCCTCTCCGAGCTGCTGCCGGAGTTCGCGGATCTCTCGGAGATCGTGCACGTCATCGACGTTCCGGAGGCCACCGGCGGCAAGGTCCTGAGCATCCTGATGAACGGCGAGCTGGACGAAGCGGTGGGCATCTTCACGGACCGGACCGCCGTGGGGCGGCGGCGCGAAGAGTACACGCGCATCCCCGACGCCGCGCACGAGGAGCACTGGCGCTGGCGCGAGTTCATGGTGGAGCGCATCGCGGCGGACATGGACCGCGACCGCTTCGGCGTGCGCCAGCTCTACGTCTTCGGCAGCACGAAGAACGCCACGGCCGGGCCCGGCAGCGACATCGATCTCCTCGTGCACTTCCACGGGGAAGAGGCGCAACGCAAGGACCTGGAGACGTGGCTGGACGGTTGGAGCAAGAGCCTCGCGGAGATCAACTTCCTGCGGACGGGCTACCGCGCGAACGGACTGCTCGACGTCCACGTGGTCACGGACGACGAGGTGACGCGGAAGACCGGCTTCGCGGCGAAGATCGGCGCGATCACCGACGCGGCGCGGCCGCTGCTGCCGGACCGCAGCGCGTAGGGACTTGCCCCGGCCCTCTCGCTCGACCCTGGGTGTTCGCGCAAGGGGCGTTCGCCCGCCCGCCGAGCTCGACCCTTCCTCCGCTGCGGACGGCGCGGCCGGGGCATCCGTGCCCCGGCCTAGGCCTCGGCACTCGGCAGGCGCTCGGCCATCCGAAGGCCTTCCGCGGCTCGTGACGCCGCCTCGGAGGAAGGGTCGAGCTCGGCGGGCTTGCCTCGCTTCGCCAACGCGCGGCACGCCGGGCGTGCGCGCAGACACGCCGCGGCGCCGCTTCGTCGACGCGCCGGGCGAGCCGAACCTGTCGTGCGATCTCCGACCGACGCCGACGCCGCGCGACCTGGGCATACGATCTGGCTTCCCGAACGGCTTCTCCGCAGCGGCGTCTCATGGGAGCCACGGATGGCGGAGGGCTCCCGTCCGATGAGGAGAAGCCGTTCGGGAAGCCAGATCGGCGCGAACCGCCCAAGCGTGCAGCGAACCGGTCGGGAAGTCAGATCGGGGCGAACACCCCACGCGTTCTGCGGAGAAGCCGGCGGGTTTGTCTGGCGTCAAAGTAACTGACGGACCGCGGCGTCGGGCGCGTCCAGATCGATGCGGACGAGCGCCAGCTCCGGGCCGTCGTGGGCGGCGCCGAGGAGGAGGGTGCGGCCGATGCGGTCGCGCCACTCGCCGGTCAGCCGCGCCGACTCGTGGATGTGGCCGTGCAGCGTGACGAGCGGCTGCCGCTCCTCGATGAACGTGCGCATGGCGATGCTGCCGACGTGCACGTCGAGGGGGGCGTGGTCGACCATCTTGCCATCCAGAGCGGCGCGGTCGAGGTGCGTGGCGTAAGGCGGTGCGTGGAAGAGGAACACCGCGCGCGCGAGGTCCGCCTCCCCGGCGAGCCGCAGGAGGTCCTCGGCGATCGTCGCGTAGCGCGCCTCGTTCGGATCCACGGGAACTGATCGCCAGCCCTCTTCCGGCGAAACGCTCCCCGGATCGACGAAGCGCGAGAGGTCGTAGCGCTCCCAGTCCTTGAGGAGGAAGGGCGTGGGCGGGACGTAGGAGTATCCGTACAACACGTACGGGTCCAGCTCGACGCGTCGCTCGTGCGCGTACACGAGGAGCCCCTGCGCCGCCACGTCCAGGAACGAGGGCTCTTCGAAACGCCCGTCGTCGTTGCCGAGGATCGTGCAGATCTTCGGGAACCGCGGTCCGAGGGAGCGGCGCAGCTCCTCCAGGTGGGGCGCGAGGAAGTCGAAGACGAAGTCGCGGTGGGCGGGGTCGGCGGCCATCGTGGAGAGGAGCCCCGACGGCAGCAGGTCACCGCCCAGGAAGACCGCGCGTGGCGGACTCTCGGCGATCGCCCGGAAGAGCTTCTCCCAGCGGTCGACGTGGCCGTGCAGGTCGGTCGCGAACATGCAGGGGAACACGAGACCCGCCCTGCCGCGGGAAGGAAGACCTGCTCCCGCGGCCCGCGGCAAGCTATCCGATCCGCCGGAGCGCGCCAACGGGCGCCGTCCGCACGGGGGTCGCTTCGCCCCCGAGGGGATACGCCCCGCCCCCGCTCGCCGCGCACCCCTCGGGGCTCGACGTGGCGCGGCGGATCGGTCACCTTGGTGGGCTGGGTGCCGGCCTTTCACCCCCGTCCGGCGCCGCTCTCGGGGGTAGTCCTTGAACGTCCTCGTCCTCGGCTCGGGCGGGCGGGAGCACGCGCTCGCCTGGTCCATCGCGAAGAGCCCCGCGCTCTCCCGGCTGTTCGTGGCGCCTGGGAATGCCGGGACCGGACGGATCGCGCAGAACGTGCCGCTCGACCCCGCGGACGTGAAGCAGGTGGCCACGTTCGTCCGCCGCGAAGGGATCGACCTCGTGGTGGTGGGCCCGGAAGGGCCGCTGGTCGCCGGCGTGGCTGACGCGGTGCGCGCCGAAGGATGCGCCTGCTTCGGGCCCGGCGCCGAGGGGGCGCGTCTGGAGGGAAGCAAGGCGCACGCGAAGTCGATGATGGAATCGGAGGGCATCCCCACCGCGCGCGCCGCCGTGGTGCGCAGCGTGACCGAAGCCGCGAAGGCGCTCGCCTGGCTCGGCGACCGGGTCGCCGTGAAAGCCGACGGTCTGGCGGCCGGCAAGGGCGTCGTGATGGCCGAAGATCGCGCGGCCGCGATCGAGGCGGTGCGGGCCGCCGTGGAGACGCGCGCCTTCGGAGACGCCGGCGCGTCGGTGGTGCTCGAGGAGTGGCTGGAGGGGGAGGAGGCCTCCCTGATGGCGCTCGTGGACGGCGAGGAGGTGCGGCCTCTCGTGCCCAGCCAGGACCACAAGCGCGCCTTCGACGGCGACACGGGGCCGAACACGGGCGGCATGGGCGCCTACGCGCCGTTCGGCCGCCTCACAGGCGCAACGCTCGAGAAGGCGGTGGACGGCTGCGTGCGCCCGATCGCGCAGGCGCTCGCGCGTCACGGCGTGGGCTTCCGGGGCGTGCTCTACGCGGGGCTGATGATCGGTCCCGAGGGCCCGAAGGTCCTCGAGTACAACGTCCGTTTCGGCGATCCGGAGACCGAGGCGGTGCTACCGCTCCTCGAGGACGACGCGCTCGAGGTGCTGGCCGCCACGGCGCGGGGCGAGCTCGGTTCCTCGCCGACGCTGAAGACCTCGCGGGGGGCCGCTCTCACGGTGGTGGCGGCGTCCCGCGGGTACCCTGCGGCGCCCGAGAAGGGACGCATCATCGAAGGCCTCGAGCCGCCCGACGACCGGGGTGACGCGATCATCTTCCACGCCGGCACGGCCCTCTCGGGGAAAGGCGTCGTCACGGCGGGGGGCCGCGTCCTCTCCGTCACCGGCCGCGGCGCCACGCTCGCCGAGGCGCGCGAGGCGGCGTACCGTACCCTCGGAACCGTTCGCTTCGACGGGATGTTCTTCCGACGAGACATCGGCGCGCGTGCGTCGAGCTTCCAGGAGGCATGATGGACCCGAAGGTGTTGATTCTCGTGGGCAGCGAGAGCGACCGCCCGCCGATGCAGGGCTGCCTCGAGTATCTCGATCGTTTCGGCATCCCCTACGAGTTCCTGGTCTCGTCCGCGCATCGCTCGCCGGACAAGACGAGGAAGCTGGCGGTCGAGGCGCGCGGACGCGGCGTCCGCGTGCTCATCTGCGCCGCGGGCATGGCGGCGGCGCTCCCGGGCGTCGTGGCCGCGCACACCACCCTGCCCGTCATCGGCGTTCCGCTGGACGGCTCGTCGCTCTCGGGTGTGGACAGCCTGCACGCCATCGTCCAGATGCCCCCGGGAGTTCCCGTCGCGACGATGGCCATCGGCGCGGCCGGCGCGAAGAACGCGGCGATCTTCGCCGCGCAGATGCTCGCGCTTTCCGATCCGGAGATCGCGGCGAAGCTCGAAGCGTTCAAGATCGAGCTGGCGAGCCGCTGAGGAGCTGGGACCGTTGCCGAAGATCCTACGCGTCGATCATGCGCAGCCCGACTCGGGCCTTGCCGTGCAGGTGGCGAACGTCCTGAAGGGCGGCGGCGTCATCGCCATGCGCACCGACACCGTGTACGGCCTCCTCGCGAGCGTGAATCGGCCCGACGCGCTGAAGAAGCTCGTGGCGCTGAAGGTCCGACCCGTGGGGAAGCCCTTCGTATTGCTTTGCGCGGACTGGATCGGCGTGCGGGCGGTGACCTCGCATCTCCCGCCGGTCGCGCGCACGCTCGGCACGCGCTACTGGCCCGGCCCGTTGACCCTCGTATTGCCCGCGGACGACAATCTCCCCGAGGAGGTCACCGCCGCGGGGAAGACGGTTGCGGTGCGCATGCCCGGCGATCCGCTGGTGCGCGAGATCCTCCGCGAGATGCGCGCGGCGCTGGCGGCGCCGAGCGCGAACCTGCCGGGCCAGTCGCCGGCTCCCGACGTGGACGCGGTCGTGCGGCTGTTCGGCGCGGGCATCGACCTCGCGCTCGACGGCGGCGCGGCTCCCGCGCGGGCGCCGTCGACGATCGTGAATTGCTGCGGATCGACCGGCGAGATCCTGCGCGTGGGGCCGATCGTTCCCACGCCCGAGGAGCTTGCCGCTCACTGAGGGATCGATGCCGTTTCGCGTCCTCTTCGTTTGCTCGGGCAACACGTGCCGCAGCCCTCTCGCCGAGGGCATCGCGCGGCGCGTTCTCGCCGCGCACGCCAACGGCACGTTCGCCGTGGAGTCCGCGGGGACGTTCGCGGAGACGGGCGGCGTGGCCTCTTCCGGCTCGCTCGAGGTGGCGCGCGAGAACGGGCTGGACCTGGAAGCGTTCCAGAGCCGCCAGCTCACCGAGGCGCTCCTGGACGCCGCGGACCTCGTGCTCGTGATGGAGCCGGCGCACCGCTCCGTGGTCCTCGGCGTGCGGCCCACGGCGGACACGAAGACGCTTCTCCTGGGCGAGCTGTCCGGCAAACAAGGCCGCGACGCTTCCGTGCCCGACCCCTTCGGCGGTCCGATCGAGTCGTACCGCCGCACGTTCCAGCGTTTGGATACCCTGATTCGCGAAGGCCTGCCTCGTCTCTTCGAGATGGCCGAGCGCAAGGCGGAGGAAGCCTGAGGAGTCCACGATGGGCAAGTACGACGATCTGAAGCGGACCGATGCGGCCGTCTTCGAAGTGGTGCAGGGAGAGATCCGGCGGCAGAACGACGGCCTGGAGCTGATCGCGTCCGAGAACTTCGTGAGCCGGGCGGTGTTGGAGGCGATGGGATCGCCGCTCACGAACAAGTACGCGGAGGGGTATCCGGGCAAGCGCTACTACGGCGGCTGCGAGGAAGTGGACAAGGCGGAGGACCTGGCGCGAGACCGCGCGAAGCAGCTGTTCGGGGCGGATCACGCGAACGTCCAGCCGCACTCCGGCTCCACCGCGAACATGACCGCGTTCTTCGCCGTGCTGAACCCGGGCGACACGCTCCTCGGCCTCTCGCTCGCGCACGGCGGCCACCTCACGCACGGACATCCGGTGAACTTCTCCGGGCGCTTCTTCAAGATCGTGCCGTACGAGGTGGATCCGAAGACCGAGCGCATCGACCTCGACAAGGTGCGCGCGCTCGCGAAGGAGCATCATCCGAAGCTCATCGTGGCGGGCGCGTCCGCGTATCCGCGCCTGTGGGACTTCGCCACGTTCCGCGAGATCGCCGACGAGGTGGGCGCGGTGTTCGTGGTGGACATGGCGCACTTCGCGGGGCTCGTGGCGGGCGGCGTCCACCCGTCGCCCCTCCCGTACGCGGACATCGTGACCAGCACCGCGCACAAGACGCTGCGCGGGCCGCGCTCCGGCTTCATCGTCTGCAAGGAGCCGTGGGCGCAGCCGATCGACAAGACGAATTTCCCCGGCATGCAGGGCGGGCCGCTGATGCACATGATCGCGGCGAAGGCCGTGTGCTTCCACGAGGCGCTGCAGCCTTCGTTCAAGGACTACTCTCGAAAGGTGGTCGAGAACGCGAAAGCGCTGGCGGACGGGCTCGTGGCCGAGGGCTTCCGGCTGGTCTCGGGCGGCACGGACAACCACCTCATGCTCGTGGACATGACGCCGAAGGGGATCTCCGGGAAGAAAGCCGAGCGGCTGCTCGGCGAGGTCGGGATCACGGTGAACAAGAACGCCATCCCGTTCGATCCCAAGCCGCCGGCGATGACCAGCGGCGTGCGCATCGGCACGCCGGCGTTGACCACGCGCGGCATGGGCGTGGACGCGATGCAGCGCGTGGCGAAGCTCATCGGCGCGGCTCTCGCGAACCAGAGCGAGGACGAAACGGTGAAGGCGAGGATCAAGGGGGACGTCGAGGACTTGGCGCGCGAGTACCCGCTCTATCCCGATCTCGTGGACGCTCCGGCCGCGGTGCGGGCGTAGGAGGGTGGCGGCCGGCTGGCTGACGCAGTACCGCTTCGTCGTCGACGCGTTCGTGGCGGGGATCTTCGCGAGCGTCGCCTGCGGCCTCGGCGCGCTCCCGCTCCTCGTGCGTCGCCTCCAGCTCGAGAAGAAGGTGGGGCTCGGCTACGCGTTCGCGGGCGGGCTCATGTTCTCGGCCTCCGTTTACAATCTGCTGCTGCCCGCCTTCACGCTGGGCATGAGCGGACAGAAGCTCGTGCCCGTGCTGAAGGTCCTGCTCGGGATGGCGGCGGGCGCCGGGCTCATCCGCTGGGTCGAGACGAACCTCACGCCCGAGCGCCTCGATCACGCCGCGCTGCGCTCGTTCGGGAGCCGCACCGGCGCGCTCGTCTTCCTCGCGATGACGTTCCACTCGATTCCCGAAGGAGTGGCGGTGGGCGTGGGCTACGGAGCGCAGACGCACCTGCCGGCGGCGCAGAGCTTCGGGCGCTACATCGCGCTCGCGATCGCGTTCCACAACATCCCCGAAGGTCTCGCCGTGGCGCTCCCGCTGCGCTTGAAGGGCGCGTCCATCCTCCGCTGCTTCCTCCTCGCCACCGTGACGAGTCTCCCGCAACCGGTCGCGGCGGTGCCGGCGAGCCTCCTCGTGTGGCTCTTCGAGCCGTTGATGCTGCCGCTCCTCGGCTTCGCGGCCGGCGCGATGATGTACCTCGTGCTCGTGGAGCTGGTGCCGGAAGCGCTCGAGCACCACGGACGCAGCGAGACCGCGTGGTTCTTCCTCGGCGGCTTCGGGCTGATGGCGCTCGTGCAAGTGGGGCTCTGAGGCGCGATCGAAGCCGCGGGCGCTCCTGCGCTCCCGGGCGCGTCAGCTCGAGGGCGCGCGGCTCCGGCGCGACGAGGCGCGGCCGAGCCAACCCGCCGCGATCGAGACCACGAGAATGGACATGCCCGCGGCGACCGCTTGGCGCCGCACGTCGGGCGGGGCCGGCGCGACCGTCATTCCCCCGACCGTGAGCGCCCCGACCGCCAGGACGAGGGCGCCCAGCCCCACGGCGCGACTTCGCGGGAGATGCGCTCCGGAGAGGAACAGCACGAGCCCGAGCAGCGTGATCACGATCTCCAGCGGCAACGCCAGGGCGGGGTGGTTCCAGAGACCGAGGCCCACCTTCGTGGACGCGTCGCCGAGGAGCGGAAGCTCCGGGACGTGGACGAGCGCGTCGAGGAACCAGTGCGAGAGCACCGCGGCCGCCACGGCGAGGGCAGCGCGGGCCCGGTCGCCCGCCCAAGAGCGCGTGGCCGCCCACGTGATCGCGCCCGCCAGCGCGGACCACACCAGGCTCGTCGCGAGCCCGTGCGAGTACGGAAACGTGAAGAGCAAGTAGTGCCGGTCGACGAAGTCCGCGGGAACGACGGCCTTCTCCACCCCCCCGTAGACGAGAGCCCAGAGGAGGACGTCGAGGAGCAACGCGGCGAGGACCAGGACGCCCACGTTGAGCCGACGGGCTGTGCGACCGAGCGCGAGCCCGGCACCGACATGTCCGGCGAACATGGGGGCGGAGTGTACACGGAGGAGGCGTTCTTCTCATCGCCGAAGCGCCGGTCGGCGACGTCGACGGCGTCCCAGGACGCGGTCGACCCCGCGAGACCGTCCGAGGATGATGCCCGCGCCGCGAAGTTGTCCGAGGACAGCGCCGTGTCCGCCCTGGGCCCATGCCGCCCACGGCGGTAGCTTCCCCGTGGGAGCGCTCCTCCCGCCCCCGCGCGCAGGAGGTGGAACCCATGCGCCGCGTCACCGTCGTCGTGCTCTGCGCCCTCTCGACCGGCGGCTGTCTCTTCGACGACGATGCGTCATCTCCCGCCCTCGATCTGCTCTGGCCGAACGCCGACCACTCGCACTGGGACTTCCAGCTGGTTCGGCGGTCGTGGGGCGGCGACATGGTCCTCTTCCCCACGGCGGCCGCGGTCCCCCCGGCGCCCTCCATTCAAGACATCGCGGCGGTCGTGGACTCGGCCCCGATCGGCCGACCGACCGGAGCGGACACCACGCTCTGGCGCTTCGAGTTCGACGGCATGATCACCACGGAGTCCGGCGCCGTCGGTCAGCGCGTCATCACGGAAATCGTGGACGCGGCGTCACCCCACGGCCGCGCTGAGGCGCCGCGAGGCGAGTTCTGGCGGCGCCTTGCGATCGCCCGTCCGGACCTGCGCGAGCGCATCGCGAAGCTCGCTCCGCAGGCGCTGGCGGCGCGCGGGGCCTCCTTCGAGCCCGTGTTCCTCGACGGGTACGCCTGGGCGAAGACGCCCTTGAACATCGGCGGCTACGGCGCCCTCGACAGGAATCTCTCGTGGCTCTACCTCGAGGCTCGGCTCCGGCCCGGCCACGCGTTCATCCTTCCGCTCGTGCCGTCGCTCGCTCACGATGTCTTCCTCCACGGGCTCATGCTGCCGAGGCGGTCCGTGCTCACGCCCGCGGGCGAGTTCACGGCGGTCGTGTGCTTGTACCTCATCGACTACGGTATCTCGGAGGCGACGGATGCCACGGGGAATCCTCTCGGCTACTGGCGGACCTACGACTACGGCCTCGTCGCGTACGCGCCGGAGGTGGGCCCGGTCTTCGGCTACGAGAGGCGCATGCTCACGGCGGGAGTGCCCGAGTCCGTCGGCTGGGGGGACTTGACCCTGCGCCTCGACTCGACCAGCGGCGTGGGAGGGGCGGTCCGCGTCGCCGAGGGGAGTCCTTCGCTCGCGGGTTACGGTATCTTCCCCTCCCGGAGGTGACCATGGATCTGGCGGCGTATCGGCAGGACGTCCTCCGCGAGTTCCGCCGGACGCGCGAGCTCGCCGACAAGGCGATGGCCCAGGTGTCGGATGGCGACTTCTTCGCCGCACCCGATCCACAGGCCAACTCCATCGCGATCGTGGTGAAGCATGTCGCAGGGAACCTGCGCTCGCGGTGGACGGACTTCCTCACGACGGACGGCGAGAAGCCGGATCGGAACCGGGACGGCGAGTTCGCGATCGGGCCCGAGGACGGGCGTGAAGCGCTCATGAAGCGATGGGATCGCGGCTGGGCGATTCTCTTCGCCACGTTGGAAGGGCTCCGCGACGTGGACCTCGACGCTACGGTCGTGATCCGCGGCGAGCCGCACACGGTGGTGCAGGCCATTCACCGGCAGCTGACGCACTACGCGTACCACGCCGGGCAGATCGTGCTGCTCGCGCGCCAGTTCGCCGGCGACTCCTGGAAGACGCTCAGCGTGCCCCGCGGCGGCTCGGCGGCCTTCAATCAGCGGCCGACGACCTACCTCGACGGACCCCCGCCGGGGCGCTGAGATCCCACGGCTCCGCCGGCCCCTCTTGAACGGATCTGCGACCGGTCGCCGACTGACCGAAATCATGTCCGGACATGACCGCACGCATGGGCGCCGCGCGCCGCGCCCGTTAGCGTCCATCCTCGGAGCCCGCGACGCCGCTCGGCGCCGCCCGCGGCCCCGAGGAGGAGATCATGTCCGTCAGGCCGCTTCTCATCGTCGTGCTCGGCGTCGTCGCTCTCGCGTCGTGCAAGGACGACACGACGACCGGTCCCCAACCGAGCCAGATCACCGGTCTCTGGCACGCGTCCAAGGCCGAGTACGTCAGCCGCGACGACCCGCCCGTTCGCGTGGACATCGTGGCGGCGGGCGGGAGCGCCACGCTGGACCTCCAGGCGAACCAGCGCTTCGCGTACACCGAGACGCGCAACGGCGAAGCGCCCTTCACCGTGGCCGGCACCTGGAAGTTCGACACCGACGAGATGGATCTCTTCCCCGATCCGCCGAGTCATTACTGGATCTTCCAGGCGTCGCTCGCGAACGGGACGCTCACGCTCACGGGTGCCAGCGCCACCTACGACTTCGACGGCGTCAGCGGACCCGATCCGGGGACGCTGGACCTCGCGCTCGTGCGGTGACGTCGCGCCGGCTCAGATCGGGCGGGCGGTCGGCGGCGTGGCCGGTGGGAGCGCCGGCGGGCTCACCATCCTCGCGATCACGAGCCCCACGACGAGCCACCCCAGGAACGAGTCCGCGAGCTGCGCGAGCGAGTAGTCGCCGGGGAATCCGTACCAGATCCAGTACGAAGCGCTGATCGAGAGCCAAGCGAAGATGCCGAGCGCCGCCACCACCGTGGTGCGGAACGCGTACGACCCCACGACGCGCGCCAAGAGCCACGCCGCGATCAGCGCGCCGCCCACGTCGGCGAGGAACTCGAGAAGCAGCTGCGAGGGCATCATCGGCTCCGCGCCCTTCGGATGGAAGATGAGGAGGCCGCGCGGGCCGCTCCGGAGCTTCGCCACCCACGCCGCATAGGCGGGGCTCTTCGGGTTCTCGTCGAAGCCTTCGCCCGGGAAGAAATAGAGGCCGTCGGAGGGCAGGCTCCGCATCGCGTCGACGATGGGGCCCTCGTTCGGCATCGTATCGATCCCGATCGTGCCGAGGGGCAGCACCATGTGCGAGATCGCGCCCCACAGGAACCCCACGATCCCGCCGACGAGACCCGCCATCCACACGCCCTTCATGATCGCCTCCTCCTTCCGGTCCCGACCGGCGGCCGCGCGATGTTCGGGGAAAGGTAGTGGGTCCCGAGCGTCGATGCACCGGGAATCAGGTAGAGTACAGGCATCTCGACGCGGAGGGGGAACGGCGATGAAGAGCGCCGGAGCGGACGTTCGCCCGGAAGTCGCGCCGGCCGCGGGCGGCTCGAGGACGGCGAGCCCGCCGGCCGAGCTGCGCGCCGTGCGATGGGCGGCCACGACCGGGGCGATCCTCCTGCCGTTGCTCCTGCTCCTCGCGCAGCTCGATCGAATCCCCCAGCGCATGTACGCCGTGGGCGGGCATCCGACGCCTCGCACGATCTGGCTGCACGTGGCCGGGCCGCCGATCGGCGTGGCGGCCCTCGCCGCGCTCGCGCTCGCGGTGGGGCTCGCGCGCGAGCGCCGGTGGGCGAGGCATTGCACGCCGGTGCTCTTCGCGAGCGTCGCCGTCCTCTCCGCCGCGGCCTGGCGCGCGGGGCGCATTCCTTCGGACGTGCTGGCGAAGGCGCTCATCGAGTGCGGCGTGCTCGGACTCGCGAGCGCGTGGTACTTCTACCGGAAGAAGAGCGTTGCCGAGTATTTCGGCGCGCTTCGCGGCTCCGAAAGGAAGGCTGCGCCACCGGCCCGCTGAACCGGCGAATCCTCGAGCGCCGGGGCGCGAGGGACGGAGCCGAGGCGCGGTATCCGGCTACGATCCGCAGTGCGAAGCGGCGTCGTTCGCGACGTCTTCCATTTCCGCGCTCGGCGACGTCGTTTCGCGCCGCCAGTCCGCCAGCGCCGCGCGGAGGTCTTCGCAGCCGAGATCGGGATCGAGCGTGACGAGGCGCGTGCGCAGCCGGAGACGGCTCTCCAGCGCCTCCGCGCGGTGAGGGCTCCCCGGCGACGCCGCGAGGAACGCCTCGACGCCGTGCGCCGCCTCGAGAAGAGCGTTCTCGCCGCCGTCCGCGAGCGCGGCACGCGTGCGCGCGGCGAGCGTGGCGAACGACGAATCCTCGGCCGCCTCCGAGGGAGGCTGGGCGGCGCGAATCAACCCGCGAGCGCCTGCCTCGGATTGCGGCAGCGCGGCCGGCGCGGGCTCGTCGGCGCGCTTCGCGCGGCCCCGCGCCTCGTCGGCGACGCGCTCCAACGTGGACACCGCCTTGTTCTTCGCGTCGGCCTCCCGACCCAGCGGCAGCGGCTGCGCGGCGGGCGAGGTCTTCGGCGCCGTCGGGGCCTCGGAGGCGGCGCCGGCGGTGGGCTCGCTCGGCACGGCGGAGCCGGAGGCCGCTTCGCGCTTCCCTTCGGTCTCCGGTGCAAGGCCTCCGAGCGTGCCGGCAAGTTCGTGCTGGAGCGCGGTCCGCGTGTCGAGATCGGAGAGCCTCACGTTGCGGACGTCGTAGGGGGCGGGCGCGTTCGTCGACGGCGAGGCCGGCGCGGACGTCGCCACCGGCGTCGGCCCCGACAGAACCGGGCTCGACTGAGCCGGGCTCGGCCGATCCGGCCCTGACTCCGTCAGGCGCCTCTCGGCCTGGCCGGACTCGGCCTCGCTCGAGGGACCCGACCTCAACGACGGCGTGGCTTCCGGGAACTCGCTCGCCGGCGAGCCGCCGTTCGTCACCTTGCCGGGCAGCTCGCCGGTGTGCTGCGCGAGCATCGGCCAGAAGAGGCCCACGAGCGCCGCGGCCACGAGCGCGCCCGAGCCGCCCCAGAGCCACCAGAGGCGTGGCGTTCCACGACGGGCCGGCGCGGCGGGTGTCTCCGGCTGCCCGGACCCGCGCGTCGCGGCGGCCGCCGCCATGGCCGGTCGGAGAGCCGCGCGGTCCTTCCCCTCCTCCACGTCGATCGCCTTCTCGACGCGCTGCGCGAGGCGCTCCCACTCCACGTCGGAGCGGGCGGGCGCCGCGGCGAGCGCAGCGTCCGCCTCGCGCCACGCGGCGAGCGTGGCGCGGCACGCCTCGCAACCGGCGAGATGCGCCTCCACGCGACGTCGATCATCGGCGCTCAGCTCGCCGTCGACGTACGGCGAGAGGAGCGGCTCGATCTCCCGGCAGTGCTCGCTCATGTCGGATCCCTCCGCCCGGCCTTCTCGGCGAGCGTTCTCCGCAACGTCTCCCTCGCGCGCGAGAGGCGCGACATCACGGTTCCCATCGGCACGTCCAGAGCGTCGGCGATCTCACGGTACGAGAGATCCTCCGCCGCGCGGAGATGGAGCACCACGCGCTGCTCCTCGGGCAGCGCGTCCACCGCGGCGCGAACGTCGCGCGCGAGCCCGGAGGTCTCGGCCTCCTCCAGAGGCGTGGATCCTTCCCACGCGATCTCCTCGCTCAGCTCGTCCGTGGGCCGCGCTCTTCCCACCATCGTCTTGGCGCGGTTCACCGCGATCGTGATCACCCACGGCGCGAAGGGGCGGGTGTCGTCGAAGCGGTCGAGAGATTGCCACACTCGCACGAACGTCTCCTGGACGAGGTCGTCGGCGTCGTCGGCGTTGCGCAGCCACCGCATCCCCAGCGCGAACACGCGCCGCTGATGGAGGCGCAGCAGCCGCCCGAACGCGTGCCGGTCGCCGCGCTTCGCGAGAAGGACCAGATCCCGCTCGCTCGGCTCCGCCGCCGGCACCCCCTTCGGCGCCGTGTCTCGCTCGGGATACCCGCCGTCGCCCATTTCCATTCCCCGCGGCCGGTGCGCCCTCGTTCGATCTGGAACAGCCCTCGGCGGCCGAGTTGCCGCCCCCCGGATCCGTGCCTATCTTCCGAAGAGGCTGGCGCGCGTCACCCAGCGCGCCCGGAGGGTAGGATCGCCCGCTTTCCCAGCGGCCGCAAGTCGGAGGGGAGTCCCATGGCGGAACTGCACGATCTCGTCATCGTGGCGAATCGACTCCCCGTGCGCCGCGTCCATCGCGGCGGCCGTCCGGAATGGGTGTTGAGCCCGGGCGGGCTCGTATCCGCCCTGGGCCCGGTCCTCGAAGGCTCGCGCGGCATCTGGGTCGGGTGGGCCGGAAGCGCGGCGGAAGGGGCTTCGCCCACGCGTCACGGCACGCTCCCTCTCCGCGCGGTGCCGGTCTCGAAGAGCGAGCTGGACGACTACTACTACGGCTTCTGCAACCGCTCGCTCTGGCCGCTCTATCACGACTGCGTGCGCGCGCCCGAGTATCGACGCTCGTGGTGGGAGCCTTACCGCACGGTCAACCGGCGCTACGCGGAGATCGCGTCCTCGGTGGCGGCGCCGGGCGCCACCGTCTGGGTGCACGACTACCACCTGCAGCTCGTCCCCGGCGTGCTCCGCAAGCTCCGCCCGGACCTGAGGGTCGGCTTCTTCCTGCACGTTCCCTTCCCTCCGCGAGAGCTGTTCGCGCAGCTCCCCTGGCGGCGCGAGATCCTCGAAGGGCTCCTCGCGGCCGACGTCGTGGGCTTCCAGACTCGCGCCGTCGCGCGGAACTTCGCGAGCCTCGCCCGGCGCTACACGGACGCGAAGGTTCGCCACCGCACTCTCTATCATCACGGACGGCGCGTGCGCGTCGGGGACTTTCCCGTCTCCATCGACGTGGACCGCTTCGAGAGCCTCGCCCGCAGCCCGCAAGTCCGCGAGCGCGCCGCCAAGCTCCGCCGGGCGCTCGGCCCGAGCCGCAAGGTGATTCTCGGAGTGGACCGGCTGGACTACACGAAGGGAATCGACCGTCGCCTCGAGGCGTTCCGCGACGTTCTCGCGCGCGGCCACGCCACGCCCGAGGACTGCGTGCTGGTTCAAGTCGCGGTGCCGAGTCGCGAGCGGGTGGGGACCTACGCCGGGCTGAGAGAGGAAGTGGAGCGGCTCGTGGGCCAGATCAATGGGGAGTTCGCCGACGTGGGGCGCGTAGCCGTGCACTACCTGCACCGCAACCTGCCGCCCGAGGAGCTGGCCGCTCTCTACATTGCGGCGGACGTGATGCTCGTCACCCCGTTCCGCGACGGCATGAACCTCGTGGCCAAGGAGTACGTGGCCTCCCGCCTGGACGACACCGGCGTTCTCGTGCTGAGCGAGTTCACCGGAGCGGCGCAGGAAATGCGGCAGGCGCTCCTCGTGAACCCGCACGACGTGGACGGTGTCGCGAACACCGTGGTCCAGGCGTTGCGTATGCGGCCCTCGGACGCGGCGAAGCGGATGCGCCGGCTGCGCGCCGGTGTGAAGGCGCACGACGTGCACGCCTGGGGTCGCGAGTTCCTGGGGGCGGTGCGCGACGCCGGGCCGGCCCCGGAGGGCGTCGGCTCGGGAAGCTCGGAGGAGACGCCCGAAGAGACGCGGGTGTCCGCGTCTTGAAGCGCAACGGGGTCCCAGCGGGCCGGGACGAGCTGGACCCCCGCCTGGAAGCGCTCGCCCAGGTGCCCATCCTCCTCGTGGGCAGCGACTACGACGGAACGCTCGCCCCCCTCGTGGACGATCCCGCGGAGGCGCGCCCGCATCCGCACGCGCTGGTGGCGCTCCGGAGCCTCGCCCATCTCCCGCAGACGCACGTGGCCGTCATCTCCGGCCGGGCGCTGCGCTCCCTGGGAGAGCTGTCGTCGCTGCCGGAAGACGTGCACCTCGTGGGCAGCCACGGCAGCGAGTTCGACCTCGACTTCGCCGAGCGCCTCCCCGCCGAGAAGGCGCGGTTGCTCGGCGAGATCGCCTCCCTGCTTCGCGAGGAGAGCGCGAAGAGCCCGGCCTTCCGCCTCGAGGAGAAGCCGGGCGGAATCGCGTTCCACTATCGGAATGTCCCGGCCGAGGCCGCGGACGCGGCGCTCGCGAGGATCCGCGAGCGCCTCGGAAGCTTCGAGGGCGTCCACGTGCGTGGGGGCAAGCAGGTCTTCGAGGTGTCGGTCGTGGAGACGGACAAGGGCAAGGCGCTCGAGACGATCCGCCGCCGCGTGGGCGCGAGCGCCGCGATCTTCTTCGGCGACGACCTCACCGACGAGGAAGCGTTCGCCAGCCTCGCCGGCCCCGACGTGGGCGTGAAGATCGGCGAAGGCGAGACGCGCGCGGGCTTCCGGCTGCAGGATCCCGAAGAAGCGGCCCAGGTCCTCGCTAGGCTGTGCGAGCTGCGCACCGCATGGCTCGAGCGCACGCAGTTCGTCCCCATCGAGCGTCACTCGATGCTCTCGGATCAGCGGACGGCGGCGCTCGTGGCGCCGGGCGGGTGCGTCGTGTGGCTCTGCGCCCCCCGCATCGACTCGCCCGCGCTCTTCGCGGAGCTGCTCGGCGGGCCGGTGGCCGGGCATTTTACCGTCCGGCCCGCGGGCGGCGCCGCGGACGGAGCTCAATCCTACCGCGAGAGCAGCCTCGTGCTCGAGACGCGATGGGACGGCCTCACGCTGACGGACGCTCTCGACTGCTCTGCGGACCGGATCGTTCAGCGTGCGGGCCGCACCGATCTCATTCGCGTGGTCGAGGGGCAGGGCGAGGTGGAGATCGAATTCGCGCCGCGTCTGGACTTCGGGCGTATCCAAACCTCCTTGGCCCTGCGCGACGGCGGGCTCGAAGTGGAGGAGTCGCGCGATCCCATCGTGCTCTTCTCGCCCGGCGTTCCGTGGCGTATCGAAGCCGAGGGATCGCACGCCACCGCGCGCGCGACCGTGCGACTCGGCAAGGACCCGCTCGTGCTCGAGCTGCGCTTCGGCACGGGGAGCCTGCAAGGGAGCGCGTCCGGCTCGTGCGCCCGCCTGGACGCGAGCGACCGCTTCTGGAAGCTCTGGGCCGGCACTCTCGCGTTACCGGAGGTCGAGCGTTCGCTGGTGGCGCGGAGCGCGCTCGTGCTGAAGGGCCTCTGCTACGGGCCCACCGGCGCCATCGTTGCGGCCGCCACCACCAGCCTCCCCGAGCACGTGGGCGGCGTGCGCAACTGGGACTACCGGTACTGCTGGCTGCGCGACGCCGCCATGGCCGCCGCCGCGCTCGTGAAGCTCGGCTCCACGTCGGAGGCGCTGCGTTACCTGGACTGGGTGCTGGGCATCGTCGAGCATCAAGCGGCGCCGGAGCGGTTGCAGCCGCTGTACGGCGTGACGGGCCAGGCGCATCTCCCTGAAGCCGAGATCTCCACGCTCTCCGGCTATCGCAGCAGCCGCCCGGTGCGGATCGGGAACGCCGCGTCCCACCAGATCCAGCTCGACGTCTTCGGCCCGATCGTGGATCTCGTCCTCCAGCTCGCCGAGCGCGAAGCGCCGCTCTCCTCGGAGCACTGGCGCCTGGTGAACGCCATGGTGTCCGCGGTGGCGCAGCGGTGGGAGGAGCCGGACCACGGCATCTGGGAGATCCGCATGCCGCGACGGCACCACGTGCACACGAAGGTCATGTGCTGGATGACGGTGGACCGCGCTTGCCGCGTCGCGCGCCTCTACGAGGGACGCGTGCGGCGAGACTGGGAAGCGCTGCGCGGCTGGATCGCCGAGGAAGTCGTCGAGCGCGGGTGGAGCGAGAAGCTCCGCTCGTTCAAGGTGGCGTACGAGACGGAGGACGTGGACGCGTCCGCCCTCGAGGTCGGCCTCAGCGGCTTGCTGCCTCCCGGCGATCCGCGCTTCGCCGCTACGGTCGACGCGGTGTCGAAGCGCCTGCGCATGGGTCCGGTGGTGTACCGCTATCGCTACGACGACGGCCTCCCGGGCGCGGAAGGCGGCTTCCACCTTTGCACTTCCTGGCTGATTCGTGCATTCGCTCGCATCGGCCGGCCCGCGGAGGCTCGCGAGCTCTTCGACCAGATGGTCCGCCTCGCGGGGCCCACCGGGCTCTACTCCGAGCAATGGGGCGCGAAGACGCAGCGCGCCCTGGGCAACTTCCCGCAGGCGTACTCGCACCTCGGGCTCATCGAGGCGGCGCTCGCCCTGGAGTAGGTCGCCTCCGACCTCTCGCCGCGGAGACGTCCCCTCGGATTGCGCCCCTTACGGGGCGGTCCCTCGGGAATAGGCGGTCCGCCCTCCGGGTATCCCGTGGGAGAGCGGCCAGAGGGCGGCGCGGACCCACCGGCACGCCCCCGGCCCCCACGACGGAGCCACCCATGCTCACCCTTCGACCCTTCCTGCGAGCGCCGGCCGCCGGCGTCGCCTTCGGACTCGCCGCATCCATCCCCGCCGCCGCGGGCCCGACTCCTCCCGACGTTCCCGGCACGGGCTGCCTCCAGACGGAGGTCTCCGGGCAGCTCGTGGACTTTCCGCTGAAGCACACGAAGGTGGACGCGGACGTCTCCGGCCCCGTGGCGCGCGTCCTCGTGACGCAGACGTTCCAGAACCCGTACGACGCGCCGATCGAAGCGGTCTACGTCTTCCCGCTGCCGCACGACGCCGCGGTGTGCGACTTCCAGATGCGCATCGGCGAGCGCACCATCCGCGGGAAGATCGACCGCCGCGAGGAAGCGCGCCGCCAGTACGAAGAGGCCCGCGACCGCGGGCAGGTGGCGTCCCTGCTGGAACAGCAGCGCCCGAACGTCTTCACGCAGTCGGTGGCGAACATCCTCCCGGGCAACGAGATCGACGTCACCATCACCTACGTCGAGACGCTGCCGTACGAGAGCGGCTCCTGGGAGCTGGCGTTCCCCACCGTGGTGGGGCCACGCTTCAATCCGCCGGGCGAGCCTGTGGATCTCCTCCCGGCGTCCGATCCTCCGGTCTTGTGGCGGACCCCGAATTCGCGCGGGCTCGAGAATCCTCCGTTCCTGCCGCCCGGCGTGCGCTCCGGGCACGACCTCGAGATCGCCGTGCACTGGGACGCGGGCATCCCGATCGACCGGATCGACAGCCCCACGCACCGCATCGACGTGCAAACGGAGGGCAGGACGAAGGCGATCGTGACGCTCCATCCGCTCGACTCCGTCCCGAACAAGGACTTCGTGGTGCGTTGCCGCGCGAAGGGCGACGGTCCCGAGACCGGGGTCACCGCGTATCACGACGGGAAGACGGGTTACCTCTCCGTGCTCGTGCACCCGAAGCTCGACCTCGACCGCGGCGACGTCACGCCGAAGGAGATGATCTTCGTGCTGGATTGCTCGGGCTCCATGTCCGGCGAGCCGATCGCGGCGGCGAAGCAGGTCGTGCGGCACGCGCTCACGAACGTGGATCCGCGCGACACGTTCCAGATCATCCGCTTCTCGGAGGGCGCCTCCGGGTTCGCGTCGCGGCCCGTGCCGGCCACCGCGGAGAACGTGAGACGCGGCCTCGCCTATCTCGACACGCTTCAGGGCGAGGGCGGCACGATGATGATCGAGGGCATCCGCGCGGCGCTCGGCTTTCCGAGCGATCCGTCGCGGCTGCGCATCGTGATGTTCCTGACGGACGGTTACATCGGCAACGAGGCGGAGATCCTCTCCGAGGTGCGCGCGCGCATCGGGAACGCGCGGCTCTTCGCCTTCGGCGTGGGCAGCTCCGTCAACCGCTACCTCCTGGACGGGCTCGCGCAAGAGGGTCGGGGCGAGGTGCAGTACTTCCTCCCCGGAAGCTCCGTCACGGACGAGGTCGCGAAGTTCTACGGCCGCATCCGCAACCCGTATCTCACCGACGTCACGCTCGCGTGGCACGGCGTGGACGTGGAGGACGCCACGCCCTCGCGCGTGCCGGATCTCTTCGGAGGCCAGCCGCTCTGCGTGCAGGCGCGCTACACGGGCGGCGGCGACGCGTCGCTGGAAGTCCACGGGAAGATCGCGGGCCGTCCGTGGAGCAAGCGGGTCATGCTGGATCTCCCGCGCCGCGAGTCCGGCAACCCGGCCATCGGAGCGCTCTGGGCGCGCGCCCGCATCGCGTCGCTCGAGCGGGAGGACCTGCACGGAACGGACGCGGCGATCGCGGAGCAGATCACCCAACTCGGGCTCGAGCACCGGCTCGTGACGAAGTACACGTCGTTCGTGGCGGTGGAGCAGAAGCTCGTGGTCTCGAACGGCCGGCCGCAGCGCGTGGACGTGCCGCTGGAGATGCCGGAAGGCGTGAGCTGGAAGGGTGTGTTCGGCGAAGGCGAGCCGTTGCAGCAGGGCACGCTGGGTTGCGCCGCGCCGATGTCGATGAATGGTCCGCCGGCGTCGGCTCAGGTGCTGCGCACGGTCACCGGCTTCCCGTCGGGCGGCCGCGAGTCGGACCGCGCGGCCGCGCCGGAGGAACGGGCGAAGGACGCGCGGGAGGACGTGGGCAAGATCGAGCGGACGGTCGAGCCGAGAGTCGATCGGAACTTCGAGCGGAAGAAGTCGCCCGCCCGGATCGACCTTGCGGTCTCCGTGGATCGGACGGCGCTGAAGGCGGGGCAGCCGATCACCCTCACCGTGACGCTCCGGAACGCAGGGGGGGCGGCGATCGACGTGCCCACCACGCTCGCCCTCGGCGACGGCCTCCTGCGCATCCGCGTGATCGACGCGAGCTGGACGGAGACCGTGATCGGCCCGCCGGCCGGCGGGACGCCGCGGCCTCTCGCGACGGCGACGACATCGCTCGCGCCGGGGAGGACGCGCACGTACACGATCCGGCTCACGCCCAAGGAAGCAGCATTCCTGTCGCACGCGGGCGTGGTGCACCTCTACGTGCAGGGCGGACCGCTCGGCGCGGCGAAGGACTCGGAGCAGATCACGATTCGAATCGCATCGTGAGAGAACGCGCGGGCGTGCAATGGCGCGCCGGCGCAGCGCGGCGGTAGCAGGACGAGGCCCCCGGCCTGCGGGTCGGGGGCCTCTCGCGTGCGCGCAGCGTGCCGGTCGGGGCCCCTCGCGTGCTCGCGTGGCCACGTGTATTCTGCGCGATTCCCGTGTCTCCTGTTCCGGAAACGCGCCATGGCCGACCTCGTTCCTGCTGACCTGCCTCCCGCCCACGCCCGCGGTCGCCCCCGCGAGGTGCTGGTCCTCGCGTGGCCCGTCATCGTGAGCGTGCTCTCGCTCACCGTGATGAACGCGGCCGATACCTACTTCGCGGGGCGGCTCGGCACGGCGGAGCAGGCCGCCGTGGGCTTCTGCGGCACGATCCTCTGGACGGTCTACTCCTTCTTCCTCGGCACGCTCGACATCATCCAGACGTTCGTGGCCCAGCACGTCGGCGCGGGGGATCCGAAGCGCGCGTGGCGCTACGGCGTGGCGGGATTGCATGCGGGGCTCGCGTTCTCGTTCTTCATGATCCCGATGGCGCTCGCGGGGCGGTGGCCGTACGTGTGGCTCGGCGTGGCGCCGGAGATCATCGCGCCGGCCGCCACGTATTCCGTGATCCGCTTCGCCGGCTCGGCGCCGTACTTCCTCTCGCGCGGCGCGGAGGGTTACTTCCGCGGCGTGGGGGACACCTTCACGCCGATGGTGATCGCGGTGGTCGCGAACGTCGTGAACGTCGCTCTCGCGTGGCTCGCGGTGACGGGATGCAAGCCGCTCGGGATTCCTTCGCTCGGCGTGGCAGGCCTCGGCTACGCCACGGTCATCGCCACGTGCGTGCAGCTCGCCGGCTTCGGCATCGCTTCCCGGCGACGTCGTTCGCGCGGGGACTTCGCGCCGCGCCTGCGCGACCGGAGCCGGCGCGAGGATCTTCGCGATCTCCTTCGCTTGGGCGCACCGGCGGGAGTGGCGTGGCTCCTCGACATCGCGGCGTGGTCGCTCTTCACGATCGAGGTGGCGCGGGTGGAGGCGTCGCAGGCGGCGGCGAACGTGATCGCGATCACGCTGCTGCGCGCGTCGTTCATGCCGGGCTTCGCGATCGGCACGGCCGCGCAGACGCTCGTGGGCCGCTACCTCGGGGCCGGGGACGTGCGCTCCGCCGCGCGCTCCGGCTGGACGAGCGTGGCGCTGGCCGGCTCGTACATGGGCGTCCTCGGCCTCGTGTTCTTCCTGTTCGGCGGCGATCTCTTCGGGCTCTTCACCGCGGACGCGAACGTGCGCGAGCACGGGGCGCACCTCATGCGCTGGGCGGCGGTCTTCCAGATCGGCGACGCGTTCCAGGTGGTGCTGGGCGGCGCCCTGCGCGGGGCGGGCGACACGCGCTTCGTGGCGGTCGTGGTCTTCAGCGCGGCCTGGGGCGTCTTCGCGCCGCTCGCCTGGTGGCTGGTATCCGTGCGCGGCATGGGCGTGGAAGGCGGGTGGATGGCCTGCACGATCTGGGTGGCCGCGCTCGCGACGCCGCTCGCGCTCCGCTTCCGCGGCAATGCATGGCGGAAGACGCTCGTGCAACCCGAGGAGCCGCGGTTGCACCCGGAGACGGAGGTGGCGTGAGGCGGGGGAGCCGACGGCCGAACGTAGCGCGGCGGCCCCCTTGCGGAAGCCGCCGCGCGTGACCCACCGCTCTTCGGGCCGACGCTACCGCAGGCGCAGCGTCCGCACCGTGCGCGCCTCGCCCGGCGTCTCGAGGCGGACGAAGTACACGCCCGCGCTTGCCGCACGGCCGTTCGAGTCGTAGCCGTTCCAGTCCACCGTGTGCCGCCCCGCCTCCTGCGGCGCGTTCACGAGGGTGGACACGAGACGCCCCGCGACGTCGAACACGCGCAACGTGACCGAGCCCGATCGCGCCACGGAGTACGCAACGCTCGTCTGATTCGTGAAGGGGTTCGGCCGCAGCTCCAACGCACTCCCCGCGTGCGCCAGCTCCGGCGCGCCCACCGGACCGGCGTTCACCACGAACGCCGCGTCGTTCCAGTCGAAGAACACGTTGCCCACGCCTTCCACCTGGACGCGCGCGAGCGACGTGGCCACCGCCAGAGCCGGCACGTTCACGACCTCGCTGCCGTCGTTCGCCGTGGCCGACGCGAGCACGATCGGGAACGTCGCCCCGTTGTCCGTGGAGAGGAGGATGTTCACCGAAGGCGACGACACCGGAGCCACGTCCGTGCCGGCGACGTCCCAGGTGATCGTCTTCTGGGTTCCGTAGTCCCACGGCGTGGCGTCCACCGACGTGACCCGGAAGGGACCTGCGAGGTCCGTCACCGCCAGCGCCAGGGTCGGGCTGTTCGACACGCCGCCCAGGCCGTCGCGGACCGTGAGGCGGAAGTGCAGCGTTCGCGCGTAGCTCGGGAGGATCTCGCCGATCGTCTGGGTGTTGTTCCGGATGTCCATCTTCTTCGGGAACGAGCGCCACGGAACGGACTTCGGCGAGAACGAGCGGAAGATGGGCGCGTCCCCGGTCGGCGAGTTGGGACTGCCGGCGGGACCGATGTCCAGCTCCTCCCAGCTGTAGGTCACGGTGTCGCCGTCGGGGTCGCTGCCCGTGCCGGCCAGCAGGAACGGCGTCGACTTCGGAATGGTGAGACCCGCGTTCCCGGCGTCGCAGGTGGGCGGGTTGTTGCCCGTGTTCGTGACCACCGGACAGGTGCTGCCCGCCCCCGTCTGCGTGTAGTTGCAGATGCGGTCGAAGCTGTTCGCGCACATGTCGGGATCGCTGTGCAGCTGCAGGTTGTCCGGGGAGCAGATACCCGCGTAGCTCATGACCGTGGAGCCCGAGCCCGGCTCGTACGCCGTGGACGCCGTGCGGTTCCCGTTGCAGGCGCTGGCGATGCTGTTGAACGTGTGCGTGCCGCTGTACTGATGGCCCATCTCGTGCGCCACGTAGTCGATGTCGAAGTTGTCGCCGATCGGCGCCGGAGAGCCCGTGACGCCGCGCGCCTTCTGTCCGGCGCGGCACACCACGCCCACGCCGGCGATTCCGCCGCCGCCGGTGCTGAACACGTGGCCGATGTCGTAGTTCGCGGTGCCGATCACGGTGTCCAGGTTCGTCTGATTCTGCCCGAGCATCGTGGCGCCGTCGTTGTTCGTGTAGGGGTCGGGCTCCGCGGTGTAGATGATCGCGTCGTCGTTCGCGATCAGCTCCATGTGGACCGCGACGTCGCGCTCGTACACCTGGTTCACGCGGTTCAGCGACGTCACGACGCCGGCGAGAGCCAGCGGAACCGTGCCGCCATAGTACGTGGAGTATTCGCGATCGGCCGCGATCGCCGCGCGGTACGTTCGGAGCTGCGGGCCGGTCACGGCGAGCGGCGCAGGGTTGTCCTGGCTCCGGCGCATCAGCTCATCCAGCTCGCGCTCCACGGCCGGCGTGATCACCTCTTGGCAAGTGAACGACTGGTCCCGCGGCCGCTCGAAGTGGCTCACGTAGACGGACGTGTTGCCGAGACTCAGCGGGTCGATGAACATCATCGGCTGCGCGGACATGATCATCGCGTGGAACCCGTGGGGCGTGGTGTCCAACCGGCCGGTCGCCGTGCGGTCGTCGAGGCCGCGTACGAAGTACGTCTTGATCTCCGGGTAACGCGCGGCCAGAGCCGGGTGCATCACCGGCGAGTCCCAGACCTCGAAGCGCTGTTCGGTCCCGTCCGGCAAGGGCAGCGTGATCACGAGCGGGGAGGACCGCCGGGAGAAGTCATCCAAGGGAGCGCCGGCGAGGATCCCGCGCAGGTCCGCGAGATCCGCCGTGAAGAAGCGCGACGACGCCGGATACGCGGCGCGCGCGGCGCCGTCGGGCGAGATCTCGTGAAAGTGCGTGGTCGCGGACGCCGGGCTGGCGGGGCAGAACGCCAGGGCCAGGGTGCCGAAGAGTGCCGCCGCCGCGAGGGCGCGCCGGCCAGTCGGAAGCAGGGGCATGTGGCATCTCCAGGAGTTGAGGCGAAGGTCGTTCGGGGACGACAGTCAACTCTAGCACGGCGATGCGGCCGCAGCGAAGCGCCCCGAGACCCGGTGGATGGCAACGTCAGAATCACGTCAGAGAGAGGTGATCGGGCCACGCCGTCGTGGGGGTCGCGCGGCGGCCCTCAGAACGGTTTCGCGCCAAGGGGGCGCAACGGCGAGGGCCTCCGCCGGGAGGCATTGGGAGAGGGCTTGTGCGGGGAGCTACTCGCGCCGCAGCGCCTCGATGGGATCCAGCCGCGACGCCCGAATGGCGGGCAACATGCCGAAGACGACCCCCACCACCGAGCAGAAGGCGAGGCCGATGAACGCCCACTCCAAAGGGACGTGGGGCTCGAAGTGCGTGAAGATCGCCGTGACGTTGCCGAGGCCGAAGCCCACGAGGACGCCCACGACGCCGCCGAGGTTGCTGAGCGTGACGGCCTCCAGCAGGAACTGGGTCCGAATGCTGGCCGGTCGGGCGCCGAGCGCCTTGCGCAGTCCGATCTCGCGCGTCCGCTCGGTGACGGAGACGAGCATGATGTTCATGATCCCCACGCCCGCGACGATGAGCGCGATCATGCCGATCACGAAGCCGGCGAGCTTGACGCCCTGGCTCATCTTGTCGAACTGAGTGATCAGGCTGGCGCTGTTGAAGAAGTCGAAGTTGTCCTCTTCGCCGGGCCGCACGCCGCGCTCCTGCCGGAGAACCTGGCGCGTCTGCTCGATGGCGTCCGCCATCAGCTCGGGCGTCTTCGCGCGCACGGTGATGTTCACGGAGCGCGTTCGGCCTTCTCGGTCCGTGAGCCCGTAGATGTCGAGGAACGTGGTGACCGGGATCAGCACGTAGTTGTCGAAGCTCCCGCCGAAGGCGGACTTCTTCTCGTCGAACACGCCCACCACGCGGTACGGACGCTTGTCCACGAGGAGATCCCGCCCGATGGGTTCCGCGAACGGGAACAGCTTCTCGGCGATCGCGTGGCCGATGACGGCGACCCGAGCGGCGCTCCGCACGTCCATCGGCGAAAGATCCCGCCCGAGCCCCACGTAGTGCGTGTTGTTCACCGAGTACTCCGGGGTGCCGCCGCAGATGGAGAGGTTCGGGTTCGTGGTCTCGCCTTTGTACTGCGCCGCGAAGCCGAAATCCCAGATCTCGGATCCCACGATGTCGGCCGAGGGCACCTGTTTCCGGATCAGCTCGGCTTCCGCGAGCGTGAGCGGCGGCCGGCGCTGCGCGCGGCGGCGCTGGGCGTCCGACGCGAACCCGCCCGCGGGCCACTTCTGGACCTGGAAGGTCTGCGTGCCGAGGACGCTCATCTCCTTCTCGAGCGTTCGCTGCACGAGCGAGATCGCCGTCATCACGCCGATGATCGACGCCACGCCGGCCACGATGCCCACGAGCGTCAGAGTGCTCCGGAGCTTGTGCGCGAGGATCGCGTCGAGGGCCATCCGGAACGTGTCGAAGGGTCGCACGATCTACGCCTCCCCGCTCATTCGTGACGCAGCGCCTCGATGGGGTCCAGCTTCGCCCCGCGGAACGCAGGGGCCAGGCCGGCGATCACACCCACGAGGATCGAGATGAGGACCGCGATGAGCAGGATCGGGACGGACAGGCGGGCCGGCATCACCGTGGCGTTGATGACGGCGGTCAGGATGGCGGCGAGCAGGATGCCCACGGTCCCGCCCGCCAGGCAGATGGCGGAGGACTCGAACAGGAACTGGAGCAGGATGGTCTGCCGCGTGGCGCCGACCGCCTTGCGGAGACCGATCTCGCGCGTCCGTTCCGTGACGGAGACGAGCATGATGTTCATCACGCCCACGGCGCCGACGAACAGGGAGATCCCGGTCACGAGCAGACCGACCAGCAGCACGATCCTCATCACGTTGCTGAAGGCGCCGATCAACGTGTCCAGCTTGTTGACGGAGAAGTTGTCGGCCTCGGCGGGTCGCAATTGCCGGATCTTCCGCATTTCTCCGATGACCGTGTACTCGAGGTCCGCGAACTCCTCGTGCGTGGGCGCCTGCACGGCCACGTCCACGTCCGCCTGTCCGTGGCGGTCGCCGAACTCCTTCACGTAGGACGTGATCGGGACGTAGATCTGGCGGTCGAAGTTGGGTCCGCCGAGGAAGCTCCCGCCCTGCTTCTCCATCACGCCGATGACGCGGAACGTGCTGCGGCCGATCCGCAGCGACTTGTTCACGGGGTCCGTGCCCTTGAACACGCCGTCACGGATATCCGTCCCGATCACACAGACGTTCCGCTTGAACTCCACGTCGAAGGGCATCAGGAAGCGACCGGTCTGCGGCTGGGCGCTGGAGAGTTGGGTCTGGCGCTCGGTGGTGCCGATGATCGTCACGCCTTCGATCACGTCGGAGCGGTACTTGACGTCCTGGCGGCCGGTCAGCGACGGGTTCACCAGCGCCTTGCCCCGCAGCCGCTGCTCCAGCGCGAGCGCTTCCCGCAGGTCCAGGTGCGGGCGATTGCGGTAGCGGAAGAAGTCGTTCATCACGACCCACGGCATCCGCGAGACGTAGATCACGTCCGAGCCCACCGCAGCGAAGCTTTCGCGGAATCGGTTCTGCAGCCCGTTCACCGCGGTCATCGTGGTCACGACGGCGACGATGCCGATGACGATTCCGAGCGCGGTCAGGCCGCCCCGAGCCTTGTTGGCCAGGAGCGCGCGGGCGGCGACCGCAAGCGATTCCCGGAGGCTCAGCATGGGAAAGTGGCGCCGCGCGGCATCAGCCCGGAGCCTCGACCGCAAAGCGGCATAGTCCCGGACATCAGCCCGGAGCCTCGGCCGCCGAGCGGCGTCAGGTCGGACATCAGCTCGGAGCCTCGTTCGTGTGCGGCTTCTCCGGCTTCTTCGAGTTGTCGATCCTCACCACCGCCCCGTTCACGAGATCCTTCGAGATGGCCCGGTAGCTGCCGGTGACGACCTCGTCGCCCTCCTTCAGCCCGTTCACGATCTCGATCCGCTCCTCGCTCTGGATTCCGCTCTTCACCTGCCGCGCCACCGCCTTGCCCTTCTCGATGCAGAACACCACCTCCACGAAGCCGTCCTTGTCCGGCTTGTAGCGGGCCTCGGCGTCCTTGCGCTTCTCGCCTTTCGCGGCAAGCTGGTCCACGGTGCGCAGCGCGACGCACTGCAGCGGCACGCTCAACGCGCTTGGATTGGTCTTCGTGACGATGTCCGCGCTGGCGGTCATTCCCGGGCGCAGCTCCTTGGGGGGCTCGGCGATGGCCACCTTGATCTCGAACTCGGTCTTCTGGTCGGTGGTGCCGGAGGCGGTGGACTTCGCGCTGCTGCCGATCTCGCGGACGATCCCCTTCAGGACGTGGTCCGGCAGCGCGTCCACCTGGATGTCCGCCCGCTGCCCGACCGCGACGGACGTGATGTCGTTCTCGTCCACGTTCACGTCGGCTTCCATCTCCGAGAGGTCGGCGATCACCAGGATCACGTCCGCCTGAAATTGGGAACCCAGCGCGATCTCGCCCACCTTCTTGTTCAGCTCGCTCACCGTCCCGGACATGGGCGCGTAGATGGTGGTCTTGGACAGGTCATCCTTCGTCTGCTTCAGCGCCCCGCGCGCCTGCTCCACCTGCTCGAGCGCCGCCTTGTAGCGCGACGACTCCACCTGGTACGCGGTCTCCTTCGTGTCCAGCCCGGACGTGGACTCCAGCCCGTTCGCGAGCAGCTCCTTGGAGCGCGCGAACTCCTTCTGCGCCTGGTCCATGTTCTGATGGACGAGCCCCGCGTTCGCCTGGGCGGAGCGCACACTCGCCTCGGCGCTCTCCACGGCGGCGAGATAGCGGTCCCGGTCCAGCTCCACCAGGAGCGCGCCCTTCTCCACCCACTGCCCCTCCACCACGGCCAGAGTCTTGATCTTGGCGCTGACGTCCGCGCTGATCTTGACCTGCGTCCTGGGCTGGATCTTGCCGGTGGCGGTGACCTTCTGAATGATCTCTTGCTTCTGCGCCTTGTCGGTCTGGACCTCGAGGCCGTGGTCCGCGCGCTTTCGCACGACCATGCCTACGGCAAGGACGGAGACCACCACCAGGGAGGCGCCGACCCACAGGATTCGTCTCTTGCTCATGGCTCTGCGGCCTCCGGGATCCCGTTCTTGGCGTCGAGTGCTCGAAACGGCCGCCCGGATCGAGTACGACGGGACCGACCAAAAGGTTGCGGGAGCGCCGGATGCGGGCTCCACGCGCCGGGCGGAGAGAATACGTCCTGCGGAGGATCGTCCGCACGAAGTTCGTGCCGCCCTGGGGCGGGCGACATCTCCCGTGGGCTAGGTGGGAAGAAACAGGAGACCGCCTCCCCGCCGACGAGCGCCTCTGAGGGGCGCGGGTGGCGTGGCGGACGAAGAGTGGCCGGCCGGGAACCCCGCCCCGATCAGGTCAGATCTCGACCTCGTGTCCGATGCCGGCGGCGCGTGCGAGTTGGAAGACGCGCGCCGCGGTGACCACGTCCTGCACCGCGAGACCGCCGCTCTTGAAGAGGGTGATCTCGTCGCGCGACCGGCGTCCGGGCTCACGCCCGAGCAGCACGTCCCCGAGGCTGACGCGCACGTGGTCGGCCCCGATCACGCCCTCCTGGATGGGGACCATGAAGTCGGCGTCTTCCGCGAGCCGGGCCGGAGCGTGATCGGAGATCACGCGGCTGCGGCGCACGATCTCGGCGTCCAGCTCGCGCGCATCCGGGGAGTGCGAGCCGATCCCGTTCAGGTGCGTGCCCGGCTTGATCCACCGGCCGTCGAAGACCGGGGTCTTGCTCGAGCTCGCGGTGACGACGATGTCGTTCTCGGCAGCGAGCCGCGCATCGTCGGTGGGGGTGACCGAAACAGAGAGACGATCGGACATTTCGGCCGCGAAACGCTCGCGCGCCTCGCGCACCGGATCGCAGACCACGACGCGCTCGAGCCGCCGCACCTCGTGGATCGCCAGGAGCTGTGTGCGCGCCTGCACGCCGGCGCCGAAGATGCCGAGCGTGCGCGCGTCCTCGCGCGAGAGGCAACGCGTCGCCACGCCCGACGCTGCGCCCGTGCGCATGGCGGTGAGGAAGCCCGCATCCAGGATGGCGACGACGGCCCCGGTGCGCGGGTCGTGCAGGAGCATGGTGGCGAGCGTCGTGGGCAGGTTGTGCTGTGCCGGGTTGCCGGGGAACACCGTGACGACCTTGATGCCGAGCGCGCCGCCCGCCGCGCCCTCGCCGGTCAGGCTCGCCGGCATGGCGAGGTGCAGGCCCGGCGGCTCCTGCAGCCGGATGGCCGTGCGCTGCGGCATCAGCACCTTGCCGAGCGCCAGCAAACGGAATCCCTCCTCGACCGCGGCGATCGCCTCTTTCATCGTGAGAACGGCCTGAACATCCTTGCGGGTCAGGAGCAGGGGCATTTCGTTCCTCCTCGCCACGCCGCTCGAGCCGCCGGGCAGCCGCCCGGTGCACGGCACGGTTCGCTGCGGCGGCGCAATCTAGCCCTGGGAGGCCGGCCCTGCCAGGGCGGCGGCCCTGCCGGGGATGGGCGCAGACGCGCCCATGGCGCCGAAGGGCCAGACCGGGGATCGTGCTTCTTCACGCATGGGGCTGGGGACCACGATCGCGCAGGTGGCGGGGCGTCGAGGCGGTGGTCGGCGCTGAGGCGCGAGGCCAAGTCGCGATGGCCGTTGCGCGTTGTTGCCGGACCCCAGGATCCTCTATTCTGGCTTCAGTCGTCGGCGCTGGCGTTCCGCGGCGACTCCCGCCGCCCCCCTCGCGCAGCGCCCGGGTTTCTCCGAGGGGCGTTCGATGAAGCGCGCGATCTCCGTGCTCGCCGGGCTCTCGCTTCTTCTCCTCTTCGCAGCCAGCGCGTCCTCCGATCCGAAGCCCACGGCGGCGCGCCCGCCCGTGGTGAAGGACCACGCGCCGCAGCCTGTCCCGAATCCGATCCACGTCGATCAAGGCGGCGACACGATCGCCACCGCGACTCCGATTCCGAGTCTCCCGTACAGCGACTCCGGTACGACCGTGGGCTATGAGGAGGACTACAATCTGGGGTGCGCTTTTGGAGACGCGGCGCGGGACGTCGTCTACAGCTACACACCGACCGCCGATATCCACGTCGACATCGACTTGTGCGGATCGTCCTACAACACCATGCTGTACGTCCTCCAAGACGACGCGTCCAACCGGATTGCCTGCAACGACGACTTCTGCGGCCTCCAGTCGGCGCTCCACCACCTCGCCCTGACCACCGGCCACACGTACTACATCGTCGTGGACGGCTTCGAGTGGACCTCGATGGGACCTTATACGCTCCATGTAGCTCTCAACGACTGCCCGGTGGACTGCCCGCCGGGCTCGTTGCTCGAAGGCGAGCCGATATGCAGTGACGGCTACCGCGACGCCTTCAACGGGGGCTGCAATAGCGTTCCGCCGGTCTTCTCCCCGCTGGACTGCAGCCCCACGGGTGTCGTGACCGTTTGCGGAACCTACGGCGGCTTCTACCTCGAGGGGTTCACCTATCGCGACACGGACTGGTACCAGATCGTGATCCCGCCCGGCCCCGACAAACTGATCGGCTGGACCGTGCGAGGGGAGACGGACACGCTCGCCGGGATCATCGACGGACGCGGTGGCTGCCCGGTCACTACGTTTTACGAGTACGCCTACGGTGCGAGCTGCGCAGACATCACCGTCGCGCGAACGCTCGCTCCGGGGACCTGGTGGCTGTGGGTGGGTCCACTCAACTTCGGCAGCGAGGCCGGACCGTGTGGTCAGAACTACGTGGCGACGTTGTCCGGGTTCCAGTGCCAGCCCGTGGCGGTCGAGCCCACGACGTGGGGGAGGATCAAGACCATCTACCGATAGCGGCGAAGCGGGCGGACTCCGCCGTGACGTCGCGGCCCGGTGGCGCGCGACGGTGATGCGCAAGGCGTTGGACGAGGCATGAGCCACATGACTCGGATCGGATCGCGCGCTCTGGCAGCCCTGGCGGTTCTCGCCCTTCAAGCCTGCGGCGGCGATGACGTCGTCGCGCCGCGGCCCCCGGTGGACATCGTATTTGCGACGATCATTCAGGGTGGCTACTGGAGCTGCGCGGAGTGCGATGCCTCGGCGGCCCGAGTCCTCATGTTCGCGACCGAGGAGTCATGGCGCTCCTTTTGGGAGGATTCCGAGAGAGACATCGCGTCTGCGCCCGGCAACCCGCCGCCGGCCGTGGACTTCCAGCATGAGGTCGTCCTGGCTTTGCTGGACAAAGCGGAGCCGAAACTGTCGAGAATCGAGATCGCGTCGGTGAGGCGCGAGTCGGATCGCGTCGTGGTGCGGGCGACGGTGCAGACGGGTTGCTGGGAATGGTGGCTGCCCAGCCCACCGTTTCGTGCCTATCACATCGTACGGATCAATCGTCGTATGGCTCCGGTGGATCTCTACGTGACGGATGTGCGGTGCCCCTGAGCGTCGCGGGAGAATGGCCAGCCGCCGCTTGCCGCCGCCTGCGCGCCGGGGATCATGTGTCCCTCCCGAAACTCATCCGCGCAAGCCAACAGCCCGTCGGCACGCGATTCTCCGAGGAAGGGATGCCGGTCGTCCTGCTTTGGAGGCCGGCAGCGTGCAGCGGGGGCGCGACAGCGAAGCCTGCCTCCAGAGAGGCAACGCCCCGGACTACGCCACGCAATCCCCGAGCGGGAATCAGGCAGCCCGTCGCTCGTAGTGGTGGTGCAGACCGCCGAGCTCCTCCACCGCGACGATCCTGCCGATGCCCTGGACTGGCCGTCTCTCGGGCGTATCCATCTCCAAGGAGAGGTGAGTCCGCCACCGGTGGTAGTACACCAGGTAGTCCCTCAGGACTCGCTTGAGGTGGCGCTCGTTCCACACGATCACGTGATCGAGACAGTCTCTTCGGATCGTCCCGATCAACCGCTCGACGTATCCGTTCTGCCATGGGCAGCGGTAGGCGGTCAGCACTTCCTCGATGCCGAGCGCCCGGACACGGCGACTGAACTTCTTCCCGTAGACCCCGTCCCGGTCCCGGAGCAGGAAACGCGGCGCGGTCTCGTAGGGGAACGCCTCCACGATCTGCCGAGCGGCCCACTCGGAAGTCGGGTCGTCGGTGACGTTGAAGTGGACGACTCTTCGCCGCTCCGACGCGATCAGCACGAAGACCCACAGCAGCCCGAAACGAACGGTGGGCACGACGAAGAAGTCGGCCGACACCAGATCCCGGTGATTTCGCAGGAACGACTTCCACGTGGGCGAGGCGGGGCCCCGGTTGCGGACCATGTAGGTCTCGACCGTCGACTTGGCGATGGGGATCCCGATCTTCCTGAGCTCCCCGACGATCCGAGGCGCTCCCCAGAGGGGATTGGCGGAAGACATCTGGCGGATCAGACGGCGGATCTCCTCCGCAACCGGTGGTCGGCCCGGCTTCGGCGACTCCGTGAGCCTCCTCCAGTGGTCTCGGAAGCGGCGCTTCTGCCATCGGACCACGGTGGCCGGTTGCACCAGGACGACGGTCGATCGCCAGCCGGACCAAATCCGGGAGAGGAGCACCCAGAAAGCTCGATCTTCTGCGCGCAGACGTGGGCGCTTCGCGCGGCGCTGGCATATGGCCAGCTGGTGCCTCAGCGCGACGACCTCGAGTTGAAGGGAGAGGTGCGAGCGGAACAGGCCCGACAGCATGACGAAGAGCGCGGAGGCGATGGCGAGCATGGGTGCCATCCTGGATTCGAGGGTCCGGGAACTGTACCATTGGAGCAGCGGTCAACCGAGACCGGCCCGGATCTGTCGGTCACCGGCCAGGATCGGGTTTTCGGGAGGCACAATACTTCGTGAGGATGCGAGCGGAGGTCACCCAGGTGCGGAAGCTCCTCGTCGTCCGCTAGGAGGAAAGACATCATGAGCAAGCCTCGTCGTCCTTGGGTGGCCTTGGCGCTCTCCCTTTTCATGGTCGCGGGCGCCTCACGGGCTGCCGTGCTCCACGTGCCCTCGCAGTACGCGACGATCAACCACGCCTTGGACGCGGCGGCCCCCGGTGACTCGGTGCTCGTGGCAGCGGGCGTCTACAGCCAGTACGAGACGCGGTTGATTGGGGGGGAGTTCTGGATCTCATCGGTGGCGTTCCTCAAGAGCGGCGTGACACTGGTTTCGGAGTCGGGCGCGGCGGCTACCATGCTGCGCCTGGACGGCGTCGGCGGCATGGGCGCGAGCCCCGTCGTGATCATAGGCTACGGCCAGCCTGGCATGGTGGCAGTCCAGGGCTTCACGTTCACTGGCACGGTTCCTCACCTGGAAGGCGAGAACTTCCACAGCAGCGGTCGTTTGATCCTGCGGGATTGCGTCTTCCGGGACATGGGCGTTGGCCTGAGTGACGAAGGTGCGGCGGGCTCGGTCATGGCTGACTTGGAGGTTCACGGCTGTCGCTTCGAGAACATCAACGGAGCAGGGGGCAGCGCGATCAACCAGACGAGCGGCACGCTCCTTCTCGAGGACAGCGAATTCGTGAACTGCCGCAGCGGAGCCATCCGGCTGCGGTACGAGCCTGACTTCCCGCACGGTACCGGCTTGACCGCGCGCCGCTGCCGGTTCCTGAACAACGTGCAGACGCTAGGAGGTGCGGCTGGTCTCAGCGTCAACCTCTACAGCAGTGTGCTGATCGAGGACTGCTGGTTCGAGGGGAACCAGAGCATCGGCAACTCATCTGCGGGCGGTGCCATCTCCGGCGGGGGAGGGCCCGCAGTCGTGATCCGTAACAACACGTTCGTCGGAAACAGCGCAGAACTTGGTCAAGGTGGCGCAGTTGGGGTGGGAGGGGCGAGCGTTCAAGTGATCGGGAACACCTTCTGGGGGAACTCGATCGGATTAGCCTACACGGGGGGGGGCTCTGCCATCTTCGTAGGCGGGGGCGCGTGCGAAGTTAGAGACAACGTGATTGCGGCGTCGGCGGGGGCAGCGGCGGTCGGGTTCCAGTCTGGCACTATGCTGACCGGCTGCAATGTGTTCTGGCAGAACTCGTTGGGGAATGCGGCCGGCTTTACGCTGGACCCTTCGGACCTCGTGGTTGACCCGCTGTTCTGCAACGCGCCCGCGAAAGACCTCACGGTGAGCGCGGTTTCTCCGTGCCTCCCTGGCCACGGCGATCCGTCGTGTACGGAGCTGATCGGTGCCTGGGGGCAGGGTTGCGGCGTGGTCTCGGTGGAGCCCTCCACCTGGGGCAAGGTCAAGAGCATCTTTCGGAGTGAGAGCGAGGTGCGGCGATGAGAAAGGGCTTTGTATTCTTGGCGCTCACGCTCCTCTGGACTGCGGCAGCGCGCGGCGAGGAGTATACTTTCGGGCTTCACGACGTCACGGTGGTTCAGGACGGGCACGGCTTGGCGCGCGTTCTGTTCCGCACGGATTCCGTTCCGGCCTCTGGGCGCGTGCTGGTCGAACGAGCGACCTTGACCGTTCCGTACGCGGGTGCGACCGAGGATCGCTCGACTGAGCTTCGCATTTGCCCAGTAACCCGGGCGTGGGGCGGAGGAGCGGACTGGACGACTCCGTTCGACGAGGAGTTGTACGGCCGTTCCGAACTCGACCTGAGACGCGGCTCGGGTGTATTGAGCTTCGATCTGACGGCTGCCATTCGGGCGGCGCGAGAGAGCGCGTCCTTCGCGGACGGGTTCGTGCTGACCCTGGGCGCCGGACGAGCTGGGGGGATTCGCGTGGAGGATCTCGCGCGCCTCTCCGGGCTTGCCGGGGCGCGGCTTGAGGTGACGACGAACACGCTGCCCTCTGGTCCGCCGCCGCAGCGTTGGATCGAGCGGCACCAAGGCTGAATGGAACGAGGGGAGACGGGCGGGAGAACCCGTCTCCTCTTTCCCTCCACGACCAGGGTCGACACGGGGAGACTCCAGGGGACAGCGGTAGACTCCGGAGGACTCGGTAACCGGCGGCGCGTTGGGGGGTTAGGAAGCTAAGTCCTGATCTCCCAACGAGTTCCGTATTCCGCAGGCCGTGGGTTCGATTCCCGCGTCCTTTGCCAACACCACAGCCCGTAAGTCGCGTACTGACAGTATCTTACACGATCGCTCGATTTCCCCGAAAAGGCCGTCTCCAGATTTTCGCCAGATTTCGTCAATGCCCGAGCTGGCCGGCGCGCTGCGCGCAGACCGCCTCCCTCACACCCGAACCGCTCTCACGATGAACCGCCGAGGCGCTGGGCCCACCCAGTGGAATGGGTAACAGGTCACCAGCGTGAGCACGTCATCCCCGCCGGGCGCGATCGTACTCACGTCCGAAGGCGTGGTGACCTTCGTCCAGACCACTCGGTACTCGAGGCTCTCCCGCGGCGTCTCCACGCGCACGCGATCGCCGACCTCTACGTTGCGCAGGTCGCGGAACTGCTGGTCGCGGTGCGCGGCGAGGACCATGTTGCCGCGGCCGAAGGGTGCGCGGTCCGGCAGGTGACCGACGGCGAGATCCAGGACGGCGCCGCTCACGCCCTCCAGGATCACCGAGGACATGCCGAGCCGCGGGATCTCGACGCGACCGAGGAGATCCCCCGTCCTCGGGGAGTCGGCGGGAGCGATCCGCGCGCCGCGGATGTGCTGGGCGGCCGACGCTTCGCGGATCTCGCGCATTCTCCCCTCGAGCGAGCGCCGAGTCACGAGCACGCGGATCTCGTGCGCGGCACACGCCACCAGCGTCAACGCGCCGAGCGTCGCGAGCGCTCGACCGGCGGCACGCGTCCACGGAACAGGGCCGGGGCGTGAAGCCCCGGCCCGGAGGGGTCGGTGTCGCTCCGCTCTTGACGACTCCGCTGACTGCACCGACACGCGACCCCTAGCGCCGCACGCGCTTCAGCAGCGTTCCTCCGCCGAGCGCGCCGAATCCCATCAACAAGAGCGAGGGCCACGGACCGGCCGTGGCCGGCATCGACGAGTGGGTCGTCGACGACGTGGTGGTGGTGGTCGTCGTCGTGGACGGGGTGGTGCTCGGATCCGTGGTGGCTCCGGAGGTGGTCTCGGACGAGCCGGACATGCCCGCGCCCGACGTGGAGCCGGTCGCGGACCCGGAGGAGCTGCTCCCGTACTGGTCCCCGCTGCCGGTTCCGGTCTGTGCCCGAACGCCGCTCTGCCCCATCACCGCGAAGGTCAGGACCGCCAACGCGGTCACGAGAGTGCGAGTCATGGAGGATCTCCCTTCGGTACCAGGGGAGGCTATGACGTGGACGCGCTCGTCGCGCCGCTCGTCGCTGAACGAAGGGGACGCACAGCATTCCGCGTGCCACGACGACCGAAAGGTCGAAGCGCGACGCCTCGGGTCCGTAAGAACGGTCCTCGCGCCGACGGCGGGCCGGACCTTAAGGGCGCGCCCGATGGACCTTGGGGGCGACCCCGATGTGTAAGGGTTACCGGGCTCTCCCGGAATTCCACGCCCGTCCTGACAACGCCGAAGCCGCCGCGCAGCGCGATCCGCCGGACGGGGCCCCTCAGAGGGTCGTCCTGGCGAGCGCCGCCCCGTAGCGGCTCGGCACGATGCGTGCATAAGAGGAGATTGCCGGCGCCCGCTGGTCGTCGGCACCGATTCTGTCGGCGCTGTGTCGCCGCCGGCAGGTCGTCCGAGCGGGAAGGGACGTCGACCATACAACGGGACGAACACAACGATCCCTTCCCGCTCTTTTTCTCTCCGCGCCGGCAAGTGACGCGCCACGAGAGGAACCCTCGCCGATCCTTGAACCTTCGCAGGCCCTTCCCGGCCCGAATTCTCGGCTTGATCTCGACGGTCAGCCCGCCGTGCCGCGCCTTCGCATTTCCTCGTCGAGCAGCTCCCGGCGCAGCACCTTGAGCACGCTGCTCTTCGGCAGGGAGTCGCGCAGCTCGATCTCGCGCGGGATCTTGTAGGCCGCCAAACGCTCCCGGCAGAACGTCCTCAGCGCGTCCGGATCCATATGCGCGCCCGGGCGCAGCACCACGAAGGACTTCACGATCTCCCCGCGCCGCGCGTCCGGAACTCCGATCGTGGCGGACTCGATCACGTCCGCGTGCTCGGCGAGCGCGCGATCCACCTCGTCCGGGTAGACCTTGTAGCCGCCCACCGCGATCATGTCCTTCTTCCGCCCGACGATCCGGAAGTAGCCGTCCTCGTCCATCACCGCGAGATCGCCCGTGTGCAGCCAGCCGTCCTCCAGAGCGTCACGCGTCTCCTCCGGGCGGTTCCAGTAGCCGCGCATGATCTGCGGGCCGCGAATGAACAGCTCGCCCTCCGCGCCGGCCGGCACGTCGCTGACACCGTCCTCGATCGAGACCAGGCGGCAGTCCGTCTCCGGGAGCGGCAAGCCGATGGTGCCGGTCTTGCGCCGCCCACGTGTGGGGTTCACGTGCGTCACGGGGCAGGCTTCCGTGAGCCCGTAGCCTTCTACGAGCCGTCCGCCCGTGGCCTTCTCGAAGCGCTGAAGGGTCTCTTCGGTGAGCGGCGCCGACCCGGACACGCAGAGCTTGAGCGAGCGCACCTCGAGCCGGCGCACGCTCGGGTGGGTCGCGATCGAGTGCGCGAGCGCCGGGACGATGGGGAAGATGGTCACGCGGTGGCGGTTGACGTCGTCGATCAGGCGGGCGATGTCGCGCGGGTTCGGCTCGATGATCATCGTGGCGCCGAGCAAGACCGGCAGCACGAGACCCACGGTCAGCCCGAACACGTGGAAGAACGGCAGCGCGGAGAGGAACACCTCGTCGCCGGCCACCAGCTCCGGCATCCACGCCATGAGCTGCTGCGCCTGGGCCGCGAAGTTCTCGTGCGTCAGCATCGCGCCCTTCGACGCGCCCGTGGTGCCGCCGGTGTACTGGAGCGCCGCGAGGTCGTCGAGCGAGGGCAGCGGCAGCCCGGACTCGCCCGTCTTCGCGTGCGCCGCGAGGAGCGGCCGGAAGCGGTGCACGTTCGGCGCGCGCACCACGTCGGCGACCAGCGGGGGAGAGACGCGCCGGAGCTTGAGCGGCGCGAGCTGCTTCAACGGGAAGCGGAAGTACTCGGGGATCGACGCCACGATCCACTCGCGCACGGGAAGGCGCGCCGCTCGCGGGAGGCTTCTTTCCTGCAAGAAGTCCGCGAGCACGCAGACCTCGCAGCCGGCGTCCGTCCACTGGCGCTCGATCTCCGGCGGCATCGATAGAGGATTCGTCATCACGCACACCCCGCGCGCGCGCAACGTGCCGAGGAACGCGATGACGGACTGCGGCGTGTTCGGGAGCTGGATGGCCACGCGCGTGCCGCGCACCACGCCGAGCCGGACGAGCGCGGCGGCGAAGCGGTCCACCGCGAGATCCAGCTCCGCCCACGTCATGCGGCCGTTGTAGAAGCGGATCGCGTCCTTGCGGGCGAAGCGCTGCGCGGTGCGCCGGAGGGTCTCCGGCATCGTCACGCGCTCGCCGTCGATCGACGGCGGCACGCCCGGATCGTAATGACGATGCCAGGTCCTCGGCTCCATGCGCTCCCCGTCAGCTGGCGACTTCGTCTCCGGCGGATATCGGCGCGGCGGCCGCTTCACTTTCGCCGGCCGGCTCGTCGGTCAAGAGCTTCACGATGCCGGCATAGCGCGGGTCCACGCCGAAGCCGAACTTCGCGAAGAAGCCCGGCCGGAAGAAGCCCGTGGAGACCGCCTTGACGCCCTGCACGCGGAGGCGCTCCAGGAAGTCGCGCATCAGCGTCGTCCCGAGGGCCTTCCCGCGACGGTGCCGCCCGATGACGATCCACTCCAAGAGCGCCCAGGTCTCGCTCGGCCGCCGGTAGATCAGCCCGCCGATCACGCGCCCGCGCTCCTCGGTGACCACGAGCAGATCGTGCTCGGGCGAGGTGGGGACGCGCCGGAAGTTCGACGCGCGGAAGATGCGGACGAGGGCGTTCGTCTCGTTCGGGTTGGCCGGGCGGCGGATCCGGAAGATCTCCCCGTCCGGGTCCCGGTACTCGATCTCCACGCCGGCCGCCGGTCCGCCGCGCGGATCCTCTTCGCGCAGCAGCACGGCGCGTCCGCGCGGGTCGAGGTGCGGGTAGAGCATCCGCGCCAGGAAGAACTCGGCGCGAGCGTCCAGCGTGAGCTTCCCGCGGAGCTGCGCCACGTCCACGCGCCATTGATCGCGCGGAGCGGCGCCCGCCACCGTGCGCGCGATGATGTCGTCCAGCGCCGAGGCGAGCGCCTCGGGCGCGCCGCGGAACGCGGTGTGGCGGAAGAGCTGCAGGCGCGAGCCGGGCCGCTCCGCCTCGACGTCCTCGAGGCCGTACGCCTCTTCCACCTGATCGAGCGTGGCGGCCTGCGCCTCCAAGGTCGCGTGCGGATTCAGCTGTTCCCAGCCGCGCCAGCGCCGCGCGGCGAGGCGGATGCCGGTGGGCAGGAATCCTCGGCGCTTCACCGAGGACACGAAGCGCAACGCCAGCGTCTCCAGGTCCGCCGTGGGCTCCAGGGGGTCGAGCAGGACCGAGCCGATCGTCCACGGCGCCTCGGACTCGAGCACCTGGATGCCTTCCTTCTCGCCGAGCACCTCGAGCGCGGCGGCGAACAGATACGACCACGTGGCCGGGAGCTGCAGATCGGGATGGCGCTTCTCGAGCGGGAGGACGATCTCGTGGTGGATGGACTGGAGGACCTCGGTGAGGCGCCGGCACCGCACGCGATCGGATGCCGAGACCAGCCGCCCGCCCACCTGCCAATCGTGCTCGGGGAGCACCACCTTTGCCGGGTTCGGGCGGGCGAGCCGCCACTTGCAACCGGTGCGACGCCAGAAGTCGATCACGAGCGTCGCGCAACGGGACACGAGATAGGGCCACGCCTCGAGGAGGCGTCCGCCCGGCGCGGCGGTCACGTCGCCGAGCGGCGCGAACGCGGCCGCCTCGCGCGCCAGACGATCCACGAGCCGGTCCAGCGTGAGCCCCGGGACGTACTCCTCGGTCCAGAGCCCGTACTCGCGGTATCCGCCGCCGTGGATCTTCACGATCGGCCGCGCCGACGCCGCGCGCACGCGCACCGCGAGGCGAAGCTCCTCCTGGATCTCCTCCCACGCGGTCCCGTGGTTCACCTTGAGGATGCACTCGAAGCGATCCTCGTCCGCCCCGGAGCCGATCCACTCGATTCCGTAGACCGTGCGTCCCTTGCCTTCGCCCAGATAGAAGATGCGCACGGACTCCGGCCCGAGCGGCGGGAGGGAAGGCTGGGGCGAAGGTCCGAGCAGGATCTTCGCCTCCGCGAGCAGCGGCGTCTCCGCGAACGCCGCGAGGATGCGCGGCCGGACCGACGGCTCCACGTCCTCGTCGAAGTCCACGGCCTCGTCCCACCGCGTGCCGGGCGCGAGCTGCGCCGGCGAGAGCTTGGTGCGGAACTCGGCCACCAGCTCGCCCAGCCGCTCGCGGAAATACGCATCGAGGCCGGCGCGCGGCGGCTCGTCGGCGAGTCCCGCGAGCGCGGCGCGCACCTGCAGATGAGAGTCGCGATGCTCGATGGCGTGACGCTGGAGCCAGTGCACCAGGCGGTCGATGCGCGAGAGATCGCCGCGCTCCGCTTCCGCGTGCAACAGGTCGAGCAGCCGATCGAGCTGATCGGGGCGCAGCGGCGCGCCGGCCGCGACGCTCGCGTCGCGCTCGGTGAGGAAGCCGGAGTCCGCGAGGTGGCGCTCGATCAGCTCCTCGAGGTCGTCTGCGGACGATACGGGCAGGATGGCGCGCAGGCACTCGCCGCGGATTCCCGGATCGGTGAGCCCGGTCGCGAGCACGTCGCGGACCAGCACGTCGATCTCCGGGCGCTCTCCCGTGGGGGACTCGCGCAGCAGCTCCACGATGGACCGGCGCACCTCCACGTCCGGGTGCCGGAGCGAGCGGGCCAGCTCGTGGAGCAGACCCACGTCGAGCCCGGTGTCCGACGCCCAGGTCCGCGGCAGCGAGGCGGCCTCTTCCTCGCCGAGGAGGGGGCGCCGCTCCAGCCGGGTGGCCACCTTGAAGCGACGTCCGCGCCGCCACCAGTACTCGATGCCCGCGCCCGCGAACTCCCGTACCTCTTCGTTCCCGATCCACAGCTCGGCGCGACCGAAGACCTCGCCGAGCAGGAGCTCCGGCAGCTCGCTCCGGTAGACGAGCTCGCCCACGAGGACCGTGCGCGGATCCACGCGGCGGATCGTGAGACGGCGTCCGGTGGTGACCACCTCGAGGCCGTCCGGGGTGGCGCGCAGCTCGCGCGCGTGGACGCCGGTCTGGCGCAAGAACCAGTGAGGCACCTTCACCGGCACCTCGCCCGCCGTGAGGGACATCGACTCGCGCGAGTACATCGGCTCGATCGCTTCGCGGAAGCGCTCCGCGAGAATCTTGCGGCGCGGCGTGCCCTTCGCCGTCAGCTCGCCGCGATCCACGTTCAGGTCGCGCGCGAGGATCGTGAAGTCCACGATGCGCTCGTAGGGCGCGAGGAAACGGTTCACCGTGGAGACGATCGGTCCGAAGAGATCGCGCAGCTGCGGCGAGTCCACGGTGAGGCCGGCGGCATCCTTCGCGTACGCCTCGCGCAGCTCCGCGCTCGGCACGATCAGCACGGTGCAGTACTCGCGGCCGTCGCCGACGAGCAGCACGCGGTCGATCGCGTCGAAGTCCGCAAAGAGGCTCTCCGTGCGGCGCGGCGAGATCGTCTCGCCCTGGACGTTCTTGAAGATCTCCTTCTTGCGATCGATGATGCGGTAGTGGCCGTCGGGATCCACGTCCACGATGTCCCCGGTGGCGAGCCAGCCGTCCTCGCGCGAGACATCCTCCGGAGTGGCCGCCGTCACGTACGGCCCGCGGAGGAGCAGCTCGCCGTCGCTCGCCACCTTCAGCTCGATGCCGGGCAGCGCCGTGCCGATGGAGTCGTCGCGGTAGTCCCCGATCGGCGTCATCGTCACGCCGCCCGTGGCCTCCGTCATGCCGAAGCCGGAATGCAGCTCGATCCCCGCCGCATGGAAGCGCCGGAAGACGCTGACCGGGAGATAGCCTGCCGCCGAAAGCCCCCGCTTGAGGCGGCCGCCCGTGGCCTCCACCAAGGCGCGGGAGATCTCGCGATCATGCTCGCGGTCCGCGTCTGCGTCGGCGCTGAGCGGCGCCACCGCCTCCGCGATCTGGATCCACTTCTTCGGCACGCTGACGAACGTGGTGGGGCGCACGCGCTGGAACGACCACAGGAGGGACTGCACGGACACGTCTTCCACGAAGGCGTACATCGAGCCCCAGAACACGCAGCCCAGCATCTCGAGCCAGCGGCCGAACGTGTGGTAGAGCGGCAGGTAGCAGAGGAAGACGTCGCCCTCCCCGAGGTCCGGCCAGGCGGCGGCGCGCGCGAAGCGCTTGGTGACGACGTTGCCGTGCGTGAAGGGGACGGCCTTCGGGACGCCGGTGGTGCCCGACGTGTACATCACCGTGGCTACGTCGCTCGAGCGGGCGCTGGCCGCGGCGTTGCGCACCTCGTCGTCGGAGACGCCTTGGCCGAGCGCGAGGAAGTCAGCGAACGTCCCGGTGCTCTCGACCGCGTCGTGCGCCTCCACGAGCCAGTGCACCCGCGGCACGCTGGCGGAGGCCTCCGCCGCCGCGCGACGCGCTTCCTCGTCGCCGAGGAAGAGCGCGCCGGGCTTGGCATGCTCCAGGATGTGTTGCATCTGCGAGGGCGGCGCGTTCGCCGGGATCGGGACGTTGACCGTGCCGGTGGCGAGGCACGCGAGGTCGAAGAGCGCCAGCTCCGGCGAGTTCGCGCCGAGCAACGCCACGGGGGAGCTCGCATCCAGCTCCGCCCGGGCCCGCAGCGCCAGCAGCGAGCGACCGATGTCCAGGATGCGACGCTCGGCCTGCGCCCACGAGATGCGGCCTTCCTTGCGCTCGGGCGGAAGCAGGAAGAGGGTGCGGTCGCCGAGGGAGCGCGCGCGGTGGAACACGAGCGAGCCCACCGTGTAATCGGACACGAGCACGGCCTCGATGGCGAGGTCGGTCCACTCGTCCGCGAAGGGGGAAGCGTGGAACGCCAGGCGGACGGGGCGTCGTGCGGCGGCCTCGAGGACGCGATGGATCAGCGAGCGGTTGCCGTGAATGCGCCCGGCGGCGGCCTGGTCGGAGCCGGCGCGCGCCTGGTGCAGCGCGGAGACCGCTTCGCGCGTCGCGCGCAGGAGGTTCGCGGCGTGGACCGCGGAGCCCGGCGCGTCGCCGAGGGCCTCCAACGCGTCCACGGCCTCGCGCACGGTGGTGAGAAGGTCGGGGCGTACCGGCAGGCCGGAGAGGGTGGCCGCTTCGCTCGTGGTTTCGCTCATCGCGCCCCCGGTGCCGGATCGTACCATCGGCCCTCGGCGAACGACCAGAGTGGTAAGATCGCTCGCATCATGCCCTCATGGCTCACGACGCTCCTCGCGCCGCTCGCCGTGGCGCTGCTGGCCTCCACGGCCGCGCAGGCGCAGCGCGGCGAGACGCCGGCGCGGTGCTTCGCCACGATCGAGCCGGCCTCGCCCGTCACGGCGGACGGCCCCGCCACGATCGCCTTCCGGATCCAGGCCGCGGGCGAAGGCCTCGCGCGCGGCGACACGGTGGAGATCCGCTTCCCTCTCTGCGCGCCGTTCGAGAAGGCGCACTGGACCACGCCGGTTCCGGACGGCGACGTGCCGGGCCGCACCGTCGCCAAGGGACCGGTGACGCTCTCGGTGGTGCCTTTCCCCTTGGTGCCCCTCTGCCGGGACCAGCCGATCTTGATCGCGGGTCGCTATCCGAAGCTCCTCCTGGCGATTCTCTCCGAGCCGCTCGAGGCGGGGCGGAGCTTCACGGTCAATTACGGTGATCCCGGAACGTACGGAAAGGGGGCGGCCGTGGCGCAGGCCTTCCCCGAGGAGGAGGTCCCCTTCCGCTTCCGCCTGCTGCCGGGCGAGGGCGGGGCGCCGATCGACGTTCCCCTCCGGGGCGCGCCGCTCGCGGTGGGGCGTCGCGCGTCCGAGCGCCTGCACCTCTCGGGACCCTCGCAGGCGCGGAAGGGCGAGACCGTCTCGATCCTCGTCGCGGCGCTCGACCCCTACGGCTTCCCCGGCGCCACGTTCCCCCCGGACGCCCGCGTGGTGGCCACGCACGAGTCCGGCCGAGCCACCGAGCCGGTGGCGGCGTCCGTCGAGGCGCGCGATCCCTGCGCGCGGCGGGCCGAGATCACGCTCGATCGCGAGGGCGTTTGGTGGGTCTCGGTCTCCGCGCAGGGATTCGCCGCGCCCTGGGATCTTCCGATCGTGGTGGGTGCCGCGGGAGATCGCAACCTCGTGTGGGGCGACGTGCACTGGCACACGAACCGCTCGGACGGCTCGCGCGCGCCGGCCGAAGGCTATCGCTACGGCCGCGACATCGTGGGCCTGGACTTCACCGCCAAGACCGACCACGACGTGCACTACGTCTACCCGTGCCTCACCGACGCCACGTGGCAGGAGTCCATGGATCTCGTGCGCCAGTTCGACGACCCCGGCCGCTTCGCCGCTCTTCTCGGCTACGAGTGGACGGACGACCACGGCCACGAAAATGTCTACTACCGCAACGGGGTCGGCAAGCTGCTCACGTCGTGGGACTACAAGCAGCCCACGGATCTCTGGGCCGTTCTGCCGCAGGACGGTCAGGTGCTCACCATTCCGCACCATCCCGCGTCGCTCGCGCAGCCGCCCATGCAGTGGGAGTTCTTCGACGACCGCTTCGTGAAGACGGTGGAGGTCTACAGCAACAAGGGGAACTCCGAGGTCCCGCTCATGCCGTGCTCGCCCCCGGCGCCGCGCGGCATGGGGAACCTGGCGGACAAGCCGCGGAAGGGCAACCTCCAGGAAGGCTGGTCGCACGGCTACGACTTCTACCTCCTCGCGTCCACCGACAACCATCTCGGCACGCCCGGCAATCCCGTGCGCGAGAAGATGCGCTTCGATCGCACCAAGGACGAATGTCCCGGGCATGGCCTGTGCGCGGCGTGGGTGAGCGCGCTGACGCACGAGGAGATCTTCGACGCGCTCCGCGACGGCCACACTTACGGCACCACGGGTCCGCGCATCCGCATCGAGACCGCGCCGTGGAAGGACGGGGACAAGGTGCGCGGAATCACCGCGCGGATCGTGGCGGCGGGGCCGATGCGCGAGGTGAAGCTCGTGGGGATCCCGCGGGAGGGGCAGCCGCCCTTCCCCGAGCGCGACGTGACGGACACGAACCCGCACGAGCGGATCGTGGAGCTGCGCTGGAACCGGGACGACGGAGCGGACTTCCGCGGCGCGTATGTGCGCGTGACGCAGGAGGACGGCGAGATGGCGTGGTCCAGCCCCATCTTCTTCGAAGGACCGAAGGCGGCGAAGTGAGGCGGCGCTGCGCCGTGCTCACGGGAGACGCCCATTCTCTTCGGATGATGGTGAGCTGATGCCGGAGCTTCCGGAGGTCGAGCGGGCGCGGAAGCTCTGCGAGCGCGTGGCCGCCGGGCGGCGCATCGAGCGCGCGCGATGCGCGAACGATCGGATCGTCTTCGACGGCGTCTCCCCCGCGGCGTTCGCGCGTTCCCTCCGCGGTCGCGAGGTGCGCGAGGTTCTCCGCCGCGGCAAGCACCTCTGGTTCGCGCTCGATCGGCCGCCGCACCCGCTCTTCCACTTCGGCATGGCGGGGGGATTCCGCGCGAAGGGCGAGACGGCCCTGCCGCTCGTGTCGAGCGGCCGCAAGGTCGAGGTCGACTGGCCGCCGCGCTGGGCGAAGGTCCACCTGTTCCTCGAGGGCGGCGGCGAGCTGGTGATGACGGACAAGCGTCGCCTCGGTCGCGTGCGGCTGCGCGAAGACCCGGAGCGCGAGCCGCCGATCGCGGATCTGGGCTTCGATCCGCTGCTCGATCCGCCGGGCGCTGCGGAGTTCGCGCGGCGCCTGCGCGCGCGGGGGACGAGCGTGAAGGCGGTGCTTCTCGATCAGTCTTTCGCGGCGGGTGTGGGCAACTGGATCGCGGACGAAGTGCTCTACCAGGCGCGCATCGATCCCCGGCGTCGCGCGGACGCGCTCTCGGAAGCCGGCGCGCGGAGGCTCCGTGCGGTGCTGCTGCGCGTGGTGCGGCATGCCGTGACCGTGGACGCGGAGAAGGCCCGCTTCCCGCGCACGTGGCTCTTCCACCGCCGTTGGGGCAAGAAGGCGGGCGCCACCACGGCGCGCGGGGAACGCATCGTGTTCCTGGAAGTCGCCGGCCGGACCACGGCCTTCGTGCCGAGCGTGCAGCGCTGACGCTGCCCCTGCGCTCGACGCTTCCGCTCGACGCTCTTACGTCGCCGCGCGCTTGACGCCTCCATGCCGCGGCGCGAGTCTCTCGATTCGCCCGCGGTCACGGAGGAGGAGCCCCTGTGGTCAAGCGATGTCCGTTTGCGTGGGTCGAGAAGGACGCCTGGGACCTGCCCACGCTGTGGGAGGCGTTCGGACGACATCATCCCCAAGCGCACCCCGTGTCTTATTCCACGATCGCGGTGATCTTCTTCGAGGAGACCGCGTTCTGCAACATCCGCCAGGCTCAAACGAAGGGCAGCCTCGGCATGGGCTTCGGACAGCTCGAGGTCAGCAATCCCGAGAAGAAGGAGTTCTACGCGTGGGCGGGCCTGCCCACGGACTACCGGCAGGTCGCCGACCTCATGCTGGCCAGCAAGGACGTCGCGGTGCGCGTCCACTGCCAGTACTTCCAGTACCTGACGTCGGTGAAGAACAAGGCGCTCGAGGGATGCCTGGATGCCCAGGTCGGCTCGCATCGGGCCTACAAGCAGCTCTTCCGCGACGGCGCCAAGTTGCTCGATACGGCGATCGAGAAGGACGATCGCGCCGGCGCCATCCGCGCCCTGAACCACGCGCGGACCAACAGCCCGAAGCAGAACGGGATTTCTGAGAAGTTCTTCCCGGACTTCTGGCAGTTCATCCTTCCCGACGGTTGGTCCGACCTCTAGGCGGGCCGCTGCCGGGGAGCGGCCTTTGTGCTTTCGCCGGTGCCCGGCGCGATCGCCGGCGTGAGGTCGTTGCGCTGGCCGTCGCGCGGGGCCGCGTCGCCGACGTAGAGCCCGTTCGTCCGGCCGCTCCGCGGCTTGTCGTTCCTCGTCATCGGGAGCGTCCTCGACAAGCTGCGGGCCGACGCCTGGTAGTGTAGGCTCCGCGGCGCAATCGGCCGTGACGGAAGGAATGCCCGCTTGTCGCTTCAGCGGACGGGAGTCTCGCGCTTCCAGGGGACGGCGCCCGCCGTTGTGGCGGTCCTTGCGCTCGCGCTCCTGCCGTTCGTTGCGCCGGTGTCCAACCGCGACTCGGATCCCCTCCACACTCTCCTCGTCTCCCAGGCGCTCGTGGACCACGGAGGGATCGACCTCGCGCCGTACCGCGACTCCTTCCCCGCGAGAGACTATCGGATCCGACAAGTCCGCGGGCACGTCCTGAGCACGTACCCCCTGGGGACCTCACTGGCCGCCGTGCCGTTCGTGGCGGCGGCTCGCCCCTTCGGCTTCGACGCGCGCCGCAACTCGGACAACTTCGCCCTTCAGAAAGCGCTTTCCGCGCTCACGCTCGTCGCGGTTCTCCTTCTCCTCGTCGCGCTCCTTCGTCGTCTGCCGGGCCCTCACGCAGGCCACGAGCGGTGGCTGGCTTTCGCCTTGGTGATGGCGACCCCCATCGCGAGCACGTTCACCCTGGCGCTCTGGAGCCACAACCTGTCCATGGTTCTCGTCCTCGGCGCCCTCTGTCTCGCGGTGGAAGCGAGCGGCGCACGGCGCGCCTTCGCCATCGGAGCGTTGCTCGCGGGTGCCTGGGTGACTCGCCCCACCGCGGCGCTGCCCGGAGCATTGATCGGGGCTCTCGTGACGCTCCGACGCCCGCGCAACGTGCCCGCCCTGCTCGTGGGCGCGGCGGTGGTTCTCGTGCCGGTGGGCTTGCTGAACGCGGCATACGACGACAGCTGGGTTCCCTGGTACGTCCGGAACCACGCGGCGCGCATGGGGAACCGAGCGAGCTTCCCGATCGGCCTCTTCGGCCTTCTTCTGAGTCCTTCCCGCGGGCTCTTCGTGTACGCCCCCGCGCTCCTCGGCGTTCTCGCCCTCGCGATTCGCCCCGTGCGCTCGCGGCCCGGTCCGACCGTTCTCCTGGCGCTGGCATGGATCGCCCTGCATCTCACCGCCGTGGCGGGCTTCGACTGCTGGTGGGGAGGCTGGTGCTATGGGCCGCGGCTCCTGGTGGACATGGTTCCCGCGTTCGCCCTGCTCATCCCCCACGCGGCCGCCCCGTTTGCGAGCGCTCCGGCGCCGGCGCGAGTCGCCCTCCTGGGGGTCCTCGGGGGCTGGGGCGTCTGGATCAATGCCGCGGGCCTGTTCAACCACGACACGGCCCACTGGAACGCCCGACCGAACATCGACGAGCATCCGGAGCTGCTCTTCGACTGGCGCTGCCCCCAGTGGCTCGCGGGCCCCGCATCTCTCGGGGCGAGGGAGGACCGGCTGCTCCGAAACCGACTCGACGCCGGAACGGTGGAGCTGGATCCGGTGCCCGTGGGCGAGAGCGTCGCGTACGACTCCGGCCTTCTGGTCTTCCTGTTGCCCCGCGTGCGGCGGGGCGCTCGAGCTCGACGCCGAGACGTCGCAGGGCGACGACGTCACGGCCGGCGCACTGCGTTGCGCGTGCGGCGGCCGCTATCCCATCCGGGACCGCTTGCCCTTCCTGTACGTCGACGACGAGCGCTGGACCTCCAAGGCGCGCGAGGCCGTGGGCTGGGTCACGTTGCACAAGGAGCACCGCATCTACGACCAGACGGGCGTCGACATCGATTTCAAGCTGCCCTACTTCGACGACAAAGCGTGGCATCGCGTCGCGAAGTGCTTCGACCTGGCGCTCCAGCTCGCGAATCTCTCCGGCAAGGAAACGGTGCTCGATCTCGGCGCGGGTCGCGGATGGGCCGCGAAGCACTTCGCTCTCAAGGGCTGCCGCGTGGCCGCGATCGACGTGGTGAGCGACGATCAGATCGGATTGGGGCGCTCGTGGGCGTTGATGAAGGAAGCCGGCACGTGTTTCGACCCCGTGATCGGCGACAGCGAAAACCTCCCCTTCTTCCCCGGCACCTTCGATCTCGTGTTCTGCGCGGGCGTGCTTCACCACACGTCGGACCTGCCCCGGGTCTTCGCGAGCGTGCACAAGGTCCTGAAGCCCGGCGGGCGACTTCTCGCCGTGAACGAGCCCTGCATCAGCATCTACGAGAACGCCGGCGAGATGCTGCGCCGGGACTCGGCGGCGGAGCTCGCGCACGGGATCAACGAGAGCCGCCCGAATTACGTGGACTACTGGAGCGCCGCCGCCGGCGCGGGCTTCCGAGACGTCCACATCGCTTCGCTGGACACCTACGAGATGACCGACGCGCAGATCGAAGCGTGGGCGGAGGCCTTGCGCGTGATTCCGCCGCGCAGCGGACCCCTGCGGCAACGGCTGAACGAGGCCTGGGAGCTCTGGAAGAAGCGCCGGCGGAGCGCGGCCTGGCGCCGGCGTCTTCCGCGACCCCGCTCGAAGCGCGAGAGCCGGATCCGCGAGGTCTTCCTCAACGTGGGCACCGACGTGGTCCTCGTGGCTCGGCGATGACGGCAGCCGCGCGAGCTTCAGAAGACGGCGGGGGAGTGGGAGGACTCGCGCATCGGCGGCGCACCTAGAACCCTGCTGCCTGCCCATCCTTGCGCGAGTCCGACGCCGCTTCGTACCCGTCGCCGAGCCTGCGCACGAGCTGGGCGCCGCCGAAGAGGCCGAACGTTCCGCCGACCGCGATGTGATGCCCCCGGGTGCGCAGACCTTCCGCGGCGGCGCGGGGGAAGCCGGCTTCGACGACCACCGCGCCGACCTCGTCCACGAACCAGCGCGGCGCGTCGGAGGCGGCTTGCGGATCCTGACCGTGCGCGAAGATGCGCACCATCATCTGCAAGTGACCCTGCGGTTGCATCGCGCCGCCCATCACGCCGAACGCCATCACCGGGGCGCCCGCGCGCGTGACGAACGCGGGAATGATCGTGTGGAAGGGGCGCTTCCCGCCGGCCACTCGGTTCGGGTGACCTTCCTGAAGCGTGAAGCCGCGACCGCGGTTCTGGAGGCTGATGCCCGTCCCCGGAACGACCACGCCGGAGCCGAACCCCGCATAGTTCGACTGGATGAAGGAGACCATCCGACCCTCGGCGTCGGCGGCCGCGAGGTACACCGTGCCGCGCTCCGTGGGAAGCGTTCGCGAAAGGGGACGCGCGCGCTTCGGATCGACGTGACGGGCGAGCTCGTCGAGGAACGCCGGCGCCACGAGCGAGTCGGGCGTCCGCTCCATCGCGTCGGGATCCGCCACGTGGCGACTCGCCGCCGCGATGCCCAGCTTCATCGCTTCGATCTGGAGATGGAAGCTCTCGGTGGAATCGGGCGCCGTCTCCCGGATGCCGCATCGCTCCAGGACGCCGATCGCCACCAGCGCGGCGAGACCCTGTCCGTTCGGGGGAAGCTCGTGCAGCTCGACCTCGCCGAAGGGGACCGCGAGGGGCCGGACGTCGAGCGCTGCGTGCGCCGCGAGATCCTCGCGCGTCATCGCGCCGCCCTCCGCGGCGGCGGCCGCCGCGATGCGCTCGGCGAGAGCGCCGCGATAGAACGACTCGCCGCGCGTCGCGGCGATGTCCTCGAGCGACTTCGCGAGCGCCTCGCACCGGAACGTCTCGCCCGGCTGCGGCGCGCGACCGAGCGGCAGGAACGTGCGTACGAACTCCGGGAACGCGGCATACCGCCGCTCGGCCGTGCGCCACGCGAACGCGGTGATCGGGCTCACCGCGTAGCCATCGCGGGCGTAGCGGATCGCGGGATCGAAGAGCCGCTCGAAGGGGAGGCGCCCGAAGCGCTCGGAGAGGCGGCGCCACACGTCCACCGCGCCGGGCACGGTGACCGCGTCCCAGCCGAGGTCGGGCATGGATGTCCGACCGGCGAAGCGCTCCGGCGTCCACGCGCGCGGCGAGCGTCCGGATCCGTTGCTCCCGTGGAGCGCCGTACCGTCCCAGACGATCGCGAAGGCGTCGGAGCCGAGCCCGTTGCTCGTGGGCTCCACGACCGTCAGCGTGATCGCGGTGCAGAGCGCGGCGTCCACCGCGTTGCCGCCGGCGGCCATCGCGGCGAGCCCCGCGTGCGCGGCGAGCGGCTGCGACGCGGCCACCACGTTCCGCGCGAACACCGGCATGCGCCGGGACGGGTACGGGAACGCGCCGGTGGGATCCACAGAGGTCATGGGGCGGCGAGTGAGGTCGGGTGGCAGTCGACGGATTTCATGTGACGGCGATAGTGCGCGGTCCTCGCCGAAAGAGCTACTTGATGTAGCCGAGCGAGCGCAGCTTCTCGAGATCCCGCTCGGCGATCGGCGACGGCTCGTCCTTCCATTTCCCGGCCTTCGCCCACTCGAGGAGGATGGGCTTCAATTCCTGGAAGTGAGGCTGGTCCGCTCGCCAGAGGTCGTGCGTCTCGTGCGGGTCCTTGCGGAGATCGTACAGCTCCCACTCGAGCGCGCCGGTCTGGAACGGCGTCCAGATGAGCTTCCAGTCCCCGAGCACGACGCACCGGAAGGCGCCCTCCACGTCGTTGCGGACTCGCCGCGTCACGACCTCCGGATAGAAGGCGTGGCCGCTCTCGCCGAAGACGGGCCTCTCCGGCGGCGAATCGCCCTGGAGGAAGGGGACGAGCGAGCGACCCTCGAGACGGGAGGCGAACTCGGGCGACGCCTTCACGCTCAGCAGCTCCAGCAGAGTGGGCGCCACATCCACGAGGGAAACTCGTCCGGAGAGGTAGCCCTTGCCCGCGAAACGGCTCGAGGGCGGAAGGCTGAACGCCAGCGGCACGCGAATCTCGCCCTCGTAGCAGTAGTCGCCGTGATCGAAGAAGTAAGCGTGCTCGCCGAGCGACTCGCCGTGATCCGCCGCGAACACCACGAGGAGGTTCTTGCCGCTGCGCGCGCGGAACGCGGCGAGGAGCCGGCCGATCTCGTCGTCCGCGGAGCGGATGTCGGCCGCGTAGAGGCGGCGAATGTGGGCCACGACGTTCTCGGGTAGATGATTGCGATGCGTGGCGTCCACCTTCGGCAGATCGTCGGGGAAGGGCTTCACCGGACCGGCGGGCTCGCCCGGGAGCGGCGTCCACCCGAACGCCAGCGGGTAGCGGCTGCGATACCCGGGGTCGAAGCTCTGGATGATCTTCGGATCCGAGCGGTACGGCACGTGCGGGTCGATGTAGTGGACCCACGCGAAGAGCGGCTGGTCCTTCGGTATGCGCGCGAGCTGCTCGATCGCCTTGTCGGTGGTGACGCGCGCCGGCCGCGAGTCTTCCGCCGTGTCGTAGATGTCGAAGCCGCGGTCGAGGCCGCGATCGGTCGTGAGCACGTTGTTCGTGACGACCGCCAGCGTGCGCCAGCCGGCCGCGCGCAGGACCTGCGGCAAGGTCACGACCTCCGGGGGCATGTTCTCCCAGAGCGCGCGCACGCGAGTGCTGTGCGGGTAAGCGCCGGTGAGGAGCGAGGCGAGCGCCGGGGTCGTCCGCCCGATCGGTGACGCCGCGTCCTCGAAATACCAACCGGAGAGGATGAGCGCGTCTAGCACAGGCGAGGTGGGCCGGTCGTAGCCGTTCACGGAGAGATAGTCCGGCCGCAGCGTGTCGATCGTGAGGAGGAGGACGTCCGGGGCGCGATCGGCCCGCGCGGGGACGGCGATGGTGGCCGCGACAGAACAGCCGAGCGACAAGACGGCGACGAAGCGACGGCGCATGGGAGTCCGCACTATGTCACCGAAGCGGCTGCGAGGTCCAGCGCTCGTCAGCGCGGCGCGAAAACCGTGCGGATGAGTGGGACCTTACGCCCACGCGAGGGCAACATCACGACGCATACGCCGAGAGGACCCCCGCACCCTCCGCTGACACGGCACAAACTTGACTCAGCAGGCCACAAAGGTCTACCGTGCCGGCGTTCCGAGCCACCTGCTAGCACGCGTGCCGCCCGCGGCAGGCGAGACACCGGTCCGCAGGTCGCTCAAGGGGAGGGAGCCGCCCTCTTGTGCCGGACCCCGCTGAACGGCCCGCCTGCTCGGCTTCCACACGAGCCGCTTCGCGAGACCCCTGCACTCTTTTCCGGAGGTCTCCTCTTCTGGCGGGACCTCCAGGATCGAGGAGACGCGTCGTGAAGAAAGTCATCGTCGCTTGTGTCCTTGCCAGCCTCGTTGCGACATCGAGCGCCGTCGCGCAGCACCAGTACGGATGGACGATCAGCGCGAGTCAAACGGATCCCCATGCGAACACCGGCGGCATCGCTGCCGGGGGCCTCGGGCACCTCTACCTCTGGTACATGTGCAGCGTGGGTGGCGGCATGTCCGCTGCGGACTTCGGCCTACAATCCACGGGCGTGATCTTCGCCGGCTTCTCGCCTCTAAGCGGCTTCCTGAATGCGGGATCGGGCTCAAACCTACTGCTCGCCGTAGGGGGTTGCCCCACGGGCCCGGTCGTCGCCGGCGACATCACCGTATTCTACTTCGGCGGCGCGGGCAGCATGTGCATCGTCAACTCCACTAACAACATCCGCGTGACGGTGGACTGCGAGTCGCCCAGTCCCTTGGCGTGGAACCTCCACGCCGTCGGCTGGGACGCGCTGGGCACTCCGTCGTGCAGTGAGCCACTCTGCTCATCGCCCTGCAGTCCCGTGCTCACCGTTGGATCCGGGTCCACCTACGTCTACCGCGATTGCCCGGCCCAGGTGCCGATCACCATCACGGATTCCTGCGATCTAGGCGCCTTTCAATTTGACATGCCGTTCGACGATGCGACCCTCGACTTCACGAGCGCAGCGCTCGGTCCCTTCTTGGGCAGCACGGGTCGCAACGTGCTGGCGGTGGGCCCCCACGTGCTTCTGGGGCGCGTGAGTTACGGCGCCATCTCGTTCGGAGGCGCTGCCGGGCCGACGGGTGCCGGCAATCTGGCGACCCTCACGTTCACGAACCGCAACGGTGGCTCAACGCCGATCAGTGAGTCTCTGGACCTTCAGGCGATCGAAGTCCTCAACACGAGTGGAGTGCCGGTGACGGCGCTGTCTACGCCCGGCACTGTGAATCTGCGGAACTCGATCTACGCAGACTTCGACGCGAACTGCGAGGTCACGGTCACCGACCTGATGCAGATCGCTACGCGGTGGGGAGCCGTGTCCGGGGATTCGCGCTACAACGCGCTCTATGATATCGACCTCGTCACCCCTGGAGACTTCTGCGCGTCAGCGCCGGACGGCGACATCGACATCGTGGATATCCAGCTCGGAGCTTCGCGCTGGGCGGCGACGTGCGCGAGCGCGCCAGCGTGGCTCGCCACCTCGTCCATCGTTACGCCGGCGCCGGTCTCATTCGCTCTCGACCCGGACGTGGTGGCCGGTGCCGTCGGTCAGATCGCCACGGTCGGTATCCGGGCGAGCGGCGCACAGGACCTCGGGGCATTCGAGGCGCAGCTCGCGTTCGATTCCGATGTCGTTGAGGTGGTCGGCATTCGATCCGGAGGATTCCTGGAGCACGGCCAGAACACTGCGGTGCCACTGATGGCGCCGCGGGGCGATGGCGTGCAGGCCGTGAGCGCTTTCAGCTTCGGTTCCGCGGAGGGTGCGGACGGCGAAGGCATCGTTGCCTACGTCGACCTTCGGCTGAAGACGTGTGGGGAGTCAGCGCTGCGGATCAAGGACGCGCGAGGCGTCACAAAGGCCGGAGCCGAGTGCCCCAGGGGTCAAACGCAGAACGGCGAGATCGTCTGCGCGACCGGGATCGAAGCGACGGCCGGCACCGCGCCTCGGGGTCTGCAGATCGCGCCGAACCCATTTGCCAGTCGGACAACGGTGTCGTTCGCGCTCGCGGCGCAGGAACACGTTCTCGTCGCCGTGTTCGACATCGGGGGGCGTCGCGTTCGCGAACTGGCCGACAACGAGCTTGCGACCGGCGTGCACGCGCTCGCCTGGGACGGTCGCGATGACGCGGGGCGAGTGGTGCCCGCGGGCATCTACTTTGTGAGAGTGACTGGTCCGGTCACGCGGCACACGGAAAAGGTGGTCGTGTCCCGATAGGAGGTTGGGGATGGGGCAAGCCGGTGCCTGCCCCATCTCGACCGGCCGAGTCGTTGCGCACGACCCCGCAACTCAGAGCAGGTGGAGTCGGAAACCCGGAGCGGCAACGTGCGACGCGGATCAACTCTCTTCGGCTTCGGCCTACTCGGCTTCGTCGTCGTGGCCGCCGGCTCGCTATCGGTCTCCCTTGCCCAGACCCCTTGTACTCCCAAGGTGGTCGTACGCTTGCCCGCGTTCGTCGACTACGGCTGTCCCGTGTCAGCACCCGTGAGGGTCTCGTCCATATGCGACCTGGGAGGCTTTCAGTTCGACGTGGTGTTCGACGAAACGCTTCTCGAGTTCGACCGGGTCGAGCTCGGCCCCTTCCTGGGAAGTACCGGGCGCAGCGTGATGCAGCTCGGGCCTGTCGTTCAGGTCGGGAGAGTGCGTTACGGGGCGCTGTCGTTCGGAACCCAGGCCGGATCGACCGGATCCGGCGACCTTGCGACCTTGACCTTCATCAATCGGAATCCAGGGCCCACGCGTCGCGCCTCGACGGTCACGCTCGAAGCGCTTGAGCTGGTGGATACGGAAGGCCGAGCGATGGAGACCGAGAGCGCACCTGGAAGCGTGAGCCTTCTTCATCACATCTTCGGGGACTACGACGAGGACTGCGAGGTCACGGTCGGCGATGCCATGCAGCTGGCCACCCGGTGGGGGGCACGTAGCGGAGACGAGCGCTATGATCCCACCTGTGACGTGGACCTTGCCTCTCCGGGAGAGTACTGCGCGTCCGTCCCGGACGGCGACATCGACATCGTGGACGTCCAACTGGTCGCGTCGCGGTGGTCAGCCACCTGCGCGACCAGCACATCGGTGACGTCGAGTGCCGTGATCACCGCGCCGGTGTCGTTCTCCTTCGATCCTCCCTCCGTGGCGGGGAGCGAGGGAGGCCTCACCTCGGTGGCGATCGTCGCATCAGGTGCGGAGGATCTCGGTGCGTTCGAAGGTCGCTTGGTGTTCGACCCCGAGGTCGTGGAGATCACAGCGGTCCGTGGAGGTGAATTTCTGACTCAAGGAGGCAACGGCACGGTCTCCTTGAGCGATGCGCCGACGCAAGGTGCGGAGGCCGTCGGGGCCTTTAGCTACGGGCCGTCTGGAGGCGCCTCGGGTGCCGGCACGGTTGCGTACGTGGACCTACGACTCAGAACCTGTGGCCGCTCGGAGTTGGTACTCGAGGATGTCCGCGTGGTGTCGAAAGACGGAAGAGAAGAGACGCTCGGCGCAACGTCGACCGGCGAGGTGGCGTGCGCCGCATCCGGAGTCGGACCGGGGGCAGCGGCTGCGCGCCACGGAATCTGGGCCACGCCAAGCCCATTCCGCGAGGGGACGACGATCTTCCTTGAGGTTCCGGCCGCGTCGAAGCTCCGCGTGGACGTCTTCGATGTATCAGGACGTCGCGTGCGTGGCCTCGTCGACTCGGAATTGCAGGCGGGAGTGCACCGTTGGCAGTGGAATGGCTGCGACGATGCGGGACGGCCTGTTCCGACCGGGATCTACTTCGTCAGAGGTCTCGACCCGACCGCGTGCCGTACGCTTAAGGTCATCCGCACTCGGTGAGTTGAACTGGGGACAGGTTGCGAGCGCTCACGCACCTGCACTGGGGTTGCGTCGGGGGAGAAGGGCGACCACCGCGAAGGCGGTCCGCGCCATCTCTAGCCCCCCGAAGCCTCCAGGAAGTCCAGCACGACGTCGTTGAACCGCGCCGGGTCTTCCATGTTCGGGAGGTGCCCCACTCCCGGCATCACCAGGCGGCGGGCGCCGGGGACGTCGCGCTCGATGGTCTCGGCCACCCGCTGGAAGTCGGCGGCGTCTCGCTCGCCCACCACTGCGAGGGTGGGCACCTGGATCTCGGAAAGCCGCAGGATCGCCGGCGGTACGATGGGCTGTCCCCGATCGCGGTTCAGCCAGTGCCACCCCGAGTAGCCTTCGATCATGGCGCGCAGGCGCGGCGCCAGCTCCTTCCGCGCGAGCGCATTCGCCAGGAGCGGTGACGCGAGCCACTCGCGCCTCGCGGCATCGAGTCCCTCCTTCTTCGCGGTCTTCGACACGGCCCCGAGGGAATCCGTGAAGTCCTTCGACCACGCGAATCCCGCGAGGAAGGTGTCCACGAGCACGAGGGCCCGTGCGCGCCCCGGGTTCGAGGTGGCGAAGCCGATCACCGCGCCGCCGCCCATCGACAGCCCCACGAGCGCCGGCGAATCGATCTGCAGATGATCGAGCAGCGCCGCGAGGTCGTCCGCGTGGCGATACGGAACGTCGGCGGCGGGGGAGCGGCCGAAGCCGCGCAGGTCGTAGCGAACGACCGTGTAGCGCGGCGCAAAGGCGTCGACCTGGTCGTCCCACATCCTCCGGTCGAGCGAGAAGCCGTGGAGGAACACGACCGGCGGACCCTCGCCGGCCATCTCCCACGCGAGCGTGGTTCCGGCGACGGGCACGAAGCCGGTGCGAGGTTCGCGCGTCATCACGCGTTCCCCTCACCGACAGTCGGATCGTGTCGCTCGCCGCTCATTTCGCGGTCCTCTCGCCCCTCATTGCGCCACCGGCGCGCGCTGGTAGATGCGCACGAGGTCGATGCCCTTCAGCCCGAACGACTTCACGCCGTGATACGGACCGGCCTGCCCGTTCGTGAACAGCTTCCAGAGGAGACGCGAGGTCCAGTAGGCCTGATTCGTCTCGAGCACCCAGTAGTCCGCGCCCTGCGCGAAGGTGAAGTCGGCGCGCAGGAGACCGTAGCGCTGATACTCGCGGAGCGACGTGTACGACCCCGCGTTCCAGTCGATCGTGGCGCGCTCGGGGAGGTTCGCGTTGATCCAGCTCACGACCTCCGGCGTCACCGCTTCCGCGCCCCAACAGGTGGACTCGAGGCCCGCCCCCTGAGGCGGCGGGAGTCCGGCGCGCGGTCCGTTCACGAACGCGTTGTAGTAGGCGAGCGGATAGGGCTGCACGGACGCCACGGCCCACACTCCGCATCCGAGAAGCGCCGCTCCCACGAGAAGCGGCGCCGCCTGCGCAACTCGAGGCGCGGGCGACCTGTCCGCGCGCAGCCATTTCTTCGCGCCGTCCATCAGCGTGGCGAAGCCGACCCCGGCGAGCACGCCCACGACGAGCGGAGCGAGGAGGAAGTGGCGAACGCCGTCGTAGACCGGAGAGCGCAGCGCCACGAACGGCAGCATCGACGCGGCGGCACCGAGGAGCAGCAGCGTCACGAGGCTGTGCCGGCGCCGCACGCGCACGCACGCGGCGGCCGCGAGCACCAGGAACGGAATGGGTGTGGTGAGCAAGAGCATCGCGGGCAGGTACGTGCGCGGCACGGTGTAGCCGTCGTACTGCGTCCCGAAGAAGTACACGGGGAAAGTGCGGTGGGCCAAGTGGAACTCGACGAGGTGGCGCAATCGGCCCACCGGGTCCGTCCAGAGATACGGCCACACGGCGTAGAAGAGAATCGCGGCGCCGATCGCGAGCGTCGCAGCGATGACCAAGGTCCGGCGCGGCGCCACGAGGAGGACCCAAGGCACGATCGCCCCCACGAGGAAGAGCGCGTTCAGCTTCGTGGCCACCCCGAGGCCGAAGAGGGCGGCGAGCGGAAGGAGCCGTCGAGCGCCGAGGCGATCCGCGCGGGCCAGTCGCGCCACCCAGGCCAGCGTGGCCAGCTCGAGCGCCGCCACCGGCAAGTCGAGGCAGGCGAAGTGCGCGTGTCCGAAGACGTGCGGCATCGCGGGGAGCGCGGCGGCGGCGAAGAGCCCGGCGCTCGGGCCCGCCTCGGCCGCGGCCAGCCGGAACGCCGCGATCTGCGCGAGGAGCAGGAACACCAAGGCGCCCGCCCGAACGCCGGCGATCGGCCCGAGAGGTCCGGGGACCAGCGGGGCGCGGAGCGCGCCCGGGGAATCGACGCGCTCGTCGTAGTCCGCGCCGTACCGCTCCTGGGAAACGCCCGGCCCGAGCAGCGCATCGGAGGCCGCGTACACCCACTTCGCGAACGGCGGGTGCTCGACGTTGTACTCCCACACGGCGGGATCCGGAGCGCGGAGCGACGTCTCGCCCGCCGCCACCCGATGCACCCAGTCCTCGATCAGCCACGCGGCGCGGAAGTACCAGACCTCGTCCACGAACGTCCCGTAGTCGTCGAGCGTGGCGATCATGACGACTTGTGTCAGGAGGAGAATCGAGATGAGGACGATCATCGTCGCGCCGGGTCGCCGGCCAGCGAGGCGCGGAGCATCGACGTGCGGAAGCGACGCGGCGTCGCCAGTCAGCTTCATTTCCGAAGCGCGCCGAGCAGATCCGGACTGTCCATGACCCAGCGTGCGAGCGCCCGCCCGGCCACGTGATTGCCGCGCTCGGTGAAGTGCCCGTCCCGCGGCAGGTACAGCCCGGCGATGCGCTGCTCCGCGGTGACCACCGGCAGCAGATCGATCGATGGGATGCCCGCCGCCGCCACGCGACGCTGCAGCTCGGTCTGCAGCGGGATGTCCTCCGGCCGCGTCCTGGCGAGCGCGTAGACGTCCGCGGGCAGCCACACGACCGCGAAGCGCGCGCCCAGGCCGTCGGCGATCTGCTTCATCCGCAGGATCTGCTTCTCGGAGAGATCGAGGCCGCGCTGGAACTCGGCGGGCGTGAACTGCTTGAGCGGGCGGGCGCTGGGCATGCCGTGGAGGTAGCGGACGCGGAAGGTCTCCCACGCGGAGGAGAAGAGCCGGTAGAGATGGCTCTCGCGGGCGAGCCAGCTTTCGCGGAAGTACTGCTGCGTGAACGAGTCGAAGAGGTAGCCGTCCCGTACGCCGTAGGGGGCCGGCGCTCCCAGGAGATCGGCCAGCAAGTTATCCGTGTAGTCGTTCGCGAAGAAGCCGAGCAGCACCACGTCGGGCGCCACCTTCGCACCGATCTCTTCGAGAAGCCCCGCCTCGGAGCCGGTGCCGTACGCGTTCACGCCGCAGTTCACGGTCTGCACCTTCGGGCCGCCCAGCCGCTCCAGCTCCTGCCCGAGAACGTGGATCCATTCCTTGCCCTGCGGGCAGCCCCAGCCCCACGTGAACGAGTCGCCGAAGGCGGCGATGCGCGGTCGCGTCTTCGGCCCGAGCTCCGCTCCGCGCAGCCCCAGCGAGTTCAGGGAGAACTCCGTGACCACGCCGTCGCGCTCGATCTTCCCTGCGAAATTCGGCGCCGGCCGGAAGCCGGCCTTCGCGTCGGGCACGTACATGCCCTTCAGCACGTACGTGCGAATCTGCTCCTGCGAGGGCAGGGTCTGCGGCGCGAAGATCCGCACGGCGATCTCGGCGAGCGGCAGCATGACGAGCAGCGTGATCGGAACGAGCAGGATCTCCGCGAGCCGAATCCGGCGGGTCATCTCACGCTCCGGCCGGGAACAGGGACGCGCGGCGACCGAAGATCGCGACCGCGGCCAGGAGCAGCAGGCCTGCGATGAGCAGGAATCTCCTCGAAGGATCCGGGCGGAAGCGCAGCGCCACGTCGTGCTCGCCCGGCGCGAGCGGCACGCCGACGAAGCTCGGCATGAGCTGCCTCGTGGCGGCCGGCGCACCGTCGACCGTGGCGCGCCACAGCGGGTGATACGTCATCTTCAGCACGAGATCCCCCGGCCGATCGACGCGCACGCGTGCAAGGAAGTCCTCGCCCTCGCGCCGCACCGACAGCACTTCGCCCACGGGCGAGGCCGGCGGCGAGGCCGGCGGGAAGCGGAAGTCCACGTCGTCCGCCGCGATCCCTTCACCCTCGCCAGGGCCTCCTTCCTCGCGGAGATGCACGGCCGGGTGAATGCCTCGCGCGGGCTGGTCGCTCCGGAGCCACGCGGCGTGGAGCCTGGAGACGTTGCGCTTGGCCACGTCGAGACGGTACGGCACGTCGACGAGCTGCACCAGGCCCGGACCGTCCACGCCGTACACGCAGAAGCGACCTTGCTGCGCGAGCGGGTGCGCGAAGGGCGGCACGTGCAGTCCCGCGGGGGCGATGATCCGGCGCACGCCGAGCGCGCGGTAGTTCGAGGGATCCCCCTCGTCGAATGCGTCGTGGAGATCCGAGTTCAACGACTCCATGTGGTAGAGGTAGCCGAGCCCGTCCATCTCGTGGAACGCGAACCACGCGTACACCGGCACCCAGCCCACGAGGAACGTCCCGCCCCACGGCGTATTCAGCCCGCCGAGCCCCGCGTAGGTGCGGCCCTCGCGGTCGCCGGCGGCGATCGAGAGCGCCCGGTCCAGCGCCGGACCCTCCGCGGCGTAGCCGGCAGCCGACTCGCGAACCAGCTCGGCGTTGCGGAGGAGATACGACGTGCGCTCCGCCAGCAGCGGAACGAACGCGAGCAGAGCGAGCGCACCGGCCCACGCGATCCCCGCCGGGCGCCGACTCGCGAAGCGCAGGGCGCCGCCGAGGAAGACCCCGGCGAGCATCGTGCCGAACACGTGCACGCCGAACACCGCGCGCGAGTAGTGGAAGCCCGATCCCAGCGGCACGAGCTTCAAGAGATCTCCCCACGTGGGGCGCCCGAAGTAGAGAAGCAGGAAGAACACGAAGAGCGCGAGCAGCGTCCGCTCGCCCTCGCGCCGGACGCGGATCGCAGCGAGCACGACGCCCGCGCCGACCAGCCCGGTGAGTACCGGCAACGGTCCGAAGGAGCGGCCGGCGATCGTCACGATCCGCGTGAAGTCGAAGATCTCGCCCTGGACGAGCCAGGGCAGGATGACGCCCGCTCCGAAGCTGTTGTACTTCCAGGTGGGCACGAGCGTGCTCACGTTGTACCAGGCGAAGTCGCGGACGATGGGCAGCAGCATCCACGAGCAGCCGGCTCCCGCGACGAGCCCGAGGACGGCGAGACGCAGGAGGCGACGCGGCGCCTCGCGCGGCGTGACGAGCGCAATCACTCCGCCCGCGAGGCAAGCCATCGTGCCGAGCGCGAGGTGCGAGAGAAACGTGATCGCCAGGAGGACGGCGGCCACGCTCCAGCTCCGCCCGGTGCGCAGGGCCGTGGCGATCCACGCGACGGTGAGCGGGAAGACCCACCCGCCGACCGCCTGCGTGTACTCGCCGAGCCCCTGCCACACGTAGCTCTCGAGATCGTTGCCGTGCAGGTAGTTCGTCTTCACGAGCGGCGCCAGCGCGGCCGCGGCCACCGCCTCGACGCGCCCGAACCCCAGCCGCCGCGTCGCGACGTACACCGGCACGGGGAGCGTGCCGATGGCCGCCCACTGCATCAGCTGGAAGCACCGGACGAGGGAGACCCCGTGGCCGAGGAGCTTCCAGAGCCCGATCACGAGGAAGTGGGGGAGGCTCTGGTAGTAGTGGAAGACGGGGAAGCCGAGGCACCAGGTGGAGATCCAGGGGTCGAGCACGCTCTGCCCGCGCAGGCGCGCGCTCGCGAGCGAGCGGATGAGGCCGAAGTGCAGCACGTCGTCGTTGAGGAACGGAAACGGATGACGCACCTGCACGAACAAGAGGCCCAGCAGCCACGCGCACGCGGCGGCGACGCATGCCGCCGCCGCGCGCGCGCCGCGAGATCGCCCCGCGGGCCCCTCGGTCATCGCGCGACCGCGACCACCGGCGATCGGAACGCCAGGTACTTCGCCGCCACGCGCGCCACGTCCTGCGGCGTCACCGCCCGGAGCCGGGGCACGTCCGCGTCGAGCGCGGTGGGATCGCGGCCGCGCAGCTCCGCCATCGCCATCGCGTAGGCGATCCCCATGCGCGAGAGCCGACGCATGCGCTCGGTCCCTTCGCTCCGGTTCCGTACGCCCTCGAGATCGTCCGCGCCCGGCGGCGCCTGCTCGAGCGTCGCGGCGATCTCGAGCATGCCCTTCTCCATGCGGTCGAGGTTCTGAGCGCGCGTGCCCGCTTCCATCAGCACGCACGCACCCGTTCCGTCGAGCCGCGCAGTCGCGCCGATCGAGTACGCCAGGCCTTCCTTCTCGCGCAGGCGCTCGGACAGCCGATCCGAGAGGACGGAAGCGGCGAGGCGGACCGCGAGCCGGTCCGCGGGATCCACGCTCAGCGGCGCGCCCACCACGATCCACGACTGCTCGCGGCCGACCGGCTTCTCCACGCGCGCGGACTCCGGCTTCGCCGTCCACGCGAGCGGCGGAAGAGCCGTCGACGGGATCGAGTGCTTGCCGAAGGTGCGCCGCGCCGCCTCGAAGATCACGTCGACCGGCAGATTCGAGGAGACGGTGAGGATCACGTTCGCCGGCGCCACGATGGCCTGGTGCAGGCGTCGCGCGGTGTCGAGGTCCAGATGCTTCAGCGCGTCGGCCGGTCCGTACACGCCGCCTGCCAGGGGATGGCCCGTGCCGAGCGCGTCGTAGAAGCTCGCTTCCGCCACGGCCCGCGGCGTCCCCGCGTCGTGGTCCGCGCGGAGCGCGGCCGCATCCAGCGCCTTCTGGAAGTTCTCCGGCGAGAAGTCCGGCGCGTAGATGACCTCGTCCAGCAGCTCGAGGGCCGCGAGGCCCCAGAGGTCGATCGACTCGAGGCGGACGTACGAGTACTCCGGCGAGAAGTAGTAGTCGTCGTAGGGGAGATTGTCGATGTCCGTGGTCTTGAGCGTGGCGCCGTAGGCCGCGAGCAGCCCGCGCAGCTCGTCGGCGCTGCGCTTCGCCGTGCGCTCGCCCATCATCCGCTGCACCACGTCCACCGCGCCGCGCGGCGCATGCAGCTCGGCCTCGTGACGCGCGCGATCCTCGAGGAGCACGTGCGCCGCGAAGGTGCGCGAGTCCGGCGACGCGTGTGCCACGACCACCAGGCCGTTGTCCAGCACGATGCGCTTCGTCTCGGTGCGCGTGGTCCGGGGCGGAGCGGGCGGCAGGGGCGCCGGCTCGCCGTGTCCGCCGCCTTCGAGCCACGAGGCGGCGGCGATGCCGGGGACCGGTCCCACCGTGGCGCTGCCGTCGGCCACGCTGTCGCCGCAGGCGGTGACCAGCACGCGCCCGTCGGCGACGATCCCCTGCAGCAACGCCTGGGCGGCGCGCTCGGCGACGGCCAGGTCGTCGGTCTCGTGAAGGGCCGCGGCAGGATCGAGAGCGAGCACGTCGGCCCGCATGAGGCCGTAGTAGTGCATCTTCTCGCGCAACGAGATGTCGTCGGCGAGGAGCGCGCGCCGGGACGACTCGCGATCGGATACGTTCGCGCCGCGCGCGGCGATCGAGCCGAGGTGCGCGAGCAGCGCGTTCACCACGGGCTGCACGTCCTTCGTTTCCACGGGCAGATCCACCGCGATCGTGAGGACCGAGGACGGGTCGATCGAGACGGATGCATCGAGCGGATGGATCCCGGTCGCCTCCACCGCGCGCCGCACGGCGGATTGCTCGCCGGACGAGAGCAGATTCTCCAGGAACGCCGCGCCGGCGAAGCCGTCGCCCTCGAGCGTGGGACCCGGCATCATCAAGTGCATTCGCGTCTTGCCGAGCCCGGCGAGGTGTTTCGTCACCAGGGTCCGCCCCACGGGAAACGGGGGCCGCGCGCGCAGGGGCGCCACGCGCTCCGACGCGCCGCCGTACAGCCTGACGATCTCGGCGCGCGCCTGCTCGACGTCGAAATCCCCCATCACGACGATCGTCATCCCCGACGGGCGGTAGCGCGCCTGGTAGAACGCCACGACGGAGTCGCGCGGCATCGCCGAGATGGTGGCCTCCGTGCCGAGCACGGGAAGCGAGCGCGGGTCCTCGCCCCAGAGCGCCTTCCCCTCGAACACGCCGGCGTCGTACTCGGGATCCGTGCGGTCCTTCGCCAGCTCCTCGAGGATGATCCCCTTCTCCTTCTCGAACATGTCCGCGGGAATCGTCGAGTGCAGGAGCATGTCCGCCTGCAGCGCGAGGCCGTCGCGCCAGCGCTCCGAAGGGAGCAGCAGCTGGAAGACCGTCCGCTCGGCCTGCGTGGAGGCGTTGTTGTACGCGCCCAGCAAGTCGGTCTGCGCGTAGATCTGCTCGCGCGTCCGCGTCTGCGTCCCGTTGAAGAGGAGGTGCTCGAGGTAGTGCGCGGCGCCGTTGGTGCTCGGCGTCTCGAGGACCGACCCCGCGGGCACCAGTACCGTGCACGAGAACATGGGGACCGAGCGTTGCGGGATGAACACGAGCTGCGGTCCGCCGGGCAGCCGCTCCACGCGCGCCATGTCCGCGGGAACCGAGGGGACGGCCGGTGTCACGGGGGGCGGTGTCGCGGGCGGCGTGGCGGGAGGCGTCACCTTGTTCGCGGCGCCCGCCTGCACGCAGAGCAGCGCGACCCATGCGACGGCGAAGCTCGAAAGTCTCGTTCTCATCGTCGACCTCCAGGGGGAGCCGAGCATAGGCGAGCCGTCCGTGCCGCGCCAGGGGCGCCCTCTAAGGAGTGGCCGGCCGGCTCGTGCAGGGCCGCCGTCGAGCCCGGCCGGGGCGTCCGGCGGCTGCGACATCCGGGCGGGTGTGCTAACGTTCCCGGCGTTCTTGCGCCGCTTCGAAGACGGCGCCGTTCGTCGGGCAGCTTCGGAAGGGAGGACGGGATGAAGCGCATCGTCATCATGCTCGCCATCGTCGCCTTGGTGGTCGGCGGGGTGGGCTGCACGCAGACGCAGAAGGGTGGCGCGATCGGCGGCAGCGCCGGCGCCATCATCGGCGGGCTCATCGGCAAGCAGTCGGGGCACACCGCGACCGGTGCGATCATCGGCGCGGCGGTCGGCGGCGCCACCGGCGCCACCATCGGTCACTACATGGACAAGCAGAAGCAGGAGCTGGATCAGGACCTCAAGGGCGCGAAGATCGAGCGCGTCGGCGAGGGCATCAAGATCACGTTCGACTCCGGCATCCTCTTCGACGTCAACAAGGCGGACCTGCGGCCCGAGGCGCAGACGAACCTGCAGAGCCTCGCGAAGGTCCTCAACAAGTACGCGGACACGAAGGTCCTGATCGAGGGCCACACGGACTCGGACGGCTCCGAGGACTACAACCTGACCCTGTCGCAGCGCCGCGCGCAGGCGGTCGCGAACTACATCTCGGGGCTCCAGGTGGACGCCACCCGCCTCACCACGATGGGCTACGGCGAAGCGCAGCCGATCGCGTCGAACGAGACGGCGGAAGGCAAGCAGCAGAACCGCCGCGTCGAGATCGCGATCATGGCGAACGACGAGCTGAAGAAGAAGGCGGAGAACGGCCAGCTCGGTTAGGACAGCTCGGTCAGGACACGTCGGGCCGGGCTCGCCACGTCGAGCTCGGCCCACACGTTCGGGCCGAGCCCGCCCTGTCGAGCTCGGCCCATCACGTTCTCGAGGGGGTGGAGTCGTGGCTTCGAACGCCAGTGTCTTCGCGGCGGAAGCCGTGGGCACGTTCTTCCTCACGTTCTTCGGGGCGGGAGCGATCCTGCAGAACACGTCGATGGGCGCCGCGGGGTACGGGCTCCTCGGCATCGCGCTCGCGCACGGGATCGCTCTGTCGATCGCGATCACGGCCGCCGGCGCCACATCGGGCGGTCACATCAACCCGGCGGTCTCCATCGCGCTCGCGGCCTCGGGCAAGGTGCCGTGGCCGCGCGTCCCCCTCTACATCGTGGCGCAGGTCTTCGGGTCCGCGGTGGCCGCGTTCTTCCTGACGCGGATCTTCTCGGCCGACGTCGTGACCACGGCCGGGCTCGGAACGCCGGCGCCGGCCGCGGGCGTGTCCTTCGCCACCGTGATCTTCCTCGAAGCCGTCATGACGTTCCTGCTCGTCTGGGCGGTGTGCGGCACCGCGGTGGATCCGCGCGCGCCGAAGATCGGCGGCTTCGGGATCGGGCTCGCGGTGTTCGTCGACATCCTCGTGGGCGGCCCCATCACCGGCGCCTCCATGAACCCTGCGCGCTCGATCGGGCCGGCGCTCGTGAGCGGCGTGTGGACCATGCACGCGGCCTACTGGATCGGTCCCATCGTGGGCGGCGTGCTCGCGAGCCTGCTCTACAAGGCCTTCCTCGAGAAAGCGTGAGCGGGGCGGACCCGTCGCGCTGACCCGTCCGGGCCCGGCGATCCCTTGCCGGGCCCGTTCTTCGGTATTATATTTCGCCATATGACCATATGACGGAGGCGTGTCGTGCGCGACCTCGAGACGGCCCTCAAGGCGGCAGGCGATCCCACCCGCACGCGGATCCTGAAGCTGCTCGAGAAGAGCCCCTTGTGCGTCTGCCAGATCCAGGCCGTGCTGGACCTCGCCCCGTCCACGATCTCGAAGCACCTCGCGCTCCTGAAGGCGGCCGGGCTCGTCGTGGACCGGCGCGACGGCAAGTGGGTGGAGTACGCGCTCGCCGAGCGGTCGGACAACCCGTACGCGAGGCCGCTGCTCGATTTGCTCCGGGGTCCCCTGGACCGGGACGGCGCGATCCGCGCGGACCGGACCCGCTTGCGCCAGGTCCAGGCCGTGCCTCGCGAAACGCTCTGCCAGATCTCGCTCCCGGAGCGCCGCCGTGACTGACGGGGGAGCGCGCATCCTCTTCGTGTGCGTGGAGAACTCCTGCCGCTCGCAGATGGCGGAGGGGTTCGCCCGCGCGCGCGACGCGACGGGCCGCCTGGAGGTCTGGAGCGCGGGCTCGCGCCCCTCGGGAAGCGTGAACGCCCGCGCGATCCGGTTCATGGCGGAGAAGGGCGTCGATCTGTCGGCGCACGGGTCGAAGTCCCTGGAGAGCGTGCCGCAAGGCGTGACGTGGGATTGGGTCGTCACCATGGGCTGCGGCGACGCGTGTCCGCACGTGCCGGCGCGTCGACGACTGGACTGGGATCTTCCGGACCCGAAGAGCCTGGACGACGCCGGATTTCGCGCCGTGCGCGATCGCATCGAGCAGCTCGTGGGCGATCTCGCGAGCCAAGCCCTCGCGCCCGCCCGCTAGCCGTGAGGAGGGAAGCCGTGTCGGCGCCATCGGAAAGGCGCGAAGCAGCGCACGAAGCGGCGCCCGCCAAGCGGCTGGCCTTCTTCGAGCGCTATCTCACGGTCTGGGTGGCGGCGTGCATGGTGGCGGGCGTGCTGCTCGGGCGCCTCGTGCCGGGGCTCGTGGGCGCGCTGCGCGACCTGGAGCTCGGGCGCGGCAGCCGGATCAACCTGCCGATCGCCATCCTCATCTGGCTCATGATCTACCCGATGATGCTGAAGATCGACCTCGCGAGCGTCCTGAACGTGAGGCGCCGGCCCACCGGCATCCTCGTGACGCTCTTCGTGAACTGGCTCGTGAAGCCGTTCTCGATGGCCTTGCTCGCCTGGATCTTCTTCAAGCACGTGTTCGTCGCGTGGATCGGGCCCGGTCTCGCGGACCAATACGTGGCCGGCGCGATCATCCTCGCGGCGGCGCCGTGCACCGCCATGGTGTTCGTGTGGTCGTACCTGACCGACGGCGATCCGGCGTACACGCTCGTCCAGGTCTCGCTGAACGACCTCATCATGCTCGTTCTCTTCGCTCCGATCGTGGGGCTTCTCGTGGCCGGAGCGAGCGGGTTGCACGTGCCGTTCCAGGTGCTGCTCACGAGCGTGCTGGCCTTCATCGTGATCCCGCTCGCGGCGGGAAGCCTGAGCCGCGCGTGGCTGCTGCGTACGAAGGGCCGCGAGTGGTTCGAAGGCTACGTGCGCGCGTTCCACCCCGTCACCACGACGGCGCTGCTCGCCACGCTCGTGCTCATCTTCGCGTTCCAGGCGGAGAACGTCACGGGCCGCGCCTTCCACGTGGTCCTGATCGCGGTGCCCATCCTCATCCAGGTCTACTTCAACGCCGGCCTCGCGTACTGGCTCATGAGGCGGCTGAGAGTGACTCATTCCGTCGCGGCTCCGGGCGCCCTCATCGGCGCCAGCAACTTCTTCGAGCTGGCGGTGGCCGTGGCCATCGCGTTGTTCGGACCCAGCTCGGGCGCCGCCCTCGTCACGGTGGTGGGTGTCCTGGTCGAGGTGCCGGTGATGCTCTCGGTGTGCGCGGCGTGCAACCGGACGCGCCACTGGTTTCCCGCGCCGCCCAGGGCGCTGGCGACGGAAGCGAACGTGTCATGACCGAGGCTGCGCGGCTTCGAGCGCGATCCACGGCGCGAGGGCTTCGCATTCCGACCGTCGTCGCCGCCGCCGCGGCGGCCTGGCTCCTCGTCTTCGTCGCCCTCGGGTCGATCTCCGCGTGGATCGCCCGCGATCTCCTGCGCCTGTCTCCGGCCACCCGCGTCGGCCGGGCGGTCGAGTTCTTCGTCTTCGAGGCGCCGAAGGTCCTGCTGCTGCTCGTGGCCGTCGTCTTCGCCGTGGGCATCGTGCGCTCGTTCTTCAGCCCGGAGCGGACCCGCGCCATCCTCGCGGGGAGGGGGCGCTCGCTCGGCAACGTGCTGGCGGCCGCGTTGGGCACCGTCACACCCTTCTGCTCGTGCTCGGCCGTTCCCCTGTTCATCGGATTCCTCACGGCGGGCGTGCCGCTCGGCGTGACGTTTTCATTCCTCGTGGCGGCGCCCATGGTGAACGAGGTCGCGCTCGCGCTGCTCTTCGCGATGTTCGGCTGGCGGGTGGCGGCGCTCTACCTTTCCACGGGTCTCGGCGTCGCGATCGTCGCGGGGTGGGTCCTCGGGCGGCTGCACATGGAGCGCCACGTGGAACCGTGGGTGTACGGGTCCGCGCCGGCCGCCGCCTCCGCAGCTCCGCGGGGCGGGTTGCTCGCGGAGCAGCCCGTGCTCGCGGGGTGGGCGTCCGTGCGCGAGATCGTGGGGCGGGTCTGGCCCTTCGTGCTCGCCGGAATCGCGGTGGGCGCAGCGATCCACGGATACGTGCCCGAGGGATTCCTCGCGTCGATCATGGGCAAGGCCGCGTGGTGGTCGGTGCCGCTGGCCGTGATCATCGGCGTGCCGATGTACTCGAACGCCGCCGGGATCATCCCCGTGGTGCATGCGCTCCTCGAGAAGGGCGCGGCGCTCGGGACGGTGCTGGCGTTCATGATGTCGGTGATCGCCCTGTCCCTGCCCGAGACGATCATCCTGCGCAAGGTCCTGAAGCCGAGGCTGATCGGCGTGTTCGTCGGCGTCGTCGCGGCCGGCATCGTCGGCGTCGGCTTCCTGTTCAACTGGCTGATCTGAGCGGCCGGGAGACGCGCTGCGGCCCTCGGAAGGAGGATCGATCGTGAGAGTCGAGATTCTGGGAAGCGGCTGCCGCAAGTGCGAGGCGCTCTACGAGCAGACGAAGCGCGCGGCGGCGGAGCTGGGCCTCGAGTGCACCCTGGAGAAGGTCACGGACGTCGAGGCGATCGTGGGTCGCGGCGTGATGGCCACGCCCGCGCTCGTCGTCGACGGGAAGGTGAAGGTCGCCGGCCGCGTTCCCTCGACGTCGCAGATCAAGGAGATGTTGTCGTGAGCGCGCGCGGAGCGGGTGCGCGTCTCGCGACCGGCCGCGCGGCGGTGCTGGCCGGGCTCTGCCTCCTCGTGGGCGCCGCCGCCCTCGCCGGCCCCCGGTCGCCGGCGGACCCGGGGACGCCGGTGCACTCCAAGTCGCCGGCCGAACCGAAGACGACGCCGGAGACGCCGGCCGTCGCCGTTCCCTCCCATCAGGTCACCGCCTACTATTTCTTCATGAACTTCCGCTGCCCATCCTGCCGGAAGATCGAGGCGTGGTCGCACGAGGCCATCGACGCAGCGTTCGCGAAGGAGCTGAAGGAGGGGCGCCTGGTCTGGCGTCCGGTGAACGTCGAGGAGAAGGGCAACGAGCACTTCATGAAGGACTACAAGCTGTTCACGAAGTCGCTGGTCATCGTGGACGAGCGCGACGGTCGCGAGGTGCGCTGGAAGAACCTCGGGAAGGTCTGGGAGCTCCTGCGGACGAAGGACGCCTTCGTAGCCTACGTGCAGAACGAAGTGCGGGGCTACCTGACCGAGACCTCGTGACGCCCCTGGCCGCGATCGGCTCGGCGCTCTGGCTGGGGGTCCTGACGGCCCTCAGTCCCTGCCCGCTGATGTCCAACGTCGCGGCGATCTCGTTCCTGGGCCGCGACGTCCGCAGCCCCCGCCGAGTTCTGGCGGCCGGCGCGTGCTACTCGATCGGACGGGCATTGACCTACGTGGTCATCGCCATGCTCGTGGTCTCGAGCCTTCTCTCGGTTCCGAGTCTGTCCTTCTTCCTGCAGAACCGCATGAACGAGATCCTGGGTCCGCTCCTCGTGGTCGTCGGCATTGCGATTCTCCTCGCCCCGCGCTTCGTTTCGCCGACCTGGCGCGTGGGCGAGGGGTTGGCACGGCGCGTGGCGGGCCACGGCGCGCTGGGCGCGACCGCGCTCGGCGTTCTCTTCGCGCTCTCGTTCTGCCCCGTTTCGGCGGGCCTCTTCTTCGGCGGCCTCGTGCCGCTCGCGATCGGCGCGGGCTCGCGTGTGGTCCTGCCGGCGGCCTTCGGACTCGGCACCGCGCTGCCGGTCGTCCTCTTCGCGCTGCTCGTGGCGCTCGCCGCGGGGAAGATCGGACGGGCCTTTCACGCGGCGAGCCGTGTCGAGCGCGTCGCCCGGCCGGCGACGGGCGTCGTATTCGCCCTCGCCGGCGCGTGGCTGACGCTGCGACACTTCTTCGGCCTCGAAATCTGAGGCGCGCTCACTTCACCGCGCCGGGCTTCCCGCACAGCCTACGCAGGACGCCGAGCTGCCCCACGTGGTAGCCGTCGTGGAACGAGAACGCGGCGATCATGTCGCCCACGCTGTCCACGCCGAACGGGTTCCTGTCGGCCGGCAAGGGCGCGGCGAGCCGCTCCGGCGTGAGCGACGCGAGCCCCGCGCGGAGGCGCTCTTGCGACGTGTCCAGCGCCGCCACGATGCGGTCCCAGGCCAGAGCCTTCGCGGGATCGGTGAGCGGAGGCGCGCCGCGCTTGTAGGTCTCGTTCTCGGCCGGCGTCAGCACGGGCGTCTGCCCGAGGAGTCCCAGGAGATTGTCGCGGGTGGCGACGACGTGCCCGCCGACCCAGTTGATGCAGTTCGCGGTCGGCTGCGGGATGCGCAGGCTCTCCGCATGCGTGACGCCTTCGGTATTGCGCCGGAACACGCCGTACGTGAACTCGAAGAGGGTTCCGAGCGTCTTCGCGCTCACGGGAACGGCCGTCGTCTGCGTGGTCATCTCGGCTCCTTTCGCTTGGTTCGCACTTCGACTTCCGTGGCTTTCGCGATTCCCTCGAGGACCCGCTGGAAGCCGCGCAAGTCCTCGTCGTCGATCTCCGAACGAATCCGGCCCTCGAGATCCTCGACGTGCCGCTGCACCTGGTCGGCGAGACGCCGACCTTCCTCCGTCACGTGCACGAGCACCGAGCGCCGATCGTGAGGATGCGGCTCGCGGCGAACGAGCCCGCGGCGCTCGAGTCGATCGAGGAGGCTCGTGAGCGTCGACTTCTTGAAGCCGAACACGCGGACGAGCTCCGAGATGGGAGCGGGCGAGTAGCTCCGGAGGAACGAGAGCAGATGTCCCTCCGGATTCTGCAGACCGAGCTCCGACACGTGACCGGCGAGGAAGATCCCGATCTGGCGCGTGGCGCGATGCAGGGGAGAGAGGAAGAGAAGGGGCATGGCGCCTCCAGATAGTCCGAAATCGGATAGTACGATATCGGATTATATGCCGGGGCGCAAGAGGGAATTCCGTGGGCGCGGGGAGCAGCGGCAGGGCGGCGCGCCCCCCTGAGAAGGGGTCCCGGTCAGGATCCGGCAAGATCCGGCGCGATCCAGGCCGCCCATCAGGCCGCCATCAGGCTGCGTTCAGGCCGCGACGATCCGGACCTCGTGGAAGCGCGGCGAGGCGTCGCGCCAGGCCTGCCGGAGCGTCTCGGCGCTCGTGCAGCGGGCGCGGGGCAGGTCCCGGCAGGGGATCGCCAGGTGAACCGACCGGCGGAAGGGGTACGGCCGGAAGGTGAGCACGTCCGGGCCGATCCACTCGGGGACGTGGCGCCGGCCGTCGGGCGAATCCGCGACGCGCTCGAGCGGCAGCCAGTCCGGCGGGTTGCCGGACTCCGGCCCGCACAGGCAGGCGAAGAGCGAGAGGTCGTCGAAGTGGCGCAGGAGCGCCGCCTCCGCGGCGAGCCGCGGGTCGCCCGCGTCGAGGCCGAAGCCCGCCGCGATCCGCTCGCGACGTTCCTCCTCGTTCTGCCGGAACTCCTCGCCCTCGGGCTCGTCCACGAAGCGCGAGAAGTGGATGCTCGCGAGGAGCGTCGCGTAGGCGTCGATCTGCTCGAGGCGATCCAGGCCGTGCGCGTAGAGCGGCCGGCGGCGGGCACCCTCGAGCGTCTGAAAGGTGACGGGCGCGCGACGCCCTTCGTCCCACACCGGCTCGACGTCCTCCTCCGCCCACACGACGTCGTGCCAGGCGATGGCGAAGGCGAGGCGCGGCGCGAGGGCGGCCCCGTCGATGTCGAGCCACTCGAGCGCCATGCGACCCGACGCGAGCGAGTGATCGAGCTGCCGCATCAGCCGAAGGGAGTCTCCCCGCTCCAAGACGACCATGCGTCTCCCTGCGCTCGTGGCGCCATCCACTCCGGAGAGCCGGGCGCCACCGCCATCATCCCCGGAGAATCCCCGGGGCGCCGCCTCGATTCCGGAGAATCTCGCTCAACGCCGCGGCATCCCCTAGGATGTCAGTCGGACCCACCGGTCCGGAAGGGGGTACCATGACGAAGAACATGGGCGGTGTCGACCGCGGTCTGCGCGCGCTCCTCGGGGTGGTCATCCTCGGCGCCGGTCTCGGCCTCTCGAAGGGTGCTTGGTGGGGTTGGCTCGGACTCATTCCGCTCGCCACGTCGTTCGTCGGCTTCTGCCCGGCGTACGCTCCCTTCCGCTTCTCGACCTGCAAGAAGGAGAAGCCCGCGAGCTGACCCGAGGCGCCCGGGCTTGCCGAGCCCGGGCGCTCTCGCAGGCGGCGGCCTCATGAGCAAGATCACGGCGCCTCCGCCGCTTCGCCGCGGACGGCAGAGCGGACCCCCGCACATGGAGTGGCGCCTGGACGGCGCGGCCGACGCGGGCGACGCGTCCGCGCCGCTCGTCCTGTGCCTGCACGGCTACGGGATGGACGAGGATCTGTTCGCGGCGCTCCTCCAGAAGCTCTTCGCGCTGCCCATGCGCTTCCTCGTGCCGCGCGCGCCGCACCCGGTCCGCCTTCACGCAGGGCCCGAAGCCGCGAACGGCGGGAGCTGGTACGCGTACGACGGCATCCAGGAGCACTTCCGCAAGGAGCTCGAGCGTGTGGAAGGGGAGCTGCTCGATCTCGTACGGGACGCGGAGGCCGAGGCCGGGCTCCACCCGCGAAGCCGCTGGGTGATGGGATTCTCGCAGGGCGGCTACTGCGGCGCGTGGCTGGCGATCCGGAACCCGTCCACGTTCTCGGGGCTCATCGTCTCCGGCGCCCGCGTGAAGACGGAGCTTCTCGTCGCCGAGATGGCGGCCGCGGCGGCGCAGCGCTTCGGCGTCCTGCTCTGCCACGGAGAGAAGGATCGCTCGGTCACGCCCGAAGCCGCGCAGCGCAGCCATGACGCGCTCGCCGCGGCCGGCGTGGACGTTCAGCTCAAGACGTTCGACGTGGGGCACTCGCTGGGGCGGGGACAGGTCGCCGCGATGGCCGAGTGGCTGACTCGGGCGACGGGAGCGGACGCGGCGCGGTGACGTCGTCCGGTCGACGGACGAGCTCCTCGAAGAGTGCGCGCATGTTCGCCACGAAGGCGTCGCTCGAGAAGAGGCGCTCGAAGCGTCGACGTCCTGCTTCGCCGAGGCGCGCGGCCAGCTCCGGATCCCGGGCGATGCGCGCGACGCCCGCCGCCAGCGCGGGCGCGTCGCCCGCGGGCGCGAGGAAGCCCGTGACCTCCCGAGCGACGGCCTCCTTCGTGCCGCCCACGTCGGTCGCCACGACCGGCAGCCCCATCGCCATCGCCTCGCGAACCGCCCCGGGCAGGCCCTCGGCGCGCGAGGTCTGCACGTACACGTCGAGGCGGGCGAGGAACGCCCACGGATCCTCGATCCAACCGGCCAGCTCCAGACGCTCGCCGAGGCCGTGGCGATACGCCACCTTGCGCAGCTCGTCGCGGTAGGACGCGTCCTCGGGAAGCGCGTCGCCGCCGATCACGAAGCAGGCGGCGGGAACGTCGCGCGCGAGCTGCGCGGCCATCTCCACGAAGGTCTGCGGATCCTTGCGCGGCGAGAGGGCGCCGAGAGTCCCGACGACCAGCCGATCGCCCGGCGCGCGACGTCGCGGCGCGGGCGGCGGCGGGGCCGCGTGTCCCGTGTATACCGCGCGGAGCTTCGGCCGAGCGCGCGAGAGCTGCGCCTTCCGGAAGATCTCCGCCGCCTGGGCTTCGTACTCGGTGACGATGCGCGCCGCCGCGCCGATCGCGACGTCGTTCAGGACGCGCACCACACCCGTCGAGCGCTGGCCGAGCCAGACGTTCCACACGAGCGGCACCCGTGCGCGCCGGCACGCGGCGGCCACCGTGAGCATCGTGCGGAGATTCGTGGCCCACACGGCCGCCGGCTGCATCTCGGCGAGAAGCGCTGCGAACGACCCGTCGTAGGCCAGGAGGCCGCCGGCCGCGCGGAGCGCGCCCAGAGCCGACGGGCGCGCGAGCTCCCCGCCGAACACGTCGAGGCTGCGGGGAAGCGAGAGGACTCGCACCGCCACGCCGTCCGCGGCCACCGCCCGCGTGAGGTCGCTCTCCCGCTGCGTCACGAGGCAGGGCTCGATCACGCCGCCGCGCAGCCCTGCGAGGAGCGTGCGGATCATGCGCGGCCCGCCGGTCAGGCGATCGCCCTGCGTGGTGTGCACGAAGAGGACGCGCGCGCTCATCGCGACGTCGCTTCCCGCGGACGGGTGCCGCCGTGCGGGCGCCCGGCGCGGACGAGGAGGCTTCCGAGGAAGATCGGCACGATGCGCATCGCCCAGGTGGAGCCCACCTGGAAGAAGGAGCCGCGCGTCACCATGCCCACGAACACCAGCGTGGCGCCGAGGAAGAGCGCGAGGAAGGGATGCCGCCTCTCGCGCTTCGAGTACGTCCACGCGACGCGTACGAGCGCGCCGAACAGCGCCATGCCCACCACCACGCCCGCGAACTGGAAGTTGAAGTACAGCTCGCCGATCGTCCCGGGCGGCGCGCCGCCCATCGCCCAGCCGTAGATCTTCTCCGCGAGGATCGAGTCGATGCCCTTCGGCTTTCCCGGCCACAGCCCGCGCGGGACGAAGTTCACGAAGAAGTGCAGATACGAGCTGCCGAGGAGGAAGGGCAGGCGGTCCGGCGTGTACCAGAGGACGCTCAGCAGGTTGTCCATCATGTCGAAGTTGCGCCCGCCGAGCACGCCGTCGTAGACCGCGGTGGCGCTCCCCACCGAGATCTCCTTCGCCTCGCTCGCGCGAAAGCCGTGGTGCGTGAGGTTCCGGTACTGGTCGTAGACCGAGAAGAGGAAGAGACCGGACGCCACGACGATCGCGAGCGTGCGAAGGCGCGGCGGCCGGAGCATCGCGGCGCGCACGACGAGCATCATGAACAGCACTTCCATCGCCCAGGCACGGCTGCCGAGCAGCCCGACCGCCACCATCACGGCGAGCGCGTGGATCGCGAGCGAGAAGCGGCGCAGGCGACCGGCGCGCCCGCGCAGGTGACCCACGTACCGGAAGAGCAGACCCAGCTCCAGGAAGCGGATCCCGAAGAAGTAGAGATGCATGCCGGCCGACAGCTCGCTGCGCAGCTCCATGTTGGTGGCGAGGAAGATCAGCCCGCCCGCCGCGTGCGCGTACGCGGCGTAGGACGCGGCGCCGATCGTCGTGAAGAGGAGCGAGAGCGCGCGCACGCGACGCACGGACCAGCGCGAGCGCGGCACCGGGAGGCGCGCGCCGAGGGAGGCGGCCTGCGGCGACGCGTACCCGAGGTAGAACCCGCACACGCCGAGGATCACCACGAGGAGCCCGCGCGCGAGGAGATCGAGCGCGGTCGGGCGGTCCACGAGGATGTGATACAGGTTCAGCTTCTCGTGCCACACGAGATGCATCGAGCGGAGGAAGTACCCGAAGAAGCAGAACGCCGTGAAGATCACGAGCGGGTGGAAGGCCGTCCAGCGTCCCTCGAGAGCGGCCACCACGTGCGGCAGGAAGAGGAGCAGCCCGAGCACGGCGAGCAGCGGGACCACGGGTCCCGCGTCGGTGCGGGTGGACAGGGCGGCCAGGAGCGCCAGCAACGCGCCCGCGCCGGCGACACCGAGGCGGGCGGCGCGCGGGGCGCGCACGTCGCGCGGAGCGGCGAGGGGTGCGGCGGATCCGCTCATCGCGGCGCCGACGTCACTCGGGGCTCAGACGCGCGCGGGGGCGTCGGCGGAAGAGGCGGCGGACGTCGCCCGCGAGCGGCGCCACGGCGTCGGCGAGGTCGGGCGAGGTGCGGAGCGCGGCGCGGAGCAGCACCCACGTCGTCGAGGCGAACGCGGCCAGGAGCAGAGCGGCCGCCACCATGAGCACGCGCATCGGCCGGCTCGGACGGATCGGCGGCACGGCCGTGTCCAGGACCTTGATCACCGGCGTGTTCTTCACTTCCTCGATCTCCGCGATCTCCTTCTGCTTCTGCAGCTCCAGGAAGACCTGCTCCTGGATCATGACGTCGCGCTGCAGGCGCGCTTCCTCGGTCTGCAGCTCCGGCGAGCTGCCGATCTGCCGGTTCGCCTGCCGGAACTTCGTCAGGCGGTCCTCGGCGGCGCTCAGCTCGTGCGAGACGTCGCCGAGACGGCCGTCGATGAACGTGCGGTTCTTGCGCCCTTCGTCCTGACGCAGCGCGATCAGGTAGGCCTCGAGCGATCCCACCAGCGCGTTCGCCACGTCGGCGGAGAGGTGCGGGTTCTTGGTGGTGACGTCGAGGGAGACGATGCCGGTCTCCTCGTCCTTCGCCGCGGTCACGACGTTCCTCTCGAGCGTGCGGATCGCCTTCATGCGCGTCTTGTGGGAGTCGCGGTCGTGCGGGCGGAGGATCGCCAGGAACGGCTTCGGCGGAGCGCCTTCCTCTTCGGAGAACGGCTTGTCGAGGAGGCCGCTGAGGAGGCGCTCGCTCGTCAGGATCGAAGGGTAGAGATCGGATTGGCTCGCCGGGCCGAACGGGAACTGCAAGCCCATGGACGAGGCGAGGCCGCTGAGCTGCGACGGCAAGGCGCTGGCTTCGTCGTCGGTGGGGAGGAGAACGGCATGCGCCGTCCACTCGCGTGGGAGGAGGAAGGCGAGGAGCACGGTGGCGACGGTCGCGCCGGCGGTGAAGAGCGCGATCCGGCCCCGCGCCTGCACGAGCGCGCGCACGTAGCCGCTGAGCTCCCCGGGCGCCGCGGACGTCGCGTGGTGCGCGGCGGCCCCCCCCCGCGGGGCGGTCGTCTCCTCGGACAGATCCTCTCGAACGAGCGTATCCATGCGAATCCCGTCCCCGGGCTCGAGGGAGGCCTCGATCCTCTTTTCGTGAGGAATTCGATGGATCCTTAGGTTTTTCTGGCAGAGGGCGACCGTGGCGTTTCCGGACGCACCCGAAGAGCCGCCCGGCCGCTGCAGGGGCGTGGCGGCCGCCCCGGAGCCTGGCTAGATCTCGTCGTGCTCGTCGAAGGAGTGTCCGGGAATCCGCCGGCGGCCCGCGAAGCCTGCTTCCCGCGCGTGGTACCACTCCACGTGGGGCTCGTCGCTTCGCCAGCACAGCAGCACCTCGCGACCGTCGATCTTCGCGGGGAAGTCCACCAGGCCGACCTCGAAGTCCCAGTCCTTGTACGTGGCCCCGAGGTCTTCGAGCTCCTGCATGAGGTCCAGGATGTCCTGGCGGATCTGCTCGAGCGCCTCGTCCTCGTCGGGCTCCTTCGAGAGCGCCGTGCGGCCCCTCAGCTCGCGAGCCTTCTCCAGGATGTCGGCGACGATGCTGCGCACCAGCGGCAGAGTCCGGTTGGCCTCCGCCGGGGTGAAGAGCTTGGCGGTCATGACCCCTTTGGGAGATCGGGAAGTGTTCATGGCGTCTCCATGGTAGGGCGCGAGAGGCTGTTCGGGGAGGGCCAGGTGCGACGTCTCGTACGCTCTCGCCGGCTTCGCGTCAAGGAGCGGGAAAGCCGGGAGCGTCCGGATTCGGACCCTGCCCGCCCGGGCGGTGGACGCGCCCACGACCAAGACTCCGGAGGCGGGAGGGAGAGGCAGATTCCTCGCCCCGGAGGCGACCCCGGGGCGTCTCAGCCCGCGATCCGGATCTCCTCCGGGCCGGCGGTGAGGTCCCGGCCGCCCTGTTCCGTCACCACGTAGGTGTTCTCGACTCCCACCGCCCCCGGGTCTCCGAAGAAGATCTTCGGCTCCACCGCGAGCACGTTTCCAGCCTCCAGCGGTGTTTCGAAGCCGGAGGCCAGAACCGGAAGCTCGTCGAGGTCGAGGCCGACGCCGTGCCCCACAAATTGGACGCGATTCTCCCCGAAGCCCATGAACCGGTCCGCCCACGGGCTCCTCGCCGCCTTCGCGGTGGCGGCGGCCCAGATCGCCGCAGGGATTGCTCCCGGGCGGAGCAACGCCTTGATGTCCGAGAGGATCTCGCGACACAGCTCGTGCGCGTCGCGCGCCTCCTTCGAGGGCTCGCCCACGCAGTAGACCCGCGCGCGGTCGGCGAGGTACCCGCCCGCTCCGCCCACGTAGTCCACGAGGATGGTGGCGCCCTTCTCGAGCACCCGCTCGCCGCCGCCCTGCTGCACCGCGGGATAGAGGCCCTCGAGGCCGTCCGGCCCGTCGAAGTAGCAGGGATAGGACGCGGACGCCCCGGCGGAGACCGTGCCGAGGTGCATCTCCAGATTCCAGCGACGCACGCGCACGACGCCCTGATGCCGAAGCCGGCGCATCTCGCCCTCCACGAAGGCGGACAGCTCGATCTCCGAGACGCCGGCGGCGAGGCGCCGCGGGAGGAGGACGTCCATCGCCTCCCCCACGATCCGCCCCGCTTTCTCGATCCACTCGATCTCGTAGGCCGACTTCACCGCGCGCACCTCGCGGATCGCGCGGGAGACGTCGCGGAAGTCCACGCTCGGGAACGCGCGACGCAGGCGCTCGAAGGTCGCCACCGGCACGACGTCCAGCTCGAGGCCCACCGCGCCGGACACCGTGACGCCGAGCGCCGCGAGCGCGCCGGGCAGGTCCGCCGGGCGCCGCGCGGGGCAGCATGGCAGGGGAGACTCCGCGGCCGCGCGCTCCACGCTCATGCGGATCGGCAGCACCGCCCGCCCCTCCGCCGTCACGAAGGGCCAGCCCTCGCCGAGCGTCCCGGAGATCCAGAAGAGGCTCGAGGGGTGGAGGAGGAAGGCGCCGTCGAGCTTGTCCTGTCGAAGGCGCGCGGCGAAGCGCTCGGCGCGCGCGGCCAGCTCCGCCGGGGGAACGAGCGGCAGCGGGGAAGGGACGAGAGAGGTCGATGCCGGAGAGGTGCGCAAGGGTCTGTCCCGAGAGTGGGGATTCAGCGGCGATTCTACCCGGCTTTCCTCAAGAGAGGACCGCTCTTAGCCGATGGCGATGAAGACTGTCGCGACCCCACCTCGCCCGAGACCGTCCGCGTCGCGATTTCGGCCCCCCTGGCCACGGATGTGGGAATGAAGAACCTCCGAGAGATCATCCTCCGGCACTTCGAGCCGTTGCTGGTCGCCTCGATCTTCGGCGGCCTGCTGGTGATGAACTTCTTCGTGGTCTATAAGGCCTCGTTCCTCAACTTCTACTACGTGCCCACGCTCGTGGCCGGCCTCGTGGTGGGCATGCGCATGTCCCTCCTGGTGGCGTGCCTTTCCGTCTCGTCCGTCTCCCTGCTCACGATCCTGATGCCGCAGCGCTTCGCGCTCGGCGAGACCCGCCTCGAGACGTGGCTCACGCTGGCGCTCTGGGGCGGCTTCCTGATCTTGACGAGCTGGGTGGTCGGTGTGCTTCACGGCCGGAACGCCGAGAAGGTCCGCTCCCTGCGCCAGGCGTACATGGGCACGCTGGAGATCCTGACGAAGTACCTCGAGGCGAGCGATCCCAGCGCGTTCGGTCACAGCACGCGCGTGTCCCGGCTGGCCGCGGAGCTGGCCACGGTGATGGGGCTCTCTCCGGGTCGGATCGAGAATTGCCGCGTGGCGGGCTTGCTCCACGAGGTCGGCAAGATCGACCTGACGGAAGACCTGGGTCGCGTGCTCAGCGAGGAGAGCGGCGGCGAAGAGACGTCGCCGGCCAAACGGCCCGCGGTCCGCAGCGCTCGCCTGATCGACTCGGTCGGCGGGATCCTGCACGACATCGTCCCGATCATCGAGTACCACGAGGATCCGTACATCCAGGACGGACGCGTCAACGTGGACGTTCCGCTGGAGGCCCAGATCCTCGCCGTGGCCAACGGCTACGACGAAGCGGTTCGCAGTCGCCCGCGCCGCCGGGGCCTGCCGCGGGAGAAGGCGCTCGCCGAGCTCGAGAAGTGGTCCGGCGGCAACTACGCCCCGGACGTCGTCACCGCTTTCAAGCTCATCCCCCCCGCGATCGTCGAGCGGATCGAGACGGAAGCCGTCGGCTCCTGAGTCCGTGAAATCGCGAGGTGCTGGGGCCGGCCCGCCCTGAGTTCGGGCCTGGCCGCCCGATCCGCTGCCGGATTCTCAGGTTCGCGCGGCCAACTCGCGAAGCTTCCTCACCGCACGCACCACGTCGGTCGCCGCTTCGTCGATCTCTTCGGGGGTCGTGAAGCGGTGCAGCCCGAAGCGGATCGACGACTGCGCGCGCGCCTGCCCCAGCCCGAGCGCCGTGATCACGTGACTCGGCTCGGGGCTCGCCGACGAGCACGCGGCCCCCGTGGACACCGCGACGTTCGGGATCTCGTGCAGGAGATCCTCGGCCTCCACGCCGGTGAAGGAGACGTTGAGGTTGTTCGGCAGGCGAAGGGTCGGGTGCCCGTTGAGCTGGATGTCCGGGAGCCCCTCGCGCAAGGCGCTCCAGAGACGGTCACGCAGAGCGCAGACGCGGGCGGTCTCGGCTTCCCGCTCCGCCGCCGCGATCGCGAGAGCTTCGCCCATGCCCACCACTCCCGGCACGTTCAGCGTCCCGGAGCGGAGCCCGCGCTCGTGTCCGCCGCCGTGGAGGATGGGCGCGAGGCGCACGGTGGGCCGCCGGCGGCGCACCCACAAGGCGCCGACGCCCTTCGGGCCGTAGACCTTGTGACCGGACATGGAGAGAAGGTCGACGCCGTCGCGCTCCACGTTCACGTCCACGCGGCCGAGCGCCTGCGCGGCGTCCGTGTGGAAGAGCGCGGCGCCGCGCTCGTGCACGATCCGCGCGATCGCTGCGATCGGATGCAGCGTGCCGACCTCGTTGTTCGCGGTCATGATCGTGACGAGGATCGTGCGATCCGTGAGCGTGGCCGCGAGCGCGTCGAGGTCCAGGAGTCCGGTGGAGTCCACGGGGAGGACGGTGACGCGGAAGCCGATGCGCTCGAGATGGCGGCACGGGTCCAGTACCGCCGAATGCTCCGTGGTGCACGTCACCACGTGGTCGCCCTTCTCGCGGTAAGCCTCCGCCGCGCCGAGGATCGCCAGGTTGTTCGCCTCGGTCGCCCCGGACGTCCACACGATCTCCTTCGCCGACCCGCCGATCGCCGCGGCCGCCTGGGCGCGCGCCTGCTCCACCGCATCCTCGGCCACCCAGCCATACGCGTGCGTGCGGCTCGCGGCATTCCCGAAGGACTCGGCGAAGTACGGCAGCATCGCTTCCAGCACGCGCGGGTCCACCGGCGTGGTGGCGTGGGCGTCCAGGTAGATGGGGCGGTCTCGCACGCAAGCTCCTCGGGAGGCGGGCTCCCATGATGCCGCGGATCGCCCTCGGCGGCCACTCGGCACACCGTTGTGCGAATGAGCCCCCGATGGAGGGGCCCCTCTTCGCAGTCCACCCGAAAGCGGGGCAGCGGGTGAACACCGCGTGGCCCGGCGGTGCGATGGCGACCGCTAACCACCGGCCGCCCGCGCCGCTGCGAGGCCTGTGCTCCTTCCGGCCTCGCGAGCCGCCCCGATGGCCGGAAATGACCCAGCCCCCGCACCCCTTCCGGCGCGGCGATTGCTTTATCTCAGCGCGGCCCGAGCGCCTCCCGATGATTCTGCTGGGCGCCCGGGCCGAGCGCCCCCACCGAGCGAGCAAGATGCGAGACGCGTTCTGCGAAACGGCCGAATGTCAGTCGGTGACAGATGCGAATGGTGCGCAGGACGCGGCGGGTGTCTACTTCGCGCGGGCTCGAAGCGGGTTGCGAGAGCTGCACCGTCGAACACGTGCTCGTGCCGCTCTCCCAATCCGCTGGGAAGGAGACGCGCGATGCGCACGATGAACTGGTGCTCGATTCTGCTGCCGCTCGTGACCGCAACGGCCTTCAGCGCTGGCTCAGCGCAGGCGGCTGAGCTCGATCCTCCCGCGATGGAGCGCACCTGGCCGGTGGTCCCGGTGGATCCGTCGGGGCACGTGAACCTCGCGGCGATCGTCGTGACCACGGAAGACGACGTCGTGGCGTTCGACGACGTCAGCCACAAGCTCCTCAAACTGACCTCGTCCGGAACGCTTCTCGACACGTGGGCCGTTCCGGAGTCACTCGAGGTCCAGAAGCTCGACACGGGCCCGCAGGGCTCGGTGTACGTGGGTTGCTCGGGCCGCATCCTCGTGTTCGACCACGACGGCGGGATTCTCTCCGACCGCGCGATGCGCTGGAGGGACTTCGCGGTGGGCGGTGCAGGCGAGATCTACCGCATCGATCCGGATCTGCGGGACGTCATCGTGGTCTCGACGCGCGACGGCACCTTCCTGCGCGAGTGGGATCTTCCCCTCAACCCATGGGGTCTGCCCTACCGCCCTCTCGCGATCGCCGCAGACCCCGACGGGGTGATCGCGTTCTGCGACACGATGGATGGGCCGCACTGCGTCGTGTCGTGGACTTTCTCCGGCGTGCTGCGCGACTCCAGGACCGTGCCTCTCGATGAGTGGCACTCGTTGACGTCCGGTCGCGCCGGGACTCTGTACTTCTTCGAGAACGCCACACCGTCCTTGGAGGCCATGGATGGTTCCCTGATCCATCTGGCGTGGTGGTCGGACCTGTTCGAATTACCGTGGGACTACTACGTCAGTCCCTCGGGGGACTCCGGCGGGCGCACCTACCTCGCGGAGACCCTCGACGATCTCACCGGAGCCCGAGTCCTGGTCTTCGCGCCCATCGGCCCCGGGGCAATCCTCGAGGCGGACCACCCGGGCGCCCCCTACTGGGTCGACGGCGTCCAATACCTGGGGAATCACCGCTTCGATTGGACGCCGGGGACCGTCCACACCGTGACGGCCGCGCCTGAGTTCGAGACCTCGCCGGGGACGCGCGAATCCTTCCTTTCGTGGTCCGACGGCGGCGATGCGCAACACGACGTCACCGTGCCCTCGCACGCGTTCGGTCTGCGTGGCCTCTTCCGCACCGAACGTCTCGTCTCCACCGTCGTGGACTCCGGCGGCACGGCGACGGCGAGCGCCTGGGTCGCCGACAGCACCCAGGTGACGCTCTCCGCGCACGAAGCGCCCGGCTACCGATTCGTGAAGTGGGGAAACCCGGACTCCGTCGGTTGGAAGCCGGGCGACGTGCTCACGCCGGAGTGGACGCACACGGTGACTCATCCGGAATCATGGGAGGCGTGCTTCGTCCGGCAGGGACTCGTGCTTTCGATCAGCGCGAGCGCCACGGATCCGAGCGCGAACACCGCCGCGCCCGCGATGGGCCCGCGCCAGCTCTACTTGTGGGCGAAGTGCTTGGACCACGGAATCTCCGCGCTCGAAGCCGACGTGACGGGCTCGCTGCAGGCGGGTGGGTTCATCCCGGCGAACGGCGTGCTGAACCTTGGCGAAGGACCGAATCTCCTCTGCGCGATCCCCGGCTGCCCGATCGGGGCGGAAGTGAACCACCTGCTGGGATCGTGGTGGGTGGCCGATGTCGGCGGCGACTTCTGTCTCACGCGGTCGGCGGCGAACGGCGTGCTGGTCGTGGTGGAATGCCCGTCTCAGTTCCCGCAAACGTTCACGCCGACGATCGTGGGGTTCTCGTCGATCGGGGATCCCTGCGTGACCGGTCCGCTCTGCGGTGCGGATCCCGACTCGCTGCCGTTGGATCCGAACGACGTCCCGGTGGTCGCGTTGTCGTCGGTGCCGAGCGTTCTCATGCTCTCCTCGCGCGGGAACCCCTTCCGAGGTTCGATCGAGCTGGCGCTGGATCTTCCGACGAACGCGCGTGCGGAGCTTCGCATCTTCGACGTGGCCGGGCGACTCGTACGCACCCTCCTTGCGGACAACGTGACCGCGGGCCGGCGCGCGATCTCGTGGGACGGCCGCGACGCGAGCGGCGCGGTGACGCCTTCGGGAATCTACTTCGCGCGCCTCGACGCGGCGGGCGAGCGCCGGACGCTGAAGCTGGTGAGGGTGTCTCGGTGAGGAGGCGCGCGGAGGAGGCACGATCATGAGCTCTCGATTCAGCGGCGCGCTCTTCGGCTTCGCTGCCCTGGCGGCGCTCGCGCCCGCCGCCGCATCGTCGACCGAGCCCTTGCAAGCTGGGGACCGTGTCCCGGTGACGGCTGGATGCCGCGCCTGGCCATTATCGGGTATAACTCATATAAATAACCTATAGAGGCATTGACTTGACGCCCTCCTCAGGTTATTCATAGCTGAAATAGCCGGAGGGGTTATGAGCGCACCCAACCTCGTTGCGCTCGTGGGCGACGTCGTGGCGTCCCGCCACTACCCGCATCAGGGTCGCCTCCTATCGTTCGTCCAAGGTGCTCTGGAACGAACGAACCACGCGGCACCGGCAATTCAACCGCTGCAGCCCACCGTCGGCGACGAGTTCCAGGGCGTCTACGAGAGCGTCGCGCGAGCCTTGCGTGCGGCGCTTCTCGTGCGCCTCGAGCTCGCGGCGGACGCCGGGCTCGCCCCCCTGCCTGACGTGCGCATCGGCCTCGGCGGGGGGGACGTCACGGCGGTTCCGGAGGCGAAGTCCCCGTTCGTGCAGAGCGGAAGCGGGTGGTGGCATGCTCGGCAGGCGCTCGATCATCTGGAGGCGCTCCGCCATCAGGCGTTGTGGCCGCGGAGTCTTCGGACTTGGTACTTCGGCGACGGGCGGGAGGACGATCTCGTGAACGCGCTCCTCCTTTGTCGCGACGAGCTGCTGGACGGCATGGACGCGCGCGATCGTCGCATCGCGCTCGGTCTCTTCCGCGGCGAGAAGCAGCTTGAGATCGCGGCGGCGCTCGGAATCAGCCAGCCCGCCGTCGCGAAGAGACAGAAGCGAAACGGGATCCAAGCGGTCTATCGCGCGCAGCTCGCCCTCGAGAGAACCCCGACGCGCCCCGCGGCCCGACGTGCGGTTGCTCGCGTCGACCTCGCCCGCTAGACTCCCTCATCGCCCCTGCACAGACTCAGTTCCCGCTCGGATCCCGGAGGACCCATGGCCCCGCGCCCCAAGCCGATGACGCTCACGCAGAAGATCCTCTGCCATCACGCGGTGGGGCTCACGAAGCCGTGGGTCGAGACGGGGGACGTGCTCCGCATCCGCGCGGACTGGACGATCGCGTCCGAGCTGGCGTGGAACGGCATGAACTCGACCTACGAGAAGCTCGGCCGCCCCGCCGTCCACGACCGCAGCCGCTTCTACCTGGCGCTCGATCACACGGTGGATCCCGGCACGCTCGCGAACGACAAGCGCACGCAGAAGCTGGTGCAGCTCTCGCGCGACTTCGCGAAGGAGGCGAAGCTCTCGCACTTCTTCGACGCGAACGAGACGATCATGCACACGAAGTTCTTCCGCGACCTCGTGCAGCCGGGAGAGACCGTGATCGGCGCGGACTCGCACACCTCCAGCCACGGCGGCGTGGGCGCGTTCGCGATCGGGCTTGGCGGCGCGGACGTCTGCATCGCCATGGTGCTGGGCGAGACGTGGATTCAGGTCCCCGAAGCGATCCGCGTGGAGTACCGCGGACGGCTCCCCTTCGGGCTGACCGGCAAGGACGTCATCCTGAAGACGCTGGGCTCGCTGAAGCGGAACACCGTGGCGATGGAGCGCACGGTGGAGTACGTCGGCGACGCGCTGGAGCACTTCTCCACGGACTTCCGCTTCACGGTGGCGAACATGACGGCGGAGTTCGGCGGGCTGAACGGCATCTTCCCGGCGGACGAGCGCACCGCGGAGCTTCTCGCGAAGCGGAAGTCCCACAACGACGGTGCGCTCTTCTTCCGCGCGGACGAAGGCGCTTCCTACGTCGCCACGCACTCCTTCGAGCTGGCGAAGCTCGTGCCGCAGGTGGCGAAGCCCTTCTCGCCCGACAACGTCTTCGACGTGAAGGACGCGGCCGGCCAAGCGCTGGACGGCGTCTTCATCGGCGCCTGCAACACCACCGAAGAGGAGCTGGTGCTCTCCGCGCTCGTGCTGCGCGAGGCGATGGCGGCAGGGAAGACGCCGAAGAAGGCAGACGGCGACAAGCGCATCGTGGTGCCGGGCTCGCGCGAGATCGCCGAGAACCTGAGGAAGCGCGGGCTGCTGGAGATCTTCGTGAAGGCGGACTTCCGCGTGGGCGTGCCCGGCTGCTCGATGTGCCTCGGCATCGCGAGCGACAAGGCCGGCCCCGGGGAGCACTGGCTCACCAGCCAGAACCGGAACTTCGAGAACCGCATGGGCGCGGGCTCGATCGCGTACCTGTCGAGCGGACCGACCGTGGCGGCCAGCGCGTTCGACTTGAAGATCGCCGATCCGCGGCCTTATCTCGCGAAGCTCGGCGAGGCGGAGCTGCGTCGTTTCCTGGATGCGGCGCCTTCCCGCCCGCGCGTGGTCGTCGCCGAGCCGCAGGCGCACGTGGGACCTGCGCACGGCAACGGGAACGGCGCGTCAGCGTCGGCGGTCGGCGGCGGGGAGGTCCTCCGCGGCAAGGTGCAGGTCTTCGGCGAGAACGTGGACACGGACGCCATGATCCCCGGCGAGTTTTGCCACCTCACGGATTCGGCGGAGATCGGGAAGGTGGCGTTCCACTACGTGCGCCCGGACTTCGGCGCGCGAATCGCGCGCGGCGAGGACGTGCTCGTGGCGGGCGAAGGCTGGGGCTCGGGCAGCTCGCGCGAGCACGCGGTCTGGGCGCTCAAGTTCGCGGGCGTGAGGGCGGTGATCGCGAAGTCGTACGCCTTCATCCACAAGCGCAACCTCGTGAACGAAGCGGTGCCGTTCTTCGTGCTCGACGATCCGGAGTTCCACGCCGCCGCGAAAGATGGCGATGCGATCTCGATCCGCATGGACGACGGCGTGGTCACCGTGCGAGGTCGCGAGTACCGCGCGCATCCGGCGGGAGGGATCGCGTCCAGGATCCAGTCCGCGGGCGGCCTCGTGCCGGCAGTGCAACGCTACGGGAAAGAGACCTTCGATGTCCTGATGTCGGGAGCGCCCGCGGCGAAGTGATCGCCGATCGCGGTGTGGGCGAAGCCGCGCCGAGCCGCGAGGCCTGCGCGCCCGACGCGTCGATCGGCACACGTCGGCCGCCGCATCTGGAGCGCTACGTCTCGTCTCTCTCGCGCAGCCACTGCACGTACGCCCAGAGCGCGTCCACGTCCTGCGGCGCCACCTTGTCCTTGTAGGCCGGCATGTGGAGCACCGCGCGACGGAGGAAGAACTTCGCCGCCGGATTCGCCGCGAAGCGCGCAGAGCTTCCATCGCGCACCCACTCGGTGAACTCCGCACGGTCGCGCACGAGATCCGGGAAGTCGTCGCCGTCCCAGGACGGCACGTAGCCCTTGAGCGAGCCGGGGTTCGAGCGCTCGAAGCGCCCGCCCGGACCGTGACAGCCGAAGCAGCCGAGACGTCGCGCGGCCTCGAGTCCGCCGAGCGCCACGGAGTCCTGCGGCTCCGGCGTGCCGTTCACGGCTTGGACGAACTGCACGAGATCGTCGATCTGCCGCTTCGAGAGGCGCTTCCCGAACGCCGGCATGCGGAGCGCGCCCTGTCGGCGCTGCTCCTGGAACGTGGCGCTCTGCGCGCGCGAGGCGGGCGCGCCGTCGCGGATCCACTCGCGGATCTGGCTCTCGCTCGACGCGTACATCATCAGCTCGGAGCCGAACGTGGGCACCGGGCCGTCCTTGCGCCCGGCGTTCGGCGTGCCGCGCGTCCCTTCGGGCCCGTGGCACCCGAAGCACCCCGTGTGCTCGGCGAGACGCCGGCCCCGCTCGGCGGCAGAAAGACGAGGCCGGATGGTGAACCACCATCCGGCCCCGATCGCGATCAACGACAATGCGCCCGCGAGGGCGATCGTGCGTTGCGCTCGTCCTCTCATGTCGGGAAAGACACGAGGCTCGTCAGGGACGCCCGAGCCTCTAGCCCTTGGTCCCGGTGGTGGCGGGCTTCGCCATGGTCGCAAGCTCGATGGCGTCGACTTCGATCGCCTCCATGCCGCTGCGCTTGCTCACCGGCCCCGTCACCTTGACCTCCTCCGCCGCCATGTCCTTCGCCTTCGTGAACGGCTCAGCGTTGTCGTGGCTCATCACGAGCAGATAGAGCTTCCCTTCCTTCGTCAGGACGCCCATCGGCATGCCGCCCGCGATGCACTTGGTGGCGCAGTCCTTGTGAGATGCGCCCTTCGCGCCGTGACCCAGGTAGCACCCGAGGTCCACGATCTCGCCGGTGACGGTCATGCTCTTCGCCGCCTCCGGCTCCTTCGCCGCGGACGCGGCCTGCGCGTGCATCTGCGCATGAGTGCCCGCGTGATGCGCCTGCGTGTGCGTCTGCGCGTGTGCTGCCATGCCGGCGAAGAGCACGACGCCAGCCAGTGCGATGCCGACTCCCCTCATCGATCCTCTCCTTGTGAGCCCGGTTTCCTTCCGGGGCACCCCCCAAGACCCCCGAGGCGTCCCAAAGTTCCCTGCGATCCCTCGCCGCCTTGACGTGCGGCTCCCGACTTGCTACAGCCCGAGCGTCGGGTGCACTTCCGTGCGGAAGGTCTACTTGGAACCGATTCCGTTTGCAAGCCCCTCGACACTGCCCACCGGGCCCGGCGACGAATGGCACGCCTCGCCCGCGCTCGAGAGCGTCGAGACCCCTGCGCTCGTCCTGGACGAGGACGTCCTCCTGGCGAACGTTCGTGCGATGGCGAGCGTCGCGGCGTCGGCCGGCGTGGCCCTGCGGCCGCACTTCAAGACGCACAAGTGCGTCGAGATCGCGCGAATCCAGCTAGAACACGGAGCCGTGGGCGGGACCGTGGCGAAGGCCTCGGAGGCCGAGGTCTTCGTCGTCGCGGGAGTGCGCGATCTCGTCGTGGCCACTTCGGTCGTCGACCCGAGGAAGATCGAGCGCCTGCTCATGTATGGGCGTCACGCCGAGATCGCCGGAGTCGTGGAGTCGGCCGAGGGCGTGCGCGCGTGGGCGGAGGCCGCTTCACGAGTGGGGAATCGTGTTCCCGTCCTCCTGGAGGTCGACGTGGGGCTCGGTCGGACCGGAGCGTCCTCGGAGGAAGCGGCCGTCCTCCTGGCGCGCCGTGTCGCGTCCACTCCGCATCTCGAGCTTCGCGGAGTCCTCGGGCACGGCGGGCACGCGTACGGCGCCAAGTCGCGGGAGGAGATCGAAGCGATCGGTCGAGCGGAGGGCGAAGCGCTCGTTCGGACGGCGGAAGCGATCCGAGCGGCCGGCATGCCCTGCCCGGTCGTGAGCGCGGGCTCCACGCCGACGGCACCGCACGTGGCGAAGGTCGCCGGCGTCACCGAGATCCGCCCCGGAAACTACGTGTTCCACGACGGCATCCAACAGGCGTTGGGCGTCGCGTCGGCGTCGAGCTGCGCGCTCACCGTGCTCGCGACGGTCGTCGCGCGGCCCACGCCGGAACGAACGGTGCTGGACTGCGGTTCCAAGACGCTGTCCTCCGACGGCTCGGCGGCGGTGAGCGGGTTCGGGCATGTCGCGGGGAGGCGGGACCTCACGTTGACGAGGCTGTGGGAGGAGCACGCGCTCTTGCCCGTCCCGCGAGAGACGCATCTCGCCGTCGGTGATCGCGTGCGCGTCGTGCCGAATCACGCGTGCGCCACCGTGAACCTCCACGACGAGCTCGTGGTCCTGCGCGGAGGCGAGGTGAAGGAGCGCTGGCGCGTCGCGGCACGCGGTCGCGTTCGCTGAGGAGCGGCGGCGCCGCGCACGCGCGGAAAGGCGAGGATGGAGCGGCACGCGGCCTCGCGTGCCGGGCATCTCAACGAAGGGAGGGCGCTGTGCCGAGCATCCACGTCCGCAAGGGTTGGGCGATCGCCGAACGAGATCTGACGCCGGAGTCGGTCTACGTGAACCGGCGAGAGATTCTCAAGGGACTCGGCTTCACGGGGCTCGGGCTGGCGGCGCTGATGGCCGGCTGCGGTACGGACAAGGTCGACGCGCAGGGCGAGCTCGTCTGGAAGCCCACGGGCGTTCCGTCGAACAACCCGAACGCGGCGCTCTATCCGGCGAAGCGCAACCCGAAGTACGTGCTCGACCGCCCCCTCACCGCCGAGAAGCCCACCGCCACGTACAACAACTACTACGAGTTCACGACCGACAAGGGCGGCGTGTGGAAGCTCGCCGAAGGCTTCCAGGCTCGGACCCGGCCATGGCACGTGGAGGTGACGGGCCTCGTGGAGCATCCCGGCAAGTTCTCCATCGACGACCTCGTGAAGGAATTCGGCGTGGAGGAGCGCACGTATCGTCACCGCTGCGTCGAGGCGTGGGCGATGGCGGTGCCGTGGACCGGCTTCCCGTTCTCGAAGCTCTTGGCGAAAGTCCAGCCGAAGAGCGAAGCCACGCACGTCCGCACCGTCACGTACCTGGACAAGGAGCACGCGCCCGGCCAGAAGTCGCAGCCCTGGTATCCCTGGCCGTACTTCGAAGGGCTGCGCATGGACGAGGCGATGAACGAGCTGACGTTCGTGGCCACCGGGATCTACGGCCACGAGCTGCCCGCGCAGAACGGCGCTCCGTGGCGCCTCACCACGCCCTGGAAGTACGGCTACAAGAGCATCAAGGCGATCGTGAAGATCGAGCTGGTGAACAAGCAGCCGGCCACGTTCTGGAACCAGGTGGCGCCGCTCGAGTACAGCTTCCTCTCCAACGTGGATCCCACGAAGCCGCACCCGCGCTGGTCGCAGGCCCACGAGAAGCTCATCGACACGGGCGAGACCGTGCCCACGCAGCCGTTCAACGGCTACGGAGACTTCGTGGCGAAGATGTACGCTTAGCCCGAGCTAGCGCCCGGCCTGGGCACGCCCGGGCGCCTCGCGATCAGCCAGCCGGCGAGCACGATGGCCGCGAGGAGCGCCACGAGGGGCAGGAGGATCGCGAGCACGCTGGTGACGACCGCGCCGGCCAGCTCCACCGTCGCGAGGAGGAAGTTCGCCGCGCCGCCCGTCGTCAACGTCGAGGCGGCGCGCGCCGCGGCGGTGGTGCCGTGCAGGATCCCGGCGGCGCCGCCGCCCCCGATCACCGCGAGCGACCACTTGAGAAGCGGCGGCAGGTCCGTGACCACCGAAGCGGTGGCGAGAATGCCCGCCGCGATGGCCACGGGCGGCCCGAGCATGTCCAGGAGGTTGTCGAGCCAGGGCACGTAGTACGCCGTGACCTCCACGATCGTGGCCACCGCGAAGGCCGCGAGCGCCGGCGTCGACGCGATCCAAGCGAATCCCGGCGCCAGCGGAAGGTGCCCGGCCCTCGCCGCGACGCTCATCACGAGGAACGGGACGAAGATCCGCAGCCCGACCGCGGCGCTCAGCGCGATCCCGATCGCGACGGCGAGCAACGTATCGAAGGTCATCGCCCGGTCTTCGTTTCGCGGCTCGGCTTGCCTGCGGCGCGGTCGGGGTACAGGTCGTTCCACCACTCGGGCTGGCCCTTCAACCAGCGATCGAACCAGGCCACGATGGACCGCGACCACACGAGGCGCTTCGCGTGGTCGGTGATGAGGTGATCGAGGCCTTCGACCTGCACGTACTCCACCGGCGCGCCGAGCAGCTTCAGCGCCGTGTAGAACGCATCGCTCTCGCCGGTGGGCACGTTCGTGTCCGACGTCCCGTGCGTGAGGAGAATCGGCGTGCGCACGCTGTCGGCATGGAAGAGCGGGCTCTTGTCCACGTAGACGTCGCGGCGATTCCACGGGAAGGACTCCGCGGTGGCGACGCTGCTGTACGAGTAGCCCCAGTATCCGTCGCCCCAGTAGTACTCGAGCGACGAGATCCCCGCGTGCGACACCGCGGCGGCGAAGCGGTTCGTCACCGTCACGAGGCGCATCGTGAGGAACCCTCCGTAGGAGGCGCCGATGCAGCCGACGCGCTTCGTGTCGACGTACGGATGCGTCTCGACGAAGCGATCCGTGCCTTCGATCACTTCCTTCGCCGTTTTCTCGCCCCAGTCGTTCACGTGCGCGGCCGAGAAGCGCTGCCCCCAGCCGATCGCGCCCGACGGCTGCAGCACGTAGACCACGTAGCCCTCGGCCGCCCACCACTCCAAGGGATAGCGCCCGCCGAAGTCGCGCTCCACTGGCGCCGTGCCGCCGTAGTAGTACACGATGCACGGGTACTTCGCGCTCGGGTCGAAGTCCGGCGGGAGATAGAAGCGCCCGTCGATGGTTACGCCGCTCGAGGCCGTGAAGCTCCACGGCTCCACCTTTCCGCGGCGCACGCGGGCGAAGCGATGCGCGGCCGGCCGGTCGAGCACGCGGTGCGCGCCGGTGCGCAGGTCGAGCGACACGAGCGAGGGCGGGCTCCACGGGGAGGTGGCGGTGAGCACGAGGACGGGCGCTTGCCGAGCGAGGCTCATCGACCGCACGACGTCCTCGCCCACCTCCAGGCGCGTGAACGTCTTCGCGACGGGATCGTAGCGATAGAGGCGCTGGCAGTCGCCCTCCGCGACGCGCAGATAGATCATCCCGTCCGCGCGGCTCCACTCCGCGTCGAGAACCGCGGGGTCGAAGTCGCGCGTGATGCACTCCGCGGCGTTCGACGACGGATCCCACACGTACAGCTCCTGGTCGAACTCGTTCGGAATGACGCTGTCCGGCAGCGAGCGTCCGACCTTGCCGAGCTCCGAGGACCCGCCGCGCAGCAGGATCCGCGTGCCGTCCGGGGAGTACCCGGCGTCGTTCAGCCACGGCTCGTCGCGGAGCTTCTTCGCCGCGAAGGTGGCGAGATCCAGCTCCCACAGCTCCGTCCGCTCGAACGGGCGCTCCGTGAGATCCTCGACGGTGCGCGTGAAGAGGAGCCTCTTCCCGTCCGCGGAGAAGGACACCGCGCCGGTCGTGATCGGCCCCGCCGTCAGCCGGCGCACCGTACGGCCGGGCAGAGCGAGGAGGCTCAGGTGCGACTTCTCCCGGTAGTTCGCCTGCCGGTCGGCGAGCCCTTCGAGGCGCTTCAGCCCGCGCGAGTCCGGGTCCGGCGAGACCGAGGTGGAAAAGACGAGCGCCGTCCCGTCCGGCGACCAGGCGTAGCTCTCCAGGTTCTCGACGCGCTCCAGCAACGGCCCGGTGCGTCCCGTGTCCAGCTCCGCGACCCAGATCGTGCCGAGCGACTTCTTCGTCTTCGCGTCGTCGTCGCCGCCCGCGCTCTCGGTCGTGAGGTAGCTGATCGCGCGCCCGTCGGGGCGCCACGCGAGCTGCCGGCCCGTGAATCCGCCGCGCCAGGTGCTGACGAGATCGCCGTTCTCGGTCGAGCGGATTTCCGCCCACGTCTCGCTGCGGTCGGAGCCGGCGACCACGCGCTCGAGGCTCGCGACCACGCGCTTGCCGTCCGGGGACGTGGCGATCGACGTGACGTGCGGCAGGTCGACGACGTCGAGGATGTCGACGTCGCGCTCGGGGTCGAGCGAGAAGGAGAGCTGCGCGGGGAGCGAGTCCGGCGGCAAGCGGAGCGACGCGCCGGCCATCCAGTTCGCGCCCCGCGAGGGATCCAGCACCGTCTCGACGACGAGCAAGTGCTTCCCGCGCGTCAGCTTCACCTTGCCCTGGACTTCCGCGCGCGCGGAGTCGAGCCCGCCGGAGGCCACCGGCTCGTCGTCGAGCCAGGCGCGCCGGGGGTGCGAGCCGAGCACCACGAGATCGCACGCGGTGAAGCGCGCGACCGAGACGTAGGCGGCGAGGCGCGCGACCTGAGGCGGGCTCTCGGACACGCCAGGCTCAGCTCGAGGCGGACGGGCCGCGCCGCGCGGAAGGGACACTTCGCCGTCTTTCGCGTCCGTCGCGCGCCAGGGCAGCACGGCGCCGCCGGGCCAGGCCACGCTCGAGTCGGCGGCCGGCGGATCCGCGTCGCGCGCGAAGCGATCGTCCTTCAGGAGGTCCTCGAGCCCGTACGCGAAGGGGGTGTCGCCGTGGAAGACCGGCAGCACGGCCGGCGCCGGGCCGAGGACGAGCCAGCGGGAAACGGGCGAAGGGGCGGGGCGCTTGGCCGGCGACGTCTTCGTCGATCCGGCAGGAGAGGCCTTCGCGACGGTGGCCGACGCCGGCCAAGCCCACGTCAGCGCGAGGAGGAGCGTGCCGGCCAGGACCCCATCGAAACCGCCGCGGCGCAAGCGCATCCCGCTACTCGCCGCGGAACTCGGCCGGGCGCTTGTCGAGGAAGGCGGTCATCCCTTCCTTCACGTCGGCCGTGGAGTTCAACACCGTCTGCGCCACGATCTCGAGCTGCATTCCCCAATCGGCCGGGACGTTCGAGGAGGCCTGCAGCACCATCTTCGCGAGACGCAGCGCCACGGGCGCGCGCTTCGCGATGCGCTCGGCCAGCTCCCGGGCGGCGGCCGCCAGCTCCGCCGGCGCCACGACCCGGCTCACGAGCCCGATGCGCAGCGCGCTCTCCGCGTCGTGGATCGTGCCGGCGAGGATCATGTCCTTCGCGAGGCCGAGCCCCACGATCCGCGGCAAGCGCTGCGTGCCTCCGGCGCCGGGAAGGATGCCGAGCCCCGTCTCCGGGAGCCCGAGCTTCGCGTTGGCCGACGCGATGCGGAGGTCGCACGCGAGCGCCAGCTCGAGCCCGCCGCCGAGCGCCCAGCCGTTGATCGCGGCGATCGTGGGGAAGGGGAGGCTCTCGAGACGCGCGAAGAGGCGGTTGTTCGCGGCCGCGAGGACGTCGGCGTTCGAGCGCGCCAGGAGCGTTCGCACGTCGGCGCCGGCGACGAAGACCTGATCGCCCGCGCCGGTCACTATCAGCACGCGGGTGACCGCGCCGCGCTCGATCTCGTCGAAGGCCGCGTGCAGCTCGCGCACCGTGTCCGCGTCGAGGGCGTTGCGCGCGGCGGGTCGATCGATCGTGACGAGGGCGATGGCGCCGTCCGTCGCCAGGCGAATCCTCTCGAACGACATGGATCCTCCTTCGTCGCGCTCGGGTGTCGCGGCGGAGCGGATCGTAGCGGAATCGAGAGGGAGTGCCCACCGCAGGCGACGCGATCGTCAACGCGGGGATGCGCCGGCGGGCGAGGCGGCTGCGTTCGCCTCGAAGGGAGCGCCGGGAGGGCGTCCTCGCGGCCGGAGGCGCCCGGGGCCGGCGGAATGCGCCTTGCAAGGGGGAACGCGCACGCGCGGGAAGGAGGTGCGTCGCCACGCATCCACGACGGCTCGCGGCGTTCGTTCTCGCGGGGGTGGCGCTCGGCGTGTCCGGGATGGCGGAGCTCGCGACGGCGCGGTGGCCGGTCCCCGCGCTGGTCGCGTGGGCACGGGATGCCCGCTTCCTGGGAGAGGGCGGCGTGCGGCAGCGGCGCGCCACGGACTGCGGCCCGGCCGCGCTCACGGAGGCGCTCCGATGTCTCGGGATGGACGTGCCGTACCCCGACCCGGAAGGGGGCATCGCGCTCGGTCCGCGGGGCTGCGGGCTGGATGACCTGGAGCGGGCGGCCGCCCGTCGCGGAGCGGTCGCGCGGATGCGTCGCCTCGATCCGCCGGAGCTGGACGGCGTGCGCGCGCCGGCGGTGCTGCACCTCCGCGAGGGTCACTTCGTGGTCTTCGAGGGGAGAGGCCCTTCCGGCGGCGTCCTGATCGTCGACCCCTCGCTGGGGCGCCTGGAGCAGTCGTCGAGAAACCTCGCCCGGCATTGGTCCGGGTGGGTCCTGGAGTTGAGTCTCCCCGAGAGGAGGAACCCATGAAGGCGCGTTGGAAGGCGGCGGTCGTCGTGACCGCTCTTGGCATCCTCAGCTCGAGCGGAGGGGCGTCGGGGATCTCCTCCCCGGGGCGAGAGGTCCCCAGCGGCGGACGGAATCTGCAGGGATGCCTCCTGGGAATCCAAGCCTGCTCACTGGGCCGGAACACCGGGGACGGGCTCCTGGAGATTGCCGGAGGAGTCCTCGCTTATTTCAGCTGCCGCTGACCGCCGATGACGAGGGTGGTAGGATTCAGGTGGTTCCGGGGAGGTGGCCGGGAATCCCGTCCCCCGGGTGAAGGAGGGCGTCGTGAGCTCCTATCGCGAAGCTCCGCAGCCGTCCCGTGTGCTCGGCGAGACCAACTCGGGAGCGCGCAACCTGCCGCGCTTCCTCTGCTCGTTGCTCGAGCCGGGCCCGGTTCTCGTCCTCGGTGCGTCGGAGGCGGCGCTCGAAGCCGCCAACCACCATGACGTCACGGTTCTCGATTGGAACCACGCGCGTCTGGCCGCGCTCGGAGAGATGGCCCGCGATCGCGGCAACGACGTGAGGCTCCTCTGCCGGAACCCGGTTCACGAGGATCTCGGTCTGGCGCCGCGCAGCTACCGGAACGTCGTCTGTCTCGACGTTCTCGAGCGTCTTCCCAACGACGTCGCGGTCCTGGAGAAGCTGCAGCGCGTGCTGGAGGCCGGCGGGCGTCTCGTCGTCCGCGTGCCGGCGCGGCCGTGGTCCCGGAACGGCGTCGCAGCGGACTTCGGCGCGCGTCGCTACGACTCCGAGAGCCTGCGAAGCGCGCTCGAGGAAGCGGCGTTCCGCACGATCCGGGTGCGGCACTGGAATCTCGTGGGCGTGCCGTCGGCCCTGCTCGAAGGGAGGCGTAGGCAGCCCGACGACGCGGAGGGGCGGCGTGTCTCGCGCCGCCGGCCGTGGTGGGATTCCACGGTGGACCTCTGGTACCGGGAGGTCGAGCGACGCGTGAGCTTCCCGGTGGGAGTGAGTCTCGTCGCGGTGGCCACGCCGTTCCTGGAGAGGGCCCGCGTGGAGCGGCCGGACTTCACCCGCGCGCTCAGGCGGCGCGGGCACCGCGAGGCGTACGAGCCGATGGCCGCGGCTCGCTGAGGCTCGCCGCCCCGCCGAGATCCCCCGGGAGATTCGGCTCGAGGACCGGCCCGTCGCGCTACGTGCGGCGGGAGTGGCTCTGCACGCGCCGCATGACGAGGGAGCGGTGCTTCGCGTCGGCGAACTCCTCGCCGCGCCCCTTGCCGCGCAGCTCGTCCACGAGCTTGTCCGCGGCCGCCACGTCCACGTCCGCCACCTCGGACGCCGCCTCGGTCAGCACGGTCACCTTGTCGGCGGCGACCTGGACGAAGCCGCCCTCCACGAAGAGCTCGCGCGTCTTGCCGCCGCTCGTGACCCGCAGCACGCCGACTCCCAGCTTCGCGAGGAGCCGCGCATGTCCGGGGAGGATGCCGATCTCGCCGTCGTGCGCGGGCACGACCACCCGCTCGGCGTCCTCGTCGAGGATCGCCCGCTCCGGCGTGACGACGGTGCATTTCAGCATGGTCAGCGAGCCCTCCCGCCCCGAACGGCCGTCGCCCGGCGCGCGGCCCGTTCGCCGGGCGGCACCGGATGCGAAGGCGACACTAGATCGCTCCCAGCTTCTTGGCCTTCTCGACCGCTTCCTCGATCACGCCGACGTACATGAAGGCCTGCTCGGGGAGATGGTCGTACTCGCCGTCCACGAGCGCCTTGAACGAGCGGATCGTGTCCTCGAGCTTCACGTAGCGGCCCGGCACGCCGGTGAACTGCTCGGCCACGTTGAACGCTTGCGAGAGGAAGCGCTCGATCTTGCGCGCCCGCTGCACGAGGACCTTGTCCTCTTCCGAAAGCTCGTCCATCCCGAGGATCGCGATGATGTCCTGGAGGTCCTTGTAGCGCTGCAGCGTCACCTTCACCCGCTGCGCGACCTCGTAGTGCTCCCGCCCGATGATGTGCGGGTCCATGATGCGGCTGCTGGACTCGAGCGGGTCCACCGCGGGGTAGATCCCCTTCTCGGCGATCGGGCGCGAGAGGTTCGTGGTGGCGTCCAGGTGCGTGAAGGCGGTGGCCGGAGCGGGATCGGTGTAGTCGTCCGCCGGCACGTAGATCGCCTGGATCGACGTCACCGAGCCGTGCTGCGTGGAGGTGATGCGCTCCTGCAGGTCGCCCATCTCGGTGCCGAGCGTGGGCTGGTAGCCCACCGCGGAGGGCATGCGGCCGAGCAGCGCCGAGACCTCCGAGCCCGCCTGCGTGAATCGGAAGATGTTGTCGATGAAGAGGAGCACGTCCGCGCCGGCCGAGTCCCGGAAGTACTCCGACATCGTGAGCGCCGACAGCGCCACGCGAAGACGCGCGCCCGGCGGCTCGTTCATCTGCCCGAACACGAGCGTGGTCTTGTTGATCACGCCGGATTCCTGCATCTCGAGCCAGAGGTCGTTGCCTTCGCGCGTGCGCTCGCCGACTCCGGCGAACACGGAGAAGCCGCCGTGCACCTGCGCGATGTTGTGGATCAGCTCCTGGATGATGACCGTCTTGCCCACGCCCGCGCCACCGAACAGTCCGGTCTTGCCGCCCTTCACGTACGGAGCGAGCAGGTCCACGACCTTGATGCCGGTCTCGAAGATCTGCGTCTTCGGCTCGAGGTTCTTGAACTCGGGGGGCTGACGGTGGATCGGCAAGCGGTCGGCCGGCGGGATGGGACCCTTCTTGTCGATCGGCTCGCCCAGCAGGTTGAACACGCGGCCGAGCGTGGCCTCGCCCACGGGCACCGTGACGGGGCCGCCGGTGTTCCAGATCGACGCTCCGCGCACGAGACCGTCCGTGGCGCCGAGGGCCACGGCGCGCACCCGGTTTCCGCCGAGGTGCTGCTGCGTCTCGCACGTCAGCTTCTGCGTGCGATCGCCCATCGTGATGTCCGTGACGAGCGCGTCGTAGATGTCGGGGAGCTGTCCCTTCGGGTACTCCGCGTCCAGCGTGGATCCGATGACCTGGACGACCTTGCCTTCCACCATGCCTGCCATCCGCCGTCTCTCCGTTCGGGCTTGCCGCCTACTTCAGGGCCTCGACTCCGCCCATCAGCTCGGCGATCTCGTTCGTGATCTGGGATTGGCGCGCTCGGTTGTAGGCGCGCGTCAATCGGCGAATCAGCTTGTCCGCCGCGTCCGTGGCGTTCTTCATCGCGAGCATGCGCGCGAGGTGCTCGCCCACCGACGACTGCAGGAAGTCGTTCCAGAGCGTGGTCTTCACGTAGGCGGGCAGGAGCTCGCGCAGGAGCGAGGCCGGGTCGGGGGAGAAGATGTAGTTCTTCTCGCGAGATCCGGTCCCCGCCGCCGCGGCCGGGACCGCTCCCCCGGCCGTCCCAACGGCCGCCGCCGTCGCGGGCGCCGTGGCCGGGTCGCCGGCAGGCGGGCCGCCGGCGATGGTGGCGTCGAGCGGCAGCAGCATATCGGCGACCGGCTTCTGACGGCCCGCCGAGAAGAACTTCTGGTACACGACCACCACCTTGTCGACCTCGTGCGCGGAGTAGCGGCGGATGTAGTCGTCCGCCAGCGCGTTCACGTCGGCGAAGCGGTAGCGATCCCCGAAGCGGTCGTTGGCGGCGGCCAGCTTCTCGCCGCGGTGCCGGAAGTACTGGATTCCCTTCTTGCCCACGACGTGCAGCTCCACGTCGGCGCCGGCGGCCCGCTCGGAGACCAGCAGGTCGCGCGTGGTCATGCAGAGGTTCGAGTTGTAGCCTCCGCAGAGCCCGCGGTTCGAGGTGATCAAGAGGATCAGCGTGCGCTTGACCGTGCGCGACTCCAGCAGCGGATGCTCCACCTCGATCGACGCGCCCGCGAGATCCGACATCACCTCGCGCAGCTTCTCCTGGTAGGGAGCCGAGGCCTGGATCCGCGTGAAGGACTTCTTGTACTTCGCCGTGGAGACCATCTCCATGGTCCCGGTGATCTTCCGGGTGTTCCGGACCGACTTGCGTCGCTTGACGAGGATCTTGGCCTTCGCCACGTCGAGGTCTCCTGGGTCCTAGCGCGGGTCGTGACCTTGATCGGCCAGGAACGCGGTCACGACATCCTCCAGCACCTTGCGGAGCTTCTGCTCGTTGTCGCCTTCGATGAGCCGCGCCTTCGCGATCGCCTCCCGGATCTCCGGGTGCGTGTCGTGGAGGGCCGCGAGCACGGCGACCTCGGCGGCGCGCACGCGCTCGATCGGCACGCGGTCGAGAAAGCCCTGCGTGCCCGCGTAGATCGAGATCACCTCGTCCACGACGTGCCGCGGGCTGTATTGCTCCTGCTTCAGCAGCTCCACCATGCGCGCGCCGCGGTCCAGCTGGCGCTGCGTGGCCGGATCCAGCTCCGTGCCGAGCTGGGCGAAGGCTTCCAGCTCCCGGAACGCCGCCAGATCGAGGCGCAGCGTGCCGGCGACCTTCTTCATGCCCTTGATCTGCGCGTTGCCGCCCACGCGCGAGACCGAGATGCCCACGTCCATCGCGGGACGGATGCCGGCGTTGAAGAGGTCCGGGATGAGGTAGATCTGGCCGTCCGTGATCGAGATCACGTTCGTGGGAATGTACGCCGAGACCTCGCCTTCCTGAGTCTCGATGATGGGCAGCGCGGTCAGCGATCCGCCCCCGAGGTCGTCGGAGAGCTTCACGGCGCGCTCGAGCAGGCGCGAGTGCAGATAGAAGACGTCGCCCGGGTAGGCTTCGCGACCGGGCGGGCGGCGGAGCAGCAGCGAGAGTTGCCGGTAGGCCTGCGCCTGCTTCGTGAGGTCGTCGTAGATCACGAGCGTGTCGCGTCCGGCGTGCATGAAGTGCTCGGCCATGGCGCAGCCGGCGTACGGCGCGATGTACTGGAGGGGCGCGGGATCCGAGCTGGAGGCGTTCACGACCACCGTGTAATCCATGGCGCCGTGCTCCTTCAGCACGTCCACCACGCCCGCGACCGTGGACTCCTTCTGGCCGATCGCCACGTAGAAGCACAGCACGTTCTCGTGCTTCTGGTTGATGATCGTGTCGATCGCGATCGTGGTCTTGCCGGTCTTCCGGTCGCCGATGATCAGCTCGCGCTGGCCGCGGCCGATCGGCGTCATCGCGTCGATCGCCTTGAGGCCGGTCTGCAGCGGCTGCTTCACGGGCTGCCGATCCGCGATGCCCGGTGCGATGACCTCGAGCGGCCGGCGCGCCTCCGCCTGGATCGGGCCCAATCCGTCCAGGGGCTGGCCGAGCGGATCCACGACCCGCCCGATCAGCGCCTGACCCACCGGCACCGAGAGCAGCCGTCCCGTGGATCGGACGGACATCCCCTCGCACAGCTGGAGGTAGTCCCCGAGCACGACGGCGCCGATCGAGTCCTCTTCCAGGTTCATGACCTGGGCGAAGACTCCGTTCTCGAACTCCAACATCTCGCCGGCCATCGCCCTCGAGAGGCCGTGGATCCGGGCGATGCCGTCACCGACCTCCAGCACCGTGCCCACGTCCGCGACGTCGAGCGCGGTGCGGTAGGTCTCGATCTGCTGACGAATGACCGAGGCGATCTCCTCAGCCCTGATCTTCATGGCCTCTCACTCCTGATGAGCTGCTTCCGGAACCGCAGGAGGCGGCTCCGCAGGCTTCCGTCGTAGATCCGATCGTCCACGAGGACGACTGCGCCGCCGAGCAGCGCGGGATCGACTTCCGCGTTCATCGCGACTTTGCTTCCGGTCCGACGCGTCAGCACCGCGGCGATCTCGTCCTTGAGCGCGGCCGCGACCGGCACGGCGGTGCGCAGGGTAGCCCGCAGGCGGCCGGCGTGCCCATCCGCGAGACCCCGGTACGCGTCCACGATCCGCGGGAACGCCGCGAAGCGTCGCTTCTGCACGACGAGGCAGAGGAAGTCCGCGACGAGCGGCGAGACGCGTCCCTCGACCGCCTGGCGCAGCGCCGCGACCTTCAAGTCCGGGTCCACGACGGGCGTGGCGAGGAACTCGCCGATCTCGGGCCGCCCGCGCGAGAGCTCCTGGAAATCCTCGAGCTCCGCGCCCACGTCGTCCACGACGCCGCGCTCCGTGGCGATTCCGAACAGCGCTTCCGCGTAGACGCGGCCGAGCGGATCCGCGAGCCTCACGATCCCGTCCGCGCCCCCGTGCCCTTCGACTCCGTCTGCATCTGCTCGACGAGCTCCTTCACCAGCCGCTCCTGGTCGGCGCCGTCGAGACGTCGGCCGAGGATGCGCCCCGCGAGGTCCGTCGAAAGGTCCGCCGCCAGGTTCCAGATCTCCTGAATCGCGGCGTCCTTCTGGAGCTCGATCTCCCGCCGCGCGCGGTCCTTGAACTCCGTCGCCTCCTTCTGAGCGGTGGCGCGGATCTCCTCCTGCACGCGGCGACCGTCCGAGCGAGCCTCGTCCAGGATGGCGCGCGCCTCGTCCTTCGCGGACTTCAGCATCTCCTGGTACTTCCCGAGCAGCGCCTCCGCCTCGTTCTTGATGCGGCGCGCGTCCTCGATGGCGCCCTCGATGCTCCGCTGGCGGTCGGCGAGCGACTTGGCGAGCGGCTTCCACGCGGTCATCCGCAGGACCAGGAGGACCACGAGGAACGTGACGATGGTCCAGATGAGCAGCCCCGGCTCCACGCTGAAGAGGCTGGGCGCCGCGTGCGCAGCCTCCGCGCCGGCAGCCGTCTCGGCCGCGTGCGACTCGACGCCGCCCGGAGGCGCCTGCGCGAGCGCTGCGGCCGGAAGCGCCGCGAGGCAGAGCGCCCCGAGCGGGAAGTCGATTCGTTTCACGACGTGCCCTCCCTCGCCGATCGCTCGACCGCGACTAGAACTTGCTCTGGATCATGAAGCAGATCGCGCACGCGAAGAGCGCGACGCCTTCGATGAGCGCCGCGGTCAGAATCATGCTGCCGCGGATGTCGCCGGCCGCTTCCGGCTGGCGGGCGATGCTCTCCACGGCCCCGGCGGCGATCCGGCCGATCCCGAGACCGGCTCCGAGGGTGGCGATTCCGGCGCCGATGCCGGCGCCCATCATGGCGAGCCCTTGTCCATCCATGGGTCGACTGCCTCCGACAGGAATTGAGGAATCAGTGCTGGGGATGAGCCGCCATCCCCATGAACACTGCGGTGAGGAACGTGAAAACGTACGCCTGGAGCAGAGCGACGAAGATCTCGAGCATGTAGATCGCGGTGGCCGCGGCCACGGAGATTCCGGCCGCCGCGACGTTCTTGAACAGGAAGATGAAGCCCATGATGACCATGATCACGATGTGCCCGCCGTTCATGTTCGCCCAGAGACGGACGGCGAGCGCGAACGGCTTCGCGAAGATCCCGACGATCTCCACGACCAGGAGCAGCGGCCACAGCCACCACGGCACCGGCGGAACGATCGCGGCGAGGTAGTGCCCGAGGCCGTTCTCCCGGATGCCGGTCACGTGGATCGCGAAGAAGCTGACGATGGCGAGCCCGGCCGTGACCGAGAGATTCCCCGTGGGGGTGGCGCTTCCCGGAATCAGCCCCAGGAGATTGCAGAACAGGATGAAGAAGAAGACGGTCCACAGGAAGGGCACGTAGCGATCGGCCTTCTCGTGGAAGTTCGGCACCGCGAGCTCGTCCCGGATGAAGAGCAGGACGGGCTCGAACAGGCCGCGGATTCCCCGTGGCACCAGCCCGCGCTGGCGCCCGACGATCGTCATGAGGATGACGACGAGCGCGGCGGCCGCCCACATCAGGACGACGTGCTTCGTGATGTCGAGGCTGATCCCCCCGGGAAGATCGGCCACGTGGAGGTACGGTCGGCTGTCCCGCAAGTGGTGGAGGATGTCGATGCGGTCCGCGTCGTGAGCCGCGGCGGCGGCAGCGAGGATCATCGCGGCGCCTCGAGGGGCTGCCGGGCGAGGATCCACGCCTCGAGAACGATGAGTGCGAAGTAGAACCCGACGAGCCACAACACGAACGCGGCGGGCCGCAGCCCCGCGCCGGCCACGAGCGTGGCGACGACGCCGAAGAGCAGGAGCATCCGCGTCACGAAGCCGCCGACCACGAGCTTCGTCGCGAATCGGTCGGGTCCCCGGAAGGCGAGCTGCGCCAGCCAGAAGCCGCCCACGACGGTGAAGAGGCTCGCCGCGGCGCCCACCGCCATCATCACGAGGGCTTCAGTCCCTCCGAGCAGAATCGTGGGGAGAGCTGCGGCCGCCGCGAGGATCAGCGTGGCCAGGGCCAGCAGCGCGGGGATCCGACGCCGAGGAATGGCCGTCGTCCGGAGGACGGGTCTCTCGGTACAGGAGATAGAAGCCAACGCCAGCTCCCAAGAACGTCCCGACCAGGGTCAGGATCCCGGTCGACAAATGCAGGCGGCGATCCAGCCAGTGTCCAGCCCAGATCGCCCCCAGCACGATGACGGCAAACTGGATTCCGAGGTGCGAGTACCGGAGGATCTCGGAAGGTCCCGAACGACCCGCCACAGGACCTCCGCCAGCCGTCCACGTGGACCCGGAAGGGTCCGAGCGGCAGCTTCCGACGCGCTCAGGGCCCCCGGAGGCCGAAGGTGTTCAGCCGGTTTCCCCACGCCCGCCCGCGAAGGAGGCACGGTACGGGCCTTTGCGGAAGCTCGCAAGTGTTTTCGTTCACAAGCAGGGTCAGTCAACCCTCTCGTGGGCAGCGTCCCTCCCGTCGGTGCCGGGCCTCGTAGCCGGAATTGGCTCTCCGCTAGATTCGTGAGCGAAAGTCCGGCACCCTGGATGCCGATCTAGGGGGGACCGCCGTCGATCCGGTCCGGGTGGTGCCCCGGGGCGCTTTTCCCCGGCTTCACCCCTTGCGTTCGGACCCCGGGGTTGTGCTAGAATGGCCACCGGCCCGGGAGGCCAGGGTGCCTTCGTAGGAAATGACCTCTGGGGCCGCGCGGAATCTCGGTGCGCGGCGGTGCTGGGGCGGAAAGGGCGAGCTCCTTCGAATGAAGGGCTTGAACTCATGCCCTGGGATTGCTAGAGTAGCGAGTGCGAACAGGGTCCACTCAACCCGGTGTCGCGCTCACTGAATCGATTCGGAGGAACACCATGAAGCGTATCCTGACGATTGCTCTCGCTCTGTTGGTGATCGCGATGCCGGCGTTTGCCCAGCAGCAGTACGGCTGGACGGTCAGCGCCAGCCAGACCGACCCGCACATGAACACCGGCGGCCTCGCTGCTGGCGGGCTCGGGCACCTGTACCTCTGGTACTTCTGCAACGCCCCGATGGGAATGTCGGCTGCGGACATGGGCCTGGCGGCCACGGGCGTCGTCTTCGCGGGCTTCTCGCCGTTGAACGGCTTCCTGAACGCGGGCTCCGGCCAGAACCTGCTGCTCGCGGTCGGTGGCTGCCCGAACGGCCCGGTCGCGGCGGGTGACATCACCGTCTTCTACTTCGGTGGCGCTGGCAGCATGTGCATCGTCAACTCGAACAACAACATTCGTGTGACGGTGGACTGCACCTCCCCCACGCCGAGCGCGTGGGACATCCACGCTGTCGGTTGGGATGCCCTCGCGGCGCCCGCCTGCAGCGAAGTGCTCTGCCCGCCCACGGCCGTCGAGCCTCAGAACTGGGGCGCGATCAAGAGCCTGTACCGCTAACGCTGGTACTGGGTTCGGCCCAGAAAAAGTGCGGGGCCTCCTCTCGGAGGCCCCGCTTCTTTTTGCCCAGCGCGAGCGCGATCTCTCGCGAGACGCCGCAACGACCGAACGGCTGAGGGCGTGCCGCGGATCAGCCGAAGCTTCCGGGCATCACGACCTGCAGTGCGTGCACGAGAAGACGCTCGGCCCTCCGCAGCTGACGCACGTGGTAGGGCTCGTCGGAGGAATTCCACAGGAACGCGAACGCGGCGGGCACCGTGTCCATGCTACGCGCCCGCTGATTCCGGAGGGACAGCACTTCCACCAGCTCCTCGGCGGACCACACGTCAGGTCGCAGCCGATCCACGTCCATCCAGATCTCACGGAATCCGAAGAGCAGCTCTTGGATGTCGTGCATCGCGGCGCCGTGCTTCAGGAGGTACCGAACGACTCGGTCCATCTCCGGCAGGTCGGCGAACTCCTCGACTTGCGGCAGCTTCGGTGAGCGCCCGTGCGAGCGCATCGCCTTCGGCAGGAACTCCACGCTCGCCTCGACGCCCTGCTGGCCGAGCCAGCGGAAAGCGCCGCGAATCGGGCCCCCGTCATATCCGATCATCCACGAGGCGGCGTATTCGGGCGGACCCGAGCCGTGGGGTGGGGGACCCCAGGGAGGAGTGACCTTCTCGAAGCGCGAGAGACGGTAAAGGTCCTTCGGAAGCGGCTGCTCGAGGAACGCCGCCACGAGCTCCGGAGCGGTCCGGTAGATCGAACGAGTGCCGGGCACGTCCGCACCCTCCTTCCGACGCGGGTGGGCGCCCGGGCGTGACCGCCGCTCCGGGAACCCACCGGCAACGGGTGGAGGGGTGACCCGACCCGCGCCGGGTCCACGGCCAACGCCCCACTCGACGCCTGCCGCCCCGACCAAGCAACTGACACACTGGCAAGGAGTTGCGGGACGGTCCACGACGGTGGGGGCCGACCGCGAGAGTCGCCCTTCCCATCGCTCCGAACATCCCACGGAATTGCGCGCGAAGCAAGGGTCGTGCGAAGAGGCATAGGGGCGCAGCAGCGGTCCGCTGGACTGAGACGAGCCTCCGGCCAGGGTCAGTCGGGGTCGGGACGAGTCCTCCGGCGGCGCCGACGGGTCGTCGGCTGGACCCGGCCGGTGCGATCCCCTAGATTCCGGACAACGGAGATCTTGGAGGTCCCTGAAGGGAGGATCCATGGCCACGATCGAGCAGGGGATTCCCGCGGAAGCTTCCGCCATCGGGCGCGACGTGGGCGCGGGCTACGGCGATCTTGCGGGAATGACCCCCGTCGCGCCGCTCCGCTCCGAGTGGGTCGCGCGACGCCGCAATGACTCGGTGCGGACGCAGATTCGCTACGCGCGAGAGGGCCTCGTGACCGAGGAGATGTGGGTCGTGGCGCAGCGCGAGGCGCTCTCCCCGACCTTCGTTCGTGACGAGGTGGCGCGCGGGCGCATGATCATCCCCGCGAACGTCCACCACGAGAACCTCGTGCCGATGGCGATCGGCATCCACGCGCGCTGCAAGATCAACGCGAACATCGGAAACAGCGCCGTCACCTCGGACGTCGAGGGCGAGCTCGAGAAGCTCCGGCGCTGCATCAAGTACAAGGCCGACACCGTGATGGACCTCTCCACGGGCGGCGGGATCGACGAGATCCGCGAGGCGGTCATCCGCCACAGCCCGATCCCCGTCGGGACCGTGCCGGTCTATGAAGCCGTGCAGGCCGTGCGCAAGGCGCAGGATCTGACCGCGGACGGGCTCGTGGCCACGATTCGCCACCAGGCGGAGCAGGGCGTGGACTACATGACGGTCCACGCGGGCATCCTCCGCAAGCACCTCCCGCTCGTCGATCGGCGCATCACCGGCATCGTGAGCCGCGGCGGCTCGATCATGGCGATGTGGATGCTCGCCCACCGGCGGGAGAACCCGCTCTACGAGCGCTACGACGAGATCCTCGAGATCTGCCGCGCGCACGACGTGTCGCTCTCGCTCGGCGACAGCTTGCGACCCGGCTGCATCCACGACGCGTCGGACGATGCGCAATTCGCGGAGCTGGACGTCCTGGGCGAGCTGACGGCTCGCGCGTGGGAGAAGGACGTGCAGGTGATGGTGGAGGGTCCGGGACACGTGCCCCTGGACCAGATTCCGATGAACATCCAGCGCCAGATCGAGGTGTGTCACGAGGCGCCGTTCTACGTGCTGGGTCCGCTCGTGACCGACGTGGCGCCCGGCTACGACCACATCACGTCGGCGATCGGCGCTGCGGTGGCGGGCCAGCACGGCGCGGCGATGCTCTGCTACGTCACGCCGAAGGAACATCTCGGGCTGCCGAAGGCGGCGGACGTGCACCAGGGCATCATCGCCTATCGGATCGCGGCGCACGCGGCGGACGTGGCGCGCGGGCGGCCGGGGGCGCGGGACTGGGACGATGCCATCTCCCGCGCGCGCTACACCTTCGACTGGCACGAGCAATTCGCGCAGTCCATGGACCCCGAGGTCGCCCAGTCCATGCACGACGAGGACCTGCCCCACGAAGCGTTCAAGACGGCGGAGTTCTGCTCGATGTGCGGGCCGAAGTTCTGCTCCATGAAGATCTCTCAGGCCGTCGACGAGTACAACGCGAAGCTCCGCCGCGGAGAGGTCGTCGGGACGGCGGCGCTGTAGTCGGGCCGGGACGCCGCCCGAGACCGCGGTCGCGCGCTGCAGGGTGTGGAGGGGGTGCTCGACGAGCGCCCCGCTCCGAAGTAAATTTGCGACCGCTCAGTCCACTGTGATAGTCTGGGCGTCCCCCCTGAAAGAAGGCACGTCATGGCCCGCGTGTCCGCGTCCCGGGCCGTCGCCGCGCTGGCGGCTCTCGGCCTGGCCGGTTGCATCACCTCTCCCGATCAGGCGCCCAAGCCGCACGATCTGCCCGGCTACACCGACCCCTCGGCGTTCGTGCAGGCCTACGCCGCTTCGCTGCAGGAAAGAAACCTGGCCAACTACCGGAAGCTCCTCGCGGATGAGTTCGAGTACTTCCCGAGGGCCGCGGATCTCCCCATTCCCTGGCTCGACGGCGACTCCTGGGGCTACGCCGACGAGCTCGGCATGATCGGACACATGATGGACTCCGCGTTCGTCCCGAAGGACCCGGACTGCGGCGCCGTTCGCGCGATGTACGCCGAGCTCACGGTGTCCTCTCGGCGCGACGTCGGCGACGGAACGATCGAGGTCGGGACCGTCGGTTTGATCCGCGTCGTCTGGGGCGCGGACGGCGGGGGGGTCGCGAACGCGCGCTTCGTCTTCGATCTCGCGAGGGGCGAGGACGGGTATCTCCGCCTGCGCGCCATGCACGAGCTCCCGCTGTTCCGGGAGGGATCCCTCGAGGTCACTCCCCGGACCTGGGCCGGTCTCAAGGCGGGCTACCGCGAGTAGTTGGAAGGGGAAGCGTCCCGATGTCGCGCCCGTGCGTTCGAATCGCGAGCATCGCCGGCCTGCTGGGGCTCTTCGCGGCCGGATGCCTCACGGATTCCGACAAGCCGTCGGGCGCGGTGGCGGGCACCACGGATCCGGCGACGCTCGTGGCGAGGCACGCCGCGGCTCTCTCGCACCGCGACTACGATGCCTATGCCGCGCTTCTCAGCGACGACTTCATGTTCTACCCGGGGTCCCTCGCCATCCTGGACACGAGCGACCTCCAGGACTTCCCCTGGCTGACCGGGGAGGGCGCGTTCGCCTGGGACCGCATCGGCGAGCTCGGCATGATCGGGCAGATGTTCGCGACGCCGAACACGTCGATCGGAGCCGCGTTCGAGGTGCTGAGCATTCGAGGCACGTTGGACGCGGGCTTCGACGTCGACACACACGCGACCTTCAGCGTGGCCTCGCGCACTTTCAGTGCCGAGGCGGACACGCGCCTCGTCTTGCGCCTCTCGAAGGCGCGCGACGGCTACCTGCGCATCCACTCGATCCGCGAGATCCCGCCGGAGCTCTTCTACGGGGGAGTGACCTGGGCTGCGATCAAGATGAGGTATGAGCCATGACCACCGCTCGCAACCTGCGCATCCTCCTGGGGCTGGGCGCCGCGCTCGCGTCGGCGGCGTGCGGGCACGACGACGGACCCACGGCGCCGCCGCACTTCACGGAGCCCGCCGCGCTGGTCGGGGGCTACGCGACGGCCTTCACGGCGCGAAACGCCGGCGCATGCGTGGATCTGCTCGAGGCCGCGAGCGGTACGAGCGGCGGCTTCCGTTTCTTCCCGAAGAGCGAGGATCTTCCGGCCTTGGATTGGCTCGCCGGCGACAGCTGGGGCTACGAGCGCGAGGGAGGGATCCTCTCCAACATGCTCGACCGGACCTACGTGAGCGAGGCGGCGGCCGCCGCCGGGTTCACCGGCGTGGGCACGCTGACGCTCGAGACGGACTCGACCACCCCGCTCGCGGGGCACGAGTACGACGTCCTCGCCTCGGGGACTTTCGCGATGAAGCGCGCCGCCCTTGCCGACGTTCTCTATCCCGTCGGGCTGCGCTTCGTGCTGGCGACGTCGACGGACGGCACCCTCGTGATCCGCGAGATGCACGAGCTGTCCATGGGGATGGACCGCTCGCCGGGCGCGCTGAGCTGGGGGACGGTGCAGAGCTGGTACCGCGAGCCGCCGCCGCGGTACACGGATCCGACCGCGCTGATCGCGGCGCACGCCGCCGCGCTCACGGATCGCGACCTCGAAGACTACGCGAGCCTCCTCGACGGCAGCTTCCAGTACTTCCCGCAGCCCCAAGACCTCAGCGATCTTCCGTGGATGACGGGCTCGTCGTGGGGGCGCTCGGACGAGCTTGAGATGATCCGCCACATGTTCGACCCGAGCTACGAGCCCATGGGCTCCCACGCGGGGAGCATCGACTCGATCCACGCGACCTTCCAGGTTCTCCACGTCCAGCCGGACTCCATCCTCGGTGGGACCCAGGTCTCGACGAGCGCCGTTCTTCAGGTGATGTACGACGCGTCGAGCGGCGCGGCGGCCAATGTCCGATTCGACTTCCACCTCGTGTCGCACGACGGGCATCTCCTCATCTCGGAGATCCGCGAGCTGCCGCTCCACGCGCCGGCCCGTGACGAGTTGCCGGTCGAGCCGCAGACCTGGGCGAACATCAAGGCGCTGTACCGAGAGTGACGGGCGTCGCCGAGCCGGAGTGCAGTGAACAGGAGGCAACCCATATGACCACCCCTCGTACCCTGAGTCTCTTCCTGGGGCTGACTGCCGCGCTCGCGTTGGCGGCATGTCACGACGACACCTCGACCGGTCCTCCGACCCACTCCGGTCCGCCGAGGTACAACAATCCGAACGCGTTGATCGACGCGCACGCGTCGGCGCTCACCAACCGCGATCTCGCGGCCTACACGAACCTCCTCGACGAGGGCTTCCAGTACTTCCCGCAATCGGAAGACCTCGCGGACTTGACTTGGCTGACGGGCGACTCCTGGGGACGAGCGGACGAGCTGGGGATGATCGGCCACATGTTCGACCCGGACTTCCAACCTGCCTCGGGCATGCATGCGGGGAGCGTCGACTCGATCGACGCGACCCTCACCGTCGTGACGGTCCAGCCGGCGCCCACCGGCGTCGGGTACGTGGTCACGACGCACGCCGTGATCCGAGTGATGTACGACGCCTCGAACGGCGCCGCGACCGACGTCCGGCTCGAGTTCCACCTCGTGCCGCACGACGGGTACTTCCTCATCTCGGAGATCCACGAGATGCCGCTTCACGCGCCGGCGCTGTCCGGGATGCGGGCGGTCGAGCCGTCCTCCTGGGGGCAAGTCAAGTCGCTGTACCGCTAGGCATGCGCGAGGGTCCGGCCATGACCGACGCCAGACGGCTGGGCCACTTCCTGGGATGGAGCGCCGCGCTCGTGCTGACGGCGTGTCGGTGGCGGCCGACCGCTCTTCTCCTCCGCCGAGTTTCGCGACGGTGCAGGCCTGGTACCGTCACCCTCCGCGGAGGTACTCCGATCCGAACGCGCTGATCGACGCGCACGCGTTTGCCCTCACGAACAAGATGTTCGACGAATACGTAGGCCTCCTCGACCCGTCCTTCGCGTACTTCCCGCCGCCCTGGGACGTCCCGGATCTCCCCGTCCGGCTCGCCTTGCGCACGCACGGCCGCCGGCGTTCGCGTCTCGACGGGCGGTGTGCCCCGGCGCCCCGAAAGGCCAAACCCTTGCTATATTCAGCGGGAACGCAGCGGCGCGCCGCCCCTGAGCGCCGATCTTCGTGGAGGCCATAACCTCTTGAACGGCAAGCGTTTCGGCAGGATCGGGCCGGGGCTGGCTTTCCTGGCCGCCGCGCTGGCGGGCTGCGGGAAGGACACCACGGGGCCCAATGCGCCTCCGCCGCCGGACCTCTCCACGCCTCGCGCGGCGATTCGCTCGATGGAGGACGTCTACAGCCGGCGCGTGTACGACCAGGCGCTGGCGATGCTCTCGCCGAACTTCCGCTTCTATCCGGCGCAGCCGGAGTCCGTCTCCTTCTTCGCTCCCGGCGACACGTACTGGGGCCTCGATCGGGAGAACGAGATGCTCCAGCGGATGCTCGTGCCCCACCGCGTCACCTGGCTCGATCAGGTGCTCCTCGAGGTGGAGCCGCAGGAGATCGTGGACTCCACGGCCACGCTCACGCGCGTCTCGACGATCAGCGAGCTGCACTTCCTCCTCGGCGGGGTCGTGCTCCAGAGCGCGCGCTCCTACGTGGACTTCATCTACGAGAGGAACGCGAAGGGCGACAACCTCCTCCTCGAGCAGCACGACCATCTCTTCCCGGGGTCCCTGCTGACCTACGGCCAGTTGAAGACGATGGTCCAGAGCAAGCCGAGCCTGGCCACGCTCGTGGTGAATCCGGACTCGATCGCGACCACGTCGGCGGTGATCGGCGGCCGCATCAACCCGAACGGCCTCGCGACGACCGCGCACTTCGACTACGGGCTCACCGCGTCGTACGGAAACTCCACCGGTGACGTCAGCGTCGGGAACGACTCGATCGAGCACGGCATCCAGATGCGGATCTCCGGCCTGACCCCGGCCACCGAGTACCACTATCGCGTGGTGGCCACGAGCGAGTGGGGCACCGCCTACGGAATCGATCTGACCTTCACCACGCGCGCCGTGCCGTAGCGCCGCTTCGCGCTCGTCGACCGGTTTCCGCTCTGATAGCTTCGGCGTGTCGCCATGTCGCAGCGTGCCTGCGCCGTCACGTCGCCGCGCCCGGCGCGCGGGAGATCGGGCAGCCATGAGCGCTCCCACGGATCGAACGATGCACGCGATGGTCATCCGCCGGCACGGAGGGCCCGAGGTCCTCGAGTGGGCGGAGATCCCGCGGCCTGCGCTCGGCGCGGACGACGTCCTCGTGGCGGTCGAGGCCTGCGGCGTCAACCACCTCGACCTCTGGACGCGTCGCGGGATGCCGGGACGGACGGTCTCCTTCCCGCATGCGCTCGGCAGCGAGCCCGTGGGGTGCGTCGTCGAGGTGGGGAAGGACGCGCTCGGCATCACGCCGGGTGAGCGCGTCCTCGTGGCCCCGGGCCAGCTGGAGCGCTTTCACGCCGATCGCTCGGGATGGGACCCGCGCTGGAACGACTACCGCGTCATCGGCAGCGGAGCGCCGGGCGGCTACGCCCAGTTCGTGCGCGCGCGGGCGGAGAACGTGCTGCGCGTCTCCGATCGGTGGACGCCGGTGGAGTGGGCGGCCACGCCGCTCGTCTTCCTGACCGCGTGGCACATGCTCGTCGGGCGCGCCGCGGTGCGTCCCGGCGAGAGCGTGCTCGTGATCGGGGCCGGCTCGGGGGTGGGAAGCGCCGCGATCCAGATCGCCGCGCACTTCGGCTGCCACGTCGTGGCCACGGCGGGCACGGAGGCGAAGCTCGCGAAGGCGAAGGAGCTGGGCGCTCGAGACGTCGTGAGCCACGCGGAGGAGGACTGGCCGAAGCGCGTGCGCGACGTCACCGGCGGCCGAGGCGTGGACGTGGTGGTGGAGCACGCAGGCGAAGCGGTCTTCGCGAAGGCGGTCACCACGCTCGCGTACGCGGGGCGCCTCGTCACCTGCGGCGCCACGACGGGCGCCCATGCGGAGGTTCTCCTCAACCATCTCTTCGTGAAGCAGCTTTCGCTGCTCGGGAGCTACATGGGGACCTTCGCGGAGCTGAGGGAAGTGCTGGCGCTCCTGGAGGCGGGCAGGGTGCACCCCGTGGTGGATCGGGTCTTCCCGATCCGGGAGGCGGCCGCGGCGCACCGGCGCATGGAAGCGCGCGAGCACTTCGGGAAGATCGTGCTGCGGCACGGCGCAGCCTAGCCGGGCGGCGCGACCGCCGTCGCGGCGCTCCTCTAGTCGGGAAGCCCTGCGTCGGCCGCGGCCGGGGCGATCGCCTCCCGGACGACCTCCAGGACGATCTCGCCGTAGCGCTGGAGCTTGCTCTGCCCGATGCCGTGCACGAGGGCGAGCTGAGCCAGGCTGGCGGGGCGACGCGCGGCGATCTCCAGCAGCGTTCGGTCCGCGAACACCACGTACGGCGGCACCGCCTGGGCGCGCGCCAGCTCGAGCCGCTTCGCGCGCAGCGCCTCGAAGAGCCCGCGGTCGCCGTCCGCGAGGGACAGGACGGTGCCGCTCTTCGCCGCCCGGTCCTTCGCGGCCTTCGCGCCCCGCACGCGACGTGCCGGCGGCGGTTCCCTCCGCAGCTCCACGGGGACTTCCCCGCGCAAGACGTCCCGCGCGCTGCCGGCGAGTCGGAGCCCGCCGTGACCGTCCACGTCGACCGCGAGCAAGCCCGCCGCCACGAGCTGACGGATCACGGACTGCCACTCGTGCTTCTCGCGGTCCCGCCCCACGCCGAACGTGGGGAGGCGATGGTGACCGAACCGGCGAAGGCGCTCGGTCTCGTGGCCGAGCAACACGTCGATCAGGTACGCCTGCCCGAAGATCTGGTCCGTGCGGACCACCGCCGAGAGGACCTTCTGCGCGGCCTCGGTGCCGTCCCACACTTCGGGCGGCTGCAGGCAGTTGTCGCAGTTGCCGCAAGGCCGGGGCAAGGCGTCGCCGAAGTAGTCCAGCAGCACCTGCCGGCGGCAGCGCGGCGTCTCGCAGTAGCCGAGCAGGGCGCTGAGCTTGTGGTGCTCCACGCGCCGGCGCGCCTCGTCCGCGCCTTCGTCGATGAGTTTCCGCAAGAGGGCCACGTCCGCGAGGCCCCACGTCATGGTGGCGGTGGCGGGGAGCCCGTCTCGACCGGCGCGGCCCGTCTCCTGGTAGTACGCCTCGAGACTCTTCGGCGGGTCGTGGTGGCACACGAAGCGGACGTCGGGCTTGTCGATGCCCATCCCGAACGCCACGGTGGCCACCATCACCAGGGTCTCGTCGTTCACGAAGCTCTCCTGGTTGCGGCGGCGCACGTCGGCGTCGAGGCCCGCGTGGTAGGGCAGTGCGCGCACGCCCTCGGACACGAGGAGCTCGGCGACCTCCTCGGTGCGGCGCCGCGACAGGCAGTACACGATGCCCGAGTCTCCCGGATGCTCTTCGCGCACGAGGCGCAGGAGCCGGCGACGCGGGTCCGCCTTCGGTTCCACGCGATAGCGGATGTTCGGACGGTCGAAGCCGGCGACGAACTGCCGCGCGTCCTCGAGTGCCAGCTTCTGCGCGATCTCGCGGCGCGTGGGCGGGTCCGCGGTAGCGGTCAACGCGATCCGCGGCACGTCCGGCCAGCGCTCGTGGAGGATCGAGAGCTGCAGGTACTCGGGGCGGAAGTCGTGGCCCCACTGCGAGACGCAGTGCGCCTCGTCGATCGCGAACAGCGCGAGAGGAAGCTCGCCGAGCCGGGCGAGGAACCGGTCCGTCAGGAGCCGTTCCGGCGCGACGTACAGGAGGTCCAGCTCGCCCGCGTGCGTGGCGGCGAGCACGCGCCGCGTCTCGTGTTCTTCGAGGCCCGAGTGCAGGCACGCCGCGCGCACACCGAGCTGGCGCAGCGCCTCCACCTGATCGTGCATGAGCGCGATGAGCGGGCTCACCACGAGGCCCAGGCCCGGCCGCACGATCGCGGGGATCTGGTAGCAGAGGGACTTTCCGCTGCCCGTAGGCATGAGGACGAGAGCGTCCCCGCCGCCGGCCACGTGCCGGACGATATCCTCCTGGTGGTCGCGGAACTCGGCGAAGCCGAAGACGGTACGCAGGACCTCGCGAGGATCCTGGCCGACGCCTGCGCGCACGCGTCCCGCCGCCTCGACGCCGCTCGCCATCCGCCCCTCCGCGCCATCCGCATCCGCGGCGCGCCGTTCCCCGTTGCGGCTCAGCGGCCGCGCGCCATCTTCACCACGGCATCGTAGTGCTTCTTCTCGACGGGCTGCACCGATAGCCGCATCCCGCGCTTCGTCACGAGCATCCCGGCCAGCGCCTCAGCCGCCTTGAGCTCCTCGAGCGGCACGAGGCGGGGGAGCTTCGCCACGAACTCGACGTCGACGACGAACCACGTGGGCTTCGCCCGGTCGGACTTCGGATCGTAGGAATCGGAGCGCTTGTCGAACGCCGTCGGATCGGGATACGCCTCGCTCGCGACTCTGGCAAGCCCGGCCACGCCCGGCGGCTCGGCGCTCGAGTGGTAGAAGAGGACGAGGTCCCCCGGCCTCATCTCGCGCAGGTGATTCCGCGCCTGGAAGTTCCGCACGCCGGTCCAGGGCGCCCGCTTGTCCTTGGCGAGGTCGTCGATCGAGTAGGCGTCGGGCTCGGATTTCATCAGCCAGTGGCGCTTCGCCATGCGGCTCAACCTCCGGATGCGGCAGTAGACCATGGGCGTCGGTGCACCGCCAAGCGGGGCACGCCGCGAGCCCGGATCGCACCGCGGTCGCCGCACGGGGGCGGGCGGAGGGGGACCTTCCACCGCCTCGAAGACCGTCCGCCTGCGCCGGACCGCGCCCCGCGGCCGCGGAGGTGCCATCTCCTCTCGGAGACAGGGTTGCAGACCGCAGGATCATCTTCCCTTCCTCCCGCTCGACGTCCGGTGGTTGCCTTGACCCGAGCGCGGGGAGTCGCTACCGTCGACGTCGCTCGCCCCACCGCGCGGCGGGTCGCCCCCTCGAAGCCTTCCTGGAGAGGGCCATGAGCCTCGAATCCATCCTGCTCGACGAGATCCTGCCGCGGGTGGAGAAGCCGAGCCGCTATCTCGGGAACGAGCTCAACGCCGTGCGCAAGGAAGCGCGCCCGGGCGACCTCCGGTTCGCGCTGGCGTTCCCGGACCTCTACGACGTGGGGCTCTCGAACCTCGGGATCCTCATCCTGTACCGGATCCTGAACGGCATCGACGGCGTGGTGGCGGAGCGGGCGTACGCCCCGGGCATCGACCTCGAGGCGCGGCTCCGCGCGCGGGGGCTCCCTAGCTTCAGCTGGGAGACGAAGACGCCGCTCGCGAAGTTCGATGCGATCGGCTTCTCGATCCAGTACGAGCTGGCCACGACGAACATCCTGACCATGCTGGACCTCGCGGGCATTCCGCTCCGCGCCGAGGATCGCGGCGACGCCGATCCGGTGATCCTCGCGGGGGGACCGTGCGTGTTCCACCCGGAGCCGTACGCGCGCTTCATCGACGCGTTCGTGATCGGCGACGGCGAGGACGCCGTCGTGGGCGTGGCGGAGGCGCTGAAGGGGACGCGCGGGATGCGGCGTCGCGAGCGGCTCGAGGCGCTCGCCGGCGTGCGCGGCGTGTACGTGCCGCTGCTCTATCCCACGGTCGTCGGCGCGGACGGAACCATCCTGCCGGATCCGTCGGCGCCGCGCATCAAGAAGGCGATGATCCGCGACCTGAACGCCGCGCTGTTTCCCACCGATTACATCGTGCCGTTCACGCAGCAGGTCCACGACCGCGTGTCCATGGAAGTGCTGCGCGGCTGCACGCAGGGCTGCCGCTTCTGCCAGGCGGGGATGACGTATCGACCCGTGCGCGAGCGCAGCCTCGAGACGGTTCAGAAGCTGCTGGACGAGACCATTCGCAAGACCGGCTACGACGAGATCTCGCTCTCGAGCCTCTCCACCTGCGACTACTCGCAGGTGAAGCGCCTCGTGGAGAACTCGGTGCAGCAGCTCACGCCGATGGGCGTGGCGGTCACGCTGCCGTCCATCCGCACGGACTCCTTCTCCGTGGACCTCTCGGACATGGTGGCCACCGCGAAGAAGTCCGGCATCACGTTCGCGCCCGAGGCGGCCACGCCGCGCCTCCGCGCGCTCATCGACAAGTGGATCCCGGACGAGGAGCTGCTCCGCACCACGGGCGAGGTCTTCGCGCGCGGCTGGAACAAGGTGAAGCTCTACTTCATGATCGGCCACCCCACGGAGACCGACGAGGACGTGGAGGCCATCGGCCGGCTCGCGCGCAGGGTGCTCGACCACGGCCGCCAGCTCTGTCACGGCGCCACCGTGAACCTCGGCGTCTCCACGTTCGTGCCGAAGCCGTTCACGCCGTTCCAGTGGGAGCGGCAGATCGACATCGAGGAGACGCGGCACAAGCAGGAGATCCTGCGTCGCGCCACGAACGTCCGCGGGATCCGCCTGCGCCCGCACGAAGCCGAGAACAGCTGGCTCGAGGGGATCGTCTCGCGCGGCGATCGGCGCGTCGGCGAGCTGTTCGAGCTGGCGTGGCGCGAGGGCTGCCGCCTGGACGGCTGGAGCGAGCACTTCGATTTCTCGAAGTGGCAGCGCGCTGTGGAGAAGTGGGGTCAGGATCCATCGGCCCTGCTGCGCGAGCGGAGCGTCGAAGAGCCGCTGCCCTGGGATCACATCGACATCCTGATCGAGAAGCGGTTCCTCGCGAAGGACCTCGCGAAGGCGAAGGCGAAGATGCTGGAGGAGGCGCTGACCGCGGACTGCCGCAACGGCTGCCACGTGTGCGGCGTGATTCACGACGAGAAGAAGGCCTGCAACACCATGATCCAGACCTACAAGAAGGGCCAGAAGGCCGAGGAGGCATGGGTGCGCCGCCCGGCGCCGGCCACGGTCTGGGAGGAGCCGGAGGTCGCGCGGGTCCGCTTCCGCTTCGCGAAGGAGCCGCGCGTGCGCCTGCTCTCGCATCTCGAGCTGCAGAGCGCCGTGCAGCGCACCTTGCGGCGGGCGCAGATTCCCGCGGCGTTCTCGCACGGCTTCTCGCCGCACATGAAGCTCGCGTTCGCCGACGCGCTGCCCGTGGGCGTGTCCAGCGACGGCGAGTACGCGGACGTGCGGCTGCGCGCCGAGGTGGATCCGGCGGAGTTCGTGCGGCGCGTGAACGACGTGCAACCGGACGGGATCACGGTGATCGCGGCCACCCGCGTGGCTCACGACGCGCCGTCCCTGACGTCGCGGGTGGCGGCGGCGCGCTATCGAGTGTCGCTCGGGCGGCTCGGTGTCGACGTCGCGGCGGCGCGCGCGCGCGTGGAGGAGCTGCTGGCCGCTCCCGAGTGGATCGTGCAGAAGAGCGTGAAGAAGAAGCGGGGCGACAAGGTGACCGCGCTCGACGTGCGCGCGATGGTGGAGCGCATCACCGTGGAGGAGGAGGACGGCGAGGCGTATCTCGACGTCGTGCTCGGGCGGCGCTCGGGCAACCTCGGCCGGCCGAAGGAGCTGCTCATCGCGCTCTTCGACCTCGACGCGGACCGCGTCCTGGATGCCAAGGTGCACAAGGTGGACTCCTTCGTGGATTTCGACGGGCGCCTCACGTCGGCCGGCGCCGGCTGGGCGGTCCCCGAGCGCTTCGATCCCTGGGCGCGGCGCGGCCCCGGTCCGCGGCGATCGTCGCGGGCGCTGGCCGCCGCAACGTCGAGCAAGGCTTAGAGCGCGGGCCCGGGGTATACTGCCCGTCATGCTGGCAGGAGACCCGGAAGCCCCCGCGGCCGCTTCATTCCCTCTCTCGCGCGTCCTCGGCGTTCTCGCGGTCGCCGCGGCGATCGTCATGGCGATCGCGCTCTCGGTCCGGAAGATCGACAGCCCGGACATGGGCTACCACCTCGCGTGCGGCGAGCACTTCCTCGACACGCATCAGATCGTGTGCACGAACCGCTGGTACTACACGGAGCTGGATCCGCAAGCCTTCGCGGATCCCTCCACCTGGGGCCCTTCCTCCTGGTTCGACACGGCCACGCGCACCTATCGCTTCGTGAACATGAACTGGCTCAGCCAGGTGCTCATGGCGGTCGTGATGCGCTTCGGCGGGATGATCGGGCTGTCCATCCTCCAGATCGTGCTCTTCGCCGCCCTCCTCGTGCCGATCGTCGTGACCGGGCGGCGCAACGGCGCACCCTGGGCCGGACTCGGGGCGGCGGTCGTGCTCGTGGCCTTGACCATGAGCCCGCGCATCCCGCTCCGGCCCGAGACGTTCGGGTACCTCGCTCTCGCGATCCAGTGGTGCCTCCTCGCCGGGCCGGGCTTCGGGCCGCGCCGCGCGATCGCGGTGACGCTGCTGCAGGTCCTCGCCACGAACGTGCACAGCTACTTCCTGCTGGCCATCGGGCTCGCGGCGGCGATGCTCTTCGCCGCGCTCGGGGAGCGGCGGGCGGCGATGCGGTCGGCGGATGCGGCGGGGCTGGCCGACGCGGTGAAGCGCGCGAAGTGGCTCGCCGTGGCGCTCGTCGGCGTGATCGTGGCGCCCTTCGCGAACCCGTGGCTCGCGCACGGCGCGTGGATGCCCGTGGACACGCTCCTCTACATGCGTCGCCACGGGATCGGGAAGAGCGGAGTGCCCTCCTCCGGTCAGATGCACCCGTGGGCGGCGATCCGCGAGCTTCGCCCCACCTTCGACAGGGGTCTGGGCGACCTCCTGAACGAGCCGCCGAACGCGGCCTACGTGATCTGTCTCGTCGTGGCCGCGCTCGCCGCGATCCACGCCGCGCGCCGGCGTCGATGGGGGTGGTTCGTCGCGCTCGCGGCGATGATCTACGTCTCGGCGCAGATGATCCGCAACACGGGCGTCTTCGCGATCGTCGCGATGCCGGTGTCGGCGGCGCTGCTGGCGGACGCGGCGCGGGAGCTGCGCGCGAAGAAGGGCGGGCCGGACCCGCTCGCGTCGGCCTTCGCCGCGGTGACGATCGTGGCCGCGCTCGCGTTCACCTTCGCCATCGTCTCGAACCGCTTCTACCTCCCGCGCAGCGGCCACACGAGATTCGGCCTCGGCGTCTCGCGCGTGGTGCTGCCGGTCTCCGCGGCGGAGTGGATCGATGCCCACGCCCCGCCGGGGCGGTTGTGGTGCGACTACGACACGTCGTCCAACTTGATGTACCTGACGCACCCGCACCGCGAAGTGCCGGTCACGACGGGCACGTGGACCTTCCCGCCGCAGCTCATGGTGGACGGCTTCCTGCTGGAGCTGGGCCGCGCGTCCTTCCCGAAGTTCGCCGACAAGTACGACGTGCGCACCGTCGTGCTGTCCACGGTGTGGAAGGAGCCCACGCCGCTCTTCCGCAGCCTGATCGGCGATCCGGAGTGGGCCATCGTGGACGTCGGCATGAGCCACGTGATCTTCGCGCGACGTCGCGGCGCGGGCGACGACTTCGCGACCAGGAACGAGCTGGACCCCGCGGCGTTCGACCTCACCGCGTACCTGAGGCGGGTCGCGCGCGAGGATCCCGTGCGGTCCGCCGGCCTGGACAAGGCGGCCGAGTTGCTGCTGTACCTCGCGTGGTACGAGCCGTCGCTCCAGGTGTGTGACGAAGCGATCCGCGCGAACGCCGGCGACGCCCGCGCGTGGGCGGTGAAGGCGCGGGTGGACTGCGATCGCTCGATCCTGAAGGTCCAGGAGGCGCAGCAGCTGAAGGAGGCCGGGAAGGCGGCCGAGGTGCAGGCGGCGGAGTCGGAGGCGCAGGCGCACGAGCGCGACGCGTCCAATGCGGCGCGGCGCGCCCTGGGCCTCGACCCGAACGCGCGCTGGGCCGCGGGGGTGCTCGAGCAGACCGCGCAGATCCGGCAGGTCCTGGGAGAGGGGAAGTGAGGGCGGGTCCTCCCGATCTCGTCCCGTGCCCCCTCGACGCCCTCGCGACGCGCATGCTCCGAGAGCTGGATCGGCGAGGCTCCGTCTTCGACCTTCCCGAGCGGCACTTCTTCCTCGGCGATCCCGCGCACGACTTCTCGGTGTCCTTCCACGGACGGCGCGCGTCCACGCCCCTGGGCCCCGCGGCGGGACCGCAGACGCAGATGGCGCAGAACATCGTGCTGAGCTGGCTCGCGGGCGCGCGCATTCTCGAGCTGAAGACCGTGCAGGTGCGGGACGAGCTGACGATCCCGCGGCCGTGCATCGACATGCGCACGGTGGGGCTGAACGCGGAATGGTCGCAGGAGCTGAAGCTGGAAGAGTCGCTCGAGGAGTACGTGAAGGGCGCG
>JAXLTI010000005.1:0-630781 GCA_046330135.1 bacterium
GCAGGTGCGGGACGAGCTGACGATCCCGCGGCCGTGCATCGACATGCGCACGGTGGGACTGAACGCGGAATGGTCGCAGGAGCTGAAGCTGGAAGAGTCGCTCGAGGAGTACGTGAAGGGCGCGATGCTCGTCGAGATGCTGCGCTCGAGCGGGCGGCTGCCGGTGGCGCCGGGGTTCGCGGACGTCGTCTACGACATGAGCGTGGGCTACGACCTCGCCGGCATCCGGAGCGAGCGCGTGCAGACGTTCCTCCGCGGCATGCTCGACGCGCGCGCGCACGTGGATCGCCTCCGGCGCGCGATCCCCGCGTCGCTCGCCTCGCTTCGCGATCTCGACTTCCCGCGCCGGCTCGCGGACACGGTGACGCTGAGCACGTTCCACGGCTGCCCGCCCCACGAGATCGAGCGCATCATGACGTTCCTGCTGCGCGATCTCGGCCTTCACGCGATCGTGAAGCTGAACCCGATGTTGCTCGGACCCGAGGACACGCGGCGCCTCCTGCACGACGTCCTCGGCTACCATGACCTCCGCGTGCCCGACCGCGCCTTCGAGCGCGACACCACGTGGGACCAGGCGGTGGACATCGTCGGGCGCCTGCGGGAGACGGCGCGGTCCGCGGGGGTCGGGTTCGGGGTGAAGCTGACGAACACGCTCATCGTGGAGAACGCCGGCGGCTTCCTGCCGTCCGCCGAGAAGGAGGTCTACCTCTCGGGCCCGCCGCTGCACGTGCTCTCGATGGAGCTGGTTCGGCGTTTCCGTCGGACCTTCGGAGGGGAGCTCCCGATCTCCTTTTCCGCCGGCATCGACCGCCGGAACTTCCCGGACGCGGTGGCGCTCGGGCTCGTGCCGGTGACCGTGTGCACGGACCTTCTCAAGAAGGGCGGGTTCGGGCGGCTCGGCGCGTACCACGCGGAGCTCGCGAAGCGGATGGACGCGGTCGGGGCGAAGACCGTCCCGGAGCTCATTCGCGCTGCGTACGGGCAGGCGGCGTCGAACAGGCCGGTTGCAGCGGAGGCGAACGGGCCGACTGCGGCAAGCGGCTCGGCGGGCCGCGGGCGGGCGGGCGACGCGGCGGGCGAGCCGCTCTCGGCAACCGTGGTGCTGAACACGGAACAGTACGTGGAGCGCCTGCTCGCGGATCCGCGCTACCGGGCGGCGCACAACGAGAAGCCGCCGAAGAAGATCGGGAGCCGCCTGCATCTCTTCGACTGCGTCACGTGCGATCTCTGCATCGCCGCCTGTCCGAACGACGCCATCTTCACGTTCACGCCTCCGTCGCCGGAGATCCCCATCGTGAAGCTCGGTCGCGCCGCGGGCGGGCGCCTCGTCTGGCGCCGCGAGGGCGACATCCGGCTCGGCGAACGACACCAGATCGGCGTCTTCGCGGACTTCTGCAACCAGTGCGGGAACTGCGACGTCTTCTGCCCGGAGGACGGCGGGCCGTACGTGGAGAAGCCGCGCTTCCACGGCGCGGCGTCGCGCGCTCGGGACGGGCGCATGCGCCAGGGCTTCCACGCCGGGCGCGCCGCGGGCGTCGAGCGCATCGCGGCCCGCATCGACGGCGAAGACTGGACGCTCGAGGTCGTCGGCGATCGCTTCGATTGCCGGGGCCCGAAGTTCCACGTACGCTTCGACGCCTCCGATCCCGCGGGCACCGTGACGGGAACGGTGGACGTCGCGGCGGGAGAGGAGGCGGACATCACGCGCCTGTTCGTCCTGGATGCGATCCGGCGGGGCGTCCTGGACGAGAGCGCGGTGAACCCCGTCGCGTCGTTCGCGGCGGCGAAGGAGGGCGCATGAGGACGTGGGAGACGGGCGCGGCCGAGCGGCTCGCGCGCGTGGACGAGGAGGCGGTTCGCGGCCTCTGGGATCGCAGCATGCTGCTGACGAGCGAGTGGTCGCGCGCGGAGCTCGACGCGGTCTGCGGCCTGGCCGAGACCTTCGAGGCGCTCGATCTCGCGCGCGTGCGCACGCCCCTCTTCGCGAACGAGCTGTTCTGCGCGCTCTTCCTCGACGCGTCCACGCGGACGAAGTCGAGCTGGGCGGGGGCGGCAGCCAGGCTGGGCGGCGTGCCCGTCGTCTTCGACGGCTCCTCCACCCAGATCTCGCACGGCGAGACGGCGGAGGAGACGGGCGCCATGCTCGGGATGAACGCGCACGCCCTCGGCGTGCGGCATGATCTCATCCTCGGCGAGGGCAACAAGTTCATGCGCGAGGCCCGTCAGGGGATCGAGACCTACCTGCGTCGCCACGGCGACGAGCGCGCGCTGCCCGTCGTGAACCTCCAGTGCGACATCGACCACCCCACGCAGACGCTCGCCGACCTCTGCTGGCTCCGCGAGCGATTCCCCGAGGGGCTCGCCGGGCGGACGATCGCCGTCTCCTGGGCGTACTCGCCGAGCTATGCGAAGCCGCTGTCGGTGCCGCAGGGCTTGATCATGCTGCTGACGCGCTTCGGGATGAACGTGCGCCTCGCGAGCCCGCCGGGCTACGACCTCATGCCGGCGTGCCTCGAGACCGCGGAGCGCCACGCCACGGAGTCGGGCGGGAGCTTCCGCACGTTCCGGTCGATGGACGAGGCGTTCACCGGCGCAGACATCGTGTATCCGAAGAGCTGGGGTCCGTACGATCTGATGCTCGAGCGCGTGGAGGCGAACCGGGAGCGCGACGCCGCGCGCATGAAGGACATCGAGGGCCGCGCGCTCGCGCGCAACAAGGAGCACGCGGCCTGGATCTGCGACGAGCGGAGGATGTCGCTCACCCGCGCGGGGAGAGCGCTCTACATGCACTGCCTGCCCGCGGATATCGGCGCGGAAGTCTCGCCCGGAGTGATGGACCGCCACCGCTTCGACGTCGCTCGCGAGGCGAACAAGAAGGTGTACGTGGTGATGGCGCTCCTCGCCGCCGCGAAGTCGCGCGACCTCGTGCCGGCGCTGGCCCGGTGGGCCGAGGGCGCGTGATGGCGGGGCGCGCGGGGGATCCGCTGGATGCGGAGATCGGGAAGCTCGCGCAGAAGTACTCGGCGCTCGCGGTGCGGGTGCTGAAGGAGGCGATCCGCCTGCCCGCGGACTGGGTGGATCGATCGAAGGAGGAGGGCGGCGATCCCTCGTGCGGGCTTTCGAACCACGAGGGGCCGCGCCTCGAGTACCTGAAGCAGGTCATCCTCGAGATCGGCGCCGTGGATCGTTCGGAGGATGTCGCGTTCGACGCGTTCGGGAACCTCGTGTGGACCCTCGAGGATCCGGCGGACGGCGTGCCCCGCGAGGCGAAGAGCGTGGTGTGGCTGGACGGTCACGCGGACACCGTGCGAGCGCTGCGCCACCGCTGGCACGAGACGATCGGCGGCGGAATCGATCCGTATCTCGGCCTCGTGGATCCGGCGCGGGTGGACCGCGCGTTCCTCGCGAAGGAGCTGGGCTACCTCCCGCCCGAGAGCGAGTGGGAGCACCTCGTCTGGGGGCGCGGTTCGGCGGATCAGCTCGGCGGGCTCGTGTCGCAGATCGTGGCGTCGAAGATCCTGCGCGAGCTTCGCGAGCTGGGCGCGTTGAAGGGCGTGATCTGGCGCAGCCACGCCACGGTGGCCGAGGAGGACAACGACGGCGGCGGGCCGATGTACCTGGTACGCGAGGAGCTGCCGAGCTCCGGCGCGGACGCGATCCCGGACGTCGTGATCCTCACGGACAGCACCGGCTCCGCCACGGAGGGTGCGGTGGGTATCTATCGCGGGCAACGCGGCCGCATGCAGATCGAAGTGCGCGTGACCGGGAAGAGCTGTCACGGCTCCATGCCGCACGAAGGCCGGAATCCGCTCGAGTACGGCTCCGCCATCCTCCTCGAGGCGACGGAGCAGGCGGCGAAGGGGGACGGCTTCGGCTCCGATCCCTTCCTCGGGCGCGGCACGCGCACCGCGAGCTGGGCCACGCTCGAGTCACCGAGCGACTGCGCGGTTCCGGAGCGCTTCACGTTCCGCCTCGATCGGCGGCTCACGGCGGGGGAGGATCCCTCGCGCGCGCTCGCGCAGATCGAGGGGCTGGCCGGCGTCGCGCGGGCACGGGCGGCCGGGCTCTCCGTGGACGTGACCGTGCCGCTCTATGCGGAGAAGACCTGGCGCGGCCGGCCCGCGAGCAACCCGCAGATCTACCCCGGGTGGGTGACGCCCGAGGAGCATCCCGCGGTGGCGGCCGCGGTGGAGGCGTACCGGCGCGTGGCGTCGCCGCTCGTCGAGAAGGACGGCACCGGCGGCGCGCTCCGGAAGGAGCCGCGCGTGGGCCGCTGGGTCTTCTCGACGGACGGCGTAGGCTTCCCGTCGCCGGCGGACGACGCCGCGCTCCGCGTGCCGGCGTCGAAGCGCTGGGTGCGGACGGGCCCGTTCCGCCATCCGGCCATGATCGGGATCGGCAGCGGGCTCGAGCAGAACACGCACAAGATCGGCGAGTGCGTGGACGTGAGAGAGCTGCCCGTGGTCATCGCGCTCCTGGCGCGGTTCCCGAGCCTCTATCGCGTTCGCTGCGCCTGAGACCCGAGGCGGCTCAGCCGGCCCCGGTGAACAGGACGGCGACCTTCTCCGTGGGGGAGACCACGTCGAAGCGGCGTGCGGCGAGGTAGCCGGCCAAGCCGGCGGCGCCGGTGGGGCTCACCGTGATGCCGGTGGAGCGACGTGCGATCTGCGTCGCTTCGATCACGTCGCCCTCGCTCACGACGAGCGCCGAGCCGCCGGTCTCCGCCATCCCGTGGACGACCGCGAGCCAGTCGTAGGTCTCGTCGTCGAGGATGCCGCTGGCCGCGCTCTTCGGCTCCTCCTCCCACGGCCACATGAACGAGGAGCGGTGTCCCGCCGCCCAGGTGACGGCGTCGTTGCGGGCGGCGCGATCGGGGAGATGCGGGAAGCGATCCACGAAGCGCTCCCACGCGCGCGCGAGCGGGGCCCCGCCGCTCGTCTGCACCGCGTGGATGCGGGGCAACCTCGCGAGCAGGCCCAGCTCGTGCGCGCCGATCAACGCTTGGACGCACGCGCTCGCCAGCGCGCCGCCGCCGACCTGCACGAAGAGGCGGTCGAGCGATTCGCCCTCCGAGAGCAAGGTCGAGACGATCTCGTACGCGAGCGTCTCGCCGCCCTCGACCGCGAGGCTGTTCTCCGGGCCCTGGACCGTGAAGGGGATCGCTCCGCGCGAGGCGATCGCCTCGTGGAAGCGCCTCCGGCAGGGATCGCCCGGAACGCTCGGAGGGCGCTCGCACTTCACGACCTCGGCGCCGAGCGCGCGCAGCCTCTCGAGCACGCCGGCGTCCGCTTCCGTGGGCACGAAGACGGTGAGGGGCAGCTTCGCGGCCCGCGCGAGCGTGGCCGCCGCGAGCGCCGCGTTACCGCAACTGAAGATCGCGAGCCGCAAAGGATCTCTCGGGGCCACGCCCGCGCGCTGCGCCGCGGCGAGGCGGAGGAGCACCCCCATCAGGTGCCGCGACTTGTGCGAGCCCGCGACGTTGCCCGTCTCGTCCTTCACGCGGATCGACCCCGTGCCCTTCACGGCGAGCGCTTCCCCCAGGGCCTTCGCCTCCACGAAGGGCGTGGCGACGAACGCGCGGCCGTCGACGCCTCGCACCTTCGCGTCCAGCTCCCGCACCACCTCGACCCAGTCCGCATCCGCCAGACCCCAGTGCCGAGCATCGTGATACGAGTGCAGCAGCTCGCGGTAGCGCACGAACGGATTGGGATCGTCGCGGCGGAAGACCTCGCGCCAGAATCCCGGCGAGCCCGCCTCCCGCCAGAAAAGCTGCTTCTCCAGCACGTGGTCCACGTCCCCGCGCCCCGTGTTCGTGCAGCGGAACGGGAAGACCTCTCCCGCCGCCGGCGTCCAGCCGCAGCCGGCGCACACCAACCGCGAGGGATGTGGCGGGTGCGAGCGATCCGGAGACGCCATGGAGCGTGCCTCAGCCGCCGGCATGCGATGCGGCGCCCGTCTCGCGATTGAACGCGGCGATCATGGGATCCCAGGCGTCGGCGGCGAGGGCGGGCAAGGCTCGCCAGAAATCCGGCGCGCGGCGCCGCTCGAACTCGTCGAGCGAGAGCCCTTGCTGCTCCACCCACGTGAAGTACCCGAGGTTGAAGATGCGCTCGCGATCACGGTGCGTCAGCTCCAGGAAATGGTCCCCATCCGCGCCGAGGAGATGTGCGCCGAAGACCTCGGCCGCCGTCACCTCGTCGAAGCGGCCGCCGAAGGCGCGCGCGAGAGTCTTGTCCCGCTCGCTCCGGTACATCGACGCGCCGTCCGTGGCCACCGTGACGATCGCATCGCCCGCGCCGAGGCGAAGCCGCCTCGCGGTCTTGATCGCGGCCAGGATGTTGCAGATGCCGGAGAGCCCCACGCGATCCAGGCCGGCGGTGATCTCCTCCGGGACGCCCCGCCGCGCCGCGAGGTACTCGCGACCGGCGCGCGTCCCGAAGAGCACGCCGAGCGCGTCGGTGCTGCGGTCCGAGATGGCCGTCACGATGTCCGTGTTCATCACGTTGTGGATGAGCGGGATGTGCTTGTCGCCGATGCCCTGGATGTTGTGCGCACCGAATCCGTTGTAGAGCATCGTGGGACACTCGAGCGCCTCGGCGGCGACGATCGCGGTGCCGTGCGCCGCCTTGAGGTAGTCGCCCGCGGCCAGCGTCCCCGCCGACCCCGACGCCGACACGAACGCGCGCAGCGCCAGGTCCGGCCGGCGCGACGCGGCGTCCCGCCACACGCGCTCGAGCGCCGGCCCCGTGCACGTGACGTGCGCGATGTAGTTCCCGAACTCGCAGAACTGGTTGAAGATGATGTTCGCGGGATCGCGGTCCAGCTCCGCGCAGCGGTCGTAGATCTCCTTCACGTTGCTCTCGGAGCCGGGCGTCTTGATGACGTCGTCCCCGGTCGCCACCCAGCGCGCGAGCCACGCGAAGCGCTCGTCGCTCATGCCCTCGGGCAGGACGGCCACGCCGCGGCAGCCGAGGATGCGCGAGATGGCCACGCCGCCGCGGCAGTAGTTGCCCGTGGAGGGCCACACCGCGCGGTGCGCGAGGGGGTCGAACTGACCGGTGACGAGCCGCGGGACGAGGCAGCCGTACGCGGCCAGCACCTTGTGCGCCTGGATCATCGGGAAGCGATCCCCGAGCGCCACGAGGATGCGCGCGTCCACGCCCGTGAGCGCGGACGGGAGATCCAGGTACTCCGGGACGTCCACGCGGCGGCCATGCTCGCCGTTGTACCAGTGAACGCGGAAGAGGTTCAGAGGATGCGGCGCGTCCACGTCGACCGAGGCGGCGGCGTGCGAGACGCGCTCGGGAATGCGCCCGGGGTCCGCCAGCTCGGAGAACGTGGGCAGGACGACTCCTCCCTCGCGAAAGCGACGGACGGTTCGTGCGTAGACGCCCTCGTCCACGATCTTCGTCTCGAGCCCCAGCGTGGGCATTCTCATCCTCCCGGCAGCGCGGACATGCGCGCCCAGAGCCGCGGGGCCTCGCGCTTTGCGTCCGCGCGGATGGCGCCGACGTCCGCGGCGACGAGCTTCCCGTCCCTCACGACGACGCGCCCGCCGACCACGACGTGGCGCGCCGTGCCGCCCTCGAACGCCACCACGTCCGCGGCCGCGCCCGCGGCGAGCGGCGCGAAGGGGAGTCCGAAGCGCTCGGCGAGAAGATCGTGCCCCGCCGCCAGTCGGCGACGCGCGGCGCCGGCGTCGTCGCGTTGCGCGGCGGCCTCCTCGAAGAGCGCCTCCTGCTCCTCGTGCATCCTCGCGGGGAATCCGTCCGTTCCGAGCGCGACGCGCCGGCTCGCGGCGAGCGCGCCCGGGTAGCCCACTCCGTTGGACCGATTCGACCGCGGATTCTGCACGATCCAGAGCCCATGGTCCTCCGCCGCCTTCACTTCGTCCACCGTCAGATGCACGCCGTGCGCGAGGATCGAGCCCTCGGGGAGCGCGTCGAGCTGAAGGAGGCGCTCGAGCGGCCCCGCGTAGCCGCGACGTCGCGAGTCGTCCACGTCCGCGCGATCCTCGGCCACGTGCACGTGAACGACCGCGCCGCAGCCCTTCGCCAGGGCGGCGGCGTCGCGCAGGGTCTCGTCGGACACCGTGAACGACGCGTGCAGTCCCACGGCGCCCCGGACGAGCGGCCGCGCGTTCTCCCCCAGGAAGCGGCGGCATTCCGCAAGGCCCCGGGCGGCCTCGGCGCGTCCGCCGTTGCGCTCGGTGGCGCCGAAGCAGAGGACGGCACGCAGACCCAGCTCCTCGCAGACGTCGCCGAGGACGTCCAGGGAGCCTTCGAGGAACGCCGGCGACTCGTGATGATCCGCCAGCGCGGTCGTTCCCGCGAGGAGGGCTTCGGCCACGTACAGCCGCGCGGAGGCGCGAAGCGCCGGCTCGTCGATGGCGCGATCGAGTCGCCACCAGACCCGCTCCAGGATCTCCAGGAAGCTCGCGGGCGCTCGCGAGGGGGCCGGCATGTCGAGAGGGGCGAGGCCGCTGTAGAGGTGCGTGTGCGCGTTCACGTGTCCGGGGAGAAGGCGCGCCTTCGGGCAGGCGAGCGAGGGAACGTCCTCCGGGGGCGCGCCGCGCCCGAGCGCGGCGATGCGGTCGCCCTCCACGAGCACCCACGTTCCTTCGACGTCGGGGCCGAGCGCGAGCGTCACCGGGCGCCTCGCAGGCGCCCGACCGTCATCGCCTTCGCGGCGGGCGAGTCCTTCATGGGCAGGGTGGTGCGGCGCAGGCCGTCGAACGCCCAGAGCGCGGCCGCCACGGCCGGCGCGGTGGGCACGAGCCCGATCTCGCCCACGCCCTTCGCGCCGAAGGGCCCCTCGGGCTCCGGCTCCTCCACGAGGATCACCTCCACCTCGGGCATGTCGCTCGCGCGCAGCACGCCGATCTCGCGCAGCTTGAACGTCACGGGCATCCCGTTCTCGCAGGGGAGATCCTCGGTGAGGGCGTACCCGAGGCCCATGTGGACGGAGCCTTCGATCTGGCCCTCGCAGAGCGTGGGGTTCACCGCGCGACCGACGTCGTGGGCCGCCACGAAGCGCTCCAGCTTCCCCTCCGCGTCCAGGATGCAGACCTGCGTGGCGTAGCCGAAGGCGGTGTGGGTCTTGATGCGCGCGGCCGCCTGGCCGGGCGCGGTGGTGTCGTCGATGAGCACGTCGGCGGCGTAGACGCGCCCGCCGAGGTCCGCGAGCGCTCGGCCGCCGTCCAGGTCCGCGCGGAGCTTCGCCGCCGCGCTCGCGACCGCACGCCCGCCGAAGAGCGTGGCGCGCGAGCCCGTGGTCTGCCCGCAGCCGAGCGCGTACGTGGAATCCACCCTCGGGCGGAAGACGGACGCCGAGAGCCCCGTCACTTCCACCGCGCACTGGATGAGAACGGTGAGAAGGCCTTGGCCCATCTCGGTGTAGCCGTTGTAGAGCGAGACCGTGTCGTCCTCCTCCACGACGAGCCGTGCCATGCCCCATTCCTTCGCGCCGTTTCCGATGCCGGAGTTCTTGAGCCCGCACGCCACGCCCACCGCCTTGCCGGCGCGCTTCGCCTCGTCGTAGCGCGGCTTCACGGCGAGGAGCGTCTTCTTGAGCCCCACGGATTTCTCGAGGATCTGTCCCGTGGTGAACATCTTCCCGACCTCGAGCGCGTTCCGCCAGCGGATCTCCCACGGATCCAGCCCGGCCTTCTCTGCCAGGAGATCCATGCAGCCTTCCATCGCGAAGTGCGCCTGGTTCGCGCCGAAGCCGCGCATCGCTCCGCTCGGCGGATGGTTCGTGTAGGCCGCGACCGACTCCACGTCCACGGCGGGAACGTGATACGGCCCGCAGGCGTGGCCGCCCGCGCGCTCCAGCACCTTGCCGCCCACGGAGGCGTACGCGCCGGAGTCCCCGATCATGCGCGCGTGCACGAACGTGAGGAGCCCGTTCGCGTCGCAACCCGCCTCGTAGCGCATCGTGATCGGGTGGCGCTTCGGGTGCAGGCGAATGGACTCTTCGCGATCCAGCGTGAGCTTCACGGGTCGCTTCGTCATCCAGGAGAGGAGCGCGGTCTGCGCCTGGATCGACATGTCCTCCTTGCCGCCGAAGGCGCCGCCGTTCGGGACCAGCTCCACGCGCAGCTTCTCCTCGGGGAGGCCGAGGAAGCTCGCCACCTGGCGTCGATCGTCGAAGATGCCCTGGCCTTGCGTGTAGAGCGCGAAGCGCCCGTCCGGCAGCGGCTCCACGAGGCAGCTCTCGGGCTCCAGATAGAGGTGCTCGATGCGCTGCGTGCGCCAGGTCCCCTTCACGACGTGCGCGCTCGCGACGCGCGCCGCGTCCAGGTCGCCGCGGCGGATCACGGTCTTCGAGAGGAGGTTCGGGTGCTTCGGGTTCACCTGCGGCGCGCCCTCCCGGAGGGCTTCCTCGGGATCGAGCGTGGGCAGGAGCGGCTCGTACTGCACCTGCACGAGCTTCGCTGCCTCGCGCGCGACGTGCTCGCTCTCGGCGGCCACCGCCGCGAGAACGTCGCCGACGCAGCGCACCTCCTCGCCGACGGCCACGAAGCCCGGCCAGTCCTCGTAGAGGAGGCCCACCCAGCGATTGCCGGGAACGTCGGCGGCCGTGGCCACCGCGAAGACCCCCGGCAGCTCGCGCGCCCGCGCGACGTCGATGCGCAGCACGCGGGCTCGCGCGTGCGGCGAGAGGACCACGGCGCCGTGCAGCAGGCCGGGGCGCTCGAGGTCGCACACGTAGGGTCGATCGCCGAGGACCAGCGCGTCGCCGCCGAAACGGGCGAGTCGGTCGCCCACCTTGCCGTCGAGCTGGGGCAAAGGGATCGGCTCGCCGCGACGCGCGGCCGCGAGCCGCTCGACCGCGTCGAGGATCTTCACGTAGCCCGTGCAACGGCAGAGATGCCCGTCGAGCGCGCGCGCGATCTCGCGCCGCGTGGGCGAGGGGTTCTTGTCGAGGAATTGCTTCGCGCGGAGCGCGATGCCCGGAATGCAGAAGCCGCACTGGAGCCCGCCCGCCGAGACGAACGCGTGCGCGAGCGTCTCCCGCTCCAGGGCGCTGAAGCCTTCGAGAGTCAGCACCGCGCGGCCGTCCGCGTGCGCGGCGGGCATCGCGCACGACACCTTCGGCTGGCCGTTCACGAGGACGCGGCAGCAGCCGCATTGGCCCTGCGGGCTGCAACCGTCCTTCGGCGAGAGGATGCCGCAGCGCTCCCGCAGCATCTCGAGGAGGCTCTCGCCCTCGCGGACGTCGACGGTCATGGCGCGGCCGTTCAGCTGGAAGGAGATCACGGGCATGGCCGAGCCCCCCGGGAGAGCGATCGCGCAACAGGGCACGATATCGCTACGTCGGCAGGCGGGGCAAGGCGCTGAACCGCTCGGGCAGGGTGGCCGCGACCCGCAACCCCTCCTTCCGTCGCGGCCCCGCGTCGTGGAGAATGCCGGCCAGTCGCCGATTCCTTCCCCTGTCCGAAGGAGCTTCCATGATGAAGGGCCTCGCGCTCGGACTCGTCACTGCGGTGCGCCTCGTGCTCCCCGTCGTCGCAGCGGGGGGCCCCCAGACCCCCGTCGCGCCTCACGCGCCCACGGCGGCGGCCGCGCCCGCGGCGCCATCCGCCTCGGCCGCGCCCGCGGCGCTGCCCGCCGGGGAGGAGGGGGCGAAGGACGCGCTGGAGAAGTCGCCGCGTCACCACGAGTGGGTGGACGTGGCGATCCCCGGCTCCAAGACGAAGGTCGCGACGTTCGTGGCGTATCCGGAGCGCGCCGACAAGGCGCCGGTCGTGCTCGTCATCCACGAGATCTTCGGATGCACCGAGTGGGCGCGCGGCGTGGGGGATCGCCTCGCGGCGGAGGGCTTCCTCGCCGTCGTGCCGGATCTCATCTCGGGCCTGGGTTCGAACGGCGGCGGGACGGACTCGTTCAAGGCGAAGGAGGAAGTCCTCCGCGCGGTGCGCGATCTCCCGGCGGAAGACGTGACCGCGCGCCTCGATGCGGTGAGCAAGTGGGCGCGGAGTCAGCCGTCGGCGAGCGGCAAGGTGGCCACGATCGGCTTCTGCTGGGGCGGGACGCAGAGCTTCCGCTACGCCACGTCGCGTCCGGAGCTTGCGGCGGCCGTGGTGTACTACGGAACCCCGCCGGACTCGGGGATGGCGGCGATTCACGCGCCGGTGATCGGCTTCTACGGCGGCGACGACGCGCGCGTGACGGCCACGGTGGACTCGACCGCGATCAAGATGAAAGCGCTCGGCAAGTCGTACGAGTCGCACGTGTATCCGGGCGCCGGGCACGGGTTCCTGCGCGCGCAGGACGGTCGCAACGGCGCGAACATGAACGCCACGATGCAGGCCTGGCCGGCCACGATCGCGTTCCTGCGGAAGATGCTCGGCTAGGAGACTCGGCGGACGGGCGGATCCCTGCGGCCGCTCGACCGCTGAGCGTTCGCGCGACGGCGCGCTGGAGGCTCGGGCAAGCCGCTCGACCGCTAGGCCTTCGAACGGCTGTGCTTCAGGATCTCGAAGATCGCCGGCAAGAGGGACACGAAGACGATCGCGAGGACCACCAGCGAGAAGTGCTTCTGGACCGCCGGGATCTGTCCGAAGAAGAAGCCCGAGAACAGGCACGCCGCCACCCAGGCGGCGCCGCCCGCGCAACTGAACCAGAAGAAGCGTCCTCGCGTCATCGCGCCCAGCCCGGCCACGAACGGCGCGACCGTCCGGAGGATCGGCATGAAGCGGGCGAACACGATCGTCTTGCCGCCGTACTTCTCGAAGAACGCGTGCGTGCGCTCGAGGTGCTTCGGATTCACGGCGCGGGATCCCTGGGCGAGGAGCCGCTTCCCGAAGAAGTGGCCGATCGCGTAGTTGCTGAGGTTCCCGAGGATCGCGGCCGCGGCGAGCAGGACGAAGAGCGCGCCGATCGACAGGGACTCCACGCGCGCGGCCAGCGCGCCCGCCGCGAAGAGCAGCGAGTCCCCCGGCAGGAAAGGCGTCACCACGAGGCCGGTCTCCGCGAAGATGATCGCGAAGAGGATCAGGTAGGTCCACCCGCCGTACGTCGAGAGCACGGCGGCGAGGTGGGCGTCCAGGTGGAGGAAGAGGTCGACGACCTGGTGGATCACGTCCATGGGCCTCTCCTCGTCGTTGGCCGAACGGGTCCGGAGGTGGAGCGGATGGGCGGCGCCCGCGCGGGCGGAGAGCGGCCCCCAAGGGTGCGGCAGACTACCATCTTTCGAGCGCTTGGTCAGGATACGCGTGCCGCGGGACGGGCATCAGGACGCGCCGCGCGGGCCGCGGAAGAGTCAGGAGGCGCTGGACGTGGTCCGTGTCCGCGTTGGATCCTCCGCAAGTCCCCCGGGGTTCCGACGACGTGACCTGAGGAGGCTCCGATGCTTCGAGCGATGTTCCGCGGCACCGCGTTCCTGACGGTGGCCTTCGCCCTCTTCGCGTGCGCGCGGAAGGAGTCGGTGCCGGGTCGTGCGGAGGCGCCGCGCGCGCGCGTGGCGGATCCGGCGGCGCTCGCGACGCTGATCCCGCCGTACGAGGAGCAGGTCGCCACGTACACGGTGAAGACGTGTCTCGTGTGCGGCATGTCGCTCGAGCACGTGCAGAAGCCCGTGGACGTGGTGCAGGACGGAAAGCTGGTGCGCTTCTGTTCCGACGGATGCGCTCGGACCTTCGAGAAGAACCCCGTGACGATCCTCGCGCAGCGGGACTCCCTGCTCATCGCCACCCAGCTGCCGACCTATCCCACGGACAAGTGCATCGTGACCGACGACAAGATCGTCTCGCTCGGGACGCCCACGAACATGCTCTGGGGCACGCGCCTCGTGCGTCTCTGCTGCAAGAACTGCGTGGAGCAGTTCAAGGAGAACCCGGGGGACTTCATCGCCGCGCTCGACGCGCTCTCCGACGTGAAGGCAGTGGAAGCGGGCGGCCAGCCGCCGGCGTCGCACGCGAACTGAGGGCGGTCGCGCCCGCGCGGACGGGGCGACTCACCGATCCAGTCCCGGGGGCACCGTCGCCTCGTCGCTCAGAACAACGTCGCCTGGGCCGCCTTCGCCGCGTCCTCGTCCCGGAACGTGGCGCCCTCGTGCTGCAGCAGCCAGCGCTTGCGCGGGAGCCCGCCGCCGAATCCCGTGAGGCGTCCGTCCGCGCCCACGACGCGATGGCACGGGATCACGATCGGGATCGGGTTCGAGCCCACGGCGCCGCCCGCGGCGCGCGCCGAGTCGCTGCCCGCCGCCGCGGCGATCTGGCCGTACGAGCGCGTCTCGCCCGCGGGGATGCGGCGCAGCTCGTGCCACACGCGCGCGTGGAAGCCGTCGCCGCCCGCATCCACCTTCAGCGTATCGATCGCGCGGACGTCGCCCGCGAAGTAGCGCTCGAGGGCGCGCACCGGCGCGGCGTCCTTCGCGCCCTTCGTCACCTCGGCATCCGGGAAGCGCTCGCGGAGGCGCGCGGCGAGCCGCGTCTCGACGTCGCCCGCGCGGTCCTTCGAATTCCAGCTCGTGCGGTTCTTCGCCCACGCCATCTCGACGGCGAGCAGCACGTCGCCCGCCCACGCGAGCGCGATCTTCCCGACCGGCGTCTCCATCGCTCTCGTCTCGATCCTCATCTCGAACCTCCTCGCCGGGACGCGGCCGCGCCGGCCGACGCCCAAAGATGGATCACCGCGTACGCGCGCCACGGCCGCCACGCCTCCGCGCGCACGAGCACTTCCGAAGGCGAAGGCAGCTCTCCCTTTCGCTTCGCGAGCGCGCGCCGCACGCCGAGATCGCCCTCGAGGAACGCGTCCGGCAGGCCGAGCGCGCGCATCGCGACGTAGCCCACGGTCCAGGCGCCGATGCCCCGGACCTGTGCGAGCGCCTGCACGGCCTTCTCCGCGTCCGCGCCCCACGTGAGGGGCAGCGTTCCGTCCGCGACGCGACGCGCCAGCTCGCGGATCGCGGCTCCGCGCGTGCCCGGCATCCCGATCGACGCGACGTTCGCGCGCGCGAGGACGGCGGGCTCGGGGAAGAGACGGTGCGGGCCGGTCTCGTCCGCGCCGGGGACGCGCTCGCCCCAGCGCTCCACGAGCCGGCCGGCGAGCGTGGTGGCGCCCGCCACGGAGACCTGCTGGCCGAGGATCGCGCGCACGCTCAGCTCGAACGGATCCCACGCGCCGGGCACGCGAAGGCCGGGGCGGCCGCGCGCGGAGCGGCGCAGCGCGGGGTCGCGAGCGAGGTGCTCCGCGATGGAAGCCGGGTCCGCGCCGACGTCGAACACGCGACGCACGCGCTCGGCGATCTCCAGGAAACGCTTCCGCGCGGCGATCGGCACCTCGAGGAGGAGACACGCGGCGCGCGCGTCGCGGCGGACCGCGAGGACGCCGGCGTCGCCGTCGAGGCGGAACGTGCGCCGGTAGACGCCGCCCCGGACTTCCTCCACGCCCGCCGTCGCGCGCTCGCCGAGGTACTCGAGGATCGCGTCGAATTCGTACGGCTCCCGGTAGGGGAGGCGGAGCGCCACGTGTCCCTCGGCGGCCGCCGGAGCGCGGCCGCGCGCCGCGCGACGCAGCTCCGTGGGCTTCGCGCCGAACGTCCGCGCCATGACGAAGTGGAAGCGGCGCACGCTCGCGAAGCCGGCCGCGAACGCGATGTCCCGCACCGGGAGGTCCGTCTCGTCCAGCAGCTTGCGCGCGAAGTGGACGCGCCGCGTGAGCGCCACGTCGAGCGGAGAGGCACCGAGATGCTCGTCGAAGAGGCGCCGCAGGTGGCGGCTCCCGAGCCCGAGGCGCTCCGCAAGGTCGTCCACGCCGCCCGTGTCGAGCGCGCCTTCCCCGATGAGCCGCAGCGCGCGCCCCACCGTGGCGGAGGTCCCGAGCCAGGCCGGCGTGCCGGGCGCCGTCTCCGGCCGGCAGCGCCGGCAGGGGCGGAAGCCGGCAGCCTCCGCGGCAGCCGCGCATTCGAAGAAGCGGACGTTCTCCGCCTTCGGAGTCTTCGCGGGGCAGACCGGGCGGCAGTAGACGCCGGTCGTCACGACTCCCGTGAAGAACCGCCCGTCGAAGCGGGCGTCGCGGCTCTTCAGGGCCTCGTAGCGGGTATCGAAGGGAATCGTCTCGATCGACATGCTCCCGGTATACCACGCGGGACCCGGGGAGGATGGCCGTTTTCGGACACGGTCCCCGCGGCCCGCCCCCTCCGGAGAGCTCGGCCGCGCGAGGCTGTACCGCAGACAGGGCGTCGCGAGCGCTCTCCGGATCACCTTGGCATGGCGGGTATCGTCTAGAACGGTGAGCTGCGCGACGCCATGTCGCGCGCCGGGGAGATCCGTGAGCATCTCGTCGCGGCCGACATCATGCGCCCCGTCGGCGCCCTCGCCTCTCCCGATGCGAACCTGGAGAAGGCGGCTCATGCGCGCAGCGGCCGCGCGTCGCCTGACGGTCGTGGATCCGGAGCACCCCGGCGTGCTGCCGGGGATCCTCACGAGCGCCGACGTCGTGACGACGCTCGCGCGCCTCGGGGCCAGCGCGCTGGAAGGCACGGCGCTCACGACGTGACGCGGGGGCTCGTGCTCCCGGAGCCCCCGGTCCGGGCTCAGAGCCCGTAGCGGCGCATGAGCAACAACGCCAGCGACGTGATCATGAGCAACGCGAGCGGAAGACCGGCGCGCACGTAGTCGTGGAAGCGATAGCCGCCCGGTCTCATGATGAGGAGATTCGTCTGATACGCCATCGGAGTCACGTAGCAGAGATTCGCCCCGAACAGCACGGCCAGCACCATGGGCTCCGCCGGAAGAGAGAGCTTCGCGGCCAGGCTCACCGCGAGTGGCGTTCCGACCGCAGCCGCCGCCGCGTTCGAGACGAAGTTCGTCATCAGGGTCGTGAATGCCATGAGTGCGACGAGGACCGCCGCCGGGTGATGGGCCCCGAGACCGAGTGCGAAGACCGAGCCTAGCCAGTCGGCGGCCCCCGTCTCGACGAGCGCGCGGCCCAGCGCGATGGCCGCCGCGACCAGCACGATCACCTCGGCGCTCAGGGCGCGTCCGACGCGTTCGAAGAGGACGCAACGGGTCACCAGCATGGCGATCGTCCCCGCGAGCGCCGCGATCGCGATGGGCAGGATCTTGAAAGCGGCGAGCACGACCACGCTCGCCACGATGGCGATCGCGAGGGGCGCCTTCGCCGAGCGGGGCAAGTCGCGGGCGGTTCCGAGCAGCATGACCCGCTGGCTCTGTTCCAGCTCGGACAGCGTCTCGACCGTCCCGCTCACCAGCAGGAGGTCGCCCACTTGGAGACGATCCGGCCGGGGATGCGGCGCGCTCGTCTGCAGCATGACATCCGAGCGATAGGCACCGAGAACGACGACCCCGAAACGGTCGGCGATGTGCGTGCTCCGGGCGGATTCTCCGATCAGCGGCGAGTCGGGGCCGACCACGAGCTCGGCGAGCTGCGGGTCCTTCCTACGGCGGCTCGCCTCTTCGCGAATGGCCTCCAGCAGATGCGGCTCGGCGAGCGGCGCTCTCAGGACCTCGCTGGCCTCATGGAGAGTCGTCATCGTGCCGGATACGTGAACTTGATCCCCCGGCTGGATGAGTACCTTGGGATCTCCTGTCCCGAGAGGACGGCCGTCGCGCACGAGCTCGGTGACCTGGATCCCTCCGCCGATACGCTTGAGGAGCCTATCGAGCGGCTTGCCGCCTGCGAAGCCCGCATCGGTGACGTGCAGCGCCGCATGGTAGAGGCGCGGTGCCTGCGCGACGCGCGTCTGGCTCGTCGGGAGCAGGCGCGGCATGATCAGCCACAAGTAGGGGAACGCCACGAACGCGGCGACGGCGACGATGTCCGAGAACGCGAAGACGCCGATCGGCGGCACGCCGAGATCCCTCGCGATGGACATCACGAGGATGTTGGTCGACGTTCCGATCGCCGACGCGGTGCCGCCGATGAGGATGGCGCTGTTGACCGGCATCAGCGTCTTCGAGGCCGGAACGCCCGCCCGATCGACGAGGTCGAGAAGGACCGGCAGCATGAGGATGAGGATCGGCGTGTCGTTGACGAACGCGCTCAGGATCATGCAGACGAGGAGCGTGCACAGCATGCCGAGCGCCTTGCTGAAGCGCCACAGCCGCGCCATCACGCGTGCCGCCGGCTCGAGCGCGCCCGTGACCACGAGGCCCCGCCCCAGGATCATCAGGCAGACGATGGCTACGAGGGCTTCGTGGCCGAAGCCGCCGAAGGCCACCTCCATCCCCGTGTACGGCCCGGCGTTCGCCAACGGGAAGGCGTAGAGACCGAGCGCGAGGACCGCGATGAGGCCCAGGCAGATCAGCTCGACCTTCACGCGTCCCTGCGCGAACAGGACGAAGACGACGATCGTGATCAAGAGCGCCGCCCCTGCGTGCATCGAAGGGAGCTGGGGCATGACGACGTCTCCTGGCGCGTGGGCGGCAGCCACCGAGCTTCACTGATCCGATCCTCCCCGTTTGTACCACTGACGGTTCGCAGCGACCACACTCAGGGCGAATTGGGTTGGAGCCGCGCAGCGTCCGGGGTTACGGTGCCACCGAGGGACGCCGGCGACGAACACCGGCGCACTCGCCGGAGCGGTCATGGGGAAGTTCTCCGCCGAAGTCCATCTGAGCCGCGAGATGAGCGTGCTCGACGTCACGCTCATCGGCGTCGGTGCCATGATCGGTGCCGGGATCTTCGTGCTCACGGGAATCGCCGCCGGCGTGGCCGGACCGGCGCTCATCGTCACCTTCGCGCTCAACGGACTCGTGGCGCTCCTGACCGCGATGTCGTACGCCGAGCTGGGCTCCTGCTATCACGACGCGGGCGGCGGCTATCTCTGGGTGAAGGAGGGCCTGCCGAAGTGGAACGGCTTCCTCTCCGGGTGGATGAGCTGGTTCGCACACGCGGTCGCGTGCAGCCTCTACGCGCTCGGGTTCGGGGCCTACTTCGAGCACGTGCTGGCCGCGGCTGGCGTGTCGCTTCCGCATTGGGGCTTCCTGGGACCGCAGCAGCTGCTCGCGGCCGGCATCGCGGTGCTCTTCGCCTACGTCAACTTCCGGGGCGCCTCGGAGACCGGCAGGATCGGCAACTTCGTGACGATGGCGAAAATCGCCATCCTCCTCGTCTTCGTGGCGTTCGGCGTGCAGCTGCTCGTGGGACGAGCGGACTGGCGCGAAGCGTTCACGCCGTTCTTCGCGCACGGCATGGGCGGCGTCTTCAAGGCGATGGGGCTGACCTTCATCGCCTTTCAGGGCTTCGAGGTGATCTCGCAGTGCTCCGAGGAGGTGAGGAACCCGAAGCGGAACATCCCGCGGGCGGTGTTCCTGTCGCTGCTGATCGTCGTGCCGATCTACCTCCTGGTTGCGGTCGTGGCGCTCGGCGCGGTGCGGCCGGAGGGCATGACGCCGTGGGACTATCTGGCGTCAAACAAGGAGACCGCGCTCGTCGAGGTGGCGAAGTCGTTCTTCCCCGGCGGCGGCCTCATGCTGCTCGTGGGCGGTCTCATCTCGACGATGTCGGCGCTCAACGCCACGATCTACTCCTCCTCGCGCGTGGCGTACGCGATGGGGCGGGACCGGAACTTCCCCACGTTCTTCAGCAAGGTCCACGCGCAACGCTTCACGCCGCACGTCGCGATCTCCTTCTCGCTCGCGATCGTCGTCCTCATGGCGGTGTCGCTGCCCATCGAGGCGGTCGCGTCGGCGGCGGACATCATGTTCCTGCTGCTCTTCCTGCAGGTGAACGTCGCGCTCATTCGGCTGCGCGCGAAGCGCCCGGATCTCGATCGCGGCTTCACGACCCCGCTCTTCCCCGGCCTCACGATGGTCGCGATCGGTCTCTTGCTCTTCCTCGCGATCTACATGCTCCGGTACAGCCCGATCGCCTGGTTGGTGACCGTGGCCTGGCTCGCCGCTGGGCTGCTCGTGTACCGCTTCTACGCGTCCCGGCGCGAGGTGCAGCACCTCAAGAAGGTGCAGGCGCTCGACCGCCTCGAGCGGAAGGACTACCGCGTCCTCGTGCCGATCGCGAGCGCGAGGTCGGCGGCCAGCCTGTGCAACGTGGCCGTGGCGGTCGCGAAGAAGAACGGCGCGGAGGTCATCGTCCTGCACGTCATCGAAGTGGAAGAGGGCCAGCCGCTCCGGGCGGGCCTCGCGATCGAGGACGGCATCGCGTCGCTCCTGGAAGGCGCTCGTGCGGGAGTAGCCGCGGAGGGCATTCCCGTGCGCGCCGTCGTGAAGGTCTCGCACCGGATCTCGCGCGGGATCGTGGAGACCGCGGACGAAGAGGGGTGCAACTTCCTCGTCGTCGGCCGCAGCCGGCGACCGACGTTCGTCGAGCGCACGTTCTCCTCGATCATCGACGGAGTGATCCAGCGTGCGAATTGCGAAGTGTCGGTCGTCCACGGCGACGTGCCGGCGGAACGCATGAGGAGGATCCTCCTCCCGTTCGGCGGGGACGTTCACTCGCGGCTCGCGATCGAGATGGCCCCGGCGCTGATGGCGCACTTCCAATGCGAGGTCGACGTGCTCGTGGTGAACGACCCTCGGGCCGCGATTCCCGTCCGGCAGCGGCGGGAGGCCGAGGCGAGGGAAATGGTCGCTGCGCACGGGCTGGCCGCGCGCGTCGAGGTCGTGGAGGACGAGGACACCTTGCGCGCGATCGTGCGGCGCGCGCGCGAGGCGGACCTCGTCGTGATCGGCGGGCGAACGGGCGAGCCGCTGACGCTGCTGCTCGGGCGATCGCTCGGGCAGGAAATCACCGAGGAGGTCACCTGTCCGGTGATCTCGCTCATCGAGTACGAGGAGCGGGAGTCGTTCTGGTCTTCGGTCCTGCAGCCGCTCGGGAGCAAGGGGGGGCGAAGCGATGAATAGGTCGTTCGGCGACCTGATGTACGGCGTCGGGGAGAAGACGATCGCGTACCTGCCGAGCCTCATCGGAGGCCTCGTCCTCATCGCGATCGGCGCGATCCTGGGATGGATCGTCAAGCGCGTGGTCGCTCAATCCTGCCGCATCCTGCACGTGGACCGCGTTCTCCGCAGCTTCCGCTGGGGCGCGGGCTTCGCGAAGGCGGACGTGCGCCTGGCGTTCTACGACGCCATCGGCAGCTTCGCCGCGTTCGTGATTTTCCTCGTCTTCCTCAACGCCGGCCTGGCCGCGATGCAGCTGACCATCCTGTCGGACCTGCTCGAGCAGGGCGTGTGGTTCATCCCGAAGCTCGTGATCGCGCTCGTCATCTTCGCCCTGGGGTTGACCATCGCGGGCGTGGCGTCGTCGGCCATGCTGCGCGCGCTGCGACGGGAGGAGGTCCCCCGCGCGTCGCTCGTGAGCCGCTTCGCGAAGCTGGTCCTCGTGATCTTCTTCTCGGCGATGGCGCTCACGGAGCTCGGCATCGCACGCGAGATCGTGATCATCGGCTTCACGGCGACGATCGTGACGACGTGCCTCATCACGATCCTCCTCCTGGCGTTGGCCGGGCGCGGCGTCGCGGCGAAGATCCTGGATCGCATGGACGAGGAGTAGGCGGTGCGCCGTTCCTGGGTGATCGCATGGACTCTGCTGGCGCTCCCGTCGTCGTCGAGCGCGCAGGTTGCGCTCGGAGGAGCGAGCGCGGTCGTGCCGGCGGACACCACCGGCACCCCGGCGCTCACGGGATCCGCCGCGCCATCGGCGGACTCGACCTCGGCTCCGGCACTCGTGGCTCCCGTAGTCACGCAGAACGCGCCCGCGGAGACGGTGGGGGTCGCACGCGCGATGGCCTCGGCGCCGGTGTTCGTGGGCGGCCACGAGGTCTTTCGCGTTCGCGTGGGCCGCGACGGGCTCGACCCGACGGCTCGGGCGGTCGCCATCCGCAAGCGGATCGACGCGGCGATCGCCGACGAGCAAGTGCCGGTGGACTCCGTCCGCGTCGTGACGACTCCACAGGGGATCGAAGTATGGATGGGTCGTCACTTCCTCTGGGTCGTGACGCCCGGGGACGCCGAGGCGAGCGATGTTGCGGCGCTCGCCCCCCGAGTGCCCAGCCTGCGAAGCGCCGTCCAGGGTGCCATCACGGAGGGCCGGGCGAAACGGAAGCCGCTGCGGCTGCTGATCTCGGCCGGGGTGGCGCTGGCGCTCACGGCGGTCGCATGGCTCGTGCTTCGGCTCCTCCTCGCCGGCGGCCGTCGATGGAAGGCGTGGCTGACGCGGAGAGTGGCCGGCCGGCTCCCGGCCATCCGAATCCGGAGCTTCGAGATCTTCTCGCAGGCACAGCTCGCGGGTACGACGGTGGCGATCTTCGGCCGCGCCCATCTCGTGCTCGGCGCCTTCCTGTTCTACGTCTACCTGACCACGGTGACGTCGCTCTTCCCGTGGACGCAGGGATGGAGCTGGCTCCTGCTCCATTTCGCCATCCGGCAAGTGGCCGCCGTGGCCCTCGCTCTCTGGAGCGGTGTTCCGGGGCTCGCGGCGATCGTGATCATCGCGGTCGTGTTCCGCTGGCTCGTGCGCCTGTCCGATCGCTTCTTCGAGGCCGTCGAAGCGGGCACGCTCGTCTTCGGGGAGTTCCATGCGGAGCTCGCCCTCCCCACGAAGCGCCTCGTGCGGATCTTCCTTTGGATCGTCGCGCTCAACGTCGCGTATCCGTACATCCCCGGCGCGCAGACCAAGGCCGTGCAGGGCCTGTCGATTCTCCTCGGTCTCATGGTCTCGCTCGGTTCTACCGGGTTCGTGGGCAACGCCATCTCGGGCCTGGTGCTGACCTACTCCCGCTCCTTCCGGATGGGAGATCGGGTCCGCATCGGCGATCACGTGGGCGACGTCGTCACCCTGGGCTTCCTAGCGACGAAGATCCGTTCGATCCGCAACGAGGAGATCACCGTGCCCAACGGGCAGGTCACGGCGGGGGCGATCGTCAACTACACGCGGTTGGCCGAGGCGGCCGGCCTCATTCTCTACACCGAGGTGACGATCGGCTACGACGTGGAGTGGAGGAAGGTGCACGCTCTGCTCGTCGAGGCGGCGAATCGAGTGGAGGGCGTCGAGCGCGATCCGGCGCCGTGGGTGAATCAACGAGGTCTGAACGATTCCAACGTGAGGTACGAGCTCAACTGCGTCACCCGCGACTCCCATGCGCAGCTCCGCCTCTACTCCGACCTCCATGCGCAGATCCAGGATGCGTTCGCCCGCGCCGGCGTGGAGATCCTCTCGCCCGCGTACCACGCGATCCGGGACGCGAACGCCGCGATCCTGCCCTCGGATCCCCCGGGGCCTCGCCCGGAACCGGGCGGATTCCGCGTGAGACCCGGGGCATGACGCCGTTCGAAGTCTTCGCCACGATCACCACGCTCGCGGGCCTCTTCAGCTGGGTCAATCACCGGTGGGTGCGCCTTCCCACGACCATCGGGCTCCTCGTCATCACGATGTTCAGCTCGCTGGCCCTGGTCGTCCTGCACGCGACGGGCGTCTTCCGGGGCGATCCGCTCGTCCCGGTGATCCGGAACGTGGACTTCCACGACACTCTCCTGAACGGAATGCTCGGAGCGATGCTCTTCGCGGGCGCGATCCACCTGCAGGTGGACGAGTTGCTGGAGCAGAAGTGGGCGATCGCCCTGCTCGCCACGGGCAGCGTGGTGCTGTCCACCCTGATCGTGGGGGGCGCGTCCTGGCTGCTCCTCGGCGCGCTCGGGCTGGGCGTCCCCTTCCTCGACTGCCTCCTCTTCGGCGCCCTCATCTCGCCGACGGACCCGATCGCGGTGGGAGCCATTCTCCGCCAGGCCGGGGTGCCGCGGTCGCTGAACGTCCAGATCACCGGAGAATCGCTCTTCAACGACGGCTTCGGGGTCGTCGTCTTCCTCGTGATCCTCGGCATCGGCACGGCGGGCGGACCGGTCTCCGTCCGCCACGTCGCGGGGCTGTTCGCCGTGGAGGTGCTCGGCGGGCTCGCCTACGGGGCGGTCGTGGGCTACATCACCTATCGCATGCTCAAGAGCGTCGACCAGTACCAGGTCGAGATTCTCCTCACGCTCGCGCTCGTCACGGGAGGATACGCGCTCGCGCAGCGTCTCCACGTCTCGGGGCCGCTCGCGATGGTGGTGTCCGGGCTCATGGTGGGAAACCAGGGTCGCGCCTTCGCGATGTCGCAGCGCACGCAGGAGCGTCTCGACGCGTTCTGGGAGCTCGTGGACGACTTCCTGAACGCGATGCTCTTCGTGCTGATCGGCGTCGAGGTCGTCGTCCTGGACTTCGCATCGTCGTTCATCGGCGCCGGTCTGCTGCTCATCCCCGTGATCCTGCTCGCGCGCTGGATCAGCGTCAGCCTGCCGATCTCTCTCCTGAGGGCGCTGCGCCGGGCGGTGAGCCCCCACGCGATCAAGCTCCTCACGTGGGGAGGCCTGCGCGGCGGCATCTCCGTGGCGCTCGCGCTCTCGCTCCCGAAGGGCGGCCACCACGACCTCATCGTCACCGTGACGTACTTCGTGGTGGCGTTCTCGATCATCGTGCAGGGGCTCACCGTGGGGCCGCTCGCTCGCCGCCTCGCGCTGGGCCAGGCGCCGCGAGAGGAGCGGATCGGGTGAGCGGAGGGGACGCGTCGCGGATGAGCTTCGGCGGAGTCTGGAATCTCGTCCTCGCCCGGGTGGGCGGCGAGCCCTTCACCGTGGGCGCGCTGGTCACCGCGGGCGGTCTCGTGGTCCTCGGTTGGGTGATCTCGCGGCTGCTGAGCCGCGCGGTCGCCCGCCTCCTGGCGCGGCGGGTCGGAATGGAGCGGGGGGCCACCGTCGCCATCGAGACGCTCGGCTTCTACCTGCTGTTCGTTGCCTTCGTGTTCACGTCGCTCACGCTGGTCAACTTCCCCATGACCGTCTTCACGATCGCGGGCGGTGCGGTCGCGATCGGCGTGGGGTTCGGCAGCCAGCAGATCGTGCGGAACTGGATCAGCGGTCTGATCCTGCTCGTCGAGCGTCCGATCCGCGCCGGGGACCTCGTGGAGATCGAGGGGACCCACGGAATCATCGAGACGATCGGTCCGCGCAGCACGCGCGTGCGGGCGACCAACAACACGCACATCGTCCTTCCCAACAGCTTCTTCCTCGACAACAAGGTCGTGAACTTCACGCTCTCGGACGACATCATCCGCACGAGCGTGCGGGTCGGCGTGGCGTACGGATCGCCGACGCGGGAGGTCGAGCGCATCCTGCGGCGAGTCGTCGAGGAGAATCCCCTGATCCTCGGGGAACGCGAGCCGCGCATCATCTTCGCCGACTTCGGCGCCAGCTCGCTCGACTTCGAGATCTACTTCTGGATCCGGGCGAAGGCGATCATGGATCGCCGGATGGTCCAGAGCGAAGTGCGCCATCGCATCGACGAGCTGTTCCGGGAGGCCGGCATCGCGATCGCGTTCCCCCAGCGCGACGTCCACGTGGACGCGGTGCGGCCGATCGAAGTGCGAGTGCTCGGGCATCGCGTGGACGACGGTTCCTGAGGTCGGTCCTGCCGCGGGCTCGCGCGGCCGCCGCTCACCGCCTCAGCGGATCCGCCGCCGCGGCGTGGCGGAGTTCGCGAACGCGGGCGTCTTCGCGGCGGGCTCCACCGCGAGCTCCTTCTGCAGGACCGCGAGCGCCGCCCCGGGGTCGTCGACGAACCGGAACAGGGCGAGGTCCTCGCGCGCGATCATGCCGTGGCGCACGAGCGCGTCGAAGCTCACGATCTCCTTCCAGTAGTCGGAGCCGTAGAGAAGGATGGCGATCTTGCGATCGAGCTTCCGCGTCTGCGACAGCGTGAGGATCTCCGTCAGCTCGTCGAGCGTCCCGAAGCCGCCGGGAAAGGCCACGATCGCCCGCGCGAGGTGCGCGAACCAGAGCTTGCGCATGAAGAAGTAGTGGAACTCGAGGGACAGCTCGCGCGTGATGTACGGATTCGGACTCTGCTCGTGCGGAAGCGCGATGTTGAGCCCGATCGTCCGGCCCCGGGCGTCCGACGCCCCGCGGTTCGCGGCCTCCATGATGCCGGGTCCGCCGCCGGTGCAGACGATGAACCGCTGCGCGCCCGCCGGAAGCGACTTCGACCACTCCGTGCAGAGGCGAGCCAGCTCGCGCGCCTCGGCGTAGTAGCGACCGAGCGGACCGTCCTCCGTCAGCCTCGCCGACCCGAAGAAGACGATCGTGTCGTGGATGCGCTCCTCCTGGAAGGCGCGCAAGGGACCCAGGTACTCGGCCAGGATGCGGAGCGGTCGCGCCTCGTCGCTGTCGAGGAATCCGCGATCGTGGAAGGCCAGGAACGGGGGCGTCTCGTCGTCGATCATGGAGTCGTCTCCTCGACGTTCAAGTGGCTGGTGTCGTTCCATCGCCGGAGGACCGGTCGCGTGCCCTCGTGGCCGAGAACGCTCACGGAGGCGGTGGCGAGAGCGAAGTGACGCCCCGCCGCGGGCTCCAATCGAAGCCAACGCGCCGCGAGAATCCTCAGCAGATGGGCATGGGCGAACAGCGCTACATTCCCCGACACGCTGGCCACGCGCCCGAGGACGCGGTCCGCGCGCGCGCCCACGTCCGCCGCGGTCTCGCCGCCGGGGACGCCCCGGCTCCAGATGTCCCACCCCGCGCTCTCGTGACGGATCTCGGCGCCGGTCCTTCCCTCGTAGGCGCCGTAGTCCCACTCGGCGAGATCGGCGTCCGCTTCCGCGGAAGCGCCGTAACCCGCGATCGCGCAGGTGTCGCGGGCGCGGCGCAGCGGGCTGGTCAGCACCAGCGAGAACTCCTGCTCGTGCAGCTGGCGTCGCAGGAGAATGCCCTGCTGCTCCCCGCGCGGGGTCAGGGGAACGTCCGTGCGTCCGGTGTGGCGCCCGGCCGCGCTCCATGCGGTCTCGCCGTGCCGGACGAGCCAGAGGTCAGGCACGGGGCGTCGAGCGCCGCCGCGCGCCGTCGCGCTTCGCCGCCCTCCAGAGGCGGAACCCGCCGAGGAATGCGTTCGAGTTCTTCCCGAGGCGGACGCCGGGCGGCGGGCGGTGCAGGCGCTTCGCGTTGCCCCCGCCCACGACCACGTAGTCCGGCTCCAAGGCCGCCCGCAGAGTCGCGACGACGGTCCACACGTGCTTGCGCCACTTGGCCGCGCCCAGACGCTTCAGCCCCGTGGCGCCCACGTAGTCCTCGTAGGTGCGCCCCTTGCGGTAGGGAAGATGCGCGAGCTCCATCGGCTCGAGGCGCCCGTCCACGATCATCGCCGAGCCGAGCCCGGTGCCGAGGCCGAGGAAGAGCATGCGGCCGCCCGTGTAACTGCCGAGCGCTTGCATCGCGGCGTCGTTCGTGAGCTTCACCGGGCAACCGAAAGCTTCGGCGAAGTCGAAGCCGACCCAGCCGCGGCCCAGGTTCCGCGGCTCGGCGGCGATCCGTTCGTGCACCACGACGCCCGGGTAGCCGATCGAGATCGCGTGGTAGGGCCAGTCCGCGGCGAGGCGTTTCACGTCGTTCACCATCCGCGACGGAGTGAGCGAAGGCCCGGAGTCGATCCTGCGCGGCACGCGCTTTCCCGAGAGGAGCACCTTGACGTGGGTTCCCCCGATGTCGATGACGAGGATCCTCATGGCGACGCCTCCAAGGAGACCCAGCCGCCCACGTCGGCGGTCAAGGGATCGGCCTCCCCGGGTCCCCAGGTGCCCGGCTCGTACGGGAACGGCGGTGTCGGGCCGCCCAGGATCCCTTCGACGACGGCCCACGCGGCTTCGACGGCATCCTGCCGCGCGAACAGCGTGGCATCCCCCGCCATCGCATCGCCGAGGAGCCGCTCGTACGCGGTCATCTCGTCGTCCGAAGAGTGATGGACGAGCGACAGCTCGGTGGGCTCACTCATCATCGCCTCCCCGGGCTTCTTGACCCGCGCGCCGAGGGAGATGCTCAGCTCCGGGGTGAGGCGCAGCCGGAGGTAGTTTCCCTTCCCCGGGGCCAGTCCGGTGAGCGGCGGGCGCTTCAACTCGACGATGACCTCCGTGGCGGTCACGGGAAGACACTTCCCGGCGCGGATGAAGAACGGCACGCCGTCCCAGCGCCACGAGTCCACCTGCAGGCGCATCGCCGCGAACGTCTCGACGGCCGAGTCCGGGGCGACGCCGGGCTCGCTCCGGTAACCTCGAAACTGCCCGCGGACGAGATCGCTCGGCGCGAGCGGCCGCACCTGGCGAAACACCTTCACCAGCTCGTCGCGCATCGACTCATGGTACGCGATCGTCGGCGGCTCCATGGCGAGGAAGCCCACGACCTGCATCAGATGGTTCTGCACGACGTCGCGGATGGCGCCGGCTTCCTCGTAGAAGCTTCCGCGGCCCTGGACGCCGAACGTCTCCGCCATCGTGATCTGCACGCTCTCGACGTAATTCCGGTTCCAGATCGGCTCGAGGAAAGTGTTGGCGAAGCGGAACACCACGAGGTTCTGCACGGTCTCCTTGCCGAGATAGTGATCGATACGGAAGACGTCCGACTCGTCGAACACCGTGTGAAGGGTCGCGTTGAGGCGCTGCGCCGACGACAGATCGCGGCCGAACGGTTTCTCCACGATCACGCGCGCGCCTCGCGCGCAGCCGGAGCCTCCCAGGTGCTCGATGACGACGGAGAACATGCTCGGCGGGATGGCGAGGTAGTGAACGGGGTGGGCCGCATCCCCGAGCTGGCGGCGGAGCTCGTCGAAGGTCGCGCGGTCGTTGTAGTCACTGTCCACGTAGCGGAGGAGCCGGACGAGGCTGGCGAAGGCGATCTCGTCGACGCCCCCGCCGTGCTCCTCGAGGCTTGCCCGAGCGCGCTCCCGGAGGCGGTCGACGGTCCAACCCGCCTTGGCGACCCCGATGATCGGCACGTCCAGGTGGCCGCGGCGGACCATCGACTGGAGCGCCGGGAAGATCTTCTTGTAGGCCAAGTCGCCGGTGGCGCCGAAGAAGACGAAGGCGTCGGAGTGCGGTGGAGTCATTCGTCGTCACGTTCCTTTCGGCTCCCATCCGAGCCGGAGTCGATTCAGATCCAAGCGAGCGGGACGATGCCGAGCAGGGCGAGTGCGAGGAGCAGGACGAGGCTCCGTCGGCCCGTCGCCCGATCGGCGAAGGCGTACGCGTAGACCGCCTTGATGACGTTGTTGCTCGCGGCGGCGATCACGACGGCCGTGGCGGCGATGGGCAAGGGCGTCGCCATCGGGCCGGCCTGCGCGAGCCCGAGGATGAATGGGTCGACGTCCGTGATGCCCATGATCGCGGCCAGGGAGTAGATGCCGGCCTTCCCCAGGTTCTCCCGCGCGAGATGCGTCAGCACCAGGATCACCACGAACACGAGTGCGAAGACGAAGGCCGCCTGGAGCTCCAGCGGATTCTTGCTCTCGTGACGGAGGGGAGGGCTCGCGGCGCTCGCGCGCTCGCGTCGGGAAACGAGCCAGCCCCCGAGTGCGCCGGCGGCGGCGAGCGCCGCGAACGCGGGCCCGAGCTTGCCGGCGAGCGCCCGGTCGAAGAACGCGACCAGGATCACCAGTCGGGCATACATCACGCCGGAAGCGGTCAGGATGCTCCCGGCGAAGAGGTGCGGTCGCCCTTCCTCCTTGGCCTGCCGCGCGAGCACGACGGTCGTCACGGTCGAAGAGTAGGCACCTCCGAGGATCGCGGACAGGAAGACACCGCCGCGCCCCTCGAGCGCGCGCTGCAACAAGTAGCTCGCGAAGGAGACGCCGCTCACGGCCACCACGACGAGCCAGATCTTGAACGGGTTGATGTGGAACGCCGTCAGCTCGCGCGAGGGGACGACGGGCAGGATGATCACCGACAGGACCAGGAACTTCGCGACGGTCGCGATCTCGTCGGATGCTACGTGCTTGGTGAGGCCTTCCAGCCCCTTCTTCAGATCGAGAAGGAGCACGCTCAGCACGCTCAGCGTCGTGGCCATCCAGTAGTACTCGCGCTGGACCATGCCCCCCACGACGTACGTGACGAGCGCGGAGAGCTCGGTGGTGAGACCCGCCGGCGACTCCCCGGCGAGCTTGTGGTGGTAGGAGAGCAACATGAGGCCCCCGACGACCGCGAAGCCCACGATCCACGGCGTGAGCGCGGGTGCCGAGATCCTCGCGAGCGCGTAGCTCACGAACCCGATCAGCGGGAAGGTCCGGATGCCTCCGAAGGCGTAGACGCCTTCGCGCTGCTTGTGCTCCTCGCGCTCGAGGCCCACGAAGAACGACAAGACCAGCACGAGCGCGATGTTCAGCGCGTCGGGCGGCACCATGGGGAACAGATCCTTCAGCATTCCCGCGATCTCCGGCTCGGTTCGACGGTGGACACCCTACCACCGCGACCCCTCGGCGCGACGTCCAGAAGTGCGCCGTCTCCACGGGCGCCGGGTCGCAGACCCGGGGGCCCCTCGGCGAGCGGGGCTCGGCAGGCACACCCTTCCCGGGTTACCCTCGGGTGTTCCTCGTCCTCCGGAGCGCCATGAGAGCCGGCTCACCCGTTCGCGCCGCCGTGCCTTTCCTCTTCCTCATCTCGGGCGCGACCGGGCTCGTCTACGAGGTCGTGTGGACGCGCGCGTTCTCGCTCGTGTTCGGCGCCACCGCGCTCGCCGTCAGCTCCGTCCTCGCCGCCTACATGGCCGGGCTCGCGATCGGCAGCCGCGTGGTGGGCGGATGGATCGACCGCCGAGGCGAGGAGCTGCGCACGTACGGCGTGCTCGAGATCGGCGTGGGCGCGGCGGCGGTGGCGCTTCTCCCCGCGCTCGACGTCGTGCAGCGCCTGTTCGTGGCGATCTACCGCGGGGCCCACCCCGCGTTCTGGGCGATGAGCCTCATCCGCTTCGCATTCTCCTTCGTGCTGCTGATCATCCCCACGGCGTTCATGGGCGGCACGCTGCCGGTGCTCGTCCGCTGGTGGACGCGCTCCAAGGACGACGTGGCCCGCTCGCTCGGGCGGCTCTACGCGATCAACACGCTCGGCGCGATGGCCGGCTGCGCGATCGGCGGGTTCTGGCTGATCGAGACGTTCGGCATGCGGCAGACGATCTTCCTGACCGCGGCGGTCAATGGGCTCGTGGGGGCGACCGCGCTGACGCTCGGGCTCCGCCGCCGCCGGGAGGGCGCTGCGGCGCCGGTCAGCGAGGGGTCTCCGGTGAGCCGGGGATCACGCGCGGGGGAGGTGGCGCCGACGAGCGAGGCGGCGAGCGCCGCGGACGCGCCGACCGCCGCGGCCGAAGGCTCCCGCGAGCGGCTCGCTCTCCTCGCGATCGGCGTCTCCGGCTTTCTCGCGCTCGCCTACGAGGTCGCGTGGACGCGCGTGCTCCTCTACGTGCTCTCCGCGTCGATCCATGCGTTCACGATCATGCTGACGACGTTCCTCGCCGGCCTCGCGCTCGGGAGCTTCGCGCTCGCGGGCCGCGTGGAGCGCATGCGCCATGGCTTCCGACTCTTCGGCCTCCTCGAGATCGGCATCGGAGCGGCCGCATTGGGGACCATCCTGCTCCTCGCGCACTACCCCGCCCTGCACGGCGCTCTCCTCGTGGCGTTCCGCGTCCACGGCTGGGGCGATCTCGTACGCGTGAAGTTCGTGGAGGCGGCCCTCGTCGTCTTCCTGCCGACGCTCCTCCTCGGCATGACGTTCCCGCTCGTCTCGCAGCTCTACGCGCGCGACCTCCCGCAGCTCGGTCGTCGCATCGGCAGCATCGTGGCCGTCAACACGGCGGGCGCGGTCGTCGGCTCGTTCGCCGCCGGTTTCCTTCTCATTCCCTGGCTCGGGACGCAGGGGACGATCGTCCTTCTCGCGGTCGCGAACGCGGCGCTCGGCGGCGCGTTGCTGCTCGCGGAGGGCGGAGCCGGTGGCCTCCCGCGCGCCGGAGCGTTCGCGCCCGCCGTGCTCCTCGTCGCGCTGTCCTTCCTCCTGCCGAAGAACGCGTTCCTGCCCGTCTTCGGGATGAACATCCCGCACAGCAAGGTGGTGTACGCGCGCGAGGGAATCACGGGGACCGTCACGATCCACGAGACGCCGTCCTCCATCGAGGGGCAGCCGGGCATCCGCGTGCTCTCGATCAACGGCGCCGACGTGGCCGGCACGAGCTTCATGCTCCGCACCACGCAGAAGCTCCAGGCGCACATCCCGCTCCTCCTGCATCCCGATCCCCGCCAGGTGCTCCAGGTGGGGCTAGGCTCCGGCGAGACCGCGCACTCGATCCTCATGCACCCGATCGAGCGGCTCGTGGGCTGCGACATCTCGCCGGAGGTGATCCAGGCGGGCGGCTACTTCGAGGACATCAACCGCTCCGTGTACGCGGACCCGCGCCTCACGATCGTGATCGAGGACGCGAAGAACTACATCGCGTGCACGGACCAGACCTTCGACCTCATCCTGAACGACTCCGTGCATCCGATCTTCCGCGGCAGCGCCGATCTCTACGCGCGCGAGTACTTCGAGGCCTGCAAGTCCAGGCTGCGTCCGGGCGGGATGATGTCGTCGTGGTTCCCGATCGGGCTCCTCGCGGAGGACGACCTCCTGATGCTCCTGCACACGTTCCACGACGTCTTTCCCACGTCCACCGTGTGGATCGCCACGAACGCCATGACGCGCAACGCGCTCCTCCTCGGGTGGAAGGACGCCTCGCGTCCCGAGGTGGACCTGCGCCGGATCGTGCGCATCTTCCGCACGAACGCGGCCATCGCGCAGGACCTCGCGGAGGTGGGGCTCGGCACGGTCCCCGCGCTGCTCGACGCGTTCCAGCTGGACCCCGACGCGATCGACGAGCTCACGAGCGGCGCGCGGATCAACACCTACGACCGGCCCTACCTCGAGTTCTCCGCGCCGAAGGTCCTCGCGCGCGGGGACCAGATCCTCTGGGCGAGGAACTTCGCGACGATCACCTCGCGGCGCCGGCCCATCTTCCCGTATCTCGTGAACGTCGGCACCGACGCGGAGTCCCAGGCGCGCTGGCGCGAGCGCTTCGACGTGCGCGAACGCGCGTCGAGCGCGATCATCCGGGGGCTCCAGAGCGACCTCGAGGGCCGGACGGACCTGGCGCAGGCCGCGTACCAGGAGGCGCTGGACGTGCTGCCCGGGGATCCCCTCGCGTCCGGTCTGGTGGGGCGCGGCGGGATGCTGCGCGAGAGCGTCGAGAAGCGGGTCGCCGCCGGAACCGCCACGCCGGAGGAGTACATCCTGCTCGCGAAGTGGAAGCACGAGGCGGGGGAGAGGGACGAGGCGGTGGCGCTTCTCCGGAAAGCGATCGAGATGCGGCCCGACGGCGTCCGCGCGCACCTCGAGATCGTGCCGCTCCTGCTCGAGGCGAAGGACGTGGCCGGCGCGCGGGCGGAGATCGAGCGGGCGATCGAAGTGGACCCGCGGATGCCGGAGACGTACGCGGTGCGCGGGCGCATCAAGGCGATCGGCGGCGACGCCGCCGGCGCCGAGGCCGACCTCACGCGCGCGATCCAGGGCGGCGCGTCGATTCCGTGGGCGGAGCTGCTCCTGGGCAAGCTCCTGAAGGAGCGCGGGCGCACGGACGAGGCGAGGGCGCACTGGCGTGCGGCGATCGATCTCGCTCCGGACTCCCCGTTCGCGGCGGAAGCGAAGCAACTGCTCGGGGAGTAGAGCGGCCGAGGATGGCCGAGGATGGAAGCCCTGCGATTCGCCCTCGCAGGTTCTTCCCGCGCGGGCCCTACGCGAAGAACGAGTCGATGAACGCCTCGGTGTCGCGCACCATGCGCACCATCGAGAAGCGCTCCTCGACGATCTGACGCGAGCGAAGGCCCATCGCGCGGACGCGCTCGGGACTTTCGATGACGTCCAGCAGCGCGGCCGCGAGCGCCTCGGGGTCGCGCGGCGGCACGACGTGCCCGTTCTCGTTCTCGTCGATCATCTCCGCCACGCCCCCCACGCGCGTGGCCACGAGCGGGCGCTCCATCGCCATCGCCTCGAGGAACGCCATCGGGAAGGTCTCCACGGTGACGCTCGAGAGCACGGAGACGTCGAAGATGGAGAGCAGGCGCGCGACGTCCTTGCGCACGCCGGCGAAGATCACGCGTCCGCCGAGGCCCAGCTTGTCCACGAGCGCTTCGAGCTTCGGCCGCTCGGGCCCGTCGCCGACGAGGAGGAAGCGCGCCTCGGGGTGCTTCTTGCGAACGATGCGCGCGGCCTCCAGGAACGTGGCGTGGTCCTTCTCGGGGCGGAGCATCGCGAGGCTGCCGACGACCGGCGCGTGCTCCGGGATGCCGAGCTCTCCGAGCAGATCGAGATCGCGGGGCGCGGGCGCCCACTGCGAGAGGTCGATGCCGTTGTAGACGACGCGGATCTTCGCCGCGTCGAAGCCCTTGTCCTCCACGAGGAAAGGGATCTGTCCCTTCGCCACCGCGATCGCGCCGTCCACGCGGGGCGCGAGGCGTCGCTCGATGGGCTTCTTCTTCGGGTCGCGATCGATGCGGCCGGTGGCGTGCTCCGCCATGAGGATCGGGCGGATGCGGAGCATCTTCCCGACGAGGAGCCCAACCACCATCGTGGAGAAGCCGCGGATCACCATCGCGCGGACGTTGCGGGTCTTGCAGATGGACGCGAGCCGCAAGGCGAAGCGCGGGTCGCCGCGATGGGGAGTGCGCAGCTGGTGGGCCTCGATCCCCGCGGCCGCGATCTGATCGAAGAACGGCCCCCCGCCCTTCTGGCACACCACGATCGGCCGGAACCGCGCGCGGTCCATCCGCGTGACCAGTTCCGCGAGCTGGCGCTCCGCCCCGCCCGTTTCCAGGTGGGTCACCAGGAAGAGGACGGGGAGGGGTCGGGGAGTCTCCCGGGGGGCGGTCATTTGGAAGAGCATAGCACGGAGCGGCGGCATGGCGGAGAGCGGTGGAGGGGGTGATCTGACGGCGAATTGGCCCTTCGAGGTCCCAATCGGTGACCTCAGACGCCCAGGCCGGCGGCCATGCGACGCGCCGGCTCCGCGGTGCGCTCTCTTGACGGACGTCGGTCTCCGCCTATCACAGCCTCCGTGATACGATCCTTCCGCGATCAGGGCACCGAAGACGTGTTCGACGGCGAGGACTCGCGAGCTGCGCGACGCGCCTGCCCACGAGCCCTGTGGGCGGTGGCCCGGAGGAAGCTCGACCAGATCCACAACGCTCGCGCGCTGTCGGAGCTTGCGTTGCCGCCGGGGAATCGGCTGGAGCTGCTCCACGGTGACCGAACCGGTCGGCACAGCATCCGCATCGACGATCAGTATCGCGTCTGCTTCATTCGGAAACGGGGTTCGCCGATGGCGTCGAGATCACGGACTATCACCAGAAATCGCCGCAGGTCGGCGCGCAGGAGCTCGCCCGTCCGCACCTCGCGACGACTGCCCCGCCGGAGACCGCCGACGCATCCGGGGGAGATGCTGCTCGAGGAGTTCCTGCGCCCGCTCGGCGTGACTCAGTCGGCTTTCGCGGCGCGTCTCGGCGTGTCGTTTCCGCGCCTGAACGAGATCGTCCGCGGGAAGCGAGGGGTCACGACGGACACCGCGCTTCGGCTGGCCCGCGTGCTCGGGAACTCCCCGGAGTTCTGGCTCGGGCTCCAGCTCGACTGGGATCTCTGGCACGCGATGCGGGACGAAGGGGCGGCGAAGATCGCGGAGCTGAAGCCGCTCGGGCGCACGACGTAGACGTAGTGCACTAGGATAGTCCTCTCGGACGTGGCGTTCAAGAACGCCGCAACAGGAGCGTGGCTAACGGGTTACATCCGGGGAAACGGCGCCGGCAGCGGAACTTCGGGGCCGGGTCAGCTCTTCAAGAAAGCCAGCACGCGCGGGTTCACGAGATCCGGCCGCTCGATCATCGCCGAGTGCGACGCGTCCGGCACGATCCAGAGCGACGCCCCCGGGATCATCCGCGCGAGCGCCTCGCTGTGCTCCGGCCGGATCAGATCGTGGTCCCCCGCACAGATCAGCGTCTTCGCCCGGATCGATCCCAGCTCGGCCGGGGTGAAGCGGGGCTCCGTCCGCCACATGTCGAGGATCTTCGTCATCGCCTCCCGGTAGTGGTCGGGCTCGGGAGACAGCGCGCGGTAGCCCACCTCCATCCCCGTCCCGAACGAGTCCGCGGTGGCCGTTCGGTTCCAGGCGACGTCCGCGTCGTTCAGACCGTCGGGCGAGAAATTGGCGCCGAAGGTGATCAGGTGACGGAGTCTGCCGGGATGATGGATCGCGATGTCCAGGCCGACGTTGCCGCCGTCGCTCCACCCCATCAGGTCGACACGCTTCAGATGCAGGCGGTCCAGGAGCGCCACCACGTCCTCGGCCATCTCGTGATAGGAGAGAGGCCCGGGGCGGTCGGTCGTTCGCCCCTGGGCGCAGAGGTCCGGGATGATCAGCCGGTGCGTGCCTTCGAAGTCCGGGATCTGCTTCGAGAACTGCAGGCCGTTGCCGGCGCCGCCGTGGAGGAGCACCAGCGGCGCGCCGCGTCCTTGCACCTCGTAGTACATCCGGATCCCGCGCACCGTCACCACCTGTCCCGGCGAGACGATCTTCCCGCAGGATACGGCGGCCGCCAGCATGCCGAGCCACGGAAGGAGCTTCAAGGCTTGCTCACCGCCTGCCTCCTCGTTCGTCGTCCGCCGCGCCGAGCCCGGGCCGATCCTTCACCGGTGGGTCACTTCGTGGCCGCCCCGACGAGGCACTCACCGGGCACCTCGAACCCACGCGGCGATTCGAAGCTACGCATCGAGGCTTCCACTTCGTTCCACACGGACTCGCGTTCTTGCGGGGACAGGCGAGCCATCATGGCATTGAAGGCACCGAAGGCTTCTCGGGCGAGCCGCACGTACTCGGCGCTGCTGGCCATCCTCAGGGGCACCGGCACGGCGCGAACCTCGGGGTCGGCGAATCCGGCTTGGCGGAAGACGTCCTCGAGCAGCCCGGGACCGCCAAGGCTGAACGGACCGGGTTGCCCCGGAACGGGAGGCGGGAGTTGCGCGCGCCGGCGTATGACGGAAGCCGGTATGGCACCCCAACCGTTGCGCTCGGGCGTGGAGAAGACCGCGACGGCGACCCGACCGCCCGCTTTCAGAACACGGCGCCACTCGCATAGCGCCGTCACGGGGTGCGGCATGTACATCAGGCCAAGCCGACACAGCACCGCATCAAAGGAGGCGTCGGGGAGATCCAGTGTCTCGCCGTCCATGGCGCGGGCCTCGACTTGTTCGAGGCCACGTTCACGGGCGACCTCGAGCGCAAGCTCGATGATCCCTTCCGCGATGTCGGTCGCCAGCACGTAACCGCCGGGGCCGACTCGTTCGGCGGCACTGACCGCCGGCTCACCGGCGCCGGCGGCGACGTCCAGGACGCGCTGCCCCGGCTGAATCCGCGCCAGAGCGAGCATCTGGCGAGTCACTTCGCCATAGCAACGTTCCAGAGTGGGATGCCAGCGTCGCCATGCGGCGCCGTCCTTGTTCCATTGCTCGCGCTGCGCGTTCTTGTACTGCGCTGCGCCGAACGAGGGCTGCTCGGCCACGCAAGTCCTCCTCTCGGTGAGACCCTGATGTGGCTGCGCCGTGCGGGACGCAGACCGCCACACGCCTTGCGCTTCCGGGGCGAGCGCTCGCCGCGGACCCCCGGCGGCCGGCGCTCAGCGCGAGCAAACCCGCCGCGGTCGACCCGGTTCCAGCTTGATCCCCCGCGCTCGTCCGCTGCAAGCGCTACCGACACGAGCCGAGGGTAGAGCCGTCCACCTCTCGGAATGGGCCCCTCGTTCACGAAGGGATCCGTCGCCGCTGCCCGGGTGGCGTGCCTAGCGATCCGGTCGCTCGGCCTCCGCGCGGTACGCGTCCCGGAACGGCACGCCGGCCTTGGCGCGCTCCAGCACGCGCTCCGTGGCCTCGAGCGCGGGGTCGGCGCATGCTTGTTCCATCGCATCGCGGTCGATCTCGAGCGCCGACACGAGCCGCGTGAGCACCCCGAGCATCGCCTGCATCCGATCGTGCGCGCGGAAGAGGGGCGGCTTCACGAGCTGGAAGTCGCGGTGGTAGCCGGAGGGAAGATCGCGCACCACGTCCAAGAGCGCCGTGCGATCCGCCATCGTGGCGCGCGCGTGCGCGCGCAGCAGCTCCACGACATCCGGGTTGCGCTTGTGCGGCATGAGGGAGGACCCCGTCGTCAGGGCGATCGGCAGCCTGAAGAAGCCGAACTCGCGCGTGGAGAAGAGCCAGAGATCGAAGGCGAGCTTGCCGACGTCCAGGGCGACAGCCTCGAGCGCCGTGACGTACGCCAGCTCCGCGCGTGCGCGCGCGTGCTGCACGAGCGTGGGCGGGCTCTCCGGACGATCGAAGCCGAGGCGCTCGGCCACGAACGCGCGATCGAGAGGCAGCGGCACCCCGTAGCCTGCGCCCGAGCCGAGCGGGCACTCGCGGATGCGCCGGCGCGGCCCGTCCAGCTCCTCCGCGTCCGCCTCGAACGCGCGCGCGTGCGCTTCCGCCCAATCGCGCAGCGTCGACGGCATCGCGCGGCGCAGATGCGTGTAGCCCGGAATCGGCGTGTCGCCGTGGCGGGCGGCGAGCTCGCGGCACGCGGCGGCCGCTTCCTCGATCCGCGTCTCCGTCTCCTCGACTGCCTCGCGCAGCCACAGGCGCACGTCCACGGCGACCTGCTCGTTCCGGCTGCGCCCGGTGTGCAGGCGCTTGCCGGCCTCGCCCACGAGCGCGATCAGTCGCCGCTCGACCGCCGAGTGCACGTCCTCGTCCGCTGTCTCGACGGTCCACTCGTCGCGGCGGAAGGACTCGCGGAGCGCCTCCAGGCCGCGCGCGATGGCGTCCGCATCGGCGTCCGTGAGGAGCCCGACGCGATGCAGGCCTTCGGCGTGCGCGAGCGACGCTTCGATCTCCGGCTCCACGAGACGGCGATCCTGGACGGGGTCGTCGCCGATGGTGAACGCCAGGACGTCCGAGTCGATGGGCTCGCCGCGATCCCACACGGGCGCGTGGAAGCGTTCGGTCATCGGGCACCTCCGGAAGCGGCGGCGCGTGAGGGGGCGACGGGGCCGGCGGCCGAGGCGAAGGCGGCGCCGGGTGAGCGGCCCGCGGCCGGCGCTGCGGAAAGAGCCTCGAGCGCGAGCCGCGCCAGGGCGCGATAGAACCGGAAGCCGGCTTCCAGCTCGTCCACCGTGACGAATTCGTCGGGCGTGTGCGAGCGCGCCGTGTCCCCGGGGCCGACCTTCACCGCGGGGATGCCGCCGAGGAGCGCCATGTCCGACAACGTGGGCGAGCCGATGGCTTGGCTTCGTCCCGCGGCCTGGAGCGCCGCGACGACCAGCGGGTGATCCGCCGGCGTTTCGACGGCCTTCAATCGCTCCGAGCGGATCTCGACCTTCGCGCTCGGCAGGCGGGCGGCGAGGGCGCGCACGGCGCCGGCCGCGTCGTGCGGCGGGGCGAGCCGCGCGTCGAAGGTCGCCTCTGCACGATCCGGCACGACGTTCGCGCGCTCGCCCGCGCGGAAGATCGTGGGCGTGACCGTGCTCGTGCCGAGGAGCGGGTGGGAGCCGTCGAGAGCGAGCCACTCGCCGGCCGCCGCCAGCTCCGTCGCCGCCTTCGCAAGGGCGCTCTCGTGCGTCACCCGCGCCACGTGCGCCGCATGGCACGAGCGCCCGGTCCACTCCGCACGCAGGACCGCGAGCCCGGACTGCGCGCGCACGACCTCGAGGGAAGTCGGTTCGCCGACGACCGCGCCGTCCAGTCCGCGGTCGACCAAGTGGCGACGCACCGCGGCGATCCCGGCGTTCGTCGTCTCCTCCTCGACCGTGAGCGCGAGGAGGAGCGTGCCTGCCGCGGCGTCCCGTGCGCGATGCGACGCGAGATCCTCGAGCGCCGTCATCATGGCCGCAACGCTGGCCTTCGCGTCGTTCGCGCCGCGCCCGTGGATGCGTCCCGCCTCCTCGCTCGCCGCGAACGGATCGCGCGTCCAGCCGACCCCTGCGGGCACCGTATCGAGATGCGAGGCGAACAGGAGGGCGGGAGCGCGGCCGCGGCCGCGACCCCGCGAGACGAGGTGTGCGATCACGTTGTCGCCGACACGCTCGACGTCGAGGCCTGCCGCCGCCAAGCGATGCGCGGCGAAGTCCGCCGCCGCCTGCTCCGCGCCGGAGAGGCTCTGGATGGCGACGAGCTCCTTCAGAAGCGCGACGACGGACGATCTCACGAGCCGACGACCTTCGCCGCGCCGCCGACGAGCGCGCCTTCCGGCGCCGCCGCGCCGCCGTGGAGCGCGCTCTGCGCCGTCGCTCCCGCGCCGTTCTCATCCTCCGCCGGCACCGTCTGCGCTTCGCGCGTGACGAGCGTGCCGGCGCCATGATTCGTGTACAGCTCGGCGAGGATCGCTTCGCCGTCCGCTCCGCTCACGACGTGCACCCGCTCCACGCCGCCCAGGAGCGCCGCGCGGATCGAGGCGGCCTTCGGCATCATCCCGCCGCGCAGGGCGCCGGACTTCGCGAGAGCGTCGAGCTGATCGAGGGAGACCGTGGAGAGGAAGGAGCGCGGGTCGCTCGCGTCCGCGAGGATCCCGGCCACGTCCGTCACGAGCATGAGCTTCGCGGCGCCGAGGGCGACGGCGAGGCGCGCGGCCGCCACGTCGGCGTTCACGTTGAGGAAGCCGCCCTTGCCATCGGAGACGGGAGGCGAGACGACCGGAACGAAGCCCGCGTCCAGGAGCGCGAGGAGCGGCGCGGGGTCCACCGAGCGCAGGTCGCCGACCTCGCCGTAGTCCACCACGCCTTCGGAGGTCTCCACCGGGGGCCGCCGCGACGCCACGAGCAGCCCGGCGCTCGCGCCGGACACGCCCACCGCGCGCGCGCCCTCCGCGGCGAGGGCGGCCACGACGTCGCCGTGCAGCTCGCCCGCGGTCGCGAGACGCAGCGCTCGCAGCGCCGCGGCGGACGTCACGCGACGTCCATCCACGTGCCGCGGCGTATCGCCCAGGAGGCGCTCCATCTCGTCGGTCTGCGGGCCGCCGCCGTGCACCACGACGACCTTCGAGCCCAGCGCCTGCACCACGGCGATCTGGCGCGCGAAGGAGCGCAGCACGGCGGGCTTCGCGAGCGCCGCGCCGCCGATCTTCACGACGACGACGCGGCCGCGGTGCAGCACCACGTGCGGAGCGGCGCGGAACAGGTCGATCATGCGAGCACCTCCCGGGCGTCGGCGCCGCGCGGCGCCGGCATCGCTGCGACGATCTCCTCGAGAAGCGCCGTCTGCGCATGCAGGCGGTTCTCCGCCTGGTCGAGGATGAGAGAGCCGGGCCCGTCCAGGACGTCGTCGTCCACGACCACGTTCCGGCGGACGGGCAGGCAATGCATGAAGTGCGCGTCGTCGGTGCGACGCATCCACGAGGACGTCACGCGCCAGTCGCGAAGCCCCGCGCGACGCGCGGCCTCGGCGGGCGCGTCGCCCCAGCAATCGAGCGAGCCCCAGGACTTCGCGTACACGGCGGCGGCTCCGTCGTACGCCGCTTCCCGATCGTCGGTCACCGTGACGCGCCCGCCCGAGGGCGCGGCGAGCCGGCGCGCCTCCGCGAGTACCTCGTCCCGCAGGTCGTAGCCCGCAGGCCGCAGCAGCACGACGTCCATGCCGCGCTGCGCCGCCATGCACAGGGTGGAGTTCGGCACGGCGTGCGGGAGCGCCTTCGGATGCCACGCCCAGGTGAGGACGAGCTTCGCGCGCCGCGGCACGCCCGCGAGATCCAGGGTGGCCCAATCCGCCAGCGACTGGCACGGATGCCAGAGCGCGCTCTCCATGTTGACGACGGGAACGCCGGCGTGCCGGCGGAACGCGTTCAGGAGCGGATCGGCAAGGTCTTCCTCGAGCGACCGGAAGCGGGCGAAGGCGCGGATCGCGAGCACGTCCACGTAGCGGCCGAGCACGCCCGCCGCCTCGCGCACGTGCTCCACCTTGTCCCGGTCCATGACGGCGCCGTCGTCGGTCTCCAGCTCCCAGACGCCGTTCGCGCCGCCCGACAGCTGCACGAGATCGAGCCCGAGGCGCGCCGCCGCGCGCTGGAAGGACGCCTGCGTCCGCAAGGACGGCGAGAGGAAGAGGAGGCCGAGCGCGCGACCCGGGAAGCGCCGCGGCACGGCGCCGTCCTCGATCTCGAGCGCGCGGGTCGCCAGGCGCTGGACGTCTTCGGCGGCGACGTCGCCCAGATGGTAGAGCCCCGTCATACCAGGACCTCCGAGGACGCGAGCGCCTCCGCCAGCTTCGCCGCCCGGCGCGGCTCGATCGTGAGCGGGGGCGAGAGACGCAGCACGCGCGGATCGTCGCTCGTCCCGACGAGGATGCCGCGCTCGAGGAGTCGATCGCGGAGCGTGCGCGCGGAGACTCCCTCCGCGAGCACGAGGCCGAGCAGAAGGCCTGCGCCGCGGACGGCTGCGACGGCTCCGGCTCCCCGTTCCTGCGGCGGGACGAGAGAGCCGCGGAGCGCGGCCTCGCGTAGCGCCGCCGACGCGTCCCGCACGTTCTCGAGGAAGCCGGGCGAAGCGATCCGCCGCGCGACCTCGGCGGCCGCGGCGAGCACGAGGGGGCCGCCGCCGAACGTCGAGCCGAAGAGCTTCCCGGGGACGCTCTGCGCCACGTCGGCGCGCGCGACGGTGAGCCCGATCGGGAGGCCGCCCGCCGCGCCCTTCGCGGTGGTGAACAGATCCGGCACGATGCCGAAGTGCTGCGACGCCCACGGCGTGCCGAGGCGGCCGTTGCCGGTCTGCACTTCGTCGAAGCACAAGAGCGCGCCCACGCGATCGCACGCCACGCGGAGCGTCTCGAGAAACCCGGGCCCGGGCTCGGTCACGCCGGCGAGCGATTGGATCGGCTCGAGGATCACGCAGCCGACCGAGGCGTCGATCGTGCGCGCGGCGGCGAGCGGCTCGGACCAGGGCAGGCGCAGCACGTCGAAGGGAGCCTGCGGGAACCCCGTGTCCGCGCGATCCGTGACGGCGGAGGCGGCCGCGGTGCGCCCGTGGAAAGCGCCGCGGAACGCCACGACCTTCCGTCGCCCGGTGGCCGCGAGGGCGAGCTTGATGGCGTTCTCGTTCGCCTCGGCGCCCGAGTTCGAGCAGAAGATCTCCCACCCGCTCGCGTCCCGAGACGCCGGCAGGTTTCTCTCGAAGGTCGCCAGGAACTCCCGGCGCGGCGCGTGGTCGAGGAGATTCGTGGTGAACGAGAGCTTCCGCCATTGCGCGGCGATCGCGTTCGCCAGGGCGGCGTCCCCGGCCCCGAGCGAGTTCACGCAGTGCCCGCCGTAGAGGTCGAGCACGCGTCGCCCGTCTTCCAGCACCAGCTCACAACCCTCCGCCCGCGCCACCGGAAGCGGCAGCCTCTCGTACGCGGCCAGCTCACGCAACGTCATCACGACACCCCCAGGCCGAAGCGCGGCAGCCCGCGCGTTTCGGAGAAGCCGAGCATGAGATTGAGGCACTGGAGCGCCTGCCCCGCGCCGCCTTTGACGAGATTGTCGAGCGTGAGAAGGACGTGCAGCGCGTCGCCGCGGATGTAGACGCGCAGGGCCGCGGCGTTCGATCCCGTGACGCTGCGAAGATCCGGCGCGCCGTCTTCGAGCACGCGCACGAACGGCTCGCCGGCGTACGCGTCCAGGTAGGTCGCGGCGGCCTCCTCGGCGGAGACGTCGCGCGCGAGCGGAAGGCACGCCGTGAGATGGATCCCGCGCGCGAACGGCCCCGAGTGCGGGACGAAGTGGAGGTCCGGCGAGAGCCCCGTTCCTTCGAGCGATTGACGAAGCTCCGCCTCGTGGCGGTGACCGTCGAGCGAGTACGCCCAGAGGTTGCCGTGCCGGTGCGGGTGGTGCGTGCCGGGCTTCGGATCGACGCCGCTGCCCGAGGATCCCGTGACGGCGGACAGGAACCAGGGGCTCCCGTCGTCGAGAAGGCCGGCGCGCGCGGCGGGCACGACGGCGAGCTGCAGCGCCGTGGCGAAGCAGCCCGGCGCCGCGACGCGACGGGCGCCCGCGATCTCCGCGCGGAGCAGCTCCGGGAGGCCGTAGACGAAGCGAGCGCGCTCCCCCGCGTCCGGCGGCTCCTCGCCATAGGCCTCGCGGTGGAGCGTCGCGTCCTGCAGCCGGTAGTCCGCCGAGAGGTCCACGACGAACGCGCGCTCCGCGAGCGCGCCGAGTCGCTCGCGCATTCGCGACCACGCTGCGGCGGACTCGCCGTGCGGGAGCGCCAGCACGACTGCGGCCTCGCCGCCGTCCTCGAGCGCCGCCGCGAGCGCGTCCTCCGCGGCCACCGCGTCCTTCACGAGCGCGGCGAGCGGCGCGGCCGCGCCGTCCACGTGCGGGTGCGCGGCGGCAACGTCGCGGCCGGAGCGTCCCACGAGCGCCTGGGGAACGAAGCCCTCGTGCAGCTCCAGGAGACGCAGCAGCTCGCCCGCCAGGAGACCGCGTGCGCCGAACAAGAAGAGCGGGACGGCGGCGCGCGCGTCACTCTTCGAAACGCGCGCGGCGGACGGCGCGGTGGACGTGGTCACTGGCCCACCGCTCGGGCCAGCGCCGCGGAGTCGGCGCCCGCCGGCGACGCGGAGGAGTCGACCTGCGCTGCCGGTGCGGGCGAGAGCGTGGACATCACGATGTCGGCGAGCGCGGCGCCGTCGCGGAGCGCGTTGCAGGCGGGGACGCCGAGCGTCTCGCGGCAGAAGCGCACGCCCGTGGGGCCGTCGGTGACGCGCCCGGCCACGACGTCCACCGGGAGGCGCCAGCGATCGCGCAGCAGCTCTCTCGCGCCCCACGCGCCCACGGGATCCTGCGCGCAGAGGATCGTGGTGCGAATCGCGGCCTTCAGCGACGCGTCGCCGAGGATGGCGCCGACGCCGTAGGTGCCGAGGAGGCCGTCGCCCATCTCGAGCACGAGGACGTCGGGCTCGGCTTCGGCCAGGTGCGCCACGAGCGCGCGCGCGGCGCCGACCGCCGTGTCCTCGGACGTGGTGACGACGCCGAAGTCCGTGAAGATCGCCACCGGGTCGGCGCCGGAATCGCGCATCTGCAGGACGTCGCGGCGCAGCGAGACGCCGGTGAGCTTGCCGGCCGCGACGCGCAGGCCGCGGCGAGTCATCTCCCCGATGAGCATCGCGGCGGCGGTGGTCTTGCCGGCGTCCATGCACGTGCCCACGAAGACCACGATCGGCGGGAGCGCGTCGGCCGGCGGCAGCTCGGGGCGAGGGAGAGCGGCCCGCGCCACGTTCGCCGGCACGCCCACGCGCGTGCCGAGGTACGGGAACTCGAGCACGGCGCCCAGCACCTCGAGGCGGAAGGGCGCGCCCTGCGCGATCGTGCCCTCGGCGCCCGTGCCGATCACGCCGCCGAGGTTCAGGAGCTGCAGCTCGTCGCCGCAGCGCACGCTCTCGGGCACGCGGCCGGCGTAGCCGTAGAGCGCGTCGCGATGGCCGAGCGCTCCCGCGATGATGTCCCCCGGATGGAGCGTGACCATGCGGCCGTGCACGTCCTCGAGCGCGTTGTACGTGGTCTTCGCGTTCATCACGCGGCAGGCGAGGACCGTTCCGGCCACCGCCGGGATGTCTTCGCCCAAGACCGCGTTCGCGTCGAGGCTCAGGCGAAGCGTGACGGAGGCGATCTTGTCGAGTCGGCAGCGCTTCACGGGCGCACCGCCTCGGGCTCGGGCTCGCCGGCGCGCCGGTAGAGACGCGCAGGCTCGGCCAGCGCGCGGGCGAGGCCGCGGGCCGCCGCCGGATCGGCGCCGGACGCCGCGCGCTCGCCGTAGCGCGCATCGGTGGCGGCGAGGAGGCTGAAGGGGGACGACACGCCTTCGACCAGCGTGGCCCCGCCCGCGCATCGCACCCTTGCCGTGCCCGTCACCCGCGCCTGCGACGAGACGAAGAACGCCTCGAGGTCGCGCTGAAAGGGATCGTGGAAGAGACCCTGGTGGAGGCGGCGCCCGTAGACCTCGCCGAGGTGGTCCTTCCAGAAGCGCTGCTCCTCGGTGAGGACGAGCTTCTCGAGCTCGCGGTGCGCGGCGAGGAGCACTTCGGCGGCCGGCGCCTCGAACGCGATGCGACCTTTGAAGCCGAGCACCGTGTCGCCGAGGTGATAGCCGCGGCCCACGCCGAGCGCGCCGGCTTGGCGGTTCAGCCGCTCGATCATCGTCACGGGGGAGAGCGTCACGCCGTCCAGCGCGCAGGGGATGCCGTTCTCCAATCCCACGCGGAAGACGCGCTCGCCGTCGCCATTCCGCGTCCACTCCCAGGCGTCGTCGGGGAGGCGCGCCTCGCTCGAGTGAAGGGGTCCGCCGCCGATCGTCAGCCCCCACAGCCCCGCGTTCACGGAGTAGCGGCCGCCCGCGGGAGGCGTGGGCAGGGCGGCCTCCTGGAGGTATCGGCGCTCGTCCTCGCGGCTCGGCGCCTCGTCGCGGACGGGCGCGAGCACGCAGAGATCCGGCGCGATCGTGGCGAGGGCCGCCTCGAAGCGGATCTGGTCGTTGCCGGCCGCGGTGCAGCCGTGCGCGACGGCGTCGAAGGCCCGCTCGCGCGCGACGCGCGCCAGGATCTCGGCCTGGAGCCCGCGCTCGGCGCCCACGCAGAGGGGGTAGACGTCCCCGCGGCGGACGTTCGCCGCGAGCAGCCAACGCAGCACGCGTTCGAAAAGCTCCTCGCGCGCATCGACGCAGAGGTGCTCCGACGCGCCGAGCGCCCGGGAGCGTTCCGCCAGCGCGCGCCGCTCCTCCTCGGACCAGCCGCCGCAATCCACCGCGAGCGTGACGACCTGATGACCCGCGTCGCGGGTGAGGCGCGCCACGAGATAGGAAGTGTCGAGGCCGCCGGAATAGGCGAGGAGAACGCGCATCGGATCCCTTTCGTTCAGACGAGCTCGTCGAAGCGGCGCCGGACCCGGACGCCGGCGGCCGACGAGGCGACGGCCACGAGGACGGTGTCGTCTCCGGCGACCGTGCCGAGGACGCCGTGCACCTTCTCGGCCTCGAGCGCGCGGGCCACGGCGCTGGCGGCGCCGGGCTCGCAGCGCACGAGCACGAAGTGATCGGCGGGAGACGTGGAGCGGAGGAAGCTGGCGAGCGCCCGGAGCGGCGTCACGCGCTCTTCCTCGAGGAGCTGATACGCGCCGGCGCGCTTCGCGACGCGCAACGCGCGCAGATCGCGGCTCAGCACGGGCTGCGACGCGCCGACCTTGCGCGCCTTCAGCAGCGCGTGAAGCTCGGCCTGGCTGGCCACCGCCCGACTGCTCAGGATCTCGCGAATCGCGCGGCGGCGGCGCTCGGTGGCTCGGGAAGACATGGCGGGGATGAATAATCAATCGCCGGATGCGCGTAAAGCAGAAAAATCATTCGTTCCGCGCCGTGGCGGCGAATAAAAGAGAGACCGGGCCGGAATGCTCCGACCCGGTCCCGGTGCGACGCCCGGGCGGGGAACGCCCGGCGGCTCCGCGTGCGCGGCCGCGGGCCTCAGTGGGCCGTCGGCGTGACGCCCTTCTTGCGTGCGCCGTCCGGCTTCGCCGGCGCGACGCCCTTCTTCGCCGGCGCCACGGCCGCCCCCAGCGTCTGCGTGAACGCCACCACGGTCTCCTTCGGATCGCCGACGCGAATCGAGGCCTCCACGCCGGTGGCGGGGAGCTTCGGCAGGTCGACCGAGCCGGCCAACCGATCCTGCGTGTAGAGCTTCATCCCGCCGCAGAGCGGACACACGCCGGGTGCGTCACGCACGACGCTCGCGTGCATCGGGCAGAAGTAGATGGCGGGCTCTCCGGCCGCCGGCGTCTCCTTGGCGAGGGCGACGTCCTTCGTCGTTCCATCCGGCAGGTGAAACGTGGCCGTCCCGGCAGCGCTGTGCATCGTGGCGGGGGAGCCGGCGGGCGTGTAGGCGTAGACGAAGAGGCGCCCGCCTGAGAGCACGGTCTCGAAGCGAGCGTCCTTCGTCGACGCCACGAGCCCGCCGTGCAGCGGCGCCTGCGTGCCTGCGCCTCCAGACGCGGCGGCAGGCGCCGCCGCGGGCTTGGCGGCGTCCGGGGCCGGTGCGACGACCTTCGTCTTGCCCGGGCTGGCCGCCTGGGCGCTCCAGGTACCGAAGAGGATGGCCGCGACGACCATCGTGGCGGCGAGAACGGGCTGCTTCATGGTGGCTCTCCTGGGTGGGTGTCGAGAACATCATGCTATAGAGCAGGTTCTGGGCCAGTCCGGGGCCGGCATCCTTCCTCACGAGACAGCGTCCGCAAGGGCCTTCGAGCGGGCGCGGGGCGCCCTTCCACCGCCTCGGGCCACCGGTGCCTGCCGGTCCGTCGAATAGCCTTCGATCTCCGGAGAATATTCTTCAGTCGATCGCGAACTTCTCGATGCGATAGAGCAGCACGTGCCGCGGGATCTGGAGATACTCGGCCGTGCGAGTCCGGTTCCCGTCGTGCTTCGCGAGGGCCCGGACGATGATCTCGCGCTCGAGGTCGAGGAGCGGCAGCCGGTCGCCGGGGAGTGCCCGGAGGATCGCTCCGACCCCCTCCTCCGCCACCGCCTCGGCCGCGGCTGGCGCGGTCTCTCCCTCTTCCGGCGGCAAGTCCGCCACGTCGAGGACGCCGCTGGTGCGGAGCAGCACCATGCGCTGGCAGACGTTCGCCAGCTCCCGGACGTTGCCCGGCCAGGTGCGCCTTTGGAGCGCGCGCAAGAGTCCGGGGGTGGAGCGCAAAGCGTCGGCGCCGGCGAAGCGCTTCACGAAGTGCTCCCAGAGCGCAGGGATGTCGTCCGTCCGCTCGCGGAGCGGGGGCACGTGGATCGGGATCACGTGGAGGCGGTAGTAGAGATCGCTCCGAAAGCGACCTTCGCGCACGCGCGCGGCGAGGTCGGCATTCGTGGCGGCGACGAGGCGGACGTCCACTTCCACCGGCCGCGTTCCGCCCACCACGTCCACCTGCTTCGTCTCGAGCACGCGCAGGAGCTTCGACTGCAGCTCGCCCGCCAGCTCGCCCACCTCGTCCAGGAAGAGCGTGCCGCCGTCGGCGCGCTGGAACTTCCCCGGCTTTTCCTTGATCGCGCCGGTGAAGGCGCCCTTCGCGTGGCCGAACAGCTCGGACTCCAGCAGATCGTGCGGGATCGCGGCGCAGTTCACCGCCACGAACGGCCGCTCCCAGCGGTCGGACTCCGAGTGGAGGAGCTGCGCGAGGATCTCCTTGCCGGTGCCCGACTCGCCCGAGAGCAACACCGTGGCGTCGGAGGGCGCCACGCGCCGGATCGTCTCGAGGATGCGGTCCAGGACGGCCGACGCGTGCACGAGATCGAAGGCGCGCGTCCGCTCGCGGAGCGTCTCGCGGAGCCGGCGGTTCTCGAGCACGAGGCGACGCCGCTCGAGCGCGTGCTCCACCACGAGTCGCAGCTCGTCGCGGTTGTAGGGCTTCGTCAGGTAGTCGTGCGCGCCTTCCTTCATCGCTTCGACGGCGTCCTCGATCGAGCCGTGGGCGGTGAGGATGATGACGGGGATCGTGGCGTCCTGCGCCACCACGCGACGCAGCACCTCGCGCCCGTCGATGCCCGGCATCTTGAGATCCGTCACCACGAGATCGGGCTGCACCGAGCCGAGCGCGTCCAGAGCGGACGCGCCGTCCGCGCGCACTTCGACCTGATGCCCGAGATCGCGCAGCGCGAACGCGAGGACCTCGCGGAGGCTCGCGTCGTCGTCGACGACGAGGATCCTAGCCACCTTCGCCTCCGAGCGGGATCTCGATCTCCACGAGCCCGCCGCCCTCGGCGCGGTTCGAGAGGCGGATCTTCCCGCCGTGCGAGTCGATGATCCGGTGCGAGAGCGCCAGGCCGAGTCCGGTGCCCTCGGTCTTCGTGGTGAAGAACGGCGTGAAGGCGTTGTCGAGCGCCTCCTGCGTGAAGCCCGGCCCCGAGTCGCGCACGCGGATGTGGAACACGCCGCTCGAGGCGTCGCAGGAGATCTGGACCACGCCGCCGGCGCCCGCGGCTTGCGCCGCATTGAGCAGCACGTTGAGGAGGACCTGACGCAGCTGCTCGCGGTCGCCGCGCACGCGTGCGGCGACCTTGCACGGCTCGACGAACACGCGCACGGTCTTCGCGGCATCGCCGCTCTGGAAGAGCGCGACCACGACGTCGATCTCGGGCTGGAGATCGAAGAGCTGCGCTTCGATCGGGCGCGGGCGGGCGAACGCGAGGAAGCGCGTGAGGACGTTGTTCAGCCGCACGGACTCGTCGACGAGCGCGCGCAGCAGCGTGCGCTTCGGATGCTCGGCGGGGAAGTCGTCGGCCAGCAGCTCGGCCGAGCCCTTGATGGAGGCGAGCGGGTTGCGGATCTCGTGCGCGAGTCCCGCGGAGAGATGTCCCACCGCGGCGAGACGCGCCGTGCGCACCAGCTCGTCCTCGGCGCTGCGCAGATGCTCCAGGGAAGTCCGCAGCTCCGTCTGCGTGCGCTTGAGGCGCGAGACGAGCGAGCCGGTGGTCAGACCGACGGCGAAGTACAGCGCCATCTCGAGGACCTTCTGCGTGGGCGTGGCGGGGTCGTGCGAGATGTGCCCGAACGCGTGAGGCGCGTAGGCCGCGCAGACGACGGCCGCGGCGATGAGCCCCCCGAGCCAGCCGTTCTGGAACGCGGCGACGATGATCGGGAGGTAGTAGAGGCGCCGGTAGATGTCGTGGAGCTGGTGCGCGTGCTCCGGTGCCACGTAGTGCAGGATCGAGATCACGGCGATCGCGAAGTAGACCGCGACGACCGCCCAGGGCTTCCGCCGATCGCTCACCGGGCTCCCTCCTCCGACAGGCCCTTGAACCCTCTGCGTAGAATATTCTGCAGTTGGCGCCCCCAACTGAAGGATTTTCTCTAGTCCACGTCCAGGTTGGCTGACCGGGGCTGCGTCCGGGCTTCCTTCGATCGTCGGTAAGTAATTGATATGGCATCGGATAAGTTGCCAAGGTCCGGGCCCGCCTCGTGGCACGGCCTGTGCGGTGAGACCCGGGCGAAAGGACCGTCATGCCTCTCTGCAAGATCGAATCCGCCAGCGCCGATGCGCCAGGACTTCGAGCCGCGGTCGGCTCGTCGGCTGCCGTGCTCTTCTTCGCATCGACGCTCGTCTTCGCGTCGGTCGCGCGGGCGGATACGGCCGCTTCGCCCTCCGCCGGTGCGGTGCTGACCGCCGATTCTTCCGGCGCGCCCTCCGCCACCGCCGCGCCGTCCGCGGATTCCTCCACCACGCGCCCCGCGGCTCCTCCCGCCCCGTTCTCCCTCTCTCGTCCCGACACCGCCCAGACCGTCGTCACGCTCGACGAACTGATGACGATCGCGATGCGCCAGAGTCCCCTTCTGCTCGCTCGCGACGCCGACCGTCGCGCGGCCTTGGAGCGCGTCCCGCGCGCCGGCGCTCTGCCGGATCCCGAGCTCACGTGGGAGTTCCTGGGTGCGCCGCTCGACGATGCTGCCCCCACGAGCGCGAGCGAGAACCGCTTCCAGGTCTCGCAGCGCTTTCCCTTCCCGGGGAAGCGGGGTCTCGAGCGCAAGGAGGCCTCCGCGAGCGCCGACGTGACCGGAGCCTCGCTGGACACGGCACGCCTCGCCGTGGCCACGGCGTTGCGCAAGAGCTTCTACCACCTGCATCACCTGCACGACTCCATCGAGTCCCTCGAAGAGAGCCGCGACGCGATGCAGGCGTTCGCGGAGATCGCGCAGCAGCGCTACGAGGTGGGCAAGTCGCCGCAACAGGACCTGCTGAAGGCGCACGTGGAGCTGGCCACCGAGGAGGCGCGCCTCGCCGCGTTCCGTGCGGAGATCCCCGCGGTTCACGCGCGCATCAACGCGATCCTCGGTCGCGACCTCGTGGCGCCGCTCGCGCGGCCGGAGGTTCCCGATTCGCTCGTACCGCCGGAGCGCGTCGAGGACCTCGTGGCGCGGGCTTATCGCCGCTCGCCCACGCTGCGCGCAGCGGAGGCGGAAGTCGACCGCGCGACCTCCGGAGTGGGTCTCGCGAAGAAGGAGGCCTGGCCGGACTTCACGCTCGGGGCCGGCTACATGGCGATGAAGGATGCGCCCGACGCGTGGATGGGCATGGCGGGAATCACCCTGCCGATCTGGCGCGGAGCGAAGGTCGCGCCGGCGCGACGCGAGGCCGAAGCGGGCCTCGCCGCGGCGGAAGCCGACCGGGATCAGATCCGCCGCGACGTGGCCGCCTCCGTGCGCGAGGCGCGCGCGGCCGTGGTGGCGGCCCAGGCGCGTGCGGAAGCGCTCGACGAGACCGCGCTGCCGCGCGCCGAGCAGGCCTTCGAGTCCACGCGCTTCGCCTACGAGAACGGCTCAGCGACGTTCCTGGATCTCCTCGACGCGCAGCGCACCCTGCTCTCGCTTCGTCTGGACTACGACGAAGCGTTCATGGACGCTCTCATGGCCGGCGCGGATCTCGCGGCCGCGGTCGGCGACGTTCCGGAGGTGCCGCATGAGTGACCGCCCCGCCCGCCCGGAGTGGCGTCACAAGCTCGGGACGTTCCTCCGGATCGCGAACGTCCGGCTGCGTTTCATCCTCCTGATGATCGTGACCGGTCTCGTCGCGGCAAAGTGGGACATGCTGCTCGCGCGCTGGGACCGCTGGACGCACCCTGCGGCGCCGGCCGCGGTGGCGGCCGCCGCCGTGGAGTACTACTGCCCCATGCATCCGGACGTGGTGCGGAGCGAGCCCGGCAACTGCCCGATCTGCGGAATGCCTCTCTCGAAGCGCGAGCGCGTAGCGGCGGCCACGCTCCCCGAGGGCGTCGTGGGGCGCGTGGAGCTGTCGCCCGAGCGCTTGCGCCTGGCCGGCGTGGCCACTTCGGCCGTGGAGACGCGCGCGCTCCCACGACGCATTCGCGCCGTGGGCACGGTGGAAGTGGACGAGCGCAGCGTCGCGCGGATCGCGGCGCGCGTGGCCGGGCGGATCGAGTCCCTCCAGGTGGACTACACGGGCTCCGCCGTGATGCGCGGGCAGTCCCTCGCCGAGATCTACAGTCCGGACCTCGTCACGACGGAGCGGGAGTACCTCCTCGCGCTCGCCGGGCACGCCGGTGCGACGGGGCGGACCCACGCTTCGCACGGGGCGCGACGCGCCACGGGCGGCGATCCCGTCCTCGAGTCCGCGCGCGCGCGCCTGCTCCTCTGGGGCATGGACGACGACCAGATCGCGGCGCTCGAGCGGGCCGGCGAGCCGTCGCTGCGCATCCAGGTGCGCTCGCCGATCAGCGGGACCGTGCTCGAGAAGGACGTCGTCGCGGGGCAGTACGTGGAGGCGGGCGCCGTGCTCTACACGGTGGCGGACTTGTCGAGCGTGTGGGTCGCGCTGCAGGTGCCGGAGGGAGAAGGCGAAGGGCTCCGGATCGGCCGGCCGGTCGAGATCGCTTCGGACGCCTTGCCGGGGCAGAAGCTCGCGGGCACGGTGTCGTTCGTCTCGCCGGTCGTGGACCGCGACACGCGAACGCTCCGCGCGCGCGTCGACGTGGCGAACCCGGGCCGCGCGCTGCGCCCGGGCATGTACGTGGACGCGTCGATCGACCTGGGCGAAGCGCAAGGCGGCGCCGCGCTCGCCATCCCCGAGAGCGCCGTGATCGACACCGGCACGCGCAAGGTCGTGTACGTCCAGCGCACGGGCGGCCTCTTCGACGCGGTGGCGGTGGAGCTGGGTCCGCTCTCGGACGGCGCGTATCCGGTGCTCGGCGGCCTCGCGGAAGGCGACAGCATCGTCACGCAGGGGACCTTCCTCGTGGACGCGGAGCTTCGGCTGCACCCCGGCGCCGCCGCGTCGTACTTCGGCGCGAGCGGATCGCCGTCCCGCGACGCGGCCGCATCCCACGCCGCGCACCCGCACTAGGCCGCGCGCGTGATCTCCAAGACCCTCGAGTACTCCGTCAAGAACCCGGTCGTCGTGATCGTGGCCACGCTCGGGCTCGTCGCGTGGGGCGTGCACAGCATCGCCACCACGCCGATCGACGCGATCCCGGATCTCTCCGAGAACCAGGTCATCGTCTTCGCGGACTGGACCGGACGCAGCCCGCAGGAGATCGAGGACCAGGTGACGTACCCCCTGTCCGTGAACCTGCAGGGGCTCGCGGGCGTGAAGGCGGTGCGGTCCACGTCCGAGTTCAACTTCTCGATGATCAACATCATCTTCGACGACGACGTGGACTTCTACTTCGCGCGCGAGCGCGTCCTCGAGAAGCTCTCCACGTCGGCGACGTTCCTTCCGCAGGGCGTCGTCCCGTACCTGGCGCCGGACGCCACCGCGCTCGGCCAGATCTTCTGGTACACGGTCGAGGGCGAGGGCAAGGACCTCGCGGAGCTGCGCGCGCTCCAGGACTGGTACGTGCGCTACCAGCTCGCCTCCGTGCCGGGCGTGGCGCAGGTGGCGTCCGTCGGCGGGTTCGTGAAGTCCTACGAGATCGCGATCCAGCCCGATCGCCTGCGCGCGTACGGCGTCACGCTGGGCGAGATCGCGCAGGCGGTCTCGCGCGGGAACTCCGCGGTCGGCGGCGACGTCTTCGTGAAGAACGACGCCGAGTACCTGATCCGCGGCGTCGGGTGGCTGAAAGGCCTCGACGACCTGCGCGAGACGGTCGTGGCGCAACGCGGCGGAACGCCCGTCACGCTCGGCCAGCTCGGCACCGTGGGCTTCGAGCCCCTGCCCCGGCGTGCCGTGCTCGAGAAGGACGGCCGCGAGGCGGTGGGCGGCGTCGTGCTGATGCGCTACGGCGAGAATCCGCTGCGCGTCACCGAGCGCATCCACGACAAGATCGCCGAGCTGTCGTCGGGGCTCCCCGAGGGCGTGCGCATCGTCCCCTTCTACGAGCGGACGCGGCTCATCCACGGCGCGATCGACACGGTCACTCGCGTGCTGCGCGAGGAGATGATCGTCGCCGCGGTCGCGATCCTCCTCATCCTCGGGCACTTCGGCTCGGCGGCGGTCGTGGTGGCCACGCTGCCGCTCGCCGTGCTGGTCTCCTTCGTTCTCATGCGACTCTTCCAGATCCCGTCGAACATCATGTCGCTCTCCGGGATCGCGATCTCGATCGGCATCCTCGTGGATGCGTCGATCGTGATGGTGGAGAACGCCACGCACACGCTCACCGCGCGTTTCGGGAAGGAGCCCGTGCGCGGCGACACGCGGGCGATCGTGCTGGAGTCCTGCAAGCTGGTGGGCCGGCCGATCTTCTTCTCGATCCTCATCATGCTGCTCTCCTTCCTGCCGGTGTTCGCGCTCAAGGGCATGGAAGGGAAGATGTTCCACCCGCTCGCGTTCACGAAGAGCTTCGCGATGATCGGCGTGGCGCTGCTCTCGATCACGTTCGTGCCGGCGATGCTGCCGCTCGCTCTCAAGGGACGGCTGCGGAGCGAAACCGAGAACCCGATCGTGCGCAGCTTCATCGGCGTCTACCGGCCGGTGCTCTCGACGTTCCTGCGTCACCCGCGGCCCTTCCTGCTCGGCTTCGCGGCGCTGCTCGGCGTGGGGTGGAGCCTCGCGGGCCGGCTCGGGCGGGAGTTCATGCCGCCGCTGGACGAGGGCGCCATCATGGACATGCCGGTGACGATCCCGAGCGTGTCGGTGCCGCGGGCGGCCGAGGACCTGAAGATCCGCGACGCGGTGCTGCGCTCGTTCCCCGAGGTGGAGTCGGTGGTGGGGAAGTCGGGGCGCGCGGACACGCCCACCGATCCCGCGCCGCCCGACATGGTCGAGACCGTGGTGAACCTCGTGCCGAGGACGTGGTGGACGGAGCGGACCGTGCGATTCGAGGATGCCGCGCGCGAGGCCGAGCGGACGGTGCGCTTCCTCGCGAAGCGCGGCGTGGTGAAGAGCGACGTCGCGGGCGACGTGCGCGCCTCCCTCGTGAACGACGCGGCGATGAACGCGGTCGCGGACGTGGACGGGACGCTGCGTCAGTCGGTGGCCGCCGCGCGCGACTCCCTCGCGCCGGCGCTCCGGACCGCGCTCGTGCGCGTGGCGGTGGACGACGTGGCCACGCTGCTCGCGCGTAAGCGGGTCCTTCGCCGGGAGCTGTCCGGCGACGCGCGCGCCCGCCTGGCCGCGGCGCTCGCGCCGCGCTTCGGGCCGCTGCTCGCGGTGCAGGCGTTGCGATCGGACGTGGCGGCGCTCGCTGCCGCGGTCGGCGACTCCCTCGTCGCGGGAGGTGAAGTGGAGGCGCGGAGTCACCTCCTCACGCCGCTGCCCTCGTGGATCGACACGATGCTGGATCCCGTGCGCGCACTCGCCGGCCGCGAGCGGCCGACGTTCGAAGAGAGCTTGCAGCGGAAGATGGACGAGGCGCGGGATCGCTTCTGGCGGGCGCGCCGCGTCGAGATCGAGCGCCGGCTGGATGCCGTGGCGCCGGGCGCGCTCCTGGAGGCGCTCGCGCTGCGCGTGCACGAGGCGGCCTCCTCGCGCGGGGCGGAGGCGCGCGTGCTCTCGCGCGACGACGTCGCGGCGTTGCGGCAGGACCGCGAGAAGTCGCTCGCGCGCGGTCTCTTCCTCGCGGCGGTCACGAAGGACGAGCTGGTGCAGGAGATGGACTCGGCGCTGCGGGTGCCGGGCTGGGGGAACATCTGGACGCAGCCCATCGTGAACCGCATCGACATGCTGGCCACGGGCGTCCGCACGATGGTGGGTGTGAAGGTCTTCGGCGACGACCTGAAGGAGATCCAGCGCATCTCCGACGAGATCGCCGACGTCGTGCGCAAGGTGCCCGGCGCGGTGGACGTGTTCCCGGACCAGACGGTGGGAGAGAACTACGTCGAGATCGACGTGGACCGGGCCCGCGCCGCGCGCTACGGCGTGAACGTGGCCGACGTGCAGGACGTGATCGAGACCGCGATCGGCGGCATGACGATCACCTCCACGGTGGAAGGGCGCCGGCGCTTCCCCGTGCGCGTGCGCTACGCGCGCGATTTCCGCGTCGATGCGGACGCCATCGGGCGAATCCTCGTGTCGGGAAGCGCCGCCGGCGGGGGGACGACCGCGACGTCGATGGACGGGGCGGCCGCGACGCCGCCGGGCGGCCCGCAGCTCGTACCCCTCTCCTCGGTCGCCACGATCCGGGTCGTGGAAGGGCCGAGCATGATCAAGAGCGAGAACGGGCTCCTGCGCTCCTACGTGCAGCTCAATGTGCGCGGCCGCGACGTCGTGGGCTTCGTGGAGGAGGCGCAGCGTCGCGTCAGCGAGGGCGTGAAGCTGCCGGCCGGGATGTACGTGGAGTGGAGTGGGCAGTTCGAGAGCCAGGTGCGCGCGCGGAGGACGTTGCAAATCGTCTTTCCGGCCGTCATCGGGCTGATCCTGCTCGTCCTCTACCTCACGTTCAAGGACGTGCAGCACGCGCTCCTCATGGTGCTGGCGGTGCCGGGCGCGCTCGTGGGCGGCGTGATCTTCCAGACGATCTTCCACTTCGACTTCAGCGTAGCCGTGTGGGTGGGTTACATCGCGGCGTTCGGCATGGCCACCGAGACCGGTATCGTGATGATGGTGTATCTGCGCGACGCTCTCGCGCGCCGCGGCGGCATCGCCGCGATCAAGGACGAGGCCGAGCTTCGCGAGACGGTGCTCGAAGGCGCGGTCCATCGCCTGCGCCCGAAGCTGCTCACGGAAGCCGTGGCCATCGTGGGGCTCATGCCGATGCTCTGGGCGCACGGCACGGGCGCCGAGGTCATGCGCCCCATGGCCGCGCCGGTGCTCGGCGGGCTGTTGGTCGCGGACGAGGTGATCGATCTCCTGCTGCCGATCCTCTTCTACCGTACGGAGCTGGGTCGCTGGCAACGGCGCCGCCGGGACGCCGCCCCGGCCTCCACGCGCTGATTCAGGCGCGGGAGCCTTCGCGTCATCCGCTTCGGCGCGCCAGCGGCCTCACGGCGGACGAATTCTCTCGCGTTCGCGCCACGCCCGTGTCCGGCGTTGTCCCATGCTGGCCCAGCAACGGCGCAAACTCGCCAGGCGGCGAACGGCGCGAAGAAGATGCCGAAGGACAAAGCGTGGAGTCCAGTCGCCGTGGCGAGTCGGCTGCCCGCGGAGGACTGAAACAACCCGTCGGGACTCCGGCGGCGATCGGTCCCCCGCGAGTGCAACGTGGCCTGCCGCTTCTCGTCACCGCGATCGCGCGAGGCGCGTTGCGACGTACCGCGGATCAGGGAACACGGCGCGCGGTGAGCTCGGTGACGAAACAGCGGGAAGCCGGTGCGGCAGGGTACGGCCCTGGGAATCCAGCCGGGACCACCAGGCCGGGAACTGTCAGAAATGCTCGGTCGGCGGCCAGACCCCAGGGCAGCATGAGCGTAACGGGCAGGGAGCAGCGGTTCAAGACGGTCGCGAACCACGCAATGGGCCCCCTGGGCATAACCAGACAGACAGCTGGTCCTATCGCTGGAAGGGCCTCCTGGGGGCCGGAAACGGGCTTAGGCGGGGCGATCTCCCCGCGGTTCGGGCAAGAAAAAGAAGGGGGGGCGCCTCGAATCGCCAGGCGAACCTCTTCATCGGGCCGCCACCGAGCCACGGCTCGCCCACGGGGCCCGGATGGCCAGGATCTGGCCAGCGCCTTAGCCTCAGGCTAGCCCGATTCCGACCATTTCGACGAAAACCGCCTGTGGGTGACCCCACACAGGTGCTTTGCAACGGGCATTGTCCTCAAAGAGCGCACCACGGCTGCCCAGCGTGACCAGGCGAAGTCGCCCGCCCGGCAACGACGAAGCATACCCCACTCACAGCAGAGGCGTCTCCATGTCATCGAGTCGCATCCAGGTTTGCCCCCGCCGCGGGCGACGGCGCAACTGAGCCGCGCCGCGACTCGCATCAGAGAATCTCGTAGATCCCGAAGATAGTTCTTGACTGCGTGCTCCGACACGCGTAGCTTGCGGCTCGCACGGGGCAGACAACGAACGACGGTCTTCCCCGCCCGGCTGAGCGCCCCCCTGTCGCCCCTTCGTGGCGCTCGCCTCTCGCCCCGCGCACCGATGGCGGAGAAGACGCACCGCGCTGCTGTGGTGGCAGGGGGTGCGACGATGACACTTCCTTCTCGAAGACGGCAAGACTCGCATCGAGGGCTGATGTGCGCCGCGTGCCTCGCTGTCGCCGTGCTCTCGCTGGCGGCAGCTTGGTGGAGTTCTCCGGGCTCGCGGCGGTCGGCGCATGTGCGCGATGAAGTTGGCGCGGCGGGTCCCGGCACTCACCAGAGGAGCGACAACGGAGCGGTCTACCTCGACCACGACATCCTCATCAGCGAGGGACGCGTGATGGACGTGCGCGGCGGTGCGCAGGCGGACACGGGCGCCGTGAACGCGGGCCGTGACCCGCGCAGGATCGAGCTCATCGTGGAAGGGACGCTGCGCGTGAACGGCGAGTCCACGGGCCACGTGACGTTCCCGTTGGTCAACGGAGACGACGCGGGCTGGCGCGGGATCGTCGTCGAACTCGAGGGAAGCGAGGGCTCATGAGACGGAGCGCTTCTGCGAACTGGGCTGCACGAGCCGGCGAACGAGCAAGTTCGGAGCTTGCGCGCAGGGGAGGCGCTCGGCCTTGGCCCTGCGCATTGATGGCGGAGAGAGCAGGGACGTAGCTGCCGTCGCGGGACGGCAAGGGAGTGCGACGATGGCTCACTTCGGAGCGGTCTCGAGATCGCGTTGGCCTGCGGCGCTCGTGGTGGCCGCGGCCACGCTGACGCTGTTCGGACCTTCGACGCTTCGCGCGAACTGGGAATGGGCGCTGCCTGTGCAGATCACGCACGCGAGCGGGTTCTGCCCGGACTACCCTGCGCACTGCGTGTCCATGCAGCAGGTGCAGGTGCAGGCGTGGGGGCTGGTTTTCGGTCGTCAACAGAGTTCGGATCGCGAGTTCCACGCAGTCGTGGGGGCGGCGCCGCCGAATGGACAAGGCGGGTACACCATGGGCGTCGTAGCCTACATGCACGTGGGAGAGGATCTGGACTGGGCGACGGCATTTGCTCACCCGGAGTGGATTGACCGCGGTCCGAGCGTGATCCACTCGTGGCTTCCTCTCCTCGCCGTGGATCAGGACGATGACCCGCACGTGGTCGAGGGCAGCAGCGTGCCGGGAAACACGCCCATCACGTTGACCTATCGGCAGCGCGGCACTTCCACGTGGGACGGCACGTCTGATCCCGTCCTTTGGCCGTGCTCGCAGGAGCCAGGGGGCATCGCGATCCTCGACGGACAGGATCCTGCGCTGCATGTGTCGTTCGGGACCGACACATTTGCGTGCGGACATGCCTACAGGAACAAGACCTGGCTGCGGTACACGCAGGCGGTCAAGAGCACCGCAGGGACTGACACGTCAGCCTGGACCCCCTGGGTGTGGCTGGACCAGGAAGCGGGCGGAGCGCCGATCGTCTTGAACGATGGCGTTCTGCGCTTCATCTCCTTCGTCGCGGATTCCGTGGACACGCTCGGTCAGCAGCGTTACCGGCTGCGCCTCATTCACGTGTGGGGTGGGCAGAGGTCGGCCGCGCCCGTGGACTCGTTTTTGGGCCATGGCGGATGGGCAGGCGCACACCGGGACACGCTGGACACGACGATCCAGATGTATGCCGGGGCAGCGCCAGCGCCCGAGGACGCGGATTCTGCGAAGGTATCCATCGCGTACCAGCCCTCGGCAGGGCTTGGCGGGGGACCCGGCTGGCTTTGGATCACGTGGCCGCGTTTCGAGACGTCGACCACGGAGACCTACCTGATGGGCCTCGATGTCGCGGCAGACACGACGACGGCGAGAGTGCGCTTGACGCCGAACGACGGGGTGCCCTCCGCCGGAGGCATCTTCCTCGCAGACGGGGCCATGCACTTCATCTACCGCGACATCATCAACCACCCGGACAGCACTCGGCTCCTCTACCACATGGCCAATTACCACACGGCCAATCACGCCGACCTGCTCAACCTGCAGAACTGGACGCCTCGGACGGAACTCACCTGGGCGAACCGGACGAGAAGGGCGCTGGGTCCGAGCTTCGTGGCGAGCACCGACTCCGTGTGGGCAATCTACGCGAGTCGGGACGACGATGATTCGGTCGGGGTTGGTCGGGATCACACCGTCGAGCTGTGGTTCTCGCTCGGCCACGACGTCGGCACGCAGGTGGCTTCCGGGGACACGACAACGTGGTCTGGTGCCGTGTACCTCGACCGGGACTACCTCGTGGCCTCCGGGAAGACGCTGACGATCGAGCCGGGGACGCGCGTCATCGCGCAGGCGAACATGGACTCGGCGAACGTCGGCAGGGATGCCAGCAAGGTCGAGCTCGTCGTACGCGGAACGCTCCGGGTGAACGGAGAGTCTGCGAACCACGTAACGTTCGAATCCGTCAACGGGAACGAGGGCGACTGGGGCGGAATCCTCTTCGACCAGGCGGCTCTGGCGGTCGCGCCGCCCGGTTACGGCTACACCTGCCCCTCCTACGTGCACAGCGCGGACATCAAGGACGGGACCTCCGGAATCGCCATCCGTCAGACGGGGGCGCCCTCCCTGGACGGCGTGGCGTTCTCGAACATCGCGGGGAGCCGGCACATCGTTCTCGACTCAACCGACGTCTATGTGCCCCACGACGGCGCTTGGTATCTCACGGAAGGCACGACGGTGAAGGCGGCGGATACCACGCGCGCGGGCGCCGACATCGGGGGGAGCTACGCGTTGCATTCCGGCAAGGTCGACCTCGTTGTGGATGGGCGCCTGAACACCTATGGCTCTCCGGGGAACCTCGTGAGATTCGAGCCGGTCATCGTTCCCGGCAGTTCCGAGTCGATCGTGGGGGATGCCTGGGGAGGGATCTTCTTCGACTGGGTGTGCGCAGGCGCGCAGCTCAGCGACGTTGCGTACGCGGACGTGGGGTATGCGATCACGCCGCTCTCGATGTACTGGGGTGACGCGGTTGTCGAGGACTCGCGCATTCATCACTTCCGAGATCGGGCGATGTGGCTGCGCTCCTCGGAGCAAACCGGACCGAAGATCCTGCGATGCTCGGTGTTCCGCGACACGACGGGAACGGCGACGCTCAACACGGCGTACGGGACTCACGGCATCGTGATCGAGGAGGTCACCGACGCGCGGATCGAAGACAACACGATTCGGCTCGCCGGCGTCTCCAACGGCAACAATGGATCGGCGCTCTCGGTCGTGAACTCAGGCGGCAAGTACGGGTTCTGCGGGTCGTCAACGGCTGAAGCGGAGACCTTGAGCGTCAAGGAGAACACGATCGTGGGGCCGGGCGGGAACGCGAACATCCAGGGTACGTTCTCGGGCATTCACGGCGAGTGGATGTGCGGCGCTGGGATCCGGAGGGTGATGGTGTCCGGTAACGCGCTCGACGGCTGGAACGGCGCGGGATTCGATCTTTCGCAGTCCGCCGATCTGCAGATGACCTGCAACGCCGTGACGAACTCGGCGAAGGCGATCGAGTTCAGCCGGACGGGGGCTGACACGCTGGGATCTCGGTCCCGGATGAACACGCTGGAGATCAACGCGTACGGGCAGGATAGCGATCAGCAGGCCGTGCGCACCGACGACGCCTACTCGCTGAAGCTGGGGGCGAGCGGAAGTATGGGATCGAATCAGCTGCTCGTGGACGGCAAGGACTACTACGTCTACGAGAACGACGAAAACGCGAACCACACGCTGAACGCCCAGTACAACTACTGGAGGTGGAACGGGACCCACCAGACGAACGCGATCCTCATCCACCAGCACATCTCCAAGGACAGCTGGGTCACGGACCTCGCTCGTGTGGATGCGATGAACGCGCTCACCGACGTGCCGACGGGATGCTCCTCGGCTGCGTACAGGGCCCGAGGCCAACGGGTCGCGGACGATGGGGTCGGGCGAGAGGCGACAGCGGCCGAGGAGGTCAATGCCTTGCCGGAGCGCACGGAGCTTACGCTCGGCGGAGCGGTTCCCTCCCACGGTGCCGCGGAGATCCGCTTTGCCCTCGCGGGGGCCGAGCGGCGTCACGTGGTGATCGAGGTCTTCACGGTCACGGGCCGTCGCGTCACGCGCTTGGTGGAGGACGATCTTGCCGGCGGTCGCTACGGCGTCACGTGGGGTGGAACGTCTGCCGGCGGAGGCAAGGTCGGCGCCGGGGTATACTTCGTGAGGATGCGGGCAGGCGAAGTGACGCAGGTACGCAAAGTCGTCTTGGTCCGCTAGGAGGCGCATCATGAGCAGACTTCGTCGTTCTTTGCGGATCCTGCCGTTCTTGGTGCTGGCCTTCCCGGTGGTCTGTGGCGGCTCCGTTCGGCGGGTCCCTTCGCAGTACGCGACGATCAACGCGGCGATCGACGCGGCGGCGCCGGGAGACTCGGTTGTGGTCGCCCCGGGGGTGTACGACCAGTACGATACGCGGCTCTTGGCGGACGGCTACTGGTACTCGGCCGTTGCGTTCCTGAAGAGCGGCGTGTCCGTGATCTCGGAAGCGGGAGCAGGTGCCACGATGATGCGCTTGGATAGCGCGCCGGAAGCGCCGCGGCTTTGCAAGGGATTTGGCCTGCCGGGGACCGTGGAGGTTGCCGGATTCACCATGACGGGGACGGCGCCGCACATCGAGGGCGCCGTCTTCGCGAACGGAGGCCGCCTCGTCCTTCGCGACTGCGTCTTCCAGGATCTGGGGGTCGGATTCTCGGATGAGGTGGCGTCGGGGACCGTGATGTCTGACATGGAGGTTCACGGCTGCCGCTTCGAGAACATCAACGGCGCGACGGGGAGCGCGATCAACCAGACGAGCGGGACACTCCTCGTGGAGGATAGCGAGTTCATCAGCTGCCGCAGCGGCGCTGTGGCGTTGCGGTACGACTCGGGGTTCCCGCACCCGACCGGCATGACCGTGCGCAGATGCCGCTTCGTGAACAACGTGCAGACGCTGGGAGGGTCGGCCGCGATCTTCGTGCGGAACTACACCTCGGTCTTGATCGAGGAGTCCTGGTTTGAGGGGAACCAGAGCATCTACACAGGGGGTGGAGGTGCCATGGGCGGTGCCCTCTCAACGTCGGCGTCTTCGATGCACCTGATCCGGGACAACACGTTTGTTCGGAATACCGCGGACTACGCGGGGGCGGTCGCGGTGTGGGGGAGCGGTGCCCAGGTGCTCGGCAACACCTTCTGGGGGAACTGGACGCGCTTGAACAGCTCCCAAGGTGGCGCGAGCGTCTACTTCGACAGTGGAGGAGTGCTCACGAACAACGTGATCGCGGGCTCGACCGGCGACGAAGCTGTGGGCCGGCTCGGTGGCGTCGTGCAGACGAGCTGCAACGTGTTCTGGGCGAACCCCGTGGGGAACGCGACGTTCCCATTGAGTTCCGCGGACCTCGTCGTAGACCCGCAGTTCTGCGACGCAGCCGGGGGCGACTTCACGGTGAACGCAGCCTCGCCGTGCCTTCCCGGGCACGGGGACCCTTCGTGCATGGACTTGATTGGCGCTTGGGGGCAAGGGTGCGGCACGGTATCGGTGGAGCCTTCCACTTGGGGCAAGGTCAAGAGCGAGTTTCGGAGTGAAAGTGGGGTGGCGCGATGAACAGAGGGCTTGCGGTCGTGGCGCTCGCGCTTCTCTGGGCAGGAGCAGTGCGCAGCGAGGAGTATGCGTTCGGGCTTCAGGATGTCACGGTGGTCCAGGACGGCCACGGCGTAGCGCGCGTGCTCTTCCGCGCGGGATCGCTCCCGGCTTCCGACCACGTGTTGGTGGAGAGGGCGGTTCTCACGGTCCCGTATGCGGGAGCGATCGAGGGCCGATCCGTCGAGCTGCGCGTGTGCCCAGTGACGGCGGCGTGGGCCCATGGGGCGGATTGGACGACGCCCTTCGACAACGAGATCTACGCACGCTCGGAGCTTGACCTGACGCAGGGCTCGGGCGTGATGAGCTTCGATTTGACGGTGGCGTTTCAGGCGATGCGAGAGCACGGACTGTCCGCGGACGGCTTTGTGCTCACGTTGGGGAGCGGTCGAGCGGGCGGGATTCCGGTGCAGGATCTTGCGCGGCTCGCCGGGTTCACGGGGGCGTCGCTGCGCGTGACGACGACGAATCTGCCCTCCGGTGCGCCGCCGCAGCGTTGGATCGAGCGGCACCAAGGCTGAAGGGAGCGAGGGGAGACGAGCGGGAGAACCCGTCTCCTCTTTCCCTCCACGACCACGGTCGACGCGGGGAGACTCCAGGGGACAGGAGTAGACTGGCGTGGACTCGGTAACCGGCGGCACGTCGGGGGGTTAGGAAGCTAAGTCACGATCCCCCAACGACTTCCGTATCTCGCAGGCCGAGGGTTCGATTCCCACCGCCTCCACCAAACTGCGAGCCCGTAAGTCGCCTACTCACGGGCTCTTGCGCGTTCGGGAGATTTGGCAGGAAAGGCGTCTCTGGGTCACTCCGGCGCGCCGACGCCGTCGAGATAGTGGGCAACTTGCTCAGGCCGCCGTTGTCGACGTGGGGCGTTGCGTCTTGCGGATCGTGTGCAGCATGATCGCCACGGCCACGAGCCCGCCGAGCACGCGCGTGATGATCGACGCCCACGCGGCGCCGTGCGCGCCGTACCTGGGGATGAGGATCCAGTTCGCGAGCGCGTGCAGCACGACCTTGCCGATCGCGATCTTCGCGAGGACGTCGGGGCGGTCGAGGCTGTAGAGCGTGTAGCCGAGCGGCCCGATCACGAGATCGAAGGCCGTGCCGACGTACATGATGTAGAAGATGGACACGGCCGGCGTGTAGCGCGGCTCGTACCACGGCACCCACCAGTGGACGAACGGTAGGGAAGGAAGCGTCGCGAGCGCGAGCAGGCTCGTGAGCTTCAGGGCCTTCTTCACGAAGGCCTTCATGGCATCGATGTCCGAGAACGACGTGATCTTCGGGAACAGCACGTTGCTCACGGACATGCTGAGGAAGCTCAGCACCATCGCGTACGTCCACGCGGCACGATAGAGGCCGGTGGTGGCTTCGTCCGACAACATGCCCAGCATCAGGACGTCGAGCTCGTTGAACACCGTGTCGGCCACGATCAGGATGCCGGTGTAGCGCAGGTACGGGAGCATCTCCTTGTAGGCGGACTGCAGCTCCTCGCGGGGCGGACGCAGGATGCCCTTCGGCGAGAACTGCATCGCCACGAGGAACGAGACGAAGGTGACGGACGCGTCGAGGACGATCATCGACGAGGCGGACACGAGCCCCAACGCCGCGATCGTGCAGTACGCCGCGAGCCTCAGCACCGCCGTGCCCACCGTCACGAGGCTCCGCAGGCCGAACCGCTGGAACGTCTGGATGAAGAACATCCAGTAGCCGTAGAGGGTGGACGCCACGAGCGTCAGGAAGACGAGACGCAAGGGCGTCCCGAGGCCTTCGGTGTGCGGGTAGAACGTGGCGAGGATCCAGCCCGCCGAGAGATACCCCACGACGGACACGACCAAGGCGAGGCGCAGGCGGATGAAGAGCGCCGCGGAGCAGCGCGCCATCCCCTTCGGGGTGCCGGGCGCGTCGGCCAGCCACTTGCTGCCGAAGCGGATCATCGCGTGGGAGACGCCGATGTCCGTGAGCACGCCGGCGAAGGTCCCCACCGAGACCGCGATCGCGAGCACGCCGTACTCGGCCGGTCCCAGGCTCTTCTGCAGGAGCAGCTGCACGACGAAGCCGATCCCCGAGCCCACGATCTGCCCCGAGTACGTCATGCCGACCTCGCGCACGAGGCTCGAGCGTGTGGCCCGTCCGATCAGATCGCCCAGCACCCGAAATCCCCCAGGATCAGAGTCGCGGCATTGTGCGGCTTGAGGTATCGGCCGTCGAGGGCGGCGGCTGGACGGCTGCGTCGCGAGGATCGACGTGGGGAGCGCTGCGCGCCCGCACGACGGCCCGGCGCGAGGTCATCGCGCCGGGCGGTCCATCGTCAGTGCCGGCTGGAGAACGCGCGGCAGCGGAAGGGGACGCCGGCCGGCGTGGGCGTGGCGCAGTCCGCGGCTCCGCCGTCGATGCCCGGGGTCATCTGGACCCACACGCCGTTGCCGTCGTCCACGACGAGCAGCGACCCGAGCAGCTTCGCGCCCGAGCTGCACCCCGGCGACGCGAGCAGCACGTCGGGGCCGTTCGGCACGGTCAGGCTCATGTACGGAGGCTGCGCCGAGAACAGGGGGTCGAACGCGGCGCCGCCGACGACGTGGACCTCGCCCTGGAGCGCCGTGAGCGCGCCGCTGACCTGCCAGAGCCAGAGCGTCACGGGGCCGTCCGTCGCGTGATCGCTCTGCTCGTACGGGTGCGACGAACTGGCGCTGATGGCCAGCAACACCGGCGAGGCCGAGGGCATGGGGGCGCACGTGTCCGCGGGATCCAACTCCGGCACCGTACCGGTGCTCGCGTACCCGACGCACGCGAATCCGCTCACGCGCGTCTCGTCTTCGCAGTCGATCGCGCCCATGGTGTCCGAGGGCCGCTTCATCACGATGCGCACTCCGGCGCCGCTGCCCGTGAAGTGCAATCGGCCGAGCAGGGTCGCGTGCTGGGGGCACCCCGAGACGGCGAGGTTCAACTGGCCGAAGTCGTTCCAGACGATCGAGACGACGCCGTCCACGGGGGAGAAGAAGTGGTCGGCGACGAGCGCGTCGCCCGTCACGTCGAAGTCGGCTTGGAGCTGCGCGAGGCCGTAATTCGCGCACACGAGCCACAGGTAGAGGTCGTAGGCGCCCGTCGCCGGCAAACCGTCGTGGAGGGACGGATCTTCGGCGCTTCCGCTGATCGAGAAGGAGAACCGCGGAGGGTCCGCCGGGGGATCCTGGGGATCGCCGGTGCTCGTGGAATCGTCGTTCTTCTTGCCGTCTCCCGGCGGGCGCGACGGCCCGGTCGTGTCCACCGGCACGCAGCTGACGAGCGTGATCGCGAGGAGGGCGGCGAAGGAGGAAGCGCGCGGCAGCAGCGACATGGGGGACTCCGTCCCGGGGGTCTGCCGGCACGTTCTCGCATTGCCCGTGCCGGTCACGCGCGGACGAGCGTTGCCCAGAGACGGCAAGGAAACGCGCCGAGTCGGCAAGCGGGCGAGTTCGCGAATCGCCCACGACCGATCGCGCGGAACACTTGACAAGAATTTCTATCATGTATAGCTTGGCCGACGTGAGAGTCGCTACGTCCGAGCGCCGAGGCGGCGAAGAGCTCTACTCGATCGGGCAGCTGGCCGAGAAGCTCCAGGTCCATCCGCGCACGCTGATGGTCTACGAGCGCCTGGGCCTCGTTCGCCCGGCGCGGCGCTCCAACCGCCGCGTCTACTCGGCGTCGGAGCTGCGCTGGCTCGAGTGCCTGCGGGAGTTCAACCGGGAAGGCGGCGTCAGCCTCCAGGGGCTGTCCACGCTGCTGCAGTTCGTGCCGTGTTGGGCCATCCGCACCGAGCTGGCGTCGGCGTGCGGAGAGACGGCGGTGCCTTCGGAGTATCCCGCGGCGGATTGCCTGCAGCGCGTCGCACGGGCGTACTCCGGAGAAGCCCGGCCTGAGTGCCGCGCGTGCGGTAACTACCGCGGCGGCGCCGGCCGAGGTCGAGAGGCGTTGCGTAAGCTGTCGCGTGGGGTGCGCGTCGGGGGCGCCCCTGCCGAACCGGTTCCTGCCCCCGGAGCGCGTGCCGCCTGAGCGGCCGCGGAACGACGAGAGGAAAGAGAGCCATGAGCGAGCCCGCAGTGCAGATGCCTACGGTCGACGTCACGGACGTCGCGTCCGCGAAGATGCACGAGATCCTCCTCCAGGAGAAGATGGAGGGGAAAGGCGTGCGGATCTACGTCGAGGGCGGGGGCTGTTCCGGCTTCCAGTACGGGTTCGCCTTCGACGAGCCGCGCGACAACGACTTCCGGCTCCCCATGCGCGAGGGCTTCGAGGTCCTCGTGGACACCTTCAGCATGAACTACCTGAAGGGCGCCACGGTGGACTTCGTGGACACCATCGAGGGGTCCGGGTTCAAGATCGCGAACCCGAACGCCACGGGAAGCTGCGGCTGCGGGAGCTCCTTCTCCGCGTAGCATGGCGCTCCGCTTGTCGATCGCTCATCGCCGGGCCATCGCCGGCCACGCCGAGGCTGCGTATCCGTTCGAGTGCTGCGGCGCGTTGCTCGGCGAGATCGCCGGGGCCGAGCGCACGGTGCGGCGGCTCGTCGCCATCGAGAACGCGCGCACGGATTCCGCGTGCAATCGCTTTCTCGTGACGGACCGGGACTACCTGAAGGCGGAGCGAGAGGCGGACGCGGCGGGGCTCGCGCTGCTGGGGTTCTACCACTCGCACCCGGATCATCCCGCTCGGCCGTCCGAGACGGATCTTCAGGGAGCGTTCCCGAGCTTCTCGTACGTGATCGTGGCGGTCGCGGCAGGCGAGGCGGGTGAGATGACGTCGTGGGTCCTGACGGCGGACCGGGCCCGGTTCGAGCCGGAGAGCATCGTGGAGAAGGAAGGGGTCGCCGAATGACGCGCGTGAAGGTCCTGATTCCCACGCCGCTTCGTCCGTTCGTGGGGCACCAGTCCAGCGTCCTCGTGGACGGCGCCACGGTGTCGGAAGCGGTCGCCGATCTCGTGCGCCTTCACGACGGGATCCGGAAGCACCTGCTGGACGCGGACGGGCAGATCCGGAGCTTCGTCAACGTGTACGTGAACGAGGACGACATCCGCCATCTCCAAGGCGCGAGCACGCGCCTCTCCGAGCGCGACGTCATCACCATCGTCCCGTCGGTGGCCGGAGGCCGTTGACGTGGCGCAGCTCACGCGCGAGGAGATCCTCCGCTACTCCCGCCATCTGATCATGCCCGAGGTGGGGCTCAAGGGGCAGGAGAGGCTGAAGGACGCGAAGGTGCTCTGCGTGGGCACGGGAGGCCTCGGCTCTCCGCTCGCGCTGTATCTCGCCGCGGCCGGCGTGGGGACGCTCGGCCTCGTGGACTTCGACGTCGTGGACGCGTCCAACCTGCATCGCCAGATCATCCACGGCACGTCCGACGTGGGGAAGCGCAAGGTCCTCTCCGCGCACGAGACGATCGCGGACATCAACCCGAACGTGAACGTCGTCCTGCACGAAGTGCGGCTGGACTCGTCGAACGCCCTGGAGATCCTCCGCGGCTACGACGTGATCGCCGACGGCACGGACAACTTCCCCACGCGCTATCTCGTGAACGACGCGTGCGTGCTGCTCGGCAAGCCGAACGCCTACGGCTCCATCTTCCGCTTCGAAGGGCAGGCGTCCGTCTTCTGCCATCCGGACGGACCGTGCTACCGCTGCCTGTATCCGGAGCCGCCGCCGCCCGGGCTCGTGCCGAGCTGCGCGGAAGGCGGGGTCCTCGGCATCCTGCCGGGCGTGATCGGGCTCGTGCAGGCCACGGAGGCGATCAAGCTCGTGCTCGGCGTGGGGGATTCGCTCGTGGGGCGTCTCCTGCTCTACGACGCGCTTTCGATGCGCTTCCGCGAGATGAAGGTGCGCAAGGATCCGAAGTGCCCTGCGTGCGGCGAGAACCGCACCGTCACGAAGCTCATCGACTACGAGCAGTTCTGCGGGATTCCGGATCTGGAGGAGCAGCAGCGCCTCTCGGTGGATCTGGAGGTCAGTCCCACCGAGCTCAAGCGCATGCTCGACGCGGGGGAGGACGTCTTCGTCCTCGACGTTCGCAACCCGGACGAGTACGCCATCTGCCGCATCGCCGGGGCGCGGCTCATCCCCCTGCCGCAGCTCCTCGAGGGGATGCACGAGCTGGACTCGGCGAAGCCCATCGTGGTGCACTGCCACACCGGCGTCCGCTCGGCTCAGGCGGTCAACTTCTTGCGGCGCATCGGGTTCACCCGTGTGAAGAACCTCGCCGGCGGCATCGACGCCTGGGCCGAGGAAGTGGATCCCGACCTGCCGCGCTACTGATCTCGTCCGCCCTCCTTCAGGGTCCGACCGGCCGCGCCGCCCCCCTTGACCCGTCGATACCAAAGTGATATCATATTGGTATCGGCCTTCCAGGAGGGAGATGCCATGACCCGCGAAGCCGTCCGCACGCCCGCCCAGGGCGCGATGATGCTCCTTCTCGTGCTCGCGCTCTTCGCCTTCTCGTTCTCGGTCGTCGTCTCCGGCGCCCGCCATCAGCTCCCCGGGCCCGTGCTCCTGGGCGCGCTCGGCCTCATGCTCGCCGTGTTCCTGTGCAGCGGCTTCTTCATCGTCCAGCCGAACCAGGCGGCGGTGCTCGTCTTCTTCGGCCGGTACGTCGGATCCGTGAAGACGAACGGCTTCTTCTGGGTCAACCCGTTCACCGTGCGGAAGAAGATCTCGCTCCGCGCGCGCAACCTGAACGGGCAGAAGCTCAAGGTGAACGACCGCGCCGGCAACCCGATCGAGATCGCCACCGTGCTCGTGTGGCAGGTGGAGAACACGGCGCAGGCGCAGTTCGACGTCGACGACTACGAGGGGTACGTGACCACGCAGAGCGAGTCCGCCCTCCGCCACCTGGCTCAGTCGTACCGCTACGACACCTCGGACGACGCCACCGAGCCGTCGCTGCGCGGCGCCCTGGACGTGGTCAGCGCGCAGCTCGAGAAGGAGCTCAGCGAGCGGCTCTCGCGCGCGGGCGTGAAGGTGATGGAGGCGCGCCTCTCGCATCTCGCGTACGCGCCGGAGATCGCCCACGCGATGCTCCAGCGCCAGCAGGCGGACGCCATCATCGCCGCGCGCGCCAAGATCGTCGAAGGCGCGGTGAGCATGGTCGAGGACGCGCTGAAGCGCCTGAGCGAGCGCCACGTGGTGGAGCTCGACGAGGAGCGCCGCGCCAACATGGTGTCGAACCTGCTCGTCGTGCTGTGCAGCCATGCGGATGCCCAGCCCGTGGTGAACGCGGGAACGCTGTACTGATCGATCGCGCAGGCGGGGGGAGGGAAGCCGTGGCGGAGCGGACATCGCTGCTTCTGCGCATCTCGCCCGAGCTCAAAGCGGAGCTCGCCCGCTGGGCGGCCGACGAGCTCCGCAGCGTGAACGGTCACATCGAGTTTCTGCTGCGGGAGGCCGTTCGCGAGCGGCGCCGCCCGCGCAAGCTGCCGCCGGAGGCGGCGAGCACGGATCCGGAGCCGGCGCGAGGGGAGCCGGGAACGGACCGCGGAACGGAGCGCGGAACGGACCGGAAGCGGGAGCACGGGCCGGATCGAGGGCCGGAGCCGAATCGCGATCGGTGAAGTCCGTGCGGGCGCAGCGTCGCCCGGGGGCTACCGTCGGATGCCCTGCGTGGCGCAGGGATTGCCGTTCACGCGATCCGTCAGGTTGACCTGGCAGAGGTGATTCTCGACGTCGTAGGCGGCGCCGCCGAAGCCGTCGAAGAAGCACTCTACGGGGAAGCTGGGCGTGGCGCCGCCCGTGAGAAGGGCGCCGCCTCCCTCGAAGGCTCCGATCTCGTAGCCGCCGCCGGGCCAGTCCGCGAACTTCGGGCTGAGGCTCTCGTCGAACGCGTACTTGAGCGCGAGCTCTTCCACGACCAGCAACGGCGTGCTCCGGTCCTCGAGCCGCAACGTTCCGGTGATGCTCACGTGGCCCGGGGTCCCGCGCGCGACGTCGAGCTCGTAGTGGAGCGCTCCCACCGGCGTGCTCATGAGGAGGATGGTCCCGCCATCCTCCGAGGGAAGCTGGCAAGAAGTGCCGCTCGGCGCGTTCGTGGCGAGATCGTAGGGATGGAAGATCTCGTACACGAGTCCGGGTCCGTGCTGGAGGAAGGTGATGTACATCCGGCCGTTCGCGCCGAGGCTGTTGAACGTCAAGGACTGGTGCGCGCCGCACTCGGAGACGAAATTCGTGAACTGGACCAGGAAGGTGTTCGGGTCAGCGTCGCTCACGGTGAGGGTGGCGGTGCCGATCCCCTGGCAGGACGGCTCCGTGTAGGGAACCGTGCTGCCGCTGTCCAGGAGGTCCAGGGCCTTCTCCGCGAAGTGGTTCTGCATGCGGAAGATGCCCGAGGAGACCACCGCCGAGCCGAACAGGCCGTTCCCATTGAGAGGGCCCGCGCTGGGTCCGGTGGGGTCGCCGCGTTCATCGTTGCACGCCGTGAGGGGGATCACCCCGAGGGCGAGGACGGCCGCCCAGAGTGAGCTACGAACGCCACCGAGGTGACAGTGCATGGCTTCCCCCTTGAGACGCGGCTCCGCAGGTGGGGCCGAACCCCCCACGCTTAGCAAAAAAGGAGCGGGGTGTCCAGCGCCCGGCGGCCAAACTCCACGCCTGCCGCGACCGCGACCCCGCGGTACACTGCGTCCACTCGATCGGAGACCCGCATGGCGCTGCTCAACATCGCGCGACTGGGGCGCCCCGTCCTCGTCCGGAAGGCCGACCCCCTGGACCTGGCGGCCCTCGCGAGCCCCGACGTCCAGCGCCTCATCGACGACATGGTGGAGACGATGCACGACGCGCCCGGCGTGGGACTCGCGGCGCCCCAGGTGCACCGGTCGCTGCGCCTGTTCGTGATGGATCCCGGCAAGGCGCGCGAGGGCGAGGAGGGCTCGGGCCTGCGCGTCGTCGTGAATCCCGTGCTCACGTTCCCGGACGATGAACGGATCGCGGTCTGGGAGGGCTGCCTCTCGATCCCCGGGATCCGCGGCCGCACCGAGCGGTTCGCCTCGGTGGACGTCGAGTACCTGGATCGCGACGGGCGCCCGCAGCGCGCTCACTTCCACGGCCTGCCGGCCATCGTGGTGCAGCACGAGACCGATCACCTCGACGGGATCCTGTTTCCTTCGCGCATGCCGGATCTGTCCCTCCTCGCGTTCGAAGACGAGCTCGATCGCCGCGAACCCGGCGACGAGCGCGGCGAGGACGAATCGGACGACGACGAGGAATGAGGCGCGGAGCTCGCGGCGCCCCGGGCCGTGGGTCGATCAGTTGATGTAGCCGAGGGCGCGCAGCTCTTCGCGGATGCGGTCGTCCGCGTCGGTGGCGATCGCCGAGGACTCGAGGGTCTCGCGCGTCCCGTAGGTCCGCACGTAGCGCACCGGGTGCGCGCTCCGCCACGCGGGATCGAAGAGGTCGACCAGCACCACGCCTTCCATGTCGAGCGCGGCCGGCGCGCCGAGGAGACAGAGCACGGTGGGCGCGAGGTCGACGGCTCGAGCGCCGTCGATCCGGCCGTGCCGGAACGGCGGGCCGGCGGCGAGGATGAACCCGTTCATGCGGTGATCGCCGGAGTGGCCTTCCGGCTCCAGGAACTCCTCCACCGGTACGTCGACGTTGCCGAGCCGCACCGCTCGCCCGGCCAAGCGGTCCGCGAAGACCACCGCGAGGCGCGGGCCGTGCTCGTCCTCGCCGAGCGCGAGGCTGCGGAACACGGGCTCGCCGCGATCCGTTCGCGCCCCGGCGAGGACGTCGCGGGCGCGGCCGAGCGCCGCCTTCCCCTCGGCGCCGGCGGCGCCGCCCGCGCGCAGCAGGCGCCGCGCCGCCACCGACGGCGGCTCCGGGTCCAGCACGGCGCTCGACGTGGACTCGGCGACGCCCCCGGAGTTCGGTGCCAGCACGCACAGTCCCGCCGCGGCGAGCAGGCGGTTCGCGTTGTACCAGCGCCCGCGCTCGTTGTTCGTGAGGAAGCCGTGGTCGGAGACCACGAGGACCGCGGTCTGCGGATCGAGCCGCGAGAGGATGCGGCCCAGCATCTCGTCCGCGAAGTCGTAGTAGCGATCGATCACGGGGGCGAGCGCCTTCACCTCGGTCGAGTCGATGTTCCCGTAGAGCAGCCCCGCCCACGATGCGCGTCGCGCCGCGAGCCGGTGCTTCCAGAAGAGATGCTGCGTGTTGTCCGTCCCGCGGAAGTAGAACGCGGCGAGGTCCGGCTGGCCCCGGCCGAGCACCACCTCCGCGCTCGCGAGCGTCACGAGGTCGTGCCGCACGACGCCGTCGAGGATGGCGAGCGAGCGGCGGACCTGGCCCCACTGCGTCGCGCTCCACGCCGCGTAGTCGCCCGGAAGGTCCGTGAAGCGCGCCACGTCCCGCTCGGGGCGCGCGTCCACGTCGGCGCGCGCGGAGTCGATCGCGGCGGTGAGCTCGGCGGGGAACACTCGATCGGGCAAGGCGGCGAAGTCGGCGCGATCCGACACGATCGCTCCGGCGACCGACTCGGCGGGCCAGGTCACGTACCAGTTCACGAAGCCGACCGTGAAGCCGGCCGGTCCCGCGAGGTTCCACAGCGCCGGCGATCGGCGCAGGTTCGACGTCACCGGGATGCGCTGGCCCTCGCGCCGCACGACGAAGTCCACGATGCCGTGCGTCTTCGGCAGGACCCCCGTCACGACCGACGTCCACACCACGGGCGACTTCGGCGGCCGGATGGAGCGCAGATCTCCCCGCACGCCGCGCGCGATCAGCGCGCGCAAGTTGGGGAGCCGCCCTTGCGCGAGCGCGTCGTCCACGAGCCGGCCGTCGAGTCCGTCGAGCGCGATGATGGCGACCTTCGCCCCCGGCACGCGCGCCGGGCTGTCCACGATCTGGCCCGCCGGGCGGCCGGGAGCGCGGCGCGCGCCCACCAGCGTGAGCGCGCTCGCCCCGACGATCGCGAGCGGCAGGAGCGCGGCGAGGAGGGCGCGGGCGCGCGCCGGGAGAAGGGTGGCGATGCGTCCCGCGAGTGCCGCGGCGACGGCGCCGACCCCCGCGGCGCCGCCCACGAGCGCCCATCCCAGGGCGGCGGGAAGTCCGCGGTGACGCCACAGCGCGCTCAAGCCCACGCCGTCCGCGAGGGCGAGGCCGACTCCGAGCGCGACCGCGCGGAGGATCGCGCGCGACCTCCACGGCGTGCGCGAGAGCACCACGCCGAGAAGCGCGCCGGCGATCGCCTGGACGGCGACGTAGAGCGCGAGCCCCACGGCGTCCACGTCGACGCGGGCGAGCGCGCTCTCGGAGAAGGTCGGCGTGAGCAGCCGCGAGGCGGCGCTCAGCACGTCGGCGAAGACGTGGAACGTCGTCGAGCGCTCGAGCGCCGTGAGGTAGATCCCCACGAGGGCGCCGGCGCCGAGACCTTCGAGAGTCGATCGCGCGAGAGAGCGGTCTTCCGGGCCTTCGATCAGGGATCAGACCCTCCGGGCGCTGCGGGGCCGTGGTCTTCGGGGCGAAGAGATCCTCGGTGCGAGATCGCGGACGGCCTCGGGGAGGACGATCGCACGGAGCGCGAGCGGAGTGAAGCGCGGGAAGCCCGGGATCGCCGCGAGCTCGGCGGGCAGGGCCGTCAGAACGCGGTCCAGCCCCTCGCTGCCGCGCTTCGTGCGCATGGCGACGTGCGGCGCCCGCCCCTCCAGGTCTTCGCGAGGGAAGAACGGCCACGCCATGCGCAGCCAGGTCGTGGCGATCTCCCGCACGGCGCGCCCGCTCGACGCGGCCGGAGAAAGCGGATGCAACAGCGAGTCCGGGTGCGCGAGAACGTGGTCCAGGCGGAACGCGCGCGTCTCGTCCGCCGTCAGGCGCCCGGCCCCCAGCGCGCTCGCGCAGCGGAGGAGCGCGCTCAGCCGCGCCTCGGAGAACGCGTCGAGGAGGATCCCGCCGGGATACACCGTCACGCGGCCGAGCGGGAACGCGGAGCGACCGACGGACCCGGACGCGCGCACCCACTCGGCGCTGCCCCAGCCCCGATGCGGCGCGCCGCGGAACAGCGGGCTCGCTTCGAGCCGCTCGAGGAACGTCCGCGGCTCGACCACGAACGTGTGCAGCTGGTGCCAGGACGCGTCGTCGGGATCCAGGGCCAGCGGATCCCGCGGGAGGCGTGCTCGCATCCGTTCTCTCCTCCGCGGGCGCGAAGGTCCGCGCGGGGTCGAGGGTAGGCGGCCGCTGCCGCGCCGGTCAACGATCGATCGGCACGCGGTGCGCGTCCGCGAGGAACGCCGCCAGCAGGTCGATGGACGCCTGCACGTCCTTCTTGTGGCACATCTCGGTCACGGAGTGGACGTAGCGCGTGGGGATCGAGATGCAACTCGACGGCACGCCGCCTCCCGCGCGCTGGATGGCCGCCGTGTCCGTCCCGCCGCGCGTGAGCACTTCCATCTGGTGAGCGATCTTGTTGCGCTGGGCGGTCGTGCGGAGCGCGTCGACGACGCGCGGATCGCAGATCACGCTGGAGTCCATGACCTTGATCGCCGCGCCGTTGCCGAGCGACGAGACCGTCTCGGAGGCGTCCGCGCCGGGGACGTCGTTCGCGAGCGTGACGTCGAGCGCGATGCCGAGGTCGGGACGCAGCCGCTCCGCCGCGACCTCCGCGCCGCGGATGCCCACCTCCTCCTGCACGGTGGCCACGGCCAGCACCTCGACCTCGTGGGCCTTGAGCTTCCGGACCGCCTCGATCATCACGAACACGCCGACGCGATCGTCGAGCGCCTTCGTGGAGATCATGTCGCCGACCTCGGCGAAGTCGCGCTCGCGCGTCACGAGGTCCCCTACCGAGATCAGCTTGTCCACCTTGCTCTTCGGCAGGCCCACGTCGATGTAGAATGTCTCGGTCTTCGGCATCTTCGCGCGCTCTTCGTCGCTCATGATGTGGATCGGCTTCGCGCCGACCACGCCGAGGACGTCCGTCTTCCCGTGCACGAGCACGCGCTGCGAGGAGAGCGTCTTCGGGTCGAAGCCCCCGAGCGTGGCGAAGCGGAGGAAGCCCCGCTCGTCCACGTGGGTCACCATCAGGCTGATCTCGTCCATGTGCGCGGAGAGCATCACGCGCCGCGGCGTCGCCGCCGACTTCCGGCCCTTCGCGCGACGTGGCGAGCGCGTGGCCACCACGTTGCCCATGCGGTCCACGTCGATGCGATCGGTGAGCGGCTCGAGCTCGCGCACGACGATCTCGCGAATGCGCTCCTCGCGGCTCGGCGGTCCGGCAGTGCGGCAAAGCTCGCTCAGGAGTTGCAGGTTCATCGACATCTCTCCGCTGGCGGGGCCGCGACGAAGCAGCCCGCGGTTGAGGTGGAGGCTTCTCGGATCGGCCGTCGAGGGTAGCGTCGCCGGGGAGCGCCGCCCAGGGGATTTCGGGGTCGGCGCGGCGGTCCGTTGGAGACCGGATCAGTTCGTGGCGGGAGGAGCGGCCGGGCCGCGCTCGTACGTCGCCACCACGCCGGGCACGTGCGAGCTCGTCTTCTGGTCGAGCGCCCCGTACATCACGTTGCCGGGCAGGTCCGCGGCGAGATCGAGCCCCGACAGGACGAGGAGCGTGGGCACGACGTCGAGGAGCGTGGTCCCGTCGATGCGCTGGCCGCGGGCCACGCCCTTGCCGGCCAGCACCAGCGCGCCCGTGTCCTTCATCTGCGCGCTCTCCTGGATCTCGGCGGCCCGGACGATCTCGCCCAGGCGACAGCGTCCGCCCTGGAACAGCAACGTGTCGTGGAGGTGGTCGCCCACCGCGGGATCGACGGTGACGACGATGTTGCCCCAGTCGTCGACGCGCGTATCGAAGACCCGGCGCCCGGACGCGGAGAGGCGCGCCGTCTCGAAGAGCCGGCGGACGCGCTCGCGCGTCTTCTCCTGGCCCGGCTCCGGGCGCAGGTACGTGCGCGCCCCGAGATTCGTGGCCTCCAGCACCCCGGCGAGTCGCATCTCCTTGAGCATCGGGTCCAGGCGCAGCGTGAGGCGCGCGGGCGACACGTCCACGAGCGCCTCGGCGCCGTGGTCGGAGACCACCACGACGAGGTCGTTGGGTCCCGTGTCCGCGAGGATCCTGCCGAGGAACTCGTCCACGATGCGGTAGGAGTCGTGGACGGTGTCGCCGTAGCGCGCGATGTCCTGCGGCGATACGCCGCGGAAGGACTGCGGCTCGTGGTACTTCCAGAAGTACGCCTGGGCCACGTGGACGATGTTCGTGTAGAACGCCGCGAACTCGACCGGATGCCGGCGCCTCAGCTCGATGAAGTAGTCCGAGTGCAGCTTCGCCTGCAGCTTCCGGCGGGTGAAGAGGCCCGCGGCGTCCAGCGAGCGGCCGTGGATGGGGTCGGAGAGCAGCTCCCGGGAGGCGTCCAGCACCGTGGAAAGCCGGACGCCCCAGCGGACGCCGAGGAACGCGTAGCGACAGTAACGACCCCAGGTGCGCGGCCGGTGCGTCTTCTCGCTCTCGGCGATCTCGCGGATGAAGCTGAGCTCGCGAGGCTGCGTCTCCGTACCGTCGTCGGAGACGGCGGGGACCACGAAGCCGTCCACGGCCGGCGGCGGCCACGTGACCGGCCAGCCGAAGAGCCCCACGGACCAGCCATGCTCCTGGAAGATGTCCCAGATGCGGTGCGCCCGGACGTCGGAGGACGTGGCGCGGAAGCTCTCGACGCCGTGCTCCGCCGCCGTCTTCCCCGTGGCGACCGACGTCCAGACCACTTCGGGGATCGGCGGGCGCATCCCCTGGATGTCGCCCCATGCGCCCGCGTGGCGCAGCGCCGCGAGGTGCGGCATCTGGCCGTGCTCGATCAGATCCTCGGCCACGCTCCACGAGAGCCCCGGAACGGCGATCACGAGGACCTTCGCGGCAGGGCCCTTGCCGCGGCCCCACTCGGTTCCGCCCCAGAGGACGGCGGTCAGGGGCAGCGCCACGAGGAGCGGCCACACGAGCGGTCGGAAGCGGCGAGTGACGTCGAGGATCGTGACGACGCCGAGCGCCGTGAAGGCGCCCGCGAGGACCATCGCGCCGCCGTACCGCACCGTCTCGGAGTTCGAGAAGATGCCGAGGTAGGGCGGAAGGAACGCGAGCGTCGTGAAGAAGACGACGAAGCCGGCCAGCGAGCCCCACAAGAGGTCCAGGGCCCGCGCCGGATCCTCGCTCGAGCCGACCTCCGCCAGCCGGCGAAGCGGCGGGCCCACGATGACCGCGAGCCCGAGACCGACGACGATGGGGAGCGCCAGGAAGAAGAAAGCGCCGACGGCCACGCCGTCGACGAAGCGCGGATTGAGCAACAGCGTGCTGGACGCCAAGAGCGACGCCAGGAAGAAGGCGAACGCGATGCCCGTGCGCGCAGATTTCAGCATGCTGGGACGGCAGGCTCCTGAAGGCCGGCCAAAGGGCGGAGCCGGCGATCCACGCGCCGGCGGGGAAGAGCGTATCGAAACGGCTCTCCCGGCGTCAAGGCGCCCGCCCCGCGGGCGCGGCGAAGAAGGCGAGGGAACCTAACGAATCGACAACGGCTCCCACAGAAGGAGATTCGAAGACTCCATCGTCGCCGCGACGCTCTCCCGCGCCTGCAGAACGACCTCGCTCGTGACCATCCGCCCGAGGTGGCCGGAGAGGAGGACCTCCATGAGCGACTCCTTCTTCGGCCAGTGCTCGAAATCGAGCTTCTCGTTCTCGCGGAGCTTCGCGACCTGGCGGAGCACCGAAACGGCGTCGTCCCAGCCGCCGAGCGAGTCCACGAGCCCTCGCTCCTTCGCCTCCCGCCCGGTCCACACCTTGCCACGGCCGTTCTCGTCCACCTTGTCGGGCGGGAGATGCCGCGCCTTGGCGATGCTCTCCACCCAGTCGCGATAGAACGCGTGATGCTCGTCGGAGACGAGTTGCCGCTGCTCCGGCGTCCAGTCGTGCAGGTCCGAGTAGAGGAACGCGTTCGGGGAGAACGCCAGATCGTCGAAGGTGATCCCGGCCTTCTCCCAGAGCCCGCGCATGTTGAGTTTGCCCGTGATCGACCCGATCGAGCCCGTGATCCCGTTCGGCGGGCACACGATGCGATCGGCGGGGAAGCTCACCATGTAGCCGCCGGACGCCGCCTCGTCGGCGATCGAGACGACGACGGGCTTGTCCTCGCGCGCCCGCGCGACGGCCCTCGCGATCCGCTGCGAGCCGTCCGTGGCGCCGCCCGGCGTGTCCCAGCGCAGCAGGATCGCGTCCACGCCGTCATCCCGCCGCGCGCGGTCCAGGTCCTCCACCACGCGGTCGGGACCCATCACGATGCCCCACATCGCGTCGTAGCGGTCCTCGCCGTCCGAGGAGATGAACCCCTGTCCGTGCACGACCGCGATCTTCTTGCGCCCGGCGAGCCCGAGCGAGCGTCGATCGATCTTCGCGTAGTCCTGCGAGGAGACCGTGCGCAGCTCGTCGTGCGGCGACTTCAAGCGCTCCTCCAGCTCGTCCCAGTACGCGAGGCCGTCCACCAAGCCGGCTTCCTTCGCCTCCTTGGCGCGGAGGATCGCGCGCCCGCGGAGCTTGGCCAGCGCGCCCGGATCCAGCTTGCGCGCCGCGCTCAGCGTGTCGTCGTAGGCGGCGCCGAGCTCGTCGAAGAGCCACTTCAGGTTCTCGACCGCCTCCTTCGACGACTGCTTCGCCGTGAACAGCTCGGCCGCGCTCTTGTACTCGCCGATGACGTCGAGCTGGTCGTGCACGTCCAGCTTCTCGAGCGTGCCCTTGAAGTGCGGGATCGTGACGCCGCGCCCGAGGAGCATCACCTCGCCCTCCGGAAGCAGGAACGTCGAGTCGCAGGCGCTCGCGAGATAGAGCCCCGCGTCCGTGAGCTGCTGCGCGTGGGCGTAGACGCGCTTGCCGCTGTGGCGCACGTGCGCCAGCCCGGCGCGGATCTCGTCGAGCTTGCCCGGGCCCGCGCCGAGCGGCCCGATCTTCAGGATCACGCCGCGGATGCGGGGATCGACCGCCGCCTTCTCCAGGTTCTCCGTGATCTCCATGAGGCACGGGGGCGAGTCGTCGAACAGATCGCGCACCGTGGAGGGTCCGTACCACTCCATGAGCGGTCCGTTGAGCTTCACGACCAGCCACGAGTCCTTGCGCGGCCCCGTGTCCTGCATCACCGCGAAGGACACGAGGACCACGAGAGGCACCATGACGAGGAAGACGATCGCGGCGATGACCGCGAAGAACGTCCGCAGGAAGGCGAGCATCGGGTTCTCTCCCTTGGGCATGGGAGCGGAGCGGGGGACGTCGTGCGTCACGCGAGCTCCGGCACGTCCATCGTGCCGAAGTGGAGCAGGTGAACGGCGACTCCCGACCCGCGGATGCGCAGATCCAGGTTATGAATGCCGAATTCGCGCGAACAGATCAACTCGTAAACGCCGCCGCGATCGATCGTGAGCGCCGCGCCGCTCTCCGACAGCTCCACGTCGCCGCCCTTCGTCTCCGCGTCCGGCGGGACTCCGTCCAGGGAGAGGGCGGCCTCCATCGGCTCGCTCTCGGGGTCCGGCAGGGAGAGGACGGCGGCCACCGACACCCCCTCGAACACCACGGCGAGACCGCAGGAATCGCCCGTCGTGACCACGCGATCGCGGCCGAGGACCCACTTCCCTTCGAGGTACGCCACTCCTTCGGCGCGCAGCTCCGGCAGCTCCGGGAACTCGCGCTCGTCCCCCTCGACGCCCTCGCGCGCGTCGGGCGGCCCGAAGCCGACCGCGCGCGTTCCGAAGCGGATCTCCCCCGTCGGCCGCCAGCGGAGCCCGCCCGTGCGGTCCTGCGTGGACGTCAACGGCGGCGGAATCGGCCGCGCGGTCGCGCCCTCGGCGAGCAGCGTGCGCAGCGCGGGCTCCAGCAGATCCAGCTCCCCGCCCCCCTGCTCCCAGCCGCGCACGAAGCCCGCGCCGTCCACGAGCACGCGCGCCGGCAGGTCGCGGAGCCCGTATGCGCGGAAGATCTCGAAGCCGTGGTCCAGCGCCACGGGGTAGGGGACGCCGAGCCGCCAGATCTCCCGCCGCGCGACGTCGAGCGGGCGCTCGAAGTCGTACGCCGGAACGTGCACGCCGACCACGGAGAGGCCCGCCGCGCGGTAACGCTCCGCGAGCTCCGCGAGGCGCGGCAACGCCAGCACGCCCGCGGGGTCGCCGTACGAGAAGAAGTCCAGGAGCAGCGTGCGACCGCGCGGGTCCGGCACGGCGTCGGTCTCGCCCGCCCAATCGACGGGGCGGATGGCCGGCGCGCGCGTGCTGCCGCGCTTCAGCAGGTACACGTCGGCGCGCCCGTCACTTCGACCACGCCCATCTCGCGATCTCGGGAAGGGACGGACGCTTGCCCGTGAGGAGGATCCCCACCCGGAAGATCCGCGCGGACGCCCAGAACATCACGATCGTGCCGAGGACGAGCGTGCCCCACGTGGCCGCGATCTCCCACGCCGGCGGCTCCTTGATCGCGAAGCGGAACAGCATGAGGCTCGGCGTCAGCGGCGGGAAGAACGACAGCGCGCGCGCGAGCCAGTGATCCGGGTTCTGGGCGATCGCCATTCCCAGCATGACCGGGAGCACCAGCAGGATGCTCAGCGGCGTGAGGAACGGCTGCGCTTCGCGCTCCGAGCTGACGACCGAGCCGATGCTCCCGAGGAGCGCCGCGAAGAGGAAGTAACCCGGGACGAAGTACAGGAAGAAGATCCCCGCTTCCGCTCCGGAGATCGGCAGACCGCGGCCCATGTAGAGGGAGCCGATCGTGGCCGTGAGCGTCCAGGTGCCGAGCAGGGTGAGCCCCACGGCGCCGAGCCCGAGGATCTTGCCCACCATGAGCTCGAGCGGCGTCATGGCCGATACCAGCACCTCGATGACGCGGTTCGCCTTCTCCTCGATCACGGAGCGCAGCAGGATGTGTCCGGTGGGCAGCAGCGCGAAGAACATGACCATCACGAGGAGCACCGCGCGCAGGTAGATCGCCTCGAACTCGGCGTCACGCTCGCCGCCCTTGCCGATCTTCACCGTGCGGATCTCCGCGGGCGTCAGCAGCGTCTCCACCTGCGCCGGCGCCAGCCCGGCTTCGGCGGCCTTCGTCTCGGCGAGCACTCGTCCCGCGCGGGACTCGAGCTCCTTGACCACCGCGAGGTTCGTGACGGACTGGGCGCGATACGAGAAGCGGCCGGTCGTGGCGAAATCGTCCCCGAGGAGGATCCACCCGGTCAGCTCGCCGCCGAGCACGCGGCGATCGAGCGCGGCCTCGGAGGTGGACGCGTCCACGACCTCGAGCGCCGGCGCGTGGCCCGCCGACGCGCCCGGCGACGCGAGGCGCGCCTCCTCGTCGGCGAGGCGCTGGCCGAAGCGACCCGAGCGGTCGAGAACGGCGATCCGGATGGGCGCGCCTTCGATCAGGCGCTGCGAGACGAGCGGGAGCGCGATCATCACGCCGAAGAAGAGGGGCGTCACGACGAGGCCGAAGAGGAACGAACGCCGCCGGACGCTCTCGATGTACTCGCGCCGCAGGACGGCGACGACTTTCGCGCCGTTCACGAGGCGCGCCCCGGGGTTGCCGGCCGAGCGTCGAGCGCGACGGGATCGTCGGGCCCCTCCGCGCCGTTGCCCCGGGCGTCGCCGACGAGGCGCACGAAGATCGAGTGCAGGCTGGGCGTGCGAATCTCGAAGCGACGCACGCGCGCCGCGGCCGATACCTGCGCGAGGAACTCCGACGGATCGCGGCCGGCCTCGAGGCGGACCTCCAGCGTGCGCCCCATCGTCCGGCACTCGCGCACCCACGGGTGGCGCTCGATGGCGTGCGGATCGCCCGCCGCGTCCATCCGCAGCGTGTCCTCGCCCCAGCGGGCCTTCACTTCGTCCAGCTCGCCCTGCGCGAGGGTGCGCCCGCCGTCGAGCAGAGTGAGGTGCGAACAGATGCGCTCGACCTCGTCCATCGCGTGCGTGGAGAGGATGATCGTGGTGCCCGCGGCCGCGAGGTCGAGCATCGTGCGGCGGAGCAGATCCTGATTCAGAGGATCGAGCCCGGAAAACGGCTCGTCGAGAACGACCAGCTCCGGACCGTGCAGCACCGTGGCGGCGAACTGCACCTTCTGCTGATTGCCCTTCGACAGCTCCTGCAGCTTCCGCGGCGCGGCTTCCCCGAGACCGAGCCGGCCGAGCCACTGCTCGCCGCGGCGACGCGCGTCCGGCCGCGCGAGGCCGCGGACCGTGCCGAAGAACACCAAGTTGTCGATCACCTTCATCCCGAGATAGAGCCCGCGCTCCTCGGGCAGATACCCGATCCGATCCTTGACCGCGGCGGTGGGCTCTCCGAGGACGGCGATGCTCCCCGCGTCCGGCCCGAGGATCCCCATCAGCATCCGGATCGACGTGGTCTTCCCGGCGCCGTTCGGCCCGAGCAGTCCGTAGATCGCGCCGCGCGGGACCACCAGGTCGAGGTCACGGACGGCATCGCGTCCCGCGAAGGACTTCGTGACGGCCTGGAAGCGGACCGCGTCTTCGCCGGCCGCTCTCACCGGGCCGAGAGGCGGGACCTGCGGCACGGCTCGGGGTGCGCTGCTCATCGACGCAGGATAGCAGGTCGGCAGTCGGGTCGCGAGGCTGCCGACCCTCGCTCGCGCGCGCCCCGCCGCCGCTCCGCCCGACGTTCCGCCGCGAACCGCGCGACGCGTCGCGCGGACTTGAAGGCTTCGCCGGGCCGGGGCATCCTCCGCGGATGCGCACGCTGCTCTCCTTCGTCAAGTTCGAGCACACGCTCTTCTCGTTGCCCCTGCTCTTCGCGGGAGCGCTCCTCGGCGCGCGGGGCGTGCCCCGGCTCGGCCCTCTCCTCTGGATCCTCGTCGCGGGGACGGGCGCGCGCACGCTCGCGATGGCGCTGAATCGGATCCTGGATCGCGCCATCGACGCGCGGAATCCGCGCACCGCGCAGCGGGAGCTGCCGGCCGGGCGCATGTCGCTCGCGCAGGCCTGGGCCGTGTCCGGCGCGGGACTCCTGCTGTACTACGTCGCGGTCCTTCGCCTGCCGCCGTTGTGCCTCACGCTGTCGCCGCTCCCGCTCGCGATCTTCGTCGGGTACCCCTTGATGAAGCGCTTCACGCCGCTCGCGCACTTCGGGGTCGGCGCGGCGCTCGCGTTCGGTCCGATCGGGGCGTACGTCGCCGTGACGAACCGGGTGCTGCCCTTCGGCGCGGTCCACTGGCTCGCGCTCTTCACCTGGCTGTGGGTCGCCGGCTTCGACGTCATCTACGCGACGCTGGACGAGGAATTCGACCGCAAGGAAGGGCTGCGCTCGCTGCCGGCGTCCCTCGGAAGAGGCCCGGCGCTCGCCTGGGCGGCGGCGATCCACGCGGCGGCCCTGCTCGCCCTGCTGGCGCTGACCGCGCTCTCCCTGCACGGGGCTCTCGCTTGGGGGCTCCTCGGCGTCGTGGCGCTCCTGCTCGCGCTCGAGCACCGGCTCGCGCACGTCGTCGATCTCGCGTTCTTCCGGATCAACCTGGTCGTCGGCTTCGTCGTGCTCGCGCTCGTCTGGGCGGGCCTCTGACGGGGAAGAAGCGCGCGCGACGGACGGGCGAGAAGAAGGGGGAGGCGCGGCGCCGCCCCCTGCGGTCCGTGGTCTCTCCGCGCTCGCTCGAGCTTCCGGGGAGGAGCTACTGGTACATCGCCTTCACGCGGCCCCAGCTCGTGGGCTCCACGGCGACCGCCGGGAACTCCAACGCGCCGAGCGTGACCCAGTCGCGGATCACGCCGATCACGTCGGCGCCGAGCGGACCGCCGATGAGCGGCATCTGCTGTCCCACGATCCACGGGCAGTTCTCGAGCTTGCAGATCAGGTAGCTGTTGTCGGGCTGGAACGGCTCGATGCGGTTCACGTTCGGGACTTCGCTGCTCGGATGATTGACGATCATCTGGTACGAGACGCCGGCGCGCAGGTCCATGCCGGCGGACTGCGCCGCGCCGTGGCAGAAGCTCAGCGTGCAGCTCGGCGTGAACACGTGGTCCTGGATGGCCTGGAACTCCGGGGGAAACGGGCCGCCGCCGGCGATCACCGAGCCGCCGGGCGCCCGCTCGGAAGCGAGGCCCGGGGCGGGGGAGAGGAGGAGCCCGAGGGCGAGGATCGTAGCGAGATGTCTCATGGACCGCTCCGTGAGGACGGCGTCGAGGGTGGCGGCTCCGGGCGTTCGCACGCACCGTTTCCGCGGGATCAGGGATGCGAGCCCGGGTGGTCGAGTCGGCCGGGGGGCCGACGAGCCCGAACGATGATAGGGCAAACCGCTCCCGCGTTGCGAGGGGGGCGCCCCGCGGATCGAGGATTCATCGACCTTTTCCGGCTGCTCCAGCGACGCGGCGCGCGGGCCGCGCGATTCCCGAGGCGGCGGTCCGCTTCGATTGACGCTCCTCGCGGGCGGCTGATACGGTCCTCGCCCGCTTTCCGCGAGGGTCTCGCGTGCGCACGGTCGTGGTCATCACCGGGGCGTCCGGGTCGGTCTTCGGGATCGAGCTTCTCCGCCGCCTGCCGGGCGAGAAGCTCGTCATCGTCACGAAGTGGGGCAAGGTGGTCCTCAAGGACGAGACCGGCCTCACCGTCGCCGACGTCGAGGGGCTGTGCGACCGCGTGGACTCGGACGACGATCTCGCGTCCCCGCTTTCCTCCGGATCCAATCCATTCGACGCGGTGGTGGTGCTGCCGGCGAGCGCCGGCTTCCTCGCGAAGGTCGCGGCGGGTCTCTCCGACACGCTCGCGACGCGCGTGTGTCATATCGCGTTGAAGGAGCGCCGGCGCCTGGTGCTGGGCCTGCGCGAGAGTCCCCTGACGGGAATCGCCCTCGAGAACGCCGCCCGCGTCTCCCGCGAGGGCGCGATCGTGATGCCCGTCTCTCCGTTCTTCTACCTGAAGCCGGACTCCCTGGAGCGTCTCGTGGGCGACTTCACGGACCGCGTGGTCCAGGCCGCGACGGGCCAGCCGCTGACCGAGGGGTGGCGCCGCGCGGAGCTCTTGGGGTGAGCGCACCGGACCTCCGCAGCTTCCTCCGCGCGGTCGATGCGCTCGGCGAGCTGCGTCGAGTGCGCGTCCCGGTCGACGCGAAGCTCGAGATCACGGAGATCGTCTCACGCGTCGTGCGCGAGGGCGGGCCCGCTCTCCTCTTCGAGAAGGTCGAAGGCTCGGCGTTCCCGCTGGCGATCAACCTGTTCGGCACGCGCCGGCGCATCGAGGTCGCGCTCGGCCGCCCGCCCGCCGAGATCGGGGAATCGCTCTTCCGCCTCGCGAAGGAGCTCAATCCCCCGCGTCTCTCGACGCTCTTCGCGCATCGCCGCGAGCTGTGGAAGCTGCGCGGCATGAAGCCGCGCCTCCGGCGCGGGGGCCCCGTGCGCGAGGTGTCGGAGGAGCCCGACCTCGCGAAGTGGCCGGTGCTCACGTGCTGGCCGGGGGACGGCGGACCCTTCGTCACCTTCCCGCTCGTGCACACGCGCAGCCCGCGCGACGGCTCCCCGAACGTGGGGATCTACCGCATGCACGTGTTCGGGCCGCGCGAGACCGGCATGCACTGGCAGATCGCGAAGGGCGGCGGGTATCACTACTGCGAGGCGGAGGAGCTGGGCCGGGCGCTTCCGGTCGCGGTGGCTCTCGGCGGCGATCCGCTGCTGATGCTCGCCGCGATGATGCCGCTGCCGGAAGGCCTGTCCGAGGCGGCGTTCGCCGGACTGCTGCGCGGCACGCCGGTGGAGCTCTCGCGCGGGGAGACCGTCCCGCTCGACGTCCCGGCGAGCGCGGAGCTGGTGCTGGAGGGGAGCGTGGCGCCGCGCGAGCGGCGGACGGAGGGCCCGTTCGGCGACCACTTCGGCCACTACTCGGCGGCCGCGCCGTTCCCGGTGTTTCGCGTGAGCCGCGTCTTCCGGCGGAAGGATGCCATCTATCCGGCGACGATCGTGGGCAAGCCGCCGCAAGAGGACGGCGTCATGGGCGACGCCGTGCAGGACCTCCTGGGTCCGCTGATCCGCCTGCCGCACCCCGAGGTCCGCGACCTCTGGGCATACGGCGAAACGGGCTTCCATCACCTGCTCGTGGCTTCCGTGGAAGAGCGCTTCCAGAAGGAAGCGATGCGGGCGGCGTTCGGTCTCCTGGGGCAGGGGCAGCTCGGGCTCACGAAGGTGCTGGTGGTGGTCGGCAAGGACGTGGATTGCCGTGATCTCGACGCGGTTCTCGATGCGATCGCGCTCCACTTCGATCCCGCCGAGGATTGCATCGTGCTGCCGAGAGTGCCGTTCGACACCCTGGACTTCACGAGTTACACGCTGAATCTCGGCAGCAAGATGGTCCTCGACGCGACGCCGTCGGCCAAGGGCCCCGCCGACTTCGCGGGCGGCAGCTCCGGCCCGGCGTCCACGTCTCCGCCGGCCGGTGCCGCGTTCGACGCTTCGACCCTCCCGGACCTGACGACCATCGATCGGAGGATCCGCGGGCAGCGCCTCCTCGGCCGCGCGCTCCTCGCGATCACCGTGGAGGGCAGCGACCCGCGCGGCGCCCTCGCGGCGGCGGTCGCGGCGCTGCCGGGCGCGGGCCAAGGCGACGCGTCGCCCGCGCCGAAGATCGTGGCGGCCGTCTCGCCCGACGTTCCGCTCTCGGATCGCGCGCTGTTGCTCTGGGGAATCTTCACGCGCTTCGACCCCGCGCGGGACGTGTTCTTCGAGCGCTCGGAGCTTCGCGGCGCATGGCCGATGCATCGCGGCCGCATGGCGATCGATGCCACGTTCAAGACGGGCTATCCCGCCCCGCTCGAGATGGACCCGGACGTCGTGAAGAAGGTCGATCGACGTTGGAAGGAGTACGATCTGAGGTAGAGAGGCGTCACGATGAGGGAAGACCCGCCTGCCGAGCCGTCGGGACGAGCGCGCTGGGGCCGACGCGCCCGCGACCTGACCTGGTGGCTCCTCCTTCCCGGCATCTTGATCGTCGCCGCGGTGCTCAGACGGGGATTCCACCTCCTCGCCGAGCCCTATGAGACGAGCGTTCCCGAGGCGCTCGTGCTCGATGGCGCTCGCCGCGTGGCGGAGGGACGTGCGCTCTACGGACATCTCGGCGTGCTGCCGTTCGTCGTGCACGTCTACAACCCGCTCATGTACGTCGTCCCCGGATGGGCGAGCCGTCTCCTGGGTCTCGATCTCGAGAGGACCTTGTGGCTCGGTCGGACGATCAGCTTCGCGTCGTCGCTCGCCCTTTCCGCGGTTCTCGCGGGGTTCGTCTGGAAGAGCACCGGGAGCCGCCGCGCCGGCGCTCTCGCCTTGGCGGGCCCGTTCGTCTTTCATGCCTCCATCCTCACGGACTTCTACCGGCTCCATCCGGAGTCCGAAGGGCTCCTGTTCACGATTCTCGGGGTCGCCCTGACGTTCGGTCGTCGCGCGTGGAGCCTCGGCGCGGCGGCCCTTTGCTTCTTCATCGCGTTCGCGTTCAAGCAATCGTTCGTGGCGGCGCCGGTGGGTACGCTGCTGCACCTCGTCGTGTCCCGACGCCGCCACGACGCCGTCGTGTTCGCGACCACGCTGGGCGTCCTTCTCGTCGTCTTCTTCACGGGGATGGGAGCGGCGACCCGTGGCGCTTACTTCGAGGACACCTTCCTGGCCTTGGCCTGCAACGACGTGTCGCTGCGGTACGGCCTGTCACAGATGGGGAAGTCGTGCGTGGCGTCCTGGGCGTTGCTGCTCGCCGCCCTCCCGGCGGCGGTCGTCGTGGCGTCCACCCGGCGGTACCGCGTCCTGTTCGCCTACCTCGCCGTGCTCGCCTCCTGGAGCGTGTACTCGGCCGGGAAGTACGGCGCGGGACTGAACTACTTCGCGGAGCTGTGGCTGCTCCTGTTCCTCTTCGCGGCCCTCGCCGCCGGCGAGCGCGCGGCACGATGGCTGCCGCAGACCGCCGTGATCGTGGCGCTCGCCGCGCACGTCGGCCTCCACGCGGGGCGCTTGAGCGACGCGGATCTGGGCCTCTTCGCGTTCAGCCGCTCGGATCCCTACGTGCAGCACTTCGCCGCGCACGCGGGCCCGCGTCTCATCCTCGGCGACCGAGTCGCGGTGCACGTCGGAGACCCCGAAGTGCTGGATTGCATGCTCCTCGACGAGCTGGTGCGCAAGGGCGTGATCGACCCCGCACCGTTGCTGGAGCGCATTCGCTCGGGATACTACGCGTTGGTGGCCGTGCCCCAGAACCCGCCGTGGGCGGTGCAGACTCTGATCTTGAAGGCCGCCGCGAGCGGCCCGTACGAGCGCGTGTGGGAGGCCGAGTCGTGGAACTCCTGGACGGTCTTCGAGCGCGCGGGCGAAGCCGGCCCGCGTCACGAGGGGGAAAGGGCGAACGGGGTCGAGCGCCGTTGATCCGAGGGCTCCTCCCCGGCCGATTCGGGCGCGACGTTCTGACGCTCGCGACGGGCGCGGCCCTCGCGCAATTTCTCTCGGCGGCGGCCGCTCCGGTGCTCGCACGCCTCTTCTCTCCCGCCGAGTTCGGTCAGTTCGCCCTGTTCGTCGCCGTCCTGTCCGTGATCGGCGTCGTCGCCTGCGGGCGCTACGAGCTCTCGGTCACGCTGCCCGAGAGCGACGCCGACGCCGCCGACGTGCTGGCGATCGCCGCGAGCCTCGGTGTCGCGTCGAGCCTCCTCGCGCTCGCCGCCACGGCTCTGTTCCGGCACCCCCTCGCGGCGTGGCTGCGCGCCCCCGGCATGGACCGGTGGCTGTGGTTGCTTCCCGTGAGCCTGCTCGGGACCGCGGCCTACCAGCCACTGACGTACTGGGCGTTGCGGCGACGTCGCTTCGCCGCCCTGGCCACCTCGCGGGCGGCGCAGTCGGGAGGAAGGGCGGGGGGCCAGGTCCTCGCGGGCTCCCTCGGCGCCGGTCCTGCGGGCCTGATCGTCGGACAGATCCTCGGGCAGTTCGCCGCGTTCTTCGCGCTGGGCGGCCTCTTGGCTCGCGGAGATCGGGGCCTTCCGCCCGTCACGTTCTCCGCCGCGGCGATCAAGCGGTTGGCCGTGCGCTACGCGCGCTTCCCGAAGTTCGCGACCGGCTCGACCCTCTTGCACAGCATCTCGGAGCAACTCCCGGCGCTCGCGCTCGGCCACGCCTTCGGGGCCGCGACGGTCGGGCTGTTCGTGGCGGCGCAGCGTCTCGCGCACGCCCCCCTGAACCTCCTGGCGGCGTCGATGTCGCAGGCGTTCCTGCCCCGGGCCTCGGAGGCGCGGATCCGCGGAGCGCTGGGCGAGGAGAGCCTCGCCGTGTTTCGGCGATGCGTCGGGATCAGCCTGGTGCCCACGTGCGTGCTGGTGCTCACGGCGTCCGATCTGGTCACCATCGTCCTCGGAGAGCCGTGGCGCGCGTCCGGGGCCTATCTCCGCTGGCTCGGTGTCTGGCTCGCCTGCAGCTTCCCGTTCGTCGTGCTCGCGCAGCTCTTCGCCGTGATGGAGAAGCAGTCCGAAGGGCTGCTGTACCACGCGATCTACGCGGTCGCGGTGTTCGCGTCCCTCGTCGCCGGCGTCCTCCGCAACGACGCGAGCCTCGCGGTCGCGCTCTTCGCGGGGGCCGGCGGCGGCGCGCGGATCGCGGCTTGCTTCTGGTTGCTGGCGGCTGCCGGCAACCGCGCCGGAAGCGCGGCAAGCGTCCTCGGCGGGGAGGCGCTCGGCGCCGCTCCGTACGTCGTGCCGTTCGCGCTCGTCCGCCGCGCGCTTCCGCCGCCGGCGCGGCTTGCGGTCGGGGTCGTGGTCGTGGGCGTGCACGCCTATCGACGATGGGGTCGTGCGAGCACGCTCGCGTGACCCCGACATTTCCGGAGCGGACGGTCCGAAGCCGGAGGTTGGCCCCGAGTGGCCTCGCCTGCCGTTGACCCGGGAGCGCGCTTCGGTGTTCCCTGCGGGGGCGACCGGCCGTCACGACGAGGCCGCTCGCGTGAGACCGGACCGGGCCGCCGGCCGAAAGGAGATCGCTCATGACCGTACGTCGCCTCGCCACCACCGCCGCCCTGCTCGTGGCCGCCGTTCTCGCGGTGCCGGGCGGGTCGTGCCGCGCGGAGTCCGATCCGAAGGCCGTCGCTCTCGCGGAATCCACGCTCGTGCGCATGGGCGGGCGGGACGCGTGGGCCCGCACGCATTACCTCCAGTGGAACTTCTTCGGCCGCCGGAAGCACACGTGGGATCGCTTCACGGGGATGGATCGCATCGAGTCGGGCGACAAGATCGTCCTCGTGAACATCCAGACCCACGATGGCCGCGTCTTCGACAAGGGCGCGGAGGTCACGGATCCCGCCGCGAAGAAGGCGGCGCTCGAGCTCGGCTACGGCTGGTGGGTGAACGACTCCTACTGGCTGCTGATGCCGTACAAGCTCCTGGATCCGGGGGTCACCCTGAAGTACCTGGGGCCCTCGCAGCTGGCGGACGGCCGCCCGGCGGATCAGCTCGGCCTGACGTTCGACGCCGGCATCGGCATGACGCCCGAGAACCGCTACGACGTCTGGATCGCGCGCGACTCGGGTCTCGTGGCGCAGTGGTCGTACTACGCCGCGGCGGCGGACTCCGCCCCTCAGTTCACGATGGCGTGGAAGGGGTGGAAGAAGTTCGGCTCGATCCTCCTCGCGACGGATCACGGCCAGGGCGAGCCCTGGGAGACCGCAGCGCCGGACAGCGTGCCGCGGGTCCTGTTCGAGAAGCCCTGAGTCGGCGCGGAGCGCGCGGGCTCGAGAAGGGCGGCGATCGACGGGCGGCGGCGGGGCGGCCCCGCCCCCCGCCCCCGCGGCCCGGCGGCCTTGATTCTTCGGCCCGCTGCACCGATCATGGCGGGTCCCTCGCTCGGAGAAGCCGTGAGCAGCCTCGTCGACCTCATCCGTGATCCTGCGCTTCGCGCCGTGGCCGAGAAGGTCGAGGCCGGGAAGCGGCTGGAGCTTGCGGACGGGCTCGTCTGCCTGCGCACGCCCGACCTGTTCGGGCTGGGCCGCGTCGCGGACGCGGTGAAGACGCGCAAGACCGGGGATCGCGTGCTCTACGTGCTGAACCGGCAGCTCAACCCCACGAACCTCTGCGTCCTCACCTGCAAGTTCTGCGACTTCGCGGCGAGGAAGGGCGACGAGCACGCCTACGAGATGACGATGGAGGAGATCCTCGCGCACGGGAGCGAGGACATCGACGAGATCCACATCGTGGGCGGGCTGCATCCGAAGTGGCGCTTCGAGGACTACGTGGAGATCGTGCGCCGGCTGCACGAGGCGTGGCCGCGCCTCCAGATCAAGGCGTGGACCGCGGTGGAGATCGATTGGTTCGCGAAGATCTCCAAGCGCTCGATCGAGGACGTGCTCGAGACGCTCAAGGACGCGGGCGTCGTGGCCATGCCGGGCGGCGGGGCCGAGGTCTTCTCCGAGCGCATCCGCCAGGAGCTGTACCGGAGCAAGATGGGCCACGAGCGCTGGTTCGAGATCCATCGCGCCGCGCACCGGCTCGGCATCCGCTCGAACTGCACGCTGCTGTTCGGTCACATCGAGACGCACGAGGAACGGATCTCGCACATGCTGCAGGTGCGCGAGCTCCAGGACGAGACGGGCGGGTTCTTCTCGTTCATCCCGCTCGAGTACCAGCTCGGCACCACGAAGCTCGTCCCGCGGGGCGCCTCGGCGGACGACGGCCTGCGCACCATCGCCGCCGCGCGGCTCGTCCTCGACAACTTCGATCACATCAAGGCGTACTGGGTCATGCTCGGCGAGGAGACCGCGTCGGTAGCGCTGAACTTCGGCGCGGACGACATCGACGGGACGATCGTCGAGGAGAAGATCGCGCACCTCGCGCTCGCGCCGAGCCCGGTGGGCCTCACGCGGCAACGGATCCTCAAGCTCATCCGCGAAGCGGGCAAGGTTCCCGCGCGGAGGGACGCTCTCTACCATGTTCTCGAAGTCCACGACGAAGACGACGCTCGCGCTCATTCCGTATCTCAACTGTGAGCCGTTCTACGAGGGGCTGAGCGCGCTCGACTTCGAGATCGTGCGCGAAGTCCCCCGGGAGCTCGGACGGCTGGCGGAGGCGGGCGTGGCCACGTGCGGCCCGATGGCGGTGGCGGACTATCTGCGCCTGCGCGACCGCCTGGAACCGCTCGGGGACTTCGGCATCGCGTCCGAGGGGCCGGTGCACTCCGTGCTGCTCTTCGCTCGCCGCGAGATCCGCCGGCTCTCGGGAGCGCAGGTGGGGCTCACCGTGGAGAGCTCCACGTCCGCCGCGCTCGTCCGCATGCTGCTGCAGAAGCGCTACGCGCTCGAGGGCGTGCGCTTCCGGCGGGGCGAGGACGCGGCGGACGCCGCGCGGCTCCTGATCGGGGACCGTGCGCTCCGCGCCGCGTCGGAGGGCCTCGAGGACTTCCCGTTCGTCTACGACCTCGGGGAGGAGTGGCACGCCTGGCAGGCGCTGCCGTTCGTGTTCGCGCGATGGGTCGTCGCGAAGGAGGTCCCGGAGGAGGATCGGCGTCGCATCGAGGAGACGATCGCGGCGTCGCTCGCGAACTGGGAGGATCGCATCGGCGAGATCGCCGCACGCCGCGGGGACGAGGTCGGCCTCGACGAGGAGGGCGTCCACGAGTACCTCCTGGGCCTTCGCTACCGCCTGGGCCCGGTGGAGGAGCTGGCGCTCGAGACGTTCGGCGCGCTCCTGTCGGAGATGACGCCGTGAGCACGACCTTCGCCTGGCAGAACGTGCACAAGCCCTCGGGCGATCCCGTCCGCTTCCAGGAGATCGCGGGACGCGCGCTGGCCGGCGAGCGCGTGGACGAGGAGGACGCGCTCTTCCTCCTCCACGATGCCAGCCTCGCGGACCTCTGCGCGCTCGGCGGCGAGATGCGCCGGCGACGCGTACCGGGGGACGCGATCACGTTCGTCATCGACACGAACCCGAACTACACGAACGTGTGCACCACGGACTGCCTCTTCTGCGCGTTCTACCGCAAGCCGGGGGACGCGGAAGGCTACTGGCACTCCGTGGACGAGATCGTGGCGATGGTGCGCCGCGCCGTGGAGAAGGGCGCCACGACCACGCTCCTGCAGGGCGGCCACAACCCGCAGATCCCGTTCTCCTACTACGTCGACGTCGTGCGCGCGCTGCGCGCGAACTTCCCGGACGTGTGCGCGCACCTCTGGAGCCCGTCGGAGATCCGCACCATGGCGGAGATCTCCGGCCAGTCCGTCCGCGAGGTGCTGGCGGCGCTCTGGGACGCGGGGCAGCGCACGATCCCGGGCGGCGGCGCGGAGATCCTCGTGGATCGCGTGCGCAAGCGGATCAGCCCGAAGAAGGCCTCCGCCGAGCAATGGCTCGAAGTGATGCGCATCGCGCACGACATCGGGTACCGCTCCACCGCCACCATGATGTACGGCCACGCGGAGACGGACGAGGAGATCGTGGAGCACCTGCGGAAGCTGCGCGAGCTGCAGGACGAGACGCGCGGCTTCACCTCGTTCGTTCCGTGGAGCTTCAAGCCGGGCAACACGCTCCTCGAGAAGAAGATTCCGGAGAGCCCGGGGCCGGTGAAGTACCTGCGGATCATCGCGCTCGCGCGCATCTACCTCGACAACTTCGACCACATCCAGGCCAGCTGGTTCTCCGAGGGGAAGAAGACGGGCCAGATCGCGCTGCACGCCGGCGGCGACGACTTCGGCGGGACGCTGATCGAGGAGAACGTGCTGCGCGAGGCGAGGCACCACAACACCACCACCACCGAGGAATGCGTGGCGCTCATCAAGGACGCCGGCTTCCGCCCGGTCCAGCGGACCACGCTCTACGAGCACCTCCGCGAGTGGTAGCCCCGTGACCGAAGCGTCCGAGCGAACGCGCGAGCCGGGCTTCGCCGTGCTCGGCGCGGCGTTCGGACTCCTCGCGGTCCTGGCGGGGGCGTTCGGCGCGCACGCGCTGCGCGCGTCCCTGCCGGAAGATCGGCTTCGGATCTTCGAGACCGGGGCGCGCTACCAGATGTTCCACGCGCTCGCGCTCGTCGTCCTCGGCACGGCCTCCTTCGGGCGCGGGGCGCCGGCCGCCCGCTGGGCGGGGCGACTCTTCGCCGCCGGCATCGTCCTCTTCAGCGGCTCGCTCTACGTCCTCGCGCTCGGCGGCACGCGCGCGTGGGGCGCCGTCACGCCCTTCGGGGGCGTCGCGTGGCTCGTCGCGTGGGCGCTGCTCGCCGTCGCCGCGGCGCGCGCGCAGGGCTAGGGCGCCGGTGTTCGTCGTGCCCGCTCCGGTGTCGCCGCCCGCGGGCCCGTTCGCTCCTCGTGAGCTGGCTGCCGGCCACGTGCACGTCTGGCACGCCGACCTGGACGTATCTGCTCCCGACGAGTCGCTCCTCGCGCCGGAGGAGAGAGCGCGCGCGGAGCGGATGCTCGGCAAGGCGCGGCACCGCTTCGTGCGCTCGCGCGAGTTGCTGCGGCGCCTCGTGGGCGCTTACGCGGGAACGGCGCCGGAGGCGGTGGAGCTGCGCATCGGCGCGGAGGGGAAGCCCCGCCTCGCCGCCGGCTCGCTCCGCTTCAGCCTCGCGCACTCCGGCGCGGCGTGGGTGGCCGCGTTCGCGGTGGAGCGCGAGGTCGGCGTCGACGTGGAGCGACTGGACCGCGACGTCGACCGCGAGCGCGTCGCCGCGCGCATCTTCGCGCCGCGCGAGATCGAGACGATTCACCGGCTGCAGGGACCGGCGAAGACGCTGGCGTTCTTCCGCTGCTGGACCGTGCGCGAAGCGATCGTCAAAGCCCGCGGCGAGGGGATGTTCACCCTCGCCGCGCGCTTCGAGGTGGACGCCGACCCGGATCACCCGCTGACCATCCACCCGCTCGGCTCCGAGGCGGAGCGCTTCCGCGTGGGCGAGGTGCCCGCGCGATCCGGATGTTGCGCCGCGCTCGCGACGGAGGGCGACCCGTCGCGGATTCTCGCCTTCGAGATCGCTTCGGACTGACCGACCCTCGCGGAGGAGCGCCGGCATGGCGGCGGCGCCTCGGGGTGCCGCGCGGATCCGCCGCTGCCCGTCGCGAAGGCTCGTGATACGCTCGCGCGATCATGTCGACTCCCGTCACGGGCGTGAGCGAACGCCGAACGCGTGCCGCCGACTCGGATCGCGCCGCGCTCGAAGCGGAGTGCGCGGTGCTCACCCGCCATCTCGCGGGAGTCGCTCCCTCGCCGTACGTCGTGGCGCAGTACGTGCGTGCGCACGAGGCGGGGCGCTCAGGGCCGGTGCGCTCGGTGGACGACGAGGACGATCCGCTCGTGCTGGCGGCGCGCGGCGGGCCGTTCGGCGCTCGCCTCGCCGACGCGTGGGCGGCGGCCTTCGATCGCACGGGCCCCCTGCGCCGCAAGCTGGTGCTCCTGCTCGCCCTCCTCGAGAGCGGGCGCGAGAGCGATCTCCTGGATCGGCCCGGCGCGGGCGGAATCTCGGCCTTTCTCCGCGCCACGACGTTCCGCGCCGCCGGCTACGGCTTGACGCTCCTGGCGGCCACGTTCGTCGTGGGGCCGCGCGTCCTGGTGGCGGGGCGCCGCTCACGCGGGACGGAGACCCCGTGAGAGTCGTCGTCGTGGGCTCGGGCGCCAGCGCGGTGCACTTCGCCCGGACGCTGCTGGATCGCGGCGACGACGTCCTGATGGTCGACGTGGGGCGCGAGGGTCCTCCGCCGATCAACGTGGAGGACTCGTTCGAGGATCTGAAGCGCAACCTCGAGGATCCGGCGGCCTACCTGCTCGGCGAGCGACTCGAAGGCGTGAGGTATCCAGGCGTCGCGGCGGAGGACGAGAGCCTCCCGCCGCACCGCGCGCACCTCTTCGAGCCGGCGAAGCCCGCGGAGCTGCGGGCGGAGGGCTTCGCGCCGCGTCTCTCTCTCGCGCGAGGCGGCCTCGCCGAAGCCTGGACGGGCGGCGCGTATCCGTGGCGGCGCGAGGAGACCGTCGACTTCCCGTTCCCGCACGAGGATCTCGCCGCCGCCTACGACGTCGTCGCGGAACGGATCGGCGTCTCGGGTGCGGCGGACGACCTGGCCGCGCGCGTCCCGGTGCATCGTCACCTGCTCCCGCCTCTCCCTCTCGACGAGCACTCGGAGGTCCTGCTGCAGCGCTACGGCGAGAATCGCCTGGTGCTGCGGCGCCTCGGCGCCGTGTTCGGGCGCGCGCGCAACGCCGTGCTGCCGCACGACGGGCTCGGCCGGAAGGGCTGCACGCTGCTCGGCCGCTGCGCTCTCGGCTGCCCCACGGAGTCGCTCTGGACGCCGTCCGCGATGTTGCGCGAGCTGCGCGCCCGCGCGCGCTTCGAGTACCGGCCCGGGCTCCGTGCGAAGTGGTTCCGCGCGGACGACGATCGTCGGGTGCGCGCTCTCGTCGTGGAGCGCCTCGACGGCGCGGGAGACGCGGAGATCGAGGTCGAGCGCCTGGCCCTCGGCGCCGGCACGCTCGCCAGCACGCGGATCTTTCTCGAGTCCTGGCGGCGTGCAGGCGGCGAGCCGGCTCGCCTCGCGGGGCTCATGGACAACCGGCAGGTCCTCGTGCCGTTCCTGAGCTGGCGGATGATCCGTCGCCGCCACGACGCGCGCACGTACCAGTATCACCAGCTCGCGCTCGCGCTCGACGGGTTCGAGCCCAGAAACGGCGTGGTCGGTCTCGTGACGACGCTCAAGACCGCATCCGTCCATGCCCTCGCCCAGCGCCTGCCCTTCGACCTCCGCACCGGGCTGCGCATGTTCCGCGATGTGCACGCAGCGCTCGGAGAGGTGAGCGTGAGCTTCCCCGATCACCGCCGCCGGACGTGCTGGGCGGAGCTGGCGGACGGACCCGAGGAGGGCGGCGCGGGAGAGCGGCCGCTCGTGGTCCGCTACGAGCCGCCCACGGGCGAGACGGCGCTCATCGGCCGCACCCTCGTGCGCGTGCGCCGCGCGCTGGCGGCGCTCGGGGCGCTGGCGGTGCCGGGCGCGACTCGCGTGCGCCCCACGGGCGCGAGCGCGCACTACGCCGGCACGCTCCCGATGACGCGCGAGGACCGGCCCTTCACCGCCACCCCGGACGGCGCGAGCCGCGACTTCGCCGGACTCGATCTCATCGACGGCGCCACGTTCCCGTTCCTGCCGGCGTCGAGCCCCGCCTTCACCCTGATGGCGAACGCCACGAGGATCGCCGGCCGCGCGCGGTGAAGAGCGCGAGGTGCGCGAGGTGACGCGCGGCGAAGGCGGCTCAGCCCAGGCGGATGCGCACGTCCACGATGCGGCAGTCGCTCGCGCTCGCCGAGAGCAGGAACGGATTCAAGTCGATCTCCGCGAGCTGCGGCAGGTCCGTGACGAGCGCGGACAGGCGGAGCAACGCGTCGTGGACGGGCTCGAGCGCCACGCCCGCTTCGCCGCGCACGCCTTGGAGCAGCTCGAAGCCGCGGATCGAGCGCACCATGTCGCGCGCGTCGACGTCGGTGATGGGGTGCACGCGCAAGGCCACGTCCTTCAGCACCTCCACGTACTTTCCGCCGAGACCGAAGAGCAGGATCGGACCGATGACGGGATCCGTGGTCATGCCGAGGATGACTTCCTGCTGCGCGGTCGTCATGGGCTGGACGAGGAAGCCCTCCACGTGCGGATCGTGGCCGAGCGCGCGCACCGCGCGGCTCATCTTCGCGAAGGCGCCTTCCGTCTCCAGCGCGTTGCGCAGCCCGAGCGCCACGCCGCCCACGTCGGACTTGTGGACGATGCGCCGCCCCGCCACCTTCAGCGCCACCGGGAAGCCCAGCGCCTCGGCCGCCGCCACCGCTTCTTCCGCGGTGCGCGCGCGGCGCCAGGGCGCGATCGGGAAGCCGTACGCCTGCAGCACGCGGAACGCCGCGTCCGCGTCGAGGTACTCGCCCGAGGTCCCCTCGGTCTCCACGATGCGCCGCGCCACGTCCCGCCGGGCGTCGATGTCCGGAATGCTCCCCGGATCGCGCGTGCGCCACTCCGCCCAGTTCGCCAGCTCGGCCGCGGCGTAGGCGGCGGCCTCGGGGTAGCGGTAGACGGGCGGAGCGTCCGGGATCTCGGCGGGAATGCGCGCGTAGTACTGCTCCTCCGCCATGATCACCATCAGCACCGGCTTCTCGATGCCCTTCATCGTCTCGGTCACGCCGCGGACCACGGCCATCGGATCCACCATGATCGGCGGGACGAACGCCACGATCACGAGGTCGATCCCGTCCGCCTCGAGGAGGATGCGCAGGCAGGTGCGGAAGGCCGTCGTGTCCGCGGAGGCGATCATGTCGATCGGGTTCGCCACGCTGGCCTCGCCCGGCAGCAGCTCCGCGAGCCGCGCGCGCGTGACGGCGTCGATCTCGGCGAGCTCCATGTCGTGACCCACGAGCGCGTCCGTGGCGAGGATGCCGGGACCGCCGGCGTTGGTCAGCACGGCCACCCGTCGCCCCTTCGGCAGGGCGCAGCGCGAGAACGCCTGCAGGAGCTGCATCAAATCGTCGATGGAGCGCGCGCGGATCACGCCGGTCTGCCGGATGAGCGCGTCCGTGGCGCGGTCCATCCCGGAGAGCGCGCCCGTGTGCGACGAAGCCGCCCGCGCTCCCGCCGCGGTCCGCCCGGATTTCACGAGCAGGATCGGCTTCTTCGGCGTGATGCGCCGCGCCAGCTGCACGAAGCGGCGCGGGTTCCCGAAGCTCTCGAGGTAGAGGGCGAGGATGCGGACGGCCGGGTCGTTCTCCCAGTACTCGAGCAGGGCGTTGCCCGAGACGTCCGCCTTGTTGCCGGTGGACACGAACTGCGCGAAGCCGACGTTGCGGCGCTGCATCTCCGTCCACACCGCGATGCCCAACGCGCCGCTCTGGGACACGAAGCCCACCGATCCGGGCTGCGGCATGCCGGGCGCGAACGTCGCGTTGAGGGAGACGGCGGGATCGGCGTTGAACACGCCGAGGCAGTTCGGGCCGACCATGCGCATCTCCCACCGGTCGCAGATCGAAAGCAGCCGCCGCTCCCGCTCGGCGCCGGCCTCTCCGACCTCGCGGAAGCCCGCGGAGATCACGATGAGCCCCTTCACGCCCTTCTTCCCGCACTGCTCGGCGACGTCGTGGACGGCCCCGGCCGGGACCACGATCACGGCGAGATCCACGGGATCCGGAACGTCGAGGATGGACGGGTAGGCCTTGATCGAATGGATGTAGTCGGCCTTCGGGTTCACGGGGAAGAGCTTCCCCTTGAAGTCGCCGTCGATGAGGTTGTGGACGATCTCGCGGCCGATGGAGCCGCGGTGCGTGGACGCGCCGATCACGCAGACCGACCGCGGGCGGAAGATCGCGTCCAGCGTCCGCGGGTCCTTCGGCGGACGGGGCGGGAAGCCGACCTGCGGCGTCACTTCGCTCCGTCCGCGTGACGGCGCGCGTGGTAGCTCGAGCGCACGAGCGGGCCGGACTCCACGAACTTGAAGCCCAGCGCGAGCCCCTCCTCGCGCAGCTCCGCGAACTCCTCGGGGCGGTAGTACTTCTCCACGCCGAGATGCTTCTTCGAGGGGCTCAGGTACTGGCCCAGGGTCACGATGTCCACGTCGACGGCACGGAGATCGCGCAGGGTCTTCGCGACCTCCGAGCGCGTCTCGCCGAGGCCGAGCATGAGCCCGGACTTCGTGAGCAGCCCTCCTTCGCGGCGCGGCTTCTCGGCGGCGGCGCGCGCGAGCAGCTCCAGCGAGCGATCGTAGCGCGCGTCCGGCCGCACGCGCGGATAGAGCCTCTCCACCGTCTCGGTGTTGTGGTTCAGCACGTCGGGGCGAGCGTCGAGGACGTTCTCGAGGGCCTTCTCGTCCCCGCAGAAGTCCGGGATCAGGACCTCGATGCGACAGCCCGGGTTCAGGCGGCGGGACTCGCGGATCGTCTCGGCGAAATGGACCGAGCCGCCGTCCGGCAGCTCGTCGCGGTTCACGCTGGTGATGACCACGTGGGCGAGGCCGAGCCGCCGGATGGCCTCCGCCACGTGGCGGGGCTCCTCGGGATCCAGCGGGCGGCCTTCCTTCGCGCGGGCGATCGCGCAGAACGTGCAGTGCCGCGTGCAGGTATCCCCCAGAATCATGAAGGTGGCGGTGCGGTCGGACCAGCACTCGTAGATGTTCGGGCAGCGCGCTTCCTGGCAGACGGTGTTCAACCGCAGCTCGCCCATCATGCGGCGGACGTTCTGGAACGACTCCCCGGTGGTGAGCTGGATCTTCAGCCACTCCGGACGCCGGGGCTCGACCTCCCGGTGGCTCCGGCTGCGCGGCGTGGTGCCGATCTCGCCGCGGCCGAAGAGGGGAAAGGGGCTCGGGCGCGGACCGTCCGCGTCCTCGCGCGGCGGCGCGGCCACCTCGGCCGGCAACCCCTTCACGACGAGAGGGGCATCCCCTCGCGAAGGCGCCGCATCAGCCGTTCCAGGGCCCGCCGGTTTCCGTTCCATCGCAGGAGCTCCTTCGCTCGCTCGGGATCGACCCACAGGTACTCGTCGTGCTCGCCGCCTTCAAGGGCGACCTCCGCTTCGCCCGCCTCCATCGCGAAGGCGTGCTCCCGGTCGAGCCAGGGCCCAGGACCCGCCCGGGGCGGGGGATCCGACCCCACCGGCACGATCCGGAAGTCGCGCACGTACTCGAGATCCACGACGTCTCCGCGCAGCCCGGTCTCCTCGAGGACCTCGCGCGCCGCGGCGTCGCGGGGCGCTTCGCCCGCCTCGATCAATCCCGTGACCGGCTGCCAGAAGCCGCCCGCACGATCGGTCCTCCGGAGGAGGAGCACCTCGAAGCTCTCGCCCGCGTGACGCCAGAGCCACGTCTGCACGGACTCGGTGTCCAGCGGGCGCGGAACTGGCGCGCGATCGAACACCTCCGCGACGCGCGTCGTGAGGGGGCCGCGCACCTCGTCCAGGGAGACGTCGCGGCCGAGCAGCCTGGAGAGGCTCGTCACGCCTCGCTCGGGGATGCCGCACGGGATCATCGTGTCGAAGTACGAGAGATCCGTGGCGATGTTGAAGGCGAAGCCGTGGCTCGTGATCCAGCGCGAGATGCGCACGCCGATCGCCGCGATCTTCAAGTCGCCGACCCACACGCCGGTCAGCCCGGCGATGCGTCCCGAGCCCACCCCGAAATCCGCGAGGGTCCGGATGATGGCCTCCTCGAGGTCGCGCACGTAGCGGCGCACGTCGCGGCGATCCGGATTCAGGTCGAGAATCGGATAGCCCACGATCTGCCCCGGCCCGTGAAACGTGACGTCGCCGCCGCGGCCCGTGCGGAAGAAGCCGATGCCGCGCCGCGCGAGCGCCTCCGCCGAAAGGAGCAGGTGGCGATCGCTCGCGTTGCGCCCGAGCGTCACCACGGGCGGATGCTCGAGCAGGAGGAGCTGATCCGGCAGCTCCCCGGCGCCCACCTTCGCGCGCAGATCGTCCATCAGGTCGAGCCCGTCCTCGTACTCGACCCTCGCGAGCTGCGTGACCTCGAGCGGGCGCATGGGCGTCAGAGACTGGCCTCGCTCATCGCGGTCAGGCTGCGCTTCAGCTCGCCCATGAACTGCTCGGCCACCGCGCCGTCGATCAGCCGGTGGTCGAAGCTCAGCGACAGGTACGCCATCTCGCGGATCGCGATCGCGTCGTCGATCACGACCGGGCGCTTCTCGATCGCGCCGATGCCGAGGATCGCGGACTGCGGCTGGTTGATGATCGGGCAGCCGAAGAGACCGCCGAAGATCCCGGGGTTCGTGATCGTGAACGTGCCGCCCGTGACCTCGTCCGGGGAGAGGCGCTTCGAGCGCGCGCGGGACGAAACGTCGGCGATGGACTTCGCGAGCCCGCCGAGGTTCATGTCGCCCGCCCCCTTCACGACCGGCACGATGAGGCCCCACTCGAGCGCGACGGCGATCCCGAGATTGACGGCGCCGTGGTAGTGGATCTCGGATCCCGCGATCGACGCGTTGACCACGGGAACCGCCTTCAGCGCGTCGCACGTGGCCTTCGCGAAGAAGGCCGTGAACGAGAGCTTCACGCCGTTGCGGCGCTGGAACTCGTCGCCGAAGCGGTCGCGCAGCTTCGCGAGATGCGACACGTCCACTTCCCAGAAGGTCTGCACGTGCGCGCTCGTCCGCCGCGACTCGATCATGTGCTCGGCGATCTTCAGCCGCATGATCGACATCGGCTCGACGCGATCGGCCAGCGGCGCGGTGCCTTGCGGCCGCGCCGCGGGCGCGCTCGGTGCGGCGGGCGGTGCCGGCGCGGGCGCCGGAGCGGCGGGCGCCGCGGCGCGCGCCGGCACGCTCGCCGGCGGCGGGCCGACCGCCAGACCCTCAGGAGCCTCGCCTCGAGCGAGGCGATCCAGGTAGCTCTCCATGTCGACCTTCGTCACGCGCCCGTGGATGCCGGTGCCGGCCACGAGCGAGATGTCCACGCCGTGCTCGGCCGCCATCTTTCGCACGAGCGGCGAGGAGCGGACGCGCAGCCGCTCCTCGAGGGTGGCCACGGCGGGCGCCGCCTTCGGAGCGGCCGCCGGAGCCGGGGCACGCGGAGGCAGCGGCGGGGGCGGAGGCGCCCCCTGGGGCGCGCGAGCCGCGGGTGCCGGAGCGGGAGCGGGCGCCGGCCTTGGCTCGGGCGCGACCTTGGCGGCCGGGACGGGCGGGGGCGTTGCGGGCGCGGCGGCCGGTCGCGCCGGTGCGGGAGCGCCCGCCCCCGCCGCGGACTGGATCCGGGCGACCACGGTGTTGACCGCGACGGTGTTCCCCTCCGCGACGACGATCTCCGCGAGGACGCCGTCGCCCGGCGACGGGATCTCGGCGTCCACCTTGTCGGTCGAGATCTCGAAGAGCGGCTCGTCCTTCTGGACGCGCTCGCCCGGCTTCTTCAGCCACTTGACGATCGTTCCCTCGGCGATGCTCTCGCCCATCTGCGGCATCACGACGTCCATCGGTTCCCTCCTCGAAGGCTAGTAAGCGGCGAGCCGCCGAGCGGCGGTGAGCAGGGCCTCCGTTCCCGGGAGGAACGCGGCCTCGAGCGGCGGGCTGTACGGAACGGGGCTGTCCGGCGCGGTCACGCGGAGAATCGGCGCGTCGAGCCACTCGAAGCACTCCTCCGCGAGGATGGCGGAGATCTCCCCGCCGATTCCCCCGGTGCGCTGCGCCTCGTGATAGACGATGACGCGGCCGGTCTTCTTCGCCGTCGCGTGCAACGCATCGCGATCGAGCGGCAGGAGCGTGCGCAGATCCACGACCTCCACCGAGAGGCCTTCGCGCTCGAGCGTCTCCACCGCCTCGAGCGCGTGATGGACGCACGCGCCGAACGTGACGACCGAGAGGTCGGTGCCCTCGACGCGCACGGCGGCCTTCCCGATCGGCACGATCCAGTCGCCCTCGGGCAGCTCCTCCTTGATGCGCCGGTAGAGGAACTTGTGCTCGAAGAACAGCACGGGGTCGGGGTCGCGGATGGCGGCCTTGAGCAGACCCTTCGCGTCGTAGGCGGTGGCGGGCTCCACGATCTTCAGGCCGGGAGTGGAGAGATAGTGGCTCTCGACGTTCTGCGAGTGGTACGGCCCGCCGTGCACGCCGCCGCCGCACGGTCCGCGCACCACGATCGGCACGCCGGCGTTCCAGCGATACCGCGCCTTCGCCGCCATGTTCACGACCTGGTTGAACGCGTTCGACAGGAAGTCGATGAACTGCATCTCGGCGATCGGCTTGAGCCCGTTCATGGCACAGCCCACGGAGACGCCCACGATGGCGGACTCCGAGATGGGCGTGTCGATCACGCGGTCCTCGCCGAACTCCTCGAGGAAGCCTGCCGACGCGCGGAAGGCCCCGCCGTACGTGCCCACGTCCTCGCCGATGAGGAACACGGCCGGATCGCGCCGCATCTCCTCCTGCATCGCCTCGCGAATCGCGTCGACGTAGGTGGTCAGCGCCATCGGACGTCTCCCGTCTCGGGCGGCCGCGGCGCGTCGCCGGCCCGCGTGGCGCCCGCCGGTCCCCACGGCTCCGCGATGGCGCCCGGGCCGCCGTCGTCCGCGTACACGCGTCCGAAGGCGAACGACGGATCCGGCAGCGGCGACTCGACCGCGAAATCCGCGTCCGCGTCGATCTCGGTCTTGAGAGCGGTCACGCGCCGGTCGCGCTCGGCGCGCGTGAGGATGCCCTGCGCCTCCAGCACGCGGTCGTAGCGCGCGAGCGGATCCTTCGCGCGCCACTCCTCGAGCAGCTCGGGCGGGACGTACTTCGCGTCGTCGTGCTCGGCGTGGCCCTTCATCCGGAACGTCTTCGCCTCCACGAGCACGGGGCCGTCCCCGGCACGCGCGCGATCGGTCGCGCGCTTCATGACGTCGTACACCGCGAGGACGTCGTTGCCGTCCACGACCTCGGCGGGGACGCCGTAGCCGTCGGCCTTGATCACGAGGTCCGTGACGCGCGTCTGCATGCGCGTGGGCGTGGAGTACGCGTAGCCGTTGTTCTCGATGACGAGCACGAGCGGCACGCCGAGCACCGACGCCATGTTGATGCCCTCGTGGAAGTCGCCGGTGGACGTGCCGCCGTCCCCGATCCACGTGACCGCCACGACCTTCTCGCCGCGTCGCTTCGCCGCGAGCGCGACGCCCGTCATGACGGGGATGACCGCGCCCAGGTGGGAGATCGGCGCGACGATGCGGCGCGAGAGGTCGCCGAAGTGCGTGTTCCCGTCCCGACCGCCGGTGGGGCTGGTGCCGCGGGCGAGGTACTGCGTGAAGACCTCGCGCGGCCTCACCCCGCGCGTCAGCATCACGCCGAGGTTGCGGATGAGCGGACCGACCCAGTCGCCCGGCTCGAGCGCGTACGCCGTGCCCACCGAGATCGCCTCCTGCCCGAGCGACGTGTACAGCCCGCCGACCACCTTGCCCGTGCGGTAGAGGAGCCCCAGCCGCTCCTCGACCATGCGGTTCTTCTGGAGGAGCTGCCAGACCTCGAGCTTCCGCGGCGCGTCGAGCTTCGCCGCCTCCGCGCCGATCTCGCCGCCCACGGAGCGCACCGCGCGCAGGCTGCCCGACGCGAACGCTCGCTTGCTCGGCGCCGTCTGTTCGACGTTCTCCACGCTCGCTCCTCAGATGTGGATGGGGCTGCCGTGCACGCCGTGCGCCGCTTCGAGAACGGCCTCGGAGAGCGTGGGGTGCGGGTGCATCAAGCGCACGACCTCTTCGGTGGTGCACTCCGTCTGGATCATGAGGCCGGCTTCCGCGATCAGCTCCGTGGCGCGCGCGCCGATGATGTGCACGCCGAGCACTTGATCGTAGCGCTTCTCCGACACGATCTTCACGAAGCCGTCGCTCGCGTCGAGGATGCGCGCCTTGCCGCTCGCGGAGAACGGGAAGCGCCCGGTGACGACGTCGTAGCCGGCGTCGCGGGCGGCGGCCTCGGAGAGCCCGACGGACGCGACCTCCGGATCCGAGTAGGTGCACGAGGGCGTCGTGCGGTAGTTCAACGGGCGCGTGGGGGCGCCGGCCATGTGCTCGACCGCGATGATCGCTTCGGCCGACGCCACGTGGGCGAGCTGCGGAGAGGGCACGATGTCGCCGATCGCGTAGATGCCGGGGACGTTCGTGCGGTAGTACTCGTCCACCGGCACGAAGCCGCGATCGTCGACGCGCACGCCCGCCTCCTTCGCGCCCAGCCCGTCGGCGTACGGCGAGCGGCCCACCGCCACGAGGAGCATGCGCGCCTCGAGCGCCGAGTCCTCGCCCTTCTTGTTCTGGATCGAGCAGCGGACGCCGTGCTCCGTGGTCACCACGCGTCCCATGCGCGTGTCCGGGTGGCAGGCGATGCCGCGCCGCCGGAACGCCTTCTCGAACTCCTTCGAGACTTCCTCGTCCTCGAGGGGAAGGAAGCGGGGGAGCAGCTCCACCACGGTCACCTTCGATCCGAGACGCGCGAAGGCGGATGCGAACTCCACGCCGACCGCGCCCGCCCCGAGCACGATGAGGCTCTCCGGAACGTGGTCCAGCTCGAGGATCTCGTCGGAGGTGACGACGCTCCTGCCGTCGACGTCCACCCCGGGCAGGCGCTTCGGCACGGAGCCCGTGGCGACCAGGATGAAGCGCGTGTCGACCCGGGTGATCTCCTCTTCGTGCCCCACGACGGCCACGCGAGTCGGCGCCTCGATCCGCCCCGTGCCCCACAGCACGTCGACCTTGTGCTTCTTCATGAGGAAGCCGACGCCCGCCGCGGACTTGTCCACGACCTTCGCCTTCCGATCCATCACCGCCTTGAAGTCGACGCGCACGTTGTCCGCGAGGATCCCGTGCTTCGCCGAGTCGCGCATCTCCTGGACGAGGTCGGCCGAGTGGAGCAGCGCCTTCGTGGGAATGCAGCCGCGCAGGAGACACGTGCCGCCGAGGCGCGTGTCCTTCTCCACGATCGCGACCGAGAGCCCGAGCTGCGCGGCCCGCACTGCGGCGACGTAACCGCCCGGTCCCGAGCCGATCACCACGAGATCCTTCTTCAGATCAGCCACCGCGCACGTCTCCTTCCGGTTCCTCGGGACCGCCTTCTCCGGGCTTCGTCGGGTCGAGCGCGAGCGCTTCGGCGAAGCGGTTCAAGTAATTGAAGAGGCCGATCACGCACAACAGCTCGACGATCTGGTCCGTCTCCCAATGCGCGCGCAACCGCTCGAAGTCTGCGTCGTCGATCGAGCCGTGATCGCGCGTCATCTTCTCCGCGAAGAGGATCGAGTCGCGCTCCGCCGCCGGCAGCGCGCTGTGCGCCACATCCTCGAGCCCCGCCAGCTCCGCGTCCGTGGCTCCGTGCCGCCTCGCCAAGGCGGTGTGGGAGGCCAGTCAATATCGACACCGGTTGAGCTGCGAGACCCGGACCGCCACCAGCTCCTTGAAGCGGATCGGCAGGCGCCCCTCGCCCATCACCGCGTCGAAGTGCGCGGTGAACGTGCGGAAGAGCGGCGGCCGGTGCGCCAGGATCCGGAACAGGTTCGGGACGTTGCCGCGCGACTTCCAGAACGACTCGAACACCCGCTGAATGACGGGATCGACCTGCCCCCACCGTGTCTTCGGAAGACGCGCCAACGTCGGGCCTCGAGCGGGAGAGAGAATGGGCGCAGTGTACCGGACCGCCCGCGGACGGGAAAGATCAGGAGGCGAACGATCGTTCGGACGGGAGGTCCGAGTGGAGCCTCGCCGGGGTTGCGCCGCGTGGTGCGGGCCCCGCCCGACAACGGCCCGGAAGAATCAGAACCGGAGCGTCGCGTCGATCGAGCTGAAGAACGACGAGAGGTTCAGGCTCGAGCCGACCTGACCCACGAGGTCCAGGTCGCCGAACGACCGGGAGGCGCCCCACGCGAAGGAGTGGCCCTGGCTCTCGTCGTAGGTGGCCCGGCGCTCGATGCGATCTCGGTCGAAAGAGGTTCGCTCGTCCGTTTCCTTCTCCCGACTGGCCCGGACGCCGAAGTACTGCGTCTCACCCCACCATCCGGGACGCTGGAACGAAGCGCCGACCTCCGCATACTCGTGTCGCGTCATCTCGATCTGGGGGTACGAGTACCCCTCCGGCCTGCCGGGATCGCGTGCGTCGGAGTAGAACGCGTGCACGCGCCAGCCCGCGGAGTCCGCCAGGTCGCGCTCGAACGCGAGGCCGGCATTCCATTCGTGGCCGTACAGCGCGTTCCGGTAGTCGAGTCTCTGGTACAGGAGATCGTGGCGGACGAGGTGGAGGTCCGCCCGGCGATCCCGGAATGCGCCGGCGAAGCGAAGGAGGTTGCGCGCCCCGAGGGGCGCCGCGACGAGGAAAGCCCCACCCCAGCGGCGCCGCCCGAGCACGTCCACGGAGAATGCCGTGGTGTCGTAGTGGTCGTCCTGGTCCCCGTCGGCATTGCGCTCGAAGCGCTCGATCTCCGCGGTGAGGTTCGCGGAGCCGCGACCGCGGGCGAATCCGATGCCCGCCGCGAACTCCTTCGTGGACTGTCGAGTGTGGCGGTTGTTGTGCGCCGGCTCACCCGTCGTCAAGTCGAGCTGCTCGTCGGTCTCCTCGTGCTTGCTCCGTTGATCGCGGTAGGCTGCGCCGAGACGGACCGCACCGATGCAACCCGCGAGCCCCGCCTGCAAAGTTCGCAGGTTCGGGGAGTAGTAAACGGGGTCCGGCTGGTATCCCTGGGCGAACGCGCTCACGGCGAACCGTCCGCCCGGCGAGAGGACGACCCCCGTGGCGGACCCCTCATCGAAGCTCACGATCCGGCCGGGTCCGTCCGCGGTTCGTTGCGGGTGGAGGAGCGCCTGCGCGGGCGAGTCCACGAGCTCGGGCGCGGACTGAAGCGCGATGGAGAGGGCGCTCACGGGGACGTCTCCGGCGCGGGCGGCGGGTCCACCGGCCGCCACGGCGAGCGCGGCGGCGCTCAGGGCGCAGCGGATCGGTCGCAGCCAACGGCCGGCGCTCGACAAGGCATCTCCTCACGTCGAGGTTGCAACAATCTCCCCCGGAACGCCCCGCTCGGCCAGGGTCGAGTGACCGACTTCGGGCGCGGCGCCCGGGCGGAGACCCGGGAAAGGGCCCGACCATCGGTCGCCGGCGGGCCGGACGTACCCGATCCTCCCTTGACGCGCCGGGGGGGTCCGGATAATTTAGGATAAGAAGCTCCAGATTTGGCGTCCAAGGAGCGCGGCGTGATCTCACAGACTGGCGAGTACGCACTTCGGGCGGCGGTCTTCCTGGCCAACTCGAGCGACCATCCGCGGCCCGCGTGGGAGATCTCGGCGGCCACGAAGATCCCGGAGAGCTACCTGGCCAAGGTGCTCGGCTCGCTCGCCCGGGCCGGGCTCGTCTCGTCGCAGCGCGGGCCCCGGGGCGGCTTCGTCCTGGCGCGGGATCCGCGCGAGATCACGCTTCTGGATCTGATCTGCGCCGTCGAGAACTGGAAGCACGTGGAAGTCTGCCCGCTCAGCCGGCCCGAGCACGAGGCGCGACTGTGCCCGTTGCATCGCACGCTGTGCGAGGCGGAGTCACGGGTGGAGGAGGCGCTCCGCGGTTGCACCCTGCGCGAGCTCGTGGCCCCGGCGTACGGAGATGCTTGCTCGTTCCCCGAGTGCCAGGCACGACCGCCGCATCATCCCTCGCATCACTCCTGATCGCCGGGCGGTGACGTCCCCGGGCGTCACGGGCTGACGATGCGCACGGGCGTCGTCCAGAAGCGCTCGCCGTCCGCCGACGCCCCCCGCATCCACAGCGCCGTGGGCTCCGCGAACGGCCCCAGGTCGACGTCGATCGTCAGGTCGGCGCCGCCGCCGTTCCGGCGCGAGAGCACGCGATCCGAGGCGAGGAGCTCCACCCACGCCACCTCGCGCGCCGCCGCGACGAAGGCGTGCACCCGCACGCGATCGGTCGGCGCCACGACGAGCGTCTCCCCGAGCGAGCGATCGTTCGCGCGGAACTCCACGTAGAAGCGCTCTCCCGACGTCGCGTAGCAGCGCCCGGCGGCGAGACCGTCCAGCACGTCCTTCTCCGTGCCGCCGGAGCACCAGATCGCGGTGAGCCCGCCCCGGAACGGCGCGTCGCGGATCGGCGGAGGCCACGGGTTTCCCGGCGTGCTGAGGTGCGTGTCGCTGAACGCGACGAACGCGAGGTCGAGGCCGCGCCGCAACGCATCGAGCGCCGAGTGGCCGTCGTGCGGCTTCGTCGACGGACGGAAGTCCGTGTCGTCCATGCCGCCGTGACCCGAGTAGATCTCGATCGCCCGATCGAAGCCGGGCACCACGGTGTCCCAGTTGATCGGCGGCGTGAGCTCGGAGCCCGTGGGGTGCGCGAGCACGGAGACCGCGCCGGAGCCGCGCAGCGCATCGGCGAGCGCGGCCGGCGTGGCCACGTCGCGATACGAGACGTACTGGGTCGAGTCGCTGGGGAAGAGGATCACGCGGTGCCCTTGCTCCCGCGACGACCACTCCCAGCCGAGCAGCACCGCGAATCCGGGCCGCCGCCATTGCTTCGCGAGCGTGGCGATCTGCTGCCACGAGCCCGCTTCCACGTCGAGGCCGACGGAGAGGAACTGCTGGAAGTCGTGCTCGGAGAGGCAGAGGTAATCGAGATGCGCGACGTCGCGCCCGTAGTACAGGTAGTGATCGGGGGGGTTCGCGCCGTCGCCGACGTTGGAGTGCCCGTGCGCGTCGCCCCAGAGGAGACGTCGGGCGGCCTCCCCGGGCCGCGCGCGCAGCTCCTCGTCCGTGGTCACCACGCGCACCGGCCCCGCCACGGCGCTGTCCCCGGCGTCGCTGCGCACGGTCACGCGATGGATTCCCGGCGTGCGGAAGAAGATCGGACACGAGAAGGACCCCGTGTCCCCGCCGGAGAACGGGCCGGAGGCGACGACCGCGGAGTCGGCGGAAGACACGTCGAGGCGTCCCGACCACGAGCTCGCGGGCGCGCCGATGCTGTCGAGCGGGGCGACGCGAAGCGTCACGGGCTCCCCGACGAGCGCCACCGACGGCAGGGTGGCGAAGAGCCCCGCGGGGTGGTGCGGATGCGCCGGCCCCTTTCCGCCCGAAGGCGACTTCCGCCCGCAGCCGAACAGCGCCAACACGAGGACGAGCCCCGCGAAGAGGCGTCGCCCGCGCGGTCCGCGGGCGCGCGAGCTGCGTTCCGAGCGCGTACGATGGACCGGTGCCACGAACGTCGCCTCGCGAGCGGGAGCATGCAGAGTAGGCTCCCGCGCGTTTTCTCGCTAGGTCGCGACCACGACCACGCGCGCTCGAACGCCGGGGCGGCGGCCGGCACGCAAGACGGGGAGCCCCGCGGGCAACGTCGCGGGGAGCCCTCCCTCTCGCCGACCCCTCCGCGACTCGACTCGAGTTCAGGCTCCCCGACGTTGGGTCGAGGCGATCTGTCGGGGGGAGGACCCGGGCGCCGTCCGGCGGGAAGGTGGACTGCCCGGGAGCTTCCCTCCCCTTCGGGCGCCTCTCCTCTCCGAAGAGGCGCCCGAACGCTCAGAAGGCGAACCTCGCCCCGGCGCGCAGGTAGTCGCCGCCGGCCTGCACGCGCGCCTCTGCAGGCATTCCGTCGATCCGGAGATGGCGTCCCGGCTCCGAGTTGTGCAGGCCGGCTTCGACGAGAAGCCCGAATCCGGGCGCCAGGTTCGCCTCCACGCCGGTCGAGATCCCCGTCCCGAATCCGGCGAACCAGTGCGTGTCCTGGAGCGCCGCCGCCGGCCCGTCGAACGAGGCGCCCTGCGCGTCGAGATGCAGGACGTCGAGCGAGAGGTGTCCGGCCACGAACGGAGCCAGGCGTCCGTCTCCGACGGGGAAGCGCGCCCGCACGACGCCGCCGAGCGGTACGAGATCCGTCGACGTGTCTTCGCCCGTGATGATCTGAACGGGCAGGTCGTACGGACCGTCGAGCGTGACGATCTCGCCGCGCTGCCGATCGCGGTGGAACCAGTCGACCGTGAAGCCCAGCTCGAGCGGCGGCGCCGGCGAAATGCCCCACTCGCCTCCGAGGTAGAGGCCGCCGCCGCCCTGATCGCTCGACGTGAGCGCGTCCGGTGCGTAGCCGCCCACCTTGAACGCGGTGTAGGTCTCGAGCGAAGACCGCTCTCCTGCCGGAGGCGGGTACATCTCGCGTGGCGGGGGCGGGGGGTACATGCGCGGCGGCCGGTACACCCAACCGCGATGCGCTGCCGCCGGCGACGCGACCAACACGAACAGGCAACAGGTGGTGAGCGCAGCCCGGTTCATTTCGCTCCTCCTTGTGCTTGCCTCCCGGCAATACGCAACGTCCGGGCCAGCCCCGGCCCGCCGCCGGAAGTGGTTGCGAAGAAAGAGGAACGCGCCCCGAGAGGTCGGCCGCGCGGGGCGCCGGCGTGTCGACGCGACGACGCGGCGTGTCGCCGGCGCAGACCGGCGCCGGGAAGCAAGAGCGCCCGGAGCCGCGAGGGCCCCGGGCGCTCGAAGGATCGATCGGGCCTCGGCTACGGCCTCTTGCCGATGCCCGTGCCCGCGATCTCGGACTCCGCCAGCTGCCATGGGAACTCGTGGCCGTGCGACGTCTCGAGCGCCTCCTGGAAGTGGGCGCGCGCCGCGTCGGCGTTGGTGGTACGGACCGCCCAGCCGAGGAAGAAGTGCATGTCGTTCTCGAACTCCGGGACCGGCGCGACGGCCGTGCGGAAGTCCTTCTCCGCGATCGCTCCCGCGAGGAACTGCGCCGAGCTGACGGCCGCGCGGGCCTGAGCGCCGACCTTGCCCTGCACGTCGTCCTTCACCCGGGTCCACGTGCGCTGCGCGAGGTCGGTCATCCCGAGCGACGAGAGGGCGACGCCTTCCCAGAGCTGGGCGGTCGCGTACTCGTCCGGATCGTCGGGGCCCACCTGGTCGAACGAGTTGATCGCGCCGCGGATGTCGCCCCGCGCGAGCTGCACGCGACCGAGCCAGTTCGCCACGGCTCCGGCGCCGAACCCCACGTAGGTCGCGCTCGCGTCGAGCTTCTCGAAGGCCTTCTGCGCGGCGTCGTAGTGTCCCTCCTGGAAGTCCACGACGGCGCCCCAGAGCGCCAGGTTCCGATCCGCTTCCGGACCGTGCAGCTCGTTCGCGGCGGCGTCCAGCGCTCGCCGAGCCGCGCGCACGTCCTCACGCGCGAGCGCGCGACGGACCTCGCCCACTCGATCGGCGATCGTCGACACCTTGGGCGGAGCGACCGTCGCGGTGGGCGGCGGGCCGGCCGGCGCCGCGCTCTCCGCTCCGGCCTTCGACGCGACCTGGATTCCTGCGGGCGCGGCCTTCTTCAGGCCGGCGAGCAGCTTGGTCTCCTCTGCGCTCGGCGCTCCCAGCGTGAAGGCGTGCTCGAAGGCGCGAGCCGCATCGGCGTTCTTGCCGAGCGCAGCCTGGGCGCGTCCGAGCGCGATCCACGCGTCACGGTTGCTCGGGTCGAGCGCCACCGACTGCGTCAGGTGCGCGACGCCCTTCTCGGTGCCCTCTCCCGCACGCCCCGCGAGGTACTGAGCGAACGCGTCGTCGGGATGCTTGTCCGCCGGCGGCCCGTACAGGCGGGCGGCCGGGACGCGCTGGCCGATCGACAGCATCCAGTCCAGCCGAGTGACCTGCATCTCCTTGTCCTCCGGATGCGCGTCGAGATACGGCTCGACTTCGTGGATCGCCGTCTCCACGCGACCGGCGGAGGCGAGCGCGCGCGCGAGATCGCGCCGCGCGTCGACGTCCTTCGGCGCCTTCTGCGTGTACGCCGTGAGCGCTTCCACCGCCTCGTTCGCGTGTCCCTGGGCGGCGTTCGCGCGGCCGAGCAGCAGCAACACCGAGACGTCCGACGAGTCGATCGAGCGGGCCTTCTCGGCCTCCTCGACCGCCAGCTCGGGGTGACCGGCCTTCATCTGCGCCCGGCCGAGATCCACGCGCAACGCCGCGTTCTTCGGATCGAGCGCGGCGGCGCGCTGGAGGTTCGTGACCGCGAGCTCGACGTCCTCCGTGGCGAGCGCCGCGAGGCCGAGGCCGTGATGCGCGTGCGCGTCGTCGGGCTTCGCCTTGACGGCGGCCGTCAACAGCTCGAGCGCCTTCGTATCGTCCTTCGCGTTCAGCGCGTTCCAGCCCGCTTCCACCGGATCCGGGGCCGCCGGCGCGGCGGTTGCCGCCGCCACCGCGGTCTTCGCTTCCGGCTTGTGGGCGGAGGACAGCTTCCCGCTGGCGGCGAAGTAGATGCCCGCGATCACGGCGACCGCGCCGGCGATGGCGAGCGGCATCAGGAACGGCGGCGCGCGTCGCTCCTCGGGGGGAGCGAAGTCGTCCGGGGCCGGCGCGGACTCGTCGGCCTGCGACATGCGCAGCGAGAAATCCCCCGACGGCGGGCGCGCGGCGGCTTCGACCGGCTCGGCCGCGCGATCCGCGGCCGGCGAGAGCCTCACGGTCGGCTCGTACTCGAGACGGACGGTGGGCTCGAGGTCCGGGGCGTGTCGCAGCCCCGGAGTCGACAGCGGCGTGGGCGCCCGGGGCGCGGCGAGGCGGTCGCTCGACGGCCGGCGCGCGGGCTCGCTCTGCTTGCGCGGCGGCTCGATCCACGCGGACGACTGCTGCGAGACCTCCTCGACGGCTTGCAAGGCGGACTCCGGCGCATGCGAGATCTCGAGCGACTCCTCCTCGACGGCGTGGGAATCGGCGACGTCGTCGCGCGTGTACGCGACGTCCGAGAGGCTCACCCACTCGCTGCCTCCCACCTCGCAGATCCGCGCGTCGTCCTGGACGGCGCCTGCGGCGACGCCTTCGAGGACCTGGATCAAGGGCATCGGGCCGAGAACCTGGCCTTCGGGGCTCTCGACGTAGAAAAGCTTGTCGTCCATGGCGTCGATTCCGTCCGGAGAAGAGGGGCGGCGCCCCCGGGGGGCGCGGGAATCCGTTGGAAAGATCGGGCGGCGGTGGCCCGGACTTGACCCTGGGGACCCGGCGACGGGCCGGTCCGGCGGCAGCTTCCGGACCGGGCCGGCGTGTTTCGGGTCCGCCGAGGCGCCTCGGACCCGGCCGCGGGCGGGTTCTCAGCCCCCCGTGGCGGTGCTGTCGGCCGCGGAGGCCGGGAGATCCTGTACCTCGGCCGGTCGGAACGTGGGGGTGCGCTGGCGCAGGATGACGTCGCCGAACCCGGAGAGGTCCAGGAGGAAGCCGAGCACGGCGCCGGACACGCCCTCCCCGGAGCCGTCGTCCTTCGGCGCGTCGGTGGGCTCGTCCTCGCCGCGAATGCGCCCCCCGACCCAGCCGTCGAGCTCGCGGAACTCCTTCAGCGTGAGCGGCCGCACGGCGACCTCGATGGCGACGAAGTAGGCGGATTGATCGTCCAGAGCCCAGCGGGGGTGGACGGTCAGGACGCGATGCGAAAGGTCGGCGAGGAGGTCATCGAGCCGCTCGTATTCGTCCACGCGCTTGCCCGGCCCCGGGTGCGAGAGGGTGTACGTCTTCTCGCTCGGGTCCCACCGGACCCGGAAGCTCTCGACGCGCGCATCCACGTTCTCGTCGAACCAGTGGCTGCGATCGCGCCACAGCTCCGTCGAGAAGCGCACGGTGATCGGGAGCCCGCTCGCCACCACGTTGCGGGTGCGCGTGTCGAAGAGGTCCACGAGGCGGATCTCCGCGCAGAGGTCCCCGCGCGCGATCCCGAGGCGATCCACGACGAGCTCGGCGGCCCGGACCGGGGTGGCGAAGGCGGCGAAAGCCGCGAGGGCGGCCAGGAGCGCGGGGGTCGGGCACCGGCGTCGTGAGACCATGCTCGACTCGGGCGGGGAGGGGCGATCGCGAGGCAGCATACACGCTTTACCGGGCCTTGCCGACCGAGCCGGCGCCGGCTTCGTCCGAAACCGCCCGTCTGGACGGGCGCGGGGCCCCACGCGCATACTTCCCCCTCAGGGTCCGCGCGCGCAGCGCTTCTCCGATTCTTCACATTCGCTTGACGGGTTGCTCGGGCGCGACGCGGAAGCTACGGCGTCGAGCTTCGAAGCGCGCGGGCGGCGTTCGTCTCGCGCGATCCTCGGGGGACGGAGGAGTCATGGCGCGCCGGAACATCCTCGTCGTCGAGGACGAGCCGGACATCGCGGAGGTCATCCAGTACAACCTCGCCCGCGAGGGCTACCTCGTGGACGTGGTCGGCGACGGCGAAGTCGCGCTGGATCGCGCGGTGAGGGCCGCGCCGGACCTGATTCTCCTGGATCTCATGCTGCCGGGCCTCGACGGGCTGGAGCTCTGCCGTCGCCTCAAGGAGGATCCGGTCACGCGCTCCATTCCCGTCGTCATGGTGACCGCGAAGGGCGAGGAGTCCGACGTGGTGCTGGGCTTGGGCGTCGGGGCCGATGACTACGTGGCGAAGCCCTTCAGCCCGCGCGAGCTGCTCGCCCGCGTTCGTGCCGTGCTGCGCCGCGGGGCCCTGCGCGCGGAGACCGGGAAGCGGGACCGCGTCGCGCGCGACGGCCTCGTCGTCGACGCCGTGCGTCACGACGTCCGCGTGGACGGCGAGCGCGTGAAGTTCACCGCCACCGAGTTCCGTCTGCTGCACTTCCTGTCGAGCCACGCCGGTCGCGCGTTCACCCGCGACGAGCTCCTGAGCCGCGTGATCGGCGAGCACGCCACCGTCACGGATCGCAACATCGACGTCCACGTCAGGATGATCCGGCAGAAGCTCGGGCGCCATCGCGAGCTCGTCGAGACGATCCGCGGAGTCGGCTACCGCTTCCGGGAAGAGGAGTGATACGTTCCCCGCGATGCGCGGGTCCCGCCTCTTCTGGGAGCTGTATCTCGCCTGCCTCGCCCTGATCTTCCTCGGGGCGGGCATCGTGGGCGTCACCCTCGGCCGCCGTGTCGAGCACGAGTCCCTCGAGCAGTTCCGCCGGCGTCTCGAGTCCGCGGCCCTCCTCGCGTGCGAGCTCGTGCGCGACGAAGCGAACGCGCCGCCCGACTCGCTCGAAGCCGCCGTCCGCCGCGTCGGCGACCGAGCGCACATCCGCATCACGGTCATCTCGGCCGAGGGCAGGGTGCTCGCGGACTCCGATCGCGACCCCGGCACGATGGAGAACCACGCCACGCGCCCCGAGGTCGTCGACGCGCGACTTCACGGCACGGGCAGCTCGAGGCGCTTCAGCGAGTCGATCCACAAGGAGATGATGTACGTCGCCGTGGCGACGGGCTTCCCGTCGGGACCCGCGTTCGTGCGCACGGCGCTTCCCCTGGCCGAGGTGTCCGCCCGCCGTGACGCGCTCCGGCGTGTGACGCTGCTCGGCGTGGCCGCGGCCTCCATCGCGGGGCTCCTCCTGAGCTTCGTGCTCTCGCGACACTTCTCGCGTCCGCTCGTCGCCATGGCGGAGACCGCGCGCCAAGTGGCGGCGGGTCAGTTCCGCTCCCGCTTGGACATCCGCCGCCGCGACGAGATCGGAGCGCTCGCGCGCTCGCTCAACGAGATGGCCGAACAGCTGCGCGAGCGCATCGACGCGCTGACGGAGGATCGCCGCAGGCTGCAGACCATCCTCGCCGCGATGGTGGAGGGCGTCGTCGCCGTCGACGCGGACCAACGTGTGCTGCACATGAACGCTCCGGCGGGTCGCATTCTCGGCGCCGACCCCGCCTTCGCGGCCGCCAAGCCGCTCCGGTCGGTCTCGCGGATCCGGGAGGTCGCCGAGGCGCTCGAGCACGCGATCCGGACCGGAGAGGGGCGCCATCGCGAGGTGCTGCTCGTCGCGTTCCCCAAGGACCGCGTGCTCGAGATCCAGAGCAGTCCGATCCCCGGGGAGGACGCCGGCGCTCCGGCGGGGGCGGTGGTCGTCCTCCACGACGTGACCGAGCTGCGTCGTCTCGAAGCCGTGCGTCGCGACTTCGTGGCGAACGTCTCGCACGAGCTGAAGACGCCGCTGACCGCGGTGCGCGGGATCGTGGAGACGCTGCAGGACGACCGGGCGATGCCCGGCGAGACCCGGGCGCGCTTCCTCGGGAAGCTCGACGAGCAGTCGCGGCGACTCGTGCGCATCGTGACGGACCTGCTGAGCCTCTCCCGCGTGGAGTCCGGCCACGGGGACCTCGAGCGCGAGCCGGTCGATTTCCGGGCCACGGTCCAGGAGTCCGTGAGGGCGCTCTCGGGCGCGGCCGAGGACCGGAAGGTGGCGCTCGCGGCGCGGCTGCCGGAGGAGGCGGTCACGGTCCGCGGGGACCGGCCCTCGCTGCGGTTGCTCGTGGACAACCTCGTGGACAACGCGTTGAAATACACGCCGGCGAGCGGGCACGTGGAGGTGCGGCTCGGCACCTCGGGGCAGTGGGCGACGCTCGAAGTGGCAGACACCGGCATCGGCATCTCGGAGGAGCACCGTGATCGGCTGTTCGAGCGCTTCTACCGGGTGGACAAGGCGCGCTCGCGGGAGCTCGGCGGCACGGGGCTCGGGCTCGCCATCGTCAAGCACGTGGCGCTGGCTCACGACGGAGACGTCACCTTCGACAGCGTCTCCGGGGAGGGATCGACGTTCCGGGTCCGTCTGCCCGTCCTGTCTTCGGATTGAGCCGCGAACGGAGCGGCCCGTTCTCATCTCCCCTTCACGGGCCCTTCACTCGGACGTCGTAGGAATGGGAGATTCGGCCGGTCCGCGCTCGGGCGGCCGGGCTCACGTGAGCATCGCGTGAACGGAATGGGCGGAGATCGAGGAGATCGTATGAAGCACCTGGAGCGAGATCTGGAGAGGCTCTCGCGGGAGATCCTGGCGATGGGCAAGCTCGTCGAGGATGCCACCGCCCGCGCCATGGAAGCGCTGCTCACGCGGGACGCCGCCCTCGCGGAGCGGGTGATCGCCGGCGACCGCCACATCGATCTCAAGGAGATCGAGGTCGAGGAGGAGTGCCTGAAGGTCCTCGCGCTGCATCAGCCGGTCGCGGCGGATCTTCGCTTCATCATCGCCGTGCTGAAGGTGAACAACGATCTCGAGCGCATGGGCGACCTCGCGCTGAACATCGCCGAGCGCGCTCAGGCCCTGGCCCGCGGGACGTCCCCGGATCCGCCGTCCGAGCTGCGCGCCATGATGGAGAAGGTCCAGTCCATGGTCGTGCGCGCCCTCGATGCGCTGGTGAGCCTCGACGTGAACGTGGCCCGCAGCGTGCTGGTGGACGACGAGATCGTCGACGACATGCACCGGCGCATGTACCAGGCCCTGCAGGATCGGATGGCGAAGAGCCCCGAGCGCATCCCGCAGTACGTGCAGTACCTCTCGGTCTCGCGTTACCTCGAGCGCATCGCGGACCAGTCCACGAACATCGCCGAGGACATCATCTTCACCGCCGAGGGCGAGGTGGTGCGGCACGGGCGCGGCCTCGAGATGCCCGGCACGGGGCGCCCGCGCCCGAGGATCGTGCCGAGCGCGGGCGGCTGAGCGGCCACGGATCCGCGCGGTCACGGGTCGATGCAGCCGGCGGTCGCGTCCTCGGAGGACGCTCGGCGGGGCGGTCAGAACATCCGGCGGATGCGCGCGGACACGAGGACGTCGCCGCGGCCCGGACGGCCGTCCATCTTCCTCGCGACGTTGACGCGGAAGCTCGAGTCCCCGTCCTGGAAGCCCACGCCGGCGTCCACCTTCAGGTCGAAGTTCTCGGCGGACTCCACCCAGGCGTCGCCGAGATCCGTGAACACCGCGGCCTGGAAGTCGCGGAAGATGTCGAAGCGCATCTCGGCGTTCGCCAGCACCATGCGGTCTCCCGCGAGCGACTTGAACTGGGTGGCGCGCATTGTCCCGACGCCGCCGAGGTAGAACCGCTCCTGCGAGGGGATCGCGGCCCATCCGAAGAGGGGCCCGGCGGCCCCGATGCGCGCCGCCTTCTGGATCGTTCCCGCCGCGAGCCGCAGGTCGAAGTACTGGTGCGGCGAGAGCTTCAGGTAGCGCCGGACGTCCGCCGTGCCGCGCTGGAATTGGAAGTCGCCGCCGAGCTGTCGCCCCGCCCAGTCCCACCCGGCGGTGGCGAGCCAGCCGCGCGACGGATTGTCCACCTCGTTGCGGCTGTCGAACGTCCACGTGGCGTCCATCGATCGCAGCCGCCCGTCGTCGATCGGAGCGTTCGCCCGCATCAGCTTCGCCCCGCCGAAGAGACCCCAGTCCGTCGTCTTCGACACGGAGCGGTGGTCCTCGTCGGTCCAGCGCGCCTCGAGGTCCACGTTCTCGCCGAGGAGCAGGCGGACGAACGCCGCATACCCCTCCGACTCGTAGTAATCCCGCCAATCCTCGCGGAAGAAGAACGTCGCGAGGGAGTTCTCCTGCTCGCCGACGCGGAACTCGTCCGCCGTGGCGTTGCGTCGATACGCATCCACGCCGATCTCGACGGGGCGGCCCTCGAAAACCGGCTGCGTGATGCCGGCGCCGTACAGCCAGCGCTCGCGGCCGAACGAGTACCCGCCCTTCAGCCGCAGCTCGGGCAGGAGGCTCGTCTGGTCGTGGTAGCGCAAGGACGTCGTGAGCGAGACGCGGTTCACGCGGTCGTAGCTTCCCTCGCCGTCCGTCTCGACCTGCTGGCGACGGTGGGGCCGCGGAAGCACCACCTCGCCGCGCCGGATCTCGAGGAACGACGTCTCGCCGAGATCGCGGTCGTCCACCCGCCCGGGGACCATGACGAGCGGGTTGTCCGGGTCCCGGACCCACTGACCGTCCACCACGAAGGCGTAGGGCCAGCGGCCCGCGTCCAGCTCCACGGTGGCGCGCCACACGCCGTTCCGCCCGCGCTTCATCGGCGTGGCGAAGTCGTCCCAGCCGTTGAAGCTCCCGACCACGGAGACGTCGCGCGCGGACGGCGCGCGGTAGCGGAAGAGGATCCCGTCCGCGCAGGAGATGGGCGAGAGGCGGCCGCCGCGGAGCTGGCGCGGGGAGGGGGCTTCGCCTTCGGCGGGCAGCGGGGCGAGAGCGGCGCGCGACGCGACCGCGAACACGCACGTCAGCAAGGCGGCGGCCGCGAAGCTCGGGAGAAGGCGTGGTCTCATGGCACCCTCGTCACCTCGGGGCGGACCGAGCGGCGACGTCGCGAGGGACTATCGCAAGGCGCGGGCCATGCGCTGCGGGAGGCGCCCCGCCCGGTGCCGGCGGCCGAAGGGTGCGCCGGAAGGCCGCCGGAGTGTCGCGTCGTCTCGCCGGGGCGGGTCATCCCGACACGCTCTCCTCGCCGTCGTCGCCCTCGCCGCCTTCGTCGCCGCCGCCCGGGCGGGCCATGCCGAGGCGCCGCATCTTGCGGTGCAGGTTCGCGCGGTCGAGCCCGAGGCGACGGGCCGCCTCGCTGACCGTGCCGCCCGCCTCGGCGAGCGCGCGCTCGATCGCGTGCCGCTCCGTTCCCTCGAGGATCTCCCGGAGCGTCCGGTCGCCCAGGCGGACGACCGCGCCCTCGCCGCCGCTCGGGGCGGCCGGCGCCTCTCGCGCGCCGCGCAGCACGCGCTCGACGTCGACGGCGCGCAGGCGGCTCCCCTCCGTCATGATCTCCAGGCGCTCGACGACGTTGCGCAGCTCGCGCACGTTCCCGGGCCACGACCAGGCGGTCAGCGCCGCGAGCGCGGCGTCGTCGATCGGTCGCATCGGCTTCCCGGCATCGTCCTGGAAGCGGCGCCGGAAATGCTCCACCAGCTCGGGCACGTCCTCGCGTCGCTCGCGCAACGGCGGAACCGCGATCGGGACCACGTTCAGGCGGTAGAACAGGTCCTCGCGGAACGCTCCTTTCGCGATCCGCGCCGGCAGATCCTGATTCGTCGCCGCGATCACGCGCACGTCGACGCGGATGGCCTCGTTCCCGCCGACGCGCTCCACTTCGCTCTCCTCGAGCACGCGAAGCAGCTTCGCTTGCGCGTCCGCCGCCATGTCGCCGACCTCGTCGAGGAGCAGAGTGCCGCCGTCCGCCTGCTCCAGCTTGCCGATGCGCCGCGCCGACGCGCCCGTGAAGGCGCCCTTCTCGTGACCGAACAGCTCGGACTCGATCAGGTCCTTCGGGATCGCCGCGCAGTTGACCTTGACGAAGGGGAGAGGCGCACGCCGGCTGCCCTCGTGGAGCGCCCGCGCCACCAGCTCCTTGCCCGTGCCGTTCTCGCCCGTCACGAGCACGCGCGCGTCGGCGGCGGCGGCGCGGAGGATTTCGGCCCGCAGCCTCCGCATGGCCTCGCTCGAGCCCACGAGCGCGCTCTCCGCGCGCGGCGGCGCGAGCTCCTTGTTCCGCCTCCGCAGCCGCGACGTCTCGAGCGCGTTGCGCACCGTGAGGAGGAGCCGCGCCGGATCGAGCGGCTTCTCGAGATAGTCGAAGGCCCCGAGCTTCGTGGCCTTCACCGCGGACTCGATGGAGGCCTGGCCCGACATGAGGACCACGGCCACGTCCTGGCCGCTCGCGCGCAGGCGCTCGAGCGTGGCCAGCCCGTCGAGGCCCGGAAGCATCACGTCGAGGAGGACGAGGTCGGGCGATTCCTCCCCGAGCATGGCGAGCGCGGTCTCCGCATCCGGCGCGACGCTCGCGCGATACCCCTCGTCGACGAGGAGGCCTTGCAGCTCCCGGCGGATGTTCTTCTCGTCGTCGACGATCAGGATTCTCGACACGGTCCCCTCGGAGCCTCGAGCCAGGCTTGCCTCCTCACGACGGTCGCGGGGACTCGGGCAGGTCCGCCGGCATCTCGAGGACGAACGTCGTCCCGTCCTTCCCCGAGCGCCATGCGAGCGTACCGCGGTGGTCCGCGGCGATCCGCTGGACCATCGCGAGCCCGAGCCCCGAGCCTCCCGGCTTCCCGCTCACGCCCGGACGGGCGAGCGAGCGCACGAGATCCTCGGGGATTCCGGGCCCGTCGTCCTCCACTTCGAGCCGGGCGCGGCCGGCCGCCTTGCGGACCCGGACGCGCACGTGCCCCGAGCGCCCCACGAGCGCCTCGGCGGCGTTCTTGACGAGGTTCGTCACGGCGCGTCGGAGAAGATCGCGATCGCCGACCACCTCCAGGGCGTCCGGCCCATCGTACTCGACGCGGACGCCGGGCGCCGCCTCGCGGTGCAGCTCCACCACGGCGGCCGCGATCCGCGCGAGATCGACGCGCTCGAGGCGAGCCTCCGGCAGCTTCGCGAACTCGGAGAACGTGGCGCTGAGCCGTTCGAGGTTGTCGATCTCCTCGGCGATCGAGCCGAGGCAATCTCGCGCGGACGCCTCCTGCCCCACACGCGACTCGAGGCGATGCAGGGCGAGGCGGATCGGCGTGAGCGGATTGCGGATCTCGTGCGCCACCCGCCGCGCGACGTCGCGCCAGGCCGCGATGCGCTCCATGCGCAGAAGCTCCTCGCGCGAGCGCTCGAGCTGCTCGGTCATGCGATTGAAGGAGTGCACGAGATCGCCGATCTCGCCGTCGGCTCGGACGTCGACGCGATGGGAGAGGTCGCCGCCCGCCACGCGGTCGGCGGACTCGGCGAGGAGCGCCACCGGCCGGCCGATGCGCCGCGCCGTCACGCGCGCGGCCCCGTACGCGGCCACCGCCGTCACGAGGAACGTGCCGCCGAGCGCGGCGAGCAGCGCGCGCTTCCACACCGCCTCCATGACGAAGAGCTGGCGGTAGCGCGTGTAGTCCTCTCCCGCCGAGTCGAGCGCGGCGGCGCTCGCGAGATCCACGCGGAAGCCGACGGCGCGAGCGTCGGCGCCCGCGTCCGCGGGGGCGAAGAAGCGCACCGCGTCCCCGCGCCGCTCGGCCGGCCGCCCCGCCGCGGCGAGCGCGCGCCAGTCCTCGAGCTGGGGATAGTCGGAGCCGCCGACGTGCACGTCGACGTCGAGGACGCTCGTGCTCCCGTCCGGAAGGCCCCAGGCGGCGAAGGCGGCTCCGCGTCCCGCGAGGAGGGCGCGCACCGCGGGCTCGTCCGCGGGTGCCGGAGGCCGCGGCGGGAGCGCCGCGAGCAGACCGGACCCCTCGCGAAGGAGTCTCCCGCGGAGCTCGCGCGCGAGCGCGGCCGAGTTCCCGAAGGACTGCTCGACCGAAGGGCTCTGGATCTTGTCGACCGCCCATCGCACGGCCCCGGTCGCGACGAGCGTCAGGAGCAGCGAAGGGAGCGCCGCCAGGATCAGGAAGCTCGCGAGGAGCCGGGACTCCAGACGTCGAAAGCGGATGGCGCGCCCTCCTTCACCCCGCGCGCGGCGGCCGGGTCGCTCGGGGGTCCCCTCGACCTTTCGAGACGGGACACTAGGAACCGCGGTCCCGCGCGTCAACGCGACGGCTCGCGTTTCGCGTGCGCGCGCCGCGACCTTCGGGTAACCTCCGCCCCATGCGCGAGCCCGTCGTCCTCGTGACCGGCGCGAACGGTGAGATCGGTCACGGTCTCATCCACCACCTGTTCGATCGCCGGGATCGCATCGTGGCCCTCGACGTCACCGCGCTGGACGGCGCCCTGGCGGAGAAGTGCCACGAGAGCATCCAGGGCTCGATCCTGGACAAGGCCCTGCTCTCTCGCCTCGTCTCCCAGTACGAGTTCCGCACGATCATCCATCTGGCCGCGATGCTCTCCACGCGGGCGGAGTTCACGCCGGCCGCCGCCCACGAGGTCAACGTCCAGGGCACGCTCAATCTGCTCGAGATCGCCGCGGAGCAGACCGAGTGGTCGGGTCGTCGCGTGAAGTTCATGTTCCCGAGCTCCATCGCGGTGTACGGCCTGCCCGATCCGGAGGCGAAGCGGCAGGCGGGCCGGATCCGCGAGAAGACGTGGAACCTCCCCACCACGATGTACGGCTGCAACAAGATCTACTGCGAGCTGCTCGGGCGGTACTTCGCGAGCTACTACAAGCAGCTCAGCGCGTCGCCGGGGCCCTCGGGCGTCGACTTCCGCGCGCTGCGCTTCCCGGGCCTGGTGAGCGCGGTGACGCTGCCGTCCGGCGGGACGTCGGACTTCCTGCCCGAGATGCTGCACGCGGTCGCGCGCGGGGAGGAGTACGCCTGCTTCGTGCGCCCCGACACGCGCATCCCGTTCATGGCCATGCCGGACGCCATCCGCGCGCTCCTGATGCTCGAGGACGCGCCCGAGGCGGATCTTTCGTGGCGCAGCTACAACGTCACGAGCTTCAACCCGAGCGCGGAGGAGTTCTTCCTCGAGTTGAAGAAGCGCTTTCCGGGCGCGCGGGTCCGGTTCGACCCGCATCTGAAGCGCCAGGCGATCGTGGACAGCTGGCCCGAGGACGTCAACGACGACGCGGCGCGCGAGGACTGGCGGTGGAGCCCCGAGTACGACCTGGCGACGGCCCTGGACGACTACCTCGTGCCCGGGGTCGTGCGGCGGGTGGCCCACGGAGGCGTCGCGTGAGCGACGCCGCCGAAGCCGAAGCGGCGCGCTTCTTCCAGGCGTTGGGAGACCCCACGCGCCTCGCGCTCCTCGAGGAGCTGCGTGGCGGCGAGAAGAACGTCGGCGAGCTGGTGGACGCCCTCGGGTGCCCGCAGCCGAAGGTCTCGCGGCACCTCAAGGTGCTGAAGGCCGCCGGGCTCGTGCGGGATCGGCGCGAGGGGCGGCACGTGGGGTATGCGCTGTCCACGTCGAGAGCCTGGCCGGCGCCCGCGCGACAGTGGATGGGGTCGCTCGAGTCGGGTCTTCCGCTCGAGGAGAGTCGCGCGGCGATGCCGAGCGAGGAACGTCGTGGGGCGGCGCTGGCACCTCGTCCGGCCCCGTCCCCGTCGGTGCGCCCGGAGACCGCGACGGCTCCGGCCGCCTCGGCCTCGCCGGCCGAGGCACGTCCCGAGCCCGCCCGCGTTCGTCGTCCCAGCCTGGAAGCCCATCTCCTCTAGAATCGAGTTCCGGAAAGGACGCGGGGTCCGGGCGCCTTCCGGCCCGGAGGCCGCGCGCCAGTTCCGGCCGGCAGAAGTTCGCCCGGCTTCCGAGACGAAGGCGAGGTCGGTGGGCGAGTGATGGAAACTCCCGTCGAGCGGATGTATCGCCGCCACGCCCCCTTCTACGATGCGACGCGGTCATGGCTCCTCCCCGGCCGGCGGCGGGCGGTCGAGCGCCTGCACGTGCAACCGGGGGACCGCGTCCTCGATTTCGCCTGCGGGACCGGCTTGAACGTGCCGCTGCTCCGGCGCGCGGGGGCAGGGGAGGTCGTGGGCATCGACCTCTCCGAGGCCATGCTGGCCCGGGCGCGACGCAACCACCCATTCGCCAGCTACTTGCGCGCCGACATGGCCGACGTCGACGTGGTGCCGGCCCCCCGGGTGATCTGCGCCTTCGGCCTTTCGCTCGTTCCGGACCCCGGGCGGGCATTCCACAACCTCCACCGGCACGTCGCCCCGGGCGGAACCCTCGTTCTCCTGGACTTCGGCCGCCCTCCCGGCCTCCTGGGTCGGCTTCTCGAGGCCTGGCTCGCGCGGTTCGGGGTGCGATCCCCTTGCGAGGCCGAGGAATGGCTGCCCGGCCTCTTCGACCGCGCCACCCGGGAGGTGATCCGAGGCGGCGTCGCCCAGATCCTGGGCGGAGACGGCCCTCACCGGGCCTGATTCGCTTGAATCGAGTACAAGAACCGGTTATCCTCTGTTGGTCGCGAGGCTGTCGACGGGATGCAAGCAACCGCATCTCCTGCAAGCGTAGTCGACGGCTCGTGGGGACGTCGGAGCGTGCACGCGAGCGCTATGCCGGGATGCTCGCGAGCAAGCTCACGTTTGTTTGGCAACGCGCCGGAGGGACGCACATGAACCTGAAGACGATTCTCGCGGGCCTCGCGCTCGCTTCCTTGATCGCCGCGCCGGCAGGTGCCCAGCAGGCCATCATCCGGGTCTCCGGGCATGCGTGGGAGACGGGGGGCTATCCGCCCTCGGTCGTCGGCGACCAGCTCCAGGCGGTCGGCATCGTGAACGAGATCGTCGCGCCGCTGTACTGGCAGCCGGCCATCCACTCGTACACGTTCTACACGCGGAGTCTCTCCTCGCTCGGCGAGGCGATTTTCGGGACCACGCATGTGGTGACGTACGGTGGTGGATTGCTGACGCTCTACCGGGACTCGCTGCCGTCGAACGCCGATTACGGCGTGAATCCGCCGAACGCCACCTCGCCGGCGACGTTCACGGACGGCGACGCGATCTACCTGGACGGCTACTTCACCGACTTCACGCTGGTCTACAACACGCTCACGCTCTCGGGGAGCTTCTCCGGAACGCTGAATTTCACGGGCGGCATCGTGTTCCCGCACCTGACCGATCCGAACGGCTGGACGTTCGGCTCGAATCTCTCGGGGCAGTCCCCGGTGGGATATGACCTTCAGCTGAACGGCGACATCTACACCGACGGGCCGATCGCGATCGAGCCGCAGAGTTGGGGCGGTTTGAAGTCCCTGTACCGGTGACGTCCACCAGATTCACCAGGAGTGAGAACATGAAGACTGTGCTTTCGCTGGTGGTCGCGGTGGGAGTCGCCTGGGTGCTTCCCACCATTGCTCGAGCTGATTGCGACCAGGCTTTCCTGCACCAGGGGCACTTCTCGGGGCACACCCAGCATGCGAGCGCCCCGGGCGTGTTCGTCGTGGGCGAGGCCGTCACGGCGTACCAGACCCTGAACGCCGTTCAGGTTCAGCCCTGGTATCCGTGGAACCAGGCCGCCTACGAGTACACCATGGTCCTGAACGGGAACTGCGCCAGCTACGCATCGATTCCGATCGGCGGCGGCAACTTCCTGCGCCAGATCAACTTCACGAACACGACGTTCACGATCTACCAGGACGCGGGCACTCCGGCGAACTACGCCAACCCGGCGACGTTCACCGACGGCGCCCTGATCCTGTCGGGCGTCATCAGCGGGATGTACGCGGAGGGCGTCGTGAACAACGTGGCGCCGGACGTGTACGGCGTGACGGGCACCGTGACGATCACGGGCGGGTCGGGTGCCAGCCAGGTCATCTGCAGCCAGCTGGTGATGAACGACTTCATCGCGTGGCTCCCCGCGACGAGTCCGCCGGGCTACAAGGAAGCCTACGACTCGCTGTGGAACTGCTGCGTGGTGACGGACGTCGATCCGTCGACGTGGGGCTCGGTCAAGTCGCTCTATCGGTGACGGACGGGATTGGACGGCCCGCCGGGGGCTTCGCCCCGGGCGGGCCGGTGCTTCGCGAACGAGGCTCCGGGGAGGGATCGAGCCGATCCCTCCCCGACTCGTTTCCGGCCGTCCGCGCGAGGCCGGCGCCCGCTCCGGGGCCGCGATTCCGGAGCCACCGGGACGTCATTCCGGTAGAATCGTCGGGCGCTCGGCCCGGAGATCGCCCATGAGCAAGGCCCGCCTCCTCATCGTCGACGACGACGCCTCGATCCGGGAATCCCTGAGACGCGTCCTCGAGTACGAGGACTACGCCGTCCTCTCCGCGGAGAACGGGCCGCGCGCCCTCGAGATCCTCGCCGAGCGCCGCGTGGATCTCGTGCTGCTCGACGTGAAGATGCCGGGCATGGACGGGCTCGAGGTGCTCGAGAAGGCGCGGCGACTCCACTCCGACCTCGTCTGCATCATGGTGTCGGGTCACGGAACGGTGCAGACCGCGGTGGAGGCCACGAAGCTCGGGGCGTTCGACTTCCTCGAGAAGCCACCCGACCGGGATCGACTCCTCCTCACGATCCGCAACGCCCTCCAGCAGGCGGTCCTCGCGAGCGAGAAAGAGACCGCGCTGCGACGGCTCGGCAGGAGCCTCGAGATCGTCGGGCGCTCGCCCGCCATGCGGGAGGTCGCGCGCCAGATCGACAAGGTGGCGCCCACGAACGCCACGGTCCTCATCATGGGCGAGAACGGAACGGGGAAGGAGCTCGTGGCGCACGCGATCCACCGCCGCAGCTCGCGCGCGGAGGCCCGCTTCCTCCAGATCAACTGCGCCGCGATCCCCGAGGAGCTGATCGAGTCCGAGCTGTTCGGGCACGAGCGCGGCGCGTTCACGGGCGCCACGGCGCGGCGGGAAGGGCGGTTCGAGCTCTCCGACGGCGGCACGCTGCTCCTCGACGAGATCGGGGACATGAGCGCCACCGTGCAGGCGAAGGTGCTGCGCGTGCTGGAGGAAGGGACGTTCGAGCGCGTCGGCGGCACGAAGACCCTCAGCGTGGACGTGCGCATCCTCGCCGCGACGAACATGGATCTCGAACGGGCGGTGGCCGCGGGGCGCTTCCGTGGGGACCTCTTCTTCCGCCTCAACGTGGTTCCCGTGCGCGTGCCGCCCCTCCGGGAACGGCGCGAGGACATTCCGCTCCTCGTGGAGCACTTCCTCGCCCTGTACAGCGAGCGCGAGGACCGCCCGCCCGTGGAGGTGGCGCCGGAGGTCCTGGACCTCCTCGCGCGCCACGACTGGCCGGGGAACGTCCGCGAGTTGCGCAACACGCTCGAGCGCATGGCGATCCTCGCGGACGACGATCGCCTCACGGCGGCCGACGTGCCGTTCGTGCCGCCGCCGCTCGACGAGGCCGAGGAGCCCGTCGTCGTGGCGCCCCTCGCCGCGGCGGCCGGCGACGGATCGTCGTTCCTGGACGCGCCCACCTTCGAAGACTTCAAGGAGCGATCCGAGCGCGCCTACCTCGTGCGCGCGCTCGAGCGGCACGGGTGGAACGTCCAGCAGACCGCGCGGTCGCTCGCGATGCAGCGCAGCAATCTCTACAAGAAGATCGAGAAGTACCGTCTGAACCGGGAGGGCGCCTCGTGAGCGACGCGACCCGCGCCCTCCGCGTGGAGGAGAGATCATGAGCCCCGTTCTTTCGGAGCATTTCAAGACGCGGGAGCCGTCGGCGATCCGTGTCGCGGGTCTTCGCTTCGCCGAGCGCAAGGACGGGGCGGAGGCCGTCAACGTCGCGATCGGCAACGTCTCCCTGCCCATGCACCCCGCGATGATCGAGCGAATGGGTCGGCTGCGCGGCGCCGAGAGCCCGTTCAAGCACGGCGTCGTCGCGTACACGTCCACCGCCGGGACCGACGAGTGCCAGCGCGCGTTCCTGCGCGCGATCGAGTCGTCCGGCTGCTCCGTCGAGGGTCTCCGCTGCCAGATCACGAACGGCGGGAGCGAAGCGATGGAGATCGTGCTGCCGGGGATGCTCGGGCCGGCCGGCACGGCGGTGCGCCCGCTGCTGCTGATCGACCCGTCGTACACGAACTACAAGGGCTTCGCGGATCGTCTCGGCCGCGCCACGGTCTCGATCACGCGGACGCTCGGCGACGACGGTCGCTGGGCGCTCCCGGACCTCGCGGAGATCGATCGCGTGATGGCGAAGGAGAAGCCGGGCGCGGTCGTGATCATCCCGTACGACAACCCCACCGGTCAGTTCTACTCCCACGAGGCGCTCGTGGCCCTCGCGCGGCTCTGCGTGAAGCACGACCTCTGGATCCTCTCGGACGAGGCGTACCGCGAGCTCTTCTACGCCGAAGGGCGGGCGTCGAGCATCTGGCGGATCGGGGAAGACGAGGTGCCGGGCATCCGCGGGCGGCGCGTCAGCATCGAGTCCACGTCGAAGGTGTGGAACGCGTGCGGCCTGCGCGTCGGGGCCATCGTCACGGACGACGCGGAGTTCCACCGGCGGTCGCTCGCCGAGCACACGTCGAGCCTGTGCGCGAGCGCCATCGGCCAGTGGATCTTCGGGGCGATCGCGAACGAGTCGCTCGACGACCTGCGCGCGTGGTACCGCCGCCAGCGCGAGTACTACCGCGCCATGCTCGCGAGCTTCACGCAGCGGACGGAGGAGCTGCTGCCGGGCGCGATCGTGTCGAGGCCGGACGCGGCGCTGTACTCCGTCGTGGACCTGCGGAACGTCGTCGGGCCGGACTTCGACGCGCTGGAGTTCGTGCTGCACTGCGCCACGACCGGCCGCGTGGACCGGGGCGGGAAGTCCTGGACGCTCCTCACCGCGCCGATGGGCGGTTTTTACGACCTCCCGAAGGGGCGCCCGAATCCGGGTCGGACGCAGATGCGGATCGCGTACGTGGAGCCGCCGGATCGGATGGCGCTCGTTCCCGATCTCCTCGCCGCGCTCCTCGAGCAGTACGTGCGCGCCGGAGCGCCCGCCCGCTGAGGGGCGCCCGCGGGGGACGTCCGGCCGGCCGGCGTCTGTGGGGAAGGGGCCCCTCGCTGGACGCGAGAGGCCGCGTTGCCCTAAGGTGCTCTTCTCTCGACCCCGGCCGGGCGACCGGCCGGGGTTTTCGTGCCGGCCGGTGGGCGGTCCCGAACCGGAGCCGTCGGGCCGGTGTGTAAGAGCCGTCCGCGCCCACCCCTGCACCCGAGCCCGGCGAAGGAGACCGACGTGACTCCCGAGGAACGAGACGACATCCAGACCGTTCGCGAGTTGAAGGAGGCGCACGACCGGATCGTGGCCGAAGTGTCCAAGGTCGTGATCGGCCAGCGCGCGGTGATCGACGACCTCCTCGTCTCCATCCTCGCGAACGGGCACTGCCTCCTCGTCGGCGTCCCCGGCCTCGCGAAGACGCTGCTCGTCAGCACGGTCGCCCGCGTGCTGGATCTGCAGTTCAGCCGCGTCCAGTTCACGCCCGACCTGATGCCGTCGGACATCACGGGCACCGACGTCCTCGAGACGCAGTCCGAGACCGGGAAGCGCTCCTTCCGCTTCATCCCCGGACCGGTCTTCGCCAACATCGTGCTCGCCGACGAGATCAACCGCACGCCGCCCAAGACCCAGGCGGCGCTGCTGCAGGCCATGCAGGAGCGCGAGGTCACGGCGGGCGGGTCCACGCACCGCCTCCCCGCGCCCTTCTTCGTCCTGGCCACGCAGAATCCGATCGAGCAGGAGGGGACCTATCCGCTCCCCGAGGCCCAGCTCGACCGCTTCATGTTCAACATCTGGATCGACTACCCGTCGGCGGCGGAGGAGGCGCGCATCGTCGAGGAGACCACGTCGGCCTACGAGGCCACGCTCGACAAGGTGCTGGGCGCGGCCGACATCCTGCGCCTCCAGAAGCTCGTGCGGCGCGTCCCGGTGGCGGAAGACGTGGTGAGCTACGCGGTGGGGCTCGTGCGCGCCACCCGGCCGCGGGAGCCGGACGCGCCCTCGTTCATCAAGGAGTGGGTGGCCTGGGGGGCCGGCCCGCGGGCGAGCCAGTACCTCGTGCTGGGCGCGAAGACGCGCGCCGTGCTGGACGGGCGCTTCACTCCGAACACGGACGACGTTCGCGCCGTGGCGCGCGCCACGCTGCGGCATCGCATCGTCACGAACTTCAACGCCGAGGCGGAGGGCGTGGCCGACGTGGACATCGTCGATCGGCTCGTGCGCGAGCGCTCGGCCGCCGAGGTCGGAACGCGGTGACGCCGGACCCTTCGCCGCGGCGCCTGCTGGATGCCGCCGTCATCGCGCGCCTCTCCCGCATGGACGTCCGTGCGCGCGCGGTCGTCGAGGGATTCGTCGCGGGCCTCCACAAGAGCCCGTACAAGGGCTTCAGCGTGGAGTTCGCGGAGCACCGGCAGTACATGCCGGGCGATCCGCCGAAGACCATCGACTGGAAGGTGTACGGCAAGAGCGATCGCTTCTACGTGAAGGAGTTCGAGGAGGAGACGAACCTCCGCGCGTACCTCGTGGTCGACGGCTCGGCCTCCATGGGCTTCGCCTCGGAGGGAGTCACGAAGTTCGACTACGCGCGCTACCTCGCCGCGGCGCTCTCGTACCTCATGATCCGCCAGCAGGACTCCGTGGGCCTCGTCCTCTTCGACGCGGAGATCCGCCGCTTCATCCCGGCGCGCTCGGCGGGGAAGCACCTCCACGTGCTGCTCACCGAGCTCGAGAACGCGCGCGCCGCGTCCACCACGGGCCTCGCCGGGACGCTGCACCGCCTCGCCGAGCGCGTGAAGCGCCGGGGGCTCGTCGTGCTCCTGTCGGATCTCTTCGACGACCAGACCGCCGTCCTCCGCGCGCTGCGTCACTTCCGGCACAAGCGCAACGAGGTCGTCGTCTTCCACGTGCTCGACGCGAACGAGCGCCTCTTCGACTTCGCCCGGGAGGCGATCTTCCGGGACCTCGAAACGAACGACGAGATGCTGGTCCGCCCGTGGGAGCTGCGCCCGGAGTACCGGCGCGCGGTGGCGGAGTGGATCGAGCGCTATCGACGCGGATGCCGCGAGATCGGGGTCGACTACGTGTCGATGAACACCGAGACTCCCTTCGACGCAGCGCTCCTGGCCTACCTGGAGAAGCGGAGCCGGCTCGGATGAGCCGTTCCGGGCGGCACTCGTGACGTTCCTCAACCCGGGCTTCCTGTTCGGCCTGCTCGGCATGTCCGTGCCGCTCGTGATCCATCTGCTGAGCCGGCGGACCGCCCGGCGCGTCGACTTCTCCACGCTCGAGTTCCTGCGCAACCTCGAGCGCAAGAGCCTCCGTCGCGTGCGGGTGCGGCAGCTCCTGCTGCTTCTCATCCGGATGCTCTTGATCGGCGCGATCGCCGTCGCCATGGCGCGTCCCACGCTGACCGGGGTGGCCGCGGGCAGCGGCAAGGCGCGTACTTCCTGCGTGATCGTCCTGGACGCCAGCTTCTCCATGGGCGCCTCGGACAAGGGGACTCCGTTGTTCGAGGCCGCCAAGGAGCGGGCCGCCGAGATCCTCTCGACGCTGTCGGACGGCGACGAGGTGGTGCTGCTGCAGCCCGGCGCGCTCGACCAGGGCAGCCCGGAGTTCGTCCGCGACCTCGGCTTCGTGCGCGAGCGCGTGGCGGGAGCGTCGCCGGGGCTCGCCGCCGGGGACCTCGCGACGGTGCTGCGCGACGCCTTCCGTGCGCTCCAGGATGCGCACTTCCCGAACCGCGAAGTCCACGTGGTGTCGGACTTCCAGCGCACCGGCTGGGACGGACTCGAGGGGACGCACGCGCCGCCGGGCGTGGGCGTGTACCTGCATCCCGTCGGCCCCGAGCCGCCGCCGAACGCCTGGATCGACTCCGTGGATTACTCGGGGCAGATCCTCGAGAAAGGCACGCCGGTGGAGTTCAAGGTGGTCGTGGCCTCCGGCCCCACGCACCCGCGCTCGGACGTGGACGTCGAGATGGAGATGGACGGGCGGGTCGTCGATCGGCGGCGGGTGGACCTCGCGCCGGGCTCGCGCGTGGCGTTGTCCCTCCGCGAGACGTTCACCGAGGACGGCCTGCACCTCGGCTCGGTGGTGCTCCGCGGCGCCACCGGTCCCGAGCAGGACGATCGGCGACGCTTCACGTTGCGCACGCAGGCGTCCGTGCCCGTCCTCGTGGTGAGCGGGGACGAGCGCACGCGGCGCTACGTGGAGACGGCGCTCGCGCCCCCGGGAGGCGCCGCGGGATCCTTCGCGGTACGGGAAGCGCCGCCCGAGGATCTGCGCAGCGCGTCGCGGCAGCAGGAGGCCGTGGTGGTGCTCGCGGACGTCGAGCGCCTCGACGACCGCGCCCTCGACGGGATCAAGGGCTTCCTCTCGGAAGGCGGCGGGGTGCTCGTCTTCCCGGGTCCCCACTTCGATGCGGCGGCCTGGGGACGCTCCTTCCTGCCGCGCTTCCTGCCGGGATCGATGACCGGCGTCACCGCCGCCACGGAGCCCTTCCACCTCGAGAAGCTCGACAACACTCATCCGCTCTTCGACCTCTTCCGCAACGGGGAGGGCGGGCTCACGGACGTGCGCTTCACGCGAGCGCTGCAGTTCCGGGCGGACGCCGGCAGCACCGTGCTGGCGACGTTCTCCAGCGGCGAGCCGGCGATCGTGGAGTCGGCCCTCTTGCCGGGCCGCGTGCTCTTCTTCGCCTCGTCGATCGATCCGGCGTGGAGCGACCTGCCGGTCACGGGCGCGTTCCTGCCGTTGCTTCACGAGTCGGTGCGGTATCTGTCGCAGGCGCGCGGCCCCGGCGCGGAGCGGCTCGACGTGGGCGAGGGCGCCACGTTGCGCCTGCCCAGCGTGCCCGAGGGCGGCGTCACGCTCGTCATGCCGAACGGCGCCACGCGCTCGCTCGCGCCGGAGCCGGACGCGGGCGGCTACTCGCTCGGGATCCCGGAGGCGACCGAGGCGGGCTTCTACGTGTTCCGCGCGGCGTCTCTCGACACGATCGCGGCGCTCGCGGCGAACGTCGCCGCGCGGGAGAGCGACTTCGCGCGGATCTCGCCGGACGAGGTCGAGCAGTCGATCGGCTCGCGCGGGCGCGTGCTCGCGGAGGGCTCGCGCGTGGCGCGCCAGATCGAGGAGGCGCGACGCGGACGCGAGATCGGCCGCGCCTTCCTTTGGGCGGCGGCGCTGTTGCTCCTCGCGGAGTCGGTCGTGGCGATGCGCGCGCGGCCCGCCGACGCGGCGACGCCTTGAACGGCATCGAGCGCATCGTCGAGGTCGTCGCCTCGGATCCGTCGGTCGTCGGCGCGTTCGACGATCTCGCCGCGCGTCACGAGTGCGTCCTGTCGGGCCTCGCGTGCTCGGCCAAGGCGCTCGCGCTCTCGCGGCTGCACGCCGCGGCGCACGTTCCTCTGCTGATCGTGGCGCCGCGCGCCGAGGACGCCGACGCCCTGCTCGCCGACCTCGAGATGTGCCTCGAGGCGGAGCGGGTCTTCCTCTTCGCCGAGACCGAAGTCCTGCCGTACGACCGGCGCTCCCCGCACGCGGAGACGCTGGGCGAGCGCATCCCGGCCCTCGGGGCGCTCGCCTCGGGTCGGAGCGTCGTCTGCGTCACGACCGCGCGCGCCCTCTCCGCGCGCGTGCCCTCGCCGGCGGAGTTCGCGCGCATGCGCCTGCCCGTGGCGGTGGGCGCGGGGCTCTCCCGCGACGAGCTCGCGGCGGCGCTGCTCGCGCGCGGCTTCCGCGCGGAGCGGCTCGTGGAGGAGGTGGGGACGTTCGCGGTCCGCGGCGGCATCGTCGACTTCTTCCCGTTCGGCTCGCGCCACCCGGTGCGCGTGGAGCTGTTCGGCGATCAGATCGAGTCCCTGCGCACGTTCGACGCCGCGACGCAGCGGACGGTGGACGCGATCGACTCGATCGAGGTCCTGCCGCAGCGGGAAGTCCTGCTCGACGAGGCGACGCTCGCGGCGGCGCGCAGGCGCGGCGACCTGCCGTTCGAGGAGGGCGCGAGCGTCTTCCCGGAAGGCGTGGAGGCGTGGTTGCCGCGCTTCCACCCGGGATCGACCAGCCTGCTCGCGTACTTCTCGGCGCGGGGCATCGTGGTCCTCGACGAGCCGGATCGCTTGCGCGAGGCCCTCGCCGCGCGGGTGGAGGAGGCGAAGGCGGCGTGGGACGCGTGGCCAGACGGGTCGCGGCCGCCGCCGCCCGAGGAGCTGTTCCTGGCCCCGGACGATCTCGCGGCGGAGCTCCAGGGCCGCACCGTGCTGCGTCTGGCGCTCTTCGAGGGCCCCTCCGCGCGCGACGCCCTGCGCGGCACGCCCGCCGTCGACGTGCCCGCGCGTCACGTGCAGGTCCACTCGCAGGAGACGTTCCGCGGGAGCTTCGCGCTCCTGCGCGAGCGGTTGCGCGGCCTCGTCGAGGAGGGCAACGAGGTCTGGGTCTTCTGCGACAACCGCGGCCAGTGCGAGCGCCTCGAGGAGATGCTGGAGGGGCTCGCGTCTTCCGTGAACCTCGCGGTGGCGTCGCTGCGCAACGGCTTCTCCATGCCGGAGCGCGGCCTCGTCGTGCTCACGGATCACGAGATGTTCGCGCGCACCGCGCGGCGCCGTCGTGCGTTCCGCCACGGCGGCGGGGCGCCGATCCACGACTACGCCGCGCTCAAGCGCGGCGACTTCGTCGTGCACGTCGATCACGGCGTGGGCCGCTACGACGGCATCCACCTGCTCTCGGCCGGCGGCTTCGAGTCCGAGTGCCTGCGCCTGCGCTACCAGGACGGCGACTCGATCTACGTGCCGGTCGAGCAGATCAACCTCGTGCAGAAGTACGTCGGCGGAGAGGGCGGCGAGCCGCCGGTCGTCGCGAAGCTCGGCACGGCGCAGTGGGAGCGCACGAAGGCGCGCGCGCGCAAGGCCGTCGAGAAGATGGCGGCGCAGCTCCTCGAGATCCACGCCGCGCGCGCGGCGAAGGAGGGTCACGCCTTCTCGCACGACGGCGAGTGGCAGCGGGAGATGGAGGCCTCCTTCGTGTACGAGGAGACGCCGGACCAGCGCAAGGCCACCGACGCGGTCAAGCGGGACATGGAGAGCCGCCGGCCGATGGATCGCCTGGTGTGCGGCGACGTGGGCTACGGCAAGACGGAGGTGGCGATCCGCGCCGCGTTCAAGGCGGCGGGCGACGGCAAGCAGGTGGCCGTGCTCGTGCCCACGACGATTCTCGCGCAGCAGCACCTGGAGACGTTCCGCGAGCGGCTGCGCGCGTACCCGGTCCGCGTAGACATGCTGTCCCGCTTCCGGTCGGCCAAGGAGCAGAAAGAGACGGTGGCGAAGCTCGCGGCGGGCGAGGTGGACATCGTCATCGGAACGCACCGGCTCCTCTCGAAGGACGTGCAGTTCCGGGACCTCGGCCTCGTGATCGTGGACGAGGAGCAGCGCTTCGGCGTGAAGCACAAGGAGCGCCTGAAGGAGATGCGCAAGCTGGTGGACGTGCTCACGCTCACGGCCACGCCCATCCCGCGCACGCTCAACATGGCGCTGCTCGGGCTGCGCGACATCTCCGTGATCGAGACGCCGCCGCCGAACAAGCTGCCCATCGTGACGGAGGTCGTGGAGTCCTCGGACGAGCTGATCCGCAAGTCCATCCTCCGCGAGGTGCAGCGCGGCGGGCAGGTCTTCTTCGTGCACAATCGCGTGCAGACCATCGACGGCGTCGCCGGGAAGCTGCGCGCGCTGCTGCCGGAGATCCGCTTCGACGTCGCGCACGGCCAGATGCCCGATCACCAGCTCGAGGCCGTGATGCTCGGCTTCCTCGAGCGGAAGAGCGACGTGCTCGTCTCCACGATGATCATCGAGTCGGGGCTGGATCTGCCGAACGTCAACACGATCCTCATCAACCGCGCCGACGCGTTCGGCCTCGCCGAGCTCTATCAGCTGCGCGGGCGGGTCGGGCGGTCGAATCACCGGGCCTTCGCGTTCCTGCTGGTGCCGCCCGGGGCGCAGTTCACGGACATCGCGCGCAAGCGCCTGCGCGCCATCGAGGAGTTCTCGGATCTGGGAGCGGGCTTCCGCCTCGCCACGCGCGACATGGAGATCCGCGGCGCGGGCAACTTCCTCGGTGCGGAGCAGTCGGGGCATCTGGAGGCGATCGGCTACGATCTCTACTGCCAGATGCTGCGCGAGGCGATGGCGGACCTTCGCGGCGAGGAGCGGCCCGCGGATCGGCTGGCGGCTCGCCTCGACGTCGCGCTCGACGCGTACTTCCCCGAGGAGCTCATCGCGGACCCGGATCAGCGCATCGGCTTCTACAAGCGACTCGCGGACCTGGCGGAGGTGGACGGAGTGGCGCGGCTCGCGGAGGAGCTGCGCGACCGCTACGGCCGGCTCCCGACCGCCGCCGTGCAGCTGCTGAAGCTCAAGGAGCTCCGCCTGCGCTCCGAGGCGGCGGGGATCGCCGAGCTCCGGGCGCGCGGCGGCGAGGCCGTGCTCCGCTTCCACGAGGGGCGCGCTCCGTTGCCCGCGGTGGTGCAGGAGATGGTGCGGCAGACGCCGGCCGAGCTGTCCTTCTTCGCGGACGGGAAGGAAGGCCTGCGCATCGCGCTGAAGGCGGGCACGGAGAGCGCGCTGCTCGAGAGCGTCGAGGCCCTCTTGCGAGTCGCAGGGGGCTCTGATACGTTGTCCGTTTCGCACGCTGGCACTTGAACGAAGAGGAGGCGAGACTTTGATTCGCCCACCCCGTGGGGCCGTCGTCTTTGGCCTGCTCCTCCTCGCCGGATGCGGCGGGAAGAAGGGACATCTGGACAAGGTCGTCGCGCGCGCCGGCGACATCCAGGTGACGATCGGCGACTTCAACGACGCGTGGAACAAGATCACGCCCACCAACCGACCGGACATCTCCACCCTCGAGCTGAAGCGCACGTTCGCGAACGACCTCGTGAACCAGCGCATCCTCCTCGCGGAAGCCCGGCGCCTCGGCGGGATCACGGACTCCACCGTGCTGGGCGCGCTCGAGCAGCGCCGGCGGGGCGACATCCTGTCCGCGCTCTACCACGACGAGATCCAGGCGAAGGTGGAGGTGAAGGCGAAGGAAGTGGAGGACCTCTACCAGCACCGCGCCGTGAACGTGCGGGCCTCGCACATCCTCCTCGAGGACGAGGAGACCGCGAAGCGCGTCCGCGCCGACATCGAGGCGCACAAGATCACCTTCGAGGACGCGGCGAAGAAGTACTCGCTGGACCAGGGCTCGCGCCTCAAGGGCGGCTCCCTGGGCGAGATCCAGTGGAACGCCACGCTGCCGGACTTCCAGTCGCGCGCGTTCTCGCAGGAGCCGGGAGTGATCTCCGAGCCCTTCCAGACCACGTTCGGCTTCCATCTGCTGCGCGTGGACGAGCGCATTCCGAAGAAGCTCCCGTCCCTGGACGAGATGCGCCCCACGCTGCGCTCGGACCTCCAGCGGCAGCAGGAGCAGCTCCTGGTCCGCCAGTTCAGCGCCGGCCTCGAGCAGAAGGCGGGCCTGCAGTGGAACGAGGAGGGTCTCCGCACGCTGCGCGCGGCGATCGACGAGATGGCGAAGGTCGACCAGGACACGATCCCTTCGGAGCGGCAGTACCTGCCGCCGGCCGACGAGGCGCGCCGCAAGGTCGTGGTGGCTACGTTCGCGGGACGGGACTGGACGATCGGCGACTATCTGCGTGAGCTGCGGCAGCTGCCCACGCCGAACCGGCCGCCCGGCCAGGTACCGGTCAGCGGTCTCAAGGAGCTCATCCGGACCACGCAGATCGATCCGGAGCTTGCCTATCAGGAGGCGTTGGCGCGCAAGATCGGGGACCGTCCGGAGATCAAGCAGGGGATGTCGCGCCTCGAGGAGCAGATCCTGATCGAGACGCTGCACGCGCGCTTCCTCCAGGCGGCCGACATCACTCCGGAGGAGGTCCGCGCGTACTTCGACTCCACGGCCCAGAAGAACCCCGACGCCGTCAAGATCCCGGAGCGAGTGGACATGCTGGTGCTCGCGCACACGGACTCGACCGCCGTCAAGAAGGCCCTCGCCCGCATCGCCAAGGGCGAGGACGAGGCGAAAGTGATCCAGGAAGTCTCGATGGACCCGCGTACGAACTCCAAGGGCGGGCGCACCGGTCCGGTGGCGCGGGGGACCTATCCGCCGCAGGTCGAGGACGTCGCGTTCTCGTCGGCGGTCGGGAAGGGCTGGTCCAAGCCCATCGTCACCGAGGCGGGTTGCCTGGCCGTCAGGGTCCTGTCCAAGGAGCCGGCGCGTCCCGCGAAGTTCGAAGAGGTCCAGCCCGCGCTCACGCAGAACCTCGCGCAGGCCAAGGGCGAGAAGGCCTTCGACGACTGGCTCAAGAAGGAGCGCGAGAAGCGCAAGGTCGAGGTCTACGACGATGCGCTGCAGCTCATGAGCCAGGCGATCACGGGTCCGAAGACGCCGGCGGCGCCGGGTGCGCACGCGGGCGCGAAGCCGGACAGCACCTCGTAAGCTCGGAAGACCGGGAAGGGAGGACGGAGTCGTGAGCGCCGCGAATCTTCGGGCCGTGGCTCTGGCCGCCGTCCTCCCGCTCCTCGGCGTTCCGGCGCACGCGTCGGACACGGACTCCACGCGGGCGGGCCCGTCGGTCACGGACTCCGTCAGGGTGGACTCCACGCTGTCCGGCACGGCCGTCGCGGACTCGGCGGGCGCGCCCGCAGGGAAGGATTCCACGGAGGCGGCCCCCGGCGAGGTCGTGGACCGCATCGTGGCGCTCGTCGGCGACGAGATCGTGCTCCTGTCCGAGGTGGACGAGGAGCTCTACCTCGAGAGCCTCCGCGGGACCCTCGATCTCAACGACGTGAAGGCGGTCGCGGACCATCGCAAGGACGTCCTCGATGCGCTCGTCGAGGGCAAGGTCCTCCTCGAGGAAGCGCGGCGGCAGGGCATCCGCGTCGACAAGGCGGACGTGGACCGCGCGCTCGACGCCCAGATCGCCGACGTGCGGCACCGATTCCCCACGGAGGACGCGTTCCTCGCCCAGCTCGCGAAGGAGGGCACCACGATCGAGCAGCTGCGCGAGAGCCAGCGCTCGAAGATCGAAGAGCAGCTCATGGTGCGACAGCTCGTCACCAAGACCGTGAGCAGCAAGGTCGAGGTGGACGAGCGCGAGATCCGTGCGTACTGGGACGAGCACCACGCGGACATTCCGCGCGTCCCCGCGCGCATCGATCTGAGCCGCATTCTCGTGGGCCTGCACTCCTCGGACGTCGTGGACAGCGCCGCGGTCCGGCGCGCGCAGATCGTGAAAGAGCGCCTCGACGCGGGCGAGGACTTCGCCACTCTCGCGAAGGTCTTCTCCGAAGGGCCGGGAGCGGATCAGGGCGGCGACATCGGATGGGTGCGCCGCGAGGATCTCGACCCCGTGATCGCCGCGGCGGTCCAGGGTCTCGCCGCGGGGCAGGTCACCGGCGTGGTGATGTCCGCGCGCGGGCCCAACCTGATCAAGGTGGAAGAGACGGACCCCGCGAAGGGGATGCGGCTCGCGCAGATCGTCTTCCTGCGCGACGAGACCGCGGCGAAGGCGCGCGCCAAGGCCAAGGCGGAGGCGATTCTCGCGCGCTTGCGGGGCGGAGAGGCCTTCGCCGACGTCGCGACGAAGGAGTCCGAGGATGCCGCCACCGCGAAGGACGGCGGCCACGTGGGACTCGTGCCGATCGAGTCGTTGCAGAGCCCGTACCGCTCCGCGCTCGAGTCGCTCCCCGCGGGACAGGTTTCGGATCTCATCGAGGACGAACAGGGATTCTCCATCTTCCGGGTGGACGCGCGGGAGGGCGAGCGCGACGCCACCTACGAGGACGTCCGCGACCGGCTCGAAGAGATCATCCGCAACAAGAAGTCGAAGGCTCTCTACGACCAGGTCCTCGCCGCGGCTCGCGAGAAGACGTACGTCGAGATCCGCCTCGACGACACCCGGGGCTGACCGAGGTCGTGGCGGATCGCGGACCGCGCCTCGCGGTGACGGCGGGCGATCCGGCGGGGATCGGACCGGAGATTTGCGCGAAGGCGATCGGGGACGGACGGCTCCCGGCCCTCGGCCGTGTCGCCGTGTTCGCCCACGCGGGGCTCTTCGACGAAGCGTGCTCCGCCGCCGGCGTGGCGCCCTTGCCCCGCGGCGCCGCGGGGGCCGACGGACCGTGGCCGCGCCTCGTGCCGGTCGAAGCGGGGAAGGTCCCTGCCGCCTTCACCTCGGGAACGCCGAGCGCCTTCTCCGGCGCCGTGGCGGCGGCGTCGGTGCGCGCGGCCGCGGGGGCCGCGCTCGCGCGACAGGTCGACGCGGTGGTGACCGCGCCGCTCGCGAAGGCCGCCCTCGCGGCGGCCGGCGTGCCGTATCCGGGACACACCGAGATGCTCGCGGACCTCGCGGGGGTGGACACCGTCGCGATGATGTTCGTCGCAGACGAGCTGCGCGTCACGCTCGCCACGATCCACGTGGCGCTCGCCGACGTGTCGGCGCGACTCACGCGCGACAAGCTCCTCTCCGCGATCCGCCTCACGCGCGAGTGCCTGGTCCAGCGCCTGCGCCTGGCGGACCCGCGCATCGCGCTGCTCGGCCTCAACCCGCACGCCGGGGAAGAGGGGATGTTCGGCAGCGAGGAGACGCGCACGATCCTCCCCGCGATGCAGGCGGCGCAGGAGAAGGGCTGGAGCGTCGACGGGCCGTTCCCCGCGGACTCGTTCTTCCATCGGCGTCGAGGCGAGTTCGACGCCGTGATCGCCATGTATCACGACCAAGGCCTGATCCCCGTGAAGCTCCTGTCCCGCGGGAAGGCGGTCAACGTGACGCTCGGCCTGCCCTTCCTGCGCACCAGCGTCGACCACGGCACCGCGTTCGACATCGCCGGGCAGGGCATCGCCTCGGCCGACAGCCTGGTGGAAGCCGCGCGCCTCGCCGCGGCCTGGACTGCCTGACCCGCCGCGTGCGCGGGGGGTTCGCCCCGCTCCGGCCTCCCGCCGGCTTTGCTGCACGCGCGGGGTGTTCGCCCCGATCCGGGTTCCCGAACGGCTTCTCCGCATCGCGCGCGTGGATGTTCGCTCCGATCCGGGTTCCCGAACGGCTTCTCCGCATCGGACGGGAGCCCTCCGCCGTCCCGGCTCCGGTCTCCCTCGGCTCTCCGTCGCCTCCGCCGTCCGTGGCTGCGGCTCCTCCGAGACGCCGCTGCGGAGAAAGCCGTTCGGGAACCCGGATCGTATTCTCAGCTCGCGCGACGTCCGGTTCGCCGAGTTCGCGCGGCCCGGGCGGCTCACCCGACGCCCCCGAGCTCCCGCGCTCGCGCCGTCCCGTCTCTGCGCGCACGCCCCCCGGCGTGCCGCGTGTTGGGATAGCGAGGCAAGCCCGCCGAGCTCGACCCTTCCTCCGAGGCGGCGTCACGAGCCGCGCTCGGCCATGGATGGCCGAGCGCCTGCCGAGTGCCGAGGCCTAGGCCGGGGCAGGGATGCCCCGGCCGCGCCGTCCGCAGCGGAGGAAGGGTCGAGCTCGGCGGGCGGGCGAACGCCCCTTGGGCGACCACGTCGACTCGGCGGGCGGGCGAACGCCCCCTGGGCGACCACCCCGAGTTCGGCGGGCGGACCCTAGTCGAGGTCCACGATCACCGGCGCGTGATCGGAGGGGACGAGGGCGTCCTTCTTCTTGCGGAAGTCGCGGTCGATCTCGGCGCTCCGGACGCGACGCGCCACGGGGTCGGTGGCGAGGACGAGGTCGATGCGGAGGCCCCAGCCGCGGTGGAAGGCGCCCCCGCGGTAGTCCCACCACGAGAAGGTGGCGCGGTCCGGATGCTGCTCGCGGAGGACGTCGTGGAAGCCGGGCGCCAGGAGGCGGCGAAAGCGCGAGCGCTCCTCGTCGGTGTGGAAGAGCGAGCCGGAGAGCTCGGCCTCGTTCCAGCTGTCGAGGGGCGCCGGGCAGAGATTGAAGTCGCCGCACAGGACGGCGGGCCGGCCGGCGGCGCTCGCGGCGTGCGCGACGAGCGCGTCGAGCCACGCGAGCTTGCGCGGGAAGTCCTCGTGCTGCACGTCCTTGCCGTTCGGGACGTAGAGCGTGGTGAAGTCGATGTCGAGGACGCGCGCGCTGATGAGACGCGCCCCCAGTTCCTCTTGGCCGGGCAGGTCCCGCGCCAGCTCGACGGCTCCGGCTTCCCGGCGGGCGAGAATGGCGACGCCGTTCCAGCTGCGCTGCCCGTGGACCAGGGCGTCGTAGCCCTCCTCGGCGATCTCGTCCCGAGGGAACTGGGCGTCCTCGAGCTTCAGCTCCTGGAGCCCCACGACGTCGGGGCGGCGCTCCCGGAGCCAGAGGCGGAGGAAGTCGAGCCGGGCGCGGAGACCGTTGACGTTCCAGGTCGCGAGACGCAGGGGGCCCTCCGGGGCTTCCGCCCGTGCGCGAGCCCGCGGTCGCGGCGCAGAACGGTGGGCGGACGGGGCGGGAGCATAGCATCCGCGCCCGCCCCCGCCACTGCGCTTCACTCCGCCCGCGTCCCGCCGGGGCGCTTCCATCGCTGCGGCGGCGTCCCGAGTCCTCCGGCGTCGCGTCGATGGTCTCGGCTCCCTTGACCCGCCTCCGGGGCGGCCCTAGGGTTCCCGCGGGCCTCCCCGGCACGGGGAAGGGCGGGTGGCGGACGGGTGGACCCCTGCGTGGGGCTCAATCCCTCGTCGATTCTTGCCGATTCGAGGAAGGTCATGATCTCGCTCAACAACGTCGGCAAGCAGTACCGGAACGGCCGTTGGGGCCTTCGCGACGTCTCCTTCTCGATGGGGAAGGGGGAGTTCGTCGTGTTGAGCGGTCCGTCCGGCTCCGGGAAGACGACGCTCATGAAGCTCCTGAGCTTCGAGGAGCACACCACGGAGGGCGAGCTCGCGCTCGACGGCAAGGTGAACGGCAAGGCGAAGAAGCGCGAGCTGCCGTTCATCCGCCGGCGCATCGGGCTGGTCTTCCAGGACTTCCGCCTCCTGCCCGATCGGAGCGCGCACGACAACGTGGCGTTCGTGTTGCAGGCGACCGGCTCGGTGAGGGGCATCCACCGTCGCGTCGTGCGCGCGCTCGCGGCAGTGGGACTCTCCGGTCGCGGCGACGCGATGCCGGACGAGCTTTCCGGCGGAGAGCAGCAGCGCGTCGGGATCGCGCGCGCCATCGTGAGCGATCCGCTCGTGGTCCTCGCGGACGAGCCCACCGGCAATCTCGACGACGCGACGAAGCGCGAGATCTTCCGCGTCCTCAAGAAGGTCTCGGCGGGCGGCACCGCCGTGCTCGTGGCCACGCACGACGTCTCCGTCGCACGGGAGTTCCGCGCGCGCACGCTCCTGCTCGAAGCGGGCAAGCTCGTCGCCGACGTCCCCCCGGCCGCGGACCTGCCCGAGGCGGCGCCGCGCCCCGCCGCCGGCCACCCGCGACCCGCGCCCTCGGAGACCTTGACGTGAGCACCTTCGGCTTCACCCTGCGCGAAGGCTTCCTCAACCTGCGCCGCGCGCCGCTCCTGTCGCTGACCTCGGTGGCGGTGATGGGCCTCTCGCTGTTCGTGCTCGGCATCTTCCTGCTCATCACGGTGAATCTCCGCGCCGCGATCGTCGCCGTGCAGCGGCAGGTCGAGATCGTGGTGTTCGTGAAGGAAGACGTCCGCGACGCGGAGCTGAAGAGCCTCGACGCGTTCCTGCGCGAGCATCCCGGCGTGGCCGGCGTGCGCTTTCTCACGCGCGACGAGGCGCTCGCCCAGTTCCGGAAGGAGCTGAACGAGCGCGAGTACCTCCTCGAGGCGCTCGAGACGAACCCGCTGCCCGACACGTTCGAGGTCACGCTCTTCGACGACTGGAAGACCACGGACCGCATCGCCCAGATCGCCGATCAGATCCAGGGCATGGCGGGCGTGGACGAGGTGAAATACGGCAAGGAGTGGGTGGGCCGGCTCAACCGCATCATCGTGCTGCTCGTGCTCGTCGACCTGTTCCTCGGGGCCGTCGTGGCGCTGAGCTCGCTCGTGGTCGTCGCGAACACCGTCAAGCTCACCCTCATCGCCCGGCGCGAGATGATCGAGCTGATGAAGATGGTGGGCGCCACCGTCGGCGTGATCCGGCGTCCGTTCGTGATCGAAGGCGTGCTCAAGGGCGGCCTCGCGGCCGTGCTCGCCGCGGTGCTCCTCGCCTTCCTCACGAAGTTCCTCTCCGCGCACGTGCCGGAGGTGGTGCCGCTCTCCTTCGCGGCGCTGGCGGCGTTCCTCGCCTTCGGCGCGTTTCTCGGCGGGCTCGGCAGCATCCTGTCGATGCAGGGCTTCCTGAAGAAATGGTGACCGGCGCACGGCTCGGGCTCGCCGCGGCGATCCTCGCGGCGACGGCCGGGGCGGCCCTCGCCCAGACCTCGCCGCCCGCGTCGCCGCTTCCGCCCGCGCCGCTCCACGCCCTGGGCGACACCACGACGAGCGCGCCCGACGTCCACGCGCAGATCGATCGCGAGGCGGCGGAGCTCGAGCGCGTTCGCGCCGACCTCGAGAAGGCGCGCACCGAGCACCAGTCCGTCGCGGCGCGCGAGACGAAGATCCTCTCCCAGCTCAACGCGATCGACTCCGAGATCACGCTGAAGTCCCGCCTCGTGGCCGGGCTGCACCGCAAGGAGGATCGTCTCTCCTCGGACCTCGCGCGCACGCGCGCGCGGCTGGACGCGGAGCAGGGCAAGCTCGACGAGCGTCGGGCGATCCTCCGGCGGAGGCTCCGCAACATCTACAAGCTCGGGGAGAAGCCGGGTCTGCAGGTTCTGCTCGGCTCCACGTCGGCGGTGGATCTCGTGCGCCGCTTCGACTGGTTGCTGCTCGTGGCGGCACAGGATCGGCGTCTCGCCGACGAGGTTCGCGTGTCCGTCGGCCAGGTGCGGCGGACGGAAGCGGAGCTGGCCCGCAAGCAGGAAGAGGTACGCGCGATCCGGGTCGAGTCCGAGCAGGAGCAGAGCGGCCTGATGCGCACGCGCGACGAGCGCGGCGCACTGCTCGACTCGGTGCGCAAGGAGAAGCAGAAGAAGCAGCAGGTCGTCTCCGAGCTCGAAGCGTCCGAGCAGCAGGTGAAGAAGCTCCTGGCGCAGCTCGAAGAGCGCGCCAAGGCGCGCGCCGTGCCGGGTCAGGAGCAGCCGCCCGCGGGCACCGGGTTCGCCGCGTGGAAGGGCAAGCTGCTCTGGCCGGTGAAGGGGAAGGTGTCGCGGTGGTTCGGCGTGCAGAAGGACCCGCGCTTCGGCACGTCCACCTTCAACGGCGGCATCGACATCGAAGCGGACAAGGAGAGCGACGTCGTGGCGGTGCACTCCGGCCGGGCGGACTACGTGGACTGGCTGCCGGGCTACGGGCAGTGCATCATCCTGAGCCACGGCGACGGCTACTACACGCTGTACGCGCACACCTCGAAGGTGCTCGTGAACGTCGGCGACGCGGTCGAGGCGGGCGAGGTCATCGCCGCCGTGGGCGACACGGGCTCCCTGCTCGGCGACGTCCTCCACTTCGAGATCCGCAAGGACGCGCAGCCCATCAACCCGGCGCCCTGGCTCCTGCCCACGTCCCTGCGCTGAGCCCCTTGACCGCGGGGCCGCGGCGCGCGGATCATGCGCTGCAAAGTCCCTCTCGATCCCGCCGCCGGAGTCGCTCGTGCGCCGCAAGCTGTACCTGACCACCGCCATCGACTACGTGAACTCGCGGCCGCACCTCGGTACCGCCTACGAGAAGGTCGCCGCGGACTGCATCGCGCGCGCCCACCGCCGGCTCGGCTACGACGTGCTCTTCGTGATGGGCAACGACGAGCACAGCACGAACGTGGAGAAGGCGGCGCGCGCGGAAGGGCTCGCGCCCGGCGAGTACTGCGATCGCATGGAGAGCGTCTTCCGCGACGCCTGGGCCCGCCTGGACATCTCCTACGACGACTTCATCCGCACCACCGAGCCGCGCCACCGGGCCGCCGTGCACGAGATCCTGCGCCGCGTGCGCGCGAACGGATGGATCCATCGCGACAAGTACGCGGGCCTCTACTGCGACGGCTGCGAGGCGTTCTACACGGAGAAGGATCTCGTGGACGGCAAGTGCCCGAACCACGGCACCGTGCCGCGCTGGGTCGAGGAGGAGAACTGGTTCTTCCGCCTCTCTGCGTTCGCGGGCCGTCTCCTCGAGCACCTGGACGCGCATCCCGAGTTCGTGCGGCCGGAGACGCGTCGCAACGAGATCGTGGCGTTCCTCCAGGCCGGCCTCGAGGACATTTCGATCTCGCGCGCCGGCGTGTCGTGGGGGATCCCGTTCCCGGACGATCCGTCGCACGTGGTCTACGTGTGGTTCGACGCGCTGACGAACTACCTCTCGGCCGTCGGCTTCGGCACGGACGCGGAGCGCCTCGCGAAGTGGTGGCCCGCGGACCTGCACGTCGTGGGCAAGGACATCACGCGCTTCCACTGCATCATCTGGCCGGCGATGCTCCTCGCCGCGGACCTGCCGCTGCCGCGCTCCGTCTTCGGCCACGGGTTCATCTACCACTCGGGCACGAAGATGTCGAAGTCGCTCGGGAACATCGTGAATCCCCTCGACGTGGTGGAGCGGACCGGCGCGGACGCGCTCCGCTACTTCCTCCTGCGCGAGATCACGTGGGGCAAGGACGGGGACTTCTCGTGGGACGCGTTCATCGCCCGCACGAACGCGGACCTCGCGAACGGTCTCGGGAACCTCGTGAAGCGGACCACGAACATGGTCGGCCAGTTCCTCGGCGGCAAGGTCCCGGCGGGTCACGGCGCGGATCGCACGGGCCTGCGCGCGGCGGCGGAGCAGACCGCGCGCGACGCGGCTGCCGCCTGGGAGGCGGGCGCGCTCTCGGGGGCGCTCGCCGTCGTGTGGACCCTCGTGCGGCGGGCGGACCAGGTGATCCAGGAGGAGAAGCCGTGGGTGATCGCGAGTGACGCGGCGCGCGGCGGCGAGCTGGCCGACGTGCTGGCGGAGCTCCTCGAGGCGATCCGCATCGTCGCGGAGCTCGCCGAGCCGGCGATCCCTTCGAAAGCGCGCGCGATCCGCGCGCAGCTCGGCCTCCCCGAGACGAGCGCGCCCTGGAGCGAGTCGTGCGCGTGGGACTCGCGGCGCGCCTGGAGCGTGATCGCGGGGCCGCCCCTCTTCCCGCGCATCGACAGCGCCGACGGCGGGGCGGAGACGCCGCCGACGGCGGCGAAGCCGAAGGCGCAAAAGGCGCCGAAGGTCGCGGCGAAGCCGGACGCCGGGGCCGCGGAAAGCGCGGCGAAAGCGACGGCTCCAAAGGCGCCGGCCGGGAAGGCGCCCGCGCCGGTCCCGTCCGCGATCCCCATCGATCGCTTCCGCGACGTGCAGCTCGTGGTGGCCACCGTCGTCGCCGCGGAGCGCGTGGAGGGCGCGAGTCGCCTCCTGCAGCTGCGCCTCGACCTCGGCGGCGGCGAAGAGCGCCAGGTCGTCGCAGGGATCGCGGAGCACTTCGCGCCGGAGGAGCTGCCCGGACGGCAGGTGATCGTCGTGGCGAACCTGGAGCCGGCCACGATCCGGGGCATCCGCTCGCAGGGCATGATCCTCGTCGCGCAGGCGGACGGCGTGATGCGCCTGCTCTCGCCGGCGGGGCCGATCGCGCCGGGAGCGCGTGTGTCGTGAGCGGATGATCGACTCCCACTGTCACCTCAACGTCGACGCGTTCGCCGACGACCTGGAAGAGACGCTCGACCGCGCGCAGGCGGCGGGCGTGCACGGGATCCTCGTGCCGGGGATCGGTCTCGAAGAGTCGCGGCGGGCGGTCGAGATCGCGCGACGGTTCCCTTCGGTGCGCGCGGCCGTCGGAGTCCACCCGCACGAGGCGCTGCAGTGGGGCGACGTGGCGGAGGAGCGGCTGCGGGAGTGGGCCGCGCTGCCCGAGGTCGTCGCGATCGGGGAGATCGGCCTCGACTTCTTCCGCGACTGGTCCCCGCGCGACGCGCAACACCGGGCCTACACGGCGCAGCTCCGCCTCGCGCGCGAGCTGGATCTCCCGGTCGTCGTGCACGACCGCGACGCCCACGCCGACGTCCTCCGCGGCATTGGCGAGACCGAAGGCGTGCGCGGCGTCCTCCACTGCTTCTCGGGCGGGCCTCGCGAAGCGGAGGAGGCCATGGAGCGCGGCTTCCACCTCTCGTTCACCGGCTCCATCACGTACGCGAAGGGCCAGGTCGCGGACATCCTCCGGGTCGTCCCGCCCGATCGCCTCCTGCTGGAGACGGATGCGCCGTGGATGACGCCCACTCCGCACCGCGGCCGGCGGAACGAGCCGGCCTACGTGGTCCGAGTGGCGGAGACCCTCGCCGCCAAGCTCGGGCGCGAGGTCGAGCGCGTCGTGGCGGACACGAACGCCGCCGCCCGGCGTCTCTTCGCGTTTCCCGCCGAGCCCCCGGTCGCGACGCGGGCGAGCGCGTGATAAGATGTGCAAGTGAAGCGCCCCGGTCGCTTCCGCCCCCTGCGCCAACACCCCCTGGTCGACCGAGGGTCCGAGCCATCCCCGCCGCGAAAGTCAAAGTCCGCGACGTCCTCGAGCGTCACGAGATCGTGCCGCGCCGGCGCTACGGGCAGAACTTCCTGCACGACCCCCGGATCGCGCGGCGTATCGCCGCGGCGGCCGAGGCGTCCCCGGGCGTCGGGGTCTTCGAGATCGGCCCGGGCCTCGGCGCGCTGACCATCCCCCTGCTCGAGAGCGGCGCGAAGGTCACCGCGATCGAGATCGATCCGCGCGTGGCCGATTTCCTGGAGGCGGAGCTCGCGGGGCGGGGGAACTTCTCGCTCGTGCGCGGCGACGTCTGCGAGGCGGACCTCGATCGGCTCGCCGAAGGCGCGCGCGTCCTCGTGGCGAACCTGCCCTACTCGATCACCGGCCCGATCCTCGCGCTCCTCATCGACCGGCCCGAGCGCTTCGACCGGGCGGTGCTCATGATGCAGAAGGAAGTCGCGTTGCGGATCACGGCGAAGCCGGGTGAGCGGGAGATGGGCGCGGTGTCCGTGCTGCTTCGCCTGCTCTGGCGGCTGGAGCGCCTCTTCGACGTCGGCGCGGGCGCGTTCCTGCCGGCGCCCGAAGTGGTCTCCTCGGTGCTGCGCTTCACGAGGATCCCGGGCGCCGTGCTCGATCCCTTCGTGAAGGACGCCGTGAACCGCGCGTATCGCCAGCGCCGGAAGACGCTCAAGAAGACGCTCGCGGGCGCGGTGGCGGACGAAGGCTCGCTCGCCCGGGCCCTGACGGCGCTGGGCTATCCGGACACGGCGCGTCCGGAGAGCGTGGCGCCTGCGGACTGGCCGCGCCTCGTGGCGCTCGCCCGGGTCGAGACGTCGTGAGCCGCGATCACGGGGTGAGCCTGCGCGCGGGGGGCATCGCGGCGCTCCTCGCGGCGCTCCTCACGGGCGCGCCGGCGCGTCCGGCGCTCGCCCAGTCCCCAGGCTCCGACACCACGGCGACGCCCATCGACTCCACGGCCGTGACGCCCACCCTCACCGCCCCGCCCGACTCGCTGCCGCCCCGCCGCCTGCTGTCCACGGACGGCGCCATCCGCGTCTATCAGGAGCGCCGGCCGGGCGAGGGGAAGAACGGCTTCTGGTGGGAGTACGACGCGAATGCCGACCTGACGCGCCTCCTGGACAAGGACCGTCGCAGCCGTCCGCTGGACAAGCTCACGGACGCGTACGGCTTCGAGATCGCGGCGCCCGACTCGATCGCGGCCCTGCGCGACTCGGTCACCGCCGTGGCGGACTCGATCCTGGCCTCGCGCATCCAGCTCTCCACCTCGTTCGATCCCAAGCTGACGAGCCGCTACTCGGAGCAGAAGGACAGCTTCGACTTCAACAACTCGCTGACGTCGCCGATCCCCCTTTCGAACCGCGCCACGGTCGAGACGACGTTGCAGGACACGAACAGCTTCAACAAGTCGACGCGCAAGGTGCGCGACGGCCAGAGCCTCGCGTCGACGTTCAACTACCATTCCAAGGACTGGCTCACGACGAGCCTCTCGCTGAACCGGAGCGCGGATCGGCAGCGCCGCGACCAGACCGTGGAGTCGCGTTCGGCCGGCACGTCGCTCACGGGCAAGGTCGTGGCCACGGAGAAGAACCGCTTCGGCGACTTCGTCGCGGACGCAGGGCTTTCCGGCAACCGCAACACGTACACGACCCAGATCACGGACGGGCAATCCGACCAGTTCTCCCCCAACTGGCATGCCAACGCGTCGCGTTCCTTCGGGGCCGGCGGCAAGATCGCGGCGGACTACACCGGGCACACGGACATCGGCACGCGGCGCGAGAAGAGATCGATCCCCGGCGTCGACGAGCTCGGGAACCCCATCGTGACCCTGCAGGACACGACCGCGTCGGAGAGGAATCTCGGCAACAAGCTCGACCTCAACGCCGACGGGAAGCTGACGCAGATCTGGTCGTACCGGCTGGCGAGCTCCATCGGCCGGGAACGGCTGCAGTACATCGCCCAGGCGGAGTCCGTGGCGGGCCGACAGGAGACGCGCCGCAACTCCAACGACTCCTATTCGGCGCACCTGGAGGGCAAGCCGATGGGCGGCCTCGAGCTCCTCCTGGACGCGGATCGCTCCCGCGTGGAGTACGCCTACGCCGTGGTCACGGACAGCTTCAACGAGACCACGACGAACGAGGGCAAGGCGGAGGTCCGCTACGAGCCGTGGAAGGCGTCGAAGCTGATCGTGAGGCTGAACCGGAGTCGCGAGAACCGGAACTACCGATCCGCGCAGCGGGGCTTCGTGGACCGCGAGGCCGCCGACCTCAACTGGAACGAGACCCTGACGTCGAAGATCACCCTGACGGGTGACTACAACATCGGGCTGGACTCCTACGTGTTCGCCGACAAGGTGGCGAACACGGGGGACCGCGATCTCCGGAGCCAGCGCGGGGTCGTCAACGTGCAGTACACCCCCCTGGCGGCGCTGGCCACCGCGGCGCGCTTCGACCTCCGCCACGACGAGACGATCAACGTGGACCCGCAGCTCTCGCGGGACAACAAGAGCGACTATACTTACGTCTTCACGCCGAGCTACACGTTGACCGTGGGGCCCACGAGCCTCACGGGCGAGTTCAGCGCCACCGCGCAGTACTCCGTCTACGACTTCGACGAGGAGAAGAACTTCCTGACGCGCACCTTCGCCACCCGGCAGCGTCTGCAACGCTCCCTCACGGAGCACGTGTCCGCGGAGCTCGTGGGCACGTACACGATCCAGGACGAAGGGAGCTACCAGCGCGGCGTGGCCGGCGGCAATCGCCTCTTCGCCCGGCGGCGGGAGACGAGACGAGAGATGGTGGAGACGCAGGTGCTGTACAGCCCGCAGAAGTGGCTGCGCACGAGCGCGAAGTACCACCTCGACGGCGAGGACGACTTCTCGATCAACGAGGGCGCGCGCACCGGCACGGGCACGTTCCGCACCCATGAGCTCGACTTCGGAGTCACGGTCAACAAGCAGTTCATGAGGAGCATCCGCGTGGACCTGGACGCCACTCACGGCCAGAAGCTCGGCGACCGGGTGACGGATGTGGACCGCCGCTTCTACTCGATCACGGCGTCGATCGAGTACCAGCCGTTCGCGGCGGAGCCGCCGCCCGCGGGAGGGAGCTCATGAGGCCGAGGCGCCGGCGGATCGACGGGGTCCTGATGGCGATCGCGCTCGCGGCGATTCTGCCGGGGGCAGGTTGCAACCTCTTCGAGGCGAGAAAGCCGGCCGAGGGAGGCACGAGCAACACCGTGTGGACGCCTCCGACGACGCCGAACATCGTCGTCGAGAACCTGAGGCTCGCGCTCGAGGCCGGGATCTTCGGGGACTACTCGCGCGCGTTCACGGACGACTTCACGTTCGTGCCCGATGCCACCGACGTGGTGCAGCTCGGCATCGAGCGGCCGGGCCAAGCGGTCTTCGACGGCTGGACGCGCGACGTCGAGACGCAGGTGGCCGAGTCGATCCGCACGGCCGCCACCTCCCTGGACCTGCAGCTCGTCTTCTCGAGCGAGCAGATCGTGGCCGAAGGTCGGCTGCAGAAGTATGACTACACGCTCACGTTGACGACCGCGACCCGAACCGACGTCTACCAAGGACAGGCCTGGTTCGAGATCCACCCCATCCCGGGAGGCGAGTGGCGCATCGCGCGATGGGAGGACGTCATCACGCCCCAGACGAACGAGTCCTGGGGGCGGCTCAAGGGACGCAACCGTCAGGTCTGAGTTCGCCCAAGCAGTTGGTTCCCTTGGGCTTATCTGGCGGCCGCCCTCTGCCGAACCAGGAAGCGTCGATTGACACGGGTTCAGCGGTCTCCTACAATGGATGCGCTCGGCCCGGAGCCTTCCGGGAGCGACCTTCGAACCGCAAGCATCCGCCGCCCGAGGGCGGTAGGGAGTTGGGCCTCCGCGACTGGCTACCTGCAGATTCGGCTTCTTGTGAGCCCCCGATCCCCTCGGAGGTTAGGTCCCGTGGTCTTCAATCGTCCCACCGTCCGCGGTCTCACGGCTGCGGCGGGGCTCATCGCCCTCCTTCTCTTGTCGCCCGGGTGCATCTTCAGCCCGGAAAGCGGTAACAACCACAAAGACCCAACGGCGGTTCCCAAGGCCAACTCGGTCCAGGGTGCCATCGATCTGTACGCGTGGGTCTGGACCAACAAGGATTACGACCGGTATCAGCAGCTGCTGCACGACGAGTTCGAGTACTTCCCGCAGTCCGAGGACCTGAGCCAGTTCCCGTGGCTCGTGGGATCGAGCTGGGGCAAGACGGAAGAGCTGCAGATGGCGCGGAACATGTTCAACCCGGACTTCCAGCCGCCTCCTCCGCCGTCGGGCCCGGCCGCCGGCTCCATCGACACGATCAAGATGACGGTCACCGTGACGAACCAGGTGAACGACCCGCAGCGGGGCGGCGTGGTCGTCAGCACGCACGCCGTGGCGCAGGTGATGTACGACAGCAGCAACGGCGCCTCGTCGGACGTCCGTTTCGAGTTCCTCGTCGTGCCGGATCCGCACAACGGCGGCCTGTACCAGGTCCGGGAGCAGCGGGAGCTGCCGCTGCACTAGTCCGGACGGGCTGACGCGCTCGCGCGACGATCGGCGCTCGGGATCGAGCCGCCGCGAGAAGAAGGGCCGGGGCCGGCGAGCCCCGGCCCTTCTCGCTTTCCGGGCGAACTGCTACGCTGCGCCGAATCTCCGGGGGAAGCAGCGCGATGGCACCCACCGACGAGAAGCCGCTCTCTCCGCGCGTTCGCGTGCGCGCGCGGCTCGTGACCGGTCTCGCGCTCGTGATCTGCGCCGCCGCCGCGGTGCTGGGCACGCGCGGCGCGGGGTTCGCCGGCGTGCGCAGCGCCGGGTTCGGAAGCTCCCCGGCGGCGCCCGGCCGCGCCACCCTCGAGCAGGCGATGGACGGGGTCTTCGTGGCGCGCGGCCTGGACCGGGCGGGGATGGTCGTCCGCCGCCCCACGTCCACTGACGGAGGGATCTCGCCCGACGAGCTGCGCGTGGAGGTTCCGCCGCGCCAGTCGTGGGCCGGCGTGAACGCGGACATCGCGCGCGCGGTGCACGCCGCCGGCGGCCGCGTCGTCGACGCGATCGAGAAGGGCGCGTTCCCCGCGCGGCCGGAGGCGCTGGAGCTCTACGTGGGCACGCCGCGCGAGATCACCCATCGGGTCGTGCTGGAGGCCGAGCGTCCCTTCGGCAACGTCGCGGCGGAGCAGCCTGCGCGGATCGCGCTCGTGTTCGACGACCTCGGCTACTCCACGAACGGGCTCGTCGCGGACCTGCTCGCGCTCGACGTGCCGCTGACCTTCGCGGTGTTGCCGTCGCTCGCGAAGAGCGAGGCGTTCGCGAAGGCGGCGCGCGAACGCGGGGACGAAGTCATCCTCCACCTGCCGATGGAGCCGCTGGACGCGCAGCGCCACAACCCGGGGACGGGCGCTCTCCTGACCGACCTGCCTCCGGAGGAGATCGCCCGGCGCCTATCGGCCCAGCTGGACGGACTCTCGCTCTACGACGGCGTCTCGAACCACATGGGCTCGCGCTTCACGGCCCAGGCCGCGCTCATGGACCTCGTGCTCGCGGAGATGAAGCGGCGCGGCAAGCCGCTCTTCTTCCTGGACAGCCGGACGACGCCGTACTCGGTCGTGCCCGAGCGCGCGCGGCACGCCGGCGTGCCTTGTCTCTGCAACAACATCTTCCTCGACGGCGGCGACGAGGAGCCCGCGCTCGCCGTCGTCCAGACCGAACGCCTCGAGGCGATCGCGCGCCGGCGCGGCCGGGCGATCGGCATCGGCCACGTGCGCCCGGCCACGGTGGCCGCGGTGGAGAAGGCCGTCGAGCGCTGGCGCGCCGAGGGCATCCGCCTGGTCCGGCTGTCGGACCTCACGCAGCAACGTTGACCGCCGCGCACGCGGGCGGCCGGCGCGGAGGCAGACCATGCGTCTCGGAGTGAACGTCGATCACGTCGCCACCGTGCGCGAGGTGCGCAAGGGGCGCCATCCCGATCCCGTCACCGCGGCCCTTCTCTGCGAGGAGGCGGGCTGCGACCAGATCACCGTCCATCTCCGCGAGGACCGGCGTCACATCCAGGACCGCGACGTCCGCCTGCTCCGCGAGCTCGTGAAGACGCGGCTCAACCTGGAGATGGCGGCCACGGACGAGATGGTGGCCGTGGCGATGTCCATCCGCCCGGACGTCGCCACCCTCGTGCCGGAGCGTCGCGAGGAGCTGACCACGGAGGGAGGGCTGGACGTCACCGGGGGGTCGGCCCGCCTCACGGAAGTGACGGCGCGGCTGCGCGCCGGCGGCATCCGGGTCAGCCTCTTCGTGGACGCTGACCTCGATCAGGTGAAGGAGTCGCTCCGCGTCGGGGCCCAGGCGGTCGAGATCCATACCGGCCGCTACGCGAACGCCGCCACGCCGGACGAGACGCGCACGGAGCTGGAGCGGGTGGCGGACGCCGCGTCCCTCGCGGCCAAGATCGGCCTGGAGCCGCTCGCCGGGCACGGGCTGGACTACCGGAACATCGCCCCCCTCGCCCGGATCCGGGGCATCGCGGAGGTCAACATCGGCCACTCCATCGTGGCCCGCGCGATGTCCGTCGGGATGCTCGAAGCCGTCCGCGAGATGATGGCCGCCATCCGGGCGGCCGGCACGGCGCCCTGAGTGCCTTTCGGTCCCCGGAAAGGGGCCGAAAGGCGAGCCGAGCGGGGTTGACACGAACAGCGGGTCTCCCTACGCTCGACGCCCTTGTCATCGAGTCACGCTCGGGGTGCCCGGAATCCGAGCGCCTCCTCTCGGGGAAGTCCAACCGATGAACTTGAATCTCCGCTGGCGGGTCTTCATCGCCCTGGCCTCGATCGTCGTGTCGGTCTTCATCCTCTGGCCTACGTGGCGCTACTACGGCCTCTCGCCGGAGCAACGCACGAAGGTCGATCCGGCCCAGCTCAACCAATGGAAGGCCAAGGCGCTGCGCCTCGGGCTGGACCTGCAGGGCGGGATGCACATGGTGCTCGACCTGGACACCTCGAAGCTCCAGGAGGGCGCGGACATCGGGGACATCACGAACCGCGCGCTCGAGATCGTGCGCAACCGCGTGGACGAGTTCGGGGTCAGCGAGCCCGTCATCCAGAAGGCGGGTGACCGCCGCATCATCGTCGAGCTCGCGGGCATCGAGGACATGGAGCGCGCGCAGCAGATCGTCTCCAAGGCGGCGGTGCTCGAGTTCAAGATGGTGCGGCCCGGCTCGGACTTCCGCCGGCTCCTGGAGCGGATGGATGCCGAGCTGGCGCGACGCGCCGGCGTGCAGGCCTCCGCCGCGGACACGTCCGACGAGGCCGAGGCGGACTCGGCGGCCGCGAAGGCGGAAGCGAGGAAGGCCGGCGCGAAGCCCGCCGCCGCTCCGGCCGCGGGCACGCCCGCCACGGCCGCCGCCGAGTCGTCCGCCGCGAAGGCGGACTCCACGGTGCTCGCGGACAAGGGCGGCCTTCTCGCCTGGATGCCCGAGGACATCAAGGAATCGGGCGGCCGACCGCTGGCCTCGCGCATCTCCATCGTGCCGCGCGGCGGCAAGATCGCCACGAACGAGCTCGCGTTCGTCCACGAGGAGGACTACGAGCGGGTGGCGGCGTACCTCAAGTGGGTCGCGGAGTCCACGCGCGTCATTCCCGACGACGTCCAGTGGTCGTGGGGCGCGGATACGGCGCCGGATCCGCAGACCGGCGAGCGGGACCGGTACGTCTACCTGCTCAACACGCGCGCGGAGCTCACCGGCGAGGTTCTGCAGAACGCGCGGCCGCAGCCGGACAACTCGTCGAGCATCGGCGGCAACTACCTCGTCGGCTTCGACCTCGACCGCGAGGGCCGGCGGCTCTTCGCCCGGACGACGGGCGAGAACGTCGGTCGCCTCATGGCCATCGTGCTCGACGGACGCGTGAAGTCCGCGCCGGAGATCCAGGAGAAGATCCGCGGCGGCGGGGCCAGCATCACCGGCCGCTTCTCGGCGCAGGAGGCGGCGGATCTCGCGCTCGTCCTGCGCGCCGGCGCGCTGCCCGCTCCCCTCGTGATCGAGGAGCAGCGCGCGGTGGGGCCCTCGCTCGGCCGCGATTCGATCCAGCTCGGCACGCGAGCGATCTTGTACGGCTTCCTCCTCGTGCTCGTCTTCATGGTGATGTACTACCGCGTCGCCGGCGGGATCGCCATCGCGGCGCTGTTCATCAACCTCGTCATCATGCTCGCGCTGCTGGTGTCGCTCGGGGCGGTGCTGACGATGCCCGGCATCGCGGGGTTCGTCCTCACCGTCGGCATGTCGGTGGATGCGAACGTGCTGATCTACGAGCGGATCCGCGAGGAGCTGCGCTGGGGCCAGACGTTCCGGAACGCGCTCAGCCGCGGCTACGACAAGGTGTTCCTGACCATCTTCGACTCCCACGTCACCACGCTCTGCTCGGCCCTCGCGCTGCTGTGGTTCGGCACGGGGCCCATCAAGGGATTCGCGATCTCGCTCTCGCTGGGGATCATCGTCAGCCTCTACACGGCTCTCTTCGTCACGCGAATCATCTTCGACCTCCTGATGCGGCGCGCCGGCGTCCGCGACATTCCGATCTGAGGGACGGGCCATGCGGTTCCTGAAGGACACGAACATCGACTTCATGGGCATCCGCTGGTGGGCGTTCGCCCTGTCCGCCCTGACCATCGTGATCGGCGTGGGCTCCATCGTGGCGCACCACGGCTTCCGCTACTCCATCGACTTCGTGGGCGGGTCGGTCCTCCAGGTGCGCTTCCCGCACGCGGTGGAGGTGGATCAGATCCGCAGCGCGATGGCCGAGGTTGGGCTGGGGGACATCGAGATCCAGCGCTACGGCGCACCGGAGGAGATGCTCGTCCGGATCCCGCAGACCGCGGACCGGACCCTGGTCGATCGCGCGAAGACGGAGCTCGGCGCCAAGTTCCCCGGCATGGAGATCCGGCGCACGGAGACGGTCGGACCGAAGGTGGGCAAGGAGCTGCGCCACGCAGCGCTCCAGTCGATCATCTTCTCGCTGCTCATGATCCTCGCGTACGTGTCCATGCGCTTCGAGTTCCGCTTCGCGGTCGGAGCGGTGGTGGCGCTCCTCCACGACGTCCTCGTGGCCGCAGGTGCGCTCAGCCTGATCGACCACGAGATGTCGCTCGTGATCGTCGCGGCGCTCCTGACGATCGTGGGGTACTCGGTCACCGACACGATCGTCGTGTACGACCGGATCCGGGAGAACCTCCGTGTGCCGGGCAAGGAGACCTTCCATCAGACGATGAACAAGAGCATCAATCAGGTGCTGCAGCGGACGATCATCACCTCCGGGACGGTCCTCATGTCCACGGTGGTGCTGATGATCTTCGGCGGCAAGGTGCTCTGGGACTTCGCGTTCGTGCTCACCGTCGGGGTCACCACCGGGACCTACTCGTCGGACTTCATCGCCGCGCCCTTCGTGTACGAGTGGGAGAAGCGCTGGCCGCGCAAGCTGAAGGGCGCGCCGCGCGCCGCCACGGTCGCGGCCGCGAAGGCCGCGAAGGCCCGCGAGCAGGGCGAAGCGAAGGCCAAGCCCGTCGAGGTGCCGGCGAAGACCGGCAAGCCCGCCAAGGCGGCGCGCAGGAAGTGACGCCTCCGGCGCCCTCCGTCCCCGGCGCCGGAACTCCAATGGCGGCTTACGCTTGCGTCGGGTCGCGTTGACCCTTCCACGTCTTCGGATCTATGATTCAGTCGTCGTGGGGTCTCGAGACGATCGCCCCCCCGCGGCTCGCGGAGGCGTCCGTGCTTCGTGTCCGGGTTGCCCTGCTCGCGTCGCTCCTCGCCGTCAGTGCGGCGTGGGCGGACGCCGAGCCGGTGAGCTCGCCCGATAGCGTGGGAACCGAGCTGGACCCCGGCGTGTCCCGCGCCGAGCTTCCCGCCGGGATCCCCCGGGGGCCCCTCGCCGTGTTCGCGGCCGTGGAGAAGGCGTGGGCGGAGGAGAACGTGGACGCGTTCGTCCGCCTGCTGGACCCCGACGGCCGCGTCCGCATCGCCATGGCCAGCGCCGGCCCGCGCGGCGGCTGGTTCAACCGCGATCAGGCGTACTACCTGATCAAGGACATGTTCGAGTTCACCACCACCGAACGCTTCGAGTTCGAGCGCTACTGGAACCTCGACTCGAGCGGGCGCTCTCCCTATGCGGTGGCGGTTCGCCGGCTCCGGACGGACGAAGGGGGCTCGCGCGCGGACCGCGTCTACATTTCGCTCCGGAAACACGGCGACGACTGGTTCGTCGGGGAGATCCGGTCGATCGATCAGTAGGGAGCCCCGGATGACGCTGCATCTCGGGATCCTCGCCCTGATGCTCTCGGTCGCGGGCGGGGCGCTCTTCCGCGTGCGTCGCGGCGGGCAATCCCTCGACCGCTGGCTCATGGCGCTCGCCGCGGGCGCGGCGTTGCTGGAGGGCGCCCTCCTGCTGGGCGGCCGCGGCATCGGGCCGGATTGGGATGGCGCCGCGCGGGGCGAGCTCGGCGTGCGCGTGGACCGGATCGTCGGCTTTCTCCGCGAGGAAGGTGCCGCGGCCCTCGACCAGGTGCGCGCCGTCGCGGACGACCCGGATACGCGCGCGCTCCTCGGCGCCGACGCGGCCATCGCGCTGACGGCGCGGCGGCCCGTCTTCCTCGATCTGCTGCAGCGCTTTCCCGAGGGCTCGCCCGCGGGCATGACGGTCTACGACGATCGCGGGGCTCCGCGCGCGTGGGCCGGCTGGTCTCCACCCGCCGAGATGCTCCTTCCGCGCGAGCCGGATGCGAGCGCGGAGACGGTCGGCATCCGCGAGGGGAACATCTACACGCTCCTCGAGGTCGTTCACCCCGTGGCCGGGCCGAACGGCGAGTCCCTCGGCTACGTCGCGTACCAGCGGCCGCTCCGCGTCCAGTATCCGCTGGAGAGTCCGTTGCTCCGCGTGGACGACGCGCTCGCCCGCCTCGAAGGCGGCGGCGGCGTCCGGGCGAGCGTCGCGCTCGTGCTCCGCGTCGCCGGCGGCGCCGACGTCCGGTCGCTGCGCAGCGGCCCCCTCAAGGCGGACGTCCGCCGCGACGCGGCTTCCTGCACGGCGGCCATCACGTCGGCCTCGGGGGAGGCGGTCGGTCGCATCTCTCTGGTGGGACTCACGCGCGCCGCGTGGAGCGCGGACCGCCTGCGCCCGCTCGCCCGCGCGCGGACGCTGCTGCTCGTGATCGTGGCGCTCCTCGTCGGGCTGCGGGTGTGGGCCGGGGCGGGCCGGCTCCACGGCCCCGCGGCGTCGCTCGGTCGGCTCGCGCTCGTCGTGGCGGGGCGGCTCGTGCTGCACGCGGTGGTGCCGCGGATCGCCCCAGACTCCCTCGGGATCTTCGATCCGTCCTGGTTCGCGTCGATCCGGCTCCACGGGCTCCTTCGCTCGCCCGGCGACGTTCTGCTCACGGCCGGCGCGATGTTCCTCGCGGCGCGTGAGGTGCGGCGCGTGTCGCTCTCGCTCGAGGGGTCGCTGCGCGGCTTCGCTCGCCGGCACCCCGCGTGGGCGTTCCTCCCCGCCGTGGCCCTCGCGCTGCTCGTCGGCTCGTTCGTGGCCCGCCACTGGGCGCAGATCGCCGACGTGGCCCGCAACGCGAACCTCCCGCTCTACGATCGCTTCGACCCGTTCACCTCCGCGCCCGGCGCCGCGCTCGAAGCGGCCCTGCTCGCGTTCGGCGCGGCGTTCCTCCTGTTCGGCGACGCGCTCGTGACGACGTCGACGTCGCTGCTCGCGCGGCTTCCGGCCCCCCTCGTCGTGGCGATCGTCGCGCTGCCGGCGTGGTTCGCGGCCGTCATGAAGATGGGCGCCAAGACGCCGTTCCCCGGCGACCTGCAGCATCCTCTTCCCGCGCTCCTCGCGCTGGCGGCGTTCCACGTGATCGGCCGGCGCGGCCGGGTGCGCGGCGCCATGCTGGCACTGGCCGGCGCGCTGCTCGCCGCGGTGGTGAACCTGAACCCCCTTTCGGACGGCAACGAGGCGCGACGTCGCGAGCAGGTGGAGCTCTTCGCGGTCGAGCACACCGAGAACCCCTCGAACTCGCGTCGCTTCCTGATCGAGGAGGTCGCGGAGTCGCTGGCCGCCTCGGATCGCCTGCAGCAGGGGCTGCGCGACGGACCGCGCGCCACCGACGCGGACCTCGCGTTCGTCCTCTGGGCGCGGAGCCCGCTGACCACGGTTTCGGTGGGATCGTTCCTCCGGCTGCGCGACGCGAACGGCAACGTGATCTCCACGTTCACGCTGGGCTACCCCCCCGAGCTGGTGCCCCCGGACTCGCCCGCGCCGAAGCCGCACCGCGATGCGCGCTTCCGCCGCGAAGAGGTCGGCGACGAGCGGGTCGACGTCTACACCGCCCGCGTACCGGTGGCCCAGGGGAACGGGCCGCCGGGAACGGTCGAGCTGTCGCTGGCGTGGTTCGACGAGCTCGGACGGCCCGAGGGAGCGCGTCGCGCCTCCGCGGGGCTCCTCGCGAACCTCACGCTGTCGCCCGAGCAGGGCCGCTTCACCCGCGGCGTGCCCGATCGCATCGACCGTTACCGCGGCGACCGTCTCGTCACGTCGACGGATCTGGAAGAGGGGTTGCTGAGCCACGTGCCGTCGACGGTGGTCGAGGCGCTGGCCGATCCTTCGGTCGAAGGGAAGTGGGAACCGCGGAACATCGGGCGTCGATCCTACGATCTGTACGCCGTGCGGGAGCGCGACGGCGACACGACGGTGGGCTACCTCACGTTCGGGATCCTGCGCCACGGCCTGCTGAACACGCTGTGGCTCTTCGGCAAGTCCGCGCTCGTGACGCTCGTGCTGGCGGTCCTCACGCTGGTCCTCCTCGCGCCGCTCGCGGGCGCCGCTCCCCACGGCGCGGCCGCACGCCGGTTCCGTCTGCCCAGCGTCGGCTTCCGCGAGCGCGTCATCGGCGGCTTCCTCCTCGTGTCGCTGCTGCCCACGGTCTTCCTCGGCGTGCTGGGTCGGAAGCTCTTCGTGCAGCAGAAGAGCGAGCAGTTCCGCGCCGGACTGGAGGAGGACCTGCGCGAGTCCCGCGAGCTCGCGGGGCGCTTCCTCGACGATGCGGCCCGGAACGCCGCCGCCTCCGACGAAGTGCACGCGCTGTTGAGCGGAGACGGCGTGTACCGCTCGATCTCCGCGCCCGCCTCCGTCGACGGGATCGACGTGTTCTCGTCGAGCGGCGTTCTCCTCGGAGCGAGCCACGGCGACTCGCTCGAGGTGGAGCTCCGGCCGGCGACGGTCCCCCTGACCGATGCGCCGATCGAGTTCTTTCGGCGGCTCGGCCGGGAGCTCTACGCCTGCGCGCTCGTCCCCGTCGAGGATCCGAAGAACGTCGGGGGCGCGCATGCCCGTGTCGAGGTCTACCAGAGGGTGGATGCCGCGCTCGCCGCGGACCTCGAGCGTCGCGTCGGATCGCCCATGGGGTTCTTCGTCGGCGGGCGCCTGGCGGCCACGTCGAAGCCCGAGCTGTACCGCTCGGAGATTCTCAGCGATCTCGTGGAGCCCCTCGCGTACCTGCGCATCGAGCTCGAGGGACGGCAGCGGGTCTTCCAGCACAGCCGCGCGGGGGCCACGTCGATCCTCGCGAGCTACGGTCCGCTGTACGACGAGCAGCACCATACCGTCGCCATTCTCGCCGCCCTCGCCCCGCAATCCGCGGGGGTGGACCCGGACGTGGCGGTGGTCCTCTCGAAGATCTACTTCCTCTGTCTGCTCGTGATCGCGGTGGCCATCGCGGGAGCGCTCGTGCTCGCGAATCGCCTCACACGGCCGATCTCGGAGCTCACCGCGGGGGCGGAGAGGATTCGCGCCGGCCTCCTCGGGGAGCGGATCATGTCGCGCGCGACGGGCGAGATCGGTCGCCTCGTGCGTTCGTTCAACCTCATGTCCGAGCGGCTGGCCCAGTCGGAGGCGCGGGACCGCGAGCGGCGCGAGTACATCGAGGCGATCATCCGCCATGTCGGCTCCGGCGTGCTGAGCTTCGACGCCCGCGGTCGTGTCGCCACGGTGAACGAGGCCGCGGCGCGCTCGCTCTCGGTGGATCCCGAGGCGATCGTGGGGCAGGAGGCGGCGGAGATCCGCGGCAACCCGGCGCTCGAGGCGATCCTCGAGGCGGTGCGCCCGCTGCTGGCGGGGCACCGCGAGGAGGTCGTGCGCGAGATCGAGGTCGCGGGCGCGCGCGAGGATGCCGAGCCGCGCGCGATCCGCCTCGTGGCCACGCCCCTCGCGGACCGCGAGGGCCGGCTCCAGGGGGCGGTGGCCGTGTTCGAGGACCTGACCGATCTGATCCGCTCGAAGAAGATCACCGCCTGGGCCGAGATGGCCCGCCAGGTGGCCCACGAGATCAAGAACCCGCTCACCCCGATGAAGCTCTCCGCTCAGCACCTCCGCCAGGCATGGCGGGATCGCCACCCGAAGTTCGGGCAGATCCTCGAGGAGTCCACGGAGACGATCGTGGATCGCTGCGAAGCGCTGCGGCGCATCGCCATCGAGTTCTCCGACTACGCGCGGATGCCGGGACGCCGGGTGCGGCGGGAGGACCTCGGCCGGCTCCTCCGCGAGGCCCAGCGGCTCTACGGCGACCCGGAAGACCGGCACGTGGACTTCCGGCTCGAGGCGCCGGAGAACGAGCTCTTCACCCGCGTGGACCGGGACGAGGTGATGCGGCTCTTCATCAACCTCATCGAGAACTCCATCCAGGCCATGCCCAAGGGCGGCGATCTGGAGGTCCTGGCGCACCGCGAGAACGGCGCCGCCTTCGTGACGATTCGGGACACGGGCGTGGGGATTCCGCCGGAGAACCTCCCCCGGATCTTCGAGCCGAGCTTCTCGACGAAGACCGGGGGCGCCGGGCTGGGACTCCCGATCTGCAAGGCGATCATGGAGGACTACGGCGGGGCGATCTCGATCGCGAGCATCGCCGGGGAGGGGACCACGGTCACGCTGAAGTTCCCGGTCGACGAGTCCCGCACCGCGCCGGACGCCGCGACCGAGGACGGAGCGGATTGACCCGCCGCGTCCGCCGGCCGGCGAAGGAGCGCCGCGCGAAGCTCCCGACCCCGTCGGCGACCGCGTTCGTCCCGGGGGGAACCCCCCGAGGCCGTCGGGGTGCTAGGATCGAGGCTTGCCTCGCGCTCGGAGAGATCTGTGCCCTTCCCGCTGTCGCTTCGACCCCGCCTCGCCGTCCCGCTCGGGGTCGCTTGCGCGCTGTTGGGCACCGGGACCGCGCTCCGGGCCGTCCCGCCGCCCGTGGAGCACTCCGCCACCGCGTTTCGCATGGGGCAGCTCCACTACGGCGGGGGGGGCGACTGGTACGGAGACCAGACCTCCCTTCCGAACCTCGCGCGCGAGCTGCACGACCGCTTCGGGATGGAGGTCGATCCGGACGTGGCCCATCCCGCCCCGCTGGACGACGGGTTGTTCGCGTGCCCACTCATGTTCATGGCGGGGCACGGCAACGTCCGCTTCTCCGATGAAGAGGTGGAGCGGATGCGCTGGTACCTCTCGCACGGCGGCTTCCTGTGGGCGGACGACGACTACGGGATGGACACGTCCTTCCGGCGCGAGATGCGGAGGGTCTTTCCCGAGGACGAGCTCGTCGAGGTCCCGTACGATCACGACCTCTATCACGCGGTGTACGACTTTCCGAAGGGCTTGCCGAAAGTCCACGAGCACGACGGCGGCGCTCCCAAGGGCTTGGCGATCTTCCACGACGGCCGCATGGTGGTGTTCTACACGTTCGACACCGACATCGGGGACGGCCTCGAGAATGCCGACGTTCACGGTGATCCCCCCGAGAAGCGCGAGCAAGCGATGCGCCTGGCGATCAACGTCGTGGCGTACGCGTTGACGCATTGACGAGAGAGGTCGGGCGAGCATGACGGAATCCGGGCGGAGGCTGCGGGACGCGGCGCGGCGGTTCGGGCGGCACGAGACGCGCCGCCGGATCGCTGCGGCGGCGCTGCGCGGAGCGGCCGGCTCGCTCGTGATCCTCGCGGCACTCGCCCTCGCCGACCGCTTCGTCCCGCTGGATCAGGCCACCACGCAATGGCCGGCGGCGCTCGCCGCGCTCGGCTTCGCGTGCGCGCTGGCCCTGCCCGTGGCCGCGGCCCTTCGGGCGTGGTGGCGGCGGCGTCCGGCGATCCGGGACCTCGAGGAGTCCGCGCGGCGCACCGAGGCGCAGTCCGAAGCGCTGCGCGAGCGCTTGGTCCCCGCGCTCCAGGTCCTGCGCACGCGCTCCGACGCGCGCACGGGCTACTCCGACGCGCTCGTGGACGCGTTCGTGGACGTCGCCGCGAAGGACGTCGAGGCGGTCCGGCCGGAGACCTTCCCCTACAACGCCACGCTCCGCCGCTCCGCGCGCGACGCCGGCCTCGCGTTGGCGCTCATGGGCGCGGTGTTCGTCGTGCTCGGGCCGGTTCGCGCCGGGCACGCGCTCGTCGACGTCGCCACGGCGCTCGCGCGGATCGCTCCGCGCTCGCGTCCGGAGTTCGCGGTGCGTCCGGGCGACGTGTCCGTGCCGCGCGGGACGTCGGTGCGCCTCGCCGCCGACGTGCGCCACGCGGTCGTGGTGCGCGGCCGGGCGACCGGCGCCTTCGAGTGGCGCGCGGACGAGAACGCGTCCTGGCAGACCGTCGAGCTGCGCGGCGGCGCCGCCGCGGGCGACGACAAGGCGCCGGCCGCCCGCTTCGAGCACGAGTTCCGCGACGTCCACGAGTCCTTCCACTACCGGTTCCGCCATGCGGGCGCCACGTCGAAGGAGTTCGCGGTGAAGGCCGTCACCGCGCCGAGCCTCGCGATCGAGGAAGTGCGCTACCGCTACCCGGCGTACACGGGCCTCGAGGAGCGCGTCGTCAAGGACGGCAGCGGCGACCTGGCCGCGGTGCGCGGAACCGTCGCGCGCGTGCTGGCGCGCTCCACGAACGACGCGCGCACCGGCACGGTCCGCTTCGGCGACGGCACGGAGCGGAGGCTGGAAGTGGATCCGGACGGGCGCGTGCGCGCGGACGTGGAGCTCGCGAAGGACGGGACCTACACGATGCGCGTGGAGGACGTGCTCGGCCTCGTGAACCCGGATCCGCTCGAGTACCGGATCCGCGCGCTCCCGGACGAGGCGCCGTTCATCCGCCTGCTCGCTCCCGGCGAGGACCGCGACATCGACGAGGGCATGAAGGTGGATCTGCGCTTCTCCGCGCTGGACGACTACGGCCTCGGCCCGGTCACGCTCGTCTGGCGCGTGAGCCGCCGTCCGGGCAAGACGGATCAGGCGGTGCTCGCTACGCCGCAGGGGATCCGCACCGAGCTCGAGGACCACTGGGAGTGGGACCTCGCGAAGCTCGATCTGTTGCCGGGCGACACGGTCACCTATCACCTCGAGGTGCGGGACAACAACACCATGGACGGTCCGTCCACGGGACGGACCCGCGACTACACGCTGCGGTTCCCCACGCTCGGCGAAGTGTTCGCGCAGATCGACGAGCACCACGAGACGTCGATCGAGGACCTCGGCAAGGTGGTGGACGAGGCGAAGAAGGTCGAGACCAAGATCGGCGACGTCTCGCGCGAGATGCTGAAGCGCGGCGAGTCCTCGTGGGAGAACAAGCAGGAGATGGAGCGCGCGCTGCAGGCGCAGGAAGCGCTCGGGGAGAAGCTGCGGGCCACGCGCGAGCAGATCGAGCAGAACATGCAGCAGCTCTCGCAGAGCCAGCTGGCCACGCTCGACGCGGTCGAGAAGATGGACAAGATCCGCGAGCTCCTGGACCAGGTGGCCACGCAGGAGATGAAGGACGCGCTCGAGAAGCTGCGCAAGGCGCTCGAGGAGGCGGAGCCGCAGCACCAGCAGCAGGACCTCGCGGACTTCAAGGAAGCGCAGGACGAGCTGATGAAGCAGCTCGACCGCGTGCTCGAGAATCTCAAGCAGTTCCGCCTGGACGAGCGCCTGAAGGCGGCGGTCCGACGGACGGAGGAGCTCGCGGCGCGGCAGGAGCGCGTGAACGACCGGCTCGACGCGAAAGGGAAGGACACGCCGCCGGACGAGAACGGAGAGAAGCAGGGCGAGGATCGGCAGGGCAAGGACTCGCAGGCCAAGGACTCGCAGGCCAAGGACTCGCAGCAGGCCAAGAACGACTCGACGCAGGTGAAGGACGACTCCACGCAGGGCAAGGACGCCGACGGCAAGGACGTGAAGGGCGAAGACGAGAAGGGGAAGGACGCGGCGAAGGACGAGAAGGCGTCGGACGGCCTGGCCAAGGACGACGAGTCCGCGGACGGCAAGAAGGACGCCAAGGACGAGAAGAAGGACCTCGGACGGATGGCGGGGGAGGAGAAGTCGCTCGCGAACGAGACGCGCGACCTCGAGAAGGAGATCAAGGAGATCGCAGAGGCGACGAAGGAGCTGCGCGAGCGTCGCGATGCGGACACCATGTCGCGCCTCTCCGACAAGATGCACGACGCGCAGATCCCGCAGAAGATGGACGGCATGTCCAAGAGCCTGCAGAGCGGAGACCAGGGTCAGGCGAGCGAGCAGGGCGAGAAGGCCCTCACGGAGCTGGAGAGCCTGCTCTCCCAGCTGTCCGACGCGCAGAGCGGCATGCAGATGCACGTGATCCAGGTGAGCCAGGCGGCGATCAACCGCGCGGTGCGGGACCTGCTGTCGCTGAGCACGGACCAGGAGTCGCTGTCCGGCGACCTCGCCGGCATCCCCGGGAACTCGTCGTCGGCCACGCGCGAGTTCGCCGACGAGCAGCAGCTCCTGCTGCGCGGCGGGGAGCGCGTGCGCAACATGCTGCAGGAGGTCGCGAAGGACACGCCGCTCATGGACTCGAAGGTGGGCCGCGGCCTGGACGCCGGCCTCCGGTCCATGCACGATGTGGCCGACGGCCTCGAGACCGGCGCGGTGCACACCGCGCGCGACCAGAGCGGCGACGCCGTGGAGCAGCTGAACGGCGTGGTGATCACGCTGCTGGAGACGGCGAAGTCGATGTCGTCGTGCTCGTCGGGCATGCCGATGTCGAGCCTGATGCAGCAGCTGCAGGAGATGTCGGGGAACCAGCAGAAGCTCAACGACGCGCTCAAGCAGCTCCGCGAGCAGGGCGGCGGGGACCACCGCCTGCAGGCGCAGCTGCAGCGGCTGGGCGAGCAGCAGCGGCAGCTCCAGGAGCAGCTGCAGCAGCTCCTCGACCAGACGGGCCAGGGCAAGGGGCTCCTCGGCCGCCTCGACGAGGTCTCGAAGAAGCTGGACGAGGTGGCGAAGCAGCTCGCCCAGGGCAAGGTCGACGATCAGACGATGCGCGACCAGGAGTGGGCGCTCACGCGCCTGCTGGACTCGCAGCGCTCGATGCGCGAGCGCGACCTCGGTCGCCAGCGGAGCTCGCGGCCGGGCGAGGATCTGTCCGGGGCGCCGCCGGCGCCGCTGGCCGGCGGCACGGAGAAGACGGACCGCGACCTTCGCGAGGATCTGTTGAAGGCCCTGGAGCGGCGCTATCCGCCGAAGTACGAGGATCTCATCCGCCGCTACTTCCGCGAGCTCTCGCGCGAGGCGCCCAACCCCGACTTGCCGTGAGCGCCACGCCCGCAGGCTTCTCCCGCACGAGCCCTTTCGGGTCCCCGACGGTAGGCGTCGGGCTGGGCGTCTTCGTCGTGGCGTTCCTCGGGTATCTGCGAACGCTCTGTCCCACCGTCGCCACCGGCGACTCGGGCGAGCTGGCCACGGCGGCCGCGCGGCTCGGCATCGCGCATCCTCCCGGCTATCCGCTCTGGACCGTTCTCGGCCGCGTCGCCACGATCCTCGCTCCCGTGAAGCCCGTCGTGGCGCTGAACGCGTTGTCCGCGGCATGCGCGGCGGCGGCCGCGGGCATCGCCGCGGTCCTCCTGCACCGCGTCACCGGCCGCGCGCTCGTGTCCGCGGGCGTGGCGCTCGCCTTCGCGTTCAGTCGCGCGGTGTGGGACACGGCCCTGGTCACCGAGGTGTACGCGCTGAACCTGCTCCTGACGGTCGCGGCGCTGGCCGCCGCCGTCCACGCGCGCTCGAGGAACCCCGCGTTCTTCACGCTCTCCGCATTCCTCGTGGGCCTCGGGACCGGCAACCACCCGTTCGCTCTTCTCGCCGCGCCGCCGCTCGCGCTCGCCGCGCTCTGGCCCGGCGAGGGAGCGGCCGGCCGGCGTCGCGTGCCGGCGCTCCTCGGCGCGTTTCTCCTGGGCCTGAGCGTGTACCTGTATCTGCCGGTGCGCTGGAGCGCGCACCCCGACATCAACTGGGGCGGCATCCGCGCGCTCGGCGATCTCGTGGACCACGTCCTCCGCACGCAGTACGGCGGGCTCGGCGAGGCCGCGGCGCACACGTCGCTCGCGCTGCGCTTGCGCGTGTTCGCGGGCGTGGCCGGCCGGAGCGTGCCGGCCGCGTTCGCGCTCGCGGCGCTGGCGGGGGCCGTGCTGCTGCTCCGGCGGCCCCCGCTCGCGACGAGCGCGCTGCTGCCGCTCTTCTTCCTCGTCGCCGGTCCGGCGACGGCCGCCGCAATCCGCTACGAGGACACGTTCCTCGATCGATCGGTCGCGACGCCGTTCTTCCTGCCGGCGGTGCTCTCGCTGTATCTCCTGGCCGGAATCGCGATCGCCGCACTCGACGATCTCGTGAGGAGCCGCCTCGGCGATCAACCACGTGCGGCCGTGTTCTTCTCGGGCACGATCGCGTTCCTGCCGGCGCTCTTCGTGGCGTCCTCGAACGTGGCGTCCTGCGATCGGCGCCACTCCACGCTCGCGCGCGAGTACGGCACGCGGATCCTCGAGTCCCTGCCGCACGGCTCACGCCTGTTCGTGGAGGGCGACAACGAGCTGTTCGCGCTCCTGTACCTGCAGCGCGTGGAGCACGTCCGCCCCGACGTGCTGCTGGCCGATCGCACGCTCAACCTCATCGTGGAGTCCTACGGCGAGGACTTCCCGGTGATGAGTCGCATCGCGCGGCGGGACGCCGCCGTGCCGCGCGAGGTCGAGATCGCCTTCGCGGAGAAGGACCGCCCGATCTTCTACGCGGAGGAGGTGGACCTCTCGCGCTTCGGCGGCTGCCGCCTCGTGCCGGCCGGGTTGGTGCAGCAGCTGCTCCGGCCGGGGGAGGCGCCCGCCGCCATTCGCTACGAGCCCGCGCCCTTCGCGGCGAGCGACCCCGAGGACTACCTCGAGAGCCACCTCGCGGGCGTCGCGCTCTACCGGGAGGCCACGTGGCTGGAGTCCTCCGGGCGCGCCGACGATGCGCGGGATCGCTACGCCGAGGCGGCCAAGCGCGCGTGGCGGATCCCCGCGATCGTCCGCAACTGCGGGCTCGGCTGGCTCGAGATGGGCGACTTCGCGGAGGCCGAGAAGCTCTTCTTGCGCACGCTCGAGATGGAGCCGCACAACCAGGACGCCCTCTACGACGTCGCCGTGCTCTGCTCCTACACGGGCCGCCCGGAGGAGGCGCTCGGCTACTACGCCGTGCTGGACTCGATGAACACGGGCTTCCCGGAGGTGCCGCTCAACTACGCCACGTCCTTGCTCGCCGCGGGCCGGTTGCCGGAGGCCGGCCAGCAGGTGCAGAAGGCCCTGAAGCTCGCGCCCGACCTCGAGTCCGCCAAGCATCTCGACGAAGCGATCCGTCGGGGTCTCGCGATCGGCGGCGACGAGGGCGTCCTCGAAGCCAAGCGGTTGGCGGGCTCGCTGACGATCGAAGGAACCCTGCAGCTCGCGCAGAGGTACCTGGACCGTGGCGATTGGGAGCACGCCACGTCGCTGTATCGCGAGGCGGCGGCGCAGGCGCCCGATCGACCCGGAGCGGAATACGGCCTGGGCTACGGGCTCCTGCGGGTCGGACAGACGCGCGAGGCGGCCGCGGCCTTCCGGAAGCTCCTCACGATCGACCCGAACAGCGCGGACGGCCGCAACGCCCTGGCCTACGTCTTCGCGGAGACGGGGGACAGCCTGGCGGTCGCCGAACGGCTCGCGAACGAAGCCCTACGACTGAACCCCGCGCTTGCGGCATACTGGAGGGACACCCTGGGTTGGGTCCGCTACCGCGCCGGGCGACATGGGGACGCGCTGGATGCCCTGCTCGAAGCCGAGCGCGCCCTGCCCCTGGACGATCTCTCGATGCGTGCCGAGAACCAATACCATCTCGGGAAGGTGATGCTCGCGCTCGGGCGGAAGGACGAGGCGCGGGAGCACTTCCGCAAGAGCGCGGCTCTGGCGAAGGACGAGACGTGGGTGCCGGATCTCAAGGCCCGCTCCAAGGAGCTGGGCGTGCAGGGGACTTCGTGAAGAGACTGCTCGTGATCGTGCCGATCCTCTCGCTGCTCGTGCTGGCGTTCGTCGCGCCGGTGCGCGCGGAGGACCCGGACCCGAACGTGCGCTCGCGGCTCCGCCTGGCCGAGTCGTACGCCGGGGAGGGGCGCATGGAAGACGCGCTCGGCATCTACCGCGAGCTGCACGACGCGCACCCCGACAACCCGCGCGTCACGAAGGGCCTGAAGGGCTGCCTCCTCGAGCTGAAGCGCTACGACGAGCTGCTCGGGATTCTGCAGAAGGAGGTCGCGCTCGCACCCGACGACCCGGCGACCCTCGAGGAGTACGGAACGGCGGCGGTGCGCAAGGGGGACCGCGCCGCGGCGGCGAAGGCCTGGCTCCACATCCTGGACGTCCAGCAGCGCTCGCGCGGCGCCTTCGGCCTCGTCACCGACCTCCTGACCCGCAACCGACTCCTCGACGAAGCGGTCGACGTGTACGCGCAGGCGGACTCCCTGTACCCGGGCGAGTTCACGCGGCAGAAGGCGGCCCTCCACGAGTTGCGCTTCGAGTTCGACGCGGCCACGAAGGAGTACCTCAAGTTCCTCGTCGACTCGCCCACCGCGTTGTCGTGGGTCGAGGGACGGCTCCTGCGCATCGGGGAGAACGAGCACGGCCTCGACGCCGTCATCCGCCGCGTGGAGGCGGCCGTCCGGGAGACCGAGCCCGCGCCCGCCGCCGGAGCGAATCCCCCGCGCCGCTTCCGATCCACGGATCTCGTCCTGCGCAAGCTGCTCGCCGACCTCGCGCTGGAGGCCGGGCGGCACGAGGACGCGCGCGTGCAGTACTTCAAGCTCCTCGACGACGACCCGGGGCAGCTGCCGTCGCTCCTCGTCTTCGGCAAGCGCTGCGAGACCGACGGCGCGTGGGACGTCGCCATCAAGGTGTTCGATCGCATCGTGAAGGACGGCAAGGATGCGCGGGCCGTGCCCGGTGCGCTGTCCGAGATCGCCGACTGCGAGCGCGCGCTGAGTCGCTGGGACGACGCGCTCGCGGCCTACGCGCGCCTGATCTCCGACTACCCCGAGACGGACTATGCGCTGGACGCGAAGTTCCAGACCGGCGTGATCCTGCGCGACGGCCGCCGCAAGCCCGTCGAGGCCGAGGCGGTCTTCAAGGAGCTCGTGACGCTGCCGCGGGGACCCTGGCCCGAGGCGGAAGCGCAGTTCCAGGTGGCGGAATGCGCGCTCTTCGAGGGCGACGTCGTGCGCGCGCGCGGCATCTTCACGGCCATCGGCGCGCACGACTTCTCGGACGCCACGCGCGAGCGCGCCCTCTACGAGGAAGGGCTGGCGCGGTTCTACGCCGCGGACTTCGACTCCGCGGACGGCCGCTTCAAGGAGGTCGCGCAGAAGTTCCCGCGCGGGGACCACGTGAACGACGCGCTCGAGATGTCGATCCTCCTGAACACCAACTCCGGGGAGCCCGCGCTGCTCGCGGAGTACGCGAAGGCGGAGCTCGCTCTCCGGACGAAGCGCCCCACCGAGGCCGTCACCCAGCTCGAAGCGCTCGCCGCGGCGCATCCGGACGCGAAGATCGCCGACGAGACGCTGCTCCTGCTCGGGACCGCGCGACGTCGCGCGGGGGATCCTTTGCACGCGATCGACGCGCTCGATCAGGCGGTCCAGCACGCGCAGGTTCCGGATCTCGCCGCGAGTGCGCGTCTGCTCAAGGGCGAGATCCTCGCCGCCGACCTCCACGACCGCGATCGGGCGCTCGCGGAGTACGAGGAGCTGCTCGTGGCCTATCCGGAGACGCTGGCCGCCGACCGCGCACGCGAGCGGGTCGCGAAGCTCACGAGGGCCCTGCCGTGATCCGGGCCGCCCACGCGCTCCGCTGCGCGCTCACGGGGGTCGCTCTCGCCGCGGGGCTCCTCGGCGGCGCGCGGCCCGCGGCCGCGGACAAGATCCTCGTGCCGATGGACCTGGACCAGCGCGACCATCTGAAGGCGTACGGGCTCGCGTTCTGGAGCCTGCAGCAGGGCGCGAACGTCGAGTGGCTGCTGAACTACCGCGGCGGCTCGTTCCTGATGGCGGACCTGGAGCTGCTGCGCCGGCGCGCCGCGGTGATGGGCGTGGACTTCGTCGAGGTGGACGGGGGAGCGGAAGCGCAGATCCGCAGCACCATCGAGCAGGGGAACATGGACTCGGTCCTCCTGGAGAAGGCGCCGCGCGTGGCGGTGTACACGCCGCCGGACAAGCAGCCGTGGGACGACGCCGTCACGCTGGCGCTGACCTACGCCGAGATCCCGTACGACAAGATCTGGGACGAGGAAGTGCTCGCCGGCAAGCTGGCGGACTACGACTGGCTGCATCTCCATCACGAGGACTTCACGGGCCAGTACGGGAAGTTCTACGCGAGCTTCCACACGGCCGCGTGGTACCAGACCCAGCAGACGCTCTACGAGAAGCTCGCCCACGAGGCCGGGTTCAAGAAGGTGAGCCAGCACAAGTCCGCGGTGGTGGAAGCGATCCGCGATTACGTCGTCAACGGGGGCTTTCTTTTCGCGATGTGCTCCGCCACCGACACGTTCGACATCGCGCTCGCGGCGAAAGGCGTGGACATCTGCGGCACCGTCTACGACGGCGACCCGCCGGACGCGGGCTGCCAGGCACGCCTGGACTACTCGCGGTGCCTCGCGTTCGAGAACTTCAAGATCATCACCGACCCGATGGTCTACGAGTTCTCCGACATCGACACCTCCGACTACGAGATGGCGCGCGGCCCCGGAGCGGATTTCTTCACGCTCTTCGAGTTCTCGGCGAAGTACGACCCCATTCCCACGATGCTCACGCAGTGCCACGTGGGCGTGGTGAACGGGTTCCTCGGGCAGACGTCGGGCTTCGACAAGCGCCTGATCAAGACCGGCGTCACGATCCTCGGCCAGGTCGAGGGGACGAACGAGGCGCGCTACATCCACGGCAAGCTCGGGCGCGGAACGTGGACGTTCCTCGGCGGCCACGATCCCGAGGACTACCAGCACGCGGTCGGCGATCCGCCGACGGATCTGACGCGTCACCCGAACTCGCCCGGCTACCGGTTGATCCTCAACAACATCCTCTTCCCGGCCGCGAAGCAGAAGCCGCAGAAGACGTGAGCCGCGGCGGCCGCCGTGAGCGGGGATCTCGGCCGGCGCGAAGACCGCCGAGCGCCGAGGCCGGAGCCACTGTCGCCGAGAACCTGACCGGCCGGGGAGGTTTTGCGTTCCCTCCCTTTCCTTCCGCAGTTTCGCTCAAGTAGACCGCGACCCTTCCCGATTCGCAGACGACGGGGAGGATGGCCATGAGAGCAATCCTCGGGACGACGCTCGGCGTGGCCGCGCTTCTCGCGAGCCTCGCGCCGGGGGCGCTCTCGGAGCCGGGGGCCGCCGCTTCGTCGGGCACCACGGTGCAGGGAGTCGTGCTCCGGGCGCCCGCCGAGGCGTCGCGCGCGACCCAGATGGACCGCTATCGCGAGCATCGGGTCAAGGGCAGCGAAGACGCCGTGGATCCCGCGGAGTGCAACTGCGATCCGGGAAGGTACGCGGTCGTCTCGCTGACGGGCGACCACCTCCCGCCCATCCGCCTGCCGGTCCAGCCGCCCACGATGGCGCAGAAGGATCGGATGTTCGAGCCGTCCGTGCTCGCGGTTCCCGTGGGCGCGACCGTGAAGTTCCCGAACCTCGATCCGTTCTTCCACAACGTGTTCTCGTACTCGAAGTCGAAGCGCTTCGATCTGGGTCGCTATCCGGCGGGCCAGTCCCAGTCCGTGGTCTTCGACAAGCCCGGCGTCATCTCGGTGTTCTGCGAGATCCACTATTCCATGCGCGCGTACGTCCACGTGCTCGACACGCCGTACTTCGCCGTGACGGACGACACGAAGCACTTCTCCATTCCCGGCGTGCTCCCCGGCGCGTACGTGCTCCACGTCTGGCAGGAGAACTTGCCCGAGATCCGCCGCGCGATCACGGTGGGGAACGAGCCCCTCGACCTCCAGATCCAGTGAACGTCCGGCACTCGCTCCTCCGGAGCTTCGTGGTCTTCGTCGCGATCGTCGTCGCGACGCTCTCCATCGGCGCGTTCGTGATCACGCAGTCCGTGACGCGCGCCGGGCTCACCGACCTCTTCCGCCAGCGCTTCGAGCAGGCCGCCCGCGTGCTGGCCCAGTACGGCCGCAGCCACCAGCTCATGCGCATGAACGAGCTCGAGTCGGTGCTCACGTCGCCGCGCTTCCTCGCGGCGCTCGAGACCGGCGATCCCGCGACCGTCGCGGACAACGTGCCCTCGCACGGCGTCCTCGCGGACGCGGATTTCGTGCTCATCACGAGCCCCGCCGGCGACGTGCTGGATCGCTCCCGCGGCATCGACGACGCGATGCTCGCCCGCCTCAGGGCGCTGCCGGCTTCCGCGGACCCTGCCGCGCTGCCCTTCGTGAACGGCGACCGCGCCTGGGAGCTCGTCGTGGCGCCGGTCGACGCGAACAACGGTCAGACGCTCGGGCGCGTCGTGATCGGCACGAGCCTGGAGGAATCGTACGCCGAGGCGCTCCGCGCGCTGACCGGCTTCGAGGTGCTCGTGTCGCTCGGCGATCGCCCGGTGGCGCGGACGGATGGCCTGCAACCCGCGCACGGCACGGCGCTCGCCGCGCTGCCGACCCTCGAAGAGGGCCGCGTCGTCCCGGTGGTCCTGGGCGGCGAGAAGGCGCTCGCGTACCGCGTCGTGGACTCCGAGTCGGGCATCTCCGTCACGTTCGTGGGCTCGGTGGACCGCGCGATCGCGCCGACCATGGCGCGCGTGCAGCGTCTGCTCCTCCTCCTCGCGGTCTGCGGCTCCGCGCTCGCGGTCGGCGTCGTCTACGTGTTCGCGCGCCGTCGCGTCGGCCGCCAGATCGCCGGGCTCGTGAGCTCCGCGGAGCGCATCGCGGCCGGCGACCTGGACTTCAGGATCTCCCCGCAGTCCTCCGACGAGCTCGGCTACGTTGCGGGGGAGTTCGAGAAGATGCGCGCGCAGCTCCGCGCGAACCGCGACGCGCTCGAGGCGGCGCACGTGGAGCGCCTCAACTCGGAGCGCCTCGCGGCGCTCGGGCGAATGGCCACCGGGATCATCCACGACTTCAAGAACCCGATGGCGGTCGTGCTCGGTACCGCGGATCTCATCCGCGTGCGCGACGCCGCCAACGAGAAGCTCGGCAAGCAGTGCCACGTGATTCGCGCGCAGATCGAGCGGATGTCCGCGCTCACCCGCGACGTGCTCGAGTACGCGCGCGGCCACACCGTCCTCGAGCCGGCCACGATCGATCTCGGAGCGTGGCTCGCGGAGGTCGTGGAAGGTCACCGCGAGGCCGCCACGCGCGCCGGAGTGCGCCTGGCGCTCGAGGCGACGCCGGGGGTCGGCGTGATGATCGACCCGGGCCGCATGCGCCGGGTCATCGACAATCTGCTGACGAACGCGCGCGAGGCGTCGCGCGTGGGCGACGTCGTCACCGTGGCCGTCCATGCGGCGGCCGCCGGCGACGTCCGCATCGACGTCCGCGATCAAGGCGTGGGCATCCCGCCGGAGGTCGCGAAGACGCTGTTCGAGCCGTTCGTCACGGCGGGGAAGGAAGGGGGCTCGGGGCTCGGGCTCGCGATCTCGAAGAAGATCGTCGAGGACCACGGAGCCTCGATCGCGGTGGAGAGCCAGCCGGAGAAGGGCGCCTGCTTCCGCGTCACTCTACCGGCCAAGCTGCGCGTCGACGGTGGACGCGAGGCAGTGCGGGAGGAGGTGCTGGCATGAGGGCACGGGGTTGGGCAGCGCTGCTGGGAATCGCCGCGATGGCGGCGTCGTCCGCGGCGGCGCAGACGGCGCAGTCCACGGTCTCGCTGGGCGGCGTGGTGGACCTGATCGGGCGGAACGATCAGGTGGACGTGACGAACCGGGACTCGTCGGGCGCGTCGTATCTCGACGCGCTGCGAACGACCCTGTTCGTGGACGCGGCGCTGCAGAACAACGTGCAGCTCTTCACGCAGTTCCTCATCTACGGCTACGGCGACGTGTTCCTCTACGGCGGCTACCTGCGCTTCAAGGACGTCGCCGGCGGTCCGGTCAGCGTGAACGCCGGCCTGATCCCGACGACCGTGGGCCAGTGGGGACCGCGCGCGCACAGCGACACGAACCCGCTCGTGGGCGTGCCGCTCATGATGAACCACGAGACCTCGCTGACGATCTGGGCACCCGAGCCGAACGTGGCGGCGCTCCTGGCCGCGCGCGACACCCGCCCACAAGGCGGCGTCCCGATGATCTACGAGAGCTGGTGGAATACCGGGGTGGAGGCGTACGGGCAGGTCGGCGCGCTCGACTGGTCGGTGGCCGCCATCACCGGGTCGCCGAGCCTCCCCACGCGCGACCGCAACAAGAGCGCGCCGCAAGGCACGATGCGTCTCGTCTGGAACGCGACCCCGGGCCTCGCCCTGGGCGCCTCGGGCTTCGGGGGGCAGTGGCTCTGGTACGACCTGCCGGGGATGGCCGCCCGCGACGTGACGCACGCGATGAACGTCGGCGCGGGGGCGGACGCGGCCTGGACCGTGCGCTACCTCGAGTTCCACGCCGAGGCTCTCTACGAGCGCTGGGAGCACCCGGTCCTTCCGACGCTCGCGGCGACGTCGGGCTACCTCGAGGCGAAGTACAAGTTCCATCCGCGCTGGTACGTCGCGGGCCGCGTGGAGACCTTCCGCCCCGACCAGATCCGCGACGACGCCGGCAACCTCGTGCGCTGGGACTACCCGGTGAATCGCGCCGAGTACGGCCTCGGATTCCACCCCACGCCCGGGGTCACGATCAAGGGCGTGGTGCAGAGCAACCGCTTCGTGGGCGGCGCGGACTCGCTGGACGAGAACCACTACATCGTTCAGCTTTCGGCGCGCTTCTGACCGGGCCGCCCGGCCGAGGCGCTTCGTGGGGGGCGGGAATCCTTCCCTCGCGCTAGGAACCGAAGCGGACTGACATCATTCCGCCGGATCGGGCGCCTTCGGCTTTCTTCACTTGACGCTCGACGGTAGGTCCTCTACGAAAGGCGCGTCTTGCTACCCCTCGGGCGGATCGACGGAGGTGGGGCTGCGGCGGACCCGGGCGTCGGCTGAGCTGCCGACGAGAGGCTGCGCAAGCGCTCCAGCCATCTCTCCGGATGCGGGTGCAGGCGCGTTGCGTCCTCGCCCGCCTCCGGAGGGTCGCCGGGTCCCGTCGAAGGATCGCACTGAGCGGGCGGGTCCTCGCCGTGTGAGGGGGTACGTTCGATGGAAGAAGCGGACGAGCGAGAGGGGTTGGGCTGGCCGCCTTGCCAGGCCTGCGATACGGGAATCTTGATCCCGCTGAGCGACTACGGGCGGGAAGGCGCCCCGATCCGCTACAAGGCCTGGGTGTGCACGAACCCCGATTGCGGGTTCCACTTGAGGATCGACAACGGGGAGATCTCGATCGGTCGGGTGATCGGCCGCTCCCAGAAGTAGCTGTTTCCGCGCCGGGTCATGGAACCTGGACGGGGAAACGGACGTTCGTTCATTATGATCAGGCGTCGGGTTCCCTGCTGACGCCGCCGGCAAACCCGCGCTCGGGCGGTGCGCGCACGAAGCGGGGGTCAAGGCGCTTCCCTCCCGGTCCGAGAATTGGTTGACGGATGACGTTCCGCCGCACCCCACCTGTCCTGAGATCCTGGGGCGGCTCGTCTCCCGGAGGGAGTCGCACCGTGCGCGTCGTGACCGCCTCGGAGATGAGGGAGATCGACCGGCGCGCGATCGAGGAGTGCGGCGTCCCGAGCCTCGATCTGATGGAACGCGCCGGTGCCGGCGCGGCCCAGGTCATCGCCTCCAGCGGATTGGCGAAGGGCGACAAGGTCGTCGTCCTGTGCGGGAAGGGCAACAACGGCGGCGACGGCTTCGTGGCCGCGCGCTACCTCCGCGACTGGGGCGCCGACGTCACCTGCTGGACGATCGGCGAGCGCGACGAGCTCAGCTCGGATGCCCTCCGGAACCTCGTCACCGCCGAGGACAACGGCGTGAAGGTGCGGCCGTTCCGTCCCGGCGAGACCGACGACGAGATCATCACTCAGCTCGCCGAGGCGAAGGTCGCCGTGGACGCGCTGCTCGGGACGGGCGCCGCGGGCCGGCTGCGCGATCCCATCCGGTCGCTCACGCGCCTGTTGAACCTCTCGCCCGCGCGGGTCTACGCGCTCGACATGCCGACCGGCATGAACGCCGACTCCGGCGAGGTGGACCCCGACTGCGTCCGCTCCGCGATGACGATCACCTTCGGCTTCCCGAAGCGCGGGCTCTACACCTTGCCCGGTCGCGACCTCTGCGGGGACATCACCGTCGTGGATCTCGGCTATCCCGAGAGCCTCGTCGAGCCCGGCACGGGCGTCCTCCTGTGGCAGGACGTGCGCGGCATGCTGCCGTACCGCGATCCGCGCGGTCACAAGGGAACGTTCGGCCTCGTCGTCGTCATCGCGGGCTCGCGCGGAATGATCGGCGCCGCCTGCCTCGCCGCGGAAGCGGCGCTCCGCTCGGGCGCGGGCCTCGTGAAGCTGCTCGTGCCGAACGCCGTCGCGGACCTCTGCGCGACGAAGCTGACGGAGGTCATGGTGCACGGGCTGCCCAGCACGAAGGCGGGGACCTTCTCCGCGGAGGCGGTCGCCGCCGCGATGCCGTTCGTCGATGAGGCCGACGCCGTCCTCCTGGGTCCGGGGCTCTCGTCCGCGGCGCCCGCGCAGCGCTTCGTGCGCTCGCTCCTCCCGCGCATCGACAAGCCGCTCGTCCTCGATGCGGACGGCCTGAACGCGCTCCGCCCGCGGGATCGCCGGCCCTGGGCGCAGGTCCGTTCCGTGCCGGCCATCCTCACGCCGCACCCCGGCGAGCTTTCGCGGCTCATCAACCGCCGCATTCGCGAGATCGTGCACGACACCACCGGCATCGCGCGCGACGCGGCTGCCCGCTTCGGTTGCGAGCTGATCCTGAAGGGCGCTCCCTCCGCCGTCGCGTCCCCGGACGGCATCGTGGACCTCTGCTCGCTGGGCAACGACGGGATGGCCACCGGCGGCTCCGGCGACGTCCTCTCGGGGCTTCTCGCCGGCCTCCTCGCGCAGGGCTACGACGCCGGGACCGCGGCGCGCGTGGGCGTCATGGTGCACGGCCGGGCGGGAGACCTCTGCCGCACGGAGCTCGGCCGGCGCGGGATGATCGCGGGGGACATCCTCCGCTGCATCCCGTACGCTTGGCGCGAGCTCGAAGCGCCCGAGGAGTCCGACGACTCCCCCTCCGGCGAGGATGAGATCCGCACGACCGACGAAGAAGAGTGAAGCTCTCCGATCTCGGGGAAGACGCCTTGCTCTCGCTCCTCCGCGACTGGACGGAGTCGGCATCCGCGCACGTCCGGCTCGGACCGGGCGACGACGCGGCGATCCTCGCCCCCCTCGGCGAGCGCGAGATCGTGGTCTCCACGGACGCGTGGGTGGACGGCGTGCACTTCTCGCGCGAGTATCTCGCCCCCGACGAGATCGGTCAGCGCGCCATGGCGGGCTCGCTCTCGGATCTCGCGGCGATGGGGGCGGACGGCGTGGCGGCGTTCGTGAACGTCCACGCGCCGCCCGACACGTCGGTCGATTTCGTCCGCCAGGTGTACGTGGGCATGGCGCGCGTCGCGGACGCGTGCGGGGTCGCGATCGCGGGAGGGGACACGGTGCGCGGGCCGCTCGCCTTCGACGTCACGGTGATCGGTGCGGCTCCTCCGGGTCAGGCGATCCGCCGGGACGGCGCGCAATTCGGCGACGTGGTCTGCGTGAGCGGAGAGCTGGGCGGCGCGGAAGCGGGCCGGCGCATCCTCGCGAAGCAGGTTCCGGACGAGGTTCCGCCGCAGCTCGCCGCCGAGGCGGAGTCCGTGCACCGAACGCCGCGTCCCCGCTTCGACGTCGCGCGACTCGTGACCTCGCTGGAGCGCCGCACGGTGGACCTCGCGCGGAAGCGCGAGACGAGGGAGCCGGTGCGACCCACCGCGATGATGGACGTGAGCGACGGCCTCGGGATCGACCTCACGCGGCTGTGCGAAGCGAGCGGCGTGGGCTGTCGCATCGAGGATCGCAGCATCCCGGTGAACGGCGCGGCCCGAAGGCTCGCGCGCCTGGACGGCCACCGCGAGAGCCAACTCGCGCTCGGCGGCGGCGAGGACTTCGAGCTGCTGTTCACCATGCCCGCGAAGGACGTCGACGTGTTGATGGAGGCCGCACAGCGCGCGTCGATGCGCATCACGTCGATCGGCGTGATCACCACGCTCGACGAGGGACGCGTGCTCGTGCTCGAGAACGGCGACGAAGTGCCGCTCGCGGCCGCGGGCTGGGACCACTTCCGGGGGAGCGCGTCGTGACGCGTTCGATGTGCCGCGCGCTGTGGATCGCCTTCGCCGCGTCGCTCGCCGCCGGCGCCGCCCGCGCGGAGTCCGGCAAGGGCCTCGTGGGGGACTGGACGCTCGTGTGGCGCGCGGCCGAGGCGGACGAAGGCGTGAACGTCTTCCGCGAGACGCTCGGCAAGGGCGTCGCCTTCCCGTTCCGCGCGCGCGTCCTCGATCGAGTGGAAGGGATGCGGATCGTCCTCTTCGACGCCGACGGCAAGGAGACGGGCGAGTTGCCGCTCGGGCCGCACGACCAGGCGCTCGTGGCGGACGACGGCAGCGCGCGCCTCGTGTGGAGCGCGGACTCCCTGCGCGGCCGGAACAGCGTCTATCGCTACTACCGCGCGGACAATCCCGAGCCCGAGTGGCAGGCGTCCGCGCCCGGTGAGCCGATGCTCCTGGCGCCCGACGGCTCGCTCTTCGTGCTCGCGGCCGCGGACACCACCAACGACCGCTTCAATCGGGTCGCGCTGGCCACCGGGGGACGCGTCCAGGTCGTCGACGCGAAGGGCACCGTGCGCGGCGAGATGCCCATCCTGCCCACGTACGCACGGCTCACCGGCGACCAGAAGCGGATCGCGCTGCTCCACGCGAACGAGCTGGTCGTCCTGCGGCGGGACGGCGTGCTCGACTGGAGCGCGGAGCTGCCGATCGACGCGGTGGTCGCGCGCGAGGGCCATTCGCAGCTCGAGGCGCAGGGCGGGAAGATCGTCGTGACCGGCACGGGGCCGATTCCCCAGAAGGATTCCGGCGAGACCCGGCTGGGCTCGGATCGACGGGGCACGCTGCGGGCCTTCTCCGACGACGGCCGACCTCTCTGGAAGCTGGACCAGGACGACGCCGACCTCCTGTGGTTCCAGATCTCGCTCGCGCTCTCGCGCGACGGGCAGACCCTGGCGAGCTTCTTCTCGGACGCGCGCGACACGCGCGTGCGCCTCATCGACGCGGAGACCGGCAAGCAGGTGTGGGAGCGCACCACGTCGCGCCGCATGGGCACCAGCTCTCTGTCGGTCTCGCCCGACGGCCAGCTCATCGTGCTCGCGTTCGGGGACCAGCGAACGTACGTCGTGGCGTGGGACCGCGAGGGCAGCGTGGTGTGGGAGGGAGAGATTCCGCTCCCCGGGCGCGTCGTCCGCATCGGTCCGCAGGGGCTCCTGGTGGCGCAGCGCTGGATCGTGCAGCTCACGCCGGGGCAGGGTTGAGCCGGCTGCTGCAGGTCTATGCGCGCCGCAAGATGGCCGCGCTCGCCGGCATCGGGCTCGCCTCGGGTCTGCCCTACGTGCTCGCGAACGACACGCTCACCGCGTGGCTCTCCAGCCTCCAGATCGACGTCAAGAAGATCGGGCTCTTCAGCCTCATCACGCTTCCGTACACGTTCAAGTTCCTCTGGGCGCCTTTGATGGATCGCTTCTCCGTCTTCGGCGGGCGGCTGGGGCGACGCCGGGGGTGGCTGGTTCTCGCTCAGGCGCTCCTCGCGGCCACGCTCTTCGGCATCGCCGCCTTCGGCCCGGTCTCGGCCGCGGATCATCTCCTCCCGCTCTCCATCCTCGGCACGGCGCTCGTCTTCCTCTCCGCGAGCCAGGACGTCGTGGCGGACGCGTATCGCGCGGACGTCGTGGAACAGGAGGAGCTCGGCGCGGGCGCCGCGGTCTTCGTGAGCGGCTATCGCGTGGCCATGATTCTCGGCGGCGCGCTCTCGCTCGTGCTCGCCGGGCGCATCGGCTGGCGCGCGACCTACGCGCTCATGGCCGCGCTCATGGGCGCCACCACGATCGTGACGCTGCTCGCGCCCGAGCCCGCGCGCGCCGCCGTGGCGCCGCACTCGCTCGGCGAGGCGGTGGCGCGGCCGTTCCTCGAGTTCGCGAGGCGCCACGGGACGAAGGCGATCCTCGTGCTGGTGTTCGTCGTCGTCTTCAAGCTGCCGGATCTCCTCGCGAGTCGCATGACGATGCCGCTCCTGCTGCAGGACCTTCGCTTCTCGAAGGAGGAAGTGGGCGTCATCCGCCAGGCGCTCGGCTTCGGCATCACGATCGCCGGCGCGATCGTGGGCGGCGGGCTCGTGGCGCGAATCGGTCTCTTCCGCGGGCTCGTCGTCTTCGGAATCCTGCAGGCGGTCTCGAACGCGGGCTTCTGCGTGCTCGCCGTCTCCGCGAAATCCAAGCTCCTCATGGCCGCGGTCATCGCGGTCGAGAGCTTCTGCACGGGCCTCGTGGCGGCCGGCTTCGTGGCCTACCTCATGAGCCTCTGCGACCCCAAGCACTCCGCCACGCAGTACGCGCTCCTCGCGAGCCTCGTGGCCACCGCCGGCGCGCTCGGCGGCGCCGTGACGGGCTTCCTCGTCGCGAAGATGGGCTACGCGTCCTTCTTCGCCTGGAGCATCGCGTCGGGAATCCCGGGAATGGCGATGCTGCCCTGGGTCGTTCCGCGGAGGAGTTGAGAGGCGGGGCGTCGGCGAGCCCGACGCTTCGAGTCACCCGCACTTCGCCTCTCGATGACTCGCGCGGCTCTCCCGTCGTCGCGCTCCGCAACGGGCAGCTCGACGCGGTCCGCAAAGCAGCCCCCGCGACATTCGCATCCCGCCCTAGATCATGATCAGGGACTCTTGATCTAGGATCGCGTTGGTGCCATCCTGATCGGCGACCGGCACCGCGATAGGAGGAAGCACGAGATGCGCGCGAGGCTCGTCGATGTCGTTACCGTAGGCAGCGTCGTTCTGGCCGTCGCTTGCGCCGCGACCGCGGCCCCGGTCACGCTCTCGGGGACCGTGAGCTACGATGGGAGCTACGGAGCAGGGGACTCGTTGTATGTGTCCGTCATCTACGTAACGAGCCACGTGCCCGTGGTGCTCGGCTACGTGGCCCTCCCGCGGCCCTCCCCCAGGCCGCACTTCAGTGTCCCGTTCACCGTCGGCTTCGACAACGCGACCGCCCCGGATTCGGTGGCTGTCCTGGCCATCCTCGACGAGGATCACTCGGGGTTCGATCCGGACTCATTGGACAACGCAATCACGGTGCCCGACATCCTCGGCTGGTTCGATGGCCATGCGAACCCGCGCGGGGTCGACGCTTCGTCATCGCAGACCGGGCTCGACTTCGCGCTCCCCAAGGGGGAGATCCACGGCGGGGTCGCTTTCGCCCCCGGGCAAACCTGGGCGGCCGTGGTGCCCCGAGCGGTCCCGTCGGACGTGAACGCGAAATGGGCGGACCTGGGCGCGCCGGGCTCCTACGCCGTGATCGGGCTCTACGCCGGCGACTACATCGTGCATGGTCAGAGCGACGTCGGCGACATGTGCTGGGGGAGCCACCCGAGGTGCGTCAACCCCGACGTGCTTTCGCTCGGCGATGGAGAGATCCGGACCGGTGTGAACCTCGACTTCGGGGTCCTCTTGCCGGTCAGCCCGTGGTCGTGGGGGAGGCTCAAGGCCGGCTACCGCTGAGCGCCTCGGCTGCACTCGGCGCGCCGAGCTCCGGACCCGGTCGGACCGCCCTCAGCGCGGGGCGAGGTAGGGCGCCACGTCGAACATGACGCGGGCGTCCCAGTCGAGCCCGCCGGCGCCGGATTGCGCGCCGCCCGAGACGGAGAGGCCGCGGATCGGGAAGTTGCTGAAGGACGCGCCGCCGCCGCGCGGGCCCACGCGGAGCGAGAGGCCCTCCACGCCCGGTACCGGGATGTCCTTGCCTTCGAGGAACTTGAGGATGCCCATCCGCGTGTTCGAGTTCGCGAGCAGCGGCGACAACGTGGCCGCCGTGACCACGCCCCAGCCGATCGCGAGACCGCGCTCCGCGGGCGTGGCCATGTTCCAGCCGCGACGCATGTCCAGGCTGACGCGACCGAGCGCGTCGTTCGCGGCGCGCTGCACGGACGGAACCGCCCAGATCGCCTTCAGCACGTCGCCCACCTCGCCGGGGCGCGGCGTGTCCGGTCCCGCGCCGCGCGGCACGAGCGGCGCGGACGGCCGGGACGGCGGCGGCGAGGCCAGCATGCGGTTCAAGTAGGACTGATCGAAGAGATTCCACGAGGGAGTGAGGATGAGGTTGAGCAGCCTCGGCGAGGGCGGCGCCGAGGACAGCGCGCTCATCTCCGCCTGGAAGGCCGGGTCGAGCTTCAGCGTGTAGTCGCCGAGGCTGATGCGCCGCGGTCGCCAACCGAAGTGAAGCCCGCCCTCGTCGTCGCCCATGGTCAGTCTCCTCCGTCCGCGGAGTCTACCGGAACGGGCTCGCGCGGCTCCACGAAAACGATCTTCTCGCGCATCATCGACGCGGTGCCCACGGGCGCGCCGCGCGGCTTGCGCACGTAGCGACGCTCCGTCCACGCCACCGGCACGTACTTCGAGGTGCGCGCCTTCGAGTGGAACGCCGCGATCGCCGCCGCCGCCTCCACGATCTCGCGCGGCGGCTCGCCTTTCCCGCTCGCGATGCGCAACACGGTGTGGCTGCCCTCGCAGCCGCGCGCGTGGAACCAGAGGTCGCGCTGCGCCGCCCAACGATGCGTCAGCTCGTCGTTCTGCTTCGCGTTGCGCCCGACCCACACTTCCCACCCGCCCGGCAGCACGTAGCGGCGCGGGTTGAAGCCCTCCGGCAGGGACGCCGCGCGCTCGGCTTGCGGCTTCGGCGCGGCGGCGGCCGCGGCGGCCCGGGCAGGGGAGACGTCGAGCAGCGCGGGCGCGAGCTCCTGCGCCAGCTCGCGGAGGCGCTCGGGCGAGGGCGGCGGGTCGAGCGCGCCGAGCCCGCGATCCGCTTCGTCGATCTCCGCCTGCAGCACCGCGCGCTGGGACTCCAGGTCGTCGCGGCCGCGCGCGAGACGCCGAGCCTTCTTGAAGAGTTGCTCCACGTTCGCCGACGGGTCGAGCTTCGGATCCAGCTCGATGGTGACGTCGGAGGCGCCGTCGAAGGCGCGAAGCGTGGCGCTGCGCTGGCCGCGCTTCACGGCGCCCACGTGCGCCGCGAGCAGCTCCGCCTTCGCGCGAACGTCGTCGGCGCCTTCGGACTCCGCGAGCCGCCGCGCGACGTGCGTGAGCGCCTTCGCCGCGCGCGTGCGTCGCTTCGCGAGGACGCGCCGCAGGTTTCCGAGGAGCGCTCCGGAGGCTTCGGCCTCCTCGCGCGGGCGATGGAAGAGATCGGCGGTCTCGTTCGCGGAGGCGGCGGGGAGGATCTCGAAGCCGGGGAGCTCGCCCGGGTCGGCCGGAAGGAGGATGAGCTCGCCGCCGATCGCGGCCGCGCCATTCGGGGCGCCGCCCGCGCCCGCCCCGCTCACTCTCCTCGCGAGGCGCGGGCGCGGATCGCGCGCCGCCGCTGCAACCTGGAGAAGGCGCGCCTCGAAGTCCACGCCCGCCGCCTCGAAAGCACGCGCGAAGCCCGAGGAGCCGCCGCCCCAGCCGCGCGGGATCCGCAGATGAAGCGGCCCCTCGTGCGAGGCGAGGCGCTCGCGCAAGGTCTCCGCGTCCAGATCCACGAGGCGAACGCCGGGATCGGCCGCGGGCGGCTTGTAGCGCTTGCCCGTGGCCACCTCGCGCCGGTGATCGGCGCCGAACTCGCGGAGCGTCCAGAGGATGCGGTCTTCGTTGCCCACGACCAGCACGTTCGCGAAGCGCGGGATCAGCTCCGCCACGAGCCGCGGGCCCGCGTGACGCGCCTCCGGCTGCTCGAAGCGCAGCACGGCCACGCGCCCGTTCGTCTCCTGCTCGATCCCGGCGAGCTTCGCCCGCAGCAGCGGCTCCGCTAGATGGTCCGGGGCGTCGCGCGGCTCGCCGAGCTTCGGCGGAGCCTCCACGAGCGAGAGGCGCGAAAGCTCCGGATGCGCGGAGACGAAGAGGGTGCGCCGGTGCCTCGAGAAGCGCACGAGGACCGCGGACTCGCCGAGGAGATCCACGCGCGTGACCACGTCGCCGACGAGCGCATCGCGCAGCTCGCGGAGCACGGCTTCCAGGAGCAGGGCGTCCATGGGTTCTCCCGAGGGTCGGCGAACGGCGGAGAGTATAGGCGAGCGGTCCCGAGCGCGCGGGAAGAGATCACGAGCGCCGAGTCGCCGAGTCGACGAGTCGCGAGCCCGCGTGCTGCGGGTCTCTCGAGATCCGCGGAAGTCCCATCCCATGCCGGCGAGAATCCCGTCTCCCTCCGAGAGCCGGAGCCGCTATCATCGTGTCTCTGCCGCCCCTTTCGACCGGCTGGACCCAGTCCACAGATTCCGAGGTACGCCGTGCCAAGAACGCGACTCCTTGCGACGTTCTGCTGTGCCTTCCTTCTCCCGGCCGCGCTGGCCTCCGCGGCGTTCGCGCGCGACCCCGAGGAGGTGGCCGCCCTGCTCCGGGATCCGGCGAAGATCCTCCTCTCGAACGCCGAGTTCGACGTCCGAACGGGGCCCCCGGCCATGGCGAAGGATGCGGCATGGTCCCGCGTGGACCTCGCGGCGTCGCGGCATTGGATCGTGCAGCTGCGGGGGGAGATGACGGTCGCGGCGCGGAGGAACCTGGAAGCGCACGGCGCCACCGTGCTCTCGTACATCCCGAACCAGGCCTACGCGGTGGGCCTCGATCCCGCGGCGGCCCGCGCGCTGGCGAAGGATCCGAGCGTGCAATGGGTCGGTCCGTATCGACCGGACTACAAGCTCTCCGCGGAGATCGGCACGCGCACGTTCACGGATCCGAATCGCCCCGTGCGCCCGGGTCAGCGGCTCCTCGCGGTCTCGATCTTCGAGGACGAAGACGTGGACGCTGCGGCGCAGGCCGCCCAGCGCCTCGGCGCCGAGGTCCTCTCGGTGAACCGCAATCCCCGCACGGCGCGTCTCGAGGTGCGCGTGGCGCGCGGCACCGAACGCGCGCTCGCCGCGATCGACGCGGTGGAGTGGGTGGAGGAAGTCGGCGAGCCGACGCTGCGCAACAACATCACCCGCTGGGTGGCGCAGTCGAACGTGACCAATGTCCTTCCGGTGTGGGACGCCGGCATCCACGGCGAGGGCCAGATCATCGGCCACATCGACGGCGGCATCGCCCGGACGAGCTGCTACTTCATCGATCTCACGAACAACACGCCCGGGCCGAACCATCGGAAGCTCGTGGGCTACCGCGGCGCCTTCCAGTCCGACACGCACGGCACGCACACCGGCGGGACGGCGGCCGGGCTGAACTCGTCGGGCGATCTCTCGAACGCGGGCCTCGCGTACATGGCGCGGATCTCGCACACGAATCTCGGCCTCGTCACGTCGACCAACCTGTACGCGTACTTCGACTCGGCCAGCGTGCAAGGCGCGAACGTGCACACGAACTCCTGGGGCGACGACGGCACCACCGCGTACACGAGCTGGTGCCACGACATCGACGCGTTCTCCCGCGACCGCGAGGACGATCTCGTCTGCTTCGCCGTGACGAACACCTCTACGCTCAAGACTCCCGAGAACGCGAAGAACGTGCTCGCCGTGGGCGCGACGAACCAGGCGCCGAACCAGGAGACGTGGGGATCGGGCGGGCGCGGCCCCACGGCCGACGGTCGCCGAAAGCCCGAGGTCGCTCTCCCCGGGATCGGCATCGTCTCCGCCGGCACCAGCACGTGCTCCACGGCGTCGCTCAGCGGGACGTCGATGGCGAGCCCCGCGGTCACGGGATGCGCCGCGCTCGTGCGCGAGTACTACGAGCACGGTTACTACCCGAGCGGCGCCGCGGCGGCGGTGGACGACTTCGTGCCCACGGCCGCGCTCGTGAAGGCCACGTTGATCAACGGCTCGCAGGACATGACGGGCGTGGCCGGCTATCCCTCCACGACCGAGGGCTGGGGGCGCATCCTCCTCCACGACGCGCTGCATTTCACCGGGGACGCGCGGCGGAACGTGGCGAAGGACGTCCGCAACGCCGACGGCCTCGCCACGGGCCAGCAGAGCGAGCTTCTGCTGAACGTGGACAACTCGCAGACGCTCCGCGTCACGATGGCCTACACCGACCAGCCGGCGCTCACGGGTGCCGCCTTCACCCCGATCAACAACCTCGACCTCGAGCTGCAGGGCCCGGACGGCCTCTTCCTCGGCAACGTGTTCACGAGCGGCGTCTCGGCGCACGGAGGAACCGCGGATGCTCTGAACAACGTCGAGCGGGCGATCCTTCCCGCGGGTCTCTTCACGTCCGGGCAGTGGACCGTGCGGGTGCGCGCCACGTCAGTGCCGGACGGCCCGCAGGGCTACGCGATCCAGGTCTCGGGCGCGGTCACCGAGGTGGGCGGCGCGACCGGCGTGGAGCCTCTCCGCAGCACCGTGCTCGCGACGGGGCTGCTCTCGACGTCGCCGAACCCGTTCTCCCGCTCCACGGAGGTCCGCTTCTCGGTGGCCAAGCGGGAAGCGGTCACGCTGGCGGTCTACGACGTGTCCGGGCGGAAGGTCCGCACCCTCGCGTCGGGCCTCTTCGAGGCGGGCAGCTACTCGTACCCGTGGGACGCGCGGGACGAGCAGGGCGCTCGCGTCGCGGCCGGGATCTACTTCACGCGCCTCCAGGGCGCCGGCGTCGACCAGACCCGGAAGATGGTGCTCCTGAGGTAGGGGGAGCGTCCGCTGGAGGCGGCGGCTCCAGGGCGGCCACCCTCGCCGGGGGCGGGCCCGCCGCGGTTCGGCGAGGCCGCGGGCGGGTCGCGGGGGCCGGGCGGCCGTCGGTACCGGGTCGCGATCGGCTGCCGTCCCGAGGGAGCCGGCGACCTCGACGCCCGCGAACCCCCGGTCGCGCGGCTTGACCCCCGCCCCCGCGACGCTTACCCTCATCCGTTCGCGTTTTCCGGAAGGGCGGGCGCCGCTTGATCCGCAGCATGACGGGCTACGGAGCCGGGCAAGCGACCCGCGGGGGCGTCCTCGTCCGGGTCGAGATGCGTTCCGTGAACCATCGATTCTTGGACCCCGCGCTGCGGATCTCGCGGGATTACCAAGGGTTGGAGGACCGGATCCGCGAACGCCTGCGCGCGGCGCTCTCGCGCGGGCGCGTCACCGTCTCGGTGGACGTGGAGACGGAGGGCTCCACCTCGCGCCTCGTCCTGGACGAGTCGCTCGCGGCGGAGTACCTGACGATCCTGCGCATTCTCGAAGAGAAGCACCACCTCGCGGTCGCCTCGGATTCCGTCGCCTTCGCCCAGCTTCCGGACCTCGTGCGGCACGAGACCCCGAAGCTGCGGGACGAGGACATCGAGGCGGCTCTGGACGAGGCGATGGACGCGGCGCTCGGTCAGCTGGACGCGATGCGCAAGAAGGAGGGGGAAGCGCTCCGCAAGGATCTCGCGGCGCGCCTGGACCGGATCGACGAGATCCTCGAAGCGATCGAGCGGGCGGGCGAGCGCGCGTCCGAGCGGACGCGGGACCGCATCTCGAGCCGCGTGGCGAGCCTGGTCCCGGAGGGCATCGAGCCGGACACGCAGCGTCTGGCCACCGAGATCGCCATCCTCGCCGAGAAGGCCGACGTGACCGAGGAGATCGTGCGCTTCCGGGCCCACACGGCGGCGATGCGGGACTTCCTCGGCAAGAGCGACGCGGTGGGCCGGCGGATGGACTTCCTGCTCCAGGAGATGAACCGGGAGGGGAACACGATCGGATCGAAGTCCTCGAGCGCGGAGATCGCGCACCTGATCGTGGAGGCGAAAGAGGAGATCGAGCGCCTCCGCGAGCAGGTCCAGAACGTCGAATGAGCCGGACGCGCCCCGTCTTCCTGCTCGTGATCTCGGGACCTTCCGGCGCGGGGAAGTCGTCGGTGGCGTCGTGGCTTCTGGAGCACGACCGGGACATCATCCTCTCGGTCTCGTGCACCACGCGGCCGCGGCGCGGCACGGAAGTGGAAGGCGTGGACTACTTCTTCGTGGAGGACGCGGACTTCCTGGCCCGGCGGGACCGCAACGAGTTCCTGGAGTGGGCGCTGGTGCACGGACACCTGTACGGAACGCCGCGCGCGTTCGTCGATCGGAAGCTGCGCGAAGGGAAGACGGTGCTCCTGGACATCGACGTGCAGGGTGCCATGAACGTCAAGAAGGTGCGGTCGGATGCCGTATCCGTGTTCCTGATGCCGCCGAGCGTGGCGGCGCTGGAGGAGAGGCTGCGCGGCCGCAGCACGGACGACGACGCGGTGATCGAGCGCCGGCTCCATGCGGCGCGTCAGGAGATGCTCACGGCGCCTGCGTACGACTACATCGTGGTGAACAACGACCTCGAGGACGCGCGGCAATCCGTCCGCGCGATCGTCGAGGCCGAGCGCTGCCGCGCGTCGCGCGTGCTGACGCCGGCGGCGGGAGAGATCGAGCCCATCCTCGCGGAGATGCGGCTCGAGAGAACCGGGCCGATCCCGGAGAACCTGGAGCGGAGATGAAGGATAACGAGCCGGAGACGAAGGATCTGAAGGACTTGGTCTCGCACGATCTCGATCTCGACGAGGCGGTGGAGCTGTCGGCGCCGCCCCCGCGCCAGGCGGCGGAGCAGGACTCCGGCCCGCAGGTGCCGAAGCCCTTCGAGCGCCCGCCGGACATCGACCGGAAGATCCGCGCGGCGGTGGATCGCATGCTCGAGGACGTGCAGAACCCGTACGAGACGGTGGTCGTGGCGGCGCAGGAAGCGCGGCGCCTGAACGAGCGGAAGCTGAAGGCGCGCAGCATCCTCAACCAGACCATGGAGCACGTGGAGGAGCTGATCCCCGAGGTTCCGTTCCTGCCGCGGCCCGTCGAGGACGAGGATCCCGAAGTGAAGCCCACGAACGAGGCGCTCGAGCGGGTCGCGCTGGGCTTCGTCGACGTCAAGATCGACGAGGAAGACCTGAAGACGATGCCCTGCTACTACGAAGGGGAGATCGACTTCCCGATGTTCCCGGAGAAGGACCCGGAGGAAGGGACGGACGGTCCCGCCGAGACGGCGTGAGCGGACGCGGCGGCCGGATCCTCCTGGGTGTCACGGGATCCATCGCCGCGTACAAGGCCCCCGAGCTCTGCCGCGAGTTCCGCGACCGCGGCGCGGAGGTCGCCGTCGTCCTGACGAAGGCGGCGAGAGAGTTCATCGGCGCGGCCACTTTCGAAGCCATGAGCGGCAACCCCGTGGGGATCGATCTCTTCGATCCCCGGGGTCGCGCCGCGCTGCCCCACTGGGTGCAGGGCACGGCGGCCGCGCGCGGGCCGTACCACCTGGTGCTCGGCGAATGCGCGGACCTGATCCTCGTGGCGCCGGCCACCGCGTCGGTCCTCGCGAAGATGGCGCACGGCGTGGCGGATGATCTGCTGACGACGCTCCTGCTCGGAACGTCGCGACCGGTGGTGGCGGCGCCCGCGATGAACCACCGCATGTGGGGGCACCCGGCCACGGCGGCGAACGTGGCGGCGCTCCGCGGACGCGGCGTGAAGGTGATCGAGCCCGCGTCCGGCAAGATGGCGTGGGACACGGAGGCGGAAGGCGCCGGCCGGCTGCCCGAGCCGGCGGACATCGCGGCGCACGTCTGGCACTTCCTCGAGACGCGCAGCCAGCTCGCGAGCAAGAAGATCGTGGTCTCGGCGGGCGGGACCGAAGAGCCCGTGGACGCGGTGCGCGTGCTCTCGAATCGCAGCTCGGGCCGGATGGGCGTGGCGGTGGCCGAGGAGGCGCGGGATCGCGGCGCCAACGTGGTGCTGGTGGCGGCGGCGATGAGCGTGCCGCCGCCGGCGGGGGTGCGCGTGGTGCCCGCGCGCACGGCGGCCGCCCTTTGCGACGCCATGATCGCGGAGTCCCGCGACGCCGACGTGATCATCATGGCCGCGGCGGTGGCGGACTGGCGCCCGAAGGCGCCGCTCGCGCGCAAGATCTCGAAGTCCGAAGGGCCGCCCGCAATCCAGCTCGAGCCCACGGACGACGTGCTGGTTCTCCTGCGGGAGAAGGCGCCCAAGGCGGTGCGCGTGGGCTTCGCGCTCGAGACGGGCGACGCGCTCGCCCGCGCCCGCGCCAAGATGGAGGCGAAGGGTCTCGACCTCATCGTCGTGAACGACGCCACCGAGCCGGGCGCCGGCTTCGAGGTGGAGACGAACCACGTGACGATCCTCGTGCGGGACGGAAGTTGCGAGGAGCTGCCGACCCTCCCCAAGCGGGAGGTGGCGTCCCGACTGCTCGACGTGGTGGCCGAAGCCTGCGCCCGCGCGCGAGCGAGCGCCGGAGCGCCTTCCGGCTCTTGACCCGCGAGGGTCGCGCGCCTAACCTCCGCAGGCCTTCCCGCTCGTCCCGCCCGGAGCGCCCATGACCGAGACCCCTTCCCCCTCGGAAGAGATCGCCGACGTCGCCAAGCGCTTGCGCACGGCCGTCGAGATCCAGGCGCTGCTGCGGGACGAGCCCCTCTCCGCGCCCTCCGCCGCCCTCGCGCCGCTCCGCGCGCCCGGGCCCGCGCGCTCCGCGGGCTCGTCCGCCGTGCCGTCGCCCGCGCCGAAGCCGGCCGCGCCGCCCCGGCCCGCCCCGGCCGCGCACGTCGAGGAAGCGCCGTCCCTCTCGGCGGTCGAGCCGGCGGCCATGGTGGCCGCTCCGTGGCGGGGGGACCCCTCGCGCTGCAACTCGCTCGGCGAGCTCCACGACGCCTACGCGGAGTGCCAGCGCTGCGGGCTCGGGAAGACGCGCACGAAGTTCGTCTTCGGCGTGGGCAACCCGCACGCGAAGGTCGTGTTCGTGGGCGAGGCGCCGGGGCGGGACGAGGATCTGCAGGGCGAGCCGTTCGTGGGCGCGGCGGGCCAGCTCCTCAACAAGATCCTCGCCGCGATCGACTTCAAGCGCGAAGACATCTACATCGCGAACATCCTCAAGTGCCGTCCGCCGGGCAACCGGAACCCGGAGCCGATCGAGATCGCCAGCTGCGAGCCGATCCTCCGCCGACAGATCGAAGTGATCCAGCCGTTGATCCTCTGCACGCTGGGCTCCTTCGCCGCGAAGACGATGCTCGGCGCCACGGAGGGGATCTCCCGCCTGCGCGGGAGAGTGCACGAATACCGCGGCATCCCGCTGATCCCGACGTTCCATCCGGCCGCTCTCCTCCGGAATCCCGCGTGGAAGCAACCGACGTGGGAGGACGTCCAGCTGCTGCGTCGGGAATACGACCGCCTGGTCGCGGCCCAGCGCGACTGACTCTCGCTTGCCGAGTCGCGGTGGACTTCTTGTGCGCCACGCGTGCACAACCGCCGTGAACTGCGGTTTCCGATCCGTATCACTCGGACTTGCTGGAAGTGAAGAGTTCGTCATGCTAGGTTTCCGAAGGAACTACACGCCCCCACCCTCCTCAGAAACCGCCGATGAGCGACACGATCCCGCCCGAGACGGCCGCCAGGGTGACACGCGAAGGCCAGCCGCCACTGCACGCCGTGCCTCGGCAGGTCGTGCCGGCGGACGAGCACGCCGAGCGTGCGGTCCTCGGAGCGATGATGCTGGATCGCGAGGCGGTCGCTCGCGTCATCGGGATCGTGCAGGCGGACGATTTCCATCGTCTCGCCAACCAAGTCGTGTGCGCAGCGGCGTTCCGCCTGTTCGAGAAGGGCGACGCCATCGATCTCGTCACGGTCGCCGACGAGCTCAGGAAGAGCGGCGACTATCAGCGGGCCGGCGGTGAGGTGGCACTCAGCGAGTTCCTCGACGCGACCGTCACTGCGGCAAACGTCGAGTATCACGCGAACATCGTCCGCGAGAAGTCGATCCTCCGGAAGATGATCGAAGTTTCGAGGCGCATTCTCGAAGAGGCGCACTCCGAGCCGCGCGACGTGATGGAGTTCATCGACCGCGTCGAGCACAAGATGTTCGAGATCTCGGAAGGCGGGGCGCGCAAGGGATTCGTCGCGATCAAGGAACTCCTGCAGCACAGCTTCGACAAGATCGAGGAGCTGTACAACGAGAAGCGCCTCATCACCGGCGTGCCGACCGGGTACATCGACCTGGACACCCTGACGTCGGGCTTCCAGCCGTCGGATTTCATCGTGGTGGCGGCGCGGCCATCGATGGGAAAGACGGCTTTCATGCTCAACGTCGCGGAACACGTCGCGGTGGAGCACCGGCTGCCGGTGGCGTTCTTCAGCTTGGAGATGTCCAAGGAAGCGCTCGTGCAGCGGCTCTTCTCGAGTCTCGCGCGCATCGAAGGCGGCCGCCTTCGGACGGGGTTCCTGCGGGAGAACGACTGGCCGCGGCTCACGACCGCCGCCGGCAAGCTCGCGGAGGCTGAGCTCTGGATCGACGATAGCGCAGGGATCACGGCGCTCGAGATCCGGGCGAAGGCTCGACGTCTCATGTTGGAGACGAAGGGTCGCCTCGCGATGGTCGTCATCGACTATCTGCAGCTCATTCGCGGACACGGACGAGTCGAGAACCGCCAGCAGGAGATCTCGAGCATCTCCCGGTCGCTCAAGGGGCTTGCGAAAGAGCTGCACATCCCGGTGGTTGCGCTCTCGCAGCTCAAGCGTCCCACCGAGTCGAAGGACATCGGTCGCAAGCCTGTTCTCTCGGACCTTCGTGAATCGGGTGCGATTGAACAGGACAGCGACCTCGTGATCTTCATTCATCGTCCCGAGGTCTACGGTGTGGCGGAGAAAGAGGGCATTGCCGAGATCATCATCGGCAAGCACCGGAACGGGGCGATCGGACAATTCGAGCTCGCGTTCCAGAAGACGATCACTCGCTTCGAGAACCTCGCCCGCGTGCGGGAGTAGCGCATGAGCGCGGAGGCGGTCTCGGGCGAATCGCAGCGGCCGCGCACGGGGGCGGTCGTCGTGGCGGCGGGACGTTCGGTGCGGATGGCCGGGCTGGACAAGGTGACCACGCCGCTCGGCGGGCGGGCGATGGTGCTGCACTCGCTCCTCGCGCTCGAGCACTGCGATCGCGTCGACGAGATCGTCGTGGTGACGCGCGAGGATCTCGAGGAGCGGATCCACGCGCTCGCGGAGTCCGCGGGCTGCACGAAGGTGAAGCGCGTCGTGCGCGGCGGGGAGACGCGTGCGGAATCCTCGCGCCACGGGCTCGGCGCGCTTCCGCCGGACATCGAGATCGTGCTCATCCACGACGCGGCGCGCCCGCTCGTCACCTCCGACCTCGTGGCGCGCGTGGCCGACGCGGCCGCCGCTTCGGGCGCGGCCATTCCGGCCCTCGAGCCCGTCGCCACGATCAAGCGCGCCGAGAACGGTACCGCGGTGGCCACCTTGGATCGCGCGACCCTGCGCGAGGCGCAGACCCCGCAGGCCTTCCGCCGCGACGTTCTCGCGAAGGCGTTCGTGCGCGCGGCGAAGGACCATTTCGAAGGCACCGACGAAGCGTCGCTCGTGGAGCGGCTCGGCGTGCCGGTCTCGATCGTGCTCGGCGAGCGTCGCAACCTGAAGATCACCGTCCCGGAAGACCTCGCGGTGGCCGAGGCGTTGCTCGCCGGCCTCGCCCCGCCGCAGCAGACGCGCATCGGCTTCGGCTACGACGTCCACCGCCTCGTGGAAGGCCGCTCGCTCGTGCTCGGCGGGGTCACGATCGAGCATTCGAAGGGGCTGCTCGGCCACTCGGACGCGGACGTCGTGGCGCACGCGGTGTGCGATGCGCTCCTCGGAGCCTCCGGCCTCGGCGACCTCGGGGAGCACTTCCCGGATACCGATGTCCTGTGGAAGGACGCGAAGGGGCAGAGGCTCCTCGCCCGGACGGTGGAGATTCTGCGCGTTTCCGGGTACGTTCCCGTCAACGTCGACGTCACGGTGGCCGCGCAAGCCCCGAAGCTCGCGCCCCACCGCGAAGCGATGGTCGGCAACGTCGCGCGGGCGCTCGCGCTCCCCGAATCGCGCGTCTCGGTGAAGTACACCACCACCGAACGGCTCGGCTTCGAGGGTCGCGAGGAAGGCATCGCCGCGACCGCAGTAGCGCTCGTGGGTCGCATTCCCCTCGTCCCGGAGGTCCGATGAGCTCGTTCACGGTGCGCGCGGCAAAGGCCGCGGACGAGCCCGTGATCCTCGCGATCGCCAAGGACGAGATGGCGGCGCAGGAGCGCATCGACCCGCGGTTCCGCCTGCGCCCGGACGCCATGGGTCGCTACGCTCTCTACCTGCGTGACCGCCTGCGCGAGATGGACTCCACGGTGTTCGTGGCGGAGGAGGACGGTCGCATCATCGGCGTGGCCGTCGGATCGATCCGCGTGCAGGACGCCTTCTTCGAGACCCGCCGCTACGGCTACGTGTCCGACCTCATGGTGGTGCCGGACGCGCGGCGTCGCAGCGTGGGGCGCACGCTCTGGGCGCGCGTGGCGCTCTGGTTCCGGAGCCTCGGCGTGACGGTCGTGCGGCTGCACGTGGCCACCCGGAGCCCCGAGGCGCGCGCCTTCTGGAAGAGCGCGGGGGCGGAGGACTTCCTCGCGGAGGCGTGGATCGACCTGCCGGCGATCGTGCCGTGGACCGAAGGGCAGGCGGAGCCGGCGAAGGGAACGTCGAGCGAAGATGCCGCCAACCACGCCGACGTGGTGGGCGGGGAGCGTCTGGCCGGGGACTCGGGGATCATCTAGGGCGGGCTCGCCAGCCCGCGGGGAGGGGGCGATGAGGCGGAAGGTCGCGGTCATCATGGGCGGCGAGAGCCGCGAGCGCGACGTCTCGCGCGTCACGGGCAAGGCGGTGGCCAAGGCGCTCGCGGAGCGCGCGTGGGACGTGGTGCTGGTGGACACCGAGGGCGGTGTGCTGCCGGTGGAAGGCGCCGCGCCCGCGATCGGGCTCGAGCCGCCCGACGCCGGCGGGAGCGAGACCTCCGTGGCCTCGGGCCCCACGGCGATCGCGGACTTCGTGCGCTCGTTGCGCGACGTGGACGCGGTCTGGATCGCGCTCCACGGCGGATGGGGCGAGGACGGCACGATCCAGGCGCTGTTCGACCTCACGGGGATTCCTTACACGGGCTCGGGCGTGCTCGGCTCCGCGCTGGCCATGGACAAGGACCGCGCGAAGCGCGTCATGCGCGCGAGCGACGTGCCCACGCCGGACTGGCTGCTCCTGCGCTGGAACCCGGCCACGCCCCCGCCCGCCGCGGACGTGGAGCGCGTGAAGAAGCGCTTTCCCGGCGACGTCGTCGTGAAGCCGAACGCGGAAGGCTCCACCGTGGGTCTGAGCATCGTCCGCGCGGGGGACGATCTGGCCCGGGCGCTCGCCACCGCCGCGCGCTTCGACGATCGCGTGCTCGTGGAGCCGTACGTGGCGGGGCGGGAGCTCACCGTGGCCATCCTCGGTCACGATGCGCTGCCGGTGGTGGAGATCGTCCCCGAGGGCGGCATCTACACCTACGAAGCGAAGTACACGCGCGGGAAGAGTCGCTACGAGTGTCCGGCCCAGCTCCCGGCGGATCTCACGGCGCGCGTCCAGGCCGCCAGCATGGCGGTGTACGAAGCGCTCGGCTGCGAGGGCTTCGCCCGAGTGGACTATCGCCTCGCCGAGGACGGCGCCTTCTACTGCCTCGAAGTGAACACGATCCCGGGCATGACGCCGCTTTCGCTGGTGCCGATGGCGGCGAAGGCGGCCGGGCTGTCGTTCGCGGAGCTGGTGGAGCGGATCCTGGAGCTCGCCATCGCGCGCGGGCCGCGGCGTCGCCGGACGGTGGCCGCGGGAGCGTAGGGCGGACCGATGCGATCCTTCGTCACGCTGTTCGGCGGGGTGAAGCCGATCCTCGGGATGATCCATCTGCGTCCGTTGCCGGCGAGCCCGCGGGGCGGAACGGTGCGGGACGCGCTGGACGCCGCGCGCACGGACGCGGAGGCTCTGACGGCGGCCGGGGTGGACGGGCTCATCGTCGAGAACTTCGGGGACGCGCCGTTCGCGAAGGAGCGCGTCCCGCCCGCCACCGTGGCCGCGATGACGCTGATCGCGCGCGAGCTGCGCCGCGACCACAACGTTCCGCTCGGCGTCAACGTGCTGCGCAACGACGCGGAGGCCGCGCTCTCCATCGCGGAGGTCGTGGGGTGCGACTTCATCCGCGTGAACGTCCACGTGGGGGCGGTCGTTGCGGACCAGGGCATCCTGGAAGGGCGGGCGCGGGAGACGCTGGTCCTGAAGAAGGAGCTCGGCTCCACCGTCCTCATCTTCGCCGACGTGCGCGTGAAGCACGCCCGCCCGCTCGGGGCCGACCTCGGCTTCGAGGGGCTCCTGGCGGAAGCCCGCGACGCGGCCGGCCGCGGCGGCGCGGACGCCGTGATTCTCTCGGGGGCCGCCACCGGCGCGGCCACGGATGCGGACGAGGTGCGTCGCGTGAAGGAGGCCCTCCCGAAAACGCCGCTCCTCGTGGGCTCCGGCATCACCGCGGAGAACCTCGAGAGCTTCTGGCCGTGGGCGGATGGTATGATCGTCGGCTCTGCGCTCAAAGAAGGGGGCGACGCCCGCCGAAGCGTGGATCCGGCGCGGGCGCGCGCGCTCCTCGCCGCGGCATCGCGGCTCAAGCGGGGCGAGCGGATCCGGGGAAGCTGAATGTCGATCTCGATCTGGGACACGCTGCGCGGCGGGAAGCAGCCGTTCGAGCCGGTGAACGCCGGGCGCGTGGGCATGTACGTCTGCGGCATGACCGTGCAGGCGGCGCCGCACGTGGGGCACATGCGCGCGTACGTCGTCGCGGACCTCATCCGTCGGGTGCTGCGCTCGCGCGGCTACGAGGTCAAGCTCGTCCAGAACTTCACGGACATCGACGACAAGATCATCGCGAAGGCGAACGAAGCCGGCCGGAACTGGCGCGAGCTGGCGGAGGAGAACATCGCCGCGTACTTCGCGGCCGCGGACTGGCTCCGCCTCGAGCGCGCCGACGTCTATCCCCGCGCCACCGAGCACATCGCCGAGATCCTCGCGATGATCTCGCAGCTCGTGGCCAAGGGCGTGGCGTACGCGTCGGGCGGGGACGTCTTCTTCGACGTCACGAAGCGCGCGGACTACGGCAAGCTCTCCGGCAAGCGCATCGAGGATCTGCGCGCCGGCGTGCGGATCGACGTGGACGAGGCGAAGCGCCATCCCGTGGACTTCGCGCTGTGGAAGGGCGCGAAACCCGGCGAGCCGTCGTGGGACAGCCCGTGGGGGCCGGGGCGTCCGGGCTGGCACATCGAATGCTCCGCCATGTCGGTGAAGCATCTCGGGAACACGTTGGATCTGCACGGCGGCGGGCGGGATCTCGTCTTCCCGCACCACGAGAACGAGCTGGCGCAGTCCGAGTCCTGCACCGGCGCCGCGTTCTGCAACCACTGGATCCAGAACGGCCTCGTGAACCTCGGCGGCCAGAAGATGTCGAAGTCCACCGGCATCTTCTTCGCCATGAGCGACGTGATGAAGGAGGTGGAGCCCGCGGCGCTCCGCCTCTACCTCCTGTCCACGCACTACCGCAGCCCGATCGAGTACGGCAAGGACCGGCTCGAGGAGGCGGCGGCCGCGCTCGATCGCATCCGGAACTTCCTCGCGGCGGCGGATCACGCCACGGCCGCCGCGCGCGGGCGGGAGATTCCGGAGCACCTCGACGGGGTGGACGCGGAGGTCGTGGCCGGCCTGGCGCGCACCGTGGCCGAGTTCGGCGAGGCGCTGGACGACGACTTCAACTCCGCCGGCGCGATCGGCAAGATCTTCGAGGCCGTGCGCGCCGGGAACCAGGTGCTCGGGGAGGGCGGAGCGTCGCCGCACCAGGGTGCGATTCTCGCGCACGTCGCGCGCCGGGTGCGCGAGATGGCCGCGCTCCTCGCCATCGACGTCGATGCGGGGCGCGGCGTGGGGCGCGAAGTTCCGGCGGACGTGCTCGAGATGGTGCGCGCGCGCGAGGACGCGCGACGGTCCCGGAACTGGGCGGTCGCCGACCGGCTCCGTGACGGCATCCGGGCGCGCGGGTACGTCGTCGAGGACCGGCAGGAAGGCCCGCTCGTCAAAGCCGTGGAGTAGCGCGCCTCATGAACGTCCTCGTGACCGGAGCCTCCCGCGGAATCGGACGGGCTGCGGCGCGGGCGTTCGCCGAGCGGGGCGCGCGCGTGGTGCTGCACTTCCGCGCGAATCGCGAAGCGGCGGAGGAGGCGCGGGACTCGCTGCCCGGCGGTCCGCACTTCCTCCTCAGCGCGGACCTCGCGCATCCCCAGCGCGCTCGCGAGCTCTTCGCCGACGCGGTGGAGGCGGCGGGTCGCATCGACGTGCTCGTGAACAACGCGGGGATCTTCGAGGACCACGACGTCCTCTCGCTGAGCTTCGAGAAGTGGCGCGACGCGTGGGAGCGCACGCTCGCGACCAACCTCCTCTCTCCCGTGCACCTCATGTACTGCGCCGCGCACCACATGAGCGAGGAGGGCGGCGGCCGGATCGTGAACGTCTCCTCGCGCGGCGCGTTCCGCGGCGAGCCGCACAGCCCCGCCTACGGAGCCAGCAAGGCGGGTCTGAACTCGGCGGGGCAGTCGCTCGCGAAGGCGCTCGGGCGTCGCGGGGTCTTCGTCTTCACGATCGCGCCCGGGTGGGTGGACACCGACATGGCCCGGGCCTCCCTCGAAGGGGAGCACGCCGAGCCCATCCGCGAGGAGACGGCGCTGGGTCGCGTGGCCACGCCCGAGGAGGTGGCCCGCGCCATCGTCTTCTGCGGCCTCGACGCCCCCGAGTCCATGACCGGCTCCATCCTCGACGTGAACGGCGGGTCGTACCTGCGCACCTAGGCTGGCCCGGCGGCCACGGGGGCGCTGCCCACCCGGCGAGCCCCCCTTCGGTCGTCCCTGATACCCCGGCCGCGCGGAGAAGCCGAAAAGACGCCCGAGCTCGAATTCAGGACCCGCAGGTCCTTGATGTCTCCCCGGGCGGCGCGTAGACTACTCCGACGGCTTGCTCCAGGGGCTCGGGTTCCCGCTGACGTGGGTCCGGGCCGCCGGGATCCGGGCCGATCCTGTTGGGCCACAAAGGGATGCAGCGACTCGACGGGGACGTGATGCCGCAATCGCACGAGGCCGCCCGAGCCAATCCGGGCCCGAGGCCGGGGAGCATGGACACCGCCCCCCGCTTCGAGATCATCGCTCGCGAGGACTACTCGGACGTCACCTACATGCTGGAGGTGCGTCACCCCCTGATGGCCCGGGCGGCGAAGCCGGGCCAGTTCGTCATCGTGATGTCCCACGAAGAGGGGGAGCGGATCCCGCTCACGATCGCGGATTTCGATCGCGCGAAGGGAACGATCACGCTCGTGATCCAGGCGGTCGGAAAGACGACCCGCGAGATGCAGCAGACTTGCCAGGTCGGCACGGCGCTCCACGGGATGGCCGGGCCCCTCGGCATTCCGAGCCCGGTGGGTCATGCCAAGAAAGTCGTGTGCGTGGGCGGCGGCCTCGGCGTGGCGCCGGTGTTCCCGCAGGCGCGCGCGTTCAAGGAGAGCGGCGCCTACGTCATCGGGATCCTCGGCTTCCGCACCGAGAAGCTCGTCTTCTGGGAGAAGAAGTTCCGCAGCGCCTGCGACGAGCTGATCCTCTGCACGGACGACGGCTCGGTCGGCATCAAGGGCCTCGTGACGGACGGCCTGAAGCTCGCGATCGAGAAGCATCCGGACATCGACGAGGTCGTGGCGATCGGCCCGCCGATCATGATGAAGGCCAGCGCCGAGACGACGCGCCCGCACGAGATCAAGACGCTCGTGAGCCTCAACCCGATCATGGTGGACGGAACGGGCATGTGCGGCGGCTGCCGCGTGCGCGTCGGCGGCGAGGTGAAGTTCGCCTGCGTGGACGGCCCGGACTTCGACGCGCACAAGGTGGACTTCGCGGATCTCATGATGCGCCTCAAGCGCTACTCCGAGGAGGAGAAGGCCGCCATGGAGCGCTGGTCCTCGACGTGTCGCCTCGTCGAGACGGCCGAATCCCCGGCGATGGTCTCCCGGTTGCCCCAGTCCCCGGGCGGAGCGTAGACGATGGCGGCGAAGCGGACGATCCGCAGCATTCCTCAGGAGCGCACGCCGGTGCGGGAGCAGCCCGCGAGCGAGCGCGTCCGGAACTTCCTCGAGGTGAACTACGGCTACGACGAGGCGGAGGCGCTCCGCGAAGCGCAGCGCTGCCTCTTCTGCGCGGACCCCGTGTGCATCGGCGGCTGCCCGGTCGCGATCGACATTCCCGGGTTCATCCGCAAGGTCTGCGACAAGGACTACCGCGGCGCGTACGAGACGATCGCGCAGACGAACCTGCTGCCCGCGGTCTGCGGGCGCGTGTGCCCGCAGGAGACGCAGTGCGAAGTGGTGTGCACGGTGGGCGAGTCCCTCGAGCCGGTGGCCATCGGTCGCCTCGAGCGCTTCGTCGGCGACCGCGCCATCGCGCAGCACTGGGCGAAGCACCCGTACATCGAGCCGACCGGGCGGCGCGTGGGTATCGTGGGCTCGGGCCCGGCCGGCATGGCGTGCGCCGCGGATCTCGCGAAGGCCGGCTGCGACGTGACGGTGTTCGAGGCCTTCCACCAGCCGGGCGGCGTCCTGCGCTACGGGATCCCGGACTTCCGCCTTCCGAACGAGGTGATCGACGCCGAGATCGACAACTTGAAGAAGCTCGGCGTGAAGTTCCAGTGCAACACGATCGTCGGCCGGCTGTTCACCATCGAGCAGATGGTGGAGGAGCTCGGCTTCGACGCGGTCTTCATCGGCACCGGCGCGGGCTACCCCACCATGCTGGGCGTCCCCGGGGACTCGCTGAACGGCGTCCTCTCCGCGAACGAGCTGCTCACGCGCTGCAATCTGATGCGCGCGCGGGACTTCCCGCACTTCGACACCCCGATCCCGCTGGGCGAGCAGGTCGCGGTGGTCGGCGCGGGGAACACCGCGATGGACGCGATGCGCGTCTGTCTCCGCCTCGGGGCGGAGAAAGTGCACTGCATCTACCGCCGGTCGCGCACCGAGGCGCCAGCTCGCGTGGAGGAAGTGCACCACGCGGAAGAGGAAGGGATCGAGTTCCACTGGCTGACGAATCCGGTGGAGGTCCTGGACGACGGCAAGGGCAACGTTCGCGCGATGCGCTGCATCAAGATGGAGCTCGGCGAGCCGGACGACTCCGGCCGGCGGCGGCCCGTTCCGGTGGCCGGAAGCGAGTTCGAGTTCGAGTGCGACCAGGTCGTGTTCGCGATCGGAACGAACGCGAACCCGATCATCGGCCAGACGTCGAAGCTGAAGCTGAACAAGCGCGGCTACATCCAGGCGGACGACTCGCTCGCGACGTCGATGGCCGGCGTCTACGCGGGAGGGGACATCGTCACCGGCGCGGCCACCGTGATCGAGGCCATGGGCGCCGGGCGAAAGGCCGCGGCGAGCATCCGGGCGTATCTCGGCATCCGCGACGCGAGCCGCCGCTACGACGACGTCGAGACGCTCTTCGGGATCGCCCTCCGCGAGCGGAACTTCGTGCGCGTCCGCGTTCCCCGCGGAGACTCGGCGGCGCGCGAGAGAACGGCGGTGGAATCGCGATGACTCCCGTGTCCACGCAACGACCCCAGAGCCAGACTCGTCCGGCGCCCGCGAGCCCGGCCGCGAAGTCGGTCACGACCCTGCCCGAGCACATCGTCGACATCATCAGCGACTCCGGCGAGGGCGCGCAGCGCTGCGGGCAGTCGTTCGGATCGATCGCGGCGAAGACCGGCAACGGCGTGTGGACGGTGGAGATCATCCCCGCGGAGATCCAGCCGCCCGCGCGCAGCGTCGCCGGCGCCAGCGGCAACCGGATCCGCCTGGGGTCGCGCCGCGTGACGAACGGCGGGGACGAAGCGGACCTCGTGGTGGCGTTCAACGAGCAGGTGCTGCTCGGCCGCGTGCGCATGAAGGAGCTGAAGCCGCGGTGCACCATCCTCCTCGAGAACATGTGGCGGGAGCACCGGGACCCGAAGATCGTGGCCTCCTACGTGGAGACGCACGACGCGCTGATCGCGGCCGGCTATCGCGTCGTCGAGGTGCCGATGGAGCGCGAGTGCCTCAAGCTCGTGGCCGACGCACGCCGCGGCAAGAACATGTTCGTTCTCGGCATGCTCTGCGCGATCTACAGCCTGGATCCGGCCCTCGCGCGCGAGCAGGTCGCGCTCACGTTCCGCAAGAAGTCCGCGAGCGTCATCGACTCGAACGTCAAGCTGCTCATGGCCGGCTACGACTGGGCGCAGGCCAGCCTGGACTTCGAGTACCGCATCCCGGCGGAGCCCGTGGCCGAGCCGCAGATCGTCATCAACGGGAACACTGCGGTCGCGCTCGGCGTGGTGGCGTCCGGCATGGAGATCTGCGCGATGTACCCGATCACGCCGGCCACGTCGGCCTCGCACTACCTGAGCGAGATCTTCGCGAAGGTGGGCGGCGTCGTGCACCAGGCGGAGGACGAGATCGCGGCGTGCACGTTCGCGATCGGCGCCTCGTACGCGGGGAAGTGCGCGGTCACGATCACGTCGGGACCGGGGTATTCGCTCAAGCAGGAGGCGATCGGGCTCGCGGTGATGGGAGAGATCCCGCTCGTGGTCGTGAACGTGCAGCGCGGCGGCCCGAGCACCGGGCAGCCCACGAAGGCCGAGCAGGGCGATCTCCTGGCCACGATCTTCGGCAGTCACGGTGACGCGCCGAAGGTGGTGATCGCCCCCAGCTCCATCGAGGACTGCTTCTACTCGATCATCGCGGCGCGGCGCATCGCGGAGACCTTCAACATGGTCGTCGTCGTGCTCTCCGACGCCAGCCTGGCCACCGCGCAGCAGCCCTTCCCGCGCCCGAAGTTCGATCCGGCCTGGCTCGCGCCGCCGGTGGACCAGAGCGAGGTGCCCGCGGGCCTCGAGCCGTACGCGTGGGACGCGCGGACCGGGCTCGCGCGTCGCTTCATCCCGGGGCAGCCGGGCGGCATGCACACCCTGACCGGTCTCGCGCACGACACGGCGAGTCGAGTGGCCTACGACCCCGAGATCAACGAGCAGGGCATGCACGCGCGGAGCCTGAAGCTGGCGGCGTTCCAGAAGACGCTGAAGACGCCGCCGGTGTACGGCGACGAGAAGGGCGAGCTGCTCGTCGTCGGGTGGGGCAGCAGCAAGGGCGCGATCGAGGAAGCGGTGGACCGGGTGCGGGCCGAGGCGCGCCGGGTCTCCTCGCTGCACCTGCGCTTCCTGTCGCCGATGCCGTCGGGCCTGCGGCCGATCCTGGAGCGCTTCGACAAGGTCATGACGGTCGAGAGCAACTGGTGCGACCGCCTGGAGGACGAGCTGATCGACGAGTCGAACCGCCGTCACTCCGCGGTCGCGATGCTGCTGCGCGCGCGCTACCTGATCGACGTGGACTGCTGGAGCGAGGTGCGCGGTCAACCCATCAAGCCGGGGAGCGTGCAGCGCGCCATCCTCGAGAAGCTGGGACGGCGATGAGCGACAAGTCGAACGGAACGCTGTCGGCCACGGAGTGCCTCCTGCGCATGCACGACGAGCACTTCGAGATCGAGGACTTCCAGAAGGGCGTGCCGCGGTGGTGCACGGGCTGCGGGGACAACGCCGTGCTCGCGGCGGTGCAGAAGCTCTGCCGCGACGAGGCGCTGCGTCCCGAGAAGACGGTGTTCGTCTCGGGCATCGGCTGCTCGAGCCGGCTCCCGCACTACATGAACACGTACGGCTTCCACGGCATCCACGGCCGCGCGCTGCCGGTGGCGGAAGGCATCCGCATGGCGCGCCCGGACCTGAACGTGTTCGTGAACACGGGAGACGGGGACTGCTGCAGCATCGGCGCGGCGCACTGGATCCACGCGCTGCGCTACAACATGCGCATGGTCGTGATGCTTCACGACAACCAGATCTACGGGCTGACGAAGATGCAGGCCTCGCCCACGTCGCCGCGCGGGCTCAAGAGCAACACCACGCCGCGCGGCGCGTACCTGGAGGCGCTGCAGCCGCTGACGGTGACGCTCGGCGTGCAGAACGTGTCCTTCGTGGCGCAGGCGGCGGACTGGATCCCCGAGCTGCTCTACGACATCGTGCGCGCGGCGTTCCACCACGACGGCTTCTCGTTCATCCGCATCGTCCAGCGCTGCCCGGAGTGGCTGCCCAAGCACTTCGACCCGTGGCTCCACGACCCCTCGAAGGTGGTGCTGCTGCACCACGAGCGCGGCCTCTCGATCAGCCCGGCGCTTTCGCAGGTGTACAGGAACCAGCTGGAGCACGATCCGTCGAACATCCACCGCGCGCGCGAGATCGCGACCACGATCGACCCGATCCCCGTGGGCATCCTCTATCACGATCCCACCGTGCCGCGCTACGAGGACATCCGGGGGGGCGCCGAGCTGCGCACCGTCGAGATGCTGCAGCGCGGCCTCGATGCGGAATTCGACAAGTTCACCATCGCGCCGCGCGGCGAGGAAGGCGGGGCGTCCCGTGGCTGAGAGCGTCGTGACGAGACCGGAGACGGCGGGCACGTCCGGGAGCGCGCAGGCTCCACCCACGCCCGACCAGGAGAAGGCCGCGTTCTACGTGGCGGGACGGCGGGGGGACGCCGGGCTCCCCGCGACCAGTGGGCTCGGCCTGCGGCCCGCGCTCATGGCGCGCGTCCGTCGCCTGAGCGAGCTGCGCCACGACTTTCCGCTGATCCTCGCGGACGTCGCCGAGCCGGAGGCGTGCGTGGTCCCGCTGTCGGGTCTCTTCGACGGGATCCTCGAGAACGTCGCCGTCGGGGACGACGCGGAGCGCATTCGTCATCACGGGTTGCGCCTGGAGCGGGAGATCCGGGAGCGGTCGGGCCGCGGCGCGGGCCGGCGCCTCTCCGAGCTGTGGCAGGCGGCCGAGCGGGAGCTCGCCGACTCCGGCGACGCCTCGCTCGACGACAGCCTCGCGCGCCTCCGCGGCGCCCGGAAGATCGACGGCCTCGTGCTCGCGTGCGAGGCGGACTCGCCGCAGCGCTTCTTCGAGCACGTGTGGGAGCGCGTTCAGCAGCAGCGCGTGGCGGAGCTGCGCGCGCGGATCGACCGACTCGCGTTCGGGCTCGCGGCGATCCTCCAGGCGGAGGAGGCCAACTCCGCCGCCGGGCTGAGCCGGGACCGGCTGCGCGCGTCGGTCGGGACCGCCTTCGCGGAGGAGCTGGACTTCGGCGCGCTGGCCCGCGTCCTCACCGAGAGTCGGCCGAGCTTCTCGCTCTCGGACGCGCGGCGCGAGCGCGTGCGCCGTCTCCTCTCCGTCCTCGAGTCGCAGCGCTTCTGCGCGAAGCGCGACGTCCGCGGCCGGCCGACCGCCGGCGCGTACGAGTTCGTCCACCACGGCTGCGCCGCCGCGATCGACGCGTACCGCGAGAGGTTCTCCGGGATGGTCGAGGTGGCGAAGGCCATGGTCATGGCCGAGCTCGAGGTGGACGGGCGGTACCGCGAGACCGTGCACGACGCCCTGTTCGAGGCGTGGGACGTGACCGGCGTGGACGCGGCGGAGCTCGCGGCGTTCCCGGATTACCTCGTGTGCGTCGACGCCGCGACCCTGAGCGCGCCGGACAGCGTGAAGCTCCTGGAGGCGCTCTCGGCGGGCCTGCCGCTGAAGGTCCTCGTGGTGACGCACGACCTCGCCGAGCGATCGGTGGTCCAGAACGGCCGCCCGTCCTCGGGGCTGCCCGCGAAGCAGCTCGCGAGCGCTGCGCTCGCCGAGGGAAGCGCCTACGTCCTGCAGGCGACCGCGTCGCATCTCCACGCGCGCCGCGCCGCGATCCTGCGCGGGCTGAGCGTCCGTGGCCCCGCGCTCTTCGCGGTGTACTCGGGCGCGAGCGAAGAGCTGCCCGGGTATCTCGCGTCCGCCGCGGCCCTGGAGTCGCGGGCCTTCCCGGCCTTCACGTACGATCCGACCGCCGGGACGAATTGGGCCGCCCGGTTCTCGCTCGACGGGAACCCGCAGTGCGAGCGCGACTGGCCGGTCCGCACGCTGACGTACGAGGACGAGTCCGTGCAACGCGTCTCCGTCGACGTCGCGTTCACGATCGTCGACTTCCTCGCGTGCGACCCGCGGACCTCGGAGCACCTCGCCCTCGCGAGCGAGGAGGCCGCGGGCGCCATGGTTCCGGTGGCGGAGCGCGTGGCCGCCGGGGACGAGGGCGTGCCCGACCGGCTGCCGTACGTGCTCATGGTGGACAACAAGGACCAGCTCCGTCGCGTTCTGGTGGACGGCCGGCTGATCCGCCTCGCGCGGCGCGGGCTCGAGCGGTGGCGGAGCCTCCAGGAATTGGGCGGCGTCCACAACTCGCATGCGGAGCGTCTGCTCGCGGTCGAACGGACGGCCTGGGAAGAGGAGCGGGCCCGTCTCGACGCGGACGCTCGCAAGAGCGACGTCGCCGTCGCGGCGACTCCCGCAACCGTTCCGGCCGCCGCGGCGCCTGCAGCGCCGGCGCCGTCGGCAGAGGCGCCCCCCGCGCCGGACCCGGATTTGGCGCGCGTGGAGACGCCGCGCTGCTCCACCTGCAACGAGTGCATCCAGATCAACGATCGCATGTTCAAGTACAACGAGAACAAGCAGGCCTACCTCGCGGATCCCGATGCCGGGACGTACGCGCAGCTCGTGCAGGCCGCCGAGAGCTGTCAGGTGGCGATCATCCACCCCGGCAAGCCGCGCAACCCCGCGGAGCCCGGGCTCGACGAGCTGATCCAGCGCGCGGAGAAGTTCAGGTAGAGGGGCCGCTCAGTCGCCCGACCGCTCCGCCGGCGCGACGGTCACGTAGAAGAAGTCCCGGATGAAGCCCACGACGTAGCGGCTGTCGCTCTTCTTGCGCATGGCGTCCAGCAGCGGGACTGCCTCCACCCGGCGATGCTCGTTGCCCGGACGGAACCAGTCGAAGTGCACCCAGTAGTTGTTGATGTCGATCTGCATCGCCGTGGCGGCGCCCGTGGCGACGACGGCGCGGGCCAGCGCGCGGAGCGTGAGGCTCGGGCCGGCGAAGTAGTAGAGCGTCTCGCCGTCCCCGCTCAGGGCCAGCGCGGATCGCCAGGTGGCGGTGCCGTGCCCGACGGTGATGCCCCAATCCTCCGGATCGTCGACGTCCACGCGCGGATTGATCTCCCCGTGATCCACGAGGAGCGGGCCGTTCTGCCGCCACGTCTCGATCTCCGGCGACGGGAGGATCTCGGAGCCCCACACGCCCATGCGGACGCGGCCGTCCTCGTCGATCGCGACGGTGCCGAGGCCGTCGCGCGGCGGCAGCACCACCGTGCCGTGCACCATGGCTCCGAAGTGCCCGTGCTCGGCCTTGAAGCCGCCGTTGAACGCGGCCAGGAGCTTGCTCGCGGAGAAATCGGCGGCCGGGATGCGGCCGGGGCGCGGCAGCGCCACCGGGGACTTCGGCTCCTCGGAGCCCAGCACGAAGTGGAGCCGCGTTGCGCGCAGGTCGAAGGCGACCACCGCGACGAACGCGTAGGGCCGCTCCGGATCGGGTTGGATCAAGGTGCGCGCCGCGACGACTCGGCCCGAAGCGCTGTGCGAGTAGGGCTCCCAGGCTCCCTCGCCCGGCATGCTGCCCAGGGATCGGGCCGGCGGGGGCCAGCCCGGGGGCGAGGCGTGCGGGGCGGCCTCGTGCTCGCTCTTCGCCGCGCGCGTCCACACGCGCCGCCGCGGCTCGGGGCGGATCCGGAACAGCGCCCGCCGCACGGCGTCCTCGCCCCGGAGCGCGCCCATCTCGAGCTGCGCCACCGCGCGCTGGCCCACGATGTGGCGCAGGATCTCCACGCCGCGCGCGCCCGTCTGGGGGAACACGTTCAACCCCACGTGGGTCGCGATCACGAGGAGCGCGCCCGCAAGGGCGGCCGTCGCCGCGACCCCGGGCAGGCCGGGTCCACGATGCGCGGATCTCGATGGATTCACGAGGCGGGCTCCTCGGTTTCGAGCGGATGCCAAACCGCGCCATTCTAGTCGGCCCGCGGAAAGATGCGACGTGAGTTCGCGACCTGCGGGCCGGGAAAGGCCCCGCGGCCGCGGGCCGATTCACCGCTTTAGAGGTGTGTCAACGGGCCCGGAGCGCGGGACCTGCAGATCGCCTTCTCGGGTCCCGTAACGCTTGACAGTGGATCCTAGGGTCCCTTAGATTCCACGGTTCACGCCGTGCGAAACGCTGGCGTAGCTCAAATGGTAGAGCACCTCATTTGTAATGAGGCGGTTGGGGGTTCGACTCCCTTCGCCAGCTCGCCTCGGGGTGGAGGTGCGTCGGAATCAGCGCGAGACTCCGCCTCGTTCGCGGGAGACGGAGACTCGTGCGTTCGTCGTGCGTGCGTGGCGAGGTTCCCGAGCGGTCAAAGGGGGCAGACTGTAAATCTGTTGGCGCACGCCTTCGGAGGTTCGAATCCTCCCCTCGCCACCAGCACCGTCGCGTTCGCGTCCGCGGCACTCTCGGGAGCGAGGGGCGAAGGCGCGGAGGAAATCGGGCGGGAATAGCTCAGTTGGCTAGAGCATCAGCCTTCCAAGCTGAGGGTCGCGGGTTCGAGTCCCGTTTCCCGCTCCAACGTCGGGGAGATCCGTCGGAGCATCGGGGCCACGTAGCTCAGTCGGCAGAGCAATTGCATGGTAAGCAATAGGTCAGCGGTTCGATTCCGCTCGTGGCCTCCACCTTCCCGCGCCGTGCTGGCGGCCGGGCGTCTGCCGCGAGGCGAAACGAGCGGCCGCGTCGCTGCCCCGGACCCGCGCGACGCGCCGAGACCGGTCCTTCTCATCGTTCGCTGACAGGGAGAGATCATGGCGAAGGAGAAGTTCGAGCGGACGAAGCCGCACGTGAACGTGGGGACGATTGGTCACGTGGATCACGGGAAGACGACGCTGACGGCGGCGATCACGATGGTGTTGGCGCTGAAGAATCCGAAGATCACGGTTCGTGATTACGGCTCGATCGACAACGCTCCGGAGGAGCGGGAGCGGGGGATCACGATCGCGACGGCGCACGTGGAGTACGAGACGGCGAAGCGGCACTACGCGCACGTGGACTGTCCGGGTCACGCGGACTACGTGAAGAACATGATCACGGGCGCGGCGCAGATGGACGGGGCGATTCTGGTGGTGAGCGCGGCGGACGGGCCGATGCCTCAGACGCGGGAGCACATCCTCCTGGCGCGGCAGGTGGGCGTACCGTACATCGTGGTGTTCATGAACAAGGTGGACATGGTGGACGATCCGGAGCTTCTGGACCTCGTGGAGCTGGAGGTTCGCGAGCTGCTTTCGAAGTACGAGTTCCCGGGGGACGAGATTCCGATCGTACGCGGGAGCGCTTTGAAGGCGATGGAGAATCCGAAGGATCCGCAGTCGATCGAGACGATCACGAACCTGATGGAGGCGGTGGACTCGTACTTCCCCACTCCGAAGCGTCCGATGGACAAGCCGTTCCTGATGCCGGTGGAAGACGTGTTTTCGATCACGGGCCGCGGGACGGTGGGGACGGGCCGGATCGAGCGCGGGGTGGTGCACGTGGGGGACAAGGTGGAGCGGGTGGGTCTGAAGGAGACGAAGGACACGGTGGTGACGGGTGTGGAGATGTTCCGGAAGCTCCTGGACGAGGGAGAGGCCGGGGACAACGTGGGACTTCTTCTCCGCGGGATCGAGAAGGACGAGCTGGAGCGCGGGATGGTGTTGGCGGCTCCGGGAAGCGTGACGCCTCACACGAAGTTCAAGGGTGAGGTGTACGTTCTGACGAAGGACGAGGGGGGTCGTCACACGCCGTTCTTCAACAATTATCGTCCGCAGTTCTATTTCCGGACGACGGACGTGACGGGCTCGGTGACGTTGCCGGAGGGCACGGAGATGGTGATGCCCGGAGACAACGTGACGGTGGAGGTCGAGCTGGTGCAGCCGATCGCGATGGAGAAGGAGCTTCGCTTCGCCATCCGCGAGGGCGGCCGTACGGTCGGCGCCGGCGTCGTCACCGAAATCGTGAAGTAGCGAGGCAAAATGCGAGCGACGGTCTCGGTCGTCGCGTCGCGAGTCGACGGGACGGAGGCGTGTAGCTCAAGTGGTAGAGCATCGGTCTCCAAAACCGAGGGCTGCGGGTTCGAGTCCTGCCACGCCTGCCATCCCGTACGGGCATGTCGGGTCGCGCGGCACGGGGCGGAATGCGCCGGCCTCGCGAGTTGAGTGAGGAGCGATGATCGACAAGGCGAAGCAGTTCGTGACGGACGTCGTCGTGGAGATGAAGAAGGTGAGCTGGCCCACCATCACGGAGCTTCGCGGCTCCACGGTGGTCGTCATCGTGACCGTGATCCTGTGCGCGATCTTCATCGGGCTCGTGGACCGGATCCTCGCCTTCGGACTCGAGAAGGTGCTCCGTTAGTGGCGCAGACCGCGCCGCCCGCCGGGGGGAACTTGATGTCGATGAAGTGGTACGCGATCCACACGTACTCGGGGCACGAGAACAAGGTGCGCTCGAACCTGGAGCGCGCCATCGCGACGTCCGGAATGTCGGATCGGTTCGGACAGATCCTCGTGCCCACCCAGGTCGTGACGGAGATGAAGCACGGGAAGAAGACGCAGACCACGCGGAAGTTCTTCCCGAGCTACATCCTCATCGAGATGGATCTCGATGACGAGAGCTGGCACGTCGTGCGGGATTGCCCCGGCGTGAGCCGTTTCGTCGGCGCCGACGTGTCGAAGCCCGATCCGCTGCGCCCGGCGGAGGTCGACCGGATCCTCGGTCAGGTTCAGGGCGCGAAGGAGAAGACCGTTCCGGAGATCCCGTTCCACGCGGGCGAGCACGTGAAGGTCGTGGACGGGCCGTTCTCGGACTTCACCGGCGTCGTGGAAGAGGTGAATCCGGAGCGCGGCAAGCTCAAGGTGATGGTGTCGATCTTCGGGCGCGCCACGCCCGTGGAGCTCGACTTCCTGCAGGTCCAGTCCGTCTGAGTCGGGCGGACGCGCAGCCGCGAGGGATGGCTCCGCGCCCGTTCGAAACGCCATGAGAAGGAACTAGCGAATGGCTCCGAAGCGCGAGGTCGCCAAGGTCAAGCTGCAGATTCCGGCGGGTGCGGCGAACCCGTCGCCGCCGGTCGGTCCTTCGCTGGGCCAGCATGGCGTGAACATCATGGACTTCTGCCGGCAGTTCAACGAGCGGACGAAGACGGCGGGCGGGATCGTGACCCCCGTCGTGATCACGATCTACCAGGACCGCTCGTTCACCTTCATCACGAAGACGCCGCCCGCGTCGGTCCTCCTGCTGCGGGCGCTGGGCAAGGAAAAGGGGTCGGGAGAGCCGAACCGCAACAAGGTCGGCCGCGTCACGCGCGCGCAGGTGCGCGAGATCGCCACGCTGAAGATGCCCGACCTGAACGCGAACGACGTGGAAGCGGCCATGCGCATGGTGGCCGGGACCGCTCGGAGCATGGGGGTCGACGTCGAGTAGCGGCCGCTGCCGCCACGCGACCCCTCTGGGGGCCACCACGCCCCGAAACGTGGGAGAAGGCCGCAAGGCCCTTCGATGAAGAGGAATGGCCGATGAAGCACAGCCGGCGTTACACCACGGTGGCCGCCCACCGGGAGCCGCTCAAGCGGTACTCGGTCGACGAGGCGGTGGGCATCGTGAAGGAGAACGCCACCGCGAAGTTCGACGAGACGGTCGAGGTCTCCGTCCGATTGGGCGTGGATCCTCGTCACGCCGACCAGCAGGTCCGCGGCACCGTCGTACTTCCGCACGGAACCGGTCGCACCGTCCGCGTGCTCGTGATCACGCAGGGCGACCGGGTCAAGGAAGCGGAAGAGGCGGGCGCGGACCACGTGGGCGCGGACGATTGGATCCAGAAGATCGAGGGCGGTTGGACCGACGTGGACGTGATCATCACCACGCCCGACATGATGGGGCGCGTGGGACGCCTGGGCCGGATCCTCGGTCCGCGCGGCCTGATGCCGAACCCGAAGGCCGGCACGGTGACCACGGACGTCTCGAAGGCGGTGCGCGAGGTCAAGGCGGGCAAGATCGAATACCGAGTGGACAAGACGGGCAACGTCGCGGTTCCCGTCGGCAAGGCGTCCTTCGGCCAGAAGCAGCTCGCGGACAACGTGCGCACGTTCCTGACGGAGCTGCAGCGCGTGAAGCCCGCGGCGGCCAAGGGCGTCTATTTCAAGAACTTCGTACTGAGCTCCACGATGGGTCCCGGCGTCCGAGTGGACGTCCTGACCGAGCTCCAGGCCATGGTCTAGGAGGGGCGAATGCCTACCACTGAGAAGACCGCGGTGATCGAGGAGCTTCGGGAGTCGTTCGACGGCGCCGCCGCCATCTTGCTGGCGGATTTCACGGGCCTCGACGTGGAGTCGATGACGAAGCTCCGGCGCAAGTGCCGCGAGAAGGGCGTGACCCTCGCGGTCGTGAAGAACACGCTGGCGATCAAGGCCGCGAAGTCGCTCCAGCTCGACGAGCTGGCCACGCACTTCAAGGGCGCGACCGCCGTGGCCGTGTCCGACGACGACCCGACCTCGCCGGCCCGGATCCTCATGGACTTCCGGAAGGACCACGAGAAGCTCCAGGTGAAGTTCGGGCTCGTCGAGGGGCGCGCGCTGACCCCGCAAGAGGTCAAAGCCCTCGCCACGATGCCCTCGCGCGAAGTGTTGATCTCGCAGGTGATGCAGCTCGCGATGGCCCCGACCCAGAACCTGCTCTGGGCGATCAAGGACACCGTCGGCCGGGTAGTCCGCACCGTGGACGCGATCCGGGACGGGATGGAGAAAGGCACGATCCCTTCCAAGGGTCGAGCGGAGTCCTAGCGTGACGCGGGCCTCGGGCCCGCGGCGAACTCGGCGCGGCGGCGAGCCCGACCGCGAAGGCACTACTGGAACGAACGGACGGCAAATCGTCGGAGGAAGAAGGAAATGGCCAGCGAGAACGTCACCAAGATCGTGGATCTCATCGGCAACATGACGGTGATCGAGGTCTCGGACCTCGTGAAGGAGATGGAAGAACGGTTCGGCGTCACGGCGGCCGCTCCGATGGCGGCCATGCCCATGGGCATGATGGGCGGGGCGGCGGCCGCTCCGGTCGAGGAGAAGACGGAGTTCGACGTCATCCTCACCTCGTCGGGCGACAAGAAGATCCAGGTCATCAAGGTCGTCCGCGCGCTCACCGGTCTCGGCCTCAAGGAGGCCAAGGACCTGGTGGACGGCGCCCCCAAGGCCGTCAAGGAAGGCGTCGCGAAGGCGGAAGCCGAGGACATGAAGAAGCAGATCGAGGAGGCCGGCGGGACCGTCGAGCTGAAGTAGCTCCCCAACGCCGACCGGATCGCGGGCAGCGGGCTTGCCGCGATCCTTCCGACGCGCCGGCCGGGCGAATGCGCCCGGTCGGCGACGTCGCCTTCCGCCGTCCGTGGAACCCACCCCTCGAAGGAGTTGGGCTTCGTGATCAAGACCAGAGAGCCGGCGAGCAACCCGAGGATGCGCTACGACTTCTCGAAGCTGCAGCCCGTGATGGAGATCCCGAATCTCCTCGCCGTGCAGCTCGATTCGTTCCGGGACTTCCTCCAGCTCGACGTCGCCCCCGAGCGACGCGACAAGAAGGGTCTCCAGGCCGTCTTCCACGACATCTTCCCGATCTCCGACGCGCGGGGGAACTTCTCCCTCGAGTTCGTCTCGTACAAGATCGGCAACCCGAAGTACACCACGGAAGAGTGCCAGGAGCGCGACCTCACGTTCGCGGTGCCGCTGAAGGCCACGCTCCGCCTCATCGTCTGGGACAACACCGGCGAGGAGAAGAAGCCGAAGAACATCATCGAGCAGGAAGTCTACCTCGGTGAGCTTCCGGCCATCACGGACGGCGGCACGTTCATCATCAACGGCGCCGAGCGCGTGATCGTCAGCCAGCTGCACCGCTCGCCCGGCGTGTTCTTCGACGAGGAAGTGCACCCGAACGGCAAGCGTCTCTACTCGGCGCGCATCATCCCGTACCGCGGCTCGTGGGTGGAGTTCAGCCTCGACATCAACGACATCATGTACGTGCACATCGACCGCCGCCGGAAGATCCCGGTCACGGTCCTGCTGCGCGCGCTCGGCTACGTCTCCGACTCGGAGATCCTCAAGCTCTTCTACGAGACGGAGACCCTGAAGCTCACCAAGAACGCTTCGCCCAAGGACGAGGACCTCGTGGGTCGCGTCCTCGCGGCGGACCTCGTGCACGGCGCCACCGGCGAGGTCATCGGCGAGGCGAACGGGGACTTCACGCAGGACATGCTCTCGGAAGCGCGGGACGCGGGGATCCGCGAGATCGAGTTCCTGAAGAAGGCGAAGGGCGTCCAGGACACGGACGTCCTCGTCAAGACGCTCCGCAAGGACCGCTCGCGGAGCCAGGAGGACGCGCTCGCGAAGATCTACAACCTCCTGCGACCCGGCGATCCGCCGAGCGCGGAGACCACGAAGGGCCTCCTGGACAAGCTGTTCTTCACGGCGCGGCGCTACGACCTCGCGAACGTGGGGCGGTACAAGCTGAACCAGCGGCTCAACCTGAACGTCCCGATCGAGACGGTCACGCTGACGCACGAGGACTTCCTGGCGATCATCCGCTACCTCGTGGACCTGCGCGCGGGCAACGGCTACACGGACGACATCGACCATCTCGGCAACCGCCGCATCCGCTCGGTGGGCGAGCTGCTGGCGAACCAGTTCTCGGTGGGCCTCTCGCGCATGGCGAGGATCATCCGGGAGCGCATGAGCCTCCAGGACGCCGATCAGATCACGCCGTACGACCTCATCAACGCGCGGACCATCAGCGCCGTGATCAAGACGTTCTTCGGCTCGAGCCAGCTGTCGCAGTTCATGGACCAGACGAACCCGCTCGCGGAGCTGACGCACAAGCGTCGCCTCTCCGCGCTCGGCCCGGGCGGCCTCACGCGGGAGCGCGCCGGCTTCGAGGTCCGCGACGTGCACTACACGCACTACGGGCGCATCTGCCCGATCGAGACGCCGGAAGGCCCGAACATCGGACTGATCTCCAGCCTCGCCACGTTCGCGCGCGTGAACGAGTACGGCTTCCTGGAGACGCCGTACCGTCGCGTGGCGAACTCGCGGGTGACGGAGGACATCGTCTACCTCGCGGCCGACGCCGAGGACCGCAGCATCATGGCGCAGGCCAACGAGGAGCTGGATCGCGGCAGCCGCATCCGCAACGACCGCGTCGTCGGCCGGCAGCGCGGCGACTTCCCCATCGTGGAGCCCGATCGGGTGGAGTACATGGACGTCTCGCCGAAGCAGATCGTGTCGGCGGCGGCCGCGCTCATCCCGTTCCTCGAGCACGACGACGCGAACCGCGCGCTCATGGGATCGAACATGCAGCGCCAGAGCGTGCCGCTCCTGCGCACGGAGGCCCCGCTCGTGGGCACCGGGCTGGAGGAGAAGGTCGCGCGGGACTCCGGCGCGGTCGTCGTGGCGCGTCGCGGCGGCATCGTGGACTCGGTGACCGCGAACGCGATGTACATCCGCCACTTCGGCAAGAAGATCGAGGAGGAGGACTTCACCGGGTTCGGCGGGCTGGACGTGTACCGGCTCACGAAGTTCCGCCGCTCGAACCAGGACACGTGCATCAACCAGCGGCCGCTCGTGTACCCGGGCGATCGCGTCGCGCCCGGCCAGATCGTCGCGGACGGGCCGGCCACCTCGGAAGGGGAGCTCGCGCTCGGCGTGAACACGCTCGCGGCGTTCATGCCGTGGGAAGGGTACAACTTCGAGGACGCCATCCTGATCTCGGAGCGGCTGATCCGCGAGGACAAGTTCACGTCCATCCACATCGAGGAGCTCGAGATCCAGGTCCGCGACACGAAGCGCGGGCCGGAAGAGATCACGAAGGAGATCCCGAACGTCGGCGAGGAGGCGCTGAAGAACCTGGACGAGGACGGCATCGTCCGGATCGGCGCGCGCGTGCGCGCGGGCGACATCCTCGTGGGCAAGGTGACGCCGAAGGGCGAGACCGAGCTCTCTCCCGAAGAGAGGCTGCTGCGCGCGATCTTCGGCGAGAAGGCCGGCGACGTGCGGGACGCGTCCCTGAAAGCTCCTCCCGGAATGGACGGCGTGGTGATCGACGTCAAGGTCTTCTCGCGTCGCGAGCGCGACGAGCGCGGCAAGCGCGAGGAGAAGAAGAAGGTCGACCGCATCCGCCGCGACGAGCGCAAGCAGATCAAGTCCACCGAGGAGCTGCGCAGCGAGCGCGTCCTGAAGGTCCTGGACGGTTTGAACACGAAGCGGGTGGACGACCCCATGTCCGGGGCGATGGTGTTCCGCGCCGGCCGCAAGATCTCGGCGAAGCTCTTCGAGGAGCTGGACTGGGACACGCTGCCGTGGGCGGAGGGCCTCTCGGAGGACGAGGAGGCCAACGCGCGCGTCTTCCGCATCTACGAGGCGGCGCGCCGCGTCATCGAGGACATCCGGATGCAGGCGGAGAAGGAAGTCGAGCGCCTCACGCGCGGCGACGAGCTCCCGCCGGGCGTCGTGAAGCTGGTCAAGGTCTACATCGCCCGGAAGCGCAAGCTCTCGGTGGGCGACAAGATGGCCGGCCGGCACGGGAACAAGGGCGTCGTCGCGAAGATCATGGCCGAGGAGGACATGCCGTACCTCCCGGACGGCACGCCGATCGAGATCATCCTGAACCCCCTGGGCGTGCCTTCGCGCATGAACCTGGGCCAGGTCCTGGAGACGCACCTCGGCTGGGCCGCGAAGAAGCTGGACCAGCCGATGGCCACGCCGGTGTTCGACGGCGCGTCGATCGAGGAGATCAAGTCGAAGCTGCGCGAGGCCGGCCTGCCGGAGAGCGGGAAGACGCCGCTCTACGACGGCCGCACCGGCAACGCGTTCGATCACGAGGTGACGGCGGGCTACATCTACATGCTCAAGCTGAGCCACCTCGTGGATGACAAGATCCACGCCCGCTCGATCGGTCCCTACTCGCTCGTGACCCAGCAGCCGCTGGGCGGCAAGGCGCAGTTCGGCGGCCAGCGATTCGGAGAAATGGAAGTGTGGGCGCTCGAGGCGTACGGCGCCGCGCACACGCTCCAGGAGCTCCTCACCGTGAAGTCGGACGACGTCGCGGGTCGCTCGCGCGTCTACGAAGCGATCGTGAAGGGGGAGAACCCGCCGAAGCCGGGCATCCCGGAGTCCTTCAACGTACTGGTCAAGGAGCTTCAGGCCCTCGCGCTCGACGTGCAGCTCGAGGAGACGGACTAGCGCAGGGCGGCCTTCGCCCGGGCCCCCCGGGGCCCGGGGCGACGAGATGCGTTCGATCCTCTGACGAGGAGGGACCGAGTGTTCGGATTCGCGGAACCGCGGGAGAAGAAGCAGGTCACCTACAGCGCCATGCGCGTCCAGCTGGCCTCTCCGGAGACCATCCGCTCGGCGTCGCACGGCGAGGTGACGAAGCCGGAGACCATCAACTACCGGACGTTCAAGCCGGAGAAGGACGGTCTCTTCTGCGAGAAGATCTTCGGCCCCGTGAAGGACTGGGAGTGCAACTGCGGCAAGTACAAGCGCATCCGGTATCGCGGCGTCATCTGCGACCGGTGCGGCGTGGAAGTCACGCAGGCGAAGGTCCGCCGCGAGCGAATGGGGCACATCGAGCTCGCCGTGCCCGTGTCGCACATCTGGTACTTCAAGGGCGTGCCCAGCCGCATCGGCTACATGCTGGACATGTCGGTGCGGGACCTCGAGCGCGTGCTCTACTACGAGTCCTACATCGTGATCGACACGGGGGACACGCCGCTCAAGGAGAAGCAGCTCATCACGGAGGACGAGTACCTCGAGCTCCAGGAGGAGTACGGGGACGCGTTCGTCGCGGAGATGGGCGCGGGCGCCATCAAGAAGCTGCTCGCCTCCATCGACGTCGAGGAGCTCTCGGCGGAGCTCCGCGCGCACGCGAAGGTCGAGACGTCCGTGCAGCGCAAGAAGGAGATCCTGAAGCGCCTGAAGGTCGTGGAGGCGTTCCGCCACTCGAAGAACCGCCCGGACTGGATGATCCTGGACGTCGTGCCGGTGCTGCCGCCGGATCTGCGTCCGCTCGTCCCGCTCGAGGGCGGCCGCTTCGCCACCTCGGACCTCAACGACCTCTACCGGCGCGTCATCAACCGGACGAACCGGCTCAAGAAGCTCATGGACATCAAGGCGCCGGAAGTGATCCTCCGGAACGAGAAGCGCATGCTCCAGGAGGCGGTGGACGCGCTGTTCGACAACGGGCGGCGCTCGCGCGCCGTGCGCGGCCCGGGCAATCGCCCGCTGAAGTCCCTCTCGGACATGCTCAAGGGCAAGCAGGGGCGCTTCCGCCAGAACCTGCTCGGCAAGCGCGTGGACTACTCGGGCCGCTCGGTGATCGTCGTGGGGCCGGATCTCAAGGTCCACCAGTGCGGTCTGCCGAAGTCGATGGCGCTCGAGCTCTTCAAGCCGTTCATCATCAAGCGGCTCGAGGACAAGGGCTACGTGCAGACGGTCAAGAGCGCGAAGAAGCTCGTCGAGCGCGAGAAGCCCGAGGTCTGGGACATCCTGGAGGAGATCATCCAGGACCACTGCGTCATGCTGAACCGCGCGCCCACGCTGCACCGCCTCGGCATCCAGGCGTTCCAGCCGGTGCTCGTCGAGGGCAAGGCCATCCGCCTGCACCCGCTCGTCTGCACCGCGTTCAACGCGGACTTCGACGGCGACCAGATGGCGGTCCACCTCCCCCTGAGCTTCGAGGCGCAGCTCGAGGCGCGCGTGCTCATGCTCGCGTCGAACAACATCCTGTCCACGGCGAACGGCCGGCCGATCATGTCGGCGTCGCAGGACATGGTGCTCGGCTGCTACTACCTGACCATGGGCCTGCGTCCCCAGGACGAGCCGAAGAAGAAGCGGTCCTTCACCGGGCTGTCGGAGGTTCTGCTCGCGCTCGACGCGCGGGTCATCTCCCTGCACGAGACGGTGCGCTGCCGCGTGGACGGCCAGCTCATCGAGAGCACGCCGGGGCGGATCATCTTCAACGAGATCGTGCCCGAGGGCGTGCCCTTCGCGAACTACCCGATGGACAAGAAGCGCCTGGAGGACCTCGTGCACGAGGTCTACAAGCGCAAGGGCCGGCACGCCACGTCCATCTTCCTGGATGAGATGAAGAAGATCGGCTTCCACTACGCCACGGTCGCCGGGATCACCGTGGGCATCGACGACGTGCGCATTCCCGAGGAGAAGCGGGAGCTGATCGAGAGCACGCGCAAGGACGTCGCGAAGATCCTGAACGACTACGGCAAGGGCGCCATCACCGCCACGGAGCGCTACAACAAGCTGATCGACACCTGGACGCAGACCACGAACGCGGTCTCCGAGGTGATGTTCGGCGGCCTCGCGCACGACCAGAAGGGCTTCAACCCCGTCTACATGATGGCGGTGTCGGGCGCCCGAGGCTCGCGCGAGCAGATCCGCCAGCTCGCCGGCATGCGCGGGCTGATGGCCAAGCCGCAGAAGAAGCTGACGGGGTCGGTGGGCGAGATCATCGAGCAGCCCATCATCTCGAACTTCCGCGAGGGACTCACCGTGCTCGAGTACTTCATCTCGACGCACGGCGCCCGCAAGGGCCTCGCGGACACGGCGCTCAAGACGGCGGACGCCGGCTACCTCACGCGGCGCCTGGTGGACATCGCGCAGGACGTGATCATCTCCGAGATCGACTGCGGGACCATCATGGGCATCGAGACCCGCTCGCTGAAGGACGGCGAGGAGATCATCGAGCCCATCGGGGACCGCGTGCTCGGCCGCGTGCTGGCCGAGGACAGCGTGGACCCGCTGACGGACGAGGTCGTCCTGGAAGCGGGTCGGCTCGTGGAGGAGACGGAGGCCGATCAGCTCCAGAAGGCGTCGGAGGAGCGCGGGCTCGAGGCCGCCGTCATCCGCTCGGTGCTCACGTGCGAGTCCCGGCGCGGCGTCTGCGCGAAGTGCTACGGCCGCAACCTCGCCACGTCGAAGATCGTCAACGTGGGCGAGGCGGTCGGCGTCATCGCGGCGCAGTCCATCGGCGAGCCGGGCACGCAGCTCACCCTGCGCACGTTCCACATCGGCGGTACCGCCATGCGGCTCGCCGAGCAGTCCGTCGTGGAGACGAAGACGCAGGGCACCGTCCGTCACGTCCAGATGAAGACCATCAAGGACGAGGCCGGCGCGGTGGTGGCCACCGGTCACCACGGCGAGATCGAAGTGCACGACGAGAAGGATCGCGTGCGGGCGCGCTACCAGGTGCCCTACGGCGCGAAGGTCGTCGTCACGGAGAACCAGACCGTGGCGGCCGGCGATCCGCTCTTCGAGTGGGACCCGTACTCGTCGCCGATCCTCTCGGATCGCACCGGAACCGTGAGCTTCGTCGACATCGTCGACGAGATCACCGTCCGCGACGAGCTGGACGAGAAGACGGGGCTCCGCCAGCGCGTGATCATCGAGCACAAGGAGAAGTCGCTGCACCCGCACGTCCACATCCTGGATCGCGCGGGCCGGCCGATGGTGAAGTACCCGATCCCCACCGGGGCGCGCATCCTCGTGAACGACGGGGATCACGTCTCGGCGGCCACCGTTCTCGCGAAGATCCCGCGCGAGATCTCGAAGACGCGGGACATCACGGGCGGTCTGCCGCGCGTCGCGGAGCTCTTCGAGGCGCGCAAGCCGAAGGACGCGTCCGTCGTGTCGGAGATCGACGGCACCGTCGCCTTCGGCGGCGTGTCGCGCGGCTTCCGGAAGATCCTCGTGAAGGGCGAGGGGATCGAGCACGAGTACCTGGTGCCGCAGGGCAAGCACCTGCTGGTGCACGAGGGCGATCACGTCCGCGCGGGCGACCGGCTGTGCGAGGGCCGCATCAACCCGCACGACATCCTGAAGATCAAGGGCATCAACGCCGTGCAGGAGTACCTGCTGAACGAGATCCAGGAGGTCTACCGGCTGCAGGGCGTGCAGATCAACGACAAGCACATCGAGGTGATCGTGCGCCAGATGCTGCAGAAGGTGCGCATCGAGGATCCGGGCGACACGAACTTCCTCGAGGGCGACATGGTGGACAAGGCGCAGGTGCGCGACGAGAACGACCGCGTCGAGGCGGAGGGCGGGACGCCCTCCACGTACCAGCCCCTGCTCCTCGGGATCACGAAGGCCAGCCTCTCCACGGAGAGCTTCATCTCGGCCGCGTCGTTCCAGGAGACCACGCGCGTGCTGACGGAGGCGGCCATCAACGGCGCCACCGACCGCCTCGGCGGGCTCAAGGAGAACGTGATCATGGGCAACCTGATCCCCGCGGGTACGGGGGTCAATCGCCTGAAGAGAGTCAACATTCACCATCCGGGAGATGAGCAGACCCCCGCGGCCACGGTCGGCCTCGAGGAGCCCGAGCTCCCGATGGAGAGAGTCGAAAGCCAGGGAAGCTGAGGGATCCCGCCCCCGCGACGCGCGCGGGGGCCGGGAACCGCTCCGGGCGCCGGCCCTTGACAGAGCGAGCCGGCGCCTCGTAGCATACTCGGCCTGTTTGTGCCGCTCCGTCGCTTCACATCGGCGCCGGAGATCGGACGGTGCGGAAGGAAGGGAACTTGCCCACGATCAATCAGTTGGTTCGGAAGGGTCGGCACGCTCCGCGGTACAAGACCGCGTCTCCGGCGCTCCGTTCCTGCCCGCAGAAGCGGGGGGTCTGCACGCGCGTCTACACGACCACGCCGAAGAAGCCGAACTCGGCCCTCCGGAAGGTCGCGCGCGTCCGCCTCACGAACCACATCGAGGTGACCGCGTACATCCCCGGCGAGGGGCACAACCTGCAGGAGCACTCGATCGTGCTCATCCGCGGGGGTCGCGTGAAGGACCTCCCCGGAGTGCGCTACCACATCATCCGCGGGGCGCTGGACTCGGCGGGTGTCGATACTCGTCGGCAGGGCCGGTCGAAATACGGAGCGAAGCGACCCAAGAAGTAGAGCGCGCCGACCGCCGCGGCGGCGCGGGACCCGCCCTCGGTGAGAACCGGGGGCTCGTCGTGGAGAAGAGATGTCCAGACGTCGAGACGTGCCGCGCCGGGAGATCCAGGCGGATCCCCGTCACGGTTCCACGATGGCAGCGAAGTTCGTGAACTGCATCATGCACGACGGGAAGAGAAGCGTCGCGGAACGCATCTTCTATCGTGCCGTGGAGTCGATCGAGGAGAAGACCGGCCAATCGGGGCTGACCGTGTTCAAGCAGGCGGTCGCGAACGTGAAGCCGGTCGTCGAGGTGAAGTCCCGTCGCGTCGGAGGCGCCACCTACCAGGTTCCCGTGGAGGTGCGGCCGGAGCGGCGGCAGGCGTTGGCTTTCCGCTGGCTGATCTCGTTCGCGCGGGCGCGCAACGAGAAGTCGTTCGCGGAGAAGCTCGCCGGCGAGTTGATCGCCGCGTCGAAGAACGAGGGAGCGTCGATCCGCAGGAAGGACGAGACGCACCGCATGGCCGAAGCGAACAAGGCCTTCTCGCACTACCGCTGGTAGTCTCCTCCCTGGGGTGAGGCGCCCAGCGCCCGCCCCTTCCGGAGATCCCCGGCGAGGAAGGTCTCGCAGCTTTCGCTCGCGGAGCGTCGAGATCTCGCAGAGCACCCCTCGACCGTCGGGGATCCGGAACACCCGCTCGTCGGGCTCCGGTGGCTCTCCGCGCACCGTCGTAACCGGTGAGGCTCGTTCTCGCCGGAAGCTCATTCACGCCGCAAGGCTGAGGACGTGATGGCCCGTAGCCACACTTTGGACAAGGTCCGGAACATCGGCATCATGGCGCACATCGATGCCGGGAAGACCACGACCACCGAGCGCATCCTGTATTACACGGGACGCCTGCATCGGATGGGCGAGGTCCACGACGGCGCGGCCACCATGGACTGGATGGAGCAGGAGAAGGAGCGCGGCATCACCATCACCGCCGCGGCCATCAGCTGCCAGTGGAAGGACCACAAGATCAACATCATCGACACGCCGGGGCACGTGGACTTCACGATGGAAGTCGAGCGCAGCCTCCGCGTGCTGGACGGCGCGGTGGCCGTGTTCTGCGCGGTGGGCGGCGTGGAGCCCCAATCCGAGACGGTCTGGCGCCAGGCGGACAAGTACGGCGTGCCGCGCGTCGCCTTCGTGAACAAGATGGACCGCGTCGGCGCGGACTACGCCGCCGTCGTGGACGCCATTCGCACGCGCCTCGGCGCGAAGCCCGTGCCCTTGTACCTCCCGATGGGCCAGGGCGAGCTGTTCACGGGGATCATCGATCTCCTCGCGATGAAGGCGTACGTGTACCACGAGGAATCGCAGGGCATGACCTTCGACGAGATCGCCATCCCCGAGACGCTCATGGACGGCGCCCGGGATGCGCGCACGCAGCTGATCGAATCGATCGCGGACCACAGCGACGACCTGCTCGAGCGGTACCTGAACGGGCACGAGATCACGGTCCCCGAGATCAAGGCCGTGATCCGCAAGGCCACGATCGATCTCTCGGTCGTCCCCGTGATCTGCGGGTCGGCGTTCAAGAACAAGGGCGTGCAGCGCCTGCTGGACTCGGTCGTGGATTACCTGCCCTCGCCGCTGGACGTTCCGCCCATCATGGGCCACGAGCTGGGCGCGAAGGGCGAGGGCACGGTGCGGCGGTACGCGTCGGACGACGAGCCGGTGTCGGCGCTCGCGTTCAAGATCATGACGGACCCGTACGTCGGGAAGCTCACGTTCTTCCGCGTCTACTCGGGCGTGGTGCAGTCGGGGGCCACCCTCCTGAACACGAATCTCGACAAGCGGGAGCGAATCGGTCGCCTGCTCGAGATGCACGCGAACAAGCGCGAGGAGGTCGCGGCCGTCCCGGCGGGTGAGATCGCCGCGGCGGTCGGTCTCAAGCACACGAAGACCGGCCACACCCTGTGCGACGAGGAACACCCGCTCCTGCTGGAGTCCATGGACTTCCCGGACCCGGTGATCTCCGTGGCCATCGAGCCGGCCTCGAAGGCGGACTCGGACAAGCTCGGGCTCTCCCTGACGAAGCTCGCCGAGGAGGATCCCACCTTCCGGATCCACACCGACGAGGACACCGGCCAGTCCATCATCTCGGGCATGGGCGAGCTCCACCTGGAGATCATCGTCGACCGCCTCCTCCGCGAGTTCAAGGTGGACGCCAAGGTCGGCCGTCCTCAGGTGGCCTACCGCGAGACGCTCCGCAAGGTCGCGAAGGTGAACCACCGGTTCGTCAAGCAGACCGGCGGCAAGGGCCAGTACGCCCACGTCGTCGTCGACGTCGGGCCGGCCGAGGCGGGCAAGGGCCTGGAGTTCGTGAACGAGGTCAAGGGCGGCTCCATCCCGAACGAGTACATCCCGGCGGTGGAAAAGGGCGTCCGCGACGCGATGACCGGGGGCGTCCTGGCCGGCTATCCCATCGTGGACGTGCGCGTGGTCCTCAAGGACGGCTCGTACCACGAGGTGGACTCGAGCGAGATGGCCTTCCGGATCTGCGGGTCCCAGGCCTTCCGGGAAGCCGCCCGGAAGTGCGACCCGGCGATCCTGGAACCCCATATGGATGTGGAAGTTGTGGTCCCCACCGAGTACGTCGGCGAGGTGATCGGGGACCTGAACGCCCGGCGGGGGCACATCGCGGGGACGGTGCTCCGGGCGGATGCCCAGATCGTGGCCGCCCAGGTGCCCCTCTCCAACATGTTCGGCTACGCCACCTCGCTGCGGTCGGCCACGCAGGGCCGGGCCATCTATTCCATGCAGTTCGCCCGTTATCAGGAAGTCCCCAAGAAGATCGCCGAGGAGATCATCCAGAAGGTGACAGGGGGGGCGAGAGTCGCGTAAGATGTGCACCCTTTTGCGGCCGGCTGCTCGGCACGTCCGGAGGGCCGGCGAAGGGCGCGCGAGTCGCGCCCGCGTCGTCAACGCGAGCCACCCATCGCGGGTCGAGGAAAGGTAGAGATGGCGAAGGAGAAGTTCGAGCGGACGAAGCCGCACGTGAACGTGGGGACGATTGGTCACGTGGATCACGGGAAGACGACGCTGACGGCGGCGATCACGATGGTGTTGGCGCTGAAGAATCCGAAGATCACGGTTCGTGATTACGGCTCGATCGACAACGCTCCGGAGGAGCGGGAGCGGGGGATCACGATCGCGACGGCGCACGTGGAGTACGAGACGGCGAAGCGGCACTACGCGCACGTGGACTGTCCGGGTCACGCGGACTACGTGAAGAACATGATCACGGGCGCGGCGCAGATGGACGGGGCGATTCTGGTGGTGAGCGCGGCGGACGGGCCGATGCCTCAGACGCGGGAGCACATCCTCCTGGCGCGGCAGGTGGGCGTACCGTACATCGTGGTGTTCATGAACAAGGTGGACATGGTGGACGATCCGGAGCTTCTGGACCTCGTGGAGCTGGAGGTTCGCGAGCTGCTTTCGAAGTACGAGTTCCCGGGGGACGAGATTCCGATCGTACGCGGGAGCGCTTTGAAGGCGATGGAGAATCCGAAGGATCCGCAGTCGATCGAGACGATCACGAACCTGATGGAGGCGGTGGACTCGTACTTCCCCACTCCGAAGCGTCCGATGGACAAGCCGTTCCTGATGCCGGTGGAAGACGTGTTTTCGATCACGGGCCGCGGGACGGTGGGGACGGGCCGGATCGAGCGCGGGGTGGTGCACGTGGGGGACAAGGTGGAGCGGGTGGGTCTGAAGGAGACGAAGGACACGGTGGTGACGGGTGTGGAGATGTTCCGGAAGCTCCTGGACGAGGGAGAGGCCGGGGACAACGTGGGACTTCTTCTCCGCGGGATCGAGAAGGACGAGCTGGAGCGCGGGATGGTGTTGGCGGCTCCGGGAAGCGTGACGCCTCACACGAAGTTCAAGGGTGAGGTGTACGTTCTGACGAAGGACGAGGGGGGTCGTCACACGCCGTTCTTCAACAATTATCGTCCGCAGTTCTATTTCCGGACGACGGACGTGACGGGCTCGGTGACGTTGCCGGAGGGCACGGAGATGGTGATGCCCGGAGACAACGTGACGGTGGAGGTCGAGCTGGTGCAGCCGATCGCGATGGAGAAGGAGCTTCGCTTCGCCATCCGCGAGGGCGGCCGTACGGTCGGCGCCGGCGTCGTCACCGAAATCGTGAAGTAGCGAGGGGACTCATGGCGGCTACCACTCCCAAGATCCGGATCCGGCTTCGCGCCTACGATCACGTGATCCTCGACCGTTCGGCGGCGGAGATCTGCCGCACGGCGGAGCGCACGGGCGCGCGGATCGCAGGGCCGGTGCCGCTGCCCACGAAGAAGACCATCTACACCGTGAACCGCTCGCCGCACGTGGACAAGAAGTCGCGCGAGCAGTTCGAGCGGCGCATCCACAAGCGCCTGATCGACATCCACAACTCCACCCCGCAGACGGTGGACGCGCTCCAGCGTCTGGACCTGCCGGCGGGCGTGGACATCGAAATCAAGGTCTGAGGCCATGATCCACGGAATCATCGGGCGCAAGAAGGGCATGACGCAGGTGTTCGCCGAGGACGGCAGCATCGTCCCCGTGACGATCATCCAGGCGGACCCCCTGAAGGTCGCCCAGATCCGCACGCCCGAGCGGGACGGCTACGCCGCGGTGCAGGTGGCGTCCTTCGAGACCACGGAGAAGCGCATCGGCAAGCCGCAGGCTGGGCACCTCAAGAAGGCCGGGCTTCCGGCCCTGAGGCGCCTCACCGAGTTCCGCGTGGCCTCCGTGGAGGGGTTCTCGCCGGGCCAGGAGATCCGCTCCGAGCAGGTGTTCACGGTGGGAGAGCGCGTGGACGTGCGCGGCGTCTCCAAGGGGCGCGGCTTCGCGGGCGTGATCAAGCGGCACCACTTCTCGCGCGGTGACCATTCGCACGGCGGCATGAGCCGGCGGCGTCACGGATCCATCGGGCAGTGCGCGGATCCGTCGCGCGTGTTCCGCGGGAAGCGCATGGCCGGCCACATGGGCGTGGACGGAGTGACCATCCGGAACCTCGAGCTCGTGCGGATCGACACGGAGAACTGCTTCCTTCTCGTGAGGGGCGCCGTCCCGGGTGCGGTGAACGCCGAGATCGTCGTCACGAAGACCAAGAAGGGTAAGCGGGTTCCGAAGCATCGGGCCGCCTGAGGGAGCTGATCGAGATGGCGAAGGCTGTGTCCTATAGCGCCGGCGGGGAGAAGACCGGCACCGTGGATCTGCCCGACGGCGTGTTCGGGATCGTGCCGAACTCCCACGCGGTGTGGGAGGCCGTGGTGAACTTCCAGGCGAACCAGCGCCTGGGCACGGTGAAGACGAAGACGCGGGCGGAGATCGCGCGCTCGAACTCCAAGCCGTGGCGCCAGAAGGGGACCGGGCGCGCGCGGGCGGGAACGTGGCGCAGCCCGATCTGGGTCGGCGGCGGCATCATCCACGGGCCGAAGCCGCGCGATCACTCCTACCGGCTGCCGAAGAAGGCCCGCCGGCTGGCCCTGCGCTCGGCCCTCTCGGACCGTGCCGCGGCGGATCGCGTGCTCGTGATCGACTCGCTCGAGATCACGGAGATCAAGACGAAGCCCGTCCAGGAGCTGTTGAACCGGATGGAGCTCACGAAGGAGAAGGTCCTGATCCTCGTGAAGGAGCTCACGGACGAGATCGCGCTCTCCACGCGCAACATTCCGAACGTGGTCGCGATGCCCGCCCGCGAGGTGAACACGTACACCGTCGTCGCGGCGGACCGGTTGATCATCACGAAGGACGCCTTGACGGAGATGCAGGAGGTGCTCGCGTGACGGATCCGCGGCTCGTCCTGAAGCGACCGCTCCTCACGGAGAAGGCCACCATCGCGCGCGAGACGCGTCGCGAGTACGCCTTCGAGGTGGCGCGGGAAGCGAACAAGATGCAGATCAAGAGCGCCATCGAGGCGCGCTTCGGCGTGAAGGTGCAGAGCGTGCGCACCATCTCCGTTCCCGGCAAGCGTCGTCGGGCGGGGGCGAACGCCGGGCAGCGTCCCGATTGGAAGAAGGCTCTGGTCACCCTGCGGGAGGGGGAATCGATCGAGCTCTACGAGCAGATGTAGCTCGCAGGGTCACAGAATGCCGCCGCGTCCGTGGCAGTGTCCGTGCCGCAGACGGGTATCGCCCCCGACCCGGGGGGAGTCGACCCCGAAACGGTTCCGGTTCTCTCGACGAGATCGGGAACCACGTAGGCCGAGGGATGCGGGCCGGCTGGAGCGGACACGAGGAAGAGAAGAATGGCGATCAAGAAGAACAATCCGTACACGCCCTCGCGGCGTTACCTGACCACGCTCGACTTCGCCGAGATCACGTCGGTGGATCCCGAGAAGTCGCTGCTCGAGCCGCTCCGCAAGAAGGGCGGCCGGAACCACCACGGTCACGTGACGGCACGCCACCGCGGCGGCGGTCACAAGAAGATGTACCGGCGGATCGACTTCCGGCGGGAGAAGCACGGCATTCCGGCGAAGGTCGGGACCATCGAGTACGACCCGAACCGGAACGCGCGCATCGCGCTGCTCACGTACGCGGACGGAGAGAAGCGCTACATCATCGCTCCGATGGGCCTGAGCGTCGGGGACACGGTGATCTCGGGTCCCAGCGTCGATCTGCGCACGGGCAACGCGATGCCGCTGTCCAAGATCCAGCTCGGCACGGTCGTGCACGCCATCGAGATGCGTCCCGGTCAGGGCGCGAAGATCGCGCGCGGCGCCGGGACGTTCGCGCAGGTGATGGCGAAGGAGGGGACGCTGATCCTCCTCCGCCTGCCGAGCGGCGAGGTCCGCAAGGTCCCCGCGGCGTGCTACGCCACGATCGGGCAGGTCGGGAACGAGGAATCGTCGAACGTCGTGATCGGCAAGGCCGGACGCAACCGCTGGCTCGGCTGGCGCCCGTACGTGCGCGGCGTCGCCATGAACCCCATCGACCATCCGATGGGCGGCGGCGAGGGCAAGTCGTCGGGCGGCCGGCACCCGTGCTCGCCGTGGGGCATGCCCACGAAGGGCTACAAGACGCGGCGCGCGAAGAAGGCCTCCGACGCGCTGATCGTGAAGAGGAGGAAGTAGGATGTCCCGTTCGCTGAAGAAGGGTCCCTACGTCGTCGAGAGCCTCCTCAAGCGCATCGAGACGATGAACCGCTCGGGCGACAAGCGAGTGCTGAAGACCTGGGCCCGTCGGTCCACCGTCACGCCGGAGTTCGTGGGGCACACGCTCGCCGTCCACAACGGCAACAAGTTCATCCCGATCTACGTGACCGAGAACATGGTCGGGCACAAGCTGGGCGAGTTCGCGCCGACCCGCACGTTCCGGGGTCACTCGGGTCGCGGCGAGAAGGCTGCGGCGGCGGCCGCGGCGGCGAAGGCCGGCGGGCCTCCTCCCGGCGCTCCCGGCGCCGCTCCCAAGAAAGCGTAGCGAGGGTCCGAGATGGAAGCCACCGCCAAGGCCAGGTTCGTACGGATCAGTGCTCGCAAGATGCGTCTCGTCGTCGACCTGATCCGGGGTCGCAGCGTCGAGGAGGCCCTCGTGATCCTGCAGGGGACGCGGAAGAAGGCCTCGCCGATGGTCGAGAAGCTGCTGCGCTCCGCCGTCGCGAACGCGCTGTTCGTGGGCGACGAGAAGGAGCAGGCGGCCACGCCCAGGGCGAACATCGACGAGCTGTTCGTGAAGACGGCGTTCGTGGACGGGGGTCCCACCATGAAGCGGTTCCGCCCGCGGCCGATGGGCCGCGCGAACCGCATCCGGAAGCGGACCAGCCATTGCACGATCATCCTGGGTAGCAAGAGCGGCAAGGGCGCGAAGGGCGCCCGGGGCGCCAAACGCGTCCCGAGCGGCCAGAGCAGCCCGAGCAAGCCCCAGGCCGGCAAGAGCAAGCGACCGCGCGCAGCGGCCGCCTGAGTCGAAGGTCAGGAGGAGTCATGGGACAGAAGACCCATCCGATCGGGCTTCGGCTCGGGATCGTGAAGACGTGGGATTCGCGCTGGTTCGCGAGCCACGACTACGCGAACCTGCTCGAAGAGGACCTGATGATTCGGAAGTACCTGGATCGCCGCCTCACGCAGGCCGGCGTGTCGAAGATCGTGATCGAGCGGAAGGCGAAGAAGCTCACGATCGTGATCCACACGGCGCGTCCGGGCATCGTGATCGGACGGAAGGGCCAGCAGGTCGACCAGATCCGCGACGAGCTGCAGACCCTCACCAAGCGGGACGTCTACATCGAGATCCAGGAAGTGGACAAGCCCGAGGTGGATGCGCGCCTCGTGGGCGAGCACATCTCCCGGCAGCTCGCCCAGCGCGTGGGCTTCCGCCGCGCGATGAAGAAGGCGGTGTCCTCCGCGATGCGCCGCGGCGCGCTCGGCATCCGCGTGGAGTGCTCGGGTCGCCTGGGTGGCGCGGAAATGGCGCGGCGCGAGGGTTATCGTGAGGGAAGAGTGCCGCTGCACACGCTGCGGGCGGACATCGACTTCTCGCGCGTCACGTGCCGCACCACGTACGGCGCCATCGGCGTGAAGGTCTGGATCTTCAAGGGCGAGGTCATCGGTAAGCCGGGCACGGAGAAGGACCATGCCATGTCGTCGTCCGGGCCCGCGAATCGCGCGGCCGCGGCCGCGGAGTAGGGGAGCTAGCCCGCCATGCTGATGCCGAAGCGGTCCAAGTTCCGCAAGCAGATGAAGGGGCGCATGCGCGGCGCCGCGTACCGCGGTTCGAACATCGACTTCGGCGAGTACGCGCTGCAGGCGCTGGAGCCCGGGCGGCTCACGAGCCGTCAGATCGAGGCGGCCCGCGTGGCGCTCACGCGTCGCGTGAAGCGTGGGGGGAAGATCTGGATCCGGATGTTCCCCGACAAGCCGGTCACGAAGAAGCCGCAGGAGACGCGGATGGGGAAGGGGAAGGGCGCGCCCGAGTTCTGGGTCGCGGTCGTGAAGCCGGGCCGGATCCTCTTCGAGCTGGAAGGGGTCACCGCGGAGCTGGCGCGTGACGCGCTGGAGCTCGCCAGGAACAAGCTTCCCATTCGTACCCGCTTCGTCCGTCGGGGCGAGATCACGGAGCTGTAGCCGATGAAGATCGAGCAATTGCGGGCCATGACGGTGGACGAGCTCCGGGCCAAGCTCGAGGAGCTCCAGGAAGACCAGTTCAACCTGAGGTTCCGGCTGCAGACGCAGCCGCTCGACGACCCGCTCCGGATCCGGAAGGTCCGCCGGGAGATCGCTCGGGTGAAGACGTTGATCCGCGAGAAGGAATCCGATTCCCAGGCGGCCGACGCCGCGTAGGCGAAGGAGTGGACATGGAGCAGACCCTGGAGAATCCGAGAGGTCAACGGAAGACCCGGGTGGGAGAAGTGATCAGCACGGGCTCGGGCGTGCACAAGACGATCGTCGTCGCCGTGCGCACCCGCGTCCCGCACGCTCGGTACGGGAAGATCGTGAACCGCACGTCGAAGTTCATGGCCCACGACGAGAAGAACGTCTGCTCGGTGGGCGACGTCGTGCGGATCGTCGAAACGCGGCCCCTGTCGAAGCGCAAGCGGTGGCGCTACGTCGAGACCGTCCGTAAAGCGAAATAGGTTCGAGGGAGCGTCGTCATGGTGATGCAGGAAACCATCGTGGAGATCGCCGACAACTCCGGCGCGAAGAGGGGTCTCGTGATCCGCGTCCTCGGCGGAACGCGCCGGCGCTACGCGTCGGTGGGGGACATGGTCGTGCTCGCCGTGAAGGACGCCATCCCGGGAAGCGCCGTGAAGAAGGGCGACGTCGCGAAGGCCGTCATCGTGCGCACGAAGAAGGAGATCCGTCGTCCGGACGGGTCGTACATCCGCTTCGACGAGAACGCCGCGGTCCTCGTGAACGACCAGAAGGAGCCGCGCGGCACGCGCATCTTCGGGCCCGTGGCCCGTGAGCTGCGCGAGCGGCAGTTCATGAAGATCATCTCGCTGGCGCCGGAAGTGGTCTAGGAGAGGGTGATGAACATTCGACGCGCGGACCAGGTCGTCGTCATCTCGGGCGACGACAAGGGCAAGAAGGGCAGAGTGCTCGCCGTGTATCCCGACACGCAGCGCGTGGTCGTGGAGGGCGTGAACTTCGTGAAGCGCCATACGCGCGCCAAGACCGGCCAGCAGTCGGGCATCGTGGAGCGCGAGGCGTCCATCCACGTCTCGAACGTGATGTTGCTGGATCCCGCGGACGGCCGGCCGGTTCGCGTCGGCCACCACGTGCTGCAGGGCGGACGGCGCGAGCGCGTCGCGCGGCGCAGCGGCGAAGTCATCCCCGAGAACCAGAGCTGAGGCCCGCAATGACGGCGAGAATCCAACAGCAGTACGAGAAGGAAGTGCGGCCGGCGCTCGTGAAGCGCTTCGGCTATCGGAACGTCAACATGGCGCCGCGGCTCGAGAAGATCACGCTGAACGTCGGCGTGGGCGAGGGGCACCAGAGCCCGAACCTCCTCGAGGACGCGGTCCAGACGCTGCGGCAGGTGACCGGACAGCATCCGTCCGTGCGCAAGGCGAAGAAGTCGATCGCGAACTTCAAGCTGCGCGAGGGCATGCCGGTCGGCGCGATGTGCACGCTGCGCAAGGCGCGCATGTGGGAGTTCTACGACCGTCTGATCAACACCGCGCTGCCGCAGGTGCGGGACTTCCGCGGCATGCCCACCACCTGTTTCGACGGCCACGGAAACTACACGATCGGCGTCCGGGAGCAGATCGTCTTCCCCGAGATCGACATCGACAAGGTCGCCAAGATCCGGGGCATGAACATCACCCTCGTCACGACCGCCCGGACCGACGAGGAAGGGCTGGAGCTGCTTCGGCTGCTCCAATTCCCGTTCCGGAAGAACTGAGAGGAAGAGGCCTTTGGCGAAGAAGTCGCTCATCGAGAAATCGAAGCGCACGCCGAAGTTCGGAGTCCGCAAGTATCACCGTTGCCGGCGGTGCGGGCGGCCTCGCGCGTACATGCGGGACTTCGGTATGTGCCGTATCTGCTTCCGCGAGCTCGCGCTCATGGGGCAGATCCCGGGAATCGTGAAGGCGAGCTGGTAGTCGAGCTCGTCTTCGAGGAGCCACGAGCCGTCGAGTCGCGAGCCGCCCAGGGGCGTCGCGAGACCCTCGGCCGGAAGGAGCTGACGGAATGTCGATGACCGATCCGATCGCTGACATGCTGACTCGGATCCGCAACGCGGCGATGGCCCGCCACAAGAGGGTGGACGTGCCGGCGTCGAAGCTCAAGCTCGAGATCGCGCGCATCCTGTTGAAGGAGCGCTTCGTCTCGAACTACAAGTTCCTGGCGGACGACGGCCCGCAGGGGACGATCCGGATCTACCTGAAGTACACGCCGGACGAAGAGCCGGTGATCAACGGCATCGACCGGGTCTCGAAGCCCGGCCTCCGACGGTACTGCGGCGTCGAAGAGATTCCGCGGGTGTTCGGCGGCATGGGCGTGTCCATCCTCTCCACTTCGCGCGGCATCATGTCCGGCCGCGAAGCGAAGCGGATCGGCGTGGGCGGCGAGATCCTCTGCACGGTCTGGTAGGAGAGGGGAAACCATGTCGCGAATCGGGAAGCTTCCCGTCCGGATCCCCTCGGGAGTGAGCGTCGGCATCGAGCAGAGCCGGCTCCGCGCCAAGGGACCCCTCGGCGAGCTGTTCGTCGAGGTGCCTCACGGCCTCCACGTCACCGTCGTGGACGGCGAGGTACGCGTCGCGGCGGAGACCGCGGCGCAGGGCCCGATTCACGGGCTCACGCGCACGCTGGTGAGCTCGGCGGTCCTCGGCGTGTCGAAGGGTTTCTCGAAGGCGTTGGAGATCGTCGGCGTGGGTTACCGCGCCGAGCTGAAGGGGAAGAACCTCGTGCTGCAGCTCGGGCACTCGCATCCGCACGTCATCGAGCCGCCGGCCGGAGTGTCCTTCGAGGTGCCGGAGCAGACGCGCGTGGTGGTCAAGGGCTGCGATCGGCAGTCGGTCGGGCAGATGGCCGCGGACATCCGCGGACTCCGGCCGCCGGAGCCGTACAAGGGCAAGGGCATCAAGTACGTCGGCGAAGTGATCCGCCGCAAGGCCGGCAAGACGGCGGCCGGGTAGAGGCGAGCGATGAAGGACAAGACGCAGAAGAAGCTCGAGGACCTGGGCCGGCGCCATCGCCGCGTCCGGAAGAAGCTGCACGGCAGCCAGGAGCGCCCGCGCCTCACGGTCGCGCGCAGCCTGATGCACGTGCGGGCGGTGATCGTGGACGACGACACCGGGCGTACGCTCGTCCAGGTCTCCAGCACCGCGCGGAACCTGGCCACGCCCGAGGGCGAGGGCTCGCTGAAGATGCGACGTTCCGTGGCGGTCGGCACGGAGGTCGCCCGCCGGGCCCGCGAGCAGGGAATCACGAAGGTCGCGTTCGACCGCGGCGGCCGGCTCTACCACGGCCGCGTGAAGGCGGTCGCGGATGCGGCCCGGAAGGGAGGCCTGGACTTTTGAGCACCAGTGACGTCGGAGCGCGAAGTCCTGCGGAGCGCGACGACCGCGGTGAGCGCGGTCGGGGCGGGCGTGGCGCGGGCCGCGGCCGGGCGAAGGGCCGTTCCCCTCGGCGCGACCGTCAGGAAGAGAAGAAGGAGTTCACGGAGAAGGTCATCCAGATCAACCGCGTCGCCAAGGTCGTGAAGGGCGGGCGCCGCTTCAGCTTCAACGCGCTCGTCGCGATCGGCGACGAGAAGGGTCGCGTGGGCGCCGGCCTCGGCAAGGCGAACGAGGTCTCCGAGGCGGTGCGCAAGGCCACGGAGAACGCGAAGAAGAACATGTTCCGCGTCGCGATGGTCCGGGACACGGTCCCGCACCGGGTCGTGGGCCACGCGGGCGCCGGGCGCGTGCTGCTCGTTCCGGCCAGTCCCGGAACCGGCGTGATCGCGGGCGGCGCGGTGCGGCCGATCCTCGAGTGCGCGGGCTTCAAGGACGTGCTCACGAAGTGCCTCGGCACGAGCAACGCGCACAACGTCGTGAAGGCCACGGTCGCGGGGCTCAAGAGCCTCCGCACCGTGCACGACGTCGCGCGTCGCCGCGGCATCTCCGTCTCGTACCTGATGGGCAAGGACGAAGAGGGAGAGCCGGCGGCATGAGCAAGCGTCTGAAGGTCACGCAGGTGCGGAGCGCCATCGGGCGCGGGACGAACCAGAAAGAGACGCTGCGGAGCTTGAAGATCCGGCGGCTGAACCGTCCCGTGGTGCACGAGGACACTCCCGGAATCCGCGGCATGATCGCATCGATACGGCACCTCCTTCGCGTCGAGGAAATCCAGGCCTAGCCCTTCCCTGCGGAAGGAGACGGAGACGATGTACCAGCTGAACAACCTGAGGCCCGCGGCCGGCGCGCGACGGAAGAGGAAGCGGGTCGGGCGCGGGATCGGCTCGGGTCACGGCAAGACGTCCACGCGCGGCATGAAGGGGCACTCGTCCCGGTCCGGCGGCGGCTCGGCGGGTTGGTTCGAGGGCGGCCAGATGCCGCTCTACCGCCGCATCCCGAAGCGGGGCTTCCACAGCCCGAACCGCGTCGCGTACCAGGTCCTGAACGTCGCCGACCTGGCGCGCTTCGCCACGGGGGCCACCGTGGACCCCGCCACGCTCAGCCAGCTCGGGGCGATCTCGGGCCGCGATCCGCGGGTCAAGATCCTCGGCGTGGGCGAGGTGAGCGGCGCGCTGCGTTTGCGGGTGCACGCGATCAGCGAGACCGCGCGCAAGAAGATCGAAGCGGCCGGCGGGAGCGTCGAGCTCATCGCCTGGACGAACGCGAAGGCGGAGGACGGGAAGTAGATGTTCTTCGAGAAGATCGCGGCCATCTTCCGGATCCCGGAGCTCAAGCGCCGTGTGCTCTTCACGTTGGGGATGCTCTGCGTCTACCGGCTCGGCGGGCACGTGCCCACGCCCGGCATCGACGGAGCCGCCCTGGCGGGGTTCTTCGCGGCCCAGAAGAACTCGCTCTTCGGTCTCTACGACATGTTCGTGGGCGGCAATCTGGAGAAGGCCACGATCTTCGCGCTCGGCATCATGCCGAACATCTCGGCGTCGATCATCCTCCAGATGCTCACGGCGGTCGTGCCGTACTTCGAGAAGCTGCAGAAGGAAGGCGAGAGCGGGCGGCGCAAGATCAACCAGTACACCCGCTACGGCACGGTGGGACTCGGCTTCGTCCAGGGCCTGGGCGTGGCGAAGTTCCTCGAGACGATGACGTCGCCGGCGGGCACGCTGGTCGTTCCCAGCCCCGGCCTGATGTTCGAGCTCACCACGGTCATCACCCTCATCGCGGGCACCGTCTTCACGATGTGGCTCGGCGAGCAGATCACCGAGCGCGGCATCGGCAACGGGATCTCGCTGATCATCTTCATCGGCATCGTGGCCAGCTATCCCACGAACGCGCTGAACACCTTCCGCGCCGTGACGACGGGGGCGATGCACATCTTCACGCTGCTCCTCGTCCTCGCCGCCATGTTCGTGGTCACGGCGGCGGTCATCCTGGTGACGCAAGGCCAGCGGCGCATCCCGGTCCAGTACGCGCGGCGCGTCGTCGGCCGCAAGGTGTACGGCGGGCAGAACACGCACATCCCCCTGCGCGTGAACACCGCGGGCGTCATCCCGATCATCTTCGCGCAGTCGTTCATCATGTTCCCGAGCACGCTCGCCCTGTACTTCCCGAACAGCGAGCTCCTGCAGGGCATCGCGGCGAACCTGCGCTTCGGGACCCCCGTGCACTCGGTCCTGTACGGAGGGATCATCATCTTCTTCGCGTACTTCTACACGGCGATCATGTTCAACCCCACGGATCTCGCGGACAACATGAAGAAGCACGGCGGCTTCATTCCGGGCATCCGCCCGGGGAAGCGTACGGCGGAGTACATCGACCGGATCCTGACGCACATCACGCTTCCGGGCGCCATCTTCCTCGCGTTCATCGCGATCCTGCCGTTCGTGCTGATCAACCAGTTCGCGCTGCCGTTCTTCTTCGGCGGTACGGGGCTCCTGATCGTCGTGGGCGTCGCGCTGGACACGCTGCAGCAGATCGAGAGCCACCTTCTGATGCGGCACTACGACGGCTTCCTGAAGAAGGGGCGCCTGCGCGGACGGAGGTAGCGTGGTCTGGATCTTCCTCGGTCCGCCGGGGGCCGGAAAGGGCACCCAGGCGAAGCTTCTCGCGGAGCATCTCGGGGTGGCTCACGTTTCGACCGGGGAGCTCCTGCGGAGAGCGGTCTCGGCCGGAACGGACCTGGGGAAGAAGGCGGGGTCGTACATGGAGCAAGGCGAGCTCGTGCCGGACGGCTTGCTCCTCGGCCTCGTCCGAGAGGCGCTCGTCGGACCGGCGCGGAACGGGTGCATCCTGGACGGATACCCCCGCAACCTCGCCCAGGCCGAGGCGCTGGACCGGCTGCTGCCGGAAGTCGGCCAGCGGCTCGCAGGGGTCATGGACCTCGAGGTGTCGGAGCAGGTGCTCGTGGATCGAATCGCGCGGCGGGCACGCGCGGAGGGTCGCCCCGACGACACGGAGGAGACCGTCCGGAACCGCCTGCGGGTCTACGAGTGCAAGACGGCGCCGCTCGTCGCGTACTACCGGGAACGCGGGATGCTGACCCAAGTGCCCGGCGAGGGGACCGTGGAGGAGATCCAGGCCCGGCTGCAGAGCGCGTCGGCCCTGCGGGGGGCGGAGCAATGATCCTCCTGAAGTCGCCGGCGGAGGTCCGGGAGATGGTCCACCCGGGGGAAATCGCGGCCGGAGCGCACCGGAAGGTCCGCGAGATCGTCCGGGCGGGCATCACCACCAAGGAGATCGACCGTATCGTGGAAGACTACATCCGTGAGCGGGGGGCCAGCCCGGCCTTCAAGGGGTACCGTGGGTTCCCGGCCTCGGTCTGCGCTTCGGTCAACGACGAGGTGGTCCACGGCATCCCCGGGGAGCGCCTTCTCGTGGAGGGGGACATCGTAGGAGTGGACATCGGGGTCAAATCTGGGGGATTCTACTCCGATGCCGCCCAGACCCTTCCCGTCGGTCGGATCTCGCAGGAGGCGGAGCGGCTGCTCGCGGTGACGCGGGGTGCGCTCTACGCCGGGATCGGCGAAGCGAGGCTGGGTCACCGCGTCGGCGACGTCTCTTGGGCGATCCAGAGCTTCGTCGAGCGCGCCGGCTTTTCCGTCGTCCGCTCGCTGGTCGGTCACGGCATCGGGCGCTCGATGCACGAGGAGCCGCAGGTCCCGAACTTCGGGAAGCCCGGACAGGGACCGGAGCTCAAGGCGGGCATGGCGATCGCCATCGAGCCGATGGTGAACGCCGGCGGATTCGACGTCGAAGTGCTCGACGACGCGTGGACCGTCGTGACGGCGGATGGCTCGCTGTCGGCACACTTCGAGCACACCGTGGTGATCACGGAGGATGGACCGGTGATCCTCACGGAAGGTGCGGTACCGGCGTGAAGCCCGGGGGCGCACGTATGGCGAAGGAACAGGGAATCCAGGTCGAGGGGACCGTGGCCGAGGCCCTCCCGAACGCGAGCTTCCGCGTGGAGCTCGAGAACGGGCACCGAGTCCTCGCTCACATCTCGGGCAAGATGCGGATGAACTTCATCAAGATCCTGCCCGGGGACAAGGTTACCGTGGAGTTGTCTCCCTACGACCTCTCCCGCGGACGCATCGTCTACCGGTACAAGTAGCCGGGAGGAGCTCGTCGTGAAGTGCCGGACTGCGGTCAGGAAGCTCTGCAACCAGTGCAAGATCGTGAAGCGTCACGGGGTGGTCCGAGTGATCTGCAAGGCCAATCCCCGTCACAAGCAGCGCCAAGTCACCCGCACCGTGGGACGCTAGGACGGTGGGTCGCTAGCGCGAGGTTCGTAGGGCGCCGGGGGCCGCGGGCCGCCGGAGCTCAAGGAGGATTCGAAGGATGCCGCGCATCGCCGGGGTCGACCTGCCGCCCACCAAGCGGATGGAGGTCGCGCTGACCTACATCTACGGAATCGGGCACACCCGAGCGAGGAAGATCCTGCAGAAGACCGGCGTGGATCCCGACCTCCGCGCGAAGGACCTTCCCGAATCGGACACCGCCAAGCTCCGCACCGAGATCGAGACGCACTACAAGGTGGAGGGAGCGCTGCGGAGCGAGATGGCCATGAACATCAAGCGCTTGATGGACATCGCTTGCTACCGCGGGCTCCGGCACCGCAAGGGCCTCCCGGTGCGCGGACAGCGCACGCGCACGAACGCGCGGATCCGGAAGGGCCCCAAGAAGGGTGCCGGCGTCACGAAGAGCCGGAAGACGACCACGACGGCCCCGAAGGCCGGGTCCTAGGAGGACACCTTGACCGAAGCGAAGACCCCTCCCGCGGCTGCTGCCGCCACCGCGGCGCCCGAGGCGCCGGCGGCCGCGGCCGCCACCGCCGTGAAGGCGCGCCGCAAGAAGGACCGCAAAGTCGAGGCCGTCGGCGTGGCGCACATCCAGAGCACGTTCAACAACACCATCATCACGCTGACGGACACGCGCGGCGAGGTCATCTCCTGGGCGTCCGCCGGCAAGGTCGGCTTCAAGGGCTCCCGGAAGAGCACGCCGTTCGCCGCCCAGCTCGCCGCCGAGAAGGCCGCCCGCGAAGCGCTGGAGCTCGGGCTGCGGCGCGTCGAGGTCCGCGTGCGGGGCCCCGGCGCCGGGCGCGAAGCGGCGATCCGGTCTCTGACCATCGCCGGGCTGGACATTTCCGCGATCCGCGACGTGACACCGATTCCGCACAACGGCTGCCGCCCCAAGAAGCGGCGCCGCAACTAGAGGTACCCGAGAATGGCCAGGAACACGGACCCGAAGTGCAAGCAGTGTCGCCGGGAGGGCGTGAAGCTCTTCCTCAAGGGAGAGCGTTGTCTGACGCTCAAGTGCGCGATCGAGCGCCGCAACTACGCGCCCGGCGAGCACGGCCAGAACTTCCGCCGGAAGATCACGGACTACGGCGTCCAGCTCCGCGAGAAGCAGAAGGCCCGCCGCACGTACGGCATCCTGGAGCGCCAGTTCCGCGGGTATTACGAGAAGGCGATCCGGCAGAAGGGCGTGACCGGCGAGAACATCATGCGCCTCCTGGAGCTGCGGCTGGACAATCTCGTGTACCGGCTCGGGCTCGCGTCGTCCCGGTCGCAGGCGCGCCAGCTCGTGCGGCATCGTCACGTGGAGGTGAACGGCCGCACCGTCACGATCGCGTCGTACCAGTGTCGCCCGGGCGACCGGATCCAGATGCGTGAAGGCAGCCGCGAGCTGGACGTCGTCAAGGCGAGTCTCGAGGCGAAGGACCCGGCGTCGCTGGTGAGCTGGCTCTCGGTGGATCGCGAGAAGCTCGCAGGCTCGGTGCTGCAGAGCCCGTCGCGCCAGGAGATCCCGGTTCCGTTGAACGAGCAGCTCATCGTCGAGCTCTACTCGAAGTAGTCGAAGCACGCAGGACGGTACCCCGGGCGCCCGGCCGGTCGCACGACCCGCCGGCGTCCTCGTGGAATCGGCAGAAGATCCCGTCGAGGATCGAGGAGCCGGTTCCCCGCACCCATGAGGAAGGAGAATCTCCATGGCCATGAAGTGGAGACCCCTCACCATGCCCAAGGGGGTCGAGTTCGACGAGTCGACCCTCACCCAGAACTACGGCAAGCTCTCCGTCCAGCCCCTCGAGAAGGGCTACGGAATCACGCTCGGGAACTCGCTGCGTCGAGTGCTGCTGTCCAGCCTCCAGGGCGCCGCGCCCATCTTCCTGCGCATCGAGGGCGTGGAGCACGAGTTCTCCACGGTGCCCGGCGTGCGCGAGGACGTCACCGAGATCGTGCTGAACGTGAAGAACCTCGAGCTCCGCTACGACGGGGACGAGATCCGCAAGGGGCGCGTCGAGGTCGAGGGCGAGAAGCTCGTGACCGGCGCGGACTTCGTGTTCGAGCCGGACATCGAGCTGCTGAACCCGGACCAGTACATCGCCACGGTCAACAAGGGCGCGAAGCTGGCCATCGAGATCGGCGTCGGGACCGGGCGCGGCTACGTGCAGGCGGAGCAGCATCGCCTCGAGGAGCAGCCGCTCGGCACGATCGTGGTGGACTCGGTGTTCAGCCCCGTCGTGAAGGTGCGCTACGAAGTCGAGGCCACGCGCGTCGGCCAGCGCACGGACTACGACAAGCTGAACATGGAGATCTGGACGGACGGCTCGGTGAGCCCGGTGGACGCCGTCGCGCACGCCGCGAAGATCCTGAAGGACCACGTGACGATCTTCATCAACTTCGAGGAAGAGCCGGAGGTCGTCCAGGAGTTCGGGTCGGATCAGGAGGCGGACCGCATGCGCGAGCTGCTCGCGCGCTCCGTCGACGAGCTCGAGCTCAGCGTGCGCTCCAGCAACTGCCTCACGTCGGCGAACATCCGGACGATCGGGGAGCTGGTGCAGAAGACCGAGCAGGAGATGCTCAAGCAGCGCAACTTCGGGCGAAAGTCGCTCAAGGAGATCCAGGAGATCCTGCAGGGCATGAACCTGCATTTCGGCATGGACGTCAGCAAGTGGCTCGGGGAGAAGGCGGCGGAGAAGACCGCCGCTCCGGTCTGATCGACCGGCCGACTCGGGCTGCGCGGAGTGGATGGACATGAGACACCGTAGGGCGACGGTCAAGCTCGGACGCACGCCGGCACACCGCCGCGCCATGCTCAGGAACATGGTGACTTCGCTCTTCCGCGAGGAGCGCGTCGTGACCACGATTCCGAAGGCGAAGGAATGCCGGCGCGTCGCGGAGCGGATGATCACGTTCGCGAAGCGGGGAGACCTGCACGCCCGCCGGCAGGCGGCGCGGATGGTCCGCGACGACGAAGTGCTCAAGAAGCTGTTCGACGAGATCGCCAAGCGCTTCGCGGAGCGTCCGGGCGGTTACACGCGCATCCTGAAGACGCGTTTCCGGGCCGGGGACAACGCGGACATGTCGCTCCTCGAGCTTCTGCCCGACGAGAAGGCGAAGGCGAAGGAAGAGGCGGCGGAGGAGACGCAGGCCAAGGCCAAGCCGACCAAGGCGAAGAAGAAGGACAAGGAGGCCGGCGAGCGGATGAAGGGCGAGATCTTGAAGGAGAAGCGGGGCCGCGGAGCCCGGCCCAAGACCGCCCGGACCGCGGGGCCCCGCAAGGCGCCGCGCAAGGCCTCCAAGAGGGGAGACTAGCCCCCCGGGGGAGGCCACCGTTCCTGCCGCGCGTTCCAGGCCCCCGGAGAAGCCTCCGGGGGCCTTCTCTTGGAGCCCCCGGGCCGGGGGGGCCTCCGGACCGCCCCGATTTCATTCGCGGGAGGTTCGTGCCGATGAGGGGGAAGCGGTTCCGGTCGACGCCGTCGGCGCCTGCCGAGGATCCGCCATGCCCCTCCAGAAGGCCCACTCATGCCCGATCCGCAGAGCGGTCGAGGCGGTCTCGAGGCGATCGCGGCCGAGCTCGCGAGCGCGCCGGACCTCACCGCGGTCGGTGTGACCTCCGATGGCGTGATCCGGAGTTGGCCGTCCGCGGCGCGGAGCCTGCTCGGCTGGTCCGCGGAGGAGATCGTGGGGCGGCGGGTGGAGGCGCTCTTCCGCGACGAGGAACGCGCCGAGCTGGCCAAGCGACTCGCGGGGGCCCCGGGCCTCGGCGAGTGGCACGTGGAGCTGGCCGGGCGCGAAGGCGAGCCCGTGCCGTGCGGCGTCCGGGTCTTCCGGTCGCCACCGACTCCCGGCCCGGCCGCCCCGAGCGGCGATCCCGCCCCCGGGCCTCCGGGCACGGCGGCGTCCGGCGCCGGTGACCTCGTCGTCCTCCTGCGGGACCGTCGCGGCGACGCGGCGGCGGAGCAGCGGCTGCGTTGGTCGCGCTCCCTTCTCTCGGTGCTCGGAACGTCGACGTTCGTGCTGGACGCGGGCGGTCGCATCCGGGAGATCGGCGCGGATTGGCTCACGGAGAGCGGCGGCGACGCCGGCTCGTGGCTCGGCCGCCACATCGGGGACCTCCTCGAGACGGACCGCCGGGAGATCCTGGCGGCCCTCCGCCAGGCGGCCCGCGGCGGCGAGTGGTCCGGGACGGCGGTTGCCGGAGGGCGTCCGGTGTCCCTGGCCCTGCGCGCCGTGCGGGACGAGCACGGGAACCTCGAAGCGCTCGTGGGAGCCCGCCGGCCGCCCGAGGGGGGCGCGGCGCGAGACCTCCTCCGGAAGGTCCCGGTCGGACTGATCCTCCTCGACGCGGAGCTGCGGGTCCGCGAGACGAACCCGGAGCTGGCCGCGATCTGCGGCGACGACGCGCTGCCCCCGCATCCCGTCGGGCTCGACGTGCGCTCGCTCGGCATCTTCCAGACGCGCGCCGTCCAGGAGGCCCTGGAGGGCTTGCTCGAGGGCCGGCCCTTCGATCTTCCCGAGACGCGACTCACGGGAACGTCGCTGCGCTCTCCGGTCCTGCGGCTGCGCGGCGAGGAGCTCCTCGACGACCAGGGACGCCGAGCGGGCCATCTCGTCATGGCCCTCTCTCAGGGCGGCAGCGACGTCGAGCGCCAGCTGCTGCGCGCGCAGAAGATGGAGTCGATCGGGAACTTCGCGAGCGGCCTGGCCCACGACTTCGGGAACTTCGTGTCCGTGATTCTCGGCAAGGCGGGCATCCTCCGCGTGAAGCTGCCCGACGACCCGCACATCACCGGCGACCTCGACGACATCGAGACCGCCGCGAAGCGCGCCCAGCACCTCGCGCAGGAGCTGATGAAGTTCGCCCGCGGCGGGCGGAACCGCGTGGAGCGCCTGGACGTGAACCGGCTCATCTCCGAGGTGGGCTCGCTGATCCGCACGAGCGTGGGCAAGCGCATCGACGTGGACTTCCGCCTCGTCGACGGGCTGCCGCCGGTGGCGGGCGACGAGGTGGAGATGCAGCAGCTCGTGCTGAACCTGTGCCTGAACGCGCGCGACGCGATGCCGAACGGCGGGCGGTTGACCATCGAGACGCGGCCGATCACCGAGGAGCAGCGGGCGCGGCTCGCGACCGCCGCGAACGTCACGGCCGGCGTGGCGCTCGTCGTGCGCGACACCGGCGTGGGCATGCCGCCGGAAGTCGTGGAGCGCATCTTCGAGCCGTTCTTCACGACGAAGCAGGACGCCACGAAGGGCGCGGGGCTCGGTCTCGCGATGGTGTACGGAATCGTGCGCCGCCACGGCGGCGCGATCGACGTGAAGAGCCGCGTGGGGCTCGGCACGTCGTTCGAGATCGTCCTGCCCGCGGCGGGCGTGATCGAGGAGGAGGATCCGAATCGTCGGATGGCCCTCGTGGTGGACGACGAGCCCGCGTTCCGCGAGATGATCCGCCTCATCCTGGAAGAGGACGGCTACCGCGTGACCCTCGCCGCGAGCGGCGCCGAGGCCCTGCGGATCATCCAGGAGCAGCACGAGTCGCTGTTCCTCGTGATCCTCGACCTGCGCATGCCGGGCGTCGACGGCCTCGCGGTCCTCGACGAGCTGCGGTCCGTGGCTCCCGAGCTGCCGGTGCTGGTGACCACGGGCTACGCGGGCGCGGAGGAGCAGGCCCGCGCCCTCGAGCGCGGGGCGCGGAAGGTCCTGGAGAAGCCCTATCGGGTGGTCGAGCTGCGGATGGCCCTGGACGAGATCCTCGCCGGGAAGGCGCGGGCCACGCCGCCGGGCTCGGAAGGCCGCGTCGAGAGCGCTTCCGCCGCGGGGCCCTCGGACGACTCGCCCCACGCGGGATGAGCGCGCCGCGCCGGCTCGGGAGGAGGGTCGTCGCTCCGTTGACATGCGGGGTCCGGTGGTCTAACGTGCGATCCCCGAATGGTCGTCTCCGGGAGCCGCCGCGAAGCGCCGCCGGCGAGAGCGACCCGCCGTAGGATTCGCTCCTCGGTAGCTCAATGGTAGAGCATTCGGCTGTTAACCGAAGGGTTGCAGGTTCGAGTCCTGCCCGAGGAGCCAGAAGAAGGAGCCGGGGAAGGCCATCCCGGCCCGGTCGAGGAAGGCGGCGATGGACGTCGCAGGCTCGGGGAGACGAGGAAGCCTCCTTCGAGTCGGTACGCGAGGGTGCCACGACACCCTCCCAGGATCGAGAGCCCGCCCGCCGGTGATCGCCCTTCCCCACGCTGCCGAGAGCCCGAACCCCTTCGGGCGCCACGTGCTCGCAGGTCCCGCGCTTTCGCGAGGCGGGAGCCGGCTCGTCGCGCTCGACGGGGCTTCGTCGCGGAAGAGCTCAGTTCGCGCGCGTCGCGAGGCTCGAGAAATCGGCCGGGCGTAGACCCGGTCGTGGCGCCTCCGAAGGTCGGAGCCGTCTGCAGGGGCGGGTGAACCGCCACGAGAAGTCGGTTGGTACGGCAGGTCCGGAACCCCGACGTATCGAGAACCAAAAGTAGGAGCAGCACCGGTCATGCGTATCACCGGCACCGTGAAGTGGTTCAACGACGAAAAGGGCTACGGCTTCATCACGCGCGACGACGGTCAGAAGGACGTCTTCGTGCACCACTCGGCGATCCAGCAGGCGAACGGCGGCTTCCGCAGCTTGGCCGAGGGTCAGCGCGTCGAGTTCGACGTCGTCGCTGGGACGAAGGGTCCCGCGGCCGAGAACGTGACGAAGGTCCAGGAGTAGCCTCCCCGCAACAGGCGGGGGATTCCGAGGGGTCGCCCGGGGGGACTGGGCGGCCCCTCCTCATCAACGAAGCGCGGAACGGTCGCGTGGGCGCGCCGCCCCTGTGGGCGCGAGGAGAGAGCATGCAGAACACGAGCGAGGCCACGACCCTCGACGCGGGGGCGATCGCCGTGCCCGACACGACCGCGCCGGCGATCGATCTGGGCGTGATCCCCGCGGGGATCCGTCGTTTCGGCTGGGATCGGATCAACCCGCCCCACTTCTGGGCGATCGCCAGCCTGCACGTCATGTGCATCTTCGCGCCGATGACGTTCAGCTGGGGGAGCCTCGCCGTTGCGGCCGTTCTGTACTGGCTGGCCTGCGGACTCGGCATCTCGATGGGCTACCACCGCCTCCTGACCCACCGCGGTTTCGAGACGTCGCGGCCGATCCGCTACGCGCTGGCCACGCTGGGCTCGCTGAGCTACCAGGGCGGGCCCCTCTCGTGGGTCGGCGTTCATCGCCTCCATCACAAGGACTCGGACCAGGAGGCCGACCCGCACTCGCCGCGGCACGGGTTCCTGTGGGCGCATCTCCTCTGGTGCGTCGTCCATGATCCTCTGGGCCGGGACGTGACGCTCGCGGCGAAGGACCTGCGCAAGGAGCGCTTCATGGTGTGGCTCGAGCGCTACTTCTGGGCGCCGCAGCTCGCCCTGGCCGTGATCCTGTTCCTGCTCGGCGGGTGGGCGTGGGTGGTGTGGGGGATCGCCGTGCGCACCGTGTTCACGTACCACGCCACGTGGCTGGTGAACTCCGCGTCGCACACCTGGGGCTACAAGAACTTCGCCACGGGGGACGATTCGAAGAACAACCCCTGGGTGGCCGTGATCTCGTGGGGCGAGGGCTGGCACAACAACCACCACGCGCATCAGCGCTCCGCGCGCCACGGGCTCCGCTGGTACGAGCTCGATCCGACGTGGTGGCAGCTCAAGCTGCTCGAAGCGATGAAGATCGTCCGCAACGTGTACGCGGCCCAGGCGCCGCGGTAGACGGACACGAGGCGGCGCGTCCCGCACCGGGCCGGACGCACCGCCTCAGTCTCGTGACGGTCAACTTCCGCCCTTGCGCTTCTCGGAGCGCGGGCTCTCCCGATCCGGCGTTCGCTCCGACTCCGGCTTTCGCTCCGACTCCGACTCCGCCTTCGCGAGACCCTGCCTCTGCTGCTCCTCCAGCGTGCGACGCCGCTCCTCGGCGCGGCGCTCGAAGGCCTGTCGCTCCGCCGCCTGACGGCCTCGAATCTCGGCCGCCGAGCCGACCGGCGCCGCGCGCAGCTCGTTCGCGTGCTCCTTCTGGAGGGCGGACCGCTCCCGCGCGAGCGACTGCTCGAGGTCGTGACGGCGCTTGTCGTACTGCTTCCGCAGGGTGGGCGCGGACGCCGCCGCCGGATGGTCACGCACGGCGATCGGCGGCCCCCCGCGCAACGTCTCCTCGCGGATAACCGGCCGGAACACGCGCACCGCGCCCCGGTCGGCGCCGCCTTGCCGCACCTTCTGCGCCGAGTCGACGTCCGCCAGCGCGACCTTCGTCACCTTCACGCGGCCGCTTTCGAGGAAGCGCACGTCCAGCCCGTCGTTCACCGGGCGACCGCCGCGCACGCCGAAGCGCGTGGTGTCCCGCGTGCGCTTCAGCAGGCGCTCGTTCATCACCACCGGCACGACGCGCTCGTGCAGCTTCGCGTCGACGAACTGCCGCCGATGCACGAAGCACCATTGATCCGCGGGGATGCGGTCCGCGTCCGCGAAGTGGAGGCCGGCCGCGACGTCCCAAGTCGCCGTGGGCGGCAGCGGCGCCCAACCGACCCAGTCGTCACCGCAATGCCACGCCACCCAGGCGGGAGCCCAGACGGCTCCGGGCACCCAAATCCAGCCGTAGAAGGAGTCGTAGGTCCATCGCCCGTAGTGGTCCGTGGCCCAGCCCCACGGATCGTCCGACGCCCAGCAGAAGCCGGCGTCCGTGTAGGCCCATCGACCGTACTCGTACGGGCGCCAATCCGGCGGGGCGCCGTCCGGCACCCAGCACCAGCCGTACGGCGCGTAGTCCACCCAGCGCCCGTACGGCGCGAGATCGTTCCAGAAGTACGATGCGTCCGCCTCGTCGGCCGGGCTTTGCGTCGAGCTCACGGCGGCTCCGCCCCCGTACGTCCCCGCGCAACCCGAAGCCGCGACGACGAGCAGCGTCCCCGCGAGCGCGGCGGCACCGAGCGCCGGCAGCGCGACTCCCACGGCGGTCCTCGACGTTCCCATGGTCGACCTCCTCGTCTCGGCGCTCCTCGCAGCGCCGCAGCAACACCTCGAGGGAAGGGATCAACGCCTCCGACCGTCGAAGCAACACTCGCCGGCGGCGGGGGTTCCGGCCGCGGGCCGGGAGCGACGCCGTCGCCTTCGTGCTCGCGGGGCCGCGCGCCGAGATCAGAAGTAGTCGCGCATCAGCTCGTCGACCCACGGCGGAGCTTTCGCCGCGTCGACGCGATCGAAGGCGGGGAAGTACGGCTTCACGTCGAGCACCGGCGTGCCGTCCACCGCGTCGAGCCCGCGCACCGCGATGGTCGCGTCGGTGACCGCCACGATCTCCACCGCGGTGATGCCGATCGGGTTCGGTCGGTGGCGGGACCGCTGCGCGAGGACGCCGACTTGCGGCAGATCGGCCCGGCCGCGCGGGCGGCGCACCAGCGCGCCCGCCTCGGCATCGTCGAGGTGCAGATGCGTGACGACGAGCGCGTGCGAGAACGTCTCGAGCCCTCGCGCGGCGCCGTGGAACGCGGGCTCGAGCTCCACCGTGGATTGCACGCGGCCCCAGCTCGCGTCGACGGGCTCCTTCACCGGCGAGCGCACGCGGCCGATCGGGCGGAATGCGAGCCGCGGCGATGCGAGAGAAGAGGCGCCCGGCCGCGGCGGCGAAGCGGGGGCCGACGGCGGAGACGCTCCGGGCTCGCGACGGACGGCCTCGGGCGAGAAGGCGGGAAGGCACACGGCCACGTACTCGGCCCCGCCGGGCTCGGGCGTGGAGTAGCGGACCGGCTCTCCGGCGTGAGCCACCACCGCTTGTCCGGCGCGAACGTCGAGCGAGGTCGCGCCGCTCGTCACGCGGAGCGTTCCGCGCAGGACGAGCGTGTACTCGTCGAAATCGGGCGCCTGCGCCGGCTCTTCCCAGCCTGCGGGGCTGACCATCCGCGCGATGCTGACGGCGCGGGTGCCGGTGTTCAACCGGCCGACGAACTCCTCGATGCGCTTGGGCAGGTTGCCGGCGGCCGGCACGATCGTCGGCTGCTCGATGCGCGAGGGCATGTCGCCTCCTCCCGAGGCTGCGCCGCGGCCGCGACGTCGCCGAAGGATCGCCTACTCGTAACGCAGGGCCTGGATGGGGTTCAGCTGCGCGGCCTTCCGTGCCGGGTAGAAGCCGAAGAAGATGCCGACCGCGGCGGAGAACCCGAGGGCGATGGCGACGGTGCGCGGCGCCACGACGGTGCTCCAGCCGGTCGCGCGCCCCAGGATCTCCGCGCCCGCGAAGCCCACGCCGATGCCGATCGCGCCTCCGATCAGGCTCATCACCACGCTCTCCACGAGGAACTGCGTGAGCACGTCCGCGCCGCGCGCGCCGATGGCCATGCGGATGCCGATCTCGCGCGTCCGCTCGGTGACGGAGACGAGCATGATGTTCATGATCCCGATCCCGCCGACGAGCAGCGAGATGCTCGCGATCGCGGCGAGCAGCATGGTCATCACGCGCGTCGTGCCCTGCGCCGCCTCGGCGAGGTCGGTCTGGTTGCGCACCGTGAAGTCGTTGTCCTCGGACTCCGTGAGCTTGTGCGACTCCCGCATGATCTGCCGCACTTCCTCCTGCGCCGACTCCACGTCCTGCGGCACGGACGCGGTGGCGAGGATCTGCCCGATGAACTGGTGTCCGCTCAATCGGTCGTGGACGGTGGTGTACGGCGCGAGGATGACGTCGTCCTGGTCGGTGCCCTGCGCGGTCTGACCCTTCGCCGCCAGCACGCCGATGACGCTGAACGGCACGTCGCGGAGCTGGATCTGCTGCCCCACCGGATCGGAGTCGGGGAAGAGCCCGTTGGCCACGGTCTTGCCGAGAAGGCAGACCTTGCGGACGGTGCGGACGTCGTTCTCCGAGAAGAACGTGCCGGACGTGACGGCCCAGTCGCGGATCATCTGGTAGTCCGTGGCGACCCCGTAGATCGACGTCCGCCAGTTGCCCGCGCCGCCCACCGCCTGCGCGCGCGTCATGATGACCGGCGAGACCGCCGAGAGGACCGAGCCCTCGCGCTTGAGCTTGTCCGCGTCGGCCAGCGTGAGCCGATTGAAGGTGGCGGCGCCCTGGCTCACGCCGGCGGCGGTCGCGGCGCCGGGCGTGATGATGATCAGGTTGGTGCCCAGGTTGTTGATGCGGTTCTGGATCTCCGACTGCGCGCCTTCGCCCACCGCCACCATCACGATCACGGCGGCCACGCCGATGATGATGCCGAGCATCGTGAGGAGCGTGCGCATCTTGTTCTTGAGGATGCTGCGCCCGGCGATCTTGAGCAGGATGGTGGCCTTCACGAAGCCTCCTGCGGCTGGAGGGTGGGGAGCCGGGCGAGATCCCCCGCGGCGGAGCGGCGGTTCCGGACCGGCTCGTCGCGGACCTTCCGGCCGTCCCGCATCTCCACGATCCGGCGCGCGTACGCGGCCACGTCGGGCTCGTGCGTCACCACGAGGAGCGTGACGCCCTGCTCGTTCAGCTCCTGGAAGAGCGCCATGACGTCGATGGAGGTCCGGCTGTCGAGGTTGCCCGTGGGCTCGTCGGCGAGGACGATGGTGGGCTCGGTGACGAGCGCGCGGGCGATCGCGACGCGCTGCTGCTCGCCTCCGGAAAGCTCGCTCGGCAGATGGCGGAGGCGCTCTCCGAGCCCCACGCGACGGAGCGCCGCGGTGGCTCGGGCGATCGGGTCGCGCAGCCGCCCGCGCCGGTCGTAGAGCAGCGGCAGCTCGACGTTGTCCAGGGCCGACGTGCGCGCGAGGAGGTTGAAGCCCTGGAAGACGAACCCGATCTTCTCGTTCCTCAGGTTCGCGAGCTGGTTCGGCGACAGCCCGTCCACGTGCACGCCGTCCAGCTCGTACGTGCCGGCCGTGGGGTAGTCGAGGCAGCCCAGCAGGTTCATGAGCGTGGACTTCCCCGAGCCGGACGCGCCCATGATGGCGATCATCTCGCCGCGCGCGACCGTCAGGTCCACGCCGCGCAGCGCATGCACGGCGGTGGCGCCCGTGGAGTACGTGCGCGCCAATCCGGTGATCCGGATGACCGGCCGGTCGGCCTCGGGGGTCACGGCGGGGGCGGCCGTCAGAAGCCGCCGGGCCCGAACCGCGGACCCTGCGGCTGCGACTGGAAGGGGCTCGAGCTCGCCTGGGCGGCGGCGCGCGTGATCGCGGTGATCACCTGCATGCCTTCCTTGAGGCTGCGTCCCTCGACCGCCGTGTACTTCCCGTCCGTGATGCCGACCTGCACGCGGGCGGCGGCGACCTGCCCCTGATCGTCGAGGTACCAGAGCAGCGGGATGGAGCCGTTGCGGCCGCCGCCGCCGGCGCCGCCGTCTCCGCGCGCGCCGCCGTGGGCTTCGCCCGACGCGCCGGCGCCCTCGCCCGCGGCTCCGCGCTGCCCCCGATGCTCGGCCCAGCGAGCCTTCGTCGAGTCCGGCGCCTGCGCCGCCTGGGCCTGACGGCGCTTCTGCATCTCCGCCACCATGTCCTGCGACGGGCGGAAGCGCAGCGCGGCGTTCGGGACCTTCAGGACGTCCTTCGCCGTGCCCGTGACGAAGTCCACCGTGGCGGTCATGCCCGGCAGCAGCCGATGGTCCGGGTTGTCCACGTTCACGACCACCGTGTAGTTGACGACGTTCTCCGTGGTGGCGGACTGCATGCGCACCTGGTGGACGATGCCCGTGAACTTCTCCTCGGGATAGGCCTGCACGCTGAAGCGCGCGGACTGGCCCTCCTTGATCTTGCCGATGTCGCTCTCGTCCACCGACGCGAGGATCTGCATGTGCGAGAGGTCGTCCGCGAGGAGGAAGAGCTGCGGCGCGGAGAAGCTGGCCGCGACCGTCTGGCCCACGTCCACGTCGCGCTCGATGACCGTCCCGGAGATGGGCGCGCGAATGGTGGCGTAGTCGAGATTCTGGCGCGCGCGATCGAGGTTGATCTGGGCCGACTTGAGGTTCGCCTTCGCCACGTCCAGGTTGTACTGCGCCGCGTTCAGGTCCGTGTCGGCGGCGAGATTGGCGGCGCGCAGCGAGTGGATGCGGTCGAAGTCCGCCTGCTTCTGGTTGAGATCCGCCTTCGCACGATCGAGCTCCGCGTCGCCCTCGTGGACCGCGCTCACGAGCAGCGTCGTGTCGATCAGGGCGATGACCTCGCCCTTGGTCACGTGGTCGTTGAAGTCGGCGAAGGTCTTCGCGACGATTCCGGAGACCTGCGTGCCCACGCGGACGGTGGCCAACGCCTGCAGGGTCCCGGACGCGGACACGAGCGCCTCGAGATCCCCGCGCTCCACCGGAACGAAGCGATACTCCCGGGAGTCCTTCGCGGCGTCCTGCCGCACCCACAGGAAGATCACGGCGGCGGCCACCACGACGCCGCCCGCGATCCAGGCGAGTCTCCTCCTCATCGACGCCTCCGCAGCAGAGGTTGCGCGTCGCGAGCGCGGGGCGACTACCTTAACCCGCGCGCCTTCGGCGGACCAGGGAGCTACGGGCAGGGGGACCGTCGCCCCGGAAGGTCGACTTCGGCCGCGCCACTCCTGCGGTCTTCGGGATCTAACCCGGCCCCGGGCGGAAAGTGCCCGGCCCGCACGGGACGGGCCGGGCCGGGGGAAGCCGCAGGCATGGCCGGGCGGCGGAGGCGGGCCTCCGTCGCGCGACGACTCGGCGAATCAGCGGATGAGCGTGGCCTTTCCGACCGCGGACGCGCCGACGCCCGAGATCCGGTAGCAGTAAGTGCCCGGGGCCAGCCGGAGCCCCGAGGCGTCGCGGCCGTCCCAGAAGATCCGCCCGGCGCCGGCGGCCTGAGCCGCCGTGACGGAGCGCACGAGCCTACCGGCGACATCGTACACGTCGAGCCGCGCGACGCCGGCGCGGGGCGCGTCGAAGAGGATCGTCGTTCCGGCGGCCGACGGATTCGGGCAGGCGCCCGCGGCCGCGGCGACGCCGATCGAGCCCGCGGCCAAGGCGCTCGAGCGCAGCACCTCGATCCGCGAGAGGTCGTTCGTCGCGGGGATGCCGGCCGCGAGGAGCTGCGCGCACGCCGCGTCGAGGTAGATGCGGAAGATGCTGCCCGGGTTGTCCGGGTCCTGCATCGGGTAGCTCGTATAGCCGTTCGCGAGGATCGCGGGCACGAGGAGGTTCTTCGTCGCCCACATGTCGATCGCCACGGGGTCCACGCCCGCCATCAGCTTGTTCATCGTCGTCGCCTGGGCGTACGAGCAGGCCGGTCCGGCGCTCGGGCGCGCGAGGATGTACATGCAGTCCAGCACGACGAGATCAGGCATGCGCACTTCGCCGAGGAACTTGCCGAGCATCCCGTAGCGGACGGAGCCGTGCGTGTTCGTCGACAGCGCGGTGGTCATCGAGCCGACGTGGATCTTGAGCGACGCGGTCACGCCGTAGGTGGCGGCGTGGCACTTGAGGACCGGCACGGTCAGGAACTTCAGGCGCGTGTCGTCGAAGGTCCCGTGCAGGGGATCCCAGATGCCGCGCTTCAGGCTGACGAAGTGGCCGCCGGCGGTGTGGAACTTGGGATAGGAGACGCAGCCCTGCACGTCGCCGGAGTACGGGCCGATGACGTACCCGTTCTGCGCATTGCCCTGGTCGTAATCCAGGACCGACGTGGTGCGGATCGTGTCCCAGAGGAACGCCGACACGGGCTTGCCGAGGCTCGCGAACCGATTCACGACGTCCGTGGCCGACTGCGAATGGTCCTCGGCGTTGTTCTCGGCGAAGTCGAGGGAGCCCACGCCCTGCGTGTTCTCGACCACGACGACCTCTCCCGTGAAGCCGTCGGGGTGCTCGAGGATGCGGGCGATCAGTCCCTTGAGGACGTCGGTGTTCGTGCCGCCCCGCTGGTTCCACTGCGCGTTGATCTTGACCAGGACGACGTCGTCGGCGGCGATGATCCCGTTCGGCCCGGACTCGGGCCCGATCGTCTCCGACTTGTAGAACGGCTGCCCCCCGGCGCCCAGGCAGGTGAGGAGCTCGTCCACGCCCAGATGGTGCAGGCCGGAGGGGCCTCCGGCGTTGTCCACGAGGTAGACCCTGGCGACGTAGTCGCTGGAGGGCGCCAGGGAGTTGCGGTGAGAGGCCGAGAGCGCCGTGCGGGGGTCGGTGAGGCCCGTGAGAGCCACGACGAGCCCGAGCGCCGCCACCAGGGCGCCGCGGACCAGGGGCCGCCGCCCGCCGCGCAGCACGAGGCGACCGAGCCAGGCCGCGACCGGCACTCCGAGCAGCAAGGAGACGTTCGCGAGGGCGGCCTGCTGGCACGGATACGCGAGCCGGGACGGCTTGCGGGCGACGCGCAGGAGGATCCACGCGAGGGAAGCGAGACCGAACAGGATTCCCCAGGGCGTCCGCCGCGGCGCTCCGGGATGCTCCGGGAGGTCCGGCCGCGGCCCCTGCCGGAAGACGTTGCGCATGGCTGTCCCCTTCCAGTCGTCGTCCGAGGAGATCGCCTTCCCGGGGAAGGGTATCCACGGGGTCGGCAATCACGACTCCGCAGTCTATAATGCACGGATCGGCGGGTCAACGCGCGGTGCCGCCGCGGGCCCGGGGCGGGGAGCGCCACGGGCGCCTCCGGAAAGAGCTCTCGGGAGGGGCGCACCTTGACATGGTGCCGATCGTCGCGGAAATTCGCTTCTCTTGCGCACCGGCCCCGGCCGAGCCCCGTCGGGAGGCAGCACTGATGAGGATCCTGGAAAGATCGCCGGGCCCGTGGGCCCTCGCCGTCGCAGTCGCGCTCGCCTTCCCCGGCGGCTCGCGGGCGAGCCTCGAGAAGGCGATTCGCGTGCCTGCCGATCACCCGACCATCCAGAAGGGCATGGACGCGGCGGCCGCGGGGGACACCGTGCTCGTGGCGCCCGGCACCTACACGGAAAACGTCGCGGTCCGGGACGGCGTGGTCCTGATGTCGGAGAAGGGCGCGTCCGAGACGACGATCGCCTACGACACGTCCGTGAAGTCGGAGAACGAAGCCGTCATCTCGTTGCAGCAGAGCACGAACTCCACGGAGGTCATCGGCTTCTCGATCGACGGCAAGGGGGTCGCGAAGCGAGGCATCCTCGCGATCGGGGACGGCGAGCCGGTCATCGCGGAGTGCCGCATCGTCGGCGCCGCGAACGGCATCGGCTCGCACCGCAACTCCGCGCCGTACATCCTCGACACGAAGATCGAGCAGGCGCAGGTGGCGGGGATCTTCGTCCAGAGCGGCTCCGCGGACATCCGCCACTGCGATCTTTCCGGCAGCGCCAACTACGGGCTCGTCATCGAGGGCACCACGCGGCCGGCGCGGGTGGTCGATTGCCGGATCCACGACAACGTGCAGGCCGGCGTGCGGGCCACGGACGGCGACTTCACGATCACGGGCGGGTCGATCTCGGGGAACGGCAATACGGGCCTGATCCTGGAGTACGTGGCGCCCATGATCCAGGGAGTTCGAATCGAGGGGAACAAGAACATCGGCGTCGCCCTCCAGAACTCCACGGGCACTCTGCTCGAGTGCACGATCCGCAACAACAACTTCGGCGTGGCCATCTCCGGCACGGGCGATCCCAAGATCTTCCGCTGCACGTTCGAGGACAACACCACGTACCACATCGGGGTCGAGGGAGACGTCGTGCCCTTGATCGGCGGCACGCTGCCGAACGCGAACCTCTTCCTCGGAGCGTCGGGCGCCGTGATCCAGACCGCATGCGCCATGCCCGTGAACATGGCCTACAACTACTGGGGACGGCCGTGCTCCACGAAGGAGCAGGTCAAGCGGCTCGCCGGCGCCAAGGACGTGATCCGCAAGCCCTGGGTGGCCGCGGACCTCAAGCACTTCTTCTACAGCTGCGACGAGGCGCGCAAGCAGAGCCGCACTCCCGTGACCGGGGACGAGGAAGCTGCGCCCACCACCCCCCAGACGGAGGCCGCGGGCCAGCCCGGTGCGGCTCCGGAGTCGACCGGGAAGACCCCCTCGAAGACGTCGACTCCCGCCGCCGGCTGACCGGAGTCCGAACCATCGTCGCCAGCGCCGCGAAACACGGAGCCCTCGGAGCTCGTGCCGTTCGTCCCTCTCTCGGGAGTGTCCCCATGCGCAAGAGGATGCTGATCGTCGTGCTCGGCGCCGTCGGACTGGGCGTCGTCGGATGCATCTCCCCGCCCAACAAGGTGGCGCAGCAGGCGAGCCAAGCCCAGGAAGATGCCAAGACCGTGGGCGCGGTACGGTACGCGCCGGACCAGGCGAAGGCGGCGATGGCCGCGTACGACGCGGCCCAGGCCGAGATGGCCGTGCAGGCCAAGAAGTTCGTGTTGTTCCGGAACTACACCGCCGCGACGAATCAGCTGACGGAGGCGGTGACCGAGCTGACCAAGGCGAGGACCGAAGCCCTGAAGACGAAGGCCGGGCTCAAAGGGCCCGTCCGCGAGGCGATGAAGACGGCCAACGATGCCGTCGACGCAGCGGATCAGATGATGGCGAAGGCCACCGCGTCGAAGGCGAGGGTCGACCTCGTGGCGTGGCAGAACAACCTGGCCGCCCTTCGACAGCTCCTGGCGGACGCCACCGCGGCTCAGAACGGCGACGATCTCATCCTGGCGAAGGCGAAGCTGGACTCGGCGGTGACGGAGGCCGGCGCGCTCCAGGCCACCATGAACGACGCTCTCGCGGGCAAGAGCACGCCCAAGCCGGGGAAGAGCTAGAGACTCGGGCGCGCCACGCGCCGACGGGCGGCGCGGCCACGGAAGACGCGCCGGCCGATGGCGCTTCGAGGGACGGCTCTCCGTCGAACCTGCCTCCAACAGGCTACGGCCGCCTCGATCTCGCCGCGTGCGGCGGGTCGAAGCGGCCGTTCTCATCGTCCGGCGCGTCCGTCGGGCTCTTGCCCTCGGGACCGCTCCGGGACTCGACGCTCAGGACTGCAGCGAGAACTCGAGGGGCCAGGCCACCCAGATGCCCACGGGGTGGTGCTGCTGGAGGGCCGGCTTGAACTTCGCCTTCTTCACGGCATCCATGGCGGCCTGCCGGAGCATCTCCGGCCCGTCCACGACGATGACCTTCTCCACGTCGCCGTTCTTCCCGACGTAGACCTTGAGATTGACCGTGCCCTCGACGCCCGCGGACTTCGCGATCTCGGGATAGAGGTCCGCGGTGGCGCGCTGGACGTCCGAGACGTTGATCAGCTGGGGCATCTCTTCCACGGCGACGTACTCGTCCGGGGAGGGGAGGCCGCCTTCGAAGTTCACCACGACGGAGTCCGCGCCACCCGTGAGGGCCGACAGGTCCGACGTGTTGAGCTGGGTCATCTCGTCGGTGGAGGCGACCGTCAGCTCCGTGGCCTCGTAGTCCGGCACGGGCTCGGGAACGCCCATCGTGGGCTGCGCCACGTGATCCGCCAGCGCCACCGCCGGCTGCGCCTCCTCCTGGGTGATGGAGGGCGCGCTCACCTGGTCGATCTTGACGAACCTCACGACCTGCGTGGGCGGAGGGATCCGGGACTCGAGGTACCGGGCGACGACGATCCGGCCGCCCGCGACCGCCGCGTGGATCAGCATGGCGATGGTGGCCGACCAGATGAACGTCCGCCGGAAGCGCTTGCGGAGCGGATGATCCTCGCCCACCAAGGGCAGCGTGAATCCCATCGAGGGCATGAGGTCGGACGCAGGGGTCGTCATGGCATTTCCATCACTTCTTCGACGTCGTCCTCGGTCATCGGGATGAGGCTGAAGCGAGTCATCTTCGAGTACTCGAGGTCGTCCATCAGATCCACCATGGTCTCGTACTTGGCGTCCCTGTTCAGTTTGATGAGCACGGTGACCTGGGGATTCTGGGTGAGCTGGTCCTTGAAGAACCGCGTCAGGTCCTTCTTGAGGACCGGTTGCAGGGACTCTTCCCCGTAGCGCCAGAACATCCGCCCGTCCTTGTCCACGAGCATGATCAGGACGTTGGACTCCGCGACCTGCACCTTCGTGTCCTTCGGCGGCCGCTTCATCTCCAGGGCCTGGGGAGCGCGGAACACCGTGGTGACCATGAAGAAGATCAGCAGCAGGAACGCGATGTCCACCATCGGCGTCATGTCGATGCGGACGCCGACGCGACGGCTCGGGTGCCGGAGCCCGACTCCCTTCTTGGCTGCTTTTGGTTCTGGTGTGTCGACGCCGGCCATCGGAGCTCCTCTAGCGTGTCGTCTTCAGATCCGTCATGAGATTGAAGTTGAGAGCGTTGGCCTCCGCGAACGCGTCCATGACGTCCGCGATGTCCCCGTACTTCGCGCCCTTGTCGCCCTTCAGGATGATGAAGGCGCCCGGCTTGTGGGCGCGCGCCTCCTTGAGCGCGTCGGCCACGCCGCCGGGGGGGATCTCCGCGGTCCGCCCCTTCTCGTCCTGCAGGTAGGCCTTGCCCGCCTCGGTCACCGTGATGGTGATGGTGTTCGACTCGGGGATCTTGATGTCCGAGCCGGACAACGGGAGCTTGACCGACACTTCCTCGGGCGGCTTGAACTGCGTGGTGGTCATGAAGAAGATGAGCAGCAGGAAGGCCACGTCGACCATGGGCGTCATGTCGATGCGGACTCCGATGCGGCGCTTCGCCTTAGCCACGTGCCTCGCCCTTTTGGTGTTGCAGCAGCTGCATGATCTCGAAGGACGTCTCGTCCATCGAGTAGTTGAAGCTGTCCACGCGCTGCGTGAAGAAGTTGTACATGATGATACCGAGGATCGCGAGCATGAGGCCGCCCGCCGTGTTGATGAGCGCCTCGGAGATCCCCAACGCCAGCTGGATCGCGTCGGGCGCGCCCTGGTGGCTCATGGCCCGGAAGGAGCGGATCATCCCGATGGTGGTACCCAGCAGGCCCACCATGGTTCCGATCGAGGCGATCGTGGAGAGGGCGATGAGGTTGCGCTCCAGCAACGGAGTCTCGAGGGCGTTCGCCTCCTCGAAGGCGCGGCGCGTCTCGTCCATCAGCTCGTCCTTGGGCATGCCCGTACCCATCAGGGCTTGGTAGCGCTCCAGGCCGGCACCGACCACGTTCGCGAGGCAGCCGCCCTGCTTGCGGCAGGCGTCGATGGCCTCGTCCAGATTCCCGCCGTGGACCGCCGCCTTGATCTTGCGCACGAAGTGGACGAGGCTGCCCTTACCGCTGGCCTGCTTCAGCGTCCACGCGCGCTCGATGATGAACGTCAGCACCATGATCATCAGCGTGATGAGCATGACGATCAGCGGGCCGCCCTGCTGGATGAACTCCGGTAGGGATTTGTAGATGAAGTACGCGACGGCCAACGCCAGGCCGAGGATGAGATAGACGATCCAACCCTTCATGGAGATCCCTCCCGGATCAACGCGAGGTCTAGGCGCCTTCCTTGTGGACACCCTCGAGAGCTTCCTCGACGGTGTCGTAGGAATCGAAGACGAGTGTCAGTTTCGTGACGAGCAAGAGATCCTTGATGCGGTTGCCGATCCGCGCGACGCGAAGCCAGCCGTTCCGCTTGCTGCAGCTCGTGTAGGCCCCGACGAGCGTACCCAGCCCCACCGAGGTCATGTACGAGATCTTCCCGAGGTCCATGACGATCTTCGGGACCCCGTCCGCGACGATCTCCTGCACGGCCTGCTGGAGCTCGCGCGTCTCATCACCGCCCTGCAGGTTCTTGCGCGGTGACAACACGTGGACGTCGCCCCGCAACTCCCGGTCCAGCGTCATATCCGCTCCTTCCGCAATCTACTGGGCAGACCCGCTGCGGGCCTTCTTCGAGACCTCGAGGACGGACTTCCCCGTCGTGTGGCCCGGGTTGATCGCCAGGCAGCGCTCCGCCGCCTGCCCCGCGTGCACCACGTCGTTCAGCCCGAGGTACGCCTGGCCCAGCAGCGCCCACCCGTCGGCATTCCCGGCATCGAGGGCCGTGGCCTGTTTCAGGGCGTTCACCGCCTCACCGTAGCTCTTCTTCTGGATTTGGCACAGACCGAGACCGCGGTACGCCCGGGCGTCCGCGTCGTTGATCTCGATGGCTCGCCGGTATTCCACGATCGCGGCATCCGTGGAGTCCGCGGTGGCGAGCGCCTGCGCGAGGGTGAGGATCACCTGAGGGTTGTCCGGGGCCTGGGTCCGGGCCTGGCGCAGCGCCGCGATGCCCTCCACGGGCCGTTTCGCCTGCAGCAGCGCGATTCCCAGGTTCAGGGACGCGGCCGAGAAGGTGGGGGGGGCGAGCTGGCTCGCCCGGGTCAGCGCGGTCACCGCGTCGTCGGGGCGGTTCAGCCGCATCTCGGTCAGCCCGAGGATGAAGTACGCCTCCACCGACGTGGAGTCCTTGGCGACGGCGGTCTTCAGGTGCGCTTCCGCGTCGCCCCACTGCTGCGCCTCGAAGTCGATCTGGCCCAGACGGACGTGGTCGATCGGCTCCAGGAGGGAAGTGTCCGGGAGGCTGGCGTAGAGCTGCGAGGCGCGCGCCGGGTCCTTGTCCTGCGCCGAGGCGCGCGCGAAGAGGAGCCGGACATCCGCGCGCGTGGAGTCCATCGCGAAGGCACGATTCCCGGCCTCGTGGGCCGCCTTGTACTGGCGGACATCCGGCGCCAGCGCCGCCCGCATGAAGCTCAGGGTGGCGTCGAGGTCCTTCGGGGCGAACCTGAGGTAGCGGCCGTACGCCAGGAACGCCTTGTCCCAGACCTTGCCGGCCGTGTACAGGCGACCCATCTCTTGGAACGCGGGCGCGTACGTCGAGTCGATCTTGACCGCTTCGGTGTAGCGGCGGAGCGCCTCGTTCGGCTCGTTGATCTTCTCGTAGAGCGAGCCGAGGTGGTGATAGAAGGCGGCGGTGGGGGTGGCGCCCGGCGCGGCCGCGGCCTGCTCGTACTTCTGGATCGCGAGACCGGGCTCGCCGCGCTTCGAGTAGATGTCCGCGAGGAAGGCCACGTAGTCCGCGTTGGTGGGATCCACGGTCAGCGCGGCGAGCGCTTCCCTCTCGGCGCCCGCGAGGTCGTCCTGCTCGAAGGCCAGGCGCGCCAGGCCGTAGTGGTACCGGTCCTCGCCGTCCCCCAGGCCGCGCTTGCTCCGGCCCTCCTTGAGCGCCTCCTTCGCCTCGTCGAACTTCTTCTGGTGGATGGCGAAGAGGGCCTTGGCGTACTGCGCCTCCCAGCGGTTCTTGTCTTCCTTCAACGCCTGGCCGATCTCCGCCGCCGCGGCGTCGTCCTTGCCGGCGCGCAGCAGGAGCACGCCGCGCTCCGCGTGCGCCTCGGGGAATGCGCCGCCCTTCTGTTCCGAGATGGCCAGCTGGTACAGCGAGTCCGCGAGGGCGTCGTTTCCCTGACGGACCGCGATCTCGGCCAGGCCGAAGTGCGCGTGCGGCAGATCGACCTCGTTCTCGACGGCCTCCTGGAAGTGAGCTTGCGCCTCGGAGAACTTCCCGTCGTGCAGCGCGCTGAGCCCGAGCCGGACGGGATTCTCCTCGTACGAGTACTGTTTCTTGTCCGCGCGCGCGCCCGACGCGAGGAACGTCGCGCCGAGGGCGATCGCGGCGACCAGCGACAGGCGCGTCAGACCCTGAAGGGGATGAGGGGCTCGACGGGCGCGCGTCTCCATGCTGAGGAGTCTCCTTCTCCGAGGACCGGTCACTTGCTCGGGGCGCCGATGGGCCCCTTCACCGTCTCCATGTGGATGCGGAGCGGGACGTCCCTCGCCGGGACGTAGCCGGAGCGGGAGACGAAGTGCTGACCGCGTCCGCTGGACAGGTAGGTGACGAAACCCGAGGCCAGGGCACCGCAACGAGCGTGACATGATACATACAGATAGTGGAACAGTGGATACCCCCCGGCCGCCACGTCTTGCGAATTTGCCGTGAAGGCCCGGTCGCTGCCGGGCGGACGGAGGCCGACCATCCTCACCCCGCGCTCCTCCAGGCTGTCCGGGAGGGCCAGGGTGCTGGCCAGCCCGATCGCCGCGGGGTCTTTCGAGACGGCGTCCACGACGTCGGTCTCGGCGGCCAGCCAGCGCAGGGCGGCGGGCGCGTTCTCCGGGATCCCGAGCTGGGCCACCACCGCGCCCCAGAGGCCCCGGTTGGGCTCCGGCACGTAGAGCCGCTCGGGGTCTCCCGGGGCAGCCGGGCCTCCCGAGAGGATCCTCCGGAGGTCCTCGACCGCCAAGACCTGGTAGGGGGAAGCGTCACCCGCGATCACCGCGATTCCCGCGAGAGCGACGGGGAAGGTGGACACCGAGTCGTGCCGGGCGCGGATCAGCCGGGATTCTTCGACGTTCGGCAGACGGCTCAGGAAAGCGACGTCGGTCCGCCCGTTCAGGAGGGCTTCCAGCCCCTGCGCGGTGCCTCCAGCTCTCGCGTCGAGCTTCACGGCGGGATACTCCGTCTTGAATTCCTCGACGAGCCGGCGAATGAGGTCGGGCGCGATGCTCGTCCCGGCCACGGCCAGCGTCGAGTCCACCTTTCCGAATTCCGGGACTTGCGGCAGCCTCGATCGCAGGCTCGGCACGACCCGGAAGACCAAGAGCGCCAGCACGATCGCCGCGTAAATCGCCAGGCGCAGCGCGAAGGTGCTGCGGCCCGGCGACTTGTACCTCCGTGGGTCCGGAGGTCCGAACCGACGAAGCCAGCCTGGCACGGCGAACTCCCCTGGGGGGCCGAACCCCTTGGCAGGCCACGCAGTATGCCCAAGGAGTTGAATCCCTGCCAGCGGAGAAGGTTCGGGGCGCCTGCAGGCCGCCTCGACGCCCCGTTCCGCCGCCTTCCGGGAAGCGCCCGGAGAGTCCGGAATAGCAGAACGCATCCGGCGATGTCAAGGCGGAGGCCGCTTCCGGGCGCCTCGTCGGGCGGTCGCCGCGGGAAGGCGCCCCGAGCGCCGGCCGGTCTGTTCTTGGCCGCCCGCGGGCGCCGGCGGTAGCTTGGTGCCTCAGCCCGCCCCACGATGCCACCTCCCGGGAGCGCCGCATGTTCCACCGACGAGCGCGACTCGGCCTCTGCGTCGCCCTGCCGGCCTTCGCGGCGCTCCTTCCGGTCCCGCGCGCCTCGGCGGACGAAGGCCTGTGGACCCTCGACAACCTGCCGCTCGCCGCGCTCGAGCAGCGCTACGGCTTCCGGCCGACGCGCGAGTGGATCGAGCACGTCCAGAAGGCCTGCGTGGACTTCGGCGGGGCGTCGGGCTCCTTCGTCTCGGCCAACGGGCTCGTGCTCACGGCGCATCACGTGGCGCTCGGCCAGCTCCAGAAGCTCTCGACCCAGGGCCGCGACCTCGTCCACGACGGCTTCTACGCGAAGGACGCCGCGGCCGAGCTGCGCTGCCCGGACCTCGAGCTGAGCGTCCTCCTGTCCACCGAGGACGTCACCGCCCGGGTCCGGAAGGCCTTCGAGAAGGGCGCGTCCGAGAAGGAGCGCAACGCCCTCCGCAAGGCGGAGATCGCGCGCATCGAGCAGGAGTCCCTCCGCAGGACGAAGCTGCGCTCCCGCGTCGTCGAGCTGTATCACGGCGGCGAGTACTGGCTGTATCGATCGAAGAAGTACACCGACGTCCGCTTGGTGATGGCGCCCGAGGAGCAGATCGCCTTCTACGGCGGAGAGCTCGACAACTTCTCGTACCCGCGGCACGACCTCGACTTCGCGTTCTTCCGCGTCTACGAGAACGGCGCTCCCGTGCGCCCGGAGCGTTGGTTCCGCTGGAGCGCGACCGGTCCGAAGGAGGACGAGCTCGTGTTCGTGGCCGGCCATCCCGGAAGCACCGGCCGCCTGCTCACCGTGGCGCAGCTCGAGTACCTGCGTGACGCGTACCTCCCCGTGCGCGTCCACCAGCAGGAGACGCGCGTGGCGGCGCTGCGCGCGTTCTCCGCGCAGACGCCGGAGGCCGCGCGCCGCGCGAAGGACCGCATTCGCGGTCTGGACAACAACCTCAAGCGGCAGCGCGCCTTCCTGGCCATCTTGCGCGAGCCGGCCTTCCTGGAGGCGAAGCGGACCGCGGAAGCGTCGTGGCGCGAGCGAGTGGCGAAGGACCCGCGGGCGGCGGCGGAGGCCGGGGACGCATGGGACCGCATCGCGGCGGCCGAGCGCGAGCTCACCAGTCGCCAGGGGCCGTGGCTCTACTCCGAGATCTCCGCGTCGCGCCTCGCCACGATCGCGCAGGAGATCGTCCGCTACGTCGTCGAGATCGAGAAGCCGAACGGTCAGCGCCTCGAGGAGTACCGGGACTCGCGGCTCGAGTCGTTGCGCTTCCGGATGTTCTCGCCCGCGCCCATCTGGCCCGACGCGGATGCGGTGGCGCTCGCCGCGCAGCTCCGCGACGCCGCGGGCGTCCTCCGCGCGGACGACCCCTTCGTGAAGCTCGCCTTGGGCGGCCGCCCACCCGAGGACGTGGCCACGTCGCTGCTGCAGGCCACCGCCCTCGGGGATCCCTCGGAGCGCAGGCGCCTCGTGGAAGGCGGGCGGGCGGCGGTGGACGCGTCGACCGATCCGCTCATCGTCTGGGTGCGCGCGCTCGATCCCGTCCTGCGCGAGCTGCGCGCGTGGAACGAGGACCACGTCGAGAGCGTCGAGAGCCTGGAGGGCGGCCGCATCGCGCGCGCGCGCTTCGCGCTCGAGGGCCGCTCGGCCTATCCGGACGCCACCGGCACCCTGCGTCTCAGCTACGGGAGGGTCGCGGGCTACGAGCAGCTCACGACGCTCGTGCCGTGGGAGACCACCTACCTCGGGTTGTTCGACCGCGCGCTGAGCTTCGGCTCTCGCGAGCCCTTCGAGCTGCCGGCCCGCGTCGCGGCCGCGCGCTCTCGCCTGGACCTCGCCACGCCGCTGAACTTCGTCTCGACGGACGACATCATCGGCGGCAACTCCGGAAGCCCGATCGTGAGCGCGGACCTCGAGTGCGTGGGGGTCGTGTTCGACGGGAACACGCAGGGCTTCCTCTGGAACTACGCGTACGACGACGCGCAGGCACGCTGCGTGTCCGTGCACTCGGCGGGCATTCTCGAAGCGCTGCGGCACATCTACGACATGAGCGCGCTCGCGGACGAGCTCACCGGCGCTTCGCAGAGCGGCTCGACCGCCACGGCGGTGCGACCGTGACCACGTCGACGCGCCCGATGGAGGCGGCGGCCACCGCGTCCGCGCCGGCGCCCGGCCCCGAGGGCGTGTTCCCCACCGGCGTGGTGCAGCGGCTGATCGGCCGCCCGGCCGTCACCTGGACGGCCGAGGATCTCGTGCGGCTCGTGGACGAGCGCGGTATCCGCCTCGTGAGCCTCGTCCACGTCGGCGGCGACGGTGCGCTGAAGGTGCTCGACTTCGCGCCGCGGAGCCGGGCGCACCTGCGCGACGTCCTGGACGGCGGCGAGCGCGCCGACGGCTCGAGCCTCTTCCCGGGCTCCGGCATTCCCGCCGGCCGCTCCGACGTGGTGCTGCGGCCGCGCCTGGCCACCGCGTTCCTCGATCCCTTCTCGCCGTTGCCGACCCTCGCGCTGCTGTGCGGTCACGAGGACGCGGCCGGCGCGCCGCTGCCGCAGTCGCCGGACACCATCGTTCGCTCCGCGGCGCGACGCCTCCAGCAGACGTGCGGGGTGGACCTCTGGGCGCTCGGCGAGGTCGAGCTCTTCCTCGGAAGATCTCCCAGGGCGGACGATCTCCCCGGCGCGAGCGATCGCGGCTACCACGCCACGTCGCCGTTCGCGCTCGGCGAGGCGCTGCGCCGACGGGCGCTCGTGCTGCTCGCGGACATCGGCATCGCGGTCAAGTACGGGCACAGCGAGGTCGGGCGGATCGAGCCCGCGGAGGCCGGCGAGCTCCTCTGGGAGCAGCACGAGATCGAGCTGGCGCTCGCGCCACTGCCGGAAGCCGCCGACGCCGTCGTGCTGGCGCGGTGGGTCCTTTCGAACCTCGCCCATCGCGAAGGGATGCGCGTCAGCTTCGAGCCGATGCTCCGGCGCGGCCACGCCGGCACCGGGCTCCACTTCCATTTCTCGCCCGTCGCGCGCGCCGAGCACGACGTCGTGAGGCGCGTCGACGGCTCCCTGACCGATCCCGCGCGATGGCTCATCGCCGGGCTCGTGGAGGCGGGCGGCGCGCTGATGGCCTTCGGCAATCGCAGCGCGGACTCCTTCGTGAGGCTGACCCAGGCGAAGGAGGCGCCCAGCGCGATCGTCTGGGGCGAGGCCGACCGGACCGCGCTCGTCCGGCTGCCCATCGTGGCGCGGACGGAGCACGGGCGCACCGTGGCGCCGCCCACGGTGGAGTTCCGCCTGCCCGACGGCTCGGCGCACCCGCATCTCCTGCTGGCGGGGGTGGCGCAGGCCATGACGCAAGCGCGCTCGGCCCCGGGCCTCGACGCGATTCTCCAGCGCACGGCCGCCAGCGGCGGCCCCGTTCAGCCGGGCGGCACCGTCCCGGTGGCGCGCAGCTTCCGCGAGGTGGGGGAGGCGCTCGCCGCCCGTCGCGACACCTTCGCCGCGGGCGACGTCTTCCCGGCGACGCTTCTCTCGCAGTGGATCGGGAGGCTCAGCGCTTCTTCGACGCCATGAGCTTCTCCCGGCCCACGAGCAGGAGGAGCAGCGTGAGCAGCACGAACGGCAGCATCGAGAGCAGGTCGGCGTGGGGCCCCGCGAAGAACGGATTGCTCGCCTGCGCCCAGCGCGTCAGCGACGCGTCGACGGGCTCGAGCACGCCGGCCATGAACGCGATCACGATGCCGGCGATCGCGCCGCCCGCGATGTAGCCCGAAGCCAGGAGGACGCCCGCGCTGCGGTCCGCCTCGGCGGCAAGCTGCTCTTCCGTGAGCTTGTGCGCGGCGAGCTCCTTCCGGCGGGCGCGATCCACGAGCCAGCGCACCGCTCCGCCGGCGAGGATCGGCGTGGACGACGAGAGCGGGAGATAGACGCCCACGGCGAAGGCCAGGGAGGGGACGCTGGCCAGCTCGAGCACGACGGCGATCATGACGCCGAAGAGCACCAGCCCCCACGGCAGGTTCCGGTCCAGGATGCCCTTGATGATGTAGGACATGAGCGTGGCCTTCGGCGCGTCGAACTTGCGGACCTCGGTGCCGTCCGGGCGCACGCGATGCACGCCGTTGATGCCGGGGTCCACGAGCCAGACGGCGTTGCCCGCGTCGTCCACGAGGTACTTGCCGCTCGGCCCGTTCACGTCGTCGGTCTTGTGCCACACCCGGTACGAGCGCGTGTCCTCGCCCGCTTGCACGCCGCGCACGGACTCGCGCCCCGGCGAGAGCCGGGTCGGGTCGGCGCGCAATCCGGCCGGCGCCACCTGCTGGACCGGCACGTACACCGTGGCCGCGTCGTTCAGCTTGAGGAGGATCGGGCCGAGCACCAGGGCGGAGCAGAGCGCGCCGACGAGGATCGAGATCTGCTGGAGGCGCGGCGTGGCCCCTACGAGATAGCCGGTCTTGAGATCCTGCGAGGTGGCGCCGCCGTTCGACGCCGCGATGCACACGATGCCGCCCACCGAGAGCGCGGTCACGTAGTACGCGCCGCCGGTCCAGCCGACCGCGAGGAACACGAGGCAGGTGAGGAGGAGGGTGGCGACGGTCATCCCCGAGATGGGATTCGACGACGAGCCGATCTCGCCGGTGAGCCGCGACGAGACGGTGGTGAAGAGGAATCCCGTGATCACGATGAGCACCGCGCCGAGCAGGTTCATGTGCAGCGGCCGCGCGGCGAGGATGGCGAGGACCAGCACGCCGATGCCCCCGAACACGAACATCATCGGGAGGTCGTGGTCGGTGCGGTGCGGATCCGCCGTCCCGCGCGTGCCCGTGACGTCGCGGAGGCCTTCGCGCAGCCCGTGCCAGATCGTCGGCATCGAGCGGGCCAGGCTGATGATCCCGCCGGCCGCCACGGCGCCCGCGCCGATGTAGAGGATGTAGGCGCTGCGGATGTCGCTCGGTCCCATCTGCGAGATCGGCACCGTGCCGGGCGGAAGGGGAGCGGGGATCGCGTCGCCGAAGAATTTGATGAGCGGGATGAGGACGAGATACGCGAGCACGCCGCCCGCGCACATCACGGCCGAGATCGTGGGGCCGATGATGTAGCCCACGCCGAGCAGCTCGGGCGAGATCTCGGCCGACAGCGACCCCGCCCGGTAGGGCGCGCCGAACACCTTCTCGGGCACGTCCTTCCAGCCCTTGAGCGCCACCATCGCCGTCTTGTAGGCGAGACCGATCCCGAATCCGGTGAAGATGGTGTTGGCGCTCAGGCCCTTCTGCATCCCGCGCTCTTCCTCGAGCTTGGCCGCCGGCGAGGCCGCCTCGCGCGACTCGGGCGACGCGCCCGCCTTCAGCACCTCCGCGCACGCGGTGCCCTCGGGGTATTTGAGCTTCCCGTGCTGCTTCACGATCAGGGCGCGCCTCAGCGGGACCATCATGAGGATTCCGAGCAGGGCGCCGAGCGAGGCCACCAGCGCCACGCGCGTGAGCTGCAGGTCGAAGCCGAGGATGAGGATCGCGGGCATCGTGACGCCGATGCCGAACGCGATCGACTCTCCCGCCGAGCCGGCCGTCTGCACGATGTTGTTCTCGAGGATGGTGGCGTCCTTCGGCCCGATCTTCGAGAGCAGCCGGAACAGCGTGATCGAGATCACGGCGACCGGGATGGACGCGCTGACGGTCAGGCCCACCTTGAGCACGAGGTAGAGCGACGAGGCGCCGAAGATCATGCCGAGGATCGTCCCGGCGATGACCGCGCGCGCGGTGAACTCGCGCATCACGGTCTCGGGGGCGATGTAGGAGTGGAAGGCGGGCTCGGGCGCTTCGGGGCTCTCGGTCGATCGCGACGCGCTCATGAACGTCCACGCTCCTCGGGGGCGGGCGGGCGGGGTCGGACCCGAATGCGGCGACGCTAGGAGGGCTGTGCCGGAGTGTCAACGGGTCAGGAAGGCAAGGTGCCCCCGAGCAGCCGCACGAGCCACACCGCCACGAGCGCACCGGCGTCGACGAGGGCCACGAGCGGGATCCAGCGGTCCGGCCGCCGGGGCCGGCCGGACACGATCGTGCCGCCGGCCACCAGCCACGCCACGCCGAGCTGGATCGTCAGCGGCAGCGCGAGCGGATGCGCGGCGAGGGACCCGGAGGGATCCCTGCGCAAGAGCCGCACGACCGCGCGCGTGATGCCGCACGTGGGGCAGGGCAGCCCGGTCTCGCGCCGGAAGAGACAGGCCGGGCCGGCCACGCTCGCGCCGCTCGCCAGCGCCCGCGCGGCGAGGACGCAGACGAGGCCCACGAGCGCCCACGCGACGAGGGCCCCGGCGCGCTGCGCGGGCCGGGGCAGGGGAGTCGCGCTCACGCCGCGGGGCTCGCGGCGGCGGGCGGGGCCTCCGTCGGAGGAAGCGGCGGCCCGGCGGGCTCGAACACCGACCACTCGGGACCGAACTGGGCGAGGAAGTCCGGTCCGAGACCCCGCAGCAGGACCTCCACGGGGAGGAGGATGACCGAGCCCACGTACGGGATGCCGAGCACGAGGAACCCCACGCAGCACGTCGCCAGTCCGAGGGCCGCGATGCAGGCGGCCACGGCGATGGAGATCGCGAAGTACGCCAGCCCGAAGAGGAGGAAGGGACCCGGGTGGCGCCGGAAGAGGCCGAGGAAGCGTCCCCACGCGGCGCTCACGCCGAGCTTCTGCGCGACCATGATCGGCACGACGAACTGGAACAGGAAGAGCAGCGTGTAGCCGGCGGCCAGGCCGAGGGGGATCATCAGCGCGATCCAGCCGAGGAGGCTCGCGATCGCGAGCATCTTGAAGTCCGAGTTCGCCACGGCGGCCAGCACGGCCGGAATCATCGGCAGGGACACGGCGATCACCACGAGCGCGCAGACGACGGCGAAGGCGATCCACCAAGCGAAGAGCCCGTCCGCCTGCGGCCCGAATCGGCGCCACGGCTCCGCGATCGCGGCGCGCTCGTGCACAACGTCGTCGAGGAAGACGAGCTTGCCGCGGCTCGCGAGACAGAAGAGGACGACCAGCAGGGCTAGGCTCACGGCCGCGACGACGAGCGCGAGCGGTCCCCACACCGGGTGCAACAGGAACGCCGCCGCCCCGCGGATCACGTGGCCCGCGCCGATGCCCCCTTCCTCCTTCCAGGCGCCCCGTCCTTGGGGGCCGACGTGATCGAGCAGGCCGGAGAGGAACGCCGCGAAGCCGAGCGTCATCCACGCGTCGAGTCGGAACGGCCGGAACAACATCCGGACCATGCGGTCCCAGGAGCGACGGAACGGGATCGTGAACGAGACGGTCATGGGAGGGGCCTCCGTCTCCAGGGCACGCCGTAGCCGCGGTCACTTGCCGGGCGGCGGTGCGCCTTTCCTGCTGGCGAGGTACTGCTGAAGCACGCTCAGACGTTCCTTGCAGACGCGATCCGTCGGGTCGAGCTTGAGGGCGTTCTGCAGCGCATCGACCGCGTCCTCGTACCGTCCCGCATTGGCGAGCGCGCCGGCGAGGTTCGCGCGCGCCACCGTGCTGCGCGGGTCCACGTCGATCGCCTGCTGGTAGTAGCGCGCGGCGTCGTCGTTCCGCTTCTGATCGAGATAGAGGTTCCCGAGGAGGACGTAGGGCTCTACGGAGCGCGGTTGCGCGCGGACCGCCGCCAGGAAGTCCTGCTCGGCGTCCGTGGGGCGCCCTAGCGCCTGATAGGCCTGGCCCCGGCGCCAGCGCGCGTCGACCGACGCCGGGTCCAGCTCCAGGGCCTTCGCGAACTCGGCGAGAGCGCCGGCGTGGTCGCCGCGGCGATCGAGCGCGATCCCGAGGTTGACGTGCGTGGCCGCTTGGGTCGGATCGAGCTGCGCCGCGAGGCGAAGGGCCGCGATGCCCTCCTCCTCGCGCTTCGACTCGATGAGCGCACGACCCAGCTCGAACTGCGTGGGCGCGGACATCGGACTCGCCTTCGCCAGCTCCTGCAGCTCCGGAATGGCCTCGTCGGTGCGGTGGGTGCTCACGAGGAGCTGGCTGAGCAGGAGCCGCAGGTCCGAACGATCGGGGCGATGCGCGAGGACGTCCTTGTAGTTCGCGATCGCCTCGTCCAGCCGGCCGAGCTGGGTGAGCGTCTGGGCGAGCGTCACGCGCGCATCCACGTATCCGGGGTTCGCGCTCAGCGCCTCCTCGAGCTCGCGCACGGCTTCCTGCGTGCGCCCGTGCCTCAGGAGCGCGGAGGCCCGGTCGGTGTGGAACCACGCCACGTCGACGGCGGAATGGTAGAAGGAATGCCGGCACGCGAGGAAGACCACGATCCACGTCGCCACGGCGAACGCCACGGGCTCGCGCTGTTTCCGCTGGAGCAGATCGCCCAGCTGCAGCAAGCCCCAGGCGCCGAAGACGAACAGCACGGGAACGACCGGGGTACGGAAGCGCGACGCGGCGAGGAAGGGAACGAAGGAGAGGAAGTAGGCCAGCACGAACAGGGCGCACGCGGCGAACGCGAACCTCGCCGGCGCGTCCAGCTCCAGGCTGGAGGCGGGCGCGTCCGCCCGCCGGCCGGGCGGTCGAGCGCTCTGGCGTTGCTTGCGAAGGAGCGAGACGGCCCCCACCAGCGACAGGGAGAGGACCCACGGGAATCCCGGGAGGTGGCGGAGAACGGGACTCCGGTCCTTCTCGATCTGGACCGCCTTGTTGTTCGCGATCTCGTCCGGGCCCCAGAAGAGCATCGCGCGCTTGCCCGTGAGCTCGAGGAACCGGCGCGGCTTGCTGCGGATGAAGTCGAGCGCGTTGGCCGTGAAGAACCGCTCCGCGCGGGAATAGAAGTTCCCGGGCCAGCCTTCCCGCTGCGCGATCTCCTTGACCATCTGGTCGTAGGAGAACCAGCTCCAGCCCCCGACGCGACCGAGCTGCGGGAGGTACGGGAGGCGCGAGGAGACCCCGTCCGCCTCGTCGTTGTTGCCGATGAAGAGCGTGATGGGTCCGTTCGATCCGACGAGGACGAAGTCCTTCGCGACGATCCAGTTGCGGAGGGTCACGGGCGCGATCGCGAGCGCGGCGCCCGCCAGGAAGGCGACGGCGGAGACGACCGGCTTGCCGTGCTCGAGACGTCGACCCCCGAGCCCGATCCACAGCGCGGCGATCGGCGCGAAGAGCAGCATGTTGGCCTGGACGAGAGCGCCCGCGCCCACGCAGAGACCGGCCACGAGCGCGCGGACGATCCCGGGGTGTCGCGCCCACGCGGTCAGCGCGAGAAGCGTCGCGAGGTTGAGCGTCACGACGAGAACGGGAGCGAGCAGCTCGCCCTCGAAGTAGACGAACGCCCAGTAGGTCGCGCAGAACGCGGCGAGGACGAGACCAAGCCCGCGCGACGCGATCGCCCGACCCAGGAAGAACGCGAGCAGGACGTTGATCAGTCCGAGGGCCATCTGCCCGACGCGCACTCCGAAGTAGCTGCCCTTCGAGAGCGCGTAGAGCGCGGCGAGGAAGTAGGGGTACCCGGGCGGACGCTGGAAGGGCGTCTCGCGGATGCGAGGGTCCAGCTCGCCCGCGGGCGGGGTCCAGTGACCGTCGAGGAGCGCGCGCGCCCAGTAGTCGTGGAAGCCCGCGTCGGCGAGCGGCGCCGAGAAGTCCGGGGCCCGGGCGATCTCGTGCAGGTACCCGACGCGAAGCAGCCCGCCCGTGAGGAGGATCACGGCGAGCGCGAGGATCGCTGGCAGGTCGATGCGCTGATTCATGGGCGGAAAAAAGGCGGGCGCCTCGGAAGGCGCCCGCCCGATGGGATGAAATCCCGCAAGCAGCCGCTAGGCTACTTGTACATGTTCTTGATCGAGCCCCACGTCGACGGCTCGACCGCCACCGGGCAGTTCGAGGCCAACGTAGCGTTGTAGTGCTGACCACACGGACCGGCGACCGTGCCGAAGTTCAGCGTGCCGGCCCAGAGCCACCACGTGCCAGCGCTGACGGTCGCGGAGGCCGTGAGGTCCGTGCACTTGGCGCCGTAGGCATACGCGTAGAACGACGTCACCGGGCAGCCGGTGTTGCCGTTGATGATGCCGCAGAGGGTGTCGGTCTCGCCGCGCACCGTCCACGAAATCACGCAGTTGCCAGGAGCCGGAACGACGATCTGGTACCAGTCGGTGTCACGGTAGCTGAGACCGGCGTAGAAGAACCCGCCGTACGTCCCACAGACCGTCTCGCTCACGACCGGGAAGGGCAGCGACGAGAAGACCGGGGGAGCGCTGTTGCAGCCGCCGTTGTACGAGTCGTAGTAGTTGTCGCCGCACACCGGCTCACCCTCGAGCAGCGAGCCCGCAGGGCAGGTCACGACGCACGGAGGAATCGGCGCATCCACCTGGATGTGGTAGGCGCCGCTGTAGTTGTAGTAGCCGTCCACGATGATGTAGTACGTGTGGCCGACGAGCATGTTCACGGCCAGCTCGGACTGCAGACCGCACGAGTCGTCGTTGCAGCCGACCACGTTACCCTGCACGTCCGCGTAGACGTACAGCTCGGTGTCGTAGCTGGACCCGCAGAGGTGGATGTGCACTTCGCCCGCCTGAGCCGCCGACGGGGAGATGCTGTACACCACGTCGGGCGCGCCGTTCGCGAACCCGCAGGTCGGAGCATAGTTGTCCACATAGCCGGCGGTGGTGCCAGAGTCCACGAACGGAAGGGCGCCGATGGGAAGCGCCGAACCGATGGTGTCGCCGCCCTGATCGATGTGGATCGGAGCAGGGACGCTGAGGGCCGAACCCTCCTTGTGGATCTGTTGCGGGGTCTGGACGGCCTTCGGGTTGGGCACCAACGCAAAGGCGCCAGTCGCACACACCAAAAGCGCCATTCCCGCGAAGCAGGAAGTTGCAAGCCTCATGGAGCACCTCTCATGGAGGGAGCATGCACACGCTTCCTCGGGGCGGTGGCGCGAACGCCCCCTAGGAACACGACCCCGAGGGGAGCAAGGCGAAGGATAAGGTCTCGGCTCGGCCCGGATCAAGGTCTTTTCGCGGGTGGGGGCCGGCGCCCGCTGGCGTCCCTGCGGAAGTCGGGATGCCGGGTTTCCCGGGAAGGCCGGGCGCGCCCCGGGCGGGGGGAGCGGGAAGGTCCAGCGTCCAGCGGACGTGCGCTTCCCGCCGGCCGGCGCCGCCGAAGGGCATCGGAGTACGTCTCGACGCCGCCCGCCGTCTCGAGGTCGGCGGAATGCCGCCGGAGGAACGGCCAAGACAACAACCCACTCCTCCTCCGGCGCGGTCGTAGCGCCGAGGCGGAGTGCAGCGATTCACCGAGCGGGGCCCGGCGCCTCCCCGAGGCATCCGGCCCCGCCAGACTCCCAAAACCTCCTCGAGTAGCCGCCGGGCTACTTGTACATGTTCTTGATCTGACCCCACGTGGTCGGCTCGACCGCGAGCGGCTGGCACGAGAAGCCGGAGTAGGTCGCGACGTAGTCCTGACCGCACGGGCCGGCGGCCGCGCCGTAGTTCAGCGAGCCGACCCACAGCCACCAAGTGCCGGCCGACAGGCTCGACGTGACGCTGAGGTCCGTGCACGCGGGGCCGTACGTGTAGTTGTAGAACGACGTCACCGGGCAACCGGCGTTGCCGTCGATGATGCCGAGGAGCGTGTCGGTCTCGCCGCGCACCCTCCACGTGATCGCGGCCGGATCGACCAGCACGATCTGGTACCAGTCCGTGTCGCGGTAGCTCAGGCCGGCGTAGAAGAAGCCGCCGTACGTGCCGCACACCGACCGAGGCACGTCGCTGCACGACAGGGACGAGAACACCGGCGGGACGCTGTTGCAGCCGCCGTTGTACGAGTCGTAGTAGCCGTCCTGGCAGACCGGCTCGCCCTCGAGAAAGGAGCCTGCCGGGCACGTGACCGTGCACGGGCTGAACTCCGCCACGTTCAAGGCGTACGGGCCGCAGTCGTTCAAGCTGTAGCCGTCGACGACGACGTAGTAGGTGTGGCCGGCGAGCAGCGCCACGTTCGTGAGCTGCGACTTCCAGCCGTCGCTTCCGCAGAAGTCGTCGTTGCAGGCGATCACGTTGTTCACGACGTCCATGAAGACGTAGAGCTTCGTGTCGTAGGCGGAAGCGCAGAGGTCGATGTCGACCGCGACGTTCGCCGCCGGCGCGAAGCTGTACACGACGTCGGGAGAGCCGAGCGCGGAGTAGGGGCAGACCGCGTTGTAGTCGTCGGCGTAGTCGCAGGTGTTGCCGCTCGCCGAGAACGGAATCCCCGGGATCGGGATGGCCGATTCGATCGTGTCCCCGGCCACGCCGAGGTAGATCGGCACTCCGTGCCCGGGCACGTTCCGGGCCGCCTTCGCGGCTTGGATCCGGTCCAGATGGAGCACGGCGCTGGGCGTCGGCGCGAGCGCGAACGCCCCCGTCGCGCACGTCAAAAGTGCTGCGACACAGAGAGTTGCAATTCTCACCGAGCACCCCCTCGAGAGAGGACAGGAAGCGGCGCTCCCCCGGGCGAGATCGCGGCAGGCCGCAGGCCGGGGCCCGGGGGGAGCGGATCGAGAATAGAATTCACAGGGGGCTGGTTTCAAGAGCTTTCAGTCGAGCGCGGGTTCCGGCTGCCTCGGCGCGGCCGTCTTGGCGAAATGAACCCTATTTCGGGGGAAATACGCCGGATTCCGCCGCGGCCACCCCCTTGCGCCGCCGCCGCCAGGAGGCTAGGCTTAGCCTCGCATCCAGGCTCCCCACCTCCGGACCCCGAGGCTTCGTGCGCCCGCGTCCTCCGTATCCGTCCTGGCTCCTGCCGGTCGTCGCGGTCCTCTGGGCCGCCCCCTCGGGAGCCCAGTTCGTGGACCGGACCGTCGAGGCCGGCCTCAGCTCCCACCAGCTCACGTGGGGGGCGGCCTTCGCGGATCTCGACGGGGACGGGACGCTGGACCTCTACGCGGGGCATCACTACGCCCTCCCCGTCATCTTCTGGAACAACGGGCTCGGGGAGTTCGACAACCGCTTCCACCAGCCGCCCTGGGGCGGAGGCGCCGATCGGCACGGTGTCCTCCTCGTGTCCGCGGACGCCGACGCCGACCTCGAGATCTTCATCACGCACGGCGCCGACGGAGGCAACGGCGCCGAGCCGAGCGAGCTGTACCGCAACGACGGAGGCGGCGGTCTGTGGTCGCTCCTGGGAGCCGGCGGCATGTCCGATGCCACGGGGCGCAAGCGCTCCGCGTCCGCCGCCGACTTCGACGGGGATCACAAGGTCGACATCTACGTCGCGGAAGCCCCCGACGTCACCAACCGGAACTCGCTCTTCAAGGGCAGCGCCAACATGACGTTCGTCGACGTCGCGTCGGCGGCGGGGATCGCCGAGGCCGCCGGAACGGTCGGCGGTATCTGGGGCGACTTCGACGACGACGGGGATCCGGATCTGCTCGTCGGCGGCGAGGAGTTCCAGCGCACGACGGTGCTCTGGCGCAACGACCACGGCGTGTTCCACGACGCCACGGCGGTGTTCTCTCCTCTGCCGCCGATCATCTCCGGCGCGGATTGGGGCGACTACGACAACGACGGCGACCTGGACCTCGCGGTCGTCGACGGGAACCTCGGCCTGTGGGACACCTACGCCGAAGGTGACACCCTCCGCTACTACTTCAACACGCGCTTCGCGGACACGGGGTTGGACGGGCTCACCATTCCCTCGACCGCCGACACCACGTGGGCCAGCTTCCGCATCCGGGCCGTCTACGACACGTCGAAGATCTTCCTCGGGCCGCTCGGGACCCATCCGGTCCGGGGCACCGCGGCGATCGCGCTCACCGACCAGTACGTCGGCGCGCCTGCGTTCGTGCCGGGCGTCACCCGCGGCACGTTCGTCTGGCGCGTCTCGCCCGGCGGACCCTGGGAGATGCGCTGCTCCACGCCGGATCGGAACCTCGACACGTTCGACGGCTTCTTCACGGTCGCGGGTGCGCCGATCACCGGCGTCACGCCGGACAGCCTCGAACACCCGAACTTCCCGCCGGGCGGGCCGCGCGTGTGGCGCAACGACGACGGGCACTTCGTCGAGGTCACCGCCGACCTGGGGCTCACGCTGATGCTCAATCCCCACGACGTGTCCTGGGTGGACTACGACAACGACGGGGACCTCGACCTCCACATCGTGGACATGGGAACGAGCGCCCAGCCCAACGCGCCGGATCGCCTCTACCGGAACGACGGCCCGGGGCGGCCGTTCGTCGACGTGACCGCCGTGGAAGGCGTCCAGGGCGGCACGCAAGGGATGGGCGACGGCGGAGTGTGGGGCGACATCGACGGCGACGGCGACCTCGATCTCTTCCTCCAGGAAGGGGCCGGACCTTTGACCTTCAGCGCGTTCGGTCCCAGCACCCTGCTGCTCAACAAGGGGAGCCGCGGCTACGCGCTGCTGCTGGACTTCGTGGGGGCTCCGCCGGGGATGAACGCGATCGGCACGAAGGTCACGGCCGTCGCCGGGACGCTGCGCGTGCCGAGACGCGTGCAGGCGAACTCGTGGCGAGGCTTCCAGGATCCGTACACCGTGCACCTCGGGCTGGACACCGCCGCGGTGGCGGACAGCGTGATCGTGCAGTGGCCGGACAGCGTTCAGCAGCTGTTCCGGAACCTCCCCGCCGGGCACTGGCGGATCGTGGAGAACCAGCCCATCAGCGGGGCGCCTCTCGTGGGTCGGGGGTTCGGACCCGAGTGGAGCCTCTCGCAGGTGGCGCCCCAACCGGCCACGGACTCCCAGCGCTTCACCGTGGACGTGCCGCACGCCATCTCCCTCGACGTCTCGGTGGATGACGTCACGGGACGGCTCGTGCGCACGCTCCATCGCGGCACGCTCGCCGCGGGCCGACGCGAGCTGCTCTGGGACGGTCGCGATGCCGGCGGGCACCGAGTCGCCGCGGGGGTCTACTGGATCCGCGCGACCGACGGGCGGAGCCAGCGTGCGGTGAAGGCCGTCCGCCTCCGCTGACCTCGCGGCCGCCCCACCGCTCGCATCGAGCCGATGCCCTCCGCCCCGGCTCCACGCGCGGCCCCCGCATCGCGGCCACTCCTTCGCCCCCGGTCTCGACGCGAGTCCCTCGCCCTCGCCGTCCCCCGGCGGTAAACTCGACTCGACGATCTTCTATTGCGGGCCCGCCCTCGGGGTCCGCGGCGCACTCCACGGCGGAGGTCTCCCGTGATCATCCCCGCTCTTCTCTGGCCGCCGCTCGTTCTCGCGCTCCTCTCGGCCCCCGCCGCAGCGGCCGCTGACCCCGCAGCGGACCTCGGCATCCCCTGGCGCGGCGGGCGCCCGCCGGCGCCGCCGTTGCCGTGGGCCCTGCGACCGACTCCGTCCACGCGCGCCACGACCTTCGATCCGCGCATCGACACGATGATCGCGCCGGTGGACTCCGCCGCGTACTTCCCGTGGATCCGGCGCCTCTCGGGCGCGGAGCCGGTGCTGGTCGGCGGGACGAGCGTCACGTTCACGACGCGCTACACGATGTCGCCGCAGTGCGACCTGGCCGAGCAGTACGTGTTCGAGCGCTTCGCCGCGCTGGGCTTCGACCAGGTCGAGTACGATCCCTACCTCGCCAACGGCACGCCCGCGCGCAACGTGATCGCCACGCAGCTCGGCACCGAGACGCCGCAGCAGATCGTGATCGTCTGCGGACACCTCGACTCGACGTCGCCGCAGGCTTCCACGAACGCCCCCGGCGCGAACGACAACGCGAGCGGCGCGGCCGGCGTGCTCACGGCGGCGCAGGGGATGCGTCCGTGGCGCTTCAGGAACACGATCCGCTTCATCGCCTTCACCGGCGAGGAGCAGGGGGAGCTGGGCTCGGAGCACTACGCGGCGCTGGTGGCCGCGTCGGCGGACTCGGTCCTCGGGGTCGTCAACCTCGACATGGTCGCGTGGTGGAGCTACCGCCGGCAGATCGACGTGGAGGGCTCGCCCTTCTGCGCGCCGATCATGACCGTGATGGCGGACGCCTGCAAACACTACACGGGCGTGGGAACGATCTTCCAGTTCAACCCCTGGGGATCGGACCACGTGCCGTTCTCCGAGCGGGGCATGCCCTCGTTCCTCGCGATCGAGTCGGATTGGGCGAGCTACCCCTGCTACCACCGCACCTGCGACACCTGGGACCGCAACCTCGGCGGCTTCGGCGCCGAGGTGGTGAAGGCCTCGATCGCGACGGCGGCGTACCTCGCCGTGCTGGACGTCGCGACGGCGGCGCCGGTCGTCACCAGCGACCGGTCCCTCGCGCTGGATGCGTGGCCGTGTCCTTTCGAGGGCGCGGTGACGATCCGGGTTCCGGCCGGTCGCGCCGGCTCGCGGGAGCTGACCGTGCACGATCTCCTCGGGCGACGCGTGCGCACGCTCGAGCCGGGCGCGCGCGCGGGGGGCGCCTGGGAGACGGTGTGGGACGGCCGCGCCGACGACGGGCGGGCGCTGTCCGGCGGCGTGTACTTCGTGCGTCTGCGCGAGGAGAGCGGCGTCAGCTCGGTGAAGGTGATCCGGCGACGCTGACGGCGGGCGGGTTCCCTTCGAGCCCGCGCAACGCGCTCTCGAGCTGACTCATCGTGTAGGGCTTCGGCAGGAGTCGCGACACGCCCCGCTCGCGAAGCGCGGCGGGATCGATCTCGTCGCTCCAGCCCGTGCACAGGATGACCGGCAGTCCCGGTCGACTCTGCTGCGCGCTCGCGGCCACCTGCCAGCCGTTCACGTCGGGCATGCCCAGGTCCGTGATGACCACGTCGAAGGTCTCTCGCGCCAGGAGCTTGACGGCGGCGGCTCCCGTGTCGACCGCGACGACGCGCTGTCCGAACATCTCCAGCATCTCGCGCAGGTTGTCGAGCGCCGTCTCGTTGTCGTCGACGACGAGGCAGCTCATTCGTTGGTCGGCCGCCGCGGTCTCCGGGGCTTGCGCAGCCTCGTGCCGGGCCCCGGACCAAGCCTGCAGCTCGATCGTGATCCGCGTGCCCTCGCCCCGCCGAGACTGCAGTTGGACCTTGCCGCCCAACTGGCGCACCACGCCGGCCACGGTGCTGAGGCCGAGACCGGTGCCGCGGGTGCCCTTCGTCGTGAAGAACGGGTCGAAAGCGCGACGTTGCGTATCTTCGTCCATCCCGACGCCCGTGTCCCGGACGTGGAGGACGACCTGGTCCCCTACGCGCTGCGAGGAGAAGTGAAGGGTTCCCCCCTCCGGCATGGCGTCGAGGGCGTTGTTGATCAGGTTCACGAGCACGTCGCGAAGATCCGACTCGTCGCCGGCCACGACGGAGTCCGGAGCGAGGTCGATGTTCACGTCGATGCGCCATCCCTCGCGCTGCGCGCTGGTCCGCCAGCGCGGCGTCATCATGTCGACCGCGGTGCGGACGACCTTGGCGAGGTCGACCGGCTGCAGCGCCTTCTGGAGCGTCCCGCGCGTGTACTGCTGGAGGCGCTGGACCGTGCGCGCGCCGTCCTCCGCCGCCTGGCGGATCACGGCGAGGCTGCGCTTCGCCTCGTCCTGGTCGAGCCGTCCCTGATCCACTCTCAGCTCGAGCAACTGCGTTCGCCCGAGCACCGCCGCCAGGACGTTGTTGAAGTCGTGCGCCACCCCGGACGCCATCTCGCCGATCGCGCGCAGCTTCTCGGATTTCACCATCGCGTTCTGCGTCTGCTTCAGCTCCTCGTAGAGGGCCTGCGTCTGGTGGAGAGACTGCTCCAGCTCGGCGTTCTTCGTCAGCAGCGACCCCTCCTGAGCCTGCAGCGCCGCCACCATGCCGTTGAACGAAGCCTGCAGGCGCCCGAGCTCGGCGGGCGCGTCCTCCACGACCCGCATCGCCAGTCGCCCGCGCGCCACCTCCACCGAGGCGTCGGCGAGCGCCAGGATCGGGTCCACGACGCGCGGCATGAGCCCGCGGACGAGCGCGACGCCGAAGGCGGACACGGCGAGCAACGTGAGAGCGATCCAACGGCCCACCGTGCCGTCGATCCGGGCCGGGCTCATGGCGACCTCGGCCACCGGCGGTCCGTCGCGCTCCGTCGGCGGCGTGCGCGACTCGAGGGCGAAGACGTCGTCGTCCGTGGTCGCCACCGGACGGGCCATGGCGGAGGCGACGATCAGCCCGGGGCACTCCGTCGGCGGGCACCGGTGCTTGGCGTGGGCCGGCCCGGGGACGACGATGACGACGCCGCGCCGGCCGTCGCGGATGATGACGTGGTGGACCTCGTCGTCGTTCGCGAGAGCGCTCGCGTGAGTGCGCAGGCGCAGGGTGTCGCCGACCGCGAGGCAGAACCCGGCCTCCGCGGCGACGTCGTTCGCGTAGGACTGCGCACGACGCTCGAGCGCCGAGCGCAGCGCCGGGCGCGCGGTCGTCAAGAGAAGGGCGACGAGCACGCCCGCGAGAAGGACGCTCGTGCCCAGGAAGAACGCGACGAGGATCCCGCGCATTCCGCCGGGCCACGCGATCGGCCTCAGGGACGGCCGCTTCACGGCAAGAATCCCAGGATGGTCCAGCCGACGCCGGAGTCGGAGTCGGTGTCGGCGTCGGAGAGGAGCTCCGCGGGGAATCGGATCCCGAGGCTCTTCGCGGTCTGCGAGTTGACGACCCAGCGCACTTGCGTGGAGGCGCAGAGGCGGTAGCCGGGCTCGCGGCCGCTCGAGACCGCCAGCGCGGCGCGCGCGATCTCGCCCCCGTGAGCCCGGTAGTCGATCTCGAGCGCCGCGAGGGCGCCGAGGCGCACGGTCTTCTCGGAGAAGCTCACGACCGGAACGCGGCGCTCGAACGCCCTCATGACGACCGCGCGGCCCACGTCCTCCCGCAGGAACACCGGGTCGGTCGTGAGGAGCAGGACTTGCGACGCGGCGTCGAGGCCGTCCAGGGCGGGCGAGATCTCGTCCGCGCGATCGGCGCGAAGAACGTCCACGCGGATGCCGTGCGACTCGCCCGCCTTGCGGAGCGCTTCGGCCTCGGCGCCGTCGTCGGGACCGCAGAGAACGGCGACGCGCTTGAGCGACGTGAAGGCGCGCGTGAGCGCGGCGAGTCGCGCCGCGGGTTGCACGGCGAGCGAGAAGCCGACGCGAGCGGCGTGCGGCCCGTGCAGAGCGTCCGGCTGGAGGACGAGCCCGAAGACGAGCGGCGTCGTCGGGAGGTACTCGGAGACGGCGAGGGCGGCGGAGCTTCCCAGCGCCACGACCACGTCGGGATTCTCTCCGCGCAGCGCCTCGAGCGCCGGTCGTGCGTTCGCCAGGTCCGGTTCCAGCTCGACGACCGAGGCTCCGGGCAGCTCGGCGAGGAACCCGTCACGCGCCTCGGAGAACGCCGGGACGCCGCTGAGCAGGACCAGGGAGACGGACGGGCGCCGCTGCGCGGCCCCCGGCGAGACGAGGCCGACGGCGGCCGTGAGGGCCGCGACGGCGGCGAAGGCGGCGCCCCGGCGGATCGAGGCTCGGGTTCCGATGCGCGTCACAGGCGGACGGCCAGCTGAACGAGGAGGTAGCGGCCGTCGATCGGGATTTCCGCGACCGCGTGCTCGGTGCTGCCGGGGTCGGCCGCGGCGCGATCGAAGAGATTGCGGACGGCGACCGTGAGGTCCAGTCGCTGCCACGGATCGACGCTGTAGGTGAGATCGGTGATTCCGTATCCGTCGACGTGCCGCCCGCCGGAGTTGTGGCGCGCGCCGATGGCGTGGAAGAGCAGCGCGAGGCGTCCGGCATGCCACGGAACGGGATGCTCCACGGAGACCTGGGCGACGTGCCGCGCGAAGTTCGGCGGGTCGGACGTCGCGCCGTCGGGGCGGGAGTACGTGTAGGCGAGTCGCCAGGAGGTCGCCCGCGGACGCGCACCGGAGACGGCGACCTCCACGCCGTTCACGTCGAACTCGCCCTGGTTGCGGTACACGCTGAGCCCGTCGGTGGTGTCGACGACGACGCCGATCCAATTGCTGAGCTCGTTGCGGAAGCCCGTGAGATCGAGGGCGACGCCGCCCGCGGCGCGGAGCTCCAGGGACGTCGCGTACGACCACACTCGCTCCGGCATGAGGTCCGGATTGGCCTTCATGCTTGTGCCGTCGGCGTAGAAGAGCTCGTAGAGGTTGGGCGCGCGGAATGCGCGACCCGCCAGGAGCTTCACGGTCGCCCGCGGGGCGGCGTGCCACACGAGGCCCAGGCGCGGGTTCGACACGGTTCCCACGTGCGAGTCGCGCTCGACGCGCACGCCGGCGAGGGCCGCCGCCGACTCGGTCGCCTGCCACTCCGACTGCGCGTAGGCGGCCGAGCGAGTGTACGGGAGGTCGAACTGCGGCAAGACGTCGTCCGGGCCGGGGCCCGCGATCCAGCTCCTCTGGAGCGCCCGGAAGTGTCGCTGCCCTTCGACCCCCAGCGTCAGACGCAGCGAGTTCCGCGGCTGGAGCAGCGCGCGGACGTCGATCTCGGCCTTCCTTCCGTCGGCTTCGTCCTCGAGGGAGTAGGTCCCGCTTTCGGGCGGATCGAGCGCGTAGCGATAGTGGCCGCGGTAGTAGACCTGGAGGAGGGAGAGCCGGAGCTGGAACGCATGCGACCCGAGGAGCTGCAGGTGCTCGACGCTCGCGAGCGCCGTGTTGTCCTGCGTGAGGGTTCGGTCGTCGCCGAACACCGTTCCGTAGGAGCCGGTCGGGATCTCCTTCGTGCGCCGGCCCGCGGCGACGAGGAGCGACCAGCCGGGGCGCTCGAGCGTCGCCGTGAAGTTGCCGCCGCGCTCGTCGTCCGCGCCCCGCGCCCAGCCATCGGAGACGGGCGGCGCGTCGTAGCCCGCGAAGTAGAGGTCCGGTCCGCGGCCGCCGAAGCCGGCGCCGTGGACGTACCAATCCCAGCCGGTCGGCGTGGCGCCCCCGTCCTCGAGCGTCCCGCCCATGCGCTGCGTCGTGCTGCCGGTGACCGAGGCCGACGCTCCGCCGTCCGCGTGGCGCCGCGTCACGACGTTGACGATCGCGAAGACCGCGTTGGTCCCGTAGAGCGCCGAGCCGGGGCCCCGCACCACCTCGATTCTCTCGATCGCGCCGACGTCGACCGGGAAGTCGCGCTCGATCGGGGAATCCTCGTAGACGGAGCCGACGATCGGGTTCCCGTCGACCATGACGAGGACCCGGCTTCCCCAATCGCCGAGCGGACCGAATCCCCGCGTGCCTGCGTAGGAGTAGTTGCGATCCGAGGAGACGAAGAACCCGGGAACGGAAGCGAGCGCCTCGGCGAGGGACTGGAATCCGTACGTGCGCAGGTCGTCCCGCGAGATGACGGTCACGGACGCCGGCACGTCGGAGAGGGGCTGCGAGCGGAGCGTCGCGCTCGAGACGTGCGCCTCGACGTCGAAGGGGTCTGCCCCGTCCACTCGGCCGCGCGCGGGCGCGGCCGCGACGAGGGCCGCGCAGAGGGCGGCGAGAGCCGCGGGAAGGAATCGAGCAGCCATCGGCGACCCTCCGGGATGACGGCGGGCGCGGGGTGTCGTTCGTCTCGGCGAGCCCGGTCCGGGGCGCAGCTCCCGCCGAGGCTTGGTAGGAGAGGTTTCGGTCGGCGAGCCCGGCGGCTTGATCCGGATCGCCCGGTCGCCCTTCGCCCTCAGCCGCCGAGATAGGCCCGGCGGACCTCGGCGTTCTCGAGGAGCGCCTCCGCACGGTCGCTCAGGCGGACGGCGCCGGTCTCCAGGACGTAGCCGCGCGTGGCGGCCCCGAGAGCCATGTGGGCGTTCTGCTCCACGAGGAGGATCGTCACGCCGCGGCGATTGATCTCCCGGATGGTGCGGAAGATCTCCCGCACGAGGAGCGGCGCGAGCCCGAGCGAGGGCTCGTCGAGGAGCAGGAGGCGCGGCGCCGCCATCAGCGCGCGCCCGATCGCGAGCATCTGCTGCTCGCCGCCGGACAGCGTGCCGGCGAGCTGCTTCCTGCGCTCCAGCAGGCGCGGGAAGAGCTGCCACACGCTCTGGAGGTCGCTCGCGATGGCGGCCCGGTCGCGCCGGCGGTACGCGCCGAGATCGAGGTTGTCGGCGACGGTCAGGTTCGCGAACACCCGGCGCCCCTCCGGCGCGTGCGAGAGCCCGAGCCCCACGATCTCCTCCGGCGGCAGCTTCGTGAGATCCTTGCCCTCGAAGCGGATCGAGCCGGCGCGCGGACGCACGAGCCCCGAGATGGCACGCAGCAGCGTCGTCTTGCCGGCGCCGTTCGCGCCGATGAGCGTCACGACCTCGCCCGCGGTGGCCTCGAGGCTCACGCCCTTCAGGGCGTGGACGGCGCCGTAGTAGACGTCCAGCTGGCGCACCTCGAGCATCGTCACCTCGCTCCGGCGCGCGCGGCGGGGGGACCTTCGCCGAGATAGGCCTCGATCACGCGCGCGTCCGCGCGAATCTCGGCCGGGGTGCCCTCGGCGATCTTCACGCCGTGATCCAGCACGACGATGCGGCGGCAGATGCCCATGACCACGCGCATGTCGTGCTCGATGAGGAGGACCGTGACGCCGAAGCGCGGGAGAAGATCCTCGATCAGCCGCATCAGCGCCTCGGTCTCCTGCGGGTTCAGTCCGGCCGCCGGCTCGTCGAGCAGGAGGAGCTTCGGCCCGCCGGCGAGGGCCCGCGCGATCTCGAGGCGGCGCTGCTGCCCGTAGGGGAGGTCCGACGCGCGGACGTCGTGCCACTCGGAGAGGCCGAAGACCTCCAGCAGCCCTCGCGCCTCGTCCCGGGCGCCGCGCTCGGCGCGCTCTCCGCGCGGCGTGCGGCAGAGGCTGTCGAGGAGCCTCGCGCCGGTGCGGCAGTGCTGCGCGGCCGCGACGTTGTCGCGGCAGCTCCGCGACGTGAACAGCCGGCTGCTCTGGAAGGTGCGGGCCACGCCCAGCCGCGCGATCTCGTGCGGCGCGCGACCGCCGATGGACTGCTCGTCGAACACGACGCGACCCGCGGTGGGCGGGTAGACGCCGGTGACCACGTTGAACACGGTGGTCTTGCCGGCGCCGTTCGGGCCGATGAGCCCGAGCAGCGCGCCCGGCTCCACGTCGAGATCGAGCTCGGTGACCGCGCTCAATCCGCCGAAGCGCATCGTGACGCGCTCGAGGCGCAGGAGCGGTCGGGTGAGGGCCGGCGCGGCGCCGCCCGTCACGAGGCGGCCCTCCGCCGCGGCAGGAGGCGGCGGAACACGTCGAGCGACACTTCGCGGTTCCCGAACAGCCCCTGCGGGCGCGCGATCATCAGCACGATGAGCATGAGCGCGTAGAGCACCATCCGGTACTCGTTCACCGCGCGGAGCGCCTCGGGAAGGAGCGTGAGCAGGATCGCCGCGAGCACCGCTCCGGAGACGCTGCCCATGCCGCCGAGCACCACCATCACCACGATCTCGATGCTCTTGATGAACGTGAACGAGTTCGGGTTGAGGTACGAGTCGTAGTGCGCCGAAAGGCCGCCGGCGACGCCCGCGAAGAAGGCGCCCATCGTGAAGGCCAGAACCTTGTACGCCGCGACGTCGATGCCCACGGCGGCCGCCGCGATCTCGTCGTCGCGGATGGCGAAGAGCGCGCGCCCGTGCGTGCTCTCCGCGAGGTTCCGCGACACGACGACCACGGTCACGGCCGCGAGCGAGACCCAGAAGAAGGTGGTCCAGCCCGGGATGCCGGGCAGGCCGCGCGACGCGCCCACCGCGTCGACGTTCGTGAGCACCACGCGGATGATCTCGCCGAAGCCGAGCGTCACGATCGCGAGGTAGTCGCCGCGCAGGCGGAGCGAAGGCAGCCCCACCAGGTAGCCCGCGATCGCCGCGAGGCCGCCGCCGGCGAGGAGCGCGGCGAGCAGCACGACGCCGCGCGCGATCTCCTCCGGCACGCCCGCGGCGGCGAGCGCGGCCGCCCACCCCTGGCCGACGTGCAGCGTCAGCATCGCCGCGGTGTAACCGCCCACCGCCATGAAGCCCGCGTGCCCGATCGAGAACTGACCGGCGAACCCGTTGACGAGGTTCAGGGACACCGCCAGGACGACGTTGATTCCGCACAGCATCAGGATGCGGAAGAGGTAGGGGTTCATCAGCGTCGGCAGCACGGCGCTCAGCGCGGCCAGCGCCGCGAGAACCGCCAACGTGGCCGCGAGCCGTTTCATCTCAGACCTTGTCCGCCACCGGGCGGCCCAGGATCCCGGCCGGGCGCACGAGGAGGATCACGATGAGCAAGACGAACGCGATCGCGTCCCGGTAGGTGGGCGAGAGGTAGCCGACCACGAGGACCTCGGCGATGCCCATGGCGAGGCCGCCGAGCACGGCGCCGGGGATGTTCCCGATCCCGCCGAGCACCGCGGCCACGAACGCCTTGAGCCCCGGCAGGATCCCCATGTACGGCTCGATCTTCGGGTTCTGCAGGGCCACGAGGACGCCCGCGGCGGCGGCGAGCATGGAGCCGAGCACGAACGTGAACGCGATGATCCGGTCGACGGAGATGCCCATGAGCGCGGCCGCGCCGTGATCGTGCGACACGGCGCGCATCGCCCGCCCCACCTTCGTGTGGAACACGACGACGCGCAGCGCGAGCATCAGCACGAGCGAAACCGTCACGATGATCACCTGCTGGTTCGACACGCTCACGCCGTGGCCGAGCGGCATGCTCTGCGAGGGGATGATCTGCGGGAAGAACTTCGGATCCGGTCCGAAGACGAGGCGGCCGCCGTTCTCCAGGAACAGCGACACGCCGATCGCGGTGATCAGCGCGGACAGACGCGGCGACCGGCGGACGGGACGGTACGCCGCGCGCTCGATCACGAAGCCGACGAGCCCGCAGGAGACCATCGCGCCGACGATGACGAGGACGGCGCGCTGCGCCTCGGGCACCCCGCTCCCGGCCAGCGCGCCCGCCAGGTAGTACCCGGCGAACGCGCCGAGCATGTAGATGTCGCCGTGCGCGAAGTTGATGAGGCGCAGGATGCCGTACACCATCGTGTAGCCGAGAGCGATGAGCGCGTACACGAGCCCCAGGGTGGCGCCGTTCACGAGCTGCTGGAGGAACTCGGTCACGGCCGGTCGCGGCGAGGAGTCACGGGGCCATCGTCGCGCGGAACACCTTCTGGCCGTGCTCGACGCCGATGATCACGGCGGGCTTCGAGGCGTTCCGGTTCAGGTCCAGCGTGATGGTGCCCGTGACGCCGGCATAGTCCCGCGTGGCCGCGATGAGGTCGCGGAGCTTCGCCGTGGCCTTGCGCCGCGCCGGCGTCCCGGCCTTCGAGGTTCCGAGCCCCGCGAACGTGGCCGGATCCTCCGTGGCCAGCCGCTCCAGCGCGGCGAAGAGCACGCGCGCGGCGTCGTAGCCGAGCCCGGCCATCGAGTCCGGGTCCCCCTGGAAGCGCGCACGGTACTTCGCGAGGAACTCCTGGAGCCGCGGATCCGGCTTGTCCAGCGCCCAGTGGTTCGAGTAGAAGCAGCCGTCGAGCGCTTCGCCGCCGATCTTCAGGAGCTGCTCGCTCTCCCACCCGTCGCCCCCGAGGAGCGGCGCCGTGATGCCGAGCTCGCGCGCCTGCCGCGCGATCAGCCCGGCCTCCGTGTAGTACCCCGGCACCACCACGATGTCCGGGCTCTTGGCTTTGATGGCGGTGAGCTGCGCGCGGAAGTCCTGGTCGCCGGCGCTGTACGCCTGCTCGATGACGACGCTGCCGCCGGCCGCGCCGAACGCGTCGGTGAAGAACTGCGCGAGGCCGACGCTGTAGTCGTTCTTGACGTCCTTGAGGATCGCCGCGCGCTTCACGCGGAGGCTGTCGGCGGCGAAGCGCGCCATCACGCCGCCCTGGAAGTCGTCGAGGAAGCACATGCGGAAGATGCAGTCGCCCACGCGCGTCACGGCGGGATTCGTGGAGGAGGGCGTGATCATGGGCACGCCGCCGGCTTGGCAGATCGGGCCGCCCGCGAGACTGCGCGACGAAGCGACCTCGCCGATCACGGCGACCGCGCGATCCTGGTTCACGAGCTTCTGGACGACGGTGGCGGCTTCCTCGGGGCGACCCTGGTCGTCCTCGACCAGCACGCGTACCGGCAACCCGCCGATGGCGCCTCCGCTCGTCGCCGCGAGCTCTTCGAGCGCGACCTGGACGCCGTTCTTCGTGGATTGGCCGAAGTTGGCCTCGTTGCCGGTGAGCGATCCGTACTCCCCGACGAGCAACTCGTCCTTTGCCGGCTTCCCGCAGCCCGCGAGCGAGAGCGCAGCCAGCGAAGCGAGCAGCAGGACGCGGGATCTCATCACGACCTCCCCGAGGGCGCCGTAGTCGACCGATCGGGCAACTGGTAGCACGGCGGCGGGCCACCGGCAAGCGCCGCTCGCCGGCCGCGCGCGTCCCGCGCCGGCGAGGCGCAGCGCAGCGGCGACGCGCGACGGGCGGCGTGCGCCGGCCGACGTCGCTCAGCCCTCGGGGCTCGGCGCGGGGCGCGCCAGGAGCGGGCTCGGACGACGGGCGGCGGCGAGCGCGGCGACGAGCAGGTAGAGCGCGAGGAGGATCAACGCGGACGCGGCGAGCGCGTTCACGAGGGCGACGTCCCCGCCGTGCGACGCGCGGAAGTTCGAGATCGCGAGCTTGCCCAGCGCCGTGAGCGTGGTGACGAGCACGAAGAGCATCGGCAGCGCCGTGAACGTCGAGCGGCGTCCCGTTCGCCGCAGCCACACCGTGACGGCGAGGAGAGTCAGCGCGGCGAGCAGCTGGTTGGACGCGCCGAACAGCGTCCAGTACTTCATCCACGAGCCCTCTCCGGCCGAGAGCAGGAGCCCGAGCGGCGCGCCCACCGTGATCACGGTGGCGCCCACCGCGCCGGCTCGGCCCTTCCAGCCGAACAGCTCCTGCAGCAGGTAGCGCCCGAGCCGCGTGGCGACGTCGAGCGTGTCGAAGACGAACGTCGAGAAGGCGAGCGCGCCGAACGTCACGGCGAACTGCAGGTGGCTCTTTCCGATGAGGAGCGTCATGAAGCGCCCGATCCCGTTTCCGTAGATCGTGCCCGGGGCCAGCCCCTTCAGCTCGTCCTGACCCGCGATCATGATGGTCACGAGCGCGATGAGCGCGACGAAGCCCTCCGCGAGCATGGCGCCGAAGCCGACGGGCCGGGTGTGACTCTCGCGATCGATCTGCTTGGACGTCGTGCCCGAGCACACGAGCCCGTGGAAGCCCGAGCAAGCGCCGCAGGCGATCGTGACGAAGAGGAAGGGGTACATCGTTCCCGTGAAGCCGCCCGCGTCCCACGTACGGAACGCCGGCTGCCGGATCTCGTAGCCGCCGAAGAACACCCCGACGACGCCGAGCGCGAGCGCCGAGAACAGGACGAAGCCGCCGAGGTAGCCGCGCGGCTGGAGGAGCATCCACATCGGGAGGAGCGACGCGACGGCGCAGTACCCGAGGATCAGGACGACCCACGTGCGCCGATCGAGGAGGAGCGCGGTCGAGACGTCGGTGCCGAGCCACGCCACGGCGAACGTGGCCGGCACGAAGAGGACCGTGAGCAGCCAGAGCGGCGGCCGCCAGAGGCGCTGCACGATACCCATCACGACCGCCAGCGCGAGGTACATCACGCTGGCCGAGGCGACCGCTCCGCCCGGATGGAAGCCCTTCGCCCCCGCGAGTTCCTCCGTCCCCACCACGAAGCTCGCCGCCGTGATGTCCGCGAAGGCGACCGCGACGTACACGAGCGCGATCCAGATGAACAGCATCAAGCTGCGCCCCGCGCCGGCGCCGAGGTGCTCCCGCGCGATCTCGGCGATCGAGCGGGCGTCGTGACGGACGGAGGCGAGGAGCGTGGTGAAGTCGTGCACCGCGCCGATCAGGATGACGCCGAGCCCCACCCACAGGGCGCACGGCAGCCAGCCGAACGTCTGACAGGCGAGGATCGGCCCGGCGATCGGGCCGGCCGCCGCGATCGCAGAGAAGTGCTGGGCGAAGAGGTAGAAGGGTCGGGTGGGGACGAAGTCCACGCCGTCGTCGAGGCGTCGGGCGGGCGTCTCGTGCGTGTCGTCGGGGGCGAGCTGGCGAGCGACCCAGCCGCCGTACGTGCGGTAGCCGACGATCAGGAAGACGAGGAACCCGGTTGCGAGCCATGCGAGCGGCACGCCGCGATCTCCGGCCGAGGATGCGGCATCGTAACGGCCCGCCGCCCGCGCGGGCAAGGCTCCGCCGCCCGTCGGATGCGTAGCCGCCGTTGCGGGCGCGGGCCGTCCGATCCGCGGGGAAGGACGGCGAGGGTTCCGCTTGACGGAGCGCCGAACGCGCGTAGATTGTCCGCCCAGAGCGTCCTCGCGGTCCCGCGCAACGGGCTGCGCGAGGAACTCACCGCCCACCGAAGGTCTGCTGGCCCTTCGTCCGTCAGGCGACAATCAGGCGAAATCGACGCGCGTGTTGGCCTCCCTCCGATTCCCGGCCCCCCTCCCTCGGCGAGCGCAGCCGTTCCCGAGCGCGGCCGCAGGGATCACTCCGGTGTCGAGAGACTCGGTCGACGGCTCGAGGCGGCGGATCGCGGTGCGGCACGGGGCGAGCGCGTAGCCCGTCCCCCAAGGACGCCCTCCGAGAGTCGGGGGACGTGAATCACCCGGCGGGGCCACCCGCCATCCGGAGTCGGCAGGTACGGCGGGGCCGGAACTCCGACGAAGGCAGCTGAAGGAGAGACACGGTCGTGCGTATCACCGGCACCGTGAAGTGGTTCAACGACGAAAAGGGCTTCGGCTTCATCACGCGGGACGACGGGCAGAAGGACGTCTTCGTCCACCACACCGCGATCCGCCAGGCGAACGGCGGCTTCCGAAGCCTGGCCGAGGGCCAGCGCGTGGAGTTCGACGTCGTCGCCGGGACCAAGGGTCCTGCGGCGGAGAACGTCACGAAGGTCGAAGGCTGATCCCTTCGGTCTCTCGAGGGGTCGGATCGAGGGGTCGCCCCACCGCGGGCGGCCCCTGTTTCGTTCGCGCTCGCGCGGCTCGCCGCCGGGCGCGCGGGAGGGGAGCCGTGCGGGAGGTCGCTGCGTGAGTCGCCGCCGGGTGCACGTCGAGATCCGCGGGGCGGTGCAGGGGGTCGGCTTCCGGCCCTTCGTGTACCGGCTCGCGCACGAGCTCGACCTCGCGGGCTGGGTGGTCAACGACTCGCGCGGCGTCCGCCTGGAGGCGGAGGGAGCGCCCGACGCGCTCGGCCGCTTCCTCGATCGCCTGCGCGCCGAGGCGCCGCCGCACGCTCGCCTGCACTCGTTCGAGTCCGCGTGGCTTCCCGCGGCGGGCTTCGAAGGCTTCGAGATCCGCCCGAGCGATCCGGGGGGCGCGCGGAGCGTGGTGCTGCTCCCCGACCTCGCGACGTGCACGGACTGCCTCGCCGAGATCGGCGATCCCCGCGAGCGCCGGCACCGCTACCCGTTCACGAACTGCACGCGGTGCGGGCCGCGCTTCACGATCGTGCGTGCGCTGCCGTACGACCGTCCGAACACGACGATGCGCGGCTTCGCGCTGTGCGAGGACTGCGCGCGCGAGTACGCCGACCCGCGCGACCGGCGCTTCCACGCGCAGCCCGTCGCGTGTCCCCGCTGCGGGCCCTCGCTCGTGCTCGAGGACGCCCGGGGCATGCCGCTCGCGCGCGGCGACGAGGCACTCCGGGGCGCGGCCGCGGCGATCCGCGAGGGGCGCATCGTGGCGGTGAAGGGGCTCGGCGGATACCATCTCATGTGCGATGCGGCGAACGCCGCGGCCGTGGAGGCGATTCGCGAGCGGAAGCCCCGTCACGAGAAGCCGTTCGCGCTCATGGCGCGCGATCTCGCGCAGGCGCGCGCGCTGGTGGCGGTGGACGACGCGGCGGCAGAGGTCCTGGCCTCGTCCGAGGCGCCGATCGTGCTCCTGCCGCGCCGCGCGGACGCACCCGTGGCGGCGAACGTCGCGCCGGGGCTGCCCACGCTCGGCGTCATGCTGCCGGCCACCCCTCTGCACCACCTGCTCCTCCGCGAAGTCGATCGCGCGGTCGTTGCGACGAGCGGCAACCTCACGGACGAGCCCATCGTCACCGGCAACGCGGAGGCGCGACGCCGGCTCGGGCACGTCGCGGATCTCCTCCTCGCGCACGACCGGCCGATCGAGCGACACGTGGACGACAGCGTGGGCACCTTCCTGGGCGGCGCGTTCCGCCTGCTGCGTCGCGCGCGGGGCTGGGCCCCGCTGCCGGTGCTCGTGTCCGGAGACTGGCCGGCCATCCTCGCGGTCGGCGCGCATCTCAAGAGCACGGTGGCTCTCGCCACGGGGCGGCAGGTCTTCGTCAGCCAGCACGTGGGCGACCTGGAGACCCCGGAGGCCACCGCGGCCTTCGAGCGCGTGATCGACGACTTCACGCGGATGTACGACGTCGCGCCGGCGGCGATCGCGCACGATCTGCATCCGGACTACGTCTCCACGCACGTGGCGCGGCGCCTCGCGGCGGAGCGCGGCGTGCCGCTCTTCGCGGTGCAGCACCACCACGCGCATCTCGCCGCGGTGCTCGCGGAGGCGGGCGCGGAGGGTCGCGCGCTCGGCGTGACGTGGGACGGAACCGGGTTCGGCGAGGACGGCACCGTTTGGGGAGGGGAGTTCCTGCTCGGGGACGCGTCCGGCTACGAGCGCGTCGCGCACTTCGCGCCGTTCCGCCTGCCGGGCGGCGAGGCGGCGATCCGCGAGCCGCGCCGGACCGCGGTCGCCCTCGTCTACGGCCTGCTCGGGGAAGCGGCGCTCTCGCGGACCGATCTGCCCGCCGTGGCGTCGTTCGCCGAGCACGAGCGCGACGTGCTCGCACGGATGCTCGAGCGCGGGCTGAACTCGCCCACGACCACGAGCGCCGGCCGGCTCTTCGACGGCGTGGCGGCGCTGCTCGGCCTGCACGGAACGTCCACGTTCGAAGGCCAGGCGGCGATGGCGCTCGAGGCTCTCGTGGATCCGACGGAGCGGGGGGCGTACCCCGTCACCGTCATGGGCGGAGCGCCCCGCGTGCTAGACTGGCGCCCCACGATCGCGGCGCTCCTCGCGGACCTCTCGCGCGGAGCGAGCCCGGGCGTCATCGCCGCGCGATTCCACAACGCGCTCGTCGCCGCGATGGTGCTCGTGGCGCGGGACATCGGTGTTGCTCGCGTCGCGCTCGGCGGCGGTTGCTTCCAGAACCGGGTCCTGGTCGAGCGGGCCCTCGAGCAGCTCGCGGCGGGGGGGCACGAGGTCCTGCTCCCGCGCCTCTTGCCTGCGAACGACGGCGGCATCAGCTTGGGGCAGGCGGCGGTCTGCGCCGCGTGGCTCGCTCGGCGCTGAACGCGCGCGCCCCAGAGGGTGAAAGGGACCGACCATGTGTCTCGGCATTCCCGGACAGGTGACGCGGATCGACGAGGTCGGCTCCGGATTGACCATGGGCACCGTCGACTTCGCCGGCGTCACCAAGGAAGTGTGTCTGGCCTGCCTGCCGGAGACGAGGATCGGCGACTGGGTGATCGTGCACGTCGGCTTCGCCATCACGCGCGTGGACGAAGACGAGGCGCGCGAGGTCTTCCGGATCCTGAAGGAGATGGGGGAGATCGGCGAGCTGGACGCCTCGCGGCCGGGCGACCCCGACGGACGCGCCGGTCCGTGAGCGCGGGTGCCGCATGAGATACGTCGACGAGTACCGCAACGAGACCGAGACCCGCTCCTTCGTGCGAGCCATCGGGCGGCGCGTGACGCGGCCGTGGACCCTCATGGAGATCTGCGGCGGGCAGACGCACACCTTCATCAAGTCCGGCATCGACCGCATGCTTCCTCCGGAGATCGCGCTCGTGCACGGCCCGGGGTGCCCGGTGTGCGTGACGCCGCTCGAGCAGATCGACCGCGCCATCGCGATCGCGCAGCGGCCGGAAGTGATCCTCACGTCGTTCGGGGACATGCTGCGCGTGCCGGGCTCCGACACCGACCTCTTGAGCGTCAAGGCGAAGGGGGGCGACGTGCGCATGGTGTATTCGCCGCTGGACGCGGTGACGCTCGCGCAGAAGCACCCGGACCGCGAAGTGGTCTTCTTCGCCGTCGGCTTCGAGACCACCGCGCCGGCGAACGCGATGTCGGTGTGGCAGGCGTCGAGGCTCGGTCTCGACAACTTCTCGGTGCTGGTGTCGCACGTTCGCGTGCCGCCCGCCATGGAGGCGCTGCTCTCCGCGCCGGACAACCGCGTGCAGGGCTTCCTGGCCGCGGGACACGTCTGCGCCGTGATGGGCTACGAGGAGTACGAACCGCTCGCGGCGAAGCATCGCGTGCCGATCGTGGTGACGGGCTTCGAGCCGCTCGATCTCGTGCAGGGCGTCTACATGGCGGTGGACGCGCTCGAGGCCGGCCGCACGGGCGTGGAGAACCAGTACTCGCGCAGCGTGACGCGCGAGGGGAATCGCCGCGCCCAGGAGATCATCGCCGAGGTGTTCGAGATCTGCGACCGCGCCTGGCGCGGCGTCGGCGTCATCCCGGAGAGCGGCTACCGCCTGCGCGCGCCCTACCGCCGCTTCGACGCGGAGGCCCGCTTCGAGGTGAGCCACGTGACGGCGCACGAGTCCTCCGTGTGCATCGCCGGGGAGATCCTGCGCGGCGTTCGCAAGCCCCACGAGTGCACCGCGTTCGGAACGCTCTGCACGCCGGATCACCCGGTGGGCGCGCCGATGGTGTCCGGGGAGGGCGCATGCGCCGCGTACTGGCACTACAAGAGGGAAGCGTGAGCGGCCTCCGCGCGGCCGACCTCGCGGGCGCCGCCTGTCCGATCCCGATCCAGGACTATCCGCACGTCCTCCTCGCGCACGGCGGCGGCGGGCGTCTCACCCACATGCTGATCGAGAAGATGTTCGCGGCCACGTTCGCGAATCCCGCGCTCGCGCCGCTCCACGACGGAGCCCGCCTCGACGTGGACGGCGCGCGCCTCGCCGTCACCACGGACTCCTTCGTGGTGAGCCCGCGCTTCTTCCCAGGAGGTGACATCGGCTCGCTCGCGGTGCACGGCACGGTGAACGATCTCGCGATGTGCGGCGCCCGGCCGATCGCGCTCACCGCCGCGTTCGTGCTGGAGGAGGGGCTCGCCATGGAGGAGCTCTGGCGGATCGTCCTCTCGATGCGGGCCGCCGCGGCGGACGTTCCCGTGCCCATCGTCACCGGCGACACGAAGGTGGTGGAGCGGGGGAAGGGCGACGGCCTGTACATCAACACGACGGGGATCGGGGTCGTCCGGGCCGGCCTCGAGATCCTGCCGGGAGCCGCGCGGCCCAGCGACGTCGTGATCTTGAACGGGCCGATCGCGCAGCACGGGATCGCGATCATGTCCGTGCGCGAAGGCCTGGAGTTCGGCACGAAGGTGGAGAGCGACTCGGCGGCGCTCGGCGGCCTCGTGTCCGCGCTGCTGGATGCGGTGGGCCCGGCGGTGCGCGTGCTCCGCGATCCCACGCGCGGCGGCGTGTCGAGCGCGCTCAACGAGATCGCGCAGGCGTCGCGCGCGGGGATCCGCCTCGAGGAGGCGAAGATCCCGATCCGCGAGGACGTGCGCGGCGCGTGCGAGATCCTGGGGTTCGATCCGCTCTACGTCGCGAACGAGGGCAAGGTGCTCGCGATCGTCGCGGCGCGGGAGGCCGAGCGGGCCCTGGCCGCGATGCGCGCGCATCCGCTCGGGCGCGAGGCCGCGATCGTCGGCGAGGTCGTGGAGGACCATCCCGGCCGCGTGTACCTGAGAAGCCGCGTCGGCGGCCTGCGCGTCGTCGACATGCTGAGCGGCGAGCAACTGCCCCGCATCTGCTGACGCCCGCGCAAATGGCCGCGGCTCCGCACCGTTCTTGCTTCCGTGGGGGGAGGCCGGCGGGCCCTTCCCCCGGGCCTGTGCGCGCGTATGCGGGCGACGCGCTCCGCGCGTCGCGATCGCATGCGTGCTCCAATGCCCGGGGGAAGGGCCCGCCGGCCTCCCCCCACGAGAGTTCGCGCGGGTCGAGTCGCTCGCTCGGTCATCGCCGGATTTGTCAGTGGGCGCCGCGAGCGAGCAGGTGCTCCTCGCGCTCTCACTGCCGCGCGGAAGCCACCGGCAGGCGCATCCGAGGGCCGTCGACGCGCTGGGCGGCGAGCAACCTCCCGCAACTCCTGAAGCCGGGATCGAGAGCTCAAGCGAGCTGCGGAGCGACGACAGGCGAGGGGAGGGTGGCGATGCCTTTCCCGGGGCATTGGAGCACGCATGCGATCGCGGCGCCGCAGGCGTCGCCCGCATACGCGCGCACAGGCCCCGGGGAAGGCGTCGCCACCCTCCCCTCGACTGTCTTTCGGGCCTACAGCGTCTCGAAGCTCTCGATCTCGGCGAAGACCTGCACGCCGTCCTTCATCCACAGCTCGCGGAACGGGATGGCCTCGATCTCGTCGCGATCGATGCCGCCCCAGAGCGGGTGCTCGTGCGCCTTGAGGCGCCCGCGCTCCTCCTCGTGCACCGACATCGGGCCGCGCAGATGGAAGTCCACCTTGAAGAGGCGCAGGTCGTCGACCATGAACGACTGGTACGCCTGATCGACGGGGTTCCACAGCCGGCGGCTCACCGTGAAGTCCACGATGGCGTCGCCGGCCTCGTACGCATAGACGTTGATGCGCTCGCCGAGGTCCTGGAAGAAAAGCTCGAGGTCGCTGCCGTAGCGCGGGAGATGCCAGCGCTCCGCCGCATCCTCACGGGCGCGCCGCGTGCTGGTGGCCAGCCTCACGGGATAGAACGCCGCCTTGGGGAACTTCCCGTCCGACTTCGCGCGCGGCGGCACCACGACCGCCAGGACGATCTCCTGGAACGGCCCCACCGGGCTCTCGATGAAGTCGAACGCGGTGACGGCGAAGACCGCCGAGCCGTGCTGGACCTCCATCGGGCGCAGGTGGGGGGGCAGAATGCGCGCGGCCGCCGCCGTGGGCATGCGCGAGAAGGCGCTCACGGCGTGGCGGAACGCGTAATAGGTCAGTGACATATTCCGTGCCTCCGGAGCACCGTCGAGATGATGCGCGCGGCCTCTTCGAGCTGCTCGGGCTCGTGCGCGGCAGAAACGGAGATGCGGAACCGCGACCGGTGCTTGCCGACCGCCGGATAGCGGATGGGGTGGAGGTACACGCCGGAATGGATCAGGTCTTCGCCGATGGCGAAGATCTTGTCGTCGTCCCGGATCATGATCGGGATGACCTGCGAGACCGAGTCCCCGATGTCGACGCGCTCCTCGCGAAGCCGGCGCTGCAGGTGCTCGACGTTCCGCCAGAGGCGCGCGCGAAGCTGCGGCTCGGCCTGCGCGATCCGCAGCGCCTCGCGGAGCCCCGCGGCCACCGGAGGCGGGATGGCGCACGAGAACACGTGCGAGCGCGCGAAGCCGCGCAGGTAGTTGACGAGCTTCTTCGAGCAGGCGACGAAGCCGCCCACGCCGCCGAGGCTCTTCGAGAACGTCCCGAGGTGGATGTCCACCTCGTCCTCCAGGCCGTAATGCTCGGCCACGCCGCGGCCGTTCTCGCCGAAGATGAACGTGGAGTGCGCCTCGTCGATCAGGATGCGGGCGCCGTGCTTGCGACACACCTCGACCACGCCCGGCAGCGGCACGACGTCCCCGTCCATGGAGTACACGCCTTCCACCACGACGAGCTTCTTGCCGCTGCATCGCCGGAGCTTCTTCTCCAGATCGTCCACGTCGTTGTGGCGGAAGAAGCGCGTGTTCGCTTTCGACAGGACGATGCCGTCCACGATGCTGGCGTGCGCCCACTGGTCCGCGAGCACCCAGTCCCCCGCCCGCATCAGCCCCGCGATCACGCCGAGATTCGCGCTGTAGCCGGTGGGGAAGAGGAGGACCCCTTCCTTCTTCTTGAAGGCGGCGAGGTCGTCCGCGAGGCGCTCGTGGAGGTCGAACGTGCCGCTCAGGATCGGCGAGCCGGAGGCGCCGAGACCGTAGACGGCCAGGGCATCCGCCGCCGCCTGGATCACCTCGGGGCGGTACGAGAGGCCGAGGTAGTTGTAGGACGCGAGGTTCAGCAGCCCGTTCAGGCGCTGGCGATCCTTCGTCTCCACGACGTCGATCCGCGGGCGCGGCGCGGTCTGCATCGGGAGGCCGAACATGTAGTAGCCCCACGGGCGCGCGTGCGTCCACCACTCGTCGAACGGCTCGAGCATGTTGAACGCGTCGTCCCCGGTGCCCGAGTAGAAGTTGCTGTAGTCGTATTCGGAGATGCGCGTCTGGCGGACGGCCGCGGCCGCCGGGGGAGCCCCATCGGGTCGGCTCGCTCCCGGGCCGGGGGCGTCCCCCGACCCTGCGGACGGGACGTGCCCGTCGGGGGCGCGCGTCGACTCCGGTGCGAGTCCGGCGTCGGTGGATCGCGGATCCTTCATGGACGTCCTCCCGCTCCTCGAACGGAGCCGCGCCGCCGGTTCGCTGCGGCGACGGTCCCCGGGAAGATAACGCCGCGCCGGGACCTTCGCCACCGCCCCGGCAAACCGGCCTCGGCGAACCGGGGGGAGGGCCCCGACGCGGCGCTAGCGCGAACGGCCGATGTAGGAGTTGTCCCGGGTGTCCACGTCGATGTAGGTGCCCGCCTCGACGAACTGCGGCACCTGGACGAGGAGTCCGGTCTCGAGCTTGGCCGGCTTGTACGATGCGGTGGCCGTGGCGCCCTTCATGCCCGGATCGGTCTCCACGATCTTGAGCGTCACCGTGTTGGGCAGCTCGATCGAGATCGGATTGCCCTCGTAGAAGTCCACCTTGATGACCGTCTCGGGGAGGATGTACCGCATCGCGTCGCCCACGACCTCTTCGCTCAGCGCCACCTGATCGAACGTCTCCTGGTTCATGAAGTGGTGTCCCTGCGCGTCGGAGTAGAGGTACTGCATGGTGTGCGCGTCGACGCTCGCCTCCTCGATCCGGTCTTCCGACCGGAAGCGGTGCTCGGTCATGGTTCCGGTGCGGACGTTGCGCAGCTTCGCCTGGACGAAGCCGCGCAGGTTGCCGGGCGTCTTGTGGATCATGCTGTGGATGCGGTGCAGCTCCCCGTTGTGGAGAATCACCGTACCGGGTCGGAGATCGGTGGCTGAGATCATGGCTCCCTCGGGCGTGGCCGGGCGAGCGCCCCGCCCGGGGCGCGCCCTGCGAAGAACGAAGAGACTCGGAATGCGGGCGAGAAGCTTATCGGAAGCGCGCGCCTTGCGCCAGAGGGGGGCGACCTGGGTACTGGGTCGAACTGACCCAGTGCCGCGACCTGGGGTGGTGTCCTATTGGACACTACCGGCGACCCCCGGACCGCCGGCTCGGTCGCGAGTCCGTGGGCGGGGCGAGGCCCCGCTCGCGCGAGCGTGCTAGACTCCCCGACCGTCCACGGCCCGGAGCCCCCTTCTGTCCGAGTCTCGCGTGTCCGCACGGTCGTCGCGAACGCCTGCTCCTGCGCGGCCGGCCGAGCGGTGGCCGGCGCTCGCCCTTGCCGCGACGCTCCTCCTCGCCGCCGCGCTCCGTGTCCGCCACCTGGGGTGGGGCCTGCCCGATCTCTTCGAAGAGGCCACGCCGTTCTTCCGGGCGTGGGACATGTGGCACTGGGGACCGCCGCTGTCCGTGAATCTCGATCCCGGCTTCTTCCGCTATCCGAGCCTCACGCTCTACGTGCACTTCGTGGCGCAGGGCCTCCTGGCCATCTACCTGCGGATCACCGGCGCGATCTCCTCCTTCGCCGACGTCCCGGTCCAGTTCCTCACGGACCGCGCTCGCTTCCTCTTCGTCGCGCGAGCGGTCACGGCGATCTTCGGCGTCGCGACCGTGGCGGCGGTCTTCTCGCTCGGCCGGCGCGCGGCCGGGACCGCCGTCGGCCTCGGTGCGGCGGCGCTCGTGGCGGTGAATCCCTTCCACGTCGAGCGCTCGCAGTTCATCGAGGTCGACGTCCCCTTGGGGCTGCTCGTCGCGTGGGGCCTCGCGGAATGCGTCCGCCTCGCGGGCTCGTCCGATCTCGGGGCTCATCTGCGCGCCGGCGCCGCGGTGGGCCTCGCCGCTTCCGCGAAGTACACCGGCGCGCTCCTCGCGGCGCCCCTGCTGGTCGCGCACGCGCTCGGCCCGCGCCCGACGGGGGACTCGCCCGTGCGACGCCTCGCGCATCTCGGCGCGGCCGCGGCCGCGGCGGCGGTCGCGTTCGCCGCGACGTCGCCGTTCGTCCTGCTGGACTTCGATCTCGCGCGCTCCGACGTCTCGAGCGAACAGACCCACATGCGCGCCGGCCACTTCGGCATGGACGACCAGGTGGCCTGGCGCGACTACGCGACGGAGCTGCCGGAGCACATCCTCGGCTGGCCGGCCGCGCTCGCGGCGGGAGCCGGGCTCCTCGTCGTGGCGGTCGTGAGACGACGACCTGCCGCGGTCGTCCTCGCGACGTTCGTCGTCGCGTATGCGGCGGTCGTGGGCTCCTGGGCGATGCGCGCGGAGCGCTACCTGCTCCCGATCCTCCCGCCGCTCGTGGTGCTCGCGGCGATGCTCCCGCTCGAGATCGTGCGCTCGCGGCGCGAGCTCGCGCTGGCCGCCACCACGCTCGTGCTCGGCGTCTCGTCGCTGGCGGCCCATCCAGCCGTCGCTCGCGCCCGCCGGGACCCGCGCACCGCCGCGCGCGAGTGGATCGAGGCCCGCTGCCCTCCGGGCGCGTTCCTCCTGATGGAGGCGTGGGGGCCCGATCTCCTCGAGCCGGAGGATCTCTGGAAGCTCTCGCCCGCCGGGCGCAGCCGCGTCCTCGCGCGGGGCGGGCGTCCGCTGTACGCCATCCAGTATCTGCCCACGTATCAGACCCGGCCGGAGCTCGCGAACGCCTACTACGACCTCTCGCTCTACCCGGATGCGGACCTCGTGGTGCTGTCGAGCTTCGTGGGGGACCGCTTCCGAGCGGATCCGCAACGCTTCGAGCGCCCGCTCGCGCTGTACCGCGACCTCGACCGCGGGTGGGCGAAGACGGCGGAGTTCCGCCCCGAGCCCGGCAGCGACGCGCCCACGATCACGATCTTCGCGCAGGCGCGGCACGTGGCCCCGTTCTCGCGGAGGAGCGAGGCGCCCGCGGACTCGCTGCCCTCGTCCCGGCTCGCGGGCCTTCCAGGGACGGCGGCGTTCTTCACGCGGCTCGGGCTCAACTACGAAACGTTCGGATTCTTGCGCACCGCCGTCGCGTGCTATGAATGTGGGTTGCGGGCGAGCGAGCTCCCGGCGGGGTCCCTCGAGGGGCTCGCGGCCGGGCTCGGCCGGTGCATGCTGGCGCAGGGCCGCGCCGCCGAAGCGGCCGACCTCGTGGACCGCATCGCGGGGGCGTGCTCGTACCCGGCGGAGAAGCAGAGGATCCTCGGGTTCGTTCACGGGCTGCGAGCCGTGGCGGCGAGCCCGCCCGGGGGTTCGGGACCCGGCGGCGCCGGCGCACGGAAGGAGGCAGAACGGTGACGATGGAACGTTCGCGGCGGATCTGGATCGCCGGCGCCTTCGCCCTTCTTCTCGCGCCGCTTCTCGCGACGGGGTGCTACCGCCGCGAAGCGGAGCCGCGCCCCGTCGTGGCGCGCGGCGACCTCGCGTCGGACGAGAAGAGTACGATCGAGCTCTTCCGGAAGGCCTCGCCCTCCGTGGTGTTCATCACGAGCATCATCCGGCGCCGCGACTACTTCACGCTCAAGGCCTACGACTTCCCCCAGGGCGCGGGCTCGGGCTTCATCTGGGATCGCGACGGGCACGTCATCACGAACTTCCACGTGATCCAGGGTGCGACCGCCTGGAAGATCACCCTCGACGACAACTCGACGTGGGATGCCGAGCTCGTCGGCGTGGCCCCCGATCAGGACCTCGCGGTGCTGCGGATCTCCGCGTCGAAGTCGTTGCTCCCGCCGCTCGCGGTCGGAAGCTCCGCGGACCTTCAGGTCGGCCAGAAAGTGTTCGCGATCGGGAACCCCTTCGGGCTCGACCACACGCTGACGACGGGCGTCATCTCCGCGCTCGGACGGGAGATCGAAGCCGTCACGGGTCACACCATCGGCGGGGCGATCCAGACCGACGCCTCGATCAACCCCGGAAACTCCGGCGGACCCCTCTTGGACAGCGCGGGACGGCTGGTCGGCATGAACACGTCGATCGTGAGCCCCACCCATACGAGCGCGGGGCTCGGCTTCGCCATTCCGGTCGACATGATCAACCGCCTGGTTCCCCAGCTGATCGCGCGCGGTCGCGTGCCGCGCGCCGGCCTCGGAGTCCAGGTGGCCGACGATCGCGTGGCCGCCCGGTTGGGCGTGGAAGACGGCGTGCTCGTCGTGGGCGTCGACCCGGGGAGCGCCGCCGAGGCCGCCGGACTGCGCGGAACGGCGCGCGAGGGCGGGCAGTTCGTGCTGGGCGACATCGTCGTGAAGGTCGGGGACCGGCGTACCCGGACCACGCGCGACTTCGGTACCGCGCTCGATCAATACGGCGTGGGTGACGCGGTGAAGCTGACGGTGCTGCGGGACGGGAAGGAAGTCGGGCTCCAGGCCACTCTCCAGGAGATTGGGGAGTAGCCGGCCGGGTATCCGGAGATCGGCCGGCGGCTGCGGGGCGTACCCGCGAAGCGGCCCCCCTTCCCGGGGCGCGGTGATGGTCGAGTCTCGCGCAGGATCACGAACCGGCGCGGGGTGGTGGTTCAGGCTGGAACTTGACCAGTGCCCGGCGCGGGTCGAGGTTGTATCGGCGCACGCGCGTCGCTACACTGGCAGCCCACCTCCCCGATCGGCTTCGGCGCCGAAGGTCCTTCCCGACGATGCTCAGGCGAAACCGCACCACGATCGTGGCGCTCTCGTCGCTTCTCGCCTTCGCGGGCGTGGCGGGCGCGACCGCGCCGGCCCCTCCCACGACCGTCCAGGTCCTGCAACGAACGGCGACGGCGGCGCTCCTGCGTTGGCAGCCGGGCGTCGGGGCCACGCGCGCCTTCAACATGCGCAGGAGCACGATTCCGGGCGTTCACGCCAACCCGACCACGTTTCCCGGCGGCAAGCTCGCGGCGTTCACCTGGACCACGGACGACGGCTACCCGGACAACCTGCTCTACGAGCCCACGTTCACTTCGCGCGGCCTGCACTTCACGGCCTTCATCATCGCGAGTCAGGTGGGGACGGCGAACCGCCTCACGTGGAGCGACATCGAGACGCTGTACCGGCACGGGGAAGAGATCGGCAATCACACGGAGCACCACTCCACCCTGGTCGACGATCGCGCCATCGCGGTGCGCTACACCGGGGCGGAGGCGTGCTCGCTCGTGGTGAAGGGCGACTCGCTGAAGACGTGGGTAGCCGGCGTGCCGGATCTCCGCCTGTCGTTGACCACGCCGGACATCTTCTACCTCTCGACGCTGACCGCGTACCTGGACGCTCTCCCGAGCTACGAGGCCACCTTGCTGTACGCCCCGGACACGATTCCGGCGACGTCGTCGACGTTCCTCGACCCGGTGTCGGGACTCCAGATCGGCGGCGGCGCCCCGGCGGAGACGCTCACCACGGAGCGCGGCGTGCACGACGACGCGGAGATGCGCGCGGAGATCCTGGACTGCCAGAACGCGCTGGAGACGGACCTCCGCGCGATCAACCCGAACTACGTCTGCAACACGCTGGGCTATCCGAACCACGGGCACACGCAGTGGGCCATGTCCACGCTGAACGAGCTGGGCTACCTCGGCGTGCGCTCGGGCGGCGTGGGCGCCATGCCGTTCTACTCGCAGGGCTGGTACCGGGTGGGCTTCACGACCAGCTACCAGGTGCCCATCTCGTATCCGCGGCCGGACAACGGGTGGACGGAGGCGCAGACGCGGACCACGTTCCAGGGGCGGATCGCCACGTGGAAGCAGAACCACGAGTGGACCGTGCTGATGTCGCACAACTCGGCCGAGACCGATCCGCAGCACCTGGAGTGGACGATCGACACGATCGCCGCGGATCCGCAGGTGTGGATCGCGTCGTTCGGCGAGGTGATGCAGTACCTGCAGGGCTTCTATCAGGATCCGGGCTACCCGGTGGGGACCGACGGCTGGGCGGAGGCATGGCTCACCGGGCTCAATCCGAGCGTTTCGTACTACGTCGTCGTGACCGCGTACAACGCGAACCACGAGGAGAGCGGCTGGTCGCCGGAGGTCGTCGTGCCGGCGTTCCTGCACTCGAGCCCGGGAGTCGTCCCGGACGGTCTCCGCGGCTCGCCCTCCGGGACGTTCGAAGGCGGGCTCGGGGAAGCCGCGCCGCGCAGCGGCGTCCCGCGTGCCATTCCGAATCCCTTCTCTTGGACCACGTCGATTCTCTTCAGCGCGCGCTCGCCGGGGCTCGGTCACGTGGAGTTCTGGGACGTGGGCGGGCGACGCGTGCGCGCGCTCGACCTCGGCTGGATCGCGGCCGGACCGAACCGGTTCGCGTGGGACGGACGCGGGGAGGGCGCGCAGCCGCTGAGCCCGGGCGTCTACTGGTATCGGATCCGCAGCGGCCCCGACACGCAGACCGGGCGAGTGTCCTTGGTCCGCTAGCCCATGCTCGCGCCGTCACTTGCGGCGACGGCGGGACTCCGTTAGAATCTCTCTTCACCTCCCCGATCCTGCCTGACAACCGAGGCTTTGCGAATCCTGACCATGGGTCGGCGTCTTTTCGCGTTCTTGGCGGCGATCGGGGGCATCCTCGGCACGCCGGGGCCCGGCAGTGCCGCCCCGCCCGCTCCGCCCGCCACCATGCAGGTCCTGCAGCGGACGTCCACCGCGGCGCTCCTGCGCTGGCAGCCGGGCGCGGGCGCCACGCGCGGCTTCAAGATGCGCAAGAGCACCATCGCCGGCATCCATCCGGATCCCACCACCTTCCCCGGCGGGAAGCTGGCCGCGTTCACGTGGTGCACCGACGACTGCTACAGCGACAACCTGCTGTACTCGCCGACCTTCGACTCGCGCGGGCTCCACTTCACCGCCTTCATCATCTCGGGCCAGGTCGGAACGGCCGGGCACCTCACGTGGGCGGACATCGAGACGCTCCACGGGCGCGGACACGAGATCGGGAATCACACGCAGAACCACTCCACGCTGATCGACGACCGCGCCATCGCGGTGCGCTACACGGGCGCGGAAGCGTGCTCCCTCATCGTGAAGGGTGACTCGTTGAAGACGTGGGTGGCGGGAGTGCCGGACCTGCGCCTGTCCCTGGCCACCCCGGAGGTCTTCTACCTCTCCACGCTGACCGCGTACCTGGACGCGCTGCCGGGCTACGAGGCCACGCTGCTGTACGCGCCGGATACGATTCCGGCCACGGCCTCCACGTTCCTCGACCAGGTCTCCGGTCTGCACATCGGCGCGGGCGCGCCGGCGGAGACGCTCACCACGGAGCGCGGCGTGCACGACGACGCGGAGATGCGCGCGGAGATCCTGAACTGCCAGAACGCGCTGGAGACGGACCTTCGCGCGATCGACCCCACGTACGTCTGCAACACGCTGGGCTATCCGAACCACGGGCACACGCAGTGGGCGATGTCCACGTTGAACCAGCTCGGCTACCTCGGCGCGCGCTCGGGCGGGACCGGGCTCCAGCCGTTCTACTCGCAGGGCTCGTACAAGGTGGGCTTCACGACGACGTACGAGGTGCCCATCTCGTATCCGCGGCCGAACAACGCGTGGACGGAAGCGCAGACGCGGACCACGTTCCAGGGCCGGATCGCCACGTGGAAGCAGAACCACGAGTGGACCGTGCTGATGTCGCACAACTCGGCCGAGACCGATCCGCAGCACCTGGAGTGGACGATCGACACGATCGCCGCGGATCCGCAGGTGTGGATCGCGTCGTTCGGCGAAGTGATGCAGTACCTGCAGGATTTCTACCAGGACCCGGGCTACCCGGCGGGGACCGACGGCTGGGCGGAGGCCTGGGTGAACGGGCTCGATCCGACGCAGGCGTACTACGTCGTCGTGACCGCGTACAACGCGAGCCTGCAGGAAAGCGGCTGGTCCCCCGAGGTCCTGGTGCCGGCGTTCAGCCCGGGCACGGGGGTCGTGGCGCCGGGCGGAGCGTCCGTGGCCGCTCCGCGGGCGATCCCGAACCCCTTTTCGAGGACCACGTCGATCGTGTTCAGCGCACGCTCGCCGGGGGTCGGTCGCGTGGAGTTCTGGGACGTGACGGGCCGGCGCGTGCGCGCGCTCGACCTCGGCTGGGTGGCCGCGGGACCGAACCGCTTCGCCTGGGACGGCCGCGGAGACGGGGCAGAGCCGCTCGGCGCAGGCGTCTACTGGTACCGGATCCGCAGCGGAGCGGAGGCGCAGACCGGTCGCGTCGCGCTCGTCCGCTGAGCTCTCCCTCGGGAGTCAGGCCGACTTCCGCTCCGCCGGGTCCGTCGAGGCGGGGTCGGTCGACGCGGAGCCCTTCGAGGCGGGGCGGCCCCCCCGCGTCGCCACGCCCACGCCCGCCAGGACGGTCAGCGCTCCGGCCCCGATGCGCGCCGTGAACGGCTCCCCGAGGAACAGCGTCCCCACCAGCACCGCCACCACCGGCGTTCCGTAGGCGACGAGCGCGACCTTCGTCGCGGGAAGGCGCGCCAGCAGCCAGAAGTACAGCCCGAAGGTCAAGACGGAGCCGAACAGAGCGAGGTAGGCGACGCTCAGGATCGAGGGCGCGTCCCAGCGCACGGGAAGATCGCGCTCGAGGAACGCGGCCGCGGCGCCGAGGCACGCGGCCCCGATGGCCATCGGGACCGCGGTGAGCGAGATCGGATGGACGTCCCGCGCCCATCGCTTCGCGAGCACGTTGGCGATCGCGGTGGCGAGGGGGGAGAGCAGGAACCACGTCGCGGCGATCCGCGCGCGGGTTCCGCCGAGGGCCGCCAGATCCTCCGAGTAGATGAGCGTGACGCCCGCGAGCCCGAGCGTCACGCCCAGCCACGTCGATGCGGAAGCGCTCTCGCCCGGCAGCAGGAAGTGGGCGAGGGCCGCCACCATGAGCGGGAACGTCGCGAAGAGGATCGCGGCCAGCCCCGAGGGCAGGCTCTGCTCGCTGAGGTACACCGTCCCGTACGACACGAAGAAGATCAGGAGCCCGTTGACGAGCCACAGGCGACGCGCGACGGGTCGCGTGTCGAGGCGGAGGCGGAAGAGCGGATGGGCGGCGAAGAGGAGAGCGGCGCTCACCGCGAAGCGGACGGCCGCGCCCGTGAACGGCGGGACGCCGCCGAGACCGATGCGGATCGCCGCCCAGGTGGTGCCCCAGACCAGCACGAGGGCGGCGAGCGCGCACGAGACCCAGAGACCCGAGGGCCGCGGGCGGGTCGCGCTCAGCGGAACAGCGCCTTGAGCTGAGCCCAGGTCTGCGCCTCGACGGCGACGGGGCGGCCGAAGCCCGCGACGACGAAGGCGCGGTTCGGCGCGAGCCCGAGCCCCGACGTCGCGAGGATGAAGTCGCCGCTCGTGGGATCCGCGCAGATCCCCTCCAGCGCGCGGATGTTCTTCACGAACTCGCGACGCGTGGACGCCACGGGATCGCCGGCCGAATCGATCTCGTACGCCGCGACCGAACCGCCGTTCCACTCCGTGACGAGCAGGCTACGGTAGTCCACGAACTCCGGCGAGCCGGGCGGAACGTAGGTCATCGCGTCGGAGCCCTGGGGGATGGTCGTGCGGAGGGTCGCTCGCGTCACGTCGAACGTCCCCGTTCCGTCGGGAGTGATCGCGACTTCGTACCAATCGCCGGTGGAGTACGTCAGCACCTTGAGGGTCGACGCACCCGGATAGCCCCGAGGCACGAAGGTCAATCCGGAGATCGACACCGGCACGCCGAAGTCCGCGAGGGAAACGACCTTGTCGAGAGTGGTGCTTCCGGGACGCAGCTGTCCGATCTCGTTGACGGGGTACCGAGACACGAACAGGGTGACGCTCGGGTGGAAGGCCGCGCCCCCGTCCAGGTAGGGCGTGGACGCCCAGGGAACGGCGGACGACGCGAATCCGTCGATGTGTCCGGAGGCGTTGCGGTGGACCCGGATCGCATAGAGTGCGCTGGATCCTGCGTTCGCGGCGCCGCCGACCAGCAAGACGTTGGGATCGTCGTGCGAGAACACGAGGGCCGCGTAGGAGATCGGCACGCCGGGGAACTGGCCGAGGCTCCTGAGCGCGTAGGCGTGGTCGAACGGCGGCACGATCTCCTGCGCCCGACTCGGGGCGCCGGAGCCGGCGAGGGCCGCGACGGCCAGAACGACGATCGAAGACGACGTCCGGTGGGAAAGCATGGGGAACCCCCTCCTTGCGGCAGACGGCTGTCGCGCATGTCATGCGGGCGGGGCTCTCGTTCACGCTAACAGAGGCGTCACCGCGAAACAACCGACGTCGGCGAGCGGACGCCGCCCGGCGGCATCCGCGCGCCGCCGTCGCGGGGGAGTCGGGTCGGGCCGTTGCCGAGACGCGGCGGCGGCCGGGGCCGCACGCCGCGCCGCCGGAATCAGCCCTTCTTCGCGAGATCGCCGGAGTTCATGTCGATCGTGATGAGGAACCCGTTCGTGCCGTTGAACTCGAAGGTCTTCTCGCCCTTGCGCACGGCCTCCACGGTGTTCGGCATCATCACGAAGCCGTCGTTGCGCGGGACGCCCCAGTACTTGAGGTTCTGCAACACCGTCGGCTTGCCGCCGTCGTTCTTGCCGAGCGACGCGGAGCTGAGCCGCACCTCGGCGGTCTTGCCGCCGTCGAGGGTGGCCCAGGCTTCCTTGTCGCCGAGGGTCCAATCCATCGCACCTTCCGCCGTGGTCAGCGAGTTCCACTTCACCGGATAGACGTGAGCGAGGATCGCCGCGATGCCGTCGCGCTGCTCCTTCGTCAGGGACTTGTCGAACGTCACGACCGCCCAGTCCATCTGTCCCTTCGAGAAGTCGCCGCCGAGGTCGCCGTAGACCCAGAAGCGTGCGCCGTCGAGCGCCGTCTTCCCGTACTTGCCCTTGTTCACGCGGAACGCGTTGTTGAACCGGCAGAAGTGCCCGTTCTGAGTGTCGTGGCCGCCGTGCTCCGCCGAGGGCTGGGCGTTGAAGTAGCACTGGCAGAACATCGGGCAGCTGCACGCCTCGATGATCGTGGCGTTGAACGACCAATCGGATGCCGGCGCTTGCGCACCGACGGCGATCGGAAGGAGACAAACGGCGAGCGCTCCCAGCGCGAAGCGCGTCTTGGACATCGTGGCAGACCTCCTGGGTCTTGGGGGTGGCCGGCTGCACGAGCCGGTTGCGCTCAACCTACGCGCCCTCGCGCGGCCGGCGCAAGACGCGACGCGAGCGAGAAGATGACGCGCACGTCGCGTTCGGGGGCCGGCGGAGGGGCGGGCGCCCTCGAGGGCGGGCATCGGGGGCGTCCCGGGGTCGGGCGGGCCGGACGGTTTCCGCTGCCAGGTCGGGCCGGGATGCCGTAGACTACGCGGCCCGCTGTGCCCGGCCGCGGAACCCCGAATGTGACGCCCCGGCACCCGACACGTTCCCCGCGTAAGGAGATCAGGAGAGTCGTGATGGCCCCACGAAACGGATCCCGAACCGGTCGCCGCCCCGGGTGGGCTGCGGTGGCGCTGCTGGCCGCGCTGGTGCTCGTCGTCGTCGCCGCGATCCCCGCCGGCGCCCAGGAGCCGGCCACGGATACCGCCGCCGCGGCGGCCTCGTCTCCCGTGGCCCACGGAGGCGAGGCCAGCCTCGTGATTCCGGACCTCCGGCAGAGCGAGTTCTTCGGGACGGACGGCCGCACGGTGCTGCTCTTCGGCCTCGTCGTGTGCGCTCTGGGCCTGGCCTTCAGCTACCTCCAGTACCTCGGCCAGCGCCGCCTCCCCGTGCACCGCGCGATGGCCGAGATCTCCGAGCTCATCTACCGCACCTGCAAGACGTACCTGGTCACGCAGGGGAAGTTCCTCGCGATCCTGTGGCTCTTCATCGGCTCCATCATCACGTTCTACTACCTCGGGATCCAGCACTTCACGATCGACCGGGTCGTGATCATCCTGGTCTTCAGTCTCATCGGGATCCTCGGCAGCTACTCCGTGGCGTGGTACGGGATCCGCATCAACACGCTCGCCAACTCCCGAACCGCCTTCGCGAGCCTGCGCGGCAATCCGTTCCCCGTGCACGCGATCCCGCTGCGCGCCGGCATGAGCGTCGGGATGCTGCTCATCTCCGTCGAGCTCTTCCTGATGCTGTGCATCCTGCTGTTCATCCCGGGCTCCTACGCAGGGCCGTGCTTCATCGGCTTCGCGATCGGGGAGTCGCTCGGCGCGTCCGCGCTCCGCATCGCGGGCGGGATCTTCACGAAGATCGCGGACATCGGCTCGGACCTCATGAAGATCGTCTTCAACATCAAGGAGGACGACGCCCGCAACCCCGGCGTCATCGCGGACTGCACCGGCGACAACGCGGGGGACTCCGTGGGCCCCACTGCGGACGGCTTCGAGACGTACGGCGTGACCGGCGTGGCCCTGATCTCGTTCATCCTGCTCGCCGTGGACCCGTCCGTGCGCATCCAGCTCCTCGTCTGGATCTTCTTCATGCGCGTCATGATGATCGTGGCCAGCTCGGCGGCCTACACGCTCAACCACGCGGTGGCGCAGGCGAAGTGGGGCAAGGCCACGCACATGAACTTCGAGGCGCCGCTGACGAACCTGGTCTGGGTGACCTCCCTGGTCTCCGTGGCGCTCACCTACATCGCCTCCAAGCTGCTCATCGGGAACCTCGGCGACGGCACGCTCTGGTGGAAGCTCTCCACGGTGATCACGTGCGGCACGCTCGCGGGTGCCCTGGTTCCGGAGTTCGTGAAGATCTTCACGTCGACCACGTCAAGCCACGTCAAGGAGGTCGTGAAGTCCTCGCAGGAGGGCGGCGCCTCGCTCAACATCCTCAGCGGCTTCGTGGCGGGGAACTTCAGCGCGTTCTGGCTCGGCATGGTCATGGTCACGCTGATGGGCACGGCGGCGTGGGTCAGTTCCTTCGGATTCTCCAGCTTCATGATCGCGCCGGCCGTCTTCGCGTTCGGCCTCGTGGCCTTCGGATTCCTCGGCATGGGGCCGGTCACGATCGCCGTGGACTCGTACGGGCCGGTCACCGACAACGCGCAGTCCATCTACGAGCTGTCGCTCATCGAGCAGATCCCGGGTATCGAGCAGGAGATCCAGAAGGACTACGGATTCAAGCCGAACTTCCAGCGGGCGAAGGATCTCCTCGAAGAGAACGACGGTGCCGGCAACACGTTCAAGGCCACGGCGAAGCCCGTGCTCATCGGCACGGCGGTGGTGGGCGCCACCACGATGGTGTTCTCGATCATCGTGCTCCTCACGCACGGGCTCGCGCCGGAGCTCATCGGCAAGCTGTCCATCCTGCACCCGCCGTTCCTGCTCGGGCTGCTCTGCGGCGGCGCGGTGATCTACTGGTTCACCGGCGCCTCCACGCAGGCCGTCACCACCGGGGCGTACCGCGCGGTCGAGTTCATCAAGAAGAACATCAAGCTCGAGGGCGCGGCGAGGGCCTCGGACACGGACAGCACGAAGGTCGTGGAGATCTGCACGCGCTACGCGCAGCGCGGCATGTTCAACATCTTCCTCGGGGTGTTCTTCGGCACGCTCGCGTTCGCGTTCTTCGAGCCGTACTTCTTCATCGGCTACCTCATCTCCATCGCGCTGTTCGGGCTCTTCCAGGCCATCTTCATGGCGAACGCGGGCGGCGCCTGGGACAACGCGAAGAAGATCGTGGAGACCGAGATGAAGATGAAGGGCACGCCGCTCCACGCGGCCACGGTCGTGGGCGACACGGTCGGCGATCCGTTCAAGGACACGTCGTCCGTGGCGATGAACCCGATCATCAAGTTCACCACGCTGTTCGGGCTCCTGGCCGTGGAGCTCGCGGTGCAGCTCACCGAGCAGTCGGGGTCGGCGATCACGCACATGATCTCCGCCGCGTTCTTCCTCGTGGCGCTGTTCTTCATCCGCCGCTCGTTCTACGGAATGCGCATCGAGTCGGCCTGACGCCGTACGCAGGTCGGCACCACCGTTGCCGGGCCTTCCCGTTCGCGGGAAGGCCCGCGCTGCGGCCCACCCTCCGCGCTCAGCGTCGCAGGAACGCGGCCAGCAGGTCGGCCATGTCGGCGTCGTTCGTGTCGAGCGAGAGGGCCTTCGTCCAGAGCTTCAGCGCCGCCAGCGAGTCGCCGCGCGCGACCGCGAGCGCGCCGAGGTTGCGCAGCGGGAGCGTGTCCCGGGGGCGCTGCGCCGTGGCGATCCAGTACAGCTTCTCGGCACCCGCCAGATCCTCCTGGTCGACGCGGCAGCGCGCCTCGAGCAGCAGCAGATCCGAAGTCTCCCCGCGCGTGCGCCGTTGCTCCGCGATGAGCGCGAGCGCCTGCGCCGTGTCGCCGGACTCCACCGCGTCGCGGGCCTGCTCGAACGTGCTGGGGCGGTAGCCCGCCGGCAGCTCCGAGGGCGGGAGCCGGTAGAGTGCGACGGACTTCGCCCACGTGGTGCGCATCGGCCAGCGCTCGATCTGGACCAGCCCCTTCACGACGCTCGGCGCCACGCGGACCAGAGCGCTCACGTCGGCGTCGAGGAGCGCGAGGTGGGTGGGCCGCGGCGTCCGGTCGAGGAACGAGGCGTCGAAGCCCCCGAACTGGGGGACCGCGACGATCGAGGTGCCCTCCGTGAGGAGCGGCGCGAAGCCCCCGAGGACCACGGCGTCCGCGGGGAGGAGCGCCTGCAGGGAGTGCTTCGCGTCCTCGATCGTCGTCGAACGACCGAGCGCCCAGGCGCCCCAGATCCCGACGTCCCACGCGAGGGCGACGGCCACGAGCGCCCAGGCGAAGCGTCGCTCGGCGAGCCCCGCGGCCCGCGCCCGCGCGCTTCCCCCGCCCCGACGTCGCGCGAGGACGATGGCGGTCACGATCAGGGCCGCGATCCCGCTCTGGACGGCTTGCCGGGGAATGCTGCCGAGGATGCCGTACAGCTTCGAGAAGGTCGCCGGGGCGTTGGGATCGCGGAGCCACTCCAGGAGCAGGAAGCGCCGGCGGAACGCCGCCTCGAGGCGGACGGCGGCGTTGAGGACGGCGAAGAGCGCGAACCAGATCCAGGCGAAGAGCGCCGGCCCCGCGAAAGGGCGGGAGCGCGGCGCGGGCGACTCGCCGAGCAGCGCGGCGATCTGCGCAGCCGCGCACGCCACCAGCGGCGCCGCCACGAGCGTGAAGTAGCGCGGCGCGCGATAGGGAAGGTACGCGGTCGCGACGAACGAGAACGCGGCCCAGAGGACGAACAGCGCCGAGCCGTCGTCGAGGCGCCGCCGCCACGCGTCGCGCGAGCCGAGGGTCCGCCAGATGTGCCACGCGCCGATCGCGCTCACGATGGGCATCACGGGGATCATCCACGACTGATCGAGCGCGATGAAGGGCGCCGCCAGGCCGCCCGCGGGCAGCAGCGAGACCCCGCCGCCGAGGCCGACCGAGGAGTGCCGGACCCAGCGCGCGATCTCCGCGTGGTGCGGCAGGAGGATCGAGCCGACCCACGCGACGCCGATCGCGGCCGCGCCCGCCGCCGAGGCGACGACGGCGCGCCGGCCGCTCCGCGCGCCGAGGAAGACCCAGAGCGCGGGAAGGAACGCGAGCGCGTGGTACTTGCCGAGGAGACCTCCGGCCGCCGCGGCGGCGCCGGCCGCCATCCACTCCGCGGGGCTCCTCGAGATCGCGAGGCAAGACGCGAGGAGCACGAAGAAGAGAGCGACGCTCTCCGGCATCAGGATGCGCGAGTTCGGCACGAGCCACGAGCTCACCGCCGCCAGCACGGCCCCGGCGGCCGCGGCTCGCTCGCCCGCCCCGCGACGGAGCGCGAGCGACAGCAACGCCACCGAGAGCGTACCGAGGAGCGCGGCGAGCGCGACCGTGGCGAGGCGGCGCACGCCGAGCGTCCGGTACGCGATCCGCGCCAGGAAGTCGAGCGCCGGGTACAGCAGGCGCTCCGGGACCTCGATCGCGCGGCCCGGTCCGCCCTGCACCGCGTAACGCGCGGCGAGCACGTTCGACGGCGGGTCGGTGAAGGAGCCGCTCGACCAGGACATGGCCTCGGGCGGATCGGCCAGCGGCCAGGCGAATCGGAAGAGGAGCGCGACGCCGAGAGCGACCGCCAGGAACGCGAGGAAGCGCGCGTTGCCCGTTCCCGGGGCCTCGGTCATCGGGTTCGCCGCAGGAGCACCTTGCTCGTCCACACCCGGCGTCCGGTCTCTGCGCGCACGAAGTACACTCCTTCGGGAACCGAGCGACCGTCCTCGCTCCGCCCCGGCCAGACGATCGAGCGAACGCCCGACACGACCTCTCCGCGCAGGAGATCCACGATGTGCCGCCCGGCGACGTCGACGATCGAGACGTCGGCCGGCGCGGGAGCACCCTCGCGGCGCAACGTCACTTCGGCGCCGCCCGGCACGGGACGCGTCGAGACCGCGAGCGCGTCGTCGCCCGCGCCCGCGCTCTCCGCGACCGGCACGTCGGCGGCGCCGCCGCGGTCGGGAACGGCGAGCATCGCGACGAGCGCCGTGGCGAGCTGCGTCGCCTCACGGGCACGCAGCGGGGAGTTGTAGCTCCGGCCCACGACGTCCGACAAGGTGTGAATCCACGGGCTGTAGTCCGGGACGTCCTCGAAGAGGAGGATGGCGGAGTACCCCTGGGCCCAGAACGACGCGTGGTCGCTGGAGGCGCCGCCCGGAAGGGCGCCGGAGAGGATCCCCAGGGATCCGAGGTACCGATCCCGCGCCGTCAGGGCGTCGCGAAGGAGCCACCCCGAGCCGGTGTTCGAGATGACCGAGAGGGTCGGCGAGTCGTTCTCCTCCAGGTAGCCGACCATGTCCAGGTTGATCATCGCCACGATGCGCTCGGCCCGGGCGGCCGCTTCGCTGGCGTACGCCTCGCTGCCGTAGAGGCCCTCCTCCTCCGCGCAGAACGCCACGTAGACGATCGTCTTGCGGTACCTCTGTTCCCCGAGCGCTCTCGCGCACTCCAGCAGGCTCGCGACGCCGGACGCGTCGTCGTCGGCTCCCGGGCAGTACTCCTGGTCGCCCGTGATGGAGTCGTAGTGCCCGCCGACCACGACGACGCTCTCGGGGCAGGAGCGCCCGCGCGCGACGCCCACGACGTTCTCGTGCCAATGCGTGCTCCAGCGGTGGAACGACACGCTGTCCACGCCGCACGCGGCGAGCTGCGCGCCGATCCACTGCGCCGCGGCGCCGCAGCTGTCGTGGCTCGCGAAGCGGGTGCGGAAATCCTGGAGCCGCTGCACGCTCGCGGTGATGCGGGCGGCGTCGACGGAGGCCACGGATTGCTGGATGAAGACGTCGATCTCGCGACGCCGACCGGACGCCGTCGGCGCCGGAGCGGGCGGACGGATCGGGCGAAGGAAGACCCGCGCGACGTGTCCCCAGGGCGCGAGGGCGGCGGCCTCCTCCGGCGACGCCTCGATCACGGTTTCCCGGCCGTCCCGGCGCAGGACGCGACCGTGCCGCCGAAGAGCCTCGAGGGGGACGGAGCCCGTCACGGTGTAGAAGCCGGCGTCCGGCCCGACGGGAGCGAGCGCCTCGACCGGCACTCCGACGCCGGCGAGGCGCGCGCGCGTCGCCTCGTCGGCGACCGCCAGCACGGACCCCTCGAGCTCGCGCACGACCATGCCGCCTTCGCCGGCGATCCGGCGGGCGAGGTCGGGCGACGGGGGAGCGGCGGCGACGAGCCAGTCCCCGGCGCGCGGTCGTTCGAGAGCGTGCGCGGTCGCGAGGAACGGGGCGACGAGCATCGCGATCGCGAAGCCCGCAAGAGGACGGCGCATGGCGACCTCCTCGCGTGCGTCCCGGGCCGGAGCGGCTCGACCCGACCCGAGGCGGATGGTAGCATCGGCCCGCCGTCGCGGCGCGCCGAGAGGTGATCATGGTCGAGGGCCCGCCGTCCCGAGAGCCGCGGGCGGGCCGCGCTCCGCATCTCGCGGCCGGAGGGTTCCGGCTCGCTCCGTGGATCGTGGCCGGGCTGGCGATCCTGACCTACGCAGGGAGCCTGCGCGCGGACTTCACCCTGGACGACGTCGAGATCGTTCGGGACGATCCGCGCCTCGATTCCCTCGGCAATTTGCCCCAACTCTTCGCCGACGACTACTGGGGCCACGTCCGCTACGCGGACCACGGCCTCTACCGGCCCACGACGCTCGCGACCTTCGCCCTCGAGCGCGCGCTCCACGGGCCGAAGCCGATCGGCTATCACGCGGTCAATCTCGCGCTGCACGCGCTCGCTTCGGTCGGCCTGCTCGCGCTCCTGCGAGCGCTCTTCCGCGACGAGCGCGTCGCCCTCGCGAGCAGCGCTCTCTTCGCCGTGCATCCGATCCACGCCGAGGCGGTCTGCGGCATCGTGGGTCGCGCGGAGATCCTCGCGTTCCTCGGGATCCTCGCCACGGTGGCCGCCTCCCGGCGAGCGATCGCCGCGCGGACGAGCGGCGCCGCGCTGACGTGGGGAGCGCTCGGCGTGGCGAGCTTCCTCGCCGGCGCCACCTCGAAAGAATCGGCGTTCGTAGCTCCGGTCGTCGTCGTCCTGTCGGAGGCCCTCGCCCCGGCGCGACGCTCGGGCGGGGGCGCTCGCCGTCTCGCGCTCGCGCTCGCCTTCGCGGCGGCGGGCGCGGCGCTCATCGCGGTGCGCGCCCGGATCGTCTCGCCCCCGCACGCCGCCATCGTGTTCGAGGGCGTCGACGGTCTCTCGCGGAGGCTCACCGCGCTCCGCGTCTTCGCGGAGTACCTGGGGCTGCTCGCGGCGCCGCTGAAGCTCTCGGCGGAGTACGGGGCCCGCGAGGTGCCGATCGCGCGGAGCTTCGCGGAGCCGGGCGTGCTCTTCGGCGTCGCGCTCCTGGCGGGGCTCCTGGCGGCGGCCCTCCGCTCCGCGCGGCGAGTTCCCGCCGCGGCGTGGGGCGTGGGCTTCTTCCTGCTCGCGCTGCTGCCCACGTCGAACCTCGTTCTCGCGATCGGCGTGGCGAAGGCGGAGCGCATCCTGTACGCGCCGTCGGCGGGGCTGCTGGCGGCGGCCGCGGCGGCAGGCGCCGCGCTCACGGCGTCGCCGCGCCGGCGCTGGGCGGGGCGAGCGGCGCTCGGCCTCTTGGTCGTGCTGTTCTCGGCGCGGGCGGTCGCCCGCACGGGCGACTGGCGGAACAACTGCACGCTCGCCGAGGCCACGGTGGTCACCGCGCCCGACTCGCCGATCTTCCTCGCGTACCGCGCGCACTGCCTGCTCGATGCGGGACGCTTGGCCGAGGCGCGGGAGTCGCTCGACCGCGCGTTCGCCGCGCGCCGCGACTTTCCCACGGCGCATCTCTTCGCCGGCGTCCTCGAGGAGCGCGAGGGCCATCCCGAGGCCGCGCTCGCCCACGACGATGCGGTGCTCGCGAGCGAGCCGGAGCATCTCGTCGCGCTCAGCCGTTCCGCGGTTCTCCTCTCGCATCTCGGCCGGCCGGCGGAGGCGGCGGAGCGCTTCGAGCGCTGGCGGCGGGCGGATCCGAACGACGCCCGACCGTGGGCCGGCCTCGTGAAGGCGTATGCGGAGTCCGGGGACTTCGCGCGCGCCGAGGCGGCCGCGCGCGAGGGGCGGGCGCGCTTCCCGCGCGACGAGATCCTGCTCCGCAACGCGACCGTGCTGGAGAGTCAGCTCCGCGCGCGGGCCGACTCCGCTCAGGCGCCCTCCTCGGGCGGGCGGACTCCGCGGAACGCGCGATAGAGCAGGAAGTCGTACAGGATCTTGAGGCCGGCTCCGATCACGAGCGGCGCCGCGAGCCGAGTCTCCATGAGCAGCCCCGCGAAGGCCGGCGCGACGGCCCACGCCGCCATGCGCACGAGGTGGGTCACGCCGGCGGCGAGCGTGCGCTCCTCGGGGAGGACGACGGCGGCGACGTACGACTGCCGCGTCGGCACATCCATCTCGACGAGACCTTCGCGCAGGAGGAAGAGGCCGGCGGCGATCGGGAAGGTCGGCGCGAACGCGGCGGTCACGAGCAGCAGGCTGGACGGGACGTGCGTGAAGACCATCGTGTTCACGAGACCGAAGCGTCGCGCGAGGCGCGCGGCGGCGAGGTGGGAGATCGCGTTGAGCACGCGAGCTCCGGAGAACATCACGGCGATCGCGCCCGCGCCCGCTCCGAAGCGCTCGAAGAAGAAGTAGGTCAGCAGCGAGGTGGTCAAGAAGCCGCCGCCCAGGCTGTCGAGGGTGAAGAGCGCCGAGATGCGCAGGAGGAGACCGCGGGTGCGCGGCGTGGCGTGCCATGGGGCGCGCAGGGAGCGCGCCTCCACGCCGCGGCCGAGCGACGCGGACACGATCGCGACACCCGCGAAGAGCGCGGCCGCGATCGCGAGCGGCGCCACGGCGCTCGGCCCCCGGGCGCCGGCGTGGGCGAGCGACGGAATGCCCGCGAGCAGGGACCCGAGCGCGTGGCCGGCGTCCTGCAGGACGTTGTACCAGGCGTAGACGCGGGTGCGTCCTGCGTCATCGGTCGTGGCGGGGAGGATCGCTTGCTCGACGATGAGCCCGGGACCCCGGTCGCGCCCCATGCCGTTCACGAGGCCGAGGAACGCGGCCGCCGCGAGGAGCGAAGGGCTGGTCACGAGGAGGACCGACGCGGCGCCTGCGGCGGAGAGCACCGCCACCGCCACCAGGAAGCGACGTCGCCCCGCGCGATCCGCGGCCAGCGTGGTGACGAGGGCCGCGACGGCGTTTCCGAGAAGACCGGCCGACACCACCGCACCGATCGTCCCCGCCGACAGCCCTCGCTCCGCGAGGTGCAGTCCGAGCGCCACGCCGACGAGGCCGGTCGCCGTGGCCCGGAGGAATGCGGCGCAAAAGACCAGCCGCCGGTCGTGATTCTCCACCGAAAGACGCTCGCGGGGTCGAGAAACCGGAGGGGGACGACGAGGCGGGGACACTACGAGGGCCGGGTTGCGCGCGCAAGCCGGCCGCCGCCGTTGAACCGAGCGCCCCGCGCGCGGTACTCTCGTAAGGTTGCCGGTCCTCGGGCCGGAGGATTCCCCATCACCAGGCACGAGAGCGACGTCCGGCCGTCTGGCGGCCCGGTCGCGGCTCGTGGAGGATCCCGAAGATGACACGAACCGCGACCCTCGGACGGAGGCTCGCCCTCCTGTTCGCCACGCTCTCGCTTCCAGTTCTGGCATCCGCGAAGGAGCCCATGCCGGCGCGGCCCGCGATCCTCGACGACCGGCGTCCGGAGCCCACGGTGGTGCAGGGCTCCCAGCGGATCGGCCTGGCGAGCGGGGTTCCGCGGGCGCTTTATCAGGTGGGCTACGCGGTCACGGCCGCGGACCCCGAGACGATGGCGCGGCAGTATCTCCGTGAGAACCGGAGCGTGCTCCGTCTCCAGGATCCCGGTCTCGCGGATCTCACGCAGCACTTCATGCGCGCGGGTGCCGCGGGCACCACGGTGCGCTTCACGCAGAGCTTCCGCGGCGTCCCGGTGCTCGCGCCGGATGTCGCGGTGACGATCGACAAGTCGAACCGCGTGTCGTACGTCGCGAACGGCTACGAGCCGGGGATCGTCCTCGCCACGATCAGCCCCACGGTGGGCGCGCCGGACGCTCGCGCGGCGGCGCTCGCGCGGCTCGGCGTGCAAGGCTCGCTCTCGTACGACAAGACGCGACTCGTGGTGGTGCCGGGCGGCAAGGCATCGCGGCTGGCCTGGGAAGTCCGCATGATCCCGCAGGCTTCCCCGATCGGGGACTGGCAGGTTCTCGTGGACGCGACCTCCGGCGAGATCTTCCGCTGCGTGGACGTGTCCTGCTACGTCGACGGGACCGGTCTCGTCTTCGACGCGGATCCGCTCTCGCAAGCGCATGCCACGTACGGCGCGGCCGGCTACGTGGACGGGAACGACGTCACCACTCCGCAGCTCGACGCCGCGCGCGTGAGCCGAACGCTCCCCCAGATCACCGATCTCGGCGGCGGCATCTTCAAGCTCCAGGGCCCGTACGCGACGATCGTGGACACCGAGGCCCCTTCGAAGGGCCTCTTCACCCAGGCCGGCACCACGTTCAACTACGATCGTGCCGCGGACAACTTCGAAGCGGTGATGTGCTACTACCACATCGATCACGTCATGCGGTACCTGAACACCACGCTCGGCGTTTCGGTGGTGCCGTACCAGTACGCGGGCGGCGTGCACTACGATCCGAGCGGATTCAACGGGGCCGACAACTCGCACTACACGTCGGGCAACGGCACGCTGGCGTTCGGGGAAGGCGGCGTGGACGACGCCGAGGACTCCGACGTGATCATCCACGAGCTCGGCCACGGCATCCACGACTGGGTCACGGGCGGCCAGCTGTCGCAGGTCAACGGCCTCTCCGAAGGCCTCGGCGACTACAACGCGGCGTCCTACAGCCGCAGCCTCGGACAGTGGGCGCCGGCGGACGCGCCGTTCCAGTGGACGTTCAACTGGGACGGGCACAACCCGTTCTGGCCGGGCCGCATCACGAACTCGACCTTGCACTACCCCGAAGGCCTGGACGGCGAGGTGCACGACGACGGTCAGATCTGGGTGACGTCGCTCATGAAGATCTGGGACGACGTGGGCCAGCAGCGGACCGACAAGGCGGTGTGGGAAGGCATCGCGATGACGAACGCGTCGTCCAGCCAGGACGACGCGGCGCATGCGGTGCTGCAGGCCGCGATCAACATGGGCTACACGCCCGCGGAGCTCGCTTCCTTCGCCACGCACTTCCACGACACCGGCTACAGCATCAGCACCGGCATCGCCTACGTGTCGCACTCGATCGTCGATCAGTGCCCGTCGTCGCCGCCGAACGTGAACGGCGTGGCGGAGCCGGGCGAGGGCGTGGAGATCCGCGTCGTGGTGCAGGCCGGCGCGTCGGCGCAGACCGGCGTGACCGGCGTCCTCACGACGTCCACGCCGGGCGTCACGATCCTGGACGGCAACGCCACGTGGCCGGACCTGTCGCCGGGCGTCCCCACCTCCAGCAACTCCCCGAACTTCAAGATCCAGATCGACCCCTCGGTGCCGTGTCTCTCCACGATGACCTTCCAGCTCTCGCTCACGAGCAACCAGGGCGGTCCGTACCCGATGTCCTTCACGGAGAACGTCGGGGCGTCGCTGACGCCGGGCGGGTTGCCGCTGGCGATTCCGGACGCGAACGCCGCCGGCGTGACGAGCACGCTCGCGGTCGGCACGAACGTGGCGCTGAGCGACGTGAACGTCCGCGTGCAGATCACCCACACGTGGGTCGGCGATCTCTTCATCAAGCTGCGGAGCCCTGCCGGCACGGAGGTCGTCCTTCTGGATCGGCCGGGCGTGCCCGCGTCGACCTTCGGCTGCAGCGACGACAACATGGACGTCACGTTCGACGACGCGTCGGGCGTCAACCTCGAGACGCTGTGCACGGGCGGCACCCCGTGGTACGCGGGCGTGGGGCACCCCACCGGGACGCTCGCGGCGTTCAACGGCCAGTCCTCGCTCGGCAACTGGGTGCTGACGGTGAGCGACAACGCCGCCGGCGACGTCGGTACCGTCACCGGCTGGTCGCTGCTCACGACGCCCGTCATCTCGGGGCAGTGCACCGTCTGCAACAGCTCCGTGGGCGTGCCGATCGCGTCGGTGGGCCGAGCCGTCTTCCAGCTCGCCCAGAGCCGGCCGAATCCGTTCGCGTCGCGGACGGAGATCCAGTTCCAGCTGTCGCGCACGGGGCCGGCCACGTTGCGCATCTACGACGTCGCGGGGCGGTTGGTGTCCACGCTCGTGGACGCCGAGATGAGTGCGGGCCCGCACACCGTGACGTGGGACGGCACGGATCGCGCCCGCAAGTCCGTGTCGTCGGGCATCTACTTCTACCGGTTGACGAGCGGCGCGGAGACGGCGATCCGTCGCATGCAGCTCGTGCGCTGACGCCTTCGGCGCGGACTCGCGCCAAGCGAAGAAAGGAGCCCCGGCGGTCCGTTCCGCCGGGGCTCGTTCGTTGGAGGGTGTCGCCGTCAGTGAGCGAGGTGGGCGGTCTTCCGGAGGTGCCGCTTGAGGTAGTGGATCCTGCGGCGCTTCTCGTGCGCGAGCTTCGAGTCCTTCGCCTCGAGCGCCTTCGTGACCTCGACGCGAAGCGCCCGGATTCGCTGCTTGATCGAAGTCTTGTCGGAGCCCGCCGCCACGAGGTGCGGCCGCTCGATCCCGAGCTTGGCCGCGAGGGCCTCGACGAGCTTGTCTTTCGTGAGCCCGGTCGTTCCCTCGAGGCCCTGGGCCTTGCCCATCTCGCGCAGCTCGGTGACCTTCTTCTTCATCAGCGCGTGCCAGTCCATGCGATCCTCCCCGAATGTGCCGTAGCGGAACGCGCGAAAATCCTGCGCATCGCGGCCGGCGGAGTCAAGGGGCGAGGGCGGAGTCCGGCGCGGCCGCGAGGCCGGGCGTTCCGGGGCAGGTGAGCGATAGGATCGTCGGGGCGAACGCCTCGGCGACCCTCTCGTTGCCCTCCGGCGAGAGATGCACCCAGCTGACCAGGATGTCGCGACGCTGGTCGGTGGCCGCGACCACGTCCACGAGGGGGACGCGGCGCTCGGCGGCCCACCCGCGCAGGGCACGCATCATGTCCGCGTGAGTGAGGAAGGCCATCTCGATCGCGTCGATGGAGCCGTCCTTCGCCAGCCGCGCCTTCACGAGGGACTCCTCCGCCTCGTAGGTGAGCCCGCGCATCTTCTCGCGCGGCACGAGGAGCGAAGCGGCCTGCTGCGTGGCCACGACGAAGCGGATGCCGCGCTTCTCGCACTCCGTCCGGATCGCGTCGAGGCTCGCGAGGAAGCGCTCGGAGCGTCCGACCTCGTGGGCGCGCACGTCGTCGGCGTCGTAGCGACGGACGCGCGGCCGGATCGTCTCGTCGAGAAGGCGCACCAGCAGCAGATGGTCCCGCGCCACGCGATACACCGTCCGCAGCTCGACGTTCCTCCGCAGCGACTTCCGGAGGTGATTGCGCTCCCGCCGCATCGACGCGTCGTTGACGCCCTCGTAGAACGTGACGACGTCCGGGGCGAGCGGGAGGGCCTCCGCCGAGAAGAGCGCGACGATCTCGTCCGACATGAGGTGCGGGATGCCGAGGTTGAGGACCTCGTAGCGCGTCGCGGGGCAGCGCCGCCCGAGCAGAACCTGCAGGCGTCGCGGCCACGTCGCGTCGTCGCGGGCGTGGTACCCGAACGTCGAGGACGCGCCGAGCGTCACGATCCGCACCGTGCCGGGCTTCTTCGGCGCGAAGTCCTCGCCGCGGAACCCCTGGGCGTTGATGTGCACCGGATAGGTCTGGAGCGTGACGGGGTCGTAGTCCGTGCGCTCCTTGTTCGGCACGAACTTCGAGTACCCGGCGAGGAGATCGTCGTGCAGGGAGACGGTGTGGCGCGAGCGCGCGTCGGTGACGAAGCCGTAGCGGAAGGGACCGGGGTGCCCCACGCGCAGGGATACGATCCCGCGCAGCCCGATCTCGATCCCCAGCAGCACGACGAGCGTCGTGAGCGCCGCGAAGAGAAGGCGCCGCGCGCGGGAGGGAGGAAGGGGCTCCGTCATCGTCCGCGGGCGTCGCGGAAGATCCCGAAGGAGAGCGCGAGGCTGGGCCGCCGCCCCAGCGCGAAGACGGAGTGCCACGCCGCGTCGTCGGGGCCCGGTGACGGCAGGAGCAGGAGATCGCCCGCGGCGAGGACGTAGAGTCGGCCGCGCTCGGCGAGTGCGCGCGTGAATCGCGGACTCGCGTTCAGGAGTCGGTCGAGCGCCGGAAGGTCGAGCGCGAGAGCGCGGAGCGCGCGTGCGGGCGTTCCAACCGCCGAGGCGAGGCGCCCCGTGGCCATCTCCGAAACGAGCGAGGCCAGGTCTCGCTTCGGCACGGCGAGCCAGGCGGTGCGCCCCGCGAGCTGCGCGTACGCCACGCCGAGCTGGCCCGTTTCCGCATCGTGATGGAAGACCGCGCCACCGCCCGGCGCGTTCGCGAAGAGGATCCGCTCGGAGAGACGGACCGGGCCTCCGGTGGCGCGGCGGAGGAGGAGGAGGGTGGGCCGATCCCGCGCGAGCACGCGGCACTCCGGGAACGCGGCCTCCGCGAAGGCGTCCGCGGCGCGCGCGCGGCGGACGTTGGTGTGCCAGTCGTCGTGGAGCTCCGAGCCGAAGGAGAAACGGATCCGCAGCGACCGGTCTCGCGGATCGCGCGAGATCCGCGAGAGCTTCGCCCACACGTCGGCGCCCGCCTTTCCCGCGCCCTTCCAGTCCGCGTGGACCTTCTCGATCTCCCGCGGGTCGCCGAGATCGCGCGAGGCGCCGCCGAGCACGAAGCCGCGGGAGCGCGAAAGGCGGCGCCAGACGTCCCGGCGGAACTCGACGCGAGCCTCGCTCAGGCGGGCGAGCAGCCGGCGCGTGCGGCGCACGTCGGCGGCATGGCCGCGCAACCCCTCTCGCAGCGCCCCGGCGAGGTGGATCGGCTCGGCGCCCCGCCAGAGGTCGCGCGCCTCGCCGGGCACTTCCCACGCCCCCGAGGCGCGGAAGCGCCCGTGGCGGATCCCGCGACGGGTGAGCGAGACCCCGCCCGCTCCGGAGGTCTTCCAGCGGCGACGCCGGGGGCGGCGGCTCTGTCGTTCTTTCATCGACTCTCCGCAGGAGTGGGGGCGGGACGATGGTACCCGAGAAACGGCGGGCGGTCGTGATGGCCGCGTGGGCTCCCCCGGGAGTGGGCCTGCGCCCTCGAACCGGCACTCAGATTCGAACGGACGCGTCGCGTTTTGCAACGCCCCGGCGGCGGCTCCCGGTCCGGTCCGGTCGACTTCCTTGCGGATGGTTGGAAGTCCTGGGCGACCCGTGACGCCGCGAAGGATGGCACGGACTGTGCTGCTCAAACACGGCGGCAGTCCTCCCGATGTCCCTCGGAGGGGATCTCGATGCGGAATCACCGTGGCTTCACGCTCATCGAGCTGATGGTGGTCATCGTGGTGATCGGGATCCTCGTCATGATCTCCTTGGCGAACTACATCGGGATGCAGGACCGCGCGCGGATCGCGCAGGTGCGCGAGACCATGCACGTCGTGCAGCTCACCACCGAAGCGTTCTCCACGCGCAACAACGGCATGTACCCGGCGAACGGAGCCGCCACCACGGCGGACGGCGGACTCACCTTCGCGTTGATGCTCCCCGGGACCGCCATGCCGCTCAACCCCTTCACGCAGGCGGCCACCGTGCTGGACTGGACCAACGTGCTCGGCACGCCGCCCGCCACCGATCCCGCCGGCGGCATCTCGCTGAACGTCGTGCAGACGACGGCCGGCGGAGCCTACGACCGGTACGACATCGTCGGCGAGAACGACGTCGGCGTGCCGCTCGCCCAAGTCCTCCGGAACTACTAGGCCGCCTCGTTAGCCCGCACGCCGATGCGCGGTCCTTCGTGGTCGCGCAAGGGGCGTTCGCCCGCCCGCCGAGCTCGACCCTTCCTCCGCTGCGGACGGCGCGGCCGGGGCATCCGTGCCCCGGCCTAGGCCTCGGCACTCGGCAGGCGCTCGGCCATCCCTGGCCGAGCGCGGCTCGTGACGCCGCCTCGGAGGAAGGGTCGAGCTCGGCGGGCTTGCCTCGCATTGCCAACGCGCGGCACGCCGGGCGGCGTGCGCGGGCGGCGCCGCCTCACTGCGCGCCCTGCGAAGGTCCGCCGACGAGCGACTCCGGCGCCTCACGGACGCCGTGCGAACGAGGCATCGATCCGGGTTCCCGACGGGTTCTCCGCAGCGGCTTCGCGGAGTCGCCGTAGCCACGGATGGCGGAGGCGACGGAGCGGGAGGGCGCCGAAGCCAGGATGGCGTAGGCGCCCGTCCGATGCGGAGAAGCCGGCGGGAAGCCGGATCGGGGCGCCCCCCCCACGCGTGCAGCGAGGCGCGTCAGAGGTCGGCGAGCCCGCCCGGGATGCGGTCCTTGCCGCGACGGACGCGGTCGTTCCAAGTCTCGACGTCGCTGGCGCGGCGCCGCTCGGCCATCGTGATGCAGCCGTCCACGGGACACACGAGGGCGCAGAGGTTGCAGCCGACGCACTCGGTCTCGTCGACCCAGGGCACGCGCCAGGGGGCGCCGGCCGGCGCCGCGCTCGCGTGCCGCGCGGCGCTCTCCGCCCGCGGAGCCACGTGTCCCGGAATCGCGGCGGTGCCGGGCAAGTGGATGCACTGGTGCGCTCCGTCTCGGCACGCGACGTGGCAGAGTTGGCAGCCGATGCAGAGCTTCTCGTCGATTTCCGCCACGACGTGGTAGTGGAGGTCCAGGTCGCCCCACTCGCGGAAGCCGGGCAGCGCAGCGCCCACCAGCTCCGACGCGCTGCGCATGCCCTTGGAGTCCAAGTACTCCGACAGCCCTTCGATCAGGTCGTCGACGATTCGGAACCCGTAGTGCATGACCGCCGTGCACACTTGCACGTTCGCCGCGCCGAGCGCCAGGAACTCCGCGGCGTCGCGCCACGTGGAGATCCCGCCGATGCCGGAGATGGGCAGGCGCGGGCCCCACTCGCGGGCGATCTGCGCCACCATCCGCAAGGCCACGGGCTTCACGGCCGGGCCGCAGTAGCCGCCGTGGCTCGAGGCGCGTCCCACCCGTGGCAGGGGCACGAGGCGCTCCAGGTCCACGCCCATGACGCTCTGGATCGTGTTGATGAGGGAGACGGCGTCGGCGCCGCCCTCCTTCGCGGCGCGCGCCGGGTCCAGGATGTCCGTGACGTTGGGGGTGAGCTTCGCGATCACGGGAAGGCGCGTGGAGGCCCGCACCCAGCTCACCAGCTCGTGCAGCACGTGCGGCTCCTGACCGACCGCGGAGCCCATGCCACGCTCGCACATGCCGTGCGGACAGCCGAAGTTCAGCTCGACGCCGTCACAGCCGGTGTCCTCGCAGCGGCGGAGGATCTCCTCCCACTCCGCGCGCGTGTCGAACATGAGCGAGACGACGACGGCGTGACGGGGGTAGCGCTTCTTCACCTCCGCGATCTCGCGCAGGTTGTCCGCGAGCGGACGATCCGTGATGAGCTCGATGTTGTTCAGGCCCATCATGCGCATGGCGCCGTAGTCCACCGCGCCCAGCCGGCTGGACACGTTGACGATCGGGTTGCCGAGCGTCTTCCACACGGCGCCGCCCCAGCCGGCGTCGAAGGCGCGCATCACCTGCTCGCCCGTGTTCGTGGGCGGCCCCGACGCGAGCCAGAACGGATTCGGGCTCGAGATCCCGGCGAAGCGGCTGGAAAGGTCCGCCATCATCGTCTCCCGTCCACGGACTCGGGGCTTGCGCCGCTGCCGGAAGCGAGCAGCATCGCGTCGATCGCGAGCGCGGCGGCGCGACCGTCGTGCGCCGCGTTGACGACCTCCTTGCCGCCGTTCACCGCGTCGCCGCCGGCGAAGACGCGCGGGTGTCCGGTGCGGCCGGCGGGGTCGGCGACGATCCGGCCCTGCCCGTCGAGGGCGACGCCGTCGAAGAGGCGTGCCAGCGTCACGAGGCGCGTCTGGCCGATGGCGAGCGCCACGAACTCCACCGGAATCAGCGCGACGTCCCGATCGCTCGGCAGGCCGTGCTCGGCTTGCACGAGCCGCACGCCGGTGAGGCGCCCGCGATCGCGGACGAACTCCCGAACGGCGACGTTCTCGAGGACCACCGCGCCCTCGCGCCGGGCCGAGTCGATCTCGTGGCCGTACGCCTTCATCTCGCCGCGGCTGCGGCGGTAGCAGAGCGTGACGATGGGGACGCCGAGCCCCTTGAGCGCGCGCACCGCGTCGATCGCGGTGTTGCCGCCGCCGACCACGACCGCTGCGCGCACGCCGTCCAGGTGGTCGGCGGGGCGGGTCTTCACGGACTCGATCCACGCCGTGGCGCCCACGACGCCCGGTCCCTCTTCCCCGGGCACGCCGAGGCGCGAGTCGGGGCCGAGCCCGGGCCCGAGGAAGAGGGCCTCGTGCCGCGCGAGGAGCTCGTCCGCCGTCACGTCCACGCCCACCTCGACGCCGGTGCGGACCTCCACACCGAGCGCGAGGATCGCCTCCACCTCCACGAGCGCGTCCACGGCGCGGAGCTTGTACGGCGCCACCCCCGTGGTGTTCAGCCCGCCGGGCAGCGGACGCTTCTCGTAGACGGTGGGCGAGTGGCCGAGCAGCGCCAGCTGCCCCGCGCACGCGAGCGAGGCCGGCCCCGCGCCCACGAGCCCCACCGAGCGCCCGGTCGGGGGAGCTTTCGCGAGCAAGGAGGGCCCGCCGCCGTGCTCGAGCGCGTAGCGCTGCAGGCGCCCGATGGGAATCGCGGGGCGGTCGTCCTTCGTGTACACGCAAGCGCCCTCGCACAGCACTTCCACGGGGCACACGCGCGCGCAGCTCGCGCCCAGCAGGTTCTGCGAGAGGATCGTGCGCGCGGCGCCGCGGAGGTTCCCCGTGGAGATCTTGCGGATGAACGTGGGGACGTCGATGGAGGTGGGGCAGGCCCGGATGCACGGCGCGTCGACGCAGTAGAGGCAGCGCGCCGCCTCCCGCTGCGCCTCCGTGGCGGAGAGCGGCAGGTTCTTCTCGACGAATCGCAGCTCCAGCCGATCCGCCGCGACGTCCCAGCGAGACGGCACGCGCGTCAAGTCACGCTCCCATCGCCTCGAGCGAGGTCCGGAAGACCCCGAGCGCCTCGTCGACCTCGGCTTCCGTCACCGTCAGGGGCGGCGAGATGCGCAGCGCGTTGCCCGCGAGCCCGCCCTTTCCGATCAGGAGCCCGCGCTTCTTCGTCTCCTCGAAGAGCCGCGCCACCGCCGCAGGATTCGGCGTGCGGTCGCCGCCCGCCTCGTCCACGACCATCTCGATCGCCTGCATGAGCCCCTTGCCGCGGACGTCGCCGATGGTGCGCGGGAAGCGCCGCTTCAGCTCCTCCAGCCCCGCACGGAGCCGCGCCCCGGTGCGCTCGGCCTTCGCGGGGAGTTTCTCCTTCTCGATGATCTCGAGCGTGGCGTTCGCCGCCGCGCAGGAGACGGGGTTGCCGCCGAACGTGGAGATGGTGAGCTTCTTGAACGCGTCCGCGATCTCGGGCGTGGCCACGCACGCGGCGAGCGGCATGCCGTTCGCGATCCCCTTCGCCATCGTCATGATGTCCGGCTCCACGCCCCAGTGCGTGATCCCGAACATGTGCGTGCCGGTGCGACCGAAGCCGGTCTGCACTTCGTCGCAGATGAAGACGCCGCCGTACTTGCGCACGATCTCGACCGCCTTCCGGAAGTACTCGGCCGGCGGGGTGATGAAGCCGCCGACGCCCAGGATGGGCTCCGCGATGAAGCCGGCGATCTTCCCGGTGGTCGTGGTCTTGATCAGCTCCTCGAGGTCGTCCGCGCACTTCACGCCGCAATCCGGATAACGGAGACCGAGCGGGCAGCGGTAGCAGTAGGGCGCGAGCGCGTGCTTGATGCCGGGCACCTGCGTGGGCACCGCCCGCCACGACGCGTGACCGGTGAGCGCCTGCGCGAGCGTGCCGCGACCCGAGTAGCCGTGCCGGAGCGCGATGATCTCGAGCGCCCCGGTGTAGACCTGCGCCAGCACGACGGCGGTGTCGTCCGCCTCCGTCCCCGAAGCGTTGAAGATCGTCTTCGTGAGACGCCCGGGCGTGAGGCGGGCGAGGCGCTCCGCCAGCTCCACGACGGGCAGCACGGGGTAGAGGCTCGAGACGTGACCGAGCCGCTCCACCTGCGCCTCGATGGCCGCGTTCACGCGCGGATCGCAGTGCCCCACCGAGACGGTGAGGATGCCGCCGAAGAAGTCGAGGTACTCGCGCCCGTCGACGTCCTTCACGCGCGTGCCCTTGCCGCTCTCGAGCACGAGGGGCTCTTCGTAGTAGTTCGCGACGGAGGGCAGCAGGAACTCGCGGTGCTTGCGACGCGCCTCGGCGGCGCGGTCGGACCCGACGGTGGGGGTGCTCACGGAATCCTCCTCGCGAGATAGCGTCCGGCGCCGCGCTCGGCGCGGAGATCGCCGTTCCGGTAGACGACGCGCCCGCCCGCCAGGACCGTGGAGGGCACGCCGATCACGCGGAAGCCTTCGAAGATGCTGCGATCGTTCCGGTGGAAGTGGGTCTTCGCCGAGATCGTGCGCGTGCCCTGGGGATCCCACACCACGAGGTCGGCGTCCGAGCCCACGGCGATGGCGCCCTTGCGCGGGTAGAGGTGGAAGATCTTCGCCGCCCGCGTGGACACGAGGTCCACGAACTGGTGCATGTCGATGCGCCCGGCGCGCACCCCGAAGTGCCAGAGCAGCGACAGGCGATCCTGGATGCCGCCCGCGCCGTTCGGGATGAGGCGGAAGTCCGCGAGGCCCGACCGCTTCTGCTCGTGCGTGAACGTGATGTGGTCCGTGCCGACGGTGGAGAGCATCCCCGACGTCAGCGCCGACCACAGCACCTCCTGATGGCCCTTCGGCCGGATCGGCGGGGACATCACGTACGTGGCGCCCTCGAAGTCCGGCTTGTCGTACACGGAGTCGTCGAGGAGGAGGTACTGCGGGCAGGTCTCGCCCCAGCAGACCTGGCCGCGCGCGCGCGCCTCGGCGAGCGCCTTCACGGACTCGGCGCAGGTCATGTGGACGATGTAGGCCTTCGCGCCGGTGAGCTTCGCGATCATCAGCGCGCGGTTCGTGGCCTCGCCCTCCACCTCCGGCGGCCGGGAGAGCGCATGGTACCTCGGCGCGACCTTGCCTTCGCCCGTGAGCTTCTTCTGGAGCGCCGCGACCATGTCGCCGTGCTCCGCGTGCACCGTGACGACGCAGCCGAGCTTCGCCGCGCAGCCCATCGCCTCGACCAGCTCGACGTCGTCGATGCCGATCGCGCCGCGGTACGCGAGGAAGACCTTGATCGACGCGATGCCCTCGTCGCGCACCGCCCGGCGCATCCACTCTTCGCTCTTCGGACCCCAACAGGTGACGGCCATGTGGTACGCGTAATCGCACGTGGCCGGCTTCGACTTCTCGCGCCAGGCGCGGAGCACCTCCATCGCGTCGTCGCTGCGACCGGGAATCACGAAGTCGATGAACGTCGTGGTGCCGCCGGCCAGCCCCGCGGCGCCGCCGGTCTCGAAGTCGTCGACGGAGACGGTGCCCATGAACGGCAGCGCCATGTGCACGTGCGGGTCCACTCCGCCGGGGAAGACGAGCTGCCCCGACGCGTCCACGAACTCGTGGCCGGCGCCCTCGAGCTTCGCGCCGAGCGCCACGATCTTCCCGCCGTCCGTCAGGATGTCGCCCGCCCACGAATCCAGCGCGGTGACGATCGTCCCGTTCTTGATCAGCACTCCCATGACCTTCCTCCCGCCTCAGGGCAGAAGCTGCGACATCTCGGCGTAGGTCTCCGGCCGCCGGTCGCGGAAGAACTGCCAGACGCGTCGCACTTCCTCGATGACGTCGAGGTCCATCTCCGCCACGACGAGCTCGTCGCCGCTCTCGGAGGCCTCCGCGAGGAACCGGCCGCGCGGATCGCAGAAGTAGCTCGAGCCGTAGAACCGCCCGATGTTCCAGGGCGCCTCCGTGCCGACTCGGTTGATGCAGCCCATGAAGTAGCCGTTCGCGACCGCGTGCGCCGGCTGCTCCAGCTTCCACAGGTACTGCGAGAGGCCGGCGACGGTGGCCGAGGGGTTGAAGACGATCTCCGCGCCGTGGAGCCCGAGGAGCCGCGCGCCCTCCGGGAAGTGGCGGTCGTAGCAGATGTAGACGCCGATCGTGGCGTAGGCGGTGCGGAACACCGGGTAGCCGAGGTTGCCGGGCTTGAAGAAGTACTTCTCCCAGAACCCCGACGTGTGCGGGATGTGGTTCTTGCGGTACTTGCCGAGGTACTTGCCGTCCGCGTCCACGACGGCGGCCGTGTTGTAGTACACGCCGGCCTGCTCGCGCTCGTAGATCGGGACGATGATCGCCATGCGGTGCTTCGCGGCGAGCTGCTGCATGGTCTCCACGGTCGGTCCCGGCACGGACTCCGCCGCGTCGCACCAGCGCGGGTCCTGGCTCGGGCAGAAGTAGGGACCGTTGAAGATCTCCTGCAGGCAGAGGATCTGCACGCCGCGCTTGCCGGCATCCTCCACGAAGGGGAGGTGCTTCTCCAGGGCGGCGCGCTTGACCTCCTCCACGTCCACGTCGAGGTCGTTGATCGGGTTCGCGCACTGGATCAGCCCGCCCCGGACGATGCGGCTCACGTCTCTCCCTCCGCGCGCGCTACCAGCGCGAGATGACGATCTTCTTGTCGGTGAAGAAGTCGAACGCCTCGCGGCCGTGCGCCTTGAGGTCGCCGAAGAAGGACCCCTTGGCGCCGCCGAACCCGAAGAACGACATGGGCGCCGCGACTCCGAGGTTCACCGCGGTCATGCTGGCCTCGACGCGATACTTGAAGTCCCGCGCGTGCTTCCCGCTCGAGGTGAAGATCGAGCTGGCGTTCGCGAGCGGATGGGCGCGAATGATCTCGAGCGCGTCGTCGAGCGTGGCGGCGCGCGAGAGGCAGAGCACGGGCCCGAAGATCTCTTCCTTCGCGATGACCATCTCGGGCGTGACGCCGTCGAAGAGCGTGGGGCCGAGGAAGAAGCCGGGTCGTCCCGACGCTCCGGCGCGCCCGTCCACGACGAGGTCCGCGCCCTCCTCGACGCCCTTCGCGATGTAGCCGAGCACGCGCTCGCGATGCGCCTCGGAGATCACGGGACCCATCGTGGTCTGCGGATCGGCTCCGTCGCCCACGCGGATGGCGCGGATGCGCTCCTCGAGCCCGCGGCGGACGCGGTCGTGCGCGTCGCCCACCGCGAGCACGACGCTCCCCGCGAGGCAGCGCTCGCCCGCGCAGCCGAACGCGGACTCGGTCATGGCGGGCAGCGCCTTGTCCAGGTCGGCATCCGGCATCACCACGAGGAAGTTCTTCGCGCCCCCGAGCGCCTGCACGCGCTTGCCGTGCGCCGCGCCCGTCGTGTAGACGTGGCGGGCCACCGGGCTGGAGCCCACGAAGCTCACGCCGCGCACCAGCGGATGCTCGAGGATCGCGTCCACGGCGTCCTTCGCCCCGTTGACGAGGTTGAGCACGCCCTTCGGAAACTCCGCGCGGTCCACGAGCTCGAACAGGAGCTTCTGCGAGAGCGGCACCTGCTCGGAGGGCTTCACGACGTACGTGTTTCCGCACGCCACCGCGAACGGGTAGAACCAGAGCGGGACCATCGCGGGAAAATTGAACGGCGCGATGCCGGCGAAGACGCCGAGCGGCTGGCGGATCGACTCGCAGTCGATGCCCGTGGCGACGTCCTCGATGGCCTGTCCCATGAGCAGGGAGGGAGCGCCGGTGGCGACCTCCACGCACTCGATCCCGCGGCGGACGCTGCCGCGCGCCTCGTGCAGCGTCTTGCCGTTCTCGCGGGTCACCGTGCGCGCGAGGTCCTCGAAGTGCTCCTCGAGGAGGCTCTTGAAGCGGAAGAGATAGCGTGCCCGCTCCACCGGCGGCACCTCGCGCCAGGCGGGGTAGGCTTCGTGGGCGGCGCGGACCGCGCGGTCCACGTCCTCCCGGGTGCCGAGCGGAACCTGCGCGAGGGTCTCGCCGGTCGCGGGGTTCTTGACGTCGCGGACCGAGGATGCGGCCGCCTCCACCCAGGCCCCGCCGACGTAGTTGCGAAGCCGTTCCACCGCCGTCCGGACCGCCATGGCCGCCCTCCCTCTTCGTCGGAGCGGGCACTGTAGCACGGGCGCGCCGGGGGAGCGCCTTCGGACCGGCGGAAGCCCGGGGATGCCGGGCGGGCGTCCGGCGCGGGCCGCGCAGGATTTCGGATGCGTCGCGGCGCGCGCAGGCCCGATAATCGCCCCCCTTCGGAGGCTCGCCCATGACCATCGAGACTCGCGCCGCGGGGTCCCCCTTGCCCGACGTCGACCACGAGATCGCCCGCTTCCACGAGCTCCAGGCGAAGCTCCGGGGCGTCTGGGAAGGGATCCAGACGTCGCCGCACTGGGAGCACACGTCGGTGGTCGTGCCGTCGCTGAGCTTCGACGCGGAGGAGCTCTCGAAGATCCAGGGCGTCTCGTTCTACGAGGAGCGCTTGCTCTTCACCTTGATGCGCCTGCGCCACCCGGGCGCGCACGTCATCTACGTGACGGGGCAGCCCATCCACCCCGACATCATCGACTACTACCTCCACCTGCTGGTCGGCGTGCCCGCGAGCCACGCGCGCAAGCGCCTCGCGCTCTTCTGCGTGTACGACGCGAGCGCGAAGCCGCTCTCGCGCAAGATCTGCGAGCGCCCGCGCCTCGTGGAGCGCATGCGCTCGTGGGTGGGCGACCCCTCGCGTGCGTATCTCACCTGCTTCAACTCGTCCGTCTGGGAGCGAAGGCTGGCGAACGCGCTCGGCATTCCGCTGAACGGGCTCGATCCGGCGCTCCTGCCGCACGGGACCAAGACGGGGTCCCGCCGCGCCTTCCGCGAGGCGGGCGTGGCGTGCGCGCCCGGCTTCGAGGACCTGCACTCCCTGGACGAGATCCTCGACGCGCTGGACGAGCTGTCCAGGATCCGGCCGGGCATCCGTCGCGCGGTGCTCAAGCTCAACGAGAGCTTCTCGGGCGCGGGCAACGCCACGTTCACGTTCCCGAACCCGCTGCCGGCGAAGAAGTCCGAGCGACGCGTCCAGCTCGCCGCTGCGATCGAGAAGATCGAGTGGTCGTCGTCGGCGGAGAACATGGAGTGGTACTTCCGCAAGTTCTCCGAGATGGGCGGCGTGGTGGAGGAGTTCCTCGAGGCGCCGGAGGTGCGCTCCCCGAGCGTGCAGGTGCGCATCCACCCCGACAGCTCCTGCGAGGTCCTTTCTTCCCACGAGCAGCTGCTCGGCGGTCGGACCGGACAGGTGTACCTCGGTTGCCGCTTCCCCGCGCACGACGAGTACCGCGAGCGCCTGCAGGAGGCCGCGCTCGCCGTGGCGCGCGTGCTCGCGTCGAAGGGCGTCGTCAGTCGCCTCGGGATCGACTTCCTGACCACGCGCTCGCCGGGCGAAGACTGGAAGGTCTCGGCGATCGAGATCAACCTGCGCATGGGCGGCACCACGCACCCGTTCATGGCGCTGCAGTTCCTCACGGGCGGGCGCCTCGAGCCGCGCACCGGCCTCTTCTATTCGCCGCGGGGACAGCTCAAGTACTACGTGGCCACGGACGGCCTCTCCGCGCCGTCGTACCGCGGCATGCTGCCGGAGGACCTCATGGAGATCCTCTCGCGCCATGGGCTGCACTTCCGCCCGACCACCGAGACCGGCGTGCTCTTCCACATGATCGGCGCGCTTTCCCAGTTCGGCAAAGTCGGCGTCACGTGCTTCGGGAACTCGCCCGAGGAGGCGGACCAGATCTACCGCTGGACGGTGGAGACTCTCGACCGAGAGATGGGCGCCATGGGCGAGACCGGCGGCCACATGGAGACCATGCTGGACCACGCGCTGCCCGTCATGGAGTAGCCGCGCCCGCAGGGAACCCGTCGGGCGGTCGCATCGATGCCGGGTCCGCGCGGCGGAGCGGCCCCGCCCTGGAATCCGAGTGCCTCCCCGACCTGTTCGCAGCCCCGGCGTCGAGCGAGCGGACGGTCCTGGCGGCCGGGCGGTTCACGAGCATGGGTGCCTGCCGCTGCGGGAGCGCGATTGCTGCGGCTGAGCGGGTACGGAAGCTCGCGCGGCTCGGTTGATGGCACCTACGGCAACGATGCCGGCAGACGCTGCAGAAGGCTCTGCGCCTCGCCGGCCGTTCGCGGGTCGCGCGCGGCTCGCTCCAGCATCCGACGCGCATCCTCGCCGCGCCCGAGCTGCAAGTAGGAGTCCGCCAGCGCGCGGGTGATCTCCCAGGGAGCCTGGCCCGCCGCGCGGTCGATCAGTGGCTCCAGCCGAGACACCGCCGCCGTGTTGTTCCCCGCCAGGTTGTACGCCAGCCCGAGGTATCGCCGGACGTCCGGATTCGCGGCCTCCCCCGTTCGCTCGAGCAGCTCGCCCACGCGGACCATGTCGCGGATCAAATCGTCGTCTTCACGACCCGGTGCGTCGTGAAGGTGGCGCCGGGACTGGAGCAGGAGCCACGTCGTGTGGAGCCTCCACACGGAAACGGCGGGAACGGCTCGGCGCGCGAATCGGAAGAGCGGCTCCGCGGCCGCATGGTCGCCGGCAGTCGCGCGATAGACTCCGACCACGTACTCGAGCGGGCGTTCGCTGGCGCCATGCAAGCTCGGATCGTACCAGCGCTCGACCGCGGCGCGATCGACATCGCTCATCTCGGCGAGAAGCCCGCTGTAGCGGGAGTCGCACCGGAGGCGTGCCGCCTCGTTGTTGCGTCCCATGAAGGGAATGGCAAAGAGCTTCCGAAGGTGACTCGCGGCGGTGAAGTCGCTGTAGACGCTGCGTCCCAGCCGATCGGCGTATGCCTCCCACGACGGGAGGCGCGCGAGCGCCTCGGGCGCCACGTGCAGGGAAGCGTGCGGCGCGGCGAGCGTCGCCCCCGAGAGCGTCGCCGTGGCGAGCGTCGACACGATGGTTCGCGCGAAGAGGGCCTGCCCCCGCAGCGTCATGTGCACGTGGTCGTCCAGGAGCTCCCAGCCGATGGCGCCGCCGGGGCTTTCCGCACGAAAGGCCGCCTCCATGTCGCAGAGCACAGCTCCTCCGCTGGCGACATCTCTCACGGCCTGCTGCAAGTCGCTCGTCGCGCGCCACGGCATGGCGTCGAGGTCCCGGGCGCGCACGTACTCGACGAGAGCCTCGTCGTGACGCGAGAGCCGCGTGAGGGCCTCGCCGCGCACGTAGTGCGCGAGTGCGCTCGCGGAGTTCAGCTCGATCGCAGATCTCGCCAGTTCCTCGGCCTTCGAAGGCTCCGACACCACGATCTCGCGGGCGCGCGTGAGCGTCTCGTGGAAGGCACGCACGGCGGCGCGGGGCGGTTCGGGACCTGTGCCGATGGGGGCCAGATCGCGCTCGTTCGTCGGCACGGTGCAGACGATCACGGGGACGTGCCGAGCCGCGCACCGTCGAACCATCCCTTCGAGGTGGCTCCGCAGGCTGCGGGCCGCCGCAGTGCGGCGCGAGTCCAGCGGCGTGACTTGCTGCCCGGCGACCGCGCGCTCCATGAGCGTCTTGCCCGTGGGTGCCTGGGACTCGAGCGCCCGACTCAGAGCCTGCGAAAGAGCGAGGCCCCGTATGCCGTGCACCAGTCGCATGCCCAGGGCACTCCTTGCCACGCCCGGCAGCCCGGCGACGCCGTAGGCGCCGTAGAACTCGTTGTTACCGGCCATGATGACCGCGAGATCGGGCTGCGCGGCCTCCAGGACGTCGTCGATGTAGCGCTCGATCGGGAAGCTGGCGACCGCCGTCGCGCCGAAGTTCAGGACCTCCACGCCGCGCTCGTCCTGCCAGGCGTCGCGCAGCATCGCTTCCAGGAACGATCCGTCGGTGAGCGGCAGCGGCTGCGGAAAGCCCTGAATCGCGGACTCGCCGAGCAGGACGATGCGCACCGTTCCCGGCGGTTTGGGCGACACGAACTGGATCTCGCGCATGCCGCCGCCGGGAGCGTCGCGGCTCGTGGAGAAGAACACGTCGGTGCCGCGGCGAATCGTCGAGTACCACGTGCGGTCGCCCTCATCACCGATGCGGGCCACGACCGGCGGATAGCCACCGAAGCCGCTCAGGCGGCAGGCGACCTCGGCGAGACCGAGAGCCACGACGGGCAGCAGCAGCGCTGCGACATGGAAGGCGAGTCGGCGGCCACGCGACGGGACCGGGGAGACGCCGCGGAGCCGAGCGCGACGAATCGGGCGCGCGTCGCCCGCCCTCGGCTTTCGCCGCGACTTCGTCATGCGTCCCCTTCCGGCGCGAAGCGGTCGCGACATGCCCGTCTCGGCGCGCATGACGGCTCGACCGGTTCATGCAAGCAAGACCGGAGAAGAGCGGCCACGGTCCGATGGGACTCCGGCTTCGGCCCTGAGCTACGCGGTCTGCAGCAGCTCCCGTTGGGCCGTGAGGTACATGTCGGTGTAGCCCTTCAAGCCCTTGCGCATGGCGTCGCCCCGGCCGGAGTCCTTCATCATGCTCTCGAACTCGCCCACGGACTCGACCTCGTGCTCGAACACGACGCGGTTGCTTTCTCCCGTGAGATCCGTGAGGACACGGTGACGGGGGATTCCGGCGGCAGCCGCAGCGGACTTGAATTGCGCGGCGAGCTGGCTCGCCTGGCCGGGCTTGGCGACGAAGATGGTGCGAACCACGATCATGGCGCATTCCTCCGGGTGAGTGGGGTGTGCGGCGAGATGGTAGCACGAGCGAAGGGAAGGAGCTGGCCCGCGCGAGGCGGGTAGTGTCCTGGTTTGACTAGGACACCACCGCGAGGCGGCGGGCGCGTTCGGTCAGGAAAGGTCGGCGCGCCTCGCGCTCGAGGCAGGGCCCGCGGGTGCGCAGGTCTTCGAGGAGCTCCGCCCCGTCGCCTTGCGAGGGTCGCGTCGGGTGCTCGAGTTGGCCGCGCGCCAGGAGCTAGTGATCGCTCACGGCGGCGGGCGTCGGCGAGGCGGACGGTGTGCGGGAGGTCGAGGGGAGCGAGAGGGCTGCTCCGCGCGCGAGCGAGATCAACAGCGTCACGATGCCCTCGCGCGTGTGCAGCGGCGCGAGGGTGGCGAGCTTGGCTGCGGGATCGAGACCGCGCAGCAGCTCCTCCACGTCGAGCGCGAACTCGAACGTGCCCGAGCGTCGCCCGGCGAGCAGGAGGCCCGGCGCGGCGGGAAGGGCCACTCGATCCGTGCCGAAGGGGGGCAGGCGCTCTTCCAGCGTCCAGCCTTCCGCGTCGGACTGGCGCCACCCGTGGACCGCGCCGGCGCTGCGGAGGGCCGCGTCGTTGGCCGGATCGCCGGGAGGCACGAGCGCCGCGATGCACCCCTTCGAGAGGATGGCGAGGAGCAGCGCCACGGCGTCCGGCGTGAAGGGCGCCTCCATGCCCATCGGCTCGCCGGGCCCGGTGCCGACCTCCCGGAGCCGGCAGCCCCAGAGGCGCCGCATCTCCTCGAGCTCCGTGCCGCGGATCGGTCGACTTCCGTGCACGAGGAGCACCCGGCCCTCGCGACGGATGTCGTGAAGGAGCCTCTCGAAGCGCTCGGAATTCGGGGGAGAGGTGGCCACGGGTTGCAGATCGTAGGGGCTTCCGTTGTCGCTTCGTCGATCCCGACGGGGGGCTCGACACTCCCGAATCGGCGTCGCCGGGGGGCGGTTCGAGCGCTTTCTCGCGGTGGACCGGACCGCCTGAAACAGCCTATGCTGCCCCCGTGACACGCCCTCCCGAGCCCCCGCGCGCGACCAGCGACTCTTTTCCCGAGATCGCCCTCTCCGACCTTCCCGAAGTGGTGCGGCGGGCCGCGCAGCGCGTCGGCTGGACCGAGCTGATGCCGGTCCAAGCGAAGGCGATCCCGTACCTCCGCGCCGGCCGCGACGTGATGGTGCAGTCGCGCACCGGCTCGGGGAAGACCGGCGCCTTCGTGCTGCCGATCCTCGAGCGGCTCGACCCGCGGCGCGCGCAGTGTCAGGCGCTGGTGCTGGTGCCCACGCGCGAGCTTGCGCGTCAGGTGGTGGAAGCGGCGCAGGCGCTCGCGGAGGGGTCGGGCGTGCGCACGGTCGCCGTCTACGGCGGCGTGGGCTACGGCCCGCAGCTGGACGCGCTGCGTCAGGGCGCGCACCTCGTCATCGGGACGCCGGGGCGCATCCTCGATCACCTCACGCGCGGAACGCTCGTCCTCGACGCGCTCTCGATCCTCGTGTTCGACGAAGCCGACCGCATGCTCTCCATGGGATTCTATCCGGACATGGTCGAGCTGGCGCGCTGGCTGCCGGCGAAGCGCGACGGCTTCATGTTCTCGGCGACGTACCCGCCGCTCGTGCTCTCGCTCGCGAAGCGATTCCTGCACGAGCCCGATTTCCTGAGCCTCTCGAAGGGCCACGAGCACGTCGCGGAGACGGAGCACGTGTTCTACAGCGTCCCGAAGATGGAGAAGGACCGCGGGCTCGTGCGCATCATCGAGGTCGAGAACCCCGAGTCCGCCATCGTCTTCTGCAACACGAAGGCCACGGTGCACTACGTCGGCGTGGTGCTGAAGCGCTTCGGCTACGACGCCGAGTCGCTCTCCGCCGACCTCACGCAGGCGCAGCGGGAAGAGGTGATGCGCCGGGCGTACGACCGGCGGCTGCGCTTCCTCGTGGCCACGGACCTCGCCGGACGCGGCATCGACATCGACAGCCTCTCGCACGTCTTCCTCTACGACTTCCCCGAGGACACGGAGTCGTACATCCACCGCGCCGGGCGGACGGGACGCGCGGGCGCGAGCGGCGAGGCGGTCTCGCTCGTGGATCCGCTGGAGCTCGCGGAGCTGAAGCGCGTGGCGCGCAAGTACAACATCGATCTGGTGGAGCGGAAGCTCCCCACGGACGAGGACGTTCAGCGCGTCGTGGCGGAGCGCGTGACGGCGCTGCTCGAGCAGAAGATCCGCGGCCTGGACCGGATCGTCGCGGAGCGCATGCAACGGATGATGCCGCTGGCCGCGTCGCTCTTCGACAGCGAGGACGAGCGTCCCGTCATCGCGATGCTCCTCGACGAGTACTACCAATCCACGCTGCAGGCGCCGCCGGTCGTTCCGCCGGGGGAGCCGGCGGCGGAGGCCGGCGCGGCGGCGGAGGGCTCGAGCGAAGGCGGCGGGCGACGGCGCCGGCGTCGCGGCGGCCCAGGCGGGCGGCGTCGGGGCGGCGGGCGCTGAGGTCCGGCCGGCCCTGACGGGCGGCGAGAGCCGAGCGGCGCGCGGGCCGCCGGCCGGTCGCCCGCGGTGTGCTAGGATCAACCGTCATGCCTCGAGAAACGAATCCCGATCTGCGTCCCTTCGAGCAGATCCGCGAGCATTACGAGATCGAGAAGGGCCTGGCGGCGCGCCTGCGATCGTCGCGGCGGGAGGAGCGCGCCCGGCTGTACTCCGAGGTCTACGAGGAGCTCTACCGCCGCGTCCCTCACCACCGGAAGCTGACCCAGAAGCGCACGGCCGACGAGGACGCCGAGGTCGTCCAGCGTCAGCTCCGCTGGCTCCGTCCGTCCGTTCGCCCCGAGGACACGTTCCTCGAAGTGGGCGCCGGGGATTGCCTCGTCACCTTCGCGGTCGCTCGGCTCGTGAAGAAGGCGATCGCGGTGGAGGTCTCGGAGACGATGGCGGCGTCGGACTCGGCGCCGGCGAACTTCCAGCTCGTCCTCTCGGACGGCGTGGCCATCCCGGTGGCGCCCGGCTCGGTCGACGTGGCGTACAGCCAGCAGCTGATGGAGCACCTCCACCCGGACGACGCGCTGCAGCAACTGCGGAACCTCTTCACGGCGCTCAAGCCGGGCGGACGCTACTTCTGCGTCACGCCCAACCGCGTCACCGGCCCCCACGACATCTCGCGCCACTTCGACGACGTCGCCACGTGCCTCCACCTGAAGGAGTACACGATCGGCGAGCTGGCCCGCCTGTTCCGCGAGGTGGGCTTCCGGAAGGTGGCGCTCTACGTCTCCACGGGAAACCGCCCGCGCGCGATCGCCACGTGGCCCTTCGCGGCCCTGGAGTCGCTTCTCCTGCCGATCCCGCGCCGGCAGCGCCTCGAGCTGGCGGGGCTCGTCCGCCCGCGCGTGCTCTTCTCGTTCCGGCTCCTCGGGGTGAAGTAATGCGGGACGCCGCGCGCGGAGCCTTCGCCGCGGCGGCCTTCCTCGCGGCGACGGCGCTCTTCGCGACGCCGCAGGCCTCCCGTGCCGTGCCCGTGCTCTTCGTCGAGGGAGCTCCCCTGCAATCCGGCCTGCGCTCCCTCCTCCTGCAGGAGGCGACGAGCGCGCACGAGGAGGGCGCCCGCTGGTTCGGCGTGGAAGTCCAGACGCCGATCACGATCCGCTGGGTCACGGACGGTCAGGAGCTCCGACGTCGCACGGGGCGGGAGCCCGGAACGATCGCCGGGGCCGCCGTCCCCGCGAAGGGAGAGATCGTCCTCTTCGCGCCCGCGCTCATGTCGAGCCCCAACCGGATCGGCTCCGTGATGCGCCACGAGATGTGCCACCTTCTGCTCGCCCAGGCGACATCCCACGCCACCGTCGAGGCGCCGCGCTGGCTGGACGAAGGGATCGCGACCTGGCGCTCCGAGGAGTGGGATCTGACCCTCGCGCCGCGCCGCGACCAGGCCGGGTGGATCCGGGATGCCGCCGCGGCCGGGCACCTCTTCTCCTTCGAGGCGCTGGACGCGCGCTTCCCGGACGGAGCGCTGCAATCGCTCGCGTACGCGGAGAGCGCGTCGTTCGTCGAGTGGCTCGCGCGCCGAGATGGAGAGCGCCGGCTCAAGCTGTTCCTGCGGGCCCTCGATCGCGACGAGGACCCGGAGGTCGCGATCCGCTCGACGTGGGGCGCGGACCTGCCCACGCTGGAGAGGGAGTGGCGGAAAGAGGTGGCCGGGGGGCCGCTGTCTCGCGTGCCCACGCTCGCGACCCTGACCCAGGCCGCGGGGTTTCTGCTCGGGATCCTGGTGGTCGTGGCGTGGGTCCGCCGGCGCCGGCGGATGTCGTTGCTGCCCGACGAGCCAGAAGCACCACCTCTAGGGTGAACTGGCCTTCACGCAACCTTCTCTCGACTCCGGCCGGTCCATTCCCTAACTTCTGTTTCCCTCGTGGCCGCTTCAGCGGACGGAGCTTCCGGGCCGATCCGGAAACCGGGATCGGGTCGAGACGATGGACGAGACCGCCAGTTCCTTCCCAGCCCAGGCCGCCGGATCGGGCGCGCCGAAGATCGCGCGCGTCGTGCCGCCGCTCGACGACCCCAGCCTCTACGTCAATCGAGAGATCAGCCTGCTCGAGTTCCACCGGCGCGTGCTCGAGCAAGCGCAGGATGCCGGTCTTCCCCTGCTCGAGCGCGTCCGGTTCCTCGCGATCTCGTGCTGGATCCTCGACGAGTTCTTCGAGATCCGGGCCGGCGGCTTGCGCGAGCAGATCGCGTTCGGCCTCACGAAGGCCGGGCCCGACGGCCTCGGCCCGCAGGAGACGTTGCGGCACATCCGGACGCGCGTGCTCGAGCTGGTGAAGGACCAGTATCGGGTGCTCCACGAGGACCTCGTTCCCCGGCTCGCGCAGGCGGGGGTCGTGATGGCCTCTCTCGAGGACCTCGACGCCGCGCAGCAGACCTGGGTCCGCGACTACTTCGTGCGTCGCGTGCAACCGGTGCTCACGCCGGTCGGCCTCGATCCGGCGCACCCTTTCCCGCGCATCCTCAACAAGAGCCTCAACTACCTCGTCTCGCTCGAAGGCAAGGACGCGTTCGGCCGCAAGAGCCGCGCGGCCGTGCTGCAGGCGCCGCGGATTCTCCCGCGCCTCATCCCGCTGCCGCGCGACGTGGCGAAGGCCCCGCAGTCTTTCGTGCTGCTGAGCAGCGTGATCCGGCAGAACGTCGAGCAGCTGTTCCCGGGGATGAAGGTCCGCGGGTGCCACGAGTTCCGCGTCACCCGCAACTCGGACCTCTGGATCGACGAGGAGGAAGTCCAGGACCTCCTCCTCGCCGTGAAGGGCGAGCTCCCGCGGCGGCACTACGGGAACGCGGTGCGTCTCGAGGTCTCCGCCGATTGCCCGCCCGACGTGGCCCGCTTCCTCCTCGATCAGTTCGAGCTGGACGACGACGACCTGTATCGCGTGGACGGGCCGGTGAACCTGCACCGGCTCGAGGCGCTCTACGACCTCGTGGATCGTCCGGACCTCAAGTACCCGGCGTTCGTTCCCGGGCTGCCGCCGCAGCTCCCCGAGCACGCGGATCTCTTCGCCGTCCTGCGGGAAGGGGACGTCCTCCTGCACCATCCGTATCAGAGCTTCGGTCCGGTCGTGGACTTCGTGCGCCAGGCGGCGCGCGACCCGGACGTGCTCGCGATCAAGCTCACCGTGTACCGCACGGGCGCCGAGTCGCCGTTCGCGGACGCGCTCCTCGACGCGGCGCACGCCGGCAAGGAAGTCACCGCGGTGGTCGAGCTGCGCGCGCGCTTCGACGAGGCCGCGAACATCGAGCTCGCGTCGCGGCTCTCGGAGGCGGGGGCGAAGGTGGTGTACGGCGTCGTGGGCTTCAAGGCGCACGCGAAGATGATCCTCGTGGTGCGCCGCGAAGGCGACGAGCTGCGGCGCTACGTGCATCTCGGCACCGGGAACTACCACCCGCGCACGGCACGGGCGTACTCGGACTTCGGGCTCATGACGAGCGACCGCGAGATCGGCGAGGACGTGCACGCCATCTTCCAGCAGCTCACCGGGCTCGGGCGCGGGAGCCGGCTGAACAAGCTGCTGCAGACGCCGTTCGGGCTGCACGCGAGGATCCTCCGGCTCATCGAGGACGAAGCGGAGGCGGCGCGCGCGGGCAAGGAGGCCCGGATCGAGGCGAAGATGAACGCGCTCATCGAGCCGGAAGTGATTCGCGCGCTCTACCGGGCCTCGCAGGCCGGCGTGAAGGTCGACCTCGTCGTGCGCGGGATCTGCTGCCTCGTACCCGGAGTGCCGGGAGTCTCCGAGAACATCCGGGTGCGCTCCATCGTCGGACGCTTCCTCGAGCACCACCGCGTCTTCTGCTTCCATGCGGGCGGGGCGGAGGTCACGTATCTCTCCAGCGCCGACTGGATGCCGCGCAACTTCTTCCGCCGCGTCGAGGTGACGTTCCCGGTGGAGGGGAAGAGAGACCGGGGGCGCGTGATCCGCGAGGCCCTCGGGGTCTGCATGGAGGACAACGTGCAGGCGTGGGACATGAATCGCAGCGGCGAGTACGTGCGCGCGCGTCCCGCGAAAGGCGAGGAAGCCCGTGCCGCGCAGACTCTGCTGCTCGAAGCGCTCGCCAAGCGGACCGACTGATCCGCCGCGGCGCGATCCACGCCCGTTCGCGCCCCTGGTCGACCACGACGGGTCCACCGCGACGGGTCAACCGCGGCGGGCCGCCGCCTTCCGCGACTCCGACAGCGTGAGGGTCAGCCCCGCGGCTTCCAGGAAGCGCGCTTCCTGCTCGAGGTCGGCGCGGGTGAGCGGGTGCGTCTCTCCCCAGCCGGCGGGGAAGACGAGGCGAACGCTGCGGTCGCGCCACTCGAGCGACGGCTCGATGGAGCGCCGGCCGCCTCGGCTGCGGTGGAAGAGCACCGCGAGCCGCAGCAGCACGCAGAGCCGCTGCGCGGCGTCGACGCGTCCGGGCGGAAGATCGACGAAGATCTCCGCGCGCCACTTCCGGCGGTGCCCCCGCACGAGGGAGGCGAGCAGCGACTGATCGTCCCGCGAGAAGCCGGGAAGGTCCGAGTTCACGACCAGGTACGCGCCGTGCTTGTGATAGCCGGGATACGACACGACGAGGCCGATCTCGTGCAGCCACGCCGCCCACGAGAGCAGCGAGCGCGCCGAGTCCACGTCCAGGCCGTCCGGCGTGCCGGCATCTTCCAGGAACCGGAGCGCAGTCTTCTCCACGCGCTCCGCTTGCGCCACGTCGACGCGGAAGCGCTCCACGAACCGCCGGATGGCGCGATCGCGGACGTCCTGGTGGCGGATGCGCCCGAGGAGGTCGTAGAGGACGCCTTCGCGGAGCGCGCCCGGGGAGAGCTCCATCGTCTCGAGATCGAGGCTCTTGAACGCGGCGAGCAGGATGGCGAGGCCGCCGGGGAGCACCGGGCGCCGGTCCGGCTTGAGTCCCGGGAGGTTCACGTCGTCGATGCGGCCTGCCTGCACGAGGAGCTTGCGGAGCCTCTTGAGCGCGGGCAGCGTGATCGGCGGCCCCCCGAGATCGTTCGAGCGAAGCAGCTCGGTCACGGCCTCGATCGTTCCCGAGGAGCCCACCGCGTTCCGGCAATCCGCCTCGCGGAGCGACGCCGCGATGGTGCGGAGCTCGAGAGCGGCCGCGGTCTCCGCCGTGCGGAAGCCGTCGCGCCCGAGCTTGCCGCCCGGAAAGTGGGTCCGCGTGAACGAGACGCAGCCCATGAAGAGGCTGTGCGCGCGCTCCACTTCGAAGCCGCGGCCGAGCATCACCTCGGTGCTGCCGCCGCCGATGTCCACGGCGAGGATGCGCTCGCGACCGCGCGGCAGCGTGTGCGAGATGCCCTGGTAGATGAGGCGCGCTTCTTCCGACCCGGAGATCACCTCGATCGGATAGCCGAGCGCCGCGCGTGCCTTCGTCCGGAACTCGCGGTCCGCCTTCGCCTGGCGCAGCGTGTTCGTCCCCACGGCGCGCACGGACGAGCTCGGGAGGCCCCCGATGCGCTGCCCGAAGCGCTGGAGGCACGCGATGGCGCGGTCCTGCGCTTCGGCCGAGAGGCGATTCGAGGCGTCGAGCCCGTCCGCGAGGCGAACCGGCTCGCGCAGGCGGTCCAGGATGGTGAGGTCCTCGCCGTAGAAGCGCGCGATCACCAGATGGAAACTGTTCGAGCCGAGATCCACGGCGGCCACGGTCGTGGACGCTCGCGTGGGATCGGCCGCGACGGCGGTGGCGTTCTCCGGGAAGGCGGCGGGGCTCACGAGCCCTCTCCGAGCTTCCGGAGCATCCGCGGCGGGACGATCCAAAGCAGCTCACCCGGCGACGATCCGGGCGTTGGCGTCTCCACGCAGGCCGCGCCCGCCTTCTTGAGGCCCGCGAACTCGCCGCCGCCGGTCGCGCCCCACACGAGGTACGCGAGGAGGCCGCTCAGGTGCGGCTCGTGTCCGGCGCAGAGGATCTCCTCCTCGGAGCGCCGGCCGAGGAGCGCGCCCATCGCCTCGGGATGCGCGGCGGGGAGAAGCTCCGGGCACTCCTCGGGGTCGGGGGCGCTCAGGCCGTGACTGGCGATCTCCGCGGTCTGCACGGCGCGCACGTAGGGGCTCGTGAGGATCGCGCCGGGGCGGACGCCGATGGCGCGCAGGCCGGCCACGGCGTCGCGCGTGCGATCGACGCCCTCGCGCGTGAGCGGTCGCTCGGGATCCGGCGGACAACTCGGGTCGTCCCGGTCCACGGCGATCCCGTGTCGCAGCAGGATCACCCGCACGTGCGCCTCCCTTCCACCCCCCTCACGACCACGAGCCGAGCTCGCCCTTCAGCTGCTTCCACGCCGGCCCACGGATCCTGGCGAACGCTTCGGCGAACCCGCGGCGGAGCTCGAGCGCGCGCAGCCTCCGCTCCTCGCGCAGCCGATCGAGAACCGCGAGCGATCCGGCAGCGAGCGGCGCGGAAGAATCCTGTCCGAGCGGGCGCAGCCGGTCCAGCGAAACCTGGAGATCCTGGTACTCGCCGAGCGCGTCCTGCAATTGCACGAGGCAGTGGACCATCCGTCGCGCGTCCGGACCGAGCAGCTCGGCGTGGAACTCGAGGCAGTAGCGCAGGTGCTTCGCGAGGATGCGCACGCGGTGCAACTCCGCCGCCGGCGAGTCCTCCGCGATGTTCCGGCCGTGCTCGCGCAGCGCGCGATAGCGTCGCCGCACGAGACGACCCACCTCGCGCCGGGCCGGGCGACGCCCCTCCAACGGGAGCGCGCGTCCCTCGCGCAGCCAGCGCGACGTGCCCCGCGCGAGGCGCTCCTGGTGGCGAGCATCCATCGCGACGAGCATCCTCATCCGCGCTTCCTCTCGCAGCGCCGTCACCCACGCCTCCACCGGTGCGAACGCGACCCGCTCGGCGGGGCTGAGGCGCTGGCTCCACGCGTCGAGGCTCTCGAGCTCCACGTCGAGGTCGCGCGGAGCTCCGAGCGCACGCCCGAGCACGCTCCACTCGCGCTGCAGCTCGCGCGCCACCGGGCCGAGGCACCAGCGCCACAGTCGGAGCGCGGCGCGGAGGCGGCGCACCGCCACGCGCAGCTTGTGGAGCTCTTCCGGGTCCAGACCCAGCCGCGCTCCCGGCTCGCGACGGACGATCTCGCGGAATTGCCGGCGCAGGACCGCGAACGCCAGCTCCGCCGACGTGATGCCGAGGTGCACGTCGAGCGGGCCCACCTCGGGACGTCCGGGCAGCGGCATCGCGGCGGCGAGGAGCGCGGCCTCGTAGGTGGAGGTCGTGACCGGGGCCAGGCCGGCGCGGTCGCGGAGGGCCGAGAAGATCGGGTCGGCGGACCCGGCCGCGTCGACCGCGGCGCGGACCTCCACGCGCGAGAGCCGCACCCCGGCCACCGGGCTCCGGCGCGTCGCGACGGCGTGCACGAGGATCACCGTGCCGAGCCAGTTCCCGGCCCGCTTCACGACGAGCTCCTCGCGCCGGACGTCGAGCTCGAGCGCGGGGCGGAACGGGCGGCGCCCGGCGAGCGCGCGGAGCGCTCCCTGGAGCGGCTCCGGGCAGTCTTCGGGCAGATGGGGAGACGCGGTGGGCAGCGCCACCGACGTGCCGAAGAGCGGCGGGTCGCCGGCGCCGCCGCGCAGCGATCCCCAGCCGATCTCCGAGGCCGCGCCGAAGTCGCGGTGCACGAGATACGTTCCCGCCCGGTGCACGCGCCAATCCCGCGTATCCAGGAACGTCTCGACGAAGAGGTCGGGTCCGGCTTCGTCCACCGTCAGCTCGCGGCGGTCGGCCTCCGCGAGCAGCAGGTCGCGCACCGACTGGACGTCCGCCGTCTCGAAGAGGGCGCGCGTGACGACGACACGGCCGGCCGGGCTCGGGGAAGGCATCGAGGCGAAGGACATCCGTCTCTCTCATCGGTGGGCGGGCCGCGGAACGCGAGCGCTCGGACGGGGCGCGGTCCCCAGTCTACGTTACACTGCCGTCCCGGGGCGACGCCCGGCGGAGGGATGCATGAGCGAACGCGAGTTCCAGAGGCTCGAAGCGATCGCCCGCGGCCGCGAGGCCCGGCCCTTCGACGTCCTGGGCGGCCATCCGCATCCCTCCGGCGGTTGGGTCGTGCGCGCGTTCGTGCCGGATGCGCAGGCGGTGGCGGTGGAGCGCGACGGCGAGCAGCGATCCGCGGAGTGGGTCCACGCGGACGGCGTCTTCGAGGCGCGCTTCCCCGACGCGACGTCGCCGTTTCCCTACCGTCTGGTGATCCGGACCGAAGACGGCGCGGAGCGACGGGTCGAGGATCCGTACCGCTTCGCTCCGACGCTCTCGCCCTCGGACCTCGCCGCCTTCCATCGCGGCGAGGACTTCCGTGCCTGGGAGCGTCTGGGCGCCCACCGGCTGCGGCGCGAGGGCGTGGACGGCGTGCGCTTCGCGGTGTGGGCACCGAACGCGGAGCGCGTGAGCGTCGTCGGCAGCTTCAACGACTGGAATGCGCGCGTGCACGGCATGTTCCGTCTCCCCGGCGGCGTGTGGGAGATCTTCGTTCCCGGCGTGCCGGACGGAGCGCTCTACAAGTTCGACATCCGGACGCGCCACGGGGGACGTCGCATCGCGAAGGCCGACCCCTTCGGCTTCGCGATGGAGCTGCGCCCCAGCACGGCCTCGGTCGTGGCCGCGCCGGGCGGCGCCGGCTGGAAGGACGGTACGTGGATGCGGTCGCGCGCGAAGCGCCAGGGGGCCGAGAGCCCGTTCGCCGTGTACGAGGTCCACCTCGGCTCGTGGCGGCGCGGGCGCCGGCAGGATCCGCCGTCTTCGGGCGGCGAAGCCGGGCGGGCCTTCCTCGGGTACGGCGAGCTGGCCGAGCAGCTCGTCCCGTACGTGCGCGACCTCGGCTTCACGCACGTCGAGCTGATGCCGGTGACCGAGCACCCCTTCGACGGCTCGTGGGGCTACCAGACCGTCGGCTGCTTCGCGCCCACGTCGCGCTTCGGCCCTCCGCAGGATCTCGCGCGCCTGATCGACGCCGCTCACCGCGCCCGCCTCGGCGTGATCCTGGACTGGGTCCCGGGCCACTTTCCGCGTGACGCGCACGGCCTCGGGTGGTTCGACGGCGAGCATCTCTACGAGCCCGAGGATCCGCGCCGCGGCGTGCACCTGGACTGGGGCACGTTCATCTACGACTTCGCGAAGCCGGAGGTCCGCTCGTTCCTCCTTTCGAGTGCGGTCTACTGGATCGAGCGCTTCCACGCCGACGGGCTCCGCGTGGACGCCGTGGCCTCCATGCTGTACCTCGACTACGGCCGCAAGGCGGGGGAGTGGCTGCCGAACGCCGAGGGCGGTCGCGAGAACTGGGAGGCGGTGTCGTTCCTGAAGACGCTGAGCCGCGTGGTGGGGCGCGAGTGCCCGGGCGCGCTCCTGATCGCCGAGGAGTCCACGTCGTGGGAGGGGATCACGAAGTCGCCCGCAGCGAGCCGTCGCTCGCTCGGATTCGACCGCAAGTGGAACATGGGCTGGATGAACGACACGCTCTCGTTCTTCCAGCGCGATCCCTTGGCGCGGGGTCGGTGCCTCGAAAAGCTCACGTTCGGGCTCACGTACGCGTTCGCGGAGCGCTTCCTCCTGCCGCTCTCGCACGACGAGGTCGTCCACGGGAAGGCGTCCCTGCTCTCGAAGATGCCGGGCGCGACCCCCGAGCAGCGCTTCGCGAACCTGCGGCTCCTCTTCGGCTGGATGTGGGCGCATCCGGGGAAGAAGCTCCTCTTCATGGGCGGCGAGATCGGGCAGTGGACGGAGTGGAACCACGACGCGGAGCTGGATTGGGACCTCCTCGAGCACCCGCCGCATCGCGGCCTCTTCGACTACGTGCGCGAGCTGAACCGCCTCTACGCCAAGGAGGCGGCGCTCCACGTGCGCGACGACTCGTGGGCAGGGTTCGAATGGCTCGACTTCTCGGACACGGCGCGCAGCGTCGTCAGCTTCGTTCGCCGCTCCGGCGGCGCGAGGAGCCTCGCGGTCATCGCGAACTTCGCGGGCGCGCGCTGGCGATCCCTCCGCGTCGGTGTTCCCCGCGGCGGGTCGTATCGCGTGGCGCTGAGCTCGGCGGAGACGCGCTGGGGCGGGGACGACGACGCCTTGCCGGCCGGCCGCGTCCTGCGCGCCGAACCCGAGCCGGCCGGCGGTCAGCCGTTCAGCCTCCTCCTCGACGTGCCGCCGCTCTCGATCACCTTCCTCGCCTTCCGCGAAGCCCCGGCCCGCCCGCGCTCGCCGAGGGCGCCGCGCGCACGACGGTCGAGCACGCGGACACGCTGACCGCCGTCGTCCTCTCGGTCGCACACGCGTGGAGGTTCGCACCGATCCGGCTTCCCGCCGGCTTCTCCGCATCGGACGGGCGCCTTCGCCGTCCGGGCTACGGCGCCCTCCCGCTCCGGCGGCTCCGCCATCCCTGGCTCCGCCGCCTCCGCGAAGCCGCTGCGGAGAACCCGTCGGGAAGCCGGATCGTTGCTTGGGTCGCGCGGTGTTGGCGAGGCGGCTCGGAGTCGCACAACCTCGGCGGACCTGCAGCGCGCGGCCCGTCGGTGAGCCGCGTCCCGGGTCTGCGCGCACGCCCGGCGTGCCGCGTGTTGGCAGTGCGCGGTAAGCCCGCCGAGCTCGACCCTTCCTCCGAGGCGGCGTCACGAGCCGCCTTCGGCCATGGATGGCCGAACGCCTGCCGAGTGCCGAGGCCTAGGCCGGGGCAGGGATGCCCCGGCCGCGCCGTCCGCAGCGGAGGAAGGGTCGAGCTCGGCGGGCGGGCGAACGCCCCTTGCGCGAACACCCGGGCGGATGGCCTCAGCCGGCTCGACGCTCCGCTTCGGCGCGGAGCGCCTTCACCGTTTCGCGCAGCTCGTCGAGGATCGGGTGGCTCCAGCCGTGCGCGAGGCTCTTCGTCACTTCCTCGTAGTACCAGAGCGTTCCGTCGCGGCCGCCGCGGAAGCGGTTCCAGACTTCATCGCCGAGGCGGCGCAGGTCGCGGAGCGTGGCGTCCGCGTTGTGGAGCTTGTCCGCGGCCACGACCAGCCGAAGGCGCGGCGACGCGTCCGCCACGCGCGCCACGAAGCGCTCCTTGCGCGCGCGCCACGGCGGCTTCGGCACGGTGTCCGCGTCCGTGCACCCGTCTACGAGCGCCGCGACATCTTCGCCGAAGCGGCGGCGGATCTCCTCGCGCGCGACGGTGCCGCCCGCGTCCTCGATGGCGTCGTGCAGCAGGGCGGCGACGACCTGGTCTTCGTCGCCGCCGTGCTCGGCCACGAGCGCCGCCACCGCCAGGAGATGGAATAGGTACGGCACGTCGGTGCCCTTGCGCCGCTGCCCGCGGTGCAGCCGCGACGCGAGCAGAACGGCCTCCTCCACGCGCGTGGTCTCGCTCACGGCCGCCCCTTCTTCGCGCTCTTCTGCGCCGCCATCGCCGCGTCGTACGCGGGCCCGACGTCCTTCCACACGAGGATCGCGCCGCCGCCGAGCTCCTCCTCGGGCGGGACGTCTTTGATCCACGACCAGGTCTGCGCGGTGCTCCACGCGCGCGTGGCCTCGAGGAACGGCCGCTCCTTCATCAGCACCGAGTACGGCCGGCCCACGGCGAACGTGGCGCTGATGGCGACGGGGCCGCGCACGGGCTTCGACGGCAGCGTGCGCCAGCGGATGCCGTAGATCGACGGATCGACCCGGCCGAAGTAGGCCAGCTGCACCGTCTCGATGCCGTTGCGCCGTTGCCAGTCGCGAAGATCCGGCAGGGCCTGACCCCAGTCCAGGTTCGAGTCGACGAGAACCGCGCGCTTGCCGCCGAGGAAGCGCTCGACCCCGTTGAACGAGGCGAGCGGCGCGCGGCTGGCCGAAATGCCGGACGCCGCGGCGAGCGCCGTCAGGGCCCACGGAACGATGCGCCGACGCCCCCCGAACGCCGCTGCGCAAGCGACGTGCGCGAGCGGGAAGACCGGCAGCACGTACCGCAGCCCCACGTTCTTCTTCGTGGCCGCTCCGAACGCGGCGAAGAAGACGACCGCGACGAGGAGCGGAACGGCGAACTCCGTCCGCCGCTCGCGCACGACGCGCCAGAGCGCGAAGAGGAGCAGCGCGAGCACCGGGAGCGGCGTCTTCACGAGGAACGCCACGACGTGGTAGGACGCCCAGCCGCCGCCCTCGCGCAGGTGACCCAGGAGATACGCCGGGTACGGCGCTTCCGCGAGCTGAGCCTCGATCCCCTCCACGACCCCGCGCGGGAGCGGCGTGGGCCAACCGTGGAGCAGGCCCGGCGGCGGGAATCCGTAGCCGGCGTAGAGCACGAGGAGCGCCGCGCCGAGGAACGTGGCGGCACGCAGCGCGCGCGCCTTCACCTCACGGGCCGCGTCCGCCACCACGAGGACGAGCAGCACCACGAAGAGGAGCCCGGAGAACTTCGCCAGCGTCGCGGCGCCGGCAAGGAGGCCGGCGAACGCGCACGTCGCGAAGCGGCCGTCGCGCCGCGCGCGCAATGCCGCCCACACCGCCCACACGCCGAAGCACGCGAGACCGATGTCCGGCGTGACGAGCCGCCCGTGCGCGAGGAGGTTCGGACACGTCGCGGTGAGCAACGCCGCGCCGAATGCGGGACCCGGCCCGGCCAGATCCCCGGCGAGCACGAACACGCCGAGCACCGTGAGCGAAAGGAGCGCGATGGACCCGCGTCGCGCGCGCACGAGCAGCGCTTGGTAGTCCGTCGGGTGCGCATCCTCGAAGCGGTAACCCAGCTCCCACGACGTGCGCATCGAGTCCAGCTCCGCCCGCGTGCAGCCGAGGTCGGGATGCTGCGGGAGGAGCGGAATGCCCTGGATCCAGCGGGTGAGCGGCGGGTTGCCCGGGTCCACGTGCAGCGCATGGCCCCGCCAGTACGCCACCGTGAGCGGCAGGTTGCCGAACTCGTCGATCGTGCAGGAGTCGCGGGACGCGGTGCGCGCGGCGAGGGCCAGGGAGAGCGCGATCGGCAGCACGACGAGGAGGCGGGCGGCCGTCGTCCCGCGTCGCGGCTCGCTCGACGCCTCCGTCACGCTTCGATCCGGTCGCGGAAGCGGTCGCGAACGGCGAGGAACTCGGGCCAGGTGACCCACAGCAGCGTGGCGACGCGACGCGCATGCTCGGCGCGCGCCTTCGTGATGCCGCCGGCTCGCGCGGCGCGCGCGAAGAGCTCCTCCACGATCCGCACGCGGTCTTCCATCGTGGACTCGCGGCAGTACTCCGCGCACGCACGCTGCAGCTCCGCGTCGCGCTCGGGCCGGTCGTCCGAGATCTCCGCCAGGAACGCGTCGTCCCGGTCCGCCCGCGACGCGCCCTCGGGGGAGCGATCGCCGCGCGAGAACAGCGTGGTTCCGATGAGGCCGCGCAGCCGATCCACGAGGCCGTCCAGCGCCGTGTGGGACTCCAGGATGGCGCGGATGTGGCGGAGCAGCTCGCGCTCGCCCTCCGAGTGCCCGCCTTCGTCGCCGAGCATCGCTTCCACTTCGGCCAGCAAGCGCTTCCGTGCGCCGGGCGGCGCGAGCGCCTCCGCGAACTCCTTCGTGAGGCGCAGCGCCTCGTCGAAGCCGACCGGCCGCGAGAGCAGCGCATCGACCGTCTTGCGCTCGTCGAGATCGAGGCCGAACGAGTTCAGCAGGAGCTTGATGCGATTGCGCTCGTCCTCCTGGATCGTGCCGTCGGCCCACGCCACCGCGGCGAGCACCTTGACGAAGGCGAGATGGTGGGAAGGCACTAGATCTCGACGTCCTCGCCGTAGTCGTCCTTCACGAGCTCCCCGTCCTTGTCCTCGCGGCGATAGAGGACCTGTCCGCCGAAGAGCTCGCCGATTCTCCGCTGCACCGCCTGGATCTGTTCCTTCGGGGTGGACGTGCCGGCGCAGATACCGAGGTGCGACACGCCGTCCAGCCACTCGCGGCGCAGAAGCTCGGCGGAGTCCACGTGATACGTCCGCTCCGCGAGCCACTGCCGCGAGATGCGCGCGAGGTTCGTGGTGTTCGACGAGCTGAACCCGCCCACCACGATCATCGCGTCCACCCATTGCGCCAGCCGCGCCACCGCCTCCTGCTGGTTCTTCACCGGCTTGCAGCGCGTATCGATCGCCTTGAGGCCGGGGTACTTCGTGGCGCGCATGCGCTCGACGAGGTGCTCGAACTTCGCGCGCGTGATCGTGGTCTGGCAGAAGGCCACGGTCTTCTCGCCGAGATCGTCCGGGAGCGCGTCCACCTCCTGGTCCGAGTACACCACGTGGATGTCCGTGCCGTAGGAGCGGCTGGCGATGATCTCCGCGTGGTTCGGGTTGCCGACGAGAATCACGCGGTAGCCGTCCGCCTCGAACTTCCGGATCTTGCCGTAGACCCACTTGAGCAGCACGGGACACGTGGCGTCGAAGAAGCGGATGCCGCGCCGTTCGAGGTCCTCCTTGAGCTGCTTCGGGTACCCGTGGGCGGTGATGACCACCTCGCGGACGCCCTCGGTCGCGAGCGTGCCGAGGTCGGCGTAGCGCTCGAGGACCGGAATGCCGTCCTTCTCGAGTCCCTCCACCACCAGGCGGTTGTGCACGATCGGCCCGAGGATGGGCTGCTTCTTGTCCCGGGCGAGCTCGATCGCGTCCTCCACGCCGAAGCACGTCCCGGCGCTGCGCGCGACGATGACCTCGAGGGTGCGGACCTTCGGGGGCTGGACGGCGTCGGAGGGCGTCATGGGTCTCCCGGGGCGGGCGAATCCGTAGAACCTAGCGCCGCCGGCCACTCAGGGCAACCGGCCGGTGCTATCGTGGGCCGCTTCCGGGAGGCGATCTGATGCGAGCCGCCGCCGCCATCCTCGTCGCCGGCTTCGCGCTCTCGACGTTCCTCTGGGAGCGCGCGGGAATCGCCTTTCGCGCGGACACGGTCAACTTCTTCGCGCAGCTCCTCGACCCGCCGCTCCTGCAGCACCGGCTCTTGCAAAGCGTCTGGTACCTGCACGCGCAGCCGCCGCTGTTCAATGTGCTCGTCGGCGTCGCGCTGAAGATCGCGCCGAGCCATCCCGGCGGGCCGCTGCGGCTCGCGTTCCTGCTCGGGGGACTCGTGACGGGCGGGGCGCTCGCGGCGGCGCTGCGCGAGCTTTCGCTCCCGCCCGCGCTCGCCGTGGGGCTCGCGCTCGCCTTCGTGTCGACGCCGACGTTCGCGGCGTACGAGCACTGGTGCTTCTACCCGCACTGGGAGCTCACCTTCCTCGCCGTGGCGGCCGCGGCGTTCCTGCGCTCGCGGGGGGAAGGAGGCGCGGCCATGGCCACCGGCTTCGGGGCGCTCGGCGCGCTCGCGCTTCTGAGGAGCCTGTACCACCCGGTCTTCCTCGTCCTGGCGGCGGCGGCGGCGACGCTCCTCGCGAGGAGGGGGCGCCGCAGGGTGTTCGCGTCCGGTGCGCCGGCGGTGGCGATCGTCCTGCTGCTCGCGCTCAAGAACCTCGTGCTGTTCGGGTTCTTCGGCACGAGCTCCTGGGGCGGAAACAGCCTCCACCGGATGATGACGGAGTCCGTCGACCCGGCGGTCGTGAAAGCGATGGTGGCACGCGGCGAGATCTCGCGCCTCTCGCTCGAGTGGGAGTTCTCTCCGCCGGCGACCTACGTCGCCATCCTCGCGCCGGATCATCCGAATACGGGCATTCCCGCGCTCGACGAGTCCATCAAGACGCGCACCCGCGAGAATCCGGTGAACTACAACCACTGGGTCTACCCGATCGCCTCGCGCGCCTACTTCGCGAATGCGATCCGGCTGGTGCGCGCGCATCCGGAGGCGTATCTCCGCTCCATCGCGTGGACGTCACGCCGCTTCCTCGACCCCGTGACCGACGACTTCTTCGTGCGGCCGATCTGCTTCCCCGTGCGGCGGCCGATCGCCTTCTTCGAAGCGGCGGAGCGCAGCCTCGTCCTGCGCGCGGTCGTGGCGGCGGCGCTCGTGTGGGCTCTCGTGCGGCTCGGGCGCGGGCGCGCACCGGCTCGCGAGCGCCTCTTCCTCGCCTTCGCGATCGGTACGGTAGCGTGGGCGTCGGCGTCAGCCATTCTCTTCGAGTACGGAGAGAACAACCGCTTCCGGTATCACCTGGCCCCGCTCCTCTTCCTGCTCACGGCGATCGCGGCGCGCGACTGGCTGCGCGCGGCGCGCGGACGCTACGCGCGCCGGCGTCGTGCGAGCGAGGAGGCGAGCGCCCCGGCCACGATCAGTGCCGCCGCCGTCGACACGCCGCGCGAGGCGGTGCGGAACGGCGTGCACGCGAGGCGCGCGGAGATCTCGTGGCGGCCCGGGCCCACCGTGAAGCGGAGGTTGCCGGCCTGCGGCACGTGGCCCACGACGAGCGGCCTGCCGCCGGCCGACACCTTCCAACCCGGGTAGTACGCGTCCGCCAGCACGACCCCCACCGAGTCCTCGGACTCCACCACGAAGTCCCAGCGCCCCGTGCGCCGCGCGACCGACGTCACGCGCCCGGCTCCCTCCAGGACCACACCGTCCGGGGAGCGGTGCGGCGGCTGCGGCTGCGTCTCCTCGAGCGGCAGGTACTCGCCCAGCGTCGTCGTCCACGGGCGCGAGCGCAGCGCCTGGAGATCCATGGCCCAGGGCGGGAACGGGAAGTTCGGCTTCGGACCGAGGAGCGGCCGCGCCAACGCCATCGCGGCGAGGATCGTCACGGCGGCCGCGACGATCCGCGGGCGACCCGCCGGCACGAGCCGGTCGGCCGCGATTCCCGCGAGCAGCGCGCCCCCGAGCGTGATGAACCCCAGGAGGCGCCAAGGGAATTGCACGAAGCGCAGCAGCGGAATCGCGCGGTAGACGGGCGCGCCGGTCGGGGTCGCGAGGAGGAGCCCGACCAGGACGAGCCCGACCGCGAGCGCACCGAGCGATCGACCCGGGGCGCTCGCCTCCGACCTGCGGGCCACCCGGTGCCCGTCGCGCAGGAGGGTGAGGGCGCCGAGCGCCGTGCCGCCGAGCACGAGGTAGCCGAGCTCGAAGCTCATCGGCAGGCTCTCCCCCCTTCCCGGGAAGAGACCGCGGGAGAAGAGGTCGAGCGGGGGGACGAAGTGGCGGAGCGGATCGAAGTCGCCGCGCGTCATCAGGTCGATCTGGACGAATCGCGTCTCGTACAGCGCGGGCGCCCAGAAGAACGCGGTGACGAGAGCGGCGCCGGCCATGCCCGCGGCCGCGGCGCGCGCGGCGGCGGAAGGCCTCTCGGAAGCGCGCACGGCCAGGATCGACGCACCCGCCATCGCGAGCGCGCCGAAGAGCGCGGTGATGTTGTGCGCGAAGAGGAGCAGGCCGCCGGTGAGAACGATCAGCCCCACGTCCCGCACCTCGCGCTTCCGCGAGAGGCGCAGCAGGGCGAAGAGCACCCACGGCAGGAGCGCGAGCGCCAAGTGCTCGGCGTGGTCCCCGCGGATGTACACGTCGCGCGCGGGGTACGGCGCGTAGAGGGAGACGGCCGCCGCCACGAGCGCGGCTTCCGGCGAGAGCGCGAATCGGGCCAGCCGATAGACGCCCGCCGCGCGCACGAGCGCCGCGAGCGCGGTGACCGTCTTCAGCGCGTCGACCGGCGACGCGCCCAGCTCCTGGAGAGCGCCGGCCGCGTAGAAGAGAAGCGGCGCGTAGAACGAGAGGAAGGGGTAGCCCTGCCCGTAGTTGAGGTCGGGGAACCAGCGGGCCGAGAGCATCCCGTCCTTCCAGCAGCGGAGCAGCTCCGCTTGGCGGACCGGATACGAGAGGCCTTCATGGGTCTGGAGCCAGCCGGGGCGTGCGAGCGGAGCGATGAACGGCAGCGTCATCGCCGCCAGGATGGCCGCGCGGACGAGAGGCCGCTTCACCCGGTCCGGATGGCGTCACCCTTCCGGACGACGCCTCCGTCGAGGATCGTGGCGCGGAGCCCGCCGCGGTGGACGAGCGCGGCGCGCACGCCTTCCTTCGTGAGGCTCTCGAGGTGGGCGCACGGCTCGCACAACCGCACCCCCAGCAGGCGGACCTCGCCGATCCGGAACTCCCGCCCCACCAGATGATTCAGCGCGATCCCCTCCGTGAGGATGTTCCGGCGCGTCGACGGGCCGTCGAGCTCGAGGTCGTAGTCGCGCTTCAGCGCGTCGAGCGCCTCGGTCTCGATCAACGTGACGTCGCGGCCGTCACGCGGAGTCTCGGGCGTCAGCTCGAGGCACCGATGATCCCCCTCGATCCCGCGTGCCGCGAAGAGACGCGCGGACTCCAGCAGCTCCAAGGGAGCGCCCTTCGTGCGGGCGATGTGGATGGCGACGACCCGACCCATGCGGCGCAGCATACCAGGACCGGCGACGCGGCGCTGCCTCCGTCGTCCCGCGCGGCGCGACGCTCGACGGCTCGTCCGCGAGCGCACGTGATGAACGCGTCGTCGGCTCGGTGTCGTGCTTCCGCATCGAACGGGCGGCCTCCGCCGTCCGGGCTACGGCCGCCCTCCCGCTCCGGCGGCTCCGCCATCCTGGCTACGCCGCCTCCGCGAAGTCGCTGCGAAAGCACGCCACCGAGCCGCCGACGCATATCCCGCCTCGCGCGGTTCGCGCCGACGCGCGGAGAGATCGCACCGGCTCGTTCGCCTCCGTCGCGCGACCCCTAGGCGCACGGCATCGCCGAGCGGACGCCGAGCGTGTCGCGGCCTACTCGCGACCGAGCTGGCCGAGCGACTTGCCGGCGGCCCGGCTCGCAACGATCGCCCCGATCGACTCGGCTCGTGCCGTTCTCACCGCCACGACCCGGTATCGGTCTCGCCTCGGGGCCGGCCTCTTCGACGCGGCTTCGCGGAGGCGGCGTAGCCAGGATGGCGGAGCCGCCGAGCGGAGGGCGCCGGAGCCGGGACGGCGGAGGCTGACCCGTCCGAGGCGAAGAGGCCGGCCCCGAGGCGAGACGCGCGAACCCTGACACGGCTTCGAGCCGACGAGGCGAGATGGGCGAGCCCGCACGTGGGAGGCGCAGATGCTGACGCGCTGGCGCCGCTAGGGGACCCGCGCCGAGCGCGTGTTGCGCGAGGTCAGCGAAGGCGTCGACGGCGGGGACGGGATGGGTCGATGCGTCGCGCCCGCGCGCGCGGAAGCGTGGCGGTGCGTCGCCGCGACCTTCTTCCGCGAGCCGCCGGCGAAGCACAGGCACAGCCCGAGGAGTCCGGCCGCCGAAGCCGCGATGCCTACGGGGAACGCGGCCGGGCGGTACTCCAGCTCCACCGTCACCGAGCCCGCCGGCACGGGCACCGCGAGGAACAGGAAGTCGGCGCGATAGACCGGGGCCGGGTCGCCGTTCACGCGGGCGTGCCAGCCGGGGGCCCAGCTCTCGAGGACCCGCAGCATGCCGCCCTGGCCCACGTGCCACGCCACCCGGATGCGATTCGGGAAGGTCTCGTACTCGATCGCGTCGCAGGGCCCGTCCGCCGGCCGGTTCGCCGGATTGGGCGGGCGCACGCCCTCGACCGCTTCGAGGAGCGTGGTGCGGGCCGGGTCGTGGTCCGGAGCGAGCAGCCGGTCGAGGGTCTGTCGCCCGTCGCCGCCGACGGTCTCCCAGCCGGTGAGCAGCGTGGCGCGGCCGAGGCGCGGCTCGTGCGCGACCATCGAGAGTCCGCGCTCGGGATCCTGGATGGCCGGGACTTCGAGCGGACGGACGTCGTTGAGATGGACCACGCGCGCGACGTCCCAGAGATCCAGGATGCGCTGGCGCACGGGGTCCGGCGTCATCGGCGAATCGTAGATCTGCGGGAACGCGTCCTGCCGCCGCGAGCTCAACGGATCGCACGGCTGCACCTGCCCGATGCCCGCCGGCACGTTCGCGTTGGCGAGGAGCGCGTGCTTCGCCCACGCGAACGCGACCGGATTGCGGCAACCGGCGAGGAAGTTGCCGAGCTGGCCCACGTCGCCCGGCGTATAGACGCGCCGGCCGGCGAGATCATCGCGAAGCGCCGCGACCTCCTTCGGCGTGGAGTCGTAGAAGCCCCTCGCCACCGGCGTTCCGAACATCCGCCCCACGGCGAAGAGATCCAAGAGCAGGAGCGCGCTCCACGCCCAGCCGAGCGTCAGACCGCGCCCGGCGAGCGCGAACGCGAGGGCTCCCGCGACGACCGCGATCCCGCCGCGGATCGCGAGCGAGGCCGCCCATGCGTCGCGCCCGGCGGCGTAGGCCTGCTGCTGGTACGGCGGAGACCCGGCGAGCTGGATCGCGCGGAAGATCTCCCCGAGCGGACCGCGCGAGATGGCGGCCACGACGAGGAACGTCGCGCCGAGGAACACCGCGGCCACGCTCAGGATGCGCCAGCGCGACTCCTCGCGGAGCACGCACGCGAGTCCCACCGCCGCGAGCCCCGCCACGTGGAGGCTCACCAGGAAGTCCGCGGTGGCCGGCCAGCGGAAGCTGGCGAAGCCCGGCACGCGCGTATGGAGGAACGTCCAGGCGCCGCCGAAGCGACCGAGGGCGAGCGCCGTGCCCGCGAGCGCGCCGAGGAGGAGGAACGTCGGCAGGACGCGCGGTACGATCGCCGCCTCGACGGGCTTCGCCAGGTCCTCGCGGCGCACGCGGCGCGGACGGCGCGGCTGGCGGAACGCGGGGAACGCCGCCGCCGCCAGCAGCACGGCGAGCGCGCCCACGTAGATCGCGCTGAACGGGAACTCGATCGCGTCGGCGCCCCAGTAGCGGTCCACGCCCGGCAGCCCGAGGAAGAACGGGTCGAGGAGCCCCACCAGGCCCTTGGGCGGCAGGGAGCGCGTCAGCGCGACGTCGATGGGGTAGGGCGCGATCTTCCCCGAGGCGGAGAGCATCTCGCGCGTGGGCGCGAGCTGCACGCCCGCGACGAGCGCCGCGAGCGCGAGCGCCGCCGGGAGCGCGAAGAACCGCTTCGCCTTCTCGAGGAGCGGCACGTCCTTCGTGATCAAGAGCTCGATCCCGAGGACGAACGCGAGCAGGGACACGGACACGAAGCCGAGCGCCGTGATCTGCGGATAGCCCGCGAGCAGCGAGAGCGCGATCGCGAGACCCACGAGCCCCAGCCCGCGCCGTCGACCTTCGCGCATCGCCTCCCACGTGCCGATCCACGCGAGCGGGATCCAGACGGCGGCGCCGAGCTTCATCGGCGCTTCGAGGTGCGCGAGCGTCCACGTCCCGAAGGCGAAGGCGGCGCCGCCGAAGAAGGCGGCCGGATCGTCGAGGCCCGCGCGGCGCAGGAACGCGCGCATCAGGATCCCGCCGAGCGCGAGGTGCAGGAGCATGCCCGTCGTCAGCGCGACGTCGAACGAGAGGAACCAGTACAACCAGTTCGGCGGGTAGAAGACGCCGCTCTGCAGGTTCGCGAGGAGCGGAGTGCCGCACGCCGCGTCGTGGCTCCAGAACGGGAGCGCACCGGCGCGCACCGCCTCACGGACCGTGCTCTGCCACGGGTGGAAGAACGTCAGGATGTCGCGCAGCAGGTACGCGCCGCCGGAGGACACGGCGTCGTGCAGGAACAGCGCGGCCAGCGGGACGTACAGGATCCACGTGAAGGCGGCGATCCCGGAGGCGCCGGAGACAGGTCCGGAGCCCGGGCGCACGCGCGGGGAGTCGGGCACGCTTCGCACCTCGGAAGGCCGTCCGTAGACTCCTGAAGATCGACGATCCTAGCCTCGATCCTGAATCCGGTCACCGTGACTCGTCACGTTCGACCAAGGACCCCGAGAATCGCCGGCTATCCGCGACGGTCTGGCGCGCGCGCTCCGGAGGTCGTTCGCCGAAAAGCGAAAGCCGGACCCCGGGGGGGCAGTCCGGCTTTCGTGGGGTTTTCCTACGGCACAACGGGACGAAGCCCGCAGCCTAGTAGGACCTCAACTCCGTGATCTGGGAGATCTTGTCGTTCTCGAAGACGAAAGCGACACGTTCGTTGTAGTAGTACCAGGTCTGCATCGGATCGCAGTCGACGACGTCGTCAGGACGGCCGTAGATGCGCGCCACGGAGTGCTGCATGGATTGCGCCCCATGCCGATCGGCGATGTCTTTGGCGAAGCTGCGGTCCTTGGTGAGATAGACCATAGTGCCAGGCCAGCTGCCTATTCCGGAGGTGTTTGCCGGTGTGAGCGGCGGAGCCGCCTCCCGGCCGTCCGGTGATGTCGAGCGAGGAAGATCCTAGCAAAACGAAGCTCCCGAAGTCAAGGCCGCGTGCGGCGCGAGTCGCGGAAACCCATGCCGGATCATCGTTTCCAGCGACGTTGACAGCGGCGCGACGTCGTCGATACGGTCTCGCGATTCGGGGTTTGCGCGAGGTGAGGAGCGGGTGATGCGCGTGCTCGTGACCGGCGGAGCCGGCTACATCGGAAGCGTCGTGACGGAGCGGCTCCTCGAGGCCGGCCACGATCCTCTCGTGCTCGACGACCTCAGCACGGGGCATCGCGAGGCCGTGCCCCCCGCCGCGGAGCTCGTCGTCTGCGATCTGCGCGATCGACGTGCGCTGCACGACGCGCTCGCCTCGCGACGCCTGGACGCGGTGATCCATCTCGCGGCGTCCAGCCTCGTGGGCGAGTCGATGGAGGATCCCGGAAAGTACTTCGAGAACAACCTCTCGGGCGGCGTGAATCTGCTCGAGGAGGCCGGCGCCGCGGGCGCAGGGCGGTTCGTCCTGTCGTCCACGGCCGCCACCTACGGCGAGCCCTCGGAGGTTCCCATCACCGAGGACTGCCCCACGGTGCCCACGAACCCGTACGGGGAGTCGAAGCTGCTGTTCGAGCGGATCCTCGCCTGGTATGCGCGGCTCGGCCGGCTGCGGTGGATCGCGCTGCGCTACTTCAACGCGGCGGGCGCCTCGGCCGCGCGCGGCGAAGACCGGGAGCACGAGACGCACCTCATCCCGCTCGTGCTGGGCGCGGCCGAGAAGGGCGGCGAGGTGCAGGTGTTCGGAGACGATTACCCCACGCCCGACGGCACGTGCGTGCGGGACTACATCCACGTCCTCGACCTCGCCGACGCCCATCTCCTGGCGCTCGAGGCGCTCGATCGGGGGGTCCAGGGCGTCTTCAACTTGGGCAGCGGCCGGGGCTTCTCCGTGCGCGACGTGATCGCGGCCTGCGAGAAGGTGACCGGGCGCGAGATCCGCCGGCGCGTCGCCCCGCGGCGCGCGGGGGACCCCGCCACGCTCGTCGCCTCTTCGCGACGCGCGCAGGAAAAGCTCGCCTGGCGCCCCTCCCGGGACGATCTGGTGGAGATCGTGCGCAGCGCTTGGGATTGGCGGCGACGTCACCCGCGGGGCTACCGGACCACCGCGCCGCCGGGACGTTGACAAGCCCGGCGACGTTGCCTAATCTCGCGAGTCCTCCGCACGGGAAAAACGGCCCGGGGGTCCCGGGTGAGTCGGTAGCTCAGCTGGTAGAGCACAGGACTGAAAATCCTGGTGTCCCCAGTTCGATTCTGGGCCGACTCACCATCGTACGTTCACCCGGAGTTCCCGGTCGTCCCCGTTGGGTGAGCTGGTGTAGCTCAGTTGGTAGAGCAACGCACTCGTAATGCGTAGGTCAGCGGTTCGATTCCGCTCACCAGCTCCAACCCCTCTGCTCGTTCGCCCCGCCCCTCGTCCCTCGGTCGGCCCGGCTCACGGGCGGCAGGAGAGCTCTTGGAAGGCCTGATCCTCTCCGTCTCCGGGGCGCGCGGGATCGTGGGGCGCGGGCTCGATCCGCTCGTGTTCGCGGAGATGGCGGCGCACTTCGGCGCCTGGCTTCCGGGTCCGGGCCCGGTCGTGGTGGGGCGGGACTCGCGAGTCTCGGGCGAGATGGCGATGGCCGCGGTGACGGCGGGGCTGCTGGGCGTGGGCCGTCGCGTGGTGCAGCTCGGCATCGTGGCCACGCCCACGGTGGAGATCGCGGTCCGCGAGCTGCGCGCGGCGGGCGGCGTCCAGATCTCGGCCTCCCACAATCCGGCCGAGTGGAACGCGCTGAAGCTCCTCTCGAGCCGCGGCATCTTCCTCACGGCGGAGGAGGGCGCTCGCTTCCGGGCGCGCCTGGACTCCGGCCGCCCGTCGTTCCGCCCGTGGGACGGCCTCGGAGAGGTCGAGCGGCGGGACGATCTCGCAGCCATCCACGTCGAGCGCATCCTCGCGTCTCCGCTCGTGGACGCCGCGGCGATCCGCGCGCGCGGCTTCCGCGTGATCGTGGACTGCGTCCACGGCGCCGGCGGGGCCATCGCGGCGCTCTTGCTGGAGCGGCTCGGCGTCCGGGCGGAGTTCGTGGCCTTCGAGCCCACGGGCCGCTTTCCTCGGGACCCCGAGCCGCGCCCCGAGAACCTCGGTGCGCTCGGGGACGCGGTGCGCCGGACCGCCGCCGACGTCGGCTTCGCGCTCGATCCGGATGCGGATCGCGTGGCCGTCGTGGACGAGTCGGGACGGCCGGTGGGAGAAGAGGTCACGCTGGCGGTGGTGGTAGACTCCGTGCTTCCGCGGGTCGGCGGGGACGTGGTCGTCAACGTCTCGACCACGATGGCCATGGAGGAGGTCGCGGCTCGGCACGGAGGGAAGGTCCTCCGGACGCCGGTGGGCGAGGTGCACGTCACGGAGCGCATGCTCGCGACGGGCGCGAAGATCGGGGGGGAAGGCAACGGCGGCGTCATCGTTCCGGACGTCAACCCCGGGCGGGACGGGCTGCTCGGCATCGCGCTCTGGCTGGACGCGCTGGCCCGGCGGGGCGAGGCCGCGTCGCGGCTCGCGGCGCGGATTCCGGTCACGGTGATGCGGAAGGAAAAGATCGAAGTGGGATCCGCCGATGTGGACCGTGTGTTGAGGGATCTCGAGGCCGGTTATCCGGGGGCGCGCGTCGATCGGACCGACGGCCTCAAGCTCCTCGTCGCGGACGGATGGGTGCACGTGCGGCGCTCGAACACGGAGCCCATCCTGCGTTTGCTCGCGGAGGCGCGCAGCGAAGGATCGGTGGACGGGTTGGTGAGGCAGGCTCGGCGAATCGTCGAAGGCGCTACGGCCGCGCGCTGAGACCGGAGGGAGACGAACTTCATGTGCGGAATCGTCGGATACATCGGACCGCAGCCGATCCTCCCGATCCTCATCGAGGGCCTGAAGCGCCTCGAGTACCGCGGCTACGACTCGGCGGGAGTCTGCCTCGTCGAGGGCGGCGAGATCCGCGTGAAGAAGTCGGCGGGCAAGATCTCCGCGCTCGAGAAGCTGATCATGTCCAACGGACAGCTGGACATCCGCGGCGGCGTGGGCATCGCGCACACGCGCTGGGCCACGCACGGTGCGCCGAACACCATGAACGCGCACCCGCACACGGACGCGCGCAACCGCGTCGCCGTGGTCCACAACGGCATCATCGAGAACTACCGCGTCCTGAAGCGCCAGCTCGAGGACGCGGGCGTGGCGTTCCGGACCGAGACGGACACCGAAGTGCTCGCGCAGCTGATCGGCCACTACTACGCCGGGGACCTCGAGGACGCAGTGCGGTTGGCGCTCAAGCGGGTGGACGGCACGTACGGCATCGCGGTCGTCTGCGCGGACGAGCCGGACAAGATCATCGTGGCGCGGAACGGGAGCCCGCTCGTGGTGGGCATCGGGGACCGGCAGAACTTCGTCGCCTCCGACGTGGCCGCGATCCTCCACCACACGCGCCAGGTGATCTACCTCGACGACCACGAGATGGCGGTGGTGGAGCGCGAGTCGTTCCGCACCACGAGCCTCGACAACGTCGAGGTCGCGAAGAAGATCAACGAGATCGAATGGGACCTCGCGGCGATCGAGAAGGGCGGCTTCTCGCACTTCATGCTCAAGGAGATCTTCGAGCAGCCGGAGACGGTCTACAACGCCATGCGCGGCCGCTTCGACGACGAGGCGGCCACCGCTCACCTCGGCGGCATGAACATGACCGACGCCGAGATGCGCGAGATCCAGCGCATCATCATCACCGCCTGCGGAACGTCGTTCCACGCGGGGCTGATCGGCGAGTACATGCTCGAGGAGATGGCGCGGATCCCGGTGGAGGTGGAGTACGCATCGGAGTTCCGGTACCGGCACCCGATCGTGACGGCGAACACGCTGGCCATCGCCATCTCCCAGTCGGGCGAGACGATGGACACGCTCTGGGCCATGCGCGAGGCGAAGATGAAGGGCGCGCGCGCTCTCGGCATCTGCAACGTCGTGGGTTCCACGATCGCGCGCGAGTCGGACGGCGGAACGTACATCCACGCGGGGCCGGAGATCGGCGTCGCCAGCACCAAGGCATTCACCGGGCAGATCACCGCGCTCGCCATCATGACGCTGATGCTCGCGCGGCTCCGGGAGATGGATCGCGCGCGGGGGCGCGAGTTCATCGACGAGATGCGCATGCTGCCGGAGCGGATCCAGTGGATCCTGGACAAGGAAGTGGAGATCCGCGCGCTGGCGGACGCGTACAAGGAGCACGACAACTTCCTCTACCTCGGCCGCGGCTACAACTACCCCGTCGCGCTCGAGGGCGCGTTGAAGCTGAAGGAGATCAGCTACATCCACGCCGAGGGCTACCCCGCCGCGGAGATGAAGCACGGCCCGATCGCCCTGATCGACAAGAACATGCCGGTGGTGTTCATCGCCCCGCGGGACCGCGCGTACGAGAAGGTGCTCGGCAACATCGAGGAGGTTCGCGCGCGCAGCGGCCGGGTCATCGCGATCGCCACGGAAGGGGACAAGGAGATCATCGAGCGGGTCGATCACGTGTTCTACATCCCGCGCACCATCCCCTGCCTGATGCCGATCCTCTCGGTGGTCCCGCTGCAGCTGCTCGCGTACCACATCGCGGTGGCGCGCGGTTGCGACGTGGACCAGCCGCGGAACCTGGCGAAGAGCGTGACGGTCGAGTAGCATGGACCGCCGCGTCGTCGCCACGGAGAAGGCCCCGGCCGCCATCGGACCGTACAGCCAGGCGATCGTCGCGGGCGGCTTCGTCTTCACCGCGGGTCAGATCGCGCTCGTTCCCGGCTCGGGCCGCCTCGTGGACGGCGGGGCGGCGGAGCAGACCGAGCAAGTCCTCGCGAACCTGGATGCGGTGCTCACCGCGGCGGGCAGCTCGCTCGCGAAGGTCGTGAAGACCACGATCTTCCTCGTCGACATGGCGGACTTCGCCGCGGTGAACGAGGTGTACGCCCGGCGGTTCGGCGAAGGGGCGCCGGCGCGGTCCACCGTGGCGGCGAAGGCGCTGCCGAAGGGCGCGGTCGTCGAGATCGACGCGGTCGCGCTGGCCGGCTGAGAGGCCGCGTGGCGCGGACGGTCGATCGGAGCACGGGGATGGGTAGGTTCTGGTGAACCTCGAGGACTTCAAATCCTTCCGTCGGGTGCTGATACCATCCGAGGTGGGTTCGATTCCCACACATTCCCGCCAGCTCCGAGGCGTGATCGCGGCCCTCGCGGCGGGGGCCTTGCTTCTGGGAAGCTCGGCGAGAGCGGCGGCGGGAGGGATCGCGGCCCCGCCGGCGACCGCGGAGGGCAGCGGCCCGCCGCCGGCGAGCGGCCCGGGGAACGACGAGACGCCGGCGGGAGCGGGGGGCACGGAGGCTCCGCCGGCGAAGAACGGGAAGGCGGCCCCGTCCATCACGCCGAGCCCGTTCCAGCGGGCGGTGCGCAGCGCGGTGTTCCCGGCGTGGGGACAGCTGACGAACGGGAAGTCGAAGAAGGCGGTGATCTTGTTCGGCGTGCAGACCTACGTCATCACGCGCATCATCGACGAGTCGCGCGCGGCCCACGCCTCGCAACGTCGCGGGGACGCGCTCCTGGCGGCCGCGCGGGAGGACTCGTTCGCGGCGGCGGAGCTCCGCGACGCACGTGCGGCGGCCCAGGATCACTTCAACACGCGCCGCGAGATGCTCTTCTGGGCGTTTCTCGGCGGGTTCTACGGGGCGATGGACGCCTACGTCGACGCTCACCTCGGGAACTTCGGCGAGGAGCTCGCGGAAGGACGCAAGCTCTTCGCAGACGCCGATCCGGGGGCGCGCTCGGTGGAAATCGGGGTTCGGTTCTAGGAGAGGGAGCTTCGTTCATGGCAGCGTCGAGCAAGGGCGGATCGGATCGCGCCACCAAGCGCGGCCAGTCGGGCGGATTCGACGAGACGTTCAAGACCATCGTCATCGCGCTGGCGATCGCGCTCCTCATCCGCACGTTCCTCGCGCAGGCGTTCCGCATTCCCTCCGGCTCGATGGAGGACACGCTGCTCGTCGGGGACTTCCTGCTCGTGGACAAGGTGACGTACGGGGCGAAGGTGCCGTTCACCGACTTCCGCCTGCCCGGCCTGCGCGATCCGCGCCGCGGCGACATCATCGTCTTCAAGGACCCGCGCACCAACCGTGACTACATCAAGCGCTGCGTGGCCGTGGGCGGCGAGAACCTCCTCATCCGCGACAACCAGGTGTTCATCAACGGCAAGCCGCTCGACGAGCCGTACAAGGCGCTGAAGCCGGTGCCCGGACCGGCGCGGTCCAATTTCGGGCCGCTGCGGATTCCGGGGAAGGACCTGTTCATGATGGGCGACAACCGCAACAACAGCCAGGACAGCCGGTACTGGAACGCGCTGACGCCCGATCGCGTCGTGGGGCGCGCGTTCGTCCTCTACTGGTCCACCGATCCCGATCGCGCGCCCTCGTGGGTCCAGTCCATGCCGGAGACCTGGGTCAAGGGGCTCCTCCAGCTCATCCTCGGCCGGCCGCGGATCACGAGAGTCGGAAGGTGGCTCGCCAAGGACTGGCGTCCGGTCTACGCGAAGGGCATGAGCGCCGGAGCGCCCGCGGCCGCGTCCGTCGCCCCGGCCGACACCACCGGAGCGCCCGTCACGAACGAATGAGCGATCCCGCGCGCATCCGCAACTTCTGCATCGTGGCCCACATCGATCACGGCAAGTCGACGCTCGCCGATCGGTTGCTGTCGCTCACGGGTACGCTCTCCGCCGACAAGGCGCAGGGCCAGGTCCTGGACAGCATGGACCTGGAGAAGGAGCGCGGCATCACCATCAAGGCGCACGCGGTGCGCATGGAATGGCGGAGCGGCGACGGCGCGCCCTGGATCCTGAACCTGATCGACACGCCGGGGCACGTGGACTTCTCGTACGAGGTCTCGCGCAGCCTCGCCGCGTGCGAGGGAGCGCTGCTCGTGGTGGACGCGAGCCAGGGCGTCGAGGCGCAGACGATCTCGAACCTGCACCTCGCGCTGCACAACGACCTCGAGATCATCCCCGTCGTGAACAAGATCGACCTCCCGGGCGCGGAGCCCGACCGCACGAAGGCGCAGGTGGTGGATCTCCTCGGTTGCGCCCCGTCCGACATCCTCGAGATCAGCGCGAAGTCGGGCCTCGGCGTGGAGCACCTGCTGGCCGAGATGGTGCGCAGGATCCCGGAGCCGGTCGGCGATCCGGACGCGCCGCTGAAGGCGTTGATCTTCGATTCCGCGTTCGACCAGTACCGCGGCGCCATCGCGTTCGTGCGCGTCGTGGACGGAACGCTCCGCGCGGGCATGACGATCCGCTTCTTCTCCAACGGGCGCGAGTACCTCGTGGACGAGGTGGGGACCCTCCGTCTCGGGCTGATCCCGCGCGACGAGCTCACCGCGGGCGAGGTGGGTTACGTGGTGGCCGGGGTGAAGAACATCGCCGACGCGAAGGTCGGCGACACGATCACCGACGCGGCGCGACCCGCCCCGGAGCCCCTGCCCGGCTACCAGGAAGCGAAGTCGATGGTCTACTCGGGCTTCTACCCCGTGGAGACCGATCGCTACTCCGACCTGCGCGACGCGCTCGAGAAGCTGAAGCTCAACGACTCGTCGCTGCACTACGAGCCGGAGACCTCCACGGCGCTCGGCTTCGGGTTCCGCTGCGGCTTCCTGGGCCTGTTGCACCGCGAGATCGTGCAGGAGCGGCTCGAGCGGGAGTTCGACCTCAACCTCATCGCCACCGTCCCCACCGTCCCGTACCGGGTCTGGCTGACCGACGGCTCGATGGTGGAGATCGAGAGCCCGGCCCAGCTCCCGCCGCCCGCGAACATCGACCACATCGAGGAGCCCACCGTGCACGCGGAGATCGTGATGCCCACCGAGTACATCGGGAACATCATGAAGCTCGGGCAGGATCGGCGCGGCGTGCAGAAGGGGATCGAGTACCTGGACCCCACGCGGGTCGTCGTGCACTACGAGTTCCCGCTCGCGGAGATCATCTTCGACTTCTACGACAAGCTGAAGTCGATCACGCGCGGCTACGCGAGCTTCGACTACGAGTTCGGCGAGTACCGCGAGGCGCCCATGGCCAAGCTGGACATCCTCCTGAACGGCGAGCCGGTGGACGCGCTCTCCATCATCGTGCATCGCGAGAAGGCGTACGAGTGGGGCCGCAGCCTCTGCGAGAAGCTGAAGGAAGTCATCCCTCGCCAGCAGTTCCAGATCGCGATCCAGGCCACGATCGGCGGCAAGGTGATCGCGCGCGAGACGATCTCCGCGCTGCGGAAGAACGTCACGGCGAAGTGCTACGGCGGCGACATCACCCGCAAGCGCAAGCTCCTCGAGAAGCAGAAAGAGGGCAAGCGCCGCATGAAGCAGGTGGGCACCGTGCACGTGCCGCAGGAGGCGTTCCTCTCGGTCCTGAAGATCGAGCGATGACCCCGGGCGCGCGGCCGGCCGATCGCGCGGTCGCGACGCCCCCGAACGACCCGCCGCCCTTCGGCCTCTACGTCCACTTCCCGTTCTGCAAAGCCCGCTGCCACTACTGCGCGTTCTACTTCGTGGTGGGGCGGGCGGAGGCCCGGCGCGCGTACGTCGACGCGGTGGCGGCGGAGATCGCCCGCCGCAGCGCGGACCCGCGCTTCGCCGGGCGGCGCCTGCACTCCCTCTACTTCGGCGGGGGCACGCCGAGCCTGCTCGCGCCGGACGACGTGGCGCGCCTCGCGGAGGCCGCCGCGCGCGCCTTCCCCTTCGCGGACGGCGTGGAGATCAGCCTCGAGTCCAACCCGGACGGCCTGGACCTCGCGCGGCTCCGGGGCCTTCGCGCGGCGGGCGTGAATCGACTCACGCTCGGATGGCAGTCGCTGCGCGCGGCGGGGCTGCGGGCGCTCACGCGAACTCATACCGCGGAGGAGAACCTGGAGGCGCTCGAGCTCGCGCGGGCCGCGGGCTTCGACAACGTCGCGGTCGATCTGATCTTCGGGCGGCCGGGGCAGACCGCCGCGGACTGGCGCGCGGAGCTGTCGGAGGCGGCGGGGCGCTCGGTCGATCACCTGAGCGCGTACGAGCTGACCTTCGAGGAGGGAACGCGCCTCGCGCGACGCTTCCGCGAGGGCCGCTTCGTCCCCGCGGACGACGACGCGCGCTGCGACATGTTCGAAGCGGTGGAGGGCGCGCTCGCGCCGCACGGACTGCGCCGTTACGAGATCTCGAACTTCGCGCGGGAAGGTCGCGAATGTCGCCACAACCTCGCGAGCTGGCAGGGCGGCGACACGCTCGGCGTCGGCGCGAGCGCGGCGTCGCACGTGGCGAACGCGCGGTGGACGAACGTGGCGGATCTGGACGAGTACGTGCGACGCGCGGGCGTCGAGGAAGACCTCGTGGAGCGGCACGAGTCTCTGGACGAGGAGACGTGGGCGGCGGAGGACCTGTATCTCGCGCTGCGCACGCGGCTCGGCGTGAACGTCACCGCGCGTCTGGCCCGCGTGCCGGAGCCGGCGCGCGGGCGCCTTGCTGCTGCGCTCGCGCTCGCAGAAGCGGAAGGGCTTCTCGGAAGAGACGGTGCGCGGAGCCGACTCTCGCCGAAGGGACTTCTCGTGTGCGACTCCATCCTCCAGTCGCTGCTTCCCTGACGGCGACGCGTTGGCGCCTTCGCCGCCGGCCTGATACGCTCGCTCGTTCCTGCGCGTGGGTGCCGTCGTGGGCGGAGTCAGGCTCGTCGCGGAGAGGGTCGTGAAGAAAGTGCTCGGCACGGGGCCGGCGGCGTGGCGCGCGATCCTGCTGATGCTCGTCCTCGTGCCGCTCCTCGTCCCCCTCTATCGGCAGTACTGGATCCAGAACCACGAGGGCTACTCGTACGCCCTGCGCGTGAAGGAAGTCCTGCGCTGCTGGCACGACGGCGCCTTCTCGTCGCGCTGGTTTCCGGACCTGTACTACGGCCAGGGCTACCCGTTCCTGTGCTTCTACGCGCCGCTGTCGATCGTGACGCCGGCCGCGCTGGCGTGGGCCGGCGCCGACGTGCTCCTCGCGCTCAAGCTCGCGATGACGCTCGCGACCGTGCTCGCTGCGCTCGGCGCGTATCGGCTCGCTCGCCGCGGCCTCTCGCCCTCGTCGGCGTTCGTCGCGAGCGTGCTCTATACCCTCGCGCCCTATCACGTGAGCAATCTGTACGTGCGCGGGGACATCGCGGAGTACTTCGCCATGGGCTTCCTGCCCTGGGGCGTGGAAGCGGTCCTCGCGCTGCGGGAGCGTCGATCCCCGCGGCACGTCGCGGCCGTCGGCGTCTTCGGCGCGGGAGCGATCCTCTCGCACAACCTGCTCGGGCTGTTCACCGGCGGCGCGATGGCGCTCACGGGGCTCGTGGCCGTGGCCACGTCTCGCGAACGCCTCCGGACGGGGCTCCTGGCGGCGGCGGGGGGCGCGCTCGCGCTCGGCCTGTCGGCGTTCTTCTGGATTCCGGCGCTGGCCGAGCAGCCCTGGGTGAAGACCTTCAAGATGCTGGACGCCGAGTACGCGGTGACGGCGAACTTCCAGCCGCTCGCGAGCCTGCTCGGTCTCGGGGAGCGTCCGGCCACCGAGGCCGGGATGCCGGTGCTGCTCGGTCTCGGGTGGGCGGCCGTCCCGCTGATCGTCGTCGCCGTCGTCTTCGTCCGCCGGCTCGCGAGGGAGACGCGGCCGTTGCTCGCCGTTGCGGCGATCCTCCTGATCGGCGGCGCGTTCCTCACGCACCGGGCGTCGCGCGCGATCTACGAGCACGTTCCGCTCCTGCAGTTCACGCAGTTCCCGTGGCGCTTCTATGCCCTCGTGTCCCTCGGCGCGGCGCTGGCCGCGGCGTTCGGATTCGAGCTCCTGTCCGGGCGGCTTCGGCCGGTCCTGCGCGTGACGGGGGCCGCGCTCGTCAGCGTCGCTGCGTACGCGGCGGCGTGGGGCGCCATCGCGCCGGCGCCGAGCCTGCCCTTCTTCCCGGACCTCCTCAGCTTCGAGCGGATGCGGGCCGTGTTCACGACCACCACCGGACGCAACGAGTACATGCCGCGGTGGGTCACGAAGGCGGGTGCGCCGGTGGGCTTCGTGGACGGGGTGAAGGTGCAGGGGGACGCCGCCGTCCGCGAGGTCGTCCGCCGCGTCGGGCGCTACGACTTCGGCGTGGACGCGAACGGGCCGAGCGTGATCCGGCTGCAGGACGTCTACTATCCCGTGTGGAACGTCACGCTGAACGGCCGGCGAGTGGAGGCGCGGGCCGCCGCGGGGGACGGGCACGTCGAGATCGACGTTCCCGCCGGGACCTGGAGGGTTCAGGCCCGTCTCGTGCTTACGCGGCTCCGCGCGGCCACGGCGATCCTGTCGGGCGCGCTCGCGATGGCCACGATCGGCCTTCTGGTCTGGCCCGCTCGGCGCGCTACTGCGTCACCACCACACGGCGAGACTGCGTCGTCTTCCCGTCGCTGACGCGGAGGAAGTAGACGCCCGCGGCGGCCCGGTCGCCCTGAGCGTCGCGTCCGTCCCACGCGATCGACGTGGAGCCCGCGCCGCGCGTTCCGTCGAGGAGGCGCCGCACGAGACGTCCCGCCGCATCCACGACGTCGGCCCGTACGACGGCCGGCGTCGGGAGCGCGAGGTCGAGCCGCGCTCGAGCGCCGGGACCGAGGGGATTCGGAGCGGGCGCCGAGACGTGCATCGCTGCGGCGCCGGCGCTGCGGCGCTCGCCGGGTCCTGCGGCGCCGCTCCGCGTCGCCGCGGCCGCGGGCCGGGCCGCGCGGATCGCGCTCACGATCCGCGCGCGAGTCGAGGGATCGATGAGGTCGCGGTCGAGCTCGAAGACCCACAGCCCGGTCTGGATGTCGGACGCCACGAACAGCCCCGGCGAGTTGGGATAGAACGGGAACACGCCCCAGCAGCCGGCGAAGATGCCGGACTCGCTCGACGGGTACGTGTCGTAGAACGCGACCTCCACGGGGTCCGAGGGGTTCGAGACGTCGACGACGCGGACGCCCGCCGTGTAGTGCGAGATGTACGCGAGGTCGCCGTCGTCCACGAGGACGTTGTGCGGGATGGAGGCGGAGTCGTCCGGGTGATACGTGCCCGACAAGGACGACGACGGAAGCTGCGTGATGTCCCACAGCCGCACGATCCCCCCCGCGATCTCGTCGGTGGTGATCACGTGCGTGCCCGCGTCGTTCACCCAGCAGTTGTGGGTGGCCGCGTACGGGTAGTTCGAGATGATGCCCTGGATCGTCATCGACGGGTGGTGGCGCGTGGAGATGTCGATGATGTAGAGGGACGCCACGCGGATCGCCGACACGAACATCGTGTCGCCGCGGACGTAGACGTCGTGCGCGTACTGGAGGTCCCAGCTGCCGGCCGGCCGCGGTCTCTGGGGGTCGATCAGGCTCAGGATCTGCACGCCGCCGTTGCCCAGGTTCGAGCCGGCGACGTAGAGGGCGGCGTTCTCGAACTCCACGTAGAGGTTGTGCGCCGTGCGGAAGGCCGCGTAGGCCGCCACCGGGCGCGGGTGCTCCGCATCCACGAGGCTCACGATCTGCAGCCCGCCGTCCGTCTCGTTCACGATGTACATCGTGTCCCGGTAGACCTTGATGTCCCGCCAGGCCGAGTGGGGGCCGTTGACGAAGAGGACCTCGTGGGGATGGAGGCGGTCGGTGATGTTCACGATCGAGACGCCATCGACGGTGCCGAGCAACGCGTACTCCTGCCCGGAGGGGGAGGTGTAGCCCCAGATGTCGTTGTACCGCGGGTAGAGGTTCATGTTCGCGCACACGCGCACGTGGCTCGCGATCACCCTCGGCGCGACGCTCTCCCCCACGCGGGCGGGCATCGCGGGCGCGGCGCTCGCCGCGAGCGAGGCGAGCAGGCAGGCGGCGGCCGACGGGAGGCGTCGGCGGGTGGCGCGGCTCATCGGGGTCCGACCTCACAGGGGGAGTAGATCCTCGATTGTTCCCGATTCCCTGGCCCACGTCGAGGGCGGCGCGGACGTTTTACCTCGCCGGAACCTCCTTCGGCACCAGGCCGCGCCGGTCCGCCGAGCTCCGGAGATCCGCCGAGTCGCGCCCGAGTCCGACCCGTCTCCGCGAGCCGGCTCGTCGCGCTCAGGTCTTGCGCTCCACTTCCGCCAACCAGTTCGTCGTCACGCTCACCACGTCCTCCGACAGCGGACCGCCCCACGGCTCCACGAGCGTCTGGTCCACGGAGTCGCGAATGTTGAACGCGTGGAACGTGTGCGGGATCTCGACCGCGCGCGCCGTCTCCGGCCGGCGCGCGTTCACGATCTGCGCGATGTACTGCGCGTACTCCCACGACACCGTGTAGTCCAGCTCGCCGAACATGATGAGCACCGGCGCGTCGACCTTCGTCCAGACCTCCGCGGAATTCAGCCCGTCGAGCTGGCGGAAGAAGTCCAGGTGCCGGCCGAAGGAGTGCAGGCGATCCGGCCAGTACTCGTCGGCGATCGGCGCGAGATCCGGGCGCTGCGCCACGACGTCGGCGATCGGGCGACCGTTGCGGAAGACCTCGTGCAGGAAGTCGGCGAGGCGGCGGGTCTTCGTCTCGAGCGCCGCGAAGTCCACCTCCGACTCCAGCCGCGTCTGCCGCCGCTCGTTGTCCACGAGGTACTCGGCCCACGGCAGGACACCCGTGCCGTACACGATCACCCCGCGCACGCGCGTCTCCGTCGCGAGGATCGGCGCCTCGATGCCGCCCATGCTGTGCCCGAAGAGAAACACGCGCGAGGTGTCCACGAAGTCGTAGCCGCGCAGCTTCGCGAGCGCGGCGCGGAAGCCGCCGACCTCCTCGTCGAAGCCGATCTCGGAGCAGGGCTCCCCGGTGGCGTCGCCCGCGCCGGGCTTCTCGCAGCGCATCACGACGTAGCCCGCCCGCGTCAGCGCCTGCAGCAGCTGGAGCACGGTGCTCGGCGGCGTCACCGGCTCGTCCACCGGCGCGCACTGGAGACCCTGGACGAAGAGAATCGCGGGCTGCTTGCCCTTCGCGCCCTTCGGCGAGAGCGTGACGCTGCGCAGCTTCGCCTTCCCGGTGTCCACGACGTCGTAGAGGATGTCGAAGTCATCCGACTTCTCGAAGGGCATGGCGGCGAGCTTGACGCGCTGGTCCATCTCCTTGCCGCCCCGGCGCAGGTGCAGCAAGGCGGTGTCGCCCGTGCGCTTGCGCCCGAGGGTGGCCGAGATCGTGCCGGGGGTAGCCGTGTCCGTGCCGTCGATGGCGAGAAGCACGTCGTCCGTCGCGAGCCCGGCCTTCGCGCCGCTCCCGCCCGGGACGACGGCCGCGACCTTCGGGTGGCCGTCGGTGCCCGGCGCGAACTGCACGCCGAGCCAGCCGCGGCGCGGAAGGTCGCCGAGCACCTTCGTGGCGCCCGCTGCGGGATGGGCGGCCACGAGCAGGACCCAGAGAAGCGGGACGGCGGCGAGGGCGACGGCGGCGGGAACGGCGGCGGCGCGGCGGTCGCACGAGGGTCGGCGAGACGGCATCGGATTCCTCCGGAGGATGAAGGCCGGATCCTAGCCTCGCGGCCGGGCCGTGGCGCGTCTCGAGGGACGAAGCGCGGCGTCGGCGTCGTGAACGAGCGCCGGGTCGTGGGCAACGTCCCCCTGGCGAGCGCCGTCGCGGTCTTGACTCCACCGGAGGGGGTCGCTATCTTGCCGAGTTGGCACTCTCCTGGGGGAGAGTGCCAAGGGGCCGAACCGAGATGAGCCGAACCCGCGAGAATTCAGCGCTTTCCGAGCGCGAGGCCACCGTCCTCGCCGCCGTCGTGCGGGGTTACGTGGACTCCACTCGCGCCGTGGGCTCGCGCTGGGTGGCGCGCCACTCCAGGCTCGGGCTATCGCCCGCCTCCATCCGCAACTGCATGATGGACCTGGAGGATCGGGGGCTCCTCACGCACCTGCACACCTCGGGCGGTCGCCTGCCCACGAACGCGGGCTTCCGCGCCTACGTGGACGGCGTGATGCGCCCGGTTCCCCTCTCGCGTCGCGACGCGCGCGTCGTGGACGACGCGCTCGGGGCCGAGCAGTTCGGCAGCCTGGAGACCCTGCTCGAAGCGGCGTGCGTGGTGCTCGGGCAGCTCTCGGATCAGCTCTCGGTGGTGCTCTCGCCGCGCTACGACCGGAGCGTCGTGGACCGGATCGAGCTGAGCCAGGTGGACGAGCGGCGCCTGCTCGTCGTGTTCCGCATGTCCGCGGGACTCGAGCGAACCGTCATCGTGACGTTCGGCGCGGAGATCGGCTCGGAGGATCTGCGGGCCACGCTCCTCGCGATGAACGCGATGGCGCGCGGGCGGACGCTCGCGGAGATCGTGGCGCTCGACGAGGACGAAGAGACGCGCGTGCGGCTCCGCGGGCTCCCGCTCGTGCCCGCGGTGCTGCGCGGGGTACGCCACATGAACGAGGACGAGCGCAACGAGCACTTCCATCTCTGGGGCGCATCGAACATGCTCGCGCAGCCGGAGTTCGCGGATCGCAAGCAGCTGCGCGCCGTGTTCCGCGCGCTCGAAGCGCGCGAGGTCCTCTGCGGGCTGCTCGAGCCCACGCGCCACCGCCGGAGCGTCTCGGTCACGATCGGCGAAGAGCTGACCGTGCCGGAGCTGCGGCAGTGCAGCATCGTGGCGGGGTCCTATCGCTTCGGGGAGTTCGGGGGATCGATCGGCGTGATCGGTCCCACGCGCATGCCCTACGAGCACGTCGTGGCGCTCGTGGACTACGTCGCGAGCGCGGTCGCCAGCGCGCTCGCTCGCAACTGATTCCGGATTCGAACGGACGGAGACCGATGTCGAAGAAGCCGAAGAAGCACGATGCGCCCGGCCGGCACCCCGCGGGATCCGCGCACGGAGCGCCCGCGTCCCCGCGTGCCCCGGCAGGGGCGGGCACGCGCGAGCCGGGCGCGGCAAGCGCGGGGCCGTCCGGTGAGACCGTATCGCCCGGCGCGACGGCATCCGCGGAGACCGGGGCTCCGGCCGAGCCGTCCGTCTCGTCGCTCGAAGCGCGCGTGCGCGAGCTGGAGCGCGAGCTGGACGCCTCGCGCGCCGAAGCGCAGGCCGCCGCGGACCGGGCGCTGCGCACGCTCGCGGAGTTCGACAACTACCGCCGCCGGACCGATCGCGAGCGCGACGAAGTCATCGGCCGCGGACGCGCCGACGTCCTTCGCGAGCTGCTCGAGGTCTGCGACAACTTCGACCGCGCGCTCGATCACGCGGGCGATGGCGTGTCGCCGTCCTTCCTGGAGGGGATGAAGCTCGTGGCGCGCGGACTGCACGACCTGCTGGATCGCAAAGGCGTCGCGCGCATCGAGGCGGAGGGGCAGCCCTTCGATCCCGAGCAGCACGAAGCGCTCACGATGATGCCGAAGGACGGCGCGGAGCCGGACACGGTCATCCAGGTGGTGCAGGCAGGCTACCGTCTCGGCGATCGCGTGCTGCGGCCGGCGAAGGTCATCGTGGCCGCGCCGATGCCCGCGCGCGTCGAGGCGCCGAGCGACGCCGACGCCGTCGAGCCCGCGGAGGACGCATGAGCCCGCGCGACTACTACGACGTCCTCGGCGTCGAGAAGGGCGCCACCGAGGAGGAGATCAAGAAGGCGTACCGGAAGAAGGCGCTCGAGTACCACCCGGACCGCAACCCCGGCAACAAGGACGCCGAGGAGAAGTTCAAGGAGGCCGCGCAGGCGTACGAGGTCCTGAAGGACCCGGCCAAGCGCAGTCGCTACGACCAAGTCGGGCCCGAGGGCCTGGACGGGGGCTTCGGCGCGCCGGGCCAGGGCTTCGCCGGCTTCGACCTCTCGGACGCGCTTCGCGCCTTCATGCGCGACTTCGGCGTCAACGACCTCTTCGGCGAGACCATGGGCGGCCCGGGGCGCGGCGGCGCGCGCGCGGGCCAGAACCTGCAGGTGCACCTCGCGCTCGCGCTCGACGAGATCGCGAGCGGCGTCACGAAGAAGATCAAGCTCAAGCGCCTCGCCACGTGCGAGGAGTGCCGCGGCACCGGCTCGCGTGCCGGCTCGCGCCCCGGCACCTGCTCCGAGTGCGGCGGGTCCGGGCAGCTTCGCCACGTGCAGCGCTCGTTCCTCGGCCAGTTCGTGACGGTCATGCCGTGCCGGCGCTGCCAGGGCACGGGTCGCGTGGTCACGGATCCGTGTCCCGCGTGTCGCGGCGAGGGACGTCGCGAGGTGTCGGAGACGATCTCGGTCGACGTTCCGGCGGGCGTGCACGAGGGCAACTACATCCCGATCGCGGGCAAGGGACACGCGGGCCTGCACGGCGGTCCCTCCGGCGATCTCATCATCCTGATCGAGGAGAAGCCGCATCCCGTCTTCGAGCGACACGACGATGATCTCGTCTGCGACGTGCCGGTCCCCTTCACGGTCGCCGCCCTCGGCGGAAAGGTGGACGTGCCCACGCTCGCGAGCACCGCGCGCCTCGACATTCCCGCGGGCACGCAATCGCATCGCCTGTTCCGACTGCGGGGGCTGGGCATGCCGCGCCTGCACTCGTCGAAGAAAGGCGACCTCATCGTGCGCGCCCGCGTGTGGACTCCGGCGAAGCTCTCCGCCGAGGAGAAGAAGCTCCTCGAGCGGCTCGCGCAGATCCAGGGCGAGATGCCGGCGCCCTCGCGCAGCCTCTTCGAGAAGATTCGCGACTCGTTCCGCTAGCCGCGCGGCTCGCCCGCGGGGGGACGCCTTGGATCGCATCTACCTTCCTCCCGAGCTGCGCGACGGCGACCGCTTCGTCGTGGTCGGCGCAGAGCGACGCCACCTCGCGGTGCTGCGCGTGCACGCCGGCGAGCGGTTCCTGGCCACCGACGGCTGCGGGCGCGAGATCCTCCTCGAGGTGGAAGAGACCTCGCGCTCGGAGCTGATCGCGCGGATCGTGGAGGAGAGCCTCCTGCCGGCGGGGCCGGGTCGCGCGGTGACGCTCGCGGTCGCGCCTCCGAAGGGCGCGCGCATGGACGTGGCGGTGGAGAAGGCCACGGAGTGCGGCGTGGGGAGGATCGTGCCGCTGCTCGCGGAGCGCTCCGTCGTGCGCGGGCGGGACACCTCCGAGCGCGTCGCGCGGTGGCGGCGCATCGCGTGCTCGGCCACCGCGCAGAGCGGGCGCACGCGCGTGCCCGAGGTGGCGGCGTTCACGGCGCTCGACGCGATCCTCGCCGCGAACGAAGCCGGTCACGTGCTCCTGGCGCATCCGCCGCCGGGCTCACGTCCGGTGCCCATCGCGCTCGCCGGCGCGCGTCCGGGAGACCTCGTGACGATTCTCGTCGGCCCGGAAGGCGGCTTCACGGAAGAAGAGACCGAGCTCGCGCGACACCGCGGCGCGATCGCCGTCTCGCTGGGACCGAATCGCCTCCGCACCGAGACCGCGGCGGTCGTCTCGGTCGCGCTCACGGTGGCGACCCTCGAGGCCGCCGAGTGGAGGAAGGAAGGATGAGCTGCATCTTCTGCGACATCGCGGCGAAGAAGATCCCGTCGAAGATGGTCCACGAGGACGCGCGGTGCGTGGCCTTTCACGACGTCACCCCGAAGGCGCCCACGCACATCCTCGTCATCCCGAAGGAGCACCTGCGCGATCTCGACGCCGCCGGGGGGGATCAGGAGTCCCTGCTCGGGCATCTGCTGCTCGTGGCGAGGGACGTGGCGGCGAAGCAGGGGCTCGCGCGGGGGTACCGCGTGGTGCTGAACCGGGGCGCGGACGGTGGACAATCGGTGGATCACCTGCACGTTCACGTCCTCGGAGGTCGGGCGCTGGCGTGGCCGCCGGGGTGAGCCGGGGAGCGCATTTGAACTAGCGGACCCGGCACTCCTTGACGCGCCCCACGTCGTCGCCTAGTCTGATCCCTCACACCTCCACCGGAGTGGGGACCTCCAATGTTCTTCACGACCGTCTGCGAATACGCGTTGCGCGCGCTCACCCACCTCGCCGCCTACGGGCAGGGACGTCCCGTCCAGGTGAAGGAGATCGCCGAGACGGAGGACATCCCGCGCCATTTCCTCGCGAAGATCCTGAACCAGCTGACCTACAAGGGGCTGGTGAAGGCCATGCGCGGTCCCGGCGGCGGCTTCACGCTCGTGCACCCGCCGGACGAGATCTTCGTCAAGGACGTCATCGAAGCGATCGACGGGATCGAGTCGATCCGCCGTCGTTGCGTGCTTGGCCTGGACGAGTGCCGTGACGACCAGCCGTGCCCGATGCACGACTCGTGGAAGGGCTTCCGCGAGACGTTCCTCGGCGGCATCGGCGGTCTGACCCTCGCGTCCATGGCCGACACGATGACTCGCAAGCGCGAGAACGCTCCCTCCCGACGCCCCTGAGCGCCACGAGTCGGCCTTCCCCCCACGACCCGTTGGTCCTCAAGCCCGGCCGCGAGAAATCGCTGCTGCGGCGGCATCCGTGGATCTTCTCCGGCGCGGTCGAGAGCGTCGGCGGCGCGGAGGACGGTGACGTCACCGACGTCGTCGACCACGGCGGTCGCTTCCTCGCGCGCGCCTGCGTGAATCGCCGCTCGCAGATCGTGGGCCGCGTCCTCACGTGGAACGAAGCGGAGACGATCGACGTCGCATTCTGGCGGCGCCGTCTCGCGCACGCCATCGCGGCGCGCCCCGCCTCTGCCCAGGCCACGCGTCTCGTGAACGCGGAGTCCGACGGCCTTCCCGGGCTCGTCGTCGACCGCTACGGCGAATGGCTCGTGCTGCAGTCCCTCACGCTCGGGATCGAGCGCGTGAAGGGCGAGATCGCGCGGCTCCTCCTGGAGGAGGCCGCGCGGGACGGGCGGCCGGCCGTGCGCGGCATCTTCGAGCGCTCCGACGTGGACGTGCGGCACCGCGAAGGGCTCAACAAGGCGTCCGGCGCGATGGCCGGCGAGGAGCCGCCGCCCGAGATCGAGATCGAGGAGCCGGGCGTGGGCGGGCGGACGCTGCGCTTCCTCGTGGACGTGCGTCGCGGCCACAAGACCGGCTACTACCTGGACCAGCGCGAGAATCACGTGCACGTCGCGAAGTGGTGCGCGGGTCGCGAGGTGCTGGACCTCTTCGGCTACACGGGCGGCTTCGGCGTCCACGCGCTGGCCGCGGGGGCGACGCGCGTGGTGCACGTGGACTCCTCGGTCGAGGCGAGCGCCATGGCGCGGCGGAACGTCGCGCACAACGGCTGGACCGCGCAGGACGAGGACTTCCGCCGCGAGAACGTCTTCGAGCTGCTGCGGGAGCTCAAGAGCGAAGGACGTCGCTTCGGCGCCGTGATCGCCGATCCGCCGAAGCTCGCGAAGACGCAGGTCCAGGTGGAGAAATCCACCCGCGCCTACAAGGACCTCAATCTCCTCGCCATGCACCTGCTCGAGCCGGGGGGCATCTTCGCCACGTTCTCCTGCTCGGGGCTGGTCCCCACCGAGCTCTTCCGCAAGGTCGTGTTCGGGGCGTCGGTGGACGCCCGGCGGGACGTGCAGGTGCTCGAGCGACTCGGCCCGCCGGCGGATCACCCGGTGCTCCTCGGCCTGCCCGAAGCGGAGTACCTGAAGGGGCTCGTCTGCCGGGTGGAATGATCCCCTGGCGGGGCCGAGGGGCGCCCGCCGGAACCAGCCGGCGCCCCACCCCCTTGACGTCGACCACGCCGCGCGCCTATCTTGTCAAGTGCCGTAGCCGGCGCGTGACCCGAACTTCCGGAAGTCGCTCTCGGACAAGGATTTGGCCCGTCTCGTGAGGTCGCTCGACCTCGCGTCCGTCTGCCGTCCCGACCGCTGGCGCCCCCCCGGGCGCGTCCCCGGCTCCTCTCCCGCCCCCGGCGAGGACCATGAACGTACACTCCCTGCGCGTCCTGGAGCTGGACAAGGTCCGGGACGCCGTCATCGAGCGAACCACCTGGGCCGGCGGCGCGCGTCGCGCGGGGCAGCTCGCCCCGTTGCGTGAGGCCTCCGCCGTGGCCGCGCGCCTCGCGCTGATCAGCGAGGTGCGTCGGGTGCTCGAGGAGTCCGACATCCCCGTCCACGGCCTTCCGGACCTGGCGGAGGCGCTGGCGGAGGCGGAGCCGGACGGCGCCATTCTCCCGGGCGCGCGGATCGCGCCGATCGCGCGCTCGCTCCGCATCGTCCAGACGGTGGCGTCGTTCCTCTTCGAATGGCGCGAGAAGGTGCCGGGCCTCTACGGCGCCGGGCGCGGCCTCTCCGCGTTGGGCGAGCTGCGCGAGTCGATCGACCGCCAGGTGGACGGCGAGGGTCGCGTCCGGGACGACGCCACGCCTGCCCTCCGGAAGATCCGGCGGGAGCAGGAGCGCGTGCGGGAGAAGATCCACGGCGTGCTGCGACGTCTCGCGCACTCGCTCGCGGCGGGCGGCGCGGAGCCGGTGATCACCTTGCGCAACGACCGCTACGTGATCAGCGTGCGCAGAGACCGCCTTCAGGGGCTCTCCGGAGTGGTGCACGGGCAGTCCAGCACGGGCCAGTCCGTCTACCTGGAGCCCGCCGCCGCGATGGAGGGGAACAACGAGCTGGCGGAGCTGCGGAGCGCGGAGGACGAAGAGACGCTGCGCATCCTCGCGGAGCTGACCACGGCCGTTCGCACGCGGCTTCCGGAGCTGCGCACGAACCAGGAGATCCTGGCGGAGCTGGACATGCTGCGCGCGGCCGGCCGCCTTTCGCGCGACCTGGACGCGGTGCCCGCCTTGGCCTCGGAGCGCGGAATGGTGCTGCGTCGCGCGCGCCATCCTGTCCTCCAGATGCAGCTCGCCGGAAGCGGGAACCCCGTGGTGCCGCTGGATCTGGAGCTCGGCGGCGCGCGTCCCGCGGTTCTCGTCATCACCGGCCCGAACACCGGCGGCAAGACCGTGGCGTTGAAGACCGTGGGGCTCCTCGCCCTGATGAACCAATCCGGGCTCCACGTGCCGGCCGGCGAAGGGACGCGGATCCCCCTCTACAGCCACCTGGTCGCGGACATCGGGGACGAGCAGTCGATCGAGCAGAGCCTCTCCACCTTCTCGTCGCACATGGCGCACGTGATCGACGGACTGCGTCGCGCGGACGCGCACACGCTCGTGCTGCTGGACGAGCTGGGCGTGGGCACGGACCCGGAAGAGGGCGCGGCGCTCGGCAAGGCGATCCTCTCGGAGCTGGCGCGCGTGGGCGCGTCGGGGATCGTGACCACGCACTACGGCGCGCTGAAGATCTTCGCGCACGAGAACGCCGGCATGGAGAACGCGTCGCTGGAGTTCGATCGCGAGACGCTCTCGCCCACGTACCGCTTCCTGCAGGGCGTGCCCGGTTCCTCGGAGGGTCTCTCCATCGCGAAGCGGCTGGGCTTCCCGGAGCCTCTCGTGGAGGAGGCGCGCAGCTACCTCGGGACCGAGCGCGAAGCGGTGGACGGCCTGCTGCGCGACCTGCAGGAGCGCCGGCGCGAGCTGGAAGCGCGCGTGGCGGAGGTGGCGGCCCAGCAGGCGGAAGCGCGCGAGCTCTCGGAGAGGGTGGAGAAGCGCCTGCGCGGTCTCGCGGAAGAGCGCGCGCGCGTGAAGCAGGAAGCGCTCGAGGAAGCGCGGCGTCTCGTGGAGCGCTCGAAGGCGGAGCTTTCGGAGCTTCTCGGCGCCGTCCGCGAGGACGGGAGGGAGGGTCGCGCGTCGGGGCGCGCGCGGACGCGGCTCGGCGAGATGGCGAACGAGATCGACCGCAGCCTCGCCGAGACCGCCCGGGAGACGGATCGTGCCGGCGCGAGGCGCCCCGCACGCCCGCAGGACGTGGACGAGGGCACGCCGGTGATGATCGCGTCGATGGGGTGGAAGGGCACCGCGCTCGGGCCGCCGTCCGCGAACGGCAAGGTCTCGGTCTCCGTGGGCTCGCTGCGCGTGGACGTGCCGCTCTCGGCGCTCGAGCTGCGCGCGCCGGACGAGCCCCGGCGCGTGCGCGCGGTGGTCGAGCGTCCCGAGGGGACGGTGGCCACGGAGATCGATCTCCGCGGTCGCACGGTGGAGGAGGCGCTCCTCGAGGTGGACCGCACGCTGGACGGGCTCGTCGTCTCGGGCGGCACGTGGGTGCGCATCATCCACGGCAAGGGCACGGGGGCGCTGCGAAACGCCATCACCGAGCAGCTCAAGGGCGACCCGCGCGTGAAGGAGTTCCGCATGGGCCAGCCGAACGAAGGCGGGACGGGCGTCACCGTGGCGGTGCTGAAGTGACGAGGGCGCATGAGGCGGCGGCCGTCGTGGAGAAGTCGAGCGCAGCCGTGGCGGCGCCGCGATGAAGAAAGTGCCCGAGCACGTGATCGCCGAGATCCGGGACCGCACGGACTTGGTGGAGCTGATCGGCGGCTACGTCTCGCTCAAGCGGGCGGGCCGGAACTTCGTGGGTCTGTGCCCCTTCCACCGCGAGAAGACGCCGTCCTTCAACGTGAGCCCGGAGCGCGGGATCTACCACTGCTTCGGCTGCGGCGTCACGGGCGACGCGATCCGCTTCCTCACCGAGCACGACCACCTGAGCTTCCCCGAGGCGCTGCGCCAGCTCGCGCGTCGCGCCGGGATCGAGCTGGTGCGCTTCGAAGAGGAGGGCGCGCCCCGCGAGGAGCATGACCACCTCTATCGCGCGCACGCTCTGGCGGCCGCGCTCTACCGTCGCATCTTGAAGGAGCCGATCGGCCGCACGGCCGCCGCGGAGATCGAGCGTCGCGGCCTGTCGCCGGCCATCGTGGACGAGTACCGTCTGGGCGCGTCGGCCGACGCGTGGGACCGGTTGCTCACGGAAGCGCGCAAGGAAGGCCTCCGCCCCGAGCTGCTCGAGCGGGCCGGCCTCGCCATCCGCCGGGAGTCGGGCAGCGGCTGGTACGACCGCTTCCGCGGGCGCCTCATGTTCCCCATCGAGGTGGCCGGAGGGAAGACCGTCGGATTCGGCGGGCGCGTGCTCGGAGAGGGCGAGCCGAAGTACCTGAACTCCCCGGAGACGCCGCTCTTCCGCAAGCGCAAGACGCTCTACGGCGTGCCGCAGGCGTTCGACACGTTCCGCGAGAAGCGCGAAGCGATCCTCGTCGAAGGCTACACCGACGTGCTCGCGCTCTCGAACGTGGGCGTGCGCGGCGCGGTCGCGGCGCTGGGCACGGCGTTCACGCCCGAGCACGCGGGTTGGCTGGCGCGGAACGTGGACAAGGTGATCGCGCTCTTCGACGGCGACGAAGCGGGAAGCCGCGCCACCGTGGCCAGCTGCGGTCCGCTGCTCGGCGCGGGGCTCGCGGTGCGGGTCGTACGGATGCCTTCGGGCGAGGACCCGGACAGCTTCGTGCGCGGCGCCGGCGCCGCCGCTTTGCGCGAGATCCTCGAGAAGGCGCCGGGAGTGGTCGAGGCGCTGCTGGGTCAGGAGGCGTACACCGGTCCCGAGGGCATGGAGCGCGCCGTGTCGCGCGTGCTCGAGGCGCTCGCGCCGATCGAGGATCCGCTGCGGCGCGAGGTCTACATGGAGGACCTGGCGAAGCGGACGGGCCTTCCGCTCGCGTTGCTGGAGCGACGCCTCGTCTCGCTCCAGCAGGAGCTGGCCCGTACGCGCGAGCGCGTGGCGGCGCGCGAGACGGCCGCCGGGCGGGAAGGCCCGGAGCCGGCGGCGCCGGTGGTCGCGGCGGGCGCCCGCGCCGCCGCGCGTGCCGAGCGCGAAGCGGCGGGCCCGCCGCCGCCCGTCGAGCTGACGGCGGTGGCCATCGCGCTGCACGACGCGGCGCTCGGCGCGCAGCTCCTCTCGCGCTTCGACGCGTCCACGTTCGAGCACCCGCTCACGCGTCGCATCGCGGCGAAGGCGCGCGAGATGGCCGAGCAAGGCACGGCGCTCGGCACCGGCGCGCTCCTGGACGCCTTCGCCGACGACGAGGCCGCGCGGAAGCTCCTCGGCGAGCTGGCGGTCTCGGAGGCCTACGCGATGGAGACCGCGCGCCAGGCGGAGGACTGCGCGGCGCGCCTCGCGCGGCGCGGCCTGGAGCACGAGATGGAACGCGTCACCACGGAGATGAGGAAGGCCCAGGCCCGCGGCGACGACGATTCCGTACGCGAGTTCGCGCAACGCAAGAGCGACCTCGCGCGCGGGATCGCGAAGCTGGTCGCGTCCCGAGTCACGAGCTTCGAATGACGAAGGCAACCCACCACCCCGGAGGAAGTCGCCCGATGGTGAAGAAGAATCACGCCCGGGTCATGGAGTCCCTGAAGAAGCTGGGAGGCAAACAGGGCTTCCTGACGTACGACCAGATCAACGACTACCTGGACGAGGACGCGAGCCTCGAGGAGATGGACGAGATCTACGCGTCGCTCGGCAAGCTGAAGGTCGACGTCGTGGACTCGGTGGAGGAGGGGCGGCAGCGGCTCGAGCGCAAGAAGTCGCGCAAGAAGCCGCAGGAAGCCATCGTGGCGCAGCAGCCGGTCCGCTTCGACGATCCGGTGCGCATGTACCTCCGCGAGATGGGGCGCGTGCCGCTCCTGGATCGGCAGGGCGAGATCGAGATCGCGAAGCGCATCGAGCAGGGCCAGGACATGGTGCTCCAGACCGTGTTCCGCAGCGCCAGCTCGGTGCGGGAGCTGGCGCTCCTCGCGCTGAAGGTGGACAAGGGCCGGATGTCGCTCGAGGAGTTCGTCCGCGTGGACACCGGCGGCTTCGGTCCGAGCGGCCAGCCGCCCAAGACCGAGAAGTCGAAGGTGCTGCTCCGCGTGCGGAAGATCGTGCGCGCGCACGCCGAGCTGGAGCGCCTCGGGAAGACGCCGCCGCGCTCGTCGTGGACCGAGAAGCAGCGCAAGGACTACGACCGGAAGCGCGCCACGTACCGCGCCCGTCTCAACGAAGAGCTGCACGACCTGAAGCTCAACACGAGGCTCGGCGAGAAGTTCGTGGAGCGGCTCAAGGAGCTGCACACGCGGATTCGCGAGGCCGAGGACGAGGTGCAGGTCATCGAGGATCGCACGGGGCTCACCGCCGAGGAGATCTCCCTCCTCGTGGCCGGCGGGGACCTGAAGGCCGCGCGGCGCAAGGGTCGTCTCTCGGACGCGGAGCTGGACGAGCTGTCGAAGGAGATCAAGAACGCCCGCCGGAAGATCCGCCGCATCGAGCAGGAGGCGCAGTGCCGGAGCGGCGAGCTGGCGGATCTCGTCGCCCAGATGCGCGCCGGCGAGAAGATGACGGAGCAGGCGAAGCGCGAGATGATCGAGGCGAACGTCCGCCTCGTCATCTCCATCGCCAAGCGCTACACGAACCGCGGGCTCGAGTTCCTCGACCTCATCCAGGAGGGGAACTCCGGGCTGATGCGCGCGGTGGACAAGTTCGACTACAAGAAGGGCTACAAGTTCTCCACGTACGCCACGTGGTGGATCCGCCAGGCCATCACGCGAGCGATCGCGGATCAGGCGCGCACCATCCGCGTGCCCGTGCACATGATCGAGGCCATCAACAAGGTCGTGCGCGCGTCGCGGCGGCTCGTGCAGGAGTACGGACGGGAGCCGTTGCCCGAAGAGGTGGCGCGCAAGCTCGGGATGCCGGTGGAGAAGGTGAAGTCCGTGCTGAAGGCGGCGCAGGAGCCCATCTCGCTCGACCGCCCCATCGGCGAGGACGAGGACTCGAACCTCGGCGACTTCATCGAGGACACCTCCGCGATCAATCCGGCGCACTCGGCGGCCTTCGCGATGCTCCAGGAGCAGATGTCGCACGTGCTGTCCACGTTGACGCGACGGGAGGAGAAGGTGATCCGGCTGCGCTTCGGTCTGGGAGACGGCTGCCCGCGCACGCTGGAGGAAGTCGGCGCGATCTTCAACGTCACGCGCGAGCGCGTGCGCCAGATCGAGTCGAAGGCGCTGCGCAAGCTGCGTCATCCGTCGCGAGCGCGGAAGCTGCAGGGCTACGTGGACCTCCCGTGATGGGAGCCCACCCGCCCAGCGACGTCGTCGCCGCGGACGACCGGCTCACGATCCGGAGCGCGCCGCTGGCGGGCGTGCTCCTCCTGGAGCCGCGCGTCTTCCGGGACGAGCGCGGCTTCTTCGTGGAGACGTTCCGGCAGGAGCTGTTCGCGCGTGCCGGCATCGCCGTGGATCTCGTGCAGGACAACCACTCGCGCTCCCAGCGCGGCACGGTGCGCGCGCTGCACTTCCAGCTCCCGCCGGGGCAGGCGAAGCTGGTGCGCTGCGCGCGCGGCAGCATCTACGACGTCGCGGTGGATCTCCGGCGCTCGTCGCCCACGTTCGGGAAGTGGTGGGCGGTGGAGCTGTCGGACGAGAACCACTGGCAGGTGTGGATCCCGTCCGGGTTCGCGCACGGCTTCTGCGTGACGTCGGACGTGGCGGACGTCGTGTACCGCTGCAGCGCGTACTACGTTCCGGCGCTGGAGCGCGGCATCGCGTGGGACAGCCCGGAGCTGGCCATCCCGTGGCCCGCGAGCACGCCCGTCCTCTCCGCACGGGACCGGGAGCACCCCACGTTCGGCGCCTACGGCGGGCCCTGGTTCCCGTGACCGGCGTCGCGGCGCCGGCGAACGGGGCGGAGCCCGTCGCGCCGGGAGCCGTCGATCCCGGCGCCCCCCGGCCCACGTGGCGGCGCAATCTCCGCGTGCTGTCGGCGGCGCAGTTCGTCGCGGTCTCCGGGATGGGGATCGTGCTGCCGTTCATCCCGTTCTTCGTGCAGCAGCTCGGCGTCACGGATCGCGCGGCGGTGGAGCGCTGGTCGGGGCTGATCTTCTCCGCGCCGTTCCTCGCCGCCGGACTGCTCTCGCCGGTGTGGGGCTGGCTCGGCGACCGCTTCGGTCACCGCCTCATGGTGGTGCGCGCGGTCTTCGGGCTGGCCGTCGTCAACTTCCTCTGCGTGACCGTGCAGAGCCCGCTGCAGTTCTGGGTCCTGCGGCTGCTCCAGGGAGTGGTGACCGGGTTCCTGCCCGCGGCGCTCGCGATCACCTCGGCGTCCACCCCCCCCGCGATGCTCCCCGACGCGATGGCGCAGCTCCAGGCGTCCGCGGCCGCGGGGCGGCTCGTGGGCCCGGCGCTCGGCGGAGTGCTCGCGGGGCTCTTGCCCTTCCGGCAGATCTTCGTCGTCGTGGGCGGCCTCGTGACGGTCGGCGGCGTTCTCGTGGTGCGGTTCCTCGAGGAGCCGCCGCGCGACCTCACCACGCCGACGCCCTCGCCCGCGGTGAACTTCCGCTTCGCCATGGCCGACGGTCCCATCCGCCTCGGCCTCGCCGGGCTCCTGGTGTCCATGGGCGCCGTCAGCATGGCGATGCCGGTCTTTCCGCTCTTCGTGCAGGACCTGTTGGGGAAGGGGCGCGACCCCGCGGTGTGGACGGGGATCGGGTTCGCGGTGGTGGCCGCCTTCACGATCTTCGGCGCGTCGTTCGTGGGCAAGGTCGCGGAGCGTCACGGGCTCAAGACGGTGCTGCTCGCCGGCCTCGGGATCACCGCCGTGGCGCTCGCCGCGCATCCGCTCGCGAGGAACATCCCGGCGATGCTGGCGGTGCGCGCGCTGCTCGGCGTGGGCGTCGCCGGGATGCAGCCCGCGCTCTTCGCGATGATCAGCCGACGCGCGCCCGAAGGCGCCGGCGGCGGCATCCAGGGCTACGCATCGGGGGCGTCGATCCTCGGCTTCTTCTTCGGACCGTTCACCGGCGGCTGGCTCGCGAACCGGGTGGGCGTGAACGGTGTCTTCGTGGTGGCCGGTGCCATCGCGCTCGCCTGCGCCGCGGTGACCGCGGGCGCGGCGAAGCGTCGCGGGCGCGATCGTGCCATCCCGCCGATCCTCGATCAGCTTCCGCGATAGGCCCCGCCGCGCTGGTTCGAGGCCGTCTTGACCCTGACGGACGCCGGTGGTAAACCTCTCGATTCACTTGGTCCGCGAAGTTCGGGCCCATAGCTCAGGTGGTTAGAGCAACCGGCTCATAACTGGTCGGTCCTTGGTTCGAGTCCAAGTGGGCCCACCAAAGACCGCCCGGCGGGGCGCGGGCGATTAGCTCAGTTGGTCCAGAGCGCTCGCCTCACACGCGAGAGGTCACTGGTTCAAGTCCAGTATCGCCCACCACCCGCCGGCGCCCGGAAGAAGGGAGTTCCTCGCCTACCCAGCCAACCTCTTCCGCGACAGACGTCCTGGAACGGGATCGGCCGGGTGCTCCTGCGAGGGACGCACCCGTTTCTTTCGGTGGGCCCGTCACGCGGTTCCGAAGCTCGAAGGAGGCAGCGTTGTCGCCCGAGGAGATCCAGGCCCTGCTCGAACTCCAGGAGCTCGACTTGAAGCTCCTCGAGTACGAACGGCACCAGAAGGAGCTGCCGCGCCTCATCGAAGAGATCGAGGCGCCTCTCCGCGCGGCGCGCGGAGACAAGGAGCGGGTGGAGGCGGAGCTGGCGGCCGCGCGCTCGCAGCAGCGCACCGTCGAGTTCGACCTCGCGAACAACAACGCGCAGTTCAAGAAGCTGCAGACGCAGCAGATGGCCGTGCGGAACCAGATCCAGTACGAGGCCTTCCAGCACGAGATGGAGACGCTGAAGGACCGCGCGGACTCGCTCGAGGAGACCGGCCTCAAGTGGATCGAGCGCGCGGAGGACGCGAACCTCAAGCTCCCCACCGTGGTGACCACGCTCGAGGAGAAGGAGCGGATCGCCGCGGAGGCGCGCGCCAAGCTGGACGCGAAGACCGCGGAGCTCAAGCGCATCCACGACGAAGCGTCGGAGCGCACGGCCCCGCTCATCGCGAAGGTGCCCCCGCAGGTGCTCACGTACTACCGCCGGCTGCGCGGCGCGGGGAAGACGCCGTTCGTCGCCGTCATCAAGCGCGGCGCGTGCAGCGGCTGCGGCTTCCGCCACCCGGCGCAGCGCATGCAGGAGATCAAGCAGAGCCGGCGGATGATGAGCTGCGAGCAGTGCGGTCGCATCCAGGTCTGGCGCGAAGAGGAAGAGCGGATTGGATTCTGAGCGGGGCGGAGGGCGCGCGGCGCTCTCGCCCGGAGCGCGCCGGGTCGTCGAAGGCCTCCTCGCCGGAAAGAGCCTGGACGAGCTTGCGCCGCGCGGTAGCGTCGTGCGGGCGGAAGTGGAAGCGCACATCGTCGCGTCGCTGGAGTGGGCCACGCGCGCCCGGAGCGCCGAGAGCGCCCGAGGCGCCGAGAGCGCGAAGAGCGCGAACACCGCCCTCGGTGCCGCGCGGCCCAAGAGCCCCAAGAGCGCGAAGAAGAAGGCATCGTCGGGGGCCGTCGTTCCTGCGGCCGGGCGTGCGGTCGCGTATTCGGACGGCGCGTCGCGCGGCAACCCCGGCCCCGCCGCCATCGGCTACCGCATCGTGGACGCGCAGGGCGTCGAGCTGTTCCGCGAGGGGCGCCGCATCGGCCGCGCCACGAACAACGTCGCGGAGTATCGCGCGGCCATCGCCGCCCTCGAGAAGGCGCGGGAGCTGGGCCTCGCGGAGCTGGAGCTCCGCATGGACTCCGAGCTCGTCGTGCGGCAGATGGAAGGCACCTACCGGGTCCGTGAGCCGGCGCTCATCGCGCTCAAGCGGGACGTGGACCGGTTGCTCGGTCACTTCCGCTCCGTCCGGGTGCTGCACGTGCGGCGGGAGCAGAACCGCGACACGGACGGCCTGGCGAACGAGGCCCTCGACGCCGGCGTCGACTGATCGGCTCCTGCGCCGCGGGACTGCTGGATCGACCCGCGCGAACCTGGTAAAAGTTGTTCCGGGCGAGGCTCAGAAGGGGGAGAGCCAGGCGGTCGCGTCCCTTCGGGGACGAGGAAAGTCCGAGCTCCGCAGGGCAGGGTGCTGGCTAACGGCCAGTCGCGGTAACGCGAAGGAAAGTGCCACAGAAAGCAAACCGCCCGGGTCGCAAGACTCGGGTAAGGGTGAAACGGCGAGGTAAGAGCTCACCAGCGCTCTCGGAGACGAGGGCGGCTCGGCAAACCCCACCCGGAGCAAGACCGAATAGGAGAAGAGAGACGGCCCGTCTCGCTACGATTCTCGGGTAGGTCGCTGGAGGCGCGGAGCAATCCGCGTCCTAGAGAAATGACCGCCACGGACCTCCGGTCCGAACAGAACTCGGCTTACGGCTCTCCCCTCTTCCTCGCCCACCTCTTTCGGGGGAGCCATGCCTCAGAGGAATTGGGTCAGCCCGCCCGCGGTTCCCCTGCCGGGAGTGGGACGTCTGGTCGAGGAGCTTCGCGTGTCCCCCGCGGTGGCGCGCATCCTCGCCGTCCGCGGCTACGCGGACGCGGGCGCGGCCGAGCGATTCCTCCACCCGCAGCTCTCGCAGCTCGCCTCGCCGTTCGATCTCCTCGGAGCGGACCGCGCCGTCGAGGCGCTCCTCTCCTGCCTGCGCGAGAAGAAGAAGATCCTCGTCTTCGGCGATTTCGACGTGGACGGCGTCACCGGCACGTCGCTCGCCGTCCAGGCGCTCGGCGAGCTGGGTGCGGACGTGGAGTACCTGCTGCCCCGGCGCCTCGTGCACGGCTACGGCCTCTCGGCGAAGGTGCTGCCGGACGTCGTCGCGAGGAGTCCCTCGCTCGTGCTCACGGTGGACTGCGGGATCAAGAGCGTCGAGGAAGTGGCCGAGCTTCGTCGAATGGGAATCCAGACCGTCGTCACGGACCATCACGAGCCGGGCAGCGAGCTGCCCCCGGCCGCCGCCGTGGTGAATCCGCGCCAGGCCGGCTGCCCGTACCCGGACAAGAGCCTCGCCGGGGTGGGCGTGGTGTGGCGGCTCCTGCAGGGGCTGGTCTCGCGCCTCGAGCACGAGATCGACCTCACCCGTCACCTGGACCTCGTGGCTCTCGGCACGGTGGCGGACGTGGTTCCTCTCGTGGGCGAGAACCGCGTGCTCGTCACCGCCGGCCTCGACGCGATCAACCGGCATGCGCGCGTCGGCATGATGGCCCTGGTGCTGGCGTGCGGGATCGAGGGGCGCGTGGAGGCCTGGCACCTCGCCTATCTCCTGGGGCCGCGCGTGAACGCGGCGGGCCGCCTCGACGACGCCGGCGCCGCCGTCCGCCTCTTCGTCTCGGAAGACACGGCGGAGGCGAATCGCCTCGCGAGGAAGCTCGACGAGACGAACCTCGAGCGGCAGGAGATCAGCGAGCGGACGCTTCGCCAGGCGCTCGACGCGATCGAGCGCGGCACCGCCGGAGAGGACCTGGACGGCATCGTCCTCGCGTCGAACACGTGGCACCCGGGCGTGATCGGCATCGCGTCGGCGCGGCTGGTGGAGCGCTACTACCGCCCGTCCGCGCTCATCGCGATGAACGGCGACGTCGGGCGCGGGTCGGTGCGCTCCATCCGCGGCATCGACGTCTGCGAGGTGCTCGAGGAGTGCGACGATCTTCTGGTGCAGTACGGCGGCCACGCCATGGCGGCCGGCCTCACGATCGAGCGCGCGCGCGTGGCGGAGTTCCGCAAGCGCTTCGCGGCCGCCGTGGCCGAGCGGCTCACGGAGGAGAACTCCCACCCGCGCCTGCGGATCGACAGCGACGCCACTCCGGACGAGATCGGGCTTCCCCTCGCCGAGGACCTCGAGCGCCTCTCGCCCTTCGGCTACGGAAACGCCCGGCCGGTCTTCGTGATGCACGGCGTGACCGCGGCGGCGCGTCCCAAGGTCGTCGGGCGCGGGCATCTCAAGCTCACGTTGCGGAGAGCCTCGGACGGGGACCTGGACTGCATCGGCTTCGAGCTCGGCGAGCGCGGCGAGAAGGAGTTCCCCTCGCGCGCGGATCTGGCCGGGAGCGTGGCGGTGAACGAATGGAACGGACGGCGCTCCGCGCAGTTCCAGATCCTGGACTTCCGGGAGGCGCTCACGTGAACCGGCCCATTCCGCCGCCTCCCGAGGCGGTCCCGCCGGAGCCGTCCTACGAGCTGGCGGATCTCCTCGCCGCGCTCCACGACCCCGCGGCTTACGACGGCGCCCTCCTCGAGCGAGCGTACAAGTTCGCGGAGGAGCACCACCGCGGGCAGATCCGTCGCTCGGGCCTTCCGTACGTGCACCACTGCGTGGCGGTGGCCACGGTGCTCGCCGGGCTCCGGCTGGACACCGTCACCCTCGTGGCCGGTCTCCTCCACGACGTCCTCGAGGACACGAACGTCACCTCCGACGAGCTGCGCGAAGCGTTCGGCGAGCACGTCGCCGCGATCGTGGACGGGGTGACGAAGATCGGCGGCATCGAGTTCCAGAGCCCCGAGGAGCACCAGGCGGAGAACTGGCGGCGCATGCTGCTCGCCATCGCGCAGGATCTGCGCGTGATCCTCGTGAAGCTCGCGGATCGACTGCACAACATGCGCACGCTCGACTTCCTGGAGGAAGAGAAGCGCCGGCGCATCGCGCAGGAGACGATCGAGATCTACGCGCCGCTCGCGCACCGCTTCGGCATCGCCACCATCAAGTGGGAGCTGGAGGATCTCGCGCTCAAGCACCTGGAGCCCGAGGTCTATCGCGACCTCGTGCTGCGCGTGGCGCGCAAGCGCGACGAGCGCGAGGCCTTCCTGGATCTCCTCAAGGAGCCGCTCGCTCGCCGCCTCGCGAAGCGGGGCATCAAGGCGGATCTCGCGGGCCGCGCGAAGCACTTCTACTCCATCTACCTGAAGATGAAGAACCGGGAGAAGGCGTTCGAGGAGATCTACGACCTGATGGCGCTGCGCGTCATCGTGCCGGCGGAGCGGGATTGCTACGAGGCGCTCGGCATCGTGCACGCGCTGTGGCGCCCCGTGCCGGAGCGGATCAAGGACTACATCGCGGCGCCGAAGTCCAACCACTACCGCTCGCTGCACACCACCGTGATCGGGCCGGACAACGTGTGGGTCGAGTTCCAGATCCGCACGCCGGAGATGCACGCCGAGGCCGAGTACGGCATCGCCGCGCACTGGACCTACAAGGAAGGGAAGACGCAGCTCCCGGATCTCGTGGGACGCTTCCCGTGGCTCGGCGAGCTGGTGAAGGAGCAGGCGGACCAGAACGCCGAGGAGTTCCTGGACCTCCTGAAGTCCGACCTCTTCCAGGGCGAGGTGTTCGTCTTCACGCCGAAGGGCGCGCTGAGGGTCCTGCCGCGCGGCGCCACGCCCATCGACTTCGCGTTCGCGATCCACACGGAGGTCGGGAACCACTGCGTGGGCGCGCGCGTGAACGGGCGCATCGTGCCGCTGCGCTACCGGCTGGAGAACGCGGACACCGTCGAGATCATCACGTCGCCGATGGGCCGGCCCAGCCAGGACTGGCTGAACGTGGTGGCCTCCGCGGGCGCGCGCGGGAAGATCCGCCGCTGGTTCCGGCTCGAGCAGGCGCAGCACTCCACCGCGCTGGGGCGCGAGATGCTGGAGCGCGAGGCGCGGCGCAACCGCGTGGAGCTCGACAAGGCGCTGAACGCGGAGGCCGCGAAGAAGCTCGGCTTCGATTCGGTGGAGAAGCTGTACGGCGCGGTCGGGCAGGGGGACTTCTCCGCCACGCACGTGGTGCGCAAGCTCTTCCCGGAGATCGAGAAGAAGAAGGAGCCCACCGGGCTGCGCCGCATGCTGGACTTCACGCGGAAGAAGGACGGCGGCGTGAAGGTGCAGGGCCTCAACAACGTGATGATCCGCTTCGCCCACTGCTGCCAGCCGCTCCCCGGCGAGACCATCGTGGGCGTGGTCACGCGCGGCCGCGGCATCTCCGTGCACCGGTCGGATTGCCCGAACGCGCTGCCGCCCGTCGTGGAGATGGACCGGCGCATCGCCGTGGATTGGGACGTGTCGCGGGAGAACGTGTATCGCGTGCACCTCGGCGTGGAGGGGGAGAACCGCAAGGGCCTCCTCGCGGACGTCTCCTCCGCCATCACCGAGGTGGACACGAACATCCTGAGCGCGTCGATGGAGGCGGACGGGCACCGCGCGGTGGGGCGCTTCGTGGTCGAGGTGGAGCACCTCGCGCACTTGCGCAAGGTCATGAAGGTGATGCAGAAGGTGAAAGGCGTGGATCGCGTGTTCCGCGAGGACCACGTCGCGAAGGCGTGAAGGCCCCCCTCGGAAAGGCGGCGCGGCTCGAGACCCGCGGCGACGCGCTCTGGTGGCGCGCCCCGGCGCTCGACATCCTCCCGGACCTCGTGCACGGCGTGACGCACGCGTCCCTCGGGAACTTCTCCCTCTCCACGGCCGACGACGGCGAGGCGGTGCAGGAGCGCCGGCGCCGGTTGCTGAAGGCGGCGGGGCTTTCGTTCGCGCGCGTGGTGGCGCCGAAGCTCTCCCACTCGGCGGAGGTGGCCGTCGTGGATCGAGGCAAGGTCCCGGAGGGTCCCTTCGACGCGTTCGTCACTCCGGATCCGGCCACCGTGCTCGCCGTGACCGTCGCGGACTGCGTCCCGGTCTTCCTCGTGGACGTGGAGGGCGGCGCGTTCGGCGTGGCGCACGCCGGCTGGCGCGGCCTGGCGGGAAACATCGTGCGGCGCGCCGTGCGGGCGATGCGCGACGATCTCGGCGTGCGCACCGGCGATCTCCTGGTGGCGGTGGGGCCGTCCATCCGCGGCCCGCATTACGAAGTGGGGCCGGAGGTGGCGGCGGCGTTCCCCGAGGAGTTCTCCGTGCCCACGGGATCGGACGGCCGCGCGCAGCTCGACCTTCCTTCGTGCGCGCTGGCGCAGGCCGCCGCCGAGCGCGTCCCGCGCGAGAACCTCATCGACTTCGCGCTCTGCACGTTCGAGCACCCGGGCGCGCTCTTCTCGCATCGTCGCGGCGATCGGGAGAGGCACTGGGCGTTCGTCGGGCGAGCGTGATAGGCTCCGCCCCATGCGAGCCTTGCTGCAACGCGTCGCGCGCGCGTCGGTGAGCGTGGACGGAGAGATCGTCGGCAGGATCGACGCCGGGCTCCTCGTCCTCGCCGGCGTGCGCAACGGCGACGCCGGCGAGGATGCGGCGTGGATCGCCGACAAGCTCGTGGGCCTGCGCATCTTCCCCGACGACGCGGGCAAGATGAACCGCTCCGTGCTCGAGAGCGGGGGCTCCGTGCTGCTCGTCTCCCAATTCACGCTCCACGCGGATGCGCGCAAGGGACGCCGGCCGTCCTTCGTCGCGGCGGCGGCGCCCGAAGAGGCCGTCCCGCTCCTCGACGAGCTGAAGCGACGCATCGAGCACGCGGGCGTGCGCGTCGCCACGGGACGCTTCGCCGCGCACATGAAGGTGGACCTGGTGAACGACGGCCCCGTGACCATTCTCCTGGACTCGGAGGAGCGGCGTCGCGGCTCCGAGGAGAGCGCGGGCGAGGACGGGGGCGAGGATCTCGAGCGGGTGCGCGAAGGGCGCCTCAAGCTGCTCGGGCCGAACTCGCCGCTGCAGCGCGTTCCGCTGGTGCTCGCGTCCGCGTCGCCGCGGCGTCGCGACCTGCTGCGCGACCTCGGGCTCGCGTTCACCGTGCAGGCGCCGGAGATCGACGAGAAGAGCGACGTGCCGGATGCCCCCGAGGACCACGCGCGGCTCCTCGCGGAGCGCAAGGCGCGCGCGCTCGCCGACAAGTTCCGGGAGTCGCTCGTGCTCGCGGCGGACACGATCGTCGTCGTGGGCCAGCGGATCCTCGGCAAGCCGGGCGACGAAGCCGAGGCCATCGACATGCTGAAGCGCTTGTCCGGCCGCGTGCACGTGGTGATCACGGGCGTGTGCGTGGCGCACCCGGCGCGCAACCGCTACTACACGAAGGTCGTCTCCACGCGCGTGCGCTTCCGGGCGATCGGCGACGAGGAGATTCGCCGTTACGTGGCCAGCGGCGAGCCGTTCGGGAAGGCGGGCGCGTACGCCATCCAGGGGCTCGGCGCGCTTCTCGTCGCGGGGATCGAGGGCGACTACTCGAACGTCGTGGGCCTGCCGCTCGGCGCCACGCTCGATCTCCTCGAGGAGACGCTCGGCATCGCCGCGGCCGCGGACGCCTGAGCGCGGCGTCGATGAACTTCTTCACGGTCCGCTGGGAGGACGGGCGCGTCGTTCTCCTCGACCAGACGCGCCTCCCCGACGTCGAGGTCTATCTCTCCTGCGACACCCCGGACGAGCTGGTCGACGCGATCCGCCGGCTCGCGGTGCGCGGCGCGCCGGCGATCGGCGTGGCGGGCGCGTACGGCGTCGCCCTCGCGGCGCATCGGGCTTCGTCGACGGAGCCGGCGGCGTTCCGGCGCGAGATCGCGCCCGACGTGCGGACGCTGCGCGCGGCGCGCCCGACCGCGGTGAACCTGGCCTGGGCCGTGGATCGCGTGCTCGCGCGCCTCGACGCGGTCGCGGGCCGGCCGGTGGCGGAGCTGAAGGCCGCGGCGCTGGACGAGGCGCGCCGCATCCACGCCGAGGACGAAGCGTCGTGCCGGGAGATCGGCCGGCACGGCGCCGCGCTCCTGCCGGACGGCGCCACCGTGCTCACGCACTGCAACGCGGGCGCGCTGGCCACCGCGGGCATCGGCACGGCGCTCGCCGTGGTGTACGCGGCGCAGGAGGCGGGGAAGAGCGTGCGCGTCCTGAGCGACGAGACGCGGCCCCTGCTGCAGGGCGCGCGTCTCACGGCGTGGGAGTGCCGCAAGATGGGCGTCCCCGTCACGCTCCTGTGCGACGGCGCGGCGGGCTGGGCGCTGTCGCGACACCTGGCGGACCGCGTCATCGTGGGCGCGGACCGGATCGCCGCGAACGGCGACACGGCGAACAAGATCGGCACGTATCCGCTCGCCGTTCTCGCGCGCGAGCACGACGTGCCGTTCTGGGTGGCGGCGCCCTTCTCCACGATCGATCTCTCGATCGCGTCGGGCGCGGAGATCCCGATCGAGCAGCGCTCGGCCGAGGAGGTGACCGCGCCGCGGGGCATCCGCGTGGCGCCCGAGGGCGTCGACGCGCTGAACCCCGCCTTCGACGTCACTCCGAACGCGCTGATCGAAGCGATCGTGACGGATCGGGGCGTCGCCCGGCCGCCGTACCTCGAGAGCCTGCGGCGGCTCGCCGCCCGCTGAGGCCATCGCCCGGCTTCGCCGCCGCGGTCTTCGGCCGGTGAGTTTTCGCTCGGCTTCGTCGACACTTCCGCCGGCCGCCCGCCCCTTCGCCCGGCCCGAGTCAAGCCGTCGCTCGCGAGAGCCGATCTTTCGGGATCGGCCCCCTGGGGGAGTCGCCGTGAGCGTCGTCGGCAAGCTGGTGGCCGTCCGCTACAAGGACGGCCGGGTTCTCAAAGGCTTCACCGCGGACTTCTACCCGCAGCGCCCGCTCTTCCACGTCAAGGAGAGCGACGCGAAGGCGGCCGTTCCCATCCGCTTCCCCGAGCTCAAGGCGGTGTTCTTCATCCGCACGCCGGGCGGCGACCCCGACCACGACGAGCGCAAGGACTTCTCCCTGCAGAAGACGCCCGAGCGCGAGATCTGGGTGCAGTTCAAGGACGGCGAAGAGCTGGCGGGGTGGTCGTCGTCGTTCGCGTCGGCGGGCGCCGGCTTCTACATCACGCCCACCGACCCCGCGTCGAACATGGAGCGCGCCTACGTGCTCCGTGCCGCCGTCGCGAAGGTCCTCCACGGGCACGCGGCCGAGGACGCGGCGAAGCGGTATCGGGAACGGGCCCCGAAGGGCTAGCCCGCCGCCGCTCCTCCGCCCCACCTCGCGAGCGGGCGCCCGACCCCGCGGGCGCCCACACCTCCCCATGGGTGTATTCGCCTCCCTCGGGGCCCGGCGCCGGGTCCGGGCCCGCCGGCCGTTGTCCGCCCCTTGACTCTCCTTTTCCCCGGCTGTTACCCTGCCCGTCTTTGCTTGGCCGAAAAACCTCTCGGACCCCCACGCGGGGGGGAGGCCGGTGTGAGAACGCACGTCACGAAGGGCGCGGAGTGCATCCACGCTTGGCACGTCATCGACGCGAACGGCGTGGTGCTCGGGCGCCTCGCGTGCGAGGCGGCGGTGCTGCTCCGGGGCAAGCACAAGCCGAACTTCTCGACCCATCTGGACAACGGCGACTGCGTGGTGATCGTCAACGCGGACAAGGTGGTCCTGTCGGGCCGGAAGATCGAGTACAAGGAGCGGCGCCGCTACTCGGGCTTTCCGGGCGGCATGAAGGTCCGCCCCTACAACACGTGGATCGTGGATCACCCCGAGGAAGTCGTTCGCAAGGCGGTCCGCGGCATGCTGCCGAAGAACCGGCTCGGCCGCCAGCTCCTCACGAAGATCAAGATCTATCGCGGGGCCGAGCATCCGCACACGGCGCAGCAGCCGGTGCCTCACATCGTCAAGAGCTCGCGTCCGCCGCGCGGCCGCGCGTAGCGCCACGGAGTCGAGGAGAAGCATGAAGAAAGGCACGATTCAGGCCACGGGCCGCCGGAAGACGTCGGTGGCGCAGGTGCGGCTGACGCCCGGGTCCGGGCGGCGGATGATCAACGGCCGCGAGTTCCGCGACTACTTCTGCCGCGAGTCGCTGGTGACGCTGATGGAGATGCCTCTTTCGCTGACGAACAACAGCGTGCACTACGACGTCGAAGCGGCGGTCACCGGCGGCGGTCTCACGGGTCAGGCAGGCGCGGTCCGTCTCGGGATCGCGCGCGCCCTCGTGCAGGCGGACGAAGTGCTTCGTCGGCCGTTGCGCGGCGCCGGGCTCCTCACGCGGGACTCGCGCATGGTGGAGCGCAAGAAGTACGGCCAGGCCGGCGCGCGCCGGCGGTTCCAGTTCAGCAAGCGGTAGGATCGAACGACGAGCGCGAGGTCCCTCGAGGACCTCGCCGCTCTCCATCACCCACGCCGTCCGACCGGACGGGGGGTCCGAGGGGGCGAGATCGGCGCCCGCGGCCCCGGCCGGAACGACGACGGCGGCGGATCAACCGAAAAGGAGACCGATCTTGTCGAACGTCACGCTGAGAGATCTGCTGGAAGCCGGGGTGCACTTCGGGCACCAGACGCAGCGCTGGAACCCGAAGATGCGGAAGTACATCTTCATGGAGCGGAACGGGATCTACATCCTGGACCTCCAGAAATCCCTGGCGATGCTCGAGCGCGCCTGCCGCATGGTTCGCGATGCCGTCGCCGGCGGCGGCACCATCCTCTTCGTCGGCACCAAGAAGCAGGCGAAGGACGCCATCCGCGAGATGGCCGAGGATTGCGGGCAGTACTACATCACCGAGCGCTGGCTGGGCGGCATGCTCACGAACTTCCAGACCATCCGGAAGTCGCTGCAGCGCTTCCAGGACCTCGAGCGGACGCGCACCGACCCTTCCTGGGAGCTGCTCTCCAAGAAGGAGCGCGCGCGCATCGAGAAGGATCTCGGGAAGCTCGACAAGGTCTTCCACGGCATCAAGACGCTCGATCGCCTTCCGGCCGCGCTCTTCGTGGTCGACACGATCAAGGAGAAGATCGCCGTCTCGGAGGCGCACAAGCTGGGCATCCCCGTGGTCGGCGTCGTCGACACGAACTCCGATCCCGAGGTCATCTCGCACCCGATCCCCGGCAACGACGACGCGATCCGCTCGATCCAGCTCATGACCCGCGCCGTCGCGGAGGCGGTCAAGGAAGGAGCGGCGCGCACGCGCGACACCGGCAATCCGGCCGACAAGGCGGGGGCGGAGTCGCGCTCGGCCGAGAGGGCCGCGAAGCCGGAGCCGGCCACGGCGTCGGCGGGGGACGAGTAGGCGCACGGCCTTCGCCCGAAGTGCTTCCGCCGCTGCGCGGCGACCCGCATCGGGCGCACCCCATCGCGCATCGAAACGAGACGAACGCCCGACGGAGCGCACGGACGCCCCGAGCCGGGCGCTCCGAGGAGGAAGACCCGATGACCATCGAAGCCAACATGGTGAAAGAGCTCCGCGAGAAGACCGGCGCCGGCATCATGGACTGCAAGAAGGCGCTCGCCGAGACGCAGGGGAACGTGGAAGAGGCCGTCTCGTTCCTTCGCAAGAAGGGGCTCGCGGCGGCGGCCAAGAAGAGCGGGCGGGAGACGAAGGAAGGGCTGATCGGATCCTACGTGCACGTGACGGGCAAGATCGGCGTCCTCGTGGAGGTCGCCTGCGAGACGGACTTCGTGGCGCGAACGGACGAGTTCCAGAAGCTCGTGCGCGACCTGGCGATGCACGTCGCCGCGCACGACCCCACGCCGCTCGGCGTCTCGCGCACCGACGTGGACCCGGCGGTCGCCGCCGCGGAGCGGGAGATCTTCCTCGCGCAGGTCATGCAGCTGGGCAAGCCGGCCAACATCGCGGAGAAGATCGTCGAGGGGAAGATGGAGAAGTGGTACGCTGAGCGCTCTCTGATGGAGCAGGCCTTCGTGAAAGACCCCGATCAGACGATCGAGGACGTCGTGAAGGCGGCCGTCGCGAAGCTCGGCGAGAACATCCAGGTGAGACGGTTCGTGCGGTTCGCGCTCGGTGCCGTCGCCTAAGTCGGGTCGGCGCGAGACCCGGCGCGCCGATCCGGCCCTCCGGAGCAAGCCATGAGCACGCCTCGCTACAAGAGGATCCTGCTCAAGCTCTCGGGCGAAGTGCTCGCCGGCGACCAGGGCTTCGGCATCGATCCGCCCATCCTGGATCGCGTGGCCTCCCAGGTGCGCGAGATCACCGAGCTCGAAGTCCAGGTCGGCATCGTGATCGGCGGCGGCAACATCTTCCGAGGGCTGGCCGCGAGCCGCCTCGGGATGGACCGCGTCAACGGCGACTACATGGGCATGCTCGCCACCGTCATCAACGCGCTGGCGCTGCAGGACTGCCTCGAGAAGATCGGCGTGCCCACGCGCGTGATGACCGCGATCAACGTGCAGGAGGTCGCGGAGCCGTACATCCGCCGTCGCGCCATCCGCCACCTGGAGAAGGGGCGCGTCATCATCCTGGCCGCCGGTACCGGGAATCCCTTCTTCACCACGGACACCGCGGCGAGCCTCCGCGCCGTCGAGATCGGCGCCGAGGTGATCATGAAGGCCACGAAGGTGGAGGGCGTCTACACCGCGGATCCCGAGCAGGACGCGAACGCGCAGCTTCTGCGCCGGATCTCGTTCAAGGAAGTGCTCACGCGGGGCCTCCGCGTGATGGACGCCACGGCCATCTCGCTCTGCATGGAGAACGATCTCCCGATCTTGGTCTTCAAGCTCGGGGAAGGGAACAACATGCGTCGGGTGCTCTTGGGCGAGGACATCGGAACGCTGGTGGGGAGTAGCGCAAAATGAACGACGCGATCTACCGCGAGTGCGAACAGAAGATGAAGAACGCCATCGACGCCGCCAAGCGCGAGTTCTCGAAGCTTCGCGCGGGCAAGGCCACCCCGGCGCTGCTGGAGGGCGTCCGGGTGGAGGCGTACGGACAGACGTCGCCCCTGAACCAGGTGGGCACGGTCGGCGCGCCGGAGCCGCGGCTCCTGGTCGTCCAGCCGTGGGACAAGAGCCTCATCGGCGCCATCGAGAAGGCGATCCGGGCGGCGGACCTCGGGCTCAACCCGTCGAACGACGGGGTGGTCGTGCGGGTGCCCATTCCCGCCCTGACCGAGGAGCGTCGCAAGGAGCTGGTCAAGATCGCGAAGTCGCACGGCGAGGAGGGTCGGGTCGCCATCCGCAACGCCCGCCGCGACGCGAACGACGCGCTGAAGAAGGGCTTCAAGGACGGCAAGCTCACGGAGGACGAGGAGAAGCGCGGGCACGACAAGATCCAGGAGCTCACGGACAAGTACGTGAAGGACATCGACGCCGCGCTCGCCGCGAAAGAGAAGGAGATCCTCGCGATCTGATGGGAGGTCCATGAGGCAGCGCGAGCTCGAGCTGAAGCGCGAGATCGAAGCCGCGGCGGCGGCGGGAGCCGACATCCCCCGGCACGTCGCGATCATCATGGACGGCAACGGCCGCTGGGCGAAGAGCCGCCGCCTGCCGCGCCTGGCCGGCCACCGCGCCGGCGTGCAGCCGGTCCGCGAGTCCGTGCGCGCGTGCGACGAGCTCGGCGTCGAGGTCCTCACGCTCTACGCGTTCTCCGTGGAGAACTGGAACCGCCCGCGCGCCGAGGTCAACGGGCTGATGCAGGCGCTCAAGGACACGCTGCGCCGCGAAGAGCCCGAGTTGAACGAGAACGGCGTGAGTCTCAGGACGATCGGTCGGATCACCGACCTGCCGTGGGACGTGCGGCGCCAGATCGAGCGCACCACGCGGGCCCTCGAGCACAATCGCGGCATGGTGCTGAACCTCGCGCTGTCCTACGGCGGGCGGCCGGAGATCGTGGAGGCCGCTCGGAAGGCCGTGGAGGAGATCGCCGCGGGACGCCTTCGCCTCGAGGACCTGGACGAAGCCGCCTTCGGCGAGCTGCTCTCCACGCGCGGGCTCCCGGACCCGGACCTGTTGATCCGCACCTCGGGGGAGCTGCGCGTGTCGAACTTCCTCCTCTGGCAGATCGCCTACGCGGAGATCTGGGTCACCCCCACGCCGTGGCCCGAGTTCGGGCGCCTCGAGCTCTACACCGCGATCCGCGACTTCCAGAAGCGCGAGCGACGCTTCGGCCGGATTGCCAGCCCCTCCCGTCCCGCCGAGACCGCCGCGCCGCTTCCCGGAAAGAAGTAGGCGTGGGCACTCTCGCTCGCGCGCTGTCGGCCGCCGTCTTTCTTCCGTTCCTGGTGTTCGTGGCGCGCACCGGAGGCGGGGTGTTCCTGCTCTTCCTCGACATGACGATGGTCGTGGCGCTCTGGGAGTTCTACCGGCTCATGGAGGCGAAGGGCGTGAACCCGTCGAAGCGCCTCGGGGTCGCGGCGGCGCTCATCCTCTCCACGATCACCTACTGGTACGGCCCCTCCGGCGGGCACCACTCGCTCGGGATCTTCCTGGCGGCGTTCATGGTGTCGATCTCGTTGCGGGAGCTGTTCCGGCCGGAGATGGCCTTCCCGATCTACGACATCGCCACCACGATGTTCGGCGTCTTCTACGTCGGCTGGCTGATGCTGCACCTGCTCCTGCTGCGCGAGCTGCCGCGGGAGTTCGGTCTGCCCGACTCGGCGGGCAGCTCCTTCGTGCTCTACGTGTTCCTCCTCGCGTGGGGGTGCGACACGGGCGCCTACTTCACGGGGCTCGCGATCGGGCGGCATCGCCTCGCGCCGAAGGTCAGCCCGAAGAAGTCCGTGGAGGGCGCGGCCGGGGGATTCCTGGCGTGCGTGGGCGCGGCGTTCCTCGGCCGGGCCTGGTTCGTCCGCGACGCGGCGGGCGCGGCGTACCTCACGTCGGGGCAGACGCTCGCGCTCGGGATCCTCGTGGGAGTGGCGGCGCAGCTGGGCGACCTCGTGGAGTCCCTGCTCAAACGGGACGCCCAGATCAAGGACACGTCGGCTATGATCCCCGGACACGGCGGGGTGCTGGATCGCTTCGACAGCCTCCTGTTCTCGGCGCCGGTGGCCTACTACTTCCTCGCGTTCGTGGTGCTCGGATGACCTCCGGCGACCTCGGCACTCTCCAACGCCGAATCGCGCTCCTCGGCTCGTCCGGCTCGATCGGCCTCAGCACGCTCGCGGTGGCGAGGCACTGGCCCGAGCGCTTCCGCATCGAGGCGCTCGCGGTGGGCTCGAAGTGGGAGATCCTGCTGGAGCAGATCCGCGAGTTCCGCCCGAGCGTGGTGGCGGTCGGCGACCCCGGCGCGGCACGACGACTCCGCGAGGCGCTCGCGAGCAACCCGGCCCCGGCGGCGCCCGAAGTGCTCGAGGGCGTGGCCGGCGTGCGCGAGCTGGCGCGGGGGCCGAGCGTGGACCTGGTCGTGAACGGTCTGGTCGGCAGTCAGGGCCTCGTCCCCACGCTCGACGCTCTCGAGTGCGGACACGACGTCGCGCTCGCCAACAAGGAGCCGCTCGTGGTGGCGGGGGAGCTGGTGCTGGCGGTGGCGCGCAAGAGCGGGGCACGGCTCCTGCCCCTGGACAGCGAGCTCTCCGCGATCCACCAATGCCTCCGCGGCAACCCCGAGCGGGCTGTCCGGCGGGTGATTCTCACGGCGTCCGGGGGTCCGTTCCGCACTCGCCCCGCCCACGAGTTCGACGGCATCACGCCCGAGGAGGCGCTCGCGCACCCCACCTGGAACATGGGGCCGAAGATCACCGTGGACTCGGCCACGCTCATGAACAAGGGCCTCGAGGTCATCGAGACGCACCACTACTTCGACCTGCCGCATTCCCGCATCGAGGTCGTGGTCCACCCGCAGTCTCTGGTTCATTCGCTCGTCGAGTTCGTCGATCATTCGGTCATGGCGCAGATCTCCGAGCCCGACATGTGCCTCCCGATCCAGTACGCCCTGACCTGGCCGGAGCGCCTGCCGTCGGTCGTGGCGTCCCTGGACCTCGTGCGCGCGGGCGCCCTCACGTTCGAGGAGCCGGACCTGGCTCGCTTCCCGTGCCTCTCGCTCGCCCGGCAGGCCGGCGAGGCCGGCGGAACCGCCCCGGCCGTGCTGAACGCCGCGAACGAGGTCGCCGTGGTGGCATTTCTGGCCTCCGAGATCGCCTTCCCGGAGATTCCCGCCGTCATCGAGGACTGCCTCGCCCGCTGCGCCACCCGCCCGGAGCCCACGCTGGAGAACTTCCAGGAGGCGGACGGGTTCACGCGCCGGGAGGCCCGCCGACTGATCAGCCGCCACCCCGTCCGTGTTCGCGTCCCCGGAGGAACTTCGTGAGCTTCTTCGCGCCCGCCCTCTACCTGGTCATCGCGCTCTCGATCCTCGTCCTCGTGCACGAGTGGGGGCACTTCATCGTGGCGCGACGCACCGGCGTGCGCGTGCTCAAGTTCTCGATCGGCTTCGGGCCCGAGGTGGTGGGCGTGACGCGCGGCGAGACGCGCTGGTGCTTGAGCGCGATTCCCTTCGGCGGGTACGTGAAGTTCGCGGGCGACAACCCCGAGGAATCGCGGGACGGCGCGTCGGACGAGTTCCTCTCGCAGACGGTCGGCGTGCGCTCCGCGATCGTGCTGGCGGGGCCGGTGATGAACTACGTCCTGGCCATCGCCCTCTTCGCGGGCGTGCTCTACATGGCGGGCGAGCCCGTCGCGCACTCCACGAAGATCGGCGAGGTCGTGGCGGGATCCGTGGCGGAGTCGGTGGGGATCCAGGCGGGGGACGTGGTGCGATCCGTGAACGGCACGCACGTGGAGGACTGGGATTCCTTCACGCACGAGCTGTACCGGATCGGTCCCGCGCAGGACTACAAGTTCGAGATGGACCGCAAGGGTCAGACGGTGGAGATCGCCGGGCGCACGAAGGCGGACCGGGGCTTCGGGCCGGACTCCCCGCTCGGCGTCATCTACCACCGTGATGCCGTCCTCGGCTACGTCAAGCGGGGCGATCCGGCGTGGAAGGCGGGGCTCCGCACCGGGGACCGCATCCTCGAGTACGACGGGCGCAAGGCGGATCGTTGGGCGGACTTCGCGGACTACGCCGCGGATCACGCGGGGAAGGGGATCGCGATCACCTGGCAGCGGGACCGCGCCACGCTGCGCGGGACGCTCCAGCCCGAGTCGCGCGCCCTGAAGGAGGACGGCGGGGAGACGCGCACGATCGGCGCGATCGGCGCGCAGCCCTTCGTCGAGACGCGGCACGTGGGGCTCGTGGAGGCGGTGCGCGGCGGCGCCGAGGAGACGTGGAGCCTCACGTCGCACGTCGTGGCCTTCATCCCGAAGCTCCCGATCCTCGTCGTGCAGGGGCTCGGCCGTCTCGTGACCGGCCGCCCGGCGCAGGACGAAGGCTTGGGCGGTCCTCTCCGCATGGCGGAGATGTTCGGGGAAGCAGCGCGCTGGGGCATCGTGGCGTTCCTCGTGATGATGGCGAACATCTCCACCCAGCTCGCCATCTTCAACCTCCTGCCCATCCCGGTGCTGGATGGCGGACATCTCGCGCTGCACCTCGTGGAGGTCGTGACGCGGCGCCCGCCCTCGCTCCGCGTGAAGGTGATCCTGCAGCAGATCGGCTTCGCCCTGCTCGTTCTCCTCATGCTCTCCGTCACCGTCATGGACGTCGGGCGGGCTCTCGGATAGCTTCTCCGGGATAGGCTCGCGTCTCCGCGCGGGCCGCGGCGAATCCCGCGCGACGCTTCCGGGGGCGCATCCCCCCCTTGCCTCCCGGCACGTCCGGCGGAACGCCGAACCTCTGACGGGAGTCATCCCCATGCACGCGAAACGTGTCCTCGGGGGCGCGATCCTGGCTGCGATCGCGGCCCTCGGTCTTTCGGCCGCCCCTGCTCTCGCCCAGCACGCCGCCCGCCAGCGCTCCGAGATCGAGGAGCGCTATCAATGGAACCTCGCGGACGTCTACCCGACGGACGAGGCCTGGGAGGCCGACCTCGCGAAGGCCCAGACGATGCTGACGCACCTCGAGGGGCTCCGGGCGGAGATCGGCCCGCTGGACTCCGGGAAGAAGCTCCTGGCGCTCAACAAGGCCACGGAGGACGCGCAGCGCCTCGGCGAGAAGCTCTTCACGTACGCGGCGCTCAAGGCGGACCAGGACACGCGCGTGTCGAAGTACACGGGCTACAAGCAGCAGATGGAAGGCCTCCAGACCAAGATGATGACCGCGCTTGCGTGGGTGCAGCCGGCCATCCTCGAGATCCCGCGCGAGAAGGTCGAGCAGTGGATGAAGACCACGGACGGCCTCGCCGTCTACAAGCACTCCTTCGAGGACCTCTGGCGCCAGCAGAAGCACGTCCTCTCCGAGAAGGAGGAGAGGATCCTCTCGCTGGCCGGCGACGTCGCCAGCGTGCCCGACAACGCCTACGGCCAGATGATGAACGCCGACCTCACCTTCGGGACGTTCAAGAACGAGAAGGGCGAGGACGTCGAGATGACGCAGGCGCGCTACATGACGTACATGCGCAGCCCGGACCGCCGCGTGCGCAAGGACGCGTGGGACGTGTACTACACGGGCTACGAGAAGTACCTGCACGCCAACACGGAGACGTTCGCGGGCGCGATGAAGCGCGACCTCTTCTACACGAAGGCCCGCGGCTACGCGTCGTGCGCGGAGCACGCGCTGGACGGCGACAACGTGCCGGTCTCCGTGCTGGAGAGCCTGATCGGCACCATCGAGGCCAACGTGGGCCCGATGCGCAAGTACAACGAGATGAAGCGACGCGTGATCGGCGTCGACTCCCTGGAGCACTGGGACCAGTACGTTTCGCTGGTCCCCTCGCTCGACGAGCAGGTGACCTACGAGAAGGCCACCGAGACGATCGAGGCGGCGCTCGCCCCGCTCGGCCCGCAGTACGTCGCGGACATCAAGAAGGGCTTCACGTCGCGGTGGATCGACGTGTACGAGAACGAGGGCAAGCGGGACGGCGCGTACTCCTGGGGCTCCTTCGCCGCGCCGCATCCCTACATGCTGCTGAACTACGAGAGCCGCCTCGACGACATGTTCACGCTGGCGCACGAGATGGGGCACTCGATGCACACGTACTACACCGTGGCCACGCAGCCCCAGGTCTACGCGAACTACTCCCTCTTCGTCGCCGAGGTCGCGTCCACGACGAACGAGGCGCTGCTCATGGACTACCTCCTGAAGCAGCCCATGAATCGCGAGCGGAAGATCTTCCTGCTGAACCAGTACATCCAGCAGATCCAGGGGACGGTGTACACGCAGGTGATGTTCTCGGACTTCGAGAAGCGCACGCACGAGATGGCGGAGCGCGGCGAGCCGCTGACGGTCGACGCGCTGAACGCCGTCTACCACGAGCTGCTGGACAAGTACTCCGGCGGCGCGGTGCACTACGGGGAGCGCTCCGGCGAGGGCTGGTGCCGCATCGGGCACTTCTACCGGGACTTCTACGTGTACAAGTACGCCACCAGCTACGCGGCGGCCACGGCGCTCTCGCGCAAGATGCTGGACGGAGAGCCGGGCGCCGTGGACCGCTACCTCACGTTCCTCAAGAGCGGCTCGAGCGACTACCCGATCGAGCTGCTGAAGCACGCGGGCGTGGACCTGTCCACGCCGGCGCCGGTCCAGGCCACGTGCGATCTCCTCGCGAAGCTCGTCGACCAGCTCGACGCGCTCATCGCGGAGGCGCCGAAGAAGTAGCCGAGGCGCCGTCGTCGAGGCGCGGCGGAGGCGTCGGCCGACGGGCCGGTGGCGATTCACGCCGCCGGCCCGCGCAGCGTTCGTGTTCCTCGAAGCTCTGGGCGCGGCGTGTTGCGGTGAGGTACGCTCGAGCCTCGGGTCTACCGGTTCCCGACGCGGAGGTTCCTTCGATGAAGCCCCTCCTTCTCCTTGCGGCGGCGTTCTCGTGGGCGGCCGCCTCCCCGGCCGCGGCGTCGTGGGCTGAGGCGCCGACCGCTCATGTCGTGCTGCGCGCGGACGCGCCCGGTCCCGCGCGCGATTTCGTCGACGCCCTCGGGAAGGCCGGGGGACACGTCGTGGTCCTCTACCCGACCGGCACGGCGGTCGTGCAGGCGGAGCCCGCCGTGCTCGCGAGCCCGGAGATCGCGCGGTGGATCGCGCGCGCGGACGTCGGCGCGATCGACCTCGCTGCGCTCGGGCCCGTGAAGGAGGAGGTCGCGCGGTCGGCGCGCGTGTGGAACCTGTCGCTCGACATGCGCGCGCAGGAAGCTGCCGGTTCGATCGGGCACGGCGATCACATCGAGTCCTTCCGGCCGCAGCCGCCGGACGCCGGTCCGGTGCCGGTCGCGCTGCCGGAGATGCCGGCGTTCCGCGACGCCCCCACGCACATCCCCTACGGCGCGCAGTACTACGACACGTCGAGCTACCTCGCCGGCTCTACCGCGGTCGGCGTGTGGCTGCTCGAAGCGGCGGGTAGCACCTACGACTGGTCGCAAGCGGAGGAAGATCAGACCCTGGCCGGGGTGCAAACCGCGCTGGGCGATTGGGTGACCTTCGGCAGCACGATGGCGTCTCTCTCGTTCGTCGTCGAGATTCACACGGGCGTGCCCGTGAGCGGAGTGCCGATCGAGCATCCGCAGTCCTGGGAGGCCGTCTGGATCGGCGAAGCGCTCGCCAATGCGGGGTGGCCGGGCGCCGACGCGTACCAGAGGTGCTTCGCCTACAACAACGCGATCCGCGACGCGTACCGGACGAACTGGTGCTTCTCCTACTTCATCGTGGACTCGGACCCGGCCGTCAATCAGGGCCTCTTCGTGGGCGGCGGATACGCGTGGGCGTACTACGGAGGGCCGTGGGTGTGGATGTCGCGCTACTCCACCTGGGCGTACAACTGGCAGAACTACTATCGCGCGGTTCCCATGCACGAGATGGGGCACATCTACTTCGCGACCGACGAGTACGACGGCGTGCAGCAGTGGAGCGGGTACCTCGACTGGAACGACAATGCGAGCACCGGCGTCCAGTGCCTCATGAATCAGAACGACCAGACGCGGATCTGCCTGCCGTCCCGGCGGCAGGTCGCGTGGCTCGACCTCGACGGGAACGACGTGATGGCGCCTCTCGACATCGCGCCGACGGCGGACCTGGTCGCGCTCTTGCCCGATCCGATCGCGGATCCCACGCCGACCTGGTCGGGTCGCGCGACGGTCAACACGCTGGCCAACCTGAATCCCAACGACCCCTACAATCCCCCGCACGACATCACCCTCGTGAAGATCGCTGCCGTGGAATGCCGCGTGGACGGCGGCGCTTGGAGCCCGGCGACCGCTGCCGACGGGGTGTTCGACGCCTACGGCGAGGACTTCACGTGGACGTCGCCGCCCTTGTCGAACGGCGTCCACGTGGTGGAGGCGCGTGCGCAGACGTCGGCAGGAGTGTGGACCACCGCGTTCGACTCGGACACGGTGACGGTGACGGGCAGCCCGGTGGCGGCGCCGGTCGTGGCGGAGCTCGCCGAGGAATTGCGCGTCGTGCCGAACCCTGCGCGGGGCGCCGTGGAGCTCGCGTGGCGAGTCGCCGAGGGGCCGGTCGCCCTCTCGATCTTCGACGTAAGCGGGCGCGCCGTGCTCTCGCGGCGAATCGGGCCGGGCCAGGGAACGCTCGAGTGGGACGGGCGCGACGCCGCGGGGAAGCCGGTCGCGGCCGGCGTGTACGTGGTCCGCTTGGCCTCCCGGACGGGAGAGCAGACCCGTCGCCTGGTGTGGATGCGCTGAGCGCGGCGCGCGGGCGTCTCGCCGGCGCGCGGGGTTGGTCCGAGGCTCGCGGCCGAGCGAAGCCGACGAGCGCGAGGAACGGCCCGCCGCCCGCGGGAGCGCTCGGCGGCAGCGTGGCGTGGCGTCCGCAGGTTCGGGTATACTCGTCCATCGCTCATTGCACCGCGGGCTTCGAAGGAGCACGGATGGACTGCCGGACGATCCACTGGCACGGCGTGTTGGTCCTGGGGGCCGCCCTCCTGGTCTGGCTCGCCCTCGCCGGTCCGGCGTCGGCTTGCTGCGATGCCGAGCGTGCGGCAGTCAGGGGCATCGCGACGGCGGTGAGCGTCGGCGTGCCGCTCGATCGTGCTCCGGACGACAACCCGTGCTGCCCGGACGGCTGCGGCGACTGCGGGCTGCCTTGCTGCGGGGGTGTCCCGTCCACCCCGCTGGCGCTCCCCGCGCTGGTCGACGGTCCGGGCCTGCCCTCGACCGACCTCGTGCCCCTTCTCCACCCTCGTCCGCTTCGCTCGCGTCCCCACGCGTGCGACCTCGACCGCCCGCCGCGTCGCTGACTCCCGCTCCATCTTCGCTCGTCTAGACGCCGCGCGCGCTCCGCGCGCGAGTCCATTCGCATTCGCACGCGGGAGATCCCATGCGTCGCTTCTTCGTCGTTCCGCACGCCTCCTCATCGCCCTCCTCGTGCCGCCGGGCGACGAGGTCTCCGCTCGCCCTCCTCGTTCCCGCCCTCTTCCTCGCCGCGGCCGCGCTGGCCGCCTGCGATCGCGCGAAGGGCGCGGCGCCGCACGGCGTTGCCGCGTCCGCGGTCTGCGCGAAGCACGGCGTCCCGGAGAGCCGCTGTCCTTTCTGCCACCCGGCGCTGGTGGAAGGCTCGGCGAAGTGCGCCGAGCATGGCGTGTCGGAGGCGCTGTGCTACCTCTGCAATCCGGTCCTCGTGGCGGCCTTCCGCGCGGAGGGCGACTGGTGCCGGGAGCACGAGCGCCCCGAGTCGCAGTGCTGGCTCTGCCATCCCGACGGCGACCCGGCGCTCCTCCGGCCGGCGGCCGACCTCCCGCCGGCCGACGTCTCGCTCGTGACGGCGCCGGACGCCGACGTTCCGCGGAGCCGTCGGCCGCCGTCGGCGACCTGCACGAAGCAGGCCCTGCGGGTGCGCTTCGCCCGACCCGAGATCGCGCAGGAGGTCGGTCTGGGGTACGCGCGCGTGGAAGAGCAGCCCATCGCGCGAACGTTGGAGTGCAACGCGACGATCGACTACGAGCGCGATCGCTACGCGCGGATCGCGTCGCAGACGCCCGGCGTCGTGGAGGAGATCCGCAGGAGCCTCGGCGACGTCGTGGCCGCCGGCGAGGTCGTGGCGGTAGTGAGCTCGGCCGACGCCGCCGCCGCGAAGGCCGCGTTGCTCGCGGCGCGAGCCGAGCTGGATCTCTGGGAACGGCATCGCTCCCGCGAGGCGGATCTCCTCTCGCGCGGCGTCGGGACGGAGCGCGAGCTGCTCGAAGCCTCCGCGCGGCTGGCGGAGGCGCGCGCGGCGGCGGCACGCGCCGGCGACGATCTGCGCCGGCTGGGCCTCGCGTCCGGGCCGATCGAGGAGATCGTGCATCGCGGGGACACGTCGCCGCGGCTCGAGCTCCGCTCGCCGGTCGCCGGCGTCGTCGTGGAGCGCGCCGCCGCCGCCGGCGACGTGACGCAGCCCGGGGCCACCCTTCTCGCCGTCGTCGACGTCTCGCGGATGTGGGCGCTCCTCGACGTGTTCGAGGAGGACGTGGACCTCGTGCGGGGCGGACAGCCCGTCGTGGTGCGGGTGGAGGCGCTGCCGGGCGAGACGTTCGGCGGGCGGCTCTCCTGGGTCGCGGCGGGCGTGGACCCGACCACGCGCGTCCTCGCGGCGCGCGCCCTGCTGGACAACCGCGAAGGCCGCCTCAAGGCCGCGCTCTACGGGCGCGCGACGGTCACGGTGCACGACGCCCGCCGGGCCGTGGTGGTACCGCGCGACGCGGTGCAATGGGAGGGTTGCTGCAACATCGTCTTCGTGCGTCGCGACGACACGCTCTTCGAGCCGCGCAAGGTCCGGCTCGGAGCTTCGACCGGCACGCTCTACGAGGTGCTGGAGGGCGTCGCGCCGGGGGAAGCGGTGGTGACTGGCGGCGCGTTCCTGCTCAAGACCGAGCTGCTGAAGGGCGACATCGGCGCCGGCTGCTGCGAGGTGGCGCCCGGTGTCTGACGCCACGCGAGGACTCGGTGCCGAAGACCGCTCCGTGCTCGGGGCCATCGTCGGCTGGTCGCTGCGCCATCGCCTTCTCGTGATCCTGACCGCGTCCGTCCTCACGGTGTTGGGCGTGCAGGCGATCCGCCGCCTGCCGCTCGACGCCTTCCCCGACACGACGCCCGTGCAGGTGCAGATCAACACGGTCGCGCCGGCGCTCTCGCCGACGGAGATCGAAGCCCAGATCAGCGTGCCGGTGGAACAGGCGATCGCCGGCATTCCGCGCCTCACCGAAGCGCGCTCCCTCTCGAAGTTCGGGCTCTCGCAGGTTACGGCGACGTTCCGCGACGGCACCGATCCCTACTTCGCCCGCCAGCTCTTGCTGGAGCGCCTCCAGTCGGTGCAGCTCCCGGAGGGCATCCCGCGACCGGAGATGGGACCCATCGCGACCGGTCTCGGCGAGATCTACCACTACGTCGTGACGGGGGAGGGCTGGTCCCTGCGCGACCTCACCACGCTCCACGAGTGGTCGATCAAGCCGCGGCTGCGCTCGGTGCCGGGGGTGGCCGAAGTGAACACGTGGGGCGGGGAGCGCAAGGAGTTCCACGTGCTCGCCGACCCGGTGCTCCTCGCGAACCGTCAGCTCACGCTCGACGATCTCTTCGACGCGCTGCGCGCGAACAACCTGAGCGTCGGCGGCGGCTACCTGGAGAAGGCCGGCGAGCTGCACCTCGTGCAGGGGACCGGCCTCGTGAGCGACCTGAGCCAGATCGGGGAGATCGTGGTGGCCGCGCACGAGGGCGTGCCCGTCCGCGTGCGCGACGTGGCGGAGGTCCGCGAAGGTCACGAGATCCGGCGCGGCGCGGCGACCGCGAACGGCAAGGGCGAGGTCGTGCTGGGGCTGGGATTCATGCTGTCCGGAGAGAACAGCCACGCGGTCGCGTCGCGGCTCTCCGCACGCATGGCGGAGATCCGCGCGACGCTGCCGCCGGGGGTGGAGGTGCGCGAGGTGTACGTGCGCACGGAGCTCGTGGATCGCGTGCTCCACACCGTGCGCGAGAACCTCCTCGGCGGCGCCATCCTCGTCGTGGCGGTGCTGGTCCTGTTCCTCGGCGACCTGCGGGCCGGGCTCGTCGTGGCGTCCGTGATTCCCCTCTCGATGCTGGCCGCGGGAGGGGGAATGGTCCGCCTCGGGATCGCCGGCAGTCTCATGAGCCTCGGTGCGCTGGACTTCGGGCTGCTCGTGGACAGCGCGGTCATCATGGTGGAGAACTCCGTACGACGGCTGCGCGAGGCGGGGCGCGGCGCCGACGTGGTGGAGGTCGTGCGGCGCGCCGCGGTGGAGGTGCGCCGGCCCACGCTCTTCGGCGAGCTGATCATCGCCATCGTGTTCCTGCCGGTGCTCACGTTGGAGGGCATCGAAGGGAAGATGTTCCGCCCGACCGCCGCCACGCTCCTTCTCGCCCTCGCGGGGTCCTTCGTGCTCTCGCTCACGCTCGTTCCCGTGCTGGCGAGCCTCGTCCTGCGGGGCTCCGCGGTGGAGAAGGCCCACTGGAGCGATCGCTTCGCGGAGCGGTTCTATCGTCCGCTCGTGCGCGCCGTGCTGGGGCGGCCGTCCGTCGCGGTGGCCGCCGCCGCGATCCTCGTGGCATCGAGCGGGTGGCTCGCGAGCCGCCTGGGCGCCGCGTTCGTTCCGCGCCTGTCCGAGATGGCGATCGTGGCGAACACGGTGCGACTCGCCGGCGTCTCGCTCGAGGAGTCGGTGCGTTACGGCGATCGCCTGGAGAAAGTCCTGCTGGCGAAGTTCCCGCACGAGATCCGCGACGTGTGGATCCGCACCGGGACCGCGGAGGTGGCGACCGACGCGATGGGTATCGAGCTGTCCGACGCCTTCATCACGCTGCGGCCGCGCGCGGAGTGGACGCGGGCGCGCACCCAGGACGAGTTGGTGCAGCGCATGCAGGAGGAGCTCGCGGGCTTCCCCGGCATGCGCGTGGTCTTCACGCAGCCGATCGAGATGCGCATCAACGAGATGATCGCGGGCATCCGCACCGACGTGGGCGTCAAGATCTTCGGAGACGATCTGGACGGGCTGCGCGCGAAGGCGGCGGAGGTCACCGCGATGCTGGAGGCGACGCCGGGCGCGGCGGACGTCTACGTCGAGCAGATCACGGGGCAGCCCGTGCTCCACGTGGAGGTGGATCGCGCGGCGCTGGCGCGGCACGGCGTCTCCGCCCAGCACGTGCTCGAGCTCGTGGAGGCGCTCGGTGGCGTGAAGGTCGGCGAGGTGCGCGAGGGCCAGCGGCGCTTCGATCTCGTGGTGCGCCTCGCGGATCGCTATCGCACCGACCCCGAGGAGGTCGCGAACATCCTCGTGCCGACGGCCGCGGGCGCGCGCGTCCCGCTGGGCCGGCTCGCGTCGGTCCGCCAGGAGGAAGGAGCGTCCACCATCACGCGCGAGTGGCAGTCGCGGCGCATCGTGGTGCAGTGCAACGTGCGCGGTCGCGACGTCGCCAGCTTCGTGGCCGACGTCCGGCATCGAATGCGGGAGATCGACCTGCCGCCCGGCTGGCACGCGGAGATCGCGGGACAGTTCGAGAACCTGGAACGGGCGCGCGCGCGCCTGGCGATCGTGGTGCCGCTGGCGCTCCTGCTCATCGGGTTCCTCCTCCACGTGAGCCTCGGTTCCTTCCGCGACGCGACCCTCGTCTTCACCGCTGCGCCTTTCGCCGCCGTGGGCGGGGTCCTCGCGCTGGTCCTCCGCGGGTTGCCGTTCACGATCTCGGCGGGCATCGGGTTCGTCGCGGTGTCGGGCGTGGCGATGCTCGGCGGACTCGTCCTCGTGTCCACGGTCCGCCGCATGGAAGCGGACGGCGCCCCCCTCCCGCGAGCGATCGAGGACGCGGCGGTGCTCCGGCTTCGTCCCGTGCTGATGACGACGCTCGTCGCGAGCCTCGGCTTCGTGCCCATGGCCGCGAACACGGGCGTCGGTGCGGAGGTGCAACGTCCGCTGGCCACGGTGGTGATCGGGGGCGTGGTGACCGCGAACCTGCTCACGTTGATCGTCCTGCCGGCGATTCTGCGCTTTGCCGGCGCGCGAAAGTCCCTCGAGGCTCGCGGCTGAGGGAAGCAGGAGGGCGCAAGAAGCGGCCATCGGCGGCCGAGCTTCCCAAGCGGTTTCCCTCGGGCCTCCAGTCGAGGCCCGCGCGCTCCGATCTGTGGAGGGACCGGAGCCCCCACCCGCCGGTCGGAACCCCCAGGTTGCGCCCCTGCGCTGCGGATCGATTCGATCCGTTCCTCACTCCCGGTCGCCCCGAGGCGAAGGGGGTCGCCATGATCTCGAAGAGCATGTGGGGCGTTGTCCTGGCCGCGCTGATTCTCGGAGGCTGCGGCGAGGCGAACGTCCTCGGCCCGGATCCTCAGCAGGCGCCGTCGGCCCCGCACGGTCGCACGGCCAGCCACGTGGACCTCGTGGTGGCGGGGATGGGCTTGCAGTTCCAGCCCAACGTCTTCACCGCGAACATCCCGGTCGCCTCGGCCTCGGACATCGTCGAAGCGCGCTTCCTCTGGACCGGTCGGGCGACGGATGCCACCGGGGATTCGACGATCGTGATCAACGGTGTCGAGCGGACGGGCACGGTGGCGGCCCGGCTGTTCGTGCCGGAGAGCCCGCAGTGGATCCTCATCTACCAGCTCGACGCGCTCGGGATCGTGCAGCCGGGCGTCAACTCGTTCACGGTCAGCGGATTCACGCTGCCCGGTCGCGCGGCGGGGATCGCGCTGGAGGCCGTCTACGACGCTCCGGCGTCGCCATGGACGAGCATCCGCGTGATGACCCCGAACGAGTTCGTCCAGGGCGACACGCCGGGTTACCAGCGCGGCCAGGTCGTGAGCTTCCCGTTCGTGCCGTCCATGGATCCGCGGACCGCGCGGTTCGTGGTCATCGCGGCGGACGGGCGCTCGTCGAGGCCGGACCGGACCTGGTGGATCGCGGGCAGCGGGAGCGTCCCGCCCGTCGTCGCGGGCACCGGGACCCTCCTCTCGAACCGCTACAACTCGACGCTGGGCGCGCGCTTGGACATCCTGGACCAGGCGAGCGTCGCCGTTCCGGCCGGCGCCTCCTACTTCGCGTACCAGCTCGAGAGCCCGACGGGCGGCGACAGCCTCATCCACCTCCTGGGGGCGCTCTGCATCACCGAGGCGGCCCCGGCCTGCACGGGGCGCATCGACGGCGTGGTCTGGCAGGACGACGACCGCGACGGCGTGGAAGACGCCGGAGAGCCGCCCCTTTCGGGCGTCCGGCTGACCCTCTCGGACGGTGCCGGCGGCTACCTCGAGGACACGCACACCGGCGTGACGGGGGATTTCGCCTTCACGAGCCATTGCGCGGGGAACTACGTCGTCGCCGTGGACCCGTCCACGCTTCCGGCCGGCCTGGAGCCGACCACCTGCGGCGGCGTCGGCGACTGCAGCCCGGCGCTCGTCACTCTCGTCTCGGACGACTCCTCGGCCCCGCCCCTCGCCTTCGGTTGGGGGGCGCCGGCGCCGTTGTACTGCTTCCACGACGCCGCCTATTGGAGACTGCAGGTGAGCACGGCGCTCGGGGCGGCCCAGGGCGGGCAGGTCCCGGCGAGCCAGCTGGAGGAGTACCTGGCGATCGCGGCGGCCGCCACCCGGGTGGACTTCGGACAGGGGGACGGCGTGATCTCCCTCGAGGAGGCGCTGGTGTGGCTGAAGCGTGACGCAGACCTCTGGGGGCGCGCGCACGCCAGCTACCTGGCAACCCTGCTCAACTTCGGCTGGAGCGGGGGGGATCCCTCGCTGAGGGTCGACACCGGCGGCGACTCCTCCCCGGACGCCACGTTCGCCGAGGCGATCGTCCAGATCGACGGGATGCTGACGGGTCCCCGGGGCCCGGGCCGGAACCCGGCGGCGTGCCGGCGCTCCCTCGGCATCACGGAGTCCATCAACGCCATGCACGACGGGCGGTGCAACGGCACCCTGCCGTAGCCGAATCGCCTCGTTGGGGCCACGCGAGGCCCCGGCCCTCGGGTCGGGGCCTCGCCGTTTTCCGACCGCCCGGGCGGTCCGCTGGAAAAGTCAGAATCAGATCAGAACTCTCCAGTCGAGGTGACCCCCCTCGATGGAGTAATCTCCTCAGTGTGTCTTGGGCCAGTCCGTTCCGGGCTGGCCGCCTCTGCCCGGGCCGGCGCGCCCCCCACCAGGTGGGAATCCAGTGAAGCCTATCGGTACTTCCTCGCGCACCTTCGCTTTCGCCATCGCTCTCGCCGCGCTTCCGGCGTGGTGGGGAGTGCCGACCCAGGCCGCCGACTCGAAAGCGGCCGCACTCGCGGACAAGCGCTGGACTCTCGTCCAGCCCGTGCCCACGACGCAGGCGCCGGCTCCGCCGGAGATCACGGAGTTCGGGAGCATCATCAATCCGCCCTCGATCCTGACTCCGCCGAACGCGACCGACATCGCGGTGAAGCCCTCGACGGTCGTGACTCAGTCCGAAGTGTCCATCGCCATCAACCCCACGAACCCGAACATCATCTTCGCGTCGGCGAACGCCAGCCAATGGCCGGTGAACACGTTCTACGGCACGGGCGTCTACTGGTCCACGGACGGCGGCACCACCTGGACCGGTGACGACCACGGGCCGGGCGGCGTGGGCAACAGCGGCGACCCGGCCGCGGCGATCCGCGCGATCGACAACCGCTGGCTCGTGGGCTACATCAGCAGCGCCGGCCAGGGCGTCAGCTACACGACCAACGGCGGCACGACCTGGGCGGCGCGCACGTGCGGCACGGGCAACCTCGACAAGAACCACATGTGCGCGGACAACGTCGCGGCGAGCGCGTTCTACGGGAACCTGTACTCGGCGTGGACGAACTTCGGCGGCACCAACATCAACGACATCGAGGCGGTGCGCTCCACGGACGGCGGCAACACGTGGGGCAGCCTGGCCAACATCTCGAACAACGTGAACGCCGGCTCGCACAACCAGGGCGTGAACCTGCGGACGGGCCCGAACGGCACCGTGTACGCCTGCTGGGCCATCTACGACGGCTGGCCCACGGACGAGACGGCGATCGGCTTCAACAAGTCCACGAACGGCGGGGCGAGCTGGGTGGGCGAGTTCCGCGCGATCACGAACATCCGCGGCGTCCGCCAGGGCATCCCGAACACCACGAACCGCACCAACTCCTTCCCCTCCATGGCCGTCGACGTCTCGGGCGGGCCGCGGAACGGCTGGATCTACATCGCGTGGACGAACCGCGGCGTTCCCGGCGTGAACAACGGCGACCCGGACTGCTACGTCTCCCGCTCCACGAACGGCGGGACCACGTGGGGCACGCCGGTGCGCATCAACCAGGACGCCACGACGCGATCTCAGTGGTTCCCGTGGATCACCTGCGATCCCACCAGCGGGCAGCTCGCCGTGATCTTCTACGACCGTCGCGACAACACGGCGGACACGCAGTGCCGCGCGTACATGGCCGTGTCCAACGACGGCGCCGCGACGTGGGAGGACTTCCCCGTCGCCGACGTGAGCTTCACGCCCACTCCGATCCCGGGGCTCGCCACCGGCTACATGGGCGACTACCTCGGTATCGACATGGTCGCCGGTCACGCCATGCCGATCTGGATGGACAACCGCGGCGGCAACTACCTCGCGTACGTGTCGCCGACCCTCGTGTCGGATCCGCTGGATCCGAACCCGCCGACGAACGTCGCGGCGTCCAGCAACCTGGGCACGCCCACCTCGGTGCTGCTCACGTGGACCGATCCCACCACGCACGTGAACGGGACGCCGCTCCCCAACTTCTCGATCGACATCTCTCGGGACGACGTCTTCCTCGTGAACGTGAATCAGGGCAACCAGACGTTCACGGACACCGGCCTCACGGACGGCCAGCTCTACCACTACGCGCTCAAGTCGCGGGACGACGTGACGGACAGCACGAGCTCGGCGGTGAACGTCCAGGCGTACGCGGGCGGCTCACCCACCGCCGTGCTCCTCACGAGCACCACGGCGATCACGCGCACGATCTTCCAGAGCACCACGGACACCCAGCACTTCACGATCTCGAACCCGGGCGCGCTGAACCGCACCCTGAACTGGTCGCTGGCGGAGACGCCGGACCAGCCGTGGCTCACCGTCAACCCGCTCAGCGGCGCGATCGTGGGCAACGGGTCCACGCAGCTGACGGTCCTCCTCGACGCCACGGCGCTCACGCCCGGCACCTATCTGTCGGATCTCGTCATCACGGCGAATGACCCGGCGAACCCGGCCGACACGGTGCACGTGACGCTGAACGTCAACGGCGTCCCGGTGGTGCATGCCGCGCCGCCTTCGATCAGCGTGACGCTGGCTCCGCTCGGGACGACGACGCAGGAAGTCACGCTCTCGAACAGCGGGAACGGCGACCTGAACTACACCCTGACGACCAGCGGCGGCGCGAACCGGCTGGAGTTCCCGAGCGAGGCGTTCTCGCAGACCGGACCCACGACGTTCCGCGGCAACGTCTATCGCGTCGACACGGCGACCCCGCTCAAGGAGATCCAGGAGCGGCTCAACGTCCCGGCGTCCACGCCGATGGAGTTCTTCGTCTATCAGAACACCGCGGCGTCCGGGACCTTCACGAAGATCTTCTCGACGACGATCACGTCGGGCACGGGGCTCGCGTGGTACTCGTCGGGCCCGATCAACGTGAGCCTCCAGGCCGGCAAGTACTACTTCATCGGCGCCGGCTGGTCGGGCACGGTGACGGCGTACAGCGACTTCGGCACCACTCCGCCGCTGCCCCTCTCGATCCCGTTCGGCGCGGCGATGGGTCCGGGCGGCGGGACCGGCTATCCGCCGCCGGCGTCCACCGTCCAGGGCGGCGGATCGTGGCTCTACTCGATCGCGCTCGGCTACGGCGAGAACTTCGCTCTCACGTTGCTGAGCCCGTCGAGCGGGACCGTCGCGGCCTCGGGCTCCACGCCGATCGACGTCCAGATCACCGCCCAGAGCGCTCTCGGCATCTTCCACGGCAGCATCAACGTGGCGAGCAACGACCCGATCACGCCGCTGGTCACCGTGCCGATCACGCTGACGGTCAGCAACACGGTGGACGCTCCGGCCGTGACGGCGCCGCTGCCGAAGGTGCTCGCGCTGCAGGCGAACGCGCCGAACCCGTTCCGGGGCGGGACCGAGATCCGCTACGACCTGCCCAAGTCGGGGCCGGTGTCGCTCAAGATCTACGACGTGACCGGACGGCTCGTCCGGACGCTCGTGAACGGCACCCGCGAGGCCGGATTCCGCTCCGTCACCTGGGACGGCATCGACGATGCGGGCCACCGCTCGGCCGCGGGCGTGTACTTCTACACGCTCCAGGCCCAGGACAAGACCTTCCAGCGGAAGATGATCCAGCTCCGCTGAGCGAGACGCTCCCGCGCGGGGAAGAGGAGCCCCGGCCTTCGGGCCGGGGCTTTCTCTATGCCCCGGGGACACCGGGAGCCCCCACGGGCCGGGCTCTCTCCTGAGCACGGCGAATCCTCTTGCTTAACCATGGTAAAGTTCTATATTGAGGCCATGTGAAGTTCGTCCCGGCGAACGCCGATGACCTCCGGAGACCGGGGGTCGGACGCCCGCCCCCTCGGAGGAAGCCATGTTCGGCCCTGCCGTCGAGGACTACGTCAAGGCGATCTACGAGCTGGGCGGCGGCACGCGCCGCGTGACTCCCACGGCCGTCGCCACGGCACTGGACGTCTCCATGCCGGCGGTCACGAAGATGGTCCGCCGCCTCGGAGAGCTTCGCCTCGTGACCTACGTGCGGGCGGAGGGCATCGAGCTGACGCCATCGGGGACGAAGGTCGCGCTCGAGATCCTGCGCCACCACCGGCTCATCGAGCTCTACCTCAAGGAGGCCCTCGGCTACTCGTGGGACCGCCTGCACGACGAGGCGGAGGAGCTGGAGCACCACATCTCCGAGGAGTTCGAGGATCGCATCGACCGGATGCTGGGCCATCCCACGCACGACCCGCACGGGGAGCCCATTCCCACGAAGGACGGCCGCATCGAGGACGTTCCGCGGGTCACGCTCGCGGAGCTGTCGCCCGGGGAGAGAGTCCGCGTGGCGCGCGTGAGCGATCGGGACCCGGCCATGCTGCGCTACCTGGCGGAGCTCGGCCTCTATCCCGAGACCGTCGTGGAGGTTCTGGAGCGGGCGCCGTACGGCGGTCCGCTGCGGCTCCTCGTCGCGGGCGCGCCGCGCGACGTGGGGGAGGAGCTCGCCCAGAACGTGTTCGTCCTCCGCCCGGAGCCTTCGTGACGACGAAGGTCGCGAACGGCGCGAACGGCGCTCCCGCCGCCCTGCAGCGCTCGCTGCACGAAGTCCACGCGAGCGTGCCTCTGCCGCGCCATGCGTCGCGGCTCCGGCATTTCCTCTCGTTCGCGGGCCCGGCGTACCTCGTCTCGGTGGGGTACATGGACCCGGGCAACTGGGCCACGGATCTCGCCGGCGGTTCGAAGTTCGGCTACGCGCTCATCTGGGTCATCCTGCTCTCCAGCCTGATCGCGATGCTCCTCCAGACGCTGTGCGCGCGTCTCGGGATCGTGACCGGGCGGGATCTCGCGCAGGCCTGCCGCGACAACTACGTGAAGCCGGTCTCGTGGGTCCTGTGGGTGTTGTGCGAGGTGGCCATCGTGGCGTGCGACCTGGCCGAGGTCATCGGCTCGGCGGTGGCCCTGAATCTCCTGTTCGGGATGCCGCTCGTGGTGGGCGTGCTGGTCACCAGCTTCGACGTGCTGCTGCTGCTCGCCGCGATGCACTTCGGCTTCCGCAAGATCGAAGCGATCGTGATCTCCCTGATCACCACGATCGGGTTCTCCTTCGCGATCCAGATCTTCCTCTCGCGGCCGGAGTGGGGCGGCATCGCGCACGGGCTGTTCGTGCCCACGATTCCCGATCGCGAAGCGTTCTACATCGCGCTCGGCATCCTCGGCGCCACCGTGATGCCGCACAACCTCTACCTGCACACGGCGCTCGTGCAGACGCGGGACATCGAGCAGACGCCGGAGGGGAAGCGGCGCGCGATCCAGTACAACACCTGGGACACCATCGTGGCGCTGGGCGCGGCGTTCTTCGTCAATGCCGCCATCCTGATCGTCGCGGCGGCGGTGTTCCACCGGTCGGGCCGCTTCGACGTCGGCGAGCTGCAGCAAGCCCATCGCCTCCTCGCGCCGCTGGTGGGCGCGCCGATCGCGTCCACCGCCTTCGCGGTGGCGCTGCTCGCGTCCGGGCAGTCCTCCACGATCACGGGCACCTTGGCCGGGCAGGTCGTGATGGAGGGCTTCCTGAGCATCCGCATCCGGCCGTGGCTCCGCCGGCTGATCACTCGCCTTCTCGCGATCGTCCCCGCGGTCCTCCTGGTGGGAGCCTCGGGCGGCAAGGGCACCGTGGGACTCCTCGTCTTGTCGCAGGTCGTGCTGTCCATGCAGCTCTCCTTCGCGATCTTCCCGCTGATGGGCTTCACGTCCAGCCGGCGGCTGATGGGCGAGTTCGCGAACTCGCGGCGGGTCAAGATCGTCGGCTACGCCGTCTGCATCCTGATCGCCGCGCTGAACGCGTCGTTGTTGTTGCAGGCGATCGGGCTCCGCTGGATGCTCGTGCTGGTCGGAGCCACGGCGGCGTTCGCGGGGTGGGTGAAGTTCTTCTACCGGGGAGACTGACGTGTACCGGAAGATCCTCGTCGCCCTGGAGAACAGCCAGGCGGATCGCGCGATCGTGGCGCACATCGACGAGCTGGCCCGGCTCACTCACGCCACGCTGGTTCTCGTGCACGTCGCGGACGGCTGGGTGGCGCGCAACTGGGGCCACCTCAACCTCGCGGAGTCCGAGGAGATCCGCCAGGACCGAGCGTACCTCGAGTCGGTGCGCGAGCGGTTCGCGTCCAGCGGGATCCCGGCCGAAGCCGTGCTGCTGATGGGCGAGCCGGCCGACCAGATCGTGCGGGTCGCGGAGGAGCGGCAGGTGGACCTGATCGCGATGAGCACGCACGGCCACCGGTTCCTGGCCGATCTTCTCTTCGGCTCCACGGCGCGCAAGGTCCGCCACACCGTGGAGATCCCGGTTCTGTTGCTCAAAGCGCAGCGCTGAGGGCCGCTCAGCGGGGTGCTGCGGCGCCGGGAGGGGTCGCAGAACCTGGAGGGGTCGCGGAACCTGAAGGGGTCGCGGAACGTGAAGGGGCGGCGGAACCCGACGGGGTCGCGGAACCTGAGGGGGCCGGGGGATGTGAAAGGGCGGCCGGCGGTTTCGCGGGCGTGATCGCGGGCGGCGGGAGCGGAAGGGGTCCGGTGCTGCGGGACAGTCCCGGTCGCCCGCCCGTCAACGGAGTGACGGACATCTCCGCCATCGCGCGCTCGATCCTCGCCGCGAGGCGGGCGGGATCTGCGCGATACGGCGCCACCCAGGCGTTCCACTCCGCGTCGGTGAGGTGCGATCCCGGGAGGGCGTCGAGCGCCACGCGGAAGGAGTCCGGATGTGCCGCGTGGCGACGCGACAGCTTCAGGACCTGCGTCCAGTAGTCCGCGAAGTCTCCCGCCTTGGCCTCCACCGCGAGCGTGTCCCGCTGCTTCGCGGGCGGGACGTTGCGCCCGGCGCGGACGAGGAGGAAACCGCCCACGCCGGCCGCCACGAGCACCGCCGCGGCGATCGCCAGGACCCGAGGACGCCGGACGCCGAATCGCTTCTCCACGCGGTCTCCCCCGAGGACGCAGTCCGCACCAGCCTATGCCGAGGGCCCGTTCTGCGGAAGGCGGGTGTCGTTGACGCCCTGCGGGCCCTCCGCTACTTTCGCCCGGCCGAGGCGGGGGCCCGAAGACGGCTCTCGCGCCCGGCGGACGGCTCCCGCGCGACCCGTCCCTCCGCGGAGAGAATCCGGCCGATGGGTCCTTGCTTCCCTTGGCGCTCGGCCTTCGTGGCCCTCGTCGTCACGGCGTCGCTGGTCCCTCCTCCCGCCCTCGCCGATGCATGGACCAAGGAACGCCCCGCGGACATCTCGCGATTCGGGCTCTCGTCGGTCCTGTTCGAAGGCGATCTTCCCGTCCCGGTGGATCAGTTGCGGAGCGTCATGCGCTCCTCGTCGTCCGGCCTCCTGCGCTTCCGCGCCGTCGATCCGGATCGCCTCGAGGGCGACGCGCAACGGATCCGGGCGCAGCTGAGGCGGCTGGGATACTGGCGGGCCACGGTGGAGCTGGAGCTGCTCTTCGATCCGCCGCGGCGGGACACGCGCGCGGTCTTTCACGTCACGCCCGGAGCGCAGCGCCGGGTGGGCCGGATCACCGCCTCCGGGGACTCGGTCATCGCCGAGCCCGAGATCCTCTCCTGGATCCAGCAGAAGACCGGGGAGCCCTTCGACATCGCGAAGACGGATCGCGACCGCCTGGTGATCGAGAACACGTACGCGAACCGAGGGTTCTACGACGTGCAGGTGACGGCCGACATCAGGCCCGCGGCCGGCGACTCGTCGTCGAGCGCATCCGCCCCGATCGTCCACGACCTCGTGTACCGCGTCACCGAGGGGCCGCGCTACATGGTCGGGAACATCCGCATCGAGGGCAACGAGTTCACCAAGGGCGAGATCATCCGCCGCGAGCTGGCTCTGCAGCCCGGCGACGTGCTCAGCCGCGTGAAAGTGGACGACAGCCGCGCGCAGCTCTACTCCACGGGCTACTTCGCCGCGGTCACGATCGTCCCGGAGACGGGGTCGAGCCCGGATGCGGTGAACGTGGTCGTGCGCGTCACCGAGCGGCAGATGCGCTACGTCAGCGCGGGCCTCGGGTACGGAACGCTGGACCAGCTCCGCATCTCCGGCGAGTGGGGTCACCGGAACCTCTGGGGGCGCGGGAAGCGCGCCACCGTGAGCGGCGTCCTCGCCACGCACCTCTTCCCGGCGGACCTCGTGCGGACCACGGTGGAAGGACGGTACGTCGAGCCCTGGCTGTTCAACACGCGCACCACGGGCACCGTGCAGCTCTCGTACGAGAAGGGCCAGCAGTTCTTCAACGTCGGAACGCAGCAGTACCAGCTCCGCGTCGTCACTCTCCTGACGAACGTCAGCCGCCAGCTCGCACGGCACACGCGCGGCTGGGCCACGCTCGAGAACGAGTGGGCCAAGATCGATCTCGCGCCGGGCCAGGAGCCGCCGGACGCCGCCGACCGACCCGACCAGACCCGCACGCTCTCGCTCACCCTGGAACGCGATCGCCGCAACGACTACTTCGATCCCACGCGCGGCTTCCTGAATCGCGTGATCGGCAGCGTGTCGGGCGGAGTCCTCGGCGGCGACAACAACTTCTGGCGCCTGCAGGGGGAGCCGCAGTGGTTCCGCCAGGCGAAGGGGCTCACGCTCGCCGGTCGTCTGCGCGTCGGGTACGAGCGGCCGTTCGGCTCCTCGGAGTTCGTGACCGATCGCCTGCGCTTCAAGCTCGGCGGGCCCACCACGGTGCGCGGTTACGGCTACCAGGAGATCGGCCCGGGGGACTTCCTGATCCTCGGCAACTTCGAGCTGCGCTTCCCGCTCTTCTGGAAGCTCTCGGGCGGGCTCTTCCTGGACGGCGGCAACGCCTGGCCGGACGTGAGCGACGTGAGCTGGAAGGACTTCCGGCCCTTCGGCACGAAGGACGATCCGGACCGCGCCAAGGCCACCGAGGTCCGCTACGGGCTGGGGGGCGGGCTCCGCTTCGCCACGCCCGTGGGCCCGGTGCGCTTCGACGTGGCGCGCAAGACGAAGATGCTGCCGGTGGCGCCCGGGACCACGAGCGCCGAGCGGCGCTGGGCCTACGACTTCAGCCTGGGGCACGCGTTCTGAGATGACGATCCGATCGGTCTTCCTGCGTGTCGTGTTCTGGGTGGCGATCTTCGTCGCCGTGTTCTCCGTGGCGCTCGCGCTGCTGTTCGAGTCCGGCGCGCTCACGCCGGCCGTGGTGGAAGCGGTGGACGGCCGCGTGGCCGAGGCCGGTCTCACGTTCCGCGGCGAGGCGCTGCAGTGGCGCCCGTGGAGCGGGCTCAGCGTGACCGACGTCCTCTTCGCCACGCGCGCCGGCGCGGACTCCACGCAACCCTCGCGGCGCCTGGTGTCGGTGCGGAAGATCGACGTGGGCTACCGGCTCACCGACATCCTCCGCGGCGACCTCCGCCTCTCGCACCTCAAGCTCGTCGGGCCCGACCTGGACCTCGACGCGTTGCTCGATTGGTCGGCGCGCATGGCCCATCGCCCGTCCTCCGGGGCCGTCGTGCGCATCGAGGACCTGCGCCTGACGGACGGCCGCGTGCGCGGGAAGAAGGGGACCCTCCTCACGAAGCTCTCCCTCGGCGGCAGCTTCGAGGCCGGTCCGGGAACGTGGCGGGCCGCGGTGGATCAGGCGCGGACCCGCCTCACGCTCGGCCGGTTCGACGAGAACGTGGTGCTCCGCGGCGGCCTCGAGATGCACGAGGGCGTGCTCGCGCTCGAGGACGTGCGCGTGGACGCCAGCGGCGGGACGATCGGCGTGCGCGGGCGCCTGGATCCGCGCGGCCAGCAACCGAGCGAGGTCTTCCTCCACGGGGACTCGGTGCCGCTGCAGAAGGTGGGGGATTGGCTCGGTGTGGAGCACCCGCTGCTCCTCTCGAAGCTGCAATGCGACGTCGCAGCCACGGGGCGCCCGGACTCCATGCGCCTCGTCGGCAACCTCACGGGTCGGGGCGCGGACGACGTGGAGCGCCGGGTGGACTTCGCGGGCACGCGCGTGGGGAGCCGGCTCGCGCTGGAGGCGTTCCGCTTTCGCGCCGGAGAGTCGCTCGTGGATCTCACCGGGCAGATGGACTTCGCCAAGGGCCCGAGCATCGAGGGCGTGGCGGTCTTCCGCGACGTCGATCCCGGCGTGGCCGCCGCGGACTCGGATCTCGCCGTCCTCCAGAGATTGGACGGCGTGGTCCGCTTCGCCGGAACCGGCCTCTCGCGGCGTTCCTTCCGCGGCACCGCGGCCGCCCGCATCGATCGGGCGGAGCTCTTCGGCATGAAGATGGGCGGGGGTACCTTCCAGCTCTCGCTCGACGGCGGGTCGCTCTCGGTGGAGCAGGCGAGGCTCACCGTCGCCGGCGCGGAGCTGCGCGGCGCCGGGACGATCGACGCGAAGGACCAGGTGCAAGCCGAGCTGACCGGAGAGATCGGGGACCTCGCGGCGCTCGCACTGCCGAAGGGGATGCTCGGCACGGCCGCACCGCGCGGGCACGCGTCCGCGCGGCTGGACCTCTCCGGCCCGCTCGCCGGTCCCGCGGTGGATGCCGCGCTCCACCTCGAGGACGTTTCGGCGGTGGGGCTGGACGCCGCTTCGCTCGAGGTGGCGGCGAAGTCCGAGCGTCTCTCGTCGAAGGCGCACTGGGAGTTCCGCGCGAACGGGACGTCGGTGGGGCGCGGGCCGCATCACTTCGACCGCCTCGCCGCCGACGGCTACATCGAAGGGCGCTCGATCGTCGTGCGCACGGCGGACCTGGCGTCGTCGGCCGGCGACCTGCACCTCGCCGGCAACCTCGACGTGGGCGAGGAGGGACGACTCACGGCGCTGGTCGACCAGCTCGCGTTGCACACCACGAACGACGTCCGCTGGGTGAACAGCGGCTCGGTGAGGGTCGAGCGCACGCCGGCGGGTGTCTCGCTCTCGGGTCTCGACCTGCACGGCGGCGGCGGCGCCCTCACCGGCAGCGCGAACTTCGGCGGGAAGACGTCGGTGAAGGCCACGGGCCGGAGCGTGGATCTCGCGCTGCTCGCGCCGTTCCTGCCCACGAGCAAGCCCGTCGCGGGGCGGCTGGACTTCGACGCGGACGGCGTGCTCGCCGCCGACTCGCTCGGGGGCGACGTTCGCGTGGATCTCACCTCGGGTCGGTGGGGCGATCGGGCCTTCGACCGCCTCAGCGGTCGCGTGACCCTGCGCAACGATCGCGCGGATCTCCAGGACGTCTCGCTCACCGGACCGGGGCTCTCGGCGCGCGTGGCGGGGCAGATCGCGCTGCCGGGCGGCGGGCTGGCACGGGCGTTCGGGGACAGCGCGTCGCGAGCGCGGACGCTGGAGCGCGCGGTCTTCCGCCACCTGGACGCGCACGTCGACGCACCGGACTTCGGCTGGCTCTGGAGCAGGATCCCGCACCAACCGGCGTCGGGCGGCGCCGGCACGGTGGCGCTGCGGCTCGATGGACCGCTCCTCACTCCGTCGGCCACGCTGCACGCGGCCTTGGCGAAGGGCTCCCTCGGTCCCGAGCCGCTGGACTCGCTCGCCGCCGACGCCACGTTCGACGGCGAGGCGCTCACGATCTCCTACGGACTCCTCCGCTCGGGAGCGGGGACGCTCTCGTTCTCGGGCGTGGTGCCGCTCGAATGGAAGACCACGTCGCCGATTCCGAAGCTCGTGGCCGGCCGCGCGATGGATCTCCGCATGGACGGCGAGCAGTTCCCGCTCGACGCGCTGGCGCCCCTGATCTCGCTCTTCACGATCGTGAACGGCACCGCGGACGCGAAGCTGGCGCTGCAGGGCCAGCCCGGTGCGCTCGCCTTCACGGGCGACTTCAAGGTGACGAAGGGGCGCATCACCATTCCCACGTTCGTCGATCCGCTCGTGGACGGCGCGGCCACCGGACGGTTCGACGCGAAGGGCCTGGAGCTCACGTCGGCGCGCTTCGCGGACGGCCATGACGGGACCGTGGAAGGTCACGGTCGCCTCGACATCCAGAACCTGCACGCCACGGACTACGACATCGCGGTCGCCGCGCGCAACTACCACTACGCCAGCTCGCTCAACGGCATCACCGGCGTGGGCAGCGGGAAGATGGACATCCTCGCGCGCACGGCGTCGGACGGGCGCATGCTGCCGTTCTTCCAGGGGAGCTTCCAGGTGTCGCGCGCGGACATCGGCGAGAAGGCGCTCCTGCCGCCGTCGGCGCTGGACACCGGCGGGGTGGAGGTGCCGCCCGGGGTGATGGCGCCGCCGGAGGATCGGCCCGAGTCGCCGGCGTCGCTTCCGGAGGGACCCGTCGCGCCGGCCGTGTGCCTGGCCGAGATCCGCCTGAAGGGTGACCGGAACCTCTGGCTCAAGACGCCGGAGATCGACAGCGAGCTGGCGGCGGACGTCATCTTCCACGCCACGGAGAGCGCGATGGGGATCACGGGCAACGTACGCACGCTGCACGGAACCTATGCAGTCGTGAACACGCGCTTCGACGTGACGCGGGCCGAGGTGGAGTTCGTGGATCCGGCGAACCCCGGCGGGAGCTACATCGACGCCGAGGCCACCACCAACGTGCTGGAGGAGAACGTGACCGCCACGGTGACCGGGACCGTGCTGGTACCCGTGGTCCATCTGACCACGAAGAGCGGCATGTCGGAGCCGGAGATCTACGAGATGCTCGCGCTCCGCGTGAAGCGCGTCGAAGACGCCACGGACAGCAAGCAGACCGGCGTGGGGCAGCAGTGGTTCGACTCGATGCTCGCGGCGGCCGCCACGCGGTTCGGCGGGGAGCTCGGCCGCCAGCTCGGCATCGACCAGGTGGTGTACGACGAGCCCACCAAGTCGGGGCGCCCGTCGGTGACGGTGGGGAAGAACGTCGGGCGCGATTTCTTCGTCAAGTACAGGCAGGCCGTGGGGGTCGGGACGCAGGATCCCACGGCCGCCGCTCCGACCGTGACGCGGGAGAGCCTGGAGACGCCGGAGCGCGCGCTGACCGTGGAGTACCGTCTCAATCAGATCTTCCTGCTGCAGGGCGAGACGGGCACGCTCCCGCCGGGGGACGACTATCTGAACGTCGATCTGCGCGCGGAGTGGGGCTACTAGCGGGTCGGCGCCGGCTCGCGCGCGAGATCACTCGGCCTGCAGCACTCGGTCGAGCAGGTCCGCCACCTCGAGCTCGCGAGCCCAACGCTCGAGATAGCCTCGATCGAGGCGCTCCCTCTGCACGCGGGCGACCCCGAGCACGTCGTTCCACTGGCGCTCGGAAACCCGTCCACCATCTTGGTACCATCGGAGCTTCCGCAGCAGCGTGTCCTCCGCAGACTTCACCCGCACCAATCGGTCTTCGAACCCGGGGAGCGCGACCAGCTGCGCGCGCGCAAACTCCTCACGATCGAAGGCGGAGTTGCCGCGAACGAAGAGGTCCAACTTGATCGCGGTCTCTCGGTGAATCAGATTGAACGAATCGGAAGAGAGCACGGCGCGACGCGCCGCCCCTGCGTCGACGTAGAAGTCAACGCCGAGCCGCGACACCAGGAGGTCCACCGCGTCGATCGAGAGCTCCACCACGACATCGATGTCCTGAGTGTGACGCAGCACCCCATGGAAGGAGCTCGCGAGGGACCCGCCCAGGTGATACGGGATTCCGAGCGCTTCCAACCCGTCGATCACGCGGAGCGCCACGCGCGTCGCCTCCGGAAGCTCGGGGGTCACCGGGCCTCGTCCAGCGGACCGTAGACCTTGGTCGCGAGCTCCTCGCCGAGCACGAGGCCGCAGAGGCGCCGGCGCAGGCGCTCGACCGACTCGTCCGGGTACCTGTGGCGGAGGCCGGCCCAAGCGAGTTGGCGGCTCGTGCGGATCGCGTCGTCCACCAGCTCGAGCTTCCGCCACGGCGGCATCTCGCGATAGATCGCGAGGAGCACCTCTTCCGCTTCGGGCGTCGTGTCCGCGAAGAGCCGTTGGCGCGCCATGGTGCCGGGTAGCGTACCAAGCCCCGGCCGGGAGTGCCACGATCCCGCGGGGACGGGTCTTTCCGGTCAAACGCGGGAGCCGCGCAGCCGATCCATGAGGGATGCCCCCGAAGAGACTCGCCGCCCGGACGCTCGCCTGCCTGTTGCTCCTGCTCGGCCTCGTCATGCCCGCACCGTCCTTCGCCGACCGCAACAAGGTCGACCCCGCGCCCTTCGAGTGGCGGGTGCTGAGGACCAAGCACCTCGAGATCCACTTCTATCCCGAAGAGGAAGCGCTCGCCCACCGCGCCGCCGACGTCGGCGAGGCGGCCTGCACGCGGCTCGACGCGCTTCTCGGTCACGAGCTGACGAAGCGCATCCCGATCGTCCTCTTCGCCTGCCACGCGCACTTCCGGCGCAACCTCGTCAGCGAAGGCATCGTGGACGAGAGCACCGGCGGCTTCACCGAGATGTTCCGCAACCGCGTGGTGCTGCCGTACTCGGGCTCCGAGTCCGAGTTCCGCCACGTGCTCACGCACGAGCTCACGCACGCGTACGTCTTCGATCATCTCTACGGCGGCGGGCTGAAGTCGCTGTTCGTTCGCCAGTACGCGTTCCCGATCCCGCTCTGGTTCGCGGAAGGCCTCGCGGAGTATCTCTCGAACCGCTGGGACTCCGAGAGCGAGATGGCCCTTCGCGATGCGTCGGTGAGCCAGGAGCTTCCGCCCTTCGATCAGATCGCGGGCGGCTGGATCGTCTACAAGGCGGGCTGGTCGGCCATCGCGTGGCTCGTGGAGCGCCACGGGGACGGCGTGATCCGGAAGATCCTCGACGAGCTGCCGAAGACGCGCGACCTGACGCTCGCGATCAAGAAGGCCACGGGCGAGGATGCGGCGGTGATGGGTCGTGACTGGCTCGACGCGGTGCGACGGCGCACGTGGCCCACGATCGCCTTCCTCGAGGAGCCCGCGAAGCTCGGCCGCGTCCTCTCGAAGGGCGACCCCGGCTCCGCCGACCTGCACCCGGTGCTCTCGCCGGACGGCAAGCGTCTCGCCTTCGTCTCCAGCCGCGACGGCACGCCCGACCTCTTCGTGGCCACGCTGGGGGAGTCCGCGCTGGGTGACCCGCGCGTCTTGGTGCGCGGCGCGCGCACGGGCAAGATCGAGTCGCTGCATCCGATGAAGGCGTCCGTGGGGTGGTCGCCGGACGGGAAGCTGCTCGTGGCGGCGGCGGCCACGGGCGGTGCGGACGCCCTCCTGGTGCTGGAGGCGGCGACGGGTCGCACGATCTTCAAGATCACCCCGCCGCTCGACGCGGTGGAGCGGCCGGACTGGTCGCCCACCGAGGAGCGGATCGTCTTCACGGGGACGGTGGGCGGGCAGGTGGATCTCTGGGCGGTGGACGTGGACGGCGCGCACCTGGAGCGGCTCACGAACGACCTCTTCGAAGAGCGCGGCCCGCGCTTCACCGCGGACGGGCGCGGCGTCTTCTTCACGTCCGATCGAAGCGACTCCACGGGGCTGGACCTGTTCCGGTTGGATCTGGAGACGCGCGAGGTGACGCCGGTCGTGGTGGCGCCGGGCGATCAGTGGGACGTGACGGTCGCGGACGGACGGACGATCGACTACGTGTCCGACGAGCGCGGCACGCGCGACGTCTGGTCGAAGGATCTCCAGACGGGCGCCACGCGCCGGCTCACACGGCTCGTGGGCGCGGCGGAGTCTCCCTCCGTAGCGGCGGGCGGGAAGCCGCTGGCGCTGGCCGCGTATCACGAGGGCACGTGGGACGTGGTGGTGGTCGAGAACCCGGACACGCTCTCGGCGGTGGAGGCGCCTGCGGTGGAGCTGCGTGCGAGCCCGAGCGAGGCGAAGAGCGACTCGGCCTCCGCCGCGGGGCACGCGGTGACGGCGGCAGCGGCCGCTCCGGTCCCGCCTCTCGCCGCGGCGGATGCGAAGCTGGAGCCCTACCATGCGCACTTCCGGCCGGAGTGGATCACGGGCGCCGTGGGCTTCGGCGGCTACGGGATCCTCGGCGGGTTCCAGACGAACATCACGGACGTCGTGGGCCAGCATCGCCTCTCGCTCGGCGCGAGCGTGGTGCGCTCGCTCTCGGACACGGACGCTTTCGCGACCTACACGTATCTCCCTCGCCGCATCGACTGGAGCGTCAGCGCGTTCCACCTGCGCGACTACCTCCGCGACGGTCTCACCACGCTCGGGCACCCGATCGCGGAGGAAGGGACGAACGCGGAATTCACGGAGCGTCTCGTGGGCGGATCGGTGTCGGGCGCGTATCCCTTCGACCTCTTCCGGCGCGTGGAGATGGAGGTCGCGGTGGCGTCGCTCGAGCGCACGCGCACCGCGGGCGACACGGTGGAGGTGGCGCGGAGCGCCGTTCTCCTGCCGCGCATCGCGCACACGTTCGACAACGCGCTCTACGGATGGACGGGGCCCGTTCAGGGCTCGCGCTCGATGATCTCCTTCACGCACTCGATTCCGATCGGCGGCGACGATCTCTCGTTCGGCACGGCGCTGGCGGATCTGCGCCACTACCTCCGGCGGCGGGACTACGTCTTCGCCACGCGGCTTTCGGCGGCCACGTCCTTCGGGGCGAACCCGCAGCAGTTCCAGCTCGGCGGATCGGAGACGCTGCGCGGGTATCCGCGCGCGTCGATCCGCGGGAGCCGCGCGCTCTTCGGGTCGATCGAGTTCCGCTATCCCTTCATCGAGTACGTGAAGCTCGGCTGGCCCTTCCGCTCCGCCTTCGGCGGCGTGCGCGGGAACCTCTTCGTGGACGCGGGCCTCACCGAGGAGGCCGACGCGCGCGTCGGCTTCGGATTCGGCACGCGGATGCGCTTCGCCTACCTGCCCATCCGCGTGGACGTGGGCTGGGCCGCGCACGACGGGAGCGTCGCCGCGCCCGTGTGGGACTTCGCCATCGGCCCGGAGTTCTGAGCGCGCCGTCCTCTCGCCGAGTCGGCGAAGTGCACCCACGATGAGCCCGAACGCCGTGCTAGACTGCACGGATGACCCTCTTCGCGAACATCACGGAAGACGTCGACGAGCCCGTCCTCGGCGGCCTGAACCCTCCTCAACGAGAAGCCGTCCGCCACCAGGGCGGGCCGCTCCTCGTCCTCGCCGGCGCCGGCTCGGGGAAGACCCGCGTCCTCACGCGACGCGTGGCCTGGCTCATCGCGCACGGCGTGCCGCCGGGCGCCATCCTCGCGGTCACGTTCACGAACAAGGCGGCGGGCGAGATGCGCGAGCGAATCGCCACGCTCGTGGGGCCGCGCGCGCGACACGCGTGGATCGGGACGTTCCACGCGATCGGCGTGCGCATGCTGCGGCGCGAGGCGGAGCGATTGGGGATCGGGAAGGACTTCTCGATCTTCGACCGCGACGACTCGGTCTCCGCGCTCCGCCGCGTCCTCGCGGAGCTGTCGATCCCCGCGAAGGAGAACCCGCCCGAGCAGATCCTCTCCGCGATCTCGAAGGCGAAGAACGACCTCCGCGACCCAGACGCCTTCGAGGAGACCGCGCGCGGCCCATGGGAACGCCTCGTGGCGCGCGTGTACCGCTCGTACCAGGCGGCGCTCCGCGCGCAGAGCTCGCTGGACTTCGACGATCTCCTCATGCTCCCCGTCATCCTGCTGCGCGATGAAGAAGTGCGCCGGCGCTACGCGGGCACCTTCGCGCAGGTCCTCGTGGACGAGTACCAGGACACGAACCGCTGCCAGTACGAGTTCCTGACCCGCATCACGAAGGACCACCGGCAGCTCTTCGTGGTCGGCGACGATGACCAGTCCATCTACCGCTGGCGCGGCGCGGACATCGCGAACATCCTGGACTTCGAGAAGGACCACCCGGACGCGCACGTGATCCGCCTCGAGCAGAATTACCGCTCCACGGAGATGATCCTGAAGGCGGCGAACAGCGTCATCCGCAACAACGTGGGCCGGAAGGGAAAGGAGCTCTGGACCGAGAAGGGCGGCGGCGATCTCCTTCTCGCGCTGGAGGTCTCCGACGAGCAGGCCGAGGCGATGACCGTGCTGCGCTTCGTGAAGGAGGGTCTCGCGCAGTCCCGCTCGCCGAGCGACTTCGTGGTCCTCTACCGCACGAACGCACAGAGCCGGGCCCTGGAGAACGCGTTCCAGCTGGCGCACGTGCCGTATCAGGTCTTCGGCGGACAGCGATTCTACGAGCGCAAGGAGATCAAGGACGTCCTCGCCTACGTTCGCCTCTCCGTCAACCCGCAGGACGACGTGGCGCTGACGCGGATCATCAACACGCCCACGCGCGGGGTGGGGAAGAAGACGCTCGAAGACCTCCGCGCGGACGCGGCGCTTCGCGGCGGCTCGCTCCTGGCGGCGGTCACGCGGGCGCTCGCGGGCGACGGCGCGGAGCTTCGCCCCGGGGTCCGCAGCTCTCTCGCCGCTTTCGCGGACATCCTCGCCCGCGCGTCGGAGCGCGCGCACACCGACGACGTGGCCGACGTGACCGAGGACCTGCTGCGCGAGATCGGCTACGAGAAGTACCTCGAGGAGGAGGACGCGCCGCGCGCGGTCTCCCGTCAGGAGAACGTGGCGGAGCTTCTCGCGGCGATGCAGGAGTTCGCGGACACGGAGGGGCGCGAGGACGCCTCGGTGGCGGCGTTCCTGCAGGAAGTCTCGCTCCTCACGGACGCGGACGACGTGGACGAGACGGCAGCGCGCGTGACGCTCATGACGCTCCACAACGCGAAGGGCCTGGAGTTCCCGTGGGTCTTCATCACCGGGCTCGAGGAAGGGCTCTTCCCGCACTCGAACTCGATCGAGGAAGCGGCCGGCCTGGAGGAGGAGCGGCGACTCTTCTACGTGGGGATCACGCGGGCGCGCGAGCGGGTGGTGCTCTTGAACGCGGAGTCGCGTCGCCGCTTCGACGGCTACTCGCGCGGCATGCCCTCGCGCTTCCTCGACGAGATCGACCCGGCGCTGATCGAGCGGCGCTCGCTCGTGGGCGCCGTGCGCACCTGGGCGGGCGGCGACCTGCCGGCCCCTACGCGGCAGGTGTCCACGTCCACCTGGGCGCGCGCGGAAGAGCGCGACGTCACGCCGCGCTACGAGGACGAGAGCCAGGTCACCGTGGACCTCTCGCCCGGCATGCGGGTGAAGCATCCGTCGTGGGGCGAGGGCATCGTGGAAGCCGTGGAGGGACGCGGCGAACGGCTCAAGCTCACGATCCGCTTCCGCGGCGGGGTGTTGAAGAAGGTGCTCGCGGTGTATGCGAAGCTCGAGCTGCTCGGGTAAGGCGCGCTTGGAGGACGGACGCACGGGGCGGGACCGATGCGGGTGACGGAAACGCTGCGCTCCGCCGTCGGCGTCTCGGTCCTGGTCGCGGCCGCCGTGTTGGGTCCCGGCTGCGGAAGCGAGCCCCGAGGCGAGAGCGGACCGGCCGCGGCGAAGGGGTCGACGCCGGCCACCACCTCCACCGTCCCCGCCTCCCCGGGGATGCGTCGTGTGCTCGTGTACTTCCCGCACGCGGACTCCTGCGACGTGCAGGCGTTCCCGCGGGAGGTCCCCGCGGGAGACTCCCTCGCGGTCGTCCGCGCCACGCTCCAAGCGCTGCTCGCCGGACCCACCGCGGAGGAGGCGGCGCGCGGCTTCCACTCCGCGATCCCGGACACGCTGGAAGTCCTCCGCCATCGGATGCGCTACATGGCCTTCCACTACGATGCGCCGCACCTCGGGAAGCGCGTGGAGATCCAGAAGCTCGAGCCGCGCCCGGGTCGCATCCTCTACGTGAGCTTCTCGAAGGAGCTGAACGCGTACGATCGCGGCGCCGTGCGCGTCTGTGCGATCATCCGGCAGCTGCAGGCGACGGTACGACAGTTCGCCGAGTGGAAGGACGTCATGATCGCGATCGACGGCGAGACCGACGGGATCCTCCAGCCGTGAAGCGCGTCGCCTTCGCTCCTCTCGCGCTGGTCACGTTCCTCGCGCTCGGCGCGCTCGGCGGTTGCGTCGGCTACAACAAGCCGTCCGATCCGAAGGTCCGACCGCTCCCGATCCAGGATCTGAAGCTCCCTGCCGGATTCCATGTCGGGGTCTTCTCGGACGACGTGCCCGGAGCACGCTCGCTCGCGCTGGGCGAGAAGGGCACGGTGTTCGTGGGCACGCGGGACGAAGGCAAGGTCTACGCGCTGCGTGACGACAACGGCGACGGGAAGGCCGACCGCGTCCGAGTGATCGCGAATGGGCTCGACACGCCGAACGGGGTGGCGGTGCGCGACGGATCGCTCTACGTGGCGGAGATCGCGCGCATCCTCCGGTTCGACGCGATCGAGGACCACCTGGACGGCCCGCCCCCGCCCGTCGTCGTGTACGACCGCTTCCCCCCGAATCCGCACCACGGCTGGAAGTTCATCGCCTTCGGACCGGACGGCTGGCTCTACGTGCCGGTCGGCGCGCCGTGCAACAACTGCGAGTCCGCGGACATCTTCGCCGCGATCCACCGCATCCGCCCCGACGGCTCCGCCTTCGAGACCTGGGCGCGCGGCATCCGCAACACCGTGGGCTTCGACTGGAATCCGGCCACGAAGGAGCTGTGGTTCACGGACAACGGTCGCGACATGCTCAGCGACGACGAGCCGCCGGACGAGCTGAACTGCGCGCCCACTCCCGGGCTGCACTTCGGCTACCCCTACTGTCACGGCATGGGCGTCTCGGATCCAGAATTCGGCAGCAAGCGGCCGTGCTCGGACTTCACCAAGCCGGAGGCCGAGCTGGGTGCGCACGTGGCCGCCCTGGGGATGCGCTTCTACACGGGGAGGATGTTCCCGAAGAAGTTCCAGAACGCGATCTTCATCGCGGAGCACGGCTCGTGGAACCGCACGCACCCGGCGGGCTATCGCGTGGTCGTGGCCCGACTCACCGAGGACGGACGACACGTGGCGTCCACGGACACGTTCATCGAGGGCTGGCTCTCGCCGGACGGGGGGAAGGCGTGGGGACGGCCCGTGGACGTGCTCGTGATGCCGGGCGGCGCCCTGCTCGTCTCCGACGATCGAGCGGGCGCCGTGTACCGGATCACCTGGGTCTGGCGCTAGCGCTCAATCCGACAGCCAGGGGCTCGCGGCCGCGCCCACCCTCACCAACCCGCGGGCAAATCGAACACGAACGCCTGCTGCGGATCCAGTCGCTTCTCCGCGATCGGCTCGTCGTAGACCATCACGAGCTTCTGGCCGGGCGTGAACCAACCGAGCCCTTCCCAGTTCGCCGAGCGCACGGCGTTCGGCAGGATCTCGTCCAGGTCGAAGGCGTCGCCGAACGGGTGGCCGTCCACGGTGAAGCGCTGGAGGAAGCGGCCGCACCACCGCAGCGGCTCGCCGTGCTCCGTCTTCCGGCACTCCTCGACCGAGCCGGCCTGCGGCTTCTCGCCCCACCCGGACGAGAGGAGAACGATCCAGCCCCACTCCTTCTTGCCGTTCACATCGAGCTCCCGCCACACGAGATCCGGCGCGCGATAGCGTTGCGCGAACGGCTCCTTGCCCGGCGGGAGGAACGGCTCCAGCTCCACCTCCGCTTCGACGTCGGCGGGGTTGAGCGCGTAGTTCTCGGCGCCGCGAGGCAGGCGGTGGACGAACACGCGCGGATGGAGCGCGTGCCGGAAGCCGGCGTCCGCCTTCAGCTCGGGCGGAATCAGATCCGGTTCGGGATAGCCCCCTTCCCAGAGGATCGCCACGCGGGAGGAGCCGTCGTCGTTCGGCAACACCGCCACGCCCTCCGGCCCGCGCCCGCCGAAGCTCATCAGGCGCTGCGGGTACTGGACCACGAGACCCTTCTCGTCGAAGAGGCCGGGGAAGCGCTCGGACAGGACCACCACGCGGCCGTCGGCCAGCACGTCGATGGACTCGAGGTCGAAGGCCGCGAGCCCCGACGCCACGTGATGCCGGGTCAGCTTCGCGGGCGTGAGCGGGAGGAAGCTCGTCTCCTGCCCGGTGACGGGCATCGTGTAGTACGTGCCCGGCTCCTCGTCGCCGACGATGAGGAGCTGGTCACCCTGGCGACGGACTCCCGAAGGCTCCTCGACTCCGAGGATCGGAGGCTCGGGGGCGTCGGCGCGGGCGACGAGCGGCCAGCACAGCGTCGTTCCGAGGGCCGGGGCCAGCCACCATCGAAGGGCGAAGCGTGTCATGCGCAGTCTCCGAGAGCGAGGCCGAGTCGAGCAGGAGTGTATCGCGACGCGCATGATCACGCAGGTCCCGTCTTTCAGACCGCTCGAGGGTCTACCGTCAATACCATCTCGAGATGACCTCGACCTTCGTCACCTCGTTCGGGTAGATCGGGATGTCGGCTACCGCGGTCCTCATGGAAAGGTGCTGTACCCGCAGAATGTGCCGTCCCGCCGGAACGTGGTCCATCTGGAACAGGCCGCGGGAATCGGCGTTCACCCCGATCTTCTCGGGGAGGACGATCACGTTCGCAAAAGGTACGGCTTCTCCGGTCGGCCTGCGCACAAGTCCGCGAAGGACCCCCACGGCTGGCCAGGGGGACGGCGACACGGACAAGGAGGTGGGGCCGGCCAGAAGGGCGGCGACGTCGCTCGCAGCGACGGGAGCGGAGCCTCGCAAGACGTCCGGACCGCTCCCGCCCTCTGCACGCTGGACGTCGACGGAGAGGTCGCAAGAGGGTGCGAAGTCGAAGAAGGTGCCGCGGAACACCCGTCTATCCGTCGAGTCCGGCTCGAGGGGAAGAGTGAGCCGCGCACCCTGCAGCGTCGGGGAGTCGAGACGGACCACGAGCTCGGCACGCCCTATGGGCTGGGGCCATTGCGAAGCGGTCCGAAGGATGTAGGTCATCCGATTCCGGAAGGCCTGTCGATACGCAATCCGAACAGTCGCCTCTCGGCAGCCGGCCGGAATACCGAAGCACCATGTCTCCGAGGAATCCTCGATCGCGAGATTCTGCCACAGCCCCCCGTCGCAACCGAGCGACGCGTGAAGCAGCTTCGGGCGCCCCAGGGACGAATCCTCCGGGAACGGAAAATACAACCGAAGGGGGTGTCCTCGCAGCGAGAAGCCATACTCCCCTCGCACGTCAGCGTCGCGGTCGTGCAACGTGATTTCGACCGCTTCGAAGTCGAAGCGAGTGCCGCGCGGCAAGGTCATGCGTTGCTCGGCAGGCCGAGGGTGCACACGCCGTCTCTGATGCTGGCGTCGCCGGATTTCGGCGAGAAATCCCTCGGCTCGACTCTGATCCTCCTGGAGGAGGCTGTCCACGAGCGCCGGCGGGCACCAGACGCGCACTCCTTCCCGTGGCGCGGGTCGAGCGGCGTGCCCTGTGGTCCACTCTTGGAGGGAGCGAACGAGCGGCACCATCGAGGACGCCCGTTCGCCGTAGAACCGAATCACGTCCGGCTGCAAGCCGTGCCGGGGCGACTGCGACTCCGCGATGACGGAGTCGTAGGAGGCGAAGTGATCTTCGATCTTGAGGAGCGCGGCCGGCGTCAGGGCGACGAGTCCATACGCCCCGAGAATCTCCGCCAGCTCGGGCGCGTCGAAAGACTGGAAAGGGGTGGACGGCACTGAGGTCGGGTTGGCGTGTGCGTAGCGGGTGCCCAGAGCGACGATCAGCAAAGCAACGAGAGGTTTACGCATGGAAGACCTCGCATGGCATCGACTCTGCGGCGCTTCTACGCTTTCCGCTAGGGCCCCTCCCTACTTCTGCACGACCTTCAAGAGCCCGCCCGGCGCGAACACGCGCTTCGCGAGCGCCTCCACGTCGTCGTACTTCACCGCGCGCAGCTTCGCCACGCGCTCGGTCTCGGTGCGGAAGCCCACGCCGTCGCCTTCGGCGGTGGCGAGGCGCCACGCGGTCATCGCGTTGTCCTGCTCGTCCAGGATCCGGCTGTTCGCGAGGCGCTGCACCGCGTCGTCGAACTCCTTCTTCGTGAAGCCGGTCGTGGTGTAGCGCTTCAGGTCCTCGTCGAACTTCGTCATGATCTCGTCGAAGCGCTCGCGCTTCACGTCGTTCTCGACGATCCACGCGCCCGGTCCCAGATGCTCCCAGAAGTTGATCCAGCTCCGGTACGAGACGCCTTCGCCGTAGACGTACTTGTAGAAGTGGTCGTTGCCGGCCACGCGCGAGAGCACCTCGGAGGTGAAGAGCTCCGGATCGGCCATCGAGCAGCCGGGACGCCCCCAGTTCGCGGTCCAGAGATTCTTGCCGAGCTGGATCGTCTGCATGTCCGCGGGAGGATTCCATTGCGGCGCGGCGGCCACCTTGGCCGCGTCGAGCTTCCACGGCTCGGCCTTCGTGTGGTCGAGATCCGCCCAGCGCGTGGACACCCAGGCGGCCACCGAGTCCGCGTTCACGTCGCCGATGACCGCCACCACGGTCCGCGCCGGCGTCCAGTAGGTCTGGTGGAAGGACTCCAGCTCCGGCGGACCGATCGTGGCGAGCGTCTTCTCGGTGCCGAACGTCACGCGCCCGTACGGATGACCCGCGAACGCCTTCCGGTAGAACTCCTGCTTGATGTACTCGAGCTGGTTCTCCGGGAGAAGCTTCGCGTCCGTCACCAGGTCCTGCTTCAGCTTCGCCACTTCCTTGGGATCGAACTTCGGGAAGAAGAGCGTCTCCTTGAGGCACGCGAGGATCGTGGGCCACTCCTCCGAGCGGGCGAGGTAGTGGTGCCCGGCCGCGTCGCGGTAGTCCACGTTCCGCGATGTGTTCGCCCGGCTGCCCACGCTCACGTCGTCGTTCGCGCGGATGGAGCGCGAGCGCAGGAGCGCGTGGAACTCCTCGGGCGACCAGCGGCGCGTCTCGCGAAGCCCCATCTCGGCCACGAAGCGATTGATGCCGTCCTTGCCGTCGGGCTCGACCCACTGTCCGCCGAGCACGCGCCCGGTCGCCGCCACGAGCGGCGAGGAGGCGGATGGACGCACGACGAGCCGCAGGCCGTTCGCGTACGTGTAGACGGAGACGCCGTCGCCCGCGTCCGTCTTCCGGTATTCCAGCGCCTCGCCCTTGGCGGGAAGGAGCGCGCCCGCCACGTTCAGCTCCGGGAGCTTCGTGGCGGGGGCGGGCCGCGCCACCGGGCCCTTCGTCTCGAACTTCGCGGGATCGAACCCGTCCGGTAAGACGGTGGCCGTGACGAAGCGTCGCGGCTGGAACCAGCGCGCCTTCGCCGCCTGGACGTCGGCGGGGGTGAGCTTCGCCCAGCGCTCGGTCAAGGTCTTCGCCGCTTCCAGTCCGCGGCGACTCACGAGGAAGCCCAGCCGGGACGCGCGGCTCTCGGCGGTGGCGCGCTGCTGCGCCTCGTCGAAGAGGAGCCCGCGCCGCGCCTGCTCGAACGCGTCGGCGGGGAGCTTGGTCACGTCGAAGTCGAGGAGGAAGCGCTGGAGGAACGCCTCCACGACCTGCGCCTTCTCGGGCTCGCTGCGGAACGACACGCGGAAGTCCGACGCGTCGTGCATCACGTAGTCGGACGCATCCACGCTGGTGACCCACTTGTCCTGCTCCTCGAGGTACTGCGGGAGCCCCACCGAGCGATCGTTGAGGAGCGCGGCGAGCATCTCGAGCGCGGGCGTGTCGTCGCTCGCGCCCGGCGGGCCCACCACGCCGATCATCGCGACGGCGTCGGAGGCCTTCGAGAAGTACTCGGTGCGCTCCCGGGGGCCGAGCTGCGGCGGCTCGGTGAGACCCAGCTCGAAGGAGTCCGGTCCCTTCTTCTGGAGGCCCCACGCCTTCTGGACACGGCGGAGCATGTCCGCTGCGTCGAAGTCCCCGGAGACCGAGAGGATCATGTGGTTCGGCGTGAAGCGGTCCTTGTAGTAGTGGAAGGTCTTCTCCATGTCGAGCTCGTGCACCGCTTTCTCCGTCCCGATCACGGAGCGGCCGTACGGGTGCACGTCGTAGGCCAGCGCGTCCCACGCCTCGTCCACGACCTCGTCGGGCTGCTCGCGGTCCGTGGTCATCTCCTGCAAGACCACGCGCTTCTCGGACTCGAACCAGTCCTTCTCGAACTTGAGGTCGAGGAGCGCCTCGCGGAAGACGCCGAGGGCCTCGTCGAACGTGCCCTTCGGGACCTCGAAGCCGAAGTTGATCTCGTCGTCCCAGGTCCAGCCGCCGGCCTCCCGCCCGAGGAGGCTCATCTTCTTGCGGAACTCGGTGGGCTTCATGTGCGGCGTGTTGCCCTTGTACACGAGGTGCTCGATGTAGTGGAGCGAGCCCTGGTAGTACTCGTCCTCGGTGCGCCCGCCCGTGGTCACGAAGGCCTGGACCGCGATGACCGGGTGCGCGGAAGAGGGCGAGAGCAGAACGGTGAGGCCGTTCGGGAGAGTGTGCACGGAGAAGGGGGGCTCCTCCGAGCGGGCGGGGACGGCGAGCGCCATGAGGAAGGCCAGACAGGCGAGCGTCCGCGCCGGGCGAGCGAGAGACATCGAAGACCTCCGGGCCATGTCGGAAGGGTGCATGCTAGCGCGCACGGCCGCGATTCGCCAGGGCCGCGGGGGCCGGCGGCAACGTGCCCGCCGCGATGCGGCGTCGCGCCCGGAGCCGCCGGCGCCCTCTCCGGCGTTGCCCTCGAGCGCGAGGCGCCTATAGTAGCCCGCCATGACGTTCGAGATCGCGGCGCTCCTGGCTCTCCTCCTCGCGATGGTGGCGCTCTTCCTCACGGAGGCGCTGCCCTTCGAGCTGACGGCGTTCGCCGGCCTCGCGGTCCTCGTGTTCACCGGGTGGGTGCCGGCGGACCGGGCCTTCGACGGCTTCGCCTCGCCCGCCGTGATCACCATGCTCGGGACCTTCTTCGTGGGCGCGGCGCTCGCGCACACCGGGATCGCCGACGCGCTCGCCCTGCGCCTCGAGCGCGCGGTGGGGTCGCGGGAGGCCACGCTCGCGTTCTCGGTGGCGCTCGCGGGCGGCTGCTTCGCCGCGTTCATGAACAAGCTCGCCGCGATGGCCATGCTGATGCCCGCGACCTCCAGCCTCGCGCGCCGCACGAACGTGTCGCCGTCGAAGCTCTTCCTGCCGCTCGCCTTCGGCACGACGCTCGGCAGCACGGTCACCCTCCTCGGCACGCCGCCGAACATGATCGCCTCCGACATGCTCCGCGCGCACGGCGACGCGCCCTTCGGCCTCTTCGAGTTCGCTCCGTTCGGCGTGCCGCTCCTCCTCCTCGGCGCGGCGGTGCTGGGCATGCTGACACATCGCGTGCTGCCGGCGCGCGTGGCGCCCACCCCCGTGTCGCGGCGGAGCGATCTCCTCCAGGTCTACCAGCTCGAGTCGTCCCTCTTCTCGATCCGCGTTCCGGCCGGCTCCGGGCTCGAGGGCCGGACGCTGCGGGACACGCGGCTCGGCCATACCCTCGACGTGCAGGTCGTGGCGATCCTGCGCGACGGTCGGCGTCGGCTCGCGCCGGAAGGGGAGACGGTGCTGCGCGCGGAGGACGTGCTGCTGGTCCAGGGGAAGGCCGAAGACGTGCGCGAGCTGCTGCGCGTGCGCGGGGCGATCCTCGAGGAGGCGCGGCCCGAGGAGCTGGAAGCGGCGTCCCGGGCGATCGCGGGCGTCGTGATGCAGGTGCGCGACGCTTCGGATCTCGTGGGGCGCACGCTGCGGCAGTCGCAGTTCCGGAGCCGCTTCGGCCTCGTGGTGATCGCGCTCCGGCGCGCGGGCACGCTGGTGGGCGGCGACCTCGGCGAGATCGCGCTCTCGCCGTCCGACGAGCTCCTCGCGATCGGGCCGCGCGGCTCGCTGGACGAGGCGGCCCTTCACCGCCAGTTCGTCGTCGGCGCGATGGACGCCCGCGTCTTCGGCGAGCTGCAGGGTCGCATCTACGTGCTCGGCGTGCCGGAGACCTCGGGGCTGGCCGGGCAGACCATCGCGGAAAGTCGCATCGGCGAGCTGGTGGGACTCACCGTCTCCGCGATCGTCCGCGACGGGCGAACGCTTCTCGGCCTCGATCCGACCGAGCGGCTGCGCCCCGGCGACCGGCTCCTCGTGACGGGAGAGGCGGAGCGCATCCGGGATCTCGCGTCCTTCGGCGGCGTGGAGCTGCTCCAGGAGGTGGCGGCGGGAGCGCTCGAGTCCGAAGGGGTCGGCATCGTGGAGGCGGCCATCGCGCCGCGCTCGCAGGTGGCCGGTCGCACGCTCGCCGAGATCGACTTCCGCGAGCGCTACGGTTTGAGCGTGCTCGGCGTCTGGCGCGCCGGGACGCTCCTGCACGAGCACCTGGCGGAGCTTCGCCTGGCGTTCGGCGACGCGCTCCTGCTTCACGGCCCCTGGGCTCGCATCCGCCAGCTCGCGCGCGGCCGCGATGTGGTGATGCTCTCGCCCACCGCGCCCGAGGAACATCGGACGAAGAAGGCGCCGTGGGTGCTGGCGGCGCTGGTCCTGATGATCGGGCTCGTCGTGGCGGGGTGGCAGCCCCCGCACGTCGCGGCGTTCGCGGCGGGGACGTTCGTGGTGCTCGTGGGCGCGATCACGATGGAGGAAGCCTATCGCGCCGTGGAATGGCGCGTGCTGTTCCTCGTGGCGGCGCTTCTCCCGATCGGCATGGCGCTCGATCGCACCGGCGGAGGCGCGCTCCTCGCGGGCGCCGCGTGCGCCACGCTCGGCGCGATGGGCCCGCATGCCGCGGTGGTGACGCTGGCCGCGCTCGGAAGCGCGCTCAGCCAGCTCCTCGACGGCTCGCCCGCGGTGGTGATGCTGGCGCCGATCGCCTTCGCCGTGAGCGCGGGACTCGGCATGAGCGCGCGACCCTTGCTCATGGCGGTGGCGCTCGGCACGTCGGCGGCGTACCTGGCACCGGTGAGCACCAAGGTCAACCTGCTCGTCATGGGCGCCGGGGGCTACCGCGCGAGCGACTACTTCCGCGCGGGGCTGCCGCTCACGATCCTGCATCTGGGGCTCATCGCCGTCCTCGTGCCGCTGATGTTCCGGTTCTGAGCGCGGCGGACCGCCGCGCTCAGAACCCTGCGGAGGCCTACCGGATCAGCGTGACGCGCTCGGTCCGCATCGCCGCGCCGCTCTTCAGGCGCACGAAGTAGACGCCCGCGGCCACACGAGCGCCGACGTCGTCGCGGCCGTCCCACGTCGCGCTTCCGGCGGAACCTGCGCCGCTCCGGAGCTGCCGCACGACGCGGCCGCTCACGTCGACGACCTGGAGGCTCAGCGCGGCCGACGCAGGCGCGGCGTACTCGAGCTGCACGGCGCCCTTCGTCGGATTCGGCCGTGCGCTCAACGCGAGGGCGGCGGCTCCGGCGCTCACCTCCGGCGCCCCGATGTCCCCGACGAAACCGAGCGATCCGTCGCTGTTGACGTTCTGCACGAGGATGTCGCCCCCGTCGTGGCGGGCGTCCGCCCACGCCAGGATGGCCATGGGCTCCGCGTCCTTCGCCGCGAAGAGCCGCATCTTGCCGCTCGGCGTCGACGCGACGTTGAACGTGGGGATGTCCACCGCGCCCGTGGCGTCCAGCCTCATCCCGTAGAGACGGTCCTGGTTGGCGCCGGGCTCCGCCGACCAGAAGACGAAGGGGCCCGCGCTCACGAGGAGAGTGCGGATCCAGAGGATGCTCGTGGATCCCAGCGGGATCAACGCGATGCCCGACCCGCCCCACTGGCGGTTGCCGGAGGCGTCGAGCTTCTGTCCGTAGAGGCCGAACTGGGACTGCAGCGAGTTCTCTTCCTCCCAGAAGACGTACGTCTCGTTCGTGGACGCGTTGAACGCCGCCCAAGGCTCGACGCGGCCGCGCGAGACGTCCGCGGAGACCGGGGTCCCGTTGTGCGGGAAGGCCTCGGTGCCGTTCGCGAGGATGTGCTGCGCGTAGCTCTGGAGCTGCGGAGAGGCCGTGTTGTACCAGAAGAAGACGCCGCCGCCGCTCCCGTCCGGCACGAACGCGGGGTAGTTGCCGAACTGGAGGGAGCCGCCGTCGAAGACCGCCACGTGCGACGCGCCCCACAGCAGGGCGCCGGTCGCGTCGATCTTCTGCGCGAGGAGATGCTTCGGCGAGGTGAAGCCGCCCGTCTGGTGGACGAACGAGAACACCACGTCCGTGCCGAAGGCGTGGAGGTCGCTCGTGAAGTAGGAGCCGGTGGGCGGCGTGAGCGTGAGGACGGTGCCCCAGATCGGCGCGCCGTTCGCGTCGAGGCGCTGCAGCTTCACCACGGAGTTCTGGAGCCACGCCACGACGCACGCGCCGTCGCTGGTGCCGGCGATCTTCGGGTTCGCCACGAAGTCCGCGGTGCTCGTGAGCTGGATGCCGTTCACGCCCCAGAGCAGCGCGCCGGCAGGGGAGACCTTCGCCGCGGTGACCTGCAGGCCGCCGAAGCGATCGTCCTGGAAGGTGAGCAGCGCGTTGCCGGCGGCGTCCACGTCGATGCCGTAGTCCGTGGTGGAGGAGAGGCTCAGGTTCGCGACGAGGACCCCGTTGTGCGCGAAGACCTCGTTGCCGAACACGTCGAGCTTCTGCACGCGGACGTCGTAGCCGTTCCCGATGCCGTCGAACCAGCTGATGTAGCAGCCGCCGTCCGAGGTCGGCGCGATCTTGGGCTGGGCCTGATCGCTCGCGGCGTCCGCGATCGAGAGGTTCGTGGCGGGGTCCGAGGACCACATCGCGTACGCGGGGAGCGCCATCGCGGAGACGGCGAGACCGAGGAGGAAGCGCTTGGTGAACATGGGGCGGCTCCCGAGGGGGGTGGGGGAAGGCGAGCCGACGAGCGGTGAGTCGGGATCGTACCACGGCGGCGGCCGTGGACTCACGAGGCCGGAACGGCGTAAGATGGGCGCTTCGTTTTCCGGAGAAGTGCGCGTGCAGGTCGGTCTGATCGGGTTGCCGGGCTCCGGCAAGTCCACGCTTTTCAACGCCTTGACCCGCGGGAACGCGGAGACGGGCCGCTTCGGCGGAGGGGCCGCGGCGGCGAACCGGGGTCGCACGCTCGTCCCCGATCCCCGGCTGGACTGGCTCGCGGACCTCTACGCCCCGAAGAAGAAGACGCCGGCTTCGGTGGACTTCATCGACGTCCCCGGCATCACCCCCGGCTCCACCGAGAAGGGCGCGAACGCGCTCCTCGCGGATCTCCGCACCGTGGACGCGCTCGTTCACGTGGTGCGCGTGTTCGACGATCCCGCCGTGCCGCACCCCGACCGCACCGTCGATCCCGTGCGCGACGTCACGAGCCTCGACACGGAGCTGCTCCTCGCGGACCTCGTTCCTCTCGAGAAGAGGCTCGAGCGCATCGACTCCGACCTCAAGAAGGGCTTCGATCCCCGGAAGCTCGGCGCCGAGAAGGAGCTGCTCGGGCACGTGCGCGACGCGCTCATGGAGGGCAGGGCCGCGCGCCTGCTGGATCTGGACGCGGCCGCGCTGCGCGAGCTCAGGGGCTATGCCTTCCTGACGATGAAGCCCGTGATCATCGTGGGGAACGTGGGCGAGGCGGAGCCCTCGGGCGGAGCCTCGGACGCGAAGCTGCGCGCCTACGCGGAGTCGTCCGGCATGTCGTACCTCGCGGTCTCCGCGAAGATCGAGTCCGAGATCGCGGCGATGGACGACGCCCACGCGCACGAGTTCCTCTCGCACTACGGGCTCACGGACTCCAGCCGGGATCGCGTGATCCGCGCCGCGTACGAGGCGCTCGCGCTGCTCTCCTTCTTCACGTTCGGCGAAGACGAGTGCAAGGCGTGGATGCTGCCGCGGCGCTCGAGCGCCGTGGAGGCCGCGGGGAAGATCCACTCCGACATCGCGCGGGGCTTCATCCGCGCGGAGGTCGTGTCCTTCGACGTCTTCAAGGACGTCGGCTCGTGGAACGCCGCGAAGGACGTCGGAAAGCACCGTCTCGAGGGACGCGACTACGAAGTCCAGGACGGCGACTGCGTGATCTTCCGGTTCAGCGTGTGATGCCGGTCGCGCTCGCGGCGGCGGCGGGTTACGCGCTCCTCGAGCTGGCCTTCTTCGCGTCCCGCAATCAGATCCTGCCGTGGCAGCCGGGGCACGTGGTGCTCGGCTTGATCTTCTTCGCGCTGCACCTCGCGGTGGCGCTCGTGGCGCTCGGCGTGGTGAAGCTCGCCGCGCGACGCATCCGCGCGCTCGGCGGCCCCTTCGCGGCGTTCGCCCCCCTTGCCGCGCTTGCGGCCATCCAGGGCATCTCGTTCTTCCGCGAGCGCCTGTACGGGCTCCCGCGCGACCTCGCCGGGACGGCGGGGACGCTCGTGTTCGCGGCGCTCCCCTTCGCGGCGGCGGCGATCCTCGCGTGGACGCTCCGCGCCCGGCCGCGCGCGGCGGAGCGCACGGCGCTGGCGCTGGCCTTCGCCGTGGTCCTCGCGGGCCTCGTGCGCGTGGCCACCGCGCGCGCGCCGGAGCCGGTGGCCGCGGTGATGCCGCGCGCCGCCACGCATCGACTCGCGGCGAGGGACACGGGCCAGCGGGTTCTCGTGTTCGGCTTCGACGGCGGGACGTGGACGATCCTCCAGCCGATGCTGGACGCGGGCCGGCTCCCGAATCTCGCGGCGCTCGTCGCGCGCGGCCGCACCTTCGACGTGGAGACGATCCGCCCGACCTTCTCTCCGGTGATCTGGACCTCCATCGCCACCGGGAAGAGCCGCTTCCGGCACGGCATCCACGACGTCGTGCAGACGGTGCTGCCCGGCGGCGTGAAGCTCCCGCGCGCGATCGAGCGCACGGCGTTCTACACGAAGACCACCGGCGTCCTCTTCCGCGCGCTCGATCGCCGGCACGCGTTCCCGCTGGTGCCGTACCGGAGCGAACAGGTCAAGGCGACGAGCGTCTTCGAGGCGGCGTCGGAGGCCGGGATCCCCACCACCGAGATCGAGTGGTACGTGAGCCATCCCGCGCGCCCCCTCTCCGGCGTGTGCGTGTCGGACCGCTTCCACCTTCAGGCGAGGGATCGGCGGCTGGAGGGCGCCACCTATCCGGCGGCGCTGGATTCGCTCCTCGCCGGCGAGATCGTGCGCGCGGACGACGTTCCCGTGGAGCGCGTGCTCTCGTTCATCGACGCTTCGGGCCTCGACGCGGACGGCGCCGCGGCCTGGGCGAAGAAACACGCGAAGTTCGTCACGGAGATGCAGCTCAACCTGGCGCGGGACCTGACCACGCGCAACGTTTCCGTGGACCTCCTTTCGCGTGACGCGGACTGGCGGCTGTTCGCGACGTACTTCCGCGCGGTGGATCTCTCGCACCACCTCACGTGGCGGCTGCGCAAGGAGCCCGGCGACGTGGCGCAGGATCCGGACCTGCGTCTTCGGCCCGTCATCGAGCGCTACTACGAGCTGATGGACTCGATCGTGGGGGAGGTCCTCGCCGCCGCCCCGCCGCAGGCGACCCTCCTCGTGCTCTCGGATCACGGCTTCGAGGATCGCTACGCGCACTCCCGTGCGCCCGACGGCTTCGCCATCCTCGCGGGCGGCGCCACGGTGCCCTCGCCCTCGCGCGGGCGCCTCTCGATCTACGACGTCGCGCCCACGATCGCGGCGCTGCTGGGGCTCCCCGTGGCCCAGGACCTCGACGGGCGCGTCCGCGCCGACCTCCTGGACCCCGCGCTCCTCGCGAGCTTCCCGGTCAAGGAGGTGTCCACCTGGGAGCGCGAGGGTCGCCCCCAGGCGGGCACGACGAGCTCGGCCGAGCCCGAAGGCGCCGTGGACTCCGAAGTGGAGCGCCTGCGCGCCCTGGGGTACATCCACTAGCATCGATTTCAATGGACCGATCCGCTGGAGCCACGGGGGGTGCCGGACCCACCGGACCCACCGGACCCAGCGGACCCACCGAACCCACCGACCCCACCGAAAGCACGGCACCCGGACGCCTCGCGCCGCCGCCGCCCGGGCGCGCGTAACCTGCTGCAAGAGCGTCGCCTAGCAGGCCGCTTGGCGAAATTTCCGCTGGGGAGGAGCGGCCTTCCGGTCGATACCTCCTCATCGAGGCGGTCTGGCGAGGCGGCCTCGCGAAGTCTCCAGCAAAGGGCGCCCCCGTTTCGATGACCCCCTCGGCGTTCGACCACTTCCGGAAGCCGCCCTCGGGCCGCCCGGCGCCGCTCCCGGCGACGAGCGCGTCGTCGGGCGGCGCCCCCGTGGCGACCTCGTCGGGGCTCTTCTCCCAGGTGCCGCTCGTCGTGAAGGAGCGCCGCGCGAAGGCGATTCTCGCGAGCCTCGACAACCTGCCGACGCTTCCCGCGGTCGCGATGGAGGTCATCCACCTCTCGCGCAACGCGAACGCCACGGCCAGCGACTTCGAGGAGATCCTGCGCCGCGATCAGGCGCTCACCGCCCGCGTGCTGCGACTCGTGAACTCGCCCTTCTTCGGGCTGCGCAGCCGCGTCACGTCGATTCCGCAAGCGATCGTCGTCCTGGGGCTGCGTACCCTGCGCTCCGTCGTGCTCGCCGCGCAGACGAGCCATCTCCTGGACCGCCAGCTCGGACCCTACGGCTTGGCCGAGGGCGGCATGTGGAAGCACTCCATGGCCTGCGCGACCCTGACGGGAACGGTGGCCCGGGGCCTGCATCTGCCGCCCGACGTCCGCGAGGAGGTCTTCGTGGGCGGGCTCCTCCACGACGTGGGGAAGATCATCCTCGCTCCGCACATCGCGAGCGCGCAGCAGGAGTTCGACGGCGTGATCGGACGGACCCGCGACGTCGTGCGCGCCGAGACCGAGACGTTCGGAATGAGCCATCCCGAGGTGGGCGGGAAGATGGGCCGGAAGTGGGGCCTCTCGGCCACGCTCGTGGAGTTGATCGAGGAGCACCACCATCCGCTCGAGCCGGGCCGCACGAAGCCGGGCGTGCTCGTGGTCCAAGTGGCGAACGAGCTCTGCCACCAGCTCGGCGTGGGACGCAAGGACGGCCCCCGCGCGCCGGGAGCGGACTTCGCTCCACGCGTTGCGGCGCTCGGGATCGCCGGGCCGATCGACGCGCTGCTCGACTCCGCGCGCGAGACCGTCGCCGGGCTCGAGCACGTCTTCCAGGAGCTCGCGCGCACGTAGCGCGCGGAGCCATGGACGCGCCGGTTCGCCGCCGCCTGCACGACTGCCTCGACAGCGACGAGCTGTGCGCGGTCCTCGACGCGTCCGCCCAGGGACGCCGCGTGACATGGTCGGTGGTGGTCCCGGGAAGCTCGGGCGCGTTCTCGGTGATGCTCTCGGGAAGCGGGACCTCCCCGGGCCCCGTCGACGCGGAAGCCGCCGCGCTGCTCGGCGGGCTCTGGAGCCGCGAGGAGACCGGGCTCGCGAGGGTCCACACGCCGCGGCCGCTCCGCGACGGCGAGCCTGCAATCTCGGCCGCGTCGCCGCTCACGTTCCGGGACGAGAAGTACGGCCTCTTCCTGCTGCACGGCGATGACGTCGCGGCGGAGGAGCTGGCGTGGTGGCGCGAGGTCGTGGACGCGCTTTCCGCCGAGATCGTGAAGGTGCAGCTCTACGAGTCGGCGAGCCGCGAGTCGGCGGCCTCCGGCGCGAAGCTGGACGCGCTCAACGAAGCGGGCGAGCTCGTGCGCTACGTCGACCTCGAGGTGCTGCTGACGAAGCTCATGGATCTCTCGGTGCGCATCGTGCGCGCGCAGGTGGGCGCGATCGCCCTGGTGAAGGACGGACGACTCGGCGCCGCCCACGAGTGGGGTCTCTCGGAAGAGGTCCTGCTCTCGCTCCGCACGCGAGCCGGCGAGCCGTTCCTCCAGAGCTGCCTCGCCCGCAAGGAGACCGTCTTCATCGCGGACGCGTCCGCGTCCCCGCTCCTCGACGTGACGGGCCTGGCCGTGGATCTGCGCTCGATCCTCGTGGTGCCGCTCGTGGTGCAGGAGCAGGCGCTGGGCGCCATCGTGCTCGTGAACTCGGAGACGGAGGACGGGCTCCGCGCGGAGGACGCGGACGTGCTGCGGACCGTCGCGAATCTCTGCGCCGCGGCCGTCGACAACGCCATCCTCTACGAGAAGACGCGTCGCTCCGAGCGGCTTTCGGCGGAGATGAACCTCGCGTCCAGCATCCAGAACGCGCTGTTGCCGGGCGGCTACCCCGACACGCCCGAGCTGGAGCTGCGCGCGTGGTGCATGTCCGCCACCGAGACCGGCGGCGACTTCTACGATTTCTTCGACATGGGCAACGACCGGACCGGCATCGTGATCGGCGACGCCACCGGCCACGGCATGGGCGCCGCGCTGTTCGTCTTCATCGCGCGCGCGACGTTCAGGGCGCTCCTCACGCGCAGCACCGACCTCGAGGACATCGTGCGCACGATGAACGATCTCCTGGAGGCCGACTCGGACGACGGGCGCTTCCTCACGTTCTTCTTCGGCGTGTTCGATCGCCGCACCCGGGCGATGAGCTTCACGAGCGCCGGGCACGACCCGCCCTTGATCTACCGCGCCTCCCGGGACGAGTTCGTGGACCGTCGCTCGACCGGGATCCCGCTCGGGATCTTCGCCGGGTCGACCTATCCCGCGGCGGAGGTCGCGCTCGTGCCGGGCGATTTCCTCGTGTTCGGCACCGACGGCATCTGGGAGGCCGCGAACCCGCGCGACGAGCAGTACGGGAAGGATCGGCTCCGGGAGGCGATGCGCCGGCACCACGCCCGTCCGCTGGACGAGGCGAGCGAGGCGATCCGCCGGGAGATCCTGGCGTTCCACGAGGGGGCGACCCGCCGCGACGACATCACCGCGGTGTTCATGCGCGTGAAGTGACCCGCTCCGGCCCGGCACCCCCGCACGGTTCGTCGGGCGTCGCCGCTACTCCACCCACCTCGCCACGAAGATGTTCGTCTCGCCGGGCACCGAGCCGTTGCGGTTCGACGCGAACGCGAGACTCTTGCCGTCCGGGCTGAACATCGGGAACGAGTCGAACGACGGGCAGAACGTGACGCGCTCGAGTCCCGTGCCGTCCAGATTCGCGAGGTAGAGGTCGAAGTTCCGCCCGCGCGGGTCCGCCACGTTCGACGCGAAGATGAGCCGCTTGTCGTCGGGCGTGAAGTACGGCGCGAAATTCGCCGCGCCGTTGCTCGTGACCTGCGTCTTGCCGGTCCCGTCGGCGTTCATCCACATGATCTCGAGCGTGTGCGGGTGCACGAGGTTCTGCGCGAGCAGTCCCCGGTACTTGGCGAGCTCGGCGTCGCCCTTCAACACGCCGTGGCGGTAGCAGATCTTCGTACCGTCGTGGGAGAAGTACGGGCCGCCGTCGTAGCCCGGCTCGGTCGTGAGGCGCGTCACCTCGGAGCCGTCGGTGCGCATCTTGTAGATGTCGATGTCGCCGTCCCGCGTGGACGTGAAGACGATCCACTTCCCGTCGACCGAGCACGTGGCCTCCGCGTCGTAGCCCGGCGAGCTGGTGAGGCGACGGAGGTCCGAGCCGTCGCGCTTCGCCGTCCAGATGTCGTACTCCGGGTAGAGCGGCCAGACGTAGCCTTGCGAGAAGTCGGGCTCGGGCGGACACGTGTCCATCGCCGCGTGCGTGGAGGAGAACAGGATGCGGTCCGTGCCCGGGATGAAGTACGAGCAGGTGCAGCGGCCCTTGCCCGTGGACACGAGGCGCTTGTCCGCGCCGTCGGGCTTCATCGTGTAGATCTGATCGCACTTCGCGCCGACGGGCGTGGCCTGGAAGATCAGCGCGTCTCCGTTCGCGGACCAGTAGGCTTCGGCGTTCTGACCGCCGAACGTGCACTGGACCACGTCGGCGAGGTGGCGCTCCCCTTCGAACCAGAGCCCCTTCGGCTCCGGGGGGCGCGAGGAGTGCATGGGGGCCGCCTGCGCGGCGGCGCTGGTGTCGGCGGAGGCCTGCGGCGCCGCCGTGGGCGCGGCGGAAGCCGGAGAGGTGGCGGTCGATGCGGGAGCCGGCGGCGCGTCCGAGCCGGCGATCCCGCGGCCGGCGAAGAGCACGAGGACGAGAGCGAGCATCGCTCCGTGGAGTCGCATCGAATCCTCCTTCGAGAGGGCAAGTCGCCAGCGAAGCCGCGAGGGTACCGCGAAGCCGGCGCGACGGCCAGTCGGGCGGGCGGTCGTGTCGGGCCGTGCCGGCGCCCCTCCGAGCGCGCCGCCGGCGTCGCGCGAGCTTGCCGCCGGGTGCGGGCACCCCGGGTCGCCGGCGTTGACGGGGGAGCGAGCCGCCGCCATCCTGGCTTCGTGGCCGACCTGACGAACCTCACCACGCGTGAGCAGTTGGACGCCCTTTTCGACGCGTCGGCGCATCGCTCCGTCGTCCTGCTCAAGCACAGCCTGGACTGCGGCTCCTCGAAGTCCACGTTGCGGGACCTGCGCACCTTCGCGGCGCGCCTCGGGGACGACGCGCCGCTCTTCGCCCTCATCGAGATCCAGAGCGCCCGCGCGCTCTCCGACGAGATCGCCGCGAGGACCGGGGTGGCACACGAGTCGCCGCAGGTCATCCTTCTCCGGGACGGCCGCGCCGCGTGGCACGCGAGCCATTGGCGGATCTCCACGGGTCGACTCGCCGACGCGCTGGCCTCCGCGAGCCGCCGGGAAGGCTAGGCGTACGGTCGGTCGTCGGAGCCGGGTCGGCGACGTGAACGCCCGCTACCGCTTCCGGGCTTTCTCCAACCGCTCGATGAGCTTCGGGTCGTCGGGGAGCAGCCCCGAGGCCGCCAGGCGCGCCGGCAGCTGACGGAACCGCGGCTCCAGCGCGTACACCTTCGGCAGCAGCTTCACGGCCTCGTCCACCCGGCCCTTGTTCGCGAGGGCCACCGCGTACCAGAAGGTCGGCTCGGGGTTGCCGCTCGCGCCCTTCATCGCGTCGCCGTAGCGGGTCTCCGCGGCCGCGAAGTCGCCCTTCTCGATCGCCGCGTCGCCGTCGTTCATCGCGTTGTACGCGCGCGCGACGTCCACGAGCCGTCGCAGCTCCTTCAGCGGATGATCCGAATCGTCCACGCGAAGGTCGAAGACGCGATCGGCCCACGGGCGCCCGGTGTCCTTCGGCCCGACCACGATCAGCGCCGCGGACTGCTGGCCGCGAATGTCCCCGCCCTGCGCCTGCGCGGCGTCGAGCGCGGCGAGAAGACGCGAGGCGAGATCGCCCTTCGCGGCCTCGAAGGCCGCCGCCATCGCCTTCGGCACGGTGTCCTTCTCCATCAGGTTCGCTTCGACGGAGTAGTCCGTGCCGACGATGTGGCTGGCGTTCGCGATGCACTTCGATCCCGTGTGCGCCACGATCTCGCCGTCGGCGTCGAGGATCGCCACCTGCCGCACCTCGGGATTCGTGTCGGACGCGAGGAGACCCTCCAGCGTCTTCGAGGCGGAGCGGCCGAGCCGCAGGAGATCCAGCGCGGCGGGGCCGTACGTGAGGTCCGCGAGCGACTGTGTGGCCACCGCGCCCACTTCCGGTTCCACCCAGATCACTCCGCTCACCTGGAACCAGTGCGACTGGACCGCGGCGCCGATTTGGCCCGTGCCCGGGTCCCGCGCGAGGATCGAGAACGTGGCGAAGGCGCTCGAGGGCGCGAGGAGGAGCGCGGCGAGGACGGCCGCGCTAAGATGACGACGCAACATGGGAACCTCCGGACCGAGGAAACGGGCGGAGTGTACGTCGGGGAGTCAGGCGCGGGGAGGCGACGTTGGGACGAGGGGAGGCGACGTCGAGACGCCGGGGGCGGCGATGAGACACGGGGGCGACGGTGAGACCCGGGGGGCAACGTCGAGGCGGGTGGAAGCGATCGTGCTCTCCGCCGGGTCGTCCACGCGGCTCGGGCGGCCGAAGGCCCTGCTGCCGCTCGAGGGAACGACGCTCCTCGGGCGCGTCCTCGCGACGTTGCGGGAGGCCGGCCTCGACCGGGGCGTCTTGGTGCTCGGCGAGCACGCGGAGGAGATCCTCGCGCGGGTGGACGTGGCGCCGTTCGTCGCGCGGCGGAACCCGCATCCCGAGGCGGGGCGCATGGGCTCGGTGCACGTGGGGCTCCACGTCGTCGCGCCCGATGCGGCCGCTCTTCTCTGGCCGATCGATCGGCCCTTCGCGTCGGCGGCCACGGTTCGCGCGCTCGTGGAGGCGGTTGAGGGCGCTGCCCGGAACGTGGGCTGGATCGTGCCCGCGTTCGGTCGCGGGCGCGGGCATCCCGTGCTGTTGCGTGTCCCGGTGCTCGCGGCGGTCCGTGCGGCACCGCCGGACGCCAGCCTCCGCGACGTGCTCGCCGCCACCGGGGCCACTCGGCTCGAGGTGCCCGTGGACGACGCGGGCATTCACGTGAACGTGGACACGGACGTGGATTGGGAGCGCGCGCTGGCGTGGTGGAGCCGTCAGCCCGAGCGGACGTGAGCGCTCAGCGGGATCGCATCGCCCCCGCGGGCGCGTATCTCGCGAGGTATCCCTTCACCGACATCTTCCGCGCGGTGCTCTCGCTGCTCATGTAGCGGACCGTCCCGAAGATCGGTCGCCGCGGCCCCCACGGCCGATCGTAGCGACCCAGCACCCACGAGATGCCGGAGTAGGAGTTCGGGTCGCGCCCGTCCACGGCGTACTTGTCGTTGAGCGCGATCATCACCTCCAGCGCCTCCTCCGGGGAGTGCGTCCACTCGAGGATCTTCTTCCCCCAGAGCATGCGCAGGTAGTTGTGGATGCGGCCCTCGCGCACGAGCTGCGTCTGGGCCGCGTTCCAGAGCGGATCGTGCGTGGCCGCCGCCTCGAGCGCCGCCGCGTCGTACGCGGGCGAACGGGGATCGGCCGCGTGCTCGCCGAGGGTCCGGCGCGCCCACTCGGGAAGGGCCTCGAACCGGTCATAGTCGTCGCGATGCGCGCAGAAGTTGAAACCGAGCTCGCGCCACGTCACGAGCTGGTCGAGGAACGCCTCCGCCGAGCGGCTCATGCCCCACCAGCCTTCGCGGGCGCCGTTCGTGCTCTCGGCGATCGAGGCGGGCGTCCAGCGCTCGCGCTCGGCGAGCCGCCGGAAGATCTCGTGCGACGAGAGGTGGCCGAAGTGCAGGTAGGGGGAGAGCCCGCTCGATGCGTCGGCCTCGATATCGTTGCGCGCCTCGGCGTAGCGCGGGAGCCGATCGTCGAGAAAGGAATGGAGCGCCGCCCGCGCCGCCGCCTCGCCGCCGCGCACCGCCACGGGCGGTACCGAGTGATCGATGGGCAGGTGCGAGATCGCGGTCGCGTCGCTGCGCAAGAGGGCGCGGTTCGCGGCGGGCCATCGCGCGGTCACGTCGGCGGGGATCGCCGCGGTCGCGAGGCGCCGACCCCTCAGCGGATCCTCCTCGGGGAGCGCGTCGAAGTGCGGAGCGAGCGTCTTCTGGAGGAAGCGCCGGAACGCGTGGGCGGTGGGGAAGACGCGCGGAGCGACGCGCATCGGGAGGATGCCGTTCGAGTCCACGGCCTCGAGCTTCACCGGGAGCCGGCGCGACGCCGCGTCGATCATGCGCGGCAGGAAGAACGCCGGGAAGTCGTCGGTGACCACGACGCACGCGTCGCGGGCGAGCGCGTCGAGGAGGCCCTTCCCCGCGCCGGGCGAGGGCTCCACATAGGCGTGGTACGCGACCCCGCGTGCGGCGAGCTTCTTCGCGTTGTCCGCCATGCCCTGCAGCACGAAAGCATGCAGCCGATCGCTCGCCCAACGGTGGTCGCAGCGCAGCGCCTCGAGCACGAGGAGCGGCCGCCCGAGCGTCGCGGCGTGCTCCACGGCCCGCTGCAAGGCGAAGCTCCACGTCGTGCGGCGGGCGGCGACCATCCAGTAGAGGATGTAGGCGCCGTCGGTGCGGATCGGCGCCGCGTTGCCGGCGCGGACCCTCTCGGCGGGAACGGGCGAGGGCTTCTTCATCGGGACGTGAGGGCGTGCGCGCGGCGATCCGGGGCGGTCACGGCGTGCGCGGCGGTCGCGGCGAGAGCCCGATCCTCGCGAGGTCCGGGAGAAACTTCGCCGCGTTCATCTTCCAGTAGCTCAGGCGCTGCACGGCCACGAGATCGCCGCGCTCGCCGTCGCTCTTCTCGAAGCGGACGATGCGGTGCGGCTCCGGCACCTCCACCGAGAACGTCCACGTGCGCGCCTCGTCGCCGGAGACCTCCGCGGCGAGGGTCTCGACCTCGAACGTGCCGGCGGGGACCGTGAGCTTCGTCGACGCTGCGCCGCGCGAGAGCGTCGCCTTCTCCCAGACGAGCGGCACGTGCTTCAGGCGAACGAGCTGCGTGGAGCGCAGGAGCTGGACTTCGACGCTCGCGGACGGCGGGAGCAGCGGCCCCGCGAGGCCGCGCGCCCAATGGAAGAGCGCGTCCTCGAGCACGCCGCCCGCCGGGTAGGGCAGCGTCTCGTTGCGATCCGCTTCGCCGTCGAAGTAGCTGTGCGACGTGGTGCGCAGCGTGCGGTCGTCGAGGAGGATCTGGTGATAGACGTGCCCGCACCATTCCTGGCTCGAGAAGGAGACCTTCGCGGGGGATCCCGCCGGCCTTCCGCGGAACGGGGTCAGCGCCACGAACGTGCTCGTGAGCAGGTTGTAGTCGTAGACGCCGGTGGCGAAGTCCTCGACGAGGTTCAGCTTCATCACCGGGAACTCGTCGGACTTGGGATGGCGGCCGGGGTCGGCCTTCACGCGCGCGTCGTTCGAGAACGTCTCCGTCACGAAGATCGTGATCGCCACGCCTTGCCGCGGCTCGCCGTAGCGGGGGAACGTCAGGTCATAGGTGGCGATCTCGGCTTGATCGTCGCCCCACTGCTTCCAGAACGCGTCGCCGAACGACGGGGCGCTGACCGCCGCCTGGGGCGCGGCCGACGCCGCGGAGGTCCACCGTCGGGACCCGGCGGCCAGCGCCGCCACGCCCAGCACGACCACCGCCGCGAGAACCGCCGAGGCACCTCTGCGCATGGACCCCTCCTTTCGGGGGCTTCCCCGAGAGCCGAAGCGGGCCGATCATACTCGTGATCGCCGGGCGCGGCGTGATCGCCGGGGCGCTGGTAGCGGGTCAATGGAAGCTGGCCCGCCGCCGGGGCGCTGCAGGCAGGCGCGCTCGGGCGATCGCCGGCACCGGCACCGGTGACGGGCGAGGGCCGCCCGTGCGAGGATCGACCCCGGGGAGGCAGCGCTCATGCCCGTCGAGGCCCGTCCGGTCCACGTCGCGATCCTCTGCGGAAGCCTTCGCGGCGACGACAGCTACACGATGAAGGCGCTGCGCATCGCGGCGGAGGAGATCTCCGCGAACGGCGCCTCCGTGGACGTGATCGATCTCGGCACCCTGGAGCTGCCGTTCTGCGAAGCGGACGACGACACTCCGGACCACCCGGGCACGCGCGCGCTCAAGGAGCGCATGAAGAACGCGGACGCCATCCTGCTCGGCTCGCCGGAGTACCACAACAGCTTCTCCGGGGTGCTCAAGAACGCGCTGGACCTTCTCGGGGCGCATGAGCTGCGCGGGAAGCTGTTCGGGCTCCTCGGCGTCGGCGGCGGCGAGATGGGGGCGGTGAACACGCTCGGGCATCTGCGCTACGTGGTGCGGGGAGTCGGCGGGTGGAGCCTGCCGATGCAGGTCAGCATCTCGAACGCCTACAAGGTCTTCGACGGCGACCGCCTCACCGATCCCAAGCTCGAGGCGAAGGTGCGGGCCTTCTCGAAGGAGCTCGTCCGCTTCGCGCGGCTCTACCGCTTGGAGCCCGGCATCGAGAAGGACTTGCTCCAGGTCATCGACCGCGATCCGGCGGAGGATTCCGGAGCCTGAGCTCGCGAAGCGGCGTCGCCGCGGCGCTGCGCACGGCCCGCCCGCTCCGTCGGGGATTCCCCCCAAGGCCATCCGGCCTTTCGCACTCGTGCGGACCGACCCCCTTGACGCGGTCCGCGTTACTGCATATCAGTAAGCACTCACTTACCTCCTTCTCCGCTCGCCGCCGGGCGGACGAGGCGAACCGGGAGAGCCCGTGGCCGCGCGATCGCGTCAGGGAAGGAAGAGCTCGGCGACCAAGGCCTCGGCTCCGAAGGGCCACGCGGAGCGATTGAAAGCGTGCGATCGCCACAGCCAGATCCTCGGGGCGGCCCTGGAGCTGTTCTCCGAGCAGGGGTTTCGCGCGCCCACGCGGGACTTGGCGCAGCGCGCCGGGGTGAGCGAAGCGTTGATCTTCCGCCACTTTCCCACCAAGGAAGCCCTGATCCGGGAGATCCTCGACGGCGCCGACGACCGCGTCCGCATCCTCGAGGACCGCTTCGGGACGGTGCCGCCGCGCGAGGCCCTGAGGGGGCTCGCGGAGCACGTCCTCACCAAGCTCCGGGACCATCCGCAGGTCTTTCGCGTGGTGTTCTTCGGCATCCTGGAGGAGCCGCACCTCGGCCAGGAGTTCTACGCGAAGTTCCTTTCGCGGCTGCTGGCCCTGGAGACGAAGCTCTTCCGCCGCGCGCTCGCGGAGCGCCCGCAGAAGAAGGGCGCCCCGCGCCCGGACGCCCGCATCGTGGCGCGGTCCTTCCACGGCTCGCTGCTCTTCTACAACCTCGCCGGGGCGGTCATGCGCATGGAGTTCCCCCCGAAGAACCCGAAGAAGCTCGCCGAGGCCATCGTGAATCTCTACCTGCCGGAGACCACGTCATGAGACGCGTGACGCTCTTCCTTCTCGTGGCCGCGGCCGCGCTGCAGCCTGCGGCGTCGGCCGGCCAGTCGCTCGAGGAGTGCCTCGCCCTCGCGCGCCGGAACGCGCCGTCGCTCCGCGTTTCGGACGCGGGCGTGGCGCGCGCGGAGCAGGCGATTCGCGAGGCGCGGGCGGCGTTCGGGCCGTCGCTGGACGTGACCGCGAGCTTCGTGCAGAACAGCGAGGCTCCGAAGTTCGTGATCCCGACGTCCCCCACGTCGCAGCAGGTCATCGACATCGGCAAGTCCCAGAGCCTGGACGCCCGCGGGGAGCTGAGGCTCACGGTCTACTCTCGCGAGAGCGCCGCCTTGGTCCGGGCGGCGGAGGCCGCGCACGCGGGGCAGACGAGCGACCGCGAGCGCGCCGAGGCGGACCTCGTGCTGCGCGTCTCCACGGCGTTCTATCGAGCCCTCGCCGCGGCGCGCCTCGAGGCGGCCGCGCAGGCGGCGGTGGACTCGGCGTCTGCGCATCTCGGCGTGAGCGCGGCGCGCGTACGAGCCGGCGTGGCGCAACGCGTGGATTCGCTCCGCGCGCAGGTGGACCTCTCTCAGCGGAACACGGCGCTGCTGCGCACGCAGCAAGCCGTGCGCCTCACGCGCGTCGACCTCGAGAACTCGATCGGCGCGCCCCTGGACACCACGCGCGCGCTCGAGTCGCCGGGCGAGCCGCCGGCCGACGTCCCGGAGCTTCCCGCGGCGCTCGAGCAAGCGTCACGGATGCGCGCGGAGCTGGCCGTGCTCGATCAATCGATCCGCGAGACGGACGAGCGGCTCGCGGCGGTTCGCGCGCACCGGTGGCCCGAGCTGAGCCTGAACGCCACGGCCGAGTACCTGGCGCCGAACCGCAACGGCGACTACGAGAACTTCGACGACCCCGGCCTGAAGACCTACAAGCTCTTCGCGGGCGCGAAGGCCACCCTGCCTCTCCTGGACGGCGGGCGCACGGACGCGCGCGCGAGAGAGATCGAGGCGGATCGGGCGGCGCTCGAGGCGCGTCGCGCGGATGCCATGCTCGCGGTGCGCCGCGACGTGGAAGGCGCGCTCTCCGACCTGCGCGTGGCGCTCGCCGTGTGGCGCTCCGACAGCGGTCGCGTGGCCACCGCGGAGGAAGCGCTCCGTCTGGCGGAGGCGGGGTACAAGGGCGGCACGCAGGCGGCCTCCGACGTCCGGGACGCCGAGGCCGTCCTCGCCGACGCGAGGGCCGAAGAGGCGCAGTCGTTGATGGACTACTGGATCGCGCGGGCGTCGCTGGATCACGCGACGGGCGCAGCGGTCACGAAGGGGAGCTGACCATGGCGGAGAAGCAGCGCAGCCCGCGAGCCTTCATTCGGCCGATCGTGTGGCTCGTGGTGCTCGGGACCATCGCCTTCTTCTCGTGGAAGAGGCTCACGCGCCGCGAGGATTACCTCGGCGGCGACCTCCGCACCACCGGCACCGTGGAGGCCGTGCACGTGCAGCTCGGCTTCCAGGTGGCGGGACGGATCGCGGACGTTCCCGTCGTGGAGGGGAATCGCGTGGCGGCCGGCCAGGTGGTCGGCCGGCTGGAGACGAAGGATCTCGATGTCCAGGTGCAGACGGCGCGCGCCGCTCTCGCGTCGGCGCGTGCGGCGGTGGCGGAGGCGCGGGCCAACCGCGACAAGGCGGCCCGGGATCTCGTTCGCGTCCGCGCGCTGGTGACGAGCGACGCCACCACGCCGCAACAGGTGGACGCGGCGGAAGCGGCGTCCGAAGTGGCGGCGGCGCAAGTGCAGGCGGCCGAGGCGCGCGTGGGCGAGGCCGAGAGCTCCGTGGCCCAGGCGGAGCTGCAGCTCTCGCACGCGCAGCTCGCGGCGCCGGAGGCCGGCGAGGTCTCCGAGAAGATCCACTACGCGGGCGAGATGGTGATGGCGGGAACGCCGATCATCACCGTGGCGCAGGAGGATACGGTCAAGGTGCACGCCGCGGTTGACGAGACGCGCGTGGGGGCGGTCCGCCCCGGGGACGCGGTGCAGCTCCGCGTGTACACCTTCGACAAGAAGATCTTCGACGGCGTGGTCACGGACGTGAGCCCGGCCGGGGATTTCGCCACGCGGAAGGATTGGGGCGCGCAGCGCCGGGACATCCGGACCTTCACGGTGACGGCGCGCGTGCCGAACCCGGATCACCTGCTCAAGGACGGCATGACCGCCGACGTGACCATCCACGTGGCCCCGTCGGTGCAGGCCATGGCGGAGAACAAGCCGTGATCGAAGACCCGAGGAACGTCGGGCCGGCCATCGTCGTGGATCACCTCACGAAGCGATTCGGGGAGTTCACCGCGGACGACGAGCTGAGCTTCACCGTGGGGCGCGGGGAGATCTTCGGCATCCTCGGGCCGAACGGCGCGGGGAAGAGCACGCTCATCCGCATGCTGACCACGCTGCTCGTGCCCACGTCCGGCAAGGCTCTCGTCATGGGCTACGACGTGGCGCACCAGAGCGCGCGGGTTCGCCACGAGATCGGCGTGATCCCGCAGGCGAATACCGTGGACAGCGACCTCACCGCGTGGGAAAGCCTGGACCTCTACGGGAAGTTCTACGGCATGGTGCGCAAGGACCGGCGGAGTCGCTCCGAGGAGCTCCTGAAGGGCGTGGGGCTCTGGGAGTGGAAGAACAAGGCGGCCGGGACGTACTCCGGCGGCATGCGCCGGCGGCTGGAGATCGCGCGCGGCCTGATCCATCGCCCGAAGGTCTTCTTCCTCGACGAGCCCACCACCGGCCTGGATCCGCAGAGCCGCCGCGTCATCTGGGAGCTGCTGGAGAAGCTCCGCGCGCAGGGAGATCTCACCATCCTCATCTGCACGCACTACATGGACGAGGCGGACCGCCTCTGCGACCGGCTCGCCATCGTGGACCACGGGAAGATCGCGGTCCTCGGAACGCCGCGGGAGCTCAAGGCCACCGTGCCCGGACAGGACATCCTCACGGTGGCGTTCCTCAAGGAAGTGTCCGAGGAGCTGCTCGCGGCGCTGAAGGCGGTCCAAGGGGTCAGTGAGGCGGCACGCGAAGAGGCGCACGTGGCGCGACTCATCCTGGCGTCGGACGTGGTGCCGCTGGACGAGATCACGGGCGTGTCGCGTCGCCTGGAGAACAAGGTCAAGAGCATGTCCTTGCTCGAGCCTACGCTGGAAGACGTCTTCCTCCACTACACGGGTCGAGCGATGCGCGACACGGTGGCGGAAGGCTACGACTACGCCATCCCCAACATGATGAAGTAGGCGCGACGCCCCTCCCGGCGGCGCACGACGGAGCGAGCCATGTTCGAATACAGCTTCAGCCGCATGCTCGCCGTCGCGGAGCGCGACCTGCGACGCTTCCGGCGCAACACGAAGCTCCTGATCCCGATGGTGATGATGCCCATCGTGTATCTCATCGTGCTGGGTACGTCGATGGGCGGGGACCTGCACGACCTTCCCGTGGCATTGGTGATCCAGGACGGCGGGTCCGCGGCGGTGGACGTGCAGAACCGGCTCCGCACCCTCGCGGAGACGCGGGAGCTGTTCCGGCTGTCGAGCGAGCCCGACCCCGTCACCGCGGTGAACCGCCTCCGGCAGGGCGCCTACAAGGCCGTCGTGATCGTGCCGGCCGGGTTCAGCGAGGACCGCTCGCGCGGCGAGGCGGCGTCCCTCGGCATCGTCGTGGACAACACGGACAACACGGCGGCGGGGGTGATCGAAGCCGAGATCACGCGCGCCTTGGCGGGGAGCCGCGTGGCGGACGGGGCGGTGGCGTCCGCGGCGGCGCCGGGCGTGCACGTCGAGCGCGTGGACGTGTACGGCCACAAGGTGTTCATGCAGTATCTCGTGCCCGGCGTGATCGCGCTCGCGCTCTTCTTCATCGCGATGCTCGCCGGCGGGATCATCCTCGTGGATGATCGCGCGCGCGGCATCCACGAGGGGTACTTCGTGACGCCGCTGTCGGCGCTGGACGTGGTGCTGGGGCTCACGCTCTCGGGCATCACGCTGGCCATGGTCATCGGCTCGGTGGTGCTGGTGGCGGCGGTCGTCATCGCCCGCGTACCGATCATCGGCGGCCTGCAGACGATCGCGCTGACCGAGGTGGCGATCTTCCTGCTGGCCCTCGGGCTCATCCTCTTCATGTTCACGCTCATGGCGCGCGTCTCGAATCCGCTCACGCCGCGCGCGCTCTTCGGCATCCTGAACGTCATCACGTTCTTCCCGAGCGGCGCGCTCTATCCCACCGAGAGCTACCCGAAGTGGCTCAGCGGCCTCTCGATGATCTTCCCCATGCGCTACGCGGTGCACGCGCTCCGCGGGCTGTTGCTCAAGGGTGTCGGCTTCGGCGCGGTGGTGCCCGACTTCGCCATGATGGGGACCTTCGCGCTCGTGATGCTGGTCCTCGCGTCGACGCTGTTCAAGCGCACCCTCTGAGACGGAAGTCGGTCACGGCAGGCGTGGGGCCGCGGGCGGGCGTCGCGGAGAAAGCAGGACGAGGCGGTCGCGAATCCGGCGACCTGACGCCTCCGAGGAGGGGATGACCCGCCTCCTTCCGCGTGAGGGGTTCGGTCGGCCGACGTGCATTCGCAGACGCCGCCGTTTATGATGGACCCGGTCGTCGCATCGGAGCGGTGACGTGATTGTCGGCCGACGCTCGTCGTCGTGAGGTGGAAGGCGCCGTGAAGAAAGTGCCGGGTCTGGTGATGGGCGCAGCCCTGGCGTGCGCCGCCGCGCCCTGTCCAGCGCTCACGCTCTTTGGCATGGTGAACACGGGCGAGCTGTTCGCGTCCACGAACTCGGGCGCCACGTGGACCGCGCGCTCCACGCTCGCCGTCACGGACGCCGTGGCGCTGGCCGCCGGGCTCAGCCCCTCGAACCTCTACCTCGTGACCGAATCCGGTACGCTGTACCGCTCCGCCGATGCCGGCGTGAGCTGGTCGCCCACGGGAACCGTCTCGGTGAGCGACGCCACCGACCTGGCGCTCAATCCCGGCGGCGCGCTGTCGGTCCTCACGCAGACGGGCGGCGTGTACCGCTCCACGGACAGCGGCGCCACCTTCACCGCGATCGCGGCCGTCTCGGCCTCCAACTTCGTGAGCCTCGCGTTCTTCGCGTCGCAGACCTACTTCGCGTTGACCGAATCGGGGGACGTCGCGAGGAGCACGGACGGCGGCGTGTCGTGGGCCTTCGTGGGCACGATTCCCGTCTCGGATGCCGTGCAGATCCGCGCGCTCTCCACGTCGCTCTATGTGCTCACCGGAACCGGCGACGTCTACCAGAGCACGGACACCGGCGCCACCTGGGCGGCCGTCGGCACGCTCTCGCAAGTGGGCATGACGGGGATGGCGCGCGCGGGCGGCCAGCTCGTCGCGATCACGCGCGAGGGTCACACGGCCACGTCGTCGAACGGCGCGTCCTGGACCTGGGTGGGATCGATCAACCAGCTCCGCGTCACGAGCCTCGGCGTGGACACGCCGGCCACCGGCGTGGACGTCACCCTGTCGCCGGGCGGCCCCTTCGCGCTCGCTGCGCCGTGGCCGAATCCGCGCCGCGGCGGCGCCTCCGCGTTCCACTTCCGGCTCGAGGGCCCCGAGACGCTCCGCTTCGACCTCTTCGACGCGGGCGGGCGGCTCGTGGCGTCGCGGGCCCCGGAGTCGTTCGCGTCGGCGGGGGCGTACGCGGTCAGCTGGGATCCGGGGCGTCTTGCCGGCGGCGTCTACTTCGTGCGCCTCGCGAGCGTGTCCGGGAAGTCCGACGGCACGCGCTGGGCGATCCTCCGCTAAGGAGTCCGTCATCCGTCGACGTCGTGGGGTCGCGATCGCCGCGCGCATCGCGGTGCCCGTGGCGGTCGCCGCCCTCGCGCTCTTCTCGACAAGATTCGCCTCACGCGCGCGCTCGATCACTTCGATCCCCGCAACGGGGACTGTCTCTTCGCCACCGAAGGCGCGCTCCAGTTCCGGTACGCGCGGATGATCGCGCAGGGCCAGTCGATTCCCGCGCACGACGCGATGATCCAGTGGCCGGAGGGCATCGACCCTTCGCGCACGTTGTGCCTCGGGCTCGAGCGCGCGTCCGGCACCGCCTACCGATGGCTCTCGCCGCTCCTCGCGCGTCCGCCCTTCCACGTCTGGTGCGCGTACTTCCCGCAGGCGGTCTCGTCGCTGGGCGTCGTCGCCGCGTACGTGGCCGGCGCAGCGGTGTGGGGCGGCGCGGCGCCCGGCCTTCTCGCCGCGGCGCTCTATGCGTTCTCGCTCGCGACCGTCGCGCGATCGATCGGCGCCTTCGGTCACGAGGACTTCGCCTTGCCGTTCTTCTTCCTCGCGACCGCGCTTCTCCTGCGCGTCGCGGCGGGTCGCGGCGGCGCGCGGTCCGGCGCCGCGGCTACGCTCCTCCTCGCGGTGGCCATCGGCAGCTGGCACTTCAGCCGCTTCGCGCACGGCCTGCTCACGGCTGCGCTCGTGCTCGGCGTCCTCGTGACGCCTTCCAGCGATCGACGTCGTGTCCTCGTCGCGCTCGCGTGGTGCGGGGCGGCCCGCCTCGTGGCGGCCATCGTCTTCCCGGTGGTGCGCGAGACGTGGCTGGCCTCGCTCCGCGGCGCGCACGGTGTCGACGGCGGCGCCGGGGAGTCCGCCTACGGCCACGTGCGCGCGCTCCTCCTCGACAAGATCCGCTTCTTCGGAAGGAAACCGGCCAATCCGGGGCTGCTCTCGCCGGACGCGCGATCGCTCTGGATCGAGGATTTCGCGAGCCCTTCGCTCTATCTCGTGATCATGCTCTTCGCCGTACCGGCGCTCCTGGGGATCGCCGCGCTGCGCCTCGCGCGCCGTCGCGCGGCGTCGGGCGCGTTGATCGTGCTCGGGATCCTCCTCGTCCTCTCCGGTGCGTCCTTCCTGCTGGTGAAGCGGCTCTTCGTGCTGACGGCGTTCTTCCTGTCGGCCTGGGCAGGCGGGGCGGCTCTGGCGGCACGGGATCCGAGAGGGCGAAGGCTGCGGCCGGCGCTCGTCACGGCGCTCGTCCTCGGACTTGCCGTGGAGGCCCTCAAGGTGGCGTATCACGGGGAAGACTCGGCCCCCTCGCGCGTCCTGCGCGGCCTCTTCCCGGCCAGCACCGAGCTCACCATCCCGAACTGGCAGGCGAGCGACTCGGGGCTCGTGGATTGGATCCGGCGCCACACGAACCCGGCCGACGCCTTCGTGGCGCGGGCGAGCACGAGCGCCATGATCCTCGCGTACGCGGAGCGACCGGTGGTGCTCCACCCGAAGTTCGAGGTGCCCGGCGTGCGCCGCCGGTGTCGCGACTTCGACGCCGCTCTCTACGGGACGGAGGAGAGCTTGTGGAAGTTCTGCCGCGACCACGGAGCGCGATTCTTCGTGTACGAGGCGCGACTCTCGCTCGAGAACGGCCCGGACTCCGAGCGCTACGTGGGCTGCGCCACGCGGCTCGCGAAGACCTCGGCGGCGTACCGGCTCCACTTCGCCCCGACCGGCAGCCCGCGCTTCCGACCGCTCTATCGCAACCCGTCGTACGCGGTCTTCGAGGTCGTCGATGTCGCGGCTTCGGCGACGGTGGATTCAGCCGCGGAAGCACGCCCTTCCGCGACCTCCACGACGCCCGGGCGGGCGAGCGTAGCCCTCGCGAGCCCCGGCCCCGCGTCCTGGCCGGACGGCGGCGGCCCGCTCTACGAGATCGCCCAGTTCGGAGGTCAGCCCCTGGACGGCGACTTCTTCGACGACTCGTTCACGCTCGGAGTCGTCGAGAACATGGAGAAGGCGATCGCGCTCTTCTCCGCCGCGCAGGCGCAGATCGCGTCCCGGCGAGCGGATCTGGCGCGGCTGAACCTCGAGCGCGCGCAGACCTTCGATCCTGCGCTTCCGGGGCTCCAGACCTCGCTCGGCCTCGCCATCGCGCTTGGCGGCGACTTCGCGAAGGCGTTGCCGCTGTGCCGCCGCGAGGTCGACGTGGCGCCGGATCTCGCGCTCGCATGGCGCAACCTCGGTTGGGTCGAGGCGAACCTCGGCCGGCTCGACGAAGCGCGGGCGCACCTCGGCCGCGCACTCGAGCTGGATCCCGCCGACGTGGGCGCTCGCCGGATGCTCGACCAGGTGAACGCCACGCCGCCGCCGAGGTCCTGAGGGACCGAGGCGAGATCCTCCCTAGAGCACCGAGGCGAACCAGCGCACCATCGATTCCACGAGCCCCGGGTCCTGCCCGAAGAGCTCGGTGCCGTGCATCTCGCCCTTGTACTGGATCAGCTTCGTCAGCGGATCACGGCCCTGATCGAAGAGCATTCTCGACTTCGACGGGGCTTCGCGATCGCCCTCCGAGGAGATGAGCAGCATGGGAATCGAGCGGTTCAGCTGGAACTGCGTGACGTCGGTGCCGGCGATCCACGGAAGCGCGGTGGAGAAGAAGCAGACGGCCTTCACCTTGGGATCCCGCACGGAGAGCAGCAGCGCCTGGCTCCCGCCGCAGGCCGCCCCGACCACGCCGAAGCGGTCGACTTCGATGTCCGGCAGCGTGCGCACGAAGCTCATCATGCGATCCACGTCGTCCACGAAGCTCGGCCACAGGGCGTCGTGGTACTGGGGGAAGCTGTCGTTCTCGGCGTTGACGCTCTCGCCGATGCCGCGGAAGTCGAACGCGAAGGCGTGGATCCCGTTGGCCGCGAGCGCCAAGGCGAGAGGCTCCCACACCTTGCGGTCCTTGTTGCACTGGTGGAGGAGGAGCACGACCGGGCCGCGCTCGGGCGCCGCCCAGTAGGTGCCGTGCAGCTTCAGGCCGTCCGCCGCCGAGATCTCGATGGGCGCAGGCGGCGGGATCGGCTTCGTGGAGGCCACGGGCGGCCGGGGCTTCACGACGGGCGGCGTCGCCGCGGCCGGCGGAGCGACGGTCGTGGCCGCGGACGTCGGCGCGGTGACGGCCGGCGCGGCGGTCCCGGGGCCGGGAGGGTCCGCGGCCAAGGCCTGGGAGGCAGCGAGGGCGAACGGGGCGATCAGCGCGACCAGCGCGGCGCGCCCCGTGCGGCGGCGGGCCCGTCCAGCGTCGAGTTCCATGGGTCACTCCGGGGAGAGGTTGACGGGGAGTATGAAGCAAGAGCCGCTTCCGCCCAAGGGGGTGGCGGCGGCCCGCCAGCGCTCAGTACGCCTGCGCGAAGAGCACCTGCGTGGAGGTCTCCTTGCCGGAGACGATGCACCTGCCCGTCCCGCCCGGCTGATCGAGCGGGATGCAGCGCACGGTGGCCTTCGTCTCTTCCTTGATCCGGTCTTCCGTGGGGCCGTCCGGGGCGAACCAACAGCGTACGAACCCGCCGTCCTTCTCGAGGATCCGCTTCAGGTCCTCGTAGCCGGCGGCGTCCCGCGTGTTGGCCGCGCGGAAGGCCAGCGCCCTCTCGAAGAGCTTCGCCTGCGCCGCCTCCATCTTCGAGCGGAGCCACGCCGCCGAGGCGTCCTTCAGCCCCACGACTTCCTTCTCGCGATCGAGCCGGTGCTTCACGACGAAGGTCTCGCCGTCCACGTCCCGCGGGCCCACCTCGATGCGGAACGGCACACCCTTCTGCTCCCAGCGGAAGTGCTTCTCGCCGGGGCGCTCGTCGCCCCAATCCACGTCGATGCGCTGGCCCGTGACCGGATCGAAGAAGTAGCTCTGCACGTCCTTCGCGGCCGTGCGCCGCGCGGCCGCCGCCACCTCCGCGTCGCCCACGAGGGCGCGCAGCAACCGCTCCACGAAGCCGCGCACCTTCGCGCGCTCCTCGTCGGTCTTGAAGATGGGCACGATCGCGGCCACGCACGGCGCCGCGCGCGGCGGCAGCACGAGGCCTTCGTCGTCCGAGTGCTGCATCACGAGCGCGCCGATGAGACGGGTGGAGACGCCCCAGCTCGTGGTGAAGACGTGATGCTGCTGCTGGTCCTTGCCCAGGAACTTGATGTCGAAGGCCTTCGCGAAGTTCTGGCCGAGGTCGTGGCTGGTGCCGCACTGCAGCGCCTTGCCGTCCTGCACGAGCGACTCGATCGTGTACGTGACGTCGGCGCCGGGGAACTTCTCGCGATCGGTCTTGCGACCCTTGATCACGGGGACCGCGAGGAACTCCTCGCAGAAGGCCGCGTAGACGTCGAGCATCTGCAGCGTCTCGCGGCGCGACTCCTCCGCGGTGGCGTGCGCGGTGTGCCCTTCCTGCCAGAGGAACTCGGTCGTGCGCAGGAAGAGGCGCGTGCGCATCTCCCAGCGCACGATGTTCGCCCACTGGTTGATCATCACGGGCAGGTCGCGCCAGCTCTGGATCCACTGCGCGTACATGTGCCCGATGACGGTCTCCGACGTGGGGCGGATGACGAGGGGCTCCTCCAGCTCGCCCGCGGGAACCAGGCCGCCGTTCGCGCCGCGCTCCAGCTTCGAGTGCGTGACCACGGCGCACTCCAGCGCGAAGCCCTCCACGTGCTTCGCTTCCTTCTCGAGGAAGCTCTGCGGGATCAGCAGCGGGAAGTACGCGTTGACGTGACCGGTCTCCTTGAAGCGCCGGTCGAGGTCGCGCTGGATGGCCTCCCAGACCGCGTAGCCGTCCGGGCGGATGACCATGCAGCCGCGCACGGGAGAGTAGTCCGCGAGCGTGGCGGCCTTCACCACGTCGATGTACCACTGCGCGTAGTCCTGCGCGCGGGCGACGATGTTCTTCGCCATTGCGTCCTCGGATGCGAAAGGTCGGAGAGCATAGCAGGGGCGCGCTCTCGGCGTCCACGCCGTGGGGGAGCCGGTGGTGTCCTGGTCAAGCTGGGACACCACCGGGGAGCCGGGGCTGGCGCCGTGCGGGGGGGGCTACCTGACCGCGGCCGCCGGGGATGGGCACGGGCCGAGGCCCTGCTGGGCGACGGACGAGCGGGGCCAGGACCGAAGGGGCCTACTTCGCGGGCATCAGGTGGAAGACCACCTTGTGGTCGTGGCCCGCGGCGATCTCCACCGGGGCGCCCTGGAATGTCGCGGGGTCCGTGGGAACCACCTCTCGCGTGGAGCCGTCGGTGCGGTCCAGGATCTCGACCTTCTCCACGCGCCAGCCCTCGCGCACCACCGTGACGAGATGGGCGCCGGACGAGATCTCCTGGCGGCAAGGTGTCTCCTGATCGGTGTCGCGGCCCTCGATGCGCAGGGTGGCCGGGTCGGGCGGGATGCTGGCCACGCGCAAGGTGCCCGTCGAGACGAGGTAGTTGCCGAGGTCCAGCGTGTCGCCGGGCGCGGGATGCGGGCTCCAGCTCCGCGTGGCGAAGAGCGCGGGATGACGAACCACGAGCGTGGACGGTCCGTCGGACGGCACCTCCAGGACCACCTTCTCGCGTCTCGAGCCCACGAGCCGGTCGTTCACGTAGAAGTCCCCGGCCGGCTTGCACGTGAGCGTCACGTACGCCTTCGAGCGGACCGCCGGCCGCAGCACGAGCGGCACCGGCTTCTCGACGACCACCCGCACCGTGTCGTGCCTCGCCGGCTCGTGGCGCGCGAGGCGCGCAGGCGACGACTCGGGCGAAGCGAGCGGCGCGCTCGCAGCGCTTGCCGTCATCTCTGCGTGAGTCGCCGCGCCCGGCGTCGCGTCGGCCGTCGTCGGCTTCGTCGCCGAATCCTGGGGCGGAGCTGCGGCGGGCGGGCTCGCCCTCACCGCAGAGGAATCCGGCGCCGGCCGTGAAAGGGCGGCTACCTCGGACGCCCGTGCCGGCAGCGCCGCGGCGGGCTCCGGCTCCGTACGGTGATCGAGCACGTTCCGGAAGAGGAAGGCCATGAGGCAGAGCCCCGCCGCGAGCGCGAGGGACTCCTTCCACCACCACCGGCGACGTACCCGCTCGATCTTCGGCGCCGGCCGGCTCTTCCGCGGCTCCAGCTTCACGACCTGCGTGGGCTCGCGCTGCGAGGGTCGCCCGGCTGGAGCGTCTGCGCGCGAGGGCCCGGACGCCCCCGCTTCCTTCGGCGCTTCCTCACCCGCGAGCGCCGCGTAACGACGCAGCCGCTCCGCGAGGCCCGCATCCTCGAGGCTCCGCACGAAGGCGATCGGATCCGCGCCGAACGCCGTCAGGACCGCCTGTCGCCTCCGCGCGAGCACCCCCGACCGGTCGAGCGCGTGCAGTCCGGTGGAAACGTCCTTCAGGTACGCCGTGATCGACGCCGTGCGCGCGTCGCGGCTCTTCGTCAGCGCACCTGCCACCGCCTTCTCGATCGCCGCCGCCGCTTCGTCCGCGCCGAGCCCCATGGGCGGCGGCTCGCTCATCAGCACGGCCTGCTGGAGATCGAGCAGCGTGAGCCCGCCGAAGGGGAGCGTCCCCGTCAGCAGCTCGTAGGCCACCACGCCGAGCGAGAAGACGTCGCTGCGCGCGTCCAGCGGCGCCGCGCGGATCTGCTCCGGCGACATGTACGCGGGCGTCCCCACGATGGTGCCGTCCACCGTGAGGTGGCGGCCGAGCTCCTGCTCGAGGGACTGCGAGCGCGCAAGGCCGAAGTCCGTGATCTTCACGTCGCCCGCGCGGCTGATGAGGATGTTCGCGGGCTTGATGTCGCGATGCACGATGCCGCGCGAGTGCGCGGCGGCCAGCCCGTTCGCCGCTTCCTCCAGGACGAGCAGCGCCAGCTCCGGGGGGATGGGCGTCTTCGCCGCCACGAGCGCCGCCAGGTCGCAGCCGTCCACCAGCTCCATCACGATGAAGAGGTCGTCGTTGAACATCCCGAACTCGTGGATCGTGACGATGTTGCGGTGGTTCAGCTGGGACGCGGCCAGCGCCTCGCGGTGGAAGCGATCGACGAAGCTCTCCGTCTGGCTCGCGAGGGGGTCCAGGAACTTGATGGCGACGAGGCGGCGCAGGTTGGACTGGATCGCCTTGTACACCGTGGCCATGCCGCCGGAGCCGATCTTCTCGATCAGCGAGTAGCCGGGAGGCGACGCGGGCATCGACATGAGTGCGGGGGCCCCTTCGCTGCGGCGGGAAGCGTCGACGCGCGGGAATCCGGGGCGTCCGCCGAGCCGGGAACGTCCGATGCCCGATGGAGATTCCATCGACCCGCGTGCCGAGGCGCTTGAATGAACATGACTCGCAAGTCGTTGATTGCACAGGCGCTCAAGGTGGCGCGCGGAATCGGCCGATAGCCGAACGACGAACCCCGGACGAATCGCGCGCGAGGAGCGATATGGCGTTTCGGAATCGGTCGATCCTCGCAGCCGCCCGGCGCACCGCGGCGTTCGTCCTGTCCGCGGCGCTCGTGGTTTCCGTGCTGCTCTGTGGGGCCGGGTCCGCGCGAGCCACGCCGCTCGGCGACGCGCGCGAGAGCTTCGAGGGCGCGGACTTCGAGATGGCACTCCGCATCCTCGACGACTATCTGGCGAAGGGCGCGGCGGGTCCGGATCGCATCGAGGCGCTGACCGTCGCGGCGCAGTGCCATGAGCGGCTCGGCAACGAAGACGCGGCCGTGCGGAATCTCTGCGAAGTCCTGAAGCTCGACCCGGATTGGCAGCCGGACCCGAACCGCTTCTCTCCCCAAGAGATGCGGACGTACCGGTTGGCGCTGGCGTCGTGCCCGCCGAAGCGCAGCGCGCCGAAGCCGCCGACGGTCGCGCCGACGTCCGCGGCGCCGCCGCCCGCGAGCGAAGGCCCGCGGTGGTACGAGCGCAAGGTCGTGTGGGTCGGCGTGGGCGCCGCGGCGCTGACCGCGGTGCTCCTGAGCGGCGGCAAGGACTCCGGACCCGGCAATCCGGGCAACACGAGCGGCGTTCCGGGATTCCCCGATCCGCCGTCGGTCCCGCACTACGCGTGGCGGTGGTGATGCGCGTGCCGGCGGCTCTCCCGCGCGCGCTCGTCGCGCTCGTTTCGGCGGTCCTTCTCTTCGCGACCGCCGCGAGCGCCGGTCCCTACGGCTGGACCCTGAGCGCCAGCAACACCGATCCGCTGCAGAACACCGGGAGCTCCGGCGTCACGTCCACCACGGTCTATCTCTGGCTCGCGTGCGACGCGGCGAACGAAGGCGTGTCCTCCGCCGAGTTCGGCGTCTTCTGCTCGCGCACGATCAGCTCCTTCACGCCCTCGAACGGCTTCACGAACAGCGGGACGCCGGACCAACCGCGCCTCGCGATCTCGGGTTGCCCCACCGGCCCGCGGCTCGCCGGCTCCTTCGCCGTGGGCACGCTTCTCGGCGCCTCGTTCAACATGTGCCTCGTGGCGTCCTCGCGCGGCAGGAACGAGACCGTGACCTGCGGCGGCCACACGTATCCGAACGACGTAGTGGGCTTCACGACGGACGGCTCGACCCCGTGCGGCGATCCCGCCGCGCTCTGCGCCACCGCCGATCTCGGCGTCGCCATCTCCGTGGACAACAACAACCCGCGCGCGCTCGCGCCCTTCAAGTACACGATCTCCGTGACGAACGGCGGCACCGTCGACGCGTCCGGGGTTCACGTGATCGATCCGATCGCGTCGCCTTTGGTCTACCAGTCGTACACGGCCACCCGCGGCACCTACAGCTCGGGCACCGGCATCTGGAACGTGGGCGCGCTGGCGCACTCCGAGACGATGCAGCTGGAGATCACGGTGCACGCGGGCGCGGGGTCCACGGGCAACGTGGTATGGAACACGGCGACGCGGCTGGCGAGCGCGCCCTTCGATCCGGACACCACGAACGACGCGGACTCCGTCTCGGTCACCATCGCGGCGCCGCCGCAAGCCGACCTCCGTCTGACGAAGACCGTGGCGCCGGCGCGCGTGTGCGAAGGGGACAGCGCGGTCTTCACGATCGTCGTGCACAACGGCGGCCCGGATCCCGGGACCTCCGTGCAGGCGATCGACTTGCTGCCGGCCGGAATGACCTACGTGTCGCAGACCGCCACGCAGGGGAGCTACGACTCCTCGACCGGGATCTGGACGGTGGGCAACGTCGCCGTGGCGGACTCGGCCACGCTGGCGCTCACCGTGACGCTGGACGCGGGCACCGCGGGAACGTCGCTCTGGAACCGCGGCGCGATCGCGGGATCGAACCAGGCGGACGGCATCGCTTCGAACGACGTGGACTCCACGGCGGTAGCGGTCCGCGCCACGGGCTCGACCGCTACGTTCGAGAGCGTCACCACGTCGCCCGCCACCGCCACGGACGTGCACCTTGACTTGGGCGACGACTCCGAGATCGCGGACGCCACTCTCTTCTACCGGAACGGCGGCGCGGCGACGTTCGACTCCCTGGCGATGACGCGCGGTGCGTCGGGGGTGTGGGACGCGGTCGTGCCCGCGGTGGACGTGGGGCACGCGGGGTTGCAATGCTACGCCCAGGTGACGAGCACCTGCGCCTCCACGCGCGTCCCCTCCGCCGGGTTGACGAACATCTCGTGTCGCGTGCAGGAGGACTCCACGTTCGTGCTGCCGGCGGGCAAGTACTCGCTCCTCGGCGTGCCCTTCGTGGCGGACGACGTCACGCCCACCGGGCTCTTCGACGAGCTGGCCCCCTACGACACGCAACGCTGGCGCTACGGCACGTGGAACGGCACCGCCTACGGCGACGGCCCCGGTCAGGCGAAGAACGCCGCCGCCGGTCAGGGCTTCTGGATCTACGACGCGACCGCGGCGACGATCGGGTCGACGGGCTGGACGACGAACCTCGCGCAGGACTTCGTGCGACCGCTGTCGCCGGGCTGGAATCAGATCGCGAACCCGTTCAAGTTCCCGATCGCCTTCACGCAGCTCGGCCGGCCCAACGGCATCTCGGATGATCTCGTGGCGTACGACGGCGCCGGCTACGTGCATTTCACGTCCACGCTCGAGCCCGGGCGCGGCTACTGGATTCGCAACACGACGGGCGGAACGATCAACCTCGCGTTCCCTGCGTCGCCCGCGCCGGCACCGGCACCGGCGCGCCGCGCGGTGACGGCGATCGCGGACGGCTGGGAGATCGGTCTGAGCGTGGTCGCCGGAGCGGCGCGGGACGAAGGCAACGTGCTGGGAATGCGCCGCGACGCGAAGGACGACGACGACGCGAACGACTACGCGGAAGCGCCCGCGCCGCCGGGGGACTACCTCGTGGCGTCGTTCCGGGATGCCGCGGGGCGTTCGTTGCAGACGGACTTCCGCACCCTTCGCCAGCCCGGCGCGAGCTGGGACCTGAACGTGGCGTCGACGTTGGCGGGCGCGTCGTTCCAGATCGTGGTCGCGCTGCCGCAGTCGCTGCCCGACGGTTGGCAAGCGGTCGTGCTCGATCCCACGGGTCTCGGCTCGTTTCCGGTGACGGATGGCGCCGTGATCGAAGGGGGCATGCTGCTCGCGCCGGAGGCGCAAGAGTGGCACGTCGTGAGCGGAACGCCGGCGTACGTGGCGGAGCGCACGCGCGCCGTGCAGGCGGGGGTGGGCGCGGCTGCGTTGGATCTGGCCGTGGCCCCGAACCCGTTCGCGGACCGCACCGTGCTCACGCTCACGCTGCCGCACGCGGACGTCGCGCGCCTGCGCATCTACGACGTGGGCGGTCGCCTCGTCCGCGATCTCGACCCCGGGTTCCTCCCCGCAGGCTTCCATCGATTCGTCTGGAATCCAGCGACCGGGTCCGCGCGCGCCGCGGCCGGCGTTTACTTCATCCGGCTGAGCACTTCGACCGGGCAGTTGGCGCGCAAGGTCGTGGTCCGTTAGCGGGACCGCCGGCACCGAACGGCGACGACGCGCCCGGATGGGCGGCGCTGGCCCCGCCGGAGCGCGGAGCCAGCGCGCTCCCGGTCAGCGGAGGCGCACCAGTCGAAGGGCGGGCGCCGCCCGCACTCCGTCCAGGCGCGCGAAATAGACGCCGCTGGCTGCGGTATCGCCGGAGTCGGTCCGACCGTCCCACGCGATTTCGTGCTGGCCGGGCGCCAGGCCGCGCAGGTCCCGCCGCCAGGCCAGCTGGCCGGCGACGTTGTAGACGCTCAGCGTCCCGATCGGCTGCTCCGATGACACGCTGATCGCGAAGCTCTGCCGGTCGCCCGAGGGGTTCGGGGTGACGTGCAGAATCCGGCTCGCCGCCATCACCGGGGGCAGGTCGCCGGCCGCCGTGACGACATCGCCCTCCACCCGAGCCACGGCGAAACGGGTGCCGCTGGTGGCGGCCACGATCGCGCGACCCTGGGGATCCAGCATGATGGCGTACGGATAGTCTTCCGCCGCCGGGTCGAAGCTCACCACCGCCTTGCCCCCGAAGCCGTAACTCGCGTCCAGCGCACCGTTCTGCTCGTAGCGCACAAGGGCGCACTCGCCGTCCCCGCCGATGAGGGCGTAGCCCGCGACCACCAGCTTGCCGTCGGCCTGGCGGGCGATGGAAAGAGCGGCATCCGTGGCGAGTCCGATGGGTGTGGTGACCTTTCCGTCCCCGTCGAAGGAAGTGTCCAGCGTGCCGTTCGCGTTGTAGCGGACGACGGCGAAATCGTATCCGCCTGCGGACGTGTAGCCGGCCACGACGACCTTGCCGTCGGGCTGGATCACCATCGAGTAGGCGGCCTCGTCGACGCCTCCGAGGTCGGTGGCCACCCGGCCGAAGGAGCCGAAGGTGTTGTCGATCGATCCATTGGCGAGGAATCGCACCAGCGCCAGATCGGTCCCACCGCCGAGCTCTGCGAAACCGCAGACGACGATCTTCCCGTCGGATTGGATCTTCACGTCGAGCGCGTAGTCGGTCCCGGTCCCGACCGTCGCCGAGACGATGCCGTCCCCGCTGAAGGACGTATCCAGGGTTCCGTCTGGGTTGTATCGAACCAGCGCGATGTCCGTGTTTCCGGCCGTCACCTCCGCTCCGGCCACGACGATCTTCCCGTCTGCCTGGAGCGCCACCGCATGGGGGCGGGCATCCGTCGCGGAGCCGATAGGCGTGTCCACGAGAGCGCCGGATCCGAACGTGGGGTCGAGCGTGCCGCTGTCGGTGAAGCGGCAGATCGAGAACTGACTCAGGTGGGTACCGGTCGCGACGATCCGTCCGTCGGGCTGGATGGCCACGGCGCCGGCCGGGCCTCCCGTGGGGAGAAGTAACTTTCCACCGGAGGCGAAGGACGGATCCAGCGAGCCGTCCTCGTTGAGTCGGGCGATGGCCCACACCATCCCAGACGGCAGGTTGATGTCGCCGAAGGTGACGATCTTTCCGTCGGCCCCGCGTGTCGCATGCCTCAACGTGGCCGCGACATCGCTGACGTCTTGGAGCCGGATGCCGTCGCCGTCGAACGAAGTGTCGAAGGCGCCGTTCGACTGGAGCTTGAGGATCATGAAGTCGTGGTTGACGGAGTTCGACACGCCGCTGCCCACGAGAACGATCTTGCCGGCCTGCTGCTCCAGCGCGAAGGCGGCGTTGCCCAACGGCACAGCGTTCAAGAACGTCGTGTAGTCGAAAGTGAACGTGCCGTCGAGCGAGCCGTTGAGATTGAACCGTAAGATCGAGGCGAAGGTGTCGCCGGAATTCACGCTGGAGCCCGCGACCGTGATCTTGTCGCCCTGGATGAGGATCGCATTGACCTGGTTGCTCGCACTGCCGATGGCCTGCGTCAGCATGCCGTCGCCGTCGAAGGTGGTGTCCAGGGCTCCATTCAAGTTGTAGCGGGCCACTGCGAAGCGCAGCGAACCGACGAGCGCCCAACCAGCGGCCACGATGCGCTCGGGCTGACCGCTGACGGCGGGTTGAACCGCCACGGCGATGGGGTTGCTGCTCGTCGACCCGGCGATCACGGTGGTCAGCTTTCCGTCGGTGTCGAACGACGTATCAAGGGCCCCGCTCGTGGTGTAGCGGGCCAGAAAGAACCGTGTACCGAGGGAGGCGGCCATGACGATCTTCCCGTCCGTCTGGAGGGTCATCGTGGCCCGGCTGCCGAAATCGGTGGACGTGTTGCTGACCTTGCCGTCGCCATCGAAGGAAGTGTCGAGAGTGCCGTTCGTGTTCAGGCGGGCGATGGCGAAGAAGTAGCTCGACCCGATGGCAATACCGCCGGCGACGATTGCGCCGTTGGACTGTATGGCCAGCCCCCAGCACTGGTCGCCGCCCGTCATGCCGAAGTCCACGGGGGCGATGCCGTCGCCGCTGAATGTGTTGTCCAGCGTTCCGTCCGCGTTGTACCGGAGCACCAGGAAGTGGTTATGCCCGCCGCTCGAACCGTAACCGCCCACTACGATCTTGCCGTCGGCCTGGATCTTCATGGCATTGCAGGTCTCGGAGGTGTAGGCGGGAAGGTCGGTGATCACCTTGCCGCCGATACCGAACGTGGGATCGAGGGAGTCGTCCGTGTTGTAGCGGACGAGGAGGATTCCTTCGCCCGGCGCGTCCTCGCGGTAACCCGCCACCACCAGCTTTCCGTCCGCCTGGACTGCCACGGCGCGGCCGCCATCGGATCCGTAGCCGAACGACGTGAAGAACGTGCCGCCGTTGCCGAAGGAAACGTCCAGATCGCCCGGGGCGGCGGGTGCTTCCGGGGCGATCGCCAGGCTGAGGAGAAGGGTTCCGAGACCCCGCAGGACGGGGACGGTGCGTCGTCGGCACATGACTGACCTCCCTGTGCGGTTGTGTTTGTCAGCTTGCCTGCGCACGCGTCATCCTCGGGGCCCCGCCGGCATCTCCGTCGCCGAGATCACGCCGTCAGATCCTTGCGGCGGCGTCGGTGACGGCACGCGAGGCGCGCCCCCTGCCAGGAACGTCCGGGCGCCGCCAAGCACGGCGACGCCCGGTTGGATCCGGCGCACAGTCCTGTCGTTCACTCACACCGGCGTGCGTGCTCGAATCCGGCTCGCTTCGTCACGAAAGAGACGTCTGATTGTGTTGCATGTTGACCCCGGCGGTGCTGATCCCGGGCAGCAGCGAGACGATCGCGGCGGCGAGTGCGAAGGTGGCCACGAGCAGCTTCTTCATGGTCTGGATCCCTCCCATGGACGTTGAAGAGCGTCACTTACGACGGCCTCTGGCGGCGCGTTGACTCGCCCGCTCATTCGGCGGTCACTAGGTAAGTGCGCGGAAAAGCGCGGAGAGGTGCCACGTCAGATCGAGCTCGGTCCCTGATGCGGCGCTTCCCTGCTGGCGCGTGGCGGCAGGGCCGGCGAGGTGCGTCCGAGCACATCTCCCCCTCGTCCCTACGACCCCGGTCGACTCGGTAGGACTCCAGGGGCAAGCCAGCCGGCGAGGTGTCGGGGGGGGGCTGGCAGCGAAGTCATTTTATCGCAATGACTTACGAGATCGTCGCGTCGCGGTTCGATTCCTGCCTCCGTCGTCGGGGCCGACGGTCCCACGCTGGATTGCTGACACCGCCGACATGATTCTCGTCATGCGCTGACATGACGAAAGTCAGTTGGCTCTTCCCGGCGCCCCGGTAGCTTGGGCATGGGGAGAGATCGTCCAGAAACTCGGCGTCGATGGAGGTGCGCCATGGTGTTCCGGAAGAAAGATCCGGAGGTGCTCGTCTCCGGGGCCGGACCGGTCGGGATGTTCGCGGCGCTCTGCTTGGCAGAGAAGGGAATGGACTTCCGCGTCGTCGACAAAGACGTCCGCCCGGCGTCCCACAGCTACGCCCTCGCCCTTCACCCGCGCTCCATCGAGATGCTGGCGAGCTTCGGGCTGAACGACGAGGATGTGGCCGCGGGTTGCCGCGTGGACACGATCGCTTTCTACGACGAGCAACGCTGGAAGGCGGCGGCGCGGCTGTCCGATCTTCCGGGCTCCCATCCCTACCTTCTGGTTCTGCGGCAGAGCCGCATCGAGCAGCTCCTCGAGAAGCTGCTGAAGGACGTGCGCCAGAAGGTGGAGTGGACGCGCCGGGTGTCCGGCGTGGAGATGGACGACCAGGGGCTTCGCGTCACGCTGGACCAGCTGGACAAGGTCCCCTCCGGCTATGCCGTCTCGATCCCCGAATGGCAGGTGGTGAACCGGAAGGTGATGCATCCGTCGTTCCTGATCGGAGCGGACGGCTCGGACTCGATGGTGCGGCGCTCGTGCGGCGTGGACTGGCGGGACACGGGTCCGCCTTCCGTGTTCGCCGTGTTCGAGTTCGACACGGACTTCCCGCTCGGCCACGAGGTGCGCGTGGTGCTCGCCGAGAAGACGACCAGCGTGGTGTGGCCGCTCCCGGACGGCAAGGTGCGCTGGAGCTTCGAGATGCCGGAGCCGCTCCGGGACAAGGACGCGTCCCGGGAGAAGAGCCGCTACGCCATGCAGACCGAGGCGGAGTACGACGAGCGCCTGGACGACGAGTTCCTGCGCCGGATGCTCGCGGAGCGTGCGCCGTGGTTCGACGCGGTGCCGGGAGAGATCAGCTGGTGCACGTCCGTGAAGTTCGAGCGGCGCCTCGCCACGCGGTTCGCCGGCTCGCGCTACGCGCTCTGCGGCGACGCGATCCACCTGACGGGACCCGTGGGCGTGCAGAGCATGAACCTGGGCTTCGCGGAAGCGCGCGACATCGTGGAGCGCGTGGCGCGCGTGCTGCGCGACGGCGCGGATCCCGATCTGATCGCGGAGTACGACCGGCGGTGGCGCCGGGAATGGGAGTTCCTGCTGGGCGTGGAAGGCGAGCTGGCCCCGGGCCCGCGCGCCGACGCGTGGCTCGCGTGGAACCGCTACCGGATCCGCGCGTGCCTGCCCGGCTGGGGAGACTCGTACCGGCTCCTCGCGGAGCAGCTGGGTCTCGAGGTGCGCCGGGAGACCCCTGCCGGGATCGCCTGATCTTCACGTCCGGGACGGCCGGCTCTAGACGTGCTCGTCGGCCGCCCGGACGTCCGCCAACCAGAGAACGCCTTCGCGCGCGGTCACGCGCGCCGCCGGAACGAGCGGTTGCTCGGCCCCGCGCACGCGCGCCAAGGCGTCGCGCTTGGCCGCGCCCGAGACCAGGAATACCACGCGACGAGCTGCCGCGAGCGCCGGGAACGTGAGGGTGATGCGCTCGCGCGGCGCGACGTTCGGCGGCGCCTGCGAAGGGACGACGAGCCGGCTCGTCTCCGTGAGCGCCGGCGATCCCGGGAAGAGCGACGCGGTGTGCCCGTCCTCGCCGAGCCCGAGGAAGACGAGGTCCAGCCCGCCGCCGACCGCGGTCTCGCCGCGGAGCGCCGTCTCGTAGCGCCGCGCGGCGGCGTCGCGGTCGGTCGCTTCGCCCTCCATCCGGAAGACGTGCGACCCCGGCACCGACGCGTGCGAGAGGAGCGTCTCGCGGGCCATGCGGTAGTTGCTCGCGGGATCGTCCGGGGGCACGGCGCGCTCGTCGCCGAAGAAGACGAAGGTGCGACCCCAGGGAAGCGGGCCGAGGTCCCTGCCGACGTCCCCGCTCGCGAGGTGCGCGTGCAGCGCCCGGGGCGTGGCGCCGCCGGAGAGCGCCACGGTGAAGCGTCCGCGGGCCCGCACCGCGTCCGCGGCGAGGGTCGCGAAGAGCTCGGCCGCCGCGCGCGCGACGGCGTCGGCATCGGGAAGGACGCGGAGCTCGAGGGGCGGACGGGGCGGCGGCATGGCGCGCCATCCTACCAGCGCCGGCGCACCCCGAGGCTCAGATAGAGATCGTCCTCGCCCCGCTCCGGGAAGCGCCCTACTGCGCCCAGGTCCACGTCCCAGACGGAGGTGACCCCGACCCGCGCCGTCACGCCCGCCGAGCGCGCGCGCAGGCGCCCCGGCTCGGCCAGGTTGCCCGCGAGGTAGCTCTCGGCGCCGGAGCCGCCGAGGAAGCGCAGCTCGGCCGGGCCCGTCCGCACCGACAGGGTGGCGCTCCAGCCGCCGACGTCGTCAGTGCCGCCTGCGAGGAACGACGTGCGGCTGAGGTGGCCGCGCAGCGCGAGCCACGCGTCCTTCGGCAGGTACACGATCGTCCCCGGCGCCACCTCGAACACGGAGAGGTCCGCGTAGCGGGAGTAACGCGCGACCCACGTGAGAGACCAGGGGGCGTGGACGCCGGCTTCGCCCTCGAAGTGCGCGAGCCACCGCGGCGACGTGATCGCGCCCGGCGCCACGCGCAGCTCCACCGCCGAGCCGGCGCGCGCGCCGAGCTTCGTCTCCACGCCGGCGATCGCTCCGCCGTCCTCGCCGCCCGCGCGATCGAACCCGTAGCCGCCGAGCCAGAAGGATCTCACCCGCGCGAGGTCGTCGCGCCGCCAGCGCTCCGTGGCCTCGAGCCAGAGCCCGGTCTGAAGACCCTGACGATGCTCGGTGCCCGTGAGGAACCGCGTCTCGGTGAGCGCGGGTGCCGCGGTCTCGCCGTCCGCGATCGCGCGCGTCGGCTGGAGAACGAGCGCCAGCGCCAGCATCGCCGCGGTGGCGGCCGCGCGGAAGCCCTTGCGCTCCATGTCGCCCCACGCCGTCACCCCGCGGAAGTACTCCCACGTCCCTTGGAGGCGCCACCACACCGTCACCTGCCGGTAGCCGAGCTCGCCCAGCGCACAGGCCGCGAACAAGAGGAAGCGGTCGCGCCAGCGATCCATGCCGAGGAGCGAGCGCGCCTGGCTCCCGCCCGGAACGATGGGCTCGAGCCACGTGCTGCACAGCACCGAGATCATCGAGTGCAGCACCCCGAAGCCCAGCGCCACGCCGGTGATCAGCACCGCGCGCTTGACCGCGAGGATCCCGGTGAGCGCCAGGATCGGCAGCAGCACGTAGCCCAGGGCCTCGATGTACGGGCCGAGCAGCTCGAAGAGCGCGAGATACGGCAGGCTGAACATCCCTACCCGTCCGTACGACGGGTTGAAGATCATGGACTTGTGATAGCGCATGATCTCCATGAACCCGCGGTGCCAGCGTCGGCGCTGCCGCCCGAGCACGCGCCACGAGGACGGCACCTGCGTCCAGCACACGGGCAAGGGACTGTGCATGATCCGCGCGCGGCGGCCGTTCTCTCGCTCGTAGCGATGCAGCCGCACGATCATCTCCATGTCCTCGCCGATCGTTCCGCGGCCGCGGCCCGCGTACTCCTCGAGGAGCCGCGAGCGAACGCGTCCGGTCAGGAAGCCGCCCAGCTCCATCGCCTTGTCGCGCCGCATCAGGAGGAACGCGCCGCTCAGGATCATCAGGCAGTCCAGCCGATCGAAGCCCGTGCGCGACGTCGTGAACGAGCGCAGGTACTCGAGCGTCTGGCAGAGCGGCAGGTACTGGCTCGGCACTCCCGCGCGCGTGACGCGGCCGCCCTCCACCGTGGCGTTGTTCACGATCCCGATCTGTCCGCCCGCCGCATGGATGTCCGGGTCCGCCTGGAGCATGCGCATGACGATCTTCAGCGCGGTGGGGTCCAGGATGGAGTCGGCGTCGATCGTGAGGAAGTACGGCGAGCGACATACGTTGATGCCGCAGTTCAGCGCGTCCGCGCGTCCGCCGTTCTCCTTGTCCACGACGACGAGGCGATTGATGCGTGAGGGGAGCGTGGCGGCGGACTCGTACACGGCGCGCACGGCGGCTGTCCCCAGCTCGAAGCGGGCGGGAACGTCACGGCGGCGGAGGTCGAAGGCGGCGCGGAGCGCGGCGAGCGTTCCGTCCGAGGACCCGTCGTTCACCACGACGATCTCGAGGCTCGGGTAGTCCAGCTTCAGGAACGACTGCACGGACTCCGTGATGCCCTGCTCCTCGTTGAACGCAGGGACCACGATCGCTACCGGCGGGCAGTTCGGGTCGTCGTCCATGAGGTCCAGGTCGGAGTACGCCAGGCCCCGCACGTGCTCGCGTGCCGGCGCGAACCCGAGGAAGAGGAGAATGCTGTTGCACAACGCGTAGAGGAACGTGTAACCCACGAGACAGCACTCGAGGATGAGGAGGAGCACCACGCCGGTCACGTCGTCGCCTCCCGCGGGGTCGGCGGCGCGGCGGCGGTCGCGAGCGCGCGTTGCGCGGCGCGCGCCACGCGGGCATCTCGATCACGCGTGGCGCCCCGAAGCGACGCGCGCGCCGTCTCGTTCGCGAGCCCGCCCACGATGCGCACGGCGCGCAGGCGCACCCGCGGCGACGGATCCCGCAGTGCGTCGGCCACGGCTTTCGCTCGCTCGGCCTCGCGCGCTCGGAAGTCGAGGGCGTCGCCCGCGCACCATCGCAGCGCGGCCAGCCGCACGGTCGCGGCCGGATCGCGCAGCGCGCGCAGCACACGCTCGGCGCCGTCCGCCCCGAGGCGGCGAGCCAGGCCGGAAAGCGCCGCGGCCCGGACGCCCGCCCAGCGATGATCGAAGAGGGAGTCCGCCAGCTCGCGCGGCAGCGTCGCCGAGGTCCCCGCCAGCGTGGCCACCAGCCCGCGCATCAGGCGCTCCGTGGCGGGGCGCGCCATGACCGCGCTCACGACGTGGTCGAGGTTCTCGCTTGCTCGCTTGGCCAGCTCCTCGACGATCGCGGCGAAGAGCCGGGACTTCCCGGTCTCCAGATGCCGCACCAGCAGCGGCACGGCCTCCGCGGCCTCCAGGATCGACGTGCGCCTGGCCGCCGCGGCCTGCACCGTGTCGTCCGGGTCGCGCAGCGCGTGCTCGATCAACCCCAGACGGTGCGCGTGCGCTTCGCCGCCCACGAGGAGGCCGAGCGCGGCGGAGCGCACCTGCGCGGACGGATCCCGCAGCGACGTGCTGAGCAGCACGCCTTCCGCCTTGCGGGACTCGAGCGGCCGGAGGCACCGCACGCAGAGCAGACGCACGCTCTCGTCGGGGTTCGTGTCCAGCTCGTGGATCAGCTCCATCTCGGCCTCGTGCGCCGACGCGGCCGCGAGCAGGCGCAGCTCGAGCGGCGCGCCCCACTCCGGCGCGCGCGCGATCATCACCGAGAAGAGAGGATGCCGGCTGTCGTGCCATCGTCGGATGATCTGGGCCGAAGCGTCGTCGCGGAGCGCGGCCAGCCACTCGGGCAGCACGTCCGCTTCGCCCTGGAAGACCCGTCCGGCGGTGACGGCGAGGCTCGGCTCGCGGTCCGCGTGGGCCGCGGCGGCCGCGCGGTGGCGCTCGGTGAGCCCTCGGCGGAACGCGAGCGCGAAGAGGACCTCGACGGCCACGCGGGCGTCGGCGGTCCGGAGCGCGGCGTCCAGGCGCGTCGCGACGACGGGAGAGAACTCGAGCGCGAGCGCGCGCACGGCCGTGGCTGCCACGTGCGGCGAGCGATCGATCGTGGCGCGTGCGATCAGCCCGCGGGAGCGCTCTGGATCCACGCCGTGGTAGAGGAGCGCCGGCAACGCCGCGGCGCGCACGCGGGGGTCGTCGTCCTGCACGAGGTCTTCGATCCCCTCGAGGAGCGCCGGCGTCGGCGCCACGAGCGCCACCGTGGCGGCGGCCCAGCGGGACACGGAGTCCGTCGGCACGGCGAGGATGACCGTCACCTCGCGGGCGTTCCGGCTCGCGGCGTGGCGCACGACGTCGGCAAGCCGCTCCAGCTCCTGCTCCGTCACGCGATGGAAGAGGGAGAGCGCGAGGCGGAACGAGTCGAGGCTCGCATCGACCGAGAGGCCGGCCACCGTCTCCCGCACGACCGCGTCCGAGGCCTCCGCGACGTGGCGGGCGAGCAGGAGATCGCAGCGACCCCGCGAAGCGAGAGTCCGCGCGGCCTGGGCCCGAACGCCGTCGTCGGAATCGTCGAGGCGCGGGAGGGCCAGGGCCTCGAGGTCCACGTCGGGCCGCAGGCGCTCGACGAGCCGGAGCGCGGCACGCCGCACGCCGGGGTCCGGGTCCAGGAAGAGGTCGTTCAGCGGCGGGAGCTTGCGAACGTCGGCGAAGCTCTCGAGGTACTCGAGCGCCGCCCGGCGCACCCACTCGTCGGCGGACGTGAGGAGCGTCGCCACTTCTCGTACGTGGCCGCGCGCGCCGATCTTCAGCAGCGCCTCGACCACACGGGCCTGGAGCGACACGTCCGAAGTGCGCAGCAGAAGCTCGGCCAGAGCCGTCCCCGCCGCGCGGTTGCCGGTCCGCGCGAGGATGCGGACGACCTGCGCCATGAGGCGCTCGTCAGAGTCGAGGAGGGCATCGAGAAGCGCGTCGAGGCTGCCGGCGCGACCCACGTCGATCAGGAACTCGGCCGCCTCGGGCTCGTAACCCTTCGTGCGCAGGGCGTCGAGCGCGTCGGACACGGCGCCGATGCGCTCGAGGGCGCGGGCCGCCTCGCGCGCCACGCCGGGATCGTGGTCGCGAAGGGCGGCCCGCAGCGTGTCGGATGCGGGACGGCCCAGGTTGCCGAGCGACTCCACGGCGCGCAGGCGCACCCACCACTCGGGGTCGGAGAGGCTGCGGGCGAGGAACTCGATCGTCTCGCGCGTGGGCAGGCGGCCGAGCGAATGCGCCACGGCGGTGCGCACGAAGGGGCTCGGGTCCGTGATGAGCCGCTCGAGGAGCGGCTGCACGGAGTCCGGGTCGCGGATGCGGCCCAGCGCCTTCGCCGCGCGAGCGCGCAGCTCGGGATCCGCGCCGGTGAGCGCATCGTGCAGCGCGCGGAGCGCGCGCCGATCCTCGATCTGTCCGAGGATCCACGCCGCCCAGCGACGCGCGTGCGCCGGCTTCGTGCGATCCGTGAGCTCCGCGAGGAGCGGCTCGACCGCGTCTCCGCCCATGCGGACCAGCACGGCGGCGGCTCGCGGCGCGAACCACGTCTCGGAGGAGGACAGCGTGGCCACGAGCGGCGGCACGGCCTCCGGATGCCGGATGCGCTCGAGCGAGCGCAGGGCCGCCGCGCGCACCGGCGCCGCCTCGCCCCCCACGTCGAGCGCGGTCTGAAGCAGAGCGCGCACGGCCCGGGGGCTTCCCGTCCACCCGAGGATCTCGGCCGCGGCCGCCCGCTTCGTCCAGCGTCGCGCCTTGAGCAGCTCGCGGAGATAACGGTCCACGAGACCGGAGCGCTCGTACTCCGCCACGGGAAGCCGCGCGGGATCGAGGCCGCGCCGGACCACCAGGTCGAGCCACTGCTCGAGCGTGGCGAGGTCGCCGAGGAGCGTCTTGCGAGCGAGCTCCGCCCGCACGTGCGGGCTCGTCTCGGCTCCGAGCTCGTCGTGGACGCGCGCCAGCAGATCGGACCGCGCCTTCAGGCGCTGCAGCCGCCACTGGACCCACGTATTCCGGCCGACGAGCGCGAGAACCACGCCGACCTGCGTGACGAGGATCCACAACGCTGCTGCAAGAAGCCAATGTTCGGGAATCAAAGGCAAGACATCTCGAAGCCGGGGGGCGGTCTCCGGGTCGTCGTTCTTTCGGCACTTCTGCGAGGGTGCCTTGAGGAGTTGCCAACCATCATCGAGCCGGGCGGAATCGAGGCGGCGTGGTCCTCGGCGGAAGCCCTTCAGATCTGTTGGAGGCGCCGAGAGCCCTGGAGTGGTAGCCCGAGAAAGGCGCTCGGGTTGAACGCGCGGCCCAAGGAGTGGGATAGGCGGGACCCTTCCCCGGGCATTGGAGCACGCATGCGATCGCGACGCGCTTGCGCGTCGCCCGCATACGCGCGCACAGGCCCGGGGAAGGGTTCCGCCTATCCCACGACGTCAGGCGGCGTAGTCTGGCCGAGCGCCCCCGAAACCCGGTCGCGATCCAGCCACTCCGGGGCTCCGCGCCGGAAATGGCGCTCGGCCGCCTCAGGCCCCCACGACCCCGCGGGGTAGAGGTGGACGTCCCGCTCGCTCGCCTCGAGCACCGGCGCGTAGTGCCTCCACGACGCCTCCACCTCGTCCGCGTGCACGAAGAGCGTCTGGTCGCCCACGAGGACGTCCAGCAGCAGCGTCTCATACGCGTCCGGCAAGGCGTCGAAGCGGTCGCCGTAGCGGAAGGCGAGCGGCAGCGTCTCCAGGTCGAAGGGCTCGCCCGGTTTCTTCACGTCGAAGTGGAGATCGAAGCCTTCGTCCGGCTGCAGCGTGATGAGCAGCACGTTCGAGTGCAGGAGGCACGAGCCCATCGTCTGGAACATGCACACCGGCGGCTGCCGGAACGTGAGCGCGATCTGCGTGAGCCGCCGCTTCAGACGCTTCCCGGTCCTCAGCACGAAGGGCACGCCCTGCCAGCGCCAGTTGTCCACACCCAGCCGGAGCGAGACGTACGTCTCCGTCCTCGATTGCGGAGCCACGCCCTTCTCCGCGATGTACCCGGGCACGCCACGACCATCCACGGTGCCGGCGCCGTACTGCCCGAGCACCACATCGTCGGGGCCGAGCGCCGAGAGCGAGCGCAGCACTTTGATCTTCTCGTAGCGGATGTTGTCCGCGTCCACCGCGGCCGGCACGCCCATCGCCACGAGCGTGAGCAGCTGCGTCATGTGGTTCTGGACCATGTCGCGGAGCGCGCCCGCCGTCTCGTAATAGCCCGCGCGATCCTCCACGCCGAGATCCTCCGCCACGAGGATCTGCACGCTCTCGACGTGGTTGCGGTTCCACAGCTCTTCGAAGATCGGGTTGGCGAGACGGAAGACGAGGAGGTTCTGCACCGTCTCCTTCCCGAGGTAGTGGTCGATCCGGTAGATCTGCCCCTCGTCGAACCAGCGGTGGATGGCTGCGTTCAGCTGCTGCGCGGACGCCAGGTCGTGTCCGAACGGCTTCTCCACGACCACGCGCGTCCAGCCGGCGCTCTTCGACAGACCCGCGGCGCCGAGGGCGTCGATCGTCGGAATGAAGCGCGTGGGCGGCAGCGATAGATAGTAGGTGCGGTTCGCCGGGATTCCGCGGGAGGACTCCAGCTCCGCGAGGCGCCGTCCCAGCCCGCGGGCGTCGTCCGCGTCTCCGGTCGGCATCGAGTGCCAGAACACGCGGTCGTCGTGCCACGCGGCCAGCACATCCGGTGAAAGCCGGGCGGCCACCAGCGACTGGCGAGCGATCGCGCGGAAGGCGTCGTCGTCGAAGCCGTCGCGTCGGCCCACGCCCACGATGAGGCACTTGTCGTCGAGACGACCCTGCGCGCCGAGCTTCGCTATCGCGGGCAGGAGCTTCCGCGCCGCGAGATCTCCGGTGGCGCCGAAGATGACGATGACGTTCGGCTCGACCGCGGCCCTCATGCTGGGACCCTCACGCGGCGGCGCTCACGGCGTGGCCGCCTTCTTGATCGCGTGGCCGCCGAACTGATTGCGCATCGCGGCGAGGAGGCGATCCGAGAAGGACTCGGCGTCCCGGGAGCGAAGGCGCATGAGCAGCGAGTGCGTGATCACGGGAGCGGCCACGTCCAGATCGATCGCCTCGGCGACCGTCCAGCGTCCTTCGCCCGAGTCGGACACCCAGGGCGCCACGTCGACGAGCGCCGGGTCTTCCTGCAGCGCACGAGCGGTCAGATCGAGGAGCCACGAGCGCACCACGCTCCCGTGCCGCCAGATCTCGGCGATGCGCGCGAGATCCAGCCCGAACTCGTCCTTCTTCTTGAGGATCGCGAAGCCCTCCGCGAGCGCCTGCATCATGCCGTACTCGATCCCGTTGTGGATCATCTTCACGAAGTGCCCGGAGCCGCTGGGTCCCACGTGCGCCCAGCCTCGGTCCTTCGCCGGCGCGAGCGTCTCGAAGAGCGGGCGCACGCGCTCCACCGCGTCGCGGTCGCCGCCGACCATGAGGCAGTAGCCCTCCGTGAGGCCCCAGATGCCGCCGGACGTTCCCGAGTCGACGAACTTCATGCCGTGCTCGGCGAGGTACTCGCCCCGACGCATCGTGTCCTGGTAGTTGCTGTTGCCGCCGTCGATCACGATGTCCCCGCGGTCGAGCAACTCGCCGAGCGCGTGCACGGTGTCCTCGGTGGGTCCTCCCGAGGGGACCATCACCCAGACGGCGCGTGGCGCCGCCAGCTTCGCCTTCAGCTCGGCGGCGGAGGCCGCGGGCACGGCGCCCCCCTTCGCCACCTCTGCGATGGCGGTCGCGCTCCGGTCCGTGGCCACCACGCGATGTCCGCCCGCGAGCAGACGCTTCGTCATGTTCGCGCCCATCCGGCCGAGTCCGATCATCCCGAGTTCCATGGGCTCCTCCCAGGGGAAGCCCGCAGGGTACCACCGGGCTTCGAGGGTGGCATCGGCCCAGCTCCGCCGATCGTGGGCGACGTTGCTCGGCCAGGCCCGTTCGACCGCTCGAATCCGGGGCCACGAGTCCGTTCGTGACCTACCCCGCGGGACTCTGGGTAGTGGGTCAGTTTGGGATGACCCACTACCGGACTCTGTCCCCCCTTGCGGGCGCCCTCCCGTTTCGGCGACTCTCCGCGTTTTGCCGAAGCCGAGCCCCACGAGCCCAGGAGGCCCGATGGTCACCGAGACCGCCCCCGCCGAGACCCGGCCGTTGGCCCCGGAACGACCCCGCACTCCCGAGGAGATCGAGCGCGACTGGTTCGAGAACGTCTACGCCGGCGACCGGATGAAGCAGCTCACGGTGCGGGCCGTGATCATGGGGATGCTGCTCGGCGGCATCATGTCCACGTCGAACGTCTACATCGGGCTCAAGGCGGGCTGGGGGATGGGCGTGGCGATCACGTCGTGCATCCTCGCGTACACGATCTTCGCCTCGCTCCACCGGGCTTTCCCGAAGTGGTTCCCCACGTTCACGATCCTCGAGAACAACGCGATGCAGTCGTGCGCGTCGGCGGCGGGCTCGATCACGTCGGGCGGCATCGTGAACGCGATCCCGGCGCTCATGATGCTCGACGCGGCCGCGCTGCCCCGGAATCACTGGGTGCTGGTGCCGTGGGTCATCGTCATCTCGCTGCTCGGCGTGTTCCTCGCGGTCCCCGCCAAGCGGCAGATGATCAACGTGGAGCAGCTGGCGTTCCCGAGCGGCACCGCGGCCGCGAACACGCTACGGAGCCTTCACTCGGAGGGCGGCGAGGCGGCGCGGCAGGCGAAGGCGCTCGGCCTCTCGGCGCTTCTCGGCGGCGTGATCACCTGGTTCCGCGACGCCTGGGGCTGGATCCCCACCACGTGGGGCACCGGCTGGATCCGTGTGCGCGGCTACACGCTCCAGCAGCTGACGCTCTCCTTCGAGGGGTCGCTGCTCTTCGTGGCGGCCGGCGCCATCATGGGCTTCCGGCAAGCGTGGAGCCTCGCGCTCGGCGCCGTCATCAACTACGGCGTGCTCGCGCCGATCATGCTCGAGCGGGGCGTGATCAAGACGGCGAGCTTCCGCGCGATCTCGTCGTGGAGCCTGTGGACGGGCGTGCCCATGATGGTCACGTCGGGGCTGCTGCTCTTCTTCCTGCAGTGGAAGACGGTGGTGCGGGCGTTCGGCACGATCACCTCGTTTCTGCGTCCGGCGGGCCACGCGGCGGCCGACCCGATGGACCGCATCGAGGTGCCCGGCTCGTGGTTCATGGGCGGAATGATCGTGCTCGGGGCGGCGGCCGTGGCGCTCGGGCACGGGATCTTCCACATCAAGATCTGGATGGGGATCATCGCGGTCTTCTTCACGTTCTTCCTGGTCGTGGTGGCCGCGCGCGCGACCGGCGAGACGGACATCACGCCGGTGGGGCCGTTGAGCAAGATCACGCAACTCACGTTCGGCGCGATCGCGCCGGGCAACGTCATGACGAACCTCATGACCGCGAACATCTCCGCGGGCGCCACGTCGTCCGCGGGCGACCTCCTCACGGACCTCAAGAGCGGCTACCTGCTCGGCGCGATCCCGCGCCAACAGTTCCTCGCGCAGTTCTTCGGCGTGCTCGCGGGCGGGCTCGTGGTGGTGCCCACGTTCTTCACGCTGATCCCGAACGTGGACATGCTCGGAACGGAGAAGTGGCCCGCGCCCGCCGCACTCGTGTGGCGAGGCGTGGCGGAACTGCTCTCGAAGGGCGTCGGCGCCTTGCACCCCACCGCGCGCTGGGGCCTCCTCATCGGCGGCCTCCTGGGAATCATCATTCCCCTGCTCGAGATGCGCTTCCCCAAGGCGAAGAAGTTCATCCCGTCCGCCACCGGCCTCGGGCTCGCTTTCACCATCAACGGGTTCAACTCGATCTCCATGTTCGTCGGCGCGGTGCTCACGCTATGGCTCACGAAGTCGCGGCCGAAGACGGCCGAGGCGTACGTGATCCCGGTGGCGTCGGGAATCATCGCGGGCGAGAGCTTGATGGGGGTCGCGATCGCGTTCCTGACGATCTTGGGGGTGTTGAGGGGCTGACGCGGCGACGTCTCGGCGTTTACGACCGCCGTTTCTCGGAGGCCCTATCCCTCCGAAGGCGAGTGCGCCGCAATCGGCGCCGGCATGCCCTTGCGGCGTGGCGCAAGCAACGCGGCCACAGCGCCCCCGAGCACACCGGTTCCCAGGAGAGCCACGCGTATCCGCGCGTTTCTTTGGCGCACTGAGGCCCGCAGCGCATCGATCGACGCAGCCGTGGTGTCGACGTCGGAGGCCGATATTCGTGCCAGCTCATCCAAGCGAGTGAAGTCGCGCTGTACGCGCGCGATACAGATCGCGCGATCCAGAGGCGCCGACCCGAAGGGGGAAGGACCCGAGATTGGGTGATGCTGGCGGAAGTGTGGAAGCCGTATGAGGGGTCGATCGATGAGGCGGGCTTCTTCCTGCCACCGCACGACGGCCTCGTACATCAGCCTGCCGCGAAGCTCCATGTCACCCAGCCAGTTCTCATCGCGACTGGCGGCTGGAACTTCGAGCAGCTCTCGGGTCTGGGCCGCTGCCACGCGGTATCCGTCGCTGACTCCGGGCTCCGGAACGTCGGTGTGACACGAAAGCCCGGCGCAGAAGGCCAGGACCCCGACCGACAGGCAAGCGACTGCGGAAGAAGCCGCAACTCGATTCACTGCTGGGCCACGCTCCTGCGACGATCCACCTTCGAGTCCTCACTACCCGCTTCACGGACCTGCAGAGCAATTCGTCGCAGGCCCCCCACGCAGGGTAATCCCGAAGGTCGTGAGCCTACAGCGCGATTTCGGGCGACTGTCGGACTGCGAGGCTGGGATGGTGGCCCGCGGCGGTGGGCCTGCGGAAGTGGATCGAAGGGCCTACTTCGCAGACGACTCGAGTTGCGCCTTCAACTCCTCCGCGAGCTCGCGGAAGTTTGTGATCCCGAAGTGCTCGCGCAGCAGCACGTCGATCGAGGCGAGGCGGGAGCGCGCTGCTCGCACGGGGTCGCGGCGCTCGGGCGGCAGTGACTCGTCGTCGAGCGAGGCGAGGTGGCGCGCGATCTCGTCGAGGTAGGGGATCACCGTGTCGGCCACCTCGTTCAGGTTCCCGCGAGTGTCGCCGGAGAGGATCCCCGAGAGGCCCGTCGGCTTGCGCGCCACGCGGAAGCCCTTCGGACCGATCGAGAACTCGCGCAGCTCCTTCGCGTGATCGGCGCCGGCCATCTTGCGGATCCCGAGGAAGCGGTGCAGCTCGCCGCCCGTCTCGACGAGAGTGAGCTGGATCACGCAGCTGGCGAGGTCCGCATAGTCGGAGCGGCCCTCGGCCGCGCCGGAGCGGCTGCGCTGCTCGTGGAGGCAGAACGTCGTGGCGCCGTGCGAGCGGGCCATCTCGCCCAGCACGAGGAGCGCGTCGCGGATGCGATCGTCGTCGCGGACGAGGCCCCAGAGGTCGTCGAGCGAGTCGATGACCAATCGTCCAGGATGACGATCGCGCACGCGCTCGTGGACCGAGTAGAGGACCTGCTCGAGCGAGATGCCCACCGGAATCTGCCGGAAGATCTCGAGCTGGCCGGTGCGCACGGCCTCCGTCCAGTCCATGCCGAGCGAGCGCACGGACTCGAGGATCTCGTCGGGCCCCTGCCGGAGCGTCACGAGGAGGCAGGGCTCGCCGGCGCGGAGTCCCGTGTCGAGGAAGTGATACGAGAAGACGGACTTCCCCGTGCCCGGCGGCCCGAGGAGGAGATTCAGCGACCCGTTCCAGACGCCGCCGTCGAGCATGGGGTCGGCGCCCGGCACGCCCACGGCTACCTTCACGCGCGGCGCCGCACCGTCGGCGTCCTTCGTGCGCACGTCGTGCGGGCGGAGCGTGGGGTACACGCGGATGCCGTCCGAGGCGAGGCGGAAGGGATGCCGGCCGGAAACGTGCGCCTGGCCGCGGGTCTTGCGGATCTCGACGAAGCGCACGTTCTCGCCGCCCGTCGCCGCCGGGGTGTTGTACACGCGCATCGAGGCGTCCACGAGATACTCCTCGAACGCGATCGTCTGATCGTCGATGCGCTCCAGCTCCTTCACGAGGAAGGAGTTGATCCCCTTCAGCTTGATCCAGTTGAAGATCTCCGCGAGCGTCTCGCGCAGCCGCACCTCGTCGTGCGCCACGCGCTTGAAGTGCGTGATGCTGTCGATGACCAGACGACGCACGCCGAGGTCCTTGATGATCTTCTCGAGCAGATCGGTCTTCCCGCTGAAGCCCTCGAGGACGCGCGACGGCGGCGTCCACACCACGCGCAGCTTGCCCGCGCGCTCGAGCGCCGCCAGGTCCACGCCGTAGCCCAGCGCCTCCTGGTAGATCTGCTTCGGGAACTCCTCGAACGTGATGATCAGCCCCGGCTCGTCGTAGCGCACGATGCCTTCGTAGACCGCGCGGATCGCGAACGTGGTCTTGCCGCTGCCCGGCGGGCCCTCGATGAGCAGGCTGTTGCCGCGGATGAGCCCGCCCTCGAAGAGGTGGTCCAGGCCCTCGATGCCGAAGGGCATGCGCTCCGGGTTCGCGAGATCGCTCACGAGAGGGCCTCCCCGCAGTAGCGGCACGTCGTCCAGCTCGCGTCCACGGGCGCGAGGCAGCTCCGACAGAAGACCTTCTGCCACTGCCGCTCGACCGTGCGACCGCAGGTGGGACACGCCTCCCACGACGGGTCGATCGCCGTGCCGCAGCCGGCGCAGCTCTCCTTCAGGACGTGCTGGCAGAACGGGCACACCGCGAAGTCGATGCCCACGACGCGACCGCATCCGTCGCAGAGCTGCTCGCGGCGCTCCGAGGACAGGACCACGCGCTGGATCTCGGCGACCGTGGTCGTGCCGTCGAGGACGGCGCGCTTCGCGAAGTCCGCCATCAGGATCATGCCGTTGCGCTGCGCCGCATGGCGGATGGCGAACGGAGAGGCATGGTCGAGGATCAGGCGGTGCATGCTCTCCTCGACCTTGAAGTACTCGAAGATCGCGAGCCGCCCTTTGTAGCCGGTGTGCGCGCACGACGGGCAGCCGCGCCCGCGGTGCACGTGCGCCTCCTTCGGATAGCCGAGGATGGCCCGCTCCGTCTCGTTCGGCTCGTAGGCCTCCTTGCACTCCTTGCAGATCACGCGGACGAGGCGCTGCGCCAGCACGCCGCGCAGGGTCGCCGTGATGAGGTGCGCGGGCGTGCCCATGTCCATGAGCCGGGTGATGGCCTGGCAGGCGTCGTTCGTGTGGATCGTGCTCAGGACCTTGTGCCCGGTGAGCGCCGCGCGGCAGGCGATCTCCACGGTCTCGAGGTCGCGGATCTCGCCCACCAGGACCACGTCCGGATCCTGGCGGAGGATCGAGCGCAGCCCCGACGCGAACGAGAGCCCTGCGTCCTCCTGGATCTGCACCTGGGTGATGCCGGGGAACGAGTACTCGATGGGATCCTCGAGCGTCACGATGTTCGTCGCCACGCGATCGAGGGACGCGAGCGTGGCGTAGAGCGTCGTGGTCTTGCCGCTGCCGGTGGGGCCGGTGACCAGGAAGAAGCCCACCGGGCTCGCCACCGCGTCCTGATGGGCCTCGCGAATCGCGGCCGGCATCTGGAGGCGGTCGAGGTTCAGGAGGCTCATGTCCTTGCGCAGGAGTCGCAGCACCACGTTCTCGCCGAACTGCGAGGGCAAGGTGGACACGCGGAGGTCGATGAGGCCGCCGTCGATCTCGACGGATTGCCGGCCGTCCTGCGGAATGCGGTGCTCTGCGATGTCCAGCCGCGACAGGACCTTGATGCGCGCGATGACCGGCGCCACCAGCTCCTTCGGCAATTTCGCCACCGAGTGGAGGATCCCGTCGATGCGCAGGCGAACGTCGAGGCCTTCCTTGTCCGGGTGGATGTGGATGTCGGTGGCGTCGTTTCGGGCGGCGGCTTCGAAGAGCCGCTGCACGATCACCGGCGCTTCACGCGTGGAGAGGTCGATCGAGACCTTGGCCTTCTCCGGAACGATCGTCGGCGCGGCGGAGGCATCCGGCGGCGCGAACGACCCTGGTGGCGCGGACGGACCCGGAGTGACCGAACGAGGAGGCGAGGGAGGAAGCGCGACCGACCGGGGCTGCGCCGACCGTGCCGGCACCGTGTTCACGGGCGCCGCCGCGGCGGCTTCTTCGGCGAAGCGGTCATAGGTGGAGCGAATCACGTCGAGCAGGTCGATGCGCAGGGCCACGCGCGGCAGCACCGGGGCGCGCACCGCGGTGGAAAGCTGCTCCAGCGCCTTGTCGTTCGACGGATCCGCGAACGCCACGACGAGACGCTCGCCGTCGAAGCCGAGCGGTAGCGCTTCGTATCGCTCGGCGAGCGCGCGCGGCAGCTTGGCCACCGCGCCGGCTGCGTACTCCTGGCGGGTCACGTCGGCGGACGGGCAGAAGAAGAAGTTCTCGAGCACCTGGAGAAGTTGGCCGCGGGAGAAGACCCCGGTGCGGAGCAGCACGGACTCCAGCGACGACCTCTCCCGCTCCGCCCGCGCCTGGTGCTTCGCGAGGGCGTCGGGTTCGAGGAGCTTCCGGGACACGAGGATTTCGCCGAGGGGATCCCCTCGACGCTCGGCGGCCACAGGCGCAGTCATGGCGTGAGGATCGGCAAGTCTTTGCCGGAATTTGAGCCCTTTGCGGGCTCCCGACGTCTCGTCCGTGCCGGATCCCGGCCCGGCCGGCGCCTCTCAGGCGCCCCCGAAGAGATCCAGGTCGCCGCTGGACCCGCCGTGCGGGAGGCGGCCGCGGCGCCGCGGCGGGCGAGCGGCGGGGGAGGCGGCCACGTCTTCCGTGAACGGCACGATGCAGGAAGCGTCGTCGTGGTCGGGGGAGTTCACGTGCCGGCTGACGGGATAGCTCTCCAAGCGGTCGGCGGGGAAGACGTCGAGGATCGCCAAGAGCGCGCGCTCGTCGTGCTGGTCGGGATCGAGCCACGCCTCGCGCTCCTCGGCCGGGAGGATCACGGGCATCCGGTCGTGCAGCGGGCGCACCGCCTCGTTCGGCGGACCCGTCACGATGGTGCACGTGTCGAGGGGCTCGTCGGACGGCGAGCGCCACCTGGCCCAGAGGCCCGCGAACGTGAACGGCTGCCCCGACTTCAAGCGGATGTAGTGGGGCATGCGCGGTCCGCCGGGCTTGATGGGCGCCCACTCGTAGAAGCCGTCCGCGATCACGAGGCAGCGACGCCCTTCGAAGAACGCATCGCGGAAGCTCGGCCGCGTGGCGATCGACTCGCGTCGCGCGTTGATGAGGCGGCCGCCGCCGCGCGGATCCTTCGCCCACGCGGGCACGAGCCCCCACACGTGCAGCGCCATCAGCGGCCGCGACGCGCGATCGGCCGTCTCCCCGCGGCGCAGGACCGGCACGGGCTGCGACGGCGCGATGTTCCACCGCGCGGGCAGATCGAGGATCTCGTCCTCCGCGAGCGCGAGCTCGCGCGCGAGATCCACGCGCTTCGTCTGCAGGGAGTAGCGTCCGCACATGGCCCGCTAGACGATCTCGTCGATCTTCGCCGCGAGGATGAAGTCGCTCTCGGTGAGACCGTCGATCTTGTGCGTCCAGGTCTCCACTCTCAGCTTGCCCCAGGAGAGATGGAGGTCGGGATGATGACCTTGCTCTTCGGCGAGCTGCCCGATCCGGTTCGTGGCGGCGAGCGCCTGCAGGAAATCCGGGAAGCGGATCTCGCGCACGAGGTGATGGTCGTCGACCGCTCGCCACGCCGGCACCTGCTTCAAGTACTCGGCGATCTCGCGAGGCGGCATCGGCGGAACGTCGCCCTTGCAGGGCAGGCAGCTCTTGCGAGCGAGCGGGGACGCAGTCATCCAGGCCTCCTCGATCGGAATCTGGCCAGTGGGGCGAGCCGACGGCGGGACTCTATCACGCGGTGTAGCAGCGGAAGAGTTCGCCTGCGACCCGCTCGCAGAAGCTAGCCTGACGCAACGCACTGTAACCTCGAGCGCGCCGTCTCTTCACACTCCTGGACGTGCAGATTCTTGCATCCTCTGTTGTGTTTTTGGAAGAACCCCTTGATTTTGCGACGGTTGGTGTGCTAAGTCACGGGCGTGAGAATCGCGTTCTTCCCAGTCGGCACCGCCGTCCCCCCGAGGAAGCGATGTCCTCTCAAGAAGCCCCCCCTGCAGCGCTCGAAATCACCGAAGTGCGGATTCGACTTGCCGATGGAGCGCCGGAAGACATCCTGAAGGCGTACGCGTCGATCACGCTGAACGGATGCCTCGCCATCCACAACCTGAAGGTCATTCGCGGGGCTCGTGGGCTCTTCGTGTCCATGCCCGCGCGACGCAACAAGACTGGCGGGTTCTCGGACATCGTCCATCCCATCAATCAGGAATGCCGCGCCTACCTCGAGCAGGTCGTCATCGGGGAGTACTGGCGGGAGGTCGGTCTCCCGCCGGACGACGACGGCAACGGCGGCGACGGCGACGAGGCGTAGATCGATCCGGTGAGCAGCGCCCACGACTACGGTCCCGTCCACGGACCGGACGAGCTGTCCCGTCACGTCGAGATCCTGGGTTGGTCGTTCGCGATCCCGAAAGAGGATCTCGTCGAGTTCTTCGCGCGCGTGGGATCGGACAAGGTCCGCGTGTGGCGCGAGGGCGGTCGTCCGGTCGCCGGCCTGTCCCTGCTCACGTTTCCGCAGCTCTTCGGCGGCCGGCCCGTTCCCATGACGGGCGTGAACCTCGTGGGGACCGCGCCGGAAGCGCGCGGGCGCGGCGTGGCCACGCGTCTGATGGAGGCATCGGTGCGCGAGATGCGCGCGTCCGGCGTTCCCATCTCCACGCTCTATCCGGCGAAGCAGACTCTCTACCGCCGCGTGGGCTGGGAGGTGACGGGCGCGCGCTGGGAGCTCTCGGTGAACGCGCGGGACATCGACGCGACGTCGCGCGAGCTGAGCGTGCGGGCGGCCGGGCCGTCCGACATGCCCGCCGTGGAAGAGGTCTACGGCCGCTCGATTCGCGGCCAGACCGGACCGATCGAGCGCCCCGACTACATGTGGCGGCGCATCGTGGATCCGCCGAAGAAGGACGTCAGCGGGTTCGTGATCGATGGACCGAGCGGCGTGGAGGGATACGTCTTCCTGCGCGTGGCGCGCACGGAGGGGCTCCGCCAGGAGCTGACCGTGCTGGATTGTGCCGCCGTCACGCCCAAGGCGGCGCAGCGCCTGCTGAGCTTCCTCGCGGACCACGACTCGCTCGCCGACCGCGTCGTGTGGTTCGGGAGCCCGGCGATGCCCCTGGTCGGCTTCCTCGCCGAGTACGTGTGGAAGGCCCGCGTCTACTACCCGTGGATGGTGCGCATCCTGGACGCGAAGGCGGCGCTCGAGGCGCGCGGCTATCCCTTGGGGCTCCGGGCCGAGCTGCACTTCGACCTCACCGATCCGCTGCTCCCCGAGAACGCCGGCCGCTTCGTGCTGGAGGTGGCGGACGGCACCGGGAAGACACGGAGCGGCGGGCGAGGCGCGATCCGCGCGCACGTGCGCGGGCTCGCGGCGATCTACGGGGGCTGGTCCACGCCGGATTCGGCGAAGGCGCTCGGGTTGCTGGACGGCGAAGACGCCGATCTCGCGGCGGCCGCGGCGGTGTTCGCGGGCCCCGTGCCGTGGATGTCGGACATGTTCTGAGCGACGCGCTCGGCGTACAATCTCCTCCTTATGATCCTGGGGAATCGTCGCGCGCGCCGGATCGCCTGCGCCCTTCTCGCGGTCGTCCTCTCGGCGGGGGTCGGATGCTCGGGGGGCCGGTCCGCGCGCTCCAAGCACCCGAACGTCGTCATCTATCTCATCGACGCTCTGCGCAAAGACCACCTGGGCGTCTACGGGTACCCGCGGAGCACGTCGCCGTACATCGACGCCTTCGCGCGCGAAGCCGTGATCTTCGAGGACGCCTACTCCACCACCGCGTGGACCAAGCCGGCCGTCGCCTCCCTGCTGACCGGGCTCAACCCGCCGCGCCACGGCGTGCTGGATCGCCGCAATTACCTTCCGGACAGCGTGCCGATCCTCAGCGAGTATCTGAAAGCCCTCGGCTACGCCACCAACGCCGTCATCACCAATCCGCATGCGAGCGCCCAGTGGGGCTTCGGCCGCGGCTTCGACCGATTCAGCGAGAAGAAGGACAAGTGGGACATCCGCGCCGACGAGGTGAACGACACGGTCTTCAAGTACCTGAGCCAGCAGAAGCAGCCGTTCTTCTACTACATCCACACGATCGAGCCCCATGGTCCCATCGCCCCGACGGCGCCCTATGACCGGATGTTCGGCGGTCACACGGCGGACGGGACGATTCCGAAGCTCGAGCCGGGCGCCGAGGGCGAGCTGATCCAGAACGCGAAGTGCCTCTACGACGGCGCGATCTGCTTCAACGACCTGCAGTTCGGGCGGCTCTTGGCCAAGCTGAGAACGATGGGGCTCTACGACGACACTCTGATCATCCTCGTCGCCGACCACGGCGAGGAGCACATGGATCACGGCATGGGCGGCCACGGAGAGCAGCTCTACAACGAGGTCGCGCAGATCCCCTTGATCGTGAAGTACCCGAGGGGTCACTACGCCGGAACGCGCACGCCCGTGCGGGCGTCGCTCCTGGACATCGTGCCCACCGTCCTCGCCGTCGCCGGCGCCGACGCGCCCGGCGGTCTCGAGGGCCTCGACCTGAGCCGCTTCCTCGAGAGCGGCGGCACCGCTTCCTCGGATCGCGCGCTCTTCCTCGATCTGAACCAGAGACGCCGCGACGGCACCCTGCGCGTGGAGAGCGGCGTGGTGGATGGATCCTTCAAGTACATGGAGGATCTCCTGCCCGAGAAGCGGAAGATGCTCTACGACCTCGACCGCGATCCCGCCGAGCGCACCAACCTCATCGCCACCGATTCCTCTCAGGCCGCGCGCCTCGCCGGACTCTTGGAGGACTACCAGCGCAAGGCCGCGGAGCAGGCGATCCCGCAGAACCTGCGAGAGCCGCTGAAGGCGCTCGGCTACATCAACTGACGAGCCCGCGCGGCGTCGCTCGCCGGCGAGGTCGCACGTGAAGAACGCGTCGGCGCTCCGGCGACGTAGCTTCGCCGCTGCGAAAGCACGCGCCGCCGAGCCGCCGACGCGTGCCTCGCCTCGCGCGGTCTGCGCCGGCGCGCCGAGGGCTCGCGCGACCTGGGCCACGATCCCCGGACGCAGGGCGTCGTTGGCGGGTCTCGGCCGCCACGACCCGGTATCGGTCTCGCCTCGGGGCCGGCCTCTTCGACGCGGCTTCGCGGAGGCGGCGTAGCCAGGATGGCGGAGCCGCCGAGCGGGAGGGCGCCGGAGCCGGGACGGCGGAGGCTGACCCGTCCGAGGCGAAGAGGCCGGCCCCGAGGCGAGACGAGCGAACCCTGACACGGCTCCGAGTCCACGACTGCGCCGCCCCGGCTCAGCTCCGGGGTCGCGGCGAGTAGTAGAACGAGAGGCCGCGGACGTTCTCGTCGACGTCGAGGCGGTGATGCATCGGCGGGAAGGCGCGCTGGCGGCAGTCCATGCGCTCGCAGAGGCGGCAGCTCACGCCGACCGGCACGGCGGCCGCTTCGAGGTCCACGCCGTCCGCGTAGACGATGTCGCGCGCGTGGGCGATCGCGCAGCCCAGCTCGATCGCGAAGCGACTCTGGCGCACCTGGTGGCCGCCGCCCGCCTTGCGCACCGTGCGCGCGATGGAGAAGTACCGCACGCCGTCGGGCATCTCGGAGACCTGAGTGCGGATGAGCCCCGGCGTGAGGAACGCGGCGTGCACGTTCCACAGCGGGCACGAGCCGCTATAGCGGGCGAAGGGAATCCCGGAGCCCGAGAAGCGCTTCGAGATGTTCCCGGCGACGTCGATGCGCACCATGTGGAACGGGGTTCCCTCGGCGCCCGGGCGGTGCAGCGTGGAGAGCCGGTGGCAGACCTGCTCGAAGCTCACGCGGAAGCGATGCTCCAGCAACTCCACGTCGCAGCGCAGGTCCGCGGTGGCGTCGAGGAAGCGCTCGTAGGGCATGAGCATCGCGGACGCGAGGTAGTTCGCGAGCGCCACGCGATAGAGTCGCCGTGCCTCCTCGGTCGTGAGCGGCTCGACGGCCACGAGCAGCGAGAGCTCGTCGCCGGCAGCGACGAGCGCCACCTGGTGCGCGAGCTGAAACGACAAGGACGCGGGCGGGAGCGCTTCGGAAAGCAGCAGTCGCCGGCGCGTCGGGAGGAAGCGGCGCACGGCGCCTTCGAGCGCGTCCGCTGGAACCACGTCCACCTGGAGGGAGTGCCGCTCCTCGACGTACTTCGCCAGGCGGAAGAAGGGATCGCCGCGCACCTCGTCCAAGCGGGCCTCGGCGCGCAACGCGACGGCGGCCTCCTCGAGCGGCGCGTAGTAGTCGAGCCGGCGCTGGATCGCGTCGGAGACCTCGTCCGAGGGTGCGCGAGCCGTCTCCCACCCGAAGGGGCCCTCGCTGCCAGAGCGCGTCGCCGCCATCGTCTGCGCGTCCTCGCGGCTCTTGCGGTACGCGGCGTACAGCTCCACGAGCGCGCGGGCCATCTCGGGGGCGGAGGAGAGCGCGTCCCGCAGGTCGGAGTCGCGGACGACTTGTCCGGCGAAGAGCGCGTCGCTGAAGACTTCCTTGAGATCCGCGACGAGCCGGCCCTCGTCGTCCTCCGCGAAGGTCTTGAGGTCGAGCTTGAAGAGCTCCGCCAGCCGCAGGAGGAGCGGCACGGTCAGCGCGCGCTCGTTTCTCTCGATGAGGTTCAGGTAGCTCGGCGAGATCCCGAGCAGCTCGGCGAGCTTCGCCTGGGTGTGGCCCGCCGTCTTGCGAAGACGCCGGATCTTTGCGCCAAGATAAGCCTGTCTCGGCAAACCAGACTCTCCTGTCACGAAACGACGTTGTTGACGCGTGTCGCGCCTGTCAAGAATCGACACGTACGCAGTCACGCCTTAGCGGTTGTGTCACGCAACTCGCGGTCCCTACGCTGATTGGCACGTGTTCGGCGGCGCGAGCCCGATCTGCGCGCGCCCCGCCTGGACGTCGCTGCCGCACCGGGAGACCACCATGACCAACTCCGCGAATCCCCAGTCGCGAGGCTCCGAGGACCTCGACGGCGTCGAGGTCCTGGGCGAGCAGCGCCCGGAGTGGGACGAGATCCTGTCGAAAGACGCGCTCCGCTTCGTGGCGACGTTGGAGCGGTCCTTCCGCGCGACGCGTCGCGAGTTGCTGGCCTGCCGCGCCGCGATCCAGCGGAGCCTCGACGAAGGCGCCCTGCCGGACTTCCTCCCGATGACGCGCTGGATTCGCGACGCGTCGTGGCGCGTCGCGCCGCCGCCGGCCGATCTCACGGACCGCCGCGTGGAGATCACGGGCCCGGTGGATCGCAAGATGATCATCAACGCGCTGAACTCCGGCGCGAACGTCTTCATGGCGGACTTCGAGGACTCGAACTCGCCCACGTGGGAGAACGTGGTGGACGGCCAGCTCCACGTGCGCGACGCCGTCCGCGGAACCCTCGAGCACGTCGACGGGGAGTCCGGGAAGACCTACCGCCTCGGGGAACGCACCGCCACGTTGGTGGTCCGGCCGCGCGGCTGGCACCTCGACGAGAAGCACGTGCTCGTGGACGGCGAGCCGGTGTCGGCGTCCATCTTCGATTTCGCCCTGTACTTCTTCCACAACGCGGACCGGCTGCTCGCGAAGGGCACCGGTCCCTACTTCTACCTCGCGAAGCTCGAGAACCACCACGAGGCGCGTCTCTGGAACGAGGTCTTCCTCGCGGCGGAGAGCGAGCTGGGACTCCGTGTCGGCACGATCAGGGCCACCGTGCTCATCGAGACGATCCTCGCCGCGTTCGAGATGGACGAGATCCTGTGGGAGCTGCGCGATCACGTGGTCGGGCTGAACTGCGGGCGCTGGGACTACATCTTCAGCTTCATCAAGAAGTTCAGGAGCCGGCCGGATTTCGTGCTGCCGGATCGCAGCGTCGTGACGATGGAGAAGCATTTCCTGCGCTCGTACAGCCAGCTCCTCATCGCCACGTGCCACCGCCGCGGCGCATACGCGATGGGCGGGATGGCCGCGCAGATTCCCATCAAGCGCGATCCTGCGCTCAACGAAGCTGCCCTCGCCAAGGTGCGCGCGGACAAGCGTCGCGAGGCGCACGACGGCCACGACGGCACGTGGGTGGCGCATCCCGGGCTCGTGGGTCTCGCGAAGGCCGAGTTCGACGAGGTGATGGAAGGACCGCATCAGCTCGACAACCTCCGCCGCGACGTTTGGATCACCGCCCGCGACCTCCTCGAGGTGCCGGAAGGCGCGATCACCGAGAAGGGCCTGCGGCACGACGTGAACGTAGGGATCCTCTACGTGGAGGCGTGGCTGCGCGGCAAGGGCTGTGTGCCGCTCTACGATCTCATGGAGGACGCGGCCACCGCGGAGATCTCTCGTGCGCAGGTCTGGCAGTGGCTCCGCCACGGCGCCTCGCTCGAAGACGGCCGCGTCGTGGACGTGTTCCTCGTGAAGCGCGTCCTCGACGAGGAGCTGGCGCGCATCCGGTCGGACATCGGCGAGGCGGCCTGGCAGGGCGGTCGCTTCGAGCTGGCGGCATCCCTCTTCGAGACTCTCGTCACGTCCACCACGCTCGCGGACTTCCTCACTCTCGTCGCCTACGAGCACATCTAGGAGCTGGCCATGAAGGACAACTCGAGCAACGGCAAACTCGCCCAGGGCAACGGGAACGGCAACGGCAACGGCAACGGCAAGTCGAGCGGCGCGGCGAAGCGGCTCATGCAGTCCGACGAGCGCTGGGCGGGGATCATCCGCGACTACACGTTCGACGACGTGAAGCGGCTGCGCGGAACGGTGGTCGTGGCGCAGACGCTCGCCGAGATGGGGGCGGAACGGCTCTGGCGGCTGCTGCACGAGCGCGAGCACGTCGCGGCGCTCGGCGCGCTCACCGGCAACCAGGCCGTGCAGATGGTGAAGGCCGGGCTGGACGCGATCTATCTCTCCGGATGGCAGGTGGCGGCGGACGCGAATCTCGCCGGGCACATGTACCCGGATCAGAGTCTCTATCCGGTGAACAGCGTTCCGCACGTCGTGAGGCGGATCAACCAGGCGCTCCAGCGCGCGGACCAGATCGACCACCTGGAGGGCCGGACCGGGACGCACTGGTTCGCCCCCATCGTGGCCGACGCGGAGGCCGGCTTCGGAGGTCCCTTGAACGCGTTCGAGCTGATGAAGTCGATGATCGAGGCCGGCGCGGCCGCCGTGCACTTCGAAGATCAGCTCGCCTCCGAGAAGAAGTGCGGTCATCTCGGCGGCAAGGTCCTCGTGCCCACGCAGAGCTTCATCCGCACGCTGAACGCGGCGCGGCTGGCGGCGGACGTGCTGGACGTGCCCACGCTGATCGTCGCGCGGACGGACGCGCAGGCGGCCACGCTCCTCACGAGCGACGTGGACGAGCGGGACCGCGCGTTCCTCACCGGCGAGCGCACTCCGGAGGGCTTCTTCGGCGTGCGGGGCGGGCTCGAGTCCGCCATCGCGCGGGCGATCTCGTACGCGCCGTACTCGGATCTGGTCTGGTGCGAGACGTCCACGCCGGATCTCGGCGAAGCGCGCCGCTTCGCGGACGCGGTGCACCGCGTGTTCCCCGGGAAGCTCCTCGCGTACAACTGCTCGCCGTCCTTCAACTGGAAGGCGAAGCTCGATGACGCCACGATCGCGAAGTTCCAGCGCGAGCTGGCCGCGATGGGCTACCGCTTCCAGTTCGTGACGCTCGCCGGCTTCCACGCGCTGAACCACTCCATGTTCATGCTCGCGCGCGACTACGCCGAGCGGGGCATGTCCGCGTACTCGGAGCTGCAGCAGGCGGAGTTCGCGGCGGAGCCGCTCGGCTACACCGCCACGAAGCACCAGCGCGAAGTGGGCACGGGCTACTTCGACGCGGTCTCGCAGGCGGTGGCCGGCGGGAAGTCCTCCACGACGGCGATGAATGGATCCACCGAGGAAGCGCAGTTCCGGAAGGAAGCGCACTGAGGGGCGGAAGGGCGCCCGCATCGCGACCCGAACGAGACGGACCCGCGAGGCTTCCCGAGGGGGGAGCCTCGCTTCGTTTCGGGGGACTCTCGGTGCCGGAGGAGGGCGTCGGGCCGCGCGGTCCGCGGGTGTACACTCCGGCGGTCGCCGAGGAGGGCCGCCATGCTCCGGGATCGCCGCGCCCACGTCTTGCTCGCGCTCGCCGTCGTGCTTCTCTCCTGCGCCGGCGTGGGGCGCTCGGCGCCGGCATACCCGGTGAAGAAGAGCGCGAACGGCCGCTACCTCGTGGACCAGAACGACGTTCCGTACCTGATCGTGGGCGACTCCCCGCAGGCGCTGATCGTCAACATCACTGAAGCGCAGGCGGACGCGTTCTTCGCGGATCGGGCGGCGTTCGGGTTCAACACGGTCTGGATCAACCTGCTCTGCACCACGTACACGGGCGGCCGCGTCGACGGCAGCACGCTGGACGGCACGCGTCCGTTCACGCATGCGCTGCCGTCGTCCGGCTCGTACGATCTGTCCACGCCGAACGAAGCGTACTTCGCGCACGTGGACCGCGTCCTCGACCTCGCGGCGAGCCACGGCATCCAGGTGCTGCTCGATCCCATCGAGACCGGCGGCTGGCTGACCACGATGCTCGACAACGGCGTCACCGCGTGCCGCAACTACGGGCGCTACCTCGGCACGCGCTATCACGGGCGCGACAACATCGTCTGGATGAGCGGCAACGACTTCCAGGGGTGGCGCGACGCCGCGAACGACGACGTGGTGCGCTCGGTGGCGCTCGGCATCCTGGACGACGACTCCCGCCACCTCCACACGACCGAGCTGGACTACCTCGTGAGCAGCTCGCTGGACGATCCCACGTGGGCGCCCATCCTCGGCCTCAACGCCACCTACACGTACTACCCCACGTACGCGCGTCTGCGGCAGGACTACAGCCGGCCGAGCTTCCTGCCCAACTTCATGGTCGAGGCGAACTACGAGTTCGAGAGCCTCCAGGGCCCGGTCACCACGGCGCCGATCCTCCGCAAGGAAGAGTGGTGGACGATGACGAGCGGCGCCACCGGCCAACTCTACGGCAACGGGTACACGTGGCCCTTCCAGAGCGACTGGGAGAGCCACCTCGATACGCCCGGCGCCGTGCAGATGAGCTATCTCCGCGCGTTCTTCGACCCGCGCCCGTGGTATCGCCTGGTGCCGGATACCGCGCACGCGGTCGTCACGGCCGGGTACGGCACGTACTCCGACGTGGGCTACGTGGCGGACAACGACTTCCTCACCGCGGCCCGCTCGACCGACGGCAAGCTGGTGCTCGTGTACACGCCGATCGTGCGCACCTTCACCGTGGACATGACGCGTCTGAGCGCGGCCGCCGTCACGCGCTGGTTCGATCCGAGCGCCGGCTCCTACGTGACCGTGGCGGGATCGCCCCTCCCGAACGTCGGCACGCGGAACTTCACGCCGCCCGGCAACAACGCGGACGGCGACGGGGGATGGGTTCTGGTGCTCGAGACCGAGCCGCCGGAGACGCAGCCGCCCGTGGTGACGCTGACCGCGCCGGCGCAGGGCGCGATCGTCTCGAGCACGGTGCCCGTGACGGCTGCCGCCACGGACAACGTGGGCGTGGTGGGCGTGCAGTTCCAGATCGACGGCGCGAATCTCGGCGGCGAGGACCTGTCGGCGCCCTTCGCCACCTCGTGGGACACGCAGACCGTGGCGAACGGATCGCACGTGGTGAAGGCCGTCGCCCGGGATCTGGCCGGCAACCGTGCGGCGGACTCCGCCACGGTCACGGTCAGCAACGTAATCCCGCCGCCTCCCGCGGACCACCTGGCCGCGGCCTACGCCTTCGACGAGAGCGGCGGCCTCACCACCGCCGACGTCTCGGGCCACGGCAACACCGCCACGCTGCACGGTGCGGTCTTCGGCGCGGGCGAGCACGGGAGCGCGCTCTCGTTCAACGGAACGAGCGCGTACGTCGAGGCGCCGAACAGCGCGTCGCTGGACATCGCCGGGACGGGATTGACCTTGGCCTTCTGGGTGAAGGTCATCTCCACGACGAGCGGCGTGGATTACGTGATCGTGGACAAGCCGTGGAGCGCGTCGACGATGACGAGCCCCTTCTACCAGTACGGCGTGGAGTTCTCGAACAGCTCGAACAAGACGTTGGACTTCTTCTTCGGGGATGCGGCGGCGAGCCTGCACGGTCCCTACCGGATGAGTCCTGCGCCGGGCGTGTGGACGCACGTCGCGTTCACGTACGACGGCAGCACCGTGAGGGGGTATCTGGACGGAGTGGAGGCTCTCTCGGTTGCGGACGCGTCCAGCCTGGTTCCGCGCGGGCACAGTCTCCGCCTCGGCGTGGACGGCGCCTATCAGCAGTTCTTCGACGGGTCCCTGGATGATCTCCGCATCTACGACCGCGCGCTCACGGCGGCGGAGGTGCGCGCGACGATGCAAGCGCCGGTGACCGTGCTGGTGGGAGCGAGGCCCGCGGGCGGCGAGATTCCCAGCGAGGTCTCGCTCTCGATCCGCGGCCCGAACCCGTTCCGCGCCCGCACCACGATCGGCTTCGCGTTGCCGGCCGCGATGTCCGCCGAGCTCCGTGTCGTGGACGTGACGGGTCGCCTCGTTCGCGTTCTCGCGACGGGCGCGCTCACGGCCGGGCGGCACGCGGTCGAGTGGGACGGCACCGACGGCGGCGGGCACACGGTGGCCGCGGGCCGGTACTTCGTTCGCCTCCAGGCGGGGAAGGCGGAGCGGTCCACGTCGATCGTGAGGCTGAGGTAGCGGCGGCGCGCGCGCGCCGCCCTCGCCTCAGGAACCGGCCGTAGGCGTCCCGGCGCGGTCTCGCGCCCGCGTCTCAGCGTCCCCGGGCCTCTCCGTACGTCGCCTTCAGCCGTCCCCAGCTGAGCGGCTCCACGGCCACGGGCTGCAACGACGTGACGACCACGTCGTCCACGTAGGCATCCTGCCATTGGATGACGCCGCCGGAGTAAGCGACCACGCCGATCGGACCCGACGCGAACCGCGTGATCGAGGTATCGAAGGCCGAGGCCACGATCTGTCCGTCGTACTTGGCCACGATGAAGTTCCCGGTGACCGAGACGGTGATGTGATGCCACACGCCGATCTGGTTCACGAAGCCGGGCACCTGGGCGAGCACCACGTGCTGCCCGTTCTCGACCCGCTCCAGGAACACGTCGTCGTAGGGGGCGGAGCGCACGTTGAACTGGAGGAAGTTCGAGTCGTCCTGGATGCGGAAGCGCACGACCTGGTTGACGCTGCCGAGAACGAGGAGATCCAGGTCCAGCTGGTAGTCGGTCCAGTCGCTCGCGCCGGCCACGCTGACCGCGGAGACCTCGAAGCCGTCCACCCGCGAGTGATAGACGCCGGAACGGGCGTCCGACGACCCGAGGGTGTCCTGGACTTTCCACGGCGGGCTCGTCACCGTGAATTCGTCCGCGACGCCGTCGTCGAAGTTCTCCAGGAGGAGAGTCTGCGCCCGGGCCCCACCGGCCGTGGCGAGACAGAGGAGAGCCACCAGCCCGTGCCATCGCATCATTCGAGACTCCCGGCGCCCGTTCGGCGCCTGTCGAAGGAGGACCCACCGGAGGAGGGTGCGGAGCATACGCACGCAGGTTCGGCCGGTCCACCGACTCGATGCAGTTCCGCGGCTGCTCGGCCGACCTCCTGCGCGCCACTTCGGTTATTCTTCCGCCTCGCCACCCTACTCGCCCGGGGGAGTCCATGAAGACGCTCGCCGCGCCCATCTCCGGAATGGCCCAGGGTCTCGTCGGATCGGAAATCCTGAAGATCGCGTCCGAGATTCGCGCCCGTCTCGCGCAGGGAGAGAAGGTCGTCAACCTCACGGTGGGCGACTACCGCCCCGATCTGTTTCCGATCCCGAGCGCGTTGCGCGCCGCGATCCTCGACGCCTACGCGTCGAATCAGACGAATTACCCGCCGTCCGACGGCATGCCGGAGCTGCGCGAGACGGTGGCGCGCTTCTACGCAGAGCGGCTCGGCCTGGAGTACTCGCCCGCGAGCGTGGTGATCGCCAGCGGCGTGCGGCCCGCGCTCTACTGCACGTTCCGCACGTTCCTCGATCCGGGGGACGGGCTGCTCTTCCCGGTGCCGTCGTGGAACAACAACCACTACGCGTGGCTGTGCGGCGCGCGGCCCCTTCCGGTGGTGGCCGGCGCGGACGTCCGCTTCCTTCCCACCGCCGAGATGCTGCGGCCGCACCTGTCCGAGGCGCGCGTGCTCACGCTCAACAGCCCGCTCAATCCTGCGGGCACGTGCTATACGGAAACGGAGCTGGAGAGGATCGTCGGCCTGATCCTCGACGAGAACGCACGCCGGGACGATGAGGGCCGCGCGCCTCTCATCCTCCTCTACGACATGGTCTACTGGATGCTGACGTTCGGGGACACGAAGCACGTGACTCCCGTGCAGATCGATCCGCGCATGCGCGCCTGGACCATCTTCAACGACGGCATCTCGAAGGGCTTCGCCTCCACGGGGCTTCGCGTGGGCTGGGCCGTGGGACCCGAAGCCTTCATGAAGCCGTTCAGCGACCTGCTGGGCCACGTGGGCGCCTGGGCGCCCCGGCCCGAGCAGGTGGCCACCGCTCGCTTCCTCCGCGAAACGGCGGCGGTGGACGCCTTTCTCGCCGAGCTGAAGGCGGGGGTAGCGCGCCGGCTCGAAGCGCTGCACCGAGGCTTCGAAGCGATGCGCACCGACGGATATCCCGTGCGGAGCATTCCGCCCGCGGGGGCGATCTACCTCTCCGCGCAGATCGACCTCGTGGGCCGTCGCGCCGCCGGTCGCACTCTCGGCACGAACGAGGACATCCGCCGCTTCCTTCTCGCCGAGGCGGGCACGGCGGTCGTGCCGTTCCAGGCGTTCGGCTTGAAGGAAGACACCGGCTGGTTCCGCCTGAGCGTGGGCGCCCTGCCGCTCGAGGACGTGGGTCGGCTCTTCCCGGCGCTGCGCAAGGCGCTCGGTCGCGTGGAGTCGTGAGGCCGCCCATGAGATCCCGTCTTCGCAGCCGCTCGCCGGCGCGGCTGGTCGCCGGCGCCCTCGCGTGCGTGGCGATCGCCGCCGGCGTCGAGGCGCAGACGACTGCGCCGACCTCCGCCATCCAGGAGCGGGCCGATCGCTTCCTCGCGCTCGTGAACGCCAGCTACCAGGCGCTCACCACGGTGGAGAGCGAGGCGCAGTGGGACGCGGCCACCGACGTCACCCCCGAGCACGACGCGGCGTCGAACGCGGCCAGCAAGGCCAGGGCCGCCTTCACCGGCAATCCCGTTCTCATCACCGAGACGCGGGAGCTTCTGCGCCACGAGAAGGAGCTGACGCCTCTCAGCGTCCGCGAGCTGCGCAAAGCGCTTCTCGACGCGGCGGAGGGGCCGATGACGAACCCGCCGCTGGTTGCGGCGCGCATCGAGGCGGAGACCGCGCAGGCTTCCGCAATGAACGGCTTCGTTTTCAAGCTGCACGGCGAGCCGGTGACGGCGAACGACATCGACGACAAGCTCGTCTCCGTGACGGATTTGAAAGAGCGGCTCGCGATCTGGGAAGCGTCGAAGGAGATCGGTCCGGCGCTGAAGCCCGGTCTCGTGAAGCTGCAGACGCTGCGCAACGGCGTCGCGCAGGAGCTGGGCTATCCGGACTACTTCACCCTGCAGGTGGCCGCCCACGACATGACCACCGACGAGATGCTCGCCATGCACGACGCGTTCTTGCGCGAGCTGAAGCCGCTCTATCTGCAGCTTTACACCTGGGCGAAGTACGAGCTGGCGCGCAAGTACGGCCAGCCGGTGCCGCGGCGCATCCCGGCGCACTGGCTGCCGAATCGCTGGGCCCAGGAATGGCAGCCGATGGTGCAGGTGCCCGGGCTCGACGACGCGCTGAAGAAGCACACGGCCGAATGGGTCGTGCAGACGGCCGAGCAGTTCTACGTGAGCATGGGCCGGAAGCCCCTGCCGGAGTCCTTCTGGAAGGCGTCCGATCTGTATCCGGTCCCCGCGAACGGAACGCGGAAGAAGAACGCCCACGCCTCCTGCTGGCACGTGGACCTCGAGGGCGACATCCGCTCCCTCATGAGCGTGGAGCCGGACGAGGAGTGGTTCACCAGCGCGCACCACGAGCTGGGCCACGCGTACTACGACATCGCGTACTCGCGGCCCGACGTTCCGTACCTGCTGCGCCGGGGCGCGAGCCCGGCCTTCCATGAAGGGTTCGCCATGGTGGCGGAGGGGGCGTCCAGGCAGACTCCTTATCTCGAGTCGCTGGGGCTGGTGCCGAAGGGCACCAAGAAGGACGACATCCTGCCGCTGCTCCACGACTGCCTGGCCACGGTGCCGTTCATGTTCTTCGCGTCCGGCCCCATGACGCACTGGGAAGCGGACGTGTACGCGCACGCGCTGCCGGACTCGGAGTGGAACGCGCGCTGGTGGAAGTACGTGCTGGATTACCAGGGCGTGGAGCCGCCCTCCCCGCGCGGTGAGCAGCTCTGCGACGCCGCGACGAAGACGCACATCAACGACACGCCCTGCTACTACTTCTCCTACGCCGTCGCCACCGTCTTCGAGTATCAGCTGCACGACCACATCGCGCGCAAGATCCTCCACGAGGATCCGCGCTTCTGCAGCTACGCCGGCCATCCGGAGGTCGGCGCGTTCCTCGAGAGCATGGAGCGCTGGGGCGCCACGAAGGACTGGCGCGAGATCCTGCGCGAAGGCACGGGCGAGGATCTGTCCACGCGCGCCATGGTGGACTACTACCAGCCGCTGATGGCGTGGCTCGTGAAGCAGAACGAGGGCCGGAAGATCGGCTGGGAGTAGCGGGAGCGCGGCGTCCCTTCTATAGTGCGGCGTTCGCCTCCTGGGGAGGTGGCGCATGAACGCATTGCGCCGGCATGTCCGATCGATCTCGGCTCGCTTCTCGTCCGCCCGCGTCTTCGCGCTCGCCGTCCTGGCTCTCCTCGGCGCCCTCGGTGGTCCTGCGCTCGCCGTTCTGGAGATGCAGAACCTGGATCTTCCGCCGCGCCGACCGGCGCTTCCGGACTCGGTGATGACGGCGGCGCGAGCGGCCGCCGACGCGGCGAATCGCTTCGGGTGCGACCTCTACGGGAAGCTCCGGACTCGGCCCGGGAATCTCGTCTTCTCGCCCTTCAGCGTCTCGACGGGGCTCGCGATGGCCTGCGCGGGCGCTGCCGGAACCACCTGGAGCGAGATGGCGACGGCGTTGCGCTGGGCGCGCAAGCATGGCGTCCTCCACGAGTCCTACGGCTCGCTTCTCCGGTCCGAGAGATCCGTCACGTCGCCGAGCTCGTTTCGGCTGAAGGTCGCGGACCGCCTGTGGGGGCAGAGGGGCTCGAGATTCCGCGAGGCGTTCCTGAGGGTCACGCGCGAGCAGTATGGCGCGCAGCTCGAAGCGCTGGACTTCGCGGCGGCGCCGGAGGCGTCTCGGCAGACGATCAACGCCTGGGTCTCCGAGAAGACCGACCGAAGGATCACGGACTTGCTGGCGCCCGGGATGATCGTGTCCGCCACGCGGCTCGTCGTCACGAGCGCCGTGGACTTCTACGGAAGCTGGGCGGCGCCGTTCGACACGATGGCGACGAACGTCGAGCCGTTCCACGTCTCTCGCTCGAAGACCGTCGAGGTGCCGCTCATGCACCGAAAGTGCGACTGCTCGCTGGGTCGGGTCGAGGATCTCTCGATCCTCGAGCTGCCCTATCGAATGGAGGATTTGACGATGGTGGTCATCCTCCCGGATTCCACGGTGGGGCTCGGGCGCCTGGAAGGGAGGCTGACGGCCGCCGCGCTGAGAGGATGGCTGGCCGCTCTCCACCCGGTGGAGAGGGCGGACGTCTACTTGCCGCGCTGGCGGTTCGATTCTCGATTCACTCTGAACGAGCCCCTGCAATCCCTGGGGATGGTCTCCGCATTCGACGCCCAGTCGGCGGACTTTTCGGGAATGGACGGGGCACGCGATCTCTCCCTGGCGCTCGTGGCCCACCAAGCGTACGTCGACGTGGACGAACGGGGCACCGAGGCCGCCGCTGCGACGGCCAGTGGGTTGGCCCTCGGCTACGTCCGCGAAGGACCGAACGCCGAGTTTCGCGCCGACCATCCCTTCCTTTTCCTTATCCGCGACAAGCTCACCGGCTGCATCCTCTTCCTCGGTCGCGTCGTGAACCCGGCGGAGACGGCGAGCTGATCGAGCGCCCAAGCTCGCGCGCCCTTGCTAGAATGTCCGCCTTCTCTCGACGGAGCGGCGTTCCATGCGACGCGGTGCGATGGACGGGCTCGCGGGCGCTCTCTTCGCCGTGATCGTGGCGGGAGGCGCGCAGCTCGTGGACGCGCGCTTCGGCGAGACGTGGTTCTGGGCGGTCGTCGGCGGGGGCGTACTGATCGCGTGCGCGGCGCTCGCGGCGAGGCCCTCGCTCGTGGCGACGCCTTTCGCCGCTTGGGTGGGCGCCACGTGCGGCGTTCTCGCGGCGCCGCTCCTCGCGAGCTCCCTCTCGCCGCCGTCCGGCCCCGCGCCCGCTTCGACGCAGACGCTCGACGCGCTCGTCGAGATGTCCCAGGGGGATCCCCTCATCGCCGTCGCCACCGCCTGGCATCCCGTGCGGAGCGCGGCCGTCTCCGGCTCCTGGACGGTCGGCCCGCGTCTCGAGCCGGGGCGCACGTATTCGCTCGTGGCGCTGGCGTCCACGCACGGGGCGGATGGGGTCCCGCCCACCGCCGCGGACGAGCGGCGCTTCACGCGGGAAGCGTTCACGCGCGCGTGGCGCAGCGTGGACGAGGAAGGGGTCCTCGCGTGGCTGGCCACGGACGAGGCGATCTTCGCGCGCGGGGTGGCTCAGATCGCGGAGGTCGTCGCGACCGAGACGAGAGAGGTGGTCCCGCTCGCGAATCGCGGCTTCGCTCTCCGCGTGACGGAGGGGGCGCCGCGCACCCCGTACCGTTTCCTTCTGCTCGTTTCGCGCGGCGCGTTCGGCGCCGAGGAGGCCATGCGGCTCTCCGCGCTCGCGCACGGGCTTCCGGTGCGGGTCCTCTTCGGGACCGGTGTGCCGGCGAGGGGTGCGTGGGGCGCGTTCGCGGATCCGCGCGGACCTTCGCTCGCCCGCGACGTTCTCCGCCTCGATCTCAGTCGTCGCGCGGGCCGGTGGCTCGACCTGACGGCCGCCACCGCGGATCGTCCCGTGTTCCTCCGGATCGACGAGGTCGCTTCCCCGGCGACGCGCGCCACGGTCGGGGCGGCCACGGTGGGGCTCCTGGCGCTCCTGCTCCTGCCGATGCGGCGCCGGCGTCGGATGGGCGCGGCGGACGCGCCGGCGTGGCCGGTGGCTCTCTCGCTCGCCGTCTTCGCGGCGGCGGGCGCGGCGCCCTTCTTCGCGATCGCCGCGCTCGCGGGGCGCACGGTGGCGCTGGGAGGGCGCGCGATCGTGGATCCCGCGGTGGCGATCGCAGCGGCGCTGGTGGGCTTCGCCGGAGGGGCGCACGTGCGGAACGCTCGAGCCGCCACGGCACTCGCGCTGGCAGGAGCGGCTGCTGCGGCGGCGCTCCGCCTGGCGCTCGGCTCGCTCGTCTCGGGTCCGTTCGCGGCGGAGGCCTCGCGCGAGATCGTCCTGGCGCTCGCCGCCGGCCTCTTCGGGCTCGCGGCCGCCGCGCCTTCCGCGCTGTCTCGGGCGCGTCTCAGCGAGACGATGCCGGACGCGCTTCCGTGGGCCCTGCGCGCGCAGGGCGTGGCGGCGTTCGGCGCGGCAGCGGCGACGCCCTGGCTCGTGCACTGGAAGGGCTTCGCGGGGGTGTGGGTGGCCGCGACGCTCGCCTATCTCCTCACCGCCGCGGCGCCGTCGCTCCTTCCGGGCGCTCGGAGCGAGCGCGCGTAGCGTCGGCGGAGCGGCCGCCCAGCGGTCAGGCTCCGAGGAGCGGCGCCGCCCCGTCCCGCGGAGGCCCGAGCGGCCGGCGCGGGCTCGGCGCTCGACCTCACATCACGAAGCGCATGTAGATGATCATCGCGACGTTCAACAGCGCGTGCGCGATTCCGATGCCCACGACGTTGCGCGTACGAAGGACGATCGAGTCTCCGACCAATCCCAGGAAGATGTTGAGCGCGATGGCCCCCGGCATGCCGAAGGCGCCGGCGATCATCCGGATCTCGTGCGCATGGCCGAACATCCAGAAGATGTTCTGCATGGCCACCGCGAACGGGATGTTCGTGACCTCCATCAGCGTGAGGAGGATGAAGCCGCGCGTGGCCACGTCGGTGCCGGCCGCGCCGAGGCACATGGCGCTGCCCAGCTCGAGAACGCGGAGCGGCGGCACTTGGCGCACGAGGTGGTGCTGGATCAACGGAGTCTTCGCCGCCGAGATGAACGCGATGAGCGCGATGGCGTAGAGCGCGCAGCCCAGCAGCAGGCTCCGCGACAGGTTCTTCCGCGTGAGGCCGAGGCTGGCGGGTGAGCGGCCGAGTCGGGCGCCGGCCCACGCGTACGGCATCACGATCACCATCGTGGTCTGCCAGATCACGGTGAACACCCACCGATCCACCGGGTGGGGCGGCGTCCAGACGCGGAGCACCTGCGCCGGGAACCACGTGAGGAAGATCCCGGTCATGAAGATGCCGAGAATGCCGAGCGCGGCGTTGCGACGTCCGGGATCGCGGAACACCGGTCACTCCCTTCCGAGCAGTCGGCGCAGCGCGCGCTCGAGATCCGGATCGCGGAAGACGAAGCCCGTCTCGACGAGGCGGCGCGGCGTCACGCGCTGGCTCGCGAGGAACGCCTCGTCCGCCATGTCGCGCGAGATCGCGCGGAGGAGCGCCGCGGGAACGCGGAAGAACGCCGGCCGCCCGAGGACCCTCGCGAGAATGCGCGTGAACTCCGCATTCGTCACCGTCCCCGGCGCCGCGACGTTCACCGCGCCGGCCAGCTCGCTCCGGCGAAGGATGTGGAGGCACGCGGCCGCCGCGTCGTCCACGGTGACCCAGCTCATCCACTGCCTCCCGTCACCCAAGGGGCCGCCGAGGCCCGCCCGGAACGCGGGGAGCATCTTGCCGAGGAGTCCGCCCGCCGTCGAGAGCATCAGACCGAAGCGGAGCGACGCGGTGCGCAGACCGGCCGCCGCCCCCGGCTCGAGCGCCGCTTCCCATTCACGGCCCACCTCCGCGAGGAAGCCTCTTCCCGGCCCGCTCGACTCGTCGAGAGCCTCGTCGCCGCGGTTTCCGTACCAGCCGACCGCGGAAGCTGAGACGAATGCGGTCGGCTTCGGCCGGAGCGCCGCCGCCGACGTCGCCAAGGCGCGCGTCCCCGCCACGCGGCTCTCGCGGATGCGGCGCATGCGCGTCTTCGTCCAGAGCCCGCCGCCGATGCTCTCGCCCGCGAGGTGCACGACGGCGTCGATCCCGGGGAGGCTCGGGGAATCGTGCAGGCCCCGGGCCGCGTCCCAGCGCGCTTCGCCGGCGCCCTCGGGTGCGCGTCGCACGAGGCGCACCACGTGCATGCCGTTCGCCTCGAGAAGCGGCACGAGCGTCCGACCCAGGAGCCCGCCGGCGCCGGAGACGAGGACGTTCACGGCGCCCTCACACGTGATTCCGCAGCATCAGCTCGCGCGGGTGCGGCTCGAGGTACCGCTGCCCGGCGAGGTATTCCACGGCCAGAAGCCGCACGTAGTGCCGGATCAAGGTGATCGGCACGACGAGCGGCACGAGACCCTGGCGGAAGTCCTCGATGCTCGAGGCCACCTCGTTGCGCGCCGCGGCGTCGAGGCGATCCCGGAAGTAGCCCAGCATGTGCTGGAGCACGTTCACGTGCTTGCGCGTCGTCGCGAGGACGGCGAGCGCGCGCATGTACGTCGTGGTGTACTCGCCGGCGACCGTGGCGCGATCGCGGCCCTTCGCTCCGGCCACGAGCCTCCCGAGCTCGGCGTACGCTTCTGCATCGTGCGCGAGGAGGAGGTACTTCTCCGCCTCGTGGAACTTCACGAGCCCCCCGAGCGTCCAGTCGAGCGCGAAGAACTCCACGACGCGATGGTACGCGAAGACGCGCTCGATGAAGTTCTCCCGGAGCCTGGGATCCGAGAGACGACCTTCCTCCTCGACGGGGAGCAGCGGCATCCGCTCGATCAGGACGCGCGCGAAGAGCCCCACGCCGTCCTTCGCCGGGACGCCGTTCTCGTCGTACACGCGCACGCGCTCCATCCCGCAGGTGGGAGACGCGCGCTTCAGGAGATAGCCGGACAGGTCCAGCCGTCGAAGCTCTTCGACCTTCGCGGCGGCGTAGCGAAGCATCGCCTCGGTGTGGTCCGCACCGCTCTTCGGAGCGACGAGGCGCACGTCGCCGGGACGGCGGACGAGGCGGAGCGACTCCCGCGGCGTGCCGAGGCCGACGTCGACCTCGGGACAGACCGGCACGAAGTGGAAGTGCCGCGCGAGCGTACCCGTGATGAAGGTGTCGCGCTTGTGACCGCCGTCGAACCGCACCTCCTCGCCGAGGAGGCATGCGGAGATGCCCACGCGGATCTCCGGGCCGCCTGCCGCCAAGGGACCTCCCGCCGGGCGCGCCGGTGGAACGAGCTCGAAAAAGGGACTCGATGGAACGTCGACCGGGAGAGTACCGTCGAGCGGGCGCGTGGCAAAGCCCGGTGAATCCGCGGAGCTCCCCGCGCTCGCCGCCGGGCGGCGCGAACGTCGCAGCGAGGCGGCGCGGTCCGCTGCCGAGGAGGCCCGTGTGCGCGCGATCGAGGTCGAGGGCGGCTGGCTGCTCCGCTTCGACGCAGGGGAGAAGCTCCCCGCGGCGCTCGCGACGTTCTGCAAGGAGAGGGGAATCGTGGGGGGCACCGCGGTGGGCCTCGGCGCGCTGTCGGACGTCACGCTGGGCTACTTCGACATCGTCACGAAGGCGTACGCGAAGACGCAGCTCGCCGGATCGTGGGAGCTGCTCTCCCTGTTCACCGACGTGGCCGAGTGGCAGGGCGAGCCCTTCGCGCACACGCACGTGGTGATCTCCGGGCCGGACTTCGTGGCGCGGGGCGGGCATCTCTTCGAAGGCACGGTCTCCGTGACCGCCGAGATCCGGCTCTGGACGATCGCCGTGCCGCTGCGTCGCGAGCTCGACCCCATGTTCGGCCTGCACTTCCTCGACCTGCCGCGATGAGCGTCTGTCCCTCCTGCCGATCGGCCGTGCCGGCCGGCGCGCGCTTCTGCCCCGCCTGCGGCGCGGACACGTCCACGTCGGGAGCGGACGCCGACCGCACCACTCCCGCCGACTCGCCCACCGTGGCCTCGCCCCCGACCTCGGCCCGGCGACGCTCGCCGTCCTCCCCGCCGTCGTCCGCTCCCTTCGACGGCGCCACGTACGCTCCGGGCGCGCTCCTCGCCGGGCGCTACCGTCTGGTGGCTCTCCTCGGACGGGGCGGAATGGGGGAGGTCTACCGCGCCGACGATCTCACGCTCGGCCAGTCGGTCGCGTTGAAGTTCCTGCCGCCGGCGCTCGCGCGCGATCCCGAGCGCCTGCGACGCTTCTACCAGGAAGTACGCGTGGCGCGCGAGGTGTCGCACCCGAACGTCTGCCGCGTGTACGACGTCGGCGAGGCCGAAGGGGACGCGTTCCTCTCCATGGAGTACATCGACGGGGAGGACCTCTCTTCGTTGCTGCGGCGGATCGGTCGGTTGCCGAGCGAGAAGGGCGTGGAGATCGCCCGGCAGCTCTGCGCGGGGCTCGCGGCGATCCACGAGCGCGGCGTGGTGCACCGGGATCTCAAGCCCGCCAACGTGATGCTCGACGGCCGCGGCCGCGTGCGTCTCACGGACTTCGGTCTCGCGGCGCTCGCGGTGGAGATCGCCGGAGCGGAAGCGCGCGCCGGCACGCCCGCGTACATGGCGCCCGAGCAGCTGCGCGCCGAGCGCGTGGACGCGCGGAGCGACCTGTTCTCGCTCGGTCTCGTGCTCTACGAGATCTTCACGGGAAAGCGCGCCTTCGAGGGTGATCGCCCGGCGGACATCGCGCGGCTGCACCGCGAGTCCGCCCCGAAGAGCCCTTCCACGATCCTCCCGGATCTCGACCCCGCGATCGAGCGCGTGATCGAGCGCTGCCTGGAGAAGGAGCCCTCGGCGCGCCCGTCGTCGGCGCTCGCGGTGGCGGCCGCCCTTCCCGGCGGCGATCCTCTGGCGGCGGCGCTCGCCGCCGGGGAGATCCCCTCGCTCGAGCTCGTCGCTTCGGCGGGCGCGAAAGGCAGCGTGCGCCCGTGGGTCGGCATCCTGTGCGCGCTCGCCGTGGTCGCGGGGATCGCGGTGGTCGCGCAGTACAACTCGCGTGGATGCCTCTATGGATTGGATCCGATGGAGAAGCCGCCCGCCGTGCTCGAGGATCGCGCGCAGGAGATCCTGCGGACGCTCGGGCATCGCCTGCCGGCGGAAGATCGGGTCATGGGCCTCGCGAAGGCTCCCCACGTGCTGGAGTGGATCGGGAAGACGGACAGCTCCGCGTCGCGGTGGGAGACGCTCCGCGACGCGCGTCCGGCGGGCGTGGCTTTCTGGTACCGGCAGAGCCCGCAGCAGCTGATCGCGTTCAACGCCCCCGAGGGCGTCACCTGGGACGATCCACCGCAGACGTTGGCCGGCATGGCGCGCGTGTCGCTCGACACGCGCGGACGGCTCCTCTTCCTCGACATCGTGCCGCCCGAGGAGGGGACGTGGGATTCCGGCGCGGACTCCGCCGGCGCCGCTCCGCGCGCGGCGCCGGATTGGGGGCCGCTCCTGGCGGCGGCGGGGCTCGATCCCGCGCGGCTCGAAGCGAGCCCTCCGCAGTGGGCGCCGTCGGAGTACGTCGACACGCGGGCGACGTGGCGCGGGACGTATCCCGACGAACCGAAGATCCCGATCGTCGTCGAGGCGGGGTCCTTCGGCGGGCGGGCGACGTGGCTCGCGATCCACGGTCCGTGGAACCGCCCGGAGGAGCTGGTGCGGAAAGAGCGCACCACGAGGGACCGCGTGATCCAGGGCGTTCTCGTGTGCGGCATCTTCGCGGTCCTGACCGCGGGATCCGTGCTCGCGTTCCGCAACAGCCGTCTCGGCCGCGGCGACCGCGTGGGCGCTCGACGCGTCTCGAAGTTCGCCATCGCGATCACCCTCATGAGCTGGGTGTTCAGCAACAGCCACTCCCCCGATCCCCAGGAAGAGGTCAACCTGTTCCTCGCCATCCTGGGTCCGGCCCTCCTGATCGGCGGAATGGTCTGGGCGTTCTATCTCGCGCTCGAGCCGTTCGTGCGGAAGACCTGGCCCGAGCGGATCATCGGATGGAGCCGCGTGCTGACGGGACGCCTGCGCGACCCCCTCGTCGGGCGCGACATCCTCGTGGGCGGTGTCTGGTTCCTGGCGAACACGCTCCTGGACGCGGCGGGCCGCGTGGCCGTCTCCGCGCGCGGCATGGCGCCGCCCGTGCCGGCCTTCGGACTCGGCAATGCGCTCCTCGGGACGCCGGAGGCGCTGGCCACCGTGCTGAGCGCGGTCCTCAACGCGATCTTCCTCTCGATGTTCTTCCTCCTGATGCTCTACTTCTTGCGCACGGTCGTGCGCGACCGCAGGGCGACGGCGATCGTCTTGGTCGTGATCTACGCGCTGTGGGGCGCGGCGTCCGGCGCCACGAGCTCGAGAGTCGCGGCCGGCGCGCTGAAGGCCGCCTACGGCGCCGCGTCGCTCTTCGTGCTCGTGCGCTTCGGCCTGCTCGCCTTCATGGTGGGGAGGTTCTTCGTGCTCCTCGCGACCTGGTTCCCGCTGACGCTGGACTCGTCGCGATGGTTCGCGGGGAACTCGGCGCTCGCGATCGCGGCGATGCTCGCGACGACGGCCTACGGGCTGGCGCTCGCGATCAGGCCGACTTCCTCTGGACGATCAGCAGAGTGATGTCGTCCGCCGCCGGCGTGTCCCCGACCCAGGCGTCCAGCTCCCTCTCGATGCGGGACATCATGTCCGCGGCGCACATGCCCGCCGACTCTCTCAGCACGATCGGGAACCGCTCGTCGCCGAACTGCTCCGAGCCGCGCAACGCCTCGCTCACGCCGTCGGAGTAGACGACCAGCGACGATCCCGGCGGCATCTCGATCGTCGGCGCCTCGAAGGGAATCTCGGGGAGCGGGAACCCCACCGGCGCGCGCACGGCATCGAGCCTCTCCAGGCGACGATCCGGGTGCACGAGGTAAGCGGACGGGTGCCCGGCATTCACGCACTCGAGGCGACTCGAAACGGGATCCAGCTCCGCCAGGAAGAAGGTGACGTAGTGCTCGTCGTCGGTGGATTGCTGGAGTTGCCGATCGAGTCGCGCCACGAGATCCTTCGGCGGCGCCGCATAGGAACGCAAGGCGCGAATCGTGGCCAGCACGTTGGACATGAGGAGGGCCGCGGCGATGCCCTTCCCGCTGACGTCGCCGAGGCAGACCTGCACGCGTTCGTCGGGCAGGACGCACCCGTCATAGAGATCGCCGCCGACCGCCTCGCAGGTCCGCTGCCGCGCCACCACGTCGTATCGCTCGAGCACCGGCATCTGCTGCGGCAGGAGGCGCCGCTGGATCGCTGCCGCGGTCTCGAGCTCGTGCCGGAGGATCTCCTGCTCGCGCGCGATGTCGAGAAGCCGTGCGTTCGCGATCTTCCCGCCGAGCATCTGCGCGAGAACCGTCAGCACGCGAAGATCGTGCTCGGTGTAGGCCGCCGTGGGATCGGCCGTGTCGAGGTAGAGGAGCCCGAGGATCTCCTCGTTGTACACGAGCGGCACGGCCATCGCGGAGCGCAGGTCCTGCCCCACGATGGACTGCGCCCCTTGGAAGCGCTGGTCCATCTGCGCGTCGGCGGTGAGGATGGCCGTGCCCTGGTCGATCACCGTGCGCATCATCGTGCGGCTCAGGAGGAGCGGAGCGATGACCCGGTCCCCCTGCACGCGGGCCGCGCGCTGCACCGGGTCCTTGCCCTTCTCCTCCTGCAAGAGGAGGAGAATGCGTCGCGCCGGGATGGCGCTCTCCACCAACTCCAGCAGGCGGTCGAACGTGCGCTCGGGGGACTCGGGGAGCACGAGGAGCTGACCGGCTTCCATCAGGAGGTGCAGCACCGCCGAGTCGGCGCCGACCTTCCGGTGGCTGTCGGTGATCTCGTCCTTCGAGAGGTAGACGCTGTGGGCCGAGACCTGGGAATCGTCCGAGAGCATCGGCGCGATGGATTCGTCGTGGTCGGAAAGGCGCAACAGCACGCTGCCGAACTCGATGAGGTCCCCGGCGTGCGCCACCGCCTCGCCGTCCACCGGACGGCCGTTCACGCGCGTGCCGTTGAGGCTGCCGTGATCGGTCACGTGCAGCGTGTCGTTCCGTGCGCGGATCGTGGCGTGGTGTCGTGAGACGGTCTGGCTCGGGAGCACGATCTCGCACGCGGAGCCGCGCCCGACGCGCACGTCTCCGTCCTTCAGCTCCTGCCGGAGGATCTGTCCGCGGTGTTCGCCGATCAGCCAGAGCGCCATGGGATCAGGCCTCGCGATCCTCGTACTGGGAGCGCAGCTTCTGGACCACCGCGGGATCGGCCAGGGTGGTGGTGTCGCCGAGGGCGCGCCCTTCCGCGATGTCCCGCAGGAGCCGGCGCATGATCTTCCCGCTGCGCGTCTTCGGCAGCTCCGCCGTGAAGTAGATCTCGTCGGGGCGGGCCAGCGCGCCGATCTTGTGCGCGACGTGCTCGCGCAGCGTCTCGCGCTCGTCGTGCCCGGAGTGGAACCCCGAGCGCAGCGTCACGAACGCGGCGATCGCCTGCCCCTTGATGTCGTGCGTCTTGCCCACGACCGCCGCCTCCGCCACGGACGCGTGATCCACCAGCGCGGACTCCACCTCCATCGTGGAGATGTTGTGGCCCGAGACCAGCATGACGTCGTCCACGCGGCCGAGGAGCCAGTAGTACCCCTCTTCGTCGCGCTTGCAGCCGTCGCCGGGGAAGTACATGCCGGGGAAGCGGGACCAGTAGACTTGCCGGTAGCGTTCGTGGTCGCCGTAGATCCCGCGCAGCATCGACGGCCACGGCTTCTTCAGCACGAGATACCCGCCCTGTCCCCAGGGCACGCTGTTCCCGCGGTCGTCCACGACGTCGGCGTCCACGCCGGGCAGCGGCACCGTGGCCGAGCCGGGCTTCGTTACCGTGAGTCCCGGCAAGGGCGAGATCATGATCGCGCCCGTCTCGGTCTGCCACCACGTGTCCACGATCGGGCAGCGGCCCTTGCCCACGACCTCGTGGTACCAGATCCACGCCTCGGGGTTGATCGGCTCGCCGACCGTGCCGAGGAGGCGCACCGACGAGAGGTCGTGGCGGTCCACGTGCTCGCGTCCCCAGCGCATGAACGTGCGGATCGCGGTGGGCGCCGTGTAGAAGATCGTGGCGCGGTACTTCTCCACGAGATCCCAGAAGCGGTTCTTGTCCGGCCAGTCGGGCGCGCCCTCGTAGAGGATGCACGTGGCGCCGTTCGCGAGCGGTCCGTACACCACGTAGCTGTGCCCCGTGACCCAGCCGATGTCCGCGGTGCACCAGTAGACGTCGTCTTCCTTCGCGTCGAAGACCCACTGGAAGGTGGTGGCCGTGCCCACCAGATAGCCCGCGGTCGTGTGCGCAATCCCCTTCGGCTTCCCCGTGGTGCCCGACGTGTAGAGGATGAAGAGGAGATCCTCGGAGTCCATCGGCGCAGCCTCGCAGGTGCGCGGCTGGTCGCGGATGACGTCGTGCCACCAGTGGTCGCGGCCTTCGTGCATGTGGACGTTCGCCGCGTCGCCGATGCGTCGCAGCACGACGACCGCCTCCACCGAAGGGCACTGCGCGATGGCCTCGTCCACGTTGCGCTTGAGCGGCACGATCGAGCCTTTCCGCCACCCGCCGTCCTGCGTCACGACGACCTTGGACTTCGAGTCGTTGACGCGCTCGCGGATCGAGTCCGCGGAGAATCCTCCGAAGATCACCGAGTGCGCTGCGCCGAGGCGCGCGCATGCGAGCATGGCGATCGGCAGCTCCGGCACCATGCCCATGTAGATCGTGACGCGGTCGCCCTTCGCCACGCCGAGCGCCTTCAGCGCGTTCGCGAAGCGGCAGACCTCGCGGTGGAGGTCGGCGTAGGTGAGGACGCGGTCCTCTCCGGACTCGCCCTCCCAGAGGAACGCCGCCTTGTTGCGGCGCGCGGTGCGGAGATGCCGGTCGAGGCAATTGACCGAGACGTTGAGGCGCCCGCCCACGAACCACTTCGCGTCGGGGCAATTCCACTCGAGGACGCGATCCCACTTCCGGAGCCACTCGAAGCTCTCCGCGTATCCGGCCCAGAACTTCTCCAGGTCCTTGCCCTTCTCGTAGATCGACGGATCCGCCATGCCCGCGGCCGCGCGGAACGCGTCGGGCGGCGGGAACGTGCGGTTCTCCTGGAGGAGATTCGCGATCGTGGGCTGGGACATGCGTCGGCTCCCGAAGGTTCGGCGCGGGGGACTCGAGGCGGAGGAGTGTAGCGGGGAGCGCCTCCGGCGGCCAGAGGCGCCGGGCCGGCGGGGAATCGGCGAGCGCGAGCGCGCCCGGCTCGGCACGGCGGACGCCAGCTCCGGGCGCCCGCCGCGCCGCAACGGGACCGGCCGGTCAGCGGTATCCGGACTTCATTCGCCCCCACGAGGAGGGCGAGACCGCCACGGGCCCGTTGCCGATCACGACGTCCGGGCAGCCGCCGTCCCACGTGGGCAGGGTGTGCCCGTCGCCGCAATTCGCGATCGCGTAGCCGGCGGCCTCCGCCACGGTGACCGATCCGTCGTGGTTCGCGTCGGCGGCGCCGTTCAGGCCGGCCACGAAGCAGGGCGTGAACACGCCCTCGGTGGGGCAGTCCGATCCGGTGGACGCCGTGATCGTGCAGATGCGCGGATCGAGCGCGTTGATCGCGTTCGCGAAAGCGCCCGACCCGCACGAATCCAAGATGAGCAGCGTGTTGTCGATCGCCTGATCGAGCGCGCCCTGCAGGTCCGCCGGAGAGAGCCGCGAGCAGTCCGGTCCCACGAGCGCGCCGTCCACGAGGACCTCGCCGAGACCGGCGAAGTAGACGACGTAGCCCTGCGGCTCCGGCGGGACGTTCGACTCGACGTCCGTGGCCATCTCGATGCGGCTCCGGTTCGCGACCGGGATTACGGTGACGCCCACCGAGGAAAGGGCCGTCGCCAGCGCGGCGACGCTCGACGGCACGGTGGGGAAGTCCGGAGAGCACTTGCTCTCGTAGTGGGAGTTCCCGATGAGCACCGCTTTGCTCGGCACGATGGCGGCGGCGGGCCCCGCCGAGAGCGCGGCGGCGAAGGCGCAGACCCACAACATCGAACGTCGGACCATGATGTCTCCTCCCGTCCCCAGCAGTGTGTGACGATGCCTTGCGGCTTCCGGGTCCGACACCCCGGCCGGGGCGCATCGTACACCCGAGCGCGGCGACGTTCGCGCCGAAACGAGCCCAAACGAAAAGGGGAGGGCGGATGCCCTCCCCTTCGAGTCGCCTCGAGCGACGCGAGCGGCTAGCTCTTCGTCGTCGTCGCCTCTGCCGTCGAGATCTCCGCCGGGAAGCCCGCCGCGGTGATCGCCTTCTGGATCGCCTGACGGTCCACGTCACCCTTCGTGGTCACGACCGCCTGGCCCTTCTCCAGATTCACGGTGCAGCCCGTCACGTTCGGCAGCGAGAGCGACGTGACCGCGCCCTGGACCTTGGAGGCGCAGTGCTCGCAGTGCATGCCCGACACCTTGTACACGACCGTATTCACCGCAGCATTCTCCGTCGTGGTCGTGGCGCTCGCCGTCTTGGCCGAGGCGGCGTCACCGTGGCACGTCGGCGCGGAAGCCGCCGACGCGGCCGCACCCTTCGAGCAGCAGCCGGGCGCGCCGGCGCTGGCCGCCGACGCCTGAGGGGCCGTGCAGTGTCCCGCAGCACCCGCGGCACCGGCCATCGCCGGGCAGTGGGACGCACCGCCGGCGGACATCGTGGACGTCATGGCCGGGCAGTGGCCCGCGCTCGCGGAGGAGGCCGACGCGCCCTTCGACGCGCAGCAGCCCGCACCCGCACCCGCACCCGCGCTGGCGGCGGACGCCATCGCCGGGCACTTGCCCGCGCCGGCGGCGGAAGCCGAAGCGCCCTTGGCAGCGCAGCAGCCCGCCCCCGCACCCGCGCTGGCGGCGGCCGCGGAGGCGCCCTTCATGTCGCACTGACCCGGCTTGCAGCCGGCCGGGCACTCCTGGTAGCCCGCGACCTGCATCGTCTTGCCGGTGACGTCCAGGTTCCCGAACAGGCAGACCTGCTTGCCCGCGAGGCTGGCCGCCGGGACGACGAGGTTGTCGACCGTCGTGAACGAGGCGAGGACGATGCCCTTCGCGTTCGCGATGGGAGCGCCGTCGGGGCCCCAGGCTCCGGAGAGCACGAAGTGGCCGGTCTTGTCGAAGGTGCCCGAGACCTTGGTGCTCGACCCGTCGCAAGCGAGAGCCGAGGCGGCCGTGAGGGCCATCGAGGCCACCACGGCGAGGAGCATGAGCATGCGGTTACGACGCATCGAGAGCGACTCCTTGAACGAGGGGTGATCGAGATCCGGTCTCGCGGGCCGTCGCCGCGCAGTCCTTCGACCTTTGCGGCGGCGAATTGGTTCCCGGCGAAGGGCCAGCTTCGCGATTCGACCGGGATCCCGTCGATCGGCGGGTTGCGCATTCCCGCCGAAGACGTTGAGTCTAATCTCGGCTGCCGGGGGGGTCCAACGCAAGCCCTTCATGCCCGGATTCTCGACACGGCGAGTTCCTGACAGAAGGATCGCTTGAAGCTCGCGTGCCCTCCACCGAGACCGAGGTCGGCGGACTCGCGCCGCTCCGCCTCATGAGGTATCTTCCACAGAGGCCGTGGGATGCGCCCTCACCGTGGACGAACGAACCCGGTCGGGGCCCGAGCGGCCATCCCTTCGAGACGGAGCGCGAGACGTGCCGCGAAAGACCCTCGTCGGTTCGCCGCCGGTGCATTCGGCCGCCGCGCCTCAGCCGGCGCGGCAGGTCGTCCGCCTTTCCGTGAACGGGCGCTCGCACGAGATTGCCGTCCGGCCCGCCGAAGTCCTCCTCGACACGATCCGGAACGACCTGGGTTTGACCGGGACCACGCGCGGCTGCGACATGGGGACGTGCGGTTGCTGCACCGTCCACGTGGATGGCGTGCCCACTTTGTCCTGCCTCACGCTCGCCGTGCTCGCCGAAGGACACGAGATCCGCACGATCGAGGACGTGGCGCCCGGCGGGGGAGAGCTGCACCCCGTCCAGCGGGCGTTCATGACGCAGGGCGGCTCGCAGTGCGGCTTCTGCACGCCGGGCTTCATCATGACGTCGGTGGCCCTGCTGCGCGATCACCCGGACCCCGACGACGATCAAATCCGCCGCGCGATCTCCGGCAACATGTGCCGCTGCACGGGCTACAACAAAATCGTCGAGTCGGTGAAGGTCGCGGCGGCCGAGCTCCGCGGGGAGCGTGCTCCGGCGGCGGCGGCGCCCGGGCCGTGGGCGCCTTCCGGCCCGCACGACAAGCCGAGCCTTTCCAAGGCCGCGCCGGACGGCGCGGGAGGGAAGGAAGGGCGATGAGCGGGCGTCCTTCCGCGAACGGAGGCGCTGCGGCGTCCGCGCCGCCGCGCTCGCCGCACGGCGTGGGCCAGCGCGTCCCGCTCGTGGACGGGTACGCGAAGGTCACCGGCTCCTCGGTCTACACGGACGACATCCGTCTTCCGGGGATGCTCGTCGGCAAGATCCTCCGCTCGCCGCACGCGCACGCGCGCATCCTCTCCATCGACGTGTCGAAGGCCGAGGCGATGCCCGGCGTGCGCGCCGTCGTCACCGGCCGGCGGGGCGGCGCGCGCTTCGGCGTGCTGCCGATCTCGAAGGACGAGGTCCCGCTCGCGGTGGACAAGGTCCTCTACGTGGGCGATTGCGTCGCCGCGGTGGCGGCCGACGACGAGGAGATCGCGCTCGCGGCGCTCGCCGCCATCGACGTGCGCTACGAAGAGTTGCGCGTCTTCGCGAAGGCCGAGGAAGCGCTGGAGGACGTGGCTGCCGAGCTGCGTCTCCACCCCGAGTCGCGCGGCACGTCGAACCTGCAGAAGGAAGTGCGCCAGGAGTTCGGCGACGTCGACGCGGCGTTCGCGCGCGCGGCGCACGTGGCGTCGGGGGACTTCCGCTTCGTGGGCGTCACGCACGCGTTCACCGAGCCGCATTGCGTGATCGCGCACTACGAGCCGAACGGCCGTCTCACGGTGTGGTCCGCAACGCAGGTCCCGCACTACCTGCATCGCGACCTCTCCGCGGTCATGGACATGCCGATGCACCGCATCCGCGTCATCCGCCCCATGGTGGGCGGCGCGTTCGGCGGAAAGTCCGATCCCTTCCCGCACGAGATGATCGCGGCGCTCCTCTCGCGCGAGACGGGACGCCCCGTGCGCATCCTCTTCGACCGCGAAGAGGTCTTCCTCACGAACCACGGCCGGCACCCCACGAAGACGCGCATCGCCGCGGCCTGCACGGCGGACGGCAAGCTCGTGGGCCTGGACCTCGACGCGCTCATCGACGGCGGCGCGTGGGGCAGCTTCGGCGTCGTGACCACGTACTACAACGGCGTGCTCTCCGTCGGGCCGTACCGGTTCGAGCACTTCCGCTACCGCGGGCGTCGCGTGTACACGAACAAGCCCCCGTGCGGCGCCATGCGCGGGCACGGCGCGGTGAACTCGCGCTTCGCCTTCGAGGTCCTCGTCGACGAGCTGGCCGAGAAGAGCGGGCTCGATCCTGCGGAGTTCCGCCTCCGCAACATGCTCGGGCCGAACACGACCACCCTGAACGGTTTCCGCATCACGTCGAACGGGACGGAGGAGTGCATCCGCCGGGTCGTGGAGGCGTCGCGGTGGAAGGAGAAGCGCGGCAAGATGCCGTACGGCGAAGGCATCGGCATCGCGTGCGGCTTCTACATCTCGGGCTCGGCGCTGCGCATCAACTGGAACCGGGTGCCGCAGTCCACCGTGCATCTCAAGATCGACATGGACGGCGGCGTGTCCGTGCACTGCATGGCCGCCGAGATCGGCCAGGGCTCGGACACGATGCTCGCGCAGTGCGTGGCCGAGGTGCTGGGCCTGTCCGTCGACTGGATCCGCGTCTTCGCGCGGGACTCGGACACGGATCCCATCGACCTCGGGAGCTACAGCTCGCGCGTCACGTTCATGGCCGGCAACGCGGCGCGCAAGGCCGCGGAGGTGATCCGCGCGAAGCTGTGCGCGGCGGCGGCGCGCCTGACCGGCCGCGCCGAGGACGGGTTCGACACGCGCGCGGGCGAGGTGGTGTACCTGCCGGATCCGTCCGTTCGCGTGCGCTATCTGGACGCGCTGCTCGAGGCGATCGCCGGCAAGGGCGCCCTGATCGCGAAGGGTTGCTACCACGACGCGCCGCCGATGGGCGGCACGCACAAGGGCGCCGCCGCCGGGCTCTCGCCTTCGTACAGCTTCCAGTCCTACGTGGCGGAAGTGAAGGTGGATCCGGACACCGGGTTCATCCGTCCGAAGCACGTGTGGGCCGCGCACGACTGCGGGAAGGCGCTCAACCCGCTGGCCGTGGAGATGCAGATCGAAGGGTGTCTGCACATGGGGATGGGGCAGGCGCTCATGGAGTCCTTCGGCTACAACAAGATGAGCGTCCTGAACCCCAGCCTCCTCGACTACAAGATCCCGTCCGCGCTCGAGATGCCGCCGGTGGACGTGATCATCGTGGAGTCGAACGATCCGGAAGGACCCTTCGGCGCGAAGGAGGCGGGCGAGGGGCCGCTCCTGCCGATCCTCCCGGCGCTCGCGAATGCCGTGTACGACGCGATCGGCGTACGGATGTACCAGCTGCCCATGACGCCCGACCGTGTGCTCGAGGCGATCGAGAAGAAGGCGCGCTCCCGGGCGCCGCGTCCCGGCAAGGACTCGGCGCGAGAGCGGCCGCGCCAGCCGGTGGGAGAGGCCGCCCGCGGACGGACCCGCGACCGCCCGAAGGAGACCGTGCGATGATCCTCGCGCCGTTCGATCTGCACCGCCCGAGCACCCTGGACGAAGCGCTGCAGCTCGCGGTGGAGCTGCGCGGCTCCTTCGACTGGATCGCCGGCGGGACGGATCTCCTCCAGAATTACAAGAACCGGCTGCGCACGAAGCCGCACGTCGTGGCGCTCGACCGCATCGACGAGCTGCACGGGATCCGGGCCGATCGCATCGGCGCCATGGAGCGCCTCGGCGACGTCTGCACGGATCCCGTCGTCCGCGAGCGCTGGCCCGGCCTCGCCGAAGCGATCACGCACATCGCGTCGCCGCTCGTGCGCAACTCGGCCACGATCGGCGGCAACCTCCTCGTGGAGACGCGCTGCTTCTACTTCAACCAGACGCCGTTCTGGCGAACGACCAAGGGCTCGTGCATGAAGGCCGAGAGCGACGTCTGCCTGGTGGTGCCGCAGAAGGAGGTCTGCTACGCCGCGTACTCGGGGGACCTCGCGCCGATCTTCGGGGTGCTGGCGTGCTCCGTGGAGCTCGCGGGGCCGGAGGGACGTCGCGAGGTGCCGGTCGCGGAGTTCTACGCGGGCGACGGGATCCGCAAGAACGTGCTGAAGTCCGGCGAGATCATCCTCGGGATCCGCCTCCCCGAGGAGTCCGCCACGCTTCGTGCCGGCTATCGCAAGCTGCGCGCCCGGGACACGCTCGACTACCCGGAGATGGGCACGGCGGCCGCGATCCGCCTGAGCGCGGGCGATCGCGTGGACGTGCTGCGCGCCGCCACGACCGCCGTGGACACGGTTCCCCACTTCGCCGACTTCGGATCCGTGCACTGCGGCAAGCCGATTCGCGAGGTCATCGAGCTCGTGGCGGACGAGATGATGGAGCGAGCGCAGCCGAAGAAGAACACGTCGATGCCGGTGGGCTATCGCAAGAAGATGGTGCGCGTCTTCCTGGAGCGCCTCCTCGACGATCTCGTCGGCGGCCGCTCGGAGGGGAGGATTCCCGCCGCTTGAGCGCGCTGCCGATCACCCCGGTCCGGCTCGTCGCGCTTCTCGGTGTGGCATCGCTCGCGGCGTGCAGCGCGTTCGGCGATCGGCCCGTGGTGCGCTTCGGCTCGCACGTGTTGACCCTGGAGAACCTGCGCACCGCGTACGCCGATCTCGATCCGCAGGTCCGACCGTCCCTCGCCACGCGCGAAGGACGGGACGCGTTCGTCGAGCATCTCGTGGAACGCCTGCTCCTCGACGAGGAAGGGCGCCGGTTGCTCCGCGCCGACGCGCGAACGGCCGCGCGCGAGGCCGAGCAGGAGCGGCAAGGCGTTCTCGTCCGGCGCCTCCGCGTCCTCGAGGTGGGTGAAACGCAGCTGGACTCCTCCGCGGTCGCGGCGGCGTACCAACGGATGGGCGTCGCCCATCACGTCGAGATCTTCTACTTCCGGCGAGAGGAGGACGCTCGAGCGGCGAAGGAGCAGCTCGCCGCCGGGGCCCGCGACCTGCCGGGCGTCCCGCACATGGACGGGTGGATCCAATGGTCGCCGTTCCCCGACCCGGTGGCGGACGCCGTGGTCGACCTGCCGCTCGGCATGGTGGCGGGGCCGTTGCGCGTGGGGGGCGGGTGGCGGCTGGCGAGGGTCAGCGAGCGGCGGCCGGGCGACCCGGGCCCCCTCGATCAGCAACGACCTCATATCCTGCAGGCCCTCCGCAGCCGCCGCGAGTCCGAGGCGACCGAGGCGCTCGCGGAACGACTGCGCGCCGCGCAAGACGTCCGCGTGGACAGCGCCGCCGTGAGTCTGCTGGCGGCGCGCACGCGCGTGGCGATCCTCCAGCCGGGCTCCACCGAGCAGGACGACGCGTGGGCGATTCCTGCGCTGACGGCGGAGGAGGACTCCACGCGCGTGGCGACGTGGCGGGACGGCGCGCTCTCCGCCGGGGACTACCTGGATCTGCTCCGGCGCCAGTCGCGCGCGCAGCGGCCTCGCGCCATGCTCGATGCGGAGATCCGGTGGGTCGTGGACCAAGAGATCACCGCGCGCCTCCTTTTCGGGGAGGCGGAGCGACGCGCGCTCGGCCGCGACCGGTGGGTGGTGCGCGCCCTCGAGCGCTCGCAGCAGGACCGGGCGGTCCAGCGCGCGGTCCAGGAGATCGAGCGGGCGACCGGCGCCGGGGACTCGGCGCTCGACTCGCTCGCGGCCCGGCTGCACGAGACGCGCCCGGAGCTCTTCCAGCGCGCGTCCCGCGCGCGCGTGCTCCGCTTCGACCTGGCCTCCGCCGAGGCGGGGCGGGCGGAGGTCGAGAGCATCCGTCGCGCGGGCGGCCCAGAGGCGCGACTCCGCGAGATCCTGGACGGCGATGCTCCGCCGAGCGCGCCGTACCACCTGCTGTACGTCACGCCCGCCGAGATGCCTTCGCCCGCCGCCGTGACCAGCGTGTTCGCGGCGGGCCCGGGCGCGGTGGCCGGTCCCCTCCGCCAGGGCGACGTGTGGGTCGTGTTCGCCTGCCTGGCCGTGCAAGCGCCCACGGCGCCCACGCGGGAGGAGGTCCTGGCGCAGTTCCGCACTCAGACGGCCGAGAGCGGCGGCACGCGGCGCCTCGCCGAGTGGCTGGAGCGACGGAAGCACGAGGTCAACCTGCGCATCGACGCCGCGGCGCTCGACGCGCTGGCCCCGGGGGGGTAGGGACCCCGGGGCGGGTGTGCTATCCTCGCCGGTCCGTTGCGTCGTCTTCCCCCGGAGCCCCTCATGCCCGCACGCCGCAAGGTCGTCATTCTCGGCGTCGACGGCGCGGACTTCGCCTATTACTCCCGCTGGATCCGGAAGGGACTCGTGCCCACGTTCGCGCGCCTCGCGGAGCGCGGGCGCATCGGCGTGCTCCAGAGCACGTATCCCCCCGTCACCGCGCCGGCCTGGATCTCCCTGATGACGGGAGAGCAGCCGGGCTCCCACGGGATCGTCGGCTTCGCGGCGCCGTTCACCGGCGAGTACGCGCGCAAGGTCGTGAACAGCTCGAGCTTCGAGTCGCCCACGATCTGGGAGGTCGCGAGCGGCCACGGCGGCGACTGCCTCGTGGTGAACGTGCCGCTCACGTATCCGGTGCGCGCGCTGCACGGGATCCTCGTCTCGGGGATGCTCACGCCGGAAGGCGCCTCGTTCACCTATCCGCCCGAGTTCGAGAGCGAGCTGCGGCGCCTGCAGCCGGGCTACCGCATCGACCTCGAATGGCAGGGGTACAAGGACCGCGGACTGGACCTCGTCCGGGACGTCCAGGCGATGACCCGCACGCAAGCCGGTCTCTGCGTGCAGCTCCTCTCCAGCAAGCCGTGGGACTTCTTCATGGTCGTCTTCACGGGGACCGACCGCCTGCAGCACTGCCTCCACGAGCACATCATGGCGGTCGACGACGACGACGCGGTCCGACGCGACCCCCTGACGGCGGCGGTGCGCGGTTACATCGCGGACCTGGACGCCCGGCTCGGCGACATCGTGCGCGCGGCCGGCGACGACGCGCACGTGATCGTCGTCTCGGACCACGGCTTCGGGCCCCTGGAGTCGTCCGTCTACTTCAACAGGTGGCTCGCGCAGGAGGGGCTCCTCACGCTCCGTCCGCGGTCGGCGGGCGCCACTCGTCTCGCGTGGAAGCGCGCGCTCAACGCGGTGGGCATCCGCCGCGCCACGCTCACGGCCCTCGGGCGCGCGCTCGGTCTCGGCTCCGCCGTGGAGCGCAAGGTGCAGACGCTGAATCCGTACGTCGGCGGCATCGAATGGGAGAAGACGAAGGTCCACTACTACCCCACGAACGGCTTCTTCGTGAACCTGAAGGGCCGCGACATGTTCGGCGTCGTGGAGCCGGGCGCGGAATACGAGCGCGTTCGCGACGATCTGATCCGGCGTCTCGAGGGGATGCGCGATCCGCGCACCGGGGCGCGGCTGATCCCGGTCGTGAAGCGCCGCGAGGAGCTGTTCGCCGGGCGCAGCGTCGAGAAGCTGCCCGACGTCTTCATCGAGTTCCTGGACCAGCCCTACGACGCGTTCATGCAGGACTACGACGTTCCGGCGGTGTTCGGAAAGAGCGACTGGGGGAATGGAACCCACCGCCGCAACGGGCTGTTCATCGGCGCAGGCCCCGCGATCGCGCCGGGCGGGCCGGTGGAAGGGCTCGAGATCTTCGATGTCGCGCCGAACGTGCTCCACCTCCTCGGCTTCCCGATCCCTTCGCACATGGACGGCAGGCTGCGGGCGGATCTGTTCACGGAAGAGGCCCGAGGGGACGCGCGCGTGGAGGCGTTCTCGGACGGGAGGTTCGGGCGTTCCGGAATCACGCCGGAGGAAGAGCGTGATCTCCAGGAGAAGCTGCGGGGCCTCGGCTACCTCTGATGCGGAGGGTTGAAGTGCAGGCAACCGGTGGTCGGGGAGCCCGGCTCCCCGTGGCGGCGAGCGTTGCGCTGAGCGGTCTACTCGTGGCGGCGAGCGCGCTCGCCTACGACCCCCGGCAGCCTCTGCCGGCCGATCCGCACGTGGTGTTCGGCGAGCTGGACAACGGCTTCCGCTACGCGATCCGCCAGAACGGGAAGCCCGAGAAGCGTGCCGAGCTGCGGCTCGTGGTGCTGGCGGGCTCGGTGAACGAGGACGAAGACCAGCGCGGCCTCGCGCACTTCGTCGAGCACATGGTGTTCAACGGCACCGAGAGCTACGCCGGCAACCGGATCATCGACTACCTGGAGTCCATCGGCTCGCGCTTCGGCGCCGACCTGAACGCCCACACCGGCTTCGACGAGACGGTCTACGAGCTGCAGATCCCCACGGACCGCGAGGGCCTGCTCCACGAAGGCATCCACATCCTCTCCGAGTTCGCGTTCAAGGCCACGCTCTCCACCGAGGAGATCGAGAAGGAGCGCGGCGTGGTTCTGGACGAGTGGCGGCGAGGACTGGGTGCTTCGAAGCGCGTCGAGGACAAGCAGCTGCCGGTCCTCTTGCGGGGCTCGCGCTACGCCGTGCGCCTCCCGATCGGGCTGCCGGAAGTGATCAAGGGCTGCGACCCGGACGCGATCCGTCGCTTCTACCGCGACTGGTATCACCCCGGTCGCATGGCCCTGGTCGCGGTCGGCGACCTGGACCCGCGCGTGGTCGAAGGCTGGGTCAAGGAGATGTTCGGCCCCGTCCCGGCGGGCACGAACCTGCGCGAGCCTCCGGACAAGAGCGTTCCCTCCGCGGCCGACACGCTCTTCACGCTGGTGGACGACTCGGAGCTTCGCGGCACCGAGCTGGGCCTCAGCGGCAAGCTGCCCGTGCCGTCCGACGAATCGACGTTCGGCGGCTACCGCAACGATCTGCTTCGCCAGGCGGCGATGAGCCTCTTCAACGAGCGTCTCTCCGAGCTGGCGCGCTCCACCGATCCGCCGTTCCTGGGCGCCGGCCTCGGCACGGAGCGCTTCGGCCGCACCGACCTCGTGGGCGTCAACGTGCACGTCGCCGACGGCGGCGAGAAGCGCGGGCTGGAGGCGGTGCTCGTGGAGGAGCGGCGCGCGCTGCTTCACGGCTTCACGGCCACCGAGCTGGCGCGTCGGCAGAAGGACATGCTGGCGGGCATCGACGCCACCTGGGCCGAGCGCGACAAGACCGAGAGCGTGGTCTACGCCGAAGAGCTGGTGCGGCACTACGTGGAGGAGGAGCCCGTCCCGGGAATCGACTTCGAGCGCGACCTCTGGCACGAGCAGGTCCCGAGCATCACGGTGGACGAGTGCAACGCCACCTTCCGGAAGCTGGCCGCGGCGGGCGGCCTGGTCGTGGACGCCGCGCGACCCACCTCGTCGCCGGCGGTGAGCGAGGCGGATCTCCGCGACCTGCTGCGCTCGACCGGAGCCCGCGACGTCGCCGCGTACCAGGACCTCGCGGCCGGGGCGAAGCTGATCGACAAGCCGCTGCCCGCGGGCCGGGTGGTGGACCGCAAGGAGATTCCCGCAATCGGCGTCACGCAGCTGACGCTGTCGAACGGGATGCACGTGTTCCTGAAGCCCACGAAGTACCAGAGCGACACTATCGTGTTCGAGGGCGACGCGCTCGGCGGAACGTCGATGGCCGAGGACGCGGATCTTCCCTCCGCGGACTCCGCGGACGGCATCGCCGCGGAAGCGGGCTGGGGCGGGCATTCGCCTGTGGAGCTCGAGAAGCTCCTCGCCGGGAAGGTGGCGTCGGCGAGTCCGTTCTTCCAGGACCGCCACCACGGCGTGTCCGGCAGCTCCACCGCCGCGGATCTCCCCACCGCGCTCGAGCTCGCCGTGCTGGTGATGACGTCGCCGAACCGGGACCCCGGCGCGTTCGATCGCTTCCAGGCCCACCTGCGCGCGAGCCTCGCGAACCGCGCGGCCGATCCCGCGGCGCGATACTTCGATCGTCTGACGGCGATCAACACCTGCGACCACCCGCGCAGCCGGCCGATGACCGTCGAGCGCCTCCGCGAGATCGACCTCGACAAGGCGCTCTCGTTCTATCGACGTTGCTTCGCGAATCCGGCGGACTTCGCGTTCTTCTTCGTGGGCAACGTGAACGTGGACGCCGTGATCCCGGAGATCGAGCGAACGATCGGCTCCATTCCGGCGTCGAAGGCGGCCCCCACGATGTGGGTGGACCGCAAGGTGCTCTTCCCGACGAAGTCCGTGCGCGAGACGGTGCGCGCCGGACGCGAGCCGCGCGCCACCACCAGTCTCACGCTCCGCTCCTACGACGGGACGGACCCGAACGAATGGCACCGCGTGCGGACCGCGTGCTCGATCCTGGATCGCCGCCTGCGCGAGAGCCTGCGCGAGAACGAAGGGGCCACCTACGGCGTCGGCGTGGGGTACGTGTGCTCGCTGATCGGGCCGGCCCGCGGGCGCGTCGGCATCCGGTACGGCTCGGACCCCTCGCAGGCGGCGTCGCTCGCGGAGCAGGTCCAGGCGGCCATCCGCGACCTCCGAGGGAGCGGGCCGAAGGCGGACGAGGTGAAGACGGAGAAGGAGCTGCAGACGCGCGAGCTCCAGACGAGCCTCGAGGACAACGGCTTCTGGCTCGGGAACCTCACGGCGCTCTGGGTGCGCGGGCGGCCGCTGACGGAGGTCCTGGATCGGCAGGCCCGCATCGACGCGCTCGACGTGGACGGGCTCCATCGCGTGTTCCGCGAGGCCTTCGACCTGGACGACCTCACCTGGGTGGACTGGGTCCCCGCGGAGGCTGCGACGGGGTCCGAGACGCCCGAGAAAGCGACGCCGGAGAAGCCCGGACAGCCGGATCCGGAGACGCCGCCAGCGACGGGCAAGGCGAGGCCGCGCTAGAGGGCGACCTCGACTCGCCCGGGACCGAGCCGCGGGGGACGCGAAGCGGGCCCGGGTTCCGCGCTACACTGAGGGGGCGTTCCCGCCTTCGAAGGAGTGCGCACCTTGCTGGGAAGCAGCCTCGGGCGCCGATGCGGCGCCGTAGCCCTCGGAGTGCTCGCCGCCTGGACCCTCGGGGGGCGCGCGCAGGCCTCGTCCGTTCCGGCCACCACGCTCGAGCAGGTCTTCCCCGCGGGGCGATCCGTCTGCGCGGGGAATCCGCCCCGCCGGGCCGAGCGTCCCGCGGCGGACGCGCGCTCGGCGGCGCCGCTCATCCTGGACGACTGCGAGCCGTCATGGCAGCCGGGCGACGAGTCTCGTCCGTTCGCCGACGTCCACATCCTGCGCTGGCGGAGCGTCGAGGCTCGGCCGCTCTCGGAAGAGATCCCCTTCGAGGTCGCGAGCGGCACCGTGGGCCTCATGCTCCGCGCTGCGGCGGACACGGACGACTGGGACATCTCGGTGGAGCTTCTCGGCCCGCATGGGGACCTCCTCTCCTGCGGGGATTGCCCGGACGCGCCGGCGGCGAGCGAGATCCGCGAGGGACGCGGCGAAGCGCAGATGCCGAGCACCGATCGGCCCGGCTGGCAGCTCGTCCCCGGGCGCTATGCCTTCCGCGTGCGCGCCACGCCGGCCGATTCCACGATCATCGGCGACGGCGCCACCACGAGCGTGGTCGCCACGCTGCGCACGAGCGCGTCGGTGGAGGTCGAGCGGCGGCTCGATCTGAACTTCGTGTACTTGCCGGACTGCTCGCTCACGGCGCAGATCGCGGAGTCGTCGCCGCGCTTCGCCGAGTACCTGCAGAAGGTGGACCAGTGGCTCGCGCCCACGGGCATCCGGATCGGGCGCGTCACGCACGTGGATCTGAACCGCCCGGAGTTCAGCATCATCGCCACGTGGGACGAGGCGGGGGAGATGTTCCGCACGTCCTGCGGCGTGGGCCGACCGCGCGCGCTGAACATCTACTGCCTGGAGGGCTTCGAGCCGCCCCTGAACCCCGTGGTGGGGCTCGCGGGAGCGATTCCGGGTCCGCTGGCGAACGGGACGCGGGATTCGGGCATCGCCATTCGCACGCAGCCCTTCTTCACGTGCTCGGATTGCCTCGACGCGTTCGCCTCGCTCACCGCGCACGAGATCGGCCACTACCTCGGCTTCTTCCACACGACCGAAGCCGACCTGGAGCACTGGGATCCGTTCCTGGACACGCCGGAGTGCCACGACATCGCGTTGAACGACTGCCCGGATCACGACTACGTCATGTTCCCCCTCATCCACCGGGCGAACCACATCTGGAGCCCGGACCAACTGCGCGTCGCGTGGCGGCACCCGATGGTGCGGACCGTGGCCGTGGTGGGGAAGAGGGATGCCACGGCGCCGTCCGAGCGCGCGATCCTCGCCGCGTCGCCGAATCCCTTCGCGAGCGAAGTCCGGCTGGCGGTGCCGAAGGCCGCGGCTCCGGCGAGCGTCGCGATCTACGACGTGAGCGGGCGACTCGTTCGCCGGCTCGCGGGGTCTCCCGAGGAGATCGTGTGGGACGGGAGAGACGGCGCGGAGCAACCGGCGCCCGCCGGCATCTACTTCGCCCGCTCCGTCGCCGCGGACGGCCGCGCCACGCTGCTGCGCCTCGTGAAGGTGCGATGACGCGAGGGGCGGCCGCCCGTGCCGTGGCCTTCGTGCTGTTGGCCGTGCTCGGCGTGGGCTGCGGCGCACGCCGCGAGTCGGCCGCGCCGCCGCCCGCTGCCACCGCCGCCCCGGCCGGCTCCACGGAGCCGTTGCGCGTGGTGCGACACGCGTACCTCGCGCGCGCCGTCGAAGAGGACTGGTGGGAGACGATCCACCCCGCGGAGACGGGAGAGGAGTTCCTCCTCTACGTCCAGCCGAAGGTCCTCGGCCCCGCGGAAGGTCCCTGGACCGCCACCGTGAAGGCGGCCGACGGTCGCGTCGTCACGCGGGCCCCTTCGCTCCGCGTGGACTCGGCCACCGGCCGCCTCACGTTCGTCGGCCGCACGGCATCTTTCCCGGTGGGCGACTACACGATCGACCTCGTCCTCGACCCCGGCGGCCTCACGCACGGCCCGACCTCGCAGCAGTTCCGCTTCCGCGTCCAAGCGCCCTGACGCATCGTCGTCGCGTCGGCTGGTGACGCATGTGATGCCCGCGTCGTCGGCTCGGTGTCGTGCTTTCGCCGCGAACGGTCGGCCGCGCGTCTCGGTCGCCGGTGCTCGTCGCCACGACCCGGTATCAGTCTCGCCTCGGGGCCGGCCTCTTCGACGCGGCTTCGCGGAGGCGGCGTAGCCATGGATGGCGGAGCCGCCGAGCGGGAGGGCGCCGGAGCCGGGACGGCGGAGGCTGACCCGTCCGCGTCGAAGAGGCCGGCCCCGAGGCGAGACGCGCGAACCCTGACACGGCTCCGGACCGACGAGGCGAGCCCCGAGGCGAGACGGGCGACCTGGAACGTGCAGGCGAGCGCGAGCGGGCTAGGCGTCGATGAGGCCCGGGGGGGCGGAGACGATCCAGCGGGCGGCGGAGAGAGTGGCGCCCACGGTGGCGCGGTCGCCGGAGATGCCGCCGTCGAAGCGGACGCGGAGGGGCGGGTCGCCGTCGATGCGGACTTCGTCGTACGGGTCCTGGAGGCCGTACTGCATCCGGAGATCGAGCGACGCGAACACGCGGCCGCCCTTCGCCTTCGCGACGACGGTCTGGTGCACGCCGAGGACGTGGCCCTTCGGAATGCGACGTCCGCGGGCGCGAACCTCGCGCTTGGCCAGGATCGGGCGCAGCCGCTCGACGCCCACCGCGGCCTCTTCCGGGAGGTGTCCCACGAGGAAGATGAGCGAGTCCCGCAGCCCCACATGGCCCACCGTTCCCGCGCGGGCGCGCTTCCGAAATTCCTGGACCGTGATGCCCACGCCCGTCTTGTCCTGCAGCGCCCGCCGCCGCCGCGACGTATCGACGCGCCGCTCTGCGCGGACGGACTTCACCGAGACACAGACGTTCGCGAGGGCTGCGGGGAGGAGGTCCATGGCGAAGCCCGGGTTCACGCCGGTCGCCACGACCGAGACCTGCTTGCCGCGCGCGGCGCGATCGAGCGCTTCGGCGCGCTTCGTCCAGCGCCACCGCGCCGCGATCAGCTCCTCGCACGTGCTCACGACGTGGAGGCCCCTCCGGATGGCCTCGTCGATCTGCGGAGCGGCTTGGGGGAAGCGGGAGGCCGCGAGGTGGAGGGCGACGTCCCCGCGGGCGCGCACCGCATCCAGCGACGGAGAGACGCGGAGCTTCCCGGCGCCCTTCGTCTCGAGGACCTCGCCGAGGCGCCGGCCCGCGAGAGCGGGCGCCGGATCCACCACGCCCACGAGCGAGAACTCGCGCGAGGCGAGAACTTCGCGTGCGACGGCTTGGCCGATGGGGCCCAGCCCGAGGAGGATGACCCGCGTGCGTGCCATGGGGGCAACTTACCCCGTTCGGGCTTCTCTCTCCAGGGATTCCAGCACGCCGGGAATTTTCTGCCAGTCCCGGAGCTGCCGTCCCTCGGGGCGCGCGTTGAGGGTGGACGCGGACGGGAGATAGAGCGGGTACACCGTGAGGTCCCCGCGCGCGAGGACCGCTCCGATGTCGTAGTTGAGGATGAACTGGCGCAGCTCCGTCCACTCGGGGAACGCGAACTGCATCGAGAGGAGCCCGGTGTGCCCCAGGGGCACCACGAGCTTCGGCTGCACGCGCTCCACCAGCTTGCGAAGGTGCCGCGCGCACTGCTTGGTTTCCGTGGCGGTGGGCCGTCCGGCGCGCAGCTCGACCTTCTCAGGCAGGCAGAGCACCGCCGTCACGTAGAGGACATCGCCCAGGTCCACGCCGGCGCGCTCGAGGTAGGACCGCAGGTGCTGGCTGCCCGGCTCGGAGCCGTCCATGCCGTTGCGACCCTCTGCGGCGCTGACCCGGCACGGCTGCTCGCCGATGACGAGGAGGCGGGGTCTGGGCGGGAGAGGATCCGGGAGCGGCACGATGATGTCGCTGTGTCCGCTGTAGCAGAGCCGGCACCGTGAGACCTCTCGGAAGAAGCCGCGGATGGCATCCGTCACGGGTCGTGCCTCCGGTCCTCGACGGAGACTTCGGAACGCATCGTCTCGATCTCGGCCCGGACGCGATCCGGGGGATTCGTGGCGAGCGCGCGCTCCCAGACCGTGCGCGCCTCGAGGCGCCGATCTGTTTCGGCGAGGAACTGACCGTACAACGCCAGGAGCTCCGGGCGGTTCCGCCCTTTCGCGATCGCGTCGAGAAAGAGCTCCTCGGCGCGGTTGCGGTCGCCCGCGGCATGCAGGGAGTACCCGAAGCGACCGGCGAGGAACGGCGTGTCCATGCCATCCTCGAAGACGCGCTCGTAGTGCGGCGCCGCGTCTCCCGCCCGGTGGGACTCGAACAGGAGGTTCGCCAGCGCGATCCGGGCCACGACGTAGCTCGGGTTGATGGCCAGCGCCGCCTCCATGGCGCGCATCGCCTCCTCGTTCTTCCCGCAGGCGTGAAACAGGAGGCCCTGCTGGTACTGGACGTCGGCCCAGCGCGGCTCGAGGCGCGCGGCCTCGCGGAAGTGCTCCAGCGCCTCGGTCGCCCGCCCGCGACGCGACAGCTCGTAACCCAGCGTGGCCCGCGCGGGCGCCCAGTCGGGCCGCGAGGCCGCCGCTTCCACGAGCAGCGCCAGCACCTCGTCGGTGCCGCCGCTTCGCGACGCGATCTCCGCCTTCTCCACCAGGAACGCGGCCTTCCCGCCTTCGAGCAGAGCGCTCAGGGCGTGCAGGCGCAGGGCCTCGCGGTCGCGCCCCGTGAGGGACTCGATGCGTCCCGCGCGGCGCAGCAGATCCGAGAAGCCGGGGTTCATCCGCTCGGCGCGGCCGAGATCGGCGAGGGCGCGCGCATCCATGCCCTGACCGGTCGTCAGCTCCGCGGTGTCCAGGAGATCGTCGACGCCGGGCAGGAGCGCGCGCAGCCGCGTGACCCCTTCCTCCACGGCGGCGCCGTTGCCGTCCCGCGCGGCCAGAGCGATGGAGAAGAACGCAGCCGCCGGATCCTGGTCCGCCCAGTCGGCGCGCGGCGGCAGGTCGTGGAGCATCAAGCGCACGGCGGCGATGATCGTGGGGTGGTCCAGCGAGTCGGTGTCAGCGGGGCTTCCTCCCGCGATCAGCTCCAGCCACGCGCGATTGGCGAGCGCGGCGCGATACGTCGCGTTCCGGCGAAGGGCCTCGGCGAAGCTCGAGCGGGCCTTCTCGAGGTTGCCCTCGTACGCCTCGAGGAGCCCGTGGAGGTTCCAGAGGTCCGCCCACTCGGGGTGCGCGCCGAGGTCGTGGCGCAGGCTCTCGCGAACCGCGCCGATCTGGCGGCGATCGAGCATCATTCCCGAATCACGCGGCGTCGGCATCGTCATGCTCCGGTGGACACCCACTTGCCATCGACTTTGCGGAAGTTCTCCAGGTGGAACACCACTTCCGAGACCTGCGACTCGCGGCGGATCTCCTTCTCCACGGTCTCGAGCAGAGCGGCGTTCTCCGTGATCCACTTGCGGTGCGGCGGCCGGAACACGCTCGAGCCGCTGGGCTCCGGCGGCCGGACCTTCTCGAAGCGCCCCTGCAGATAGACGACACGACCGATCACGCCGTAGCGAAGCGCCTGGAGGTCCACCCAGAACCGCGAGAGGACCTGGCGCACGAAGGCGTTGATGCGGAAGTCTTCGACAGACATGGGGGCTCCTGAGGTCACTCCTTGTCTGGCATTACGGGCGGCGAAGCTTCCGGCTTGAGAGGCGAAATCCGTGAAGATCGCTTCGCCTCCGCTTGCACGTTCTTGCGTGACGCGGCGGTCCGCAAAGAACGGGTTCTCGGACGATCTGCTAAAATGCAGCCGAGACGCTCGTCCACGGCATCGACATCAGCTGACTCGGCATCTTCGACGCGGACCGATTTCACGCCATGCTCACCGCATCTCGTGCGATACCCGGCATCGTTCCGGCGCTGGCGGCGACCCTGCTCGCGGCCGCGCCGCTGTTCGCGAGCGACGGAAACAGCGGCCCGAGGCTGGCTTCCGGGACGGGGGCGCCGGGCAGGACGGCCGAGACCGGCATCGTCGAGCTGCTCGTGGTGGATGCCGGGTCCGGGGTCGGAGTGCCTTGGGCGACCGTGCGCTTGCCGGACGGGACCGTGCGGACGGCGGAGGAAGGCGGGCGGTGCCGGCTCGAGGGGCTGCTCGCCGGTCGGATCGCCGTGGATGTGGAGCAGCTCGCCTACCGTCCGGCGCACGGCGTTGCGCTCGACGTGGCGGCCGGCCAGGCGCGCCGGGTCGTGGTGCGGCTCGAGCCGCTCGCCCACGCGATGCCGCGGGTGGAGGTGCGGGCGCGTCGCGGCGAGTCGCCGCGCGAGGCCACCGAGGCCCGCACGTCGATCGCGGCCGACCGCGCGGCGGCCCTGCCGAATCCGACGGACGATCCCTTCAAGCTGATCCAGCTCCTGCCCGGCGCCTCCGGCGCGGACGTCGGCAGCGAGTTCCACCTGCGCGGCGGCGGCTCCGACGAGACCCTGGTGCGGATCGACGGGATGGAGGTCCGTTCGCTCTTCCACGGGCGCGACTTGGGCGGCGTCACGGGCATCCTGCCCCTCGGGATCGTCGAGCGGCTCGACGTGTACTCGGGTGCCTTTCCCGCGGAGCTCGGCGGACGCCTCTCGAACGCCATCGACGTGGATCTCCGTGACCGCGGTCCGCAGGGCTGGCACGGGCGCGTGGCCGCGGACGTGACGTCGGCGCGGGGCATCTTGGAGCGGCACGGCGCCGAGAGCTCGCTCTTCGTCTCCGCCCGCGAGGGGTATCTGCACCGCATCCTCGACGCGATCCAGCACGAGGCCGTGGTCGAGCCGGCCTATCGGGACCTCCTCGTTCGCGCGGTGCGGCGGCCGGACGCCTCGCGACTCCTCTCGGCGAATTACCTGCGCGTGGAGGATCACGTCCTGTACGAGGACGGAGTGGACTCGCACTTCGTGAACGCGGACTACACGGATCACTACGGGTGGGGTGCGCTGCGCTGGCTGCCGTCCGCGCGCACGGTGGTGCGCGGACAGGTGGACGGTGCGTTCTCCGCGAAGCGGCGGAGCGTGGCCGTGGACGGCCGGGACGATCAGGACAGCTGGCGTGCGGGCATGCGGCTGGAGGGAAGCCTCGCGCAGGGGCCGCACCTCTGGAAGGCGGGCGTGGAGACCGAGCGCGAGTGGGGCACCTACGCGTTCCGCGGGCGGAACGTCGTGCGGATCGACGCGCAAGGCCGCGCGGAGCAGATCGACTCGCTCGACGTGGCGGGCAACGTGGCGGCCCGCCGGGCCGCCGGGTGGCTCTCGGACGAATGGACGCCCTGGCGGAGCCTCGCGCTGAGCCTCGGGCTGCGCGAGTCCCGCGACACCGGCACGGACGCGTGGCGCACGTCGCCGCGCTTGGCGGCGGCGCTCACGCTTCCCGGGGAGTGGCTCGTTCGGGCGGCCTGGGGGCGCCACCACCAGCCGCCGCTCGTGGGCCTCACGGGAGAGTCCGAGCTTCTCGTGTCGAGCGAGCGGGCCCAGAGCGCCGTGCACACCGTGTTCGGCGCGGAGAAGACCGTGGGCGTTCTGCGCCTCGGCGTGGACGTGTGGCGGAAGCGCTTCCAGCCGCTCGACGGCGTGGTGAGCCGGACCGTGGACGGCGTGGTGGAGACTCACGTCATTCGCGACGGCCTCTCGCGCGGCTGCGAGGCGTCCGTCCGCGGCGACGGCAGGAACTCCAGCTGGTGGCTGGCCTACTCCCTCGACCGGTCGGAGTGGAGCGACGGCGAGCACGTCTACGCCCGCGACTTCGACGCCCTCCACACGCTCTCGCTCGCGAACACGTATCACGTCGGCCGCGATTGGGACCTCGGCGTCTCCTACCGTTTCCGGACGGGGACGCCGTACACCGTGCAGAGCTGGCGCCGCGTGGGGGGCTCGAACTGGATCCTCGAGGAGGGCGTCCCGAACGGCGCCCGCCTGCCGGACTACCACCGCGTCGACCTTCGCGTCACGCGCCGCTTCCAGTTCGACGGGTGGGAGATGTCCGTGTGGGGCGAAGCGCTGAACCTCACGAATCACGACAACGTGCTGTGGTACGCGTGGCGTTTGCACACCGCCGACGGTTCCGGCGCCGACAATCCGGAGCGACTCACGCGCACGGGACTCCCCGGCATTCCGTCGGTCGGCCTCGAGGCGAGGTTCTAGGGCTCGCCCGCGCCGTCGGCTCGGCACGTGCTCCTGCTGGAGGCGATTCGCCCGCGTCGTCGCCTCGGCGGCGTGCCTTCGCCGCGGACGGTCGGCGCCGGCGTCCAGCCTCCGGCCGCCCTCCCGCTCCGGCGGCTCCGCCAACCCATGGCTGCGCCGCCACCGCGAAGGCCGGCGCCGTGAGACCGTGCCGACGAGCCGCGCGACCTTCCGCGCGTGGTTGCGTCAGCGTCCCGGGCGGCGGCTCCGCACGGAGCGCCTCGACGGGCTAGGTTGCATGAGCCGTCGCCGACTCGGTCGTCAGGCTTGCCGGGCGTGGGCCCAGCTCGCCGGCTTCGATCCACTGCCACACGCGGCCGAGCGCTCGCCAGTCTCGACGTTGAGCGTCATCGCGACGCTGCAGGCGTGCCCGCACCGTGACGTGATAGACCGGATGCACCCAGCATCCGCCGACCGCGATGGTTCGGCCCACCGACTCCGGGAAGCGCAGCTCCTGGAACTCCGGCCGCTCGGGGAACGCGTAGCGCAACGAACGCAGCGCAGCTTTCCCGAGCGGCACCAGGAGCCGGGGCTCGGTGAGACGCACCAGCTCGCGCACGTGCACCGCGCACTCGCGGAGGCACACCGTCATCCCGGCCGCGGACTCGAGCCGCCGCGACGCGGGGCGGCACATCGCCGCCGCCCCGAGGACGACGCGGTCCTTCGGCAGCCCAGCCTCGGCGATCAGCTGCCCGAGGAAGAGCGTGCCCGGATCGTCGTTGTCCAGCCCCAACCGCTCCTCCGCCTGGAGGAGCGAGCGAGGCGGCCGCTCGCCCATCAGGAGGATGCGCGGACGCTCCACGGGACGCGCGAAGCGCACGACGAACCGGCGCTCCGGGCCGAAGCACCGCTCGCACGATGCGAGGTCCGCTTCCAGCCCGGCCAGCTCCTGCCTCACGAGGACGTCTCCGCGACATCGCCCTCGTCGTCGTCCGGAGGAAGCTCCTCGTCGTCCGGGTCCTCCCACGGCGGGAAGTGACGCCCGCCGGCCAGGTCCAGCGACACCTCGATGCGCCGGTCCAGGAGCGCGACGCGCTGGAGCAACGTCTCCGGCGGTCCCGACGCCGCGTCCTTCGGCACCGGAATCCCGAGGCTCCGGCAGGCGCGCAGCCGGCGCGCGAACATCCGCTGAAGCTCCGACGCTCCCTCCTCGCGCGCGGACATCCTGCTCCGCGCCGGGCCGCGCTTCGGCGGGCCTCCCCGTTTTGCTCCCGAAGCACGCGCCCGGACGCGGAGCGCCTCCCGCGCCGACGTTTCCCGCGGTCCTTGTGGTCCCATGAGCGACTCCTTCGGGGAGAAGTCATGGAGAGATCGCTGCGACGACCCCGGGTGACAACTCCGGGCGGCGCTCCCTGCGCCCGCGGTTGTCACCCTTCCTCGGCGAAGCCACTCCGCAGGCCCCGCCGCCGGTTCGCCGCCGCAGCGTCTGTCCGAGCAGAACTCGTGCCGGCGAGACGCCCAGGCGATCTGGCCCGCATCCCACGAACGCCGCCCGGCGCTCGCCGGCGGCGACGCTCGCGAACGGGTTCGGCGGCCCGAGGGTCCGCCGCCCGCGTTCGCTGGCGGCCGTCCCCGCCGCCGTGCGATCCTCACCCCATGGAGCAAGTCGCGACCGTCGGAGAAATCCTGGAAGTGGACGCGGGCGGCGCGGTGGCCGGCGGACGCTGCCTCGCCCGTCACGAGGGGAAGGTCGTGATGGTGGCGGGCGCGTTGCCGGGCGAGCGCGTCCGCGTGCGCGTCACCCGCGACGAGAAGCGCTGGGCCGAAGCCGACGTTGTCGACGTGCTCACGCCGCACGCGGGTCGGCGCACGCCGCCGTGCCCGCACGCCGCGGACTGCGGCGGCTGCGACTTCCAGCACGCCGAGCGCGAGGTGCAGCTCGCGATGAAGCGCGACATCGTGCTGGACGCGTTCCGCCGCGTCGCCCGCCTCGACGTCACGCCGCTCCTCCAGGGTCCGCGCGCGATCGGCGAGGAGTTCCGCGGTCGCAACCGCATCAGCCTGTCGTACGCGCCGATCGGCCGGCCCGGGCTCAAGCGTCGCGGCTCGCACCACGTGGTGCCCATCGACGGTTGCCTGCAGATGCCCGAAGCCTTCGACGAAGTCGTCCTGCCGTGGCTTCGGATGCAACCGCCGTGGCAGCGCGCGACCGCACGCATGGGCGAAGCCGGCCGGACCGCCATCCTCTTCGAGACCGGCGACCCGCCGAATGCGCGCGATCGGAAGCGCCTCGGCCACATCGCGCAGGAGTCGCCGCGGCCGCCCGAGATCGTGGGCTTGCTCGCGGACGCGAGCTCGCTGGCGGGGGACCGCGAGTTGCGCTACGTCGTGAGGGGGCGCACGCTCACCGCGGACGCCACGTCCTTCTTCCAGGGGACGGCGGCGGGCGCGGAGGCGCTGGTGGACACGGTGGACGAGTTCCTCGGCGAGGATCGCGCGGGGCTCCTGCTCGACGTGTACGCGGGCGTCGGGCTCTTCTGCGTGGGCGTGGGCGAGAAGTTCGAGCGCGTGGTGGCGGGCGAAGCCGACGGGCGCGCGGTGCGACACCTCGCGCGCAACCTGAAGGCGGCGCGCATCCGCGGCGAAGCGCGCGCCGAGCGCGCCGACTACACGCTCGCCGCCGTGCCGCGCGCCGAGCGGGAGACGGTCATCCTGGATCCGCCTCGCGTCGGGGTCGCGAAGGAGGCGATGCGCTCGCTCGTGGTCCGCGCGCCGCGCCGCATCGTGTCCGTGTCGTGCGACGCGGCCACCGGCGCCCGCGACGTGGGCGCGCTCGTGCTCGCGGGCTGGCGCCTGGAGCGGCTCCGCGCGATCGATCTCTTCCCGACCACCGCGCACGTGGAGACCGTGGCGCTCCTCGTTCGCGGCAGCGACTCGTGAGCGGAGCGCCGCGAGGCGAGGCCCGCGACTACTGGATGTCGTGCACCTCGTCCAGCGCGGGCACGGTCACGCGCGGCGCGCCCTCGCCCCGCAGATCCCCCGCGAGCGCAGCCGCCGGACCCGGCTCGCCGTGCGTCACGAAGATCTGCTGGGGATGCCACTCGCCGGAGCGGTACCACCGCAACAGCTCGTCCTTGCCGGCATGGCCGGACATCCCGGAGAGGGTGACGCTCCGCGCGCGCACGGGAACGTCGCGGCCGTGCATGCGCAGCGTCTTCGCGCCGCTCGCCAGCGCGCGCCCGCGAGTACCGTCCGCCTGGTAGCCCACGAGCAGGACCAAGTTGTTCTCGTCGCCGACGCGCTGCTCCAGGTGATGGAGGATGCGCCCGCCGGTCAGCATGCCCGAGCCCGCGATGATGATCCGCGGCCCCGGGAGCATGTTCAGCGCCTTCGACTCCTCCGCCGTGCGATGGATCGTGGCGTTCTTCGGGAAGAGTCCCGCGCGCCCTTCCGCGAGAACGTCCGGGTCGAGCGCGGCGGCCTCCTTGTGGCGGAGGTAGATCTCGGTGGCGTCGATGGCCATGGGGCTGTCGAGGTGGATCGGGACCGTGGGGAGCGAGCCCGCGTGCATGAGGCGCTGCAGCAGCAGCAGCACGATCTGCGAGCGCCCGAGCGCGAACGCCGGCACCATCACCACGCCGCGGCGATCGAACGTCTCTTTCAACGGCCCCACCAGCTGCTCCTCGAGCGCGAGCGCAGGGTGCGAGTGGTCGCCGTAGGTGGACTCGATGACGAGGACGTCCGCTTCGGGGCGCGGGCGCGGATCGATGTGCAGAGGGAAGCCGTAGCGACCCACGTCGCCGCTGAAGAGGAAACGCACCACGCGACCGCCGTCGGTCACGTGCAGCTCGATCATCGCGGCGCCGAGCAGATGCCCCGTATCCGACCAGCGCGCGCGAAAGCCCGGCATCACCTCGAGCCATCGCTCGAACGCGACCGGCCTCAGATGCCGGATCGCGTCCTCGGCGTCCCGCTCGGTGAAGAGCGGAAGGGCCGGCTTGTGCTTCGAGAAGCCCTTCTTGTTCGCGAACTCGGCGTCTTCTTCCTGCAGCCTCGCGGCGTCGCGCAGGACGATCGCCGAGAGCTCGGTGGTCGCGGGCGTCGCGAGGATCCGGCCGGCGAAGCCGAGCTTCGAGAGGCGCGGGAGATACCCCGTGTGGTCGAGGTGCGCGTGGGTGAGCAGGACGGTGTCCAGCTGGCGCGGAGAGAAGCGCGGTTCGGCCCAGTTGAGGAGGCGAAGCTCCTTGAGACCCTGGAAGAGCCCGGCGTCCACCATCACGGCGTCCTCGCCCCGCCGCACGACGTAGCGGGATCCCGTGACCGTCCCCGCCGCGCCGTGGAACTCGATCCGAATGCTCACTTCCGCCTCCTCGCCGCGCTCCGCGCCCTCGGGGCGAGCCGAGCCCTGGGCCCGGGACCCGAGCTGAACACCGCCCGCCGGCCGGGCCGCCCTCAAGATCGCGTCGCTCGCGGCCGATACCCGCACAGGAACGGCAGCGTCCCAAAGACCCGCCGAGTTGGCAAGAAGGCGGGGCGGGGACGCACCCGACGCCCTCGGGCGCGGGGCCGGAGCGGAAGGTGGGAGGATGCGTCGAGCCGAAAGGCGCGACGTGGGATGAGGACCGGGACTCCGCTCCGGCTCGCGCTCGGGGGCGTGCTGTCTTCGGCAGTCGCTCCGCAGGCCGGGCCCGCTCCTTCGCAACACCGCCGTGATTGCCCTTGCGAAGCGCTCCGGCGTCGCGGATCCTCGCCGCCCACTCCCGCCCATCTCGAGACTCCGCGGCGCCATCCGTGAACCGAGCTTCGCTTCTCGTCCAGCCCGCGCTCCGGCGCAACCTCCGTGCGATCTTCGCCGAGGGCGCCGCGTACAGCGTCATGGTGGGCGTGGGGGAGACCTACATCCCGGCGTTCGTGCTGGCGCTCGGGATGGGCGAGGTGGCGTCCGGCCTCATCTCCACGATCCCGCTGCTCGCGGGCGGGCTCATCCAGCTCGCGGCGCCCTCGGGCGTGCGACGCGTCGGCTCGCCGCGCACGTGGTCCCTGATGGGCGCGGGCGCGCAGGCGGCCGGCTTCGTGCCGCTCGCCGTGGGCGCGTGGATCGGCGGCATGCCGGGCGCGCTCGTCTTCGCGTCGGCCACGCTCTACTGGGGCGCGGGCATGGCCATCGGCCCCGCCTGGAACGTGTGGGTCGAGCGACTCGTGCCGCCCTTCCTGCGCGCGCGCTATTTCGCCCGCCGCTCCAGCGTGGCGCAGCTCTGCGTCCTCATCGGGCTCCTCGTGGGCGGGCTCACCCTCCAGTTCACGGCCGCCCACGGCAAGGCGCTCGTGGGCTTCGGCATCCTCTTCACGCTCGCGGCCGCGGCCCGCTTCTACTCGATCCGCTACTTCGTGATCCAGACCGACGTGAAGCCCGGCACCTTCGCGGTGCGCGGCTTCCCCGCGCTCACCCTGCTGCGGAAGATGCCGAGCGGCGCGGGCCCGCGCCTGCTCGGGTACATGCTGGCGCTCACCGCCACCGTGATGATCGCGGGGCCGTTCTTCTCCGCGTACATGCTGCGCCAGCTCGCGCTCCCGTACTGGACGTACATGGCGATCGTAGGGACGTCGATCGCGGCGAAGGTCGTGGCGCTGCCGTTCCTCGGCGCCTTCGCGCGACGCTTCGGGCTGGGCAAGCTGCTTCGCCTGGCGTGGGTGGGCATCATGCCGATGGCGGCGCTCTGGCTGGTTTCGGATCGCGTGGAGTATCTGATCGCGCTGCAGATCTTCTCCGGGGTGGCCTGGGCCGCGCACGAGTACGCCACGTTCCTGCTGCTCTTCGACACGATCCGCGCGGAGCACCGCACGAGCGTCCTCACCGCGTACAACCTCGGCAACGCGGTGGCCACGGTGGCCGGCTCGCTGGTGGGCGGGTGGCTCTTCGAGCGCGTCGGCAGCGGGATCGCGGGCTACCGCACGCTCTTCGCGGCCAGCTCGCTCCTGCGCCTCGCCTGCGTGGTGCTGATGCTCCAGGTGGAGACGGGTGCGGTCCCGAGCATGCGCCCGGCGTTCCGGCTCATCGCCGCGAACCCCGTGATGGGCGCCGTGCTCCGCCCGATCCTCGCGACGGTGAGGCCGCGCCCCCGGCTGGTGGACAGGGTCGCCGCCCAAGGGCCCGAAGACGCCGTCCGAGTCGAGAGGATCGCCGTCCACGACGAGCAAGCCGGGAAGAAGTCGTGAGCAGCGCTAGGGGACGCGAACCAGGCGTTCCGTCAGGTGGCGCCGCCCGGCGCTCACGCGAACGAAGTAGATGCCCGCGGCGGCGCGCCGAGCGCGGGAGTCCCGTCCGTCCCACTCCACGTCGTGCGCTCCCGCGGCGCACGCGATATCGCGGGCGAGAGCGCGCACGAGTCGGCCGTCCGCGCGGTAGATCGAGATGTCCACGAGGGCGGTCGACGGCGTCACGAACGAGATCGTGGCGCGCTCTCGAAACGGATTGGGGAACGCGCGAATCGCGAGCGTGGAAAGGCGCGGGGCCGGCTCCGGCGACGCGGTGGCGAGGCACGCTGCGCCCGGCGCGCCGAGCGCTGCGGCGCAGGGATTGCCGCCGGGAAGGCACGGAGACGACGCGCGCAGCGAGAAGTCCCCGCCCAGCGAGGGCGCGGCCTCGCAGGCCAGAGGCGCGCAGAAGAGCGGATCGGCGCTCACGTTCGGTCCCGGCCAGGTCACCGCGCCCGCCCCGTCCCGCCAGCCGAGTCCCGTGTCGACGTCGCAGCACGAGAAGGAGGCTGCGGCGCCGACGCCCGCGAGTACGAGCGTTCGGCCCTCGAGCGCACAGTTCCCCCAGACGAGCGTCCGGTCGCACACGAAGCCGGCGCCGAGGGCGTGAAGGGCCCCTCCCGAGGAGCCCGCCGTGTTTCCGGCGAGCGTGCTCGTCGTGAGACGCGGCGTCGAGGAGAAGTAAGACCAGACCGCGCCGCCCGCGATACCGGCGCAATTCCCCGTGAAGGTGCAGTCCGTGATCAGGGGCGACGTGTTGTCGAAGCAGGAGAGGCCGCCGCCCCAGTAGTCGGCGGAGTTGCCGCGGAACTCGCAATGCGTGAAGCGAGGGGTCGTGTGGAAGCAGTACGCGCCTCCGCCTTCCGCCGCGGCGTTGTCGGCGAAGACGCACTCGCGGAAGGAAGGCGCGGCGCCGGATCCCGCCCAGATGCCGCCGCCGAAGGACGCGCGTCCTCCCGTGATCGTGAGCCCGATCACGGTGGGGGCGGCCAGGCCTTCCACGTGGAGCACGCCGCCCGAGCGGCCGGCGTCGATCGTGACGCAATCCGGCAGGCCCGTCTCGCTCGCGAGGGTCACCGTCTTGCGCACCATCACCTCGTGCTCGTGATACGTGCCGCACGCGAGGAGGACGCTGTCGCCCGCCGCCGCCATCGTCAGCGCCGCCGCGATCGTGGGAGCGTCGCCGGATCCGTCCGGCGTGACGTGCCACGTCGCGGCCGCCAGGATCGGCGCCACCAGCGGCAGCGCGACGAGCGCGATCCGCGAGCGTCGGGGCCTCATGGCGCCGCCGATGGGCACGTGCCCGCGTTCGGATCGCCGATCCGACCGCATCCTCCGGGCCCGGGCGGAAGGCAGAGCGAGCCGGGAAGGAGCCCGTACCCGCCTGCGCCGGTCGGTGCGGCGCTGCATGGCGCGGGCGCGCAGAAGAGCGGATCGACGGCGAGGTTCGCCCCCGGCCACGACACGGCTCCGAGACCGCTCCGCCAGCCCGCCGCCGTGTCCACGTCGCAGCACGAGAAGCGCACCGTGGACGAGGAGTCGGCCAGCAGGGTCACGCCGGCGGCGGCGCAATGACCCCAGAGGAGGGAGGAGTCGATGGCGGCCGCGGCGCGCCAGAGGCCGACGGCGCCGCCCTCCTCCGCGGCGTTCCCGGCGAGCGTGCACGAGACGAGCGACGGGCGGGAGCCGAAGGCGTGGAGCCCTCCGCCTTGCGAGGCCGCCGCGTTGCCGGTGATCGCGCAGCGCCGCAGGGTCGCGTCGGAGCCGAGGTAGCACCAGACGCCTCCGCCTTCCCAGCCCGCCCGGTTTCCGACGATGGCGCAGTCCTCGAAGCGCGGGTCCGCATCGTCTTCGCAGGCAAGGCCGCCGCCCCTCGACGTGGCGACGTCCGCGGTCATCGTGCACGCGGAGAGGCGCGGGCTGGAGTGGTGAATGTAGGCTCCCCCGCCGACATCGGCCGTGTCCTGACGGAACACGCAGCGCTCGATGGCGAGCCGCGACAGTGAGCCCACGTAAATGCCGCCCCCGAACGTCGCGAGCCCGTTCGTGACCGTGAAGCCGCGGATCGTCGCCGCCGAGTCCACGCCGCTGCACCAGAACCCGCGCCCTGAGGAGGCCGGGTCGACCGTCACGCAATCCGCCGACCCCGTGGCGCTCGTGAGGAGGACGCCGCTCTTCATGACGAGCTGAGCCTCGTGGTACGTCCCGCAGCCCACCTCCACGGTGTCGCCGCTGCCGGCGGCCGCGAGGCCCGCTTGAATCGTCGTGAAGTTCCCGCCGCCGTCCGTGCGGACCCGCCAGGTCGTGGCGTGCGCGGACGACGACAGCACGGTCAGGGCGGCGACGATGAGGACCAGGCGCACCAGGGGTTCGCTCCTCGAGAGGCTCGTTCCTCGATCGGCGGGATGGACAGGGGCGTTGAGCCGCCCCGGGCGCGCCCGGGGTGGGGAGCTTCCCCTTCCGCGACCCGCCAACCCACGCAAACCTTGCTCAATCCTCGACCTCCTCGCGCCGATGTCTGGCGTTATGAGGACACCCACGCGCACGAAGATCGTCGCGACGATCGGCCCGGCGACCCGCGACCTCGAAGCCATCCGGGAGCTCCGCGAGGCCGGCATGGGCGTCGCGCGGCTGAACCTCTCCCACGCCGAGCTCGAGTGGCATGCCGAGACCATCCGGCGCATCCGCGAGGCCGCGCCCGACGTTCCCGTGCTGCTCGATCTCCCCGGGCGGAAGATCCGCACCGCCCAGCTCGCGCACGAGCCGACCTTCCGTCGCGGCGACACGCTCGTCCTGACGACGGACCCCACGCACGACGGCACGGCCAAAGTCCCCGTGAGCTACGACCACCTGCACGAGGATCTCACCGCGGGCGACGTCATCCTCGCGGACGACGGGACCCTGCGCTTCACGGTGGTGGAGATCGCGGGGCTCGACATCCGCTGTCGCGCCGAGATGGACGGCCAGCTCAAGAGTCGCAAGGGCATCAACGTTCCGCACGTGCGGCTGCGCACGCGGCTCCTGGGCGAGCGCGAGCTGCGCATGATCCGCTTCGCGGAGGAGAACGGCGCGGACTACGTGGGCGTGAGCTTCGTGGAGTCGGCGGCGCACGTGGAGGCGGTGCGCTCCGTCATCCGCGACGAGTGGCCGCGCATCGTGGCGAAGGTGGAGAACCAGCGCGGGCTCGATCGCGTGGAGGAGGTGGCGAAGGCCGCCGACGCGATCATGATCGACCGCGGCGATCTCTCCGTGGAGACGAGCCTCGAGAACCTCGCCGTCCTGCAGAAGCGGATCGTGGAGGTGGCGCGGCGCTTCGGCAAGCCGGTGATCGTGGCCACCGAGATGCTGCACTCCATGATCAAGAGCCCGTTCCCCACGAAGGCCGAGGTGACCGACATCGCGAACGCCGTCTTCGACGGCGCCAGCGCCACGATGCTCTCCGGCGAGACGGCGTCCGGCGAGAACGCGCACGAAGCGGTCGAGGTGATGCGTCGCGTCATCGAGTCGTCGGAGACGCACCTGCACGGCGCGAAGCCGGCGTGGGCGCAGACGGCCGCGCGCGCGGCCACGTCGATTCCCGAGGCGATGGGCGAGGCGATCGGGCTCCTGTGCCGGTCTCTTCCGCTCACGAAGATCGTGGCGGTGACGCTCGGCGGGTTCTCGGCGCGCATGGTCTCCGCGCAGCACCCCTCGCAGCCGATCCTCGCCGTGACGAACGACGCGCGTGCGGCGCGCGCGTTCCACCTGATGCCCGGCGTGCGCGGCATCGCGGTGGACGTGCCTTTCTCGCGCGACTCGACGGACCACATCGCCCGCTGCCTCGAAGAGCTGTGGCGCCGCGGCGAGATCCTCGACCACGATCTCATCCTGGTGACGTCGGTGAGCTACCCGAGCCCCGGCAATCGCATGAACCTGATCGAGACGCATCGCGTGGCGGATCTCGTCCGCGCGCTCGGGTGGAAGCCGGCCGCGACGACGAGGGCGTCGTCCTCGACGGCCTTGAAGGTCATCGAGGCGGCGACGTCCAACACCGCCCGGCCATGAGCGCACCGGCCCTCGCGGAGATCAAGGCGGCGAACGTGCGCGTGAACGACCGCGGCTACGCGCTGGTGTCGATGTCGCGGCCGTTCGGGCCCTACCTCGCGTGGGTGGCCATCCGCCTCGGCGCCACGCCGCGCCTGGTCAACTATCTCTCGCTCGGTCTCGTGTTCGTGATCCTCGGGCTCGTGGGCTTCGGCGATGCCACCGCCCGCGTGGCGGGCACCGCGCTCGTCTTCCTCTGGCAGATCGTGGACGTCACGGACGGGACGATGGCGCGCGCGCTCAAGATCCGCGACAACTTCGGCGGCTTCGTGGACTACGCGACGGGCATCATCCTGGCGGCGTTCCTGCCGCTCTCGCTCGGCGTGGGGCTCTTCCGCGCGCCGGAGCGTCTGCTCGGAACGCTCGGCGCCCCGCTCGGGCTCGCGCCCTCCGAGGCGGTGGTGCTCGTCCTCGGCGCGGGCGCGATCGTCTCCGCGACGTCGCTCTACATCCGTCTCCTGAACCGCGTCCTGGTCATCCGCTTCGGCGAAGGGTTGGCCGGGAGCCACGCGGCGAAGCCGCGTCCGGAGGGCGCGGTGAACGTCGCGATCAAGAACGTCGAGACGATCGGCGGCATGCAGGCCGTGCTCTTCTTCGCGGGCGCCGCCCTCGGGATCCTCAGCGCGGTGGTCGTCCTCTATGCGCTCTTCTACGCGGGGCTCCTCCTCGCGTTCGCGGCGGCCACCCACCGCGACTACTCGCACCGGACGAAGTACCTGGGCGACTAGGCCGTCCCGACGTCCCGTCGAAACGGCGGGGTCGTCCTCGCCCGTTCCCGGGCGTCAGACGCCGCGCCGGTGGACTCTCAGGTTCAGAGCCTCCACCGCCACCGAGAACGCCAGCGCGAAGTAGATGTACCCGCGCGGGATGTGGAACGCGAGCCCGTCCGCCACGAGCGCCACGCCGATCAGCAGCAGGAACGCCAGCGCGAGCATCTTCACGGTGGGATGCCTCTCCACGAACGCTCCCATGGGTCCGGCGATCACGAGCATCAGGAGCACGGAGAGCACGATCGCGGACACCATGACGCGCACGTCCTGCGCCATGCCGATCGCGGTGATCACGGAGTCGATGGAGAAGACGATGTCCAGGGCCACCACCTGCGCGAGCGCGCCGGCGAAGGAGCTTCGCGCGGGAGCGGCGTAATCGTGGGTCTTGCCTTCGAGCTTCTCGTGGATCTCGCGAACGGCCTTCCAGATCAGGAAGAGCCCGCCGCCGAAGAGGATGATGTCGCGTCCCGAGATCTCGTTGCCGAAGACCGTGAAGAGGGGCTCGGTGAGCCCCAGCACCCACGCGAGACTGAGGAGGAGCGCGATCCGGAAGACCATCGCGAGGAGGAGCCCGACGCGGCGGGCGGTCGCGCGGCGGTGCTCCTCGAGCTTTCCCGTCACGATCGTGAGCAGGACGATGTTGTCGACCCCGAGCACGAGCTCGAGGAACGTCAGCGTCACGAGCGCGGTCCAGGTCTCGGGCCTCGCCAGCCAGGACACGGGCTACCTCCCTTGGGCACGCACGTCGGGGAAGTTCACCCGACTTCGATCTCGGATCAAGTACGATGTGCTCTCGGCGTGCCGAGAGGCGGGCGGGAGGCCCGGGAGAGTTCCATGTGCACGGTGACCTGGGTCCGACGCGCGGGCGGCTACGAGCTGCTCTTCAACCGCGACGAGCTGAAGACGCGCGCGGAGGCGTTGCCCCCGCGGGAGAGCGAGACCGCCGGCGTGCGCTGGATCGGGCCGCTGGACCCGGACGGCGGCGGGACCTGGATCGCCGCGAATGAGGCAGCGCTGACGATCGGCGTCCTGAACGGGAACCGCGCCGCGGACGACGCGCTTCGCACGTGGACGAGCCGGGGGCTCCTCGTGCCGGCGCTCGCCGCCGGCGAAGACGCGGAAGGGGTCGCGCAGGCGCTGCGGCGGATCGATCTCGCCTCGTACCGCTCGTTCCGGCTCCTCGCGATCTCCCCGGGCTCGCCGGCGATGGTCGCCGAGTGGGACCGACACGCGCTTGCGATCGACGCGCACGCCGAGGCCCGCATGCCCGTCGTCTCCTCGGCGTTCGAGGAGTCGGCCGTCGGGAACGCGCGCCGCGCGGAGTTCGCGCGCATCGCGGGGGACGGGCCGCCCACGCTCGAGCGTCTTCTCGCGTTCCACCGGAGCACGGAAGGCGGCCCGAGCGCCTTCACGGTGGCCATGGAGCGGCCCGAAGCGGCCACGCGCAGCCTCACGCACGTCTCCGTCGGCGCCCTCGACGTGGTCATGCGCTATCACCCCGGCCGGCCGGATCTCCCCGCCGCGGAGTCGATGATCACGCTCGCGCGGACGTCGCGCCTGGCGCGCTCGAGCGCGCCGCGAGGCCGCCCATGAGCGCCGCCAAGAACGGCGATCGCGTGGGGGAGGCCACGATCCGTCGCTTCATCGATCGGGAACGCGACCTGATCGTGGCGCGCGGGGACTTCGGCCCGCTCTTCGCCGCGTATCTCGATCACGCCCGGCGCTGGGACGCCGAGCCCGATCCTCTTTCGCAGACGTTCATGCGCCAGGGCCTCGGCGCGGCGGCGCTGCAGCTCGCGAGTCGGCCCAAAGGCGAATCGATCGGCTGGACGATCCAGATCCACGAGCCGCCCACGAACGTCTTCCTCACGGGCGAGTCCTCGGATGCGATCGTCACCGGCCGCGTGTTCACGCGCAACGTCCGTCCGGCGGATCGCAGCCGCATGTACGTGCAATCCACGCGGGTCGGCGGGCGCACGAGCGGGAGCACGATCGAAGTGTTCGGTCTCGATATCCTGGAGATGTTCGAGCAGTACTACCGGCTATCGGAGCAGGCCCCGGCGCGTTTCCTCGAAATCGACGACGAGTCCTTCCTCATGCTGCGCGGCCTTCCGGACGTGGACCACGGGTGGCTCGCCGGGCTCTCGCGCGAGGAGGCGATCGGCCTCGCGGAAGACGAGCTCCACGCCCTCGGCGAGACGAAGTATCGCTTCCAGTGCGGCTGCAATCCGGCGCGCATGATGGAGGTCGTGCAGAAGATGTTCCGCGAAGAGCCGAGCGAGCTGTTCCGCGGCGACTCGGGCGTGGAGATCTCGTGCCCGCGGTGCGGCCGGCGCTGGTGGATCGACAAGGCCGCGTTCGACGCGGCGGGCGGAGCGAGCGGGTCGAGTGGGCCGAATGAGCCGAATGAGCCGGGTGAGCCGGATGAGCCGCGTGGGCCGCGTGGGCCGAGCGAGCTCGAGGGCGGGCCGCCCGCTCGCTAGTGCCGGAGCCCCTTCGTCCAGTTCACGACGAGAGTCACCGGCAGGGACTTGCGCTCCCCGGGTTGAGTCACGAACAGGGATCGCTTGCCGTCGGGATGGACGTCGCCGCCCTGGACGTTCGGCGCCTCGGCGTACTTCTGCGGCTTGCCGACTTCCACGTCGAACGCGCCCTGCGGCGTGATGTCCGCCCACCAGAGCACGTTGCCCAGATCCAGGTACATGACCTGCCTCGGCGTCCACCAGACCGCCCCGACGGACCCCTTCGGTGAGACCTGCCACTTGCGTCCCGGCTGGGGGAACGCCGTCAGGAAGCTCTCCGGCCGCCCGGACTCGGCGGAGACGTAGGTCATCCACCGGCCGTCCGGAGAGCACGCCGCGCTGTTCGCGGACTTGAGCAGGAGCGTCGGGGCGCCGCCGGCGGCGGCCGGCGCTCCACCCGCGGCGAGAGGAAGAGCCCAGAGATCGTCGCCCTGCACGAACACGAGGAAGCGGCCGTCCGGCGAGCAGAACTGCGGGAACTTGTCGACCGCGGACTCCAGGACGGCCTCGTCGTTGTCCGGTCCGGCGACGGCCTTGCGGTAGAGGTCGGAGTGGCCTTTGCGGGTCGACGCGAAGTAGACGTACGCGCCGTCGGCCGACCAGGTGGGTGAGGAGTCACCTCTCGGGTCGAAGGTGAAACGCGTGAGGAGATCGCGCCCGAGGTCGTAGATCCAGAGATTCGAGCGCCCCGTATCGGGATCCAGGATCTCCGCCGCCAGTCGGCGGCCGTCCGGGGAGAAGCGAACCTCCCCGGCGTAGGCGGCCGGCTCGCCGAGGGTCCCGATCCTCGCGCCGGTCCGATCGTGCCAGACCAGCTCGGTGACCTCGGCCGGCTGGTCGGGGTGGTAGGCGAGGACTCCCGTGCGCGAGACGGAGAAGCCCGCGCATCCCGCGCCGGTGAGCAGGCCCACGGCGTTCGCCACGGGCGTCGCTTCGCCGCGAAGGGCCAGCCGGCCGAGATCGAAGGGCTGGGCCATGAGCGTCTTCTCCCGAAGGAAGAGCAGGCGCCCGGAGGCGAAGAGGGCCTGGCTCGGCGAACGAAGGATCGACCGCGGCTTCTCTCCGTCGAGGGACCCCACCATCACGGTGCCCGCCTCCCGCGTCGAGCCGGCGCCCCGTGCGAAGAAGAGGAAATGCCGTCCGTCCGGGAGGAAGCACGGGAGGCGATGACTGTTCTCCGCGCGCGTCGAGTCCAGCCGGGTCACGCGCACGGTGTCACCGCCCGCCGCGGCGACTCGGTAGAGCGCCGTACCCGCGTCCGGCGCGAAGAGGATGACTCCGTTCCGACTCCAGCTGCCGCCCTTGCCGTTCGGGGCGTCGCAGAGCGCGAGCGGCGGACCGCCCGCCACCTCGATGCGCTGGAGCTTCCGCGCCGCGAAGAACCCGAGCGAGCGGCCGTCCCACGACCAGAACGGATACGCGATCGACGACGCCGCGAGGAGCAGCCGCGGCTCCTCCGAGTCGAGCGAGCGTACCCAGAGACTGTCCTTCGGGCCTCCGCTCGTGGCGAATACGATCTTCGTGCCGTCGGGCGAGATCGTCGCCGGTCCCGGCTCGAAGCTGTTGAGGTCGAAGAACCTCCCCTCGGGCGGGAGGATCGAGGCGCGGATGACGGGCGCTTCGCGGCTCGCCAGCCGCTGCACGACGACGCCGAGCGCGATCGCGACGGCGGCGAGCGGCCATGCGAGCAGCCAGAGGAGCCGCTCGCGCGAGCGCCGGCGCGCCGCCACGACGAGCGGGACGCCGGCCCGCGAGCTTTCCTCGGAGATCCAATGCAGCTCGGCCGCGACGTCGGCGGCGCTCTGCCAGCGCGCTTCCGGGTCCTTCGCGAGGCAACGGCGGACCGTCCGCTCGAACGCGGGGGGCGTGAGCGGCTCGATCGAGGAGACGGGCGGCGGCTCGCGCTCGAGGATCGCCGCGATGAGCGAGGCCTGGCTCTTCCCCTCGAACGCCGGGCGGCCGGTCGACATCTCGTAGAGCACGGCGCCGAGCGCGAAGATGTCGGTGCGTGGGTCCGCTTCCTTGCCCTCGAGCTGCTCCGGCGACATGTAGCGGAACGTGCCGAGCACCGTGCCGCGCTCGGTCAACGGCTCGCTCGTGCGCGCCTCCGTGACGACCGCGGTGACGCCCGGCACCGCCGACGTCTCCACGAGCTTCGCGAGCCCGAAGTCCAGCAGCTTGACCCCGTTCCGCGTGAGCATCACGTTGCCGGGCTTGAGGTCGCGGTGGACGATGCCGCGGCGGTGCGCCGCGTCCAGCGCGCTCGCGATCTCCGTGCCGAAGCTCAGCACCTGCGCGACCGTCAGCTTGTCGCGCACCAGCCGCTGGGCGAGCGTCTCGCCTTCGAGAAGCTCCATCACGAGGAAGTCCACGCCGTCCGCGGTCCCGACGTCGTGGAGCGTGCAGATGTGGGGGTGGGAGAGGCTCGAGATCGCGCGCGCCTCCCGCTCGAAGCGGGCGCGCAGCTCCGGCTTCTCCGAGAGATGGCCCGGCAGCACCTTGATGGCCACGGTCCGGCCGAGGCGCGTGTCGGTGGCCTTGTAGACCTCGCCCATGCCGCCCGCGCCGATCTTCTCGAGGATCTCGTAGTGCGCGAGCTTCTTGCCGACCATCGACGCCGCCCCTTCAGAAGGTCCGGTGGCTGAGGAAGCGTACCTCTCCGGCGCCCACTTCGACTTTCTCGAACGTGACGACCTCCGCGGCGGCGGCGCCCCCCGCATGGCACGACAACGTCAGGTCGTGCACTCCGGGCGGCACCACGAGCCGCACGAGGTGGATCGCGCGCGGCAACGTGATCCAGCTCCGCGTGTCCGCCTTCTCGGTGGCGGCGGTCAGGAGGTTCACCAGCGTGCCGGCGACGTCGCCTTTCTTCTCCGCGCCCCTCGTGACCCCGTACTTGGCCAGCGCGCGGAGGATCGTCTTGAAGAGAACGCGGCCCATGCGATCCTCCAGGCCGCGGCGAGCGATCGCGTCGACGTCCTCCACGATCTCCGAGCGCGCGGAGACCCCCGCGCTCGTCAGGTCCGCCCATCCGCGCCTCTCGTCGGGGAGCGGCGGCGGATACGCCGGCACGGCGATCCTCAGGAGATAGTCCAGCTCCGTCTTCTCGTAGACGGGATGGCGCGCGGCCCGCCGGCTCAGATGGTGCGCCCAGGCGTCGCGATCGTCGCGGACGTCCGTCTTGAGGATCGGAACGAACATCTCCTCCTGGATCTTGGCCGGCGCGAAGCCTTCCTCCCAGAAGAGGATGATCTCGCCCTTCCGGAGCAGCTCGTCGGCGGATGGAGCCTTCACGTCGGGCCAGCGCTCCCGGAGGCGGGCTTCGTCGTCCGCGTAGCCCTGCTGGTGCGCCAGCCGCAGCAGGTCGCGCTTCAAGGACGTCGGCGGCGGGACGCCGTACGCCTTCTCGTAGTCCGCGTAGGCGCTGTCGGCGGCGCAGAGCGAGATCCACGCGTCGTCGAGGTGGCCGTCCGCCTCGTAGAGGAGCGCGGTCAGGTACTGGGCGAACGCGTCGCTCGCGTACGTCGGCCGCTTGTCGGAAGCGTCCACGTACGCCTGCAGCTTCTGGTTGATCTTCCGGCACTCGACGAGCGCGTCCTCGTACTCGTCGAGGTCCACGTAGTTCAGCGCGCGGTAGTAGTTCACCAGCACGCGCTCCCACATCTCGCCGTCGTAGGGGATGGCCTCGTCGCTCGTGACGAGCGAGAGCGCCTCCTTCGAGAGGGAGCGCGTGTAGAGGTCCTCGACCAGGTTCTCCGCTTGATCGAAGGTCTCGTTCGAGCGGTCGAACTGGTCCTGGTAGCGCAGGACCAGCCCCAGCTCCATCAGGTAGGGCAGCCCGTCCCCGCCCGGCTTCTTGTCGACGAGGAGGGACTCGGCCGCCGCGAAGTCGCCGCGCGCCAGCGGCGCGCGCACCTCGAGCGCCACGCGCGTGTAGGATGCGCAGCCCGTGAGGGCGAGCGCCAGCGCGACGGCGGCCGCCGCCCGCATCGAGCGCCACGCGGACACGTCGCTACCCCGAGTACTTGCTTCGCCCGATGACCTTCTTGATCTTCTTGTCGCCGATCCAGACCTTCTCGTTCGACTCGACGTGGATGAGCTCGAGGTTCGTCTGGTAGAAGGAGACCTTCTGGCCGCCCTCCTGGTCGATGATCTGGTTGATCTCGCCCATCATCACGTAGTCCGCGCCGAGCTCCTTGCCGAACTTCTTCAGCGTTTCGGGCGTCACGTTCCCCTGCATCGACTCTCGCTCGGCCCGGATGTCCCCGCGGTCCCCGGCGTCCGCCACGACGCGGACGCGTCCGTCGGTGATGAATGTGCGCTCGATGTCCTTGATGAACGTGTCCACGGGGATGTGCTCCATCGACTTGTTCCGGATCACGCCCACGATCACGACGGGGCGCTCGGAGGGCTTCGCGGTGGTCTGGTGGCGCGTCAGCCACGGAGCGTTGAGGCAGTCCTGGATCATGGCCTGCGACACGAGCCGCGAGTCGGTGTCGTTCCAGCGACCCGAGAGGTCGGTGGTGGTCTCGGGCTCGACGCGCGTCACGGTCTTGCCGCCGCAGCCGGCGAAGAGGAGGGCCGACGCGATCACGCAGACCGCGGGCCGAAGAACCTGGGTCATCGCACACACCTTTCCTTGGGGTTTCCGCGGAGGACGGGCAGGACCATACAACCGACGCCGGACGCGGGAAAGCGATCATGGCCGCCGGCCGGCCCGGGGGCTCGCTCCCCGCTCTCGGGAGCCGGAACCGGGTGCGGATTGCCGGGGAGCCCGAGCGGGAGCCCTTGAACGGAATGGGCGCACGGGGGACAATGGCCGACTTGCGCCAGCTCCCGCCAAGGAGAGTCGCCCCAGGATGAACGCACCCGCGGCGAAGCGAGCGGTTCCCGCTCGCGAGGAGATTCCGCCCGCTTATCGGTGGCGCCTCGAGGATCTCCTCGAGAGCGCCGACGCCTGGGAGGCGGAGTTCGCGCGTGTCGATCGGTCGATCGCCGAGATCGGCGCCTGGAAGGGTCGCGTGGCGGAGGGGCCCGCCACCCTCGCAGAGCTCTTGGCGCTGGGCGCGCGCCTCTCGGAAGCCCTGGACCGAGTCTACGTCTGGTCGCACCTCGGGCGGGACGAGGATACGCGGGACCCCGCGGCGCAAGCGCGGGCCCAGCGCGCCGCCCGCCTCTCGATGCGCGCCGCGGAGGCCACCTCCTGGATCGAGCCGGAGATCCTCGCGCTGCCGCGCGAGCGCCTGGAGGCGCTGCTGGACGCGCCGGAGCTCGCCTCGCGGCGGCACTACCTCCACGACCTTCTACGCACCCAGGAGCACACGCTCACGCCGCGCGAGGAAGAGCTGCTGGCCATGACCGGGGACCTGGCCCGGGTACCGCGCACGGCGTTCGGCATGCTGGACGACGCGGACCTGACCTTCCGGCCCGTGAAGGACGAGGACGGCCGCGAGGTCGAGCTCACGAAGGGCCGCTACGGGAAGCTCCTGGAGTCCCGCGACCGGCGGGTACGCCGGGACGCGTGGACGTCCCTCACCGAGGGCTACGAGGCGCACCGCAACACGGTGGCGGCGCTCCTCGCGGGCAGCGTGGCGCGGGACGTGTTCTACGCCCGCGCCCGACGCTACGGCTCCTCCCTCGAGGCCGCGCTGCACCCCGGGAACATCCCGGCGGAGGTCTTCCACTCGCTCGTCGCCGCGGTGGCGGAGCGTCGCGACCTGATCCACCGGTCCGTGGCGCTGCGCAAGCGCGTCCTCGGGGTCGAGCCCCTCGAGGTGTGGGACTTGTACGTCCCGCTGGGCGCGTCGAAGCCGCCGGAGTTCACGTTCGACCAGGCCCGCACCATTCTTCACGAAGGGCTCAGCGCGCTCGGGGACGAGTACCTCCGCGCGTTGGACGCGGGGCTCGCGGGCGGCTGGGTGGACGTGTTCGAGTCGCGCGGCAAGCGCTCGGGCGCCTACTCGTGGGGCGCGTACGGCGGGCACCCGTACGTGCTGCTCAACTGGCAGGGCACGCTCGACCACGTCTTCACGCTGGCGCACGAGATGGGGCATGCGCTGCACTCGCACTTCTCGAACGCGCGGCAGCCGTACCACGCCGCCCACTACCCGATCTTCCTCGCGGAAGTCGCCTCCACCACGAACGAAGCCCTGCTCATGGAGCATCTGCTCCGGGTGACCACGGATCCGGAGCTCAAGCTCGCGCTGCTCAACCAGGCCATCGACCAGGTGCGCGGCACGGTCGTGAGCCAGGTGATGTTCGCCGAGTTCGAGCACCGCCTGCACGAGATGAGCGAGCAGGGGGAGGCCCTCACCGCGGACTCGATCGGCGAGGTCTACGCCGAGATCTTCGAGCGGACCCTCGGCCCGGACCTGTCGTTCCCGGACCGGGCGGCGATCGGCTGGGCCCGGATCCCGCACTTCTACACGGGGTACTATGTCTACCAGTACGCCACGGGGTACGCTGCCGCCATCGCGCTCTCGCGGCGAGTCCTCTCGGGCGGACCCGCGGAGCGGAACGACTATCTCGGTTTCTTGTCCGCGGGCGACTCCGACTACCCGATCGACATCCTGCGTCGTGCGGGGGTGGACCTCGCGAAGCCGGATGCGGTCCGTGACACGTTCGATCTGTTCGCATCGCTTCTCGACCGGCTCGAGGAGCACCTGGCGGCTCACGGAATCGCGGGGGCGCCGGTGGCCCGCATCGAAGGAGAGCTCTCTTGACCGAGTCCGACCTGCTGCAGCGAATCCGTAAGAGCAACCTGGACGAGGTCGAGGCGGCGTGGAACACCCGCATGGCGGATGCGCCCGCCGACCTCCGCTGGTTCATCGACGTCGCCCGCGAGCTCCGCTCCGTGAAGGCGCACGCGAAGATGGCGGAGCTCATGATGTTGCTCGTGGACGCGCTCGCCGTGGCCGACGCCTGGGAGCCCGCGTTCGACGTGCTGCACGAGACCCTCGACCTCGTTCCGAAGAACAAGGACGTCCGTGCCAAGGTGGTCGAAGCGGTGCAGGACCGCTATGCGGACCGCAAGGACCTGCCCGAGATCCTGGCCTTCTTCGGCGTGGAAGGTGCCGAGGATCCCGTGCGCGCCTTCGACCGCCTGCGCGCGTGGCTGCGCTTCGGCGTCGGCGAAGGGTTCTGGCTCTTCGGGCGCGGCCTCGGGAAGGTCGCGGACATCAACCTGGCCCTGCAGCGCATCGAGGTCCGCTTCGAGAAGGCGGCGGCGCTGGTGATGCGCGCCGACGAGGCGCAGCGTCTGCTCACGTGGATCCCGAAGGAGCACTTCATGATGCGGCGCCTCGCGGACGCCCCGGGCGTAGCGAAGGAAGCCCTGGCGTCTCCCGGGGAGTTCGTGCGGGATCTCCTGCGGTGCTTCGGTCGCCCCCTGACGGCCACCGAGATCCGGGACTGCATGACCGGGATCATCGAGGGCGGCAAGTTCGCGGCGTGGTGGAACCGCGCGCGGTCCCACCCGCAGCTTCTCGCCAGTCGCCAGAAGCGGGGCGCGTTCGAGTGGACCGAGTCGGCGGAGAGCGCCGATCGCGCCGTCCTCGCGGAGTTCGAGGCGGCGGACTTCGAGAACCGTCTGGAGCTCGCGCGCCGTCACGCGAAGCGCGGCGGATCGGTCAAGGAGCGGATCGTGGCGCGGCTCGCGGAGGAGCTCACGGACCTCGTGGCGGTGGGCGACGCGCCCTCGCGGGCGGTCGAGCTGGCGTGCCTCCTCGAGGAGATCGGCGCGGCGGGCGCTTCGCCGCTGGACCTGGACGACCTTCTCCGCTCGAAGGCGGCGGCCGCGGTCGTGACGGCGGTCGGCGATCGGCGCTATCGCGAGAAGCTCTATCGACGTCTGCGCACGTTGCGCGAGGATTGGGTGGACGTCTTCCGCACCGCCATCTTCGACGAGAGCGACCAGCGGCTCGTCTCGGTGCTCTACGAGGACATCGTGGCCGGCGCGGCCCCGGGCGTCGCGGAGCGAATCGTCGCCGACATCGTGGCGAATCCGCGCCGCGCGCCGCGCGCCTTCGTGTGGATCACGCGCAACGCCCTCGAGCGGGACGAGCTGCGCGCCCGCGCGAACCTCTCGCTCCTGACCAAGGTCGTCGACGCGCTCGCGAGCCCGGAGTTCAAGGAGCTGCGCGTTCCGCTGCGCGAGCATTTCGACGAGGGCGGGCTGGCGTTCTCGGTCTTCGAGGGTTGCGACCTGGAGGGCACGGAGCGCCTCCTGAACCTGCTGGACGCGTCCACGCTCGAGGAGCACCGCAAGCTCGCGCTCCGCCGGGCCATCTTCCGCCGCCACCCGCACATCCGTCGCCGTCTCGACGAGGACGTGCACCCCGCCACGGCCGGCTCCGTGGAGGCGAAGCGCAAGGAGCTCGATCAGCTGGTCAAGGTGGAGATCCCGCAGAACGCGGAGGCCATCCGCGTCGCGCGCGAGTTCGGGGACCTTCGCGAGAACTTCGAGTACCACGCGGCGCGCCAGAAGCACGAGATCCTGAGCGCTCGGGCGGCGCGGCTCCACAACGAGCTCGCCCGGGTGCGGGTGCTCGATCCCGCCGCGGTGGACGTGACCCGCGTGTCGGTGGGGACCCGGTTCGAGCTGGAGCCCGTCGCCGAGGGGGCGCCGCGCACGGTGACGATCCTGGGCGCCTGGGAGTCGGACCCCTCGCAGGGCATCTACTCCCACCAGTCGGACATCGCCCGGGATCTCCTGGGGCTCCGCGAGGGGGACGTGGTGGCTCTCGAGGAGATCGAGTACCGGGTGGCGGGGCTCCGCCCGTGGACGTCGGCCGCCGCCTCGCCGGCCGGAGCTCCCCCCGAATCCGAGGCCGCCGGGGCGCCGCCGATCCTGCCCTAGGCGTTCGCTCGCCGACCCCGTTCGGCAGCCGCCCGTCCCGCGCCTCCGGAGGCGCTCGTCCCAGCCCATTGGGTTCGGGGGGGAGCCTGTGCTATCCTCCGCCTGTCCGTGGTGACATCCGGCCCCCCGGTCATCTTCCGTCCCTTCTGCCGGTCCGTCCGGAGGACGTTTTTCCATGAAGAAACTTCTCGTTTGGTGCCTCGGCGCGGTGGTGGCCGGTGGCGTCACGGTCCTCGCTAGTGCTTGGCTCGGGTCGACGGCATCCGCCGCTCCGGTGAGCCCCGAAGCGAAGATCGCCCAAGACTGGTTCAATCAGATGGACGCGTACTTCGCGGCCCACCCCGAGCTGGGGAAAGTGGGCAGCGAAGCCGAAGAGCGGGACATTCAGCAAGAGGGTGGCGGCTGGGAGCCGTACAACGCCCTTCGTTGGTTCTTCCTGCCCCGCATGACGGACGGAGAGCTTCCGCCGGTCGGTGCGCGCTGGCACGCCTCGGAAGTCCGGCAACAGCGCCTGCGCGCCCAGACGCCGCGGGCGACCTGGTTCAACCTCGGCCCCACGAACTTCGCCGGTCGGATGATCGCGATCGATTTCGATCCGACGAACGCGAACCGGGTGTTCGTCGGCGGCGCGGACGGCGGCCTCTGGAGGACCACGGACGGAGGGGACTCTTGGGTTCCGCTCACCGATGAGCTTCCTTCGATCGCGGTGGGCGGGATCGCGGTCGATCCGCTCAACGTGAACGTGATCGTCATCGGGACCGGCGAGGCCACGCAGAACATCGACGCCGTCGGCGGCGTGGGCATCATGCGCTCGACGGACGGCGGCACCACTTGGAACACCACGAGCCAGTCGTACTCGGTCTCGAGCGGGCACGGCTTCCACTTCATCCGCGCCAACCCGATCACCGGGACCATGCTCGCCGGCGCCACGAACGGCCTGTGGCGGTCCACCGACGAGGGGCAGAACTGGACGCAGGTCGGCCCGGGAACGGTCGGCAACTACTACGACGCCTGCTGGCGCCCCGGCGACGCGAACGTCTGCTACGCCGCGAAGGGCTCCGCCGGATCCGGCAACAGCGTCAAGAAGTCCACGGACGACGGCGCCACCTGGGTGCCCGCGGGCGTCGGGCAACCGAACTCCGCCTTCGTGGGCAAGACGAAGATCGCGGTGTCGGCGGCGCAGCCGGACTGGGTGTACGCCGTGTACGTCAACCCGGCCTCGCCCTACGCCACGACGGGTGTCTACCGGAGCACCGACGCCGGCGCCACCTGGGCGGCGCAGAACACGACCACGAACATCTCCGGCGGTCAGGGCTGGTACAACCTGTCGCTCGCCGTGGATCCGAACAACGCCAGCACGGTCATCTCCGGCGGCGTGCAGCTGTGGCGCTCCGTCGACGCCGGCGTCACCTTCGGGGCGGTCGGCGGCGCGCAGGTGCACGTCGACCACCACGCGATCGCCTACGCGTCCGGCTCGACCTCGGAAGTGTGGGTCGGCAGCGACGGCGGAATCTGGAGGTCCACGGACGACGGCGCCAGCTGGCCCGCGGCCGGGAACCGGAACAACGGCCTGGTGACCTACCAGTTCTACGACATCTGCGTGAACAACAACAACTCCACCGCCTACTACGTGATGGGCGGCACGCAGGACAACGGCACCGACAAGTGGTCCGGCACCACCACGTGGCAGGACGGCCTCGGCGCCGACGGCATGGTCTGCAACATCAACCCCGTGAACGGCACGAACGTGTTCGGTGAGATCCAGTTCGGCGATCACCGGAAGAACACCACCTCGGGCATCGGCTCCTGGGTCGTGATCAACTCCGGCATCACCGGTACGGGTCAGTGGGTGACCCCGGTCGCGGAGCGCGCGAATCCGGGCGCCACGCTCTTCACGGAGACGAGCTCGGGCATCTTCCGTACGACGGACGGCGGCACCAGCTGGGGCCTCGTGAACCCGGCGACCGCCGTGTGGCTCGATGTGAGCCGCGCGAACGGCGACTACGTGTGGGCGGTCTCCGGCACGGCGCGCTACTCCACGGACAACGGGACCACCTGGACGTCTGCCAGTGCGTACGGGTTCCCGACCGGCTCGGCCACGAAGATCCTCGCGGACCCCGTGAGTCCGAACACCGTGTACGTGACCTTCTCCGGCTACGCGCTGGTCTCGCACGTCGCGAGGTCCACGGATCTCGGCGCCACGTGGGCCGACGTGACGGGTGACCTGCCGGCGCAGCCGGTGAACGCGATCGCCGTGAACCCGTCGCATCCGGCGGAGTGGTTCATCGGAACCGACACGGGCGTGTGGGCTTCCGAGAACGCCGGCGTGAACTGGATTCCGTTCCAGGACGGGCTGCCGAACGCGGTCGTGGACGATCTCGAGATCCAGGACAACCTCCAGAAGCTCGTGGCCGGGACCCACGGCCGCGGCGCCTGGGAGTTGGACATTCCTCCGTCGCTCGGCGGCACGGGTGTGGACCTCCAGGTCCAGCCGGCGCTCCGGAACTTCATGCTCGACGCGCCGTTCCCGAACCCGGTCTCGGATCGCACGCTGCTTCGCTTCGCCGTCAAGTCGACGGAAGCCGTGTCGCTCGCGATCTACGACGTGCAGGGGCGGCTCGTGACGAGCCTCGCGGACTTCTCGAACGGTGACGGCGTCATTCGCACGACGCCCTGGTACACGCAAGACCACCCGAGCGGCGTCTACTTCGCGGTGCTGAAGGCCGGGAAGGACTCCATCTCGCGGAAGATCGTGGTGGCCAAGTAGGCCTTTCGCGGCTTCCTAGCTCCGAGCGGAGCGCCGGTGACGAGCCGGCGCTCCGTTTCTTCGTCCAGGGGCGTCGAGAGGGAGGGTGCTCCAGAACGGGGTCCGGGGCGCCGATCTCGGGGAGCGCCGCGGTGTTCGAGAGGATCCGGCGGGCGTGAAGCGGCGTGCGACCGCGCTGCCGTTCGCGCGAACGAGAGAATCCCGTTTCCGGACTTTACAAGCCGAGGATCCTGGCTAGGATGGCGCGATTCGAGAGCCGCTCGCGACGGGGTGGGGGTGGGCGTCGGGCGGGCGAGGGACGCATGGTCGGGAAGCCCCGCACGCCGCGGGTAACCTCACATCCACAGCCTGTCGGCGGACGTCCCCCGGACGCCCCGCGCCGTCGTCCTGGGGGCCGGCCGCCGGTCCGCCTCGCGTTGGCGGCCGCCGTCGTGCTCGGTGCCACGCTGCTGTGGGGGGGCCGCGGCATCGTCCGCACGGCGTCGTCCTTCGGCGTGGAGCCGGAGGTCAAGTCGCCCGTCGTCGTTCGCTGCTGCCTCGAGCCCATCGAGATCGCGCCGCTGCCCTGCACGTCGGCGTTCCTCGTCGAAGCGGAGACCGGCACGGTCCTCTACGACCAGAACGCCGACGACCCGCACGGACCCGCATCCCTCGTGAAGATGATGCTTCAGCTCCTGGTGTACGAGGACCTCGCGTCCGGCCGGCTCCACCTGAGCGACCGGGTTCGTGTGTCGAAGAACGCGGCCACGATGGGCGGCTCCCAGGTCTTCCTCCGCGTGGGGGAGACGCGCTCGCTCTCCGACCTCCTGGACGCCATCGCGATCGCGTCCGCCAACGACGCGTCGATGGCGGTGGCGGAGCATGTCGCCGGCAGCGAGGCGGCGTTCGTGGAGCGGATGAACGCGAAGGCCGAGCGCCTCGGCTGCACGCAGACGCATTTCGTCAACGTCCACGGCCTCGATCTCCGGAACCAGGGCCGGAACGTCACCTCCGCGCGGGACCTCGCCACGATCGCGCGTGCGCTCGTCCGCTACCCGCGCGCGCTCCAGGTCTCGTCCACGAAGCGCAAGCCCTTCGGCGGGGATGGCTTCCAGCTCGAGAGCACGGACAAGCTGCTGGGACGGTTCGAGGGGCTGGACGGTCTCAAGACCGGCTGGACCCCGCGCGCGGGCGGCTGCTTCGTGGCTACCGCGCAACGCGACGGGGTGCGCCTCATCGCCGTGATTCTGGCCGCCCGGCCGGGTCGCGCGCGCTTCCGCGTGGCCGAACGCCTGCTTGAGGCGGGCTACGCGCGGCGTCCGCATTGGATCGACGTGCTTCGCGAGGGCGAGCCCCTCGGCGGCGGCGCAGCCTCCGCGGACCCCGGCCCCAAGGAATCGCAGGCCGCGGCCGCCGGCGGCACCGTCCGGCTCCTCCTGGAGGAGGGCCGGGCCCAAGAAGTCTCGTCGCGCCTTCGCACCACTCCGAGCGCGGGCGCCTCGCCGGACAGCGACGCCGCGGCCGGCCTGTGGGTGGATCTCCGCCTCGACGGACGCACCATCGCCACCGTTCCGGCCCGAGTGGCGCGCGGCGGCTGATCCTCGCGGTTCCAGCCCGGTCGTGCGCGGAGCCGACCCTCGTCGTCCCGGCCCCAGGGGGTGCGCCGCGGCGGACCGGCGCCCTCGCCCGGTTCCTTCGAAACGAGTACCGTCGCAAAGAGATCTCCCGCGTGAGAGGACCCGTTCATGGCGAAGCGATCCACGACTGCCGCGGCGACGCCGTCGGGGCTGCGCATCGTCCCGGACATGCCCATCTGCCAGCAGGACCTGCCGCTGGATTGGTACCAGCCCGAGTTCCGTCCTTACGCCGAGGAGTACCTCGCGCTGCCGGACCGCCTTCCGGGCACGGTGCTGCCGTGGATGGACTCGTACGTGCGCCCGGCGCTGGAGCGCTTCGGCGCGTCGCTCGAGCTGCTGGCGCACTACTACATGGGCGGGGAGATCGTGAAGCTCGTGGAGCGCTACGGCGGCCGGATCGCCGACTCCTACGAGCTCGCGCTGCGGACGCGCGAGCGTCCGGAAGCGGAGATCTTCGTCGAGTCGGCCGTGCACTTCATGGCGGAGTCCATCGCCATCCTCGCCGGCGATCGCCAGACGGTGTGGATCACGAACCCGAAGTCCGGCTGCACGATGGAGATGATGGCGAAGGAGTGGATGGTCCAGCCCACGTTCGACACCCTGCGCGAGCGCTTCGGCGACGAGCTCTGCGTCGTCGCGTACATGAACACGTCCGGGCGTGTGAAGGCCCTCGCCGGCCAGACGGGCGGCGCCGTGTGCACCAGCTCGAACGCGCGGCTCGTGGTGCGGTGGGCGCTCGCGCAGGGCAAGCGCGTCTTCTTCGTGCCGGACCGCCATCTCGGCGAGAACGTCGCGCGGCAGGCGGGCGTTCCGGATGACGGGATCTTCGTCTGGGAGCGCGGCAACGGCGCGGCTCCGCGCGCCCCCGCGGATCCCGCGAAGCTCGATCGCGCGAAGATGATCCTCTGGGGCGGCTTCTGCGGCGTGCACACGGTGTTCCGGCCCGAGCATGTGGATCACTGGAAGCGGGCGGGCTATCGCGTGCTCGTGCACCCCGAGTGTCCCCGGGACGTGGTGGACCGCGCGGATGGCGCGGGCTCCACGAAGTACCTCTGGTCCGAGATCATGAAGGCGCCGACCGGGAGCCGGATCGCCGTGGCCACCGAGGGGCACTTCGTCCGCAACGCGCGCGAGCAGGGCGCGTTGCGCGGCGTGGAGGTCGTGAACCTCGCGGACGTTCCGGGGGCGGGGTCGATGGGCTGCGGCTGCGCCACGATGTCGCGCAACGATCCGCCGCACCTCGTCGCGATCGTCGACTTGCTGAGGCAAGGCAAGGCGCCCGACTTGAACCGGGTGCTGCCGGGCGACGTGGTGAACGAGGCGACGGGCGCGCGCGAGCGCCTCGAGGACACGGAGCGGGCCGCCCTCGTGCGCGATGCGCGCGCGTCGCTGGAGCGCATGATCGAGATCACGCGCTCCAACGCCTGAGGCGCGAGACGAACGGAGCGAAGCGGGCTCGGACCGCTACGCCGCCTGCGTCAGACCTTCACCTTCGTCACGTTGCTGGCCTGGGGTCCCTTCGGTCCCTGCACGATCTCGAACGTGACCTTCTCTCCCTCGGCGAGTGTGCGGAAGCCTTCCATCTGGATCGCGGTGTGGTGGACGAAGACGTCGTCCCCCGCCTCCGGAGCAATGAACCCGAAGCCCTTCGAGTCGCTGAACCACTTCACGACGCCCTGCGGCATGGTCGAACCCCCGTGGAGCTGGCTCTCGCTCCGGCGCCTCTGTGAGCACCGGAGCCTCGAACGGAGAAGCTGGCTGCCCGGAAACGCGCGAGGCCGCCGAGAAGAACCCGGCGGCCTTTCAGAACCACGTGCGTGCGAGAGTGCGAGCGGACCGGACTGCCATCGCGCGAAAGTTACGCCGCCTCGGAACCCGAAGTCAAGCGGGTCGGTCGGCCGGCCGGGCGACGGCCGCCAACGGGCCCAGGGACGGGTCCACGGGTTGACCGCACCCTGCCGTGGGAGCAACCTCCGCGCCGCGGGCGGCTCGGGCGCCGGGAGCCGCCCAGGGGAGCCGGAATGAACCGCTTGCGGACTCGGACCACGGCGGGCGTCACCGTCTACGCCGCCCTCGAAGGCGAGGGGAACGAGCCCCTCGTCCTCATCCATGGATTCCCCTTCGACCACACGATGTGGGAGCCGCAGATCCGCGCGCTCCGGCGCGACGCGAAGATCCTCGCGCCCGATCTCCTCGGGCTCGGGCGCAGCGAGCTGCCCGCCCCGTTGCTCTCGCTGGACGATTACGCGGACGACATCCTCGCGTGGATGGACGAGGCAGGCATCCACCGCGCCACGATCGCCGGCCTCTCGATGGGCGGTTACATCGCGTTCGCCCTGTGGCGCCGCGCGCGTGAGCGTGTCGCGGCGCTCGCGCTTCTCGACACGAAGGCGGAGGCCGATGCCGAGGACGGGAAGCGCGCCCGCCTCGAGACGCGCAAGGCGATCGGCTCGCGCGGCATGAGCGAGATCGTCGAGGGGATGCTGGAGAAGGCGCTCGGCAAGACCACGCGGCGCGCGCGCCTGGAGGTCGTCGAGAAGGTGCGCCGCATGATTCTCGCGACGTCGCCGGAAGGCGCGATGGCCGCCGTGGACGCGATGCGCGAGCGACCCGACAGCGTGCAGGACCTCGCCGGCATCGACGTGCCCGCGGTCGTGCTGGTGGGCGAGGACGACGAGCTCACGCCGCCGTCCTTCGCACGCACGATGGCCGAGCGCATTCCGAACGCGAAGCTCGTCACCATTCCCGGCGCCGGCCACGTCTCCTCGCTCGAGGCGCCGGACAAGGTCACCGCCGTGCTGCGCGAGCTCCTGCTGAGCCGCTGAGCGACGCCGGATCTGCGCGCACGCCCCCCGGCGTGCCGCGCGTTGGCAGAGCGAGGCAAGCCCGCCCAGCTCGACCCTTCCTCCGAGGCGGCGTCACGAGCCGCGGCAGGCCTTCGGATGGCCGAACGCCTGCCGAGTGCCGAGGCCTAGGCCGGGGCAGGGATGCCCCGGCCGCGCCGTCCGCAGCGGAGGAAGGGTCGAGCTCGGCGGGCGGGCGAACGCCCCCTGCGCGATCACCCCGAGCTCGGCGGGCGGGCGAACGCCCCCTGCGCGAACACCCCGAGCTCGGCGGGCGGGCGAACGCCCCCTGGGCGACCACGTCGGCTCGCCGGGCTGGCGACGGTCAGCGGCGGAGTCTCGCGATGACGGCGCGGTGATCGGAGCCCCAGGCGGGGGCCACGTCGCAGCGGAGCACGCGTGCAGGCTCGCCGACGAAGATGGTGTCGATGCGGCGGACGGGCGCGGCGGACGGGAAGGTGGGGGCGGTGCGCGCGAGCTCGGGCGGGCCGGCGGCGTCGGTCCAGCCGGCGGCGCGGAGGATCGCGAAGCACGTCGAGGTCGGCTGCGCGTTGAAGTCCGCGAGGAGCACCGCGTCCGCGGAAGCGGGGAAGGACGCGGCGATCGCCTGCGCTTGGACGTCGCGGATGGCATCGTCCGGAGCCCGATGGTGCAGGTGCGTCGCCACGATGCGCTGCGGCTCGCGGGCGTCCGCCGGACGCTCCAGCGCGACGACTCCGCGGGACAGCCGAAGCTCCGGCGGCGGCAGGCGCAGCCCCTGCACCCGGGCGACGGGTCCGCGCACGAAGACCGCGTTGCCCCAGTCGGTGGTCACGGTCGGCGCGGGCGTTCCGGTGAGGCCGAGCTGCTCGCGCGCGAGCTCGTAGAGATCGGCGCAGCCGTTGATGACCCACCCGCGGCTCACTTCCTGCAGCGCCACGACGTCCGGGTGGACGGCGGCGAGGTAGCGCATCATGCGGTCGAAGGCCCAGCCGCCACGCTCGTCGAAGCCTGCGTGCAGATTGAACGTCACGACGACGGCAACGTCGGGATCTGTCGCGGACGCAGGCCTCGTGGGCACGCCGCGCGCGAGCGGAAGGAGCGCGAGCGCGAGGCCTGCGAGCGCAGTGCGCAGACCCGGCGCGCCGGCGGCGGGCGCGGGACGTCGATTCCCCGCCGCCGCGACCAGGAGCGCCGCCACGGCCACGAGCTTGCCCGTCGTCCGACCTTCAGGCAGCCCGACGTCGTAGCCCGCGTAGTGGAGGAACAGGAGCGCGAGGAGGAGGACGGCCCCGGCGCCCATGGCCGCGCTCCGCGCTCCGAGCCGTGAGACGCCGTCGGCCTCGGGCTCGAGCGCCCGGATCAGGAGGAGCGCTGCGGCCACCTGGGCGAGGACGAGGAGCGGCGCCGCCATGGGGCTGACGACCTCCGCGCGGAAGATGGCGGGGATGAGGAAAGCGGAGGCGAGGACGGGGAGTGCCGCGCCCCGAGCGAAGCTCGCACGCGCGAGACGGGGCCCGAGGGACACGGCGATCGCGAGCCCGAGGACGCAGAGGGCGCCCGACACGCACGTGGGCAACGCAGTCCGTGCGGAGAGCCGGGCGACGTTCCCCAGCAGCTCGAGCTGCAGAAGGAGGAACGGGCCCCACGCGAGGAAGCCGATCGGCGCGGGGGCCCGCGCGTCGTCCGTTTCCCGTCGGGCGAGAACCAGCGCCATGATCGCGGCGCCCACCAGCACTCCGGTCACGAGATCCGAGGGAGCGCCGCCCCAGTGGAGGTCGCGCGTGCCGAAGAGCGCGTGCAACGAAACGTCGAGCGCGGCGCCGACGAGGAAGCCGGCGGCACGGTCCGGTCCCGGGGCCGCGAGGAACGCGAGGAAAGCCACGACGCCGGCCGCCGCGATCAGGAGCGAGCCGGCGGGGTCGCCCTTCCAGAGCTGCAGCGCGGCGCGCGTCACGAGCATGGCGACGGCCGCGCCGCGAAAAGCGCCCGGACGCCGCACGAGAAAGGGGACCAGGAAGCCCGTCGCGAAGAGCGCGAAGGCGACCTCGCCGAGCGTGATCGAAGAGAGACCGAAGCGGTCCTTCAGAACGTAGACGAGCAGAGGGAAGAAGGCGCGCAGCGCCTGGAGTCCGAAGAGCGTGGCCAGGGTCGTCGCGAGGCGACCCCACTTCACGTCGACGTCCTCCCGCCGGCCTTGCCGCTGCCGCCCCCACCAGCGCCGGCCCGCGCGTCCGCGCCGCCGCCGGCCGGCCGGCCCGCGCTCGCGCCCGCGAAGTACTTCGCGAGCATCGCGAGCGCGCGGTCGGCCGAGCGGAAGGTGGGGATGCCTCCCGCCTCGAGCGCTTCGGCGAACGGCGTGTACCGCGAGCCCGCGTCCACGACGGCCACCCACGGCTTCTTCGTCGCGCCGAAGAGGCGCACGAGCCGGCTCGCCACGGAGTCCGCGTGCGCCACGTCCTCGTCGTGGCCGGCGCCTTTCGCCAGGGTCTGAAGCGCCGGCGTCATCGGCACGCAGCCCACGATGCCTGCGTCCACGTTCGGGTCCTCCAGAACGGCGCGCGCAGCGTCGGCGAAGGCCGCGTCGCCGAGGATCGGCGTGACGTCCAGCGGATCGTGCACGTCCACGATCTGGTCGAGCTTCGCCTCGCGCAGGATCGCGCCGAGCCGCTCCCGCGTGATGTCGCCGAACGAGGCCAGCTCGAAAGGTCCCACGTTGTCCGCGATGGCGACGCACTCGAAGCCGGCGTTGGAGATCGCGCCGAGCCGGCGGCCGGCCCGCTTCCGACCCTCCAGGCGCGCGGCCAGCCGAACGAGGTCCACGAAGTCGTCCAGCTCCTCGGCGACGAGAACGCCCGCCGCCTCCGCCAGCTCCCGCGCGACCACGTAGTCTCCGGCGACCGCAGCGGTGTGCGACGCGCTGGCGCGCGCTCCGGTGGGCGTGCGGCCCGCGCGATAGAGGATGACCGTGCGCCCCGACGCCACGATGCGCGAGGCGGCCTCGAGCCAGCGCGCGCCGTCGCCCTCGCGGAAGCCTTCCACGTAGCACGCGAACACCCGAATCTCGGGATCGTCCGCGAGATGGGTGAGGTAGTCGCCCACCGTGAGGTCCACCTGATTGCCGATCGACACGAGGTACTTGGGATCGAGCCCCTGGAACGACGACAGCTTCGCGACGAGGAAGGCCCCGCTCTGCGAGAGCACGGCGATCGGTGAAGGCCGCGCCGGCTTCAACGTGATGTGGGTGCTCGCCGGCAGCGCCGCACCGCTCTTCTGCGCATCGCTCTTCCGCGAATCGCTCGCCTTCGCGTCGCCGGCCTTCGGGAACGGGACCTTCGATTCCGGCAGGAAGAGCGTGTTGTAGCGGCCGGGAACGGACCGGATGCCGAGGCAGTTGCCGCCGTTCACGAGGGGTCCCTTCCACGGCGTCGCGCGCGAGGCGCGCAGGGCACGGCGCACCGCCGCGGCGGCCGCCTCCGTGCCCTCGCGCTCGCCGAGGCCGCCGGGGATCACGAGGACGCTCTCGGCCTTCCGCTGCTCGATGACCGTCTGCAGGATGCCGGGGACCTGCGCGGCCGAGACCGCGAGCACGAGCAGATCCACCGTGCCCGGCAACGACGCGACGTCGCCGACGCAGCGGCACCCGTCGAGAAGGTCGCGCCCGGGCTTCACCACGAAGAGCCGCTCGGGATCGAAGCCCGCGCGGAGCGTGTTCTCGAGGATGATGCGTCCGGGGTTCCGCCCGTCCGAGACGCCGACGACGGCGAAGGTCCGCGGCGAAAGGAGATGCTGCAGCTTCTCGAGGGGACGCGCCGGCTCGGCGGCTTCGGGCGGGGTGCCGAGCCGCACGAGGACGTCGAGCGCCATCGGTCCCGAGTCCGCCAGCGCGAGGGGGTTGATCTCCAGCTCGGCGAAGGGGGCAGGGACGAGGCGGGGCGCGGCGTCGAGGAGTCGGCGGACGATCGCCTCGAGCGCGGCCGCCGGAACGCGCGGCGGCTGCCCGCGATGCGACCCGGTGGCGAGCGAAGTGGGTGTCTTCGCCGCGAGGATCGACGCGATGCGCTCGCTCGCGGTCAGCGCGGGCGAGAACACCGCCACGCCCTTCCCCGGCGCGAGGTCCCGCGCGAGCGCTTCGGCGCGTGTTCCGCCGCACGCGAGCGTGACGACCACGCCGAAGTCCGGCGTCCAGCGCAGTCCCACGAGAAGCTCGCCGCCGAGCGAGGGGTCGTAGGCGACAAGCTCGGCCAGCATCCAGCCCGTGATTTCGGCGGCGGGGATGCGCGCGGCCATCGCGTCCACCGCGGCGACGACCGCGGCCCGTGTCTTCGGGACGATGGCGACCCCACCGACCTCGGTCTTGTGGAGGATCGTGGCGGAGACGACCTTCACGACGATCCGGTTCCCCGGGAAGGCGTCGAGGTCCACGGCAGCGGCTTCGCGCGCGTCCCGCACGAGCCGCCACGCGGGGACGGGGAGGCCGAGCGCCTGGAGAAGGTCGTATCCTTCCGGCTCGAGGAGATGGGTTCGGCCCTCCGCGCGGGCCTGCGCGGCGAGCGCCTCGAGGGATCTTTCGGGGAGCGTGCGGGTTCCCGTCGCCACGTTGCGCGGCTCCTTCGGGAGCGTGTGTCGTTCTCCCGGATGCATGATAATCCGCGCTTCCGAAGAGGAGGAGTGATGATCCTGTCGGCCGCTCTTCTCCTGATCGCCGCCCAGGCTCTGCTGCTCGCTTCCCAGCCGGTCCCGCTCGCTTCTCCGCCGGCGCCTCCGCCCGCGTCGTCACGTCACGAGATCATCGTGGAGCCGGGAAGGCTCCGCGAAGCCGAGCAGGCGCTCGCCGCGGGCGCCGACGGCTTGCGCGTCGTCTTTCGCCCCGGCGAGTACTCCCTGGAGCCGGACCCTTACGACGACACCGAGTGCGGCAACTGCGAAGAGGAGGCCACGCCGGTCCACACCACGTGCGGCATCCTCGTCCGCGGCCGCGGGATCTCGATCGAAGGCTCGGGCGCGCCCGAGTCCGTCGTGCTGCGGACCGGCGCGGGGTACGGAATCCTCTTCGAGGACTGCGAGGCGTGCTCCCTGCGCTCGGTGACCGTGACGGGCGGCGTGCGGGACTCCAGCGCCGACGCCACGGATGCCGCGGTCGTGGCGAAGCGATCTCGCGTGGTCATCGAGGGCTGCGTGCTCAGCGACAACCTCGGGGACTCCACGGTCGTGCGGCGAACGGTCGTGGGCATCGCGGGCATCGCAGGGCGCCGCGGATCGCAGCTCGAAGTACGGAAGAACCGGATTCTCCGCAACTCCTGGGACGGGATCGCGCTCTACCGCGGGGCGCACGCGGTCATCGAGGACAACCGCATCGACGGCGTGGACCTCGCGCGCGGGGACGACATCGGCGGCGGGCGCGGAGTCGGCATCGGCATCACGTGGGACGCGCGCGCGGACATCCGGCGCAACTTCGTCACGCGCTACTGGAAGGGGATCGGCGTCTTCGTGGACGCCGACGCCACGGTCCAGGAGAACGTGGTGCAGGACGTGGCCGCGTGGGGGATCTGTCTCTGGGACGCCGGCAAAGGCAAGCCCTCCGCCCGCATCCAGCGCAACGTGGTCAGCGACACGGGGGCGTTCGGGATCGGGATCACGCGCGACGCCACCGGCGGCGACCCCGGATCCTGCAGCGACAACGTCGTGCGGCGGACGGGGCAGAACCCCAAGTACGACGACCCGGGCTACTACGGCCCTCAGCGCCCGATCGCCCTCATGGGGTCGGTCCCGGGGTTCAACCTCAGCGCCAACCTGCTCTTCGAGAACCGTCGGGCCGCCTACGTGAAGGGCGACACGGATCTCGCGGCGGCGGAGTTCTTCGCGAAGGCGATCCCGCTGGCCCGGGCGCTGGAGAAGCACCCGGCGCTGGGGGACGCTCGAGCCCTTCGGGAGTTGATCGCGGGCCCGCCGGCTGGGGCGATCTCGGACAGCCTGCCGCATTGAGCTCGCCGGGGCCCGCGACCACCCGCTCCCCGCTGGCTCCGCAGGCGCTCGCGGCCCGGGCAGGGAGCAGCGCCGGTCACCGGCCGGAGCGATAGCGGGCTTTCACGCGGCCCCAGCTCGGCGATGCGACCGCCGTGGTTCGAACCGAGAACGTCCCGACGAGAGCCGGCGCGTGGTCCACACACGAGGAGTAGGCCAGGACGAGGTGGGTTGCGCTCCCCACATTGATCCAACCGCTTGCCGGCGTGAATCCGGCAATGGGGATGTCACCTTCGATCGCGAACGCGGCCGCGGCGCCGCCGCACCATGAGATGCAACGCAGCCAGAGGTACAGCAACAGTGGTTCGTCCCCGGACGAGCCGACGTTCTGATCCGGGTCCGCTGCGCTTCCACTGAGGGTCCAGCCGTACGGATACGGCGACTCGCTGTTCGAGCACGAATCGAAGGCGGTCCAGCCATCGCTGTGGCAGGGGGGGCCCAGAGTGCTGTAGCCAGTCCACGCGTTCGGCCACAGGCTCGGCACCGGAGAACAGCAGTCCATGGTGACGTTCCCGTACAGGGAATCCGGCTCGAAGCACAACTCCGCGGCCGAGGCACTGGCCGCGAAAAGGACTGCGCCGAGCTGCCAGGCAAGGCTGCGCACGCTGCCTCCGTCCTTGCGGGTTCGCGGGCCCGTCGAAACCCTTCGGTTCGCGTGACCGTCCCATCACCTTACTCCTGTCGGAGCCGGCCCACACCGGTGGCGGGTCGGGGCCGCCGGAAGCCCCGGTCGGCCTTGGGTCCACGTCCCTTTGCCTTGCCGGCCCCCCCGGAAGGGGCTTGACACGGCCCGCCGGATGATCTATTCATATATCGACATTGATCGATGGAGCGTCCATGGAAGAGCTTCTCCGCCCCCTCCGAGCCTCGGCTGACCCGAATCGCCTGCGGATCCTCCGGATCCTGGCGGCGGGCCCGTTCAACGTGGCGGAGCTGACCGAGATCCTCGACGTGGGGCAGTCCACGGTCTCGCGTCACCTCAAGATCCTCGCGGACGCCGGGCTCGTGCAGGCGCGGCGCAGCGGCACGTGGGCCTGGTACTCGCTCCATCCCGCGGCGGAGGGGTTCGCCGGACGGCTCCTCGCGCTGCTCGCGGAAGACACGGGCGCGGACGGGGATCGCGCCGCGATCCGCGAGGTCGTGGACCGGCGACGGCGCGCCACGTCGGCGTTCTTCCGACGCACGGCGTCGGTGTGGGACGCGCTTCGCGAGAGCACGCTCGGGCCATCCACACACCTCGGACAGCTCGTGGGCGCGGTTCGGCCCGGCGGCACCGTCGTGGACCTGGGCACGGGCACGGGCGTTCTCCTCGAGAAGCTCGCGCCCCGCTCGCAGCGTCTGATCGGCGTGGACGCGTCGCCGGAGATGCTGGACGTGGCGCGCCGGCACGTGGAGGCCGCGAAGCTCTCGCACGTGGAGCTGCGCCTCGGCGCGCTGGAGCACCTGCCGCTCTCGGACGGCGAGGCCGACACGATGGTCGCGAACATGGTGCTGCACCACGTGGCGAACCCGCCGGAGGTCCTCCGCGAGATCCGTCGCGGGCTGAAGCCGCAGGGCCGGCTGGTCGTGGCCGATCTCGAGGAGCACGCGGCGGAGTCCTTCTGGCAGACCCTCGGCGCGCAGTGGCCGGGCTTCCGGCACGAAGACGTCGCGCGCTGGCTGGACGCGGCGGGCTTCGTCGACGTTCGCTTCGGCGCCTCAGCGCCGTCCGCCGCGCCCATGGCCGACGCCGAGCCGCCCGCGTTCCCGCACACGAAAGCCGTTGCCCGTCCGGACGTTTTCCTTCTCGAAGCCACCCGAGCATGACGCGTTCCCCAGCACCCCAACGAAAGGGAGAAGCAGTGCAGACCACCACGAAGCCGGCCTTCAAGGTCAAGGACATGTCCCTCGCGGAGTGGGGACGCAAGGAGATCGAGCTCGCCGAGAACGAGATGCCCGGGCTGATGGCGCTCCGCGCGAAGTACGGCGCCGCGAAGCCGTTGAAGGGCGCGCGCATCGCCGGCTGCCTGCACATGACGATCCAGACCGCGGTCTTGATCGAGACGCTGAAGAAGCTCGGCGCCGACGTGCAGTGGTCGTCCTGCAACATCTTCTCCACGCAGGACCACGCCGCGGCGGCGATCGCGAAGACCGGCGTGCCGGTGTACGCATGGAAGGGCGAGACGGAGGAAGAGTACGACTGGTGCATCGAGCAGACCCTGATCTTCGCGGACGGCCAGCCGCTCAACATGATCCTCGACGACGGCGGCGACCTCACCCGCATCGTGCACGACAAGTACCCGGAGTACTTCAAGCACGTCCGCGGCATCACCGAGGAGACCACGACCGGCGTGAAGCGCCTGTACCGCATGGCGAAGGACGGCTCGCTCAAGGCGCCGGCCATCAACGTGAACGACTCGGTGACGAAGTCGAAGTTCGACAACCTGTACGGCTGCCGCGAGTCGCTGGCGGACGGCATCAAGCGCGCCACGGACATCATGGTGGCGGGCAAGGTCGTGGTCATCGCGGGCTACGGCGACGTGGGCAAGGGCTGCGCGCACGCGATGCGGGCGCTCGGCGGACGCGTGCTCATCACGGAGATCGATCCGATCATCGCGCTCCAGGCCGCGATGGAAGGCTATCAGGTCGTCACGATGGACGAAGCCGCGTCCTACGGCGACATCTTCGTGTCCGCCACCGGCTGCTGCGACATCATCACCGGCGCGCACATGATGAAGATGAAGAACGACGCGATCGTCTGCAACATCGGGCACTTCGACTCCGAGGTGCAGATGTCGTGGCTCAACGACCCGAAGAACGGCGCGAAGAAGACGGAGATCAAGCCCCAGGTGGACCGCTGGCTCCTGTCGAACGGGCGGCACATCCTCGTGCTGGCCGAGGGGCGCCTCGTGAACCTCGGCTGCGCCACCGGCCACCCGTCCTTCGTGATGTCGAACTCGTTCACGAACCAGGTGCTCGCGCAGATCGAGCTGTGGACGAAGCACGAGGAGTATCCGCTCGGCGTGTACACGCTCCCGAAGCACCTGGACGAAGAGGTGGCGCGGCTGCACCTCGAGAAGCTCGGGGTGAAGCTCACGAAGCTCACGCCCAAGCAGGCGGAGTACCTGGGCGTGTCCGTCGACGGCCCGTACAAGGCGGAGATCTACCGATACTGAGAGTCCCACGGAAGACAGGTCGTGGGGGCGAGGTCGTGAGCCCCCTCGGCGCCCACGACCGAGCGAGGCCCGCGGGAGACTGCGGGCCTCGTTTCGTCTCGGTCGGCGCGAAAACAGCGCAAACAATGGATGCAGCGATCTTGAAATGTGCCGCGCTCGCGCGTAACGTCCCTCGGGAGGGCTCTTCCGCGCTTCGGCGTCGCGAGGGGTGATCGGCGCAGGGTCGGGAGTTGCACCTCCGTGCTTTCTCGGGAGGTGGGGCCCGTGCGGTGGCAGGCGTGGCGGTCGGGCGGTCCGGCGGCGCTCGCTCTTCCCGGCGTCGCGGTCCTCTCTCTCGGCCTCCTTCCAGACGGCGCCCGCGCAACCTTCATCGACGTCGGCGCGGCGCTCCCCGGAGTCTCCCGATCCTCGGTGGCGTGGGGAGACTTCGACGACGACGACGACCTCGATCTTCTCCTGACGGGGAAGGGCGACGACGGCGCGAGCGTCACGAGCCTCCTGCGCAACGACGCCGGCACGCTGACGAGCGTGCCGACGTCGCTCCCAGCGGCCGGGCTCTCGGCGGTGTGCTGGGGCGACTACGACGACGACGGGGATCTCGACGTCCTGATCGCGGGCATGGGCTCCTACGCCTTCACGAAGGTCTTCCGAAACGACCACGGCCTGTTCCACGACATTGCTGCGCCGCTGCCGCGCGTGGATTTCCCCGCGGCGGCGTGGGGCGATTACGACAACGACGGCGACCTCGACCTCCTCCTCACGGGAAGCAGCCCCGGCGGCCTGATCGCCCGCCTCTATCGGAACGGCGGCGCCGCGCATCCCGGTTTCACGGACGCGGGCGTGCCGCTCGAGGGAGTGACGTCCGGCTCGGTGGCGTTCGGAGACTTCGACGACGACGGCGATCTCGACATCCTCATCACGGGCCAGGCCGCGGGCGGGCCGGTCGCCAAGGTGTACCGGAACGACGGGGCAGCCGCCCCCACGTTCACGGATCTGGGCGCGTCCCTGACCGGGGTGACCTCCTCGTCATCGGCGTGCGCGGACTACGACGACGACGGCGACCTCGACATCCTGCTCGCGGGATGGACCGGCAGCGAAGCGGTCGCGAAGCTGTACCGCAACGACGGCGGAGCGAGCCCGACGTTCACGGACGCGGGCGTGCCCCTCACCGGAGTGTTCTTCTCGTCGGTGGCCTGGGGGGACTACGACAACGACGGGAACGCCGACATCCTGCTCACGGGGTGGTCGGGCAGCGCTGCGATCGCGAAGGTGTACCGGAACGGAGGCGGGGTGGACCCCGTGTTCGAGGACGCCGGCGCAGCGCTGACGGGGGTGCTCTTCTCTTCAGCGGCCTGGGCGGACTACGACGGCGACGGCGACCTCGACATCCTCCTCACGGGCTTCACCGGGAGCGCGTCGATCGCGAAGCTGTACCGCAACGACGGACCGCCGCCCGACTCGCCACCATCGCCGCCGTCGCACCTGAGCGCGGAGCAGCACGACGTGACCGCCACGCCCCGCGTGACGTTCCGCTGGGATCTCTCCGGCGACGTGGAGACGCCGCCCGCCGCTCTCTCCTACAACCTGCGCATCGGGACGACGCCGGGCGGGAGCGAGGCGTTCTCCGCGATGGCGAACGCGGCGACCGGATGGCGGAAGCTGCCGTCACGCGGCAACACGGACCATCGCACGAGCTGGACGGTGACGTTGCCCGCGCCCGGCACGTACTACTGGAGCGTGCAGGCCGTGGACGGCGCGTTCCAGGGATCGCCCTTCGCCGGCGAGTCCGTCCTGCACGTGCCGGGCTTCACGGAGGTCAGCGTGTGGCTGGGCGGCGTGTCGGACGGCGCCGTGGCGTGGGGGGACTACGACGACGACGGCGACCTCGACGCTCTGATCACGGGATCCGCCACGGCGAAGATCTTCCGCAACGATCCAGGCGCGTTTCCGGCGTTCGTCGACATGCGAGCGGCGCTCACGGGGGTGAGCAACTCCTCGGCGGCATGGGGAGACTACGACAACGACGGCGACCTCGACATCCTGCTGACCGGCGTCTCGACCAAGGTGTACAGGAACAACGGCGAGAGGGAGCCCACCTTCACGGACATCGGCGCCCCGCTTCCGGCCGTGTCCGGCGGGACCGTGGCCTGGGGCGACTACGACAACGACGGGGACCTCGACATCCTGCTGACGGGTCATACCGCCACCGGGCTGATCTCGAGGGTGTATCGCCACGACGTCGGCGCGAGCTCGACGTTCACGGACGTCGGGGCCTCCCTCGTGGCGGTGCGGGAAGGCTCGGCGGCCTGGGGCGACTACGACAACGACGGAAACCTGGACATTCTGCTCGCGGGAGAGGCCACGAGCGGCCCGATCGCGAAGGTGTACCGCAACAGCGGGGGAGCGGATCCGACGTTCACGGACAGCGGGGCCGCGCTGACCGGCGTGTACTTCGCGTCGGCGGCGTGGGGGGACTACGACGACGACGGCGACCTCGACATCCTCCTCGCCGGCTCGGCGGGAGACTCCTCGTTCACGAAGGTGTACCGGAACGATGCGGGAGCGGTCCGAACCTTCACGGACATCGGAGCGCCGCTCGAGGGGCTGTACGGCGCCGCCGCTGCATGGGGGGATTTCGATGACGACGGCAACCTCGACATCCTGCTCGGAGGATCGTCCGACAGCGTGGCCACGGTGGCGAAGGTGTACCGGAACAGCGGCGGGGCGGATCCGACGTTCACGGACGCCCGCGCGGCGATCGCGCCGGTCGCGCAAGCCGCCGGAGCGTGGGGAGACTTCGACGGGGACGGCGATCTCGACGTGTTGTGGACGGGGCTGGATTCGCGCTCGCGCGCGATCGCGAAGCTGTATCGGAACGACGGGGCGCCGCCGAACGCTCCGCCGTCCGCGCCGGCGAACCTCGTCGCGCAGCAGGGCGATTCGAGTCGGATGCCCTCCGTGACGTTCGGTTGGAGCCCGGCGACCGACGATTGGACGCCGGCGCCCGGGCTCTCCTACAACCTGCGCATCGGGAGCAAGCCCGGCTCCGGCGACGTTCTTTCGGCGATGGCCGGCGAGAAGGGGACCCGCAAGGTCGCGGCCCTGGGGAATGCCGGTGAAGCCGTGAGCTGGACCGTGCGGCTGCCCAGCGCGGGGACGTACTACTGGAGCGTGCAGACCCTCGACGGGGCATTCGCGGGCTCGCTCTTCGCCGACGCGCCAGCGCTCGCGGTGGGAGTGGAGCCGCGCGTCGATCTCCCGGCCGCCTTCGCGCTGGCCGCGGCCGCGCCGAACCCGTTCTCGCGCTCGACGGCGATCCGCTTCGAGCTGCCGCGCGCGGCGTCCGTCAGCCTCCGCATCTACGACGTGGCCGGCCGGCTGGTGCGCGTCCTCGAGGCCGGGCGAGAGCGGCAGGCGGGGCGGTATCAGGCGGAGTGGGACGGGCGCACGACCCTGGCGAGACGGGCGGCCCCGGGCGTCTACTTCTGCGAGATGAAAGCCGGCGACTCCCGGGGCGTCTCGCGCGTGGTGCTGGTTCGCTGAGGGCGCGACGTGCGGGCCGGCGCGGGCCGCGCGTTCTCGCTCAGCGCTCCGTCGCGACGTTCAAGGTCCAGTCGTAGTCCGCGTACTTCACGTCCACCTTGGCGCTGTCGGGTAGCGCGGCGAGCGCGCTCACCCAGGGCCGCAGCCACGCGACGACCGCGTCGTCCGACGCTCCGAAGTCTTTCGCATACCAGTCGAAGATCTTGGGGAGACGCACCTTCGAGGGATTGCCGCCGCCGAGCTCCACTGCGCCGCTCAGGAACGCCCGCGTCTGCTCGTCCAGCTGCGCCTCGAGGCTGTCCGCGAGATAGGCGCCCGCGCGCAAGGGCGGGCAGCTTCGGGCGGCGCAGTTCAGGGCGAAGTGCACGCGCGGGTCGTGGAAGGTCGGGCGGATGATCTCGTTCTCGATCTGGTCCAGGGAGAGCGCGTGTCCCCCGGACGCCGTCACGTTGCGCTGCCAGGGAGAGCCCGCCGCGCCGCCGAGCTCCTTGATCGTCTTCACCGGGTAGTCCTCGAGGACGAGATCGAGCGTCGCGGCGTTGTAGAGGTTGATCCAGAACGCGAGCACGGCTTCGCGCCCGGTCGGGGTCGCGCGAAGCGCGTCGACGTCGACGTTCTCCATCCGCACCATGTAGCGCTTCAGCCCGAGGCGATCGGCGTCGTCCGCGCGCCAGGCCGCGTAGCGCACGCCGGTCTTCGTGACGTACTTGCGCAGCAGGCGATCGTAGTCCGAGTGATCCGGCGCGCCGGCGACCGCGCGAGCCAGTCCCGACGCCGCGGCCACCGCCAGCAGTGCGGCGGACACGACGCCCGCGAGGTGCCGTCGACGGCTCGTTCTCATCACTCGTCCTCCTTCGATCCCTGCGTGCGCTCGGCGGTCGACGGTGATCGATGGGGTCGGCGGCCATCGTCGGCGTTTCGAAGGCCGGAGCCTACCACGCCGAGTCGAGAAGCGAACTCACCCAGGCGAGCGAGATCCGGCGCTCCGCACGCTCTCCGACGCCCCGGCGCGCACCCCTTGTCGCTGCTCCACCGGGAACCTATTGTGGAATACCGGCTCTCCTTTTGGAGAGGCGACCCCCCTCCGCGGCGTAGCGCGCGGCTTCGCAGATTTCCGGCGAGACCGACGTCGCCTCGGCACCTGCGCTGCTTCGTGGTTCAGAAGCGGGACGCTACGTTTGAGAGCCGTGGACAGAAGGCCCATGACTGCTTGCCCGCCGCCGGTGCGCGGGCACGTGCTCATCCGGGTCGAGCGGTGCAAGGGCTGCCAGTTCTGCGTCGAGTTCTGCCCGCAGCACGTCCTCCGTCTCTCCACCGACTTCAACGCGAAGGGCTACCACTATCCGATCGTGGTGAAGAACGAGTGCATCCTGTGCAGTCTTTGCCTTTCGTTGTGCCCCGAGTACGCCATCCAGTCGAGGCCCCCGGCCTCCCCGCCCGCCGCCGCGACCGGCCCGGCCCGACCTGACGCGGGCTGCGACTGCGGGATTCCCACGCAAGGAACCAAGCCATGAGTGAGACGTCGGCGATTCTGTCGGGCGAGCACTTCCTTCTCGGGGACCACGCGATCACCGAGGGCGCGCTCGCGGCCGGGTGCCGCTTCTTCGCGGGGTATCCGATCACTCCGTCGACCGAGACCGCGGAGCGCATGTCCCAGCGTCTCCCTGAAGTCGGCGGCGTCTATCTCCAGATGGAAGACGAGATCGCGTCGATCGCGGCGATCCTCGGCGCGGCGTGGGGCGGCAAGAAGACGATGACGGCGACTTCCGGGCCGGGCTTCTCGCTCATGCTCGAGAACCTCGGGCTCGGCATCATCACCGAGACGCCCACCGTGATCGTGAACGTCCAGCGCGGCGCGCCGTCCACCGGTCTGCCGACGCTCGTGGCGCAGGGCGACATGATGCAGGCGAGATGGGGCTCGCACGGACACTACGAGATCATCGCCGTGGCGCCGTGGACGGCACAGGAGTGCTTCGACCTCACGCTGCAGGCGTTCAACCTCGCGGAGCGCTACCGGCTGCCCGTGCTCGTGATGGCCGACGCGGAGATCGGGCACCTCACCGAGAAAGTCGTCATCCCGCCCGCCGACGCGATCACGATCTGGAACCGCAAGCGCCCCGTGAAGAAGCCGGGCGACTACAGGTGCTTCGAGCCCGACGAGGACCTCGTGCCCCCCATGGCGAACGCGGGGGAGGGCTATCACGTGTTCGTGGACAGCCTCACGCACGACGAGCGCGGCTATCCCGCGATGAACGCCGACGTGCAGGGCAAGCTCGTGCGCCGCCTCTGCGACAAGATCACGAAGAACCGCTTCGACATCTACTCGAACGACGAGCGCGACGTGGAGGGGGCGGACGTGGTGGTGCTGTCCTACGGCATCTCCGCCCGCATCGCGATGCGCGCGATCCTCCTCGCGCGGCAGCGTGGGCTGAAGGTGGGCCTGCTTCGCCCGAAGACGATCTGGCCGTTCCCGGAGGAGCGCGTCCGGACCCTTTCGAGCCGCGTGAAGGGCTTCGTCGTGCCGGAGATCAACCTGGGCCAGATCGTGCGCGAGGTGGAGCGCTGCGCGGTGGACCGCTGCCGAGTGGCGCTCGTGCCGCACGCGGGCGGCGGGCTGCACGATCCGGAGGAAATCCTCGAAGCGATCGTGAGCGTGGCCGAAGGGCGTTCGCCCTGCCGCGCCGACCTCCTCGTGGAAGCGTAGCGATGGCCCGGATCGGCGTCTTCGTGTGTCATTGCGGCGAGAACATCGCCCGCACCGTGGACGTGGAGCAGGTGGCCGAGGACGCCCGCCGGATCCCGGGCGTGGTCCACTCCGTGGACTACACGTACATGTGCTCGGCGCCGGGTCAGAAGCTCGTGATGGAGGCGATCCGTGAGCATCGCCTCACCGGCGTGGTCGTGTCCGCGTGCTCGCCCCAGCTCCACGAGCCCACGTTCCGTGCCGCCGTGCGCCGGGCCGGGCTCAATCCGTTCCTCTTCGAGATGGCGAACATCCGGGAGCAGTGCTCCTGGGTGCATCCGAAGATGGACGAGGCCACGGCGAAGGCGAGCCGCCTCGTCGCGTCCGCCGTGCAGAAGGTGGGTCGCGCGCGCCCCCTGGAGCCTTCGGAGGTTCCGGTGACGAAGCGCGCCCTGGTGATCGGCGGCGGCGTGGCCGGCATCCGCGCGGCGCTCGACATCGCCAACGCGGGCCACGAGGTGATCCTCGTGGAGAAGGAGCCCTCGATCGGCGGCAACATGGCGCGGCTGAGCGAGACCTTCCCCACGCTGGACTGCTCGCAGTGCATCCTCACGCCGCTCATGGTGGAGGTTTCGCGCCACCCGAGGATCGAGTTGCTGGCGCACTCCGAGGTGGAAGAGATTTCCGGGTACGTCGGCAACTTCAAGGTGCGCATCCGCCGGAAGCCCACGTTCGTGCGCACCGATCTCTGCACCGCGTGCGGCGACTGCGCCGCGGCCTGCCCCGTCTCCTTGCCGAACGAGTTCGACAAAGGCCTCGCGTGGCGCAAGGCCGTGTACATCCCGTTCCCGCAGGCGGTGCCCTCCGCCTACACGCTCGACGCCGCGCACTGCGCGAACGCGTCGCTCGTCTCGCCGAAGAGCGGCTACCGCGTGCTGGCGTGCGAGCGCTGCGCGAAGGCGTGCGGCCGCCAGGCGATCGACTACGACATGCGCCCCGAGTTCGTGGAGCGCGAGGTGGGCGCCATCGTGACCGCCACCGGATACCGAATGGCGAGCGGGAACGACCTCGCCCAGTACGGCTACGGCACGTGCCCCGACGTGATCGACAGCCTGGAGATGGAGCGGCTCCTCTCCGCGTCCGGCCCGACCGGAGGCGAGGTGCGGCGGCCCTCCGACGGCAAGCCCGTGCGCGACGTGGTCTTCGTGCAGTGCGTGGGATCCCGTGATCCGAGGCACGGCGTGCCGTACTGCTCGCGGGTGTGCTGCATGTACACCGCGAAGCATGCGCTGCTGTTCAAGCACAAGGTCCACGAGGGGAAGGCGTGGGTCTTCTACATGGACATCCGCGCGGCGGGGAAGGGCTACGAGGAGTTCGTCCAGCGCGTGATGGAAGAGGAGCGCGTGCTGTACGTGCGCGGCCGGGTGAGTCGCGTGGTGCCTGAGGACGGGAAGCTGGTGGTGTTCGGCGCCGACACGCTGAGCGGCCGGCCCGTGCAGATCCGTGCGGACCTCGTGGTGCTCGCGACGGCGATGGTGCCGGCGCAGGTCGACCTCGCCGGGCGCCTGCGCATCCCCACGGACGCCTTCGGCTTCTTCCAGGAAGCTCACCCGAAGCTCCGCCCCGTGGAGACGCTGACCGCCGGCATGTTCGTGACCGGCGCGGCGCACGGCCCGAAGGACATTCCGGACACCGTGGCGCAGGCGTCGGCGGCGGCGTCGAAGACCCTGGAGCTGCTCTCCAAGCCGTCGCTGCACCGCGAGCCCATGACGGCGCTCGTGGACGAAGGACGGTGCATGGCGTGCTTCGAGTGCGCCCGCGTGTGTCCGTACGGCGCGGTCGAGACGAAGGAGATCCGCGCGAAGGACGGCACGCTCATCCGTACCGTGGCGCACGTGAATCCCGCGATGTGCGAAGGGTGTGGCGCGTGCGCCGGCGCCTGCCGCTCCAGCGCCATGAACGTCCAGGGCTACGCCGACGACCAGATCTTCGCGCAGCTCGGCGCGCTGATGGCGGAGGCGACGCCATGACGGAGTCCACGCTGAACGCCGGCAGCGAAGCGGTCGCATCGCCTCTCGCCGAATCGGAAGCCGCCGGCTCGCCGGGCGCCGCTCCGTGGACGCCGCGCATCGCGGCCGTGGTCTGCAACTGGTGCACGTACGCGGGCGCGGACATGGCCGGCACCACGCGGCGCGCGTATCCGGCGAGCGTCCGCATGCTCCGCGTGCCGTGCAGCGGGCGCGTGAATCCGCTGTTCATCTTGAAGGCGTTCGAGCGGGGCGCGGACGGCGTCCTCGTCTCCGGATGCCATCCCGGGGACTGCCACTACGTCCAGGGCAACTACTTCGCCCGGCGACGCTTCACCGCGCTGCGCGCGCTGCTGAGCTTCGTGGGCCTCGATCCGCGCCGCCTGCACTTCTCGTGGGTGTCGGCGTCCGAAGGCATCAAGTGGGCGAAGGTCGTCGACGACGTGACGAAGTCCGTGACCGAGGCCGGCCCGCTCACGGACTGGGGCAAGCCGCCCCTCGAGGCGCCGCCCACCCTTCCCGCGGCCGGAACGGCGCCGCGCGGCTACGAGATGGCCACGGATCACGACGCCGCCACGAGCCACCTGCGCGCGCTCGCAGCGTCCTTGCTGCGGGAGGGGAAGGTCGACACGGTGCTGGGTTGGGCACGCGGCTCCTTGCCGGGCCGGCGAATCCCCACGTTCGTGCGCAGCGCCGGGGCCCTGGACACGCTCCTCTTCGATCATCGCTGCCACGCCGATCTCGCCGCGTACCTCGCGGGTCCGGGCCGGGTCCGGGGGAAGGTCGCCGTCCTGCTCAAGGCCTGCGACGCGCGCGCGGCGGCGATCCTGCTGCAGGAGAAGAAGATCGCCCGCGAGGACGTGGTGCTCGTGGGCGTGTCGTGCGCGGGCGTGGGCGAGGACGGGCGGCTCGCCGCCAAGTGCTGGCCGTGCAACGGCGAGGTCGCCAGCCTGTGCGACTGGACCGTGTCCTCGGCGGGCGTGAAGGCGGGCGCCGTCGCGAGCGGGGCGAAGCGCGCCGTCGCGCCGGACCCGCGCGACGCGCAGATCGCGTACCTCGAGTCCCGGCCGGCGGCCGAGCGCTGGGCGTTCTGGCAGGAGCAGTTCGCCGACTGCCTGCGGTGCTACGCGTGCCGCGGGGTCTGCCCGCTCTGCTACTGCGGGAGCTGCGTGGCCGAGCAGCACAAGCCCCAGTGGGTGCCCACGCCGATCGACGGCAGCGGCAACACCACGTGGAACGTCATCCGCGCGTACCACCTCGCGGGCCGCTGCTCCGGCTGCGACGAGTGCGCACGCGTCTGTCCCGCCAACATCCGTCTCGACCTGCTCAACCGCCGCCTGGCGATGGAAGTCGAGAAGCGCTTCGGCTACCGCGCGGGAGAGAACGCGACGGGCGCGCCGCCGCTCGCCGCCTTCCGTCCCGACGATCCTCAGGAGTTCATCTACTGATGCGCGCGCCCGACGATAAGCCCGTGTACCGATTGGAGCGCGATCAGCTCGCGGCGTGGCTCGACGCGCTGATCGGCGAGGGCCGCCGCGTGCTCGCGCCCGTGGAGCGTCGCGGCCTGCGCGCGCTGCGTGCGGCGCGCGACGCCGGCGAGGTGTCCTTCGCGTCCGGCAAGACGCGCTGGTCTCCGAAGGAGACGTTCTTCCCGCGCACGGAGCCCCTGTTCCGCTGGGCGGCGAACGGCGACGGTGTGGTCCTGAGCGATCCGCCGGCGACCGAAGAGGCCGCCGTGCTCTTCGGGGTCCGCCCCTGCGACGCCGCGGGGCTCGTGCGCCTCGACGCCGTTCTCGGCACGGATCCGTTCTACGCGCGGCGACGCCAGGCCGTCACCGTGGTGGCGCTGGCGTGCGCCGAGGCGGAGCCGTCGTGCTTCTGCACGGCGGTGGGCGGATCGCCGATCGGCGAGGAGGGAGCTGACGTCCTTCTCGCGGCGGTCGGCGATCGTTGGGCGCTGAGGGTGATCACGCCGAAGGGCGATGCGCTGGTCGCGGCGCACCGGGGCCGCTGGGTCGTGGCCGCGCCGAGCGACTGGGAGAGCGCGCGGAGCCAAGCGGCGGAGGCGGCGGAGCGCGTCGAGCGGGAGGAGCTGCCCGCGGCGTGGGCGGAGACCCTCGAGGGCCGGTTCGAGGACGCGAAGTGGAACGACCTCGCCGAGCGGTGCGTGGGCTGCAGCGTCTGCGCCTACGTCTGCCCCACGTGCTCGTGCTTCGACGTGGCCGACGAGGGCAGCGACTCCTGCGGCACGCGGTGCCGCACCTGGGACAGCTGCTCGCTCCGGCTCTTCACGCTCCACGCCTCCGGGCACAACCCGCGCCCGTCCCAAGCGGCCCGCGCGCGCCAGCGCGTGCTGCACAAGTTCGCGTACTACCCGCTCCGCCACGACGGCGCCCTCATGTGCGTGGGCTGCGGGCGCTGCATCGAGCACTGCCCGGTGGGCATGAACATCCACGAGGAAGTCCTGGCGATCATGGCCGGCGGAGACCCGAAGGGAGCAACCGATGTCGGTGACTGACGCGCTGGCCGCCCCGGCAGCCGCTCTCCCGAGCGTCCCGAGCCCGCTGAAGCCGCGCCTCATGCGCATCGTGAACGCGTGGGACGAGACCGCCGACGTGCGCACGCTGCAGCTCGCGCCGATCGACGGCGGCGAGAAGATCCGCTGGCGTCCCGGGCAGTTCGGGGAGTTCTCGGTGTTCGGGGCCGGCGAGGCCGTGTTCACCATGGCGAACTCGCCCTCCCGCGACGCCTACGTCGAGTGCGGCTTCCGCGCGATCGGAAAGGTGACCGGCGCCCTGCGGAGCCTCTCGCCGGGGCAAGTCGTCGGTTACCGCGGCCCCTACGGCAACTCCTTCGACGTGGACGCGTGGAAGGGGAAGGACCTCGTCTTCGTCGGCGGCGGTATCGGCATGGTGGCGCTGCGAAGCCCCCTGCAATGGGCGCTCGACCACCGCGGGGACTACGGCGAGATCGTGGTCCTGAACGGCGCGCGGACGGCGGGGGACCTCTGCTACAAGAAGGAGATGCCCACGTGGGTGCACGGCGTCCATGTGGTCCGCACGGTGGATCCGGGCGGCGAGTCGCCGGATTGGGACGGCGAGGTGGGGCTCCTGCCGGACGTGTTCGAGCGGCAGGAAATCAGTCCCGAGAATCGCGTCGTCGTCGCATGCGGGCCGCCGGTCATGCTGCACTTCCTGTTCCTGACGCTGGAGAAGCTCGGCTTCTCGCCGAAGGACGTCGTGACGACGCTCGAGAACAAGATGAAATGCGGGCTGGGCCAGTGCGGGCGCTGCAACGTCGGCCGCTACTATGTCTGCGTGGACGGACCGGTCTTCACCTGGGCCCAGCTCCAGGGGATGCCCAAGGACTACTGACAGGAGACTCCCATGCGAATGGCCCGCGAGCTGGAAGAGGACCTCGACACCGAGCACTGGAGCGAGAGCGCGCTGGACGAGGCGCTGTCCGCGCTCCACCCCACCGAGGACCTCCTCCGCCAGGATCGCCTGCCGCACATCTGGTGCCCGGGCTGCGGGATCGGCGTGACGATGGGCGCGCTGGTCGCCGCGATCAAGGAAGCCGAGATCGACCGCGAGAAGCTCTGCGTGGTCTCGGGCATCGGCTGCAGCGGGCGCGTGTCCGGCTACCTGGACTGCGACACCTTCCACACCACGCACGGGCGCGCCATTCCCTTCGCGCTCGGCCTGCACATGGCGCGGCCCGACCTGAAGATCGTGGTGTTCAGCGGAGACGGCGACCTCATGTCCATCGGCGGCAACCACCTCATCCATGCCGCGCGCCGCAATCCCGCGATCACCGTCATCTGCGTCAACAACTTCAACTACGGGATGACCGGCGGCCAGTGCGGGCCCACCAGCCATCACGACGCCCGCACCACGACGACGCCGTGGGGCAACGTGGAGTACCCGTTCAACACGCCGATGCTCGTCGGCGCGGCGGGCGCCTCGTACCTCGCGCGCTGGACCGTGCTGGACCTCGGTCGCGTGCGTCGCTCGATGGTGGAGGCCCTGAAGCACGACGGCTTCTCCTTCGTCGAGGTCATCTCGCCCTGCCCGATCTACTACGGGCGCTTCAACAAGCGCGGCGAAGCGGTGGACGAGCTGCGCTACTACCGGGACAACTCGGAAGTGAGGGACTTCGCGCCGCTCGAGGAGTGCTCCTTGACGCTCGGCGGGAAGCTGATCGTCGGCAAGTTCATCGAGCAGCACCGTCCGACGCTCGCGGATCTCGTGGGCACGGAGCTGCTCGCCAAGGCCCAGGCCAGGAAGTAGGCGGTCATGAGCGCGAGAAGAGACCACGTGGAGGTGCGGCTCAGCGGCTTCGGAGGCCAGGGACTGGTCCTCGCCGGCATCGTGCTCGGCCGCGCCGCCGCCGTGCACGAGGGGCGGAACGCGGTGATGGCGCAGAGCTACGGCCCGGAGTCCCGTGGCGGCGCGTCGTGCGCGGAGGTCATCATCGACGACGGGCCCATCGACTACCCGCACGTAGTGGCGCCGGATGTGGTGCTCGTGCTGTCGCAGGAGGCGTACGTCAAGTACGGGAAGACGCGCGCCGCCGATGTGCTCCTCGTGACCGAAAAGGACATCGTGGAGCTGGATGCGGAGCTGGAGAAGGGACGCAAGGTGCTGCCGGTGCCCTTCACGGCGCTCGCGGAGAAGGTGGGCAAGCGCATCGTGCTGAACATGGTGGCGCTCGGGTTCCTGTGCCGGGCAACCTCCATCGTGGGCGCGGACGCGCTTCGCACCGCGATCAAGGCGTCGGTGCCGAAGGGGACCGACGAGCTGAACCTCCGCGCCTTCGACGCCGGGTACCAGTACGCCGAGAGCACGGTGGGCGCCGCGTCATGACGCACCAGACCGTCGCCGAGCCGGTCCGCCCCGAGGATCTCGTCGCCGAGATCGAGCGTAAGACCGGGCAGAACGTCTTCGCCTGCTACCAGTGCGGGAAGTGCACGGCGGACTGTCCGTTCTCGCTCACGCCGAATCTCGTGATGCGGCTCCTCCAGCTCGGCGAGGTGGAGGCGGCCACCGAACTGGCCACCACGTGGGATTGCGCCAGCTGCTACACGTGCCAGACCGGTTGCCCGAAGGGCGTCAGCCCCACGCGCGTGATCAAGGCGCTGCGCGCCGCGGCCGACGGCCGGCAAACCGCCGCGCACGTCTCCGGCGCGGCGAAGCTCCGGGCGCAGGCGCTCGCGTCGATGCCGCAGATGTTCTCTCTGTTCAGCAAGGTGGCGCCGCTCAGCAACGGCGTGATGGCCATGCCGGGGGCGCACGGCCTCACGCAGCTCTTCCTCGGCGTGCACCACGAGCGCTCCCTGCCGCCCTTCGCGAGCGAGTCCTTCCCGGCGTGGTTCGCGTCTCACGCGCCGATCGGCAAGGCGACGCGCGGGTCGGTGCTCCTCTTCCACGACGAGTTCATGGACTACAACTACCCGCAGACCGGGATCGCGGTGACCGAGATCCTCGAGAAGGCGGGCTTCGGCGTGGAGCTGTTCCACGGGGTGTGCTGCGGGCGGCCGATGATCTCGAAGGGCCTCGAGCGCGGCGCGGCCGCGTGCGCGCTCAAGAACGTGCCGCTCCTCCACGAGGCGGCGAGCCGGGGGACGTACATCCTCGGGTGCGAGCCGTCGTGCCTGCTGACGTTGCGCGACGAGTATCTCCACCTCGTGCCGGCGGGTCTCGAAGAGAAGGCGAAGGTCGTGGCCGGCCGGGCGCTGCTCATCGACGAGTTCCTGATGATGCTCCACGAGCGCGGCGAGCTGGCGCTCGAGTTCAAGAAGCGCGACGTTCCCGAGACGATCCTCTTCCACGGCCATTGCCATCAGAAAGCGTTCGCGGACGTCTCGAAGACGGTGGCGCTCCTCGAGCTGGCGGGCTACGACGTGGATTTCGTGAACGCCGCCTGCTGCGGCATGGCGGGCCTCTACGGCTTCGAGAAGGACCACTACCAGGCGTCGCACGCGGCGTGCGAGCGCGCGGTGCTTCCTGCCCTGCGGGCGCGGCCCGACGCGCCCGTGGTGGTCATGGGGGTCTCCTGCCGGCAGCAGATCGAGCACTTCGCAGGCCGGCCGGTGCGGCACGTCGTGGAGGCCGTGCGCGACGCGCTCGTCTAGGGCCGAGGCTTCGCGGGTCGAGGCTCCGCCGCCGAGCGTGCTAAGATCGACGGGTTTCGCTGGGCCCTGCGGAACGGCGACCTTCGCCGCCGCCCCGGCGTTCGGCCACCGCGCACCGTGAAGGACCGCGAAATGCCGCCCGCTCACCCCGTCTTCGTCGTCGGCGCCCCGCGGACGGGGACGACCCTCGTCAAAGAGATCCTGAACCGCCACCCCGCGGTGCATCTCTTCGACGAGGTCCATTTTTTCGAGCGGATCTGGGACGACCGGGCGCACCTCGGCGACCTCTCCACGGACACGTCGCGGCGGGCGGCCGTCGAGCGCGTCCTGGACATCGTGCGCCGGTTCGGCTCGGACGCGGACGTGGCGGAGGCGTTGCCGATCCACGTGTACGACCGCGGCCTCGTGGCGGCGGGCCCCAGCTACCCGAACCTCGCCCGCATCCTGTTCACCACGCAGGCGGCGCGTCGCGGCGCGTCGGTCTGGGGGGACTCGAGCCCGCAGGACATCCTCTATCTGGCCACGATCCTCTCGTGGTGGCCGGACGCGAAGATCGTGGCGCTCGTGCGCGATCCGCGCGGGTTCCTCTCCTCCTACAAGAACTACCATCGCCGCGGCGTGGCCACGTATCGCGAGCGCTACAACCCGTTGCCCGTCTCCATGCTCTGGAAGAGCTACATGACGGCGCTGCTCGAAGCGGAGAAGGCGCCGTGGGGCGCTTCCGTGATGCGGCTGCGCTACGAGGACCTCGTGGCGGAGCCGGAGAAGTGGGTGCGCAGGCTGAGCGAGCACGTGGGCGTGGAGTTCGTCCCGGCCATGCTCGAGGTGGAGCGCGCGAACACGTCGTTCGTGCAGGAGCAAGGCGGCGCGCCGCGGCGGCGCGGCATCTTCTCCACGTCGGCGGACCGCTGGCGCACGGAGCTGACCCCCACCGAGATCTGGCTCGGCGAGCGTATCTGCGGCGACGTGATGCGCGAGCTGGGCTACGAGCCGGCGTCGAACGGGCAGGCGCCGTCGGCGATGGAGCTGGCGAAGGTCGCGGCGCTCTTGCCGGGACGAGCGTTCAATCTCCTCTTCCGTACCGGCAAGCCGTTCACGTTCTCGAAGCTCGCGCGGGTCCTGACGCTCTTCCGCAAGGGGTCGTAGCCAACCTGGCGGGGAGCTCGGCGGCGCCCGCGACATCTTCCCCGCGCGGCGCACCCATGCGATCCTCCCGGCACGCACGAGCGGAGGACGTGAGAGCGCGATGCCCGATCAACCCGGCCCCTACGTCGAAGACCCGCGCAACGCGTCGCTCCGGATCTCGCTCGACGGAGAGATGGTCCCGCGGGAGCGGGCGCTCGTTTCGGTGTTCGATGCCGGCTTCCTGCTCGGCGACGGCGTGTGGGAAGGCATCCGCATCTGCCGCGGCGTTCCCCTGTTCCTGGACGAGCACTTGGACCGGCTGTTCGAGGGCGCGGCCGCGCTGGACTTGGACGTCGGCCTGACGCGCGAGGAGTTCGCCCGGCGCGTGCACGAGACGATCCACGAGAACCGGCTCGAGACGGGCGCGCACCTCCGACTCATGGTCACGCGCGGCCTCAAGCGCGTGCCGTACCAGGATCCGGCGCTCTGCGAAGGCCGCGCCACCGTGGTGATCGCGCCGCAGTACGTGAACCCGAGCGACCGCGCGCGTCGCGAGGGTCTCAAGCTCGCCACGGTCCACGTTCGCCGCGGCGCCCCCGACGTCCAGGATCCGAAGATCAACAGCCACTCCAAGCTGAACTGCGTCCTCGCGTGCATCCAGGCGAAGAAGGTCGGCGCCGACGAGGCGCTGATGCTGGATCCGCACGGCTTCGTCGCGACGTGCAACTCCACGCATTTCTTCGTCGTGCGGCGGGGCGAGGTGTGGACGTCCACCGGGAAGTACTGCCTGGGCGGCATCACGCGGCGCCACGTGCTGGAGCTCGGCCGCGCGAACGGAATCCCGTGCCTCGAGAAGGACTTCAGCCTGACGGACGTGTACGGCGCGGACGAGGCGTTCTGCACCGGGACGCTCGCGGGGCTGCTGCCGGTGCGCGAGGTGGACGGCCGGCGTCCGCGGGCCGGGGTCCCGGGGCCGGTCACGACGCGACTACAGGCACTCTACGCGGCGCTCGTGGAGGAGCGGTGCGCTCGCGGCGGGTGACGAACGGTGGCGGCGCTGCCGGAACCGGAGGAGCCGCTTGGCCGGCCGCCTGATCGCGATGTGGTCCGGGCCGCGGAACATCTCCACGGCCCTCATGCGCAGCTTCGGGAATCGCCCGGACACCGACGTCGTGGACGAGCCATTGTACGGCCATTACCTCGCGGTCACGGGCATCGACCACCCGGGCCGCGAGGAGATCCTCGCCTCGATGCCGACCGATTGGCGAGACGTCGTGGCCGGGCTGACGCGCGCGCCCGCGGACGGGCGGATCTTCTACCAGAAGCACATGACCCACCACGTCACGCCGGACGTCGGGCTGGACTGGATCGTCCCTCTCGACAACTGCTTCCTCCTGAGGGATCCGGAGGAGGTCGTGCGCTCGTATCGCGCGAAGCGCGAGGGTGCCGCGGCCGCCGATCTCGGCTTCGAGCAGCAGGCCCGGATCTTCGACTTCGTCGTCACGCGGACGGGACGGGTGCCGCCGGTCGTGGACGCACGCGACATCCTGGAGAATCCGCGCCGGACGTTGTCCGCGCTCTGCGATGCGCTCCGGATCGACTTCCGCGAGGAGATGCTGTCCTGGCCCGCCGGTCGCCGCGACACCGACGGCGTCTGGGCGCGCCACTGGTACGACGCGGTCGAACGGTCCACGGGCTTCGCCCCGTACCGACCGCCGGAAGAACCGCTGGACGGCACGGGCCGCGCGCTCGCGAACGCTTGCCGGCCCTTCTACGAGAAGTTGAAGGCGCACGGGATCGGAGGGTGATCTCGGCGGAAGGAAGTGGCCTGCGCCGCTGGCCCCACGACCTGACCAAAATCAGTCCCTCGCCTGACGGGCGTCATCCCTGCGGCTGATCGGCGTCATTGCCGCGGCTGACGGAAGTCACGGATTCTCGCCTCGCCGCGCGCGTCCCGTGCCAGCCCGCGTGGCGTCGACTCGTTGACACGGATCCGTCCGCCCGCCGACCCCGCGACCGTGCGGGTCGACCGGGAAGAGGAGGATGCCTCATGAAACGAATGGCGCTGGTACTGGTCGCCTTGTTGCTCCTGACTCCGCGAGCGGCCGGCGCGGCCTCGCCATACTACGAAGGATGGGACTCCGGCTCGCTCGGGATCTGGCAGCCCAACACCCTCCAGGACTCCGTGGCGGTCGTACCGTCGGGCGGCCATCCGAACGGATTCCTGCGGTGCTGGGGAACGGCCAGTGCGAACTGGCCGATCGGGATGATGACGTACGATCCCGCGTGCACGGGGGACTTCGCGAGCATCGACCAGATCTCCTTCGATCTGCGCTTCATCGCCGGCACCCAGTTCGGCGAGACGATGTTCCGGGTGAGATACCTGGACGGCTACCACAACGGGTGGCACTACACGCTCTCGACGACGTTCCCCATCGGCATCTGGGTTCCCTTCACGATCCCGCTGGACCCCGACTGGACCGATGCGCAGGCCACAGCGGCGGGTTGGGTGCAGGAAACGGTCAGCGCTCACTTCGCGGAAACGATGGCCCACGTCTTCACGACCGAAATCCGCATCAACGGCGTGGGATACCTGGAGGCGGGCGTCGACGAGTTCCGCCTGAGGGCCAACCCCGCCGTGGGCGTGGGGAGCCAGGACTTCGTGAGCTGGGGCAGGATGCGGAGCGCCTATCGGTGACTCGTAGGACGCACGGGCGAGGCTGAGCGCACCTGATGCCGGCCAGGGATGCGCCCGTCGGGCCGCCTTGCCCGTGGCGACCCCTCATCTCGTGGTCGTTCGTGTAAGCTCGCGCGCCTATGTTCCGAGTCGACCGCCTCCGCGAGCACGCCCTCGGCCCGAACACGCTCAGCGCCGCGCACGACGAGCTCCTCGCGCGCGGCGAGAGCGTCGTGGATCTCGTCTCGGGGAACCTGAACGCGCAGGGACTTCGCTTCCCGGAGGAGGCGCTGCGGCAAGCGCTCGAGGAGGCGCGGCCTCGCGCGGCCACGTACACGCCCGATCCGCTGGGTCGAATCGAGGCGCGCGAGGCGATCGCCGCGTACTACGAGCCTGCCGGGCTTCGCGTGGCCCCCGACCGGATCGTGGTGACGCCCGGGACGAGCGTCTCTTACCTCTACGCGTTCTCCGTGCTGTGCGAACCGGGGGACGAAGTGCTGGTGCCGCGCCCGTCGTATCCGCTATTCGACGAGATCGCGCGGATCCCCGGCGTGCGTCTCGCCCCGTACCGGCTGCGCGAAGCGGACGGCTGGCGCATCGACCTCGAGCATCTCGAGTCGCAGGTGTCCACGCGGACGCGCGCGATCGTGCTGATCTCTCCGCACAACCCCACGGGCGCGGTGGCGTCCGCGGCGGAGATCGAAGGGCTCGCGGAGATCGCGCGCCGGCATGACCTCGCGATCCTCGCGGACGAGGTCTTCTGCGAATTCGTCTTCGACGACGGTCCCTTCGCACGACCGGCTCTCGCCGGCGCCGCGCCTCGCCCGGGCACCGCGCCCGCACGCGCCGCGGAGGCCGGCGCGCCGTTCGTCCTCACGCTGAATGGCTTCTCGAAGATGTTCTCGCTGCCGGGCTGGAAGGTGGGCTGGATCCTGGTGACCGGCGACGAAGACCGCGCGGCGAAGGCCGCGTGGATGCTCTCGCACGTGTCGGATGCGTTCCTGGTGGTGAACGAGCTGGCACAGTGCGCGGTCCCCGGGATCTTCGCGGGTGCGGCGGCCTTTCCGCGCGAGCTGCGTGAGCACGCGCGCCGCGGCCGCGACGTCGCGCTCGCAACACTCTCCCTCCCCGGCGTCACGTCGGTCGTTCCGCCGAAGGGAGGGCTCTTCCTCACGGTGCGGCTGGTGGGGGCGGGCCTGGAGGAGGAGGAGATCGCGCTCGATCTCCTCCGTCGCGCGCAGGTCCTCGTGCACCCCGGCTACTACTACGATCTTCCGCCGGATCACCTCGTGCTGTCGTACGCGGCGAGGGAGGAGACGCTCCGTCCGGCGCTGGAGAAGATCGCGGCCCGGCTCGGAACCCCCGGGTAGCCGCGCCGCAGGGAAGCGTGACGTAGCGGCCAGTTCAGAGTGGCTCAGTCCAGCGGCGCGGCCCGAGCGCCGCCTAGAGCATCGTGTGCAGCAGTCCCCAGATGCCGAGCCCCAGCGCCGCGAGCGAGTCTCCCGCAATGAGCCCGCCGCCCACCAGCGACGTGTCGCTCATGTCCTCGGGAAGATCGGCGTCCTCGGGCCGCCGCGGCCGGCTCGACGACCACGTGTTCCAGAGCGAGCCCGCGATGCTCCCGCCGCCGAACCACGCGGCGACGTCGAAGTTCACGAAGCCGCCGAAGGACGACGCGTAGGGGCTGGGCAGGAAGATGCAGTCCAGGGCGAGGTCGGTGTAGTAGCCGGCGCGACTCTCCGTCTTCCAGACCTTCCAGGCGGCGTTGCCCTTGATCACCTTGCGCAGCACCTCGGTGATCAGCCCGAGCGCGATGCCGAGCGAGAGCGCGATCATCACGTGCGGGTTCGGGTGCGCGAGGCTGTCGAGCGCACCGATGAACTTGAAGGTCATGGCCGACTGCCACTTGTCGATGCCGGGCGCGTCCGGGTGCGCATACTGGTTCAACTTGAGGATCGGGTACGCCTGCATGAACAGGCGCGCGAGCACCACGGACATCACCGCGCCCATCGTGACCCCGATCACCTGATAGCGGAACTGGATGGCGCGGTTCGTGCCGAGGCGCCACCCGGTAGACCTGTCCTGCTGCATGTCGCAACCGACGCTCGTGGAGACGAGGAGAATGGACGCGCAGAGGAGCCCCACCGCGGGGACCTTGAGCCCCACCGCCGCCAGGATGAACACGGTGATCACGAACGCACTGGAGATGGGATTGCTGTCCGAGATGCCCAGCGAGATCCCGTTGACCATGAGGAAGATGAAGACGAGCCCGATCCCGATCACTGTGTAGAGCACCGGGAGGTGCAGCACCGTGACGGCGGTGGCGGCCACGCCCGCCGCCCAGAAGATGACCCAGCCCACGAGGAAGCGGTTGTCGGTGCGCTTCCAGTCCTCCGCGGGCGGCGCCTTCTTGCCCTTCGCCGCGCCCCATTCCTTCGCGGCCTGCACGCCGAGCAGCGACATGTCCACGATGGCCGCGCCCAGGATCATGCCGAGCGCCGCGATGAACCCGATCTTCCGGAAGGGCGCGTTCGCGTCGAGCCAGCCGTTCGCGCGCAGCCACGGCGTGAGCCACACGCCGATCGCGCCGACGGTGATGGCGGGCACGCCGATGCGCGCGCCGACGATCGCCCCGGCGCCCACCGTGGCGGCGGAGAAGCCCGTCGCCTCGATGCCCTTCGAGAGGCTCGCGCCCAGCCCGCCCACGAGCCCCGCCAACGTGCCGACTCCGAGCTTCATGATGGAACGTTCCAGGATGCGGAGATCGGTCAGCGCGCGGAGGATGTTCGCCACCGCGAACCCCGACGGGAACGTGAGCTGCATGCGGTCGACGAGGATCGGCGTGTAGAGCATGCCCACGCCCACGCCGAACATCCCGATGCAGAGGAAGTAGAGCACCAGCTGCCAAGTCGGCGGCTCGGGAATCCCGAGCCAGGTCATCGCCTGGACGAGGACCGCCATCCCCGAGAGGCTGGCTACCGAGGCGGCCATCGTCTGCATGTAGTTCGCGCCGTGCTTCCCTTCGGCGCCGTACCCGTACGTCACGACGCTTCCGAGGATGCCGGCGAGGACCTGCCCGCCGACGAAGAAGCCCAGCGAGAAGTTCATGTAGGCGGCGGTGATGCCGCCCAAGGGCCCCAGGATGAAGATCGCGACCGCGCCGAGGAGGATGTGGTAGGGGGGCGAGTCCATCGCCGGCAGGAACCGGCGAAGCCCGGTGCGGGGCGGGACGGATTCGGGCGCGGCGGGTGGCGTCGCGGGCGACATAGGTCGCGGACTATATCATCGGCGCCGGAGAGCCCCTAGCGCCTTCCGGCATCGGTCGCGTGCTAGTTTGAAATAGGACACCACCCCGGCGTCAAACAGCGGTCGATCTCGCGCCGGCGCGCGCCTCCGCTTCGCGCCGGATGCCTTGCAGCATGCTGCGAAACACGGGTCCGTGGAACGGCGACACGGCTCCCCAGTAGACGACTCCCCCGAGACCCCGCGGCCGGAAGCGGGCGATCTGCGCGAGCCGCGATGTTCCCTCCGTCTCCGACGCGATCTCGAAATCCAGCTCGGCGTCCCCGGGAAGTTTCATCTCCGCGCGAAGCTCGAGCCGCTTCCCGGGCTCGAGCCCCACGACGCGCCAGAAATCGACCGGGTCTCCGAAAGAGAGGCGGTCGGCGTGACGCCGGCCCCGCGTCAAGCCTGGCCCGCCGAGCATGCGATCGATCGCGCCGCGGATCCGCCACAGGGGCTGCGCGGCGTACCAGCCGTGGCGGCCGCCGAGGCGGCAGACGGTGTCGAAGACAATCTCCGCCGGTGCCGCAACGCGGGTCTCGCGCCGATCGACGAACGTCTTGCCGCCGGCCCACGACGGGTCTCCGGGCAGCGGTCCGGCGTCCTTCCACGTCGTCTCGACGTCGTCCCGCGCCTCGCGTCCGAGCGCGGCCTCGATGGCCTCCCGCACCGTGAGGCAGCGGTGCGGCATCAGCCGCGCCGCGTCGTCGTTGCGGCAGACGACGGGGTTGCGCAATCCCTCCGCGAGCGGCCGCGCGATGTGCCGACTCACCGGCGTCACGAGGTGGATCCACAGCGAGCTGAGCCGCGGCGTGAGCACGGGCACCGGCACGATGCGGCGGCGCGGCAGCCCGCGAGCCTCCGCGAGGATTCCGATGATGTCCGCGTACGTGAGGATCTCCGGGCCGCCGATGTCGAGCGTCCTGCCGATCGTCTCCGGCGTGCTCAGGCACTCCACGAGGTAGTGGAGCGCGTCGCGGATGGCGATCGGTTGCGCGGGCGTGTGCACCCAGCGTGGCGTCACCATGACCGGAAGCCGCTCCACGAGGTAGCGCAGGATCTCGAAGGACGCGGAGCCCGACCCGATGATCATGGCGGCGCGGAGCACGGTCACGGGCACGCCGCCCTCCGTGAGCGCGAGCTCCACCTCGCGCCGTGACGCAAGGTGCTTGCTGAGGTCGGCGCCCGTCTCGCCCAGCCCCCCGAGGTAGATGATCCGTTCGACCCCGGCGGCGGCGGCCGCATGACCGAACGAGCGAGCGAGGTCGCGGTCGCGCCGCGCGTATTCCGACTTCGCGGCGATCATCGAGTGGACCAGCCAGCAGGCGGCGCGGCAGTCGGCGATCGCGTTGCGCACGGCGAGGTCGTCGCCCACGTCGCCTGCCACGATCTCGACGCGCGGATCCTTGGCCCACGCGCGGTCGCTCAGCTTCCGCGCCTCGCGGGCGAGGCACCGGACGCGCACGCCGGCCGCCAGAAGGCGGGGCACGAGGCGCCCGCCGACGTATCCCGTGGCGCCGGTGACGAGCACGGGGGCGTGGCCGGTGGCGCTCACCCGAGCGACTCCAGCGCTTCCTGGAAGGACGCGAGATCCTCGATTCGGCGGGCCCCGATCTCCGTGAGCACGTCGTCGTAGCTGGCCGCGGCCGCGCCGCCCACGAGGAGCGAGAGCCCTTCGCCCAGGAGCCGCCGGAGCTTGTACAGGTCCGCGCGGACGCCAGGGTCACCCGGCGGGAAGACGACGCTGAGCGCCATCGCTCGCACGCCCCGCTGGCGTGCCGCCGCCGCGATCTCCTCCGGAGGAAGATCCGGCCCGAGGTAGACGACGTTCCATCCGATTTCCGCGGCGGCCGCGGCGGCCAGGAGCGCGCCGATCTCGTGGCGGCAACCGGGAGGAGTGGCGACGAGCACGGCCGGTGCGGATGGCGGCACGTTCAACTCCTGCTGCGCCGATCCCAGGAGCGTCCGGATCACTCCGGTGGCGAGATGCTCGCTCGCAATCCGCAGAGAGCTGTCACGCCACCGTTCGCCAATGGCGTCGAGGAGCGGCACCATGACCTCGCGGCGCGCGGCGCTCGCGCCGAGCTCCATGGAGGCGCCCTCGAGAGCGCGCGTGAGACGGTCGGCGTCCAGCGCTTCGGCCGCGGCGAGGCACTCCACCACCCGCGCGCTCGCGAGCACCGCGCCGTCGCGACGCGGAGCGATCGCCACCGGCTGCGCGGCGTCCTCTCGCGCGAGCGACCGCAACTCCTCGAAGGGCAGGGACGCCACGTCGCCGATGCGTCGGCCGGAGTCCACGAGTCGCTTCAGCAGCCGGAATCTCTCGAGGTCCTCGTCCGAGTAGAGCCTCCGGCCGGTCTTCGTGCGTCCCGGCACGACCACTCGATACCGCCGCTCCCACATCCGGAGGATGTCCTGGGGCAGCCCCGTCCGGCCGGAAACCACCCCGATCGGGTGGCGCGGCGTGCGGTCGGCGCGGGTCCTCACAGGGTCGCTGTCCATGTGATGTCCATGCTCCACGATATCCATGTTCTGCAAGAGGATAGCGCCGGGATCCCTCCCCGTCCAGCCGCCCGGGGGCAATTTTGCCCAGATTATGTCCTTGACATCACATGGACAAAACAGCTATAGTGCCTACCTCGGCTCAGGGTACTGCCGCCGAGAGGTCCACCATCCAGCCCCTCGCCCCAGCCGGGCGGGGTTACCAGGAGGAACCTCCGATGATGCGCAATCGACTCATCCTGACGGCCGCCCTTGCGCTCTTGGCGGGCGCCGGCTGCGGAGAAGACCGGGGCCCCATGGCTCCGCAAGCCTCGATGGCTCCCAGTCGCCTGGGGTCCGGCTCGCCGGACGGGCGCGACGTGACGGGCACCGGGATCGTGACCGTGGTGCACGGCGTGCCCGGCCTCGTCGTCGACGTGTACGTCAACGGCGCGCTGACGCTGCCTTCGTTCGCGCCCGGCACCGTGACGGATCCGCTGACGCTTCCCGAGGGCAACTACGACATCGCGATCTTGCCCGCCGGCGGCACGTATCCCGGCGACGCCGTCATCACCGGCTCCGCGTTCCTGCCGTCGGGCGCGAACGCTTCGATCGTCGCGCACCTGGCGGAGAACGGGACCCCCACCCTCACGACTTTCGTGAACGACGTCTCTTCCATCCACGGCATCAACTCCCGGGTGGTGGTCCGCCACGTGGCGGAGGCGCCGACCGTGGACGTGCGGCTGTTCCGCAAGCGGCTGCCGTGGTTGCCGGTCCGGACGATCCAGGGCCTCTCCAACCCCAACGAGGCGCAGACCCAGGTCTTCCCGGGCTGGTTCCGTGCCAAGCTCTACCCGGCGGGCAGCCAGACCGTGGTCTTCACGTCGCCGTACCTTGCGCTGCGTCCGCGCGAGTCCACGATCGTGTACGCGATCGGCTCGCTTTCCGGTGGGACGTTCGGCTTGCTGGTCCAGAAGATCCCGTTGCAGTGCTCCGAGGCGTTCGGGGGCTCCACGGCGGAGATCAGCGCGGACCTGGCGCCCGACGCGTACGACGCGATCGCCGCCGAGAAGAAGCTCGACGCGAACGAGTGACCCTCGTCCTCGGACGAAGACGGTCGGGGGGAGCCGCCACGCAGGCGGCTCCCCTTCGTCACACGCCGCCGTGCGGGTGGCGGTGAGTGAGGCTGTGCGGCCGCTCGAGACCGTGCTCCAGCATCAGCGGCTCGTTCGCGAGAAGCTCGCGCGGCGCGCCCTCCGCGACCACCGTCCCGCCGTCCAGGAGGATCGCACGCGTGCACAGCTCCACGACGAACTCGAGATCGTGCGTGGCCACGATCTGGGTCACGGGGAGCGCGCGCAGCCGCGCCAGCAGCTCGCGACGGCCCCGCGGGTCCAGGTGGGACGTGGGCTCGTCCAGGACGAGCACCTTCGGCTCGCAGGCCAGGATGCCCGCGAGGCACACGCGATGCTTCTCGCCGCGGCTCAGGCGATGCGGCGGGCGTCGCTCGAACCCGGAGATGCCGGCGGCGGCGAGCCCCCGCTCCACGCGCTCGCGCAGCGCGTCGCCGTCGAGCCCCGTCTGGCGCGGTCCGAACGCCACGTCCTCGAAGACCGTCGCGCAGAAGAGCTGATCGTCCGGGTCCTGGAACAGGAAACCCACGAGCGAGCGGATCCTCGTGAGGTTCTCCTCGGTGACGGGCATGCCGAAGACGCGCACCGCGCCGTCCGACGAGAGACGCTCCGGCAGGAGCCCGTTGAGATGGAGGAGGATGGTGGACTTCCCCGCGCCGTTCGGCCCGATGAGCCCGATGCGCTCGCCCTCGGCCACCGCGAACGCCACGTCCTCGAGCGCCCGCGTGCCGTCCGCGTAGCGATAGCTCAAGCCGGTCACCTCGATCGCGCTCACGCCTTCCACCCCCGCGCGCACATCGCGGCATGGATGCGGTCGGCGCGCTCGCTCACGCGGACGAAGAGCCGCGCGGCCACCGTGGAGAGGGATTTCCACATCGACACGCGGCCGCGCACGAAGGTGCGCGCGGCGCGCGCGCGACGCATGCGCAGCGCCTCGTCGGCGAGGACGAAGAGGTACCGGTACGTGAGCCCGAGCGTCGTCACGAGGAACGCGGGCAGCCGCCAGCGCCGCAGGACGCCGAGGAAGTCGCTGAAGGGCGTCGTGGCGGCGAGGAGCACGCTCGCGCAGAGACAGAGCGTGCTGCGCGTCAACGTGAGCGCGAAGCGATGCAGACCGTTCGGCTGGAAGAGCGTCATCGCCACGACGCCGAGGATGAACGGCTCCAGGAAGAGGAGCTTCCGCACGAGGAAGCGCGGCGGCACGCGGCTTGCCGCCGCGACGGCGAGGAGCAGGACGGCCACCGCCGCGAAGAGCCACAGGCGAGGCGGCGCGAGCGCGACGAGCGAGACCAGGACGACGAGACCGCCCACCTTGAGCGCCGGAGGGGCGCGGTGAACGGGGCTGTCCAGGTCGGCGTACTGGTCGAGCAGGATCGGTTCGATGGGATCACTTCTTCACTGGGGTGGCCTCGCCGCGCGTCAACGCGCGCGCGAGCAGCCACGACAATCCGAACGCGAGCGCCGTGCCCGCGAGCCCCGCGATCATCGTGCCTCCGATCGAGGAGGCCAAGCCCGGAACGGCATAGCCCGGCATCGGCGCGGGGAGGAGGGCGCCCGCCTCGCGGTGCACGAACCCCAGTCGTCCCGCCACGCACTCGAGCCCGTCCGGAAACGCGCTCGCGAAAGGCGAGAGGAAGACCGCGAGGCCCGCCGCCACGATCACGCCCTGGATGACGAAGAGGCGGCCCGTCGGCGCCGCCGCGGCGTCCGCGCGCAGGAGATCGGGTCGGGTGTGCGCGATGGCGGCGAGGACGAGCGCGGTGATGGCGGCTTCGCCGAGGCCGATCAAGACGTGCACGCCCGTCATCGCGGGCAAGACCAGCCTTGCCGGCACCGTTCCGGAGAACGCCAGCTCGCCGGAGCAGGCCACCGCCGCGAGGACCACCGAGCACCACGACGCGAATGCGGCGCCGAACAGCATGCCCCGCGTTCCGCCGCCGCGATGGACGGCCCGGTAGACGATCCATCCCACCCCCGGCGCCACCACCGCCATGTTGAACACGTTGGCGCCGAGCGCGAGGACGCCGCCGTCGTTGAACATGAAGCACTGGAGCGCGAGCACCGAGGTCATCACGATCACCGCCGCTCCCGGCCCCACGAGGACCGCGGCCAGCACGCCGCCCACGAGGTGCCCCGACGTCCCCGCCGCGACCGGGAAGTTCAGCATCTGCGCCGCGAAGACGAAGGCGCCCGTGAGGCCGATCAGAGGAGCGCGTCGCGCGGCGCCTTCGCGCGCGACCTGCCGCAAGGCGGTGGCGACGCCGCCGGTGGAAAGGGCCGCCGTGGTGGCGAGGGTCTTCGCGTCGAGGAAGCCGTCGGGGATGTGCATGACGCGCCGGCTCCTTCGAGGCCCCGGGATCGGGACTCGGCAAGTGGCACTCATGGTACGCGATGGCGGAGCGGCGGAGAATGCCGAGCGGAGAGCGCCGAGCGCGGACCGCGGCGCGGGGCGCGTCGCCAAGCGGCCGGTCGCCGAGCGCCGAGCGATCTCCGCCTCTCCGGGGTATGATGGTGCATCCCCTGGAGAGGCCATGAGTCACCCGAGTCGCCCGCCACGCGCCCGAGCCGTGTCCGCCCTCGCGGGAGCCCTCACGGCGATCGTGCTCGCCGGCTGCTCGGACCGGGGGGAGAAGCTGGCGGCGCCGGTCCCGGAAACCGTTCTGCCGCCGTTCCGGTCGGCGCAGACCTGCGGCGGCTGCCACCCGGCGCACCTCGCGGAGTGGGAGTCGTCGATGCACGCGTTCGGCTCCGCGGATCCTCTCATGCTCGCGATGTCGGACATCGCGGTGAACGAGGTGGGCCCGGACAGGGGCGGGAGCTGCAAGCGCTGCCATTCCCCGTCGCTCACGCGCCAGAAGAGCTGGCTCGACGCCGGCAACGTCCCGAGCGCGGAGCACCCGCTGGAAGACGTCGACCAGGACGGGGTGAGCTGCGACGTCTGCCACTCGATCACCGTGGTGCCGCCGGTGGGGAACATCGATTTCCTGAAGGACGTGGATCCCCGGACGGCGAAGCTCGGCGGCATCGCCGACCCGGTGCACAACGACTTCCACGAGTCGCGCGCGGACGATTCGTTCCGCACGTCGATCCAGTGCGCGTCCTGTCACCAGCTGAATCTCCCCGACGGCACGGCCGTGGAGGACACGTTCGAAGAGTGGCAGCGCTCGATCCTCTCGGGCATGGGCATCGAGTGCCAGAACTGTCACATGCCGGCGTATCAGGGCCCCGCCGTCGCCGACGGTCCCGTGCGCACCGTGCACCACCACACCTTCGTCGGCGCGGACTACACGTACGAGGCGTTCCGCGGCGTGGACCTCGCGGCGCAGAAGGACGCCATCGCCCATCTGCTCCGGAACTCCGTCTCGGTGGCGCTGACGGTTCCGCCGACCGTGCCGCCGTCCGGGACGCTGCCGGTGAGCGTGGCCGTCACGAACGACTTCGCGGGGCACTCGATCCCCTCGGGCGTGTCGTTCTCGCGGGAGATGTGGATCGAGCTCGTCGTGAAGGACGCCACGGGACACGACGTGCACGTGTCCGGCCGGCTCGACGCGAACGGCGATCTCCCGAGCGATCCGGACCTCGCCACGTTCCAAGCCACCCTGCGCGACGCGAGCGGCAACCGCACCTTCTTCACGTTCCGCGCGAAGTCCATCGACGCCCGGTCGCTCATCCGGTACGCCGAGACGCGCACGGTCAGCTACCTGGTCACGGTGCCGGTCGGGACGCCGGGCCCGCTCCTCGTGGACGCCACGCTGCACTTCCGGCCCGTTTCGCCTGCGCTCGTGCGATCGCTGCAGCTCGATCGGCTGCTGCCGATCCAGGTCTTCGACATGTGGACCGGCGAAGCGAGCGTCGCGGTTCCCTAGCGCAGCACGGCGATCTTCGCGCCCAGCTTCTCCCCGTGCGCCCCGCGCACCTCGAGGAACATCACGCCGGGGCGAAGGCCGGCCGCGCTCAGGGAGAGCGTGCCGCCCCGCGCGCCCGCGTCGAGCGGCGCCCGTGCGACGAGCCGCCCCGCGACGTCGTAGAGGCGCGCCTCCACGGGGCTCGGCCCGCTCGCCCGCTCGCCCTCGAGGCGGAAGCGCAGCTCGCTCGTCTGCCCCGCACGCACGGGATTCGGCCACGCCACGAGGCCGTCGTGCGCGTCGCTCGCCCGCGCGATCACCGGGGCCACCACGGCCCCTTCGCCCGTGTCGTAACCGAGGATCCCGTTCGAGCCGGTCGAGACGAGGAAGCCGGTCGGGGTCATCGCGACGTCCGAGATGTAGCCGGGGAGCGGTAGCAGCACCGGCGTCCACGTGGCGCCGCCGTCGGAGGTGAGAACGGCGCCATTGCCGAACACGTCGGCCACGCCGTGCAGCGGATCGCGGAAGTCGATCGCCTCGTAGCCTGCGCTGCTCGACACGGTGGTCCAGCTGCCGCCGCCGTCGGTCGTCCGCTGGATGCGGTTTCCTCCGACCACCAGCCCGTGGGTCTCGTCGAACCAGTGCATGTCGCGGATCTCGCTGCCCAGGAGCCCCGCCCCGATCGGCGTCCACTGGCCGCCGCCGTCGGCCGTGCGGTAGACCTTCGGAGCGCTGAAGTCCCCTCCGCAGACGAAGCCGTGCTGCGCGTCGAGGAAGAAGAGATCGAAGACGCGGTCGCTCGCCGAGAGCCCCGTGTTGCGGAGCTGCCACGTGTCGCCGTCGTCGGTCGAGCGGAACACGTAGTTGATGTTGGTTCCGCCGTAGGTCCCGCAGAAGCACGTCCCGTCCGCGAATGCCGCCAGCCCCTGCGCATAGCCCACGTAGCTCCCCGACAGCGGGTGGATGGTCCACGTGGCGCCGCCGTCGGTCGTACGGCGGACGTCGCTGTGGCCGGCCGTGCCCGAGCCGCCCGCCAGGGCGAACAGGGCGTCGCGGATGGTGATCGCGTAGACCTCGCCGAGGCCGGGGATCGTCGCCGGCGTGAACCACGTGCGCCCCGAGTCCGTCGTCTGGATCCAGAGCGATCCGTAGCCCCCGGCGAAGCCGAGGCCCGAGGCGTGGATGTCGAGCACGTTCGTGTCGGCCCGCACGGCGGGGCCCGCCACTTGGGTGAAGTCGGCCCAGGTGGCGCCGGCGTCCGTGCTACGCAGGAGATCGCCGTCGGTGGAGGTGGCGATGATCGCCCCGCCCGGAAGGCGCAGGAGATCGGTCACCCCGCGCGTCCCGGGGTGGCTGAAGGGACGCGTCCACGTGAGCCCGTCGTCCGTGGTCTTCCAGATGTCCGCGCCTTCGCCTTCGGTCGCCACGAGACGGGTCTGCGTGCCCAAGAGCAGCGCCTCTTCCTGGTAGATCGGCGATTGGCCGAAGGGCATCGGCAGATGCGCCCACGTGGCGCCGCCGTTCGTAGTCCGATACGTGTCGAAGTCGAGGAGGATCCATCCGTTCAGCGCGTCCAGGAACTGGATGTCTCCCGGCAGGAACACGCCGGAGTCGTTGACGTTGGGAATCGCCGCCCAGCTCCCGCCGCCGTCCGTGGTGCGGCGGACGCAGCTCGGACCCACGACGTAGCCGGTGGCCAGGCTCACCCACCACTGGTCCACGAGGTTCGACGCGGCGGGCGACGCGAGGAGCGACCACGTGCCGCCGCCGTCGGTGGAGCGGATGACACGGCCGAGATCCCCCACCGAGAAGAGCGTAGACGCGTTCAGCTGGAAGAGGTTGCGGAGATGCGTCGCCGCCGGATTCGCGACCGGGTTCCACGAGAGCCCGCCGTCCGTGCTGCGATGAAGCCCCGGCGAAGCGCCCGCCGCGAGCAGCACGCCCGGCGAGAGCACGAGAACGTCGTCGAGGTCCGGGCCGAGGACGTTCGGGTTCGTGAGGTCCTGCCAGGTCACGCCGCCGTCCGTCGTGCGGAGCGTGGCGCCGAAGCCGCCGACGGCATAGCCCACCGTGCCCGACTCGAAGTCCACGCCGCCGAGCTCGGCGCCGGTGGGGCGTGGGTTCGCCCAGTGGAACGACGGATCGGCGGAAGCGGAGGCGACAAGCAGCAGGACGGCCGGGAATGCCAGGTGGCTCGATCGCATGGGGAGGGGCCCTCGGGGGTCGATGGACCGGGGAGGATCTGACCGCATGATGCGTTGGCCGGGGGTGCGGAATCAACCGTCGGTGACGCGATGGATCGAGAAAGGGACGAACGCCGAGAGGGCCGGGCCGGAAGAACGCGGACCTCGGGTCGATTCTCGAGATGGGACTCTAGGATGCCCGGAAGAACCGCGACGACAAGCCTTCCTCGCCGATCTCCACCCGCACGCGTCGAAGACACCGCGGGCAGCGTCCCTCGTACGCGGTCTGATCGCGATTGCGATAGATGCGCGCGTAGACGCCGCAGCAATCGAACGTGACGCCGAGGAAGGGGCGCGCGCCGCCGCGCGGTGCCGCGCTGCCGTGCGGCATGGACGTGCCGCTCGCCCGGTGGTGCGTTCCGTCGTCCACGGATCTCCGCTCCGGTCAGTAGGACGTGAGCCCTTTGGGCATCTCCGCCGCGAGATCACGGAACACGCGCGAAAGACCCACGGGCAGCGAGTCCTTCGGCTCCGTCTCGCGGACGCGGTTCACGCTCCACAGCACCGAGCCGGTGGCCACGTCCACGAGACGCGCTTGGAAGCCCACGCGCCCCTTCTTCGCGAGAATCCAGATCCCCGGCTTCCCGGGCGTCCAGGTGTAGACCTCGCCGAGCAGGAGGGCGTCCACGCCCAGCTCT
>JAXLTI010000006.1:0-556386 GCA_046330135.1 bacterium
CACGGTGACCTTCAACTACACGCTCGCGGCGACCCGGACCGGGGAGACGCTCCACGCCACGCTCACGCAGAGCCAGGTCTACTCTCAGCCCGGCTGCGGTCCCATCCCGGACTCGTGCACGAAGACCGTGACGACCGCCACGCGGATCGGGGCCGAACCCGCGAACTGCGCGGCCCCGGTGGAGCCCGACACGTGGGGCCAAGTGAAGAGCCGATACCGATAGGGCCACCAGGGCAATGACGAAACGGAGCCGGGGCTCGCGCCTCGGCTCCGTTCGTCTTCGGCTCCGTCCGTCCGTGGCTCGGCCGGCTCCGCGGCTCAGCCGGCTTTGCGCTTGCGCTTCCCCTCGGCGCGGATCTTCGCGGAAGGCGCCATCTTCGTGGCGACCTTCTCCGAGGGCTTGCGCGACGCGGCCGCGCGCTTCGCGCCCTCGACGGAGGCCTTGAGCGCCTCCATCAGGTTGATCACCTTCGGCTCGTCCACGTCGGCCACCTGGACGATCTCTTGGCCTTCGATCTTCAGCTCGATGAGCTTCCGCAGCTCGCCGACGTAGTTGTCCTTGTACTGGGCGAAGTCGAACTCCGAGAGCGTGGACGCGTCCACGAGCGTCTTCGTGAGCGTGCGCTCGGCGGGCGTGACCTTCGTCTCCTGGACCTCGTCCGCGAACTCGCGCGCTTCCTTCACCTTCTCGGCGAACTGCAGGATGCACATCGCGAGGAGGCCGTCGATGGGCCGGATGGCGACCATCTGCTCGCGACCGGAGAGGATCGCCGACGCGACGGCGTAGAGCCCGTCGTTCTCCATCGCGTCGCGCAGCAGCTGGTACGGCTTCTGTCCGGCGGTCCCGTCGGGGGCGAGATAGTACATGCGCCCCGAGAAGAACTTCGCGTCCAACTGGTCCGTGCGGACGAAGCCCACGATGTCCACGGTCTTCTCGCTCTTCTTGCGGAGCTTCTGCACTTCCTCGGGATCGATCACGACGTACTGGTCCTTCGCCTGCTCGAAGCCGGAGACGATCTCCTCCTGCGGGACGTCGCCGTGCTCGGGGCAGACCTTCTTGTAGCGGATGCGCTGGTGGCAGTCCGCGTGGAGCTGATTCAGATGGATCTCCGCGCCCGTCTGATTCGCCGTGTAGCCCTTCACGGGCACGGACACGAGCGAGAGGCGCAGGAAGCCCTTGAAGGAAGATCGCGGTGGCATGATGAGAACGAGCTTAGCACCGTCCTGGGGCGTCGTCGAAGCGGGATGTCGGTGTCGCGCACCGTCGTCGCGGCAGAAGTGGACGGTATGCTCCGCTGCTTCGCGCGGGACCTCTGCGCGCTCGAGATGGCCCGGCGGCCCCCTCGATCGCGACGAGCGTCGGAGGCCGCAGGAGCCTCAGTTCAGGCAGCGGAAGTAGACGAGGCCGCAGCCGTCGTCGCTCCGGAACCACCGTCGAGCCGCCATTCGTGCGATCCACAGGCCGCCCTGCCCGTCCGGCACGAAGTCCACGTCGACCGTTCCGTTGCACCCACTGTGATAGCCGAGCGTATCCGTGCAGAAGAGGTTCATCCCCGCCCGCATCCGCCAGCGATGCCCCGGGAGCGGCGTGGGACCGTCGGAATAGAAGCTCCACTCTCGCTCGGGTCCCTTCGCGATCACGCGAGTCAGCCAGCCGATCTCTTGGTCGCGGTGCCACGGAAACGACGCGCCGCACGACGCGCGGCCTGCGCAGTACGGATCGATCTCGAAGACGAAGTCCGGCGAGAGCAGGCTCCGCATCGTCTCGACGTCGCCGGCCGCGAACGCGGCGGAGTATGCCTGAAGGACCGTCTCCGGCATGGGCGCGTCGGGCGCCGCTCCGAGGCTCGTCGTGAGGTGATCGATCGGTGCGAGCGGGGGGGTGTCGTCGTGGCCGCATCCGACGCCGAGGGCGAAGCCGGCCGCGATGACGAAGAAGGGCCTGAGCCGCATGGCAACTCTCCCCGCGAAACGACGCCCCAACGGCCCAGGATAGCAATTCAGGATCCCATAGTCCACTGCAGGATCCCATGGACCAGAGACCGCGCAACACGCTCGATGGAGCGCGTCGCCACGCGACGATCGGGCGTTCGAGCGCGCATCGCCGTCGAACGGCGGCCTTTCCACGCGGCCCGATTGCCTCAGGGTCGGCGCCCGTCGCATACTCCACGGGCTGAGTCCCTCCCCGCGCATCCGGAAGGAGAGCCGCCATGCACCGACGCTTCTCGATTCACCTCTTCGCGCTCGCGCTCGCCCTCCCGGCAGCCGCGCATGCGGTCACCTTCGTCGACGAGTTCGAAGGAGGCGTCAACGCCGCAGGATGGTCCTACATCCAGGGCTTCGACACCCTGGAGCCCACGGGCGGCAACCCCGGCGGGTGGCTCCACAGTCCCCTGCTCGACACCGTGGACCCCACGCTCTCCTCGGTCGTCGACGGCGCCACGCCCTTCACGGGCGATTACCACGCGGCCAACGTGACGCGGATCAGCGTGGATCTGCAGACGCTGCACGTGGACTTCGGGGACGGGAGCGAGTTCAACGTCGTGCTGCTGCTGCGCAAGACGAACGGCACGCCGGACGACATCACCGACGACGACTTCGTCTACGCCATCGGCGCGGCGACCCCGGCGGTGGGTCAGGGCTGGGTGCACTACCAGTTCGACGTTCCGAGCCAGTCCGCCGATGCCGTCCCCGCGGGTTGGGCCGGCGGCTCCATCGACGACTGCGAGCATTTCCGCCCCGGCGTCACGTGGAGCGACATCATGCAGCGTCGATCGCGTGGAGATCCACTTCCTGCAACCGTGCTTCTTCGCGATCTTCCAGCAGTGGGAGGTCGGCGCGCGGACAACGTGGCGATCGAGACGGCCGGGCCCACCGCGGTGGAGCCCACGAGCTGGGGCGGGCTGAAGAGCCTCATGCCGCTGACAAGCCGCGTGACCGCGCACCCGGCGCGCGCGTGACCGCACAGGCGGCGCGCGTGCGCGAGGTCCTCGCCTTCTTCGAGAAGCGTGGATCCAAGCGCAACCGCGAGGAATGGCCCGCTACGGCATCGTCGCGCCGAAGGTCTACGGCGTGTCCATGGCCGTGATCCAGACGCTGGCGAAGCGGTTGGGCAAGGACCACGAGCTGGCGGCGGCGCTGTGGGACACCGGCTGGTACGAGGCGCGCCAGCTGACCGCGTTCGGCGGACGATCGAAGCGCGTCACGGCCGCGCAGATGGACCGCTGGGCCGCGACTTCGACAACTGGGCGATCTGCGACGGATTGTGCTTCCACCTCTTCGACCGCACGCCGCACGCGTGGAAGAAGGTGGACCTGTGGAGCCGGCGAAAGGACGAGTTCCCGAAGCGCGCCGCCTTCGCCCTTCTCGCCAGCCTCGCGCTGCACGACAAGGAGGCTCCGGACGCGCCGTTCCTCCGTTCGCTGCGCCTCATCGAGGGCGCCGCGACCGACGAGCGCAACTTCGTGAAGAAGGGCGTGAGCTGGGCGCTGCGCGCGGTGGGTCAGCGCAGCGCGGCGCTCCACGAGGCGGCCGTCGGCCTGGCGCGGCGGCTCGAGGAATCGGAGAGCGCCGCGGCGCGTTGGGTCAGGGACGCGCGGAAGGAGCTGACGAGCGCGTTGGTGCAGAAGAGGCTTCGCGCCCGAGAGAAGCGGCGAGCCGCCGCATCGTGAGCGCGCGCCGACTCACCACAAGGTTCGCGTCCGGTACGTGCGATAGGCTTCCCCGAAGCGCTCCGCGGCGGGACTCCCGTCGCGCCTGCCACGCCTGGAGCGCGATGAGCGCACCTGAGGCCCGAGCAGCCACGCCCGGTCCAGGAGGATGACGACCCCGAGGAGCGTATCGAGGGAAGAGATACATGGGGTGCGGGATCTTCGCGTAGAGGCCGTGAATTCCCCGGCCCTTCGCCTCGGGGTGAAGCAGGCACGTCGCCAGGCACCACCGGCGCGCGAGAAGAAGGAGCGGCACGCCTCCGAGCGCCAGCGCACTGCCTACGATCAGGGTCTGTGACCTCGTCCCATGCTGGGTGAGATGGGCCGCCCCCCAGCCCAGCAGCGCTGCAAGTGCGAGAATCGCGGGTCTCATGGTCTCCTCCGAACGAGTGGCTTCAGGCCCGCGAGGGCTCGGCGAAGACCGTCTCACCTCGCAGAGGATCGACGCGGGCGCTGCTTCGCCGACACCGAGCGGATGATCAGCCGGCAAGGTCCGCTCGCCGGGAACGGGACGCTGGACTGAGCCACCGCGGCGTCGATGAGCGCGTCCACCTCCGGGCGCGCCAGGACGTCCGCCGATGCCAGGCGAACGAAGCGGGTCTGCTTGCCTCCGCCCAGCAGGATCTTCTTCGGATCCGGAAGACGGGCGCCACGGATGAAGCACAGCCCCACGCCGTTCGCTCCGGCGGCGATCGAGGACTACTTGATCGGACGGGCGCTCGAAGGGCCATGGCCGATCACGAAGTTGTAGTTGGCCGTAGACCAGCTCGAAGGCGCTCGGGAAGCGCCGGCGCAACCGCCGGCGCACGGCGCGAATCACCGTCCGGTGCTTCGGCTCGAACTTCGCGATGAAGCCGCGGAGCTGCGCTTCGGCGGTCGGGGAGGATCGAGCCGCCGGCGTGCCGGCTTCCTGCGAGGCTTCGCCGGGCAGGCGCGGGCTTGCCGGTCATGGCCCCTCCTTCCTCGGAAGCCGTCATCGTACGCGATCGCGACGCTTCACGCGGATCGAGCGCTGGGGAGCCGACGAAGCGTGGCGCCGAGGATCCAGAGGGGCTCGTTCCGGCCCCATCCCGTCCGAGGGCTTGACAGGGGGTCCGTGGACATATATAACCAAAGGGTTAAATAACCGAAAGGTTACGGTCCATGGTCACCACGCGCACCGACCGCCTCAGCGCCACCCTCGCGGCCCTTGCCGATCCCACCCGCCGGGCGATCCTCGTCCGGCTTTCCCAGGGCGCCACCACCGTCAAGGAGCTGTCGGCTCCGTTCGACATGAGCGGCCCGGCCGTCTCGAAGCACCTGCGGGTGCTCGAGCGCGCGGGACTCATTCGACGGGGACGAGACGCGCAGCGGCGTCCCTGCACCCTCGCCGCCGCGCCGCTCCGCGAGGTCGCGGAGTGGGCCGCGGAGTTCCGGCGCTTCTGGGACGCCAGCTACGCGCGTCTCGACACGTATCTCCAGCAACTCGGTTGGAGGAGAAGCCCGATGACGATCAGCCCCGGTAGAACCGGCGTCACCACTTATTCCACGCCGAGCGACCTCGAGATCGTGGCCGTGCGCATCGTGGACGCGCCGCGCCGCATCGCCTGGAAGGCTTGGACTCAGCCGAAGCACGTGCAGAGCTGGCTGCTCGGCCCTGAGGGCTGGACGATGCCCGTGTGCGAGATCGACCTCCGGGTCAGCGGAGCGTGGCGGTTCGTGTGGCGCCACGAAGACGGTCGCGAGCTGGAGATGAGCGCGCCTTCGTGAGGCCGGTGCCTCCCCACGGGGTTCGCGATCGGTACGCGCGATGCGCGTCGCCGAACTGCCGTCGCGCGAGGAGAAGCAGCGGCACGCCCGCCAGCACCAGCGCGCCGCCCACGGTCAGGGTCTTGGGCATGGACCGTTTCGCTTCGCCGCTCGTCGCCGATCCTCGCCGATTGGCCCGGGTCGATGAACACGGTAGTCTTCGCCCAGTCGCACGGACGGACCACTCACCAGGAGGAAGCACGCCGATGACCACGGGCACGCGCAAGCCGGGCGATTTCTGCTGGATCAACATGCTGACCCCCGAGCCCGCCGAGGCGCGCGCGTTCTTCGGCAAGCTGCTCGGCTGGACGTACGTGGAGATGACGGGAGTGGCGGGTCACGCGGTGAAGGTGGGTGGACGCGACATCGGCGGCCTCTTCGACGTCGTGAGCCCGGGCCGGCCGAAGGCGCCGCCGATGATCGGCGTCATGGTGAAAGTGGACAGCGCGGACGCGACCGCCAAGAAGGTCGCCTCGCTCGGCGGCAAGGCGCAGCCCGCCTTCGACATCATGGACGCGGGGCGCATGGCGGTCTGTCACGATCCGAACGGCGCCCAGTTCGATCTCTGGGAGCCGAAGAAGATGCTCGGCACCGACGTGGACGCGAGCCTCCACGGCGCGCCGAGCTGGTTCGAGACGATGACCACCGACGTCGGCCGGGCCGCGAAGTTCTACTCGTCCTTGTTCGGCTGGGAGGCGGAGACGATGCCGATGCCGGGCGGGTCGTACACCACCTTCAAGCTCGGCGACGCCTACGTCGCCGGCATGATGGCGATCACGCCGGAGATGGGCGGCATGCCGCCGTGCTGGGGAACGTACTTCACGGTGAAGGACGCGGACGAGACCGCGCGGGAAGCGGCGAAGCTCGGCGCCGCGCTCTGCGTGCCGCCCCAGGACGTGCCGGGCGTGGGGCGCTTCTGCGGGATCACGTCGCCGCAGGGGGTGACTTTCTTCGCGATCAGGTACGCGCGCTGACGGCTTCGCTAGACCACGGTGACCGGGACGCTCTGCACCATGTTGTTACCCATGCCCTGCAGGTTCCAGGGTTGCTCCAGCGGCTGCGTGTTGCCGGCGGAGTCCGTCGCGCGGCACGAGAGAACGTGCTCGCCCCGAGGCGCGTCCCACGCGAAACGCCACGCGCGCCAGGCGAACGGTCCGAGCGGCGCTCCGAGCGTGGCCGGCGCCCAGGTCCCGTCGATGCCCACGTCGACGCGGACGATGGGTGCCATCCCGGACCACGCTCGCCCGCGAACGTCCGCGCGCCCGGCCGCGAGCGTCCTGCGGCGGGAGAGGAAATCGGGGAAGCCGGGTGGAATCAGCAGCGCGCGCGGGCGGATGCGACGGACGGGCTCTCCCGGGTCGTCGGGGCCGCTCTTGTACCAGTACGCCACGCTCTGCTGATAGCCCTCGAACGGTCGGATCGACGCTTCGATCCGGACCAACCACTTCACGCTCGTCATTCCGTACCAGCCCGGGACGAGGAGCCGCAGGGGGGCTCCATGCTGGGGCTCGAGCGGGCGCCCGTTCATCTCGTAGGCGAGCAACACCTCCGCGCGCGTCGTCTCCTCGAGGCCCAGGCTGCGCGCGTAGTCGTGCTCGTGGCCTTTCTCGACCCCGTGATCGGCCCCGACGAAGACGATCTCGGTGGTGCCCGGCTGCACGCCGGCCTCCTCCAGCACGCCGGCGAGCGGCGTCCCGGTCCACTCGGCGGTGCCCACCGCTTCGTTCAGCCACGGCTGGCTGATCGGACGCGGCTGCAGGCGGGCGCGACCGTTGCCGGCGCACTCGAGGGTCACGAGCGCGGTGTGGCGCGGCCGGGCCCGGAGGTCGTCCAGGGTGAGCGAAAGGGCGCGACGCACGTTCCCCCCGACCGCCAAGCGCCACTCGCGCGGGTCGATCGCCGGGATGTCGAAGTGCACGAGCAGGTAGTGCAGTCCGACCGGGGTCACGTCGTAGCGCAGCGCCTCGAGCGGCAGCCCCCGGTTGCGCGCAGCGAGCTGCAGTTCCTCGAGCGTGAGCGGACCGTCGGTGGGCGCGGGCCCTTGCACGGGGTCACTCCTTTTCCCGCGCGTCCCACCCCATCGTGGCGGCGGGCGGTTGGGCGGGGCAGGTGTCCTCTTGGAGATTTCGGCCGGTGCAACTCGGCGTGGCGGCGACGATACCGCCGCCGACCTCGACATTCAACGATCGCCGGCGCTCGGTGGCGGGAGGCCGCGCACTCCCCGATGCTCCGGGCCGAAGGTGTCCCGTCCGCGCGTCATCGACGTTAGAATCCCCGGCCATGCCCCGCAAGGACCCGCTGGCCGAATACCGGAAGAAGCGCGACTTCGGAAAGACGCCGGAGCCGGCGCCCGCGCCGGTCGAGAGCACGGACGCCGCCGCGCCGACGGGGGCGTTCGTCATCCACCGCCACGAGGCGCGCGCGCTGCACTACGACCTGCGCCTCGAGATGGACGGCGTGCTGAAGTGCTTCGCGATTCCACGAGGCTTCTCGTGGGATCCCGCGGACAAGCATCTCGCGGTGCACACCGAGGATCACCCCATCGAGTACATGACGTTCGACGGCGTGATCCCGAAGGGCGCGTACGGCGCCGGCACGATGGTGATCTGGGACAAAGGCACGTATCGCGCGCTCGGCGACGGGCCCGCCGGCCTCGAGAACGGGAAGCTCGAGATCGACCTGGACGGCGGTCGCCTGCGCGGCGAGTGGCACATGGTCAAGACGCGCGGCGAGCGCGACTGGCTGATGTTCAAGTACAAGGATCGCTACGCGCGCGAAGCGGGCGTGCCGCTCTTTCCGCTCGACCTCTCGCGCGTGGAGCGCGCCGTCCGGCCGGAGCGCCCGCGCGCGATGCGCGCCGCCGGGAAGGTCGCGCCGTTCTCGCATCCGGACTGGATCTTCGAGCTGGCCTTCGACGGCCGTCGCGCCTTCGCCTCGCTCGAGGGCGACGACGTCCGCTTCCTCGGCGCGGACGGCGCGCCGATCGAGGCGGAGTTGCCGGGGATCGCGCTCGCGCTGCGCCGGCTCCGCGCGCGTCGCGCGCTCGTGGACGGCGTGCTCGTGGCGACGGGCGAGGACGAGCGTCCCTCTCGCGCGCTGCTCGACGAGAAGCTCGCCGGCGGCGACCCGGACGGAGTGGTCTTCTACGCTTTCGATCTCCTCCACTACGACGACTGGAGCCTCGCCCCGTACCCGCTCGTCGAGCGGAAGGCGGCGCTGGCATCCATCCTCCCGCCGAGCGGCACCGTGCTGCATGTGGACCACGTGGTCGCGCGCGGCGAGGAGCTGTGCGAGGTGGTGGTGCGGACGGGCCTCGCCGGGGTGATCGCGAAGGAGGCGCGCAGCGCGTACTCGCCCGGGGCCTCTCCCGCCTGGCGCGAGATCCGCGTGGCCGCTCCGCCGAAGGACGCCGCGGCCACGCCGCTCCGCGAGAGCCTCGCGACCGGCGCGCGGCGCAAGAGCCGCGTGAAGCTCACGAATCGCGACAAGGTCTACTGGCCGAAGGAAGGCATCACGAAGGGCCAGCTCCTGGACTACTACGAATCGGTCGCCGACGTGCTGCTGCCCTACCTGCGCGACCGGCCCTGCCACATGCTGCGCTATCCCGACGGCATCGAGGGCAAGAGCTTCTACCAGAAGAACGTGACCGGCCGCATTCCCGACTGGGTGCCCACGACCGTCATCGGCGTCGAGGGCGGGGAGGAGGTGCGCTACGTGGTCTGCAACGACCGGGACACGCTGCTGCACCTCGTGAACCTCGGCTCGATCGACATCCACCCGTGGCTCTCGCGGGTGGGAACGCCCGACGTGCCGGACCTCGCCGTCGTCGATCTCGATCCCTCGGCGAGCGACTTCTCGAAGGTCATCCGCATCGCGCAGACGGTGGGGAAGATCCTCCGCGGCGCGGGGCTCCGGCCCTGCGTGAAGACGTCCGGCGCCACGGGACTGCACATCTACATCCCGCTCGTGCGCGAGTACGGCTACGAGCAGGTGCGGATGTTCTGCGAGCTGGTGGCGCGGCTCACCGTGCGCGAGCACCGGGACATCGCCACGGTGGAGCGCACGCCGGCGAAGCGCGGTGACAAGGTGTACGTGGACTTCGGCCAGAACCGTCGCGAGCAGACGCTCGTGCCGCCGTACGTCGTGCGACCCGTACCGGGCGCCACCGTGTCCACGCCGCTGGACTGGGACGAGGTCCGCTCGGGGCTCCACCCGTCGCAGTTCGACCTCTTCGGAGTGCCCGAGCGCATCGAGCAGCGCGGCGACCTTTTCCGCGGCGCTCTCGACGACCCGCAGCGTCTGGAGGACGCGATCGATGCCTTGGGGGCGCGCTGAGGGACGCGGACACGGCGCTCGCAGCGGCGGCGCCCCCGCCGAGTGCCCCGCCGACTCGTCGTGGACCGGCCCGTGAGACGCGGGCTAAGATGCCGGCTTCCGGAAGGAGACCCCCGATGATCGAGGTCGATTCCCTCCGCAAGCAGTACGGCGACCTGGTGGCCGTGGACGGCTTGAGCTTCCAGGCGCAGCCCGGCGAGATCTTCGGCCTCCTCGGCCCGAACGGCGCGGGCAAGTCCACGACGATCCATTGCATCTCCGGTCTGCTGCTCCCCACCTCGGGTCGCGTGCGCGTCCTCGGCCACGACGTCGTGACGGACGGGCGCGCGGCGCGAGCGGCGCTCGGCATCGTCCCGCAGGAAGTGGCGCTCTACGAAGACCTCTCCGCGCGCGAAAACCTGGAGTACTGGGGCGGCGCGTACGGCCTTTCCGGCAAGGAGCTGAAGAGTCGCGTGGCTGCGGTGCTGGACCTCGTGGCGCTCACCGACCGCGCCAAGGAGCCCGTGAAGCGTCTCTCGGGCGGCATGAAGCGACGTCTCAACTTCGGCTCGGGAATCGTGCACGAGCCGAAGGTGCTCCTCCTGGACGAGCCCACGGTGGGCGTGGACGCGCAGAGCCGCGTGAAGCTCCTCGACCTCGTGCGCGAGCAGGCGCGTCGCGGCACGTGCGTCCTCTACACCACGCACTACATGGAGGAGGCCGAAGGCCTCTGCGATCGCATGGCCATCGTGGACCACGGGAAGATCATCGCCGGCGGCACGCTCCGCGAGCTTCGCGCGCTGATCGGCGAGCGCGACCTGCTGCGGCTCACGGGCGCGTTCGACCCCGCTGCGGTCCGCGAGGCGATCGCCCGCGTGGAGGGCGTGGACGTGGTGTTGTCGGACGAAGGGGGGCTCACGCTCGCGGCGCGCTCCGCTTCCGCGCGCCTCTCCGCCATCTTCGACGCGCTTCGCGCCGCGCGCTCGGAAGTGCGCGAGACCACGCTGACGCAGCCGAGCCTCGAGACCCTCTTCATCAAGCTCACGGGTCGGGAGCTCCGCGAGTGAGCTTCGTCCTCACGAGCGCGCTGAAGGACTGGCGCCGCCAGCGTCGCGACCTCGCGGCCGCGGCGATCTGGCTGGGGCTTCCCATCGTGACCGGCTCGCTCATGTGGCTCGTCTCCGGCGGGCGCGAGGGCCCGAAGCCGCAGGCGCAGGTCATCGTGGCGGACGAGGACAGCACGTTCGCCAGCCGGATGCTGGTGCGCACGCTCGAGTCGTCCGGCGGCCTCGTGCACGTGGAGAGCGCCACGCGCGTCGAAGGCCGGGCGCGGATCGAGAAGGGCAAGGCCACCGCGCTCCTCGTCCTGCCGAAGGGCTTCGGCGACGCCGTCTTCCGCGAGACGCCCGTGACCCTCGACCTCGTGAAGAACCCCGCGCAACGCATCCTCCCCGAAATCGTCGAGCAAGAGCTGCGCATCCTGATCGAGGCGCAGTTCTACGCGCACCGCCTGATCGGGGACGATCTTCGCAGGATGGCCGCGGGTCCGCCGCCGGGTGCGGACACCATGCCCGAAGCGTGGATCGCGGACTTCAGCGTGCGCGTCAATCGCCTCGTCGAGCAGGTCGCGCACCGGGTCAAGCCGCTCGCCATCAAGCTGGAAACGGTCGCGGCGGAGGAGGAGAAGGCCGCGAAGGAGAAGGAGCCGAGCTTCGCCGAGCTCTTCATTCCCGGGCTTCTCGTGATGTCGCTCTTCTTCGCGGCGCGCGGCATCGCCTCCGACGTCTGGCAAGAGCGCGACGAGCGCACGCTCCGGCGCGTGGTCACGTCCCCGCAGGACGTCGTGGATTACCTGACGGGGAAGATCCTGTTCGGCACCGGCATGATGCTCGCCATCTCGACGGTCGCGCTCGCGATCTGTTGCGGATGGGTGGGGCTCGCGTGGTCGCGCCTGCCGGTGGCGGTGGCCTGGGCCACGTTCTCCGGCGCGGTGATTCTCGCGATGATGCTCCTGCTCCAGCTCGTGGCGCCGAGCCGGCGCGCCGGCGAGGTGATCACGCTGGCGCTGACGTTCCCGCTCATCATGATCGGCGGCAGCTTCTTCCCGTTCGAAGCGATGCCGGCGTGGATGGTCGCGATCGGCAGGCGCACGCCGAACGGGTGGGCGGTCCTCGAGCTGAAGCGGATCTTCTTCGAGACGCTCGATCCGGCGTCCCTGGCCACGGCGTTCGGCGCGATGCTCGCCATGGCCGTCGTCCTCTTCGCGGTCGGCGCGTGGCGTCTGCGCGTCGCCTTCGCGCGGGAGTAGGGGCGTGCTGCGCGACGTCCGATTCATCGCCCGACAGGATCTCTGGGTGCAGCTTCGCGCGCGCGAGACCCTGCTCTGGGTCTTCGTGATGCCCATCCTCTTCTTCTACTTCATCGGGACGGTCACGGGGGGCTTCGGAGGTCACACGGAGGGCAAGCGCGATCCGCTCGCGTTGCGCGAGGGGAAGAACGCCGGCTTCCTCGCCGACGAGATCGCGACCCGCCTGACCGCCGAGAACTACGACGTCCTGCGCGCGCCGAGCGACTCGGCGTTCGCGGCTTCGCCCCGGCGCATGAGCATTCCTTCCGCGTTCACGGACTCGGTGCTCGCCGGGGGCGCGATGACCGTACGCTACGAGCACGATCGCTCCGGCCTGGGCTCGGACGAGGAGAAGGTCCGGGTGGGCCGCGCAGTCTACGGCGTGCTCGCGGATCTCGTGGTCTCGGAGATGAAGGCCGTGGTGGATTCCGCCGCCGCGCCGCACGCCGTGGCACCCCGGAGCGCTGCGCCGCACATTCCCGCACCGCGGGGGCGCGCGCCGGGGACGCCGGGCGCGCAGGCCACGCCCGAGGACTTCGCGAAGCTGCGCGCCATGCCGCGGTCGGTTTCCTTGAGCGTGACGTCGGCAGGGAAGCGCCGCGAGATCCCGCACGGCTTCGAGCAATCCGTGCCCGGCATCCTCGTGATGTTCACGCTCCTCATCATGACCACGAGTGGAGCGGTCCTGGTGGTGATCGAGCGGCACCGCGGGCTCTTGCGCCGGCTCGCGTGCGCTCCGATCACGCGACGATCGGTGGTCGGCGGGAAGTGGGCGGGCATGCTCGCGGTGGGGCTCGTGCAGATCGCGTTCGGGATGGCCGCGGGAACGGTGCTCTTCAAGGTGAGCTGGGGTCCGGACCTGCCCTTCGTGTTCGTCGTCATGCTCGTGTACGCCGCGCTCATGGCGGCGGTGGGTCTCGTGCTCGGGAGCCTCGTGCGCAGCGAGGGACAGGCGTCGGCGATCGGCGTGATCTCGTCCAACGTGCTGGGCGCGCTCGGCGGTTGCTGGTGGCCGATGGAGATCGCCCCGAAGTGGATGCAGAAGCTCGCGCTCTGCCTGCCCACCGGGTGGGCGATGGACGCGCTGCACAAGCTGGTGAGCTTCGCCGCGGGACCCGCGAGCGTGCTGCCCCATCTCGTGGGCATGACGCTCGCCACGATCGTGATGCTGGCCGTCGCGTCACGAGTGTTCCGCTACCAATGATCCGCCGGTGATCCGCGCGTGGTGCACCCGTGATGCGCCGGTGATGCGGGTGATGCGCGTGATGCGGACGATCGTCCTCGCGGCGGTCGTGGCCGGGTGGGGCGCGCCGGCCGCGTCGGCGCCGGCTTCGCTCCCCCCCGGCACGGAAGGCGCCGCCGCGGCGGCCCACGACGCGAAAACGACCAGCGCCCCGGAAGACAGCGCGATGAAGGCGCTGTTCTACCGCGGCATCGCCGGCCGGCAGGCCGGCGACTTCACCGGGGCCCGCGCCGCGTGGGAGCAGTGTCTCGCGTGGGCCAAAGACCATCGCGATGCGAACCGGGCCGCGATCTGTCTGAACGATCTCGCGCTCCTCGATCTCTCGCTGGGCGACCCCCTGCACGCCGCGGATCGCTGGGGCGAGGCGCACGCGCTGCTGCGAGGCGAAGGTCGCTTGCGCGACGCGTTCGTTCCCGCGAGGAACGCCGCTCTCGCGCTCCGCGATCTCGGCCGCCTCGAGGACGCCATCGCGATCCTCGAGCAGCAGCTCGACGTGGCGCGCGAGCAGGCCTGGGCGGACGAGGAAGCGAGCGCGCTCGTGGACCTCGGCGGGCTGGCGATGGAGAGGGGCCGCGCCTCGCAGGCGATGCGCCGATACGACGAGGCGCTGGCCCGCCTCGGCGAGAGCGGCCCGGTGGAGTACCGCGTGGACGCGATCCTCGGAAAGGCGGCGGCGTTGAACGCGCAGGGACGCGCGCTCGACGCGCTCGAGCAGCTCGAGCTGCAGAGCGGCGAGATCCGGGCGAAGGCCGGCGTGAGCCGTCAGGTCGAGATCGATCGCGAGCTGGGCAAGCAGTACCTCCTCGCCGATCGGCCCGCGGACGCCGCCGCGGCACTGCGTCGCTCGCTGGCGGTCCCGGACAGCCTGGGCACGCCGTTCCGCTTGCGCGCACTCCCGTACCTGGCGCGCGCCCTGCGCGACCTCGGCCAGCCGGACAGCGCGATGGCGAGCCTGCGTGAGGCGGTGGCCGCGTGGGAAGCGGATCGGCAGCTCCCCACGGATCCCGAATGGCGCGAGGAGCGCGCGGAGCAAGCGCCGCGGGCGTTCCTCGACCTGGCCGGACTACTGCTCGATCGTCCCGCCGACGCGACGGAGAAGGAACGCGTCCGCGCGGCCTTCGATCTCCTCCAGCGCTACGAGAGCCGCGCGCTCGCCGAACGGACGCTGGGCCCCGGCGCGGCACCGGACTCCGTAGCGACGTCCTTCGCGACGCTCGCGGCCCTGCAGGCGGAGACCCTCGCGCCGCACGAGCTGCTGCTCGCGGCGTTCGCGGGGCCGGAGACGTCGCTGCTGTTCGCGGTCACGAAGACCGAGTGCCGCCCGGCGCGCCTGCCGGGGGAGGAGACGGGCCTCCGCCGCCTCGTGGAGCGATATCAAGTGGGCGTGGATCCTCTCGCGGCGCGTGCGACGAGCGCGCCGGACGCCGAGGCGGCGGCGGACTCGATCGCGACCCTTCTGTTCGCCGGATTCAAGGACCTCGTGGAATCCGCGACGACCGTCTTCTTCGCCCCGGACGGCTCGTTGCAGTCCCTCTCGCTCGCGGATCTTCCGTTCGAAGGGAAGCCGCTCCTGGAGCGCTGCGACCTCGTGCGCGTCCCGTCCGCGTCGCTGCTCGCGCGTCGGCGCGCCGCGCCGGACGCGTCGGCGCCGCCGCTGCGGATCGTCGCGCTGGCCGGGCGCTCGGCGAGCGGCTCGCCGTCGGCCTCCGCGAACCTGGAGGTGCAGACGCTCGCGCGCCGATTCGCCGGCGTCACCGCGCCCGCTTTCGTGGACTCCCTGGGGTCGCTGCCCCTTCTTGTGAGCGGGGCGGGCATCCTGCACGTGGCGGCGCAGGTGCAGGCGGACGATCGACACCCCTGGCGCTCGGCCGCGCGGCTCGGGGGAGTTGCGGGCGAGCGAGGCGTGTTCCGCGCGGCGCAGATCGCCGCCCTCCGTCTTCCCGTGCGCCTCGCGTTCCTCTCCGGCTGCGAGACGGCGGGCGGGCGGGCGGTCTCGTCCGGCGAAGGCATGGCGGCGTTGACCAACGCGTTTCTCGCGGCAGGAGTGCCGGCGGTCGTGGCCAGCCTGCGCCCCGTGGACGATCGGGCCACGGCGCGGCTCGTCGAGCGGCTCTACGAAGGGCTCTCGCGCGGCGAGACGGTGAAGGCTGCGCTTCGAGAGGCGCAGCTTGCGTTGCGAGAGGACGCGGCCACGGCGCAGCCGCTCTACTGGTCGCCGTTCGTGCTCGTGGGCGACGGTGACGTGCGCGTTCCCGTGGCGCGACGTTTCCAGCCGGGCCCCGCGCTCTTCCTGGGTCTCGCGCTCGCGTGCCTCCTGGGACGGGCCGTGTTGCGCGCCTACGTGCGGCGCTCGCTGCTCGCGCGGCTCGGCGCGGCGCGGAGGAACCCCGCGAAGGTCGTCGACAGGCTCGGCCCGCCGGCCTGGGCGAGTTGGCTCTCGTGGGGGCTGGTGGCGGCGTCGCTCGCGTTCCTCGGGCTCGCGGGCTGGCAAGCGTCGCGCCACGCCAAGGCGCCGGAACCGAGCGCACCGTTGCGCGCGACGCCTCCGCAAGCGCGGTGGGACATGATCGTGTGGGCGCCCACGCCGGCCGGCTGGCCGCTCGAGTGGGAGCCCGTCCCCGGCGCGGCGTCGTACGTGGTGAGATTGCAGACGGAGTCGGGCGCGGTTCTCGCGGAGGTGCCGGCGGGCGAGAAGGGCATCCAAGTCCGCTGCGACGTCGTGCCGGAAGCGCATCGCGCGGAAGCCCTCTTCGCGGTCGGCGTGGCGGTGGGGACGGACGGGCCGCTGGCCGTCACGCGGGCGAGGTTCCTGCCGAAGCCCTGAGCGGGGTCGACGCGGCGTGCGGTGGCGCAGCGCCGTCGGGCGACCGATTCCCCTTCGTCCTTCCCTTCTCGAACGAGCCGCCCACCGCCGGATTGCTGAGGCCCCGTTCGTGTCTGAGGACGCCGGGCGGCGTCCTGGCTCGAGCGGACGCCGCTGGTTCTTGAAACCGAGGCCGCGCTTGGGCGAGAATCAGCCATGGCGCGACCCCTGACCCCGCGAACCCCCGAACGCCTTCCTCGAATCGCCTCGCGGGCGCCCTCGGCGCGCTTCGCCGTCGCGGTCCTCGCCCTCGTGATCGCCTCGGGCCCGGCGAGCGCCCGTTCCTCGCGGCCGAGCTTCCACTTCGGCGGCGGCTACCCGCCCGAGAGCGTCTACTCCCTCGCGCTCCACATGCACGGGAGCATGAGCGAGCAATCCGGCAGCTGGGAGTGGCACACCGCCAAGGCGGAGTCCCTCGGGGTGGACATCATCTGGTGGACCGACCACGACTGGCGTCTCGGCAACGGCGTCGACCGTTCCATGCACCGGTACGATTTCGAGAGCGCGTTCTGGGACTCGCCGCACTTGCGGTGGTCGGAACCGGACGACGGCTTCCCGGGAGAGTCCCGCTACTGGGAGCTCGACCTCCAGACGCTCGACTTCCTGAAGACGTCGGTGGTCGACTCGCTCGCGTACCAGAGCACGCGGAGCTTCCGCCTCGAGGCGAAAGGCGACGCCGGCCCGACCTTCCGCACGGGCTACGTCACGCAGACGTGCTCCGCCTTCCAGAACTACCACTCCCTCGCGAAGCGCATCCATTTGCGCTTCCACGTGTTTCCCCAGGCGCTGGATCCCGCCGACGCGCGCTTCGTCGTTTCGGTGGAGATGAGCGACCACCCGGACGGCACGAAGATCCTGCGCTACGTGCTGGGCTCCACCGAAGGCGAGAACGTTCACACCATCCCGCTCGCGTTCACGCCGGGAGTCTGGAACGACTACGATCTCGATCTCACGTCGGACGCGATCGCGCAGTTCACCTCGGGCGGCGCCGACTCGCTGCGCGGGGAGGACAACGCGCTCTGCTTCGTGCGTCTCGGCCTCGAGTGCCGCAACGGCTCGCACGCGGTCGTGTTCTTCGACGAGTACCGCATCGACACCCAGCTCACGGGAAACGCCATGCTGGATCGTGCGCGCGCCATGGGCGCGTACTACCAGACCTTGTATCCCACGGTGCGGCACTACGTGGGCAGCGAGATCTCCTACTTCCGGGCGCAGCCGCACCTCAACGCCTTCGCGTCGAACCTGCGTCTCGTGGACTACTCGGGGCGCATCTGGTCCGACTCCCTGTACTACGCCATCGACCAGATCCATGCGCAGGGCGGCGCGGTCTCCCTGAACCACGCCTTCGGCCCGCACTTCGTCTACGACGACAACCCGAACGAGACCGACCAGCAGCGGGCAGTGCGCATCGCGTACACGAAGCAGGGCTACATCGGCTGCCGCGCGCTCGGCGTGGACGTCTGGGAAGTGGGCTACCGGCGCCGCGGCGGCTGCAGCCTTGCGGAGCACCTCTCCCTCTGGGACGCGCTGAACGCGAACATGATCTTCCTCACGGGGGACGGCGTGACCGACAGCCACGGGCGCGGCTTCTACCAGCTCGACGGCTGGGGACCGAGCGAGCTCGGTCTCTCCACCACGAACAACTTCGTCACCTGGATGTACACCGAGGACCTTTCCGAGGCGGGCTTCGTGCACGCGATGAAGGCGGGGCGCGCGTTCTTCGGCGATCCCTACCGCTGGAAAGGCGCCGTGGACGTGCGCACGCTGGACGGCTTCCGCATGGGACAGGTGGTGCTCACGGACTGCGCGTCGCACGACGTGCTGGTGGAAGTGACCAACGTCCTGCCGGACGTGCAGGTGCGCTTCCTCCAAGCCCAGATGCAGGATCACCCCGGCAAGCCCTACCTCGATCCCGTCTGGACCCGCGACGAGACGCTCGCCGGCGCCGTCGTGGACGGGGTCTTCTCGGACACCGTGAGCGTGGACACGTCCGCGCCGTCCTTCGTGCGCGTCGAAGTGCGGGACGGCCAGGGCAAGGAGATGGTCTACAGCAACCCGCTCTACTTCGTGCGCGCGGTCCCGCAGCTGGGGGTGGCCGCGGAGCGCGTCGCGGCGCGACTCGGGCCGGTGCGGGTCTACGAGGCGGAGGACTTCCGCTTGGAGGGCGCCTCCTACGACCCGAACGAGCTCATGCTGCATCTGTCGGGGAACGAGGCGCCGCGGGGGCTCGGACGGATCGTCATCGACCCCGGCTCGCTCGGCGCGCCGGGCAGCGTCGCGGGGGCGACGAGCTGGAGCTACCTCGACGGCGTGCTCGAGCTCTCGGGGTTCAACGGCTCCTCCTCCGCGATCGACGTGCACTGGGGCGCCACCGGCGTCCGACCGCCGGCGCCGCGGCCCGCGCAGCTCGGGCTGGACCCCGGCCGGCCGAATCCCTTCGGCCGCGGCACGGCGATCGACTACGCGCTACCGCGCGAAGGGTGGGTGCGGCTCGAAGTGCTCGACACGGCCGGGCGCCGCGTGCGCGTGCTCGCCCTGGAGTTCCAGAAAGCCGGCGAGCATCGCGTGAGCTGGGACGGGAGAGACGAGGGCGGCGAGGATGTCGCGGCGGGGGTCTACTACATCCGTCTCCAGCACGACGGCAAGACGCTCGTGCAGAAGGCCGCGCGTCTGCGTTGATTCCCCCGAGGGCGCGCCGTGGGCGTATCAACCTCGCCGCGGCGGCGTCGGTGAGTCCGCTGGGGTGCCCGGCGCCCGGCGCGCCGAGCTCCCCGTACGATCAGGGAGGGATCGCCATGTCGAAGCAGCAGCACGTCCGACTCGCCATGGCTCGGACCGCGACGGGCCTCGTCCTCGCAGCCTCGGCGCTGTCCGGGGTCCGGGCTCACGCCGACGGCGAGACGTGGCGCTACTACCGATTGGGGAACACCGGCATCCAGGGCGACTACAACGACGCCCTGTGGATCGGACCGGACGGGGATCCGTACATCGGGGGCTACGATCCCGTGTTCGAGGAGGGCGGGTTCGTCAAGTTCATCCAGAGCGAGGACCGGTGGGTGAACTACTCGAACGTGGACTACCCGGTCATCGGCCATCCCGACGAGACCGGGTGCGTGCGAATCCGGGACATCGTGCCGGACGCGACGGGGAGGCTCTGGCTCGGGACGTGGCACGGAGCGCTGACCTTCGACCGCGCGATCGGCGGCAGCTCGCTGGTGCGCCTCGGTCCGGGGAACTCGGGGCTCCTCGACGAGCAGACCTACGACATCGACCGCGCGCCCGACGGCACGATGTGGTTCGTGAACGGCGGCGTCGCCCGCTACAACCCTGCGACCGACACGTGGTCGCGCTGGCCCCTCGGCGCGGTGTTCATGAGCGTGCAGCCGAAGGCTGCCGGCGGCTACCTCGTCTGGTCATCCGAGAGGCCGCCCTTCCAGGACTACACGTTCATCTTCGACAGCACCACGCAACAGTGGACCACGATCGACATCACCTATCCGCACGGCAGCCCCGGAGACGTCGCCGGCATGCCGGGGAAGGACTGCGTCGACGACGTCGGGAACTTCTGGGCGCTGCGCTTGCGGAATGCCGGGGATTACGACGCTCTGGACTACCGCCGTCCCGACGGGACGTGGATCTCGAAGCCGGAGCCGTACTACGGCGTCACGTTCGACATCTCGGCGTTCACCGCCTATGGAAACGGCCGGGCCTTGCTGGTCGACGGCAACGGACAGGTCTTCCGGTTCGACGGTTCGGCCTGGGCAAGCCTCGGCGCAGGTTCCGGCGTCTCCGCCAACACGGTGGACGTCGACGGCGCGGGCAACATCTGGGTGTGCGGCGTCGGCGGAGCCGCGAAGCGGAACGCACAGACCGGTCAGTGGCAGCGCTACCGCGTGACCAACACGAGCAACTTCGACGACTTCAACCGTGACCTCACGATCGACCCGGTCCACGGCTACGTCTACACCGGCGCCAACGCCGGTCCCGGGGTCGGCGGGATGGTGCGCTTCGACGGGACGCGCTGGACGTGCTGGGATCAGCTCACGTACGGGCTCGGGTACGACTGGCCCTTCGCCAACGACTACTGCCAGGCTCTGGCCCACCGGCCCTCGAGCGGGCGCGTCGCCGTCTCTCCCCTGAATTGGCTCTACGGAATCCACGAGTGGACGGGCTCCGCGTTCGTCCAACTTCCCCCGCTGAGCGGCGCTCAACGGATGTGCGAGGACTCGCAGGGCCGGCTGTGGGCCATCGGGGAGTACTTCAGCCTCGGCTACCACGACGGGAGCGGCTGGACGAGCGTGCCGATCGTGGGCTGGGGCACCAACGTCCGCCCGGACCCGACCCGGCCCGGCACGGTGTGGGCCAACACCGGCTACCAGCTCCTCCGGACGGATGGAGGCGCCTACACCTTCGCGCGCACGATCGCCGATTTCGTTCCCCCGCTGTGGGACAACACGGACACGTTCACGGGCCTCGCCGTCGCGGCCGACGGGATCGCATGGGTCGGCGCGACGGCCCTCTACGACGGACCGACCCCGGGCGGTGCGCTCATCCGCATCGACGCAGATACAGGAGAGTACCAGATGCTGCGCAAGAGCCAGGGCTGGCCCTTTCCCGGTGACGTCGTCACGCCGTGGGTCGTGACGCCCGACGGGCGGCTCTGGATGCAGTACGACGACCTCAACTACCCGTACGACGACGTCGGGCTCTGCTGGTACGACGGGACGAACGTCGGCCGCTTCCCGGCTCCGCCGGGCGGGGAGCCCCAGTGGGGCGGCCTGCCGCACAAGCAGATCGAGGACATGGAGGTCCGTGTCCTTCCCGATCACTACGAGCTGTGGATGAGCTGCGTGAGCCGCGGGATCGCCGTGCTGAGCGTGCCGTACCAGAATCCGGTGGCGGTCCGCTCGGAGCCGGCGCCGGTCACGCTCGCTCTGGAGCAGAACCGGCCGAACCCGTTCCGTACTTCCACGCAGCTCGGCTTCTCGCTCCCGCACGTCGAGCGCGTGCGATTCTCGGTCCACGACGTCGGCGGGCGGCTGGTGCGCATTCTCCTCGATCGAGAGATGTCCGCGGGCCGGCACGAAGTGGCGTGGGACGGGAGGGACGCGGAGAATCGTGCCGTGGCGAGCGGCGTGTATTTCTACACGCTGGAGAGAGCCGGGCAGGAACTGCAACGGAAGATGGTGGTGCTTCGGTAGCTCTGCGAATCGCCGCCGGTCGGGCGTCGCGCGCGGAGTTCTCGCCTCGGAGAGAGGCGACTCCCGTTCCCCGCGGCTACCAGACGACGAGGGCGGCGAGGTCGAGCCGTCCGGCCCCCATCTTGCCCTCCCACGGAGTTCCGTCGATCGCGAGAGGAGCGGCGGTCCGTTGAAGGGCGTCGGACACGTCCTGGGGTCGAGCGGTCGGGTCCACTTGCAGGCGCAGCGCGGCACCGCCCGCCGCCATCGGGGTCGACATGGAGGTCCCGCTCCACACGGCCCAACCCTGGCCGAGGAACGTCGACAGGATTCCGACCCCGGGCGCGGCGAGGTCGACGTGAGGTCCCCAATTCGAGAATGGTGCGCGGCCGTCCTGGGGGTCGGATGCGGCGATGGCGAGGACCTCGCTCATCTGTGCGGGAAAATGCTTGCGATCGTCCCGCCCCAGGTTCCCCGCGGACGCCACGACCACCGCGCCGCTCTCGACCGCATCCACGATGGCCTCGCGGATGACATGCACGTCGGCGTACATGCCGAGGCTCAGATTGAGCACGTCGGCGCCGTTCTGCACGGCCCAGCGGATGCCGCGCGCGACGCTCACCGACGTGCCGTTTCCTTCGGAATCCAGCACCCGGACCGCGAGCAACGTCGCGTCGGGCGCAACCGCGTGAACGATCCCCGCGACGTGCGTTCCGTGGCCCGCCCCTTCGTCGACGAGCCCGTCGCCGTCCTGGTCGATCCCGTCGGCGACGTCGCCGGCGTTCGTGTCCTCGTCCACGAAATCGTAGGCGAGCGGGGACACCGACGGGGCGAGCGCCGGATGAGACGCGTCGATGCCCGTGTCCAGGATCGCCACCGTGACCGACGTCCCCGTCGCGACGAGGTGAGCGGCCGGCGCATTGATCCGTGACATCGCCTCCTGGTCCGCGACGTCGCCGAACACGTGCCCACCCTCGAAGATGGGGATCGTGCCCTGCTGCGACTCCGGCGTCTCCGATACGAAGTCCGGCTGCGCGTCCAAGCAGTCCCCGGACTCGAGGAAGTCCCCGACCCAGTTCCACTCGCCTCCCGGCGGGAGGTCGACGAGCACGTAGGCCGAGCCTTCGACCTCACGGATGGTGGACGTGCCCCACTTCGCGTTGAAGGCGGGCAGGTCGATGCCCGGCGTCAGCTTCACGACGGCCTGTCCGGAGACGAACGGCGCCGATTCCCGAGGAGGGCCGGAGGGCCCGTGGCCTGTCGCCATCAGCACGGGTGGGTTGACGGCGCCGGGCGGGGCGGTGGCCGCGCTCGGGAGAGCGGAGTCCACGACCCGGGGGGAGAACGGATCGCCGGCCTGTCGATCGCAACCGCCCGCCGCGAGGACCGACACGCACGCGGCCGCAACGAGCGAGGTCCGGATGGCGACGCCGAGCGAATCAGGCATGCAAGCTCCCCGAGCGCGAAGAAGACTGAGAGAGACAGACGGGGGAGTGGCCTTCATGATACATGACCGTCCCCCGGCGACACCAGGGGCGACCCGCGCGATCGCGTCGGCGCCGGCCGAAACGACGTGGCCGCTCCTCCGACCAGCACGAACGGGGCCCAATGGAACGGGAAGGGCCGCTTCGCGCGCACGACGCGCATGGCTTCCGCCAAGGCTTCGTCGAGTCGGCGCCCGGCGCGGACCTCTCCGTAGAACGCGGTGACCAGGTCCGCCGCCGACTCGTCGTGCACGGCCCACAGGCTGAGGAGCAGCGAGCTTGCCCCGGCATGGACGAACCCCCGCGCCAGCCCGACGATCTCGTCTCCGGGTCCTATCCAGTTACGCCCCGACTGGCAGGCGCTCAGGCAGACGAGCGTATCCTTGAGGCGGAGCCCATAGACGTCGTGGAGGCTCATCCATCCGTCGGCCAGCTGAAAGGCCGAGAACGTCGGGTCGTCTCCGCGGAAGAGGCCGTGCGTCGCGATGTGCAGGATGTCCGCCATCGGCGCGGCCCGGCGCAGGCGGGCCGCCGTGGCGCGCGCTCCGCGGAACGTCGGTCCCCTCGGGAATCGGGAGCGAACGGCGCGTGTCTCGCGTCGCGTCGCCGGGATCCCCTCGTCGCCGGCTTCCACCACCACGACACGCGGCTCGCCTTCGGGGCGACTCGCGCGGCCGAGGTATCGCAAGCACGTCGCGCTCGGCAGGACGGAGATCGAGTGGCGGTCCACGACGCGCTCGCCGCGGGACGTCGGGAGCGCCGCGAACGGGAGCGAGTGCAGGGGCCCGTGCGGCACGAGGATCACCCGGGGTGCGCTCACCTCGAGGGGTCGCCACACTCGTTCCGCCAACTCCGACAGGTGATGCTGGGTCCCCTCCTGCATCACCGCGCCGTGCCGGCGCAGATACTCCTCGCCGTGCGCGGCCTTCTCGATCTGGAAGCGCAGCCGCGCCAGACGGTCCTGCAGCTCCGCCGCCGTCACCGGGAGGCGCACGGCGCGCGCCCGGTCCTCCGAGACGACGACGGCCCACGAGCCGCGCGGGCCGATCCAGTACTCGACGAGCTGGGCATCGCGAGGGATCCGGGCGCGCACCTCGGACAGCGTCATCGTCTCGCCCGCGGTCAGGGCGCCGAGCGCTGCGTTGCGCCGTTCGACGCGTCGGAGATTCTCCGTGATGTCCTCCTCCACTCGCCGTGCGACGACCGGGTCCAGCTGGCGCAGGTCCGACGGCGTGCGCCGCGAGTGCGGGGCACCGTTCAGGCGCCTGCGCAGATCCTGAAGGCGGCGCAGCAACCGCGACGCTACCGGGTCGTGCGCCGCCACGGCGTCGAGGCGCCGCGCCAGGAGGTCGACGAGCGCGCGTGAGCGCGATCGCTCGATGAGGGCGAGGGCATCCGCAGCGGCAGAGGGGCGCCCCGCCTCCATCACGAGGGCGAGGAGGTCGGCATACATGCGCTCGTGACCCCGCGCGAAGCTGACCCCGAACTCGTCGATCCCGATTCTCCCCCGCAGGCTCTCGACGCGGCGCAACGCCTCACGGTAGTGCCGCGCGGCGCGGCGCCGGTCTCCGGCGGCTTCCGCCAGGCGACCGCGCAGGTGCCGCTCGCGCGCCGACAGCCAGGGCGCGGGCAGCCTGCGAAGGCACGCGAGCGCCCGATCGAGCTCGGCGGCCGCGTCGCGTCTCCGGGACGACGCGTCGAGCGCGGCTGCGAGGACGAGCCGCGCCGTCGCCTCGTGGAGACGCATTCGCTCGCGATGGAACACGCGGACGGCTCGGCGGAGGGAGGGGACCGCCGCAGCAGCGTCGGCGGAGCCGGTGGCGAACTCGGCCAGGCGCACGTCGCACACGGCCTCCGAGACCCGATTCCCCTCCTCGCGGAACCCCGCACGCGCCTCCTCGACGCGGGTTGCCGCCGTCGCCGGGTCGCCGCGTCCCGCCGCCGCGACGGCCTCGAAGAGGGTCGCGCGCGCCCTCTCGAATCCCAACCCCAGACTCGACGCCAGGGCGCGCGCGCGCGCGGCGATCGTCGCCGCTCGCTCGAAGCACCGAACCTCGAGCAGCAGCTCGGCCAGGTCGATGAGCGTCAACGTCAGGTAGTGCGCGTCCTGCGTCTCCTCGAAGGAGCGGCGCGCCTCATCCAGCGTGTCGTATGCGCGCCCGAACTCCCCGCGCTGATACAGCACGTAGCCGAGATTGAAGTCCGCGAACGCTCGGACGCGGGTCTCGCCGGCTCGCTTCGCCTCGGCGCGCACGGCGACGTACTCCGACTCGGCCCGGTCGAGTCGCCCCAGGGCGGAGAGCGCGGTCGCGCGATTCAGCCGCGCCAGACGGATCATCACATGGTCGCCGCGAGCGCGGGCCGAACGGAGCGCCCGGTCGTATCGCGACAAGGCCCTGGAGTGGCGCTCCATGCGGTGATCCACGTTCGCGAGGTTCATGTCGAGACGCGCCGCGGCATCGGGCTGGCCCGTCCGCAGCAGCGCGCGGCGGGCCCGTTCCCCGGCAGCGAGCGCTTCCGCGTAGCGGCCGAGATACGTCAGCGCGTTCACTTCGCCGATCCCCACGCGCGCTGCGTCGGCCGCTCTTCCCAGCGCGACGTACCGGTCGACCGCCCGCCGGTAGCACTCGAGCGCCTCGCGGGCCTGCAGCCGCGCGGCGAGCGTGTGTCCCTTCACCCAACACGCGCGCGCGCCCGCGGCCGGGTCGGGCGAGATCTCCGCGAGGAGCTCCGCTCGCTCGGCCAGCGCGACCGCGCGATTCACGTCGACGCGCAGCTGTCGGAGGACCTCGTTCGCGAGCTCCTCCACGGCGGCGGCGCGCTCACCGGGCGCCGACTCGCGCACGACGCGCGAGACCGCTTCGCCGTCCGGCGCTTCCGCCACGTCGCGGGCCAGGCTCATCGCTCGGACGCCGGCTCCGCCGCGACGTCGAACACGAAGAGGTGGTCGTCCACGACGGCTCGGATGACGAGCCGCGAGGCGTCGCCGACCTCGAGCACGAACTCCCCAAGATCGTCGGTCGTGACCTCGTGGGGACGGTCGCGGGCGTCCAGGACGAGGAGCGGAGATCCGGCGGCCGGCGCCGACCGAGGTCTCAGCCGCAGGAGCTGACCCGTGAGAACCTGGGACGTGCCCGCTCGCTCGATGGCGAGATCGAGCTCCACGTCGCCGCTCTCGAACCGGAGGCGTCGGCTGGCGGCCGCCGAACGGACGCCGGCCGGAGCGAGGGTCGCGGACGAATCGGTGACCAGAGCCACGGCCTCCTCGACGAGGCCGCGCGCGAACTCGGCGAGCCGCTGGGCGATGCCGGCGACCGCAGCCGGCCGGCGGAGCGCGATCGCGGCCGCGACCCGATCCTGGGGAGGCTCGGGATCGCGGTCCTCGCGGAGGGTCCGGACGAGCTCCTCGAGCTGGCGGAGAGCGCCGCGACAGCGCGCGCACGACGCGACGTGCTGCGCCGATTCGCTGTTCTTCGGGGCCTCACCAAAGAGCAACGCGATCAACTCCTCGTCCTTCGGGTGCATCCTTCCTCCCTGACGCAGAAACAGACCGACCAACCCCGTCGCGGATACACGGCGCCTCAGCCGTCTTCGAGCGTCTTCAGCTCCTCCCGGAGTCTCACGAGGCATCGCGCGCGGGTCGGTCCCAGCGAACCGAGCGGCATCCCCAGCTCACGGGCGATGGACTCGTAGGATCGTGGAGGGTCCGACGTGTCGTAGAAGAGCAAGCGAAGCAATCTCCGGCAACGCTCACCGAGGCGAAGCAGAGCCTGCCGAACCAGGTGGCGTCGCTCGAGACTCTCCATCTGCTCCGACGCCAGCTCCTGCGGGTCGACCACGTGGTTCCCGGCGGCGTCGAGCTCCTCGTGCGCCGCCATCGCCGCGCGCCTCCGAATGGCGTCGATGGTGAGACGGCGGGCCGTCGTCACCATCCACGCGCGGACTTTCGAGCGATCGCGCACCGTGTCGATGCGCTCCGAGAGTCGCGCGAACGTGGCGTGGAAGACCTCCTCGACGGCCTCGGACGGGAGCCTGGCGCGGAACGGGACCGCGTAGACGAGCTTGCGGTAGCGACGAACGAGAATCTCCCACGCAAGCTCGTCGCGGGCGGTGCAGCGCTCCAGGAGCGTCGCGTCCGGAAGTCGCTCGAGCTCGACGCGGCGCTCCTCGAGCGAGGGCCGTCTCGGCAAAGGGGCAGGGCTCCTTCCCGGCAGGTCAGTCCGCGGAGGATAAAGCCGGGCGCGGTTTCGCGGCACGGCCATTCCGGCGTCGCCTCGCCGACTCCTGCTGCGACGGTCGGGCGCCCCCTACCGCAGCAACGTGACCCGCCGAACGTCGCTTCGATCCTCGCCCTTCGCCCGAATGAAGTACGTGCCGCTCGGCAAGCCTCTCCCGTCGAGCAGGAAGGAGTGCGGGCCGGTCGCCAGCGGTCCGTCGTGAAGAACAGCGACGCGACGCCCGAGCACGTCATAGACGGAGACGTGTACGACTTGCTCGCGGTCCACCGCCAGCGTCACCCGGCTCTCGGCCGCGAAGGGATTCGGTCGCGGCGCGGACAACGCCCACCGGGGCGGAGGCGAGGCCGGCAGCGCCACCCCGACGCCGCCGATCGAGAACGTCCCGTGCGCCGGCGTGGAGGCGTTGAACGCGTTGTCCAGCGTGCGCACGCTCCAGGCGTACTGGCCCGGCTCGAGCCCTCGAAGGGTCCAGGACTTGTTTCCGCCCACGCTCCCCGGCTGGGGAAGCGCGCGGCCGGGTCCGGCCGGAGCCCCGAGCGGCACGACCTGGAGGTCGTAGGTCAGAGCGGCCGCGGGCGTCCGGTCGTCCGAGGCGGCGTTCCAGGCCAGCGCGACTCCGCCGGCGGAGGCGACGGCGCGGAGCCCGCCGGGCACCGACGGCGCCGCGTTCGGAGCGGTGGCGTCATTGCGGAACAGCTGCGTCCGCGCCTCGAGGAGGCCGTTCCCGTCCGGGACGTAGTACGCGCCCGCGACGAAGTAGTCGAGATCGCCGTCGCCGTCGACGTCGAACCAGGTGAACGCGCCGCCGGCGTTGCCGGCGATCGGCGCCGGTAAGGGCTCGCTCCCCGCCGCGAACGTCCCGTTCTGATTCACGTAGACCATCGCGCGACCGAAGATCTCCCCGTTCCCGAGCCACTCGCCGCTCACGAGCAGATCCGCGTCCCCGTCCGAGTCGTAGTCCGCCCAAGTGACCGCGCTGAAGTCCAGCCACGGCTCGTCCACGCTCTGGAACTCGTGCACCACGTCGATCGGCGTGTACGTGCCGGGCCCGTCGCGGCGCAGGATCCGTACGACGGTCTCGCCGAACCCGCCCACGTCCATGTTCCCGCCGTAGACGATGTCCAGGTCGCCGTCGTTGTCCATATCGCCCCAGTCCGCCATGCCGTAGCGGATGAACGCGAGCCCGGTGTCCGCCGGCGAGAACGTGCCTGCGTCGTTCCTCCAGGTGGTCATGAAGTTGTCGCCGTAGGGACTCACGTTCGTGAGGAAGAGGTCCATGTCCCCGTCGCCTTCGAGATCGCCGAACGCACTGACGGCGTTCGGAGCGATCGGCAGGCCGGCGCCGACGTCGGTGAACGTCCATGCGTCGCCGGCGCCCGGGCCGTCGTTGCGCAGCAGGGCCGCCGGCAGGCGATCGAAGCTGGACGCGTCGATCGCGGAGGGCACCAGCAGATCGAGGTCGCCGTCGTTGTCCACGTCGGCCCACGAGAGCGAGTGCAAGTCCATCTCGGTGAAGCCGTTGTCCTCCTCGTAGGCCGGCAACACGGTGGATGTGCGGACCAACGCTCCGCCGTCGTTGCGGAAGAGACACGTGTTGAACCTCGAGGCGACCGCCACGTCCGGGTCGCCGTCGTTGTCGTAGTCGCCCCACGCGAGGTCCGCGGAGCTCAAGTACAGGTCGGTCGCGTCGAGCGGCACCGGCGTCAGCGCCCAAGTGGCGGCGTCCGCCGGCCCATCGTTCCGGTAGAGCGTGAGGCGGTCCTCCACCGACCCGAAGTAGACCACGTAGTAGCCGGCCACCAGGAGATCGAGATCGCCGTCCGCGTCCACGTCGGCGGGTGCGGCCGAGGCAATCCAGAAGTCCGTGTCGGGGCTGGAATTGAGCGTCGTGTCGGTCAGCGCGAATTCGGTGAAGCCGAGTTGAGCTCGTGCCGGCGCGGCGACGAGCGCGACCGCCGCGAGCACGGCGATGGCCGGGAGCCACGCTCGGACGAGGGGGCTCTCGGCCACGCCGCGCGGATGGAAGTTTCGCATGACACTCTCCCTTGGACGTTCCTGCGTCTCGAGGTGACCGGCTCACGTTCCGGCAGGAATACCGACGCCTCGAGGCCGGCTGGAATACACGAGTCGAGAACGAAGATACCGGGGAAGCGGCGCTCGCGCCCCTTCGCGTATCTCGACTCGAGCGCCGTCGTCCGTGACGACACCGCTGGGTTCCCGTGGAGCGCCTCCGCGAGAGAGCTGCGGCGAGGCCAAGTTGGTGTGGCTCCCGCGAGGAGTTCCACCGCGACCCCGAGAGGAGCGCGACGACGATGCGATGGATGACCGCGGGCTTTTCGTTGCTGGCGCTGGCGTCCGCGACGGCGGCGCAAGCCTGGGCACCGCAGACGAGCGGAACCGCCAACCCCCTGCAAGAGGCCTGGTTCACGAGCCCGACGACGGGCTGGATCGTCGGCAGCGCCGGAACGGCACTCTTCACCACCGACGCCGGCGCCACGTGGAACGCGGTCGCACTGACCGGAGCGGATCTCCACGACGTCGCCTTTCTCGGCACGGCCACCGGGCTGATCGTCGGCGACGGCGGCCGGGTCTTCCGAACGACGAACGCGGGGACGACCTGGTCGCCGGTCGCGAGCGGGACGGCCAGCAATCTCCTCGCGGTCGCCTTCGGGGGGCCCGGGCACGCGTACGCGGCGGGACGGGACGGCGTGATTCTCGCTTCGACCGACGACGGCGCGAGTTGGCAGACGGCCGAGACGGGAACCGTGCGCTGGCGTGACGCCGACGCGAGCGGACTCACCGCGTGGATCGTCGGGGACGGCGGGCTGATTCGCGCGACGACCGACGGCGGCGCCACCTGGGGGAACCAGGCCAGCGGAAGCGTCGCCGACTTCCGTGGCGTTCACTTCCGCACGCCGAGCGAGGGATGGGTTGCCGGAACCAACGACACGGCCCTCCACACGACGGACGCCGGCGCGACGTGGGCGCTCCGGAACGCCGGCATCAACGTCGGTCTGAACGCCGTGCACTTCATCGGCCCGACGAACGGCTGGGCGGTCGGCGACGGCGGCGCGATCTTCCGGACGATCAACGGCGGAGCGAGCTGGGTCCCGGAGGCCAGCGGCACGACGCAGCCGCTCAACGACGTGTTCTTCCCCACGGGCGCCCGCGGCTGGGCGGTCGGCGATGCAGGTACCGTGCTCGTGCGAGACGATCCCACGGGACTCGTGGAGCTCGGTGTCGATTCGCGGCTGCTTGCTCCGTCCAGCGCCCCCAATCCGTTCCGTCGATTCACGGCCGTACGGTACGCTCTGCCGGCCGCCGCCGAGACGCACGCCGCTCTGACCGTGCACGACGTGACGGGCCGCCTGGTTCGCACGTTGATCGATGGCCCGCAGTCCCCGGGCGCCCACGTCGTCACGTGGGACGGCCGCGACGCCTCCGGGGCGCGGGTGCCGAGCGGAATCTACTTCTACCGCCTGAGCTGGAACGGAGAGACCCGGACCGGAAGGACGGCCGTCGTTCGGTAGCCCGCTCGAGGCCGCCGCCTGCGGCCAAGCCGGCCGCGGGCGGCGCCTCAACGGATCCGGAGAATCCCCGCCCCGATCAGCGTGTAGAGGATCGACCCCGGGATGTTCCCGAGGATGAGGCTGAGGATCTGCGTGCGCACGGGCACGCGATGCGCGCCCGCCATCAGGTCGGCGAGGCTGCCGCCCGCCCAGGGCAGCTGGCGGAGCGCGATCAGGTACAGCAAGTTGTCCGCCTGGTGCACGCGGAACCACTTCGGCAGGGACTTCGTGCGCGACTGCAGGTCGAACTCGTGGTTGCCGCGCCGCCACACCCAGTACATCGCCACTCCCGTGACCACGCCGCTCGACACGTTGAGGAACACGGCGGTCCAGAACGGGAACATGGCACCGAACGCGACGGGCAGGAGGATCGCGCCGATCGGCGTCATCGCCGTGAGCGTCTTCGCGATCCAGCCGATGAGCGGGCCCCAGATTCCCCACCGCTCGACGACGACGCGCAGCCCGCCTTCCGCCTCGACCCATTCCACCGCGCCGATCCCGAGCACGACCGACCCCAAGAGCAGCCACACGAACCCCGACAGCATCGAGCGGCGAAGCCACATCATGGGACCACGAGCTCCAGCGCCTGGGGTCGGCACTCGATCTCGAGGACGCCGTTCGCGCTCTCGAGGACCTCGCCGTCGATCTCGTATCGCAGGGGCGGCGGCCCTTCGATCCGGAAGCGCGATGCGCTGCGGATGCGCACGCGCGGATGACCTTCGTGGCGCCCCTTCGCGACGAGCCCGAAGAGCCGCGCGCGCTCGAAGGGCGGAGCGTTCGCGATCGACACCATCTCCAGGCGACCGTCGGCGAGGTCGGCTTTCGGCGCGATGTCGAAGGAACCGCCGAAGTAGCGGCCGTTCGCCACGACGAGCATCAGGTGATCGATCCTCTCCGGCGCGCTGCCGTTGCTTCCGGAGATCGTGACGGGCAGTCCCGGGAAGCGGAAGAGCTGGCGCAGCGCGCAGAAGCGGTAGAGCAGATCGCCGCGCAGGATCGGCACGCGGTAGGAGTCGTCGATGACGGCGATGTCGAAGCCGCAGCCGACGACGTTGAGGAAGTGCCGCTCGCCCACGCGCCCCACGTCCACGCGGCGCGTCTTCCGCGCGGCGATCGCCGCCACGATCTCCTCGGCGCGCTCCGCCACGATGCCGAAGGACTTGCCGAAGTCGTTGCCGGTGCCGCTCGGGAGGAGCGCGACCGCCACGTCGTCGCGGCCGGAGCGGAGCACGCGATCGGCCACGAGGCTCCACGTGCCGTCGCCGCCCACCGCCACGACCATGCGGCAGCCGCCCTGAAGCGCGCGGTCGGTCAGCTCGATCTCGTGGCCGGGCCGCGCCGTCTCGACCTCGTCGAAGCCGGGCAAGGACCGACGAAGGAGCTCGCGGAAATGCGAGAGCCGATCGGCAGTACGCCCGCGACCCGCCGCCGGGTTCACGAGAACGAGCGTCTCGGGGTGGCTCACGGTTTCGCGCTCACACCGTCGCGAGCGTTTCCAGCTCCTCGAAGGTCTGCATCCCGTCCTTCATCCAGAGCTCGCGGAAGGGCACGTCCTCGATCTCGCCGGGGTCCAGCTGCGCGGTCATCGGATGCTCGTGGAGAACGAGCTCGCCCGCCTCCTCCTCGTGCTCCGAGAAGGACCCGCGCATGTGGATGTCCACCTTGTAGGTCGTGTTACGGTCGCTCATGAACGACTGGTAGAGATCGTCCGCCTTCTCCCAGCGGTGATCGGCGACGGAGTAGTCCAGGATGGGCGTCTTCCCTTCGCGCACCCGGACCCTCAGCATGCCGTCCGTCTCCGCGAAGTCCACCGCCACGTCGGCCATGTAGTGCGGCAGGTGCCAGCGCTCGATGGCGTGCTCCCGCGACGCCTTCGTGCTGGTCCCGAGGAGGAACGGATAGAACGCGGACTTCGGGAATTGGGAGCCCGGTTGCACCAGCGGCGGCACGATGACCGCGAGGACGATCTCCTGGTACGGACCGACCATGCTCTCCGTGAAGTCGAACGCGGTCAGCGCGAAGATCCCCGAGCCGTGATGCACCTCCAACGGCTTGAGGTGCGACGGAAGCACGCGAAGGGCCATGTCGGTCGGCATCTCGAAGAACGCGCTCACGGCCGTCCGGAACGTGTAATGGGTCAACGGCATATTCCGTGCCTCGCGAGAACCCGGGAAATGATGCGGACGCCCTCCTCGAGCTGGTCGAGGGTGTGGGCGGCCGAGACGGAGATCCGGAAGCGGGACTGGTGCTTGCTCACCGCAGGATAACGGATCGGCTGGAGATAGACGCCTTCGTGGAGCAGCTCCTCGGCCAGCCGGAAGATCTTCTGGTCGTCGCGGACGAAGATGGGAACGACCTGCGACGTCGACGCCCCGATGTCCACGCCCGCCTCCGCGAGGCGACCGCGCAGGAACTCGACGTTCCGCCAGAGCGCAGCCCGCAGCGCAGGCTCGGCCGCGCAGATGCGGAGCGACTCGAGGAGGCCCGCGGCGATCGCCGGCGGCATGGCGCACGAGAACACGTAGGAGCGTGCGAAGCCGCGCAGGTACTGGATCAGCTTCTTCGATCCGGCGACGTACCCGCCCACGCCCCCGAGGCTCTTCGAGAACGTTCCGAGGTGGATGTCCACCGCGTCTTCCAGCCCGAAGTGCTCCACGACGCCGCGCCCCGACGCGCCGAACAGGAACATCGAGTGCGCCTCGTCGATCATGAGCCGCGCCCCGTGCCGGCGGCAGACGTCGACCACGGCGGGGAGATCCACCACGTCGCCGTCCATGGAGTAGACGCCCTCCACGACGACGAGCTTCTTCCCGGCGCATCGCGCGAGCTTCTTGTCCAGGTCATCCACGTCGTTGTGGCGGAAGAAGCGCGGGGTGGCCTTCGAGAGGACGATCCCGTCCACGACGCTCGCGTGCGCGTACTGGTCGCAAACCACCCAGTCCCCCGGCCGCATGAGCCCCGCGATCACGCCCAGGTTCGCGCCGTAACCGGTGGGGAAGAGGAGCACGGACTCGACGTGCTTGAACTCCGCGAGACGCGCGGCGAGCGTGTCGTGGAGGTCGAAGTTGCCGGAGAGGACGGGGGAGCCGCTCGCCCCCATGCCGTACTCGAGGAGCGCGGCCTGCGCGGCGGCGATCACCTCGGGGCGATAGGACAGCCCCAGGTAGTTGTACGAAGCGAGGTTGATGAGCGACGGGAGCGGCCGATGCCCCTTCGACTCGACGACGTCGATGACGGTTCCGGGCGCCGTGGTCATCGCCTGGCCGAAGAGGTAGTAGCCCGTGGGCCGGGCGTGGCTCCACCAAGCGTCGAAGGGGTCGAGCATCACGAAGGGGTCGTCGCCGGAGCCCCAGTAGAAGTTGCTGTAGTCGTAGTCCACGAGCCCCGGGGACGGCGGCGCCCCGGGAGCCGTCTCGGCGCCCGTCGGGGGGGCGCTCACCGGCTCGGGGCGGGTCGGCCCGGGCGCTCTCGGCGCCGAGCCGGTTGACGGGTCCGAGACTCCGACCCTACCGTCGCGGGGTCCGTTCACGTGCGGCTTTCCCCGTGTTACGCGATCCTTCACAAAAGAACCCGGTTTCCCGGGATCGGCGACGAATGGCGCGAGGGTACCTCACTTTGGCGGTCGTCGGGGGCTTTCTTCTGGGGGCCGATCTCCTCCAGCGCCTCGTCGTGGCCCCGCTCGCTTGGGCGTTTCCGGCCTTCCGGACCCGCCTGATGACCTTCTGGATGAGGGCGATGGCCATCGACGTCCTCGCGATCCTCCGGGTAGTGGGCGGCGTGCGGATCGACGACCAAGCTGAGATTCCGGGGACCCGAGGCGTCCTGGTCATCTCGAACCACCAGTCTCTCTTGGACATCCCGATCGTGGTCCGGGCGATCGTGGACAGCCACGCGCGGATCGTGACCCGCCGGCGGTACGCGAAGCGGATTCCCCTGATCTCGTTCCTCCTGCGCCTGACGCGAAGCCCCCTCGTGGACTCCAATACGCCGCTCGAGACGCAGCTCGCGAGCCTCGCGGAAGTCGCCCGAACGACGGAGCAGCCGATCGTGATCTTCCCGGAGGGGCATCGCTCGAAGGACGGGAGGCTGCGCCCCTTCAAGCGAGCCGGGCTCGGCGCTATCCTCGCGGCGCGCCCGTGGTCGGTGTACCTGGTGGCGGTGGACGGTCTCTGGCGGGCGGGGAAGTTCGTGCACCTGGCATCGAGCCTGAGCAACCTCCGCGGGCGGGTCGTGTCTTCCGGTCCCATCGCTTGGCCGGGGCCCGGCGCCGACGCCGGCGCCTTCATCGACGAGATGGAGCGGAGCCTGGCCGCCCAGCTCGAGCGGATTCGGGCCGGGGAAGCGTGACGTGCAGGAGGTCATGGTGGAGGGGCGGATCCCGGCCGTGAGAACGCGTGTCTCTCCGCTCGCCGTGGCGGCGCACTGGGCGAGCGCGGGCGGCGGCCACGTCGTCGCCGTCCTCCACTTCGGCTCGACCCGCACGGGCGCTTCGCCGGAAGCGCGCAGCGCCCACGACTTCTTCGTGATCGTCGACGACTACGACGCCTTCTATCGCGCCGCTCGCCCGGCGCTGGGGGGCGCGCGGTCGGCGCGGTTCCTGGCGTGGTGCAACCGAGCCCTCCCTCCGAACGTGCTGCACGGCACCGGCCCCGGAGACGCGGAAGCGAAGCTCTTCGTCCTCTCCGAGCGCGACCTCGCGCGCGCGGCCGGCCCCCGTCCGAAGGACCACTTCGTGCGCGCTCGCCTCACGCAGAACGTCGGGGTCGTGTGGGCCAGGGACGACCTCGCCTCGGGCCGAGCGACCGCGCTCCTCACGTCCGTCCGGCGCTCGACGTCGACGTGGATGCGCCCGTTCCTCCGCGGCGAGTTCCGCCCGGTGGACTTCGCCCGGCGCATGCTCGAAGTCTCGTACGCCTCGGAGATCCGGCCCGAGTCCGCGGAGCGCGTGAGCGAGGTGATCGCCGCGCAGCGGGGGTTCCTGGAGAGCGAGTGCGCGGCGGCGCTGGAAGAGGCGTGCCGCGAGGGTCGCGCGGTCCGCCGGGGCGAGGCGTACGCGTACACCCGCCCCGCGGGGCCCTTCGAGCGCGTGGCCGCGCGCGCCTGGCTCGACCTCTCGCGTGCGCGTGCGACCCTGCGCTGGGCGAAGTACATGTGGACGTTCTCGGGGTGGTTGGACTACATCGCGGCGAAGACGGAGCGTCGTACCGGTGTGCGGGTGGAGCTCGGGCCTCGCGAGCGTCGCTGGCCCGTCGTCTTCTTATGGCCTACGTTCTTCCGGGTGATGCGGGCTCGCCGTCAGAGCCCGCCGCGGGGGGCGCCGCCTCGATGAGAACCGAGATCACGGTCTTGCTGGCGCTCGCCGCGGTCGCCGCGACGTCGATGGTCGTCTTCCGCGCGACGATCGGCGGTCAGGTGCGAACGGCGGAGGTGGCCCGGCGCGGTCCCTTCGTCTTCGGCGATTGGATCCGCGAGTGGTTCTACTGGCTCGTCGCGCCGGTGGGTCGCGCGTCCGTTCGCAAGGGCATCCCGCCCGAGCTCTTCAACGTCATCGGCCTCGGGCTCGGGCTCACGGCAGGCGTGGCGTACGGGCGCGACGCGCTGCCCCTCGGCGGCGCGCTGCTCCTCCTCAGCGGAATGACCGACGTCTTCGACGGCCTCGTCGCGCGGGCGCGCGGCGTGGTCACCACGTGGGGCGCCTTCCTCGATTCGACGCTCGACCGATTCACGGAAGTCGCGGTGTTCGCGGGCCTCGCGGCCCGGTACCGCGAGCCGCTGCCGGTCCTCGTGATCGTGACCGGCCTCGGCGGCTCGCTCCTCGTGAGCTACACGCGGGCCCGCGGCGAGAGCCTCGGGGTCACGTGCAGCGGCGGTGTCATGCAGCGGGCGGAGCGCGTTCTCCTGCTCGGGTTCGCGTCCATCGTGGACCCGGCGGTCTCGTCGGCCTTCGGACGGCCCGGCGAGGGCGTTCTGCTCTTGGGGGTTCTCGCATTGATCGCGGCGGGGTCGCTCGCGACGGCGGTGTACCGTACCGTCTGGATCGCGCGCCGACTTCGCGAAGGAAAGGGTGGCCGACGTTGAGACGATTCGGGCTGGCGTTGCTCCTCGTGCTGACGACATGGTCCCGGGGAGCGGGAGCGAGCGACGCTCCCGCTGCGTCGACCCCCGCGACGCCTGCAGCTCCGCCCCCGGCGACGGAAGCGCCGCCGGGCGCGACGGTCCTGCCGACCGGGCTCCTCTCCCCGGACGTCGAGCAGAAGATCAGCGCGGGGTTCCTCGACACGATGGCCCTCGTGTATCAGGGGCGGATCGTGGAGGCGTCGGCGCGCGTCAAGGAGCTGCTCGCGCTCGCTCCGGAGGATCCGCGGCCGTATCTGCTGCAGGCGCGCGTGCTGCGCGAGTACGTCTCCGAGCAGGACAACACGCGCGAGAACGTGAAGCCGCAGATCGCGCCGATCCTCGGGGTCCTCGACACGGCGAAGAAGAAGTCGGAAGCGATCCTCGAGAAGGATCCGGAGTCCGTGGCCGGCCACCTGTATCGAGGGTGGGCGAACATGTTCCGCGGGCAGCTGCACGAGCTCGCGTTCGAGCACTGGAGCGCCGGACGCGCCGCGAAGGCGGGGAAGAGCGACCTGGACCAGGTCCTCGCCCGCGATCCGCACAACCCCGACGCGCTGATGATCACCGGGACGTACCTGTACTTCGCCGATCTCCTGCCCGGCGTCCTGAAGCTCGCCAGCTTCCTCCTGCGGGTCCCGGGCGGTGATCGCGAGCAGGGCCTCGAGGACCTGAAGCTCGCTGAAGCCGTGCCCAGCTATTCCCAGTACGACGCGCGCGGAATGCGCGGGGCGATCCTCTTCGGTTTCGAAGGACGATTGGAAGACGCCCGCGACCTCTTCGACGCTTTCGACCGGCAGTTCCCGGACAATCCGCGTCTGGTCGAGCCGCTGGCGATGATCGACCTCTGGTTCGCGAACCGGATCGGCTCCGGCCTCGCGCGAGTGGAGCGCGTGGTCCAGGCGAACGAGCACGGCCCGGATCCCCTGTCGCGCGAGCTGGCGGCCCGGCTGCGACTCTACCAGGCGTGCATGCAGATCCTGTCGGGACGGGTCGAGGAGGGGCGCGAGAGCTTGGCGCTGCTCCACCGGGACAATCCCGGACGGCCGGACTGGTTCCGCCCCGTCGTGGACCTCTATCTCTGCGACACCGATCTTCTTCTCGGCGAGCGCGAGAAGGCGGCGGCCGTCCTGAAGGACGCCGCGAAGGACTCCGATCTCGAGAAGCTGCTCGCGTACGCGCAGACTGACGGGGCGGTGGCAAGCGCCGAGGACGTCGACACGCTGCGGCGCCTCCAGCCCGTGGCGCGAGCGATCTACGAGGGGCGTCTCGACGAAGCGGAGTCGAGCCTTCGCGACTTCCCGCCCGCGAGCCCCTTCGTGGTCTTCTATCAGGCGGAGATCCTGCAACTGAGGGGACGCTCGCGCGAGGCGCTGCCGCATTACGAGCGCCTGCTCGCGCCCGCCGTTCCCTCCCGGTGCCGCCTCTTCGTGCGGATCGCGCGGCTGCGGGCGGCCGAGATCCACGCGAGCCTCGGTGAATGGGAGGCTGCGGCCGCGGCGTTCGAGGACGAGATCGAGAAATACGACGTGAAGGACATGCTCCGGCACGTGGTTCGCGCAAGGCAGCGCTACTTCTACCGAGAGGCGGACGCGGTCCGGGGCTGACCGGATGCGACGGCGCCGGCTCGGCGAGGCGCTCCTCCGAGGGTCGGCACTTGCCGGCCTTGACCCGGATGCGGCGATCGTTCGACGCCCGTAAAAGGAGCGTAAACGCTCCGGGTACTCCCGCGCTTTCCGGCGGCCGCCGTCACGTTGCCTCTTCCCGTCGCCGCGCGATGCGGTAATCTGTGGGACCTTTTCCCGCCGTCCGCCCGTTCGGACCGGCGGGTCTCGAAGGAGTCGGATCCCTTGCTTCTGCCCGTCCTCGCGATCCTGGTCGCCACCGCGACCCCGGCGGACCTCCGCGTTCCGCCGGACAGCGCTCTCGTTCGCATCGTGGCCGCTCTCCCCGGGGAGCCGCTCGCGCTCGAGGACGCCATCCGCACGGGCCTCGACGGCGCCGTCGGGGTGCGCTCGGCGAAGGCCGGGCTGCGCATCGCGCGGGGGTCGCTGCGCCAGGAGAAGGGCGCCTTCGATCCCGTTCTCTTCGCCGACGTGGACCGCACGGGCAACGACGCGCCGACCTCGCCGCCGTTCTCCGGAGGGACCACCACGACCACGAGCGTGTCGGCCGGCGCGCGCCTCAAGCTGCCCATCGGCACTCAGCTCGGAGCCACCCTCTCGACGGTGAAGCTCCAGACGGACAACTTCTTCGTCGCGGCGCAGAATCCGCAGTACTCCACGACCGGGCGGCTCACCCTGCGCCAGCCGCTCCTCCAGGGGTTCGGGCCGGCGGCGAATGCGGGTGTCTCGTCCGCCTCGCGGGACCTCGACGCGGCGCGGGCTCGCGTCACCGATGCGGCGCTCACGGTGGCCTCGAACGTCGAGGCCACGTACTGGGACCTGCATGCCGCCGAGCTGGACTACGCGGTGCGCACGCTCCTCGTGCAGCAGGGACAGACCCTTCTGGACCAGGCCACGCACAAAGCCGAGGCGGGACTCGTGGGTCCGGGAGAGGTCGCTACCGCGCGCACGTTCCTCGCCGAGCAGCAGATCGCGGCGCTCGCCGGCGAAGAGCAGCTCGACACGGTCTCGGACCAGCTCGCCACGTTGCTCGGGCGACGTCCGGTGGAAGGCGCGGGCCGGTTCCGCACCAGCACCGAGCCCCCGGGGGATTTCCCGGTGGAGCCCGAAGACAGCCTCGTGACGCGCGCGCTCGATCGAAACGAGGAGCTTCGCGCCGCGAAGGCGGATCTCGCGGCCGCCGACGCGCGCGCCCGCGCCGCCGCCTGGGACCGCCTGCCGCGCCTCGACGTGCTCGGCTCGATCGGGGGCAACGGCCTCGCGGGGACGGGCCGCACGATCCAGTCTCCCTTCGACTCCACGACCACGATCACGACCCTGAGCAACGGCGGATTCTCCGAGACGTTCGATCAGGTCACGAGCCGGGACTTCCCCACGTGGAGCGTGGGCATGAGCCTCGAGGTCCCGCTGGGCCTGCGCCCGGGACGCGGCGAGCGGGAGCGGCGGCTCGGCGAGGTGGAGAGCGCACGGGCCCGCGTGGACGCGGTGCGCCGTTCCGTGGAAGAGCAAGTGCGCTCCCGCCGGCGGGAGCTGGAGCACGGCGCGCGGCGGCTGGAGCTCGCGCGCACCGGCGTCGAAGCGGCGCTCGAGCAGGCGCGGATCGGTCAGATCGAGTATGAGAACGGAAGGAACACGGCGTTCGAGCTCGTCCGGTTGAGCGGCGACGTCGCGGCGGCGCAACAACGCTATTCCGAGGCGCTCGTCCGCACGGCGAAGGCGGCGGCAGAGCTCCGACGGCTCGCCCCGGTGGGGGCTCATCCGGGATCGGAGGAATGATGATCGGCAGGCTTCGAATCGTCGCGGCCGTCGTGATCCTCGCGACCGCTTCGGGTTGCAAGAGCGGCGGCAAGGGAGCCGGCGGCCCCGGCGGCGGCGGCTTCCAGATGCCTCCCACGCCCGTCGAGGTCGCGCAGGTGAAGGCGGGTCCGCTCAAGGAGACGTTCTCCACGGTCGGCACGCTCGACGCGGTGCAACAGATCACGATCGTTTCGGAGCTCGACGGCATCGTCGAGAAGCTCCCGTACGAGGAAGGGAGCCGCATCGCCCAGGGCGCTCTCGTCGCGCAGATCAACGACGACGAGATCGCCGCCTCGCTCGCTCGCGCGGAAGCCGTGCGCGATCAGCAGCGCGTCTCGCATGAGCGCGTGAAGAAGGTCGTCGAGGCGAGCGCCGCCGCGCCGCAGGATCTGGACGACGCCCGTGCCGCGCTGGGGGTGGCCGAAGCCGACGTCGCGCTGGCGCGCTCTCGCTTCTCCAAGACGCGCATCGTGGCGCCGTTCACCGGCATGATCGGCCCACGCAAGGTGGACCCCGGCGCGTACGTGCGCGCCGGCGACGGGATCGCGCAGCTGGCCAGCATCGCGGACCTCGACGTCTCCTTCGCGATGCCCGAGCGCTACGTGGGCGACCTGCGTCAGGGCGCGGAGGTGGCCGTCTCCACGACCGCGTTCCCGGGCGAGACGGTGCCCGGCAGGGTTCGCGTCGTCGATCCCGTCGTGGACCCGTCCACGCGCAACGTGCGGGTCATCGCGCGCCTGCACAACCCCGGCGAGCGATTCCGGCCGGGCATGTCGGCGAACGTGGAGGTCGTGCTCGCGGCGAGGGACTCCGCGCTCACCGTCCCCGGCGAAGCGGTGTTCGCCGAGGGAGCCGCGTTCCTGGTCGACAAGGTGGGGGCGGACGGAACGGTGATGCCCACGCCCGTGACGCTCGGCATTCGCCTGCCGGACGTCGTGGAGGTCACGTCGGGTCTGTCCCCGGGGGATACGGTGGTCCGCGCCGGACAGCAGAAGCTCTACCCGGGCGCGAAGGTGATGCCCGTCGGACCGGGGGCGCCCGGTGCGCCAGGGGCTCCGGGTGCGCCGGCGGCTCCGGGCGGCGCGGCCGCCGGCGGCGAGGCCGGCCCAGCGGCGCCGAAGGCGGGCGAAGCGGCCGCGGGCGCGGCGGCGAAGCCGGGCGAAGCCGCGCCGAAGGGCGGGGCCAAGGCGGCGGGTGGTGACTCCTCCCAGGGAGCGCGCGCGAAGTGAAGCTGAGCGAGCTTTCCATCCGGCGGCCGGTCTTCGCGACCGTTCTGAGCCTCGCGATCATTCTCCTGGGGATCCTGTCGCTCACGCGGCTTCCCGTGCGCGAGTACCCGGACATCGATCCCCCGGTCGTCTCGATCGTCACCTTCTACCGCGGCGCCAGCTCGAACGTGGTGGAGACGGAGATCACGGACGTCCTGGAGGAACAGCTCGCCACGATCGAGGGCATCAAGACGATCACGTCCTCGAGCCGTGACGAGGGCTCCACGATCACGGTGGAGTTCGAGCTGTCGCGGGACGTCGAGGAGGCCGCGAACGACGTGCGCGACCGCGTCTCGCGCGTGCGCGCATCGCTGCCGGAGGCGGCGGACGATCCCATCGTCTCCAAGGTCGACACGAACGCGCAGCCGATCTACTGGATCGCGCTCTCCAGCGACACGGTGGATCCCCTGCGGCTCTCGGAGATCGCCGAGGTCGACCTCAAGGATCCCCTCCAGCGGCTGCCCGGCGTGGCGAACGTGTTCATCGGCGCGCAGCGGCGCTACGCGATGCGCGTGTGGCTGGACCCGGACCGCATGGCGGCCCGCGGCGTCACGCCGAGCGAGGTCGAGGATGCGATCCGCCGCGGCAACGCGGAGGTCCCGGGCGGTCGCGTCGAGGGGAACGAGCGCGAGTTCTCGGTGCGGACGCGCGGCGAGCTGGACAAGCCGGATCAGTTCTCCGCGATCGTCGTGAAGGAAGAGGGCGACGACCGCGTGCGCCTCGGCGACGTCGCGCGCGTGGTGGTCGGTCCGGAGGACGAGCGCACGATCGCCCGCTGGAACGGCAAGCTGGCGATCGGTCTGGGCGTCGTGAAGCAGAACAAGGCGAGCACGCTCGAGGTCGCGAAGGTGATCCGGAACGCGCTGCCCGAGCTGCGCAAGCGCCTGCCGGCCGGAGTCGTGCTGGAGACGGCATACGACTCCTCGCTCTTCATCCAGGACTCGCTGAACGAGGTCGTGCAGACGATCTTCATCGCCGCGGCCCTCGTGTTCCTCGTGGTGTTCCTGTTCCTGAAGAGCTTCCGCGCCACGCTGATTCCCGCGGTGGCGATTCCGGTGTCCATCGTGGGGACGTTCACGATCGTCTACTTCCTCGGCTTCACCGTGAACATCCTCACGCTGCTCGCGCTCGTGCTGGCGATCGGGCTCGTCGTGGACGACGCCATCGTGATGCTGGAGAACGTCTATCGGCACATCGAGATGGGGAAGCCGCGCATGCAGGCGGCGCTCGACGGCGCGCACGAGATCGGCTTCGCCATCGTGGCCACCACGATCGCGCTCGTGGCGGTGTTCGTCCCGGTCGCGTTCCTCACGGGCAACGTGGGCCGGCTGTTCACGGAGTTCGCCATCTCCCTCGCGGTGGCCGTGGCCATCTCGATGCTCGTGGCGCTCTCGTTCTCGCCGATGCTCTGCTCGCGGATTCTCGCGCCGCTCCACTCCCACACCCGGGAGAACTGGGCGTCGCGGAGCTTCGAGGCCTTCTTCCGCGGCCTGGACCGCGTCTACCGCCGGCACCTCGGCTGGTCCCTCGATCGGCCCTGGCTCCTGGTCAGCGGGGCGGTGGTGATCGTGGCCGCCGCGTACTTCGTGTTCAAGTTCATCCCGTCGGAGCTCGTGCCCACCGAGGACCGCAGCACGGCGTTCGGCATCGTCATCGCGCCCGAGGGCTCCACGCTGGAGTACACGGATCACTACATGCGCCAGCTGGAGGACGTCCTCCTGTCCACGCCGGAGCACCAGGGGCTCTTCAGCGCCACGGGCCTCGGCTTCGGCGGGCCCGGACAGGTCACGAACGGCTTCGTGTTCTACCTCATGAAGCCGCGAAACGAGCGGTCGCGGACGCAGCAGGAGGTCGTGGCCAGCCTCTTCCCGCGGACGTTCTCGATCCCCGGCGTGCTGGCGTTTCTCATCAACCCCCCGAGCCTCGGCGGACAGTTCAGCACGAGCCCGGTGGAGTACGTGCTCCAGGCCGACACGTACGAGCAGCTCGGGCAGGCGGTGGGCACGTTCATGGGCAAGGCGTCGAAGCTGGGCTACCTGATCAATCTGGACTCGGATCTCCGCCTGAACAAGCCTCAGCTGGATATCGACATCGACCGCGATCGCGCGTCGTCGCTCGGCGTGTCCGTGACCGAGATCGGCGGCGCGCTGGAGACGCTCCTCGGCGGCCGTGTCGTGACGAACTTCAAGCGAGGCTCGAAGCAGTACGACGTCATCGTCCAGCTGGAGCCGAAGGACCGCGCGCGGCCCGACGTGGTGAACGAGGTCTACGTGCGCGGGGCCGGCGGGCTGGTGCAGCTCGCGAACGTGGTGCAGGTGAAGGAGACGGTGGCGCCGAAGGAGCTGAACCACTACAACCGCATCCGCGCCGCCACGATCAGCGCGAACCTGGCGCCGGGCGTGGCGCTGGGGCAGGCCCTGGACGACCTGGATCACATCGTGGCCTCGGACCTGCCGGGCGTCCGGCACGATCTGTCGGGACAGTCGCGCGAGTTCCGCGAGTCCAGCCACAAGCTCTACCTGCTCTTCCTGTTCTCGATCGTCTTCATCTACCTCGTGCTCGCCGCGCAGTTCGAGAGCTTCGTCCACCCGCTCACGATTCTCCTGTCGGTGCCCCTCGCGGTGACGGGCGCGCTCGTTTCGCTCTTCGTGTTCCACCAGACGCTCAACATCTACTCGCAGATCGGCCTGATCATGCTGATCGGGCTCGTCACGAAGAACGCCATCCTCATCGTGGAGTTCTCGAACCAGCTGCGCGCGCGCGGACTGGGCACGCGGGAAGCGGTGGCCGAGGCCGCGGGCATCCGGCTGCGGCCGATCCTCATGACCACGCTGGCCACGATCTTCGGAGTGCTGCCCATCGCGCTCGGCATCGGCGCGGGCGGCGAGGCGCGCATGCCGCTCGGCATCGCCGTGGTGGGCGGGCTCGCCTTCTCGACGTCCCTCACGCTGTTCCTCGTGCCGGTCGTCTACCTGTTGCTCTCGCGGCTCACGCCGGCCCGCGAAGCGGACACGGCGCCGACGCCGGCCGCGGCTGCCCCGGCCCCGAGGCTCGCCGAGCCGACGCGCTGATCGGGGCGGCCGTCTGCGCGGACGACTGACCGGCGCCGCGCGCGTGGGGGTCGCCCCGCGCCGGCTTCTCCGCATCGCGCGTGCGGGATTGCCCCGATCCGGCTTCCCGCCGGCTTCTCCGCAGCGGACGGTCGCCTTCGCCATCCTGGCTACGTATCTGGACTCCTCCCACAAGGGGCTTTCATCGAGGCGGGGTGGGGCGGACCGGGATCGTGACTGCAGTCGTATCTCCGGCCTGTGGTGGGTGCTTGGGAACCCCTGGCCAAGATGGAGAGTCGCGCGCGGGGAGCCAATCGGCGGTTCACGACCCCAAGGGGTCAAGTAGCCAGACGGCTTTCCCCCGCGCCGGTCAGAGCCGGTTCGCCATCATCCCGTGTCTCGACGCAAGCCATTCGAGCGGGGGGATCTACGATGCGGTGATCTCCTTGCGGTAAGTGGTCTCGTGGGTGCAGACGGCCCAGATCATCCGAGCCATCTTGTTGGCCAGTGCCACGGCAGCCTTGTTGGTTCCACGCCGCCGTTGGACCTCCAGGGCCCAGCGAAGCACGCGGTCGGGGTCCTTCTTCGAGCGAGCTCTCCAGAGCATCGACTGCGCTCCCTGGATGAGGAGCATGCGCAGGTAGGGATCACCGCGCCGGCTGATCGCTCCGAGTCGGCGGAACTTGCCGGTGGAGTCCTCCTTGGGAGTGATGCCGAGGTAGCTGGAGAAGCGACGAGCGGATGAGAAGCGCCGGAGATCGCCGACGAAGGCGGCGATGGCGGTGGAGATCATCGGACCGACTCCGGGGATGGAGCGCGAGCGTTCCACGTCGGGGTGGGTCTTCTCGACCGACACGAGATCCCGCTCCGCGAGGTGGATGCGTCGCTCGATCTCCTCGAGCTCGTCGAGGGTCTGGGCGAGGAGCGGGCGGAGCAGCTCGGGGATCGGGGTCTGGGCGTCCTCCAAGACGAGACGCACGTGAGGCGCGACCTTGCGAGCGCCCAGAGGGATGAGGATGCCGAATTCTCGCAGGCAGCCGCGCAGGGCATTGAGGCGCGCGGTGCGCGTGGTGATCCATGCGGAGCGGAGCCGATGGATGGCGGCGAGGGCCTGCTGATCGGGGGACTTGATCGGGACGGGAAGGATCTCCTCGTTGCGGAAGGCTTCCAGGATGCCCTTGGCGTCGGCGCGATCGGTCTTGTTGCGGGTGACGTAGGGACGCACCGCGTGAGGGGGCAGGAGCTGGACCTCGTGTCCCAACGCCCGGATCTCACGCGCCCAGTAGTGGGCGGAACCGCAAGCTTCCATGAGGACCTTCGCGGGCTCTCGCTCGCGGAAGAACGAGAGCACGCGCTTGCGGGAGAGCCGATGACGCTCGTGGACGTGGCCGGGGTGGTTGGAGACGGCGACCTCGATGGTGGTGCTGGCGAGATCCAGGGCGATGGTCGTAGACTTCATGGCGGACTCCTCCTTCCAGTCGACTACGGACTAGGCGACTCTGGCACTTGATGCCGCGCGAGTCGCGGGAGGAGTCCATTCCATCAGCGCCCTCCCGCTCCGGCGGCTCCGCCATCCCTGGCTGCGCCGCCGTAGCTTCGCCGCTGCGGAGAAGCCGCCGGGGACCCGGATCGTTGCCTGGGTCGCGCGGAGTTGGCGAACCGGCTCGGATTCGCGCGGTCGCGGCAGACCACTGCGCGCGGCCCGTCGCTGAGGCGTGGCGTCCCGACTCTGCGCGCACGCCCGGCGTGCCGCGCGTTGGCTTTGCGAGGCAAGCCCGCCGAGCTCGACCCTTCCTCCGAGGCGGCGTCACGAGCCGCGGAAGGCCTTCGGATGGCCGAGCGCCTGCCGAGTGCCGAGGCCAAGGCCGGGGCATGGATGCCCCGGCCGCGCCGTCCGCAGCGGAGGAAGGGTCGAGCTCGGCGGGTGGGCGAACGCCCCCTGCGCGAACCCGTCGACACGGCGGGCGGGCGACCGCTTGCTGACCGACTGGATTGCGGGTGATCGGGTCGAGAATTCTCATGGCGTCATCGACGGGCCGTGCCCGGGTGTCCAGTCGGCCGCTCGGTCACGCTTTTCTTGAAGGTCCCTTCACATCCGCTGGACCCGCCCCGGTCTCGCACCGGATGATGCTCGGGCCGCGGCGGCGTGACGGATGGTCCCGTGCGAGCGGAGAAGGTGCCGCTCGCGCGGGAGGCCGGGGCGCGTTGCGATGCCCGTGAAGGAGCTCTGGCCCAGCGTCGCGCCGAAGGGCGCGGGAATGGAGGGAAGCAGCGTGCAAAGCTGTCACTACGTTCGATGCATCGCCGCGGTCTTGTCGGTGGCGGTAGCGACGCTCGGAGATCCCGGGCCTTCACGGGCGGGTCTGATCGGAATCACGCTCGGCTCCCCGGGCACCACCCTGTACGACATCTCCATCGCCAACGGCGCACCGACGAATCCGAGGACGGTGGCGAGCAAGATCAACACGATCGCGGTCGCGCCGTCCGGCACCATCTACGCCGTCTCGCAGGGCTTTCCCTCCGATGTCCCGCCGGGAGGGAGCTTGTACACGATCAACCCGAGCACCGGCGTCCCGACGCCGGTGGGCGTGCTGAACGAGTTCATCGTCACGGAAGGGGACCTCGCCTGCGACCCGACGACGGGCATCCTGTACGCAGTGGATGGCGTGGGCGAGCTGTTCACGATCAACACGTCGACGGCCGCGTGCACGGTGGTCGGCACGGTCACCGTCGCCTTCAACGAGGATCTGTCCGCGATGGCGTTCGACAGCGCCGGGACTCTGTACATGGTGGACAGCTTCGGGCCTTCCCTGGTGAAAGTGAACAAGAGCACCGCGGCGGTGATCGGCAGCGTCACGATGAACGCGGACGTGAATCGCGAGATCGGCGGGCTGGCGTTCGACCCGATGAGCGGAGTCGCGTACTACGCCGCCGGGACCACGTCGATGCTGTACACGGTGAACACCACCACCGGGCTCGCGACGCCGGTGGGACCCATCGCCGCCCCGACGGGGATTTCGGGGCTCGCCTTCTACGACGTGGGCCCCACGCCCACGGACCGCGTCGGTTGGGGGTCGATCAAGGGGCGGTATCGGTAATCGAGGACGCCTGTCGGGCGGTCTCGCGCCGACGGCGAGCCGGCGCCCGCTCGTGCGGCGGGCGCCGGCCTGGGCCTGGGCCTGGGCCGTCAGGCATCCTTCTTGACGTCGCCCTGCTTGCGGTTGCTGCGGATCATGAACCAGGCGATCCCCAGCACGACGGCCAAGGCGATCAGGATCACGTTCAGCGACATCTCGGGCTCTCCTCTCCCGATGGGGCTCTGGCGATTCGACCCGTCATCCGTTGACGTCGCGCAGGGCGCGGATCAGCTCGATGACGCCCGGCGCGAGGATGACGACGAGCAGGGCGGGAAAGACGCAGAAGACCAGCGGGAAGACCATCTTCACGGGGGTCTTCCGTGCTTGTTCCTCCGCGCGCTGGCGGCGGCGTGTGCGCAGCGACTGGGCGTGGGTCCGCAGCGCCTGGCCGATGCTCGTCCCGAAGCGGTCGCTCTGCACGAGGACGGCCACGAGAGCGCGGACGTCGTCGATGCCGGTGCGGAGCGCGAGGTTCTTCAGGGCCTGCGCGCGCGGAAGGCCGGTGGACATCTCGAGGTTCATCAGGCGGAACTCGTCGCTCAAGGCCGGCGAGTACGTCACGGACTCGCGCGAGACGCTCATCAGCGCGGCGTTGAGACCTTGTCCCGCCTCCACGCAGATGACCATGAGGTCGAGCGCGTCGGGCAGGGCGAGCGTGATCTCCTCGCGCCGCCGCCGCTGACCCATCCGGACCAGCAGCCACGGGAGCATGAAGCCCGCGAGCGCCGCGACGACGACGGCGAGGATCCCCTCGTTGCGGTTCAGGTTGAACCAGGGCCCGGCGAACGTGGCCGCGAAGCCGCACGCGGCGGCGGTGACCATGCGGAAGCCCGTGAAGACCCGAGGCGCGTCCATGTGGCGGATGCCGGCGGCGGCGAGCTCCCAGCGCAGGAGGCGGGGGTCCGAGCGACCGGGCAGAGCGTACGAGAGGAACTTGAGCGGGTACGCCCAGAACGGCAGCGAGCCGCCGCCGAGCGCCTTTTCCAGGGACTCGCTCGGTCCGAGCATGACGCCGCGAATGCGCTGCAGCCGCTGCGCCACGCGGTCCTCGCCGCGGGTCATCTGTACGATGCCGACGCCGGCGAGCAGCACGGTCAAGCCCACGAGCGCCGAGAGCAGGTAGAGGAACATGGCTACACCTTGATCTTCGCGATGCGACGCATGATGAGGAATCCGAGGAGTTGCATGCCGGCGGCCGAAGCGAGCATCCACCGCCCCGCCGACTCGCGGATCAGCACCCGCAAGTAGTCCGGCGCGGTGGCCAGGATGAAGACCGCGAGGCTCACCGGCAGGAGCGACAGGATGCCGGCCGAGAGCCTCGCCTGCGCGGTGAGGGCGCGGACGTCGCCGAGGATGCGGAGCCGCTCGCGGATCACCTGCGCCGCTCCGTCGAGCACCTCGGCGAGGTTGCCGCCGGTCTCGCGCTGCAGCAGGACCGCGATGACGAACAGGCGCAGCTCCTTGCTGTCCACGCGATCCGCCATGCTCCGGAGCGCGTCGCGCATGTCCACGCCGAGTCGCGTCTGCTCGAAGAGGATGGTGAACTCGGTGGACACCGGATCCGAGCACTCCTCCGCGACCACCTGGATCGCGCCGGTCAGCGCGAGTCCCGAGCGCAACGCGCCCGTGAGGATCTCGAGCGCGTCGGGGAACTGCCGCTCGAAGCGCTGCACGCGCTTCGTCTTGCGGTGCCAGATCCACGCGAAGGGCAGCGCCGCGGCGGCCAGCGCCGCCGGCACGCCGAGGAGCGGAGCGTGGAATGCCATCGTGGCGGCCGCCACGCCCGCCACCGCGAGCACCGCCGTCAGCAGCAGGAACGAGCCCACGCGCATCGGCGTGGCGCCCTGCAGGAGCAGCAGGTGCAGCGAGCGCGCGAGCGGCAATCGACGCAGCAACGCGTCGAACGCGGGGATCGTGCTGAGCTTCTGATCCTTCAGGAGGTCCGGGCCGGCCGGCTCCGCGCCGGGCTTGGCGCGGCCCATGTCGCGCAGGCGGTCGCGCAGGCGCTTCGCCTCGCCGTTCGTCGCGACGCGCGACAGGCCGAGGCCGGCGATGAGGACCGCCAGGAAGACGCCGGCGGTCAGGAGCGCGACGTGCGCCGTCATCATTCCCCCCTACGCCACGCGGTCTTCGAAGAAGATGGCCGGGTCGAGGTCGATCCCGGCGACGAGGAGCCGCTGGGCGAACTTCGGACGGATGCCGCTCGCCTCGTAGTGCCCTTCCACCTTCCCGTCCTCCGCCACGCCGGTGCGCTTGAACCGGAAGATCTCCTGCGTGGCGACGACTTCCTGCTCCATGCCCACGATCTCCGAGATGTTCATGATCCGCCGCGAGCCGTCGGACATGCGGCTGACGTGGATGACCACGTCGAGGCCGGCCGAGATCTGCTCGCGCATCGCCGCCGACGGGAGATTGACGCCGGACAGCAGCATCAGCGTCTCGAGCCGGTGCAGCGCGTCGCGCGGGCTGTTCGCGTGCAGGGTCGTGATCGAGCCGTCGTGGCCGGTGTTCATCGCCTGCAGCATGTCGAGGACCTCGTCGCCGCGGACCTCGCCGACGATGATCCGGTCCGGGCGCATGCGCAGCGCGTTGCGCACCAGCTCGCGCTGGGTGACCTGGCCGCGGCCCTCGATGTTCGGCGGGCGCGTCTCCAGGCGGACCACGTGCGGCTGCAGCAGCTGGAGCTCCGCCGCGTCCTCGATCGTGATGATACGCTCGTCCGCCGGGATGAACGCGGACAGCGCGTTGCAGAGCGTCGTCTTGCCGGAGCCGGTGCCGCCGGAGATCAGGATGTTGAGGCGCGCACGGATCGTGGCCTTGAGCAGCTCGGCCATGCCCGGGCTGATGGAGTTGTTCTCCATCAGGTCGTCCAGGTTCAGCGTGCGCACGCCGAAGCGGCGGATCGAGAGGATCGGGCCGTCGAGCGCGAGCGGCGGGATGATCACGTTCACGCGCGAGCCGTCGGGCAGGCGGGCGTCCACCATCGGGGAGGACTCGTCGATGCGGCGGCCCACGCGCGAGACGATCCGATCGATGAACTTCATGAGGTGCGCATCGTCGTCGAAGCGGACGTCGGTCAGCTCGAGGCGGCCGAAGCGCTCCACGTAGACGCGGCCGTGCGTGTTCACGAGGATGTCGGCCACGTCGGGGTCGTGGAGCAACGGCTCGATCGGCCCCAGCCCGAAGGTCTCGTTGAGGACTTCCTGCTCGAGCTGGGCGTGCTGCGCCTCGGTGAGCGGGATGGCCTCCTCGTGGATGAGCTCGGCGATGATCCGCCGGATCTGGCCGAGGAGCACGTCCGGCTGCAGGACGTCGAGCGAGGAGAGGTTGAGCCGCTCCACCATGCGCCGGTGGACCCGGGCCTTCAGCCCGTGGCGCCGGTCGTTGAGCGCGGGCGCGGGCACGGGGGGGCGCGGCGTCCCGGCCGCCGGCGTGGCGGCGCGGTTGCCCGCGGGGGCGGACGCAGCGGGCCCGCCGGGCTTACGGAGTCGGTCGCGAAGAGACATGTCTCACCCGTCCTTCTCAGCGGGAGCTGCTGGCCTGGGGGAAGGTGCCGCCCTCAGCCGCATCCTCGGCCGGGCCTTCGGCCGCGGTGGACGCGAGAGCGGCCGCGAGATCGATGTAGTTGCGGGCCAGCCGCGAGCGCGGAGAGCCCACGACGACCGGGTTGCCGGAGTCGATGGCCGCGCTCATCGGGCGGTACTCGTTCGGCAGCGACCAGAACACGCTCATGCCGACGGTATTCTCGAGGTCGCGATTCGAGAGGCGCCCGCCTTCCTGGTGGCGATTCACGATGAGGCGCACGCGAGCGCGCGGGATCTCGAGGCGATCCAGGAGGTCGAGGTAGCGACGCGTGTTGCGGATCGTCGGCACGTCGAGGGCGGAGACCATGAGCACGAGGTCGGCCAGATCGAGCAGCTCGATGGACCGCTCGTCGATGTGCCGGCCGAGGTCCACGATGACCCAGTCGAACATCGAGTTCAGGATGCCGAACAGCTCCGGCACGTGGTTCCGGAACACGAGGTCCGAGTCCTCGGGCCGATCGCACACGGTGAGGACCCGCACGCCCGTGCGGTGTCGCGCGAGGATGCCGTCGAGCTTGGTCTCGTCCATCGTGCCGTCCTCGACCGCGCGGGCGAACGAGTGCTCCGTGGTGACGTCGAGCATGAGGGCGAGGTCGCCGACCTGCAGGTTGAAGTCCACGAGCGCCACCTTCCGCTCCGCCTGCATGGCCAGCCCGAGCGCGAGGTTCGTCGCCACCGAGCTCGCGCCCACGCCGCCCTTGGCCGCGTACACCGCGACCACCCGCCCGCGACGCCGAACGCCGGCGGCGAGGCGGCCGATCTGCTTGCGCATGCGGTCGATCGCCCGGTCCACCTCGCCGAGATCGAGCGGCAGCATCAGGAACTCCTGGGCGCCGGCGCGGATACCTCCGAGGATCAGTTGCGGCGAGGCGTCGGCGGAGAGCAGCACCATGCCCATCTGCGGCAGCTCCTCGCGGAGCTTGCGCACCGCCTCGAGGGCGCTGGTCGCGTCGGCGGCGAGGTCCAGCACCCAGACGTCCGGCGTGAGCCCGCGGACGAGGCGGACCCCGGACTTCAGGTCCTCCGTCTCGCCGAGCACGCGGTGCCCCGCGGCGGTGAGATGCCGCTTGAGCGCGACGCGCGTGAGCTCGTCGGGGCTCACCACCACGAAGCGAAGCTGGCCGTTGCGCGTTCCGTTCATCTCGGTCTCCGGCGCGGGGCGCCGCTATCCGCGCGGCGACGTCGGCTCGGCCGGCCGCGTCTTGGGCTCGGAGGAATCCGTGGGCAGCGGAACCCGCGTGCCCTCGGGCAGCGCGCGCACGATGCGCGGCGAGACGACGAGCAGCAGCTCGTTCGTCGACGTCGCGCGGTGATCGCTGCGGAAGAGGTGCCCGAGCAGGGGGATGTCGCCGAGGATCGGGATCTTCGTCACCGTCACGCTCTCCTCGTCCATCATCAGCCCGCCGATCACCAGCGTCTCGCGATCGCGGAGCTCCACGGTGGTCTGCGCGCGACGCATGCGCAGCGCCGGGATCCGGAACCCGGAGATGTCGATGCCGTTCCCGAAGTCCAGACTGGAGACCTCGGGCGCCACGCGGAGGTTGATCACGCCGTCGTCGACGATCGTGGGCAGGAAGTCGACCTTCACGCCGAATTCCTTCCACTCGATCGTGACCGTGCTGCCGCCGGTGGTCCCCGTGCTCGCGACCGGCACCGGAATCTCGCCGCCGGAGAGGAAGTTCGCCTTCTCGCCGCTCGCCGCCACGACGTTCGGCTGCGCGAGGAGGCGGATCACGCCCTTCTGGGCGAGCGCCTGGATCATCGTGGAGAGGTCCAGGGACGAGGCGGCTCCGACGTGCGACCAGCGGAGCGCCAGGTCCGCGCCTTCCACGGCCTTTCCGCCGAAGATGGCGAGGGGGAGCGTGGGCGAGGAGATGTCGCCGGGGAACGCGCCGCCCGAGATGTCGTCCTTCTTGCCGTCGCTCGTGGCCGCGTAGTCGAAGCCGAGCTCGCGCGCCTTCGTGCGGTTGACCTCGGCGAGCTGGACCTGCAGCTCGATCTTCTGCTCGCTGAACTGGCCGCGCACCACCACGTTGTACGTCGTGGAGTGGTCGCCCTGATCCCACGTGACGAGCGTGGTCATGCCGATCTTCTTGCCGTTGATCAGGATCTCGTAGGGCCCGAGCACGACGACATCCGCGACGTCGGTGTCCGCGATGGACACGGTCTTCACCGGGGTCGCCAGCCGCTGCGTGACCGACTGGCCCAGCGTCACCGCGATCTTGGTCCGCTCCTCGGCCGGGACGCGGGTCGGCGACGCGAGGAAGGTCGCCAGCGCGGCCAGGGACAGGACCGCGATCCGGAAGAGTCGGGGACCTGGCGGTCGGGGAAGTCGGGGGATCATCGCGGGCTCCTTCGGGGGCGGTCCCATTCGGCGTGATCGGGAGGGCGTCGCCGCTCTCCGCTACTTCTTGGTCTCGGGCTGCGACTGCGTCGTGATCGTCCCGTTGCGGATGATCGTGAAGGACGGCGGCGGCTCGGGCGAAGGCGCCGGCGGCACGGGCTTCGGCGCGGCCACGCGCTTCGGCGCCTCCGCTCCGCGGAGCGACAGGACGTCGCGCGTGTCGGTCGGCTTCGCATCCACGATCTTCGCGTCCTCGGGATTGCGCAGGACCACGTGCACGTGGCCCTGGTGCTGCCCCAGCGCGACCATCTCCGCGCCCTTCGGGTCCACGAGCAGCGTCATGGTCTGCGTGGTGATCTGCTGGTTCGCCTTCGTCTCCGTCTTCGAGCCCGAGGCGAGCACCTCGACGTTCTGCAGGATGATCTTCGTGACGGAGTTGTTCGTTCCGTCCACGTAGTCGACGGTCACGAGCACGTCCACGCGGTCGCCCGGGAGCACGAAGCCGTTGACGCCGGTGATCTCGTTCACGCTCAGGGTGATCGCCCGCATGTCGTCGGGAATCCGCAGCGACAGCCCGCCGCCCACGGACGAGAGCTTGGAGGCGAGGATCGCTTCGCCCTGCATGACGAACACGCGCGTGCTGCGCGAGAGCACGCTGTCCGGGCTGGAGTAGTAGCCCTTCGGGAGCGCGTCCGGCGGATACTGGACGACGCGGAGGTGCTCCGGAGCGAGCTTCGTTCCGAAGGTGACGTCGCGCGACGCGACCACCACGGGCACCTTCTCCTCGGCGGCTTGCGCCTGGGGAACGTGCTTGAGGTAGACGTAGACGCCGGCGGCGCAGGCGGCGGCGAGGACGACGGAGACGAGCAGGATCACGAGACCCTTCGTGTCCGTCGAGCCGGTCTGGCTCTTCCAGCGGGAGCGGCCTTCCGGAGAGTGTTTCGTCATGGTCGCGACCTCGACATCCTTCGGGTTCGGAGCGGCTCGGCGAGGGCCGGAACGTCCGGCGCGACGTCCGCCGCCGGCGGAGCGCGCCTCGGGCCCCGGACGGATCAGATCCATCGGAGCGTCGCCAGCGTGAGGAGGGAACCGGCGCTGATCGCCACGCCGTAGGGGACCGTCGTCATCCTCGCGGCCGGCTCGCCGGCCGCCGCCGGGCCGGCGGCGTAGATCCGCTGGAGGACGGGGACGCCCAGGAAGAAGGGGCTGAGCATGCGTGCGCCCGGTGTGCCCGGTCGGAGCATCACCGCGAGCGCGAGAAGGCCGCCGCAGAGGGCGGAGACGAGCATGGCCGCTCCGCCGGCCGCGGGGCCCAGGAGGGCCCCGACGGCGACGGCGAGCTTGACGTCCCCCATTCCCAGACGACGGAACGCGCGGACCAGCATCAGCACGAGGGGTGCCGTGATGGCGCCCGCGACGCCGAGCAGCAGCCCCGACCGGCCCTCCGAGAAGGACCGGATCACGAGGGCCGCCGCGATCGCCGGGAACGTGAGCCAATTGGGGATGCGCCGGAATCGAACGTCGGTGACGGTCGCCGCGACGAGCAGGGCGACCGTCGTGACGACGATCGGAGCCGAGGGGGTGGGGACGTCCACTTTCCGCGTACCTCCGTCAGCGCATTCCTCGAGCCGGCCGAGCTACGTGAGCGCGGCCTGGATGTTCTGGTAGATCGTCCGAACCAGCGGGCCGATGGCGCGGAGCGCGACGATCGCCACGATCGAGATGAACGACGCGAGCAGCGCGTACTCGACCATGTCCTGACCATCGTCCTCTCGGAGGAACCGAATGAGCGTCTTCATCGCGGAGTCCTTTCGTGTGGTGCTCGAGATACGGTTCGCGTCGGGGCGGAGGCTCGCAGGGAGCGACGCGTCGTGCGAACGATCGAAGCCCAGCGCGGGTCTTTCATTCGCCGTGGAGCGAGCGTAGCGCGCGGTGTCGTTGTATTGCAAGCGACCACGAGGACGGTGTCGTCATTGTAATCACGTGCGCTCTCTTGCCGAACTTGGGCGATGCCCGCCGATCCGCGCCTCCGCCGACGACCATGCGTTCTGCACTGTGCAAAGGTTCCGCTCCCCTGCGCAGGGGGCGATCGGCCCGCCGGCGCGGATCAATCCGTTGCCGAGTCTCGCCGCGAGTGGCGGATGACGCTGCGATCGTGAGGCTCCGTGACGGCGTCGCGCGGGGACCGACTGCTCGAACGATGGACAGCGCGGACGGCGCCCGGCGCACCGAATCCTGGGAGATCCTGACCGCGGGGAGGAGGCGGCGCCGTCGCGCCGGGCGCGCTGCTCAGGAATCGAGCAGGGTGGCGTCGAATCGGACGACGTCCCCCACGCGCGTTCCCGTGGCGGCGAGCGTGCGGGCCGGGAGCTCGAGCGCGCCTTCCGCGCGGAGGACGAGGCGCGAGAGGCGGTTCGGCGGGAGGCTCTCGTGGACGGCGAGGACGCGTCCGTCCCGGGCGAGAAACGCCACGTCGATCGCGAACGCCATGCCGAACGTGTGGATCCACGGACAGGGAACGAGGTAGAGCCCGCATCCTCGCGCGAGGGAGTCGCGGCCGAGGAGGCCGGTTCGCCGGGCGCGGCTCGTGCGGGCCCACTCGAGGCGGTCGGCGAGCACCGCGCCGCGGGTCAGGTTGCGCGCGCAAAGGACGTCGGGCGTTGCGGCGGACATCTCGCCTCGCTGGAAAGGCCGCGCCGGCTCGACGCGACGCCTCGGATATCGGCCGCCGCGCCTCCCTCCCGCAGCGGGTTCGCCGATCGGGTCCCGCCCGTTGCCGCACCCGAATGCGGACCCTATACTGGCGTGCTCGCAGAATGACCTGCCCGTCGCCGAGTGCCCGCAGCTCCCGCGGAGGTCGCTTGTCTCCCGCCACGCCCGCGGCACCACCGGATCGCCCGCGCGCCGACCTCTCCCGACTGCGAATCGAGCGCGAAGAGAATCCGCCGCCCCGCCGAGGGGGCCGAGCCGCTTGGCTCGGGGCGGCCGTGCTGGCGGCGGCGGCGGTCGTCTACCTCCTCACCACCGACGTTCTGCCGTTCCGGCGCCCGCAAGTGGAGGTCGCGCGGACCCGCGTCACGGAGTCGGGCGGCGGCGCGGCGGCGGGCGGGGCCGCGACCGGCTCGGCGGTGCTCTCGGCCTCCGGCTACGTCGTGGCACGGGTGCGCGCCGCGGTCGCGCCGGAAGTGACGGGACGCCTCGTCGAGCTCGACGTGGACGTCGGGTCCCGCGTGAAGCGCGGGGATCTCATCGGCCGCCTCGCCGACGCGGATCTGGTGGCGCAGGTGAAGCAGGCCACCGCCGCGATCGCGTCGTCGGACGCGATGATCACGGAGGAGCGCGCCCGCCGCGACGATCTCCGCCGCGAGGCCGATCGCCAGAAGCAGCTCTTCGCGCAGGGTCTCACGTCCCAAGCCGCGCGCGACGCCGCGATCACCGGCGCCGACGCGGCGGACGCGCGCGTGGCCACGGCGGAGGCGAATCTCGAGACGTCGCGCGCGACGCTCGGCGTGGTGCAGGCACAGCTCGCGAAGACCAGCATCCGGGCGCCCTTCGACGGGACCGTCCTCGAGAAGAACGCGGAGCTCGGCGAGATCGTCGGGCCGGCTTTCGGCGGCTCCTCGGCCACCGGCGGCGGCGTGCCGGTGGTGACGATGGCGGATCTCGCGTCGGTGGAGGTCGAGGTGGACGTGAACGAGACCTACATCCGGCGCGTCACGCCCGAAATGCGCGCGGAGATCGTGCTCGACGCGTACCCGAGTCACGCCTACGCCGGAGCGGTGCGCCAGATCGTTCCCACCGCGGATCGCCAGAAGGCGACCGTGCGCGTGAAGGTGCGCTTCGACCAGACCGACGAGCACGTGCTGCCGGAGATGGGCGCGCGCGTCTCGTTCCTCGCTGCGGCGCCGGCGGCCTCGAGCGGCTCGGCCGCGCGAGCGGCCCAGGTCTGGGTGCCGCACGACGCGGTGCGGCGCGACACGAGCGGCACCGTGGTCTGGGTCCTGCGCGGGGATCGCGTGGCGGTGCAGAAAGTGGACGTGGGACCGCAGGTGGGCGCCGACGTGCAGATCCTCGCGGGCCTCGGGCTCGGCGAGCGCGTGGTGGTGGGCGAAGCCCCGCCGGCGCGTCCGGGCCAGCGCGTGCGCGCGCACGAGGGAGGGACTTCGTGACCCTCGTCCGGCTCGAGAACGTCACGAAGGTCTACCGGCGCGACGACTTCGAGGTCCCGGTGCTGACGGGCCTCGACCTCACGATCGAGCGCGGCGGCTTCCTCGCGATCATGGGGCCCTCGGGATCGGGCAAGACGACCATCCTGAACCTCATCGGCGGCATCGACGTGGCCACGTCGGGGCACGTGATCGTGGACGGGCAGGACCTCGGCGTGCTGGACCGGCGCCGCCTCGCGGCTTACCGGGCGCGCCACGTGGGCTTCATCTTCCAGCTCTACAACCTGATCCCCGTGCTGACCGCCTACCAGAACGTGGAGCTGCCGCTCCTCCTGCACAAGCTCTCGAAGAAGGACCGCCAGGAGCGCGCGATGACCGCGCTCTCCGTGGTCGGGCTCGAGGACCGCGCCCGGCATTTCCCGCGCCAGCTCTCCGGCGGGCAGGAGCAGCGCGTGGCCATCGCGCGCGCGATCGTGGCCGATCCCACGTTGCTCCTCGCGGACGAGCCCACCGGCGACCTCGACGCGCGCTCCGCCCAGGAGATCCTCGATCTCCTCGGCCGCCTCAACGCCGAGTTCGGCAAGACGATCGTGCTCGTGACGCACGACCCGCACGCCGCACGGCGCGCGCACGACCAGGTCCACCTGGACAAGGGCGTGCTCACGCGAGCCGAAGCGGCGGCGAGCTGAGGAGGGCCGGTTGACCTTCCTCGGGCTCCTGCGCTCCAACGTGACGCGCAACAAGCGGCGCACGATCCTCACCTTCCTCAGCGTGGCCGTCGCGCTGTTCCTCTTCGTCACGCTGCGCACGATCATCACGTCGATGCGGGCGGCGGTGGAGTTCGCCGACGTCCACCGGCTGGTCGTGCGGAACGCCACGGGCGTCATCTTCCCGCTGCCGATGGCCTACCGCGATCGGCTCGCCGCGATGGAGGGGGTGACGAAGGTCACCTGGGCGAACTGGTTCGGCGGCGTCTACCTGGACGAACGCAACTTCTTCGCGCGCTACGGCGTCGACGCGGACACGTACTTCGACATGTACCCCGAGTATCGTGTCGACCCCGAACAGCTGGCCACGTGGAAGCGCGAGCGCAACGCGTGCATCGTGGGCGAAGGGATCGCGAACCAGTACGGGTGGAAGCTGGGCGACACGGTCACGCTCCAGGGCACGATCTACCCGGGCAAGTGGGACTTCGTGATCCGCGGGATCTACCGCGGCGCCGACGACACCACGGACGAGCGGCAGTTCTTCTTCCAGTGGAAGTACCTCGACGAGATGGCCGGAATCGAGAGCGGCACGGTGGGGATCTACGTCGTGGAGGTGCGGGACGCGGCGCTCGTCCCGAAGATCAGCCAGACGATCGACGCGATGTTCGCGAACTCCGCGCACGAGACGCGCACGGAGACGGAGAAGGCGTTCCAGCTCGGCTTCATCTCGATGCTCGGCAACGTGCAGTTCGCGGTGAACCTGATCGGCGTCACGGTCGTGATCGCGATCATGCTCGTGGCGATGAACACGATGATGATGGCGGCGCGCGAGCGCCTCGCGGAGCTCGCGATCATGAAGATCCTGGGCTTCCCGGACGGAACCGTCGCCGCGCTGGTGATCTGCGAGGCGATGCTCGTGGCGCTCGTGGGGGGCGCTCTCGGCTGTCTGGGCGCGAGGCTCATCTTCCAGCAGACGGACTTCACGGCGGGCGGCTTCTTCCCGAGCTTCCTCGTTCGCGGGACGACGATCGCGCAGGGGCTGATCGTGTCGTGCGCGCTGGGGGTGCTGTCCGCGGCCTACCCGGCGTACCAGGCGGCCCGGCTGCGCGAGGTCGAAGCGCTCCGGCATCTCTCGTAGGAGGCGGGGCGCCGAGGACGTCCGACGGCGCAGACGGTTGCGAGGCGCCGACGAGGTCCGACGGCGCGAGCGGTGGCGAGGCGACGGAACGAACGGCGGGAGGCGTGCGAATGCCGATCATTTACAACCTGCGCCACCTCCTCGTGCGCAAAGTGTCGACCATTCTCACCGCGCTCGGGATCGCCATGGTGGTCTTCATCTTCACGTCGATGCTGGCATTCGTGCAGGGCTTCCGCGGCGCGCTGGCCACGACGGGGCGGCGCGACAACGCGATCGTGCTGCGCGCCGGCGCCACCACGGAGATCGAGAGCTACGTCACGCGCGAGGACGCCGCGATGATCCGCGGGCTCCCGGAGGTCGCGCATGACGCCGCCGGGCAACCGCTGGCCACGTCCGATCTCGTCGTCGTGATCAGCCGCCCGAAGCGCGGTGCCCCGGAGGCGCCCGCGAACGTGACGGTGCGCGGCGTGAGCGCCGCCGCCTTCGCGGTCCGGCCGTCGGTGCGCGTCGTGGAAGGACGCTCCTTCGCGCCGGGGCTCTCCGAGGTCATCGTGGGCAAGAGCCTCGCGCGACGCATCGCCGATACGAACGTGGGGGACCGGATCCGCTTCGCCGGACGGGAGTGGAACGTCGTGGGCATCTTCGAAGCGGGCGGGAGCGCCTACGAGTCCGAGATCTGGGGCGACGCGGAGCTGCTCATCCCCGCGTTCGACTGGCTCGGGTTCCAGAGCGTCACCCTGCGGCTCGCGGACCCCGGCGCGTTCGCCGCCTTCCAGCAGCGGCTCGAGAAGGACCCGCAACTCGAGGTGCAGGTCGTGCGCGAGCCGGACTACTTCACCCGGCAGTCCCGGCAGGTGGTGAGCCTCCTGCGCACGCTCTCGGTCTTCATCGGGATCGTGATGTCGGTAGGCGCCGTGTTCGGCGCGCTCAACACGATGTACGCCGCAGTGGGCTCGCGGACGCGCGAGATCGGGACGCTCCTGGCGCTCGGGTTCTCGCCCGGCGCCGTCCTGCGCTCGTTCCTCGTGGAGTCGCTGTGCATCGCGGGCCTCGGCGGCGGGGTCGGCGTGCTGCTCGCGCTCGTGGCTTCGCACGGCCGGTCCACGGGGACCACGAACTGGCAGAGCTTCTCGGAGCTGACGTTTCGCGTGGACGTCACGCCGGGTGTGATCGCGGCGGGGCTCGTCTTCGCCGTGCTCATGGGCGTAGCGGGCGGGCTCTGGCCGGCGCGCCGAGCCGCGCGGCTCCGCGTGGTCGACGCGATCAGGTCCGTATGAAGAAGGCTGCGATGCTTCGGCGCGGCGCGCGCCCGGCGGCGGTGGCCCTGCTCGTGGCGGCGGCGTGGCCTGCGAGCGCGTCGGCGGAGGACTTCCTCCTCTACCTCGATGCGGGTCTGTCGATTCCTGCGGCTCCCCCGGAGCTCCCGGACTTCTGGAATCCGGGCCTCAGCCTCGGCGGCGGTGTGGGGGTGCGTCTCTCGCCGTTCTGGGAGATCGCCACGGACGTCCACTACCAACGGTTCCCCGCCGACGAGCGCGCGCAGATCGACGGGCTCTTGCTCTCCGGGCCGGGCGGCGTGCTGCCCATCCAGTCGATCGACGGGCGCGACGCCGAGGCCACCGCCATCCTCACGGAAGTGCGCGTCCATCCCGGTCGCGCAGGCGCCCGCGTGGATCCCTTTCTCGCCTTCGGCGCCGGGTACTTCCAGATCTCCACGACCGACGCCACCGTGACCCCCGCGCCCTCCTCGGGCGTGGACCCGATCACGATCGTCGGAGACTCGGACACCGCCCTCGCCGCGGCGATCGGCGGCGGCCTGCAGATCCACGCGGGCACCGGCTGGCGCGTCGTGCTCGACGCGATCTACACGATCGGCTTCACGGAGCAATCGAGTACCGAGTTCATCCCGTTGCGCGTCGGCGTCGCCCGGGAGCTGTAGGCGGGCCTGGTCGCCTCAGCTCGCCTTCGCCGGCTCTCCGCATCGCACGCGCGTGGGGTCCGCCCCGCTCCGGCTTCCCGCCGGCTTCTCCGCCTCGCGCGGTTGGGTGTTCGCCCCGATCCGTGTTCCCAGCTCGCGCGACGTCCGAGTCCGCCGGGATCGCGCTGGCCGTCGCTCGCCCCGCACGTCGACGAGGCGGCGCCGTGACGTGTCTGCGCGCACGCCCGGCGTGCCGCGTGTTGGCAGAGCGAGGCAAGCCCGCCGAGCTCGACCCTTCCTCCGAGGCGGCGTCACGAGCCGCGCTCGGCCATGGATGGCCGAGCGCCTGCCGAGTGCCGAGGCCAAGGCCGGGGCATGGATGCCCCGGCCGCGCCGTCCGCAGCGGAGGAAGGGTCGAGCTCGGCGGGCGGGCGAACGCCCCTTGGGCGAACACCCAGGGGTCGAGCTCGGCGGGCGGGCGAACGCCCCTTGGGCGAACACCCAGGGGTCGAGCTCGGCGGGCGGGCGAACGCCCCTTGGGCGAACACCCAGGGGTCGAGCAGGCGGGCGGGCGAACGCCCCCTGGGCGAACCTCGCAGGCTCGCTAGCCTTGGCGGCGATCCTCGCGTGTTTCGCGCCGGTCCTCGCGTAGCTCGCGGTGGTCCTCGGCCTTCTCCTGCACGTCCTGGCCTACCTCGGCGCGTGCGATGGCGGACAGCTCCTCCAGGAGCGCCTCCTTGCGCGCGAGAGCCTTCGTGTCGCTCGCGTCGTCGGGGAGGCCGACCCACTCGTTGCGCAGGGCGGCGAGGCGGGTTTGCTGGGCGCTCTGGACGGCGACGTCGCGACGATCGTCGCGGCGGTCACGCCGGTCGTCGCGGAGATCGTGTCGATCGTCTGCGCGGGCCACCGGGCCCGCGCCCTCGCGTCGGTTCTGGCGAATCTCGCGCCGATCCGAGCGCATCTCGCGCCGGTCGCCGCGCACTTCCTGCTTCGCCTCGGTCGTCTTCGTCGCCGACTCTCCGAGCTCGCTCGCGAGATAACCCTCGACGCGGGCGTCGAGCGCGGCGATCGCGGCCGGGTCGGCGCTCTTGCGTGCGACGCGGAAGTCCGCGAGCAGCACGTCGATCTGCGTGCGATCCGCCTGATCGTCCGTCACGGCCGCCCGGTCCTCGCGAAGCTCGCGATGATCCCGGGCGCGTTCAGCGGCATCACGGACCGTATCGTCCCCGGCGGAGGCGAGGGCCGGGACCAGTGCGAGCGGAAGGGCGATCGAAAGACAGCGGGCGAGGGGGGACATGAGTGTCTCCTCCAGGAGGGGGGGCATCCTGAGCCGACGGGTACGCGGAGTTATCGGAGCAAGGGGCGGGCCGTTCGAGCGCGAAGACCGTTCTCTCGCTCGAATCAACGGGTTCCGCGCTCCTCGACGTCTCCGGGCCGCACGGGGTGAACCGCCGGGGACGGGGCTGAACCGCTCGGGACGCCGGCGCCGCCCTCGGTCCTCCGCAGGCCGCACGGCCGTGGTCCTCGACGCGTCGCGGCCTCGTGCCGATGGGGGCGAGGAGAGAGCGGCGCCGGACGGGGTCGTCCCTCGCCGGTATCTTGGAGCAGGCATCGTCTGCTTCGATGAGGGCGGGAGGGCAACATGCAAGCGATCGTGAAGCGGGTCGAGGGTTTGACCTTCGTCGGCAAGGCCGACACCAACCACTGGGTCGTGATGGACGGCAAGAAGGAGAACGGCGGGTCGGACGCCGCGCCGAGCCCGAAGGAGCTCGTGCTCATCGCGCTCGGCGCGTGCAGCGCCTTCGACGTCGAAGGGATCCTGAGGAAGCGCCGCATCGACGTGCGCAGCCTCGAGGTCGAGCTCGACGCGGACGTCGCCGCGGAGCATCCGAAGGTCTTCACCGAGGTGCGCCTCACGTACCGGGTCGAGGGTCCGGTCCCCACGCCCGAGATCGAGCGAGCCGTTCGTCTCTCGCAGGAGAAGTACTGCTCGGTGAGCGCGATGTTGCGGCACGCATGTCCGATCCGCTGGCGCGCGCTCGTGAACGGCGAGGAGCTGGCATCCGGCGTGGAGGGCCTGCCCGCGGAGCATCGCGCCGGGTCCGTCTGAGGCTGCGAGCTCCGGTCAGGCCGCCGGAGACGACGGGGGCGGGGCCGCGGGAGCGGCGACGCGCGCGAGGCGCGGCGCCACGATGAGCGCGGCGCCGTAGAGCGCGAATCCCACGAAGAGCGTGAGCGGGCGGCCCGAAGGGATGTCCTCGACCAGCAGCTTCGCCGCGCCCGCGGCGAGGATCGGATACACGGGCCAGCCCACCTCGCGCAGGCCGCTCGCGCGCCGGGTGGCGGCGAGCGCCACCGCGAGCGCCGCCAGCACGGCCGTCCGCGCGACCGCCAACACGGGGCCTCCGGCTTGCGCGCGGCCCCCGGGGAGCAGCGCGAGGCCGAGCGTGAGCGCCGTCGCCGCGGTTCCGGCCGCGGCGAGGAGGCCGATGACGAACCGCGGGATCCGCGCGAGGGGAGCGCGGCGCCGGAACGCGCGCGTCGCGACGAGCACGACGTACGCGAGCGCGAGAAGCGCCACGACCGCCTCCTGCGTCCTCGACGGATCGGGCCACGGCCGGGCCGCGGGCCGGGTGAACGCGTCCGCCACGAAGCGCAGCAACCCGCACTGCGCCGCCGCGATCGCCGCGTAGACCGCGGCGTGCGCCCGTAGCGTGACGCGGTCGTAGCGTCCGCCGAGGATCGCGGTGACGAGCGCCAGCGCCGCAGCGACGAGGCTCGAGGCATCGGGGGAGACCGCCATCTGCGCTCCCCACAGGAGGAGCAGGAGTCCGAGGGACGAGTGGAAGAAGAAGTTGCGATTGCGTCCCTGCCGGCGGCGGACGAGCGCGAAAGCCACCGCGTAGGACGTCGCGCCGCCGACCAGCGCGACGAGGCCGAGCGCCGTGTCGGGCTGGCCGAGGAATCTCGTGATGCGAGCGGCCCCTCCGAAGCCGATGAAGAGCGCGGCCGCCGCCTGCGCGATGTCGAAGGGACCGAGCGTTCGCCTTCCCGTGAGCGTGTTCAGCGCGGAGCTCGCGAGGGACAGCAAGGCGACGGCGAGGGCGAGCGCGCGGATCGACGGGGCGCCGACGTGCGCGTAGGCCTCGGGCAATCCCTGCGGGTCGGTGACCAGCGAGATCGACCACACGAGCGAGAGATCGAGCGCGGCCGCCGCGACCCAGCGTGGTCCCGGCCAGCCCCGGACGCGCGCGAGCCAGGCGGTCGCCGCGGTGACGGCAAGAAGGGCCGTAAGGAACGTCGCCACGGCCCGAGTGGCGAAGAGCAGCGCCACGGCCGTCGCCGTCGCCCCCAGCGAGAAGAGCCAGCCCGCCGCCGGGAGATCGATCCGAACGGCCACGGCGAGTCCGAGCCCCGTCACCGCGGCGAGGAGTATCGCCGCGGAGAGCGGGGAGAGGACGCGAAAGGCAGTCGCCGCCTCGAACACGATGGGATAGGCGATCACGACCGCCGCCAGCGCGTGGAAGCTCGCGCCCGCCTGGGCGCGACGGCCCGCGCGCCCGGCGAGCAGGACCCAGATCGCGGCGTAGAGCAGCCCCAGCGCGGTCCCGACGCTCCGCGGCACGACGCCGGCATCGGTGATCGTCCGCAGAAGGAAGGCCCCGCCCAGCACGAGGAACGTGCGACCCGCGAGAGCGAGCACCCCCGGCAGCGAGAAGCCGACCGGTCGCGGTGAAGGGGGGATGGCCTCCGGGGACGGGGCGCTCCGGGGCTTCTCGGACCCGCGCTCCAGAGCCTCCACCCGGCTCGCGAGGCCCGCCAGGGCCGCGGACAGGTCCTCCACACTTCTTTCGAGGCGGCGGAGGCGGTCTTCCACGGGCCCCTCCCGGACACAATTCGGAGTTTAGGATCTTGATCACCGGAACTGGAAGTCCTAAATTGCGCAGCCGGCGGGAATCTCCGCCTTCGCCCGGGGGAGCCAACGGTGGCCAAACAACGCTCGGAAGCTCGGCCAGGCGACAGTCCGCTGGCGCGTGGAGTGCGGGCGACCTCCGAGGCTCTGCGGTGGCTCGCGCGTCCCGAGGCGTTGCCGAGAATCGCGGTCGTCGGGGTGCACCCGGCTCGAAAGCCACGGGCGGGATTCGGCGAGCTGCTCCAGTGGCTCGTGGCACCCGAGGAGCCGCCTCGGCTCACGGCCGTCGGGGACGCGCCGGCTCGGCAGGCCCCGTCGTGGCGCTGGCTCCTTTCGCGCGAGCGCCTTCCGGAGCATCGAACGGCGGACTCTCCGTCCCGGGAGTCGAGCACCGCGTGACCGGCGGGGTCGCGGCCCGGACGCGACGCCCGGAAGGTCGTTGGGAGGGAACGGCTCGATGGAACCTCAGGGCCCGCTCCGACACGCGAAGCACATCTTCCGCGTGTTCCTGCTCCTCCTGGTCGCCGTGGTCGCGCTCGTCCTGGGGCGCGACTTCCTCGTCCCGCCCACGTTCGGACAGTACGGCCACTTCCGAGCGGCCAACGTCGAGCAGCAGCGGAATCTGGCGGTGAGGCACGGCGGCGACGAGTCGTGCCGTCCCTGCCACGCGACGCAGTACGACGCGCACGCCGCCGGGCCTCACATGACCGTTCGCTGCGAGCTGTGTCACGCGCCAGTGTCGGTGCATGCCGCCGGCGGGAAGAAGATCTCGGCGATGCCGGTGCGGAAGAGCTCGGAGCTGTGCGCCTTGTGTCACGAACGTCTGGGCGCACGGCCTCAGACCCAGCCGCAAATCCAGTTCAAACAGCACGTGCTGGAGAAGGGAAGCGAGCCGTCCCCGGAATCGTGCTTCGACTGCCACGACCCCCACAGCCCGCTCTGAGTCGGCGCGGAGGAGTCCCATGTCGGTAGACCGCAGCTCCGAAGAACCGGCGACGTCGCGCCGCGACTTCCTGAAGAAGGCGGCCGCCGGCGGCGTCGCCCTCGGCGTCATCGGGCTGATCCTCCCCGACGACGCGCGCGGGCTCGAGACCGTCGGCTACGACTGGACGAAGCACCGCTGGGTCTACCTGATCGACACGACGAAGTGCATCGGCTGCGGGTCGTGCGTGCGCGCCTGCCGCGCCGAGAACGACGTCCCGGCCGGGTGCTACCGCACCTGGATCGAGCGATACACGATCCCGCCGAACGCGGAAGCGCTCGTGGACTCTCCCGAGGGCGGCGAGCACGGATTCCATCCGCTCGTCCAGGAAGCGGAGGGCGGCAAGAGCTTCTTCGTGCCGAAGATGTGCAATCACTGCGAAGCCACCCCGTGCACGCAGGTCTGCCCGGTCGGCGCGTCCTACCGGACGCTCGACGGCGTCATCCTCGTGGACGGCGATCGCTGCATCGGCTGCGGCTACTGCGTCCAGGCGTGCCCCTTCGGCAGCCGCTACCTCGATCCGCGCACGCACACCGCCGGGAAGTGCACGTGGTGCTATCACCGGCTGACCAAGGGCCTCAAGCCGGCCTGCGTCGAGATCTGCCCGGTCGGAGCGCGGGTCATCGGCGATCGGAAGGACCCCGACGATCCGATCAACGACATCCTCGCCACGCGGCGCATCCACGTGCTCCAACCGGAGCTGCTGACGAAGCCGCAGTGCTACTACGTCGGGCTCGACTGGGAGGTCCGCTGATGTACCCCGAGATCACGGGCTTCCTCTTCCCGAACGACATGCACATCACCTGGAGCCTGATGATCGTGATGTACCCGTACATCACCGGGCTCGTGGCCGGCGCGTTCCTGGTCTCTTCGCTGTACCACGTCTTCGGCCGGAACGAGCTGCGGCCCGTGGGTCGCCTGGCGCTCGCGGCCGCGCTCTGCTTCCTCTCCGTCGCGACGATCCCGCTCCTGAACCACCTCGGGCACCCCGAGCGGGCTCTGAACATCATCGTGACGCCGAACTTCACGTCGGCCATGGCCGGATTCGGGATCCTCTACGCGACGTACTTCATCATCCTCCTCCTCGAAGTCTGGTTCGTGTTCCGGGCCGACATCATCGCGCGCGCGGGCGCGTCGCAGGGCTTCGCGCGCCGCTTCTACTCCGTCCTCGCCCTCGGCGTGTACGACACCTCCGAGCAGGCGCTGGCCTACGACGCGAAGCTGACTCGCGTGCTGGCCGCCCTGGGCATCCCGATGGCGTGCCTCCTCCACGGGTACGTGGGCTTCCTCTTCGGCGCGCTCAAGGCGAACCCCTGGTGGTCCACGCCGCTGATGCCGGTCATCTTCCTCTTCTCGGCGATGGTCTCGGGGATCGCGGTGCTGATCGTTCTCTACCAGGCCGCGATGAAGCTGAAGGGCATGCCGATCGACGGCGCGGCCGTCGCGGCGATGGTCCGCTGGCTCTGGCTCTTCCTCATCATGACGCTCACGCTCGAGATCCTGGAGATCATGACGCTCGCGTACGAGCGCGCGGAAGAGTGGGTCGTGATCAGCCATCTCCTCACGCACCAGCTGTCGATCTCCTTCATCTCGATCCAGATGGTCATCGGCGGGCTCATCCCCTTCATCCTGCTGATGCTCGCCGTGGTGATGGAGCGGCACCTGACCGCCCCGATCCGGAACACCCTGGCGATGGTCTCCTCGCTGCTCCTGCTCATGCAGGTGTTCGCGATGCGCTGGAACGTCGTCATCGGCGGCCAGATGTTCTCGAAGAGCATGCGGGGCTTCCGCGAGGCCTACGTACCGCAGCTCTTCGAGAAGGAAGGCGTCGTTGTCGCGGCGCTGATTCTCTTGACGCCGTTCGTGCTCCTCGTGATCTTCGAGCGGGTGCTGCCGATCTTCGGTCGCGCATCCTCCACCGAACCTACGGCCCGCACCTCGGCCTGACGGAGAGGGGCTCGACTTGAGCGGATCGCCGCTGCAGACGCGTCGGCGTTTCCTCGACCTCCTGCTGGGAGCGAGCGTCATCGGCTGGCTGGGCGCGGTCTTCTACCCGATCGCGCGGTATCTGCGGCCGCCCGCCTCGGCGGGGGCCACCGTGTCGTCCGTGAACGTCGGCAAGGTGTCGGACTTCCCGCCGGACTCCGGGCGCATCTTCAAGTTCGGCAGCAAGCCGGGCATCCTCGTGCGCCAGGCGAACGGGGAGTTCCGGGCGTTCCTCGCCACCTGCACCCACCTGCAGTGCATCGTCCAGTACCGGTCCGACCTCGGCGTGATCTGGTGCGCGTGTCACAACGGACGGTACGACCTGAACGGCAAGAACATCGCAGGGCCGCCGCCGCGCCCGCTGGGCGAGCTCAAGGTGGACGTGAGCAACGGAGACGTTTTCGTCTCCCGGGTCGGCTGATCACCGGCGGAGGATGCGGCGGGAATGAGCGGCGGAGCGAACCGGGTGTTCCGGTGGTTGGACGAGCGGTACCAGCTCCGCGACGTCGTGGAGTTCGCCCGCCACAAGACGGTCCCGGTGCATCGCGAGTCCGTCTGGTACTACTTCGGCGGCGTCACGCTCTTCCTGTTCCTCGTGCAGGTCGTGACCGGCATCCTCCTGATGCTGTACTACAAGCCGGGTCCCGACACCGCCTACGAGAGCATCCAGTTCATCCTCTCGCAGGTCGAGTTCGGCTGGCTGGTGCGCGCGATCCACTCCTGGTCGGCGAACCTCATGGTCCTCTCCGCGTTCGTCCACATGTTCAGCGCGTTCTTCACGCGCTCGTACGCCCGCCCGCGCGAGCTCACCTGGCTCTCGGGCTTCGTGATGCTCACCGTGGCCCTGGCGTTCGGCTTCAGCGGTTATCTCCTGCCGTGGAACCAGCTCGCGTTCTTCGCGACGAAGGTGGGCACGGAGATCACCGGCGTCGTGCCGGGCGTGGGCAAGGCGATCGTCGCGCTGATGCGCGGCGGAGAGGACGTCAGCGGGTCCACGCTCTACCGCTTCTACGGCATCCACGTGGCGGTCCTGCCCGGCGTGATGACGTTGCTCGTGCTCCTGCACCTCCTGCTCGTGCAGCGCCAGGGAATCTCCGCACCGGAGGGCTGGGAGAAAGTGCCGCCGGCGTCGCGGCGCACGATGCCGTTCTTCCCGAACTTCCTGCTCCGCGACGCGCTCCTCTGGCTGGTCGTGCTCAACGTCCTCGCGCTCCTCGCGGTCGTCGCGCCGTTCGGGTGGGGTCCGTTCCACTGGCCGCTCGGCGCGAAGGCCGATCCGTTCGAGCCCGCTCCCGCGGGCATCCGCCCGGAGTGGTACTTCATGTTCATGTTCCAGACCCTGCGCCTCCTGCCGGCGCACGTCGGCCCGTTCGAGGGCGACGTGCTGGGCGTCCTCGGGTTCGGCGCGGTGGGACTCGCGTGGATGCTCGTGCCGTTCTGGGCGGGGCGCTTCGGTCCCTCCGCCTCGCGACGCATCGGCCGGACGGTCGGGCTCGTCGCGGTGGTCTACGTCGTGGCGATGACCGTGTGGGGGTATCTGTCGTGACGCGGGTGACGCGGCTACTCGCGGCCGGCGCCGTGCTCGCGGTTCTGGCCGGAGCGCGCGCGTCTTTCGCCGACGGCGCCGTGCCCGTCGGCGACCGCTGCGCGGCCTGCCACGCGGAGCTCGGCGACTCCACCATGGACGTGGCCACGTTCTACGCCGTCGACGTGCACGCGCGTGCCGGGCTCTCGTGCGCGGACTGCCACGGCGGCGATCCGAAGAGCGACGACCAGGACGTCGCGATGAGCAAGAAGGCGGGATATCGCGGGGCGCCCGGGCCGCTCGAGGTGCCGGACTTCTGCGGTCGCTGCCACGGGGATCCGGGGTACATGCGGCGGCACAACCCCGACCTGCCGGTGGATCAGCTTTCGCTCTACCGCACGAGCGCGCACGGGAAGGCCAACGCGGCCGGCAACCGCGACGTGGCCACGTGCGTGAGCTGCCACACCACGCACACGATCCGTCCGCCGACCGAGTCGAAGTCGTCCGTCCATCCCACGCAGGTGGCGCACACGTGCGGGCGCTGCCACGCCGACGCCGCGCTCATGGCGAAGTACGGCCTGCCGGCCGACATCGTGGCGAAGTGGGAGAAGAGCGTGCACGGCGTTCCGATGCTGGAAGGGCGCGACCTCTCGGTGCCCACCTGCAACGACTGCCACGGCGATCACGGCGCGCTCCCGCCGGAGGCCGCGTCGGTGGCGGACGTGTGCGGGCGCTGCCACGCGCACAACCGCGAGCTGTTCGACGCCAGCCCCAAGCGCGCGATCTTCGAGGGCCTCGGCGAGAAGGGCTGCGTGACGTGCCACCACAACCACGACGTCGCGAAGCCGTCGGACGCGATGCTCGGCCTCGGGAAGGGCGCGGTGTGCGCGGACTGCCACGACGACGACGGCTCGAAGCCCGCGTTGGCGATCCGCCGCATGCGGGCTGCGCTGGACTCCCTCCGCGACTCCGTCGAGGGCGCGCACGTCGTCCTCGCGCAGGCGGAGCAGAAGGGGATGTACGTCACCGACGTCGAGTTCCGCTGGGAGGACGCCCGCCAGAAGCTCTTCCAGACCCGCACGGCGCTCCACCGCTTCGACCCGGACTCCCTGGAGGCCGTCGCGCGCGAAGGGCTGAAGGAGGCGGTCGCCGTGCGCGACGATTCCCGCAAGGCTCTCTCCGCCTACGCGTTCCGCCGCCGCGGATTCCTCGTCGCCACCGGCTTCATCACGCTGCTGGCGCTGTCGCTGTGGCTCAAGATCCGCTCGATGGAGATCCGGTAGACGCGGAGAAAAGATCGCGCCGCTTCCACCTCGCGCGGGTCGACCTTGCTCGTCCTACACTCGACCCTTCGAGGCCCCCTTCACGATCGCCGCGCCGATCAGGTGGGCGATCCGCAAGGGCTCCGGGATCTTCCCGCTTCGCAACGTCGCGCGGAGGATCGCCGCCGCGTCCGCCTCCTCGGTGCCCGCGAAGGACGCGTGGAGTCCGTCCGCGATCCGCACGGGGCGGGGCAGCCGCTCGAGCAGGGGCAGGCGGCTCTCGTGCCCGGCGTTCCGCAGGGCGCGGGCGAGGTCGGCGACGCCGCGCGTGCGTCGCGTCACCGCGAGCACCGGCAGGTCGAGGCGAGACGACAGCTCCACCAGGTCGACCAGACCGAGCCCCGCCACGGTGACGCCGCCGAGGACCACCGCCTGGAGGGACGGATACCAGCGCATCGCGCGGATCCAGTCCGTGAGGAAGCCGGTCACGTCGTCGCCGTCCACGGGGAAGGACGCGATCGCAACGCCCTCCACGAGCAGCGCGCCCTCGGTCACGACGCCCACCACGGGAACGTCGCCGAGCTGGCGCTTCGTGAAGGGCGCGTCATCGACGCCCAGGACGCGGGGGTGCTTGCGCATATCGGACGGCGGCCGGCGGGCGAAGGTCGACGTATACTGGCGACGTGCCGGCGAACCTCTCCCCCGAATACAAGCAGGCCGAGGCCGAGTACCGCAAGGCCCGGGAGACGAAGGACCGCCTGCGCTGGCTGCACGAGATGCTGCGCACGATCCCCAAGCACAAGGGGACCGAGCATCTGCAGGCCGACATCAAGACGCGGATCAAGCAGCTCACCGAGGAGTCGGCTGGCCCGCGCAAGGGTGCGGCGCGCGGGGGGCCGCCGCAGGCGGTGCATCCGGAAGGCGCCGCGCAGGTCGCCCTGATCGGGCCGCCGAACGCCGGGAAGTCGAGCCTTCTCGCGAAGCTCACGGGCGCGCACACGGACATCGGCCCTTATCCCTTCACCACGAAGACGCCGATTCCCGGGATGCTCCCCCACGAGGACATCCACTTCCAGCTCGTCGACCTCCCGCCGGTCTCCCGTGACTTCATGGAACCGTGGTACGTGAACGCGCTCCAGAGCGCCGACGCGGCGTTCCTCGTGGTGGACCTCGCCGATCCGGAGTGCATCGATCACGTCGTGGCGATCCGGGAGCGCCTCGACGAGCGCAAGGTCACGCTCGAGGAGACGTGGCCGTACCCGCCGGCCGACGTGGGCGAGGCCCCCTCCGGGCGCGCCGCCGAGACGACCCGCGCGAAGGCCGCGGTCGCGACGGCTCGTCGACCAGCCCCCGCGGGCGACCCCGCCGAGGACGAGGTCCCGGATCCGTTTCGCGTGCATCTCCCCACGCTCCTCCTCGCGAACAAGTGCGACCTGGATCCCGATCCGCAAGAGGTCGGCGTTCTCGAAGAGATCGTGGGCGTGCGGTATCCGGCGGTGGCGGTCTCGTCGACCTCGGGGGAGGGGTTGCCTTCGCTCGGGCCGATGCTCTTCCGGGGGCTCGGCATCGTGCGCGTGTACACGAAAGCTCCGGGCCGCCCGGCCGACGAGGATCGCCCTTACACGCTCCGGGCGGGCGCCACGATCGCGGACGTCGCGCGCCTGGTGCATCGCGAGCTGGCGGCGGGGCTCAAGTTCGCCCGAGTCTGGGGGAGCGCTCAGTTCGAGGGGCAGCAGGTCGGCCCCGAGCACGTCGTGAGGGACAGAGACGTCGTGGAACTGCATTCCTGACGTCCCGTCCGTCGCCCCCGACGTCTGGCCGCTTGCCCCGGGCCGCCGTAGAATAGGACCTGACGGTCCACTTTTCGTACCGGAAGCCGCCCCGGAGCGGTGCGAGCACCGCCCGAGACCTCGGAGGCCCCAGATGGCCACCAGCAAGCCCAGGACGTCCGCGCACGAGACGGCGGAAGCGATCCACCGGGAGCACGAGACGCTCCGCGCCCTGCTCACTCGGATCAAGGCCACGAAGGAGTTGCCGGCGCTCCTGCAACTTCTCGAGCAGCTCCGGGCGCAGCTCGAGGATCACTTCCAGACCGAAGAGCGCCCCGACGGCCTGCACGCCGTGATTCTCGGTCGCGAGCCGCGCTTCGCCACGGCGCTCGAGCGCATCCTGGACGAGCACAAGGCGATCCTGAAGGATGTGGACGAGCTGCTCGTCACGACGCGCGACTGCGTGACGCGCTCGGACGCGCTCGTCGGTCACGTCCTCCGCTTGGCCGAGCACCTGCACGATCACGAGTTGCGCGAGACGCAGCTCTTCGCGGACACGTCGTTCATCGACCTCGGCGGCCGCAGCAGCTGAGGACGCCCCGGGTCCTCGAAGGCCGCCAGATCGGGAGATCGCTCGGCGCGCCAGCAGAAGATCGTGCGGGTCCGTTGATCCTCCCAAGGGCTGCTGGCGCCCGCAGCGTGTCCCCTGGCACGGCAGAATCCGGAGTGCTAACCTCTCGCCCCGAAAAGACGCCGTTCGTGCGGGCCATCGTACCGGGAGTGCTGGCGGAGTGCTCGATCCTGGCCCGCCGATCGCCCGCGGGGAACCGCGGAGTTGGACCCCTGGCAGGGTGCGAAGGAGGATCGAAGATGAGTAGACGTCGGATCGCCATCGCTGGCGTGCTGATCGTGCTTCTGCTGGCGGTGGGCGTGACCCTCGCGGTCGCGCCGAAGTCCTATCAGGTCACCGGGCCGGTCGTTTCCGTCACGGATGACATGATCGTGGTGCAGAAGGGCAAGGAGCAGTGGGAGCTCTCGCGTGACGTCAACACGAAGGTCACCGGGGAGCTGAAGGTCGGCGAGAAGGTCACCGCCTACTACCGCATGATCGCGACGTCCGTCGAAGTGAAGGCGGCGACGCCCGCGAAGATGGAGAAGGCCGAACCGAAGAAGAAGACCGAGCCGAAACCCGAAGAGAAGGCGAAGTAGCCGCGCCGGACGGCGGCGTAACCTTCGAGACGCTGGGGCGGGCTGACACCCCGCCCCAGCTTCGTGTCCGGACCGCCTCTCGCGAGGCCCGGCATGAAGCGAGACGAACGAGCGTCGGAAGGGTCTGCGATTCGTCTGCCCCACCCTTGCGGCCTCCGCCAAACCCGCCGCGCGCCTGCCACGCGTCCCCCGGCCCCGCCGCGACCTGACCGCCCTCCGGCAGATCCCCCGACCCCTGGCCCTTTCGAGACGGTTCTGGCGCATTGAGTCGACGTGAGCGCCTGGCCTAGGCTCTCGCCGTGGTCGGATGAAGAGCGCGGGATGCCTACCCGCGATGCATGACCGCCAAGTCCTGAACGCCCCTCGTGGGAGATCTGGCACCAACAGAGTAGACAACTACCCCGCTACCAGCGCTCGGGCGTGAGGAGGGAACCCCCATGACCTCTCTACAGCCGAAGACTCCCTGGATCGGCATCGCGGCATCCCTCGTTCTTCACGCCGTCGGCTTCTCACCCGTCTGGGGCGCGACCGTCTCCTGGATCAATGCGTCCGGTGGAGTCTGGAGCAGCCCCAGCAACTGGGACAGTGGCGTCCCCGGCGCATCGGACGACGCCGTGATCACGCTCGCCGGGACTTACACGGTCACCCTCGACGTCAATGCTTCGGTGGCCTCCCTCACGTTGGGGGGGGCGAGCGGAACCCAGACCCTCTCCGCGTCGAGTCGCACGCTCACCCTCGGCGGCGCATCCGCGGTGAACGCCAACGGCGCGCTGACCTTGAGCAGCAGCACCGTAGGCGGCACCGGGTCCCTGACGAACGGCGGCACGCTGACCATGACGGGCAGCGCGATGAACACGGCGCTGGACAACGAAGGAAACCTGATCGTCCGGGCAAGCTCGACGGTGAACGGGGCGCTCACGACGGGTGTCGGTACGGCGTTGCGGGTTCAGGGCGGCAACTTGGGTACGGGGACGCTCACGGTGGCGAACGGCTTCACGAACAACGGCACGGTGGAGCTGACTTCCATCCTCGGCGCGCAAGCGGCCACGCTCGTCGTGAGCAGCGGCACGCTGATCAACGAGGCAGGGCGGGCGATCAACGCGCTGGCCGGGACCGGCGGCTCACGTACGCTCACCGCGCAGATCGACAACCGTGGAACGCTGTCGGTGGGCACGTCGCTGACGATCAACAAGGCTTCGGCCGACCACCTGAGCAGCGGGACGATCGACGTGAGCGGCGGGAACCTCACGCTGACCCAGACGGGGACCACTCCGACCTTCACCAACTCCGGGACGCTCACCATCGCTGCCGGTCGGACGGTGAGCGCGAATGGCGGGGAGTTGATCCACACCGGCACGTCGCCGAGCGGAGGCGGGACGCTGTCCCTCAATTCGGTGACGGCGACCCTGAATTCGGACCTTTCGAACGCGGGCGTTGCGCTGAGCGTGAGCAGCTCGACGGTGAACGGCCCCGGGACCCTGATCGACGCGGCGGGCCAGACGCTCGACGTATGGAGCAGCACGGTGAACGCGCCCTTGGACAACGAGGGAATCCTGAACTTCCAGGGGAACTCGACGGTGAACGGGACGCTGACGACGGGAGCCGGCACGACGCTGCGGGTTCAGGGCAGCAACTTCGGCACGGGTACGCTCACGGTGGCGAACGGCTTCACGAACAACGGCACCGTGGAGCTGACTTCCATCGCCGGCTCGCAGATTGCCAACCTGGCGGTGACCACCGGCACGCTGATCAACGCCGCGGGGCGGACGATCAGCGCGCTGGCCGGCACGGGTGGTACGCGCAACCTGACGGCGGAGCTCGACAACCGCGGGACACTGTCGGTGAACTCGCCGCTGACGCTCAGCAAGGCTTCGGCCGATCACCTCAACAGCGGGACGATCGACGTGAGCGGCGGCAACCTGACGCTGACCCAGACGGGGACCACGCCCACCTTCACCAGCTCGGGGACCCTCACCATCGCCGCGGTCCGGACGATGAGCGTGACGGGTGGCACGGTGACGAACTCCGCCACCGGGCTCATCCGCGGCGGGGGCACACTCGACGTCGGCGGAACCACCTTCACGAACGCGGGCACGATCTCGCCGGGCGTGTCACCCGCGATCCTGAGCGTCACTGGCAACTGTCCCTTCTCCCCCACGGCGGCGCTCGAGATCGAGATCGGCGGGCACGTCGTGGGCACCGACTACGATCGCCTAGCCGTGAGCGGAACCGCGTCGCTCGATGGCGCGCTCAACGTCTCCTTTCTCCCCGGTTTCTGCGCCGCCGCCGGTGACAGCTTCCGCGTCCTGACCGCCGCCACGCGGTCGGGCACCTTTGCCGGCGGCGTACACGTCTCCGGGAAGGGCAACGCGGTGCTCGCTCCGCACTATGACGCTACGGGGCTGACGCTCCTCACGCTCTCCAACTTCTTCACGCTCACCGCAAGCGCCGGCTCCGGCGGCACCATCAGTCCGAGCGGCTCGGTCACCGTGAACTGCGGCGGAAGTCAGGCGTTCACGATCACCGCCGATCCGTGCCACCTGATCACCGACGTCGTCGTGGACGGGGCTTCGGTCGGGCCGGTGAGCACCTACGACTTCACGAACGTCACCGCCGACCACACGATCAGCGCCACCTTCGCTCGGATCGTCTACACGATCAACGCCAGCGCCGGACCGGGCGGCAGCATCGTGCCCAGCGGCGCGGTGGCCGTCGGCTGCGACGCGAGCCAGGGCTTCACCATCACGCCCGGCGGCGGCTTCCAGATCAGCGGCGTCGTCGTGGACGGCGACTCGGTCGGAGCGGTGACCGCCTTCACGTTCCCGAACGTCCACGCCAACCACACCATCGCGGCGAGCTTCGCGGATGTGCAACCGCCGAGCGTCCAAGTCATCGCCCCCAATGGCGGCGAGACGTGGGACGCCACCTCGACCCGCACCGTCCGCTGGACCGCCACCGACAATGCCAGCGTGGACTCCGTCAACGTGGACTACTCGCTGCACGGTACGGGAGGGCCCTGGCTCTCGATCCAGCACGGCGTGGCGGCCGTGGACAGCGTGGATTGGACCGTTCCCGACGTCGGGACCGACAGCGCGCTCGTTCGCGTGACCGCCTTTGACCCGGCGTCGAACAGCGCCGAGGATCTCAGCGACGCAGCGTTCCGGATCCGCGGTCCGACCGGCGTGCCGATCGTCGGGCAAGCGACGCTCTCGCTGGCCCTGGCGCCGAACCCGACCCGCGGAGGCCCCGTGCACTTGCGAGTCTCCTTGCCCGAAGCCGGAGGGGCCGCCATCGAGGTCTTGGCGGTGACGGGTCAGCGGGTCTGGAAGAGCCGGGTCCTCGGCTCGTCCCCCGGCCAGCGCGTCGTGGACTGGAGCGGGCGAGATTCGAGAGGGCGATGGGTCGGCCCCGGAGTGTACATCGTGCGGCTGCGCTCGCCGTGGGGCGAGAAGACGACGCGCCTCATTCTGCTGCGGTGACGCCGCGGCCACGCCGGAAGAGGTTCGAGAGCCCTCAGCGCACGAGGGTGCCCGCCGCCAGACGCATACCTGTGGGGATTCGCCCATCGCGAAGTGAGCGATGGGCGATCACCCGGCGACAGAGAAACTGCCGGCTGGAGCTCGAGGCGAATCGACCGGCGATTGCTCGGCGGCCCTAGCGATAGAGAGCCTTCATCCGACCCCAGGTCTCCGGCTCCACGGCGACCGGCAGCTGCAGGATCAACCGGCCGACCAGCGAGTACCCGGACCGGCACCTCACGCCCCAAACGAGCACCCAGTGGCCGTAGTCCCATTCGAGATGGCCGCTACTGCCCTCGAAACCGACGACTTGGATGTCTCCCTCGAAGGCGGTGAAGTCCCCATGGAAACCATAGCCCGACGATGCATTGGTCCAACACCAGAGGTACAGAGAGTCGTCGGTGATCGGGCCCGTGTGGACGTCGGGATCCGTGTTGGAGGAGCTCACGAGGGTCTGATGGTTGAGGTCCCCCCCGGAGACGTCGCAGCGCAGGAATGGACCCGTCGTCGAGAAGCCGACGTTACTGAAATGGTCCACGATTTGACCGACAGGATCGCAGGCGTACCCGTGATAGGTCACAGCACAGAGGCTCGCGGCCCGGGCGGTCGCATGGTGGATCGCTGTCATAGCGCCGAGTGCGGCCGCGATTGCCAGCGCGCGACGAGCGCTCAACGTCGTGGTGGACCGACCGCGCCCTTCATGCGGACGGAATGGCGGCATGATGCCATCCTCCTTCGCGCCGCCGCGGCTCGCGCGACCAGGGTAAGGATGAGCGCCCGAACCTGTGTGGGCGCCGGTACCCATGCTACCTCCGTGGGCAAGTCGGAGCCAAGGCCGGAGGGATAGGGGACCGCTTCGGCGACACCGGGCGCTCGAGACTGGCCGACCCGGACCTCGGGCGTGAAGCAGGTCCGCGGCCACGTCACGGCTCGGCCGATCACATTCCCGCCTGCTCGTCCGGTGAGCTCCGGCATTCTCGGGATGTCATGGATTCGGGTCGCTTGGCGCAAAGGAGGGTAAGGGGCTCGCACGCCCAGCCCACGACCCGTGCCTCCGTTCGGTTCGGGAACGCACTCCCCGGCGTGGGATGGAGCGGACGACGCCGGTGCGCACGTGCCGGCGGGCGTCTACTTCGTGCGGCTCGCGACCGGAGACACGTCCGAGACGGCGAGGGTGGTGCTGGTCCGTTGGGGCCTGAGCAACCGCGCGATGTCGCCTCGTGATGTGGAGGCGGAGGAGAGTGCGGCAGGGACTGGCGGAGGCGGGCGGAGCCTCGTCGGTCTCGGCGGAAGAAAGCCGGAGCCGCTTGGCAAGCGTGAACACGTACTGACGGCGGGGGACCATGGCAGACAACAAGTACCGATTCCTGATGGAGATTCAATGGCGACCGAACGCCATCGATCGCTTCGAGGCGCTGGAGTTCGGCGAGGGCGACAAGTTCGACGCGCACCGGATCCGGAACCCGAACATCTCCACGATCTGGTTCACCGAGCTGAAGCCCGCGCTCCAGTCCGGAGCGATGGTCTTCTCGAAGAAATCGGACAAGGTCTCGGTCAACCTTCTTCATGCCCAGCAGACGAAGAAGGTGATTCCGCAGATCTCGCTTTCGGTGGTCCATCACCACGTGCGGACGTCGAACATCTACCGCGGCGAGGTTCTCGAGGACCAGTGGCTCATCCACGACCAGGGGTGGTTCATGGAGGTCACTGTCACCGATCTCACCTCGCGCCTTCCCACGTCCAATGGAGAGATCGACGTGGTCACGGTGCAGGCGATCAAGACCGGGCACAAGTCCTGGGGAGGAGCCGGGGAGCCGGTGGGAGTCAACGGAGTGATCGCGGGCGCGTGAGGTGCGGGCAGGGCCGCTCGCGGGGGGTGGCGCTGCGGCACGATGAGCGAGGTGGCGTCACCCCGGCTCGCTGCGTGAGCGGGGAAGGGAGGTGTGCGTCCCCCTCCCTCCCCGTCCACGGCAGAACTCGACCTGTCAGGGTCAGTTCATCTTCGGGGGCGGCTGGACGAACTGGTACGGGCGTGCGTCCTGCAGGACCCAGTCGGCCCCTCGCTTTGCCGCGAGGAGGGCGAGATGGATCTTCATCTGAGGAAGCGCGGCGCCGTCGGGGGCGACCGCTCCATCCACCGTCATCTCGCCGTCGCAAAGGACCATGGAGGGTCCCAGCGAGCGCGTGACGGTGAGCCCCATCAACTTCGCCGTCGAGCTCTTGAAGACCGTCGTCTGCTCTTCCGAAAGGAGAGCCTCGATCGCGGCCTTCCCGTGAGCCGTGCGGCCCATGGGGTTGATGAGCGTCGCATCGTCCGCCCAATGCGACACCATGCTCTTGACATCGTGCTGATTCCAGGCCGCGAAGAACGCCTGGCCCATGGCGTTCACGCCCGCCTCGGGACCGGTGGACATCTTCTTCTCCGCGGGTGCGGCCATCGCGGTCGACGCGAGCAACGCGACCAGCACGACGTTGACGAGCCCTCTCATGGATCTCCTCCTTGGGTTGTGTATCCGGCGCAACGCCAGGTTGCGAGTTCCTCGTGGAGGACCTATACACCGCATGCAGGGGCGAGGTTCACGCATTTCGCGCGGCAGGCGGCGAAGTGGTGAGCGTCGATGACGAGATCATGTTCCTGAGATCCACAGTCCCGCCGTCGCCTGCCGGGGGCATCCGATCTCAGATGGCTCGACGCCTTGGTGCCCCGCGCCCGTCTTGCCCAGGAGAGGTCCCGGAACGATGCACGCACCCGAAGCGCTTCGCGACATCCACGACCGCGCTCACCACAGCCAGATCGGTCTGCTGCGACACTGCCGCGCGCTCACGGCGGTGGAGCTGAACCGCCAAGTTCCGGGCTTCGGGGACGGGACGGTGCGCCTCCAGTTCCGCCACGCGATCAGCGCCGAGGAGTATTGGCTCGGCGTGATTCGCGGGGACTTCCGGATCGACGACGACGAGGCGGCCTATCCCACCGTCGAGGCGCTGGAGGCCTACCGCGCCCGCGTGTACGCGCTCACGGAGGAGTATCTGCGCGGTTGTCCCGTGGAGTCGCTGAACGCGGCCCGTCCGATGCGAACCTGGAGCGGCAAGGAGCCGGTGCTCGTGCCGGCGCACGTGATCCTGCGCACGGTCACCCACCTCTATCACCACCAAGGTCAGATCGCCGCGATGTGCCGGATCCTCGGAAAGCCGATTCCCGAAGGCCTGGACTTCCCCCTCGTGCCGACCCAGGAGCTCACGCGCGACGCCTGAGCCTCGTCGTGAGGCAGAACGCGAGCAGCGCGATGCGCATGGCTGCGCGCGGCCTCGGCGCTCGCCAGGAGCTTGCCTACGGCCGGCCGACGTACACGGTCCCGAGCTTCATGACGAAGCGCACGCGGTCGAGCGCGTGGATGTCGCGATCGGGCTCGCCATCGACCGCCACGATGTCGGCGTAGGCTCCGGGCTTGATGACGCCGATCCGCCCTTCCCACCCGATCAGCTTCGCGGCGTTCACGGTCGCGGCCTGCAGCGCCTGAACGGGCGTCATGCCCTCTTCCACGTACGCGATGAGCACGCGCCGCGACGCTTCGCCCTGCGGCAGGCCGGTCGCGTAGTACTGGTCTGAGCCGGCGACGATCGTGACGCCGGCCTTGATCGCGCGCTGGAGGCGGTCGCGCCACCCACGCACGAAGCCCTCCACTTGCTCCGCCGCCGGATGACCGCGCGTGGCGGGCAGCTTCTCGAGCAGGCTCTCGAGCAGCACGCTGTCCACGTCCGTCGGGACCAGAGCCACGCCGCGGTCGTGCATCAGAGTGAGCGTCGAGTCGTCCACCTGGTAGGCGTGCTCGATCGAGCTCACGCCCGCCTGCACCGCGCGCCAGACGGCGTCGTTGTCGGTGGCGTGCGCCGCGACCCGCACGTGCTGGTTCCTCGCCTCCTCGACGATCGCGCTCAGCTCCGCGAGCGAGAGCCCGCCGCGGTTCGGGGCGCTGTTCGAGTAGACCTTGATGAGATCGGCGCCGTAGTTGACGTTCTCCCGCACGGCCATGGCCGCGTCCACCGGCCCGCGGACGACGCGGTACTCCTCGTCGGTGATGTGCTGGTGTCCTTTGAGCAAGTCAGCGAACTGCCCACCCTCGGCGGCCAGGCCAGGACCGGTGACGAACATCCGCGGGCCGTCGACGCTGCCGTCCGCGATGGCCTTCCGCAGGGCCACGTCGCCGTACTGCCCGGAGTTCCCCACGTCGCGCACGCTGGTGATGCCGGCGGCGAGGTACGTCCGCGCCCGCGCGGCCCCGTGCAGCGCCCGCAGGGGCGTGCCCTCGTAGACGTTGGGCTTGAGGCCGTCGGCGTCGCCGTCGGCGGCGGGGTCCTGCAGGTAGAGCAGGTGCGTGTGCGCGTCGATCAGCCCGGGGATCACCGTATACCGACGCAGGTCGATCTCGCGCGCGGCGGGTGGCACCGGAAGGTGCTCGCCGACGGCTTCGACCTTCCCGTTCCGGATGAGGATGTCGCGGTTCGGCAGGGCCGCGCCTTGCTCGCTGTCGAACAGCCTTCCCGCGTGGATCACGGTCGTGGAAGTGTCCGGTGGCGTCTGGGCGGCGACGGGGCCCGCGACGAAAGACGCCGCGACGAGGCTGCACAGGGTCGCGCGGCAGAGGCCCGGTACCATGGGGGTCCTCAGGGTTCGAGGCGAGGCGGGTCGGCCGGCGGCGCGGCGAGCCGGGTCGAGGTCAGCTCGAGTCCCTCGACCGCGGGCCGCAACGGAAAGGCGTGCACGGGAGCCTCCTGAGAAACGGGATGGATAGGAAGCTGCGTGCGTGGAGCGGGTATGTTAGCCACCGTGGGGCGAGGGCCGCGAGCCCTTTCTCGCCGCGCAGGACGGGAGGGTAGGAAACCGCCGGACCGACGCCTCGAGGTGCCGGTAGTGGTAACCACGGTCGACGGTCAGAGCGGCGGTGGGCCTACCCCGACGCCGGCGGGGTGGAGGCGGGGGAGAGTGCGTCAGGGAATGGCGGAGGCGGGCGGAGCCCGTTGCGCCCTGGGACGCGCTCGGGGATCGAGCCCTTTCTCGCGCAGGCGTCGCAGGGTGGCGTCGATGACGGCGGGGTCCAGGGTGAAAGCGAGGATCGACACCTACTTGGGCACGGGGCTCACGATCCGTGCCGATCCTCCCATGCGGGATCCCTCCGCTTGACGTCACCCCGTCGCGCCTCCTACTCTCGTTCGCTTCATACGCCCAGAACTGAAACCGTCGAAAGCCGGCTTGGCTCCCGCCGCACGCCGATCCCGGCATCCGCAGAGGTCCGCTTTGATCGAATCCATCCGCAACGTCGCGATCGTGGCCCACGTGGACCACGGCAAGACGACGCTCGTGGACCGCCTGCTCCAGCAGTCCGGCGCGCTGGGGGACCGCCCGCCCACGGCGGATCGCCTCATGGACTCGAACGACCTGGAACGGGAGCGCGGCATCACCATCCTCGCGAAGAACACGTCGATCCGTTGGAAGGGACTCACGATCAACATCGTGGACACGCCCGGCCACGCGGATTTCGGCGGCGAGGTCGAGCGGATCCTCTCGATGGTGGACTCGGTGCTGCTGCTCGTGGACGCGGTGGACGGCCCCATGCCGCAGACGCGCTTCGTCACCCAGAAAGCCTTCGCGCACGGACTGCGCCCGATCGTCGTCGTGAACAAGGTGGACCGCGACGGCGCGCGCGCGCACTGGACCGTGGATCAGACGTTCGACCTCTTCCATCGCCTCGGCGCCACCGACGAGCAGCTGGACTTCCCCATCATCTTCACGTCCGCGCTCGAAGGCTGGGCCTCGCTCGACGCCGAGGTCCGCGGCACGGACATGACGCCTCTCTTCGAGACGATCCGCGCCTTCGTGCCGCCGCCGCCCGTGGACCTGGAAGGGCCGCTGCAGCTCCAGGTCTCGGCGCTGGACTGGAACAGCTACGTCGGCGCGATCGGGATCGGGCGGATCACGCGCGGAGTGCTGCGGCGCAACCGGCCGGTGGTCGTCGTGGATCGGGACGGGAAAGTGCGCCAGGAGAAGATCCTCCAGGTCTTCGGCTTCGAGGCGCTCTCCCGGGTGGAGCGCGAGGAGGCGAACGCCGGGGACATCGTGGCCTTCACCGGCATCGAGCTGCCGCGCATCTCGGACACGGTCTGCGATCCCGATCATCCGGATCCTCTACCGCCGCTCGCCGTGGACGAGCCCACGATCCGGATGACGTTCGAGGTGAACACGTCGCCGTTCGCGGGCCGGGACGGCAAGTACCTCACGAGCCGCCAGATCCGCGAGCGCCTCGCCGAGGAGACGATCCACAACGTCGCGTTGCGGGTGGAGGAGACGGGGGACTCGGACAAGTTCCTCGTGTCGGGGCGCGGCGAGCTGCACCTCTCCATCTTGCTCGAGAACCTGCGTCGCGAGGGCTACGAGATGGCGGTCTCGCGGCCGCGCGTGATCCGCCGCGAGATCGACGGGCGCACCTGCGAGCCGTACGAGGACCTCACGGTGGACGTGGAGGAGCGGCACCAGGGTGCGGTGCTGGAGGCGCTGGGCGCGCGCGCGGGGACCTTGAAGGGCATTCATCCGGACGGGCGCGGCCGCGTGCGGCTGGACTGGACCATCCCCACGCGCGGGCTCATCGGCTTCCAGACCACGTTCCGCACGCTCACGAACGGCACCGGCCTCATGTACCACGTGTTCGAGAAGTACGCGCCGGCGAAGCCCGAGCGCATCGGGCGGCGCTCGGACGGCGTGATGGTGTCCATGGCCACGGGCAAGGCGCTCGGGTACGCGCTGGACAAGCTGCAGGAGCGCGGGCGGCTCTTCGTCTCGCCGGGCGACGAGGTCTACGAAGGGCAGATCGTGGGCATTCACGCGAAGGACGACGATCTCGTGGTCAATCCCCTGAAGGGGAAGAAGCTCACGAACATGCGCGCGGCGGGCAAGGACGACAGCATCCTCCTCACGCCGCCCATCCGCTTCAGCCTGGAGGAAGCGCTCGAGTTTCTCGACGACGACGAGCTCGTGGAGATCACGCCGGGCGCCATCCGCCTGCGCAAGCGCTACCTCAAGGACAACGAGCGCGCGCTCGCCGCGAAGCGGGCCGCGGACGTCGCCGCCGCGTGATCGAGGCGCCGACCGGGCCGATTCCTGCTATCTTCGCACCCTTCCCGGGGGCGCTTCCTTGTTGACGTTGCATCTCTACGACTCCAAGGACAACTCCATGCGGCGGATGGGTTACGCTGCCGAGTACTGCGCGGACTACAGCGTCCGCCAGGGACGCTGCCTCAGCGATCGACCCGACACGATCCATGCGGCCGTCACGTCGCTCGCCGACGTGCAGACGCAGATCGAAGCGGTCGGGAAGCGCGTGCTCACGATCGACATGATGTGGATCCACACGCACGGAGCGCCGGGCTACGTGCACCTTCCGGGCGGGGGCATCACGGAGTCGAACGTCGGAACGCTCCGGCCCGCGTGCTCGACCTACCTCGCGATGCCCGCCACGATCATCTTCGCCGGCTGCAACGTCGGCGAAGGGGGCCCCGGCGAGAGGTTCCTGAAGGCCGCCGGTGCGGCCATGCTGGGTCACGGCGGCGGTCACATCGTGAGCAGCGACTCCGTGACCTTCTCGGTTCCGCTCCTGGGCCAGCGCCGGCCGATCTGGAGCTCGATCGTCGAGGCCTCGGTGGCGCCGGGCGGCGCCGTGACGGTCGTGACGCGCTGAGGCCGGTCGTCGTCGGCACGCAGAGTCACCGCACGCGCGTCACTTTCCCGGTCTCGCTTCGCCCGACCGCTTCGAGCCGGTAGAAGTACACGCCCGGCCCCACGACGCGCCCCGTCGCGTCACGGCCGTCCCAGAGGACCTCGTGAGCGCCCGCCGGGCGAGGCTCCTGCGCGAGCGTACGCACGCAGCGCCCGGCTGCGTCGAACACGGCGAGTCGCGCGAGCGAGGCGACCGGCAGATCGAAGCCCAGCACCGTCCCGGCCCGGAAAGGATTGGGGCGCGCCTCCCGGAGGAGCGAGTGCCGCGGCGCGCCGCCGAGCGCGGGCGCATCCACCGACGATGCTTCGACGATCGTGATCTTCTGGTTCGCCGCGACGCCGTCCAGCGCCTGCAGCGCTCCCGAGGGCCAGCGCACCACGAGGTCCACCGTGGCGGCGTCCGCCAGGCCGAAGTGCTGGATCAGATTGTGGCTGCAGTAGCCGTCGGAGCCCGCCACCACGCGCGTCTGCGTGACGCTCGTGCCGCCGAGGACGGCCGTGGCGCGGATCGTCGCGCCGATGCCCGAGCGGTTGCTCGCCGTCCCCACGCAGCGCACCTCCAGCCAGTGGTTGCCGCTCGCCTGCGCCTCGTTCCGGTAGAGGTAGTTCGTCTGATTCTCGTCCAGCCAGTTCGCGACGAAGAGATCGAGATCGCCGTCGCCGTCGTAATCGCCGAAGGACGCGCCGTACGACCATCCTTGATCCACGGCCGGCGGGCTCGCGAAGTCCCTCACGAACGTGCCGCCGTCGTTGCGGAAGACGAAGTTCCGCCGCGTCTGCCCGGGCGTGGTGCTGTAGCCGTTCGTCATGAAGAGGTCGAGGTCGCCGTCGTTGTCGAAGTCCCCCCACAGCGTGGACACCGTCCAGCCGAAGCTCGTGGACGGGGCTTCGGTCGCGAGCTTCGTGAGCGTGGGCGTGCCGGTCTCGACCAGCTCGTTGCGGTAGAGGGCATCGTTCTGCGCGTTGAAGTTCGCGACGATGAGGTCGAGGTCGCCGTCGTTGTCGAAGTCGCCCCAGCTCGCACTGAAGGACGTCATCCCGAGATCGGAGGTGGCGTCGCCCGCCGCCACGGACACGAAGTCCGGGCTGCCCGTCTCCACCAGCAGGTTCTTGTAGAGCTGGTTGCCCAGGTTGTCCTCGTTCACCACGAAGACGTCGACGTCTCCGTCGCCGTCCCAGTCCGCCCAGGCCCCGTGACGGGACTTCCGCACGTCCGTCACCAGGGGGCCGGTCGTGATCGGCGTGAGCGTGCCGCCGCCGTCGTTGCGGTAGAGGCGGTTGACCTCGCCCGCGGTCCCCGAGCTCGCGACGAAGAGATCGAGGTCGCCGTCGGCGTCGTAGTCCACCCACGCGCAGTCTTCGGAGAACGTGCCCGTGTTCACCGCCGGGCCCGCCGTGATGCGGGTGAACGCGCACGCGCCGTCGTTCCGGAAGAGCGCGTTCACCTCGCCGTACCAGGAGACCACGAAGAGATCCTCGTCCCCGTCGCCGTCGTAGTCGCCCCAGCTTTCGCCGTCGTCGCGCAGCCCGTCCAGGGCCGGGGCGCTCGCCGGCAGGGAGGCGAACGAGCCGCCGCCGTCGTTGCGGTAGAGCTCGTCGTCGTCGCCCACGACGGCCCCGCGCGTCACGAAGAGATCCAGGTCGCCGTCGCCGTCCGCGTCCACCCAGCCCGCCCCGCGGTGACCGCCGGCGCTCACGACCGGGTCTCCCGAGGTGATCTTCGTGAAGGACTGGGCGCGTGCGGGCGGAGCGGCGAGGAATCCGAGGACGAGGGCGAACGCGCAGAGGCCGATCGGACGGGGGCGCGACGGGCGCATGGTGTCTCCGGATGGCTCGGCGGGGTGGGGAGGCCCGCGGGAGGCGATCACTTTCCGCGGCGCTTGGCCCTATGCACAGGGCCAGAACGCGCCAAAATGATGGATCCAAGGAGACCGCCGAATGCTCGTTCCGCTCGACCGCTCGAAGCCGCTCGCCGAGCAGCTGCACGCCCATCTGGCGGGCGCCATTCGCGCGGGCGAGCTGCGCGCGGGGCAACGCCTCCCGCCCACGCGCCGGCTCGCCGCGACGCATGCGATCTCGCGGAACACCGTCCTCGCCGCGTACCACCAGCTCGCCGCCGAAGGCTACGTCGACGCGCACGGGGCCCGCGGCACGGTCGTGGCGCACGACCCGCCCCGCACGGCGCTCGATCGCCCGCTTCGGGTCCGCGCGAGCGGCGCTCCGACGCGGCCGGCCGGGCGGATCTCCCGCGAGGGTCGCGGCGTCCGCCGCTTCGGCGAGATCTTCGCCCCGCTGACGCGCTTGGAGCGTCCGACGCTCCGGTGGGACTTCCGGTACAACGCCTCGGTCGCAGACGCCACGTCCCGCCGCGCTTGGACGCGCATCGCGCGACGTCGCGCGCGCTCGCACGAGACGAGCCCGCCGCCGTGGAACCCCGCGCGGCGTCCCGGCCTCCTGAACGAGCTCCTGGCGCAGCACCTCGCCCTCACGCGCGGCGTGCGGTGCGAGCCGCGCCAGATCGTGCTGGTGGGCTCGCCGCAGTCGGCCTTCCACCTCGCGGCGTGGCTGCTCGCGGAGCCCGGCGATCTCGTGGCGATGGAGGACCCGCACTACCTCGGCGTGCGCCACACGTTCCTCGCGCGGGGAGCGCGCGTGCATCCGGTGCCCGTGGACGAGCGCGGCCTGCGGACGGACCTCCTGCCGCGAGGCCGCGGGGCGCGCCTCGTGTACACGACCCCGTCCCACCAGTGGCCGACCGGCGCGGCGCTGCCGCTCGCTCGGCGCTTCGAGCTCCTCGAGTGGGCGCGCCGCGAGCGCGCGTGGATCGTGGAGAACGACCACAACTGCGAGTACCTCTACGAGGGGACGGCCGTCGAGTCCGTGCAGGGCCTCGACGATTCCGATCGCGTGATCCACGTCGGCACGTTCTCGCGGCTCTTGGAGCCGTACCCGTCCATCGCGTACACGGTCGTCCCGACCTCGCTCATCGACGTGTTCCGCGGGGGCACGAACCTCGACGGCGCCTCGTTCTCGGCGCTCGAGATCGAGACGCTGGTCGAGTTCATCTCCGGCGGCCACCTGGAGAGGCTGCTGCGGCGCGCCTCGCGACGCATGCGCGCGCTGCGGAAGTGCCTGCTGGACGGGCTCCGCGAGCTTCCGGCGCCCGTGGAGGTGCGGCCGTCCACGGGAGGGCTCCACCTCTACGTGCGGTTGCCGGGCTGGAGCGTGGAGGACGTGGACGATCTCGTCGCCCGCGCCGCCCGCGCCGGCGTGGGGATCTACCCCGGCGCGCCGTTCTACCTTCGCCCCCCGGCCGTGCCGGGCTTCCTGCTCGGCTTCGCGCAGATGCGGCCCGAGGACATTCGCGACGGCCTCTCGCGCCTCGCCCCGCTCCTGCGCGAGCGCCCGCCGGTCCGCTCGGCCTGAGTCCCGTCCGCTTACGACGCCGTCACGCGTCGAAGATCCGTGCGGCGCGGTCCATGTGCGCCGCCACGTCCACGCCGTAGGGGCACGCCGCGTTCGCGCCGCGGAAGTCCACCCCGCGGATGCGTCGCGCTTCGGCCGGCAGTCGCGCGAAGGTGGCCTTCGCTCGCTCCGGCTCGCCGTAGACGTCGTGGTACATGACGCAGCGGAGCGTGGTCCCGATCTGGACCGGCGCCGACACCGCCGCGCTGCAGAAGTGGTCGCAGCCGTCGCAGGCATGGGCGCGCGTGGCGGCCGCGTACTTCTCCAGCGCCGCGCGATCCACCGCGCCGAGCTGCGCGGGATCCACCGCCGCGGCGACGTTCTGCTTGATGGCCTCGAACGTGTCCATGTGCGAGATGGCGGCGGTGATCCGCTCGTCGGCCCAGACGGCCTTCAACACGGCCTGGAACTTGTTCCACTTGCCGGTGCCCTCGAACTTCTTCCACGCGTCCCGGATGCCCGCCTCGGAGCCCTGCGTCTTCATCGCGATGAGCCCGACGTTCGACTTCCGGCACGCGTCGATGGCGTCGTCGAGGTCCTTCTTGCCGTAATCGCGGAAGTTGTACCGGAACATCACGGCCTCCACCCACGGCGTGGCCGCGGCCTTGTGCAGGCACTCGACGACGTTGTGATGGTGGCACGAGAAGCCGAAGTGGCGCAGGCGCCCTTCCTTCTTCAGCCGCTCGACGACCACGCGCAGATCGTCGTTGAGGTACTCGGGCTTGTTCAGCATGTGGAGGAAGTACATGTCCACCCAGTCCGTCTGCAGCTTCTCGAGGCTCTTCAGGAGCGTGGTCTCGAAGCCCTTCGGGTCGTGCAGATCGCTCTTGCTCGTGATCCAGATGTCCTTGCGCACGCCCGCGCGCATCTGGAAGTTGCCGAGCGCCACCTCGCCCTTGCCGCCCGAGTAGCAGTCCGCCGTGTCGTAGTAGTTCACGCCGTAGCGCAGGACCTCGGCCAGCTTCGGATCGAAGCGCTCGTCGAGCGCCATGCCGCCGCCCATCACGAGGATGGGGATCGACGCGCCGGTCTTCCCGAGCACGCGGCGCGGCACCTGCGGGAGGGAGGCGTCCTTCGCGGCGGGAGCCGCCGGCGCAGCGGCGGAGCCCGCCGGGGTGGCGGGGGTCGTCGGAGCCGTCGACGACTCCTCCTGCGCCGAGAGCGGCGGCACCTTGCCCGCGATCCCGGCTGCGCCCACCACCATGCCGAGCCGAAGCAGGTCGCGGCGAGAGAGCTTCTTCGGGTCCGTCATTTCGCCTTCCTCCTCAGGTGCGCGGGATTGGTCCGCGCGGCCGGCGGTCGAGCCCGGTCAGGCCGGCCGCGGTCGGTTCAACAGCAGCGAGCGATCTTCCGAGCGAGTCTCGCCGATCGCCGTGACGTAGACGGCCGCGGAGTCCACGACGGGGCACTCGCGCTCGCAGAGACCGCAGCCGATGCATAGCTCCGGCCGGATGTACGGCCGGTTGAGCGTGACCTTCGCGCCGTCCCAGCGTGTGATCTCCACATCGTAGGTGCCGATCGCCTTCGGACTGACCGGGCACACCTCCTGGCACACCACGCAGGGCGTCTCCATCGCCCACGGCAGGCAGCGGCCCTGGTCGAAGAACGCGGTGCCCAGCTTGATCGGGCCCGTCGCCTTCCAGCTGCCGAGCCCGAGCTTCCGATCCACCGAGATCTTCTGGATCGCGCCGGTCGGGCAGACCTCGCTGCAGAGCGTGCAGTTCAGCTGGCACGCGGCCAGCGAGAAGCGCATGACCGGCGTCCAGAAGCCCTCGAGCCCGCCCTCGGTGAACGTGGAGGGCTGCAGCACGTTCGTGGGACAGACGTTGATGCACTGGTCGCACTTGATGCAGCGCTCGAGGAACTCGCTCTCGGCCACGGATCCCGGCGGCCGGATCGCCTTCGGGCTGAACGCGCGTTCGTTGACCGCCGCCGACAGACGAAGGAAGGGATACGCGAGCACCCCGGCGAGGGAGGCCAGCACCCAGCGACGTCGGGGCAGGCTCGTCCCCGCGATCTCCGTGTCCCAGCGCTCGGAGATGACCTTCCGTCCGAAGAGCGTCGCCGTGCCCTTCTGGATGCGGCCGAGGATGCGGTCCTTCACGCCCTCGATGCGCCCGCGCATGGAGGCCGGTGCGAAGCGGAAGGCGAGCGCGTCCTCGGGGCAGTCGTCGATGCAGTTGAAGCACACGAAGCACTCGCTCTTGCGCAGCGCCGCCTGGGGATCCGCGGCGCCCTCGCAGTGCTTGAGGCAGAGGTCGCAGTCGGTGCACTTCGTGAGGTCGCGGTCGATTCGCCAGAGGGAGAAGCGCGACAGGAAGCCGAGGAAAGCGCCCAGCGGACAGAGCACGCGGCAGAAGAACCGCGGAATGACGAGGTTCATGCCCACGAGCCCGAAGATCGCGAGGCCCACGAACCACGCGCCGGCGAACACGCGCTGATGCGGGGCGTCCGGAGCGTGCGCGAGGAACGACAGGTGCATGCCGCCCAGCCCGTGGCGCGCCGCGTGGTCCGCGAGCGCGGCGGAGGCGAGGTCGGAGGCCGGCTCGAGCGTGGTGGTGAACGTGCGCACGAGCAGACAGATGGGATCCAGGAGCCCGATCTGGAGCGCGCCGAAGAGCGCGAGCACCACGAACATCACGAGCAGCACGTACTTCAATCGGTACGACTTCCGCCAGCGGTTGCGGTCGATGTTCTCGCGGTTGTTCCGGATGTTGAAAAGCCACCCGACGAACTGGTGGAGCGTGCCGTACGGGCACATCCAGTTGCAGAACACGCGGCCCAGCAGCAGCGTGGGGATGAGGACGAAGACCCCGCGCCAGAGCCCGCGGTAGATGACGTGCGTGGAGATCGCGGTGGCCACGCCCACGAGCGGATCCACCTCGAGGAACAGCGACACGGGGTAGCCGCGCAGCCGGCTGAACCACGTCACCCAGAGCAGGAACACGAAGAGCGCGAAGAACACGGCCTGCGACACGATGCGCACGGTGGTGATGCGGAAGACGCGCACGTACCACGGCGAGCCGTCGCGGCTCGGACGGAACATCGGGAACGCGGGGTGACTGCGGGCGCTGCCGGTCATCCCACGCGCTCCTCCTTCCACGCCTGCGCCCGCCAATCCGGATTCCCGAGGCCCTTCGCGGACGCCTGCGCGAAGTAGGCGGGGCGAGGCTCGCTCGCGCGGCCCAGCAGGTCATCCCAGCCGAACGCGTCCACGGCCAGCGAGTCCGTGCCGGCCACGATCGTCCCGCCGGGCCGGACGTCCGAGAGGCTGCCGCCGGTGGGCCCGCTGCGGAAGAGCACGCGCGTGCCGTCGAGGAGCACGAAGGTGGGGCGCATCATCAGCGCGAGGTCGGTGATGATGCCGTGGATGTCCTGATGGAACTGGTTGCGACGTCCGCCGAGCAATCCGTACCAGTTCTTCGTGGTCATCGACGCACGGCAGAGGTTGTGGTCCTTCACCGGCGCCACGCCGATCACCTTCGTGGCGCCGCGGAAGGGCGACGCGAAGAAGGGCCAGCGGCCGATCCACTTCGCTCCCTTCACCTCGAGCGTCTCGAACTCGCCCGGCGCCGGCAGGTACAGCTCCGCGCCGGACGCCACCGCCGCCTCGCGGATCCCCGAGCGGACGAAGCAGCTCTCCGGGGACTCGATCGGATTGTCGCAGACGCGAACTTCCGCGGCGCCCGCCTCCCGCACGACGCGCACGAGCGCGGAGAGCACCTCGGGATTCGTGGTGGCGCCGAGGATCGCGGCGCGCTCGAACGCCACGTTCGGCTTGATGACCACGATGTCCCCGCGCCGGATGAAACGGTGCGCGCCGCCGATCTGCTCGATCGCCCCGCGGACCATCTCCTCCACGCGCTCGCCGCGCGCGATGCCGAGCGCCGGATGAACCGTGGACGGCGCCACGGCAAAGCCGCCTTCGGGAAGATGGAGGAGGCGGGGCGCCGGCTTGCCGCGCTCGCCGTCGGGATCGCGGAGGCTCCGCGCGGCCCATCCCGCCGCGGCCGCGAGGAGCGAAGCGGTGGCAGCCTTGCGCAAGAAGTCCCGGCGCGGCAGACGCGCCGTTCCGCCGGACGATTCCGGGGACGGGTCCGGCTCGTGCGAGGGACGGGAGTCGTCGATCAAGGACGGCTCTCCAGGGGCAGGCTGCGAACGGCCGGCTCCAGCTTCGCCAGCGCCGCCTCGGCCTTCGCGAGATCGGGCGCGGCGTGCACGCCGATCGTCCAAGGGCCGAGCGCCTTCGCGCCGGAGACCGTCTTGATGTAGTGGTCCTGCACCCAACTTACACCGTTCGACGTGCCCGCCGCATCTCCATAATCCGCGAACCCCCGCGCGAACGCGGCGGCCAGGGTGTCTGCGGCGGAAGCATCGGAGGATTTGATCACGAACAGATCCGTCTCGTCGGCGAGATGCGCGGACCAGACGTTGCGCGCGAAGCCGAAGGAGTACGCGTTCTCGGCGGTGTAGGAGATGACTTTCGGATCGAGCGCGAGCTTGCCGGCGAAGAGCGCCCACGCCCAGGGCAGCGCGCCCCCCGGGAGGGACGCTTCGAAGCGAGTCTTCAAGGCGGCCAGCTGCGCGCGAAGCTCCGCGCTCTCGTCGGAGCCGATCGCGCGCACGTAGAGCGGGCCGCGCGCGAGGTACAGCGCGTTTCGATAGAGCACCGCGAGTCCCTTCGCGCCGACCTCGGCGGGCGCCTCGGCGGGCCGCTCGCCGGCGAACGCGCCCACCGCGTTGTCCGGCGAGCCGAGGTCGTACGCCTCCACGTCGATCGCGGTGGCGGTCCGCGCGCCGAGCGTGAGCGAGACGCACCAGAGGCGGCGGAAACCGAAGCCCTTGTAGTAGTCCTCCCGTCCGTCGACCTTCTCGAAGAGATTGTCCGGGCCGAAGCTCGTCACCGCACCCTCGGTCCAGCCCGTGGACGTCAACGCGGTGGGCAGCGGGCCGCGGCTCTCCGCGCCGGCGGTCGACGCTCCCCCGGGGAATGCGCCGGGAGCGGCGGGCGCCGCGGACCCGGCAGATGCCTCCGGCGCCGAAGCGGACGCCGTCGCTGAGGAACTCCCGGATGGCGTCGGCGCTGCTGCCACGGCCGATGCTCCCCCCGCGGCCGGCGGAGCGCCTGCCTTGAGCGTGCCGGAGCTCGCGAAGAGGGACGGATCCGGGTGCGCTCCGCGATGCGCCACCCAGCCCAGGATCCCGAGGAGCACGCCGAGGACGACGACGCCGATGCGGAACTCCGCACGCGAGTAGCGCGGCCGATGATGGCGCCGCCCGTCGCGGACGAAGACGCGGTCCTCGCGGGAGGAAGGGGTGACGTCCGTCATGGCCTCCGAATCGGGGAGGGGCCCCCGCCGAAAGTCGGTGAGCCCGGCGATTCTAACCGTTTCCCGGGCCAACCGCGGCCGCGGTGGGTCAGGCTGGAACACGACCGGGAGAACCAGGATCCTCCCTGGGCCGCCGGCCCCATTCCGGGTACGTTCGCTGCCGAGGGTCGGACGGGGTCCCGCGGGGAGTCGCCCCGGGAGACCCCGTCCGTGCCTCGGTCGAAGGGGAATCGATCATGCCCAAGGTCGGAGTCATCCTCTCGGGCTGCGGAGTCCAGGATGGGAGCGAGATCCACGAGGCCGTGCTGACGCTGCTCGCGCTGGACCGCGCCGGCGCCGACGTCGTGATGATGGCGCCGGACAAGCCGCAGGCCGACGTCGTCGATCACAAGACCGGCAAGGCAACCACCGAGAAGCGCAACGTGCTCGCGGAGTCCGCCCGCATCGCGCGCGGCAAGATCGTGGACGTGGCGTCGGTGAAGGCGGACCGGCTGGACGCCGTGATCCTGCCGGGCGGCTTCGGCGCGGCGAAGAACCTCTGCACGTTCGCGAAGGACGGTGCGGATTGCCGCGTGGAAGACAGCGTGGCGAAGCTGCTGCGCGAGATGCACGCGAAGGGCAAGCCCATCGGCGCGCTCTGCATCGCGCCCACGATCCTCGCCAAGGTGTTCGGCCGCGACGTGCAGCCGGAGCTGACGGTCGGCAGCGACGCCGGTACCGCGCAGGCCATCGAGGCGATGGGCGCGCGGCACTACGAAGCGAAGGTGACCGACGTGGTCATCGACGCCGAGAATCGCATCGCCACCACGCCCGCGTACATGCTCGCGGACCGCATCCGTGACGTCGCGACCGGCGCGGACAAGCTCGTGCAGGCGGTCATGCGCATGACGGCGGAGCGCATCGCCGCCCGCTGACGCGCGGAGGAGGCATCGTGGCGCTCGCGGTGGGGATCGCCGGGCTGCCGAACGTGGGCAAGTCCACGCTGTTGAACGCGCTGACGCACGCGGGCGCGGCCGTCTCGAACTACCCGTTCTGCACCATCGATCAGAACGTCGGGGTCGCCCCCGTCCCCGACCCCGAGCTGGCGAACCTCACCGCGATTCTCGGCCCCCAGGAGACGACTCCGGCCACGATCCGCTTCGTGGACGTCGCGGGGCTCGTGCAGGGCGCGGCGAAGGGTGAAGGCCTCGGGAACAAGTTCCTCGCGAACCTGCGCGACGTGGACGCCATCCTCCACGTCGTGCGCTGCTTCGCGAACGAGGACGTCGCGCACTCGCCGGGCCCGCCCGATCCCCTGCGCGACGTGGGCATCGTGGAGACCGAGCTGCTGCTTTCGGACCTGGACGCCGCGCACCGCGGGCTCGAGCGGTGGAACAAGGTCGCGAAGAACGGGAAGACCGGGCTCGAGGAGCGGGACGTCTGGGCGCGGGCGGTCGCGGCGATCCAGCGGGGCGCGCGGATCGAGGAGGCGGGGTTCACGTCGAAGGAGATCGAGTGGCTCGCCGAGGGGCGGTTCCTCACGTCGAAGCCGGTGCTCTTCCTCGCGAACACGGACGAGGACGACCCGCACGGCGAGGGGCCGCTCGCACAAGCGCTCGTGAAGGCGAAGGGGAAGGATCGCGTGCTGCCCGTGTCCGTGCGGATCGAGGAGGAAGTCTCCGAGCTTCCCCCCGACGAGCAGACCACGTTCCTCGAGGCGCTCGGCCTCGAGCACACGGCGCTCGACCTCGTGATCGAGGCGGGCTATCGCCTGCTGGACCTCCTCACCTTCTACACGATCGCGAACGAGAAGCTGCGCGCCTGGTCGCTCCGTCGCGGCGCCACGGCGCCCGAGGCGGCCGGGAAGGTGCACAGCGACATGGAGAAGGGCTTCATTCGCGCCGAGGTCATGGCGCTCGCGGACCTGAAGCAGCACAAGAGCCGGCATGCGCTGCACGAGCACGGCCTGGTGCACGTGGCGGGGCGCGACTACGTGGTGAAGGACCGGGACGTGCTGCAGTTCCACTTCAAGGTGTGACGGGGCGATCGAGCTCCGCGCGGCGGCGCTCGGTGCATCGGCGCCATCCCCGAAGGGCGAACGTTCTGGCTCGCGACGCGCCCGTCGACGCCGCATGGTGCGGCACGATCACCCTCTGCATCCGTCGCCTCTGGGGCCGCGGGATCGCTACGGCCGGACGTAGTGGCAGGTGTACCCGCCCGGGTGCTTCTTCAAGTAGTCCTGGTGATAGTCTTCGGCGTCGTAGAACGGTCCCGCCGCGACGATCTCCGTCACGATCGGCCGCTTCCACTTGCCGGACGACTCGACCTTCGCCTTCACGCGCTCGGCGGTCTCCTTCTGGGCCGCGCTCGTGTAGAAGATGGCGGAGCGGTACTGCGTTCCGACGTCGTAGCCCTGACGGTTCGAGGTCGTCGGGTCGTGCACGCGGAAGAACCAGGCCAGCAGGTCCGCGTAGCTCAGCTTCTTCGGATCGAAGACCACGCGCACGGACTCCGCATGACCGGTCTTTCCCGTGTGAACGTCGTCATAGGTGGGGTTCTGCATCGTTCCGCCCGTGTAGCCCACCCGCAGGTCCACGATGCCGGGCAGGCTGCGCAGGATCTCCTCCATTCCCCAGAAGCAGCCGCCGGCGAGGAGGGCGGTCTCGGTGCCGGGCGGTGCGGCGGGAGGTCGGGGGATCTTCGCGGACCCGGGGGCGTCGCCCTCCGAGGGCGGGGCGGCGAGAGGCGAGGTGGCCGGCGCTGCGGCGGCTTGCGCACCGCTCCCGGGCTTGCCGGTCGCGCCGGCGGCCGGCGCGGCAGCCACGTTGAACGCCGCGGCGAACTCTCCGTAGCCCTCCTTCGCCAGCTGGCCGGCCGGGATGAACCGCAGCGCGGCCGAGTTCATGCAGTAGCGGAGTCCGGTGGGCGCTGGACCGTCGTCGAAGACGTGGCCGAGATGCGAGTTCGCATGCTTCGAGCGGATCTCGGTGCGCGACACGCCGAGCGTGCCGTCCGTCGCCTGCACCACGTTCTCGGGCAGGAGCGGGCGCGTGAAGCTGGGCCAGCCGGTGCCCGACTCGAACTTGTCGGCGGAGCTGAACAGCGGCTCGCCCGACACGACGTCCACGTAGATGCCGTCCGCCTGGTTGTTCCAGTACGCGTTGGCGAAGGGCGTCTCGGTCCCCTCGTGCTGGGTGACGTCGTACTGCTGAGACGTGAGGCGCGCCTCGAGCACGTCGTCGGACGGCTTCACGAACGTCTTCCACGAGCCCGTCGGGCTCGGCACGGGCGTCACGGGGGAGGAGGCCTGATCCGCGCGCGAGCGATTCACGTGCGCCCACGCCAGGACGACGACCACGAGAGCTACGATCGCGAGGATCCAACGCGTGGCGTTCAATCGAACCTCCATGGGTGGGAGCACGCACGGCGAGGCGTCGCGAGGACGGAGCCGCCTTCCGTGACTTCTTGGATGTCCCTGGGTCGTCGATCGATTCCGAGGACCGGACCGGGCGCGCCCGCTCCCTCGTCCGGCGGCGGCCCCTCCGGGGCCAGCCGAGGTCACTTCGTGGCGGGCGGCCTCGGTGCCGCGGCCACGATCTCCAGGACCTGCTCCTCGGTCAGGAGCTTGTTCATCGTCTTCGCGCGCTGCAGGATCGCGTCCAGGAGCTCCTGGTGGTGCGGCAGGTTCCGGCTCTTCAGGTAGTGCAGCACGTTGGAACCGCCGGACATCGGACCGATCTCGATCTCCTGCCGGCGACCGATCCAGCTCGCGGGCACTCCGGAGTAGACGCGGTCCGCGAGCCACTCCTCGCCCTTGCGCTGCGCCTTGATCACGGCCGCCGCATGGACGCCGGTGGCGGTGCGGAAGGCGTCGCGGCCGATGATCGGCATGTTCACGGGAATCGGAACGTCGGTGGCGCGCGAGACGGTGAAGAGGTACTCGGGGAGCCGCGAGAGATCGTCGTCGCGCAAGCCGAGGAGCTTCAGGTTCACGAGGAGCTGCTCCATGGGCGTGTTGCCCACGCGCTCGCCGATGCCGAGCGCGGTTCCGTGCACGCGCGTGGCGCCCGCCTGGACGGCGGCGAGCGTGTTCGCCACGTCCAGCCCGCGGTCGCGGTGGCCATGCCAGTCGATGCCCACGTCCGCGCCGGTCTTCGCGATCAGCTCCTTCACCCACGCGACGAGGTTCATCACGCCTTCGGGCACCGCGGCGCCGACCGTGTCGCAGAGGCACAGGCGCTTCGCGCCGGCGTCGATGGCGGCGCGCAGCAGGATCTCCAGGTGCTCGGGAGAGGAGCGGATCGTGTCCTCCGTCACGTACATGACGGGCAGGCCTTCGCTCACCGCGAACTCCACCGCGGTCTTCGTGTGCTGGACGATCTGGTCGACGCTCCACTCCTCGGCGTACTGGCGGATCGGGCTCGACCCGATGAACACGCATGCCTCGATCGGAACGCCCGTGCGCTGCGAGATCTCCGCCATCGGCTCGATGTCCGCGCGCACCGTGCGGCCCGCGCAGTTCGGGCGGATGCGCAGCTTCTCGCGATCGATCTCCTGGCAAAGGCGCAGCACGGCGTCGTACTGGCGCTGGCCGGCGCCCGGCAGCCCCACGTCCGCCGTCTCCACGCCGAGGCTCTCCATGAGATGGAGCACCTCGACCTTCACGTCCACGGGGGGATCGGTGACCGACGGGCTCTGGAGACCGTCGCGCAGGGTCTCGTCGTCGAGCATGACGTGACCGCTGCCGCGGAAACGGCTCGGACCGCTCAGCGCCCAGTCGTGGATCAGCCCGGTTTCCGAAGGAACGGTACGGCCGGGTTCGGTCATTCTCGTCTCTCCTGGGCCAACACCGCCGTCATGGCTTCGAGGCGGCCGCGTTCTTCAGGCCGAAATCGTGGGCGCGCTTCAGGACTTCCTCGGCCTTCGCGCTCTCGCCGCGCGAGCGGTAGATCAACGCGAGATGGTAAAGGCTGCTGACCTCGCTGACGCTCTCCTCGCGGCTGCGGTTGAACTCCTGCTCCGCGCGGGCCAGATCGCCCCGGCGCTCGTGGACCACGCCGATGTGATACCGCGCCATCAGGTACTCCGGGGTGAGAAGCACGGCGCGCTCGAAGTGCTCGAGGGCCGCATCCAGCTCGCCGGAGTGGAAGAGGCACAGCGCCAGACGGTAGTGCGCGGCGTTGTAGTTCTTGTCCGCCTCCAGGCAGCGGCGATAGGCCTTCGCCGCCTCGGTCATGTTCCCGCGGTGGTACCACGCCACGCCGAGGTCGTACTGCGCCAGGATGAACGTCGGAGCGGCGGCGATCGCCTTCTGATAGCACTCGATGGCCCGATCGAGCATGCCTTGGTGGAAGTACACGGCGCCGAGGCAGTGGTTCGCCAGCGCGTGCGCGGGCTCCGCGTCGAGGAGACGCTCGAGCTCGTTGCGCGCCTCGCGGCTTCGCCCCTCGCGCATGTGGACCAGGGCGAGCAGAAGCCGCTGGTCCACCGAGGCGTCGCGGAGGAACCGGCCGCACTCCGAGCAGAACTTGTCCTGGGCGGCGGCCTCGTGGCCGCAACGGGGGCAACGCATGGGTGTCCTCCCGCGAGTCGTGGGATGGGTCGGAGGGACCGAGCGCCACAGGGCGGACGACCCTCGGATTTCTGGCCCGTTGATAGCACAGATTCCGGACGAAGTGGTCGGCATTCTCGCCGGGGGGCGCCTCAGCCCGGCCTCGGCCCGGAAACGAGGAATCCCGGCGACGAGGTCGCCGGGATTCCGACAAGCAGCCTTCGCTGGAGCGGAGGGCTACCGGTACTGGCTCTTCACCGAGCCCCACGAATTGGGCTCGACGGCCACCGGGTGCTCGCAGCGGATGAAGCACTCTTCCTGCTGTGCCAGGAAGAAGCCGTTCGGATCGTAGAACTGGACCAGGTAGCAGCAGAAGTCCGGGTCCGTCGTGAACGAGAAGCCGTGCAGGTCCGTGCCGGGCAGGATGCAGTTGCTGCCCGTGAACCACGTGGCTCCGCCGTCCGGCAGAGGAGCGTTCCCCGTCCAGCCCGCAGGCTGCTCCGTGCCGAGGATCACGCACTGGGGCGGCGCCGGCAGCGGCTCGGGGATGAACACGATGCGGCAAACGGGGGCGGGCAGATTGAAGTTCACCACCGTGAAGTACGTCTTGTTGTAGACGATGCCGCCCTGGTTGAACGTCACACACGAGTCCTGCACCACCGACACGCTCGCGAGCGCGAGCGCCGGAAGCAACAGCAGCGACAGGACGCCGATCGAGAGTATTTTCCGCTTCATCTTCTTCTCTCCTCCTTCGGACGTGCGCACGCCCGATGACTCTGCAGACCGGGGGGCCGAGGACCGGAGGCCCGTGCCTCGGATGCCGCAATGAGCCCAAGCGGCACTCTACTCCCTCCCGCCGCGGCGAATCCAGTCCTTCTCGCGGGGGAGTCTCGAATCTCCAATCCCCCGGGGGCGAAAAGGGGGCTCGGCGCGCCCTCGGGGACGTCTGGGGCGCCCGGGGGGCCGTCCGCAGGGCCGGCGCAGGGACGGTTCGGGCGGGCGGTCGGGGTCAGGGGTGACAGGCCGGGCCCGGCACCCTAGAATGCCGCAGATCATGAAACACGATACCCTCGCCGTCCTCGATTTCGGCGGCCAGTACGCCCATCTCATCGCCACGAAGATCCGCTCTCTGGGGGTCCTTTCCGAGGTCCGCGACCCGGACGACCCCGTGGAGACCTACCGCGGGTACCGCGGGATCGTGCTCTCCGGTAGTCCGGCCCTTTCCGCCCACGACGAGGACTCGGGATGGAGCCGAGGCGTCCTGGACCTCGGGATCCCCGTGCTGGGCTTCTGCTTCGGCCACCAGGAGATCGCGAAGCACGCCGGCGGCGCCGTGGAGCACACGAAGCGCGAGTACGGCGCGGCCACGCTTCGAATCGTGGGCGAGTCCCCGCTCTTCGACGGGCTGAGCGGCGAAGAGGTCGTCTGGATGAGCCACGGCGACACCGTGACGAAGCTCCCGCGGGACTTCGTGGAGCTCGGCTACTCGGTGGGCGGCGTGGACACGTCGCACGACCACCGCAACGCCGCGATCGCCTGCGAAGCGCGCCATCAGTACGGGTTGCAGTTCCATCCCGAGGTGGACGACACGCCGTGCGGGATCGACATCCTGCGCAACTTCGCGATCCGCATCTGCGGCGTGAAGCCGGACTGGGTCATGGGCGACCAGATCGGCGAGCGAGTCGCGGCGATCCGCGAGGAGGTGGGCGACCGCAACGTGCTGCTGCTCGCTTCGGGCGGCGTGGACTCCACGGTGGCGGCGCTCCTGTTTCATCGCGCGCTGGGTGCTTCGAGACTGAGGCTCCTGCACATCGACAACGGGCTCATGCGCAAGGACGAGAGCGCGCTCGTGGCGAAGAAGCTGGGCGCGCTGGGCCTCGGCGATTGCCTCGACGTGGTCGACGCATCGGCGGAGTTCCTCGCCGCGCTCGACGGGCTCACCGATCCGGAGAAGAAGCGCAAGGCGATCGGCGACACCTTCGTGGCGGTCTTCGAGCGCGCGGCGGCGCGCCTCGATCTCGCGCACGCCCTCCTCGGCCAGGGGACCATCTACCCCGACACGATCGAGACCGGCGGCACCAAGCGCGCCGACGTGATCAAGACCCACCACAACCGCGTCCCGCTCATCCAAGAGATGATCGCGCAGGGGCGCGTCGTGGAGCCGCTCAAGGATCTCTACAAGGTGGAGGTGCGGGAGTTGGGGAAGGCCCTCGGGCTGGACCCGGCGAGCCTCGAGCGGCACCCGTTCCCCGGCCCGGGGCTCGGCATCCGCGTCGCCTCCGCCCTGAAGGTCGAGGATTTCGACGAGGCGAGGCTCCGCGCCGACCTCGATCGCGCGCTCCAGGGCACGGGCCTGCGCGGCTTGCCGCTGCCGGTGCGGTCGGTGGGCGTGAAGGCCGATCTCCGCAGCTACGAGCATCCCGTGCTCCTCACCGGCCCCACGCCGGGATGGGATCGGCTCAGCGCCATCGCCACCCAGCTCGCGAAGTCCGTGCCCGGGATCAACCGGTGCCTCTACGATCTCGGCGGCCGTGGACCCCAGCGCGCCGAGCTGGTGCCCGCCACGGTGACGCGCGAGCGCCTCGATCTCCTCCGGGAGCTGGACGCGATCGTCATGGCCGCGCTGGAGCGCCACGACCTGATGACCACGGTATGGCAATGCCCCACGGTGCTCGTCCCGCTCCGCCTCGACGGGCGCGGCCGCGAGCTCGTCGTGGTCCGGCCGGTCCTCTCCGAGCGCGCGATGACCGCGCGGCCGGCATGGGTCGGCGAAGCGTGCGCGGCTGAGATCACGCGCGCGCTGCTGGCGTTCGCGCCGGTCTCGAGCGTCGCGATCGACGTGACCACGAAGCCGCCGGCGACGATCGAGTGGGAGTGAGCGGGCGCGGGCGGACTCGCGCGGCTCCGCGCCCTCCGGGTGGATCGTGAAACCGATCGAAGGCGTCCCCGACCTCCGACTCGTGCGCACGGAGCACGTGCGCTTCCACGAGCGTCCCGAGCCCAAGCGCACCCTGCGACTCGTGGAGCGGCTGCGCCACGACGTGGAGCTCCAGAACCCCCCGACCGTGGCCGTGCTCGGGGCCGGCGAGTGGGTGCTCCTCGACGGCGCGAACCGGGTGAGCGCGTTCCGCGAGATCGGCTGGTCCCACGTGCCGGTCCAGGTGATCGACTACGCCGACCCCGCGGTGCAGCTCAAGGGCTGGCACCACCTGCTGCTCGAAGGGCGCGCGCTCGATCTTCGCACCGCCTACGGAGCGCTCGAGGGCATGAAGCTGGAGCGAGTGCCGGACGGCGAGCTGGCCACTCGCCTCGAGCTGCGCCAGGTGTACGCGGCGCTCGTGGACAGCGACCGGACCGTGTGGGGACTCTTCCCGCCCGACGGCGTGGTGCGCCTCGCACCGTGGATGACGGCGCTCGCCAAGGTCGTGGGCGCGTACGAAGGGCGGTCGAGGCTCGAGCGCATCAAGGTCCCGGACTACGAGAACCTGCCCGACGTCTTCCACGCCGTGGACCATCAGCTCGTGCTGTTCCCGACGATCTCGAAGGCGGAGCTGCTGTCCCTGGTGCGCGACGACATCCGCATTCCGACCGGCCTCACGCGCCATCTCATTCCCGGCCGCGCCCTCGGCCTCCACCTTCCGCTCGAGTTCCTCACGGAGCTCTCGGAGGAGGAGGCGAAGGTGGCGCACTTCCGCGCCTTCGTGGACGGGCTCGAGATGGCCGGCCGCATCCGCTACTACGAGGAGTCCGTCTTCATCATGAACGAGTGAGGGCGCATCGGCCGAGCGCGGGCAGCGCGGCCTCCGCGGCGCCGCGCCCGAGCGTCGGCGCACCCTCGCGAAAGGTCGGCCGCCATGCCCCTGATCGATGTTCTGCTCCTCTTCGCGCTGCCGGCGTCGGGCAAGTCCGAGGTCCGGCGCTACCTCGCCTCGCTCCCCGCCGACGTATGCCGCGACGACTTCCGCCTCGGCCCCACCGTCCAGCTCGACGACTACCCGTACGTCCACCTCATGCGTCGCACGAGCCAGGAGCTGCGGAAGCTCGGCGAGGACGGCGCGTTCTTCGATGCGGACGAGCAGCCGATGAAGGAGCCGCTGGACTGGGGCACGCTGATCGAGCTGCTGAACGAGGACTTCGAGGACGTCGTGCGGCGGCGGCACGCCGCGCCCCGCTCCGCGGCGGAGTGGCTGCTCGATCGCTATGATGCCGCGCGCATGAGGGTGGGCGCGACGGCGGCGCTCGCGCTGCTGCCGCGCGAGACGCGCGGCCGGCTGGTGCGCGCGCTCGAAGCGGACGCGGCCGCCTTCGTGCGGGAGAAGAACGCCGGCCTTCCCGACACGCTCGAGGGCAAGACGATCGTCATCGAGGCGGCGCGCGGCGGCCCCGAAGGCGCCACGCTGCCGCTGCCGGCGCCGCTCGGTTACCGCTACTCGCTCGCGCGGCTGCGCGACGAGATCCTCTCTCGCGCGAGCATCCTCTACATCTGGGTCACGCCCGAGGAGTCGCGCCGCAAGAACAGGGAGCGGACCGACCCGAACGACCCGGGATCGATCCTCCACCACGGCGTGCCGGAGGCAGTCATGCGCGGCGACTACGGCCTGGACGACATGGCGTGGCTGGTGGAGCGCTCCGATCGACCCGATACGGTGCGCGTCGAGACGCGCGGCCGCGTCTTCCACCTGCCCGTCGCGCGCTTCGACAACCGCGTCGATCGCACGACGTTCGTGCGCGGCGAGCCGTCCCGGTGGCGGAAGGAAGACGTGGACGCTCTGCACGCCGGGCTGAAGGAGGCGTTCGCCCGGCTCGGCCACGTCACCGCCTCCGAAAACGCGTAGCCGACCTTTGCCGCGCTTGGCATCCGGCGGGACCCCTCGCGCAGGTCGCGACAAACGCCCGTGCATTCACCGCCTTCTTCGCCGACTCCGGGGCTCTTCGGGAACGATCGGGCGGATTGCAATCGCGCGCCGCGGCCTTCCGGCTTGATTCCCGTACGGCGCACGCCGTAACATCGAAAGGCCGATTCTGCACGCGGCGACCACGACGGCCGAAACGCCCCTGCCGCCGGGTCCAAGGTCAAGGTGAGACGACACCACTGCGGCAAGCGCGCGAAGGCCTTCCTCCGGCCGCTTCGCTCCTCACGGGGCAACGCGATCGTCGAGTTCGCGTTCGTGTTCCCCGTCCTGTTCGCTCTCCTCATCGGGACGATCGAGTTCGGCCGGCTGTTCTACGTGCGTCTCACGCTGCTGAGCGCGGTCCGCGAGGCCTCGCGCTTCACGGTGACGGGGAACAGCCTGCCCGACCCGAGCGATCCGGGGCACCTCCTGGGGCGCGTGGAGTCCATCGTGGCGACGGTGCAGCGCGCGGCGCCCGGCCTCGACGTTCGCGCCGCGGACGTGACGATCATCGGTCCGGGCGGCCCCGGCGATCCCGGCGGACCGGGCGACGTGGTGACGGTGCGCGTGGACTACGACATCGATCTCCTCACGCCGATCGTGCGGCCCCTCTTCCCGCACGGCCAGCACCACTACGCGGTGTCCATGATGACGCAGAACGAGCCGTTCCAATGAGGCGACTGATCGCGGCCTCTCGCAACGAGCGCGGGAATTCCCTCGTGGAGTTCACGCTGCTGTTGCCGCTGCTCCTGCTCGTCATCCTCGGCTGCTCGGAGATCTGCCTCCTCCTGGAGCGGCAGGTCCGGCTGATCCACCTGAGCCGCGAGGCGGCGAACGTCTACTCGCGCGGCGCCGTGGCGCAGCAGACGCTGGACGGGATCCGCATGGCGGAAGGCGACCTGGACCTCGACGGCGACTCGGGCGAGGCGATCCTCTCGCGCGTCGCGCGCGACGCGATGGGCAACCCGGTCATCACCGAGCGCCTCGTCATGGGACGGCTCGGCGAGCCGAGCGCGATCGGCGACGTTCCCTCGGGCGGGCTGCCCGCGCCGGCCACCATTCCGAACGGACGCGCGATCCCGCCGAACATGTCGCTGGTGGTCGTGGAGCTGTACTCGCTGCAGCCGCAGCGGTTCATCGCGCCCGGCATCTGGACGGGGCGCTCGCCGCTCGTCCTCCGCAGCGTGACGGTGTTCTGATGCGCATCGTCGCCGCCACCCTCCGCAACGAGCGCGGCCAGGCCGTCATCATGGGGGCGCTCGCGCTCGTCGCCGTGATCGCGATGGCCGGCCTCGCGGTGGACGTGGGGCGCTACTACGTGGTTCGGGCGCAGCTGGCGAAGGCCGTGGACGGCGCCGCGCTGGCCGGCGCGCGCGTGCTCCCCACCGGACGGGCGAACGCGGAGACCGCGGCCACCGAGGTCGCCTACATGAACTTCGCGCCCGGCTACATGAACACCACGTCCCACTCGTTCGTCACGAGCTTCGACGCGGATCCGACGCATGCGAGAGTGGCCGTGCGCGGCACGGCGGACCTGCCCACCACGCTGCTGCGGGTGGTCGGGATCCAGCACTCCGCGGTCACGGCATTCGCGGAGGCGGAGCGGCGGCCGCTGTCGGTGGCGCTCGTGCTCGACAACTCGTTCTCCATGGACCGCAGCTACTGCGGACTGGACGCCATCGGCTACCTCCGCACCGCCTCCGAGGGCTTCGTGGGCTACATGGACGACGACATGGACCAGATGTCGCTCACGCTGTTCTCGACCGGAGCCATCCAGCCGTGCGCCCTGAGCCACAACTTCACGGCGCCGATGGTCGCCCGGATCCGGACCATGACCGCGGTGAGCTACACGGATCTCTCCGACGGAATGGAAGACGGCTACCAGCAGCTGCGGGCCGATCTGAACCCGTCGAGCTTCCGTGCCGTCGTGTTCTTCACGGACGGACGGCCCACGACGCTGCACGATCGCTTCGTGGTGAACGGCGCCCCGATCGACGCGATCATCGCCGGGGACCAGGAGCCGTTTGGGCGCGTCTACGATCAGCTCTACCGGCCGGACCAGTTGAACCAGGCGATGCCGGGCGTGCTGTACACGAATCCACGCTTCCCCGACGGGAGCGCGCGGACGGTCATCAACCTGCAGCAGCAGGCGTCGGCGAAGTTCCTCGCCGCGGCGCAGCGGGCGCGGTCCGAGGGCATGACGGTCTACACCATCGGCCTCGGGAACCCGAACAACCCGCAGCCCTGGGTCGTGCCCGACGCGCAGCTCCTGATCGAGGTCGCGAACGTTCCGTTCGGCGTGGATCCGTCGACCGGCGCCACGATCGTGAACCCCACCTATGACCCGCGCGAGCCGCAGGGCGGCTTCTACTTCGCGCCGGACGCCACCGGGCTCCAGACGGTCTTCGAGCGGGTGGCGCAGGAGATCGTGCTCCGCCTCACGCAGTAGGCGCGGCGCCTCACTCGCGCGTCGCCTCGTCGGCCACTGAGCCGACGTCCGCTCCGTCTGTCCCGCCGCGTGCCCTGTCCTATCGATCAACAGGGCGAAGAGGGAATGGAGCGTTCCCGAACAGCGAAGCGATCGTTTCCTTCCGGAAGCCCCGAGAGGCGGCCTCTCGCGTGGCGGCGCCGTCGGTGAAGACCGTGCCGCGGGCATGGACCTTGCGTGTCCTTGCGGTCGGTGTCGTGGCCCCCGATTGCCCCTGCAGGCGGGAGGACCTGTCCGTGTCAGCGAAGGTGTGGAAGATCGGTTCTCACAAGAAGGCGTCGCTCGAATCGGGCGCCGAGCCGCGGTTCGTCGAGCCGCGCATCGTCGAGCCGCCGCCCCTGCGGATCGATGCTCCGCGCTCGGACTCTCGCGCGCGCACGCGCGAGCCGCGATGTCACTCGGCGGCGTCGGCGTATCTGCTCGGCCCCATCGCGGCCGGGCTCTGGGGAGCGCCCTACGCGGACGGCATGGCCGGCGACCTCGCCGCGCTCGTCGTGGGGCTCGGCGTGCTCCTCGCGTGGTCGCCGCTCACTCAGTGGCTCGGCCGAGTGCCCTACGGACTCGCGATCTGGTTGGTCATCGTACCCACGGCCGCCCTCGCGGTGGCCACGGCGTGGGCGCGCAGCATCGCTGCGGCGCGCGTCCCGAGCGCGACACCCGGAACCTGGGTGGCGCGCTGGGGGAACGACCCTCGAGTCGTCGCCGTGCTGGGTCTCGCGGTTCCCGGTCTCGGCCTCATGCTGGCGAAGTGTCGCCGCCAAGCCGCGGCGTCCTTCTGGCTCCTCGGACCTCTCTGGGCCGCCGGCGCCGTGCTCCTGAATCGACGCTGGCTCTGGGAGCACAGTCGCTCCGTCGTGTCGCCGGGGCTGCGCGGCACCGCGCTGGAGTCCGTGTTCGTGGCGGCTGCCGCGGTGGGCGCGCTGGCGCTGGTGGCGTGGATCGTTCAGGCGCTCGACGGCGCGCGTCGCGTGTCGAGCACGCAGGGGCGCTCGGACGCAGTCGGGCTCGCGCTGCTCGTCGTCGCCACGCTCTTCGTGGCCACGTTCCACCCGGCGTCGCTCGGTCGCGACCTGTACGGCGCGGCGTCGGGATTGCGCGCGGACGGCTTCCGGATGATCCCGTTCGCGCTCTGCGAGACCGCCGCTCGGCTGGACCCGGCCACTCCCGTGTACTGGGCGGAAGCGGCCGACCTCGCGGAGTCGCTCGGTCTCGGCGAGAAGGCGCGCGCGCATCGAGCGATGATCGAGCGGCGCGCCGTGGAGTGGCGGTTCGCGGCGGGAATCGATCGCCCGGGTGCCGCTTCGTCCGACCCCGCGGTGGCCGCGCTGCCTCGCGATGCGGGGGTGCTGCGGATTTGGTGAGCTCGAGGATCGGGGCGACGCACGGGTGGCTCCCGCCGCGCGAGTCGGCCGGCGAGAGTCATCCTGCGCGTCCGGACGGCTTCGATCGCAGGCGGCTCTTCGCCCATGGGATCGAAGCCGAGCGTACGTACGCTCGGGCCCGTCATGTCGTGGATCGCGACACGTACCTCGCCCGAGTGAGGAATGGCGCAGCGAGCCGACGCGACCGCGACGAGTGGATCCGGAGCGAGCGGATCGAGAAGGAGAGGGAGGCCCGCGCGCGCGAGGCACGCCGCCGCCGGCGTCACGAGATGGAGCGTCGGCGAGATGCCGTCGACGCCGCCCTCTTCACCGCCGGCACCCGCGGCATCGACGTTCGGATCTAGCCGCACGCCGCCCGCGCGCACGTCCTTGGCGCACGGGCGCGGCCACGCATCCGGGCTCTGATGCCGCGGGGCGAGCTGGCCCCGGGGCGGGTCCCCCGCACCACTTCGGCATTCTGGACCGATAGGTCCTCTTTGTGTATCTTGGCGGGCACAAGGTCTTTCGAAGACCCCCCAAACCGCGCTGTCCAACCCCGGCGCGGGGCCCAGCCGAGAGGGCGCACCCATGAACTCGAACGTGGCCGAACGACGGGAAACACAACTGGAGACTCTCCCCGGGGACGATGTTCGCCAGGTGCTTTGGCGCTTCGCGGACCGCTATGACCTGCAGATGGTCGTCCAGTCGGCGCGCTCCGTGGCCCGCGGTCCGGTGGCGCGGCTCGTCGCCGGCGGCGCCCGGCACTCGCACGAGTGGACCGACGAGAAGGCCACGCTCCTGACCGCGTTCGACGACGCGGGAATCACGTCGCTCTTCATGGGCCCGGAGCACGGGGGCTTCCTCGTGGGACCGAAGAACCTGGCGCTCGCGCTCACCGCGTTCGAGCTGGCCTGGGTGGACGGCGGCGCGGCCACGTGCAGCCTGGCGGGACACCTCGCGCTCGCGCCGATCCACGAGAAGGGCACCCCCGACCAGCGCGACCTCTACATGTCGCGTTGCGTGCCGGTGGCGCCGGGCGAGGACCGCAAGCAGTGGCGCGGCTCGTTCTGCCTCACCGAGCCTCTGCCGTACGTGGGCGTGGAGACCGGCGTCCTGTCCGGGAAGATCCGCGTGGCCGAGTGGAACGATGCGGGCGAGCCGATGCTGGAAGTCGAGAAGCGCGGACGCTTCATCACGAACATGGGCTTCGCGAACTTCGTGACCGCCGCCGTGGATTCCGACGACCCCCGCATCCACGGCAGCTGCATGGTCATCCTCGAAGAGGGCGACCCCGGCACGTTCGATCGCGGAACGCCCACGCGCAAGATGGTGCACCAGCTCTCGTCCACGACCGACCCCGTCTTCCGCCTCCGCGTGCCCGCGAGCCGCATCGTGGGCGGGTACACCGTGCAGGACGGCGTCATCGTCCCGCAGTGGAGCCACGGCGAGGTGATCGAGTCGGTGTTCCGCCGCACGCGCATCACCGTCGGCCTCATGACCGCGGCGAAGCTCCTCTCCGCCATCGAGCCGATCGTCCGCTACCAGCGCACGCGCTTCCGCGGCGGCGCGGCCGGCAATCCCGGCACGCCGCGCTGGGATCTCGGCCTCCAGCAGAAGGAAGACGTGCTGCATCGCCTGATCGACATCTGGGCGACCGGCGAAGCGAGCGCCGCCCTCGGCTTCTCCGCCGCGCGCCACTTCGACCTCTACGACGTCGTCGAGATGAAGCGCGAAGACATCCTCCTCGCGCGCGACGTGGACGGCCCGCGCGCCGTCCAGCGGGAGCTGCGCAAGGTGCGAGAGCCCGCGCTGGAGTACCTCGCGCTTTCGCGCCAGCCGGAGCCCGAGCGGGACGCGAAGCGCTGGGCCGAGCTGTCCGCCGATCCTCTGGTGGAGTTCGTGGTCCTCGACGCGGTGGCGAACGTGCTCTGCCCCGCGTGCAAGCTCTGGAACACGGGCCACGGCGCGAACATGATGCGCGAGGCCGTGAGCCTCATGGGCGGCTACGGCATCACGGAAGACTGCCCCGGCTTCCTCGGCCACAAGTGGATGGACGCGCAGCTCGAAGCCACCTACGAAGGCCCCGAGGCGGTGCAGCGCCGGCAGCTCTCCGTCACGATGACGGACGATCTCTTCCTCGCGCAGTTCCGTCACTGGATCCAGGATCTGCGGCGTGTGGCGTCGCGGCGCCCGGGCACGGGCGCGTGCACGCTCGCGAGCGCGATGGAGCTGTGGATCTGGACCCTGACGCACCTCCTGAACACGAACGACGCGGACGGGCGCCCGCTCTATCGCGGCTCGCGGCAAGGCGTCACCTTCCCGATGGCGGATGCGCTCTGCTGGCTCCTCGCGTCGCGCGCGCAGGTGCTCGACGTGGTGGAGCTGGAGGAGAAGGGCCCGGCGAATCCGGCGCTCGCGGAGACGCTCCCCGGCACGCTGCAGTTCCTCACCGACCTCTGCCACGTGCAGGCCGCGCGGGCCGCGGGCGAAGCGGGGCGCATCTGCGCGGAGCTGGTCTTCGGGTACGGACGCCACCCGTCGTGGGAAGGCGGCGCATGCTTCGGCGCGGACGAGCTGATCCGGCTCGAGTCCATCATGCCGGGCATCGAGGCTGGCGAGCGCGGCTTCGGCGACGTGGTCGAGCGCGACGGCACGCATGCGGTGAAGGCGGGCCCGTGCGTGCGCTTCGACGGGCTCGAGGAGTTCCAGCGCCTGCGGCGCCGCCTCGACGGCTGCCTCACCGGCGCGCGCCTCGCGAAGGATCGGGCCGCGGCGGCGCTGACGCACGTGACGATCCCCGAAGCGCTCGACTACCCGAGGTAGGGCCGTGGCGATCACGGCTCTCCCGCCCGGCGCGGCCGAGGGCGCCGCTCCCGAGGTGGAGCGGCAGACCATGGAGGCGGACGTCGTGTGCGTGGGCTTCGGCCCCGCGAGCGCCGGCTTCCTCCTGACGCTCACGCGCGCGATCGCCGACCGCGCCGAGACCAAGCCGCTCTCGAGCCGCGTGATGCCGGGGATGCCGCTTCAGGTGATCTGCTACGAGCGCGCCGACGATCTCGCCTTCGGAGTGTCGGGGGCGGTGACGCGCGGTCGCGGCATCCGCGCTTCGTTTCCCGGCCTCGACGTCCGCGAGATCCCGCGGGCGCATCCGGTCACTCGGGAGAAGGTGCTCTGGCTGCTCGATCCGATCGGCGCGAGCCGCCGCTCCCGCAGCGTCCGCGCGCTGGAGGCCGCGATGCGCGCGATTCCCTCCGTGGCGCGCGAGCACGCGTGGGAGCTGCCCTGGATCCCTCCTTTCCTGCGCAAGCACGACGGCTTCCTCCTCTCGCTCGGCCAGTTCAACCAGTGGGTCGGCGGACAGATCATGGGCGAAGGCTTCGCGCAGATCTGGCCCGGCACGCCGGTGGCGGCGCCGCTGATCGAGGGCGAGCGCGTGGCCGGCGTGCGCCTCCTCGATCAGGGCACGGACTCGGCCGGGCGGCCCGACGCGGGCTTCCTCCCGGGCATGGACGTGCGCGCGCCGCTGACGGTGGTGGCGGACGGGCCGGTGGGTCCCGTGGGCCGCGCGCTCGACGAGCGCTTCGGCCTGCCGGAGGGACACGAGCGGCGCGACTGGGCGGTGGGGATGAAGATGGTCGTGGACCTGCGCGAGGACTGCGGCCTCACGCCGGGGACGGTGCTGCACACGATCGGCTTCCCGGAGCCCGAGATCTTCGGCTTCCTCTACGTCCACGACGACCACTCGGCCTCGCTCGGGATCTTCGTGCCGAGCTGGTTCGACAATCCCGTCCGCACCGCGTATCGCTACCTCCAGCACTGGATGTTGCATCCGCGCCTCTGGCGGCATCTCGAAGGCGGGCGCATGCGTTCGTGGGGGGCGAAGACCCTGCAGGAGTCCGGCCGAGGCGGCGAGCCGTTCCTCGCCGGCGACGGCTGGGCGCGGATCGGCGAGGGCTCCGGCAGCACGAACGTGCTCACGGGCTCGGGCGTGGACGAAGCCTGGACCACGGGAGTGCTGCTCGGCGAAGCGGTGATCAAGATCCTCGAGGAAGGGCGGACCTTCACGCGCGCGGAGCTGGAGCGCGCGTACGTGGCGAAGCGCCGCGCGAGCTGGGTGGATCGGGAAGGGCGAGTCGCGGCGCACGCCCGCGACGGCTTCCGCGACGGCTTCGTGCGCGGGCTCGTGGGAATGTCGCTGTCCGGAATGACGGGGGGCCTCCTGCACGTCCCCGGCCGCTCGCGACGTCCCGGCGAGCGCGTACCCACGCTCCAGGAGTGGTGCGGCCCGCGCATCTCTCCCGAGGAGCTGGCTCAGCTGCGTTCGGAGTGCGCCGCGAAGGGCGTCGGCCTCCACGACGCCGTCATGGACCGCCTCGGCTGGCCGAAGATCGAGGCGGACGGCAAGCTCCTCGTGTCGCACCAGGACGCGCTGCTCCTCGGCGGCAAGGTACAGGCCGCGGCCGGCTACGCGGACCACGTGGTGTTCCTGGACGAGGACCTGTGCAAGGCCTGCGGCCAGCGGCTGTGCGTGGAGATGTGCTCGGGTCAGGCCATCACGCCCGGCCCGGACGGCGTGCCGCGCTTCGACCGCGAGAAGTGCGTGCACTGCGGCGCGTGCCTGTGGAGCTGCCCCGAGACCCAGGACGGGGCGGACCGCTCGAACGTGTCGTTCCGAGCGGGCGCCGGCGGATTGCACACGGTCGAGAACTGAGTTCCGAGAGGCGACGACCTCCCGGCGAGAACCCCGCGGCAGGCCTCGCCTCTCCGCGGGCCGAACGGTTACCGAATCATGACCGTGCTTTGCACGACGCTCTGTCCGAGGGCCTCCAAGCGGATGTAGTACGTTCCGGCAGCCACCAGGCCTCCCTGCTCGTCGCGTCCATCCCAGGTCGCTTGGTGGCCACCCGGCGTCCAAGTGCCCGCAGCCAAGCCACAGATGCGGCGGCCGGCCACGTCGAATACACCGAGCCGGATCGCGGACGTGCTGGGCAGGTGGAAGGTGACGTCGGACATTCCCCGCGTGGGGTTGGGTGACACCGCCAGGCGAAGGGGCGGCGCGGGCGCCTGCACGAGAACGCCCGTGGCCGGCGGCGCGAGGAAGGTGAACGCGGCATCGCCCGTGCCGAAGTTGAACTGCGCCAGGCCGGTGCTGAACCAGAAGTGCCTCGCGTCGCCGCCGCTGCCGGTGGCGATGCCCCAGTCCGGATAGACGGGCTGCGCCGCCTCGATCCGGATCCAGTACTTCACGCCGCCGACGGCGTGGAAGGGCGTCGGCAGAGTGTAGTGGTAGTCGTAGAGAGTCTTCCCACCGAAGACGCCCGCGTAGGTTTCGCCGGCGTTGTTCGGCACGTCGTACCAAGCCAGATAGATCTCCGGCAGCTGCGGGTTGTTCACGTGCGGCTGCGATCCCCCGGCGATCGACTCGTAGAAGACCACCGAGAAGGTCATGACCATGCCGTAGGTGCCGCCGTAGATGTACCCCCCGCGCCAGCGCACCTCGTTGATGTCCTGCGTGGAGGAGAGCGTGAAGTCGTCGTAGACGTACCAGTCGGCGTCGGTGCCATTGGGATCGACCCAGGATGACTGCAGCAGACCCCCGGTCCCGTCGGGTGGCTGCTGGAAGACGATGTTCTGCGCGCGCGCCGCAGGGGCCGAGCCGACGCCGACGAGAGCCGCGAGCAGCGCGGACGTGAGGAACGCGTTCGTTCGTAGCATGGATGCCCACCTCCCGAGCCGTTCGGCCCCGCGAGCCGTCCGATCCAGCGCCGGGATGACCGCCCGAGCGTCCGAACCTGGCGCGGAGTTCACAGTGGGCGAGCGTACCGAATGGCGAGTACTGGATCAAGAATCCTGTTCGCGATGGCGGCGTGGGACGCCGCCGTTCGCGATGGCGCCGGCGTGCGGTGGCCGAACGGGGTGCTCCGGGGGCAGAGACGATGTGAGCGCCCGGTCGAACGGGTCCTCGCTCGGCGCCCCTACAGGCGCTCGACCACGGCGGCGGCTTCGTCGTCCGCCGCGCCCTTCGCAGCGGAGGCAACGGCGTCGTGCCCCCGCAGCGCCACCTCCGCGAGAAACAACCGCGCCAGCTCCGGGTCCGTGAAGCTCTTCTCCTCCTGCCGGAACACGTCGAGGATCTTGCGGACGGACATCGCGGCCTGGTAGGGGCGGTGCGTGCGCAGCGCGTCGAAGACGTCCGCCACCTGGACGATGCGGCTCGCGAGGTGCGGCTCCCAGCCGGCGGCCCGATGGGGATAGCCCGCGCCGTCCGCGCGCTGATGATGCTCGTACGCCACCACCACGGCCATGTCGGGGATTCCCGGGAGGCTCATCAGGGTGCGCGCGCCGTCTTCGGGGTGCCGCCGCACGATCTCCGCTTCCTCCTGCGTGAGGCGGCCGGGCTTGTGCAGGATCTCCCGCGGGATGTGCTGCTTGCCCACGTCGTGCAGGATGCCGGCGACCAGGACGTCGTGCACGACGCCGCGCGCGCAGCCCAGGTAATGGGCGGTGGCAGCGCTGAGGATCGAGACGTTCACCGTGTGCACGAACGTGTACTCGTCGTGCTCCTTGATCCGCGCGAGGGGGAGGATCGTGTGCGGATCCGAGCTGACGATCGCCAGCAGTCCGCCCACGACTTCCGCGAGGTGCGCGTAGTCGATCGGTCCCCCCTGCGCGAGGGCGGTGTGGATCTCCTTCACCAGGAGCGACGACTTCTCCAGGAGGCCCTCGCGCTCCTCCGCCTTCACGATGAACTCGAGGCGCACGTGCGCAGTCTCGCCGAGCACTCCCTGGCCCCGCGCAGAGGAGACCATGGCGTCGAGGAAGGTGGAGAGCTCTTCCACGGACACGCCGGGCTCGAACGTCACGCGATCCACGTAGGAGTTGCGCAGCGCTTTGTGGATCGGTCGCCCCGACGACGATGCGCTCGGCAGCGCGTCGTTGCCGTGGAGGAGCCGCTCGTCCACGACGGCGACCGCCAGCGGTCCGCCCAGCTCGTGCGCGCGCGTCAAGGCGGTGAGCAGGTCGCTCTCGGCGGCGCGCACCGTGGGGTGGGACGAGGGATAGAAGGAGCGCGCCGCGAGGGCGTGCGCCCACTTCCGCAGGATCTCGTCCGCGCAGAGGAGAAGCTCGTCACTCACGATTCGGTCCCCGCTTCCACTCGGGCAGGCAGCTCAGCCAACGCGCCGGCGACCTTTGCCAGCGATCGAGCACGCGCCGCACCTCGGGATCCTCGCGATGCTCCGAGAGACCCGCCACCAGCTCGCGCGCCAGTCGGGCGGAGCGCGGCCGGAGCGTGCGGCACTTGGCGGCCGCGAGGGCGGCCGCGCGGTGGATCCCTTCGGTCCCGCGCGAAAGGAGGAGCCGGCTCACGCGCGAGAAGACCTCCGCCGGCAGCTGGCGGCCCCGCGCCACGAGGAGCCACTCGAGGGTCTCGAGCACGTCGCCCGCTCCGCCCGGCGCCGCCGCCAGGCGTTGGAGCGCCCAGCGGGAGAGCTCCGCGTCCGCTCCGGCCACCGCTTCGGCCAACGTGGCGAGATGCGGCGACACGCCGTCGCGCTCCACGAGAACGGCGAGCGCCGTCGCACGCACGCGGCGGTCGGCGTGGTGCTGCAGCCGATCGAGGAGCGACCTCACTTCCCGGGAGCGAGCATCGCGGAGAAGCGAGCGCACGCGAGTGATCCTCTCGGGAGACCTCTCCGCGCTCTCGGTCAGGAGCCCGGCCAGCACGCGGCCGTCGCCGTCGAGGAGGAGCGAGCGGAGGAAGTCCACGTCCTGGCCGGTCCGCCCGGCCACGAGCTGGCGCATCGCTTCGCGCCCCACGGTCTCCACGGGAACGAGCGTGAGCGCTTCCCGGAGATCGCTGCGCGCTTCGCCGGAAGCGACGCCGAGCGCGACCAGCTTCTCCACGTCCTTGGCGAGATGGCTCACGAACGCCCGTCCCGCCTCGGAGTCCCCCGCTCCGCGGGTGCGCAGGGCGCGCGCGGCGGCGCCGAGGACGTTCGCGCGCCCGCGTTCGAGCAAGGCCGGCAGCGACCGGTCCAGCCGCTCGAGCAGCGGGCCCTCCTCGCTCGGCGCGGCGTCCGCCAGCGTGAGCGCGGCGATGCCGGCCGCCTGCGCCACGAGACTGGCGACGTCCTCCAGGGCCTCCGCGCGCCCCGAGGAACGATCCACCGTGAGGTTCGCCTGCCGCGCCAGCTCGTCGAGGCGACGCTGATAGTCCTCGGGGTTGTAGTCGCGCTCCGCGCGGTTCGCGAACATCGCCTCGAGCGCGGAGGAGACCTGCGCCACGTCGACCTCGTCCTTCTCGGGCGAGGTGATCGCGTCGGCCACGGCGGGGCCGTCCGGCAAGCAGTGGAGGATCTGCGTCAGGATGGTGGTGGTGCCCTTCGGCAGGGATCCCTTCACCTGACCCAGCTCCAGCAATGCCGTGAGCGCGTCCCGTAACGGAAGAGGGCGCACGAGGCGGGCGAGCATCGACGCGCCGGACGGCGTGCGGATCCGCAGCAGGTCCGCGCGGACGGTGTCCGGCAAGGCGGCCAGCAGGCGAACGATCCGCTCGCTCAGCTCGCGCTCCTCGCCGGGCTTCACCCGCTCCAGCCGATGCAGCAGTTCCGCGCGCACGGCGGACAGCCCGAGAAGCTCCTGGTCCTTCCAGGTCTCCATCAGCTCCTTGGCCACGCGCTCGGGATCCGCGTCCGATCCCGCCAGGTACTGGTGCAAACCCACCCACGTCTCTCCCGAGGGCGTCTTGTCGCGATGGTCGCTGTAGCGGAGGTCGTCCATGTCGAGCGCCACGATGTGGATCGACGGGACGTTCGTCTCCTTGACCCAGCGCTGGATGGAGTCGAAGGGACGCGGGTCGCTGCGGAGCGCGTGCACCAGGTCCAGGAGGGCGAGGACGTCGGCGCCTTTCGCGTCCACGTCGATGGTGACGGAGGTCACGTGCATGGAGTGGAGCAGGCGCCCCAGGGCCTCCACGCGCGGACCCGGCAGCTCGAGGACCTCGCCTTGGCCCCAGCCCATCTTGGAGGGGCCGATCCAGAGGCGGATCGCGCCCAGCTCCGCGAGGGCGGCCGCCCACCCCCGCTCCACGGCCTCGCGCGAGGCGCCGACGTAGGGATGAGTCACCGGGTAGAGGAGGCGGCGCTCCAGGGCCACGTCCAGGGAGAGGACCGCGTCCACGAGGCACGCGGGCGCTGAACGGGGCGTCCCCGCGTCGAGCGATTGCGGCACTCGCGCTACTCCGTAGGGGGTTCCTGGGAGGGGATCGACTTCGTATCGGCAGTCGCGGGGGACGCCTTGACGCCGCCGTCGAGGGCACTCCCCGGCGGCGGTCGCGACTCAGCGCCGCCTCATGCGCCGGTCGAGCGGCGGTGGATTTCGCGCACCGCGTCGATGGTGTCCGTCTCCGCCGACGTCTTGTCGGTCCGGTACCGTCTCACTCGTGCGAAACGCAATGCCAGGCCGCCCGGATACTGCGGGCTCGTCTGGACGTCCGAGAAGGCGATCTCGACCACCAGCTCCGGCTTCACGTGCACGGTCCAGTCGTCGCGGCCGATCTCGAGGGAGAGGAGCTTCTCCGTCTGCCAGGCGAGCATCTCGTCGGTCAGGCCCTTGAAGGTCTTGCCGAGCATCACGAATCCGCCGTTCGCGGGATCGCGCGCGCCGAGGTGCAGGTTCGACAGCCACCCCTTGCGCCGGCCGCTGCCCCATTCGGCGGCGAGGATCACGAGGTCGAGCGTATGCGCGGGCTTGAGCTTGAGCCACGCGAAGCCGCGCGCGCCCGCATCGTAGGGAGCTTCGCGGGACTTCGCCATGATGCCCTCGTGGCCGCGGCGAAGCGCCTGCGCGAAGAACTCGTCCACGCCTTGGGCGCTCGACGCGAGCGCGCTCGGCACGCGCAACGCTTCGGGGAGCAGCTCGGCGAGGGCCCCGGCGCGCCGGGACTGCGGCTCGTCGAAGAGATCGGTGCCGTCGAGGCGGAGGAGATCGAAGAGGAAGGGTGTCAGCGGAAGCTCGCGGCGCATCGCGTCCACGTCGAGGCGGCGGCCGAAGCGTCGCATCGTGATCTGGAAGGGATGCGGCGAGCCGTCCGGCCGGAGCGCCAGCGCTTCGCCGTCGAGGACCAGCTCCTTCGCCGGCAGCGCGCGCACCACCTCCACGATCTCCGGCACCGCCGCCGTCACGTCGTTCAGCGCGCGCGAGAACACGCGCACGTCGTCGCCGGCGCGGTGCACCTGGATGCGGGCGCCGTCGAGCTTGTACTCGAGCGCGGCTTGGCCCAGCCGCTCGATCGCTTCGTCCGCGTCGGCCGCGGGGGAGGCGAGCATCGGGGGAAGCGGGCGGAAGAGCTGCACGCGGAATCGCGAGAGGCCGGCTTCCCCTTCGGCGAGCGCGACCTTCGCCACCTCCGCGAGGTCTCCGCGGGCGAGGAGCCCGCGCCGCACCGCCGCGAGCGGCACGTTGGCCGCGCGCGCGATCGCTTCGGCCATGACACCTTCGAGAGCGCCTTGGCGGAGGTCGCCGAAGACGAGCCTCCGCAGGAAGCTCTGCTCGTCCGCGGTGGCGCGCGCGAGGAGATCGCGGAGCTGGCGGACCTTCTCGTCGGTGGAGCCCTTGCCGGACACGGCGGCGATGCGCGCGAACGCGTCGTCCACGTCGCGAAGGGAGAGCGTGGCCGCGGCGGCTGCGGCGTCCGGATGCGCTTCTCGTAGCGTGGCCGGCCCGAGACCGATGCGGCCCTGCGTGAGAGCACCGGTGAGGAAGGAGACGGCGATCCCCACCTCCGGCGGCTCCAGAGCCGCGAGGAGCGCGCCGAGACGCTCTACCTTCGCCTTCCGCGACGACGTCGCGGCGACGGCGTCCGAGGCTTCCACGAGGACGGCGAGCTTCGTCACGGCTCCTCATCGAGCGTTGATCTCCTGGCCATCACGGGTCCGGCGCCTTTAGTGTGGAGCGATCGCACGCAGACGTCGACCCTTCGCCGGAGTTCTGAGGTCACGATGATCGCGTCTCCCCGGGTCCAAGACGGTCCCGAAGGAGAACCGTCACGGGGCGGGCTTCTCGAAGGCTCTCTCGCCGGCGGGTCATGGAAGCGCCACCTCGCCCTCGGAGTCTTCTTCGTCTTCTGCACGGTGGCGGTCCATGGGGTCACGCCGGACCGACTCGTGCACGACCAGCCGGCCAACCTGGGCGACTCCTCCCTGAACACGTGGATTCTCACCTGGAGCGCGCACGCGCTGGCACGCCACCCGTTCTCTCGCTCCGGGCTCTTCAATGCCCCGATCTACTGGCCGCACGATCTGACGCTGGCGTACTCGGATCTGCTCCTGCCGTTGGTGCCGGTGTACGGGCTGCTGCTCGCGATCACCCGCAACTGGACCCTCGCCCTGAACTTGACCGTGCTCGCCTGCCTCGTGCTCGCTCAGGCCGCGATGTTCGCGCTGGCGCGGCGGCTGACGGGTCGCTCGGACGCCGCGCTGCTCGCGAGCTTCTCCTACACGTTCTCGTCTTTCGCCCTGGCTCATTGGGGCCACTCGCAGTTGCAGACGCACGGCCTTCTCGCCCTGGCATTCCTGGCGCTCTTCCGCGCGCTGGAACGAAGGACGGCGGCGGCGGGCGCCTGGCTCGGGCTGGTCACGGCGACCGTGGGGCTCGCCGCTTGGTACTACGGCGCGGCCTGGGCGATCGCGGCGACGACGATCGTGATCGGGCACGTCGTCGTGCGACGTCTTCGCCCCGGTCTCGGGCTCTTGCGCACGCTGGGAGTCGCGGCCGTGGTGGCGGGCCTCCTGCTCGCGCCGTTCGTGAAGCCCTACGTGATCTTAGGGAGCCGGCCGGGCTTCGAGCGCGACGCTCGGGCCTCGTGGGGCCTCAAGGCGCGAGACTTGGTCACGCCGGTCCGGGGCACGCTGCTCTATCCGGGTCTCGGAAGCACCGACTGCGAGCATTGCTTCTTCCCCGGCTTCTTGGCCTACGGGCTCGCGGCCGCGGGGCTGGTGGCTCTGGTCCGCCGTCGGTGGGCGGCCTCGGAGGGATCGCCGGAGGCGATCGACCGCGTCCGGCGGCAGCGAGAAGAGCTCTGGCTGCTCGTGACGGGGGGAGTGGTGTGCGGCGTGTTCGCGCTGGGCATCGAGGTCGCCGGGCGTCCGGGTCCCTTCGGCCTGCTTCACGATCACGTGCCCGGCTTCAGCGCCATCCGCGTTTCCTCGCGCCTTGCGATCGTGTCGCTCTTGGCCGTCTCGTGCCTGGCGAGCGCCGGCTTCGCCCAGCTCACCGTGCGGCAGAGCCGCCGACGATCACAGGTCCTCGCGGCCGTGGCGCTCCTGATTCTCTTCGCGGAGTTGAACGGAATCGACTCCTGGGCGCGCCTCGATACCAGCGCGGCCACGCTGGACGTGTACCGCGAGCTCTCGCACCGGGGCGAGGGAGCCGTCGTGGAGCTGCCGGCCTATCGCGTGGACCAGGATCCGGTGGCCTGGACGTGCGGGGAGAGCACGCGCGCCCTGTACGCGACGATCGATGGACATCCGCGCTGGAACGGCTACTCGGGCTACCTGCCGCCGGACTACGTGGGTCGAGCCGTCGTATTCAACGAGTGGCCCACGGAGGAAGCGACGGCGCTCGCGCGCTCGCTGGGCGTTCGCTACTTCGTGCTGCACACCGGGATGCCGGCGGGCTTCCCCGGGCTGACCGAGGGGGACGCCGCCGCGCGAGCGCATCGGGCGCCGGCCGGGGCGGAGGTCGGTCGCTACGGCGAGGCGTGGCTGATCGCCGTGCGCTGACCACTGGGCCCTGGGCCGGCCGGCTTCGCCCCTGAGCCGGCGACCGGGGGTGTGGAGAACGCGTCCCGGCGCGTATCTTGGTCCGACTCGACGGGGGCCGGCTCGTCCGTTCGGACCGAGCCCCCCAACGCGCGCATGCGCTTCGTGCGCGCCGGAAGCAAGCACCGCAGGAGGATCGTCATGGCTCTGAGCTTCGAGCAGTCCCTGGAACGCTACGCGGACGTCGTGGTGCGCATCGGGGTGGGTCTCCAGAAGGGCCAGCGGCTCGTCGTGCGGGCGTCGGTGGAGACCGCGCCGTTCACGCGCGCGGCCGTGGCGGCCGCATACCGCGCCGGCGCCCGCATGGTGGACGTGCTCTGGACGGACGACCAAGTGGATCTCGCGCGCTTCCGGCTCGCGCCGCGGGACTCCTTCGACGAGTTCCCCACGGCGGTGCCGAACGCGCTCCTCGCGAGCGGCGAGCGCGGCGACGCCGTCCTCTCCGTCTACGCCACGGATCCCACGCTCTTGAAGGACCAGGATCCGGAGCTCGTGGCGAAGACGGACAAGGCGCGCCAAACCTACCTGATGCCCTTCTCGAAGAAGATCTCCGGCAAGGAGGTCAACTGGTGCGTCGCGTCGGCCCCGATCCCGAGCTGGGCGGGGCAGGTCTTCCCGGATCTGTCGGCCGAGGCGGCGGTGCGCAAGCTCTGGGAGGAGATCTTCCGGACGTGCCGCATCGATCGCCCCGATCCCGTGGCCGCGTGGGAGACCCACATCGCGGATCTCGCGCGCCGGCGCGAGCAACTGGACCGCAAGCAGTACGCGGCGCTGCGCTTCCGCAGTCCGGGCACGGATCTCACGGTGGGATTGCCGGATCGGCACCACTGGCTCGGCGGGCGGAGCGATACGGTGCGTACGAACATCCCGTTCGTGGCGAACCTGCCCACCGAAGAGGTCTTCACCACGCCGCACAAGGATCGAGTGGACGGCGTCGTGCGCGCCACGAAGCCGCTCGCCCACGCGGGGAAGCTGGTGGAAGGCTTCGAGCTTCGCTTCGAGAAGGGGCGCGTGACGTCGATCAAGGCGGAGAAGAATCAGGCGGTGCTCGAGAAGCTGGTGGAGACGGACGAAGGCGCGCATCGCCTCGGCGAAGTGGCCCTCGTGCCGCACGGCTCGCCCATCTCGAAGTCCGGGATTCTCTTCTTCAACACCCTCTTCGACGAGAACGCGTCGTGTCACGTGGCGCTCGGTCGCTCGTATCGCATCTGCGTGGTCGGCGGCGAGAACATGAACGACGAGGAGTTCGCGCGCGCCGGCGGCAACGACAGCCTCGCGCACGTGGACTTCATGATCGGGTCCGCGCAAACGGACATCGACGCGGTGGCGAAGGACGGCAAGGTCGAGCCGCTGATGCGAGCGGGGGAGTGGGTGACGTCGGCGGTGGCAGCGACGGCGTGACGCAACGTCACGCCGTCGCGTTCGTGCTCGTGCGTGCGGCTTGACGCGTCGTTCGATCTCGCGGACGAGCGTCGACCTTCGGCGGCGGGGGGGGCCGGCGCTCGCGGATGCGGGACCTGAGGGCCGGTTGCGGTATTACGGAGTCTGCGGTAAGGTACTCCTGCCGAGCGTAATCGCAGGAGGACAAGGCCGTGCAACGCCAGTTGGCGTGGGCGTCGGTCGCCATCGCTCCTCTGTTGCTCCTTGCTTCCGGTTGCCTGGACCGATCTGACTTCTCCGTACCCGAACCATCGCCGCAGACTCCCCTGTCGCCGACCCACGTCAGCGCCAACGCCAACCGCATGCTGCCGCGCACGCAAATCACGTTCGGGCCCGCGGACTTGGGATGGTGGTTTACGGACGTCGAGTTCAGCTGGGCCAGCGTCCCGGGGTACGCACGTCCCACGGGGGGCTTCCGCTACGCGCTGACGTCGTTGCAGGACTACGTCCGGGACGGTGGCTCCTGGGATGATTCGCGCACGCAGATCTTCGCTTGGCTCGACACGCTCCAATACTACCCGAACTTCTCGGGCGGCTACTTCACGGACTCCGTCGTTTGGCACGCCACCGCGGACGACTCCATCGCGTTTCCGTACGTCGCGCCTACAACCGGCCGTGACAGGATCCTGTTCGCGGTTCGAGGAACCGACCACGGCGGTACCGAGGCGCTTCGGCCGATCGAGAACACGCGACTCTTCAACATCCCGGCCTTCGTGAGCGGCCCCTGCATCTCGATGGACTCCAACATCGCCGGCACGTGGAACTGCAATGAGCTGCCGTTCGTTCGCGAAGTCTTCCGCGGACGAGGCTTCCAATTCCACTGGAGAGCCAGGCCCGGAGTGTCCGCGGCGCCGGTGGCTGGCTTCAGCTACGCCGTGGATGACTCCTCGAATTGGCCGCCGTATTCGTGGGTCAGCCAGTACCCGCCGGGCGACGAGCTCTGGCTCCCCGATCCGGGTCTCCACAGGTTCTTTGTGCGAGTCATCGATGAGCGCGGCTACACGAGCGTGCTCAGCGCTCAGCTCATGGTCTACGCGGGTCCTCGCGACTGTCCGGCCGGCAGCCGCTATGTCCTCGTCGTGCTGGACACCGTGCCGACGTCTCTCGCGGGGGGCTCGTACACGATCTGGCCGATCCACTACCGAGAAGTCGAGCAACAGCTCGTCCAGTACTGGCTCCAGGGCTGCAACTTCCAGATCTTCGAGACGCGCGGGTCGGACAAGCCGCCCCTCTCGATCCTGGACTGCGCGTCCAGCGTGATCTGGTTCGTCAGCTCGGACATCCCGGACGGGGACTCGTCGGTCTTGAACACCTATCACTCGGTCCCGCCGAACCCGCTGCCGTCGTACGTCGCCTCGGGCGGAAACCTCATGATCTGCGGCCTGCAGCCGGTGTCGGCGGCGCGCTACACGCAGAACGTCGATACGGGCGACGTGATGTTCATGAACAACCTGCCGCTGAACTTCCAGGCCACTCTCGTGGACACGACGATCGCGGATCACTGGTTTGCCACGCAGTTCGGCATCGCGCTCGTCAACGAGACGATCGCCTCCACGATTTCGGACGTCCCAGATCTCATAGCCCGGCGCCTGCGGCTCTGCCGGTCCCACGTCACGTCGGGCCCGCACCCGTACCCGGATCTCCCGTTCGACCCCCTCGCGTGGCCGCAAGGACCCATTCAGCGCGGCTTCGGGTTCTACGATCGTGGAATCGTGCCGATGGTCGTCGCGAATCCGGCGGAAGTCGTCTACACGGCGAACGACTCGAACGACGCGATCGCGATTCGTCGGCTGACCTCGCCGGGCGTGAACGGCAATTTGGTCTACGCAGGCTTCCATCCGTACTTCGTGGGTCGCCCGGAGTTCCGGCAGTTCATCCGGGCGGTTCTCGCCGACTTCGGAGAGACCCCCGCGCCCTGAGGTGGCGTCGCGGCCGGCCACGCCCGTCGCCGAGGACACGCGGAGCATGGCGGCCGCCTGACCATCCGCGAGCAACACTCCATGGTCAGACCGGGACGGAGGACGCTCCTCGATCGACGCTATCGCCCGGATCCTGAAGCTCGACCTGCCGGCAGCCCACTCGGCCTTCCTCTGGGGACCGAGACAGCCCGCGAGACGACCGACAAGGAGAGGGGTGACGAGACGGGCCGGGGACTTGCAATTCGCCGGTTACGGTTGCATGATCGGGGCGTCCACAATCGCCGGGGGGTGGGCGATGGGACGCTGGCTCATTCCGGTTCCGATCGTCGCAACTACGCTTCTCGCAGCCATTTCGGGCTGCCAGGACTTGCCTGGGCACCGGGAAGGAACCTCGGCACCTCGCGAAGCGGCGACGCCCACCGCGCCGACCCGCCGGCAGGGCGAAGGCGACCGACTTCTCCCGCGGACCGAGATCACGTTCGGTCCGGATGACTTCACCGTCTCCGGCACTGACGTGGAGTTCCGGTGGGCCCCGCAGCGCGGGTACGCGCGACCCGTCGATGGCTGGCGGTACGCGATGGTCTCGCTGGCGGACTACGTCCGCGACGGCGGCGGGATCGGTGATCCGACCGCGCGGATCATGGCCTGGCTCGACACGTTGACTTGCTACCCGGACTTCTCCGGGGGCTACTTCACGGACTCGGTCGTCTGGCACGCGACCGTCATCGACACGCTCGAGTTTCCTCACGTCGCGCCGCCCGGCCCACCGAACGACTACGTCGTGTTCGCGGTCCGCGGCGTGAGCCACGGGGGCTGGGAGGAGATCGTGCGGCCCCGCAACACGAGGTTCTTCTCCATCCTTCCCTGAGAGGACGGTCTCGATGGGACGCTCGCTGGTATCGGGATCGATCGTCGCGATCGCGCTTCTCGGCGTCTTCGGCTGCTTGCCGGGACACCGGGAGCCCGCCCTGGCGACCCTTGGAGAGGCCACCCTCGGACCGGCGCGCGGAGAAGGCGCGGCCGACCAGCTCCTGCCTCGAACCGAGATCACGTTCGGACCCGCGGACCTCGGGGCCTGGGGCACGGACGTCGAATTCCGGTGGGCCAGCCGCCCGGGTTACGCGATCCCCAGGGGCGGTTTCCGGTATGCGCTGACCTCCCTTTCGGATTACGTCCGGGATGGCGGCCACTGGGGCGACCCGGCGTCGCTGATCTTCGCGTGGCTGGACACTCTGACGTACTACCCGGACTTCTCGGGTGGCTACTTCACCGACTCGCTCGTCTGGCACAGGACCCAGGCCGACTCCGTCGAGTTCGCGAACGTGGTCCCCACCGACCACCCCGACCACGCGCTGTTCGCCGTCCGTGCCCTCGACCACACCGGCGCCGAAGACCTCGTGCGCGTGGCCAACACCAGGTTCTTCCACGTCTATGCCCATCTGGACGGTCCGTGCGTCCACCTGGTGTCCGACCTCGCGGGATCCTGGGACTGCAACGGCTTGCCGAGCGTTCGCGACGTGTTCCGCGGATCGGGTCTTCGCTTCCATTGGAGCGCGTCGCCCGGTCCGAACGAGACGGCGGTGACGGGCTTCAGCTACGCGGTGGACGACACCGCGAGCTGGCCACCGTACTCGCAGAACACCGATTTCCCGCCGGGGGGAGACGCGTGGACGCCCGACCTCGGTCCGCACACGCTGTTCGTGCGCGCGATCGACGAGGGCGGCGCCGTCAGCGTCCTCCCGGCTCGCCTGATGGTCTACGCGGGCCCCCGCGGCTGCTCGGACCCGAAGGTCCTGGTCGTCCTGGATACCGTCCCGGCTGCGCTGGCGGGCGGCCTGTACACGATCTGGCCGAGAGACTACCGGACGGTCGAGCGCGCTCTCGTGCAGTACTGGTTCGACGGCAGCGACTACCAGCTCTTCGAGACGCAGGGAACGTCCAAGCCACCCGCGAGCGCGTTGGATTGTGCGTCCAGCGTGTTCTGGTTCCTCAGTGCGGACGTCGCCGACTGGGATTCGTCGGTGCTGCTCTCCTACAGCCGGGAATCCGTCAATCCGCTGCCTTCGTGGATCGCCTCCGGCGGGAACCTCATGATCTGCGGCCTCCAGCCGGTGGCGTCGGTGCGCTACATGCAAGACCGAGACACCGGTGCGGTGACTCCCATGCAGGGGCCCCCGTGGACGTTCGCTCCCCCAGGACAGCCCGTGTCGCATTGGATCGCCGCACAGTTCGGGATCGCGCGCATCGACGACTCGATCGGCGGCGCCATCAGCGACGGCTACGCCGCCGATCGCCTCCGGCTCTGCCGTTCCCGCGTCACGAGCGGCCCGCACCCGTACCCGGACCTCCCGTTCGACCCGCTCACGTGGCCCCAAGGCCCGGTGCAGCGCGGGTTCGGCTTCTACGATCGGGGGGTCGTGCCGAGGAGCGTCGCGAATCCCGCCGAGGTCATCTACACGGCGAACGACTCGAACGACGCGATCGCGATCCGGCGGCTGACCTCGCCGGGCGTGAACGGCAACCTTGTCTACGCGGGCTTCCACCCGTATTTCGTGGGGCGTCCGGAGTTCCGGCAGTTCATCCAGGCCGTGCTGGCCGACTTCGGGGAGGACGCGCCCTGAGCAGTGCCGAATCGGGCTCGCCGGAGCTTGGCGAGGAAGGCGAACCGGAGGGTCGCGATCGAGAGTCCTCCGAGCGGCGGGCCGTGTCTGCGATGTCGCCGGCCCCGGATGCGGACGCCCGCCTTCGCATCCTCGTGGCGATCGCCAGTTTCGGGACGCGGAACCTCGCGCTGCTCGAGGAGGTCATTCGCGGGTGGCGCTCGATGCCGTTCGACGTCCATGTCGTGGTCGTTTCCGACGGCCCGAAGGACCTCGGCGACGGGGTGGAGGTCGTGGTCGGGCTTCCGGCGAGGAACCCGTGGTCCCTTCCGTTCGCGCACAAGCCGATCTTCGCCGCGAACCTCGATCGCTACGACCTCTTCGCCTACTCGGAAGACGACATGGCGATCACCGCGGACCACGTGCGAGCGTTCCTGCGGGTGACGCCGGATTTGGCGCCCGACGAGATCGCCGGGTTCCTGAGATACGAGGTGGATGCGGCGGGTGGCCGGTGGTTCCCGGACATCCACGCGCACTTCCACTGGAAGCCGGAGTCGGTGGGTCGTCGCGCCGAACACGTGATCGCCGAGCTGTCGAACGAGCATGCCGCGTTCTACCTCCTGAGCCGCGACCAGCTGGCGCGAGCCATCGCCTCGGGGGGATTCCTGCGCGCGCCGTACGAGGGTCGATACGACATGCTCTGCACCGTGGCCACGGATCCATACACGACGTGCGGCTTTCGCAAGGTCGTGGCCGTCTCGGCTTTGGAGTCGTTCGCGATCCACCATCTGAGCAACCGGTACGCCGGCCGGATGGGCGTGCCGCTCGCTGCCGTTCAGGAGCAGATCCAGGCGCTCTTCGGGATCGCCGCCGGCACGCTCCGGACGAGCCGGCTCTTGCACACGGAGTCCGGCTTCGGGAATCGAAAGTGGTCCACGCCCTACCACGACCCGGCCGACGAGGCCGTGGCCTCCCTGGTCCCTCGCGATGCGAGGACGGTGCTCTCGGTCGGGTGCGGATGGGGGGCAACGGAGGCACGGATCCGCGAGGGCGGACGGTCGGTGACCGCACTGCCCCTGGACGGCGTCGTGGCGGCCTCGGCGGCCGCGCGAGGCGCCGAGGTCGTCCTCGGCACGCTGGAGGAGGCGCTCCAGGAGTTGGAGGGCCGCTCTTTCGACTGCATCCTGATCGCGGACCTTCTGCACCTGGCGCCGGACCCGGCGAAGCGACTCGCGCAGCTCTCGCCGTTCGTGGGTCCGGGCGGATCCGTGGTCGTCCGCAGCCCGAACTTCAGCTCGCTCCGGGTCCTCGCCAAGAGGGCGCTGAGGCGGGACGAGCTCGGGAAGCTGGGCTCCTTCAACGAATGCGGTGTGCACCCGCTCGGTCCGGCATCCCTGAAGCGCTACCTGCGATCCGCCGGCTTCCGCGTGACCGCGATGCGCTGGCCGGCGCGATCCGCCCGGAAGTCGCTGGACCGTTCGCTCGGACGATGGGGTGCGCCCCACTGGCTGCTGCAGGCGAGGCGGCTGGCCGTCTGAGGTGCCGTCCGGGCCGCGTCTGGGGCCCATTCGCGACGCGGACGCGGCTCGGTCGAGCGGCGTCTCGAGGCCGGCGCTCTCGCGCTCGCGACGCAGTCACTCCTTCAGCGATGCCATGTCGATCACGAAGCGGTACCTCACGTCGCTGCGCAGCATGCGCTCGTAGGCCTCGTTGATCTGCTGCATGCGGATCAGCTCGATGTCGCACGCGAGGCCGTGCTGCCCGCAGAAGTCGAGCATCTCCTGCGTCTCGGCGATGCCGCCGATCAGCGAGCCGGAGAGGCTTCGCCGGGGCATGATCACGCGGAATGCACTCACGGACTGGGGGTTCCCCGGCGCTCCGACCAGGACCAGCGTACCGTCGAGCGCGAGCGTCGCCATCAGCGCATCGAGGTCGTGGTCGGCGGAGACCGTATCGAGGATCAGGTCGAAGCTCTTGGCGTGCTTCGCCATCGCGCCGACGTTCGTCGTGAGGACGACCTCGTCGGCGCCCAGACGGCGACCGTCCGCGACCTTGCTCTCCGACCTCGTGAACAGGACGGTGTGCGCGCCGAAGGCGTGGGAGAACTTCACGGCCATGTGACCCAGTCCGCCGAGACCCACGACGCCCACCTTCTTCCCCTGGGTCGCCCCCCACCGGCGCAGCGGGGAATAGGTGGTGATCCCGGCGCACAGCAGCGGCGCGGCGTGTGCGGGGTCGAGGCTCGTGGGGACCCGGAGCGTGAAGGCTTCGTCGCAGACGATGTCCTCCGAGTAGCCGCCGTAGGTCACGCCCCCGGAGTGCTTGTCGGGTCCGTTGTAGGTGAACACGGGCTCGGTCAGGCAGTACTGCTCGAGTCCGCCCCGGCAGCTCGAGCAGGTGCGGCAGGAATCGACCAGGCAACCGACGGCCGCGAGGTCTCCCGGTCTGAATCGAGCGACTTCCTTTCCGACCCGCGTGACGCGCCCGAGGATCTCGTGGCCCGGCACGACCGGGTAGGTGGTGGACCCCCATTCGTTGCGCGCGGTGTGCAGATCGCTGTGGCATACGCCGCAGTAGAGGATGTCGATCTCGACGTCGCGCGGCAGCGGTTCGCGCCGCGTGACCGCGAAGGGACCCAGGGGCGACGTGGCGGAAGGGGCGGCGAAGGCTCGGGTGGTCACGGGCAGGCCTTTCGACAGAGCAGCGGCGAGGCCGGACGAGCCAAGGTACTCCGGATCGAAGCCCGGGGGGCGTTCCCCCCGAGTCCGTTCACCAGGGGGGCCAAGCCGCGCCCGGCGACCGACCCCTTCCGTGCTTCACGCCTTCGGCTGGGGCAAGTCACCTCTCTGCGCGGTCCCGGCGTATGATGGCCGGCGCGCGGCTGCGGACCTGCCGCGCGACGAGGTGCTCCCCTCGATGACCGGAAGCCTCCGGAAGAACCGACGCCCGGGCGACGTCGCCCCCGCGAACGCAGCGAGGGCGCCGCACTCGATGCGCCCGGCGCGCCGCTGGCTCCTCGCGGGCATTCTCGGCATCCTGCTCGCCGTCGGCCTCGTCTACATCCCGGCCTACCACGCCGGGTTCATCTGGGATGACGACGACTACCTGACGATCAACCCGTTGATCGTGAAGAGCGGCGGTTTCACCAAGATCTGGGACCCGGGTTCCGGGATGAACCAGCAGTACTATCCGATGCTGTACACGTCGTTCCTCGCCGAGAAGGCTCTCTGGGGCGTCGAGAACCCGCGCGGGTTTCACGTCACCAACGTGGTGCTCCACGCCGCGAACTCCATCCTTCTGCTCCTGCTGCTCCTCGAGATCGAGGTGCCCGGCGCCTTTCTCGTGGCCGCGCTCTTCGCTCTGCACCCGGTCCACGTGGAGTCGGTGAGTTGGATCTCCGAGCGCAAGAACGTCCTCTCCGGGTTCTTCTACCTCTTGGCGGCGCTCAGCTTCCTGCGCTTCGACCGGACCCCCCGCTTCCGGGACCTCGCGCTGAGCCTGGCGCTCTTCCTGCTGTCGCTCTTCTCGAAGACCGTCACCGCGTCGCTTCCCGTCGCGCTGGCGCTCGTCTACTGGTACCGGCGGCAGCCGCTCACTCGATCGCGCGTGAGGGCGCTGGGCGCCATGCTGGCCGTCGGGTTGCTCTTCGGCTTGATGACGAGGTCCTACGAGTACCGGCACGTGGCGAGCGCGGCCTCGGACGCCACGTGGTGGACGCCGGCCGAACGGCTGCTCGTCGCCGGACGGGCCTTCTGGTTCTACCCGTGGAAGATCGTCTGGCCCGCCCATCTCTCCTTCTCGTACGACCCGTGGAGGATCTCGACGGCCGTCGCCTGGCAATGGCTCTTCCCGCTGGCGGCGGCGGCGGCGGCCGGCGTGACGTACTTGCTGTACCGGCGAAGGAGCATCGGCCGCGGCCCCGTTGCGGCGGCGCTCTTCTACGCCGCGACCATCTTCCCCGCGCTGGGCTTCGTGCGCGTCGCGTACATGCGCTACACGCCGGTTGCGGATCACTTCACCTACCTCGCGACCGTGGGCGTCCTCCTCCTCGCGGTTGCGGCGGGGCGGCTTCTGCTGGGCCTCGGCGCGCGGAAAGCGGACGGGGCGCCACGAGCATGGCTCGGCCGCGCCGCGGCTTCGGCGGTGCTCGTCTCGTGTGCCGCCCTTTCCTTCCAGCACGCGCGGATCTTCCACGATCTCCACACCCTCTGGGCCGACACGTGCCGAACGAGCCCGTCGAGCTGGCTAGGGCAGCTGAACTACGGCGTGCAGCTGAAGCGGGAGGGGGACTACGCGGGTGCGGCGGACCACTTCCAGCGGGTCGCCCAGCTCGATCCGCCTCCGAGCGAGGCCGCCTTCCTGGCCTCGGCGAATCTCTCCTCCATCTACTTCCGCCAAGGCCACTACGAGCAGGCGCTCGCGACCGCGGAGGACTGTCTGAAGTACAAGGCGGACTATCCGCTGGCGCTCTTCAACCAGGGAAGGTCGCTCGAGATGCTCGGCCGGATGCCCGAGGCGGAGCGGGTTCTGAGCTCGCTCGTCGCCCTCAAGTTCGATCCCGACGAGGAACGCGTGGATTGGGATGTCCGACGTCGGCTCGACGATGCCAGCGTCTACGTCAGTCTCGCCGACGTCCAGGCCGCGCAGGGGAAGTTCGCCGCGGCGAAGGAGTCGTACCGGATGGCCGTGGAGCACGCTCCCTCGAGCCAGTCGGTGCACGAGGCCCGGGTCAAGGCGCTCTCGCAGTGGGGATCGACGTCCGACCTGATCGGCGCTCTTCGCGAGGCCGCGAAGTCGTCGACGAAGCCGACGCTCTTCCGCCTGCAACTGGCCTGGGTGCTGGCCGTCGCCGCGAGTCCCGGCGATCGCAACGGGCAGGAGGCGTTGACGCTGAGCGAGGCGCTCGTGAAGGAGCTGGGGGATCGGAACGCGTCGGCGCTCTCGATCCTGGCGGCGGCCCAGGCGGAGACCGGCGAGTTCGACCGGGCAGCCCAGACCGCCGGCCACGCCGTCGAGCTGGCTCAGGCTGCGGGCCAGGCGGAGCTGGTCCGACAAGCCACCGCGCAGCGCGACGCCTACGCTCGGCGGAATCACGTCTACTCGCTGCCCTCGGCGGCCGCCGCGTCGAGGGCGGCCGGCGACTCGGCGGGCATCGGCCGCTGAGGTAGAGTCGCACATGCCCCTCATCCCCGGCACCCGCCTCGGCCCCTACGAGATCCTCGCTCCGCTCGGCGCGGGCGGCATGGGTGAGGTGTATCGAGCGCGCGACTCGCGGCTCGGGCGCGACGTGGCCATCAAGGCGCTGCCGGCCGAGTTCGCGCAGGATCCCGAGCGCCTCGGACGCTTCGAGCGCGAGGCGCAGACGCTGGCGTCGCTGTCGCATCCGAACATCGCGGCCATCCACGGGCTCGAAGAACGGGGCGGCGCGCCGCACCTGGTGCTCGAGCTGGTGGAGGGGGAGTCCCTGGCCGCTCGGCTGGCGCGCGGACCGCTGGCGCCCCGCGAGGCGCTGGCCATCGGCGTGCAGATCGCGTCGGCGATCGAAGCGGCGCACGAGCGCGGGGTCATCCATCGCGACCTCAAGCCCGGCAACGTGATGATCACGCCGTCGGGCGTGGCGAAGGTGCTCGATTTCGGATTGGCGAAGACCGATCCCGTCGCGGCTCCGGATTCCGGGCGGACGCAGGCGCGATCCGCGGGCGTCGATCCGGGTGCCACGGTGCCGGGCACGATCCTCGGCACCGCCGCCTACATGAGCCCCGAGCAGGCGCGCGGCCGCTCCGTCGACCGCCGTAGCGACGTGTGGTCGTTCGGGTGCGTGCTGTTCGAGTGTCTCACCGGGCGCGCGCCCTTCGAGGGCGCCACGGCGGCGGACCTGCTCGCGAAGATCCTCGAGCGCGAGCCGGACTGGGCGCTGCTGCCCGCGGGCACGCCGCCGCGGGCGCGCGAGATCCTGCGGCGCTGCCTGCGCAAGGAGGCCGACGATCGCCCGCGCGACATCCGCGACGTGCGCCTCGAGCTGGCGGACCTCGCGAGCGGTCCCGCGAAGAGCGGAGCGCACGAGAAGTCGGTCGCGGTGCTGCCGTTCGAGAACCTGAGCGGCCCCGACGACGAGTACTTCGCGGACGGCATGACCGACGAGATCCTCAACGCGCTCTCGCACCTCGACGGCCTGCGGGTCGCCGCGCGCACCTCGTGCTTCGCGTTCAAGGGGCGGCGCGAGGACCTGCGCGCGGTGGGAGAGAAGCTCGACGTGGCCACCGTGCTCGAGGGCAGCGTGCGCCGCGCGGGCCCGCGCCTGCGGATCACGGTCCAGCTCGTGAACGCGGCCGACGGGTACCAGCTGTGGTCGGAGCGCTACGACCGCGAGATGACCGACGTGTTCGAGCTGCAGGACGAGATCGCGAGCGCCATCGCGACTCGCCTGCGGGTGTCGCTGCACGGCGACGCGGAGCGCGGCCGCGGCGGCGCCGGCACGAGGAATCTGGAGGCCTACGAGCTGCTGCTCCGTGGGCGGGCGCTGCATGCCAAGCGGGGTCGGTTCCTGCCCCAGGCCATCGACTGCCTCGAGAAGGCGATCGCGCTCGATCCTCGCTACGCCGAAGCGCTGGGGCTGCTGTCCGATTCGTACCGCCTCATGGCCACGTTCGGCGTCGCTCCGTCCGCCGATGCCACGCGGAAGGCCAAGCGTCTCGCGGAGCAGGCGATCGCGATCGACCCCGAACAAGCCGAGCCGTGGTCGACCCTGGCGTGCGTCGAAGAGCAGTACGAGTGGAACTTCGCGCTCGCCGAGGTCCATTGGCAGCGGGCGCTCGCGCTCGACCCGCGCCATTCACGGGCCCGCGCGCAGCGCGCCCTGTGGGGTTGCTTCCGGGGTGCCTTGTCGGTGGCCGAGGCGCGGAGCGAAGCGAAGCGCGCGGTCGACGACGACCCCCTGAACTCGTGGGTGGTGGCCATGCACTCGTACATGCTCGGCGTGGGCGGATGGCACGAGGAATCGCTGGCCGAAGCGGAGCGCGCCATCAGCCTGGACGCCGACTCCTTCTTCTCCCAATGGAACCTCATGCGGGGGCATGCGTGGATGGGTCGCCCCGATCGAGCGATCGCGCTGGCGCCCGCGATCCTCGCGGAGTCCGGCCGTCATCAGTGGGTGCTCGCGCTGCTGGCCTGGACCTACGCCCAGGTGGGCCGCATCGAGGCGGCCCGCGCCGTCCGGGACGAGATGGAAGGGCGCTCCCGTCACGAGTTCGTCTCGCCCTTCTGGCTGGCCACGGCGGCATCGGCGGCGGGCCTCCCCGACGAAGCCATCCGACTGGCGGAGCGGGCCGTCGCCGAGCACGATCCGCTCATCCTGTGGTCGCGCGTCACGCCCTTCTGGGACGAGCTCCGCAAGCACCCCCGCTTCGAAGAGGTGGTGCGAGCGGTCTGGTCGTGAAGCCTGGGCACGGTCCCATGTATGGTCTTCGATGGAGAGCGGTCAGCGCGCCACGGGGGTGAGGGGGCACGCTGCCCCGGCGCGGCCCGCCGGACCGGCTCGCCACGGCGCCTCCCGCGCCCCCGATCGCGTCTGGATTCGGAGCCCCGCCCTCGTGGTATCCTCGGTGCCCGATCGGCCAACCACCCCGGGAGCTTCCCAGCATGAGCGGCCACAAGAACGGGCCACCGGCCTCCGGGATCCGGCCCGGCACCCTCGTCGCCACGTTCTTCGTGCTCTCCGCCATGCCGGCGTCCGCCGACTTCCGCGACGTCTCCGCCGCCGCGGGCGTTCAGCTCACGGAGTTCACGTACGGGATGGCCTGGAACGACTTCGACGGCGATGGACGCCGCGATCTCCTCACGTGCCGGCACTTCTCGCCGCCCGTCATCTACCGCGGCCTCGCGAACGGCACGTTCAGCTCCACGTTCACTCCGCCCCTGTTCGGCCCCGGAGATCATCACGGGCCCGTCGTCTTCGACTTCGACAACGACGGCGATGCGGACATCTACCTGACCGGAGGCGCCGAAGGCGGAGCCGGCTCCCTCGCCAAGCACTTCTACCGCAACGACGGCGCGTTCCACTTCGTGAACATCACCGAGGGCTCGGGCCTCGCCGACAGCGCGGGGCGCGGTCGGAGCTGCTCGGCGATGGACGTGAACGGCGACGGGTGGGTGGACGTGTTCGTCGCCAAAGCGCGACGCGTCGGCTCGCCGAACTCGTTGTACCTCAACGACGGAGCCGGCCACTTCACGGACATCGCGGCCAGCGCGGGCATCGCCGACGACTTCGGCAGCGTCGGCGGCGTGTGGGGTGACTACGATCACGACGGCGATCCCGACCTCTTCGTCTCCGGCGAAGAGGACACGCTCAGCCAGTCGCGCCTGTATCGGAACGACGGCAATCTGACGTTCACGAACGTGACGAGCACGTTCCTTCCCGGGCTCGGCCGGGTGGCGGCGGCGGCCTGGGGCGACTTCGACAAGGACGGCGACCTGGATCTCGCCGTGGGTCTCGGCGACGAAGCCCTGTTCGACGGCGCCGAGCGGAGCGGCGACAAGATCACGTTCTTCTGCAACGCCCGCGAGAACGAGAACGGCGTGGACGGTATCGACTTCACCACGAGCGCGTCGTCGGTCAGCTTCGACCTCTACTCGTTGGGCTACTACGATCCGACGACGATCTTCATCGGGGCGAGCGGCGCCCATCCCGGATCCGTGTCGCCGTTCACGCTGACCTCGGCGCAAGCGGCGGGGCAGCCGCCGTACACGGTCGGCACGTCCGTCGGCATCTACATCTGGGCCCAGGGCACCTCCTGGAAGATCCGCTGCTGCTCGCTTCCGAATGAGGGCTTCAACTACGGCGGCCTGATCGACGCCACCGCGTCCATCACCTCGATGACCACCAGCAACTTCGAGCCCTACACGCACGGTCCGCGCGGGACTCGTCTCTACCGCAACGACGGATCGACGTTCCACGACGTCACCGCCCAGTTCAACATCCACGACAGCGTGAACGTGCGGAACCTCACCTGGGTGGACTACGACCACGACGAGGATCTCGACCTGCACGTGCTGGCCAAGGGCGACACGCAGGCGCAGAACGAGCCGGACGTGATCTACCGCAATCGAACCACGTACTTCACGGACGAGACGGCGAATCTGAACCTCGCGGGTCCCTCGAACGGACTCGCCGACGCGTGTGCGTGGGAGGACTACGACGGCGACGGGGACCTCGACGTGGCGATGCTGTCCGGAGGCCCGCCGCGCGCGTACGCCCTGCTCGAGACGGATCGTCTCTATCGGAACGACTCGTCGTCGCGGTACTACCTGCGCGTGAACCTGGTGGGCACGGCCTCGAACCGCGACGGTCTGGGCGCGTGGGTCACGTGCGTCTCGAGCTTCGCGGGCCCGCAGTACCAGTACGTGACGGGGAACGCATGGCGTGGCGGTCAGGTGATGACCGACGCGTACTTCGGGCTGCGCTTCAGCACCGCGGTCGAGCGGCTGCGCGTGGACTGGCCGTCGGGCGCGGTGAGCGAGCTTTGGAACGTCCCCCTCGGCGAGTCGACCGTGGTCGAGGACGCGCGCGGGCTCGACGCCTCGACGATCGCGGCCGACCCGTCGCGGCGGCTGCGGCTGTCCGCTCGTCCCACGCCGGCGGCGGGAAGCGTGGCGTTCGACGTGGTGGGCGCCCGCGGAGCCCCCGGCACGTTCGAGATCTTCGACGCTGCCGGCCGGCGCGTGCTCCAGAGGGGACTCGGCGCGACCCCGGCGCGGATCGATTGGGCCGGCACCAATGCGAGCGGCCGGCGGGTCGCGAGCGGCGTGTACTACGCCGTCCTTCGCGAAGCGGGTCGGGAGGCCCGAGCGAAAGTCGTGATGCTGCGGCAGTGAGCGGCGAGCCTTGCACCGCCAATCGTGGCCGCTTCGCGCGGAGACCCACGGGTCAGCGATAGAAGGACTTCGTCCGCCCCCACGACTGCGGCGCGACGGCGCTCACGCCGCCCAGCGTCTCGATCTGGTCCTGGAGCTGCGTCATGGTGAGCCCGGACATCGCGTCGGCGTGCAGGCGACCCCGCTCGAACGCGAGCATCGACGCGAAGCCGGGGCTGCCGGCCGCCTGCATCCGATCGAGGATGTCGCTCAGGCTCGCCTGCATCGCCGGCGTCACCGTGAACGTCGCGCCCTGGCCGTCGACGAGCGCCTGGAATCCCGCCAGCCAATCTCCCGACGCGTTCAGCATCCTCACCGCGAGAGCGGGGGACGCCGCGAGCGCCAGGATCGCATCGTGCGACCACTGGTTGTACAGGTCGATGTAGAACTGGCCGTGCGCGGAGGACGCCAGGACCTCGTCGCGATACCGCTGAAGCACGTCGAGGCCGGGGCCGGCGCGCAGCGGCAGCCCCGGACAGGCGGGGAGGGGCGGGGAGTCGGGCCCGAGGAGCAAGTGGATGAGATCGCACCAGAACTGCAAGTAGCACTCGCTGCCCCGCGGCGCCGGGGTCGGCGCGACCTGCACCATGTATAGCGTGCTGGGATCGCCGGGGCCGACCGCCGTTCCCGACTGGAAGCGGAAGTACCCCCACGTGCCGGTCCATCCCGGGTAGAACTCCACGGGGGTTCCCGACACGCCCAGGGCGTCCGACCCGGAGGTGGTGCCCTGCGGGAAGGACACCTGGGAAAGGTTCGGCGCGTAGGAGCTCTCGAACAGGGCGAGAGCCCCCGCGGGCGCGGGGGCGGAGAGCGCCAGAGGGATCAGGACCCAGGGGTTCGTGAACACCCAGTACGCTCCCCACCCGGGGATCACGGCGTCCGGGGCGTTGATCGTGAGGATGTCGAGGTCGCGGGGCGCGCCCGGCGCGGCGGCGGGCGCGAGCGCGGAGGCGCCCGACGCCGCGAGGAGCCCGGCGACGATACCCGCAGGGCCGAGCGCGAGCGCGCGAGTGGCCCGCGCGCATTGGTTCGAGGCCATGGGTGCTCCCTGTCCCGAGCCGGGCCCGCGCTTCGCGAGGGTCCTCGCCCGCGCAGGCTCGTCACCGTCTCACAGTGATAGACACGGGAAGGCGTCGCTCGTCACAAGGGGAGCGCGAAATCCGGTGCTCCGCAGACCTCGGCTCAGTCGAAGACCTTCTCCACCGCCTGGTACGCGCTGTGCATCTCCTCGATCGCCAGGGCGGTCGCGTCCCAGTCCTCGCCGGGCGCGATCTTCGCGAGGGCGTCGACCTTCGCCGACAGTTCGGCGCGCGCCGCCTCGAACTTCTCCTTCGCGGCCGCGCGACGCTCCGGCAGCACGGCAGCGTTCAGGCTGTCTCTCGCCGCAGCGAGCGCCGGCAGTCTCTCCACGAGCGCCTTCTTGTCCTTCTGGGGCAGGTCGTAGTGGTAGATGCGGTAGAGCACCTCGTGGAACCCCGCGAGCTCCGGCAGAACGGGTCGGACCACGCGCACGAGTCCCTCGAAGGAGCCGTGCAGCTTCTCGACCGCCGCCAGCTCGTCCTCGATGGACTTGCTCTCGAGCGCTTTGCCGTACATCGCCTCCGCTGCGGAAAGCTCGTCCAGGCCCTTCTGCCACGCCTCCTTCTTGTCGCGCAGGATTCCCGGCAGCTCGGCCGCCTTCACCGCGGCCACGTGCGCCTGCACGTCGGGCCAGAGCGTGCGCACCATCGCCGTGTCCTTCGTGGCCCACGCCGTGTGCCAGAGGGGGAAGATGACCTCGTGGAACGCCGAAAGCGCCGGCACCTGAGCCTTCGTCTCCTCGACGCTCTCCGCCCGTGACGGCGCGGCCATTCCGGCCAGCGCAGTCGCGCCGATCACCCCTGCGACCACCCGACCCGCCGCAGCGCCCACGTCGCGTGATGCCCTTCGAATCCGCTTCATCGTTCGATCCTCCTCGCAAAAGCGCCCGGCGCCGACGAGCGGCACCGGGCGCGCGTTTCTCCCCACATCTCCGGTGCTTCTACTTGGTCAACCGCGCCGTGAGCTTCGTCAGCTCGTCCTTCAGTCCCTTCGGCAGGCGGTCACCGAACTGCGCGAAGTGCTGCTGCATGGAGGGCAGCTCCGTCTTCCACCCGTCGACGTCCACGCGCAGCAGCTCGCTCAGCGCGGCATCCGGCAGGTCGAGCCCCGTCATGTCGAGCGCCTTCTTCGACGGCAGACGTCCGATCGGAGTGTCCACGGCTTCGGCAGTGCCGTCGCAGCGCTCGAAGATCCATTTCAAGACGCGGCTGTTCTCTCCGTAGCCCGGCCACAGGAACTTGCCGTCCGGACCCTTGCGGAACCAGTTCACGTAGAAGAGCTTCGGGAGCTTGTCCCCGCCCTTCTCGCCGATCTCGAGCCAATGCGCGAAGTAGTCGCCCATGTGGTAGCCGCAGAACGGCAGCATCGCGAACGGATCGCGGCGCAGCTCGCCGACCTTGCCGGCGGCGGCGGCGGTCTTCTCGGACGCCATGATCGATCCGAGGAACGTGCCGTGCTGCCAGTCGAAGGCCTCGGTGACGAGCGGCACCACCGTGGCGCGGCGTCCGCCGAAGAGCATCGCCGAGATCGGCACGCCCTTCGGATCCTCCCATTCCTTCGCGATCACCGGACACTGCCGCGCCGGCGCGGTGAAGCGCGCATTCGGATGCGCGGACGTGCGCCCGATCCCCGGCTTCCACGGACGGCGGATCCAGTCCGAGAGCGCGGGCGGCTCCTTCGCGTACATGCCTTCCCAGTAGATGTCCCCGTCCGGCGTGAGCGCGACGTTCGTGTAGATGCAGTTCGCGTGGAGCGTCTTCATCGCGTTCGGGTTGCTCTGGTCCGACGTGCCGGGCGCCACGCCGAAGAAGCCGGCTTCCGGGTTGATCGCGTAGAGGCGGCCGTCCGCGCCGAACTTCATCCAGGCGATGTCGTCGCCGATCGTCTCCGCCTTCCAGCCGGGGATGCTGGGCGTGAGCATGGCGAGGTTCGTCTTGCCGCAGGCCGAGGGGAACGCCGCCGCGACGTACTTCGCCTTCCCCTGCGGATTCGTGAGCTTGAGGATGAGCATGTGCTCGGCCATCCAGCCCTCGTCCCGCGCCTGCACCGACGCGATCCGCAGCGCGTGGCACTTCTTGCCGAGGAGCGCGTTCCCGCCGTAGCCCGAGCCGTACGACCAGATCTCGCGCGTCTCCGGGAAATGCGTGATGTACTTGTTCTGCCCGTCGCAGGGCCAGGGCACGTCCGGCTTGCCGGGCTTGTCCAGGGGATACCCCACGGAGTGCACGCCGCGCACGAACTCGGCGCTGTCGCCCAGCACGTCCAGGACCGTCGTTCCCACGCGCGTCATGATGTGCATGTTCGCCACGACGTACGGCGAGTCCGTCACCATCACGCCGATGTTGGCGATGGGGGAGCCCACGGGCCCCATGGAGTAGGGGATGACGTACATGGTGCGCCCGACCATGCAGCCCTCGTAGAGCTTGCCGAGCAGCGCCTTCATCTCCGCGGGATCCGCCCAGTTGTTCGTGGGGCCCGCGTCTTCCTTCTTCCGCGAGCAGATGAAGGTCCGATCCTCCACCCGCGCCACGTCCGCCGGATCGGAGCGCACGTAGATGCTGTTCGGCCGCTTCTCGGAGCTCAGCCACATCGCGGTCCCGGACTGCACCATGAGATGGAGCATCTCCTGGTACTCGTCCTTCGAGCCGTCGCACCAGCGGACCGAATCGGGTCGCAGCTTCTGGGTCAACTCGCCGACCCAGGCGGCGAGCTTCTCGTTCCGGGTTGCGGTCGCCATTCCGTCCATCCGGGTCTCCTCCTGGGAGGGCTTTGGCAGAAACGTCGCAGTATACCGCCGCATTCTACCCGAGCCCGAGAGATTCTGATAGGCTGGTCGACTTTGACGCCCCGAGCGGTCCGGGCGGCCCCAAGACCTTGCGGAGGCATCGGATGAGTCAGGCGTACCACGTGGTCGTGTGCGGCAGCCTCGTACCCGACCCGCTGCAGTCCCTCGAGCCCGTGCAGGGCGCGGAGGGTCCTTCGCTCAAGAACGAGGGGATGCTCCCGTCCGTCCTGGATCCCTGGGCGGCGCACGCCCTGTACGAGGCGGCCCACCTCGTGGAGAAGGCCCCCGGAAGTCGCGTGTGGCTCGTGAGCCTCGGGCCGAAGGCGCGCCTGCAGCAGCTCATGATGACGATCGCCCAGAAGGTGCCCTTCGACCTGGTGGCGCTGGACGGCCCGGCGAGCGGCTTCGTCGACGCGTTCGACGTCGCGGTCGCGCTGACGAAGGCGATCGAAGGGATCGAAGGCCTCGACCGCTCGAGGCTGCTCCTCTTCGGCGGCTGCGCCTCGGCCTCGCGCGACGCAGGCGTCACGATGCAGACGGTCGGCGAGCTCCTCGAAATCCCCGACCAGTTTCTCGGCGTCGACGCGCTCGCCGTGAAGGAAGACGGCTCCTTCGAGATCAAGGAACGAGTGGAGGGCGGCCGGTATCTCGTCTCCGAGTGCGCCGGCCCGCCGGCCGTGCTCGCGTGGGCCACGGGGTCGTTGCCGGAGCCGCCGAACAATCCGCGCGTGGGCATGACGAACATGCGCACGCTGATGCCCTCGCTGCAGAAAGCGAAGCCGGCGCCCATCACGGGAGGAAACGTGGTCTTCCGGAGCGTCGAGCTTCCAGCGCAACGTCGCGAGACGCGCGTGGCGAAGAACCTCTCCGTCGACGAGATCGCGCGCGAGATCGTCGACTGGATCGGAGGCTGACGCCGTGGAGAAGATCCTCTTCCTCGCCCACACGGACGACGACGGCGCCCTTCCGAAGGCGGCGCGCGAGGTTCTGCGCGCGGCCGTGGATCTCTCGAAGCAGCTCGGCGCGGAGACGACGGTCGGTCTCTTCGGGCGCGAAGTGGAAGCGGCGGCGGACTCCGTGGCCTCCTGCGGCGCGCGCTTCCTGGGTGTCGCCGGCGAGGACTTCGCCGCGCCCCGCGCGGCCACCGACGTGGCGGCGATGGCGGCACTGGTCCGGGCGGCGGCCCCCACGATCGTCGTCGCGCCCACGACCTCGCGCATCGCGCGCGCCATTCCCGCCGCCGCCGCGCGTGTCGGCGGCCGTGTCGACACGCGCGTCACGGGGATCGGTGGAGAGGGCGGCGAGCTTCGCCTCCAGCGCTGGTACTACCGGCAGCGCATGCTCGCCACTCAGACGCGCGCGCATCGGCCGTGGTTCCTGGTGGTGGAGAGCGGCATCTTCGCGACTTGGGAGGGCGCGTCGGGGGCCGCGGCGGTGGAGGAGGTCGACGTCCAGGTCGGCGACGCGCTCCGCCGCACGCGCGTGCGCGGTGTCGAGAGCGCGCAGACCACCGCCCAGACCATCCGCCCCGAAGCGGAGCTCCTCTTCGTGGCGGGGGCGGGCTGGACGAAGAAGCAGGCGGACGGCGCGACTCACCCGAAGGACGCCGAGCGGCTCATTCTCGGCTTCCTCGAGAAGGCGAAGGCGTCGCTCGGCGGCAGCAAGTCGCTCGTGGATCAGTCCGGGAAGGGCGAGGCGGTCCTGACCTTCATGACGCACCTGAACCAGGTGGGTCAGACGGGATCCACGCCGCGCCACGCGAAGGGCCTCGCCACGTGCTGCCACGGCGAGGAGCCGCACGTCGTGGGCTGGCGCTTCGTCCGGGAGCGTCGCGCAGTGAACCTGGATCCGAACTGCGGCTGGGCGCAGGGGAAGACGGACGTCCTCTACGTGGCCGACGCGTTCCAGGTGATGGAGAAGGTGAACGCGCTCCTGGCCGCGGGGCAGGTCGCCGCGCCGAAGTAGACGGCGCGGCGACCGGGCCTCCGCGGGGCTCGCGGCTCTCCCGCTTGCCATGGCACCGCCGTGGCCCCGGCGACGGCTAGTTGCCCGGACGTGGCGCTCGCCTGCCAGAGCCCCGCGCCGCGCGGCTCGGCACCGAGCAAGGGGACGTTGTCGGGGTCGCAGAGCGGGAAAGCCACTCCCGAGCCCGCCGGGTCGATCGACCGTCCCGGCGGCCGGCCCCCGGGGCAACCCCCAGGCCCCTGTGGATCAAGGCCCTACACGCCGACGCCTCGGAGCGGTAGCGTCGAAACGTCGGCGCATTCCGGGTGTTGACCTCATTCGATCAGCGGGTGGGCGCCCATCCGGACCGCCCGGGCCAACGAGGACGGAGTCCGATGCCAGACGTAGAACGAGGTCGGCACGGGACCGTGCCCCGTTTCTGGGAAGCCGCGCTCGCTTGCTCGGTTCTTGTGCTTGGCGCCTGCGCCCACCATCCGCCGTCCATCTACGGCGGGCCCGGCACCTCGGTCGCGCCGAGCGTGCCGTGGGTGCCGCCCGCTCAGGCGCGGCTTGCCCCGGAGCCGGCCACGCCCCTCGTGATTCCGGAGGACCTCGCGAAGGCGGCGCAGCACCTCAGCCTCGCCCAAGTGCTGGACGTGGCCTTGCGGACCAGCACCCAGACGCGTGTGGCGTGGGCGCAGGCCCGCTCCGCAGCCGCGGCCTACGGGAGCCAGCGGGGGGACTACCTGCCGGTGGTGAACGTCGAGGCGATCGGGCAGCAAGCCGGGACGGCCGCGGCCGGCGGCCGACCGGCCACGAGCCAGAAGGCGGCGCAATACGGCGCCGACGCCAGCTGGCTCCTCTTCGACTTCGGCGGGCGGGAAGCCGCCGTCGACGAGACCCGCCAGGCGCTCGTGGCCGCGGATTGGACCCACAACGCCGTGATCCAGAACGTGATGCTCGAGGTCGAGCAGGCGTACTACCAGTACGTGACCACCCGGGCGCTGCTGGCGGCGACCGAGGCCACGCAGGAAGAGGCGAAGAAGAACCTGGATGCGGCCGAGGCCCGCCACGAGAACGGGCTGGCCACCATCGCCGACGTGCTCCAGGCCCGCACGGCCGCCTCCCAGGTGGAGCTCAACGTGGAGGGGTTGCGCGGACAGATCGCCACGGCGCGAGGCGCTCTCGCCACCTCCATGGGGCTCCCCGCGAACACCCCCTTCGACGTGGAGGCGCCGCCCGAGACCCTGCCGGACGCCAAGGTCTCCGAGGATGTGGAGCAGTACCTCGCGCAGGCCCGCCGCGAGCGCCCGGACCTCGCCGCTGCGGCGGCGCAGACGCGCGGCGCCGAGGCTCACGTGAAGAAGGTGAAAGCCGAGGGGTACCCGTCGCTGAGCGCCCAGGGAAGCGTCTCGCGGCTCCATCGCGAGGGTACGGACGGCTACTTCGTGCCCTACACGGCCACGATCTCGCTCCGCATGCCGATCTTCACGGGCTTCTCCCACGGCTACGACGTGAAGGAGTCCGAGGCCGACGCGGACGCGGCGCGCGCGCGCCAAGAGGCCCTCGAGCAGCTGGTCGTACTCCAGGTCTGGACGAGCTACTACGACTTCAAGACCGCCGAGCAGCGCCTGAAGACCACGGCGGACCTGCTGAACAGCGCCGGCCAATCGCACGACGTGGCGCTCGGTCGCTACCAGGAAGGGGTGGGAACGATCCTGGACCTCCTGACGGCCCAGGCCAGCCTGGCGGGCGCGCGCGCCGCGGATGTCCAGGCGCGCGCGGATTGGTTCCTCTCCTTGGCACAGTTGGCCCACGACACGGGTACATTGGGGGCACCTTCGTCCCCCGAAGGCGGGAGCAACCGATGAGAGAGCCGTTCCGCAGGGCGGCGGTCCCCCTGCTCTTGGCCGCGCTCGCCGTGGCGGCGATCGGCTGCGGGAGCAAGAAGGCCGATCCGAAGGACGCCGCGAAGGCCGCCGGGCGCGGTGTTCCCGTGACCATTGCGGCGGCGGTGGCGAAGGACGTTCCCGTCACGATCGAGGCGATCGGCACCGTCGAAGCGTACAACACGGTCTCCGTTCGCTCCCAGGTGGGCGGCGAGCTGACGAAAGTCGGCTTCGTGGAAGGGAAGAGCGTGAGCGCCGGCGACATCCTCTTCACCATCGACACGCGTCCCTACGAGGCCGCGCTGCAGGCGGCCCTCGCCGATTCGGCCAAGAGCGCCGCGATGGCGGCCAGCGCGGACGCGCAGGAGGCGCGCTACGCGGATCTCGTGAAGAAGGACTACGTGACGAAGCAGGACTACGACGACGTGAAGGCGTCGGCGGAGGCGTCGCGGGCGGTCGTCCTGGGGGCCGCGGCGGCCACGCGCACCGCCCGCCTCAACCTCGAGTTCTGCACGATCCGCGCGCCGATCTCGGGACGCACGGGAAGCCTGCTCGTGCACCAGGGCAACCTGGTCAAGGCCAACGACACCGTCGCGCTCGTCGTGATCCAGCAGATCGTTCCCGTCTACGTGTCCTTCTCCATTCCGGAGCGCTCTCTCACCGAGGCGCGCAGGTTCGCCTCCGCCGGAGAGCTCACCGTGCGCGCGACCGCCTCGGGCGACTCGGCCGTCTCTCACGCGGGGAAGCTCTCGTTCATCGACAACGCGGTGGACGAGACCACCGGCACCATTCTCCTCAAGGCGACCTTCCCCAACGCGGACCAAGCGCTGTGGCCCGGGCAGTTCGTCAACGTCGCGATGGTCCTGAGCACCCGCAAGGGCGCCGTGGTGATCCCTGTGCGCGCGCTCCAGAAGAGCCAGCGCGGGGACTTCGTCTACCTCGTGCAGGCGGACGGGACCGTGAAGTCGCAGCCCATCACCGCCGGCGCGCGGCTCGACGAGGAAGTGGTCATCGAGCAGGGCGTGCGCAACGGGGATCGGGTCGTGACCGACGGTCAGCTCCGCCTCGTCCCCGGCGCCAAGGTGGACGAGAAGAAGGCCGCTTCGGCTCCCGCTCCGCCGTCGGGGAAGGCGGCCTCGTGAGCGTCGCCGGGATCTTCATCCGCCGGCCGGTCATGACCACCCTGGTCATGGGCGCGATCCTGTTGTTCGGGATCATGGGCTATCGCGGGCTCCCGGTGAGCGATCTTCCGAACGTGGACTTCCCCACGCTCCAGGTCTCGGCCAACCTGCCGGGCGCGAATCCGGAGACGATGGCGTCGTCGGTGGCCACGCCGCTCGAGCGCCAGTTCTCCACGATCGCCGGGCTCGAGAACATGACGTCGGCGAACTCGCTGGGCTCGAGCCAGATCACGCTGCAGTTCGCGCTCAACCGCGATCTCGACGCCGCGGCGCAGGACGTGCAATCGGCCATCGCCACCGCCCAGCGGCAGCTCCCGCCCGACATGCCGAGCCCGCCGTCGTTCCGCAAGGTCAACCCGGCGGACCAGCCGATCCTCTACATCGCGCTGACGTCGGCCATGCTGCCGCTCTACACCCTCGACGAGTACGGCGAGACGATGCTCGCGCAGCAGATCTCCACGGTCTCCGGCGTGGCGCAGGTCTCGGTGTTCGGCTCGCAGAAGTACGCCGTGCGCATCCAGCTGGATCCGCGGGCGCTCGCGAGCCGCGGCATCGGCTTCGACGACGTCACCAACGCGATCAGCTCCGCGAACGTCAACCTGCCCACCGGCGTCCTCAACGGCCCGAACAAGGCCTTCACGATCCAGACGACCGGCCAGCTGCTCAACGCCGACGCGTACCGTCCCGTGATCGTCGCGTACCGGAACGGACATCCCGTGCGCCTCGAGGAGCTGGGCAACATCCTGGACAGCGTGCAGACCGACAAGACGGCCGCGTGGTTCATCGATCAGCGCGGGATCATCCTCGCCATCCAGCGTCAGCCGGGCACGAACACGGTGGAAGTGGCGTCGGCGGTGAAGGCCCTGCTGCCCAAGTTCAAGGACCGCCTGCCGGCCTCCGTGTCCATGAGCGTCCTCTTCGACCGCTCCGTCTCCATCAACGCGTCGGTCACCGACGTGAAGCGGACGCTCGCGATCACGCTCGTGCTCGTGGTGCTCGTCATCTTCGTCTTCCTGCGCAACGTCTCGGCCACCGTGATCCCTTCCCTCGCGCTGCCGATGTCGCTCGTGGGGACGTTCGTGGTGCTGAAGCTCTTCGGCTACAGCCTCGACAACCTCTCGCTCATGGCGCTGACGCTCTCCGTGGGCTTCGTCGTGGACGACGCGATCGTCATGCTGGAGAACATCGTCCGGCACATGGAGATGGGGGAGTCGGCGCTCACCGCCTCCCTGAACGGCGCCCGCGAGATCGGCTTCACCATCGTGTCCATGACGCTGGCGCTGGCGGCGGTCTTCATCCCGATCTTCTTCATGGGCGGCATCCTGGGCCGGCTCTTCCACGAGTTCGCCGTGGCCATCTCCGCGGCGATCCTGATCTCGGGGTTCATCTCGCTCTCGCTCACGCCGATGCTCGCGAGCCGCTTCCTCCGGCCGTCCGCGGAGGCGCACCACGGCCGCATCTACGCCGCGACCGAGCGGTTCTTCAACGGGATGCTGAACGTCTACGCGAAGGGGCTGCGCTGGTCTCTGCGGCATCACCGCTTCACGATGGCGTATTCGGCGGTCGTTCTCGTGGCCACCTTCTGGCTCTTCGCGCGCATCCCGAAGGGCTTCCTGCCGAGCGAGGACACCGGCCAGTTCTTCGGCTTCACCGAGGCGCAGGAGGGAGTGTCCTTCGACTCGATGGTGCAGCACCAGAAGGCGGTGGCCGCGGTCCTGCAGGCGGACCCGAACGTGGAAGCGTTCATGTCCTCGGCCGGCGCCCGCGGGCCCTCCGGGGCCGCGAACCAGGGCTTCATCTTCGGGAGGCTCAAGCCGCGCAACCAGCGCAAGCTCTCCGTGGACGGCGTGATCGAGGAGCTGCGCCCGAAGCTCGCGCAGATCCCCGGCGTCCGCGCGTTCATGCAGAATCCGCCGCCCATCCGCATCGGCGGGAACCTCACGAAGAGCGCGTACCAATTGAGCCTCCAGGGCGCGGACACGGACGAGCTCTACGCGCGGTCGCAGGAGCTGGAAGCGAAGATGCGGGACCTGCCCGGCCTCCAGGACGTGACGTCGGACCTCCAGATCCGCAACCCCGAGGTGGACGTGGTGATCGATCGCGACAAGGCGTCGGCGCTCGGGGTGTCCGCCGGTCGGATCGAGCAGACGCTGCAGTCCGCGTTCGCGTCGAGCCAGGTCTCCACGATCTACGCGCCGACCAACGAGTACCAGGTGATCCTCGAGCTGAAGCCGGAGTACCGCGCTGACGCGTCGGCGCTCTCGCTGCTGTACGTGCGCTCCTCGAACGGGAACCTGGTTCCCCTGGGGGCGGTGGCGCGGATCGAGGAGGGACTCGGGCCGTCGTCCGTGAACCACCTCGGCCAGCTTCCCGCGGTCACGATCTCCTTCAACCTGAAGCCGGACGTTTCCCTCTCCGAAGCGGTGAGCAGCGTGCAGACGCTCGCGAAGAACACGCTCCCGGCGACGATCAGCACGAGCTTCCAGGGAACGGCGCAGGCGTTCCAGTCTTCGCTCCAGGGGCTGGGGATCCTGCTCATCCTCGCCGTGCTGGTGATCTACATCGTGCTCGGGATCCTCTACGAGAGCTTCATCCACCCGATCACCATTCTCTCCGCGTTGCCGTTCGCGGGCTTCGGCGCGCTCATCACCCTGATGGCGTTCCACGTGGAGCTCGGCATCTACGCGTTCGTCGGCGTGATCATGCTGGTGGGGCTCGTGAAGAAGAACGGCATCATGATGATCGACTTCGCGCTGGTGGCGCAGCGGGCGGGCGACAAGACCGCGAGCGAGGCGATCTACGAGGCGTGCATGATCCGCTTCCGGCCGATCATGATGACCACGATGGCCGCGCTCATGGGAACGTTGCCGATCGCGGCGGGCTTCGGCGCCGGCTCCGAGTCGCGACGTCCGCTCGGCCTCGCGGTGGTCGGCGGGCTGATCTTCTCGCAGTTCCTGACGTTGTTCGTCACCCCGGTGTTCTACTACTACATGGACGGCCTGCAGCGCCGGCTCCGCCGCGGGAGACGTCGGCCCGCGGAGGCGGACGGCGACGGCCACGGCGACGCGATTCCGGGAGGCGCCGCTCGCGCGCGAGACTCGCGCGGAGAGAAGACCCCCGTGCTGGCCGGCTCGCGCGACGTCGCGAGCGCGTGAACAGGGAGGAAGCGACCATGCTCCAACGTCGTCTGGGGGAGAACGGTCCCCTCGTGTCCGCGCTCGGGCTCGGCTGCATGGGCATGTCCGAGTTCTACGGGCCCATCGATCGGGACGAAGCGATCGCCACCATCCATCGTGCTCTCGACCTCGGCGGCAACTTCCTCGATACGGCGGACGTCTACGGCATGGGTCACAACGAGGAGCTGGTGGGCGAGGCGATCCGCGGGCGGCGCAAGGAGGTCTTCCTCGCGACGAAGTTCGGCAACGTGCGCGACGCCACCGGCGCCTTCGTGGGGGTGGACGGCAGCCCGGCCTACGTCCGCCGCGCGTGCGAGGCCAGCCTGAAGCGGCTCCGCGTGGACGTGATCGACCTCTACTACCAGCACCGCGTGGATGCGAAGACGCCGATCGAGGACACGGTCGCCGCGCTGGCGCGTCTCGTCGAGGCGGGGAAGATCCGCTTCCTCGGGCTCTCGGAAGCGGCGCCCGCCACGATCCGGCGCGCCGCGGCCGTGCACCGGATCACGGCGCTCCAGACGGAGTACTCGCTGTGGACCCGCGACGTGGAGGCGGAGATTCTCCCCACCTGTCGCGAGCTGGGCATCGGCTTCGTGGCGTACAGCCCGCTCGGTCGCGGATTCCTCACGGGGAAGATCGAATCCACGGGGTCCCTCGCCGCGGACGACCGCCGGCGGACGCATCCTCGCTTCGAGGACCAGAACCTCCAGCGCAACCTCGCGATCGTGGACCACGTGAAGGACGCAGCGCGCGCGGCGAAGGCCACGCCCGCCCAGGTGGCACTCGCCTGGGTCCTCGCGCAGGGCGAAGACGTCGTGCCCATCCCGGGCACGAAGCGTCGCCCGTACCTGGAGGAGAACCTCGGGGCGCTGAGCCTCGCGTTCGGCACCGACGAGGCCGCGCGGCTGTCCGCAGCGGTGCCGGCCGGAGCGGCGAGTGGGCTGCGCTATCCCTCGCAGGCCATGGCGTCGGTCAATCGCTAGCCCGATCGTCCTGAGGGATCCGGGCTGGATTCGCGTCCTCGCCGCCCGGTGCGCCGGGAGCCCGTCGGCCGATCTGCGCCGCCGCCGCCCTCGCGCCCCCGCGCCGGGATTCCGCCCCGAGGGTAGAATGGCCGCGTGGCTCACGACTCTCTCGGGAAGCGCGCCGGTGCCGTCCTCGTCGGCGTCGTGCTGGCGCTTGCGCTCGCCGAGGGGCTGCTGCAGGTCGCGGCGTTGGTCGTCCGCCACCGGGCGAGAGCGTCGCGGGAGCTGGCCGCCCCCCGGCCGCCGGGCGGGGGCCCGGTGGTCCTCTGCGTGGGGGATTCCTTCACGTACGGCTCGGGCTCGACCGAGGCCGCGATGTCCTACCCGGGGCAGCTCCAGACGTGGTTGGCCGCCCATGGCCCGGCGGGCGTCTCGTGGTCCGTGCGGAACGCGGGATGGCCGGGCCGGAACTCCTCGGAGCTGTTGAAGCGCCTGCCCGCCTTCCTCCAGGAGACGCACCCCGACTACGTGTGCGTGCTCATCGGCTTGAACAACCGCTGGAGCCACCGCGACGCGGAGGAAGCCGGAAGCGACTCCGTCGCGGCGTCGCCGGCGCCCGCGTCGGGCGCGGAGGAGACGCGCTGGACGTGGCGTCTGCCGCGGCTCTTCGCGATCACGGCGGCCGCCGTTCGCCAGCGCTTCGGACCGCACGCGCCCGCGACGTCGCCTGCCCCGTCCCCGTCCGCCGACGCGTCCGGCGCGCCGCCCGCCCCGTCCGCGAGCGACGCACGGATCGACGTGACCGATCCGCGCGCCGCTCTCGCGACCGTCCGCGAGCGCCGCGGTCGCACCGCCGACGTGCGACCGCTGCTCGAGGCGCTCGAGCAGATCCGCCCGCGCATCCGCGAGCACGGCGATCCGGAGACGACCGTCGCGCTCGTCCTCCTCCTCTCGGACATGAACCAGTACGCGCAAGCGGTGGAGGAGGGTGAGCTGGCGAAGCAGCGCTTCGGCATGACGCCGGCGCTCGCGAATGCGCTCGTCCAGCCGCTGGCCCGCCTCGGCCGCACGGCGGAGGCCGTGGAGCTCGGCCGCATGGCCGTGGCCGACGCCCCGCGCGATCTCGACCGCCTGCGGCGTCTCGCGGCCGCGCTGCGCATGGACAAGCGCCCGGGGGAATCGCTCGCCGCGTTCACGAAGATCTTCGAGTCGACCGGCGACGCCGTCGAATACGAGAAGCAGCTGCGGAAGCTGGACCGGTCCTTCCTCGCCTCCGACGAGAAGTGCACGGCCGCCCTGGCGGAGCTCCATCTCTCGGACGCGGATCGCGCCGCGACGCTCCAGCGCATCCACGCGGTCCTCGGCGAGCTCGGCGTGTACCAGGACGTGTTGCCGCGCGATCTCGCGCGCATCTTCGATCTGGTGCAGCAGAGCGGGGCACGCGTCGTCGTCGTGGGTTATCCGGGTCCGGATCCCGCGAACGTCACGCTCCGGCAGGCGGCCGAGGAGAGGGGGGTCGTCTACGTGGACGTCGAGGCGACGTTCGACGCGCGCGTGCCGGAGGCGGAGAAGAGCTCCTACTTCGTCCTCGACGGCCACTGCAACGACCGGGGCTACGCCCTGGTGGCGGAAGCGGTCGGTCGGGCGCTGCTCTCCCTCCGGTAGGGGCGCGCCTCGCAAGTCCGGCTGAGTCGAGGCGGCGCCGGGCATCGCCCTGCCTCATCTTTCGGCCCCTCCCGGCGGCCGTGCCCGTGCCCCGCGCCGGCCCCCGATAAGGGATGCTTGACTCAACTTCCCGGACCCCCGAGTCTGCGGAGGATCGAGCGGGCCGACACGCGACGATCGCCGACCTCGGCCGCCTCGGACGAACGAGACGAAGGGACAGCCTCGGGGAGGAGCTCATGATCAAGTTCGCGCCCGGCAACCTGCGCGTTCCGAAGTGGAGCCGCCCGGTCTACATGGTGGCCGGCGGCTGCAGCGACTTCCGGAAGCGATACCCCGAGAAGAAGCTCGAAGAGCTCGCGATGATGGCCTTCCGCATGATGCTGGAGGAGAACGACCTCAAGAAGGACCCCCTCGACGTGAAGGGGCTCATCAACTTCTGCTCCTACGGCGAGTTCGCGGACCACTTCCAGGACCAGCTCCTGTGCGAGGCGAAGGTCCACGACTACCTGGGGCTCAACCTGCTGCCGAACGTGGGGGTCAAGACCGGCGGCGCCACCGGCGGCTCGGCGATGCTCGTGGGCGCCACCACGGTCGCGTCGGGCTACGCGGACTGCACGCTGGTGCTCGGTTGGGAGCGGATGGACGAGGTCAAGACCTGGACCGGCAACTACTACATCGCCAGCGCCGCGTGCAAGGACTTCGAGACGCGCCTCGCCCGCAACTACGCCAGCTACTACGCGCCGATGGCGCGACGCTTCCAGGAGATGTACGGCGTGGACGAGCGGGTGCGGGCGGCCATCGCGGTGAAGAACCGGTGGAACGCGTACCACTCTCCGTTCGCGCAGCAGCCCGGGAAGCACACGGTGGAGGAGGTGCTCGAAGGGGAGATCGTCTCGGATCCCCTGCGCTTCCTCGAGTGCTGCGCCATGAGCGTGGGCTCGGCGGCGGCGCTGCTCTGCTCCGAGGAGGTGGCGTACCAGCTGACGGATCACCCCGTGAAGCTCTTCATCTGCGGCGGCTCGGACACGTTGCGCACCGGCGACCGGCGCCCCATGCGCATCCCGCTCCTCCCGCACGAGACCGAGGCGGGCTATCGCTGGCTCTACGAGGAGATGGAGAAGCACGACGGTCGCTGGCCGGGCTTCGAGAGCTTCGGCGCCACGCGCTTCGCCGCGTCCATGGTCTACGGAATGGCCGGGATCCAGGATCCGCTGGAGGACCTCGACCTCGTCGAGACCCACGACGCGTTCACGATCTCCGATCTGCAGACCTACGGCGACGTGGGTCTCACGCTCTACGGGCGCGAGCAGGACTACGTCACGTCCGGGGAGTGCTACCTCGAGAACCCGGTGACCGGACAGCCGGGGAAGTGCCCCGCGAATCTCTCGGGCGGCCTCCTCGGCACGATGCACGCGGTCGGGGCCACGGGGATCTGGCAGTGCAACGAGGTCTTCTGGCAGCTGCAGAAGAAGTACGACCGGTTCCACGGCGATCCGAAGATCTGGGAGCGCTACGGCAAGAAGAAGCCCGCCGACTGGCGGAGCCTGCAGGTCGCGGACCCGCGTCGCGGTCTCGCGATCTCGCATGCCGGAGTGGGCAGCCACGTCACCTGCGCCGTGCTCGAACGAGCCTGGTAGGGGGGAAACGACATGAAGGCGAAGGCGACGAGGGGAAAGGCCGGGATGGCGGGGAAGGCGAAGAGGAAGGCGAAGGCCATCCCGGTGAAAGCAGGCAAGACGAAGGCGGCGAAGGCGAAGGCCGGGCGCCGCCCCGCGAGCCGCGCCAAGGCGCCGGCGGAGAACGCGAAGGGGAAGCGCAACGCGCCGGCGTCCACGAGCGGCGGGGCGCGCCTCGTCACGAAGCCCTCGGAGATCGATCGCGTCGGCCGCGCGTGGGTTCTCCATTTTCCCCGCTTCGGGAAGGAAGGAGAGCACTTCCACACGTACGGGCAGCTCACGCCCTACTTCGAGGGGCTCACCAAGGGCAAGCTCCTGGGCACGCGGTGCGTGAATCCGAAGTGCCCGGTCAGCCACGGCCACGGCGAGCTGTGGCTGCCGCCGCGCGCGGACTGCCCGGATTGCCACCAACCGATGGAGTGGGGCGAGATCAGGAGCCCGTCGGGCTACATCTACACGTTCACGAAGGTGGAGCGCGGCGGGACCGGACTCGAGATCGAGACGCCGTACTACCAGATCGACGTGAAGATCCAGGGCGTGTGCACGATCGTGAAGAGCTGGCTCGTGGATCGAAGGCCCATCAAGATCGGCGACCGGGTGCGCGCGCGCTTCCGCACGGGACGCGACGCGACGCACACCTGCCTCGATCTCTCCTTCGAGCTGGAATAGGCGGGTTTCAAGGCCGCCCCGCGTGCGGACGATACCTCCCGAAACCCTCGGGAGGTGGTCGTCATGCGTACGCCATGGAGTGTCCGTCTCGCCTGCCTGCTCGTTCTCGCCGCGTCGCTCGCGACCGGCTGCTCGTCATCCAAGATCCTCATTCCGCCGCGCGTCGATCTCGCGCGCTACGGCACGATCGGCATGATCGAGTTCACGTCGAGCGCGCCGGGCGATCTCGGGCAGCAGGCGAGCCGGGAATTCCTCGGCGCGGTCCAGAAGGCGCAGCCGGGGACTCCGGTCCTGGAGCTGGGCGACCAGACCCGTCTCCTCGGAGAGCTTCGCGCGGGCGCCATCGACCCGGAGACGATCCGCACCCTCGGCGCGAAGTACCGGGTGGACGCCATCGTCGTGGGAGTGCTGGGGGCGCAGGAAGTGAAGCCCCACCTCTCCGTGGGATCCTCGGTGCAGTCGCTCAGCGCGTCGGCCGTGCTGCAGGGCGCATTGGACGCTCGCCTCTTCGACGCGCGCTCCGGCGCCACGGTGTGGTCCGCGGCGGCGCGTGCGGAGGAGCCGCTCGCCCGCGTCGACGTGACCGGCGGCGGTCTCGCCGGTCTCGGCGCGAGCGATCCGGATGCGGCGAAGTCGCGCCTGGTCCGGGGCCTCGTGGCGCGCGCCACCGAGGACTTCTGGCCGCACTGGGAGCGTCAGTAGGGTTCGCCCCGGCTTCCGCTCGGCGCACGCCGCTCAGCGCATGCACCAGTGCCGGGCGCCCTGCTCCGTCAGGAACGCCTCGGCGCGCTCGCCCTTCAGCAGGGACATGGTCGCGAGCAGGCCGGCCTCCGTGCAGTTCGCGGCGAGCACCGTGACCGACCGCGGCGCGCCCAGGACCGGCCATCCCGTGCGCGGGTTCAGCACGTGGGAGTAGCGCACGCCGTCTCTCAGCAAGAAGCGGTTCGCGTCCCCGCTCGTGGCCAGCGCGCCTTGCGCGAGGTCGATCTCCCGGGCGATCCCCGCGGCGGCGTCCACGCTCTCGACGCCCACGCGCCAAGCGCGCTCGTCCCGTCGCGGCCCTGAGACCGTCAGGTCGCCGCCGAAGTTGACGAGCACCGCCACCTTCGTGTGCGTCCGGAGAATCCCCAGCGTGCGATCGACCGCGTACTCCTTGCCGATCCCGCCGAGGTCGATCTCCATGCCCTGCGGGAGCGTCAGCACCGGCGACTCCCAGCGGACCTTCTCCCAGCCGATGAAGGGCAGCAGCTCCGCGACGCGGTCCTCGCTCGGCACGCGGTCGCTGCCGTCGAAGCGCCAGGCGCGGCGAAGGACGCCGGAGGTGACGTCGAACATGCCGTCGCTCATGGCGTGGCACTCGGCGGCGAAATCGAGGAGCCGCGCGGTCTCGTCGTCCACTTCCACCGGTTGGCCCGCGCCGTGGTTGATGCGGTGGACGATGCCGTCGTCACGGTACCGGCTGAACTTGGCCTCGATGCGCCAGGCTTCCTCCGCCGCGCGGTCGAGGAGCGCTCGGGCGAGGCGAGAGCTGGGATCGTCGACGAGGACCTCGCACGGGCTCGCCATCGCGACGAACGCGCCCTTCCACCCGTCCTCGGTCTTCGTGAGGGTGGTGGCGCGCCGGATCGCTGCGGGCGAGGCGGACTCGTGGGCCATGGCGGTCAGAACTGGAAGGAGTAGCTCACCTGGGAGATCACCGCGGTCACTTTCGGGAACAGATCCACGGTCTGCTGCGACCCGACGGCGTCCGCAGGATGGCCGTTCCCCGTTTGCACGTAGTAACCGAGGCGGATTCCCAGCACCGGACCCGCGCTCAGACGGTACGAGTACTTGAGCGCCTCGGTCCAGGCGTCGAACTCCCCGAGGCGGTTGTCGGACGTGGCGTACGCCGGAAGGGGCGCACCCTCCACGAGGCCGTGGACGTAGAAGTCCGCGGCGGTCTGGTGGTAGAAGCGCACCTGGGGCTCGAAGGAGTTCCGGTCGTTGAGCTCCAGGGACCAGTGCCCGTCCCACGTCTTCGAGCGGATGCCCCAATCGTCCCACATGTAGCGGTAGGACACGTCCATCACGTGGCGACCGAAGGCGTGCTTCGCCTCCCCGTAGACGGCCTGCTTCAGCCGGTGGTCGGGCCGGCTCTCGTAGAGATAGTCCACGGGATCGCCGGGGAGAGCGGCGTTCGGGCCCTGGATCACGGCCACGAGCTTGTAGGGGTCCGTCTCGTACCCGCTCGAGGCGCTCAGCGAGTAGTTGACCTGCATCAAGGTGGAGCGGTTGATCACCTGCGTGAGGCCCACGAGGACGTCTCCGACCTTCTTCAGCTTTCCGCTGCCGCCTCCACCGTCCCCTTCGCCCTCCCCGCTGCTGGGCGGCGGCGACGTCGGCATCGAGGACAGGGCCACCGGCGCGCCGCCCACGGGGCGCACGTCGTCGAGGGAGCCCGACAGCCCGAGCGCCAGCGTGGTGTTCTTCTGGAAGAAGTCCCGCGAGAAGTTGCCGTGCGCTCCGAACGAGATGTAGTCGTGCTCGAAGGACGCCGTGGCCCCCACCGTTCCCTTCGTGAGGTCGTCGATGGGCCACTCGATGTCGCCTCCGCCCTCGAAGCGCTTGTCGTGGAAGGTGGGATCGATCGGCGTCTGACCCGGCCCGACGACGAGGTTCGACGACGTGGTGGTCGAGCCTCCGCCCGACGCTCCCGTCGTCGTCTGGTAGCGCGTGAACGTCTGCGAGAGGCGCGACGCCGGCACGCCGATCGGCGAGGCCCCGGTCAGCGCGTCGAACGCGACATGCAGGCGAAGAACCTGGTCGTTGGGCAGCTCCGTGCGGAACTCGCCGCGGGTCTCCCAGGCGGTCACGCGGCCGGGCTCGGTGTAGTAGAGGGTGGACGTGTCCGCATCCGTGGCGCGCGCCGGCCCCGGCGCAGCCATTCCGAGCAAGGCGACCGTGGCGGCCACCAAGCGGGCGCGCAGGGCGCCGCGGGCTCGACTCAGTTGCACCCGCACCCTCCGCCGCCGAAGCCCCGCCCGCCGCTGGACGCTTCCTTGCTGAAGTAGATGTGGTCGTCGATGGCGGCTTCCGTGGGGTTCGCGTTCATCTGCATCTTCGGCCACGCGAGCTGGTCCCGCTCCCAGGGCTTCACGCCGAGCGTGGCGCAGCCGGACTGCAGCGCCATCCACGCGAGGAGTGCGCCGACCTCGAGGCAACGCAGCGCGGCCATCGCCGGGCTTCTCATGGCGTCTTCACTCCTTCCTTCAAGAGACCGCGGATCTGGTCTTCCAGCGCGGGGATGTCGTCCTCGCGGAATCCCACGTGGGCCGAGCGACGCTTCCCGTCGCGATCGATCAGGAAGGATGACGGCATGCCCTTGAGATCGTACTGCCGCGCCAGCTTCCCCTCCGGGTCGTACACGATACGGAAACCCGGGGAGTGCTTCTCCAGGAAGCCATCGGCGAGTTTCCGCTCGCGGTCCACGTTCACGCCGATGACCACGAGACCTTGCTCGCCGAAGCGGCTCTGGATCTGGGAGAGCCAGGGGAAGGACTTGGCGCAGGGGCCGCACCACGAGGCCCAGAAGTCGAGGTAGACGACCTTCCCGTGCAGCGAGTCCAGGTCCAGAAGCGGGGCGACGGCGGCCCTCGCAGAGTCCGGCGGAGCGGCTGCAGCGCTCGCCGCCGCCGGCTCCGGTGAGGAGGTTCCTTCGGCGAACGCGTTTGCGGATACGAGCGAGCCGGCCAGCGGAGCGGCCGACAAGAGCCAGAACAAGGTCCAGAGCCTAGCCATGACCCGGCGACGTCTCCGTTCGGGAATGCCGATCCGAGGAGGATATGCGGGGGCTTCGACCACCATACCAGGGCTGTTCCTGGGGGAACAGGCCGGGTCCCGGTACTTACGCAGCTAACGCCGCGGCGCGGCGGAAGTTCCGGGGAAACCGCTCCGCCGCCGGGGCGAGGCCGGCGGAGGAGCCGGAGGGGGGCGCGGCGGGGCGGGACGCGCCAGGCGGGTCGAACCGCCGCGCGATCCGGCGCTCGATCCCGCCGCGCCGGAAGCGTCGAGCGTCAGCCGAAGCGGCCGGTGATGTAGTCCTCGGTGAGACGCTCGCCGGGGTTCGTGAAGATCTTCGCGGTCCGGTCGACCTCGACGAGCCGTCCCATCATCAGGAAGGCCGTGCTGTCCGAGACGCGCGCGGCCTGCTGCATGTTGTGGGTCACGATCACGATCGTGTACAGCTCCTTGAGCTGGTGGATCAGCTCCTCGATCTTCTGCGTCGCGATCGGGTCGAGCGCCGACGCCGGCTCGTCCATCAGGAGCACCTCGGGCTCCACCGCGAGCGCCCGCGCGATGCACAGCCGCTGCTGTTGTCCGCCCGAGAGACCGAGCGCGGACCCGTGCAGGCGGTCCTTCACCTCGTCCCAGAGCGCCGCCTGGCGGAGCGCCTTCTCCACGCGATCGGGAAGCTCGGAGCGCTTGCCGATGCCGTTGATCCGCAGCCCGTAGGCGACGTTGTCGAAGACGGACTTGGGGAAGGGATTCGACTTCTGGAAGACGAGCCCCACGCGCAGCCGCAGCGCGACGACGTTCGTGGCCTCCGTGTTGACGTCGTTGCCGTCGAGCAGGATCTGGCCGCCCACGCGGGCGTCGGGAATCAGATCGTTCATCCGGTTCAGGCAGCGCAGGAACGTGGACTTGCCGCAGCCCGACGGGCCGATCAGCGCGGTCACCGAGCGATCCTGCATCGCGAGCGAGATCCCGTGCAGGACCTGCGTGGTGCCGTAGACGACGGTGACGTCGCGCGCCTCGACGCGGATCGGGTGATCGTCGGCCGGCGTCGACGCCTTCTTCACGGGGATCGGGGCAGGCACGGTCACGTCGGTGCTCCGGGTTGCGCCGATTCCGGCGACCTCGATCTTGCTCATCCGCGGTGCATTCTCTCGAGACGAGCCGTGGCGGCGCGGGCGAGGAGCGAGATGGTGAGAACGACGGCCACGAGCACGAAGGCCCCGGCCCAGGCTTGTCGGTGCCAGTCATCGTACGGCGACACGGCGTAGGCGAACAGCTGCACGGTGAGCGAGGCGATCGGCTGGGTGAGGTTGGTCGACCAGAACGCGTTGTTGAACGCGGTGAAGAGGAGCGGCGCCGTCTCCCCGGCCACGCGGGCCAGCGCCAGGAGAACCCCCGTGACGATCCCGGGCAGGGCGGCCGGCAGGACCACGGTGAACGCCGCGCGCGCACGAGAGGCGCCGAGCGCCAGGGCGCCCTCGCGGAGGGTCCCCGGCACCAGGCGCAGCAGCTCCTCCGTGGTGCGGACGATGATGGGGATCATCATCATGCCCAGCGCGAGCCCGCCGGCCAGCGCGGAGAAGCGCCGGAACGGCAGGACCGCGACGCTGTACGCGAAGATGCCCATCACGATCGAGGGCACGCCGTTGAGAACGTCGGCCGCGAAGCGCACGGCGGCGGCGAAAGGAGTCCCGCCGAACTCCGCGAGGTAGAGCCCGGCGCCGATGCCGGTCGGCACCGCCAGGAGCGCGGCGAGCCCCACGAGGATCAGCGTGCCCACGATCGCGTTGGCCATGCCGCCGCCGGTCTCGCCCACGGGCTTCGGCATCGCGGTGAAGAAGCTCCAGTTGAGCGAGGTGATGCCCTGCCCGATCACGTAGAACAGGACCATCACCAGCGGCACGAGCGCCAGGAGCACGGACCCCGCGCAGAAGGTCACCGCGATCCGCGAGACGATGCGACGGCGCCGGAAGTTGCTCACGCGCCCGCCCCCGCGACGGCCACTGCGGCGGCGGCGTCCGGCCGGGGAGCGCGCTCCCTCGCCAGGTTCCAGATGAGGAGCCGCGACAGCGCGTTGACCACCAGCGTGATGACGAAGAGGACGAGCCCGATCTCGACGAGCGCGTCGAGGTAGAGGTTGTCGGCGGCCTCGGTGAACTCGTTCGCGATGACGGCGGCCATCGTGTGCTGCGGCGCGAAGAGCGAGAGCGCCACCTTCGGGCTGTTGCCGATGACCATCGTGACCGCCATCGTCTCCCCGAGCGCTCGCCCGAAACCGATCATCACGGCCCCGAGGATGCCGGTTCGCCCGTAGCGCAACGCGACGCTGATCGCCTCCCAGCGCGTGGCGCCCAGGGCGTACGCGGCCTCGCGCTGCGTGCCCGGCACCGCCTTCAGCACCTCGCGGGCCACCGACGACGTGAAGGGAATCACCATCACGGTGAGGATGAGCGCCGCGGAGAGCATGCCCACGCCCACCGGGGGGCCGGAGAACAGGGGCACGTGCTTCAGCCACGCGGGAGTCCAGACCTCCAGCCGGCGGACCATCGGAACGAGCACGAAGACGGCCCAGAGGCCGTAGACGATCGAAGGGATCGCGGCGAGAAGCTCGGTCAGGAACCCGAGCGGCTTGCGGAGTCGACCCGGAGCGAGCTCGGAGATGTAGATCGCGATGCCGAGCGCGATCGGGGTCGACAGGAGAAGCGCGAGCACCGACGAGTAGAGCGTTCCCCAGATGAAGGGCAGGGCACCGAATTCCCCTGCGACCGGATCCCACGTCGTGCCGGACCAGAAGCGGAGCCCGAACTTGAGGATGGAGAGGCGCGAGTTACGGGCGAGCTCGAACCCGATGCCCACGACGATGAGCACCACGAACAGACCCAAACCGCCCGTCACGAGCCGGAGAGCCCGGCTCTCGGAGCTTCCGGCTCGAGACGGTTGGCGCGACATGGGCGGACCTTCTTCCTAGCTGGCGAGCTTCTGCAGGGCCGCGAGCTCCTGCGCCGCCACTTCCTTCGGCAGCGGGGCGTAGCCGAGGTCCGCGCAGTACTGCTGTCCGTCCGTGAACGCCCACTTCATGAAGTCCACGAGCGCGGCGCCCATCGGGCCCTTCGGGCTGGCCGGGACGAGGAGCCAGGTGAAGGACGAGATCGGGTAGGCGCTCTTGCCTTGCGCGTTCGTGATGGACACGCGGTAGTCCTTGGGCATCACCGGCGCAGCGGCGGCAGCCGCGGCGGTCACGGTCTCCAGCGACGCCTTGAGCCACTCGCCGTCCTTGCTCTGCACGGCGCCGTAGGACAGCTTGTTCTGGATGGCGTAGATCAGCTCGACGTAGCCGATCGAGTTCGGCGACTGCTTCACGAGCCCGGCGACGCCCTCGTTGCCCTTGCCGCCGATGCCGGCCGGCCAGTTCACCGACGTGGCCACGCCGACCTTCGCCTTGTACTCGGGCGAGACCTTCGCGAGGTAATCGCACCAGATGTACGACGTGCCCGAGCCGTCCGAGCGGTGCACGACCGTGATGTCCGCGCTGGGGAGCGCGACGCCCGGGTTGTCCTTCGCGATCTGTGGATCGTTCCACTTCGTGATCTTGCCGAGGTAGATGTCGGCCAGCACGGGGCCCGCGAGATGCAGCTCCGCGTCGATGCCCGGGAGGTTGTAGATCGGCACCACGCCGCCCAGCACGGTCGGGAAGTGCAGGATCTTCATGGGAGCGTTCGCGAGCTGCTCGTCGGTCATCGGGCCGTCGCTGGCCCCGAAGTAGACGGTGCGCTCGGTGAGCTGGCGGATGCCGCCGCCCGATCCGATCGACTGGTAGTTGATCTGGACCTCGGGGTGCAGGCGATTGTACTCCGTGAACCACTTCGAGTAGAGCGGGTACGGGAACGTCGCGCCGGCGCCGTTGATCTGCACCTTGTCCGCGAGGGCGGGCGACGCGAGCGCCGCCGCCGCGGCACTCGCGAGGACCAGCCGCAGGAGAGTCTGCTTCATCGTTCAGCTCCTTCGATTCTCGGGCCGTAGCCCCGGGTGGCGTCGCCGCCTCTAGAAGTTCAAGAGGGCGTGAAGCGCGACCTGCTTCGACTTCGGGGTGTTGATGCCGGAGTACTCCACCTGCGTGTAGTCGGCCATGATGGCGCCGGCCACGCCCTTCTGGAGGGGGAACCAGTAGGCGACTCCTCCGATCGACGTCTTCTTCTTGCCGTCCACGTCCTTGTTCGGCTTCAGCTGGTCGTACCGCAGCAGCGCCTCCCACCCGCACTTGGTCCGCGGGGTGGCCCAGACCGAGAAGCCCTCGCTCTTCACTTCCGCCGCCGTGCTCGCGGTCTGGTCCTTGGCGCTGAGGAAGTCGAAGCCGGCGTTCAGGTGCGTGTCCTCGAAGGTGGCGTTGCCGAGGAAGCGCGCCCTCGCGTCGCCCGAGGCGTAGTTGTCGGCGTCCGCGAAGCCCGTGATGCGCAATCCGTGAAGCGGACCCTGCGGCAGGGGGCGGACGGAGACGCGGCCCTGGAATGCCTTCTGGTCGTTCGCCTCCGCCTTGCTGTAGCCGTCGCCGTTGTACACGCCGAAGTGGACGTCGCCGTGGTTCCCGGAGAAGTTGATGTGAGCGGAGAGGCCGTTGTCCGAAGAGGTGAGCTTGCCCTCGCGGTCCTCGAAGATCGTCCCCTGGAAGCGGTAGCGGTAGATCCCTTCCGCGTAATCCACCCACGGTGTCGTCTGCAGACCGAGCCGGACCCAGGAGCCCTTCGTGACCCAGTCGTCCAGGTTGAGCTGTCCCATCGCGTACTTCAGCCGGAACGTGTAGCTCCCGGCGAGGGAGCTGCCCGCGCCGGTCTCGCGCGTGACGTCGGGCGTGATGCGGAAGGCGTAGAGATGCGAGAGGTTGCCCGTGATGTTGATGTACGCCCGGCTCACGTTGAAGCTGTTGGAGTGGATCTCCTTGCCTTCGACCGTCACCTTCGGATCCTGCACGAAGGTGTAGTCGGTGAAGATCGTGCCGCCGACCTTGACGGACGGGGTGTCGTCGGGCGGCGTGTAACCGGCCGCGGGCTGCACCTGGGCGCCGACGTTCGACGCGTTCGCGACGAGGAAGCTGACGATCGCGGCTGCAAGAAGAGCTGGCCCGTGCGATCTCTTCGACACTTTGCGGACCTCCTGTTCCGGGCGGCCTGGCACGAACGCCCGGCGGACGAGGGTCGCCTCGTCCAGCGTTCCGGCGTCGGAGGAGCGACGGGGACGAAGTCGCGCTCCCCCGCACACCGTGACTCGGCCGCCAATGTCGCCGCCGCCGGAGTAGCTCTCGTGGGGAATGTGTGAAGAACGCGTGAATCCCGGGGCCGCCGGCGGTCCCGGGAGGGCCCGAAGGGCCGGAGAGGGGCCCAAGGCGACCCGCCCCGATGAATTCCTTCACATGCTCGGCCGAGGGTCGTGCTCGTCGCAGGCACCGGCCATTCCGTCTCGGAGGCGCCGGTCCACTTTTCGGCGACTTGCTCTTCGATGGCGCGGCCATGCTACACTCTGCGACATGGAGAACCCCACCGCGCGACGTCCGTACGGCTACGCGTCCTATTACGCGGCGACCCGACAGGGCCGTCCGGAGGGGCGATCGCGCGTCTGAAACGCACCGACAGCCTGATTCTCCCGACGGCCCGTGGCTTCCACGGGCCGTTTTTTCGTTTCCTCGACCCCGGCATGCGGAGGGCACTCATGAATCCGACAACTTCGATCGAAACGCAGTGGCTCACCGAGCAGCGCTGGGAGGACTACACGGGCGAGAACCACGAGGTGTGGGGAATCCTGTCCGGACGCCGGATGGCGGACCTCGAAGCGAACGGGAGTCGCCTGTTCCTCGAAGGGGCGGAGCTCATCGGGCTGCGGCCCGATCGCGTGCCGGATCTCCGCGACGTCAACGCACGGCTGAGCGCCAAGACGGGGTGGGCCGCGGTGCCCGTGAAGGGCTTCATTCCCGCCGCGCAGTTCTTCGCTTCGCTCGCCAAGCGGCGCTTCCCCACGACGATCACGGTTCGTCCGAAGGCGCAGCTCGACTACCTGCCCGAGCCGGACATCTTCCACGACGTGTTCGGTCACGTGCCGCTCCACGCCCACCCGCACTTCGCGGACTTCCTGCAGACGTTCGGGCAGCTCGCCGGCGCGGCGCGCACCGAAGAGGACGTGCGCCGCGCGGCGCGGCTCTTCTGGTTCACGGTGGAGTTCGGCCTGATCCGCGAGGACGGACGCGTGAAGGTCTACGGGAGCGGGCTCATCTCGTCCCACGGGGACTGCGCGAACGCGCTCGGGCCGGCCTGCGACCGGCGGCCGTTCGATCTCGACGCCGTGCTCGAGCAGCCGTTCGAGATCGACCGGTTCCAGGACGTCCTCTTCGTCGTCGAGTCCTTCGAGCAGCTCTTCGAGGCGGTCGCGGAGGCCGGACGCCGCCTCCGCGCCGGGCGAGCCCGGGGTTCTCGTATCCTCCAGCAGATGGCCGGCGACTGACCTACGCCCTTGCTGGGGCGGAACCCGGAGGCTACGCTCTCGGTCCGGTCGCTCATCCGTTGGGTTCGCATCCCCGGGAGTGGAATCGTGAAGATCGAGGAATGCGTCGCGCTCGTCACCGGGGGCAGCTCCGGAATCGGCCTGGAAACGGCGCGACTCCTGGTGAAGCAGGGCGCGCGCGTGGCCGTCTGCGGGCGTGCGAAGGACCGCGTCGAGAAGGCGTCGAAGGAGATCGGCGCGCTGGGGCTCGTCGGCGACGTGGGGCGCGAAGAGGACGCGGTGCGCCTGGTGCAGACCGTCGTCCGTGAGCTCGGGGGCGGCTACAACACCCTGATCAACAACGCGGGCTGGGGCCGCTTCGGCTCGCTCCTCGACCTGAAGCTCGAGGAATTCCGCGCGATCATGGATACGAACGTCTTCGGCGCGATGCTGATGGCGCGCGAGTCGGCGCGTCACTTCGTGCAGAAGAAGCGCGGCAACATCGTGAACGTGTCGTCCACCGCCGGAGGAAGGGGCTTCGCCGGCGGGACGGCGTACGTAGCGTCGAAGTTCGCGCTCGGCGGAATGACGGAGTGCTGGCGCGCCGAGCTGCGCAAGCACGAGATCCGCGTCATGCAGATCAACCCGAGCGAGGTACAGACGGACTTCGCCTCGTCGGGGGGACGCACGCAGCCGCTCAGCGCGAAGAAGCTGCGCTCCGAGGAGATCGCCCACGCCATCCTCGCGATGCTCTCGATGGACGATCGCGGCTTCACCACCGCGCTGACCGTCTTCGCCACGAATCCCGACTAGATGGAGCCGCCCACGCCTCACGCGATCCACCCGCCGACCGCCGCGAGCGTCTTCCTCTTGGAGCTGGCGCAGCGTCTCGTCCCGCCCTACGCGCGGCTTCCCACGGCGCGCGCCGGGATGGTCAGCGGATCCTCGGCCAAGGGCTTGGCGGACCAGTACTCGGACCTCGACATCCTGCTCTATTACGACGGCGAGCTGCCGACCGAGGACGAGCTCACCGCCCTCCGCAAGGGTCACGGCGGTTCCGAGCGGAAGTTCTGCCTCGGCGACCGCGCGGAGGGCGAGATCGTGGAGTCGTACTTCGTGCAGGGCGTCGAGGTGCAGCTCGCGCACTCCACGATCGCCACGTGGGAAGCGCAGATGGCCAAGGTGCTCGTGGAGCTGGACTGCGACTCGCCGCTGCAGAAGGCTCTCGAAGGCACGCTCGCGGGCCGCGCGCTCTTCGGCGAGGAGCTGGTCGCGGAGTGGCAGCGCCGGGCGAGCGCGTATCCGCCGGCTCTGGGGGTGGCGATGGTCCGCCGGCACCTCGCCTTCTTCCCGATGTGGGCGCTCGAGCACCAGTTCCGCACCCGCGACGCCACGGTCTTTTACTACGAGAGCCTCGTCGCGTGTGCGCAGCACCTCATGGGCGTGCTCGCCGGACTCAACGGAGCGTACTTCACGACGTTCCAGGTCAAGCGCATGGGCCGTTTCCTCGCGCCGATGAAGATCGCGCCGCGCGACGTGGCGGAGCGCCTGGAAGATCTCTTCCGGCAGGACCGGGAGAGGGCTCTGCCGCGCCTGAAGACGCTGGTCGAGGAGACGGTCGCGCTGGTGGAGGCGCACCTGCCGGAGGTGGACACGTCGGCGGTGCGGGCGCTGCTCGCCCGGCGCGCTCAGGTCTGGGCGGTCCCGGCCTCGCCGGGGACGGGGGACGAGAGGGAGTGACCGTGAACGATCCCGGCGGCCCGCCGAGCGCCGCGGCTCCTCCCGCTGAGGCTCCGCGCCTGGGCTGGCTTTGGCGCCCCAATCTGATCGTCTTCGTCTCGAGCGCCTGCATCATGATCCTGGAGCTGGTGGCGGGGCGCATCCTCGCCCCGCAGGTGGGCGTGTCGCTCTACACGTGGACCACCGTCATCGGGATCGTGCTGGCGGGGATCAGCTTGGGCAACTACGCCGGCGGCCGGCTCGCGGATCGGCGGGCGTCCCTGCGCCTGCTCGGCGGCCTCTTCCTGGCGGCGAGCCTGACCTGCGCGTGCGTCCTGGTGGTCGACGTGCGCGGCCGGCTGACGCCCTTCGACTGGCCCATCCTCTGGGAGATCCTGGTCCGCACCACGGCGCTGTTCTTCCTCCCGTGCGCGCTGCTGGGCATGATCTCGCCGATCGTCATCAAGCTCGCCGTCCGCGATCTCGCGAAGACGGGCAGCACGGTCGGCAGGATCTATGCGGCCGGCACCGTCGGCAGCATCGTCGGCACGTTCGCGACCGGCTTCGTGTTGATCGCCTGGATCGGGACGTACGCCATCGTGCTCGGCCTGGCGGCCGTCCTCGCGGCGATGGGCTCGATCTTCCTGCTGGCGGGCCGGTGGGTCTCGCTGCCGCTGGCGGCGATCGTCGCGGTGGGCGGGTACTCGCTGGCGGCGAGGGACGGCTGGGCGCGCGCGGACTGCTATCGGGAGACGAACTACTACTCGATCCGCATCAAGCCCGACAGCTACCGGGGCGAGCCGATGGTCACGCTCATCCTGGATCGCCTGGTGCACAGCACGGCGTCCCTCGCGCACCCCACGCGCCTCGCCTACGAGTACACGCAGGTCTACGCGGAAGTGGCCGCCGATCACGCGCAGAAGCACGACCGCCTGCGCACCCTCAGCATCGGCGGCGGCGGCTACGCGTTCCCCCGCTACCTGGAGGCGGTCTACCCCGCGAGCGACGTCGAGGTCATCGAGATCGACCCCGGGGTCACGCAGGTGGCCTACGAGGTCATGGGCCTGCGGCGCGACACGCGGATCGTGACCTACAACGAAGACGCGCGGCTGTACCTGGCGCGCGAGCCCGGCGCCCGCTACGACCTGATCATGAACGATGCGTGCAATCACTACTCCATCCCGTACCATCTCACGACGAAGGAGTTCGACGACCGCGTGCACGCGTGGCTCGCGGAGGACGGCGTGTACATGGTCAATCTCATGGACGTCCCCACGGCCGGTCTCGTCCGCGCGTTCGTCCTCACCTTGCAGCAAACCTTCCGGTACGTGTACCTCTTGCCGACGGCGCCCGGCTGGCGCGCCATGCCGCGGAGCACGTTCGTGGTCCTCGCGAGCGACGCTCCGCTGGACCGTAAGGCGTTCGCGAAGATCGACGCGGGTGACGGGGACCCGATCGTCGCGCGGCAGCTCTTCACGGACGACCAGCTGCGCGAGCTGATGGATGCGGGCGGCCCCCGGATCGTCCTGACGGATCGCTACGCCCCGGTGGAGCAGTTGTCGGCGGCCGTGGCCCGGGAGCAGTGGCCGAAATCTCATGTCGGCGGGTGACCCCCCGGTCCGCCGATGAACGTGCACCTCGTCGACGGGACGTACGAGCTCTTCCGCTACTTCTACGCGCCGGGAGACGGGGGCGGCGCCGGATCGCCGGAGAAGCTGCGCGCCGTGCGGGGCGTCGTGACCTCGCTCCTCGGGCTGCTCGCCGAGGCCACGCACATCGGCGTCGCCACGGATCACGTCGTCGAGTCGTTCCGGAACGAGCTGTGGCCCGGCTACAAGACGGGCGAAGGCATCGATCCCGTTCTCTTCGCCCAGTTCGAGCCGTTGGAGCACGCGCTGGAGTCCCTGGGGATCACCGTCTGGGCGATGGTCGACCTCGAGGCGGACGACGCGCTCGCCAGCGCCGCCGCGGTGGCGGCGCGAGACGCTCGCGCGGAGCGGGTTCTCGTTTGCTCGCCGGACAAGGACCTGGCGCAGTGCGTGCGCGGCGATCGCGTCGTGCAGCTGGACCGGCGGGCGCGGGAGATCCGCAACGAAGCCGGAGTCGTCGCGAAGTTCGGCGTGCCGCCGGCCTCGATCGCCGACTGGCTCGCATTGACGGGCGACAGCGCCGACGGTTACCCCGGCCTTCCCGGCTGGGGCGCGAAATCCGCCGCGACCGTGCTGGCCCGCTACGGATCGATCGAGGCGATTCCCGAGAGCGCCGCAGATTGGGACGTGGCGGTGCGCGGCGCAGCGCGGCTCGCGACCGCGCTCGTCGACCACCGCGACGAGGCGCTGCTCTTCCGCACGCTCGCCCGGCTGCGCACGGACGCGCCCGTCGGGCGCGTCGACGACTGGGAATGGAAGGGGCCGCGCGACGACTTCGCGGCCACCGCGGCCCGCCTGGGCGACGCGCATCTCGCCGACCGCGCGGCCGCGCTCGCTCGCTCGCGGCGCTGACGCGGCAGGTCCGGGAGCTGCCCTCGCGAGCGGCGCCGGCGCCCCGCTCTTGCTTCGCCCGTTGCAACATTCTAGAGTTCGCGTCACGCCGGCCCGGCGAGAAGGGAGCGAGCGATGCCCAGGACGCAGGCGCGCTATGGATGGGTGCCCGACCTTCCCGATCACCGAGATCACCTGTACGCGGCGCCGCCCGCCGTGCTCAGGGCTCTGCCACCGAAGGTCGATTTGCGCAAGCAGTGCCCGCCGGTCGTCGACCAGGGCCGGATCGGAAGCTGCACTGCCAACGCCATCGCGAACGCCCACCGCTTCGACCAGCGGAAGCAGGGCGCAGCGAAGGAGTTCCTGCCGTCGCGGCTGTTCATCTACTACAACGAGCGCGTGATGGAAGGCACGGTGGACAGCGACTCCGGAGCGATGCTCCGCGACGGCATCAAGAGCATCGCGCAGATCGGAGCGTGCCCGGAGGACGACTGGGCGTACGTCGAGTCGAAGTTCGCGCAGAAGCCGCCGGCGAAGGCGTACGCGGACGCGGAGCTGCATCAGGCGATCAGCTATCAGCGCGTCGCGCAGACCATGTCGCAGATGAAGGGCTGCCTCGCCGCCGGCTACCCGTTCGTCTTCGGATTCACGGTCTTCGCGAGCTTCGAATCGCCGGCGGTGGCGAAGACCGGGAAGGTGCCGATGCCGGGTCCGAACGACGCGGTCCTCGGCGGGCACGCGGTGCTGGCGGTGGGCTACCGGGATGCGGGGCAGCAGTTCATCGCGATGAACTCCTGGTCCACGAAGTGGGGCGACGGGGGCTTCTTCTACATGCCGTATGCGTACCTGCTGGACCCGGATCTCGCGGCGGACCTGTGGACGGTGCGCGTGGTCGAGACCTGAGACGGGGAGCGCCGGAGAAACCCGCCCCGGGCGACGCGGCGCAAGGAGGGATGGTCGTGGCCGACCCGCACGTGAAGATCCAGATCGAGTCCGAGGGCACCACGAAGGACGGGAAGCTGACGCCGAGCGCGGGCGCCAGCATCGAGGTGCTGCTCGCGGACTCGGCGAAGAGCCGCCTCGCGATCGACTACACCGACCCCGACGTGCTCCGGCTGAGCCTGAGCGGCGACGTCACGCTGCGGGCCGGGAAGACGGGCACGGTGGATGTCAGCGGCTCGGTCGACCGGTCCCTGCTGGACGGCGCCACCACGGTGCGCGGCAAGGTCACCTGGGAGATCCCGAAGAGCATCTCCGTCCAGGTGACCACCGATCTCGGCAAGGACGAGAAGAAGGTGGGCACGAGGATCAACTTCAACTTCTGAAGGGCCGCCGGCTCGGAGCTCGGCCGGCGGAACGACCCGGCGCGTTAGCCCCTCTGCGCCGCGCCGGGCATGAGCGACGCGCAAAGCTCCGTCCATTGGGGCAGCTTGTCGGCCCAGCCGTGCGCCCGGAGGTACTCGACGTCGACGTGAGAGGTCGCGAGATCCTTCGGTCCCCCGGCGGCGCGGGCGAGCGCGTCGGCCACGTGGACCCAGGTCGTGGCGCCGCCGGCGTCATCCCACGAGCCGAGCGGTCGTGCGTGAAACGCCACGGCACGCACGACGTCGTCGGGAAAGCCCCAGAGGCCCAGCAGATACGCTCCGATCTCCGCGTGCGTGGCGTGGTAGACCTCGAGCTCGATCTCCGAGTGCCGGCGCGGCTCCCGTGCGATGCGCTCTCGCACCTTCCGGTACTTCTCCGCGTCGTGGGTGACGAGGATCAGCTTGCCGACGTCGTGGAACATGGCGGCCAAGCCGGCCTGGTTGATCACCTCGGGCGCGACGCTCTCGGACTTGGCGATGGCGCGGGCGAACGCGGACGTGCGCACGCTGTGGTCCCACAGCTCCTCCACGGAGAGGATCTCCGGCGGAAGGCCGCGATACTCCTGGAACACTCCGGAGCCGAGGACCAGCGCGCGGATCGTATCGAGGCCCAGGAACATCACGGCGCGCGTCACCGACTCCACCGGCCGGGCCATCCCGAAGTAGGCGGAGTTCACGAGCTTCAACACCGTGGCGCTCATGGCCACGTCCCGCTCGATCACTTGTCCGAGCGACTCGAGGGTCGCGCGCGGGTCCCGTGAGAGCTTCGTGATCTCCTGGTAGAGCGAGGGGACGGAGGGCAGGGACTGGATCTCGGCCACGAACGACCTCACCCGGTCGCACTCGAGCAGATCCTGCAGCGCACAGACACGCTCCACGGTTCGCCGGAGCAGGTCCGGATCGCAGGGCTTCGAGAGGTACTGGTGCGTGGCGCCCACGGCGCGGAGGATGGCCGTCTCGTCCGACTGGCCCGAGAGGATGATCCGCGCCGTCTTCGGATAGCGCTTGCGGACCTCCGCGAGGAAGTCCGCGCCGTCCAGCCCCGGCATGCGCATGTCGGAGACGACCACGTCGAAGGGCTCGTGCTCCATGGCGCGGAGGCCATCCTGCGCGCTCGTGACGAACTCCATGACCCAGTGTCCGCTCAGGTCGTAGAGCATCCGGCGGAGGCCGTCGAGCAGGACCTGCTCGTCGTCCACGAAGAGGATGCGCCGCACGTCAGGTCGTCCCCGGAGCCGCGTCCGCCAGCAGATCGCCCGACGGCGCGCGCTCGAGAGGGATCCGGACGATGAACGTCGTGCCCTGCCCGACCTCGGTCTCGACATCGATGGTGCCGCGGTGCTTCTTCACGACGATGGCGCGCGCGATGGTCAGGCCCTGCCCCGTCCCCTTGCCGACCTCTTTCGTGGTGAAGAACGGGTCGAAGATCCGCGAGCGATGCTCCGGGGCGATGCCGCACCCGTCGTCCGCGATGCGCAGCTCCGCCCAGGGCGTCGCGGACCTCGTCGAGATGCGGATGTGCCCCTTCGCGGCCGCACCCTGGCCCCGTGCCTTCTCGATCGCGTGCGCGGCATTGACGATCATGTTGAGGACGACCTGCTTGATGTCGCCCGCGTGGCAGGTCACCGGCCCAAGGCTCGGGTCGAGGTCCGTCTCCACATCCGCCACGTACTTCCATTCGTGTCGCGCCACGACGATCGTGCTCTGGATGGCCGCGTTGAGGTCCGTGGCGGACCGCTCGTCGCCGGGATGCGAGAACTCCTTCATCGCGCGCACGATGCCGGCGATGCGGTCGAGCCCTTCCTGGGACTGCTCGAGCGCCTTTGGAATCTCGGCGGACGCGAATGCGAAATTGGCGTCGCGGAGCGCCTTCCAGAGCGGGGCCAGCTCTTCGCGGGGCGGCGCGGCTTCCGGATGCGCCGACTCCAGTTCGGCGAAGCCACGCATCGGCGGGAGCAGGCGCTGAAACGCGCCTGCCACGAAGTGCGTGTTGTCCGACACGTACTGCGTGGGCGTGTTGATCTCGTGCGCGATCCCGGCCGCCAGCTGTCCGATGGACTCCAGCTTGCGCGCCTGCGCCAGCTCCCGCTCGAGGTCCTTCATCTCCGTGATGTCGGCGAACACGCCCAGGACCCCTTCGACCTCGCCGTCCGCGTTGCGCAAAGGGACTTTGCTCGTGAGGATGACCGACGTGCGACCGTCGGCTCGGTCCAGCTCCTCTTCGATGTCCAGCTTCGGCTCCCCGGACTCGATGACCTCGCGGTCGTCACGCACGTAGTCGGCGGCCTGCGCCCGCCACGGGCAGTCCTGGTCCGTCTTGCCCACGAGGTCCTCGGAGCGCTCCATCCCGGCGAGCCGGCAGAACGTGTCGTTGCACCCGAGGTAGCGCGATTCCCGGTCCTTCCAGAAGACCGCGTGCGGGATCGTCGAAATGATCCCCAGCAGGACGGCCTTCTCTCGCTCCAACGCTCGCGCCAAGGCCTCGGTGCGCTCGTGCTGGCGTTGCATCTCCTCCGCGTCGGCCCGCCGCTTCGTGGCATCGCTCTGGATGGCGATGAACCGGCTCACGCAACCGTCCGGTCCTCGGACGGGGCGCACCTCGCTCGAGATCCAGTAGGGGCGCCCGGTCTTGTGGTAGTTCAGGATCTCGACCTCGAAGCCCTCCTGGGCGCGAATCTGGCGGCGCATGTACGCGACCGTCTCGGGATCGGTGGCCGGACCCTGCAGGATGGAACCGGGGACCTTCCCTACGACCTCCTCCAGCTCGTATCCCGTGAGCCGCGTGAAACCGCGGTTCACCCAGACGATGCGGGCGTTCACGTCCGTGATGACGACGGAGTTGTCCGTGTGGGCGGCGACGAGCGCGAGCAGCGTGGAGTCTTCCGCCGCCCGCGCCAGACGCTCCGTCGCGAGCACGCGATCCGTGATGTCGTAGTGGGCCACGAGCGCCGCGGCACGGTCGCTATCCCGGATCGGATCGACGTGCACCTGGAACCACCGCCGCTCCGCGCCCACGCGGGACGGGTACTCCGCCACGTAGCGCGGGGCGGCGCCCTTCAGAACCTGGGAGATGCCGCGAGCGAGATCCTGGCCGGCGAGCACGGCGTCGTTGGAGGGAAAACGGTCGCGCTCGCAGGCCGAAACGTAGTCCGCCCCGACGTCGAAGCTGGTGAGCGTGCCCACCTCGGCCCGATGCTCGGCCCACGCGCGGTTGATCTCCAGGATGCGGCCCTGCGCGTCGAGCATGCACAGCCGAGCCGTCAGAGCGTCCAGGGCGCCGCGCAGGAGGGCGGACGAAGGCTCTGGCGGGAGGCTCTCTTTTTCTGCCGACGGCTGGCGCGCCACGCGCTTTCACCCCGCTGCGATCGAAGTGACTCCGCCCGTGCGGCCCGGTGGGCGGAGGAAGCTCGGCTTCCGGTCGTGGATCCGTTCCCCGAGGACCTCCCGGGGACTTTCCTCGCACGACGCGGCAACAGCGGTGGACCGCTCTCAGGATCGACCGATCGATACCCCCGCATGAGCCAGGAGTCAATGGGAAGTCCATTCGATTGCTCAAGGCTCGAAACCCCCAGCCCGATACCCCGCCAGGACTGCATGTTGCGCTCGATTTCGCGGTGCATGCCGCGCCCGCAACCGCGCGCCGAGGGAGGTTGCCGTGACGGACCGAGTCCTCTTCGTCGACGACGAGCCGAATGTTCTCCACGCGCTGGAACGAAAGCTGCGAAACCGCTTCGACGTGTCGACCGCCGAAAGCGGGGAGGAAGGACTCCGCGTCCTCCGCACGGTGGGTCCCTTCGGCGTCGTCGTGTCCGACATGCGCATGCCGGGCATGGACGGAACGGCCTTCCTGGGACACGCCCGCCGGGAATTCCCCGAGACCGTGCAGATCATCCTGAGCGGTCAATCGGATCTGGAGTCGATGATCGCTGCGGTGAACGACGGAAACGTCTTCCGCTTCCTCACGAAACCCTGCAACGACGCCAGCCTGCTCCGCGGTGTCGAGGCCGCGTTCGCGCAACACCGGCTTCTGCGGGTGGAGAGGGAGGTCCTCGAGCGAACGCTCGGCGAGGTCGTCCAGGTCCTGACGGAAGTCCTGGAGCTCGCGCGTCCGGAGGCGTTCGGTCGTTGCGCTCGAATCCGCGAGGTTGCGGAGGCGCTCGGAGCACGGTTGGGGATCCGGAGCGCGTGGCAGCTGCGCCTCGCGGCCATGCTGTCCCAACTGGGTTCCAGCGCCGTGCCGTTCGAGGCGCTCGCGCAGATCCGGGCGGGTGCCGCGGTCGGGGACGACGAGCGGGCGATCCACGCGGATCACCCGCGAATCGCGGCCAAGCTTCTCTCGCGAATTCCGCGCCTCGAGGGCGTGGCGCGCATCGTGGAGGCCCAGGACGGGCGGCCGGAATCTCACGCCGGGACGGGCGCGGACGACGCGCGGGCCGTCGAGGCGCTTCGCGCGGTCGTGCATCTCGTGGAAGGCGAGGAGCGCGGTCGCTCGCGCGAGGAAACCTTCGCGGTCCTGGCCGGGTCCACGTCGCCGGAGATCGTGGCGGCGTTGCGGGAGTTGGATCTCCAAGGCGGGATGCGAGTTGCGAGCATCGCGGCGGAGCAACTTCGGGTCGGGATGGTCCTGGATCAGGACGTAGCGAGCGCCTCAGGGCTGGTTCTCGCCCGGAAGGGTGGGACCGTCACGGAGATGATGCTCTTGCGAATCGACGGCTTCCGCCGCGGGAAGGGGATCGAGGAGCCGATCCGGGCGTTCGTGCCGTCGCGGGGTGAGGCTCGGCCTCCCGACGTGCGCCCCTTCGAAACCGTCAGCGCCAAGGTAGCCGGGCGAAAGAAATAGATGAGTCAGTGCTCAAGAGGCAGTCCGAAGGGGCCGAGAAGAAGCGGGTGGGCCTAACGGGCGTCCCGGGCCCTCCTGGCAACGGCGGTTCGGTCCTCGCGACCGGCCGCCGTTGCGCCTTCGGGAGCCTCCGGACGGCGCGCTACCCACGCCCGTAGGCGTGACGATGCAGCGGCGGTGCGGGCTCGCCAAGCATCCGTGCCGGTTTGCATGATTCGCTGGGAAGACGAAGGCCCCGCCGGCTTGCACCGACGGGGCCTCGTCTCGGCGGATAGCCGAGGCTTCGAGCTAGACCTTGACCTTCGTCACGTTCTCCGCGGCGGGGCCCTTCTGGCCGGCCACCACGTCGAACTCCACCTTCTGACCCTCGGCCAAGGACTTGAAGCCCTCGCCCTGGATCGCGGAGTGATGGCAGAAGACGTCCTTCTCGCCGTCATCGCGCGTGATGAACCCGAAGCCCTTGTCGTCGTTGAACCATTTCACGGTTCCGGTCGTACGCATTACCCGTACTCCTTAGTTCACTGAGAATCGGAGTCCGGGTCTGCCGCACTGCAAAGCCATTCCCTGTCCCGACATCTCGTGTTCGCGGGAAAACCCTCCCGCGTGGTGACGTCCCCCGAACTGGGGAACGCCCTTCTGAGGGGCCGATCGGCCACCTCGGAATCCAAGTGGTGAGTCCTCGAGGAGAGCGTCCACGCGGGCCCGGTGGACCGCTGCGGAGTGAGCATGCGAGGAGCTTCGCCCACACGTTGCTGCCAAGATACACCAAAACGGGTCCGACGGCCTGCCCTTTTCGCGTCCTCGGCCAGGTGCAGGGTCCTCGGCGGCCTCCGCGGCGGGAGGCAGCGGTGCGAGGGAGTGGGCAGGGGCCTACGCCTGGCCGCTCGCGTGCTTCAGCCGGACCCACAAGCTCTTCGGGCCCTTCTCCGGGAATCCGCGCGAGAACACCTCGAAAAGCTCCGGATAGGACTCGATCACGCCGCGGACGGCCCGTCTCTCTTCCCCGTGGAGGAAGCCCTCCACGGCCGTCACCAGCGTCGCCCCATAGGTCAGGATCCTCACGATCTGGTCCTTCACGGACACCGCGCATTCCTCGGTCATGCCGGCACCGCGCGCCTGCGCTCGATGATCTTCTTCATCTTCGGCTCCCCGCCGCGTGAGGACGACTGCGCTCCACCCCGCGCGACGCAGCAAGGCCGGAACACGGTCCAATCATACTCGATCGGGACCTCCGGCCGGGCAGGTTCCGCCGATTCCCGTCGCTCGGGACCCGGAAACGGCTATAGTCGCGCGCGAACGTGAACCCAGGCGGGCGGCGTGGCGCCCCGGCGGGCGCACGAGCTTCCGCCCAGAGAGGACGCTTGCGGTGGGAGACAAGGGCAAGAAGGACAAGGACAAGGGCCAGAAGCAGAAGAAGAAGCGCGAGCAGGAAACCGAGCAGAAGAAGAAGGACAAGGCTCCGGGGGCGCCCCGCTAGATCGCGAGGGCTCCCTCCGGCCCCGAGGTGCACGGGAGACGAGCCAACGAAGTCGGAGCCGCCGAAGACCGCCAAGACCTGACCGGCGGTGATTCAGCTCGCCGCGGCCGTTCGTCGCGCGCCCGCGACCCCGCTCACGGCACGCGGTAGATGACCGAGTTCGCGTTCATGCCCGCTCCGACGGAAGCGAACACGACGACGTCTCCCTTCGCGAGCGACTGCCCGGGCAGCTTCCCCTTCAGCACCAGGTCCAGCAGCGTCGGCAACGTGGCCACCGAGCTGTTCCCCAACCAGGAGATCGTCATCGGCACGATCTCGGGCTTCGACGTCTCCACTCCGCACAGCTTGCAGAGCCGGCGCACGATCGCCTCGTCCATCTTCGCGTTGGCCTGGTGGAGCAGCATCTTCTTCACGTCGCCGATGACCACCCCCGCCTTGTCGAGCGCGTCCCGGATGAGCTGCGGCACGGTTCGCAACGCGTATTCGTAGAGCTGGTGGCCGCTCATCTTGAGGAACAGCGCGTCGTCGCGGTAGTCGGGGTTGTTCGATCGCCCCATGCTCAGCAGATGGGCGTGCTCCAGCGTGTCGGACCGCGTGGCGTGACACAGGACGCCCACCGGCTCCTCGCTCGGGACCGCCTCCACCACGACCGCACCGGCGCCGTCCGCGTAGATCATGCTGTCCCGGTCGTGGGGGTCCGAGACGCGCGAGAGGGTCTCCGCGCCCACGATGAGCGCCTTCCGCGCGTGTCCCGACGTGAGGAAGTAGTCGGCCTGGATCAAGCCCTGCAGCCAGCCCGGGCATCCGAAGGGGAGGTCGTAGCAGATCGTGCCTGGGTTCTTGACCTTCAGCCTCGCCTTCACGCGGGCCGCGAGGCTGGGCACGAGGTCGGATCTCCGGTTGTCGGCGCGGACGTCGCCGAAGTTGTGGGCGACGATCACGTAGTCCAAGCTCTCCGGGTCGATGCCGGAGGAGCTGAGAGACTCTTCCGCCGCGAGCGCGGCGATGTCGGACGTATTCAGGTCGTCCGTCACCCACCGGCGCTCGTGGATGCCGGTGATCTTCTCGAACTGCTCGATGATCTCCGAGGTGGGTCGGGCGAACTGGTGGCCGTCGGCGTCGTAGAACTCGTGCGCGAGAAAGTCCGTGTTGGGAACGCTTCTCGTCGGCAGGTAGCTCCCGGTGCCGACGATGACGGACCGGTTCGGAGGACACATGGGCAACTCCCGACAGGGTGCCAGACCGCCGGGAGGCGGCGTGGTTGAGTCCCGAATCTAGAAAGGGACCCCCGGGGAGGTCAACGAGGATCAGCGGCCAGGGTGTGGCCGAACCGGCCCCTCCGGGCGGCCGGCGCGCCGGCATCTCGGACCCGACACCGGGCGAACGACGGTTCCGACGTCACGAGCCCCGAAGCTCGGCCGCCCAGTTCAGCACGATCGTGATCGGCGCTACGGCCTCGGCGCTCTCGGGCCTCAGCACGAGGAAGCGGGTTCCGTCGGCGGAAGGCTGATACTGCCACCAGCCGCCCTCCGAGAGGTTCACGCTGAACAGCGGCTTGGGGACTCCGGCGGCGAAGGTGTCGCCGGCCGAGATCTCGACCGCCGTCAGGCGCTTGTCGGCGCCGACGTAGTAGATCTCCTTCCCGTCGGCGCGCCAGGTGGGCTCGTCCCCGCCCTGGTTCGACACCTGCCATTTGCCCTCCGGGCCGCGGAACGACTGGACGTAGACTTCCGATCGCCCGCTCTCGTCGGAGACGTAGGCGATCCACCGCCCGTCCGGGGAGAAGCGCGGCAGGACCTCGGTGGCCGGCGTGGCGACGACGGGAGTCAGCTTGCCGTCGTCGAGGGAGAGCACCGCCACGTCGAACGAGTTCGTGCGGCTCGTGGTCATCAACGCCAGGTACTTCCCGTCCCGGCTGACGTCGGCGATGTGCTGCTCCTCGGCCGACGTGGACACGCGCTCGCTCGCGCCCGCGCCGCTCGCCGCCTTGCGGAAGATGTTCACGGCCTTGCCTTGATCCTGGGCCGAGTAGTAGATGGTCTTCCCGTCCGGCGACCACACGCAGCTCGTGATGACGGGGACGTTGAAGGTGAGACGCGTCTTGGTGCCGCGCGCGGGGTCGATCGTCCAGAGGTCCCGGCTCCCGGACTCCTGGTCCGCGTCGCGCAGCACGACGCGCTTCCCGTCCGGCGCGATCGACGGGTTCGCGTAGCTCGACGCGGCCGCGACGCGCTCCAACTCCTGGCCGCTTCGGTTCAGCCAGAGCGCTTCCGCCTTGTAGAAGCCTCCGCTGCGATAGAGGAGCGTGCCGCCCGCCGCGACCGAGAACTGGGCGGCGCCGTTCGACGCGGACCACACGTCCTCCGCGATCGGGACCGGCTCCCCCCGGAGCTGTCGCTTGGCCGCGTCGAACGGTTGCGCCAACAAGGAACGGTCCCGCACGAACAGCAGGTAGCCGGCCGGCGAGTACTCCGCGCGCGATGCACGCGTGATTCCGAGCGGAACGCCCGGCTTCCCGTCGAGCGAGCCGACCATGAGCCGGCTGTCCTTGCCCATGACGAGATAGAGGAAGTGCCGTCCGTCCGGAAGGAAGGACGGCCAGCCGACCGTGGAGGAGTCGCTCGTGACGGCGGCCGCGGCGACGCCGCCGCCGGCCGGCACCCGCCGGATGGGGTCGCTCGGCCCGCCGTCGAAGAGGATCGTGTCGCCGGCGCCCCACGTGCCGTCCGCTCCGCCGCCGGCGTCGCAGATCGTCTGCGGCGGGCCCCCGGAGACGGCCACCTTCCGCAGCTTGCCCTGGGCGATGTACCCGAGGTAGCGCCCGTCCGCCGACCACCACGGTCTCAAGGCGCCCTCCGTTCCCGCCACGGGTGCCGCCGTCAACGAGCTCAGAGGCTGCAGCCACAACATCGCGCGGCCGGTGGAGTCCACGGCGGAGAACGCCAAGCTCTTGCCGTCGGGGGAAATCTTCGGTCCGTCGATGGAGGTCGCGCCGGGGGGAGCCGCGATCCGGAAGCGAATCGTGCTCGAGGGCGGGGCGGGCCGCAGGAAGAGCGTCGCGGAGAGCGCCGCGCACGCCACGGCGAGCACGGCCGCCGCCGACCACGCGGTCCGCTCCCGGGTGCGACGCCGATGGGCCACCGGCGCCGGCACGCCGGCCTGGGAGCCGCCCTCCGCGATCCAGCGCAGCTGCAGCAGCACGTCGTGCGCGGTCTGGATGCGTTCCTCGGGATCCTTCGCCAGGCACGCCTTGATGAGCCGATCGAGCGCCGGCGGGTTCATCGGCTCGAGGGACGAGATCGACGGCGGCTCCGCGTGCATGATGGCGCCGATCAGGCTGGCCTGGCTCTTCCCTTCGAAGGCCCTCCGCCCGGTAGCCATTTCGTAGAGGACCGCGCCCAGCGCGAAGAGGTCCGTGCGCGCGTCGGCCTCCTTGCCTTCGAGCTGCTCCGGCGCCATGTACTGGAACGTGCCGAGGATCGTACCCTTCTCGGTGAGCGGCTTCTCGCCCTGCGCCGCGGTGCGCACGCCGGTGAGCGCGGTCATCGCCGCGTCGCCGGGATCCTCGGCGATCTTCGCGAGCCCGAAGTCGAGGAGCTTCGCGCCCGTCTTCGTGAGCATCACGTTGCCGGGCTTCAGGTCGCGATGGATCACGCCGCTGCGATGCGCCCGGTCCAGCGCGGCCACGATGTCCGTGCCGACCTTCAGCACCTGATCCATGCCGAGCCGCTCGCGCGCGAGACGGTCCGCGAGGCTCTCGCCCTCCAGGTGCTCCATCACCAGGAAGTCGACGCCGCCCTCCTGCCCGACGTCGTAGAGCGTGCAGATGTTCGGATGCGTCAGGCTCGAGATCACGCGGGCCTCGCGCTCGAAGCGCTGCCGGCGCTCGGGGTCCCGCGAGAGATGTCCGGGGAGGATCTTGATCGCGACGGTGCGGTTCAGCCGCGTGTCGACGGCGCGGTAGACCTCGCCCATGCCGCCCGCGCCCAACGCGGAGACGACCTCATAGGGCCCGAGACGGGTTCCGGGGGAGAGGGGCATGGCTCGACGCGCTCAGCCGGGTCCGGCCGCGCCGATACGCGGCTGCGTCGCCGCACGGGCGCCGGCCGATCGGCGCGCGTGCCGCTCGTGCCTGCGGAAGGCGGCTGCCACGAGCTGGCGGGTGAACCCCGCGTGTCCCGCCGGATCGTTCGCGAGACAGAGATCCGCGCTCCCGTAATCCGCGGGAGGGTAGTACACGCCGCAGTTCGGGTTGATCTCGAGCATGAACGGCGTCCCTGTCTCGTCCACGCGAAGATCGCATCGCCCGAAGCTGGCGCCGTGGAGAGCCACGAAGAAGCGCGCAGAATCCTCGCGCAGCTTCGCCTCCAGCACCGGATCCGTGACGGGGAAGGACGCCATGCGGCTGTAGTCCACCCACTTCATCTTCGCGTGCTTGAAGCTCTCGCCGTCCGGGAAGCGGTACTGCATGGGGGTGTACGTGGTGGGGCGGGCGGGATCGTCGGGGTTCTCGGCCACGAGAACCGTGCACTCGACGCCCTCGACGAACTCCTCGATGAGCGCGGCGCCGTGGCGCTTGATGATCTTGCGCGCCTGGCGCCGCAATCCCTCGGGCGTGCAGACCCGCGAGGCGCGGCTCAGGCTCACGCTCGAGTAGCTGCTGTAGTGCTTCACGAATAACGGAAAGGAGAGCGTCTCGGCCGCGCGCCGCACGTCCTCGTCGGTCCGCGCGAAGACCCAGTCCGGCGTGGCGATGCCCTGCTTCCGGCACGCCGCCTTCATCGCCTCGCGGGGCGGCTCGTAGAAGACCGACGTGGCCCCCGTGAACGGAACCCCGGCGGCCTCCAGCGTCTGGACGACCTCGATGCCCGGGATGTCCTGATCCGCCGCGCCGTCGCAGAGGTTGAAGAAGAGATCGAAGCCGTTCTCCAGGAGCCGGCTCACATGCTCCACGCTCGTGGCCTTCTTGAGCGTGGCTACTTCCCAGTCGGCTTCGGGCAGGAACGGGCGAGGGTCACACGGCCAGTCGTCGGCGGGAAACGGGCGCGCATCCAGATCCTGGGTCGTCAGCAGGCAGATGCGCATTCGTCGGGCAACCTCACTCCATCCCAGGGGGTTCGATGCAGCCGCATTCTGAAGCAGGATGACGATCACGGCAAGAGGAGCCGCGTCAGCGGGGCAGTGCCCGCACCCACGCCTCGAAGGAATCGAGGTCCTCGACGTAGTCGACGTTCCGAAGACCCCGTCGGACACCGCGCGCCCCCTTGCCTCCCACCAGCAGTCGAACGTCTTGGGGCAACAGGTCCCGCAGGTGTGCGAGCCGGCGATCGGTCTCGAATCCCCCGGTCGCGAGCGAGACGCCGATCGCGACTCCCCGGGCGCCGACCTCCGCAGCGGCGTGGGCGATCTCCTCATTCGGCACGCTCACGCCGAGGACCCAGGCTCGCGCTCCTGCCAGTCGCGCGATCAGCGCAGCGACCTGGATGCCGAGTCCGTGCTCCTCGCCGCTCAACGTGGCGACGACGATCGGCGTGCCCTCGGGGTTCTCGGGCAGCAAGGAACGCAGCCCGCGCAGCTCGTCCTGGATCAACTCGGAGACGAAGTGCTCGTGCCGGATGTCGAGAGTGCCGTCGGCCCATGCCTGTCCCACCCGCTCGAGGGCCGGCATCAAAACGGACTCGAGGAAGTCGCGCGCGCCCCGTTCGGTCCAGCCGCGGTGGATGACCCCGCGGATCTGCAGTCCGTCGAACTCGCGCGCGAGCTCCAGGAGCCGCGAGACCTCCGGCGCCTCGTGCCGCGCGCCCGGCGCCGGGCCGAGAAGTTCGGAGATCGCCGTTTCGTCGAGGTGCATCAGAGCAGACGGCCGGTGGCCGAGCGCGAGCGCCGCGGCCACGCGCCGTAGCCAACGCACGTGCTCCGACGTGTAGCGGCGGTGGCCGGACTCGAGGCGCACCGGCATCGGCCGCCCGTAGCGGCGTTCCCAGACCCGAATCGTGTCGGGGGAGAGGCCGGTCATCTCAGCGACGTCGCCGATCGAGTAGGCGTCCCCGCGTCGAGATTCCGGTGGGGAGTCGTGCGTCATCGGAGAGTCGTGGGATCGAGGGACATGGCGTGCGTCACCAGGTTGGACCATTGCGGCCGTCCCGTCGACGCCGAGGTGCGCGAGACGAGACCGGCCCGGGCGTGAGAGGGAGGAGCGGGTCGAACCGCGCCTCCGCCAGGAGATGTTTGCCCGGGCCGGCTCACGAGGACGGGATCGTCGCCGGGCTCCCCCGCGGCCGCGCTTCCGCGACCGCGAGGAGCCGGTGTCGTGCTCTGCTTACCTGCCGTTCGGAAGGATCACGCGGTCGATGACGTGGATCACGCCGTTCGACGTCGCGATGTCCGTCCGCACCACCTGGGCGTCGTCGACCATCACCTTGCCGTCCTTCACGGTGATGATCAGCTCCTGGCCAAGCGCGGTCTTCGCGGACTTCAACTGCACGACGTCCGCCGCCATCACTCGTCCGGGAACGACGTGGTGCGCTAGGATGTCCACGAGCTTGGCCTTGTTCGCTGGCTCGATCAGGCTCTCGACCGTGCCGTGAGGCAGCTTCGCGAACGCATCGTCGGTCGGCGCGAACACCGTGAGCGGTCCCTTACCCCTCAGCGTCTCGACGAGTCCTGCCGCCTTGACGGCGGCCACCAGGGTCGTGAAGACGCCGGCCGCGATGGCCGAATCCACGATGTCCATCGTGGCGACCGGACTCGACGCTTCCTTCGCATCCACTGCCGGGGTTGCATTCATCATCTCGGAAGCTCCTTCTCGGAGTTGGGGGTTGCTCGCTTCTCGTGCGCCGCTCAGGATTTCCGCAGCACGGGGACGCCGCTCCAGCGACGCTGGATTCCCTTCCAGGTCAGCATCTGGTAGGCGGCCATCAGTCCGACCAGCGCGTACACCGTTCGGCTGAGGAGGGTCATCGAACCGAAGATCGAGCCGACGAGGTCGAACCCGAAGAACCCGACCAATCCCCAGTTCAGGCCGCCCACGACCAGGAGCACGGCGGCCACGACATCGAACGTCTTCATAGCGTCACCCTTTCCGCGCAACGAGGCGCTTGGTGCCACCCGGCTTGGATGGCCGAGGCCTGGACGCCTTGCCAGATCGTCCAGATCACAAAGTGGACGTTATGGCATTAATCGAAGGATGTCAATAGATGTCCATAGATATTTTTAGACGATCTGCGGCGGGAGAACCCCGGCCTGAGGCAAATCCGGATCTCTTGATCCGGATCACGCGGCCGGACTAGACTGGGCCGTCACTAGGTCACGGACACGCGACCGGAAACGCGGGGCAGGTCGGCCTCGCCAGCGCCGCGCTGCGATCTCGCACATGATGATTCAGAGGGAAGGAGTCAGTGACGGCATGAAGACAATCGTCTGCGTCATGCTCGGCGCCATGGTCCTGCTCGCCCCCGCGACGGCGCCGGCCGTGTTGTTCGATTTCGACAACGCTCCGCTGCATTCCTCGCTGCCCATCGACCTGACGGTCGGCGGGATCACCGCCCACTTCACGGCGACCGGGCAGGGGTTCTCGATCCAACAGGCCAACGTTCTCGGGTTCACTCCGGTGGGCTTCTACGGCTACTGCATCTACCCGAACAGCGTCTATGCCGCCGATCTGCTCATCTCCTTCTCCACGCCGCTGACGGACTTCTCCATCATGTACGCGCCGGAGGAGTACGCCTGCGACTCGTCCGCGTTGATGCGGGTGACGGCGTACCTGGACGCCGCGCTGGTGGGCACGGCAACGGCGACGGCCGATCCTCCGGGAACCTGGCCGACGGGAACGCTCGCCTTCAGCTCGCTGCAGCCGTTCAACAACGTCGTGGTCCACTACGCCGCGCCGCCCCCGACCGGCGGTGACTGGGGCCCGATCTTCATGGCCGACAACATGAACGTGACTCCGGCGGTCAGCGTGTCGGTGCGCGAAGGGATCGCGGGCGGGACGCTCCAGCCCGTCGTGTCGCCGAACCCGTTCGTCGCTCAGACGACGCTGCACTTCGGCGTGCGGAACGCTGGGCCGGTCTCCGTCACCGTGCACGACGTCGCCGGGCGCCTCGTCCGGACGCTCCTGGACGGCGTGAGCCTGCAGGCCGGCGCGCGGAGTCTCTCGTGGGATGGCCGCGACGATGAGGGACGAGAAGTGATGAGCGGCGTCTATCTGTGCCGCGTGTCGGAGGGATCGCGCGTCGCGACCACGCGGATGATCCTGGTGAGGGCGCGCTAGTCCGGAGTCCCTTCACCGTGACGGGCTCCCCCGGGCGCAACCGCCCGCCGGGAGCCCGTCTCGCATTCACGCGCGTTCCTGCGCGGCGCCGCGCCGCTGGGGAACTCCCGCCACGAGGGCCGTGACGCCCTACCTGCCGTGGCCGCGGCCCTCACCCCTCCCGTTTCCCTCGCCGTGCCCGCGGTCGTGTCCTTCCTCGTGACGGCTTCTCTCGTCGCCCCGCCCGCCGCGGTCCTCATCCGACCCGCGGCCGTCGTGATGGTGACGCCCCTTCTGATCCGCCACGTAGAACGCGACCCTCTCACCGCGCCCTCTCGCGCGGCACACGTCCATGACGGGAACCCCGGTCAGACGATGGCCGGTCTGCACCGCCACCAGCCCGCAGATGTCGGCGTCGGAGAAGCGAGCCCGCTTGCTGTGACGGTGGCTCCGCCAGTACCCCCAGGCCCTGCCGTACGGCGGACCCGGGTCGCGGTCGAAGCCGTCGAAGAGCGCGTCGTAGGACACGCCGACGCGTCGGAAGATCACCGACCAGCTCGCGCCACGTGCGCGCAGGTCGACGATGGTGTCGACGGGACGACCGGACTCGTGTGCGAGGAACAACACCACCGGAAGATCATCGTCGACGTAGCGAAGGCGTGGCACTACCGGCTCGATGACGGTGCGCGGGTAGTCGTAGCTTCCGACAGCGAGGTGCAGGAAGTACTGATTGTCGCTCGTCGCACGGTCGGCGTTGAAGAGGAACTCGAAGGACGTGGAAGTGGTCGCGCGAGCGGGCGATGCGAGCATCGAGAGGCTGACGAGCATCGACACGCCGCACGCGGCTGTAGGCAGTCTCTTCATGTCTGGCTCCTGATGTTCGGCCCCCAGGGGCGACCCGTCGCTCGGCGGAGTCGCGAACTCCAGGGACATCGGTCGACGCGCGGGCGATCCTGATCCGGAGGGAGCGCACGTTAGCCAGAACTTGCAAACGACGTGCCAGGGCTGGGGGTTACTCCCAGGAGTGAGCTGCCCCTCTAGTCCGGCCCCGCCGTTGCCGACCGAAAAGGCGTGGCCGAGAACCCCGCTGCGCCGTCGCCCATGCTCTTCGCCCCGCCAAGGCCTCCGCTGCGCCTCTATGGCCGGCGGGACGTGGTCATCGGGCGGGCTCCGGACTGCGATCTGCCGGTGGAGTCGGCCCGAGCCTCGCGCCGGCATGCCGCGGTCCACTCCGAGGGCGACCACTTCTCGGTCCGCGACCTCGGCAGCACGAACGGAACGTTCGTGAATGGCCGGCGGATCGCGGGCGAGCAGACGCTGAGTCCGGGGGACCGGATCGAGATCGGCGAAGTCGTGGTGACGTTCTGTCAGGTCGGGAGCGCGCTCGCCGACCCCGTGAGCCGCCCCAACGCCAACGCCGACCAGACCATGGTGATGAGCCCGGCCACGGGTTCCCCCACCGGGCTCCTCGGGAGCTTCGAGGAGATTCCCGCGTTCGCCGTCCTGCAGATGCTGGAGCTGGGCGGCCAGACCGGCCTGCTCACGGTGGAAGGCGGCAGGGCGTCCGGCCGCCTCTGGCTCGAGAAGGGGCGGCCGGTGCACGCCGAGGCCGCGGGTCAACGCGGCTTCGACGCCGCGATCGCCGTCACGCAGTCCGAGTCCGGCCGGTTCCGCTTCGAGCCGAACGCGGCCCCGCCGGAGCGGACGATCGACGCCACGGTGACCCACGTGCTGCTGGAAGCCAGCCGGCTCGCCGACGAAGAGACGAGCTGACCGCTTCGGCGAGCCACCCGCCCGAGATTCTCGGCGCTCGCGGCGTCGCGAAGACGGGCCCCGTTCAGCCGGCAGATGCGCTCCCGGCCGCGAGCCTCGCGCTCGATGAGACCGGCCCGCTCCAGCACGATCAGGTTCTTGGAGACCGCGTTCAGAGACATCGGAACTTCCGGGCGCTGTCGGTGACCCGCGCGGGGCTCGACGCCCCCGGCCGCCCGCTCCAGCGTGATCGTCGCGTCTCGCGGCGCGCCGGGCCCGCTATTTCAACGTCATGGTCAGATCGAGCGAGGCGTCGGCCCGCTTCACGGTCACCTGGAGCGTCGAGTCCCGGAGCGCCATCAGCCGGTCGTCGACCGCGATGGCCTCTACCGGCCGGCCGTTCATCCGCACGATCTGATCTCCCGAGCGCAGGCCGCCCTTCTCCGCCGCCGAGCCGGCGTCCACGGCGAGCACTTTCAGGGGGCTCCCCTCGAGCGCCTCGAGCTGCAGGCCGTAGTGCGGCTTCTCCGGCACGGCCTCGAGGTGCCCGCTCTCCGGCCCCGCGAGGCGGAGACGCGCGTTGGCCGGGTCGATCGTGAGCGCGAACTGACTGAGGACGGCGGCGCCCACGTTGCAGACGTCGCGGTCGATGTCGAGGAAGCGCAGCGTCGGGTCGTCGAGGGTGTAGCGCCCGATCGTGAACGCGCCGCGGAGGCGCGCGGCCGTCACCGGCTCCACGCGGTCCACCGCCTTCGCGTAGCCCGCGTGGGCGAGCGGAGTCTCCAGCGGTAGGCGCGCGGTGAAGTCCGTGGGCAGCGCGATGCCGCCGGAGGAGCCGGAATCCAGGTGGACCCGCACGGACTGTCCCGCCACGGTGGCCGGAATCTCCGGAAGGCCTCGCGCGCGGTCCCAGCCGAACACCTCGCGGCCGTCCGGCTCGGGGAGCGCGCCGCGACGGAAGACGAGGCGCTTGCCCGGGTAGTCGAGCGTGACGAGGAGCCCGCTCAGGCTGTACGGACCGAGCACGCCGCGCGGTGAGGTGGCGCTCTTCGGGAAGGGCATGCCGTCGAAGGCCACGCTCGGGAGGTCGTGGAGCGTGAGGCCGCCGATCCCCACCGTGCCGATCGTGGTGAGATGGCCGGGCAGCCCGCCGCCGCTCGGGCTCGCGACCGTGACCTCCTGGCCGAGGCTCAGCTTCTGCTCGCGCGCGAAGGCGAGGTCCATCACGCTGCCGTGGGCGCCGGTGTCGAAGATGAAGGGGAACGGCCCCTTTCCGTCGAGCGTGACGTCGACGATGATCCGGCCGTCTTCGCGCTTCATGGGGACCACCACGGAGTCCGCGGCAAGGTCGAAGCGGGTGGTGGGCTGGTGCATCAACACGGGTCCTCCGCGCGGCGCGGCGAGGGACGGAGCGGGCGGCTCGAGCGCCAGAAGGGCGAGCGGCGCCAGGAAGGTGAGTGACGGGAACGGCGGGGTGCGCATGAGTTCGAACCTCCGGAGGTGGACGCTGGACTGGGGGGTCGGACGACCTATAGTACGAATCGTACTATAGAAAGGTTCCCCGGGAAAAGGGCCGCCGGGAGGGGGCCCCGGGAGGATGGCGGTGGGCCGAGCCCGACCCCTGACCGAGCTGGAAGGCACCGTGCTGGGAGTCGTATGGTCCCGGCAGCCGTGCACGCCCTACCAGGTGCGTCGCCAGTTCACCGATTCCCCGAGCCCTCACTGGAGCGGCAGCGCCGGGGCCATCTATCCGCTCATGGTCCGCCTCGAGGAGGCGGGGCTCGTGCGCTCGCAGGCGCACGCCACGGGCTCGCGGAAGAGCCGGCGCTATCGCGTGACGGCCGAAGGTCGCGCGGCGCTCGCGCGCTGGGTGGGCCCTCCGGTGGGCGACGAGATCGTGGGCGTTCCGCCCGATCCCTTGCGCGCGCGCATCGCGTTCCTGACCGTGCTGCCCCTCGCGAAGCGCCGGAAGCTCCTCGAGGTGATCGAAGGGCGGATCGCCGAGTTCCTGGACCTCTCCGAGCGGTCGCGGGAAGAGGGCCTCTTCAGCGGCCCGTACTTCGACCTGATGGTCGTCGGGGCGATCGCCATGCAGAGGACGCGCTTGGAATGGGTTCGCAGCGTGACGGCGGCGTTGCGCGAAGGCAGGATGGGCGCGGCTGCACGCGAAGGCGGAGGCCGGAAGCGGTGACTCGGACCGGCACGGGCGTCCTCTTCCGGGTGTTGATCCCGACGGCGCTGCTCGCGGGGCTGCTCCTCCCGATTTCGTTGCGCGCGACCTCCGCGACGCCCGCGCCGAGTCCGGGCGCCCCTCCCGCGGCGTTGCCCTCCCTGGCGCTCACCTTCGACGACGGCACGCCGGACGCCGCCACGAACGGCGCGATCCTCGCGGCGCTCCGCGAAGCGGGCGTTCACAGCGTTCTCTTCGCCGCGGGCAAGCGCATCGACTCTCCGGAGGGACTGGCGCAGGTGCGCGCGTGGGGCGAGGCGGGCCACCTCGTCGGGAACCACACGTACTCCCACGCGAATCTCGGCGGGGCGGGCACGTCCCTCGAGGAGTTCGAGGCCGACGCGCTCCGCAACGAGGCCTTGTTGAAGGCGCTGCCGGGATTCACGCGCCTGTTCCGCTTCCCGTACCTGAAGGAAGGCGACACGGCGGCGAAGCGCGACGGCTTCCGTGCGTTCCTTCGCGCCGAGAAGTATCGCATCGGCGCGGTGACGATCGACGCCAGCGACTGGTACTACGATCAGCGCTTCCGCGCGTGGCGGGAGAGCCACCCGGGCGCCGACGTCGCGCCGTTCCGCGAAGCGTACCTCGCTCACCTGTGGGCGCGCGCGCAGTACTATGACGCGCTCTCGCGCGCGGTGCTCGGCCGAAGCGTGGCGCACACGCTCCTCCTCCACACGAACCGGATCAACGCCGCGTTCCTTCCGGACGTCATCCGCATGTTCCGCGATCGCGGCTGGACGCTCGTGGATGCGAGCGCCGCCTTCGAGGATCCCGTGTTCGCGAGGGAGCCGGACATTCTCCCGGCGGGGGAGAGCCTGCTCTGGGCGCTGGCGAAGGAGAAGGGCGTGAGCGACCTGCGGTATCCCGGCGAAGACGAGATCTACGAGAAGCCCGTTCTGGATGCCGCGGGGCTTTGAGTCCCGGAGCGACGCTTCCCGTTTGTTCGCAGCGAGCATGCCGGACGTAAAGGGGGATGTTCAACTTCCCCTCGTCCGGAGAACTGCGAATCATGTCCAGCCCCTCTTCTTCCGTGCTCCGAGGCTACCTCGGACCGGCTCTCCTCGCCCTGCTCGTCTCGATCGCGCCGCGCCCCGCCGCCGCGTTCATCAACTACTTCTGGCAGAGCGGGGTCAGCGGCTCGGCCGACGACCCCTCGAAGTGGACCCCGAGCGGCATTCCCGGATTCAGCGACAATCTCCGCTTCGAGGTCAGTGGCACCTACACGGTCACGTATCCCGCCACGGTTCCCCAGTCGGCGAACCTCGTGTGCGGCATCGGCAACGTGACGTGGAGCATGGCGAGCCCGCACACCACGGGCGGCGTCTTCGTGGACCTGCCGAACCTGTCCAACTCGCTGACCATGAACTCGGGATCGCTGACCATGGACTTCCTGCAGCTCGGCGCTTCGGGGCGCGTCACCACCATGACGCTGACCAACGCCGGAATCCTCACGCCCGGAGCGGTGATCCATTCGAAGGGCATCAACAACCCGGACTCTCCGTCGTTCGGCGATCACATCGGCCACGACGGCATCACCGAACTCGACATCGTGGGCGGCTCGCACTACTTCTCCGACCAGGTGGGCTCGAGCTGGCCGCTCATGATCGGCGTGCAGCCTTCGGCGGCGGCCACGGTGAACGTGGCCGGCGTCTCGACCGGCCCGCTCCACTACAGCCAGCTCACCGTCGGCACGAACGGGATCATCGTGGGCGTGTCCGGCGTCGCGAACCTCTTCGCGCAGAACGGCGGCTCGATCGACTGCGCCGGCCAGATCATCGTGGCCCGGGATCCCACCGCTTCCGGCTACGTTAACGTCGGCCCCGTCGCGGGACTCGGAAGCTCCTCACTGAACGCGCAGTCCGACCTTCTGATCGGGAACAACGACATCGGTCCGGAAGCCGGGCACGGGGAAGTGATCGTGAAGGATCGGTCCAGCGTCACGGTGGGCGGTCACACCGTGGTCGGCGACCCCGATGACACCGTGGATCCGGCGAGCGTCCTGCGCGTTCTCCAGGGCGGCACGTTCACGGCCACGAACGGGCTCCGCGTGTGGCCGACCTCGGGCATCGCGCTCGACCTCCAGGGCGGCATCACGCGACTCACCGGCGGTCAGCTGCGCTGGCCCGCCAACAAGCTGCTGACCGTCTCCAGCACCACGGGCACGCCGCAGCTGTGGATCAGCAACGGCGACACGAACATCGCGCCCAGCACGGCGGCCCTCCAGGCGCAGCTCACCGTGGGCGGCACGGGCAATGGGACGCTCTTCGTGACCCACGCCGGAACGATCTTCCCGATGGGTCTCGGCTCCATGAGCGTGGGGGACCAGGCCGGGAGCACGGGGACCGTCGACGTGGACACGACCGCGACGCTCTCGAGCGGCGGCCCGATCAACGTCGGCGTGCACGGCACCGGCACGATGAACGTGCTGGGCGGCGGCCTGGTGGACGTGGGCACCGGCGCGGTGGGCGTGGCGGCGGGAAGCGTGGGCACCGTCCTCGTGAGCGGCTCGGGGTCCACGTTGCAGGTCCGCGACAATCTCTGGATCGGCGGCGGCTTCGGCGGCGTCGGCGGCACCGGCTCGCTCACGGTGGACGCGAACGCCACGCTGAGCGTGCTGCACGTCAACGGCGTGAACCCGGCCCTCGTCACCGTGTATCCGGCGGTCGGTACGTTCACGCTGCGCAACGGCGGGCACCTCGCCACCACCGGCACGCTCGACGACCGCGGCAACACGCTGCTCGACGGCGGCGCCATCCAGGCCCTGGACATCAACATCCCGTCCACCGGCACGTTCGGCGGTCAGGGCACGGCGACGCTCTCGGTCGGCATCGGCACGTCCGGCCGCATCGATCCGCACTCGAGCGCCGACGTCATCGGCACGATCGGCGTCACCGGGTCGCTGCAGCAGTTCCCGCTCGGCCACTACGTGGCGGACCTTCGCGCGCCCGGGGCGGGTGGCGGCGACCTCGTCACCTTCACGGGCACGGCCGCGCTGGACGGCACCCTCGATCTGCGCACGGCGAGCGGCTTCGTGAATCACGCGGGCGATACGTACACCATCCTCACGTGCAGCTCGCGCACCGGGACGTTCGCGAACGTGACCTGGAACGGCGGCCCGCTGGCCGGTAACGGGACGGTGGTCTACGACGCCGCGGCGGTGCGCGTCGTTCTCGCGGGCGGCACGGGCGTGGAGGCCACGCAAGGCGTGAGCGAGCTCTACTTCGCGCCCGCCGGGAATCGCTCGACCCTGTCGTTCGCGCTGGGGCTGCCCAAGGAGGCCCGCGTGGATGCGACCCTGTACGACGTGTCCGGCCGCGAGGTGGGGACGCTCTTCGACGGATCCCTCGGCGCGGGGCGCCACACCCTCACGTCGGCGGGCGCTGCATCGAGCGGCGTGTACTTCGCGCGGGCGACCATCCGCTTCGAAGGGCGGACCGTGGTGCGCACGGCGCGGACGGTGCTCGTGCGCTAGATCGGATCGAGAAGGAAGGCGAGTGCTCGTCTCCACGCGTCGAGCCCGGATTCCGGGCTCGACGTCGTGTCTCGGCGATCGAGGTCGTGCGCGTGCGTGGCGACGAAAGCCGTCGCCCGCTGCGTCAGGCGTCGTGAGGCGTCGTCCGGCGTCCTCGCGGGTCCTGACGATGGCGCGCGTCAGGGCGGTGAGGCTTCGGGCCCCGCCCTCACACTCGACGCTGCTTGGGCAACCCGGGGTGCCGGTTCCTCGACGGGCTCGGCGGCGCCTGGCGCCGCGTTGCTTCCGCCGCGGCGGAGGACTCCGACCCCGCAGCCGCGCTCTTCTCCGAGGTGATCATGCTCGCCGGGCCCCTGCTCGCCGCGATCCGGCGCTCGGCCTCGAGCCAATCCTCGAGATCGTGACCTTCCTGCCGCCCGCGCTCCTCGTAGATCCGGTACGCGAGCTCGGCGACACTGGTGGCGTTCTCCTCTTCGCGCTTCTCGGGAGCCCGATCCGAGGTCGGCTCCACCTCGGAACGGGTTCCTCGCGGCTTCGTCGTGCTTGCAACGCTCACGATGTCCTCCACACATGAGGCGGCCTTCGGCTTCCGGCCGACCGGCGGGTTCCTCAGGGAGCCCATGCCTGGGGATAAGGTGACCCGGGAGTCCTGTCAAGCGACGGGCGTCCGATGACCCTGGGCCGCAGGAGCTCAGGAGCAACGGAGAGGATCGACGGCGGGCGCGGGAGTGGCGTCGCAGATCAGCACCGCGTGCAGCGCCTGATCGAGGTGCGCCAGCATGCGCGGAAGCTCCCGCGCGTCCTCATCGAGGAGGAGACGCTTCTTCAAGAGGATCGTGCGACGGAGGGTCAAAGCGTCTGGCTCCTCGACGCACTCCTCGGCGGCCGAGCCGATCGAGGTTTCGAGCGGGACGAGTCGCGAGACGTCCCGGGTCGCGGCGCGGGCCTCGCCGCGCACGGTGGTCACGATCGTCAACGCGAACACCAGCGGAAGCTCGAGACGCGGGCTCGCCGGCAGGTGTCGGCCGCGGATCTCCAGGAACGGGATGTTCCAGGTCAGCGCGCAGGCGGCGCGCCCGTCGCGTCCCAGCCCCGCGAGCGGTCCGCGGGAGTGTTCGCCCTCCACCTGGAACTCGTCCGACTCGCTCGTGTCCGCGCGCCGCGTGCAGGTCGTGGTCACGCAGCCCGGAAGGAAGTGGCGAAGCGCCTCCGAAGCGGCCTCGCGATCATCTTCCATGTTCAGGGAGATGGACTTCCAGAGCTCGTCGCCCAGCCTCGCCGACAAGCCGCGCGCACGGATCCGGAAGCGTCCGTGGAGCCGACCCTCCTGCACGCGTTCCAGCGTCTCGGAGATCTCGAGCGCGTTGGACTCCGGAGCCGCCGTGGGCAGCTCGATGAGGGACGCGTCGTCGTCGAGCAGGAGGGCCGAGAGGCCTTGGCACCACGCCGGCGGGGCGCCGAAGGTGGCTTGCCCGCTGGCCGCGTCGAGATACAGCCATGAGTCGCCCGGGCGGACGCGGACGAAGACGTGATCGAACTGGTCCGCGGGCGTCTCCTCGATGAGGATCCCGTTCCGGGTCGAGACGGCCAGGAACTCGCACGGGATGCCGAGCTCGCGGCACACCAGGGCGAGCAGGTAGGACTTGTCCTTGCAGTCCCCGAGACCGGCTTCCACGATCTGGCGGCCCCGGTCGGCGTGTCGCACGCGCACCTGGCCGGACGGTACGGAGCCGTAGCGGATCTTGTCCCGAATCCAGTAGAACGCCCTCCGGAGAGCGGCGGTCGGATCGCTGCATCCGCGCACGACTTCCCGCAACGGTTCGGGCAGGCCCGCCTCGTTCTCCGGCTCACCGATGGAGGCGCGGCGGACGTCCCGGGCGACGTCCTTCCAGCTCAGCCCCTTGCGCGCGCACGCGACCAGCGGATTCAGGAAGTTGTCCGCATGCAGAAGGCCGGTACGCCGGATCGGCTCGAAGCGCGTCCCGACGATCGTGCGGATCGACCGGTCGTCGACCCGTTGCTCCTTCCATTGCGGCTCCATGTTGCGAAAGGCCGCCGTGATGGGAATGCCGGAGGGCGCGCTGATCTCCAGGGTGCCGCGGAGCGTCGGGAAGTATTCGTTGAAGAGTCCGGCGAGCGCGAACTCCTGCGAGACGCCGGACACCTGGCGGCTTCTCTGCGCGAGGTCGAAGGAGAACGACACGACGTCCCCCGAGACGAGGTCGGGCAGGATCCAGAACCCGCCTTTCTCGCGCCGCGTCGTGATCGCCACGTCGTGGCTCTCGAGGTCTCGGACGGCGAACTGCTCTTCCGGGACATTCTCCACTCGGCCATCCGGGTGGAGGACGGAGAGGCGGGTATGCAGCAGGGTCTGATCCGCGGTCGAGAAGCGGAAGCCGACGTGCTCCAGGAGGCGGGCGGCCGCCGGTCGACGGATCTCGAGCAACTCGTGACGGCGTCGGAGCACGAACCCGTTGAGGCCGAGCGCGACGTGCGAGCAGCGGCGCAGAGTGACGACTCCGTGCAGGGGACCCAGGTCCCAGGAGCGGGCCTCTTCCTGCAGGAGGCGGATCGTCTCGACGGGAATGGCCGGCCGCTCGTCCTGGATCTCGCGGTAGAGCTCCGCGGCGGCCTCCGGGCTCCCGTGGCGAAGGGTCTTCACGGCCTCCTCGCCGGCACGATCGAGGAGTCCTCGCCGGCGGCACAACCGCGCGAGCCACAGGGACACGAAGGGGTTCTCCGGACTGTAGTCGTCCTCGTAGCGGTGGAGCTTGTCGATCGTCTCGGCAACACGTCCCTCGCCCTCCAGACGACCTGCGGCGCCGAGGAGGTAGAGATCAGGATCGTCGTCCTTCAGGACGCGGATGCCCGTGATCGACGCCTCCCAATCGTCGCGGGGAATGTCGAGCACGAGAACGACACGTCGAGTGGCCTCCGTGCGCACGAGAGCGACGACGAGCTCCTCCGCACCGTCGGAGCGCTGGCGCGTCACCGTGAAGTCCTGCGGCTGCCCGAGCTCGAAGTCGACGCGCACCACGTCGGTCGGCTGCGAGACGCTCGCCCTGAGGTGGAAAGCCACGGGGCGGCGGCTCGCGAAGAAGACGATCTCGACCTCGCGAGTGTCCTGGTGGAAGTGCACGGCGCCCTCGTGGCGGCCCAGCGGTCGCGCCTCGAACCGCGAACGGAAGTCCTGCGCGACGCGCGAGAAGAACGAGAAGAAAGGGAGCGACACTGCGCGGGACGGCTCGCTTGCCGGAGGGCGGGCGGCCGGAGGGGCGGTCGGAGAGGGCGTTGCGCCGCCGCTCGGGGTGTCGAGTTGCCGCATTCCGTGGATCTCCCGGCGGCGCAGGCTTGCAAAGAGAGAGTAGCACCTGCGTTGCCCGAGGAACACGAGCAAGTGGTCTGGAATAGATGGGGAGGCCAGATACGTTCTGGCCGTCGGTCGCCGGCTCGAAGGGCGGCGCGCCGGCAAACCGCCGCCGCCAGGCGGGATCCGGTTCCAGCAACACGACTCTTGACTCCGATATTCCTTCGCGCGCAGGCTACGGGCAGGCGGAGAGCAGCGGATGCCCACGAGCTTCGCGGGCGGGAACATGCGCCAGTGCCCGAGCGTTCGAGCGAAATCCCACCATCGCGTGGGACGTTCGCTCCGTGCCGCCGTCGCCTCTCTCGTTTGGATCCTCGGTCCGCCGGCGCGCGCCTCTGGCCAGTCCGAGTGTGACGGCTCGTGGGCCTTCTGCGAGCCGTTCGACATCTTGTCGACGGCCGTGTGGCTCGAAGACTCGAATTCCTCCGGAGGATCGTGGTCGATCGTCGGCGGCAGTCTCGTGATCGACAGCGGGACCGGAGACGGCGCCGGGGCGTGGGTGCTCTCCCGTCGGACCTTTGCACGGGACACGGAGGGGCTTCTCGCACTCGAGACTCGCGCCCGCGTCTATCAGCAGCCGGCCGGCGGGCCCGACGGCCTCGGGTTCGGTCTGTGGTCCGACGGCTACCACGGCGCGGTCTTCCAGCTTCGACACGAAGGCATCTACGGAGCGGCGCGGAACGGGACCGCTCCTTGGCAGGATGTGCGCCTCGGGGGCGATGACCCGACGCAATGGCACGACTACCGGTTGGTGCTGTCGAGGGGTGTCGTCTCCTTCTCCGTCGACGGGGAGTTGCGCGGCTCCCTCGCCGGCGCGGCCGTGCCCTCCGAGTCGCGGATGTTCATTCGACTGGACAAGAGCTCGGGCGGCCCGGCCCGCCTCGGGTCCTTTGCTTTCGTGCGGGTGATGCCGTTGCAGGGTGGCTCGGGGAGTGCGGGGCTCTGGTCGACGGACGGACCGGTGTACGCCGTGGCGCGATCGGGGAACACGGTCTACCTCGGGGGCGAGTTCACTCAGGTGGGTCCTGCCCAGGGGAACGGCGGTGCGGAGAGCGCGGCCGTCGTCGCTGGCGCTTCGGTCCGCGGCATCGAAGGCGTGCCGCGGAACAACCTGGCGGCGCTGAACGCGACCACCGGAGAGGCCATGCCGTGGGACCCCGGGGCGAACGGGATCGTGAAAGCGCTCGCGGTCGCGAACGGCACGGTGTACGTCGGCGGGCTCTTCACTTCCGTGGCGGGGGAAACACGGAATCGGTTGGCCGCGCTCGACGCGGTCACCGGAGCGTTGCGGCCCTGGGACCCGGATGCCAACGGTGCGGTCCGTGCGATGGTGATCGTCGGCGGCACGTTGTACGCGGGTGGAGGTTTCACGTTCGTCGGCGGCCAGGCCCGGAACCGTCTGGTGGCGCTGGACCTGATGAGCGGAGCGATCACCTCGTGGAATCCGAATGCCGGGCGCACCGTGCGCGCCATGGCCGTGAGCGGGAGCACGCTGTACCTGGGCGGGGAGTTCACGAGCCTCGGCGGGCGCGGGCGGAATCGGCTCGCCGCCGTGAATGTGGCCACCGGCGCCGTCGCGGACTGGCACCCGGATGCGGACAGCACGGTGTACGCGCTGGCGGTGAGCGGAGAGTCGATCTACGCGGGCGGGGATTTCGTCACGCTCGGCGGTCAGCCTCGGGGCCGGATCGGATGCATGAGTGCGGCGAGCGGGCTCGTGGACGCGTGGCAGCCGCAGGTGAACGGCACGGTGCTCGCCCTGGCGACCTTCGGCGGGACCGTGTACGTGGGCGGGTCGTTCACCACCTTCGCCGGCCAGCCGCGCAGATACGTGGCCGCTCTGGATGCGTCGTCGGACGAGCTCACTTCCTGGAACCCGGGGGTCCTCGGTGGCTGGCACGTTCCAGGGATCTACGCGCTCACCGTGAACGGGGAGGACGTGTACCTGGGCGGCGATTTCACGGAGGTCGCCGGGCAACTGCAGGGCGGGATCGCCGCGATTCCCCGGCTGCAGGTTCGCTCCGCGGTGTCGCCGCCGCCGCACGTCACCGAGATGCCGATCCGTCTCACCGCGTCGGGCCCGAATCCCGCCACGCAGGACGTGGCCGTCGGGTTCTCGGTGCCCGAGGTCTCGTGGGTCCGGGCGGGCGTGTACGACGCCGCGGGGCGCTTGATCCGCGTGCTCGAAGATGGCCGCCAAGCGGCCGGCGAGCACACGCTGACGTGGCAGGGTCGCGACGCGCAAGGGAATCGCGTCGCGAGCGGAGTCTACTTCGTACGGCTCGTCGGCGGGGGAGGCACCGCGGTCCGCAAGGTCGTGCTCGCGCGCTGACGGCGGCACTCGGCCGCCGTCATCTCCCCGGCGCGGAGGGGAGACACGCTCCCCCTCACGGCAGAGGCGACTCGCTGCGAGTGAACGCCCTCACGTCTCCGTTGGGGAAGAACTGGAAGACGTTCCCTTCCCAGGCCCCGAACCGGAGAACGCGCCGGGAGACCTGGCTTGCCGAGTCATGAGCACCCGGGTTGTAGCGTTGGGCGGTATCCGACGCGATGACGACCGTGTTCGCGTAGGCGGCGAACTCGCGGCAGAAGGGGCGGGAACTGCTCACGAGCGTTCCCGCGGGCCCGCAGGCCATCAGCCAGATCCGGGAGAACAGGCCCTTCAGGGCGTCCACCAGATGGACGTTGCCGACCTGCAGCGTCTCGCGACAGAGCTGCAGTCCTTGGCCGCCGCTCAGGTCCACATGGCTCGCCCCATCGTAGGCGTGCGTCATGAACCCGTGGCAGGCGATCACCAAGTCGGTGGGACTCGAGACCACGGCCGCCTTCACGTCGCGGAAGGCTTGGGCGAGAGGAGTGCTCCCGTCCACGGGGATGACCTGTCCGCGGCCGGGTTCCACCGCACCGTCGAGTCGCTGGTCGTGCAGGATCACGGTCGCCATCGCTTGCTCTCCTGGGTCGAAACGATTGACTCGATCGGCGCAGCGGGCCGAGCAGTGGCTTCCACCGAGATCGAGGACGTGCGCGGACACCTGGGGGAGGTGGCGCGACAGTCTAGCCTTTCCGGCAGGCGCGTGGATAGCCGCGACGAGGGACGGACCCCGGGCGCCTCCCGCCGTGGACTCGTGCCGTCAGGCGACATAGAGTCCGCGCTCAACGGGAGATCCCGATGCAGAGTCCGATCGAGCTCCGCCAAGGCCTCGCGGAGGCCTACCCGGATCTGTTCACCCCGCCTGCGCTTACCGCGCTCGAGGCGCTCGCCCCGCTCGACCGCCATCGCCGCCGCGTGATGCAGGAGCGGATCGACCGCCGAAGCGAGAGAGCGCGTGGCCGGCAAGGGATCGGATTCCTCGATCCGGCGGCGCGTGTCCCCGGCACCGACCTCCTCGTCCGCGACGCGCGCGCCGGCCGCTTCGAGGGCGGCGAGATTCCTCGCGACCTGCGCCGTCAGTGGATCCAGGGCACCGGCCCCGCCACCAAGCCGCGCGCGTCCACGGCGTCGGGCCTGCGCAACGTCGCCTACGCGCTGCTCTCCGGAGCCGACGGCTGGATGTTCGACGGCGAGGACGCCCTCGGCCAGGTCGACACGATGTCGCTGGACAATCAGCGCAACCTCAAGCTGGCCTTCGCGCGCGACCCGCTCTTCCTCGACGTCGCCGAGCGCGTGGCGAGCGAGATGAACGCCTGGGCCGGCGAGTTCTTCGGCCGGCCGATCGTCGCGGATTGGCGAGAGCAGCTCGGCTTCACCACCCGGATCTTCCGTCCCCGCGGCCTGCACCTCGACGACCGTCACGTCCGCGCGAGCGACGGCACCGGCTTCTCGGCCTCGCTCGTCGACGTCGTTCTCTACGTCGTCCACAACCACGCGCAGCTGCGCTCCGAAGGGCGCTCGGTCGTTCTCTATCTGCCGAAGATCGAGACCGCGGGGGAGGCGGCGCTCTGGAACGATCTGCTCTCGACCCTGGAGCGCCACCTGGGCCTCGAGTCGGGGACGCTCAAGGTCTACGTCCTCGTCGAGCGGATCGAGGCCTGCTTCCAGCTGATGGAGATCCGCGCTGCGCTCGGTCGCCGCTTCGTCGGCTACAACACGGGACGCTGGGACTACATCAACAGCGTCTCGGACGCGACGGCCTGGGATCCGGAGTTCGTCAATCCGAACATCGACGCGATCGTCATGACCTACGGCTACATGCGGGTCTACGAAGACCGCGTGCGGCGAGCCGTGAACACGCCCGACCGGAACGGGCGGTTCGCGCTCTGGCAGGGGGGCATGGAGCCGAACATCCCGGTCGGCTCGGCGGCGGGCGTGGAAGCGGGCATGAGGAAGGCGGTCGGGGGCGCGGAGCGCGAGCAGCGCGAGGGCGCGAGCGGCAAGTGGGTGGCGCACTGGCGCATGGTGCACATCGTGCGGCCGGTGTGGGAACGGATCGGCGAGGACAACCAGCTGGGCCGGAGCTTCCCGGCGCTCACCTACGAGGACGCGGACGCGGAGGCGCTGACCCGCCTCGAGAGCGCGCCGCGCACCGTTCGCGGCGCGCGCGATCTGCTCAGCGTGGCGCTCCAGTACGGCAACGCCTTCGGCCGCGGCTTCCAGGCCGCCGCGCTCAAGCCGGCCGACTTCTTCGGCAACGACGACGTCCTCTATCTCATGGAGGACATGGCCACGGGCGAGATCCGGATGAGCATCCTCTGGGAGTGGCTCCACAAGGGCGCCCGGCTCACCCACGACGATCCGGAGACCGGCGCGCGCGCCGGAGAGCCGTTCGGCGCCCCGCTCTTCCGCCGACTCCTCGACGAGGAGCACGCGAAGCTCGTCGCCGCGAGCGATCGCGACGTGCACGACGACTCCAAGACGACGACGCTGCCGGTCACGCGCGCGGTCGTCGAGGCCTACGTGGCGTCGCCGGACAAGCCGCCCTGGTACGTGGACCTGCTCAACGTCAACCTCGGCGTCCACGACGTCGCCGTCGCGCGCGAGCGCATCGGTCGCTATCTCGCCACCTACCGCCGCGACGGCGTCCGCATCACCGAGAACCTCGACCTCCCGCCCCCGGCCCCCGGAGCGCCCCGATGAGCTCGTTCGAGCACGACGTCCTCGCCACCCGCACGTGGTTCGACAGCGCACGCTTCGACGGCATCCGCAGGCTCTACTCCGCGCGCGACGTCGTCGAGCAGCGCGGCACGATCGCGCACGACTTCACCATCGCCCGGGAAGCCGCCGAGTCGTTCCACGCGCGGCTCCGCCAGCTCTTCGCGGAGCGCAAGAGCATCACCACGTTCGGACCCTATTCGCCCGGACAGGCGGTGGCGATCAAGCGGATGGGGATCGAGGCGATCTACCTCGGCGGCTGGGCGACCTCCGCCAAGGGCTCGGTCACGGAGAATCCCGGACCCGATCTCGCGAGCTATCCGCTCAGCCAGGTCCCGGACGAGGCGGCGGTCATGGTCCGGGCGCTGCTCACCGCGGACCGCAACGAGAGCTACCTGACCTCGCGGTTGCCGGAGAGCCGGCGCGGCCAGGCGCGGCGGCACGACTTCCGTCCCTGGATCATCGCCGACGCCGACACCGGCCACGGCGGCGACCCGCACGTGCGCAATCTCATCCGCCGGTTCGTCGAGGTCGGCGTGCCGGGCTATCACATCGAGGACCAGCGCCCGGGGACGAAGAAGTGCGGCCACCAGGGCGGCAAGGTCCTCGTTCCCTGCGACGAGCAGATCAAGCGACTCAACGCCGCGCGTTTCCAGCTCGACGTGATGCAGGTGCCGGGCATCATCGTCGCGCGCACGGACGCGGAAGCGGCCACGCTGCTCGACGGACGGGGCGACGAGCGCGACCATCCCTTCCTGCTCGGCGCCACGAATCTGCAGCTCCCCTCGTACAAGGCGTGCATGCTGGCCCTGATGCGCCGACTGCACGCGCTCGGGATCGAGGAGCTCGTCGGCCACCTCCTCTACGCGCAGTCCGCGTCGGAGGAGGCGGCGGCGGACGCGTGGCTCGAGCGGACCGGGCTGGCCGGGTTCGCCCGGGACGCCGCGGACGCGCACGCCGCCGGTCGCCTGGTCACCGCCGACGCCGCGCTCGACCAGGTCGCTTCGCGCCTCGTCGACCTCTGGGAGTCGGAGTCCGGTCTCGTCACTTTCGGCGAAGGGGTCGCCGAGGTGCTCGCGTTCCGCGCCGACGAAGGCGAGACCCTCGAGACGAGCGTCGAGGAGTGGCGCGGATTCGCCGCCGGCGCTTCGCTGTGGGCTGCGAAGGAACGGGCGAAAGCGCTCGGCGTGCAGATCATCTGGGATTGCGAGCACGCCAAGACGCCGGAGGGCTACTACCAGGTGCGGGGCGGGGTCCCCTACGCGATCGCCAAGTCGCTCGCCTGCGCTCCCTATGCCGATCTGCTCTGGATGGAGACCGCCACGGCCGATCTCGCCGACGCGAAGCTCTTCGCCGACGCCATCCACGCCGTCTTCCCCGACAAGATGCTGGCCTACAACCTCTCGCCCTCGTTCAACTGGGACTCGACCGGCATGAGCGAGGAGGAGATGAGGCGTTTCCCGGAAGAGCTGGGGAGGATGGGCTTCGTGTTCAACTTCATCACCTACGGCGGCCACCAGATCGACGGCCTCGCCGCCGAGGACTTCGCCACCGCGCTACGCCAAGACGGCATGCTCGCGCTCGCCCGCTTGCAGCGGAAGTTCCGCCTTCTCGAGTCCCCGTATCGAACGCCGCAGACCCTGGTGGGCGGTCCGCGCCTCGACGGCGCGCTCGCCGCGTCCTCCGGGCGCACCGCGACGACCCGCGCGATGGGCAAGGGCTCCACGCAGCATCAGCACCTGATCCAGACCGAAGTGCCCAAGAAGCTGCTCGAGGAGTGGCTCGCGATCTGGACGGCGCACTATGCCCTTCCTCGGCAACTGCGCGTGGCGCTGAAGCCTCAGCGGGCCGGATCGGAGCTGCTCGAGCTGGCGATCCGCGACCAAGGGGAGGAGACGGTCGCGAACGTCGTCTTCTCGCCGATCCAGGACCGTCACGCGCGGAACATCCTCTCGGTGCGCGATCAGAACACGTTCGAAGAGTCCCTGCGCAAGAAGCGTCTGATGACCTTGATCCACCTCTGGCTGATCCATCGCTACCGGGCGGACTCGGTCCACTACGTCAGCCCCACCGACGACAACCAGTATCAGACCGCGAGGATGAAGGCCCACGGTCTCTTCCGCGAGGTCAACACCGAGGTCGGTCAGATCATCGTCGCGGACGTCGACGCGGCGCGCGTGGCCGAGCTGCTCGAGCCGGACCGCGTCGCCCTCGGTCGACTCATCCGCAAGGAGGGATGAGCACCGGTGTTCCTTCCCGATCGCCGGGAGGGATGAGCACCGCCTTCGCTCCGCAGGTCCCGACGCTTGCCGATCCGCGGCCTATGCCCTTGCCAGCGCCTTCAGGATCGCCCGGTGATACTCCCAGAACCGGCCGACACTCGAGATCTGCACGCGCTCCTTCGGCGAATGCGGGTCCTTGATCTCCGGCCCGTACGAGATCATGTCGATGCCCGGGATCTTCTTGCCGATGAGACCGGTCTCGAGGCCCGCGTGGATCGTGGCCACGGCCGGCGCCTTGCCGTACAGCTCCTGATAGACGCGCTGGCACGTCGCGAGGAGCGGCGAGCTCATGTTCGGCTGCCACCCGGGGTAACCGTCCTTCTCCTCGACGCGCGCGCCGGCCAGCCGCGCCACCGACGCCACCTGATCGAGCACCGCGCGGAGCGCCGGCGCGACCGACGAGCGACTGCTCGTGACGATCTCGAAGCGCGCGCCATCCTGCCGCACGCTCGCGAGGTTGTTCGACGTCTCGACGAGCCCCTTGATGTCACGGCTCATCGCCAGCACGCCGCTCGGCAGCGCCGTGAAGAGCGCCAGCAGGCGATCCCGATCCGGCCGCGCGAGCACGCGCGCCGGCGCCGGCGCGTCCTCGACCGTGATCGAAAGGTCCGGATCGCTCGTGCCGAACTCGACGAGGCCGCGCGCCTTCTCGGAGGCCGCGAGCGCCTTCAAGTCGGCGAGATTCGCGGACGGCACCGCGACGTGCGCCTCCGCCTCGCGCGGGATCGCGTTGTGCTTGTCGCCGCCGGAGAACGCGCCGAGCTCCACGCCGAGGTCGCGCCCGGCCGGCGCCCCCGCTTCGCTCGCGCCGCCGCCCGCGCGGGCGAGGAACCGCGTGAGCATCTTGAGCGCGTTGCCGCGGTTCTCGTGGATCTCGGCGCCCGAGTGCCCGCCGTGAAGCCCCGTCATCCGGATGCGCGCTCCGGCCGAGCCGGCCGGCGGCGCCGCCACGTTCCCCTCGAAGATCAGCGTCGTGTTGCAGCCGCCGGCGCACCCGACGTACAGGATCCCGTCCTCTTCCGAGTCGAGATTGATCATTCGCCGCCCGGAGAGAACCTTCGGGTCGAGCCCCATCGCGCCCGTCAGACCGGTCTCTTCGTCGACGGTGAAGAGAAGCTCCAGCGGCCCGTGCACGACCGACGGGTCGAGCGCGGACGCGATCGCCGCCGCCACGCCGATCCCGTTGTCCGCGCCCAGCGTCGTGCCCCGCGCCTGCACCCAGTCGCCCACGATCCGGACGTCGATGGGATCCTTCTCCCAATCGAACGCCACGCCGGAGTCCTTCTCGCACACCATGTCCAGGTGTCCCTGGACGATCGCGACCGGAGCCTTCTCGTAGCCGGCCGTCCCCGGGACGCTCACGACCACGTTGCCCGTCCGGTCCTCGCGGATCTCCCAGCCGCGTCCCTCGAACCGCTTCTTCACGTGGGCGCGCACCCGCGCCTCGCCCTTGGACGGCCGGGGAACCTTCCGCAGCTCGTCGAACTCCTTCCAGAGGCTCTTCGGCTCGAGGGCGTCCAGCGGGCTTGCCATGGTCGAGATCTCCTTTCGTACGCCTGATCCGGGCTCCGGCCGACTTGCGGGCGCCCTCGGTCGATCGCTAAGATCCCCGTCAGAGCCGTCCCCGCCAAGCGGGGCCGACCGGCGGGATCCCCCCCGTGTGCGGCGAGCAGTCCGCCGTCACCCGCTGGGTTCATTCCAGGGTGAGCGTGCGGAGGTACCTCGTGCTCCTGCGGCCGGTACGGCGACCCGATGCATTGCTCGCCGCCATCCTACTCGCGTTCGCGGCGTCGTGCTCCGATCAAGGCGCCGAGCCGGAAGAGGCGCCGCTCGCGGTCAGCGCCATCCAGGGCCACGTGCGCCTGGTCGGAAACACGTTCACGCTGAGCGGCGTCGGCACGGGAACGCAGAGCGTGGAAGACGCCGACGGGGTGACGGTCTACTTGAAGGCGCCGGGGGGCGCGCTCGACTCCACGACGACGAGCGCCGGCGACTACCTCTTCAAGGGTCTCGTCCCGGGTACCTATCGCGTGAGCACGTGGGTCGTGCCCGCCGCCGTCATCGAGTCTCCCGACGTCACGTTGGGGGCCGGACGATTGCAGATCGCCACCGCCGACACGCTGGTCGTGGGTCCCCTGGGCGACATGAAGTGCTCGCCCAACCCGTCGGACCCGGACGGCTTCGGGCTCGAGTTCACGATGCAATCGCAGGGCGAGGCCACCCTCGAGATCCTCTCCGTGCGGCGCGCCGTGGTGTGGAGCTACACCGGCACGATGGCTACGGGCTTCAACCATTTCCATTGGGACGGCGACGACCTGAACGAGGAAGTCGCGCCCACCGGCGCGTACTGGGCGGTGGTCGAGAAGGAGGGCACCGTGGCCTACGATCTCGCCTTCTGGGACTCCGGCGAGACCGGGCCGAACCCTGGGAACTGCGGCCACATCTCCGCGGCGGGCTATCAGCTCCTCGATCACGGGACGCCGCTCGTCTCCGCCTGGTTGGGCGCGCAGGGGGGCTTCATCCCGCTGCAGGTCGGAGCGGCGGACACGCTCCAGTGGGTCTTCCTGCGAGCGGACAGCACGCTGTTCGCGGTGGCGGACACGTGTCCCGAGAATCGGATGACCTGGGAGCTGGCCGACAGCACCGTGGTGTCGCTGAGCCGCGATCCCGGCGCAGAGTGGACCTTCCATCTCACGGGCCTGCGTGCCGGTTCGACCACGCTGATGCTCCACGGTTGGCACCAGGACCACATCCACGCGAGCAGCGCACCCGTGCCGGTGGCGGTTTCCCCGCCGGCACCCGGCGCCGCGAGCAGAGCGCCCGGTGGGACGGCGCGCCGCGGACGTGGCGCGGGGTCGTAGATCGGGCCAGGCGCGCTGATCGGCCGCCGGTCAGCGCGTCGGAGACGGATTGCTGCCTGACGGATGACCGCCTTCTGACCAGCGCGCGAGGCGCGAAGCGCAAGAGAACGCAAGAGAAGACGGATCTCCCCGTCGAGCGTGGCGCGCGCCGCTCACGTCGCGCCGGCGCTGCGCCGATCCACGGGAAGCGCCCCCGTGGAGGTCGACATGCGGCTCCCCATGATCGCTGTCGTCGCGCTTCTCTCTCTGAATGCCTGCGCCTCGAAGATGGCCGTGGTGGCCAAGGACGATCCCGCGCGTACGCCGGCTCCGGCGCCGCACGCGGTGGCTCCTCCGCAGGCGCGCCCCGCGGTGCAGGGTCCCGTGGCCGTGCTCGGCATCCCGCCCGGACACTACCCGCCGCTCGGCGCGTGTCGCGTCTGGATGCCCGGGACTCCGCCGGGACAGCAGCAGGCGCCGTGCTCGTGCTTCTCGCTCATGCTCGACGTTCCGCTCGGTGCGATGGTTCTCTACCGGCCCACGTCGGACGAGTCGGTCCTGCAGGTGTCGAAGTACGACGCGTCGCGGCCGAACACGATCGTCGCCGTGGACGTGTACGACCTGAAGAGCGGGAAGCTCCTCCGGAGCGCGCTGCACTAGGATCGGAGCGACCCCGCACCGGCGCGGTCGAGCGACGGGGCTGCAGCCTGTGCGGCTGCGGCCCCGTCCTTGCGCGGTGACGCCTCGTCGTTCGCTCCTGGGGAGAGGCCGCCGGATCGCGGCCGTGGCAAGTGCCCTGCACCGCGAGCTGGCGAGTCGGCCCCGGAATCCCGTGGTAGCCCTGGGCGGGTCTCGACCCGGAAGGGAACGCGTCGCCGCACTTTGCGGCGAGCGCGCCCGGAGGACCGGGTGCGGCGAGGCGCGAGCCGTCCATGCAAGGCTCCGCGGGGCCCCGCGCGCGACGCGGTAGCGCGGCGGCCTCCTCCCGCCTAGAATCCCGCGCCAGACCTTCGCCGCCCCCGCGAGAGGCAGAAGTCGTGGCTCCTCCCCAGGAAGTTCGCGCCGAGGCCCGGACGCGCCCGACGCGAATGGCGCGCCTCGCGGGGTGCGTGACCGTGGCCGTGGTCGCCGCGGCTGCGCGGGTCTGGGGCGCCGTCCCGCCTTGCCCGGCGAGCACGGCCATCCCGGGCCTGGAATGGCACGAGACGCTGAACCTGGGCACGGACAACGACAACTGGCCCACCACGTGGTCCGACGACGACAACGTCTACGCGGCCGGCGGCGACGGCTTCGGATTCGGGGGCGAGCGGGGCAATTGGATCTGTCGCATCCAGGGGAGCCCGCCGAACCTGACCGGTGCGAACATCACGCGGATCTCCACCGGCAGCGGAGCCCAAGGCACGAAGGGCTCCGGCATCCTCTCCGTCTCCGGCACGCTGTATCTCTGGGCTCGGAACGCGGACGGCAACGGGAGCTCCGCACAGCTCGGCTGGTCCACCGATCACGGGAGCACCTGGACCTGGGGCCCCACCTTCGCGCTCCTCGGCTACCCCACCTTCATCAACTTCGGGAAGGACTACGCCGGCGCCCGCGACACCTACGTCTACACGGTCTCCCACGACGACTCGAGCGCTTATGCGCCGAGCGATCGCTTCATCCTTCTCCGCGTGCCGGCGGCGAGCATCACGAACATGAGCGCCTACGAGTACTTCGTCCGCACGGACGGGGCGGGGGCGCCGATCTGGTCCTCGGATCCGGCCCAGCGCGGCGCGGTGTTCACGTACGTGGACGCGGGTCAGGCCCAGTGCGAGCGATCCGGCATCAGCTATCACGCGACGCTGGGGCGGTATCTCTGGTTCCAGTCCTATCCGCTTCTCGGAGGATTCGGCGTGTACGACGCGCCGCAGCCGTGGGGACCCTGGACCACCGTCTACTTCACGACGGGATGGGATCAGGACCCGGGCGACTGCGGCGGGTTCTGCACGAAGTACTCGAGCGGGAACACGGTCTGGCTCGTCTTCTCCGGCGGCGACAATCTGCGCGTCCGTCGGGCCACCGTGGCGGGTTCGCCGGTGAGCCCGCCCTCGCCTCCGGTGCCCATGACGGTGTCGCCGAATCCCTTCACGTCCAGCATGCGCGCCGACTTCCGCCTCTCCGGCCATCGCCCCGTGCGGATCGACGTCCGGGACGTCTACGGTCGGCCGGTGGTCACCTTGCTGGACCAGGCGCTCGAGGGCGGCGACCACTTCGTGGAGTGGAACGGCCAAGACGGACAGGGAGCGCGCGTGGCGGCCGGCGTCTACTTCGTGCGCCTCGACGTCGGCGGCGAGGTGGAGTCCACCCGGGTCGTCCGCCTGCGCTGAGCGCCGCAAGAAGCGAGAGCCACTGCCCGTCGACGCGCACATGACGGGCATGGCCTCGCACGCCGTTGGCACCGCCATGCGGAGAGCTACCGCAACAGGACCACTCGACGCGACTGCGACCGGTCGCCCGACGTCAGTCTCACGGCATACACGCCGGAGGTCAGGCGACGGCCCGCAGCGTCCACCGGCCTCCAGGCCAGCGTGTGCGTCCCGGCGGCGAACGGCTCGCCGCGGAGTCGCGCGCAGAGACGGCCGAGCACGTCGAAGACCTCGACCCTCGTGGGCGCGGCGCTCGGCAGCGTGAACGAGATGAGCGAAGTCGACACCACCGGATTCGGCGCGATCGACAGCGAGAAGCGATCGGCGGGGGGCGCGAGGCGGTAGGCGCGCGGCGCGGCGCGACCGGGCGGACGATGCCGCGCGTGATCGCGAGCACCGCTTCCTACCGGCCGCCGAGCCGCGCCTCGATGTATCGGAGGAGCTCGCGCGCGCGCGCCGCTTCGGGATGGCGCGCGACGTGGGCGCGCAGCACCGCGGCAGCCTCCGGCGCGCGGCCGTGGCGCGCGAGGAAGCGCGCCAGGTTGAACTGCGCCTCGTCGAGGTCGGGGTCGAGCTCCGCGGCGCGACGCAGCTGCTGCTCGGCGAGCGCCGGCTGACCCTCCGCGTCGAGCTCGACGCCGGCGAGCGTCCGCGGCGCCGCCCACAGCGGGGCGATCTCGATGGCGTGCTCCAGTGCCGTCAACGCCTCGGGGCGCCGGCCGGCGCGGGTCAGCGCCGTCCCGTAGTTGGCCCAGGCGCGCGCCGAGCGCGGCGTGGCCTGGACGGCGGATCCGAAGAGCGCGAGGTCGTCGCGCCAGTCGAGGTCGCGCGCGGCGGCGCGGACCACGTTCCCGCCGACGAGGATCACCGTCAGCGTGAGGGCCGCCACGCGGGCGCGCCGAGCCAGGTCCACGAGGGCGGCGGCGATCAGAGCGGCCGCGCCCGCCGCCGGCAAGTAGAGGAGGCGCTCGGCGAAGATGGTCGGCAGCGTGACGAACACGTTCGCCACGGCTGCCCAGGCAATGAGGAAGAGCACCGCGCCACGCGCCGCGAGGGGGGCACGCCGGCGCAGGAGCCAGCCTGCCGCGACCAGCGCGACGAGGGCGACCGCGCCCGCCGCGACCCCAGCGTCGAGGCCGCGCGCCGGCAAGAGCTGCGCGAACGAGTAGTCGGCCGACAGCTTCCCCGGCCAGAGCACGCGCCGGACGGCCAGCGCCAGGAGGCCCAGCGAAGTCAGCGCGCGCGTCGCCAGCGGCTCCCCGATCAGCACGTTGTTGCTGCGGCCGCGCACCAGGTCGGCCGCGGCGAAGCCGTAGGTCGCGGCCCGGAGCGCCACGTAGGCTGCCGGCGCGGCGAGGAGTGCCACGTGGCGGCGCCGCGGGCGATCGCAGAGCGGCACGGCCGCGAGCCAGACCACCGCGCTCTCCTTGCAGAGGAGCGCTCCCAGCAGCGCGGCGGCCGCCGCGCCCGGCCGCAATCGTGCCAGCCCCAGCGTCACGAAGCCGAGGCCGGCGGCCATGACGTCCGCACGCCCGACCACGCCGGCCACCGCTTCGCTGTTCACGGCCAGCGCCCCGAAGATGACACCGGCCAGCGTCGCCGCGTGCGACGGCGCTCTCCGTCCGTCGCGCTCCTCCGAGGACTCGAGCGCGCTGAGCGCCGCGGTGAGCGCCATCGCGGCGAACGCGTGCAGGAGGAGGTTGGTGAGGTGGAACGACCAGGGCGCCCCGCCGCCGACGCGCCAGTCGAGCCAGAAGGTCAGGACCGGCAGAGGGCGATAGGTCCCGACGCCGCCGGGCGCCCCCGGCGGCTGGCCCCAGAAGTCCCGTCCGAGGAGCTGGCCCAGGGTGAGCTCGCCGCGCACGGCCGGGCTGTCGAGGACGGCGGGATGGTCGTCGAGGACGAAGCCGCCGCCGAGCGCGGCGACGTGCGCGGCGACGGCGACGACGCCGACGAGGACGTAGCGGCGGCGCCCGGTCACGTCACCGCGAGGCGAGCCGGCGCGGGGCGTCGAGCGACACGGGCAACCTCGGAGGGGCCGAGCCTCGTCACCGCGGTCAGCGTCATGCCCGGAATCCTAGTCCCTCGCGGCGGCGATGTCTGCGCCGGCCCGCACCCGTGGAGGTGACGGCCTGCGTGCGGACCGCGAATCTGGACACGTGCCTTCGCGAGTGCGACCCTCCTTCGCTGGTCCGGGCTCGTCGATCCGCTGAGAGCTCGCCGGTCAACGCGCCTGCACGGACCCACGGCGACCGGAGGCGAACCCATGTCGATCCCGATGCCTGATGCTCTTCGAGCGGCCCTCGTGGCGACAGCGACGGCGTTCGTGCCGACGCCGGTGGCGGCGCAGGCGCCGGTCGGCGCGCAGTGCAACATCGCGAAGGCGAACCGCGATTCCAGCTTCGCGTACGACGATGAGCGCTTCGAGGCGATCGCCGACCTTCCGACCCGCTTCGGCGTGGGGCTGGCGAAGCTGCCCCACGGCTTCGTGATCGGCGACCGACACGCCGACGAGCTCGTCCTCTTCGACGAGCGGGGCGTGCGGACCGGCACGGTGCCCTATCCCGCATACGAGCCGGCCGCGCTCGCCTTCGACGGGAAGCTCGTCGTCGCGGCCGACGGCAACGACGGCAAGATCTACTTTCTCGACCCCTCGAGCGGGGAATGCGTGCGCACCATCGAGTCGCCCATGCCCAAGGTCAGCGCGATGGCGTGCGACGCGGAAGGGAAGCTCTGGATCGCGGCGCGGGACTCCGAGGTCATGCAACGCATCGACCCTCTCGACGGCACGACCCTCGCGGACATGAAGGCGCCGTCGTCGCGAGTGTCGGCGCTCACGTTCGATCCGAAGGGCTACCTGTGGGCCGTCGACAGCGCGCGGGACCGGATCTATCTCGTGGACGTGAGAACGGGGCTCACGATCTTCCCGCTCGTGGCCCCCGGACCCGTGTCGAACGGTCTGTGTCTGGACGGCGGCTTCCTGTACGTCTCGGACTACCAGAAAGACAAGCTCTACCGCACCGACGTCTCCGAGCTGCACGGCACGTGCGTGCGCAGCGACGAGCGGCGCGGCCAGGTCACCCTCTACTGCGACCTGCAGAATCTGGGGCCGGGCGAAGTGACCGGCGGCACGATGGTGCTGGCCGTGCCCGAGGGCGGGCCCGGGCAGGTACTGGAGAAGGTCTCGTGGTCGGAAGGAGCTCGCGAGGAAACGGATCGCTGGGCGCAGCACGTCATGGTCTACGACGCGGGCGAGCTCGACCCGGGGCAGACTCGCTCGGTCCAGCTGAACGCGGTCGGGACTTTCTACCAGGTCTCGACGAAGGTGTTCCCCCATCAGGTCGGTCGCCTGAAGGACATCCCCAAGGAGATCCGCGAGCGCTATCTCGCGGACGAAGACAAGTACCGGGTGAAGGGGGAGTACATCCAGAAGAAGGCCCGAGAGGTCGTGGGCGACGAGGCGAATCCCTACTTCATGGCGCGCAAGCTCTACGAGTTCCTGATCAGTCGCATCAACTACCAGATGGTCGGCGGCTGGGACATCGCGCCCACCGTGATCGAGCGCGGCACCGGGTCGTGCTCGGAGTACACGTTCTCCTACATCGCCCTGTGCCGCGCCGTCGGGATTCCGGCGCGCTACGTCGGGGCGCTGGTCCTGCGGGGCGAGGACGCTTCCGTGGACACGGCCTTCCACCGCTGGGCCGAGATCTACCTGCCCTCCGTCGGCTGGATCCCCGTGGACGTGAACGCCGGCGACCAGCAGTGGCCGGCCGACCGCTGCTTCAGCTTCGGCGGCATCGCGAACCGCTTCCTGATCACCACGCGCGGCGGCGGCGCCTCCGAGTGGCTGAAGTGGGGATACGACCTCGAGACCTCGTACCGGACCCGGGGCAAGGCGAACGTGCGCACCGAACAGTTCGCCGAGTGGGACGTGGTCGAGGAAGAGAGAGCGGCGGCGGAGTAGCCCGCGGACGCGGCCCCGCTCCCGTGCGACTGGCCCGCAACCTCACCCGGTCGGCGTCATCTCCGCGTCTTGCCGCGAACGACGTCCGGAGGACCCCGGTGGCGCCCGGCAAGGCCGCGCGTCCCGGCCGAGGCGCGCAGTCCGAGGCACTCGCCGCGTGTCGGATCGACCCAGCCTTGCGTCTCCGAATCCCGCGGCTCCAATCCGTCAAACGACGTGTCCGCAACACCTTACCCGCGCGCACCCCCTTGGCACATCTCATGCGGTTCTCCTCGGCGCACGCCCTATCCGCGGAGGTGGACCATGCGAGCACCGCGATTCCGAACGAGCTTCCTCACCGCCCTCGCGTCGCTCTTCGCGCTTGCCCTGGCCTGCCCCCCGGCGAGTCGGGCGCAGGACGACGGGAACTACGGGGACGGCGACGGCTGGTACGGCGACGATTCCGACAGCAGCGGCTATGACGACAACGGCGGCTACGACGACGAGTACGGCAACTACGGCGACGACAGCTACGACAACTACGACGACTACGGCGTCTCCGGCGCGATCCCGCACTACGGGATGCTCGACGACTACGGCGCGTGGCGCTACGTCCCCGCGTTCGGCACGAACCTGTGGTTCCCGTGGGTCGACGACTCGTGGCGGCCGTACTACTACGGCCACTGGGTGCGCTCGTCCTTCGGAATGATGTGGGTCTCCCACGAGCCGTGGGGCGCCATCCCGTACCACTACGGGCACTGGGTGTTCGTGCGGCCCTTCGGTTGGGGCTGGGTGCCGGGCTGGGAGTGGGCGCCGGCCTGGGTGACCTGGGCCGTGACGGATGGCTACGTCGGCTGGGCGCCTTGCCCGCCGCCGGGCTATCACTACCCGCACTCCCGCCGTTACCGGTCGTCGGTGTACGTGTCCTGGTACGGGCACCGCGGCGGGTATGACTACGACGACTACGGAATGGCCTTCTCGTTCTGGATCTTCCTGGGCAACCGCAACTTCTGCGGCGAGCCGGTCTGGCAGCACGCGCTGGCGGAGCCGACCGCGCTCAGCTTGTGGAAGACGAAGCGCATTCAGCCCGTGGGTCCGCGCCTGGACGTGGCCCCCATGGAGAAGGTCGCCCGCGCGAGAATCCCCGCGGTGCGTCTGGACCACACGAGGCAGATCGTGGACGGCCGCTCGCTCGACCTGTACTCGCCGCGCGGGCAGAAGGAGTACATCCGTGAGGGCCGGCAAGCGGCGGAGCGGAGCTACGTGAAACCTGCGCGGTTCGAACGCGCGCAGCGTTCTTCTCCCGTCGAGAAGCATCGCGCGGAGCGTCCGCAGGGCGTGAAGGGGTACGCGAATCCGGAGCGTCGAGGAGAACCCGACGCGCGCGTGGAAAACGGCAGGCAGCGGCGCGAGGCGCCCGGACGCTCCGAGGAAGTGCAGAAGCGCGACGCGCCCCAGCGATCCGAGAGGGTGCAGCAGCGTGAAGCGCCCCAGCGATCCGAGAGGGTGCAGCAGCGTGAAGCGCCCCAGCGTTCCGAGAAGGTGCAGCAGCGTGAAGAGCCTTCGCGATCCCCGAAGGTTCGGAAGGAGTCGACGTCGAAGTCGGATCGGCGGGGACGTTCGTAGCGGAGACGGCGCGGCCGATCGACGGGAGACGAAGCCGCACCGACGTCGGAAGCACTGAACCTCAGGAGTCGATCGCGCCGTGCGGAGATCTCCGCACGGCGCGCCCACGTTCACCCAGGTGCCGAGAGCTCAGCGTACGAGCACGATCGAGGTTCCACTCGCCCCGCTGCGCGGCGCTGCGTAATACACGCCCGCGGCGACGGGCCGGCCGCCGTCATCGCGACCGTCCCACTCGAACGAGTGCCGGCCCGGCGTCAACTCGCCGAGCTCGATGGATCTCACGCGACGGCCGGCGGCGTCGATGAGATCGAGCACCTCGGGGCCGCGTCGCACGACGTCGAGCACGAGGGTCGTCCTCCCCCGCGCAGGATTCGGGGCGACGAGGATCATCGCCCCCTGCCCCTGGGGGCGCGAGATCTCGTCGACGCCCACTGCCCCGCTCGGGAAACGGAGATCCTTGCGATAGATCTGTCCGACGCCGGAGCGCGAGCCGGCGGCCCAGACGCCGACGGAATCGGCGTTCACGCGCGCCCAGTCGATGCCCTTCATCTCGCAGCCGGTGTCGACGTCGAGATTCCAGGAGACGCCGCCGTCGGTCGTGCTCCAGATCCCGCCGACCGGCCCGAAGTAGTTCCCTCCGATCGCGAATCCGATCGAGCCGTCGAGGAAGAGCAGGGAGCGAATCGGGTACGGGGCATTCAGGATCCGGCCGCTCCAGGTCAGCCCCGCGTCGGTCGTGCGATGCACCCAGCCTTCCACCGTGGGAGAGATCGATCCGCCGCCCGTCCAGCCGTGCTGCGGATCGGGGAAGCTCGTTCCACCGTCGAACACCGGATCGATGCTCGGCTTCCGCCCGTAGGTGGCCCCGCCATCGCTCGACGTGCAGAAGCTGATGCCGGTCATCCAGACGCGAAGGCTCGGCAGGAACGTGAAGTTCCCCGCGAACCAGCCCTGCGTGGGGTCGGCCAGCACGCGGGTCCAGTCGGCCGCGGTCGCTCCCCCGTTCGTCGTGTAGTAGGTCCAACCCGATCCGATCGCCGTGGCGATGCCGTGTTGCCGGTCGGCGAACTGGACGATGGTGAGCCAGTTCGCCGGGTCGATCACGAGGTCGGTGGTCCAGGTGATCCCCGCATCCGTGCTCCAGCGCCCGATGCCCGCGCCCGTCTGGTTCTGGAAGCCGCTGACGAAGACGGTCGACGGATCGAACGCGTGCACGCCGTACCAGTAGCGCGGAAAGCCGACGTTCATCACGGGGGACCAGGTCTGGCCGTCGATCGTGCGATAGACGCGCCCGAGCTCGGCCGAGGCGAACCCGTGCGTGGCGTCCGCCATCGAAAGATCGGTGAAGACGGCGTCGTTCTGGGCCTGCAGCGTCCAGCCGGAGGCGCGGGTGGACGGCGCTCCCGCGCCCTCGAGCTCGCTCGTCGGCGCGAGGACTCCGGGCCCTGACTTGGGCAAGACATCGATGAGGCTTCCGCCCGGGCTCACCATCCGCTGCACGTTGGCGGTGTCCGCGGCAGCGGGGAGGTTGGCGAGGAGGATCGCGGCGAAGACGATGATTGCGGAGCGGTGTCCAGTGCGCATGGCAGGAGCCTCCGGGGGAACGGACGCGGAGATCCTACACCTCGGAGCGACGTGGAACACCGGCGCCGCCCGTTCAGGATCCTCCCGGGGCGTCTCCTAAGCCGGCGCCGCCTCCGCGCCGGCCGGCCGTCTCTCCCGCAGGCTCTCCTCGGCCCCCTTCGTGAACCAGTCGCGGAACACGAGCGCCACGATCGCGCCTGCGAGCGCCACGGCGCCGAGGACCAGCCACATCGCGTAGGGGCTCGACCAGTAGCCGACACCACCGGCGGAGAGCCGCGGGCCGATGCCTTCCGGGCACCACCGATTGAGCATGTGACCCGAGAGCAGCGAGACGATCGTCTTGGCGAGGAAGTACGGCACCATCGAGAGCCCGAGATACGTGCCCTCCTGGCCCTTCGGCGCGACCGCGGCGGTGTACTCCTGCAGGCGCGGCGACCAGAACAGCTCGCCGACCGTGAGGACGACCAGGAAGACGATCGTGGAGACGTACGTGTAGCGCGCGACGTCGAGCCCGCCGAAGGGCGGCACCGCCTGCGAGAGCTGCGCGAACGACGTGATGAGCGCGCCCGTGACCAGCATCTTGTACACGCCGAAGCGATTCAGCACGGGGATGAGCACGATGAGACCGAGGATGATGAGCACGGGGTTCAGGGCCTGGAGCGCGCCGATCTGGGCGTCGTTCCCGATCACGCGCAGCCAGAACTTCGGGTAGAGGAGCGCGAGATACAGGTACACGGCACGCACGCCGAGCAGGCAGGACACGAGGGCCGTGAAGCGCCAGAAGACGGGCTCCGCGATCACGGCTCTCGCGATCTGCCACGGGCTGCGGCTCCGCTCGGGCGGCGGCGGCTCGTCGTGCGCCTCGCCTTCGCCGTAGAGCTGGTCGGTGCGTCGGATCGCCAGCGGAACGACGATCAGCGACAGGACGGACGTGGCGATGCCGAACGTGAAGATGTGGTACCGGGGCAGGCCGAGCTTGAGGAAGAAGAGGTCCACGAGGAAGCCTCCGGCGGCCGCCCCGACGTTCATGAAGAGGTACCAGAGGTTGAAGCCCGCGCCGCGCGAACGAGACGTGGTGAAGCGCCGGTTCGCGGCCTGGAAGACCGTCTGCACCATCGCCACGAACGGCGCGTTGCACGCGAGGGCCGTGATGGCGATCACGGAGCGGAGACGCCCGTGGGGCATGGAGGCGGCGGCCACGAGAACGGTGCGTGCCACGGCCAGTCCGGCCATGGAGGCCACGAGCGAGCCCTTGATCCCGAGCCAGTCCGAGATCACGCCGGAGAAGAAGAGGAAGATGGTCACCGCGGACGAGAACAGCGTGAAGATGTAGCCGGCCTGGGTATCGGAGAAGCCGTAGTCGCTGCTCAGGCTCACGATGACGATGTTGAACAGCGCGAAATAGGCCGTGCTGTCCAGGACGTTGATGATCTGGAGGCCCCAGTACTCCCGGCGGGTCTCCTTGAGGACCGAGAAATCCCGGAAGTACCGGACGACGGATTCGAGCGCTCCGGCCATGGCGTCTCCCGCAGGATCGAGAGAGTTCAGGGGACCCGCACGAGGCTCCCATTCTGCACGCAATCCGCGTTCTGCGCGCGTCAGAAATGCGCGCGGCCGCGCGCCTGACGCTCGGACCGCGCCCAACCTCAGGACGGTGGCAAGACCCGTCGGACGTTCGGCACAGGCCGCCGGACTTCCGGCAATGGCGGCGTCCCGATTCGGACGCTCGATCAAGTCTTCGCGACGTACGGCCAGACTTCGGCTCCCGATTCTCGGCATCTTCTTCCCGTGAGCGCACCCGCACTCGGCGGGTCGCAGCAGTCACGACGCGGAACGAAACGGGAGGGAGATCGTCATGAACCCCATGCTCGCGAGCACCACGGACCCCGGCGCATCGCCGGCGGCGGAGACGTCGCCGTATCCGTACTCACGGCTCATCGACCGGCCGGCTCCCGACCTCGGAGCCATCAAGACCCGCCAACAGGCCACGTGGGCCGCGGGCGACCTCGGCCAGATCGGCGTGCGACTCCAGAGCGTCGGCGAGTCGCTCTGCGAGGCGGTCGACCTGCGGGCCACGGACGAGGTCCTCGACGTCGCAGCCGGGAACGGCAACGCTTCGCTCGCGGCGGCGCGCCACTTCGCCCACGTCATCTCGGCCGACTACGTTCCCGAGCTCCTGGAGCAGGGAAGGCGCCGGGCGGAAGCCGACCGGCTCCCGATCACCTTTCAGGTGGCCGACGCCGAGGCCCTGCCGTTCGCCGATGAGTCCTTCGACGTCGCCCTTTCGACGTTCGGCGTCATGTTCGCGCCGGACCAGAAGCGGGCCTCGAGCGAGCTCCTGCGCGTCGTGAAGCGGGGCGGCAAGATCGGTCTCGCCTGCTGGACTCCGGAAGGATTCCTCGGTCGGCTCTTCGAGGTCGTGAGCGCCTTCGTGCCGCCCCCGGCGGGCCTTCGTTCCCCGATGGAGTGGGGGACCGAGCCGCGGCTGGTGGAGCTGTTCGGCCCGCAAGCCACGGACATCACGACGCGCCGGCGGACGTACACCTTCCGCTACCGCTCGGCCGAACATTGGATCGACGTCTTCCGCACCTACTACGGGCCCACGCACAAGGCGTTCGCCGCGCTCGACGAGGCGGGACAACGGTCGCTCCACGCCGCTCTGGTCGAGCTCCTCGAGAGCTGGCGCCGCGGCAACGGCGACGCGCTCTGCGTTCCGGCCGAATACCTCGAGATCGTGGTGACGAAGTGATGCGGAGCGGCGTCTGACTAGCGGTATCGCGACTTCACGCCGCTCCAGCTGCGCGGCTCGAGCGTGGGCTCTTCGGCGGAGAGCGGCGGCGACACGCCGTAGGTCACGTCGTCGAAGCTGTAGTGCGAATCGAAGGCCGTGACGATCTGGAACGTCACCGTGGTGAACGGCGCCGCGCCCACGATGCCGAAGTAGGACTCTCCACCGTCGCCGTTCTGGAGGACCGGGTAGGCCACCCCGTCGATCGTCACTTCGAGGTTCGCGAAGTCGAGATCGATGAGGAAGAGGCCGAGGGCGGTGAGCGGCTGGTTGAATTCGAACATCACGTCGGCGGAGACGCCCGAGATGTCCGGATCGGCGCCGAGGTACTTCCGCCCGTCCGGCGTGGTGTCGTGGTTCCCGAAGCACGGCACCTCGAGGAGCTTGAGGGCCGGGATGTTCGACGTGGCCGTGAAGGCGCCGGGCACCAGCACGAGGACGCCCGCGCTGTCGCAACCGGCGGTGGTGGAGTCCGTCTCGAAAGTCTCCGTCGCCGCCGGGCCGGCCGCCGCCAGGAAAGCCGCTTGGTCGTTGAAGATGATCGGCCCGCCGCCGCGCGTCGCGCCGCCGCCGACGTTCCACCCGGGCGCCTGCGGCCCCGGCGCGGGCGCGTTCCCGTCGACGTCCGCGGGAGCGGTGCGATCGAGCGCATGCGCCCAGGAGCAGCCGAAGCAGAGAAGTGTCACGAGGACCGAGAGTCGAAGGCGCATGGTCGGACCTTCCCAGGGGGCCGCGGCGAGGGCGGTCAGACCGACACTAGTCCTCCCGGCGCCTTGACTCAACAGGTCTGCTTCGTCGGGGACCGGCGGCAGCGCTTCGCGCTGCGGACCCTCCGGTGCGTCGGGGCGTCTGACGCCCGACGCCGTCGCCGCGACTCCCTTCGCTCGGGTAGACACTAGGTCCGGAAGCGCTCGAAGCAGTACGCGATCTCCGGACCTTCGCCGGTCTCGTACGCGAGGTGCGCTACGAGCAGCGCGAAGGGCTCCGTGTACCGGGCCATCCGCAGCGGTCCGACGTCCACCGGATCGAAGCCGACGTCGCGGATCAACCTCGCAGCGACTTCCTTCGCGTTTGCGTCGTCGCCGCAGTACAGGAGGGCGGGGCGATTCTTCGTGCGCCGGGCTTCGAACACGCCGAACAGCACCTCGCTGGGCACGGTGCCGAATCCGGAGACCACGGAAGCGCGCCGGACCTTCTTCGCCAGCGCCTCCGCGCCGGAGGAGGTGTGGGCCAGGACGAGCTCGGTGTTGGCCGCATTCATCGGCAGCACGCAGCTGAGGATGATCTTGCCCGATACGTCGCCGGCCTGCGCCAACACGTCGTCCACGCGGGACCAGTGCACGGCGAGCAGGAGGACGTCCGCGTCGCGGGCGGCGTCCGCCGGCGTGCCGGCCTGCGCGCCGGAGGAGCCCACGATGACGTAGTAGCTCTCCCAGGCGGCCAGTCGGGGATCGGTGGCTCCCATCACGAGACTCCTCGCATCAGCGCCCCGTCAGCCGCTCCAGATGCTCCGGGTAACGGGCGCCCTGCGCCATGTTCGCGGCGCGATCGATCTCGCGGAGATCCTCGGACGTCAGCTCGAGGGCCGCCGCACCGATGTTCTCCTCGAGGCGGTGTCGCTTCGTGGTGCCCGGGATTGGAACGATCCACGCCTTCTGGGCCAGCAGCCATGCGAGCGCGATCTGGGCCGGCGTGGCCTTCTTCCTTGCGGCGATCCTCGCCAGCAGATCGACCAGTACCTGATTCGCCTTCCGATTCTCGGGCGTGAAGCGTGGGACGATGTTGCGGAAGTCCGAGGCGTCGAACGTCGTGTTCTCATCGATCTTCCCCGTGAGGAAGCCCTTGCCGAGTGGACTGAACGGAACGAAGCCGATCCCCAGCTCCTCGAGCGTCGGCAACACCTCCGCTTCGGGATTCCTCCACCACAGCGAATATTCGCTCTGGAGGGCCGTCACGGGTTGCACGGCGTGTGCGCGACGGATCGTCTGCGCGGCCGCTTCGGAGAGACCGAAGTGCTTGACCTTTCCCTCCTGGATGAGGTCCTTCACCGCTCCCGCGACGTCCTCGATCGGCACTTGGTCATCGACACGGTGCTGGTAGAACAGGTCGATCGCATCGACCTCGAGCCGCTTGAGCGAGGCCTCGGCGACCTCCTTGATGTGCGCCGGCCGGCTGTCCAGGCCTCGCTGCCCGCCGGAGTCGAACTTGAACCCGAACTTCGTCGCGATCACCACCTGATCGCGGAACGGGGCGAGGGCTTCGCCGACGAGCTCTTCATTCGTGAACGGGCCATAGGCTTCGGCGGTGTCGAAGAACGTCACACCCTGGTCGACGGCCGAGCGGATCAGCGAGATCATGTCCTGCTTGTTCGCCGCCGGACCGTAGCCGAAGCTCATGCCCATGCAGCCGAGCCCGACCGCAGAGACTTCGAGCCCGCTGTTTCCGAGTCTGCGCGTCTCCATGGTTCGCTTCTCCTTCGGGGCCCGGGCGAGGTGCCCTCGCTGGCCACGCGGAATCGGTCCATCATGACCCTGCTCCTCGGAGTTTCCCACCGCCTTCCGAGAGAGCTGATACGCGATAGTGGACGTCGACGGCTCGTTCATCCGCGTGACCGTCCTGACCGCGCACGATAGGGCCGGCTAGGCCGGCCGCGGCGTCCGTGTCTCGCACCGACCTCGTGGCCTGGCCCGCCGCCCGGTGCGGCTTGCCTCCCTCCTCCCGTCCAGAGATCGTGACTACAAGCTCTTGAAGTCAGTACGGCCCGGCGCTACCGTGAGCCCGATCCCCAAGTCGTTGGGAAGGGAGGCCGCCATGTCGGGTCGTCGCCTCATTCCTGCCCCCTCCGTTCTTGTCGCGGCGATTGCTTCCTCGCTCATTCTCCTCGCGGCTCCGTGCCGCGCCGACATCGCCCCGGAGTCGGGTCTCTTCCCCCATGTGCAGTCGGTCTCGGGCTCGTGCGAGACTCCGATAACCACCTGCACCCAGATCACCCGCTCGACCTCGCAGGAGGGACCGGTCGAGTTCCTGATCTTCTTCATGCGAGGGAACATCAGCGTCAACGAGCCGGTCTGCTTGATTTCTGTCTCGGATTGGCTCACTTGGCCGGATGCGTGGCAGCTCTTGGAGTTCGAGGCGTGCGGCCCGGCGTATGGGTACGGCTACCTCGATCCCCGCGGCGCTCGTCACCTGCTCAGCGTGAGCTACTGGGGCGGCCAATATGCGATCGGCGGGGCGCGAGATGTTGTCGTTCCGGTGGCCCGTTTGGTGATGAACGTGGTCGGACCGGGACGGCTCGACATCGTGGGCTCCTCCGCCGAAAGCGGGGCCACCCTCCAGCACCAATGCACCGGTTCGACCTTCGTCACGCACCCGGTGAAGGTGTACGCCGAGGCGGGAATCCCGTGCGGGCACATCTCCGCGCACTGCGGATACCATGACAACTTGTGCGAGCCGACGTTCCGTGTGCCCGAGCTTCGTCTGAGTGCTCCGTCGGGAGGCGCAGCCGATAGCACGGTCGGCTTCTCCACGCCATCCACCGCCTGGTGGCACCCATGCAGCGTGACGGTCGACACCCACGCGCCTTGGTGCACTGCGTGGGTCGAGGGCGACTACGGCACTCGCCTTCTGCACGTCGCCGGCGAGGCATCCGGGCTGGTGCCGGGGCAATATGAGACCGCCATCGAACTCTCCATCGGCGTGCCCAATGGCGGAGTCTCTCGCTGCCTGCCGGTCGTATTCACGGTGGAACAGCCGATGGCGACTTCGACGGTGAGTTGGGGAAGGGTCAAGGCCCTGTATCGCTAGGGGGGCGAAACGGAACGATCGATGAGAGCTGCTTGCCTGCCTCTCGTCCCGGCGCTGGCTCCGCTGGCCGCGGTTGTGTTCGCACTGGGCGCCCGCACGGACGTCGCGTCGGCGACCGAGCCCTTCGTGTCCAATCCCATCGGCGAAGCGTTCCCGCTGGTATTCGACTCCGAGTGGATCTGGCTCGATGTCGTGGGCGACACCCTCGAGGTGCGAGGGACCTACGTGCTCGTCTGCCGCGCGGCGGTCAAGGAGCCGACTCCTCTCTTCTACCCATTCCCCCAGGATTCGCTCCTCGGTGGAGCCCGAATGGTCTCCCTCACCTACCGCAGCGGCGGCTTCCACGCTCCCGCGTCCGCGAGTTGGGAGGAACTACCGGGCTCGTCCGGCGTACGCTGGTGGATTCCTCCGTGCGCCGGCGACTCGGTCGTGGCCGAGGCCGTCTACCATCAGAAGATCGTCACCGGGTACGCCCGCTACATCGTGACCACGGCACGGACGTGGGGCAAGCCGCTTCGCTACGCCAGCTTCGAGATCCGGCTGCCTCCCGGTGTCGAGCCGCTCGACTTCAGCTACCCCTTCGAGCGTCGCGTCGCGCCGGGTGGGACCTACTTCGTCTACGAGACCACGGGCTTCTTCCCGGATCGAGACATCATCGTTCGCTGGCGACGCTGAACGGGCCGGTCGCGGCGACGACGGCTGACGAAATCGTGCAATGCGGACGCAGGTGCCTCACGCATCGATGCGGGTCTTCGGGACCGTTGATCTCAGATGTACCTGAACACCGCCGGAAACGCGATCACGACGATCGCCGCCCACACGGCATAGACCCACAGGTAATCCGTCTGCCACCGTTCGAGACCGGAGAACGATCCGCGCCCGCGCAGGAAGCGGAGGTAGAGCACGGCCGACCACGCCAGGTTGGCCAGGAGAATCACGTTCTCGCCCAGGGCGGCCACACGGTTCGGGGTGAAGCCGAACTCGGAGATTCGCCGGGCGATGGCCCACAGCGCTACCGCGTCGGCCAGCAGCGCGCAGATCACCACGACGATCTGCACGCCATCGAAGGGGCCCGGAGGCGATTGGGGGTCGCGCGCCGAGATGGAGTAGAGCAGCAGCCCCAAGACCACCGCGAGCAGCAGGTCGAACGCGATGAGCACGTTGCGCTCGACGTCGACTCCGCGTCCGGTCCACAGCAGGATCCCGAGAAACGTGATCAGCACCGCGGCGAAGAGCGGTGTGAAGAGGCGCGTCAACACCGGCGCCATGTTCTCGATCACGCTCTGCTTGGCCTCCACCAGCCAGGAGCCGACGAGGACGGCGCCCGCCGCTCCGCACGGTAGCAGCCACGACTGGAAGAAGCTCTCGAGGTTGATCCCGATCGCCCGGAAGATCATGGCCGTGAACCCCATGAGCACGCCGCCGCCGAGCGCGATCAGCACGTAGTAGATGAACAGCTCGCCCGAGAATCGAATGAAGTCCATGCGGCCGCTCACCCGGCCCCACCGCGCGGCCGCGTACGCGATGGCCACGACGAGCCAGAGCGCGATCGGCAGGTGCATCGCGGTGAGCACCTCGGTGTGCCCGCCCTTGGCGAACGGATAGACGTTGGCGAACACGCCCGCCGCGACGAACGCCACGACCAACCCGCGGAGAGTGCTGGTGTAGAGGCGCCGCTTCCAGACGAAGTAGCCGGTCAGGAGAGGCAGCACGAAGAGGCTCGCATTGCGGGCGTAGAAGCCGGCGTTCTCCTTCAACTCGATCCCGAAGAGCGCCGGCACCTTGACGAGCACGGCCGCCGCCACCGCGAGCGAGAAGGCGACGATGGCATCCGTTCGGGCTCGCGCTCGTGGCTCCCCGGAGCCTTCCGGAACCACGACGAGCTGCTTCCAGAGGCGCTCCGAGTGCTCGCGCGCGAACTCCCGAGAGAGGGCGTCGAGGTTGCCCATGCGCTTCACCGCCACCAGGAACGCTTCGTCGGGGGCGAGCCCCGCGTTCACCAGGACCGCCACCTGCTCCCGCAGGTGGTCTTCCAGCTCCGTGACGTCCACGGAGTGGATCGCCTGCCGCCGGCGGAGATAGCTCCGCCACTGGTCGATCTGCTCCTCGAGCGAACTCGCGTGATCGGGAGACGGCATCGTTCAGGCTCCCTGGGGAAGTGGCGCGGGTGGAAGTGGCGCCCCCGACGCCGGGTGGCTGGTCGGGACGGAGATGGAGAGGTGGCCGATCGGGACGGAGATGGAGAGCGCCTGCCAGATGCCCCGTAGCGTGGCATCCACCGCTTGCCACTGCCGGCGCTCCTCGGCGAGCTGGAGCCGGCCCCCCGGAGTGATCCGGTAGTACTTGCGACGTCGGCCGCTCTCCGCTGCTTCCCACCGCGCCTCGACGTGGCCGAGCCGCTCGAGCCGATGCAGGACGGGGTAGAGCATCCCGTCCGTCCACGCCATGCGCCCTCCGGACAGGTCCCGAACCCGCTTGAGGATGGCGTAGCCGTAGCTGTCCCCTTCGGCCAGGATCGCGAGGACGATCGGCGTGGAGGAAGCGGCTACCAGGTCCTTGTTGAACTCCATGGGCTCACTCGATGGGGCGGGGCCGGTGACCTCGAATCGCGTCAGCCATGGCAGCACTATGCATGGCAGTGCTATGTATGTCAAGGACGCGGCTCGACGGGCTTGGTTGGCTGCGGCCGCCCGGCCGCGGTAGGTTGACCGCGTATCGGGGGAGGCCGAGCGCACGCCGAGCGCCGAGGCCCGGCGACGGCACGGATGCCCGAGGGCGCTGGGGAACGCGAGCGCGATCGCGCAGGGAGACGGCGAGCACGACGTCACGCTTGCGGCGCTCGCCGGGGGGAGCGGGAAGAAGCTCCTGCTCCGCGATGCTCTCACCAAGAAGCCGATGCCATAGCGAGAGGCAGGAGTCCGGACATGCCCATCACCATCCGCGGAAGCGGCCTGACCATCGAGGACGTGACCGCCGTGGCGCGCGGGGGCGAACGGGTGGAGCTCCACCCGGACGCCCTGGCGCGCATCGTCAAGTGTCGGGCCTTCGTCGAGGAGCGCATCAACGCCCACGAGGTCATGTACGGGGTGAACACCGGCATCGGCGAGCTCTCGGAGGTGAGGCTCGACGACGAGCAGGTGCAGCAGTTCCAGCGCTACCTCATCTACAACCACGCGGCGGGGATCGGGGACCCGATGCCCGCGGAGCACGTGCGCGCCGCCATGCTGCTGCGCGTGAACGTGCACGCCCGCGGGTACTCCGCCTGCCGCCCCGAGATCACCCGCACGCTGGTGGAGATGTTGAACCGCGCCGTGACCCCGGTGGTCTGCGAGAAGGGATCGGTGGGGGCGTGCGGCGACCTCGCCCCCATGAGCCAGATCGCGCTTCTCATGATGGGGGAAGGGGAGGCGTTCTATCAGGGCGAGCGCATGCCCGGCGCCGCGGCGCTGGCGAAGGCGGGCATCCCGGTGCCCGGCCTCATGGCGCGCGACGGGCTGGCGGTCATCAACGGCTCCAACGTGATGAACGGCATGGGCTGCCTGGTCGTCTACGACGCCGAGCGCTGGCTGAAGCAGGCGGAGATCGCCGCGGCCATGACCCTCGAGGCGTTGAAGGCGAACCTGAAGCCGTACGACACGCGGGTCCACGAGCTTCGCGGTTTCCCCGGCGCGGTGACCTCGGCGGCCAACATCCGAAGCGTGATCGCTGGATCGGATCTCGAGACCGGCAAGGAGAAGGTGAAGGTCCAGGACGCCTACAGCATGCGCTCGACGCCGCAGGTGATCGGCGCGGCGCGCGACCAGATGCGCTGGACGCGCGAGCAGCTGGAGATCGAGGCGAACGGCGTCGGCGACAACCCCATCTTCCTCTGCGACGATCACGTGGTGCTGACCGGCGCGAACTTCCAGGGAACGCCGATCAGTCTGCCGCTCGACACGCTGGGCGCGGCGATCACCATGATCTGCGTGCTCTCGGAGCGGCGGCTGAACCGTCTCACCAACCCGGCCTTGAGCGCGGGGCTGCCGGCGTTTCTCACCCGCGGGGCGGGCATGTTCAGCGGACTCATGCTGAGCCAGTACACCGCGGACATGCAGGTGGTGGAACAGAAGATCCTGTCGGCGCCGGCCTACATCCAGTCCATCCCCGCGGCGGCCGACCAGGAGGACTTCGTCTCCATGGGCATGAACTCGGCGTTGAAGACGCGCCAGATCATGGACCTCGCCTGCGGTGTCCTCGGGATCGAGTTCATGGCGGCCGCGCAGGCGCTCGACTTCCGCACCTTCACGCCCGGTCGCGGCACGCGCGCGGCGCGCGCCGAGATCCGGAAGCACGTGGAGTTCCTGGACACCGACCGGCCCCTCTACCCGGACCACAACGTCATGAAGGAGCTGGTGCGCCGGCGCGACCTCCTCGAGGTGGTGGAAGCGGAAGTGGGGGAGCTGGCCACGTACTGAGACGGCCGCACAAGAAGCGCGCGGCGGGGCGCGGCCTCTGCGGCGCCGCCGCGCACGCGCGTTCTACTTCGTCGTTCGTCGGTCAGCCACGCCTCTCCGCTTCCTCGATGGTGAGGCCGGTCCAGCGCGGGATCGCCTCCAAGAAGCTCCGGTAGGCCTCCGGCGGCTCCAGGGGATCCTGCAGGTGCATCATCGCCTTGCCGTCTCGGCCGTCGAAGACCAGCTCCTGCCGGACGAACTCCCAGTGGGATCCCGCCCCCCGGGGTTGGTACTTGCGTCGATAGACCCGGACCATCTTGACCGCTCCGACCTCGTGCCAGGCGATCTTCGTCGCGTGGCGGAGCTCCCAGTCTTCTTCGGTCTCTTCGCCGGCAGGGGCAGGAGGCCTCGTGGCCGTCGACGCGCCGTTCTCCAGTCTGTTCTGAATCTCCACGCCGCCCGCATCGGCCACGATGCGATCGGCCCTCCTGTCCCTCGCCAGCACGAGCATGAAGATGGTTACCCCGAGCAGCACGATGGAACCGGCATAGAACAGGAATCGCTTCCAGTCGGTCCCCGCATTGAGGGCCATGACGATCGCGATCACCAGATAGCCGAAGCCCCAGACGAGCGTCTGCCCGCTTTCCTGGGCGCCCCACCGCATGACGATCGGCCCGTCCGGCCCGGCGCTCCCCCGTCCAGCGGCGACGGCCGGATCGATCTGTTGGAGGGACCGCAGCACCCAGACGTTCGTGACGATTACGCCCAGGCCGAGGAGAAGGAGGAAGGTGGCGGGAACCCACTCCTTCTGCGTCATCTTCCAGACGGCCAGCGCCAGAGCAGCGGCACAGGCCAACCACAGGAGAAGAAAGGCAGAGTCCTTCATGGCTTCCACCGGTCAGCGCCAAGCGTAGAAGGACGTGGATGGACGTCCGCTACGTCGTGATCAACCTCGCGTAACGGGACACTGGCTCGCCGCAGCTCATGCCGAGCGCGCCGATCAGACCGCACTCACCCGCGTACGTCGGGGCACCTGCGGTAGCTCGCTTTCACCCGCCCCCACGTGCTGGCGTCTACCGACGTCGGACCGCAGGGATCGGGGTCGCATCTCGTCCTGTCGCCCAGGTAATGTCCGCCCGCCCCGCGACACGCGGTCTCCGTTCCTTCCAGGCAGAAGTTGCTGAAGCAGCACGCACCCACGCCCACCGCTGGCTCCGGGCGCTCGACTCGAATGTAGTCCACGCTGTACTCCTGCCAGGAGAAGCAGCCCCAGGTGCAGATGATCGGATTGCCCAGGAAGAGGGCCGACGGTCTCAGAGCGCCTGTCACCGGGCCGTAGACGACGACACCGTCGATGCTGAAGGTGAACGATGTGCCCCGGCAGTCGATCCCGAAAACGTGGAAGGACTGGACGTCGGAGGCGACCAGCGCGCCACCCGATGTTCATTGGAGCCATCCAGCGCCGACCAGAGGTCCCAGCTCCCGCTGGTTGCGGAAAGCTGCATGATGATCGTATTCCCCTGAGTGACCGGATTCGTCCCGGAGGGCTCCGTGCTCGATGTCTGCATGACCGTGAGGAAGGTTCCCCAGGGAGACTCTCGGTCGCAACGCAGCCGAGCTTCCAACGACCAATCCCCGGTGGCAGGGAAGAGCTGTGCCGGACCCGGCAACCGCGATACGAGGTATGGGAAGGCGTAGTCGCCGGAGGTCATGTGGAGCAGCCCACCGGAGAGGTTCAAGCCACCATAGGGCGAATGCGCCACGACCCCGCCGCACGCCGTTCCTTCAGGCACCCACTGGCCGGGGAACCAGTAGCCGCCGCCGTCGCACCACCGCGAGCCGCTGGTGACGATATCCGTGCGCCAGATGGAGGGGTCCAGCGACGAGGCGTTGAAGTCCTCCTGAAAGAACACGGTGGTCGCCGGCTGCACGTGTTGCCCGAGGTCGTGCGCCGTGGCCGCTGCGCCGAGCAGAGACGAGCCGAGAAGGGCGATCGATGCTAGCAAGCGTTTCATGGGATACCTCCGGAAACCGCAGGACGGGTCGTCGTCCTGCGCGCCGGGAGACATCGCTGGTGAGGGGAAGCGTGAAGCGGCGCTGCGCGAGTCGTGAGCTTCATCGGTGCAAGGAGCTGGTAGGAGATACGCATCCGAGCACTCTCGGACAGGAGTTCTCCGCTCGGTGGGTCGTACTTCTCCCCGAAGACGGTCCACCGCCGGGACACGAGAAATCGTACGTCTCAGGTCTGGCAAGTACAAGAGCCACGAGTCGGCTTCTGGGAACGCGCTCAAGATCGCGGGGAAGCGGCAGTCCCGAGGGGATTCGCCACGGCCCGGCGCGACCTATCGATAGAGCGCCTTGATCGAGCCCCAGCTGCGATCCTGGACGGCCAGCGGCCCGCACCATGCGCCCAACGCTCCGATCAACCCGCACGCGCCGTTGTTCGACGGGGCGCACGGTGAGCATCCAGGGGAGCACGTTTCTGGCGAATACTCGTACGACAACGGCGAGAACGCCGAGGGGCGGACCTGTGCTCAGGTGACGGCGTGCCCCTTCGCGTGTCGCCCGGTCGGCAGCATCGAGCGCGCGGTCACCGGACCTCGGAAGCCGCCGCCGCGTGCTGCGGCGCGTTCGCTCCCTTGATGAGAAGCCAGAGGATGATCGGCACCTCTCCGAAATAGAGCGGCATCAGCACTCGATAGGCCACCTGCCTGTACTCGGGCAAGACGAGGGCGATCACGCTGAAAGCGACATAGGCGAAGCCCGCGACCAGCAACAGGATGCCCAGGATCCGCGGAAAGAAGCCCGACTTGATGACGAGGATGCCGAACGGAAAGAGCCAAAGACCCCAGAATGCGGTGGCGGCAGCACTTCCGCTGCTGTGCAGTCTGAGGAAGCCCAGCGACAGCGCATCCAGCTGGGGCTTGGTGAACGCCGACAGGTAGTCGGCGCCGCTCAGCAGCACCAGCGGCGCGAACTGCGCGATCAGGTTGGCGAGCGACATGGCCACGCCGACTCCCACCAACAGCACCATGAGCATCGTGTGGCTTCGGTCGACATCTCGGAAGAGCTCGTACAGGAGCGCCACGAGGAAGAGGAACATGACGAGCGTGACGAAGCTCATGAGAATGCCGACGCGGTACATGGGCTCGGCGGCGGTGATGTTGCGGGCCGTCGCAGCGGCGTCCCCGGGAACCATGAAGGTGGGAAAGAGGAACTCGCGGACGATCGCCACGATCATGAACAGGAAGTACAACACGCCCGCCCGATGCGCGGTCGCCTTGGCGGAGCTCATACCATGCCTCCGGTGTCCGTTGACTTCAACTGCGACGGCCTCGCCTGCCATACGCGCCCGCGGGCTTGGAGGTTTCCGTGATGCCCGGCCGCCGGCCGCCGGCCACCGATGCCGCTCAGTCGAGGATCACCAGGCGCGTGGATCGCGTCCAACCGCCGCCCGTTCCCTCGACCCGCAGGAAGTACACCCCGGCCGCCGGCTCGGTCCCGAACAGGGCTCGGCCGGCGAAGCTCGCCTCCGGGACGCGATCGATCGCTGCGCCGCCGCGTCGCCGCCCTGCCAGGTCGAAGACCGCGACCCGGCCGCCTCGGTCGTCCGGCAATTGCAGCGACAGCGTTCCGCCGCGCCGCATCGGATTCGGGTAGCAGCGCAGGGACGGGGCGCGCGCCGGCGCCTCCGAAACGGCCGTGATCGCGTTCCTCGGGCAGTATCCGGAGTTCGCGGTGTCGCGCCGGATCTTCGGCCAGTCGCGCCGACCGGTCTGCTCCTGCCACGTGCTTCCGGGGACCTCGTACACGCAAACCTGCCCCGCCCCGAAGGTGCCCCCCTGCACGCAGAGGTCCAGGTCGCCGTCGCCCTCGAGATCGGCGAGATGGGCCGACGAGTGGGCGTCCAGCTGGGAGTTCGCGAACAAGAGCTTGGGGAAGCCGGGAAGCGTGGTTCCGTTCAGCCGCCAGCCGGAGACCCACTGGCTCCCTGATGCGTAGAAGCACAGGAAGAACTCGGCCACGCCGTCCATGTCCATGTCGATCACCTGGACCGAGGAGATCGATCCGGCCGTCAACGCGCGTGGATAGCCCGGCCACTCGACGCCGTGGAGATCGAGAACGTGCAGCATCCCGTCGCTGGTCTGCGCGACGATCTCGAGCTTCCCGTTGTGGTCGATGTCGGCGATGGCGGGGTTCGACCGCGACGACTCCCATTGCGGCGCGATCTCGATCGGCCAGCCCTCGACGTAGCGGCCGTCGTGGTGCCAGGCGTGCAGAAGATTGCCGTACCAGGTGTTGTCGCCCTCCTGGACGACGATCTCCAGATCGCCGTCACCGTCGAGATCGCCGACCGCGGGGGAAGCGAAGATGTTGTTGGTCGTCCGCGGCCAACCGGGCATCGCCGTGCCGTCCGAGCGGATCACGTGGACGCTGCAGGCGTAGAGGCAGTTGTTGCCCACGACGACCTCGCATGAGCCGTCCCCGTCCAGGTCAGCGACCGCGGGAGCCGACCAGGCGATGTTCTGCGTCGTCGCCCAGAGATAGGGCCAGCCGGGCAAGGGGTGCCCGAAGCGATCGAAGAACGCCACGCCGCCCTCCGACTGGGCGCCCACGTCGAGGTGCCCGTCGCCGTCTACGTCGGCGATGGCCGGACACGTCGCGTTCAGCCAGCTCCGGTACGGGAGGCTGACCGGGAAGCCCGCTTGCACGGTCCCGTCCACGTTGAAGCAGCAGATCCTGGGCGGCACGGGGGAAGCGACGAGGATCTCCGGAGAGGCGTCCTCGTCGATGTCCGCCACCGCGGGGATGTTGTCGCTGCCGCCGGGCTTCGGCCAGCCCGGCCGCAAGCTGCCGTCGGCGGCGAAGACGTAGGTCTGCGCTCGGTCGGTGGTGATGACCTCGAGCACGCCGTCGCCGTCGAGGTCGAAGAACATCGGCGAAGAGAAGTTCTCCCCGATGGCCGCCGGCCACGACGACGAAGGCACCGGCGGGACCGGCGGGCCCGACGCCGGCGGGAGAGCGTTCAGCGCCGGACGGGAAGCCTCGCCGGTGTAGATGAAGGGCGCTTCGGCCTTGGCGAGCGATGCGGAAGACAGGACGAGGGAGACACAAGCGAGAGAGCAGAAGCGGTGCGACATGAGATCCACCCCAGCGGCGCGCGGGAGCCGCGGCCCGTATCCGTCGGTGGGCTCCGGCGCCTCCTCATGATGAACGACCTCGGCGACAATCTATGCAGCCTCGCGAGGACGGCCACCCCGTCTCGTTCGGCGATCGGCGGACGGAGCAGGCACGGCACTGAACGGATATGGATGCCCACGGCTACTCGCGATAGACGGCCTTCAGGCGCCCCCACGTGGTGGCTTCGACCGCCGTCGGCCCGCAGGGATCGGGGTCGCATGTCGTCCCGTCACCCAGGTAGTGGCCCCCGGCCCCGCGACAGGCGGTCTCCGTGCCCTCGAGACAGAAGTTGGCGAAGCAGCAGGCACCCTCCGGAGGGCCCGGCAACTCCACTCGGATGTCGTCCACGCTGAACGATGTCCAGTCGGTGGAGTACCAGTATGCGACGGCGGGGTTGCCCATCCACACCGCGTTCGGTCTCATGGTGCTCGCGACGGGACCGTAGACGATCTGGCCATCGATCTTGATGGTGAACTTGTTCCCGACGCAAACGAGGGAGACCTCGTGCGTCGTGGTCGGGGACGGCAACCCCGCCACGAGGGAGATCGAACCGCTCAAAGCCGAGTAGAGGCCGTTGCTCGCGATCTGCAGCAGGCGGTCCGTTTCGGTGAAGGGGTCGTTGTCGCCGCTGGGGTCCGTGCTCGGCACTTGCAGTACCATCAAGAAGGTGCCCCAGGGTGTGATGCGGTCGAAGTGCATCCTGGCCTTGAACGTGAAGTCGCCCGAGCCTGGAAAGAGGGGAGTCGCGCCAGGAAGCCGCGACACGAGGTAGGGAAACGCCCGGCCATTGCTCGACGAGAAGTGCAGGGATCCATCGGACAGGATCGCGCTGCCATACGGGGAGTAGACGGCGACGCCGCGGCAATCCGACCCCTCGCCGACCCAGTACCCGGGATCAGGAGAAAAGTCGCACCAGCGAACGCCGCTGGTCAGGATCTCGGTACGCCAAGTGGACGGATCCAGCGTCGGCCCGCTGAATCCTTCCTGGAAGAAGACGCTGGTCTGGGCGGGGGCGGTCGAACCGATCCACAGCCAAGCGAGGAGCCCGAACGCTCCAACGCTGGTCCTCATGGGACACCTCTCGCTGCGGGCGAGCGAGTGCTCTCAGGCTAGCCCCCGAGTGCCCCAGGACTCAAGCTCGGAAGTGGAGCCCTCCCTGGCCGAATCTTCGAACGGCAGAGCGGAAGGTCGTCCTGCTGCGCTGATGGGCCCCCCGCCGGTCCCGCGCGGAGGGGAGCGGACCAGGCCCGTCCCACGAAGGTGCACCCCGCCGCGGCCAAGCTCGACGCGATCGATCGGCGAGCCGGCGCAGGATCGCCGGCTCGCCGCCATCTCCACCGCCGCTACCGGGACTTGGAAGCGCTCAGCTGCTGCATCATCGCCGCCCCGTCCGTGACGCCCCAGTGCGCGACGATCCTGCCGTCCTTGAACTGCAGGATGTCCACGCCCTTCACGTGGATCTTGTTCCCGGTCGCCGGCTTCCCCAGGAACTCGCCCGTGTTGGTGCCGTTGATCGTGAGGTACGCCGCCACCTTGTCGCCGTCGACCATGTAGAACTCCACGTCGAACATCAGATCCGGAAAGCCGGAGTACATCGCGGCGAAGAAGTCTTTGACGCCGGCGCTGGTGGACGGGTAGCCGGGCAGCTCCTCGTGCTCCACGAACGTCGAAGCCATCAGCTCGTCGAAGATCGCGTTGTCGTGCTTGTTGACTCCGGCGTACAGGCGCTTGCAGAGCGCGAGGTTCGACTCGCCCGGCTTCGCGGCGTGCGCCATGCCGGCCGTCGCGGTGATCAGGACGAGCACGGCCAAGACTCGTCGGAGCATCGTCGCCTCCTGCGCTGGGATGTTCGAGGGGACCCGCTGCGCTCGACCCGGCAACGCGCAGGGCCCGAGGAGCGGGGTCGCGGACGCTAGCCAACCGCAGCCCCGTCGTCAACGGCACGCATGAACCTGGCCGCGCCCCTTGGCGGTCTTCCTGTCCGCAGCGGGGCTGTCGGGGCGGTCGTCCGCCCGCGGGCGCTCTCTTGGTCTTCGAGACGCCTTGCGTGCTAGGCTCCCGGGCATGGTCGAGACGAGCGAAGCGCCGCGGCGACGGCGCACCCGGAAGGGCGAGGGCATCGAGGGTCGCGTTCGCGCTCACGACCCCTTCGAGCTGATCCGCTGGCTGGCGTTCAGCCAGACCGATCCGCGCAAAGCGCTGGCCGAGCTCGTGCAGAACAGCCTGGACGCCCGCGCATCGCGAGTCCTCGTCACGCGCTTCCGTCATCGCGGCGTGGCGCACCTGCGCGTCTTCGACGACGGCGAGGGCGTCATCCCCGAGATGGACCGCCGCGCCGCGCTCCATTACATCGCCACGCACATCGGGCACAGCCGCAAGCGATCGCTCTCTCCGCAAGAGCGCCTCCAGCTCCTCACGCAGGGGCAGTACGGCATCGGGCTTCTCGGTTTCTGGAGCCTGGGAGAAGTCCTGGAGATGCGCTCCGCGTTTCCGGGGCAGCGCGCGCATCGGCTCCTCCTCTATCGGGACAAGCCGACGTTCCGGATCGAGCCACTCGCGGGGCGCCTGCCGCTGGAGGAGCGCTGGACGGAGATCGTGATCTCGCAGGTGCACGCGGACGCGCAGCGCGTGCTCGCGGCGAGGCGGGTGGCCGAGTACCTCGCGGCGGAGCTGCGCGGTCAGCTCCTCGCGCGCGACGTCGACGTCGTGATCGAGGACCGGATCGCGCGCGGCACGGCGCAGAAACGGATCGCGGTTCGCCCGCCGCGCTTCCTCGGAGAGCGCATTGCGGGACTGGAGCGGCTGGACGTGGACGGGCATCCTCCGGCGCGGCTGGAAGTGTACTGGGCGGGGGAGCAGGCGGTGGAAGACGCGGGCGCCGGTCTGCGCATCTACGCGGCAGGCACGCAGGTGGCGGACGGATTCCACGCGCTGGCCTCGCTCGGGCTCGATCGCGCCCCGTGGACGGACGCCAGGCTCACTGGCTTCGTGGACTTCCCCGCGTTCCGCATCGCCCCGGGCAGCCGCCGCGGGGTGATCGTGGACGGCGCAGCGGAGGCGTTCGCCGCGGCGCTCGGTGGAATCGAGCCGCTCCTCGTGGCGGCGCTCGAGCGCATCGAGGAGCGTCGCGCCGCGGAGATCGAGCGCAGCATGGTCCGCGATCTCCAGCGCGCTTTCCGCAACTTCTACCGGCACAGGCCCAGCTACTCGCTCCTGCCAGTGAGCCGCGAGAATGATGCGGCCGCGGGGGATGACCGCGGGGGCGTCGCGGGCGGGGCGTCCGCGGGCGCGGCCTCCGCCGAAGAGTCGGGCGAAGGCGAGGCGTTGCCTCCCGAGGCCGACGTTGCGCCGTCGCTCCTTCCGCCCGGACCGCTCGCCGAGGTGCGGCTGCGCCCGGCCGAGCTGCGGCTCGCGCCGGGAGATGTGCGCCGCCTCGGCGCCACGGCGGTGGATGCGAGCGGGCGCGCGGTGGAAGAGGCGGTGGAGTTCTCGTGGGAGGTGGGCGGCGACGTGGGCTCGCTGGAGGAGTACGAAGCGAGCGCTGCCGCTCGCCGTGGCGCGCCGAAGATCTCGTTCACGTTCCGCGCCGCCGGCGTCTGTGCCACGGGCGCCGTCCTCGTGCGCGCGACGGCCGCCTCGGGCACCGCCGAAGGCGAAGCGATCGTGGCCGTCACCGAGGATCTCCCCGATCGCGCCTCCGACGAGGGCATACCGGATCCCGAGCTGATCGACTCGCCGGGCGAGCGTTGGCGCTCGCGCATGCAGGACTCGCGCTGGCAGGTGAACTCGGGGCATCCCGACTTCCGCGAGCTGGCGCAGCGTCCCGCGCTGAAGCTCCGTTATCTGGCGATGCTCTTCGCGAAGGAAGTGGTGCTCCACGACGTGCAGGATCCACGGCTTGCCGCGCCGCTCGAGCAGCTCGTGGAGGTCGCCGCCTACGCGGATCGGCAACTGGCGGTGAAAGGGAGAAGGGGCAAGGAGAGGGCGAGGGACGAGAGCTCGGGCTGACGCGTCGCTGCGCCCCCACTCGGACTCGGCGCGCTGCGCCGACGGGAGGTGACCCGTGTTTCCAACGGTCTTCCTGGCACTGACTCTACTCGGCATGGCGCCCACAGCGAAGAACGCGCCTGCCCCGAGCGCGCTCGAGCCCCCGCCCTCGAGCACCGACGTGCTCGACATCAAAACGATCTGCCGCACCGACGACAACTGCTTCGTGAAGATCACGAAGGGGGAGGGCCCGGGGAAGCAGGCGGTGGTGACGACGTTCCTCACCAACCGCGTCGGCCCGGACATGAGGTACTTCCGGGCCGAGGCGGACGGGAGCGTGGACACCGGCGGCCTGATGTACCTGGAACGGCCGGTGGTCCTCGACCAGTTCGGCGCGCTGAGCGCGCCGGGGCCGGCGGACCCGCCCGACAAGGTCCTCACGTTCACCACGAACGTCAGCCTCGATCCGCGGGGGCGGGTGACGTTCTTCGGCGGTTGGGTGCACCGGGCCGGCGAGGGCCTCGTCCGCCGCTCGTACTTCTGGGGTTGGCCGCCCGGCATGGTCAAGATGATCGGCTCGATCGGAGGCCCGCGCTCGCCCGTCGCCCCCCGGGACGTCGAAGCCACGCACGGGAGCGAGGGAGGCGTGGGAGCTTCCTTCCTCCTTTCGAGCGACGCCGACGACCGCCTGTGGGTGACGGCCATCATCACGCGCGGGGACAAGCAGGGGAAGGCGCGCACCTTCCTCCGAGCGAACCGCCTCGGCGAGGACATGAGGTACTACCCCGCCGAGAAGGCGGACGGCACGGACCTCGCCGGCGGGAGCCTGTGCCTGGCCCTGGATCTCGGCGTGGTCGCGGACGCGCACGGCGCGATGCGGCGCGCGGAGCCGCGCGACGCTCCGGCGAGCGTGGACACCCTCTCCGCCATCGTGGCTTTGGACGAGCACGCCCACGTCACGTTCTTCTACGGCTTCACTCGCCGGCCCGGGGCGTCCTACGTGAAGCGCTTCTATCTCTGGGGATACTCGCCGGAGACGCGCTGCGTCGAGGACCCGAGCGGGGCTCCGGAGGGGTCTCAGGGCCGGGCGCGCAAGCGCGATTCGTGAGCACGGCCGATGCCCGAAGTCTACGCTCGAACGCTCGTGCTGAAGCCTCACGACGCCTCGCTGGCGCCTCGGCTCGGCTTCCTCGCTGCGCTGAAGGAGTGGCTCGCCGGCCGGTGGCCGGCGGAGCGCGAGCTGACCTCGGAAGAGCCCGCAACCGTCGAGGACGGGCGGGGTGGCGTCTTCCGGTGGGAGCCTTTCGAGGGCCCCGAGGGAATCCTGGACGAGCTCTCCTGGAGACGCCCGGACGAGATCGCGGCGTCCAGGAGCTGGTCCACGCAGGTCGCCTTCGTGCAGACCTCGTGCGGCGCACGGGCCGTCATCCGGGTCGCCTGCAGCGATCCGAGCCCCGGCGCTGCGGGCGCGCCGCGCGTCACGCGCCCCGATCTCGTCCTGAGCCTCCACGACCGGTTCGATTGCAGCGTGGATGGCGTGCCGTCGCGCCGGCGCGTCGCATACCTGTCGGCGGAGGACTTCCCGCGCTTCGTGCGGTACATCCTCCTGGACCCCGAGCGGACCGATCCCGTGCTCCTCTTGACGCCGCTCGCGTCCGGGGAGTTCCCCCTCTCCCCGAGCCGGCTCCAGGACGAGTTCCTCACGCTCGGAACGCTGTACGTCACGCGACTGCCCGAGGACACGTTCGCGCTCTCCGACGAGCTGGGGCGTCGCGAGCTGAGCTGCTTCCTCGGTGCGCTGCGCGCGTACATGCCGGGCTTTCGCCTCAGTGACGACCCGTTCACCCACCCGTTGCTGGTCGCGCGCCGCGTGGTGATCGCGCCGGTCCGGGCGGCGCTCGCGGGGATCCTCGCCGCCGACACCGTGGGGCGCAGCCGCGACGACCCGGAGATCGGGCGTCTGCGGGACCTACGCGCGGCCGACTTCGAGCGGACGCGGGCGGCGGCGCGGCGCGCGCTCGAGCATCAGGCCCAGGCGGCTCGCGAGAGGGCGGAATGGGAGGAGATCGCGAAGAGCTATGCCGAAGAGAACGCGGCGCTGCGCGAGGAAGTCGGCGCGCTGAAGGAGCGCCTGCGGGACGCGAACGAGCGGCTCCAGCACTCCGAGCGCATCGGCGGGGCGAGCCAAGCCGGCCGGACCGGAGGCGGAGAGCGTTTCGAGCACCTGCAACCTCACTCCGTCCTCGAGGCGGTCGAGACGGCCGCGGCGCTGCTGGAGGCCGATCTCGAGTTCCTCCCGAGCGCGCACGAGTCCGCGGCCGCGAGCCCGTACGCGCGCCCGGCCGAGATCCTGGCGGCGCTCCGGGCGATGTCCGATGTGGCCGCGGCCAAGCGCGCGGGTCCTCTCGGGAAGACGCTCGCCGAAGCGTTCCGCGAGAAGGGACTGGACTACCGCAGGGGAATCTCGAAGGGCACCCCGAAGCGGCTGCGACAGCAGTTCACGTTCCGCTCCCAACGCGGCGAGGAGACCTGCGAGGAGCACCTCTGCCTGGGAGCGGCCTACGATCCCGCCGAATGCGCGCGGATCTACTTCACGACCGAGGGGCCGGATGGGCGGTTCGTGATCGGCCACGTCGGAAGGCACCTGAAGGTGATGTCGACCACGTGAGCGGAGCACCGGACCGGCGGAGGCGGCGCCCGTGAGGAAGACCGCGGCCGAGTACCACGCAGATCTCCGGGCGATCGCGCGCGAGCACGGCGGCGAGCTGCTCTCGCGCACCTACGCCGGGGATGCCGTGAAGCTGCGCTTCCGCTGCGCGGATGGTCATCGGTTCGAGGCGGCTCCCATGCACGTGAAGCAGGGGAAATGGTGTCGCAAGTGCGGCATCGCCAGGAGGGCGATGGCGAAGAAGGCGCAGTCCGTCGTGGCCCTGCGCTCGGTCGTCGAGAGTCGGGGCGGACTCATCCTCTCGCGGGAGTACGTCGACTCGCAATCGAAGCTCCGCTATCGATGCGCGGAAGGACACGAGTGGGAGGCGGTGCCGAGCAGCGTCATGCAGGGCAAGTGGTGTCCGCGGTGCGCGCGCCTCTACGACGAGCAGCACGAACGACGGAGGCGAACCGTCCTTCGGCGGCTGCAGCGTGAGGCGCGCAAGCGCGGGGGCGCGATGCTCTCGCCCACGTTCATCAGCTCGAAGACCCGGCATCGCTTCCGATGCGCGCGCGGCCACACGTGGGAGGCGAAAGCGGAGAGCATCGACGCGGGCGTGTGGTGCCTCGCGTGCAAGGAGGAGGACCTTCTGGCCGGGCTGCGCTCCGTGGCGGAGAGCCGGGGCGGCTCGCTCCTGTCCACGAGCGCGGAACGGATGGGCAAGAGCCGGCTGCTCTGGCGTTGCGCAGCGGGTCATCGCTGGGAAGCGACCGCCGTCTCGGTCACGCAGGGCTCCTGGTGTCCGATGTGCCGGGGACTTCGCCCCGGGAGCCTCGAGCGGATGAGGCAGGTCGCTCGCGAGCGTGGTGGCGAGTGCCTCTCGACCGCGTATGGAACAGCGAACGAGAAGCTCCGCTGGCGCTGCGCGCTCGGGCACGAGTGGGAGAGCATCGCCGCCTCGGTCATCCAGGGGACATGGTGCCCGGTCTGCTCGCTCTTCGGGCGCAATCATGCCCGCTTGGACATCGAGACGCTGCGCTGGGTGGCCGCCGAGCGAGGCGGGGAGTGCCTGTCGAAGACCTACACACGCAGCCGCGACCGGATGCGATGGCGTTGCGCGAGAGGTCACGAGTGGACGGCGTTGGTGCAGAACATCCGCAGCGGTCATTGGTGTCCACGGTGCTCGCGCACGGTGCGCGGAACCCTCGAAGCGATGCAAGGGCTGGCGCGGTCGCACGGCGGCCGATGCTTGACCCGGAGGTGGAACAATCACCGGGAGCCGTTGGCCTTCCAGTGCGAGAAGGGACACCGGTTCAAGAGGAACGCCAACGTGATCATGAGCGGCGTATGGTGCCCCCACTGTGAGGCTTGAGTTGTGGTTCGCAGAGTGCAGTTGGCCCGGAATTTCCATGGTTCCGGGCATGGCCGTTCCGACCTCTGGGTTCGTTCCGCCGTTCTGCCCCCGTTCGGAGTGCCCAAGTCACGCCGGCACAGCGCCTTGGAGATATACCAAGGCCGGCTTCTACTTTCCCCGCACGTCAACTTCCGGCATCCAGCGCTACAACTGCGGTTGCTGCGGCGCGTCCTTCAGCCGGCAGTCGTTTCGGGTCTCCTACTACCTCAAGCGCCCCGATCTGTTGATCCCGGTCTTCCACCGGCTCCTCGGCTGCTCGGGATTTCGGCAGATCGCCCGGGAGTTCGGCGTCTCTCACACCACCGTCATGCGAATATCCGAACGGCTCGGCCGCCACTGCCTCCTTTGGCAGTGGCGGCACCTCCGCGCCCTGCGTCTGCGAGAGCCCGTGGCGATCGACGGGTTCGAATCCTTCGCGCACTCGCAGTACTACCCCTGCCATCTGCACGTAGCGGCGGGGGCCTCGAGTCACTTCTTCTACGCGTTCACCGACTCCGAACTCCGACGCAAGGGTCGGATGACCGCCGCACAGAAGCGACGTCGGAGGAAGCTCGAAGAACAGCACGGGCGACCGGATCCGAAATCCATCGAGAAGGAAATCGCCGAGCTCGTGCGACTGCTTCCGTCGACGGAGTCCGGCCCACTCACGATCCTCTCCGACGAGCATCCGGCGTATCCGCGCGGGCTGGCTCGGACGGGGCGGGCGGTACGGCACGAGGTCACTCCCTCGACGGATCCGCGGACGAAGGTCAATCCGCTCTTTCCGGTCAACTTGCTGGATCTTCTGATCCGGCACTGCGGGGGGAACCACAAACGGGAGACGATCGCGTTCTCGAAGACCCGGCAGAACGCGGTCGAGCGCCTGGCGATCTTCCAGGTCTTCCGGAACTACATGAAATCGTTCTCGGAGAAGGCCCGCGACGCTACGCCAGCGATGCGGCTCGGGATCGCAAAGCGGCGACTGTCGGCGGAGGAGGTCCTCGGAAAGAGGCTGCTCGTCTGGAAGGTCGGTCTTCCAACACGGCTCGAGGATTACTACCGACGGCGGGTCAAGACCGGGCCACGCGGAGTCAGTCGGCCCCATCGCCTGAAACTCGCGGACTGAGTCCGCGGACAGCAACGGTGGCGGGCCGCTCGCCCGCCCACCTGCACTCTTCGAACCACAAGTTGAGGCTTGAGGCCGCCCCGGTCGGCTGCCCGGAGGAGATTCGAGGTATGATGCCGGAATGAAGATGCTGATCTTGCGCGGCATCGCCGGGCACTACTCCGGACGCGATTGGCCTCGCGGGGCCCTGGACGAGCCGCCCGCGCTCGAGTACGCGCGACGGAGAGGCTACGAGGGGAAAGTGCTCGACGTGGCCGGCACGACCGGCCCGGACAAGCCGCAGACGCTCACGGCGCTGGGGGAGTACCGTCGCGACTCGGAGGTCGCGGCGCTCTACGGGTTCTCCGGCGGCGGTTACAACGTTCGCCACATCATCAACGCGCTGAGCCAGGACGAGCGGGCTCGGCTCAAGCTGGTGGTCGTGCTCGGAGCTCCGAACAACCCGGCCCACCTCTACAAGGGGTCGTGGGAGCTGGTCTACCGGACGGACCCGCCGGGCGGCCACATGGACGGGCCGCGCGCGCTGCTCGCGTCGCTGGAGAAGGGGGCCTGACGCGGGAGGACTTGGACTACCGCCACACCGAGATTCGATGCCCGGTGCGGCGAGCAGCCATACGCTGCCCGCTCAGAGTCGCCAGCCGAAGCTGCGCCCGAACTGGGTCAGCTTGCGGAAGCCCTGCTCGTCGTTCGGCCCTTCGTCGAAGGCGGCTCGAGAGGGCCAGAAGAAAGCCCACACCGCCCGGCCGCCGGCGTACGAGCTGTCGTCCTCCATCCCGTAGTACGCCTCGAACTGCTCCCCGACCGCCTTGCAGTTCACTCCGCGAACCTTGTCGATGGGCGCTCCGAGAGCGATCAGGACGTCTTGCACCGCGATGAGCCGCCGGCGGGACAGCCCCATGTTGTAGCCGCCGGATCCGGTCCGATCCGTGCGGGCGTACATCTCGAGAAGGCTTCCCGGCTCCCGGAGCGTGGGAAGACTGAAGGCCAGCAGCTCCCTCTGCTTGGCGTTCAGCGCGAAGCCCTCCGTGGCGAATCCCAAGGCGGCGCACACGCACCTCCCGTCGGAGTGGTGGCCCGCATAGGTGGCGATGAGGTGTTGCTCCAGGATCTGCACGTTGGCGAGTCTCATGCGCTCTCCTCCGGCGAGTCCGAGCGACGTCGTGCGCGGCCGCGATTCCAGCGCGCGAGGCAGCCGTCTGCACGGTGCCCGGCGGGCTATACGGAATCGCGTCTCCGGCGGCTGCATCGAGAGTCGTCAACGTGCCTCGTCGGAATCGCCGAGGCGGTAGCTCGTGCTTCGCCCGCCGGGCGCGTTCCGCACGAGGATGCCTCGGTCCTGCAGCTCGCGGATGTCGCGGAGCGCCGTGTCCGTGGAGCACTTTGCGAGCTTTGCGTACTTCGACGTCGTGAGGTGGCCCTCGAAATCGCCGCCCAGCATGCGAGCGACCACGGTCTGCTGGCGCTCGTTCAGCGACCGTCGGCGGATCCGCTCCCAGAGCCTCGCCTTGTCGAGCACCGAGCGGAGCGTCCGGTCCGCGTCGTCGAGGGCGCGGTCCAGACAGGCGAGGAACCACGCGAGCCACTCGGTGATGTCGAGCGAGCCTCGCTGCGCGGACTCGAGCCGGCGGTAGTACTCCTTCCGTTCGCGCTCGATCGCCGAGGACATGCTGTAGAAGCGGTCTCGGGTCCCGTCCGCCCGGGACAACGCCATGTCGGTGATGGCGCGGGCGATCCGGCCGTTGCCGTCGTCGAAGGGGTGGAGGGCGATGAACCAGAAGTGAGCGACTCCGGCCTTCAGCACCGGGTCGATTCCGGCGCGCGCGTTGAACCACTGGAGGAAGCGCTTCATCTCCGCCGCGAGACGTGAGGCGGCCGGCGCCTCGAAGTGCACGCGCTCGCGCCCGACCGGGCCGGAGACGATCTGCATCGGACCGGCCTTCCCGGTCCGCCACGCGCCGACCGTGATGCGGTGCGTCCCGCTCCGCCCCGTGGGGAACAGGGCAGCGTGCCAGCCGAACAGGCGCTCCGCCGTGAGCGGGACGTCGAAGCGTCGCGTGGCGTCCAGCATCATCTCCACGACGTCGTCGACATTCCGCCCCGGCCGGGGCAACCCGGCGACGTCGAGCCCGAGCCGGCGGCCGATGGACGAGCGGACCTCTTCGGGATTCAGGCGCTCCCCTTCGATCGCGGATGACTGGACGACGTCGTCGGTGAGCGTGATCCAGCTCGCCTCGGCGCGGACATCGAAACCGTGCGCCTCCATCTTCCCGAGATGGCGGCCCTGCTTGTGGCGCACCGCGGCCAGGGCGCCCGCGAGGGCGCCGTCGTCCCAGGTGAACGCCGGCCAGCCGCGCCGCTCGTGGATGTTGGTCATAATCACCGCACCTCTTGCGGTGATTATCAGCTGTATTCGCCGCAGGTCAGGCGGTGAAAGGGGTCGGAATCGCCGCGGCTGGCCCCGGCAAGCTCACTTCGATCTCGTGCGCGGGCTCTTCGGGGCGGACCGGCCGCGCGGGCGTCGCTTCGCCTGCCGCTCCGCGGCGCGCGCCAGAACTCGAAGGGCCTCGTTGACCGATTTGGAGTCCGGGAAGAAGCGAGCCACGTCCGGATCCAGGACGATCAGGTGGGTGCCCTCGGCGTAGCGCTGCGCGTACTTTCCGCGCACTCCCTTCGAGAAATCGTACTCGGCTCGCATGATCCCGCCCGGGCATCAGCCCTCTTCGAGAGTTCGGGTCTCCCGTCGCGTGGCGCGCCGGGCACTGATGACGCGGATCATATCATCTCGGTCCGCATGGACGACGACGAGTGTTCGACCCCTCCGTGTGTGCCCGATGGTCACGAACCGCGCCTCGGCCTCGCCGTGATCGGGATCCGGCGCTGTGATCGAGAGCGCGTCACCGAAGACCTCGCGGGCTTCGTCGAATGAGACTCGATGCTTGGCACGGTTCGCTCGCGCCTTCGCGGGATCCCAGCGGAACTCGAGGCCCACGCATCCTTCGAAGTCGAGGGCGTGTCCACGGTGGGCGCGTTCCGAAGACGGTCAAGGCGTCGGCTTCCCCCAACATGGCACGGGGCTCCGTCACCGCAGGCGCACCAGGTCGCCTCGCAGTCTCGGATCCTCGCGCACGCGGAGGAAATACGCACCGGGCGCGGCTTCCCTCCCGAAGCGGTCCCTTCCATCCCACTGGGCCTCGCCGTTCACGGTCGGCAGCTCGCGAACGAGGCGGCCCGAAGCATCGAAGATCCGCACGAGCCCGTTGCCGCGGGGAAGGGATACGCGCACGCTCGACCCCGCGAGCGACGGATTCGGCGAGCAGCGAAGCGCCGCCGACGGAGACACCGCCGGGAGCGGATTCCCCACCGAGGTCGCCTCGCTCGTGCCGCTCGTCGTGTACGTCTTCCACGATCCGGCCCCCGGGCGGCCGTCCATCCACGTCACATAGGCCTTCGAGGTCGGACCGACGGCCACCACGGCGTTCTCCGAGGCGGCGCCGGTCACGTCGTCGTCGACGCGGCAGGGCCCCTCGCTCCACGTGCGTCCGCCGTCCGACGACGCGCGGAAGTACGCGTCCCAGTCGGCTTGATACGCGTCGAACGCAGCGAAGACCCAGGTCCCGTTCGTGGCGATGGACGGGTAGGTGCCGGTGCCCGCGAGGTCCACCGGCGCGCTCGCGGACCACGTGGCGCCGCCGTCCGTGGAGACGTTCACGTTGAGATGAGCGTCGCCGGGCGCCGGCGAGTTGAACCAGCCTGCGGTGCGCGTGCCGTCGCGCAGGATCACGATGGAGTGCCCGGTCACTTGCTGGTAGGCCGTGTCCACGTCGTTGACCTGGACGCCGGTGGACCACGAGGCGCCGCCGTCCGTGGAGCGATACGCGAACACGTTGGGATAGCGTCCCCCCGGGACGTTGCCGCGCCAGTCGTTCGTGAGGCAGACGAGCGCTGGGGACGATGGGCTGGACGATGCGTCGAGGGCGAGGTTCGGATCGCCGGCCACGGGCTGGTAGCCCAGCTCGTCGCTCACGCGCACGGCGGCGCTCCAGGTGGCGCCCGCGTCCGTGGTGGAGCGCGTGTACACCTGGTAGAAGGCCCCTTCGCGCCAATCGGTCCACGCCACGAAGAACGCCGTGTCGTTCCGGACGGCGAGGCTCGCGTTCATGAAGTCGTAGATGGTGGGCGGGCCGCCGGTGTCGTCGACCTTGACGTTCGCGCTCCACGCGGGAAGGCCGCCCGTGCGACGCGAGAGGTACACGTTCATCCCGCCGGAGCCCACTCGGTCGTCCTCCCAGACGACGACCGGGATTCCCGAGGGGGTGAACTCGAGATCGGGGAAGCGGCTCAGGTTGCCGCCGACTCGCGTGTCCACGGTCTCGGGCGTCGACCACGTGGCGCCGTCGTCCGTGGATTGCGCGTAGTACACGTGGTAGCCGGAAGCATGATCGTCCATCCACACGACGCCTGCCTTCGAGCCGTCCGCGGTCACGGCGATGTCCGGCCAGATGGCCTGTCCGTTGATCGGCGGGTGGGCCGGCACGTTGGGCGCGAAGTCCCAGAGGCACGTGGCGCGAACGCCGGCGAGCGGGGGATCGAGCGCGCGAGATGACGGGGATGCCGACTCCGCGGCGCCGGGGCTCTTCCGATCGATCTTCCACGTGTTCGTGGCCGAGGAGTGGATCGCGCGCGTGTCGGCGAGGCCCGACGGATCGGCCGAAGCACCGGCCGACGCCGCGCACGGCAAAGCGATGGCGAGGAGGGGGGTGAGGAGTCGGATCGTCTTCATGGCAGCGCTCCGGTTTCGAAGGACGCCCCGCAGACTCTAGCGGATCAGTCGGGCGATTTCACGCGCGCTCGCGACGCGTCCATCTTCCCCGGCGTGTCCGTGCCTCGCCCCTCCTCGCTCCCTAGAGCCAGCCTCGTTCTCGGTACCAGGACAGAGTACGTCGGACGCCGTCCGCCACGCCGGTCGGCGGGTCGTAGCCGAGCATCGCGCGCGCCTTGCGGATGTCATACCGCCGATGCTTCAGGAAGAACGACAGGCGCCTGGCACTGAGCGGCGGCGAGAGGCCGAACGGGCGACAGACCGACTCGCACAGAGCGGCCGCAAGCTGCACCGGCCGCGCGGGAATCCTCAGGGGCAGAAGCGACCGGCCCGCGGCATGGGCGATCTCGTTCACGAAGGCCCGCAGCGTCAGCGCCTGGGGACCGCCCAGCAGAAACGTCTCGCCGCGGCCGCGGTCGCCGGCCGCAAGCAGCAAGCCGTCCACCAGGTCCTCGCAGTAGACGGGATGGATGAAGGTCGTTCCGGGGCCGACCATGACGAAGTAGCCGCGCGCCACGGCGCGCCAGAGCTTCACGCGGCGCCAGTCACCCGGTCCGTAGACGAGGCTGGGGCGCACGATCGTGAGACGGCCGGGATCGCTGCGATAGAGTCGCCTCGCGATCGCCTCGGCTTCGAGCTTGCTTTCGAGATAGACGTTCTCGGGCGCGCACGTGGACGCTTCATCCAGCGGCTCCCCGAACGGATTGTGATGGACGCCGCCGCTGCTGACGAGGACGAAGCGCGGCACTTGGTCGGCGATGGCCAGCTGGATCACTCGCTCGGTGCCGCCGACGTTCACATCGCGAAGATCCGAATCCGTGAGGCCGAACGCCATGGTCGTGCCGAGGTGGAAGACGACGTCCGCATCCCTGCACAACCCGGCCATGGAGGACTCGTCGCGCAGATCGCCCACGACGACGTCGATCGCTCCGGTCGGGAGCTTCGCTCGCTGGGCGTCGCTGCGCACCAGCACGCGGACGCTTCTGCCGAGGTCGAGAAGTCGACGGACGACGTGGGCGCCGAGGAAGCCGCTCGCTCCGGTCACGACCGCGCAGCGCGACGTCACGTGGCACCGTGCCGCAACCGGTCCCAGACCGCGTAGCCGCGGCGCACCGTCGGCTCCAGAGCCGACCACGCTTGCCGAACACGCGGTCGGTAGACGCGAAGCACCGTGGTGCTGCAGGTCGTCTCGGCGCCCCAGCCTTCCTTGAAGCGAACGAGCCCGGGGCGATCCGGCTGCGACTCCCCGAAGCTGAGCCTCCGGATCCCGCGGGCATGACACCATCGGATCGCGTGGTCCACCAAGGCATTCGTCGGCCGGCACGCCGACGCCGCCGGATCGGCTGCGGAGATCCAATAGCTGGCCATGCGGGGAGACACGAGCAGGACCACGAGGGCTATCGGACGAGCATCGCGTCGGGCCAGGAACGCGACGGCGAGCTTGTCGCGAAGGAGCGCCTCGATGAATCGCCAGGGCTTCGACGTCGCGCCGAGTCGACTCATGGTGCGGCGGTAGATCGGATACGCGGCGCGGACTTCCGCGAGGTCCGGATCCTCCTGGACCAGCACGCCCTCGCGAGCGCTCCGCCGGACGGCGCGCCGCACGGACGGGGCGTAGCCGGCGACGACGCTGTCCATCGGTCGATCGAGCGAGAGGACGTGACAGTCGCGCCGAAGGCACGTGACGGCGTCATCGCGACGAAGGCACTGGACGACGGCTTCGGGCGCCCCCGGGGGAGCCACCAGCTTCGCTTCGAAGGCGCGCCACCGCGTCGCCTCGGAGTCGATCGCCGCGGAGATGGCGCGCGAAAGGTCATCGTCGGCCAGGCAGTCCGAATGGATCAGAGGGCCTCCGTACGAATCGAACACGAGCGAATGGAGCGATCGGAATGGCCCGCCCCCGGAGAGCCGTATGAACGGCAGGGCCGCCACGATGCGATCACGAAGCACGAAGAGCTTGTAGGTCTGGCGCAGGTAGCCGAAGCAAGTCTCGAGCGCACGTCCCCAGGCGAAGGCGTGCTGCGGAGTCGCCCAGGGGACGGTACCGACGAAGGTGTCCCACTCCTGGGCCTGGGAGCATGAGCGAATCACCAGAGGATCACCCATGGTGTCGCTCGTCGCGCTCTTGAACCATCCGCAGCACGGGGCGCGGGCCGCCGTAGAAGAGCGGGCTCTTCCTTCCCATGGCTCCATCCTCTCAAGGATCGGAGCCTCGGGGAATCGGTGCGGTTCACATTCCCTGGCGTCCTCCCTGAACTCCTCCCGCAAGGCATTTCGAGGTCGGCGACCTGGGAGGCGCAGGGCGACTGACTGCAGTCGTATCTTCGGCCCACCTTGGAGCGGTCTCTGGTCCGGAGACCTTACCGGCACCAGATGAATGTCGTCGTTGCGGTAGGCTTCCAGCAAACGCCTTGGCGTCGCGCTTGTCCGTCTTGTTCCGCGTGACGTGCGGACGGACCGCATGCGGGGGAAGCAGGACGACTTCGTGCCCGAGGCCGAAGCTCCCGAGCCCAGTGCTGAGCCGTGCCGCACGCCTCGAGCAGGACGGCTGCGCTAGCCTGGTTCCGAAAGAACGGCAGGAAGCGACGCCGCGATCGCCGGCGGGCTTCAATCGGTCCAAGAAGACTCGCGATTCTTGATTTCGCTTAGAGCCCCTGCTAGAGTCCACGCAGATCAGTAGGAGGAACGAGGTGCTCTGGCCTCGAGTTCGGTCTCACCGAACGGGTCCACGCCCTGCGCGGTACATCCGCCGGGGCGTTTTTTGTTGGGGCGAGGTTGCCGGGGTCACTGCCGTGATGACTTGCGCTAAGTCCGGAAAAGGGGTGGGTAGGAATACGAACACGCCCGAAGCCGAGCGGTTTGCTGATCGGCGCTCTCGCCGTGCGATCGTTCGGGCAGTGCGGCCGTTGACCAACGCGGTGTCTGTACGGACAGAGGGTTCAGGAGGAACGCATGAAGAAGATCGGGTCTCTGGGCTTCTCTTCACGCTGGCGTTTGTCAGTCTTGCGAACGCCCAGACAGGTCAGATCGACGCACGGACTTTCATCTCAACGAGCCTGGCGGGGAAGACGATCCCGGTTTACACATACCTACCTCCTGGGTACTCCACCGAAGGGGCCCCTGCCGCGTCTACATCTTCTTGCACGGGGCCGGAGCAATCGGCGCGTACCACATCACGGCGTTTCGGAACACGCTGGACCCGCTCATCAACGACGGTACGATCGCTCCGATGGTCGTGGTCTTTCCGGAAATCCGCGGCGACGTGCCCGGCTATCAGCCTCTCTTCTTCGAGATCCACATGTACAAGAACTCCGCGCGAAACGGCCTCTTTGAAGACGCTGTTATCGTCGACCTCCTGAGCTGGCTCTACACGCAGTCGGGCTACAACGTCTCCTCCGAGCGCGGGAAACGCGCCATCGGTGGATTCTCCGACGGCGCCGTGGGGTCTTCGTTCCTGGCGATCACCCACAGCGACCTGTTCACGGCCTTGTGCTTTCCCAGTGGAGAGTTGGCCTTGCGCGAGACCGAGGGGTTACGTGCCTATCCTCCTGGCGGAGGCCGGAGGCGCGCCGCCCTACGTTCCGGTCCGGCGGACGGGTTATTCCACTTCTTCGGCCGCGCGTCGGCCATGTCTCCGAACCTGGTGAACCACCCCGCCTACTTTCGTTCCCGGTTGACGCGGCGGGGGGCCTGATCTCGGCGTCTTCGAGGACAGTGGAGCCCACAACGGTCCGGGCACGCTGATCGTGGATTCCCTGCCTTTGCACATTTCTTCTCCTGCAATACCGGGGATGAGAACTTGGCCCAACGATCAGTTTGCGCAAGACCTGACGGGGCTGGGGATATCGACGTCTACGAGACGTTACCCGTCACGGCATCAAGAGCGGCAATGCAGCTCCTCCACTGACCTCCGATGTGTCCGAATCCGCCGCCGACGTACACCGTCCCCTCGCCCACCGCCAAGGCCTGGACCTCGTAGCTGGCGTCGGGGTCCCACGGCGTGGCCGCCGCCGTCGTGGCATCGAGGGCGGCGATGTAGTGTCTTTGCTGACCGCCCACATTCGCGAAGTACCCAGCCGCGTACACCGTCGAACCGCTCACCGCCAGGGCGAGGACACCGTCATCGGCGCTCGGTTTCCATGACGCGATGGCGTGTCCCGTCGTCGCATCCAGTGCAGCCAAGAAGGGCCGCTGCTCGCCGCCGATGGATCTGAAATAGCCGCCCGCGTATACGGTGCCCCCGCGCACGGCCAAGGCCTCCAGCTCCCAGTCCGCCTTGGGGTTCCAGGGCGTCGCGCCCCCTGTCGTCGCGTCGAGCGCTGCCACGTACGCTCGCGTACTACCACCGATGCTGGTGAAATACCCGCCCGCGTAGACGGTCCGGCCGCTCAGGGCGAGCGTCCGCACCTCATCGTTCGCATTCGGATTCCACGGACCGACGCTGCCATCAGCGAGGATGTGCGCGGCATTTGAGCGGGGCAGCCCCCCGACATAGCTGAACCAGCCACCGATGTACCATCCCCCCGCGTCATCAGACACGACGGTGGAGACCAGACCCACGACTTTGGGAAACCGCGCGACCGGATGGCCGGTCGCCATATCCAACGGGACGCCGCCGCCCGTGGCGGGGCCGACTTGAGTGAATGGCCCCGCCAGATAGACCGTGTCTCCCGATCGGACGACCTGGGACACGCCGTCGTCCGCCACCCAGAGCGTCGTGTCGACGACAACCTGCGCGTGTACAGCCGACGACCACGCAGGAGCCGACGCGATCCCCGCGGCGAAGAGAGCGGCACGCACCCAAGACCGTCGAAGCCAGCGGAACGCATGCGGCTCTCGGCTCACTCTCCTCGACCATGCTGTCGCGCAGTCCACGAAGGGCCGCGAGACGCGCGTCCGAGGACTCGAGTGGTTTGTCATCTGTACAGTGCCTTGATCGATCCCCAGCTGCGCTCCTGGAGCGCGGTCGGGCCGCACGCGATGCCCAGCGCCCCGATGAGGCCGCATGCGCCGGCGTTGGGCGCGGCGCACGGCGAGTTCGTCTGAAGACTGACCTCATCAGGGAGATCCCTGCAGAAGGCCGGATCCGAAGAGAAGTTGCCGTTCGTCCCGAGTTGGTCGGCGATACACCAGGTCCAGTCCCCGCCCGCGTTCCCGTAGATGTCGCAGCACCGCGCGTCGACCACGGACTTGCCTTCGCAGCGCACCGCGCCGTTGGCGGAGCCGTCGCCGAACGCGATGATGGTGTGGTCCAAGGACAGCTGCGCGTCGTCCCAGAGGAAGAAGGCTGACGCCCCGGCGTCATAGCTCACGTTCCACGCGAACGTGCAGTGGCTGACGTTGACGATTGCTCCATCCGCGTAGACGACACCATCGCGGCCGAAATAGCCGGACGAGATGTTCCTTACGAAGACGCAGTGGTCGAACGAGATGGAGCCGGGGCTGTCCGGCGTGCGCCACCACTGGATCACGCTCTCCGCGTAATACCCTATGAGTGCTCGGAACGTCGTCGAGCGAACGACCGCGGTGCCGTTGCCCCAAATCGCCGTGCCCTCGAGGCCGTGAAGGCTATCGAAGGCGCAGCCTCCCACGAACAAGTTGGCCTGCGGGCCTACTCGAATGCCCTCCGAGAAGCTGCTGGCAAGCCGACAACGCAGGAGAGACACGTCCCCGGATCTGGCGTACATGAACAGGTTCGGGTCCTTACCGTAGGGGTCGTTGTGTTCGAGGGCGCAGTCCGTCAGTGTGCCGCCGTCGAGATCGACGACAAACGAGCACCCGGAATTTCGGATCGTGCACCGTTCGAGGGTCAGGAACGATTGCCGCCCGCAAATGGCCGATTCGGTCGGTCCGAGGCCGTCGAAGACGCAGTCCTGAACCACGGGCGCCCCACCCTGTGAGAACAGACCGACCCCGCGCACCGCGTATCGGTTACCGACGATGCGCATGTGCCGGATCAGCGGCGATGCGCCAACGCACGAGATCGCGCCGCCCTCTTGGGTCGTGGCCACGCCGGTGACCGTGATGTCCTCGAGAACAGTGGCGGACGTTTGGCCGCCGTGCAGGATGAATCCTTGGTGCTTCGCCCACATGTCAGTCGGGTAGCCGCCATCGACAGTGGTGGCCGTCGCGCCATGCTGCGATCGAATCGTGAGGTCCTTCGTGCCGAGGTTCAGGTCCCAGTTGCCTGGCCCGGTGAAGAGGCCGTCCGCCAGCTCGATGACGTCACCGTTCGACGCCACGTCGATCGCGGCCTGGACGTTCAGGACGTCGCCGGAGCTATCGGGCGCGACGTGGATCGTCCTGGCAGATGCGGGGTGGACCGCGAGGAGCAGAGCCGTGCACGCGGCGATCGTCGGCAGGTGTCCGCGCGGTGCCCCGGTCATCGGTACAACGCCTTGATCGAGCCCCAGCTGCGCTCGGCGAGCGCCGTCGCGCCGCAACCGACGTCGACGGCCCCGATCAAGCCGCACTCGCCGCTGTTAGCCGGCGCGCAGGGGGAGTTGGACTCCAGGCTGCACTCGCGACTCGCAGACGTGCAGAACAAGGGGTCCGCAGACAGGTTGCCGCTCGTGCCGTTCATCCCGGCGACACACTCGGTCCAATCGCCGCCGTAGTTCCCGAAGATGTCGGTGCAGGTCACGTCCAACGCAGCCGGCGCGTCCCAGCAGCGCACCGCTCCATGCGTGTCCGCCTGGGTCCCGAAGGCGATGATCGTGTGATCCATCGACAGCCGTGAGTGACCCGAGAGCGAGATGGCGGTCGGCCCGATGCGGGTCGTGTTCTTGGCGAACGTGCAGTGGCTGATGGTCGCGGTCGCGTTGTATAGCTGGACCACGCCGCCGTCCCACGTGCCCCAAACCTCGTTCTTGACGAACACGCAGTGGTCCAGAGAGATGGAGCCGGCTCCCCATCCGATCGTGCTCGTGTAGTAGCCGCCCTTGACCCTCCGGAAGACGGAATCACGAACGATCCCGGTGCCGGAGCCGAGGATCGCCGTCGTGCCGTCGCTCAGCAGGTCCTCGAAGGTGCAGCCGTCCACGAGGATCGTCGCGCGGGGCCACGCGATCACGCCGAGCGCGAAACCGTTCGCGAGTCGGCATCGCTCAAGCGTCAGGTCGCCGGACTCCGCGGCCACGAAGACCCCCGGGTACTTGCCGGACGTGCTGCCGCAATGATCCAGCGTGCAGTCCGTGAGGCTGAGCGCGCCCCCTTCCAAGGTGATGACGCCACCGCCACTGTCGCATCCCTCGAGCGTGCATCGCTCGAGCTGGAGCGACGACTGCCGGCTGTAGATCGTCGATTCCGAGCCGAACTCCCCCTCGAATGAGCAGTCCTGAACCAGCGGGGCGCCGAGCCACACGAAGAGGCCCAGGCCGTGCATGGCCCCGCGGCTCCAGCGCATGACCATGTTCCGGATCACCGGCGAGGAGCCGACGCACTCCACGGCTCCGCCGTCCAGAGTCGTAGCGACGCCCTGAATGGTGAACCCTTCGATCACGGTCGCCGACGTCTGACCGCCGCGGATCGCGATCCCTTGGTGCTTCGCCCACACGTCGTCGTTGTAGCCGCAGTCGATGATGGTGGAGGCTGCGCCATGCTGGGAGCGCAGCGTGAGCTCCTTCGTTCCGAGATTCAGCTCCCAGTTCCCCGGTCCCTTGAAGACTCCGTCCGTCAACTCGATGACGTCGCCGCTCGACGCGGCGTCGATCGCGGCCTGGATGTTCAGGAAATCGCCCGAGCTGTCAGGAGCTACATGGATGGTCGCAGAGAAGGCAGGAGGCGCCGCGAAGAGCAGGGCGCACCCGACCAGCACGGACACGCGCATCGCGAACGCCTCCGAGCACTGCAGGCGAGCAGCGCCTGTGAGAGTAGACCTCCGCGCATGCTGACTCAAGGACGCCGGAAGTCGAGGCTGTCGCGTGTGACCGAACGGGCGATCGTGCCCCGGTACAGCTCGAGGAGGGCAAGCCGGCAGGTCACTCCGGTGATCGCCTCGGGCCGGCCACTGATCACGACCCTGCGTGTGCTCCCGTCGGAGCCCGCCCGAAGACGCAAGGAAATAGACGCCGGCGCCCAGGCGGTGCCCGGCGGAGTCCCGCCCCCTCCCACGTGATGCGGTGCTCGCCCGCGGAGTACTCCGCGTCGACGATGTTCACGAGAAGCCGGCCCGCGACGTCATACACCGACGCCGTCACGCGCGACGAGGCAGGGATCCAGAAAGCCGCCTCCATACGCCCGACGAACGGGTTCGGACCGAGAACGTCGAGCGAGAGCATCGACCAGGTCCGTGCTACGTCCCCGAGGCTCTCTTCGCCGCGGTCCACGCCGGATCGGCATCCACGCCTCTCCCGACGCCGACGTCCTTGATCGCGTCCTCGCGCCGTCATTGTCGGTGACGCGCAATCTCACGGAGTACGTTCCCGCTCGGTCCCACAGGTACCGCGCGGTCGGCGTCGCGTAGTGCTGGTCGTGAACGCCATCGTTGTCCACGGTCCACTCGTACAGGACGATGGCGCCGTTGAGATCATGGCTCGCGCCGGCATCGAGGTCCACCCGAGACTCCGACCGACGCTCGGTCGCGGCCACTCGAAATCGGCGAAGGGGGCTGGCGGGCGGGATCGTCCGAGAACACGCACGCCGACCCGCATCCACTTCGCCGACGTCGTCGCGGTACGCTCCGACGACCTCGGTCGTGCCGTCGGAAACGACCGCATTGCCGAACTCGTCACCGTCGGCACCCTCGGAGCCAGAAGCTTCGCCTGCTCCGTCCAGGAGCTCCCGCTGCAGTAAAGAGGTAGGCTGCCCCCGTGATCCGCTTGTGCGGGCAAATCCATGGGGCTCCGATCAGCGCCCTGTCCCCATCGAGATCGACCGAATACGCGAAGTGGGCCTCCAGCGCGGTGTCGGACGCTCGGAGCTTGGCCTGCTGCGTCCGTGCCGCCGTTGCGGACACGTAGGCTACCCCGGCATTGTACCCGCCCACACTCACAGGATGCGCCGATGAGGGCGGTATCCCGATCGATGCAGACGCAGCGGCCGGGAAATAGGCGGAATCGCTGGCGTCCGATGCCACCAGCTTCTGCGTCACCGCCCAGGAATCGTGCCGGTGCAGGTAAACACATGCGCAGAACCGGTGTACTCGGCGTCCCCGCTCGCTCCGATCGAGGCGGTCTCCCCGTTCGCGGGGCGGCTTCGCCCACCCGGTGCCGCGCCCGCCGCGGCAGCTCGGGGGCGATGAAGCTTCTGGGGATCCCGGCTCCTCCGATCAGGGCGAACACGTACGCGCCGGCGGCCGCGCTGGCCGTCGATGTCCGCTCCGTAGGCACCGACCAGCACGGTGTTCCCCAAGAAGGCCACCGAGCAGCGGAAATCGTCTTGGACCCCATCCGAGGCCTGCAGCTTGGCCCGCCGTCCACCGCCGGACCGAGGTAGAACATACGCACGGCCCGGGCGTTGCCCTGCGGCGCCGATGACGGCGGTGTCGCCTGCAGGGCGATCGCCGAACCGAACAAGTCATGTGCGTGGCATCCAGGCCGCGAAGGACTCCTTGTGGGCTCCACGTGGAGCCCGACCGCGTGAAAACGTAGGCGCGGCCGGAAACCCACGAGGCGCGTCGTAGCCGGCGCCGATGATGATCGTGGCGCCGTCCAAAGCGACGGCCCGTCCGAAGTAATCGTGGTCGGTGCGGCTGGAGGGAGCAGCGTCTGCATCTCGGTCATGCCCCAAGGGAGCGGCATGGCGGGAAGGACGGCAGCAATCGCGGCCGTACCGAGAGGCGCACGCACGGTGGCGCTTCATGTGGCTCTGCCTCCAGATTGCGCGGGCAGTGGCATCTCGTCGCCTGTGGACGACCCCAGGCGGCGTCGAGGATGTGTCGAAGGAGGTGTCGAGGACGGTCAGCGGGCGGTCCGGCCGCGAACGGACGAACCAGGAGGGAGCGCCGGGGGCCGTGGGACGTGCCCGGAACTGCTGCACGGAGGAGAGTAGACTCGCCCATCGTCCCCAGGGCGGGACGGACGCGCGGGCGATACGGCGAACGAGATCGCGATGCTGCGCGCCGGAGCCGGACACAAGTCGTCCGTTGGGAGCTTGACGCGACGAATCGCGCGGCCCTGGCGCCGCGACACGCCGGCACGGACATGATACGAAGGCCACGCGATGAGCAACCCTACTGCGCCGCCCTTCACCTGCCGGTGCCCTCGCTCGAGGCCGTGAAGGGCCGCCGGAAGCCGGCACCTTCGCGATGCTGGTCGTTGCGTTGCTGGAGCGCAGCAGGCCGATGACGCTCGCCGAGGTCGCGGCACGCTTCGAAAGCGGCCGGCGTGATGGACGCAGCCCGCGCTGCCGCTCGCTCCAGCGTTGCCGGCCAGCGCGCGCGCCGATGTACCGGAGCGGTGAGCACTACGAGCTCGACGTCCGCGACGACGAGCTGGACCTCCTCCTGTTCATGCTCGGTCTCCGGGGTCCGCACGTGCCGCACCTCCGCGTGGTGCCGCCGCCGGCTGCGCCGCGGCCCAGGCCGAGGTGGCGCTCACGCCGGCCGAGCTGCAGGAGGCGCTTCGTGACGGCGCGCGCGGCTCTCGAGATCAGCGACTCGCCCTCGCCGTGCTGGATGCGCACGGCGGCACCCTGGCGCGGTGGCGGTCAGGCGGGAGGTGCATCGCCCTGGCCGGGCCGCGACCGATTCGGGGTGGATGCCGCGAAGGGTGGCAATCCGGCGCCATCGCGGCCGGACGCGGACGCACGTGGACGATCAACCGCGATCGACCCGAGCACCAGTCTGCCGCGGAACGCCGTGCGGGATCGGATCGAAGGGAACCGCGCCAGCTCGAGCAGCGCGGCGGCGTCCAGCCGCCGTGCTGACGGGGCGGCGGAGGAGATCCGCGCAGCGCGCGGCCGGAGCTGGCCGCGCTTCGCCGGGTGCTGATTGTCGCCTTCCGCCGAGGCGCCCAAGGCCGCAACGCTGGTGGACGTGGGCACGCGCCGCGAGCTGACGACGTACTTCGGCCAGCAGATCGCGCGGCTGCCCGAGGCGCTCTCCCGCTACCCTGACCGTGGAACCGGTGGGCGTGCGCGCTGCTGCGGGTGCTGGACCTCGACCCGCGGGGGCGTCGCGTGGGCGAGCTGGGGCCGCCGCAACAGACGTATCCAGCTCAACCGACGGGGGCGTGTGGCCGAAGGTGACGATGGAGCTGCTCGCAAAGGGCTCCTGCGGCATCGCGAAGCCGTTCGGAGCCCCGCCGATCTGCGGCGGCACCTCCACCAAGGGCAGGAGGCCCGCGTGAAACGCGCGCTGGAGGCGGACGCGGGGTCGCTCCACGCCCTCTACTCGTACGGTCGCCTGCACGGGGCTTACCGCCTGCGCTGGGGTTATTGGACGACATGTTGCATGTCCCCTGGGTCCTTCGCGACGAGCCGAGGCTCTTCACGATCCTGCGGAAGTGCTACAGGCGCGAGGACGTGGAGGTCGTGGCCGGGCGAGCGCCCGCGTGGGACGATCCGTGGGCACGGGCGATCCGCTGCCGGGTGGTCCGCGGGGCGCCACAGTGGGAGCACTTCCTGGCGGACGACGACGGCCGCGAGGTGGAGCGAGCGCGACATCTGACGGATCCGCGTCGCCGGGTCGGCGACGGAGCTCTGAGGGGCGGACGGGGAGCCTATGGCGGACGTCCGGGGAGCGGCTGCTTCGGCCTTTGGCCGAGCTCCTCGCGCGCCACGGGTCCCCTTTGGATGTCGGCGGTGGCGGTGTGACCACGGGCGCCGCCGCGTCACTTCAGCAGCACGATCTTCGCGTGCCTTCTCCGTCCGGGCTCGAGATCCGCGCCCAGTACATTCCCGCAGCGACCAGGTGGCCGCGCGAGTCCCGCCCGTCCCACTCGATTCTGCCGGGACCGCGGTAGCGGACCGTCGTGGAGCATCCGCACTAGCTGACCGGCAGCCGCATTGGCCAGGATCGCCAACTGCGCGCCCTCGCGCGGGGCGCCGTGAAGGACAGCCCAGTGCCGCCATGCATCGGGTTCGGAGCCGCGCGTAGGTGGAAGGGCCGTTCGTCCCGCGGCGCCGTCCGCCAATCCAATGACCTGGGATCCGGCGCACTGCGCCGGAAGTAGACCACCAGTCGGAGAAGTACCCGGTCCCGAACACCGAGATAGACGTTGCCGTCTGCCACCATCACGCCGTCGGCAATGTCAGGCGTGTGCCCTTCCCGAACGGGTGGCTCGGGTCCTCGACGTCGATCACGGAAACGCCTCCATAGGTAGTGAGGTAAGCGACGTCACCCGCGACAGCGATACCGGTGGTCGACTCGAGGGTCTCGAGCTCGCTCACGATGACAGGCGCGCTCGGTACGGAGACGTCCACGATGCAGAGTCTCGGTGGATAGCTGACGGCCATGAAGGGCCGAGCCCGAGATCAAGGTCGGTCGTTCCGCTCATGGGGATCTGCCCCGACCTGCGCGGGATACGCCGGGTCTGCGATGTTGATGATTCGGTCGTTCCACGCCCCCACGTACGCGTAGTGTCCGCCGAGCGATCGGTCCGGACGGGAGGAAGGGGATGTAGCCGTTCGGTGCGGATGGTGCGGATCCGCCGGGTCGAACACCTCGAAGTAGAGTCCTCCGTGACCTCAGACGTACCGATCGTCGGCCGCTGCGGCTGCTCCCGGTAGGTGCTCAGCGTCGACACTCGCCGAGGCGGGCCGCATCGGCGATATCGATGACGTGGACGACCGAGCCCCGGTCCGGAAGGCAGGCGTAGTTGCCCAACATCGCTGGACGAATGGCAGCAGGCGATGTCGAGGCTCCCGACAATCGCAGGCTGCTCGGGGTTGGCCACGTCGATCACCTGAAGCCCGGCGCTTCCGCAGCCGAGGTAGGCGTGGTCACCGCGCACGCAAGGAGCCCTGCGCCATGCCGGGACTTCCGACGCTCCCCACAGGTTTCGTGCTCTCGGCGCCGGAGACGTCGATGACCTCCAGCCCGTTGTACTCCGCGGCCGCGAAAGCGAAGCCGCCCAAGACAACACAACCACGCAGATATCCGCGCTCCACGCTGCCGGCGATGACCAGGTGTCGGGTCGGCCACGTCGACGACCTGCAGCCCCTTGGAAGCGCTGGCGAGGAACGCTCGTGCCCCCGAGACCGTGAAGCCTGCAGCAGTCCGGGAGTCTGCACGTGACCGATGACGCGCGGGTGCGCAGGTTCGAGAGGTCCAGCGTGTAGAGGCCTCCGCGTACAGCCCGGTGAGGTAGGCCGTGGTCCCGGAAGACGATGATGTCCTCGGCGAGGTCGTACTCCTGATCGAGGCATGTGTCCGACCTTGTGCAGGGCAACAGGTACCGAGCTCGACGACGAGCAACCCGGCGTCGCCGTTGGCCACATAGGCGTAGGACGCCGCGGCACCGCCGACTCTCCCGGTGACTACCCGCCGTTCGCCTTGCCGTGCGTCGGGAACGTGCTCTCCAAGCGAGGCTGCTCGGGGTCGGAGATGTCGATGATCGAGAGGCCGTAGCTCCCGTTCACTTCGCGAAAGCATGAGACCCCGACGCGACCACGGCTCGTACGCCCAGGCGGCGAATCGAGCATTCCTTGCGGCCGTGGGTGGTGCGGGTCGGCGATGTCAACGACCTGGAAGCCTGGTGATGCTCCCTCGTATCCCTCCATGGTGGCGTAGGCGTAGTCACCCGAAACGGCCACGCAAACCCCCCAAGTCGGAAGGTCCGCATGGCCTACGTGGCGCGGCGCCGGTGGATCGGAGACATCCACGATGTCACCGCCGGAGACCCCCTGATACCCTGCGTTCGTAGGCACGCGTAGTGCGGAGGCGCCAGTCCAAGGCTATGGGGGCTCAGGAACGTCGCCAGATGCATGTACTTGTTGTAGTCGATGCATTCGGTGCGAGCGGTAGGTCCAGCGACGCCGGTCAGGGGGATCGCGAAGACTGCGAAGGGCGTCAGGATGGTCAGCACCGCAGCGATGAAGAGAGGAGTGGGCATGAGGAGAGCCCCCTTGTCCGAAACGGAGGTCTCGTCCCTCACGAAGGGCGTGCGCCGGGGACACGGACCCCGAGGAACGGGCTCCGAAGGATAGTGGACTCACGACTCGTGCATCAAGCCTAGAGTTGTTCTCGATCCAAGTGGGGCTCGACGCGCCGTGCTTGTCAGATCTACGGCACGATGCGGCTGCACCGCGACGACCGTGCCGGAGAAGGTCGCCTTGCCGGTCGCGCTCACCGAACGCCTCGAGAGGACCAGCGGCTCTTGGCGCGCTCGAGGAGCGAGGGCTCCGCGCTCGGCCCGTGCCCGGCGACGAGACGCTCGAACCTGGCCATGAAGCCCAGCTTGCGGTGGTGCGCATCGCGAACCTCGGCGGCGACCGCTTTCCACTGCGTATCGAGCCCCGCCCGCGCGCAGCATTCCTTCGCGCTCTCGAGGTGCGACAGCGCCGCGTCGTAGTACTTGCTCTTCTTCGCGCTCAGGATGCGTATCCCTAGCGCACGAAAGACCCTCGCAGCTACCGCCGGATGGGACTTCGCCAGCTGTTCCGCCGCGGGCTGGGCGGTGTAGTGGCTCAGGGCCTGCAGCTCTCCGTCGTTCGCCCGGTTCAGCCGATCGACGAGATGATCGATCTCCTTGGTCTCGAGCCACAGCTCGATGAGCGTGTCGAGGCCGGCGCCGGCGGAGGCGTCCATGGCCCTCGTGTGCCACGTCGCGCGCTCGGCCTTCGGCACGTGCCGCATGAGGTCGTCGTAGGTGTACTTGCCAGGGTGGCTGCAGAACTCCGCCCAGGCGTCCTCGCGTGCGTCACCTGCGCGGCCGAGCTTCACGAGCAAGTCGCGCTTGAGCTCGCCGAGGTCGTACGCCGCCATCGAACCGCGCGCTAGCATCTTGTCGAGCTCGACCCCACGCTCGACCCAGCGAAGCGCGTCCTCGGGCTTCCTCGCGCGGAGCAGGGTGGCGATCGCCAGGCAGTCTTCTGCAGTGATCCCGGTCTCCTCGCACACGGCGACATAAGCTGCGACGTCCTTCTGCGCAGCATGGATGGCGCGTAGCACTTCGCCCCAGCGTCGGCGCGGGTACTGCGCGTCGAAGGGCTTCTCGGTGGTGCTGGCCGCCTTGCCGTCGAAGCGCCGGCGAACCCGGCGCGCGAACGCGGCCCGGCTCGCCCGGTTCATGACCTTCACGGCGGCGCGCTCGAGGTGGTACGCGAAACCGTAGGGATCGTCCTCCATCCGCGCGAGGAGCCACCCTGCGGTCTCGTCGGGGTCGGCCTGCGTGGCCTAGCGCGCCCTCGTCCAGCCGGCGTAGAGGTCGTGGATGAACATCGCGAAGTCGCCATCCGAGTCGTCGATCTCTTCGGCCTTCTCGTAGCAGGCGGCGAGGTAGGTCGTGTAGAGACTCACCGCGCGCGCCGGATCGATCTTCACCAGATCTGCGATGGACTTCGCGGGGTCCCCGAGGGCTTCGACGAACGATCCCATGGCGCGGTAGCTGATGAAGTGGCCCGGACACAGCGCGGCCTCGATCGCGGCTTCGATCGGGTCCTGCGCCGAGCGGCCTGGCCTCTTCATCCGAAGCAGAATGCCCCGAGAGGCGTTGGCCGGACAAGCTGGATCCCTCGCGGGAGCGAGCCACTTGGTGGCTCATCATGTTGGAGGTGCCTATCGTGCCCTCATAGGGCACGAACTACAGCCGGAAGGCGACTGCCCTCGAGATCCAGCGCCGGCTCGCCGTCGCCCTCGAGGAGACGCGAAGGGCCTCCGGTGTGGAGATCGAGCTCGACCACCTGGACCGCGTTCTCTCCGAGAAAGAGCCACACGTTCTACCTGGCCTGCGAGGGTCCGCTTCCCCGGGCGCGCGGGAAGACCGTCAAGACCGACATCACCATCCTCGAGCGCCTCGTGCTGCCCCTGGAGGATCGCCCGGTGTTGCGCGGGTACGAGGAGTATCGCGATCTTCCCGAGGATGCCCGGGTCCGCTTGACTCGACCATCGCCTGTTGACCACGTCACCATATTTGCCGTAAATATGGTGACCATGTTTCCACGCACCCTCCAGCCACCCAGCACCTCGTTCTTCCTGTTCGGGCCGCGAGGGACCGGCAAGAGCACGTGGATTCGTTCGACTTTCGACCGCGCCTTTGTCGTCAACCTCCTCGCGCCGGAGAACACCGTGCGCTACGAACGCGACTCCGCGATCTTCCGCGCCGAGGTCCTGGCGCGGCCCAAGACGGACTGGATCGTGGTCGACGAAGTCCAGCGCGTGCCTCGGCTCCTCGACGAAGTGCAGTACCTCATGGAAGAGAAGGGCTATCGCCGGTTCGCGCTCACCGGATCGTCCGCGCGCAAGCTCAAGCGCGGGAGCGCGAACCTCCTCGCGGGGCGAGCGGTCCTGCGGAGGCTCTTTCCGCTGACGGTCGCGGAAATGGACTTCTCGGTGCCCCTCGAGCAGCTCCTGCGCTACGGCTCGATGCCGCTCAGCGTCCTCGCGGGAGAAGATCTCGCGCGAGAGGACTACCTCCGCGCTTTCGTGACCACCTACCTGGTCGAGGAGGTCCGCGCCGAGGGGCTCGTGCGGGACCTGGGCGGCTTCAGCCGCTTCCTCGCGGTGGCCGCCCTCGCCGCCGCGCAGACCACCAACGTGTCCGGTCTGGCTCGGGACGCCGAAGTCTCGCGCGAGACAGTACGCGGCTATTTCGAGATCCTCGTGGACACGCTGATCGGCGAATGGCTGCCCGCCTATCGTCCGCGCGCCAAGGTCAAGGAGGTCGCGCGGCCGAAGTTCTACTGGTTCGACGCCGGCGTACTCCACGCCGCGGCCGGTGGGTTCGACCAGCCGCTGTCCGCGGATTGGGACGGCGTGCTGCTCGAGCACCTCGTCATGCACGAACTCCGGGCGTACCTCCAGTACGGCGGGGTCAAGGGCTCGCTCGGCTACTGGGCCACGCCGAGCGGGGCGGAGGTCGATTTCGTCTGGTGGCGCGGGGCAACCAGCGTGGCGATCGAGGTCAAGTCCGGTCGTCGCTACCGCCGCGAGTATCGATCGGGGATCCGATCCTTCGAGGACAGCATGAAGGGCAAGGTCACGAGCTACGTCGTCTATCGCGGCGACGCGGAGCTCGAGGTCGAAGGCACGCGTGTGCTGCCGCTCGGAGCATTCCTCCGGCGCCTGCATCGCGGGGACATCGTGGGGTGAGCGCGCGGGGCGCGAAAACGCGAGAGCCCGGAAGTGGTTGACTCCCAGGCTCTTGAGTTGGTAGCGGGGGCGGGATTTGAACGCGAGACTGGGCGATCCACGCAACCCGTTGTAGGGCAACAACTTACCGACCTAGGCCTCGGACACGTCGGCGGTTAGCGAATACCCGGGAGTCCCCTGGCGTACCCTGGAGTACCCCCGAGTCGACCCCAGTCCTGGAGACGCCGTGGAGACGAACCGGGTGCGATCCAGCGCGTCACCCAGACGGGCTTTTCTACCGGTACTTGGCCTTGAGGCCGCCCCAGGACTCGGGCTCGACCGCCACGCTGGCACAGCCGCCGAAGCTGAAGGCGCCGATCAGGTCGCAGCCGGACGAGTTCTGCGGAAGACACGGCGAGCCCCACTGCAGGTGGAAGTCGTCGGCCGCGAGGTTGCAGAAGAGCGGGTCGAGTGAGAGGTTGCCATTCTGATTCTGCTGGTCCGCAATCTCAGCTGGCCAATCGACCCTGTTGCCGTACATGTCCGTGCAAGCGAGCGCGACCACTCCGCCGCGATAGGCGTCTACCGACTGCCCCTGATTGAACGCGACGAGACAGTGCTTCATCGCGATCGATGAACCGGCGTCTGCCTCCACCACGTTCCACGAAAACCAATCGCTGGCAAACGTGCAGTGGGAGATGGAAACGACCGTGCCCGTTCCCCCGGCCGCCAATCCGCTGCCAGCACCTCCCGGGGCCGCGGCGTTGTGCACGAAAGTGCAGAACGCGATTTCGGACTCTCCGCCGACCAACTCAATGGCGCCGCCAGTGCCGTACTGCGCGTAGTTGCTTCGGAACGAGCATTGGGTGAGATCGATCGACGAGGAGTGTCCGTAGAGTGCTCCCCCGGCGGAGTGGCTCTGTGCGCCGGTCACGTTCGAGTCGAAGGACGAGTCGGTGATTACGACCGTCGAAGACTCCGTAGAGATGGCTCCGCCGTTCGAAGAATGACCTCCCGTTTGATCACGCGCGAACGAGCAGCGCATGACGGTCAGCGAGGACCCCGCCAGATAGATTCCTCCCCCGGTGCCGAACACCAGGTCGCCGGACGGGCGTGAGAAGTTGTCGTCGATGGCGCAGTCGGTAAGGGCGAGTGAGGCGGAGGTGAGGTAGATGCCGCCACCGTATCCTTCGAACGAGTGACCACCCCTGATGGTGAGTCCCTGAACGACGGTCTGGCCCGGTCCCTGACAACTGAGCACTCGGCCGAGACCATCGCCGTCGATGGTGACGCACGTCGAGTCGCGCGTTTGGCTGAGCAGCGTGACACCGGGGGGCAGCACGAGGCCGTGCTCGTGGTAGATGCCGCACGCGACCACGACGCTGTCGCCCGCGGTCGCAACGGCGAGCGCCGCTTGGATCGTGGGATAATCGGCCGGGACGCGGAACGTGGCGGCGGCGGCGAACGTGGGCATGAGCACGAGCATCGAGCCGATCGCTCTTGCGTTCATCGGCGTGCCCTTTCGGGGGGGCGCGTCTAGCCTACGCCTCTGCGGACGCCAGAGGAAGCTTCTCGCGCAAGGAACTCGAGCGGGACGGCGACCCCAGGGTCCGTCGGTGCCAGCGGAACACGCGCATCGAGGGCCAGGCCCGGTCACCGATACAGCGCCTTGATCGATCCCCAGCTGCGCTCATGGAGCTAAGTGCGCGTCCATCCGGCTCACAGGGACACGACGGGACGGTACGCCGGCAGTGCCCACCATACGGAGGCTCCACGCCGTCGCCGTCACCAGAGGGGACTCGTGCCCAGGGGCGGAACTGCTCCAGCGACAGGCTCATTCGAACCCCCGATGGTTCCGCTCTTCGACACGTGGAATCCGAAGAAGTGCTTCCGGCCGCCTGGCGTCACGATGAGCAGCTGGGCGTCCTGCCCGCCGCCCTCCGAGAACAGCGGCTTCCCCGAGGCATCGACCTTAGGGAACCGGAATTCACACGATCCACTGAAGCTCACAGTCGTCCTGCTGAGCGCTAGCACGCCCGCGCCCGGAATGTAGGCGGACCGAGTATCCTTAGACACTGAGTAGAGTGGCTCGGACGCGACCACGCTTGTAGGTGCGATCTGCACGTCGCCAACAATTAGCCGCACGTCCAGACCTTGGCCAGACATGAGCCGGGAAATCCCTCCGAAGTCCGACTCACTTAGCGGAGCCGTGGAGGACCCTCCCGACCCGTACGTGCCCATGTCAAGGTCAGAAGCCTCCTTTGTCAAACCAACCGAGAACACGAAGCTCTCTGTCAGCTTGCCGAACTCCTCCGCGCGCAGCGCTGTAGTCCGCTCCGGACTTAGCCATTCGTCCTGTGCCTTCTTGCAAAGCCACATGTCGGCGAGGTCAGCAGTCCACCAGATGGCGTATGTGTCATCGTCAAAGAAGCTCGATGACGTCGTCTGGATCGCTGGTAGTGGCACTGTCCTGTATCGGACCTTGGACTGTTCCCAGGCGCGTTCATACTCTCGTGAGCAGTCTTGAGACGTTTGGCTCTTGTCGAGCGCGACATTCCTCCGGGAGATCGGCCGCTCCACCGAGTCCAGCGCGACTACACCAACGTACTTCGTCGTTGAGCACCCGACGGTGACCAGCATTGACGTAGCCGCCACCATGTACCACAGTCGCTTCGCCATTCAACGCTCCTTTCGCTGCGGTGATCGGCCGCCCTGGCCCTGCCACAACGGGCCGTCAGGTGTGCAATGCCCGTCGTCGGTGGAGGCCGCGCCGACGGGATCGCGCGCGCCCTCGGCGAGTGTCGCACCCGCCGCGAAGAACCGCCGCCCACCGTGCTTCGATCCCACGGCTCCTGCGTCTCGTGGGTTGACCAGAGCGGCCGGGCGTCGCGATGCGAGATCGGCGCGGGCACCGTGCAGAGTAGAAACATCGGCGCTCCAACGTTGAAGGACCGCGTCGCTACGTCGCCTCCTATCGGTACAGTGCCTTGATCGATCCCCAACTGCGCTCCTGGAGCGCAGTCGTCCCGCAGCCGACGCCGAGCGCACCGAACAGGCCGCACCCGTTGTCGTTCGGTGGGGCGCAAGGAGATGCGGACTGGAGTCGCAAGTCTCCGTTCGCGACGTCGCACAGGAGCGGGTCTTTGGAGATGTTCTGGCCCGCGGTGTCCATCCCCGCGAGACAGCCGGTCCAGTCCCCGCCTGGGTTTCCGTAGATATCCGAGCAGGTCGCGACGAGGCTCGTCGGGGCAACGTGGCAGTACACCGCCACCGTTCTTGGTCCGCCCTGGGTAATGATGTTGTGGTCGATGGTGATACTCGGGGCGCCGGATAACGACGCGATCGAGGATCCTGGACCGTCGGGGTTATGCGTCCGAGAGCCATTCCCGACGAACGTGCAGTGCTTCACGCTCAGAGCGGCTGTACCAGCCACGCCAACGGCGTCCGTGTTGTTGCTCGCGAATACGCAGTGGTCCAGCGACAACGTCCCGCCGGCAAAATAGACGGCGCTCGCGTGAGAGCCTGGACCACCGGACAGATTCCCAAGGAACACAGAGTTGCGAATCGTCGCACTCCCCCGATAAGCCTCGAAGCCTGGATGGTCGCCGACGTTCTCTTCGAACCGACAGCCGTCGAGAACTACGTCACCCATCGACATCACCGTGAAGCCGAAGTTGCGCCTGAACGTGCTCGTCAAGATGGACCCCTGCCCGCCCCTGAACCAGACGCACTCACCCTGGCTCTCGTGATCGCTGTACGGACCACTGGTGTCCTCGATCGTGCAGCCCACAACGACGCCCCCGTCCAGGGATACGACGGACGGTGCGCTGAGCCTGGTGAACGAGCATCGCCGCAAGGTCGGGGAAGAATTCTCGCCGAAGATCGCGGCCGGACTCAAATTGGTGGATTCCAGAACGTAGCAATCCTCGATCAGTGGCGCGCCACCCTGCACGAGGATCCCGCCGTGAGCGTGATTCCACCGAATCCGAACACTCTCAATCACCGGCGAAGCGCCGACGCAGAGGATCGCTCCGCCCTCTGCCGGCCAGAAGACGTGCTGAATCGTGAGGCCCTCGACCTTGGTTGCCGAGGTCTGACCGCCTTCGATGAGGATGCCTTCGTGGCTCGACCAATTCTCGTCGTTGGAGCCGCAGTCGATCGTCGTCGCTGCGTAGCCGTGCTCCGAGCGCAGCACGAGCTCCTTCGTCCCGAAGTTCAGATCCCAGTTTCCGTCGCCGGTGAAGACGCCGTCGGAGAGGAGAATCTCGTCGCCGCTGGAGGCGCCTTCGATCGCAGCTTGGATCGTGGGGTAGTCCCCGGAGCCGTCGGGGGAGACGTGGATGGTCGCAGAGAACGCAGGGCAGGCCGCGACGAGCAGGGCGCACCCGACCAGCACGGACACGCGCATCGCGGATACCTCCGAGCGTTGCAGGCGAGCAGCGTCTGTGAGGGTAGACCTTGCTGACCGCCAACTCAAGAAGGGCGGGGAACCCGCGTGGGCCGCGAGAATCCCCTCTGGCAGCGGGGCTCGTGCCGCGCGGGGGCTTTCGCTATCGCGCGGAACGGCGTAATTGTCTCCGCAACGCCCCGCGAGAACGGGGCACGACCCGCGCGCGGCGTTGCCGCCACTCGAGGAGATGAGTCATGGTCGAGCTCGACCGATTCCTGGACCGCTTCGATCTGAAGACGCTTCGTGGAGCCTTCGCTCGCCGCCGCGCTCGCGAGAGGCAGCTGGCCAAGGTCCGCGCGAAACGGCAGAAGCTCGAAGCCGAGCTCGCGGAGCTGGACGCCGTGATTGGCGGGGGCTCGTCGAAGCGCCGTGCCCGCAGCGGCGTCGTGATCGAGCGGAAGCCGAACGCGCGGAGCCTGAACGACATTCCGCTCGCGGACGCCCTCGAGAAGGTCCTGCGCGCGGCGAAGAAGCCCGTGCACTACAAGGCGCTCACGGAGACGGTCGTGAAGCGGGGCCTCTACCGGACGAAGAGCAAGAACTTGCTCACGACGGTCGCCATCACGCTCAAGCGCGACGGGCGCTTCAAGAAGGTGAGACCCGCCATCTGGACGCTGACGAAATAGCCTGGGGGAGTTGCCCGCGAGCGCCTGGATCGTCCGCCCGTCAGAGCAGATAGCAGTGGAAGGACTCCTCGCCGCCGGAGATCGCCGCCTCGACCGTCGTCTGCAGCGCGTCGAAGAGGTCGTCGTGCTCGGCCGAGGGGAAGAGGATCAGCTCGTCCTGCAGCGCCTGCCAGACGTCGACGTCGCCCTGGAGATGCTTCGCCGGGAAGAGGATCTGCCCGTTCTCGAAGAAGGGCTGCAGGGAGTACGCGCGCGAGACCTTGTCCCTCGTCCGCTCGACACGGCGCACGGGCATGAGACGCTCGAGGTCCTGCGCGAGGTACTCCTGCGCCGCGACCGACTCGACGAGAACCTCCCGCGGCCGGTACGCCTCGTCCATCGCTCGTAGCCGATCGATGTACTCCTGTTTCGTGCACCGGGCGCGCCAGATCTCGCGCACGTAGACCTCGCGCCCGTACTCGCCGCGGTCGTCTTTGACCCGGGCACCCACGACGATCGTCCAGTAGTCGGAAGTAGCCTTCCTCCCTGAGAGCACGACGTCAGCTTTCGTCGCCGCGGGATCGCACCCGATCCAGTGCTCGCAGCGGGTCCAGTCGGGCGGGGTCTCGTAGTAGCGGAACCAAGTCTCCTTGAAGACGTCGCCCTTCATCAGCTCGACGTCGTTCTGGTACTGCGTCGCGAAGATGGCCGATCCCATCACGCGGCGCTTCTCTTCGAGGTCCTCGATCGAGAACTTCTCGGGCCAGGGCGTCGTACCGTCCTCGGCGATCGCGCGGATCACTTGATGCCGGTTGGCGAGCTCGTTCTTCAGCAGCCAGCCATACAAGTCCAAGTAGTTGTAGCGCGTCCCGATGACGTAGAGCCTGCCGTCGGGCTCCAGGCAGGGCAGAAGCGTTCGGTAGTACCAGGTCTTGACCTTCTCGCGCTGAACCTCCGTCCTCGCGTTCTCCTCGACCACGAGGTCATCGCACAGGATCAAGTCGTAGTGCCGCGAGGCGACGGGACCCTCGATGCCGACGCAGGTCACCGTCGACTCCTTCGCCGAGGAGGTGCGGGGCCTCACCAGGATCTCGCGCTGGTCCCACTTCGCCTCGTTCGCAAAGTGCCCGAAGGCGTCGAGGAGGCGCGCGTTTAGCTCGAAGTGCGACTTGATCTCGCGGAGGAATCCCTCGGCGACCTGCTGCGTGCTCGAGACGATGAGGATCCGAATGTTCGGGTTGCGGAGGACCTCGAAGATCGTGCGCGCGATCGTCAGCACGGTGGACTTCCCGAAGCCGCGAGGCGCGAGCTGCAGGGCGTGGCGGTGGGCGGACTGGAAGCGGAGCATGTCGCGGTGGAAGGGACGGACCTCGTAGCCGAGGACCTTCTCGCAGAGCGTCTCGATCCCGCCAGCGAGGACCTCGCGGCGGAGGATCTCGCGCCTGAGCGAGCGGACGTGGGAGAGCGCCTCGGCCAGGGCGCGGGGGTCCGAGGGGACCGGCCCGGGCGGGACGGCACGTGGGCGAGCCGCCTGAGGGGGGCCACCATGACCCTGCCCACGGGGCGATCGCGCCTCCTGGGGCCGTTTCCGGGGCTCTGGGAGGCCCTCTGGGCGGAGACCTAGACCCATGTCTGGTAGGATATCCCATCCCCGAAGCGCCGTCGATCCGCGCGCTCCGACTAGTGGACCGTAACGCGTGAATTGGTACCAGGGCGGATCCGACGGCGGGTGTCTCGGTAGGCCCACTTGATCGGGATCGCGTCCTCGTTGTACCGGCGGATATACCTCAGGAACTTGCGACTCAGGTCTCCCTTCGAGGTGAAGATGCCGCGGGCGATGACGTCGCGTTCGATCTTCGAGAACCAGATCTCGATCTGGTTCAGCCACGACGAGTACGTCGGGGTGTAGTGGAGATGGACCCCGGGGTGCTCCGCCAGGAACTGCTGGACGAGCTTCGTCTTGTGCGCGGCGAGGTTGTCGGCGATGACGTGGATCTCCATGCGCCGAGGCTGGTGGGCGACGATCTGCGTGAGGAACGCGACGAACTCCGCGCTCGTGTGCCGCGAGACGGTCTTGCCTTCGACCTTCCCGGTTCGCGTGTTCAGCGCCGCGTAGAGCGAGAGTGTGCCATGGCGGTAGTACTCGAAGCCGTGCCGTTCGGCGCGACCCGGCGAGAGCGGAAGCACGGGGTCGGTTCGATCGAGCGCCTGGATCGCCGTCTTCTCGTCCACGCAGAACACCGCGGCGTGCTCGGGGGGCTGAAGGTAGAGGCCGATGATGTCCGCCGCCTTCTTCTCGAAGTCCGGATCGTTGGAGAGCTGGTAACGCTCGAGACGGTGCGGCTTGACGCCCGCGCGTGCCCACACCCGCGCCACCATCATGTGATTCACGCCGAGTTCCTTGGCCAGCTTGCGCGTGCTCCAGTGCGTCGAGCCGTCACGAGGCTTCCGCTCCAAGGTCCACGCCAGGATCTTCGCCGCGAGCTTCGGCGTGTCCTTCTCCACGACGCGTCCCAGGTTCCGGGAGTACAGTCCCGCCAAACGATCCGCGAGGAAGCGTTCCTTCCAGCGGCTGATGTAGCTGCGGTTGCAGGAAAGCGCACGGGCGATCTCGGTGAAGGAGTCTCCGCGGTCGATCGCCAGGATCATCCGCGCGCGTCGAGCATCTTCGGCTCGCGCCGTCCGCTCGCGGCCTCGTCGCTCGAGCTCGCGTCGTTCGGAGGCGGTCAGATCCAGGGCACCCGACAGCGTCGACATGCCGGGAAGCTACCACGGTATGGTCCCACTGTCAAGGTTACAGGCCACTAGCCGTAGCTTACGAGTACCTGATCGCTGCGAACCCCAGGGCATGGAGGGTCTTGCTCACGCGGTTATTCCGCGGGGGGAACTCGTCCGGCCGCGCGTAGCCGACAAGCTCGCCAAAGATGTGAACGCCGAGGTGAGGCAACTTCCACTCCTCGTCATTCGAGGCCGCCCAAATGCGATCCGCCGGCGGATCCGTTCTTCCGTTCCCCCAAATCACATACTCCAGAACGTCGCGTACGGTCCTGCCGCCCGCCGAACGCCAGTGCTGGAGCCGCTGACCGTATCGCCGAATCCGCTCGTCCACGGACCGTTCCTCTCCAGGGTCAAACCCCAGGTCGCGATTGGCAATCTGTCTGCCGTGCTCTCTCGCGGAGTGACAGAGCCAGAGGATGCGGACCAGGCGCTCCTCGTCCAAGGCCCGGAGAGCATCTTTCTGCAGGAGGTCGTGCAACTCTGGCGGTGTATCGTTCATGTAGTGGGTCCAACTCGAGTCCAGGTCAGGCCTGAAGGCGAGCCAGCCGTCGAAGAGGCCTTGAACCGCCGCGTCCGGGTCAGCAGCATTGGCCTCGTGCGCTGATGTCATCCTGGCGGGACTCTCGCCGGTCACGCGGAATTCGTGGTGCCACCACCACTCCGTTGCCTGATCCTGCACGATAGCCGGGTGGCAGCTCTGAGAGACCCACGAAGGCCATCGCGGCCTCTGCGCCGCGAACAGCCTCGTTATCTTCCGGAGTACTGTCAGCCCCTGCTCCCACTCCCCGCAGAACCTCGAGCGAGCCTCTCCACCCGGCTGGCTACTCGCCGTGACGTCAATCGGCGCTCGGGTGCCAGGAATTCGCGAGAGCTGTCGATCGATCTCCTCCTTGAAGGCCGCATCCGCTCTGTCGAGTTCAGACCGAAGGCGCTGAAGTGCTTGAAGCGCCTGGAGATCCTCACGGGTGATCTCTCGGCAGCGTTCTTGAATCGCTTCGAAGATCGCGGCCAGCTCTTCGTTCCAGTTCAATCGATTCAGGTCGTCCTGCGAGAACCAAACGCCGCACTCGTGGCTTTGGAACCAGGCCTTGTCAGATAGATTCGCGGAGCCGATGTACGCCCCAACTCCCCGGAACCACATCACCTTCGGGTGGTAGAAGTCTCGAACGAGGAACAACCGCCACGAAGCCCTCGTCGATGCCAGGAACCGTTTTGCCACGTCAAGGTGTGGGAATCCGTGACCATCGGCGAGCGCGTAGAGATTCAACGGAACTCGCCGGTTTGTCGCCAGGCGGAAGATCTCGTCCATGTTCGAGACATAAGCGACGGCGAGGTCTATCTGCTGCAGCGCCTCGATGTCAGCCCCGTGAACAAGCTCGGTTGGCCAACGGCCATTGAGTCGATTGCCGACGAGGAACACTCTCCTGCCTCCTCGGGCCGCAAGAGGCGTGTGCTGGCCTCATCGCCCGCAGATCGAGAATCGGCCGCGTAGCCTGAGTACGGTAGCGGTAAGTTGGCTGTTCCGGGGGCTACGCCTTGCAGGCGTCCGCCTCGCCGTACGGCGCGGGCTGCTCCAGGAGTCGAATCGCCGACTCCTTCGCGGCGGGGCTCAGATGCATGTACCGCTGCGTGGTGATCAACTCGCTGTGACCTGCGAGCGCCTGGATCGCTCCTGCGGGAGCGCCGCGCATCGACAAGTGCGAACAGAACGTGTGCCTCAGGGCGTGCACGCCCAAGTGCTCGACGTTCGCGAGCCGCTCAACGGCGATCACGACGCGCTGCAGCTCCTGCTGGCACATCGCGCGCCCCGTCCGGCGGCAGATCACGCGCGGGCTCCGGAGATGGCGATGTGAGGCGAGGGCTTCCGCGAGGCGCTCCGTCATCGGGATGCGTCGCGGGCGACCGCTCTTCGGCTCGGTGACGTGACCCTTCCACACGGAGCGGCGGACATTGAGTTCGCGGCGCTGCTGATCCACGTCGTGCCATTCCAACCCGAGCATCTCGCCCGAACGCAGGCCCGCCTCGCCGCCGAGCAGGATCACCGCGAGCGCGCGCGAGTCGATCCTTCGCGCGGCCTCGACGAGCCGCTCGTACTCCGCGAAGTCGTGGAAGCGCATCTCCACGTGCGGCCGGTGCAGGAGCTTGATCGTGCAGGGCATCTTCTCGATCACACCCCACTCGACCGCGACCTTCAGGAGCTTCGAAAGGACCGAGAGAGTGTTGTTCGCGCTGGAGGGTGCCAGCTTCTCCAGTCGGCGCTTCAGGTGCTGCACGTCCTCGTTGCCAATCTCGTCCAGGCGCTTCGTCCCGAACATCGGGATCAAGTGGGTCTTCAGCGTGCCGCGCTTGCTCGCGATGGTCGAGGGCTTCTGGCGGTTCGCGCGCGCGTACCCGTCGATGAAGCGCGGCGCAAATTCGGCGAGTGTAGGGACGGCCGGCTCCGGTTCGGGCACGAAGCCGATCGCGTCGTTCCGGAGGATCTCCCGTGCGATCGCCTCGCCCCACCGCTTTGCCGCTGCCTTGGAGCGGCAGGGTGCGACCTTGCGCACACGGATGCGCCTGCCGTCGGAGAGCCGCAGGCTTATGTCCACGTCGAGCGTGCCGCGGCGGAATGGCCGGACGGTTACAGCCACGTTCTCGTCTCCTTGAGGCTGAGCCTCAGCGAGCTCAGCAAATCGTCCCGGCGAAAGCGAAGCCTCCGTCCGATCCGGAGAGCGCCCGCGAGCTGAGCCCGTTCGGCCATCGAGTACACGCTCCTCTTCGAGGTCTGCAGGAGCTGCGCCACGTCGTCCGGCGTAAGCAGCGGCGGCAGGTCGCGCGGCTCGCTCACGGCGCGCTCTTCACGCCAGGGCAGATGGACGCTCGGCTGGGCGGGGCAATCAAGGGATGAGAGCGCGGGGGATGGGCCTCCGGCGCGATGTCTACCTGGGTGCACCGCTTGTTGGCGCGCCGGTACACTCCGCGCGAGCGCACGTGGGCGGGGATCGCGTCCCGTCGACGCCTGGTCGCGAGGCCATAGCCGTCTGGGCCGCGCTCGCTCACAGAGGTCGTTGCCACGCGAGGAGTCGCTCGATGTCTGAGAAGCGAGGGACGCGCAGGAAGCTGACGGCTGTGCAGTACCAGACGCTGCTCGTCGACCTGCGCCAGGTCAAGGGCGAGTGCCTGCTTAGGATTGCGGAGTATCGTCGCGAAGCCGAAGCGATGCAGAAGCGTCTCCTCCGCGCGCGTCGCCGGTCCAAGCGGTGGACTGAGGAAGACTTGGACGACGGGTTCGCCCTCAGCGCGCTCGCCCAGAAGTGGGGCATCTCTTCCGCGAACGCGAACTCGCTGCTGACCCATCCGTTCGGCCGTCGGATGTTCTCAACGAGCGACATCGGCATCGTCCTCCTTTCTCCACCCTCGTCACCGCTGTTCGTCGTGGGTATTGACCTCCGGGCGGACCTGGACGGGGTCGAGACATGGCTGCGGAAACTCATCCAGGTCCACCGTAAGCAACGGAAGAAGGAGCAGCACGAATCCACGTTTCGATATGGCCCCGCATACGTGGAGTCTGTGCGGGAGGCCCTGCGCGCGTGGGACCTCGAGCAGGACGGCAAGACCGTGAAGGAGATCCGTGAGGCACTCTTTCCTGGCGCTCGCGAGCTCTCCCTTGAGAGCAACCGGAAGAAGGTGCGCGAGCGTCTGGCCCTTGCTCGGCACCTCATCGAGGAAAGGGGATACAGAGAGATTCTCCCTCTACAGTCGGAGCAGTTTCGTTTCACCGAGGAATTCTGCAGGAGCGTGGGATTCGACAGGTAGGACGCGAAGTTCGGCGAACTCCAAGTAGTTTCCGGGTCGATCAGGAAGGCGTCCTATCGCTCCACCACCCGAGCGCGGGCGGCCCGCCATCACGGGGGAGCGTGGATCGGATGCGCGACGACTGGCCGGACACGGCGGAGAGCCCTGACGACGATGTGGCGTCAGCGGCGACGTCGCCCACGGCTGACGCGAGAGAGCTTGGATCAGACCAACGCTCGGGCCAGGATTCGCGGCGCCCGCGACGCTTCCCAGCTGAGAGGTCTTTGGATCAGACCACGGCGCGCTCGGATGGCGCGCTGAAGGCTGCGACCCCGCCGCGAGCGCGTGGCGCGACGCCGTTGGGAACCCGCCCCGCTCCCCCTCGATGACTTCGAATCGGTCTGATCCTCGGTCTGATAGAAGTCTTGGTCTGATGTCGGACGGCATTTCGCCGCAAGGACATGGGGAGACGACAGATGGGCGATTTCAGCCCTCACGCGGCTGCGGGGAAACTCCCGGAGTATCCCCTCATGGGGACGGGGAAACGCGGGACATTCCCCCTCAGCGGCGCGGGGAAACTCGGGAGAAGCCGAGCGAGGCCATGGCGTTCTACCGCGGCACGCCCTTCGCTCGGGTGGGTGACGTTCTCTTGGCCTTGATGGGCGTGCCGGATCTTCTGTCGGGGACGGAAGTGCGAGTCCTCCTTTTCCTGGCGAAGCACGCGAACTGGAAGCCAGAACTGCAAGGAGGCGTCCCGGGGACCTTCGTCAGCGCGAGGGCTCTCGCGGAGGAATCCGCCGCCAGCGAGAGCTCCGTTGAGCGCGCCCTGGCGCGGTATGGCAGCGAGCCGTTTCGTGAAAAGCGCAAGAACGGCGTCGACGTCGCGGACCGCCGACCGCTCAGCATCGTTCGCGACGCCACGGAGGACGAATCCTCAGGCGTGATGGAAGCGTTCATGGCGCGCGAGGGTCGCCCACCCAAAGTGCGCGTGTTCCGACATCCACGGTACTGGACCCTGCCGAAGTGGGCCGAGGCCGAGTTCCGCAAGCGCCTCTCTCCGAAGCTACGCGCAGAGATCTGGCCGAACGGCGAAGAGGAGACTCGTTGACGACGTCGACACGACGGCCGTTGCGCTTCCTCGATGCGCTGCCGACGTACCTCGGCGGCAAGCGCCGGTTGCTGGGCCACATCGCGAAGGCCCTTCCGCGGCCCGCAGACGCGCCCGTCTTGCTCGATGCCTTCATGGGCGGCGGCGCGGTGAGCCTTTTCGCGAAGCGGCGCGGGTACCGGGTGATCGCGAACGACGTGGCCGACCGGTCGGTGATCGTCGGGCGCGCGTTGATCGAGAACGACCGCGAGCGGATCTCCCGAGACGACCTGACCCGACTCTTCGGTCTCATCGACGACCGGCCCGCTGGCTTCATCGAGCGCGTCCATGGCGGCGAGGTCGTGCCGGTCCGCCACGCGCGCTTCCTCGACGGCGCGCTGGAGGTCGCACGCGCGACGCCCGGGGTGAAGGGATGGCTGCTGCGGCTTCTCTGTCTCCGGTACGTCCTCGCGCTCCGTCCGATGGGGAACTTCGGCGCGCGTACGATCGTGAAGCAGGTCGACGACGGGGAGTGGGAGAGGATCAACCCGACCTTTCTTCGCGACCACTTGGCGCGGCGCCTCGAAGCGCATGCCCTCACGCTCTGCGAAGAGCTGCGCCAGAGGATCAACCGCGGCGTCTTCTCGAACGGCCACGTGAACGAGGTTCACCAAGGCGACGCCGTCGCGTTCCTTCGCGAGAGCCCGGGCGACGTGGCATACCTCGATCCGCCTTACGGCGGCACATCGAGTTACGAAGCCGCGCTGAAGCCTCTCGACTCGATCCTCGCCGGCGAAGTCGTGGAAGCGTCGCCATCGCGCTTCTCGGGCCGTCGCGCCGTGGAGGCCTTGGAGGAGCTTCTCGCCGCCGCGCAGCACATCCCGACGTGGGTCGTCTCGTACGGCAATGCCGTGCTCTCGGCGGGCGAATTGGGCGTCCTCGTCGGCCGCTTCAAGCGGCACGTCGAGGTCGAGGAGTTCGCATACGCGCATCTGAGTGGACTCGCCTCGGAAGAGTCGAAGCGGAAGAACCGCGAGGTCCTAGTCCGTGCGTGGGGAGAAAGGTGATGATCGTGAAGGAGAGCACGCTACGTGTGGTGGATTTGCCGGTCGAAGGGCTCGCGCCGAATCCGTGGAACCCGAACCGCGTGGCGCCCGAGCTGTACGCGAAGCTGCGCGCGTACATCGAGCGCGAGGGCTTCGTCGAGCCGCTCGTGGTGCGGCGGCAGGGCGAGGGCTACCAGATCCTCGGCGGCTATCACCGCTGGATGATCGCGAAGGAGCTCGGGTACACCGCGATGCCCTGCGTCGTCGTGGAGTTGGACGACCGCCGCGCGAAGATCCTGTCCGTGAACCTGAACGAACTGAAGGGCCAGAGCGTGCCCTCGCTCCTTGCCGCGCTCGTGCACGACCTCTCGCGAGAGCTCTCCCTGGACGACCTGGCGTCGCAGCTGCCGTACAACGTGCCGGAACTCGACGATCTCCTGCGGCTCCTCCAGATCCCGGACGGCCTCGAAGCGCGGCTCGCCGCGGAAGCCGAGCGGTTGGAGAAGGAGCGCACGCGTGTGCTGGCCTTCGCGCTCTCGGCGGAGCAGGAGGTCGTCGTCGAGCAGGCCGTGGGGAAGGCGCTCGCAGACCTCGCCGGAGGATCACGCGGGGCTGCGCTCACTCACATCGCGCGCGCGTACCTCGGGGTGAAGCCATGAAGGAGCGGGAGCGGCATCGCCTCGCGTTCGAACGCTACGTCGCCATGGGACAGGGGCGCTCGCTCACGCGCCTCGCCGCGGAGATGGAGGTCTCTGAATCGGCGGTGAAGCAGTGGTCGCGGGAGCTGCAGTGGGCAGAGCGCCTGGAGGCACGCAGCCGCGAGGTCGCCCAGGCGCTGGCCACAGAGTCGGTGCGCAACGACGTGGACGAGCGGAAGAGCGACGAGCAGATGGTGCGGCTGGGTCTGGTGCAGATCGCGAAGGCTCTTGTCGAGGGCAGGATCAAGCCGACGATCGCGGACCTGGACCGGATGATTCGGCTGAGAAGGGAGTTGGCGGAGGACCCGACGGCGCGCGAGAAGCTCGTGTTCCGGGTGACCTGGCCGGGGGCGCCGCAAGAGCTCGACGAGAACGAGCCGACTTCGGTGGAGCAGGCGCGAGAGGACCTTCGGCGGGAGGTAGACCGCCTCGAAGGGAAGCCCGATGGGGAGCTCGGACCAACCGGTACGGGCGGCGCGCCGAAGTGACCCGCGCTGCACCGAGGAGCAGAGAATCTGACCCGAAATGACCCGAAAACTGCACCGACACTGTACCGGCGGTTCACTCCGACAGGTGAGCGGCTGGATGGGACCTAAGTCATTGCCAGGAGGGCACTTCAGATCGTGCCTCGCGGCCGTGGGAGCCCGCCGGAGCCCCCGAAAAGTGACCCGGAACCGCAGGGAGCCGTTTTCGGGTCATTTTGGGTCAGTTCGGTCTAGTTCGCAGATCGTGGAATCTGTGCAATGCCAACGGGTTACGGGATCTCCGAGACAGCGCGACCCCCGTGGCAACGCCGTGGCTGAGCGTGGCAGTTCACGCGGGGAGACCTGCGCAACACCGGTCGGGGGGCTCGCCCCAGCCCTGGACCACGCCGCAGTGGGCTTGTGGAGTAGCAACTCCAGAACTTACAATCCCCGCGCGTTCCATGTTTCGAGCACGGGTCCTACACGTAGAGGAGGGATCCACCATGCGTGGGCGCGTGATGGCGGCGGTCACCTTTCTCCTGTTCGTCGCGGCGGCGTCGGCTTCCGCGGAGTGGATCTACAACGGTTCCGCGCTGTGTCGCGCGCCGGGCGACCAGCAGGCCGCGGTGTCGGTGAGTGATGGGCAGGGCGGCGCGATCGTCGTCTGGAGGGACTTCCGCAACGGCAGCCACTGGGACATCTTCGCGCAAAGGGTCGACGCTCTGGGCGCGACGCACTGGGCCTACAATGGCGTTCCCGTCTGCCAGGCCACGAATCTCCAGGACAGCTTGGCCGCCGTGGCGGACGGGCTCGGCGGCGTCGTCGTCGCGTGGCACGACTTCCGAAACGGCAACTACGACATCTACGCGCAGCGACTCAACAGCTCTGGGGCCCCTCAGTGGGCGCTCGACGGGATTCCCGTCTGCACCGCCGCGGGAGATCAGACCTCACCTTCCCTCGTCGCGGACGGGGCCGGAGGCTTCCTCGTGGCGTGGCAGGACACGCGAAGCGGCAACTCGGACATCTATGTTGCTCGCGTCACTGTCGCGGGCACCTTGGCGTGGACCACGAATGGCGTGGCGGTCTGCCTCTCGGGGGGCGAGCAGCTAACGGCTCGCGTCGCCGCCGACGGAACTGGCGGGGCGATCGTGGCCTGGGAAGACTACCGCGCGGGACTCGACATCTACGCGCGGCGCGTGAGCGCGGCGGGCGTACCGCTGTGGGCGGCGAATGGCGTTGCGGTGTGCGCGACCGGCTCAGACCAGCGTCGTCCGCGCATCCTCTCGGATGGCGTGGGAGGCGCGATGATCTTCTGGGAGGATCATCGAAGCTCGTACTGGGACATCTACGGCGACCGGTTCGATGCCTCCGGACTGTCGCAATGGGCAGCGAACGGGGTCGTGATCTGCGACGCGCAATACGACCAGACGCATCCGGTCGTCGTCAGCGATTCGGCCGGGGGCGCGATCATCGCTTGGGAGGACAACCGGTACAGCGGCTCCTACCCGGACATCTTCACACAGCGTGTCGACAACGTTGGGGTGCCGCAATGGACGACACAGGGCGTCTTGCTGAGTAGCCAAGGCTACCCGTACGACATGTGGCCCGCGATCGTCTCTGACGGCGCGGGCGGCGCGTACGTCGCTTGGGAGTACAACTCGACCGGCGACGCGGACATCCAGGCGAGCCACGTCGACGGGACGGGCAGGGTCGGATGGGTGGGCGGCTCCATGTACGTGACGGTCTGCTCCGCCTCGTACAGCCAGCGAAGCCCGACGATCGTCCTGGATGGGACCGGCGGTGCGATCGTCGCGTGGGACGACGGGCGATCCAATGTGACGCGGGACATCTTCGCGCAGCGGGTCGAGCCGCGGCACGGCTACTGGGGCCGCCCGGAGCCGACGATTGACCTCGTTTCAGACGTTCGAGGGGACCAGGGTGGCCAAGTCGCGCTGGACTGGCGCGCGAGCCAGCGCGACATCGAGGACCACTCCATCGCGCACTACTCGATTTGGCGCGCGACGCGGCCTGTGGATGGCTCCACAGCGACGCAGGCGCGCTTCGCCAGTCGACTTGTCCAGCCGCAGGATGTGGGTGCGCACTTCCGCGGCCCGGCGACGTGGATCCAGCACACCGCGTCCGGTGACTACTTCTGGGAGTGGGTCGCTGATCAGAACGCGATGTACTTCCCCGGCTACAGCTACACCGTTCCGACCCGGAACGACTCGACCGCTGCTGATCATGCCGTGCACTACTTCCTGGTGATCGCGCATACGTCGGATGCCTCGATCTTCTGGCCCTCGGACCCGATGAGCGGATACTCGGTCGACAACCTCGCGCCCGCAGCACCGCTGGCGCTTGAGGCCGCTCGAACGGGCCAGCAGGAGGTGCAGCTCGCTTGGGCGAGGTCCCACGAGAGTGACTTGCGCGACTATGCAGTCTATCGGTCGACGGAGCCGGGCGTCGTGCCGTCGCTGGAGTTCTTCCTCGCCGCTTCAGCCGACACCTCCTACGTCGACACGGCCGCGCAGACGGGCACGCCGTACTACTACATCGTGACGGCGAGCGACGTGCACGGGAATCAGGGTCCACCGTCGGCCGAGGTCTCGGTCGCGGGATCGACGGCGGCGCAGGACATGTTGCGCTCGTCGGGGCTGGCACTGCTCTCGAACGCACCTAACCCGTTCCGGACGACGACGACGCTACGCTTCGGGCTCGCGCGTTCGTCGGACGTGCAGATCGCGCTGTATGACGTTCAGGGGCGCGCCGTGTGGACGCAGGTTCTTCCAGCGCAGGCTGCCGGATGGCACTCGGTGTCGTTTGCGGGCACCGATGATCGCGGGCGCCCGCTGCCGAGCGGGGTGTACATGTACCGGGTGCGGGCCGCCGGCCTGGAACGAAGCCAGAGGATGATCGTCGCGCGGTAGGCGGCGGCGCGATTGGGCTTCGGCAACGTCGGTGGGAGGCGTCACGAATCGTGCCTTCCGCCGGCCGCCGGGTCTCGGTGAGGCACCGGGCGTTGGGTGGCGCACTCGCTAGGAGAAGGACCATGCGAGTCTTCAAGGACGACCGTGCCAGGCCTGGCTATGAGTTTGCTGAGAATGGCCACTCGCGGAATGCGCTGGCCGTGTTCAACGTTCTTCAACCGGAGCTGGCGCGTGCGCCGAAGGACACCAATCCGTTTGAGTTGATCGCCTTCCCGTTCTTTGCGGCCTGCGCGTACTACGCCGAGGCGACGGATGACGGGGCAGCGCGAGACTTCGAAGGAGGAATCCGGATCGCCGTCTGGGCACATTCGATAGGGGCCGGATGCACCGATGGCGAAGCCAAGGCGATCACGGAAGAAGTGTTCACGACCATGGCCCGGATCAGCCTTCTTAAGGCCCAGGGGGAAGACACGATCGAGGCGCTGGCCGAGGAGCCTTCAGACCAGATGCTGGAGTGGATTTCGGGCGCCCTGCTGAAGGCGGAAGGGGCCGTCAAGGCGCTTGCACTTCGTGGATGACTCGAGTGCCGATGGGGGCGACCAGCCAGCGTCAACAGCGGACCAGCACCGAGGATCACGATCGCATTACTGGATGTCGTGTCCCGTTGGCGCTCGGCCGTGAGGCTCGAGGCGTTTGACGCAAGGAGAGGTGAGTGGTCCAGAGGTGGGTGCATCTCAAGTTTGAACTCGAGAACGCATGGGCGAATCGGATTTGGACCGCTTATCTGCGAGCTCAGGCCGCTGGTAGGGTTCCGCCGCTTCCGTCCGACGCGGGGGAGCTCGCTCTGCACATCACGACACGCTTGAACATGCTTCCTCATTTGATCCGGCGAATGAACGCCGGTGCGAAGGGGGTGTACGCAGCTGTTAGGGACGTCCCGAGCACGCACGTCTCGGATCGGACCAATGAGGGCTACGCCTTTCGGGTCGAGGCCAGCTTGAAGTACGAGCTCCTGCTGGACGTCGATTCCCTTCTGTTCGAGCTCAATGCGTTGTGCGAGCTCATGGGCCTGCTCCTTGCGCGGATTCGGGAACTCGCGCGGGATCCGGTCGAGCGAACCGAGATCGGACCCCTTCTTCGTCGCATCGTTGTCGCCGCTTCGCAGGATGCCGAGTGGTTTGAGACCCTGGACACACACCGGAACCTCTTCAGTCATGCGGCGGCACCGTATCTCGCCGTCGATGTCAGTGATCCCAAACGCCCCGACATCCTCGTTATGAAGCGCAACGTGGACGAGTTCTCGGATCCCACAACCTACGTGCGACTCTCGGAGTTGGCGCGGATGGTCGCTGGTTTCGGTGCCGCGGTGGCTGCCCTGGAGCGGCACCTCATCACCTACCTGGAGAGGCCCGTAGCGGTGTGAGGGGGCCGCGGTTAGCTGGCGCTTGCCACGGCCTCGCGCCGGGATCATGATCCGTGAAGCCGAGCGTCGCAGTGGCGCTCGCCGGTGCACCGCGGAGCGGAGCGAGGTTGTCCATGAGACTCTCGGCAGTCCTCGCCGTCGTCGGGGCGATGAGCGCGGTGGCCTGGGCCGCAGAGACGCAGCCGCCGCCGGTCGTGAGCGGGCGGTCGGTCTCTTGGGTGCGCCTAGCATGGGGCGCTGACTTGACGGCGGAAGTCCGGTAGATGGCCTCCGTTCCCCCACCTCGCGCAAGGCTATCAAATGCGGTGGCCCTGGAACCAGGCGTGCCGCAGCACGGGACCTACTGGTGTATTCCGGCGAGCATCGAGAACATGCTTCGGTGCGTTGGCTGCCACGCCCTCAGCCAAGAGGACTTGGTTGAGGCGTTCATACGCGCCCACGTGGGCGGAGGATTTGCGCAGGCGGCGCGTCACATCGTTCTTGAGAACTTCCGTTGTGCGCCGTTGCCTGGCGCCTTCTTCGGGAGCTTCAAGACTGTCGCCGAGCGTCTTCTCGGAACGAACCTGCGTGATCGGACCATCGTCCACCTGAATGGACTCGCTCGGGATGAATACCTTCGCGAGACTAAGAGCAGGATCTCGACGGACGAGCCGGTTCTCATCTCGGCGAGAAGCGGTCCGGCGACTTGCCACATTACGGTCGTCTTCGCGTATGAGGGCGACGTGCTTTCGACGTGCGATCCCGCCCTTGGCCGGGCCATCGCTCTTGACGCGGCCCAAATCCAGTTTGAGCCTGACTTGCTCACGTTCGAACGCACGTAGGCGCAGGGCGCCGATTACCGCGACGCGCGTTCCAGTACACGGAGGGTAAAGTGCCACGACGCGCGGCGCGGACAAAAGCCGCGAAGGAAACGACCGGGAGCGTCGGCTTGGAGCAGAAGCTCTGGGCCGCCGCCGACGCGCTGCGGAACAACATGGACGCGGCGGAGTACAAGCACGTCGTCCTCGGGCTGATCTTCCTTAAGTACATCTCGGACGCCTTCGAAGCGAAGCACGCTGAGCTGGAGTCGCAGCGCAAGGGCGGCGCCGACCCGGAGGATCCCGACGAGTACCGGGCGGACCGTATCTTCTGGGTGCCGAAGGAAGCGCGCTGGTCGCATCTCAAGGCGAGCGCGCCGCAGCCGACGATCGGGAAGCTCGTCGACGACGCCATGAGCGCGATCGAGCGCGACAACCCCTCCCTCAAGGGCGTGCTGCCGAAGGACTACGCGCGCCCCGGCCTCGACAAGCAGCGTCTCGGCCAGCTCATCAACCTCGTGAGCGACATCGGGCTGGGCTCTCCCGCTGACCGCGCGAAGGACATCCTTGGTCGCGTCTACGAGTACTTCCTCGCGCAGTTCGCGAGCGCCGAGGGCAAGAAGGGCGGGCAGTTCTACACGCCCTCCCGCGTCGTGCGCGTCCTCGTGGAGATGCTTGCGCCGTACAAGGGCCGCGTGTACGACCCATGCTGTGGCTCGGGCGGGATGTTCGTGAGTTCCGAGAAGTTCATCGAGGCGCACAGCGGGAAGGTCGGCGACATCTCGATCTACGGACAGGAGTCGAACTACACGACGTGGCGCCTCGCGAAGATGAACCTTGCGATCCGCGGGATCGACGCCCAGATCGTCCACGGCGATACGTTCCACGACGACAAGCACCCGGACCTGAAGGCCGACTATGTCCTGGCCAACCCGCCCTTCAACGACAGCGACTGGCGCGGCGAGCTGCTTAAGGACGACAAAAGGTGGGTCTACGGAGCGCCACCCGCGGGCAACGCGAACTTCGCGTGGGTTCAGCACTTCACCCATCACCTCGCGCCAACGGGGCTCGCGGGCTTCGTACTCGCGAACGGCTCGATGTCCGCGAACCAGTCGGGCGAGGGCGAGATCCGCAAGGCGATCATCGAGGCCGACCTCGTGGACTGCATGGTTGCGCTCCCCGGACAACTCTTCTACTCGACGCCGATTCCCGTCTGCCTCTGGTTCCTCGTGCGCAACAAGAAGAACGGCCGTTTCCGAGACCGACGCGGCGAGACACTCTTCATCGACGCGCGGAAGATGGGCACGATGGTAGATCGCGTGCACCGTGAGCTCACGGATGAAGACGTCGCGAAGATTGCAGGCACCTACCACGCCTGGCGCGGCGATCAGGGCGCTGACGAGTACGGCGACGTGGCTGGCTTCTGCAGGGCCGCGAACCTCGACGACATCCGCACGCACGGTCACGTGCTCACGCCGGGCCGCTATGTGGGCGCCGAGGCGGTCGAGGAGGACGGAGAGCCGTTCGACGCGAAGATGAAGCGACTCAGCGCGACGCTTCGCGAGCAGCAGGCCGAGGCCGCCAAACTCGATGTGGGCATCGGCGCCAATCTGAAAGAGCTCGGATATGGCCGGTGACTGGACCGACACCACGCTCGGGGACTTGCTGACCCTTCAACGTGGGTTTGACCTCCCAGATACAGAGCGGGAGCCGGGACCCTACCTGGTCGTGGCCTCGACGGGGCCCGTCGGGACACACGCAGCAGCGATGGTACGTGGCCCCGGGGTCGTGATCGGTCGTTCGGGCAGCCTTGGCGGTGGGCAGTTCCTTGCGCAGGACTTCTGGCCGCTGAACACCACGCTATGGGTCAAGGACTTCAAGGGGAACGACCCTCGCTTCTGCTACTACCTTCTACGGTCCCTTGATCTCGCGCGGTTCAACGCCGGCAGCGGCGTTCCAACGCTCAATCGAAATCACATCCATCCGCTTCCCGTGTCTGCGCCGAAAGACCCCGGCGAACAGCGCGCCATCGCTCACATCCTTGGCACGCTGGACGACAAGGTCGAGCTGAACCGGCGGATGAACGAGACGCTGGAGGCGATGGGGCGGGCCCTTTTCACGTCGTGGTTCGTGGACTTCGACCCGGTGCGGGCGCAGACGGAGGGGCGCAACGCGGAACTGCCGCAGCACCTGGCGCAGCTGTTCCCACGTTCGTTCGAGGAGTCGCAGTTGGGTGAGGTGCCGGAGGGGTGGGCCGTCACCGTCCTCGAGGATGTGCTAACCGAATTGGAAACCGGCGGCAGACCTAAGGGCGGCGTGTCCGGATATGCGACCGGGATCCCCAGCATCGGTGCTGAGAGCATCGTCGGCTTCGGTGTGTTCGACTATTCGAAGACGAAGTACGTGCCTCAAGCGTTCTTCGACGGGATGCCCAAAGGGCACGTGCGGAGTCGCGATGTGCTTCTCTACAAGGACGGTGGCCGCCCCGGTCAGTTCGAGCCCCATATGACGCTGTTCGGAGACGGGTTTCCATTCGACACATGCGCCATCAACGAGCACGTCTACCGCATGCGCGCAAAGGAGGAAGTGGGCCAGAACTTCCTGTTCTTCTGGCTCTCGTCCGATCTCGTGATGGAGGAGATGAGGACAAAGGGAACGGGCGTCGCCATCCCCGGCTTGAACTCGACCCAGGTGAAGTCCCTGACGACCCTGTTGCCGCCGTCCGCCGTAGTTCGCGCGTTCGACAAAGTCGTTGAACCGTGGGTGACCCGCGTCCTGGCCAGCTGCAGCCAGTCCCGGACCCTTGCTGAGCTACGCGACACGCTGCTGCCGAAGCTGATCTCCGGCGAGCTTCGCGTTCCGGCAGTCGAGCCTATGGTCGCCGAGCGCCTGTGATGATCTCGGGCCTCACTGAATCGGAAGTTGAAGAAGCCGCGCTGGAGTGGCTCGTCGAGCTCGGCTATGCGGTGCTCTCCGGGCCTGTCATCGCGCCGGGCGAGGCGGCCGCCGAACGCGAGGACTACGGCGAGGTCGTCCTCGCGCACCGTCTTCGGCGCGCCCTTGAAGACCTGAACCCGGAACTTCCCCCCGAGGCGATCGAGGACGCATTCCGGAAGCTCCTGCGAGCCGAGGGTGCCTCGCTCGTCGAGCGGAGCCGCGCCGTCCACCGCATGCTCGTCGAGGGCGTCACCGTCGAGTACCGGCGCTCCGATGGCTCGATCGCGGGCGCGCAGGCGCGGGTCCTCGACCTCGCCGATCCGGAGAACAACAACTTCCTGGCGGTGAACCAGTTCACCGTCACCGAGAACAAGCATAAGCGCCGCCCGGACGTCGTCCTCTTCGTGAACGGGCTCCCGCTCGCGGTGATGGAGCTGAAGAACCCGGCGGACGAGAACGCCACGATCTGGACTGCCTTCCAGCAACTCCAGACCTACAAGCAGGAAATCCCGTCGTTCTTCGCCTTCAACGAGGTCCTCGTCGTCTCAGACGGCACGGAAGCGCGGCTCGGGACGCTGACGGCCGGACGCGAGTGGATGAAGCCCTGGCGCACGGTGACGGGCGAGGCTCTTGCTGGTCCGCTCGTGCCCGAGCTTGAGGTCGTGACCCAAGGCGTCTTCGAGAAGCGCCGGTTCCTGGAGCTGATCCGCTCCTTCATCGTGTTCGAGGACGAAGGGGGCGGGAAGGTCAGCAAGAAGATGGCGGGCTACCACCAGTTCCACGCCGTCAATGTCGCTCTGGAGGAGACGTTCCGTGCGGCCGACATCGCGTCGGGTGGGGGACACGTTCGCGGCGGGGACCTCGGCGACCGCCGCATCGGCGTCGTCTGGCACACGCAGGGCTCCGGCAAGAGCCTCACGATGGCCTTCTACGCCGGGCGCGTGATCCGCGAACCGAGGATGGCGAACCCGACGATCGTCGTCCTCACCGACCGGAACGACCTCGACGACCAACTCTTCGGCACCTTCTCTCGCTGCCGGGATCTCTTGCGCCAGGATCCAGTCCAGGCGGAGAACCGCGCTGACCTGCGTGCGAAGCTCAGCGTCGCCGCGGGGGGCGTCGTCTTCACTACGATCCAGAAGTTCTTCCCGGAGGAGAAGGGCGACCGGCACCCGGTGCTCTCGGAGCGGCGGAACATCATCGTGATCGCGGACGAGGCGCACCGCAGCCAGTACGACTTCATCGACGGCTTCGCCCGCCACATGCGCGACGCCCTTCCGAACGCCGCCTTCATCGGGTTCACGGGGACGCCCGTCGAGCTGACTGACAAGAACACGCGCGCCGTCTTCGGCGACTACATCAGCGTCTACGACATCCAGCGCGCGGTCGAGGACAAGGCGACGGTTCCCATCTACTACGAGAGCCGCCTCGCAAAGCTTGATCTCGACGAGTCGGAGAAGCCGAAGATCGACCCCGAGTTCGACGAGGTGACCGAGGGCGAGGAGGTCGAGCGGCGAGAGAAGCTCAAGACGAAGTGGGCGCAGCTGGAGGCGATCGTCGGCTCGGAGAAGCGGCTGAAGCTGATCGCCGAGGACATCGTCACCCACTTCGAGGAGCGGCTTTCGGCTCTGGACGGGAAGGCGATGGTCGTCTGCATGAGCCGGAGGATCTGCGTAGAGCTGTACCGCGAGATCGTGAGCCTCCGCCCCAAGTGGGCGCATGAGGACGACGACACGGGAGAGATCAAGGTCGTCATGACGGGCTCGGCCTCGGACCCTCTCGACTGGCAGCCGCACATCCGGAACAAGCCGCGTCGGGAGGCGCTCGCAAACCGGTTCCGCGATCCGCGGGATCCTCTGAAGCTCGTCCTCGTCCGCGATATGTGGCTCACGGGCTTCGACGCGCCTTCGCTCCACACGATGTACGTCGACAAGCCGATGCGCGGACACGGCCTCATGCAGGCGATCGCGCGGGTCAACCGCGTCTTCCACGACAAGCCGGGCGGGCTGGTCGTGGACTACCTCGGGCTCGCGCACGAGCTCAAGCAGGCGCTGACCACGTACACGCAGGCCGGCGGGACCGGCAAGACCGCGATCGACCAAGCCGAGGCGGTCGCGGCGATGCTCGCGAAATACGAGGTCTGCTGCGGGATCCTGCACGGCCTTGACTGGTCGAAGTGGGCCGGCACATCCGTCGAGCGGCTGAGCCTTCTTCCTGCCGCCCAGGAGCACGTTCTCGCCCAGCGCGATGGGCGGACGCGCTTCGTGCAGGCGGTACTGGAGCTCTCGCAGGCGTTCGCGCTTGCGGTGCCTCACCCGGAGGCGATGCGCATCCGTGACGACGTCGGCTTCTTCCAGGCCCTCCGAGCGCAGCTCCTCAAGCGAGCGCCCGACGAGGCGAAGACCGAAGAGGAGTTGGACTTCGCGGTCCGGCAGATCGTCTCGCGCGCGGTGGCGTCGGAGGGCGTCGTGGATGTCTTCGCGGCGGCGGGTCTCAAGAAGCCCGAAATGTCGATCCTCTCGGAAGAGTTCTTAGCCGAGGTCCGCGGGATGCCGCAGCGGAACCTCGCGGTTGAGCTGCTCCGAAAGCTCCTGTCCGGCGAGATTCAAGCGCGGAAGCGGAAGAACGTCGTCCAAGCGCGCTCCTTCGCGGAGATGCTCGAGGAGGCGATCCGCCGCTACCAGAACCGCGCGATCGAGGCGGCGCAGGTGATCGACGAGCTGATCAAGCTGGCCAAGGAGATGCGAGCGGCTGAAGCGCGCGGTGAGAACCTGGGCCTGTCCGAGGACGAGCTGGCGTTCTACGATGCCCTGGAGACGAACGACAGCGCCGTGAAGGTCCTGGGCGACCAGACGCTGCGGACGATCGCCCGGGAGCTGGTCGCGGCGGTGCGCGCCAACGTCACGATCGACTGGACCGTACGCGAGAATGTCCGTGCGCAGCTGCGAGTGATCGTGAAGCGGATCCTCCGGAAGTACGGGTATCCGCCAGACAAGCAGGAAAAGGCGACGGCGACAGTGATAGAGCAGGCAGAGGTACTCTCGGAGTCGTGGGCGGTCGCGTGAGCACGAGATCGATTGAGGACATCCTCCACTTCCGGTCGGACATTTCTCCTTTCCTCGTGCACCTGACTCGCGCGGCGGGGCAACGGTCGGCTCGAGAGGTTCTGGAGGCGATCCTGAATGACCAGCGCCTCGTCGCAGGATCGAGCTTGGTAAGCGATGCTCGATTCGGTGCGCCGATGGACGTCGAGGATCAGGATCGGCTATTCCGGGCAATCTGCTTCTCTGAAACGCCCCTTGCCGAAGTGCATTGTCTTCTCGACATCTCGTATCGGCGGGTTCACCTGGAGCCCTATGGGCTCGCCTTCGTCAAGAAGCGGCTAGCGGCTCGTGGGGTCGCGCCAGCCCTGTACTTGAACAACAGTCTCGGCGATCAGGACGGCGTTGTGCAAGCCCTCTGTGGTCTTGCCGGGTCGAACCTGGCCGTTGCAGAGCGTCTGGTGCCTCTCGTGGCCTTTTTCGGCCAGCGTCTGGCGCCGGTTGGAGGGTCGCCAGTCGGGACGTCGATGATCGACTTCACGTGGGAACGAGAATGGCGCTATCCCGCTTGTCGAGGTGACTTGTCGTTCGTCGCGGAGGACGCCTTCATTGGCTTCTGTCCGCATTGCGAAATCGCTCACTTCGAGAGTGTCTGGCCGGATGTTCAGTTCGTTGATCCACGCCGCACCCTGCGGTGGTACGCGACCAAACTCATCGACGCGCGGCAGAGGCTGGGCCTGCGAGACTCTGTCGTGTAGGAGGCCAAGAGCAGGCGCAGGTCCCGTCGGAAATGTGTGGCGGCGTGACTGCGGCTCTTGCCTGCCGGCCCCGTGGGAGAAGCCATCGTGGATAGCGCCCGCGGTTTCGCGAGCGACGAACCGCTGACCAATCGGGCGGATGACGTACTGAATCGCGCGGCGTTTGCCGACCGCGTCGCGGCCGTGCTCCGTGATCAGCCAGCGGGAGCGAGCCTGGTTGTCGGCATTCACGGCCCCTGGGGCGACGGGAAGACGACGACGCTCAACTTCCTCCGGGCGTCTCTGCGGGCGGATCAGGCTATCGTGGTCCGAGACTTCAATCCGTGGCGCCTCACAGATGAAGAGGCGATGTTCCGCGGATTCTTCGCGATGGTCGCTGATGCCATCGGGGCTTCGCTAGCCACGCGGTCTGAGCGCGCGATGGGCAGGGCGGCCAAGTTGGCGAAGGCTCTGCGGTGGTTCACCCGCTCTGCCGCGCCGATATCCCCAGCCGTCGAGATGGTGGACAACCTGCTGGCAAAGCTGGGGGAGGCGGCCGCGAGCGGCGATTCCGCCGAGCTCGAGCGCCTGCGGGGACGGGTCGTGGCCCTTCTCTCGAGTGCGGACAAGCGCATCGTGGTGCTCGTTGATGACATCGACCGTTTGGACAAGAGCGAAACTCACGCGGTCTTTCGGATCATCAAGTCCTGCGCAGACTTCCCTAACGTCTCGTATGTCCTTGCGTTTGATGACGCGGCGGTGGCCAGCGCCCTGAGTGAACGCTACGGCGAAGGCCGCGAGGGTGCTGGCCGCGCGTTCCTTGAGAAGATCGTCCAAGTGCCTCTTACGTTGCCTCTTGCGACCGCGGAGGACCTGCGCACACTTTGCATGGACGAGATCGACCGGGCGATCGCACGGGCCGGGCTGGAATTGACGCAAGAGCAAGTGGGTGAGTTCGTCTCGGGGTTCGAACGGGGCGTGTCGGTTCGGGTAACGACTCCGCGTGCCGCAAAGCGCTATGGCAACGCGTTGAAATTCGCGCTGCCGGCGCTTCCTGGCGAGACGCACGTGGTGGATGTGCTCTTGGTGGAGGCGCTGCGGGTCTTCTACCCCGAGGTTCACGACGTCGTGCGGGAGAACCACGTGCACTTCTCCGGAGTCGAGCGAGACCGGCGCGGTCGCAGCGACTTGGGCCCGAGAGCTGAGCAGCTGCTGAAGCCGGTCCTCGAGACGATGCCCCGAGAGGACGCTCAAGCTGTGACCGCCCTTCTCGTGGATCTCTTCCCCCGGCTCAGCGTGATCTTCCGGGGCATCAACTACGGCGCGGATAGCTTGTCTCGCTGGGAGCGGGAACGGCGAATCAGTTCTCCGGAATACTGCGCGCGCTACTTCACGTACGCGGTACCACGGAGCGATGTGCCGGACTCGCACATTGATCTGCTGCTCGAATTGGCCGGCGGCGGAGAGTCGTCGTCGGTCGAAGAGAGGCTCGCGATTGACCTAACCGGCGCTAGGGCGCGGCGGACGGTAGCGAAACTGCGAGCGTATGAGATGGCGCTCGAGCCTGCCGCCGCGGAGACGCTCGCCGTGGCCGTGGGGAAGCTCGGCGCGAGTCTCCCGAACATGCCGACGCCGTTCGGTTTTGGTGAGCCGATATCACAAGCTGCCATCCTCATTTCGCACTTGGTGGGGCGGGTTCCCAAGGGGCCGGCGCGGGTCGCCGTGGCTAAGCGGGTTGTGGAGTTGGCCGAGCCGCTCTGGTTTGGGGCGGAGTGCGTACGCTGGCTCCACGTCACAGACAAGCCCGAGAAGGAGGACAGCAACGCGCTGACGGCCGAAGAGACCGCCGAAGTACGCCGTGTCCTCGTAGAGCGGATTCGAGCGCGCGCCGCGAAGGGAGAGGCGCTCTTCGACCCGGACGTTCGCGAAGAGCGGGCTCTGCTTTTCGAGTGGTGGCGACAAGACGGGCGAGCGCCGGTGCAGGCCCATCTCGAGCGTGTGTTCCGGGAGGATCCCCGCCAGGTGGAGAGGTTCCTGCGATCGATGGCTCCGCTGTCGTGGAGCGAGGGGAACTTGATACCTAGTGTGGGCGACCTGGGCTCGGAGCAGCTGGAGAATATCGAACTGGTGATCGACCTCGACACGATGGCGCAGTGGGTCCGCAGGTGTTGCGCTGGCGACTTCGAGAATCCACACCCGTTCTTCGATGACACGAAGTCATCGGAGCAGCGTCTGGCGGAGGGGTACATGCTCGCGTACAACGCGCGCAAGCGGGAAGAGCCGATACCCGGTGATAATCCGCGCAGTCCGTGAGGGGTGGACCCGTTGGAGGGTCAGGCGGTGGCGTCTGATAGCCCTGCTCCAGTGAAGGTCGAACTGGACGCCCTTAGAGATCGCCGACGGCCTGACGCACGTCGGCGCTGCTCGCCCGCGCGTACGCCTCCGTCGTGCCCAGGTGGCGGTGCCCCAGCGCGGCCTGAACGATCCTGAGGTCCCCCGTTCGTTCCCGTAGCCGCGTCGCGAACGTATGCCGAAGGGAATGCACGGTGAGCGGCCGTTCGATCCCGGCGGCGGCGAGCAGCGCGTGGAAGCGGTACTGGGCTTGGCGCGACGAGAGGCGGCCACGACTGCTCCGGAAGAGCGCGCCCTCGCGGATCTCCTCCTCGACCAGGTAGCGGCGGAGGGTCCGCGTCACGTCCCTGGGCAGCACAACGTCCTGGACGTGCACGTGCTTGCCGACGGAGCGCGCGGTGCCGGTGCGCAGGTCCAGGTCTTCGACGTCGAGCGCCAACGCCGCCGCGAGCCGCATCCCCGAGCGCAGCAGGAGCGTGAACAGCGCGCGGTCGCGGCGGCCCTGGGCTGACTTCGCGCCGCGGTCCAGCGTCCGCACGAATCTCCGCTCCTCCACCTCCGTCATCGGGCTCGCCAGCGGCCGGTCCGCGCGCGCGTTCTTGAGTAGCCGCGATGGATCGTGGCGGAGCGTTCTGGCGAGCGTCAGGTAGCCGAACAGCAGCCGCAAGACCGTCCGGGTCCGGTTCATCGCGCGGGCGCTGCGCCGCTCGCCGGACGGCGTCACCAGCAGGGCCGGATCGGTGAGGTAGCGGGCGAGTGCGTCGGGTCGGACGCGGCGCACGTCCGTCGTGGCACCCAGCCAGCGGGCGAATCGCGTGAGCTCGCGGCGGTAGACGGAGATGGTGAGCGGCGACTTGCCGTCGGCTTCGAGTTGCGTGAGGAAGCGGCGGGTCGCGGTCATGAGCGTCATGGGTACCCTCTTGTTCCTGTCGGGCAGCCATGGACGCTCCGGCCGGGGCTGAGATGAAGCGAAATCGGAGGGCCTTCTGGGGCAAGCCGCGGCGACTCAGGTCCCATTGGCCCCGTGACGGCCGCACGCGGGCTATGGTGGGGCGCTTCCGGGTCGGCGCGGCCGGTTCCAACGTGCGGGCGCTACGCCGTACACCGGAGGGCCTCACCTGGGCCGCTGCGTCCGTCAGGTAGCGCGCGAGCGTGTCGGGGCGGCGGAGGTCGCTCGTCGCGCCGAGCCAACACCCAAGCCGGTCCAGCTCGCGGCGGTAGACCGAGATCGTCAAGGGCGAGCGGCCGTCGGCCTCGAGCTGGGTCAGGAACGGGTCGCGGTTGTGAGCGTCATGAGCGGGTTCTTTGAAGGGACATGGACGCTCGGCGGGGGACAGAGATCAAGCGCAGTCAGAACACTGGCGGGCAGGCCTTGGTCAGGGGCTTGGCCGCGGCAACTGTGCCCACGGGGTGATCGCGTATTGGGCGGGTCCCCGGGGCTCCCCCCAGAAGGGAGCTAAGCGGCGGTTGTCAATAGCGACGCTTGACTCCGGTACCTGTCGGCGCGCACGCTCGTGGCCAGATTGAACCGCACCATCGGGGCCAGGAGTGACGGCCAGTCGGCGTCCGGAAGGCCCCGTTGTGTGAGCTTGCCGCGTCGTGAGCCGCGAGGTTGTGGCGATGCTGTCGCGCTGTGTTCGTCCGCTCACCTCCGCGACGCACCCATGTAAGAGCATGCCTGCGGTCCTCATTCTGAGCGCAATCGTCTGCGCGCCAGCGGTGGCTGACATGCCCGCCTATTCCTGGAGCCGCCGCTACGGCACCACGTATTACGAAGAAGGACGAAGCATTTCGGCAGCGCTCGACGGCGGCGCATTCGTGACTGGCATCCTCTATGGCACCGCCGCCGTCGGCGGGCGCATGTCCGCGGGTACCGATCACCAAGACATCTTCGTCTTGCGGCTGGACCGGAGCGGGAACCAGGTTTGGAGCCGCCGCTTCGGCAGCACCCAAGGGTTTGGCTATGGCTTCAGGGTCGCGGCGACCGCAGACGGAGGCGTGCTCGTGACGGGCGGCTTTTCCGGCACGCTTGATTTCGGCGGCGGGGCCCTGACGGCCGCGGGTGATGAGGACATCTTCGTGTTGAAACTGGACTCAGCCGGCAGCCACCGCTGGAGCAGGCACTACGGAGGAGGCCCTCAAACAGGGGCGGCTGGCCTTGGCATCTCGGCGACGCCTGGTGGAGGTGCGCTTGTGACGGGCGCCTTCCAGGGCACGATCAACTTCGGCGGCGGACCGCTTACGAGCGCGGGTAATTACGACATCTTCGTGTTGAAGCTGGACGCGGCGGGGAACCATGTCTGGAGTAGGGCATACGGGAGCAATGATCCCCCAGGCAACGAGGAAGTCGGGTGGGGCGTCTCGGCAACATCCGGCGGGGGGGCGCTCGTGACAGGGGCGTTCTCAGGTACGGTCGATTTCGGTGGCGGACCGCTTACGAGCGCGGGCGTCCGGAACATCTTCGTGCTGAAGCTAGACGCAAGCGGAAGCCACGTCTGGAGCCACGGTTACGGTAGCACCAGGGAGAATTTGGGGGTCAGTGTATCGACAACCCCGGACCAGGGCGCGCTCGTGACGGGCGTGTTCTCAGACGCGGTCGACTTCGGAGGGGGACCGGTTACGGGTGGGGGCTGGTACAACGCCTTCGTCTTGAAGCTGGACTCAGCGGGTAACCACGTCTGGAGCCGGGGTTATGGCGGTGCCGACTACAACGCTGGCCTCCACGCCTCCGCGGCTCCCGATGGAAGTGCGCTCGTGACGGGATACTTCCAGGGCACGGTCGACTTCGGCGGCGGGCCGCTCACGAGCGCCGGTGGGGACGACGTATTCGTGATGAAGCTAGATGGGGGAGGTCACCACGTCTGGAGCCGTCGGTACGGTAGCACGGGCTCCGACGAAGCATGGGGCGTGTCGCCGAGCTCCGACGGGAGCGTATACCTCACAGGCTACTTCTATGACACGGTCGATTTCGGAGGAGGCCCGCTCACGAGCGCTGGTCAGGGGGACGTGTTCGTCTTGAAGCTCGTCGATACCTCACCAGCCATTGCGACGATTTCGGGCAGAGTGGTGGACGGCTTCAACTGGCGAGACTACGGCGGAAGGGTATCTCCGATAACTCGGTGTGCCGTCGACGCCACGGATCTCATCACGCAAGCGCATTACTCGGCGACGACGGATACCGACGGCAACTTCCTGATCTCCGTGCCGGGCAACGCGTCGTATGAGTGCACATTCACGCACCCCGGATATCGCACATCCGTGCACGCAACCGGGGGGTTACCCTCGGGTGCTCACTTCACGTTCCCCCTGGGTGCGCTGGTCCTTGACACCAAGACGGTCGTCTTGCTGCATGGCCTATGGGGGGGCGCTCGTTCCTGGGTGGACCAAAACGGCTTCGACTTCGCCGCGCAACTCCGAGCGTCGCTCGGCGACTGGAATGTCGAACCGCCGATCTCCTTGGTGCCTGACCCTCTGGGATGGCTTGATCAGCGCGGCAGCGTAAATGGGCAGGTCGGCGTACTGGCGGACTATCTGTCCGGTCTCGACGCGCAGGGCATTCGCTCCGTGAAGGTCGTAGGGCATTCGATGGGAGGCCTCGTGGCGCGGCAGTACATCCGGACACATCCGGGGAAGATCGAGACCTTGGTCATGCTGGGAACACCGAACCACGGATCGGAATTGGCTACGTACGCCAAACTCCTGCTTCTCTGGGCCGAGGGCGAACTGAGTGGTCAGGGGATCTTCTCTTACGTGCCGCCTGCCGGAGAGGACCTTGTGCCGGACAGCCCGCTCCTGCGCGATCTGAATTACAACGGCGAGCAAGGACTGAGCAACTGGGGATGTCCACAGCATCCGGCAGAGACGACGTTAAGCGCGAAGACTCGATATTACACCTACACGGGCACCGCGTTTGAGTGGAACTTCTGGGATGCGTGCGACCGACGGTGGTGGTTCCTGGGTAGTCCCTTGGCCACGCTCACGACCTGGCCGCCCTGGGAGCCGTGCGATAACGACTACATCGTTCCAGTGAGCAGCGTGCCGCTCCGGGGCAGCACGCCACCCTTGTCGGTCCACAACTGGACGGACATCGGCTGTGGCTGCTTCTCCAGACACCTCCGGACTCCGGAATGCCCCCCCATGAAGGCCGATCCGTGCGTCGTGCGTGTTGTGACAGAAGCCCTGGAAGCCCTGCCCAGTTGTACGTTGCCAGCGTCGGCGAGCGTTCCGTTGCGAGGTGTGGCCGGCCCCGTTGGTCAGAATGCCGGCTTTGACTTGGTCTTCCTCGCCCCTGGCGGAGGATCGAATCTCGCGCTGCCGTGTGGTAGTGCGGACAGTCTTGAGTTCCGGGCGGACCTCATTCGCGGAACCAGCGCTCTCACACTCATTGATCCAACGGGACGGCGCGTCAACCCGGACAGCGCCGCCGTCGATCCGAACATCGACTATCAAGAGGATGGGCTTCTTCGGCGCTACGTCGTGCGATCCGGCGCGCCAGGAGAGTGGCAGCTGGTGGCGGATGCCGCGAACTCGCCGGACTCAGTCGAAGTGCTGCTGACAGGGACCGAGTACGGTCAGGTCGCCATGACTATCGGCGTGGCTGATGCGGAAGTCACTCCCGAGGGGAATCAGAAGATAGAGGCCACTCTGCGGTGGCTGGAAAGCCCGCTCCTGGGAGCGTCGGTAGCGGGGATAGTCAGGGGGCCAAGTGGCTTCGAGCAGCCGGTCGTGCTAGTGGACGACGGGACAGCCGGGGACCGGGTCCCAGGGGATGGTGTCTACACAGTGGACGTCGGGAGCCATCCCTTCACTGGCCAGTATGATGTGAGCCTCCTTGCGACGGGTACCTACGGGGCGGGGAGAACCCTGAACAGATCTGCGGCACGACCCTACTTCGTCTCGGAGCGGCCGGATCTGCAGATCCTGGAAGGGGATATCGAGCTGAGCGCGGCCGTCGTGGACACTCAGTCTGTCGTCACCGTAACAGCGACAGTGCGGAACATCGGAGGTGCCGCCGCAGAATCCGTGCGCGCCGTCTTCCTGGAGGAGGAGTCGGGGCTGCTATTCGGCGAGAGAAGCGCGGGTACCCTTGGCGCAGGTCAGGAGGTCGTGCTGTCGGCCGACTGGCCCACGCGCCATGGGGCTTCCGAATACAGGCTAGGGGCTCGTGTAAGCGTTGGCGGAACTCCGGGGGAGACGGACATCGCGAACAACGAAGCTTACGCTACTCCGCTCGTCGTCGTTGGCGCCCCGGAAGACACTAGACCGGGGGATCAGGGGAGCGGTGGCACGAACAGCATAGCTATACTCCGACTCAGCATGTTCCCCAATCCCGTTCGCGGCGACATCACGATTCGTTATCAGCTTCCCAGGACCGAGCGAGTCCGGTTGGACGTGTTTGACGTGGCGGGGCGTCGCGTGCGTACTCTGTTGGAAGAGGTTCACGGAGCTGGGCTGGGATCGCTTGTCTGGGACGGCCGCGACGGAGAAGGCCATCGCGTGACGGCGGGGGTGTACTTCGTGCGACTCCGAACGCAGTCCGATTCACGGACAGGCCGCATCGTCCTCATTCGCTGATACGACCAGATGGCTTAGCGCGGGTTCCGTCGTGCGGGAATCTCGCCGCTGCGGGTCTGGAGGCCTGGAGGCGCACGGCCCAGGATCGCCGCCAAGGCCTGGGGGCGTCGCCGCTGGCTCGGCAACTGGAGACTATGTGGAGACGACCCTTTTAAGGGCGCTCAACTCGTCTCCAAGAAGACGCGCAAAGGCCCGGAAATCAAAGACTTCCGGGCCTTCTCAATTTGGTAGCGGGGGCGGGATTTGAACCCGCGACCTTTGGGTTATGAGCCCAACGAGCTACCAGACTGCTCCACCCCGCAATGTGCCGCGAACATACCCGGGTAGGATGGGGAGGTCAAGCGAAAGGCTTTCCCTCTGGAGCGGACCGCCAGGGCCGGGTCACCTGCCCGATTTGGCGCCCGCCGCCTTCGCCGCAGACCCCGACGACGCTTTTCCGGCGGGCTGCACACTCGTCTTCGCGGCAGTCTGGGCACTCGCCTTCGCCCCAGACGGCCCGGACGTCTTCGCCCCGGCCGCGGCCTGCCCCGCCGCCGCCTTCGCGTCCCCGGCATTCTTCGCGTCCTCGGCGCCCTTCACGTCCTTGTCCGCCGCGGCGCCCCTCTTCTCTCCGTTCACAGCCGCGCTCTTGTCATCCCCGCTCGCGCCCCGCCCCTTGTCGTCCTTACTCGCGGCCAGCTGCGCCGCGGTGGGGACCTTCTTGCCCTTCGGATCGTAGAAGCGCACGAGCACTTCGCCGTCCTTCACCATCGCCTGCTCCTCGCGCGCCAGGCGATCCACGATCTCGTTGCCGCCGCCTTCGAGCTGCGAGACTTCGGCTTGCAGGTGCGCGTTCTCGATCGCGAGGCGCTCGATCTCGCGGCCCAGGCGCTCGTTCTCGTACTTCACCCAGAGGAGGCGGGGGGCGCCGGCGTCGCCGAGGATGAACATCCACACGACCCAGATTGCGGCGAGGCCGATCGCCACGTTCTTGAGCTTCTGCCTCTGGAGGAGCTTCTGCTGGACGAGGCGACTCTGGCGGGCCATCTCGCCGAGCGCGTTCTTCACCGGCTGCGGAAGATCCACTTCGGCGACGCGCTGGAGCAGCCGGCCTTTCGGCCCGCGACGCATGCCGCGCCGCGCCGCCTCGAGCGCACCGCGACGCTCGTTGCCGCCGCGCGCGGTGACGCGCCGCTTGAGAGCGATGCGTCCGGCACCCACGCTGGGCCTCTGCGGAGCGTGATCGCCCCAGGGCCCGCCCACTCCCGCCGCCATCCCCACCCTCCGAGTCGGCGGGATTCTACACGGAACCCGGGCGAAGGGAAGGCGGACGTGCGTCCGTGCGCACTGCGCGCACGGACGCACCGTCACTCACCGGCGACGAATCGCCGGCCGGCCGTCAGCGGCTACCGGTTGCAGCCGCAGGGGCAGTTGCCCGGGCCCGGGCAGGACGTCGTGGTGCAGCCGCTCGGATCGCACGCGGCGGTGCACGCCGCCGGGGCGTTCGAGGCGGCCCGCGGGGACAGCGCGAACGCGCTGCCGGCCAACAACGTCGCGGCCGTGAGGCCGAGCATGATCTTACGCATGAGGAATCTCCTTCGATGAGTTGGAGTGAGACTGCGTCGGAATGACGCTGAGTTGGAACGAGACTCGAAAGGAACGAGACTCGAGGAAAGAGCGTCTCAGCAGCTCATCGGGAGCTCGGGCGGCGGCGTCAGCGGGTCGAGATCGATCGACTGGAGCGTCTGCGCCGGAGGGAACGAGGGCGGCGCGGCGGGGAGGATGCTCGGCAAGGCCGGCGCCGTGGCGACGAGCCCGATCCAGAACGGACACATCATGCAGCAGAGAACCGGCGTGTCCGGGGACGCGGCCCCACGGCTGCACGGGAACGCCTCGCCGAACGGGCAGCCCCGACCCTCCGCGCGACAAGAGGCGACCGTGCGACAGGAGCCCTGCGCGTGACAGGCGCCCTGCGCGTGACAAGAACCCTGCGCGTGATAGGAGCCCTGCGCGCGGCAAGAGCCCTCCGCATGACAAGCGGCCGCTGAGCTGCCGGCGGCCTCAGCCAACGGACACGAATGCTCCACCGCGTGGCGGCAGCGCTGTGCGGCGTGGGCCGTCAATTGGACGGCCATGCACCGCGGCACCGGCGTGGCCGTGGCCTGCAGGAGGATCAGGAGCGGCACGATCGCGAGCAGGCCGCGGGCGAAGCGTCGCATGGGACTCGAACCCGGCACGAATCGACCCGGTTCCGCCTCTCGGCTCCCGCCGCCCAACGCCCAGCGCCCCGGGCCCTAGATCCCGGGCGCGCGCTTCACGACGGGGGAGTAGACCAGCTCTCCTTGGACCTCGAGGAGCCCTCGATCGTCGAAGATGTCGTTGTCGAACCCGGCGCTGGTGGTGTCGCGGAAGAACTGCACGCCGCCCGCCACCGTGAAGCCGACGCGCCAGTCGCCCTGCCGGAAGGGCTCCACGCCCAGGCCCGCGAGCACGCTGCGGTAGCCGATGGAGTCGTGGTCGAGCGTGTGCGTCTCGCCGTTCGACACGAACGTCACGGCGTTCCGGTAGTCCCAGGCGTAGCGCCCCGTCCGCGCCGCGAACATCAGGTTCATGTTGGGCTGGGAGCCGTCCGGGAAGAGATGCACGCGGAGCGCCACATCGGCGGCCCAGCCGTCGAAGCTGCGCATCGCGGCGCCCAGGTCGCTCGAGAGGCTCGCCATCGAGCGGTAGCCGCGAACGTCCAGGCTCACGCCCTGCGTGAGGAAGCCGACCAGCAGCCCCCCCGACCCGTAGCCGCCGAGCGCCGCGGTCTGCAGCCCGCCGCCGCCGCCGACCAAGCCCAGGCGCAGGCGAACCTCGGAGGGCGCGCCGGCATCCGACCCGCCGCCCCCGCCGTACGGCGCGAAGGACGTGTAGTACGGGAAGGTGACGCTGGAGCCGATCGGCAGCACGACGGAGTCGGGGAACGGCCCGTACACGACCGCATCCTGCGCCGGGGCCTGCACCGGCGCAGCGTCGGTCTGCTTCGTCTTCGTCTGCGAGAGATCCTGCTGGCCCACCACCTGCTGCTGGGGCGGGGGCTTCTTCGCCTGGTTGACGACGTCGCTCAGCTTCTCCGCCCGCGTGACGACCGGAAGAGCCAGCGCCCCGAGCCAGGCGAGGACGGCGAGAAAGGTCCGAGCGGCGGGAGACATGGCAGCCTCCGGTGTGATCAGGGTGCGGACCCGTTCGTCGAACCCGCGGCACGGCTCAGCGTTCCGGCTCCGGGGGCGATCGCTCGCGCCGCCGTTCGCCCTCCGCGCCGGTTCGCGCCGAGCTTCCGAGCCCTCGCCTTCCCTCAGGCGCGCGCCGGCTCCGCCGCCGTGCTCCTCCGGAACGCTCCGAACCCCGGGAACTCCGCGGTGTCGGCCAGCTCGTCCTCGATGCGCAGGAGCCGGTTGTACTTCGCCAGCCTGTCGCTGCGGCTGAGGCTGCCCGTCTTGATCTGCCCGCAGTTCGACGCCACCGCCACGTCCGCGATGGTGGTGTCCTCGGTCTCGCCGCTGCGGTGGCTCACCACGCAGGTGTAGCGGTTGCGCATGGCCAGCGCCATCGCGTCGAAGGTCTCCGTCAGCGTTCCGATCTGGTTGACCTTCACGAGGATCGAGTTCGCGCAGCCCTCGTCGATGCCGCGCTGCAGGAACTTCGTGTTGGTCACGAAGATGTCGTCGCCGACGAGCTGCACGCGCCCGCCCAGCTCGGAGGTCAGCCGCTTCCAACCGGCCCAGTCGCCCTCGGCGAGGCCGTCCTCGATCGAGACGATCGGGTACTTGTCGCAGAGCCCTTTGTAGAAGGCGATCATCCCGGCGGCGTCGCGCTCCTTCTCGCGCTCCGCCTCCAGCACGTACTTGCCGTTCTTGAAGAACTCGCTGGAGGCGGGGTCGAGCGCGATGGCCACCTGGCGGCCCGGCTCGTAGCCCGCGCTCTCGCACGCCTTCATGATGACGTCCAGCGCTTCCACGTTCGACGAGAGGTTCGGCGCGAAGCCGCCCTCGTCTCCCACGCCGGTGTTCATGCCCTTCGCGTGCAGCACCTTCTTGAGCGAGTGGAAGATCTCCGCGCCCATGCGCAGCGCCTCGGAGAACGTGCCGGCGCCCGCGGGCACGATCATGAACTCCTGGATGTCGACGTTGTTGTCCGCGTGCTTGCCGCCGTTCAGGATGTTCATCATCGGCACGGGCAGGGTCTTCGCGTTGAAGCCGCCGAGGTACTGATAGAACGGCAGCCCGTGCGCGGAGGCCGCGGCGCGCGCCACCGCCATGGACACGCCGAGGATCGCGTTCGCGCCGAGGTTGCCCTTGTTCGGCGTGCCGTCCATGTCGATGAGGAGCGAATCGAGGAACACCTGCTCGCTCGCATCCATGCCCACGACCTCGGGCGCGATCTCCTCGTTGACCTTCTCGACCGCCTTCAGCACGCCCTTGCCGCCGTAGCGCTTCGGGTCGCCGTCGCGCAGCTCCACGGCTTCGTTCTCGCCGGTGGACGCGCCGCTCGGCACGGCGGCGAGCGCGGAGACGCCGGATTCCAGCGTGACTTCCACCTCGAGCGTGGGATTGCCGCGCGAGTCCAGGATCTCGCGCGCGAGAACGTCGACGATCGTGGTCGGCATGACGCGCTCCTCGCCAGGGGAGACTGCAGTGGCTCGCTGTGTCCAGGCGGCGATTCTATCAGCGCGAGAGGGCGCGGACGAGACGGCTCTTTGGGAGCGACACTCCGCGAGCGAAGCGGTATCCTGCGCGGCCCGCAAAAGATGCCGCGACGCGCCGACGTCTCCGGCGGCCGCCGGCCAAGTCAGGCCCCTCCGTGGGGCGAAAGTGAGGGAGCACCCATGAGCCGTCTCCGCGTTCCGATGATCGTCCTCGCCGCCGCGCTGCTGGTCTCCGCCTGCGCGAAGAAGCAGGCCGACACCCCGCCTCCGCCCGCGGAGAAGGTCGCGGCGATGTCGCTGCCGATCGACCTCACGCCGGCCAAGGTGGCGGAGATCGCCCAGGTGGCGGTGCAGATCGCGAAGAACCCCACGATGTCGACCACGATCCTCCAGCAGCACGGGTTCAACCAGGAGCAGCTAGACCAGGCGATGGGCAAGATCGTCGCGGACTCCACGATGAGCGCGCTGTTCCAGCAGGCGAAGGCGGAAGCGGAGGCCCAGCAGGCGGCCGCGCCCGCGGAGACGCCGGCGGCCGGCGGAACGGAAGCGGGGAAGTAGCCTGCGTCCGAACGGAAGCGGGAAGTAGCTCCGGTCCGCTGCGCGCGGGGAAGCGGTCTTCGTGCGAGTCCCGGCGCGCAAACGAAAGGGGGCCGGATCGCCGGCCCCCTTTCTCGCTTCCGGACTCTCGACGTCCCGGTCAGAGGACTCGAAGCACGACCGCCTCACGCTCCGAGGCATGCCGGCGCTCTCGCTCCGAGTAGGCGGCGATCACCGCCTGATCACCCTGCAGGATCTTCGAGACGGAGTTCCGGAACACGTAGGCCCTCTCGACGTTGGAGCTCGGGTCGGTCGGAATGACCCAGAAGCCGTCCTTGCCGAGAGGCATCGACACCGGCCACGCGGCCATCCGCTCCCCGTCCTTGAACTCGAGCCAGATCTTGCGACGCACCTGACCCGGCGTCCTCGGAAACTCGCGATGATCCCGACGATCCGGGTTTCCTTCCAGCGACCGGACGACGAACACCGCCTTCAGCCCCTCGGTGGGGATGTCCAACGGCATTCCTCGCGGCTCGGTTTCGACACGGAAGAAATCGCGAGAGGGATGGAACTCGGTCGTGCGACCCTTCACCTTCCGTCCGTCCAGATGACGGGCGATGACCAGCATGCTGCTCTCTCCAAGGGGGTAGGTTCGCATGGGGGTCGTTCGGAGATTCGGGATTCGGCCGCCGCGCCTTGAGGCGCCCGCCGCCCGGTGACCACGCGATCCCACGCGAGCGGAAGATCGGCGAGAACGCGCGAGCGTTGCGGAGCGGGGAGAGGCCGCTCCGTCCACCGAACGCGCGACGTTCTCCTGTTCAGGAATTGCGCTTAGGATGCCCCGGATCGGCAGTGCCCGAACGCCTGCCGACGCCCGGGGGCCCCCGTGACGGAGGAGCAAGTCGGCGACGATCGCGAGCTCGTTCGACGGGCGCTCGAGGGCGACGAGACCGCCTTCGCCACGATCGTCCGGCACTACGAGCGCGGCCTGTACAACCTCGCGTTCCGCATGGTGCGCGACAGCGAGCTGGCGCGCGATCTCACGCAGGAGATCTTCGTTCGCGTCCACCGCTCGCTGGCCCGCTACGATCCCGTCTATCCGTTCCCGAGCTGGATCTACCGCGTCGCCTCGAACCTCTGCATCGACTGGATCCGGCGCCGGAAGATCGAGACGGTGTCCCTGGACGCGCCTCTGCCCGGGGGCGGCGAGGAGGACGCGCCGAGTCGGGAGATGGAGGGCGACGCCCCGGATCCCTCGGAGGAGCTGGAGCGTCGCGAGCGCGCGGCCATGCTCGCGAGCGCGCTGGCGAAGCTGCCCGAGTCCCATCGGCTGGTCCTCCTGCTGCGCCACCAGCGGGAGCTGTCCTACGAGGAGATCGCCGTGGCGCTGGACGTGCCGCTGGGGACGGTGAAAGCCCGCATCCACCGCGCACGGGAGGCGTTCCGGAAGGTCCTCCTCCGCGACCACGACGTGGAGGACCTGGAGCCATGACCCCCATTCCCGAGATGCCGCCTCGCCTCCCTTGGACTAACCTTGCATTTCTCGCGCCGCCGGCCCGATCTCCCGTGCAACCCGGCGCGATGGGCCTGCGTACCAGGGGTGTGTCCGAAAGGTCGGAAGAGGCGTCCGTGAAAGGAGATCCCCGATGAGCCCGCGGAGAACCGACCCCGAGCGGATCCAGGATCTTCTGGACGGGCTTCTGACCCCGGCCGAGGAGGCCGAGCTGCGTGCCCTGCTGGCGGAGCGGACGGACCTCGCGAGGGAGCTGAAGGAAATGACCGCGGTCGTCTCGCTCCTGGATACTCCGCTGGATGTGGCGCCCCCGCCGGATCTCGTCGCCCGTGTCTTGGCGGCCACGAGGGCGGAGGCTCCTCGGAGAGCGTGGCGCCGGCTCCCGGCCCGAATCGAGAACTCGCTCGTGCTGGCGGGCGCGGTGGGCCTCGCGGGATTGGTGGCCGCGTTCGGGCGCGCCGCGGGCCCCTCGGGCGCGGAGTGGATCGCGCGCGGCATCGTGGCGTCCACTCGCCTCTTCTCCTTCGTCAAGGTGGCCGTCGTGGACTTGGCGGAGTGGGACTGGGCCATCAGACTCCTGCAGACCCTCGGTCGGGCGTCCGCCACCGTGGGCACGTCCGCTCTCCCCCTTCTCTCGCTCTCCCTCGTGGCGCTCGCGATCACCGCGCTCCTCGGTGTGACGTGGCTGCGCGGCACTCGCTCTCTCCGCACCGGAGGCTTCGGCCATGCGCACTTGCTGGCATAGCAGGGTTCTGACCCTCACGCTCCTGCTCGCGGGGGCTTTCGTCCTCGCTCCGCCCGCGCTCGCGCAAGGGCACCACCGCGCCGCGCGGGACTCGGCGCGCGCCGCGGCCGGCGACAGCGTGCTCACGAGCGCTCAGCTCAAGAGCCTCGAGAAGCAGCTCAACAGCACGGACACCACGAAGAACTCGGAGCTCTGGGAGGAATACAAGAAGTACCACGAGAAGGATAAGGACGGCCGCACGCCCACCGGCGAGCGCGTGAAGGTGGGGGACTCCGTCATCGTGAACGAGGACGAGCACATCCTCGGCGACGTCGTCTCGATCGGCGGCGACGTGGTGGTCAAGGGCGCCGTGGACGGGGACGTGGTGTCGGTGGGCGGGAACGTGGACGTCCACGACGGCGCTTCGGTGAAGGGCGACGCCGTCTCGGTGGGCGGGCGCGTCCACAAGATGGGGGACGCGAAGGTCTCCGGCGAGACCGTGTCCGTGAACGTCCCCATCCCGCACTGGGGCCGGCACGGCCCGGTGATGGTGGACCGGCCGAGGTTCTTCTCGATCGGCTGGAAGGTCGCCGTGTTCCTGGTGGGGCTCCTGCTCGTGCTGATGCTCCAGGTGGTCGCGGGTCACCGGCTGGACGTCATCAGCCGCCGCGTGGAGTCGGAGCCGGGGCAGAGCTTCCTCATCGGGCTGCTCGGCGCGTGCGGCACGCCGATCGCGTTCGTGATCGCGTCGGTGCTCCTCGCGATCACGCTCGTGGGGCTGCTGCTCATCCCGGTGCTGCTGATCGTCCTCTGGCTCATGATGATGGGCGGCTTCGCGGCGGCAGCGATCGCGGTGGGACGTCGCCTGAGCGAAGGTCGCGCGGCGCCCGACGCCCTGCGCCCGCCGCGCAGCTCGTGGACGCACCTGCTCCTCGGCTTCGTCGCGCTCCACTTCTTCTTCATCCTGAGCTCGGCCGTGGGCGCGCTTCCGCTGGAGCTCGGGCCGCTCGCGGTTCTGTTGGCGGTGCTCGGGTGGCTCGTCCTCGTCTTCGCGACGACGCTCGGCTACGGCGCCGTGCTCCTGACTCGCCTCGGGAAGCAGGCCGCCGTCCCCACCGGCCCGGGAGGCGGGCGCCCCGCGCCGCCGTTCGCGCCCACGTGGCCCACGCCTCCTCCTCCGCCGTCTTCTCCGCCTCCGCCTCCTCCGGCGCCGCCGTCCATGGCTCCGCCGCCCGAGGCTCCCGGAGGCTCCTCGGTCTGATTCCGCACCCGCGGGACGGTCTGCCACTTGACCGTCCCGCGGACCCTTCCGAAGATTCGACGAGCGCTGGTGTCCGCTCGACGAGCCTCTCTTCGTGGGGGTCATGAAAGTCTTCCCTCGGGCCCTCCTCTCCTCCCGGCTCGCTTGGTTCGCCGCCTTCTCGGTCGCCTTCGCCCCGTGCCTCGTCCGGGCGGCCGGGTTGGAGCGCTCGCGCTACCAGTCCTACCCCGAGCTGGACGGGAAGCCGGTCCGCCAGGTCCTCGTGCTGGGCAACAACCACACGCGCGAGGTGGTCTTCCGGCGCGAGATGGTGCTGACCGAGGGCGTGCCGTTCCATTCCGAGCAGCTCTGGCGCGACTGGGAGCACATCGTGGACCTCGGCATCTTCGCGGAGGTCGAGGTGGAGGCGGTGCCCTCGGGGGACGGCGTTCTCGTGGTCGTGTCCGTCTACGAGCGACCCTCGTGGTTCGTCACCCCCACGGTGGACTACGACCTGAACTCGAAGGACCTCACCGTGGGTTACCGCCTGCGCGCCCGCAATCTGGACGGGATGAATCGGACGTTCCGGAGCACGGCGCGCGCGGGCGCGGCCAGCCGGTTCTCCGCGTCGTGGGAATCGCCTTGGCTCGGCACGAGCCGGCAGACCCTGGCGCTCGCCCTCGACGTCGAGCTGCCGCAGCGGCACGTCGACGAGCTGCGCACGAGCGGAATCACGATCGCGACGACCCGATACCTGAGCCCCTACCCCCAGACGCGGCGCGGCGTCACGGTCTTCTCCCGCATGGAGTACCTCCAGCGGGACGGCACGAGCCCCAGCGGCCCGGTCCGCCAGTTGAGCCCCACGTTGGGAGCCGGCTTCTTCCGCGACGCGCGCGACCTTCGCGTGGATCCGTCGCGGGGCACCGTGACGTCCGCGTTCGGCGAGCTGGTCTCGGGGTGGCTGACCGACGACCTGAGCTACTTCCGCAGCACGCTCGACGGCCGCGGCTTCCTGTCGCTCGGCCACGGCTTCGTGGTCGCCTCGCGGGTCACCAGCGTCTTCACCACCGGCGACGTGCCCGACTACCGGCGGGTCGGCGTGGGCGGGAAGCAGTCCATCCGCGGCCAGCCGGAGAGCGTCGAGACGGGGAACAGCCTGGCTCGCGCCTCCATGGAGCTGCGCTTTCCCCTGCTCAGCCGCAAGAAATTCGGCCTGCCCGTCCCCTTCGTTCCCAAGCGCATCTCCAACGTGGACCTCCGCATCGACGGCGAGGTCTTCGTCGACACCGGCACCACCTGGGACGACAACGTGGGCTTCCGGAACGCCCGCTTCCGCAACGGCGCCGGGGTGGGGCTTCGGATCTTCTTGCCCATTCTGGAGCTTGCCCGCTTCGAGCTGGCCTTCGACGAGTCCGGGAGCCCCACGGTCTCCCTGGCGGAGGGGAACCTGATCTAGTCCGGGGTCGGCAAATCCCCGAACCGCCTCCGCGTCCCCGGTGTAGAATGCTCGACCCCGGGGGCACCCGCGTCGGCGGCGGGGTCCCAGCTCCCGCCACCCAAGGAGAGGCAGACCCATGAGCCACCGTCTACGACTGCGCCCGGCCGCCTATGCCGCCGGCGCGATCCTGTTCTTCGCGTCGAGCCCCGTCGCGCACGCGGCCCCGAAGGCCTTCGTGGACCCCACCGACATCGACCTCGGCCTCATCGACGAAGGCAAGCTGTTCGAGCGCTACATCGAGGTGAAGAACGTCGGGGACGGCACCCTGACCATCGAGGACCTGAAGACCTCCTGCGGCTGCACCGCCGCCGCCGTCGACGGCGCCGCCGACCTGACCGCGGGCAAGTCCCAGAAGGTGCGCGTCACCTTCAACAGCAAGGGCCAGGACGGCGACATCAAGAAGACCATCACGCTGCAGACGAACGATCCGGTGCAGCGGAGCTTCGAGATCACGCTTCACGCGAACGTCCACAAGGCGGTCCACATCGACCCCAAGTTCCTGGACCTCAAGGACGTCAAGCTCAAGCAGCCGTGGGAGCAGTCCCTCAAGCTGGAGTCGGACGCGCCGCTGAACATGCAGGTCAAGGGAGCCTTCGTGCTCGGCGGCCGCCTGCGGAACGAGCCTTCGAAGCTGTTCGACGTGGAGGTGGGCAAGGTCCACCGGGAGGGCGACCGGGACGTCCACGACATCGACGTCCGTCTGCGCTTGCCGGCGCAGGCGCAGAAGATCTCGGAGATCCTCGTGCTCGTCACGGACCGTCCCGCGCCCGACGATACCGTGCGGGTCGTGATCCGCGGCGAGATTCAGGGTCGCATCCACGCGTCCTCGAGCTTCGTGGTCCTGCGCTCGGTGGATCCGGGCGAGATCACCCGCTCCGACGTCACGCTCTCCGTGGAGGAGGGCAAGCTCCGGGTCCTGAAGGCCGAGGTTCCCGACAGCAAGGTGACCACGCAGATCTACCCGGCGGAGAGCGGCAAGCAGGTGGTCGTGAGCCTGTCCTACGTGGGGCAGGAGGCCGGCGCGAACGGCGTTCGCAACCTCGAGATCGCGACGGACGATCCGGAGCAGGGCACGATCGAGATCCCGGTGCGGTATCAGACGCGGGCCGTCGCGGCGGCCGGTACTACGCCTCCGGGCGCGGCGCCGGCAGCGGGGACGGCGCCGGGGGGCGCGCCTCCGCAGACCGCGGTGACTCCGCCGCCGACCACGCCGCCGGTCCCGAAGGACGGGAACGTGCCCACGGCCACGAACGTCCGGCCCTCGAAGAAGCACGTGCCGCCGGTCCCGAAGGGGCAGTGAGCACCCGGGGCGCCCAGGCCCTTCTCCTCCTCGCGCTGGCAGCCGCGCTGGGGCTCGGCATGAACGTGGCTCGTCACCGGCCGTTGCCCCTGCGCGGCGCGCTCGAGGCCCCGCCTCCGCTGGAGGCGGGCGCGGGCCTGCCGGCCATCGCCCCCGAAGCGGCGCAGTTCGCGTTCGAGTCGGGAGCCTTCTTCATCGACACGCGCGATCGGGCGGCCTACGAGGCGCGCCGGGTGGCCGGCGCGCTGTCGGTTCCCGCGAACGATTTCCAAGCCCGGTACTTCGACGTCGTGGCCGGCCTGGGCAGCGACGCGCCGCTCGTGGTGTACGGAGCGGGGGCGGACTCCTTCGCCGTCCGTCACGTCGCGCAGCAGCTGCGGGACCTGGGCCACAGCGACGTGCAGCTCGTCGTCTGCGGATTGGACGGGCTCCTCGCGCGGGGGCTGGACGCCGCGTCCGGTCCGGGGGAGACGCCGTGAAGGCTCTCGATCGTCGGGTCGTCACGTTGCTGCGCGTCGCGCTCGGGGTCCTGTTCATCGTGGCCGCGTGGCCGAAGCTCGTGGACCCGCGCGGATTCTCCGACGCCATCAATCACTATCGCCTGCTGCCGGTCCCCCTCGAGCGCGTCGCCGCCCTCGTGCTGCCGGCGCTCGAGCTGGTCGTCGGCATCAGCCTCATCGTCGGCATCCTCGACGCCGGCGCGAGCGCGCTGGCCTTGCTGATGCTCGTCGTCTTCACGGCGGCGGTCGGCGTGGCGCTCGCCCGCGGCCTCGACATCACCTGCGGCTGCTTCGAGACCGACGGCAAGGGTCCGAAGGTGGGCCTGCAGAAGATCCTCGAGAACGTCGCGATGCTCGCCGTGTCGGTCGGCGTGGCCTGGGGCGATCGCTCCTGGCTGTCCATCGCCGACTGGTTCCGCCGCTCCGGCGACATCGAGTAGGCCTCCGCGCGCCGGCAGATGCCCGCGTCGCCGGCTCGTCGGACAGCGCCTCGCACGTGAAGAACGCGTCGTCGGCTCGGCGTCGTGCTTCCGCAGCGAACGGGCGCCCTCCGGCATCCAGCCTCCGGGCGCCCTCCCGCTCCGGCGGCTCCGCCATCCATGGCTCCGCCGCCTCCGCGAAGCCGCGTCGAAGAGGCCGGCCCCGAGGCGAGACTGAAACGGGGTCGCGGCGGTCGAGACCGGCCACCACCGCATCCGGCGGGAGAAACGGCGACAACTGACGGTTGCGGCGACGCGCGGCCGCGGCGTGTCGCGGACGGTGATCGCGTCCGATGCCACGCGAGGTTCGCGGCCGGCGAGCGCAGACCGCGCGGGGCGAGGCATGCGTCGGCGGCGGGCCGGCGTCTAGCGGACGCGGACGATCTTCTCGGTGGCGGTCAGCTCGGCCGAGCGCAGGCGCACGAAGTAGACGCCCGCGGCTACCGGCACGCCGTGCGCGTCGCGGCCGTCCCAGGCGATGACGTGCGAGCCCGCGTCGCGCTCGCCCTGGGCGAGGAGCGCCACGCGCCGGCCGGCGGCGTCGTGGACGGTGATCTCGACGGCCACGCGGCGCGGGAGGTCGAGGCGGAAGGTGGCGAGGCCGTTCGTGGGGTTCGCCCCGACGCGGCGGAAGCCCACCTGCGCCGCCGAGGGCAGGACCGGCACCGAGACGGCGTTCGCCGACGTCTTCGCGGTGTCCGAGACGCCCGCCGAGTAGTTCGGGATCTCGTCGTACGCGAAGAGGGCGTAGTGGTAGATCGTGCCCGGCAGAAGCGGCGTATCCACGAGCGGCGTCGAGGAGTGGTCCACGTCGTCGCTCGCCACGACGAAGACGCCCGGGGAGACCTGCGTGTGCGGCGCGTAAGAGGTCCCGGCCGCCGGCGACCACGCGATCGGGAACCTCGACCGCACGGCGAGCACGCCCGCGCGATCGGCGTCGCCCGGGCGCACCCAGGTCACGGCCACGGTCGTGTCGCCGGTGGCGGATGCCGCGAGGGACGCCGGGTCCGCCGGCGGTCGATTGTCGAAGCCCACGAGCGAATAGAGCTGCGGCCCCAGCGGAACGCTGGTGCCCTTGACGCGCGCGATCCACACGCCCGGCTCGGGCGCGAGCACGCGCACCTGCTCGACGTCGTCCAGGCGGTTCACCCCGGGCGTCGCCAGGGCGGACGGGTTCGCGCGGTCCAGCACGAACGGCAAGTGCGTGCCCGACGCGGGGCCCACCAGCTCGAGATCGAGGTCGTTCACGAGCGTCGTGTCCGCGACCTCCGCGGCCGGAGGATCGTCCCACGCGAGAGTGACGCGCAGCGTGTCCGTGCCGGCCGCCACGCGGAAGGTCCACTCGTCGGTGCCGCCGTCGTCGACCTGATCCTCGATCGTCGTCGCGGTGCGCAGCGCCCGATCGCTGGCCGCCACGTGGATCGCTCCCAGTCCGAAGCGATAGTCGGGCCCCACGGGGCCGCGATCCTGCGCGAAGCCGCCGAGCAGCGCCTTGTCGGTGGCGGGCCGGGGATCCCCGGGGAACAGCGCGCGCCAGTCCTGGATCAGCAGCGCGATGGAGCCGGCCACCGCGGGCGTGGCCATGCTCGTGCCGCAGAGCGCCAGGTACCCGCCGCCGACCCACGACGACGTGATGCCGAAGTCCCCGGAGCCCTGGCATCCCGGCGCGACGACATCCGGTTTCATGCGCCCGTCGTCGGTGGGGCCCCACGACGAGAACGACGTCATGAAGGTGAAGTCCGAGTAGCCCGCGCCCACGGTGATCACGTTCTTCGCGGTGCCGGGCGGCGGGATCGTGTTGTAGCCGCCGGGGGCGAACGCCGTGCAGTCGCCGTCGTCGCGCTCGTTGCCCGCGGCGAAGGCGATCGGGAGCGTCGCTCCGTACTGCCCGCGGACGATCGCGTCGTACTCCGGAGCGTCGCTCGCGTAGTTGCCGTAGAGCGGGCAATTGGTGCTGTCCACCGTCCACGTCCAGGAATTCGTCGAGACGTTGATCCCGAAGCTCTGCACCGCCGCTTGGGTCTCCGTGAGCTCGCCGGGGACGCTGTAGCCCACGATGCGCGCTCCCGGGGCCACCCCGCGCCACTGGAGCGGCGCTCCGCCCTGGTTCGCGCTGTTCGCCCCGTTGCCGATGGCGATGCCCGCCACGTGGGTCGCGTGCCCGCCCGGAATGAGCCCGGTCTCCCCCGCGGTGACGCGACCCGCGAGGTCCGGATGCGTGACATCCGCGATGCCGTTGTCCCACTCACCGATCAGCACGCCGGTGCCGTCCACGCCGAGCGCCTGCACTTCGTCCACGTGGGCGTCGGCGCGCAGTCCGTCGTTCGCCGTGCTCGGGGGCGGAGGCGCAGGCTCCACCCAGCGCACGTCGTCGCGCGCGAGGATGACGGGAAGGCTCGACGCGGAGACGTCGACGTCCAGGATGCCGAACAGCGGGATCGCGTTCGTGACCGTCGCTCCGGCGGCCGCGAGCGCCGCGCGGGCGGCCTCGAAGGAGCCGTCGCGAAAGAGCTTCACGCGCAAGGCGACACGCTCTCCGCCGCGGAGGGCGAGCCGATCCGCGAGACCGGGCTCCACGCGATCCTCGGGACGAAGCTCCCACGCCGCGAGAACGCCCGAAGGGGTCTGGGCGCGTCGAAGGGGATCCGCCGGAACAGACGCGAGCCAACGGTCGCCGCCGAGCGGCTGGAGCAGCTGGACGCCGGCCCGCTCCAGACCCGCGCGCTCGCCGGCCCGCACGCGGACCACGGCGTGCAGCCGCGCGCCGGAGGTCGACGCTCGCGCCACGAGGCCCGGCTCCACGCCCGCCCGCAGCTCGGGCAGGGCCCGCGTGCGAAGGCCGGCGCCCGCCGCCTGAGCCGAGAGCGCCCCGAGGGCGCAAAGCGCGAGGACGCGCGCTGATCGCGGCAGATTCACGAGGCGACCGACCTCCGGGCGGGCATTCGGCCGGGGAGCGCAGCCGAAGAAGGCGGGGCAGTGCATCCATTGTAGCCACGCGGAGCCCCGCACTCAACCGGGCTCAGGCGATCTTCGCGTGCGCTGGCGCCCGTTGGGCTCGGTTGGCGCCGGCCGACGAGCTCAAGCCGCCGGAGCGCCACCCGGGAGCCGCTCGAGAACCACGAGCGTCCGGTCGTCCACTTCGGCTGCCGGCGGCGCCGCGCGATCCGGCAGGCGCGAGAGCATGACCCTCGGCAAATCCGTGGGCGCGGCGCCCGCCGCCTCCGCCGCACCGAGGAGGCGCACGACCCCCTTCTCGCCGAGCGGCTCATCGCCCTCCCCCGCCGCGTCCGAGAGCCCGTCCGTGTAGAGCAGCAGCCGATCGCCCGGCTCGAGGCGCACGCGACCGCCCACGTAGAACGCCTCCGGAAAGACGCCGAGGAGGAGCCCGCCGTCAGTGAGGCGCTCCACGCCGCCCGAGGCCCGCACGAGGAGACCCGGCTCGTGCCCGGCGCTCGAGTACACCAGCGAGCCCGTCTCCGGCGTGTAGACGCCGAGGAAAGCGGTCACGAAGCGGTCGGGGTCCAGCTCCGCGCACAGCACGCGGTTCACGCGCTCGAAGACGACGCGGGGGTCGTCCGCCAGGCGCAGCTCCGCGCGCACTCCGGCGCGGAAGCTCGCCATGATGAGCGCCGCGGGGATCCCGTTGCCGGAGACGTCGCCCACGACGATCGCCCAGCGGCCTCCGGGGAGCGCGACGAAGTCGAAGTAGTCCCCGCCCACCACCGACGACGGCACGTTCTTCCCCGCCAGGGCGTGCCCGGGCACGTTCGGAGCCTGCTGCGGCAAGAGCGAGGACTGGATGTCGCGCGCCACGCGCAGCTGCTCGTCGAGCCGGCGCTTCGCGCTCGCCACCGAGTGCAGCCGCGCGTTCGTGATCGAGATCGCGGCCTGATCCGCGAAGCTCGTGAGCAGCGCGAGATCGGAGGGACGAAACGCGTTCTTGCGGTCGCTCTCGACGTTGAAGACGCCGATCACGCGGCCTTCGTACTTGAGCGGCGCCGCCATCTCCGAGCGCGTCGTGTCGCGCGCCGGAACGTAGCGCGGGTCCTCGCGCACGTCGGGCACGATGATTCCCTCGCCGGACACGGCCACCGCGCCGAGGATGCCGCGACCCACCTGGAGGCGCGCGGCGTCGACGCGCGCGGGGTCGTAGTCGCGCAGCGACTCCTTGTGGATCGTGCCGCCCTTCCCGATGAGGAAGATGCCCACCGCGTTCGCCGGGACCAGCTCGCGGATCGCGTCCACGATGGCGTCGAGCAGCTCGTCGAGGTCGAGGTGGGCGGAGATCTTCGTTCCGATGCCCACGAGCAGCGACAGCTCCCGTGTGCGCCGGCCCTGATCGCGCACGAGTCGCGCCGTGTCGAGCGCGATCGCCAGGTGGTCGGCCACCGAGCGCAGCGCCGCCTCCTCGTCTTCGAGGCCGCTCCCGGGATCCTCGCAGTACGCCACTTCCAGCGCGCCGAGCACGCGGTCGAGTCGCGCGAGCGGCGCCGCGATCCGGACGGCGGGCGGCCGGCCCAGCACTTCGGCGGCCGCGCGCGCGCCCGGCGTGTCCGGGTCGCGACGGATGCCGCCGTGACCGGTGGCGAGCACCTCGGCCGCGAGGCGGGACTCCAGCACGTCGAGACGGCGGGGCGCCGCGTCGCCGCGCGCCAGGGCGCGCGCGCCGCTCTCGCCGCCGCCTTGGGCCACGAGGAACGCCGCGTCCGCGCGCACCACGCGGAGCGCCAGCTCCAGCGCGAGATGCAGCAGGCGCTCGCGATCGAGGGAAGGATCCAGCAGCTCCCCGGCGCGCAGCAGCGTCTCCAGGTCCTCGACGCGGCGCTTGAGGCGCTCGACGTCTCCCGAAGGACGGCCGTCAATCACGGGCGCATCCCGGCGCGGGCCCGTCAGTCATGGACGAAGACGCGGTCCGTCCCGTCGTACCGCGGCGTGAACACGGCGACCGCTTCCACCGGCTCCTTCCCGACCGAGACGGAGTACACCGTTCCGCGCGGCACGAGGACCACCGTGCCCGGCTCCACGTCGACGCTGTCGCAGCCGACCGCGATCCGGCCCCGGCCGGCCAGCACCACGATCGTCTCGTCGTGGCGGTGATGGAGCTGCGGCTTCAGGTCTTCGAGGAGGCGAAGGTGGTGCGTGCTCGAGCCGGCCGTCTCGCCGATGGGCACGTCGGCGAGGGGCGAATCGGGCAGCGCCGCCCCCCGCATCGAGTAGATCTTCGCGGCCAGCGGCTCCGCCGACGGAGCGAAGCGCACGGCCACGAGCACCACGAGCGCGCAGACCGGCAACGCCGGAAGGACCGGGCCTCGGCGCAACTGCGCCCACCAATCTCGCATCGCGCGCCTCCGGAGGAAGGGATCCGAAGGGTAGCCGATTCCCGCGAGGCGCGCGCCCCTCCCGACTCACCACCGGGCCTGCGAGACCGGGGCGCGCGTAGTGTCCTGGTTCAGACAGGACACTACCGGGCGCGCAGGCCGGTTGGCTCGGGCGCCGGCGCGGGTGTAGCATGAGTCGCGCGCTCGCCCGCCGCGGAGGACGTCATGTCCGGCCCGCTGCTGCGCGTGATGAGTGCTCTGACGCTGGTCGCCGCCCTCACCTTCCCGGGGGCCGTGCGCGCGTCGAGCTGGCAGACGGTCGGCCTCGGGGGCTTCGCGAACGTCGACGCCCTCGTGATGGCGCCGTCCCTTCCTGCTCGTCTCTACGTGACGCCGTATCGCGCCGGCGTCTTCCGCTCGGACGACCGTGGCGAGAGCTGGGGCGCCGCGCGAGAGGGCCTCCCGATGGACGTCCAGATCTGGGCGCTCGCCGTGTCGCCGACGAATCCGGACCGAGTGCTGGCCGGCCTCCACGGCACGACGCCCTTGTACCGGAGCGAGGATGGCGGGGGGTCCTGGACTCCGTCCTCGACGGGCCTCGTGGGCGACGACGTCGTCGCCTTCGCGTTCAGCCCGAGCGACCCGTCGCGTGTGCTCGCCGGCGGCCCTTCGTGGGGCATCTACCGAAGCAACGACGCCGGCCTGACCTGGACCCCGGGCACCGGCTTCCCGACGACGACCCTCTACTGCCTCGGCGTCCATCCCACGGATCCCCAGATCGCTCTCGCCGCCACGTACTCCGGGCTCTATCGCACCAGCGACGGCGGCGCCACGTGGTCGCTCGCCCTCGCGGGGAACGAGTTCCGATCGGTCTCGTGGAGCCCCGCCGCCCCTGGAAGGGCATACGCCTCCCAGTACGCCTCCGTGTACCGCTCGACTGACAGCGGAGTGACGTGGACGTCGTCCCTGGCGGGCACGGCAGCATCGATCGCCGCGGTACGCGCCCATCCCACGATCCCCAGCCTCGTCTTCGCGGGTGGCTCGCAGTCCCAGTGTGCCGGCTTCAACTACTGGCCCACGAAGTCGCTCGTAGCGCGCAGCACAGACGGCGGAGTCACGTGGACCACCACGCGACTGGACGTTTGCATGATCGACAGCAGCGTCCACTCGCTCGACGTCGACGGCGAGCACGTGGTCATTGGCCTCCAGTCATGCCAGTATTTCCCCGTGTACCCCAGGTTCGCCGACGGGGTGTGGCGCTCCGACGACGGCGGGCTTGGCGGCTGGTCGCTGAAGACGGCGGGAATCACGGCAACGCCGGTCGCCGCGGTCGCGAGCGACCTGTACGGCGGCCTCTGGGCCCGGTGCAACGGGCTCTTCCATGCGACGGAGACGGGCGGACCGTGGGAGTCGCGCGTGCCACCCGTCGTCAACGGCACTCCGGGCATCCAGGCCGTCGATGACTTCGAGGTCAATCTGGCCAACCCGGACCGGATTCAAGAGGCCGGTCTGTGGTTCGACCAAGACTACGGCGGCACGTACACGCAGTGCTCCTTGGACGGAGCCCGAAGCGAGTCGGCGTGGTTCTACTACGGCTACGTCGGAACCCCGGGTCGCAGGATCGTCTCGAATCACGGAGACGGATCTCGCGTGTACGTCTTCGACGGGTCGGCCCGCGTCGTCTACCGCTCGACCGACGGGGGCCGGCACTTCTCGGCTGCCGGAACGGGTGTCGGCCTGGCGAGGGGCTGCATCGATCCGGCCGATCCGGACCGCGTCTTCGCGCTCGACACGACGCAACGCGTCCGTCTCAGCACGGACGGCGGCGCGACTTGGGCGTTCCGATCGAGCGGGCTTCCCGCGGGCCCCGCCGTGGACCTCCGCATGGATCGCGCGAGCGGAGACCACCTGCTCGCCGTGTACCAGACGGCCGGCATCTTCGAGACGACGGACGGCGGGATCACCTGGAGCGTGCTGCCGATCGACCTGGGCGGCGCACAAGTCAAGGCAGCCGACTGGGACGCCGCGGGCGAGCGCGTCTTCCTGCTCACCACGACGGGGCGCGTGTACGTCACCGGCCTCGGGTTCGTGGAAGGCGACCTGCCGACTCGCTCGCTCACGAGCCTCTCCTACTCCGCCGTTCACGACGTGCTCCTCGTGGGGTCCGCGTGGATGGGAGCCTTCGCGCTCGACCTTTCGGCGACGGGCGCGCCGGCGATCACGCGCCGCCCGTGCTCGTCCCTCGAGCTCTCCGTGGCGCCGAACCCCACGTCCTCCTTCGCCAGCATTCGCTTCGCGGTGCCGGCGAAGGCCGCGGGCGCGCGTCTCGACGTGTACGACGCCGCGGGACGGCTGGTGCGTCGCCTGCGCGCGGCGCTGGCGCCAGGCGACGGCGTGATCTCCTGGGGCGGCCGGGACAGCGGAGCGTCCGGCGTGGCGCCGGGCGTGTACTTCGTGCGTCTCTCGTCGGGACGCGAGCAGGTGGTGCAGCGCGTCGTGCTGCTGCGCTGAAGGTCGCCGCCGGGAAGGCGAGCGAACCGCGGGGCGGCTCTCACGGGAGCCGCCCCGATCACTCTCCGGCGGGAACCAGCACGGTCTGCACGGAATCCGCGCCGGCCGCGACGAGCCGAGCCGTGTGCCGCTCAAGCAGCATCCGCGCGGCCGCGTGCACGCGCGAGGGATCCACCGTGTCCCAGCGCGGGTCCTTCGCTTCGGGAACGTCCGTGCCGAAGATCTCCTGCGCCACGTCCCGCACCACACAGCGGTTCGCGTAGGAGTGGGGCGCGCTCGTGTCCAGCGCGCCGGTCGCCGCGAAGTTCTGCACCAGCGTCTTCCACGTGGTGTCGGCGTACGCCAACTCGGTGAGCTTCGCCCGGTACTCGAGGTCCACCTGGCGCAGCTTCGGGAACTTCGCGTAGTCGGCGAAGTGGCGCCCCTCGTGCTGCAGGTAGCTCACGCGGAACTTCTCCGAGCGCGGGTCGTAGTCGTCGCCGAGGCAGAACAGGCGCTGCGGCATGGCCCATCCGCCGGTGGACGCGTGGCCGAGCGTGGCCCAGTCCGCCCAGCCCTTCACGAGGAAGTCCCTCATGAAGACGACCTCCACGCGCTGCATGCCGTCCGTCAGCTCCACGTCGTATCGCGTGGTGTCCTCGCGCGCCCAGAGCATCAGCTCGAGGTACGGTTGCGTGCGACCGGCGAGGGCGTGAAGACCGTCGCGCTCGAGGCGAACCCGCGTCCGCTCCAGGAGATCGTCCCCGGCTCCCGGCGGCGTCTCGCCCACGTCGCGCCACGCCGTGCGCAGATCCTGCGCGAGCGTGGTCTCCGCGGCCGCGCTCTGCGCCTCGCCGAGCAGCGAGCGCGTCCAGTAGTTCCGGTACGCCGTCACGACCCGTCCCGCGAGGGGCGAGATCCCCGGAAGCGCCGGCTCCTCCTTTCGGTCCACGAAGCGCCGGCGGAAGGCGGCGGCCAGCTCGCGCTCCCGCGGGCTCAGCTGCGCTTCGGGCACGTCCAGCAGCAACGCCTTGGCCGGGCGAAGGTCCCCACGGAGCGCGCTGGACATGCACTCCGCCCCGCGATCCGTCGAGTGCGCCGGAGCGGCGACCAGACCGAGCACCGTGACCCCCACGAGCGCGCGCACGCGACTTCCCTCCACCTCGCACCTGCCTCTCAGACGCCGCGGACTTCGGAATCGCTGGGCTCGTCCCGGCGGCGCCCGAGCCTCAGCCGCGCCGCGCGATCGAGCAGCGCGAAGCCCGTCCCCACGAGCGCGCCGAGCAGGGCGCCCGCGAGGACGTCGGAAGGATAATGCACGCCGACGTACACGCGAGAGTATGCCACCAGCGCCGGAAGAACGAGGATCCACCAGCGCATCTTGCGGAAGCGCAGCGCCAGGAAGACGCCGGCCGCGAACGTGTTCGCCGCATGCGCCGACGGGAACGACGCGTCGTGCGCGTCCACGAGCTTCCGCGCGAGCGGGATCACCTCGAAGGGACGGGCGCGCTCGAACACGGGCTTGACGCCGTTCGCCACGAGCTGGTCGGAGACGCCCACCGCCAGCACGGCGGAGAGGATCGCGAGGCGCGTGGGCGTCTTGCCGCGCGCGAGGACGAGGAGGAGCACCGCCACGAGCGGAAGCCGCCAGAGCTTGAACGTGGTCACGGCGACCATGACGACGTCGAGGATCGGGTGAACCCAATGACGGTTCACCAGCAGGAAGACCTGCGTGTCGAGAGCGGCGAGGTGGCTCAAGCGGCGGCCGGGGCGCCCTTCCGCTCGCGGATCCTCTGCGTGAGGAGCGGCACGATCTCGAGCGCGTCGCCCACGAAGCCGAAGCTGGCCACCTTGAAGATCGGCGCCGCCGGATCCTTGTTGATGGCGAAGATCGTCTCCGAGGTCTTCATGCCGGCGAGATGCTGGATGGCGCCGGAGATCCCGACGGCGACGTAGAGCTTCGGCCGCACCGTCTTGCCGGTCTGACCCACCTGATGCGGGTACGGGATCCATCCGGCGTCCACGACCGCGCGCGACGCGCCGACCGCGCCCCCCAGCGCGTCCGCGAGAGCGCGGATCATCGCGAAGTTCTTCGGATCCTGGATGCCGCGCCCGCCGGCCACGATGACGTCCGCGTCCGACAGGTTCACGCTCTCCCCTTCGCTCTTGCGGAACTCCAGGATCTCCGCGTCGAGGGCGTCCGGCGGCACTGCGGCCGCCACGCTCGTGACGGGCGGCGCGGCGCCCTGACCGGGACCCGGATCGGCGTAGGCGCGGGGGCGCACCGAAACGATCCACGGCGAATCGGCGGCGAACTCGATCGTCTCGAGCAGCCGCCCGCCGTAGACCGGCCGGCGCGCCACGAGGCGCCCGTCCCTCCAGGCCGCTTCCGTGCAGTCCGCTGCGATTCCCGCGGCAAGCGCGGCCGCGAGGGAGGCGGCGAACTCCCGTCCGCTCGTGGTGGCGCCCACGAGGACCGCGGCGGGCTTTCTCTCGCGCACCAGCGCGGCCGCCGCTTCCACCCAGGGTCGGACGCGATACCGCGCGAGCTCCCCCGACGCGGCGCAGAGCGCCTCGTCCACGCCGAGACCTCCGAGGCGCGAGGCCACCTTCGCCGGCTCCGCCCCGAGGACCAGGGCGACCACGCGGCCGCCCGCTTCGCCCGCGAGCTTCTTCGCGTGCGCGAGGAGCTCCCGCGCGACGGGCTGCTCCTCCCCCTTCCAGTGCTCGACGACGACCCAGAGGTCCTTCGTGGACATGGTCCCCTCCGTCCTAGATGAACTTGCCCTCGGCGAGCTTCTCGACGATCCGCTCGACCAGCTCCGGCGCGGTCCCCTGGAAAGCCTGACCCGCGGGCCGCGCCGGCGGAACGCGCCGCTCGGCAGTCCGGGTCAGCGGCGCTGCCGCCGCACCGACGTCCGCGGCGCTCCACACCGTCACCGGCGCCTTCGACGCCTTGCGGATCCCGAGGAGCGAGGGGTAGCGCGGCTGGTTCAGATCCTTCGTCACGGCGACGAGCGCGGGCAGCTTCGCCCGAACGACCTGGAGGCCGCCTTCGAGCAGGCGCTGCACCGTGATGGTCCGGGCGGCCTGGTCGATCGCGTCCACCTTGAAGACCTCGCTCAAGAGCGTGGTGCCGAGGTGGCGGGCCACCATGGGTCCGAGCAGGGCGCTGTTCGTGTCGATGGTGAGACGGCCGACGAAGACGAGGTCCACTTCGCCCAGCTTCCGCACGGCGGCCGCGAGCACCGCGGCGGCGCCGGCGGCGTCCAGCTCCTCGAAGGAGGGGTCCTTCAGGTGGACGACGCGATCCACGCCCATGGCCAGGGCTTCGCGGAGGGACTCCACGGCGGTCTCGGGTCCGAGCGTGAGGGCGGTGACCTCGCCGCCGTGCTTCTCCTTCGTCCGGAGAGCCTCTTCGACGGCGAACAGATCGTAGGGGTTCGTGACGTTCTGCGAGTCGGCGACGACCTTCCCGACGCCGCCCGGCTCCCCGGAGACCGTGGGAGCCTCCTGCACCTGCTTCACCAGCACGACCGATTTCATGATCTTCCGAGGTCCTCAGATGCGGGGCAGCACCACGCCGACCTGCGCCTGGTACTTGCCCTTCTTGTCCGCGTAGGAGATCTGGCACTCCTCGTCCGCCTCGAGGAAGAGGACCTGCGCGATGCCCTCGTTCGCGTACACCTTCGCCGGCAGCGGCGTGGTGTTCGAGATCTCGAGCGTGGCGTGCCCCTCCCACTCGGGCTCGAAGGGCGTGACGTTGACGATGATTCCGCAGCGGGCGTACGTACTCTTCCCCACGCACACCGTGATGATGTTCCGCGGGATGCGGAAGTACTCCACCGTGCGGGCGAGCGCGAAGCTGTTCGGCGGGATGACGCACACGTCCGCGCGGACGTCCACGAGGGAGCGCGGATCGAAGTTCTTCGGATCCACGATCGACGAGTTCACGTTCGTGAAGATGCGGAACTCGTCCGCCACGCGGATGTCGTAGCCGTACGACGACACGCCGTACGAGATGACGCCCGCGCGCACCTGGCGCTCCTCGAAGGGCGAGATCATCGCCACCTCGCGCGCCATCTGCGTGATCCAGCGATCGTTCTTGACCGGCATCGTGGCTACCTCCGCGAGGCCGGCCTCAAGCCTTCGGCTCGTCGCCGGCGATCTCCGACGCGGCGCCGGCCTCGGCGGGCAGCCCGGCCTCCTGCGCCTCGCGTTCCGCGGCCAAGCGCGTGGCGCGGTCGCTCATGAACTTCTTCACGGCCTTGGCGACGTTGTCCACGAGCTCCATGCCCACGCGGATCTGTCCCTCGCGCGTGGACGCGCCGATGTGCGGCAGCAGGAGCGTGCGCGGATGCGCGCGCAGGCGGTCGATGGTGGCGCCCGGAGGCTCCACCGAGTACGTGTCCAGCGCGCAGCCGGAAAGCTGCCCCGACTCCAGGAGATCCGCGAGCGCGTTCTCGTCCACGAGGCCGCCGCGGCTGAAGTTCAGGAGGTAGGCGCCGCGCTTCATCTTCGCCAGCTGCTCGCGCCCGAGGAGCCCGCGGCTCTCGTCTTCGAGCGGCACGTGCAGCGAGACGAAGTCCGCGCGTCCCAGAACGTCGTCCAGGGTGTGCAGGTGCACACCCGCCACGTGGCTCTCCTCGAGATACGGATCCGTGGCCACGACGCGCATGCCGAACGCCTGGGCGAGGCGCGCCACTTCCCGGCCGATCCGGCCGAACCCGATGATCCCGAGCAGCTTGCCCCGGATCTCGAAGCCCTGGAACTCCGAGCGCCGCCACTCGCCCTTGCGCACGGAAGCGTCCGCGGCGTGGATGGAGCGCGCGAGGCTGAGGATGGCCCCCATCGCGAGCTCCGCGACGGAGGTGGTGGTGGCGCCGGGCGTGTTCACGACGCGGATGCCCCGCTCGGACGCCGCCTCGACGTCGATGTTGTCCACGCCGATGCCGGCGCGGGCGATCACCTTCAGCCGCCGGGCCGCTGCGATCACGTCGGCCGTGACTCGCGTGGAGCTGCGGATGATGAGGACGTCCGCATCCTCGACCTTGGTGGGCAGCTCCTCGGGAGTGAGTCCGAGTCTCTTCTCCACGGCCCAGCCGGTCTCCTGCTCGAGACGGCGGCACGCTTCGTCCGATATCGTATCCAGGACCACGATTCGCTTCATCAGGACAACCCCAGGATTTTGTCGATCCAGCCGAGAAGTTCTTCGATGTCTTCTTGCCGGATCTCCCCCATGTGGGCGATCCGGAACGTGGCGTTCTTCAAACGGCCATAGCCGTTGCCGATCACGGCCCCGCGCTTCGCGAGCTCGCGGTTGAGGCCGGGCACGTCCACTTCACGGGTGTTCCGGACCGCGGTGAGCGTGATCGACTCGAACCCTGCCTCGGGGAACAGCGCGAAACGCTCCCCCGCCCACGCCCGCGTCCGCTCGGCCATCGCCCGGTGACGTGCCTCCCGGGCCGGCATGGTCTCGTCGAGGATCCGCGAGAGCTGCCGATCGAGCGCGTAGAGGTGGGGTGTGGACGGAGTGGTGATCCCCTGCCGCTTTTGGAACGAGTCGTAGTGTCGCACAAAATCGAAATAAAACCCACGGTTCTCCACGGTCTTGGCCCGCTCCACCGCGCGCGGCGTCACGGCCATCACCGCAAACCCCGGAGAGACCGCCAGCGCCTTCTGGACCCCGGCGAGAAGCCCGTCCAGCCCCAGGGCGTCGAAATCCAGGTCCACCGCGCCCACGGAGCTCACGCCATCCACGAAGAGGAACACGTCCGGGAACTCGCGGACCACGGCCGCCAGCTCCGGAAGGGGGTTCATCAACCCCGTGGAGGTCTCGTTGTGCGTGAGGAGAACCGCGTCGTAGCGGCCGGTGGCGAGGGAGCGGCGGAGGTCCTCGGGGCGGATGGGCCGCCCCCACTCGGCGGTCAGCGGATCCACGTCCTTGCCGTTCACCCGGCACACCTCGAGCCAGCGGTCTCCGAAGGCCCCGCACGTGGCGCACAGGAAGCGCTTCTTCGAGCCGTTCCGGGCCACCGCCTCCATGAGCCCCGTGGACGACGACGTCGAGAGGAAGACCGGCGACTCCGTGTGCAGCAGCCGCTGGAGCTTCCGGATGACGCTCTCCCCGAGGGCGGTGGCCTCCTCGGACCGATGGCCCACCGGGGGGCGCGCCAATTCCTGCCGGACGTCCGGAAGGACCTCGGTGGGGCCGGGAATGAAGAGACGTCGATGCACGGTTCGGTGACCTCCGAACCGGGCAAGTTAGCGGCGATCCCGGGGGGTGGGAAGCCGAAAGTGGACGGCGCGCTCCGCGCTCGCGCCCGGCCGCTTCGGGCCGGGTGCGACGGGGTGGCCGGAGCGGTCGCAGCCGCGGACGCGCCGCGCCGTCGCAGGGGCCGCCGGGCTTGACGACCCGTGGGGCCGGTCTCTACCTTGGGCGTCGCTCATCGACCCCCATCGCGGCGCGAAACCTCTTCGAGGCCCCATGATCCACTCCAACGTCCTCGACCTCATCGGCAACACGCCCCTCGTCCGCCTGAACCGCATCCCCGGCCCCGACGACGCCGAGATCGTCGTCAAAGTCGAAGGCTTCAACCCGGGCGGGAGCGTCAAGGACCGCATCGGGATCCGGATGATCGAGGACTTCGAGCGCCGAGGCGTCCTCAAGCCGGGCGGCGTGATCGTCGAGGCCACCAGCGGCAACACCGGCGCGGGCCTCGCCTTGGCGTGCATCCAACGCGGCTACGGCGCCATCTTCGTGATGCCGGACAAGGTGTCGCAGGAGAAGATCCGCTACCTGAAGGCGCTCAACGCGCAGGTCGTGACGTGTCCCACGGCGGTGGCCCCGGAGGATCCGCGCAGCTACTACTCGGTCTCGAACCGCCTGGCTCGCGAAACGCCGGACGCCGTCCTCGCGAACCAGTACCACAACCCGGTCAACCCGCAGACGCACTACGAGTGGACGGGCCCCGAGATCTGGGAGCAGTGCGACGGCCGCCTGGACTTCTTCGTCGCGGGCATGGGCACCGGCGGAACGATCTCGGGGATCGGCCGGTATCTGAAGGAGAAGGATCCGCGCGTCCGGGTGGTCGGCATCGACATCGAAGGCTCGATCCTGCATCACTTCTTCGAGACCGGTCAGATGTCCGAGGCGCACACGTACTTGATCGAGGGGATCGGCGAGGACTTCATCCCCGGCACGACGGACATGACGGTCATCGACGAGATCATCACCGTCGGGGACCGGGACTCGTTCGTGATGGCGCGACGACTCAGTCGCGAAGAAGGGCTCTTCGTCGGCGGATCGTGCGGGTCGGCGGTGGTGGGCGCCGCGCAGGTCGCCAGGCGCGAGGGGCGCGGCAAGCGCGTCATCGTGCTCCTCCCGGATCACGGCAATCGCTACCTGTCCACCTTCCACGGCGACGAGTGGATGATGGAGCGCGGCCTGCTGGAGCCCACCGAGGTGACGGTGGCCGACGTGCTCCGGCGCAAGCCGCCCGGACCCGCGGGCGTGGTGTCGGTCGGCCCGGAGGAGACCGTGCGAGCCGCGCTGCTCACGATGCGGGAGCACGACGTCTCCCAGGTGCCGGTCTTCGACGGCAAGACCCTCGTGGGATCGCTGGAGGACGCCGCGGCGATGAGCCGCGTGCTGGCCGAGCCGTCGCTGCTGGACGCCGCCGTCCGTCGAGTGATGGACGAGCCCTTCCCCACCGTCAAGCCGAGCGCGCCGATGGCGGATGCGCTGGCGCCCCTCGCCAAGCGTCGCGCGGCCGTGCTCGTTCTGGAGAACGGGCACATCGCGGGGCTGCTCACGAGGCTCGACTTCCTCAAGTTCATCCACGCCTAGGGGGCTCCATGGGTTTCTCCACCGACGCGATTCACGCGGGCCAGACGCCGGATCCGTCCACCGGCGCCATCATCACCCCCATCTTCCAGACGTCCACTTTCGTGCAGGCCGGCGTGGGCGTGCACAAGGGCTACGAGTACGCGCGCGGGGACAACCCGACACGGGCGGCGTGGGAGGGGAACATCGCCGCGCTCGAGGGCGGCAAGTTCGGCTTCGCGTTCGGCTCGGGAATGGCCGCCATCGACACCGTGTTCTCGCTCCTGGACGCGGGCGACCACCTCCTGATGACCGCCGACGTGTACGGCGGGACCTACCGGCTCCTCGCGCGCGTCCGCTCGCGCCACGGCGTCGCGTTCGACCGCGTGACCACTCACGACCTCGACGCGGTGCGCGCCGCGATCCGTCCCGACACGCGGATGCTCTTCGTGGAGTCGCCCACGAATCCGAATCTGTTCATCACCGACATCGCGGCGGCGGCGGCGCTCTGCCGCGAGCACGAGATCCTCCTCGTCGTGGACAACACCTTCATGACGCCGTTCTTCCAGCGGCCGCTCGCGCTCGGCGCGGACATCGTGGTGCACTCGGCCACGAAGTACCTGAACGGGCACAGCGACATGGTGGGCGGGGTGGCCGTCACGTCGGACGACGAGCTGGCCGAGCGCCTGGGCTTCCTCCAGTTCGCGGTCGGCGCGATCCCCGGTCCCCTGGACTGCTGGCTCGCGATGCGCGGCACGAAGACGCTCGCGGTGCGGATGGAGCGTCACGCGCAGAATGCGCAGGCGATCGCCGAGAGGATCGCCCGGCACCCGGCCATTCGCCGCGTCGCCTATCCGGGGCTGCCTTCGCATCCGCAGCACGCGCTCGCGAAGCGGCAGATGTCGGGGTTCGGCGGCATCGTCACGTTCGACGTGGGCTCCAAGGACGCGGCCCACGTCCTGCTCGAGTCCGTGCGCATCTTCGCTCTCGCGGAGAGCCTCGGCGGCGTGGAGAGCCTGATCAGCGTACCCGCCGAGATGACGCACGCGTCCGTGCCGGCGGAAGACCGCGCCCGGCTCGGCATCACGCCGGGGCTGGTACGGATCTCCGTGGGGATCGAGGACCTCGAGGATCTGTGGGCCGATCTCGAGCAGGCCCTCGCGAAGGTTCCGGCCGCCGTCGCCTGACCGACGCCGTCACGTCGAGTCCCGCGCCGCGCGCGCGTACCGCAGGACCGATCCGGAGCCGCCGCGCTTTTCGAGGCTCGTGAACAGGCGGAAGCCTTGCCCGTAGGCGTCGGTCCTCTTCTGGATGACGTTGCGCTCCGTCTCGCCGCCTTCGCGCCCGGCGAGCAGGTGCCAGCTCACCCATTCCGCGAACCCCTCGCGGAGCCGGATGCCCTGCGCGTCCGGGCACGTCTCGGCTTGCCACGCGTGACCCAGCTCGTGGCCGAGCACCGCCACGAGCCGCGCCCGCGGCAGAGGCACGAGGACGCGGATGGTGGAGCCGCCCTTCCCGTCGCGCGTGCAGAGGCCGCACAACGTCTCGGGCGTCTCCGGACCCGCGTCCCTGCGCAGCGTCGCCAACGACTCCAGGAGGAGCGGCGGGCGCTTCGAGAGGCTCAGCCCCAGCCGCTCGCTCGCGGCCGCCACGAGATCGCGGTAGATCCCGTCCACGGTGGAGGAGTCGGTCACGAGCGACGCGGCGCACTCGGGACAGAACACGCGACCGTCGCGGACCACGACCGTGCGACACGGCGCGCCGCAGGCGGAGCACGGCGTCGAGTGCGCCATGCAGCTGTCGCAGTAGACCCCGCGCCCGCCCGCCACGATCCACGCGTGCTCCCCCACGGCGCGCCCGCACGCGGTGCACGGAGCGCTCGCGTCGATGGACGGCTCCTCGGGCGCGGCGGCGCGAGCGGGCGCGTTCATGGCGAGAAGAAGGAAGAGAGCGACTCCGAGGGCCGCGCGGCCGAGCGCCGTCCCGGCGCTCAGACGTCTTTCGGCGGGGTGGGTCCGCGAAGCGCGGCGATCTCCGCGCGGAGGCTGTCGATCTCGCGGCGAAGGTCCTGACTCTCGCGCTCGATCGCTCCCTCGAGGAATACGATGCCCCCGAGAGGGATCCCCACGACGCACGCGAGGAACACCAGCGCGAGGTCCGGCGTCATCACGCCCGCCTCGACGAGGATGCGCCGCATCACGAACAGGGACACCAAGAAGACCGCGCTGCCGATGAGGGACTTCAACGGCGACCTCCAGCTTGACGACGCGAGGGGCGCCATCGTCCTCGATGCGTCGGCGGGGGTCAAGCGAGGCTCCGTCGCACGTCACCGCCGCGGCTCGACCGCGGTCGGCGCGGGCGCGGTCTCGGTTTTCGGACGCGCCGCCGGCGCCCCGTCGGGACGGGTCGCGAGCTTCGCGGCCGTCAAGTTCGAGACCTCCGTCCACTCCAGGCGCGCCGACGGCTCGGCGCGCCGCGGACCCTCGCGCGGGGGCTCCCCCGTCCGGGCGCCGGGGAGGGCGCGCCCGAACAGACCGCTCGTCAGTCGGCGGACCCGTGTGTTCGCCGTCAGCTGAAACAGGGCGACGACGGCCACCGAGACGGCCGTGAAGCCGAGGATGACACCCATCGCCACTCCGGGAGATCGGGGCTACTCGAGAGAATCGGCATCTCCGGGTCCCGGATTGACTCCGGGAATCTCCCGCGCCGGCTCCGGACGAGCGTGGTCCGGCGGACGGCGGTCCATCTCTCCGCGCAGCCTCGGGACGAGCGTGGTCCGCCGGCCGCGCGAGCGGCCCTGACGCAGCGCCAGCGCCAGCGCGCGTCGGCTGCCCACCAGCACCACCCCCGCCCGGGCCCGCGTGATCGCCGTGTAGAAGAGCGGGCGATCCAGCAGGATGGCGTGCTGCGTGGTGAGGGGCAGGACCACCCACGCGTACTCGCTGCCCTGGGACTTGTGGACGGTGATCGCGTACGCGAGGGCGATCTCGTCCCACTCGGTGGACGGAAGCTCCACCATCGTGTCGAACGCCACGGTCATGCCCTGCGGGCTCACCGAGGCCACCAGCCCGATCTCACCGTTGAAGATGTTCCGCGAGTAGTCGTTCCGGAGCTGGATCACGCGGTCCCCCGCCCGAAAGCGACGTCGCCCCGAGCGAACCTCGGCGCCCCGCGCGTTCAGGTCTTCCTGCAGGGCGTCGTTGAGCGCGTCGCAGCCGGCGTCGCCCTTGTACATCGGCACGAGGACCTGGACGTCGCGCACGGGATCGACGCCGTGATCCTGCGGCAACCGTTCCCTCACCACGCGCCGCACCTCGGCCGCCACGTCGGCGGGGCGCTCGCGCTCGATGAAGACGAAGTCCCCTTCGCCGGGCCCCACGACCTCCGGCTCTTCCCCGGCGAGGACGCGGTGCGCGTTGCGCACGATGCCGCTGCGCTCCCCCGCGCGGAAGATCCGCTGGAGGCGCGCCGTGGGCACGACCTTGCTGCGGATCAGATCGCGGAGGACCTCGCCCGGTCCCACGGACGGCAGCTGATCCGCGTCTCCGACCAGCACGAGTCGCGCCCCCGGCGGCACCGCGCGGAGCAGGCTCGCGAACAGGCGCAGATCCACCATCGACGACTCGTCCACGAGGATGGCGTCGGCTTCGACGGGATTCGAGTCGTCCCGGGCGAACTCCGCGGAGGAAGGGTCGAAGCCCAGCAGGCGATGCAGCGTGGATGCCTCGCGCCGCGTGGCCTCGGCGAGCCGGCGGGCCGCGCGTCCCGTGGGCGCCGCGAGCGCGATCTTCAGCGCGCGCCGCTCGAAGAGGTCCAGCAGGAAGCGGGTCAGCGTGGTCTTGCCGGTGCCGGGTCCGCCGGTGATCACGAGCACGTGCCGCCGGTGGGCCAGGCGCACCGCTTCCACCTGATCGCTGGAAAGCTCGATGCCGTGCTCCCGCTCCAGACGCGCCAGCTCGTCGCGCTCGAACGGCAGCGCGCTGCGCGCGTCATCCAGGAGGACGCGCAGCAGCTCGGACGCCTGGCTCTCGGCGCGATGCAGGCCGCGCGTGTAGATGCGGTCGTCCTCGCGGATCGCTCGCTCCGCGTCCACGATCTCCCGGACGCCGCGCTCCACCGGCAGGAGATCCACGCCGAGCAACTGCGTGGCGTGCTCCGCGAGCTCGTCCGCCGGGACGAAGACGTCGCCCAGCTCGGCGGACTGTCGCAACACGTGGAGGACGCCCGCCTCGATGCGCGTGGGATCTTCCGCGCCGATGCCGAGGCTGCGCGCGAGCGCGTCGGCGCGAATGAACCCGATGCCCCAGATGTCGCGGGCGAGCCGATAGGGATCTTCGCGCACCACGTTCAGCGCGGACTCCCCGTATTGCTCATGAATGCGCGCCGCGTAGCGCGACCCGAGACCGCTCTCTTCGAGCAGCAGCGTGAGGTCGCGGAGACGAGCGTTCGCTCGGACGGCCTCCGACAGCCCCTGCGCCCTCGCGTGCGACACGCCGGGCACCCGCGCCACCTCGGCCGGCCGGTTCTCGACGACGTCCAGCGTGGCCTTCCCGAACGTGGCGACGATGCGCTCGGCGAGCTTCGGCCCGATGCCCGGAGCGAGCCCCGCGCCGAGGTAGCGCGCGATGGCCTCCTCGGTGTGCGGCGCCTTGCGCTCCAGGGAGGCGACCTCGAGCTGGCGCCCGAAGCGCGGATGCTCGACCCACCGCCCCCGGGCGCGGATGCGCTCGCCGACCGCCAAGGGAGGCATCCGTCCCACGACGGCGAAGGTCCTCTCCTCCCCCTCGGGCGACACGCGCAGCACCGTGTAGCCGGTGGTCTCGCTGCGGAACGTGATGCGCGAGACCGTGCCGACGAGTTCTTCGTCGGGCCCGTCCGCCGGGGGGAAGAGCCCGAATTGGTCGCCGGATTCCGACACGCCGCCCTCGCCGAAGGAGCCCCGTGCCGGGGTTACCACGCCGGCGCACCGCCGACAAGGCGGGGAACGACGAAGCCCCCGCCGGCCAGGAGCCGACGGGGGCGTTCGAAGGCCTCTTCGCGCGCCTAGGCCGCGCTTCTTGCGAGGCGACGCAACTTCAGCAGGCAGCGCTTCTCGATCTGCCGCACGCGCTCGCGCGTGACCCCGATCTTGCGCCCGGTCTCCTCCAGGGACAGCGGCTCCTGTCCGTCGAGGCCGAAACGGAAGTTCAGGATGCGCTGCTCCCGCGGGTCCAGCTCCTGGAGCAGCAAGGCGAGGCGCCGCCGGTTCAGCAGGTCGTTCGCGTGATCGAGCGGCGACTCCTGATGCGAATCCGGCACGAGGTCGTACAGCGTGGCCTGCGCTTCGTCCCCGATCGGGGAGTCCATCGAGAGCGTCCCCCGCGTGAGCCGCTCCAGGTCGCGGACCTTCTCCACCGGCAGATCCAGGGCGCGCGAGACGTCGTCGATCGTGTGACGGCCCTGCGTGGTCTGGGCGAGGCGTCGCTCCGTCTGGAGATAGCGGCGCAGGCTCGCGATCACGTTCGCCGGAATGCGGACGGTGCGGCTGTGGTTGGCCAGGGAGCGCGTGATGGACTGGCGGATCCACTTCGACGCGTACGTCGAGAAGCGGAAGCCCAGCTCGGGGTCGAAGTACTCGGCGGCCTTGATGAGCCCGAGGTTGCCCTCGCCGATCAGGTCCGAGAACGACAGGCCCATGCCCTGGTAACGGCGAGCGATCGACACGACGAGGCGCAGGTTCGCGGCGATGAGTCGGTCCATGGCGCGCGTGTCGCCGTCGCGCGCGGCGCGAGCCAACGCGACCTCGCCCTCGCGCGTGAGGAGCTTCGTGCGGCTGATCGCCGTGAGGTAGGCGCCGAGGGAGTCCCGAAGGCGTTCACCAGGCGCGCGGACGGCGCGCCGGCCCCGGGCGGGACCGAGATCGATGGCCTCTTCCGGCTCTGATGCGCGGTCGTCGAGCGACGGATCGTGAGCGTCCAGCATGTCCAGGTCTCCTCTGAGAATCGCGCAACCGAGTTCTCCGAGGTTCTCCGATACCCAGAGGTCCATGGCGGCCTCCTTCGACCTGCTCGCGACGGGTGAAGGCGGGGAAAACGGGCCGGTTCATCGAATCGGCAAACCCCACGAAGCTTGCCGTTCGGACGCTCATGTTTGCAGAGGACATGCCAGGCCCCCCCGCCGCGGTCGCGAAAATGGACATGGCTCGTAACCTGTTTTACAATAACAAGATACAATGTCAGTCAACGGGGGACGGAGCCGCGGCACGGCCGGCCGGCGGGCGGCGGGGGCCGCGGGAATGCGCACGAGGTTTACATCCGGGTAGCCCATTCCCGAAGTTGTTGCTGGGCAATCAGTTGTCGATGACGACTTGCTTCACAGCTCCGAAGGGCCGAGTGTGAACGCGCTATCCAAACGATGCGAGGCGTCGCGCGCAGGGCGACCAAGTGACGAGGGGCGGCGGGCGGGCGGGAAACTAGAGGTCGATCGAGTAGCGGGCGATCTTGTTCAGCAGCCCGCGTCGGCTCAGGCCGAGGAGCTTCGCGGCGTGCGACCGGTTCCCCGAGGTGCGGCGGAGCGCCTGCTCGACGAGCTGCCTCTCGATGGTCTCGACGCGCTCCTGCAGGGACTCGGCTGCGGAGAGCGTGACGGGCGCCACCGGCGCGGCGCTCTGAACCTCGGGCGAAAGGGCGCTCCCGTCGATCTCGGCGCCCTCGTCCGCCATCGCCACGGCGCGCTCGATCTCGTGACGCAGATCACGCACGTTGCCGGGCCAGCCGTACGCGACGAGCCGGGACATGGCGTCCGGCGTGAAGCCCCGAACGGTCTTGCCCATCGAGCCGCGGAACTCCTCGAGGAAGTGCTCCGCCAGCAACGGAATGTCCTCGCGGCGCTCCCGCAGCGGCGGGATCTCGATCCGGATGACGCGCAGACGGTAGTAGAGATCCGGCAGGAAGTGACCGCTCTCCACGAGCTCCTTCAGCGGCCGGTTCGTGGCGCAGAGGATCCGCGCGTCGACTCGGCGCACCTGGTTCGAGCCGACCGGCTTGATCTCGCCGAGGTCCACGACCCGCAGCAGTTGCTCCTGGAAGTCCCGCGACGTCTTGTCGATCTCGTCCAGCAAGAGCGTCCCGCCGTCCGCCTTCTCGAAGAGGCCGATCTTGTCGTGCTTCGCGTCGGTGAACGAGCCCTTGAGATGACCGAAGAGCTCGCTCTCCAGCACGTCCCGCGAGAGCGCGGCGCAGTTCACGGCGAGGAACGGGTGCGTCCGGCGGGCGGATGCGGCATGGATCGCACGAGCGAGCAGCTCCTTCCCCGTCCCGGTCTCCCCTTCGAGCAGCACCGTGGTGCTGGACTCCCCGATGCGCGCGACCACGTCCAGGATCTCGAGCATCCGCCGACTCTGCGTGACGATGCCCTCGAAGCCCGAGCGGCTGGCGAGACGCCGGCGCAGCTCGCGGTTCTCGTGGCGCACCGCCTCGAGGCGCATCTCCTGGACGGCCGCCGTGGCGGTGGCCGCGAAGGCCACGAGGAAATCGAGCGCGGGCTGCCGGAAGTAGCCGACCTCGGCCCGCAGATCGACGTAGAGCCCGCCGAGCATCTCCTGCTCGGAGAAGAGCGGCATGAAGACGACCGATCCGAGACGCTCCAGATCGGTGATGGGGGCGCTCGCGAAGCGCGGGTCCCGCGCGGGAGAGGTGGACACCAGCGGCTTCGGTCCGAAGGGCGCGTGGCCCTTCAGAGCGGCCACCAGACCGAGCACGCTCCCCGCGTCCTGCTCCGGCAGCGACGACTCCGGTGCCGGCGCCAGCTCCCCGGAGCGCGGATCCGCGAGCAGCAGCGCCACGCGGTCCGCGTTCATGCGCTCCTCGAGGGCCTGCTCCAACGCCTTCACGCGCGCCGCCGGATCCCGCGCCAGACTGACGCGTGCCGCCGCCTCGTTCAGCGCAGCGAGGTCGTTACGCTCCGACAGAGCCGTCTCTTCGAGCAGGCGGTCGATGTCGCGGTGGACGGCGAGCAGGGCCTCCTGGTCCTCGTCGCTGCCGACGCGCTCCAACAGCTCCATCGCGGCCTGGAGGTGGTGACGCGCCTCCCCGGTGGGGTGGTCGCACACCATCTCGAGCTTCGCCGCCAGCAGGTACGCATGTCCTGCCTCGTACTCGGCGCCGATCTGCTCGAAGATCCGGCGCGCCTCGTCGAGGTGCCGACCCGCGGCCTCGAGCTCCACGATGTGCTCGATGCAGAACTCCGCGTATTCGAGCTGCGTGGCGGCCGCCTCGAACGGCACGCCGATGCGACGCTGCAGCTGCATCGCTTCGCGATACGACTGCGACGCCGCGGCCACGTCGCCCGCCGCCGCCTCCAAGCGCGCGCGGATCCGGATCAGGATGGACCGCTCGTACTCCTCGCCGAGACTCTCCGCCAGGACGAACGCCTGCTCCACGTGAGCCCGAGCTTCCTCGGATCGGCCGACCGCGGACTCGAGGTCCGCGAGACGGCGGTGCGCTTCCAGGACCAGGTCCCCGCGGGGCGCCAACTCTTCCCCGCCGGCGAGCGCTTCGCGGTACAGACGACGCGCGTCCTCGTGAGACTCGTTCGCGAACGCCAGGTCGCCGAGGAACTCCTTCAGCAGCGTCCGCTCCCGCGCCGCGCCGAGCCGCTCGATGAGGGCCGCCGCGCGATCGTATTGCGCTTGCGCCTCGAGCCAATCTCGCTTCATGCGATGGTAGTTGCCGAGGTTGAGACACACCCGAGCCACTTCCCACTGGTTCCCGATGCCCTCGAGCAACCGCGCGGAGCGCTCGAAGTGCTCCCGCGCTTCGTCCCACTCCCCGGCCTTCAGCTCCACGAGGCCGAGGTTGTACAGGCTCACGCCGACGGCGGAGGTGTCCCCCGCGGCTTCGTGATGCGAGACGGCGGCGCGGAGGTGCTCCGCGGCGCGGTCCAGCTGCCCGCGGTTCTTCTCCATGAGACCGAGGTTGTTGAGGCACTGCGCCATGCCGCCACGATCGTCCAGCAGCCGGAAGCCCGCGAGGGCGGCCTCGAAGGAGCGCGTGGCGCCGTCCCAATCGCCCTTGCGCATCGCGATGATGCCCAGGCTCTTCTGCGCGCGCGCGAGCTCCGCCGCGGAGGGCGGATCCAGGATGGTGCGCGTGACGGCCTGGACGCATTCGATCGCCCGGTCGTACTCGCCGAGACTCAGCAGCGCGAAGGCACGCTCGTTCTGGACGCGGCAGCGGAAGACGTCCGAGGCGGTCCCGCCGTGAGCCTCCGCGGAGTCCAGCAACTGCAGGGCGCCGGCGTAGTCGCCGGTATGGCTCCGGCAGACCGCCATCTTGAGGTAGACCTCGGCAAGGAGCTCCGGCGACTCACGAGCCTTCTCGGCGAGGCGGAGGATCTGTTCGTAGTACTCCATGGCGGATCCGAACTCGCCGGCGCTCCGACTGAACTCGGCCAGCTGCTCGAGCAGCGTCACGTCCTCGCGGTTCCCGCTGGGGCGCGAGACCGCAGGAGGACCGCCGAGTCCTCGCCCATCGTCGGGTTTCTCGTGGGGCCCTCGCATGCCCACTCCCGCGCCTGTGAAGCACCTTTACCCTGGCGGACGCGACTCGCCTTTCGGAGAGCCACGCTCCGCACAGGGTCTACCGTTCCGCCGCCGTGCGGGCGACGCTACCCGATCCGGACCCCGTTCCACCGCAGAACGGTGCGAAGGAACATCTTCCAGACTGTGGGCAACTCGCCAGGACTCACGGCGGTTGCAGACCCTCTCCGCGCGCTGGCCGGATCCTTCAAGACGCACTCGTAGGCCGGTGGGGTGATCTGAGGACCATCCGGATCCCCACTCTTCGGACCGGCCGGTCCCGCCGCCACCGTGGCGGCCAGGAGGAGCACCGGCAGAAGCGCGAGAAGAGCAACCCGCAGGATCTTCCTCATGCTCGACTCTCCGCTGGTTACCGTCGAAAACCGACGGCGCCGGGAAGCGAGTTCACACCTCCCGGACGACAGTCAGTTTAGAACCGGGGGTACCGAACGTCAACCGGCGGCCATCATTCGTGTTTCGCGGTCCAGGCCCTTTTTACCCCTGCGAAGAGCCCGACCACCAGGACCGCGATCCACACCGCCAGGAAGCGCTCGGAGGCCTTCTGGAAGCCCGCCGTGAGGTCCGGCCGCCAGCCGGTGACGGCAGCGCCGGCGGCGAACCAGAGCCCCTGGAGCGCGAACCCGACGACCAGCACGGCAACCGCGTCGATGATCAGCCGCTCCCAGAACTTGCCCCAGGAATCGTCCAACTCTTGCTCCTCCTTGAAGGCACGGACCGATACGACGCGCGAGGCCGCCGAAGGTAGGCAGGCCCCCCGAGAGTGTCAACGCGAGCGTTCCCTGCGACCTTCCCCGATCTGGCCGAGGAGGTCCCCTCCGGCCCCCCTGGCAGGTCCCTCCTAACCCTCGGGCGGATCGAGGCGCACTCGGTCCCCGGCTTTCAGCCCGAGCTTCTTCGCGGCGCTTCCGCTGCGCACGGAGATCTCGAGGGTCCCCGCGCCCCCGATCGAGACGAGGGGCTCCCCGGCCTCGACCTCCTCGTAGGCGAGGCGGACGCCGCGAATCGACGTCGACGCGACCCGGACGCCCAGGTCCCGCCACGCCTCGCCCCAGGTGGACCGCAGGAAGGCCTCCTCGACCGCCAGGATCACGTTTCCGAAACGGTCCCGGCGCACGACCTCCGTCTCCCAGCCGCCGCCTTCGACGGCACGGGGGGCGAACGACGGGAGCGTCACGGGGTCGTGCACCTCCGGCCCGAGCTGAGCCGCGGGGAACCCGGTGACGAGCCGCGCCGCCACGGGGGCGAACACGTCGCGGCCGTCGAAGGTCGTGCCGCGGCGGCGATGCTCGATCTCGCGAGTCGTGATCTCGCGGATCTCCCCCGAGCCCGCCGCGTCGAGCGCCGCCGCGAGCAACCCGTTGTCCGGGCCGACGAAGAAATGCCCGCCGGCCGTCGCGGCGAGGGCCCGTCGATCGCTGCCGACGCCCGGATCCACCACCGCCACGTGGCAAGTCCCCGGCGGGAACTGGCTCCACGTCTTGCAGAGCACCCAGGCCGCTTCCCGCACGCCGCCCGGCGAGATCCCGTGCGTCACGTCCACGACGACGGCGGTCGGCGCGAACCTCAGGATCACGGCTTTCATCTCACCGACGTACGGGTCGGACAGCCCGAAGTCGGTCAGCAGGGCCACGACGGCCATCGCTTCTCCCTGGTCTCTCGCCCCTCGTGGCCTTATACCGCTCCGGAGGCTTCCCGGAAACGACCGAGTCCCGGAACCCGCCCACGCCTCGAACCGGAGGAGCCCCGCATGGAGCCCGTCGCGATCCTCGCCGCCGCTCGGACGCCCATCGGGCGATTCCTGGGCGGACTCTCTTCCGTTCCGGCCCGCGTCCTCGGCGTGACGGCGGCTCGCGAAGCGATGGCACGGGCGGGCGTGGCCCCGTCCGAGATCGACGAGACGATCTTCGGCATGGCTCGTCAGGCGGGCAACGGTCCGAATCCCGGCCGTCAGGTCGGCGTGCTGTCCGGAGTCCCGGTGGAGACGCCCGGGTGGACCGTGAATCAGGCGTGCGCGTCGGGGCTGAAGGCGGTGACGCTCGGCGCGGCCGCCATCCGCACGGGCGACGCGCGCCTCGTGCTCTGCGGCGGGATGGAGAGCATGTCGCGCGTGCCGTTCTACCTGGAGAGCGCGCGACTCGGCTACCGCCTCGGGCACGGCGAAGTCGTGGACGGGATGTACCGCGACGGCTTCCACTGCCCGCTCGCCGATCAGCTCATGGGCCGCACCGCGGAGACGCTGGCCGAGCGCGACGGCATCTCGAGGCGCGAGCAGGACGAGCTGGCGCTCGAAAGCCAACGCCGCGCGGGGGCCGCGTGGTCCGAGGGCCGCTTCGACGCGGAGATCGTGACCGTCGACGTGCCCGGCAAGGGCGGGAGCGTCGCGACCGTCGCGCGTGACGAGCACCCGCGAGGCGACACCACGCTCGAAGGACTGGCGAAGCTCCCCGCAGTGTTCAAGAGCGGGGGAACCGTGCACGCCGGCAACTCGTCGGGGATCACGGACGGCGCCGCCGCCCTCGTCCTCGCGAGCGCGTCCGAAGCGGAGCGCCGCGGCGTGGAGCCGCTCGGCTGGATCCTCGGGTGGGCGTCCGCGGGCGTGGACCCGCGCATCATGGGAATCGGCCCGGTCCCCGCCACACGGAAGCTGCTCGAGAGCCTCGGCGCGAAGCTCGAGGACTTCGACCTCGTCGAGCTCAACGAGGCTTTCGCCGCTCAGGTCCTCGCGGTCGCGCGCGAGTTGAAGCTCGATCTCGCGAGAACCAACGTGAACGGAGGCGCGATCGCACTGGGGCATCCGATCGGCGCGACCGGCGCGCGCATCCTGACGACGCTCCTCCACGAGATGCGGCGCCGGGGCGTGCCCCGAGGGCTCGCGACGCTCTGCGTCAGCGGCGGCATGGGCTTCTCGATGGCGGTGTCGCGGGAGCGGCCGCGCGCGGGTTGACCGGAGCGCGACGAGCAGCGCGCGACGAGGCGATGAGCGCCGATGAGCGAAGCGCCGGGCCCCTGAGGAGCCCGGCGCTTTCGTGGATGCGGCGCGCCCGCGAAGCCCGGCGCGCGAGCCCTACTGGGGGGGGCCCGGAAAGTCCGGCAGGTTCGGCGCCGTGGTCGTGCTGCTGCCACCGCCCGTCGCGGCGATGATGCCGCCCACCACGAGCGCTCCGCCGAGCGCGAGGAACAACGGCTTCTTGTAGAACGGCTTGCCCTCGCCCCCGGCCCCGCTCGACTCCGGCGCCGGCATCGCGGACGGGCGCTCCTTCACCGGCTGAGCGGGCGTCTCCTTCGTGGGCTGCTTCGAAGGCTCCGTGGACGACGTGGAGCAGCTCGCCTTCGCCTGATCGAAGACCTGGAGCTCGTCCTTCGTGTAGAGGTCCGGGTCCGGGCGCCAGCCGGGCTCGACGCGCAGCGCGTTGCAGAACGACTCCACCGCGCTCGAGCGGTGCGCCAGACCGACTTCGCAGCGCGCCTTCAGGATGTACGCATCGCGCAGCGTGCCGCCCGAGAGATCGCCCGAGTCGATCAGCGCCTGGACCTTCGAGAGAGCCGTCGTGAAGTCCGCGACCTGGAAGTAGTCGTCCGCCTTCGTGAGCTCCTCGCGCGGATCCGCCGCACGAGCCGGTCGCGCGAGCACGGCCAGGTCGAGCACGGACGCGAGGAATACCCCGGCGGTCAGGAGCGCCAGCCCCCGGAACGTGGGGCACCGTTGGAGCCGCATGAATCCCTCCTTGCCGCAGCCATCGTCGACACGACGTTCGAACCCGCGGGATGGTACTCCAAGCCACGGCCGGCGCAAGGGACTTTTCCCCGGCGGGATCAGCCGCCTTCCTTCGCCAGCACGAACTGGATGCGCACTTCCTTGTCCGCCGGCACGTCCACCGTGACCTCGCCCTGCGCGCTCGCGGTGAGGTGACGCTCACCGCCCTCGGGGTCGGACACGACGACCTCCTTCACGTGATAGCCGGCCTTGCGCACCGCGAAGCGGTGCTCGCCCGTGGTGATCTTGTCCGAATACGGCGTCTGGCGCTCGCTCGGGCGACCGTCGATCAGGAGGTCCGACGGAACGGACGGCTTGCAGTACACGCGCACCTGACCCCACTTGAAGACGTACTTCCCGAGGTCGGTGGTGTCGCCGGGGGCCGCCTTCACGCCCTTGAACGCCCGCGTCCCGAACGTGGGATGGCGCAGCTCCACCAGGTGCGTCTTGCCCGAGCTCAGCGGAATCACCGCGCGACGCGCCTGGTTCTGGAACAACCGGCCGTCCACGTAGACGTCCGCGAACGGCACGACGATGATCGAGGCGTAGCCGTCGCGCCCCGCGGCGCCCGGCGAGGCCGGCGGGCCCGTGCCGGGCGGAGTGGGCGTCTCCGGGGTGGCCGGCGTCCCGCCGCCCTTCGTCAGCGTGAACGCGAGCCTCGCGGGCGCATCCCGGTCGACCGCCACCGGGAGCACCTGCTCCGCGAACCCGGCCTTCTCGACGCGGATCTCCCAGTCCCCCGCGGCGAGGTCGTCCAGCGCGGCGGGAGTGACCTTCGGCGTCCGCACGAAGTCGGCATCGCCGCGCCGGCGCACGCGAATCGACGCGCCGGGGGGGTCGGACGTCACGTCCACGCGGCCCACGTCGTGCTCCTTCGTGAGGTCCCACTTCACGTTCGCGAGGCCGCCGGCCGGCACCGCGACGGTGCGCGTCATGCGACCCACACCCGCCGCCTCGGCGCGCACTTCCCAGTTGCCCGCCGCCAGGGGCTCGCTCGTGAGCGGGGTCTTGCCCGCGAGGGCGCGGAACTCCCCTTGGCCCGGCGTGCGCACCCAGACCGAGGCTCCGTCCGGAGTGGTGACGAGGGCGAAGCGCCCGTCCTGGGCGGCCGCCACGAGGGCGAGGCTCAGCGCCTTCTGGTCCCCCGCGATCTCCACCCGGCGCACCTGCGGCACGTAACCGGCCAGCTCCACGCGCACCTCCCACGCGCCGTCCCCGAGCTTCGCCATCCGGCAGTTCGTCACGAGACCGGTGGGCCGGAACTCGGGGTCCTTCGGCCCGCGGACGAACACGGCCGCCCCGGGCGGCTGCGTCGAGAGCGCGATGGCTCCGGGCGGACCGCCGCCGGGCTTCAGCTTCCACGCGGCGAACGCGGCGCCCAACGCGACCACCGCGACGATCGGGATCCAGAGCGGCACGCCGAGGCCGCGGCCCTTCGCCTTCTCTCCCCCGAAGACCTGCGTGGTGCCGACGGCAGCTTCCCCGCCGAGCACGCGCGTCTTGTCCGCTCCGCCAAGGACGGACGGCCGGGTGGCCGTGCGGCTCGAGGTGCGCGAATCCGACTGCGCGACCCCCACCGGCGCGCCGGCGAGAGACGGCGCCGTGGCGGCCGACGCCGCCGAGGGGTCCTTCGGCGCGCCGCGCGCCGGCAGCCGGACGCCGGATTCCTCCGCCTGCTTCTCGAGGTCGTGCAGCGCGTCGTTCGCCTTCGAGTTCTCCGGATCGAGGAAGAGCACGTAGCGGAACTCGCGCGCCGCGTCGTCGATCTTCGCCAGGCCCATCTGCTTGAAGTAGAACCCGCGGTCCAGGTGCGCGGAGATGCTGTTGCTGCGGAGCTTCTCCGAGAAGCCCACGGGATCCTGGGCGAACTCGCCGAGGTACTTGCGACGGTGCTTGATGAGGCCGCCCGTGGGATCCAGCGTCTCCATGCAGTCCTCGATCGCGCGGATCACGTGACGCATCGATGCGAAGCGCTTGTCCGGGTCCTTCGCGAGCATCTTCTCGACGAGCTGCTCGATCTCCGGGGTCACCGGGGCGCGTCGATTCAGCGCGGGCGGATCGTGGTTGATGATCTGGTCGCGGATCTCCGAGTACGTACTGCCGCGGAACGGCTTCTCGCCCGTGAGCAGCTCGTAGGCCATCACGCCGAGCGAGTAGATGTCCGTCCGATGGTCGCAGTCCTTACCGGCCGCCTGCTCGGGCGACATGTACGCCGGCGTCCCCAGCACCGAGCCGGGCAGCGTGAGCGCGGACAGGCGCGAGATGTCGCTCGACTGGCGCGCGAGCCCGAAGTCCGCGACCTTCACCTCGCCGGAGTTCGAGAGCATCACGTTGCTGGGCTTCATGTCACGATGGATCACGCCCTGCTCGTGCGCCGCCTCGAGCCCGTACGAGACCTCCTCGAGGATGGCGAGGACGACTTCGGGCGGGATGCGCCCCGTCTTCGTGAGCGCGTCCTTCAGGTCGGTGCCCTGCACGAGCTCCATGACGATGTAGTAGACGTCGTCTTCGACGCCGAAATCGAACACGGAGACGATGTTCCGGTGGCCGATGGCGGAGGCGGTCTTCGCTTCGCGCTCGAAGCGCGAGATGAAGTTCTCGTCGTCCGCGAGCCCCGGGTGCAGCATCTTGATGGCGACTTTGCGATTCAGCGCGGTCTGGATGCCGAGATACAGCGTGGACATCCCACCGGCGCCGAGCTTCCCCTGGATCTCGTATCCGCGGAACGAACGCGGCATCGACGGACGCTCCTAGCCGCGCGTGAGGCGCGCGACGATCACCGTGATGTTGTCCGGGCCGCCGCGCTCCTTCGCGAGCGCGACGAGTCGCTTGCAGGCGCCGTCCGGCAGGTACATCGACACCATGTGCAAGATCTCACCGTCCTCGACCAAGTTGGTCAGGCCGTCGGTGCACATCACGAGGACCGCGTCGTCGGGCAGCGCGACCGCCTGCTCCGACACATCCACCTTCACCTCGGGCTTCACGCCGAGACAGCGCGTGAGCACGTTCTTGGCCCGCGCCGGGGCGCCGCCCTCGCCGCCGGACCGCGCGAGCTCCGCGGCGAGCGAGTGGTCCCGGGTGAGCTGGGCCAGCGACCCGTTCGCGGCGACGTATGCCCGCGAGTCTCCGACGTGCCCGTACGAGACCTGGCGACCCACCACGGCCACCGCGGTGCACGTGGTGCCCATGCCGCCGAGCTTCGGATCGTCCACCGCGCGACGATGGATCGAGGCGTTCGCGGCCTCCACGGCCACCCGCAGGGCGTCCGCGGGCTTGGTGCCGCCCGGCGCGTCGAAGAAGCTGGCGCGGACCGTCTCGACGGCGATGCCGCTGGCCACCTCACCCGCCGCCGCCCCGCCCATGCCGTCCGCGATGATCAGTAGATGGCCGCGCGCCGGGTCCGCGCCGGCGAACACGCCCTTCGAGTCCTCGTTGTTCTTCCTCACGCAGCCGAGGTCCGTGAGGCTGGCCACAGCCAGCACTTCCGTCGGCGTCAGTCGGATCTCTTCCACTCGGTCTCCGCTCTCGCTGGCTGTCCATGGTTCAAGGCCGCACAGTGTCGCACGTCACCGGCCTTTGCCAAAACGAAATCCTTCCTCCCAGAGGAGCTCGATCGCGTCCGCCAGGATGATGCGGTCCCCGTTCTTCAGCGCCACGGCGGCCACGGGGCGTCCGTTCACCTTCGTTCCGTTCGCCGACTTCAGATCCACGAGCATCACGCGCCCCCGCTCGAGGCGGATCACCGCGTGGCTTCGCGACACGCGGGTGTCCGCGAGCACGAGGCCGTTGCCCTTCGCGCCGCCGATGGTCAGCCCGGAGCGCGTCACGGACACCAAGAGGCCGCTCGAGGGCCCCAGGCCGCGCACGCGCCCCACGGGGAGCGCCCGCGCCGCCACGAGGCCCGCGGCCAAGAGCCCCACCACCAGGGCGCCGCCGATCGGGAGCCACGGGATGGGCTGCCGAACGAAGCCCACCGGATGCCGGGCGCGAATCCACACTCGGCTTCCGGCCGCCGCCGGCACGCCGGGCCGCAGCGTCACCGCCACGGGGGGCGACGCGGGAAGCGCGCTCAGCCGGAGGGCCTGGACCCCGCGGATCTGGGCGTGCATCTCGCGCAGCGCGCCCGCACCGCGACCCTTCGCCTCGACGAACACGCCCCCGGTGCGCGACGCGAGCGTGGCCAGGCGGGCCCGCGCGCCCGCCGTGGGCGCCGACGCCGGCGTGAGGATCCACACGCTCACGCGCGCCGTGTCCGCCGCATCCGCGCACGTCGCCACCGGGTGCCGGCTCTCGCGCCCCTCCTCGCCGTCCGCGACGAGCAGGAGGACGCGTCGCTCCGCCGTCCCCGGGCCTGAGAGGTGGTCGATCGCTCCGAGCGTGCACTCCCAGAGCGGCACGTCGCCGCCGCCGTCGAGCTTCCGCCGCAGCTCGTCGACCGACGGCGGCGCCTCCCCCGGCACGGCCCAAGGAACCGGGTGCGCGGCCGCCCCGTACACCGACCGTACCTCGCGGCTCCCGTCCGGGCGGGCGAACTCCGCGATCGCTTGGGCCCACTCGGCGAGGTCCGCTCCGCGCAGCGCGCGCGGATCCACGAGGAGGTCGATCGCGACCGGGAAAGCATCGGGCCCCGTGAAGGCGACGAGCTCGGAGGGGAACGCGCCGCCGCCGTCCGCCTCCACGACGACCTCGCCCGGGCGGACCGGGAACGCCACGCCCGTCGAGTCGACGAGGCGGAACGGCAGGAGCGCGCCGCCGCTCAGGAGAGCCACGCCCGGCTCGGCGTGCAGCGCGAACTGCTGCGCGCCCGCCGCGGCGGCGTCGAGCGCGACGAGCCACACGGCCAGAGCCGCGATCGACGTCGTCCTCGCCGGCCTCACGTTCCGGCTCCCGCGGAGACGGGGCTTCCCGTCGCCGGCATGGCGGCGCCGGGCGCCGGCACGGACGACGCGGGCTGACCCGGGAGGGCTCCCTCGGCCGAGACGAGGCCGAAGGCCTCCGGGCGTCGCATCACGATCGCGGCGGCCAGGAACTTCGGCACGTACTCGATCGTCTCCTGCTTGAGGCAGCCGTCACGGCTCTCGACCAGATCCCAGAACTTCCACTTCGAGAGGAAGCTCACCTTCTTCTTGAGCACGTTCTGCGTAAGACACGTCACCATGCCGTATTCGCCCTTGTTGTACGCCGCCACGGCGCACATGAACGCGTCGGTTCCGAAGGTGGCGAGAAGCCCGTCCAGGTACTGGCAGGCCGCTCGCGTCTCCAGCAGCGGGTCGTTGCGCTCGTCGAGCGACCCTTCGATGCGCAGACCGTAGTTGCGCGCCGTCTTGGGCATGAACTGCCAGAGCCCCTGGGCCCCCGCCCCGCTCACGACCTCGGTGCGATACCCGCTCTCGATGAACGGGAGATAGCAGAAGACCTCCGGCAGGTGGTCGCGCCTCAGCTCGGTCCGGATCATCGCCAGATGCGGCCGCGAGCGCTGCATGGCCCGGACGGTGTAGTCCCGGTTCTCGTTCGTCCAGTACTTCACGAAGCGCCGGACCTCTTCGAGCAGCGCCGGCGGGATCGGCGCCTGCGCGACGTCGATCCCGAACTCGGCGACGATGTGCGTGAGCTCCGCCTCCACCACGTCGCCGGACACGGGCGGCGGGGGCGGCGGCGGCTTCTCCTCGCGACGCTTCTCCTCCTCGAGGAGGCTCGCGTAAACCCTCCCGAGATCGCGCTCGGCCAACTCCCCCTTGAGATGCTTCGAGTAGCGCGCGAACGCCGCGCCGATCTCTTCCATCGACGGCTGGCCGGGGGGCAGGCGGTCCGCGGAGATGAGCGCGTGGATGGCGATGTCGAACTGCGCGTGCGCGATCTCGCTCGCCGGAGGCCGGCGGTCCGCGGCCTCGAGAGCGTCGCCGAGGCTCACGCTCGCCTGCGCTTCGTACATGTCGCGCGTCCAGAGCGTGTCCGGCGACGCGCGCCGCCCGACCCAGCCCACGCCGAATGCGGTCCCGGCGATGACGGCGCAGAGCGTGGCGGCGGCGAGCAGACCGCGCGTGGAGGGTGCCGGCGTGATCGCGACGTCGAACGGCGTACGCGCGAACCCCACCTCGTCGCCGACGTGGAGCCGGTGCTCCTTCACGCGCTCGCCGTTCACGAACGTGCCGTTGCGGCTCTTGTGATCGAGGACCCAGGGACGCCCGCCGCGATCCTCGAGGCGAGCGTGGACGTCGGAGACCTCGGTGAACGGCAGGCGCAGATCGGACTTCGGCGCGCGCCCCACGATCCGCGGTGCGTGCGAGATCAGGAGGCGTCGCGGCTGGAACGTCGGATCCCGCGCGACGAGCGCGACCCGGAAGAACGACCCGAAGAAGCTGCGCAGCGCGGAGGGCCCTTCGCCGCCGAGGAACCGGTACTCGATGCGCGGGCCGAAGCGGATGCGTTCGCCGCCCTTCAGCCGCCGCCGCTTCACACGACGGCCGTCCACGAACGTCCCGTTCGCGCTGTCCAGGTCGGTGATCACCCAGCCACGGCCGTCGAACTCGAGGATCGCGTGCTCGCGGCTGACCGCCGCCTCGCGGAGCGGAAGGTCCGCGGGCTCTTCGCGCCCGACGCGGAAGGCGCCGTCCTCGGGCAGCTCGATCGCCACCCCCACCTCGGCGCCGCGGGGCAGCAGCCTCGCTGGCTCGTTCTCCGGCAAGCCGCCCCTCCCGCTCAGAGGCGAACGCTCTTGAAGACGAACTCGGACAGCCCGAAGCGGAGTCGATCCCCGTCCTCGAGGACGGCGTCCCGGATCCGCTCGTCGTTCCGGTAGGTGCCGTTCGTCGAGCCGAGATCGTGCACCACGACGTCACTTCCCTCGAGGCCGACCTCCGCGTGCGTCGTGGAGACGTACGGATCGCCGGAGAGGCGGATCTCGCACTCGTCGGCGGATCCCACGCGGGTCCGTCGCTCTCCGATCCGGTAGTCGCGACCGCGGCCGGGGCCGCTCGCCACGACGAGCCAGGCGACGGTGGTGGTGCGCGGGTCGACCGGCGGCCCGATCACGCGCGTGACGTCGGGGAGGTCTTCGTCGGTTTCGGCGTGCGCGGGACCGGACGTGAGGGGCGCCGCTGCAGGGGCCCTCGCCCCGCTCACGAACGTGGCGTCGTCCACGGAGCGACCGCCGAGCGGCCCGTCGTCCTCCGCGTCGAAGCTGTCCCGCCGAGCCCGGTCCTTCCGGGACCGATCGTCCCGGGACCGGTCGTCCCGCGACCGATCCGCGCGGGAGCGATCCACGGAGGAGCGGTCCACCTCCGAGCGGTCCACCCGCGACCGGTCCGCCGAGGGCGGCTCGACCTGCGAGCGGTCTCGGCGCGAGTCGGCGGCGTCGTCCGGCTCCTCGAAGCCGAAGTCGTCCCCCCCGAACTCGCGGGGACCTTCCGAGTCCTTCCGCTTGCGTTTCTTCCCGAAGAACACCGCGCCTCCCGACGGCGGGCGAGTCCTGCTCCGGCCCGTCCCGCCCGGCTCAGTCGGCGGACCGCTCCGAGTCTAGACCCCGGTCGAAAAGCCCGTCAATCGACGCAACCCGCCGGTCCGTCGTCACTTGACCGTCCCCACCCCCCCTCCTACAATCCGCCCCGTCCCGCGCCGTGCACGCGCCGGAATCTCCCACGGTGGTGCACCGGCATCCCGGCGGAGCTTCGCGCGGACGGATCGGGGAGGCAGGCCGCGGGCCCGAACGGGCCGCGGCCAGGATGCGAGGGGAGCGGATGATCCTTCTGCGCAAGGCGGCCGTTTGGACGGCCGTCACCGGAGCGGCCCTGCTCATGGGCTGCGCCACGACCGACCACGTGACTCTGACCACTTCTCCCCGACTCAACACCTGCGAAGGAGCGGACCCCCACCCGGTCGTCGTGCGCATCTACTACCTGAAGAGCGCCGACAAGTTCTCCCGGGCCGAGTTCGCAGCGCTCTGGGAGAACGACTTCAACACGCTCGGCGAGGACCGCATCAGCGTCGTCGAGAAGACGCTGAACCCGAAGCAGCAGCTGACGGTGTCGCTCGCGCGCTCCGACGCGGCGAAGGGCGCCACGGCCATCGGCATCGTGGCGAACTTCTGCAAGGCCGGCGAGGGCTGCTGGCGGCGCGCGATCCCGATCACCAAGGGCGACGCGAAGGTACGCGTCCACCTCGACGAGGGCTGTCTCTCGATCGACTGAACCTCGCGAGGAGCGTTCGATGAGCGGTTACCGCAGAATGGTGTGGACCGAGGGGATGCTGCTCGGTCCGCACCACTTCCAGCAGATGGAGCGACACCTGCTGGGCGAGATGAACCACCGGCTGGGCGTGGCCCTCCCGTGGGCGTGGGGCGTGCGGCGTCTCCTCGTGGACGAGGAGGCGTTGGCGAACGGCCGCTTCAACGTCCTCGAGCTGGACGCGATCCTGCCGGACGGCACGGTCATCCGCCTGCCCGCCATCGACCCCGTGCCCGTGGGCCGGGACCTCTCCACCGCGTTCACCGCCGATCGCGCCCGGCTGGACGTGTTCCTCGCGATTCCCGAGGAGCGCCCCGGCACGCCGCGCGTGCGCGCGGCCGGTGAGCCGGGCGCCGTGGACAGCCCCTTCCGCTCGGAGAGCGTGCGTCTGGCCGACGAGAACGCGCCGGGCTCCGACAGCGACATCGCCGTCGCGCGCGCGAACGTTCGCGTGCTGCTCGCGGGCGAGAGCCTGGACGGTTACAACACGCTCCGCATCGCGCAGATCGAGCGCTCGTCCGCGGGGACCATCCAGCGCTCCCGCGATTGGGCGCCGCCCAGCCTCTCGATCGAGGCGGCGGGTCCCGTGCCTTCGGTCCTCCGCTTCGTGCTCGAGAGCCTCAGCGCGAAGAGCGACGTTCTCAAGGTGCAGACTCGCCAGGTCGGCGGGAAGGTGCAGTACGGCACCAGCGACGTGATGCTGTTCTGGCAGGTGCACACGGTGAACTCGTTCATTCCCGTGATGGCGCACTACCAGCGCACGCCGCAGGCGCATCCCTTCGAGCTGTACCTCGTGATGGCGCAGCTGCTCGGCGGGCTGTGCACGTTCGCCGCGGAGCGCCGCCCGCGCGAGATCCCGCCGTACGAGCACGAGAACGTCGGCGGGACGTTCCGCAAGCTGGAGTCCCTCTTCCGCGAGCTGATCGAGATCTCGGAAGTCAGCCGCCACGAGCGCGTCCCGCTCACGAAGGTCGGCGACGCGATGCTCAAGGGAGAGGTCGCGGACGACCGACTCTTCCAGGACGGCTACAAGTGGTTCCTCTCCGCATCCGGGCCGCTGGCGGAGGATCGGATCCGCGAGGAGCTCCCCGGGAAGATCACGATCGGCTCCACCCACAACGTCGAGTTCCTCGTGCGGCAGGCGCTGCGCGGAGTGGCCGTGACCTACACGGCGCTCCCCTCCAGCGACTTCCCGATCCGGTCGGGCCACGTGTACTTCCGGCTGGAGACCCACGGCGAGACGTGGGACACGGTGAAGGAGGCTCGGGCCATCTCGATCTACCTGCGCGGGTCCGAGCTGAAGGAGCTTTCGTTCGAGCTCATCGTCACGCAGGCCTGACGGGCACGCCCCCACGGAAGGACGCATGGATCAGGAGAAATCGTCGGCCAGAGTCCAGAGCCTGCCCGACCTCGCCGCCAGCCTCTTCTCGTTGATCCTCTCGCTGCGCTCGTCGGCGGCCTACGGCCGTCTCGAGGAGCTGCGCAGCCGCATCGGCGAGTACCTCGACCGCATCGACAAGGAAGGCCGGGACGCCGGCATCGCGCGCGAGGACATCGAGGCGGCGAAGTACCCGCTCGTGGCCTTCATCGACGAGATCATCCTGAACTCGCAGTGGGACGGTCGCGAGCGCTGGCGCGAGCACCCCCTGCAGCTGGATCTCTACGGCGACACCGTGGCCGGAGAGCGCTTCTTCGAGCGCATGGAGAAGGTCCGCGCGAAGGGCGAAGCGAAGGCGGAGCTGCTCCAGATCTACTGGCTGTGCATGGCGCTCGGCTTCGAGGGCAAGTACAAGATCGCCGGGCGGCAGAAGCTCGCGCAGCTCGTGGACGAGATCCGCCGGGAGCTCGGCTTCTCGGTCAGCGCGCTCGCCAAGGCGCCGATCTCGCCGCACGGCCGGCGCCGGGACGCCAAGCGGACCGCGCGCGAATCGGGCCTTCCCGCGCTGCGCATCGTGGCCGGCTGCCTGGGCGGGCTCGCGCTCCTGTTCCTCGTGCTCTGGCTGCTCATCGGGCACTCCGAGAGCTCCGCCCTCCAGAAGCTCAACCTCCTGCCCGGCTGACCGAGGACGAAACGTGGCGATGCCTGACTTCTCGAAGGCCATGAAGACGTTCACCGACCCGAAGAAGCTCTTCAAGCTTCTGCGGAGCCCGTATGCGCTCGTGGGGCTCTTGGGCCTCGGCTTCGCGTTCCAGGTCTTCCGCTTCGGCAAGTCGCTCTTCCTGCATCCCGGCCGGCGCCTCTGGATCGCGCTCGCGCTGCTCGTCATCGCCATCGTGATCCTGATCCTCGTGAAGCGGGCCGAGAAGAAGAAGAAGGCGAAGCAGATCGAGGACTCGCTGCTGCTGGAGGCGGACAGCCTCGTGATGTCGTCGTCGGGAGCGCAGCGCACCGCGAACGAGCGCGCGCGCGAGGAGCTGGCCGAGGCGATCGAGAATCTCAAGAAGTCCAAGCTCGCGGGGGGCCGCAGCGGCGCCACCGCGCTGTCGGTGCTGCCGTGGTTCCTGGTGCTCGGCAAGGCCGGGAGCGGGCGCAGCAAGATGATCCGCAACTCCGGGCTGAGCTTCCCGGGGTCCGGACCGCAGGATGCGCGCGGCGGCAAGGGCGTGGGCCCGGGGCAGAACCTCGCGTGGTGGTTCACGAACGAGGCCGTGGTGCTCGAGGCGAACGGGCGCTTCGCGGACCGCGACGACGACGCCCCGGCGCGCCACGACTGGCAGGGCATCCTCGAGGTGATCGCGAAGGCGCGCGGGGAGGTCCCGCTGCAGGGCATCGTCGTGACCGTGTCGGCGGAGGATCTCATCCGCCACGACGTCGCGCGCCTCGAGGAGCAGGCGCGCGTGCTGCGCCAGCGGCTGGACGCCACGATCGGAGCGCTGAAGGCCTTCACGCCCGTCCACCTCGTCATCAGCAAGGTGGATCTCGTCCACGGCTTCCAGGAGTTCTTCTCGGATCTCGCGGGCAACGCACGGGACCAGGTGCTCGGCGCCACGCTGGATCCGGAGCAGGTGGCGGAGGACCCGGTGCGCGCGTTCTCGCGCGAGTTCGACACGCTGTATCGCGCGCTGTGCGATCGCCGCATCCCCCGCCTCGCGCAGGAAGACCGGCTCGACAAGCGCGCGCGGATCTACCTCTTCCCGCTCGAGTTCGTGGCGCTGCGCAAGAAGCTCCGCGGCTTCGCGAAGATCCTGTTCGAGCCGAATCCGTACGGCGAGCGCCCGCTCTTCCGCGGCTTCTTCTTCGCGTCGGGCAGCCTCGAGGGCGAGCCCGTCGAGATGGTGCTCAACGAGGTGAGCCGCGTCATCGGGCTGCCCCCGGATCTCGACAACGCCGCCGACGTGACGCGCGTCATCGACATGCTCCCGGACCGGGAGACGCCGAGTCGCGCGTCGGCGTCGTCTTCGGGCGTGCGCGCCGAGGCCGATCCGCGCTTCCTCCGCGAGCTGTTCACGCGGGTGCTGCCCACCAGCGCCGCGCTCGCCCGTCCCACGGAGGCCGCCACGCGCCGGCGCCAGCTCCAGCGCTTCGGCCTCCTCGGCGGCGGCGTGACGCTCGCCGTCCTGCTCGCGGTGTTCCTGATCATCTCGTTCATCCGGAACGGCACCATGATCAGCCACACGGTGGGCCTCGCGCGCGAGGCCGCGCTGGTGCCGGCGAACGCCGGCACGGCGGGCGAGGTGGAGAACCGCCTGCGTCTCCTCGAGCCCCTGCGGGATCAGCTGGACAAGCTCGATCGCTGGGACCACCGCACGCCGTTCACGCTGGACTTCGGTCTCTACCACGGACGGGACGTCAACAAGCGCGCCCGCGCCGTGTACGCGAACCGCTTGAGCGAGGTCTTCCTCGGGCCGAGCCGGCGCACGCTGGAGACCTGGCTCTTCTCGAGCTACCCCGCCTCCCCCACCGAGTACAACGCGTTCTTCGACAAGTACCGCGCGTACCTCTACCTGCTCGAGCCGCAGATCGCGGACTCCACGTTCCTCACGAAGCAGCTCGTGGGCGTCTGGTCGGGACCGGCCGCGGGCGGCGGCGCCACGGAGGGGCTGCGCGAGTCGATCCGCCGGCACGTGGCGTACGCGTGGCGCCACCCCGAGGACATCGCCTACCAGAGCGCCCAGCTACCGCCGCGGAACCCCGCGCTCGTCGATCGCGCGGGCGTGTACGTCCGCCAGTTCTGGCGGCCCGAGAACTTCTACATCGGGATGATCGAGGAAGTGAACGGCAAGCTGCCGCCGTTCTCGATCGCGTCGGTGCCGGGAGGCAGCGAGCTGCTCGCGAGCGACGCGCAGATCGTGGCCACGAAGCCCGACGCGTCCTCCGTCCCCGGCGCCTTCACGCTCAAGGGCTGGCGCGAGGAAGTCGCCGGCCGCATCCAGGCGAGCGAGGCGCAGCTGCGCAACGATCCGGTCCTCAAGGACGCGTTCCAGGGACAGGCGCTCGACATGCGCGACTGGCTCCTGCAGACGTACAAGAAGGACTACGTGCTGCACTGGGCTCAGTTCCTCGGCGCCGTGGACGTCGCCCCGGTGACCGGCGCCGGCGCGGCCGCCACGCGCGTGCGCGACCTCGCGCAGCCGGGATCCCCCCTCGTCCGCCTGCTCGAGACCGCGGCGTCGAACCTGCGCTTCCGCGGCGAGACCGCCGGCGGGGACTCCGCGTCGAACGCGTCGATGGCCGGCATCGAGGACAGCTTCGCCGCGCTGCATTCGTTGTTCGCCGTGGCCGGCGAGGGCAAGGACGCCCATCGCCCGATCGACGACTGGCAGCACTCGCTGGGGGCGGTCGTGGAGGCGCTGCGGCAGCTCTCGGAGAGCGGGGACCCGGGCCTCGCGTCCACCACCTATGCGAAGACCATGCTCGTCGAGCCGGCGCCGCCGGACGCGCCCATCCCCGCCTCCATCCGCGTCGGTGAGCGCCACGTGGCCAACGTGCTCACCGGCGAGGAGCAATGCGCCGCCGCGGTGCGGGCCATCCTGCGCCGCCCGGCGGAAGCGGCGTGGGGCGGCGTCCTCCACGAGGCGCAGCTCTACCTCGACGCCGGCTGGGGCACGTCGGTGTCGGAGCCGTTCCGGACGCTCACCGGCAAGTACCCGATGCTCGCGAACGGTCCGGACTGTCCGATCGAGGAGTTCAACCGGTTCTTCGCGCCGGGCGGCGTGTTCTGGAAGTTCTACGACGGCGAGCTCGCGCCCTTCCTGGATCGCGACGGGCACGCGAAAGTCGTCTGGGCGCACGGCCTCGCGATCGGTCCGGACGCCGACAAGGCGATCCGCAAGGCGATCCTCTTCCGCGACGCGCTGTTCCGCGAGACGCCGGGCACGCTCTCCTGCTCGTTCCGCCTGAAGCCGGCGCAGACCGCCAAGGTCTCCGGCACGCCGCCCTTCATCAAGACCACCAGCCTCACCGTCGGCGACGCGCGCATCGTGTACGACATGGGCCTCTCGAAGGAGACCCGCGTGGTGTGGCCGGGCGAGACGCAGACCGGCGGCGCGCGCGTCTCGGTCACGGCGGACGGACCGGAGCCGGACGCCATCTCGTTCGACGGACCCTGGGCGCTCTTCCGTCTGCTGGATCGCGCCACGGTCGAGGCCAAGAGCGAGTCCGAGTACCGCATCCGCTGGAACCTGGAGCGCAAGGGCTCGTACGCGATCTCCGTGCCCTACGATCTGCGCGCGTCGGCGGCCGCGAACCCGTTCGCGAGCGGCTTCTTCCAGTTCGATTGTCCGCGTCAGATCAGTCCCGTTCCGGGCGCCGCGCCGAGCGCTCCGCCGCCTTCGCCCACATCCTGATCCGCGACCGGCCGCGCGCCGGAGTCCGTCGCCCGCAGGAGGGTGTCCCTTGACCGAGCCTCGCAACGCGTCTCGCATTCCCGATGCGCTCATGGCCCTCGAACGGCCGGGCGTCCGCCTGCTCGTCGGGCACCTGGACGGGCTCGACGAGGACGGCCGCATCCTGTTCCGGGCGGCGGATGACGCCCCGCCCTGCCCCGTCACGATCGGCGTGGAGCTCTCGGACGGCGCTCTGGTGAAGGCCGCCCGCACGGGACGACGCGCCCTCGTCGTCGCCTCGGAGGCCGACGACGTGAGGGTGCTCGTGGGCCTCTTGCGGGAGCGCGTGGCCGCCCGCGCGCGCGACGCGCTGCCCGGAGACCTCGAGGTCAAGCTCGACGGAGAGACCCTGCGGCTGAGCGCGGAGAGCTCGATCGAGCTGCGCTGCGGGAAGGCGCGGCTCGTGCTGCGCCGGGACGGGCGCGTGACCCTCGAGGGCGCGCACATCGTCTCCAGCTCCACCGGCCCGCACCGCATCAAGGGCGCCACGATCGCGCTCAACTGAGCCATGCCCGCCGCCGCGCTGACGCCTCCCGCGCTCCCCGATGTCGTCGAGGAGCACCTCGAAGAGCTGGGCTTCCTCGCCATCCAGCGCCGGAAGCTGCTCGTGGATCCGGACACCTCCCTCGCGCGCCTCGCCGAGCACGACGAGCGCGCGGCCGCGCATCGCGACGGGCTGGCCATCGCCGGGCGTGCCGCGGGAGACGTCGCGCGCCGGCGCCTGGACGAGGTCGCCCTGGACTGGCATGCCGCCGCCGCGGCGCGGATCTGGGTCGAAGAGGGAGCGCCTGCGCCCGGCGACGTGTACGAGAGGATCGAAGCGGGCGGCGACGACCTCCTCGCCGGCTGGCGCGAAGCCTTCCGTCGAACCACGCCTGCGCACGCGGAGCGGATCTTCCCGCGCGGCGCGCCCGAGCCCCCCGGCCCGCTGGCGCGTCGCGTGCGCGCCGACGCCCGCGTCTGGCAGGGCCGTGCGTCCGAGGGCGAGCTCGCGCGACTCGCGGCCGACGCGGACGTCGCGGTGCGGCGTTGCGTGGCGCGCGGCCTCGCGCGCTCCGCGGCCTCCGGCAGCGCCGCCGTGCGGACGTCGGCGGAGCGGCTGGCGGACGACGAAAGCGCGGACGTGCGTCGCCGGGCGCTGTGGTCGCTCGCTCTCGTCGACCGCGCGGCCGGCGTGACGCGAGCGCGGCGCCTCGCCGCAGGACCCGACCCCTTCGCGCTGCGCGTGCTGGGCCTGCTCGGCGACGCGTCGGACGTCCCCCGTCTGCGGCGCGCCGCCGACCCGGCCGCGCTCCGGGCGCTCGGCGATCTCGGGCGCGTCGAGGAGCTGGACTTCCTCCGCGAGCGGCTCGACTCGAGCGACCCGGCGCTGGTCGCCGCAGCCGCCGACGCGATCCTCGTGATCGTGGGGTTCCCGAAGGACAAGCCCGCGACGCTCGTCGCCGATCCCGAGGTCGCGCGCGCGCGTTGCGACGAGATGCGCGGCCGCCTCGCCGCCGATCGCGTCTGGCTCCGCGGGCGCCCCTTCCCCCACACGGGCCCGCCGCTCCAGGAGTTCACGGAATCGCGCTGGCGCACGCTCGTGGCGGCCGCGCCCTCTCCCGAGCCGCACCGCGCCGAAGTCCCCGACGGCTTCTTCCCCGGCATTCCCGAGGAAGAGGCGCTGTGCGGAGAGTGATCGAATGGAGCTGCGCAACCGGACGCCGCATCTCTTCGGCCAGGTCGTGGACCTGGACCGTACCGGCGCGGAGCGCCTCATCGTCGTGCTGCGCGCGGAGTTCGTGATCGGCGAAGGCGGCGCGCTCGACGTGGCGCCTCCGGGCGATCCCCTGCGCGGCGGCGACGTCTTCTACGGGGACCCGCCGCTGACGAGCATCGCCGGCGAGGCGGAGCTCGGGGCGACCAAGCCGGCGACCGACGTCCTCCTCTTCGGCTCCGCGGTGGCGCCGCGCCCCGGCACGCGGGCCATGGAGGTCCGCTTTCGCGTGGGGCCCATCCGGAAAGCCGTGCGGGTGTACGGGGAGCGCCGCTGGAAGCGGTCGCTCCTCGCGAAGACGGCGAGCGATCCCCTGCCCTTCGAGCGGGTCCCGCTGATCTGGGAGAACGCGTGGGGCGGGACGGACACGTCGCCGGACGACGAGAAGCACCACGGCGCCGAGCCGCGCAATCCCGTGGGGCGCGGGTACCGCGCCGCGCACTCCAAGCTGCCCTGGGAGGACGAGCTCTGCCCGAGCCTCGAGGACCCCGAAGAAGGGGCCGGCGGACTCGGCCGCAAGGGAGTGCCGGTAGGCGTGGGGCCGATCGGACGGGGTTGGGAGCCCCGCCGGAGCTACGCGGGCACGTACGACGAGAAGTGGGTTGCCGAGCGGATGCCGATTCTCCCCGACGACTTCGACGACCGCTTCCACCAGGCGGCGCCGCCCGACCAGATCGCCCCCAAGCTGCTGACGGGCGGCGAGAAGGTGGAGCTCGCGGGGCTCACGAGCGAAAGCCGGCTGGAGTTCCGGTTGCCGGTGCTGCGCCCGCGCTTCGAGGTGAGGCTGCGCACGCGCGTCGAGGGGCAGGCGATGGTGCTCGACACGGTCGCCCTGCACACGGACACGCGACGTCTCCGGCTCCTCTACAAGGGCATGCTGCGCGTCCACGGCGAGGTGCCCGACGTCCGCTGGATCGAGTGCGCGCTCGAGGAGTCCACCGGTGGCTGAAAGCCTGGACTTCCCCATCACCGCCGTCGGCGCCGCCACGCCGGTCGGGCTCTCGGCAGGGGCGTCCTGCGCCGCGCTCCGGGCGGGGATCGCGCGCCTCGGGCCGGTGCCCACGTTCCTCGTGAACGGCGAGCTCGTGGGCGGGGAGCCGGCGGTCGGCGGGCGCGTGCCCCTCGAGTGGCTCACCGGGGGACCGGAGGAGATCGAATGGACGGGGCACCGTCTCTTCGGCAGGGACGACCCGCCGCCGCCCGAAGCGTGGATCCCGTCGGGGCCTTCGCGCCTCGCGGACCTCGCGCGCCCCGCGGCCCGCGAGGCGTGGGCCGCCGCCGGCTTCGGATCCGTGGGCGACCAGGGGGAGTGGATCCGGAATCCGCTGCGCTCGAGCGAGCGCATCGGCGTCTACCTTGGCCTGGACCCGCGCGACGAGGCCGCCCCGGCCCTCGACGCCGTCATCGACGTGATCGGCGCTCCGCCGGCCGTGCGCCACGCGGAGCGCGAGGGTCGCGCGGCGGCGCTCGTGGCGCTGCGCCAGGCGGCGAAGGACCTCCTCGCGGGGAAGATCGACGTGGCGCTGGTGGGCGGCGTGGACTCCCTCCTTCGCGCGGAGGCCATGAGCGCGCTCCGCGATGCGGGGACGCTGAAGTCGGCGAGCCGGCCGACGGGAGTCCTGCCCGGCGAAGCCGCCGCGTTCTTCGTCGTCGAGCGCAGCGTCCCCTCGAATCGACGTCCGCTCGCCGTACTCCAGAGCGTCGTGGACGAGGAGGAGCCCACCGTCGGCACCGAGGACCCGAACATCGCGCGAGGTCTCACGCGCGCGCTGCGCCGGGCGCGGCTCTCCGCGCCGCCGCTCGCCGCGCGCCCCCTCGCCGTCTGCGACCTGAACGGCGACCGATCCCGCGCGCTGGAGTGGGGCATGGCCTCGATGCGGGCGTTCGCGGACCTGCACAGTCCGACGCTGATGTGGCATCCTGCCGACTGCATCGGCGACGCGGGCGCGGGACTGGGGGCCTTGAACATCGTTTGGGGCGCCACCGCGCTCGCGAAGGGCTACGCCGGCACGGACCGCGTGCTCGTCTGGGGCGCCTCCGACGGCCCCGCCCGCGCCGCCGCGCTCCTCGCGAGCGCCCCGAAGGCCTGAGGAGACCATGCCGCCGACCGTCATCGTGAACATGATCACCGCGGTCCACTCCGGCTCGATCGGGCAGTCGATCGCCTTCCCCGACGTTTGCAAGACTCCGGCCCCGCCCGCGCCGCCGATTCCCATCCCCTACCCCAACATCGCGATGTCCTCCGACGCCGCGAGCGAAGCGTCGAAAGTCATGTTCGACGGCTCCAAGCTCATGGTCAAAGGCTCGAACATCATGATGTCCACCGGCGACGAGGCCGGCGCCCTCATGGGCGTCGTGTCGAACAAGATCAAGGGCAAGGCCGAGTTCGTGAACTACTCCTTCGACGTGAAGGCCGACGGGAAGAACGTGTGCCGCCTCACCGACCCGATGACGCAGAACATGGGCGACTCGCCGAACGCGTTCGGCCCGGCCGAGCTGCAGGCTCCGAACGTGGCCATGAGCCCGCAGAAGGACGCCTGCGACAAGGTCAACGAGGAGAAGGAGAAGCAGGAGAAGGGCGGCAACACCGCCTGGAACGGGTCCGGCGTGATCTCGCGCGACCAGGCGGCGTTCCAGAAGGTCGCCGACAAGTTCGGCGTGGTGATCTACATCCGCGCCACGAACGAGAAGTGCGCGAAGTGGATCGAGGCGAAGCACCGCCCGAAGCCGCACGCCGTCTTCAACGCGAAGACCATCCGGGAAGACAACGTGACGCTCGTGGCCCGCTGGCACGCGAAGGCGCGCCGCCGGGCGAAGGAGGGCCGCCCGCCGAAGGACGAGGGTCAGACCGCGATGAAGCAGTGCACGCAACGTCGCGTGAAGAAGGGCCGCTCCTGGGATTACTCCTACTTCTACGGCATCGTGATGGTCCTCGAGGCCGGCGGCAACGGCCCGGACGACGGGATGCCGCTGCGCGCGCGGAAGGAGAAGTACGGCGGTCTCGACTCCGAGGTCCATTGCAACTACAAGAACACGTGGATCACGGGAGATTACGATCTCCAGGATCTCATGTATCACGCGAACGGCTGCGAGCGACCCGACGAGAAGCAGGCGTCCTTCGCCACGATCAAGCTGGAGCTGAACCAGGGCATGACGTGGGACGGCATCCAGCACGGCCCCCACGCGCAGTGGGTGCCGAAGAAGACGGACTCGCCCGACATCATCACGGACCAGATCACCGAGTGGGTGAGCGGGCCGAAGCCGAACCCGCCCAAGATGAAGGTGGAGAGCCGGCGCCTCCCGGTCTGCGACGACAACTTGACCGTCGTGTATCCGGGGGGCGCGGTCCACCTGAAGGAGAACCAGGACGTGAAGGACGCCCTGATCTGCATGGGGTGCAACAACCCGAAGCCCAAGAGGAAGTAGCGCCGTGGCCGAGGCATTCTCCGGACCGGAGCGCGACGCGCTCGTGGCGCGCTGCCGCGATCTCTGGACGCGCTTGTATCCGCCGAGCGGCCCCCCGCCCGCCCCGCCGGAGTTCGATCGCCTGCGGGACCGCTACTACCAGGGCCTGGCCGAGTACGGCGACCGGTTGCCGCGCCGCAACCTCGGCGTGTGCCCCTTCACCGGGGAGCCCCTGCTGCGCTCGTTCGATCCGTTCGGCGTGGACGGGTACTGGTGGCACCTGGACTGCGTGGTGGCGGTGGAGGAGCCGCGCGCGCCGGCCGCGTTCCAGGTGCTGCTCGGCGCCCTCACGCTCGGGCGACCCGCGCCCACCGAGGCGAAGAACCCCGTGAAGCCGGGTCCGGAGGTGCCCTTCGTCGTGCCGGCGCTGCTGGAGCTTCCGGGGATGCAGGCGGTGATCGGCCGCGTCGAGATGGCCACGGGCGACGTGGCCTGGCCCATCAGCTACTGGTCCCCGGAGAAGATCGAGCCGCGGCTGCTGCACCAGCCCTGGTGCCGGGGCATGTACTGGTTCGAGACCGACTCCGGCCAGAGCGCCTGGTCCATCGCGAACGACGTCTGGGACTTCGATCTCGCGAAGTGGATCGCCGCGGGGAAGCTGGCCTGGACGGACCTCTCGGCGGCGAAGCCGGTGGTGACGCGAGAGAAGCTGGGCTTCCTGGACACGCTCCCGGGGGAGCGCCGGCCGCAGCTGCTGGCGGACGGCGAGCGGGACTTCCTGCCCCTTCCGGACGGTTCCCTGGTGCAGCCCTTCGGCGAGCCGGACGACGTGGCCGTGCCGCCCCTCACGCCGGAGGAAGAGGCGGACCTGGAAGGGGACGACGACTTCCTGCCGAAGTAGCCGCCCTGAGGGGGCGGGAAACCCGCCTCAGTTCGCGGCGATCTTCGAGCCCTTGAACGTGACGTCGCCGGAGCCCTTCACGCCGATCTTGCCGCCGTCGAGCGTGATGTCCCCGCTGGACTTCATGGTGATCGACGCGCTGCCCACCTTGATGACGATCTCGTCCTTCGCCTCGATCTGGATCTTCTTCGCCTCGAGGCCGAACTCCTCCTTGATCGACATCTTGCCGCCCTTGTCGACGGTGATGGTCATCGCGCCCTTGCCCGCCACCGAGGTGTCCTCGCCCGCGGAGACCGAAAGCGCCTTCCCCGCGGAGAGGCTCACCGCCTCCGTGGCGGCCACCGTGAGGCTCTTGCCCACCGTGACGTTCGTGTCCTTGCCCACGTCGAGCTTCATGGCTTCGGTGATGTTCTCGGTGTGACCCTTCGTGACGGAGATGTTCTTCTCCCCCGTCACCGCCTCGGTCTTGTTGCCGCCGACGCTCAGGTTGCGCGCGCCGTCCACCGTCTCGCTGCGGTCGCCGCCGATCTTGATCGTGACGTTCTTCTTGACCTGCTCCATGCGGTTGCCGCCGATGTCTTTCGCCTCGTCGTTCTCCACCTCGATGGTCTGGTCCTTCTCCGCGTGGATGAGGATCTCCTCGGCGCCCTTCTCGTCCTCGAAGCGGATCTCGTTGAAGTTGTCCGGGTTGCCGTCCATCGAGCGGGTCTTCACGCCGCCGCGCGAGTGCTTGTCGGAGTACGGTCCCTCGTTCTCCCCGTTGTACACGCGCCCCACGATGATCGGGAGATCCGGGTCGCCCTCGTAGAAGCCCACCACGACCTCGTGTCCCACGCGCGGATGGAACTGCGCACCCCACCCGCCGCCGGCCAGCGTCTGCGCCACGCGGATCCAGCACGAGACCTTGTCCTTGCACCACGGGAAGCCCACGCGAACGCGCGCCTGGTCGTCGATGGCTTCCTTCACGATGGCCGAGTGCACGCCGCGGATCCTCGGCTTCGGCGCCACCCGGGACGGCGCGAAACGGATCCCGTCCGGCACGCACTCGAACGTGTTCTCGTACGAGGAGCCGCCGCCCCCGCCGGCCTCGAGGCCGCCCGTGGACTCCAGCTTGTGCGTGACGGAGGTCACGAGATAGTCGCCGTCCAGGTCCTCGCGGTAGGCCTCCGTGAGCTTGATGCCGTGCCCGGGCATCATCTCGAAGATGCCGCTCTTGCCGCGGAACGCGACCGCGCGGGAGTCCTCCTGCGCGATGCGCAGCTTCACGCGCTCGCGCAGCTTGCCGGTATCCCCGCCCGTGATCTTCCCGAACTCGCCCGGGAAGTCGTACCACTTCGTCTCGTTGTCCGCCGAGCCGAGGTCCACCGACGACGGCACCGACTCCACCGGCTCGCCGAGCTTCGGATCCGCGTAGTCGAAGTCCACCATCTCGTACTCGCCGGGCGTGAGCTGCTGGACCTTGCCGAACTCCTTGACGGTGTGCGTCTCCTCGTGGGCGGTGGCGACCGAGTACTTCACGTCGATGCTGGTCGCGGCCGTCTGCGCGCCGTCCGCCACGATCATCTTGTGGAACTCGCCGCTCGGCTCGAAGAAGAAGTAGAACCCCTCCTCCTCGAGCAGGCGCTGGATGAAGTTGACGTCCGACTCCCGGTACTGCACGCAGTAGAGGCGGTCGGTCCAGCCGGAGCCCACCAGCTCGAACTCCGAGCGCGGCGCGCGCCGGAGCACCTCCTTCACGATGTCCTGCGTGGAGGTCTCGTTGAAGAGGTCGCAGCCGGCGCTTCGCGAGAGGAGCCACAGCCACGGCACGAGCTCCATCTCGTAGACGGCGTAGCGGCCTTCGAGCCCCTTCTGACCGAAGCGGGAGACCACGCCGGCGAAGGTGCGGACGAGATCGCCCGAGGCGAGCGACACCTCCACCGAGACCGGCTGGCCGATCATCTTCCGGAAGTCGACCTCCACGTCCGCCGACACGAGCGTGAGCCGGAACTCGAACAGCTGCGACACCGCCTCCGTGCCCTCGAGACTGCGCAGCTGGAACGTCCCGTCGGGAAGGGGCGTCTTGACTACGACCGCGATCTCCGGCTCGCCCGCCATGTGCGTCTCCTACTGGATCTCGTAGCGGAATTCGCCGGCCGCGTCCGGACTGACGCGGACCCGGCGGAACGTCTCGCCGGCCGCCATTCGCCGCAGGATCTCCGCGGAGACCGTGGGCAGGATGGAGCGCGTGAGGATGGCGTCGACGTTGCGGGCGCCGCTCTCGGACTCCGTGCAGCGCTTCAGCACGGCCGCCACCAGGTCGTCGCCGTACTCGAACGCGGCCGCGTGGTTCTCCTTCACGCGACGCGCGATGCGATCGAGCTGCAGGCGGATGATGGAGGTCATCACCGCCCCGCCGAGCGGATAGTACGGCACCGTGATCATGCGGCCCAGGAGCGCCGCCGGGAACACCTTCACCAGCTCGGGGCGAATCGTCTCGGCGATCCCCTCGGGCGTGGGCGTCGTGTCCGGGTCGGCGCAGAGCTTCATGATGGTGTCCGAGCCCACGTTCGACGTGAGCAGGATCACCGTGTTCTTGAAGTCGATCTCGCGGCCCTCGCCGTCCTCGAGGACGCCCTTGTCGAAGACCTGGAAGAAGAGCTCCATCACGTCCGGGTGCGCCTTCTCCACCTCGTCGAGCAGGACGACGGAGTACGGCCGGCGGCGCACCGCTTCGGTGAGCACGCCTCCCTCTCCGTAGCCCACGTAGCCCGGCGGTGAGCCCTTGAGGCTCGAGACCGTGTGCGCTTCCTGGTACTCCGACATGTTGATCGAGATGAGGTTGCGCTCGCCGCCGTAGAGCATCTCGGCCAGCGTGAGCGCGGTCTCGGTCTTCCCCACGCCCGAGGGGCCCACGAGCAGGAACACGCCCACCGGCTTCTTCGGGTTGTCCATGCGCGCGCGCGACGTGCGGATGCGCTGGCTGATCGCCTCGAGCGCGTGATCCTGGCCGATGACGCGGGCCTTGAGACGCGCCGGCAGATCGAGCACGGTCTGGATCTCGTCCGCGACCATCCGCCCCACCGGAATGCCCGTCCACCCGGAGATCACCTCCGCGATCGTCTGCCCGTCCACCTCCACCGGCACGAGCGGATGCTCCGCCTGGAGCTTCGTCAGCTCCGCGCGCTTCGCCGCCAGCTCGCGCAGGAGATCCTCGCGGGCCTTCCCGTCCGCCGCGGGAGCGGCGGCGGGAGCGGACGGTGCGGCCGCGGCGGCCGGCGTCGCGCTCGCGGGAGCAGCGGCCGCCGCCGGGCCCGTGGCGTCCGGCGCCTTCGGCGGCTCCAGGGTGCGACGGATCTCCGAGATGCGCGCGACGAGCGCCTTCTCCTGGGTCCAGCGCGCCTCCAGGGCGGCGCATTCGCTCGCCGAGCGGACGAGATCCGCCTCGAGCGCCGCGAGGCGCTCCCCGTGGCCGGCGCCGAGCGCCGCCTCGCGCTGCAGCAGGTCCTTCTCGTGAGTCAGCGCGTCGATGCGCCGGCGCAGATCCTCCAAGGGACCCGGCGTGGCGGACTGACCGATGGACACGCGCGCGCACGCGGTGTCCAGCACGCTGACGGACTTGTCCGGCAGCTGGCGCGCGGGAATGTAGCGCTGCGAGAGGCGGACGGACTCCACGACCGCCTCGTCGAGGATGCGCACGCCGTGGTGCTTCTCGAGCTTCGGCGCCACGCCCCGCATCATCTGGACGGCCGCCGTCTCCCCCGGCTCCTCCACCTTGATGACCTGGAAGCGCCGCGTCAGCGCGGGGTCTTTCTCGAAGTACTTCTTGTACTCCGCCCACGTCGTGGCCGCGACCGTGCGGAGCTCCCCGCGCGCGAGGGCCGGCTTCAGGAGGTTGGCGGCGTCGTTCTGCCCCGCCTGCCCGCCCGCGCCGATCATCGTGTGCGCCTCGTCGATGAACAGGACGATCGGCTTCGCGGACGAGCGCACCTCCTCGATCACCTGCTTGAGACGGTTCTCGAACTCGCCCTTCACGCCCGCGCCCGCCTGCAGGAGCCCCAGGTCGAGCGTCTTGACGCTGACGTTCTTGAGCGGCTCCGGCACGTCGCCGGCGGCGATGCGCTGCGCGAAGCCCTCGACCACCGCGGTCTTCCCCACGCCCGCCTCGCCGGTGAGGATCGGGTTGTTCTGCCGGCGACGCATGAGGATGTCCACGATCTGGCGAACCTCGACGTCGCGGCCGAGCACCGGATCGATCTTGCCGGCGCGCGCCTGGTTCGTGAGATCCACCGTGTACTGATCGAGCGCGGGCGAAGCCCCCCCGCCGGCCCCGCCGCCGGGCGAGCCGAGCGAGCGCTCGGGCCCGAGGGAAGCCTGGAGGACTTCGCGGTCCTCGGGCGAGCCTTCGACGATCGTGAGCAAGTCCTTCGCGAGAACGTCGGGAGAGATGGCCGCCGCGGCCGGGCTCACGTCCTCGAGGCGCCGGCGCAGCTCGGGATTGCGCAGCACGGCGAGGAAGAGCACGCCGGAGCGCACCTTCGTCATCCCGTAGTTGACCGACGCCAAGAGCCACGCCTCGCTCGCGACGTCCTGGATGGACTCCGTGAGGTTCGGCCGGCTGCCGGAGCCGGTCTTGAAGCGGGAGAGCGCGACGGCGATCTCGCGGAGGAACGCGTCCGGTTGGATGTCGAAGTGGCGCAGGATGCGCGAGAGGTCGCCGCCGGGTTGATCCGCGAGACGCCCGAACCAGTGCTCGATCTCCACCTCGTAATGCGTCTGCGACACGGCGAGCCCGGCGGCCGATTCGAGCGCCCGGCGCGACGTGTCGGTGAGCTTTCCGATCAGGGACTTCAGGTTCAGGCTCAAGGGGATTCCTCCGGGTCGATCAGTGCCACTCTTCCCAGGCCCAACGGGCCGAGATGACGACGTCTTCGGGCTCGGCTGCAAGGGGCCGCGTGGCGATCCAGCTCGTCCAGCCGAGATGCTCGCCCGGCGTGCGCGGTCCCTTCAGACGCAGCCCCCGAACGTCCTCCTTGCGCGCCACGAGACGCAGCTCGAGGTCGTACTCCGGACCCGCGGCGAGGCGCACCAGGTCCCGCAGGACGCGGAAGCTCTCCCCGTCCGGCAGGAAAGCGCGGTACCGCGCGATCGGCAAGGGCCCCAGGCGCAACGCGAAGCGGAACTGCGCCACGAGCACCGAGCGACCGAGGAACGTGTCCCGGCCCAGCCGCGCCCGCCCGCTGCCCAGGGGCGCGAGCTCCTCGTCGTCCAGCACGTACCACGCGGGCACGAACGAGACCACCGAAGCCTCGACGTCGAAGATCTCGCGCACGAAGTCCTCGAGCTGCGACGAGGACGCCGGACGGCGCGACAGCATGCCGGCCCACGGCAGGAGGGCGAGGTCGTGGATCGGGAGCCGTCCACGCAGGCCGCGCGTGTTCAACCCGATCATCGCGAAGAGCACGTGCTCCGCGAGCGACCCCGCGCGCGGATCGGAGCGCTCGTACAGGACCGGGAACCGGTGCTTCTCCCAAGCGCGGTAGAAGAGCGAGATCAGCCGGTGGTTGAAGAGGTCCAGGAAGTCCCGCAGCGCGCGGTCCTTGACCTTCCCCCGTTCGAGGATCAGCTCCGTGTAGCAGGTGGGCAGCGATCCCCAGCTCGCCGGAGTGGCGATGCCGAAGAAGCTCACGGTCATGCGCGACGGGGCGTCGCCCTTCCCCTCCTCCACGGTCGGCACGTCCGCGAAGGGGAACGCGAGCGAGACGTCCCCGAGGAAGCGCGCGATCTCGCGGTCGGGGTCCGCGTCCCCGCCCACCGGCGATCGATCGCGGAACGCGAGCGTGAGGAGCCGCACGGCCTGGAAGAACTCGTAGGTCGTGCTGTCCTCGAACAGCGAGAGCGTCACAGGAGCGGTCTCGCTCCCGATCTCGGCGGCCATCGCTTGAGCACACCCTCCCGCTGGCGGACCTCCGCCACGGTCTGCACGAAGGAGTTGATCGACGTGTAGTGAGCCAGGAACCGCTCGATCACGGACGCGAAGAGGAACACGCCGGAGCCGGCGAAATGATCCTCGTCCAGCTTGAGCCGCACCTCCAGCCCGCGCGCGTGCACCGTCTCGCCGCGCGACGTGATCCGCCGCAGCACCGGCCGGGCCGAAACGCCCGTGACGCCGAGGATCCGCTGCCGCGTCACTGCGGAGTCCGTGAAGTCGTAGAGCTTGAGGATCTCGCGGAACGCATCCAGCGCCGGCGACCCGCTCGAGACGCCGGAGAGGTCGTCCGGAGGCGGGCCGTGCGAAACGTCGAGGAGCGACAGGAAGTTGAGCGAGAGGTGCGAGACGATCCGCCAGCGCCCCTCCGTGCCGAGCGCGGGGCGAACCGTGCGCGTGGGCTTGCGCAGGCAGCGCACGCGCTCGATGCCGGGCTTCCCCTCCACGCGGAAGTCGTCACCCTCCGCCCCGAGCGGAAGCTGGGCCGGGAGGTCGCGATTCGAGCAGAGCAGGTGGACGTTCAGGACTTCCCCGGCTTCTCCCGACCGCGGGCGGAACTTCCGATCCACGAGCGTCACGTAGACGTCCGTGCCGAGATCCCCTTCGCGCCCCGAGGGGCGCCGCACCATGTGCCAGAACGCCGTTTCCTCCGGATCGTCGTCGCCGTGACGCAGGCCGTAGAACGGGCGGAACGTGCGCGTCTGGCCCGAGCGCGGCGCGAGGCTGTCCACGGTCAGGATCGCGTGCACCTCGAACGCGTTCGTGGCGTGCACGTCCGGCACGATGCGGTACTCCACTTCGCGCTGGTCGAAGCGGATCGGGTCCGCGCCGTGCTCGAAGAGGTTCACGGCCGGAGTGCACCCGAGCTTCACGTTGTCCGGCCCGAGCTTCCCCTGCAGGTCGAGCGGGAACTCGTCGAGCAGCACGAGCACGTCGAGCGAGTCCGAGGACAGCCGCGACGCCGCGCGGGCCAGCCCGCGGACGAGCGCGAAGTGGAACTTGTCCGGGAAGGCGAAGTACTCGAGCAGCAGCCGGTGGCCGTGCGAGGACCCCGGCGGGTGCGGGAGCAGCGCCTCCTCGGTCTCGAAGCCGTCCGCCACGAGATGCTCGCTCGAGAGGAAGACCGGCGCGATCGCGGGCACGCCGGGCGCCGGCTGCGGCTCGCGCAGCAGGAGCCCGCGGGGCTCGCGGAAGAACAGCTCGTACAGCCGCTGCACCACCACGGGATCGCGATCCAGGAAGAAGCGCAGCTCGTCCACGCCCACCTTGGCGAAGGGACGGCCGCCGAACGTCTTCAGCCGGATGCGTACCGCGCCGCGCACGCCGGGAGGGCAGCCGACCTCGCGCTCGCCCAGCGGCACCGCCTCCACCGAGTCCACGCGGACCGGCCAGAGCGTGGTGCCGTACGACGTGCGGAAGGCGCAGCGCACGCCGTCCACCGGGCGCGCGGTCAGGCGCGTACCCCGCTCCACCTTCAGCCCTTCGCCCTCCTTGGACCATTCCGGGTCCAGGGCGAGCTGGGCGATGGTGAGGGACGGAATCGGCGCGATGAGGTGCGGGAACACGATCCCGAGGAACGCGTCCGCGGCCTCGGGGAAGTCGTCGTCGATCTTGAGGCGGATCCGCGCGGTCAGCAGCGCGAAGGCCTCGATCAGCCGCTCGACGTGCGGGTCCTCGCACTTCTCCGGCTCGATGAGCAGCTGGCCCGCGACCGCCGGGTACCGCTCGGCGAACTCCGCCGCGAGCCGGCGCACGTAGCGCAGCTCGCGCTCGTAGTAGGGCAGCAGCTCGTCGCGCATCACATGTTCTCCTGCACGGTCACCGCGCCGGACTCACGATCGAACGCGGTGTCGAACGTCACCGGCTCGGAGATCGGGTCCACGTGGATCATGGCCGCGATCCGGAAGTGCATCCGCAGGTCCGTGACGTCGTTCGACGGCAGGAACTCCACCTTCACGCTCCGCTTCGCGAGCCTCGGCTCGAAGGCCCGCACCGCCTTCGTGATCATGTCGCAGATCGCGGCGCTGTCCACGGCGCTCTTCGTGGAGTACGTCGAGAGGTCGTTGAGCCCGAACGCGAGGATCGACTTCCCCGCCTCCTCGTACCCTTCCAGCATGTCTCCCGCCACGAGCCGCGTGTTGAGGAGCCACTCGAGGTCGCGCCGGATCATCCGCCGGAGGTCTTCCAGGCCGATGCGGAGATCGCCGCCACGCGACGGACCCGACTCGTCCCCCACGAGGCGGTCGAGCACCGAGTGACGGAGGATCTCCCCGCGCCTCTGCCGGGACATTCCCTACCCGCGCTCGGTCGAGGGCGCGGCGATCGTCAGCTCACGGACGGAGAGGAGCGACCGGTCGTCCTCGGCGAGACCGCTGCCCGTCAGGGTCAGCACTTTCTGCCCGAGGCCGCGCACCACGGGACCGGTCTCGTACCATTCGGTGCCGCGACCGAGCCGGATCGGCTCCGCGGCCGCGGCGTGGGAGCCTTCGTAGAGCACGGGGAGGTGGACGTTCGCGTCGGTCCCGTCTGCGTCGACGAGGCGGGCCGGAACCCAGAGCAGGTCCAGCACGTGCTGCGGCGCCGGGACCTCGAGCCGCCGCAGCCTCGAGAACGGCATCAGGACGTACCGGCCGCCGGCGAACACCTCGAGGGTGGGCCCGAGGAGCTCGTCCGTGTCCGCGAGGTGCGCGAACGGGCTGCCGTCCACGGTCCCGGACACTGCCGGCTCCGCGCTCACGGCGTGCTCGATCAGCGCGGCGACCTTCCCGCCGTCCCCGTCGTGCGAGGCGCCGAGCGCCTCCACGCGCTGGCGGAGGCTCTCCGGCGCATCCTCGGGGATCGTGGGCTTCCCCTCGCCCGTGAAGGCGCGGTGGCGGTCCGCCTCCGACGCCAGCAGGTTCCGATAGATCCTCGCCGCGCCCTGGAGCCTCTCGTCACCGACCCCGAGCGCATCCAGCTGCCGGGACGCCCGCTCCAGGTCCCCGGCGAAGCAGAGCAGCGCGAACAGGAAATACCGCCGCTCCGGATCCGCGGGATGCGATCGCACCTCGGACGTCTGCGCTTCGACCGCCTCGGCGAGACGGCCGCTCTTCCAGAGTTCCTGCGCGCTCATCGCGCCTCCGCAGGAGCGGCGCGCTGCTGCCGCCCGGACGTGGACAAGGCGGGCCCGTTCCACGACGGAACGGGCCCCGCGAGCACGTTACGAGCGCACTCCGGCGGCCTTGGCCTCCCAGAGGTACTCCTTCGGATCCTCGACCTTGCCGGTCAGGCGATCGACCGAGCTGATCTGCCAGTGAATCGTGTCGAACTTGATCGCCAGCACCTGCGATGCCTCGGAGTCGGAAGACCCGCTGTAGGTCAACGAGACGATCGACGCGTTGGTCATCGTGTACGTGGAGACCGGCGTGGGCTGCTCGGCATCCGCCTCGGTGACGCAGTCGAAAACCTTGATCTCGTCGAACGCTTGGTTCTTGCAGATCGCCTGCATCAGCAGCGCCGTGGAGCTGTCCACCTTCTTCGAGACGATGAACTCGCTCACCTGCGCGGTGCTGATCGCGCGCGAGTGCCCGCCGCCTTCGGACTGCGGCTGGTACAGGCCGTGCGAGAACGTGTCCACCGAGAACAGGTCTTCACCGAGGCCTTCCACCTCGTAAGGGCCTTCCACGCCCTCGATGTGCATGAACAAAGGCATTGCCGGACCTCCTCGTCCGTTCGTGGTGGATCAGGATCTACTGGGCACTTGCCGGCAGATCGGCCACCAGGCTGAGCGAGACGTTCAGCTCCTCGAGCTGGAAGTGGGGCTTCAGACTGATCTTCGCTTTGTAGCAACCCGGTCGTGACTTGTCGTCGATCACCTGGATCGACGCTTCGCGCAGGGGCTTGCGTGCCTTCAGCTCCTGCGGAGCCTCGTCCTGCGGAAGGACGTAGTTCCCGATCCACTTGCGCAGGAAGTTCTCGCACTCGACGCGCGACTGGAACGAGCCGATCTTGTCGCGGCAGATCGCCTTGAGGTAGTGCGCGATCCGCGACGTGGCCATCAGGTACTGCGTCTGCGTGGAGAGCTTCGCGTTCGCCGTGGCGCTGGGATCGTCGTACTTCTTCGGCTTCTGCACGGAGTTCGCGCCGAAGAACGCGGCGTAGTCCGTGTTCTTGCAGTGGATCAGCGGCACGAAGCCGAGGTCCGAGAGCTCCTTCTCCCGCGTGTCCGGAATCAGGATCTCCGTGGGGCACTTCGCGCCGATGTCGCCTTCCTTCGCCTTGAACGTGTGGACCGGCAGCCCGGTCACGAGGCCGCCGCCTTCCGGCCCGCGGATCGCGACGCACCAGTGGTACTTCGCGAACGCGTCCGTCAGACGCCCCGCGAACGCATACGCGGCATTCGTCCACAGGTACTTGTCGTGCTCGGTGCCGTCCACGCTCTCCGTGTAGTTGAAGTCCTCCGCCGGATTGTCCTTCCCGTACGGCATGCGACCCAACACCCGGGGCAGCGTGAGGGTGACGAAGCGCGAGTCCTCCGTGTTCCGGAAGGAGATCCACTTCGTGTTCTCGGGGTTCGCCTTGTCGAAGATCTTCGCGAGATCCCGCGGGTCCGGCATCTGCGTGTAGCTCTCCATGCCGAACATCTCGGGCGCGGACGAGGAGATGAACGGAGCGTGCGCCGCCGCCGCGACCGTGGCGAAGTGCTCCAGCAGCTCCACTTCCTGCGGCGACTTCCCGAAGTAGAAGTCCCCCACGAGCGCGCCGTAGGGGTCGCCGCCGAACAGGCCGAACTCGTACTCGTAGACCTTCTTCCACAGCGCGCTTTCCGTGAACTCCGTGGCGGACTGGAAGTCCCGCAGGAGCTCCTTCTTCGTCGCGTTGAAGACGCGGATCTTCAGGTTCTCGCCCGTCTCGCTGTTCATCACGAGCTGGTTGAGGCCGCGCCATGCGCCCTCGAGCTTCTGGAACTCGGGGTGGTGCACGATCGCGTCCAGCTGCCGGGACATCAGCTCGTCGATGGCCGCGATGCGGGCGTTGATGGTCTTCGTCACGCCCTTCTGGACCTTCATGCCCGGGTCCAGGAGCTGCTCGACGAGGTTCTTCAGGAGCAGCGTGCCGCGCTCCTTCGCCGCATCGTCACGCGGCTTGATGCCGGTCGCGATCAGATCGTCGAGGATGGTCGCCCCGTCCTGCTCGAGCAGCTGATCGACGGGTACCGCCTTCTGCTTCTCCGCCATGGCTATCCTTGCCCTCCGCTCGGCGCGTCGCCCGAGGAGCCGGCAGGCGGCTGGGCACCGAGAGTGTCCTTCAGCTTGTCACGCAGCTCCGGCTTTTCGATGATCGCTTTCAACATCTCCTCGAGGCGGTCGTTCCCTTCGGTCCGACCCAAGAGGTCCTTCAACTGCTCGCGAACCTGGAGGAGATCGTCCAGCGGCTTCACCTGGCGTGCGACCGCGTCCGGTCCGAAGTCGGACATCTTCTGGAAGTTCAGCTCGACGGAGAGCTCGGAGCCGTCGTCCTGCAGCTTGTTCGGCACCTTGATCGCGAGCCTCGGGCGCATGCTCTTCATGATGTCGTCGAAGTTGTCGCGGTCGATTTCCGTGAACTTGCGGTCCTTCATCCTCGCGAGAGGCTCCGCCGGGTGCCCCGAAAGATCGGAGATGACGCCGACCACGAAGGGGAGCTCCTTCATGACTTGCGCGCCGTTCAGCTCCACTTCGTAGGAGATGTGGACGCGGGGCGGGCGGATCCGCTCCTTCTTCTTGTGAACGCTCTCGTTCGCCATGCTCTTCCCCCTCGTGGGCGGTCCTCGCACGGGACCGCATGAAACGCCTTGCGCACCCGGCACCGCGCGGGAACCGGGCTTCCGCTGCCGCGGCGAGCTCGCCGACGCGAGACCCGAGCGGCCGCCGACGTCAGTCGGACATCCCCAACGTCTCCAAGATGTTCTTGAACGCCTTCTCGTCCTTCAATACGTCCCGAAGGACGTCTCGGAACGGCATTTCGCCCCAACTCACGGCGCGGTCCACCAGGTAGGGAACCGGGCTGTGGGGCTCGGTCCGCCGAAGGAAGTCCGCCGCCTCGCGCAGGCGCCGGAAGGCGTCGTCGCGCGACGCGATCGGGCCCGACCCTCGCGAGCCGCCGCCCGGTGCCCCCGCCGCGGCGTCCGCCGGACCTTCCGACGCCTCGACCTCGGCCGTGCCTTGGAGGCGTGCGCCGAGGTGGTCCCGGCACTCTCCCAGGAGATTCGAGAGCTCCACGAGGTTCGGCGCGTCCTCGACGAAGCGTTCGTCACAGAACGCCGTCAGCAAGCGCACCTCTTCCTCGCACGCGGCGATCGCGTCGACCACCGCGCGCAGGCGCTCGGTCGGCGTGGCGGCGACCGCCGCCTTCCACTCCGAGACCGGAATGAGGCCGCTCTTGATCATCTCCTCGTACGCCTTCTTGTCCGTCTGCATCGCGGCCGAGTCGACGCGCTGGGCGTCCTCGTAGTTGCGCCACGAGCGCGCGGGAACGCCGGGGCCGGACGTGAGCGGGATAGACTTCACGGCCGCGAGGAAGTCGCGCGACGAGCCGAGCCACGAGATCCAGCGGGCGCGGAGGGCCGGAATCACCTGGCCCTCGTCCACCCCGGGGTGAAGATCGGCCCAGTACCGATCCAGAAGCCCGCGGACGACGGCGAAGCCGTCCAGCACGCCTGCGAAGCCCTGCGTTCGGGCCAACGCCTCCGTGAGATGCGCGGCCACCTGCAGGTCCTTCGATTTCTCGCCGAGGACCTTCTGGCAGACGCGGGCGACCGCCGGCCAGTCCGCTTCCTTGCCGCGCCCGTCCGGATCCAGCGCCGGATCCTCTTCGCGCCGGAAGTCCTCGATCTCGCGCAGCGATCCGTCCCCCGCGATGGCGCGCAGATCCGGCCCGGTCGGATGATCTCCGGGAAGGGGCGCCAGCAAACGCTCGCGATCGATCATCTCTCGCGCCCTGGGTTCAGAGGAGGGTCGGGAAACATCCTAAGTGGTTGGAAGCTAAACTCATTCCGCCGCGGGAGTCAACCGGCCGCCCCCGGCCCGGCCCTCACGCGGGTCGGGCCGCCTCGGCGGAGATCCGCCGCAGGATCTCGACCACCTCGGTCCCCGTGGCCGCCTTCCGGAGCTCCTCGCGGACCCGATCCATCCGGAAGAGATAGGAGAGCATTCCCAGCACCGCGAGGTACTCCCGGCGCAGGTGCTCGGGTCCGGCGATCGCCACGAACAGATCCACCGGGCGACCGTCCAGCGCCGCGTAGTCCACCGCCTTGGCGGTGCGCAGCACCGCGAGGCGCAGGCCCGGCAGCGGGGCGACGCGGGCGTGGGGGAACGCGATCCCTCCGCCCACGCCGGTGCTGCCCATGACCTCCCGGCGCTCCAGATCGTCGCGGATCGCTTCCCGCGTGGCCGTGTCCATGCCGCCGAGCAGTCGCGCGAGCGTGGCCAGGACCGCGGTGCGGTCCTCCGCCTCGACGCCCAGCGCCACGCGATCGACCGAGAGGTACCGCTCGAGGTCGCTCATCCGGGCAGGTTCTCGATGATCGCCGCGGCGTACTCGGAGGTCTTGACGGGCTTCACGTCGCCCATGAGGCGCGCGAGATCGTAGGTCACGCGCTTCTGGAGGATCGTCCGCTCGAGCGCGGCCTCGATCGCGTGCGCGGCCTCGCCCCATCCCAGGTGCTCCAGCATGAAAGTCCCGGAGAGGAGCAGCGACCCCGGGTTCACCACGTCCTGATTCGCGTACTTGGGCGCCGTGCCGTGCGTGGCCTCGAACAGGCCCACGCCGTCGCCGAGATTCGCGCCGGGCGCCATGCCGAGCCCGCCGATCTGCGCTGCGCACGCGTCCGAGAGGTAATCGCCGTTGAGGTTCGGCATCGCGAGCACCGAGTACTCGTCGGTGCGCGTGAGGATCTGCTGGAACATGCTGTCCGCGATGCGATCCTTCATGACGACCTTGCCCGCCGGCGCCGGTCCCCTGAGGTCCGCCTCGGCCACCGTCTGCGCGGCGAACTCCTCGCGCGCGACCTCGTAGCCCCAGTCCCGGAACGCGCCCTCGGTGAACTTCATGATGTTGCCCTTGTGAACCAGCGTGACGCTGCTCCGGTTCAGCCGGATCGCGGCGCGGATGGCCATGCGCACGAGCCGCTTGGAGCCGAAGGCGGACATCGGCTTGATCCCGATCGCCGACTTCTCGCGGATCTTCGCCTTCATGTCGGTCTTGAGGAAACCGAGGATGCGCTCCGCCTCCGGCGATCCCGCGGGCCACTCGATGCCCGCGTACACGTCCTCCGTGTTCTCGCGATAGATGACGACGTTCATCTTCTCCGGCTCGCGCACGGGGCTCGGGACGCCGCGGAAGTAGCGCACGGGGCGCACGCACGCGTAGAGGTCCAGCACCTGGCGCAGCGTGACGTTCAGGCTGCGGATGCCGCCCCCGATCGGCGTGGTGAGCGGGCCCTTGAGCGCGACACGGTAGCGCCGGATCGCCTCCAGGGTGTCCTCCGGAAGCCACTGTCCGTACTTCGCGTGCGCGTCTTCGCCGGCGAACACCTCGAACCACGCGATGGAGCGCCGGCCGCCGTAGCACTTCGCGATCGAAGCGTCGAGCACGCGTCGCGTGGCCCGCATGATGTCCGCGCCGATTCCGTCGCCGGCGAAGACCGGGATGATGGGATGATCCGGAACGACCAGACGGTCGGCGACCCACTCGATGCGCTCGCCGCCCTTCGGCGGTGCCACCTTCTCGAAGGCGGGCTCCGTTTGCGTGCCTGACATGGACTGCCTCCCCGGGTTCGCCCCGGATGTGGAGAGGTTCATTCGAGCGGCCCGACCCTCCTCTCGACGGCCGCGCGGAGACGGCCGGAGCGGACGAGGCGAACGGCCCGCTTCAGATCCGGGAAGCGTACCGGTCCTCGCGCCGGAAGGGAATGGATCACGTCGGATCTTCCGGCGACGGCGCTTACGAAGGGCGCGATTCTCCCATGCACGCAGGGGTCCGTCAACGCGCGGTCGTGACGCCGCCGCGGGCCGCGCGCTCGGCCCCGCCGCCCACGACCGTTGTGGCGCCTCGACGTTCGCGGTTACGATGCCGGCCCGCCCTCCGAGGGAAGCGCCCTTGTCCCGCTCGCTCGCCATCCTGCGCGCTCGCCTGCGGCCCTCGCGCGGCAACGGCGCCGACGGCTTGCTCGTGCGCGACGGTCGGATCGCGCTGGTGGGGGCCTCCGAGGAGATCGTGCGCGCGCTCCCCCCGGACGCCGAGCGCGTCGAGGCGGGCGGACGCGTCCTCGTCCCGGGCTTCCAGGACGCGCACTTCCACTTCCTCCAGTACGGCCGCGTGCTGCTGCGCCCGTCGCTCGCGCGCTGCGCCTCGCGCGAGGAGATGCTCGCCGCGATCGACGGCGCGCATCGCGCGCGACCGGACGGCGGACTCCTCTTCCTCGAGGGCTGGGACGAGTCGGCGTGGACGCCGGCCCGCGCGCCCGTGCGCGCCGACCTCGACGCCATCGCGCCCGACCGCCCCGTCGTGGCGCGGCGCGTGTGCGGGCACTTCGCGGTGGCGAACGGAGCGGCGCTCGCGCGCCTGGCGGAGCGCTGGCCGGGGGACGGCGTGGCGGCGGACTCCGGCCACGTCGTCGAGGAGCCGGCGCTCGAGCTGGACGAGCTCTTCCCGCCCGACGACGTCGAAGGCCCGGCGGCCCTGCGCGCCGCCGGAGCCGCGTGCCTCGCGCTCGGCATCACCACCGCGAGCGACTTCCTTCGCCCCCGCGGCCTCGCCGTCTACGCGCGCGCTCTCGCGCGCGAGGAGCTGCCCGTGCGCGTCACCGCGTGGGTGCTCCCGGAGTGCTTCGCGAAGGACGGCTCGATCCCCGGCGACCCGGGCGTCTCGGACCGATTCGTCGTGCGCGGCCTCAAGGTCTTCTTCGACGGCACCATCGGCGGGCGCACGGCCGCTCTCTTCGCGGACTACGCGGACCGCCCGGGCGAGCGCGGACGTCTCCTGCTCTCGGGCGCGGAGCTGCGCGAGCTGGTCCTTCGTGCGCACGGGGTCGGGCGCCCGGTCGCGATCCACACGATCGGGGACCGCGCGATCGCGGCCGCGCTGGACGTCTTCGAGGCGCTGCCGCGCGAGGAGATCCTCGAATGCGGGCACCGCCTCGAGCACGTCGAGCTGCCGCGCGCCCCGGACCGTGCGCGCCTGGCGCGGCTCGGCGTGCGCCCCTGCGTGCAGCCGAACTTCCTCCGGTGGGCCGGGCCCGGGGGCCTCTACGAGACGGCGCTCGGGAGCGAGCGCGTGCGCGCGATGAATCCCTTCCGGTCGCTGCTCGAAGAGGGCTGCCGCCCCTTCTTCGGGTCGGACGGGATGCCGGCTTCGCCCTCGCTCGGGATCCGCTGGGCCCTCGATCATCCGGTGGCTAGCGAGCGCCTGAGCCTGGACGACGCCGTGCGCCTCTACACCGAAGCGGCCGCCACGCCGGGTCGAGCGGCCCGCGGCCGCCTCGAAGCGGGTGAGCCGGCGGATCTCGCGCTCCTCGCCGACCTTCCCGACCGCCTCGAGGGCGACGGGCTCGCCGACCTCACGTGGATCGACGGGCGCGCGGTCCATCGAGTCGCCCTTGAGGCCCCGCGCGCCCCTTGATAGCCTCTCCCCCCGTGTCCCCTGTCGCGAACGAGGGTTCTCGCGTGAGGCTGGCCGACCTCCTCTCGGCGGATCGCATCAAGATCCCGCTCGCCGCCCGCACGAAGGACGAGGCGCTGCGCGAGCTGGTCGCTCTCGTGGCGAAGGGCGGCGAGGCGCAAGGAGCGCTGCTCGCCTCGGTGCTCGAGCGCGAGCGCAAGATGTCCACGGGCATCGGGCGCGGCGTGGCCATCCCGCACGGGCGCAGCGCGGAAGCCCATGGGCTGGAGATGGCGTTCGGCGTCACCGCCGCACCGATCGACTACGGCTCCCTCGACGGCGCGCCCGTGCGCCTGATCTTCCTGCTCGTCTCGCCTCCGGATCAGCCGAGCGCGCACTGCCAAGCTTTGGGCAGGATCGCGCGCCTCCTGGCCTCGGACACGGCGGCCGACGAGCTGCTGGAGGCCGCCGGCCCCGCCGAGGCGCTCTCGGTGCTCGGGAGCGAAGAGGACGGGCTCGGCGAATGAGCGGCGCACCCGGTCGGGACGAGCTGAAGCGCGCGGTCGGCCGGCGCGCGGCGGAGCTCGTGCGCTCCGGGATGGTCGTGGGCCTCGGGACGGGATCCACCGCGAAGCACTTCGTGGATCGCTTGGGCGAGCGGTTGGCGGAGGGCCTCGCGATCCGAGGCATCCCCACCTCCGAGCGGACGGCGGCACAGGCCCGGTCGCTCGGCATTCCCCTCGCCACGCTCGTCGAGTGCCCGGTCGTGGACGTCGCCGTGGACGGGTGCGACCAGGTGGACCCGCAGGGCGACCTCATCAAGGGCCTCGGCGGGGCCCTCACGCGCGAGAAGCAGGTGGCGCGGGCGGCACGCGAGCTGGTCATCGTCTGCGACCCCGAGAAGGAAGTGCCCCGCCTCGGAGTGGGCTGCCCCGTGCCCGTGGAGGTCTTGATCCCCGAGTGCGACGACGTCGCGGAAGCGCTGGCGGCGCTGGGCGCCGAGGCGCGCCTGCGGCGGGACGGGGAAGCGCCGTACGTCACGGACAACGGGAACTGGATCCTCGACGCCCACTTCGGCGCCATCGACCACCCGAGCGCGCTCGAGTCCCGGATCGACGCGATCCCCGGGGTCGTGGAGAACGGGCTGTTCCCGGGCATGGCCGGCCGGATCCTCGTGGGCGACCCCTCGGGCGTGCGCGAGTGGCGACCGCCCCGCCCCCCGTCGAGATTTCGCGAAGCACGCGAAGAGAAGTCCTGAAGTCATTGTCTGAAGGCTCTTTCCCGTCACGATCGACGGCCAGGAAGCTCTTCTCCCGTTGAGAAAACATGTCCGTCCGCTTATGCTGGATGGCGGTCTTTTCGGGAGGCGAACGAAGCGCGATGCAACTCATCGGGAAGAACATCCGGACCCTGCGCCAGCTTCGGGGGGTTACCCAGACGAAGCTGGCGGCGAAGGTCGGCGTGGCGCCGGCCTACATCAGCCAGATCGAGTCGACGATCCGGGTGCCCAGCGTCCGAGTGACGCACCGCATCGCGGAGGCTCTGGGCACCACCGTCGGGACCCTTCTCGGGGAGACGTCGGAGTCTGGAGCGCCGAGCCGCCTGACCAAGCTGGAGCAGATCCACCTGCTCAAGCGCCTGGTCCTCGAGCTGGAGGCGGAGCTCGAGGCGGACGAGGCCGCGCGCGACGGGAAGAGAAGGCCGGCGGCCTGATCTCCGGGTGACGCTCGGGAAACCGTCAGGCCGCGCGCCGCGGGATCCGATGGGATAGGGTCGTCCCGCTCGGCGAGGAGCCCGTGGACCCTGCAGTGACCGCGCCCGCCCCCCTGGTTCGCGAGTCCGAGTACCGTGCCTCCCCCGGCACGCAGCCGCTCGGCGCGCCCACGGAAGAGCGGATCTTCGTGAACCGCAACCTCCGCATGCGCTCGATCGGTGCGGTGGGCTTCGACCTCGACTACACGCTCGCGCACTACCGGGTCCACGAGATCGACCATCTCGCCTTCCGCATCACGCAGCAGAAGCTCGTCGCGCAACGCGGCCACCCCCGCGAGATCCTCGAGGCGCGCTTCGATCCGGACTTCCTGGTCCGCGGGCTGATCGTCGATCGCCTGAAGGGCAATGTCCTCAAGATGGACTATCACAACTACGTCGTTCGGGCGGTCCACGGCTTCCGCGCGCTGACCGACGTGGAGCGCAAGCGCACCTACCGCGCGCGGCGCATCCGCACGTCGGCGAAGCGCTACGCGTCGATCGACACGTTCTTCCACCTGCCGGAGATCTACCTGTACCTCGCGCTCGTCGAGCTGTACGAGACGGGCGGCGTGAAGCCCGATCACACGCGCCTGCACCGCGACGTCCGCGAGATGATCGACGAGGCGCACGCGGACGGCTCCATCAAGAGCGAGATCGCGAGGGAGCCCGGACGCTTCGTCTCCCCGGATCCGCGATTGCCGCGCTTCCTCGACACGCTCCGCGAGGAAGGCAAGAAGGTCTTCCTCCTCACGAACTCCGAGCCGCAGTACACGGATCTGCTCATGAGCCACCTGCTCGACGGGAACGGCGGCCCCGCCTGGCGCACGCGCTTCGACCTCGTGGTCGTCGACGCGGGAAAGCCCCGCTTCTTCCGCGAGCGCGGCCGCACCGGAACGTGGCTCGACGAGAGCGGCCCCGGCGCGCCCATGTACTCGGGCGGCGACGTCGCGAACTTCGAGCGGCTCCTGGGCTTCAAGGGCGACTCGATCCTGTACTGGGGCGATCACACCTACGGCGACATCCTGCGGTCGAAGAAGAGCGTCGGCTGGCGGACGGCGATGATCATCCCCGAGCTGGAGCAGGAGATCCTCGTCTCCGAGCGCATCCGGCCTTCGCTCGACGAGCTGGACGAGGCCGTCACCGCCCGCGAGCGCGTGATCCTCGACGAGCAGTCGTGCCGCACGCAGGTGGAGCGGCTCAGCGCGCTCCTCGAGGGCTCCGCGCAGAGCGCTCCGGAAGCGCGGCAGGAGGTCGTGCGGAAGCTCGCCCGCATGGGCGAGCGGCTGGCGTTCCTCGAGGGAGAGCGCGCTCGCCTGCACGCGCTCGTCGCGCGGCTGGACGACGAGTGCAACGCGGCCTACCACCGCCACTGGGGGCCGCTGTTCCGCGAAGGCAACGAGATCAGCCGGTTCGGTCACCAGGTGAAGGACTTCGCCTGCATCTACACGACGCGCGTGTCGAACCTGCTGCACTACCCGCCGAACACGTACTTCCGCTCGCCGCGGGAGCGCATGCCTCACGAGCTCTGAGCGGAGTGCCGCGCGCCGGAGCGCCGCGCGGCGCCGGTCGCCCTTCGAGAGACGACTCAGCGGTCGGGGAAGTGGGCCTCCACGAACGCGGGGATCGGCCCCTCCCCCTTCCAGTCCTCGAAGTTCAGGTCGTCGCCGATGCGGACCCAGTCGTACGAGCGGCGACGCAGCTCGCCGACCGCGTCCATCGTGAGGATGGGCTCGGGGAAGTCGAAGCGGCGCAGATCCTCGAAGCCGAGCGACGGCAGGAACCACGGGAGGTGCAGGGTGAGCGCCGGGAAGTACACGGCGGAACCGAGGAAACGCCGGTCCGGGGGCGGCGGCACGAGCCCGTCCACCTTCGTCTTCCACACCACCATCGCGGCCGGCCGATGGAACCCGAACTTCCTCACGTACTGGCCGGAGAGATCCTCGAGCGAGGCGATCCGGATCGGCACACCGTCCTGCTCGGTGTCGTAGACGCGGACGTCGCCGCAGGAGAGCTTCCGGTAGACCACGTGCACGCGATCGTTGGACATGGTCTTCATGTCGATGTTCACCGCCCGGAAGCGCTCGCCCTGCCACTCGATCTCCTCCGTCCAGGCGCGCATCTTCTCCTTCGTGACCGTGATCTCGCGCTTCGCGGGGTCGTCCACTTCGAACTCCAGCCCGAAGCGGCCGAAGCCCGTGCGCGCGTCCTTCAGGTTCACGATCGGGTAGAGGCCGGGATTGCGGAAGCGCTCCGTGAACGCGCGCTCCAGGTCCTTCTCGGACGTGGAGAAGATCACGCTGTCCTGCATGGCCAGCGAGAGGAAGAAGTCGAAGCCCGTCTCCGCGCGGAAGACGTAGGCCTCCAGGGCGCCCCGGCGCGCGTCATCCGTGCCCGGCGTCCCGTACGCGCCGCGCCGGTACTCGTCGTCCACGCTGGCCACGAGCGTCATGTTGCGCTCGGACATCGCGGTGCCGACGGAGTCGATCGCGGCCGCGTCGAGGTGCACGACCGGGTGACCGGCGGGGTTCCGGAAGAGGAACTCGAGCGTCGCCGGTGCGAGCGAGTCCGCGTCGACGAAGACGGGAAGCTCCGCCTCCGCCGCCGCCGCCTCCTCCGCGGCCGCCGCCGTCGGCGCGCGGCCGACCGCGGAGACGAGCGCCCACGCCAGCGCGAGCCCTGCGGCCGCGGCGCGCGCGCTCACGGCGCTCCGGAGCGCCCGACGAAGACCAGGCTGAGCCACGGCACGTACGTCACGATCGCCAGCGCCAGGGCCAGGATGAGGAGGAACGGGATGCTGGCGCGCCACAGCTCGGGGATGGGCCGACGGAAGCGATACGACGCGATGAACAGGTTGAGACCCGTCGGCGGCAGCGAGTACCCGATCTCCAGGTTGGTCAGGAAGATGATCCCCAGGTGCACGAGGTCCACCCCGTAGCCCTTCGCGATCGGCACGATCAGCGGCACCACGACGATGAGCGCCGAGAACACGTCGAGAAGCGCCGCGACGACCAGCAGGAACACGTTGAGGGCGAGGAGGAACGTCCATTTCGACGAGAAAGCCCCCTGCATCCACGCGAGGATCTTCGTCGGAATTTCGGCATCGATGAGGTAGTTCGTGAGTCCGAAGGCGCAGCCCACGATGACGAGGATGCCGGCCACCATGATCATCGTGGAGCGCATGACCGCGGGGATCCGGCGCAGCGAGACGTCGCGGTAGACGAGACACTCGGCCACGAGCGCGTAGATGGCCGTGACCGACGCGGCCTCGGTGACGGTGAGCTTCCCGGAGTAGATGCCGCCGATGACCACGAACGGCAGGGGGATTTCCCAGGCGGCCTCGCGCAGGGCATGCAGGGCGTCGGCGCGCCGGAAGCCGGTGGTCTTCACGCCGGACGCCGCGCCCCGCCGCGCCGCGAAGATCCCGAGCAGGATCACGAGGAGGAGCCCCGGAGCGATGCTGGCGCGGAACAGCTTGTCCACGCTCGTGCTCGACGTGTACGCGTAGAGGATGAGCGGGAGGCTGGGCGGGAAGAGGATGCCGAGCGAGCCCGACGTCGTGCAGAGGCCGAGCGAGAACCGCTCGGGATACCCGGCGGTGACGAGCGCCGGGAAGAGCAGCCCGCCGATCGCCACGATCGTGACCCCCGACGCGCCCGTGAACGCGGTGAAGACCGCGCACGTCGCGAGCGCCACGAGCGCCAGCCCGCCCGGCATCCAACCGAGCAGCTCGCGGGACAGGGACACGAGACGGCGCGGCGCGCCGCCCTCCGCGAACAACGATCCCGCGAACGTGAACAGCGGAATCGCGACGAGCATCGGCGAGCTGGCGAGGCGCGTCATCTCGATCACGACCGCCGAGCCGCTCGTGCCCTGCGACGCGAAGAGCGCGAGCGCGAGCCCGCCGAGCACGAGGAACAGCGGCAGCCCGAACAGCGCCGCCGCGATGAGCACGAGAACCAGCAGCAGCGTCACGCGACCCCCTCCGACTCGGGGGACGGCGCCACGCCGGCCGCCTCTTCCAGGACGAGCAGCGCCATGCGCAGCGCCATGCCGAGGAACGAGACCGGGAGGACGCAGACGACCAGCCACGTGGGGAACGACGAGAACGCGATGTCGCCGGTGGGGATCTCCTCCGCCACGAGCGCCAGCGAGGCGTGCGTCAGCGCGAGACAGATCCCCGTGCCGAGGAGCGCCGTCAGGGCGCCCACGGCGCGGTGCGCGCCGCCCCGCAGGAGGCGCCCGAGGACGTTGATCTGGAGGTGACGCTTCCCGCTCGTGGCCTGCAGCGCGCCGAGGCACGTGAGGAGGAGCACGAGATGCCGCAGGAAGGGGTCGATCCAGAGGAGGCCCGACTCGGCGGCGTTGCGCAGGAGGATCTGCAGACCGGAGAGCACCACCATCACGAGGAGCACGACCGCGGTGATCGCCGCGAGGGCGCTGCCGGACACGCGACGCACGCGCTGCACCGCCGCGACGTTCCGGGCGGCGAAGACCGGCGCGGCCAGGGCGAGCGCGCCCAGGCCCCCGAGGATGATGAACGCGCGCGGGCTCGGCAGTCCGGAGAGGACGGCGACCAATCGCTCGGAGAACGCGGTCACGCGCCCACCGTCACTTGGACGGGGCGGCGTGCGCGGCCCGATAGTCCGCGACGACCTTGCGCACGCGCGCCAGGAGATCGGCCGAGTACAGCGTGCCCTCCTCCCGCGCGGCCGCCCGGGCCCCGATCTCCCGGAAGACCCCGAGATCCGTCGGGCCGATGGTCACCACCTGGAGCCCCGCCTTGCGGATGTCGTCCACGGCGGCACGGTTCTGCTCGCGCGAGGACTTCTTGAGCCGGCCGAAGACGTCGGCCGCGATCGGCTGGATCTGCGCCTTCGCGTCGTCGGGCACCTTCGCCCAGGACTCGTTCGTCACGACGACCGCGCCGATCGCGTGCGTGATGGGGGCCTCGCTCATGGCTTTCACCTGCGTGTGCCATTGGAGCACCACACAGGCGTACGGCGAGGAGTACACGCCGTCGATGAGGCCGGTCTGGAGGCTCGTGTAGACGTCCGTGATCGCGAGCGGCACCGGGGTGACGCCGGCCTCCCGGAAGAACGCCTCGGCCAGGGGATCCCCCTCCCACAGCCACATCTTGGTGCTCTTGAGGTCCGCGAGCGTGTGGACCGGGCGCTTGGTGAAGAGGTGCACGAAGCCCACTTCCGCCCAGCCGATCAGATGGTGACCGCCGTCGTTCAGGGCCTTCTCGAGCTCCGGGCTCATGGCCTGATAGACCGCGTCGATCTCGTCCTCGGACTCGAAGAGGAACGGCGCCTCCAGCACGCGCAGGGACGGCGCGATCGCGCCGAGGCCGTTGCCGGTCAGGCCGCCGCCCGCGAGCTGGCCCGCGCGCATCTTGCGGAGCACGATCCGCTCGTCGCCCTGCACGCCGCCCGCGTAGAACTTGAAGCCGACGCGACCGCCCGTGGCCACGCGCGTGCGGTCGTCGAGCTCGTGCATGAGCTGCATCCAGGTGGAGCCCTCGGGCGCGAGCGTGGCGATCTTCAGCACGACGTCCGGGTTGGCCGCGCGCGCCGTGGAGGCGGGAAGCGCCGCCAGAGCGAGCACGAGCGCCGGGAGGAAACGTCGAAGCGGCATGGAGGTCACCCCCTTCAATCGAAGATCTCCTCTTCCCGGGCCCGCAGCGCTTCGGCTTTGCGCTTCGCGATCCGGTTGAGGAGCTCCGCGTCGGGCAGACGGCCCGGCGGAGCGTCGAGAACTTCGCGGAGGGAGGAATCGAAGGCCTTCGCGTCGAAGGCCTGCACGCAGTACCACTTCGCGAAGAACACTTGCGCGAGGAGCATGTTCCTGCCGGAGAGCGCGAACGCCTGGTCGAACTCCTCGTGCGACTTCTGCAAGTTGCCGCCGAGCGTCACGGGCCGCGCGGCCTGCAGCGCTCCGAGCAGGATGCGCGGCATGCCCCAGTACAGCGAGTCGTCCAGGGCGGCCACGCGCTCCGCGAGCGGCAAGAGGCGCGCGAGATCCGCCGCCGCGTGCGGCTCCCTGAGGTTGAGCTGGATCCACATGCCCCAGTTCGCGCACACCCACAGCAGCGACGCCGCGTCCTTGCGGCGCACCTTCGCCACCGCGGCGTGAACGTCGTCGATCGTGCCCTCGCGAATCGCCCTCTCGATGTCCGGACGGTCGAACGCCCGCCACCCGTGCTCGAGGCCGTGCTGATACAGCGCGGCCGCGCGCGAGGGCTCGGAGTCCTCGACCCACGCGAAGGCGTACGCGAAGTGCAGCATCGACGTGAGCGACGCCAGCTCGCGATTGCCGGGGCTCGTCTCGGCCATGCCCTGAAGGAGCAGGAGGCTGGCCGGGAGGCCGTCCCCCACGAGATCGGGGTCGTCCGAACGGAGCGCCGCCGCCACGGTGTTCGAGAGCACCGGCGTCATCGTGCCCACGGCGAACCGGGACGTGCTGCAGCCCGCGGACAGGAACGCGGCGAGCAGCACCATCGACCGCTTGGCAAGCGACGTGATCCGCGACACGACCCCTCCCGCCCGTCGTCCGCGTCCGACTCCGACGGGGCCTGCCGCAGTGTTTCCGGGTGCGCCGCGACCGTCAAGATCGAACCGGCGTCACGAGCGGGCCGCGCCCCCGGCCGTGGCGTCGCCGGCCGACCCTTCCCCCGGCGACCCGCTCTCCAGAAGGGGACGCCGCGCGCCGATACTCCCGGCGAGAGCGCCCCGCTGCCCGGCTCGGAGGTCCAACTTGTTCGAGGAGACCCGCGACGGCGAGATCCTCGTCGTGCGCCCCAAGGTCCGCCAGCTCACCGCCCCCTTCGCGCCGCGCCTCAAGGAACACGTCGAGAAGCACGTGCGCGAGGGCGACCGATACCTGATCCTCCACCTCGGCGACGTCGACTTCATCGACAGCACGGCCCTCGGCGCGATCGTGAGCATCCTCAAGGCGCTGGACTCTCGCGGTCATCTGATGCTGTGCGGCGCGCGCGACACGGTGCGGGCGATGCTCGAGGTCACGCGCATGGACCGCGTCCTGCGAACGTTCGACGACGAGGCATCCGCCAAGGAAGCCATGCTCCGAACGGTCTCCTGAGGCGAAGTCGATGCCCGGGCGCCACATCCGCGTGACGATTCCCGGCACCTACGCCGAAGTCTGCTTCGTGCGGAGGGTCCTCCCCCTCGTCGCCGTCGATCTCGCCTTCCCGCAGGCGACGCTGCTGCGCCTCGAGATCTGCCTGACGGAGGCGCTCCACAACGTCATCCGCCACGGGTACGCCGGCCTCGAGGGGCAGGAGATCGAGGTCACGTTCCACGCCCTCGAGGGCCGTCTCGTGATCGAGATCGCCGATCGGGGCGCCCCCATGCCGGAGACCGCACGCAAGTCGCTGCGCGCGCGGCACGTGCCGGTCCGCCCGAGGGCCCAGGACGTGGCCGCGCTGCCGGTGGGCGGGCTCGGGATCCCGATCCTGCGCGAGGTGATGGACGACATCGAGTATCGCCGCGACGGCGACCGCAACGTCCTCACGCTGATGAAGCGCACCGAAGCGCTGGCGGAATCGGACTCCTCGCGCTGACGGCGCCGGCGACGCGCCCCTGCGCCGCCCCGCGCTCCCGAGCCTCCCTTCGCCGCGTGATATGATCGTGGCTTACCGACTCGCCGCCTTCCCGCACCCGGTCCCTTCGCATGCCACGCCGCTGCCTTCCGCTCTTCGTCGTTTCGTTCCTGCTCGCGCTGCCCGGCTCCGCGCCGGCGCGCGTCTGGACGGTGCGCTCGGACGGCACCGGCGACGCGCCCACGATCGCGGCCGCGCTCGGCGCGGCCGTCTCCGGCGACGTGATCCGCCTCGCGGGCGGCACCTACCACGAGCACGATCTCGAGCTGGTGGACGGGGTGAGCCTCGAAGGGCCTTCCCTGGATCCCGCGGGCGCCGTCATCGACGCCGGCGGCCTCGGACGCGTGATGCGCGGCCAAGGCATCGGGACGGGGACGCTCCTCCAGGGGCTCACGCTCACGGGGGGGCGCGTGGAAGGAACGTGCAGCGATCCGGGGACCGGCACGTATTGCGTGGGCGGCGGTGCTCTGATCCTCGGCTCCGCGCCCACGATCGCGCACTGCAAGTTCCTCGACGACCACGCGCAGGACAACGGCGGCGGGCTCGCGAGCGCCGTCTCGGCGCCCACGCTGACGGACTGCCGCTTCGAAGGCAACACGGCGCGCCACGGCGCGGCGATCACCTTCATCGCGTCGTCGCTGAACGGAGTCTCCCCCACGGTCACCCGCTGCGAGTTCGTGGGCAACACGGCGGGCGCGGACGGCGGCGCCGTGTACTGCTACGTGTCCGAGCCCGCGCTCTCCCTCTGCACGTTCGACGCGAACACGTCGGGCGAACAGGGCTCGTCGATGTTCTGGTACGACCCGAGCCCGCCCGTCCTCGACCGTTGCGTGTTCGCGTTCGGCCTCGGCACGCCGCCCATCTTCAGCGGCCTTCCGGGCGGGTGTCCGTCGCTCTCCTGCTGCGACGTCTACGGCAACGCCGGCGGCGATTGGATCGACTGTCTCGCGGGGCAGGACGCCCGGAACGGCAACTTCTCGGCGGATCCCCTGTTCTGTGGCGCCGCCTCGCTCGACGTGACGCTGCGCGCGGGCAGCCCGTGTACGGCGCCCGGCCCCACGGGCTGCGGAGCGATCGGCGCGGAAGGCGTGGCCTGTGCGGGCACCGCGGCGCCGAGCGGAATGGAAGTCACGACCTGGGGCCGCCTCAAGGCCGCGCACCGGGTCGCGCGCTAGCGCCGGCGCGACCCCGTGGTATCATCGCCGCCCCGATGACTCGACGACTGCTCTTCCTCCCGGCGGCACTCCTCTTCGGCGTCCTCGTCGCCCTCGCGCTCGGCGAGGTCGTCATCCGTGCGTTCCGTCTGGAGGGCGACCAGTTCTTCGAGCCGAACGCCTGGGTGGGCTGGGTCCATCGCCCCGGCGTCCACGGGACCTACGTGTCCGACCAGGCGAAGAACGGCGCGGTCCAGATCAATCGGCGCGGACTCCTCGGACCCGAGCGACCCTACGACAAGCCCGCCGGCGTCCACCGCGTGCTCTTGCTGGGAGACTCCTACACGGAGTCGATGCAGGTGCCGTACGCGCAGACGTGGGGAGCGCTGCTCGAGAAGTCGCTCGGGGCCGGCTGGGAGGTCATCAACGGCGGCGTGGCCGGGTACGGGACGGACAACAGCCTCCTCGAGCTGAAGCGCGAGTACGCGAAGTACCGCCCCGACGTGGTGTTCCTCCTCTTCTTCACCGGAAACGACGTCTCCGACAACGACTTCGAGCTGTACGGGCCGGATCGCGGCAGCCGTCCGAAGCCTTGGTACTCCCTGGACTCCACGGGAGGCCTGGTGCTGCACGACTCGCCCATGCCGCTGCCGAGGAGCGCTCGCGCGCGCCTCAAGTCCGCGCTGCGAACGCGAAGCCACCTCTATCGATTCGTGAAGGATCGCCTCACGATGGTCCGCACGGCGCGCGGCTACAAGAAGGGCTCGAAGAGCGGCGTGCCGCGGCCGTGGTACGTCTACTCCAAGGCGCCTGCGCCGGATTTCGATCGCGCATGGCGCACCACGGCGGCGCTCCTGCACGCGCTCCGCGCGGAGACGGACTCCACCGGCGCCTTCCTCGCGGCGGGGACGCTGCCCACGGACTGGCGCATCGAGCCCGACCAGCGCCGCCAAGTGCTGTCCGCGTATCCCGCGATGGCGGACACGTCGCAATGGGACTTCGCCCTGGCGGACCGGAAGGCGGCAGCCATCTTCGCCGCGGAAGGCATTCCCTCGGTGGATCTCACGCCGTCTCTGGAGGACGCGCGCCGCGCGGCGAACGTCCCTCTCTACGGGGACCACCTCACCGCCGCGGGGCACCGCGTGGTCGCGGAGCGCTTGGCGCAGTTCTTCCGCGACGTCGTGATCCCCCGCGTGACGGCGCCGCCGCAGTAGCGGGCTTCCGCAGCCGGCGCCCGGCCGCCGCCGGCGGTCCGTCGCGATCGATTCCACGCCGCCCGCCGGCGGCGAGAATCGGCACCTTTTCGGCCTTTTCTCTCCCGACGGGTTGACCGGGAGGGCCCCGCCCCCTATTCGTGGATGGCGCTCGCCCCCGCCTCCGCGCCGGGCCGGGCCGGACCGCGCCGGGAGGAAACCCCGATGAAGACCATCATCGAGCCGTTCAAGATCAAGACCGTCGAGCCGATCCGCATGACCACTCCGGAGGAGCGCGAGCGCATCCTCCGCGAGGCCGCGTTCAATCTCTTCCTCGTGCACGCGGACGACGTGGTCATCGACCTGCTCACGGACTCCGGGACCGGCGCGATGAGCGCCCAGCAGTGGGCCGCCATGCTGCAGGCCGACGAGTCCTACGCCGGCGCGCGCTCCTTCTACACGTTCCAGGAGATGCTCTCCTCGATCACGGGCTTCGATCACATCCTGCCCACGCATCAGGGTCGCGCGAGCGAGCGGATCCTCTTCGAGCTGCTCGGCGGCAAGGGCAAGATCGTCCCGAACAACGCGCACTTCGACACCACGCGCGCGAACACGGAGCACTCCGGGGCGGAGGCCGTGGATCTCCCCATCCCCGAAGCGCTCGATCCTTCGAATCTCCATCCGTTCAAGGGCAACCTCGATGTCGCGAAGCTCGAGGAGCTGATCCGGAGCAAGGGCGCCGCGAACGTGCCCGTCGTGATGGTCACGATCACGAACAACTCCGGCGGCGGTCAGCCGGTGAGCCTGGAGAACCTGCGAGCGGTGCGCGCGGTGTGCGACCGGTTCCACATTCCGCTCTTCCTGGATGCGTGCCGCTTCGCCGAGAACGCGTGGTTCATCAAGATGCGCGAGCCGGGCCAGAGCGAGCGCTCGGCGCGAGAGATCGCGAGAGAGATGTTCGACCTGGCGGACGGCGCCACGATCTCCGCGAAGAAGGACGGGCTCGTGAACATCGGCGGCGTGCTCTTGATCCGGGACGCCGCGCTCTTCCGCCGCGCCTCCGAGCTGCTGATCCTCACCGAAGGCTTCGTGACCTACGGCGGGCTCGCCGGGCGCGACCTCGAAGCGATGGCGCAGGGCTTCGAGGAGGTGTTGCACGAGGATTACCTGAACTACCGGATTCGCAGCACGGCCTACCTCGGCGAGAAGCTGCGGGCGGCCGGGGTGCGAATCGTGGAGCCGCCGGGCGGGCACGCCATCTACCTGGACGCGCGCAGCTTCTGCCCGCATCTCGGCGACGAGCTCTTCCCCGGGCAGGCGGTGGTCGTGGGGCTTTACCGCGAAGCGGGCATCCGCGCCGTGGAGATCGGGAGCGTCATGTTCGGCACCGGCGGCCATCGTCCTCCGCTCGAGCTGGTGCGTCTCGCGATCCCGCGGCGCGTGTACACGCAGAGCCACATCGACTACGTGGCGGAAGCCACGATCGACCTGCACGCGCACCGGGCGACGTTGCGCGGCCTGCGGATCGTGGAGGCGCCGCCCGCGCTGCGGCACTTCACGGCGAAGTTCGAAGAGGTCGTGCCGGTCGGCGTGCGGTGAGCGTCGCGCCACCGTCGAGCATCGGACCGCCGTGAGCGCCGTGGAAGCCGCCGGCGCGGCCGTCGTGCCGCATGTGAAGATCTGCTGCATGCTCTCGGTCGAGGAGGCGCACCTCGCCGCTCGCTACGGCGCATGGGCGATCGGGCTCGTCTCCGAGATGCCGAGCGGACCCGGCCCGATTCCCGAAGAGCGCATCGTGGCGATTGCAGCGGACGCTCCGGCCGGCGTGCGCCGATTCCTCCTCACGAGCCTCACGTCGGCCGAGGAGATCGCGGCGCAGCAACGTCGCTGCGGCGTGGACGCCGTTCAGCTCTGCGATCGGCCGGCCGCGGGCGCGCACGAGGCGCTGCGCCGTGCGCTGCCCGGGGTGAGCCTCGTCCAGGTGATTCACGTCGAGGGAGAGGACGCCGTCGCGGACGCGCTGGACGTGGCGCCGCGCGTGGACTTCCTGCTGCTCGACTCCGGGCGCACGCGCGGCCCGGTCCGCCAGCTCGGCGGCACGGGCCGCGCGCACGACTGGAGCCTCAGCCGTCGGATCGTCGAGCGCTCGCCCGTGCCGGTCTTCCTTGCGGGCGGCCTCCGGGCGGAAAACGTCGCCGAGGCGATCCGCCGGGTCCAGCCCTTCGGCGTCGACGTCTGCACCGGCGTTCGCACGGACGGGAAGCTCGACGAGACGAAACTCGCCGCGTTCTTCGCGGCGGTGTCCGGGGAGTAGCCCGGGCTTACCGGGCCTTCACGACGTGGTGCCGGTCCCTCGTGGAGCCCGGGGCGCAGCACTCGTTCTTCTCCCTTGATACCAGACATCTGTTTAGTTATCTTCGGGGCATGCTTTCGGCCCGCCTCCTCCCGCTTCCCGTCTCTCCGTCGGGTGCGCCCTCCTTCGCCGAAGGGCTCTCGGCGGGGCGGCTCGTGGAGCTTTCCGGAGCCCAGGGCTCCGCCCGGACCAGCCTCGCCTTCGCCGCGGTCCGCGCCGCCCAGCTCGAGGGGGAGCCCGTCGCCTGGATCCAGCCGGCGGCCGGCCCGTTCTATCCGCCGGACGCTGCGGAGTGCGGGGTGGACCTCGCCGCGCTCGCGGTCGTGCACGTGCCGTTCTCCACGGGGGACGCGGGGCCGTTCCGGGCCGCCGAGATCCTCCTGCGCTCGGGCGCCTTCGGGCTCGTCGTCCTGGACCGGCGCAGCGCCGCCGGCGTTCCCAGCGACGCCATGCAGGGTCGCCTCCAGGCCCTCGCCCGCGAGCACGACGTCCGCGTGCTGCTGCTCACCGATCGCGCGGCGGACTCCGGCTCGCTCGGCCCTCTCGTGAGCCTGCGCGTGGAGCCGCATCGCGCGCGGCTCGGCGGCGGACGCTTCGCGATCGAGCCCGTCCTCCTCAAGAACAAGCACGGCGGACCGCTCGAGCTGGCCACCGAGAGGCGGCGGGGACCGTGGAGCCCCGACTGAGGATCCCAGGATGATTCCCTCGACCTCGAAGACCAGGAAGATCCTCTCCATCCCGAAGATCCGGTGACGGCTCATGGACGCTTCTCCCCCGCTGGAGCGCATCGCGTGCGCGGACCTGCCCGCGCTCCCCCTCCAGCTCGTGCTGCGCGCGCATCCCGAGTGGCGGGAAGACCCCGTGGTCGTGGTGGAAGACGATCGCCCCCTCGCGGCGGTCCTGTGGGCGAACCGCGCGGCGCGTGCGCAGCGCATCGTGCGCGGGATCCGCTTCGGAGAGGCGCAGTCCCTCGCCGCGCGCGTGCACGCCGCCATCGTGCCTGCGGGCGAGATCGAGCGCGCCACCCGGGAGGTGCTGGCCACGCTCCTCGAGCTGTCGCCGAGCGTGGAGCCCTCGCAGGAGCGGCCCGGCGTCTTCTGGCTGGACCCGAACGGGCTCGAGCACCTGCACGAGAGCCTCGAGCGATGGGCCGCGTGCGTCCATCAGCGCCTGGACGCGCTCGGGCTCACCGCGTCGGTCGTGGTGGGCTGGCACCCGTTCCGTGCGCTCGCGGTGGCGCGCTCGCGGCAGGGGCCGCACGTGCTCGCGAGCGCCGACGTGGAGCGCGCGGAGGCCGCGCGCGTGCCGCTCGCGCGTCTCGCCGAGTGGAAGCTCGTGGAAGCGCTGCACGTCCTCGGCGTGGAGACGCTCGGGGATCTTCTCCGTCTGCCGCGCGGCGAGCTGCGCGATCGCTACGGCGAGGAAGCCGCTTCCCTCCACGATCTCGCGTCGGGGCGCGCGTGGACTCCCTTCCGACCGGAGCGCCTCGCCGAGCCCATCCACATCGAGATCCCCGTGGAGCCCCCGGACGACGATCCCGCGCGGCTGCTCTTCGGGATGAAGGGCGCGCTCCATCCCGTCCTCGAGGAGACGGCGGCGCGCGGCCGCGGCGTCAGCGCGCTCGCGATCACGCTGGAGCTGGACCACGCGCCCGCGTGCTTCCAGCGCATCGAGGCCGCCTCCCCCACGCTGGACGTCGTGAGGCTCCTGGACCTCGTGCGGCTCCGGCTCGCCGCGCTGCACCTTTCGGCGCCGGTCGAGCGCGTGTGCCTCGTGCTCGAGACGCGGCCTCTGCACGTGAAGCAGGCCTCGCTCTTGCCGGAGCGCACGTCGCGGGATCGCGTGGCCGCTTCGCGCGCGTTCGCCCGGCTCGCCGCCGCGTTCGGGGAGGGCGCGGTGGCGCGCGCGCGGCTGGTGGACGCGCACCTTCCCGAAGCGCGCTTCCTCTGGGAGCCGCTGCGCGAGCTGGAAGATCCGGCGCCCCCCTCGCTCGAGGGCGAGATCCTCCCGCTCGCGCGCAACCTCCTCGCTCCGCCGGCGCCGCTGCCCGATCCGCCGCGGCACGAGGCGGAAACCTGGCTCGGGCGCTTCGGCGCGGTCCTCGGCATGCACGGCCCCGGCCGCGTCGGGAGCGGATGGTGGGACCGAGAGACGGAGCGGGACTACTTCTTCGTCGAGACGAAGACGGGCGCCGTGCTCTGGATCTTCCAGGATCGGATCCAGCGCGCCTGGTTCCTGCACGGCATCCTGGATTGAGCGCGCGATGGCGGACGCCGTTCCCGTCTGGGTGAAGTCGAACTTCAGCTTCCTCGAAGGCGCGAGCCATCCCAAGGAGCTGGTGGAGGAAGCGCACCGCCTCGGCTATCCCGCGATCGCTTTGACCGACCGGGACGGGCTCTACGGGATCGTGGAGGCGCACGTCGCGGCGCGCGATCTCGGCGTGAAGCTCCTCGTCGGTGCGGAAGTGACGGTCGGCGCGGAGGCGACCTCTCGCATCGTCCTTCTCGCCGAGGATCGCGCGGGGTACGGGCGGCTCTGCCGGCTGCTCTCGAAGGGACGGCTGCGCTGCGAGAAGGGAAGCGCCCTCGTGACGGTCGCGGAAGTGAACGAGGCCGCGGAGGGGCTCGTGGCGCTCTGCCCGGACGGGGACCTCCTCGAAGCGCTCGCCGACGCCTACGCGAAGCGCCTCTTCGCCGTCTTCGCGCGCCACGTGGACTTCGCGGATACGGACGTGGAAGCGTGCGTCCGCCGCGCCGCCCGGCGCGCCGGCGTGCCCACGCTCGGCACCACGGAGGTGCTCTACCACACGACCTCCCGCCGCCCCCTGCAGGACGTCCTCACGTGCATCCGCCACGGCGTCACGCTCGCAGAAGCCGGCACGCGGCTCACGCCCAACGCCGAGCACGCGCTCCTCTCGCCGCACGCGCTCGCCGAGCGATTCGCGGACGACCCCGCCTCCCTCGCGCGCACCGCCGAGGTCGCGGAGCGCTGCACGTTCTCGCTCGCGCAGATCCGCTACCGCTACCCCGCCGAAGACCGCCCGGACGGCGTGAGCGAGCGCGACTGGCTCCGGCAGCTCACGTGGGACGGTGCGCGCGCGCGTTACGGCGGCGAGATTCCGGGGGGCGTGGTGCGGCAGCTCGAGAAGGAGCTGGACCTCATCCACGAGCTGGACTACGGCGGCTACTTCCTCACGATGCACGAGATCGTGCAGTTCTGCCGGCGGAAGAACATCCTCTGCCAGGGACGCGGCAGCGCGGCGAACAGCGCGGTGTGCTACTGCCTCGGCATCACGTCGATCGATCCCGTGCGATTGGATCTCCTCTTCGAGCGCTTCCTCTCGCGAGAGCGGGCGGAGCCGCCCGACATCGACGTGGACATCGAGCACGAGCGGCGCGAAGAAGTGATCCAGTGGGTCTACGAGCGCTACGGCAGGCGTCGCGCGGCGATGGTCGCGAACGTCATCCGCTACCGCGCGCGCTCCGCGCTGCGGGACGTGGGCAAGGCGCTGGGCATCGCGGAGACCGCGCTGGACCGGCTGGCGAAGCTCGCCGGCAGCCGCTTCGCCGACGTTCGAGAGGACGCGCTCGAGCACTCGGGGCTGGACGGCTCCTCCTCCGCCGCCGCGCATCTGTTGCGCCTCGCGGACGAGATCCGGGACTTCCCCCGCCACCTCTCGATCCATCCGGGCGGCTTCCTCCTCGGACACGAGCCCGTGGACACGCTCGTGCCCATCGAGCCCGCCACGATGGAAGGGCGCACGGTGATCCAGTGGGACAAGTACGCCATCGAGGATCTCGGGCTCTTCAAGGTGGATCTCCTCGGGCTCGGCGCATTGAGCCAGCTCCACCGCGCGTTCGATCTCGTGGCCGCGCACGAGGGCACCGCGGGAGGCGGCGCGGCCTTGGACATGGCGAGCGTGCCCGCCGAGGACCCCGCCACCTACGCGATGATCTCCCGGGGGGACACGGTCGGCGTGTTCCAGATCGAGTCGCGCGCGCAGATGTCGATGCTGCCGCGGCTCAAGCCGCGCACGTTCTACGACATCGTGATCGAGGTGGCGATCGTCCGCCCGGGGCCGATCCAGGGCGACATGGTGCATCCGTATCTGCGGCGGCGCGAGGGCGCGGAGGCGGAGACGTATCCGCACCCCGCGCTCGAGCGCGTGCTGAAGAAGACGCTCGGCGTGCCCATCTTCCAGGAGCAGGTGATGAAGGTGGCCATCCTCGTGGGCGGATACACGGGCGGCGAAGCGGACCAGCTGCGGCGGGACATGGCGGCGTGGCGGAGCGCGGGGCGGATCGATCGGCACAAGGAGAAGCTCGTGCCGCGGATGATCGAGAACGGCATCGACCCGGCGTTCGCGGAGCGGATCTTCTCGCAGATCCGCGGCTTCGGGGAATACGGCTTCCCGGAGAGCCACGCGGCCAGCTTCGCGCTGATCGCGTACGTCTCGGCGTGGCTCAAGCGCCACCACCACGCGGCGTTCACGTGCGCGCTCCTGAACGCGCAGCCGATGGGGTTCTACGCGCCCTCCACGATCGTGGACGACGCGAAGCGCCACGGCGTGCGCGTGCTGCCGGTGGACGTGGGGAGAAGCCTCTGGGAGTGCACGCTGGAGCGGCGCGAGGACGGGCTCGCCGTGCGCATGGGGCTCCGCTGGGTCGCGGGAATCGGCGAACGGGAGCGCGCGGCGCTCGAGCGAGAGGAGGCGCCCTACCGGGACGTGGAGGACTTCGTGCGGCGCACGCGGCTTTCCGTCCGCTCGCTCGTGCGCCTCGCGGAGGCGGGCGCGTTCGAGTCGTTCTCGCTCTCGCGGCGCGACGCGGTGTGGGCCGTGAAGGAGATCGGCGCGCGGGCTTCGGATGCCATCGCTCTTCCCCGCGGAGAGGTCCGCGATCCGATCTTCCGGCCCCTTCCCCAGGAGGAGCAGGTGCTCTGGGACTACCGCACCACGAGCCACTCCACCCGCGGGCATCCGATGATCGCGGTCCGGCCGCGCCTCGCCCGGCGCGGGCTCCCGGACGCGCGCACGCTGAACGCTCTGGCGGACGAGTCGCGCGCGAGCTACGTGGGGCTCGTGATCTGCCGCCAGCAGCCCGGCACCGCCACCGGCGTCACGTTCTACACGCTGGAGGACGAGACCGGCTTCGTGAACGTCGTGGTGTGGCGGCCGATCTTCGAGCGCCACTCGGTGATCGCGCGCACCGCCGTGTTCCTCGGCGTGACCGGCAAGGTCCAGAAGGAATCCGGCGTGGTGCACCTCGTGGCGGACATCCTCTTCGAGCCGAAGCTGAACGTCCGCCCCGACGGCGTCACGTCGCGCGACTTCTGCTGAGCTTCGCGCGACTTCCGCGGAGGTTCAGTCCCTCAGAGCGGCCAATCCCGAAGGAGCCGCTCGCTCTCCTCGGAGTGACCCGACTCGTCGCGGATCATGTCCTCGAGCTGCACCGCGAGACCCTTGTCGCCGAACTCCTCGGCTTCCTTCGCGCGCTGCGTGTAGTCGCGCGTGGCGCGACGCTCGGCCTCCAGCACCGCCGTCACCATCTCCCGATTCGTCGACGCCTTGGCGACCGGCCGCGGCACGGTCGCGGGCTCGCCGCCCAGCGCCACCACCTTGTTCGCGAGGTACTGCGCGTGGAGCTGCTCGTCCGCGACCTCGGTGAGGAAGAACTGCGCGAGCTGCGGCCGGTAGGGACCGGTCGCCTTCGCGGCGTAGGTCAGGTACTGGATGATGGCGCTGAGCTCCCCGGCCAGGTCCTCGTTCAGATGATCGATGAGGGTCTTCTTGTCCATGACCGCCTCCTTCGTGGCTTCGCGCCAACCTACCTGCCGGGCGACGCGCCATCCATCCGTCGCCGCCGCCCGGAACGCGAGCGACGCGGCGTGCGGATCCCCGCGCCCTTCGTCCTTGACACTCCCCGACCGCGCCCTCAGGATCCGCGCGCCCTCATTTCCCAATCTTTCCTTCCGGAGTCTGCCCATGCGCGCTCCCCTGACTTGGCTCCTCGCGGCCGTGCTCGTCGCCGGCTGCGGAAACGCCCAGAAGAATGCGGAGAAGACCCCCGGCGCCGGAGCGTCTGCGACGAACCCCGGAGCCGCCCCGAGCCCGTCGAATCCGTCGAGCGCGCCGAATCCCGCGCTCGCCCAACCGGGCCAGCCGCCCCAGCCGGTGCAGCCTCCGCCTCCCGGCAGCGGTGGACCCATCAAGGCGGGCTCCACCGTCTACTTCAACTTCGTGATGAAGGCGGACGGCAAGGTCGTGCAGGACTCGCACGGGAAGCAGCCCACTCCCTCGTACCAGCAGGGCGACCCGCGCGTGTTCCCCGCTCTGCAGACCGCGCTTCTCGGCCTGAAGCCGGGCGACAAGAAGACGGTGACGCTGAAGCCCGAGGAGGCGTTCGGCCCTCGGGACTCCACGGCCATCCAGACGGTCCCGCGAGCGAACATCCCGAACGCGGACTCCCTCCACGTGGGCGAGGTCATCGGCGGCATGGACCAGGGGCGGCGCTTCTCCGCGACGGTGCTGGCCATCGGCAAGAACGACATCAAGCTGGACCGGAACCATCCGCTCGCCGGCAAGACCGTCACGTTCGAGGTCGAGATCGTCTCGACGCAGTGACGCGAGGCTAGATGGCCTTCGGTCACGCGGGGGAGCTCGCCGCGCTGGGCACGGCGGCGTGCTTCACCGTCACCGCCCTCGCGTTCGAGTCCGCCGGGCGCCGCGTCGGGTCGCTGCCGGTCAACCTGATCCGCCTCGTCGGCGCGCTCGTCCTCGTCGCGATCCTCCAGCAGGTGCGGCACGGCGTCCCCTACCCCGTCCACGCGCCGTCGGCGGCGTGGGGGTGGCTCGTCGCCTCCGGGCTCGTGGGCTTCGCGTTCGGCGACCTCTGCCTCTTCCGCGCGTTCGTGGTGATCGGCTCGCGGCTCGCCATGCTCCTCATGGCGCTCGTGCCGCCGCTCACCGCGGTGCTGAGCTACCTCGCGACCGGCGAGACCCTCGGGGCGCGCGACCTCGTGGGCATGGCGCTGAGCCTGAGCGGCATCTCGTGGGTCGTGCTCGAGCGGCGCGATCTCGGCGCCTCCGCCCGGGAGCGTCCCCCGCTCGGCGGCATCCTCCTCGGTCTCGGCGGCGCGCTCGGTCAGGCGGTGGGGCTCGTGCTCAGCAAGCGCGGCCTAGCCTACTGCGCGCCGTTCCCTGCGAACGAGATCCGGATGACCGCGGGCATCCTGGGGTTCGTGACGATCATCAGCCTCTCGCGACGTTGGGGAAGCGTGGCCGCCGCGATGCGCGATCGACCGGCCCTGAAGCGCATGCTCGTCGGCGCCGCGTTCGGCCCGTTCCTCGGCGTGTCGCTCTCGCTGTTCGCGATCCGCGATACGCGCGCCGGCGTGGCCGCGACGTTGATGGCGCTCACGCCCGTCCTGATCCTGCCCGCCGTGATGTGGCGGCGACGCGAGCGCGTGAGCCTTCGCGCCGCGATCGGCGCGCTGCTCGCCGTCGCGGGGACGGCGGTGCTCTTCGCGTGACCGCGCGGAGGGGACGGCCGACGCCCCGTCGCGGAGCGTCGGCCGCGTCGTCACCCGCCGGCCCGCCGCTCGCCGGCACTGTCACGCACCCGGCCGCTCGGACGCCGGAATCGTCAGGCGCTGGACAGCTCGAGCCGCTTCGGCTTCACGAGATGCTCGAAGTCCGTCCAGCGCATCCGGATCAGCTCCGTGTGGAGCCCGGCGTTGAACGCGATGTCCTCGTCGTCAGCGAGCCGCTCGTCTGCGAAGACCTCCAGGCCCCAGAGATTCCCGAACGGCGGCATCGCGCCGACGTCGCACTCCGGGAACATGTCCCGGAAGTCCCGCTCGCTCGCGATGTCCACCCGCCTCGCGCCGCTCGCGCGGCGCAACGCCTCGACGTCCACATGGTCGTTCGCGGACACGACCGCCATCGCCATCCGCCCGTCGAGACGGACCATCACCGTCTTCGCGAGCTCTCGCCCCTTCACGTGCGCGGACGCCGCCACCTCGGGGGCGGTGAACGCCCGGGAGTGCGTGATCGTGATGTAGCGGACGCCCGACTGGTCGAGGAACGCCTTGAGCTTCTGGTTCGGCATGGCGCGCCTCCTGGCTGTGTCGGCCGGCGCGCAGGCGAGTTGGGCCCGCGCGGCGGGCCGCCTCGACATCGAGGCTACGCTTCCCGGCCGCGGATTCAAGCTCTTCTCCTCCGAAATCCCGCTCCCCGGCCGGACTGAAACCCCCCGGTTCCGGGGGTAGGCGCCCCCTCGCGGTTCGGCGAGGATCGGAGCAGAGTCCATGGGGTCGCCCGATTCCTCCGTGAGGAGCCCTTGCGCCGCATTGCGTCCGTGATGGCAGGCCCCGCCCTCGCCTTCGCCTTCGTGGTATCCGCGGCCGCCGCCGCGCCGTCGGCGGCCGTCGTTCCGGCCGACCCCGCCCCGGCCGGAGGCACGGACTCCGACACCCCGGCTTCGTTCGAACACGTCCCCGCCGATGCCGGCGTCTCGAACCCCGTGGTGTACGCCATTCAGGCGGATCGGACCGGATTCCTCTGGTTCGGCACGATGTACGGCCTCGTCCGCTTCGACGGGCGCGAGTACCGGACGTTCCGCCACGATCCGTACGACTCGACCTCCCTCTCCCACGACGACGTGGTCTCCATCACGGAGGACTCCCTGGGGGACCTCTGGATCGGCACCTGGGGCGGCGGCGCGGACCGCTACGATCGCGCGCGCGGGCGCTTCGACCGCTTCCTTCCGGACGGCCCGGACTCCACGAGCCTCTCGGACGGAGTGGTCTGGGGGATCGCGTGCACGAGCGATGGAGCCGCCTGGCTGGCCACCGGGCGCGGGCTCGATCGACTGGATCCGGCGACCGGCCGCATCCGCCATCACCGCACCGACCCGAAGGATCCCGGAAGCCTCGCGCCGGGGGCGGTGCGCGCGGTCCTGCAGCGTCGCTCGGGCTCGCTCTGGGCCGGAACGTTCGGAGGCGGTCTCGACTCCCTCGACGCCGCGAGCGGCCGCTTCATCCATCACCGGCATGATCCGAACGATCCCGCGTCCCTGCCGAGCGATCGCGTGACCGCGATGCACGAAGACCGGAACGGGCGGCTGTGGATCGGGACGATCGACGGCGGCGCCGCGATTCTCGCGCCGGGGCGCGCGAGCTTCGAGCGCGTCGCGCGCGCGACGGGCTTCTCCGACGATCTCGCTTCGCCCGCGGTCCAGGCGATCTACGAAGACCCCGACGGGACGATCTGGCTCGGCACGATGCGCGGTCTGGAACGCATCGATCCCGCCCGCCGCGAAGTGCGGCACTACGTCCCGGATCCGGGCGATCCCGGAAGCCTCCGCGGAGGAAACGTCGCGGCGATCGGCCGAGATCGATCGGGAGCGCTCTGGGTGGCGTCGTACCTGAGCGGCCTCGATCGCCTCGTCCCCCGGCCCGCCCCGTGCCGAGGGGTCGCCCCGCTCGTCGCGCGCCTCGGCGCGCGCGGTCGCGACGTCCAAGCGCTGTGCGAGGACGCCGCGGGCACGATCTGGATCGGCGCCACGCGCGGGCTCTTCGCGTGGCGGCGGGACGCCGACGACCTCCGCACGTGGACCCCGGGACGACCGGCGGCCGGCGATCTCCCCGGCGGGCGCGTGCGAGCGCTCGCGCAGAGCCGCGACGGAACGATCTGGGTGGGGACCGAGAGCGGGCTGTGGCGCTGGGACGAGCGCATACGCCGCTTCGCCCCGCCTCTCGATCGTGCGGGCGAACGATCGATCCAGGCGCCCGTGACCGCGCTTCTCGTGGGCCGTGACGATCGGTTGTGGGTGGGAACGGAGGCCGGCCTCTTCCGGCTCGGAAAGGACCGCCGCGACGTCGCGCGCTTCACGGCCGACGCGACGTCGACGGCGAGCCTCCCCGACGGCACGATCCTCTCCCTGTACGAAGACCGCGCCGGGCGGCTCTGGGTCGGCACGTACCGCGGGCTCGCGCGCCTCGATCCGGGAGCCGACGGCTTCGTGCGGTTCATTCACGATCCGCGCGATCCGCGCTCGCTCGAGAGCAACTACGTCTACGCGCTGCACGAGAGCGCGGACGGCGCGCTCTGGCTCGGCACGGCCGGCGGGCTGGACCGTTTCGACGAGAAGACGCGCTTCTTCGAGCACTTCCGCGAGCGCGAAGGTCTCCCGAGCCCCGTGGTGGTCTCCCTCGTGGCCGACGGCTCGGGCGCGCTCTGGCTCGGCACGCAACGCGGGCTCGCGCGCTTCGACCCCGCCACGAAGCGCGTGGCGCGGTACGACCTGGCCGACGGGCTGGGCAACACGCTCTTCCATCCGGGCGCCGCCCTCCGCCTGCGCGACGGGACGCTTCTCTTCGGCGGCCCGGAGGGCGTGGACGGTTTCCGACCCGACCTCGTTCCCGAGGCGCCCGCTCCACCGCCCGTGCTGCTCACGGACTTCCGCGTGCCGGGCCGCGCCGCGCCGGCCGCCCTCGACGCGTCTCGGCTCCACGACGTGCGCCTCTCCGCGCGAGAGAACTTCTTCACGTTCCAGTTCGCCGCGCTCGACTTCCTCCCGCCGGGGCGCACGCGCTGCGAGTACCGCCTGGAGGGCTTGGACCCCGCGTGGGTCGACGTGGGCGCGGGCCGCGTGGCGTCCTACACGAGCGTGCCGCCGGGGCGCTACGTGTTCCGCGTGCGCGCCTCGAATGCGGCGGGCGTCCCGGGCCCCGATGCGCTCGCCATCGACGTGGTCGTGGAGCCGCCGTTCTGGCGGACGCCGTCGTTCGCCGCGATCGTGCTTCTCGCTCTCTTCGGCGGAGCGCTCGGCACGCACCGCGCCCTCGTGCGCGCGCGCGTGAGCCGCGCGCTCGACGTCGCGCGGGCGCGCGAGGACGAGCGCGAGGCGGTCCGGCGCCGCGCCGCGGAGGACTTCCACGACGAGCTGGGTCACCGCCTCGCGCGCATCGGGCTCTTCGCGGAGATCCTGGAGCGCCGTCCCGCGAAGGCCGCCGAGGACGTGGACGCCTACCTCGCGCGCATCGCCAGCGAGGCGCGCCGGCTCGCGGACGAGGCGCGCGACTTCTTCTGGTCGCTCGGCGCCGAGCGCGGCTCCCTCGGCGAGCTGGTGGCGCGGCTCGAGCGATTCGGGCAGGATCTGTTCGAGCGGACCGGCGTCGAGTTCCGCGTCGAGGGCCGCACGGGCGATCTCGACGCGGTCGAGCTGCCGGCCGAGACGCGGCGCAACCTCGTCGCCGTCTTCAAGGAGGCCATGACGAACGCGCTCCGCCACGCGAGCTGCCGCCAGGTCACGCTCCGCGCCGGCGTGCGGGGCGGCGAGCTGGCCATCGCGCTCGAGGACGACGGCTGCGGCTTCCTGCGGACGGCCGCCGCGGCGGGACACGGGCTCCGCAACATGGAGCTGCGCGCGCGGAAGATCGAGGGCGACTTCTCCATCGTCTCCGAGCCCGGAGGCGGCACGCGAGTGGCGCTGACGCGCCGCGTGGCGCCGGCGGCCTCGTGAGCGCAGCCCCTCGCGCCCCGACGGGTACGTCGTGAGCGCAGCCATCCGCGTGGCCGTCGTCGATGACGACGTGGACATCCGCGAGAGCCTCGCGCTGCTGATCGGGGACGCCCCCGGCTTCCGCGGCGCCGGCACCTACGCCGACGTCGAGTCCGCGCTCGAGGGCCTGGCCGAGGACCTGCCCGACGTGGTCCTGATGGACGTGGGCCTGCCCGGGCTTTCCGGCATCGAAGGAACGGCGGAGATCCGTCGCCGCTGGCCCGACGTGGACGTCGTCATGCTCACCGTCCACGCCGACGAGGATCTCGTCTTCCGCGCGCTCGCGGCCGGCGCCTCGGGCTACTTGCTCAAGGAATCCAGCACCGAGCGCATCCTGGACGCGGTCCGCGAGGTGCGCCGCGGCGGCGCACCCATGAGCCGCTCCATTGCGCGCCGCGTGGTGGCGTCGTTCCGCCGGGCCGAGGCGTCGCCCCTGTCCGCGCGCGAGACCGAAGTGCTGGCCCACCTCTGCGAAGGCCGCAGCTACCGTCACGCCGCGAAGGCTCTGTTCGTGTCCGAGGAGACCGTGCACTTCCACATCAAGAACATCTACCGCAAGCTCGAGGTGCACTCGAAGTCCGAGGCCGTCGCACGCGCGCTGCGCGATCGCCTCGTCTGACTCCGGCGTCCGGGCCGTCGCGCGCCGCGCGATCGCCTCGTCGAGCGTCGCGCCGACGAAAAACCCCCTGTTCCGGGAGTAGGCGCGCCGATCGCGAGAGACCACGCTGAAGGACACCCGCTTCCTTCACGGAGGTCCTCGATGCCCCGCCATCGTTCCCGTCTCCTGGTCCCATCCGCGCTCGGGATGTTCCTCGCCGCCGCCGGCGTCGTTCCCGTCGCCGCCCAGAACTTCGTGGCCGTGCAGGACAGCACCAATCCGATCGTCGCCGCCACCGCCTCGGGCGCGTACACGGGCGCCGCGTGGGTGGACGTCGACGGCGACGGCCTCCTCGATCTCTCCATCGTCAACAAGGCGCCGATCTACCACAACCTGGGGGGCGGCCAGTTCGCGCTGGCCCCTCAGGCGCTCCCGGGCCAGAACCAGAACCTCGGCATGACCTGGGCGGACTACGACGACGACGGGGACCTGGACTGCTACCTGTCCGGCAACAACGTCGCGAACGGCGGCTCGGTGCTCTACCGCAACGACGGGGCCTTCCACTTCACGAAGATCACCGCCGGCGACGTGGGCAACTCGCAGTTCAACAGCGGCTGGGGGTGCGCCTTCGGAGACTTCGACGACGACGCGCACGTCGACATCGTCGTGGCCGCCGCCAACAACTTCGGCGGCGTCCATCACCCGAATCGACTCCTGCACAACAACGGCGACGGGACCTTCACGAACGTCGACACGACCGCGGTGACGGACACGCTCGACGCGTTCACGATCCCCACGTGGTCGGACTACGACCTGGACGGCGACATCGACCTGTTCATCGGCAGCGGCCGGGTCACGTCGCTGCATCCCGACAACCTCTTCCGCAACGTCCTCGCGGAGAGCGGACACTGGGGCTTCGCGCGGATCACCACCGCGCCGATCGCGACCGACTCCCTCGACGGCCAGGTGTGGAACTGGATCGACTACGACAACGACGGCGACCTCGACGCCTGCCAGACCAACTACACCTTCTCGGTTCCGAACCACCTGTACCGGAACGACGCCGGGACGTACGTGCGCATGACCCCCGCGGACGTGGGGACGATCGCGTCCGCGGTGGGCAGCGCGCTCGCGAACGATTGGGGCGACTTCGACAACGACGGCGATCTCGACTGTCTCGTCACGAACGACGGCGCCACGCCCTGCCAGCTGTTCCTCAACAACGGCGACGGGACGTTCACCCAGGACGTCTCGAGCCCCATCGCGACCGCGGCGGGCCCGCACTACGGCGTCACCGCAGGCGACTACGATCGCGACGGCGACCTCGATCTCTACGTCCACGGGACGACCGCCACGAAGCGCCTCTACCGGAACGATCTCCCCGGAACGAACGGGTGGCTCGAGATCACGCTCACGGGCGCCGGCGCGCCGGGCGGCTCGAACCCGTCCGCGCTCGGAGCCAAGGTCCGCGCGAAGGCCGTCATCGGCGGCCGGCCGGTGTGGCAGTTCCGCGAGGTCTCCGCGCAGAACAGCTTCAACTCGATGAACATGCTGGACGTCCACTTCGGCCTCGGCGACGCGAGCGTCGTGGACTCGCTCGTCGTGGAGTGGCCGGCCGGCGGCGTGCAGGTCTTCCGCGACGTGCCCGCGCGTCGCGTCTACCGGATCCGCGAGGGCGTGGACCCCACCGCCGTGCCCACGCTCGGCGCGGCCACGTCCGGCGTGCGGCTCGGGCGCAACACGCCGAACCCCTTCGCCGCGAGCACGACCATCGAGTACGAGCTCGGCCGCCCGGCGCGTGCGCAACTGGCCGTGTACGACGTCGGCGGCCGGCTCGTCCGGACGCTGGTGGCGGCCGACTTGTCCGCCGGGCGTCACGCCGCGGCGTGGGACGGCCGCGACGACGCCGGGCGCGCGGTGGGCTCGGGCGTGTACTTCGCTCGTCTGAGCGTCGCCGGAGAGAGAGAGCGGGCCGCGAGGCGGATGACGCTCGCGCGCTGAGCGCACGCGGCGGGGCGGCCGGCCGATCGCGGGTCCGGTCGGCCGCCTTCGCCCCGCCGCCGGCCGCGGACCGAGGCCTCGTCCCCGCGCTTTGACAAGTCCGCGGGCGCTTCCTAACGTGCCCGCCATGGGGAGACTCTCGCTCGTTCTCGCGAACCTCGGCACGCCTGCGGCCCCGACCGCTGCCGCGGTCCGCGCCTTCCTCGAAGAGTTCCTCTCCGATCCGCTGGTCGTGGATTACCCCGCCTGGTTCTGGCGGCCGGTCCTCCAGAAGCTCGTCCTCGCTCGCCGGCCGGAGCGCGTGGCTCACGCCTACCGCTCCATCTGGCGCGACGAAGGCTCGCCGCTGGAGACCGACACGCGCCGCCTCGTCGCCGCGGTGGCGAAGCGCATCGGGGGCGACGCGCACGTGACGGCCGCCTACCGCTACGGCGAGCGCAGCCTCGCGCGCGCGGTGGACGGGCGCCTCGCGGAAGGCGCGAGCCAGATCGTGGTCGTGCCCCTCTTCCCGCAGCGAACGTCCTCCAGCTCCGGCTCGATCGTGGCGGAGGTCGAGCGGATCCGCCGCGCGAAGGGGCTGACGGGGAAGTTGCGCGTCGCCGCCCTCGCGCCGGATGCGCCGGGCTACGTGGAGGCGTTGGCCGATCGCATCCGCGAAGCCTTCTCGGGCGGGCCCGCCGACCATCTTCTCGTGAGCTACCACGGCATCCCCGTCCGCTACGACCGGCGCGAGCGCGGACTCTACGGGCGGGATTGCCACGCGACCACCCGAGCGCTGCTCGCGCATCTCGGCTGGCCGGAAGGGCACGCCACCCACGCCTACCAGTCCCGCTTCGGGCCGGAGCCGTGGCTTCTCCCTCAGACCGCCGAGCGCATCGAGGCGCTGGCCCGCGGCGGCGTGGGGCACCTCGCGGTCGTGACGCCCGGGTTCGTCACGGACGGCTTGGAGACCCTGGAGGAGATCGGGATCCGCGGGCGCGACGCTTTCGAAGCCGCCGGGGGCGGCCGATACACGACCGTGCCCGCGGTCGTCGACCATCCCCGCTTCGTGGACGAGATCGTCGCCCTCGCGCGGGCGGGCCGCGGCTGACGGGAGCCGCGTTTCGGAAATCCGCAACTCCTGCCAACGGGCCGCCATGACGCTTCGGTGACATCGGCGGACGCAGGTAGGGTATTTTTCTGGTCTGGATTCCCACGGTTCTCGACCGGGACGAATCCCCAGACGTTGAGCCCAGGCCCCCGGATCCCCCTGCGGAGGACCCCTTGGAGCGGATTGGCGTCATCGGGACCAACTGGCGCAGCGGCCAGGTGACGGACCTGGCTCCCTGGACGATCCCCGTCGAGGAGCGGCCCGTCCGTTTGCCCGCCCTCCGGGACGCCATCGGGGCCCGCGAGCTCGTCTACCTCGCCACGTGCAACCGCGTGGAGATCGTGCTCGCGGCCGGCGACCACGAGCCCATCGCCGCGTTCCGCCCGCGCGTCTTCCGGGCGCTGACCGGGCGGGACCCCGAGCCCGGCGAGGCGGAGCGCATCTTCCGCGCCTGGGGCGGCGAGGGCGCCGTCGAGCATCTCTTCCTCGTGGCGTCGGGTCTGGATTCCGCGAAGGTCGGCGAGACCGAGATCCACGGGCAGCTGCGCGACGCGCTGGAAGCCGCGCGCGAGGCGGGGCTCGCCGGTCCGCGCACGGAGCGCATTCTCTCCGAGGCGCTGCGCGTGGCCGCGCGCGTGCACACACGGACCGAGCTCGGGCGCGGCCGCACTTCGCTCGCGGAGATCGCGATCGAGCGCATCGCGGCGCGTCTCGAGCGGCATCCGGGAGCCGTGGCCCTGGTGGGCGTCTCCCCCATGACGCGACGCGCGGCGGAGAAGCTGGCGAAGCGCCCTGCGCCGATCTTCGTCGTGAACCGCACCCGGGAGCGCGCGGTCGAGCTGGCCGCCCAGGTCGGCGGGACCGCGCTCTCCCTGGACGAGTTCCGCGAGTCGCCGCCCGCCGTGGAGGCCGTCCTCTCCGCCACCGCGTCGCCCGAGCCCATCCTCGGCCGCACCGCGCTCGAGCGTCTCGCGGCGCGGACGCCGTCCGGCGAGCCCACGCTGGTCGTGGACATGGCCATCCCCCCCGACGTGGATCCGGCAGGCGCTCGCGCGGCGGGCGTGCGCCGGCTGGACATGGACGACATCGTCCGCCTCGCGGAGGAAGGGCGTCGCGGCCGCGAGGCGCAGTACGCGGAGGCGCGCGCCATCGTGGACGAGGCGCTGGCCGAGTTCCTGGACCAGATCGCCGACCGGATGCTCGGGCCGATGATGTCGGCCCTGCAGCGTCGCTACCGCCACACCGCCCTCACCGGCATCGACCGTCTCTGCCGCCGCGAGCTTTCGGGCCTCGGCCCGGAGCAGATCGCCGCGATCCGTGCCTGGGCGGAGACCCTCGCGCATCGCTTCGCCCACGTCCCGGCATCGGGGCTGCGCGCGGTGGCGCGGGAGCACGGCCTCGCGCCGGTCGAGCGCTTCTTCGAGGCGGGCGACGAGCTGCTCGCGAAGGAGCTCCGCGAGGTTCACGAGGAGGCGCTGCAGGCGGACGCCGGCGGAAACGGGAACGGCCACGGCGAGCGGAACGGCGACGGCGCCCGGGACGAGCTGCAGCTCCGCGAGCAAGACCTTCTCCGCGAGGAGGAAGACGCGTGAAGCTCCGTCTCGGAACGCGGGGCTCGCTCCTCGCGCGCACGCAGAGCGGGCACGTCGCGAAGCGCCTGGAGGCGCACGGCCACGTCGTGGAGCCCGTGATCATCGAGACCGCGGGCGACCGCGACCTGACGAGCCCCTTCGGCGAGATCGGCACCTTCGGCGTCTTCGTCCGCGAGATCGAGCGGCAGCTCGAGGACGGCACGATCGACGTCGCGGTGCACAGCTACAAGGACGTGCCGACGAAGGGGCCGGCCACGCTCGTGATCGCGGCGGTACCCGAGCGGCGCGATCCGGCAGACGTCGTCGTGGCGCGCCCCGAAGCGATGAGGTCCGAGCCGTTGGATCTCGTGGGGCTCGTGTCGGGCGCCCGCGTGGGAACGTCGTCGGCGCGGCGCCGCGCGCAGCTCTCGTCCCTGCGGGGGGACCTCGTGTCCGTGGCGATGCGCGGCAACGTCCCCACGCGGCTCCGCAAGGTGCGCGACGGCGCGTGCGACGCCACGCTCCTCGCCGCCGCGGGCCTCGAGCGCCTGCAGGAGTCCGGCGCAGGCGCCCCGGATCTCGAGGGCCTCGTGATCCGGCGGCTCGCGCCGGATCGCTTCGTCCCGGCGCCGGCGCAGGGAGCGCTCGCGGTGCAGGTGCGTCGGGACCGCGCCGACGTGGTGGCGGCCGTCCGTGCGCTGGACGATCCGCGCCTCGCCGCCGCGATCCGCGCGGAGCGCGCGCTTCTCGCCCGCGTGGAGGGCGGCTGCGATCTCCCGTTCGGCGCGTGGGCCGAGCCGGTGGCCGGCTCGATCCGCCTCGTCGCGGGCCTCGAGGTGGACGGCGTCTTCCGCTTCGTGGAGCTGCGCGGCGACGACCCGGACGCGCTCGCCGGGTCCGCTTGGGCCGAGCTCGGCGCCGATCCTCAGGCCGCGCGAAGGGGCACCTCATGATCGTCCCTTCCGACGCCCGCGAGCTGGGCGAGCGCCTTCGCGGACGTCGCGTGCTCGTCACGCGCCCCGAAGACGACGCGGCCGCCTGGGCCGAGGGTCTGGCATCCTTCGGGGCCGTCCCCGTGCTGCGCCCCTCCCTGTCGTGCGAGACCCTCCGGGACACGGAGACCGGGCTCCGGCTTCGCACCGCGCTCGCCGCGTGCGATCGCCTCGTCCTCACGTCGGCCCGCGCGGTGGACGCCCTCGAGGAGATCCTCGGACGCCCGCTCTCGATCGAAGCGCCGGTGGCCGCGGTGGGCGCTCGCACGGCCGAGCGGGCGCGGGCCGCCGGACTTCATGTTCTTCTCGAAGCAGACGGCGGAAGCGTCAAGGATATTGCGAGTTCGCTCGAGCAAGACTTGGCCGCCTTCGCGCCGCGGACGCCCTTCGTGCTCCAGGCCGGGGCCGAAGAAACGCGCCCGGGTCTCGAGCGCCTCGCGCGCTCGGGCGCCGTCCGCTTCGAGCGCATCCCGGTGTACCGGACCCGGCCCTGCCCCGCGGTGCCCGAAGGGGAGCGCGAGGACGTCGACGTGGATGTCGTGCTGCTCGCCAGCCCTTCCGCCGTGCGCGGCCTCGTGGGCCGCGTCCGGCTGCCCCGCGGAGCGCACGTGGTCACCCTCGGCCCGAGCACGACCGCCGCCGCGCGCGAAGCCGGGCTGCCCGTCGCGGGCGAGGCGGCCACGCGCGACCTGCTCGGCCTCCTCCGAGCGATCCCGAAGGAGAGATCCCGATGAGCCTCACCACCGGTCAGACTCCCCTCGTGGGGAGCCCCACGCGACCCGGCCGCGAGCGCCCGCGACGCCTCCGGCGGACCGCCGCGCTGCGCGCGCTCGTGCGCGAGACGCGCGTCCCCAAGGACGCGCTCGTCATGCCCCACTTCGTGCTTCCGGAGGCGCGCGGCGTGGAGCCGATCGCGTCGATGCCGGGGATCGCGCGCCTGGGGATCGAGGACCTGCGCGCGCGCGTGGAGAAGGATCTCGCGCTCGGCATCCGCAGCGTTCTCCTCTTCGGGATCTGTCCGAAGGACGCGAAGGACGAGCGCGGCAGCGAGGCGTGGAACGCGGACTCCGCGGTGCCGCGTGCCGTTCGCGCGCTCAAGCAGTCGTTCGGCGCGGACCTCCTCGTGATCACGGACGTCTGTCTCTGCGCCTACACGAGCCACGGCCATTGCGGCTGGCTGCACGAGGGCGAAGTGGACAATGACTCGAGCCTCGCCGGTCTCGCGTCGGAGGCGGTCTGCCACGCGGAGGCCGGCGCGGACGTCGTCGCTCCGTCCGACATGATGGACGGCCGCGTGCTCGCGATCCGCGACGCGCTGGACGGCCGCGGACTCGAGAGCACGGCCATCCTCTCGTACGCCGTGAAGTATGCGTCGGCCTACTACGGCCCCTTCCGCGACGCCGCGGACTCCGCGCCCGGCCACGGCGACCGCAAGAGCTACCAGATGGACCCCGCCAACGTGCGCGAAGCGGTGCGCGAGGCGCAGCTGGACGAGGCGGAAGGCGCGGACCTCCTCATGGTGAAGCCCGCGCTGGCCTACCTCGACGTGATCCGCGCCGTCCGCGAGGCCACGCAGCTCCCGCTCGCGGCCTACAACGTCTCCGGCGAGTACTCGCAGGTGAAGGCGGCCGCAGAGCGCGGCTGGATCGACGAGGGACGCGTGGTCCACGAGAACCTCGGCGCCATGACCCGCGCCGGCGCCGATATCCTGATCACGTACCACGCGCGCGAGGCGCTCGAGCGGGGGTGGCTCGCGTGACGCTCGCCCGGGGCGCCCCCGCCTCCTCCGCCGGACCGCGCTCCGAGGAGATCTTCGCGCGCGCCGCGGCGGTGCTGCCGGGCGGCGTGAGCTCGCCGGTGCGCGCGTATCGCGCGGTCGGCGGGACGCCGCTGGTGATCGCGCGCGGCGAAGGCGCCGAGATCGTGGACGTCGACGGGCGGCGCTACGTGGACTTCGTGATGTCGTGGGGGCCGCTCATCCTCGGGCACGCGCCCGCGGAAGTCGTGGACGCGGTGTGCGCCGCCGCCGCGCGCGGCACGAGCTTCGGCGCGCCGTCCGCGCCCGAGGTGGAGCTCGCGGAGCTGGTCGTCTCGCTCTATCCGGGCGCCGAGCAGGTCCGCTTCGTCTCTTCGGGGACGGAAGCCGTGATGAGCGCCTGCCGCCTCGCGCGCGGCGCCACGGGACGCGATCTCCTCGTCAAGTTCTCCGGCTGCTATCACGGCCACGCAGATCACCTGCTCGTGGCCGCCGGCTCGGGGCTGGTGACGTTCGGTCATCCCTCGTCGGCCGGCGTGCCGGAGGCGTTCGCCGAGCGCACGATCGTCCTGCCCCTCGACGACCCGCAGAGGGTCGAGGAGCTCTTCGCGCGCCAAGGCGACCGCATCGCCGCGCTCCTCGTGGAGCCGGTCCCGGCGAACAACGGGCTCCTCCTGCAGCGCCCCGAGACGCTCGCCGCGTTCCGCCGCGTGACCGAGCGCAGCGGCGCGCTGCTCATCTTCGACGAGGTCATCTCCGGCTTCCGCCTCGCGCCGGGCGGCGCGGCCGAGCGCTTCGGCATCACGCCCGACCTCGCCTGCTTCGGCAAGGTCATCGGCGGCGGCATGCCGGTGGGCGCCTTCGCCGGCCCGCGGAAGATCATGAAGCACCTCGCGCCGGACGGCGCCGTGTACCAGGCGGGCACGCTGTCGGGAAACCCCGTCGCGATGAGCGCGGGGCTCGCCACGCTGCGCGCGATGCAGCAAAGGGACGGTTGGCGGACGCTCGAGACGCTGGGCGCGCGCCTCGAGGAACGACTCCGCGCGGCGTTCCGCGCGACGGGTGCGCCGGGCGACGCCGTGCGGCTGGGCTCCCTCTTCTGGCTGTCGCTCGCCGAGGGCCCGCCGCCGCGCGCCGCGGAGGCCATCCCGGCGGAGGCGGCCGGGCGCTACCGCGCCATCTTCCATCAGCTCCTGTCGCGGGGCGTCCACCTCGCGCCGTCGGCGTACGAGGTGGGCTTCCTCTCCCTCGCGCACGATGAGACTCACGTGGACCGGCTGGCGGACGCGCTGCAGGGAGCGCTCGCGGCCGAGCCGCGGCAAACCCCCGGCCGCACAGGGAGGGCATCATGACGGACCACGAACGCGCCCGCGTGCTGATCGTCGAGGACGATCCCAGCATCGCCGAGGGCATCCGGGAGAACCTCGATCTCGAGGGCTACGACACGGAAGTCGTCGGCGACGGTCGCGACGCGCTCCAGCGCGCCACCGACGACGAGTGGGACCTCGTGGTCCTGGACGTGATGCTGCCCTCGATGGGCGGCTTCGAGGTGTGCCGGCAGCTCCGCAAGGCGGGCCGAGCCGTCCCCGTCCTCTTCCTCACCGCGCGCGGGGAGTCGGAGGACCGCATCCGCGGCTTCGAGGTGGGCGGGGACGACTATCTGCCGAAGCCTTTCCACCTGAGGGAGCTGCTGCTCCGCGTGGCGGCCATCGTGCGCCGGGGGCGTCGCGAGGACGAGATCGTGGAAGAGAGCACGCCGCTGCGCTTCGCCGAGAACGAGATCGACTTCCGAACCTACCGCGGCAAGAGCTGGGACGGCCGCGAGCACGAGCTCACGCACAAGGAGGCGATGATCCTGCGCACGCTCTTCGAGCGCGAAGGCGAGGTCGTCTCGCGCGAGGAGATCCTCGAGAAGGTGTGGGGCTACGAGGTCCTGCCCTCCTCCCGCACGCTGGACGGCCTGATCGGCCGGCTGCGCAAGCGCTTCGAGCGCGAGGTCTCGAACCCCGAGCACTTCCACACGATGCCGGGCGTCGGCTACCGGTTCACGCGTCACCCGGAGGCGAACTGATGCGCGAGAGGTTCCTCCAGACGCTCGCCGGCGAGGAGACGGACGGCCGCCCGGTGTGGCTCATGCGCCAGGCGGGCCGCTATCTCCCCGAGTACCGAGCGCTGCGCGCCCGCCACTCCTTCGAGGAGCTGGGCCGCTCGGCGGAGCTGTCGGCGGAGGTGACGCTCATGCCGCTGGCGCGCTTCGACCTCGACGCGGCCGTGATCTTCGCGGACCTGATGACGCCCGTCGCGGCGCTGGGCGTCGACGTGCGCTTCGATCCCGGGCCCGTCGTGGATCATCCCGTGCGCGATGCGGCCTCCTTCGCCCGCCTCGCCCGCCCCGAGGGCGCCATCGCTCCCGTCGTGGCCGAGGTCATCCGCAAGACTCGCGCCTCGCTCGGGGATCGCGCCGCCGTCCTCGGATTCGCCGGAGCGCCGTGGTCCATCGCGGCCTATCTCGTGGAGGGCCAGGGGCGGAAGGGCTTCCCTGCGGTGCGCTCCCTCGCGCGGAGCGCCCCGGAGCTGCTGGACGCGCTGCAGGAGCGCCTCGTCGACCTCGTGGCGCGGTACCTCCGCGAGCAGGTGGCCGCGGGCGCGGACGCCGTGCAGATCTTCGACACGTGGTCCGGCCTGCTGGACGAGGCGGGTTGGCGCGAGCGGGTCCGCCCGCATCTCGTCTCCCTCTTCGAGCAGACCGCCGACCTCGGCGTGCCGCGCATCTTCTTCCTCCAGGACGCTCCGCACCTCGTGGCGGCGGCGGCCGCCCTTCCCGTGGACGCCCTCTCGGTGGATTGGCGCGTGGATCTTCCCGCGCTCCGGCGACGCATCGGACCGAAGCTCGCGCTCCAGGGGAACGTGGATCCGTCGGTGCTCCTCGCGGGACCGGCGGCCACCCGCGCCGCCGTCTCGGCTCTCCTCGAAGCGATGCCGGCGAAAGGACACGTGGTCAATCTGGGCCACGGGATCCTGCCGGAGACGCCGGTCGAGAGCGTCGCCGCGATGGTGGAGACCGTGCGCGCGGAGGCTCGCCCGCGGCGCCGCGGCTCGCCTTCCCCGGAGAGCCGACCCGGCGCGAACGGCGGCGGGAACGGGCGCGCGCGTCCCGTGGCGCGCGAGGTGACGGCGGATCTCCTCCTCACCTACGACCGCGAGGGACCCCGCTACACGAGCTACCCCACCGCGGTCGAGTTCCACGACGGCGTGGACTCGGCGGTGTACGAGAAGCTCCTCGCGCGCGCGAACGAGCTGCAGGGCCAGCCGCTCTCGATGTACGTGCACCTCCCCTTCTGCGAGGAGCGCTGTCTGTACTGCGGCTGCCACGTCATCATCACGCCGCACATGGACCGCGCCGAGCCGTACCTGGATCTCCTCGCGCGGGAGATCGATCTCGTGGCGGAGCGCCTGCCGAATCGCCGCGAGGTCTCGCAGCTCCATCTCGGCGGCGGCACGCCGACGTTCTTCCGGCCCGACCAGCTGAACGACCTGCTCGCGCACTGGCACTCGCTCTTCACGCCCACGAAAGGCGCCGAGCTGGCCGTGGAGGTGGACCCGCGCGTGACCACGCCCGCGCACCTCGACGTCCTCGCCGATCACGGCTTCAACCGCGTGTCCATGGGCGTCCAGGACTTCACTCCCGAGGTCCAGCGCGCGATCGGCCGGATCCAGAGCGCGGAGCTCACCGGCGCGCTCATCGAGCATGCGCGGAGCGCCGGCTACTCCGGCATCAACGTGGACCTGATCTACGGGCTCCCGCACCAGCGGCCCGAGACGTTCGAGAGGACCGTGGACACCGTGATCGCCATGGGCGTGGACCGCGCCGCGGTGTACTCGTTCGCCTACCTTCCCACGATGAAGACGCATCACCAGAAGATCGACGAGGCGGATCTGCCCGATCGCGAGACGAAGTTCGCGCTGTTCGCGGTCGCTCGCGAGCGCTTCCTCGCGGCGGGCTACGAGGCGATCGGCATGGACCACTTCGCGCGACCCGAGGACGAGCTCGCGAAGGCGCGCCGCGCGCACCGGCTGCGCCGGAACTTCCAGGGCTACACCGTGATTCCCGCGCCCGACGTGGTGGGGCTCGGCATCTCGGGCATCGGCGACGTGCGCGGCGCGTACGTGCAGAACGAAAAGAAGCTCTCCGAGTACCGCGACATGGTCGGCGCGGGGCGCCTGCCGGTGATGCGCGGCGTCGTGCGGACGAGGGACGACGAGATCCGGAGCTGGGTGATCCACGAGCTGATGTGCAACGCGCGCGTCGAAGTGCGCGAGGTGGAAGAGCGCTTCGCCCTGGAGTTCGCGAGCTACTTCGCCGAGGACCTGCGCCGCCTGCGCGCGCCGGAAAACGAGGCGCTCGTGACCGTCGGCGATCAGCGGATCGAGGCCACGCCGGTGGGCGAGCTGTTCCTGCGCAACCTCGCGATGTGCTTCGACCGGTTCTGGCGCGAGAAGCACGAGAAGTCCGAGAAGCCGGTCTTCAGCCGCACGGTCTAGGGTTCCGTCTCGGCGGGCCGACGGTGGGGCCGGGATGTCAGCGACGTCGTCGGAGGGACGAAACGTGAAGCGCCTCGTGGTGGTGGGCGCCGGCGTGTCGGGCCTGGCCGCGGGCTGGGCCGCGCGCCGCGTCCGGGACGGCGGCGGCGAGCCGTTCGAGATCCTCGTGCTCGAGCGCGCCGCGCAGTCCGGCGGCAAGGTGCGGACCATCCGCCGCGACGGCTTCCTCGTGGAGGCCGGGCCCACCTCCTACCTCGACGATTCCCTCGCGCTGGACGCGCTGATCCGGGAGCTCGGCCTCGCGGAGCGCCGGCAGGCGGCTTCGCGCGCCGCCGCCCGGCGCTACCTCGTGCTCGGCGGCCGCCTGCGCGAGCTCGGCGGCAATCCGCTGCAGTTCTTCGCGTCGGGCATCCTCTCGCCCTGGGGAATCGCGCGCCTCTTCGCGGAGCCCTTCGTGCGGCCGGGCGGTCCGGAGACCGAGACCCTCTGGGAATTCGGACGGCGGCGACTGGGTCGCGAAGCGGCGGACCGGCTGATCGCGCCGATGGCGCTCGGGGTCGTCGCCGGGGACGCCCGCCGCCTCTCCGCCGCGGCCACGTTCCCGTCGATCTGGGAGCTCGAGCGCGAGCACGGCTCGCTGCTGCGCGGGATGATCGCGAAGATGAAGGCGAGGAAACGCGCGCGCGAGGCGGGCCAGCCGGTGACCAGCGGACGCCTCGCCTCCTTCGACGAAGGGATGCAGGCCCTGCCGCGCGCCCTCGCGGCGGTGGAAGGCGTGACGGTGCGCTGCGGCGTCGACGTGCGGGCCGTCCTCCGCGATCGCTCCGGAGCGCTCGCGGTGCGCCTCGCCGGAGAGACGCTCCCCGCGGACGCCGTGATCGTGGCGACGGAGAGCCACGCCGCCGCGGAGCTGCTGCAGGACACCGCGCCGGGCGTGGCCGCGCGCCTCGCGGAGATCGAGGTGCCGCCGATCGCCGTCGTCGCCCTCGGCTTCGACGCAGCCGCCCTGCCGGACCTGCCCGCCGGGTTCGGCGCGTTGATCCCCCGTCCGGAAGGCATCCGGCACCTCGGAAGCCTCTGGGATTCGCACATCTTCGCGGGACGCGCGCCCGAGGGACGCGTGCTGCTGCGGTTGATGTTCGGCGGCGGCGTCGATCCGGCCGCGGCCTCCCTCGACGACCCCTCGCTCCTGGCCCTCGCCCGCGAGGAGCTCGCACGCTACGTCACGGTGAGCCGCCCCCCGGTCTTCCAGGAGATCGCGCGGTGGCCCCGCGCCATCGCGCAGTACGACTCCGCGCACCTCGCCCGCCGGCGCGACGTGGACGCGGGCCTCGCCCGCTGCGGCGACGTGTTCCTGGCGGGCACGTCGCTGGCCGGCGTGGGCGTGCCGCGCGCCGTGGAGTCGGGGCTCGCCGCGGGACGCCTGGCGGCCGAGCGCCTGCGCCGGCCGTCCGCCGTGCCCGTGGGCTGAGCATTCTCGGGGGCCCCGCTCCCCCGGCGCGATGGGTCAAGCCGTCGCGCCGATGCGCCCGCTCTCCGCGGATTCCACGATGCCCAGCGCCGCGAGATGCACCACGTCCTCCGCCGTGGCGCCGTACTGGAGGACGTGGATGGGCAGCCGCGCGCCGGTGAGCACCGGTCCGATCGTCACCGCATCCCCCAGGGTCTGGATCATCTGCAGCGCGACGTTGCCGGACTGAAGGTCGGGCGCCACGAGCACGTTCGCGTCCTCCGCGAGCCGCGAGAACGAGAAGTACTTCCGGCGCAAGGCCCCGTCGAGCGCGGTGGCGAGCTGCATCTCCCCGTCCACGACCAGGTCGCTCGCGCGCTCGGACACGATCGCCGTGGCCTCCCGGACCTTGAGGGCGAGCGCGTGGCGGGCGCTGCCGAAGTTCGAGAAGGACAGCATCGCCACGCGCGGCTCGAGACCCAGCACGCGCGCGGCGCGCGCCGTCGAGAGCGCGATCTCGGCCAGCTCCTCCGCGTCCGGCGCGATGTTCACGGCGCAGTCCGCGAGGAGCAGCACCCTCTTCGGGAGGAGCACGAGGTGGTGGCTCGACACGGAGCGGAACCCGGGCGCGGGACCGATCACCTCGAGGATCTTGTGCATCGACTCGGCGAAGTGCGCCGAGATGCCGGCGATCATGAGGTCCGCGTCCCCGTGGTGCAGCATCATCGCCGCGAAGTAGTCGGGATCCAGGAGCCGCGCCGTCGCCGTGGCCTCCATGACGCCGCGGCGGCGCCGCATGCGGAAGTACTCCGCGACGTAGTCGGCGAGGCGCGGGCTCCGTGCCGGCTCCACGATCGTCACGCCGCCGAGGTCGAGATCCAGCCGCGCGATGGTCGCGCGGATCTTCGCTTCCTCCCCCACCAGCACGGGCCGCGCAATGTCCTCCTCGAGGAGGAGGCGGCACGCGTGCAGGATCGTCTCCTGACAGCCCTCGGGGAAGACCACGCGCACCTTCGCCCGCGCGGCGCGCAGGACGAGCCCGCGCAGCGTCTCGCGGCCGGGCCCCAACCGCGCCTCCAGCTGCTCCTCGTGCGTGTGCCGGTCGATCGGGCGATGCGCCACGCCCGCCCGAACCGCCTCCTGGGCGACCGCTGAGGACTCCCGCAGCAGGATGCGCGGGTCCGTGGGCTTCGGGAGCAGGTACTCCGGACCGAAGACGAAGTGCTCGCCGTACGCGCTCTCGACCTCCTCCGGCACGTCCTCGCGCGCGAGCGCCGCGAGCGCGCGCGCCGCCTCGAGGAGCATCCCCTCGGTGATGCGCGTCGCGCCGACGTCGAGGGCGCCGCGGAAGATGTAGGGCACGCTGAGAAGATCGAGGACCGCATTCGGGTGCACCGACAGCCCGGTGGCCACGATCACGTCGCGCCGGCTCGCCCGCGCCGCCTCGTACGCGATCTCGGGCTCGGGGGTCGCGAGGGCGAACACCACGGGGTACGCAGCCATCGAGCGGATCATCTCCTGGGTGAGCACACCCCCCGCCGACGCGCCGACGAACACGTCGGCGCCGCGGAGCCCGTCCTCCAGCGAGTGCGCCGCCTCTTCGCGAGCGAACGGCCGCTGGTGGTCGAGGATGTCGGCGCGTCGCGGGCGGACGAGGCCGTGCACGTCGTAGAGGCACAGGTTCTCGGCGCGCACGCCGAGCCCGAGCAGGAGCCGCGCGCATCCCGTGCCCACCGTCCCCGAGCCGCACATCACCACGCGCACGTCCTCCACGCGCTTGCGCACGAGATCGAGCGCGTTGATCAGCGCCGCCGCCATGACGACCGCCGTGCCGTGCAGGTTCTCGTGAAGCACGGGGATGCCGAGCGCGGCCGCGAGCCGGTCGTGGATCTCAAGCCCCTCGGGGGCGCGGACGTCCTTCAGGTTGATGCCGCCGAACGTGGGCTCCAGGCGCTGCACGGTCTCCACGAACTCGTCGGGGCCCGCCACGTCGAGCTCGAGGTCGAACGCGTCGATGTCCGCGAGGCGCTTGAGAAGAACGGCCATCCCTTCGAGCATCGGCTTCGCCGCGCTCGGACCGACGCGTCCGAGGCCGGGCACGGCGGTGCCGTCGCTCACGAGCCCCACGAGGTTCGAGCGCGCCGTGTACCGGAAGACGGCCGAGGGATCGCGGACGATCTCCGCCGCCGGAAACGCGGCGCCGGGCAGGTAGGCGAGTCGCATCTCCCGGGGCGTCAGGCACGCCTTGCTCGAGCGCACCTCGATCTTCCCCGGGCGATCGGCGGCATGGTAGGCGAGCGAGTCCTCACGACGGATCATGGCGAAGCTCCCCTCGGGAACCGGGCGCGGCGGCACGCCGCGTCGCGAGCGGGTGACGGTCGAGCGTGGCGCGGAGCGCCGCGAAGAAGGCGGAGACCGGACGAGCCTGCAGGATCCTCAGCTCGGATCCCTCGAACGCGAACTCGATGTCCAGGGGATGACCCCACGCGTCTTCCAGCGCGAGCGCCGCGCGGACGAGCTCCTCGAGCTCGACGTACTCGAGCGCGGGGCGCAGCCGCTGGTGCGATCGCGTCGGCACGCGCACGGTGCCCAGCCCCCCGCGGCGATCGAACACCACCTGCTCGGTCTTGTCGCGCGTGATGTAGCGGAAGCGCAGGGCGCTCCCGCTCCCGCCGCGCGCGACGCGGATCTCGTCGGTGGCCACCGCCCCGGAAACGACTCCCTCCCCCAGGCCGAGCCCGACGTCGACGACGAGCTCGCGGGGCTGGCCGCCCGCCACGTCGATCGTCTGCAGGACGCCCGACACGCGCGCGTCCGCCACGCGCTGCACGATCACTCCGCCGCCGACGTCGAAGGCGGAGCGGCCGAGCAGGGCGCGCGTCCGGATCGCGCGCTCCGTCCAGAGGCCCGCCCACACGAGGCGCACGTGCCGCGACAGCTCCCGCCGCCCGCGGACGCCGAGATAGGTCTCGAACTCCCCGGCCCGCGACTCTCCTTCGAGGTCCTCCTCTCGCGCCGACGACCGCACCGCCACGCACGGCTCTTCCGGGCGCGCTTCGGACGGCGTCGCGGGGCCCGCTTCGCCGGCCGAATCCCGCGCCAGCTCCCCGTAAGCGCTCTCGAGCGCGGCCTCGACGTCGTCCGGCAGGAGCGTCGCTTCGAAGAGGCCCCGGACGGCGGCCGCGCGCCGGGCCGGATCGAGATCGCTCCGCGCCAGGGTGTCGCGGACCTCCGCCTCGAGCGTCGTCTGCGACCCGTCGACGTCCACCGCGCTCGCGAGCATCCGTCGGAACGCCGCATCCGTGACCGCGAACCACCGCGGCACGCGCGCCGGCCCGAGGATCGACGCGATCTCGCCGAGGCTTCCCGCCTTCGGCCCGATCGCGCCCGCCAGCTCCGCTCCTCCGTCGCGCCCATCCAGGACGAGGCGGCCCGCGAGGGTGCTCGCCCTCTCGACGCCCGCCCGCTCCGCGGCGTCGCGCACGGCCCGCCCGGCGCGCCGCCGCGGCGAGGAGACGCCGAGCAACCGATCGACGCGCTCGAGTGCGGCCCCGTCGTGACGCATTCGCGCCTCGCCCCGCGCCTCGGCGACGCGCGCGACGAGTGCCCGGCGGATTCCGTGGAGACGCGCGCGAGCCAGCCGATCGAGGCTGTCGAGGTCCGCCGCTGCCGCGGCATCCGCCGCGCCGGCGGGCGCCTCGCCCGGCAGGCTCGCGATCGCGCCGGCCAGGGTCTCCGCGAGGCGTCGCGCGTCGAGGCGCAGGAGCACGACCTCCGCCACCGTCTCCGCGTCGGGGATCTGCCGACGCGCGCGGTCGCGCGACGCGCGCTCGCGCCGCCGGAGATCCTCGATCAGGCTCGCGAGGTGCGCGGCCGCCGCGGCGCCGACCGTGGGATTCGCCAGCAACCGCCGCAGGAACGACGATCGCATCGCCGCCGCTCCGCCGGCGTCGGCGTCGGCGACGAGCGGCCCGAGGAGAATCTCGCGCACGGCATGGCACGCGAGCAGTCCGTCCTCCATCGTGGCGAGCTCCTCCTCCAGGCGACGCTGCGTGCGCAGGGACCGGCCGCGCCGCACCAGGACTTCGCGCTCATCGCGAGCGCGCGCGAGGTCCTCGCCCTCGCGATGGAAGCGCCGGAAGTCGTCGTGGAACGCGAGCGCGAGGCGTCCGGCGCCGAGGATCTCGATCCGCCCGCCATCCGCGTCGACGACGACGAGATCGTCCTCGAGGAGGCGCAGCTCGCGCGTGCCGAGGTCGCGACGGATCGTCACGCGGAGCCCGTCGATCTCGCGCGTCTCGTCGCTCCACTCCAGCACGTCGAAGCTCAGCGAGAGGGAGCCGTCGGCGGCTGCCCGCCAGGCACCGGGGACCACGAGCGCGGGCTTCCCGAGCTGGTTCGCCACCAGCCCCGCGTGACCGAGCGCGCCGCCGCCCGTGGACACGATCGCGGCCGCCCGATGCAGCAGCGGGTAGTCCACCGGCGCGACCGACGGCGCGAAGAGCACGCAGCCCTCCACGTCGGCCGGGGCGCGCCGGCGAAGGCCGAGCCGAGCGCGCCCGGCCACGCGCCCGAGCGAGACCCGCGTTCCCGTCACCACGCGGGAGCCACGCGGCGGCGCGAACGCCGGCGCGGCGCTCTCCTCGCGGAGCAGTGCCCTCACGCGCCTCGCCTCGTCTTCGTCCGACTCCTCGGTGCCCGCGGGCGCCGTGTCCACGAGGTTCGCCTCGCGGAGCCGGGCGACGACGTCGCGCGGATCGGCGAGCACGTTCGCGCTCCAGGGCAGGCTCGCCGACGCGCGACGCCGGCACGGCGCGGCGTTCGACGCGACCATCGCGAGCCGCGCGATTCCGCCGCCGTCACGCAGCACGAAGACTCCCCACGCCTGCCCCGGCAGCGCGACCGGCGCGCGCTGAACCTCGCACCCCTGGACGGTGCCGGTGGTGGTGAAGCGCAGGGAGCGCTCCACCGGCGCGAGGAGACGCGCGAAGCGCACGAGCGTCCCCAGGCCCTGCCCGCTGCGGAGCCTCTCCGCGAAGAGTTCCGCTTCGTGCTCTTCGCGGTAGAGGTCCTCGCCGCATGTCTGCACGCTGTCGCCGTCGTCGCGGAGCTGGCCGCGCGCGATCGCCTCGCGCATCGGCCGGAGCACCGCGCGCTCCACGTGGAGCTGGTCGAACGAGCGCAACTCGCGCGTCGCGGCCGCCGCCGCGTCGAGGCCGAGTCGGCGGAGCGAGTGCGCCCACCTCGCGAGGGCGTCCTCGCTCGGCTTCGCCGCGAAGCGATCCGGGCACTCGCCCGCTCCCGACCAGACCCTCTCCCGCCGGCCCGAGGGTCCCTCTTCGTAGCCGGCGAGCACGCCCGTGCGGTCCGCCGTCAGGAGCGCCGCCACGGGGATCACGCCGCGCGACGCGAACGCGCGCGCCCACGCTGCGGCCACTCTCCTCCGCGCATCCAGCGGAAGGCGCAGCGAGCCCACGATCCAATCGAGGTCCATCAGGTACGGTGCGAGCCGGAGGACCGCGGCCGCCTTCTCCGAGACGTCGCCGGCGTCGAGGGCGCGCTCCTTGTCGTAGCGGGCGTGCACGTGCGTCGCCTCGATCGCCACGTCCAGCTCCAGCGCGTGCAGGAAGGCGCGCAGCGCGTCCAGGTCGGGCGCGGGATGCTGCCCGAGCGTGCTCTTGCTGACGCCGAAGTACTCGAGGTCCACGAGACCGCCGCGCAAGGGCGGCGAGTAGTCCACCCGCAGGAACACCGGGTGGCTCCAGTACGAGAAGTAGTAGTGCGCCTCGGTGCCGTAGAGGAAGGCGCGTACCGAGGGGAACTCCCGGTGATCGTGGAGCAGCGGCCGCGCGAGCGCGTCGACGACGAGATCGATCGCGTGCGGGAGCGTCCCTTCCTTCACGCGGGCGAGCGACGGCTCGAAGTCCGCCCAGCGCAGCGTGGGGACGCGGGCGCCGATCTTGTCGCCGTCCATGCGCAGGAGATCCACCGTGCGATCCGTGGACGCCCGCGCCGGCAACAGGCGCGACGCGAGCCGGAGCGAGCGCTGGTGCAGGTAGCGCTTCAGGCCGTGCAGCGTGCGCACCTCCGTCAGCGTGGAGGGATCCTCGAAGGACTGCACCAGGCGCGTCGACTCGGCGTCGAGGACGGCGTCCTCGCTCGCGGAGGCGAGCCGCGCGAGGATCTTCCCGCGGAGGGACGCGTAGACGTCGGCGAGGATGGCGCACTCGTCCGCGACCCCCGCGAAGAGCCCGCCGTGCTCCGTCACGAGAACGTCCATGCGGCCGACCATGGTGGTCGCGCGCGCGCGCGTGAGCGGCGTGAAGTCCAGGAAGTCCTGCAGCACCCCGGCGTGCAGCAGACCGTACGCGCGGAAGCGCCGCACGCGCTCGGTCTCGCCGCTCGCGCCGCGAGCGGCCGCCGCCCGCTCGCCCTGCGCTACGACCAGCACGGGGCGGCCCACGATGCGCGCATCCACGCCGTCCGCGAGGACCTCGGCTTCGGCCGGCGAGGCGAGGATCGGGAAGCAGCCGTCCACCGAGAGCGCCACCTGCCTCACGACGCGGATCCCGGCGTTGAGGCGCAACCAACCGATCTCGGCGGCGAGGGTGCGCAGCGCCGCTTCCCCGAGCAGCGCCGCCGCGTCGCGCAGGGACGCCGCGCTCGGCGGGCGACGGCCGGGAACGGGCACGATCTCGACGAGATCCGCGTGCGTCGCGCGCGTATACGCGAGAAGCGGCGCGAGGAAGTCGTGGTCATCGGGAGAGAGGAGCTGCCGCGCGGCGACGCCGGCGTCGACTCCCTCCGCGTCGAGCACGCGGGCCGCGAGCCGGCGCACCGCCACGTCGCTCGCTCCCACGACGCACGCGCGCAGGGAGTCCTTCTCCCCCGAGGCGAGGGGGCCCGCTTCCAGGAGACGCCGGAGCACTGGTCCGAGGAGCGCCAACGTGGCCGGCTCGACCAGGGGCGAGCCCTCGGCTTCGGCCGCGTCGGCGAGGAAGCGCACGATCCGCTCCCGCTTCGCCGGCGGGCGCGTCGCCATGATCTCCGCGAGCCGCTCCACGCCCCGCGCGACGACGGGCGCGTCGCGCGCGTCCACCAGGGCGCGCACGAGCGGCCACGGATCCGCGGCCGCGGGCAGGAGCTCCTCGAAGAGCGTCGCCACGGGCTGAACCAGGTCGCCGCCGCGCCGACGCAAGAAGGGAGCGAGCACGCGCAGCGCCGCGCGATCCACGCGCTCCGGCGGCCGGTGCAGGCACGAGCGAAGGCGCTCGCACCGCTCCGCCACGACGTCGGCGCGGCCGAGAGCCGCGGCGAACTCGGCGACGATGTCTCGGAGAAGCCCGGCGATCTCGTCGTGCGCCCGGCGGCCATCGAGCATCATGCGACTCGGCGCTCGGGGCGAGGCCACCACACGATCCCCCACTCGGTTCGATCCAAGCTACGGGGCGGGCGGAAGGCGGACCACGCGCCGGGCGTCCGGTCGTGGGCAACCTCGACGCCCCCAGGCCGGCCCCCCGTCGCGGCGGCGAATCCACCGACACCGACCCCGGATCTCGACTCGTGGGCTCCTGGCGAGGCAGCGAAGGCGATGCTACCGTGACCCGCCATGCCGTCCCGCCGAACCGCCTCGGGCACTCCGGCCAAGGGCGCCGCACCCTCCGACGGAGCGAGCGGAGGCGTGCTCCTTCGCCTCGACCGGGTCGCCCTCGGGTCGGCCGCCGTCCTCCTCGCCTGCGTCTCCTTCCGGTGCATCTGGGAGGCGGACTGGGGCTGGCAGATCGCCACGGGCGATTGGGTGGCGGCGCACGGCCCCCCGAAGGTGGATCCCTTCAGCTTCGCCGGCCCGCCGCGCGAGTGGATCGAGCTGCGCTGGCTCTACGCGCTCCTCCTGCACGGGGTCGTCCACGTCTCCGGGCCCGCCGGGGCGATCGTGCTGAAGACTCTCGCGCTCGCGGCGACCTTCGCGCTCGCCGCCGCCTCGACCGGCGCCGGGGCGAGCGCCGCAGTGATCGCCCCGCTGCTCGTGCTGGCGATCCTCGCCTCGAGCCTCCGCTTCTTCGTACGGCCGGAGATCGTCACGTATCTCTTCCTGGCGTCGTTCCTCTGGGCGATCGAGCGGCACCGGCGCGGCGACCGTCGCTTCCTTCGCGCCCTGCCCCTCCTGCAGCTCGTGTGGGTGAACTCGCACACGCTGTTCGTGCTCGGACCGGTGACCCTCGGCCTGCACGTCGTGGCGGAGGCGTGGCACGCGGTGCGCGCGTCACGGCCGGCGGAGAGGGCGCGCGCGGCGGAGCGCCTTCGCGCCGCGGCTCTCGCCACGGGCCTCGGCGTACTCGCGTGCCTCGCGAACCCGTGGGGGCTGCGCGGCGCGCTCTTCCCCTTCCGTCTTCTCGCCGAGATCCGCGGGTCTCTCTTCAAGACCGTGATCGGGGAGTTCGCGAGCCCGTTCGCGCTCTCCACCCACTACGGGGCCGTCACGGCGTACGAGGCGCTCCTCGCGCTGTGCGTGCTTTCCGCGGCGGCGAATCTCCGCCGCCTCGACCCGTTTCGCACGCTGCAGTGCGCCGCCACGGCGTACCTCTCCACGCTCGCCATGCGCAACGTCCCGCTCTTCGCGATCTCGGCGATCCCGTTCGTCGCGGGGAACGTCGCGGAGTTGCGCCTGCCGGCGCCGCTCGTCCGCTCGCGGGTCGCGCGCGCGCTCCGCGCGGCCCTGCCCTGCGCGGTGATCGCGGCGTGCCTCGCGACGTCGCGGGGATTCGTCACGAACCGCGCCTACGTGGCGCAGGCGGACACGAATCGCTTCGGCTTCGGCATCGCCCCGAACCGCTACCCCATGCGCGGCGCGACGTTCCTGAAGGAGCACGGGCTCGGGCCGTCCGTGTTCGCGACCATGCTGGAGTCGTCGTGGCTGCTCTCGCAGGGCTTCCGCGTCTTCATCGACCCGCGCCTCGAGGTGTACGGCGAGGCGCACTTCGCACGGTACCTCAACGCGCTCGCCGGCGACGACGTCTGGCGCAGCGTCGCCGCGGAATACGACCTGCGCGCAGCCCTCGTCGATCTCGATCAGACGTCGTTCCTCGAGCGGACGCTGCGCAGCGGCGAGTGGAAGCTCGTCTTCTGGGACGAGTGCACGGCCATGATCGCGCGGCGCGACGTGGCATCCGTTCCGGCGATCGCGACGGACGCCGACTGGGCCCGCTCGATCGCGGTCGTGCGCGAGGATCTCCCTGCGCCACGTGCTTGGGAGGATCTCGGCGCTTTCGGGCGGGCGACGTCGCCGACCCCGTACCATCGCGTAGCCAACTTCTTGATGACGATGGGTCGACCGGACGGCGCGGAAGCCTTCCTCCGCGACGCGCTCACCGCGTATCCCGCCTCCGCCCGGGCGCGCATCACGTATGCGCGCCTCCTGGAGCGACGTGGCGACCGGGCCGGCGCGGCCCGCGAGATCGAGCGGGCCTATGCCTCCGACCCCGCGGATCCCGAGGTGGCGAGCCAGTCCGCCTTGCAGGTTCTCCAGGACGGGGACGCGGCGCGAGCCCTCGAGCGGTTGGGTCGCGTGCTGCAGGCTCACCCCGACCACGCGGTCAGCTGGGCCATCTCCGGCGAAGCTCACCTCGCACGGCACGAAACTGCGGAGGCGGTGGAGTGCTTCGAGCGCGCCGTGCGCCTCGATCCTGCGAATGCTTACTACGCCACGCGCCTCGCTGCAGCACGTTCATCGCGCTGAGCGTTTTCCATGGGCACCGGGCTCGCGGCTCGATACAATGTTCTCGCCCTCGCCTGCGACCTCGGCCCCGGCGGGCCTCCGGTCGGTCGCCCTGCTCGGACCGGGAACTCCCGAAGGAGTTCCTCCATGCTATCGCTACGCCGGACTCTCCGCGGCGTCCTGCTCGCGCTCGGATTCATTCCCGTCGTCGCCGCCGCCGAGATCCTCTCCACCGGTGAAGACACGGACAAGGTTCCGGACCCGATCGTGGTTTCGTCCGTGACCACTTCGTGCAGGATCCTGTGGTTCCATCGCGCCGGCTCCGAGGCCGAGCTCGATCGCCTGCGCGCCCTCGGCTACGACATCACGGTCGTCGACGGCTCGCCGTTCCTGGCCCTCTCGAATCTCCTGAGCTACGGCACCGTCGTGATCGCGTACACGGGGTCGGATCTCATCGCGGACCGGCAGGCCGACCTCGAGGCGTTCGTGGACCAGGGTGGCGGGCTGCTCGTTCACCAGCCGAACCATGTCGGCGCCATGGATTACATGCCGCACGGCTTCGATCTCCACATCAACAACTCCGTGTGGTGCGCTCCCGGTGCGTACGTGGCGGAGATCGTCGATGCGGCCCACCCGGTCACGGCCGGCTGCTCGGACGCGGACTTGTCCGGAGCGTTCGACACGGTCGGGGCGATCGGTCCGTCCTGGCGCGTGCTGGCGCGGAACACCATCTGCGGCGATCCGGCCCTGGCCGTGGGAGTCGCCGGCCTCGGAAGGGTCGCATTCGACACCGGCAACGGCAACACGGAGTGCGTCATTCCGGGCACGGAGCTGTACTGGGACCACCTCTTCAGCTGGCTGTGCACCCCCGGCCCGGTTGCCGTGGAACCGACCTCGTGGGGCTACGTCAAGGCATCCTACCGGTAGGAACATTCCTCCCTGCGCGTGCCTCCCGGCGCCCGGGACTCCTTCGAGTCTCGGGCGCCGCTCGCTTCACCCCCTCGCACGGGTGGTTCCCCGGCCGAACGAGAGGCTTGCAACGAGACGTCGCGCCGGCCGACGGGCCGACCGACCGCGAAGACGCAACGGACGGGCCCGTCGTCTGGACCACGGCACCGCCGGCGCAACATCGTCAACTCGGCGCCTCGTCCGGTCGATACGACGAACGCCTCCTCGTTTCGTCGAGGCGGGTGGCCTGCGCCTCCGGCGGGCGCCATCGGGGGTCGAATCGTGCGATCCAGCCTTCCGCTCACGAATCCCCGAGGGGGCCGCCGGGCTCCCGGCAGAACGGCGATCAACGCCGTGGAGAAGGGAACGATCCGTGGCCGCTGACGGCCGGATTCTCTGCGTCGACGACGAGCCACGGATCTTGTCGGGGCTCGAGCGCGTCCTGTCCGATCGCTTCCACGTGGAGACTGCGACGAGCGGCGCGGCGGGCCTCGAGCTGCTCCAGCGGCGCGGCCCGTTCGACGTCGTCGTGTCCGACATGCGGATGCCGGAGATGGACGGCGCCACGTTCCTGCTGCAGGTCAAGGCCGCCGCGCCCGACACCACTCGCGTGCTGCTCACCGGCCACACGGACTTCGAGGCGGCGATCTCCGCGGTCAACCAGGGCGAGATCTTCCGCTTCCTGCGGAAGCCTTGTCCGCTGGACGTCTTGACGGCGACGTTGGAGCAGGCCGTCCGGCAACACCACCTCGTCGTCTCCGAGCGCGTGCTGCTCGACCAGACGCTCAAGGGCAGCGTCCAGATGCTCACGGACTTGCTCGGGCTCGCCAACCCGCTCGCGTTCGGGCGAGCGAAGCGCATCCGCGACATCGTGGTGGCCACCGCGGCGCGGCTCGGCGTGCCCGATCTCTGGCCGATCGAGATCGCGGCGCTGCTGTCGCAGATCGGGGCGATCACGCTGCACCCGTCCACCGTCGAGCGGCTCTATCGCGGCGAGCCGCTGGACGAGGAGGAGAAGAAGGCGGCGGATCGCCTCGCGACGGTAGCGTCCCAGCTGCTGGAGAACATCCCGCGCATGGAAGGGGTACGCCGGATCCTCGAGTGCGCGGAGAAGCGGTTCGACGGCTCGGGCAGCGCGGCCGGCGACGTCGGCGGCGACGAGATCCCGCTCGGCGCCAGGCTCCTCAAGGCGGTCGCAGACCTCGACTGGCTCGAGTCGCGCGGGCTCACGCGTGCTCTGGCCCTGCGCAAGCTGCAGACTCGCGCCGGCTGGTACGACCCTCGCGTGCTCGACACGCTCGCCGCCGTGCCCGAGGGCAACGCGAAGCAGACCACCCCGCACGATGCCACGCTCACCGACCTTCGCACCCGCCAGGTGCTCGCGGAAGACGTCGTCACGGCCGGCGGTCTCCTCCTCGTCCCGAAGGGCCACGAGGTGACGCAGGCCCTCCTCGAGCGCATGCGCAGCTTCGCCCGCAGCGGCGAGCTGAAGCTGCCCCTCCGCGTCTACGACGCGTACGACGCGGCGCAGACCACCGCCGACCTGTGGGTGTCCTAGCCCCTCCCCGCCTCGCCCAAGGGCGTCGCCCGCCCGCCGAGCTCGAGTGTTCGCGCAAGGGGCGTTCGCCCGCCCGCCTGCTCGACCCTGGGTGTTCGCGCAAGGGGCGTTCGCCCGCCCGCCGAGCTCGACCCTTCCTCCGCTGCGGACGGCGCGGCCGGGGCATCCATGCCCCGGCCTTGGCCTCGGCACTCGGCAGGCGTTCGGCCATCCGAAGGCCTTCCGCGGCTCGTGACGCCGCCTCGGAGGAAGGGTCGAGCTCGGCGGGCTTGCCTCGCTCTGCCAACGCGCGGCACGCCGGGTGGCGGGCGCGGGCGGTGCGGCCTCGTGGACGCGTCGGACTCGGACGTCGCGCGAGCTGGGGATACGATCCGGGTTCCCGAACGGCTTCTCCGCAGCGGCGTCTCGGAGGAGCCGGAGCCACGGATGGCGGAGGCGACGGAGAGCCGAGGGACCCCGCAGCCGGGACGGCGGAGGGCGACCGTCCGATGCGGAGAAGCCGTTCGGGAAGCCGGAGCGGGGCGAACCCGCACGCGCGCAACCGAGAGGCCGGCGGCAAGCCGGATCGGAGCGAACCCCACACTGCGGCCGAGCCGTCGAAGCGGCAGCGTTACCGCGGCGATGCGGCCCCTTCGAAGAGCTGCGCCGTTTCGGGGGCGCCCTGGCCGCGGAAGTACTCCGCGATGCGCCGCCGGGCCGCGTCGTCGAAACGGCCGGGGGCGGCCGACGCCTCCGCGGCCGAGCGGACGATCGCGCGCGCCCGCTCCGAGGGCGGTAGCGCCAGGCGCTCCTCCGCGAGCGTCTCCACGAGGAAGCGCGCTGCCTCGCCGTCCGCGCCCCGACTCTCCTCGAAGACGACCATCGCGACATCGGCCGCCTTCACGGGATCGCCCGCGCGGCGATAGACGGCCGCCATCCGCGTCGTCAGCGACCCGGTCGTCCGCAGGGCTCGATATCCGCGGTCGTAGACCGATGCCGCATGCGCCCAGTCGCCTCGGGCCGCGTACTCCTCGCCCACGATCTCGTACGAGCGTGCGTAGTTCGGCGCGGCGTCCATCAACGGCTCCCAGAGCGTGAGCGCGTTCTCCCAGCGCGCCGCCTGCCGATGGGCTTGCCACGCGAGCGCGAGCACGAGCCCGCCCGCCAGCAACGGTCGGAGCGGCGAGCGGCGCCGGAGCGGCAGCGCGGTCGCGGCCGCGGCGAGGAACCCCAGCGTGGGCAGGTACGCGAACGAATCCGCGAGAAAGCGCGGCGTGACCGTGAGCCCCGAAGACGGCAGGTAGAAGACCCACGCGAAGAGAAGCCCCTCGCGCGCGTGATGGCCCTTCCGGACGGCCCACGCGGTGGCGGCCACGAGCGCCGCCGCGAGCGCGGCACCGAGCACGCGGTCCGCGTCGCTGCCGGGGTAGTGCGCGGTATAGGCGGGATGCAGGGAGGCCGGCCACACCGCGTGCTTCGTCTGGAGCGCGAGCGCCGTGGCCGCGAGCGTGAAGCGCTGCTCGCGCGCCGCCGCCACGACCGCGGGATCGTTCGCCTCGGCGAGGAAGCCCGCGTAGGGACGGACCCCGAGCGGCACGTAGAGAGCGATGAGGACGCCGAGGCCCGCGAGCGCTCCGAGCACGCTGCGCGTGCGGAGCGACGCCGGGGAGCGGACGAGCGTTCGCAGCGCCGCGAACGGAGCCAGCGCGGCGGCCAGCGGGTGGCAGGCGAGGCCGAGCGCCTGCGCGAGTCCCACCAGGATCGCATCGCGCGTGCGTCCCCGTTCGAGGAACCGCTCCCAGCCGATCGCGCCGGCGAGCACGAACGTGGACGCGAGGAGCCGTTTGAGATCGGTCAGCCACGCCACGCTCTCCACGAGCAGAGGATGGGCGGCCCAGATCGCGGCGGTGGCGAGCGCCAGCGCGCGCCGCTTCGTCCACTTCTCCACGAGTGCGCGCGCGAGGAGCACGTTCACGACGTGCACGAGCAGGCTGAGGACGTGCGCCACCGCCGCGCCGTGGGGCGAGCGCATGGCGAGGAACTGGAGAAGGGTCGGGAGCGACGTGGGATAGCCCATCTTCGGCGTGAGGAGCCGATCCCGCCACGACGCCGCGAGCCAATGGACCGCCTCGGGACGCCCGAGCAGCACGAGGCCGTCGTCCCAGGCTCGCTGGATGCCCCACCGCGGCGCGTCACGGTAGATCACGAGCGTGAGCGCGACGAGCGCCACCGCTTCGAGCGCCGAGCGGCCGCGCCGTATCGGCGGCTTCATTCGCTCACCCGCGCCGCGGCACGCCGCCTGCGTGCGAAGGTCACCCCGCCGACGCCCGCGAGCGCCACCCACGCGCTCAGGCTGACCGCCGCGCTCTCGCCGAGCCAGCGCGGCCGGTAGGCCATACGGATCTCGTGCGTGCCGGGCACGAGCGGGATGCCGCGGAGCGCCCAGTCCGCCGGCTGCAGGTCGTAGCGGGCTTGCGGCGCGCTCGGCCCGGCCGCGCCCGCGGTCCACCCGCGACTGTAGGGGTCCGTCATGAGCAGCACGCCGCCCGCCGGCGCGGTGACGCGCACCACGACCTCGTCGACGCTCTCGCGAAGGACCTCGCAGCTCTCCCCCGCGCTCGCCGAAGGCGCGGCCGGCGACGCGACCGGCCGTACCTCGGGCGACTGCTCCAGCACGACCGTCCGCCGCGGATCGAACCCTGGATCCAGCACGCGCGCGAGCACGGCGTCCCGGTCCGTGCGGACCTCCCAGCTCGGCACGATCTCGAAGCGCCCGAGGGGTCGCACGTCGATCTCGTGGACGTCCGCACCGCCGTCCGCTCTCGGCACCAGCGCCGCCCGGAACCGCAGGAGATCCCACCGCGGATGCACGCGGTGGATCGGAAGAGCCTGCCCCGCCTCCCCGGGCGGAAGACCTTGCGTGGCGGCCATCAGCTCGGCATAACGCCTCAGAACGCCCGGATCGTCGCCCCAGATGTCGGGCAGGCCGCTCAGGAGGCCGCCGTTCGTGCGCGCGCCGTCCAGGACGCGGAAGTCGCCGTCGTGCGCTCGTCGATAGGCGGACGCCTCGGGCAGGGCGAGGTCCGCGAGCGGGAACGTCCGTCGGAGCGGCGCCGCGAAGATCAGCAGCTCGACGCACCCGAGCGCGAGCAGCGCCCACGCGCCCCAGCGCTTGCTCCCCGCGACGAACACGCACGCCGCCGCCGCCGTGGCCTTCGCCGCGGCCGCGAGCAGATCGCGACCCGCGCCCCGCGCGGCCCGCTCCGCGAAGTCCGGCGCGAAGAAGCGCGCCTGCGTCAGGTGCGTCACCTGGCCCGTCGACCAGAGCGCCTCGCGCCACGACGTCCACCACGAGGGCGCCGTGCCGGGCGCCGCGAGCGCCGCGCCGGCGACCACCGCCCCGACGATCAGCGCCCCGGCCGCGAACCCCCACGCCCGCGCCGGCCGCTCGAACGACGGCTGCAGCACGGCGTCCGCGCCGCGCGCCGCGAGGCGGGCGGCGAAGAGCGCGGCGAGAAACGCCAGCTTCGACGTCCCCCGGAAGAGGCTCCAGCCGGGCACCACGCGCAACGCCACGGGGAAGAGCGGCGTGTACATGCCGAGCGCGAGGACGAGCACTGCCATCGCGAGCACGGCGTCCACGCGCGCCGCGCCGCGATCCGCCGCCCGCCAGGCGCCGAGGACGATCAGCGTCAGCCCCGCCACGCCCACGTAGGCGCACGATTCCCAGTAGAACCATCGCCCCCAATACTCGCCGTGCACGCCGTCGCCGAAGAGGCGCGGCAGGAACGTCGTGAGCAGGTTCTCGGGCGGAAACGAGTAGCTCCCGGCGAACAGGGCGCCGGTCCCGCCGCTCCGGACCGACTCGTCGAGCGAGGCGGCCGCCGGAAGCCACTGCACTGCCGAGAGGAGCGCGCCGAGCACGAACATCGCGAGGACGCCGAGCGCGAACGTGACCCGGGAAGCCCTCGCGGCGCGGAAGCCCAGCCCGATCGCGAAGAGGCCCGCGGCGATCGCCGAGTAGTACACGTACTGCGGGTGTCCGGCGAAGACCTCCATCGCCACGACCCCGGCGCCCGCGAGCGCCCAGCGCGCTCGCCCCTCGACACGCCAGCTCTCGATCGCGAGAAAGAGCCACGGCGCCCAGGCCATGACGCAGAGGTTCGTGAGATGTCCCGCGTAGAGGTGCAGGAAGTGAGCACCGCCGAAGACGGCGAGGACGCTTCCGAAGCCGGCCGCCGCCGGGTGCAGCCGGGCGCGACGCAACCACAGGAAAGCGCCGGCCCCGAGCCATCCGAGATGCAGCGCCATCGTCCAGTTCAGCGCCTCGAGAAGCGGCGCCACGAGGAAGAGCGCATTGGGGGGATAGAGCAGAGCGCTCTGGAAGCCCGTGAAGTACGGCATCCCGCCGTAGACGAGCGGGTTCCAGAGGGGGAAGTCGCCATCCTTCCAGACGCCGAACCCGAACGCGCGCCAACCGGCGAACTGCCGCCAGACATCCGTGCCCGCGGCCGAGAGGACGCGCCCTCCGGGGGCGAAGAGCACGTCGCCGAAGAACGCCAGCACGATCAGGCCCCACGCGACGAGCCCGAGCGCCGACGCGGAAGGTCGTCCGCGCGTCACTCCACCGCCGCCACCCTGCCGCTGGCTCCCTCGCCGCCCGCGCGCACGCGATAGAAGTACACCCCCGACGTGGGCGCGGCCCAGCGGACGGAGTGATCCCCGGCGGAGAGCACCTTCCCGTCGAGGAGGCGGGCCACGCGCCGGCCCGCCACGTCGTAAGTGTCCAGCGTGACGGGCGAGGGCCGGCCGAGCGCGAAGCGGAGCGTGACGGAGTCCCGGAACGGATTCGGGAACGCCGGCCGCAACGAGAGGGCGACGCCGCGCGTGACGTCGAGGGGCAGAACGGGCGCCCCCGTGGGTCCCGCGAGCACCTCGGCCTCGACCCACGCCTTCGTGTCCGCGTCGACGAACACGTGCTCCTCGTTCGTGCTCGCCCATCGGACGGCGGCGAAGGGAGTGTGCGCCATCAGGTTCGGATCGCCCGCCACGTCGTAGAAGAGGTTCGTCGTGTCGAGCGCGAGCGCGCTGATCGTGGGCACGAAGCAGTGGTTCGGGTAGAGCGCCACGATGTCGCCGTAGGGCACGGACACGGTGTCCATCTGGGCCATCGAGTCGCGATTGCCGCCCGGCGCGTTGTCCCACGGGGAGGTGGCGGTCACGAACGCGTTCATCGTGTCCGCCGGCAGGATCAGGAACTTGATCCGACCCTGGAAGATCTGCGTGTGGCTGCCGCCGTCCGGCACCGCCCACACGTTGCCGTCGATGTTCACCACGAAGCTCGTGTAGTGATACAGGATGATCTGGGCGCCCGCGGCGAAGCCCTGGTTCGCGGCGGAGCCGCTGCCGTTCGACACCGCGACGAGGCGCGGCCCCGCGGGCCAGCCGCCGAGGCCCGCGAAGTCCGAGAGCATCGTGCCGCGGAGGGGGTCCGCCTCGCCGGTGGACCCCGGCGGCGTGGTGTGATGGTAGGCCAGCAGCTGCCGCGCCGCCGGCGTGTCGAGTCGGCTGAGCAGATACTGGGCCTCGGTGGACTGACCCGAGAAGAAGTCGAGCCAGTACTGCATGCCGAGCGGGATGTTCGCCCCGTTGTGCGGCGCGTCGAACGACAGATACGTGCGCACGCGCGGATCGATGGACTGGGACTCGAGCCACAGGAGCGCGTACCGCGCGCACAGCCCGCCCATGCTCGCGCCGACCAGGAAGACGCTCTGCTGCGGGCTGATCGTGGCCGCGACCTCCTGCAGGAGCGCCGCCACGACGTACGCGTTCCGTTGCACGGGATCGGTGGCGGAGTCGAAGTCCAGCACCACCGCGTCGAAGCCGTCCGCGCGCAGATCCTCGAGCATGTTCTGCTGGTTCAGGAGCGCGTACAGCTCGTCCCAGTGCATCGAGTCGTCGAGATCGAAGCCCTCGATCACCACGATCGGATTCTCGATCGCTGCGTGTCCGCTCGCGAGGTACACGTACGCCTTGCCGGTTCCGGTGACGCCGCCGTACGGAGCCGAACCCGTCACCAGAAGCGTGTCGTCCGGCGCGGGGGTGACCAGCCGGACCACGTCGAAGCGGAAGCGCGCGATGCGCAGGTCGCCATCCGCCCACGTGGCGCGAAGGACGACCTCGCGACGTCCGGGCGCACTCCAGGAAGGCCGGATCGGCTCGTCGAAGGAGACGGCGCGGAAGCCGCGTCCGTCGGCGAGGTCGATCTCCACGCGGGACGGCGCGAGCCGCCCCGTGGCCATCCAGAGCTCGCGACGGAGCACGAAGCTCACGGTCGCGCCGCGGCGCGTCTGCGCCGCGAGCGACGAGGCGGCGAACACCCGCACGTCCTCGAGCGCTCCCGCTCCCAGGGCGATGCGCCCGTTCACCACGCGGGCGGTCCCTGCTTCCAGCGAGCCGGGGCGGATCCGCTGGGCCCGCGCGTCCACCACGGCGATGGGAATCGCGCCCGCCGGATCTCGTCCGAGCGCGCGCAGCTCGTCGGCCGTGGGTCCCGCGACCGGCCGCAGCGACGCCCGCCGGATCTCGTCGACGATCTGGCGAAGGGCCGCCGGCGACGCGACGGCGGCTCCGGCGGAGCCGTCGAAGCCCTCCAGGCTCACGAGCGGAAGCACCCGATCCAGGAGCACGCCCGACGGAACGCTGGCGAGGTCCCCGTCGGCGAACAGGCCGTCCAAGCGGCGCTCGATCGTCCCGGCACGGGCCGAGGGAGCGGCGAGAACCGTCCAGGCGAGGAGGAGAGCAGGAAGCACGGACGACGCCGTCGTACGGGCGACGCGTCGACGGAGGGAAGCGCGGCGAGAGGCGATCATGAGACGCTCCGTTTCGATCGACCCGGGGCGGGCGAAGCTCGTGCCCGGCGACACGGGAGCAGTCTAGCCGGTCCCGGCCGGCGTCTCATGTCCTTCTTTGCGGGAGGCGGACCGCGGCGGCGGGCGGACCGCTCAGCGCCCCCTCAAGTGCACGAGCTTCCGGACGGCGTGCATGCCGTCCACGTCGATCTTGGCGAAGTAGACGCCGTCCGCGACCATGCGCCGCAAGTCGTCCCGCCCATCCCAGGGGGCCTGGTGACGACCCGCGTCGAAGGGACCGTTCGCGAGCGTGCGCACCCGGCGGCCGCGCAGGTCGTAGACCGCGAGGGTCACGCGGGCGGCGCGCGGCATCGACCACGAGAAGACGGTCGCCGCGCCGGGGTTCGGCGAGGGGCGCTCGAACTCCAGCCGGCCCGCTCCCCCGCCCGACGACGGCGCCCCGGTGGGCCGGCCCGCCACGGCGCGCGAGAACGCGTAGAGGTGGCCGTCGTCCGCGCCCACGTAGAGGAAGTCCCCGGAGATCGCGGCGGAGGACGCGATGGGGGCGCCCAGGAAGTAGTGCCAGAGCTCGGCACCGGTGAAGAGATCGAGGGCGTAGAGGTTCCCGTCCAGCGCGCCCACGTACACCACGTCGGCGGCGATCGCCGGCGTGGCCGACGTCGACTTCGACTGCCGGTGCCCGAGCGTCATCTCGTAGAGCTCGGTGCCCACGTCGTGGGACCAGAGGAGACAGCCCGTGCTCGCGTCGAAGCCGCAGTTCCGCCCGTTGACCGCGTCCACCATCCCCGAGACCACGAGCACCCCGTGCGCGAGCGCCGGCGAGTCCGTCTCCGTCTGCAGATGAGGGTAAGTGCGCGCGAGCAGGGACCCGTTGGTCCGTCTCAGGTCCACCTTCTGATCGGGGTCGAACGTGAGGCCCCCGAAGCCGCCCACGACGTACACGGTGTCCCCCGAGCAGATCGGGGAGCGCCAGGCGCCGAACTGCTCCCATATCTGCATGGCGCCGTCGGCGCGGCTGAATGAAGCGAGCGGCGCGTTCTCCGTCCACCAGTCCTGCGCGAACCCGCCCGCGTACACCTTCTGGGTGTCCGCCGCCGGCGCTCCGTAGATGAACGGGTAGAAGGAGGAGCCCCGCCACTCGGACAGCCACTCCACCGATCCACTGGGCCAGTGGACGCCGAGCACGAAGGGCTTCCCCCCGACCCACGCATCGTCGCCGTCGAAGATCGGAGCGGTGAAGTCGTAGCCGCCGTTGTGCTTGTCGATCGCCCAGAGGCGAGCGCCCGTCTGGAGGCTCAGCCCGTAGGCCGAGTCCGCGATCGCGTTGACGAGGACGACGTCGCCCGCGACGGCCGGAGCCAGCCCCACGCCCCCCGGCACACGCGTGAACCAGAGCTTCTCCCCCGTCGTCGCGTCGAAGGCGGCGATCCCGGCTTCCTGCGGAGTCCTCTCGCCGCGGACGCCGAAGAGCACCTTGCCTCCGGCCACGACCGGCGAGCTGAGCGCGACCATCCCGTCCGCGTCGGCCACCCATTCGAGGCGCAGCGGAGGCGGCAGGCTGTCGGGCGTGGCACTCGTGCCGGCCGCGTTCCTTCGGAACATCGGCCAAGGCCCGCCGGTGTGCGGGGGACCTTCCGCCTGATGCTGAACGGCGAAGCTCGCGTGCGCCGCGAACGGCGTCCCATCCTCGAACTGACCGGACGCGTTCGCGTCGTACATGCCGTCGGCGCACGCGGAGAGGTCCAGCGTGCCGCGCCAGAGCGAGACGCCCTCCGCCACGAGCGGCACGTTCCACGCCGGCCCCTCGGGACCCTGGAGCGTCAGGGTGGCCGATGCCACGTGGCTCAACGTGTCGTAAGCCTGCAGGAGGGCCGGCAGCGAGGACTGCGCGACGGTCTGCCCGTCGAAGGGCGACACGAGCAGGACCCGGTGGCTCACCCCGATCCGACGCATGTCGTAGTCGATCGATCCGTCGGCGCCGCACGTGACGATGCCGAAGCCCCGCGCGGTGCGGTCGATCGGGCCCCGCACGGTCCAGCTCTGGTTGTAGTCCGCGATGAACGGATGGCGTTGCGCCAGCTGCCGGCAGTGCCAGTGACCGGAGAAGACGGACGAGATCCCCCGCGAGACCCACAGATCGAGGACCTCGGGCGGTGTCTCCGACGTCAGCAGGTGCTGGAAGAGCGCCAGCTTCGCGGTGGGCGAAGCGGCGTTCAGGTCGTTCACGAGCCACTCCGCCTCGCGCGGACTGCCGGGCTCGCTGTTCCACATGATGAAGTGCCACGAGCCCATCTCCACCGAGTAGTACGGCGGCCCCACGTAGGTCATGTAGTTGTCGAGGGACGGCGGGATGTCCACGTCGTGATTGCCGACGACGTTGAGAACGGGGATGTGCGACTGCGCGATCTGCGCGAGATAGCACGTCCAGTGGTCCGCATAGGATCCGCGCTCCACGAGGTCGCCGGTGTTGATGATGCAATTCGGGGGACTCGCGAGCGCGTTCACCGCGTCGATCGCGTCCGTGAACGGCGGGACGTCCGGTTCCGTGTTCGCGTGCGTATCCGAGAAGTGCACGAAGCGCACGGGATCCGAGGCGGTCTGCGGGCAGTCCCTCAGGGCGAAGTCGGCCGAGTCCGGATGCGCTTCACGGTTCACGCGGTGATAGAACGAGCCGGTGGGCCACAGGCCCGCCGGCACCGTCAGGATGACGAACGGCGAGATGTTGCGGTCGACGGGCACGTCGACCTGCCCGGAGGAATCCGTGAAGTAGACGTCCACGCCGTTCGTCAGGCGGATCGACGCCAGCCCTTCCTCGCCGGGCGCCTTCCGGCCGTCCTTGTCCGCGTCGTGGAAAACGCGGCAGACGACCCAGGTGGTGTCCGGGGCGGCATGCGAGACCGGCGCGCTCGCCAGGACGGCGAGGGTCGCGATCAGCGCGAGAGCCGGGCCGCCGGAGCCGCCGTCGCGTCGCCACGCGACCGGCGAGCTCTGGAGCCCGTCGGCATCCCAGGGGGACGGAGCCAAGGGTCCTCCGCTCGGCACGAGAACTCCGCGAGTCTAGCCCAAGTCGCACGACGATTGCCACGTCTCGCACGACGATTGCCACGTCCGGGCCCACGATGGCGGACTCGTCACTCGTGTACTCTCCTTCCCGACCGGCCCTTGACGCGCCCGCGAGACAGATTCATCTTGTGAATCTAGATTCACTCCGCCGGATGCTCGAGGAAGCATCCGGCGGCGCCCCCCTCGGCCGCGCTCCGGGGCGCCCTCGGGGATCGGAGGACGGACCGTGGCCCGAACGCCGCTACGCACGCGTCTCCGCAAGGAAGCGCGCAACGCCATCCTGGACGCCGCGGAGGAAGTGTTCGCGAAGGAAGGCCTCCACCGCGGCCGGATGGAGCACGTGTCGCGGCGAGCCGGGACGGCCGTCGGCACGCTCTACAACCACTTCGAGAATCGCGAGGCCTTGCTGGCCACTCTCCTCCAGACGCGACGCCAAGAGCTCCTCGCCGGCGTGGATCGCGCGGTGGCGGAGGCCGGGGACTCGTTCTCGGAGCGGGTCGCCGCCTTCGTGGACGCGATCCTGGCGCACTACGAGGCGCACCGCCCGTTCTTCGCCATCCTCATCCAGGGGGACGTGGCCGGTAAGGCTCGCGTCACGCCGCCCGGCGCGGAGCACACGTCGCGCCAGCTCGTCGCGCGCGCCGAGGAGATCGTCCGGCAAGGCGTTCGCGAAGGGAAGCTGCGCCGGAAGGACTCCGATCTCTGGCCGGACCTCCTCGTCGGAGGGATCCGCGCGCTCCTCGTCCGGGACCTGGACGACGGCACTCGCCGCGGGAAGCTCGTGACGGCGCAACGCTACCTGGACTTCTTCTTCCACGGCACCGGACCGAGCCGCCGTGCGTGACGGGCGCATCGGCGGCGCCGCCGCCCTCTTCGTGGCGCTCTCGCTCCGCGCCGGGATCCTCCCCCCCTCCGTCGCGTCGGCGGAGGAACGCATGACGCTCGCCGAGGCGGTCGCGCGCGCCGCGTCGCAGGCCGCGAGCGCACGCGTGGCGCACCTGGAGAGCCTCCGGTCCGACCAGGACGTCGCGAAGGAGCGGGCGAGCCTCCTTCCGGACCTCAGCCTCCGTGCGTTCGCCAGCAACCGCACGTACGACGTCGCTCCGCTCGGGTTCTCCGTGCCCGGCCCGGACGGAGGGGAAGCGTCGGACCTCATCGGCCCCGTGCACGAGACCGACGCCCGCCTCGCCGCCGAGCAGGCCCTGCTGGATCTCTCCAGCCTGAGGAAGGTCCGTGCCGCACGAGAGGCCGCGGACGCCAGCCGGGCCGAGGCGGCGGACGGCGCGGCCGCCGCGGCCTATCGCGCGGCCGTCGCGTACGTATCCGCCGCGCGCGCCCGCGCGAGCCTCGACGCGCAGCAGGAGGATCTGAAGCTCGCGGCCCAGCTCCTGGATCTGGCGAAGCAGCGGCTCCAGGCGGGCACCGCGGCCAGCATCGACGTGATCCGCGCGCAGACGCGTGAAGCGGAGGCGCGCGGGCTCGTGCTCATCGCGCAGAACGACTCCGACCGCGCCGCCATCGACCTCGCGCGCGCGCTCGGCCTCCCGAGCGACTCCACGCTGGCCCTCGCCGACACCCTGTCCGACGACCTCGCCTCCACCGTTCCCCCCGACGAGGCCGCCGCGATCGCCTTCGCGCTCGACCATCGCGAAGACCTGCGCGCGGCGCGGGCGCGGGCGCAAGCGGCCGAGACGCGGCGCGCCGCCGCGAGCGCAGAGCGCTTCCCGCGTCTCGTCGTGGGTGCGGACTGGGGCTGGGACGGAACGAGCCCCTCGGACGCCGTCGCCACGCGCGAGGTCGCCGTTCGCCTGAGCCTGCCTCTCTGGGACGGCTTCGAGCGCGAGAGCCGCATCACGCAGCAGTCGTTGATCCGGGAGGAGATGGAGATCCGCGCGCGGGACCTCGAGCTCGAGATCGCCGCGCAGATCCGCTCCGCCTGGATGACCGTGGTCTCCGGCCGCCAACAGGAGGACATCGCGCGCGAGCGGCTCTCCCTCGCGGACGCGGAGCTGTCGCAGGCGCGCGAGCGGTTCGCGAACGGCGTCGCGAACAACATCGAGGTGCTCGACGCACAGTCGTCGCTGAACCGATCCCGCCAGGCTCTCATCGACGCGCGCGCCGGGGTGGCCGCAGCGAGTCTCGCGCTCGCGCGGGCGGCGGGCGTGGCCCAGGCCGTGAGGTGGTCATGAGCTCGGAAGCCCCACACCCGCTCCCGGAAGCGCCTCCGGCTCCGCGACCGACGCGTCCGGACCCGCTCCCGCCCGTCCCCGCGCTCGCCGAGAACGACGGCCGCTCGCGCGGCGCTCCCCCCACCGACGCCCTCGGGAGGCCGCGGCCGCTCACGCTGGGGCTCGTCGTCGTCGTCGCGGTGGCGCTGCTCGCGTGGGGCGCCCGGGCCTGGCAGTACGCGCGAACGCACGTCGAGACGGACGACGCGCAGGTGGAGGGCCACATCATTCCGGTGCTGGCGCACGCCGGCGGCTACGTTCTCGCCGTGCACGTCGTGGAGAACCAGACGGTGAAGGCGGGCGACGCCCTCGTGGACCTCGACGAGCGCGAGCTCCGGGCGCGCCTCGCCGAGGCGGAGGCCCAGCTCGCGGTGGCGCTGGCCGGCGCGGGCGAGAACGGGCAGGCCGCCGCTCGACTGAGCGCGGCACGCGCCGCGCTCGTGCAGACTCGCGCCGACGTGACGAAGGCCGACGCCGACCTCGGCCGGTACCGCTCGCTCGCGGACCGGAGCATCGTGAGCCGCCAGCAGCTGGACGCCGCCACGTCGGACGCCGCCTCGGCCCATGCGCGCGCGGACGCCGCCGGCCAGCAGGTCGCCGCCGCCGCGGCGGACGTGCGGGCCGCCGAGAGCCGCGTGGCGGCAGCACGCGCCGCGCGCGACCGGGCGCTGGTCGAGCTTTCGTACGCCCGGGTCCTCGCCCCGAGCGACGGCGTGATCTCGAAGAAGAACGTGGAGATCGGTCAGCTCGTCCAGGCGGGACAGCCGCTCCTCGCCGTCGTCCCGCTGACGGACGTCTGGGTGGTCGCGAACCTGAAGGAGACTCAGCTGGAGCGCCTGCGCGCCGGACAGAAGGCGGAGATCCGCGCGGACTCCTATCCGGGGCGCGCGTACCGCGGCCACGTGGACAGCGTGAGCCCGGCCACCGGAGCGAAGTTCTCGCTCCTCCCGCCGGACAACGCCACGGGCAACTTCGTGAAGGTCGTGCAACGGGTGCCCGTGAAGGTCCTCGTCGACGATCCGTACGACGCGGCGCGCCCGCTGCGCCCGGGGATGAGCGTTCGCGTGGATGTCTCCACCGGCTCATGAGGCCGACGCCGCACAAGTGGGTGGTCGCCGGGACGGTCCTCCTCCCCACGATCATGGCGGTGCTCGACGCGAGCATCGTGAACGTCGCGCTCCCGGACATGAGCGGGTCGCTCGGCGCGTCGCTCGAAGAGATCACGTGGGTCGTGACGGGCTACATCCTCGCGAACGTGATCATCATGCCGATCATCGGCTTGCTGAGCGCGCACATCGGCCGGAAGCGCTTCTACGTCGCGTCCGTGATCCTCTTCACGACGAGCTCCATGGCGTGCGGTCTCGCGCGCACGCTGCCGCTGCTGGTCGTCTTCCGGATCGTGCAAGGCATCGGCGGCGGCGTGCTCATCCCCGTCTCGCAGGCGATCTTGCGAGAGACGTTCCCGCTCGAGGAACAGGGCCTGGCGATGGGCATCTTCGGCATGGGCGTGGTGCTCGCACCCGCCATCGGGCCCACGCTCGGCGGGTGGCTCACGGACCAGTACTCCTGGCCGTGGATCTTCTACGTGAACCTGCCCGTGGGGATCGTGTGCGTCGCGCTCATCCTGCGCTTCATCCAGGACCCGCCGTTCCTCGCCCGGGAGCACGGCCGCTTCGACATCCCCGGCCTCGCTCTCCTGACCATCGGCCTCGGGTCGCTGCAGCTCATGCTGGAGAAGGGCGAGAGCAAGGACTGGTTCGAGTCGGCGATGATCGTGGACCTGACCGTGGCGGCGGTCGTCGGGATGAGCCTCTTCCTCTGGCACGAGCTGCGCGCGAAGCACCCCGCGGTGGACCTTCGCCTGATGAGGAACGTCTCGTTCAGCTCGGCCACGTTCCTCGGCGGCATCCTCGGCGCCGGCCTCTACGGCACGCTCTTCGTGCTGCCTCTCTACTTCCAGCGGCTGCTGGGCTACTCGGCGATGGACTCCGGCCTCGCCCTCATGCCGCGGAGCCTCACCATGGTCTTCGTGATGCCGATCGGCGGCTTCCTGTACAACCGCGTGGGCGCGCGGGTCCTCGTGGGCGCCGGGCTCGCCGTCAGCGCGCTCTCCTTCTTCCAGCTCTCGCGCCTCACGCTCGACATGAGCGCGTGGGACCTCTTCCTCCCGCAGATGTGGCAGGGCGTGGGCTTCGGCTTGATCTTCGTGGCGCTCAGCACCGCCGCGTTCGCCACCATCCCGCGCCCGAAGATCACCGCAGCCGCGGGCCTCTACAACGTGGTGCGCCAAGTCTTCGGCAGCGTGGGCATCGCGCTCTCCGCCACGCAGCTCTCCAGCGCCACCACGGGCTACCGCGAGATCCTCTCGGCCCACGTCACGCCGTACGACTTCGAGACGCGTCGCTGGCTCGGCGCCGCGGCGTCGGGCCTCGGCCGCTCCGCGGACCACGCCACCGCCGCCCAACAAGCTCTCCGGCTGCTGGACCTCGACGTCACCCGGCAGGCCACGATGCTCTCCTACGACCACGCGTTCCTCATGGTGTCCCTGCTCTTCGCGGCGTCGATCCCGCTCGCGTTCCTGCTGCGCACGCCGCGCGTGGGACGCGCGGGGCGAGGCGAGTCCGTGGCCCTGGAGTGAGCCGGCGCGGCGCGCGACAGGGACGCTCGGCGCCTCGCTTCGATCAGCGCACGATGCCGATCCGGCGCGTCTCCGCGAACTTGGCCGTGCCCAGGCGCAGGAAGTAAACGCCGGCGGGCAGCGGCGCGCCCGCGTCGTCGGTCCCGTCCCAGTCCGCGAGGTAATCCCCGGCCACCGGACGCACCAACGGCCGCACGAGCGCACGCACGTGCCGGCCCGCGACGTCGTACACGTCCAGCGAGGTCGTCGCCGCCGCGTCCGCGCGATAGCGGATCTGCGTGGCGGCGGCGAAGGGATTCGGGGCGGCCACGAGGCGCGACGCCTCCAACGCGCGCGCGGACAGACCCCAGGCGACGTCGAAGACGGGCGGCCCCGCCTCCTCGGCCGACCACCGATATCCCAAGGACGACGGGTAGTCCGCCGCCGACTCGTAGTTCGTCACGAGGAGCGCCACCTCGTCGTAGAGCTCCCAGTGCGGAACGTCGAAGATGCAGTCGCCGCTCGCGTCCGGGGTCAGCGTCACCTCGTAGGGAAACGTGTTCGGCCACGTCGTGGCCAGCAACGTGACCGCCCGCCGCCCGGCGAGCTCCGGCGCCCCGTCGAAGGTCACGTGGAGGTTCTCCCGCCTCGACGGGCCGTGCAGCACGATCAGGTTCGTGCCGGCGGGCTGCGCCACGAGGCTGTCCGGGAGGGACTGCGGCTCGGGCCCGAAGGTCCGCTGGACGGCCTGCGCCGGAAGGTGCGGCAGACCCGCTCCCGAACGGTAATGGGCTCCATCGTCCGCGTAGCCGGCGCGGACGTTCCATCGCCAGAACTCCACCACCAATCCGTCCAGGTCGCGTCCGTAGCGTTGCTGGAGAACCTCGCGCGTCGTGGACCGCCACGGCGCGTCACAGAGGGCCTTCCACACGATCGGAGCGACCGGCTCCCCGAGCCGGTCCTCGAGGAACTGCCAGAAGAGCGCCGCCCCGTACATCCGCTGCCAGTCGAAATCCTGATCTTCCCAGAGCGTGAGCTGGGACGTGTAGAAGAGGCGAAGCACGGGGATCACGTCTCGGAAGTCCGGCCACACCGTCCACTCCGCCCACGTGGCCGTCGACTCCCTGATCCAGTTCACCCAGGCCGCGTCGATCCCGTAGCAGAAGACGTGGAACAGCTCGTGCGCACAGGTCCTCCGGAGGGCGAAATCCGACAGGGCGCTATCCAGCTCGAGCTCCCCCGTCGCGGCGTTCGGGCATCGCCCGGGAATCGGGTCGACCCAGGTCGCGTACCCGTACGCCCCGCTCAGCGCCTCCACGTAGACCTTCACGAGTCGGTTCCCCGACGCTCCGGTCGGGCCGCTACCGACGGCCGGAGGCATCTCGAATCGCGGATCGTGCTCGTAGATGTTCCAAACCTGCTCCAAGTAGCCCGCCGCCTCCTGGACGTAGGCGGGATCCGCGTGGCCGACGCTCGATGAGTCGGTGGTGTAGAGAAGCAGGAAGTGCTCCGTCTCGAGCGACTCCGGGAAGGCACACATGCCGAGGCGTAGCCGCGCGCGGAGCTCGCGCTCGCTGCCCCCGCAAGAGCCGAGGAAGCCCGGGCGCGCCGAAAGCGGCGCCGGGCGAGGCGCGCCGGAAGGCGCCGCGGCCGCCCCGAGGGACGGGCACAGCACCGCGACGGAGGCGGCGAGCGCCGACAGGCCTTCTCGCAACCGCCGGTGGGAAGCACGAAGACAGCCCAGCGGCGGAGGAGGTTGCAAGCGAGCCACGTCGCCAAGATAGGGCGCGAGGGCTCTCGGAGGAAGAGCGTGATCGACGATTTCGGCCGCCGCGGCCGCGTCGTCCCCGGCGGGGACCCGCCGTTGCAAGGAGCCTCGCCAGGTGGAGCCCGGCGCCGCGTCGGCCCTACGTGCCCGAGAGCGCCATCTCTTCGATGAGGAGATGCGGCACGCACACCGAGCCGTCGAAGCGGAGATCGTTCCCGACGGCGCGGACCCCTCGGAGCATCGTGAGCGTGTCGGAGGCGAGCGACACGTCCGTCACCGGTTGGCCGAGCTCGCCCTTCTCGATCATCAGGCCCGAGACCTGATACGACCAGCCGCCGGTGGGCGGGTCGTAGCCGAACGCGCCGGTGTCCGTGAGATAGAAACCGTGGCTCACGCCCTTCAACATCTCGTCCACGGGCGTGCCGCCGTTCTCCACGTACAGGCTGTTGAACCCGATGAACGGCGCGCTCTGGTAGTTCCGGCTCGCGTGCCCCGTGGACTGCACGCCTGCCTTCTTCGCCCAGCGCAGGTTGTACACGAAGCCCTGCACGGTCCCCTTGTCCAGCAGGACCATGCGCCGCGTGGGCACGCCTTCGTCGTCGCAAGGTCCGCCGCCCACCGCGCGACGCCGGAGCGCGTCGTCCACCAGGGTCACGAGCGGCGACGCGATCGTCTGTCCCTTCTTGTCCGCGAGATAGGAAGCCTTCTTGAAGACCTGCTCCCCCGAGAACGCCGTGAAGATCGATCGCATCCAGCCGGCGGCCACGTCGCGATGCATCACGACCGGAAGCTTCTCGGTGGGCACCTTCTTCGCCCCGATCATGCGCACGGCCCGGCGCGCCGCCTCCCGCCCGATCTCCTCCGAAGGCGTCAGGTCCGCGAGGAAGCGCTGGGTGCTCCCCTCGGCTCCGGCGCGCTGCTTCGAGTCCGCGTCGTCGGCGAGGACCTGGAGGAACACGGAGACGCTCGAGGCGGGATAGTGCCGGTCCGTGCCGTGCGAGTTCTTCAGGCAGATCTCCGCGTCGGCGCGCGACGCGCCCGCGCCTTCGGTCTTCTTGATGCGTGCGTCGAAGGCCCGAGCGGCCGCCTCCGCCGCGGTGGCTCGCGCGATGAGATCGTCCGGACCGAGCGCCGCCACCGCGTCATCGTGCAGCTCCACCGGCGCGGTCAGCGGCGCCGGATCCGCCAGCGCGTTCGCGTCGTCCGGGGGCGAGCGACGTGCGAGCGCCACGGCGCGCTCCGCGAGATCGTCCAGCGCGTCCTTCCGGAAGTCCGACGTCCACACGAGCGCCGCGCGTCCCTCCACGAGCACGCGGAGCCCGAGCCCCCGCTGGTCGGCCTGCTTCACGGACTCCGCGCTGCCGTCGCGCACCTGGACGGTGAGCTCGCGGTTCGACTGGAGGAAGGCCTCGGCCTCCGTGGCGCCGGCCTTCTTCGCGGCGCTCAGCGCGTCGTCGGCGACCCTGGGCAGAGAGACGCTCACGGCAGCCTCCTCACGCGGTCCGCGAGCCGCCCACGGTGAATCCCGTGAAGCGGACCGTGGGCTGCCCGACGCCGACCGGCTTCCACTGGCCTTCCTTCCCGCACGTCCCGCGCCCACGCTCGAACGCGAGGTCGTTGCCCAGCGCGTCGATCTGCATCATCGCGTCCGCGCCGTTGCCCGTGAGCGTGACGTTCTTCACCGGCTTCGTGAGCTTCCCGTTCTCGATCTTGTAGGAGAGCGTGCAGGCGAAGCTGAACGTGCCGTCCGAGGGATTCACCGAGCCTCCCTGCATGTCCGCGCAGTAGAGGCCGTCCTTCACCTCGCCGATCACGTCCTTCGGATCGCGGGTGCCGTTGCCGAGGTACGTGTTCGTCATGCGCGGGATCGGGAACTCGCGGTAGCTCTCGCGGCGCCCGTTCCCGCTCAGCGTGGCGCCCTGCGTGAGCGACGCGTCCGCGTTCTTCAGGCTGAGCCGGTCCCAGAGGTAGCCCACGAGGACCCCGTCCCGCACGACCTGGTTCTTCCGCGAGGGCGTGCCCTCGTCGTCCACCTTGAAGGAGCCGCGCCCGTTCGGGACCGTGCCGTCGTCGTAGATGTCGATGCCCTTCGCCGCGACCGGCTTGCCGAGCTGGAACGCGCGGATCGACGTCTTCTGCCGGATGCCGTCGCCCTCGAGGCTGTGCCCGAAGCACTCGTGCACCAGCACTCCGCCCCAGCCCGGCGCGATCACCACCGGATACGTGCCCGCCCGCGGCTCCTCCGCCCCGAGCAGCTCCACCGCGTTCTTCGCCGCGCCGCGCGCGCAGGTTTCCACCGCCGGCGCGTAGAAGTCCGCCTCCACGTTGCCGCCGATCGAGCCGACGGCGAAGTTCCGCTTGCCGGTCTCCGTGGCGAGCGCCTGCACGGTGAGCCGCGAGAGGAACTGCTCGTCGGTCTCGAAGACGCCTTCGCTGTTGGCCACGAGCATCCGCTTCGCGTTATCGCCCCAGGACGCGGTGACCTGCGTCACGCGCGGGTCGACCGCGCGCGCGACCTCGTTCGCCCGCTCGATGAGGGCGATCTTCTTCTCCTCGGACAGTGCGAGCGGAGCGGGTGATCGGACCGTGAACGGCGCGCGCGCCTTGCTCACGGCGAAGGCCTGCGGCTTCCCGCCCTGGCCCCCGCGCGCGATCGCCGAGGCCACCTCCGCAGCGCGACGCAGATTCGCCATGTCGTAGTCGTCCGCGTACGCGTACCCGACCTGGCCGCCCGCGAGCACGCGCACGCCGACGCCCGACAGCACGCCGACCTCCACGGTGGAGAGCTTGCCCTGATCCACGGTGAGCGTGGTCTGCAGCGTGTACTCCGCGTAGACCTCCGAGAAGTCCCCGCCGCGCGCGAGCCCGATCTGGAGCAGCTCGCGCACCTGATCGGGCGAGAGGAACGCGTCGATCTCCGGCAGGCCGAGCGGCGCGGCCGCGACCGCCTCGCGCGACCAGAGGGCATCCCAGAGGATCGAGCCGGCCGCCGCGCCGAGTCCCAAGCCGGCGCCGGTCCGCAGGAACCGGCGGCGCGAAAAGCGGCCGAGCGAGAACGAGGGTTCCATGGGCACCTCCGTGCGGCGGCCCCGCACCGGGCTCGTGTTCTACCGGCTCCCCGGCGCGCGGCGCAAGAGCCTCGGGGCCGGACGGCGGTCAGACGGGGACGAACGGAGCGGAGGGCGCAGCCCGGCGCAGCCTCGCTACGATTCGCGGCCGGCGCCGGAGGGTCAGGGCGCCGTGCCGGCCATGACGTCGGAGAACTCCACGGGGGGAGCATCCGCCCTCGTGGGCGGGTTGCCGCTCGGCGGGAAGGACCAGAGCTGCCCTTCCCATTCGCCGAAGTCGAAGCGTCCGTTCGCGAGGCCGTTGTACGTGTCGTACCACTGGATCTTGTCCGCCGCGTAGACGTTCGCGTTCGTGTGGATCGCCAGCGCGCCCATGAGGTACCGGCCGTCCGCCGTGGTGCCTTCGTTTCCGGGCTGCGTGTCGGAGGCGGCGCACGAGTAGACGACGATGTTCTGCGCCTGGTTCTTGATGGCGGTCCAAAGGTGGACGTTGGAGTGCAGGACATCCTCGCGACCGATCTGCAGCCCCATGCCGCCGGCGTCCATCGACACTCGCGCACGCGTGTTCTCCCCCGCGTAACCGTGGCAGAGAATGAACAGGCTGTGGAGCTTGCCGCCCGCCTTGGCGGCGCTGTTGATGCGCGAGAACACCATGGCGAGCGGCGTGGTCGCGTCCGCGTTGACGATGTAAAGGCCCTTCCGGGCCGGAACGCCGCCCGACAACCGGCGATCGTGCAAGGCGAGATAGCTCGACACGCTCCCCTCCTGTGGACCGGACAGCCTGCCAACGGGTGGCGGACACCGGGGAACCCGGACGGCGCCCGCGGAACTCGGAGGATATGCCAACGGAAGCCAGCATCGCCAGCCGTCGCCCGACGATGCCGAGCGGCGCCGAAGAGCACCGCACCCGCGGCGCCCGACCGGCGACGAGGAGCCGCCGGTGAGCGAGGGCGCATCAAGACGTCGCCGCGTTCAGCCGATTCGAGGGAACCGTCGACCGCGCGAGCCAAGGCGTTGGCCCGGCGGACGATTCCCCCTCCCTGAACCGGCTGGTGCGGTGCCCCCATGGCGTCCGGATCGCATCGCATGAGCACTCGTTGCCGGTCCCTGCTCCTCGTCGGCGTTCTTTCGCTGAGCGCGCTCGCGCCGCGGGCGGCCGTCGCCGTGGCGCCGGACTCCATCCGGGTCCACTGCCGCGTCTTCCGCGACCTCGACTCCTCCGGGACCTACAGCGCGGGCGAGCCCCTCCTCCCGGGCGTCCACGTCACGAACGGCCACGACGTCTTCACGACGGACTCGCAAGGTCAGGCGGATCTCGCGGTGGACCGCGCGCAGTACCGCTTCGCCGTGCTCACGATCCCCGCCGGGTACTGGCCGACCACGGCCTGGTTCCGCTGGGTTCCGCCGGGGACGTCGGGACCGGACACGGTCGACTTCGGGCTGCGCGACTGCCCGGAGAGCGCGCCCGGCGTCGAGAGCTTCCAGTGGGCCCACATCAGCGACACGCACGTTCAGACCTGGGGCGGACCGTATCGCTTCGACCTCGATCTCCAGGAGATCAACCGTCTCGCGCCGCGCCCGCTCTTCATCGTCAACACCGGCGATCTCGTGGACCTCGGACGCGACTCGACGTGCTGGAACCACTACGACGCCATGAAGCAGGCCTCGGCCCTCGTCGTCTTCCCGGTTCCCGGTAACCACGACATCATTCCCACGACCCGCCCGCTCGACTACTACGAGCGCTGGGTCGGCCCGCCCTACTACTCGATCGAGGCGGGCAACTGGCACCTCGTCATCTACTGCGGCGACGCGAACAACGCGGCCTCCGCCGTGCCGATGCAGGACGCGTGGCTCGCCGCGGACCTCGCCACGGTGCCGCCCGGATCGCACGTGGCCATGTGCCAGCACTACATGCTCCAGGAGAGCAACGCCGCGAAGGTCGCGGCCTGGGGGAGCGCCGGCATCGAGGCGTGCTTCTCGGGTCATTGGCACAGCCATCAGTTCGCCGAGCGTCCGAACGGCATGCGTGACTTCAACATCTCCTGGATCCGCCAGGGCGGCGTCGACCGGACGCCGCGCGTGTTCGGCATCGTCACGTTCCAGCGCGACGGCTCCATCCGCTACGACCAGCGGCGGCTGGGGGTCCATCACCGCGCGCAGATCACGTCGCCGCAAGGCAGCCAGACCGTGGGCAGCGAGGCCCTCGAGATCCTCGTCCAGGCGTACGACACGAGCTCCGAGGTGGCACGGCTGAGCGCGACCATCACGGCCGGCGGGCACAGCATCGCCTCGGTGCCGCTCGCTCCCGAAGGGATCTCGCTCTGGCGCACCTTGATCGACGCTTCGTCCCTGCCCCCGGGTAACTGCTCGGTCGCCGTCAGCGGCGCGTTCGCGGACGGCACGCCGATCGCGCTGTCGGCGTCGTGCGTGCTGGCGCGGGTCATCCCGATCGTGCGCGCGCCCAACGCCGACTGGCCGATGTTCCGGCGCTGCTCCGCCGGATCGAGCTACGTGGGCACTGCGCTGAGTCCGCCGCTGGAGCTCGCGTGGGCGACGGCCACGCCCGGCATGGTGGCGCTGAGCTCGCCGGTCGTGGCGCAGGGCTCCGTGTATCTCGGCTGTCGCGCGGAGCACGGCCCCGAGGAGGCGGGCGTCCTCGCGTGCAATGCGACGAACGGCACGGTGAAGTGGTTCACCCACCTGCCGAGCGGCGTCGCGCTCGCTCCCGCCGCGTGGAACAACCTCGTGATCGTGTCGTCCTTGGCCGACTCCGTCTACGGCCTGAGCGCATCGACCGGCGCGCGAGTCTGGGCCGTTCCGCAGATCTCGCCGCGCTACACGATGACCGCGCCGATCTTCGAAGCGGACACGGCGTGGGTGGGCACGGAGCCGGGCGTGCAGAAGGTCCGCTGCTCGACGGGCGCGATCGACTGGCAATCCACGCCCTTCGGCGACCCGTGGTATCCCGTGATCTACTCCGCCCCCTCCGCCGGCCCGTCGTACCTCTACTACGGCGTCTTCGGCTGGGCAGCGGCGTCGACCGGAGGCTTCAAGGTCTTCGAGCGCGCCACCGGGCACCTCGTCCACGACGAGGGCGGGTGCTTCCGCTCGCCGCTGTCGACGGGCGGGACGGTGTACGTCGTGGGCGCGAGCGACCTGACGCACCAGGTGCTCACCGCGCGCGATCCCTCCGGCAACGTCCTGTGGACGGCGCCGAAAGGCCTCGGGGCGGGAACAGGATCGCCGGCCCTCGGCCACGGCGTCCTGGTGGTGGCGGGCGCGAGCGGCGCGATCGAGGCCTTCCGCGCCTCGGACGGCACGAATCTCTGGACCAAGAGGGTCGGCCCGCAACTGTACGACATGGAGCAAGGCTGGGGCGCCGTGCCTTCCACTCCGGGCACGCCGGCGATCGCCGACACCGTGGTGTACGTGGGCTCCCTCGACGGCAACCTGTACGCGCTCCATCTGCTGACCGGCGCCGAGCTCTGGCGCTGGCAGCTCGGCGTGCCCATCGCGTCGTCGCCCGCGATCTCGGGGAACATGCTGTTCGTCGCCGCCGAGGACGAGCACCTGTACGCGTTCAACGCCACGTCGAAGCGTGTGTCGAAGGCGCCTCGCGAGAGCACCGAGCCGGAGTTCCGCCTCCTCACGCCGCACCCCAATCCCACGGCGGCGATGACCAGCCTCACCTGGACGATGACGGGGCGCGCCCGCGTCTCGGTCCAGATCTACGACGTGACGGGTCGCTTGGTGCGCTCCCTCGTGGATGACGTGATGGAGCCGGGCATGCACCAGACCACGTGGAACGGCCTCGACGGCAGCGGCGCGCACGTCGGCTCGGGCGTGTACTGGGCCCAGCTCCGCGTCGGCCGGCGCGCCGCGGCCCAGCAGGTCGTGTTCCTCCGCCGCTAGCGAGCGACGCGACCCCCTTCTTCTCCTTTCCTCCATGCCCCGCACCGCCGCCCGCGACCTCCGAGCCCCCCGAAGAAAAATCGACTCGCGAGACCACTTTCGCCCGCGATCACCCGCGTGATACAGTTGTCGTGCTGGCTTCGCCCGCGCGTGGAAGTTCTTGTGCCCTCAGGAGATGCCCCATGAGAAAGGCCTTCGCGCTCGCCTCCCTGCTCCTCGTCTTTGCGGCCACCAATGCGCTCGCCGGCCATCTCTCCCCCGGCCTGCAGCGCCTGATCGCCGGCAAGCCCGGGAGCGATGAGATCCGGGTGCTCGTCGTCCTCCAAGATCAGACCGACGTTCCCACTCTCAACGCGAATCTCCACCTCGCGAAGTCCCCTCGCGCCCTGCGCCACCGCATCGTGGTGGACGCGCTGCGCGAGACCGCCTCGCGCTCTCAAGGGCCGCTCCGCCAGGAGCTCGCGTCGAAGCGAGCCGACGGCGGCGTCCGCAGCTTCACGCCCTACTGGATCGTGAACGCGTTCAGCGTGACCACCACCGTGGACGGCGTGCGCGCGCTCGCCGCGCGCAGCGACGTGGACGTGATCGAGCCCGACCTCCCGGTCGAGCTGATCGCCCCGACGGCGACCTACAAGAGCGGATCCGGCCACTCCACCGAGGCCATCGGCATCGCGCCCGGCATCGTCTCGATCGGCGCGCGGCGCGTCTGGACCGAGCTCGGCATCAACGGCACGGGCGCCCTCATCGGCGGGCTCGACACCGGCGTGGACGGAACGCACCCCGCGCTCAGCGCGCGCTGGCGCGGGAACATCGCTCCGGTGGGCGAGTGCTGGCGCGACGCCGCAGGGTTCGGCGACGCGACGCCGGTGGATCGCTACGGTCACGGCACGCACACGATGGGCACGATGTGCGGCCTCGCCCCCAACGACTCGGTCGGTGCCGCGCCCGGCGCTCTCTGGATCTCGGACAACGCCATCAACCAGAGCACCGGTGCCGCGTTCGACGCCGACATCATCGACGCCTTCCAGTGGTTCGCCGATCCGGACGGCAACTCCTCCACGCTGGCGGACGTTCCCGACGTGGTGCAGAACAGCTGGGGCGTGAACGAGGGCTTCTCCGGTTACGTGGACTGCGATAGCCGCTGGTGGGCTGCGATCGACAACTGCGAAGCGGCCAGCGTGTGCGTCACGTGGTCCGCGGGCAACGAAGGCCCCGGCGCGCAGACGATGCGCAGCCCGGCCGATCGCGCCACCACGCCCTACAACACCTTCTCCGTGGGCGCCACGATCGCCGTCTCGCCCTTCACGATCGCGGACTTCTCGAGCCGCGGGCCGTCCGGTTGCGGCGGTCCCTACGCGATGAAGCCCGAGATCTCGGCGCCCGGCGTGTCGATCTACTCCTCCGTCCCGGGAGGCGGCTACGAGTACATGGACGGGACGTCGATGGCCGGTCCGCACGTCGCGGGCACGGTGGCGCTCATGCGCTCGGCGAACCCGAACGTCGACGTGGACACGATCAAGCAGATCCTCATGGACACGGCCGTCGACCTCGGCACGCCGGGTGAGGACAACACGTACGGCCACGGCTTCCTGAACGCGTTCGATGCCGTCGTCGCGGTCCTCCAGGGCTACGGCCAGATCCAGGGCACGGTGACCGACGCCACGTTCCACACGCCGATCGCCAACGCGTCGATCCAGGTCATCGGGGATCCTCGCCACACCACGACCAACGGAAGCGGCTTCTACCAGTTCTCGCTCCCGGCCGGCCCGTGGACGCTCGAGTACAGCGCGCCCGGCTACATCACGTCGCAGCAGGTCGTCCAGGTGACCGACGGCGGGATCGCGAACGGCGACTTCGCGATGCCTCGGGTCCCCGACTCGAACGCGTCGGTCGATCCCACGTCGCTGACGGAGAACCTGCCTCCGGGCGGCACCGGCCAGCAGCAGCTGACGGTGATCAACTCCGGCGGCGGCACGCTCACGTACACGGTCTCGCTCATGAACGCGCCGGCCGCCGACCACGGCCCGTCACGGCAGAACGGCACGGCCGATCCGGCCGACGGCGGTCCGGCGAAGGCCGCGTCGAACGGCGGTCCCACGATCCTCGGGAGCGGCGGTCCCGATGCCTTCGGCCACTACTACATCGACAGCGACGACCCGTACGGTCCGACCTACGCGTGGGTGGAGCTCGCCGGCCTGGGGCAGCAGTACCTCCTGGGCGACAACTCCTACACCACCAGCATCCCCATGGGCATCACGTTCCCGTTCTACGGCAACAACTACACCGGCGTGCACGTGAGCTCGAACGGCTTCGTGAGCTTCACTGCGCCGGGCGGCGTGTACAACGTGAACGCCTCCATCCCGACCGCGGCCCAGCCGAACGACGTGGTCGCGGCGTTCTGGGATGACCTGAACCCGTTGGACGGCGGCGCGGTGTACGTCTACTCGGACGTCGCCAACTCGCGCTTCATCGTCGAGTGGCGGCAGGTGCCGCGCTTCGGCACGAGCGGGTTGGAGAAGGAGACGTGCGAGCTGATCCTGAACTCGAACGGCACCATCGTGTTGCAGTACCAGAGCGTCGCGAACCCGACCTCGGCGACCGTGGGCATCGAGAACGCCACGGGGGCAGACGGCCTCCAGCTGACCTACAACCAGGCGTATCTCCACAACAACCTGGCGATCCTCATCTCGATGAACGCGCCGGTGCCGTGGCTGTCGGTGTCGCCGTTCTCGGACACGGTGAATCCGTTCTCGAGCGGCCTCGTCACGGCCTCGTACAACGCGAACCCGGTGCCGGTGGGTACGTATCACGCCGTCATCCGGCTCCGGACGAACGACCCGTTCCACCCCGTCATCGACGTCCCGGTCACGCTGAACGTCGGGACCGGAACGGGCGTCCTCGCGGAGCTCGCGCCGGATCACTTCGAGCTCGGAGCGCCGCATCCGAATCCTTCGGGAGCGGCCACCTCGGTCCAGTATGCGGTCCCGGCAGGAGCCAAGGACGTCCGGATCTCGGTCTTCGACGTGGCGGGTCGTCACGTGCGTACGCTCGTGAGCGGCGCACCGGCGGCCGGACGCTACACCGCGAACTGGGATGGACGTGACGTCGCGGGCCATCGCGTCGTGTCCGGGGTGTACTTCTACCGGATGGATGCCGGCACGTTCTCGCAGGTCCGGAAGGTGACGATCCTGAAGTAGTCGCCGACCTTCCAGGAGAGTCGGTCTCGGGCCCCGCGGCTGCATGCCGCGGGGCCCCTTCTCTTGGCCGGAGCCCCCACCGGCAGCCGCCGTTTCCCCGTTGCGCCCCGAACGGCCCGGGTGTATTCCAGCGCCTCCCGTGACTTCGGGTCGCGTCGCGCAAGCTGGAACCCGCCGCACGGCGGGCTTCGCGAGGCGCCCGACGAGAGGTTCGGAAGAGTGGCGGAGCAGTCGGACGGATCGCCCGATCCGCGCGCGGAAGACCGCCCATCGCGGCGGGTCCGGGTGTGGCGCCATCTCGTGGGCGCGCCCCGGAGCCTCACTGACCGGTCCCTCTTCCATCGACTCTCGCTGGTCCCGATCCTCGCCTGGGTGGGCCTCGGCGCCGACGGCCTGTCCTCCTCCTCGTACGGACCCGAGGAAGCGTACCGAACGCTCGGTTCGCACACCTATCTCGCCATCCTCCTCGCCGCGGCCACCGCCGGCACCGTGCTCATCATCTCCGCGGCGTACGCGCGCATCATCGAGGACTTCCCGCACGGCGGCGGCGGGTACGTCGTGGCCACGAAGACGCTCGGCGCCCGCGCCGGGGTCGTCTCGGGAGCGGCGCTCCTCGTGGACTACATGCTGACGATCGCCATGTCGATCGCCGCGGCGGGCGATGCGCTCTTCAGCTTCCTGCCCATGGAATGGCACGTCGCGAAGCTCCCGATCGAGCTCCTCTTCGTCGCCGGCCTGACGACGCTCAACCTCCGGGGCATCCGCGAATCGATCCTCGTGCTGACGCCCATCTTCCTGCTCTTCCTCCTCACGCACGCGCCGCTCATCCTCGGTGGACTGCTGGTCCACGCCCCCGAGTTCCCGCGCGTGGCCACGGAGGTCGCGAGCGGCTTCCAGCAGGGATTGGGCACGCTCGGCGTCGTCGGCCTCCTGCTCCTCTTCGTGCACGCCTACTCGCTGGGCGGCGGTACGTACACGGGCATCGAGGCGGTCTCGAACGGCCTCCCCATCATGCGGGAGCCGCACGTCCAGACGGGCAAGCGCACCATGGGCTACATGGCGGCTTCCCTCGCGATCACGGCCACGGGGCTCCTCCTGTGCTACCTCCTGTGGAACGTCTCGCACGAAGAGGGGAAGACCCTGAACGCCGTTCTCGTCGAGCGCGTGACGCAGGGGTTGCCGTTCGGCGGCGTGCTCGTTCTCCTCACCCTCATCTCGGAGGGCGCCCTGCTTCTCGTCGCCGCGCAGACCGGGTTCGTGGACGGGCCGCGGGTGCTGGCGAACATGGCGATCGACTCGTGGATGCCGCGCCGGTTCGCCGCCCTCTCCGACCGGCTGACCGCGCACAACGGGATCCTCCTCATGGCGGGAGCCTCGGTGGCCGCGCTCGCGTACACCCGCGGCAACGTCCACCACCTCGTCGTGATGTACAGCATCAACGTCTTCTTGACGTTCTCCCTCTCGATGCTGGGCATGGCGCGCGAGGGCTTCCGCACGCGGCGTCGCCGGAAAGGCACGAAGCGCCGCCTCGTCCTCTTCGTCGTGGGCTTCCTCCTGTGCGCCACGATCCTCGCGATCACGATCGTGGAGAAGTTCCTCGTGGGCGGTTGGATCACGCTCGCCGCCACCGGCTCGCTGATCGGCCTCTGCTTCCTGATCCGCCGCCACTACCGGAAGACCGCGCAGGCCCTGTCGGCTCTCTATGCGCAGCTCGACAATCTCCGCCTCCAGGCGCCTCCGAACCCGCGGGCGCTGGACCCCGACGCTCCGACGGCCGCAGTGCTCGTGGGGTCCTACGGCGGCGTGGGGATCCACACGACGTTCAACATCTTCCGCGTGTTTCCCGGGCACTTCAGGAACCTCGTCTTCATCACGGTCGGCGTGATCGACTCCGGCGGCTTCAAGGGCGAAGACGCGATCGACCGGCTGCGCGCGCAGACCGACGCCACCGTCGCGAAGTACCAGGAGCTGGCGAGGGGCATGGGCATCCCGTCGACCTCCCGGACCGCGATCGCCACCGACGCCGTCGAAGCGTCGGAGAAGCTGTGCCTCGCCGTGCTCAAGGACTTCCCGAGCACGACGTTCTTCTCCGGGCAGGTGATCTTCCAGAGGGAGCGTTGGTATCAACGGCTGCTGCACAACGAGACGGCGTTCGCGATCCAGAAGCGTCTGCAGTGGCGGGGGCAGACGATGGTGATCCTCCCGGCGCGGGTCACCGTGTCGAGCCAAGCGCCCCGCGCCTCGTTGGTCCGCTGAGGCGCGCTGCGCGGGGGGACGGGGCCGAGCGTCGAACAAACGGCCCCGCCCCCACCCGCGATCCGGCGATGCGGTCCATGACTCAGATCGCCAGCGAGAAGTAGACGTCGAGGTAGCCGCGCAGCCTCAGCTCCTGACCGCGCCAGCGCAGCACCAGCAGGCTCTTCGGCACGATGATCGGCGCCGTTCCCCTGGCCGAGTCCTGGAACGACAGACGCGCGCCCTCCACCAGCGTCCCACCCGAGAGGTCCTCGAGCGCCTTCGCCAGCGCGACGTAGCGCGCGGCGTAGTGCGCGTACTCGCTCTCGAGCTGAGCGCTCCCGGGCGCGAGGTTCAGGCGGTCAGCGAGCAGCGTGCGCGACGGCTTCGGGAAGACCAGCGCCGCCTGGTGCGGCTGACCCTGCTGGCGCGCGACGAAGAGGAACTGGACGCCGTGCTCGCAGCGGAAGATCTCTTGCACGGTCACGGAATCCGTCCACCAGAAGTCCGGCGCGCCGTGGTTGGCGTCCACGTAGAGCATCCAGCCCATCGACTGCTGCGGGCAGCACGGAACGAGCGACTCTCCGCACCAACGCTGGCTGGCCGACGAGGGATGACCGGCGGTCGAGAAGAACAGGACGACGGCGAGGATCCAAATGCGCGGTCTCATGATCGCGCCCTCCCCTCTCACGAGAAGCCGCCCAGGGGAGCGCACCGCTTCGTCGCACGTGACCGTCGACGAAAGCGACTATTGCGATGGAGCGACGGTTCCGCAAGAGGAGGCGCGGCCGGCGCTCTCGCGGCGGCGCGGGTCGAGTGTCGGCGCACCCCTTTCGGCTCCTGGATCCGCCGCCCTGCAATCCGAGGATCGGTGGATCGCCCGTGGAAATACTTGACCCGCCCGTCAGCAATGACGCAACATGACCCAGAATCCTCACGTCACGGCGCCGGACCCAGGAATCTCCTGGCGTGGTCGAGATGGAGTGCCAGCGCCTTTGAGTCTGGATCACACGCCACGAGTGGTACCAGCACTCGATCGGGACAGGGGGCTTCCGATGTACAACTTCCCCTTCACTCGAACGGGCTCGCGCGCGCAAGCGGGCGCGACCCGCATGCCTGTTCGTTACGCACGGAACACTCTGTCGTTGGCCGCAGTCGTCATGTCACTGCTCGCGGCCACCGCGGCCGCGGGTGACACGATCGTGATGACGAGCCTGGACCGCGAGCTCGTAGCGGCGCTCCAGCGCGCAGGTTTCACCGGGACGATCGAGTCGACGCTCGAGTCGCGTCTCGGGCGTCCGTTGGACAATCAGCTCGCCGACCTCGGGAGGCTCGTGTTCTTCGACAGCATCAACGGCCTCCACCGTGACAACTCCTGCGCCGGCTGCCACAGCCCGGCTTTCGGTTTCGGCGACTCGCAATCCATGGCCATCGGCGTCGACAACAACGGAATCGTGGGACCCGACCGCGTGGGGCCGCGCAATCAGCGCAAGGCGCCGCAGGTCATCAACAGCGCCTTCTTCCCGAAGCTCATGCTGAACGGGCGGTTCGTGGCGCTGTCGGGCGACCCATTCGACAACTCGCAAGGATTCGAGTTCCCGCCTCCCGAGGGCACGACACGCTTCCCCCCCAACGACGACGAGACCCCGACGCTGCTCGTGGCGCAGGGCCACATCCCTCCGACCGAGCTGGTTGAAATGGCGGGGTTCACGGGCACGGCGGGCACCATCGGACCCGATTTCGACCCGTTCGACGATGGGCACGGGCAGGCGGTCCCACCTCCGGACGAATCCGGCTTCCGGAACGAGCCGATCCGCGCCGCCGTTCTGGCGCGCTTCAACGCCGCGCCGCAGTACCTGCGCCGGTTCGGCCGCATCTTCAACGACGGCAGGCCGCTGCCGCCGGGTGCCATCACGTTCTCGATGATCGGACGTGCCCTCGCGGAGTTCGAGAACTCGCTCACGTTCGCCAACGCGCCCATCGATCGCTACGCCCGCGGCCAGCGCTACGCCATGACCGTTCCTCAGAAGCGCGGCGCGCTGCTCTTCTTCGGCAAGGCGCGCTGTGTGGAGTGTCACGCGGTCGCCGGCGAGTCGAACGAGATGTTCAGCGACTTCCGGAACCACGTTCTCGGAGTACCGCAGATCGCGTCCACGTTCGGTGTCGGGACGGGAGACGTGATGTTCGACGGGCCGAATCGCGATGAGGACTTCGGGCGCGAGCAGGTCAGCGGCGACGCAGCCGACCGCTACGCGTTCCGCACCTCGCCGCTGCGGAACGTGGCGGTGCAGCCCGCGTTCTTCCACGACGGCGCGTTTACCACGCTCGAGGACGCGGTCCGCCACCACCTCGATCCCGTGGCGTCGGCACTCGCGTACGATCCCGTCGCCGCCGGGCTCGACCCCGACCTGACGCTCCGCATGGGCCCCATCCAGCCTGTGCTGGAGCGGCTCGACCCGATCGTGGCCGAGCCCACCGCGCTCAGCGACCAGGAGTTCGCCGATCTTGTCGTCTTCGTTCGCGAGGGACTGCTGGACCCGCGCGCGCTGCCCGAGAACTTGTGCGCGCTAATCCCGACGGCGGTGCCGAGCGGCATGCCGATCGCAGTCTTCCAGGGGTGCGAGGGGCACGTGGTCAGCGCGCCGGATGACGGTCCTCGTCTCGATGCGCCGCTCGTCGCGATCGGGTTGCGCATGTGGCCGAACCCGGCGCACGGGCCGGCGGAAGTGCAGTTCGATCTCGCGCGCGGCGGACCGGTGGAGGTGCACGTGTACGACTTGACCGGGCGTTGCGTGCGCCGCCTGCTCTCCGGCGCGATCGAGCCGGGTCGCCATGTCGTGCTCTGGGACGGGCGCAACGACGCCGGCCTCGCGGTCGGGAGCGGACTCTACTTCGTGCGACTCGCCGCGACCGAAGGCGTCGCCGCGCAGCGCGTGACGCTGGTCCGGTGAGCGGTGAACGGACCGAGGCATTCGGCGGCCACTCTCGCGGAAGCGAGGGTGGCCGCAGCACGTCGGGCGACTCGAGGACTCAGAAACCCCACTCCGAGGTGACTTCCCAGGAGGAGATCCCGCGGAGCTGCAGGCTCTCGTTCGTCCAGAGGTAATCCATGAGGTAGTCGACCGGTCGCTGGATGTCCTTGCCCATCCACGGGTCGATGTGTCGGTACCCGAACGTCCGGATGCCTTGACGCCCCTGGAGGGCCTCGACCATCTTCACCTTCGGCCCTTTGAAGTTCTCCGCGTCGCCATACTTCCGGTCCAGGCAGACCCGCATGTCCGGCCCGCCGTAGATGTAGTTGAGCTTTGTCGCCGGCGCGTTCCAGCCCGAAGGCGGGCCGGCGGGACCCGCAGGAGCTCGCGCCGAGAACGCCCCGGCGCAGGCGCTTCGACAGGCAATCCGCGAGATCCCGATCATCAATAGGGGCCGTGCGGGCCGGCCTCCGTCGCGAGCGTGATTCCGCGGGGGCAAACGCGAGCCGCGATGTGGTAAAGTGAAGCTCTGTCGGCTCGGACCAATCGGCACGTCGGCTCGGCCCCGCTCGCCACGCGAGCGCCCTCTCGGCGAAAGAGGGACATCCTCTTGGTCTTTCGTCACCGTTGGCTTCTCGCGGCGGCGTTGCTCCCGGCCCTGGCCCTTCCGGCTGCGGCGAGCACTCCCGCGCCCCCCACGTTCGGGTCGGCGCCGGACACCATCCACGTGCATTGCCGCGTCTTCCAGGACGCGGACTCCTCCGGGACGTTCGACGCGGGCGAGTCCCTCCTCGCGGGCATCGGCATCTCGAACGGATACAACACCTTCGTGACCGACGCGCAGGGCGAGGTGGACGTACCGGTGGACCGCGCGATCTATCGCTTCGCCACGCTCTCCATCCCCGCGGGCCAGTGGCCCACGACGTCGTGGTTCCACTGGGTGCCCGTGGGCACCGCGGGCCCGGACACCGTGGACTTCGGCCTGAAGGTCTGCCCGGAGACGGCGGCCGACGTGGACTCGATCCGCTGGATCCACATCGCGGACACGCAGGTCCAGACCTGGACCGAGCCGTATCGCATGGACCTGGACTTCGAGCAGATCAACCGCCTCCCCGAGCATCCCCTCTTCCTGATCAACACGGGAGATCTCGTGGAGGTCGGCACGGACTCCACACACTGGAACCACTACGTGAGCCAGCTCGCGGTCTCGCACTCCATCGTGTTCCCGGTCGTCGGGAATCACGACGTCATCCCGGCCCTCAACGAGTGCGAGAACTACGAGCGCTGGGCCGGGCCCCCCTACTACTCCTTCGATGCGGGGAACTGGCACTTCGTCGTCTACAACGGCGCCGGGAACAACGCGAACGCGGCCACTCCCATGCAGGATATCTGGCTCCACGCCGATCTCTTCAACAAGCCGCCGGGCTCCCACGCCATCCTGTTCCAGCACTACCTCGCCCAGGAGTCCCCCGCGCCCAAGGTGGCCTACTGGGCCTCGGCGGGGGTCGTCGCGAACTTCTCCGGCCACTGGCACAGCCACCAGTTCGCCGAGCGCAGCTACGGGGTCGCCGACTACAACATCTCCTGGACGCGGAACGGCTCGGTGGACCGGACCCCGCGCGTCTTCGGAATGGTCACGTGCACGAGGGACGGCCAGATCCGCTACGAGCAGCGCCGCCTGCGCGTGGACCATCGATCCAGCGTCGCGTCGCCCCAGGCGCAGCAGACCGTGGGGCGCGACGCGGTCGAGATCCTCGTCAACGCGTACGACTCGGCGTCGCTCGTGTCCCACCTCACCGCCTCCATCAGCGGCGCCGGCGGCGGCCTGCCCGGGGCTTCGCTGACCCGCGAGGGCATCTCGCTCTGGCGCGTCCTCGTGGACGCCTCCTCGCTGCCGCCCGGGCCGTACACGGTCACGATCAGCGGCGGCTTCGCCGACGGGGCGCCGATCTCGTTGTCGCAGAGCTTCTACCTGGACGACATCGTGCCCATCACGCGGGCGCCGAGCACGGACTGGCCGATGTTCCGGCGCTGCTCCGCGGGCTCGAGCTACGTGGATCTCGACCTCCATCCGCCGCTCCGACTGGCCTGGTGCATCCCGGTCACCGGGATGGTGGCGGAGAGCTCCCCCGTGGTGGCGGGCGGGAAGGTTTACTTCGGCTGCCGCCCCGAGCGGTCGGTCGGCGAGGCCGGAGTGACGGCGTGCGACGCGGTCACGGGGTCGGTGGATTGGTTCGCCCACTTGCCGAGCGGCATCGCGCTGGCGCCGGCCGTCGCGGGCAACGTAGTCCTGGCCACGACGATGTCGGACTCGATCTACGGGCTGGACCGCGCCACGGGCGCGAGGCTCTGGGCGGTCCGGCAGATCGAGCCGAAGTACACGATGACCGCGCCGATCTTCGAGGGCTCCAAGGTCTGGGCCGGCACCGAGCCCAAGCCGCAGCAGCTCCAGTGGGCCACCGGGGCGCGGGACTGGATCACCGAGAACTTGGGGAGCCCGTGGTACTCCACCATCATCTACTCGGCGCCGGCGGTCGGCCCGAACTACATCTACTTCTCGTTCTTCGGCTGGGACGACCCCACCACCGGAGGCTTCAAGATCGTCTCCCGCACGGACGGCAGCACCATTCGCAGCGAGGCCGGGTGCAACCGCTCGCCGATCTGGACGCCGGATTACGTGTACGTCGTGGGCGCGCTCGACCGGAACAACCAGACGCTCACCGCGCGCAACGAAACGGGCGCCGCGCAGTGGGTGTCCGCGACGAACATGGGCGCCGGCACCGGCTCTCCGGCGATCGCGCACGGCATCCTCGTGGTCCCGGGACAATACGGGGCGATCCAGGGCTTCCGCGCCAGCGACGGCTTGAACCTCTGGACCAAGCCCGTGGACACGCAGCTCTACGACATGGAAGAGGGCTGGGGCGACGTTCACGCCTCGAACTCCACGCCCGCCATCGCGGACAGCATCGTGTACGTGGGCTCGAACGACGGCCGACTGTACGCCCTCGACCTCTTCACCGGCGCGGAGCTGTGGCGGTGGGATCTCGGCGTGCCGATCGCGTCGTCGCCCGCGATCTCCGGGAACATGCTCTTCGTGGCCGCGGAGGACGAGCACCTCTACGCGTTCGTCATGCCGACCGGCGGCGGCGGCGGACCCACGGGGACGCCGCTCGGAGCGTCGCGCGGCCCGGCGTTCGAGTTCCTGGCCCCGCGCCCGAATCCGAGCGCCGGAGCCACGACCTTCGCGTGGATCATGCCGGAGCGTGCGCGCGCGTCGATCCGCATCTACGACGTGGCCGGGCGCCTGGTTCGTTCCCTCGTGGATCAGACGATGGAAGCCGGCCCGCATCAGATGGCTTGGGACGGCACCGACGGGCGCGGCCTACACGCCGCCTCCGGCGTCTACTTCGCGAAGCTCCGCGCCGGCAGCCACTCGGCGGTGCGGAAGCTCGTGCACCTGCACCGGTAGCTTCAGCTCCCCAGGTAGCGGAGCGTCAACGAATAGACGTCCGGGAGCCGGCGGCTCGCCGGCTCGACCGCTTGGAGCGCGACGCGCACGCGACCCTTCTCCAGCTTCAGGGTCCCGAGCCGCATCTCCGCGAACGACTTCACCAGCCGCGTGGACTTCGGATTCCGATCTCCGCGCTTCTCGGCGGGCGGGTCGTAGCTGCGCTCGACCTTCGCCTGGCAGCTCACCGGCCCGGCAGAGACCATCAGCACCGCGCCCACGGCCTCCTTCGGGGCGGTCTGCAAGAGCGTCACCTCGTATCGGCCGGCGCGGACCACGTCCAGGTCCCACTCCAGACGGTCCTTCGGGTCGGTCCACCCGGTCGCCCAATCCTCCGCCCAGCCCAGCTCGTTCGCGAAGCGCAGCCCCTTGCCGAGGAAGCATTCCGTGACGGGGAGGCTCACGGTGGGTGACTCCGGGTAGCCGACGGGAATCGGCGGGCGATCGATGGATCGACTCGTGCAGTCCGCCAGCCACGCGTCGTACGCCTCCCTCAGGCGCTTCACCACGCCGGGGTTCGCCTCAGCGACGTTCCTCTTCTGCCCGGGGTCTTCCACCATGTCGAAGAGCGAGCACGGGAGCGCGGTGCCGAGCCACACCGCCCGGAACTGCGGCGTTCTCACGGCGCCCGGACCCTCGCGGACGCGCCCCTCCAGCGGCATGTGGACGAAGAGCGTGCGGTCCGCGGCGTCGGACTTCCCCTGAAGCTGCGGCACGAGGCTCACGCCGTCCCACCGGAGACTCTCCGGCTTCGCCACGCCGCAAAGCTCCGTGAGGGTGGGCACGAGATCGATGTGCGCCGCGATGGACTTCACGACGACGCCCGCCGGTAGGTGCCCGGACCAGCGAATCATGAGCGGAACGCGCGTGCCCCCTTCGTCGATGTTCGCCTTGATCCCCTTCATGTCGCCGTTCCAGCGGTCCGTGCTCGGACCGTTGTCGCTCAGGAAGACCACGATGGTGCGCTCGCGCAGCTTCAGCTCGTCGAGCTCCGCGAGCACTCGCCCCACGTTCTCGTCGACCTTCGCCAGCATGCCGTAGATGGCGGACGTCTCTTCGTCCAGCCCGCGGCTCCGGTAGCGATCGTACTCGCGGTCCGGGACCTGGAGCGGCTTGTGCGGCGCGTTGTAGGGGAGATAGACCAGGAAGGGCCCCCCGCGGTGCTTCCGGATGAACGCCATGGCGGCATCGGTGATGACGTCCGTCACGTACCCCTTCGTCTTCACGGGCTCGCCGTTGTGCACGAGGTGCGGGTCGAAGTAGTCGTTGATGTGTCCGCCGCAGAACCCCAAGAACTCGTCGAATCCCTGCCCGTTCGGAGTGTTCGGGTAGTGCGCCCCGTTGTGCCACTTGCCGAAGCAGCCGGTCGCGTAGCCGGCTTGACGCAGGATCTCGGCGAGCGTGACCTCGTCGCTGCGCATGGTCTCGCGACCGCGCGTCACGCCGGTGACTCCCGCGCGCAGCGCGTAGCGACCCGTCAGCAGGGAAGCCCGCGTCGGCGCGCAGACGGGATCCACGTAGAAGCGATCGAAGCTCACGCCCTCCGCGACGAGGCGATCCATGACCGGCGTCTCGAGGACGGGGTTGCCGTTCGCGTGGAGATCGCCCCAACCCTGGTCGTCGGTCAAGATGAGCACGATATTGGGCCGCTTGGATGGCGCGGCGGGCGCCGGCGCGACGAGCGCCAGGAACAACCCCAGGCACGCACCGAGTCGGATCGGCAGCGAGAGCGGCATGGGGCGATCCCTCCCGGTGCGGCGGCTCGAGGCGCGGAGGGCCACACCGGCCGTCGCGGTGGTGCGCGGTGCGTCGCTGGGTCGAAACGAATTCTCGCGAGGGTGACGCCGGGCGGCAATGCAAAAGAGCCTCCGGAGCGTCGTCCTGGCCAGAAGAGCGTGCTATCGTGAACGGTCGGGCCGAGGCGGCCCCCAGGAGAGGGCTCACCTCGACTCCGGGGGTGACATCATGAGAAGAGCGCTCACGCTCGCCGCCGTGCTCCTCTGCAGCACGGCTCCCTCCGCCCTCGCCGGAAGACTCTCCCCCGGCCTCGTGCGGTTGACGCGAGGAATGAAGGCCAGCGACCCCGTCGAAGTCCTCGTGGTGCTGCACGATCAGGCGCCCGTGGCCTCCCTCGATGCGAACCTCCACGCCGCCCGTGCCTCGCGGGCGTTGCGGCACCGCGTGGTCATCGACGCTCTCCGGGAGGCGGCGAGCCGCGCCCAGGGTCCGATCCTCGCCGAGCTGCGGGCGGGACGCGTCGCCGGCGTTCGCTCCTACGAAGCGCATTGGCTCCTGGACGCGCTCACCGTGGTGACCACGGTCGACGGCGCGCGCTCGCTCGCGGAGCGCAGCGACGTCGACGTGATCGAGCCCGCCCTCGCGGCCCGGCTCCTCGACGGCCGGACGGCGAGCGAGGAGGCCGCGCCGGGCGGGCGATCCATCGGCATCACCGCGGGGATCGTCGCGATCCAGGCGGACCGGGTCTGGAAGGAGCTCGGCATCGACGGGACCGGAGCGCTCGTCGCGAGCCTCGACACGGGAGTGGACGGCACGCACCCCGCCCTCGCCGCCCGCTGGCGCGGGCACTTCGCGCCGCCCAGCGAATGCTGGCGCGACGGCGTCGGCTTCGGGGACGTCGTGCCGGTGGACCGCCAATCGCACGGCACGCACGTCATGGGCACGATCTGCGGGCTCGCCCCGGACGACACGATCGGCGTGGCGCCGGGCGCCCGGTGGATCGCGGACAACTCGGTCAACCAGGGCGTCGGCCCGCCGTTCGACTTCGACGTCCTCGTCAGCCTCGAGTGGTTCGCCGACCCGGACGGCAACTCCTCCACGACGGACGACGTGCCCGACGTCGTGCAGAACAGCTGGGGCGTGAACGAGGCCCTGGGCTACCTGGACTGCGACAGTCGCTGGTGGATGGCGATCGACGACTGCGAGGCGGCCGGGGTCGTGGTCTCGTGGTCCGCCGGAGGCGACGGACCGGGTCCGGGCACGCTGCGGAGCCCCGCCGATCGCGCGACGACTCCCTACGACGCCTTCTCGGTCGGCACCGCGTCGGCCGTGCTTCCGTACACGATCGCGAGCTTCTCGAGCCGCGGGCCGTCCGGCTGCGGCGGCGTGTATGCGGTGAAGCCCGAGGTCGTCGCCCCGGGAGTGGACACGTATTCCTCCGTCCCCGGCGGCGGCTACCAGGTCTGGAGCGGCAGCGCCATGGCCGGAGCGCACGCCGCCGGAGTCGTCGCGCTCATGCGGGCGGCGAACCCGGACGCGGACGTGGACACCATCAAGCAGATCCTCATGGACACGGCCACGGACCTCGGCGCCGCCGGCAACGACAACGCGTACGGCCACGGCTTCGTGGATGCCTACGATGCGGTGCTCGCCGTCATGGCCGGCTACGGACGGATCGACGGCGCGGTCACGGACGCGGTGACGGGGCTTCCGGTGCCTGGCGTCGTGCTGAGCGCCGGGAGCGATCCGCGCGCGACGACGAACGCGAGCGGGCGTTTCGACGTTCCGTTCGCGCCGGGGTCGCAGACGCTCGAGTACGTCGCGCCCGGGTACGTCACGGGCACACGCACGATCCAGGTCACGGCGAATGACGTCGCGGACGGGAGCATCGCCCTGGCTCCGCACGGTACGGGGGTCGCGATCGACGTCGCGACGCCGGATCGCTTCGAGCTCGGCGCGCCGCGACCGAGCCCCACGGCGGGGGTCACGTCGATCCAATACGCCGTGCCGAAGGACGCGCCGGACGTGCTCCTCGCGGTGTACGACGTCGCCGGCCGGCTCGTGCGCACGCTCGTGCGGGGGCCGATTCCCGCGGGGCGCCAGGCGGCCACGTGGGACGGCCGCGACGAGGCGGGCCGTCGCGTGGGCTCGGGCGTGTACTTCTACCGCATGGACGCCGGGACGTTCTCGCAGGTCCGGAGGGTCACGGTGCTCCGGTAGCTCGTCCGGCCGCAGCGCGACCCGCCACGCCCCCCGTCGTCCCGGCGTGCCGGACTTGGCAGGAAACGTTGGAACGTTGTCATTGTCTCCTGCGCTGAATGGCCGCAGGCTCTTCCGATGGCCAAGCGATCGCCGCGCCGCCGAGAGACCCCCACCGCGCTTGCCCGGACCGGGACGCTGCGCGTGGCCATGCTGGCCTATCCGGGCTGCCAGATCCTGGACGTCACCGGCCCCCTCGAGGTCTTCTCGCGGACGTCGCGCTGGCTGCGGGACCACGGCAAGCGCGCGGACGACGCGTACCGCGTGGAGATCCTCGGGCTGAAGCGCGGGGCGTTCCGCGCATCGTCGGGACTGCGTCTCTACGCGGACCGCGGCTTCGACGAGGTCGCGCGCGGACTCGACACGCTCATGATCGCCGGCGGGAAGGGCACGGAGCGCTATCTCGAGGACGCGAAGCTCCTGCGGTGGATCCGGCGCCAGTCGCGTTCCGTGAGGCGGCTCGCGTCCATTTGCACGGGCGCCTTCTTCCTGGCGGAGGCGGGTCTTCTGAAGGGCCGCCGGGCCACCACGCACTGGGGCTCCTGCAGCGAGCTGGCGCGACGGTATCCCGACGTGCAGGTCGAGGCGGACCGGATCTTCGTGCGCGAAGGACCGATCTACACCTCCGCGGGCGTCACCGCGGGAATGGATCTCGCGCTGGCGATGGTCGAAGAGGACCAGGGCCGCGAGGCGGCGCTGGCCGTCGCGCGCGAGCTGGTGATGTTCCTGCGCCGTCCGGGCGGCCAAGCGCAGTTCAGCGCGCAGCTCGCCGTGCAGTTCGCGGAGCGCGCGCCGCTCACGGATCTCCAAGCGTACATCCTCGAACACCCGCGCGAGGATCTGGCGGTGGCCACGCTCGCCCGCCGCGTGACGATGAGCCCGCGCAACTTCGCGCGGGTCTTCACGAGCGAAGTGGGCATGACCCCGGCGCGCTTCGTCACGACGGTGCGCGTGGAGACCGCCCGGCGCCTTCTCGAGGAGACCTCGGAGGACCTCGAGCGGATCCGCTCGATGAGCGGCTTCGGCACGACCGAGTCCATGCGCCGTACGTTCCTGCGCACGGTGGGAGTCCCGCCCAGTCAGTACCGGGAACGCTTCAACGCTCGCCCTCGCACCGGGAGCCGGCCCGAGGCCGTGCCTCCCGCCGTCAGGAGGCTCGCATGAAGAACCTGCCCGGGGTGGCCGTACCGCTGCTGTCCGGCCTCCTCGTCTTGTCCGCCGTCGCTTTCGGCGATCCGTCCGCCGCGACTGCCACGCGACGGTGGGTATGCCCGCCGTGCGGCCAGCCGTGCGATGCCGCCGTCTTCGGTGAGCCCGGCACGTGCCCGAAGTGCGGCATGGCGCTCATGGACGAGGCGGCGGCCCGGGCCGCCGCCGCAGCGCAGAAGAGAGTGGCCGTCTTGATCTTCGACGGCGTCCAGATCATCGACTACACCGGACCCTTCGAGGTCTTCGGCGCGGCCGGCTTCGACGTCTACACGGTCGCCGAGACGAAGGCGCCGGTCACGACGTCGATGGGAATGACCGTGGTTCCGAAGTACGCGTTCGGCGACGCCCCTCCCGCGGACATCCTCGTCGTGCCGGGCGGCTCGGTGAAAGGCCCGCGCGAGAGCGCCGCGACCTTGAAGTGGATCCAGGACGCCACCGCGCACGCCTCGCACACGATGTCCGTGTGCAACGGCGCGTTCATCCTGGCGAGCGCCGGGCTGCTCGACGGCCTCACCGCCACCACGACCTACTCCAACATCGACCGCCTCCGGAGCGCCTACCCGAAGACCAAGGTCGTGGAGGATCAGCGCTTCGTGGACAACGGCAAGATCATCACCACCGGCGGCCTCTCCGCAGGTATCGACGGGGCGCTCCACGTCGTCTCGAAGCTGCTCGGTCGCGGCGAGGCGCAGAGAGTGGCGCTGTCCGAGGAGTACGACTGGCGGCCCGAGGGCGGCTTCGCCCGCGCCGCGCTGGGGGACCTGAACATCCCCGACTTCGATGCCAGTTCGGTGGGCCGATGGAGCCTCGTCAGCACGGAGGGCGGGACCGACCGCTGGGAGATGGACCTCCGCGGAACCTCGGACCGGAGCGCCGCGGACCTGGTCGCCTTCTTCGACCACGCCGTGGCCGCCGGTGGGAAATGGACGAGGATCCCGGCCGCGGACGCGGCATCCTCCTCGGGCACCGGCCATTGGAAGTTCGACGGTCGCGACGGGAAGCCGTGGACGGGGACGTTGACGGTCGAGGCGGTCCCGGGCGAGCCGCACGGCTACGCGGTGAGGTTGAGCGTCGCGGCCGCGAGCTGAGCGGGGCGAGCGCCGCCGCGGCGGCTTCGCGACGGCGCTCTCTGCCCGTCCCGACTCACCGTACGAGGGTCAGCTTCCGCGTCTCGTCGATGCCCTGCGCCAGGAGACGTGCGAAGTACGTTCCCGCCGGCAGACCCGACGCATCCCACGTGGCCGCGCGCGTCCCCGGCGCCAGATCGCCGCTCGCCAGCGTCGCGACTTCCTCGCCCAGCACGTTGAAGACCTTCAGCGACACGGCACCGGCGCTGCGCGTCGTGAAGCGAAGCGTGGTGCTCGCGCGGAAGGGGTTCGCGGAGCATTCGAGAGCGGCCACGGATCGAAGCGCTGACCCCTCGTCGACGCCGGTCGAGCCGCCGGTCGTGGTGCGCAGGATCGTCCCGCCATCCCCCACGGCGATCCCGAGAGCGAGGTCCGCGAACGACACCGCGTTCAGCGTCTGAGTCACTCCGCTCGGCTGCACGTTCCAGTGCTGTCCGCCGTCCGCGGTGTGGATGATCGCGCCGTTCGTCCCGACGGCAGTGCCCACGTCGAGGGAGGGGAAGGAGACGCCGAAGAGGCCTTCGGCGGTGGGGGACGTCTGCGCCGTCCACGTGAAGCCGCCGGAGGTGCTGCGGGCGATGATGCTGGGCACGACATCCGACGTGCCCACGAGCCAGCCCGTGGACGGGCTCGCGAAGGACGTGCCGTAGAAGAACGTCAGCGGCGTGCCGATGATCGTGAGCCCCCACGCGTCGCCGCCGTTGGTGGACATCACCACCGCGCCCGCGCCGCCGACACCCACCGCCGTGCTCCCGTTGACGGAGACCCCGAAGAGCACGCTGGCCGTCCCCGCGAAGCGAGCCGCCCAGGTGAGCCCGGCGTCCGTCGAGAAGAAGATGCGTCCCTCTTCCCCGGTGATCACGGCCGTGTTGGCTCCCATCGAGACCGAGTACAGGGCCTTGGTGGTCGGTCGCGGCTCCTGGACCCAAGATGCGCCGGCGTCCGTGGACCGCACGACCCGCCCGGCGATGCCCACGGCCACACCCACGTTGCCGAGGAAGGACACGGCGCGCAGCGCATCGCCGACCGGGCTCGGGACGGTCGCCCACCCGATGCCGCCGTCTGTGCTCTGCAGAATCGTGCCCCCGTCGCCCACGGCCACCCACGTGCTCGGCGTGCTGAACGACACGCCATAGAGCGGCAACGTGGTGGGGCTCGGCTGCGCGCTCCAGCCGAGCGCATCCGCTCGCGCAGCACCGAAAAGGAGAACTGCCATCAACGGGAGTCCGACTCTGTGGTCCATGGGTGATTCCTCCGGGCGTCAGCCACCGTGCTGATTCGAGTGTGGTGCCCGGCGTGGCGACGCTCCGAAGGAGCGCCCCCCAGCGCCGGACCGCCCAGCCGGCCCCGGCTGTCGAGAAGAGGGTAGCGCCCGGCGCAAAGCGCTTCAAGACTTAGAGGTCTTCTATGGACGAGGATCACCTCAGCTGCACGATCTGCTGCGTCCGCACTTCCGCCGCCGACGTGAAGCGCACGAAGTACACGCCGGGGCTCGTCCGTCGTCCGTCCGCGTCGCGCCCATTCCACACGCGCGCGTGACGCCCGACCGGGAGCGTCTCCTCCGCCAGTGTGGCGACCCGCCGTCCCGTGACGTCGAAGATCTGGAGGCGCACCGGGCCTTGCACCGGCAGGTCGAACTGGATCGACGTCTGCCCCCGGAATGGGTTCGGGCGCGGCGCGTACAGCGCGTAGCTCGTCGGGCGGAGCTCCAGCGCGGGCGCCGGCGTCGCCCCGTTCCTCACGGAGGCGGGCTCACCCTCGTTGCCCGCGAAGTCCGACGCGGTCACGAGGTACCAGGCGTAGGGAGCCGAACCCACGTCCCGGCTCGGGCTCACCGTGTACCCGAGCCGCGTGGCGCTTGCGAGACCGTCCGTGGCCGACCCGTACACCGTGAAGTAGTCGAAATCCGTCTCCGGACACACGTCCCATGTCAGCACGGACGCCGCGAGCTGCAGGCCCGTGGGAACCGACGGAGCGAGGTTGTCCACGGAGTACCCGCTGTCGGGCGCGCTCGCGTACCAGATCGACGGCGTCGTCGTGTGGGCCGTGATGCAGTAGACGGCGTAAGGAATCGTGGCCGTCGAGTCCGCCGTGGTCGACGCAGCGTACACGTACTGATCCTGCTGCGTCGCCAAGAAGCTCCCCAGCACCTCCCACGTGCCTTGCGGGAAGCCCGCGGCCTGCAGAGCGGCGCCCGAAATGACGAAGGACCGCCCTTCGAGCTCGAGGATCGGAAGCGCGCCGGCCGGTGCGGCCTTCGCCCCCCTCCGGCTCGCCCGACCGGCGGCCAAGGCTGACCGCAAGGCCGCGTCGTCCACACGCCGCCAGATGTCGTAGCCGGTGACCGGGTGCACGACTTCGTCCGCGAAATCGTATGCCGAGCGTGCGAAGGCCACGCGGACGCGACCGCCCTGGTCGCCGGGGATGTCGCGGACCGAATCGATGACCGCACCTGCATGAAGCCAGTCGACCTGCAGGTACGTGCAGGTCGGGTTGATCCCGTACGCTCCGTACACGTGCGTGCTCCGCCACTGCAGGGCTTGCCCGGGGGTGACGAAGCGGCTCCACGCCGCACCCGGCAGGACGGACTGCCAGCTCGTGCCGCCGTCCGCGCTCAGCTCCCACGAGATCTCGCCGCTCTGCGCGGTCGAGAGGCGCGCGCTCAGCACGTCGTCGCTTGGCACGTCCAGCGCCAGCGATCGACCCGCGTTCCTCGTGATGTCGTCGCGCCCCTGCCGGCACCCGACGACCTGAACGCCGGCCCCGGCATTCCCGACGTAGGCGTAATCCCCCGCGACGGCGACGTCGTACAGGACGGAGGGCATGGCGCAGGTCCCGGTCAGCGTCGGGTTCGCCGGGTCACTGACGTCGAGTACCTTCAAACTGCCGTTGTAGTCGGAGACGTAGGCGTGGCCACCGACCACGGCCACACCGGACGCGAGTGCGCCGCTGTAGGCGCCGGCCAGCGCAGGCGCCGACGGATTGCTGATGTTGACGATCCGGAGGTGCCCCGACCAGTCGGCAACGTACGCGTAGTTTCCCGCCACCGCGATGTCGCGGCCGCTGTCGGGCGTGTCGTAGGTGGCCGCCAGAAAGGGGGCCGCCGGATTGCTGAGGTCCACCACGAAGAAGCCGCCCGAGGACCAGCGGGCGAGAAAAGCGTAGTCGCCGCTGACCGCGAGGCGCCAGACGTTGTCGCCCGTGGCCAGGCTGCCCGCCACGGTGGGGCTCGCGGGGTTGCTGATGTTGAGCACGTACAGGCCGAACACTCCGCACGCCACGTAAGCGTAGTCGCCCGCGATGACGACGTCGTGAGCCGCCAGCGACGCTTGACCGACCAGGTGTGGCGCGGACGGGTCGCTGACGTCGAGCACGAGGAGCCCGCCGAGGTCGCAGGCGAGAAACGCGTAGTCCCCGTCGACAGCCACGGCGTAGGCGAAGTCCAGACCGACGTACTGCCCGACGAGGACCGGGTGAGCCGGGTCGGTGATGTTCAGGATCAGAAGGCCGTCGTTCCCGTCAGCCACGTACAGACGGTCGCCGGAGACCGCGACGCCCCATGAGGCACTTGCCGTGTCGTAGCCGCCCACGCGCGTGGGGGTCGCGTAGGTCGCGATTCTCATGTCCTGCAGCCCCCAGACGTCGTCGGCCACGTACGCCAGATCTCCCGCGAGCGCGACTCCGTACGCAGTGCCCGGCGTATCAGCGCCGGTCACGAGGCTGGGCGCCGCGGGGTTCGTGATATCGATCTCCAGGAGGCCCGTGATTCCATCCGCCACATAGGCGCGATTCCCGTCCACCTGCACGTCGCCGGCGGTGCCGGGGGTGTCGTAACCGCCCAAGAGCGTCGGACTCGCCGGGTTCGTGATGTTGATGACCTGCAGGCCGGCGCCGGCATCGGCCACGTAGGCGCGGTCTCCGGACAGCGCGACCGCAGTGGCGGACCCGGGCGTGTCGCACGTCCCGCGAAGCGTCGGGCTCGCCGGGCTCGTGACATTGATCACCAACAAGCCCGTGGCGCCGTCCGCGACGAAGGCGTCGTTGCCCGCGACGGCGACGCCGAGCGCGGTGCCGGGCGTGTCGTAGCTGCCCACGAGCGTCGGGCTCGCCGGGTTCGTGATGTTGAGCACGAGAAGACCGGAGGTGTAATCCGCAACGTAGAGGTAGTCGCCCGCGACGGCCACGTCGCGCGCGCTCCCCGGCGTGTCGTAGGTCCCCGCGAGCGTCGGCGCGGCGAGATTCGTGATGTTGATCACCTGCACACCCGACGCGTAGTCGGCCACATAGGCGCGGTCCCCGGCGATCGCGACGTCTTTGGCATTGCCCGGAGTGTTGTAGGTCCCGACCAGCACGGGAGCCGCCGCATTCGTGATGTCGAGGATCTGGAGTCCCGCCGAGTAGTCCGCCACGAACGCGTGATGGCCGTCGACGGCGATGCCGCGCGCGTTGCCGGCCGTGTTGTACGTGCCGGCCACCGTGATCTGGAACGGCGGCAGCCTCAACTCCCCCGCCGCCGTGTCCCAGAGCGCCGTCGTCCGCACGGTGTCGCAGTACGCCTTCGTGTCGAAGCTCTCCACATGGCGATGGCCAACCGCACCGGCGGCGCTCGCGAGCAAGGGAACCAGGGCGCACGCGAGGCGCGCCCTCTCGAGGAGGCGGGGCTTCGTCATGGCGACTCTCCTTCCGGCTCCCCGCAGCCGCGCTGCACGAGAGCCGCAGGCACGGAATCCCGAAACCGGGGGAAGTCGCCGGATTCCCGGGACGCCCTGCTGGGCACGCGGACTGGGTCGTGACGGGCCCGCGAGGCATTCCTCGGGGGCGGGTCCGTCAGGGGCGTCGGCTTCGCGAGGGAAAGCCGCCAGCACCACCCGTCGCGCTGCTTGCGCAAGCGTCGAGCGCAGGGAGTGTGCGGAACGGGGCGACGTCACAGCCGAGCCCCCCGGAACGTCCCTTCGAGGTTAGCGCCCCGCCCGAGGAGATTCAAGACTTTGGGATCGTGTATTGGGACCCAGGGAGCGGACCCCAACGGTGCTCAGCAGGCTCTTGCTCTTCGTGCGGTTGGAATGCCCTCGCGAGCACCCGCGCCCGGATCGTCCACGCCCGCACGCCGGGCGACCCGTGGCGACAGTGGATCCGCTCGGGGTCCGCCTCGGCGCCCGGATCCCGAGGAAGGGCTGCCTGGAGGGGACGATCCGCGTCCGCACCCGGCCGGGACCCCCGAAGACTCATTTGACGGGGAGCGCGGCCTGACCTACATTCCGGACACAGAAGTCCGCTACTGGTCGAGAGTCTCCGCGCGAAGAGGGCCGCTCCACTCCCCGAGGATCTCCCACGGGCCCACGCGCACGGGTCGCGCTCGACCGATGTGCCCACGTCGGGCCGGCGCTTCAGGGACCCCGGGTTCGGCCCGCGAGGTCCGATCCCTCAGCCGAAGGACCGCATTTGGATCGCGTCCACGATAACCCCCCGTCCGTCCATCCGAAGGGCTCGCGAGCCCGCATCCTCCTGACCAGCGTGTTCGGTCCTTACGCCGTCGACGACGAGCACGGCAGCCGCGCCATCAACCCGATGGAGCTCTATCACAACCAGGTGACCCGGGTGCAGCGGGCCTTCTCGCTCCGTGCCCATCACCGCTCGTTCGGCTTGATGCTCATCCAGGCCAACCTCCGCGCCCCGTCCACGCTCCTGGACTTCCCCACGCTCGAACGGTTCGTCCGCGAGATCACCGCCCACCGGTACGACATCGTCGGAATCAGCTCGATCGTGATGAACGTGGGGAAGGTCGAGAAGATGTGCCGGCTCGTGCGAGAGCATCTCCCGGAGGCCACGATCGTCGTGGGCGGACACGTGGCGAACCTCGAGGGCATCGAGTCCCGGATCGACGCGGATCACATCGTGCGCGGCGAAGGCGTCCGCTGGATGCGTCGCTTCCTCGGCGAGGACGAGAGCGCGCCGCTCCGGCATCCCCGGGTGACCGCCGGCTTCAACGTGCGCGCCATGGGCATTCCCGTCCGGCGAAGGCGCAGCGACCAGCCCGCCGTGCTGATCCCCTCGGTGGGCTGCCCCATCGGCTGCAATTTCTGCTCGACCTCGGCGATGTTCGGCGGCAAGGGGCACTTCATCGACTTCTATCAGACGGGCGATGACCTCTTCGACGTCATGTGCCAGCTCGAAAAGGACATGAAGGCCCGGTCGTTCTTCGTGTTGGACGAGAACTTCCTGCTGCACCGCAAGCGTGCGCTTCGCCTGCTGGACCTGATGAAGGCGCACGACAAGGCCTGGGCGCTGGACGTCTTCAGCTCCGCGAGAGTGCTCCGCTCGTACACCATCGAGCAGCTGGTCGGGCTCGGACTCTCGTGGGTCTGGCTCGGGCTCGAAGGAGAGGATTCGAGGTACCCGAAGGTGCGCGGCGTGGATACGCGAGACCTCGTGCGGACCCTGCAGTCGCACGGGACGAGCGTGCTCGGCTCCACGATCATCGGCCTGGAGCAGCACACTCCCGAGAACATCGACGCGGCCATCGACTACGCGGTGGGCCACGACACCGAGTTCCACCAGTTCATGTTGTACACGGCGGTCCCGGGCACGCCGCTGCACGCCCAGCTTCACAGCGAGGGGACGCTGCTCGAGCCTGCGGAATGCCCCGAAGCGGACGCACACGGACAGTTCCGGTTCAACTTCCGGCATCCGCACATCCGGCGCGGCGAGGAGACGGAGTTCCTCCTGCGCGCGTTCAGGCGGGACTTCGCGGTGAACGGACCGAGCGTGGTCCGCATGGCCCGCACGATCCTCCAGGGATGGCAGCGCTACAAGAGCCACCCGGATCGTCGCATCCAGCGCCGCTTCGAGTGGCAGGCTCGCGAGCTTCCGGTGTTGTTCGCCGGCGCGCTGTGGGCCGCGAAGAGGTGGTTCCGCCCCGACCCGGCGCTATCGGCGAAGATCGCCGCGGTCCTGAAGGACATCCAGCGGGAGTTCGGTCTCAAGTCGCGCCTGGCCGCGCCGCTCGCCGGAACGTACTTGCGCATGATGCTCGCGCGCGAGGAGCGCCGACTGCGGCACGGGCTCACCTACGAGCCCCCGACCTGCTACGAAACGAAGCCCGCCGTCTGAGGGATTGAAGTACCCTGCCCGGCATGCGTGGAATCGAGCCGCAGCCCCTGGAAGAGCGGCTGCGCCGGCTGCTGAAGCTGCGCGTCTGGGTCGCCGAGACGCTGCGCCTGAGCGACCTGCAGGTCACTCTGGTGTGGGCGGCGGCCATCGGCGTGATGGGCGCGCTCGCCGCGGCGCTCTTCCGCGTCGTCCTCGACGGCATTCCGGAGCTGCTCACGGGCCAACCGGGCGGCGCGGCGGCCGCGTTCCCGCATCTCGTCTGGTGGCAGCGACTGCTCCTCCCCACTGCCGGCGGAGCGCTGGCCGGGGTCGTGCTGCACTACGGGCGGCGCCTCGGCCGCAGCCAGAAGAGCTCCGACTACATGGAAGCGATCGTGGTCGGAGACGGCCGCATCTCGATCCGCACCAGCCTCGTGCAGAGCGTCTCGTCGCTCTGCTCCGGCGCGTCCGGCGCCAGCATCGGCCGCGAGGGCCCGATGGTGCAGCTCGCGTCGATGCTGGCCTCCCTCGTGGGCCGTGTGCGGGGCTTCACGCTGCCGATGCGCCGGCAGATCGTGGCTTGCGGCGCGGCGGCGGGCGTGGCCAGCGCGTATCACGCGCCGATCGCATCGGCCTTCTTCGTGGGCGAGATCGTGCTCGGCTCCGTCTCCATGGAGTACTTCGGGCCGATGGTGGTCTCGTCGGTGGTCGCCACGCTCGTGACGCGCGCCGTCTCCGGAGCGGAGGCGCTCTACCGGGCCCCGACCTTCCAGTTGACCTCCGCGTGGGAGATCCTGCCGCACGTGCTCCTCGGGATCGGATGCGGGTTGCTGGCCCCGCTCTACCTCCGGCTCCTGCGCACGAGCGACCGAGGCTTCGCCCGGCTCCCGCTGCATCGCATCGCCAAGCTCGCTCTCGGCGGCGCCGTGGTGGGAGCGTTGGCGATCGCGGTCCCCGAAGTCTGCGGGAACGGCTACAACGTGGCCTACTCCGTGCTACACGGGCAGTGGCTGTGGCGAGGTCTGGCCGTCGTTCTGGTCTGCAAGCTCCTGGCCACCGCCGCGACCTTCGGCTCGGGAGCGGTGGGCGGCGTCTTCACGCCCACGCTGGTCATGGGCTCGGCGCTCGGCTACCTGTTCGGTGCGGGCGTGGCCGCGGTCTTCCCCTATTCGGGCCTCGAGCCCAGCGCGTACGCGCTCGTCGGGATGGGCGCGTTCCTCGCCGCCTCGACCGGAGCGCCCATCATGGCGATCATCATGCTCTTCGAGCTCACGCTCGACTATCAGATCATCCTGCCGCTGATGCTGGCCTGCGTCGTGGGCTACTACACCGCGCGCACGCACGAGACCAAGTTCATCTACGGGGAAGCCCTCGAGCGCAAGGGAGCCGGCGCCGTGGCCGAGCGCCTCGCTCGCCTGAAGGTCTTCGACCTCATGAAGGCCGACGTCGCGCGCGTTCTCCTCAACGCGTCGTTCCGTGAGATCGGCGAAGCGTTCCTGGCCAACCGCTTCAACAACCTCTACGTCGTGGACGAGCAGAACCGCTTCCTCGGCGTCGTGTCGCTGCACGACGTGAAGGGCTACCTCGACCAGCCCGAGCTGGCCCGTGTGCTCATCGCGCGGGATGTCTTGCACGAGGACTTTCCGTTCGTCACCCCGGAGAGCGGCTTCGAGATCGCCCTGCGGAGCTTCGAGCGCACGCAGTCGGAGCGCCTGCCGGTCGTGGAGAGCGACGAGCAGCCGCGGCTTCTCGGGAGCCTCTCGAAGACCGATCTCCTGCTTCACCTCGCGGGGCACGGCATGCGGCTCTGAGGCCCTCGGCGACGACGTTCATCGCGCCGCCTCGGAGGCCGATACCGGGCCGCGGACGGAACGCCGCGGAGCGGCCGCCGCCCGGACTCTCAGCATGGCGGCGGGCAGTGCCGCGTCCCGGAACGGAAAGCGAGCCACGGCAACACGCGCCCAGAACGCGTCTCGATGCTTCAGCGCCACGAGGTTGTACGCGCACGGGAAATCGGGAATCCGATCGGGATCCTCGTTGCCCGGGGCATTCGCGATGGACACCGGGCAGATGGAGCACGCCGCGAGGTACGCGCACTCCCCGCACCGCCCGTACGAGGAGCGCTTGCGCTCCTTCCCGGAGAAGATGCCGGCGCGGACCGCCGCCTCCGGAAGCGCCCCGTAGCGCGCACCGAACTCTGGAGCGCGAAGATCGCCGAGACGCATGTCCTCGACTCGCTCCGCCAGGAACTTCGTGCGGAAGCGCTGCGTGGAGTCGGCGAACATCCCGCAGCTGTGCGCCTGTCCGTCGACGTCCACGGCGACCTCTTCGCCGCTCGCCGCGCCGCACGCTTCGATCGTCCCCGGATCCGCGGAGCGGGCGATCGGCCCGTCCCCGAACACGAGAAGCGGCACCTCGCCGGTGCGCCTCCGATGCAGAACCATGCTTTCGAGGATCCGGTCGAACTGCGCCTCCAGCTCCGCGATCCCCTCGACTCGCCAGCCGGGCTCCGGCGTGACGGCCGGACCGATGGTGATCTCGTGGACGGACTTCTCCAGGAAGTAGTCGATCGAGTCCGCGAGCCAAGCGACGTTGCGCGGCACGAGGGTCAGCGCGATGCGAAGACGCTCCGCGACGGGCCCGAACGCCGGCTCGCTCATCAGCCGGCTCAGCCACGCGTCCATGCGGTCGAACGTCCCACGCCCGCGAAGCGCCTGCGCCGCAGGCACTCCGTCGAAGCTCCACTGGACCTGGAACGCGTGTCGTCCCAGGAACTCCAGGATCTCCTCGGTGAACAGCAGCCCGTTCGTGCTGAGCGAGTAGCGGATGCCGTGGCCGGCCCGGCGCCGCTCCTCCACGTACGCCACCGATCGTCGGATCGTCTCGAACTCGATCAGCGGCTCGCCGCCGAAGAACGTGACCTCGACGTCGTCGCTGTCCGAGCCGACCGCGAGATCGAGGGATCGCTGCGCGACCTCCCAGCTCATCGCGCCGGGGCGCTTCGCGTTCTGGAAGCAGTAGCCGCAGCGCAGGTTGCACTGGGACGTGAGGATCAGCAGCACCTTGCGCACGTGCTCCGGGCGCGCCAGGCCTCGCGTCTCCTCGGGAGGGCCCGTCCTCGCCGAGGCGAATCGTCGGGGGAAGCTCATGAGGTCCCGACTACTCCGTGCGCCCGGACGGCGTCGTGCCCGGGCCCGGCGTCGTGCCCGGGCCGAGCGCGTCCGGCGCCATGGAACCGGGGATCTCGAGGTTCGGGTCCAGGGTGGCCTCGAGGTTCCGCAGTTCCTCCGCCCAGGCGACCATGCGCTCGAGGGTGGCGCACACGTCGGTGACGCGCAGCCGCACTGAGCTTCTGCCGCAGGCGACCATCATGGGAGGGGGAGGTATGGGATTGATCGGCCCGGTGTATCCGAGCGCGCCGAGCGCGGCCCTGAGCTCTCGCATCCACTCGATGATCTCCGTGTGGCCGGCGACGATCTGTCCGAGGGTGATTCTCCGGGGTGTCATGGCTTCATCCTTTCAGTAGGCGCCGTGCGTTGCTTCGAGAACCCACACATCGCCTCCGGGTCGGTTGCGCGCGTAGACCATGAGGCGTCCATCCGCAGTGAGGTCGAATCCGGGAAACGCGTCCGCCGCGCCGAACTCGACGGGCGCGAAGTCCGAGCGCGGCTTCGCGGAGTCTGCATCGACCAGGCGACACGAGTTGCGGTCGCTCCCCCAGCTGCCGCACACGAAGATCCCGCGGGCGGCGGCGCTCCATCGCAAGCGGGTGCCGCCCGGCACGGGACCGATGCGGCGCTCGGAGACCGTCCCCCCCGCCGCGGCGACCCAGATCTCGTACGAGCCGGGGGCGCTGCGGACGAACGCCACGGCGGATCCGTCCGGCGACCACGTCGGCGGGCAGGACAGAACGGCGCCCGCCGTCACGCGGCGCGCCGGGCCTGCCGGTCGCCCCTCGCGCACCGGCTCGATCCAGACCTGAAGTCCCTCCTCTCGCTGCGAGAGGAAGCAGATCCGCGTTCCGTCCGGGGACCACACGGGGTAGATGGCATCGTGCGGCTCCTGGGTGAAGCGGTTCGGCCGTCCGCCCGCGGCGGGAATCGTCCAGATATCGCGATCCTCCCCCGCGACGCGGTAGTACGCGATCCACCGACCGTCGGAGGAGAACGAGGGATGGGACACGTGACCCGGCTGGTCGGTCAGGCGGACCGGCTCGCCCACCAGCCCGCCGTTCTCGACGCGCTGGGTCCACAGCTCGTAGCGAGAGCTCCAGCGGTTGGAGGAGAACGCCACGAGGCTGCCGTCGGGAGCGATCGCCGGCATGTTGTCGTCGCTCGCGCCGCCGATGATCTGCTCGCGGCGGGTGGCGAGATCCAGGAGGATCACGTCGTTCGCGTCGCCCGACGACGCGTGGGTGGCGTACGCGAGCCGACGTCCGGAGCGGCAGACGCTCGGCCGGCTCTCGGAGCCGCCTCCCAGGGAGACGCGACGCGGCTCGCCGCCGCCGGCCGCGACGCGCCAGAGCGCCAGCGACCCGTCGCGATACGACGAGAAGTAGAGGAAGCGGCCGGAGGACGACCACGCGGGCTCCCGATCCCCGAGCCCGCGCCGCGTGAGCGCGTGCTCGTCCCCACCGCTCGGGGACACGAGCCAGAGATCGTTCCAGTCCGAGTAGCAGATCCGCGTCCCGTCCGGCGACCACGACGGGTACCGGCAAATGTGCTTCTGCGCGCCTCCGCCCTTCGAGACGAAGCGAGGGTGCTCGAGGTCGCCCAGAGGCACGACGCCGATGCGCTGGTTGCCCTGCGAATCCGGCGCGGCGAAGGCGAGGCGCGCGTCGTCGGGCGAGACTGCGGGATCCACGGCGTCCGCGAGGAGCAGCGTCGTGGCTCCGCCCATCTGGCCGACCTTCCAGATCGCCTCCGCCCCATCCCGCTTCGAGACGTACGCGAGCGCGGTCCCGTCCGGGAACCAGCACGGCGCGTACTCGTCGCTGGGTTGGTCGGTGAGGCGGAGCGGCGTCCCGCCGTGCACGTCGATCACGTAGAGGTCGAAGTTGCCGCGCGCGTCCGACGCGTACGCGATGCGGCCGCCGTCCGGAGAGAGCGCCGGGTCGCGCTCCCGGGCCGGACTGCTGGTCACCTGCACCGGCGTACCGATCGGCATCGGCTCCTCCGTCCGCATCCGCGACCACAGGACGAGGAGCAGCAGCAAGGCGCCTCCGGCGAAACCGGCGCCCACGAGGGCCAGATCGCGGGCACGGGAGCGGCGCGGAGCCGGCCTCAGGGCGCGCCCCGAGGTGGAGCCCCCGTCCACTTCGCGTCGCAGCGTCCGGATGTCCACCAGCAGGTCGCGCATGTCCGGGTAGCGCTCTTCCCGCTCCTTCGCCATCGCCTTGCGGATGATCCGCTCGAGCTCCGGGGGCACCTCGTAGGTCGTCCGCGCGATGGGCTCCGGCTCGCGATGGATGATCGCGTCGAGCAGCGCACCGCCGCTCACCTCGGCGAACGGCGGCGTCCCCGTGCACATCTCGTACATCACGACGCCGAGCGAGTAGAGGTCGCTGCGCCCGTCCAGCTCGCGCCCCAACGCCTGCTCGGGCGACATGTACCGCGGAGTCCCGAGCACCGAGCCGCGGCTCGTCGGGTCGGACGCCCCCGACGACTCCGTGGAGCCGGTCGGGTCGATCGGCGGCGTCGTGAGATAGCGCGCGAGCCCGAAGTCCGACAGCATGACGCGCCCGTCGCTCGTGATGAGGATGTTCTTCGGAGTCACGTCGCGATGGAGGACGTTGTGCGCGTGCGCGTAGTCCAGCGCGCTGGCCACCTCCTCCGCGTAGCGAAGCACGGCCTTCGGCGGCAGCTTCCCCTCGGCCGCGATCACGGCTCGGAGGTCCTTCCCGTCCACGAGTTGCATCGCGATCCAGGGCACGCCCTCGTGCTCGGACGCCTCGAAGACCGGAACGATCGCGGGATACGAGAGGCGGGACGCGGCGCGCGCCTCCCGGAGGAATCGCCGGCGATACTCGGTGTCGGCGGCGAGTCGCGGCCAGAGGAACTTGAGGGCCACGTCGCGGTGGAGCTGCGAGTCTCGGGCGCGGTAGACCACGCCCATGCCCCCGCTCCCGATCTCGGCCAAAATCTCGTAGCGCCCGACCTTCTGGCCGGGCGCCAAGGAAAGAAGGACCTCGGAGCCTTCGTGCATGTCCGTCGGCTCCTCGCGCGTGGGGTGCCGCGACCGCTCCGTGCTCTCTGATTCGCCTCTCGACTTCGAATGTAGCCCAAAGAGGATCGGCAGGTCCAATGCCGCCCGCGTCGAAGCGTGACCGGGCCCCCCGGCTGCGCTAACCTCCGCCCACCCCCGTCCCGTCGGATGCGCCGTGACCCGAGACCACGAACCTCGCCCGCGGCCTTCCGCCGAGGACGCCACACTGGCCTCCGATGTCGCGCTCGACGTGCGCGGCCTCACCGCCGTCTCCATTCCCGGCTTCGTGATCCGACGGAAGCTCGGCGAAGGCGGCATGGGCGTGGTCTACGAGGCGGAGCAGGAGACGCCGCGCCGGCGCGTGGCGCTGAAGGTCGTACGCGGCGGACCGATCGCCGACGACGTCCACGTGCGGCTCTTCAAGCGCGAGGCCGACATGCTGGCCCGCCTCGAGCACCCGAACATCGCGGCCATCTACGCATCGGGGCGCACGCCGGACGGGCATCATTGGTTCGCGATGGAGCTGGTGGAGGGCGAGACGCTCGGCGCGTGGCTGGAGCGGACCCGCGAACGGCCGCGCGGCGCCGCCGTGCTGCGCGAGCGGCTCGAGATCTTCCGCGCGGTCTGCGACGCCGTGCAATACGCGCATCAACGGGGCGTGATCCATCGGGACCTGAAGCCGTCGAACCTCGTCGTGCCGCCGGCGGCCGGCGCCCCTTCGCTCGCGGCCTCCGCGAGCGGGACCGGCAGCACCGCCAGCGCCTCGCGGGCCCGCGTGAAGGTGCTGGACTTCGGCCTCGCGCGGCTCACCGAGCCGGAGCCGGGCGCCGCCAACGCGGCCACCGAAGCGGGTGTGGTCCGCGGAACGCTGCCCTACATGAGCCCGGAGCAGGCGCGCGGCGACGTGGACGCCGTCGACGTCCGTAGCGACGTCTACTCTCTCGGCGTCATCCTCCACGAGATGCTCGTGGACCGCCGCCCCTACGACATCCCGACGGGACTGCTCGACGCCATCCGCACGATCTCGGAGGCGAACCCGCCGCCGCTCGCCCAGGACTGGCCGGGGCCGGGCCGCGCCGACGCCGACCTCGAGACCATCGTTCGCAAGGCGCTGGCGAAGGCGCCGCGCGAGCGCTACGAGAGCGCCGGGGCGCTCGCCGAGGACGTTCGGCGATGGCTCGCCTCCGAGCCGATTCTCGCGCGACCGCCCAGCACCGCGTACCAGCTCCGGAAGCTCATCGCGCGGCACCGCCTTCCGTTCGCGGCGGCCGCGGTGGTTCTCGCGTTGATCGTGGCGTCCACGGTCGTGACCTCGATCCTGTACCTGCGCTCGGAGCGGAATCTCACGCGCGCGGTGGCCGCGGAAGCGAAGGCCCGCTCGGAAGCGCGAACCGCGCAGGAGACCTCGGACTTCCTCGTGGGCATCTTCGATCTGGCGAAGCCGGAGCGCGCCCGCGCGGAGCAGATCACCGCCCGGGAGATCCTGCAGCGCGCCGCGGAGCGGTTGCCGAAGGAGCTGGCGGATGAGCCGCTCGTGCGCGCGCGGATGATGGGCACGATCGGCGACGTCTATCACCGCCTCGGCATGGACACCAGCGCCAAGCCCCTTCTGGAGGAAAGCCTGAAGCAGCGCGAGGCGCACCTCGGCGCGGAGTCGCCCGAGGTGGCGCAGAGCCGCAACCTCCTCGCGCTCGCCCTCGAGGACCTCGGCGAGTTCGACGCAGCGCGCGCCCAGTACGACCAAGCGATCGCGTTCTGGGAGGCGCGCCACGACACGCTCCGCGAGGACTTCGTGGACGTCCTGGCGAACTACGGCTGGATGCTGGGAGAGATGACCAAGTACACCGAGGCCCTGCCGAAGCTCCGGCGCGCGCTCGCCATCGTGGAGGCCCTGCCCCACGCGAAGCCGCAGAACGTGGCGCGCGTCCTCGGCAACCTCGCCACGGTGGAAATGGACATGAACGACTTCGACGGCGCCCGGGCGCACCTCGAACGCGCGATGGCGCTGTTGAAGCAAGCAGGCGAAGAAGAGACCCTGGACTTCGCCGATCACGTCATCAACCTCGGCGTGGTGGACAACATGAGCGGGAAGAGCGACGAGGCGCTTCCCCTCTTCCAGCGGGGCCTCGCGATCCGCGAGAAGTTCCTCGATCCCGAGACGCCCGAGGTGGTGGAGGCGATGGGCAACGTCGCGCTGGCGTACGCGCAGGGTGGTCAGCTGGACAAGGCCATCCCGCTGATGCGCCAGACCGCCGCCACGATGGAGAAGGTGTTCGGACCGCAGCATCCCAAGGTGTCGCAGGCGCTCTACAACCTGGGGTACGCGCTCGTCTCGTCGGGCGATCCGGCGGGCGCGCGCGCGCCGCTCGAGCGCTCGCTCGCGCTTCGCGAGAGGGCCTTCGGCAAGGAGAGCGTGGCCGTCGCGACGGTGCTGGCGTCGCTGGCGGACGTCAACCACGCCGCCGGCAACTCGAAGCTGGCGCGAGCGCAACTCGAGAAGGTCCTCGAGATCGATTCGAAGGAGCTGGGGCCGGCGAATCCCGAGGTGGCGGACGATCTCGACGCGCTGGCATCCCTGCTGCACGAGATGGGCGACATCCAGGCCGCGAAGGACGCCGAGGCGCGCGCCAAGACGATCCGAGAGGCCAAGCCCGCGAAGAGCTAGGGGGACGTCGGCGATCCGCCCCCCGATCGCGCTCTCCCTCTCACGCCCCCGCGACGCACCGGGCCCAGCGCATGGCCAAGCCGCGAAGCCCGCGATCGCGGGCCAGGCGCGCCGCCTCGCGTTGCATGTGCTCCATACGCCAGGGAATCGGTCGGCCGGCGTAGTGCTTGATCACCGCATCGTCCGCCTCGTCCACCTCGGGCACGCTGTTCCAGCGGAGCGGAAGCCAGCGCACCTTCGCGCTCCGCGCCGGGTCCGGGACGCTGGCGCGGCCGTCGCCGAAGGCCTCGAAGACCCCGAGGAGATCGATGATCGCGGCGTTCTCCCACCACGGGTGCTGGACGTACCTCTCGCTCTGCCAGACATCCTCGAGGAATCGGGAGGTCCATTCGCTGCGGCGCAGCAAGAGAAGGCCGGTGTTCGGCACGCGCTTGCCGTCGTAATGGTGCTCCACGAGGTACACGTCCCTGCCGGGCTCGATCTCCCCGTGGATGCCCACGTCGGGGCGGACCACGATGGCGTCCGCGTCCACCCAGAGCACGAACTCGGCGTCGCCGCGCAGGAGATGCCGCAGGATCTCGACCTTGTGCCACGCGAGCGGACGGTCCGAGCGAGGGACGTCCACGATTCGCAGGTCGTACCGCTGCCGCCAGCACCATTCGGCGAGAGAGTCACGGCAGAGATCCCCGAGGGGCGCGAACGCCGGGTCGTACCACGTGGTGACGCAGATGCGAGGACGCATCGAGCCTCCGCGCGACGCGCGCAGCTTCGGGTCGTGGCGTCGGATCCTACCGAGGGACTACGACACCGTCGAGTCGACTCGGGGCGCCGGCGGCGGCGCTCGCGCCCTCGGATTCGTCGCCTCGCGACGCGTCTGGTAGAGTCGCGAGCATGAGCGGCGACCGAGCCCGCGAGGAATCCTCCGCCCACGCTCTCGACTCCCTCGAGACGCTGGGCATCTTCATCCCCGCGGAAGAGCTGCGTCTCGAGTTCATCCGCTCCTCCGGCCCCGGCGGGCAGAACGTGAACAAGGTGGCCACCGCCGTTCGCCTCTCCTACGACGTGCGACGCTCCCGCTCGATCCCCGACGACTTCAAGGAGCGCCTGCTCCGGCTGGCCGGAAGCCGCATGACGGAGGCCGGTGTGCTTCAGATCGTGGCGCGACGCTTCCGCACGCAGGGCGCGAACCGGAAGGACGCCTTCGCGCGCCTAGCCGCGCTCCTCCGGCGAGCCGCGATGCGACCCCGGCCGCGCCGCGCCACTCGGCCGACCGCCGCGTCCCGCGCCCGTCGCCTCGAGGAGAAACGTCGCGCCGCGCCCACGACGCGCCCGCGCCGCGCGCGACACGGCGACTCCGACGGCGCATGACGCCGCGCTCGGCGGGTCAGACCCTCACGGGGCGGCCCAGCTTCCCGCCGCCTCCGGCGCGCCCCTCGTCTTCTCCCGACAATCCCAGACGCCCAGTGCCGCGAGGACGGCCAGGTCCGCGAAGAGCAGCGGCGCGAAGGGCGGCGCGCCGTAGAGCACGTCCTGCACGACGCTCGAGCCCGCCTCGCGGAGATCGGCGATCACGTGGAACGCGAAGCCCGCAGCCCCCACGAGGACTTGCAGCGCGAGAACGCCCCACGTCGCGCCGCGGAGGCCCGGGTCGGCGGGCTTCAGCATGGCGAGCAGCAGAAACCCCACCGCGAGGGCCGCGGCGCAGACCGGAATCCACTCCCGCAGGTCGAAGAACCCGTTCTGCGCGTGGTCGGCGAGCGAGAGCACGAAGTTCCCCACGAATCCGCTCCATGCGAAGAAGAGCACCCACTGGCCCCAGGCCAGCGAGTCGCGGGGAACTTGACGATTCAGCAGCACGAGGAAACCGAGGCCCGCGAACGAGAGCGGCGCCGCGAAGGGGGCGGTGTAGACGAGGCTCTTCAGGGTCTGTTGGTCGAAGAAGGTGCTGCGCAGGTGCAGGAAGAGCCCCGCGATTCCCACGAGCAGAGCCGACCACCCCACGAGGTATCCCGCCCAGCGGGACCGCGCTCGGCGGAGGTCGAACGCGTCGACGGCGAGGCCGCCCATCAGGATCGCCGCGCCGACGGCCCCGAACGCCACCGGAATGCGCTCGATGGCGTAGTGGAACGCGTTGACCGAATGGGCGATGAACACGTCCAGCGTGAGGAAGGCCAAGTTCGCGATCGCGAACAGCTCCACCAGAAGCGGCCGCGGCCAGCGCGACGCCCGCTCAGCGATGCGCACGCGCTCTCCGGATCTCGGCGGCCTGCGCCTCCAGCTCCACCCGGTGCGTGAGCAGCTCGTAATTGCCGTGCCACTGCACGAAGTCCGCGCCGCCCATGAACGCGCCGTGCTTCGTGGTGCGCCCGTAGTAGTGCCAGAAGTCGAAGGCGGTGAACTCGATGGGCTCATCGAAGGGCTGCGGCGTGAGGAGACCGTCCTTCCGGAGGCCGCTCACGACGGCCAGGCCCTCTTCGATCTTCGCGTTCGTCGAGACGACTACCGACTCCGCCTCGGCGTAGAAGTGGTCCGTGCGCGACTTCACGTGGCAGCTGTTGCACACGTCCTTCATGTTGGCCTGCGCCGCGGCGTAGTTCGGCCGCTTCTCCGACACCGCCGCGAAGAGCCAGTAGGACAGCCGCTCCGACGTGTCGTGCGTGACCTTCTGCCCGCCGAGCCCGCTCATGTGGCAGGTGGCGCACGCGGGCACCGGCATGTCGCGCGGCCGGAGCTGATCGGGCGGCGCGTCCAGGTTCATGCGGTCCTTCTGCGCCGCGAACATCACGCCGTGCTTGGACTCGGTGTAGATCTCGATCTGGGAATGGTCCGGCCCCATGTGGCACTGCCCGCAGGTCTCGGGGAGGCGCGCGAGCCGCACCGAGGCGAGATGTCGCGAGTGACATTGCGTGCAGGACCCGACGGACCCGTCGGCGTTGGGCCGGCCCACCGAGTGGCAGGACAGGCAGCCCTTCACGGTCGCCGCCGACCCCTCGAGCCCCACCAGCGCGTTCGCCGGACGCTTGACCGCGCCCGGGTGGTACTGCTCGGACGCAGCGATCTGCTCCGGCGTGAGCGCGGAGTCGCCGACCACGGCCGCCCAGGCCGGCGCCGCGTGGCGGCTGCGGAGGAATTGCTCGTACTCCCGCTGGTGACACTGCGCGCAGTTCGCCGCCGTCAGGGACTTCGCGATCGTGAACCCGCGGTGCTCCATCCCCTCCTGCTTGTCGACGGGCCGGTGGCAGTCGAGGCAGTTCACGCCCTTCGCGGCGTGCTTGCTCGCCTCATACTCCACCACCATCGCCTCGGTCTCGCGGAGATGACACTCCGCGCACTTGCCGCTCGCCTTGACGAGCGCCGCGGTGGGCTGCGCGGTCTCCACCGCCGGGCGGTGCGAGTTGACGATGAGAGCGCCGGCGATCAGCGCGGCGCTCAGAAGGACGGCGAGGAAGATCGCGCGGAAGGACACGGCTTCTCCTGGCCCCGAGGGCCTCGTCGAAGGTCCCGCCCGGAGAGAATAGCCGCGCCGCACGGGGAGTCCAGCCCGGAGACGATCGGGCCGCGTCCCGGGACGCGGCCCGATGATCGACGAATGCCGCGCCCCCTCCTCCTGGCGCTCGCTCGCCTAGAAGTTCAGCAGCGCGTGGAGCGCGATCTGCTTGGCCTTCGCAACGGCGATGTCCGAGTACTCCACCTGCTGGTAGTCGACCATGACGGCGCCCGCCACGCCCTTCTGCAGCGGGAACCAGTACGCGACCCCGCCGATGGACGTCTTCTTCTTCCCATCCTGGTCCTTGTCCGGCTTCAGCTCGTCGTAACGCAGGAGCGCCTCCCAGCCGCACGAGGTCCGGGGAGTGGCCCAGACGGAGAAGCCCTGGCTCTTCACTTCGGCCGCCGTGACCGCGGTCTGGTCCGTGGCGCCCAGGAGGTCGAAGCCCGCGTTCACGTGCGGGTTCTCGAAGGTGGCGTTGCCGATCCAGCGCATCTTCGAGTCGCCCGACGCATAGTGGTCCACGTCCGCGAAGGCCGTGAGGCGCAAGCCGTGAAGCGGACCCTGCGGCGCGGGGCGGACGGAGACGCGGCCCTGGAACGCCTTCTGGTCGTTGGCCTCGGGCTTGGCGTAGCCCTCGCCGTTGTACACGCCGACGTGAACGTCGCCGTAGTCGCCCTCGAGGTTGACGTGCGCGGAGACGCCGTTGTCCGACGCCGTGATCTTGCCCTCGCGATCCTCGAACGTCGTGCCCTGGAAGCGGTAGCGATAGATCCCCTCGATGTAGTCGATGTACGGGGTCTGCTGGAGACCGAGCCGGACCCACGAGCCCTTGGTCACCCATTCGTCCAGGTTGAGCTGTCCGAGCGCGTACTTCAGCCGGAACGTGTAGCTCCCGTTCAGCGAGCTGCCCGCGCCGCTCTCGCGCGCGATGTCCGGGGTGATCCGGAAGGCGAAGCGGTGCGAGAGATTGCCGGTGACGTTGATGTACGAGCGGCTGACGTTGAAGCTGTTCGGGCGGATCTCGAGGCCCTCGACCGTCACCTTCGGGTCCATCAGGAAGGTGTAGTCGGTGTAGATCGTGCCGCCGACCTTGACCGACGGCGTATCATCGGGCGGCGGGGAGCCGGCCGCCGGCTGAGCCTGAGCCCGAACGCTGGACGCGCTTGCCGCGAGAGCGCAGGCCATCGCGATTCCGCAAGGCAGGGTGACTCGCCGATTCGATCTCATCGACATCTCGGAACCTCCTCTCGCGCCACGGCGCGTGCGCACCTCGGTCGGGGCATGCGGAGACCCGCTGCCGCGTGCAGGACCCGCACGGAACGCGCCCACTTGTACCGGAGGCGACATCCGCGGTCATCACGAGAATCGGCCTGAACGATCCCATCTTGCCGTTCCGCCGAGATAGTAGAATGGCCACTCGCGACTTCTCGACGCCGGGGTCGATGCGAGCCACGCGGCGCCTCTTCGACGGCGGGGATCGGACGCGCTGCCGTCTCGGAGCTCGCGCTACGTCGGTCCTGTCCTCACCTCAGGAGGATGACCTTCCGCGTGTCGCTCGTGAAGCCGTCCGAGAACCGCACGAAGTACACGCCGCTCGCGACGCGATTGCCCTGCTCGTCGCGGCCGGACCAGGTGAAGGCGTGATCGCCCCTCTCTCGCGGCCCGTCGCCGAGCACGCGGATCAAGCGCCCGGCGGCGTCGTACACGCTGACATTGACCCGCGCGGCCTGCGGGAGCGAGAGCTCCACGTCCACTGCCTGCGAAGCCGGGTTCGGTCCCACGCGGGCCAGTTGCGCCTGCGGTGCCGGGCCGTGCAGTTCCGGGCCCTCGGCGGAGCGGTGTTGCCGGGCGGAGACCGCCGCCACGCCGGATTGAACGGCGTCGCCGATCCCGTTGAAGGATCCGCCCACGTACAGCGTTCCCGCGTCGGCGGCCAGCGCGTAGACGCCCGGCACGGACCAGCCGCCGGATGCGCTCGGATTCCATGACGTGACCTCGCCCGACGCCGCGTCCCACGCCGCCAGATAGCTCCGCGATTGAGCGCCGGCGCTCGCGAACGTCCCGCCCGCGTAAACGGTCCCCCGGCTCACCGCGAGCGCGTAGACGGTCCCGCCCGCCGACGCGGGCCACGCGGCGACCGCGCCGCTCGAGACGTCGATTGCGGCGATCCGGTTGCAGGACTGCCCGCCGACGAGCGTGAAATCCCCCCCCGCATACAACGTCCCGTGGCTCACCGTCAGCGCGAACACCGTGTTGTCGGCGTCCGCGTGCCACGCGGTGGGGAGGCCCGTGGTGACGTCCACGGCGGCGAGGTGCCCGCGCTGCGTCTGGTGCACGCTCGTGAACGCCCCGCCGACGTACACGGTGTTCCCCACGAGCACGAGGTCGCGCACGGTGCTGCTCGCGTTCGGGTTCCAGGAAGTGGCCGCCCCGCTCGCGTCCAGCGCGGCGAGGTGACTGCGCACCTGCCCGCCGATGCTCGTGAACCCGCCGCCCACGTACACCGTTCCCCCGCTGATCCCCAGCGCGCGAACCGATCCGTTCGCGTTCGGATCCCAGGAGGACGGCGCTCCGGTCTGCGCGTCGAGCGCGGCGATGCGACTGCGCGGCACTCCTCCGACCGAAGTGAACAGCCCGCCCACGTACACGTTGCTCCCGTCCACGAGCAGCGCGCGGACGATGCCGTTCACATCGGGGTCCCAGGGCGTGGCCGCACCCGTCGTCCGGTCGAGCGCCGCGAGGTGGTTCCGCACCTCGCCGCCGACGCTCGCGAAGGAGCCGCCCGCGTACACCCGGGAGCCGCCCAGCGCCAGCGCGCGGGCCGCCGCCGCATCCGGTCCGACCGCGTGCGGATCCCACGATGTGGCGAGCGCCGTCGACAGGTCCAGCTCCGCGAGGCAACGCCGCGACTGGCCGCCGATGCCGGTGAACTCGCCGCCCGCGTAGAGCGTCCCGCCGCTCAGCGCCAGGGCGAAGACGCCGGGCGTGAATCCCGTGCCGACCACGCTGGGGTTCCACGACGTGGCCGCGCCGGTCGCGCTCAATTCCGCGAGGAACGGGCGCAGCTGACCGCCGATGGTGGTGAAGGACCCGCCCGCGTACACCGAGCTCCCGCTCGCGGCGAGCGCCCACACCGCGTAGTCCGGGCTCGGATTCCAGAGCGTGGCCCCGCCCGTGGACGCATTGAGCGCCGCCAGGCGGCTGCGCGCGCGACCGCCGATGTTGAGGAACGCTCCTCCCGCGTACACCGTTCCCCCGCTCACCGCCAGCGCGTAGACGTCGCCGATGGCGATCGGATTCCACGCCGTCGCCGCTCCGCTGGACACAGCCAATGCCGCGATGCAGCTTCGCGGTTGCGCTCCGATCTCCGTGAACGTCCCGCCCGCGTACACCGTGCTCCCGCTCACGGCCAGCGCGAAGACGCCGGGCGGGGCGCCCGAGTTCTTCGCGTTCGGGTCCCACGACGTGGCGGCTCCCGTCGACGGGTCCAGCGCCGCGATGCAACTCCGCGCCTCGCCGCCGACGCTCGTGAAGGTCCCGCCCACGTACACGTTCCCACCGCTCACGACCAGGGCGCGGACGAGACCGTTCGCGCTCGGGTCCCACAAGCCGACGCTCCCGTCCGGCGAGACGTGCGCGAGATTCGCGCGCGCCTTTCCGCCCACCCGGGAGAAGAGACCGCCCACGTACCAGCCGCCGAGGCCGTCGGGCGCGGCTGCGTAGACCGTGCCCTCGACCTTCGCGAACGGCTCCACGGGCTGCGCACTCGCGGAGTCCAGCGCCGCGCCGCCGCCGGTGAAGCCGCTGACTCGCGTGAAGTCGCCCCCGAGGTACAGCGTGTCGCCGGCTTGCGCGACCGCGTAGACCGGCCCGTCGGTGGCCCAGAGGGACGCCTCCGTGCTCGACTGCGCCGCGGCACCCGAGGGCTTCCCGCAGAGGGCCGCCGCCACGAGCGAGAACAGCAGCGCCACCCGGCTCCGCACCTGTCCCGACACGAGTGTCGACACGACCGTCTCCCTCCGTTCGCAACGCGGTCCCAGGTACAGAAAGAGGCGCCCGAGCAGCGCACTCGGCGCAGGGCGCCCCGGCCCAGCCGATCGGCCGAGGAGCGCCGCCGTCGATTCCGGAAGCGCATCCCGAGGCGATCTCCTCTTCGGCCTATCTATCTTACGCCCTTGGATCGTCCACTCAAGACGGGCCGCTCCCCGGGGGCGCCAGAACATGCCAGCGCTGCTCAGGGACGGCCAATGTGTGGAGCGGAAACGGCCTCGGCCGCCGTCCGTGTCTTCGAGGAGGGCGTCGAATCGGCGAGACGTCGCGCTGCGCCCGAATACGTCGATCACCTCCGGCGCACGCCCTGCTCCGACAGAAAGGCGAATACCTCGTCGTACGCGTGATCCAGCTGCCTGGTCGTCCATCCACCGTGCCCGGCTCCTGAGACCGTGACGAGTCGGAAGGGCACGGCGGCCTGCTCCAGAGCGGCGGCCAAGCGGGCGCTTTGCGAGGGCGCGATCTCCTGGTCCGCGTCCCCGTGCACGATGACCGTGGGTGGGAAGGATGCGTCCACCGCCGGCAGGACGGAGAGCTGGCGGACGGTCGCCGTATCCGCGCCGGCGAGCCACTCACGTGCGTAGTCGCGAGCCCGCACCCCCTGGAGAAGGTCCGCCAGGTCGACGGGTGCGTAGAAGTCCACGACGGCGGCGACCGGCCGCGCTCCCGCCCGAGGCAATGCCGCCATCAGGGCAAGGTACGCGCCCGCGGACTCGCCCGTCACAACGAGCTGCGAGGGATCGACTCCGATACTCGCCGCGTGCTCCTGCAGCCACGCGAGGGCGGCGCGCCCGTCCACGACCGCCGCCGGGGCTCGCGCGGACGGCGTCAAACGGTAGTCCGCGTTCGCCACGACGAAGCCGCGCCTCAGGTACGGAAGGCAGACCCGGCGCACCATGTCGCTGCGGCTTCCCATGCGCCACCCGCCGCCATGAAGGACGAGCACCGCCGGGCACGCACCATGGGCGAGCCGGGGCCGGAAGAGATCCAGCCTCGTCTCGGCATAGGGACCGTAGGAGAAAGAGCGCTTGCCGGCGAGCAACCAGGTGGGCTGAGCGACTCCGAGGAGCGCGAGCCCGACGATGCCGACCGTCGCCGCCCACATCCCGCCGGTGCGACGACGCCGTCCGGCCACACTCACGCCGCGCCCACGAGCTGGGTGCAGTCGGCGCCCGACGGGCCACGCGGTTCTCGATGCGTCGCCGCCAGCGCAGGAAAGGGCGCTCGACGAAGTGGTGGGACGCGGCCGCCGCCAGAAACGCGAACACGAGATTCTCCGGGAAGCCCGCCCACCACGCGTGGCTGGCGCGATTCAGGAATGCCTGCTGCCAGAGGTAGAGGGAGTAACTCAGAACACCCACGTACACCAGAGGGCGCGTGTTGAGGAGCCTGCCGCCGGCATCCGTGGGGATGAGGATCAGGCGGTGGGTGGTGACCGCGAGCAAGACGTTGATGATCGTCTGACCGACCGCCAGGTTGGCTCGATAACCGGGCAGGGCGTTCACTACGACGGCGGCCGCGGGCACGAGGTAGAACCACCCCGAGCGAAGGACCTGCATGTACCGCTCCGAGGACTCGAGCTGAGCCGCCCAGCAGGCGAGCACGCACCCGGTAGCGATGGCATCGGCGACCGTCGGGAAAGTGCTGCCGATCCCGTCGGCGTGCTCGGGGAAGAAGACGGACAGCGTGATGCGCAGGGCCGGGGCGAAGCCGATCATGGCGAGAGCGGCCGGGGCGGCGCGCCGCGGCCCGACGACGGCGATGACGGCCGGCCACGTGACGTAGAACTGTTCCTCCACTGCGAGAGACCACAGGTGCCCGATCCACCACTCCCGATCCGCTCGGAAGTTGATCGTGTACGTGCCCGACATCAGGAGGCTGCGTGCCGAGACGTGGATCAGGCCGGCCACCGCGAGCCCCACGATGACGGCGAGGAAGACGTAGAACGGCGGGAAGATGCGAAACGTCCGTCGGAGGTAGAAGAGGCGAAGCGAGACGTGCCCCGTCCGCTGCCTCTCGCGCAGCATCAGGGTCGTGATCAAGAAGCCGGAGATCACGAAGAACGTCCTCACGCCGAGATTCGCCAAGTCCCCCGCCGCGTGGGCGGCGCTCTGGCGCAGGAAATGGCGCGTTCCGCAGAGGTGGCCGTAGAGCACGAGCGTGATGGAGATGGCGCGCAGGCCGTCGAGCGACGGGATGCGGGCCGCCTCGACGGGCCGCACGGTGCCTGAGGGACTTTCGGTGACGGCGACCTGTGCCACGACACGACTCCGCGAGGGCTGCGGCATCGCCGGGACGGCGACGTGCGAGGCCCGGCCACCCCGTCCATTCGCGGGGGAGGACTTGCCCCTCCACATCGGCCATGAGCGTGGCGCGCCTGACTGCCGGGTTAGCCCCTTGTCGAGTGGAGGGGAACCGGTCAACGTCGGCAAGGAGGAGGGCATTCCCATGAACCCCGCGATGGTCACGACCGCCAACGAGATTCCCGGCTACCGCATCGTCCAGAACCTCGGCGTGGTGCGCGGCATCACCGTCCGCTCGCGGAGCGTGCTCGGCAATCTGGCCGGCGGGCTCCAGTCTCTGTTCGGCGGCAACATCACCATCTACACCGATCTCTGCGAGAAGGCGCGCAGCGAGGCCTTCGATCTGCTGCTGCAGCACGCCGCGGCAATCGGCGCCGAAGGAGTCGTGGCCTTCCGCTACGACGCCAACGAGGTGATGGACGGCATCACCGAAGTACTGGCGTACGGGACAGCGGTGAAGGTCGCGAAAGCCTGACGTCGGAAGCGTCGTCGGCGGCGCATGCCCCCCGGCCGCCAGCGCGCCGGGGAGCTTCGGCCCGAGGTGACCGCGCTAGAAGGCGCGTCCCAGCCACCGCATGAGGTTCAACGCGAGCTGGCGGTTGTCGACACCCGGCGCGTTCATGCCGAACGGCCGCCCGTCGCGGAGCTGCGCCGTGAGCATCGCGGACTCGCCCAGGATCACCACGCGGCCCTTCCCCACTTCCATCGCGACGCCCTGCGCGCGCGAAGCCGCCGGGCGCGGGGATACGAACGTCACGTTCGCGCGGACGTCGCCGTGCGAGCGATCCACCTGCACGTCGGGCTCGAGGTCCACCGCGCCGTCCGACAGACGCAGCAGGGTCACCGCCCCGGCCGGCACCCCCACGGACGCGCCGTCGAAGGTCGTCACGCGCTCGACCGCCTCGTCCGCCCGCCGGCCGCGCAGGATCGGATGCTCGCCGAGAAGGCCGTTCTCCCGCGAGAACACGAGCTGGCCGGTGTCATCCGTCGCGGGATCGTGCCCCTTCGGGTCCTCCACCGATCCGAGCCCCACCTCCACGCCGAAGCGCCCCGCGAGATCCTGCACGCAGCCGCCGAACGGCCAGTGGTCGAAGACGAGCAGCAGCGCGCCGCCGCCCGCCACCCAGTCGCGGACGACGTCGTCCTCGGCCGCCGTGAGGGCGGGCGCGTCGTTGATGTCGTTCGCGCCCTGCGCCGTGACGATCGCGAGGATGTCGGCCCCGCGAAGGAGCTGCGCGTCGATGGGGCGGCGGTTCACGCTCACGCGGAAGCCGTCGTTCTCGAGGAGGCGCGTGAACGGCGCGTACGTGCCCCTCGCGCGGTGATGCGGATGGTGCGCTTCGTCGAACAGGACGCGCGGGCCGTTCGCTCGGAACGCAGGGTCGCGGACGGAGACGTCGAAGCGCCCGTCGACGTTGCCGCTGCACGATGCGAACGTTCCAGCCAGAAGGCCGGCCACGAGACCAGCCGCACGAGATCGGACTCTCATCGCGTCCCCCCCGAGAGACAGACCGCTCGAGGGGTTCGCCGGGTTTCAAGGATGTGACGGGACCGCCCCTCCAGGTCGAACGGCCCGCATCCCGATCCGACCTACGGCTCGTCGCGCACGCTCACACCCAGCTGACCCCGAGGATGAGCAGGATGGCCACGACCACCATCATCAGACCTTCGCCGGCGATGAGCCCGGATGCGAGCGACGCGCCATAACGATCCACGGCACCGGGGTTCCGGCTCTTGTAGACGCTGGTCAGCGCCGCACCGAGCCACATGGCCATGGCCGAGTACGGCGTGACCATGAAGGCGATGCCCAGCGCGATCGGAGACGGGAGCCACTTGCCGAGACCCTTGATCTGGCCGAGCAGCGGCAGCACGACGCCCACGATGGCCCCGACCAACCCGGCGGTGATCGCTCCCGGGGGCAGCGAAGAGAGGCCTTTCGCCAGCACCTCGGCCATGGCGTACCAGGCGCTGACCGCCGGACCGGAGAAGTCCTCGCCCGGGATGACGTAGGCCCGCGTGAGCAGTCGATAGACGGCGGCCGCGGTGAACACGCCGACCACCACTCCGCAGAGCTGCGCGATCACCTGCCGGCGGATCGAGACCTTCAGCACGTATCCGGCCTTGAGATCGTGCATGAGGTCGCCGGCCTGGCTCGCCCCGGCCGCCGTCATTCCGGCGGCCATGAGGTTCGTCGGGATCCGGCCCGGATCCAGCGCGCCGTACACCGCTTGCGTGACCTTGCCCATCGCCCCGACCGGATTGATGTCGGTCTCCCCCGTGGCGCGCACGGCGATGCTGGCGATGACGAACGACAACAGCACGGCGGTGACGCCCATCCAGACCGCGATCCCGAAGTAGAGATGCGCCAGCACGGTCGTCAGCGTGGTGGCCAGGACCATCCCCACGGCCCACCACCGGATGGGCAAGGGGTCGGGTGCGTCCTCCTCCTCGATCGTCGCGGCGGCCTTCTCACCCGCCAGCAGCTTCCGGAAGGAAGAGAACGTGTTGCCGATGACCTTGTACTGCATGCCGAGACTCGTGAACCCGGCGGCGACCATGCACGCCACGCCCGGCCAGAGCACCCAGCGGAACGCGGTGTTGTACGCCGCGGCCTCCGTGGTGAAGACCAGGGTCCCGTTGTGGAACAGGGTCGGCGCGATGATTCCCCATGCGAGGAGCGAGCCCGCGAACAAGGACCATCCCACCTTGGGCCCCACGAGAATGCCCGCGCCGATCATCATGGGAGACATGTTGATCCCCATCTTGACCGCCACGAGCGTGATTCCGAGGATGGCCGCCGAGGTCCAGCCGAAATCATCGAGAGACAGGTTCTCGAAGCGCGAGAGCCCGAGCGGCTTGACGCTGTAGAGCATCTTGATCACCGCGGCGAAGGCCGCCGCGTAGACGAGGATGCGCGCCTTCTTGAGCGCTTCCGCCCCGGAGGCGTACATCGCCTTGATGGTTTCCACCGCGGCCGTGCCGGTGGGATACCGCAGCTTCTCGCGGACGACCATCTGCTTCCGGAGAGGAACGGCGAAGAAGACTCCGAGGAAGGCGATCGAGATCGCCCAGAGAACGAGCCGCCCGTAGCTGAGGAGCTCGCCCGTGCCCGGGTTGTTCTTGTAGTACAGCTCCAACGCGGGGATGCACGCGACGAAGCCCCCCGCGGACGCCATGGTGCCCGCGGCGCTTCCCGCGGTGGCCGTGATGAGGTTCTCCTTGGCGCCGTAGGGAGTCTTGAGCACGCCGGAGAGCCCGCGGAAGATGGCGAAGGAGATGACCGCGGCGGTGATCGAGGCCCCGAACGTCCAGCCGATCTTCAAGCCGATGCAGACGTTGGACGCTCCGATGAGCGAGCCCACGAACAAGCCCGAGATGACTGCGCGAAAGGTCAATTCCGAGGGCACGCGCCCGGAGGTCTGGGGCGGACTCTGGGGCTCGACGGTCGTCGTTGTCTGCGTCATGGATCCTCCCGTCCCTGCGGGATATCGCCGGCCCGCAGAGGCAGCTGCCTCGATTCGGTCCGTCGAACCGAGGGCGGTGGAGTGACTCGTTCCTCCCTATCGAGAAGGTGCGCTGGCGGGCCCGTGCCGGTCCAGCGATTCTTGGGCGCTCGACGAGCCTACACCTTGAATCCGCGCTCGAGGCGACCGTGGTCGTCGAGGGGATTCGGCGCCGGCAGCGGCACCTGCTTCACTCCGCCCGGGTCGAAGTAGACCCTCTTGAGGCCGCCCGAGTAGTGCACCGTGTGCCCGCCGATGAACGGGACCCAGCTCGACATGCCGTAGCCCGGAGTGGTCCACCCGGAGACCTCGCCGCCGCCGGCGCGCAGGAAGATGGTGCCGGCGGTATCGAGGAACCCGTCGCCGAGGGACCCGTTCGCGACGTTGCACCCGTCGAAGTAGATCTTCGTATAGAGCGGGAACAGCTTGTGGAAACCGCGCCCCGCGAAGTCCGCCTTCAGCGTCGTGTCGTAGATGCGCAGGCCGTCGAACTTGATGCAGCCCGGCTCCCCGTGCGTCTGCACGAGCACGCGGGAGAAGTAGGCGTTCGCCGCGACGAGTCCACCGAGCTCGGCGAGCAGCTGCGCCTTGCTCCCGACGCCGACCGTCGTGACGTAGTCGTCGTCGTCGAAGCGCCCTTTCGCCTGCTCGCGGTCCTCCGGGCTGCTGGAGTCGTAGATGTAGAGCTTGCCGAACATGGGTCCCTCCACGGGCGGACGTGGACGCCGGAGGCCGCCACATCACGGACGCGGTCCGGCCCTTTCCCTGTCCTCCCCTACGCTCGGCGAAGGCCTCTCGAACGCGCGAGCACGAGCTCGATGGAATGCTCGGAGCCAACGACGATCGGGGGGGTGCTCGGCGGCCTCACGCCGGCACGCCGGCGCACTCTGCGAGGCGTCTTCTCGCGCCCGTGGGGCATCGTGGTCCGGCGCCGCGCTTTGCGGCGGTCGCCTCACCGCACGACGACGACTTTCCCGGCGGCTTCCGTTCCCCCGGCCTCCAGCCGCACGAAATACGTCCCCGCCGGCACGGGTCGGCCGTCGTCATCGCGTGCGCTCCAGGTCACGCGATGCGTTCCGGGGTCCCGGACTTCGTCCGCAAGCCGGGCCACTCTTCGGCCCGCTGCGTCGTACACGGACAGATGAACCTGCCCCGACTCGTTCAGCACGAAGGGAATCGTGGCGCCGAAGCGGAACGGGTTCGGGTAGACGGACAGGAGGCGCGGGGCCGAAGCGAGCGGTCGCCCGGAATCCACGCCGACGGAGCCGTCGACGCCGTAGTACAGGCGGACGAGACCGTCTCCCGAACCGATCAGGACATCCGGAACGCCGTCGCCCGTCCACTCGCACAGGAAGGGGCGCGAGCGCGCGGACGCCGGGAGGTCGATCGGAGCCCCGTCGGACTCGACGCTCGCGTAGCCCGAGAAGTGCGGGGCCTCGTTGCTGCCGGTGTTCCGGTAGAGCAGCAGTTGCCCCTCCGTGTTTCCCGTCAGGACGTCCTTCGCGCCGTCTCCATCGAGGTCGAGGACCTCCGCGCTCGATCGGCCGGTCGGCACCACCAGATCCGCGCCGCCGTCCTGGGCCAGCTGCTGGGCACGGAAATCCGGGGCGCCGTCGGTCCCCGCGTTGACGAACACGTGCAGCTTCCCGTCCAACGCGCCGACCACCAGGTCCTTCTTGCCGTCGCTGTTCCAGTCCACGGCGCTCGGCGTGGCCCGTGCCCCGACGTTGATGTCCGTCTTGAAGCCGGGCGAGCCGACCTGGACGAACGTGCCGCCGTCGAACGTCGGATCGGCGTCCGTGCCGACGTTCGAGAAGATCTTCACTTTCCCGTCGTACGTTCCGACCAGCAGGTCCTTGCGACCGTCGGCGTCCCAGTACACGACTCGGGGGAAGACGCCCAGGCAGCCGCCGGCAGGGACCACGAGATCGGAGCCGAGGGACTGGGCGTAGAAGTAACTCGCGAACGCGGGCTCGCTCGCCGTGCCCACATTCAGATAGACGCGGACTTTCCCCTGAGCCGAGGTCCCGCCCCCTTCGCCGACGACGAGATCCCTCAGGCCGTCGCCGTCCCAGAGCACGAAGGACGGAACGGAGTAGCCCGTGACCACCAGATCGGTCCCGCCGGCTTGCACAGACTCCGCGGGCCCGAACGTCAGCTGGGCGGCGGCCTCCGGCACCGCATGCGCGAAGCACAGCATCCCGAGCAGCGCCAAGCCGGTCCCGCGCCGCGCCACGATTCGACCACACATGGTCTCACCTCCCTCCAGGCAGATCGCGCTCTCCTGCCTCGCAGATCACGGGCTCTCGTGACTCGCGGGAGGGGGGGGAACCGCGGGGAAAGAGGTCCCGTGGAACGCGCCCGAGAATAGACGACTTCTCGCTCTGGAATCAAGTCCGGCGGCCCTACGCTCTTCCGGCGTGCGCCGGCGCCCCTGGGTGGCACGCGCCCCTCTCCGGACCAGCCTCGAGTTGATTGACGATCTTGTGATCGTGTATTCTCGCCGGAGACCTCGGGGGCGCTGTCCTCCGGCGTGATCGCCGCCCCCTCGAACAGCGCCCCACCACCGGGGGTGCTGGATGCCAGGTGCCCTTCCTCAGCCTCTCGATGGACGCCTCTCGTCCCGGCCGGTTGACCGAGGGCGTCCTCCCTGCCGGTGTCCACGAGCGCGCTTGGGAGGGCTTCAACGAGGAAGGTCGCGCCGCGACCGCGGGAGTCTGTGTGATCCGAGTGTCCACGGTGGACGGCGCCGCAGGCGCACGACTCGCGATCGTCCGGTGAGAGCAGGAACGCAATGAAACCTGGGGGGCATGCACATGCGTAGAATCTTCTCGGCTTCCATCGTGATGACCGCCGCGCTCGCCATGACGGCCAACGGGTTCGCGCTCGAGAAGCGGTCCGTGAACGATACGGCCACGCCTCAGGGCTGGAGCTCCGCTTCCACCTGCGCGATCGTCTACTACAACCGCTGCACCCTGTGGTCCTGGGCGTGGGGCGGCTTCGGCGCTGGCGACCGCTACGGCGTGTGCGCGAATGCGTGCTGCGCGGGCTCTGTCGTCCAGACGCAGAACCGCGTCTTCACCGCGGCTCCTTCGGGCTACGGCTTCACGGGTACGGTGAGCGTGAAGGCTGCCGATGCGAACTGCTGCCCGACGGGTGCCGTCCTCGGTTCGCAGCCCTGGCTGCCCACCGGCCCGTTCGACGTGCACAACTGGAACATCCCCGTTCCGTCGAGGTTCTGCCTCATCTACACGTTCGGCCCGAGCGGCGAAGGTCCGGCCCGCATCGGTACGGATCACCCGGCGGCCGGCCCGACGGGTCCCGCGGCTTGCGGCTACTGCTACCCGACCACCCGTGTGAACCACTCGTTCTACTGGGGCACGGCGAACACGCCGGTGTGCCCGGGCTCGACGTTCTTCGACGGTATCTGCGACGCTCAGGCCCGCATCGACATCTTCATGACCTGCGCCTGCTGCGCCATCGACCCTCAGAGCTGGAGCCACATCAAGAACTTCTACCGTTAGCTCGTTCCGAAGGGCTACACCGCGAGGCGATGAACGGCGGCGGAGCCGTCGGCGAACCGGTTCGTCCGCGCCCGGAGGCGAAACGGCGATCCGGCGCGGACCAGCGCCTCACCGCGACGCGCCAGCGCTCTCCGTCAGGGACGGCCTACTCGGAACTGGTCCTGCGGGTCACCGCGAAGAGGAACACGACGAGCGCTTCGCACAGAAGCGACGCGACGCCCATCGGCTCGAGCCAAGCGTCCGGCTCCGCCGGAAGGCCCGGCAGCCCGATCGTGCGACTCGCCACGTAGGCGAGGACGGCGCCCCCGGCTACGAGAAGGGCCAGCATCCAGCCCAGCACCTGCTGATCGCGATAGATACCGACGGCCGCCACCAGCGCGGCGCCGCCGTTGCCGACGAAGAGCAGACCTTTGTAGGTGGCGTCGCCGAAGGCGTCTCGAGCTTCGACGACGTGAATGAGCCCCGTCGCGAGAATCGCTGCTATGGCCAGCCATTTCAGGTGAGGAGAAGGCGTCGTCATGGGAGAAGCCCCCGAGGTCCAGGTGGCGCAGGAGCGCAACGCCGCGCAGCACGGAGCGAGAGACTATCCCTTTCTCCCTCGTCCGACGAGAGCCCACGACTTGCCGGCCCGCTAATCGTGACGCGTTTCTCGGGCGTTGGCGACTTGACTCCACTCCCTCGGCGCCTTAGCGTGCCGCGCACACCTCCATCACTCGCGGGGCTTCTCGTCTCCCCTGCTCCCCGCGATCTTCGCCACGGCTGCTAGTGCGACGAGCCCGGCTGAACCGCCATGGAGGGCATTCCCGTGCTTCGAAGTCTCTCGATCCCCGCCGCCACCCGGACTCTCGTCCTCGTGGCGCTCGCCACCTCCGCCCTGATCTCCGTCGCACACGGCGAGCAACCGCCCGCTTACATCTCCACGTGGGGCCAGTACGGCACGGCCCCGGGTTCCTTCAACCAGCCGTTCGATCTCGCCTTCATGCCGAACGGCAACACCTATGTCTCGGACTGGCGGAACCATCGCGTGCAGGTCTTCACGCACGACGGCGGCTTCCTGTTCGACTGGGGCGGGAACGGCAGCGCTCCGGGCCAGTTCAACGAGCCGATGGGACTCGCGATCGATCGCGACAGCTTCGTCTACATCGCCGACCGGATGAACCACCGCGTACAGAAGTTCACGGCGAAGGGCGACTTCGTGACGCAGTGGGGATCGCAGGGGACCGGTCCGGGCCAGTTCGATCAGCCGACCGGGATCGAAGTGGATCCCGACGGGATGGTCCACGTGACCGACTATCTCAACGACCGCGTGCAGACGTTCACCCCCGAGGGCACCTATCTCGGCGAGTGGGGCGGCACCGGCTCGGGCCCCGGCCAGTTCGACAACCCCGTCGGCATCGACTTCGACGCGGCGGGGGACGCTTACGTGGCGGACCGCGGGAACGACCGCATCGAGAAGTTCTCGGCCGCAGGCGCGTACCTCGGAGAGTGGGGGACGCTCGGATCGGAGCCGGGGCAGTTCTACAACCCCTTGGGAGTCGGCCTCGACGCGCAGGGGAACGTGTTCGTGGCGGACCACGGGAACAGCCGGATCGAGAAGTTCAAGGCGGACGGCACCTTCCTTTCGACGTGGGGCACGCTCGGGGCCGGCCCGGGAGAGTTCGACCTCACGAACAGCGTCGTCGTGGACAAGGCGGGGCTGATCTTCGTGGCCGACTGCCACAACCACCGAATCCAGGTGTTCGGCTATCTGCCCACCGCGGTCGAGGCGCTGAGCTGGGGACAGATCAAGGGCCAGTATCGCCCGTGAGGGCGCTGCGCGATCGGCGCGCGCGGCCGATCGCGAGCGACACCCGCCGATGACTCGAGTGGCGCACGGCGTGCGCTCGCCTGCCTGCGGGGAGCGTGCCTCGCCCCGCGCCCGGAGCGACAGGGAGCGGTCACCCCCCGCCACCAGCGGCCTTGGTCCGTCCGCGGCGCGAGGCGTATGATCGGTGCGGCTCTGGCCACGAGGACCCCTGATGACCTCTTCACGCACTGCGCTGCTCGCGCCCACGCTGGTCGGTCTGCTCTTTCACCTCGCCGCGGCCGCCTCCCAGGCCGCGATCCCGCTCGCGACCTCCCCCGTCTGGCAGTCCACGCCGCTCGGGCACTACGCCACCGGCGGTGGCTGGGCGGACGTGGACGGCGACGGCTGGCTCGACATGGTCGTCGCGAACGGGAACGACATGGCCCGGCAGAACGTCGTGATCTACCGCAACCACGGAGACGGCACGCTCCCGCTGGTCCCGTCGTGGACCTCCGGCGACGTCGACTACCACGGTCACCTCGATCTCGGGGACATCAACGGTGACGGCCTGGTGGACGTGGCCGTGGGTGTGTACCTCGGGCCGTCCGGCTTCGGCCAGCCGGGCGGAGTGAAGGTCTACCTCAACGACGGAGCCGGCGGATTCGGCTCCTCGCCCGCCTGGAGATCCGCGGTGAGCTTCTACTGCTTCAGCGTGGCGCTGGGCGACGCGGACGGCGACGGGGACCTCGATCTCGCGTGCAGCGCGGGAGAGTCGTACGACGGCCACCCGGAGCGCTTCAAGCTGTTCATCAACCACGGCGGCACGCTGGAGACCACGCCCTCGTGGGAATCGGCGGAAGTCGGCTACTCCCTCGACGTGACCTGGGCGGACGTGGACCTCGACGGCGACCAGGATCTCCTCGTCACCGGCGAAGTCGGTCCGAACCGCCTCTACCGCAACGACCAAGTCGGCGGCGGCGGGGGGATCTCGACCACCGCCACGTGGCAGAGCGCCGATGCCCCCGAGTACGCGAACACGGGCTCCTTCGGGGACTGGAACGGAGACGGCTACCCCGAGCTCGCGGTGGCCGACAACAACCAGCTCGGCGGGAACGGAAGGTTCAAGGTCTACGGGAACGTCGCCGGCGCGCTGTCCGTCCTCCCCGTCTGGAACTCGGGCGCGGGAGGCTACGGCTCGCACGTCTCCTGGGTGGACATCGACTCCGACGGAGACGCCGATCTCGCTGCCGGACGCTGGTGGAGCACGGCGCGCATCTTCCAGAACGTGGGCGGCACGCTGACCACGCCGGCCGCGTGGGTCAGCACGACGTCGTGCGTGATCGAGAACATGTTCTGGGGCGACGTGGACAACGCCGACCTCCGCTCGAACGGCGCCAGCTTCGCCACCGGCGACGGCGCGCGCACCTACCTCAAGCTGGGGCGCACGCCGGTGCGATCGGTGGACGCGGTTCTCGTGAACGGCGTGGCGCTGCCTTCGTCCGGCTACGCGGTGCACCTCGGCGGCGGCTGGATCTCGCTCGCGTCGCCTCCGGCCCCGGGAGCCAGCATCGAGGCTCGCTTCACCTACTCCGCCAGCCTGGACCTCGGCATCACCACGTGGGACTCGGACAAGGGCAACTACCTCTTCCTGAACACTGGCACGAACGTCGCGGCGCCGGTGATCGCGTCCGCGCCCGAGCGGCTGCGCGTGCAACCGAACCCGGTCCATACGAGCACGGTCTTCACCCACGAGGGAGCGGGAGCGGCAAGGGCACAGCTCGCGATCTACGACGTGGCCGGGCGCGCCGTGCGCACGCTGCATGACGGAGCGCTTCCGGACGGGCTCCACACCTGGGAGTGGCAGGCGCGGGATGGGAACGGCGCGCGCGTGGCCGCGGGCGTGTACTTCGCGCGCTTCCAGGCGGGCAGGGAGCACTCCACGATCAAGGTCGTCGTGCGGTGACGGGGCGCCGAGGATCGCGCCTGAGAGTGCTGGTTCTCGGCGGCACGCACTTCGTCGGGCGGCACATCGTGGAGGACTTGCTGGCGGCGGGGCACGCCGTGAGCGTCCTGAATCGCGGCCGATCGCCGGATGAGCTGCCGGCGAGCCTCGAGCGACTCCGCGGCGACCGGGACGACGGCGTGCCAGGGCTGCAAGCCTTGGCGGGCCGGTCGTGGGACGCGTGCGTGGACGTGAGCGGCTACACGGCGCGCCAGGTGCGGGCCAGCGCCGAGCTGCTTCGCGCCGCGGTGCAGCGCTACCTCTTCGTGAGCACGATCAGCGTCTACGTGGACTCGGAAGATCGTCCCGTCCGGGAGACTCATCCCCGTCTGGCGCCCGCCGGCGAGGACGTGACCGTAGTCGACGGCGAGACCTACGGCGCCCTCAAGGTCACGTGCGAGAACATCGTCCAGGAGGTCTACGGCGGGCGATGCACCCTCCTGCGCCCGCAGATCGTCGCGGGGCCGCACGATCCCACCGGCCGCTATCCGTACTGGGTGCAGCGCGCCACGCGGGACGGCGAGATGCTCGCACCCGGTGACGGCTCGGACCACGTCCAGGTGATCGACGTACGTGACGTCGCGCGATTCGCCCGGACGGTGATCGAGGACGATCGGGGCGGCGCCTTCAATCTGGCCGGGCCGAGGATCACCTGGGCGCAGTTCATGATGCTGCTCGGCGCGGAGAACCTCGTCTGGGTCCCCTCCGAGATCCTCGACGCGGCCGGCGTGACGTGGATGGAGCTCCCCCTCTTCCGGCCGGAGCAGGGCGAGCGAAGCAGCCTGATGGACGTGAGCCAAGAGCGCGCACGGGAGGCGGGCCTCACGCTGACCGATCCGGAAGTCACGGTGAGGGACACGCGCGCCTGGATCTCCGGGACGCAGCTGACTCCCGCGCTTTCGCCGCAGCGCGAGGCCGAGCTGATCCGAAGCGCTCGCCAGACCCGCATCGGGTCCCGGCCCCTCGAGTAGGCGGTCGCGCCGGGGCGTCCACGTCACGGAGGTCAGCGCCCCGGGAGTCGGTCCGCAGCGCGCTACGATCCCCATCCCGCTGCGCCCGCCTGCTCCCTCCAACGCTCCTCGTTCACGCCGAACGCGAGGAGCCAGAAGATCTGCGGCGCCGCCCCGAGAAGGCCGAGGGCCGCAACGTAGGAGAACAGACGAGGCCCGAGCGTCGGCGACAGGAACGTCAGCAGACCCAGACCCGCCGCCAGGGACAGCACGCCGAGAATCCGAGGCAGGAACGTGGACCGGATGATGAGGTAGCCTTTCAGCAGCGCAGAGAATCCGAAGAACGCCAGGGCGATCCCGGCACCAAGGTCATTCACTCGGAGGAAGAGGAGCGCCAGCGCCTGCAACTGCGCCAAGCTGAACACGCTCAGATAGTGCGCGCCTCCCAGCACGAACAAGGGGGCGATGAAGAAGAGGCGGCTGAGAGTCTTGATGACGCAGCCTGCGAGACCCAGGTACGCCGCCACCAGAGAGACGCTCCTGCCCGCCGGCTTGAGCAGATGATAGAAGAGAGCCGTCAGGGCGATCTGGCACGCCATCTCGACCAGATAGACCGCGAAACCCAGCTGAAACCAGCTCTCGTGCGCCAGGATGTTGGCTGCCGTCGCTGCGGCGTCACCCCCCACCACCAGCTTGGCGCTCACGAACATCTGAGCGAACAGCCCCGTCAAGACCGTGAGGAGATACAACGCGCCGGCGATCCTGGCCCAGAAACGCGGCGACTCTGCGGTCCGCTCCATCGATCGCCTCGGGGCAGCCGGGGGCTGGTCCGATCCTTCGGAACGGACGATACGCGGTGGAAGCGATGGGTACAAGGAACCTCGAAGGCCGTCACCGCCGATTGCCCTCACGGCCGAGAGACGAGACCTCGGGGGCGCCGTCGAGGCGCCGTCCGCCGGCGCATGAAGCGGGACGCGAAGGACGTACGTGAACAATCCGACTTGAGGTAGAGTCCCGGCGGGTGGGAGGCCGATTGAGATGGAGCAGGTCTTCCGGGCCAGCCGATGGACCCAGGGCAATCTCCTCTTCCCGTCGGTCCTTCGGATCGACGCGGGCGGAGTGCGCTACGAGAAGCGCCGCCTCTTCGGCTCGACCGAAGAGCTCATCAACGTCCGGCAGATCGCGTCCGTGCGACTTCGCAACGGGCTCCTCTTCTCCTCGATGGTGATCGAGACGACGGGCGGCTCCCAGCCCGTCACGATCGACGGCCTCCGGAAACGCGACGCGAGAAGCGCCCAGGACGCCATCCAGCGACTCCAGGGGAACACGCAAGTCGCGCGCCAGTAGCTCCGGACCGGGTCAGCCGCACCGCAACCGGCCGCCCCTCATTGCGTGCCGCTCAGCGATCCGTGCTGCGTGGAGCACGTCCCCAGCTCGATCGCTCGACGCTTTCGGGATAGGAGATCCCTTCCCGGAACCAGAGGGCATCGCGGGGTTGCTCCGTGCCGAACGCGATCGCCGTTCCTGGTGGGGAGTCTTCGCTGATGCGAGCGCCGAAGACGCCGAGAGTCCCCGCGGTGGCCACGACCTCGATCACGTGCGGAGATCCGGGCTCGAGCGGCACCGGGGCGGAGAAGTCGAAGTGCACCACGTCCACCGGGAGCATGACGGGGGGAATGATCGCCGGCTCGCTGACGCCCAGGATGGCGCCGGTCACGCTGCCGGAGCGTATCCGCACGACCGCGACGCCGCCCGCAGCCGATGACTGGCTGTTCATCTGCAGCTCGACCACGTTCAGGTGTGGCAGGGTCGGAACGAATGACTGGCCCACCGGCGCCGCCTTCGGAAGGACGTATCCCGATCGCGGCGCGGCCCGGTCGTTCCCTTGGTCGACCTTGAAGGACAGCGGGGGGCCCTCGGCAGCCACGAGCCAGGGAAGGCCCATGGCGAGAACCGCGAAGCCTGCTGCGTGCCGCGGGAGCGGGGCGCTGAGAACCATCCCCCCGAGAACCCGCGGCCACTCCGAGGGTTCGACTCCCGCCGCGACCTCCGGCACGGTGGGCGGGTCTCGAAGGGTCGAAGAGGGGCGCCGATGGCTCAAGTCATGACGCTGGTCGGGATCATCGCGCTGTTCGCGTTCCTGCTACGCGCGGTCTCGAAGGACCGACGGTCCGGGACACCGCCCGCGGACGGCGAGCCGGCAGAGCCACCGTCTGAGCCGTCGCGACCGGCAGCACCGCCTCTGCGATGAGCTTCCGCCTGACGGGCAAGTGCAGGGGCGCTGACAGCGCGCGAGGGTCGCGGCCGGGCTCACATCGGCCGGGGCGCGCTCACTTCAATCGAAGGACCTTCTGCGTCTCCCGGTAATCCCCGGCGGTCAGGCGGTAGAAGTACACGCCGCTCGCGAGATTCCGTCCGTCGAGACGCGCCTCGTAGGTGCCGGCGTGGTGCTCGCTCGAGACCAGCGTGGCCACCTTCCGCCCGAGAGCGTCGTAGACCTTCAAGGTCACGAACGAGTCGTGGGGAACGTCGTAGCGAATCGTCGTGAAGAGGTCGAACGGGTTCGGACGGCTCTGCAGCAGCGGGACCGGGGCGGAGACCAAGTCTTCTCCGATCCCCACCGGAGTCAGCTTGCGACCGAAGTACACGTCCTGCTCGCCGTTGAACGTGGCCGCCCACGCGAGGCGGAAGCCCTGCTCGTCGGAGACCATGGTGAAGTAGTCCCCCATCTTGTCCTGCTGCGGCCAGCCGAGGTGCGGGTCGAAGGCGTTCGATAGCCGCTCGTTCGCCGACCACGTGAGTCCGGTGTCGGTGGAGAACGAGTAGTACAGCGACGAGTTGTAGGTGCCCGGATTGTCGCGCGTGTCGAGCCAGATGGCGTCGATGCGACCCGAGGGGCTGACGGACATCGTGCCGAACCATTGCCAGGCGTTGGTGCCCACGTCGTCGTTCACGCGGACGGGCGCGCTCCAGGTGTTTCCGCCGTCCGTGCTGCGCGCGAACATGACGTCGGCCGGGTCGGCGGTGGGACGGTCCACGGAGCAGAGCGCGTAGACCCTCACTCCACCGAGCCCTCCCGAGGTCGGATCGGTCGCGATCCAGGCCTGACCGAGCAAGCCGCCCGGGTTGGGCCCCACATCCGCCGTGATCGATCCGCCGAGAGAGACGGTCCGGGCGAAATCCCACGTCACGGGCGAGCCCGTGGTCCGGGCGTTGGTGGACTTCGCCACGACGAAGTCGTTTCCGAACGCCCCGATGACGAAGAGCCCACCCCCGGGCCCCACCGCCAGGGTGCCCCAGTACGGCTCATCGGGAATCGTGGTGCAGTTCTCGTAGCTGGTTCCGCCGTCCGTCGATCGCGTGAAGAACCCGGGGTAGCAGCTGCTGTAGACGTCCGTCCACGAGGCGTAGACGTGGCCGTTCCCGACACTGCCGGTCTTGTCGATCGCCATCCACTGCTTGTCGCCGCCATGGGCGAACGTTCCCGCGTCCCACGTCGCTCCCCCGTTGCCGGAACGGAAGACGGCGCAGATGTAGTCGCTGCCGCTGAGCGTGAGGCTGTTGTAGTAGATGTCCCCGTCCGAGTCCGAGTCCAGCACGGGATCGGACCGGAAGACCCCGGGTTGGACCACCCCGGGGAAGGTCCACGTGAGTCCTCCGTCGGTGGTGTAGCCGTACCCGTTCTGACGGAAGTCGCTCGCGATGGTGTCGAACTGTCTCCAGCCGATCGTCATGCGGTTCGGATTGGTCGGATCGACGGCGATGGACGGCTCGTTCGCCGCGTCGCCGACGATGTTCCGTCCGAGCGTGTCGACGTTCACCTGGACGGCGAAAAACGACCCCGCGGAGAACTGAGTGGCCGGCGACTTCGGCTGGCCCTCGCGGGGGGTCGGGATGTACGGGTCGCGCGGGACCTCTCGAGGGAACTCGGCCAAGCGCGGGTCTCGTTCCCTCTCCGCTCGCGAGGACGGTGCGAAAGCGAGGAGGACGATGGTACAGGCCAGGACAGGGAGCGGGAGCTTCTCGATGCCGCGCATGGAACGAGGAGAACAGATCCGAGCGTCCAAGTCAACGTGCGTCTCCCGCCAGAGAGGCCCGCAGGACTGCGAGCGGTTCAGCACGACCCGCCAGGCCGCACGAGCGCGAGCCCCGGCCGGGTTCGTCGAGGGCCAACGATGTGACGCGTCGCGGAGCCGGCGCCACCCTGGACGCCGCTCAATCTGGGCGAGCACGCATCCGGTCAGGTCAGGGACGGGGATTGGGCTTCACCGTCACGTGCAGGCTCGCCCCCGCGCGCAGGACGTCGAACGTTATGGGCTGCCCGGTACGCAGCATCGGCCCCAGCGCGGCCAACGGCGGATCGCCGATCGCCACGCCATTGGCGGAGACCAAGATGTCCCCTTCCTCGAGTCCATCCCGCTCGGCGGCACTGCCGGGCGCAACGTGAAGCACGCTCACCGGGGATCCGCGCTTGACGCTCAGCTCCACGCCGAGCGTGAACGCGGGCGCAGGTCCCTGGACCAGCTCTACCAGCCGCCTCGCGACTGAGGAAACGCGGTCCCCCTCCTGCGAATGCGCGTTCGTGCAGAAGATCATGAGGTCGTCAGGTCCCTCGGTGTAGAGACAGAAGAAGCCTCGATCGTCTCCTCCGGCGAGCGGACCACTTGACCAGTATTTCGCGGCTTCCGGCTTGGACAGCGTCTTCCCGGTGCGGATGGCAGTGATCCAGCGGTACAGGTCCAGCGGCGTAGACTGCATTCCCCCGCTGCCCATCACGAGCCACGACGTCTTCCCCCAGTACTTCGGCGTGTTGATCTTCCCGTAGGACCGCAGGCCGTAACCAATCGCCAGTTCCGAGTCGGCGACACCGGCGGCATCCTCGTGCAGCCCGGTACTTGTCATGCCCGCAGGCACGAAGAAGTTCTCACGGAGGAAGTCCCCGTAGGACCGTCCCGAGACGATTTCCACGATCGCCGCGAGCAGCACCCACGCAGAGTGCGAATGCGCTTCGCCTTGACCGGGGGCGAAGAGCAGGCTCGCTCCGAGGATCCGGCGGATCGCCGTCTCGCGGTCTATCCACGAGAGATCGGGATCGGCGTCGACACCCACGATGTGATGGAAGTTCGGCAGACCCGAGCGTCGGTTCATGAGGTGATCGATGGTCATCGACTGCTTGTCGGGCGGCACGTTCGCGAGGTACTTCCCGATCCGGTCCGAGGTCCGGAGCTTCCCCATCTCCTCGAGCTTCAGGATCGCCGCGCGAGTGAAGTCGATGGGAACGGAACCGATCGCGTAGATCGTGTTGGGGCCATTCGGGATCTTCCGTTCCCGATCCGCGAAGCCATAGCCCCGGTGCAGGACCACGTCGCCGCCGTGCACCACGAGCACCGTGCCCGCGAAGCCGGCCTTCGCCTCCTCGTCCAGCCGAGCGGAGAGGTCGTTCCAGTCAAAGGGCGGAATCGGTGGCGACGCGTCGGCCGACGCGCGCGTGGGCTCGAGGTCCAGGGCGACGACCCGGTACGGCGCCTGGGCCTCCACGTGGAACAGGACCGGCGTCTCCTGCTGCCCCTGAAGAAATCGGACGCGCGTGCCGCCGTCCGGGGTGCGTTGCCAGAGCGTGCCGCCCGATCCCCGACACGCGGCCCGTATTCTCGTCAACCGTTCGAGAAGCGCGCCCTCGCCGAGCGAGTCGCGAAGGGCGGGCGCGACATCCTGGTCGAGGAACTGGCGGAGCGGCTGATCGCCGGTGCTCTCCACGATGGCCTCGAGCGCCCGGCCGTGCCGTTGCCGCGCCGCCTGCTCGGGGTCCTGGGCGCGCGCGAGCCCCGCCAGGGCCGTGACGGCGAGAATGGCGATCCAGATCCTGCGCATGAAGGGGAGACGCGCGAGGTCCCTGAAAGGTCGCAGGATTCCTTCGCCGTCCGAGCAGGCGGGAGCGGCCTTGTCGAAGGGCGTGACGACGGCACGCGCCTGAGGCGTCCGAGGATGAGGGTCCATGGAGGCTCAACGTCGGGACGACGTACGCCCCATCCTGCCAGTCGTCCCTTCGAAATCCGCGGACCTACTCGATCGGCCGCTCGTCCGCCGTGTATGACAGCGACAACGAGCATCCGCTGCCACCGATCTTCAGCGAGCGGTCGTGGTGCAACTCACCGCCGGCCGTGTTCACCGCCTGCGCCTCGCCTACGTAGTCGTCCGGGTCGCCGGCCCCATCCGTTTCCACCGCCTTGAAGTCCACGTAGTAGCTCTTGCCCGGTTCCACGGAGAACGTCACCGCGTGATCGATCCGTTGCGTCTGCCCCACGTAGCCCGTGAAGTACCCGTACATCCTCTTGCGCAGCACGTAGTGATCGTCGTGATCGCGCGCCCAGATCTCGATCTGATACTGGAACTCGCCCGGATCGTTGGGTCCGTCGCAGGTGCCCAGGACCGTCAGGTGTGAGAGGGCGACAGTGACGTCGTACGTGCTCGGCTGGGTGGGCGGCGGGTTCGTCCCGCGATTATCCGAGCTCGGGCCGAGGCTCGTGTCCTGGAAGCAGGCGCCGAGCGACAAGGAAGTGGCGAGGGCGGCGCCCAGCGTCAGCAGCTTCGAAATCCGGTTCCGGTGCATCGTCGTCTTCATCTCGATTCTCCCGGCCCCGAAGGGCCTTCGGTGGGCTCGCGGTCCGGGAGGCTTCCCGGTGGCCAGCGGTGGCTCCCCATTCGTGCCTTCCCCCCGAGATGCGTAGGAACGCGGCGCACCCTGCAGCGCGCCCGACGTCTTTCGACGGATTGCAGGATTCCGCTCCCGACCGCGCATCTCGGGGTGAAGGCACGAATGGAGCCGCTCCCACGGAGGGAGGCCGGCCCCCGGAAGCGAGTCGCCACTTCAGCCCCGGAGAATCCCGATGCGCACCCACCTCTTCTTCCTTGCGACGCTGGCTCTGGCTTCGCTCTCGTTCACCCACCCGGCGGCGGCGAACGACGCCTCCGTGGACCTCACGATCTCCGGCGGAAGCCTGCAGCCCACCCAGAACAGCGTGGACCAGCGGATCCCCGGCGTCGGCTCCCTCACCGCGAAGCAGGGCGCCGCGAACGGCGTCGGCGGTCGCGTGAGCATTTGGCTGAACCATCACTTCGCACTCGAAGGCACCGGCTTCTACGTGGGCAAGTCCGCGCTCGAGGCACAGGCGTTCGGGGCGACGGGAGCGGTGGACGTGTCCCTCTTCTACGGCAGCGGGCGCGTGGCCTGTGGCATCGGGGACCGCACGCGACTCCTTCTGAGCGCCGGCATCGCCACGATGGCGCGCAACTTCGACACCCCGCTGATCGAGGACGGATCGCTCACCGTGGGAGTGGTCGGCGCCGGTCTGATGATTCCCGTGGGGAACGCGGTCTCGGTCCGCCTCGACCTCGACGACTACCTCTACAACACGTACTGGGAGTTCGCAGGAGTGCGAACCGACGAGCTCCCGCAGCACGACCTCGTGTTCTCCGCGGGGCTGACGTTCCACACGGGCCGGTAACGCGGGCGAGCCATGCGCTCAACGGGCGGCGGCAACCCTGGCGAGGAGGGGATCCTTGCCGGGGGATCGCCCCATCTTCGTGAGACACTCCTCGAGACGTGACTCCACCTCGAGGATGCCGGGATCGCCCTTCGGCAACACCGAGAGTCGCCCGGCGAGACACTCGCGAAGGAGTGGTTCGGCTACCGCAACGCGACCTTGTCGCAGCTCCGCCCCACCCAGATCGGCAAGCGCGGTCAGCGTGTACGGATGCTTGTTTCCCAGCACCTTCCGGAAGATGTTCAGGCCCTCCCGGTACAGCGGTGTGGCGGTCTCGATCTTGCCCTCGCAGTCGTACGCGCGAGCGAGCATGCCGCACGCCCGTCCGACGGCCGCGTGATCGCGTCCGTAGAGCTTCACGCACATGTCCCGGGCCCGCGTCAGGAACTTCTCCGCCGCCGCGCAGTCCCCCTGCTTCAACTTCAGTCCGCCCAGGTTGTTCAGTGTGCCCGCAACATCCGGGTGGTCACCGGGGAAAAGCTTCTGCTGCAGCGCCAACGCCTCCACGAAGTGCTGCTCGGCGCCCGCGGGATCCGACGCCGCAATCAGGTAGCCCAGTTGCCCGAGGACCCAGGCGACATCGGCTTCGTCCCCCGACGCCCGTCGCAACGACGCGAGCGCCTCCTCCAGAAGACGGCGCGGCTCTTCCTTCTCGCCCTTCGCCTGCAGCGTCGCGGCGAGATACGCCTTCGCCAGCGCGACTTCCCCGTTGTCGTCACCGTTCTGTGCCCAGATCCGAAGCGCGCGGCGCCGCAAGGACGCGGATTCGTCGTACTTGCCCTGGTCGTGACGCAACGTTGCGAGGCCGTCCAGGGTGGAGGCCGTCGCGGCGTCCTCGACCTTCAGCGAATCCTCCTGTATGGCGAGACCCTGCGTGAACAAGCTCTCCGCAGCGTCGAACCGACCCAGCGAGTGCTGCACGACCCCCAACGTGCGCAGAAGCCGTGCGCGCAACTCCAGCGGAACGTCCAGCGTGGGAATCCGGTCCGCGCCCTTTTGCAGGATCTCGCGAGCGCTCGGGTCCTTCCCCTGGGCCTCGTCCGGGTTCGAAGCCGAGAAGAGATCCGAAAGGAAGTCCGCCACGTGCTTCGCGGCGTCCGCCTCCTGCTCGGCGCGCGCCTCGGCCGCAAGCGCGCGATCCCGCTCGCGCACCACGCGGGCACCCTGGACCGCGAGCGCCGCCGCGGATGCCACGACGAGCGCGAACACGATTGCCGCGGCAAGAACGCCGGTGGTGTGCCGGCTCACGAATTTCCGCGCGCGGTATCCCCACGTGTCCGGCCGCGCGGCCACCGGACGACCGTCCAGATGACGTCGGATGTCCTCGATCAGAGCGTCCACCGAAGCGTACCGGCGATCGGGCTCTTGGCGCATGGCCATCAGGACGATGTTGTCGAGATCGCCGGCCAGCTTCCGTGCGGTTCGAGCCGCACCGCCGCGCCGCCGTACCACCGTGCTCGGCGGATCCGGCAGACCGCCTTCGAACGCGGCGCGAAGTGCGGTGGCCGTGCGCTCCTCGAAGCGGTACGGACGCTCCCCGGCCAGCAGCTCGTAGAGCAGGACGCCGAGGGAGTACACGTCCGTGCGCGTGTCCACGCCGGACTCGATCACACCGGCTTGCTCCGGGCTCATGTACTCAGGAGTGCCCAAGACGTGGACCTCGCGCGTCAGCGTGCCGCCCGCCTCCGCGTCGATGGCCTTCGCGATGCCGAAGTCGATCACTTTGGGGAGCGGTCTTCCGCTCTCGTCGGAGACGAGGACGTTCGACGGCTTGAGATCGCGGTGGATGATCCCGCGCTGATGCGCGTGGCTCACCGCTTCTCCCACGCGCAGCACGAGCACGAGACGCTCGCGGACGGAGTGCGCGCGTTCATCGCAGTACGTGGTGATCGGCTGCCCGCGCACGAGCTCCATCACGAAGTAGGGGCGGCCGCCTTCTTCGGTGCCCGCGTCGAAGACCCGCGCGATGGAGGGATGGTTCATGCGAGCGAGGGCCTGTCGCTCGGATTGGAAACGCGCTACCACGCGTTCGGTGTCGAGCCCCTTCTTGATGAGCTTCAACGCGACCGTGCGGCGGAGCGGCTCCTCCTGCTCCGCCTCGTACACCACCCCCATTCCACCGCGGCCCAGCTCGCGCACGATCCGATACGGGCCCACGGCTTCGGGCATCGCCGTGTCCGCAAGGGCCGTCGACAACGCCACGCCCATGCGTCCGATGCCGCTCTCCTCGAGGACGGAGGGCGAGTCCGAGTCGTGAGCCAGCAACGACTCCACTTCCGCCGCCAGCTCCGCGTCGCCCGCGCATTCGGATTCGAGGAAGGAGCGCCGCCGGTCCACGGGGAGGTCGCGCGCGGCCAGCGCCAGCCGCTTGACTTTCGAGTAACGCTCGGCCGGGGTCTCGCTCACCCGCGCAGCTCTCGACCGAGCCACATCTTCGCCATGGACCAGTCCCCGTGCACGGTTCGCTCGGAGACGCCGAGGGTCTTCGCGACTTCTGGCATCGTGAGCCCGGCGAATATCTTCAGCTCCACCACGTGGGCGGCACGTTCGTCCACGGCGGCGAACCGCTCCAACGCGTCATGCACCGCGAGCACCTCGAGGGGCTCGGCGCCCGAGCCCTCCAGCACCGACTCCAGCGTGACCCGCTGCTGGCCGCCGCCCCGCTTCACCGCCGACACGCGCCGCGCGTGATCCACGAGGATCTGCCGCATCGCGCGGCCAGCGACCGCGAGGAAATGGATCCGGCTTTCCCAGGACACCCGGCTCTCGTCCACGAGCTTGAGGTAGGCCTCGTGGACCAAGGCCGTCGGCTGGAGAGTGTGATTCGCGCGCTCGCGGTGCATGATGTTGGCGGCATAGCGTCGCAGCTCGGGGTACACCGCCTCGAAGAGCCGTCGGTGCACCTCGCGGTCCGGCGGGCCGCCGGCCTTCGCGGCTGCGAGGATGCGGGTGACGGTATCTCGGATCTCGTCGGACATCGAGCGGGCTCCCGGAGCCGAGGTCAGCCGAGTCTAGTCGCGATGACGGTGCAGCGCGACCGCGGTCCGCTGGAGACGCGTGACTACGGCGCGGTAGACCTCGCCCATGCCGCCCGCGCCGAGCGGACCGCCCCCTTCATAGGGGCCGAGACGCATGCCGGGAGATAGGGACATGCTCACGGTTTCCTGTTCTTGACGTAGCTCAGAAAATAGTCCGCCACCGCACGATGCCCCCTCTCATTCCAGTGCGCATCTCCCGGGATGAAGTACTCCCGAGCGACGCCGGCCTTCCCGAGCTCCATGAACCGTGGATAGTAGTCGGTGAAGTCGACACCGTTCGCGGCACACCAAGGACGTGGGTTCGGTGCGATGCGTGAGCGATCCGGCGCAGATAGCCCTGCAGCTCCGCCACAATCTCCGGGCACCCGGCGGTTGATGATCCCCTGGCAGAACGGCATGCGCCTCCTGCAGACCGATGAGGTACCTGTCGTCCATGCGGGGTATCCTACCCGCGGAGGCACCGCAAAGTCCGCCTTCCCGTGCCCGGCTCAAAGGCGCGTCCGCCACGGCAAGACTTCGCTGACCCTGACCTACTTCAGCGCCCGCACCCCCGCCTCGACCTTCTTGAACCGCCCATCGCGCTTGAGCGTCACCGCGACCGTGCCGAGCTGGCCATTGCTCCTCGTGCGGTAGAGCCGCCGCCTCACGACCGTCTCGGTCACCGCCTTGTCTCGTTCGCCCTCCGGGCAAGGCTCCGCCGTTCGGACGCCTGGTGTTCGTCCCAATCCGGGCGAAGTGCCGTGTTCCGACCTCGGACGCACTGACGATTGCCATGCTTCGGCATGACGAAGATCATGTCACCCCGTGGGCTGCGCGGGGCTCCTCGTTGCACGGCGCCCCACGACCAGGTAGCATGGAAGCGCTCGAAGCGCCACGCGGATTCTGCGGGAGCATCCAGGCCCGCGCTGATCACTGGCCCGCGCTGGCGCGAGGAGGATCCCCATGTCTCGCGGGCGTTCACGCCGTTTCGCCCTTGCCCGTGCATCTGCGGTCACCGAGCTGGCCGTCGTCCTACTCACGGTTCTCACAGCCGGACCGTTCTGCTCGAGCAGCCCTGCCGCAAGCCTCTGCCCCTACTGGAACCAGACCCATTGGTGCGATTACTATCCATCCTTCGATACGGCGCGCGGCATCGGCTTCTCTACCGATACCCTGCCGTGCGACGCTCCCGGGAGCATCGCTCTCGCGGTTCTCGTCAGCTCCTCGAGCACAGATCCCCATGTCAATCAGGGCCCCATCACTGACGACTCTCTGTACCTTTGGGCTTGGTCGCGCAGTTCGTACGGCTACGGGTTTCGATTCGCCACGACCTACCTCTCCGGTGACATCGTCCCCTCCGCCTTCGTTCCCGCGCCTGGGACGTCCCATGTCTACCTCTCGTGGCCGTACCTCGACTGGGATCGGTGCACACCGCACGGGTACGCGCTGGTCGGCCGTTTCATCGTACAGCAGCCGGTGGCCGTGAAGCCGGACACCTGGGGGCGGATGAAGGCGCTCTATCGCTAGCGACGCAGCCCACCCGATCGGGTCCGTGTCGAGGTAGACGATTCCCAGCCCCTGATCTTGTCCCGCAGATCCTGACGGCTCAAGAAGTGGTGTGCCTCCCGAAAACCCGATCCTGGCCGGTGACCGACAGATCCGGGCCGGTCTCGGTTGACCGCTGCTCCAATGGTACAGTTCCCGGACCCTCGAATCCAGGATCGCACCCATGCTCGCCATCGCCTCCGCGCTCTTCGTCATGCTGTCGGGCCTGTTCCGCTCGCACCTCTCCCTTCAACTCGAGGTCGTCGCGCTGAGGCACCAGCTGGCCATATGCCAGCGCCGCGCGAAGCGCCCGCGTCTGCGCGCAGAAGATCGAGCCTTCTGGGTGCTCCTCTCCCGGCTTTGGTCCGGCTGGCGATCGGCCGTCGTCCTCGTGCAGCCGGCCACCGTGGTCCGATGGCAGAAGCGCCGCTTCCGAGACCACTGGAGGAGGGTCACGGAGTCGCCGAAGCCGGGCCGACCACCGGTTGCGGAGGAGATCCGGCGTCTGATCCGCCAGATGTCTTCCGCCAATCCCCTCTGGGGAGCGCCTCGGATCGTCGGGGAGCTCAGGAAGATCGGAATCCCCATCGCCAAATCGACGGTCGAGACCTACATGGTCCGCAACCGGGGCCCCGCCTCGCCCACGTGGAAGTCGTTCCTGCGAAACCATCAGGATCTGGTGTCGGCCGACTTCTTCGTCGTGCCCACCGTTCGTTTCGGGCTGCTGTGGGTCTTCGTGCTGATCGCGTCGGAGCGGCGAAGAGTCGTCCACTTCAACGTCACCGACGACCCGACTTCCGAGTGGGCCGCTCGGCAGATCGTGGAGGCGTTCCCCTACGAGACCGCGCCGCGTTTCCTGCTCCGGGACCGGGACGGGGTCTACGGGAAGAAGTTCAGTCGCCGTGTCCGGGCGCTTGGCATCGAGGAGGTGCTGACCGCCTACCGCTGCCCATGGCAGAACGGATACGTCGAGCGGTTGATCGGGACGATCCGAAGAGACTGTCTCGATCACGTGATCGTGTGGAACGAGCGCCACCTCAAGCGAGTCCTGAGGGACTACCTGGTGTACTACCACCGGTGGCGGACTCACCTCTCCTTGGAGATGGATACGCCCGAGAGACGGCCAGTCCAGGGCATCGGCAGGATCGTCGGGGTCGAGGAGCTCGGCGGTTTGCACCACCACTACGAGCGACGGGCTGCCTGATTCCCCCTCGGGGATTGCGTGGCGTGGTCCGGGGCGTTGCCTCTCTGGAGGCAGGCTTCGCTGTCGCGCCCCCGCTGCACGTTGACAGCCTCCAAAGCAGGACGACCGGCATCCCTTCCTCGGAGAATCGCGTGCCGACGGGCTGTTGGCTTGCGCGGATGAGTTTCCGGGAGGGACAGACTCGAAGCGTCGCGGCGGGCGCGACGGCGGGCGTGGCGAGCAGAGCGGACGCGCTGACTGCGAGAGCGAAGCGTCGAGGGGCCATGGCTCCCCCTCTCTGATGTTCTCATGATACCTGGCTCTGGACTCCGGAACCTAGCTCCGTCAGGACGTGGGTTCGGTGCGCAGCGTGGGCGATCCGGCGCAGAGGAAACCGGCTCTAGGTCAGCTCTAGGCCATCCGCCAGGCGAGCGGCCCGCGGCAAATCGCCTGGAAAAGTGGAGAGAATCTGGAGACGGCCTTTTCGGGAAAATCGGCCGATCGTGTAAGAGCCCGTAAGTACGCGACTTACGGGCCCCTGGTCTGGTGGAGGCGGTGGGAATCGAACCCACGGCCTGCGAAATACGGAAGTCGTTGGGGGATCAGGACTTAGCTTCCTAACCCCCCAACGTGCCGCCGGTTAGCGAGTCTACGCCAGTCTACTGGCGTCTACTGCAGTCCCCCCAAGTCGACCGTGGTCGTGGCGGAAATCCGGAGACGGATTCGCTCAGCGCGTGCGCCCCTCCGAAACCGCGTGAGTCCGGCGCATCGCCGACCCTCCCTCGGCGGGTGCGCGCCCTGACGGAAGCACGCTCGTGGTCACGTGAACTCGCGCCGCCGATAGACCGGCGAAGCGGACCAGGTCGCCAGCCGGCACGCCCTCCGACGTGGTGCGCGCCATCAGCACGAACCCGTCAGCGAACACCCCGTGCTCGAGGCTCTCCTTGAGAGCGACCGTCAGGTCCAGCGCCGCGACGCCTGCGGCACGGAGATCCACCCGGGCGCGAGCGTACAGCGTCCGGTCGAAGGGAGTGTCCCAGGATGGGTTGCCCGCCCACGCGCGAGTGACCGGGCACACCCTCAGCTCGATCGCTCGATCCTCGAGGGTGCCCGCGTACGGCACGGTGAGCACCGCCCGCTCGAGCACGGTCCGCTCCGAGAACGGAATCGGCGTCAGCCGAAAGAACACCCGCGCCGAACCGTGCCCGTCTTGAACGACGGTCACATCCCGCAGCGACGCCGTGAGCTCCTCGCCCCACGCCGCCGACGCCGTGACGAGCCCGATCATCGCCCCCAGGGCCATCGTCCGCGCGTTCATCGCTTCTTCTCCTCGCTTCCAGCTCGGAAGCTGTTCTTGATCCTTCCCCAAGTCGATGGCTCGACCGACACCACGCCACAGCCCTGTCCCCAGGCCCCGATCAGGTCTGTGCACGCAGGGTTGCCGTGCCCCGGCAGGCAGGGAGAGGCAGCATTCACCGTGAAGTCGTCGCCTGCCGCGTTGCAGAACCACGGATCCGCCTCGAGGTCGGTGGGATCCAAAGTGAACCCGTCCGCGTTCCCGAGGGCGTTCTGCCAGAAGACGTTGCAGGAACTGTGAATCGTCCCGAGCCAAACTCCGACGGCTTGGTCGCCGGTAGAGGCAGCCATCACGTTGCGGCGCATGGTCACGTCGCCGGAGTCCACGGTGAGACTCGCTCCAGCGTTGTGCCAGTCGTACTGCTGGCCGTTCCCGTAGAAGGTGTTCCCCTCGATCACAATCGAGCGTCCGCTGACGCGCATCGCGCCACCCATTCCGCCACCGTCCGTGTAGTTCGCTACGAACGTGCAGCCGCGAACGGTCTCGTTCGACTGCGGCCCGCTCAGCTCGATCGCGCCTCCGCTCGATGACGCCGTCACGCTCTGATTGCGCTCGAACCAGCAGTCCTCAAAGAGAACCGTGGCCCGTTCATGTGTGGCGAACGCGCCGCCGCCGCCCAGGGTCCTTGCGTTGTCGCGGAAGTGGCATCGGCGGACCTCGACACCCGCTCCCGTGTTGGCGAGGGCCGCACCGGAGCGGCAGTTGGTGAACTCGCAATCCTCGATGAGCAGCGAGCCCCACGCATGCGAGAGAGCGCCCCCACCCGTCGCGTTGATGTCGTGGAAACGGCATCGACGAACTACGAGATTCGTGGAGCATGACAACGCAGCCTCACAGGCGTTCCCCGTCCCGAAGTCTCGAAAATCACAGTCCTCGATGCGCGCGTTCCCGTCACCTTGAAACGCGGCGTCCAGGTGCACACACGCCAGGCACACCAGCGTGTTCCCTGTCAACGTGAAGCCGGCAAGCACGAACTCCGGGCCGCTCAAGGGATACTGATACACAATTGTCGGTGCGCTGTGAGGGGCGGTCGCGGTCATCGTCAAGGTCGTGACCGCGGCCCCGCCCTCGGAGCACAGCACGACCCCCGCCTTCACGAAGGCCACTGACGAGATCCACGCCCCGTTGGCGTTCAGTCGGGTCTCGTACTCGGTGTAGACGCCGGGGGCCACCAGCACTGAATCACCGACCACCGCCGCATCCAGAGCAGCGTTGATCGTCGCGTACTGCGAGGGAACGCGAAGCGTCGCGGCGGGTGCGGCGGAGCCGAGAAGCCCCGCCGCCAGCGCCAGTAGAGTCGTCTTTCTCATGCCGCCTCCCCTAGCGAACCAAGAAGAGTTTGCGGACGAGGGAGACGTCCTTACCCGTGAGTCGAATGAAGTATACACCCGACCCCACTCGCTTTCCGGCGTCGTCCTCACCGGCCCAGGTCACTCCGTACCGGCCGGAAGCCAGCGATTCATCCACCAGCGTGCGAACGCGGCGCCCCGTGACGTCGTTCTATGCCTACGCCTCCGGCGCGCGTTGCGTGGATCACACCGCCTCGGCGCAGCTGACCTCCGGCACGTGGTGGCTCTGGGTCGGTACGCTCAACTTCGGTTCGGTCGCCGGGCCGTGTGGCCAGCACTACGTGGCTACCCTACGGGGGCGGACTGCTGCCCGGTCGCCGTCGAGCCGGCGACGTGGGGGGGAATCAAGAGCCTCTTCCGGTAGCTGGAGCGGCCGAGTCGGCGTCGAGAGCCATGAAGACGCAGATCCCCGACCCGCGCGTTGAAGTGCTACGCCGGCTACCGCGGCGAAGAGGAACCACGGCGCTTCCGCTGCGGCGAGCACGGAGTGGAGGTTGTCGAAATCCTAGATCGCTGGCTCGATCCCCATCACCGCTACTTCAAGGTACGCGGCGGCGACGGGAACATCTTCATGCTGCGCCACGATGTCGGGGCCGACGAATGGGAGCTGTACCTGCTTCCGCCTCAGGAGTGATCGCCGACGACGACCGCCGAGCACGCGCCCGTCGAGCCCGCGGAGGTCAGGCGGGCGATCCTGTGAGCGCCGCGCGCGGCGATGGCCTACCGGAAGGCGGCCTTGAGCCGGCCCCAGGTCTGCGGTTCGGCTGCCATCCCGTTGCAGCCCTCCCCAAGAGCGCCGATCTGACCGCAGGCGCCCGACTGCGGCGGCGCGCAGGGCGAAGAACTGCTGAGCGTGTAGTCGCCAGTCTCCCTGTGGCAGAACTGCGGATCGACGAAGATGTCCGTCACGCCCGGCGGATACCCTGCGATGTTCCCACCCGGATTGTCCCAGAAGTCATTGCACGCCGACACCGGCACCGGTGATGTTGAAGCCATGAACAACACGGCGGTGGATCCTACAGTGCTTGAGAAGATGTTGTTCTGGAGGGTCACGTGCTGCCAGTCAGAGTAGGACATGACTAGACCATTCGTCCCGTTGCCAACTAGTGTGTTCTGTTCGAAAACACCGCTGACTCGGTCCCAGTAGATCGTCCCCCAACCCAATGCCGACTCATTGTCTGCAAAGAGGTTGCGGCGGACATGATAGGGTCCAGGTTCCACGACCCCCTGCCCGCCGAACACGACAAGGGCGCTGGTGTTGGCGGACGGATGGTTGCCAACGAACCTGCAGTCTTCGACCGTCAGGTCAACGAATTCTCCGAGGCGCGCCCCAAGACCGGCATTGTTCCGGAACTCGCAGTTCTTCACTAGTGCACCGAACGCTGGATCTAGACCTAGCGCATCCAACCACACGATATCGGGTCCCGCGCAATCGGCGAACAAGCACCCGTCCAGAACGGCGTCGCCCTCCGCGTGAAGGATTGCCGCTTGCCGATAGGGGCCACCTTCGATCCGGCAGTTTCGAAACTCCGTATCGTAGATCTCCAACGCTACCGTCTCGCTGTATAAGCCTCCAGGCTGCGCCGTGCCGCCATCAAGATCCGCGAGTCGGCAAGCGCGGATGATCATCCGGTCCATGAAGCGGCTCCACATGCCGGTACTCCCAACAGGCGCACCGGTGACCGTGAAGCCCTGGATTAGGATCGTTCCAGGACCCAAGCCGTAGGCCAGAACCGGCACCGCGCATCCCACTCCCTGACCGGCGAGATCGATCCGCGTCACATCGCGGCCTCCCTCGCCGATCAGGCTCACTCCTGCCTTCAGGAACGCCACCGAGCTCGCCGTGAAGGGACCACCACCGTGCAGTACCCGGACCTCGTACTGCGAATACGTGCCGGGGGCCACCAGAACGCTGTCGCCGGAGACCGAAGCGTCGAGCGCTGCGTTGATCGTCGCGTACTCGGAGGGAACGTGGTGGGTGAGAGCACCCGCTGCGGACGCAACAAGAAGACTGGCCGCAGGGATCGCGAGAGAGAAGCGCCGAGAGCGCACGGCTCACCTCCGCGCTGACGCCTCTCATGATACCTGGCTCTGGACTCCAGAACCTAGCTCCGTCAGGACGTGGGTTCGGTGCGCATCGTGAGCGACCCGGCGCAGAGGAAACGGTCTCTGGACCGGCTCTAGGCCATCCGCCAGGCGAGGGGCCCGCGGCAAATCGCCTGGAAAAGTGGAGATATTCTGGAGACGGCCGTTTCGCGCCGAACGCCGAAACGCGTAAGGGCCCGCAAGTAGGTCACTTACGGGCCCCTGCTTTGGTGGAGGCGGTGGGAATCGAACCCACGGCCTAGCGATTCCGGAAGTCGTTGGGGAATCAGGACTTAGCTTCCTAACCGCCCGACGTGCCGCCGGTTAGCGATCCCCTCCAGTCTACTGGAGTCCCCCCGAGTCCCCTGGCGTCGACCGTGGTCGTGGAGGAAAAAGGGAGACGGATTCGTGGTGGCACGCCGCCGTCTCCCGCTCCACGTGGCCCGGCACGAAGACGCTCTATCGCGTGCGCCCGGTTGCGCTTCCCACCGGATGCCGAGCCGGCCGCTGCGGATTGCGTCCCCGCATTGCCCAAGGCGGCTTGCCCGAGGGCAGCGTTGTCGTCGTGAGCCGCAACGTGGCGCCCGAGAGCGTCCCGAAGCGCGCGAGGTCCGTTGCTGTCGCTCCCTCCGATCGCGCCGTGAGCACGAATCCGTCGGAGAACACCCCCTCCTCCAGACTCTCCTTCAGCGCGACCGTCAGATCGAAATTCGCCACTCCTGAGCCCCTTCGGAGATCGACCTCGCAGCGCCCCGACAGGGAGTCGTCGTACGGCGTGTCGAACGAGGGGTTCCCCGCCCACGCCTGCGTGACCGGAGAGACCCGAAGCTCGATCGCGCGGTCCGCCAAGTCGCCCGTGAAAGGAACGGTTAGCACCGCTCGATCGATCAGCGTCGACTGCGAGATGGAGATCGCTCCGAGCCGGAAGAAGACTCGCGCCGCGCCATGACCATCCTGCACGACCGCCACGTCGCGAACAGGTACCGTTCGCTCTTCGCTCCACGCCGTCGTGGCCAGAAGCACGGCGGCTCCCGTCAGCACCATCCAACGCGGCTTCATCGCCCCGCCTCCTCGCTTCCCGAACGGAAGCTGTTCTTGATTCGACCCCAAGATGATGGCTCCACAGCAACCGTGCCGCAGCCCTGGCCCCACGCCCCGATCAGCTCCGTGCACGAGGGGTTGCCGTTCCCAGGAAGACAAGGGGAAGCGGCATTCACGTCGAGGTCGCTCGCGGTCGTGTCGCAGAACATCGGATCCGCTATGAGATCCGTCGCGTCCGGCACGAATCCCGCTGTGTTTCCTTGAGCGTTGTCCCAGTAGAGATCGCAGCTCGGCTGGATCGAAGCCCCGTAGACGCCAACAGCCTGCCCGCCCGTCGACGCAGCCACCACATTCCGTCGGAAGGTGCAGTTCACCCCTGAGTGGAGATACACCGCTGACCCACCCCGTCCCGACACTTCGTCGATGAAGTTCCCGTAGAACGTGTTCCCCTCGAGCAGGACCGTCCCGAGCTGCAGGTCGACGGCCCCACCGAGTCCAGACGCGACCGAATTGCCGACGAAGGTGTTGTTTCGGATGGTCACGTCAGGTCCGCTTAAGCCAAGCGCACCACCGCCGGGGCCGCTACGGTTTCGTTCGAACCAGCAATCCTCGATTAAAACGGTGCTGTAGGCGTACGTGCCGACACTGCCGCCAACGCCCGTGTTGTTGGAGAACCGACAGCGACGAATCGTCGCCCACGTGATATGGGGGAAGCCTGAGTCATATGTCAGTTGGATCGCGCCACTTCGGCAGTTGGTGAACTCGCTGTTCTCGAGCAGCAGCGTCCCCGACGTCTGGTGGATCGCGCTCCCCGTCGCGCCGTTGATGTTCTCGAAGTGGCAGCCGTGCACCTCCAAATCCGAGCCCGTGCCGCCCACGGCGATTTGCCCGCTCCCCCCGGTGCCGAGATCTCGAAAGACGCAGTCTCGAATGACGCAGTGATCCCCCCACGTGAAGGAAAGCCCGCGGATGCCCGCAACACTGCCCGTCACCGTGAAGCCGTCTACGGTAGCGGTCCCCGACTCCCCGTAGGCGCGCAGGACCACGGGCGTCTGGCTCGCAGAATCCATGCGCAGCGTCGTAGAGGCCGCACCGCCCTCGGAGACTATGGAGACCTCTCCCCTCAGGAAGACCACCGACGAGTACCAGTAGCCATCACCTAGAAGGCGCGTCTCGTACTGGTCGTAAACTCCCGGAGCGACCAAGACGGAGTCTCCAGACGCCGCCGCGTCGATCGCCGCGTTGATCGTCGCGTACTGCGACGGGACGCGCCGAACAGAGCCGCCAGAGACCGCTGGCAGAGCGAGCACCAAGAACGGCAGGATCCGCAAGGAACGACGAAGTCTGCTCATGATGCGCCTCCTAGCGGACCAAAACGACTTTGCGTACCTGCGTCACTTCGCCTGCGCGCATCCTCACGAAGTATACCCCCGCGCTGACCTTCCCTCCGCCGGCAGACGCCGCAGGCCACGTGACGCCGTACCGACCACCGGCAAGATCATCCTCCACCAAGCGCGTTACACGGCGCCCCGTGACGGTGAAGACCTCGATCACCACGTGGCGCCGCTCCGCCCCTGCGAGCGCGAAGCGAATCTCCGCGGTGCCATGCGAGGGAACCGCTCCGCCGAGCGTCAGCTCCGTGCGCTCCGGCAAGGTGGTGATCTCCTCGGCCGGCGTCGTCGCCCCCCGCTCGGCACCATCGTCCGCGACCACCTGGCTTCGCGTCCTGTACGTAGCCGCCGAGCAGCCCGTCGGCACGTCCGTAAGCGCATTCATCGCATTCACGCGAGCAGGATCCGTGACCCAGTTGTCCTTGGAGATGTGCTGGTGGATGAGGATCGAGTTCGTCTGGTGCTGCCCGTTCCAGCTCCAGTAGTTGTACTGGGCGTTGAGCGTGTGCCCCGAGTTCTCGTCGTCTTCGAAGGCGTAGTAGTCGTTGCCGTCGGCGATGATCTGGTTCGAACCCATGCTGCCGCTGGCGCCGAGCTTCAACGAGTAGGCGTCGTTCGTCCACACGGCCTGCTGATCGTTGACGTCGCCATAATCGCCGACCTCCAGGGTGCACAACCGGTATCGTGAGCCCAGCGTGTCGGTCCCGCTTCCGCTGAACTCGATCGCCTTCGCCGAGTTCATGACCACGTTGCAGGTCAGCTGGACGTCCTTGGTCTGCGTGAGGGCGAATGCCTTGCCGTTCCAGCCGTCCAGCACGTTGTCGGAGATGACGACCTTCCGGTTGCCCGCACCGCACATCCAGTCGCCGTGGATTCCCGACCACAGCCCATACTGCGTTGGGTAGTCGCCGCCGGGGCCCACGATCGTGTTCTCCTTGACGCTCAGGGTCTCAGGGCTCGCACCGGACTGCGTGCAGAAGAAGCTCCCTCCGAGGATCGAGAACGCTGCTCCTCCAGGGGTAGCGTTCACTCCCGTCAGCGTGACGGTGCTGGTCTCGAACGTGCCGTTGGCGCAGTCGTCGATCGCGATGCCGGTCTTGCCGACGTCCTCGTAGAGGTTGACCGTCCCTGTCGGCCGTCGCTCGATCACGCTGCTCACCAGGTGCGGGCCGCTCGCGAACGCATCACCGACGACCCAGAGGGCCTGGTCGTGGAAGTGGTGCAGGCGACAGTCGCGCACCGTCGCGCTCTGATAGAACAGCGACACCGGCGTGATCGCGTACCCGACGTCGGCCTTCGCAAGCTCCCCGCCCGGCGACTCCCAGTCGTAGAAGATCCCTCCCCAGTCCTCGCAACTCGTCGTCGCGGTGGGCAGCGTGTCGGGCTCGAACCTCACGAAGCTCGTGTCCGTAGACGAGGTGCTCAACGGCCCGTGGACGACGAGATCCACCTTGCCCGCGTTGTGACCGCCGATATCCGCGCCCGAACGCGTGACCCTCGCTACCTTCACCCTCGTGGGTGCCGCGAGGCTCCAGCCGCCGTCGTGCGGGACGAAGACGTCCGAGCCGTCCAGCAGGATGTCGCGGTGGTTCACGTTGTCCGCGAACACCACGCCCTCAAGAGACGGAGCACCTGTCTGCTCGATGACCAGGCCCGCCGTGGCGTCCTTGATGTCTGCGTTGTGAACGTAGGAGGCGCAGGTGTAGCCGTACCCCGGCGACGCGACCTCCAGCGCCGCTTGATCGAAGTAGATCCCGCCCCACGCACCGACGGAGTCGTTCACCGCCTTGAAGACCACGCGGCTGCCGGCCTCCCCGTTCACCTGCACCGTGCCGTGGGCGACCATTTCCACTCGCTCCTCGTCGCGGCCCACGTTTTGTGCGTCGCTCGTCTGCGCGATGACGCGCGTCCCCGGCTGGATGATGAGCGTCCCTCCGGATGCGACGTGGAAGTCTCGGTCGAGATAGACCGCTCCGGACCACGTTGCCGTGTCGCCGTAGGCCACTTCTGAGCCGATGTCGTGCCCGAGCGAGAACCACAACGCGGCGACTCCGCGGTCCTCGTCGTTGTCGTCGCGGCTCGCGTAGATCGCCCAGACCGAGTCCGTACTCGCTACGAAGCTCGGCGCGTTCGCCCTCCGGGCCACGTTCGCCCAGGTGAGTTCCGTCCGAGGCGTCCAGTTCTGCAGGTTGAGCAGGTCGGCGTGATTCGCCGTGTGGTGATTGGCTATGTGGTAGAGGAGCCGAGTGCTGTCCGGGGCGTTAATGATGTCGCGGTAGACGAAGTGCATGGCCCCATCTGCGAGGAAGATGCCTCCGCCGGAGGGCACCCCGTCGTTCGGGGTCAAGCGCACCTTCGCCGTCGTCGTGTCCGCCGCGACATCGAGGCCCATCAAGTAGGTCTCCGTGGTCGACGTCTCGAAACGTGGCCACGTGATCCACAGCCAGCCGGGTCCCCCGCCAAGCCCTACCGAGGGCTGGTACGCGATGGACACCTTCGCAGAGTCCGCGTCTTCGGGCGCTGGTGCTGCCCCGGCATACATCTGGATCGTCGTGTCCAGCGTGTCCCGGTGTGCGCCTGTCCATCCTCCATGGCCTGCAAACGAGTCCGCGGGCGCGGCCGACCTCTGCCCACCCCACACGTGAACGAGGCGCAGCCGGTAACGCTGCTGACCGAGCGTGTCCACGGAATCCGCAACGAAGGAGATGAAGCGCAGAACGCCGTCGTTCAAGACGATCGGCCCTCCACCCGCTTCGTGGTCCAGCCACACCCAGGGGGTCCAGGCTGACGTGTCAGTCGCCGCGGTGCTCTTGACCGCCTGCGTGTACCGCAACCACCCGTTCCTGCCCCTGTAGGCACCCTCGCACGCAAATGTGTCGGTCCCGAACGACACATGCAGCGCAGGATCCTGTCCGTCGAGGATCGCGATGCCCCCTGGCTCCTGCGAGCACGGCCAGAGGATGGGATCAGATGTACCGTCCCACGTGGAAGTGCCGCGCTGCCGATAGGTCAGCGTGATGTTCGTGTTCCCCGGCACGCTGCTGCCCTCGACCACGTGCGGGTCATCGTCCTGATCCACGGCGAGGAGAGGGAGCCACGAGCGGATCACGCTCGGACCGCGGTCAATCCACTCCGGGTGAGCAAATGCCGTCGCCCAGTCCAGATCCTCTCCCAAGTGCATGTAGGCTACGACGCCCATGGTGTACCCGCCATGTCCAAAGGGTGGCGCCGCCTCCACGACCACGTGGAACTCGCGATCCGAGCTCTGTTGACGACCGAAAGCCAGTCCCCACGCCTGCACCTGCACGTACTGCGGCGACACGCAGTGCGCAGGGTTGTCCGGGCAGAACCCGCTCGCGTGCGTGACCTGCACGGGCGGCGCCCATTCCCAGTTCGCGCAGAGCGTCGAAGGTCCGAACAGCGTCAGCGTGGCCGCGGCCGCCACGAGCGCCGCAAGCCAACACGATCTCGAGACCGCTCCGAAGTGAGCCATCGTCGCACCCCCCGCCGTCCCGCGACGGCAAGTTACGTCCCTGCTCTCTCCGCCATCAACGCGCAGGGCGAAGGCCGAGCGCCTTCCCTGCGCCCAAGTTCTGAACGTGCTGGTTCGCCGGCTCGTGCGGCGCCCTTCCCAGCAGCGTTCCGTCTTCATGAGCCCTCGCTTCCCTTGAGATCGACGAGAATCCCGCCCCAGCCCGCGTCGTCTCCGTTGACCAACGGGAACGTCACGTGGCCCGTGGACTCGCCACTCACGCGCAGCGTCCCTTGCACGACCAACTCGATCCTGTGCGGGTCACGACCCGTGTTCACGGCGCCCGTGTCGGCCTGCGCACCGCCACGCACTTCCAGCACCTGGCCGGGAGCGATGAAGAGGTCGTGGTCGAGGTAGACCGCTCCGCTGTCGCGCCTCTGGTGAGCGCGGGGAGCCGCCGCGCCAACCTCATCGCGCACGTGCGTCGACCACCGCGAGCCCGGAGAGCTCCACCAACCTGCCGCCAGCGAGAGCATGGCGACCGCGAGGCACGCGGCCCACGTCAGCCGTCGATGCGAGTCTTGCTGTCTTCGAGAAGGAGGCGTCATCGCCGCACCCCCTGCCGCTACAGCAGCGCGGTGCGTCTTCTCCGCCATCGGTGCGCGGGGCGAGAGGCGAGCGCCACGAAGGGGCGACAGGGGGGCGCTCAGCCGGGCGGGGAAGACCGTCGTTCGTTGTCTGCCCCGTGCGAGCCGCAAACTACGCATGTCGGAGCAAGCAGTCAAGAACTATCTTCGGGACCCGCGAGATTCTCTGATGCGAGTCGCGGGGCAGCTCAGTTGCGCCGTCACCCGCGGCGTGGGTGCACGCGGTGACATGGAGACGCCTCTGCGGCGCATGGGGTGTCGTTGCCGGGCGGGCGACTCGGCCTGATCACGCTGGGCAACCATGGTGCGCTCTCGAGGACAATCCCGGTTGCAAAGCACCTGCCCGGGACCAGGCGCGCAGGCGATTCGTCGATATCGTCGAATCGGGCTTGCCTGAGGCTAAGGCGCTGGCCAGATCCTAGCCGTCCCACCCGTGCCGAGCCTCATGGGCGAGCCGTAGCTCGGGCCCGCCTCGAATCGCCTAGCGGGTCTCTTCATCCGGCGCCGCCCCCCCTTGATCCCTAACCGCGGGGATATCGCCCCGCCTGGGGCCGTTTCCGGGCCTCAGGAGGCCCTCCTTGCCGGCAGGACCAGCCGTCTGTCTGGTTACCCTGGCAGCCGCTGGCACCCCCGACGCTTCTTGAACCGCCACTCCCGCCGCGGTACGCTCATGCTGCCCTGGGGTCTGGCCGCCGACCGAGCATCTCTGACAGTTCCCGGCCTGGTGGTCCCGGCTGGATTCCCAGGGCCGTTACCTGCCGCACCGACTTCCGCCCCGGTGTCTCCAGACCGAGCGCACGGCGCGACGTGTTCCCTGATCCGCCGTACGTCGCAACGCGCGCGTCGCGCGATCGCGGCGGCGAGGGGCGGCCGTATTGCAACCGAGACGAGAGACCTGAATCTCGCGCGTCGGGGCGCTCGTCTATTGCGCCTCGTCGTCAGTCGGCCTCTGCTCACGCACCGTCCTTACCACGGCCTACTCGTGCGGCGTCGCCGCCAGGCCGAGAGCGTCGACCGGAACAACGTTGAGGAACTCGGCGATCTCTTTGTGCGCCCGAGGTGCACGTCCGTAGCTCCACCGTCTCTCTATCAGCGAGTAGCCGAAGGCGTAGTTCTTGAATCGATCCGCCTGGGGTGGCCACTCCCCCCGGACGATCACGCTCATCCACTCCTTTCCCGCCGAGGCCATTACGAGAAAGGAGTGCGGCCCCAAGAAGACGACCTTGTACGCGCCTGACGGGCCGTACCTCGCAGCCGTGCGAACGACGGCATAGGCGGGCTGCCCCAGTTCCGCCACGCCGCATTTCTCCTCGAGTCGGCTTGCCAAGTGCTTGCACATTCGGCGGGCGTCGAGACGCTGAAATACGCTCCGCCGCTTGGCGAAGTCGGGACACGTACAGGTCATCTGATAGATGTTCACCGCGTACTGCTTCCCGGGCACGGACTCGCTGTGGGCGACATATGACCGGTCTCGCTCGGGGCTAAGATCCGGGAGAAAGTACTCCTGCATCGTCGCGGTGGCGTTCGCGATACCTCGCCCGCGCTTGCGACCGCGCGAGAGAGTGACCACGATCACGAGCACAGCCAACGCCAGGAGGATGGTCGCGATCATCTGAGGAGCGCCCCTCTGGACCCCAAGCCCAGCGAGTGAGCAGGCCGTCGACGATGCACTCCGGACAAGCCGCGCCGACGCGCGACACCACGAGCGCCTCCGCGTTCATGATCCCCGGCGCGAGGCCGGGACAAGCGCGCGTCAGGCCCCGCAATTCACGAGAAGCGTTTGCGCCTCCTGCACTACCGGGACGTAATCCGGGTGGTGGGGTAGCGCAGCCAGAGCGCGAAGAAGTCCACAGTCCCCTCGTACGACCGTGTTGTCGATCAACTCCTGCGCGAGGTAGCCGTCAAAGAACGCAGGCAACGTCGCTATCGCCGCGGCCAGCGGCTGGCGGCCGATAACCTCGGACCGGGCGACCCTCCGCAGGAAAGCGTAGTGGAAGAAGTCATCATCACAATGCTCCAGGCTAGTCCAGAAGTCGGGGGAACAGAGGTTCTCGTCGCTCTGGTCGACCTGGTACAGGGCGATCTTGCTCGTGTCGAATTCGCCGTAGTCCTCGACCTGGAACCACCCGATCTTCTCTCCGTTCGCGAGGCCCGACGCCCAGGAGTATGTGCACCCGAGCCAACAGTCGAAGGGCGGACCGTAGGACACCTGGAACAGCCAGACATCCTCATCCGGCGTCACGCGAGTGATCACGATCTCTTGCTTGTCCGGGAACGGCGACCTTCTAACGAACTCGCGAATCGCCTCTGGGTTGGCGAGCGGGGGATGCTTTTCCACGGGAGGTCCGGCCGGGTTGGAGCATCCGATCATTGTCGCCGCGGACAGTAGTAGCGCCGATGGCAGCGCCTTCATTCTCGACTCCTTTGGGCCGCGGCTAACCACGACTTCCCCGCGGCTCCAGAACTACCCGCTTCTCGTCTCTGACCCGACGGTAATCCTCCCGGACTCGCCGTTCAAGAACCTCGCAACGGAGGCGACGCGCGCCCGCGACTCCCGGTGCGCCGACCCTCGTGGACCCGAGATCGTCGGTCTTGGCGCCCGTGGCGCGCTCGTTTTTCGCGCGGATCGCCGCTACCGCGGTCCCGGGAACCGCGCACCGTCAAGGCAGCTCGCCCGCCACGCGCCTGGGCATCCCGGAACCTCCCCGTCATGGCGGCCCCGCGTCTGCTGTTAGTTGCCCTCGAGAACGTCACCCGTCCGCACTCGACGCGTCGACGCGTCCGGTGGAGCACCGCCACGGCCCGCGGTGTCCGAGGGGAAGGATGGATGCACCCACGGCGCCAAGATCAGCGTGACATGACGTGAGGCGCTGTTCCACGCAGCCGAGTCCACCGGCGTCGCGTTCTTGAAGACGTACACGGCGTCGAAGTCGAGCTTCTTGCGGATCTGGTCTCCGTCGTCGGCTGTCTCGGAGGTCGCAGGCGGGCCATTGCCCAAGATGATCCGCGCGACCCGAGTGAAACGCACGCCAGGCGCGAGAAGCAGCTGGGTGATTTGGACTGAGACATCCGTGGCGGCGGGGACCTCGGGGATGGTCACGAGGCAGTAGCTACCCTCGGGCGCGGAGAGGCGGCTTGCCTCCATCGCGTGACGCGTCACTGTCGCGCCCAGTGAAGGCGGCTCTACCACGATCTCGTCCTGGTCACTCACCTCCGAGACCGCAATCCGGACGTCGTGAGCGGCAACGTGGCGGTCGGCCTTAAGGACGACGGTGTGCCGGCACACGGGATCGGCGCCGACAAATCTCATCTGTACAGCGCCATCCGGTGGCGGTGGCTCGGAAATGAGGTGCGCGAGATCGGCGACCACGTACTCTTCGCGATATCGCAAGTGCGGCTGGCGCAGGTGGACCACCACGAGCGCCGCGACCACGGCGGCAACCACACCACTCAACACGCCGCTCAACCACAAGGCGAGTGGCTTCGCACTCGTACTCCAGCGCCCAAGCGTCATCGGGACGCTCCCCCGATGGTCGTTACGGGCGCCCGGGCGACGACGAGGCCCTCGTAGAGTGGCTTGAGGTGCGCGTGCTCCTCGACCCAGGCACTCGCCTCGGCGGCGTCCGCCGATCTCCACCGATCGAGGATCACCGCGAGTATCTGCAAGTACGCTCCCGCGCTGGCGAGTGCCGTCGCGTCCACGGCGGGACCCGAGATATTGGGCTGGAAGAGCTTGATGAAGAGCGCCACGCCCGGCGACGGGCCAGAGGAGACCCCAGGGGCCGTCTCCAACGAACCCGAGGACGCCGGCCCCGACGACGCACGCGCCCTGGGTGACGCGCACGAAGTTGTGGCGACGGGCGCAAGGCGACGCATCGCTGACCTCCAGTTGCAGACCGGATAGCGCGGTTAGCTTACTGCCGCGGGCGCGCGCGTTGCACCTCCACCGCGCCGGTGTTGCGCTGCCGTGCGATCTGCCACGCTCAGCCACGGGGTTGCCACGGCGTTGCCACGGAGATTCCCGCGCTTCGTCGATCCCGTAAGTCATTGGTACTGCACAGATTACGGTATCCGCGAAGTGCCACGATCTGACCCGCCCGAAGCGCCGCAGACGTGCGTGGCTGATCGCCCAGGGGACGTGCGGGCGCTGAGCGATGCGATCTGTAGGCGGGCCAACGACTTACGAGGTCTCCTCCGCTTCGTCACGCCGTGGCGTCTCCGTGGCCATTTCCACTTCTTCTATGGCCGATTCCGCGGGCTCCGTGACCACTTCGGCCACGCCCCGTGGCAGCGCCGGGACAACCTCGGCCTCCCCGCTCAGCGCGGCCAGGTCCGCCAGCTCGCGGCGCAACATCTCGCGCAACTCGTCGGGGCTCTTGCCCTTCAGCTCCCGCGCGATGACTTCCTGTCGACTGTCGGCCTCGCCCTCCAGGAACCGCTCGAGTCGGATCAGCCGGTCCAGGTCCGCGAGCGTGCCGCGCACCTTGCCCTCGGCGATCTGGCGGGCGAGCGTCACGAGGCCCAACTCCACGAGTTGCCGCTGCTGGAGTCGGTCCTTCACTTCGGTCCGCACGGAGCGGGCGGCCACGGCACGGGCGACCTCGTGCGCGCGCTCTTCGAGTCGGTCCTGCCACCGGTAGGCGGAGGACCAGTTGCGAAGCGTGCTGCGCGAGATGCCGGTCTGCTCGGCGAGCGCCGTGAGCGAGCGCGCGGCCCCGAGCGCGTAGTAGGCTTCGAAGGCCGCCTTGTGCGAGTCCTTCTCGTTCATCCCTTCCTCCCATCCAGGTACGTCTGCGCGATGTGCGTGAGCGCGGCGCCACGCGATGTGCCGGCGACGTCGACCAGCGCCTTCCCCACGGCCTCCTCGACCACAGCCTCCTGTTCCGCGCTGAGCGCGAAGGCCAGGATGCGCGTGCGCTCCCGCTCCATCTTCTCGGCCTCCGCGGCGAGCTGTTCGGCGAGCCCGTCCGGGATCTGCAGGAGCCGAAGCAGGTCGTCCAACTCCGGCACGTCGTACGGCAGCTGCGAGGCGAGATCGTCGAGCGAGAGGTCCCGCGAGAGATCGTGGATCAGCTCCGCCAAGAGCGCCGGCACGGACTGCCCCTTCAGCTCGTTCAAGTTGACCGAGAGGATTTTCGCGCGGCGATCGTCGAGGTCCACGACGACACAGGGCACGGTCCTGTAGCCGAGCTCCTTCGCGATCATCCAGCGGTGGAACCCGCCCAGGATCTGGTAGCCCTCGCCGAGCCTGCGCACGACGAGCGGCTCGACGAACCCCTCCCGCTCGATGTACGCGCGCAACTTCGCGTACAGCCCCGGCGGCACGCGGTTCGGATTCCACGGGTTCGGCGCGAGGGTCTCGACAGCCAGGTCGACGACCTTCAGCGCGCTCTCTTTCACCAGCGTCACGTTCTCCTCCCTGCCGCCACCTCAACCGGCCTTCCCGTTTCCATTCCTTGCTCTGAAAACTGGCCTTAAAGTGCCCTTTTCGAGACCCATCTCCCTCACCCCGCTACCCACCCCCTGGTAAGGCCGAACGTGCCACAGCGGGCACGCCGTGACGCCACAGGCCCGGACGCGCTGCCGCCATCCGGCACCCCGTCCCTCGCAGTCCCAGCACTTCGCGCGGATCGCGAGAGCTCTACTCGTCGGCCTCGCGAGCGCCTCCTCGTGCGGATCGCGCGGCGCGCTCTCTTTCCCCAGCGTCACCTTCCACTCCTCACCCAAGCCAAGGGAGCCGCATCGTCCGGGACGACCGAGGAGCCCACGGCAGCCGGTCGTCGTCGTCCACGAACGGCCCGGAGTCGATCCACCAAATGACCGGGCTTCCTCCCTGGTTCATCGCGCCCTCGACCATCGTCTCGAGCGCGTCGAAGCAGTCGTCGTGCTCCGCCTGCGGGAAGAGGATCAGCTCCTCCCGGAGCGCCTGCCAGACCTCGGGATCCTGTTCGAGCGCGCGCGCCGGGAAGAGCACCTGCCCGTTCTCGAAGTACGCCTGCAGCCGATAGGCTCGCGAGACCTTGTCGTTCACGCGGTCCACACGCTGCACCGGCATGTACCGCTCCAAGTCCTGTGCGAGGTACTCCTGCGCCGCGACCGTCTCGACCAGAACCTCGATCGGCCGGTACCGATCGTTCAGCGCGCGGAGCTTGTCCACGTATTCCTGCTTCGTGCACCGCGCGCGCCAGATCTCGACGACGTAGATCTCCCTCGTGTAATCGCCGTCCTTCCTCACTCGGGCGCCCACGACGACGGTCCAGAAGTCCGAAGTGGACGCCTTCCCCACCAGGTCCGCGCGCGTGGCCGCCGGGTCGCAGCCGATGAAGTAGTCGACCGCCTTCGGATCGAGCGGCGTCTCGTAGAAGCGGAACCACTCTTCCTTGAAGATGTTGCCCTTCATGAGCTCAGTGTCGTTCTGGTACTGGGAGGCGAAGATCGCCGAGCCCATCTGCCGCTTCTTCTCCTCCAGGAACTCGATCGAGAACTTCTCGGGCCAAGGCGTCGATCCGTCGGGCGCGATCGCACGGATGACCTGGTGGCGGGTCGCCATGTCGTTCTTCGAAAGGTGGCCGTACAAGTCCAGGTAGTGGTACCGCGTGCCCAGGATGAACAGCCGGCCATCTGGCTCCAGACAGGGCAGCAAGGTCTTGTAGAGCCAGACCTTGACGCGCTCGCGCTGCAGCTCGGTGCGGGAGTTCTCCTCGTCCACGATGTCGTCCGCGATGATCAGGTCGTAATGCCGGCTGGCCACCGGCCCCGTGACGCTGACGCAGGTGATCGTGGATTCCTTCGCGGTCGAGCGGCGGGGCGCGACGACGATCTCGCGCGTGTCCCACTTCCGCTCGTCCACGAAGTCGCCGAAGGCGTCGCGCAGCCGCTCGTTCCGCTCGAAGTGCGCCTTGATCTCCCGCAGGAAGACCTCGGCTTGGATCTGCGTGTTGGACGCGATCAGGATGCGGATGTTCGGGTTGCGGAGGACCTCGAAGACGGCGCGCGTGATCGTGAGCACCGTGCTCTTCCCGAAGCCGCGCGGCGCGAGCTGCAGACAGGCGTCCTTCGCGGCGGACTGGAAGGCCAGCAGCTCCCGGTGGAACGGGCGCAACGTGTATCCCAGGACGTGCTCGGCCAGGACTTCGATCTTCCCCTCGTCGAGCACCATGCGGCGCAGGATCTCGCGGCGCATCGCGCGCACGGACGCGAGGGCGTCGACCAGAGACGTGGGTTCCGTGGGCGGGTTCGTCATCTCTCCCCCCAGGCGCGAATGAGGATCTCGCGGTTCCTTGCCTTGGAGTCCTCCGAGGCGAGCCCTGCGAGATGGGCGTGGCGGATCTCCTCGACCGTGACGTGCTGCCGGAAGCGGCTGACGAGCGCGGCCAGCTCGCCCGCCGAAAGCACGGCGTTGCCGTACGAGATGACCCACGTCGGGATGTGCTGCGCGGCGGCGAAGAGCTCCTCAAGGGCATCCACCGCGCGCCGGCCCGAGAACCGCGACGGCGCCGCTTCGATGACCTCGCCGGCGATGATCGAGTCGAGCGGCTTCAGCGCGGCCTCGTAGGAGGACGTCCCACCGTAGGGAGGATCGAAGTAGACGACGTCCCCCTCGTTCTCGCGGAGGAACGCGACGGCGTCGCCCTGGTGAACCTCGTTCGCGTGGCCATTCCCGAAGACGCCGCGGTTGATCTTCCGGCGCAGCTCCTCGCAGAGCGCAAGCGGGTGCGCCTCGAGTCGTCGGGCCAGGTGGTCGCGGAGGAAGGTCGGGTTGATCGTCTCCCACTCACCGTCGTCGACCTGCTTCACGATCGTGCGCGCGCCGAAGTTCCCCATGGGGCGCAGCGCGACGACGTACCGGAGGCACAGAAGGCGCAGAAGCCAGCCCTTCGAGCCGGGCGTCGAGCGTGCGACTTCGAGCGCGCCATCCAGGAAGCGGGCGTGGCGGACAGGCACGACCTCGCCGCCATGGACGCGCTCCACGAAGCCGGCGGCCCGGTCAGCGGGCAGGGCGAAGAGGCGCGCCAGGTCGTCCCGGGAGATCCGCTCGCGATCATTCGCCACGAGTGCCCGGCCCACGATGACCGCGCGGTCCGCCACGTCGTTGCCGATCACGCGGTACCCGCGCCTCTTGGCCCAGAGCACCACGGACCCGCCACCCATGAAGGGATCGAGGAGAACGGGCGCGTCTGCGGGCGCGGGAAGGGCCTTCGCGATGTGACCAAGAAGGCGGCGCTTCCCGCCGAAATACGTCGGCAGCGCGTCGAGGAACCCCGCCAGGCGGTGGCGCGCGGCGGTGGCCATCACGCCCCCTCCTCGCGGCGCCCGCACACATGCATACATCCCCCGCATACATCGCGGGGCTTGTCTGCGCCCGCAACCTCTTGTCTCACCGCACCTTGTGCCGGAGCCCACACTTCGCACACATGTGTTGTTTCCCTATTACGTATATAGAGAAGAGAGATCTTACGTGGAGTAGGATCAGAGCAGATGTGTGCATGTGTGCGAGCGGAGCTGCAACCGCTTGCTGCGCGGGGGTTTGGCCCTCGCACACATCGACGCCGCATGTCTGCTGAGATGTGTGCATGTGTGCGGCTCACCGAGGCTCCTCCTTGAGGGGTTGGATGGCCCAGCGCAGCGCGCGTGACCGGCTGTCGGCGACGCCGACGACTCGACGTCCCGCGATCACCTGGCCACGGTGCCCCTTGAGGTAGCGGCCGAGCCGGGACGCCCGGGATCGTTCGTTGCCGTCGCCCATCACGCCCTCTAGGACGCCAGCTCGCTCCGCGACTGCGACGAGTTCGCTCGCGGCAAGCGTCGTGCTGCAAGCCGAGGTCTCCATCCACGCCTCTACGAAGGCGCGCAGCTCGTCCGTTCCCTCGCCGAAGGTCATCATGTCTTCGACGTCGCCCGGATCGAGGAAGGCGGCCTGAAGGTCGGCGCTGTAGCAGCCGAGAATCCCGCCGACCGTAATGGCCCACTCGTGGAAGGACGGGCGCGAGCGCGGCCCGGGCGGGCGGCCGATGGCCTTCCACGCGGCCACCAGGACGCCCACCGCGCGCACGATCTCGGCTCGATGGTCCAGAGTCCAGGCGTGGATATCGGCGCGTCGGAAGGTGCGCGTCCACGGGTCCTCGGGCGACTCGAGTCGGATCCGGCAGATCTTCCTCGGCATCTCCTCGTCGAGCTGCACGTTGTTGCCGGTCGTGATGATCACGCCGTGGAAGCGGCCTCCGGCGTTGGCGAGCTCGCGCATCGCGCGGACCTCGATCGCGCCGGTCGTGATCAGCGATGAGAGGACGTGGGCGGGGTCGCCGGTGATCCGCTTCACGTCATCGAGGAGCACGACGGGGCGCCCCGAGAGGACCCAGGAGGCGGCGCGCTTGCCCATCTCCTCGCCGTCGCGGGTCCAGGTCGTAGAGATCGGCGGCTCACCGTGCGCCGCGATGCAGACGATTTCCGCGAGCGTGGTCTTCCCCGTGCCGGCCGTCGCCGCCTCGACCTCGAACATGGGCACGCGCCCGGGGAGAGCCGCGCGCACCATCAAGGTGATCGGAAGGGCGATGGCGTGCGCCTTCGAGGTCAGGTCCGTGAAGGCGAACTCGGAGAACCAAGATTCCAGGGTCTCCCGGGCCGCCTCGACATCCTCAGCGGACGGTTCCTCGGGAATCGGGGCGACGTCGAGCACCTCGCCGACGTACAGCGTGTCTCCGTCGAGGCCGGGCCGCGTGACGAGCCTGAAGTCCTCGCCGACGAAGGCCGGCACCGCGACAACGTTGCGCACGATGGGGATCGGCGCGCCGGCCGCCGCGAGGAGGGGCTCGATCAGATGGCGTGGTACGCGGACGCTCTGCATGCCGTCGTCGGTCGCCTTGACCCAGGAGGCCGAGCGCGCCAAGCGATCGTGGAGCTCACCGCCCGCGATCGCGCGCAACTGGCTGCCGTCGATCCGCACGAGTTGCCCGGTGTCCCGGTAGACGAGCGCGGCGTCGGCTCGGTAGAGCGCGTCGCGCGCCTCTTCGAGAAGCTCGCGGTCCTGCCGTCCGGTCACGAGGATCTGAGGGCGCTGGGTGATGGCCACCGCGCTCGCATCCGGCTCGTACCGGGCCACGCTGGCGGCGGTGCGGTCCACCTCCGCGACGTCGAGCGGCGGGTCGCACCGCGCTGCGTTCTCGGCCCGCAAGGCCGCGCGGATGGCCTCCTCGCTCATGCCGCGACGCCGCATGGTCCCCGCGAGGCTCGTCAGCGTAGGGTTGCGCTGGCCCTCCGGGATTCGAGTGGCGTCGGTCGGTTCCGGTCGGTCACCGTTCCGGCTCGGCCGACCCGCAAGCGCGATGAGCCACGCGGGCATGCCGGCCAGCGGGATGTCCTGCGGCGTGCTGGAGAGCTCCCACTCGTAGCGTCGCCCGCTGGCGTGCAGACTCGGCGGCGCAACGATGAAGCCGCCATCGCTCCGGACGTCGAGACCCGACGCGATCCCGGCTCGGGTGCGCACCCCGCCCTCGGGGTACTCGAGGAGCACGTGGCGGCCGCCCCCACCGGTCAGGGCCTCCACGGTGTCGGGGAGCTTCCCCTCGCGCTGCTCCAGATCCGCGAGGCTCTCGTCGCCGCCGTGGCGCGGATCGACGTCGAGCGCGACGAAGCTGGCCTTCCCCGTCGCGATGCCGACGTTGGCGGCGGACCACTTTGACCACCATCCACGGATGGTCCCCTCGTCGGTCGTCGCGTCTTTGGCGCCGTGCTCAGTACGCGGGTGTTTGCCGACGCTTCCGCAGTTGGCCTTGCCGCACGTGCAGGCGCCGTCGACGGGCGTGTGCAACGGCAAGACCGGCCAGCCGCGCGCCGCGTACTCCAGGGCCGCCGCCAGCAGAGGATTCTCAGCGTCCGACAAGGCTCCCCTCCTGCGCGTACCACGCGAACTTCGTGAGGAGATGGCGGGTAGCGGCCTGGGCGTGCTCCCGGTCGCCCGCGAAGAGAACGTGGACGCCGTAGCGCACCGACCAGCCGAGGAGGGTCGCGATGGCCGCATGCGGGTGCAGCTGGCTGAACGGTGGCGGCTCCAAGAACTCCGGCAACGAGCTCTCGATCACGATGGCCGCAAAGTCGAGACGCGCGAGCCGCTCCATCTCGCGGCGGAACCGCTCCCGCGCACCTCCGAGAGTCGAGTACGCATCGGCCTTCGATTTCCGCTCGACGGCCACGCGATCCTCGAACCCGACGATGCTGTAGTCCCCCGCCGCGAGCGTCTTCACTACAGCTCCCTCGAATGCGTAGGGCATCTTCTCCCTCGTATCGATCACAAGGGCCGGTTCGGAAGTGCGCGGGGGACAGGACTCTCCCGTCCCCCTGCACGCATCAGAACGGCGGCTCAGCGGGCTCAACGCGGACCGCATCGACCTTGTCGCCCTTGAAGCTGACGCGCTTCCGCACGAGCTTGATCTTCGTGCCCGCCCACCGCGTGTCGTCCTTCTCGTTCGTGATCTCGGCGCAGGCCATCCAGTTCGTCTTGTTGAGGATCAGGACCTTGTCCGTCTCCTCGAAGTGCGCGCAGCGCCGCTCGTCGCCGTCGTTCATGGTCTCCGTCGTGACCTTCGCGATCGTGAGCACGGGCTCCTTGCCGTCGAGATCCGCGGCCTTGAAGTAGGGCGACGGGAACGCCTCGTGGTAGCGCATGAGTGACTTCTCCGTTTCGTCGGCGCGCGTCTGAGTCCGTTGGCGGCGATCCGACGCGCGCGCATCGTTTGAACCGCCGCTCGGTCAGCCCGTCAGCTCCGGCCCAGCCGAGCGAGGAACTCCTCGACGGCGGGGTGTGGCTCGCTCCGGGGGCGTTCCTCGAAGATTGCGGCCGGAGCTCCGCCGGAACCGATTCGCCGAAGCGTCTTGTCTCGGATCACGGTCAGGCTGGCGAACAGGCGCTGCACCGCGGTCTCGTCGACGTGGTACAGCGCGACAAGCCCGCCGATCGCCAACGCCTCCTCTTCGAAGACGTCATCCACGAGCTCGCGAACCGCGTCTTCTTGGAACATGGCTACCTCCTGGCCCCATCGGGCGCCTATGGACTAAGTACCGGACGGCCGTCGAAAACGTCGGACGCCGCCCAGGTACTCGCGCAGTCCCGCCGCCTTGAGGGCTGCCTGGATCCGAGCGATCGCGTCATAGAGCGTCCCTCGCGGGATCCCCGTCCTTAGGGAGATCTGCGTGACGCTCTCGACTTCCAGGGCCATGGCGAGCCGGGCCAAGTCGAGGGGCAGCTGGTAGATCGCCCGACCGAGATCGACCCGCAGGTCATGGTCCTCTGCTGGCGACCCCCACGTCGGGTCGAGATCCCCCGGATCGAGGACCTCCTCCCTTGAGAGCGTGCCTTCGCTGTGAGGATCGAGGGCGTCGTCCAACGAGAAGGCGAGGCGGCGCGGATCGCGGCGCTCCGCAAGCCGGTGCTCCAAGAGCGTCTTGACCCTGTTCTCGACCACGCGGCGCACGAAGGCCGTGCGCGTCCCGCGGCGCGCGTCGTACTTCGCCAGGCGGCGGAGCAGATCGAGCGTCAGTTCCTGTTCGATGTCCCTCTTGTCGGCGGGCGTGAACACGGAGTCCTGTGCCAGGTCCCACGCCTTGATCCGAATGAGACGCCGGGTGGCGTCGTCGAGCGGCCCACGCGCGTCGCGCGCGCCCATCGTGTCCTCCCCCGGCCGGGGAGGAGCCCGCGGTGGGCACCGTTGGGCTTGGGCGCGTGGGGCCTACGGAACAGAGAAGGCCGTTGCGAGTCCGTCGCTACGACGGCACCCACAACGACCTCCGCTTTGCGGCCAGTACGTTGTCTGGTGAGTACAGCTTTCGGTCCTAACGGAACGCCGGTCACTTCGGGTCGGGCATCGTCACCTCCATGGCCCCGCGAGTCGGAAGTCCCCCCTGAATCTCGAGACGCTCGATCTCGCCCGTGCCCATCTCCTCGAACGCGGCGAACACCTCAGGCCACGGCGCCTTGAGCACACTGGTCGGCCCGAGTTGGGGCAGCGATTGCGTTGTCGAGGGGAATTTCAGGGTTCGGAAGACGCGGCAAGGCGGTTCGAGCCTAGGTTCTCCCGCCTGGACCATGAGTCGGTCGAAGCGGCCAAAGCCGATCGCGTGAGCGGTCTTCACGAGGCGTTGCCGAGCCTCCGAGACCTGTCCTAGGCGAATCTCGCGCCCGAGCAAGCCGGGCTTGCCGGCGACGAGGTCACGCGCCGGGCGCTTCCGGTCGTCGGCTTCATGTCGCGTTCGAGTAGGCATGACCCGACGCTACGCCTAGAATCGCCGCCGAAAGCCTGTGACAAAGCCTGTGACAGAGAGGTCGGGTTATGCGTCCGATCCAGCTCTGGCTCTCCAACTTCTCGTCCAATCCCTTCATTCCCGCAGCGCAGCGCGTGCGCCAGCGGGCCTATGAGTCCTGGCGCGGAGAGGACATTGTCTGGATCGTGCCCGAGCTCGGGCCGCCGCGAACCGACCAACAGAAAGGGATTCGCGTTCTCGCGCTGGATGGCGACTACATCGAGCGGCTCGTGGTCATGCACGTGGGGGAAAACGGGTACGTGTGGGGTCCCGGTCTGGGGCTCTTCCCCTCTGGCAAGGTGGACGGCCTTCTCACCGATTGGCTCAACGTCTCGGGGCAGTTCCTGTATCGGGGCGTAGAGCACATCACGATCGACGCTCCCGATCCGAGCGCCGAGGGCATCAAGTACCGGCCGCGCCGCCTCTCGCTTCGCCCGATCGGAGCCATGCCCATCAAGGTCGTGGACCGCGAGGCCTGCAAGATCGAGCTTCGATGGCCGCCGGCAGGGACCTTTGTGAAAACGATCTCGATCGATCAGGAGAGCCATGAGCGCGTCGGGCCCTTTGTCCGCGACGAGACCGAGCCCGAACTCCCTGTCTTCACCGGGAAAGACGGCCGCGCGTCGGTGCTCCTCCGCTGCGGGTGGCCGCCGCCGTTCGATCACCTCTTGGACTTCGGGGCTGGCTTCGACGCCATACTCCAGTTGGCCCACATGCAGCGGATCGCGGCCCAGTCAGACAGCGATGTCGAAGCGGCGCTGATCGAGGCTCAGGTGCGTTCGCGTCCCTTCTTGGTCACCGGGATTTCCAATTGGGAGCTCGCGCATTTGTGGCCGATCTGCGCGAAGGAAGGTGAGGCGGGTGCACTCATCGCAGGAAGCGTCCACTTCAACATCGAGGGGGAATCCCTCCGCGACCTCCTCCTTTCCGAGGAGTGGCGACGGATGGCCTGGCGCCCGATCCCGATTCGCCGAGCGTGGGGCTTTGTCGGGTTGATGTGGGCGCTCCTCCTCGACGAGCTCGAAGCACGAAGGCCGTTCCGGCGCTGCAAGGCTTGCGGACGGGTCATTTCGAAGGCGCATGGTCGCCGGTTTTGCACACGAGCCGAGAGCGCGGAGTGCGTGAAGAGCCGACAGCGCTCTCGTGCCTCCAAACACCGCGGCCGGCACGGAGTGGTGTAGGTCGCTCCCTTCCCCGACGAATCGCGCCCGTGTCCGGTACTAGACGGTGACCCCGAGCACCGTCGGGCCGGCCGAGTGGCACCGATCGCCATGGCAGCCGACCCCGCCCAACCGGAGGAACGGACGTGACTCACCATCGCAGCCCTGCGAGCCAATGCACTTGGTGCGGCAAGCCCATCGACTACGGCAACGCTGCTGTGGCGATCATGCACATGATCAAGCAGGATGAGCGCGACGGCACGACCACCGTCATCCAAGCCGAGTCGCTGATCACGCTGTGTGGGTCGTGCGGGAACCGCCTCGACGCGGACGCCCTTACCGAGGCTCTGGACAGCGACGTCTTCCGCCTGCCGGATCCAGAGCACTACCGGGAGCCCGGCCGGGTGAACCGAGCGCGCTGATGGCGGCCTCCACCTCTCCGGTGGACCACGCAAGCACGCAGGTAGATGCCCGACGTGTGCCGCCCGCCCGTCGCCCACGTGCGGCGCGTGCGGGCCACACGTCGCTTGCTGCCCCGCCCGTGCCGAGCGTCCATCGACCGTGGCGAGAAGGGCCTGCCGTGAGCGGGCCACGCGAGCTGCCGCCGCTCCTGACGGTGGCCGACGCGGCCTCGCTGCTGCGCACAACGCGCGGGGGGATCTACGCGATGGCCGAACGCGGACAGCTTCCAGGGATCGTTCGCATCGGTCGTCGCTTGCTCGTGCGCCGCGACGCCGTCTTCGCGTGGCTCGGTCTCGACCGCGAGGAGCGACCCGCGTGCTGAGGGTGCGCCCGTTCCGCGGCGGCTGGGAATGCGACATCCACGTCCGCTTCCCCGACGGCCGCAAGATCCGCGAGCGGCGCGTGCCTCCGGTGAAGTCGCGCACGGCCGCGTTGCGGTGGGGACAGATGTTGGAGCAGGAGCTCCTCCGCAAGAACGGCCTCGCGTTTGCCGCCGCGCCGACGCTGCGGGAATTCGCGGCGCGCTTCTTGGACCACTGCCGCTCGGAGCGGCACAAGCACAGCGGCGTCGCGCGCAAGGACTCAGCGCTCCGGGTCTACCTGCTGCCACTCCTGGGCCGCCGCCGCCTCAGTGAGATCAGCGCGGAGGACATCGCGCGCGTGAAGCTGAGGCTGCGCGAGCACGCCCCGAGCACGGTCAACAACACCCTGACGACGCTCTCGTCGCTGCTCCACCTCGCGCTGGAGTGGAACCTGATCGACCGCATGCCCTGCACCATCCGCATGCTGTCGCGCCCGCGGACCGAGGCGGGCTACTGGGACTTCGACGAGCTGGACCGCCTGGAGCGCGCGGCGGCGAAGGTCGGGCCAAACGCGGAGATGATCGTCGCGCTCGGCGCGCTCGCGGGGCTGCGCCTCGGCGAGATGATCGCGCTGCGCTGGACCGACGTGGACCTGCCGCGCACGCGGATCACGGTCCGGCAGAACGACTGGCGCGGGCACGTCGACACGCCCAAGGGCGGCCGGAGCGGCATCGTGGACCTCTGCGATCGCCTCGCCACCGCGCTGGTCGCGCACCAGTCGCGCTCGCGGCTCCTATCGCAGGACGGCCGCGTGCTGTGCCGCGAGGACGGACGCTCGCTGACCGAGAAGATCGTGCGGGTCTACATCGAGCAGACCGAGCGGCTCGCGGGCCTGCCGCCGCGCGGGGTGCACGCGCTGCGACACACGTTCGGCGCTCACCTCGCCATGCGCGGGGCAAGCCCCAAGGCCATCCAGGAACTCATGCGGCACGCCGACCTGTCGATGACGCAGCGGTACACGCACCTCAGCCCGGCGGCGAGGGAGTCGGCGGTGAGGCTGCTGGATCAGCCTGCGCATGCTGCCTCCGACCCGGCGGCGGGGCGACCCTAGGACTCCCGGATCACGGCCACCTCGCACGCAGCGTGTCCGCGACGAGAACGCGGTAATCGGCTCGAAGCGGGCTCCCGTGATAGCCAGCGGCCGTCTCGAGAACCTCCACGATCACCGCCACCTCGACCGGATGGCCCTTTTCCGGGGTCAGCCCCCGAAGCGCCATTGGCGCCCTCGGGAGGTAGGAGCGCGATGGCGGCCCGCCCCACTCCGTACGCTGGTCCTCCCAGCGCCACGCGCCGTGGTTGGACACCGACTGCTCGTCATGCACCGAGCAGCCGACGCGCCAGTCCGAGGAGATGTGGTAGCCCGGCCTGATGTCGACCTGGACTGTCCGCCACGGATTCTCGAAGTCCCAAACGAGTTGGCCTACGTCCTCGTCGAGCCGCACGCGGATCCACCTCGGCAACTCGAACGCGACTCTCTGCGGCTCGGCAGCCATGACTCGCACGCGCAGCTCACCGGTGCGCAACTTGCCCGACCAGGGCACGCTCCCGGGCGGTGCGGGCAACTTCTGACCCTTCGAGTTCACGTCGCCGCCGCTCGAGTACACGGCTGTGACGGCGTACATCCCTGGAGGAATCTGTTCGCCGCTTTCATCAAGGAGGCGGATCGTGACGGGAATCGCCGGTATCGGCTCCGTCGCCAGACCTGCCCCGCCCTCCAAGTCAGGAACAGGCATCGGGCCATCGTCCGCCATCGGCGCTCTCTCGAACAAGCGTCCCGTGGCCCGGTCACGAAACACGAACTTCGGCGCCCACACATCGAAGAACTCGCCCAGGACGCGAAGGCTGGGCTTTCCCGCTGCGCGAGCGTAGCGAAACGTGATCCCGAACGTGACCGTCGCGCCCATCGGAACTGAGCTGCTGTCCGCCGTCAGTCGCGCAGCGAGCCCGTGGGATGGCTGCCCCCACTCGCCGACGACGCGCGTCGAATCCGCGGCGGAGGCGCAGCAGGCCGCGGCGAGGACGACGACCATGGTGCTGGCGACGCGACGCATGAGGGAGATCATCACCACGATCAGCCGGCATGGCAAGCGGGTGCGCCGATGCGGCACGATGCCCGTGGCGCACACTGCACCTCAGCCCGGCGGCGCGGGAGTCGGCGGTGAGGCTCTTGGACGCGAGTTCATCGCCGAGGCGTTCCATCGAGTCCCTGGCAGGTCCCCACCTCTCCGGTAGCACCGCGCCACCCAAGAGTCCGGATTCTGCTACCTTGCTGGCAGCCTGCACGACCGCCACACCTTCAACGAGGGACCGTTGTCCAGCGAGCCACGACTCCTTCCTCCCGTTCCCGGCCTGTGGGTCCCTCCCGGGTACGCGCGAGCCCCCGCACGACCGGGGTCGGGTTCTGCCGAGTTCCTCGCGGTAGCGCTGACGTACTCCGATGTCTACGGCACAACGCCCACGTGGACGGACGTCGAGCGGGCGCTCGCTCCGTACTCCATCGAGCGCATCGTGGACGTGGCGAGCCGCCTCAGCATCGGCCTGATGGCAGGAGAACCCCCCTGGGACGGCGACATCCAGCTCACGCTCTGTCGAGGCGTCTTTGCGCCCACCACGTTCGGGGACGTTGCTCGCGCCCTCAACAAGCTCCAGACCGACCACAAAGCCGCAGGCCGCCTTGTTCCCCTCCTGGCGATCAACGAGCAGCAGGTTCTGGACCTGATCAAGGCGGCCTTCCTTCTCAAGGACCTCCACGACGAGGACCAGGGCGGCTCCGCTGACGGAATCGGACGTGCGCTGCTCATGCTGGGCGATCTGACCGCCGGCCAGCCTGGAAACGTTATGGCCGCCGAACAAGACGCGCCCGGCTTCAGTGACGCGTGGCTGGCCTACACGGTCGCTAATTCGATGTTCACAAGCAGCACCCTTGACTACCGGAACATGGCGCGCTCGTACGAACTGTACCTCACCGCTCACGAGGAGTTGCGCGGCCACCCTGCTTACGTGAACCTCCCCGAGCGCCTGCACGCGGCCTGCGGCCTCACACCGGAGATCTTCTGGAGTGCTCTCTTCGCGTTGGCGAGCAAGTGGTCGACGATCAAGTTGTCCGAATTGTCGACGGTCGCCCTGCCGGTCAACCGCTCGACCTACTTCTCCTCGCACTTCACCTTCGACCACGAGGATGCGCAGCGTTTCGTCTCACTCTGCTGTGGCGACGCCGCGGATTTCCAGACCGCCGTCCGCGCGCACTACTCGACGGACAGCATGAAGCCGTTTCACACGCTGCCCTTCGCGCAGACGCCGCTCGTCGCCTTCGAGAACCGCGTGAGGCCGCTGTCCCTCCGACTGCTCGGCGACACGTTGTGCACGGGACTCCATCATCGCTACCTGAACCCGGCGGTGTTCTCGTCGGAAGAGAGGCAGCGTTATCTCGAGTTTGCTGGCCTTGTCTTCGAGGACTACGTTCATCGGACCATCGAACGGATTTACCCCCCGGCTTCCGGTCGCTACATCCGAACGCGCGACCTCAGGCCACAACTTCCTGGCAAGAACTGCGACGGCCTGCTGGTCTACGGTCGGGCCGTCGTGCTTGTTGAGGCCAAGGCGTCTCTGCTATCGGCGGAAGCGCGAGCCGGAGCCGACGTGGCGGCGGTCCGCGGCCGCCTCGGGGACATCCTGGTCGATGCCGCGGGCCAGTTCCGAGAGACGATCGCGGCGCTCCAGGGTGGATTCAGAGATGAGAGCGGGCTACTTCCCAAGCAGATCGACCGCTACTACCCCCTGGTCGTCACATTGGAGGACCTTGCGATGACTCCCCTGCTCCATCGGGAGTTTCTCGGGGCCGAGGACGTTGCCGGGCCACCCGGCGGTGGCGCGGTGGCTCCACTCCAGAGCATGAGTGTCCGAGACTTGGAGAGGGTCGAGGTCATGATCGACCGCGGAGCCGCAACTCTGCTCGGTCTCCTCGAAAAGAAGGTTGGCAGCGCCGTCGAGCAGGAGGATTCCTGGAAGAACTTCCTCTACCGTCGGCGCCAACTGGTCCCGGAAGGCGCCAAGCACGAGTACCTACACACTCTGTTTGCACGCATTGCTGATCAGACGAAGTCGTACTTCAGGTCCAACGCGCGAGAACCCTCGGACGCGCCTACTTCTTCAGCGCCCAGATCCCTGCCTCCTCCTTCTTGAACCGCCCATCGCGCTTCAGCGTGACGGCGACCGTGCTGAGCAGGTTCTTGCTCTTCGTCTTGTAGATCCCGCGCTTCACGACGGTCTCCGTGAGCTGCTTGTAGTGCACGGGCTTCTTGGCCGCGCGCAGCACCTTCTCGAGCGCGTCGGCGAGCGAGATCTCGTTCAGGCGGCGGGCGTTCGGCCGGTGATGGACCACTGTGCCGCCGCGGGGGCCAACGCGCGTCGAGGAGCCGGTGCCGATGGCGGCGTCGAGCTTGGCCAGCTCCGCTTCGAGCGTGGCCATCTTCGCGCGGACGGCACCGAGCTGCTTGTCGCGCGCGCGGCGGCGTGCGAGGGCGGCCTCCAGGGTCTTCAGGTCGTAGCGGTCCAGGGCGCGGTCGAGCTGAGCCATGATCGATCTCCATCTTCCAGGGGGTGGTTCGCCGCGCGGAGGAATACCCCGTTCTGCGTGGGCGTACCAGGGGGAGATTTGGCTCGACGCGCGGGGTGCGGGGCGACCCGGCCTCATGGCCCGATCCTGCCCGACATCGCCCGGCGTGGCGCGACTGTGGCGCTGACGTGGCCAACCCGGCCGGGGCGCGATGGCCCTCCGGCGGCCGACCCGCCTGGACGCCTGGCCCCCCCAACAACTTCCTTTGATCTGCGCCGCCGCAAGAGCGTTCATGGGCACGGCGAAAGGAGTCCGCCGCCATGACCCTCACCACCGCGACCCGCCGCTTCCTGACCCAGCTCGAAGCCGACGGGAAGTCGCCGCTCACGATCTCGGTGTACCGCAGGGAGCTCGCGCGATTCGCACGGTGGCTCGGCGCGACGACAGACGTGCGCCGCGTCCGACCTGACGCGATCGCGCGCTACCTCACCGATCCGGCCCTGCTGGTGACGCCGTCCGGCACCAAGCGAAACGCCCGCACGATGAACCGGACGCGCACGGTACTGAGGCTGCTGTTCGGGTACCTCGCGGTGGCTGGCACACTGCGTCACGACCCGTCGCGGCTGCTGCGGAATGCGCGCACGGACCGGCCGCTGCCCAGCCCCATGACAGAAGCGGAGGAGCGTAGGTTCGTCCACGCGCTGGACCGTAACCTCGGGTGTCGCGAAGGACGCCGCGACCAGGCCCTCTTCACGCTGCTCCTGCGCTCGGGGATGCGGCTCGCAGCGGCACTGGCCCTCGACGTCGCCGACCTCGACCTCCGCACCGGCACCGCGCGCTCCGTCGGCAAGCACGCGCACGTGCAGGACATCGTGCTACCGCGAGACGTCGTCCGGGTGCTGCGCGCGCATCTACGCGACGCTGCGATCAGCGATGGCCCAGTCTTCCGCAGCTCACGCGGTCGGCTCTCCTCGCGCCAGGCCCAGTACCGCTTCCACGCGCTGCTCGCCACGGCAGGAATCGAGCGGCCACTCACCGTGCACTCGCTGCGGCACACGTTCGCGACACGACTGCGCGAGCGCACGGGTGATCTCCGGATCGTGCAGGCCGCGCTCGGGCACCGGCATCTCGCGACGACCGAGGTGTATGCGCACGCGAGCGACGCGGACGTGAGGCGCGCTCTCACGTGGTAGACGCCATCCTGGCGCGCTGCCCCTACGGCCGGGTCTGAACGATCTTGTAGTTGCGCAGCACGCGGTAGTTGCCACTCTTGGGATGCCACATGTGCCCGCCCGGAACCGAGGTCTCGAAGATCGTCACGTTGAACTCGGCTTGCAGCTCCTTCCCCCCGACAGCACTTCCCGAATTGCCGGCCAGCGCCGATTCACTTCGCTCGTTCCGGCGCGGAATCCCGCCGAGCGACCAGGACCACGAGGATCCAAAGGCGTCCGTGACCGCCTGTGGGTCCCCAAAGTCCACCGTCTGGCCCACGTACCTCTTCACGACCGTCTCGCAGCCGAGGTGGTAGCCCGGGCGAGACACGATCACGGCTGGCTCGAACGACGTTTCGTCCCACCGCCACGTCAACTGGCCGTCGGGCCACGCCCGGAAGACGACCCGCGTCGGCAGCTCGCACCGCGTGGTGTCGGCCTCTGTCGCGGCGACGTGTACCGGGAACGGGGCAGTCGTCACCACTCCCTTCCAGACGCTGACCGAGTCGGCGTCAACCTCGCGGTTGGCCCCACGCGCGCCGTGTTCGGGCGCGTTCTCGTACCACACGTGGACTAGGTAATCGCCGGGTGGGATCTGCTCGCCGTTTCGCGACAGGAGCATGAACAACTCGGAGCGAGAGCCGACGTTCCCGTACACGAGATCAATTCGATTCGGACGACCGCCCAGCTCCTCCATGCCGGTGCGGTACGGCCTTCGCTCGTACTGCTTGCCGCCAGCCCCCACGAAGCAGAGCGCGAACCGCTCGCCTGCCGGATCGAGGACCTTCACGCGCTCGTCGGCATCGAAGGGGTTGAAGCGGAGGAAGATCTCGAACCCCATCTCGTGCCCCATCACGACGGTGTCGGAGTCCGTCGCGGCGAGGATCGAGATCCCGTGGACCGGATCACCCCATCCGCTTTCGACCGCGCGCGTCGTGAAGGGTGCCGTCGGCTCGAAGCTCGGGCAGCAGGGGCAGGAGAGCAGGAGGACACAAGGCAGAAGGGTGATCACGGCGCACCCCCGATGGCGCTGACTATGCCGAGGTTCCGCTCGAGCCGCCAGCCCTCCGGCACCGGCGACGAACGCGCTCGCGACGAGGCTGCGGGAATAGACGGTGACCCACGGATCGTGCAGGCCGCGCTGGGCCACCGGCACCTTGCGACCACGGAATCCTACGCCCAGGTCGAGCCCGCGGAGGTCAGGCGGGCGATCCTGTAGGGCCGCGCGCGTCGATGGCCTAGCGGAAGGCGGCCTTGAGACGGCCCCAGGTCTGCGGTTCGACCGAGACCGGGTTGCACCCGACGCCGAAGGGCCCGATCAGCCCGCAGCCGACCCAGTTTCCGTTCGCGGCGGGGGACCTCTTCTGCACCGTGAAGTCCAACGCCGGAGCGTTGCAGAAAAGCGGCGGAGCATCCAGGTCGGTCGGCGCATGGACCCACTGACCGGCGTAGTCGCCGCCGACGTTATGGTAGAAGAGGTTACAGCCGGATTCGGGGGAACTCGGGCCGCCGCTCTTCTCCGCCGCGCCGACCCTTCCGGTGTTGTACGCGAAGATGTTGTTCCGCGTTCCGGCATCGTTCCCGTTGATCGCCAGGGCGCTCGCCCACGACCGTCCGACGCATCCGTAGAACAGGTTGTTCTCGAGGCGCATCACGGAGTTGTCCAAGATGTACGCTCCCGGCGCGCCGTACGCGCTATCGAACACGAACGCGCAGAACTTGACCACCCCAGAGCAGTTGTCCGTGTAAACGCCGGCTCCGGCACCGCTCGACGGCAAGGACACCCTCAGGAACCAACAGCGCTCGATGTCCACGAGGGCGGAGCTGGCGAACACGCCGCCCGCCGACTGGTCTCGGAGCATGCAGTCGCTCAGGTTGAGCTGGTTGAAGCCCTCGTACCAGAGGATACGCACTGCTTGCCCTGCGTTCCGCTCGAACGTGCAGCGGGTGCACGCCATCACGGCGTCCTCGCACCTCACGCCCGGTTCGTGGTTCGCGGAGGGTCCGCCCTGGTTGTTGGAGATGACGCAGTCCGTGAGAGCGACGGTGACCCAGTACGCGTCTACGCCGGACCAGTAGTTATGGTCGATCCGGCAGGCGACCAGCTCGAGCGGGCTCGCGCGACTCGCGACCACCCCTTCGCCCCCGCCCGTGATGGTGAATCCGATCACCCGTGCCGTCTCCGTCCCACCGAGGGCGTGGACGATCGTGCCGAGCGAATTCGAACCGGAGGGTCCGCCGTCGAGCACCGTCTGCACAACTCCCGCAACCCCGATCACGGTGACCCCGGGCTTGAGGAACATTGCCGACTGGATCTCGCCGACGTGGGGAACCGTGCGAACTTCTCGATCGGCCCACGTGCCGGGACCCACGAGGACGCTGTCACCCGCGACCGCCGCGTCCACGCCGGCCAGGACGCTCGGGTAATCCTCCGGCACGCGAATCACCGTCGCCGCCGCCGGGCACGCGAGCACCGCGCTGAGTGCCGCAGCTGTCGCGATCGCTGCGAGTCGACGCATGGCCCTCACCGGTAGAGGCTCTTCAGGCTGCCCCAGGTGCGCGACTCAACGCTGCCCCCGGCCGAGGTCGCGCCGCAGCCCGCTGGCCAGGCACCGATCAACTCGGTGCACGACGGATTCCCGTTGCCGGGAATGCAGGGCGAGGCGGCGTTCACGTGGAAGTCGCTCGCGGCCACGTCGCAGAACATCGGGTTCGCTTGGAGATCCGTCGAGTCCGGCTGGAAGCCCGACGTGCTGCCGAGGGGGTTATCCCAATATACGTTACAGGCCGTCTCGATGGAGCCCGTCCCCCAGAAGCCCACGGCCTGGTCGCCAGCGCTGTGCGCGATCACGTTGTTCCGAAAGACCTGCGTCCACCCGCCGAAGGTGACTGCCGCTCCGCCGTGACTCCAGTCGATTTGCTGCGAGTTTCCGTAGAACGTGTTGTTCTCGAGCGTGACGTCGTGGCAGTCAATGCGAGCACCACCACCCGTGCCCGCGCCCGTCACGAAGTTGTTCGCGAACGTGCAGCCCCGGATCACTACGTCCAGGGCATAGCCCCCAAAGAGAATGGCACCTCCGGAGGGTGAGCTGCCGTCGGCTCGGTTGGCCTCAAACCAGGAGTCCTCCACCAGCGCCGACGCGTAGTCCTGGACGTACAGTCCCGCGCCGCCTCCGAGCGTTACCTCGTTGCCGACAAACCGGCAACGCCGCACGGTCACAGACGCGGCGTGCGGAAAGGCCGCGTCGAAGCGAAGGGCCACCGCGCCCTGCCGGCAATTCAAGAACTCGCTGTCCTCCACGATGAGCGTGCCGCTCGTCTGGTTGATCGCCCCGCCACTCAAGCGGATGTTCTCGAAGCGGCAGTCGTGGACCTCCACGTCGCCTGAGACGCATCCGATGCCTATGGCGATGTCTGCGACTACACAATCACGCACGATCAGCCGGTCGCTGAAGCCAAAGTAGATGGCATTCACGCCTGTCGCCGTTCCACTGAGCGTGAAGCCCGAGACCGTGACAGTGCCGGCCTCGCCGAACGCAGTGCAAACCTCAGGCCCCGTCACGGAAGCATCCAGTCGAAGCGTCGTCGCCGACGCTCCGGCCTCCGAGACCAGACATACCCCGCCCTTGAGAAACGCGACCGCTGTGTTGGGGCATCCGTTTCCCATGATGCGTGTCTCGCACTGGTCGTAGACTCCGGGCGCGACCAGAACCGAGTCTCCAGGCGACGAGGCATCCAGCCCAGCGTTGATCGTCCCGTACTCGACAGGCACATGGCGCGTGACGGCGCAGGTGACCGCGGGGATCGCAACGAAAGCGGATGCGCTGGCTAGGAGCGCGAGGCGTCGAGGGGCCATGGCTCCCCCTCTCTGGTGTCCATGATACCTGTGTCTGGACTCCGGAACCTAGCTCGGTCAGGACGTGGGTTCGGTGCGCAGCGTGACGGATCCGGCGCGGAGGAAACGGGCTCTAGACCAGCTCTAGGCCGTCCGCCAGGCGAGGGGCCCGCGGCAAATCGCCTGGAAAAGTGGAGAGAATCTGGAGACGGCCTTTTCGCGCCGAACGGCGAAACGCGTAAGGGCCCGCAAGTACGTGACTTACGGGCCCCTACGTTGGTGGAGGCGGT
>JAXLTI010000007.1:0-343262 GCA_046330135.1 bacterium
CGTGCGCCTGCGCTCGGCCGAGCTGAGCGCCACCGAAAAGATCGTCCGCGTCCGCTAGACGCCGGCCCGCCGCCGACGCATGCCTCGCCCCGCGCGGTCTGCGCTCGCCGGCCGTGAACCTCGCGTGGCATCGGACGCGATCACCGTCCGCGACACGCCGCGGCCGCGCGTCGCCGCAGTTGTCGCCGTTTCTCCCGCCGGAGCGGGAGGGCGCCGGAGCCGGGACGGCGGAGGCCGACCCGTCCGAGTCGAAGAGGCCGGCCCCGAGGCGAGACGGGCGAACCCAGTCACGGCTTCGAGCCTGCGACGCGACGTCCCCGAGGCGAGACGGGCAAGCCGAGAGGCTGAGGGCGGGTCCCTTGACACCGGGCCGGGCGGCCGGGACGATCGGCCGCTTTCCGGGGGGGACGATGCCGCGCGTGTCCGCGAAGTCGTTGCGCTTCACCGAGTCCGTGATCCGCGAGATGACGCGCCTCGCGCGCGCTCACGACGCGATCAACCTGGCGCAGGGGTTCCCGGACTTCGAGCCGCCGGCGCTCGTGAAGGACGCCGCGTGCGCCGCGATCCGGGGGGGCGTGAACCAGTACGCGATCACGTGGGGCGCGGAGAGCTTGCGGACGGCGATCGCCGAGAAGGCACGCGCGTGCAACGGGCTCAGCGTCGATCCGGAGCGCAACGTCACGGTGACGTGCGGGTCCACCGAGGCGATGCTCTCGACGGTGCTCGCGCTCGTCGACCCCGGCGACGAGGTGATCGTGTTCGAGCCGTTCTACGAGAACTACGGTCCGGACGCGATCCTGTGCGGCGCAGTGCCGCGCTTCGTGCGGCTCCGCGAGCCCGACTGGTCGTTCGACGAGAAGGAGCTGGCCGCCGCGTTCGGTCCGCGCACGAAGGCCATCATCCTCAACACCCCGAACAACCCCACCGGGAAGGTCTTCACGCGCGAGGAGCTCGAAGCGATCGCGGCGCTCTGCGGGCGGCACGGCGTGATCGCGATCTCGGACGAGATCTACGAGCACATCGTGTATGACGGCGCGGCGCACGTGTCGCCGGCGTCGCTGCCGGGGATGGAAGATCTGTCCGTCACCATCAACGCGCTCTCGAAGACGTACTGCGTGACGGGGTGGCGTGTGGGGTGGGCCATCGCGTGCGAGGAGCTGACGTCGGCGATCCGCAAGGTGCACGACTTCGCCACGGTCGGCGCCCCCGCGCCGCTCCAGGAAGCCGGCGCCACGGCGCTGCGCCTGCCGACGTCGTACTACACGGAGCTCGGGGGCGCCTACCAGCGCCGCCGGGACCGCCTGCTCGCGGCGCTCGAAGAGGCGGGGCTCGCGCCCATCCGCCCGCGCGGCGCCTACTACACGATGGCGGATTTCTCGGCGCTCGGCTTCGGCGACGATCACGAGTTCGCGCGCTTCCTCGTGCGCGAGGTGGGGGTTGCGGCGGTCCCGGGATCGAGCTTCTTCGCCGACCCGGCCGCCGGACGGACGCGCATCCGCTTCAACTTCTGCAAGCGCGACGAGACTCTGGACGAGGCGGCGAAGCGGCTGGCGCGCCTTCCGGAGCTCGCTCGGGCGGGGCGAGGGAAGCGCTGAGCCGGCGCGGACGGTCCCGCGCGTCGGCGAGCGGCCGCGGCGGACGCGCGGAGGCAGTCGCCGGCGCTCTGCGCGGGGCGGCCGCTCCGGCCGCGGCCGCGCTCCTCGCGATGGCGGCCCTCGCGCCGACGTTCCGCGCGCCCTTCGTGTACGACGACTATCCGTACCTCGTGGAGAACGGCGATCTCGCGGGGTCCCTCGCGCGCGTGCCGCGGCTCTTCACGGTCTCGTTTCCTTCGCAGGCACCCGAGCGCGGGCTCTACCGGCCGGTCACCGCGCTGTCGCTGCGCCTCGATCGTCTCGGGGGCGCGGCCTCCCCGGCGAGGTCCCACGCGGCGAACGTGCTTCTCGTGGGCGCGCTCGTCGTGGCGGTGTGGGCGCTCTTGCGACGGATCGCCTCGCCTGCGGCGGCCGCGGCGGGAACGCTCCTCTTCGCCGTGCATCCGGTCCACGTGGAGCCGTTCGCATGGGTCGCCGGCCGAGCGGAGATTCTGGCGGCGATCTTCGCGTGCGTGTCGCTCGCGGCGCTGTCGGACTTCGCTCGCGCAGGCGGCCGGGGACGGGCGCTCGCCGGCGCGCTGGCGCTCCTCGCAGGGATTCTCTCGAAGGAGAATGCGGTCGTCGCGCTGCCGCTGCTCGGCCTGCTGGTCCTGCTCGAGCGGCCGCGACCGGCGCGATGGAAGGCCGCGCTCTCCGCGGCAGGCGCGGCGGTCGTCATCGCGCTCGGCGCGCGCCTCGCCGTTCTGCACGGGCTCGGGCCGACCGCGGGGCACATCGTCTCTCCGGCGGGGCTCGCCGCGCGCGGACCCCTCATCGTGGCCGCGGCGGGGGAGCACCTGCGCCTGCTCGTCTGGCCGCATCCGCTGTTCCTCGAGCGGATGCCGCATGCGCCGCTCGCCTGGAGCGAGCCGTCCGTCCTCGAGGGCGCGCTCGCGCTCGCCGCGACGCTGCTGGTGCTCGTCGCGACCCGGCGACGTCCCGAGCTGTTCGCGCTCGCGGCGTGGCCGGTCGTGGCGCTCGTGCCGGTGATGCACTTCGTGCCGATCGGAGAGACCGTGGCGGAGCGCTTCCTCGTGCTGCCGTCCGTCGGCGCGTGCGCTCTCGCAGGCGCTCTGCTCGTGGGCGGGCCCCGCGCGATTCGCTGGCGCACGGGGCTCCTCGCCGTGCTCGTCGCGGCGGGCTTGGCCGCCACGACGTCGCGGGCCCGCGTGTGGGGCGACGAGGCGGCGCTCTGGCGCGACGCGGTCGTGCACGAGCCGGCCTCGGCGCTCGCGCACGCGGCGCTCGGCGACGCCCTCGCCCGGCGCGGGGACGAGGCCGGCGCGGAGGCGGCGTACCGCGGAGCGCTCGGCCTCGACGCGGGTCTCACGGTGGCCCGCCTGGCGCTGGCCCAGGTCCTCGATCGCCAGGGCCGCGCGGAGGCGGCGCTCGAGGAGACGCGGGAGGCGGTGGCGCATGATCCGGAGCATCCGATCGCGCTCAATCACCTGGGGGCACGGCTCGCCCGGGTCGGCCGGGTCGAGGAGGCGATCCGGTGCTTCCGGCGCGCGGTCGAGGTGGCGCCCGGCTACGGGGCGGCGCTCCGCAACCTCGCGGCCGCGTCCCTCGAGACGGGCCGCCCGGAGGAGGCGCGGGCCCTGCTCGCGCGGGCGCGGGCCGCGGACCCCTCGTTGCCCGGGCTCGACGACCTCGCCGCGCGCCTCGACGCTTTCCGCGCCGGCGCCCCGGCCCGATAATGGAGGAAGCTCCCTCCGGAGACGTCATGCGACCGTTCCTCGAGAAGCTCATGGATCACCTGCGCGCCGGCCGTCCCGTGGCCGTGGCCACGATCGTCTGGTCGCGCGGCTCCACGCCCCGCAAGCCGGGAACGCGGATGATCATCCGAGAGGACGGCATCGACTTCACGCTCGGCGGCGGCCCGTTCGAGGCGCTCGTGATCGAGGATGCGAAGGAGGCGTTGCGCACGGGAGAGTCCGCGCTGAAGGCGTACCGCTTCCTGCCGGTGGGCGAGAATGCCACGGGCATGACCTGCGGGGGGGAGGTCGAGGTGTTTCTCGAGGTGCATCGGCGTGCCTCGCGCGTCGTGGTCTTCGGCGGCGGGCACGTGGCGCTGCCGCTCGCGCGGCTCGCGAAGGCGACCGGCTTCCGCGTCGCCGTGATCGACGATCGCGCGGAATTCGCGAGCGCCGAGCGGTTCCCCGGGATCGACGAGGTCGTGCACGCCGACGGCGGCTACGTGCGCATGGACTTCCCGCTGGAGACGGACGACCACGTCGTCATCGTGACGCGCTGCCATCAGACCGACGAGGCGTGCCTTCGCCACGTGCTCGACGAAGATCGCGAGCCGGCGTCCGTGGGGGTCGTCGCATCGCGGAGGAAGGCGCGGGTTCTGTTCGCGAAGCTCCTTCAGGACGGCTACGCGCGCGAGCGCGTGGAGCGCGTGCGCTCCCCGATCGGGCTGGACATCGGCGCGGAGACGCCCGAGGAGATCGCGGTCTCGATCGTGGGTGAGATCCTCGCGCTGCGCGGCGGCCGAGACGCGCGCCCGCTCTCGGACGAAACCGTGCTGCCCGCGAACGTCACGGTGCACCGCGTGGCGCGGTCGAGCCGGCGTGACGCGTCGGCGACTGCGGAGAAGGCGGACCTGCCGCGCGGCGCGGACGTTCCGGGGAGCACCTGAAGCTCCGCCGGGAAGATCCATCACCGGACCGAGAGTACCGAGGCCCTGGGGCCCCGGCGCCGGGCGGCGACTACTTCGCCTTGGTCGGCGGCGCGCTCGCGGCGGTCGAGTCGGGCGCCGAGGCGGCGGTCGGCTCGGGCGCCGGTGCCGGCGTCACGGCGGTCGGCGCGGGCGCCTCTTCGTCCGGGATCATCTGCGGGGGATCGCCCGGCCGCTGCACGACGTGCGGTACCGGCGGCTCCTGCGAGCCCTTGTTCACGACCGCCGGATAGGCCACGAACCAGTTCGTGGCCTTGAGGTTGCAGTCGAGGATCGCCGCGTCCTTCGCGCGCGTGGACGGGATCAGGTCCACCACGATGCGGCCGCCTGCCTCGTCGGGCTTCACGAGGAGCTTCCCGAAGCAGACCGGCGGGTCCGCGCACTTATCGCCGGCGGTAGCCTGCGAGATGGTGCCTGGATAAGGCCGGACGAGCGGCAGCGTGATCCAGGGCAGGTCGGGGTCGGGCTCGAAGCCGATGCATTCGCCGCCGTCCAGGCTCAGGCCGAACTCGCCGCCCTTCGTGGGGTGCCCGTCCACGAACACGTAGAACTCCACCGGGTCGGTCCCCGCGTTCTCGCCCACCGACACGTTGGGGTCCTTGCGCGAGAGGCTCACCTTCACGGTGTACTCGGTCGCGAGGGCAGGCAGCGCCACGAGGCCCGCGAGCAAGACCGTGGCGAGGAAGTGACGAACACGCATGGGACGATCCACCTCGGTAGGGGAAAGCGGACGCAAAGGTGCCTCAGTATAGGTCAAGGAAACGCGACGCGAAAGCCGCCAAGCCCTTTTCCGGCACGATCTTCCGGGGCGCTCGTCCCGCGGACGTTGCGCGGGGGGGTGTCCTGCCGGTATCCTGAAGGACCCCTGAGGAAACGATGCCCGCACCCGGTCGAACTGCGCTCGCGCTGCTCGCTCTGTCGGGGTTTGCCTCGCCCGCGCTCGCCACGTTCAGCGACGTCACGGCGCAGTGGGGCTTCTTCGGCGGACAGCCCACGTGGGGCGCGCAGATCATCGACCCGGACCACGACGGCGACCTCGACGTCTTCAACGCGCATCACTTCTACAGCGGCTTTCTCTTCACGAACGACGGCACCGGGCACATGTCCGTGTGGGGGCTGCCGCAGCTCCTGAGCAGCGTCGCCGACCGGCACGGCTATCTCTGGGCGGACTTCGACAACGACGGCGCGATCGACGTCGCGTGCTCGCACGGCTCGGACGGCGGTTGCCCCAACTGCAGCGACGACGGACACGAGCTCTGGAGGGGCGTCGGCAACGGCACGTTCGTCTCGGTGCCGAACGCCGGCGGGATGTACGACCAGCCCGGGCGCGGACGAGCGTTCTCGGCCGCCGACATCGACGGCGACGGGGACCTCGACATCTTCCACGCGAAGGCGCCGCTCCCGGAGAGCCCCAACTCGCTCTACCGCAACGACGGCGGGATGTCCTTCGTGGACGTGGCGGCGGACTGGGGCGTGGCCGAAGTGCTCGGTACGGTCGGCGGCCTCTTCGCCGACGTCGACGATGACGGCGATCCGGATCTCTTCGTCGGCGGCGACGAGTTCGATCGCCCCACGAAGCTCTTTCGCAACGACGGCGGGCACTTCACCGACGTGACGCTCGCGGCCTTCGGCTCGCAGCCGCCGGTCTTCGCCTCCGCCGACTTCGGCGACTTCGACAACGACGGCGACCTGGACCTCGCGGCGGTCGAGGGCGAGGAGGGGATCTACGACTTCTCGAGGGTCGACGGCAACGTGCTCACGTGCTTCACGAACTTCCGGTTCGGCGAGGACGGCGTGGACCGCTTCGCGTTCGACGCCCCGGGCGAGGATCCGGTGGCCGCGTTCCGCTTCCGCGACCAAGTCTACAACGTGTACGTGTTCCTCGGCCCGAACGGCGTGCACCCGAACGGGGTGGCGTCCACCGTGACGCTGACCGACGCGTACGTCGGCGCGCCCACGTTCAGGCCGGGCGTGGACCTGGGTCTCTACTGCTGGCGGGAGAGCCCGGGCGGTCGCTGGCACGTGGAGATGTCGGGGCCGCCGAACACGTACGGGAACTTCTCCGCCCAGATCACCACGCAGCACGGCATCGTGAATCCGTCGGCGTCGAACCTCGAGCGATTGACGATCCTGCCGACGGCGCCGCACCTCTACCGGAACGACGGCGGGGTCTTCACGGATATCGGGCCGGCGCTCGGGCTCCCCGCATTGGAGAACCCGCGCCACGTGACGTGGGTGGATTTCGACATGGACGGCGACCTGGACCTCCACGTGATGGTCCGTGGCACGGTCGAGACCGGCAACCCGCCGGACCTCCTCCTGCGCAACGACGGCGGCACCTTCACGCCGATCCAGGGCCCGGCGTGGGCGCCGGGCTTCGCCACGTACCTCTCGGACGGCGCGGCGTGGGGGGACCTGGATCGCGACGGCGACCCCGACGTCATCGTGCAGGAAGGCTCGGGAGCGCTGTTCTTCACCGTGGGCTGCCCGGGGCTACTCTACCGGAACGACGGCCCGACCGGTCACGGCCTCACCGTGCAGCTCGCGCCGCCGCCCGGCGGGCGGACGGCGGTCGGGGCGAAGGTCGATGCGTGGTCGGGAGGCCGACGCATCCACCGGCGCCTCACGGCGAACGCGTGGCGCGGGTTCCAGGGCCCGATGGAGCTGTACTTCGGAGTCGGCGACGCCACGGTGGTGGACAGCGTGGGCGTCACCTGGACCGACGGGACCCACGAGACGTTCGGTCCGAGCATCCCCACCGGCCAGGTCGTCGTGCTCGTGCCCGGGCAGAGCGCCACCGCCGCATCGGAGCCGGCGTTGCGGCCGCGCGCCGGAGCGGGGCCGCTCGTGCCGCAGCCTTCGCGCGGCGTCCAGACGATGCAGCTGATGGTTCCCTCAGGGCGCCCGGTCGAGGTGCAGGTCTTCGACACGGCCGGACGTCGCGTGCGGAGCCTCGGCTCCTTCCGGGCGGCGGGCGCCGCCCCGATCGAGGTCCGCTGGGACGGCCGGGACGACCAGGGCCGTCGCGTGGCGGCGGGGGTCTACTTCGTGCGCGGCAGCGGCGGACTGGATTTCCGCGTGAAGGCCGTTCGCCTGCGCTGATCGCTCCTCATTGCACGTAGCCCAGCGCGCGCAGCTTGTCCCGCACGTCGGACGGCAGCTCGGCGGCCGGGATCGAGCGCGCGTGCTCGAGGTACAAGGGTGTGGCGTGCGCGTCGAGCCAGCTCGCGAAGTCCGCGGCGATCCGCGCCTCCTCCTCGGGAAGCAGCGAGACCGCACGGCTCTCGCCGGGATCCTCGTCCAACCGGTAGTAGTCGCGTGCGCCGCCCGCGCGCATCACGAGCTTCCAGCGGGAGGTCCGCGCGGCGAAGTCCCGCTCGAGCTGCGCGAACGTGGGCTCGCGGACGGGTGGCGCCGAAGGATGGAACGCGCGGCCCTCCCAATCGGATCGGGCCGGCATCCCGAGCAACGCGGCCAGCGTGGGTAGCACGTCGACGTTCTCGAAGACCGCCGGCTCGATCCCGCGCCGCAGCGCCGTGGCCGGCGCGCGGACCGCCGCGAGGATCCGCAGCGTGGCGTCGTAGAGCGTCTTCCCGTGCGAGAAGTTCGGCTCGTGATCCAGGAGGTTCTCGCCGTGATCCGACGTGAGGATCATCACGCCGTCGTCGAGGAGGCTGCGCTCCTGCAGAGCGCGACGCAGTCGCCCGATCTTCGTGTCCGCGAAGCGCACCTCCGCCACGTACGCGGGCTCCGAAGGACGCCAGCCGAAGAGGTTCCGGTGGGCGCGCCGCGGCTGACCCGCGTCGGGGTCGGCGTGGAAGCGCGGCCCGAAGGGGGGAGGCGGAGCGTAGGGCGAGTGCACGTCCATGAGGTGGACGAAGAAGAAGGCGGGCCGCCTGGATTCGCGGATCCAGCGCAACGCCGTCTCGAAGCTCGGGTCGTACCCGGGCTGCAGGCGCTCGCGTGCGCGGTCCACGATCTGCACGAGCGAGAGGCTGCGGAAGAACGCGGCGGGGCTCGGCTCGGTCAGCCGCTCCACGACGCCGGACTCCACGAACGTGTCGAACCCCTGATCGAAGCCGAAGCGACGGCCCAGGAACGTGTTCGTGACGAAGGCCCCGGTTCGGTAGCCGCGCGCGCGGAACACCTCGGCGAGCGTGGTCACGCTGCTGTCGAGCACGCAGAAGTTCGCGTAGACCCCGTTGGACACCGGATAGCGCGACGTGAGCAGCGCGGCGTGGCCGCCCGCGGAGCCGGGGGAGACCGTGAGGGCTTCGGAGAAGAGCAGCCCCTCCCGCACGAGCCGGTCGAGCTCGGGCGAGGAGCCGCGCGGATCTCCGCCGGTGGAGAGGCGGTCGGGTCGCAGGGTGTCGATCGAGACGAGGATGATGGAGGGACGCGCGGGATTCGGCGCGCCGCGCGGCACCAGGAGCGCGGGAATCAGGAGCGCGGCGAGCAAGGGAGCGAAGGCGAGCGCGGTCGTCGCGGAGCTCGGAGCGGCGAGGGCGCGGGAGCGAAGGGCGTGGCGGAGCGCGCGCCCGCCGAGGAACGCGATCGCCGCCGCGGCGAGGACGGAAGCCACGTCGGCGGCCAGGCTCACACGGCTGAGGAAATGCGTCCCGCGCAGCAGCACGCGGTTCGCGAAGAGCCCGAGGGCGGCGGCGAGGGCCGGGAACGCCACGAGCGCCATCACGGCGGCGAGCGATGCGCCCGCTCCGCTCGCGCGGAGGCGGCGCGAGGGAGCGAGCGCGAGCCCCGCGAGAGCGCCGACGAGGGTGCCGAGGAGCCCGTCCGCGCCCAGCACCCACACGAAGCGCAGCGCCCCGCCCACCGGCACGCCTGCGGCCTCCGCGAGGCCACAGGCCGCGCCGAGCGCGGCTCCCGCGAGAGCGCCGAGGCGGAGAAGGGCGAAGGCCGAGAGGGGGGCCAAGGCTCAGGCGGCCCGCACGCAGAGTCGATTCGCCTCGTCGAAGAAGGCGATGCGCGCGTCGGGGTCGCTCCGGATCCAGCCGTCCACGAGCGCCTGCGGATCGCGCTCCGGGATCAGGTGGATCGCGCGGACGGCGTCGTCGGTGAGGCGGCTCGTGAGGTGGAGTCCTTCGATCCGAGCGATCAGCTCGGCGAACTTGTACGCCTTGTGCTGGTAGAGGCGATACCCGGCGCGGATGCGCTGGATGACCTCCGGAATGGGCCGAGCGAGCTCGTCGTAGAAGTTCGCGAGGGCTTCGGGACCGTCGGCGATTCCGTCGGCGCACTCGGCGAGGAGGAGGATCTCGGCGCCGTCCCTGGCGCAGGCCTTCGTGAGCTCGATGGCTCGCTGCGCGAGGTAGAGCGTGGCGTCCTGGGGCGCTCCGCCCGCGGAGACCACGAGATGCGACGTGGGGGGCACGGCGAAGCTCGCCACCTCGTCGGCGACGGCGAAGGCGCGGGCGGTCACCGCGCGGAGGTCGCCCGCCTCCGCGTGAACGATGCGCCGCCCCGACGTGACCGTCACGAGCGCGAAGGCAGGCCGCTTGCCCACGACCTTCGCGAACGCTTCCGCCATGTCTTCGGCGAGCGGATTGCTCCGCCGGCTCGGATCGGGGTGGAAGGGATGCCGCCCGTACGTGGACTCCGGCTCGAGCGCGAGCCGGTGGTTCGCCTCGATGGCCTCGAAGGCCGCCATGCCTGGTAGAAAGAACTTGATGGGATTCGAGTAACCGGCGAAATAGTGAGGCTTTATGTCCGCGATAACGACGAAGACATCGACGGACTCGAGGACCTGCGAGAGGAGGATCGGGGTTCCCCGCGAGGTGGTTCCGTAGCTCACGAACGGGTCGGTGTGGCAGTCGTTGGCGAGCACGCTCGGCGCGGGCGCGCCGGCGGCGATCAGGGCGGCTCGCATCGCGTGGCTGATGTTCCGATTCGCCTCGGTATGGGGCTGGTGCGATCCGGTGGCGATGGCGACCTGGATCGAGCGGGCCTCCTTGAGCGCGGCAAGCAGGGGGCGGGCGAGTTCGGCCGGGGCCTGAGCCCGGGTGCCGTCCGTCACGAGGACGAGCGTGCGCTTGCCCCAGGCTGCGCGGCGGATCGTCTCGAGGGCCGGGCTGCCCACCAGCGTGGGGGCGGCAGCGTCGGCCGCGGCGGTCGGTCGGAAGACGCCGCCGACGTTGCGCGAGGGAACGTGAAGAACCGTCGTGCCTTGGCCGTAGCGTAGGGACACGTCCACGCGTCGATCGTCAGACGCCTTTACACCGGGCTCCATCGTGGCCACAATCGTGACTTCCCCTGCTCGACCCCGCGAGGATTTCCGCGTGCGACCCTTCCCGGCCGTTCTGCTCGCCGGCGTGCTCTGGCTATCATCCCCGATTTCGACCTTCGCGGCACCTCCCGAAGAGCCGCCCGACCATCCGGGCGAGCCGAGGAGCGGGCCCCGGGAAGACCTCCCCGAGCGGAAGACCGTCGAAGGGAAGACCGACGTGACACCGCTCGCGCCACGGCAGTTCCGCGAGATGGTCGGCGCCGGGGACCTTTCGGGGGCCCTCGAGCGGGTTCGGAAGGAGATCGCGCGGGGCGGGCACGATCCCAAGGAGTTGGGATCCCTGCACCTCCTGGAGGCGCGTCTCCTGGATCGGCTCGGTCGCGGCGCGGAGGCGGTTCCTGTGTATCGCGATCTCCTCGCGGACTCGACCGTCCACGGCACCGCGCGGATGGAATTGCACGACCTCTACGTGGGGCGGGGCCAGTTCCGACTCGCGGACCGCCTCACGGACCCCGAGGACTCCGCGGGCACGCCGCTCTCCGCCGCGGATGCCGCGCGCCTGCGCGCGTACTCGTGGAGCGTGCAGGGACGCTTCGCCGCGGCGGAGTCCCTGGCGGCGGGGCCGGCGAAGGCCGGGGACGCCCGCGCCGCCGTTCTTCGCGCGAACGCGCTCCTCGCCCTCGGCAAGAAGGACGACGCCACGGCGATCTTCGTGGACGTCCTGCGCACCGATGCCCCGCGTGATGCACTCCAGATCGCGCACTACGGTCTCGGGCAGATCGCACGCCTCGCGGGAGCGCGCGCCGTGCGGGCCCTCGAGGACGAGAAGGCGATCCACCTCGGTCCGATGCCGGCGGCGGAGCTGGACTACGGGCTCGCGCTGCGCGCGCTCGGACGACGCGACGACGCGCGCACGCGCCTGGGCGGCGTGGTCACGGACTACCCGTCGCTCGCGCCGACGGCGCGCCTCGTGCTGGCGCGGCTGGACGAGGAGGACGGCAAGTCCGAGCCGGCGGTGGACGCTCTCGCCGCCGCCACCGGCGGGGGCTTCGGCGATTTTCTCGCGCTGACACGGTTGGGGGACGCGCTGCACGCGCGAGGCGACGAGAACCCGGCGATCGAGGCGTACCAGCACGCGCTCGAGATCTTTCCGGAGTTCCCGCCCGCTCGCGAGCGCCTCACCGCCGCGCTCACCGCGCAAGGACGTTGGCAAGAGGTGCCGGCCGCCACGGACTCCGCCGCGTACGCGCTGCAGGGGTGGGTCTGGGAACGGCTCCTCGACGGCGACCTGCCGTACCAGGAGCTCGTGGCGGAGCGGGACTCCATCCCGATCGCCGACCCGCGGCGTCTCGTGCTCGCGCTCGTCGAGCTGCGTGCGGGATTCCCGGCGGGAGCGGTGGCGTGGTCCGAGGGTGTGGCGGCCGATCATCCGCTGCTCGCCGAAGTGCGCGCCGAGGCGCTCGAGCACGTGGGCCGCACCGACGAGGCGGTGGACCTGTGGAGCGCCGTCCTGCAGGGGCACGAGAGCGCGCTCGCGCGCGAGGGGATCGCCCGCGTCGCGGCCCGGGCGAAGAAGAAGGACGACGCGGTCGCGGCCTGGCAGGAGCTGTTCAAGCGGCATCCCACGGAGCCGCGCGCCGAGCGGCGCCTCGCCCGGGAGTTCGAGGCCGCCGGCTGGACGAAGGAAGCGAAGGAAGCCTACGAGCGCGCGCTCTCGGCAGGTTGGCTGACCCCGGACGAGCGCCGGGCGGCGCGCGAGGCGGCGGAGGACCTCACGGACCAGCTCCGCGAGCAGGACGAGACCCACGCCGAGAGCTGAGCATTGTGGTTCGGAGAGTGCGTTTGGCCCGGGACTTTCATGAGCCCGGGGCATGGCTGCGAGTGCTGCGTTCGTTCCGCCCTTCTGTCCTCGGGAGGACTGTCCAAGTCACGACGGCACAACGCCTTTTCGCTTCACCAAGGCCGGATTCTACTTCTCTCGAGCGTCAACTCGCGGCGTCCAGCGCTACCACTGCAGTTGCTGCCGCGCCTCCTTCAGTCGGCAGTCTTTCCGCGTCACCTACTACCTCAAGCGCCCCGATCTTCTGATCCCGGTCTTCCACCGTCTGGTCGGCTGCTCCGCCTTCCGCCAGATCGCTCGCGAATTCTCCGTCTCCCACACCACTGTCATGCGCCTCTCCGAGCGGCTGGGCCGACACTGCCTCCTGTGGCAGTGGTGCCACCTCCGCAAAGTGAGGCTCGAGGAGCCCGTGGCCATCGACGGCTTCGAGTCCTTCGCCCACTCCCAGTACTACCCCTGCCATCTTCACGTGGCCGCCGGAGCCACGAGTCACTTCTTCTACGCCTTCACCGACTCCGAGCTGCGCCGCAAGGGGCGCATGACCGAGGCCCAAAAGCGACGGCGAGAGGAGCTCGAAGGCAAGCACGGGCGGCCGGATCCCAAGTCCGTCGAGACGGAGATCGCCGAGCTCGTGCGACTGCTCCCGCCAACGAAGTCCGGTCCCCTCAGAATCCTCTCGGACGAGCATCGGGCGTATCCGCGAGGGCTGGCGAGGGCCGGCCGAGAGGTCTTCCACGAGGTCACGCCGTCGAGGGATCCGCGGACGAAGGTCAATCCGCTCTTTCCGGTCAATTTGCTGGATCTCCTGATTCGTCACTGCGGGGGGAACCACAAGCGGGAGACGATCGCGTTCTCGAAGACGCGGCAGAACGCGGTGGAGCGGCTGGCGATCTTCCAGGTCTTCCGGAACTACATGAAGTCCTTCTCGGAGAAGGCCCAGGACGCGACTCCGGCGATGCGCCTCGGGCTCGCGCCCCGGCGACTTCCGGCTGAGGAGGTCTTGGGCAGCCGGCTCTTCGTCTTCCAGGCGCCTCTTCCCGGCCGGCTGGAGGACTACTACCGCCGGCGGGTGCGAACCGGGCCGCGCGGAGCCAGTCGGCCGCATCGCCTCAAGCTCGCGGATTGAGACCGGAGCAGCTCCTCATGGCGGGGCGCTCTTCGTCCTCACCTGCACTCTTCGAACCACAAGGGAAAGAAAGAGCCCGCAAGGCACGCTTGCGGGCTCTCGAAAAGCGGGCAGAGCGGAGTCCTCGGCTACTTGAGAACCACCATCCGCTTGCTGCCGACGAAGTCCCCGACGGACAGCTTGTAGTAGTAGACGCCGCTGGCCAGCCGGCCGGCGTCGAACGTCCGCGCGTACGTCCCCGCGGGCAGCTCTTCGTGCACCACGGTGGCGACTTCGCGACCGGCGAGGTCGTACACCTTGAGGGTCACGAAGCCCTTCTCCGAGAGGCTGAACGCGAACTGCGTCTTCGGCCGGAACGGGTTGGGCACGTTCTGGTAGAGCGCCGTCGCGCCCGGATGGCCGATGTGGAGATCGGCGACGCCGGTGCCGCCGGCCTGCCACTTCAGGATCGTTCCCCCGGCTCCGACCATGTACCCCGTGTTCGCGCTCGTGAAGGCGGCGTCGAACATCGGCGTCCCGTCCGGCGTGGGGACCGCGGTCCAGGTGTTGCCGGCGTCCATCGTGAACATGGAAGTCGCAGAGAACCCCAGCGGCGCCCAGCCCTCGACGCCGTCGCGGAACGTCACGGCCCGCGCCTGACCCCAGAGATGGAGGTCGGTGAAGCTCCACGTGGCGCCCATCTGGTTGCTCCGCACCATGTGCGCGCCGTAGTCGAAGTCCCCGCCGACGCAGAGGAAGTGATCCGCGTCGAAAGCGTACGCGGCCAGGACCGGCTCGCGCGAGACGCGGGAGTGCGTCCAGTTCTTCCCGCTGTCCGTCGTGCGCCAGACGACGCCCGCGGCGTCGTACGTGCCGCCCATGGCCAGCGCGAACGTGGGGGAGAAGAACTTCACTTCGAGAATCGGCCAGTGGGCCGTGTCCGGATCCTCGACGTTGACCGCAGCCCAGGTGGCGCCGCCGTCCATCGAGCGCAGGAGCCGGCCGCCCTCGCCGCCGATGCACCCGACCGAGGCATCCGCGAAGCTCAGGGCGTTCAGCAGGCCGTCGAACGAGGCCACCGTGGCCCAGTCTCCGCCGCCGTTCACGGTCTTCAGCACGTAGGTGTGGTTGTCCCCCGGATCCGAGCCGTACTCCTGAGCCAGCGCCCAGCCGAGCTGCCCGTTCAGCATGTCGATGTCCACGAGATCGAAGGTCACTCCGGAGTTCTGGGCGACCCAGTTCGTCCCGCCGTTCGTCGTCATGACGATGGTGCCCGCGCTGCCGCACACCCAGCCATGCAGATCATCCGTGAAGGAGAGCTTCCGAAGGTCCTGGACGGTGGGGTGGCCCAACGGCACCCAGGTGCCCTGAGCGTGCAGCGGCGCGCCCGCGGCCAGGCTGACCATGAACGACGCGACTGCGGCGGCGAAGATCCGCGTCGAGCCCCGTCGAAGATGCGACAATTCCGTAGTCTCAGTCTGCATGGGTACCCCCAGGCCATCGGCCGACTGCCCCGCCGCCGAGGCGTGACTCGCCCGCGATAGTGGAACGGACCCGCGCGGTACCGCCGAACGCTATCGCGACAGAGAGCTTACCACCGTGCGGCGGGGTGAAGGAAGGCGTTCCGCTGCGAAGATCGTACGCACCGGCGGCGGACCGGGGACCGGGCTTCCGGATTCTCTGGCATAATGACCGGCCGGATCGCCCTTCCAGACGGGGTCGGAGGCGTCACTCCCATCGAACCGCTCGCAAGGCCGCTGCGGCCGGCCGGACGCCCGCCCGGGCGCCGAGACTCGATCGGTCGGCCATGAAGCTGCGTCACCTCGCGGCCCTGGGATCGACCATCGCCTGGGCCGCGTGCGCCTCTCACCGGCCGTCGCCGCCGCCGCTCACCTCCGCGGTGCTCGTGACCGTCGATACGATGCGCGGGGACTGCTTCGGGGCGGCCGGGGACCCGGAGCTGCGAACCCCCTACCTGGACCGGCTCTTCCGGCAGGGCGCCCAGTTCGCGTCGGCCTTCTCCGCGTGTCCCATGACGCTGCCGTCGCACACGAGCATCCTGAGCGGCGCATGGCCCACCACTCACGGCGTGTCGCGCAACGGCGTGCGTGTGCCGGACCGCGTGCGGACCCTGGCCGAGATCCTGAAAGAGCAGGGCTTCGCGACGGCCGCGTTCGTGTCGAGCGTGGCGCTCGATCCCACGTACCATCTGGACCAGGGCTTCGACGTCTACAACTTCCGTCCCGTGGTGGGGAAGAGCGTCGAGGACGCCTGGCGACCCGCCCCGCGGACGGTGCACCGGGCGGTGACCTGGTGGACGTCGACGCCGGGGCGGAAGTTCCTCTGGGTGCACGTGTTCGAGCCGCACTTCCCCTACGAGCCGCCTGCGCCGTTCAGCTCCTTGTACGAGACCGGCTACCACGGGCGCTGGAGCGGATCCTCCGAGGACATCATGGCGCTGTGGGCGGATCCGAAGCGCGCCACGGATCGCGACGTGGCGCACATCACGTCGCTCTACCGCGGGGAGATCACCACGGTGGACCGCGGCCTCGGCATCCTCCTGCGCGAAGTGGAGGACGACCCCAAGGTGGCGGTCGTGCTCACGGCGGACCACGGCGAGAGCCTGGGCGAGCACGGCTTGCTCTTCAAGCACGGGCCCTTCACGTACCCCGGCGACGTCCGTGTGCCGCTCGTCGTTCGGGGAGGCCCGTTCGAGCGCAGCGTGAGCCTCGCGGTGGTGCGCAGCATCGACATCGCGCAGACGGTCCTCTCGTTGCTCGGCGTGCGCGCGGAGCTGCCTCCCGAAGCGAAGACCCTCGCGCCGTGGATCCACGGCGGGGCGGGTCTCGTGAGCTACGGGGTGGCGTCGATCGGGCGCTACCGGCCGGGCACCTCGCCGTGGGACGAAGTGCTCGCCACGGAGTTCTCGAGCCCCGACCTCATGCGCGTGGCGCGTACCGATCACGCGGCGTGCGTGGAGGCGCCCTGGGAGGATCGGCTCGAGTGGTTCGACCGGACGGTGGATCCCGGGGAGCTGCACCCGCTGCCGTTCCCGGGGACCGCGGAGGCCGAGTCCCTGAGGTCGGGCCTCGACCGCTGGATCGGAAGCGGCGTCGCGTCCGCCGAGCCCGTCGCGGACGCGCGCCTGAAGGAGGCGCTCAAGAGCCTCGGCTACGTCAACGAGGGCCGCTGACCCTCGGGAAGCCCGCAGGGCGTGATCGGGCGCGGCATCCGAGCCTCGGGACGCCCGCGGGGCGCTCCCGGCGCGGCATCCACCTCGCGCTTCGTGTACGCTGGAAGCGGCGTTGCGCGACATCTCGCGCGGGCACCGGAGGGCCTTCATGCGCGCGCGGCATCGGGCGGAGCCTCTCCTCGGGACGTCTGCGCTCGCCGTCCTGCTCGGTCCGGCCCTGGCGTTCGCTCAAGCGGCCGGCGGGTACGGCGACTACGTCGCGTGGGAGGACTGGGCGCGCGTGGTTCCGGGGGAGCGCGCCGTGCTGGCCTCGAGCTGGGACCGCACCGGGGGCGATGTCGATGCGAACCAGTACGAGTCCCCGACGGGTCTGATCCAAGGCGATCGGAACGTCACCGCCGCGACGCTGCGCGGTCCGGGCATCATCTACCGCTTCTGGATGCCGCACTACACCGCCACCCGGCCCTTCGCGATCCGCATGTACTTCGACGGCGAGTCGAGCCCCCGCATCGACTCCGACACCGGGCAGATCCTCGGCGGAACGTTCGGCTACTTCGGCTCGCCCTTCGTGACGACCTTCGCGGGCGGGCAGGTGTCCTACGAGCCGATCGCGTTCGAGGACTCCGTGCGCATCGAGACGGAGAACCGCGCCGGGCTGTGGCACTGGTACCAATACTCGGCGCGGACCTTCGCGCCCGGCACCGGCGTAACGTCGTACACCGGGGCGCTGGCGCCGGACGCGGGGTCCGCGCGGGCTGCGGCGGCGGCGATGCTCCAGAACGTCGGGCAGCATCCGGCGGGGGAGAGCGCCACCTCGGTCCGTGACGTCGCTCGTTCCGTCGTGGTCCCGCCGAACGGGAGCTTGACGGTGGTGGACCTTGCCGGCTCGGGGCTGATCCGTCGGCTGAACGTCCGCATGGACGGCGCTGCCGATGCCGCGCTCGACAGCCTGCGGCTTCGAGTCTTCTATGACGCGAGCACGACGTCCGCGATCGACGCGCCCGTGGGGTGGCTCTTCGGCGCGGGCCATGGGCGCGTGCCGTACAAGAGCCTCCCCCTGGGCACGGACTCGCCGGACGGGTTCTACTCGTACTGGCCGATGCCGTTCCGCGACGGCGCTCGCCTCGAGCTGGCCAACGTCTCGTCGAGCTCGATCGGCGTGGACTCCGTCGTCGTGGAGCACGAGGCGCGACCGATCTCGTCGGACCTGGGCTACTTGCACGTGGCGGCCAAGCGGCAGCTCCGTCCCGCGGGCCAGCTCTGGAACCTGATGGCCGATGCCCGCGGCACCGGCCACTACGTGGGGAATCTCCTCTACGTGCAGCAGCCCGCCCCGGACAACTCGTTCCTGGAGGGAGACGACCTCGTCGTCGTCGACGGTGCGGACTCGCTGCACGGGACCGGAATGGAGGACGCGTACAACGGCGGCCTCTACTACAACTGGGCGGATCTGACGATGCCCGAGCCCGAGGGACCCCATCCGTCATCCGCGATTCGCCCGCTCTCGGGAATCCTGCGGGTGGAGAAAAGCACGTCGCCGCGGTTCGCCTGCGCGGACCAGTACCGCTGGAGGATCGGGGACCGGGTCCCGTTCTCGCGGTCCTGCGAGGTCAGCGTGGAGACGCAGTACTCGTGGAGCGGCTCCCAGTGGATCTCCGTCGTCTTCTGGTACCAGCTGCCCGTGGTCCCCACCGGCGCTCCGCCCGCCGCCGACGTGCCCGCGCGCCGGCTCGGGGTGGAGCTGCACCCGAGCGAGCCGAACCCCGTCCACGATACGACCGTGATGCGGTTCTCGCTGCCGAAGGAAGCCGCGGTGGCGCTCGATCTTCTCGACGTGCGCGGGCGGAAGGTCCGGTCGATCCTGGAGGGTCGCCAGGCCGCGGGGACGCACGCGCTTCGCTGGAGCCGCGGTGTGCTCCCGAACGGCGTCTACTTCCTCCGCCTGCGAGCGGCGGGCGCGGTGGAGACGCGGAAGCTCGTGTTGGTGCGCTGACGGGTGTAGGCTCGTCTCGTCTCGGCGTGCCGTCGCGCGCCGGCGCCGGAGATCTTCGCATGCGCCCGTGGCTTGGCCTCCCGCCGGCCGTCTCGGCGGCGGGACTCGTCGCTCTGATAGCCCCGGCCGTGGCCCTCGCTCAAGCGGACGGGGGATACGGCGACTACGTGGCGTGGGAGGACTGGGCGCGCGTGGTCCCGGGCGAGCGCGCGAGTCTCGCCTCCAGCTACGATCGCTCCGGCGGCGAAGAGGACGCGAACCAGTACGAGTACCCGCCGGGAGAGATCCACGGCGATCTGGACGTGATCGCCGGGACGCTGCGCGGACCGGGCGCGATCTACCGCTTTTGGATGCCGCACGCCACCGCCACGCGGTCCTTCGCGATCCGCATGTACTTCGACGGCGAGTCGACGCCGCGAATCGATACCGACAGCGGGCAGATCCTCGGGGGGTGGTTCGGCTACCTCACCGCGCCCTTCGTGACCACGTTCGCGGGCGGGCAAGTGTGCTACGAGCCGATCGTGTTCCGAGACTCGTTGCGCATCGAGACGCAGAACCGCGCGGGCCGCTGGCATTTCTATCAGTACTCGGCGCGCCGCTTCCCGCCCGGCACCGACGTGACGGAGTACACCGGCGGGCTGACGCCGGCGGCGGAAGCCGCGCGGCTCGCTGCGGCCGCGATGTTCCGGAACGTCGGGCAGCATCCGGCGGGGGAGAGCGGAACGTCGCTCTGGGATGGTGTGGGGTCCTTGGTGGTGCCCCCCGGGGGAAGCGCGAGCGTCGTCGATCTCGCGGGGCCGGGGCTGATCCGCCGCTTGAACGTCCGCATGGACGGCGCCCCGGACGCCGCGCTCGACAGCTTGCTGTTGCGAGTCACCTACGACGCCGATGCGCAGCCCTCGATCGACGCGCCCGTCGGTTGGCTCTTCGGCGCGGGGCATGGGCGGGCGCCGTACAAGAGCCTTCCCCTGGGGACCGATTCGCCGAACGGCTTCTACTCGTACTGGCCGATGCCGTTCCACGAGCGCGTGCGCATCGAGCTCGGCAACGCGTCGGCCACGTCGATCCGCGTGGACTCCGTCCTCGTGGAGCACGAGGCGCGTCCGGTGCCCAGCGACCGGGGCTACTTGCACGTGATCGCCAAAGGCCGCCTGCGCCACCCGGGTCAGATCCGCACGGTTCTGGCATCCGCCTTCGGGGCCGGGCACTACGTGGGGAATCTCCTCTACGTGCAGCAGGCCGACTCGAGCTTTTCGTTCCTGGAGGGAGATGACCTCGTGGTCGTCGACGGCGCGGACTCTCTTCACGGGACCGGCCTGGAGGACGCGTACGACGGCGGCTACTACTACAACTGGTCGGAGCCGCTCATGGTCGAGCCCGAGGGTCCCCATCCGCCGTTCGCGATCCGGCCGCTCTCGGGGCTCCTCCGAATGGAGCGGACCGCGTCGCCGCCGTTCGCGCGCGCGGATCAGTACCGCTGGATGATCGGCGACCGGGTCCCGTTCTCGCAGTCGCTGGAAGTGAGCATGGAGACCGGGCTGGCGGCCGCGGGCGGTCAGTGGATCTCCGTCGCCTTCTGGTACCAGCTTCCCGCCGTGGACACCGGGGCGCTGCAGGAGGGCGAGGTTTCCGCGCGCCGGCTCGGGCTCGAGCTAGCGCCGAGCGAGCCGAACCCGGTGCGCGAGACGGCGGTGATCCGGTTCTCGCTGCCGAAGGAGGGCGCGGTCTTGCTGGATCTTCTCGACGTGCGCGGGCGGAGAGTCCGAACGATCGCGGCGGGTTGGCGGGACGCGGGCCCGCACGAGCTGCGCTGGATCCGCGGCGCGTTGCCGAGCGGTGTCTACTTCCTGCGCTTGCGTGCGGGCGGCGCCGTGGAGACGCGAAAGCTCGTGCTGGTCAGGTAGCCCGCCCCGGACGCGTCGACGAAGAGGGTCCGCACCAGGACCCGCTCAGCGGCCGGCGAGGCCTGAGTCATCCGCGCACGGGTTCACGCTCGGGGCCCGCGGCGTTCCGAACCTCGCACCGAGCTGATCTGTCAGGGCGCGGCGCCTTGGATTGGTGGAGCTGGCGAGGATCGAACTCGCGACCTCATGACTGCCAGCCCTCGGCCCGCGCCGAGCAGCTCCGGCGGCCCCTTCGCCAAGTAGCGGCGGCGCCAGCACCTACCCCCTCCATCAAGACCGGCGCGCGCGATGCCGTAGCGCTTTCTGTGCCCCGTTGGCGGGCCGGCGCGTACCCAGCGCGTGCTCAGCCTGAGATGGAGGGGACGCCCATGAGGGCGCACATCACCGACGAGCTGGTAGCGCGGCTGCGGCCCGAGGAGGACGGGGCGCGCAGGCGCGTCGTCGACACCAAGGTCCGCGGCTTCTGGGCCGTGGCGGGACCGATGGGCGTGGTCTTCGTCGCGAGCTGCGGCGCGGGCGGGCGCACGAGGAAGAGGACGCTCGGGCGCTGGCCCGAGCTCGCGGTCGAGGAGGCCCGAGGGAGGGCGAGGGAGTTCCTCGCGCTCGCGGCCAACGGGAAGGTCGCGGACCGATCGACCCTCACGCTGCGCTCGGCGTGGCCGCTCCACCGCGCCGCGCTCGAGCTGGCCGGCCGAGCGCCGCGCACCATCGAGAGCTACGAGCGCCTCTGGCGCTGCGGCGCCGCCGACGTCATGGACGTTCCGCTCGCTCGACTCGCGGGGCACCCGGAGCTGGTCGCGGCCGTGTTCGAGCGGCTCTCGGTGAAGCAGGAGGGCCGCGGGGGGAGAGTCGTCGCCAACAGGACCTTGGCCGCGATCAGGAGCACGTACAACTTCGCCCGGCGCCGCCTCGACCGGACGCTGCCATCCGAGCCGCCCACGTCGGTGTGCACGCCGCACCGCGAACGGCGTCGAGACACCGCGTTCGACCGCAGGACGCTCCCCGAGTGGTGGGCCGCGAAGGAGCGGCTGCAGAACCCGGTGAGGCGCGCGATGTGGGAGGCCATCCTGCTCACGGGCGCGAGGCCGGGGAGCATCCGGCTCCTCTCGCCCGGGGACTGGGACCAGGAGGGCCGCGTCCTGAGGCTGGAGCACGTGAAGACCCAGCCGTACGCGGTGCCCGTCACGGCCGCGCTGGAGGCGGTGCTCGCGCGGGCGCGCGAGGCCGGCGCGCTGCTGCACCCGACGCGCGCGGCCGAGTACATCTTCCCCGGCGCACGCGGCCCGGTGGTCGAGCACAAGCAGCGCGGCCTGCCTCGCGACGCGGGATCGCTGAGGCAGACCTACGCGTCGTGCGCGGCCAGCATCGGCGTCCCCGAGCTGCTCATCGCGGCGCTCCTGGGGCACGCGGCCCGCGGCATCACGCAGGGGTACATCACGCGCGCGGCCATGGTCGACTCGCTCCGCGACGCGGCCGAACAGGTGAGCCTCGAGCTACTCGCCTGGACAGAGGGGCAGACGACGCGCTAGCGGTACGCGGCCCTGTACTCAGGCGCCCGCCCGCACGCGCGGCGATAGCTTCCTAGCGTTTGATGTTCAGCTCCTTGACCGCGACCTGGGTCGCGATGCGTTCGACGAGGTCTCGGTTCTGAGTCTCCTTTATCAGGCTGAATGTGAGGCCCTCTACCGTCATCAGCACATCGAGGACTCGGTCCTCCTCCATCTCCACGATGAGCCCGGCCGCCGAGACCAGCGACCAGTGCTTCCCTGCCAGCAAGTTCTTCGACATCGCTACACTCCCTTCAGGTCGGCGCAAGCCTCCCAGCTCCACACCGATGGGTCAAGAATGCAAACGGAAATTGTTAACCTCAAGTTCGCGCTCAAGTCATCCGACCGTAGGGCGGTGGGCCCGGTAGGAACAACCAACCCCGGGCGGAGGGGGAGGACCGTGGCGAGGCGGAGGCGTCGGGAGCCGAGGTTCGTCGTCTTCAGGACCACCCGCGACCTCAGCTGGGAAGTGATCGAGAAGGTGATGCCCCACCCGACGGGGGTCCGGTACAGAGGCGTCTCGATGTTCCCCGGCGTGCTCACCGAGGACGAGGAGGAGGACCAGGTCGAGGAGGACGTCCGGCGGCGCCGCGACGGCCTCACGGAGGCCGAGGCCGTCCGCCTCTGGGTCGAGCGCCACCCCCTCCGGCTCAGCGCAGGCGCGCGGACGACGCAGCTCGAGCTGGACTTCTCTGGCGCCCGGGACGTGGTCGCGCAACTGGACGGCGCCCGCCACCGGGTCCGGGAGATCATCGACGGGCTGGTGGCGCGGGGCCGCATCTTCGGCTGCGCGCCTGAGGGGGAGCCGATGGAGTACCGTGCGGCCAGCCCGGCGCCCCGGGCGGTCATGGACGCTCTGGGCGTAGAGCTGGACGCCGACGGGCGCCCCATTATCCCCGGCAGGCTCTACCGGGCGGCGGAGCCCGAGGCAGGCCAGGGCTAGGCCCCCCAATCCGAGCTTCGGGCAATCCGAGAAAAATACTCGCCAAGAGCTTGTCCGCGACCGGGCCTCACCGGCCCCCGTTCTGCTTCCGGGGGACCTCCCCCGGGGGGGTCCCCTCGGCGCCGCTGCCCGTCGCCAGCGTCGTCGCCGCTTCCGGGCCCCGTTGCCGCGGAGACGCCGGCGCTCGCCCTGGGGTGCCGACCCCGCGGAGCATCGCTGCACGTCGCCAGCCTCGCGCGCCGACGCCGCCAGCTCCCAGCGCCCGAAGGGCCGCCGATGCGGCCCCTCGCGTACGCACCGGCGTACTCAGTCGCCCGCTTGCTGGCAGCGAGGGCCTCGCCTGGGCCGAGACCGCATGCCCGCGTGGCATCTGGCCGGCCGGACTAGCGAGTTCAGCGGCGCGGGGGCGAGGGCGGTGCGCGTAACGAGGGCGCGTCGCCGGTCGCCTGGGCGATGGTGCGTGCCGAGCTGGCGAGTGTAGCGAGGACTCGCCAGCTGGCGCGGCCGCTGATGGGCCGCAGGGAGCTGGCAGCGCTTCGCGCGCGAAAGCGGAAGGCGGGAGGGCGCGGGTGGCAGGGGTCCGCATGACCCACGCATGCCTCATGCGCGGTCCCCGAAAACGGGCTCCTCCCGGGGGGCTCAGAGCGGCACTTTCACCCGCCGGGGCGGGGACCGCGCAGGCGCGCAAGAGGGGACCCACGCACATGCGCGGTACCCGAAGAAGCCATCAGGAGCGCATGACGAGGCGCTTTCGCAGTTAACAGCCCTTCTACCCCGCAGGAGGCGGAGGACGACCCACGCACGCAGCGCACATCCCTTAGGGATGCGCACGTGCGGGGGGTCCGGTCCCTGCGCCCCGGGGATCAGCTCGAACTCTCGGCCGGGCCCTTCCGCCGGTGCAACTCAGTTGCACACGCGCGTCTCGTTGCACGCACGAGCACGCCCAGGTGCTCGGGGCCGAATTCTCGGCGCGAAGGTATGGTACACTGATGGCGCTCGAAGAACGCCGCGGGGCGATCCCCGCCAGGTCCACCGCCCAGTCCTCCGCCGGGTAGTTCCCGGCACGACGCCCAGCGCGGTGTAGACGACCTGCCCTAGCAGTCCCGCACCCACGGGCAGGAACCACCCACATGCAGACCGCACCGACCCCCCCCCAGCCGGAGGACCGCGTGCTACGCGCGCGCGCCGCCGCCGAGTTCCTCGGCGTCCACCCCGCCACCCTCGCCCGCTGGGAGCGGGAGGGCCGGGGACCGAAGCACCACCGAGTCGGCTCCGCCAAGCTCTACCTGCTCTCCTCCCTCGTCGCGTTCGCGCGCGGCGACGGCGAGTAGGCCGAGGCGATCCCGATGGCACCCATCCAACCTTGGCGCTCCAAGAACCAGAGCATCGACGGGCGGACCCCGGGCGGGATCCCGGGCGGCGCCGCGGGCGACGTCATCGCCCCGACGCCTCCGCCCGTCGACTACGACTTCTCGCCCTTCCCGTTCCACGCCGCGCCCGACGGCTCGCCGATGGTCGACTGGGCCCTGGCCTACGCCGCGGCCGGCGGCAAGGTCCTGCCCCTGCGTCCGCGGGGAAAGGAGCCGCTGACCGAGCACGGCTTCCACGACGCCAGCAACGACCCGGCGCAGATCAGGACGTGGTGGGCCGCGACGCCCGACGCGAACATCGGGCTCCGCGTGCCAGAGGGCATGCTCGTCATCGACGTCGACCCCCGCAACGGCGACGACCACGTGCTCGCGAAGCTCGAGGCGGAGCATGGCCCGCTGCCCGCTACCCTCCGCGCGCGCACCGGCTCCGGCGGCGATCACGTCTGGCTCGCCGGGCAGTCCTCGGGCAGTAGCCTCGCCGGCGTCCTGGTCAAGCACCACGCCAACGGGTACGTCGTCGTCCCTCCCTCGGTCCACCCAGACGGGCCGACCTACGGCTGGCCCGAGGTGGTCGCCGTCGCGCAGGTCCCGGCGTGGGTGCTGGAGGCGATCGCCTCGACGCCGGCGTCCTCCGCCGACACGCCGCTCTCCACGGTCGCCGTCGACCGCGCGACGATGCTGACCGATCTGCCCGAGGACCTGCGGGAGCACGCCCGGACGGGCGCGCACCCGGACCCGACGAAGTGCCGCGGGGCGGACGGTGAGGTCCTCGACACGCGCTCGCTCCACGCCTTCGTCCTCAAGGCGATCGGCCGCGTCCCCGACTCGCAGATCCTCGGCATCATCCTGAACCCCGCCTTCGGCATCTCGGGCGCGGTCCTGCGCGTGGGCAAGGCGAACCCCGAGCGCGAGGCCCGGCGCCAGCTCAAGCGCGCCTACGACTCGCCCTACGCGCCGAAGCAGAAGCCGGCGCGCGAGCTGTGCTGGGACGCGCCGACGTGCGCGCAGCTCTACGAGAAGAAGCTGGAGGCGCCCGTCCCGCTCGTCGGGGGCGTGATGAAGGTAGGTTCGCTCGGCATCCTCGTCGGCCCGGGCGGCGTCGGCAAGTCCTTCGCCGCGCTCGACCTCGCGCTCTCGCTCGCCGCGGGCGAGCCGTGGCTGGGCAAGGTCCCGACGACGGGCGAGCCGAAGAAGGTCGCGCTCCTCTTCCTCGAGCTGGACGAGTGGGCGGCCCGCGAGCGCGTGCGCGCGATCATGAGGCGCCGCAGCCTCTCGCCCGAGGTGCTGGGGAGGGTCAAGATCCTCGCGAACGACCGCCTCGGCTCCGGCACCATCGACCTGCTCGCCGCGGAGGACGCGTCGGGCCTGCGCCGCCTGGCCGACGGCTGCGACCTCCTGGTCGTCGACGCCGTCTCCCGGATCCACTCCCTGAACGAGAACGACAACTCGGAGATGGGTCGGCTCCTCGCCGTCTGCCACGCGATATGCGTGGAGATGAGGGTGGCCGTCCTCCTCGTCCACCACATGCGCAAGATCCCCGCGGTGGGCGGCGAGGTGACCGCGGACTCGGCGCGCGGGGCGTCGCGGTTCACCACCGACCCGCAGGTGGTCGTCCTGATGTACAGGCGCGGCGGCGCGGTGCGCCTCGAGTTCCGGAAGACGAACCTGGGGCGGATGCCGGAGCCCGTCCTCGTCGCGATGGCGGACGACGGCGCGCCCTACGCGTTCGACGCCCCCGCGGGCGGTCCGGTGGAGCGCCGCTTCTTCGCCGGGACGACCGTCCAGGGCAGCCCCGGCATCACCGGGACGGCCCTCGTCGCGGCGATCATGGATCGCTTCGACGTCAAGATCCGCGCGGCGCAGCAGACCGTGACGGACCTCGTGGAGGAGAAGCTGCTCGTCGCCTCCGGCCTCCCCGGGCAGACGCCCCGGTACACCCTCGCCGACGGCGCCACGTTCGACGCGGAGGCGTTCTGATGACGACCTCCACCCAGGCCGCGCTCGCGGCCCTGCGCGCGGCCGCCGTCGACGTCCTGCTCGCCGCGTGGCGCTCCCGGTTCGGAGCCGCGCCCGTCGCCGTCATGCACGCCCACAGGGAGCTGGCCGCGGAGTTCGCCGCGCTCGGGGTCGCCCGCCCCGACGCGGCGGGCCCCCTGCTCAAGCAGCTGGCCGCCGAGGGGCGGCTGGTGAGGAACCCCGTCCACCGCACGTACGCGATCGCGGCGCCCGGCGCCGCAGAGGAGGAGACACCATGACGACCGACCAGGCCGACCCGCGCTCGCTCGCCCGCCGCGCGAAGGCCTGCGGCGTCCGGGTCGGCCGCGACGGCGACGGCTGGCGCCTCGTCCGCGACGGTCGCCGCTCCCGCCCCATGAGCGAGGCCGAGGTCGAGGGCGTCCTCGCGGTCCTCGAGGAGGAGGCCGCGAGCGGCCGGCGCATCTGCGAGCAGGTCGACCGGCGGAGGCGTCCGTGAGCGAGCGCCCGCCGGAGATCCCGCTGGGGAGCGGCGTCCTCATCCCCTGGGAGGCGGCCTACGGCTGGGCCGCCCGCGCGGCCATGCGCGCGCTCCTCGAGATCGCGGGGCTCGACCCCGCGGACGAGGACCTTGACGAGCAGGTCCTGGACCTGGTCGAGGACGCCGAGGCGTGGCCGCCCGAGGTCGACGAGTGAGCAGCGCCGGCGCATCCCGCTGGCCGCGCGCCCACCCGGAGGGCGGCGCCGCCGACCTGGTCGCGCTCGAGGACCTGGCGTCCGCCGCCGGCGCCGACCTGCTGTTCGGCGCCACCGGCGTGCTCTGGCTCGGCCCCCGCCATCCCGGCGGCCCGTCCGTCGCCTGCGGCTTCTACGAGATCGCGGACGCCCTCGAGTGGGCCCGGGGGACGGCGCGGTGAACCCCGCGAAGCTCGCCGTGGCCCGGGCGGAGCAGCTGAACTACACGGTGCGATTCGTGGGCGGGGAGGTCGGCTGGGTCCTGCTGCGCCCCGACGGCGCCTACCACGGCACGTACGCGACGGCGACCGCGCTGCTCGAGGCCGCCCTCCCGCTGCAGGAGCCCGAGGACCTGCGCGACGAGGCGAAGCTGGTCTCGCCCGCGACTGGCGCCGTCCTCGCCTCGTTCGCCGCGGGCGCGCCGCTGCGTCGCCCGTCGCCGCTCCAACGCGCGAGGTCCGCCGTCGTGACGCTCGTTCGTGCGCTGCTGCGGCGGTCGGCCGAATAGGGGACATCGCGCCCCGCAGAATGGTCCCTAGACGAAGGAGAGGAGGTCCCCCATGACGGTGGTCGTGCAGAACGGGGCGGTCGTGGTCCTGCACCCGGAGGACGAGGTGACCCAGGGCGAGGCCTGCCGCCTGCTGGGCATCACCCGCCGCCACATGCGCCGCCTCCCGATCCCGCACCGTCGGGAAGGCCGCCGCGTGCTCTACAGCGAGAGCGCCCTGCGCCGGTGGCGCCGGTGGAGGGACGCGCGATGAGCCCGAACGCGCGCCTGCGGGCGAAGGCCATCCTGGCCGAGCGAGAGAGGTGGTGGCGCGAGAGGACCTGGTGCGGCTGCCACCGCGACCCGGCCAAGGAGAGGCGCCTGCGGGACCAGGCCGCGCCGTTCGTCGAGGACGCGATCGCCGCGTCCCGGAGGAAGCCCCGTGGCTGAGCGCCTGCCGACGAAGTTCGACGAGGCAGCCCGCGAGCGATATCTCGCCGCCCTGGCCGCATGCGGCGTCTTCATGAGGGCCGCCAGCGTGGTGGGAATCAGCGAGAGGAACGCCCGCCTCGTCCGCAAGGCGGACAAGTCGTTCGCGGAGGCGTGCGACGACGCGCGCGCGTTCTACGCGGCGAACGTGGTCGACAAGCACATCGAGGACGTCGTGCTGCACGGGCGGGAGACGGACGTGCTGTACCAGGGCAAGAAGGTCGGGACCAGGATCGAGTGGTCCGACAGGCTGACCGAGCTGTGGGCGAAGCGGCACGAGCCGGCGTACCGAGACCACGTCGGGGAGGTCACCGTGAACAACACGTTCGCCCCGATGGTCGTACCGGCCCAGGCGGTGCCCCAGCCCGGCGAGAGCCCGAGCCAGGCGTGGCGCCGCGAGTCGAACGCCCGCGTCGCCCGCCGCGTGGACGCGCCGGCGAGGGTCGTCGAGACGAACAACCCCGACAGCCCGGTGCGCCGGGCGGAGGAGGAACGATGATCAGAGCAGGTGAGCGCGGCCTCGGGCATCTGCCCGCGCCGGCCTCGCGCTCCGAGCAGAAGAGGCTGGCGGCGATCGCCGAAGCCCAGGCTCGCGCACGAGAAGAGGAGCGGCACCGCAGGGCCGTGGCCGCCATCGACGACCTCTTCGGCCCCGCCGACCGAGTTCGCGAGAAGGACTAGCGTCCGGCCGGATGGCCGAGCGCTCGAGAGAGCCACACCAGGAGGCACGAAGACCATGTCGGACCTGAGTAGGTACAACGCCGTCAAGGCGAAGGTGGATCAGCAGGACGCCCTGACGCGCGCCCGGAGCGCGCGCAACTTGCGCGAGCCCCACGAGGACGAGGCTCGCCGTGACGCCGCGACGGCCGCAGAGCGCGCGGCTCGCGAGGCCGAGAAGGCGGCGGCGCTCGCCCGCCTCGGCGCGCTCGATAAGAACCCGGACCGCAAGGTCTAGGGCGGGAGGCGACCGTGGAAGCGCACGAGCACGAGGCGAAGTACCAGGCCCGCCTGGCGGAGCGCCAGGCCGACAACGTCGCCCACAAGGCGGCCCACGCGGAGGCGAACGCCGCCTGGGACCACGAGGTGAACGTCGCCCGCCCCGCGCGGGATGCGGCGAAGGCCGCGAGGACGGCGAGGCCTCCCTCCCCCCGGGAGGCGGCGGTGGCGGAGCGGCGCGCCGAGATGGAGAGGCGGCGGGTCGCGCGCGCCGAGCGCGCCGCGGCGGTGCGCGCCCGCCTCGCCGCGCTCGAGAACAAGGAGGGGGCATGAGCGCCGCGAGCGACCGGCTCAAGGCCATGAGCGAGGCCGTGGCGGCCCGGCGCGGAGAGCAGCCGGCTCCTCCGGCTCCGCCGAAGTTCGACCCGTCGACGGCGTCGTCCCTCGACCGTCTCCGCGAGGGTGTCCGGCTCCGGGCGCTCAGCCCGGAGGAGCGCGAGGCCGAGGCCAGCCGCGCGGTCGAGGACGCGCAGCTGGCGCAGAGCGAGGTCCAGCTCCAGGCGGCGCTCGACGCGGTCAAGCTCGAGCGGCAGCGCCGCATCGGCGCCGCCCAGGCCGCCGAGGCGCAGCGCCGGATGGCGGGCGGTGCCTGACGCGTGGATGTGCGCGGCGGGCACGTGCCGCCGGCGCACGCAGAACGGGGCGGGTGACCCGCCTCGAGGCGGGGCCGAGTTGACGGGCGGCCACCGCCGAGCGCGACGTCCCACGTTGCGCGCACCACGGGCTCGCAGGCGCGCCTTGCCGGAAGCCGGGCGCGCCTCCCCGACCGAGACGAGAGGCCCCGCAGGGGCGGCGCAGTAGAGCGCGGCGTCCACCAATGAGAGCGACGGCCGTCTGGGTTCGCCCGGCGGCCGCTCGGGTCCCTCGGCGACGTCCTGAGGCTGACTGCGTCGCAGTCAGGAGAGGCAGTTCGCCACCAGGATCCAGTCGCGCCCCATGTCGACGAGGTGAACGCGCTCTTGCTCGAAGCCGGCGCGCCGCAGCAGGTCCTCCACTTGCCCTCGCGAATAAAAGCGCACGTAGCTGCGTGAAAGCAGGAAGCGGACGCGGCGCATCGGCACGCGCCACTCCCAGCGCTTCGGCAAGGACGCGAACAGACGGCCGGAGCAAAGCGACTTCAGCTTCTCGAGGTGGGGCGCGGGATCGCGCAGATAATCGAAGTACCCCATCGCGAGGACCGCTTCGAAGCGCTCGTTGCTCCGCCAGCCCAGGAAGTCGCCGACGACCAGGTCGAAGCGCGTCTCGAGGCCGCGGCGCCGGATCTCGGAGCGGGCCAACTCGATCATGGTGCCGGAGACGTCGATGCCGACGACCTTAGCCGCGCCGAGCGACGCGAGCGCGAGCCCGTATCGGCACGTGCCGCAACCGACGTCGAGAACCTGCCAGCGGCCCGGGAGAGGTGCGAGCGCGCGCACGAGCTCGAATCGCCGCACGACTACGCTGCGAAAGGAGTCCACGAATCGGTCGAGCCAGGACTTCCGTCGCTCGTAGATCGCGTCGAAGCGCGGAGCGTCCCGGTCGAAGTGCTTACGTACCTGATCCAGGGAGCTCATGCTCGAGGACCTCTCCGAGAGGGGCGAAGCGGAAATCCGCGAGGAGCCGCCTCAGGCGCGGCTCGGTGGCCGCCAGGTTGAAGTAGTGCGTCAGGCGCGGGCGCGCCGCGAACGGAACCCGCGGATGATCCGGGTCCAGCTCCCACGGATGGAGGTAGAAAACGGCGGGACCCCGGGAGCGCTCGTGAGCCCGCAGATTCGCACGACTCAAAGCGTACGGGTAGATCCGGAAGTAGGCTCCGCCCGTGACGGCGATCGTCCGCCCGAGGATTCGGCGGACGCTCATGGGCAGCTCGAGAATGGGTCCGGAAGGCGTGGCCACCAGCTGAGGCCGTGGCGGGTAGCCCGGGATGCCGTAGCGCCAGTTCCGAATGGGGAAGATGCTCGAGTCGTACCGGAACTGGAGCGCGGCCAGCTCCTCGAGCGCCCATAGCGACTTGTTGGTGATTGAGAAGTACGCGGCGCGGTACGCGCGGATCGCCAGCCCAAGTCGATCGCTCAGTGTGCGTTGTGCGCGCCGTGTCTCTTCGCGGAAGCGATCGCGGCCCATTTCGTAGAGAAGATCGTGCGACCAGCCATGGCAGCCGATCTCGTGGCCGGCCTGCGCCACTCGTCTCACTAGGGAGGGATGTCGCTCAGCAATCGGACCGAGGAAGAAGAACGTACCGCGAGTGTGGTGTTCCGCCAGCAAGTCCAGTAGCCGCCCAAGGCCATGTTCCAGGCGCGGGACGGCGGCCGCTTTCACATCAGGACCGACGGGAATCCCGTCGAACCAATCCTCGACATCAACCGTAAACGCGTGAACTACCACTTCCTCCCCCAGACCTAGCCCTTGTCCCTCGCGGCCGTTGAGGCGTACGATACCACCCCGTGGGCAGCCCTGGAAGGCCAGGATCCTGATAGGCCGCTGCCGCGTCTATGGCGGTGATCTGCGGAGGTGAGTGATGGTCGTTGTCTCGCAAACAGGGGGCGGTGATCCTACCCGCATAGGCACTAACTTTGATGCCATCCAACTGGCCATCCAAGACCTTGGCAGTGCTGGCGGCACAGTGGCCATTCGGAAGGGCACATATACTTCTGGCACAACGTACCCGTTTCTTACTGTGCCGAGTAATGTCATGTTGGAAGGAGAAGGTGCCGGCACAATTCTTCAGCCATCGGTGGCGCTCGGCGGCGGTGTCGTACAGGGAGTCAGCGGTAGCCGTATAGTCATTCGCGACTTGACTATTGCCGCGGTTGGCATTGCTCCGTTTGGAGTGAGCCTGCAAAACTGCACCTACTGTGTCGTTGAGAACCTTTTCATCAGCGGCACCACCCAGGATGGCGTGTATCTGAGCAGTTCGCAGGACGTAGACGTGCGTTCCTGTCAGATGTTGGGCTGCATGCGGAATGGCGTCGCCCATGGCTCCGGGACCCCTGGGCTGCGGATTCGTGTCATGGGCTGCACACTGCAGCAATGCGGCCACTACGGGGTAGATCTCGAGCCCGCCTCTGAGAGTGCGATAGTGAACTGTCAGGCTGTGGCGTGCTCTAACGGGGGCTTCGTTATCACGGGCGAAGCGGATGGGCCTTACCTCCACGGGAATCGGATCGAGAACTGCACAGCAACAGGGAATGGTGGGCCGGGCATCTCGCTTGGGCGGTCTATTGGATGCCTTATCAGCGGGTGCGTGTCGTCTCAAAACCAGTACGGTATCTACATCGGGTCGAATTGCGTCGGGACGCAGGTGGTGAGCAATCATACGATCGGTAACGCGGCGTCGGGCATCCACGTGTTCGCGGGAGCCGATCGCTCGGTGATAAGCGGGAACATCGCGTGCGAAAACGGGGAGTACGGGATCGCGACGGGTGGGAACATGACGACGATCACGGGCAACCTATGCCGTGGCAACGCGACATCGTACTACCAGGTGCGAGACGGCATTCTTGTAGCCACCTGTTTGGGGTGCACCATAACCGGGAATGTGTGCATCGATTCGGTGGGGCAGACGGCGCTGACTGGAGATGCGTCGGCGGGTAGCAAGACGCTGCAGGTGGCTGACGTGAGGGACTTCTATGCGAAGCAGTTCATCACGGTTACGGGAGCGACGTCCGAGGACGCCGTGGTCGTCGGGACAACGGCGAGTCCACCACGTCTGTATCTGCTGAGCCCGCTGGCGTACAGTCATACGGTGGCGTCTGGGGCCAAGGCGAAGGGGCGTGCAGGGCAGCGTTATGGGATATACCTGCAGCGGGAGTCTGGCAGTGGAGACAGGCATGTTGTGACGGGGAACGTGGTGACGGGCAACGGGACCTCTCAGATACTGGATGCGACGCTTAAGTCCTGTGTGAGCAACAACATCCTGTGGCTGGAGGACACAGACCCGCCGTCGCTGCCGGCATGTGGCTAGTTGACGCGGGGTGCGCGTTCAAGAAGCGCTCTCCAACGACCCGGCGGGCACCCGGCGAGCGGCGGAGGAATGCGACCACCGCGGCCGCCTCCTCGCGGGTGCAGGCAGGGCAGCCGTAGTTGGGCGTCGTCTCGCCGTAGACCTCGAGGCGCCGGCGGCACATCTGATCCCCTCTGTCACCGCGAAGTGCTGCGGCGCTCGAACGACCCGCTACCGTAACCCTCGCGGAGTCGAGATCGTCCGTCCTGGCGCCTCTGGCGCGGCCGGTTTCTCGGCCGAGGCCCGCTCCGGCGCGTCGGCGGCCGTCGCGGCCCCCCGAGCTCGCGCGTTCCCAGCACCTAGGCCAACTGCCGCGAGGTCCTCCCGTAGAGCTCGTCGAGCTCGCCGGTCAGCTTCTCCACGGCGATCTCGTGGTGGCGAATCTCATCGCGCGCCTTCCCCTGGGCCTTCGCGTCGTTCCACCCGGAGTGCACGCGACTCTCCATCGCGCGAACCATGTCCGCATGGCGCTCGCGGGCGTCGCGCAGCTGCGCCTGCTTGATCGCCAGGAGCTCCGTCACCGCCGAGACCTTTACCGTCAGCTCGAGCGCGCGCGCCATGCGCGCGGTCTCCGCGCGGCTCCTCTCCATCTCCTCGCGCGTAGCCCTCAGCTCTTCCCGCTGCATCTCGAGCTGCTCGCGCGAGTCGCGGAGCTCGCGGCGCTGCAGGATCAGGGTGGCGACGATCGCGATGAACGCCAGGCCCGCGAACAGCGCGCTCGCCGCGCCGTACATCTGCCCGAAGTCGGCGGCCGACCGGAGTCCGCCGTAGAACCGCGGCACGAGGACGTCCACGAGCGCAAGCGCGACGAGCACGAAGACGACCGAACAGGCGATCAGCACGCCGTCGCGCGAGAGCTTCAACGGGCGTGGTCCCGTACGCAGCGCGTACGCAGCGGGCGTGAGGAAGCGCTGGACCTCATCGCCGCAATCGAGCTACGGTACGCGAGATGGAGGTGGTGGAGCTGGCGAGGATCGAACTCGCGACCTCATGACTGCCAGTCATGCGCTCTCCCAACTGAGCTACAGCCCCAGTCCCCAATCCGCCGAGAGGCTCGGCGCCGACCGGAAGGGCCGGCGCGAAGCCCGAGGAGACTATTCGGCATCGGCGCCCTCGGTCAAGAGACGAGCGGCGCGCGCCGACTTCACAGGCGGCCGGCCTCCCCGCAGCGGCTCTCGAGGCGTTCCAGGCGCCTTCCCGCGGGGACGCCGGGCGGCGCCGGCTCTGGTACCATGCTTGCCGCCATGCCCCGAGTGCCGGTGTGGTGGAATTGGTAGACGCGACGGACTCAAAATCCGTTGGACTCACGTCCGTGCCGGTTCGAGTCCGGCCACCGGCACCAACTCTCCTCGGCTCGGCCCGTCCTCTCGGCGTTCGTGATCTGGAGAAGCCGGGCTCTTCTACAAGAACCCGCGCCGCCGGAAGAAGAGCACCATCCCGCCGCTCACGCAGGCCATGACGCCGAGCGCCGCCAGGTATCCGTACTTCCAGCGCAGCTCCGGCATGTTCAGCAGGTGCCGCGTGTCGAAGTTCATTCCCCAGAGCGAGGCGAGGAACGAGAGGGGAATGAAGATCGTGGCCACGAGCGTGAGGACCTTCATCACCTCGTTCAGGCGGTGGCTCATCATCGACACGTAGAGCTCCAGGAGCCCCGCCGCCAGCTCGCGATACGTCTCGACGAAGTCCAAGAGGCGAATCGCGTGGTCGTGGCAGTCGCGCAGGTAGACGTGCAGGGAAGCCTCGAAGCGGTCGTCCTCGCTGCGCAGGAGCGTGCCGAACACGTCGCGGAGCGGCCAGACGGAACGCCGCATGAGGAGCAGGTCCCGCCGCAACCGGTGCAGGTCCGCCAGCAGCGCCGGCGTGGGGAGCCGCAGGAGCTGCTCTTCGCAGAGCTCGAGCCGATCCCCGAGCTGCTCCACCACGGGGAAGTACCCGTCCACGACCGCGTCGAGGATCGCGTACGCGAGGAACGCCGCTCCGCCCTCGCGAATCCGTGGCCGCCCCTGCCGGATGCGCTCCCGCACGGAGTCCAGGCAATCCCCGTCGGAGGCCTGCTCCTGGAACGTGGCCACGAAGCCGTCGCCGAGGAAGACGCTGAGCTGCTCGCCTTCCGCGCCGCGCTGCGCCGTCTGCATGCGTGCGACGATGAAGAGGACCTGGGCGTACTCCTCGATCTTCGGCCGCTGATCCAGATGGACCACGTCTTCGAGCGCGAGGCGATGGAGGCCGAGGGCGTCCCCGAGCTTCGCGATCGTCTCGGTGTCGCCCGTGCCCGCCACGTCGATCCACACCACGGGGTGGCGCGCGCGCAGCGCCGCGATCTCCTCCAGTCCCGCGCTCCGGCGTTCCTCGAAGCCCGCCGGGCCGTACGCGAAGGCGCGCACCACGGCCTGCGCGGCGGAAGGCGTCGCGTGCAGCTGGCCCGGCGGCGTGCCGGGCGGGGAGCGCCGAACGCGCCGCGAGCGCGAGGAACGGGACATGCGGTCACCTCCGAGTCGACGCAGCTTCGAAGCGACGCGGCGGAGCGTAGGCGTCGACGTCGGCGGTGACAAGCGGCGTCAGGGACCGCGGAAGCGCAGCTCCACGCGCTCGCTCCGCCCCGACGCGGAGTCGGCCACGACGACGGTGAACGGGAAGGGATCGCTCCAGGCGGCGCGGGGGAGCGTCACGATCAGCGGCGTCACCTGGTCGGCCAGGCTGGCCAGCTCGAGGCGCGGCTGGGCGATGACGACCTCGAAGCCCGGCGGCGCCTCCTTCCCGGGCGAGGCCACGAGCGTGTACACCGCGCTCCGGCCGCTCTTGTTCTGCACGCGCAGGTCGAAGACGTTGCGGATGGTGGTCTCGTCGATGTCGAAGGGCAGTCCGCGCGAGCGCAGCACGCGCACCTCGAAGGGCTCGCGGCGTCCGCCCACGAACCCGGCCACGCAGAGCCCGAGGAGCCCGAGCGCGGCGTACACGAGGACCCGCGGCCGGGCGAGCGAGCGCCGCCTCTCGCCGGCGAAGCCGCGCGTGGAGTCGTAGCGGATGAGGCCCTTCGGGCGACCCACGCGGGCCATCACTTCGTCGCAGGCGTCCACGCAGTTCGCGCACGCGATGCACTCCATCTGCAGCCCGTTGCGGATGTCGATGCCGGTGGGGCACACCGCCACGCAGCGGAAGCAGTCGATGCAGTCGCCGCCCTCCTGCGTGGCCTTCGAGCGCGGCTCGCCGCGCTTCGCGTCGTACCCGATCACGATCGTCTCCGCGTCGATCAGCGCGGACTGCGCGCGCCCGTACGGACAGATCGCGAGGCAGGTCTGCTCGCGGAACCAGGCGTAGTCGAACCACAGCACGATCGTCCACGCCGTGCCCCAGACGAACGCGGCCATGTGCGCGGACGGCGGGCCCGTCACCGCGTGGACGAGCTCCTTCGCCGGGATGAAGTACGCGAGGAACGCGTGCGCGTTGAGCCACGCGAGGGCGAGGAAGACGCCCTGCTTGAGGGTCTTCCGCCACGCCTTGTCGAACGTCAAGGGACCGAGGTTCCGGCGGATGCGGCTATCGCGCGGCCCCTCGATCCAGCGCTCGACGCGACGGAACACTCCCTCGAGGAACACGGTCTGCGGGCAGGCGTACCCGCACCAGATGCGGCCCCAGAGCGCGGTGGCGACGAAGAGCGCGAAGCCGAGCCCCGAGACGAGGAAGAAGACCAGGTAGAAGTCCTGGTTCGTGAAGGTCATTCCGAAGAGGTGAGCGCTCCGGCCCGGGAGGTCGATCTGCACCGCGGGATGCCCGCCGAGGGGAAGCCAGGGCAACCCCACGTAGATCAGCAGCAGCACCGCCCAGACGAGGCTCTTGAGGGTCTGGAAGCGGCCGTGGACGTCCGCCGGGTGGAGGAAGTTCCGGGAGCCGTCGGCGTTGATCGTGAAGACGGTGTCCAGGTCCGGACGACGCGCCTTCGGACGCGCGCGGCTCTTCGGCGGTACGACGGGCGGTGCGCTCGACACCTACCGACCTCCGGGCTTCGGGGCCGGTGGAACGGCCGCAGGCTTGGCGGCCGGAACCGGTGGCGCAGCGCTCGCCGAAGCGGCCACCGAGGCGCCGGCCTTCGCCGGAGCGCCTGCCGCCGCGGTCGTGGGCGAAGGGGCGCCCCCCGAAGCCGACGGAGACGGAGCGGGCGCGATCTCCAGCTCGCCCTGCGGCGCCTTGCCCGGGCGGTTCTTGTTCTTGATCGACAGCACGAACGTCACGGCGTCCTGCACGCGCGCCGGGCCCAGCTGGTTGCCCCAGGCGGCCATGCCCTTCTCCGGCACGCCGTAGGTCACGGTGTGCAGGATCTGGAGCGGGCGGCCGCCGTGGAGCCAGTAGGCGTCGGTGAGGTTCGGCCCCACCTTCCCCGAGCCGTCCGTGTTGTGGCACACGATGCAGAACTGCTCGAAGACCGCGTGCCCGCGCTCCACGTTCGCCGGAATCTGCGCCATGAGGAGCAGAGCGTCGTCCGTGAGCTCCTTGCCCTTCATCGCTTCGAGCTGCTTCTGCGCCGCGGCCGCCATCTCGTGCTCGTAGCTCTCGTTCGAGAGGAGCCCGATCCGCCAGGTGTGCATGGTCAGCCAGTAGACGACGGCGAAGATCACCGCGCCGTAGAGCGTGAACAGCCACCAGTTCGGCAGGCGGTTGTCGTACTCCTGGATGCCGTCGTACTCGTGGTCCAGGAGGCGATCACGGTCCGCCATGGTCAGTTCCTCCCATCGCCGAGCGGGGCGCCGGCGTCATCGTCGAGCGGCAGGGCGGCGACGCGGGATCGAGGTCCCGCGTCGCGCATGCCGAGGAGCACGTGGATCAGCACGCCGAGGAAGGTCACGAAGAAGATGCCGAGCCCGACGAGCGGCCACACGAGCAGATCGCTGCCGGCGAGCCAGTCCGCGAACATCACGCACCTCCCTTCGCGGGCGCCGCGCCGGAGGGAGCGGCCGGGCTCGACGGAGCGGCGGGCGCCGGCGCCGGCGGAGCGGCGATCGGCGTCGCATCGGTCGGCTGCGGCCCGCGACCGAGCCGTTGCAGATACGCGATCAGGGCCAGGATCTCCGCCTCGTTGCGCACGTTGACGCCCTGCGCGGCGAGATCGGCGTGGATGAGCGCGGCCTGGGAGCGCGCCACCTCGGGCGCGGTGCGGATCTGCGCGTCCGTGTACGGCACGCCGAGCGTCTGCATCGCCTTGATCTTCACCGGGAGCCGCCCGAAGTCGATGGTGCCCTTCTTGAGCCACGGGTAGTTCGGCATGAGCGAGCCGGGAGAGGTCGAGCGCGGATCGAGGAGGTGCTCGTAGTGCCAGAGGTTCGGGTACTTGCCCCCCTCGCGGTGGAGATCCGGACCCGTGCGCTTCGAGCCCCACTGGAAGGGATGATCGTAGATGTACTCCTCCGCGCGCGAGAACTCGCCGTAGCGCAGCGTCTCGTGACGGAAGGGACGGATCATCTGGCTGTGGCAGTTGTAGCAGCCCTCGCGGATGTAGAGATCGCGACCGGCGAGCTCGAGCGGGCTGTAGGGTTGCTGGACGAACTTCGGATCCATCGGCGTGGAGAAGCCGGTGCCGGAGACGTGCGGGGTCGGCGCTTCGCCGAGCTGCCCCGAGGTTGCTCCGGATGGCGCTGCCGGCGTCTCGGCGGCCTGCGCCGTGGCGGGGAGGAGCGGGATGTTCCGCTTGATCACGATCGCGGGAACGAGCTCCGCGATGCCGCCCGCGAGCACCGCCACGAGCACGAGGAGCGTGAACACGAGCGGACGTCCTTCGATGAGGGCGTGCCAGCGCCGCTGATCGTGGAGGGCCTTCAGGTTCACGATCGCGCCCGCGATCACGACGGCCACCGCGAGCACGATCACGAGGGGGCTCGTCACCGGCGACGCGATGCCGAACAGGGCCGCGACGAGAATCGCGAGCACCGCCACCACCACCGGTGCGGCGGTCACGAGCTTCCAGCCCGCCGGGCCGGTCACGGGGACCCGCGCGGCCACGGTGATGCGCCCGTCCACGGGGGCGCCGGCGCGCACGGTCGCGAGCACGTTGTAGAGCATCAGCACCCAGCCGAGCAGATAGGCGGTTCCGCCGAAGAGGCGCATGACGTACAGCGTGTGCGAGGCGGTGAGCCCTTCCACGAAGTCCGGGTACTTGAGGAAGCCGGTGCTGTCGAGGGCGCGCCAGTAGAGGCCCTGGCTCACGCCCGAGATCCACATCGACGTCACGTAGAGCAGGATCCCGAACGTCGCCACCCAGAAGTGCGCGTCCGCGAGGCGGGTGGAGTGCAGCTTCGTGCCCCAGAGCCGCGGCACCAGCCAGTAGAACATGCCGGCGGCCATGAAGCCGTTCCAGCCCAGCGCGCCGCCGTGCACGTGCGCGATGATCCAGTCCGTGTAGTGCGCGAGGTTGTTCACGCCCTTGATGGACAGCAGCGGCCCTTCGAAGGTCGACATGCCGTAGAACGTGACCGACACGATCATGAACTTGATGACGGGATCGGTGCGGAGCTTGTCCCAGGCGCCGCGCAGCGTGAGCAGTCCGTTCAACATGCCGCCCCACGACGGCGCCCAGAGCATCAGGCTGAACACCATGCCGAGCGTCTGCGACCAGTCGGGGAGAGCGGTGTAGAGGAGGTGGTGCGGGCCGGCCCAGATGTACACGAACACCAGCCCCCAGAAGTGCACCACGGAGAGCCGGTACGAGTACACCGGCCGCTCGGCGGCCTTCGGGAGGAAGTAGTACATGATGCCGAGGATCGGGGTCGTCAGGAAGAAGCCCACGGCGTTGTGGCCGTACCACCACTGGACGAGCGCATCCTGCACGCCGGCGTAGATCGAGTAGCTGTGCGTGAGGCTCGTCGGCAGGGCCAGACTGTTGACGATGTGCAGCACCGCGATCGTGACGATCGTGGCGATGTAGAACCAGATGGCGACGTAGAGGTTCGGCTCGTTGCGGATGGCCAGGGTCCAGAAGAAGTTGACGGCGAAAGCGACCCACACCACCGCGATCGCGAGGTCGATCGGCCAGATCAGCTCCGCGTACTCCTTGCCCTCGGTCAGGCCGAGCGGCAGCGTCACGGCCGCGGCCACGATGATGGCCTGCCAGCCCCAGAAGTTGAACCAACTCAGGAAGTCCGAGGCCATGCGCGTCTTCAGGAGGCGCTGCGAGGAGTAATAGATGCCGGCGAACATCATGTTGCCGACGAACGCGAAGATCGCGGCGTTCGTGTGGAGCGGCCGCAGCCGCCCGAACGACAGCCACGACGTGTCGAAGTTGGCCTTCCACGAGACGAGCTGCATCGCGATGAAGGCGCCGAGCAGGAGCGCCACGAGGCCCCAGAGGATGGAGGCCAGCGTGAACGCCCGCACGACCCCATCGTCGTAAACGATGACCCGCCCGTCCTTGGCTCCGTTCTCCATCCGGCTCATCTCCCTTCTCCGGGGCTTTCCCCGGGGAGGTCCGAGATCCGCGACGCCGGGGACGGCGCGGTCTCGTCGTTCTCGAGGGGCAGCAGGGACAGGCGGTCCCCGTGGTCCAGGTCTCCCGCGTGGACGCGGGAAAGGAGCAGGAGGATGGCTCCCGCCACGAGCGTGAGGCTCACGAAGACGAGCAGCACGATCACTTCCATGGCCGACGCGCCTCCGAGAGTCGGGCGAGGGTCAGGGAGACGACGGCGAGCGAGCTCGCCGGCATCAGCACTGCGGCGATCGCCGGGCGGATGAGCCCGGCGAAGCACAGGGCGAGGGCGACCGCGTTGTAGGCGGTCGAGATCACGAGGTTGGTGCGCTGCACGCCGCGCAGCGTGCGCGCGGCGTGCAGCGTGAAACGGACCGCGCCGAGGCCGCCGCCGAGGAAGTAGAAGTCCGCGCGGCCCGGCAGCGCGGCGTGATCGACCGCGGGCGTGCCCGCGCAGGCGGCCGCGTCGAACGCCGGCCCGTCGTTCAGACCGTCGCCGATGAAGAGCGTGTCGCCGTGGTCCAGCCCGCGCACGACCTCGGCCTTCTGCTCCGGGGAGAGCCCGCCAAAGGCGCGCTCCTCGGGGAGCCCCAGGCGGCGGGCGGCCGCCGCCACGCGCTCGGGGGCGTCGCCGCTGAGGATGCGGACGTCGAGGCCGGCGGAAGCCAGACGATGGATCTCCACGCCGGCGTCGGGGCGGAAGCGCTCCGCGGTCTCGAGGCGCGCGTGCGGCGTGCCGTCGGCGGTCCACCAGGTGCCGCCGTCGGACGCCAAGGTGTCGTCCTGGAGGGCGAAGGAGCGCCGCCCGAGGCGCCACGTGGTCGTGCTCGTCCGCCACTCGATGCCGTGCCCGGGCAGCTCGTGCGGCGGCTCGACGTCGCTCGCTCCGTTCAGCGCGGCGAAGGGCGCGGCAGGCTCGCCCGCGCGGGCGTCGCGCGCGGCGCGGTCCGGCCCGAGGATGCGCGCCACCTCGCGGCTCACCGGGTGGTTGCTGCACAGCGCCATGGTGCGGAGCGTCTCGCGCTCGGGCTCGGGCAGCATCGCCAGACGACGTCGCGAGTCGGGCGTGAGCGCCACGCCGTCGCGCGTGAGCGTGCCGGTCTTGTCGAAGATCACGCGCCGCACGCCGAGCGCGCGATCCAGGAACGTGGCGTTGCGCACGAACACGCCGCGACGCCGGAGCGCGCCGTGCACGAGGTCGCGCGCCAGAGGCGAGGCGAGGCCGATCGCGCACGGGCAGGTCACGACCAGGATGGAGACCGTGACCTCGAGCGCCCGCGAGGCTCCGCGCGGGAACCAGACGAGGAAGCCGGCGGCCGCGCACAGCAGCACGCCCGCCACCCATGCGGTGCCGAGGCGTCGCCAGAAGAGACCGCCCGCTCCGGGGCCGCGCTCGGGCGCCGGGCGGGAGAGCAGATCGTGCAGGCGCGAGTCCGCGAAGTCCTGCGTGGCCACGAGGCGCACCGGCGAGCGGCCGGCGTTGAAGGCGCCCGCGGGCACGGCCTCGCCCGGCTCGACGCCGCGCGGCCGCGGCTCGCCGTCGATCCAGTCGAGGCGGATCTCGGCGCGGCGGTCGAGGAGCGCGCCCTCCACGGGGACGAGGTCGCCCGGCGCGATCCACAGCTCGTCCCCGCGCATCACGTTCACGGCGGGGATCGCGTCGAGCCGGCCCGCCGCGAGGCGGCGCGTCGAGAGACCGGCCACGCCGTCCGCGGCGAGGAGCGCGAGGCGGTTGCGCTCGAGCTGGCGCTCCTGGAGCCACCGGCCGAGCAGCATGAGCGTGACGAAGATGGAGACGGTGTCGAAGTAGCCGGACTGCGGCCCGCGCACGAGCTGCTGGTGCAAGGAGCCCGCCCACGCGAGCACCACGCCGAGCGCGATGGGAAGATCGAGGTGCACGATGCGCCGACGCAGGCCCTCGATCGCGCTGCGGATGAACACTCCGCCGCCGACCACCGCGGCGAGCGTCCCGAGAGCGATCTCGAGCCCGCCGAAGACCTTCGGCAGGAGACCGTCCGTGGGCGCGAGGCCGAAGTAGAACGAGAGGCTGAAGATCATCGTGTTCATCGCCGCCGCGCTGCAGACGGCGAGGCGCACGAGGAGCCCCCGCGAGCGGATCGGGTTGCCCTTGCGCGGCGGGCCGAAGCGGTAGCCGAAGCGCTCCGCCTCGCGCAGGTACTCGGTCAGCGGCGCGCGCTCGTCGTTCCAGGTCAGCTCCGCGCGCCCCACGCCCGGGTTCAGCGTGAGGACGCCGGCCGCCGGATGGCGCCGGAACAGCTCCTGCAGCACCCAGACGCAGGCCGCGCAGTGGATGCCCTGGACGTCCAGCGTGCGCCGACGCGACGCGGGCGGACCGTCCGCGGGGAGTCGCTCGAGCCACGCGAAGCCGTCCGGGCGAAGGTCGGGCGGCGGCGCCGTGCCTCCACGGCGCAGCTCGTAGTAGCGCTCGAGGCCCTCTTCGTGGAGCAGCGCGTACACGCGGGCGCAGCCGTCGCAGCAGAAGCGATCCCCGCGCGCGTGACGTCTCTCGGGGATGCGCAGCCCGCAGTGGTCGCACGTCGCGGCGGGGCCGTGGCGGTGAGCCCCCTTGGACTTCGGGCTGCCAGCGACGTCTACCAGAGGGGCCACGACCCGACCTCCAGGTGCGGGACGCGCCCGAGCGCGGCCAGGCCGCGCAGCGAGAGTTGGGCGGCGAGGAAGAAGAGGAACACCGAGCCGACGCGCGCGAGGGCTGGGCGCGGGCGGGCCCGCCACACGCCGGCGCCGAACGTGAGGACGCCGAGGAGCGGCACGGTGCCGAGGCCGAACGTCACGAGGGAGAGGGCGCCGTGCCAGGGGTCGCGGGCGCTCGCTGCTCCGAGCGCGACGAGCGCCACGGGTCCGCAGGGCAGGAACCCGTTCGCGACCCCGAGTCCGATGGGCCCCAGGCGTTGGAGCGGCCGTCCGATGCGCGACGCGGCCGCGAGCAATGCCCGCGCCGGCGCCGCCGCCGGGCCGGAGGCGTCGGGCGCGGCGGTGGCGAGCACGGTGGCCGCGGTCACGACGAGCACGAGCCCCGCGCCGAGCGAGACCGCCGCTTCGAGCGGAAGACCGGGCAGGACGGTGCGAGCGGCCGTGCCCACGGCGGCGAGCGCCGCGCCGAGCAGCGCGTAGGCGGCCAGCCGGCCGCCGTGGTAGAGCCCCACGTCGAGGGCGAAGCGCGTGCGCGTTTGCGGGCGTCGCCCGCGTGCGTGGCCGAACGCCGCGACCAGGGGCCCGCACATCCCCGTGCAATGGCCGGCGGACATCGCCAGCCCGATCCCGAACAAGAGGGCGCCCTGCACCGGCTCGGTCGGGTCGAGGCCGGTGGAAGCGCAGCACGGGCTCACGCGGCGCGCGCCTCGGGCGGCCCTTCGGCTCGGGGTCGAGGAGCGGCGGCCTCGGGCCGGTCGTCGTGCGCGGCGCCCCCCTCGGGGCCGTTCGAGTCGGGCGCCTCGAGCGCGGTGCCCTCGCGGGCGGCAGGGGCGCCCGCCTCGTCGAACACGTGCCGGATCTCGTACAGCTTCGCGGCCGTGTCCCAGCGGACGTCGTGGCCGAGCGTGCGATGCAGGCGGACCATCGCCTGGTTCCCCGGCAGGATCTCGGCGCGGATGCCGCGAATGCCCTGACCGTGCGCGTACTCCAGCAACAGCTTCAGCAGCGCCGTCCCGATCCCGCGGCCGCGCCAGGACTCGCCCACGACGAGCGCCGTCTCCGCGAGCCCCGAGCGCGGATTGAGGTCGTAGCGGCCGACCGCCACGAGCCGCGCCGCCTCGCCTTCGCCGCGGAACACGCCGAATGCCATTCGCTGCCGGTAGTCGACGCTGCAGAGGTGGCGCGCTTCCTCGTGGGAGAGGTGCTTCTTCACCGTGAAGTAGCGGTGGTAGATCGTCTCCATCGTGTGGCTGTAGAAGAAGTCGCGCAGCCGCGTCACGTCACCGGGGCGAAGGGGCCGTACCAGCATCTCCTCTTCGCCGAAGGCCGTGCGCCGCTCCCATGCGACGGGGTAGGGGTCGAGGGCGTGCGCGAGCGCCGAGCCCTCGAAGAACGCGTAGTGCTTCGCCTTCACGAAGTCGAGCAGGTCCTTGCGGAAGTCCGGGTGCGCGACGCCCACGAGCGCCATCGCCCGCTCGCGGATGGTCTTCCCGTGCAGGTACGCGGTGCCGTACTCCGTCACGACGTAGTGGACGTCGCCGCGGCTCGTCACGACGCCCGCGCCCTCGTCCAGGTGCGGCACGATGCGGCTGAGGCGGCCGCCCTTCGCCGTGGAGCGCAGCGCGATGATCGGCTTGCCGCCGCGGCTCATCGCGGCGCCGCGCATGAAGTCCACGTGGCCGCCGATCCCGCTGTAGAAGTCGTAGCCCAGGCTGTCCGCGCACACCTGGCCGGTGAGGTCCACCTGCAGGGCCGAGTTGATCGCGACCGTCTTGTCGTTCCGGCAGATCACGCGCGGGTTGTTCACGAAGTCCGACGGGTAGTACTCGACCGACGCGTTCCCGTCGACGTAGTCGTACAGGCGACGCGTGCCCATGGTGAAGCTCACCACGGTCTTGCCCGGCAGCACCGCCTTCTGCGAGTTGTCGACGTTGCCGGCTTCGAGGAGGCCGAGCACGCCGTCCGAGAACATCTCGGTGTGCAGCCCCAGGTGCCGCCGCTCGTCCAGGAAGCGCGCCACGGCGTTCGGGATGTGGCCGATGCCGAGCTGCAGGCAGCTCCCGTTCTCCACGAGCCGCGCCACGTGCATGCCGATCTCCATCGCGGTCTCGTCCGGCTCGGGCGAGTACGGCAGCTCCAGGAGCGGCGTGTGCACCTCCACGCAGAAGTCGATCTTCGAGAGCGGCACGCTCGACTGCCCGTTCGTGTGCGGCATGTTCGGGTTGATCTCCGCGATGACGACGCGCGCCGTCTCGATCGCGGCCTGCTGCACGTCCACGTGGATGCCCATGCTGCAGTTGCCGTGGCGGTCCGGCGGCGAGAGCTGGAGCAGGGCGACGTCGATGCGCTGCTGGCCGGAGCGGATCAGCTCCGGGATCTCGCTCAGGAAGACCGGCGTGTAGTCGGCCCGCCCCTGGCGGACGGCGTCGCGGACGTTCGCGCCGATGAAGTACGCGTTGTGGCGGAAGTGACCGAGGAACTGCTCCTGGACGTAGTCCGCGATCCCGAGCGTGAGGAGGGAGCAGACCTCGATGTCCGCGAGGCGGCCGGATTGCCGGCAGAGCCCGCGCACGAGCGTCTGGGGCTCCGCGCAGCCCGAGCCGAGGAAGAGGCGCGAGCCGGACGGGACGTGCGCGACGGCCTCGTCCACGGAGACGAGCTTCGAGCGGAAGAGCGAAGCGGCGTCCATTCTCATCCCTCCGGCTCCGGGTTCGCCGCGGGGGGCGCCGCGGGGCTGCGGGAGAGGATCTCCTCGTTGACTTCGTTCAGGTGGACGTCGAGCGCGGCCACGAGGACTTCCAGCAGGTCCTGCACCGTGATGACGCCGACGCAGCGGCGCCCCTCCACGACGGGGAGCCCGGTCACCTTGAGGTCGTGCATGAGGCGGGCGACGTCGCGGACGGTGTCCCGCGGCGTGACCACGGCGACCGCCTTCCGCATCACGTCGCGGACGAGGGGATCGTCCGGCGCGGGCTCGTACGCCCTCGAGGGATGGGGCAGCGCGTAGGGGAGGAGGACGCCGCGCAGGTCACGGTCGGTGACGAGGCCGAGCAGCTGACCGTCCTCGTCCACGACGGGCATGCGGCGGATCTCGTATTCCATCATCTTGCGCAACGCGAGCGACGCCGGAATCTCGGGCGTGATCGTGATCGCCGGGCTCGACATCCACCGTTCGACTCTCATGGCCGCACCTCGTCCGCTTCGGTTCGGATCGACCTGATCGGACGATCGGTGCTTCGCGCGCCCGGGGGAATTCGCACTTCCCGAGGGGCGGCCCTCGGGAATCCCGTATGCCGCGCAGGCCTCGCGCGCCGCGTTGCCCGCCGCGCCGAGGGAGGGGATACTCCGAGGGGCGGACCAGCCGACGGGTCGACGGGCCGACGGGCCGACGGGTCGACGGCGACGGGCAGACGGGTCGACGGCGCACGGGCGGGAGGGCGGGATGGAGTCCTCGGACGAGTTCGAGAGCCGGGAGCGTCGAGCGCGCGAGCGCGAGGCGCTGCTCGACGCGGTGATGAAAGCGGCCGTCGACGCGATCGTGATGATCGACGAGCGCGGGCGCATCGAGCTGTTCAGCGCCGCCGCCGAGCGCATGTTCGGCTGGGAGCCGCGCGACGTCGTGGGCCGGAACGTGTCCGTGCTGATGCCCGAGCCGTACCACTCCGCCCACGACGGCTACCTGGACCACTACCTGACCACGGGAATCCCCCGGATCATCGGGATCGGCCGGCAGGTCACGGCGGTGCGGCGGGACGGGACGGTCTTCCCGGTGGAGCTGTCGGTGGGCGAGATCGCGTCCTTCGGCGAGGGCCGGCGCTTCGTGGGTCTCATCCGCGACGTGAGCGCGAAGGTGCGGGCGGAAGAGGAAGCGCGCGTCCATCGCGAGCGCCTGGCCCACGTCACGCGTCTCTCGACGCTCGGGGAGATGGCCGCGGGCATCGCGCACGAGGTCAACCAGCCGCTCACCGCCATCTCGGTCTACGCGCAGGCCCTGGTGCGGAAGATGCGGCGGGATCCCGAGTGTCCGCGGGAGCGGCTCGAGACCGTCGAGAAGATCGCCGAGCAGGCGCTGCGGGCCGGGGAGGTCCTCGGAAGGCTCCGGGGCTTCGCCCGGAAGGGCGACGCGAAGATCGGCCCCTGCGAGGTGGGCTCGCTCGTCACCGACGTCCTCCGCCTGGCGGAGGTGGACGTCCGCCACCATCGCGCCACGGTGCAACTCGAGATCGCCCCGGACCTGCCGACCGTGCGCGCGGACGAGATCCAGATCCAGCAGGTCGTCCTGAACCTGGTTCGGAACGCGCTCGAGTCCATGGACTCCCAGCCGGCGGAGTCGCGGAAGCTCTTCGTGCGGGCGAGCCGGCCGGCGACGGACCGCGTGGAGATCCGCGTCGTGGACCGGGGTGCGGGTGTCGCGACGGCGGCCGAGGAGCAGATGTTCCACCCGTTCTTCTCGACGAAGCCCGAGAATCTCGGCATGGGCCTTTCGATCAGCCACTCCATCATCACGGCGCACGGCGGGTCGCTGACGTTCGCGCGCAATCCCGAGGGCGGCTCCACGTTCGCGTTCACGCTGCCCGTCGCCGACGGGGAGGAGCCGTGACCTCCTCGGGCGGGCCGGAGCCGGTGGTGTTCGTCGTGGACGACGACGAGGCGGTGCGCTCCTCGATCGCGATGCTGCTCGAGTCGGTGTCGCTGAAGACGGAGACCTTCGCCTCGGCGCGCGAGTTCCTCCAGGCGTGGGCGGGGGACCGCCCGGGCTGCGTGGTGCTGGACCTGCGCATGCCGGGCCTCTCGGGCCTGGAGCTCCAGGAGCGCCTCGCGGCGCTCGGGAGCCGCCTGCCGATCATCTTCGTGACGGGGCACGGCGACGTGCCGGACGCCGTGGCGGCGATGCGCGCCGGCGCCGTCGACTTCCTCCGGAAGCCCTTCCGGGATCAGGATCTCCTCGATCGCATCCAGAAGGCGCTCGAGCTGGACGCGCAGCGTCGCTCGGAGGCGGTGGACGTGGAGCGGATCCGGGGGCGGCTCGCCCGGCTCACGCAGCGGGAGCGCGAGGTCCTCGATCGCGTCGTCGAAGGCCTGCCCAACAAGACGATCGCGCAGGAGCTGGGCGTGAGCGAGCGCACCGTGGAGATTCACCGCTCGCGAGCGATGTCGAAGATGGAGGCCGGCTCGCTGGCCGAGCTGGTGAAGCTGGTGCTCCGCGCGGGTCCGCCGCCGGCTACGCCGGGCTAGGCCGCCTCTTCGGCGACCGCCGGATCGGCCGGGATGCAGGCCGGCCCCGTGCTCTCCACGTGAGAGACGTGGCCGTGCCGATCCACGAAATACGTGAGATCCCGCCACGTGAGGCGGCGCCGGCGGAAGGTGGCGTCCGCGCACGCGAGGAGCCCCGCGCCGGGCACGAGCAGCGCGGCGGGGATCCACGCCCGCGCCTGCGGGCGCTCGGGCAGGAGATAGCGGAAGAGGTAGAACGTCCCGAGCAGCGAGGCGCACAGCACCGTCACCGACCATCCGGCGAGCGCCCCGTCCGGCCACGTGCCGTGGACCACGCGGTGCGCGACGTGGTACGCGGCGAGCCAGAGCACGGAGACGTCGAGCGCCACCTTCATCCACAGCGCCCGGTAGAGGGACGGCAGATACACGCGCACGAAGAAGAACTGCCGTCCCAGCCAGCGGACGAAGCTCCGGTAGCCCTCGATCTCCGAGCGGGAGCTGACGAGGAAGCGCGGGACCGGAACCACGGTGAGGCGCGAGCCCTTCAGCGTGCGGCTCAGCGTCATGTCGTCGACCACGGTGCGGCCCCAGACTTCGTCCAGCCGGTGCCGGCGGAAGACGCGCGCGAGGATCGCCATGGAGCCGCCCCACGTGGCGCCGTGGCACACGAGCGCCGCGATGGACTGGCACGCCTCCGCCATGCCGTGGAGGGCCGCCACGATGCGACGCCCCTCGGGGGCCACGCAGTGGAAGCTGGTGGAGGCGTCGCCCGCGCCGGCGGCGAGCGGCTTCGTCATCTCGCGCAGCCAGGTGGATCGGACGAGCAGGTCGCCGTCGCAGAACGCGTAGACGTCGACGGGCCCGTGAGCGCGCTCCGCGTGGCGGATTCCGGCGAGGAGGTTCCAGTTCTTCTGCGCGCAGCGGGCGGCGTGCTCGAGGACCCGCCCGGCGACGACATGGTCGCAGCGGGTCGTTCCCGTCTCGGCCAGCGCGTCGGCGAGAGCCTGCGCGGCCTCGTCGCCGTTCGCGGCGGACCCTTCGGTGATGAACGACACCCGGTACGGGCCGGCGTAGTCCTGGGCGTCCAGGGAGCGGACGGTGTCCAGGAGGTTGGGGAGGCGCCCCTTCAGGCACACGAAGACGTGGGCCCGCGGCCACACCCGCGGATCCGGCAGGTGCGTGAGGGAACGGCGCCACGACGCGTAGCCCCGCACCGCGCGCAACCAGAAATGCGCGTTGAACGCCAAGCCGGTCGCCGTGACGGCGAAGGTGACGACCTCGAGAGCGATCATCGCTCGGCCCCCGGAGGCCGGAGAGTCGACGTCACCAACCCATCAGCCCGCAGCAACGTGCACAGATCGGCAGCAGGCCGTCATCGCGCAGGCTGTTCCGGAAAGCCCGGTAGCGGTCGTTGTTCCAGATGTCGAGCAAGCTGTTCCGTTGGAGGTTGCCGCAGACGTAGTCCGGGTAGTCCCGACAGGTGGCGATGTCCCCGTTCGGCATCACCTCGGCCACGATCCACGGCTGGATGCACTGCCCGTAGCCGAAGAGCGTGGAGGGGTCCGCGTAGTACTTCGGGATGTCCTCGCTCGCGAGGTCCGGGATGAAGAGCACCGGGAACGGCCACTTGCGCGCCTTGATCGACTGGACCTCTTCCTGGAGCCGCGCCGTGTCGAGGCCGCGGAAGAAGAGGTAGCCCTTCCAGGACTCCGGCGTGACCCCGAAGCGCTCCTGCATGACGCGCTCGTGCTCGCGCCCGTTCTCTTCGTTGGTGAACCACGAGTAGTAGAAGGTGAGCAGGTCGATGCCGCGGTCCGCGCCCCAGTCGGCGATCGCTTCGAGGTGCCCCACGTTGTCGCGCGAGATCGTGGCGAGGACGTTCACGTAAGGCCGGACGGAGCGCTGCTTGCGCTTCTCCTCGAGCACCGCGTCCAGGCCCTCCATCATCATCTCCCAGGCGCGCTTCTCCTGGCGGATCTCGTTGTGGACCGGACCCACGCCGTCCACCGAGAGCATGAGCATGTCCACGCCGGCCCGCACGAGGCGATCCGCGGTCTTCGCCATCAAGGTTCCGTTCGTGACGATGCCCACCATCCCGTCGCGCTTCTTCATGTGCTCCATCAGCGGGACGAGGTCGGGGTAGAGATACGGCTCGCCGCCCCAGATGTAGTAGAACGGCTTCAGGTGAGCGATCTCGTCCACCATGCGGTGGTAGACCTCGTAGGGCACGATCTCCCGGATCTCGTCCTCGGACTTGTGCAGGTTGTAGCCGGTCTCGCCCCACTGCCCGCAGGTCTTGCAGCGGAGGTTGCAGGAATTGACGATCTTGAGGCTCACCTGACGTAGCTGCGTGCTGAGGCCGTCCCGACGGGCCCGCTCGCGGGGCGCGAAGATGTGCTTGGTGGCCTCGGCGCGCACGAGACGCCAGAAGATGTCCGGGGACCGGAGCAGCACCGTCGACAGGTGCCGGACCGGGATTCGGCTGTTGCGGTCCCCCGCGTGTCGACCGGGGGCTACGACGTCGGTTCCGACCGTGGCCACACCCACACTCCTCGTCTGCCCGTCTTCCGGGGCCAGGGGAAGGACCTCCGTTGCGGTCGGGCGGGATTTGACCGCCCCCGGACCGACCCGTCAAGCCAGGAGAGAGGGCGCGATCGTGGGCGACCCCGCGTGTATCGGGCCTCCCGGGCCCCGACCTGACCGCCGGGGTGCGCCTCGGGATGCCCGGGAACAGGGGCTCGGGGCGGCGCTCGGCGGGGCGTTCCGGACGGCCTCAACCCGATCTGCGTTCACGCCGATACCCACCGCAAAGCCCGATCACTGTCCGCTCCGACCGACGGAGGTCGTCGACCCATGAGAGCCCACCCGCTCGTTCCCATCGCCCTGTCCCTGCTGGCCGTCGGCGCCCTGGCGAGTTGCGACCCCAAGAAGCTCGATGGCACGCCCACCGACACCGGCGGCACCACCAACAACCCGCCGCAGACCGTGACGCCGGAGGCGATCGCCATCGGCAACATGCTCGCGCTGCACACCGAGGTGCTCCGCGCCGGTCTGTCGGTTGCCGCCCAGTTCGACACGGCCTCGGCGGCCCCGGCGCCCCGCGGGATCCTGCAGAGCGGCTGCTTCACGCTGAGCGAATCCGACTCGACGACGCCGGTGTGGGGCATGCGCCTCGACGGCTGCACCGACGCCCACGGAACGACCTACCGCGGCGGCGGCGAGTTCGCGCCGGTCGACACGGTGGACGGGTTCGCGTTCTTCCCCTGGGGTGAGCCGGACATCATCCGCGCCTCGAACGACACGGACAGCGACTACGCGCACGAGGTGAGCAGCGGCACGCTGGACTTCACGTTCACGCGGAGCGCGGGCCACGTCAACGGCGTCACCATCGACAAGAACCTGCGCCACACCGTCCAGAACGAGACCGTGACGATCAGCTACGACTCGGTGCACTACACCGGGGCGCTCGGGAGCCTGCCCGACTACCCCGATGCGGGCAGCGTGGTGGGGGTCGGGTGGAACGGCGTGGGGATCTTCGACGTGACGTTCGGCGCAGGAGGTCACGCGACCTACACGATGCAGGGCACGAACTTCGCGGTGGATCTCGCCACGGGGAACGTCACCATCGCCACCAACTAGCGACGCCGTCCCGCGGCGCGTGCGAGCGAAGGCCCGGTCCGCCTCGACGGCGGGCCGGGCTCTTTCGTTCTCGGGTCGGCGTCATGAGGACTCCGGCCCTCGGCCCGGGAGGCCCCGGGGCTCGCTACGGGAAGGGGTACAGCTCGGCCTGGGGCGGCTTCACCGGGTTCTGCGCTCCGGTGGCATGAAGCAGATCGCCCGTGGCGGGGTCGAAGTAGAAGCGAGCGTAGGAGAAGTAGGCCGTGGAGCCCGTCCCGATCACGAGGAAGTCGACGCGCCAGGCGATCACGTCGCCGATCTCGGTGACGTCGTGCGGCTCGGGGAAGGCCGGAACGCTCGAGAGGCGCGCCGCGTAGTGCGGCGCCAGATCGACGCCGTACTGCGGCGCGAGCTGGATGGCCCGCTCGACCACGCTGTCGGAATCGAGCGACAGATCCGTGTCGGGATGAACGAAGGGGTGTCCGTCGGCGAGGGGCACCGTCTCGGCCTTCAACCACGGAGTCCCGTGGATCAGATCGACGGTGATCTTCCGGAGGATGTTGTGATCGTGGGCGTAGAAGATGAAGGTGTGGTCGAACGACCGCCCGTGATCGTCCATGACGGCGAGGCCGCCCCCGAGGCGCGCCACGAACGCGCTGGGGTTCTCGCGCTGCGCCTCCAGCGTCGCGAGCGGGAGCGCCTCCTTGAGGGTGGCCGGGAGGCGGAGCGCGTCGCGGCTGTACTCGAAGGGCGTGTCTCCGCAGCCGGCGGCGAGGAGGCCGAGCGCTCCGGCGAGAGCGCCCCGGGAAAGAGCGGCTCTCAGATCCATCGGAACCCCACGCGAATCCCCGCGCCGCCGAGGCCCACGTTGCGCGTGCCGGGAAGGATCGAGCTCTCGTAGATCCCGTTGTCCAACTTCACTTCCGTATGGCCGCCTCGTCCGAAGAGCTCCACGAAGACGTTCATGCTGGTGTCCGTGAGGTAGTCCAAGCTGACCGTCACCTCGCCGCCCACGCCGGTGCCCGTGGCCTCGATGCGCGAGTCGTGGGACACGCCGTCATGGTACACGGTGAGCGCGTCGACGATCCGCATCGGGGCCACGAGGACGTTTCCCGCGCAGGCCCAGCGGAGGGACTCGTTGCGCCACGAGTGTCCCAAGCCGAGCGCCGCGAGTATCGGGTGCGTCTCCACCTTCGTCTCGTAGCCCACCGAGACCGGCTGCGGACCGGCGCCCAGGACCTGCAGGTACTGCCGATCGCGGTCCTCGACGGAGAGCCGCGTCCAGTCCAGCTCCAGCCGGCTGAACCATCCCTTGTTCCAGCGAAGCTGAAGCTCGCCCCCGTAGGCCATCGACGGATTGAAGGAGTCGGCTCCCACGCGGTAGCCGTCCACGGCGAGGCTCTGGGCCCGCGCGTCGACGGCGCGCTCGACGTCGGTCAACGTCCAGATCTGGAACCCGCCGCTGACGGCGAAGGAGAGCCGGCCGAAGTCCCGGCCCCATTCCTTGGACCGCACCGCGTGGGCCGGACCCGCCGCGACCACCATGGCCAGGGCGGCGAAAAGTCCCATCGCGAGGCGCCTTCGAGCGGTCACGCGGCCCTCCGGTTTCGGCGCACCCCACTGTGCGTGCAATCGACCGACCCTGCAAGTGGGTGACACGCCCCTTGACGTCGCGCTCGTCTCCGACTACGTACTCGCCGGAGGTCGCCGCGGGCATGCGGCGGGGAGGTGCACGTGGACCGTCAGACCGATGGGACCGAATGGGTCCTCGCCACCATGTTCGTCATCGCGATGCTCGCGGTCGTGGCGGCGGCGATCCGCGAGATCAAGCGGGCCCGCTCGGGGGACCCCGGCGGAGAGCCCGCGTCGCCGCGCGGCAAGGGCGGCGCCGGCCGGAACTCCGCCGCGCGGCGCTGAAGCCCCACCAGCTTCGGCGACTTTCGGCGAAAGGCGCTGAAGAGCGCCGAGACTTCGCACCAGATCCCCTCGAAACCCTCGGCCCGCGCGCGCTGCGCGCGGGCGCCCCTCGGTCGCGTGGTATCCTCGAAGGCGCCGGAGTCCGACCCGCCCCGGGGGATCCACACCATGCGAGAGGCCTCCGACCACGACGTCCCGATCGCGGGCGCGCGACGCTGGCGCACGGGGGTCCACTTCGCCCTCTCCGCGGCGATGTGGGTGACCTACGCGCTCTACTGGCGCGTGGTCCTCGTCCGCGGCGTGGAGAATGAGGCGCGCCTCGCGGGAATCCTCCTCGCGATCTTCCTCGTGCTGCAGGCGCTGCTGACCGAGAGCTGGATCACCTACAACCGCGAGCTTTCGCGCCGGCACGCGCAGCGCCGCCGGGACCGCCCCGCCGCCGCGGCCGGCGACGAGCGCGACTTCGTCGGGCGGATCCAGCACGTGTTCCCCGAAGGCGGCGACCTCACGCGCGTCCCCGTGATCCTCGTGAGGGTGGAGGGGGACGAGAAGATCTTCGAGGGCGGCATCCCGCTGGGCGCAGCGGCGGAGGCTCCTCGCCGCGACGAGGCCGGGGCGTCGTGAAGCCCGACATCATCTCCTTCCTGGACTGGTTCGAGCACACCCCGATCTACTTCGGCTGGATCGTGTTCTTCGCGTGGTATCCGATGCTCACCGGGTTGATGTGGATCCTCACGTCGCTGCTGTATTGGTGGCATCGGGAGCGGCGGATGCGGACTCCGCCGCCGCTGCCGGTCGATCCGCCGTTCGTGACGGTCATGATTCCCGTGTACTGCGAAGCCCTGAACATCGAGCGTACCGTGCGCTCCGCGCTCGCCATCGACTACCCGCGCTTCGAGATCCTGCTCGTGGACGACGCCAGCACCGACGACACGCTCGCGCGCGTTTGGCCGCTCCTCAACGGGAAGGTGCGGCTCGTGCGCAAGCTCGTGAACGAGGGGAAGGCCATGGCGCTGAACGACGGACTGCGCTGCGCCCGCGGCGAGGTGATCATGGTCATCGACGCCGACGCGCGCCCCGCTCCCGACATCCTGCGCTGGATCGCGCCGCACTTCCGCTCGCCGCGCGTGGGCGCGGTCACCGGGAATCCGCGGGTCGCGAACCGGGGGACCCTGCTCGCGCGCTTGCAGGCGATCGAGTTCACGTCGATCGTGTCGCTCCAGAAGCGGGCGCAGCGCGTGTGGGGGAGGATCCTGACCGTGTCGGGCGTCGTGGGGGCGTTCCATCGGCGCGCGCTCGAGGACGTGGGGCTCTTCAGCCCGGACATGGCCACGGAGGACATCGACGTGAGCTGGAAGCTGCAGCTGCGCGCCTGGGACATCCGCTACGAGCCGGGCGCGGTGGTCTGGATGCAGGTGCCGGATCGCTGGCGCGATCTCTGGAAGCAGCGGCGGCGCTGGTCGCTCGGGCTGGCCCAGGTGCTGCGGCGCCACGGCAGACGCCTCTTCGCCTGGCGCTCGCGCCGCCTGTGGCCGGTGCTCGCGGAGTCCGTCACGTCGATCTTCTGGGGCTACAGCTTCGTCATCCTCACGTCGGTCTGGATCCTGAGCTACGCCGTGGGCTATCCGCCGGTGGGGGCGAGCCCCATTCCGAACTGGTGGGGCATGTCGATGGCCACCGTGTGCCTCGCGCAGCTGCTGACCGGCGTGCTGCTCGATCGCCGCTACGACTACCGGCTCGGCCGGTCCTTCGCGATCGCGATCTTCTATCCGTTGATCTACTGGATGTTCCTCGCGGTCGTCACCGTTCGGTCGACGCCGCGCGGCTTCCTCGTGCCGCCGCAGCGCAAAGGGACCCAATGGAAGACGCGACGTCAGTGACGCGGCGCGAGCGCCCGTCCTCGGTGCTGCGCCTCGCCGCGGTCGCGCGGCACGAGCGCCCGCGCCTCGTGCGGCGCTTCGCGGCCGCGTGCCTGGGCTCGGGGCTTCTCGTGCTGGGCGCGGTCACGGCTCCCTCCGCGCACGCCGCTGCGGCGGATTCCGCGCGCGCGCTCGCGCAGCGGGCCCGCGAGGAGGCGGCGCGCGACGACCACGCGGCGGCGATCGCCGACGCCACGTCAGCCCTGGCGCTCGACGCGTCGCTCGAGCCGGAGCTGGCGTTGCTGGTCGCGAACCAGCTCACGTGGGCGGACCGTCCGGCGGAAGCGATCCCCTGGTACCGGAAGTGCGTGGCGCGGGACCCGGCCGATCGCGACGCGAGGCTCGGTCTCGCGCGCGCCCTCTCGTGGGTCGGCGAATTGGACGATGCGCGCGCCGAGTACGAGCGGCTGGTCGCGGCGAGCCCGGGCGATCTCGATGCTCGCCTCGGCGTCGCTCGGACGCATGCGTGGGCCGAGGACTGGGGCGGGGCGGCGCGCGCGTACGCCGCGGCGGTGGCCGCCGACTCGACGTCGGTCGAGGCGGGCCGCGGTCTCGCGGACGCGGAGAACCGGCGGGGTCGCCCGCGCGTCGCGGAGAAGCTCTACCGCGAGCTCCTCGCGCAGGATCCGGACGACGCCGAGTCGCGCACCGGGCTTGCGCGCGCTCTCTGGTGGATGGGCGAGTCCGAGGCGGCGCTCGTGGAGCTGCGCCGCGGCGGAGGCAAGGATGCGACGGAGCTGCGGGGCGAGGTGCAGCGCGACGAGGCCACGTCGATCGAGGCAGGCGCATCCCGCTGGACGGACGCCGACGCGCAGGTGCTGGAAAGCGCCACGCTCGGCCTCACGCGGGGCTTCGGCGCGGGACGCAGGATCGTCGCCGAGGGGGCCCTCTTCCGCGCGCACGATCCGGCCACCCCGACCATCGCCGGCGCGCACGTCGCTCTGGGCGGCGACTGGCGCAAGGACCGCGCGTTCGCCCTGCACGCGAGCGCGGGGATGCTGGACGTGGGCCGGAACCTCGCGGACAGCACGGTGATCGACGTCGGGAACGGAGAGACGCGCGATGCGGACGCGGTCAAGTCGCAGTACTTCCTGTGGGACACCTGGGCCACGTGGACGCCTGCCGATCGCTGGCGCGTGGATCTTTCGCACTCGCGGATTCCCGTCGAGACGCCGCGCGCGCTCGCGCGCGGGATCCGTGCGGACGTGCTCGGTCTCGGCGCGGATCACGGGCTCGGCGACCGGGTCGTGATGCGCGGAAGCCTCGCGCGGACGTCGTACACGGACGGGAACCTGCGGTTCTCCGCAGCGGGGGAGACCGAGGCGGGCCCGTTCGGGGCGCCGAGGCGCGTGCGGGTCTGGGTCGGCGCCGGGGCGTCGTATCTGAGCGACACCGCGATCCCCGACCACGGCTACTACTCGCCCGACACCTACGACGCGTTCGCCCTCACGGGACGCGTCGCGATCCCGCTCGGCCGCGCGACGCTCGAGGGCAGCGGACGTCTCGCCTCCGAGCGCGAGGCCGAGGGGGGGCGCTTCGGCGTGTTCAACGGGGGCGGCGACCTCCGCGTCCCGCTGGGCCGCGGATGGGGGCTGTCCGTCTACGCGCGCCGGTCCACTTCGCGCTTCGACACGAGCGGGGGCTACGCCCGCGAGGGATGGGGCTTCTCGCTTTCCGCTTCGCCGTGACGAGCTCCTCGCGACGTCTCGCGCTCGCGGTCGCGGTCGTGTGCGCGGCGGGATGGGTGATCGTGGCGTGCGCGCGGTGGATCGAGCGCTCGGCGCCGGATCCCTCGAGCGACCTCGACGTGCCCCGGGTGTTCCACCCGCAGAGCGATCAGAGCTACGACGTCCTCGCGCGCACGCCGGCGGGCGGCGTGCCGATCCTCTCCTATCACTACTTCCGCGAAGGCCTGACGCCGGAGCGCGTCCTGCGCGTGCTCGGCGCGGTGCTGCTGAGCATGCCGACGCTTCCGGACCGGGACTACTGGACCACGTCGGTGCCGGAGTTCGACCGCGAGATGCGCTGGCTGCACGATCGCGGGTACCGGACGATCACGTGCGACGAGCTGGCCGACTGGCTCGACGGGAAGGCGCCGCGACCGGAGCGCGCCGTGGTGCTCACGATCGACGACGGCGACGAGTCCTTCGTGCGGCTCGCCGTTCCCGTGCTGCGGCGCTACGGGTTCAAGGCCACGGTGTTCTTCCTCACGGGGCTCGCCGGCGCGCGCGACTGGAACGAGCTGAACCTCGTGGGCTGGGACACGCTCCGCAAGCTCGAGGCGGAGGGGGTCATCCGCGTCGAGAGCCACACGCACAACCTGCACACGAAGGTGCGCCGCAACGGCGAGGCCGTGCCGCTGTTCCTCGTGTCGTACCGCGACGCGGCCGGCCGGCCCTCCTCCGCCTCGCCGCTGGTGCGCGACCTCCGGGCCAGCCGCGACGCGATCCGGCGCGAGCTCGGGCACGACACGAGCTTCCTCGCGTGGCCCTTCGGGTTCGGCGAGGCGCCGGTGGACTCCCTGGCCTACGCGGAGGGCTTCCGTCGGATCCTCACTCTGAGCCCGCGGCGCAACCGCCGCGACTACCGGGCCGCCTGGGAGGAGCCGCCCACGGCGAGCCTCGGCCGGTACGCCATCACCGCGAGAACGTCGTTCCGGATCTTCCGGCTGATGGTGGAGGGGGCGCCGGCGACGCATCCGGCGCGGTCCTGAGGCCGTCCGGAGCGGTCCCGATGGCCTCCAACTTGGCTTCCCTCCGACATTTCCCTTGCGACGGGGTCGTCCGGAAGCCTAGTCTGATCGGGTGGGCAAGCGCGAAAGGCGCCAGCCCAGGGGGTCGAGACCCTCGACGAGCCACCTCGCTCTGAGCCGGCCGGGAATCGCAGGGCCGGCCGCGAATGGCTTCGGCTTCTGCCGGGCGCTGCATCTGCCCCCTCGCGCCGCAGGTCGAACCGACCTTCGTCCGAGGGAAGGGCGTTCCGTGGGAGCCCGTCGGGCGTGTCACCCCGCCTTTCCTCGGACGAAGGAGAAGCCATGCGTCTCTCCAACCTCACAGTTCTCGTCGCGGGCGCGCTTCTGTTGGGCGTGGGCGCCGCCTCCGCGGACAAGCAGTCGGAGCTCCGGGAGCAAGCGCTGAAGCCCTGGAGCCTGACGAACCTCCCCGAGTTCGGCGTCATTCTCGCGGACGTGAACGAGACTGAGCCGCTGAACAACACCTGCCCGGGCGAGCCGTATGCCTATGGGGACACGTATCACGGCACGATCAACCCCGCCGCCGACCAGGATTGGGTCTCGTTCTCGGCGAACGCGGGCGATCTGCTCACGCTCGGAACCGACGCGGACGGCTCGCCCGCCGTGGGCGATACGTACATCGAGCTGTACAGCAGCAATTGCACCACGCTGCTCACCTCCGACGACGACAGCGGTCCGGGCTTGTACTCGCTGATCTCCGCCTTCGCGGCGCCGTACACGGGCAGCTATTACCTGAAGATTCGCGCGTACAGCGCGACGGCGACGGGTGGCTACAAGTTCATCGGCACGAAGCAGGGCGGTCTCAGCACGGTTTGCCCGCTCGACAACTACAAGGGTCAGAAGTACGTCGCGCAGGTCACCGTTCCGGATAACAATCCGGCCGGCGTCAACATCGGCCCGATCGTGTTCCCGCCGGACGGCTCCGCCATCACGGACGTCGTGGCCGACCTCCAGATGACGCACACGTGGGTGGGTGACCTGATCGTTCGCCTGACTCACATCGGACCGGGCGGCACGCAGTCCGTCGATCTGCTCAATCGGCCGGGCGTCCCCAACAGCACGGTCGGGTGCAGCGGTGATCTCGTCGCGACCGACACGAACAAGTACTACTTCGGCACCGGCAACCTCGCCACTCTCGGCGAGACGTCCTGCCCGGCGCAGATCCCGCCGCAGTGCTACCTCCCGGCTCCCGAGAGTCCCGCCGGGATGAGCGCCTTCCGCGGCTACCCGAAGGACGGGGAGTGGTGGCTGTTCGTCTCCGACAACGCCGGCGGTGACGTGGGCGTCGTCCAGAACTTCTCGGTGCACATCCTGAACACGGGCGTGGTCGCGGTCGAGCCCTCGAGCTGGGGCCAGATCAAGTCCTCGTACCGGTAGGGTCCGCGCTCGATCGCGGAGAGACGACGAGGGCCGGGGGGCTTCCCCCCGGCCCTTTCGTCTGCCCGGCCTCGCCGCAGCGTCGGGGCGGGAGCCGGGGAAGCGGGTGCACGCCGGCCGAGCAGCCGACCGTCGGGTGCGCCGCCGCCGCTCGCACCGCGTCAGCGCACGCGCACCGCACGCACCGCGTCGCGTCAGCGCACGCGCACCGATCGGACCGCGGCGCGGCGGGCCCCGTCGGAGATCCGCAGGAAGTAGACGCCCGACGGGACCCTCGCCCCGCGATCGTCGCGACCATCCCACGTGATCCAGCGCTCGCCCGCCGCGAGCACGCCTCGACTCAGCGTGGCGATGCGGCGGCCGGCGACGTCGTACGCGGCGACGTCCAGCACGGTCGGCCGGGCGAGCGTGAGCGCGAGCCTCTGCGAGCCGCTCGCCGGTTGGGGCAGGAACGACCCGATCCGCCAGGCCGTTTCCCCGAGCGCGATCTCCGGCTCGGCGACTGCGGTCGCGCTGCTGCCCTCGAGGATCCGCCACCCGCCGGCCGCCATCGCGCCGAACTTGTCGATGCGGCCCGAGGGCCAATCCACCCGCAGCGAGTCGCATCCGGAGGCCGTGCCGAGGCCGACGTGCACGCGCAGCGGATCCTGGAAGCCGCGCCAGGAGTTCGCCTGGACGCGCCGGTAGATCGTCCGGCTCCCGACCTTCGCCGCGATGCGCGCGCCGACCGCCGGGGGACCGGAAGCCGACCCCACGAGATCCAGGAAGAGCGCGTTGCCGCGCGGACCGTCGTTGCGGAAGAGGCGCGAGGGACCGTAGAGGCTGTACGTCAGCGGGCCGTTTCCCTCCTGCAGGAAGAGGTCGAGGTCGCCGTCGCCGTCCATGTCTCCCCACACTCCGCCGTCGCCCATGCCGGCCGTGCTGCCCGCGACGCCTTCGAGCGCGGTGACGTCGGTGAAGGTGCCTCCGTCGTTGCGGAAGAGGGCGTCCGGCGCGTTCGGGAACGCGCTCGTGCCCATGTCCACCACGTGGAGATCGAGGTCGCCGTCGTTGTCGTAGTCCACCCAGGAGATGTCCACGGGGTTGAGCATGCCGGGCAGTCCGAGCGACGCGGTGATCTCGACGAACGCTCCGCCGTCGTTGCGGTAGACGTGCGGGCCGCCCGGGACGAAGCCGGGGTTCTCGAGCTGCACCGGAGTGGCCCGCAGATCCGGCGTGCCGTCCGTGAGCCAGCCGTCGAACGTGTCGAAGTTGATGTCCGGGGTGGAGGCGCGGATCTCCCAGTCGCCTCCCGGAGACTGCCGCCACACCCAGATGCCGCGGTCCACGCCCGGCGTGAACAGCGGCTTGCCCACGTAGGCGTCGGTCAGCACGGCGGTGTTGAACGCCGGCGGATGCTCCTGCTGCGGACCGAGGAAGACGTGCGCCGAGTCCGGGAGCCCCCGGATGTGGAAGCGCCCGTAAGCCTTCTCCTGGGTCGAGCGGATGGTCAAGCCGTCGAGGCCGGTGTCGCCGTAGCGGGTGTTGAAGAAGAAGGTGACCGAGTCCCCCTCGGCGTAGGTGTCGAAGAGCCCGATCTTGCCGTCGACCACCGCGAGGTCCAGGTCCCCGTCGTTGTCGAAATCGCCGAAGTCGGCGCCGGAGATCACCGGGAGCGGCGGCGAGAACATCGAAGTCGCGTCCACGAACGTGCCGCCGTCGTTGCGGAAGAGCTTCGTGGGGCGCGTGAACTCCTCGCCGCCCACGAGGAGGTCGGGGTCGCCGTCGTTGTCGATGTCGCCCCAGATGCCGCCCGACGTGCCCAGCCCCTCGGCCAGTCCCACCGATGACGCGACGTCCGTGAACGAGAGGTTGCCGTCGTTGCGCCAGAGGGAGTTCGGGCTCTCCGGGTCGGGCGCTTCGGCCACGTACACGTCCACGCGCCCGTCCCGGTTGTAGTCCGCGGCCGAGGCCGAGCGCTTGCGGCCGAGGAGATCCGCCATGCCCCCGGCGCCGCCGAGCGGAACGAAGTTCCCGCCGCCGTCGTTGCGGTAGAGCTCGCTCTTCTCCTCGCCGTTGCCGCCGTCCGCGCCGTGCGCGATGAAGATGTCCGGAAGCTCGCGCCCGTCGAGCGAGAGGATCAGGACGCCGTGCCGGTCCGTGTTGCCGGTCCACGGCTGCGCGTGCTCGAAGCGGCTGAAGGTCCCCGTCCCGTCGTTCCAGTAGAGGATCGGCGAGTAGTAGTGGTGGCCGGCGTAGAGGTCGAGGTCGCCGTCGAGGTCGAGGTCGGCGACGGCGCCGCCCCACGTGATCTGCGCCCACTGCACGCCGGACGTCGCCGAGACGTCCGTGAACTGAGCCGCCGCGGGCGCGGCGCGCAGGATCGCCAGGGATAGCCCGGCGGCGAGGACGAGCGGGGCGCGAAGCCGGATCAAGGCGGACCCTCGGGGCCGGGCGGGCCGGATGCGGAGCTCCAGGGGGTGCCCGAAGTATACCCGCTCCGGCGGGTCGATGTGGCACCGCGCTTTACTCCGGGGCGCGGACGTGGCAAAAGGGGACCCCGGCGCGGGTCGCGCCGCCGAATCCGAGGTGCTCCGTGGCGGTCCAGTACGTCTACACGATGATCGGGCTCGAGAAGGTCGTCCCGCCGAAGCGGAAAGTGCTCGACGGGATCTCGCTCAGCTTCCTGCCGGGCGCGAAGATCGGCGTCATCGGCCTCAACGGCGCAGGGAAGTCCACGCTGCTCCGGATCATGGCCGGCCTGGACCCGGACTTCCACGGCGAGGCGCGCCCCGCGGACGGGATCCACGTCGGCTTCCTGCCGCAGGAGCCGGAGCTCGACTCGTCGAAGGACGTCCTCGGCAACGTGATGGACGGCGTCCGCGGCGTGAAGGGGCTGCTGGACCGCTACGAGCAGCTCAACGCGAAGCTGGGGGAGGAGCTGAGCGCGGACGAGATGGAGAAGGTCCTGGCCGAGCACACCCGGGTCCAGGACGCCATCGAGGCGGCGAACGGTTGGGAGCTGGAGCGGACGCTGGAGATCGCGCTCGACGCGCTCCGCTGCCCGCCCGGCGACGCCGAAGTCCGCGTGCTCTCGGGCGGCGAGAAGCGTCGCGTGGCGCTCTGCCGCCTGCTGCTCTCCAAGCCCGACATCCTCCTGCTCGACGAGCCCACGAATCACCTGGACGCGGAGTCCGTCGGCTGGCTCGAGCGGCACCTGCAGGAGTACCCGGGCACCGTGGTCTGCGTGACGCACGACCGCTACTTCCTGGACAACGTCACGGGCTGGATCCTGGAGCTGGACCGCGGCAAGGGCATCCCGTGGCACGGCAACTACTCGGGGTGGCTCACGCAGAAGGACGCGCGGCTCGCCACGGAGGAGAAGGAGGAATCCGCGCGGCGCAAGGTCATCCAGCGCGAGCTGGAATGGGTCAACATGAGCGCGAAGGCGCGGCAGGCGAAGGGGAAGGCGCGCCTCACCGCGTACGAGAAGCTGCTCGCGCAGGAGCGCGAGAAGCGCGGCGAGCCGGTGACGATCCGGATCCCCTCCGGAGAGCGCCTCGGCAACGAGGTGATCGAGACCAAGGGCCTCACGAAGGGCTACGGCGATCGCCTGCTCTTCGAAGGGCTGGACATGCGCATTCCGCCCGGCGCCATCGTGGGCATCATCGGTCCGAACGGAGCGGGCAAGACCACGCTCTTCCGGATCCTCCTCGGCGAGGAGAAGCAGGACGACGGGTCGCTGCGCATCGGGGACTCGGTACGCTTCGCGTACGTGGATCAGTCGCGCGAGGATCTGAGCGGGGACCTGCTCGTCTGGGAGGAGATCGGCGACGGGAAGGAGACGATGAGCCTCGGCGGGCGCGAGGTCTCCACGCGCGCGTACGCCGCCACGTTCAACTTCCGCGGCCCCGACCAGCAGAAGCGCGTGCGCGATCTCTCGGGCGGCGAGCGGAATCGCCTGCACCTCGCGAAGCTGCTGAAGCACGGCGGCAACGTGCTGCTGCTGGACGAGCCTACGAACGACCTCGACGTGGAGACGCTGCGCGCCCTCGAGAACGCGCTCGAGGACTTCGCGGGCTGCGCGCTGATCATCAGCCACGACCGGTGGTTCCTCGATCGCGTGGCCACGCACATCCTGGCGTTCGAGGGGGACAGCCGCGTGGTGTTCTTCGAGGGGAACTACCAGGAGTACGAAGCCGCGCGGCACAAGCGCCTGGGCGCCGAGGCCGATCGCCCGCACCGGCTGCGCTACAAGAAGCTGGTGCGCTAGGGCCGAACGTAATCGACCCCGGGCCTCGCAGCCCGGGGTCGCGTCGACTCACGCGGTTCGCGCCGCTCGCGAGAGCCGGCTACTGCGCCTTCTCCGGCTTCGGCACGTTCGCTTCGAGGTTCACGTCGATCTGCACCTCGTCCGCAACCACCACGCCGCCGTTGTCCAGGGTCTTGCTCCAGTTCACGCCGAAGTCCTTGCGGTTCACCGTGCCCGTGAGCTCCATCGCCGTGAGCGGCATGCCGCCGAAGCCGGTGGACATGCCCGCCCAGTTCACGTCGAGCGTGACGGGCTTGGTCACGCCGTGCATCGTGAGGTCGCCGGTGACCTGGAACGTGTTCTTGCCGGTGGCCTTCGCGCCCTTCGACTGGAACGTGATCGTGGGGAACTTCTCGGCGTCGAAGAAGTCCGCGCTCTTCAGGTGCGCGTTGCGCTTGTCGTTGCGAGTGTCGATGGAGGCGGTCTGGATGGTGGCATCGAGCTTGAGGGTGCCCGCGACGTCGTCCGGATCCAGCCACACCTTCCCGGTGAACTCCTGGAAGTTGCCGGGGACCCACGAGAGCAGGTGGTGCGCCTTGAAGCCCACGAGCGAATGGACGGGATCGACGGCGAACTCCAGCGTGGCGGCTCGAGCGAGACCGGGAAGGCCGAGCGCGAGCAGCGCGAGGGACACGACGATTCTCCTCATGCGAGCGTCTCCTTGGGCGAGGGTTCGAAACGGGGGTCGGCAGTCTTTGCGCCGAGCTTTGCAGGGAACGTACCTTTCCACAAGCCGATAGGTTCCGCTGGTCCCGGCGTGACGACGTTGCCGCGCACCGGCAAACGTGCGAGGATCGCGCCCCCGTGCCGAGGAGCGCCTTGAATCCCGGACCCGCCACCATGGACCCCATCGCCGCACTCGACGCGCCCGCCGCCTTCGCGGCCGGCACTCACGAAGCCATCGCGTCTCTCGATCGCCTCGGCGTGCCGCGACGCATCTGGGCGCGCGACGTCACCGTGTGGCGCAAGGATCCGCGCGAGATCTCCGATCGCCTGGGCTGGCTGGACGTCATGGGTGAGATGCGACGTCGCCGGGGCGAGATTCGCGAGTGGACGGACGGCCTCCAGGCGACCGGCGTCCGGGACGTGGTGCTCCTGGGGATGGGCGGCTCGTCGCTGGCGCCGGAGGTCTTCCGCCGCACGTTCCCGGCGAAGAGCGGGCGGCCCGCGCTGCACGTCCTCGACACCACGTCGTCGTCCTGGATCCGGCGCGTGACGGCGGCCGTCGATCTGCGCCATGCCCATTTCCTCGTGGCGTCGAAGTCCGGCACCACGATCGAGGTGGACACGCTCTTCGCCCACTTCCGCGCGGCCGTCGAGGCCGCCGGCGTCGAGGCGCCGGGCCAGTCGTTCACGGCGATCACCGACCCCGGCACGCCCCTCGTGGCGCGCGCGCGCGAGGACGGCTTCCGCGCGACGTTCGTGAATCCCCCGGACATCGGCGGCCGCTTCAGCGCGCTCTCGCTCTTCGGTCTCGTTCCCGCCGCCGTGCTCGGCGTGGACCTCGAAGCGCTGCTCGCGAGCGCGGAAGCGATGGCGGCGTCCTGCGGGAGCGACGTCTCCGCGGCGCGCAGCCCCGGCGCGGTGCTCGGCGCGTTTCTCGGCGCGGCGGCGCGGGATGGGCGGGACAAGATGACGCTGCTCACGGCGTCGGCCGTTTCGTCCTTCGGCCTCTGGGCGGAGCAGCTGATCGCGGAGAGCACGGGCAAGGACGATACGGGGATCGTGCCGGTGGTCGGCGAGCCGGAAGTGGCCGCGTCCGAGTACGGGGACGACCGGGTGTTCGTGGCCGTCGGCGTGGCACCGGGGGAGGACGCCGCGTTCGAGCGTCGCGTCGATGCGTTGCGGCGGGCCGGGCAACCGATCTACCGGACGTGGATCGGCGATCTGGCCGGCCTCGGCGGCGAGATGTTCCGCTGGGAGATGGCGACGTCGATCGCGGGTCATCTCCTCGGCATCCACCCCTTCGATCAGCCCGACGTTCAGGCGGCGAAGACGCGCACCTCCGAGATCCTCGCGGCGCTGGCTCGCGGGGAGAAGCCCGCTCCGGTGGAGCCCGGGAATGCGCGAGCGCTTCTCGGGGCCCTGCGTCCCGGGGACTGGGTGGGCGTCATGGTGTACGGCGATCCCACGCGCACGCTCACGGATGCGGTCGCGGACTTGCGCGCCGGGGTGGAGCGTCGCTGGCGCGCCGCGACCACGTTCGGTCTCGGCCCGCGCTTCCTCCATTCCACGGGGCAGCTCCACAAGGGCGGCGCGAACCGCGGCGTCTTCCTGCAGATCGTGCTGGCGGAGGAAGGCTTGCCGGTCCCGGGAAGGCCCTGGGGATTCCGCGAGCTGATGGAAGCGCAAGCCGACGGCGACCTCGCGGCCCTCCGCGAGCGCGGGCGCCGCGCGGCGCGACTGGTCATCGGCCGCGACCCGGCGCAGGCGGTGCGCGCGCTCGTGGACACGCTTCGGCCGTGACGTCGCTCGTGGGCCGAGCGGCGCTCCTCGCCGCGACGCTCGCGATCGCGGGCCCGGCGACCGGGGTCTCCGCGACGGGGCGCGGGGGAGAGCCGGCGCCGAACCTCGTCCTCGTCGTCGCCGACGACTGGTCCTGGCCCCACGCCGGCGTCTACGGCGAGCCCGGCATCCGGACACCCGCCTTCGACCGACTCGCACGCCGCGGGGCGCTCTATCGGGAGGCGTTCGCACCTTCGCCGGTGGACTCCCCCTCGCGCGCGGCGATCCTGACGGGTCGCGCGCCGCACTCGCTCGGAGACGCCGCGAACGACGAGAGTCGCTTTCCGGACTCCGTCGCGACGTATCCGGATCTCCTCGCCGCCGCGGGCTGGTTCGTGGGGAGCGACGGCGAAGGCTGGAGCGCCGCGCCGCTCGATCCGAGCGAGCAGGATCCGGTGGGCCCCTCGTGGGGGAGCTTCGAGGCCTTCCTGAGCGCGCGTCCGGCGTCGAAGCCGTTCGCGTTCTGGCACGGCAGCGGCCATCCTCGCCGGCCCTACCCGGAGGGCGCGGGCCGCGCCGCGGGGAAGCGACGGGACGACGCGCCTTCGCCGCGCGAGCTGCCCGATCTCCCGGAAGTCCGGGAGGACCTCCTGGGCTACGTCGCGGCGGTCGAGGCGTTCGACCGGGAGGTCGCCGGGATCCTGCGCTCGCTCGACGAGCGCGCTCTCGGGCCGCGCACGCTCATCGTCGTGACGAGCGACAACGGCATGCCCTTTCCGCGCGCGAAAGCCGACGTCTACGACGCCGGGACGCACGTCCCCCTCGTGATCCGGGACCCGGAGGCGTTCTTGCGCGGGCGGGTTCTCCCGGACCTCGTGGAGCTCACGGACCTCGCGCCGACCTTCCTCGAGGCGGCCGGCATCGCCGTGCCTCCCGGGACGAACGGCCGGAGTCTCCGCGACGCTCTCCGCGAGCGGCCGTACGTCCCCGCCACGGCGGCGTTCCTCGAGCGCGAGCGGCGTCTCGACGCGCGGAAGGGGGGCCTGGGCTATCCGGTGCGCGCGGTGCGCACGAAGGACTTCCTCTACGTCCGGAACCTGCGCCCCGGGCGCTGGCCCCTGGGCGATCCGCCCGCCGGTGCCGACGCGGGCTCGGGATTCGCGGACGTCGATCCTTCGCCGACGAAGAGCGTTCTCCTCGCGCGACGCGACGACGCGAAGGTCGCGCGCTTCTACCGTCGCGCGTTTCTCCGCCGCCCCCTGGAAGAGCTCTACGATCTCACGAGCGATCCTTCGCAACTCGTTGACGTGGCGGCGCTGCCGAAGTACGAGAAGGCCCTGGCGGGGTTGCGCGGGAAGCTCGCGACGTGGATGGCCGAGACCCACGACCCGCGCGCCGGCGAGCAGCCCGAGCAATGGCCCGAAGGCGACGGGCCCGTCGACGCCTGGGACCTCGCGCCGACTCGAGCGGGCCAGCCGGACCCCGGCGGAAAGCGCTCGCCATGACGCCCGCGACGCGGCGCCGGACGCGCTCGGCCCGGGGAGCGGGAGGGCCCGCATGATCCTCGCAGGCGACGTGGGCGGCACGAAGATCCACCTCGCGCTCTTCCGGCGTAAAGGGCCGCGCCTCGTGCGCACGGCGGAGGAGATCGTGGCCACCGCGGACGCGCCGTCGGCGGGAGCGGCGGTGGGATCGTTCTGCGCGCGCCATGCTGCGCGACCGGACGCGGCCGCGCTCGGCGTCGCGGGTCCCGTCACCGGCGGCGCCGTGCGGGGCGCGAACCTCCCGTGGATCCTTCGCGAGCAGGAGATCGTGGACGCGATCGGCGGCGCGCCGGTACGCCTCGTGAACGACCTCGCCGCGAGCGCGCACGGCCTCGGCGAGCTGGGCCCGGCGGACCTCGTCGCGCTCCAGGAGGGAACGGCGCGGCCCGACGCGAATCGCGGTCTCGTGTCGCCCGGGACGGGGCTCGGGGAGTGCGTGATCCATCGTGTGGCCGGTCGGTGGGAACCGGTCGCCACCGAAGGCGGCCATGCGGACTTCGCGGCGCGAACCGACGAGGAGATCGACCTGCTGTTGTGGCTGCGTGCGGAGTTCGGGCGCGCGAGCGCGGAGCGCGTCGTCTCGGGGCCCGGTCTCGTGAACGTGTTCCAGTGGCTGCGCGTGAGCGGCCGCGTGGCCGACGATGCGCGCTTCGACGCCGAGGCCGAAGGGCACGATCTCCCGGCGATGATCACCGCGGCGGCCCTCGCCGGCTCGTCGCGCCTTTGCGCGGAAGCGATGCGGATCTGGGTGACGGCCTTCGGCGCCGAGTCCGGGAACGTCGCGCTGCGGGGCCTCACGCTCGGCGGCGTCTTCCTCGGCGGCGGGATCCCTGCGCGCGTGCTGGCCGCGCTGCGCGAGCCCTGGTTCCTCGAAGCGTTCCGCGACAAGGAGCCGCACCGGCGCTTGCTGGAGCAAGTACCGGTCTGGGTGGTGCTGAACTCGGAGACGCCGCTGCTCGGCGCCGCGCGGTTGGCCGACGCGCTGGCGCGCGAGGCGGGTCGCTGAGGGGCGAGGGGCGGCGGAAGCGCGCGAGGCGCGCGGCTAGGGGCGCGAGCGGAGCAGCCGTGCTCCGAAAGCTGGAACTTCCACTTCGAGGCTCAGCTGCGACGTTTCACTCACATGCGACATGAAGGTCGCCGCGTCCCCGACGTCCACGTAGGTCGCCGCGGTGGCACCGGCGGGCGCCGGCCAGCGAAGCGTCGCGCGCGCCGCGGTGGCGCCCAGGTTCGCCACGAGTAGGCGCGCCTCCTCGACGCCGCTCCACACGCTCGCCACGAGCGGGGGCGACTCGCCTCCGCCGATCGCCTCCACGTGCGCGGCCGTCCAGGCGCCGCCGTGGAGGACGTCGGCATCGAGGAAGCGCAGCAACCGCCCGTAGAACTCGCGGCACTCCTCGTCCGGGGGCTCGTCCGGCACGCGCGAGATCTGCACCGGCGCGCGCAACCGGCGCCCGTCCTCTTGGCCCTCCTGGAAGAAGCGGAGACCCGGCAGGCCGTACGCAACCGCCGCCGCGGCTCGCCAGCGATCGCCGAGCGCGGCGCGCGCGCGCGTCTCGTCGTGGTTCTCGAGGAAGTGCAGCCGTGACGCGTGCTCGCGCGCGGAGAGGTCCACCCGGTGACGGACCGCCGCCACGTCGGCGCGGGTCAAGGCGTCGCACGTCTCCTTGTCGTACACCCAGTCGAAGCCCGTTTCGAGCAGCCGGGACTCCAGGCCCCAGTAGACCTCCGCGACGAGGACGATGTCCGGGATCTCGCGCCGCAGCGCGCCCACCGCCTCCGCCCAGAAATCGCCGGGCTCCTCCTCGGCGGACTCGCCCCACGTGCGGCGGAAGACGTCGGGCAGGCAGAGCATCGCCATGTCGCAGCGCAGGCCGTCCGCGAGCGAGGCTGCGTCGATCAGGAGATCCTGCATGGCGCGTCGCGCGTCACGCCGGCGGAAATCGATCTGGGCGGTGTCGGTCCAGCCGGGGAAGTAGGGGTCCTTCCCGTGCGCGAAGATGCGGAACTCGCCCCCAACCCGGGGGTGCACGAAGTAGGTGCTCGGATCGCGGGCGAGATCGCGGGGCGTCCCGCGCACGAGGCGCTCCGGATGATCGTCGAGCCACGGGTGGTCGATGCCCACGTGGTTCGGAACGAAGTCGAGCACGAGACCGAGCCCGCGCTCGTGGAGTCGCTCGCGAAGCCGCCGAAGCGCATCGCGGCCGCCCACGTTCGGCGGCGGCTCGTACGCCGCGATGGAGTAGGGGGAGCCGGCCACGTCGCACGGCTCCCAGTCCGGCACGAGGCGCTCGTAGGTGCGGAGAAGGTCGGGGTAGCCCAGCGCGAGTCGCCGCGCTCGCGGCCCGGTGGTCCACGCGCCCATGAGCCAGACGGCGTCGTAGCCGCGCTCCCGGATGAAGTCGAACTCGGAGTCCGGAACGTCGTCGAGGCCGACGGGACGCCGCGCGCGCGCGGCCAGTCGCGCCAGCCACGGGCGCAGGGCCACCTCGAGGAGGTGGGGGTTTCCCCGAGCGCGGAGTGGGTTCGTCATCACGACAACCATGAAGCGGTTTCGGGGTTCATATCATCGGCTGCGGACCCTGGCGACTGGACTTCACGCGGGGTACTTTGGGTCCGCAGCCGATATCCAGGGTGCGGGGAGGGACCGATGAACGGCTCACAAGGCGCGGTGGTGCTTCTCGAAGTGCGGGTCGACGGGGCGGATCGCGACGAGGCGGCTGCCCTCGAAGCGCTCGGTCGCGCCCGCCTCCTCCTCGAAGCGCCTGATCCCGGCCGCACGTGGTCTCCGGCGGCGGCGCCCGGCGTCACGGGGAGTCTATCGCTCAAGAGCGCCTCGGACGCGTTCTCGTTCCTGCATCGCATCCGCACGGAGCTCTGCGCGGACCCCGCGAAGCCGCGCGTTCGCATCGCCGCGGGAGTCGGGCTCGGCGACGAGCTGGAAGGCACGCGCCTCGCGCGCGAGGCGTTCAAGTCGCTCGGCCGCCGCGGCCGGCACTTCACGCGGGCGCTGACGCCGGACCCGCAGGCGAACATCGTGCTGGCGGCGCTCTGCCGCACGCTGGACTCGCTGCATGGCGGATGGACGCGCGCGCAGTGGCAGGCCATCCAGCGGCGGGACGGCGGGCGCACGCTGCAGGAGATCGGGCGCGAGCTGGGCATCGCCTACCAGAACGTCAGCAAGCGGCTCATCGCCGCGCGGTACTCCCTCTATCGGGAAGTGCTCGACGCGACGTCGCTCGTGTTCACGCACTCGAACTCGTCGGTCTGACCCGCGACCCTCCCGTTCGCGACGCGCGAGCGCGACGAGGCGCGCCTCCGTCGCGACGCATCTCCGGCGCGCGCCCTCAGACACCGAGCCGGCTTCCCCACGCGTTCAAGTACTTCAGCGCGCTTCCCGTCTGGAAGACGACGACGCTCTCGTCCTCGCCGATGAGGCCGGCTTCTCGCAAGCGCTTGGCCCCGGCGAGGGCGGCCGCGCCTTCCGGGCAGGGCAGGATCCCGTCGAGTCGGGCCGCCCGGCGGCCCGCTTCCACGATCTCGTCCTCGCCCACCTCGAGCGCGCCGCCGCCGGTCGCGCGGAGGGCGCGGAGGATCAACCGGTCGGCGAAAGGCGAAGGGACGCACAGCCCGGCGGCGAAGGTGGACGGGTCCGTCCAGGCGCTCGCGCGCTCCTTGCCTTCACGAAGAGCGCGAACGATCGGGGCGCAGCCCGACGCTTGCACGGCGAAGAGGCGCGGCAGGGGCGGCGCCATCCATCCGACGGCCGCCGCCTCTTCGAACGCCTGGGCCATGGCGACGATCCCGGTTCCGCCCCCGCACGGGTACACGATCGCGTCCGGAGGCCGGGGCAGGTCGTCCAGGAGCTCGTAGGCCATCGTCTTCTTTCCCTCGACGCGCCCAGGCTCCTTGAACGTCGCCACCGAGAGGAAGCCCGTGCGTTGCGCTTCCTCGGCGGCGGCGCGACCCGCGTCGGCGATCGTGCCGGCGTGCAGCGTGAGGCGAGCGCCGCGCGCGCGGGTCTCTGCCAGGATCTCGCCCGGCGTGGCCTCGGGCGCGTGGACGGACACCGGCAGGCCCGCCCGGGCCCCGTAGGCCGCGGCGGCGGCCCCGGCGTTCCCGGCGGTCGGCAGCACGATCCCCGGCGCCCCGGCCGCTCGCGCGAGCGAGACCGCGACCGTGAGGCCGCGGTCCTTGAAGGAGCCGGTGGGGTTCGCCGACTCGTCTTTCACGTAGAGGCGCGGGATGCCGGTCCAGGTCGCGAGGCCCTTCGCGCGGAGCAGGGGCGTGCCGCCTTCGCCGAGCGTCACGGGCTCGGCGCCGTCCGGGAGGGGGAGAAGCGCGCGGAAGCGCCAGACGCCGCGGACTCCCGCCGCGCGAGCGGACGCACCGGCCTGCCGGACGCGCGCGAGGTCGTAGCGCGAGACGATCGGGGCGCGGCAACACGTCGACACGGTGCGCGGCGGCGGCTCGGTCGACTCGCGGCCGCACTCCGAGCATTCCTGTCGAACGAGCGCGGTGAGCATCGCGGGAGGATCGCACCGCGCGCGCCGCGCAGCAATCGGGTCCACGCGGGTACCGGGCGGGAACCGCTCGGTCGCCGGTCGGCGACATGATCCTCCGGAAGGCGTGGTGGCGGAACGCGACGCGAGCCGTCATCGCGCAGCGCATTCTGCGGGCCGCCGCGCCGGCGTGGATTGCCGGAGTTGGCGCCGGCTGGGCGCTGCTGGCGAAGGATCTCGCCAACTTGACTGGCACGTCGTGTGCAACTCCAGTCCAGCGTCGGACCTGGGGCCGGGGCTGGACGCGAACCTCCCGGAAACATCGCAACCCGACCCGCCCGGTCTCTGTCCACAAGGGGCGCGCCTCGGCCTGCGGCCGGGGGCGCCCCGACCGAACCGGTCCCCTGCGGTGCTCGTGATTCGTGGGCGCCGGCTTGACGCCGATCAAGATGACCTCCGGCGGCTCGTCGCACGACGCCAATGTGGGGGACCGCAACGTGGCGGGGGGGGCCTCGAGGCTCCCCCCGTCCGCATATGCCAGCGGTGTTCCGGTCACCGGCACCGGTCCTCCCGTCTCCGCCCGTCCGGCGACTCGTCCCCTCGAGCGTTTCGACCCGCTTCCATCCGGCCACGCGTTCGCGCGATTGACAGCCCGCGCCGCATGCGGAACCATGCGGGCGCGCCATGGAGCGCTTCCGGGATGCTCGTCCGCGCCCGGGAGAAGGGGGGTCGTCGGTGCAGGGACAGGCGCTCGGCATGATCGAGACGCGCGGCTTCGTCGGGATGGTCGAGGCCTCCGACGCGATGGTGAAGGCCGCGCGCGTCACGCTCACCCGGTACGAGAAGATCGGATCGGGCTACGTCACGGCGTGCGTGCGGGGCGACGTGGGCGCCGTCAAGGCGGCCGTCGCGGCCGGAGAGGAAGCGGCGAAGCGGGTCGGTGAGCTCGTCTCGGCCCACGTCATTCCGAGTCCCCATCCGCAGCTGGAAGACATTCTGCTGAAGTGAGTGCGCGAACGCGAGAAGACGATGCTTCGCCGGGCGGTGGGCCCGCGATCGGAGGGACGAAGATGAGTGAGGCGCTGGGGCTGATCGAGACGCGGGGCTTCGCGGCGCTCGTCGAAGCGTCGGACGCGATGGTCAAGGCGGCGAACGTCCGGCTCGTGGGCTACGAGAAGATCGGCGGAGGCTACGTCACCGCCATCGTGCGCGGAGACGTCGCGGCGGTGAAGGCCGCCACGGACGCCGGCTCGGCGGCGGCGAACAAGGTCGGCGAGCTGGTCACGGTCCACGTCATCCCGCGGCCGCATCCGAACGTCGAGAAGATCCTCCCGGTCGGCGAGGTCCAGGCCGCCGAGGCCTGACGCCACGCTCCGGGGAAGGGGACCGCATGACGCTGGGCCGGGTCGTCGGCACCGTGGTGGCCACTCGTAAGGACGAGCGCCTGACCGGTTTCAAGCTGCAGGTCGTCGAGACCCTCGATCTGGATCTTCGCCCCACGGGCGCGTTCACCGTGGCGGTGGACGCGGTGGGCGCGGGTCACGGCGAGATCGTCCTCACCTCGGCGGGCAGCTCCGCTCGCCTCACGCAGGTCACGAAGGACCGTCCCGTGGACGCCGTGATCGTCGGCATCGTCGACACGCTCGAGACCGGCGGGCGGATCCGCTACGACAAGTCCAGCGCGGCCCAGCCTGTCTGACCCGGGGAGGACGCCGGTGGCGATCGACGCGAGCCGAATCGACGCGATCGTCCGGCGGGTCCTGGAGCGCCTGGCCGCCGAGGGCTCGTCCGCACCGCCGCCGCCGCCGACGACGACGCCCGTAGCGTCCACCCGTCCCGCACCGGCCGCGTCCGTCCAGCGTCCGGCGGCGAGCGCGCCACCCCTCCATCGCCCGGCGCCCTCCGTGCGCCCGCACGGGGGCCCCGTCTACGACACGCCGGAGGAGGCGGCCCGCGCAGCCCACGCCGCGTTCCTCGACCTCCATGACACTCCGCTCGCCACCCGCGAGGCGATGATCGAGGCGATGCGACGCACGGTGCGCGAGCACGCGAAGGAGCTGGCGGAGCTGGCCGTGCGCGAGACCGGCCTCGGGCGCGTCGACGACAAGATCCGGAAGAACCTCCTCGTCGGGAACAAGACCCCGGGCACCGAAATCCTCGTCCCGGCAGCGCGCTCCGGCGACCACGGGCTGATGATCGAGGAGCGCGCGCCGTACGGCGTGATCCTCTCGGTCACGCCGTCCACGAACCCGTCCGAGACCGTCATCAACAACGGCATCGGAACGCTCGCGGGCGGCAACGCCACGATCTTCGCGCCGCATCCGGGAGCGACGAAGGTCTCGCTGCTCGCCGTGACGCTCCTGGAGCGCGCGTGTCGCGAGGCCGGCGGTCCCGCGAACGTGTTCGTGACGATCGCCCGTCCCTCCGTGGAGGCCACGCAGGCGCTCATGCGTCACGAGAAGGTCAGGCTGCTCGTGGTGACGGGCGGCGGCGCCGTGGTGAAGGAGGCGATGAGCGTCGGCAAGCGCGCGATCACCGCCGGGCCCGGCAACCCGCCGGTCGTCGTGGACGGCACGGCCGATCTCGAGCGCGCCGCGCGCGGCATCTACGCGGGCGCCTCCTTCGACAACAACATCGTCTGCACGGACGAGAAGGAAGTGATCGCGGTCGAGCGGATCGCGCCCGAGCTCGTGCGCCTGCTCGCCGCGCAAGGCGCGTTCGTGCTGAAGGGCCCCGCGATCGACGCGGTCCGCAAGGTCGTGCTCGCGGAGGATCGCGGGCCGAGGCGTCGCAGCGTTCCGAACAAGGACCTCGTCGGCAAGGACGCGGGCGTCATCCTCGAGGCGGCGCGCGTGGCCGGGCCCAGGTCCACGCGGCTCCTCGTGGCCGAGGTCGACGACGGCCACCCCTTCCTCTGGACGGAGCTGATGATGCCCGTGATCGGGATCTGCCGCGCCCCGGACGTGGACGTGGCGATCGACTTCGCGCGCGAGGTGGAGGGCGGGTGCTTCCACACCGCGTCGATGTACTCGCGGAACGTGGACAAGCTGTCGCGCATGGCCCGCGTCATCGACTGCTCGATCTTCGTGAAGAACGGCCCGAACTACAACGGGCTCGGCGAGGGCGGCGAAGGGTACACGAGCTTCACCATCGCGAGCCCCACGGGAGAGGGCATGACGACCGCGCGGAGCTTCACGCGCTTCCGCCGCTGCTCCCTCGTGGACGGGTTCCGGATTGTCTGACGCGCCCTCGGACGCGCGGGCCGCGACGCCGGTCGGCGACGCGTTGGGCTTGCTCGAGACCAGCTCGATCGCGGCGGGCGTGCGCGTCGCGGACGAGGTGCTCAAGGCCGCGCCGGTGGAGCTGCTCGAGGCGGTGCCCGTGTCGCCCGGGAAGTTCCTCGTGATCTTCGCGGGCGGTGTCTCCGAGGTCGAAGCGGCCCTCGCCGCGGGGAAGCGCTTCACCGGGGAGACGCTGCTGGACGAGCTCTTCCTGCCGCGTGTGCATCCGCGAGTGGGGCCCGCGATCTCGCGGCGCGAGCCGCCCTCGTCCGACGGCGAAGCGATCGGGATCGTGGAGATGCTGTCGGTGGCGGCGGCGATCGTCGGCGCGGATGCTGCGGCGAAGACGGCCGCGGTGACGCTGCTCGAAATCGCCCCCGGCCGCGGCATCGGCGGCAAGGGGTTCTTCACGATGACCGGCGACGTGGCCTCGGTGGAGGCGGCGGCCGCCGCTGCTCGGGCGATCGCGGAGGCGCGCGGCATGCATCTCCGCACGGAGATCCTCGCGGGGCCGCATCCCGTGCTTGCCGGGCGCGTGGCAGGGCGCCTGCTTCGCCGGCCTTCGCTCGAGCGCTTCCCGGGGGAGGAGCCGGCGTGAACTTCGCGCGCGTGATCGGCACGGTCTGGTGCACCGCGAAGGACGAGTCGCTGCACGGCGTGCGCCTCCTCGTGCTGCAACCCGAGACGGAGACGGGCGCCGCGTCGGGCGCGCCGCTCGTGGCCGCGGATACGGTGTCCGCGCGCACGGGCGATCTCGTGTTCTTCGTGCGCGCTCGCGAGGCTGCGAAGGCGTTGCCCGGCCAATTCGCGCCGGTGGACGCGGCGATCCTCGGCATCGTGGACGGGCGGCAGATCGACGAGGAGCCCTCGTGAAGCTGGCGCGGGTGATCGGGCGCGTGTGGGCCACGGCGAAGGACCCGAGCCTGGAGGGGCGGAAGATCCTGCTCGTGCGCCCCGTGCGCCCGGACGGCGCGGCGGCGGGGGAGGCGTACCTGGCGGTCGACTCCGTGGGTGCGGGATTCGGGGAGCGCGTGCTCGTGGTCGACGAGGGCGGCAGCGCGGGAATCGTGCTCTCGCTGCCGGATCCTCCGATCCGCACGGTGGTGGTGGGCATCGTGGACTCGGTGGAGGTGGGGGCCGAGTGAAATCCGCGGCGGACATCCGCGCCGGCGTCGTGAAGGCGTGCCGGGAGCTGGACCGGCGCGAGTACGTCGGCGGGCGGGACGGCAACGTGTCGGCGCTGTTGCCGGACGGGAGCGTCGTCGTGACGCCGGCCGGCATGCGCAAGGGCGACGTGGCCCTGGAGCACCTGCTGGTCGTGGACCGGAAGGGCAAGGTCGTGGGCGGGCGCGGTCGCGCGTCCACCGAGCTCGGCATGCACCTGCGCATCTACGAGCTGCGCGCCGACGTGCGCGCCGTGGTGCACGCGCACCCGCCGGTCGCCACCGGGTTCGCGGCGGCGGGCGTGGCGCTCAAGGAGTGCGTGCTGCCGGAAGTGATCGTGGGGCTCGGCCGCGTGCCCATCGCGCCCTACGCCACCCCGGGGACGCCCGAGGTCTCGCGCGCGCTCGACGATCTCGTCGCGAAGCACGACGCGATCCTGCTCGCGAACCACGGCGCGGTGACGGTGGGCGAGGACGTGGACGCCGCGTACCAGCGTCTCGAGACCGTGGAGCAGGCCGCGCGCATCCTCCTCGTGGCGCGACTGCTCGGCGGCGCACAGCCGCTCTCGCCCTCCGAGGTGGCGGAGCTCGTCGCCTCGCGCGCGCGCTACGGCGTCCGCGAGGGCCTGGCCGCGTGCGACGTGGCGCCGGCCGGGGCGCTCAGCCCGGAGGAGGAAGCCCTCGCCGCGCGCATCGCGGCCCGGGTCCGCGAACGACTCTCGTCACGCTGATCGCTCGCCGGTGTGCCGACGCATGCCTCGCCGCGCGCGGTCTGCGCCGCTGCGCCGAGGGATCGCACGGCTCGGGTGCGATCCCCGGATGCAGCGCGTCGCCGGCGGCACGGACGTCCCGCAAGGCTGCGGTGGTCCATCGGCCGACTCGCGACGTGCGTCGGGGAGACGCGCCCGGCAGGTCTCGACCGCCACGCCCCGGTGACAGTCTCGCCTCGGGGCCGGCCTCTTCGACGCGGCGAAGCTACGGCGGCGGAGCCATGGATAGCGGAGCCGCCGAGCGGGAGGGCGCCGGAGCCGGGACGGCGGAGGCTGACCCGTCCGGGGCGAAGAGGCCGGCCCCGAGGCGAGACGGGCGAACCCTGACACGGCTCTGAGCCCGGCCCCGAGGCGAGACGCGCGAACCCTGATACGGCTTCGAGCGCGCGGCCCGCGTCCAGCCCCGAGGCGAGACGGGCGAGGCGAGTGTCATGACGAAGAGCCCGGCCCGAGGCGAGACGGGCGGGCGTGAGTGCAGAGGAGCCCGATCAGAGCTTGCCGTGCGGAGGCGTCAGGCCGTGGCCTTCATGCGGTTGACGGCGCGGGCCAGGCGGCTCTTCTTCCGGTCGGCGCGCTGCCGCGGGATGATGCCCTTCTTCGCGGCGCGATCGAGCTCGGAGGAGGCCTCGCGATAGGCGGCTTCCGCGTCCTGCGGCGAGGACGACATGACCTTCTTGGAGACCGTCTTCAGCGTGCTCTTCACGGCGCGGTTGCGCGCGTTTTCCTTCTTGCTGGAGCGCATACGCTTCTCGTTCGACTTGTGCTGCGGCATGGTCCCTCGCGAGGTTCCGGGAATCTCGGGCGCGAAACCCGGAGAGCATACGGAGCGGCCCCGGCGGGGTCAAGGGAGGGAGCGGCGGCGCTTCCTGAGCCCGCCGGCCGTTGACGGAGGGCGGAGCGCATGGAATCCTCCCGCGCTTCGGGGGAGGGGATGATGACGGGAAACGACGCTCCGGCGCGTTCGACGTCGGAAGGCGCGAGCGTCACGCGCTCGGCGGCGCGCGTGGGCGCCGCCACCATGCTCTCGCGCGTGTTCGGCCTCGCGCGTGACACGGCGTTCGCGGTGCTGTTCGGGACCGGGTTCCTGGCCGACGTCTTCAACCTGGCGTTCCTGATCCCGAACTTCTTCCGCCGCATCGTGGCGGAGGGCAACCTCAATCCCGCCTTCGTTCCCGTCTTCACCGAGGTCCGAGAGCTGCGCGGCGACGCTGCGGCCGGGCGCTTCCTCCGGAGGGCGAACGGGGCCCTGGCGGTGATCGTCATCCCGCTCACGCTGCTCGGGATGCTCTGCGCGGGCCCGCTCGTGACCCTGTACGCCCGCAACTGGCGCGCGGACGCGCACGGCTTCGCATTTGCGGTCTTCCTCCTCCGGGTCCTCTTCCCGACGCTGCCGTGCGCCGCGTTCGCGGCGCTCTCCGCAGCGGCCCTGAACGCGCGCGGCCGCTTCGACGTCCCCGCCCTCTCGCCGATCCTCCTCAGCCTGGGGTTCCTGCTCGGCGCCGCGGGCGCGCCGCTGTTCCACACGGCGGAGACGAAGCTCGTGGCGTTCTCCGTGGGGGGATTGATCGGCGCCTTCGCGGCGTGGCTCGTGCAGTTCCCGGCGGCCCGACGATCCGGCATTCCGAACGGAATCGAGTGGGCGCCGCGCGATCCGGACGTGCTGCGCGTCGCCCACCTGATGCTGCCGGGCTTCGTGGCGCTCGGCGTGACCCAGGTGAATCTCTTCGTCGACACGCTGCTCGCGCTCCGCCTCGAGGAGGGCTCCCTCACCGCGCTCCGCCTCGGCAACCGGGTGACGCTGCTCCCGCTTGGAGTGATCGCAGTCGCCGTGGCCACCACGTCCCTGCCCGCCCTCTCGCGCCGCGCGGCGGTGAAGGACCGCGCCGCCCTGCTCGACACGCTCGGGCACACGCTGCGACTCCTGCTCACGCTCCTCGTCCCGGCGACCGTGGGGCTGTGCATCCTGGCGCGCCCGATCGTGTCCCTGCTCTTCCAGTACGGCCAGTTCACGGCCGCGCGCTCGACGCCGATGACCGCGAACGCGGCCATCTTCTACGCGCTCGGGCTGCCCGCATACGGCATCGCGCGAGGGATCGCGCAAGCGTTCTACTCGGTGCAGGACACGAAGACGCCGGTGAAGGCCGGCGTGGCGTCGATGCTCGCGAACATCGCGCTGAACCTCAGCCTGATGGGTCCGATGCGTCTCAGCGGCCTCGCGCTCGCGACTTCCCTCGCTGGCTACGTCAACGTGGGCTTCATGCTCGCCCCGCTCGGCAAGAAGGTGGGCCCCCTGCCGATGCGGCCGCTCCTCGAGGCGCTCGGTCGGGTGGCGCTCGCGAGCGTGGCGCTCGCTCTCGGCTGCTGGGCGGGCGTATTCTTGGGCCGCATGATTCCCGGAACCAGCCTGATGGCGCGCGGCGCTCAGGTGGCGATCGAAGTCCTCCTGGGCCTCGTCGCCTTGCTCGCCGCGTATCGCGCGATGGGTCACGCCGAGATGAAGGAGATCCTCGACTCCCTCCCGCGGAGGAGGATCGGATGAGTCGGGGGGAGAGCCGGGCCCGACGTCGGGAGCGGCTTCTCCGGAAGGCGAAAGGGCTCCCCGACGCGCCCGGCACCTACCAGTTCCTCGACGCGTCGGGGCGGCCGATCTACGTCGGCAAGGCCAGCTCGCTCCGCGCGCGCGTGCGCAGCTACTTCTCCGACGCGGACGACGTGACGGCGAAGACGCGGCGCATGGTCGAGCACGCGTACGACCTCGACTTCCTCGTCACGCGCTCCGAGATGGAGGCGTTGCTCCTCGAGTACAACCTCATCAAGGAGCACCGGCCCCGCTACAACGTCGTCTACCGCGACGACAAGCGCTACCCGTACCTCAAGGTGACGGTGAGCGATCCGTTCCCGCGAGTGGTGCCCACGCGGAAGGTCGAGGACGACGGCGCGCGCTACTTCGGCCCCTACACCGACGTGGGCGCGATGCGGCGGACGCTGCGCATCCTCGGCACGATGTTCCCGCTGCCCACCTGCTCGCTCAAGCTGGTGCCCGGCATGCACGAGCGGGGCTGCCTGGACTGGTTCCTGTCGCGCTGCGTGGGTCCGTGCCGCGGCGACGTGGACCCGGTGGAGTACCGCAAGATCGTGGACGAGGTGATTCTCTTCCTCGAGGGCAAGAAGACCGACGTGGTCGGCCGGGTCGAGCGCGAGATGGCGCGCGCGGCGCGCGAGCAGCGCTTCGAGGACGCGGCGCGCCTGCGCGATCGGCTCTTCTCGCTGCGCGCCACGGTCGAGCGGCAGGACGTCACCGTGGAGGGTCGCGGGGACGTCGACGTGCTGGCGCTGGCGCGCCTCGGGCGGCAGGCGGTGGGCGTGCTGCTCACGGTGCGCGGCGGGAAGGTCCTCGGGCGCGATCGCCTGGAGATCGCGTGCACTCCGGCGGAGCCGGAGTCCGGGCTCGTCCGCGGACTGCTCCTCGGCTTCTATCACGGTCGCGAGGATCTCGCGAAGGAGGTGCTGGTGCCCGCCGCGCCACCGGACGCCGCGCTCCTCGGCGAGTGGTTGTCCTCGCGTGCCGGGCGGCGCGTCCGCATCCGGGTGCCGCGTCGCGGGGACTCGCGGCGTTTGCTCGCCCTGGCCGAGGAGAACGCGCAGGTCGCGCTGGTGCGCAGCGGGGAGGGCGAGGGCCCCGCGGGCGGTCGCGCGGCGGCGGACGTGGAGGCGGCGGCGAAGGAGCTCGGGCTGGCCACGCGGCCGCGCCGCATCGAGGGCTTCGACATCTCCACGATCCAGGGCACCGACACCTACGCGTCGATGGTGGTGTTCGTGGACGGCGCGCCGGCGAAGGGCGAGTACCGCACGTACCGCATCCGCGAGGCGCCGCGACGCGACGACCCGCGCGCGATCGAGGAGGTCGTGCGCCGCCGCGCGCGCCGCATCGCGGCAGGCGGAGCGAGCCCGGACCTCCTGCTCATCGACGGCGGCCCCACGCAGCTCGCGGCGGCCACGCGCGCGCTCGCGGCGGAGGGGCTCGGCTCGCTCGCCGCCGTCTCCCTCGCGAAGCGCGAGGAGATCGTGTACTTCCCGGACCGCGGGGAGCCGCTGCGGCTGCCGGCGGAGTCGGCCGCGCGACGTCTCCTGCAGCGCGTCCGCGACGAGGCGCATCGCTTCGCGCTGCGCGCCCACCGGCGACGTCGCGGCGTTCGCATGGCGTCGAGCGCGCTGGACGACGTGCCGGGCATCGGACCGGCGCGACGTCGCGTGCTGCTCGAGCGCTTCGGCTCGGTGGGGGGGATCCGCGAGGCCGGTCTCGACGCGATCGCCGCCGTCCCCGGGATCGGTCGCGAGACCGCGCTCGCGGTGTGGACGCATCTCGGCGGCGCGGAGGATCGATGAAGCTCGCCCACGTGCGCGTGGCCGGCGGCGGGCTCGTCATCCACGCGTGGGCGTCGGGACTCGGCGTGTGCGCGCTCTTCGTGGGCGACCCGCCGGCGGAGGCGGTGCAGCCGGCCGCGCGGCCGGTGGAAGGCATCGAGATCGCTGCGGCGGAAGGCTCCCTCGAAGCGCTCGCCCAGGCTCTCGCGCGATACCTCGAAGGCGGCCCGCTCCGCTGGGACGGGCCGCTCGACCTGCGCGGCGTGGGCGCCTTCCAGCGCGACGTCTTCGACGCCGTCCGCGCGATCCCGCACGGCGAGATCCGTCGCTACCGCGACGTGGCCGGCGCGGTGGGTCGCCCGCGGGCGGTGCGCGCAGTCGGCGACGCGCTCCGCCGCAATCCCTTCCCGATCGTGGTGCCGTGCCATCGCGTCGTGGCGGCGCGCGATCTCGGCGGCTACGCCGCGGGCGTGGCGGCGAAGCGCCGATTGCTGGCGCTCGAGGCCGGTCAGCGGGAGCTGCCGTGGGAGGAGGGCCGAGGGTGAGGCTCAGCGACGCGATCACCCTCTTCCTGGACGAGGTCGCCACCGAGCGCGGCCTCGCGCGGAACACGTGCGCCGCGTATCGGCGCGATCTCGCGACCTACGCGCTTGCGCTCGCGAAGCGGGGCATCGAAGAGGTGGAGCGCGTGCGGCGCGAGGACGTGACCACGTTCCTCCGCGGCCAGCGCGAGGCGGGGGCGAGCCCCGCCACGCTCGGGCGGCGTCTCGCGGCGGTCCGCGGCCTGCACCGCTTCGCGCATTCGCGGGGCCTCGCTCCGGACGATCCGGGCCGCGAGGTCTCGGGACCGCGTCGTCACCGCAAGCTTCCCGGAGCGCTCACGGTGCCGGAGGTGGAGCGGCTCCTCGCGGCGCCGCGCGGGGACGAGCCGCTCGCACAGCGGGACCGCGCGCTCCTCGAGCTGGCGTACGCCACCGGGCTCCGGGCGAGCGAAGCGGTGGGCGTGGACGTCGGCGACCTCGAGGAGGATCCGGGCTTCCTGCGCGTGCGCGGGAAGGGCGGCGTGGAGCGCTGGGTGCCGATGGGCCGGGTGGCGCGCCGCGCGGTGGAGGAGTGGAGGGGGCGCGGTCGCTCGCGACTCGTGCGCGACGCGTCGGAGACGGCGCTCTTCGTGAACCTCCGCGGCCGGCGACTCACGCGGGCGGGCTTCTGGCTGGTGCTGAAGAAGCACGCGGCCGCGGCCGGGATCCGCCGCGCGGTCTCGCCCCACTCGCTCCGGCATTCCTTCGCCACGCACCTCCTCGAGGGCGGGGCCGATCTCCGGGTCGTGCAGGAGCTTCTCGGCCACGCCGACCTCTCCACGACGCAGATCTACACCCGGGTGGACACGGCCTACCTGGCCGAGGTCCACCGCAGCTTCCACCCGCGCGAGCGGTTCCGGCGAGACGCGCGCGGGCGGAAAGGCTAAGATCCCCGCCAGCGAACGCCCTCCTCGGAGCCGGACGATGACCGAATCCGACGCGCGGCGCGCCCCCGAGCCGGCCGCGAACGTGATCGCGCGCGACCTGTCGTCGCCCGCGTCCAACGGCAACGGCAACGGCAACGGCGCAGCACCGCCCGTGGAAGCCCCTCCCGTGGCAGGGTCGGGGCCGCGCGTGGCGTTGGACGCGTTCGAAGGGCCGCTGGACCTCCTGCTCTACCTGATCCGCGAGGAGCAGGTGGACATCTCCGACATCCCCATCGCGCGGATCACCGAGCAGTACCTCGCCACGCTCGGGGACCTCGAGGAGCTGGACCTGGACAAGGCGGGCGAGTACCTCGTCATGGCCGCGGAGCTGATGCGGATCAAGGCGAAGATGCTCCTGCCGCGCGAGACGGACGAGGAGGAGGAAGACCTCGTGGATCCGCGCGCGGAGCTCGCGCGACGGCTGCTCGAGTACGGCGAGTTCAAGCGAGTCGCCGAGGCTCTCGCAGAGCGCGAGGACGAATGGCGCGGCATCTTCCGGCGCGTGGCCGGGGACGGCGAGCCCGTGGACGGCGAGGTTCCCCTGGACGTGAGCCTCGTGGACCTCTTGAGCGCGTTCAAGGCGATCCTCGACGCGCAGACGAAGGACCTTCCGCTCGAGCTCGAGGCGCCGCCGTTCTCGGTGGAAGACCAGATCGAGACCATCCGTCGCGAGATCGCGGGCTCGGAGGACGGCGTGGCCTTCCATCGGCTGTTCGAAGGGCGGCGCAGCCGCTCGCTCCTCATCGCCACGTTCCTCGCGCTGCTCGAGCTGATCCGGCAGCGCGAGATCGTCGCCCGGCAGGCGGAGCGTTTCGGGGAGATCTGGTTGAGGCGTCAGACGGAGGGGGTCCAAGTCGATGCGTCCTGAGACGGAAACGCCGCAGGAGCCCGCGACCGCGGAGATCGAGGGGGCGGCGGTCGTCACCGTCGCGCCGGAGTCTCCGGCGGCGGAAGCCGCCGCCCCGGAGGCGCTCGCGCCCGTGACCGTCACCCTGGACGCCACCGTCGAGGCGCTGCTCTTCTCTTCGGAGGAGCCGCTGGCGGCGGCGCGCCTCGCGCAGCTCGCGGAGGCGCGCAAAGGCGACGTGCTGGAGGCGATCGACCGGCTGAACGTCTTCTACGCGGAGACCGGGCGCGCGTTCCGCATCGCGCCCCTCGCGGGCGGATTCCAGCTCGTCACCACGCCCGAGCACGCCGACGTTCTCGGCCGGCTGCACAAAGACCGCGCGTCGGCACGCCTCTCTCGCGCGGCCCTCGAGACGCTCTCCATCGTGGCGTTCAAGCAGCCCGTGACGAGGGCGGAGATCGACGCGATCCGCGGCGTGAGCGCTTCGGACGGCGTCGTGCGCCACCTCATGGAGCGCCGGCTCGTGCGCATCGCGGGCCGCGCGGAGGCGCCCGGCCGGCCCCTGCTGTACGGCACCACGCGCGAGTTCCTCGCGCACTTCGGCTTGCACGCCCTCGCGGACCTGCCGCGCACGAGCGAATTGGCGGCCCTCCTCGCCGGCGCGCCGCGGCCCGTCGTGTCCGACGAAGAGCTGCCCGTCGTGCCCGACGAGGCGCTGCGCGCCGGGTCGGATCCGGAGCTGCCCGTCGAACCCGAGTCTCACTCCGTGGAGGAGTCGGACGATGGCGGATTCCCTCCGTCTCAATAGGTTCCTCGCTCAGGCGGGCGTGGGGTCGCGCCGTCGCTGCGACGAGCTCATCCGGAGCGGCCGCGTGCAGGTGAACGGCGTGGCCACGAGCGAGCTCGGGACGAAGGTGGATCCCTCCCGGGACGAGGTCTCTCTGGACGGTGCGCGCCTCGCCGCGCCGAGCGCGCAGTGGACGTTGGCGCTGAACAAGCCGGTCGACGTGCTGGTGGCCGCGCGGGACGGGAGGGGACGTCGGACCGTGACTGATCTCCTGGACGGAGCGCCCGGCCGCGTCTTTCCGGTGGGCCGACTGGACTACAAGAGCGAAGGCCTCCTCCTGCTGACCAGCGACGGAGAGCTGGCCTTCCGCCTCGCGCATCCGCGCTTCAAGGTGGCGAAGACCTACCACGTGGAGGTGCCGGGGCCGGTCTCGGACGACGTGCTCGGCGCGCTCCGGCGGGGCGTGATGCTCGACGACGGCCCCACGCTGCCGGCCCGCGTGGGCATCGTGCGGCGCGGCCGGAGCGTCACGCTTTTGGAGATCGAGCTGCGCGAGGGGCGGAAGCGCCAGATCCGGCGGATGCTCGCGCTCTTCGGCCTGGAGGTCGCTCGCCTCACGCGCGTGCGGTTCGGCCCGGTGGAGCTGGGCTCCCTCGAGCCGGGCCGGTGGCGCCCGCTCACGGACGCGGAGCTCGGCGCGTTGCGCAAGGCGGCGGCGCTGGAGCCCTCCGGCGGGGAGGGAGCGGCGTGATCCTCATCCTGAACCCGTCGATCACGCCGCAGGAGCTGGACGCGCTGCGCGAGCGGCTGGAGTCGCTGGGCATCGGCGTGTACCACGCGCAGGGAGCCGAGCGATCGGTCTTCACGCTCGAAGGAGACGAGGAGCTCCTGCGCTCCGCGCAGCTCGAAGCGCTGCCCGGGGTCGAGCGCGTCGTGGCCACGCAGAAGCCCTACAAGCTCGCCAGCCGCGACTACCGCCCGGAGAAGAGCCGCTTCCGGATCGGCCCCGGCGAAGCGTGCGCGATCGGCGGCAAGCGCGTGGTAGTGATGGCGGGGCCGTGCTCGGTGGAGTCGCGCGCGCAGTGCTTCACGATCGGCGACTCCGTGGCGAAGGCCGGCGCGTCGCTCTTCCGCGGCGGCGCGTTCAAGCCGCGCACGTCGCCGTACTCGTTCCAGGGGCTCGGCAAGGAGGGGCTCGAGATCCTCGCCGAGGTCCGCGCACGCACCGGCCTCGGCGTCATCACCGAAGTCATGGACACCCGCGACGTGGCGCTGGTGGTGGAGTATGCGGACGTGATCCAGATCGGCGCCCGCAACGTGCAGAACTTCAGCCTCCTGAACGAGGTCGGGAAGACGCGCACGCCCGTGTTCGTGAAGCGCGGCATGATGACCACGATCACCGAGCTGCTCATGTCGGCCGAGTACGTCATGGCGAACGGGAACGAGCAGGTCATCCTCTGCGAGCGCGGGATCCGCGCCTTCGATCCGCTGCTGCGCAACACGCTGGACCTCTCCGCGGTGCCGCTCCTGCAGAGTCTCACGCACCTGCCCGTGGTGGTGGACCCGAGCCACGGCACCGGGGACTGGCGCTTCGTCACGCCGATGGCGCTCGCCGCGGTGGCCGCGGGCGCGGACGGCGTGATGATGGAGGTGCACCACGAGCCGGAGGTGGCGTTCTCCGACGGCAAGCAGTCCCTCAAGCCGGAGAAGTTCGCCGCCGCGATGACCGGGATGCGCCGCGTGGCGCGGGCCGTGGGGCGAACGCTCTGAGCGCGCGAGGTCCGCGGATCGTGGGCACGCTGGCTCCGCCGGGGGACAAGTCGCTCTCGCACCGGGCGCTGCTCTTCGCCGCGCTCGCGGGAGGGGCCGCCGAGCTGGAGCGGCTCAATCCCGGGGAGGACGTGGAGTCCACCGCCCGGGCGCTCCGGGCGCTGGGGGTCCGGGTGCAGCGTCGCGGCGAGCGGTGGCGCGTGGAGGGCGGGGGAGCGAAGGCCCTGCGGCGGCCCGCCCGCGCGATCGACTGCGGCAACTCCGGCACCACGATGCGGCTTCTGGCGGGCGTGCTGGCCGCCTGTCCCTTCGAGTCGCGTCTCGTGGGCGATGCCTCGCTCTCGCGCCGGCCGATGGATCGCGTGGCCGATCCGTTGACGCGCATGGGGGCGCGCGTGGAGGGACGAAGGCTCGGCGGCTCGCTCGTGGCGCCGCTCGTGGTGCGCGGCGGGGGCCTGCGGCCGATCGCGCACCGCGGCCGCCTCGCGAGCGCGCAGGTCAAGTCCGCGATCCTCCTCGCCGCTTGCGTGGCCGGCGTGGCCGTGGAGGTCCGCGAGCCGCACCGCTCGCGCGATCACACCGAGCGCATGCTTCGCGCGCTGGGAGCGCGCCTTCGCCGCACGCGGGGCGGCGTGCGCCTCGAAGCGGGCGGCGCGCTTCGCTCCCCCGCGGGCCGCGTGCCCGGGGACCCTTCGGCGGGTGCCTTCTTCGCCGCCGCGGCGGCGGCGCTCCCGGGCTCGGACCTCGTGCTCGAGGACGTCGCGCTCAACCCCACGCGACTGGGGTTCTATCGGGCGCTCGTGCGCATGGGCGCGCGCGTCGAGGCTGCGGAGACGCGACGCTGGTGCGGCGAGCCGGTCGGCCGGCTGCGCGTGCGCCCGGCGGCGCTTCGCGCGATCGCCGTGTCGCCCCCCGCGGTTCCCGCGCTCGTGGACGAGATCCCGGTGCTCGCCGTGCTCGCCGCCGGCGCGGCTCGCGGCGTCACGCGGATCCGGGGCGCGGGAGAGCTGCGCGTGAAGGAGAGCGATCGGATCGCGGCGCTCGCCGATGGCCTCGCGCGGCTCGGCGCCGACGTCGTGGAGCGCCCGGACGGCCTCGTGATCGCGGGCGGCCGGCTCGGCGGCGGCGTCGTGGATGCGCGCGGCGACCACCGCATCGCGATGGCGTTCCGCGTGGCGGGGCTCCTGGCGTCGGGTCGCGTGCGCGTCGGGGGCGCGCGCGCGATGCGTATCTCGCATCCCGGCTTCGAGCGCGATCTCGCGCGCCTGCTCCGAGGTCGCCGATGACGGGCGAGGCGCGCAGTTTCGTCGTGGCGATCGACGGTCCCGCCGCCTCGGGGAAGAGCACCACCGCGCGGGCGGCGGCCGAACGGCTCGGCTTCCGCTATCTCGACACCGGAGCGATGTACCGCGCCCTCACGTGGAAGGCGCTCGCCTCGGGCGTGGATCCGGCGGATCGGGCGGCGCTGGGCGCGCTCGCGGAACGCACGCGCTTCGCGCTCTCGCCCGGCCCCGCCGGGGACCGTCTTCTGGTGGACGGCGAAGACGTGGCGGAGCGGCTCCGCGCGCCGGCGGTCACGCGCGCGGTCTCGCTCGTGGCCAGCGTGCCGGCGGTTCGCCGGCGGTTGGTGGGCTTCCAGCGCGAGCTCGCCCGCGGCGGCCCCTGCGTGGTGGAGGGTCGCGACATCGGGACGGTGGTCTTCCCCGACGCGCCCGTGAAGATCTTCCTCCGCGCCTCGCTCGAGGAGCGGGCCCGTCGCCGCCGGGAGGAGCTGGCGGGGGAGCGCCCGAGCGTCGAGGACCTCGCGGAGGAGATCCGCCGCCGCGACGCGATGGACGAGGGCCGGGAGGACAGCCCGCTTCGCCCGGCTCCGGACGCGATCCCGCTGGATACGACGGGGCTGACGGTCGAAGAGGTGGTGGAGGCCATCGTCCGGGCGGTGCGCGCCGCCGCCGGTCGAGAGCGACCCTTCCGATGAGGGTCCTCGAGGCTCCGCCTGCTCGCGTCGCGCCCCTCCGCCGGGTCCGGCGGGGGGGGCGTCGAGATTCCCTCTTTTCCCGTCGCCGCCCGTCGGGTAAGATCCCCGGTCGGCGCTTCCGTGAACCGGAGGAATCGGCCCCGCGTTGAGCCCCTGGTATCGTTTCATTCGGGCTCTGGCGTACGCGCTGGCCCGACTCCTCTGGGGGCTCCGGGTCGACGGTCGTGAGAACTTGCCCTCCACGGGGCCCGCGATCGTCGCCTGCAATCACGTCAGCAACCTCGATCCGCCGATCCTCGGGGCCATCGTCGCCCGGGAAGCGGGGTTCGTCGCGAAGCAGGAGCTCTTCGCGGTGCCGGGGCTCGGGTGGCTGATCCGGTCGCTGAACGCGATCCCGATCGACCGCTCGCGGCTCTCGCGCGAGACGCTGGACACGCTGGTGGAGTTCCTGGACGGGGGGCGGGTGCTGATCCTCTTCCCGGAGGGGACCCGGTCGCGGAGCGGCGATCTGCTGCCCGCGAAGCCCGGCGTGGGAATGCTGTTGGTCAGGCGGCCGGTGACCGTGATTCCGGCCTACATCGAGGGGACGCGGTCTCCGCTGCGGAATGTCTTCCGCCGGGGACGCATCCGGGTGGTCTTCGGACGCCCGCATGCGCTCCCGCAGGACGCCGAGTCCGACTCGCAGGGACGGCGGGATCCCCGCCGCATCGCCGAATCGATTCTGGACGCGATTCGGCGCGTGAGGGACGAGGTGACACCGCAGGGAGCGGGGTCTCCCGGCACCCCGGAGGATCGCGCTCGCGCGCGAAGCCTCCGCGCCGACGAGCTCCGAATCCGAGACGAAGGGACGGAACCTGAAGAATGACGGAACCCACCGAATTGGAAGATACCCGTGACGACGCGCCGGCCGAGAGGGTCGTCGTGCCGCAGCCGCCGAGGTTCGTGAACCTGGCGGACGAGGAGGACCTCGACCTCGAGTCCCCCGCGATCAAGGAGCTGCTCGGTCTCTACGAGGAGACTCTGGGGGACCTCACGGAAGGCCAGATCGTCCGCGGACGGATCCTGGAGGTCGGCGAGAAGGACGTGCTCGTCGACATCGGATTCAAGTCCGAGGGCATCATTCCGCTCGCGGAATTCTCCGACGTAGGCTCGGTGTCGCCGGGCGAGATCGTCGAGGTCTACCTCGAGCGCATGGAGAACTCGGACGGGCTCGTCGTGCTGTCGAAGCAGCGCGCCGACTTCCTCCGCGTGTGGAACAAGATCAAGGAGGCCTACGACAGCCAGGACGTCGTCAAGGGGCGTCTCGTGCGCCGCATCAAGGGCGGCGTGGTCGTGGATCTCTTCGGCGTGGACGCGTTCCTGCCGGGGTCGCAGGTGGCGCTGCGCCGCGTTCCGAACCTCGACGATCTGCTCGGGCAGACGCTCGAGTTCCGCGTGATCAAGCTGAACAAGCGCCGGCGGAACATCGTCGTGTCGCGGCGCGTGGTGCTCGAGGAAGAGCGCGCCGTCAAGCGCGGCAAGCTCATCAAGGAGCTGGAGAAGGGCCAGATCCGCGAGGGCCAGGTGAAGAACATCACCGACTTCGGCGCGTTCGTGGATCTCGGCGGCATCGACGGCCTCCTGCACATCACGGACATGTCGTGGGGCCGCGTGAGCCACCCCTCCGAGGTCGTGCAGATCGGGGACACGATCAAGGTCAAGGTGCTGGAGTTCGACAAGGAGCGGGAGCGCATCTCGCTCGGCCTGAAGCAGCTCGAGCCGTATCCGTGGGAGAACGTCGCGGCGAAGTACGCCGTGAACACGCGGGTGCGCGGGCGGGTCGTGTCCATCACGGACTACGGCGCGTTCATCGAGCTGGAGAAGGGCGTGGAGGGTCTCATCCACGTCTCGGAGATGAGCTGGACGCGCCACGTGCGGCACCCGGCGAAGATCCTCTCCATCGGGGACGTCATCGACGCGGTCGTGCTGAAGGTGGACCCGGAGAACGAGAAGATCTCGCTCGGTCTGAAGCAGGTGGAGCCGGATCCGTGGCTCACGCTGGACGAGAAGTACCCCGTGGGGTCGAAGTTCAGCGGGAAGGTGCGCAACCTCACGAACTTCGGCGCCTTCGTCGAGCTCGAGGAGGGCATCGACGGGCTGGTCCACATCAGCGACATGTCGTGGACGAAGCGCATCCGTCATCCTTCGGAGGTCGTGAAGAAGGGCGACGACGTCGAGGTCGTGATCCTGAACATCGACAAGGAAGCGCGCCGGATCTCCCTGGGCCTGAAGCAGGTGAAGGACGATCCGTGGCTCGAGCTGTCGGAGCGCTACCAGCCGGGCATCTCCGCGAAGGGGACCATCAGCCGCGTGCTGGATCGCGGCGTGGTGGTGGATCTCGCGGACGACCTGGAAGGGTTCGTGCCGATCTCGCACCTCGGCTTCGAGAACATCGGGACGCCGGGCGACCTGTTCCAGGAGGGGGACGACCTTCCTCTCCGCGTGATCAGCCTCGACCAGCAGCAGCGGCGCATCGTGCTCTCGCTGAAGGACCACCTCGCCACGTTGGACGACGAGGACGAGATGGCCTATCGCGCCGAGGTCCAGCGGCGTGCCGGCGAGCGCCGGGCGAAGGCAGAGGCACGGGACGCGGCGGGCGAGGCGGCAGCCGCGCGTGCCGGCGATCCGGACGACTCGGCCTTCGAGGAGATCGAGCGCTCCTTGAGCGAGGAGTCGGCGTAGGGGAAGCTCTTGACGTGACTGCGGCGCTCCGCCAAGTTTTCGGCCCGGTCGGTAGGACCGGTCGGCGAGCGCCGGTGTGGGCGATTAGCTCAGCTGGCTAGAGTGCCTGCTTGACATGCAGGAGGTCACTGGTTCAAGTCCAGTATCGCCCACCATATTCCGCTGTCGTCGCCGCCGCGGGCCGAGCGGAGGCGACCGCCACGCAAAGGGAGGAGCACATCGAGAAGGAGCTGAGGGTCAACGAGCGGATTCGCATCTCGCCGATCCGGGTCGTGGACGAGAACGGTGAGATGCTCGGAGTGATGGACACCGAGCGGGCTCGCATGCTGGCCCGCGAACGGGGCCTGGATCTGGTGGAGGTCGCGGCGACCACACGCCCGCCCGTCTGCCGGATCATGGACTTCGGGAAGTACAAGTACGAGCAGAGCAAGAAGGACCGGAAGGCGCGGAGCAAGCAGCACCAGCAGCAGCTGAAGGAAGTGAAGCTCCGCCCCAAGATCGAGAAGCACGACCTCGAGGTGAAGGTCCGGGCCGCCCGCCGGTTCCTCACCGATCGGCACAAGGTGAAGCTCACGATGAACTTCCGTGGGCGCGAGGTGACGCACTCGGAAATCGGCCGGGAGATCCTGATCCGGGTCGCCCTGGAGTTGGACGACGTGGCGATGGTCGAGTCCCCGCCGAGGATGGAGGGGCGCTTCATGCTGATGCTCCTCTCTCCGAAGGGCTCGGTGGCGAAGAAGACCACGAAGGGCGGGAAGGACGAAGCGCACTCCTCGGAGTCCGTGGAGTAGCGCCGCGCCGCGCGGCCGCATCGGCTGCGAGGGCGCACGGGTAACGGGGTCCGAAAGCCTCCCGAAGGGGAGCCCCCTGACCGACGAAGGAGATTCCTCATGGCACGCGCACGACGCTCCTACGATGCCCGCCGGCGGCGGCGGAAGGTCCTCAAGCTCGCGAAGGGCAACTACGGCGGCCGCCGCAAGCTGTTCACCGTCGCGCGACACACGGTCGAGAAGGGCCTCGGATACGCCTTCCGGGACCGTCGCGCCCGCAAGCGCGAGTTCCGCCGGCTGTGGATCGTCCGCATCAACGCGGCCGCTCGCGAGCACGGATTGAGCTATTCGCGCCTCGTGAACGGGCTCAAGCGGGCCGAGGTCGAGCTGGACCGGAGCGTTCTCGCGGAGCTCGCCGTCACCGACCCGGCGGCCTTCGCGGGCCTCGCCGCCCTCGCCAAGGAACATCTCGCAGCCGCCGCGTAGCCCGATGGCCGCGGTGGAACCCCGGGACGTCCTTCAGGCGGCGCTGGCGCAGATCGAGTCCGCCGAGAACGCGGATCTCGTGGAGCAGTTGCGTCTACGTTACCTCGGCCGCAAGGGCGAGGTGCCGTTGGCGCTGCGCGGCGTCGCGGCATTGCCCGAAGCGGATCGTCGCGCCGCCGGCGCCGCGTGGAACGAGGTGCGGCGGGCGCTCGAAGAGGCGGTGAGCCGCCGGCAGTCGGAGTTCGAGGCGTCGTCGGAGCGCGGCGCGGCGGGCGCGGGCGCCCTGGACGTCACGCTCCCGGGACGGCGTCCCGCCATCGGCCATCCGCACGTCCTGATGGCCACCATCGATCGCCTCGTGGACATCTTCCGCTCGCTCGGATTCTCGGTCGCGGACGGCCCCGAGGTGGAGACGGCGCGCTACAACTTCGAGGCGCTGAACATCCCCGAGGGCCATCCCACGCGGGACGACCACGATTCCTTCTTCCTCGGGGACGATCTGCTGCTGCGCACGCAGATGTCGCCGGTGCAGATCCGCGTGATGGAATCCGTGCCGCCGCCGGTGCGGGTGATCGCGCCCGGCCGCGTCTACCGGCGCGACCACTTCGACGCCAGCCACTCGCCGTTCTTCTTCCAGATGGAAGGCCTGCACGTGGATCGCGACGTGACGCTCGGCGACCTGAAGGGGACGCTGCACGAGTTCGCGCGGCGCTACTTCGGCGACGCGGTGCGCGTGCGCTTCCGCGGCAGCTACTTCCCGTTCACGGAGCCGTCGCTCGAGCTGGACGTCTCCTGCACGGTGTGCGGCGGCGTCGGCTGTCCGGTGTGCAAGCGCTCGGGATGGGTGGAGATCCTCGGCTGCGGCATGGTGCACCCGAACGTGCTGCGCGGCGTCGGCTACGACCCCGAGCAGTTCTCCGGCTGGGCCTTCGGCATGGGGCCGGATCGCATCACGCTGCTCCGGCACCGCATCCCGGACATCCGCCATCTCTACGAGAACGACCTGCGCTTCCTGCGCCAGTTCGGGGGGGCGCGGTGAGGATTCCGCTGGAGTGGCTGAGGGAGAAGGTGGCGTTCCCGGACGGGTCGGCGCTCGCGGACACGCTCACGCGCGCCGGCCTGGAGTGCACCCTGGAGGCGGCGCCGGCCGTGCCGGCGAACGTGGTGACCGCGCGGGTGGCCACGTGCGAGCGGCATCCCAACGCGGACCGTCTCAGCGTGTGCCGCGTGGACGTCGGCGCAGGGGAACTCGTGACGGTGGTGTGCGGCGCGCCGAACGTCGCGGCGGGGCAGATCGCGGCGCTCGCGCGGCCGGGCGCCGTCCTCGGGGAGATCGAGGTCGCGGCGCGCAAGGTGCGCGGCGTGGAGTCGGCGGGCATGCTCTGCTCCGCGCGCGAGCTGGGGCTCTCGGAGGACCACTCGGGGATCCTCGTGCTGCCGGAAGGAACGCCGATCGGCCGGCCGCTCGGCGACGTCCTTCCGCGCCGCGACGTGCTCGTGACCGAGCCTACGTCGAACCGGGGCGACTGCATGTCCGTGGCCGGAGTGGCGCGCGAGGTGGCGGCCACGCTCGCCGTGCCTCTCGCGGCACCTTCGCCGCGCCCGCTGCCCGTCGTCGACACGGGACCGTGTCGCGTGGCGCTGGAGGATCCCGCGGACTGCCCGCGGTACTCGCTGCGCGTGGTCGAGGGGCTCTCGGCGGGACCCTCGCCTTCCTGGATCCAGGCGCGCCTGGAGGCGGCCGGCGTGCGGGCGCTCGGGATCCTCGTGGACGCCACGAACTACGTGCTCCTGGAGCTCGGCCACCCGCTCCACGCCTTCGACGTGGATCGCCTCCCGGGAACCGCCATCGGCGTGCGCCGCGCGCGGGCGGGGGAACGCCTCGTCACGCTCGACGGCAAGGAGCGCTCGCTGGACGGCGAGGTGCTCGTCATCACGGCGTCGGACGAGCCGGTCGCGCTCGCCGGCATCATGGGCGGCGAGCCGACCTGCGTGGGCGAGCGCACCACGCGCGTTCTCCTGGAGGGCGCCAGCTTCGCGCCCTTCCGCGTGCGCGCCGGCAGCCGCCGGCTGGGCCTCGCCACGGACGCGTCGGCGCGCTTCGAGCGCAGCGTGGATCCGGAGGGCGTGCCCGCCGCGCTCGATCGCGCCGTGGAGCTGCTGCTCTCGGCATGCCCGGGCGCACGGCTCGTCCATGCGGCGGACGCGTACCCGACGCCTGCGCCGCCGCGTCCCCTGACGCTCCGGCGCAAGACGCTCGCACGCATCCTCGGCACGGAGATCCCGAGCGCCGTGGTGAGCGCCATCCTCGAGCGGCTCGGCCTCGCCGTGCGTGAGAGCGCGGAAGGATGGAGCGCGCCCGCGCCGAGCTGGCGGGGGGATCTCTCGGCCGAGGAGGATCTCGTCGAAGAGGTGGCGCGAGTCTACGGGTACGACCGCATCCCCGAGCGCGCGCGGAGCCACGCGGCGGGCGTCCTCGCCACGGCGCCTCGCCTGGACGCGCAGCGCCGCGCGCGCGCGATCCTCCTCGGTCTCGGGCTCACCGAGGTCGTGACGCCCGGGCTCGTGGACTCCTCGCGCGAGAGCGCGCTCGTGGACGAGAGCGGCTTCTTCGCGCCGCCCGTGCCGGTGCGCAATCCGCTCTCCACGGACCGCGACGCGTTGCGCGGCTCCCTCGTGCCGTCGCTCCTTGCGGTGCTCGCCACGAACCGCGCACGCAACACCTCCGATCTCGGGATCTTCGAGGTGTCGCGCGCGTACGCGCGGCGCCCGGACGGCGGCGTGGAAGAGCGGCTCCGCGCCGGCGTCCTGCTCGCCGGAAAGGGCCTGTCGGCGGCCCGCGCGCTCGACGCCAAGTCCTGCGATTTCTTTGACATGAAGGGTTTGCTGGAAGTATACGTCGAGGAGTTCTGGGGGGGGGCGTCCCTTCGGCCCGGCGGCAGCGTTCCCGCGCTTCTCGCGCCCGGCGCTTCCGCCGCCGCGAACGTGGACGGTCGCTGCATCGGCTTCTTCGGGGAGCCGGCGCGGGCCGTCCGTCGAACGTGGGATTTGCCGGCGGAGCTCCCCGTCTTCCTCGCCGAGCTCGACCTGGCGGCGCCGCAGCGTGCGCAAGACGTTCCCGTCTTCCGTCCGTTGCCGCGTCATCCGGGTGCGAGTCGCGACTTGGCCTTCGTGGCGAAGCGCTCCGTGCGCCACGAGGACTTGGCTCGGGAGATCGGCGCGGCGGGCGGCGAGCTTCTGGAGGAGTGCCGGCTGTTCGACGTCTACGAGGGCGCGCCGCTCGGTCCGGACGAGAGAAGTCTCGCGTTCACGTTGTTGTTCCGCGCCCCGGATCGCAGCCTCACGAACGAAGAGGTGGACGAGCGGGTCGCGCGGGTCGTGGAGCAGGCGAAGCGCGCGCTCGGCGCGCGCATCCGCTGAGCCGCGGCCCGGACACGGCAAGCTCGGAGGGGCGGGGATGGACCTGGAGCTGCTGGACGCTTTGGAAGACCGCGTCGACGTCTGCGTGTCGACGGTGCGCGAGCTGCGCGCGGAGAACGAGAGCCTCCGGGGAGAGACGCGCGAGCTCGAGAACAAGGTGGAGACGCTGACGCGCGACCTTCACGCGCAGTCGTCTTCGCGCGAAGACGTGGACAAGCTGCGCGCGCGCTACGGCGAGCTGGAGAACAAGCTCGAGCGCGTGCGCCACCGCATCGAGGCGATGGTCGAGAAGATCAAGACGCTCGAGGGCTGAAGCTCCTCGAGGAGGCTGCGATGGTCCCGGAAGCCCGTACGACGACGGTGAAGATCCTCGGCCACGAATACAAGATCCGGTCGTCGGAGAGCGCGGAGTTCGTGGAGGAAGTGGCGCTCTACGTGGACAGCGTCATGAGCAGCATCTCGTCGCGCATGAGCACGGTCACCTCGGCGCAGGTCGCGGTGCTCGCCGCCCTCAACATCGCGGAGGAGCTGTTCCGCGAGCGGCGTGACGGGCGGAACGGGGACGGGGAGGTCGACGAGCGCGTGCGCGCGCTCGTGATGCGTCTCGGCGAGGTCGCGGAGGCGGACGGCGCGGCGCGGAAGCTCGGGCGGCCGGCGGCGCGGGCGGGTGCGCGCGGGTGACCGAGGCACGGCAGGTCCGAATCCTCTTCGTCGGCGACGTCGTCGGCAGGCCGGGGCGGCGTGCGTTTCGCGAGCTTCTGCCGAGCCTGCGCGAGGAAGAGCGCCCCGATCTCGTCGTGGTGAACGCGGAGAACTCGGCGGGCGGCTTCGGCGTGGATCGCCGCGCGGCCGGTGCGCTCTTCGAGGCCGGCGCCGAGGTGCTGACCGGCGGCAACCACTCGTGGGACAAGGCGGAGTCGCTCGAGCTCGTCGAAGAGGACGAGCGCGTGCTGCGGCCCGAGAACCTGGCGCCGGGCGCGCCGGGCAGCGGGTGGGGCATCTTCCCCGCGGCGGGCGGCGCGCGCGTGGGCGTGCTGAACCTCATCGGACGCATCTTCCTGCCGCCGTGCGAGGATCCCTTCCGCAGCGGACGCCGCGCACTGGAAGAGATGCGCGCGGAGACGCCGGTCCTGCTCGTGGACTTCCACGGCGAGGCGTCGTCGGAGAAGCAGGCGTTCGCGTGGCACGTGGACGGCCTCGCGAGCGCGGTCATCGGCACGCACACGCACGTGCCCACGGCGGACGCCCGCGTGCTGCCGAAGGGGACGGCCTACCAGACGGACGCGGGCATGACCGGCGGGTACGAGGGGGTCATCGGCATGGAGCCGGCCGCGTCGCTGCAGCGCTTCCTGAGCGGAATGCCCGCTCGCCTGGAGCCGGCGTCGCGCGATCTCCGGCTGGACGCCACCGTCATCGACGTCGATCGGGAGACCGGCCGCGCCCTCTCGATCAAGCACGTGCAGAAGCGGCTCGCGGAGGTGGCGTGATGGCGGCGAGGATCCTGGACGGCAAGGAGACGGCGCGGCGCGTGCGCGAGGAGCTCGTCGCGCGGGTGGCGCGGTTCAAGGAGGCGGGGACCGCGCCGAAGCTGCGCGTGGTGCTCGTCGGCGACGACCCGGCCTCCCGCGTCTACGTGCGCAACAAGGGACGCTCCGCGCGCGAGATCGGCATCGACGGCGAGACCGTGGAAGTCCCCGCCACCGTGTCCCAGGCGGAGCTCGAGGGCATCCTGGACGGACTCGCCGCCGACGCCGGCGTGCACGGAATCCTGCTCCAGCTCCCGCTGCCCGCCGGGCTGGACGCGGAGCGCTGCGTGCGGCGCATCCCCCCGGAGAAGGACGTGGACGGCCTGCACCCCACGAACGTGGGAGACCTCGCGCGCGGCGTTCCGCGCTTCGCGCCGTGCACGCCGGCCGGCGTGGTGGAGCTGCTGGATCGCCACGACGTGCCGATCCCGGGGAAGCACGTCGTGATCGTGGGCCGCTCGAACCTCGTGGGGCGACCGCTCGCGTCGCTGTTGCTCCTCAAGGGGCGCCGGGCGGACGCCACCGTCACGGTGGCGCACTCGCGCTCGGCGGACCTTCCCGGGATCTGCCGGCAGGCGGACATCCTCGTCGCGGCGATCGGGCGGGCGCGCTTCGTCACGCGCGAGATGGTGAAGCCCGGCGCGGTCGTCGTGGACGTCGGCATCAACCGCATCGAGGATCCGGCGGCGCCGGGCGGCGGCCGTCTGGTGGGGGACGTGGACTACGAGGCGGTGAAGGAGATCGCGTCCTGGATCACGCCGGTGCCGGGCGGCGTCGGACCGATGACGGTCGCGATGCTCCTCGCGAACACCGTGCAGGCGGCGGAGGCCCATGCGGCAGCCCGAGATCTCGTCCGCTCCCGCTGACGTCGTCTACACCGTCTCGGAGCTGACGCGGAAGATCAAGCGGCTCCTCGAGTCGCAGTGGTCGGGCGTGTGGGTGGAGGGGGAGCTCTCGAACGTGCGCCCGCATCCGTCCGGGCACCTCTACTTCACGATCAAGGACGAAGGCGCGGCGCTGCGCGGCGTGATGTTCCGGAGCGACGTCCGCCGCCTCCGCTTCCGCCCCGAAGACGGCCAGAAGATCCGCCTCTACGGCGGGCTGACCATCTACGAGCCGCAGGGCAATTGGCAGATCGTCGCGCAGAAGATGGACCCCGCCGGCCTCGGCGAGCTGGAGCTCGCGTTCCGGCAGACCTTCGAGCGCCTCGAGAAGGAGGGGCTCTTCGACGAGGCGCACAAGGTCTCGCTGCCCGCGCATCCGCAGGTGGTGGGGATCGTCACCTCGGAGAGCGGCGCGGCGATTCGGGACATCGTGAGCGTGCTCGGGCGGCGCGCGCCGCACGTCCGCCTCGTGCTGCGGGCGGCGCGCGTGCAGGGCGAGGGCGCCGCGCGCGACGTCGCGAACGGGATCGCGGAGCTGGACCGCTGGGGCGGGGCCGACGTGCTGATCGTGGGCCGCGGCGGCGGCTCGCTCGAGGACCTCTGGGCGTTCAACGAAGAGGTCGTGGCGCGGGCGATCCGGGCGTGCGAGACGCCGATCGTCTCCGCCGTGGGTCACGAGGTGGACCGCACGATCGCGGACTTCGTGGCGGACCGCCGCGCGGCCACGCCGAGCGCCGCCGCCGAGATCGTGGCGCCCGAGCGGCGCGAGCTTCTCGCCGGCCTTCGCAGTCTCGCCGCGTCCGCCGAAGCCGCGATCCGCCGCCACTTGCGCAGGCGTGGGGAACGGGTCATCCTGCTGCGGGACTCGCCCGCGTTCCGTGGGCCGCAGGCGTACGTGCAGCGCAGGGCGCAGGATCTGGATCGCGCCCGGGAGCGTCTGGAGGCCGCGGCGGGCCGCGCGCTGGAGCGCCGCCGGCTCATGACCCGCGCCGCCGCGGGGCGGCTGCACGCGCTCTCGCCCCTCGCGATCCTCGGGCGGGGCTACGCCATCGTCCGCACGCCGGCGGGCGAGGTGGTGCGTCGCGCGCGGGAAGTGTCGCCGGGGGCCGCGGTCGAGGTGTGGGTGGGCGAGGGCCAGCTCGACTGCCGGGTCGAGCGCGTGCGGGAGCCGGGTACGGGGACGGCGAAGGAGCGAGCGGCGCGATGACCGACGACGTCGATCGGAAGGCGGCGGCACCCACCTTCGAGGCCGCGCTCGCGCGCCTCGAGGAGATCGTGGGGACGCTCGAGCGCGGCGAGGCGCCGCTCGAGGAAGGGCTCGCGCTCTTCGAGGAGGGGATCGCGCTCACCCGTCGTTGCCAGGAGCTGCTCGCGGACGCGGACGAGCGGATCAAGCGACTCGTGGCGGAGGGCGGGCGCTTCACCCTGGAGCCCTTCGCCGTCGAGGACGCGGAGGACGCGAAGTGAGCGCCGCCGCCCTCGATGAGATCCTCGCGCGCTATCGGGCGAACGTGGAGCACGCGCTTGCACGAGCTCTCCCGCCCGCGGAGGGTGCGGCGGAGACCCTCCACGAGTCCATGCGCTACAGCCTGGAGGCGGGCGGCAAGCGCATCCGCCCGGTGTTGTGCTTCGCTTCCTGCGAGGCGGCGGGCGGTGATGCCGCGTCCGCGGAGGCGCCGGCCGCCGCGCTCGAGCTGGTGCACACGTACTCCCTGATCCACGACGATCTCCCCTGCATGGACGACGACGATTTCCGCCGCGGCAAGCCGTCGAACCATCGCGTGTACGGCGAGGCGCTGGCCGTGCTCGCGGGAGACGGGCTGCTGACGCGCGCTTTCGGCGTGCTCGCCGAGGCGCAGGAGCTTCCCGCGGCGGCGCGGATCGAGATGGTGGCCACGCTCGCCGAGGCGGCCGGCTCTCGCGGGATGGTGGGGGGCCAGGCGCTCGACGTGGCTGCGGAAGGCGACGCGGGAGTGGACCTGCCCACGCTGCAGTTCATCCACACCCACAAGACCGGCGCGCTCTTCGGGGCCTCGTGCCGGCTCGGCGGGCTGGCCGGCGGCGCGGACGACGAGAGCGTGCGGCGCCTCGGCCGGTTCGGCGAGAAGATGGGCCACGCCTTCCAGATCGTGGACGACCTCCTGGACGAGACGGGGCGCGCGGACGCGCTTGGCAAGACGTCGGGGCGGGATCGCGCTCGGGGGAAGGCCACCTATCCTCGGATCCTCGGCGTGGAGGAGTCGAAGCGGCGCGTCCAGGCCCTCGCGGGGTCCGCCGAGGAGATGGCGCGCGGCTTCGGGGCGCGCGGCGAGGCGCTCCTCGGGCTCGTACGGTTCGTGGCGGAGCGGGCGGGGTGAGGGCCCTGGGGGGTGGATTGGACGTGGATCTGATGGCATCCTTCCCCCTCAGTCGTCCGCTCGTCCTGGCGCTCCTGAGCTCGGCCGCGGCGCAGATCACGAAGTTCCTCGTGGCCCTGGGAAGAGACGGGCGCGTGAACTTCAAGCGCCTGGTGGAATTGGGAGGGATGCCGAGCGCACACTCGGCGTCCGTGGCGGCGCTGTCGACGGGCGTGGCCCTGGAGGCGGGCGTCACGTCGCCCCTGTTCGGCGTGACGGTGTTCTACAGCTTGATGACCATGTACGACGCCGCCGGGATCCGGCGATCGGCCGGGCGCCAGGCGGAAGTGCTGAACCGGATCGTGGACGACCTGAAGATGGGGGGTGGGGTGAGGGAGGAGCGGCTCCTCGAGCTCCTCGGGCACACGCCGTTCGAAGTGCTCGCGGGCGCCGCGCTCGGCATCGCGTTCGCGCTCGCGGGGGCGCGGTACCTGAACTACTAGGGAGACCTCGTGGAACGCTTTCTCGATCGCATCGAAAGCCCGAAGGACCTCAGGAAGCTGACCGAGCCCGAGCTGGTCGTGCTCTGCCAGGAGTTGCGCGACCAGATCATCGAGACCGTCACGAAGACGGGCGGGCATCTCGGCGCGAGCCTCGGGGCGGTCGAGCTGACGGTGGCGATCCACCGGGTCTTCGAGGCGCCGAAGGACCGGATCGTGTGGGACGTGGGTCACCAAGCCTACGGACACAAGCTCCTCACGGGCCGGCGCGATCGCTTCGCCAGCATCCGCCAGTACGGAGGGCTGTCGGGCTTCCCGATGCGCTCGGAGAGCGAGTACGACGCGTTCGGCGTGGCGCACGCGGGCACGTCGATCTCGGCGGGGCTGGGCATGGCCACCGCGCTCGCGGCCCAGGGGAAGGACGGCCGCGTGGTCTGCGTGATCGGGGACGGCGGTCTCACCTGCGGCATGGCGTTCGAGGCGCTGAACCAGGCCGGCCACCTGCACAAGAACCTCATCGTGGTGCTGAACGACAACGAGTGGTCGATCTCCAAGAACGTGGGCGCCCTCTCGACGTACCTCACGCGCCTCACGTCGCGACCGCTGTACCGCCGGCTCGAGGCCGACGTTTGGGAGCTGCTGGGCCGCATCCCGAAGGCGGGCGGGCGCGCGCAGGAGATCGTCCACCGCATGAAGGAGAGCCTGAAGAGCCTCGTCGTGCCGGGCATCATGTTCGAGGAGCTGGGCTTCAAGTACTTCGGCCCGATCGACGGCCACAACGTCCACGAGGTCGTCGCCACGCTGACGGCGCTGCGCGAGCTGCAGGGCCCGGTCTTCCTCCACGTCGTGACGGAGAAGGGCAAGGGGTATCCTTTCGCGCCCACCTCCAAGACGCGAGCGCACGGCGTGGCTCCGCCGGAGACGGCGAAGAAGGCTCCTGCCTACACGAGCGTGTTCGGGAAGGCGCTCATCGAGCTGGCCGAGAAGGACCCGAGGATCGTGGCGATCACCGCGGCCATGCCGGACGGCACCGGCACGTCGGAGTTCGCGGAGCGCTTCCCCGACCGCTTCTTCGACGTGGGCATCGCGGAGCAGCACGCCGTGACGTTCGCCGCGGGCCTCGCGTGCGAGGGCATGCGGCCGATCTGCGCGATCTACTCGACGTTCCTGCAGCGCGCCTACGATCAGGTCATCCACGACGTCGCCCTGCAGAACCTCCCGGTCCGCTTCGTCCTCGACCGCGGCGGCCTAGTGGGCGACGACGGCCCCACGCACCACGGCGTCTTCGACGTCTCGTACCTGCGCGTGCTGCCGAACTTCGTGGTCATGGCGCCGAAGGACGAGAACGAGCTTCGCCACATGCTCTACACGATGGTGGAGCACGACGAAGGCCCCATCGCTCTCCGCTACCCGCGCGGCGCCGGCGTGGGCGTGGCGCCGGAGGCCGAGCTCCGGAAGATCCCGATCGGGCGCGGAGAGCTGCTCCGCGAGGGCGACGACGTCGCGCTCGTCGGGCTCGGGTCCATGGTGCAGCCCTCGCTCGAGGCGGCGGAGCGCCTGGCCGGGCGCGGCATCGAGGCCACGGTCGTGAACGCGCGCTTCGTGAAGCCGCTCGATGAAGCGCTGCTGCTCTCGGTCGCGCAGCACGTCGGCGTGATCGTGACGGTCGAGGAGGCGCAGCGCGCCGGCGGCTTCGGGAGCGCGGTGGGCGAGCTGTTCAGCGACCGCGGCCTCGACGTCCGCCTCGTCGCGATGGGCCTGCCGGACGCCTTCGTGGAGCACGGTACGCCGCAGGTCCTGCGCACGAACGTGGGTCTGACGGCGGAAGCGATCGAGAAGCGCGTGCTCGAGCTCGTCCGCGTCCCGTCCCCCGCGCGCGCCGCGCGGCGCTCGGCCACGGCCTGAGCGGGCGCGGAGCGTCTCGCGAGGAAGGAGGCGCGCGAGCGTTGCTCCGCGAGCTGTCGATCCAGGACATCGCCATCATCCCCGAGGTCGAGTTGCGCTTCGACGCCGGGCTCAACGTGCTCTCGGGCGAGACCGGCGCCGGGAAGTCGCTCGTCGTGGGCGGGCTGCGCCTCTTGTGCGGGGAGAAGCCGCCTCCGGACTTCGTGCGCGAGGGCGAGGAGCGGGGCGTCGTCGAGGCGGTCTTCGAGCTGGATCCGAAGGGCTGGATCGCGAAGCGCCTCGCCGCGCTCGGCCTCGAGGTCGAGGACGGGGAGCTGATCCTGCGTCGCGAGATCGCGCAGGAAGGCAAGGGTCGCGTCCGCGCGAACGGCCAGGCGATTCCCCTCCGGCTCCTCGCCGAGGCCTCGGAGCTGCTCGTGGACCTCCATGGCCAGCACGACCACCAGTCCCTGCTGCGGCCGTCGTGGCAGCTCGAGGCGCTCGACGAGTTCGGGAAGCTCGCCTCGAAGCGCGAGCGCTTCGCCGAAGAGCTGGAGGCGCTCCGCGCGGCGCGTGCCGAGCGGGCCGCGGTCGAGGCGAGCACCAAGGACGACGCGGAGCGCGCGGAGCTTCGACGCTTCCAGCGCGAGGAGCTGGATCGCGCGCGCCCGGTGCGCGGGGAACTGTCGGAGCTGACGGCGGAGCGCGGAAGGCTCGAGCGCGCGACGCAGCTCAAGGAGTCCGCGGCGCTCGTGGTGGAGGGGCTCGTGGACGCGGAGGACTGCGTCCGCGACGCCCTCGCGAAGCTCGCCCACGTGGCGGGGGATGCCGCGCGGCACGACCCGGCATGGGACGGCCTCCGGGATGCGCTGGGCGCGCTCGCGGTGAACGTGGACGAGGCGGGCCGGGACGCTCGCCGCCTCTTCGAGGCGACCGCCGAGGATCCGGAGCGGCTCGCGTTCGTCCGCGAGCGCGTGCATCTCCTCGAGGATCTCCGGCGGAAGTACGGCGACGAGGACGCGCTCTTCGCGCTGTGGGAGCGCCTGCGCGAAGAGGGGGCGGACCCGGCGTCGCGGACGCGGCGCCTCGCGGCTTTGCGGGAGCAGGAGGCGGGCATCTCTGATAGACTTCGCGCCCTCGGGCTCGAGTTGACCCAGCGGCGCGCGGCTTCCGCGCGCCGACTCGTCTCCGCCGTGACCGAGGCGCTCGAAGAGCTGGGCATGCCGGGCGCTCGCTTCGACGTCCAGCTCGTCTCGCGCGAGACGGGAACGGACGTCGGCGGGTCGCCGGCTCGTCTCGCGGGCCCGTCCGGTCTGGACGCCTGCGAGCTTCTCCTCGCTCCGAACCGCGGCGGGCGCCTGTTGCCGCTGCGGTCGGCGGCCTCGGGCGGCGAGCTCTCGCGCGTGATGCTCGCGCTGAAGTCGGTGCTCGGGGAGACCCGGGGGACGGCGACCATGGTCTTCGACGAGATCGACCACGGAATCGGCGGGCTCGTGGCCGGGCGGGTCGGGCGGCGGCTTTCGGAGCTGGCGGCGTCGCGGCAGATCCTCTGCATCACGCACCTGCCGCAGATCGCGTCGCGCGCCTCGGTGCATTTCCGGGTGCGGAAGGAAGACGACGCGTCGGGGGTCGTGACCACGGTGGAACGGGTGGAAGGGGAGGGACGCGTGCAGGAGATCGCCCGCATGCTCGGAGCCGCGGACGGACGGGGTGCCGCGGTCGAGCACGCGCGGGAGCTCCTGGCGGGGGACCGCGCGTGAAGGTCGCCGACGCGCTGTCGATCGCCCGGATCGTGCTCACGCTGCCGCTCGCGCTCGCGATCCTCGCCGGCCGCTCCGGGCTGGCCGGGGCCATCGCCGTCGTCGCGCTCTCCACGGACTTCTTCGACGGCTGGTTCGCGCGGCGCAGCCATTCCTCGTCTTCGCTCGGGCGCGTGCTCGATCCTCTCGCGGACAAGGTGCTCGCGGCCGGCGCGCTCGGTGCGCTCCTCGCGGCGGGCCGCGTGCCCGCGGAGCTCGTGGTCGTGGTGATCGTGCGGGACGTGGTCCTGCTGGCGTTCGGCTGGGTTCGCATCCGCGGCGGCGCGCCCGCGCCCGCGGCGAACACGCTGGGCAAGGTGGCGTTCACCACCCTCGGCGTCTTCCTCGCGGGCGCGGTGGCCGGGGTCCGCTGGCCGGCGTGGGCGCCGGGGCTCGTGGGCGGGCTCTACGTGGTGGCGGGCCTGTCGTACGCCACGCGCCTTCCCGCGCCCTTCCGCCGCGCCGTGGAGGGCAAACGATGATCCGTCCCACGCTCGCGGAGTACAAGGCGCTCGCGAAGGGCGGCGGCCGCGTGCCGGTGGTGCGCGAGATCCTCGCCGACACGGACACGCCGGTGTCCGCGTTCCTCAAGATCGCGCACGGCACGCACGCGTTCCTCCTCGAGAGCGTCGAGGGCGGGGAGAAGTGGTCGCGCTACTCCATCCTCGGGGCGGATCCGGCCGCGGTGTACCTCGCCCAGGACGGCAAGGTGGAGATCCGGCGCCCGGGAAAGAAGACGCGCGTCCTCGAGGGCGAGCGCGACCCCCTGGCCGAGCTGGAGCGATGGATCGCGTCGCAGCGGCCGGTGGAGATCGAAGGGCTGCCGCCCTTCTGGGGCGGCGCGGTGGGCTTCGTCGGCTACGACGCCGTGCGCTCGCTCGAGAAGCTGCCACAGGTCGCGAAGGACGATCTCCGCATCCCCGACGCCGTCTTCCAGCTCTGCGACACGGTCGTCGTCTTCGACAACCTGACCCTCACCATGAAGGTGATCGCGAGCCGGCCGGGCGGAGGGGATGCCGAAGCCGCGTACCGCGAGTGCGTCGCGGAGATCGAAGGGCTCATCGCGCAGCTGCAAGGGCCGCTGCCGCCGCCCGCGGACGGCAAGGGGCGGCGCTCCGGCGGCCGCTTCACGAGCAACTTCACGCGCGCCGGCTACAAGGACGCCGTGATGAAGGCGAAGGAGCACATCCGCGCGGGGGACGCGGTGCAGATCGTGCTCGCGCAGCGCTTCGAGAAGAAGCTCGGCTGCGATCCCTTCGACCTCTACCGCGCGCTCCGCGTCATCAACCCGTCGTCCTACATGTTCTTCCTGCGCATGGGCGAGCACAAGCTCGCGGGGTCCTCGCCCGAGGTGCTCGTGCGGGTGACGGGCGACGACGTGGAGCTTCGCCCCATCGCCGGGACGCGGCCGCGCGGCGCCACCCGCGCGGAGGACCTGACGCTCGAGGAGGATCTGCGGCGCTCGGAGAAGGAGCGCGCGGAGCACGTGATGCTCGTGGATCTCGGACGCAACGACCTCGGGCGCGTGTGCGAGTACAAGACGGTGGACGTGAGCGAGCTGATGGCGGTGGAGCGCTACTCGCACGTGATGCACCTCGTGTCCAACGTGGTGGGGAAGAGGCGCGAGGGCGTCTCGAGCGTGGACGTGCTGCGCGCGGCCTTCCCCGCCGGCACGGTGTCGGGCGCGCCGAAGGTGCGCGCGATGGAGATCATCGAGGAGCTGGAGCCGTCGCGGCGCGGGACGTACGCGGGTGCGGTGGGCTACGTCTCCTTCGACGGCAACCTGGACACGTGCATCACGATCCGCACGGCCTACGTGGAGAACGACATCGTGCGCATCGGGACGGGCGCGGGGATCGTGGCGGACTCGGACCCCGAAGCGGAGTACCGCGAGACCGTGAACAAGGCGAAGGCCCTCATGGCGGCGATCGCGATGGCGGAACGGCGCGACGGAGGGAGCGGGCGTTGATCCTCGTCATCGATAACTACGACTCGTTCACGTACAACCTCGTCCAGTACCTCGGCGAGCTGGGAGCCGCGCCCGAGGTGCGCCGCAACGACGCCGTGACGGTGGCGCAGATCCGCCGCCTGAAGCCGGAGCGCATCGTGATCTCGCCGGGGCCGGGCCGGCCCGAGGACGCGGGCATCTCGCCCGGGGTCATCCACGAGCTCGCGGGCAAGCTTCCCATCCTCGGCGTGTGCCTGGGCCACCAGTGCCTCGGGGTGGTCTACGGAGCGAAGGTGGTGCGGGCGGAACGGCTCCTCCACGGGAAGACGTCGCGCATCATCCACAACGGGAAGGACATCTTCCGCGGGGTGGAGAATCCCTTCGAGGCCACGCGCTATCATTCGCTCATCGTGGACAAGGACACGGTGGGGAAGGATCTCGCCGTGACCGCGTGGACTGCGGACCAGGAGATCATGGGCCTGCGCCACCGCACGGCCCCCCTCTTCGGCGTGCAGTTCCATCCGGAGTCCATCCTCACGACCGAAGGCAAGAAGATCCTCAAGAACTTCCTCGAGGTGTGAGGCGCGCGTGACCGAGGACACCTCTCCGCGCCTGCGCGAGGCGTTGCACCGGCTCCTGGAGGGCGAGCATCTCGACGAGGGCGTCGCCGAGGGGGCGATGGAGGAGATCGTCCAGGGAAAGGCGTCCGAGGGCCGGATCGCGGGCTACCTGGTCGCCATGCGCCTGAAGGGCGAAACGCCGGCGGAGGTGGTGGGCTCCGTGCGGGCGCTGCGCGCCGCGGGCACCACGATCACGTCCACGCGAGCGCGCGTCCTGGATACCTGCGGCACGGGCGGCGATCGGGCGGGCACCTTCAACATCTCCACCGGCGCGGCGCTCGTGGCGGCCGCCGCGGGAGCCACGGTCGCGAAGCACGGGAACCGCTCGGTCTCGTCGCGGTGCGGCTCGGCCGACGTTCTTCGCGAGATGCGCCTGCCGGTGGACCTGGATGCGCCGCGCGCCACGGCGCTGCTCGAGAAGCACGGCTTCGTCTTCCTCTTCGCCCCGATCTTCCACGGCGCCATCAAGCACGCGATGCCCGCGCGCATCGCCCTCGCCACGCGCACGATCTTCAATCTCCTCGGTCCGCTCGCGAACCCCGCCAAGGCGCAGCGTCAAGTCGTGGGCGTGTTCAGCCCCGCGGTGCTCGGCCTGGTGGGCGAGGCGCTCCGCGGCCTCGGCACGGAGCACGCGTTCGTGGTGCATTCGGAGGACGGCCTGGACGAGGTCTCCCTCTCCGCGCCCACCGAGGTCGTCGAGGTGCTGCCCTCGGGGTGGCGGCAGCACCGGATCGCGCCCGAGGACTTCGGGCTGGCGCGGGCGGGTCGCGCGTCGCTCGCGGGCGGAGATGCGCGCGAGAACGCCGCGATCCTCGAGCGGATCTTCGCGAAGCAGAAAGGCCCGTGTCGCGACGTCGTGGTGATGAACGCGGGCCTCGCGCTCCTGGCGGCGGGCGTGGCGTCGGACTACCGCGACGGGGCCGCGCGCGCGGCGGCGGCCATCGACTCCGGGAAGGCGGCGGCGCTGGTGGAGGCGCTGCGCGGCGAAGCGTCGTGAGCGTCCTGGAGCAGATCGTCGAACGGGTGCGGGAGCGGCTCGCGGAGACGAAGCGGAGAGTGCCGGTCCCGGTCGTGCGTCGGGATGCGGAGGCGGCGGCCGCCCGGCCGTCCTTTCGCGCGGCGATCGAGGCGGAGGGGACCAGCTTGATCGCGGAAGCGAAGGCCCGCTCGCCATCGAAGGGCGTGCTGCGCGATCCCTACGATCCGGTGGCGCTGGCGCGGGCGTACGCGTCGGCGGGAGCGCGGGCGGTCTCGGTCCTGACGGAGCCGGACTTCTTCGACGGTGCGCCCGCGCATCTCGTGGCGGTGCGCGACGCGGTGGCGCTGCCCGTCCTGCGCAAGGACTTCGTCGTGGACGAGTACCAGCTGTGGGAGGCGAAGGCGTGGGGCGCGTCGGCCGCGCTGCTGATCGTGGCGGCGCTGGAGGACGCGCTGCTCCGCGATCTCCGCGCGACGGCGGCGGCGATCGGCGTGGATGCCCTGGTGGAGGTGCATACGGAGGCGGAGGCGGAGCGCGCGCTCGCGGCGGGCGCCCTGATCGTCGGCGTGAACCACCGCGATCTCGCGACCTTCCGCACCGAGCGAGACGCGACGGCACGCGTGGCGAAGGTCGTGCCGAAGGACGTGCTGCTCGTCTCCGAGAGCGGGATCAAGACGCGCGCGGACGTGCTGGAGGTCGAACGCGCCGGCGCTCGCGCGGTCCTCGTGGGCGAGGCGCTGGTGACGTCGGCGGATCCGGGCGCGAAGACGAGGGAGTTGATCGGCCGCGCGGCGGGCGCGCCGTCATGACCGGCCGCGGCGGGGGCGACCGCATGAGGAGGCGCGAGAGCCTGCCGGACGCGCGCGGCTACTTCGGCCCCTACGGCGGCCGGTTCGTGCCCGAGACGATCATGACCGCGCTCGAGGAGCTGGAGGCCGCGGCGGACGAGGCGCTCTCGGATCCGGCATTCCACGCCGAGCTGGACAAGCTCCTGCGCGACTACGTCGGTCGCCCGTCGCCGCTGTACCACGCGCGCCGGCTCTCGGAAGAAGCGCGCGTCACCGTCTACCTGAAGCGGGAGGACCTTCTCCACACGGGCGCGCACAAGATCAACAACACGATCGGGCAAGCGCTGCTCACGAAGCGCATGGGGAAGCCGCGCGTGATCGCGGAGACCGGCGCGGGGCAGCACGGCGTGGCCACCGCCACCGCTGCGGCGCTCCTGGGCCTCCGCTGCACGATCTACATGGGCACCGAGGACATGCGTCGTCAGGAGCCGAACGTCTTCCGCATGCGACTCCTGGGCGCGGAGGTCGTGGGCGTGGCCTCGGGGAGCAAGACGCTCAAGGACGCCATCAACGAAGCGATGCGCGACTGGGTGACGAACGTGGGGGACACGCACTACATCCTCGGCTCGGTCCTCGGCCCGCATCCGTTTCCGCGGATCGTGCGCGACTTCCAGAAGGTGATCGGGCACGAGGCGCGCCGGCAGATCCTGGAGAAGGAAGGAAGGCTTCCGGATCTGCTGGTGGCGTGCGTCGGCGGCGGGTCGAACTCCCTCGGGCTCTTCTTCGAGTTCGTGCCGGACGAGTCGGTGCGGCTCGTGGGAGTGGAGGCCGGCGGTCTCGGGATCTCGCCCGGAAAGCACGCGGCGCGCTTCGCGGGCGGCAGCCCGGGCGTGCTGCACGGAACGAGGAGCTGGCTTCTCCAGAACGCGGACGGCCAGGTGGAGGCCACGCACAGCGTCTCCGCGGGACTGGACTACCCCTCGATCGGCCCGGAGCACGCATGGCTCCACGAGACGGGCCGCGCGGAGTACGCGTGGGTCACGGACGACGAAGCGCTGTCCGCGTTCCAGACCCTGAACCGCACCGAGGGGATTCTGCCCGCGCTCGAGTCGGCGCACGCGATCGCGTGGCTGCTGCGCGAAGGGCCGAAGATGCCGGACGACACGCTCGCGGTGGTGAACCTCTCCGGCCGCGGCGACAAGGACGTGCACCATGCGTCGGCGGAGATCGAGAAGCGTCGCGGCGGGTGAGCCGGGAGCAGGCGAGCGGCTCCTCCCTCGGGGTCGGCTTCCCCTCGATTCAGGAACGCACCGACATGTATCATGGAGGCGTCGACGAAGAGCTTCCCGAGCTCTCCACGGAGACGAGCCATGAGAGGGACATCCCTTCTTCTTCTCTTCGTGGCCGGACTCTCGATGACCCTGCCGAGTCCGACCCGCGCCACGCCGTTCCCCGTGAGCTTCACGTTGTCATGGGGGCAGGAAGGCTCGGCGCCGCATCAGTTCGCGGAGCCGTTCGGCATCGGACAAGGCGCCGAGGGCTCCGTGTACGTGGTCGAGAACCAGTGGAACCGCGTGCAGAAGTACGACGCCGTGGGGCGCTTCGTCCTCGCGTGGGGCTTCGAGGGCGACGGCCCGGGAGCGTTCCTGAATCCCGAGGACGTGGCCGTGGGTCCCGACGGCCTCGTGTACGTCGCGGACTCGCGCAACCGGCGCATCCAGAAGTTCACCGCCCAGGGCGCCTTCGTAGGGATGTGGAGCACTCCGCGGGAGGGCACGGGAACCGACCGCGCCCGCGGCGTCGCCTTCGACTCGCACGGCGACGTGTACGTGACGTTCGGACTGCCCGCCCGCGTGGAGAAGTACCACCCGGACGGGACGTACTTCGGCGAGTGGGACATCCCGGGGACGCCGCAGAATCCCGCGGGAGGCGCGCTCGGGATCGCGATCTCCCGGTCGGACGACGTCTACATCGTCGATCCGACCTACTCGTGGTCGGGGGTGCGCCGCTTCGACACCCAGGGCGCGCTGCTGAGCGAGTGGGGCGGCGCAGGAACGGGGCCGGGGCGATTCCAGACCGCCCTCGACGTGGCCGTGGACCGATTCGATCGCGTCTTCGTCACGGATTCGGAGAACGACCGCGTCCAGGTGTTCACGGCGACGGGCACCTACCTCGGGGAGTTCGGCGGCTCCGGCACGCTCGACGGCCAGTTCGTGCGGCCCCGCGGCGTCGCGGTCCAGGACGACGGCCACGTGTTCGTCGTCGACGCGCTCAATCATCGCGTGGAGAAGTTCGGCTACACCGTCCTGGCCGTGGAGCCGTGGAGCTTCGGACGATTGAAGGCGATGTTCCGCGGCGAGTGAGACGAGCTGCGGCTCCCTCGGTCGGGCTCACCTCAGCTCGACCGAGGTCTCCTCGCCGTTCGCCGCGCCGAGCGCCGTCTCCAGCCCCAGCTCGCGACGCGCGCGCACCACTTCGGACACCGGGATCTGACCCATCGCCGCGAGCTGGCCGAGCGCGGCCACCGCGATGGACTCCGCGTCGATGCGGAAGAAGCGACGCAGCGCTTCGCGCGTGTCGCTCCGCCCGAAGCCGTCCGTCCCGAGCGAGACGAAGGGCGCCGTCACCCAGCGCGAGATCTGATCCGGCACTGCTTTGATCCAGTCCGACGCGCACACCACCGGCCCCGGCGCGTCCGCGAGGAGCCGCGTGACCAGCGGAGTCTTCGGCGGCGCGTCCGGGTACTCGCGGTTGAAGCGCTCGCACTCGAGCGCCTCGCGACGCAGCAGGGTCCAGCTGGTGGCGCTCCACACGTCCGCCGCCACGCCGCGCTCCGCGAGGAGCTCCTGCGCGCGGAGCGCATGGTTCATGATCGGGCCGCTCGCGAGGAGCTGCGCCCGGTGGCGCTTCGGCTCGGCCCCCTTGCGGAAGAGGTAGAGGCCGCGCAGCACGCCCTCCTCCACGTCCTCCGGCATCGATGGCATCTCGTAGTTCTCGTTGTAGAGCGTGATGTAGTAGAAGATGTCCTCGTTCGCCTCGAACATCCGCCGGATCCCGTCCTTCACGATCACCGCGATCTCGTACGCGAACGCCGGATCGTAGGGCTGCACGGTGGGCACGGCGGAGGCCAGCAGGTGGCTGTGGCCGTCCATGTGCTGCAGCCCTTCGCCCTGGAGGGTGGTGCGGCCCGCGGTGGCGCCGAGGAGGAAGCCGCGGCCGCGCGCGTCGGCGAAGGCCCAGATGAGGTCCATCGTGCGCTGGAAGCCGAACATCGAGTAGAAGATGTAGAACGGAATCGCGAACTCGCCGTGCGACGCGTACGACGTTCCCGCCGCCGTGAACGACGCCATCGAGCCGGCTTCCGTGATGCCCTCCTCCAGGATCTGGCCTTCCCTGCCCTCGGCGTAGGAGAGGAGCAGCTCCGCGTCCACCGGCTCATAGGCCTGCCCGAACGGCGAGTAGATGCGGAACTCCTTGAAGAGGCCTTCCATGCCGAACGTGCGCGCCTCGTCCGGGACGATCGGGACCACGCGCTTTCCGAACTCGCCGGCCCGCAGGAGCGAGCGCAGCAGCCGCACGAAGCCCATCGTGGTGGAGACGGCCTGGCCGCCCTTCGTGCCGCGATGCAGCTCCTCGTAGGCGGAATCCGGCGGCGAGGGGAGGCGCCGCGCCCGCACGATCCGCTTCGGCAGCTCCCCGCCCAGCAGGCGCCGGCGCTCCTTCATGTAGCGGATCTCGTCGCTGTTCTCGCCCGGATGGTAGTAGGGGGGAAGCTCCTGCAGCTCCGAGTCCGCGATGGGCAGCTGGAGGCGGTCGCGGAACGTCATCAGCTCCTTCGTGCTGAGCTTCTTCATCTGGTGGGTGACGTTGCGCGCTTCGAACCCCTCGCCCAGCGTCCAGCCTTTCACGGTCTTGGCGAGGATGACCGTGGGCTGGCCACGGTGCTCCACGGCGGTCTTGTAGGCCGCGTAGACCTTCCGGTAGTCGTGCCCGCCGCGACGCAGCTTCGCGAGCGCGTCGTCGTCCAGGTGCTCCGCGAGCGCGCGCAGCCGCGGATCCGGGCCGAAGAAGTGGTCGCGGATGTAGGCGCCGGACTCCACCGAGAACTTCTGGAACTCCCCGTCCAGCGTCTCGTTCATCTTCGCCTGGAGCAGACCGTCCACGTCGCGCGCGAGGAGGTCATCCCACTCGCGGCCCCAGATGACCTTGATCACGTTCCAGCCCGACCCGCGGAAGACGCCCTCCAGCTCCTGGATGATCTTGCCGTTGCCGCGGACCGGACCGTCCAGGCGCTGCAGGTTGCAGTTCACGACGAAGGTCAGGTTGTCCAGCTGCTCGCGCGCGGCGATGGAGAGCGCGCCGAGCGCTTCCGGCTCGTCGGACTCGCCGTCCCCCACGAAGGCCCACACGCGCTGCTTCGACGTGTCCGCCAGGCCGCGCGCCGCGAGATAGCGGTTGAAGCGCGCCTGGTAGATCGCGGTGATGGGGCCGAGGCCCATCGAGACCGTAGGGTACTCCCAGAAGTCCGGCAGCAGCTGCGGGTGCGGGTAGGAGGGCAGCCCCTCGCCGGGCACGGACTCGCGCCGGAAGTGGTCGAGCTGCTGCTCCGAGATGCGGCCTTCGAGGTACGCGCGCGCGTAGAGGCCGGGCGCCGAGTGGCCCTGCCAGAAGATCTGGTCGCCAGGACCCTTGTCCTTGCCCCGGAAGAAGTGGTTGAAGCCCACCTCGTAGAGCGTGGCGGTGGAGGCGTAGGTGGACAAGTGACCGCCGAGCCCTTCGAAGCGCTTGTTCGCGCGCGTGACCATCGACATCGCGTTCCAGCGGATGAGCCGCCGGATGCGACGCTCCAGCTCTTCGTCGCCGGGGAAGGCGGGCTCGTCCTCGGGAGCGATCGTGTTGAGGTAGGGCGTGCGCGTGAGCGCCGGGAGCCCCACGTTCTGCCGCTTGGCCCGCGCGATCAGGTGCCGCAGGAGGAACGCGGCCCGCTCCGGACCGGCCGTGTGGATGACCGAGTCCAGCGCCTCCAGCCACTCGCCGGTCTCTTCGGCGTCGGCGTCCGGGATCTGATCGTGGCTCTCGGGGAACATCCACGCCTCCACTTTCCCAGTTCTTCTCGGCGAACGGTTCCGGGGAAGATAGATGCAGGGGGCGGCAGTGTCCATGCCGGCAGCCCGCGGGTGCCGGCGGCGCGCGCGCCGGCTCGTCCGGGGGGCGCGTCGCCTTGACACCCTCCCGGGCATCGCCTAGGTTCGCTTCCGCCTACGGGCCCGTAGCTCAGTTGGATAGAGCGTTGGTCTCCGGAACCAAAGGCCGGAGGTTCGAATCCTCTCGGGCCCGCCATCTCGGGCGTCCGGCCTAGGTGGCGGACGCCTTTTCAATGATGAGACTCGCTAGCGTCCTCGTCGTCGCGCTGCTCGCCGCTCCACCTGCATCGGCCGAGGGCCCCGTGCCTTCGCGCGGCGGCACTCTCGTGTACGGACGGGGACCGGACGCGGTGGGGCTGGACCCCGCGCACGAGTCGGACGGCGAGTCCTTCAAGGTCTGCGACAACCTGTACGAGGGTCTCGTCCGCTTCGCCGACGACGGGACCGCCATCGAGCCGTGCCTCGCGTCGTCGTGGGACACGAGCGAGGACGGGAAGACGTGGACGTTCCATCTGCGCAAGGGCGTGCGCTTCCACTGCGGCAAGCCGCTCGACGCGGCCGCGGTGGAGTACAGCCTCGCCCGACAGTGGAGCGCCCGCAGCCCCAAGCATCCGGACCACGGGGTGGGCGGTCCCTACCCCTTCTGGGGTTACCTCGGGATGGACGCCGTCCTCGACAAGATCGAGGTCGTGGATCCGCAGACCGTTCGCTTCCGATTGAAGGAGCCCAGCGCGCCCTTCCTCGCGAACCTCGCGTGCAACTTCGCGGCGATCGTCTGCCCGAGCGACGCGCACGCCCGCGCCGGGGACTTCTACCGCCACCCTTGCGGCACGGGGCCCTACCGGTTCGTGGAGTGGAAGCCGGGCGACTCGGAGACGCTCCAACGCTTCGACGGCTACTGGGGCGATGCACCGCTCCTCGACAAGGTCGTGTTCCGCTCGGTGCCGGACAACTCCACGCGCTTCTTCGATCTCCTCTCCGGCGCGCTGGCGGCGATGGACGGAATCCCGCCCGAGGAAGTGCCGTCCATCGAGGCGAACCGAGATCTCAAGCTCGTGGGAGAGCCGGGCATGAACGTCGCCTACCTCGCGATGAACATGGATCACGCGCCGTTCGGGAGCGTGGAGGTCCGGCGCGCGGTGGCGCACGCGATCGACAAGAAGGCGATCGTGCGGACCCTCTACGCGAACATGGCGGAGGTGGCCATCGGGCCGCTGCCGCCGAACGTCTTCGGGGCGGATCCGGATCTCTCGGACTACGACTACGATCCGGCGCTCTCGCGGGAGCTGCTGACCCAGGCCGGGTACTCCGACGGCTTCGAGACCACGCTCTGGACGACCACGGGTCCCCGTCCCTACATGCCGCAGCCGCTCCGCCTCGCCCAGGCCATCCAGGCGGACCTCGCGGCGGTGGGGATCCGCGTGAAGATCGTCAGCTTCGAGTGGGAAGCGTATCTCGAGCGGCTGCACCGCGGCCACCACGACCTCGCGCTCCTGGGCTGGCAGGCGGACAACGGCGACCCCGACAACTTCCTCTTCGTGCACTTCGACAAGTCCTCGGCCACGCCTCCTGCGGGGAACATCGCCTTCTATCGCGACGAGCGCGTGCACGAGCTCCTGCGCGCCGGGCAGCGGACCGTGGTTCCCGAGGCCCGCCTGCCGCTCTACCGGGAGGCGCAGGAGATCATCCACCGGGACGCACCGTGGGTGCCGCTGGTGCACACGCGCGAGCTGGCCGCGATTCGCGGGAACGTGCAGGGGTTCCGGCTGCATCCGACCGGCCGCGTGCTCCTCTCACGGGTGTGGCTCTCCCCGTGACGGGGCCGGCCGGTCAAGGCTCCGGCGCGGCGAGTCGATGAGGAGAGATTGGGGTTCCAGGGAAGCCCGGTCGCTCCGTGGAGCGCCGGCGCCGACGTCGACGCGTTCCTTCGGCCAGGAGAACCCGTGAAGACTGCACCCGGATGGCTAGCCGCCCTCGTTCTCGTCGCCCTCGGCACCGTGGCGGGGCCCGCGGCGGCAAGCCCCTCGGCGGTCGCCGACAGCGCGAGTCTCGGGGACATGGAGCACTTCGCGCTCGGGTCCTTCTTCGAGGCGCGCGGCTCCCTGCGCGAGGCGCTTCAGGAATACCAGCTCGCGCTCCGCGACACGCCGAACGACCCGAACGTCCACGGCGCCCTCGCGCGCGTCCACCTCGCCCTCGAGGAGATCGACGAAGCGAAGACCGAAGCCGTCGCGGCCCTGAAGGCGGATCCCGCGAACCGGGACGGCCTCGACGTCATGGTCGAGGTGCATCGCGGCGAGAAGGACCTGCCCGCGGCCATCGAGACGGCCCGGAAGATCGTCGCGGCGGACACCACGGACTTCGACTCCCGCGTGCGCCTGGCCGAGCTGCTCGAGAGCCATGACGAGGTGCAGGCGGCGGTGGACGAGCTCGGCCGTGCGGCGGAGATCCGGCCCGGCGTGGCACGGCTCCACTTCCGGCGCGGCCAGCTCCTCACCCGGCTCGGGAAGCTCCAGGAGGCGCTCGCGGAGTTCGACACGGTCCGCCAGATCGACCCGCAGTTCGTCGACGCGGTCGTGGCGTCGGGGGCGGTCCGCGAGGCGAACCACGACCTGGCCGGGGCGGAGCAGAGCTACCGCGGGGCCCTCGGGTTGGACCCGTTGAACGTCAGCGCGCGCCGGCGGCTGCTGCGCGTGCTGCTGCTCGAGGACAAGGCGGACGACGCGGAGAAGGAAGCGCGGACGCTGCTGGAACAGGTGCCCGGCGATCTGGACGTACGCGAGCAGCTCGGCGTCCTCTTCCTCCGGCGCGGCCAGACGAAGGAGGCGGTGGCCCAGCTTCAGCAGGTGGAGAAGGACGCGCCGGACCGGATCACCGTGCACCGGCACCTCGGACGGCTCTTCTGGGAGCAGAAGGACGCCGCGTCCGCGGAGACGGAGTACGAGGCCACCGTGCGCATCGACTCCACGTTCGTCGAGGGGTGGGTGAACCTCGGCTACCTGCGGGCCCAGGCCGGACGGACGAAGGACGCGGCCCTGGCCTTCGAGAAGGCATCTAACTTGAGTCCCGACAACCCAGTAGTCCATTTACTTCGAGGAGTTTGCTACAACCAGCTCGGCACCTACGAGCAGGCGGTCGACGCGTTCTCGAAGTCCCTCTCTTTGAAGCCGAAGAACGCGGAGGCGCTGCACGGCCTAGGGGTCGCGCGGGACAAGCTCGGGAAGATCGACGAGGCAGCGGACGCTTTTCGCGAGATCCTGACCCTCGCGCCCGACGACGCGGAGGCGATGAACTACCTGGGCTACATGCTGGCGGACCACGGCCGTAACCTGGACGAAGCCGTCAAGGTCCTCCAGCGGGCCGTGACCCTGGAGCCCGACAACGGCTACTACCAGGACAGCCTCGCTTGGGCCCTGTTCAAGAAGGGGGACCCGAAGGGCGCGCACGAGCATCTGGAGCGGGCGCTCAAGTCCGTCCCCGCCGATGCGGTGATTCTCGAGCATCTGGGGGATGTTCTTGCGGCTCTCGGGCAACCCGAGCAGGCCCGGGACGCTTGGCAGCGCGCGCTGAAGCTGGATCCCTCCGAGAAGCGGCTGCAGGCCAAAGTGGAGGCGAAGGCCCCGATCGAGTAAGGTCGGAAAAGGCCTGCCGGCGGGGCCCTCGGGGAACCTTCCGTGACGGAACGGGTTTCCCCCGCAACGGAGGTGGCGCATGTTCCCGTTGCGGATCGTTCGCCCCGCACCTGGAGGCCGGGCTTTGGACCGGAAGGCTGCGGTGCGTGACGAGCGGGCCGACGAAGATCTCATGCTCGCCCTCAAGCACGGCGACGAGCAAGCGTTCGCCGAGCTCATGCGGCGCCACCGCGGTCCGATCGTCAATTACGTCCACCGGCTCATCGGGGACCGGGATCGCGCCGAGGACCTCGCGCAAGAGGTCTTCCTGCGCGTGTACCGCCACGCGGGGACCTACCGGGTCACGGCCCGGTTCACCACGTGGCTGTACACCATCGCGTCGAACCTCGGGAAGAACGAGCTCCGCAATCGTGCGCGCCGCCGGAACATCTCCATGGAAGACGCGCCGCGCGAGCTCCAGCAAGAGGACTATCACCTCGGCACGCGCGAGGACTTCCTCGCTCCGGACCGGGTGGCGGATCTGAACGACCGCCAGCAGAAGGTCCGCACGGCCATCGACTCGTTGCCGGAGCACTTCCGGATGATGCTCGTGCTCCGGGACCTCGAGGGCTTCGCGTACGAAGAGATCGCGTCGATGCTCGAGCTGCCGCTCGGCACCGTGAAGTCGCGGATCAACCGTGCACGTCTGGAGTTCAAGCGCAGGATCGAGCCGCTCCTCCGGGCTCGGCGCACGAACGACCCGTCGGTGTTCTGGCGGCTGTCGCGCGGCGTGCTTCCGGAGGACGGAGGAGGGGCCGCCACGCGGCCCGGGACCGATCGAGGGGGTCAGGGAGGAAACCAACGGTGAATTGCGACAAAGTGCAGGATCTCCTCTCGGAAGCCATCGACGGCGCGCTGTCGCCGGCGGAGGCTCGAGACTTCGATGCGCACCTGGCGGACTGCCCGCCGTGTCGCGCGCTCCTCGGCGACTTGAAGGAGTCGCTCGCGGTGCTCGAGGAGCTGCCCTCCGTGGAGGTGGGTGACGACTTCGACGCGGCGGTCTGGAAGCGCTTGCGGGCGGAGCGTCGCCTCGCGTCCGCGCGGACGGTCCGGTCGCGCGTGCGTGATTGGCTGAGCGCGTTCGGGCTCCGCGGATCGCTGCGCTGGGTCCCGCTCGGAGCGGCGGCCGCGGTGCTCGGGTGGGTCGCCCTGTCGTCCGCCCCGGATCAGATGATCCGGGCGTCGATGGGAACGGCGGAGGCAAGCCGTGTCGCCAGCGTCGGCAGCGGCACCAAGAGCGCGGAAGAGGCCGCCTCGCCGGACATCGAGGCGCTCTCGCACAATCCGGACTTCACGCCGGTCGAGTTCAGTGCGGGAATGCCGAGGGCCGTGGAGCAGTTCCTCTCGTCCGACCAGGACCTCACGCCGCGTTACCGGCGCTCGAACTACAACTACCCGTTCCGTCCCGTCCGTGACCCGATCGTGACCGTCCCCGTTTCCACGGGTGGCGTGGCGATCGAATCCCCGAATCCGACCACGACGACGACGGAGACGGGGGTGCCGGTCCTCGCATTCTGATCGGCACACCCATGACTCGTCGGCCGGATAGGCGGTGGTTGGTGGCGGCGCTGGGAGGCGTGGCCCTCCTGGCGGTGCCGCGCGCGTTCGCGGACGCGCCCCCCGAGATGGACCCGGACTCCATCGTTCGCGTCACCGGGGCGTGGCGCAGCCGGGTCTTCCTCGTGGTGGCCGACGCCGGCCCGTGCCGGGCCGGGGTCGACAAGGTGCTGCAGGACCCCAGCAAGCTCTATCGGAAGAGGCACGTCGGCTGCGCGGTGTACGTCGGCGCTCGCCGCTTGCTCACGACGGCGTGCGTCGTGGGGCGCGGGGAGGAAGTGGAGGTGTTCACCGACAAGGGCGAGCACATGCTGGCCCGGGTGGTGGGCAAGGATCCGTACCTCGACGTCGCCCTGCTCGAAACGGTCGACGACCTGCCGGGGGTCGTCGGCTCCCCGCCGCCGATCGACGGAGAGGAGCCCCGCGCGGGCGTACCCTGCCTCGTGCTCGGAAACGCCAACGGCGGCACGCTCTCGGCCTCGCTCGGGCGCATGGGCGGGATGATCGTGATCGAGCCGGGCGGTCTTCCCGTGCGCGCTCATCGAGTCCTCGCGCAGATCTACCCCGGCGACGCCGGCGGCCCCGTTCTCGACGAGCAGGGCAACTTCGTCGGCCTCCTGACCGGCGTCTCCACGCCGTCGCGCCCGCCGCTGAAGGACGAGTTCGGCGAGATCGATCTCCCCGGAAACCGTGGCGAGCCCGCCGGCGAGGTCGGCTTCGCGGTGCCCGCACGGGAGTGCGCCCGCGCGTGGGAGGACCTCGGCAAGTTCGGATACGTGAAGCGCGGCTTCCTCGGGATCGAGATCGGGACCAACGCGGAGGACCAGGGTGGCGTGCGCATCCTGGACGTCTTGAAGGGCGGTCCGGCGCAGCGCAGCGGCATCGTGCCGGGCGACGTCATCACGACGTTCGCCGATCGCTTCGTCTCCAGCGGCCGGGAGCTGTGCGCGCTCGTCGCGTCCGAGGCGCCGCAGCGGACGGTGAGCGTCCACGTCCTGCGCGCCGGCCACGAGCGGGTCCTTTCGGTGGAGCTCGGGCTCGCGCGGGAACTGCCGGGGCGGAAGAGACTCCAGAGGCTCGAGCCCGGGGCGATCGAGGCGCCGGGGTCGAGCGCGCTGCCGGGCGAGGTGTTGCCGGTGGACGGGCAGACGACCCCGCAGCGTTGACCCTTCGGCGGGCCGGTGCTAGGTTGCCGCGCCTTCGAAGGGGAATCATGGAATCTCGCGCGGCACCTCGCTCCGAATCCAGGACATGAGCGGTCCGACCACCCTGCGCGTCGAGCTCGGCGCGCGCGCTCACGACGTCCTCGTGGGCGACGGCGCCGCGGACCGCACGGCCGCGGCCGCGGCCGGCTCGAGCAGGCGGGTGGCGCTGCTCGCCGACCGGATGGTCGCGCGCCTCCACGGGCCGCGCGTGGCGTCGCTCGTGGCCCGCGCCGGGGCGGTCATCGAGACGATCGAGCTTCCGGAAGGGGAGGCGGCGAAGAGCCTCGCGGTGGTCGAGGCCACGTGCCGCCGCCTCGTCGCCGGTGGGATCGAGCGCGGCGACGCCATCCTCGCGCTCGGAGGCGGCGCCACGACGGATGCGGCGGGCTTCGTGGCCGCGGTCTACCTTCGCGGCGTTCGCTCGTTCCTCCTGCCCACGACGCTCCTCGCCCAGGTCGATGCGGCCATCGGCGGGAAGACCGCGGTGGATCTCCCCGAGGGGAAGAACCTGGTCGGCGCGTTCCACCAGCCCGCGCTCGTCGGCTGCGACCCTCGCTTCCTCGCGACGCTGCCGGAGCGCGACTTCCGCGCCGGGCTCGCGGAGATCGTGAAAGCCGCGTGGATCGGGGACCTCGAGCTGCTCGCGATGCTGGAGCTCGACCCGCCGCTCACCGCCGTTCATCCGGCGCTCGTCGAGGTCGTGCGGCGCGCGATCCTCGTGAAGGCGGCCATCGTGGCGCGCGACGAGCGCGAGACTTCGGGCGAGCGCGCGGCGCTGAACTTCGGGCACACGCTCGGCCACGCGATCGAGACGGAGTCGGCCGGACGCTGGCTCCACGGCGAAGCGGTCGCGCTCGGCCTGGTCGCGGCGGTGCATCTCTCCGCGCAGGCGGGTTGGTGCGGGGAGGACGTGCTCGGTCGCATGGTGTCGTTGCTCACGCGCCTGGGGCTGCCGGTCCGCGATCCGGCCCTCGACCCCGACGCGGTGATCCGGCGGACCGCCGTGGACAAGAAGCGCAGCGGCGGGCGGGATCGCTACCAGTTGACGAAGGGTCCGGGCTCCGTTAGCGTCTCGCTCGATCTTCCCGAGGGCGCGTCGCGCGCCGCCGTCGAGTTCCTCCGTCGCTGAGGTGCGCATGCGACCGGAGCCCCGCCCCGTGCCCGGCCTCCTCGACGTGCTGCCTGTCCTCGAGTCGCAGACGTGGGCCGATCCGTCCCCGCGCAACGTGATGGGGCTCGCGGACGCGTATCGTCTCGTGGGCCGCCCCGAGCGGGCGATCGAGGTCCTCGGGCCGCTCCTCGCCGAGGACGCCACGGCCATCTCGCCGCGCGTGCTCCTCTCGTGGTGTCTGGAAGAGGCGGGCCGCGCGGACGAGGCCGGCGTCGCGCTGCAGGAAGTGCGCGAGCTCGATCCGGCGAACCCGTTCACCGCTCCGCCGGAGCCCCCGAGCGCGCCGCCGCCAGTGGCGTCGGTGCCCGCGCCCGCGACCGTGACGGGCCCGCGGACGGACGGGGAGGCCCAGGCGGAGCCGGAGCGGGCGCTCACGCCGGAAGAGCTGGCGCGCATCCCTCCCGGTCCGCTCTACTCGGCCACGCTGGCGGAGATCTTCGAGCGCCAGGGCTTCGAGGAGAAGGCCATCGAGATCTACGAGCAGGTCGTGCGGCTGCACCCGGAGCGCTCGGATCTGCAGGAGCGGATCGCGCGGCTGCAGGCGCGCGTCGGGCCCGAGGCGCCGTGAGCCGCGAGATCCTGGTGCTCTTCGGCCCGAACCTCGCCCTGCTCGGCCGACGGGAGACGGAGGTCTACGGCACGGTGACCCTCGACGAGATCCGCGCCGCCCTCGAGAAGCGCGCGAGGGATCGGGGCCGCGCGATCGCCTGGGTCGTCTCGAACCACGAGGGAGAGCTGGTGGACGCGTTGAACGCGGCGGTGGATCGCGTGGAAGGGATCCTCGTGAATCCGGGGGGCCTCACCCACACGTCGGTCGCGCTGCGCGACGCGCTCCTCGCCGTCGGCAAGCCTTCGGTCGAGGTGCACCTCAGCAACATTCACGCGCGGGAGGAGTTTCGCCGGCGGTCGCTCGTCGCCGACGTGGTGACCGGGCAGGTGTCGGGGCTCGGGGCGGTCGGCGTGGTGCGCGCGCTCGACGCGTTGCTCGACCTGCTGGACGGTGCGAAGCTGCCGGCGGAACGGGCGACCTGAGCGGGCGCCTCGCGAGCGAAGAGCAAAACCAAGCACGAGTAGGCAACGATGGAGGATCCATGGACGAGGGCATGCTCAAGCGCCTGATTCGGATGGTCGAAGAGAGTGACATCGAGGAGCTCGAAGTCGACCGTCCCTTCGCCGGGCGAGTGCGAATCGTGCGACGCCGGAGCCGCGAAGCTCCGCCGGCGCTCGCACCACCCGCCGTGTCGGTGGCCGTCGCGACCCCCCCGCCGCCCGCGCCTCTCGAGGCGCCGGCGCCGAGCGTCGCGCCGGCGGCGCCGACGAGGGACCCCGGGCTCGTGGCCATCGTCGCACCGATGGTGGGGACCTACTACGCCGCTCCGGCGCCCGGAGCGAAGCCCTACCTCTCGGTCGGCGACACGGTGAGCGTGGGCCAAGTGGTCTGCATCGTCGAGGCCATGAAGCTCATGAACGAGGTCCAGTCGGAGGTCTCCGGCCGGGTCCTCGAGGTGAAGGTCGAGAACGGGCAGGCCGTCGAGTATGGACAGGAGCTCTTCCTCGTGGGCCCTGCCTGACGGAGCCGGTCACCTCCCCGCGAGGCCGACCGGCTCAAGGGGAGAGACATGAAGCTCCGGGCCGTCCTCGAGGAGATGATCCGCCGTCAGGGATCCGACCTGCACATCTTCGTCGGGTTCCCGCCGGTGTTCCGCGTCAACGGCTCGCTCCAGGCGATGGAGCACGAGGTGGTCACCCCCGAGGACATGGTGCGCCTCGCGGAGCAGATCCTGACGCCGAAGCAGCTGAAGGAGTTCGAGGCCAACAAGGAGACCGACTTCGGCTTCGGCGTGCCCGGGCTGGGCCGCTTCCGGGCGAACGTCTGCAAGCAGCGCGGCACGATCGCCATGGTGTTCCGCCTCGTGCCGATCGAGATCCCCGCGCTCTCTTCGCTGAACCTGCCGCCGATCATCGAGGCGCTGTGCGCGAAGCCGCGCGGCATGGTGGTCGTGACCGGGATCACCGGCTCCGGCAAGTCCACGACCCTCGCGGCGATGCTCCAGAAGGTGAACCAGGAGCGCCGCGTGAAGATCGTGACGATCGAGGACCCGATCGAGTTCCTCCACGCGCGGCGCACCGGTCTGGTCTCGCAGCGCGAGGTGGGCACGGACACGAACTCGTTCTCGACGGCGCTGCGGCACGTGCTGCGCCAGGACCCCGACGTCATCATGGTGGGAGAGATCCGCGATCGCGAGACGATGGAGATCGCGATCACCGCGGCCAACACCGGTCACCTGCTGATGTCGACGCTGCACACCATCGACGCCAGCCAGACCGTCAACCGAATCATCTCCTTCTTCCCGACCCACCAGCACGAGGAGATCCGCCTGCTCCTCGGATCCTGCCTCGAAGCGATCGTGAGCATGCGGCTGATTCCGCGCGCGGACGGCCAAGGGCGCGTTCCGGCCGTGGAAGTCATGCTTTGCACGCCGACCATCAAGGAGTATATCATCCACCCGGAGAAGACTCTGATGATCCGTCAGGCGATCCAGGAAGGTCACGTCCAGTACGGGATGCAGACCTTCGATCAAGCGCTGATGAAGCTGTACAAGGACGGCCTCATCACGTACGAGGACGCGCTGATGAACAGCACGAGTCCGGACGAATTCAGCCTCCGGGTGAAGGGAATCGAAGCCTCGTCGGACAACACTTGGTCCCAGTTCGAGGCCGACGCGGTGGAGCTCGAGAAGAAGATCTCCAACGCCTGACGGTTCCCTGCCCGACGGCTCGGGTGGTGCGATGTTTCGGAAGATCCTGGTCGCCAATCGCGGCGAGATCGCCGTGCGCGTGATCCGCGCGTGTCGCGAGCTCGACATCGAGACCGTCTCCGTCCATTCGGAGGCGGACGCGGACGCTCTGCACGTCCACCTCGCGGACGAGGACGTGTGCATCGGGCCGGGCCCCGCCAGCGAGAGCTACCTCAACATCCCGCGCATCATCTCCGCCGCGGAGATCACGGGCTGCGATGCCATCCATCCCGGCTACGGCTTCCTGTCGGAGAGCGCGAAGTTCGCGGAGATCTGCGCCACGTGCGGCGTCACGTTCGTCGGGCCGGCGCCGGACACGATCCGCGGGGTGGGGGACAAGTCGCTCGCTCGCGAGACGATGAAGAAGGCGGGCGTGCCCATCGTGCCCGGCTCGGACGGCCCGGTGAAGGACCTCGCGGAGGCGCGCGCCGCGGCCGCGGAGATCGGCTATCCGCTGCTGCTCAAGGCCTCGGCCGGCGGCGGCGGCCGAGGCATGCGTCGCGTGGCGTCGCCCGAGGACCTCGAGGCCGCGTACAACGCCGCCTCCTCCGAGGCGCAGGCGGCGTTCGGGAACGGCGAGCTGTACGCGGAGCGGCTCGTGCGCGATCCGCGCCACGTGGAGGTCCAGATCCTCGGGGACTCGCGCGGGGACGTGATCCATCTCTTCGAGCGCGAATGCTCCGTGCAGCGGCGCCATCAGAAGCTCATCGAGGAGAGCCCCAGCACCGCGCTCGACGCGGACACGCGGCGCGCCCTGTGCGAGGCGGGCGTGCGCGTGGCGAGCGTGCTGCACTACGTCGGCGCCGGGACGGTGGAATTCCTGCTGGATCGGGATGGCAGCTTCTACTTCATGGAGATGAACGCGCGCATCCAGGTGGAGCACCCGGTGACGGAAATGCTGACGGGCCGGGACCTCGTGAAGGAGCAGATCCGCGTGACCGCGGGGCACCCCCTTTCGTTCGCCCAGCGGGACCTCGTGCGCTCCGGGCACGTCATCGAGTGCCGCGTGAACGCCGAGGATCCGGACCGGGACTTCGCCCCGTGCCCGGGCAAGGTGGAGAACCTGCACCTGCCGGGCGGGCCGGGCATCCGTGTGGACACGCATCTCTTCACGGGCGCCACGGTCCCGCCGTACTACGACTCCATGGTGGCCAAGGTTCTCGCGCAAGGCCTCACGCGCGAGGAGGCCATCGTCCGCATGAAGCGGGCGCTCGGCGAGCTCTCCCTGGAGGGCATCAAGACCACCGTGCCGCTCCTGCTCGAGATCCTGAGCGACGATCCGTTCGTGTCGGGGGACTACCACACCGGCTATCTCGAGACGCGTCGCACGTCCGCGTCCCGTGCGAGCGGCGCCCCCGCCGCGGACGCTGCGGGCGTGGTGAGAGCGTGAAGACCACCGGTCCCCTCGTCGAGGTGCTGCCGAGCCCCGGCGGGCTCGCGTCCGACCAGCTGGAAGGGCGCTTCTGCGTCGTGATCGACGTGCTGCGCGCCAGCACCACCATCGCCGTCGCGCTCGACGCCGGGGCGCGCGGCGTGATTCCGGTCGCCAGCGTGGAGGCGGCCACGCGCCTCGCGAACTCTCTCGGACGGGAGTCCACGCTGCTGGCGGGCGAAGTCGGCAGCTTGCGTGTGGACGGCTTCGATCTCGGGAACTCTCCCGGGGAGTTCGTCGCCGACCTCGTGCAGGGGAAGACCATCGTCCTGTGCACCACGAACGGGGCGCGCGCGCTCGCGTCGCTGGCCGGGGTGCGGGACTGCGCGACGGCGGCCTTCGTGAACCTCACGGCCTGCGCGGCGCGCGCCTCGCGCGAGCCGCGGATCACGATCATCTGCGCCGGCTCGGGCGCCCAGTTCGCGCTCGAGGACTTCGCGTGCGCCGGCGCGCTCGTCGAGGCCATCGAGCGCGAGAAGCCCGGCGTTCCGCTGGACGACGGCGCCCGGACCGCCCGCGACGTCTGGGAGCGCCGGGACGCCAGCCTCGCCGCGTTCCTCCGCGCCACCGATCACGGCCGCGACCTGTCGGAGCTCGGCTTCGCCGCCGACGTGGACCTCGCCGCGCGCGTCGACATCCTCGCCTCCGTGCCGATGCTCCGCGACGGCCGTCTCGTGGTCGAGCCCCTCGCCGAGGCCGCTGCGTCTCCACGCTAGTCGCATCCCGCCTCCACGTGATGCCCGCGTCGTCGGCTCGCTGGCGTTGATCCCGGACGCAGCGCGTCGCCGACTGTCGCGGACACCGTGCGTCGCCGGGCGAGCGACGGGTCCCGGAGCGACGCCGCGCCGGCCGGTCTCGACCGCCACGACGCAGGTCTGGGTCTCGCCTCGGGGCCGGCCTCTTCGACGCGGCTTCGCGGAGGAACCGGAGAGAATATGAAGGCGCTGGAGGTGGGGTGAGAGGGGGCACACCCTCGGGTGCATCTCCGGGGAAGGACCCTGGAGCCACCGAGGCGAGACGGGCGACCCCTGACACGGCTCCGAGACTGTGACCGCGCCGGCCCCGGGGCGGGGGCGGCGCGCCCGGCGGGGCGCCCCCGCGTTGACGCCGGGCCCGCTCCGGGTGTACCAAGGTCACCGGGGAGGGCGCGGCGGTGGTGAGCGCTTCCCTCCACGGTTGCCTCCCCGGGAAGCGCAGGGCTCGCTCGAGGGCGGAGATTCCATGTCCAGGTCCGCGAAGAAGCGGGGGGCTCCCTCCCGGAGAGGGCGCGTTCTGTTCGCCGTCTTTCTGGGGACGGTGGCGGCGCTGCTGGCCGTCGCCCTGGGGGCGTACCTCCAGGACGGCAACTGGCGGCAGCCCGTGGGCACGCTCGCCCACCGCATGGGGCGGGTGAGCTACGCGGCCGCGTCGGGGGTCGTGCGCTGGTGCGGGGTGCTCGGCGCCTGGCTCGTGGCCGTCGCGCTCGGCGCCTTCGCGATCCGCCTCGCGGCCGGGCGGCCCCTGCGCGGCTTCCGCCGGAGGGCGCTCGTGGCGGCCGCGCTCGGCGTGGCCATCGTCCAGTCTTTCGCCGCCCTCCCGGGAGCGGAGGCGACTCCGGAGCGGGCTTTCCTCGCCGGCGCGATCGGCACCGGAATCGTGAAGGGCCTCCGCGCCCTCTTCGGAGGGCTGGGCGCCGCGATCGCGCTGTGCGGCGCGACCGCTGCCTATCTCGCCACCGTGGGACTTCCCCTGTTCACGCCCCTCGCGCGTCTCGCCTCGCCGTTCCGTTCCGCGGCCAAAGCGACCGCGGACGTCGCGCGGCGCGCGGCCGCGGAGACCGCCGCGGCGTTCACGCCGGGGACCGAGAGCGCGCCCGCTCGTCGCGCCGCTCGAGCGCGCGACCGCGACGAGGAGGACGAGGACGAAGGCGACGAGGACGACATCGCCGGTGCAAACGGCGACGCCGAGGCCGAGGCCGAGGATGCCCACGAGGGCCCTCCGCTGCGGGAGCGGCTCGCCGGCTACTTCTCGCCGCGCGCCGCGGCCGAGCCCGAGGCGGAGGAAGCGCCGGAGCACGTGCCCGTCGTGGTGCTGCCGTCCGCGGGCGAGCCGCGCTCGGAGCCCGACGACGACGACGACGATGACCTGCTGGACGCGCCCGGCGTCTCGGAGCTGACGAACACCGGCCTGCCGTACGTCCCCCCGCCGCGCAACTTCCTCGAGCAGGAAGAGGACGACGAGGCCGACGCGCTCGCGAAGGGGGATCTCCTCGAGAGCGCGAAGCTCCTCGAGCGCACGCTGCACAGCTTCGGCGTGCGCGGGAAGGTCACGCAGGTCCAGCCCGGTCCCGTGATCACCCGCTACGAGATCGAGCCCGCCGCGGGCCAGAAGGTGGCGCCGATCGCCAGCCTCTCGGACGATCTCGCGCTCGCGCTGCGGGCGCGCTCCATCCGCATCGTGGCGCCGATTCCCGGCAAGGCCGCGGTGGGCATCGAGGTGCCGAACCCCAGCGCGCGCATCGTGCGGCTGGGCTCGCTGCTGGAGACCCCGGAGTTCGCGGACGAGGAGTCCCCGCTGAACATCGCGCTGGGGCGGGACATCTCCGGCGATCCGTTCTGCGTGGCGCTCGACCGCATGCCGCACGTGTTGGTGGCGGGAGCCACGGGCTCGGGGAAGTCCGTCTGCATCAACACGATGATCACGTCGATGATCTACCGCGCCGGCCCCGAGAACGTCCGCTTCGTGATGATCGATCCCAAGATGCTCGAGCTGACGACGTACGTCGGGCTGCCGCACGTGATCCCGCCGGTCGTCTCGCAGCCGAAGGACGCGTCGCGCCTGCTGAAGTGGGCGGTCAGCGAGATGGAGGTGCGCTACCGATCGCTTGCGCACCTCGGCGTGCGGAGCATCGCGGACTACAACAAGAAGCTGATGGCCGAGGGCGCGCCGAGGATGCCGTACCTCGTGGTGATCGTGGACGAGCTGGCGGATCTCATGCTCTCGAACCAGAAGCAGGAGATCGAGGACTCGATCGCGCGGCTGGCCCAGATGGCGCGGGCCGTGGGCATCCACCTCGTCGTGGCCACGCAGCGCCCGTCGGTGGACGTCATCACCGGCGTCATCAAGGCGAACTTCCCGTCGCGGATCGCGTTCCAGGTGCCCACGCGCACCGATTCGCGCACGATCCTGGACTCGATCGGCGCGGAGAAGCTGCTCGGCCGCGGCGACATGCTGTACCTCGGGGTCGGCATGGCCGAGCCGGTCCGCGTGCACGGCTCCTTCATCTCCACCGAGGAGACGAACGACATCGTGGAGTGGCTGCGCGCGCGGAACCCGCGTCCGGCCGAGGTGGAGGAGGCGGAGGCGGCGGCCGCCACGGACGACCTGTACCCGACCGAGCGGGAGGACGACCTCTTCGAGGAAGCGTCGAAGATCCTCGTGGCGCACCAGCAAGGCTCGATCTCGCTCCTCCAGCGGCGCCTCAAGGTGGGCTACGCGCGCGCGGCCCGCCTCGTGGACATGATGGAGGAGGCCGGCATCGTGGGGCCGTTCACGGGGAGCAAGGCGCGCGAGATCCTCGTGCCGAACCTGGACGAGCTGGAGAAGAAGCTCGCCGCCGCGCGCCGTTCGCCGCTCGGCGGGACGAAGGGATGACCGCGACCAAGGGCGAGACGTTCGTCGCGGTCGACGGGACCTTCCTCGCGTATCGCTCGCACTTCGCGTTCATCGACCGACCCCTCACGACCCGCGACGGCGAGGTGACGAGCGCCGTCTACGGCTTCATCATGGCGCTCCGCCGCATCGTGGAGATCCTGAAGCCGGATCGCCTCGTCGTGGTCTTCGACCCGCCGGGCCCCACGTTCCGCCACGAGGTCTACACGCAGTACAAGGCGCAGCGCGAGCGCATGCCGAGCGACCTCCGCTCGCAGCTTCCGTGGATCGATCAGTACCTCGACGCCGCCGGCATCCCGCGCCTCGCGATCGAGGGCTTCGAAGCGGACGACGTGCTCGCGACGCTCGGCCTGCGCGCCGCGGCCGAAGGGCTCCGCGCGCGCATCGTCTCCAACGACAAGGATCTCCTCCAGGTCGTGGGAGGCAGCCTCGAGGTGGTGCAGCTCGGGCGCGCGAGCGAGCCGCCGAAGGTCCTCGACGCCGGCGGCGTGAAGGCCGCGTTCGGCGTCCCTCCGGCGAAGATCGTGGACCTGCTCGCGCTCACCGGCGACTCCTCCGACAACGTGCCGGGCGTGCCGGGCGTCGGTCCGAAGACGGCGGTGAAGCTCCTCGAGGAGCACGGCACGGTCGAGGGCGTGCTGGACGGCGCGGCCGCGATGAAGCCGGGCAAGGTGCGGGACAGCCTGCTCGCGAGTCGCGACGCGGTGAAGCTCTCGCGACACCTCGTGACGCTGCGCACCGACGTGGACGTGGGCGACCTGGACGAGATCCGACCCCGTCCCATGGACGGGACGGCGTTGCGCGAGCTGTTCGAGCGTCTGGACTTCCAGACGCTCAAGAAGGACGTGGTGCCCGAGCCGGTTCGCCCGGACGTCACCGGCTACGAGACGGTCGTCGACGAGCCGGCGGTCGGAGCGCTCGCGGCGCGGCTGCGCGCGGCCGGCGCCTTCGCGTTCGGCGTGGTGACGGCCTCGACCGGTCCCCTGCGCGCGGATCCGGTGGGCTTCGCGTGCTGCGACGCCGCCGGGCGCGCGGCGTTCCTGCCGCTCGGTCGCGCGCTGGGGACGAACGTCGATCGCGCGACGTTCGTGCGGACGGTCGGCGGCGTGCTCGCGGACGCCGGGCTCCGCAAGTGGGGGCACGACGTGAAGACCGCGCAGGTCGCCCTGGCGCGCCTCGGGGTGGAGCCGCGGGGCGTGGACTTCGACACGATGCTCGCCTCGTACGTGCTGGACTCCTCGCGGGGCGGCCACGACGTCGACGGCCTCGCGCGGGACCGGCTGGGCCTCGCCGTCACGCCGTGGGAGGACGTCACGGGCGCGGGTCGCACGCGCGTTCCCGTGGAGCAAGCGCCGCTCGCCGCCCTCGCGCGACGCGCCGCCGAGGAGGTGGACGCGGCGCTGCGGCTTCGTCCGATGCTCGAGCCCGAGATCGACGCCGGTGACCCGCGCGGCGTGTTGCGGGACCTCGAGTTGCCTCTCGTGGACGTGCTGGCGCGCATGGAGCGCGCGGGCGTGCGGATCGACACGGCGTTCCTGGGCGAGCTCTCGCGGCGCATGGAGGAGGAGCTGGCGACGATCACCGAGAAGGCGTGGGCGGCGGCGGGCGAGCCGTTCAACCTCGCGAGCCCGAAGCAGGTCTCCGAGCTGCTGTTCGGCAAGCTGCAGCTCCGGCCGCGGGGGAGGACGAAGACCGGGCTCTCCACGAGCGCGGCCGTGCTCGAGGAGCTCGAGGACGACCACGAGGTCGTCCGGCTCGTGCTGCGCCATCGGGAGCTCTCGAAGCTGAAATCCAACTACGCCGACACGCTGCCGGCCCTCGTGAGCCCGGAGACCGGGCGCGTGCACACGACGTTCCAGCAGGCGGTGGCCGCCACGGGGAGGCTGTCGTCGGTGGACCCGAACCTGCAGAACGTTCCCGTGCGCACGTGGGAGGGCCGCGAGATCCGGAAAGCCTTCGTGCCGGCGGAGGACGGCTGGGTGCTCGTGTCGTGCGACTACTCGCAGCTCGAGCTGCGCCTCCTCGCGCACATGGCGAAGGACGAGGCGCTCCTCGCCGCCTTCCGCGAAGACATCGACGTGCACCGCGCCACCGCCGCCCGCATCTTCGACGTGCCCGTGGCGGACGTGACCGCGGAGCAGCGCGCGCAGGCCAAGACGGTCAACTACGCGGTCACGTACGGCATGGGCGCGGTGAACCTCGGGAAGTCGCTCGGCATCCCCACGAAGGACGCGAGCCGCTTCATCAAGAGCTACTTCGAGCGGCTGCCGGGCGTTCTCGCCTGGATCGAGGAGACGCAGCGGCGCGCCCGCGAGGAGCTGGTGGTGGAGACGCTTTGCGGGCGCCGGCGGCCGGTGAAGGAGATCGCCAGCCACGATCCGCGGACGCGCTCCTTCGGCGAGCGGATCGCGATCAACACGCCGCTCCAGGGAAGCGCCGCCGACATCCTGAAGCGCGCGATGATCCGCGCCGACGAGGCGCTCCGCGCGGGTAAGCTGCGCGCGCGCATGATCCTCACCGTGCACGACGAGCTGGTGTTCGACTGCCCGTCGGAGGAGCGCGAGCGCGTCGTGGCGCTCGCCGTGGACGCGATGGAAGGGGCGGCGGACCTGTCGGTGCCGCTCAAGGTGGATTCGGGATGGGGCGCGAACTGGAGCGAGGCCCACTGACGTGACGGATCCCGCGACGCCGATGCGGGTGCTGGGCGTGACCGGCGGCATCGGCGCCGGCAAGAGCGCCGTGGCGCAGATCCTCGCCGAGCGCGGGGCGCGCGTCTTCGACGCCGACCGCACGGTGCGCGAGCTCTACGCGGGAGGCGAGCTGCCGCGCCGGATCGCGCGGCGGTTCGGGAGCGCGGTGATGGCTCGGGACGGCTCCGTGGACCGCCCGGCGCTCGCGGAGGTGATCTTCGCGAACGCGGCCGCCCGGGCCGACCTCGAGTCGATGGTGCATCCGGAGGTCCGTCGACGCGCGGCCGCGTGGCTCGCGGAGCTGGCGGAGGAGCGCTTCGCGGGAATCGCCGTCATCGACGCGGCGCTCCTCGTGGAGGCCACGCCGCCGTATCCGCTCGACGCGCTCCTCGTCGTCACTGCGCCCGAGGAGCTGCGGCTCGCGCGACTCGAGGCGCGCGGAGTCCCGCGGGCGGAAGCGCGGCGTCGCGTGGCCGCGCAGACCTCGGACGAGGCGCGCCTCGCGCGCGCGGACGTCGTGGTGGTGAACGACGGACCCCTCGAGGATCTCGCGAGCCGGGTGCAGGCGGCGCTCCGCGAACTCGGGTGGGACGAGGCTCCGTGATCCGGGTACACTGACCGGACGCCCCCGGTGGGCGTCGGGAGGAAGGACATGAACGAAGAGTTCCGCAAGGCGCTCGGCTCGCTCGAGCAGAGGCTCGCCGACCTCGGGAGGTACCTTTGACGTCGACGTCAAGCGTCGACGTATCGCGGAGCTCGAGGAGGTCGCGGGGAAGCCGGATTTCTGGGACCGCGCGAACGAGGCGCAGCGCGTGCTGCGCGAGCTCTCCGCCGAGAAGGGATGGGTGAGCGCGGTCGACGCCGCGAGCCGGCGCCGTGACGACCTCGCCGTGCTCGCGGAGCTCGCCTACGAGGAGCGAGACGAGGCGGCCGAGACCGAGACGCGGCAGGGGATCGCGACGCTCGAGGAAGACGTCCGCCACCTCGAGGTCCGCAGCCTCTTCCGCGACGAGGCGGACACCCGCGCGGCGATTCTCACGGTCAACCCCGGCGCCGGCGGCGTGGACAGCCAGGACTGGGCGGAGATGCTCTTCCGCATGTACCTGCGCTGGGCCGCCCGCAAGGGCTTCGAGACGGAGATCGTGAACCAGCAGCCGGGCGAGGAAGCCGGGCTCAAGAGCGCGGGCGTGATCGTGCGCGGGGAGTACGCCTACGGCCACCTGAAGGTCGAGAGCGGCATTCATCGGCTCGTGCGCATTTCGCCCTTCGACGCGCAGCACCGCCGCCACACGTCGTTCGCGTCGGTGTTCGTGTACCCGGAGGCGGACGAGGACGTGCCCATCGAGATCGACGAGGGCGACCTGAAGTGGGACGCTTTCCGTGCGTCGGGCGCGGGCGGGCAGCACGTCAACAAGACGAGCTCCGCGGTGCGCGTCACGCACATCCCCACGGGCATCGTGGTCACGTGCCAGACGGAGCGCTCGCAGCACCGGAACCGCGCCACCGCGCTTTCGCTCCTCAAGTCGCGCCTCTACGATCTCAAGCTCGAGGAGGAGCGCAAGAAGCGCGAGGCCATCGAGGAGACGAAGACGGACATCTCGTGGGGCAACCAGATCCGCTCGTACGTGTTCCAGCCCTACACGCTCGTGAAGGACCATCGCCTGGACCTGGAGACCGGTAACGTGCAGGCCGTGATGGACGGGGACATCGATCGCTTCATCGAGGCGGCGCTGCTCGCCGGGCTCGGCAGCGCGTCGCGCGGGGCGGGGGAGAAGAAGTGACCACCGCCGGCGTTCCCTCCGTGGACGAGAACGACCAGATCCGCTTCCGGCGCGAGAAGCGCGCGCGGCTGGAGGAGGCGGGGATCCCCGTGTACCCCACGTCGTACCCCGTGACGCACACGGCGAAGGAGGCGCTCGACGCGTTCGTGGACGGCGGGCCCGAGGTGCGTGTGGCGGTTGCGGGACGGGTCGTTTCACGGCGGAGGATGGGCCGCGCCACGTTCCTTCATCTCCTGGATCGCTCCGCCCGCCTGCAGGTCTACGTGCGCGAGGAAGCGGTGGGCGAGGACGCGTACGAGCGGTTGGAGCTCGTGGACCTGGGGGACTTCGTGGGCGTCACCGGGCCCATGTTCCGAACGCGGACCGGCGAGGAGACCGTCCGAGTGGAGGAGTGGACGTTCCTCGCGAAGGCGCATCGGCCGCTCCCGGAGAAGTGGCACGGCCTCGCCGACAAGGAGATCCGCTTCCGGCAGCGCTACCTCGATCTCGTCGTGAACGAGGACGCGCGTCGCGTGTTCCAGGCGCGCTCGAAGATCATCCGCGCGATGCGCCGCGTGCTGGACGCGAAGGATTTCCTCGAGGTCGAGACGCCCATCCTGCAGCCGATCCACGGCGGCGCGGCGGCGCGGCCCTTCCGCACCCTGCACAACGCGCTCGGCCTGACCCTCTTCCTGAGAATCGCGAACGAGCTCTACCTCAAGCGCTGTCTCGTGGGCGGGCTGGAGCGCGTCTACGAGTTCGCGAAGGACTTCCGGAACGAAGGGATGGATCGCACGCACCAGCCCGAGTTCACGATGCTCGAGACGTACCAGGCCTACGCGGACTATCGCGCCGGGATGGCGCTCACCGAGGAGCTCGTCGCCGCGGCGTGCGAGGCGGCGAACGGAGCCCCCCGCGTGGAGTACCGCGGGCGCACGCTGGACTTCTCGCGCCCCTGGCGGCGCGTGCCGTACTTCGAGGCGCTGGCCGCGGCCACCGGGCGGGATCTCTCCTCCCTGGACGAGGGGATCGTCCGCGCCGCGCTCGCGGAGCGCTCGCTCGAAGCTCCCGAGGGCGCCACGCCGTCCCGGCTCGTGGACGAGCTGTTCTCGGCGACCGTGCAGCCGGACCTCTTCGAGCCGGTGTTCATCACGGATCATCCCAAGGCGCTCTCGCCCCTCGCCAAGGGGAAGCCGGATGCCCCGCACCTCGTCGAGCGCTTCGAGCCGTATCTTGCCGGCATGGAGGTGGGGAACGGCTTCTCGGAGCTGAACGACCCGCTCGAGCAGCGCGCGCGCTTCGAGGAGCAGATGGCGCGCGGCGGCCGGGAGGAGGACGTCATGGTGCTGGACGAGCCGTTCCTCCGCGCGCTGGAGCACGGCATGCCGCCGGCGTCGGGGCTCGGCATCGGCATCGATCGTCTCGTGATGGTGCTCACCGCGCAGGAGCAGATCCGCGAGGTGATCCTCTTCCCCCAGATGCGGCCCGAAGGCGCTCCGGCCGAAGATCCCGAGGCGTAGCGTGGGCTTCGAGTGGTTCGTCGCCTCGCGCTACTTGCGCGCGAAGGGACGCAGCCGCTTCCGGGCGCTCATCACCGTGCTCGCGGTCGGCGGCGTCACGGTGGGCGTGGCGTCCGCGATCACGGTCCTCGGCGTGATGAACGGGTTCACGAAGGAAGTGCGCGACCGCATCGTCGGCACGAACGCGCACATCGTGCTGCTGGACCCCGCGGAGGAGGGGCTCCTCCACGTGGACGAGGTTCGCGCGCGCGTCCAGAAGTTCGACGGCGTGGAGGCCACGGCGCCCTTCGTCTTCGGGAAGGTGCTGCTGACGTCGGACCAGGAGTCCGAGGGCGCGATCCTGCGCGGCACCGACGAACCGGCCGAGGCCCGCGTGACCGACGTGGTCTCGCGGATCACCCCGCGCAACGCCTCGCTCGATCTCCAGGACGCCGGGACCGCGAAGGCGCCGGGAATCGTGCTCGGGAAGGACCTCGCGCTGCGCCTTCGCGTGGTGATCGGTGATCAGGTGGTGGCCACCGTGCCGGACGCGCGTCGCCGCGGGATCCCGCGCATGCGCACCTTCGTGGTGACCGGCACCTTCGAGTCGGGGATCTTCGAGTACGACTCGGCCTTGGCGTTCACCTCCATCGACGCGGCCCGCGATGCGCTCGACATGGGCGATCGCGTCACCGGAATCCTCGTCCGCGTGAAGCACATGGAGGAGGCGCCGGAGATCGGCCGGCGGATCATGACGGGGATCACGGCGCCGGCGCTCTGGGCGAACGACTGGGTCCGGCAGAACAAGCAGCTCTTCCTCTGGATGAAGATCGAGAAGATCGTGGGCTACCTCCTCTTCGCGATCATCCTCGTCGTGGCCGCGTTCCTCATCGCCTCCACCTTGATCATGATCGTCCTCGAGAAGACGCGCGAGATCGGCGTGCTGCTCTCGCTCGGCGCGGGGCGCAAGGGCGTGCGGCGCGTGTTCCTCCTGGAGGGCATGGCGATCGGAGGCTTCGGCACGGCGCTCGGGTGTCTGATGGGCTGGCTGCTGTGCGTCGCGCTCGACCACTACCGGCTGCCGCTTCCGGGGGACGTCTACTTCATCGACACGCTTCCCGTGCGGCTCTGGTGGGGCGACGTCGCGCTCGTGGCGGGGCTGGCCCTGGTGATCTGCTTCTCTTCGGCGCTCTACCCGTCCTGGCGGGCGTCACGACTGGTCCCGCTGGAAGCGATTCGGTATGAGTGAGGAGACCCCGGTGCTGTCGGGAAAGGGGCTGGTGCGGCGCTTTCCGTCCGGGGGCGGGTGGCTCGAGGTCCTGCGCGGCATCGACCTCGACGTGTCCCGCGGGGAGATGGTCGTGATCATCGGGCCTTCCGGCTCGGGAAAGAGCACGCTCCTGCACTGCCTCGGCGGCCTCGACCGCCCGGACGGGGGGACCGTGTCCGTGCGCGGGGCGGATCTCTCGGGCAAGAAGGACGCCGAGCTGTCCCGGATCCGGAACCAGGACCTCGGATTCGTCTTCCAGTTCCACCACCTGCTGCCGGACTTCACCGCCCTGGAAAACGTCATGCTCCCGGTGCTGATCGCCGGGTCGCCGAAGGAAGCCGCCACCGAGCGCGCGCAGCGCGCCCTGGACGACGTCGGGCTGCTCCCGCGCGCGCACCATTCGCCCGGTGAGCTGTCGGGCGGAGAGCAGCAGCGCGTCGCCGTGGCGCGGGCCCTCGTCAACGATCCCGCGGTCGTCCTCGCCGACGAGCCCTCCGGGAACCTGGATCCGGTGACGGGCGGCTCCCTGCACGCGCTCCTGCAGGGACTGCGCGTGCAGCGGGGCGCCACGTTCGTCGTCGCCACGCACGATCCGGGTCTCGCGCGCGGGGCCAGTCGGGTCTTCTCGTTGCAGGCGGGGCACCTCGTGGCCGTCGCGCCGGGCGAAGCCGGGCGCGCGGTCGTCGCCGCCGCCGCGGAGAGCGGGTCGTGAACTGCGAGCGCTGCGGGAAGCGTCCGGGCTCGGTCCGCTACACCGAGGTGACCGGCGGGCAGGCGCGCAAGCAACTCGTGTGCGCGGAATGCGCGCAGGAGCTGGGCTTCGAGACGCCGTCGCCGGCCACGGAAGCTCCCGAGGCGGGCGAAGCTCCCGCCCTCCCGCCGCCCGCGAAGATCTTCGGCGTCGTGAGCATCGACGAGACGCTCAAGGCCGCCGAGGACGCCGCCGCCGAGCCCGAGGACGCCCGGCGCTGTCCCGAGTGCGGTCTCACGGCGGCCGCCTTCCGCACGCAGTCGCTGTTCGGGTGTCCGCGCTGCTACGAGGCCTTCGAAGAGGGGCTGGATCTCCTCCTGAAGCGGCTGCACGGGGCGGTGACGCATCGCGGCCGCCTGCCGCGGGGGAACGCGCTGGCGGCGGAAGCGGAACCCGGGGCGCTCCGGCGCGAGTTGGACGACGCGATCCAGCGCCAGGACTTCCAGCGCGCGGCATACCTGCGCGACCGCCTGCGCGAGCGCGAGCGGAGCGGCGGCGGTCCCCGCGACCTCGCGGGCGAGGGAGGCGCGCCGTGAGGCCCGCGGATCTCGGCGGACGCCTCGCGGAGTGGCTCGACGGAACGGGTCCCTCGAGCGACGTCGTGCTGTCGAGCCGGGTGCGACTGGCGCGCAACCTCGGCGGCATCCCGTTCCCGAATCGCGCCGACGACGGGCGACTCTCGAGCACCTTCGACGCGGTGGCCGCCGCCGTGCACAGCGCGAAGTGTCTCGGCCGCGCCGCGGTGTGGGACCTCGACGAGCTGTCCGCGTGGGATCGCCGGCTGCTCATCGAGCGGCACCTCGCCACCGCGCGTCTCGCGGAAGGTCGCGGGCGTCGCGGCGTGTGCGTGGCGCCGGGCGAGCGTCTCGGCATGATGATCAACGAGGAGGACCACCTCCGGATCCAGTCCGTCGTGTCGGGGTTCGACCTGGCGGCGGCGTTACGCGGCGCGGTCGAGCTGGATCTCGAGCTGGAGACCGCGCTGGACTACGCGGTCTCTCCGGATCGGGGGTATCTCACGGCCTGCCCCACGAACGTCGGCACGGGGATGCGCGGCTCGGTGCTCGTGCACCTTCCGGGGCTCGTGCTCGCCGGCGAGATCCGCAAGGTGCACCGCGCGGTGGCGGAGATGGGCATGGCCGTGCGCGGCTGGTTCGGCGAGGGCTCCGCGGCGCTCGGGGACTTCCATCAGGTCTCGAACCAGCGGAAGCTGGGGCCCACGGAGGAGGAGATCGTCGAGGAGCTGGGCAAGGTCTGCCGGCGCATCCTCGAGCTGGAGCTCGAGGCGCGCGAGCAACTGGTCACGTCCACGTCGCGGCGGCGCCGTCTCGAGGACCGGGTCCATCGATCCTGGGCGATCCTGCGGTCGGCGCGACTGTTGACCGTGGAGTCCGTCATGGCCTGCGCCTCGGACGTTCGCTTCGGGAAGTGGATGGGGCGCTTCGAGGCGGTGCCCACCGAGAAGCTCAACCGACTGGCCCTGCTCACTCAACCGGCGCATCTTGGACGATCGGAGGGCAGGGTGCTCTCCGGGGAAGAAGCGGACTGGGCGAGGGCGCGCCTGGTCCGCGCCGAGTTCGCGGACTTTCCGGTGGAAGGTTGACCCGCGTCGGCGGTCAAGCATCGGCGGCCGGCGGACGATGGATTCACTCAGACGGCGCACACGTCGATTCGCACGCGTTCTCCGGAATTTGCGCCCGTCGGGAGAAACCGTGAGGGTCTGGGCGATTCTGGGTATAATCGCCTGAGTTCCGGGTGTCCGGGAGGACGGGAGGAAGCTCTCATGCAGGATCGCTTCACCGAGCGCGTGCGGAAGGTGATGTACCTGGCCCGCGAGGAAGCGGGCCGCCTTCACCACGACTACATCGGGACCGAGCACCTTCTCCTCGGGATCATCCGGGAGGGCGAGGGGATTGCGGCCACCGTCCTGAACAACTTGGGGCTGGATCTCGACACCATCCGCCAGAGCATCGAGAACATGGTGCCCACGTCGGGGGGGACGCTCACGATCGGCGAGATCCCCTTCACGCCGCGCGCGAAGCGGGTTCTCGAGCTGTCGGTGGAAGAGGCGCGCCTCTTCGGTCACAACTACGTCGGCACCGAGCACCTCCTGCTCGGGCTCATCCGCGAAGGCGAAGGCGTGGCCGCGCGCGTGCTCATGGAGCTCGGCGCGGATCGCAAGCGCGTGCGCGAGGAGACGCTGAAGCTCCTCGGGGGCAGCGCTCAGGCCGGCAGCTCGAAGCAGGCGGAGAAGAAGAGCGAGACGCCTGCGCTGGACCAGTTCGGCCGGGACCTCACCCAGCTCGCGATCGAAGGCAAGCTGGACCCGGTCATCGGGCGGGAAGAGGAGATCGAGCGCGTCATCCAGGTCCTCTGCCGCCGCAAGAAGAACAACCCGGTGCTGATCGGCGAGCCGGGCGTGGGCAAGACCGCGCTCGTGGAAGGCCTCGCCCAGCGCATCGTGGACAACAAGGCGCCGGAGCCGCTGAAGGACAAGCGGCTCCTCACGCTGGACCTCGCGTCGGTGGTGGCGGGCACGAAGTACCGCGGCCAGTTCGAGGAGCGCCTCAAGGCGGTGATGAACGAGATCCGCGAGTCGGACAACGTGATCATCTTCATCGACGAGCTCCACACGATCGTCGGGGCGGGCGGCGCCGAGGGCGCCATCGACGCGTCGAACATGCTGAAGCCGGCGCTGGCGCGCGGCGAGCTGCAGTGCATCGGCGCCACCACGCTGGACGAGTACCGCAAGTACATCGAGAAGGACGGCGCGCTGGAGCGTCGCTTCCAGCCGATCATGGTGGAGCCGCCGTCCGCCGAGGAGACGATCGCCATCATCCGCGGTCTGCGCGACAAGTACGAGGCGCACCACGGGGTGAAGATCACGGACGAGGCCATCGAGCAGGCCACGAAGCTCTCCGAGCGCTACCTCTCGGATCGCTTCCTGCCCGACAAGGCCATCGACGTCATCGACGAGGCGGGCTCGCGCGCGCGTCTCGCCGTGTCCGCCATCCCCTCCGAGATCCGCGAGCTCGAGAAGGAGCTGGAGCAGATCACGAAGGAGAAGGAGACGGCGATCCAGGCCCAGGAGTTCGAGAAGGCCGCCAAGTTCCGGGACACCGAGAAGAACCTCCGCCGTCGCCTCCGCGAGATCCACAAGAACTGGCGCGAGTCGAAGGAAGAAGTCAAGGCGGTCGTGGACGGCGAGGCGGTGGCCCGCGTCGTCAGCATGATGGTGGGCATCCCCGTCGTGCGCATCGAGGAGGAAGAGTCGAAGAAGCTGCTGCGCATGGAGGACGAGCTGCGCAAGCGCGTCGTCGGGCAGGAGCCGGCGCTCGCGGCGGTGTCGAAGGCGATCCGCCGCAGCCGCGCGGGCCTCAAGGACCCGAAGCGGCCGATCGGCTCGTTCATCTTCCTCGGCCCCACCGGCGTGGGGAAGACGGAGCTGGCGCGGACGCTCGCGAACTTCCTGTTCGAGGACGACAATGCCCTCATCCGCGTGGACATGTCCGAGTACATGGAGAAGTTCGCCGTGTCGCGGCTCGTCGGGGCGCCTCCGGGCTACGTGGGCTACGAAGAGGGCGGCCAGCTCACGGAGAAGGTGCGCCGGAAGCCTTACAGCGTGGTGCTGCTGGACGAGATCGAGAAGGCGCACCCGGACGTGTTCAACATCCTCTTGCAGGTCCTGGACGACGGCCAGCTGACGGACAGCTACGGCCGGCGCGTGGACTTCAAGAACACCGTCGTGATCATGACGTCGAACGTGGGCGCGCGGAAGATCAAGTCCGGCACGGTCCTCGGGTTCGGCTCCACCGACGACACCGGCTCCGTGCAGGAGCGCATCGAGGGCAAGCTCATGGAGGAGGTCAAGAAGACCTTCAACCCGGAGTTCCTCGGGCGCGTGGACGAGATCCTGATCTTCAACCCGCTCGGTCGCGAGCAGGTGGTGCAGATCGTCGACATCCTGATGCACCAGTCCATGGAGCGCCTGGCCGAGCGCCGGCTGCGCATCCAGCTGACCGAAGCCGCGAAGACCTTCCTCATCGAGAAGGGCTTCGACCCGGCCGCGGGCGCGCGTCCGCTGCGGCGCACCATCATGAAGTACGTCGAGGATCCGCTCTCCGACGAGATGCTGCGCGGCACGTTCAAGGACGGCGACGCCATCCGTCTGGATTTCGAGGCCGGCAAGGAGTCGCTGAGCTTCGAGAAGATCGGGACGAAGAAGAAGTCCCGGACCTCGGAAGCCGAGGACGGGGAAGAAGCGCACATGGAGACCGCGCCCTAGGCGCAAGCCGTGGACGGGCGTTCCCAGCGCCCGTTTCGGAACCGTCGCCCCGGGAGAGGGGTTGGCTCCCGGGGCGACGTAAACCCTCCCTCCGCACCGCCCCGCACGTCGCCCCGAGCTTCCCCCTTTGCGGTCGCCGCCCCGCGGGATGGGTGATAGTCTCCCGGGGCGTTTCGTCGCCCGTTCTCGGAGTCGAGTTCGATGTCCACCTTCAGATCCCCGGCCGTCCGGTTCGGGTGGCTGTGGGCGAGTGCGCTCCTGTTGCTCGCCGGAGCCGCGCTCGCTCAAGAGCCCGAGGCCCCCGCGGCCCCGGAGATCGCGGAGATTCGCGTGCTCGGAAACGAGCGCGCCGACGACTCGCTAGTCCTCCAGGCCATCGGCTTCAAGGTGGGAGACCGCTATCAGGTGGACCGGCTCCGCGCCGGCGTCCGGAACCTCTACCGGCAGGGGCTCTTCCGGGACATCCGCGTGGAAGCCCAGCGCGGGGACAAGGGCCTCATCCTCACCATCCGCCTGGAGGAGCATCCCACCCTGCTCCGCATCCGCTACGACGGCGCCCAGAAGCTGAAGGAAGACGACTTCCGAGAGGTGGTGCAGCTCGTGGCGGGCCAGACGGTGAGCCCCCGCGGCGTGGACCAGGCCCGCCGGGACCTGCTCGGCCTCTACCACGACAAGGGATACCTCCTGGCCGACGTGCAGCCCGAGCTCAAAGGCGACCGGCGCGCGGACCTCGTCTTCCACATCAAGGAGGGGAAGAAGGTCCAGGTCGCGAAGATCTCGTTCAGCGGCAACCACGTCGTGCCCTCGGGCGCGCTCCGCAAGGTGATGAAGACGAACGAGCACCGCTGGTGGCGCGGGGCGGACTTCAAGAAGGACGTGTTCGAAGAGGACAAGAAGAAGATCGTCTCGCGCATGGGGCAGGAAGGGTTCGTCGATGCGCAGATCACGGACGTGCAGCAGTCCTTCTCGGACGACAAGGCGCGCCTCTTCCTCACGATCAACGTCGAGGAAGGCCCGCCCTACACGGTCGGGAAGGTGGACGTGGAGCACTCCGCCATCCTGCCCGACTCGCGCGTGCGCGCCGGCGTGGAGCTCCAGGAAGGCAAGCCGTTCGACACCGTCGCCTTCGACGAGTCGGTGACGAACCTGTATTCGCTCTACCAGGAAGAGGGCTACATCTACGCCGACGTCGAGGCGAAGAAGGTCCCGCGAAGCGACCACGTCATCGACGTGGACTTCGTCGTCACGGAGCGCGACCCCGCGCGGATCCGCCGCATCCTCGTCACCGGGAACACGCGCACGCGCGAGGACGTGATCCGTCGCGAGCTCCACGTGGCGCCGGGGGACGTCTTCCGGCGCTCGCGCGTGCTCCGGAGCCAGCGCGAGGTCTACCAGCTGGGCTTCTTCAACGACATCAAGCTGGACAGCAAGCCGGCGGACCGGGAGACCGGCGCGATCGACCTGATCGTGAACGTGGAGGAGCGGCAGACCGGCACCGCCAGCCTCGGCGCGGGCGTGAACTCGGCCACCGGGCTGACCGGCTTCCTGCAGCTCTCGCAGAACAACTTCCTGGGACGCGGCCAGATCGTGTCGCTGCGCGGGGAGGTCGGCGGGCTGCGCGAGTACGATCTCTCCTTCACCGAGCCGTGGCTGTTCGGCACGCCGACCAGCGCGGGCGTGGACCTCTTCGACACGCGGCAGCGCTACACGGAGTACGACGAGTCGCAGCGCGGCGTGGACCTGCGCGTGGGCCGGCCGTTCCCGTGGCTCGACTACACGCGCGTCAGCGCGCGCTACTCCCTCGCGAAGTACCACATCGACGCGCGGCCCGGCTACGAGACGCAGGTGGGGCACATCGCGCCGTCCACGATCTCGGCCGTCACCGTCACGTTGGCGCGCAACTCCGTGGACAGTCCGTTCTTCCCCACGCGGGGGTGGTCGAGCCGGCTCACCAACGAGCTCGGCGGCGGCATCCTGGGCGGGGACCAGACCTACCAGCTCGCGACGTTCGAGAACCGCGCGTACTTCCGCACGGTGAGCAAGTTCGTCCTGTCCCTCTCCGGCGAGGCGGGCTTCCTGACGGGCATCGGCGGCAACGCGGAGGCCGTGCCGTTCTGGAAGCGCTTCCGATTGGGCGGCATCTCGCAGTACGGGCTGCGCGGCTACGAGGACTACCACGTCGTGCCGGACGAGAACCTGCCCTCCACCGGAGGGCGCGCGATGGTGATCATGACCACCGAGCTGCGCTATCCGGTCGTGCAGGCGGTGCAGGCGCTCGCGTTCTTCGATGCCGGCAACACGTGGGCGAGCCCGGACGAGACGGACCTCGCCACGCTGCGCCGGGGCGCCGGCCTGGGCGTGCGCATCGACGTGCCCATGGTCGGGCAGCTCGGATTCGACTACGGCTACGGCTTCGATCGGACGCCCCAGGAAGGAGGCCCAGGATGGCAATTCCATTTCCAGATCGGCGGACAGACGTTCTAGCGCTCGTCGTCGCGTGCTTCGTGCTCGGGGCCCTTCCCGCGCGTGCGGCGGAAGGCATCGCGGTGATCGACTACCAGACGATCTTCGACCAGTACGAAGGCACCGCGGACGCCCAGCAGACGCTGGATCGCGAGGTCAAGGAGTGGGAGAACCAGATCCGCGACATGCGCTCCGCCATCGAGACGCTCGAGAAGGAGATCGACAGCCAGCGGCTCATGCTCTCGGCGGATCGCCTGAAGGAGAAGCAGGACACGCTCGATCACAAGAAGCAGGAGTACGAGAAGTTCACGCAGGACACGTTCGGCACGAACGGCAAGGCGGCCCGGCGCAACGCGGAGCTGACCACGCCGATCGCCGAGAAGATCCTCGACGTCATCGCGAAGATCGGACAGGAGAAGGGCCTCTCCATCATCCTGGACTCGGGCACCGGCGGCGTGGTCTGGGCGAAGGACGACGTGAACATCACGCAGGCCGTCGTGGACGATCTGCGGATCTCGGTCCAGAAGAAGCCCGGCCCTTCCGGTCCCTCGGGGCCGTCCGGTCCTTCCGGCCCGGCCGCGGCGCCGAAGGAGACCGGCAAGCTGCAGACGCCGCCGCCGCCGCCGCTGAACCCGCCGGCGCAGGGCGGCGGGGGAGACCACGAGTGACCGGAGCGGAGTCGAACGGACTCTCGCTCGGGGAGATCGCGCGCCTCGTCGGAGGCACTCTCGAGGGCCCGGCGGAGGCGCGCGTGCGCGGCGTGGCCGGGATCGAGGAGGCCGGTCCGGACGAGCTGACGTTCGTCGCGAACCCCCGCTACCGCGCCGCGCTCGCCACGACGCGTGCGGGCGCGGTCCTCGTGGCCGAGGACCTGCCGTGCCCGGAGCGCGTCGCGCGGATTCGGACGCGCGACCCCTACGCGGCGCTGGTCGAGGTCCTCATGCGCCTCGATCCGGGTCTGCCGGAGATCACGGGCGTGCATCCGGCGGCGGTCGTGGCCGCGGACGTCGTGCTGGCGGAGGGCGTGGGCATCGGGGCCTGCGCGGTCCTCGAGCGGGGCGCCCGCCTCGGCGCGGGCAGTCGCATCGGCGCCGGCTGCGTGATCGGCGAGCGCGCGGTGATCGGCGAGAGCTGCTACCTCTACCCGCGCGTCGTCCTCGGGCGGGATTGCGTGCTCGGCAACCGCGTGATCATCCATCCGGGCGCGGTGATCGGCGCCGACGGCTTCGGCTACGCGCCGATCGAGGGCGCGTATCGCAAGGTGCCGCAGCTCGGCATCGTTCGCGTGGAGGACGACGTCGAGATCGGCGCGAACGCTTGCATCGATCGCGCCACCTTCGGCGCCACACGCATCGGGCATGGCACGAAAATTGACAACCTCGTGCAGGTCGCCCACAATGTCGCGATCGGTGAGAACTCCGCGCTGGCGGCCCAGGTGGGCATCGCGGGGAGCACCCGACTCGGCAAGGGCGTTCGCCTCGGCGGCCAAGCCGGCTTGATCGGGCACTTGCGCATCGGCGACGGCGCCACGATCGGAGCGCAGGCCGGCGTCATCGGGGATGTCGCCGCAGGAGAGGTCGTGGCGGGCTATCCGGCGCGGCCGCAACGCGACTGGCTGCGCGCCGAGGCCCACCTTCACCGGCTGCCCGATCTTCTCCGGAAGGTCCGGGAGCTCGAGCGGCGAACGTCGACCGGGCGGTCGGGCGGAGAGGATGCGTCGTGATCCAGGACCATCAGCGGACCATTCGCCGGACGGCCGAGCTTCGCGGCGTGGGCCTGCACACCGGCCTGCCCACCGTCGTGCGGTTCGTTCCGACCGCGCCGAACTCCGGGGTTCGCTTCGTGCGGACTGACCTGGCCGGGCACCCGGCGCTCCCCGCGCGCATCGACTTCGCCGTGGACGCCACGAGCCTCGACCCGCGACGCACCACGCTGGACGACGGCGTCGTGAAGATCGGCACCGTGGAGCACCTGCTCGCGGCGATCGCCGGCCTCGGCCTGGACAACCTCGACGTGGAGATCAACTCCGCAGAGCCCTGCGAGCTGGACGGAAGCTCGCGCCCCTTCATCGCGGCGCTCCAGGAAGCCGGGATCGTCGAGCAGGAAGAGCTGCGCCATTACTACGAGACCACGCGGCCCATCAGCCTCCAGAACAACGGCACGCAGCGCATCCTGCTGCCGCACGACGGTCTGAAGGTCACGTTCACGATCGACTACCCGAACCGTCTCGTGGGGACGCAGTACGCGTCCTTCGACCTCGACACCGACGTCTTCCTTCGCGAGATCTCGTCGGCGCGCACGTTCGCGATGATGGAAGACGTGGAGCCTCTGCGCGCCTCCGGCCTGATCCGCGGCGGCAGCCTCGCGAACGCCGTCGTGGTCACGGCCACGGAGGTCATTTCCGAGGAGCCGCTGCGCTTCCCCGACGAGTTCGTGCGGCACAAGATCCTCGACCTCATCGGGGACCTCGCGCTGCTCGGCATGCCCATCAAGGGCCACGTGATCTGCGTGCGCGGCGGGCATGCGGTCAACGTGGCGTTCGTGAAGCGCCTCATGGAAGAGGCGAAGAAGAGCTACCGCTGGCGCGAGCCGGGGCAGAAGACCATCTCGCTCGACATCGCGCAGATCCAGGAGATCATGCCGCACCGCTACCCGATGCTCCTGGTGGACCGCATCGTGGAGCTGGTGGATCGGGAGCGGGTGACCGGCATCAAGAACGTGACGATCAACGAGCCGTTCTTCGTGGGTCACTTCCCCGGCCACCCGATCATGCCTGCCGTCCTCATCATCGAGGCGATGGCGCAGACGGGGGGCGTGCTGCTGCTCCAGACCGTGGAGCGCCCGGAGGCGAAGCTGATGTATTTCCTCTCCATCGACAATGCGAGGTTCCGACGGCCCGTTCGCCCGGGCGACACGCTGCGCTTCGAGGTGAGGCTCCTGAAGATGCGCGCCGGATTCTGCAAGATGCACGCCGAGGCGTTCGTCGAAGACGATCTCGTGGCGGAAGCCGACCTGATGTCGAAGGTCGTCGACCGCGAGGAGTGACCAGCATGGACTCTTCCACCCGCGTCGCCCTTCGCGAGCCGCGCGTCCACGACACGGCCATCGTCGATCGCTCCGCGCGCCTGGCGGACGACGTCGTGGTGGGGCCGTACTCCATCATCGGCCCGGACGTGGAGCTGGGGCCGGGGTGTCGCGTGGACTCGCACGTTCGCCTGGACGGCCCGCTCGTCGCCGGCGCGAACAACCGGATCTTCCACGGGGCGGCCCTCGGAGCGATTCCGCAGGACCTCAAGTTTGCCGGAGCGCGCAGCGGCGTGCGCATCGGCGACGGCAACGTGTTCCGGGAGTTCGTCACCGTGAACCGCGCCACGGCGGAGGGCGACGTCACGCAGATCGGGAGCCGGAACCTGTTCATGGCCTACGTGCACGTCGCCCACGACTGCATCGTGCGCGACGACGCCATCCTCGCGAACTCCGTGAACCTCGCCGGGCACGTGGAGGTCGAGGAGCACGCGGTGGTCGGCGGCGTCACGGCGGTGCATCAATTCGTGCGCATCGGCGCGTATTCGATCATCGGGGGCGAGTCGAAGGTGACCAAGGACATGCCGCCGTTCTTCAAGGCGGCCGGAAACCCCCTGCGGGTCGTCGGTCCGAACGTGGTGGGACTGGAGCGCAACGCCTTCTCCGTCGAGGCGAGGCGGGTCGTGAAGGAGGCGTTCCGTCTCCTGTACCGCGCGGACCTGAACGTCACGCAGGCCGTCGAGCGGATCCGTCAGGACCTTCCTTCGATTCCGGAGATCCGGAAGCTCCTCGAGTTCATCAAGCGGTCCCGCCGCGGCATCACCCGCTAGGCGGCGCATGGACCCGGTCGCCGTCGGCGTGGTGGGTCTCGGCAGGATGGGCCTGCACCACGTGCGCTGCGTGCAGCAGGCCGCGGGGATGACGCTCGCCGGCGCGTGCGACGTGGATCCCGCGCGCCGTGCCACGCTTCCAGAAGGCGTGCCTTTCACCACGGACGCCGAGGAGCTTCTCGGCCGCTGCGACGCGCTGGTGCTCGCCGTGCCCACCGATCGCCATGCGGCGCTCGCCCGCGGCGCGCTCGCGCGGGGGAAGCACCTCCTCGTGGAGAAGCCGCTGGCGCGCAACGTGGCCGAGTGCGACGCGCTCGCGGCCGCGGCGCGCGCGTCCGGCGTCGTGGTGGGAGTGGGGCACGTGGAGCGGTGGAACGCGGCGTGGCGCGAGACGCGGCCGCGGATCAAGCATCCGCTGTTCGCGGAGGGCCATCGCCTCGCATCCTTCGACCCGCGCGGCACCGAGGTGGACGTGGTGCTCGACCTCATGATCCACGACCTCGACCTGGTCCTCGACGCGTTCGGCGCCGAGCCCGTGCGGGTGGAGGCGGTGGGCGTTCCCGTGCTCACCGATCGCGTGGACATCGCGAACGTGCGGCTCGAGTTCCCGGGCGGCGCGCTCTGCGGGCTGACGGCGAGCCGCGTGAGCCGCGAGCCGGTCCGCAAGCTCCGCCTCTTCCAGTCCGACGGGTACTTCTCGGTCGACTTCCGCACCCAGGAGGTCGAAGTCCTCTCGCGCGGCGCGGACGGTCGCGGGATGTCGCGCGGGCGCATCTGTCCGGCGGAGGGCCACAACCCCCTCGTGAAGGAGCTCGAAGCGTTCGCCGCCGCGATCCGCGGCGAGCCGTCCGACCTCGTCTCGCCGGAGGCGGGAGCGCGCGCGGTGCGGCTGGCGGAGCGGATCGTCGCGTCGATGGACGAGCGGCGAGACACGTGGGCGGCGGCCTTCGGGACCTCATGGGGCGGCGGACTGTCCTCCTCCTGACGGGCGAGCCGTCGGGAGACGCGGCGGGGGCGCTCCTCGCGTCGGCGCTGCGGGCGCAGGAACCCACGGTGCGTCTCGTCGCCGTGGGCGGCCGGCGGCTCGAGGCGGCCGGCTGCGAGATCCTCGAGGACATCGCCGCGCTCTCCGCGATGGGCTTCGCCGAGGTGCTGCGCCTCGTGCCCCGGCTCCGGCGCCTCGAGGGCCGGTTGCGGAGGCTGCTCGCGGAGGATCCCCCGGACGTCGTCGTCCCGATCGACTATCCCGGCTTCAACCTGCGCATCGCCCGCGCCGCGCGCGCGCGCGGAATCCCCGTGGTGTACTACATCGGTCCCCAGGTGTGGGCGTGGGGCGCGGGCCGTCTGCCGGCGATCCGGCGCGCGGTGGACCGGATGCTCGTCGTGTTTCCGTTCGAGGCCGAGATCTACCGGCGGGCGGGAATCGCGGTGGAGTTCGTGGGCCATCCGCTGGTGGACGCGCTCGCGGATGCGCCCTCGCGGGAGGCGGCACGCGCGGCGCTCGGCGTGGCCGAGGCCGGTCCCGTGCTCGGGCTCGTCCCGGGAAGCCGCCCGCAGGAAGTGGCGCGGATCTTCCCGGTCATGGCCGAGGCCGCGGCCGCCGTGCGACGCGGGCGAAGGGACCTCACGGTCATCGCGAGCCGCGCGGGCGACGTTCCCGCGGCGGAGTACGAGCGCGCGCTGGCGCGCGCGGGAGACTCCGTGACGCTCTCGTCTTCGCCGGTCACCACGATCGCCGCCGCGAGCGACGTCCTGCTCGTGACCTCGGGCACCGCCACGCTGGAGTCCGCTCTCGCGGGCACGCCGCTCGCCGTGCTGTACCGCACGTCGGCGATCACGTGGTTCGTCAGCAAACGGATCGTCACGATCCCGCGCATCGCGCTCGTGAACATCGTCGCGGGGGAGGACCTCGCTCCGGAGTTCCTCCAGGACGCGGCGCGCCCCGAGGCCGTGGCGGCGTGGGCCGAGGCGGTCCTGGCGGACGACGCGGGCCGCGCTTCGCTCGGGGCGCGTCTCGCGGGCCTCCGCGCGAAGCTCGGCGAGCCGGGGGCCTCGGCGCGCGCGGCGGCAGCCGTCCTGCGGGAGGTGCGAGCGTGAGGCTCTCCTCCCGGGTCGGCTCGCTCCTCGGGGACGCCGGGATCGCCCTGGGGCCGTGGCTCGTGCTCGCCCTGGGATCGACGTGGCGCCTCCGCTGGGTGGGCGGCCCTCCGGTTCCCGTGGCGCGGCGCGGCGGCGGTCCGGTCATGTACGCGCACACGCACGGCGTGCTGCTGGCGCTCTCGTACACGCACCGCCGCTGCGGCATCCAGGTGATGGTGAGCGAGAGCCGCGACGGCGAGATCATCACGCGGATCATCGAGCGCCTCGGCTTCGGCACGGTCCGCGGCTCCACCACGCGCGGCGGCGAGCGCGCGCTCGTGCGGCTCGCGGCGCTGGGGCGCGAGGGCCGCGACCTCGGCATCACGCCCGACGGCCCGAAGGGCCCGCGGGGATCGGCGCAGCCGGGCGCGATCCTCATCGCGGCGCGGGCGGGCATCCCCATCGTCCCCCTCGGTGTGGCGGCGTCGCGGGCGTGGCGGGCGCGGTCGTGGGATCGCTTCCTCGTTCCGAAGCCGTTCGCCGAAGTCTGGGTCGTGTCGGGGCCGCCGCTGCGCTTCACGCGCGAAGACCTCGGCGCGATCGACGTGGCGTGCGCGACGCTCGCGCGGGCGCTCGCGGACGTGGAGGCGGAGGCGGAGGAGCGCGCGGCGCGCCGGAAGGGCGCGGAGCCCGCGCCGAAGGGCGCGTCGTGAGCTGGCTCTCGCTGTGGCGCGCGGTCGGTGGGGCGGCGTGCGCGTCCGGCCTGCCGCGCGCGTTGATGCCCGGCCGCGACGTGGAGCGGAGCGAGCGTCTCGGCGAGGCTCCCGCGACGGGGGGCGAGGCGCCCCTCTGGGTGCACGCGGCCTCCGTGGGCGAGACGATCGCGGCCGCGTCGCTCGTGCGCGCGGTGCGGCAGCTCGCGCCGCGACCGGTCGCGCTGTCCACGACCACCGCCACCGGGCGCGAGCGGGCGCATGGGCTGCACCCGGACTTCGGTCCCTTCCACGCGCCCCTCGACGCGCCGGGCCCGGTGACGCGCGCGATCGAGCGGCTCCGCCCCGCGGGCTACGTGGCGCTGGAGACGGAGCTGTGGCCGGTGCTGCTCGACGAGCTCGCGCGGCGCAACGTGCCCTGGGGGATCGCGAGCGGGCGCCTCTCGCCGCGGTCGTTCGCTCGCATGCGCTGGATCGCCGGCCTGTATCGCCACGTGCTGCGCACGGCGACGGCGATCGCGCCGCGGACGGAGGACGACGCCGCGCGCTTTCTCGCGCTCGGCGCGCCCCCCGACGCCGTGCGCGTGACCGGCGACCTCAAGGAGGATCGCGAGGCGCAGGCGTGGGAGGCGCCGCCCTCCGGGGGGCCGCGGTGGATCGCGGCGTGCACCCGCCCCGGCGAGGAGCCGATCGTCCTCGAAGCGCTCGCGCTTCTCGCCGCCGAGCGAGCCGGCGGAGAGCTGGCGCTCGCGCCGCGGCATCCGGAACGATTCGCGGAGGTGGAAGCGCTGTGCCGGCGCACGCCCTTCGCCGTGCGCTCGTGGCGCGAGCGCGCCGCCGCGGCGCCGCCCGGCTGGTCGATCCTCCTCGTGGACGAGATGGGCGTGCTGGACGAGGCGTATCGTCGCGCGAGCTGCGCGTTCGTGGGCGGCTCGCTCGTGGCGCTGGGCGGTCACAGCCCGTGGGAGGCCGCGGCCGCCGGACGTCCCGTGATCACGGGCCCTCACGTGGCCACGTGCGGGGACGCCGTGATGGCGCTCCGCGTGGCCGGCGCAGCCGGCGAAGTGCGCTCCGCCGCGGAGCTCGCAGCCGCCGTGACGACGTATCTCGCGGATCCCTCGGCCGTGGAGCGCGCCGGTCGCGCGGCGCAAGAGACGTTGCGAGCGCGCAGCGGCGCGGGGCGCGCAACCGTCGCCTTCTTCCTCGAGCGTGGGCTGCTGCGATGAGCTTCCCCGTCCACGATGCGCGCGGCGTGCGGCGGCTTCCGGGGGACGCCGCGCCGGGGCTGTCGCGATCGGTGACATCGTGGCTCTACGGACTCGGCGTCCGCGCAGCGGCGTTGCCGTGGGAGCTGTCGCTCCGGACGCCGCAGCGCGCGGAGCGCCCGGTCGTGTCCGTCGGCGCGCTGACCGCCGGCGGCGCCGGCAAGACGCCGGTGGTGCGCTGGCTCGCGGCGCGCCTCGCGGAGCGCGGCCTCCTGCCGGCGATCCTCTCGCGCGGATACCGAAGCGACGGCGGGGAGGCCCCGCGGATCGTGGATTCGGCGGCGCCGGACGGACGACGCGACGGCGACGAGCCCGCGCTGCTCGCCCGCGTCCTCCCGGACGTGCCCGTCGTCGTGTGCCCGGATCGCTCGCGCGGCGCCGCCGTGGCGACGTCGCGCGGCGCGAACGTGCTGCTGCTGGACGACGGCTTCCAGCATCGGCGCCTTCATCGGGACTTCGACCTCGTCCTGTGGGATCGACGCTCCGAGGCGGCGCACGGCAAGCTGCTTCCCGCGGGCCCGCTGCGCGAGCCGCCGTCCGCGCTGCGGCGAGCGGATGCGGTGCTGCTCGTGGACCGCGGCGACGGCCCCCCCGAGCGCCCGAGCGACGTGTCGCGCGCCTGGGTGGCGCGGCTCGTCACGGGAGCGCGGGCCTCCGTGCAGGCGGGCACGACCGTGCACGCGCTTTCGGGGATCGCGGACCCGGAGGGCTTCGAGCGTTCCCTCTCCCGGCTCGGGCTCCACGTCACGGGCGCGACGCGCTTTCCGGATCACCACGCGTTCACGACGGACGAAGTCCGCGCCGCGGCCGCTCGCGCGTCCGCCGAGGGAGCCGATCTCGTGGGGGTCACCGCGAAAGACTGGATGCGCTGGCCCCGCGAGAGATCCGGCCTGCCGGTTCCCTGCGTCTTCGATCTGGACGTGGAGGTGGAGGACGGGGAACTTCTCCTGGAGACGATCGTAAGCGTGATAGCGGGGGAGGAGCGATGACCACGAAGGTCGAGCCGGACCTCGAGTGCGTGACCCTCGTTATCGGAAGCGGGATCGCCGGGCTGACGTACGCGCTGAAGGCGGCGCGCTGGGGCAGCGTCGTCATCCTCACGAAGAAGAATCGCGCGGACTCGAGCACGAACTTCGCGCAGGGCGGAGTGGCCTCGGTCATGGGGCCGGATGACGACTACGACCTCCACGTGCGGGACACGCTGGCCGCCGGCGCGGGGCTGTGCCGGCCGGAGGCGGTCGAGATCATGGTGCGTGAGGGGCCGCGCCTCGTGCGGGAGCTGATCGACTTCGGCGCGAGCTTCTCGTGGCGCGAGCCGGGCTGGCTGGACCTGGCCCGCGAGGGCGGCCACAGCCGCCGGCGCATCGTGCACGCGGCCGATCTCACGGGGCGCGAGATCGAGCGGACGCTGCTCGAAGCCGTCGAGCGGGACTCGCGCATCCGCATCCTGGAGAACCATCTCACGCTCGATCTCTGGGTGGGCGAAGGTCCCTCGGGCGGGCGGCGTTGCTTCGGGGCCACCTGGCTCGATCGTCAGAGCGGGCGCGTCGGAGCGGCGCGCGCGCGCTCCACGCTGCTCGCGACCGGCGGATGCGGAAAGGTCTACCTGTACACGACGAACCCGGACATCGCCACGGCGGACGGCGTGGCCATGGCGGCGCGCGCCGGCTGCTCCATCGTCAATCTCGAGTTCGTGCAGTTCCATCCCACGTGCCTCTATCACCCGGCTGCCAAGTCCTTCCTGATCTCGGAGGCCGTGCGCGGCGAGGGCGCGATCCTGCGCAACCTGGCGGGCGAGGACTTCCTGAGCGGCCGGCACGAGCTGGGCTCCCTCGCCACCCGCGACGTGGTGGCGCGGGAGATCGACCGCGAAATGAAGGCCCGCGGCGACAAGTACGTGCTGCTGGACGTGTCCTCGATCGGGCCGTCGCGCTTCCCCGAGCGCTTCCCGACGATCTCGGAGCGCCTGAAGGAGTTCGGGCTGCGGCCCGGCCTGGATCCGATCCCCGTCGTGCCGGCCGCGCACTACATGTGCGGCGGCGTCGCGGTGGATGTGGACGGCGCCACGGAAATCGAGGGTCTGTCGGCGGCGGGAGAGGTGGCCTGCACCGGCGTGCACGGCGCGAACCGGCTCGCGTCGAACTCGCTGCTCGAAGCCCTCGTGACCGCGGACCGGGTGGCGAGACGGCCGCCGCCCGAGCTCCAGGGTTCGGCCCCGCCGCTGCCGCCCGGGCCGGGCGACGCGGCGCCGCGCCCGGACGTCGGCGTGATCCTGGACCACGAGTGGGACGGGGTGCGCCGGCTGATGTGGGACTACGTCGGGTTGGTGCGCACGCGGGATCGACTGGACCGAGCGATCGAGCGGCTGGAGGAGGCCCGGGCCTGGGCGGAGGACCTGTACGGGCGGAGCCGGCCGTCCGGGGACTGCGCGGAGCTTCGCAATATCGCCTTGGCGGGTTATCTTCTCGCCCGCTCCGCGCGGCACCGGAGCGAAAGTCGGGGGCTGCACTTCCTCATCGACAACCCCCACTCGGACCCGGTCGCTCGAGAGACCTGGGTCCTGCCGGATGATGGGGATTTTCGCCTGGAATCGCGTTCGATCGGGGGTTCTGCTTGATTCGTTTCAGTCCGGGCCCGATAAAAGGCAGGGGCCGGGATCCGCGGTCGGGCGGGGAATCGGTCCGGGAGGACCTTTCGAGATGATCCCGCTCGATCCCGACGACGTGCGCCTGCTCGCGATCGCCGAGCGTCCGCCGCGCTACGCGCTCGGCGCGTACGAGTTCACGCGCGACGCCGTCGGGTACGCCAGCCACGTCGTGTTCGCCACGGGCACTCACGTGACCGGCCCGGAGCTGTGCGAGGCCATTCGCCGTCTCGCGAACGAGCGCTTCGGCGCGCTCGCCGGCGACGTGCTGGCCTCGTGGGGCATCCGTCGAACCGAGGACTTCGGAGACATCGTCTTCCGCATGATCGAGGGCGGGTTCTTGTCGAAGACCGAAGACGACCGGCCGGAGGACTTCCGAGACGTGTACTCGATCCCCGCGACGTTCACGCGCACCGCCTACTGGCAAGAGCGCTTCGGCGACGCGGACGGCGAAGCGCCGCCGCATCACGGAAGCGAACCTCGATCGGAGGCCAGCCGACCGTGAAGGGCGTCTCCGCCGCCTCGGGAGGTCGCTGGGAGCGAACGCTGCGCGCGCTCGATCCGCTCGCGCTGCACGTGGCGCAAGGTCTCCTCGGACGGCGAGCCCCCGGCGGCGCGCTCTCCTTCGGCGAGTCCCTCGAGGGCACGCGGGACATCCTCCTCGTCGGCGCGCATGACCTCGTGGATCTGCTCGCCGTCGTGCCCGCGGCGCGCGCGTTACGACGTCGATTCCGGCTCGCCCGCGTTCACGTCGTCGCGTCGCCGCGCTGTGCGGAGATCCTCGCGGCGCGCTCGGAGATCTCGGGCGTCGTGCCGTGGCCCGAGGCTCCGCTCGTCTCCCGCGAGTTCCTGCACACGGTCCAAGAGGTCCGCCGTCACGCCGGAGATCTCGCCATCGCCACGGACGCGGGGCACGATCGACGCGCGCGCGTGCTGACCGGGCTCTCCGGCGCGAAGCTCCGCGTGGGCGTGCATCCGGACGATCGCGATCCCACGCTGAACCTCGTGGTGGCCATGCCCACGGCGGCCGGCTACCGTCCCGCGCAGAGCCTCGAGTTCCTCTCGTTCCTGGGGCTGCCGCGGGAGGACCTGAAGCCGGGTTGGGAGATCCCCGACGTGGACCGGCAGTACGCAGCTCGGCTCCTGGAGCTGCGCCGCCACGGCCGGGAGGGGTGGCTGCTCGGCGTGGACCCGGGGCCCGGGCTCGGCGGCGTCCGTCCCACCCCCGAGAAGCTGGCCTGGCTCGTGGACCGCCTGGCGGCGCGGGGCGCCGTTCCGGTCGTCCTGAGCGGCGACCTCTCCGATCCGGCCGTGGAAGAGTTCAAGAAGCACTTGAAGGTTCCGTGTCTTCAGGCGGCCCTACGAGGACTTCGCGACGTCTTCTCCGTGGCCTGCTGCTGCGACCTCTTCCTCTCGGGGAACACGCAGCTCTTCCATTTCGCGGTCGCGCTCCGGGTGCCCACCCTGGGCTTGATCTCGGCCGGCGAAGACGAGCGCTGGGTGCCGCCCGAGTCTTCGACCCGTCGGATCCTGCGCTGGCGGCCGGGCGAGCGCGTCGTCGAGGCGGACTTCCAGCGGACGGCCGACTCCGTGCGTCGCGCCGCCGGGGAGCCGCGGCGGCCCGTCAGCCCCGATCCCGAGCGTCCCGGAGCCCCCCTCGCGGGTCGCGCCGAGCGAAGGGCCCCGCGCACCCAAGGCTGAAACCGCGCCCGGTCGGCTTTCCCCGTCGCCGCCTTTCCGGTACCCTCCGCCACCATGCCTACGGACCCCACGGTTCGTCTTCTCGGGCGGGTCCTGCGCCATCGGCGCCCCCTCGTCCTGACGATCGTGTACACGGTGCTCTACGCCCTGGTCTCCGGGATCTCCCTCGGGATGATCCTGCCGTTCGCGGACCTGCTGTTCTCGAAGGGCGTCTCCATGCCTCCCGCGCTGCCGGAGACCGCCGGCGCGATGGACCGCCTCCGGCACACCATCCAGGTGAGCGCGACGAGCTGGTTCTTCACCGGCGATCCCCACGACGTCCTGCGGAAGCTCTGCGCGCTCCTCGTCGTGGCCTTCGCCGTGAAGGGCGTCTTCTCCTACCTGCTCTCCGCGGCCTCCGTCACGCTGGAGGAGCGCGTGCTGAAGGACCTCCGGGACGACCTCTTCGAGCACCTGCAGGAGCTGTCGATGGGCTGGTTCGCCCGCCGCCGCGGCGGCGAGCTGCTCTCGCGCGCCACCAACGACGTGGACGTCGTCCGCAAGGGCGTGTCGTCGCTGTACCGCACCGCCCCCCGTGACGCGCTGCTGTGCGTGGTCTATCTCGCCGTGGTCGTGCTGGCGAGCTGGCGGCTCGCGCTCCTGTGCTTCGCCGTCTTCCCGGCGCTCGCGGTCCTCATCAGCGTGATCGGGCGCCGCATCCGCAAGTACTCGACGCGGGCGCAGATGCGCATGGGCGACCTCGCGTCGATCTTCCAGGAGTCGATCGGCGGCATCCGCGTGGTGAAGGCGTTCGGCGGCGAGAGGCACGCGATCGGGCGCTTCCGCGAAGCCACGGAAGGCTACCTCCGCTCCGCCGAGCGGCTGCGTCGCGTGGCTTCGCTGGCCAGCCCGGCCGCCGAGCTCGCCGGCGCGCTCGGCGCCGTGCTCGTCCTGTGGGCCGGCGGCAACCAGGTGCTCGCCGGGCAGGGCCTCTCCGCGACGTGGTTCGTGATCTTCCTCGCCGCCACGGTCTCGCTGATGCAGCCGGTCCGCGGGCTCTCGCAGCTGCAGACGCACCTGAAGGAAGGCGACGCGGCGGCCCGCCGCATCTTCGAGATCCTCGACACGCCGCCCACGATCACGGATCGCGAAGGCGCCCGCGACGTGCGGCGCCTGGAGCGCGCGATCACCTTCGAGAACGTCTCCTTCGCGCACGATCCCGACGTGCCCGTGATCCGCGACGTGAACCTCACCATCCGGCGGGGGGAGGTCGTGGCGCTCGTCGGGCCGAGCGGAGCGGGGAAGTCCACGCTCGCCGACATGATCCCGCGCTTCCACGATCCGGACACCGGGCGCGTCGCGATCGACGACACGGACCTGCGCGACGTGAAGATCGCCGGCCTGCGCGCCCTCCTCGGGGTGGTCACCCAGGACACGATCCTCTTCCACGACACCGTCAGCTCCAACATCGCGTTCGCGGATCCGGCGCCCGACCAGGCGCGCGTGGAGGAGGCGGCCCGCGCCGCCAACGTGCACGATTTCGTGGCGGGGCTGCCTCGCGGATACGACACCATCGTGGGGGATCGCGGCGTGAGGCTCTCGGGCGGGGAGCGCCAGCGCATCGCGATCGCGCGCGCGATCTATCGCAACCCGCAGATCCTGATCCTCGACGAGGCCACTTCGTCCCTCGACGGGGAGTCCGAGGCGAAGGTCCAGCAGGCGCTGGATCGGCTCATGGAGGGGCGCACGTCGGTCGTCATCGCGCACCGGCTCTCGACGGTGCGCGACGCGGATCGCATCGTGGTCCTGGAGGGCGGGCGGGTTGCGGAGAGCGGCACGCACGACGAGCTGCTGCACCGGCACGGGGTGTACTCGCGCCTCTACGAGCGGCAGTTCTCGGCGCGCCTCGCCCCCGACCCGGCGGCCGCGTGAGCGCGCCGGGGTCCATCCTCGTGACCCGGCTCTCCGCGCTGGGCGACGTCGTGCTCGCATCGTGCGTGGCGAGCGCCCTGCGCGAGCGCTTCCCGTCGGCGCGCGTGGAGTTCCTCTCCCAGGAGCCGCACGGCCGGATCCTGCGCTGGGTGCGCGGCCTGGACGCCGTCCATCTCTGGTCGCCCGCCGCGCCGCCGCCCGAGGGTGCGCTCGCACGCGAGTGGGACGTGGTCGTGGACCTCTCGGCGACGTCGCGGAGCCGCCGCCTCCTCCAGGCGGTGCGCACCCCTCGACTCCTGCGGGTGAGGAAACAGGTGCTGCGTCGCTTCGCGTTCGTGCGCCTGCGCGGGCTCGGCGCTTCCTCCCGCGGGCTCGTCAGCGTGCTCGACCGCCTCTTCGCCACGGTCGCCTCGCTCGGCGTGACGCGCGACGGCCGCCGCCCGCGCCTGGACGTCGCCGCGCCGCCCGCGGACGGACCCGTCCTGATCGCGCCGGGTGCGGGACGCGCGACGAAGCGTTGGCCGGCCGCGCGCTTCGCCGAGCTCGCGCGGCGCCTCGCCTCCGAGGACGGCGAGCGCACCGTGATCGCCGGCGCGGCGAGCGAGCGGGCGCTCCTCGAAGCCGTCGCGAACGGCGCCGCCTCCGCGGAAGTCCTCTGCGTGGCGGATCCCGCCGAGCTTCCGCCGCGGGTCGCTCGGTGTCCGCTCGCGGTGACGAACGATTCCGGGCTCCTGCACGTGGCCGAAGCGTGCGGCGCCGACGTCGTGGCCATCTTCGGGCCGACGCATCCCGCGCTCGGCTTCGCGCCCGCCTCGCCGGGCTCGGTCGTGGTGCGGACCGACATCTCGTGCAGCCCGTGCGACCTGCACGGTCCGGAGCGCTGCCCGAAGGGTCATCACCGCTGCATGGAGGACGTCTCGGTGGAGCGCGTGCTGGCGGAGGTTCGCGCACGACGGCCCGCGGCGGTGCGGGCGTGAGCCTCAAGTTCTGGGAACGACGCGGCAAGCGCGTGCTGACCCGCGCGCTCTCGCGGGCCGTCCGCCGGGCGCCGAGCGACGAGCCGCTCCCGGACCTCGCGACGCTCGAGCGGATCCTCCTCGTGCGCCAGCACAACCAGCTCGGCGACATGCTGCTCGGCTCGCCCATCCTCCGCGCCGTCCGGGCCCGCGCGCCACGCGCGCGCATCGACCTCGTGTCGGGTCCGTTCAACCACGAGGCGGTGCGCGGGAGCCGCCACGTGGACGAGGTGCTGCTCTACGACAAGGCGCGTCTGCTGCGCCGCCCCCTCGAGGCGAAGCGCTTCGCGGAGCGGCTCGCCGACGCGCGCTACGAGCTCGCGCTCGTCGTGAGCTCGGTGGCGTTCTCGCACACGAGCGCGTGGATCGCCGTTCTCTCGCAGGCCGAGCGGCGCGCGGGGCGGCCGGGGCCCGGCGGCGGCGGCGCGGATATCGCGCGCGACCTCTTCGACTGGGTCCTGCCCGCGCCGCAGGACGGTCGTCACCAGACCGGCGTGCACCTCGATCTGGTCGCGCCCTTCGGCGCCGCGACCGACGACTGGCGCCCCGACATCACGCTCGACGAGACGGACGCCGCGGAGGGTCGCGACGCGCTGCACGCGGTCCTCGGTCCGCGCGGCGGGAGCCTGCGCGTGCTGGTTCACCCCGGGGCGGGGAAGGAGCCGAACCGCTGGCCGGCGGATCGCTTCGGCGAGGTGTGCGCCGCGCTCCGCTCGCTCGGGCACCGCGTCTGCGTGTGCGCGGGTCCCTCGGAGCGCGGCCTCCTCGCGGAGGTGGACGGGGGAGCCGGAGCGGCGCTCCCGCGCCTGCCCCCGCTCGTGGTGCACGGGCTGGGCGGCGCGCTCGCCGACTGCGACCTCGCGCTCGTCAACGACACGGGCGTCCTGCATCTCGCGGCGGCGGTGCGAACCTCGGTCCTCGCGCTGTTCGGACCGACCGATCCGCACGTGTGGTGCCCGGCCGCTCCCTCGGTCTGGACGATGCGCGCCGCGGACGGGCGCATGGCGAGCCTCGCGACGGACCTCGTGTCGCGGGCGGCGCTGGGTCTGGCGGCGCACGTGTCGGGTGACGGGCGTCCGCCCGCGGGTCTGCAGCCGGCGCCGTCGCCGACGCCCGCGCCGGCGCGCGGGGTCACGCCGGGGCCGACGGGTTGAGAATCGCGTTTCGCGCACCGAACTGGCTCGGCGACGCCGTCCTGGCCACGGTCGTCCCGCCCGCGCTGCGCCGAGCGCATCCCGAGGCCTCCCTCGACGTCCTCGCTCCCGCGCAGGTCGCCGACGTCTACGCCGGGCGCCCGGACGTGGATCGCGTGGTGGCGTTCGCCCCGGGGCGCGAAGTGGACGCCTATCGGTCCGGCGGCTACGATCGCGCGCTGTTGGCCCCGGTGTCCTTCGGAAGCGCCTGGCGCGCGGCCCGCGCGTCGCGCGCGAAGCGGTTCGGGTTCGCGACGTCGGGGCGCGGTTGGCTGCTGGCCGCAGCGTTGCCGAAGCACGAGTGGCGCCGGGATCGTCATCAGGTGGAGAACTACCGGGCCCTGGCGTCGCTCCTCGGCGAGCCCCGGGAGACGGACGCTCCGCAGGTGGTCGTGGCCGCGCCGTGGCGCGAGGAGGCGGAGCGGCTCTGGTCGGGACGCGCCCGCCCGCGCGTCGCGCTGCAGCCGGGGGCGACGTACGGGCCCGCGAAGCGCTGGAGCGCGTCGCGGTTCGCGGAGGTGGCGCGCTCGCTCGCGGCGCGCGGGTGCGCCGTGGCGGTGGTCGGCGGCGCCGGGGACGCGGAGGCGGTCCGTGCCGTGCGTGACGCGGCGCCGGTCCTCGACCTCGGCGGCCGGACGTCGGTCGGCGTGCTCGCGGCGGTGCTGCAGTCGTGCGACCTCGTCGTCACGAACGACACGGGGCCCATGCATCTCGCGGCGGCGGTCGGAACGCCGACCGTCGCGATCTTCGGATCGACGAGCCCCGCGTGGACGCGGCCGTGGGGCGAGGGGCACCGGGTGGCTCGCCGCGCCGTCGCGTGCTCGCCGTGCTATCGGCGGGATTGCCGGATCGGGTACCTGTGCCTCGAAGGGGTGGAGACGTCGCGCGTGATCGAGGCGTCGCTCGCGTCGCTCGCGGCGGGAAGGAAGGGGGCGCGATGAATCTCCGGCCCGAGCGTCTGGCCGAGCTTCTCGACGGATTCGCCGGGCGGCGCGTGCTCGTCGTGGGCGACCTCGTGGCGGACGAGTACGTGTACGGCGAGACGACGCGGGTGTCGCGCGAGGCCCCGGTCCTGATCCTGCGCCACGTCGGCCGGCGCGTGATCCCGGGCGGGGCCGGCAACGCGATGCTCAACCTCGCGGCGCTCGACGCCGTGGCGGTCCCGGTGGCCCTCCTGGGCGTGGGCGAGACCAGCTCGCTCGTGATCGCGGAGCTCGCGGCACGCGGCGTGGATGCGTCCGGCATCGTGCGCGACGCCGAGCGCGTGGCGGTCCGCAAGACGCGCGTGATGGCGGGCGGCCCGCACGGACAGAAGCAGCAGATCCTGCGCATCGATCAGGACGACCTCTCGCCGGTCTCCGCCGGCGCCGGCGCGAAGCTCCGCGAGACCGCGCTCGCGCAGCTCGGAACGTGCGAAGCCGTGCTGATGTCCGACTACGGGTACGGCACGCTCGCGCCCGCCGTGCGCGACGCCGTGCTGCGCGAAGCGCGGCGCCGCGGCGTTCCCGTGTGCGCCGACTCGCGCTACGCGCTGCGCGAGTTCTCCGGCGTCACGTACGCCACGCCCAACGCGGACGAGGCGCAGGCGGCGTGGGGGCGCCCCATCCGCGGGGAAGACGATCTTCGCGCGGCCGGCGAAGCCTTGCGCGCGAGCCTGGACGCGGAGTTCCTGCTCCTGACGCGCGGGCACGACGGCATGGCGGTCTGCGAGCGGTCCGGGGCGTTCACGAGCTACCCCGTCTGGGGCGAAGCGGAGGCCGCCGACGTCACGGGCGCGGGCGACACCGTCGCCGCGGCGTCGCTGCTCGCGCTGCTCGCGGGAGCGAGCCCGCGGGAGGCGGCGCAGGTGGCCACCATCGCCGCGGGAATCGTCGTGCAGAAGCACGGCGCGGCCACGACCACCCGAGAGGAGATCGAACGCGTTGCCGGAATCCGCCGCGAAGCTCCGAAGCCTCGATGAGGTCCGCGCCGAGGTCGAGGCGATGCGCGGTCGGCGCGTCGTCGTCCTCGCGAACGGCGTCTTCGATCTCTTCCACGTGGGGCACGTGCGCTATCTGGAGGGCGCCCGCCGCGAGGGGGATTTCCTCGTCGTGGCGATCAACGGCGATCGCGTCGCGCGCCGGCTCAAGGGAGAGGGGCGGCCGTTCCTACCCGCCGTGGAGCGCGCGGAGATCGTGGGCGCGCTCGCGTGCGTCGATCGCGTCGTCATCTTCGAGGAGCCCGACGTGGCTGCGGTGCTCCGCGCGCTCCGCCCCGACGTGCACGCCAAGGGCACCGACTACACCGCCGGCACCGTTCCCGAGCGAGACGTGACGGCGTCCCTGGGCGGGCGCACCGCGATCGTCGGCGATCCGAAGGGCCACAGCTCCACGGACCTCCTGCGCACGATCCTCGCCGCCTACGGGATCCGCTCGTGAAGATCCTGCAGATGACCCACCAGGGCGACTTCGGCGGCTCCACGAACTCGATCACGTACCTCGCGAAGGGTCTCGCGGAGCGCGGCCACGACGTCTTCCTCGCGTGCCGTCCGGAGAGCCTCCTCGCGTCGCGCTTCCCGCAGGGGCCGGTGCGTTGCGTCGAGATGCGCCTGCCCCGCGGTCCGGCGCTGTTCGCGGAAGCGGTGCGCTGGAAGCGCTGGATCGACGAGTCCGGCGTGGACGTCGTCAACGCCCACGCGTCCCTCGATCGTCACCTCGTCTCGTATCTGCGCATCCTCGGGACCCGCGCGGTCCTCGTCCACACGCGCCGGAACGTGGTGCGCAGCGCGGGAGGATGGCTGCGCTCCCGCTACGACGCGGCCACGACCGACGCGATCGTCGCGGTGTCGCGCGAGGTCAAAGGCGGCCTCGTGCGGCGCGGCGTCCCCGGCGGGCACGTCGAGGTGATCCGAAACGGCATTCCCGTGAGCGACCTTCGCCGGGCCGACGCCGAGCACACGAACGCCCTGCGTCGCATCCTCGAGCTGCGCGACGGGGTGCCCGTGGTGGGGGTCGTGGCGCGGCGGAAGCAACAGCAGGATCTGCTGGCCGCCGCGGCGCGTCTCGCGCGGCCGCTCGAGATCCTGCTGGCGGGCGTGACCGAGGACGCGGACCTCGCGCAGCGCATCGCGACGCTCCCCGAGGGAGTGCGCGTGCGCTGCCTCGGCTTCCGCGACGACGTGCCGGAGATCTCGGCGCTGCTCGACGTCTTCGTGCTGCCTTCGGCGATCGAAGGGTTCTCGCTCGCGCTCCTCGAGGCGATGGCGCGCGGGCTGCCGTGCGTGGCGACCGACGCCGGCGGCAACGCCGAGGCGCTGGCGGAAGGAGCGGGGCGGGTCTATGCGCCCGGCGACGTCGCAGCGCTCGCGAGCGAGCTGGCGCGGCTGCTCGACCATCCGGCGGACGCTCGCGCGCTCGGCGACCGCGCGCGTGAGCGGGTGCTCCGCGAGTTCGACGTCTCGTCGACGGTGGAGCGCACGCTCGCGCTGTATGACCGTCTCGTGGGATCGCGGGCATGAAACGACTGCCCGAGTACCTCCTCGTGCTCTTCGCGCTCGTGGGGACCCTCTCGATCGCGGTGAGCCAAGCGGTCATGACGGCGGGCGCCTTCGTCGTGCTCGGCGACCGGGGCAAGCGCACCGTCCTCGTGCGGCCGGACACCGGCCTGCTCTGGCCGGTGCTCGGCTGGGCGGCCGCATCCGTGCTCGCGACGCTCTTCTCCTCCGACATTCTCGCGAGCACCATCAACCTCAAGAAGCTGGCGCTGCTCGGCATGCTGTTCTGGGCGCCCGCGGTGGTCACCCGCCGTTGGAGCATCGGCCGCCTCGTGATGGCGCTCCTCTTCGGGGCCGGGATCACGTCGTTGTACGGGTGCTTCACGTTCTTCTTCCGCCAGGGCGGCCCCGCGCTCGACGTCCGGATCCGGGGCTTCCACGGCTTCTATCTCACGAACGCCGGGATGCTGCTCCTCTGCTCGTTCCCCGCGCTGCTCGTCAGCACCCAGCGGCGCCTCGCGGCGTCGCACCGGCTCGGCGCGGCGATCGCGGCCGCGTCGATCCTCGCCGTGCTGTACTTCGGCCGCATCCACTCCGCGTGGCTGGGCAGCGTGGCCGGGCTCGGCTACCTGATGATCGTCCGGCGACGGCGCATCGCCGCCGCCGTGCTCGCCCTGTTCGCGTTGTCGTTCCTCGTGGCGCCGTCGGTGGTGCGGGAAGCGGGGCACGACCTCGTGAGCCCCTCCAGCGACGCGAACGTGGATCGTCTCCGCATGTGGGGGCACGGCCTCCGGATCTTCGCCCAGCGGCCGTGGACGGGCTGGGGCCTCCACGACCTCCGTGACGTCTACGCGCAGGTGATGGGGCCCGGCGAGACCGCGCAGGGCCACCTGCACTCCGTGCCGCTGACCGTGGCGGCGCAGATGGGGATTCCCGGGCTCGTGGCGCTGGCCTGGCTCGTCGTGGGGCTTTTCGGCGCGCTCCGGCGCTCCCGCACGGGCGTCGTGCCCGGATTCGAGCTGGACGTCGTGGACGCCGTCGAGGCCGGGCTCGTGGCGTTCCTCGCTGCGGGGCTCGTCGATTGGAACCTCGGCGACTCGGAGATCCTCACGCTCCTCTGCTTCCTGGTCGGCGTCGCGGTCGCGGCGGGGCGAGTCGGCCACGAGCCCGCCGCGGCGGCCTGAGCCCCTCGTGACGCGTCTCTCCGTGCTCATCCCCACGCTCGACGAGGAGCGGAATCTGCCGGAGTGCCTGGCCAGCTGCGCCTTCGCGGACCAGATCGTCGTCGTGGACTCGGGCAGCACCGACCGCACCGCGGAGATCGCGCGCGACGCCGGCGCGACGCTGCTCGTCCATCCGTTCGAGAGCCACGCGCGCCAGAAGAACTGGGCGCTGCCGCAGGTGGCGCACGACTGGGTGCTGCTCGTCGACGCGGACGAGCGCGTCACGGCCGAGCTGCAGCAGGAGATCCGCGCGGTGCTGGCCGATCCCGGAGAGCGGCGCGGCTTCCGCATGCGGCGGCTCAACACGTTCCTGGGACGGACGATCGTGGGGTGCGGCTGGCAGAACGACTGGGTGCTTCGCCTTCTCGACCGTCGCGTCGCGCGCTTCGAGGATCGACGCGTGCACGAGGGCGCGGTGGTCGAGGGCGCGACGGGCGCGCTCGCCGCGAAGCTGGTGCACCACTCCTGCCGCGACCTCTCGGAGTGGCTGCGCAAGACGGATTGGTACGCGAGGCTCGGCGCGGAGGAAGCCTTCGCGCGCGGCCGGAGGGCGCGCCCCGGCGACCTCGCCGCCCGACCGCTCGGCCGCTTCGTGAAGCAGTGGCTTCTGCAGGGGGGCTTCCGCGACGGGCCCGAGGGCTGGCTGCTCTGCGCGACGTCGGCGTACAGCGTGCTGCTCAAGTACGCGTATCTTCGCGAGCTTGCGAAGAAGGCGCGCGCGCTGTGAAGATCCCGGCGGACTTGGCGCCCGGCCGCGTGCTCGTGCTCCGGCCCCGCGGGCTCGGCGACATCGTCATCTCGAGCGCCGTGCTCGACGCGCTGACACGGGCCTTTCCGGGCGCGGCGATCGATTACGTCGCCGAGGCGCCGGCGCGCGGGCTCCTGGAGACGGACGCGCGGCTCGCCGGGATCTTCCTCCTGGGACCTTCGCTGCCGCGCGCGGGAGGCGACGCGCGCGTGAGCGGGGGAGGGACGAGCACCGCAATCCGCTGGATCCGCGCCCGCCGCCCCGACGTGGTGCTGGACCTCTTCTCGAATCCGCACACGGCGCTCCTCACCGGCCTGTCGACCGCTCGATGGCGGGTCGGGCTCGACCGCGGCGCGCGGCGCCTCGCGTACAACGTGCGCGTACCGCGCTTCCGCGGCGCGCCGGAGACGGACGCGCGCTGGGCGGGGGAGGCGCAACTGGACGTCCTGCGGGACGCCGGCATCCGCTGGGCCGGCGAGGCGAGGTCGGGCGTGGCGCTCACCGGGGAGGATCGTCGCTTCGCGGCCGACGCGCTCCGTTCGCTCGGTTACGCGGAGGGCGCGCACGTGGGCGGCGTGCTGCCCGCCGGAACGTGGGCCACGAAGCGTTGGACGACGTCGGGCTACGTCGCGGCGGCGCGGGAGCTCGCGCGCGGCACCGGAGTGCCCGCGCTCGTGCTGTGGGGACCGCCCGAGCGCGACGAAGCGCAGGCGATCGCGTCGGCGCTGGGAGACGCGGCGCGGCTGTCTCCGCCCACGACGATCCGCCAGATGGCGGCGCTCCTCGGGCGCTTGGCCCTGCTGGTCGCCCCGGATTGCCTGGGACGGCACATCGCTATCGTCGAGGGCGTGCCCACGCTCGGGGTGTTCGGCTCCACGGACCCGCACGGCTGGACGCCGCCGTCGGGTCCGCATCGCGCGGTCCGCGCCGACGAGGCCCAGGGGGGCCTGCGCCGGCTGCCCCCGGAGCCCGTGCTGGCCGAGCTCGCCGTGCTCCTGCGGAGCGGTGTCCTGGACACTCCGTCGCCCCGCCCCTAGAATCCCGCCCCGCCCCGAGCCCCGTTCCGAGGAGGACCGCGTGAGCGATCGAACGCCGGGACATGCCCTGGACGTCGTGCTCCTCGCGGACCGGACGCCGCCCGCGATCGGCGGGCGGGAGAGCGTGCTGCGGGAGATCCTCCGCCGCCAGCCGCCCGAGCGGACCCGCCTCGTCGCCGCGCAGGCGTCGGGGGCGGGCTCGTTCGATCGCGCGTGCCCGGTGCCGATCCATCGGCGCCCGCAGCTCGCGATGCTCGGTGAGGGCGGCGCCCGCTGGCTGCGGCGGACGCATCTCCACTGGATCCTGCGGCGGAGGCCGCCCGGCATGATCGTCGCCTTCGGTCTCGCGGGCGAGGGCAGCCTCGCGCTCGAGACCAAGCGAGCGACCGGCGCGCCGTACGTTCTGCATCTCGAAGGTCCGGAGCTGCACGCCGCGCGTCGCGATCTCCGGGCCGCCGGCGAGCGGGCGCGACAGGTCCAGGAGATCCTCGACGAGTCCGAGTCGATCTTCGTGGCGAGTCGCGCGTGCCGGCTCGAGGCATACAAGGCCGGGGTGCTGCCCCACCGTCTCGAAGTGATCCTTCCGGGCGTGGACCTCGAGCGGTTCTGCCCGGGCCCGAAGCCCGAGTCGCTCGCCAAGCGGCACGGCCTCTCGCGGGGCCCCGTGCTGCTCACCGTGGCCGGCCGCGGTCCGGCGAAGGACCCCGACACGGTGCTCCGGGCGTTCGCCGCCGTGCGCGCGCAGAAGAACGGCGCCGCGCTCCTCGTGCTCGGCCCGGCGGACGCGGTCTGGCGCAGCCGCGCCGCCGAGCTGCGCGCTCAGGCCGGCGTGGTCTTCGCGGGAACGGTGAGCGAGGACGCGCTGCCCGACTACTACCGCCTCGCGGATCTCTTCGTGCTCGCCCATCGGGAGAGCCACGAGGCCGGTGTCGTGGCGGGCGTGGAAGTCGCGTTCGCGGAGGCGCTCGCGAGCGGCCTGCCGATCGTCGCCACGCGCGCGGGCTCCGCGGAGGAGCTCGTGCCGTCGGAGGAGGTCGGGTTCCTGGTGGAGGCCGAGGCCCATGCGAAGATGGCGCGCGCCGCGCTCGACGTGCTGCGCACCGCGGAGCTCCACGAGGAGCTGCGCCGCGCGGCGCGCCAGCGCGCCGTGGAGGAGCACGCGGCCGACGTCCGCGGGGCCCGCTTCCGGGAGCTCCTGGAGGTCGTGTACTACCGGAGGCTCTCGCGCGGCCGGCTTGCGCACGAGGAGGAGCCACAGCCCGCCGCCCGTCCGGCGGCCTGACGATGCGGGTGCTGCACGTCGATCCGGCGCGAACGTGGCGCGGCGGGGAGCGCCAGGTGCTCCTTCTCGCGAGCCACCTCGCCGCGGCCGGCGTGGAGAGCGTGCTCGCCGTGGACCCGCAGGGTGAGCTGGGCGTGCGCGCTCGCGCCGCCGGCTTGCCCACCGTGGCGTATCGCGCGCGGGGCGACGTGGATCCGGCGGCGGTCCTGCGAGGGGTGCGGTTGCTGCGTGCGCTCCGCCCCGACGTCCTCCATCTGCACACGGCCCGAGCTCACGGCGCCGGCGGGATCGCCGCGCGGCTCTCTCGCTTCCACCCCGTGCTGGTGACCCGCCGCGTGGAGCTGCCGGTGCGCGGAGCCTTCGGGCGCTTGAAGTATCGCCGCCTCGCCGACCACTACGTCGCCATCTCGGCCGCGGTCGAGCGGGCGCTGCTGGACGCCGGCGTGCCGCCGGAGCGGATCACCCGGATCCCCAGCGGCGTGGAGCCTGCGCCCGACGCGGCGGCGTCGCGCGAGGCGCGGCCCTGGACGGTAGGGACGCTCGCCGCGTTCGCTTCCCAGAAGGACCCGACCACGTGGCTCGCGGTCACCGCCCAGGTCGCGGCCGCCGCTCCCGAGGCACGCTTCGTCTGGGCCGGCGAGGGGGAACTCCGCCGTGCCACCGAGGTTGCATCTCGTGAAGCCGGTCTCGCCGGCCGCGCTCGCTTCCCGGGCTTCGTGGCGGACGTCGAGACCTTCTGGCGCGACATCGACGTCTTCTTCCTTCCCTCCGCTTTCGAAGCCATGGGCACCGTGCTCCTCGACGCGATGGCGCACGGCATCCCGATCGTCGCCACGCGCGTGGGAGGGATTCCCGAGATCGTGGAGCACGAGCGCGAAGGCCTGCTGGCGTCGCGCGGCGACGCCCGAGGTCTCGCCGCCGCGTTGCTCGCGCTGGCGCGCGATCCCGCGCGGGGGCGAGCGCTCGGCGAAGCGGGGCGCCGGCGCGCTCGCGAGTTCGACGTGGCGGAGACGAGCCGGCGAACCCGCGAGCTCTACGAGCGGCTCCTGCAGCGGAGCCGCTCGTGAGAGGCGCGTGGCTCCTCCTCGCGGCGGCGGCCGGAGTGTTTCCGACGCTCCCGGACCGCCCGGTCGAGACGCCGTGGGGCGCGATCCCACGCCCGGTGGTCGCGCCGCGCGATTCGGCGCAGACCGGACGCTTCGGCCCTCCGGACTCGCTCGCGCCGCCGCCGCCGCCGGGCCCGCCGCTGCCCGACGTGCTTCCGTTCGGCCCGGGCGAGTCCCTCGAGTTCTCGATCGATTACGGGATTCTCAACGCCGGTCACGCGACGATGGAGGTCGCGGGGACGCGTCGCGTCTCCGGTCGCGAGTGCCTCGACATCCGCACCGAGGCGAAGAGCAACGCGTTCTTCTCGAAGTTCTACAAGGTGTGGGACCGCGCGCAGACGTTCGTCGATCCCTCGACGCTCCTGCCGTGGCGCTTCGAGAAGCACCAGCGCGAAGGCGGCTACCGCAAGGACGTGCTCATCAAGTTCGACCGCGACTCGTGCTTCGCCCGGTACGACAACGGCGACGAGATCGTGATCCCGGCCCGCGCGCAGGACGAGCTCTCGGCGTTCTACTACCTGCGCACGCTGCCGCTCGAGCCGGGTCGCGACGTCCTCATTGACAGCCACGCCGACCGGAACAACTATCCGCTCAAGGTGATCGTGCACGGTCGCGAGACCGTGGAGGTTCCCGCCGGCAAGTTCGACTGCTGGGTGATCGAGCCCGTCATCCGCGAGGGCGGGATCTTCTCGGCCAAGGGCACGCTCACCATCTGGATCACCACCGACGAGCGCCGGATGCCCGTGAAGATGCGCACGAAGATCGTGGTCGGGGCGGTGACCGCTTCGCTCAGCGAGGTTCGCCTCGCGGACAAGTTCCCGCGTCCCGCCGCCGACGCTGCGAGGAAATGATGCCGGGTCGGCACGAAGAGATCGACCTCGCGCGCGTTCGCACCGTCTCCGTCCACGAGCGCAAGAGCAAGGTGGACGTGGCGCAGTTCGCCGGGCCGCCGCGGGCCGGCATGACGGTCGCGCAGCTCGTCGACGCGCTGCCGGACGTGCTGGCCGGAGCGGAGCTCAAGACCTTGCTCGGGCGCCTGGAACGAGCCATCCGCGAGCGGCGCGAGTGGATCGTGATGCTGGGCGGACACGTCGTGAAGACGGGCGCCGCGCCGTGCGTCGTGCCGATGATCGCGAGCCGGTGGGTCACGGCGGTGGCGATGAACGGCTCGGCCGCCGTGCACGACGTCGAGATCGCGCTCTTCGGCAGGACCTCCGAGGTGGTCGAGGAGGGCCTGCGCGACGGGAGCTTCGGAATGGCGCGGGAGACGGCCGCGTTCCTCAACGACGCGGCCGTTCGGGCGTCGCGAGAAAGCCGAGGCTTCGGCGAAGCGCTGGGCGCCGCCCTCCAGGACGCGAAAGCGCCGCACGCGGGAGCGAGCTTCCTCGCCGCGGCGTTCCGCGCGGGCGTCCCCGCCACCGTGCACGTCGCGCTCGGGACCGACATCGTGCACCAGCACCCCTCGGCGAACGGGGCCGCCATCGGCGACGCGTCGCTGCGCGACTTCCGCGTGCTCGCCGCGCGGGTGGCGGCGCTCGAGAGGGGCGTGGTCACCAACTTCGGATCGGCCGTGATCCTGCCCGAGGTGTTCCTCAAGGCGCTGACCGTGGCGCGGAACCTCGGCGGCACGATCGAGGACTTCACGGCGGTGGATTTCGACATGATCCGGCAATACCGGCCGCTGACCAACGTCGTCGACCGCCCCACGCGAGGGAAGGGCTGGGGAGCCCATCTCACCGGCCAGCACGAGATCCTCATCCCGCTCCTGGCCGCCGCCCTGACCGATCGCCTCGCGGGTTGGGAGCCGTCCGGGCACGCCGGCTGAGATCTTGTCGATTTTGGAGGCCCGGGGCTCGCGGGACCGGTCGTTGACCGGTCACGTCGCGGTCTGCTATGCTCTTCCGCACTCCTCCGGGCTTTTCCAGAGAATCCGGAGGGACCTACCCAGAAGGGAGCCTATCGGATCTTGCTACGAGTCGTTCCCGGAGGTTCTTACGGGAACACAGCCGGCTTGACACCCGAGATTCGAGGAGGTCGACAGGGAGTTGCCGGGCGAGGGCGGTGACGCCTCGCCGGTGGGCCCTTCGGGAGCTTCGAGCTCCTCCGCGTCGTTGCGCGGTTTTTCCCCCCCAACCCATCGGCTTCGCTCGGCGGTGTCGTTTCTTGGACTCGGGACGGCGTGCCGCGCACGATTTGCGGCGCGGCGGCGTCCGCCGGAATTCGATGCGGGGAGGAGGCTGTCGGCGTCCTCCCCTCGGGCAGCAAGGTTCCTCTGGGAGGTCGGATGTTCCCGAAGCACGTCAGCGCGGGCGCGGCGCGAGCCGTCCTCGTGGCCCTGCTGGGAGCGGTGGTCGCGGGGTGCGGCTCTCCGTACTACGTCGAAGGACAGGACGAGCTCGGCGATCTGCCGGACAGCCTGCGCATCCGCATCGAAGCCAAGGAGAAGGCGACCGGAGGGGCGGAGGCCGTCAAGGCGAACGAGGGGGTCCTCGTGCGCGAGCTCGCCACGCCTCAAGAGGGCACCGCGGAGAAGGCGCGCCCGCTCCCGCTCGAGTACGCCACGGAGGGCCCGTATCTTCTCCGCCGGGGCGACAAGGTCCTCATCAGCGTCCTCTTCTATCCGGAGCTCGAGACCACCAGCGTCGTCCGGCCGGACGGAATGATCACCGCGCCCGGCGTCGGCGACGTGGCCGCGCTCGGACGGCGCCCGGAAGAGGTGGCGGCCGACATCGAGGCCTACTACAGCCGCACGCTGCGCGATCCCACCACCACCTTGAACGTCGTGCAGTTCGGCGAGCGTCGCGCGTACGTCGTCGGCGAGGTGCTCAAGCCGGGACCCGTGGATCTCGAGCAACGAATGACGCTCACGCAGGCCCTCTCCTCGACGGGCTCGGTGACGAAGGACGCGAAGCTCGGCACGGTGATCCTGCTGCGGCGAAAGAGCGAGAACACGGCGCAGGCGTACCGCCTGGACCTGCGCGGCGTCCTCGCCGGGAAGTCGCTCGCGGCGGACGTCGTGCTGCAGCCCGACGACGTCGTGTACGTCCCGCCCACCACGGTGTCGAACATCGAGCACTTCGTGAAGCAGGCCTTCGAGGGGCTCACGCCCATTCCCGATCTCGTCATCCGGTCGTACGAGATGATCCGCGTCAAGGACCTCGCGACGATCCGCCGGCCCGGCCAGACCACCACCGTGATCCAGCAGTAGGAGACTCCATCGTGCCCGCCGCCACCGCCACTCGCGTCGCCGATACGACCCGCGCCTTCTCGTTGCGCGACATGCTCGGACTCGTGTTCCGGCGCAAGTGGGTCATCATCGGGATCTTCTGCGTGACGCTCGCCATGGGCGTGTCGGCGAGCTTGCGGACCACGTCGGAGTTCCAGGCCACGGCCAAGGTCCTCATCCGCCGCAGCGAGGCCTCGTCGTTCCAGAAGTCCCGCTCGCCGTTCCTGGGCCTCGACGAGGAGATGAACACCGAGATCGAGATCCTGAACTCGGATCCCGTCCTCGATCGCGCCGTGAGCTACGTGCAGGACGAGCTGAAGAATCTCCCCGAGGACCAGAAAGCGGCGCTGTTCCCGCCCGAGGACAACACCGAGAAGTTCCACATGCCCACGTCGGGGTGGATCTCGAAGAACCTGCAGGCGGAGCCGGTGGCCACGTCCAACGTCATCATGATCCGCTTCCGCCATCAGAATCCCGCGACGGCGCGCATGCTCGCGGACGCCGTGGCGAACGCGTACGTCGTCGAACGCATCTCCGTCCGGCGCAACCCGATGCTCGAGAGCTTCTTCGAGGACCGTTCCGCGAACCTGCGGGACCGGTTGCTCGACCTGCGCACCGAGCTCGGCCAGCTCCAGATCGAGTCCGGCATCTACGACCAGGACTGGCAGCAGCGCCTGAACCTCGGCACGCTCGACGGTCTTCGCACCGACCTCCTGAAGGTCCGCGTCCGGCGCGAGACCGAAGAGAAGAAGCTGGACATCATCCGGCGGAAGATGAAGGCGGAGCCGGACATCCTCGTGCCGTCGCTCGAGTTCGAGGACGGGCGCCCGTTCCAGGAGCTGCGGGCGAAGCTGATCGACAAGCGCACGCAGCTGGCCGAGCTGAAGGGCCGCTACCTGCCGGATCATCCGAAGGTCCAGCAGGCCGAGGCCTTCGTGAAGCTCGTGGAGGACGACCTGCGCCAGGAGGTCCTCACGCAGCTCCACATGCGCGAAGGGCTCGTCGAGTCGCTGCGCGCCGAGGAAGGCTCCGAGGAGAAGGCCATCCGGGACCTCCTGGACGAGATGAACCGCATCCCGCGCTACCAGCCGATGCTCCAGCAGATCGAGCGCGAGATCGCGAACACGTCGGAGCTCTCCGAGCTCGTCGACACGAGGATGGCCGACACGCAGATCTCGGAGACGGAAGACCAGCGCATGGTCAACGCGAAGGTGCTCAGCCCCGCGACGGTGACGGTGTCGTTCGTGCAGGAGCGGAAGAGCCTCTTCGCGCTGTTCGCCGCGATGCTCGGGTTGTCGCTCGGGTTGGCCCTCGCGTTCCTCATGGAGGGGCTCGACCACTCGCTCCGCACGCCGGACGACGTCGAGATCAACCTCGGCGTGCCGCTCCTCGGGTCCATTCCCGAGATGCGCCCGCTCGCGAAGCGGTAGGAGGACGTCGTGTATCAGCGCTTCTTCGGGTTCCGCAAGTCGCCCTTCGAGCTCGTGCCGGACCCGGACTTCCTCTTCCTCGGGGAGTCGCACGATTCCGCGCTCGCGAACCTCGTCATGGGCATCGAAGAGGGGAAGGGCTTCGTCGCGATCACGGGGCCGATCGGGGCCGGCAAGACCACGATCCTCCGGGCGCTCCTGCGCCGCATCGGCCGCACCGAACGGGTCTGCTTCCTGAGTCAGCCCGAAGTGGACGTGCGCGATCTGCTCGCCTCCATCCTCGACGGCTTCGGCGCGCCGGCGGAGGGCGCCCCGCTCGTGGAGCTGCGCCGCCGGTTGCGCGAGTTCCTCGTCGCGAGCGAGCGGCCGGGCATCCTGATCCTGGACGAGGCGCACCTCCTGCGCGAGGAAGCGCTCGAGCAGATCCGCCTGCTGTCCAACCTGGAAGACGACCACCGCAAGCTCCTGCAGATCGTGTTGTCGGGGCAGCCGGAGCTGAAGACGTTGTTGTCCACGACACGGCTGATGCCGCTCGCGCAGCGGATCGAGATGTTCTACGAGATTCGGCCGCTGTCCCTCGACGAGACCCGTGCCTACCTGGAGCGGCGCCTGCAGATCGCCGCGGGGTCGCCGGGGGCCACGTTCCGTCCCGATGCGGCGGCGGCGATCCACGAGTGCACCGGCGGCCTGCCGCGCCTCATCAACCTGCTCGCGGATCGCGCGCTCGTCACCGCGTACGTCGCGGAGACTCGCGTGATCACGCCGGAAATCGTCGCCGACGCGTTCGACGACCTGGGCGCGATCACGCACGCGGTGATGCCGGGGCGGCCCCCGCGGAAGCGCGCGCGCGGCAAGCTCATCCGGCTGCCGGGCTTCCGCCGGGCGCCGCGCGAAGCGGCCGAGATGCCGGTCGAGGCGCTCGTCGAGGCGTCGCTCGAGGCGCCGCCCGATGCGCCGTACCGGGCGGAGGAGCCGGTCGAGACCGCGCCGCGCGGCCCGAGACGCTCCGTGAAGATCTTCGCCGGCGTGAGCTTCGCGGCGGTGGTCGTCGTGGCCGGGCTGCTCGTGGGCAGCCGCTTCGGGCGCGGGGACAGTCGCGTCGCCGCGGCCGTGCCCGCCGACAGCACGGCGGCGGGGGCGCCCGCTCCGGCAGCCGGCGTCGCGCCGCCGTCCGCCTCCAGCACCCCGCTCGGCTCGCCCGCCACGACCTCGCCGATCGCTGCGCCGGGCGCGCCCGCGACGGCGCCGGGCGTCGCGGCGGCCACGCCCTCGGCCGCGCCGACCTCCGCATCGACCGCCGCGCCGTCGAAGCCCGCGGGGCCCGCGGACCCTGCGAAGGCCGCTGCGGCCCCGCCCGCGCCCCAGTGGGCGCTCCACGTGGCGTCGTTCCAGCGGATCGAGAAGGCGCAGGAGTTCGCCACGCAGCTGCGCGGCGAGCTCTCCCTGCCCGTTCGAATCACCCCCACCGAGATCGAGAGCGGCGTGTGGTACCGGGTGCTGATCGGCGAGTACTCCTCCGCCGACTCGGCGCGCGCCGCGCTCGAGACGATGCGATCGCAGCGCGACTTCGCGTTCGTCCGCACCGTGCGCCTCGTTCCGTCCGCTCCCACTCCGGAGGAGGGCCCGTGAGCAAAGTCCGCGATGCCATGCGCAAGTCCGAGGGCGAGCGGTGGGCCCCGCCACAGCCGCACGAGGTCCCTCGTCCGCGAAGCGACGGTCCGCGCGGGCTCGTGCCCACGCTGTCGGCGGACGTCCTTTCGTACTACGAGTCGGTGGGCAAGCAGGTCGAGGTGGCCCTCGGCGGCGTGGCCACGCGCAACCTCGTCGTCTGCGGCGCGATCGCGGGGGAGGGGGTCTCCACCGTGGTGGCGCAATTCGGGGAGATGCTCTCGCGTCGAGGCGAGCGAGTGCTGCTCGTGGACGGGAACCCGCGCCATCCGTCGCTGCACCGGGGGTTCCATCTCCCGGACGCGCCCGGCATCGCGGAGTACATCGCCGGCACGGCGCCGCGCGAGGCGGTCATCCATCCGACGGGCTTCGCGAACCTGGATCTCGTGCCGCTCGGGCGGTGCGCGGATCGGTCGGAGGCCGATCGCGTGACGGATGCGCTCGCGGACTTCCAGCGCGAGCTCGCCGCCGGGTACGACTACGTGCTCTGCGACTCGGACTTCATCGGGTCTCCGTTCTTCTCGCAGGGCGCGGTGGCCGGGGGCGACGGCGTCGTGCTGGTCGTGCGCGCCGGCAAGACGAACCGCGAGGTGGCGGGCCGGGCCGTCGAGACCGTGCGCCACGTGGGCGGCCGAGTCCTCGGTGTCATTCTGAACCGTCGGGAGTTCCCGATCCCGGACTTCATCTATCGCCGGCTGTGAGCCGGGAGGTCGTCCCGTGGTCACGCCGTCGCGCAAGCTCCCCCTCTGGCTCCTCGGCGTGATGCTGCTCGCGCTCGCGCTGCGGCTGTTCCATCTCGGGCACCAGAGCCTCTGGACCGACGAGATGATCAGCCTGGAGCTGGCGACCTACGCGCGCGGTGCGGAGTTCTTCCGCGGTCTGATGACCGACATCCACGGCCCGTTCACCTCGCTGCTCCTGCACGGCTGGACGCGCCTCGGCACGAGCGAGGCGTGGCTCCGCCTCCTCTACGCGATTCCGGGCGTGCTCGCGATTCCCCTGGCCTGGAAGCTCGGCGCCGCGCTCTTCGACGAGCGCGTCGGGCGCGTCACGGCCCTATTGATGGCGATCTCGCCCTTCCACGTCTGGTACTCGCAGGAAGTCCGCAGCTACTCCTGGGCGATCCTCTGGGATGCGGGCGCGCTGCTGCTGTTCCTGCGGGCCTGGGACGGCAAGGCGGGACGCGGGGCGTGGGTGGGGCTCGCCGTGCTCTGCGCGCTGTCCCTGCTGACGAACTTCAGCGCGGGCTTCCTCCTCGCCGGGCTTTCGGCGGCCGTGCTCGCGAAGCGGCCGTTCTCCTGGGGCTTCGCGGGGCGCTGGGCGGGGGTGGTGCTGTTCGCCGCCGCGGTGTTCTCGCCCTGGTTCATCGACTGGTACCACCGCATGGGCGCCGAGCGCGTCTTCGTGGACGCGCCCTCGCCGATGGGCGTTCCCCTCCGCGGGGACTCCGGGTTCTCCTGGCGCGAGATCTCGTATCTCGGCTGGGCCTTCGCGTTCGGTTACTCGCTCGGACCGCCGCTGCAGGCGCTGCACCTCGACCGGTCGCTGCACGCGTTGGCGCCCTATCTCCCGGCGGTGGCGATCGGAGTCGCCGCGATCGTCGTGCCGCTCATCGGCGGACTCGGCGTGGCCCGGGAGCGGGGGCGTCTCGGCTGGCTCGCGGCCACGGCGCTCGTGCCGCTCGGGCTCGCCGTGCTGCTCGCCGCCCGGGACGTGAAGACCTTCAATCCGCGCTATCTCATCGCGTTCTTCCCGCAATTCCTCGCGGTGCTCGCAGCGGGCTTCTGCCGGACCGGGCGTCTCTTCCGGCTCTCGCGCGGGGTCGCGCTGGTGCTCGCCGGCATCGCGCTCGGCCAGCTCTACTTCGACCCGGCCTACGCGAAGGAGGACAGCCGCGCGGCCGCGCGTCTCGTGCTGCGCGAGGAGCGGCCCGGCGACTCGGTGGTGGTGATCTACGCGTGGCGCCCGTTCCGCTACTACTTCTCCGACACCGCGGCGGGGAAGGCCCCGCTCCACGCGCTGCACAAGCGGTTCTTGCGGACGGACGAAGACCTCCGGAAGCACGTCGCCGACGTGAGCCGAGGCGAGCAGCGCGTGTGGCTCGTCCTCTCGCGCTGGTGGGACGTCGCGCCCGAGGCGCGGATTCGCCGGGCCTTCGAGGAGCAGCTCTCCGAGGAGAAGCGCTGGGATCTCCCGGGCGTGAAGGTCACGCTCTACGACGTGAGACGAGCGTGAGCGCGCCCGCGCGTCCCCTCGTACCGCCGCTCCGCGGCGCGGACCGGGCCCGACCGGGGGTCGGTCGCGGCGTGTTGTTGGCCCTGCTGCTCGTGACGGCGGGGTTCCTGGGGCTCTTCATGGACGCCACGACGCTCGTGATGGCGCTCGGCCTCTGCAACATCGCGGTCGTCGTCTTCCTGCTGCTCAAGAGGGACATCACGTGGGGGTTCCTCTTCTACCTCACGACCGTGATCTTCTTCCAGACCGGCTTCTGGATCCGACTGCACTCGTTCCCGGACCTGTATCCCGGGCGCGTCTCCTCGATCCTCCTGTTCCTGGTGTTCCTCATCCAGATCATCGTGGGCATGCGCAAGGTCCCGCCGCTGGGAGTGATCGAGAAGTCGATGGTGGTCTTCGTCGTGCTGATGTTCATCTCGATCATCACGACGGGGCAGCGGCCCGCGTGGCTCCTGCTCATGCGCGGCTACATCTACCCGTTCCTGTTCTTCTACTTCGCGCGGGCGGTCGTGAACCGCGAGGACCAGCTGAAGCTCGTGTTCGCGTACCTCGTGACCGTCGGGATCTACTTCGCGGTCATGGGGATCTTCGAGAAGCTGAAGTGGTACGCGCTGGTGTGGCCGCGCTTCATCGTGGACGCCACGGTGGCCGAGCACGGCCTCATGCGGCTCGGGTTCCGCGTGCGCGGCATCTTCCTGCAGCCCGCGGTCCTCGGCACGGTCATGACGATGGGCTTCTTCCCGGCATGGCACTGGCTGAACCAGCGCAAGGGCATCGTCGTGATGGTGATCCGGATCGTGCTGCTCCTCACGACGCCGGCCACGCTCTTCTTCACGGAGACGCGCTCGGTCTATCTCGGGTTCCTCTTCGCGCTCATCATCGCGTCCGTGTGGGGGCGCGGGCTGCGGGTCGTGTCCATCGGCATCCTCCTCGCGGGCGCCACCGGGGCCTTCCTGAACTGGGACAACCTGGGCACGCAGGACCGCAACAAGGGCGGCCTCGCCACGATGAACACGATCCAATACCGCGTGGAGCTGGCGTACGAGACGGCGGAGATCTTCGTGGACCATCCGTTCTTCGGCGTCGGCTTCCAGAACTTCGACGAGGCGGCCATTCGCTATCGCAAGCCGCGCGACGTTCCCGTGATCGGCCACGTGGACATCGGGGTCGGCGGGCAGTCGATCTCGCACAACATCCTCGAGACGATCGTGGCCGAGCAGGGCGCGGCGGGGCTCGTCCCGTTCGTCCTGGTCTTCGTCCTCGTGATCCTCCGCTCGCTGCGGGCGTATCACGCGCTGCCGCGCCAGGGGCTGATCTCGAAGGACTACGTCGTCTGCGTCTGGTGCGGGATCGCAGCCTATCTCACCAACGCGATGTTCCTCGAGATGCGCTACTTCGAGTACGTGAACGTGCTCTTCTTCTTCCTGCTGGGCGCCATGGTAGGCATGCAGGAGGCTGTCGAGGCCGACCGCATGCAGCTCGACGTGCCGGTGGAGGCGGCGCCCGTGTCGCCGTGGGCGGGAACCGTGGCCGTGGGGGGCCGGGCATGAGGATCGCGATCCTCTCCGAGTTCCCGCGCTCCCGGGACCGCGCGGTGGGCGGCCTCGAGGCGGTCGCGCGCGAGCTGGCCGGCGCCCTCGCGACGCAGGACGGGCTCGAGGTGCACGTCGTGAGCTTCCACGCGAATCTGGCGGGCCCGTCGCAGGAGGACGTGGACGGAGTGCGCGTGCACCGGTTCCCGCTGCCGCAGCGCTTCGGCAACGTCACGCGCGGCGCGGCGGAGCGGCGCGCCACCGCCGCACGTCTCCGGGCGATCCGCCCCGACGTGGTGCACTCGCTCGGCCTCGGGCCCAAGGCCCTCGCGGCCGCGGACGCCGGCTTCCCGTGGCTGGTCAGCGTGAACGGGATCCAATCGAACGAGGCGCACACGAGCGGGGGCTTCAAGAATCGCGTGCGGGCGGCGGTGCTGGCGGGGATGGAGAACGCCGGGCTGAAGCGCGCGAAAGACGTGATCGTCCCGAGCGACGTCGTGGCGGACATGCTCCGCGGCCGGTTGGGCTCGGCGCGCGTCCACACGATCGAGAATCCGGTGCACGAGCGCTTCTTCGCGCTCCGGCCCGCGGGCGATCCGTCGAACGTCCTGTGCGTCGGGAGGATCCTGCCGCTGAAGGCGCCCGAGGATCTGATCGAGGCGGCGCGCCTCCTCGCGTCGAACGGACGTCACCTGCGCGTGCGCTTCGTCGGGCCGCCGGACGACCGGTGGTACCTGGAGACCCTGAAGGAGCGGGCGCGCGCGGCGGGCCTCGGAGGGCGGGTGACCTTCCTCGGCGGCGTGCCAGACGAACAGCTCGAAGCGGAGGTCGCGGCCGCGGGGGTGCTCGCGCACCCGTCGCGGGTGGAGGTGGCGCCGCTCTCGGTGATGCAGGCCATGGCCGCAGGGTTGCCGGTCGTCGCCACGAACGTCGGCGCGACCTCGCGCCTCGTCGACCCGGGGCGCACGGGCTTCCTCGTGCCCGCCGGACAGCCGGCCCGCATCGCCCGCGCCCTGGGCCAGCTGCTGGACGATCCCGGCCGCGCCCGGCGCATGGGGGCCGCCGGGCGACAGGACGCCGAAGCGCGATTCCGATTGGCCCGACACGTCGAGCGGACCCTCGAGGTCTACCGGCACGTGCGCGACCGAGCACTCGACTCCACTGGATCGAAGCGACGTAATCGGTTAGAATTACGACAGGTTGCGCCCGGCGCCGCTGCCCGCAGAGGAGAGCCATGAGCCACGACGTCGGCGACCCCCCGACCCGGGTGAAACCCTCCTCCCGCCACCTCCGGCGCCGCTCCGAGCTCTGGCTCGTCGGCCTCGCCATGGCGGTGGACGCCATCGCCCTCTTCGCCGGCTTCCTGGGCGCCCACCGGGTCCGGCTGGGCCTCGGCATCTTCCCGGGCCCGTCCGAGCCCCTGCGGATCGAGCACGCCTGGACCCTCGGCCTGCTCCTCCCCGTCTGGATCGTCATCCACGGGGTCAACCGCCTGTATCAGCCCAAGGTCTTCGAGACCCGGCTCGACCATGCCGCCGGGGTCGTCAAGTCGATCACGTTCGGCTGCCTCCTCGTCCTCGCGCTCGGCTTCGCCACCCGGACCGACTACTTCTTCGAGAAACGGCTCGTGCTGGGCCTCGCGTGGCTCTTCACGACGTCGCTCTCCCTGCTCGGGCGGCTCGGCCTGCTGCGCGCCGTGTACCGCCGGCTCTATACCGGAGGGCGCCGGCTGCAGCGGATCGTGATCGTCGGGGCGGGGGCGGAGGGCACGCGGTTCCTGCAGCGCGTGCGCACGAGCGACGTCCTCGAGTACGAGGTGGTGGCCTTCGCCGACGACGACCCCGCGAAGCAAGGTCGCGAGATCGACGGGCTCCCGGTGATGGGCGGAGTGGAGCAGCTGCCCGAGATCGTGCGCGCGGTCTCCGCGGACCAGGTCTTTGTGGCGATCCCGAGCCTCGGGCAGGAGGGGACGCTCGCGATGATGTCGCGCTGCATGCGCGCGCAGCTCCCGGTCCGTCTCGTGAGCGACATCCTCCACCTGCTGGTCTCGGACACCAGCGTCGAGACGATCGACGGCGTCCCCACCTACGACATCCGGGGGGACAGCGCGCCGCAGCTGGCGCTGTTCCTCAAGCGCGCGTTCGACTTCCTGGTCTCCGGAACGCTGCTCCTCGTGTTCAGTCCGCTGCTCCTCTTCATCGCGCTGCTCATCCGCGTCTTCTCCCCGGGGCCGGTCCTCTTCCGGCAGGTTCGGGCGGGGCAGTACGCGCGCGAGTTCACGATGTGCAAGTTCCGCACGATGAAGCTGGAGACCGACGACTCGATCCATCGGGACTACGCCATCAACTTCATCACCGGCAAGCAGCTGGACTTCGAGGACAAGCAGCGCGCCCGCGACCAGGTGTTCAAGATGACGCGGGATCCGCGGATCACGCCGGTGGGGGCGGTCCTGCGGCGCACGAGCCTCGACGAGCTGCCGCAGCTGATCAACGTCTTCCGCGGGGAGATGAGCATCGTCGGTCCCCGCCCGCCCATCTTCTACGAGCTGAACCACTACCGCGAGTGGCACAAGAAGCGCCTGCGCGCGAAGCCCGGCTTGACCGGGCTGTGGCAGGTGAGCGGACGCTCCAGCGTCCCGTTCGACGAGATGGTCCTCCTGGACCTGTACTACATCGACCACTGGTCGCTGAAAACCGATCTGGAGATCTTGTTCCGTACGATCCCCGTCGTCCTCTCCGGCGAGGGAGCGTACTGAGGCCGTACCGCAACGCGAAAGGAGCTCCTCGTGCTGGCCGTCGCAGTCGTCGGATGCGGGTACTGGGGCCCGAACCTGATCCGCAATTTCTCGCAGATGCCGGGCGTTCGCATGAAGACCGCCGTGGACCTCAACAAGGAGCGCCTGCGGCACATCGCGCAGCTCTACCACTCGGTCCAGACCACCACGGTCTTCGAGGAGGTCCTCGCCGATCCCGAGATCGACGCGATCCTCGTGGCCACGCCGGTCTCCACGCACCACACGATCGCCAAGCGCGCGCTCGAGAGCGGGAAGCACGTGCTCGTGGAGAAGCCGATGGCCGCGAGCGTCGCGGAGGCGGAGGATCTCCAGCGCATCGCCCTGGACCGCGGCCTCGTGCTCATGGCGGGCCACACGTTCCTGTACACCGCCGCGGTCAACAAGATGAAGGACCTCATCTCGTCCGGCGAGCTCGGCCACATCTACTACATCAGCACGACGCGCGTGAACCTCGGGCTCTTCCAGGAGGACATCAACGTCGTCTGGGACCTCGCGCCGCACGACGTGTCCATCCTCAACTACGTTCTCGGCTGCGAGCCCGAGACGGTGGCCGCCCAGGGTCAGGCCTACATCCAGTCCGGCATCGAGGACGTCGCGTTCCTGCACCTGCGCTACCCGGGCGACATCGTGGCCCACACGCACGTGTCCTGGCTGAACCCGGACAAGATCCGGCGCATCACCGTGGTCGGGAGCAAGAAGATGCTCGTCTACGACGACGTCTCCACGACGGAGAAGATCCGCGTGTACGACAAGGGCGTCACGGTGCAGCCCCACTACGACACGTTCGGCGAGTTCCAGCTGTCGTACCGCTTCGGCGACATCTACACGCCGCGCCTGGACGACAACGAGCCCTTGAAGAACGAGTGCCAGCACTTCGTCCACTGCATCCAGAAGCGCGAGGTCCCGCGCTCGGACGGCGCGTCCGGTCTGGCCGTCGTACGGGTGATGGAGCGCGCGTGCCAGTCCATCCGCCGGAGCGGCGTCCAGCTGCCGGTCACGCCGCCTTCCACCGAATCGCTCAGCGAGAAAGGGTCGAACCCGTGAACGTCCCATTCAACGACCTGAGGGCGCAATACCACACCATCAAGCCCGAGATCGACGCCGCCATCGGCGAGATCCTCGAAAGCTGCGCGTACATCGGCGGCCCCGCGCTCGAGCGCTTCGAGAAGAGCTTCGCGGCGTACTGCGGCACCAAGCACGGCATCGGGATCGCGTCCGGCACGGCGGCGCTGCACGTCGCGTTCGCCGCGCTCGACATCGGCCCGGGCGACGAGATCATCACCACCCCGTGGACGTTCATCGCCACCGTCGAGGCCATCAGCCAGACCGGCGCGTCGGTGCGCTTCGTGGACTGCCGTCTCTCGGACGGGTGCATCGATCCCGACCAGCTGGAAGCGGCGATCACCCCGCGCACGAAGGCGATCGTGCCGGTGCACATCTTCGGGCAGCCGGCGGACATGGATCCGATCATGGCCATCGCGAACCGCCGGGGAGTGCCGGTCATCGAGGACTCGGCGCAGGCGCACGGCGCCGAGGACAAGGGCCGTCGCGTGGGCACGTTCGGGCGCATGGCCTGCTTCAGCTTCTACCCCGGCAAGAACCTGGGGGCGTACGGCGACGGCGGCGGGATCGTCACGAACGACGACGCGCTCGCGGCGCGCGTGCGGCTGCTGAGGGACCACGGCCGCACCACGAAGTACGAGCACCAGGTGGAGGGGTACAACTACCGCCTCGACGGGCTCCAGGCCGCGGTGCTGGACGTCAAGCTCCGCCACCTCGAGGCTTGGACGGAGGCCCGGCGGCGCTTCGCCGCCAGGTACGACGCCCTCCTGGCCGGCTGCGAGGACATCGTGCCGATCCGGCCCCGCTCGGGGGTCCGGCACGTGTATCATCTCTACGTCGTGAGAGTGCAGGACCGCGAGGCGCTCCTGCCGCTCGTCGCGAAGCGGGGGGTCGGCGTCGGCGTGCACTACCCGATTCCGCTCCACCTGCAGCCCGCCTACCGGCACCTGGGCTTCGCGCGGGGCGCGTTCCCGAATGCGGAGCGGCTGGCCGGCGAAGTGATGTCGCTGCCGATGTACGCCGAGATGGACCCGAGCGCCCCGGAGTACGTCGTTTCCGTGCTTCGCGAGCTCGTGGCCGCGCGCGCCTGAGCGAACTCGAAGGGAGTCGCCGTTGAAGCTGCGACCGACCGACGCCATCCTCGCGGTCAACCACCGCTGCAACACGTTCTGCGTGATGTGCGACATCTGGTCGCGGCCCGACCGGCACGAGCTGCCGCCGGATTGGTACCGGCGGCTCCCGACGAGCCTCAAGAACATCAACATCTCCGGCGGGGAGCCGTTCATGCGCGACGACCTGCCGGAGATCATCGCCGTCCTGCGCGATCATCTCCGGGAGCCGCGCTTCGTCTTCTCCACGAACGGCGTCCTGACGGAGAAGATCGTGAGCCAGGCGAAGGCCATGGCGGCCGGCGGCCCCGTGGCGCTGCGCATCTCCACGGACGGCATCGGGGAGGAGCACGACCGCGTCCGCAATCACAAGGGCTGCTTCGAGAAGATCATGCGGACGGTCCGCGAGCTGCAGGCCGCCGGCATCAAGGACCTCGGCCTGGCGTGCACCGGCTCGCGCGAGAACCCCGGCGCGCTCGGCGCCGTGAAGCGCCTCGCCGACGAGCTGCACGTGGACTACGTGTGCTCGGTCGTCCACTCGAGCGAGGTCTATTTCGGCGACCAGAAGGACATGGTCCCGCGGGACGACGCCACGCGGAACGACCTCCTGCAGATCGCCACGCGCCAGCTCCGCTCGCACCGCCCCAAGGACTGGTTCCGGGCGTACTACACGGACGGGATCCTCGACTACATCGACGCGAAGCCGAGGCGCGAGCCGTGCACGGCGGCGGTGCGTCACATCCACGTCGACCACCACGGCGTCGTCTTCCCGTGCAACATCCTCAACCGCCCGCTCGGCGACCTGAGCAAGTCCACGTGGGAGGAGATCGAGGAGGCTCAGACCACGCCCGGCGTCCTGGCGGACGTCGCCGGGTGCAAGATCCAGTGCTGGATGAGCTGCACGGTGGCTCCCGGGATGAAGGCGAAGCCGCTGGTCCCGGCGCGGTGGATCCTGTCGCGATGGCTCGCCGGCGCCACGCCACGGCCCGGCGCACCGAGCCAGGCCGCGCGCCGAGCGGAGAATCCCGCCGCGTGACGGGGCCCGCCGGCCGCGCGCGTCGATGAAGATCCTCGTCGTCAACAAGTTCTTCTGGGACAAGGGCGGCGCCGAGCGCGTCCTCTTCGACCTGCTGCGAGGGTACGAGGCGGCGGGGCACGAGGTCGTGCCGTTCGCGATGGCCTCGGCGCGCAATCGGCCGACGCCCTGGGCGGACCACTTCGTTCCCGAAGTGGACTACGAGGCCGCGCAGGGCATCGGGGCGCTGCGGGCGGCCGCGCGCGCCGTCTACTCGCGGGAGGCGAAGCGGCGCATGGCCTCGCTCCTCGCGGAGGTCCGCCCCGACGTCTGCCACCTGCACAACTTCCACCACCAGCTCTCGCCCTCCATCGTCGACGCCTTGCGCGAGGCCGGGGTGCCGAGCGTGCACACGCTGCACGACTACAAGGTGGTGTGCCCGAACTACCTCCTCTTCACGGAGGGGCGCCCCTGCGAGCGTTGCGCCGGCGGCCGCTTCCATCACGCCGTCGTCCATCGCTGTCTTCGCGGCGCCGCGGCGCCGTCGGCGGCCGCGTGGGTGGAGTCGACGTTCCACCGCGCGCGCGGCACCCTCGAGCGCGGGATTCGCGTGTTCGTGGCGCCGAGCCGCTTCCTCGCGGCGAAGGTCGTCGAGATGGGCTTCCGCGGATCGGTTCGCGTGGTGCCGAACGGGCTCGACGTGGAGGCCGTTTCCGCGGCAGCCTCGCCGGGCGCCGGCTTCCTGTACGCGGGACGCCTCTCGCGCGAGAAGGGGGTGGCCACGCTCGTGGAGGCGGTCGGACGGACGCGCGGGGCGCGGCTCGCGTTGGCCGGGGCGGGGCCCGAGGAGGAGGTCCTGCGCCGTGTGGCGGCCGCGAAAGCCCCGGGGCGGGTGGAGTTCCTGGGGGTGCTGCCGCGGGAGGAGCTTCTCGCGCGCGTGCGCGCGTCACGGGCGGTGGCGCTGCCGTCGGAGTGGTACGAGAACGCGCCGATGTCGGCGCTCGAGGCGCTCGCTTCGGGAGTACCCGTGGTCGCCTCCGCGATCGGCGGCCTGCCGGAGATCGTGCGCGACGGCGAGAGCGGGCTCCTGTTCGCGCCGCACGCCGCGGACCAGCTCGCGAGCTGCCTCGAGCGGCTCGAGAGCGACGCGGCGCTCGCGCGCCGGCTCGGAGAAGGCGGCCGGCGCCTCGTGGAGCGCGAGCACCGGCTCTCGGATCAGGTCGCGCGGATGCTGGACATCCTCGGGGAGGTCGCGTCATCCGCATCGCGATGATCGGACAGAAGGGCGTGCCCGCGACGTTCGGGGGCATCGAGCGGCACGTCGAGGAGCTGGCGCGGCGGCTCGCCGCCTCCGGCGACGAGGTGATCGCCTACTGCCGCACGCATTACACGCCGCTCGATTCCGTCCTGCCGGGCGTCCAGCTCGTACGGCTGCCGTCGTGGAACACGAAGCATCTCGACGCGATCACGCACACGATGCTGGCCACGGCCCGCGCGCTCGCGTCGCGCGTGGACGTCGTGCATTACCACGCGCTGGGCCCCTCCGCGCTCGCCTTCGCGCCGCGCCTCGCCGGCCGGAGGGTCGTGGTCACGGTGCACGGCCTCGATTGGCGCCGCGAGAAGTGGGGGCGAGCGGCCTCGGCGTTCCTGCGCGGGTGCGAGTGGTCGGCCACGCGGTTCCCCCACGCCACGATCGTCGTGTCGCGGACGCTCGAGGAGCACTTCCGACGGGCCGGCGCCCGCTCCCTGCGCTACATCCCGAACGGGACCACGCTCCCCGTGCCCGCGCCCGCCGAGCCCCTCGGCGAGCTGGGCTTCGCGCCGGAGCGCTACCTCCTCTTCGTGGGCCGCCTCGTCCCCGAGAAGGGCTTGCACGTGCTCCTGCGAGCCCACCGCGAGCACACCCCCGAGTGGCCGCTGGCGATCGCCGGCGAGGGCCACTTCACCGACGACTACGTGGAAGCGTGTCGCCGGGTCGCGGGAGAGAACGTCCGCTTCCTCGGCTCCGTCTACGGCGAGCGTCTGGCGTCGCTCCAGCAGCACGCCGCGCTCGTGGTGGCGCCGTCCTCCATCGAGGGGCTCTCGATCGCGCTGCTGGAAGCGATGAGCTTCGGCCGCCCGGTCCTCGCGAGCGACATCCCGGAGAACGTGGAGGTCGTGGACGGCGTCGGGGAGGTGTTCCGTCGCGGCGACGCCGACGACCTGGGCCGCCAACTCCGCCGTCTCCTCGGGATGCCCGAACAGCTCGCCGAGATGGGCCGCCGCGCCCGCGAGCGCATCGCCTCCGAGTACGACTGGGACCGCGTGACCGTCCAGACCCGCGAGCTCTACGCCAGCCTCTTCGCGCGACGATCCCCCCGTTGACGTCCCGCGCGACGGCGCACGAGTCGCTCGTGTCGCCAGCTCGGCGGTGACGCACGTGATGCGCACGTCGTCGGCTCGGCGTCGTGCTTCCGCATCGGACGGGAGCCCTCCGGCATCCTGCCTCCGGGCTCCCTCGGCTCTCCGTCGCCTCCGCCATCCGTGGCTCCGGCTCCTCCGAGACGCCGCTGCGGAAGCACGCCACCGAGCCGCCGACGCGTGCCTCGCCTCGCGCGGTCTCGCCAGGCGCGCCGGGTGATCGCGCGACCTCGGGCGCGATCACCGGACGCAGCGCGTGCCGGTCTCGGCCGCCACGACCCGGTATCAGTCTCGCCTCGGGGCCGGCCTCTTCGACGCGGCTTCGCGGAGTCGCCGGAGCCACGGATGGCGGAGGCGACGGAGCGGGAGGGCGCTGCGGCCAGACGGCTGACCCGTCCGAGGCGAAGAGGCCGGCCCCGAGGCGAGACGGGCGACCTCGGCGCGGCCCGAGCCGCGGCGCGAAGGCCCCGAGTTTCGCCGCTCGGGGCGCGAGGAGGGCTCAACACCGGGCGCCCGGTGGACGATACCTACCGGGAGTACCCCGGAGCGCGTCCGCGAGAGAGGGTGGCATGGAACGCACCGAACGTAGGTCGCCGCGTCCCGGCGCCGCTGGGAACGCCAGAGTCAGCGCTGCGCCCCCGAGGCCGCCGGCGCCCGACGTAGGCCCGTTGCTGTCGGCGGGTTTCGCGCTCATGGCGCTCGTCCCGATTCTCCTCGCCATGTTCCTCCTGGACCACGGCGGCGGAACCGTGATCGGGCTGCCGGGCGCGATCGTCTTCCTGATGCTCGCCTCGGCGCTCGCCGGGTTCTTCTTCATCCGTCGCGAGCTGCAGCGCACGCTGGTGGACATCCTTCGAGCGGCAAGCCGCGAGGCGTCCGGGGACTTGTCGGATCGCCTGCGCGAGGCGTCGGAGGACGAGATCGGGAAGATCTCGGCCACGATCCAGACGATCACCGCGAAGCTGCAGGAGCGCTCGGTGGACGCGCAACGCGCGTGCGACCGCCTGAGCGACGGCATCTCCCGCGTGGCGCACGCGGCGCAAGCGGCGAACAGCGCGGAGCACCTCCTCGAGCTGCTGGTGCAGGGCGCGACCGAATGTCTCGAGGGGCGCGTGGGCTACGTCATCAGCGTCGACGAGGAGGCCGGCGACTTCGTCACGCGTTGCGCCGCCGGAGACGAGTCCGACGTCGCGCGCGGATGGCGGACGCCCCTCGGAGAGGGCGTGCCGGGGCGCTGCGCGCGGGAGCGTCGCTCGCTCCTGCTGAGCGATCTCGGGGCGGAGGAGCTGCCCGCCTTCGCCAAGGCGCCGACATCGACGGTGGCGGCGCCGCTGCTGGTCGGCGAGGCGCTGTTCGGCGTGGTCGTCATTCACGACCGGCGGGACGGCGCCGCGTTCACCGAGGACGACGCGTCGGCGCTCGGCGGCTTCGCGACGATCGCGGCCGTGGCGCTCGGCGTCTGGGGCTCGCGCGACCGGCTCGAGCAGTCGATCGACGACACGATCAGCGGGCTCGTCGCCGCGATCGAAGCGCGCGATCCGTACGCGCGCGGTCATGCGGGACGAGTGGCGCGGTACTGCGAGGAGATGGCGCGGGCGCTGCGCCTCGACGGGGACACGACCCGCACGCTCCGTCGCGCGGCGCTCATCCACGACGTGGGCAAAGTCACGTTGCCGGAGACGCTGCTGCGCAAGGAAGGCCGGTTCACGCCCGAGGAGCTCGAGCTCGTCCGGACGCACTCGGCCGCGGGGGAGAAGCTCGTGCGGGGCATCCCGGCGCTGGCGTCGTTGGCGCCGCTCGTTCGGCATCACCACGAGCGCTGCGACGGCAGCGGCTATCCGGACGGCCTGAAGGCGGACGCGATTCCGATCCCGACGCACGTCCTCATCGTCGCGAACGCGTTCGACATCATGACCTCGGACCGGTCGTACCGGAAGGCGATGTCGCTCACGGAGGCGCTCGAGACGCTGCGCTCGAAGGCGGGAGTCTGGTACGACCGGCGCGCGGTGCACGCCCTCCTGGGTCTGGACCGGACGGTGCTGCACGTCACGAACGACGTGTCCGAGGCCAACGCGGCGGTGCGCGGCCGCGGCACGGCGTCGATCTCGGTGAAGGGCTGAGCGACCCGGGGCGCCGACTTGACACTAGCGCCCAACGCGCCTACCCTGTTCCAGCTTTCGAGCGGGAATAGCTCAGTGGTAGAGCGCCACCTTGCCAAGGTGGATGTCGCGGGTTCAAGTCCCGTTTCCCGCTCCATGCTCCCGTGAGGACGCGGGCTCGCCTCGCGTCCTCGCGGCCTGTCAGGGCGGCATAGCCAAGTGGTAAGGCAGAGGACTGCAAATCCTTCATCCCCAGTTCGAATCTGGGTGCCGCCTCCACGTCGTCTCCCGACCTCTTCGGTAGTGCTTCCGTCGGCCCGTCCCGGGCTCTTATCCGGCGCCTCGGACTAGACCGACTCGGCGCGATGCCGGGATGGCGGAACCGGAAGACGCGGCGGACTTAAAATCCGCTGGGGCCTCCCCGTGCGGGTTCGATCCCCGCTCCCGGCACCCCGCGCCGCTCTCGGGAGCGGCCTTGCACTGGTGGGGGGCGGCCCCTATCCTGGCCGACCTTTTGCGGTTCGAACCCGTCCCGGTGGAGCTCGCCTGCCGATGATCCGCCCGCGCGAATGACGTCCGCGACCAGCACGAAGTCCCGCGCCGACGCGGCCGACGCGCGCACCGGCCTGCGCGCGGTCTTCGCCGACGTCGTCGGGATCGCCGGAAGCCAGTACGTCCTTCGCTTCTCCACGATGATCAAGGGCTTCGTCGTCGCCCGGATCCTCGGTCCGGCCGGGAACGGCCTGTGGCAGCACTACTCGCTGATCTTCGAGTACGGCCAGAACGCCCAGTTCGGCGTGATGGAGGGCTACAACAAGCGGATCGGCCATCTCATCGGGCGCCGCGACGACCAGGACCTCGAGACCGCGCGGGCCACCGGGCTCACGAGCATGGTGCTGGGCACCACGCTGCTGTGGCTGGGCATCGGCGTGGCGGTCGCCTTCCGATGGAATCGCGTGGACCCCTCGGACCGATGGGCGCTGCCCATGCTCGGCGTCATCATCGCGCTCGAGCAGGTCTCCAACATCTACAAGGCCCTGCTACGCGCCGACGGCCGGATCCCGCTCATCACCACGAACCAGCTCCGCTTCGCGATCGGCAACCTCATCCTCTCCGTCGCGCTGCTCCCGAAGTTCGGAATGCTGGGCGTGATGATCGCGTGGCTGATTTCGCGCATCACGAACACCGAGTGGATCGTGCGCAAGAGCGGCGAGCCGCCGCGCTTCGCCTTGTACTGGCCGGAGCTGAGGGCCCTCGTCACGACGGGATTCCCGATCTGGCTCTACAACCTGACGAAGCTCGCGCTCCGCAACGTGGACCGCGTGCTCGTGGACAGCGTGCTGCAGAAGACGGACCTCGGGATCTACGGCCTGGCCGTGACCCTCTCGAGCCTCATCCGCTACAGCGCGGACTCGGTGGGCTTCGTCATCTATCCGATCTTCCTGCGCCTGTACGGCCAGACGAAGAACCCGGCGACGCTCCGCGAGCACCTCGAGAAGCCCACGGCGTTCATGACCCTCCTCGTGTCCATCTCGCTCGGCTTCTCGTACCTCGTCCTGCATCTCCCGGTCATGTGGTGGCTGCCGGCGTTCCTGGCCTCGATCAAGATCTTCCGTCTGCTGACGCTGTCGATCGTCTTCTCGTGCCTGTCCATCCTGCCCGCGTTCTACCTCATGGCGATCGACCGGCAGAACTGGCTCGTGCCGCTCGGGGCCGGGGCGGTCGCGTTCAACTACTTCGTCGGCCTGTGGGCCATCCACCACGGCGCGGGCTTGCCCGGCGTGGCGGCGGTCACCGCGGCGGGGCAGCTCCTCCACACCACGTGCGTGATGATGATCGCGGGGCGGCACATGCGGGGGTCGGTCCTCGGCGGCCTCGTGTGGACGCTCGAGACCTACCTTCCCGTGGCGTACGTCACGGCCGTGATCGCGGCGATGCTCCTCGGCGTGCCGCACACGCCGCTCGCGCGATGGTCGGAGACGCCGCGGGCGAGCCTGGAAGGAGCGGTTTTCCTCCTCGTGTCCGTGCCGCTCCTCGTGCGCTTCGAGCGCCGCACCGGCTTCCTCGCCAAGTTCATGAAGCGGCGCCCCCCGGTGGACGTGCCGCTTCCGCCGACGGGAGGAGCTCGATGAAGAGGTCCTCCCACGCGCGAACCATGCGCTCCAGCGAGAACTCGCTCTCCACCCGGCGGCGCGACTCCTCGCCGTAGCGCCGCGCCAGGTCCGGGTCCCGGAGCAGCGCCAGCATCGCGTCGGCGAGGCCGCGCGGATCCCGCGAGCGCACCAGGAGACCGTTGCGGCCCTCGGCGATCATCTCCGGCAGGCCGCCCACCTTCGTGCCCACGAGCGGCAGTCCCGAGGCCATCGACTCCAGGAACGCCAAGGGGAAGGTCTCGACGTCGGTCGAGCAGAGCACGGAGACGTCGAAGGCGGAGAGCACGGCCGCCACGTCCTTGCGCGGTCCCGCGAGAACGACCCGGTCCGCGAGGTCGAGGACGGCGGCCTCGCGCGCCAGGTCCTCGCGGCGCGGACCGTCCCCGACCAGCACGAAGCGGGCGGCGGGCAGCTCGTCCGCGACGAACCGCGCCGCGAGCAGGAACGTCTTGTGGTCCTTCTCCGGGCGAAGCGCCGCGAGGATCCCGGCCACGCGAGCTTCGGGCGGGAAGCCCCACTCGGCGCGGACGGCCTCGCGCGCCACGACGCCGCGGAACGGGGCGGCGTCGATGCCGTTCGGAATCACGCGGAGACGCGCCTCGGGAATGCCCTTCACGCGAAGCAGGTAGTCGCGCTGCCCGTGCGCGACCGCCACCCACGCGGTCCCCAGCGGCGCGAGGACGCGGTTGATCCGGTGGCGGGCCGGCGACATGTCGCGCTCGCCGGTGGAGTGCTCCGCGAGAATCCGGACCGGCGTCCCGGCGAGGGGACCGACGAGGCGCGCGGCCACGCCGGTGCTGAACCCATGCGAAACGAGGATGCGGACCCGCTCCCGGCGAAGGAGGGTGGCGAGGCGCGCGAAGAAGGCCAGGTCGGCGCGGCTTCGCCCCGACAGGAGCCGGACCGGAATCCCGGCGCGCTCGATCTCCTCGGCCACGGGACCGAGCGCATGCTGGCAGGCCACGAGGGGGCGGAAGCGCCGGCGATCGAGCGCCTGGGCGAGCGCCGCGATCTGACGCTCCGCGCCGCCCACGACCAGCGCCGGGAGAAGGAAGAGAACCGTCGCGGGTCCGGCCATGCAGCTCCCTCGGCGCCGTTCGAGCGATCCATCGCCCGAGTCTGATTCCACAACCCGTTGAGGATATGACGCTTCCACGCTCTTGTCAGCCGCGCCCGAAGCGCGGTAGCGTCGAGGGGATTCCGGCCGGTCGTGGCCGGCCCGCGAAGAGGGATCCGATGGGTTCGAAGCCCAGCCCCTGGCTCTTGGCCCTGGTCGTCGTCGCGCTCGGGACGGCCAGTCGGGCCGCTGTCCTCCGCGTGCCGGAGGATCACGGCTCGCTCTCCGAAGCCATCGCCTCGGCCCGCCCCGGCGACGAGATCGTGCTCGGCCCGGGACGGTACTCGCCGTCCACGACGGGCGAGACCCTGCCGTGGCGCCTCGCGGGAAAGGGCCTCCGGATCCGCGGCGCGGGAGCGAGCGCCACGCTCCTGGACGCGGAGCAGGCCGCCGGCCACTTCGAGGTGGTCGACGGAGACACGTCGCTGCTCGCGGACCTCACGCTCAGCGGCGGGCGCAACGTGGACGGCGGCGGCGCGGTCCTCGTGGACGGCGGCGCCCCGACCCTGCTGCGGCTCGTGCTGACGGGTTGTGAAGGCGGTCGCAACGGCGACGCGATTCTCGTCCGGCGCGGCGCCGCCCGGGTCGTCAGGTGCCTCTTCCTCGAGAACGGGTCCGCCGGCCCCACCGTCTGTGTGGAGTCGGACTCGACGCGCCTCGAGCGGTGCACGTGGTCCGCGAACGCAGGCCCGGCGGTCGAGTTGCGCGGGGCCTTCGCGCGCGTCACCGGATGCGTGATCGCCGGCCCCGGGCTGCCGGCGGGGCGTGGCGTGGGCCTCCTCATCGTCGCGGGCGAAGCGGACGAAGGGCCGGAGCTCGTCGACAACCTCTTCTCCGGCTGCGCCGAGGGGTGCGTTCGCGTGGAGGGCGAGGCGGGCGGAAGGCTCGCCGCCGCGCTCGACGAAGCTCGACGCACACGCGGCCTGCGCAGCGGCGACGCCCGCTTCGTGGACGCGGCCCACGGCGATTACCGCCTCGAGTTCCGCGGCTCCTTGCGCGACCACGCGCTCGGCGCGTTCGGGGGCGACGACGGCCTGAGCCCGCCGTCGGCGTCCTCCGCGGGCGGCGAGGACGCCCCTGCAGGGGCGATGCTCCTCGGAGCGACCGTCCCGAATCCCTTCGCTCCCCAGACCACGATCCACTTCACGTTGCCGGCGCCGAGCGTCGTGGACCTCGGCATCTACAACGTGCTCGGCCAGCGCGTGCGAACTCTCGTGGCGGGCGACCTCTCGGCCGGCGAGCACACCCGCGACTGGAACGGCCGCGACGACCACGACGAAGAGCTCCCGCCCGGCATCTACTTCGTCCGCATCACGATCGGCGACGTGACGGAGAGTCGCCGCCTGGTGCTCGTGCGCTGACGTCGCGCATCCCCCGAGGGCACCTGGCCCGCCCGACGACCTCGACCCTTGGGTGTTCGCGCAACGGGCGTTCGCCCGCCCGCCGAGCTCGACCCTGGGTGGTCGCCCAAGGGGCGTTCGCCCGCCCGCCGAGCCCGACCCTTCCTCCGCTGCGGACGGCGCGGCCGGGGCATCCCTGCCCCGGCCTAGGCCTCGGCACTCGGCAGGCGTTCGGCCATCCCTGGCCGAACGCGGCTCGTGACGCCGCCTCGGAGGAAGGGTCGAGCTCGGCGGGCTTGCCTCGCTACGCCAACACGCGGCACGCCGGTGGCGTGCGCGGGCGGGGCTGCCTCGTGGACGCGTCGGGTGAGACGCCCCTGCCGCGCGAACGCGTCGGACTCGGACGTCGCGCGAGCCGGGAATGCGATCCGGGTTCCCGTCCGATGCAGCCAAGCCGTTCGGGAAGCCGGATCGGGGCGAACCCCCAAGCGCGCAACCGAGAAGCCGGCGGGAGGCCGGAGCGGGGCGGACACCCACGCGCGCGACCCGCTCGGCCGGCCCGACGATTGCACCGTGCCCCGCGATGCGCACGCGAGGCGTGGTGTTCTGCGCGGCGGTCTATGCGGGGATCTCGCTGTCGGGATCGGTCTTGCCCTTGGACCGGAACGAGAGCGCGGCGGCGTGCGCCCTCGCCGGAATCGTCACCGTCGGGAACGCTCGCGCATGGCCGCTGGTGCCCTTCGCGCTGGGTCTCTGGCAGAGCGGTGCGGCGGACGCCGGCTTCGCGCGGCGCGCCGTCCGGCGATCCCTCCGGTACGAGGGCCCCTTCGACGTCGTCTGCGAGGACGGGGCCGCGATGGTGCTCGAGGTGGGGGAGCGGCGCGTCCTCGTCTCCGAGCCGCCGCCCGACATGCCGGCGCCGGGGCGTCGCGGCCGGGCGCTCCTGCGTCTCGACCCCTTCCGCTCGCGCGCCGAGCCATCCGGGTTTCGCGCCGAGCCATGGAGCGCCTCGCGCGGCCTGCACGCGCGAGGTCGCGTTCTCGGGCGAGTCACGCAGGTCGGCTCGACCCCCGGCTGGCTCGGCTCCTTGCGCCGCGGCGCGTACGCGCTGCGCGCGCACGCTCGGCGCCGCCTCGGCTTCGGCCGCTCGGAAGGCGGCGATCTCGCGACGGCGCTCCTCCTCGGCGACCGCAGCAAGCTCGGTCCGGAGGTGCGGAACGGCTTCCGCCGCGCCGGGCTCGCGCACGTCCTCGCGCTCTCCGGCGCGCACCTCGCGGTGCTGGCGCTCGGCCTGGCCACCCTCTTCCGCACGGTTCGCGCGCCGCGCACGCCCACGACCGTGGCGGTGTTCGTGTTCGTCGTCGCCTACACGTGGCTCACGGGCGCGGCGCCGCCGCTCGTGCGCGCGTGCGCCACGGTGACGCTCGGCACGATCGCGGATCTCGCCGGACGGCGCTCCCACGGCGTCGACGCGCTCGGCTGGGGCGGCGGGATCCTCCTCCTCGCATGCCCGCCGTGGATCCACGACACGGGCTTCCGCCTGTCGTTCGTGGCCACGGCGATGCTGGCGCTCTTCGCGGGCCGCGATCACGGGCCGGAGGGTCACGGCCTCGCCGCCAAGGTCCGGAGCTTCTTCGACGCCGTCGTTCTGTCGGCGATCGTGACCGTCGCCACGATTCCGGAGATCGCCGGCTCCTTCGGTCTCGTGAGCTTCCTCGCACCGGCCACGAATCTCGCGGCCGGTCCGCCGTCCGCCGCCGCGCTCGGCTGGGGCGGCCTCGCCGCGTTCCTGCCGATGCCGCCCCGCGCGGCCGAGGCGCTCGCGCACGCGTCGGATCTCGGTGCCGCGGGTCTCCTCGCCGTGGTGCGCGCCTCGGCGCATCTCCCCGGCGGGGACGTTCCCGTGCCCGCGCTCCCTCCAGCCACCGTCGTCCTGATCCTGATGGTCGCCTGCCGGCTGGCAGCGGGGGGGAGGCCCGAGCGCTTCGAGCGGCAGGTCCTCGTCGTCGTCGCGGCGGTGTCCCTGCTCGCGTTCCTGCCGCGCGACCGGATCACCTTCTTCGACATCGGGCAGGGCGACTCGTCGCTCATCGAGGGCGGCGGGGGAGCCGTGCTCGTCGACACCGGGCCCCCGGACGACACCGGCTTGCCGCCGCCGTCCCGAGCCGCCGTCCGCCGGCGTCGTGTGCGGCCGGTGGACGCCGCCGTTCTCACGCACGCGCACGCCGACCATTCCGGCGGCGCCGGCGCGCTCCTCCACGATCGCGCCACGCGTCTTCTCGTGTGCCGCCCGGACGCGGTGGAAGGAGGGCCCGGCCTCGCCGAGATCCTGCGCACCGCGGCCGAGCGGCACGTGGCCACGCAGGTGCCGGGAGCGTCGCCGCTCGTCTTCCTCGGCGGGCGCCTCGTCGTGCGCGATCCCTTCGCCGGCGCGCCCCTCACGGGTCTCGGCGAGAACGACCGTTCGCTCGCGGCGGCGTGGCGCGCGCGCGGCGCCGCGGCCACGCTGCTCGGCGACGGCGGCGCGCCCCCCCAGGACGCCCTGCGCGCGGCGGGCGCCTTGCTCCCCTCGCCCATTCTCCTGCTGCCGCATCACGGCTCGCGCTGGGCCACGAGCGACGCGCTCCTCGCCGCGGTCCGCCCGCGGCTGGCGGTCGTATCCTGCGGAACGGGAAACACGTACGGCCATCCGCATCGCGAAGCACTGGAGGCGGCACGGCGCGCCCGCGCGGCGCTCCTGCGCACCGACCAGGACGGCACGATCGCGGTGACCGCCACCCGTCGGGGCTTCCGCATCCGCTGGACGCGAGCGTTCCCCGGGCCGCGCTGCCTCTTCCCGGCGTTTCCTCTTCCGGGGTCCGGGGCGTTCCCGTAGACTGCCGCGGTCTCCTGAGCGGAGCCGGCGGAACGGAGAGAGCGCGCGTGCGCGTCGGGGTCTTGGCGTCGGGGCGGGGCACGAACTTCGATGCGCTCGCCCTCGCCCAGCGCGAGCCCGGCTTTCCGGCGCGGATCGTCCTCCTCGCGTGCGACCGCCCGGAGGCCCCGGTGCTCGCGAAGGCGGAAGGCGCCGGCATCCCGGTGCTGCTCTTCGACCCGGGGACGCCGCGCGGCGCGTGGACGGATCGGGGAGTCGCGGCGCTCCGCGAGGGGCTCGCGGCGAGCGGGGTGGAGGCGATCTGCCTCGCCGGGTTCATGCGCATCATCCCCGCGGAGATCGTGCGGGCGTACGCGGGCCGGATCCTGAACGTGCATCCGGCCCTCCTGCCGTCGTTCCCCGGAACGCACGCGCAGCGGAAGGCGCTCGACGCGGGAGTGAAGGTCACGGGGTGCACGGTGCACCTCGTGGACGAGGGCGTGGACACGGGCCCCATCGTGATGCAGGCCGCGGTGCCCGTGCGGGAGAACGACACGGAGGAGACGTTGTCGGCGCGCATCCTCGAGCGGGAGCACGAAATCTATCCCGCGGCGCTGCGGGCCCTGGCCGAGGGGCGCATTCTCGTGGAAGGACGTCGGGCGCGCGTGTGCGCGAGCCGCGTCGCGGGGGAGCGATGAAGACCACCACCGGAACCGGAACCCTCCCGCCGCCCACCCGGCGCGGCAAGGTCCGCGATCTCTACGACGTGGGCGAGCGCCTGCTGCTCGTGGCGTCCGATCGCGTCTCGGCGTTCGACGTGATCCTGCCTCAGCAGATTCCGGACAAGGGACGCCTCCTCACCGGGCTTTCCGCGTTCTGGTTCGCGCAGACGCAGGCCGTCGTGCCGAATCACCTCGTGAGCGTGGATCTGCGCGCCTTCCCGCCGCCGTACCGGGACGCCGAGGAACTGCGCGGCCGCACCATGCTCGTGCGCAAGGCCGAGCGGATCGACGTGGAGTGCGTGGTGCGCGGCTACCTCGCGGGATCGGCGTGGAAGGAGTATCGCGAGAGCGGGCGCGTCGCCGAGCACGCGTTGCCGAAGGGCCTCTCGAAGGGCGCGAAGCTGCCGGAGCCGCTCTTCACGCCCACGACGAAGGAGGACGAGGGGCACGATCGGCCGATCACGTTCGCGGAGATGCAGGACCTCGTGGGCGGCGATCTCGCGCAGCGCCTGCGGCGGCTGTCGATCGACGTCTTCTCGCTCGGGCACCGCATCGCCGAGGCGCGGGGGTTCCTCGTCGCGGACACGAAGTTCGAGTTCGGTCGCATCGACGGGCAGCTGCACCTCATCGACGAGGCGCTCACGCCGGACTCCTCGCGCTACTGGCGCAAGTCGCAGTACCGCGAGGGCGAGCCCCCCGAGAGCTGGGACAAGCAGGTGATCCGCGACTATCTGGAGAGCCTGGACTGGGACAAGCAGCCGCCGGCCCCCGACCTGCCCGCGACCATCGTGGCGCGGGCGCGAGAAAGGTACTTGGATGTCTATCGCGCAATCACGGGAGTTGACCTCGAGCCCTGACACCGTGGACGTGCTGCCGATCCGGCACGCGCTCCTCTCCGTCTACGACAAGACGGGGGTCGTGGAGCTCGCGCAGGCCATCGAGCGCTTCGGCGGACGCGTGCTCGCCTCCGGCGGGACGGCGAAGGCGTTGACCGCCGCGGGCGTGGACGTGCTGACCGTCGAGGAGTACACGGGGCTCGCGTCGGGGTGGGGCGGGCGAGTGAAGACGCTCCATCCCAAGATCCATGCAGGGATCCTCGCGCGCCGCGACGTTCCGGGCGACGTGGAAGAGCTCGCGGCCGCAGGGGCCGTGCCCATCGACCTCGTGTGCGTGAGCCTCTATCCCTTCGAGGAAGCCGTCGCCTCCGGCGCCTCCGAGGCGGAGCGCACGGAGAAGATCGACGTGGGCGGGCCCACGATGATCCGCGCCGCCGCGAAGAACTGGCGGCATGTCGTGGCGCTGTGCGAGCCCGCGGACGTGCGCGAGGTCGTGGCCGAGATGGAGCGGACGGGCGGCGGCGTGAGCCGCGCCACGCGCCGGCGCCTCGCCGGGCGGGTCTTCGCGCGCACGGCGGCGTACGACGCTGCGATCGCGAGCGACTTCTCGCCTTCGGCCCAGGACGAGGGCGGCGCCCTGCCGGAGCGGCTGGATCTGTCGGTGCGGCGCGTCGCCACGCTGCGCTACGGCGAGAACCCGCACCAGGCCGCGGCGTTGTACTCGTCGTCCGCGGCTCCCGAGGGCGCGCTGCCCGGCGGCTGGCGACAGCTCGCAGGGGACGAGCTCTCGTACAACAACTGGATCGACCTCGTGGCCGCGGCGGACCTGGCGCTCTCGTTCGACGAGACGGCCTGCGCGATCATCAAGCACACGAACCCGTGCGGCACCGCGCTCGCGCGCACGCCTCGCGAGGCGTGGGAGGCGGCGCTCGCCGCGGATCCCGTGTCCGCCTACGGCGGGATCGCAGCGTTCAACCGCCCCGTGGACGCGGACGCGGCGGCGGCGCTCGCGAAGCTCTTCCTCGAAGTCGTCGTGGCCCCGTCCTTCGACGAGGGCGCCCGCGCCGCGCTCGCGAAGAAGTCGAAGCTCCGGCTGGTCGAGGCGCCGGTGGCGGCGTTTCGCGAGGCGCGTCGCGAGTGGCGCACGCTGCCCGGCGGGACGTTCCTCGTGCAGCAGAGCCCCGGCCGGCCCGAACGGACGCCGGAGTGGCGGCCGGCCACGCGGCGCGAGCCCACGGCGGCGGAGATGGGGGACCTCGAGTTCGCCTGGAAGGTGGTCGCCGCCGTGAAGTCGAACGCCATCGTGTTCGCGAAGAACGGCAGATCCCTCGCGGTGGGCGCGGGACAGATGAGCCGCGTGGACTCCGTGCGCATCGCCGTGATGAAGGCGAAGGAGCTCGGCCACGATCTCGGCGGCTCCGTGCTCGCTTCGGACGCGTTCTTCCCGTTCCCGGACGGGCCGAAGCTCGCGCTGGAGGCGGGCGCCACGGCGATCGTCCAGCCCGGGGGCTCGAAGCGCGACGCGGAAACCGTCGAGGTCTGCAACCAGCACGGAGCCGCCATGATCTTCACCGGTCGCCGGGCGTTCCGTCACTGACGCGCGTCCCGTCGGCGCCGCAGCGCGCTTGACCGTCGTGCGCCCGCGGCCGATGTTTCGGGGCATGGTGCCCCAGCGCGGCCTCGCATCGCTCGCCGTCTTCGCGGCCCTCGCGCTCGTGGGGGGGCCTTTTCGTGCTTCCGCCGAGGCGGCGGCCCTCTCGGATCTCGCCCGGCTGGACAGCACCGAGCGCGTCGACGTGCTGGTCGCGGCAGGGCTGGAGAAGCGCGCCGAAGGGATCCTGAGGTCGAGGATCGCGAAAGGGGACTCCACCGCCCGAGCGCCCCTCCTCGCGCTCCTGCTCCAGCGGAACGACGCTCACGAGGCTTCGAAGCTGCTGACCTCCTGGGGCGGCGCGAAGGCGCTGGACGGCGAGGCGCCCTCCTTCATGGCCGCGCGCGTGCACGAAGCGAGCGATCGCACCGAAGAGGCGTGCCGGGAGTATCAGGCGTCCGCCGCGCGGGAGCCGCTGCTCGCGGACCACGCCACGTACCGGGCGGCGCTCGCCCTCGAGCGGCTCGGCCGCGTCGACGAAGCGCTCACCGCCCTCGAGGCGGCGGGGGACGCGGCGCGCACGCCGAGCCTCGCGGCTGTCGCGCTCTTCCGCGCGGCGGGTCTCGCCGCAGGCCACGGCCAGACCGACCGCGCGCAACAGCTCCTGGATCGCGTGCCCGCCCGCTCCCCGATCGCCGCCGCGGATCGCCTCGAGCTGCAGGGGCATCTGGATCGCGCGCGCGGGGACGCCGTCGCAGAGGCGCGAACGCTTCGCGCATTGATCGCCGCCGCGCCGGCCACGGACGCCGCGCTCGAGAGCGTGGGGCGCCTGGAGGAGCTGGAGCCTCCCACCGCGGCGGATCGTCTTCGCTTCGCGGAAGTGGCGCTCGCGATCCGCGACGCGTCGCGCGCCGAGACGGAGGTCGACGCCGCGCTGCACGAACTCGGGAAGACGAAGGACCCGAAGCTCGAGGGGCGCGCCCGGCTGCTGCGCGGGAAGGCCGAGGTGTTGCGTCACGAGCTCACCGCGGCGCGCGAGGAGTTCGCGCGCGTTCCGGCGGACGCGGACTCCTCGGACCGCGGCGAAGCGGCGCTGGAAGCGGCGCGCTGTCTCTGGCGCCTCGACCGCATCGACGCCTGCCTCGCGGAGTACGACGCCATCGCGGACGGTCGCTACCCGGCCGCCACGCGGCTGACGGCCGCGCGCGAGGCGGCACGCGAGACGAAGGACGACCGGCGCTGGGAGGAAGCCGCGCTCCGCTACGACGAGCTCGTCCGGCTCCTCAATGCGAAGGACGGCGTGGACGATGCGCTCTGGCAGCGCGGCCGCGCGCTCGCGGAGACGGGCGACCGCTCCGCCGCGCTCGCCACGTTCGAGGAGCTCCGGGCGAAGTACCCGGACTCGCCGCGCGTCTCGGAGTCCACGTACTGGAGCGCGCGGCTGCTGCGCGCCGCCGGCGACACGAGCGGCGCCTGCCGCGATGCCGCCCGCCTGGTGCGGGAGCGTCCCGACGACTTCTGGGCGCAGCGCGCCCGGGAGTTGCGCGCCGCGCTCGCGTGCGCGAGGGACAGCGTGGACATGCCGGCGCCGGATCGGGACGTCGCGGAGTGGCTCGGGGACTCCACCGCCGCCTCGAGCGTCGGCGCGGTCGCGCGCGCGGCGGATGCCATCCGGGCCTCGGAGCCCTTCCGTCGGGCGCGGGCGCTGGCCGAGTCCGGCCTGCAGAACGAGGCGGAGGCGGAGCTGGCCGGGTTGCGCCGGACGGAAGACGCCGATCCCGCGGGGCTCCTCGCGCTGGCGGAGAGCGCGTGGACGCTCGGGCTCCCGCGCGAGGGGATGAGGGATGTCTCGATCCTCAAGCGGCGCACGGACGCCGGCATCCTCTCGGGCGGGTTGCCCAAGAGCGTCACGCGGCTCCTCTTCCCGGTCGCTCACCTGGACGCGGTGCTGCGCGGAGCGGAAGCGAACAACCTGGACCCGTTCTTCGTGCTCGCGGTGATGCGGGAGGAGAGCTGGTTCGATCCGGAGGCCGTCTCCGGGGCGGGAGCGAGGGGGCTGCTCCAGATCATGCCCGCCACCGGATACGATCTCGCGGGACGCGCCGGTCTCCACGGCTTCGCCGTGCGGGACCTCTTCGATCCGGCCACGAACGTGCGGCTGGGCGCGCGCTATCTGCGCGAGCTTCTCGATGCCTTCGACGGCGAGCCCGCTCTCGCCCTCGCCGCGTACAACGCGGGCAAGGACAACGCGATCCGCTGGCGCACCGGTCAGCGCGGCGCCCTGGACGTGGATCGCTACGTCGCCGGGATCACGTACGGGGAGACGGCGGGCTACGTGCAGAAGGTCATACGCACCTGGACGATCTACCGCTTCCTCTGGGGCGACGTCGTCGCTCGGCTCGCCGCGGCTCGCGGGAGCGCCCATGGACGCTAGCGCGCTTCGCGGGCTCGCCCATCCGGCCCGGGTCGCAGCTGCGCTCGCCGCCTTCGGGCTCGCCGTCGTTCCCGCTCTCGCCACGGCCGACGCGCCGGCGCGCGCCGAGCCGCCCGGCACGCTGGTTCCGCCGCCGGTCGCTCACACCATGGGCTTCCGGCGCGCCACGTCGCGGGAGCTCGCGTTCGTGCTCCCGGGCGCGCACCTCGTGGATCTCGAAGGCGTCGCCACGGCGCGACTCACGGCCACCGACGATCCGAAGTCGGCCACGGACGACGACGAGGTCACCGTCGTCGCGGTGGACCAGGGAACAGGGACCCTCTACACGAACGCCGGGCTCCTGAAGGTGGTGACCTGGACCGGCCAGGGCTCGGTGACCGGCCCGCTCTCCCGTCCCACCGACGTGGCGATCGACCGCTCCGGCCTCGTGGGCGTCACGGACACCGGCAACAAGCGCGTCGTGGTCCTGCGGCACGACGGCACGAGCCTCACGGCCGTGAAGGCCTACGGCGGCTTCCTCGAGCCGCTCGGCATCGCGGCGGACGGGAACGGGGGCTTCTACGTCTGCGACCGCCGCCTGCAAGCGGTCTTCCGCCTCGACGCGAAGACGGGCGCGCGCACCTCCTTCGGGCTCGAGGCCGCCTTCGACCGCCCGATCGACGTCGCGACGATCATGGAGGGAGATCCCATCGCCCCGGCGCGCAAGCGGGTGATCGTGGTCAGCGACAAGAACGGCGCCCGCCTGCGCGTCTTCGATCCGGCGGGATCGGTGCGCGCCTCGCGCGACGCGTCGTCGCTGGGGATCGCCGGCGCCTCCTTCGACGCGGTGGAGCTGGATCTCCACGAGAACGTCTTCGCCGTGGACCGGCGCGGCAATCGGATCCACAAGCTGCGGGACGATCTCTATCCCCTCACGACCTTCGGCACGCGCGGGACGGAGCCCGGGCAATTCCTCGCGCCGCGGGGGATCGCCATCCATCGGCGCTTCGGCCAGGTCTTCCTCACCGAAGAGGACGGCGGGCAGTACCTGTGGATCGGCACCGACGTCGAGCGGTTCCAGGCGCAGCCGGACGGGGACGGCGTGCGTTTCGACTACGTCGTCACCGAGGAGTCCGTGGTGCAGCTTCGCGTGCTGGACGGGAGCGGGCGGCGCGTGGCCACGCTCCTGGATCGGGTGCGGCAGCACGAGGGACCCCAGCAGGGAACCTGGGACGGCAGCGACGGCTCGGGCCATCGCGTTCCCGCCGGAGCCTACTTCGCGGAGCTCCTCGCGCACGCGACCTATGCCTCGGGCTCCACGTTCGAGAAGCGCCTCACGCGGCGATTCGTCCTGCCCGGGGTCGGGGCGCGGCGGTGACGCCGCGGCGCACGCCGGATTTCAAGGAGCTGGAGCGCGAGATCCAGGCCGCTGCGGCGCGCGCGCGCGTGGACACGCAGGAGGTCGTGGACCGTCTGCGCGGCGAGATCCAGTCCGTCGCCGAGCGCCTGCGCGGCGAGGCCCAGGCCGCAGGGCGACGCGTCCGCTTCGAGGCGCCGCGCAAGGCCATCCACTTGACGTCGATCGCGATTCCGCTCGCGATCCTGTACCTGCCCATCACCGCCTGTCGCCGCGGGCTCCTGGTGCTGGCGGTGGCGCTCCTCGTCGCCGACGTCGTGAAGATCCATCAGCCGCGGTGGGGAACGGTCTTCAGCACGTACTTCGGGCCGCTCATCCGGCGCCACGAGCACACGGGCATCACCGGCTCCACGTACATGATCGTGAGCGCCCTGCTCGCGACGTACTTGTTCGGTCCGCGCGTCGCCGCGGCGTCGCTCGTGTTCCTGATCGTGGGCGACACGTTCGCCGCGATCGTCGGGATGGCCTGGGGGCGAACGCCGATCTTCGGAAAGACGCTCGAAGGGTTCCTGGCCGGCTTCGTGGCCTCGTTCGTGGCCGCGGCGGTGCTCGTGCCGACTCTCCCGCGCGGCGCGCTCGCGTTGGGTGCGCTGGCCGGCGCCCTCGTGGAGGTGCTGCCGATTCCGGTGGACGACAACTTCCGCATCCCCCTGATCGCCGGGCTGGTGCTAGAGTGGGCGCGGTGACGGGTCGAGGGAGGCGGAGGTGGAGGCCATGGGGATCCCGCACGCCATCGTCGAGCCGGGGCCGGAGTCGCCCCGCTTTCACGTTCACGTCGAAGAAGGCCGCGGGCGCGGGTCGCTGACGACTCTGCTCGTGGTTCCGCGCCATCCCGGCGCGCTGGCCGATGCATTGCGCGATCTCCATGATCCGGCCGGCCCCGCGGACCTCGACCAGCGCCTCGGTCGCCTGGCGGCGGGCGCGCCGCGCGGCACCGGGTTCGTCGTGGCGCTCGACGATCTCCTGTGGGTCTTCCCGTCGGAGGAAGTCCGTTGCCGGCGCATGCGCGAGGGCGTGGCCGAGGAGCTGGACGTTCCCCAAGTGGTGCGTCTGAAGCCCGGCGACACTCTGGACGTCGAGAGCCCGGACGGAGCGGCCTTCGGCCGGATCCGCGCCGAGTGGCCGGCGCCGGGCGCGAGTGTGTCCTCCACCGCGGTGGAGCCCGCGCTCGCGGCGCCGAAGCGGCGGCGCATCGCGTGGCGTCGCGTGGCGTCCGTGGGGTTCGCGTTCGCGGGTGCGGCGGCGCTGGTCGCGGGGTTCTTCGTGCTGTCGCCTTCGCATCGGGCGAAGGAGGGCGGGGCTCCGCGGAAGGACGCGGACGTGGCCCCGTCGCTCGAAGACCGGCTCGTGGGCTTCCTCACGCGCTCGGGAAAGCACGCTTCCGGGACCGACCTCGCCGCCGCCGACACGTCCTCCGCCAAGGCGGCCGCCGTGAAGGCGCCGCCCGCCAAGCCGCACGAAACGGCGCCGCCGGAGAGCTCCGCGGCCGCCGCGTCGCCGCCGCCGAGCGCCCCGGCGATCGCTTCGGGCCCGCCCGACGAGAAGGCGCCGGCGAGCAAGTCGGAGCGCGGCGCGAGCCGGCCGCATCCCTGGGAGTTCCGCGCGGGCGGCGCGATCACGTCGTCGCCGTCGCTGAGCGGCGATCGGATCCTCTTCGGGAGTCGCGACGGGAAGCTCTACTGTCTGGACGCTTCCAGCGGAGACGTCGACTGGACGTTCGACGCGGGCTCGGGCGTCGGCTCCACGCCGTGCGTGCAGGGGGATCTCTGCTACATCGGCACCTACGCCGGCGAGGTCGTCGCGGTCCACCTCGATTCCGGCGAGCGCGTGTGGCGGGCTCGGACGAACGGCAAGGTGGTCTCCAGCCCGTGCGTCGTGAAGGGGGCGGTCGTGATCGGCTCGTACGACAAGTCGGTGTACGCCTTCGACGCGGAGACCGGAGAGAAGCGCTGGTCGGCCGCCACCGGCGGCGCCGTGCGGGCGTCCCCCGAGGCCGTGGGCGGCACGATCGTCGTGGGCTCCACCGAGGGAACCGTCTACTGCCTGGACGTCGCGAACGGTCACACGCGATGGCGGCACAGGATGACGGACGCGGTGCACGCGGCGGCCGCCTACGACTCCGACAATGGGCGCGTCTTCGTGGGCGCCCGGGACGGATCCGTGGCCTGTCTCGCGGCGGCGTCGGGGGACGTGGTCTGGAGCGCGAAGCTCGGCGGAGGCGTGAACGCGCGCCCGCGGATCAACGGGGAGACCGTCCTCGTGGGAGCCGGGCGGGGCCTGCTCATCGCCCTGGACCGCGGCAACGGCCGGAAGCGCTGGGAGACGCAGGCCGCGCGCGGCTTCGACGCGACCCCGGTGGTCGTGGGCGGGCGGATCGTGGCGCCGTCCTCCGACGGGATCCTTCACGTGCTGGACGCGGCCACGGGCGAAGTGCGCGACCGGCATCGCCTTCCGGCCGAGGTCTTCACGTCGCCCGCGGCGGCCGACGGCCTCGTGTACGTGGGGACGCTGCGGGGAACGTTCCACGCCCTGACCCTGCCTTGACAGCCGGACCGGCTCCCCGCTAGCCTCCTTCGCCCGTGGTTTCGAGAAACGTCCGCACGGAGAAGGGGTCGCCCGCCCGGGGGGCGGGCTTGACGCGCTTCGGACTCGCCGGTTTCTTCTTCGTCTCGGCTTCGGCCCACCCCGCGTGCCCGGGAGACCCATGGACTTCCTGACCCGGATCTTCGGCAGCCGCCAGAAGCGCGACTTGCGTCGCTACTGGCCGCGCGTGGCCGAGATCAACGAGGAGTTCGCCCGCCTGGAGGGGCTCTCCGAGGCGGAGCTGGTCGCGCGCACCGCGGAGTTCAAGAAGCGTCTGGCGGATGGGGAGACGGTGGGCGACCTCCTGATTCCCGCCTTCGCCACGGTCAAGGAAGCCTGCCGCCGGCTCAAGGGACGCCGCTGGGAGGTCGTGGGCCACGAAGCGGCCTGGGAGATGGTGCCCTTCGACGTACAGCTCATCGGCGGCATGGTCCTCCACGACGGCCGCATCGCGGAGATGGGCACCGGCGAGGGGAAGACCCTCGTCGCCGTGCTCCCGCTCTATCTCAACGCCCTCGAAGGCAAGGGCGCGCACCTCGTCACCGTGAACGACTACCTCGCGCTCCGCGACAGCCAGTGGATGGGGGAGGTCTTCCGGTTCCTGGGTCTCACGGTCGGCGTCATCCAGCAGGCGCAGACCCCGGCCCAGCGGCGGGTGGCGTACGCCGCGGACATCACCTACGGCACGAACAACGAGTTCGGCTTCGACTACCTGAGAGACAACATGGCGGTCCGCGTGGAGGACCGCGTGCAGCGCGGCCACCACTTCGCGATCGTGGACGAGGTGGACTCGGTCCTCATCGACGAGGCGCGGACGCCGCTCATCATCTCGGGCCCGGTGGAGAGCGACACGAACCGCTTCGACGAGATGAAGGGCGCGGTGACCCGGCTCTTCGCGAAGCAGCGCGAGCTGGTGAACGCCAAGCTCGCCGAGGCGGAGAAGATCCTCGAGAAGCTGGACGCGGAGAAGACGAAGGACGACGACGCCCGCCACGAGGCCGGGCGCCTCCTCCTCCTCGCCGAGCGCGGCGCCCCGAGGAACGGGCGCTTCATGAAGCTCCTCGCCGAGACCGGCGTGAAGAAGCTGATCCAGGACGTGGAAGCGGACTACATGCGGGACAAGAACCTCCACGAGCTGGACGAGGAGCTCTACTACACGATCGACGAGCGGAAGCACAACTGCGATCTCACGGAGATGGGCCGGCAGCTGGTCTCGCCGTCCCACCCCGAGGCGTTCGTGCTGCCCGACCTCGCGGACGAGCTGACGAAGATCGACTCGGACGCGGCACTCTCGGAGCAGGAGCGCGTCGAGGCGAAGGAACGCCTGCACGCCACGTACGACGAGCGAGCGGAGCGCCTGCAGAACCTGAACCAGCTCTTGAAGGCGTACTCGCTCTACGAGAAGGACGTGAACTACGTCGTGCAGGAAGACAAGGTCATCATCGTCGACGAGTTCACGGGGCGAATGATGCCCGGGCGCCGCTTCTCGGACGGGCTCCACCAGGCGCTGGAGGCGAAGGAAGGCGTCCACATCGAGCGGGACAACCAGACTCTCGCCACGATCACGCTGCAGAACTACTTCCGCATGTACGCGAAGCTCGCCGGCATGACGGGCACCGCGGAGACGGAGGAGTCGGAGTTCGTGGAGATCTACCAGCGGGACGTGGTGGTGATCCCGCCGAACCGTCCGGTCCACCGCACGGACCACGAGGACCAGCTCTTCCGCACGAAGCGCGAGAAGTTCAACGCCGTCGTGCAGGAGATCGAGGAGGTGCACTCGTCCGGGCGCCCGGTGCTCGTGGGCACCACGTCGGTGGAGACCTCGGAGCTGATCTCGCGGATGCTGAAGCGCTCGAAGATCCCGCACTCCGTGCTGAACGCGAAGTACCACCAGCAGGAGGCCGAGATCGTCTCGCGCGCGGGGCTCTCCGGCGCGGTGACCATCGCCACGAACATGGCCGGCCGAGGGACGGACATCAAGCTCGGCACGAGCGTGGCGGATCTCGGCGGGCTCCACATCGTGGGCACGGAGCGGCACGAGGCCCGGAGAATCGACCGGCAGCTGCGCGGGCGCTCGGGCCGTCAGGGAGACCCGGGCTCGTCGCGCTTCTACCTGTCGCTCGAAGACGATCTGATGCGGCTGTTCCAGTCCGATCGCGTCGCCACGATCATGGACCGGCTCGGCGTCCAGGAAGGCGAGGTCATCGAGCACCGCTTCATGACCCGCGCCATCGAGAAGGCGCAGAAGCGCGTCGAGGAGCAGAACTTCGCGATCCGCAAGCAACTCCTCGAGTACGACAACGTGATGAACAAGCAGCGCGAGATCATCTACGGGCGGCGTCTCGTGAGCCTCGAGGGCGCGGACCTCGCGGACGAGTGCCGGAGCCTGGTGGCGGACATCGCCGCCGCCACGGTCGAGGAGCACACGGTCGAGGTGAACGAGTACGCGGACGCCTGGGACCTCGCCGAGCTGCGACACGCGCTCGCGCGGCGCCTCGGCACGGACGTGGACGTCCAGGCGGCCGTCGCGGACGGGAAGGGCGCGCCGGAGCTGAAGGAGCTCGGCGCGCAGGCCGCGCTCGCGCGGTACGCGGAGCGCGAGACCCTGACCGGACCGGAGCTGTTCCGGCAGTTCGAGCGCTTCGTGACGCTCACGACCATCGATCAGAACTGGAAGGACCACCTCTACAGCCTGGACCGACTGCGCGAGGGCATCGGGTTGCGCGCCTACGGGCAGAAGGACCCGCTGCTGGAGTACAAGAAGGAAGCCTTCCAGCTCTTCTCGGACTTGATGGACCGGATCGACTTGCAGACCGCCGAGCGCCTCATGCGCACGGAGATCCGCATGGAAGCGCCGCCCGCGCCGCGCGCGCCGGTCGGCGTGGCCCACCAGCCCGCCGCCGTGCCGGCGGGCGCCGCGGTCCAGGACGCCCCGCCGGGGCTGCCCCCGGGTCCGACCGGCCGGCGTCCGGCCGCCACGTTCGGACCGGGTCGTGGCCGGGTTCTGACGGCACCGGGCCGGGCGCCGCAGGGGGCTTCGCTCCCGGCCGGGGTGCCCAGCGGGCGGCCCGAGGTGGGACGGAACGACCCCTGCCCCTGCGGGAGCGGCAAGAAATACAAGAAGTGTCACGGCCAGGGCCTTTGAGAGCCCCCGGCCGACCGCCGACGTCTCTTCCCCCCGGCGTCGGAGTCGAATTCGCCGTCTGGACAGCGAAATGAAGGGCGGCGCCGGAGAACGCTAACCCTTCCCAGGGGTACCGCCGATGTGGCGGTCGAGCCGGGGCCCCCGGAAGGCGGGGTTGCTCGCCGCGTGGAGGCTCTGGTAGGTTGCCGCGCTTCGGGCCTGCGGTGGGCGGCTGGATCGGCCCCTGCGGGCGGATAGCCCGGAGAGCCGAGGAGGACGGGAGAGCATGAGCAAGTCGCTGGTCATCGTCGAGTCGCCGACCAAGGCGAAGACCCTGCGGGGCTTCCTGGGCGCGGGGTACCTCGTCGAGTCCAGCGTGGGCCACGTCCGGGACCTCCCGGCGCGCGCCTCCGAGATCCCCACGGAGCTGAAGAAGACTCCGTGGGCGCGCATCGGCGTCAACGTCGACGCGGACTTCGAGCCCCTCTACGTGGTCCAGCCGGAGAAGCGCAAGACCATCGCGCATCTGAAGAAGCTCGCGGGCACCGTGGACGAGCTGCTGCTCGCGACGGACGAGGACCGCGAAGGGGAGGCCATCAGCTGGCACCTGGTGGAGGTCCTGCGTCCGAAGGTGCCCGTGAAGCGGATGGTCTTCCACGAGATCACGCGCGCCGCGATTCTCGATTCACTCGAGCACACCCGCGAGATCGACGAGAACCTCGTCTCCGCGCAGGAGACGCGCCGCATCATCGACCGCCTCTACGGCTACGAGGTCTCGCCCATCCTGTGGCGGAAGGTCGCGCCGAAGCTCTCTGCGGGACGCGTGCAGAGCGTCTCGGTGCGCCTGCTCGTCGAGCGCGAGGAGGCCCGGCGTCGATTCCGGCCGGCGTGGTACTGGGACCTGGTGGCCGTGTTCCGCGACGCGGAGCAGCGCACCTTCGCCGCGCGCCTCCTGTCCCTGGACGGCAAGCGCCTCGCGGGCGGGAAGGACTTCGATCCCGATACCGGGAAGCTCAACCGCAACGAGATCGTCCACCTCTCCGAGAGCGACGCGCGCGCCCTGCACACGGCGCTCCGCAGCGCCCGTTTCGACGTGGTGTCGGTGGAGGAGAAGCCCTTCGCGCGCTCTCCGTCGCCGCCCTTCAGCACGTCCACGCTCCAGCAGGAGGCCAACCGCAAGCTCCGCTTCGACGCGAAGCGCACGATGCGCGCGGCGCAGCAGCTGTACGAGAACGGCTTCATCACGTACATGCGCACGGACTCGGTCATCCTCTCCGCCGAGGCGCTGGCCATGATCCGCGCTCAGGTCGCCAACTCGTACGGGAAGGAGTTCCTCCCGAGCGAGCCGCGCGTGTACAAGAGCAAGGTCAAGAACGCGCAGGAGGCGCACGAGGCCATCCGACCCGCGGGCGAGCGCATCGCCACGGTGGACGAGGTGCACGCCCGGCTGGGGGACGACTGCGGTCGCGTGTACGAGCTCGTGTGGACGCGCACCCTCGCCAGCCAGATGACCGACGCCCGCGGACGCCGGCTCGTGGTGCAGGTGGAAGGCAAGGCGGACGGACGCGCGGCGCTCTTCCAGGCGGTCGGCTCCACGATCGACTTCCCGGGATTCCTGCGCGCCTACGTCGAGGGCTCGGACGATCCCGAGGCGGCGCTCGCGGAGCGGGACACGATCCTGCCGCCGGTCCGCGAGGGCGACGTGGTCGAGGCGCAGGATCTCTCCGTCGAGGAGCACGTGACCAGCCCGCCGGCGCGGCTCACCGAAGCTTCGCTGGTGAAGCTCCTCGAGGAGCTGGGCATCGGCCGCCCGAGCACGTACGCCACGATCCTCGACACGATCCTGCGGCGCGGCTACACGTTCCGGAAGGGCACCGCGCTGGTGCCCACGTTCGTGGCCTTCGCCGTCGTGCGGCTCATGAAGGAGCACCTGGCCGGGCTCGTGGACGTGGACTTCACCGCGCGCATGGAGGATCGCCTCGACGAGATCTCGCGGGGCGAACGGAAGGCGCTGCCGTATCTGCGGGAGTTCTACTTCGGGAACGGCTACCCCGGGCTCCACGCCACGGTGGAGCGCAAGGGCGAGGAGATCGACGCGCGCGAAGCGTGCACCATCGCGATCGGCGAGAACGGGACCGGCGCCGCCATCGTCGTGCGGGTCGGGCGCTACGGCCCCTATCTCCAGCGCGGGGACTCCACGGCGCCCATTCCGGAGGGCCTCTGCCCGGACGAGCTGACCGTGGCGAAGGCCGAGGAGCTGCTCCTGCACTCCCAGCGCGCCGACGAGCCCCTCGGCAAGCATCCGGAGAGCGGGCTGCCGGTCTACGCGCGCAACGGACGCTTCGGTCCCTACGTTCAGCTCGGGGACGCGGATCCTGCGGACAAGAAGAAACGGCCGAAGACGTCGTCGCTCCTGCCGTCGATGTCGCTCGACACGCTCACCCTGGAGCAGGCGCTGCAGCTCCTGTCGTTGCCGCGCACGCTCGGCGCGGACGACGCGGGGCAGGAGATCGTCGCGCACAACGGGCGGTTCGGGCCGTACATCCGCCGCGGCGACGACACGCGCAGCCTCGCTCCTTCGGACAACGTGCTGACGGTCGGCCGCGAGCGGGCGCTCGAGCTGCTCGCTCAGGAGAAGCGCGGGCGCTCGTTCCGCCGGGCCGCCACCGCGCTGCGCGTCTTCCCGCAGGTGGCGGCGCTCGAAGGCCGCGAGGTACGCATCCTCGACGGCCGCTACGGCCCCTACGCCACGGACGGCACGGTGAACGCGTCCTTGCCGCGCGGTGCCGATCCCATGGCGGTTTCCGAAGAGGATGTCGTGGCGCTCATCCTCGCCAAGCGCGACGCGCCGGGGCGGCCGGCCCGCCGGGGGCGCGGGAAGGCGACGGCGAAGGGCGGCGCGAAGGCCGCGGCCAAGAGCGCCGCGAAAGGCCGCGCGAAGGGCCGGGCGAAGTCGTCGTCCCGCGCCAAGAAGGCGAAGGCCGCAGCCGGCGCGCCGGCGCCGGCCCGCACGAAGGCGCCCGGCAAGGCCAGTCCGCGCGCTCCCCGCGTCGCCCCCTGACCGGCGCCCACAACCTCCTTCGATCTCGTATGCTCCCGCCTTCCACTCCGGGGAGGCGGCCGTGCCCGAGCGCGTGACGATCGTCGGCGGAGGGCTGGCCGGCTCGGAGGCCGCGCTGCAGCTCGCCGCCCGAGGCGTGGACGTGGATCTGCACGAGATGCGCCCGGTCGTGCCGACGGCCGCGCACCACACGGACCGGCTCGCGGAGATCGTCTGCTCGAACTCCTTCAAGTCGACCTCGCCGACGCACGCGTCCGGGCTCCTCAAGGAGGAGATGGCGCGGCTCGGCTGCCGGCTCCTCGCGATCGCGCAGGACTGTCGCGTGGAAGCCGGAACGGCGCTCGCCATCGACCGCGATGCCTTCGCGTCGGCGGTGACGGCCGCGGTCTCCGCGGAGCCGCGCATCCGCGTTCATCGCGGCGAGGTGCGGGAGATCCCCGAGGGCGCCGTGATCGTGGCCACCGGACCCCTCACCTCCGAAGCGCTCGCGAGCTCGCTCACGCGCTTCCTCGGCGTGGAACGGCTGCACTTCTACGATGCCACGGCGCCCATCGTGTCCGCGGAGTCCGTGAACCGCGAGGTCGCCTTCGAAGCGAACCGCCGCGACGAGGGAACCGGTCACTACCTGAACTGCCCGTTCGACGAGGAGCGCTACGACGTCTTCTGGCGCGCCGTCGTTTCCGCCGAGCAGTACCCGCTGCACGACTTCGAGGAGACGACGTTCTTCGAAGCCTGCATGCCGATCGACGACCTCGCGCGCCGCGGGCGGCTGACGCTGTGCTTCGGCCCGATGCGGCCGGTCGGGCTCGTGGATCCGCGCACGGGGCGCCGCCCGTTCGCGGTGGTGCAGCTGCGGCCGGAGAATCGCGACGCCACCGCCTACAACGTCGTGGGCTTCCAGAACCGGATGCGGCACGGCGACCAGTCGCGCGTGCTGCGCCTGATTCCCGGGCTCGAGGAGGCGGAGTTCTATCGTCTGGGCCGCGTGCACCGGAACACGTACCTCGACGCGCCGCGCGTGCTCGATGCGCACCTCGCGGCGCGGCACGATCCGCGCGTGTCGCTCGCGGGCCAGCTCACCGGGCTCGAGGGCTACGTGGAGTCCACCGCCACGGGCATGCTCGCGGGGATCTTCACGGCGGCGCGCCTCGCGGGAGCGCTGCCCGAGATCCCGCCGGCGGACACGGCTCTCGGCGCGCTGCTGCGCTTCGTGAGCGCGTACGAGGGGAGGGAGTACCGTCCGACGAACGTGAACTTCGGACTCTTCCCGCCGATCGAAGATCGGCGCGTGAAGGGGCGCGACCGGAACGCGCGCATCGTCGACCGCGCACGCGCGTCGCTCGGCGAATGGCTCGCCACGAGCGGCATCGACGCCGAGGCCTATTCCGCCCCGCGGGGCGGGAGTACACTTCCGCGATCCGCGCCGGAGATCTCGCGCGGGGCGCGGGGGTCGGACGGATGACGGGAGCGGGGAAGAGCCTCCTCGAGCGCTACGCCGCCTACCTCGAGTTCGACCGGGGGCTCTCGCGCGGCACGGTGCGCCTCTACGCCAAGGATGCGGAGAGCTTCCTGGAGTTCGTGGCCCAGGCGGGCCTCGGCGATCCGTTGCCGCGCTCGCCGGATCGTTCCCTCGTGGCGGGTTACCTCGCGCGCGCGCACCAGCGCGGCGTCCAGCGTCGGACGCTCGCGCGCGTCGGCTCGGCGCTGCGCCGCTTCCTCCAGTGGGCGCGCCTCACCGGCTGCATCGATCGCGAGGTGGACATCCGCATCAGCGAGAAGACGCGCTCGCGGCGCCTCCCGCGCGCGATCCCCGAGGAGCGTCTCGCGGAGGCGCTCGAGCGAGTCGCCGCGCGCCCGGACGCCGTGCGCGATCTGGCGCTGCTGGAGCTGCTCTACGGATCGGGGCTGCGCGTCTCCGAGGCCCAAGGCCTCGACGTGGGCGACATCGATCCCTACGCCCGGAGCGTCCGCGTGCGAGGCAAGGGCGGCCGCGAGCGCCTCGTGCCGCTCACGGAGACGTCGTTGGTCGCGCTGGAGGCGGTGCTCGCCCTGCGCCATCTCGCGCCCGGGGCGGGACCCGACGGGAAGCGTGCGGTGTTCGTGAACGGGCGGGGAGGCCGCCTGTCGGTGCGGACCATGCGGCGCGTGGTACACGCGCACCTTCCGGCCACCGGGGAGCGCGGGGGCGCGTCGCCGCACGCGCTCCGGCACAGCTTCGCAACGCACCTGCTGGACCACGGCGCGGATCTGCGCGCGGTGCAGGAGCTGCTCGGGCACGCGCGTCTCTCCACGACCGCCGTGTACACCCACGTGACCCGCGCGAGGCTGCGCGAAGCGTACGATCAGGCCCATCCGCGAGCGGGGGAGGAAGACCAGTGACGTTCCACGGGACCACGATCCTCGGCGCCCGCGTCGGCGAGCGCTTCGCGCTCGGCGGCGACGGACAGGTGACCCTCGGCGACACGGTGGTGAAGCGGACCGCCGTGAAGGTGCGTCGCCTGGACCCGCACGGCATCCTCTGCGGCTTCGCGGGCTCCGCCGCCGACGCGTTCGCGCTGTTCGACCGCTTCGAGAAGCGCCTCGCGGAGTTCAAGGGCCGTACCTCGCGCGCCGCGGTGGAGCTGGCGAAGGACTGGCGAACGGATCGCGTGCTGCGGCGGCTCGAGGCGATGCTCGCGGTGATGGACAAGGACACCTCGCTCATCGTCTCCGGCACGGGCGACGTCATCGAGCCGGACGACGGCATCGTGGCGCTCGGCTCGGGCGGCGGCTACGCGCGCGCCGCCGCGAGAGCGCTCTTCGCCGCCGGCTGGGACGACCCCGGGAGGATCGTGCGGACCTCGCTCGGGATCGCGGGCGCGATCTGCATCTACACGAACGACCAGATCGAGGTGTTGGAGTCGTGATCGCTCCGCGCCCGACGCCCCGCCCGGGGGACCTCACCCCGCGACAGATCGTGCAGGAGCTGGATCGCTGGGTGGTGGGCCAGCCCGACGCGAAGCGCGCGGTGGCCATCGCGCTCCGGAACCGCTGGCGCCGGCGACAGGTGGAGGGGGACCTCGCGCGGGAGATCCGCCCGTCGAACATCATCCTCGTGGGCCCCACCGGCGTCGGGAAGACGGAGATCGCGCGACGGCTCGCGGGGCTCGCAGGATCTCCGTTCGTGAAGGTCGAGGCGTCCAAGTTCACGGAGGTCGGCTACGTGGGCCGGGACGTGGACTCCATGATCCGGGACCTCATGGAGACCGCGATCGACATGGTCAAGGAGGAGGCGCGCGGTCTCCACCGCGACATGGCGGAGCAGCGCGCGCGGGAGCGTCTGCTCGACCTCCTGTTCCCGCCGCCGCCGCGACGGGCGCCGAGCGCCGAGACGACGGACGAGGATCGCGAGCAGGAGCGTCGCCGCGAGGAGAGCCGGGACAAGCTCCGGGTGCGGCTGCGCGAAGGCGACCTGGACGATCGCGAGGTCGAGGTCGAGGTGGCGGCGCGTCGCACCGGCACGATCGACGTCTTCGGCGGCCAGGGCCTCGAGCAGATGGGCATCGACCTCCGCGACATGCTCGGGCAGGGGGCCCGCAAGGTCCGCCGACGCGTCAAGGTCCGCGAGGCGCAACGCATCCTCGAAGAGGAGGAGATGGAGCATCTGCTGGACGAGGAGCAGATCCGAAGCCAGGCGCGTGAGCGCGCCGAGTCGTCCGGCATCGTGTTCATCGACGAGATCGACAAGATCATCGCGGCGGGCGCGAAGCACGGCCCCGACGTCTCGCGCGAAGGCGTCCAGAGGGACTTGCTGCCGATCGTGGAGGGCGCGGCGGTCAGCACGAAGTACGGAACGGTCCGCACCGACCACGTGCTGTTCATCGCCGCGGGAGCGTTCCACGGGACGAGCCCCTCGGACCTGATCCCGGAGCTGCAAGGGCGCTTCCCGATCCGTGTGGAGCTCTCGGCGCTCGGCGCCGAGGATCTCGTGCGCATCCTCGCGGAGCCGGAGAACGCCCTGCCGAAGCAGTACCAGGCGCTCTTCGCCTCGGAGGGCGTCCGCCTCGAGTTCGACGCCGAGGCGCTGACCGAGATCGCGCGCGTCGCGAGCCGCGCCAACGAGACCGCCGAGGACATCGGGGCGCGCCGGCTCCAGACGGTGCTCGCCGCGCTCCTCGAGCCCTGGCTCTTCGACGTCCCCGACGCGGTGCCGTCGTCGACGCTTCGCGTCGATGCCGCCCTCGTCCACGAGCGGCTGGACAAGGTCCTCGCGGACGCGGACGTGCGGCAGTACATCCTTTGACGCGGTCCTCCTTCCCGCCCGCCGGCCGACCCTCTCGGAAGCACGTCGTGCTCGGCGCGGCGCTCGGCGCAGCGCTCGCGGCCTGCGCGAAGGTGGGTCCTCCCCCGGGTGGTCCCGAGGACAAGACGGCGCCCGCCATCGTCCTCGAGGCGGTCCATCCCTCGCCGGGCGCCGCGGGCGTGCGCGCGGACTCCACCGTCACGATCGTCTTCACCGAAGTCCCGGATCGGCGGAGCGTCATGCGCGCGCTGGCCGTGTTCCCGGCCGTGGACTTCCGCAACACGTCGTGGCGGGGCGACACGCTCTCGCTCGTCCCCGACCCCGGCTGGGCGGCGGACCGGAACACGGTCATCCGCATCGGCCCGAGCGCGCACGACGCCCGCGGCAACGCGCTCGCCGAGCCCTTCGTGCTCCGCTTCACCACGAAGGCCGCGCCGGACTCGGGCACGATCCGCGGACGCGCGTGGGCGGGTCGCGAGCGCACCGGGGGCTCCCATCTTCTCGTCTTCGCAGCGCCCGCCGACACTGCCGTCGCCGGCAGCGCGCCGGCCGCCGTCGCCGACGCGGGCACGAACGGCGAGTACGTGCTGGACGGCCTCGACCCGAGCCTCGCGTGGCGCGTGAGCGGTCTCATCGACGCCGACGGCGACGCGCGAGCGGGCGGGCGCGACGAAGCCGTCGGCTCCGCTGCCGGCGTCGTCACGTTCGCGCCGGGCGAGCGCGAGGCGAAGGCGCCGGACTTCCTCGTGGGCACGCTCGACTCCCTCGGCCACATCAAGGGCGACGTGAAAGCCGACTCGGGGCGCACGGTGCTCGTCGTCGCGCGGGACCCGGCCACGGGGGAGGAGCACCTCTCGGCGCCGATCTCCGGCTCGGGGGCGTACTCGCTCTCCCTCCCCACGGGGCCGCACTATCGGGTCAGCGCGTTCGTCGACCTCGACGGCGACGGCAAGCACGGGGAGAGCGAGCCGATCGTGGAGTTCGCGGAGGACGTCCGGTTGGATCTCGCGTCGGAGCGCGACGGGGTGACGCTCGACCTGCGGGGCGGAGGGGAGGGAAGGAAGCCGTGAAGATCCCGTTCGTGAAGATGTCCGGTGCCGGCAACGACATGATTCTCGTGGATCATCGCGAGCGCGTGCTCGCGGGACGCGAGGCGGCGTTCGCGCGCCACGCGTGCCATCGCCGGTTCGGCATCGGAGCCGACGCGCTGATCCTCCTCGAGGAAGCGGAGAACGCGGCCTTCTCGGTGCGCTTCTTCAACCCGGACGGCGGCGAGTACGCGCTCTGCGGCAACGGCGCGCGCTGCGTGCCGCTCTTCGCCGCGGAGCTCGGGATCCGCGGACCGCGCTACGAGTTCACGAGCGCGTCGGGCCGTCACGTGGGCGAGATGCTCGCGGGCGGGGTCGGGCGCATCGAGCTTCCGCCCGTGCGCGAGATCCGCCTCGACGTCGCGGCGGACCTCGAAGGCCGCGCGGTGACATTGGACTGGGGCGACATCGGCGTACCGCACGCCGCGCTCTGGGTGGACGACGTCGACGCCGTGCCCCTCGAGCGCTGGGCTCCGCACCTGCGCCATCACGCGGCGTTCGGGCCCTCCGGGACCAACGTGAGCTTCGTGCAACGCGTGGACGGAGAGCGCGTCCGCATCCGGACGTTCGAGCGCGGCGTGGAGGGCGAGACCTGGGCGTGCGGCAGCGGTTCGGCGGTCGTGGCCACGATCCTCCGGAGGCGCCGCTGGACCGGCCCCACGGTCCATCTCGCCGTGCGCGGCGGCGGCGAGCTGATCGTGCGCGTCCCCGACGATCCGACCGCGCCGATCCTCCTCGAAGGCCCGGTCGCCCGGTGCTTCGAAGGCGTCGTCGAGGTGCCGGACGAGGGCCCGCCCGATCCGGTAAGACCTTGAAAGAAAACCTTTTGACACTCTCGGGCGGGGTCGCTTACGGTGAACCGCATACATGCCCCGGGCCTTCGCCCGGAGGCGATCTCTCAGGCGAAGGCTGCACGGACCGGAAGGGCCCGCCGCCATGACGAAAGCAGACCTCGTCGACCGAGTCACGGCGGCCACGGGGCTCACGAAGCGGGATGTCGCAGTGGTCGTGGATCGGTTCATCGATGCCGTCGGCGCCGCGCTCGCGGAAGGAAAACACATCGAGATCCGCGGCTTCGGCAGCTTCAAGGTGAAGGCGCGGCGCTCCCGAGTCGCTCGGAACCCGCGCACCGGCGCCACCGTGAGGGTTCCCCAGAAGTCGGTGCCCTACTTCAAGGTCTCGAAGGAGCTGAAGAAGGTCATCGAAGACGCCAACCCGGCGACCGACGGGATCCGTCCCCCGTCGGGGTCAGGACGCTCCGCGTCCGACGCTGCGTGACGGACTCGTTCAAGGAGACGCGATTCCATGCCGAGTGGGAAGAAGAGGAAGCGCGCGAAGATCAAGACGCACAAGCGTAAGAAGCGGCTGCGGAAGGACCGGCACAAGAAGAAGGGCAAGTAACCGCCGGTACCCTGGAGATCTCGATGTCGGACGAGAAAGACCGGCGCAAGCACCCACGTGCCGAAGCTCGGCTCTCGGCGGGCGTCACGCCCGCCGGAGCCGGCGAGTTGCTCACGGTCACCACGCTGAACGTCGGCGAGGGCGGCGTGTACGTCGAGGTGCCGCGCTTCATCGAGCCCCTCACGAAGCTCTCGGTGGCGCTGGATCTTCCCGGCGTCCACGGGGCCACGCGCATCGAGACGGAAGCCATCGTGGTCCGCACGCAGCCGGAGCAGGAGCAGCCGGGAACGGAGCGCTACCAGATCGCTTGCGCCTTCCTGGCGCTGTCGGACGCCCACCGCAGCCTCATCCGCCAGTGGGTCGCCGCCCAGCGCACTCACGCGCCCTCGAGGCACTGACGCGCTTCATCCAGCTCCCGCCGATGCCGATGCCCGATCGGGGATCGTATCCCGGAAGGGCGGGATCTCGTGGCCGACTCCTTCGAGCGTCTCAAGACGGAATTCCTTGCCGAGACGGAGGATACGCTCGCTAACCTCCAGCGGGACCTGAGGGATCTCGAGCCCGCCGCGTCGGGAGCGAGCCAGCCCGAGGACGTCGTCGACCGGGTCTTCCGCACGACGCACTCGCTCAAGGGCGTCGCCGGCATGTTCGGCCTGGACGCGATGTCCGCGCTCGCGCACTCCCTCGAGAACGTGCTCGACGGCCTGCGCGACCGCCGCTTCCCGCTCGACCCTTCGCTCCTCGACCTCCTCTACCGCGGACAAGAAGGGCTGCACGCGCTCCTCGCCGCGGCGGGCGGTGACGAGGCGGAGGCCCGCGCCGCGGCGCAGATCGTCATCGACGACGTCGCCGCCGCGCTGAGCGCGCGCAAGCGCCCCGACGAGCTCGGAGCGACCACGTTCCAGCAAGTCCTCGGCCGGCTCACGCCCGAGGAGGCGGAGGGCGTGCGCCGCGCCGCCGCCACGGGGAAGACCGTGGCCGTCGTGAACCTCGAGCTCCCCGACGACGGCTTCGAGGAGCCGTTCCGCGCCCTGCTCGCCGCGATCCGCCGCTGGGGGACCGTGCACGGCACGATCACGACGGAACGCGACGCCGCGCGCCGCACGTTCCACGCGTGCACGGCGGCGTCGAGCGACGAGGCTCTCTTCGCCCTCATCCGCGAGGTCGCGCCGCTCGGCGCGCACGTGACGCAGGACGAGCCCAAGGCTCTGCTCGTGGACCTCGCGGCGACGTTGCCCGCTCCGCCGGCCGCGGTCGCGCCCGCTCCGCCGGCGCTTCCGATCTCGGCGTCGCTCGTTCCGCCGGCGCCGTCGGCCGCGGGCGCATCGCCGGCACCGTCACCGGCAGCCGCCGCTTCGCCCGCATCGTCGGCCGCCCCTGCCGCACGCGCGCCCGCCGCGCCGGAAGCCTCCCGCAGCGAGATCACCTCGTTGCGCGTGTCCGTCGAGCGCGTGGACCGCTTGCTGTTCGAGGTCGGCGAGCTCGTGCAGGCGAAGGTCCGCCTCGACGCGCAGGTGGCCAAGGCCCTCGGCTCCGGCGGCGATCGGACCGAGCGCACGCTCCTCAAGCAGTCGCTGCGCGACCTGGATCAGCGCATTCGCGCGCTCCGCGACGTCGCGCTCGGCGTCCGCACCCTGACCCTCGAGCCGCTCTTCCGGCGTCTGGAGCGCGTGTTCCGCGAAGCCTGTCGCGTGACCGGAAAGGACGCGCGGTTCGAGTCGATCGGCGACGCCACGGAGCTCGACAAGAGCGCGGTCGAGGCGTTGGCCGAGCCGCTCGTGCACCTGGTGCGCAACGCGGTCGACCACGGTCTCGACTCCCCCGAGAGCCGCGCGGCGGCGGGCAAGGACGCGAAGGGCACCGTGCGCGTCTCCGCGCGCGCCGAGGGGAGCCGCACTCTGATCGAGGTCCAGGACGACGGGGCGGGCGTGGACTTCGACAAGGTCCTCGCGAAGGCGCGCCGCCTCGGCCTCGTCTCGCCCGAAGAGGTGCCACCGCGCGCGCGGCTCGTCGATCTTCTCTTCCATCCCGGCGTCACCGTGAAGGACACCCCGACCGCGATCTCGGGGCGCGGCGTGGGGCTCGACGTCGTGCGCGACGCCGTCGCGCGAGTGGGCGGCCTCCTCGACGTCGCCACCGGAAAGTCGGGCACGACGTTCCGGCTCCGCATCCCGACGTCGCTCACCGTCGTGCCCGCGCTGGAAGTGGAGTCCCGGGGAGCCGCGTACTTCCTGCCGCTCGCGAACGTGGTCCGCGTGTTCGAGCTGGCGCCCGAGGATCGGGAGCGGCTGCGCGGCGAGGAGGTCGTCGTCGTGGAGGGCGCGGCCGTCCCCACGCGGGAGCTCGCGCCGTTCGGCGAGGCCAAGGTGCCCGCGCCGCCCGCCCCGCGGCGGCCGGCGGTTCTCCTCGGCGTCGCGGATCGTCGAGCCGTGCTCCTGGTCGACCGGCTCGGGAGGCAGCGCGACATCGTCGTCCGCGGGCTGGGCGACGTTCTCGGGGCCGCTCCCGGCGTGTCCGGCTGCGCCGAGCTGGGCGACGGACGAACGGTCCTCGTGCTCGACCCCGCCGCGCTCGTGGACCGGGCGCCGCAAGGGGCGGAGGCCGTCGCGTGAGCGCCCCCATCGTCTCCTTCCGCTGGGACGGCGAAGAGTGGGCCTTCGACGCCGCGGACGTCATCGAGATGATCGGGGCGCGAACCGTCACCCGGGTCCCGGGCACCGCGCCGCGCATCCTCGGCATCGTGACGTGGCGGGGAAGGACCCTCCCGGTGCTCCTGCCGAGGGCGCTCAAGGAACCCCCCGTTTCCACCGACCTCAAGAAGCGACTTCTCGTCCTGCGCCGTCCGGGCGCCTTCGCCGTGCCGGTCGACGAGCCCGGCCGCGTGATCGACGCGAGCGCTGCCGAGAGCATCGAGTGGGCGTCGATCGAGGCCGGCGCCCGCCCGAGCGGCCTGCGACTCCTCCGCCTCGAGGAACGCCTCGTGCGAGTCCTCGATCCGAAGGTCCTGGTCGAGAGCGCGAGCGCCGAGACGGCGCACGAGACCGTCGCACCTGGGGGGGATCGTTGATGGACGCACGCCGACCGACCCATCCCTTCTTCATGGCCCTCGCTCCCGGCGCCGCGGCGACGACGGCGGTGGCGCTGACGCTCGCGCACGGACACGGTCTCCCGCGCCTCCTCCTGGCCGGCGGCCTCGGGCTCGCCGTCGCGGCGCTCGTCGGCATCGCCGCCCTGCGCCCGCTCCTCGACGCGCTGTCGACGTGGCGCGCGCACCTCGACGACGCCTCGCGACGCCTGGCCGCTCTCGAGGGCGAGGCGGCGGCGCCCGAGCCCGAGCCGATCGACCTCGCGGCGCTCGCGCCGCCCGTGCCAGACGACGCGAAGCTCGAGGAGGCGCTCGGCGACCTCGCCGCGGCGCTGCAGGACGAGGAGCGCCTGCGCGATCGGCGCGAGGGCCGCGCCGAGGAGACCCGCGAGACCCTGCGACGGGCGCGGGAGCTCGCGGGGACGCCGGAGACCGAAGACGCCAACGCCGGCGCGCGGCTGCAGCCCCTGCTCGAGGGTCTCGAGCGCGAGCTCGGCGCGGTGCGGGACGCGCTCCAGGCGGTGCTCCCGCAGGCGATCGCCCAGGACGAAGTGGCCGCGCTGCTGCACGAGCACGTCGCCACCGGGCAGGACGCGCTCCGGCGGGCGAGCGAAGGGTCGGGCGAGATCGACGGGCGCATGGAGTGGCTCGGACAGCTCGTGAAGCGGCTCGAGACGCGCTCGCGCGAGATCGGGCAGGTGCTCCTCGTGCTGAACGACATCACCGAGCAGACGAACCTCCTCGCGCTGAACGCCGCGATCATCGCGGCGCAGGCCGGCGAGCATGGCAAGGGCTTCGGCGTCGTCGCCGACGAGATGCGCAACCTGTCCGAGCGCGCGTCCAGCTCGACGAAGGAGACCGAGCTCCTGGCCCAGACGCTGCGCGACGACGTGGCGCAGGCGGTGCGCGGGCTGACGGAGTCTCGCGACGTCGTGCGCGCGATGGGCACCGCGATCGCGCGCTCCGGCGAGTCGCAGGCGACGCTCGCGGAGCTCGCGAAGCGCAGTCGCACCGCGGCGCGCGAGGGCGTCGCGTCGGCCGAGCGACAGGCCGCCGAGCTCCGCGAGCTGGCCGCCCGCATTCCCGCGCTGCGCGAGGAGCGCGCACGCCTCGAGCGCCTCGATCGCGAAGCCATCCGTCCCGCGAGGCGGGTGCTCGGCGAGGCGGCCGGAATGCTCGAAGCGCAGGCGCAGCTCTTGACCGTGCGCGACAGCCTGCGCGCGCGCCTCGAGAGCGCCGTGAGCTACCTGAACGACCGCCGCAGCCGCGAGCGGCAGGACCGCGCCCGTTGGGAAGAGGGCCTGCGCACCTTCCGCGAGTCCGGCCGCCGCGTCCTCGACGCCCTCGAGGAGCGCCGCCGCCGCGATCACGTCGTCGGCGAGATCGCCCGCGACATCCGCGAGCTGGCGTCCACGCCGGACCGCTGAGCGAGCGGCGTCGCGCGGCGTTCGTCGGTGCGCGTTGCTGCACGTGACGAACGCGTCGTCGGCTCGGTGTCGTGCTTCCTCAGCGAACGGACGCCCTTCGCCGTCCGGGCTACGGGCGTCCTCCCGCTCCGTCGCCTCCGCCATCCGTGGCTCCGGCGACTCCGCGAAGTCGCTGCGCAAGCACGCCACCGAGCCGCCGACGCTTGCCTCACGTCGCGCGGTCCACCCGGCGCGCCGAGGGCTCGCGCACACGACAGGCGCGATCACCGCGCGCCGTTGCGTCACGTGCAGACCGGCCGCCGCGCCCGAGGGCTTGCGCGGACGAACCGCGCGATCACCGGGCGCAGCACGACGGCACGGACACAGCGCATCGGCCAGCTTGCGACGGCTCGGCGCGACGAGCGTCGACCCCGGATCGACGCGGCGCCGGCCGGGCTCCACCGCCGCGACGCGGTATCCGTCTCGCCTCGGGGCCGGCCTCTTCGACGCGGCGAAGCTACGGCGGCGGAGCCAGGATGGCGGAGCCGCCGAGCGGGAGGGCGCTGGAGCGGGACGGCGGAGGCCCCCGTCCGAGGCGAAGAGGCCGGCCCCGAGGCGAGACGCGCGACCCCTGTCACGGCTCCGAGCCTGCGACGTGGCGGCCCCGAGACGAGGCCGGCTCCGGTGCGCCCGGTGCGCCCGGTGCCGGGCAAGCGTTGCCGGCCCGGCAAGTTCTGCCTAGTGCGCAGGCGCCGGCGGGGCGGCGCGCGGGGCGTGACGCCCGGGGGAGCGGGGCGCTTCGCGGTGGCACGGCTCTTGCGGTTCGCGGGCCGTCGAACTGCGACGGAGGCTGCCGTGACCGGTGGACTGCACGCCGCGGGCAACGCGATGTCGAGCTTCGCGACCCGCCACGACGTGATCTCGCACAACCTCGCGAACGTCTCCACGCCCGGCTTCGCGCGAGAGGACACGTACCTGGCGCGCGCCGCGAAGGTCGAAGAGAGCCCCTTCGATCCGCCGGAGGTGCGTACGCGGACCCAGTTCACTCCGGGCCCGCCCACGCTCACCAACAACCCGCTCGATCTCTCGCTGCAGGGCTCGGGGTTCTTCACCCTGATCACCGACGCGGGGGAGCGCTACTCCCGGAACCTCTCGCTTCGCGTCGACGCGGAAGGCTTCCTCCGCGACGACGCCGGGCACGCCGTGCTCGGCGAGAACGGGCTCATGCACGTGGGCGAGGGCACGCCGAGCGTCGAGACGGACGGAACCGTCCTCGTGGACGGAGCGCCCCTGGACCGGCTCAAGCTCACGACCTTCGCCCACGGCGACGACCTGGAGCGCGAGGCCGCGGGGCTGTACGCGCTTCAGAAGGGCCACGCGCCCGATCCGAAGGCCGAGCGTCCGCTCGTCCAGTCGGGTCAGATCGAAGGCTCGGGCGTGCAGGCGGTCCCCGAGCTCGTGAACATGATCGAGGCGCTGCGCGCGTACGAAGCCGCCGCCGCCGCCGTGCGCGCGACCGACGCGACGCTCGACAAGGCCGTCAACGAAATCGCCCGCGTCTAGGACGCAGGGGGAGGTTCCCGGACATGATGAGAGCGCTCTCCACCGCGGCCACGGGCATGATCGCCCAGCAGCTCAACGTGGACACGATCGCGAACAACCTCGCGAACGTGAACACGCCGAGCTTCAAGCGAACGCGCGCGCGCTTCCAGGACCTCCTGTACCAGAACCTGCGCCCTGCCGGCGATCCCGCCCGGATGGGCCCGCCGGCCGAGCTCGCCGTCGGACACGGCACGCGCCTCGCCGCGACGGAGCGGAACTTCGTCCAGGGGACGACCGAGCAGACGAACAATCCGCTCAACCTCCTGATCCAGGGCAACGGCTTCTTCCAGGTTCGCCGCCCCGACGGCACCACGGCCTACACGCGCGACGGCTCCTTCTTCGTCTCGCCGGACGGCGCGCTGGTGAACTCCGACGGTCTCTACGTGGAGCCGGAGATCCAGGTCCCGGACGGCGTGAAGGACATGACGATCTCGAACGAGGGCGTGATGTCCGTCACCTACGTCGACTCGTCGAACCAGGAGGACATCGGGCAGGTGGAGCTCGCGCGATTCCTGAATCCGGGCGGCCTGGCGTCGATGGGACAGAACCTCTTCGCGCCGACCCCGGCGTCCGGCCAGCCCATCACGGGCACGCCCGGCAGCGCGGGATTCGGCACGGTGCTCTCGGGCTATCTCGAGGGCTCGAACGTGGAAGTCGTCGACGAGATGGTCTCGCTCATCACGGCGCAGCGCGCCTACGAGATCAACTCGAAGGCGATCACCACCGCGGACGAGATGCTCTCGGCCGCCACGCAGCTCGTGAGGTGATGGCTTGCGAAGCTACGTCGTCTCCGTCGTGATCGCGCTCGCCGCCTTCGCGCCGCCCGCGCGGGGCGAGCGCCGCACGGTCGGCGCGGAGGAAGTCCGCGCGGCGATCGCGGCCGCGGTGCACGATCTCGCCCCGAAAGGCACGACGGTGGAGATGCGTCAGGGCCCGATCCTCGTGGCCGATTCCGCGGACGGACCGGTCGCGCTGGAGGTCGCGCTGCCGGATCCGCCGCTCCTCGCCGGCGTCCGCGCCGTGCCGGTGAGCTGCCGGGCCGGCGGGCGCGTCGTGTCGCGCGGCCTCGCCACGCTCGTCGTGCGGCGCGAGATCCCCGTCTGGGTCGTCGCGAGACCGGTCACCGCGCGCGCCACGCTCGTTCCCGAGGACGTCCGCCGGGAGAGGCGGGTCTTCGAGCGGGAGCCGTCCAACGAAGTCCTCGAGGACCTCGAGCCCGGCCGCTTCACGGCGCGCCACGCGCTCGCCGAGGACGCCGTCCTCAAGACCACCGACCTGATCCGCCGTCCCGACGTGACGTCGGGCGCTCCCATCGCGCTCGTCGCGCGCGCGGGAAGCGCCGCCGTCACCGTGGCCGCGACCGCGCGCCGCTCGGGCAACGTGGGCGAGACCATCCTCGTCGCCAATCCCTTGACCGGCGACGTCGTCGAAGCCGTCGTCGTCGATGCCCGGACCGCCGAGCTGGTGCGCGTCATCGCGCCCCGCCGGCCCGGATCCACCTCGAGAGGAGGAACGCCGTGAGCCGATCCGCCCCGATCCTCGGTCTGCTGATCCTGGCGGCCGCCGCGCTCCCTGCGGGAGCCGCGCCGGTCGTTCCGGCCACGTCCCTCTTCGCCGACCACGAGGCGCACAAGGTCGGCGACATCCTGACCGTGCTCATCGTGGAGTCCACGCAGGCCCAGAAGTCCACGCAGACGAAGACGCAGACCGGCACGCAGAACACGGCGGGCAGCTCGGGACGGCTCGACTTCCTCAAGATGTGGGACCTGAACGCGCAGAACCAGTCGAACGGCGAAGGCTCCACGCAGCGCAGCGGAATGCTCCAGGCCCGGATCACCGTTCGCGTCACGGAGATCGACGCGAACGGCCTCCTCATCGTGGAGGGCGTGCGCTCGGTCAAGGTGAACGGGGAAGAGGAGAGGACCACGCTGCACGGCGCCGTCCGCCCGCGCGACATCGGCCCGGACAACACCGTGCTCTCGACCTTCCTCAGCGACGCGACGATCGAGTACTCGGGCCAGGGCGTCCTCGCGAACGCGGAGCGGCCCGGCATCATCACTCGCGTCTTCAACTGGCTCTTCTAGGGAGGCCCCGATGCGCCGGACGATCCTCGTGCTGCTCGTGCTGCTCGTGCCGCTCGCCTCCGCCGTGCCGTCGACGGGCGCGCCGGTGCGCGTGAAGGACCTCGTGACCATCGAAGGCGCGGACCCGGTGGAGCTGGTCGGCTACGGGCTCGCCATCGGCCTGAACGGCACGGGGGACGGCCGCTCGATCTCCTACACGCGCCAGTCCGTCGAGAACCTGCTCGAGCGCATGGGCCTCACCACCACCGACAACAACATCCGCGCGAAGAACGTCGCGTCCGTGATGGTCACCGCCTCCATCTCGCCGTGGGAGCGGCCCGGCTCGCTCGTGGACGTGAGCGTCTCCTCGATCGGCGACGCCACGAGCCTCGCCGGCGGGCTTCTCCTGCTGACGGAGCTGCGCGGTCCGGACGGCGTGCTCTATGCCACCGCCCAGGGCGCGGTGAGCGTGGGCGGCTTCGACTTCGCGAGCTACCACGGCGCGCGCGTGCGCCGGAACTACGTCACCGGCGGGCGCGTGCCGCAGGGCGGCCGCGTCGTCGCGGGGCTGACCTTCGACGCTCCGAAGGGCCCCTTCCACCTGTTGCTCGACCATCCGGACTTCACCTCCGCCGATCGCATCGCGAGCGCGCTCGCCAGGAAGTGGGGCGACGGCTCGGCGAAGGCGCTGGACGCGGGACGCGTGGAGATCGCGCTGGACCACCTGCCGGACGGCGACTTCGCCAAGGCGATGGCCTCCCTCGCGGACGTGACGGTCGAGCCGAACGCCGAGGCGAAGGTCGTGATCAACGAGCGCACGGGAACGCTCGTGGCGGGCGGCGACGTCCGCCTCCTGCCGGCCGCGGTCTCCCACGGCAACCTGAACGTGCGCATCGAGTCGCAGGCCGCGGTGTCGCAGCCGCCGCCCTTCGGCAACGTGGGCCAGACGACCGTGGTGGAGAACGCGAACGTGGGCCTGGACGAGGACAAGGGCGGCGTGGTGTCCCTGCCCGCGACCACCACCGCGGACGAGCTGGCCACCGCGCTGAACGCGCTCGGCGTCGAGCCGCGGGACCTGATCGCGATCTTCCAGGCGCTCAAGGCGTGCGGAGCGCTCCCCGCGAAGATGGAGATCCTGTGACCGACGCGATCTTCGGAGCCGGCTTCGCCGGGCTCTCGCCGCAGCAGCGGCTCGAAAAGACGGCGAAGGAGCTGGAGGCCGTGGTGGTCTCGCAGGTCTTCTCCGCGATGAGGAAGACCGTCCCGGACTCGGGCCTCTTCGAGAAGTCGGAAGCGGACGACATCTTCCGCACGATGCTGGACGACCAGCTCGCGCGCGTCGTCGCCGACAAGGGGCCGTTCGGGCTCGCGAAGGCGGTCACGAAGGAGCTCGGGCAGGAGCTGGCGAAATCCGGCGCGACGTCCCCGAGCGAGGCCGTCGGGCGGCCCCCTTCGACCTCGGGGGCGCCGGCGGAGCGCTCCAGGTGGAGAGGGTGATGGCCGAGACTTTCGGTGCGGCGCTGGTGGAGCTGCGCGATCTCGTGTCGGACCAGGTGTCGCTCTGGCGCCGGCTGCTCGAGTCCACGCGCGCGACCACGCGGGCCGTGGCCGCGCAGGACGCGGACGCCTTCGAGCGTGCGCTCGCCGAACAGGTCGAGACGCTGCGCGCGCTCAAGGGGATCGACCAGGAGCGCTCGCGCGTGGTGCGAAGCGTCGGCCTCGGGACGGAGGATCCCACCACGCGCGCGCTGCGCGCGGAGCTCGCGCAGCTCGCGGCGGAGGTGCAGCGCGCCGGCCGGGTGGCGAAGCTCGCGATCGTGCGCAACGGCGCGCTCGTCGAGGCGCGGATCGGGCTGCATCGACAGGCCGGCACGCTGCCGTTCGCGGCGCGCCCCGGCGTGGACCAGGTGGCGTAGGGGAACGGGGGAGCGCACATGTCGGGACTGTTCGGACTCTACGGCCTCGGGGCGACGTCGCTCACGGCCATGCAGACGGCGATGGACGCCGTCGGCCACAACGTCGCGAACGCCGCGACGCCCGGGTTCCACCGCCAGCGCGTCGAGCTGGAGGCGGAGCTTCCGGCCCTCACGCCGGAGGGCGCGCTCGGCACCGGCGTGCGCATGAGCAACATCCGTCGCGTGCAGGACCAGTTCCTCGAGGCGTCCCTGCGGCGGGAGGCGCCGCTGCTGTCACGGTTCACCGCGCGCGCCGACGTCCTCGCGCGCACGCAGGTCCTGTTCGGCGAGCCTTCCGACAACGGCCTCGCCACGCAGCTGGACGACTTCTACACCGGCTGGAACTCCCTCGCGTCGAACCCCGAGGACCTCGGGGCCCGCGAGTCGGTGGTGCGACTCGGCGGCGCGCTCGCGGACTCCATCCGTCAGGCCTACGGCGGACTCCTCGACGAGCAGAAGGGCGTGGACGGCCAGATCGCGAGCACGGTGGACGACGCCAACCGCGCGATCCTGGAGCTGCAGACGATGAACCGGTCGATCCTCGCGTCGACGCGGCAAGGCGTCGTCGCGGCGGACCTCGAAGATCGCCGGGACACGCTGGTGAGCACGCTGAACGAGCTCACGGGAGCCACCGCCACGATCGAGAGCGACGGCACGGCCACCGTCCGCGTGGGCGGGCGCGTGCTCGTGCAGGCGGCGGGCGCCGACACGCTCACGTTCGACGCCGCGCACCCCGCGGCGCTCCACATGCAAGGCGCCACGCTCCAGCCGTCGGAGCTGGGCGGGCAGCTCGGCGGCCTCGTCGACGCCCGCGAGGGGGACCTCGCCGACGCGATGAGCCGCCTGGACAAGCTCGCCGCGCGGCTGGCCGCGGAGGTGAACGCGGTTCACACGAGCGGGGTGGACAGCCGCGGCGCCGCCGGAACGAGTTTCTTCGTGCTGGACGGCGTGGGCCGGGACGGCGTCCGCGGTGCCGCCGCCGTGCTGCGGGTGAACCCCGTCCTCGTGGGCGATGCGGCGAAGGTCGTGGCCGGCTCGAGCGGCAAGCCGGGAGACGGCTCCGCGGCGGCCGACATCGCCGCGCTCCGCAACGCCACGGACGGCGTGGCGCCGATGCTGCAGGCCCTGATCTCCGGCGTCGGCGCGCGGGCCAAGGAGTCCCAGGATCTCGCGGACGGCCAGCAGGTCGTCGTGAACAGCTTCCAGGCCCAGCGCGACTCCGTGTCGGGCGTGTCCCTCGACGAGGAGGGCGCCCAGCTCCTGAAGTTCCAGCGATCGTACCAGGCGGCGGCGCGCATCGTGACGACGGTCGACGCGATGGCGCAGACGCTGCTCCAGATGTAGGAGGGTCGCTCGTGAGGGTCACCGAGAACATGGTCGCCGGCAACTTCCTCGCGAACGCCCAGCGCGCGTTCTCGCAGATGGCGGCGGCGCAGGAGCGTCTCTCTTCGGGACGCCGCATCAACCGTCCCTCCGACGATCCGAGCGGCGTCGCCCGCGCGCTGGCGCTCGATTCCGATCTCCGCCGCACGCAGGCGTACCAGGACAACGCCTCCGCGGCCACGTCCTTCATGAGCCTCACCGAGAGCTCGCTCCAGGAGCTGAGCGATCACCTGTCGCGCGCGAAGGAGCTGCTGGTGCAGGGCATGAACGATCCGGTGGACACGGAGGGCGCGAACGCGATCGCGACCGAGCTGCGCGGGATCTCGGACGCCGTGCTCGGCGTGGCGAACCGCGAGATCGGGAACCGGAGCCTGTTCGGCGGCCAGTCCACGCTGACCCGCCCGTTCGAGCAGGTCGGGGACCGGGTGCTCTACCGGGGCGACCGCGGCGACGTGATCCAGGATCTGGGGCCCGGGCTGCGCGTGGCCGTGAACCTGTCGGGGCTGTCCGTCTTCAACGCGGTCCCCGCGCGCCTCGGCGGCACGCTCGATCTCGACCCCGCCCTCTCGCGCATCACCGCGCTCTCGGATCTGCGCAACAGCGAGGGCGTGAGCGGCGGCCACGTGCAGATCACGGATTCGAACGGCGTCACGGCGGACGTGAACCTCCTCGCCGCGACGAGCGTGGGCGCGGTGATCGACGGAATCAACAACGCGGGCACCGCGGTCGTCGCGTCGCTCGGCGCGGACGGGAAGACGATCGTGCTGACGGACACCGGGGGCGGAGCGAGCTTCTCCGTCCAGGATCTCCAGGGCGGCGACCTCGCCCGATCGCTCGGCATCGCCACGACGTCCACGACCGGGACCATCACGAGCGGGGACCTGAATCCCACGGCGGGGGAGAGCACGCCGATCGCGCTGCTCCTCGCGGGAGCGGGGCTCCCGCCCGGCGGATTCACGATCACGAGCGAGCTGGACGGCGAGACGCGCACCGCGGCCATCGATCCCTCGACCGCGAACACCGTCGGAGATCTCCTTCGCCTCCTCTCGCAGGCGGCCACGCCCCAGGGCGAGTCCCTCGAGCTGACGGCCCGCATCGACGGCAATGGCCTCGTGATCGAGAGCCGCCGTCAGGACGCGAAGATCTCCGTGACGGATCCGGCCGGCGGCGGGTCGGGCGCCGCGCTGGGCGTCCTCGGGCGCGCCGAGCCGGCAAGCGTCTTCGCGCTCCTCGCCGACGCGGCCAAGGCGGTCGAGTCGCGCGATCACGCCGGGATGGATGCCCTGCTCCACTCCTTCGACGACGCCGTGAACCACACCGCGGGCTTGCGGGGCGCCTACGGCGCGCGCGCGCGGCAGGCGACCGACGTCGCGCAGAACCTCCAGAGCCGAAGCGTCGACCTCACCCTGCGCCTCTCCGACATCGAGGACGCCGACATCGCCAAGGAGACGATCGATTTCACGAAATCGCAGACCGTCTACAATGCGGCCCTCGCCGTGGGCAACAAGATCATGCAGCGATCCCTCTTCGACTACCTCGGGTGAGACGATGAAGACCGAAACCTTCCGGATCGACCATCCGCTGGCACGCGGCTCCGAAGTCACGTCGCAGGACCTCTGGGACTTCCCGGACGGCCTCATCGGGCTTCCGGAGCACCACCGCTTCGCACTGGTGGACCTCCCCGACGTGCCGCCGTTCCGGCTCCTGGCGTCCGTCGACGACCCGGGCTTCGGGATCGTCGTGGTCGACCCCCGCCTTCTCGTTCCGGACTACGTGGTGTCGATCGGGGCGCGCCAGCTCTCGCCCCTCGTCGAGCGGGACCCGGAGCAGTTGAGGGTCCTCGTGCCCGTCGTCCTGCCGACGGCGTCCACGCCGATGCGCCTGAACCTGAAGGGGCCCATCCTGCTGTCCCCGTCGGAGCGACGCGGCGTCCAGCGCGTCTCCCCGGACGACGCTCACCCGATGCGCTACGTGCCGGACCTCGGCGGGGCGTCGGCGTGCTCGTACTGACTCGCCGCGTCGGGGAGTGGATCACGATCGGCGACGACGTGCGCGTGCGCGTGGTCTCCACCAAGGGAGACCAGGTGCAGCTGGGCGTCGAGGCGCCGCGCGAGATCGCGGTCCATCGCGGCGAGATCTTCGATCAGATTCGCGCGGAGCTCGAGGCGGCGCGGCGCTCCGCGACGGACCCGGCGGCTCTGTCGCGCTTGAAGAAGCCGCCGCAGCCTTGATCGTGACGGCGAGAAGGGGAGGCGCGGAGTGAGTGGCACCGGCTTGACCGTCTGCATGATCGTCCGTGACGAGCGGCGGAACGTCGCGGAGCTGCTGCCCGCCATCCGCCCCTCGGTGGACGAGGTCATCGTGGTCGACACCGGCTCGGTGGACGGCACGCCCGCGGTCGCCGAGGGCGCCGGCGCGCGCGTCGTGCATCGCGCCTGGGACGACGACTTCGCGGCAGCCCGCAACGCGGGCCTCGCTTGCGTGACCACGTCGCACGCGCTGTGGCTGGACGCCGACGACCGCATCGCGCCCGAGGATCTCGGTCGCGTCCGCGAAGCGGTGCGCAAGCGCCCCGGCGTCGCGTGGATGATGCTGCTCGTGAACGAAGCCGAGGATCCGTCGGCCGTGACGTCGTGCTGGCAGCTGCGCGTCTTCCCGGCGCGGACGGAGCATCGCTTCGCCGGCCGCGTGCACGAGCAGATCCAGGAGGCCCTCCGCCGCACGGGAACGCCGATCGAGCGCCTCGACGCCACCGTCCGCCACACGGGCTACACGGACCCCGAGGAAGTCCTGCGCAAGTCGCGCCGGAACCTGGCGCTCTCGGAGAAGGAGCTCGCCGAAGGGCGTCCGGACGACGTCAACGTGCTCTATCACCTGATGCGCGCGGCCGCTCGCTGCGGCGAGCCCGCCAAGGCGATCGACGCCGCCCGACGCCTCGTGGAGCGTCCCGCGGCGGGAGCGCCCACCGAGGTGCTCCAAACCGCCGACGTCACGCTCGGGCGGCTCCTCTTCCAGCGCGGACAGACCCGGGATGCACTGGCCGTGCTGCGCCGGGCCGTCGAGCGGGCTCCGGAGGACCCGCTCGCGCGGTACTACCTGGGCGACCTGCTCCGGCGCGACGGCGACCTGATCTCCGCCGCGCGCGAGCTGGCCGCGGCGCGCGCTTGCCCCATTCGCTTCGAGACCGTGCCCGTTCCGGTCGCGGGGCTCTCCCGCGCCATCCGGACGACGCTCGGCGAGGTCCTCGAGCACCTGGCCCGGCCCGCGGAAGCGGCCGCGGCGTATCGCGAAGCCCTGCGCGACTTCCCCGGAGACGGCCCGCTCGCCCGCATGCTCGCGCGGGCGTGCATCGCCATGGGGGAGCTGGACGAAGCAGGGCGGATCCTGGACGGCCTCGCGGACAACGACGACGCGGTGCCGGAGATGCTCCGCCTCCGCGGCGGGCTCGCGTTCTCGCGCGGGCGTGACGTCGAGGCGAAGCGCCTGTTCGAGCGCGTGGAGACGCTCTGTCCGCGCGACGGGTCGGCCCCGCTCCACCTGGGTCATCTCGCGCTGCGCGCCGGCGACTTCGCGGGAGCGACGAAGCACTACGAGCGCGCGCTGGCCGGCGCGGAGACGCCGGAGGCCCGCGTGGGACTCGCCGCGGCCCAGCTCGAGCTGAACCTCGTGCCGGCCTGCCTCGAGAGCCTCGTGCGGGCGGTGGAGGGTTGCCCGGGGCGCCCGCTGCCTCCCGGCACCGAGGCCCTGCTGGGGGAGGCGCTCCTGCGCTCCGGGCGAGCCGAGGAGGCACGGGAGGCCTTCGAGCGGCACCTCCGGCGCTTCGGAGCCGACGCTCGCGTCCTCGCGCGTCTAGCTGACTGCTACCGGGCGCTCGGAGCGCCCGCCGCAGCTCGTCGCGGGTACGAGGAAGCGCTGCGTATGCGTCCGGGTCTCGTCGAGGCCGAGAGCGGCCTCGTAGCCTTGACCGGGGCGGGATCTAGCCCCGCGCCACGCTGAATGCCGAGCGGTCCTTCACGAATCGTCTCAAGCAAAGGCGCATCTTTGCCGATCCAGGCGGCCAGGAGGGAAGGCCCTTCCCCCGTCCCCGCCCGCGCCCGCTTCGGGAGCGGCGCGGGCTACCCCGACCGGATTGCCGGCGGTGACGGAGCGCGGGCAGGGACGCCCGCGGCGAGAGCGGATCAAGGAGGAATCCTGGAATGAGTCTCCGCATCAACACGAATACGGGTGCGCTCAACGCGTGGCGTCACCTGACGAACAACGAATTCAACATGAACAAGTCCCTGGAGCGTCTCTCCTCGGGACTGAGGATCAACTCCGCCGCCGACGACCCCGCGGGTCTGAGCATTTCCGAGAAGCTGCGGGCGCAGGTCGCCAGCGTGAACCAGGCGGTTGCGAACTCGGATCAGGCGATCAGCATGATCAACACCGCCGAGGCGGCGATGAACGAGATTCACAACCTGCTCACCTCCATGCGCGAGCTCGCGATTCACGCCGCGAACGAAGGCGTGAACGACGAGGGCGCGTTGAACGCCGACCAGGCGCAGATCCGTTCGTCGCTCGACACGATCACGCGCATCGCCCAGACGACGCAGTTCGGCACGAAGTACCTGCTGGACGGCTCCACGGACAACCGCGTGTCGATCCTCGGCGGCAGCACGATCGGCCTCGACGGCGCGGCGCGCTCGACCCTCGCGTCGGGCACGCACACGCTGACGGTGTCCAACGTCACGGCCGCGGCCGGCTCGTTCGTCGATGAGACGGCGGCCTCCAACGCCGGCGTCGACAACACCGTCGATCCCACGCCGACCGGCCTCACCGCCGGCGCGCACTACGTCACGATCCGCGCGGCGACCTCGGCCTTCATCCAGAGCGACCAGACGCTCGGCGAGGCCGTGATCCAGAGCGGCGGCATCATGACGATCTCCAACGGCGCGACCACGGCCGGCATCACGTTCGGGGCGGACACGGTCAACACCGCTCAGAACATCGCCGACGCGATCAACGCCGGCACGACGTTCTTCGTGGCCTCCGTGAACCTCGACGGCTCGCTCCGCGTCGAGACGGCGGATGTCGGTGGCACCCAGGCGATCTCGATCGCCGTCGACGGCACGAACCTGACCCGTGCTGACCTCGGCATGAGCACGCTCACGGGCGCCGGCGGCACCACCGCCACCATCCAGCTCGACCAGGGCGCGACCCAGGAGCTGACGAACACGCCGGGCACCGTCACGTTGACGGACGGCGTGGGCGGGACGCTGGCCATCGACACCACGGGCGCGGCCCAGGCCGACTTCAAGAGCGCCACGGTCGAAGTGACCATCTCGGCCGCCACGTTCGACGCCAAGCTCGACAACGGCCAGGCCGTCACGATGCAGGCGGGCGTGAAGGGCACGTTGAAGTCCGGTCTGAACTCCGGCGGCCAGGTCGAAGTCGTCTTCGGCCAGGACGTCACCGCGGGCTCGGGCAACATCGCCGTCAAGGACGATGCGCTCGTGTTCCAGGTCGGTGCGAACTACGGCCAGAGCGTGAAGATCGGCGTCAACGACATGTCGTCCGACAAGCTCGGCAACGGCGTCGCGAACAAGTCGAACTTCGCCAGCCTCGATTCGATCGACGTGACCACGGCGCAGGGCGCCGCGGACGCGCTCCTCGTCATCGACAAGGCGATCGACTCGGTCTCGAGCCAGCGCTCGGAGCTCGGCGCGTTCCAGAAGAACACGCTCGAGTCGAACTTGAACAACCTGCGTATCGCGGCGGAGAACCTCACCTCCGCCGAGTCCACGTTCCGCGATGCGGACATCGCGCTGGAAATGGCCTCCTTCACGAAGGAGCAGATCCTCGCGCAGACCGGTATCGCGATGATGGCGCAGGCGAACCAGATTCCTCAGTCGGTCCTCCGGCTGATGCAGTAGTCGCGGACCGAGGAAAGGTCGGGGGGGCCTCGCGAGAGGTCCCCCCACCGGTTCCCGCCGAGCAGTCTCGAGCGAGGGTCCGCCTGACGTGACGGAGGTGTCGTGAGCGTCACCCAGGTCAGCGGACTCGTCTCCGGCCTCGATACGAAGACCCTCATCGACGCGCTGATCACGGCGCGCTCGCGTCCCCTCACGCTCCTGCAAGCGAACAAGGACCAGAAGACCGCCGAGCTGGCGGCGTGGAACTCGTTCGAGGCCACGCTCCTCGCGCTGAAGGTCCAATCGGATCAGCTGTCGGACAAGACGCTCTGGGACCGCATGAACGTCGCCACGTCCGACGCGGACCACCTCTCCGTCGACGCCGCGTCCGGGGCGACGACGGGCACGTGGAGCCTCTTCGTCCAGAACCTCGCCACGACGCACCAGGTCGAATCGCAGGCGTACGCGAGCCGCGACACGGCGGTCGGCGCCGGCACGTTCGCGATCACCACCAGCGGCGGCACCACCAACCTGAGCGTTTCGAGCGGGACTACCCTCGGGCAGCTCGCCGACCTCGTGAACCGCGCCGACCTCGGCGTGACGGCCACGGTGGTGCGCTCGCAAGCCGCCGGGGTGGAGTCGTTCCATCTCATGCTCACCGCGAACGAGAGCGGGGAGGCGAACCGCTTCAGCGTCGTCACGTCCGGACTGAGCGGCGGCGTCGCCCCGACGTTCGCGACCACGCAGACCGGCACCGACGCGGTGGTGCGCTTCGGCGGGGAGACGGGCACGGAGATCCGGTCCTCCACGAACGTGTTCAAGGACCTGATCGACGGCGTGGACGTGACGGTGACGAAAGCGCACGCGGCCGGCGAGGCGACGGACTTCACGATCGGGCGCGACACCTCGGGCATCGAGGCGGCCGTGTCGCAGTTCGTCGACAGCTACAACTCGATGATCGACTTCGTGAACAAGCAGTACGCCTACGACCCGAACGTGGGCACGGTCCCGCCGCTCTTCGGCGACGCGTCGCTCACGTCCATCGCCGGCGACCTCCGCTCCCGCGTGCTGCAGCCCGTCGTGGGCACCGAAGGAGCGACGTTCCGGACGCTGCAGGCCATCGGCCTGTCGCTCGACGGGGACGGGAAGCTCTCGCTCGACACGGGCGCCTTCGAGAACGCGATGAAGTCCGACTTCGGCGCGGTCGCGAACCTGTTCCGCACCAACGCCACGTCCACCGACGCGGGAGTGCAGTGGCTTTCCGCGCCGTCGGGCGTCAGCCTCGCCGGACGGCACGTGGACGTGCAGGTCACGCAGGCCGCGACGCGCGCCACCCTCCGCGGGGACGCCATCAGCCTCGCGGGCGGCGTCACGATCGACGACACGAACGACTCGTTCCGCATCGAGATCGACGGGACCCTCTCGGAGAACCTGCACGTCGCGCACGGCACCTACACGAGCGGCGACGCGCTCGCGCGCGCCATCTCGAGCGCGATCGACCAGAGCACCACGCTCGGCGCGGCGACGGTCGGGGTCTCCTTCGAGCCCGACGGCGGCGCGGGCGGGCGCCTCGTCTTCACGTCGGCGCGCTGGGGAGCGAAGGGCACGGTCAAGCTGCAGACCGCGGGCTCCAGCTTCGCGTCGGCGGTCGGCCTCACGACGATCTGGAACGTGCGCTCGCAGGGCGTGGACGTGGCCGGGACGGTGAACGGGACTGCCGCGACCGGCAACGGCCGCACCCTGACCGTGCCGAACGACACGGCCGACATCGGCGGAATGTCGTTCCTCGTGACCGCCGAGAGCGTGGGCGGCACCTCCTTGGACGCCGGGGTGACGTTCACCGAGGGCTTCGCGCGCTCCGTCGGCCGACAGCTCGCTTCGCTCACCGACTCCGCGAACGGGACGATCGCGCGGCTCGGCAAGTCCATCCAGACGATGATCGACGGCTACGCGTCCGACATCCAGGACAAGCAGGACGAGCTGGACCGGAAGCGCGCGTCGCTCGAGCAGCAGTACGCCCAGCTGGAGAGCACGCTCCAGCAGCTGACGAATCAGGGGAACTTCGTGTCCGCCCAGATCCAATCGCTCTACGGGACGACGGGCGGCGGCTTCAAGACGAAGTAGCCGCCGGGGAGACTCATGACCGGTTCCATCGACGTTTATCGCAACGCCAACGCCAAGACGGCGAGCGCCCGCGGAATGGTGGTGCGGGTGTACGAAGCGGCCATCGCGTCCCTCGCGGAGGCGGAGGCTGCCCTCGCGCGCGGCGAGCCGGCCTCGGCGCCCCTCACGAAGGCGCAGCAGCTCGTCGGCGGCCTGATGACCGCGCTCGACTTCTCGGCCGGCGACGTCGCGCACCGGCTGCTCTCGCTCTACGTGTTCGTGTCCGGGCGCATCCAGGAGACGCGGCTCGAAGAGCGCGACGCGGGCCTCGGCGCGGCGCGGCGCGTCCTCGAGACCCTGCTGGCCGCATGGCGCGAGGTCCCTGCCGACGCCGTGCGGCCCGACGGCAAGGTCCCCGGAGAGACCGCCAGCTTCCACCTGCTCGGGTGAGGGCGATGGCAGCCGCTCCACCCGGCGATCCCGAGCGCCTCGAGGCCCTGACCGGGGACATCGGCCGGGCGGCGACCGCGGGCTCGGTCGATGCCGTCCGCGCCCTGCTCGACGAGCGGCAGCGTGCGCTGGCCCACGCGGCGCAGGCCGCGAGCACCCCCGAGGCTCGCGATCGGCTCCGAAGCGCGCTCGAGTCCGTGCGCGCCCTCGACGCCGAGACCGAGTCGGTCCTCGGACGTCGCCTCACCGCCCTTCGCCGGGAGATCGGGCTCCTCGAGATCGGCCGGCGCGGGCTGGTCGGCTATGCCGGCGCAGCCCGGACCCCGGGCAAGCGCATTGACGAACGGCGCTGACGGTTGTTAGCGTGCGGGACGGTCCGAGGGTGGGGTAGTCAGGAGGGACGTGCGTGAATCGGCCCGTGTCGGGGGAGTCGTGGCCGGCTCCTTCGGTCAATCAGCGCATCCTGCTGGCCATTCCGACCGGAGCCTTCGAGGGCTCGTACGTCACCAAGGTCCTCGAGAAGCGCAACGGCGGGCTGAAGGTGTATGCCCCGTCGTTCCGCGGAACGATCCTGCCCATCCCGGCCGGTGAGAATCTCCAGGTCCATTTCAGCCGCGGCGAGGCGCACTACGAGTACGAGTGCGAGATCCTCGAGCGGTACCCCGGACCCATTCCCACGATCCTGATCTCCGCGCCCGACGCCACGGTGCGGCGCGTGCAGCGTCGCAGCTTCTTCCGCCTCGGCGCCAACGTGCCGGTCGCGATCGAGCCGCTCGCGCCGTTGCCCGGCACGCGCCCCCCCGGGCCGCCTTGTCGCGGCGTGACCGTGAACGTCTCGGGCGGAGGTCTCCTGCTGGAGTCTCCCGAGCTCTACCCCGAGGGCTCCCTGCTGCGCCTCGAGCTCGACCTGCCGGACGGGGCTCCGGCCGCCGCGGCCCGCGCGGAGGTCATCCGCGACGCGGGCCGCGCCTCGCCGGGCGTGCGCGCCACGTGGTTCCTCGGCGTCGAGTTCCTGGATCTGCCGGAGCCGGCGCGGGAGCGGATCACGCGCTACATCTATCTGCTCCAGCGCGCGATCCGGGAGCGGCCGGAGGCGGGGGACGAGGCGTGAGAGGCCGCGGCCGCATCGCCGTCGTCTCGCCGAGGGAGGAGCGCCGCAACTCCGCGCGCGCGTGGGCTCCGCTGCTCCGCGACCGCGCCGACCTCCGGTTCTGCGAAGGCACGGACGACGTCGCGGACGAGGAGGTCGTGGTCGTCGACGAGACGTGCCCCGACCTGGAGGGTTGGTTCGAGCGCTCCTCGCAGGCGGGCCGGCGCCCGGAGTCGGTCGTGGTCTTCGGCGCGCCGGAGCACGCGCCGGGCGTCCTGCCGTGGGGCACGGACGGCGAAGAAGTGCTCGCGGTGATCTCCGAGCTGCTCGATCGAAGGGACCTGCTGGGGGAGTCGGACGAGCTGCTCGACGGCTTGCGCGCGTCCGGCGACCGGCTCGCCGAGCATCGCCGGCGCCTCGCCGACCTCGTGCTCGAGGCGCACGATCCGACGCATCCCGGGCGCACGTCCCTCGCGGAGGAGGTGGACCGCCTGACGCGGCTCGCCGGGGTCGCTCGCTTCCTCGCGGCGCCGGGGCCCGACGAGGGTTACGCGGATCGCCTCGCCGAGGCGGTGGGCCGGGCGCTGCGCGCCTCGGGGCTCGCCCTCCTCCGGCGGGTCGACGACGTCTGGCGCCTCGACGGCCGATGGCGCCTCTCGGCGCGGGCGGCCCGCGCGCTCGTGCCGGGAGCCGGGGACGCGGACCGCCTGCAGATCGGCGTCGCCCTGGCCGCGCGCGCGGGGCGCGGCTTCTGGTTGCCTCTGGGCACGTCTCCCGTCGCCACGGCGCTCGTGGGCCTCGCCCGTCCCGGGCGTGATCCCTCGACGCTCCTCGGGAGCGAGGGGCTCGCGGAGCTGCGCGCCCTCGTCGCGGATGCGCTCACCGCGCGCGACGCCACCACGGCGCTCCTCCATCGCAAGGCGCAGAGCGAGCGCGTCGTCCAGACGCTGCGGAGCGGGCTGCTCAAGGTGGACGCCTCCGAGCGCGTCCTGCTCGTGAATCCCGCGCTCGCGGCGATGCTCGAGACGGGCGCGGAGCGGCTGGAAGGGCGCCCGCTCGCCGACGCGCTGGCGCGCGATCCGCACGTCGTGGAGATCCTCCGGCGAGCGATCGTGGAGAGCGCGGCCCTGGACGACGTCGAGACGTACGTCACCTCCACGGGCGGGCGACGGGTGGCCGTCTCGCTGCGCGCCTCGCCGCTCGGGGAGGAGGGCGGTCCCACGGAAGGGGTGCTCGTCCTCCTCTCGGACCTCGCGCGGCGCAAGGAGCTGGAGGAGGAGGTTCGCAAGGCCGACCGTCTCGCCGCGCTGGGGCGCCTGTCGGCGGGCGTCGCGCACGAGATCCGCAATCCGCTCGCCGGCATCCGCACCACGGCGGAGATCCTCCGCGGCCGCATCGGCAGCGACGTGGACCTCGGCCGCTTCGTGGACGTCATCCTCGAGGAGGCCGAGCGCCTCGACCGCATCGTCGGGAGCCTCCTGCAGTTCGCGAAGCCCTCGGCGCCGCACCGCGCGCCCGTGCGCCTCGCGGATCTCCTGGAGCGCGCGTCGCGCCTGGCGGCGGGGCGCGCCGCGGACCGCGGCGTCTCGCTGCGTGTGGCGGCCGCCCGCGATCTCCCCGAGCCCGTCGCCGACCGCGATCAGGTGCTCCAGGTGATCCTGAACCTGATCCTGAACGGCATCGACGCGACGCCGCCGGGCGGCGAGGTGACCGTCCGCTGCGAAGCGGACCGGGACGAGCTGCGCTTCGTGGTGGAGGACGGCGGCGAGGGCGTTCCTCCGTCCTTGCGCGAGCGGGTATTCGATCCGTTCTTCACGACGAAGCCCGGCGGCACGGGACTGGGGCTGTCGATCTCGCAGAACATCGTCCGGGCGCACGGCGGAAGGCTCCGCCTCGAGCGACCCGAGGGCGGGCGCAGCCGCGCGGTGGCGACGTTGCCGCTCCGGTTGCCTGCTTCGAACGCGTATCCGGGAGGGGCGACGTGGCGGACATCCTGATCGTCGACGACGAGAAGAACCTTCGCTGGTCGCTGCGCATCGCGCTCGAAGAGCGCGGTCACAAGGTCGCCGAGGCCGCGAGCGGGGAGGAGTGCCTCGCGCTCCTGAAGGAGACGCCGAAGGACCTCGTGTTCCTCGACGTTCGCCTGCCCGGTCGGGACGGTCTGGACGTCTTGCAGGAGATCCGCCGCGCGCACGCGGACTGCATCGTGATCGTGATGTCGGCGTACCCGGCCCCGGACGTCGAGGCGCGTGCCGCCGGAGCGTTCTACTTCCTCGCCAAGCCCTTCGAGCTGCGCCAGGTCACGGACCTCGTCGCGGACGCGATGGTGAACATCCAGACGGCCCGCGAGGCGCGCAGCGCTCGGCAGATCGTGGTGGGGCATCGGGACTCGGATCGCTTCGTGGTCGGCAACTCGAAGAAGATGGGCGACGTCGTCGCGATCATCGAGAAGGTCGCCGCCAGCAGCACCTCCACCGTGCTGATCCAGGGGGAGTCCGGCACCGGGAAGGAGCTCGTGGCGAAGGCGATCCACCATCTCTCCTCGGGACCCGACCGACGCCCCTTCCTGGCGATCAACTGCGCGGGGCTCCCGGAGACGCTGCTCGAGAGCGAGCTGTTCGGCCACGAGAAGGGAGCGTTCACCGACGCGCGCGACCGCAAGCGCGGCCTCATGGAGATCGCGAACGGCGGCACGCTGTTCCTCGACGAGATCGGGGAGATGCCCCTCGGCCTGCAGTCCCGCCTCCTGCGCGTGATGGAGACCAAGGCGTTCCGCCGGGTCGGCGGCGTGGAGGACATCGAGGTGGGGCTGCGCATCGTGGCCGCCACGAACCGCGACATCAAGCGCGAGGCCCAGGAGGGTCGCTTTCGCGAGGATCTCTTCTTCCGCCTCAACGTGGTGCCGATCGACATCCCGCCGCTGCGCGATCGCCTGGAAGACGTTCCCATCCTGGCGAGCCACTTCGTCCAGCACTTCAACCGCGAGCTGACGCGCACGGTGCGCGGCTTCTCGCCGGAAGCGCGCTCGCTCCTGATGTCGTACCACTGGCCGGGCAACGTGCGGGAGCTGCGCAACGTCATCGAGCGCGCCATCCTCCTCGAGTCGACGGACGTGATCCTCGCGAGCCACCTGCCCATCGAGGTCGCGAAGCGCTCGGCGCCGGCGTCCGCGATTCCGTCGCACGCGTTCGTGCCGCGAGCCCTGCGCGAGATCGAGCTGGAGCACATCCAGCGGACGCTCGAGCACTTCGGCGGCAACAAGTCGCGCGCCGCGAAAGCGCTCGGCATCTCGCGTCAGACGCTCCGCGACAAGCTTCGCGGCGCCGATTCCCCGGCGCCCTCGCGAGCCGACCGCCTCGCCGAGCGCTCGCTGGCCGAGAGTCGACCGGAGGACGGCCAGATTCCGGCCAGCGCGACCAGAACCTAGCCGCTCGAGTCCGGTCCGCATCGGACCGGCGCGGACGGAGGCGCCGCCTGGGCGGCTCCGCAGGGTCCTTGGTCGCCTTTTCCCACCTTCGGGCGAAGTTTGCCGCCCTTGGCCCCGCGTTTGCACAGAACTGCCGCGGATCTCTGTCTGGAGGGCCAGCGCGGCATGTTCCGTCCATCGGCTCACTTCCTCGAATCGATCGCTTGCCTCGTCGCCGGCGCGCTCTGCACGGCTCCCCTCGCTCGGGGAGAGGAGAGCGCCGTTCCGTCCGCGCACGTGCTCGGGGCACGTGTGGGACGCACCGAGCGCGGCGTGCCGCGCGTCGTGATCGAGACGGACCGTCCCGTCCCGTTCCTCACCGTGGAGCTCGCGCAAGGCAACGGCTTCGACGTGCACTTGCTCGGCACCGACACCACGTCCGTCCCGGCAGCTTCTTCCGGGGCCGACGCCGTCGTGAGCTCGCTCGAGCTGCGCCCCGGACCCTCCGGCGTGATCGCGCGCGTCACGCTCGCGGGCGAGCGCCGTACCGGACGCGCCTTCGCTCTCGAGAGCCCGTCGCGGGTCGTGCTCGATCTGCCGAAGCTCACCGATCTCGAGCAGGGCCCGCCCGACGCCGTCGCCGCCTCGGCGGGCAACGGCGCTTCCCCGGCGGCCACGACGAATCCGCCAAAGCCCGCCAAGCGCGGAGCTTCCTCGAAGCCCGCGCCCGCGGCGCCGGCGACCACGACCTCCACGAGCCCGGCGAAGTCCCCCGCGCCGAAGTCGCCGAAGCTCGCGTCTCCCGCGACCGATTCCGCCGTGGCGCACGACTCCGCGACCGCGTCGGCGCCCGCGATGACCGACGAGCCCGCGGTCGCCGGCACGGACACGGCGGCGGCCGCCTCGGCGGACAAGCCCGCCGCTCCCGCAGCGCCCTCGCCCGCGACGGGGCCGACGGACAAGGCCGCCGCGGCGCTCACGGACAAGGAGATGTCCGACGTCGTCGCGTGGGTGCGCGATCTGCGCGCCGCTCTCGACTCGATCCGCAAGAGCGGCGACGCCGGAGAACGCGCCCACGCCCAGCGCGATCTCGCGAGCCTGCTGCGCGCGCGCGGCCTCTACGCGGAGGCCGAGAAGGCGCTGCTCGGCGCGGCGAGGAACGACGCGTCGGACAGCGCGGCCGCGGCCGCCGACTCCCTCGAGATCGCGGAGCTCCGTCTCGCCCGCGGCGACGCGCACGGCGCGCTCGCCGTGGCGTCCGCGCTCGGCGGCTCGCGGCTGACGACCTCGGGTCGCGTGCGCCTGGCCAGGGTGCTCCTCGAGACCGATCAGCCCGACGCTGTCGAAGGGATCCTGGCGCCGGTCCTCGCGTCGACGGACGGCGCGTCCAAGGCGCAGGCGTCGCTGCTCCTGGCGCGCAGCCACTGGGACCGCGGCGAGGCGGCGAAGGCGCTGCCGCTCGCGGTCGAGCTCGTCGCGGCCCCCGCCACTCCGGCCGAGATCCTGCCGCGCGCGCTCATCCTCGAGGCGGACTGCCTCTGCGCGCTCGACCGCTCCGCGGAAGCGGGCGGCCTCTACGACCGCGCCTCGAAGCTCGACCTCACCACCGACGAAGCCTCGTGGGCGAGCCTCCAGCTCGCGAATCTCGCGCGGCGCGGCGGGCGGCTGGACGAGGCGCGCGAGCGCTACGAGGCCACGAAGAAGCGGTGGCCCGAGTCGTTCTACGCGTCGCAGGCCGACTGGTTCCTGCGCTTCGACGACCGCCTGCGGGCGGTGCACGAAGCCGATCCGGGGCGGAAGAGTGGCTGAGACCACGGGACGGCAGGCCCGCGCGGCCGACGGGCGGATCCGGCTCCTCGCGGCCACCTACGGCGCGATCGCCCGACGCTACGACGAGCTGGAGTCGCTCTCGCGCCGCGAGCACGAGCTCCTCGCCGGAGGCGGAGCGATGAGCGAGGTCCAGGGAGTCCTCGCGCGCAAGCGCGACATCCTCGCCCAGATCCGCGCCGACGAGGAGAGCGTGGCCGAGACGAAGTCCTGGTGGACGCGAGCCCGGCGCACGCTCCCGCCCGCGGAGACGCGCGTCCTCCTCGAGGTCTTGGACGACGTGTCGCGCCGCATCGAACAGGCGCTGTCCCTCGAGAGCGAGTGCCGAGCGCTCCTCGCGAGCCGCACCGCCTTCCGCACGCCGCCGATCGCTTCGACGAGCGCCCGCCTCTCCGCGACGAACGCCTACGCCCGCGAGCGCGCCCGCGAAGGAGGCGCCCGATGATGTCGTCCACCGGCCGCGCCGCCGCCGAGCCCGCCGTTCTGGCCGACGCGCTCGCCTCGCTCGATCAGGGCGCGCGCCTCCTCGAGGACGCCTACCGCGAGCTGTGGTCCGCGCACCAGGCCCAGCGCAGCGCCGCCGCGCTCGAGACGGCGGAGCGCCTGCGCGACCTGCGCCACGACGTGCGCAACCCGCTGGGCGGCGTCCGCGGCCTCGCGGCGCTGCTCGCTCGCGAGCTCGAAGCGCAGCCCTCGACGCCGAAGGCCGCGCGGCTCGTGCGGACGCTCCTCGCCGGGCTCGACGCGGTGGACGAAGCGCTCGACCGCGCCACCGCCGCCGCGGACACGCGCTGCGACGCCGGCGAGATCGCGGAGGAGACCGCCGGCCTGGCGCTGGCCGAGAGCCGCGCACGCGGCGCCGACGTGCGCTTTCGCGTGGACGTGCCCGAGGGCATCGAGATCCCCATGCCGGCCGCGCGCCTGCGCGCGCTGCTCGCGAACCTCGTCGGCAACGCGGCCGAGGCTTGCGGGCCGCGCGGCACGGTGACGCTGCGCGTGGAGTCGAGCCTCGCGGGCGTCTCCGTCACGGTCGAGGACGATGGCTGCGGGCTGCCGCCCGTCGCGGACGCCGACCTCTTCCGGCGCGGCTTCAGCACGAAGGGCGAGGGGCGCGGTCGCGGCCTCGCGCTCGTGGACGAGCTGGCGCGCTCGCACGGCGGCACGTTCTTCCTCGGCCGCAAGCCGCGGGGAACGATCGCGCGGGTGCACCTGCCGCGGGAGCAGCGCTCGTGAGGCCCCGCGCGCGCGTTCTCGTCGCCGACGACGAGCGGACCATGCTGGACTTCTTCCGCGAGACGCTCGGCGCGGACTGGGACCTGCGCTGCGCCTCCGACGGGGACGAGGCGGCGGCCCTCCTCGAGGAGCAGCCGTTCGACCTCGCGTTCCTCGACCTCAAGATGCCGGGACGCGACGGTGCCGAGCTCGTGCGGCGCCTGCGCGCGGCGGGCAAGACTCTCCCCACGGTCGTGATGTCCGCCCACGCGGGAGAGGAGCGCCGGCGCGAGATCCTCGGCGGCGGCGCCGATCGCTTCCTTCCGAAGCCGTTCCTTCCGGAGGATGTCGAGGAGCTCGCCCGCGAGCTTCTCTCGCCGCGGGACGCCGCTCCCGAGCTGGTGGCGGCCGATCCCGCCATGATCGCGGTGCTCGACTCCCTGGCGCGCGTCGCGCCGACCCGCGCCACCGTTCTCCTCGCCGGCGAGACGGGGACCGGCAAGGAGCTCCTCGCGCGCGAGCTGCACATGCGCTCCGGGCGCCGGGACCGCGCCTTCGTGCGCGTGAACTGCGCCGCCCTGACCGACGGGCTCTTCGAGAGCGAGCTCTTCGGCCACGAGCGCGGCTCGTTCACCGGCGCCATCCGCACCACCCGCGGGCTCTTCCAGATGGCGGACCGCGGCACCCTGCTCCTGGACGAGGTCAGCGAGATCTCGCCGGCCCTGCAGGCGAAGCTGCTGCGGGTCCTCCAGGAGCGGGAGATCCGGCGGGTCGGCGGCGGGGCGGACATTCCCATCGACGTGCGGATCGTCGCGACCACGAACCGCGACCTCACCCGCGAGGTGGCCTCCGGCCGCTTCCGGTCGGACCTCTACCATCGCCTCGACGTGGTGCGGCTCGACGTTCCTCCGCTGCGCCAGCGCCCGGGCGACCTCGAGCCTCTGGTTCGCTCCATCGTCGAGCGGAAGGCTCGGGAGCACGAGCTGCCTGCTCGCACCCTGACGCCGGCGGCCTGGACGGCCCTTCGTGCCCATCCGTGGCCCGGCAACGTGCGCGAGCTCGAGAACGTCCTGGAACGGGCCTTGCTTCTGTTCCCCGGCCAAGTGCTGGGGGTGGAGGCCCTCCGGCTCGGATCGCCGGCCGCGGCGGACGCCGCGGACCTCGCGCCGGGCACCACGCTCCACGACGCCGAGCGGGTCTGGATCCTGCGAACGCTCGAGACCGTGCGCGGCAACCGCACGCGCGCGGCCGCGGTGCTGGGCATCAGCGTGCGCACGCTGCGCAACAAGCTCCGGGAGTACCGCAGCCAAGGGCGGCTCCCCGAGGAGGGGAATCGATGATCGACAAGATCCTGTTCGACCAGCAGACCCTTTCGGCCACGAAGCGCGCGCTCGACGTGTACGCGGAGCGCGGGCGCGTCTACGCCCGCAACGTCGCCAACGCGGAGACGCCGGGCTACCGCGCGCAGGAGGTCCGCTTCGAGGACGACCTGCAGCTCGCCCTGCGCACGACCGGCGCCGGGCAGCTGGCGCGCACGGACGCTCGACACCTGCCCACCGAAGGCGTGATGCCGAGCGGGCGCGTCGAGCAACGGAATCCGGGCAGCGTGTGGAGCGGGAACGGCATCAACGACGTCGAGATCGACAAGGAGATGGCGGACATCGCGCGCAACACGACGCGCTTCACGGTGGCCGCGGAGATGGTGAGACGCACCTACGACGGACTGCGCAAGGCCATTCAGGGCCGAAGCGCCTAGGAGGTAACCGATGTCCGACGGCAACCTGTTCCAAGCGTTCGACGTCAGCGCCGCGGGTCTCTCGGCCCAGCGCGCCCGCCTGAACGTGATCAGCACGAACCTCGCGAACGCCCAGACCACGCGCACGGCGGAGGGCGGTCCGTACCACCGGCGCGTCCTCACGGTGTCGGCGGGGCCGGACGGCGCGGGCAGCGATCTCTTCGAGCAGCTGCTCGAGGCGAAGCGCGCCGGGCTCATCGAGGTGACGAAGACGTCGCCGCGCCACCTGTCCGATCCGGAGCTCGTGTCGTTCCCCGGCAATCACGAGGGCGTCGCGTTCGAAGTGACGACGGACGACAAGACGCCCGGCCGCCTCGAGTACGACCCGGGCCATCCGGACGCGAACAAGGACGGGTACGTGGAGTACCCGAACGTCGACGTGGTCAAGGAGATGGTGGAGCTGATGGCGGCGTCGCGCGCGTACGAGGCGAACGTGACCACGATCACCGCCACGAAGTCGATGATCAAGAAGGCGCTGGAGATCTAGGGGGTCCGCGATGAATGAGATCCGCTTCGGCGACGTCAGTCCGGTCCGGTACACGCCGCTCGGCAAGGCCTTCGAGGCGAAGCCGGAGGGACCGAGCTTCGCGGACACGCTCAAGTCGGCCTGCACGGACGTGAACAACCTGCAGCTCGACGGCCAGAAGCAGCTCGAGCGCCTCGTCTCCGGAGAGGACGTGGACCTGCACCAGGTGATGATCTCCTCCGAAGAGGCGTCGGTGGCGTTCGACCTCATGATGGAGATCCGGAACAAGCTGCTCGAGGCGTACCAGGAAATCCAGCGGATGAACGTCTAGGGGGTGACCGGTGGCAGTCGGGAACGTGGGAGAGCGCATCGTCGGCTGGTGGCGCGGGGCGAACGCGACGCAGAAGGCGCTGCTCCTCGGCGGGATCGTCGCGGGCGTGCTGAGCGTGTCGCTCGTCGTCCACTGGTCGGCGCGGCCGGACTTCGTGGTGCTCTTCAGCGGTCTCGGACCGGACGACGCGTCCAAGATCCTCGAAGAGCTGGACACGATGCAGGTCCCGCACGAGGTCGGCGCGTCCGGGGCCGTCATCAAGGTGCCCTCGGACCGCGTGGGCGAGCTGCGCATCCGCATCGCCGGCAAGGGTCTCACCGGCAAGGCCACCGTGGGCTACGAGATCTTCGACCGCCAGAGCCTCGGCATGACGGACTTCCTCCAGCACGTCAACTACCGGCGGGCGCTGGAGGGCGAGCTGACGCGGACGATCGTCTCGCTGGACGAGATCGCCAACGCGCGCGTCCACCTCGCCATCCCCGAGCGCGACGTCTTCCTCCGCGACGCGAAGGAGCCGAAGGCCTCGATCATCGTGGACCTGAAGCCGGGGGCACGGCTGCGCCCGGACCAGATCCGCGGGATCTACGCCCTCGTGGCGGCGTCCGTGGAGGGCCTGCGCCCCGAGAACGTCACGGTCTGCGACGCATCCGGCCGCGAGCTGGGCGGCGGCGGCTCGAGCGAGTTCGCGGCCACCTCCGAGCAGCTGCGCATCCAGCAGGAGGTGGAGACGCACCTGCGCGACAAGGCCAGCGCGATCCTCGAGCAGGTCGTGGGCGCCGGCAACGCCAGCGTCCAGGTCAACGCCGCCCTCGACTTCGAGCGCGTGGAGCGCTCGGTCGAGAAGTACGACCCCGACAAGACCGTCATCCGCAGCGAGCAGCGCATCTCCGGCAACGGCACCGGCGGCAACTCGCAGGAGACGACGCTCACGAACTACGAGATCGACAAGACCATGGAGAAGATCCTCGGCTCGGTCGGGACGATCAAGCGCCTCTCCGTGGCCGTCCTGGTGAACGGCACCACGACGCCGGGGCCGAACGGCGCTTCGAGCTACGCCGAGCGGACGCCCGAGGAGCTGGCCACGTTCACGTCGATCGTGCAGGACGCTCTCGGCTACGACGAGACGCGCGGCGATACGTTCCAGATCGCCAGCCTCCGCTTCGCGCCGCTGCCCGGCGCCGACCTCAAGGGCTCGCCGCTCCCGTGGTGGCTGCTCTTCCCGAGCACGGGCTCGCTGCTGCGGAGCCTGCTCCTGCTCGTCGCGATCGCGCTCGTGGCGTGGGGGCTCAGGCAGTCCTCCCACATCCTCGTGGACGCCGTCGAGGCGGACCGCAAGCGGCGTGAGCGAGTGACCCAGCTCGAGAAGAAGGAAGACGAGGCGTCCCTGCGGCGCGAGGTCATCCGTGAGCAGATGAACGAGCTCGCGCAGAACCGGCCGAACGAGGTGGCGCAGGTGCTCCGCGGCTGGCTCGTGGAGGAGAAGACGCCGTGAAGTCCGAGCCCACGCTGACGTTCGAAGGTCTGAGCGGTCGGGAGAAGGCGGCCATCCTCATGGTGGCGCTCGGCAAGAAGTCCGCCGCCGAGGTCTTCCGGCAGATGAACCCGCGCGAGGTCGAGGAGGTCACGCTCGAGATCGCGGAGCTCGGCAACATCCCGAGCGAGACCGTCGAGCGCGTGCTCGCCGAGTTCTACGAGAACACGATCGGCCAGCGCCGCGTGCAGCAGGGCGGGCTGGACTACGCGAAGCAGGTCCTCGGCGCCACGTACGGGGCCGAAGCCGGCGAGCAGATGCTCGGCAAGGTCCTGGAAGCGATCCGCTCGCGCAGCTTCCGCGTGCTCAAGCACCTGGACGCCAGCCAGCTCATCTCCTTCCTCCGCGACGAGCACCCGCAGACCATCGCGCTGGTCCTCGTGCACCTCACGCCCAAGCAGGCGGGCATCGTGATGACGGGGCTGCCCGAGGAGCTGCAGGGGGAGGTGGCGCTGCGCATGGCGCGCATCGGCAACATCGCCCCGGGCGCGATCCAGACGATCGAGGAGCAGCTCGAGAAGCACGTCTCCGCGATCAGCCTCTCCAGCTCCGCCACCGGCGGGCCCGAGGCGGTCGTGAACGTCCTGCACCAGGTGGATCGTTCCACGGAGGACGCGATCTTCGAAGCCATCGCGGAAGAGGATCCGGAGCTGGCCGAGCGCATCCGCAACATGATGTTCGTCTTCGAGGACCTCGTGAAGCTGGACGACCGCGCCATCCGCGAGATGCTCAAGGAGGTCGAGGTCAAGGAGCTGGCGCTCGCGCTCAAGGGCGCCTCCGAGGAGATCAAGAAGAAGATCTTCGACAACATGTCGAAGCGCGCGCGCGAAGGCATCGTCGAGGACATGGAGTACATGGGACCGGTCCGTCTCGCCGACGTCGAGGCCGCGCAGGCCACCGTGCTCGCGGTGTTCCGCCGGCTGGAGGAGGAAGGAACGATCAACCTCACCGGCGGGGAGGACACCCTTGTCACGTGACGTCATCAAGCGCGCCGAGTTCGTGCCGCTGGATCTCACCGCGGCGCGCGCCGAGGACGCCGAGCCGCAGCGCATGGGCTCGGCGCGCGCGCGGCTCCGCGGGCTGTTCGAGGCGCTCGATCGCGCCGAGTCCGAGGCCAGCCGTCGCGCCGCGGAGGCGGCGGAACGCGCTCGCGCGGAGACCCGGAAGGACCTCGCGCGCCAGGTCTCCGAGGCGCTGGTCGCCGTGCAGGCGGCCGCGAAGGCGCTCGCCGAGGCACGGGCCCGCGAGAAGGAAGTCGCGGTCGAGGAGATCGTTCACCTCGCGGTCGCGGTGGCGGGGAAGATCGTCCGCCGCGAGGTGCGCCGCGACGACGACTACGTGGTTCGGTTGGTGCGCCGCTGTCTGCGCCGCATCCCGATGCCCGCGCCGGTGCGCGTGCGGCTGCATCCCGACGACATCGCCGCGGTCACCGCCGCGCGCGACGCGCTCGCGCTCGACGACTCGGGCCACCAGGTCGCGCTCGAGGCCGATCGCCGCGTGGAGCGCGGCGGGTGCGTCGTGGAGACGCCGGACTTCGTCGTGGACGGGCGCGCCCGCACGCAGCTCTCCGCGGCGCGCGCCGCGATGGAGGACGACGCGTGAGCGCGCGGTCCGATCGGCTGGCCGCGGACCTCGCGCGCAGCGATCTCCTGCGGATCCACGGCCGCGTCCTGCGGAGCGTCGGCGCGATCGTGGAAGCGTCGGGTCCGCCGGCGTTCGTCGGCGAGATCTGTCGCATCCACGGGAGTCGCGTCGAGCCGCCCGCACCGGCGGAGGTCGTCGGCTTCTCCGAAGGGCGCGTGCTGCTCATGCCGTGGTCCAAGGCCGCCGGCGTGCGCCCGGGCGCGGAAGTCGTCGGCACGGGCGCCTCGCTCTCCATCGGCGTGGGTCCGGAGCTTCTCGGCCGCGTGATCGACGGCCTCGGCCGTCCGATCGACGGCAAGGGCCCCGTGCCCACCACGCGTAGGCGCCCCGTGCGCGGCCCGGTGCTGAATCCTCTCGAGCGCATCTCCACGCGGAAGCCCCTGCCCACGGGCATCCGCTCGCTCGACGCGTTCGTCACCTGCGCGCAGGGCCAGCGGCTCGGCCTCTTCGCCGGCGGCGGCGTGGGGAAGAGCGTGCTGCTCGGCATGCTCGCGCGCTCCTCGGACGCCGACGTCAACGTCGTGGGCTTGATCGGCGAGCGCGGCCGCGAGGTCGTGGAGTTCCTCGAGGGAGAGCTGGGCCCCGAGGGGCTCGCCCGCTCCGTCGTGGTCGTGGCCACCTCGGACGATCCGGCCCTCAAGCGAGTGCAGGCCGCGCGCACCGCGATGGCGGTGGCGGAGTCGTTCCGGGACGACGGCAAGCGCGTTCTGGTTCTGATGGACAGCCTCACACGCGTGGCGATGGCCCAGCGCGAGATCGGTCTCGCGGCGGGGGAGCCCCCCACGACGCGCGGCTATCCGCCGTCCTCGTTCTCGATCCTCCCGGAGATCGTGGAGCGGGCGGGCGCCACCACGACGGGGTCGGTGACCGCGTTCTTCTCCGTGCTGCTCGAGGGCGACGACGTGGATGCGCCTCTTTCGGACGCGGCGCGCGCCGTTCTCGACGGCCACGTGATGCTGTCGCGCGACCTCGCGGTCGCCGGGCACTATCCGGCGGTCGACGTGGTGCAGAGCATCAGCCGTCTGCGCGACGACGCGCTCGACCCGGCGATGCTCGCGGCCACTCGCGAGGTCATCTCCCTCCTGGCGGCGCGCCGGGAGATGGCGGACCTGATCGCGGTGGGCGCGTACAAGTCCGGCGCCGACGCGCGCGTGGATCGCGCGCTCGCGCTCGAGCCCGCGATTCGTGCGTTCCTGCAGCAGGACCGCGCGGAGCGCTCGAGCTGGGCCGACACCCGCGACCGCTTGCTCGCGCTCGCCGCCACCGGCACCGCCACCGGCGCGGGGAAGAAGCCCGATGTTCCGGCTCGCTAAGGTCCTCGAGTGGAAAGAGCGCCTCGAGGAGGAGGTGCGCGCGCGGCGGCTCGCCGTGGAGGCGCGCGCGGCGGAGATCGCGCGGGAAGCCGAGCGCTTGCGGGAGGAGCGCGGCCGGTTTCCGGACGTCGAGCCCGCGAGCGACGTGATCGCGGAGCTGGCCGCGTGGGCACGCCGCTCGGAGCTGCTGCGTCGCGGCGAGCGGAGCGCACGAGCGCGGCTGGAAGCGATGCGGACCGAGCTCGAGGCGCGTCGCGCCGAGCACCTCGCGATTCGCCAGGAGGTCGAGAGCTTGCGGAAGCTCCGCGACCGCCGCTCGCGCGAGGAACGGCGCCTTCGCGAAGGGAAGATGCAGGAGACGATCGACGAGGCCGCCGCCCGGCGATTCCTGCCGGGAGCCGGCAGGAAGTTCCCGGGCGCCGCGCTCCCCGCGAAGTCGAGCGGAGCGCGGCCGCACGGCGCAACCCCTGACGAGAACGCGGGTTTTCCGCCTCCGCGAAGGAGAGAGCCATGAGCGGAACGGATGTTGCACGGGAGGAGGCTGCGGCAGCCGCCCCGCCGCCGACGAAGCGCAAATCGCCGTTGCTCGCGTACCTGTGGGTCTGGCTGCCGTTCCCGCTGATGCTGGGCGGCTTGATCTTCTGGCAGATCCGCACGGGGAAGTTGGAGAAGCGGCCGGCGGAGGCGCCCGTGGAGGCCACGATGTTCGAAGGAGCCGGAGCGGACGTGCCCGTGCTGATCGAAGCGCTGCAGCGGGAGCGCGGCCGGCTCGCGCAGGAGTGGCAAGACCTGCACTCCGCCCAGAAGCGCCTGCTGCTCGAGCAGGGCGAGATCGACCAGCGCCAGAAGCAGGTGGAGTCCTTGCTGGCGAAGGTGGACGACAAGGTGAAGACGGTCTCGGACGGCCAGAGCCACCAGCTCGATCAGCTCGCGCGCGTGTACGAGACCATGAAGCCCGACGCCGCCGCGGCCATCCTCGGCGGAATCGACGTGGAGACCGCCACCGAGATCCTGCAACGCATGAAAGAGCGCAGCGCGGCCGGGATCCTCGCGAAGATCCCCTCGGACAAGGCGGCGCACATCAGCCAGCGAATGCTCCAGCACCCGTAAGGAGAACCGTGGAAGCTCGCATCACCGAAGCGCCGCGCCCGCGGCGGTCCTCTCCGGCGGCGCCGGGCACCGAGCCGGCCGCGTCGCCGGCCGTCGCGTTCGGGACGATCCTCCATGCGGCGAGCCGCGCGGAGGAGGCCGCCCCGGCGCGATCCGCGTCCGTCGCGCTCGCGCGCCCCGCTCGCTCGTCAGGGGAGGCGGCCGCCGGCCTTCCCGCGACCCGGTCCTCCACGATGCTGCCGAGGGTGCCCTCGGAGCCCGCCTCGTCGCCCGCGCCTTCGCGCCGGCTCGCTGCGCCGGCGCCGACCGCTTCCTCGGCGCGCGCGCCGATCGGCGCCGCGCGGGGAGGGGTCGAAGGCCCGTCGAGCGCCGCGCCCGAGGCGCGTCGCGGCGGCCCGCCCGAGGCCGCGCTGCCCGGCAAGCCCGGCACGACCGACGCGGACGAAGCGCCGCCGGCGCCGCGCGCGCCGGCCGGTAGCGATGCGCCGGCGGTGCCCCGCGGGACAGCCGGTGTCGTGCCGGCCCCGAGCGCGTCCCGCACGGCCCGTCCGCCGGATGTGGCGCCCTCGACGGCGCGGGGGGCCTCGCAGGCGCCGGCACCGGCGCCCATCTCCGCGCCGGCGCCCGCAGAGGCTTCCGCTGCGCCCGCCGCGCCCGCGCGGGGCGCGGCGCCGTCCGCGCCGACTGAACCCGAAGCGGGCGCATCGCCCACGCCGCCCGAGACGGCCGGGCTTCCGCTTCCGGACCTCGCCGCGACTCCTGCGAAGGACGGCGCGAGCGCGGCCGACGCTTCGGCACCGTCCGCGCGCGCGTCGCGACCCGACGCCTCCACGGATCCGTCGACGCCGGCCGGTCCTCGCGCAGCGTCGCCGGCGCCGAGCCCCAGCGATTCGCTCGACGTGACCGCCCGGGTGTTCGCGCCGCGGCCGTCGCTCGCGCCCCGGAGCGACGTCGCGGCTCCCCGGGCGGCCCCAACGGCCCCCGACGCGCCGCCGGCATCCGGCCGCATCCTCGCCGACGCGGCGACGCTCGCCCGCGCATCGCTGCCGCCGCTCGACGCCCTCGAGACCGCGCCCTCGATCCGCCCGCCCGCGACGTCGGGCCCGGAAGGCGCCCCCGCGCGTGAGCGCGAAGCCCGCGCGGACGGTGCCTCGGCCGCGCGCCCGACCTCGTCCCCTTCGTCTTCCTCTCCGGCGAGCGCACCCGCCCCGGCCGCCCGTCCCGTCGAGGCGACCATCGTCCTTCCCGGCAACGGGGACGGCCCGGCACTCGCCGCTCCGGCGCCGGCCGCGAGCGAGGAGTCCTCCGGCGACGAGCCGGCGAAGGCGTCCACGCCCGCCGCGGGCAAGCGCACGATGGTCTCCGGCCCCGACGCCGCCGCACCCAAGGCGACCGCGACGCCGACCGCCCTGACCGCCGGCGCCGAGCCGGCACCGCCGAGCGCACCGAGCTCCGCTCCGGCAGCCTCGGACGCGAGCGCCGCCTCCGCGCGCACCGCCGAGATGGTCCTTCGCGTGGTCCCCGGCTTCGAGGCGCAGCTCGCCGCGCGCGCGAGAGAGCTTCTCTCGCGCGGGCAGACGGAGATCCGGGTCACGCTGGATCCGCCCTCGCTCGGCCGGCTGCGCGTGCGGCTCCTGCTCACGGATACCGACGCCGTCGCGCACATCTCCGCGGGCTCTCCCGAGGCGGCCGCGCTTCTCCACCGCGAGCGCGCCGATCTCGCTCGCGCGTTCGAGCAGCAGGGCTTCTCGCGCGTGGAGGTCCACGTCGACGACGGCACCGGCCGGCGGTCCGGCGAGGACGCCGACCGACCCGTCCGCGAAGCGTCGGCCCCGACCGAGCCGGAACCCGTTTCCCCGTCCGCGTCGCGGCGCAGCAGCCGCGTCGATCTCTTCGTCTAGGAGGCGGCCATGGAGATTCCTGCGGCACTTTCGATCGACCGACTCACGGCGCAGCAGAACGCGCAGGCCGCGTCGTCCACGAACGGCCTCGGACAGGACGCGTTCCTGCAGCTGCTCGTGAAGCAGCTGCAGAACCAGGATCCGATGACCCCGCTCCAGGACCACGACTTCATCGCGCAGCTCGCGCAGTTCTCGAGCCTCGAGCAGCTGCAGAACATCGACCAGGGCATCCAGGTGTCCGTCCTGATGAACCAGGCGGTGAACAACTCGCTCGCCACGAACCTGATCGGCAAGGAGGTCCTGACCCAGGGGAACACGGTGAGCCTCGGCAGCACGGACGGCGCGGCAGTCCGCCTCCAGCTCGGCGGCGATGCGGCGAACGTCACCGTGGTGCTCAAGGACGCGCAGGGCAACATCGTGCGGACGATCGCGGCGGGCGAGCACGCGAAGGGCAACGTGACGATCCCCTGGGACGGCAACACCGATACGGGCAGTCGTGCGGAGGTCGGAGACTACACGGTGGCCGTGACCGCCAACGACGCCGCGGGCAACCCGGTCGCGGTGGACACGAAGGTGCAGTCGCTCGTGCAAGGCGTGCGCTTCGTCGGCGGGACGGGCTACCTCCTGGTCGACGGATCGACGATCCCGCTCTCGGATGTGGTGGAGGTCCTCTCGCCGACCGGCGAATGAGGACGGTGAACGTCGCGGGCTCGATGCCCCGCGTCAGTGATGAGGTGCAGAGAAGATGATGCGATCGCTGTTCGCGGCCGTCTCGGGGCTGCGAAACCACCAGGTGGACATGGACGTGATCGGGAACAACATCGCCAACATCAACACGATCGGCTTCAAGACGGGGCGCGCGCTGTTCCAGCAGATGCTGTCGGAGACGATCCAGGGAGCGTCCCGGCCCAACGACGGATCCGCCGGCACGAACCCCGTGCAGGTCGGCCTCGGGATGTCCGTCGCCACCGTCTCGAACAACTTCGCGCAGGGACAGCTCGAGCACACCGGCAACATGATGGACATGGCGGTGCAGGGCGACGGCTTCTTCGTGATGCGCAACGGGGACCAGGCGTTCTACGGTCGAGCCGGCGCGTTCGGCTTCGACGGCCAGGGCCGCCTGACGGCGGGGCAGGGGCTCCTCGTGCAAGGGTGGCTCGCGGACCCGCAGGGCAACGTCCGCAACGGGATCGTAAACGACATCACGCTGCCGTTCGGGCAGAAGTCCCCGGCCCGCGCCACGACCGAGGTGACGCTCGCGTCGAACCTCGACGCCTCTTCGGAGGCGCTGGCCACCATCACGCAGACGAACGCGCTGCGCGCCACGGCGCAGGGCGCGGACGCGCTGGCGAACCTGTTCAACTCGCGCGGGCAGAGCCTCGGGGTGCAGCCGAGCGACGGCGTGACGGTGAGCTACGCCGCCACCGGGGCGACGCTCGTGTCGGATCTGTCCACCCAGGCCGGCACGCCGATGGATCTGGCGAACGGCGACACCATCGTCGTGGGCGACGGCACCGGCACCGCGAACATCACGTACAACTCGAGCTGGACGCTCGCCGACCTCGCCGCCAACGTGCAGACCGCCCTCGCGTCCATCGGGACCGAGACGGACATCCAGGTCAGCGTCGCGGCGGACGGGAGCCTCCTCTACACGAACCCCGCCGGCGGCAACAACGCCGACGTGAGCGTCACGCTCTCGGTGCCCGGGCGATCGGCCTTCAACTCGCTGACCGCCTCGCTGCCCGTCATCGACGGCACCGCCACGGCGCGCTCGCAGCCGCTCCAGGTGTCGCGCACGCTGACGAACGGCGTCCAGTTCAACAACATGAGCGAGCTGGCGGCCGCCATCCAGGGCGCGCTGCGCCTCGGATCGTCCACGGCGTCGGTCGTGTTCCAGAACGGCCGCATGATCTACGACAACAGCAACCTGGCCGGCCAGAACCTCAACGACCTGAGCATCACGCGGCCCGGCGCCTCCACGACCTTCGCAGACGCCATGGGCCTCGTCGGCGGGAACCTGGACACGGGCAGCACCTTGCAGTCCGACCTGCTCCTGGACACCGCGAGCGACTCCGACCGCCTGATCGACCTCTACAGCGCGAGCGGGACCTCGCTCGGCCTCACCACCGGCGGCGTGTTCTCCTTCGACGCGCAGCAGGGCGGTACGCCCGTCTCGCAGGCCACGTTCACCGTGTCCGGCTCCGGCGACGGGTCGTCGACCGACCGCAGCGTGCAGACCCTCGGCGGGCTCCTCTCGGAGCTCGAGGACGTGCTGCAGCTCCAGACCGCCGGCAGCGCCACGCTCCAGGACGGCGCCATCGTGATCCAGGGCCGCTCGGGGCTCGCCCACGCGCTGTCGAACCTCGCGTTCAGCGCGCCGGGCAACAACGCGCTCGCCGCCGCGACGTCGTTCAGCCAGACGCAGGCCGCGACCGACGTGACGCACGAGACGTCGACGCGCGTGTACGACGCGCTCGGGCAGACCCATCTGCTCACGATGAAGTTCACGAAGGACAACGACACGGACAACCGCTGGACGTGGTCGGCCTCCGTGGACGGCGGCACGATCACCGCCGGCGGGACCGGGTCGGTGACCTTCCGCGGCGACGGCACGCTGGAGAGCTTCGCCACGGACGACGGGCAGAACCTCAGCTTCGACCCGACCAACGGCGCGAACGGGCCGGTCGTGATCGACTTCAACCCGGGCACCCGCGGAGGCGTGGACGGCATCACCGGATTCGCCCGGGAGTCGACGACCGCGATCACGAACCAGGACGGCTACGCGATGGGGCTCCTCCAGAGCGTCAGCGTGGACGCCGACGGGGTGCTCACCGGGACGTTCACGAACGGCACGTCCCGCGCGCTCGCGCAGATCGCGCTGGCGAACTTCAAGAACTCGGCCGGTCTCGAGCAGGACGCCGGCAACGGCTGGGTCGAGACCGCGAACTCCGGACAGCCGGTCCTCCGCCGGCCGGGCAAGGACAGCGACGCCGGCTCGATCAGCTCCGGCACGCTCGAGATGTCGAACGTGGACCTGGCGCAGGAGTTCACCGACATGATCGTGGCCCAGCGCGGCTTCCAGGCGAACGCCCGCACGGTCTCGGTCTCGGACTCCATGCTCCAGGAGCTCGTGGACCTGAAGCGCTAGTCATCCGGGGGCCCGGGGCGTCCTCCGTGACGCCCCGGCCGCCGCCGGACGCGGACGCGGCGGCGGGGGAGGAGACCCCCTCGGCCGTCGAGAATCGAGCCCGGCCGTCCGATAACTACGAGGCGGACTGACGGGGCCGAGGCGCGTCCCCGGCGGAGGGTGGTCGTGACCCGGAAGAAGTTGATGATCATCGGCGGCGCGGTGGTCGCACAGGCGGCGGTCGCGTGGGCGCTGATGGTGTTCGTGGTGGGACCGAAGCTGCGCGGCGAGCCGTTCCCCTGGGACAAGGCGAAGGAGGAGGCGGCGGCCGCGAAGGAACGGGAGAAGGCGTCGGGTCACGAGCTCGGCGAGCTGCTCCCGATCGACGAGATTCTCGTGAACGTCGCCGGGACGAAGGGTCGCCGCTTCTGCCGCGCCTCGATCACCCTCGAGATGCAGGGGGAGGAGCTGTCCAAGAAGGCCAAGGGCTGGCTCCCCGTGTATCGCGGCAAGGTGCTCGACCTGCTCTCGGCGAAGGACATGGACCAGCTCACGGCGCCGGGCGCGCGCGACTCGTTGAAGACGGAGATCCTGCAGACCCTGAATGCCGACGCGACCGGAGGAAAGTTCTCCGACCTCTTCTTCACGGAGTTCCTGGTTCAATGACATGACTCGAGAAGGAATCGCTCCGACCGCCGCGCTCCCGCTCCTCCGCCCGGAGAAGCGGCCGGGCGCCAAACCCCTCTTCACCATCGAGTCGCTCGGGGACATCCCCCTGCAGATCGAGGCGCCCCTCGGCACCGTGCAGACGAACCTGGGCGAGATCCTCTCGCTGGCCGCCGGATCCATCGTCATGCTCGATCGCTTGACGGGGGAGTCCGTTCCCGTCACCGCGAATGGCACGCCCATTGCGAAAGGCGAGGTACGCGTGCATGGCGAGCGCTTCGCCGTGAGGATCACGGAGATCCTCGGACGGGGATCGCATGCGCGCACGGGAGGCAATGAGCCCCATGCCAGGTCCGCCCCGAGCTCGCCCTGAAGCGTTGATCCTCCTCAGCGCCCTGCTGCCGCAGAGCGCGCTCGCCGCCGGCACCGTGGCGCTTCCTTCCGTCGGGCTCTCGCTGGTGCGCGTGGGCGCATCGCTCGCGCTCGTGATCGCGCTCCTCCTCGCGCTCGCGGCCATGTTCCGGCGCGTGCGCGCCGTGTCGCGTGCGGCCCATCCCGGCCCGCGGCTCGAGACCATCGATCGACTCGACGTGGGCGCTCGCCGCGAGCTGCGCCTCGTCCGCGCCGGCGACCGTCTCCTCGTGGTGGGCATCACCGAGCAGCGGATCGAGCTCCTCTCCGAGCTCGACGCGCCGGCCGAAGAGACCGCCACGGCGCCGGGGACCGCGCAAGCGCTTCTGCGAACGCTGGCCATTTCCTCCTGACCGGAATCTGGTCGCTGACCGGTTTTTGAGCATCCGGCCGGCGTCGGACCGCACGCCCGAACCGCACCTCGATTCGTAACTGACGCCTGAAGCACCAGTTGCCGTGGCCGGGCGCTCTTCGCCAGACATGGCACCCCCTTTGCTGATTCCGGTCTCGCCCCGGCGATTCGAGGGGCCTTTCGGAGGAACGCGTTGCCCGTGAGCTTCCGGCGGATGGCGACTCTCTCGATCGTCGTGCTGGGCCTCCTCGCGCCGGCCGTCGCCTTCGCTCAGAAACCGTTGCCGATCCCGACGCTCTCCTTCGGCGTGGCCGACACGACCTCGCCGACGAAGATCGCCACGTCGCTGCAGATCCTCGCGCTGATGACGGTCCTGTCGTTGGCGCCGGCCATTCTCATCCTGACGACGTCCTTCACGCGCATCGCCGTCGTTCTGTCCTTCCTGCGCACCGCGCTCGGCACCCAGCAGCTTCCGCCGAACCAGATCATCGTGGGCCTGTCGCTGTTCCTGACGTTCTTCGTGATGGCGCCCACGTGGGAGGAGATCCAGCACGGCGCGCTCAACCCGTACCTCGAAGGCACGATCGGCGGCGACGTCGCGTTCCAGCGCGCGTGCGCGCCGCTCAAGGGCTTCATGATCCGGAACACGCGGGACAAGGACCTCGCGCTGTTCGTGGAGCTGCGCCACCACGACCCGCCCGCCGCTCCCGAGGACCTCGGGCTCGAGACGATCATCCCGGCGTTCGTGATCTCGGAGCTGCGCACGGCGTTCCAGATGGGCTTCGTCCTCTACGTGCCGTTCCTCGTCATCGACATGGTGGTCGCGTCCGTCCTCATGTCCATGGGCATGCTGATGCTGCCGCCGGTCCTCATCTCGCTGCCCTTCAAGATCCTCCTGTTCGTGCTCGTCGACGGCTGGCACCTCGTCGTGCGCTCGCTCGCGACGAGCTTCGTGGCCTGAAAGGACTCCATGACTCCCGACTCCGCCCTGGATCTCTTCCGGCAGGCCCTGCTCACCGCGCTCCTGCTCGCCTCGCCGATGCTCGCCGCGGGGCTGGTCATCGGTCTGCTCGTGAGCGTCTTCCAGGCGGTGACGTCGATCCAGGAGATGACCCTGACCTTCATCCCCAAGATGCTCGGGGTGATCGTCGCGCTGCTCATCGCCTTGCCCTGGATGCTCGGCCTGATGACGCGCTTCACGACGCAGCTCCTCGGCAACCTCGGAGCGTGGGCGTGACCTCGCTCTCCTCGATCCTGGAGCCCGACCGGGTCCTGCTGTTCGCGCTCGTCCTGGCGCGATGCGGCGGCCTGATCGCCGCGGCTCCGGTCTTCGGCGACGCGCTCGTCCCGCGCGCCGTCCGCGTCCTGTTCGCGGGCACGCTCGCGGTGGTGCTCCTGCCGCTCGCGCCGCCGGTCGCGAAGCCGATGGCCGGGCTCCCGGGTCTCGCCGCCGCGGCGGTGGTCGAGATCGCGATCGGGCTCGCGATGGGCTACGTCGCGCGACTGGTGCTGCTCGTGTTCGAGATGGCGGGCGAGGTGGTCTCGATCCAGATGGGGCTGGGGATCGCGTCCCTGATCGACCCGATGGAGTCGTTCCGGAGCACGGTCCTCGGCCGGTGGTACTGGATGGTGGGCGCGACGCTCTTCCTCGCGCTCGACGGCCACCACTACGTGATCCGCGCGCTCGCCGCGAGCCTCGAGCTCGTCCCGCCCGGGCGCGGCACGCTGGGCGGCGACGCCGCCGCGTCGCTCTCGAGCTTCGCGGCCGCCGGAGTGGGCCGCGCGCTCGCCATCGGCGCTCCCGCGGTGGGCATCCTGCTGGCGACGTCGCTGGGCCTCGGGCTCCTGGCGCGCGCCGTCCCGCAGATGAACGTGTTCCTCGTGGGCATGCCGATCCAGATCGCGGCGGGAATCCTCGCCGTGGCGGCCACGACGCCGTTCCTCATCGAGGTCGGACGCCACGAGATGGTGGACCTCGCGACCCGACTCACCACGCTCTTGCACGCGTTCTAGGAGATCGACGTGGCGGAAGACGGAAACGGACAGGAGCGGACCGAGAGTGCGACACCACGCCGGCGCGAGATGGCGCGCTCGGAAGGCAACGTCGCCCGCTCGGGCGACGTCGTGTCCGTGGTGAGCCTCGCCGCGGGCCTGGCCGCGCTCTCCGGCCTCGGCCCGCGCATGGCCGAGGGCCTGGCGACGATGCTCCGGCGGTATCTCGGCGACCTCGCCACCGTCACCCTCCGCTCCGACACGATCTCGCCCTTCTTCATCGCCGTCGCCTCCGCCACGGCGGTCATCGTGCTCCCGTTCGCCGCGATCGTGGGCGTCGCCGGCCTCGGCGCGAGCCTCGCGCAGAACGGGGTCCTGCTGTCGGCCAAGCCGCTCGCGCCGCGCTTCTCGCGCATCTCGCCCGCCGCAGGCGTCAAGAAGCTCTTCTCGATGCGCGCGCTCGTGGAGCTGGCGAAGTCGCTGCTCAAGATCGCGGTCGTGGGCGGCGTCGTGGGGTGGACCCTGCTGCACACGGCACCGAGCTTCGTGCCGCTCGTGTCCGCCCCGCCGGCGACGTCGTACGGACAGATGCTCGGCACGATGCTGAAGATCGCGGCCGCCGCCACCGCGGCGCTCGCGCTCCTCGCGCTGCTCGACTTCTTCTTCCAGCGCTGGGACTGGGAGCGCCAGATCCGCATGACCCGCCAGGAGCTCAAGGAGGAGTTCAAGCAGCACGAGGGAGACCCGTTGCTGAAGGCGAAGATGCGGTCCCGCCAGCAGGAGACCGCCCGCCGCCGCATGATGTCCGACGTCAAGACCGCGGACGTCGTCGTCACGAACCCCACGCACTACGCCGTGGCGCTGAAGTACGACACCGCGCGCATGTCCGCGCCCAGGGTCGTCGCGAAAGGCGCCCGGATCCTCGCGGCGCGGATCAAGGAGATCGCCCGCGAGGCCGGCGTGCCGATCGTGGAGGATCCGCCGCTCGCGCGCGCCCTCTACAAGGCCTGCCGGGTGGGCAGCGAGATCCCGCTGGCCTTCTACAAGGCAGTCGCCGAGCTGCTCGCCTTCGTGTACCGCCGCCGTGAGCGGGTGCCCGGAGGCATCCTGTGAACCCCATGATGCGCACGCTCCGCCAGGGATCGGTGCTCCTCGCCGTGGGCATCTTCCTGATCCTCGCCGTGATGATCGTGCCCATCCCGACGGCGCTCCTGGACCTCGCGATCACGTTCAACATCGCGTTCACGCTGATCGTACTCCTCGTGACGCTCTACACGAAGGAGCCGCTCGAGTTCTCGATCTTCCCGACGCTGCTGCTCGTCCTCACGCTGCTGCGCCTCGCGCTGAACGTCGCCTCGACGCGCCTCATCCTCGCCGAAGGCTACGCGGGCAAGGTGATCCAGAGCTTCGGCGAGTTCGTGGTCGCGGGCAACCCGGTCATCGGGCTCGTCATCTTCACCATCCTCGTCGTGATCCAGTTCGTGGTGATCACGAAGGGCGCGGGGCGCATCGCGGAAGTCGGCGCGCGGTTCACGTTGGACGCGATGCCCGGCAAGCAGATGGCCATCGACGCCGACCTCAATGCCGGGCTGATCGACGAGAAGGAAGCGCGGATGCGTCGCGCGCGCATCGCGCACGAGGCGGACTTCTACGGCGCGATGGACGGCGCCTCGAAGTTCGTCCGCGGCGACGCCGTCGCCGGCATCGTGATCACGCTCATCAACATCCTCGGCGGCTTCGTGATCGGCGTGGCGCAGCGCGGCATGCCGCTCGCGGACGCGCTGCACACCTACACGCGCATGACGGTCGGCGACGGCCTCGTCACGCAGATCCCGGCGCTGATCGTGAGCGTCGCGGCCGGCATGCTCGTGACCCGCGCGGCGGGGGACACCGACCTCGGCGGCGAGATCGTGCGCCAGGTGTTCCTGAAGCCGAACGCGGTGCTCGTGGCGGCCGGCATGCTGGCGGTCCTCGGCCTCGTGCCCGGGCTCCCGACGGTTCCGTTCCTCCTCCTCGCGACCGCCACCGGCGGGCTCGGCTGGGCCACGCATCGCCGCCAGGAGCGCGAGCGCGCGACGGCCGCCGCCGCTCCCGCCGCGACGCCGTCCGAGGCGCCGCACGGGCCGGCCCCCGTGGACGATTTGCTGGTGGTAGACCCGCTCGAGGTCGAGATCGGCTACGGCCTGATCCCGCTCGTCGACGCCGCCCAGGGCGGCGACCTCCTCGATCGCATCACCATGATCCGCCGCCAGCTCGCGTCCGAGCTCGGCTTCGTCGTCCCGCCGGTCCACGTGCGCGACAGCGTCCACCTCGAGGCGAACCAGTACCGCATCCGCGTCAAGGGCGTGCCGGTCGGCACGGCCGAGATCGAGCGCGACCGTCTTCTCGCGATGAACCCGGGCACGGCCACGTCCGAGCTGCGCGGCGTCCGCGTGCGCGAGCCGGCGTTCGGCCTGCCGGCGACCTGGATCGACCGCTCGGAGCGCGCCGCCGCCGACAAGGCCGGCTTCACCATCGTGGAGCCGTCCGCCGTCGTGGCGACGCACTTGACCGAGCTCATCAAGTCCCACGCGCCCGAGCTCCTCGGCCGGCAGGAAGTGAAGCAGCTCCTCGAGGGCGTGAAGGGTCGCGCGGCCGCCGTCATCGAGGAGCTCATCCCCGGCGTCATGACGGTCGGCGGCGTCCAGAAAGTGCTCGCCGGTCTGCTGCGCGAGCGCGTCTCCATCCGCGACCTCGTGACCATCCTCGAGACGCTCGCGGACCATGCGGGCTCGGTGCGCGACGTCGATCGGCTGGTGGAGCTGTCCCGAGCCGCTCTCGGCCGAGCGATCTGCGAGGCGAACCGCAACACGGACGGCTCGCTCGCGACGGTCACGCTCTCGCCGCGCGTCGAGGCTCTGCTCGCGGACTCGCTGACCGGAGCGAACGGCGAGGCGGCGCTCACGCCGGACCACGGCCGCCAGCTCGTCGAGCGGCTGAACGTGCTCGTGGAGAAGGCGGTCGCCGCCGGGCGGCAGCCGGTGATCTTGACCTCCGGACGCATTCGCACGGCCGTTCGCCGCCTCGTGGAGCCGGTGCTGCCCCACGTGGCGGTGCTGTCGTTCGCGGAGATCGCGACCGGAACGCCCGTGACCACGGTCGGAACGGTGAGGTGGAGCGATGAGTAGCGAGCGACGTTACCGGGGCCGCACTCCCGGCGAGGCCATGCGCCAAGCGCGCGAAGAGCTCGGACCCGACGCGCGGCTCGTCAGCGCGCGACGGATCACGCCCCCCGGAGCCACGCCGGCGTACGAGGTGAGAGTGACCCCGGGCGCCGCCGCGCGGCGCGACGCGCTGGCCGGGAGCGTCGCGGGCGACGACCCCACGGTGGTCGAGCTGCGGCGCGAAGTGGAGGCGCTGCGCGCCGAGGTCGACGCGATGCGGGTCGCGCCGCCCCTCGCCGCGCCTCTCGCGCCCCCGGCGCCGCGTCGAGCGGCGGCCGCTCCGCTACCTCCCGCGGTGCCTGCGGCCCTGCCCGAGGCCGACGACGCGATCGCGTCGCTCCTGCGCCGTCGCGGCGTGAACGACTCCCTCGCGAGGTCTCTCGCGGAGACCGCGCGCCTCGGCGATCCGACGGACTCCTTCGCGGCGCTCCGCCAGGCGCTCGCGAGCCTCCTCGCGACGCCCGGCGACGCGGGGGCCCTCGGCCGCCGGTCCACCCTGGTCGTCGGCCCCTCGGGCGGCGGCAAGACGACGACGCTCGCGAAGATCGCCGCCGACGCCACCGCCCGGGGCGCCGTTCCCGTGCTGGTCTGCGCGGACGGAGAGAGCCTCGCCGGCGAGGACGCGCTGGCGTCGGTCGCGGCCGCGCTCTCGCTCCCGTTCGAGACGGCGTTCCTCGACGGCCAGCTGGAGAGCGTGGTGGAGCGCCTCGGCCGCGGTCGCCTCTATCTCGTGGACACCCCGGGCCGCACGCCGGACGAGCCGGGGGCCATGGAATCGCTGTCCGTGCTCGCGCGCTCCCTTCCCGATGCCGAGGTGCTGCTCGTCGCCCCGGCGGCGACGGACGTGGGGGAGCTGAAGCGGCTGGTCGCGGGCTTCGCGCCGGTGGGCGTGGAGCGCGTCGTGCTGACCAAGCTGGACGAGCTCTCCCAGCCCGGCCGCCTCGTGGAAATGGCGCGCTCGCTGTCGCGGCCCGTCGCGTGGGTCACGTTCGGCCGGTCGCCGCGCGGCGCCGGCTCGGCCCCCGACGATCCGCGCGTGATCGCCCGCCTGCTCGGCACCAGCCTCGCCGTCGAGCGCACGGCCTGAGGGGGAGACGATGGCGCACAAGGACGAAGGGCTGCCGGTCGCGATCGCGAATCAAGGAGGGCTCGTGACCGCGCTGGTCGTGCTGGTGCTCGGGCTGTCGAGCGGAGGACGCGCATGGATCGTGCTGATCCAGGCGGCGGGCGCGTTCCTCCTCTCCTCGGCGTTCCTGAAGATCCTGACCGCCGCGGTCATCACGGGTATCCGAATGAAGGCCGATGCCGCGCCGAAGCCCGCGTCGGACGACGTCGACGACACCGTTCAGTTGATCTCGCAAGCCGCTGGTCACGCCGAACCCATGGAGAGGATGGCTTCATGACGATGAGCGACAATGCCGACAGCCTCTGGCAGGAGTACCGTCGCACGCGCTCGCCCGAGATCCGCGAGAAGCTCGTCCTCCGCTACGTCAACCTCGTGAAGTACGTCGCGGGTCGGCTCGCGATCGGCCTGCCGCCTTCGGTCCAGGCGGACGATCTCATCAGCTCGGGAATCCTCGGGTTGATGGACGCCATCGACAAGTACGACCTCGAGCGGGACACGCGCTTCGAGACCTACGCCGTCACTCGCATCCGCGGCGCCATCCTCGACGAGCTGCGCGCCCTGGACTGGATCCCGCGCTCCACCCGCCAGAAGGCCCGGAAGCTCGAGGGCGTGTACATCGAGCTGGAGAGCACGCTCGGGCGGTCCGCGACCACCGACGAGGTCGCGCGGCGCATGAAGCTCCCCACATCCGCCCTCTACAGCCTGCTCGACGAGGTCCGCTCCACGAACCTCGTGTCCCTCGACGAGTACGTGCAGGGCAAGGACGGGGAAGGGCAGACCCGCCTCGTGGATGCCGTGGAGGACAAGGTCAGCCTGGATCCGTGCGACCGCATCGACATCGAGGATCTGAAGGAGATCATGAACGGCGCGATCCTGCGCCTGCCCCCGCGCGAGCGCCTGGTGATCGCGCTGTACTACTACGAGGAGCTGACCCTGAAGGAGATCGGCTCGATCCTCAACGTCTCGGAGTCGCGCATCTCGCAGATCCACACGAAGGCGATCGTGCGCCTGCGCGGCAAGCTGCGCAGCCAGATGCGCTCGCTGATCGCGGGGCTCATGGGCCCGGGCATCCCCCAGGAGTTCTCCACGGCCGAGACGAAGGGGGCCCGCGCCGTGATCGGGGACATCGCGAAGATCCTCGCGGAGTGAGCCGCTCCGGGCGGGGCTCGAAGGGAGGGAAGGCGATGGTCGAGAACTCGAATCTGCCGGGGGGCGTCGGGTCGTCCCAGGGGCCTCCCCAGCTCGGCTCGGTTCCGCACCCCCCCGAGGACAACGCCCGCAAGCGCTTCCGACTGGAACAGGAGCGTCGTCGTGCCGAAAAGAAGTCAAAGGAGCCCACGGACCGGGAAGGGGACGTCGGGCCGGTCGCGCGCGACCACTGGGACGGGGAGCGTCGCGACCCGCACGCGCCCCGGGAAGACGCGGGCGACGGTCCGGCCGGGCCGGAAGGGACGCGCCAGCCTCGCGGCGGAGCGCCGACGCAGGAGGGGGGACTCGATGTGGTGGCGTAGCGCGGTCGGAGCGATCGGGACCCTCGCGTTCGCACCGGGCAGCTCGTTCGCCGTGGATCGGGGCCGGCTGGGCCTGCTGGCCCGCGAGGCGGCCGACACTCTGGCCACGCCTCCCGCGCACGGCCTCTCCGCCGGGCTCATCGCCGTGATCGTCGTCGGCGCGTTCCTCGCGGCGCTGCTCGGCGCGTGGATCGGGCTCCGCGTTCGCTCCACCGCGCGCTTGCGCGAGCGCCAGGGGTGGCGCGAGCTGACGTATCGCTTCCGCTCGCCGCACCCCATGCGCGTGGACGGAGACATCGTCGGGCGCATGACGGGCGTCCTCGACGAGCTCGAGGAGTTCTGCCGCCGCTTCAAGACCACGACGCCGCGCGGCGCGCTCGCTCCGGCGGTGACGTTCGCGACGGCCGGCGCGCCGCTGGCCGCCGCCGAGTCCCTGCCGGTTCGCTTCGCTCGACGGACCGACACGGAGAACGTCCGGGCGCGATGGAGCCCCGGGGACGCACCGTCCACCGGGACGCCCGCCGCGCCGAAGCCCCGCGCGGCGGCTCCCGTCGTGGACGCGATCGCGCCCTCGCCGTCGCCGGTCGCCGCGCCGGCCGCCGTGGCGGTCGCGACGCCCGGGCAAGCGCCCGTCGCCGCGGCGGTCCCCCCCGCGAGGCTCGCCGAGACCGCCCCGAGCGAGGGACGTGACCGGAACGCATCGTACCGCGCGGCGCGACGTCTCCTCGAGGCCGGACACGACCGGGAGGACGTACGCCGTCGGACCGGGCTCAAGCTCGCCGAGATCGACCTCCTCCGCTGCGCGCCGGGAGGCCCGAGATGAGCGCGAGCGGAACCGGGCGCGCCGGCGCCACGGGAGCGTCCCTCGCGCCGGGCGTGGCGGACCGGGCCGCACCCGCCGCTCCGAAGGAGCGCATCCTCGTCATCGACGACGAGGAGAACATCCGCGCCACCGTGGAGGAGTTCCTCTCGCTCAACGGCTACCGCGTGGACACCGCGAGCAGCGGTCGCGAGGGGCTCGACCTCCTCGGACGCAACGCCTACGACCTCGTCGTCTCGGATCTGCGGATGCCCGACGTCGACGGCCTCGCGGTGATCGAGTGGGTCCACGAGACCCAGCCGGAGCTGCCGGTGCTGGTCATGACGGGGCACGCCACCGTGGAGAGCACGATCCGCGCGCTGCGCCTCGGCGCGTACGACTACCTGCTGAAGCCGTTCCGGCTCGACGAGATCGAGCGCACCATCGAGAACTGCCTCGACAAGCGCCGCCTCGAGCGGCGGAACACCGAGCTCACCGAGATGAACACGCGCCTCAAGGAGATCGAGCGCATCAAGGACGACCTCCTCGCGACCGTCTCCCACGAGTTCCGGACGCCGCTCACCGCGCTCAAGGGCTTCATGGAGCTCCTGCACGTCCAGGGGACGGACAACCTGCGGTCCGACCAGCAGCACGCGCTCCAGGCGATCACCGACAACGTCGATCGCCTCGACGCCATGATCTCGAACCTCCTCGCGCTCGTGGAGTCCCAGGACGGCGGCTCGCAGCCGATCGTCGAGCCGGTGCGCGTGGCGGACTTCGTGCGCCAGTTCGTCGAGGCCACGAACCCGGGACAGGGGCGCGGCACGTTCCGGCTCGAGATCGAGGACGGCGTGGCGGCCGCGGAGGCGCTGATCGACCGCCAGCGCTTCGCGCTCGTCCTCGCCAACCTCCTCGACAACGCGTTCAAGTTCGCCCGCGAGCCCGGCGCCGCCGAGGTGATCCTCCGCCTGCGCAGGGAGGGCGGCTCGACGGTGATCGAGGTGCACGACGACGGGATCGGCATCCAGGAGACGCTCGGCGACGCGATCTTCGACCGCTTCACGCAGGCGGACATGACGTCGACGCGCGAGTACCAGGGCGCCGGCCTCGGGCTCGCGGTCGTGCGCGAGATCGTCACCGGACACGGCGGCGACGTGCGGCTCGTCCCGCCGCTCCTCGGCGGGACGTCCGTGCGCGTCTCGCTCCCGATGATCGACGCCCAGCGGAGGAGATGACGGCGTGGCCGACCAGCTGAGCCAGGCGGAGATCGACGCGCTCCTCGACACGTTCGTCGCGACGTCGCCGGACGTGAAGTCGCCGCGCGCGGCGGTGAAGACGGAGTCGTACGACTTCAGCCACCCGGATCTCCTCTCGCGCGACCAGGTACGGGCGCTGCGGACGCTGCACGAGGGCTTCGCCCAGGTGCTGGCCAAGCGGCTCTCGACGGAGTTCCTCACGAACGTGTCCGCCGCGGTCGTGTCGATCGACCACCTGACCTACGCCGAGTTCCTCGTGCTCGTTCCCTCGCCCACGGTTCTCGCCGTGGTCGAGATCCCGGAGCTCGAGGGCGCCGTCGCGATCGAGCTGAACCCGAGCATCGCGTTCGCGTTCATCGACCGGCTGCTCGGCGGGGAAGGGAAGCCGATGGGGAAGGCGCGCGCGCTGACCGCGATCGAGCAGGGGCTGATGCAGCGTGTGCTCCAGAAGTGCTGCCAGGAGCTCTCGACGGTCTGGGCTCCGGTGAAGCGCCTGGAGTTCCGGCTGCAGAGCATCGAAGGGAACCCGGAGCTCGCACGCGTCGTGGGGCCGAGCGAGATGGCGATTCTCATCTCGCTGGAGCTGCGGATGAACGATCTCTCCGGGATGTTGAACCTCTGCCTGCCCTACGTCGTGATGGAGCCGGCGGTCCAGGCGCTCGGCCAGGGCAGCACGCTGCCCCGCAAGGCGCAGGAGGCCAGCGGCGGCGTGCGCAGGGACCTCGAGCAGGCGGTCGGCAGCGCGGCGACGTTGCTGGACGTCGACCTCGGCCGCGCCGACCTCGACCTGGCGGAGATCCTCGCGCTCGAGCCGGGCGACGTGCTCCGGTGGACCCCCGCCGGTCCGACCGGCGCGGTCGGGTCCTTCGAAGGCGTCCCTCGACTCGACGGCGAGCCCGGCCGGGCCGGCGGGCGCGTCGCGTTCCGAGTGACCGGAGCTCACGCGGGCCACGTGGCTCGCAAGGAGGAGTGACCGTGAACAGCGCTGGAGCCCTCGGCGCGGGCCTCGCCCGCGTGCAGGCCTTCGCCGAGCTGTTTTGTGCCGGCGTGCGCACGCGCCTGGAGCGCGACGTGGCGGTGGAGACCGCCGAGGCCGCATCCACCTCGCTCGACGCGCTGGCGGCGGACGTGCAGCACGCCGTTCTTCTCGCCCGCGTGGTCTGGGACGAGAGCGGCGACCGTCACGGCGGCTGCCTCCTGTGGATGGGGGACCTCGGGCTTCTGCTCGGCGACGAGAAGCGCGATCCCTCCACGCTGACCGACGACGAGGTCGCCACGCTCGACGCGAGCCTGCGCCTCAGCATCGAGGAGGGCGCCGACGGAGAGATGCCGTTCGAGTGGTCCGCGGTGGAGCGCGTGCTCGCGGGCGATCTCGCGGCCGCGCTGCGCGAAGGCGGCGTCAGCGAGCCGCACGAATGCGCGCGCGCCGTGGTACGCCTCGGCGACGCCCATCAGACCTTCCTCCTCGTGCCGGCCGATGGAACCGCGATCACGACGAGCGCGGGGGAGACGCCGGCGGCGACGGGCGAGGCCGCGGGCGCTCCGGAGAAGGCCGCGGCCGCTCGCCCGGACGAAGCGGCGGTGCCGGCCGGCTATCGGAACCTCGAGCACCTGCTGGACGTTCGCCTGCCGCTGACGATCCGCCTCGGGTCCACGCGCATGTCCCTGGACGACGTCCTGCGCCTGGCGCCGGGATCGGTCGTCGAGCTCGACCGCAGCGAGGACGAGCCGCTGGAGGTCCTCGCGAACGGTCGCGTGATCGCGCGCGGCGAGGTGGTCGTCGTCGACGAGCGCTTCGGGCTGCGCATCACGGAGATCGGATCGGCCGAGGAGCGCCTGCGCGCGTCGATCTGAGAGAGCCCGTCCCGGGAGAATCTCCCCGCCCCGATCGGGGAGATTTCCCCGAATCGGCGCCGGATGCCTGAGCGACGCTCGCGCTCCTTGCCCGGTTCCTGCCGATTCCTGCCGAATCTCGCGCCCGGAACGGGGTACGACCATTGCGAGGATCTCCTGGGCCGACTCGGGGTCGGCCAAGGAGACCTCGGTGCGCATCCTCCGTCACGCTGCGACCCTCGCCGCCGCATTGGTGCCGGCGATCGCTTGCGCGCGCATCCAGGTCATCCCCGCCGACCAGGTGCTCGCCCAGAGCGTCGTGGCCGACAAGTCGGGCGCCCGCCTGCTCGTCGACGGCCGCAGCATCGAGCTCGTCACGGATCCCTCGGATCCGGCCCTCTCCAAGCTCGGCGACGGCGCGTTCCACCCGATGGACGCCGCGCAGGTCGAGGCCGCCATCCGCGAGATCGCGGGCGGGCCGTTGCCCGACGCGCGCGTCTACGTGCTGCCGTACCCTCGCCGCGACGTCCTCGAGTCGTGCTGCGAGGGCAACGTCGTGTTCCTCGCCCCGGGCATCCGCCCGGTCCGTCCCGAGCACGTTCACGCCACGGTCGTGCACGAGCTGGGGCACGCCGTCGAGAACACGCTGTGCCCCGACGGCTCGACCGCGTGGAACGACTACCTCACCCGCCGATCTCTGCGCGATCCGCGCTTCGCGAGCTCCGCGGCGCACGCCGATCGACCGCGGGAGATCTTCGCGGAGGACTTCCGCTTCCTGAGGGGCGGCGCGCTCGCGACGTCGTCCGGCACGATCGAGAACCAATCCCTGCCTCTGCCCTCGGGCGTCGGCGGCCTGGCCGAGTGGTTCCTGGCGCTCGCGAGCGTTCGGCCGTCGCCGGGCGGCGGAGCCGATCTCGCACCGATCGCGGCGCCGAATCCCTTCCGAGCCTCGACGGACGGAAGCGTCGTCATCCGCTTCGCGGCCGCCGCGCCCGTTCCGGGATCCGCACAGGCTTCCGTCTTCGACGCGACCGGGCGGCGCGTCCGCGCCCTCCTGGGCGAGGCGTCGGGACCCGCCCTCGAGTTCCGCTGGGACGGCATGGACGGATCGGGCCGTCGCGTCGCCTCCGGCGTCTACTTCGTCCGCCTGGAGGCCCGCGCGGCGTCGGCGCCCGCTCGCGTCCACATCCTGCGCTGAGCGCTGCTCAACTTTCGCACTTTGCACGTCGCCGCTCGCGCGATCCGCGACACCGCACCAAGGGCATTCCGGGCGATCGTGGGCTCGCGCGAGCTTCCTTCGCCACCGCCAGCGCGCCGGGCGTTGGCACCCGGCTTGCGAGTACGTAATCCGAAAGCGAACGCGCGCGTAAGGGTGCGCCGCGTCGATTGACGGAGGATGGGACGATGACCCCCCGACTTGGCCTCTTTGGAACGGCCCTGGTTTCTCTGGCCGCGGTCCTGTTCGTGGGCTGCGGCGACTCGAACAGCCCGACGGCTCCGGCGCCGCCGGACACCACGCCCCCGGCGGTTCCTGCGGGCGTGCAGCTCGCGGCAGCCTTCGATCACCTGCAGGTCACTTGGGCCGCGAACTCCGAGCCGGATCTCGCGGGCTACCTGATCACGCAGAGCACGGACGACGGCGCTACGTGGACGGAAGCCACGGCGGCCCCGCTCACGACGAACGCCTTCGATACCGCCGCCTGCCCGCAGATCCAGTTCCGCGTGTCCGCGGTGGATCTCTCCTCCAACGAGAGCGCCCCTTCGGCCGCGGTCGGATACCACGCACCGAATCGTCAGCCCAAGTTCCCGGCGCAGGATCAGCAGCAGCACTGAGCGCCTCGAGGCTCGAACCGCGGCCCGCCGCCTGACGAAGGCCGGCGGGCCGCCTCGCGTCCGGCGGCGCTCCCGCGGGCATCTTGACCCTTGCGTGCGATGCGGCTAACGTCGCGGGTTCACGGTCGTTAGGGAAGCTCCGACCCCGTCGCCGAGACACCCCCATGCGCGGACTTGCCGGCCCCGTACTCGCGGTCGGGCTCTTCCTCAGCCTCGCTTCCGCCGCGGCCGCCGAGCCGCTCGTCGTGCCTCCGTTCGATCTCTACGAGACCGCGCCGATCCAGGACGCCGACCTGGCTCGCCTCTCGCTCGCGGGCTGGCAGGTCCTCCACCAGGAGCGGGTGAACGGCGCCACGTGGATCCTCCTGGCCCTGCCCGACGGGGCCCTGGCGCAGGACGTGGCCGGATCGCGGCCCCGCTATCTCGGACGCGTCCGGAGCGGGGAGCGTGTCGTCATCGCCGCGCCGCCGCGAGGGGGGGAGGAGCGACTGCGCACCGGGCGTTCCGTCACGATCTCGCCGTCGGGCGCGGGGGTGTCCATCACGAGCGAGGACATCGGACCCATCGCGCTCCACTCCCACGACGCCTTTCGCACGCTCGAGCGCCCTTTGCCGACCCCTCGCCCGCGCGCGAACGGACCCGCCGGGGCTCTGAAAGCGGACCTCGAGCGGGCGAGAGGGTCGGGCGCGGGTCTGCGCAGCGCCGACGACGTGCGGGCTCTCGTGGATCGCGTGAGGCAGGACTCGCTCGAGGCGTACGTGCGCTACCTCGCGCAGACGACCTCCGGCAGCGCCGACAATCGCTGGTGGGATCCCGGCCAGCCCGGGGACGCGTCGAGCATCGTCGCGAAGTCCGACTACGTCCGCCGGAAGCTGCAGGACTATCTCGGGGACTCGAGCAGCGTCGCCGTCTACCAGCACGGCTTCAACGTGCGGAACGCGAGCGGCCAGACCGTGCGCGTGTACAACATCATCGGCCGCCACCCCTCGTCGATTCCAGGCGCCGGAGCGATCCTCGTCACCGCGCACCTGGACGCCATCGGCGTGCGCAGCGACCCGGCCAAGCTCTGTCAGCTCCCGTCCAAGATCGGCACTCCGTGCACGATGGCGGCCACGGACACCTGCCGCAACCTCGTCGCGGACTCCACCCTGTGCAAGTGGGACTCCAGCCGGGACCCCGCGCCCGGCGCCGACGACAACGCCACGGGCATCGCCGCGATGCTCGAGGCCGCGCGCATCCTCTCGAGCGTGAGCTTCGACTTCGATCTGTACTTCGTGGCGTTCCAGGCCGAGGAGATCGGGCTCGTCGGCTCCGCCGCGTTCGCGGACTCCGTCGTCGGCTCCGGCCAGCCCGTGTTCGGAGTCCTCAACATGGACATGCTCGGGTACAACGCGGTGCGGAACCAACTCGAGGTCGTCACGGACGAGAGCTCGGGGTGGCTGGCGGATTGGGTCGTGCAGTCGGCGCAGCAGTTCGTGCCTCAGCTGCCGATGACGAAGCTCCAGGAGCCGTTCGGGAGGAGCGACCACGCGAGCTTCTGGGCGCGGGGAATCGACGCGGTGCTGCTCCTCGAGGACATCGACCTTCCGTATCCCGGCTACCACACCTACAAGGACACGTGGGAAACCACGTTCCCCTCCACGGGGCGCCCGAACTCGGAGCTGCAGTTCCTCATGTCCTCGCAGGTCATCATCGCGTCGCTCGCGCGCCTCGCGGTGCTCACGACCGCGCCCGACCTGGCGCTCCCCCCGGGCGAGCTCGTCGCGCGCCCCGTGGCCGGGCGCTCGTTCATCGCGGGCGAGGACATCCTCCTGACCGCCCACGTGCACAACCTCGGGAACTCCTCCCTGACGTTCGGGGCGACCACCACGGACTCGCTCACGGCGCGCGTGACGTTCTTCCACGGCGACCCCGCGCGGGGGGGCAGGACCTTGGGGGCGGTCACGAAGAAGGCGTTCTTCGCCTCGGGCGGGGTGGTCGACTTCGACCTTCCCTGGAGCACGGCGGGCGTGTCGTCCGGGTTCCAGGCGATCTTCGCGGAGGTCGAGGGGCTGGACTCGGGGTACGCCCAGACGGAGGTCTCCCCGGCGAACGACGCGACGTCCACGTCGATCTTCCTGCAGGCGCCGGACTCGGAGGGCCCGCGGACGCTCACGAACTACGTGTTCCCGAACCCGGTGCGCGGTTCACGAAGCGGGCTTCAGCTGTACTACGAGCTCACGCACGACGCCGGCGTGGAGATCGACGTCTACGACGTCGGCGGCTTGCTGGTGGGGTACTACCGCCTGGACGGGAGCGTGATCACGAATGGGAACCATGCCGGCGTGAACAGGATCGACGCGTCCCAGTTCCACTGGAACGGAAGCGACCTCGAGAGCGGCGTCTACCTGTACGTGATTCGCACGACGGGCGCCGGCCACGTCAACGAAGTGCGAGGCAAGTTCGCGGTCGTGCGCTGACCGGGGCGACGAGCTTCGGCGGAGCGCGTTCGCTCAGCCGGGGAACGGTCGCGGCATCCACCAGTGCCCGGCGGCGCCCACGAACAACGCCACCGCGAGGATCGCCAGCAGGATTCTGGCCGGCCAAGGGCTCGTGTTCATCGTCGGCACTCCCGGGTGGGTGGGGAGGTGACGGGCCCCGCGGCGCTCGAAGGCACCCCGAGGCCCGATCGAACAGTCCTCGAAGATTCCTTCCCTCATCGAAGCCACCAGAAGAAGTCCAGGAAGGCGAAGAAGAGACCGCCCGCAAACAGCAGGGTATTCATGGGTGTCTCCCTTTCTTTCCCTTTCGCGGTTTCCCGCGGGGGCGCAGGGAGTCAGTGCATCGGGCGGGCCATGTAGCCCCCGGCGAGGCTCTTCTTGCGGGTGTGAACCGACTTCGCAACCGTAACATCCACAAAGACTTCCAGCGGTCTACTCAAGTTCTTTACTTCACAAGCACGGCGCCGGCCACGGGCGTGGTCCGACTGCCCAGAACTTGATCGCGTCGCTGATCGGAATCAGGTCAGAGCGGGGCTTCGGAGGGTTCGGGCTCGGCGAGGAACTTCGCCACGAGGAGCGTCAGGTCGTCGGGCAGGGTGCCCCCGACGAACGCCTCGACGGCCGTCGCGATGCTCTCGACGAGCGGGCCGCTCGGCAGATGCGCGACGCGCCGCAGGAGGGACTCCAGGCGCGAGCGGCCGAACTCCTCGTCGGCGTCGTTGAGGACGTCGGTGACTCCGTCGCTGTAGAGGAGCAGCAGATCCCCCGCGGCGAACGTGCGCGTCCCCGCGCGATACTGGGCGCCGGGCTCGACGCCGAGCAGGAGACCTCCCTCGTCGAGATGATCCAGCGTCCCGTCGCGCCGCACGATGAGCCCGGCGGGGTGGCCGGCGTTCACGTAGTGGAAGGCGCGCCGCGGCAGATCGAGATACCCGAAGAGCAGGCTCGCGAAGGTCCCCGGGTCCACGTCGCGGCAGAGGCGCTCGTTCACCTTGCGGATCACCGGCTCGGGCGTCGAATCGCGCCCGGCCTCCGCGCGAAGGGTCGCCTGGAGACCCGAGAGGATGAGCGCGGCCGGCACGCCCTTGCCCGAGACGTCGGCCACCGCGAGACCGAGGGCGCCGTCGCCGAGCTCCAGGAAGTCGTAGAGGTCGCCGCCCACCTCGCGACACGGCCGCGTGATCGCGGCGATGTCCACGCCGGCGCGCTTCGGCACCTCGCGCGGCAGGAGGCTGGCCTGGATCCGCTTCGCGACGGCGAGCTCCTCCTCCAGGCGGCGGCGCTCCAGGGCCTCTTCGTGCAGCCGCGAGCTGGACAGCGCCGTGCCCGCCTGGTCCCCGATCGTCGCGAGCAGCTCGAGGTCCTCCGCTCCGTAGCGCTCGTCCTCGTCCTTCGCGCTCAGGACGAGAATGCCTTCCAGCGCGCGCTCGCGTGGAAGGAACACGAGGACGCGCGCGTCGAGGGCGGCGAGAAGCGCGCGCTCCTCGAGGGGCAGTCGCCCGAAGCGCGCCGCGTCCTGCGCCGGCCCGACCGGCACGGGGCCGTCCACCTCCGCCCACCAGTCGAGGAGAGCGGGGGAGGGCTCGAAGACCGGAATGGGGATCTCCGACTGCCCGAGGCCCCGCGTTCCGGCGACGTGCAGCGAAGCCTCCCGCGACGAGCGCAGGAAGAGCGCCGCGCGAGAGACGTTCAGCACCTCGGGCAGCCGCTCGACGAGCACGCGTACGAGCTCGTCGCGCTCGAGGAAGGTGGCGAGGAGCCGCGAGAAATCGTGGAGCGTCCGCCGGTAGGCGTAACGCCGGCGGTAGAGCGCGCGGTCCACGAGCGCCTGCAGGCGATCGCGGACGGGGAGGAAGAGCAGCGCCGCCGCGAACACCACCGAGAACGAGAGGAGCGCGCGCCCCGGTCCGGACGCCGCGAGCACCACGTGCCCGAGCACGTCGGTGATGAGGTAGTACGCCGTGACGAGCAGCGCGGTGAGCGCGCCGTACACCACGCTTCGCCGGACGACCATCTCCAGGTCCATGAGCCCGTAGCGGAGGATCGCGTGCCCGAAGCCCAGCGGCACGAGCGCGAGCGTCGCGAAGGCGTAACGGTCTCCGGGCAGCTCCACTTGCGGCACGATGGCCAGGACGCCCGAGAGGAGCAGGGGCGGAAGGATGCCGAGCGCCGTCGCGGGCAGCAGGAAGCGAACGCTCCGCCGGAGGACCGGCGACGACAGCGAGCGCACGCCGCGCACGAACGATACGAGGCCCCAGAGGATCATGCCGACGAAGATGAGCGCGGTGATCGTTTGGAAGGTGAGCGCCGCGGGAGAGACGGGGCGGCCGAGCAGGACCAGGTCGATGTCGAACATGACCGAGAGCGGCATGCCCACGATCGCGGGCACGTAGAGAAGCCACGCGCGCCGCGAGTCCTTCGCGAGGAAGCGGGCGCGTCGCGGGAAGCTCAGGAAGAAGTGCAGCACGACCGCCGGCAGCACGAGGCTGGCGAGGTCCAGCGCGAGCTTGTTCGCGAGGAACGCGTCGCGCGTCACGAGCCTCGTATCCGGGAACAGCAGTCGACAGAACAGGAGGTTCATCAGGAAGAACAGGGTCGCGACGCGGTCCGAGCGACTGAGGAAGACGACGAGACCCGTCACGAGGAACAGGGCGGCGATTCCTCCGTTGATCAGCTGGCGGACCAGCTCTCCGCGCGGCGTGGAGGCGGGGAGGAGGCGAACCGTGCGGTGCTCCCCCGAGGCGGTCCGGAGCTCCACTTCCACGCTGCCGTCGGGGGCGGCGCGGTACTCCCAGTGGCGCGCCCACGGGACGCCGCCGAAACGGAGGACGTACTCCCCCTTGTGGACGCCGGCGGCCTCGGCCGGCGATCCCGCCACGACTCGGCGCACGGAGTCGTCGGGGCCGGGGATGAGCCCCCACCACGGGCGGTTCGGGAGGGACAGCAGCGTCCCGCAGAGCTGCGTGAGGAGGAAGAAGGCGGCGGCCACCCCGACGAGATAGCCGGCCGTACTGCGGCGTCGATAGCCTCGCATCGCGCCCGCGACCTCCGGCGAGCGCTGGCGTGCGCCCGCCAACGACCGGACTTCGCACCTTCTCGGCAAGGCTTGTCAACGTGATTTCACGGTGAATGACAAGCTCTAGCGGGCCGCTGCTCGATGGCTGGGGGCGCGGCCGGCACACTCGCGGAGGCCCGCCTGCCGAAGGAGGTCGCGAATCCTCGGGAACGTGGCTTGTCGACGCCGCCGTCCGATGTTACGATCCCGCGTCGTTTCCCGACCTCGCCCCATCGCTTCGAGGAGCCGATCGTGTCCGAACGCCTGACCAAGCGGCAGCTCAAGCACGATCAGTTCCTGGAGTTCCTCCAAGAGGCGGCTGTTTTCGCGCGGCATCACGCGTTCTACGTGGCCGCCGGTCTCATCGTGTTCGTCGCCGCCGTCGCGCTGGCCGTCCGCATCGGCGGCTCCGCGGCAGGACCCCGCGTGGACAACTCGGGGGCCGAGAAGGCGCTGTCCGAGGCCCGCACTCAGTTCGCGATGGGCCAGATGGATGCGGGACGCAAGGCGCTCGAGCAGCTCCGGGCCAGCCACGGAGGGGCCCGAGCCGGCCGCGAGGCCACGTACATCCTCGCCAACGCGTACTACGAGTCCGGGGACTGGGCCAAGGCGGCGGACGCCTTTCGCGCCTTCCTCGACAAGCCGCTCTACAAGGACTTGATGCTGGACGGCGCCCACATGGGTCTCGCCGCGTGCAAGGAGCAGAGCGGGGATGTCGCGGGCGCCCTCGAGGACTACAAGAAGCTCTGGACCGCGGCCCTCCAGCCCGGAACCCGCATCGAGGCAGCGCTGTCCGCCGCACGCTGCGCGCGCGCCCTCGGACGCCCCGCCGACGCCCGCGCCATGTACCAGGCCCTCATCGACGCGTATCCGGACGCGACCCCCGCGCAAGACGCCCGCTTCGGCCTCATGACCCTCGGGCCCGCGTCTTCCTGACCGGGGCCGCGCTTCGGTGAGAGAGCGCCGGGGGGGAGCCGCACGCCGGCCCGCCCGCAACGCCCAGGGCACGTCCTGCACGATCTCGCAGAGTCGAGCCCACGCACCATGCACCGTCCTTCGGAAGTGATTGCCGTAAGAGGCGACCTAGAAGGCGGTTCCGGCGGTGTTCCCGATTCCGATCCTCGCCGTATAACTTGACATAAGATCTCTTTGCGGACATTCGGCGACGGCGCCGTGGCGCCCGTGCGCCGCTCCCGGCCGCCCGGCGGACCCCTCCGCGCCGCCCCGCCGCTCGGGAGCCGGCCTGGGGCGAACGCTTCCCCACCCGGAAGGCTCCGAAGGACCTCGGCGCCCGGCGGGCTCTTGCGGGGGCTTCCTGGACAGTTGGCCGAGCGCTCGCGGTCGTGCGGAATCGGCAGAGTTCGTCAGTCCTGACGCGGTCTGGCCGACGATCCTCAGACGACGACGTTCACCAGCCGTCCGGGAACCACGATGACCTTGCGCGGCGCCTTCCCTTCGAGCGCGCGCCGTACGCTCTCGTCGGCCAGGGCCATGCGCTCGAGATCGGCGGCCGGCGTCTCGGGCTCCGTCTCGAACCGCGAGCGGACCTTCCCGTTCACCTGGACCACGATCTCCAGGAGCTGCGGGCGCGCCAGTTCGGCATCGAACGTGGGCCAAGGCGTCTCCGAGAGCGCGCCACCGAGATCGAGGCGGCTCCAGATCTCTTCCGCGAGGTGCGGCGCGAACGGGGAGGTCAGCAGCGTCAGGATCCGCTTGTCTTCGCGCGTGGCCGCTTCGGCCTTGGTCAGCTCGTTCACGTACTCCATGAGCGCGGCGATCGCCGTGTTGTGGCGGACGCGCTCGACGTCCTCGGTGACCTTGCGAATGGTCCGATGGCGGACCCGCTCATGCGGATCGCCGCCCGGCTCGGGGAACTGCGCGGCGCGCCACGCGCGATCCAGAAACCTCGCGACGCCCTGGATGCCTTTCTCGGACCACGGCTTGTCCACCTCCAGCGGCCCCATGAACATCTCGTAGAGCCGCAGAGCGTCGGCACCGTGCGTCTTCACGACGTCGTCCGGATTGATGACGTTGCCGAGGGACTTCGACATCTTCTCGCCGTTCTCGCCGAGGATCATCCCCTGGTTCATCAGCTTCTGGAACGGCTCCTTCGTCGAGACGTAGCCGAGGTCGAAGAGCACCTTGTGCCAGAAGCGCGCGTACAGCAGGTGCAGCACGGCGTGCTCGGCGCCGCCGATGTAGACATCCACCGGCATCCACGCGCGCTCCTTCGCCGGATCGACGAGCGCGCGCGAGTTCGCGGGATCGATGTAGCGCAGGTAGTACCAGCAGGAGCCGGCCCACTGGGGCATGGTGTTCGTCTCGCGCAGGTGCTTCTTCCCGGTCCGCGGGTCTACCACTTCGATCCAGGCGCCCGCCTTGGCCAGCAACGGCTCCGGCTTGCCCGTAGGCCGGAAGTCCTCCAGTTCCGGTAGAACCAGAGGCAGCTCGTCGTCCGGCACCGGGATGACCTCGCCGTCGTCGCCGTGCAACAAGGGGATCGGCTCGCCCCAGTAGCGCTGGCGACTGAACAACCAGTCGCGGAGCTTCGTCTGGGACGCGGCGCGGCCGTAGCCCCGGCTCTCGAGCCACTCCACGATCCGTTGGCTCCCGGCTTCCACGTCCAGGCCGTCCAGGCTCACGCCGGGGCCCGTGGACGACACGTAGCGGGCCCCCGCCGGCTCCTCCCCTGGCAGGACCGGCTGCCCGTGCACGGCCAGGATCGGACGGATGGGGATGCCCTTCTCGCGCGCGAACTCGTGGTCGCGCTCGTCGTGCCCGGGAACGCCCATGATCGCGCCGGTGCCGTATCCCATCAGCACGTAGTCCGCGATCCACACCGGGACCGGCTCGCCGCTCGCCGGGTTGATCACGAAGCCGCCGGTGTCCACGCCGGTCTTCGCCTTGGACTGGTCCGTGCGCTCGAGCTCGCTCTTATGGGCGGCCTCGCTGCGGTAGGCGTCCACGGCCGACCGGCACGCGGGCGTGGTGAAGCGGTCCACGAGCGGATGCTCGGGAGACAGCACCATGAACGTGACGCCGAAGATGGTGTCCGGACGCGTCGTGTAGACGCGGATCGTGTCCGCCGGCGGGCTCGGCGCGAAGGTGCGGCGCGCGCGAACGTCCGCCGACGCCGCCGGGAAGTCGATCTCCGCGCCCGTGGACTTCCCGATCCAGTTGCGCTGCATCTGCTTGACCGCCTCCGGCCACTCCACGTCCTCGAGGTCGGCCAGGAGGCGATCCGCGTAGGCGGTGATCCGCAGCATCCACTGCCGCAGCGGGAGGCGCACCACCGGGTATCCGCCGCGCTCGCTCCGCCCGTCGACGATCTCCTCGTTCGCGAGCACGGTGCCGAGCTCCGGGCACCAGTTCACCGGCACGCCGGCCTGGTACGCGAGCCGCCGCGCGTCCCGGTAGCGACGAACCTCCGCCTCGCCCTGCGCGCGTACCTCCGCGGGGATCGGCAACTCCTCGATGGGACGCGCGCGCTGCGCCCCCTCGTCGTACCAGGAGCCGAAGAGGCGCAGGAAGATCCACTGCGTCCAGCGGTAGTACCCGGGCTCGGTGGTGTTGACCTCGCGGTCCCAGTCGTACGAGAGGCCGAGCATTCGCACCTGGCGCCGGAAGTTCTCCACGTTCTGCTTCGTGGTGACGCGCGGATGGACGCCGGTCTGGACCGCGTACTGCTCGGCGGGCAGGCCGAACGCGTCCCAGCCCATCGGGTGCAGCACGCGGAAGCCGCGCATGCGCTTGTATCGCGCGAGAATGTCCGCGGCGACGTACGACTCCGGATGCCCCACGTGGAGCCCCGAGCCCGACGGGTACGGGAACATGACGAGGACGTAGTACTTCGGGCGGTCGTCGATCTCGTCCGGCGTGCGGAACGTCTTCTCGGCGAGCCAGCGCGCCTGCCACTTCGCCTCGCTCTCGGCGAAGGGGTAGCGCGCTCCGTCCGACCACGTCTCGCGCACGGGCTTGCTCGGGATCGTCTCCATGCGTCCTTGCTCCGGCGCGCCTACCAGGCCTGAAGCGTGCGGTTGATGATGTCGTCCGTCAGCTTCGCCAGGACTCGCCCGATCCCGATCTCCTCGGTCTCGGCGGCGTGTCCGCCCACCGCGGCGAAGTTGTACGTGTCCCACTGCGCGAGATGCTTCTCTTCCCAGATCACGTGGTTCTTCCGCACGTCCACGTAGCGGGCTTCGAGCACGATCTCCACGCGATACGTCTGCACGTTCTCCTGCGCGTCGAACGTGAACGGCTCGCGACGGTACTCCAGGACCTGCGCCTCCACGATCGAGTCCGCGTCCTTCTCGCTGACCACCTTCAGCGACTGGTCCTTGAGGAAGGCCTCGGTCAGCGAGTCCGCGAGCGCCGTGCCGAGGTCCCCGCGGTTCGTCTTGTTCTCGGGAAGCGGCACCGCCACCGAGCGGATGTGATCCGGCAGGAGCGACGACGAGAACCCGTACGCCCCGCAACCGGCCGCGCCGAGGGCCCCGGCGAGAACGAGAAGCCGTCCCATGGCACGCCCAGGCTGCATGGGGGGAGACTTTACGTCAGCGCCGGGAGGCGCGGAAGGCCTCAGTCGAGGAGGGCGCGCCGGGGGTAGCGGTCAACTTGACCACTGCCGCGCCGGGAAGCCCTCTTGGCGGCGCAAACCCGAGGCGGAGGACTAGTCGCGGGGCCGGCCGAGATCGTAGTTCTTCATCCTCGTCCGGAGCTTGTCGCGGTTCAGCTGGAGATACCGCGCGGCCTGGCTCTGGTTCCAGCCCGCCTTCTCGGACGCCTTGCGAAGCAGGTACCGCTCGAGCGACGCCACGAGCTCCTCGAAGGGGATCCCCGCCTCCGGGATCCCGCGCTCCTCGATGCGCCGCACCTCCGTGAGCAGCTCCGCCACGCCGGCCGCCGCCGTGGGTCCGCCGGGAATCTGCAGCATCGCCGCCTCGAGGACCTCGCCGTCGTGGAGGAGGACCGCGCGCTCCATGCAGTTCCGCAGCTCGCGGATGTTGCCGGGCCAGGAGTAGCGGGTAGCCGCCTCGAGCGCGCTCTCCCCGACGCGGACGAAGCGCTTTGCGAACGTCGCGGCGAACTCCTGCAAGAAGTGCTCGAGGAGAACCGGCATGTCTTCCGGACGATCGCGCAGCGGCGGAAGGTCGATGGGCACGACCTTCAAGCGGAAGTAGAGGTCCTCGCGGAAGCGCCCCGCCTCCACCGCCTTCGCCAGATCGCGATTCGTGGCCGAGAGGACGCGCACGGAAACGTGGAGATCCTCGGTGCCGCCGACGCGCCGGAAGCTGGTGCGCTCGAGGACGCGCAGGAGCTTGACCTGGATGCTGGGCGCCATCTCCCCCACTTCGTCCAGGAAGAGCGTGCCGCCGTCCGCCAGCTCGAGGAGCCCGCGCTTGCGCGCGAAGGCGTCCGTGAACGCCCCCTTCTCGTGGCCGAAGAGCTCGCTCTCCAGCAGGGGCTCCGGCAGGCTCGCGCAGTTGATCTCCAGGAAGGGCTTCTCCGCCCTGGCCGAGAGGCGGTGGATGAGATGCGCGACGTGCTCCTTCCCCGTCCCCGACTCCCCCTGGATCAGCACGGTGGTGGTCTCGCTCCGCGCGACTCTCCGCGCGAGATCGTAGATCTGCCGCATCTCCGGATTCCGGCTCTCCACGAACGCGTACCGGCGGTCCGAGAGGGCCCGGTAGTGGTCGCGCTCGCGCGCCACACGCTCCAGCGCGAGCGACCGCTCCAGCGAGACCACCAGCTCGTCCACCTTCACGGGCTTCGTCACGTAGTCGAAGGCGCCCGCGCGGATCGCCTTCACCGCGGTGGCGACATCCTCGGTCCCGGTCACCATGATCACGGGAACCTCGGGGTCCGCGGACACCAGGTCCCTCAGGACGGAGAGGCCGTCCCGCGCGGGGAGGTTCAAGTCCAGGAGAACCGCGTCCGGCCGCGAGAGGGTCACCTGCGCAGGCACGTCGCCCTCGCCCGGAAGCGCGGTCACGCGATAGCCGCGCTCCTCCAGCAGAGCGCCGAGCAGACGGCGGAACGACGCGTCGTCGTCCACCAGCGTGATACGCGCGCCGCTCACGCGGCCACCTTCTTCCGATACCACGCGCACGTCAGCGCGAGACCCTCCTCGAAGCCGACCTTCGGCTCGAAGCCGAGCCCCTGGCGGGTGGTCTCGAGGGAAGCCTCCGACGTGCGCACGTCGCCCTGGCGCGCCGGCGCGTAGCGCGGCTCGGCGCTCGTGCCGAGGATCTTCGCGAGGCGAGCGTGCAGATCCCGCACCGAGTAGGAGCCGCCGCAGCCGATGTTGAAGACCCCGCCGCGCGCGGAGTCCCGCTCGACGGCGAGGAGGTTCGCCCGCACCACGTTCGCCACGTACGTGAAGTCCCGCGTCTGGCCCCCGTCGCCGTAGATCACGGGAGTGCCGCCGCGCAGCAGGGTCTCCACGAAGATCGGCACCACCGCCGCGTAGTCCGACGCCGGGTCCTGCCGCGGGCCGAAGATGTTGAAGTAGCGCAGGCACACGGCGTCCACCCAGCGGGCCGCCGTGAACTGCCGGCAGTAGACCTCGCCGATCAGCTTCGCGGACGCGTAGGGCGACACCGGGCGCGGCTCCATCCGCTCGTGCTTCGGGCTCTCGGCGCCGTCGCCGTACACCGCCGCCGAAGACGCCAGGACGAGCCGGCGCACGCCCGCGTCCTTCGCCGCGAGCAGCAGGTTCAGCGTGCCGTCGACGTTGACGCGGTGGTTCCGGCGCGGGTCATCCACCGACTTCGGCACGGACGCGAGCGCGGCCTCGTGCAGGACGTAGTCCATGCCGGCCACCGCTCGCGTCGCCACCGCCGCGTCGGAGACGTCCCCTTCGAGGATCTCGATCCGTCCGGCGTGGTGCTCGAGGTTCTCGCGGTAGCCGGAGGAGAAGTCGTCCAGCACGCGCACGCGGTCGCCCTGCGCGACCAGCGCGTCCACGAGGTGCGATCCGATGAAACCGGCGCCGCCGGTGACGAGGAAACTGGCCACCGCGTCCCTCCCCGGCGCCGTCTACAGTCGGACGATGTGCTTGCCGGGAATGCGGCGCATCGCGTTGCGCGTGTCCACCACGATGGGCGCTTGCTGCGCGATCATCTCGTAGTCCACCGAGGAGTGGTCCGTGACGACGACCACGCAATCCACGGCGGCCACCACCGACGCTTCGAGCGGAGCGGAGGTCAGGCGCGTGCCGTTCGCGGCGAGGAAGGGAACGAAGGGATCGCTGAAGGAGATCACCGCGCCTTCCTGCGCCAGGCGGTGCAGGATCTCCACCGCCGGGGACTCGCGCACGTCGTCCGTGTCCCGCTTGTAGGCCACGCCGACGACGAGCACCTTCGCGCCCTCGATCGAGCGGCCGGACTCCTCCAGCGCGTCGCGCACGCGCCCGACGACGTGACGCGGCATCTCCTGGTTCACCTGGACCGCAACGTCGATGAGACGCGGATGGAAGCCGTTCACCTTCGCCTTCCAGGAGAGGTACAGCGGGTCCACCGGAATGCAGTGCCCGCCGAGGCCCGGTCCCGGGTAGAACGGCATGTAGCCGAACGGCTTCGTGGACGCCGCGTCGATCACTTCCCACACGTCGATCCCGAGCTTGTGGCACAGGAGGGAGAACTCGTTCGCGAGGCCGATGTTGACGCTGCGGAACGTGTTCTCGAGCAGCTTGACCATCTCCGCCACGCCGGTGGACGAAACGCCGACCACCGTCTCCAGGCAATTCCGGTAGAGCGTCTCCGCGTGCTTCGTGCACTCCGGCGTCACGCCACCGACGACCTTCGGGATGTTGCGCGTGCGGAACTCGACGTTGCCGGGGTCCACGCGCTCCGGAGAGAACGCGAGGTAGAAGTCCTTCCCCACCTCGAGACCCGTCTCCTGCAGGATGGGCAGGATCACTTCCGACGTGGTGCCGGGGAACGTGGTGCTCTCCAGGATCACCATCTGATCGCGACGCAGGTGCTTCCGGATCTCCGTGACGGCGTCCAGGATGTAGGAGAGATCCGGGTCCTTCGTCTTCGAGCGGAGAGGCGTGGGGACGCAGATGCTGACGGTATCCATCTCGCGCACGCGAGCGTAGTCCGTCACGGGCGTGAACCGGCCCGCGCTCATGGCTTCCACGACGTCGGTGGATGGGACGTCCATGACGTAGGAGTGCCCGTCGAGCAGCTTGCGGATCTTCTCGGCGTTCACGTCGATCCCGATGACCCGGTAGCCCGCCCGCGCGAACTCCATCGCCAGCGCCAGGCCGACGTAACCGAGTCCTACGACTCCGACGGTCGCCGACCGATCCTGAAGCCTCTCCAGAAGCGTCATGGTTCTCCCCTCTCCCGACCGCGTCAGCCCTCGATGGAGCCGGGCATCACGGCCCACACTCGGTTGCGTCCCGTCCGCTTCGCCTCGTACAGCGCGCGGTCCGCGGCCTCGAGCAGCTCGCGCGCCGCGCCGCCGTCGTCGGGGAACTGCGCGATCCCCATCGAGGTGGTGATCTTGATGCCCGCCTCGGCGCCGGGGAACTCGTGCGCCGCCACCCCCGCGCGGATTCGCTCCGCGAGGATACGCGCGCCCTCGCGCTGCGTCTGGGGCAGGATGATCACGAACTCGTCACCGCCGTACTTCGCGAGCATGTCCGTGGCGCGCAACTCCCCCAAGACGACCCGGGCGAGTCTCCTCAGGACCTCGCTGCCCTGCAAGTGCCCGTGGATGTCGTTGTATTCCTTCAGGTGATCCACGTCGAGCATGATGATGGCGAATTCCTCGCGAAAGCGCTGCGCCCGGGCGGTCTCCCGATCCAAGGCACTTCGAAGATACCGGTAGTTGTACACGCCCGTGAGCCCGTCCGTGATGGAAAGCTCCTCCGCTTGGCCGAAGCGCCGCAGGTTGTCCAGCGCCGCGGCGAAGAGGGGCGCGCCTTCCTGGGCCAGGACGCGCGCGGTCTCGCCGAAGGCCTCGGGGCGGAAGCGATGGAGCGAGAGAACGGCGGGCGGCTCGTCGCGCATGCGCAGCCCCACGAAGATCGCCGAACGGGACTCTCGTCCCGGGAAGCCCTCGACCTTCGGGTCGAATCCGGACGCGGACGGGGACGCCAGAACGGAGCCTCCCTGGCGCAAAGCTCGGCGCAGCGGACCGTCCACCGGTCCGGGATCGAGCCCGTCCTCGTGGACCTCGTGGGCCACCTCTCCCGCGAGGACGCGGACGCGCCGCATCTCGTGGGGGCTCACCCAGAAGCCGACCGCCGCGCCGTCCGCGTCGAACAGCTCGACGGCCGCGCGGAGGAAAGGACCGTAGCGCTGATGCCCGATCTGCCCGAGCGGCGGCAAGCTCAACATCCGACTCAGCAGAGCGACGATGCGTGCGCGGTTGCTGCTGTCGGGAACGACTTGGTCCGAAGCGCCCATCGTCTCCGTGTTCTGAGCAAGGGACGTGCCGCTGCGCGGGCCTGCCGCAGCCCTCATCCGCCGCGTCAGGCGGGGTCCGCGGGTCCGGGTGGCGATGCCCGGGGCGGATGTCACGAACCGCCCCTAGCGCGCCCCACCCGCCTGCCCGGCGAAGCTGCGGATTCCTGTCGTTTCATCGTCCACTAGGTCCAAGACCGTGAGTAGTTTGGTGGTATGGAGGATTCCGCGGACCCGTTCCCCCACGCCGCTGAAGCGGACGACCCCGCCCTGCTCCCGCAGCCGCGAATAAGCTGCCAGCAATATGCCCAAACCCGCGCTGTTCATCCACGGAACGCCCGAAAGATCCACGAGGAGCTTCCGCTCGCCGCGGGCGAGGACGCCGTCCAACTCGCTGCGCAACCCGTCCGACTCCGGACCTCCCAGGATCTTCCCCGAGACCTCGAGCACGGTGACGTCGCCCACCCGACGGACGGACACGCCCACGGCGACCTCCGGAGTGTTCTAAGTCGTTGCCTAGCAGCGGATTAGAGACCGTTCCCTGGGTCGGATGGCGCGACGCTATCACGCGGCCCTGACAGCGTCAAGGTCGGCCCGGAACGCCCGAGTGGCGCGAACGGGCGGGGCCTAATGGGCTCCGTGCCCGGAGAGAACGACGCGCACCGTCTTCCAGAGGATCTGAAGATCCACCCCGACGTTGCGCTCGCGGAGGTAGCGAAGGTCGTACTCCAGCTTCCGGCACACGTCCTCGTGGCTCGTGTCGTAGGTGTGCTCCACCTGCGCCAGCCCGGTGATCCCCGGGACGACCGTCAACCGTCCTTTGTACCCGGGAATGGACGTGCAGAAGCGATCGACGAAGAAGGGCCGCTCCGGACGCGGTCCGATGAAGCTCATGTCGCCGCGGAGCACGTTGAGGATCTGCGGCAGCTCGTCCAGACGCGTCCGGCGAAGCAGGCGCCCCACGGCCGTGATGCGGTTGTCGTCCTTCGAGGCCCACACGGGACCGTGCTTCGCCTCGGCGCCGTCGATCATCGTGCGGAACTTGAGGATGTGGTACAGCCGGCCGGCGCTCGCGACGGCCCGCCGCTCCACCAGACGCCGGTCGAAGCCGGCCGATCCGCGGGCCACGGCCCGCCGATCCCGCCCGGTGCGGCGGTTGATCCCCACGCGGGTCTGGCGGTAGATCACCGGCCCCGCCGAGGTCCACTTCACGGCGAGGGCGATGATCGCGAACGCCGGCGCGAGCAGGATCATCAGGGCAATGGCCCCGAGGACGTCGAACGTCCGACGAATCGCGCCCGTCGGCTGGGGCTCCATCACCAAGCGCACCTCCGCCTCCCCGAACTCCTCCACCACAGTTGGCGACAATAGCTCACTGCCTCGCACGGTTCCTCCGGCGCATCACGGGGGGATGGGCTCTCTGCGGCTTTGCGCAGAAAGTGGTAGAGAGCTTACCAGACGAGAACGAAGCACGTCAACGGCGGTTGACAACCCCGCGGGCGTGTCCGGGATCCATCGCCTCTCGGGTCAGGGGCTGACGGCGGGGCCCCCGAGCACGAACGGGGCGGCCGGGTTCCGCGTACTGGACCCGTCCAGCGCCTGGGCCTGGAAGTAGTACGTGTGGCCCCCGGCGGCCAGGTTGACGCTCGCCTGATAGTCCTCGCCGCCGACCCAGTCGGTCCCGGTTCCCACCTTCGCCATGGCGAAGATCTGGTTGGCGTCCACGATGACGGTCACGAACCCGGGTGCGACGTTGCCGGCGTGGCGATACCGGCACGAGTAGACGAACGTGGTGGCCGGCGTCCCGAAGTTCGGGGCGACGCCCCCATTGGAGAGCTGGGGATCGTGCAAGACGTCGCGCGTGAGGCGGTTCAGGGGTGAGGAGAAGCCGTTCGCGTTGACCGCGAGGATCCCCCAGGTGTAGGTCGATCCTCCGACCAGGCCCGCGTCGGAGAGTGTCACGGTATCCCGGGCGGTGATGTCCGCGATGAGGTCGTCGGACGTCCCGACCGTGGTGCCTCCCGGGGGCGAGCGATAGATCCGGTAGCGCACGAAATCCACGTCATTGCTCCGGCTCCACAGGAGGTTGATTCCCGCACCGACGACGTGACTGCCGGCCGCGTCGAAGAGCACCGGCGTGGGCGGCTCGGCGGACACCGCCTCCGACGGCGATCCCTCCAGCCCGTTCCGCCGCGCCGCCACCCGGTAGCGATACAGCGTTGCCGGGGACACCTGATCGTCGTCGAAGGACGTGGCGACGGGAGAGGCGAGGAGGGAGAACGCGTCGTTGCCCGGGGCCCGATAGACGCGGTAGTCGGTGACTCCGGTGGGATCGTCCACGGTCCACGTGAGCATCACCGTGCCCTGCGACACGTCCACGGCGAGGTTCTTCGGGACCGGCGGGACCTGCCCCGGCTCCACGGGAAGTTCATTGGCGGGGTCCGTCGGTCGCTGGGCGCACCCGCACGTGGCGGCGAGGACCGCGAGGTACGGAAACAGCCGGGTCGCGAGGGATCGCATGAGGGACCGCTCCTAGAAACGCATCCGAGCGCCCACCACGCCGCTCGGATCCATGTAGAGGCCGAGGCCTCCCTTCGCCTTGCTCACGGAGTCTCCGCCCCACCCTCCGCCGAAATCGATGGCCGCGTCCACGAGCGAGAGGATCCAGAGGCCCGCGAGAGAGTCCATGGCCACGTTCTTCGACCGCTCGCGGCTGTCGACGTCCGCGAACCGGCTCTGCTCTTGCGCGAGGAGCGCGGTCCGCTCCTCGACGCTGGTGGACGCCTCGAAGCGTTGCCGGACGCGCTCGAAGTCCGACACCGCCTGATTGAAGTCGTCCTGCGCCTTCAGGTACCAGACGCCGAGGCCGATGCCCGCGCTCGCGAGCACGAACGCCTTGCGAGGCCGTCCGTTGTACTCCTGTCCGAGGCCCGGGAAGATGATCCCACGAATCATGGCGCTCTTCCGACTCTTCTTGTGGAGCGCGAGCGTCAGCCCGGCCTCGTCGGCCTGGGTCACGTGGAAGGAGGGTCCGAACGCGAGGGCGTCCAACGCGCCGATGCCCCACGCCGTGGCGGCGGCGCCGAGGTACAGGTTCCGCCGGTTGGAGGCGTACGTCTTGGCCTCCTGGGCGTCCGAGAACGCGAGGCGGCGCGCCTGGCGCTCGGAGGCGGAACCCGCAGCGGCGACGGCGGCCTGCGCCTGGGTCACGGCGTCGTCGGCGTCCCAGAACTTGGACTGGGCCCACGCCGCGGCGGCCACACCGCCCGCCCCCGCCACCGCGAGGAGCGCGCCCTTCGCGTGGTCGCCGGAGCGAAGCTGCGCGTAGCCCGGGAACACCACCGAGCGCATCAGCTTCTCGTGGAACGTGGGCGAACCGTAGGACTCGAGGCGCGAGCCCGCTTCGTCCAGCCCCACGCGAACGCGGCCCCGCTGCCGCTCCACACCCGGGCCGTCCGCGACGAGCCAGAAGTCCCCGACGAGCGGGCCGGGCACGCGGAGCGGCGACAGCCCGATGATGTCGTCGTCCCCGCGCAGCGTCAGCCGCGCCCAGGCGAGATCGGAGCGGAACTCGAGCGCCCGGCCTTCACGATGGACGGCCTGGGCCGCCACCGGCGCCACGGGCGCCAGGAGCGCGGCCAGTCCCAGTCCCAGACCGAGAGCCTCGAGGGCCCGGCGCGAGCGCACGGTGTTTCTCACCTCCGTGGGATTGTCGGCCGCTCATTCTTGCGGGCGGGCCGATCCCGTCAAGCGGTTTCTCCGTTTCGGCGTCCGAAGGACCTCACCTGAGCCGGCCCTCTCACGGCGCCGGCGCGAGGCCCGCCGCCGTGATCGCTCCGATCACGGTGCGCGCGGAATCGGCCAGCGACGTCCCCGGCCGCGAGGCCGCCACGCCGCTCAGCTCGGCGATCACGTCCCGCCACGCCTCGTCCTCCCTTGCCACGCGCAGCTGGCGCGTGTAGTCGCGCAGGGACAACGCCTTGACCCGCGCGCCGAACTCGCGGGCCGCGCGCGCCACGAGCGCCTCGCTCTCGCGCCCCGAGTCCGGCGAGTTCAGGTCGCGCGTGCGGCGCGCCCGGCGCGCGGCGCAGCCCAGCGCGAACGGCCCTTCCTCCGTGGCGCCGCGCGTGACCGCGAGCAGCGCGTCCTCCGACCGATCGAGCGCCTCGAGACACCGCGCGGTGTCGTACAGCGCTTCCGCCCGGTCCTCCCCCGTCGTCGACGCGCCGGGCACGATCGCCAGCGCGAGCATGTCCGCGGCCTCGCGCGGGCGGCCGGTCGAGCGCAGCAGGTGCCCGAGCAGCAGCCTGGCGTCCGTGCCGATCGGCCGGCCCGTGCCTTCGGTGACGGCGGTCCGATACCAGCGCTCCGCCTGGTCGTTCCTCCCGAGCGCGACCTCCTCGACCTCGCCGAGGAGCAACGCGATGGCGGAGCGATCCTCGCCCGGAGCCGTGGCCGCCACGATCTTCTCGAAGCGCTGCACCGCCTCCTCCCCGCGCCCCGCGAGGGCGAGGAGCTCTCCGCGCCGCCGATCGAGCCACCCGTCACCCGGCTTCCCGCTCCAGGCGTCCACCTTCGGGCCGAGTCGCTCCGCTCCCCGCTGCGCGATCGCGGCGGCCTCCCCCGACGAAAGAGTCCTCGCGGCGAGCAGCGCCACGTGGACCTCGACGTCGGCCCGCAGCAGCTCGTAGGGCGGCACCTCCGAGACATCCGCCGCGGACGGGGGGAACGACGCCTCGAGCGCGCTGGCGAACGCCTGCATGGCCGCCGGCACGTCGCCGCGCCGCTGGCGCGCCAGACCTTCGTGCGTGCGCGCGCGCACCACGATCTCCGGGTCGAACGCGTAGCGCGTCGCGAGCTCGGCGTAGCTCGCGCACGTCTCCGGCGTGACCTCGTCTCTCGCCGCGAGATCCAGGGCGTAGAGGGCCGACGAGCCCGCGATGCGGTAGCGAACGCGCGTGTCCGCGTCGATGGCCGCTCCCGCGGGCAGCGTACCCTCCGGCCCGTAGCGCTGCGCGATTCGCTCGTGCTCGCGACGCACGCGCGCCACGAAGGCCGCCGAGTCGGGCGCGTCCGCGGCGGATCGCCGCTCGAGGCGATCGATCTTCCAGCGCGCCCGCTCCGCCGAGAACCGCAGCACCGCCTCCTCGGACGAGCCGCCGCAGCCCGCGATCATCGCGAGCGGCGCGAGCAGCCCGAGGACGGCGAGTCCGGCTCGGATGCGCGCCGTCACTCGGTCGTCCCTTCGCCGGCGTGGATGTAGAGGCGGGCCAGCGTGGCCACGCGAAGCGCCTCGACGCATGCCAGCACGATCGCGCCGAGCCCGAGGACCACCAGCACGTACCCGGGATCCAGGACGTCGAACGTGCCGGAGACGAGGTCGGGGGGCGGGCGGAAGATCGCCGTGACGACCGCTTCCACGAGCACGGTGCCGATCGTGAGGCGAGGAACGCGTGCCGCGAGCGCGAAGCTCCGCGCGAGCGCCGCGGCCGGGCTCTTCGCGCCGAGCGCGCAGGCGGGCACGGCGTAGGCCACGGCGCTCGTGACGGCGAGGCTGGCCATCGCCGTCACCACGCCCAGACCGAGCCGGACGACCCCGAACGTCTTCGCGCCGATGCGCTCGCCGAGGAGCGCTACCCCCACCAGGAGGAGCGCGGCCGGAAGCGCCGCGGCCAGGGCGGCGGGAAGACGAGCCGCGGTCATCGCGCGCAGACCGCGCGGCCGCGGGCGCCCCGCGACGACTTCCGGCATCGCGGCGATGAGCCCCACGATCCAGGGCACGCCGAGCACGAGATCGAGGCCCGGATCGAGGATGCTGAGCGCCCTCGGGAAGCACGCGTAGGCATCCGGGTAATGGGGCCCCGCGTCATCGCCCAGCACCCGGAGGAGCGGGGCCAGCCCGTGCCCGAGAGGCCCGCCCGGGTAGATCGCGAACTGCGCGACGACGAGGAGCTTGCCCGCCGCGACGAGCGCCACGAGGAGCAGCGCGAAGGGCTGGCGGATCAGCGCGAAGGCGTCGGCCACGCAGCGAAACGCGAGGCCCATCTCGTACCCGGCCGGAAGGGTCGACTCGCGGTTCACGAGGCGGCCCCGAGCGGCAGCGCGCGCAGCAGGGATCCCGACGCCGCCTCCGCGAAGCGCTCGATGCGGCGGCACGCAGCCTCCTCGTCCCCATCGAGCACGGGAGTGGTCAGGCGCACGAGCGCGGCATCCGCGGGACGGCGGCGCAACGCAGCGCCCGCCACGCGGAGCTTCAGCACGACTTCGTCGGAAGTCGCGCCCGAACGCGTCTCGTACCAGTACGCTCCCACCAGCCGGTCCCCCTCCCGCCGCATCCGCAACCACTGCGCGATTCCGAGCCGCGCCGACTCACCCACCGCCGGCCGCGCGCGCGACTCGACCGACCAGCCCTCTCCCGTGTAGCAGTGCATCGGCGAGTGGACCGTGGCGCCGAGCCGCTGCGACCGGTGGTAGTCCACGAGCACCCAAACCGGCACGCTCTCCGCATCCCGGTACTCGCGGAAGGTGAACGCGTCCGAGCGCAACCACTCCGTGACGGCAGGCTCCACGGACAGATCCTGCCCGGTCCAGCCCCCGAGCGATCGCGGCAGAGCGTCGAGCGTCACGTCGCTCGGCGCGGGCACCGGCGCTCCGCGCAGCGCGGACGCGACGCCGATCGCCGCGAGCGTCACGCCGGTCGCGAGAATCCGGGCCGCGACGTTTCGATCCATCCCAGGAACCTCCGCCCACCCCACAGGATTCCGAGCGCCGCAGCGAACACGATCAACCCGGTGAGCTCGTGCAGCCATCCCGCCGCCGCGCCCGGCCCGGTCCTCGCGACCGCGACCGCGGTGGCGCTCACGCGGAGCGCGTTCGTGGCGATCGCCACCGGCACGGCCGCGAGGACGAGAAGCACGCGGGCCGCCGGGCGTCGAGGGCCGACGTCTCCGAGCAGGCTGCCGTCGGCCAGAATCGCCGCCATCGCGAGGAGCGCCATGAGCGAGCGCAGCCCGCTGCAGGCGTGCGCGACCTCCAGCGTGCAGCCCGGCAGATGCAGCACGTTCCCGGTCCGCACCGCGCTCACGCCGCAGACGTCGAGGACGACGCCGGCCGCGCGCGTCGCGAGAAGCTGCAGCGGCAGCGACCAGGCCGTCCACAGGAGAGTGGGCACCGGGATCATGAAGAGCAGGAACGCGACGGGAAACACGCACACCCGCGCTCGCGCGGGACCCCACACCGTGAGCGCCCAGCCCAGGAGGAACGGCACGACGGACGCGCGCTGCAGATAGAACTCCGCCGCGGCCACGCCGAGCAGGTACTGCGCCAGGGCGAGGCCGAGCAGCACGAGCCCGGGGAGGAACGGGCGCGAAGGCGCCGCCCGCCAGGCGTCCTTCCGCACCCACAGGAGGAGCCCGGCGATCAACGGCACGATCGGCCCGTGCGAGAAATCTCCGGAGGAGCGCCAGTCCCGGATCAGCTCCGGGACGAGCGGCCCGTACAGCGCGGCCGTGGCGGCGGCGAGAAGCCAGGGGGCGGGATCCCGACGGCCCGTCACTCGCCGACCTCGATCGGCTCCTGCGCGAGATCCGGCGCCTCGCCGAGCGCTTGCTCCATGGTCCCGAACGGGAAGCGCTCGAGCAGCGAGGCCAACCGCCCTTCCGTGCGCGCGAGGTTCGTGTAGTGCGCGAGGCGCTTCACGAGGCCGACGCGCAGGCGCGGCTGATCCGGATCGACCTCCCACGGGTGTACGTACAGCACGGCCGGCTGCCCCGCGGCGTTCATGCGCGCGAACGCCGTCCGCACCGCGACCGGCGGCAGCACGCGCAGCCACGCCCCGCCCGACGCGCCCATGTTGAAGCCCGGCAGGCGCAGCGTGGTCATCGGAAACTCGCGAAGCGTGGCGCCCGAGAGCGCGCGGATGCGCCGGGGCGCGCGCGGGAAGTCCGGCACGCCGTAGCGCGGATGCTTCACCGGGAAGATGCTCGAATCGTACGTGAAGCCCTCCGAAGCCAGGACGTCGAAGGCCCACGGGACGCGGCGGTCGACGCTGAAGCTCGGAGCGCGGTACCCGACGGGACGCGCGCCGGTCACGTCCTCGATCGCCCGGATGCTCTTCCGGAGATCCTCCTCGAAGCGCGGCCGGCCGAGCCGGTAGACGAGCTCGTGGTTGTAGCCGTGGCTCGCGACGTCGTGGCCCCGCGTCCGGATCTCCCGCACCAGGTCCGCCCGCCGCTCCGCGACCCAGCCGAGCACGAAGAAGGTGGCGCGGACGTCGAAGCGCTCGAAGAGATCCATGAGCCGCCGCGTGCTCGCCTCGACGCGCGAGGGCATGGAGTCCCACTCCCCGCGCGTCACGACGCCGTCGAAGTTCGAGACCTGGAACCACTCCTCGACGTCGACGGTCAGCGCGTTGATCATGGTCGCCTCCCCGGCGCTCCGCGCCCTGCCTCCGTCGCCGCCAGGATCTCCGCCTCGTAGCGCTCGGCCTGGCGATCCCACGAGTAGCGCTCGAGGACGAGCTGCCGCGCCCGCTCCGCGAGCGCGTCGGCCTCTTCGGGACGCGTCACGAGGTCCGACACGGCGCGGGCCCACTCCTCCGGCGCGTCCGCGATCCGGAAGTGCCGGTCCGCCTGCCCGTCGATGCCCTGCACCGCCGCCGTCGTGGCCACGACGGGCACGCGGGCCGCCATCGCCTCCAGCACCTTGTTCTGCGTCCCCTGCGCGATCCAGAGCGGCGCCACCGCCACTGCCGCGCCCCACAAGGGCGGGCGGACGTCCTCGGGATCGGCGATCACCTCGACGCCCTCGACCGCGGCGAGCGCTCTCACCTCCGCCACCGGCTTCCGACCCACGACGCGCAGCCGGCAACCCGCCACGCGCTCGCGCACGAGCGGCAGGATCTCCCGCGTGAAGCGGACGATCCCCTCGACGTTCGCGAAGTAGTCCAGCGCCCCGACGAAGACGAGGATCGGCTCCGTCCCGCGGGGCCCGGGGCGGTGAAACCCGTCGGCATCGACGCCGTTCCCCACGACGCGCACGCGCGACACGTCGGCGAACGTGCCGAGGAGGTCGCGCTCCGCGCGCGACACGACCAGGGACCGGTCGAAGCGCCGCACGAGCGCCTTCTCCCACGAGCGCAGCAGGCGGTGCTCCAGCGTGTACACGTCGCGACGCGGGAACGAGCTGCGCGCCGCGTACTGCTTCCACTTCTCCGAGTCGACGTCCACGAGATCGAGGACCCGCGGCCCGGCGAACTCCTCGAGGTACGGCGTCATCGACGTACAGTACGCGATCGCCGCGTCGAACGGGGTCCGCCAGAGCGCGCGCACCTCGTCCGCGAGGTGGGAGTTCCAGAACCAGCCCGCCGAGATCGGCCGCCCCCGCAGCGCCGCGAGGGCCCCGCGGGCCGCGGACTCCGCCGTGCCGCGGGTGCGCCAGTGCACCGAGGCCGCCCACCCTCGGACGCTCTCGACGTGCTCCGCTTCCTCCGGACCGTCGAGGAGGAACGCGAGGTGCACCTCGTGGCGCGACGCGATGCGCCGCATCATGTGATGGGAACGGATCTTGTCGCCCTTGTTGGGCGGCTCGGGCACGCGTTGTGATACGAACAGCAGCCTCACGCCCTCGACCCCCGCCCCGGATCCTGGCAGTCTAGGAAGGGCGCGGAGTCGGGTCAACGGAGGGCACGGACATCTTCCCCCGCAGCGTGTTGCGGCTGATCCCGAGCGCGCGTGCGGCGCGCACCTGGTTCCCCGCGCAGTAGCCCAGCGCCGCGTCGACGAGCGAGCGCTCCACGGAGTCCAGGCACCGGTGGTACACGACGCCCGGCCGCGAGGCATCGCCGTGCGCGAGGAGGATGCCCGCCGTCCGCCGCGCCTCCTCGCCGAGCCGGCTCAGGGCCTCGGCCACGGTCTCCCGCCCGCTCGAGGTGGCGCTCTCGTGCAGGAACGGGAAGTCCTCGACGTCCAGCGTGCCCGTGCGGTTCAGCACGATGCCGGTCTGGATGGCGTTCTCGAGCTCGCGGATGTTCCCGGTCCAGGGCTGCGCCTCGAGCAGCGCCCGGGCGCGCTGGGCCACGCCGCGGATCGGGACCTTCGCGAGCTGCTCGTACTTCTTCACGAAATGGTCCACGAGCAGCGGCACGTCCCCGGGGCGCTTGCGCAGCGCCGGCAGGAAGATCGAGACGACCTTGAGCCGGTAGAACAGGTCGACGCGGAACTCGCCCTTCTCGATCTGCACCACGAGGCTCTTGTTCGTGGCCGCGATGAGCCGCGTGTCCGCGCTGAGCGTCTGTTCCCCGCCCACGCGCTCGAAGGTGTGCTCCTGGAGCACGCGGAGGATCTTCGCCTGCGTGGCGAGGCTCATGTCCCCGACCTCGTCGAGGAAGATCGTGCCGCCGTGGCTGAGCTCGAACTTGCCCTTGCGCGAGTACGTCGCGCCCGTGAACGCGCCCTTCTCGTGACCGAAGAGCTCGCTCTCGAGCAGGGTCTCCGGGATGGCGGCGCAGTTCACCGCGAGGAACGGCTTCCCCGCACGCCGGCTGTTCTCGTGGATCGCGCGGGCCACCAGCTCCTTGCCGGTGCCGGACTCGCCCTGGACGAGCACGGCCGCGTCCGACTTCGCGATGCGCCCGATCATCTTGCAGATCTCGATCATCTCCGGGCTGCGCCCGACGATCTCCCCGGCCACCTCCACGGTGTTCGCGGCCATCGGCGGCGCCAGCTCCTCTTCGCCGGCGAGGCGCAGGATCTCCTGCACGGCGGCGAGCAGCTCGCGCGGATCGGTGGGCCGCGCGACGTAGTCGTACGCCCCGGCGTCCATGAAGCCGATGGCGCCGCGCGTCGTGCCGTGGCGCGCGAGGACGAGCACGGGCACCGGGCGCGTCTGCGAGCGCGCGAGGCGGAGGAGCTCGATGTCGTCGTCGAGGGGCTCGTCCGCCCCGGCGATGACCATGGTGGGCGATTCGTCGAGGATGGCGCGGACCGCGTCGCCCGAAGTCTCGACCTCGTGGACCGCGACGTGCAACGGGCCGAAGGCGGACTTCGCCCTCTCCCGGTAGGCGGCGTCGCGCTCGACCAGCAAGATGCTCTTCATGGGCCGCTCCCGACCGGGTGATCGGCGTATGAACGCCAGCCTTCGGTCGTGCAGCGATCGTGCCAGCGAGAATCCGTCAGCCGGCGTCACGGGAGGCCACGGCTGCCGACCCGCCGCGCCGCGTACGGCCCGAGATGTCGCAGATTGCGACGCTGCGCTCAACCCTCGCGCAGGTCGTAGATCCAGACGGTGGGACCCTTGCCGCGCCAGGTCAGCGGATCGAAGGTCTGGACGGGCTTCCGCGCCCGCAGCTCCGTGTAGAAGCGATACCAGGACGGGAAAGCGTCCGCCATGTCCGGCGACGCGAAGTATCGCTCCTGCGCCTCGCTGTTCGTCACCACCCATACCACGCCGTCCGCCCGGTACGCGGCCACGTCCTTCGGCACGCGGTCGACGAGCGGGTTGCCCATGTCGCGGTTCTCGAAGGAGCCGCGCAGCTCCTCGTCCGAGATCTCCTTCGGCAGCCACCACGGATGGCCGAGCTCCACGAGGTCGAAGGCGGCGCGCGGCGGGAAGCGCAGCAGGAGATCCAGGCGCTTGGCCTGCGCCGACGTGAACGCCTCGTCCTTCGGCAGCTCCGCGAGGCGCTTCTGCAGGCGCGCGATCGACGTGGCGTTCGGGCACAGGATCGGGCCGTAGTCGTCCAGCAGCAGCCGATCCGTGTGCGGGACGTTCCCGAGGATCCATTCGCGCGCGACGTTCCGGCTGTCCACGCGGGTGATGTCGCGGACGTTCGCGATCGACGCGGCCAGCGTGGGCACGCACGCGACGACGACGGCGAGCCCGGCCACGGTGGCCGCGACGCGCCCGCGCAGCCGCGCGAGCGAGGCGATCAGCATCGCCCCGGGACCGATCAAGGCGCACAGCAGCGGCGTGAGCGCGTTGAGCTGGCGCGCCTGCACGTGGTACGGCGCCAGCGTCACGGCGCCCGCCCAGAAGACGATCACCGGCGACGCGAGGACGACGGCGTCCCGTCGCGTCTCCGGCTTCCCGAGGAGCCGGATCAGCCCGAGCGCCGCGAGCGCGACGAGCGGCGCCGTGAGCGCCTCCGGGTCCACCACCTGGCGGAGGAAGTGCAGGCTGGCGCCGGGAATGGCGGCGAGCCCCGGCTGGTACGTCACCTTCGCGTCGGGGTCGAAGCGCGGTGCCGCCTTGACGTGGGCGCCGAAGAAACCCAGACGCTGCGCGACGGATTGGCCCCACGTGGGATCCAGGAAGTTGTACGGAGACGTCACGAAGAAGACGGCCACGAAGACGCCGACCAGCACGCACGAGCGGCCGACCAGAGCCCGCCACGTGGAACGCTTCGCGAGAACGTCGAGAAGCTCCACCGCGACGATGCCGGGGATCAGGATGATGCCGTAGTACTTCGTCCCCATCGACGCGCCCGCGAGCGCGCCGGCCCACACGATGGGCGCGAGGCGACGCGTGCCCGCGCCGTTCAGATACGCCAGCGCCGCCGCCGCCACGAAGAACCCGGCGGGCACGTCTTCCTTGATCACCTGCGAGCCGACGGTGGCCGGCAGGAGGACCGCCACCGCGAACGCGGCGGCGAGGCCCGCGAGGGCTCCTCCCACCCGGCGGCCGAGGCGCGCGGCGCACACCACCGTGGCGACGCCGAATGCGAGCACGACGAGACGGCCGAGGACGACGAACGGGCCCGGCTCCGCGAGGTAGTACGCGCCGAACGCCGACGCGGAGCCGAAGTTCCCGATCACGCGGCCGACCGCGAAGAACGCGCCGTAGGATCCGAGCAACAGGTACATGAGCAGCGCGGGCTTGTGGAACCAGTGCGGATTCAGGTCCCCCGCGCCCATGGCCATGGCGCGCTTCGTGAGGTGCATCTCGTCGCCGTAGTACGAGAACGGCCAATCGTGGAAGGCGCCGGCGAGGCGGATCGCGAGCGCGGCCACGACGATCGCCCCGAGGACGACGCCGTACGCGCGGGATTCCGCGTTGCGAGGCTTCTCCGTCACGAGCGTCGTCCCTCCGATGGCGGCGCGTTCGGCGCGCGCACGCTACCCGACTCCCCGGCGGACGCGCAAGCGGAAGGAGCCGTCCGGGTCACGGCAGATGGCGCACGATCGGCGGCCCGAGCACGCGCGTCACGACGAGCGGCAACCGCTGCCACACCCGGATCGCGAGCGCGAACCGCGGATCGTCCACGCCGAGCCGCGGCGGCGCGGCGCCCGGCGCGAGAACGTACTCCCAGTGCAAGCGCGTGGGCTGTGCGCCCCATTGCTTCTTGAAACGGTGCGGCCCCGAGTCCTCCGTGGACCGGCCGAAGCAGAACTCCTGGAGCCCCGATCGCGCCGCCTCCGCGATGCATTCCCAGTAGAGGAGCATGTTCGGCGCGAGCGGCAGCGCCTCGCGCCGCGACGCCGCCCAGTGCATCTCCGTGAACGACCCGTGAGTGACGCGGATTCCCGCCGCCACCGCGCGACCCTCGTGCTCCACGAGCGTCAGGCGCGCATCGGCGGGGAACTCGCGGAACACTTCCCCGAAGAAGCGCGGCGTGTACACGGGAGTGCCGAGGTCGCGCATGTTGCGCGCGAAGAGGTCGTAGAACGCGGGAAGATCACGCGCCGGATCGCCGGGCCGCGCCGCGAGCCCGGCCTTCTGCGCCTTGCGCACGAGATTGCGCACCTTGGAGCCCACGGCGTCCCACACCGCGTCCACGCCCCCCGCGAGGGACAGGGACATCGAGATCTTGTGCGACCGGCACGGCAGCGACGGATCCGTGGGCTCCACGTGACGCAGCTCCGCGTAGCGCGAGCCCGTCTGCGCCAGGAGACGTCGCGCCTCGGCGAGGAGCGCGTCCCGGGCCGCGGCGCTCCGCGTGACGAGGCCGCCGCGGTTGAGGAAGGGGACGGAGATGAGCGAGCGACCGAAGACCGGATGCGCGAACGCGAACAGGGGCAGGATGCCTTCGATGCCGTCCGGGCCTTCGGCCAGGAGGTAATGGGGCGTCGGCCCGAACGTGCCCCCGATCACGCGCGCCCAGCCCGCGCGGTGATAGTGCGAGCCCGCCGGCTCCGCGCCGACGAACGCGTCCCATTCCCGCTCCCGCGAGGCCGAAAGGCGCGTCACCTCCAGGCGGGCCGCCGTCGCCGACGACGTCGTCACGACGCGCTCTCTCCCCCGCGCGTGCCGACGACCCGCGCGGGAGCGCCCACCGCGATCGAGCGCGGCGGCAGGGGTTTCGTCACGACGCTTCCCGCGCCCACCACCGACTGCTCCCCCACGTCGGCCATGACGATGGAGCGCTCGCCGATCCAGGCGTCGCGACCGATCACCACGCGCCGGTACGTTCCTCCCTGCTCGCGGACGGGAGTGTTCAGGTCCGCGAAGCGGTGCTGCTCGCCGCCCGAGAGAACGTCCACGTCCGAAGCGAGGAGCACGTCGTCCTCCAGGGTCACGAGGCCCAGATTGCAGCGCGTCCCCACGTACACGCGCCGGCCGATGCGCGCGCCGCGCTTCGAGAGGATGGTCCCGAACGAGATGCAGCAGTCCGGCGAGCACTCTTCGAGCGCGAGCCGGTAGAACTCGCGCCGGATGTAGTCGCCCACGAGCCCCGGCCACAGGGACACGGCCTGGCTGGCGTCGTGGAACGCGCGCTCGGGATCCACGAAGAGCGACGCCAGACGGTAGAAGAGATACGCCGGCAGCGCCGCGAGCCAAGCCAGGAAGCGCGCGAGAGCCTTCGCGACGGTCACGACGCTCCCCCGCTCGGAACGGGCCGCAACGCCTGCACGGCCTCCGTCACGAAGCGCTCGAACTCCTCCCGGCGACGCTCCCAGGTCTCGCCGCGCACGGCCGCGGAGCGCTCGTCCGCGCGCGAGCGCCCCTCGCGCACCGCGTCGCGGAGCGCGGCGACCCACTCGTCGACGTCGCGGGCGATCCGCACGAGGCCCGCGTAGCGCCGGACTTCGGGAAGCGACGTGGAGACCACCGGCACTCCCGCGGCGAGAAGCTCGCGCAGTTTCAGGGGGTTGGCGGCCTCCGTCAAGGCGTCGACGCGATACGGGAGCGCTCCGGCGTCGAGCGCGTGCAGCAGAGCCGGCACGTCGTCGTACGCCACCGGCGGGAGGAAGCGCACGTTCGCGCGCGCGTCGAGCGGGCCGCGCTTCAGTCGACGCGGGCCCACCATCACGAACGTCACGTCCGGAAGCGCCGCCGCCACGGCGTCCAGCACGCCCGCGTCGATGCGCTCGTCCACGCGCCCGACGAATCCCACCCGCGGACGCGACATCGCCTCGAGCGCCGCGGGCGCGCGGCCCCGGGGAGTTCGGAACGCGTCCCAGTCCACGCCGTGCGGAAGGAAGCGAACGCGCGCGTGCTGCGCGGACTTCCTCTCGAAGAGCGGCGCCGAAGTCGTCACGACGAGGTCGACCTTCCCCAACAGCTCCGCCTCCCGCGCCGCCACGCGCGTCCCGCCCCCTTCGCGGATCTCGCGGTCGCAGTAGTACACGCTCGCCGTCTCGCCGAGCCGCCCCACGACCTCCGCGGCCTTCACGCCCGTGGCCACGACCACAGTCTCGCACGCGGAAGACGCCAGCTCGCGCTTGACGGCGTAGGTGAACAGCGCCGACGCGACCCGCCGCGAGAGCGCGCCCCCGCCCCAGGGCGTCGTGAGGGGGCGCAGCACCCGCACGCGCTCGCCTTCCCCCGAAGGAGGCGGCGGGCGCCGGCCGGAGCCCGAATCCTCCACCCAGAGCACCGGGCGCCGGCGCGCGATGGCGCGGAACAGATGCGCGCCGCCCGAGGGATGGCCTGCCCACTCGCCCCCGAGGACCACGTACCGCCGCTCGACGGTCACCCGGTCGCCGGGCGCGCTCGCGGCGCGGCCGCCTCCCGGACCGCTTCGGCGCTCAGGCGATCCAGAATCTGGATGAACGCGACGAGCACGTAGAACAGCTCGAGATCCTCCACGGAAAGGAAGAACCCGCACACGAGATAGCCCACGAGCGATCCCCCGAGCGCGTTCGCGAGCGCGTCGGTGCGTCTTCGATCGTCCGGCAGGAGGCGCGGCCCGCGCTGCCAGACGCGGAGGATGGAGACCCCGGAGAGGACGATGAGCAGAGCCCAGCTCAGCACGGCGGGCAGTCCGCACTCGGCCGCGAGCTGCAGCCACGAGTTGTGCGCCACGAGATCCTGGTGCGTGGAGTACTGCGGAAACGCGCGCGTGTACTCCTTCAGCCCCACGCCGAAGATCGGGCTGTCGGCGATCATCGCGCGCCCCGCCTCCCACGAGTTGATTCTCCCCTGCGCGGAGGTGTCCTCCTGGTAGTCGCCGATGGAGAGGATGCGCGCGCGGTAGCTCTCGCCCGTGAAGAGGAGGAAGAAGAGGACGCCGCCGGCGATGAGCGCACCGCCGATGCGTCGGTCCCGCTCGCGCACGGCGATGTAGGCGAGCACCATGCACATGCCGAGGAACCCGCCGCGCGAGTAGGTCAGCATGACGGCGTGGCACGCCAGCGGGATCAGCCCGAGGAAGATCCAGGACAGGAGCTTCTTCGACGTGCGGCGATGCAGGAACCACAGCATCGGGATGGTCATCACGATGACCATCGCGAAGTCGTTGTGGTCGTAGAACGTGTAGCCCGGATAGCCCGGCCCGTGCACCACGTCCCAGCCGTCCCGGAAGTGCCGTTCGTTCGCCCAGTAGCACAGGTAGCCGAGCGACAGCGCGGTCACGCCGACGGACATCTCGAGCTTGCGCAGGTTCGTCACGACCGCGATCACGACGAAGTAGATCAGGAAGAGCTTGTTGTAGTAGCCGAGATACCGGGGCTGCGGCTCCGCGAACTTCCCGAACACGGTGGACAGCCAGATCATGAGCCACAGCGTGAGCACGAACAGGAGCTGCGGGCTCGCCAGGAAGCCGAGGCGAGGGCGGCGCGTGAAGTGCAGCACCGTGGCGGCGAGCGTGGCCGTCGAGACCAGCATCGTGAACCTCTCCTCGCCCAGTCCCCAGAAGACGTCCTGGGGGCGCATGAACGCGAGGATGAGATAGCCCACGATCCCGAGGAACGGCTCCAGGGCCACGGCGAGGCCGCCCACGAGACAGGCGAAGAGCGGGATGGCGACGCGCGGCTGGAAGAGCAGGGCGATCTGCGAGGCGATGACGCCCGCGACGCACGCCACGGCGAGCGAGAACGTGCGGTTCCCGAGGACGATGTACGGAATGTCGCTGAACCGCCAGCGGTTCCCGTCTGCCATGGAGACCGGAACCGCCGGAGGGGAGCTCTCTCCGCCGGCCTGCACGAGTGTCCTCCGCGCTTCCGCCGGCGAGGGCCGGCCGAGCGAGCCTCCAGACTATTCGAACGCTCGACCGGTCACAAGGAAAGCCGCCGGCCCTCTCGAGCCGAAGGGCCTCAGCGCACGAGCGAGAGCTTGCTCGTCCACACGCGCCCCTGACCCGTGGCGCGCACGAAGTAGATGCCGCCGGGGCGGTGCAGCGCGTCCCACTGGACGGTCGTATTGGGCACGATCCCGAGGTCGTTCACGAGCTTGCCCCGGACGTCGTAGATCGAGACGTGCAGCGGCGAGCCGACGGCGGGGGCGCCGTTGTCCAGGAGGTGGATGGTGGTGGCGTCGTGGAACGGATTCGGCGACGCGTACACCGTGCCGCTCGGAGCCGCGGCCTGCCCTTGCCCCTGACCGTTCTGCCCCCCTTGCCCGCCCTGCCCGTCGTCGCCGTAGTGCTGCGGCGGCGCGATCTTGAAGACGTGGATGATGTCCTTCTCGGTGGCGACGTCGCCGCCCCGCTCGGTGATGTAGATCAGCCCGTGCGCGTCGTCGTAGGCCACGCCGCCCGTCCCGATCTCGTACGTGGTCTCCGGACGGATCATGTAAGGCGTGATGTCCCACCACACGTACGGCTGCGGCTCCCAGGACTGCATCTGCCCCGCGGCGACCTTGGCGAGATCCGCCGGGTCGTACAGCAGGACGATGGTCCGGAACGAATCCGCGTAGTACCCGCGGTTCGAGCCGCCGTACCCGTTCGCCTCGCAGCCGCCCGGCCACGTGGCGCAGATCTCCGGACGCATGCCGTCCTGCCAACCGTACCAGCAGTTGCCCAGGCCCTTCGTGCCGACGATCGCCACCGAGGCCTTGTCGTCGTTGTGCAGCCACACGGCCCCCGTCCAGTTGTCCGCGTTGCAGAAGCCCTCGAGCCCGTGCGCGCTGTCCAGGTTCTTGTAGAGAACGAGGGGCACGAAGGCGAGGTGCGTGTTCGCTGCAGGAGGATCGCCCTGCGTCCACGGCGCGTACGCGATCACTGAGGGGCCCGTGGCCACCTGGCCCTCACGGTATCGGCCGCACGCCAGGCGCATCCCGCCGACGTTCTCGTCGGCCCAGTCCCTCGGGATCGCGAAGACGTACTCGTTCGTGTTCAGGCAGCTGACCTGGCTCTCGGTCCCGATGAACCACGCGCCTGCCGTATGAGGATTCGAGAGATCCAGGTCCATCCAGCCGTGGGTGGGCCGAGGATCGTACTGGTAGTGCTGGCCCACCGTGATGTGCAGCTTCGGCCCGGACATCCCCGGCTGTTGCGGCAGGTACTCGATCCCCTTGAGGCCGTCGCCCGCGATCTCGATCGGAGTGGCCACTTCCGCGGGGGCCTGGAGAATCGTGGCCACGGGAAGATCCGCCACGTTCTTCGAGATCACGGGAGCGGGAATCGAGATCTCGAACATCGGCGTGGTCCACGCGTGACCCACGCCGAACAGCGAGCCCGGGAACCCGTCATCGGCCCCCTGCGGGTCGCCGTCCGGGTAGTACGCGTCCGGGCCCTTGCAGTACGACAACGCGTCCGTGGTGGATCCCTGGATGTTCTGCATCACGACGGGCGTCCGAAACGCTCCGAGGTACTGGAAGTCCTCCGGCTGGAACACGCCCGCGCGGACCGGCGCCGCGCTCGCCAGCGCGAGCGCAGCACCGATCGCTACGATGGCTCCACGATTCGACATGTCCGCGTTCCTCCTCGCGTCCGACCCCCGCCCCTGCCCCTCGTCCCGACTCGAATGCGTCCGACCGGGCGACGTCACTGCCGGAAACGACCCTTCAGCACGCTCCAGGAAAGGCCCGAGATCGCGGCCGCGGCGCCGACTTCGTCCGCGCCGACGTCCGAGGCGGGGCCGACGGGACGCGCGCCTCCGTCGAAGTCGTTGGCAACCGCGCCCGTGGGGCTGGCCGCGTCCACCACGCCGGTGATGTTCGTGCCGGACAGGTGCAGGTCCCCGTTCACCGGATCGACGAACCACGAGGCCTGCGCGTTCGTGACGTTGGTGGCCTGCGTGACGGTCGCTCCGTCGCGGAGCCACACGCCCGGCGCGCCGCTCGCGACGCGGATCAGGTTGTTCGCCACCGTGACGCCCGTGGAAGCCGCGTACCGCACCGCGATGCCGCCCGGCGCCCCGCCTTCCAGGAGATAGATGGTGTTGTTCAGGACCTGCGCGCCCGTGGCGGTCTCGAGCTCGATGCCGACGTCGCCGTAGTCGCCGCCGAGATCGCGGTGGAAGATCATGTTGTTGCGGATGATCCCGCCGATGTGGCCGCGAGTCGTTCCGAGGCCGAAGCCGATGCCGCGATCGCAGTCGATGATCAGATTCCGCTCGACGAGCGTGTTGGAGCTCTCCGACCAGAAGTGCACGGCGTGCTCGGCGACCGAGGGACCCGGGCTGCGGATGGACTTGAACGTGTTCCCGCGGACCACCCAGTTGCTGGCGAGGTGCCCGTCGATGCCGCCGATGTAGTACTGCGGCCCGATGCCCGCGGTGTACTCGAACAAGCAGCCCTCGACGAGCCCGCCGTCCGAGCCGACCGACTCGCCGTCCCGATAGGAGATCTTGATCATCTGCTCGCCGGTGTCGCGCAGGACGAGGTTCTTGATGACGGTGCGATCGGCGCCGTACGGAGTCTCGCCGTGAACCTGGATCGTGTGGTTCGCGACGTTGCGCAGCGTCATGTCCTGGATCGTCACGTCGTCCGCGGTCACCTGGAAGATGTGGGAGACGCTGCCGCCCAGCATCCCGTCGCCCTGCAGAACGACCGCGTTCCGGTTGCCGGAGACGCTCTTGATCGTGATGCCGTCGTGCGAGAGCACGAGGCCGAAGGCGGAGGTGACGTTGTACGTGCCGTCGACGAGGAGAATCGTGGCGTCTCCGGAGCCGGAATTGGCGGCCGCAACCGCCGATTCCAGCTGCGCGTAGTCCGAGACGACTTGCTGCGCCTTCGCGGGCGCCGTCAGGATCGCCAGCGCCGCGAGAGGAGTCGCCACCGCTGCGAAGGAAGTACCAAGGATGCGCATCATGATGACCTCGCAGGGGGAATCAGCCTTCTCCGTCGTCGGCACGACGCGCTCTCCACCTGAGCGCGGAGAGCGAGTCCCAGAGCCACCGCGGAGCCGAGCTTGCGCCGTGGAGCCGAGCTTGCCCGAATCGTGAGCGCCCGGGATAATCGAGCGGAACACGCCGCCAACCCACCCCCGCTCCCGCCACGTCACCCGGTCGTCGTGAACGCTAGCCTCGAACGCGCGAAGGGTCAACCGCGATGACGTCCTCCCCCGCTCCGGCCGCGCGGGTCCGCGTGATGCACGTCGTCTTGGCGCTCACGCCGGGCGGCACCGAGCGCCTCGTCGTGGAGATGGTCCGGCGCGCTCCGCCGTGGGTCGAGCCGAGCGTGGCCTGCCTCGACGAGCCGGGCGAGTGGGCCGCCGGCCTGGAGGCGCGCGGCATTCCCGTGGTCGCGCTCGGGCGGAAGCCCGGCTTCCATCCGGGTCTCGCTCGCCGCCTCGCTCGCCTCGCGGAAGCTCGCGGGGCCGACGTCCTGCACTGTCACCAGTACACGCCGTTCGTCTACGGCGCGCTCGCGAGGCTGTGGCGGTCGCGCATGCGCGTCGTCTTCACCGAGCACGGTCGCCTCGCCGACGCGCCGCCCTCGCCCCGCCGCCGGCTCGCGAACGGGATCCTCGGCCGTACCCCCGGACGCTTCTTCGCCGTCAGCGCCGAGCTGCGGAGATTCCTCGAGGCGGAGGGCTTCCCGAAGCGCCGCTTCGAAGTGCTGCCGAACGGCATCGACCTCGGAGCCGCGCCGTCCGCGGCGGACCGCGCCCGCGCGCGGCAGGCCCTGGGCGCGGACGACGACACGATCTTGCTCGGCACGGCCGCCCGGTTGGATCCCGTGAAGGACCTGGGCTCCCTCGTCGCGGCGGTCGCGAGGCTGCGCGGCGCTCACCCGGGCGCTCGGCTGGCGATCCTCGGCGAAGGCCCCGAGCGCGCGTCCTTGGAGCGGGAGATCGCGGCCCGCCGGCTCGGCGCCGCGGTCCGCCTCTTCGGCCACCGCGGGGACGTCCGCGAACTTCTCCCCGGCTTCGATGTTTACGTGAACTCATCCACGTACGAGGGTGTGTCCCTGACGATTCTGGAGGCGATGGCCGCCGCCCTTCCGGTGGTGGCCACGGCGGTGGGCGGCAATCCCGAAGTCGTCGAGGACGGAAGGACGGGCCTGCTCGTCCCCGCTCGCGATGACGCGCGCCTGGCGGACGCCCTCGGCGCGCTGCTCGCCGACCCCGCACGCCGCCGCTCGCTCGGCGAGGCGGGCCGCACGCGCGCCGAGGAGCGCTTCGCTTTCGAGCGGATGATGTCGATGTATCTCGAAGCCTACCTTCCGAATTAGGATCGACCCATGTGCGGAATCTGCGGCGTGGTGTCCCTGCGAGGCGCGCTCGACCCCTCCCTCGGGGCCGCGATCCCGGCCATGGCGCACACCCTGCGGCACCGCGGCCCGGACGACGCGGGCGAGTTCCAGTGCCCGCGGGGCGCCCTGGGTCACCGGCGCCTGGCCATCATCGACCGCAGCGGCGGCCACCAGCCTCTGTCGAACGAGGACGGCAGCCGCTGGATCGCCTTCAACGGCGAGGTCTACAACCACCACTCGCTCCGTCGGCTCCTCGAGGCGCGCGGCCACGTGTTCCGGACCCACTCGGACACCGAAGCGATCCTCCACGCCTACGAGGAGTGGGGCCCTGCCGGCGTGGAGCGCCTGGAAGGGCAGTTCGCCTTCGCGATCCTCGACGTGCGCTCCGGCGAGCTCTTCCTCGCCCGCGATCGCCTCGGGAAGAAGCCGCTCTTCTGGGCCGTCTTCGGAGACGCGCTCCACTTCGCCAGCGAGATCAAGGCGCTGCGGGAGAGCCCGGCCTGGAACGGCGAGATCGACGAGGCCGCCCTCGAGACGTTCCTCGCGCTCGGATACATCCCGGCGCCCGCGTCGATCTACCAGGCGGTGCGGAAGCTCCCGCCGGCGCACTGGCTGCGCCTCGTGGACGGCCGCATCGAGACGCGGTCCTACTGGGACGTGACCGAGTTCGACGTGGACGAGCGCCCGGCCGAGAAGATCGCCGAGGAGCTGGACGGCCTCTTGAAGGACGTCGTGAAGGAGCGTCTCGAGAGCGAGGTGCCGCTCGGGGCCTTCCTCTCGGGAGGAATCGACTCGGGTCTCGTGGTGTCGTACCTGCGCGACACGAGTCCGTCCGCGCCCACCACGGTCAGCGTGGGCTTCGACGATCCGCGCCACGACGAGCTGGACGCCGCGGGTCGCGTCGCGGCGCGGTACGCCACGCGCCACCACTCGATCGTGCTGGAGCCGCGCCTCGACGAGGTCCTGGACCGGATCGTCGGCTCGTTCGACGAGCCGTTCGCCGACTCCTCCGCGGTGCCCACCTTCTTCGTCTGCGGAGCGGCGCGCCAGCACGTCACGGTGTGTCTCTCCGGCGACGGCGGCGACGAGGCGTTCGGCGGCTACGACTTCCGCTACGTACCGCATGCGCTCGAGGCGCGGCTGCGCCCGCTCGTGCCGGGGCGGCTCGGCGCCGCCGCGTTGCGCGGACTCGGCCGCGCGTGGCCGCGCTCGCCGGCGATCCCGCGGGCGCTGCGGGCCGGCGCGCTGCTGGAGAACCTGGGCCGCGCTCCGGAAGACGCGTTCTTCGTGGACCTCTGCTTCCTCAAGCCCCGGGACGTGGGGCGTCTCCTCGCTCGCCCGGAGCCGCGCGACCCCCGCGCCACCGCGGCCTACGAGGCCGTGGCTGCGCCGTACCGGCGGTGCCCGTCGCCGAGCGCGCTCCAGCGCGCGCAGTATGCGGACGTCAAGGTCTACCTGCCGGAGGACGTGCTCGTGAAGGTGGACCGGATGAGCATGGCTCACGGCTTGGAGGTGCGCTGCCCGCTCCTCGACCGGCGCGTGATCGAGTTCGCGTTCCGAGTGCCCACCGCCACGAAGCTCCCCGCGCTCCGCTCGAAGCACCTGCTGCGCCTCCTCGCCGCGCAGCGCCTGCCCGCGGAGAATCTCTCTCTCCCGAAGCACGGCTTCACCGCGCCGGTCGGCACCTGGATCACGCGCGAGTACGCCGAGCGCTTCTCGAACGACGTGCTGGAGTCCTCCTCCCCGCTCGCGGACCTCGTGGATCGCTCGGTGCTCCGCCGCTGGCTCGAAGACCACCGCGCCGGCCGCGCCGACCGGTCGTGGATCCTCTGGGCCGCCTGGATGCTCGCTCGCTGGAAGAGCACCGAGAATCAACGGTCCCCCATCCCCGCCCCGGCCGCCGCCCTCCCCTGACGCCGCGCGTACGCGTCTCGCCGGCAGGGCGACCTGGCGTGGTCGCGCAAGGGGCGTTCGCCCGCCCGCCGAGTCGACGTGGTCGCCCAAGGGGCGTTCGCCCGCCTGCTCGCCCCTGGGTGTTCGCGCAAGGGGCGTTCGCCCGCCCGCCGAGCTCGACCCTTCCTCCGCTGCGGACGGCGCGGCCGGGGCATCCATGCCCCGGCCTAGGCCTCGGCACTCGGCAGGCGTTCGGCCATCCCTGGCCGAACGCGGCTCGTGACGCCGCCTCGGAGGAAGGGTCGAGCTCGGCGGGCTTGCCTCGCTCTGCCAACGCGCGGCACGCCGGGTGGCGTGCGCGGGCGGTCCGGCCTGATTGCGCGGCGTGCGAGGGTGCGCTGACGTGCGAGGGTGCGCTGACGTGCGACTCCGGCGCCTCTCGGACGTCGCGCGAGCTGGGGATGCGATCCGGGTTCCCGAACGGCTTCTCCGCAGCGGCGTCTCGGAGGAGCCGCAGCCACGGAGGGCGGAGGCGACGGAGAGCCGAGGGAGACCGGAGCCGGGACGGCGGAGGGCTCCCGTCCGATGCGGAGAAGCCGTTCGGGAAGCCGGATCGGGGCGAACACCCAAGCGCGCAACCGAGAAGCCGGCGGGAGGCCGGATCGGAGTGAACCCCCACGCGTGCAGCGAAGCGGCGAAGGTGAGCCGACGAGACGTAGCGCTAGGTCGCGCGGCCGCGGAACGGGTACACGAGGTAGAGCACGCCGCCGACGAGGGCGACCGAGATCGTCACGCCGAGGAAGCACGCGGCCAGCGCCACGGCGCCCGCGGGATCGAAGCCGGACTGGCGGAAGAAGAACTCGTAGCCCATCTCGCGGACGCCGAGCCCCCCGAAGCTCACGGGGATCATCCCGACCGCCTGGATCACGGGGATGAGCGCGAGGAGGCTCCCGAGCGGCGCTACGCCGCCGAGTCCCTTCGCGAGGGCCGCGTTCGCGAGGGCGAGCGCGAGCTGCCAGCCGAGCGAGAGCACGATCGCCGCGGAGACGGCCGCCGGGTGGAAGCCGTACGCGCGGACCTGCTGCGCGGTACGCAGCAGACCGCCGAGCCAGCGCCGCCCTTTCCCCGTGGTCTCCCACGCGGACGGGATGGCCACGAGCGCCAAGACGCCGGCGACGTACACGGCCGCCGCGATCCAGAGCGACGGCCGCACCAGCCCGAGCTGCGGGCTGCCGTAGCTCGCGGCGATGCCGACCGCGAGCAGGCAACCGAAGCCCACGATCCGCTCCACGAGGATGACGCCGGCCAGGATGGGCATCGGCGCCGCGCCCGCCGCGCCCAGCGCGCGGGCGACGTCGCCGCCGACCGTCGTGGGCAGGAAGAGATTGAAGAAGTACCCCACGAAGTACAGGCGCACCGCGCTTCCGAAGCCGAGCGTCACGCCGCGCGCCCTGAGGAGCGCGAGCCAGCGGAGCGCCGAGAGCACGAGGCCGAAGCCGATCAACGCTTCGGCGAGGAGGAACGAGGCCGGATCGAGGCGGAGAAAGGCCGCGCGAAACGCCGGCTCGCCCCCGTAGCGCTTCACCAGGAATCCGACCAGCACGGCGCTCACCGCCAGCTTCGCCGCGAGGGCGAGCGGCTTCGAGCGCATCAGCGCGCCTCGGATCCGCGCTCGACGAGCTCCCGGATGACGTAGGTGGGCTTGGCCTGCGACTCGTGGTACGTGCGGATCGTGATCTCGGCCAGGAGTCCCATGCTGATGAGCTGGATCCCCACGAGCGTCAGCAGCACCGCGATCTGGAGGATCGGGCGGTTCGACAGGGACACCTGATGGAAGAGCCGCATGACCACGAGGTATGCCGTGGTGCCGCCGCCGACCGTGAACAGGCCCAGCCCCCAGAGGCCGAAGATCTGCAACGGGCGCGTGGAGAACGAGACGAGGAACTTCACGGTGATGAGGTCGAGCAGCACGCGGATGGTCCGGCCGAGCCCGTACTTCGACTTCCCCAGGGTGCGCGGCCGGTGGTGCACCGGCTCTTCGGCGATGCGCGCGCCCACCCAGCTCGCGAGAGCCGGGATGAAGCGGTGCATCTCGCCGTAGAGGCGGACGTTGCGGATCACCTCGGTGCGGTACGCCTTGAGCGAGCAGCCGTAGTCGTGCAGGCGCACGCCGGTGATGCGGCCGATGATCCAGTTCGCGGCCATCGACGGCAGCCGGCGCGTGACGAACGCATCCTTCCGATGGAGGCGCCAGCCGCTCACGATGTCGAAGCCCTCGTCCTCGATGCGGCGCAGGAGGGTCTCCATGTCGGCGGGATCGTTCTGCAGATCGCCGTCCATGGCCACGATGACGTCGCCGCGCGCGTGATCGAAGCCCGCCGACATGGCGGCGGTCTGGCCGAAGTTGCGGCGGAAGAGGATCGCGCGGAAGCGCGGGTCCTGCGCCGGCAGCGCGCGCAGCGCCTCCGCGGTGCCGTCGGTGGACCCGTCGTCCACGAGGAGCACCTCGGCTTCGCGGCCCGACGCGTCGAGCGCGGCGCTCAGCTCCTGCACGAGCCGCGGGACGTTCTGCACCTCGTTGTAGAGCGGGATGACGATCGAGACGCTCAGTCGACGCTTCGCCGCGACCTCGCGCGGCGGCGACGTGGTGACGCTCACGACGTCCCTCCCTCCTGCGGGCGACCGGCGACGGCCCGGCCCTCGCCCGCGGCGAAGATCACACCGCCGGCGACCGAGAACGGCAAGGGCAGGATCAGCGCGAGCACCGCGAACAGCGCTCCCTGCGACGACGGCACGCCGTGGGTGGCCAGGAAGCCCACGAACCCGGCCTCGCGGATTCCCATTCCGTTCGGCGTCAGCGGGATCGCGCTCAGGAGCATCACGGCCGGAACGATCACGAGCCAGGCGGCGAAGGAGACGTCGATGTCGATGGCGCGCGCGAGGGACCAGCAGAAGACGGACGAGAGCGCCACGAGTCCCACCGAGAGGAGGAGCGCCAGGAGCATGAGCCCCCGCTTGCGCGCCACGAGCGCGAACGAATCGACGACGCGCTGCGCCCGGAAGGCGATGGCCTTCGGCAGCCGTGCGGCCACGTGACCGAGCAGCCCGGGACGCATCGCGAGCAGCGCCGCGCCGCCGAAGACCGCCGCCGCCGCGGCCTCCGCGAGCCAGGTGACTCGCCCGGTCTCGGCGCGGCTCGCGAGCACGCCGCCGCACGCGGCGGCCACGGCCAGCGAGACGACGCCGACGATGCGATCCGCCAGCACGCTCGCCGCGGCCACCGCCTTCGGGACGCCGCGCGCCGCGAGCGCGATGCCGCGGGCGACGTCGCCGCCCACCGACGACGGCAGGAAGCTCCCGAAGAAGAGTCCCACGAGCACGATCCCGAAGAGCTCCAGCGTTCGGCGGACGTACCCCGCGGCCCGCAGGAGCGCGGACCAGCGGTAGGCCCACAGGGTCTTCGCCCCCACCTGCGCCAGCAGGGCCACGACCAGCCACGACACGTGCGCGCGCAGGAGCGAGCGCCGCGCGTCGCCGAGATCCGCGCGCGCGAGCACGACGGCCAGCAGTCCGAACCCCAGCCCGACGCGAAGGACCGTTCGCAGCGTCATCCGGACGTGCCGGAAGACGGTGCCGACGTGCCGGAAGGCGGCGACGACTTGCCGGAAGAAGGCGCGGGCGGGACGGCCGACGGCGTCGGCTTGCCGGAGGAGGGCGCGGGCGACGCCGAGGACGTCGCCGGCTTGGGGGGCAGCGGCGGCGGCCCGGTGGGCGATGCCTTGGCCGGGCGCTTCCCGCCCGGGGATCCTTCGCGCCCTTCCCGACGCTTCGGCGTCGCGGCCCCGTCCTCCGGAGCCTCCGGCCCCTTCGCGCCGTCCGCCGGGTAGGCGTCGCGGTAGTACGAGTGGCCGTAGTAGTACGGCAGCACGTCGTCCATGTTGTTCACGATCACGCCGAGCAGGTTCGCGCCCACGTCGTCGAGGATGCGCTTCGCCCGGAGCGCGACGTCGCGGCGCGTGTGCCCGGCGCGGACCACCATCGCCACGGCGTCGACCTCGCGGGAGATCACCGCGGGGTCCGACACGGGCAGGAGCGGCGGCGCATCGACGACGACGAGATCGAAGAGCAGCTTCAGCTTCTCGAACATCTCGGCGATGCGCCCCTGCGAGAGCAGCTCGGACGGCGACTCGCGGCGGCCTCCCGCGGGGATCACCCGCAGGCCCTCGTAGCGCGTGGCCTTCAGCGTGGCCTCGATCGGGTAGTCGTCGTCCAGGATCTCCGCGAGCCCGGGCTCCGACGCCACGTCGAACAGCCGCGCGATGCGCGGGCGATGCATGTCCGCGTCCACGAGACACACGCGCAGCCCGCGGTGCAGGGACGAGACGACGGCGAACAGCGCGGCCGACGTGGTCTTGCCTTCGCCGCGCTCCGAGCTGGTGAAGAGGATGGAGCGGATCTTGCGGTCCTGGCCCCGGCGCGAGACGCGCGTGAAGATCCGGCGGAACTCCGCGGTCTCCGGAGCCTGCGGATTGAAATCCTCGTAGAACGTGCGACGCCTGCGCTCGTCGGCCATGGTCAGCGAGCCGCCGGGCCGGCGAAGAACCAGTATCCCGCGAACGCGAGGGCGAGGACGGCGAGCGTGGCCGCCGCGATCACCAGCCGCAAGCGCGTCCGTTGTCGGGCCTCGGACTCCATCAGCACCGTGGCTTGCATCCGCGGGACGGCGCCGAGGATCGGCACGCCGAGCACGGACTCCACTTCCTCCGTGGTCACGAGCGTGAGGTCGAAGTACTCCGACACGACCGCCGCACCGACCCCCAGGACGAAGCCCATGCCGAGGGCCAGCGCGAGGATCGGCTTCTTCTTCGGCGCGAACGGCTTGAGCGGAACGCGCGCGTTCTCGATGAGGACCATCGGGTTCGCGACGTCCGCGCTCTCCACGGCCTTCGCGATCTGCGTGCTGTTCGCCTGCTCGAGCCACGTCTCGTAGAGATGCTCCGCCCCGGACAAGTCCTCCTTCATCCGGCTGAGCCGCAGGTCCTCGGCGGAGGCGCTGGTGAGGTCCGTCGTGTACTTCGCCAGCAGCTCCTCGAGCGCGTGCTGCCGGGCCAGCGCGCCTTCGACGTTGATGCGCGCGAACTCCACGTCCGCCAGAAGCCGCAGGTTCTCCTCCGGAAGCGTCGGAAACGCGTGCTTCGCGAGCGACTCCGCCTCGGCGAGGATCAGCTGGCTCTGGGCCGCGATCTGGTTCTTCTGCGCGGTGATCTCCGGGTCCCGGTCCTGGTACTCCACGAGCGTCAGCGCGAGGTGCTTCTCCAGCTCCACGACGGTGCGCTGCAGCGCGTCGAGGCGCGAGGACTTGATCAGCCCGAGCGACGCGAACGCGTCCAGCCCCGCCTCGGTGACGCGCCCCTTCGCGACCTCGGCGCGACCCTTCCGGAACTCCACGTCCGCCTGCGCGGAGGACAGCACGTTCTGCACGCGCCCGACGTTCGTCTGGCTGATGGGCGACGAGGTGAGAGGCCGCAGCGAGGCGTCCTGCTCGTACTTGCGGACCTCCTTGCGCTTGTCCTCGAGCTTCTTCTCGTAGATCGCCACCTGCTCCTGCGCGAAGTTGTACGCCTCTTCCGACTGCCGCAGACGCCCTTCGCGCGTGGACTCGATGTAGCGCTCCGCCACGGTGGAAGCGATCGCGTACGCGCGCTCCGGCGAGTCGGAGACGGCGCGGATGTAGAACAGCGCGGAGCCCTCCGAGTACACCTGCAGGATGTCGCGCAGCTCGTTGACGCACTCGCGCAGCAGGATGTCGTTCTTGTCGTGCCCGGGGTTCTGGCGCGCGACCTTGGCGGCGCGCGCCATGATCTTCGGATCCTGGTGCAGGCCCACCTGCACCGCCACGCTCTCGAGGAACGTGGCCGACTCGATGCGGCTGCGGAGGATCCGCGTCTGATCGTTCATGTGCTCGTCCACGCCGGTGGCCTGCGCCACGGTGCGCGTGAGCGGAACGGAGCTCTCCAGCGCCAGGGTGGCGACCGCCTCGTACGAGGGCTTCACCACGAACACGCCGACGAGCGCCGCCACGACGGTCACCGCCGTGGGAACGATGATCATCACCCGGCGCCGCGAGAGCACCCGGAGGATCTCGCGGACCCGGATCGTCTGCGTCTTCTCGGTGAACACCCCAGCCCCTCCGACCGTGCGCGTCGCGTCAGGGCGACGTCTGCTGCCCCTGCTGCGGCTGAACGATGACGGTCGTGCCCTGGTTCGTGTTGTTCTTGTTGCTGTTCGTGAAGAAGAAGATCGTGCCGAGGACGTTCGACGCGCTGCGTCCCACTTCGACCAGCGCCGTCCAGAGGAAGAACCCTCGGCTCTGCGGGACGGTCACGCAATCTCCCGGCAGGAGCGGGACGTTCGGGAACAGCTTCCCGCGGCTCGTGTAGTCGTTCAGGTTCACTTCGAACACGCGCGCCTGAACGGGGCCCGGTCTCACGACCTTGACCGAGCTCATGTTCGCGTCGTCCAGGGGACCGCCCGCCGCGAGCACCGCGTGGAGCGCGGAGCGGGCGTTGTCGATCGAGAAGGCGCCCGGCGTCTTCACGCGGCCGTAGACGTACACCACGTCCCCTTCGCTGCCCGCGGCCTCGGCGCGCGGGACGAGGATGGTGGTGCCGGGCGACAGCGCCGGCAGCGAGGAGAAGTCCCCGGTGGCGATGGCGTGGTCGAGGTCGATCACGGAAGGCGGACCCGACGAGGCCGGCGGGACGACCTTCACGCGGGTCAACGCCGCGTCGGCGGTGGGCCCGCCCGCTTCCCGGATGGCTTCCCAGACGCCCGGCATGGTCGGGAACGAATACGCGCCGGGCTTCGTCACCTCGCCCATCACGAACACGCGACGCGAGTTGTACTCGAGCACGGACACCGTCACGAGGCTCACGTCCCGGTCCACGAACGAGAGCCGGCGGGTCAGCTCCTCGCCGAACTTCCCGGGCGTGGACCCCGCCGCGCGGATCGCGCCGATGAGCGGGAGCGTGACGTCGCCCTGCGAGTCCACGATGACCGTGGCGCCGAGGTCGGGGCGCTGCCAGACGTTGATCTCCAGCTTGTCGCCGATGCCGACGGTGTACTCGGCGGTGGGAGGGACCGCCGGGGCGGGGGCCTGCGCCAGGGCGCGCGAAGCCACGCTCCCCAGAACGAGCGAAGCGACCAGCGCCACGCCCCATGCCGAGCGCGCGAGCCTACCGAGCGCCACGCTTCCTCCTCCTCCGACCCCGCGAGGCGGGGTCTTTCCCCCAACGTCGCCGGGGAAGGTCCCCCGGACCGCCCGCGGGCCCCTGACGTAGGACCGCGGGATGCTACAACGAAGCTCAGGCCTCCACAAGATCAGCCAGCCGAAGCCCCTCGGGAGGGCGCTCGTTGCGGGGCCCCGTTCTTGCGATACCCCCGTCCGACCCCTTCTCCCCGGAGGGAATGCGTCCGCCATGGGCTCTTCCGGTTCGTACGCGGCTCCGCCGTCCGCGGCTCGCCCGACGCCTCCCGAGTCCTTGACGCCGCTCCTGGCGGCGGTCGACGCCTCGGCCGCCTGGTCCGACGACGACGGGCGCGTGCACGGCTTCCGCCGGGCCCTGGACGTGGTGGTCGCGTCTGTCGCGCTCGTGGCGCTCGCTCCCCTCCTGCTCGTCGTGGCCCTCCTGGTGAAGGCGACGTCGCCCGGTCCCGTGTTCTATCGGCAGACGCGCGTCGGGTTGGAGCGCAGAACCTCGGATCGGCGCGCGGAGTCCATCCGCTCCGGCCCCAGGGATCGACGGAGGCGCGAGCGCCGCGCGGCGCCGGGTCACGGATACCCGTTCCGCATCGTGAAGTTCCGGACGATGGTCGCCGACGCCGAGGCTTCGGGGCCCCGCTGGTCCACGCAGAACGATCCGCGAATCACGAGGATCGGCCGCCTGCTGCGCGCCACGCGGCTCGACGAGACGCCGCAGTTCTGGAACGTGCTCCGCGGGGACATGTCCATCGTCGGCCCTCGGCCGGAGCGCCCGTTCTTCGTGGATCAGTTCGTGCAACGCATCCCGCGCTATCGGGAGCGCTTGCGGGTCCGTCCCGGGATCACGGGGCAAGCGCAGGTCACACTCGCTTACGATGCCTCCATCGACGACGTCCGACGCAAGCTTGAGCAAGACCTGCTGTGGATCGAGCAGCGCTCGGTGAAGCGCGATCTCGCGATCCTCCTGCGGACGGTGGGCGTGGTCCTGACCGGCCGCGGAGCTCGCTGACCGGGCTCCCTCCCCCTCCCGGGAAGCTCCGGCCTTCTCCCTCGGCCCGCGTCGCGCCACGACGCGGGCCTTCTTGCTCCGTCCCGAGGGCTCGCGTACTTTTTCCGTTTCGCCCTTCGCCGGAGCCGGACCATCGACACGCTGCGCTCGCTCTTGCCATGGCTCCGCCCGCACCGGCGGCAGCTCGCGATCGGCTCGATCGCGGTCATCGTCACGAACGCGTTCGCCTCCGTCGGGCCGCTCCTGCTCAAGCGCGGCATCGACGCGCTCGAGGCGGGCTCCCGCGGCGAGGTGCGCCGTTGGGCGCTCCTCCTCGTGGCCGCCGCCGCCTTCGACGGCGTGTTCCGGTACCTGATGCGTCGCACGTGGATCGGCGTCTCCCGCGACGTGGAGTACGACCTCCGCCGCCGCCTCTACGAGCACGTGCAGCGCCTGCCGCTCTCGTACCTGCGCCGCTACGAGGCCGGCGACCTGATGGCGCGCGTGACGAACGACCTGAACTCCGTCCGCATGGCGCTCGGACCCGGCCTGATGTACGCATTCAACACGACGGTCGTCCTCGCGTTCGCCCTCGGCCTGATGTTCCGCATCTCGCCCATGCTCACGCTGTACGCCCTCGCCCCACTGCCGTTCGTGACCCTGTCGGTCGTGCTCGTGATGAACCGCGTCCACGACCGCGCCACGAAGGTCCAGGAGGGCTTCGCCTCGCTCACGACCATCGCCCGGGAAAGCCTGGACGGGGTGCGCGTGGTGAAGTCCTTCGCCCGCGAGAAGGGCCAGCTCGCAGGCTTCGAGGTCGTGAGCCGCGACTACGCGGACCGGAATCTCTCCCTGGCCCGCATTCAGCGGCTGTTCTACCCCTCGATGGCGCTGTTCGGGGGGATGGCCGCGGTGATCGTCCTGTGGCGCGGCGGCACGCTGGTCATGAGCAAGCAGATCTCGCTCGGCACGTTCGTCGCGTTCACGGGCTATCTCGCGCTCCTTCTCTGGCCGATGGCCGCCCTGGGCTGGACCGTCAACCTCTTCCAGCGCGGACGGGCTTCGTGGGAGCGACTGCTCGAGCTGCTCGACGCCGAGCGCGAGCCCCTCACCGCGGGCGGCCAGGCCCCTTCCGGCCGCGGGGATCTCCGCTTCGAGGGCGTGACCTTCGCGCGCGGCGATCGGGAGGTTCTGCACGAGGTGCAGCTGCACGTGCCGGCGGGGCGACGCATCGCGCTGGTCGGACCCACGGGGTCCGGCAAGAGCACGCTCTTGCGCCTCCTCGCCCGGCTCGAGGAGCCCACGTCCGGGCGGATCGTCCTCGACGGCGTCCCTCTGGGGGATTGGGATCTCGCCGCGCTGCGCGGGGCGCTCGCCGTGGTGCCGCAGGATCCCTTCCTCTTCTCCGAGTCGATCGCCCACAACGTCGAGATCGGCCGGCACGACGCCGACCGCTCCGAGGTGCTCCGTGCGGCGTCGGCCGCCGGCCTGCGCGAGGAGATCGAGTCCTTCACCGAAGGCTGGGAGACGGTCGTCGGGGAGCGCGGCGTGACGCTCTCCGGGGGGCAGCGCCAGCGTGCCACGCTCGCCCGGGCGCTCGTGCGCGACGCGCGCGTCCTCGTCCTGGACGACGCGTTCGCCAGCATGGACGGCAAGACCGAGGAGGCGATCCTCGAGGAGATCGCGCCCGCGCTCCGCTCGCGAACGGTCATCCTCGTCTCGCACCGGCTCAGCACGATCCGACGCGCCGACCACGTCGTCTATCTGGAGCACGGACGCATCCTCGAAGAGGGCACCCACGACGATCTCGTGCGCCGGAGCGGGCGCTACGCGGCGTACATCCGGCGCCAGCGTCTCTTCGAGCGACTGACCGCTCCGAATCTCGCGGACGCGGAGGACGCGGCGTGAGCGCCACCACTCTCGGCGCGCCCGCCGCCAGCGGGCACTCGCGCGACGTCGCGCTCGGGCGGCGCTTCTTCCGCTACGTTCGCCCGTACCGGCTCCGCCTCGGCGGCGCGCTCGCGCTGCTGTTCCTGTCCGGGGCGCTCGAGCTGGCCGGCCCGTACCTGACCAAGATCGCGATCGACGACGGCGTGCGCGCGGGGAACGGGCACACGCTGGGGCTCGTGTGCCTCGCGTTCGCCGCCGTCCTGATGCTCGAGTTCGTCGCCGCCTACTTCCAGGATCTCTTCGTGGTCACGGCGGGGCAGGCCGTCATGCGGGACCTGCGCCGCGACGTGTTCGCGCACCTGCAGCGCATGGGCGTGGCGTGGTTCGACCGCAACCCGTCGGGGCGCGTCGTGACGCGCATCACCTCCGACGTGGAGACGCTGAACGAGCTGCTGACGTCGGGGCTCGTGACCATCCTCGCGGACGTCGTCACGCTCGTCGGGATCATGACCGTCCTGCTCTGGATGAACGCGTCCTTGGCGCTGCTCGTGTTCCTGATCCTGCCCTTCCTGGTGGCCGCGAGCCTCTCGTTCCGGGAGAAGGCGCGCAAGGGCTTCCGGGAGACGCGGGAGCAGGTCGCGCAGATGTCGGGGATGATGCAGGAGACGCTGGGCGGCATGGAGGTCGTGAAGCTCTTCGGCCGCGAGGCGGAGAACGACGTCCGCTTCGACGAGCACAACGCCGGCTGCCGCGACGCGTGGCTCGACACCATCGAGGCGTTCTCGATCTTCTTCCCGCTCGTCAACTTCATGCTCGCGATCACGCTGGCCACCGTGCTCTGGGGCGGCGGGCTCCGCGTGATGGCGGGGACGCTCACGTTCGGCGGCCTCGTCGCGTTCCTGCAGTACGTGCAGCGCTTCTTCGTGCCCCTGCGCGACCTCAGCGAGAAGTACAACATCCTCCAGGGCGCGCTCGCCGCCGCGGAGCGCATCTTCGGAGTCCTGGACGCGGAGGCCACCGAGGACTTCGACGCGCGAACCGACCTCGTCCGCCTCGACGCGGTGCGCGGCGACGTGGAGTTCCAGCACGTGTCCTTCCACTACGTGGAGGGCGAGCCGGTGCTGCGCGACGTGTCGTTCCGCGTGCGCCCGGGCGAGCGCGTGGCCGTGGTCGGCGCCACCGGCGCCGGCAAGAGCACCGTGCTCTCGCTCCTGCTCGGCTTCTACCGGCCCACGTCGGGGCGGATCCTCGTGGACGGCCAGGACGTGGCCGGCCTGGACCCGCGCAGCCTCCGGCGACGCGTGGCCACGGTGGCCCAGGACGTCTTCCTCTTCTCCGCCGACGTGGACTGGAACGTCCGCCTCGGGGACGAGGAGCTTCCGGAGAGCGCCGTGGACCGGGCCCTGGCCGCCTCGCGATCGGACCGGTTCGTGGCGCGCCTGCCGGCCGGCCGGCGCGAGAGGCTCGGAGAGCGCGGACGGAACCTCTCGCAGGGGGAGCGGCAGCTTCTCTCGTTCGCGCGGGCGCTGGCGCGCGATCCGGACGTGCTCCTCCTGGACGAGGCCACGGCGTCGGTGGACTCCGAGACCGAGGGGCTCGTTCAGGAGGCGCTCGGCGAGCTGCTGGCGGGGCGGACGTGCCTGGTGGTGGCGCACCGGCTCTCCACCGTGCTCGACGCGGATCGAATCCTGGTCATGCACAAGGGAGAGCTGGTGGAGGAGGGAACCCACGACGAGCTGGTGCAGCGCGGCGGGATCTACGCGCGGCTCGCCGAGATCCAGTTCGGATTCGACGGCGCCGCGGCGTAGACCCCGCCCGTGCCGGTGGCTTCCCGGCTTACTGGACGACGACGATCTTCCCCGTCGCCGCGCCGGACTTCGACTCCACGCGTGCGAAGTACACGCCGTTCGCGATGCCCCTCGTGGGCCACGCGACGCGCTCCGCCGTGGTTTCGCCGAGGTCCCGGACGAGACGACCCTGGACGTCGAGGATCATCACGTGGCGCGCTTCGACGATCGCCGGGCTCGCCATCTGGATGTCCGCGATGCCCACGCGCCGGTCCACGGTGACGCGCACCGAGAGCCCTGCGACCCCGTTGGGCGGCAACGTGCTCGAGCTGCCGTGGAGGTCGCGCGGATTCGGATCGCCGTTACCGGGATTCACGCCGTGCGCCGCGGGCGCGATCTTGAAGACGTGGACGATGTTCTTCTCGGTGGCGACGTCGCCGCCTCGCTCGGTGACGTAGAGGTAGCCGCGCACGTCGTCGTAGGCCACGCCGCCGGTCCCGATCTCGTACGTGGTCTCGGGGCGGATCATGTACGGCGTGATGTCGAACATCAGGTAGGGCTGCGGCGTCCACGCCGAGGTCTCCGCTCGCGCCACGCGCGCGAGATCATGCGGGTCGTAGAGGAGGATGACCGTGCGGAAGGAGCTGGCGTAGTACCCGCGGTTCGAGCCGCCGTACCCGTTCGCCTCGCAGCCGCCCGGCCACGTGGCGCAGATCTCCGGACGCATGCCGTCCTGCCAGCCGTACCAGCAGTCCCCGAAGCCCTTCGTGCCCACGATCGCCACCGAGGCCTTGTCCTCGTTGTACAGCCACGCCGCGCCGGTCCAGTTGTCGGCGTTGCAGAACCCCTCGAGCCCGTGGGTGGGGTCCAGGTTCCGATAGTGGATCAAGGGCAGGAAGCTCAGGTGCGTGTTCGGCGGAGGGGGATTGCCCTGCAGCCAGGGCGCGTACGCCACGAGGGTGGGACCCGTGGCCACCTGACCCTCGCGGTACCGGCCGCACGCCAGGCGCATCCCGCCGACGTTCTCGTCGGCCCAGTCCTTCGGGATGGTCACGACGTACTCGTTGGTGTTCAGACAGCTCACCTGGCTCTCGGTCCCGATGTACCAGGCGCCGACCGTGTGCGGGTTCGAGAGATCCAAGTCCATCCAGCCGTGCGTCGGCCGAGGATCGTACTGGTAGTGCTGGCCCACCGTGATGTGCAGCTTCGCCCCGGACATCCCCGCCTGCGCCGGGAGGTACTCGATCCCCTTGAGGCCGTCCCCGGCGATGTAGATCGGGTTCGCGACGTTGGCGGGCGCCTGGAGCAGGGTCGCCACCGGGAGATCCGACACGCGCTTCGAGTTCACCGGAGCGGGGATGGAGATCTCGAACATCGGCGTGGTCCACGCGTGACCCACGCCGAACAGCGAGCCCGGGAACCCGTCATCCGGCCCCTGCGGATCGCCGTCCGGGTAGTAGGCGTCCGTGCCCTTGCAGTACGACAGCGCGTCCGTGGTGGATCCGAGGATGTTCTGCATGGAAACGGGCGTCCGAAACGCCCCGAGGTACTGGAAGTCTTCTGCTTGGAAAAGTCCGGCCGCACCGACCGGACCCGAAATGAGGAAGGCGAGGAGAACCCCCGCACCCACGCGTAGCAAGCCCGACAGTCGCAGCATTTCGCCCCCAACTTCTCGAGGTGCACGCAGGCTCGGGCGCGGCAGTCCGACGGGCGGACCGCTACGCTCGAGCTCCACTGATTCGCAATGCCTTCAGGGGGAGGCCATCCGACCACCAGCAAGAACAGGTCCCCGCCCCTCACCCCCGCCCACGTGCGCCGACCCACGGCGCAACCTCCCCGCCCCCACGTCGGACGGCCACCGAACAGTGTGGTAACTTGCCAACAAACGCAGCTAAGCGCCAGCGAAGACCGTGCCAGCACTCGATGAACGGGCGCGGAGGCGCTCGTCGGCCGCGCAGGCCGCTGTGCGGCCGTGGATCAGTGGAGCGCGCTGTCAGGACAGGGGTGAGGGCGGAACGGGTTGAAAAAGCGTCCGCGCAGAAACTCCCGACCCTTACGAAACGAAACGGGGACCGGCGACTTCGCCGGTCCCCTTCGGAGGTTCGAGCGGGGTCAGCCGCCCGACGTGCCTTGGAGCCGATCAGCTCTTCTTGGAGCGCTTCCGACGTGCGCCGACGGCCGCCAAGCCCAGGCCGAGCAGCGCGAGCGTGGCCGGTTCGGGCGTGGCGACGCCGTCCGCGTAGCCGCCGCCGGACTTGCTGTCACCGCCGCCCCCGCCGCCGCCACTGCCGCCACCGCCGTGGCCCGACGACTGGGCGTCCTTGAAGTACGTGGCGGGATTGTCCGCCCAAGCGGTCGCGACGGCCAAGGTGAGACTCGCGACGAGCAGCAGAATGGAGAGCCTTCTCATGGACCTACCTCTCAAGGGCGGACTGATACGTTTTCCCGAGTACCACGGCGGTGCTGGTCCGACCCGCCGTCCCGGCACGACCATCGGGGAACCGTAGATGGAGCATAGCATTTCGCCGGTCGAACATGCAACCCACGGGGGCGCGTCTTGAGCTCCGACAGCGTTGTCATTCTTGCCAAAGATCCCATACCGGGGCAGGTGAAGACGCGTCTCGTGCCGCCGCTCACGCACGCGGAAGCCGCGCGTCTCTCGCGCGCGTTCGTCGCCGACCTCGCCCGTCGCCTCGCCGGGCTCGACGCTCGCCTCGTGCTCGCGCTCCCGCCCGGTTCCGCGCCCGACACCTTCGCCGACGTCCTCCCGCCCGGCGTGCGGATCGCGGACCAGGGGCCGGGCGACCTCGGCGCGAAGCTCGCGTGCGCCACGGCCGAGGAGTTCCGGCGCGGCGCCGGCGTCGTCGCCGCGGTCGGGTCCGATCATCCGGACCTTCCGCGGGAGCAGATCGCGGCGGCGCTCGGTTCCGCTCGACGAGGATGCGTCGGCTGGGTCACGACCCGGGACGGAGGCTACGCGTGCGTCGCGCTGCCCCGCCCCCTGCCGGGTCTCTTCGAGCGCATCCCCTGGAGCACGCCCGACGTCGCGGTCGCGACGCGGAACAACGCCCGGCAGTTGGGGGTCCTGCTCGAAGACGCCGGTCCCTGGTACGATCTCGACGCTCCGGGCGACGTGGACCGTTTCCTGGCCGAGCCCGGCGCCTCGCGGGACTGCCCCGACACCTGGGGCGTGCTGACCGCGCTCGCGCCCGCGTGGGAGGAGAGGAGGAGGAATCATGGGTGAGCGGCGTTCTCGTTCCAGAGTTGTCGTGATCGTGCTGGGCGTCCTGGTCCTCGCGGTGGTCGCCGCCGCGCTCGTGGCCCGAGCGGTCTTCACGCCCGAGCGACTGCGGACGACGGTCGTGAAGGCCGGAGAGTCCGCGCTCGGGCTGCCGGTCGAGCTGCGCGGCGCTCAGCTCTCCCTCCTGCCCCTCGGCATCTCGCTCGAGGGTCTGCGCATCGCGGGCGCGAGCCCCTCCGATCCGCCCCTGCTCGCGCTCGAGTCGGGGCGCGTGCGCGTCGCGCTCGCGCCGCTCCTGCGCGGCCGCGTGGGCGTGGCGGAGCTCCGTTTCGAGCGCCCCGTCTTCTCCCTGCGACGCGACGCCGCGGGCCTCGTGCTCCCGGGCAAGCTCGGCGCTCCGCCGGCCGCGGGCGGCGCCGCGGGCGGCACCGGCGCCGCGAGCGGCCCGGCTCCGGCCGCTCCGCCCGTCACCATCGAGAAGCTCCAGGTGGTGAACGGGACGCTCCGCCTCTCGGGTCCCACGCCGCCCGGCGACGTGACCGTGGACGGCATCGACCTCTCCGCGCGCATCGATCTCGAAGGCGGCGGCTCGCACGTGCGCTCGCGCGGAGAGCTCCGGCTCGCGAGCCTCTCCCTGCCCGCGCTCGCCGCCTACCGGAAGACCCTCGACGCGCTCTCCCCCACCGTGCAGTTCGACCTGGACTACCGCGGCGCCCAGGGCACGCTCGCCATCGACGCGCTGCGCCTCCACGCGCCGCCGCTCGATCTCGGAGCGCACGGGAACCTCTCGGGCCTCCCGCAGAAGCCGCGGATCGAGCTCGTGGTCGAGCCGGCGACGCTCACGCTCCAGGACCTGCTGCCTCTCGTCCCGCCGGCGATGATCCCGGACGGACGCCGGCCGCACGCGAAGGGCGACGTGCACCTCTCCGCCCGCGTGAGCGGACCGCTCGGCGATCCCAAGCGACCGCCCTCGTTCCTCGCCGACGTCGGCTTCGACGGCGCGGAGCTCGGCATGGAGGGCTTCAACGTGGGCGTGAAGGACCTCCGCGGCGGCGTGACGCTCAGCGACAGCTCGACCGCGTTCCGCGCTCTGTCGGCGTCGCTCGGCGGGAGCACGCTGCGCCTCGACGGTCGCGTCGCCGGACCCACGGCGCCGGACTCGGGGCGCGTCGACATGGCGGTGGCCGCGGCGATCGATCTGGGCGTGGTGGAACAGGCGGGCCTACTTCCGAAGGGCGGCTCGCTCCGCGGACGCCTCGACGCGGACGTGCAGCTCCACGGGCGAGCGTCGGCACCCGCGAGCGCCGACCTCCGCGGAACGATGAAGCTCACGGATGGCCAAGTCACGATGCCCACCCTCGCGGCGCCGGTGAAGGACCTCCGGGGAGAGCTCGCGTTCGAGGGAGCGGATGCCGTGCTGAAGAACGTGTCCGGATCGATCGGCAGCTCGGCGTTCCACGGCGACGGACGGATCCGGAACGTCCTCGCGAAGACGCCGCTGCTCTCGCTCCACGGGACGTGTCCGCGGCTCGACCTCGTCGAGCTCATGCCGCCGCCGCCGGCCGCCACGTCGGGCGCGTCGAGCGCGCCGGGCGGAAAGCCGGGCGGCGCCGCTCCGACCTCGGCGGGACCCACTCCTCCGCCGCTCATCCCGGAGCTTCCTCCGATCACCGCGGACCTCGATCTCGCCGTGGACTCGCTGATCGCGCCGAACAACACGACCCTGGCGAGCACGGCCCTCACCGCCCATCTCGCCGGCGGGAAGTGCGCGCTCGACGCGCGCGCCGCCCGCGCCCACTTCGGGCCGGACATGACGATCCACGACGTCACGGGGCAAGGCGAGATGACGTCGGGCAAGCTCGACGCGACCTTCCGCTCCCCGCGCGCCGACGCCTACCGCATGCCGCTCACCGCCATCGACGGCAAGGTCAAGGTGCAGGGCACGCACGTGGACGTGACCGACGTGAAGGCGGCCTGCTTCACCGGCAAGATCGCCGGCAGCGCGCTCATGGATCTGACGGACCCTGTCTCGCCGTCCTTCCAGATCGACTCCCAGGCGGCGGGGATCCAGGCGAACGACTTCGTCTCGGCGCTCACGCCCGCGAAGGACGTCCTTCACGGCACGCTCGACGTGACGTCCAAGTTCTCGGGCAAGGGCATCGATCCGAAGGCGATCGCGCAGAGCCTCGTCGCGGACGGCACGCTCGCCGCCCACGGCGGTCAACTGGCGCGCAGCCCGGCCACGCAGGCGATCTGGAACGCGCTGAGCCTCGGCGAGAAGCAGACGATCAACTTCCGCGAGCTGCTGGCGCCGTTCTCGGTCAGCGGCGGCAAGCTCATCACGAAGAACCTCGTGCTCGGCAGCCCCGAGGCCGAGTGGCGCGCGAACGGCTCCGTGGCGTTCGACGGCACGCTGGACTACGGCGTCGAAGTGGAGCTGGGCGAGGAGCTCGCCGCGCAGTTCCGGAAGCGCGCGGGCGGCGACGTCGCCAGGATGCTCGCGGACACGTCGGGGAAGATCACGCTCGATCTCCGCGTGACGGGCGCCGCGGCGCGTCCGCAGGTCACGCTGGACACCTCGAAGCTGGCGGAGCGGGCGGCGGCGAACCTGAGGAACCGGACGAGCTCGCAGCTCAATGCGGCGAAGGACCAGCTCGTGGGCAAGCTCCTCAAGGGCGCGGGCGCCGACTCCACGCACGCCGACTCCGCGGCCGCGAAGCCGAACCTCCAGGACGCGCTGAAGGGCCTGCTCGGAGGGAAGAAGAAGTAGCGCTCAGTCCAGGACGTCGGAGGGCGCTTCGATCTGACGGCGGATCTGGTCGCCGAGCCACGCGAGCTCGGGCGACGCGCCGGCCCCGGTCAGGTCGTACTCCTCGCGCGCGCGGTGGAACCACGTCTCCGCGCGCCGGCGCCGGTTCAACCGGCGGTGCAGGTCGCCCACGAGGTACGCCACCACGGCGCGCTGCTCCTGGTCGTGACACTCGCCCACCTCGAGGGCTTCCTCGAAGCGGCGCACGGCCTCGCGCTGGTAGAGCCGCTCCCTCTCGCGGTTCTCGCGCATGCGCGCCACCCACGAGGCGCGCAGGAACGCGTCGGCCACCTCGAGCGAGCTCCGATCCTCCCACTCGTAGATGAGCGCGAGGAACTCGTAGCGGAAGAACGGCGCGTTCGCACGCGCGAGGTCGCGCGTGCGCGGCGTGAGGAACTTGCGGATCTTCCTCATCACCGGCTCGGTGAGACCTTCGCGGAAGTCCCCCTCGGTGCCGGCGAAGCCGCACTCGCGACACGCGTGTACGAAGTGCTCCCAAGGGTCGCCGCCCCAGAAGTGCGGGCGGAAATCCGAGTCCGCCCCGTGGCTCCCGCAGGCGCCCACCCCTCGAACGGCGAAGCGGTTCTCGCAGACCGGACACACCCGGATCTCGTCGCGCAGCGTCGTCATGTCCCCTCCGGGAAGCGCGCCCGCCTGGGAAACCGCGAGCGATCAACTCCCACCGGCATCGGCCCGGCAACCACCGGACTGAAGTGTCGAAATCGCCTAACTCATTATGCAACAATGAGTTGCAACCCATGACGCTTCCTGGCCGACGGTCGACTCCTTTGGGGGGCAAGGGCGCTTTCGTCGCGCCGCGTGACGAGGCGGGATTGCCGGAAGTTGCTCCCGCACGTGAAGAGCGTCGCTTCGCGATCTCGCGCGCGCTCGAGACCAGCACGAAGTTCCGCGCGTCCACGGTGGACCGTCGCGCTTGTGCGCTTCGCCCGCGCGCGGCTAGGCTGCTTCGCGAGCCACGTCCCGCCGCGAGGATCCGGATTGCGCACCGACTCCGAGAAAGCGAAGACCCTCTCGGCGCGGCGCCTCGCGGTGGCGGGGGCCTCGGTCGCGCTCGTCTTCCTCGTCTATTGCCGACTGACCTTCCGCTCCCTGGCCGGATTCATGGCGGCCCTCGACCATTGTCCGGACACGTTCTGCGACTTCGGCCGGCACTACCTCCCGATGGCGCGCCAAGTCTTCGACGGGACAGGCCCGGTCGAGGGCTTCTTCTACTCGCTGTTCTTCGCTCTGCTGCTCGTGCCGCTCACGAGGCTGTCGGACGGCGGCGCTCTGGTGACCTGGGGTGTGCTGCAGGCGCTCCTCGCGGCGGCGCTGCTGGCCGTGCCGCTCACCCGGGCCAGGCGCCCTTCCTTCGCCGTCGCTTGGCTCTACATCGCCCTCTTCTTCTCGTCCCATGCGGTGCTGCACAACTTCAAGTGGGGGCAGGTCAGCGTCCTGATCACGCTCTGCGTGCTGGCCGCGTTGGCGCTGTGGCAGCGGGGCCACTCGGTAGCGGCGGGCTTCCTCCTCGCGCTCGCCACCAGCATCAAGCTCTACCCGGCGTGGTTCGTGCTCGTCCCCCTGATGCGACGCGACTGGAGAATGCTCGGATCGTTCGCGGCGTCGTGTCTGATCCTCCTCGTGATCGTGCCGGTGGCCGCCGTCGGCGCGGATCCCGCCTTCCGCTTCCACGTGGCGGTCGCGGAGCAGCTCCGCAGCCGCATGGGTCTCCTCGTGGGCGACCCCAACTCGCAATCGCTGCAGGGGTTGATCGAGCGGCTCTGCTACCAGCCGAGGAGCCCGTGGAGCACCCATCTTCCCCTGGTCGGCCCGCTGCGTTGGGGGACGCTGGCGGTGGCGGTCGGTGCCGCGTGGACCTCGCTGCGCCGCGCGGGGGACGACGCCACGGCGAGCTTCCTCATCCTCTTCTGCGCCCTGCCCTTCGTGACGCCGACTTCGTGGCCGCACTACTTCGTCTACCTGCCGGCGGCCTTCCTCTATCTCCTCACGGAGCTGCCGCGACGGCCGTTGCAACGTTCGGCGGTTCTCGTCCTTCTCGTCGCCGCCGCGCTTCTCTCCAGCATCTTCTGCTGGCAAGCGCTGGGCGCCGCCGCCTTCGCGCCCACCTACCCACGCCTTCCGCCCGGCCTCCTCTACGCGTATTGGGGCGTCCCGTTCTGGGCGAACGCGCTCACGTTCCTGGCGCTGCTGGCCACGCTCCCCGCGCGCGCGAGGCTTCCCGAGTTCCCCCGCGTCCCCTGGGGAGCACGTCGTCGTCCGGAAGCCGCACGACGCTGACCGCAGCGCGAGAGGCGGAAGGCGGATACGCGTTGGCAGGGAAGGTGGCTGGCGTGGGACCCGCAGCGGGCAGGCGCCGAGGGCTCCACCGCCAGCCGTTTTCCGGGCGGCTACCGGAACAGGCTCTTGATGCCGCCCCACGTCTGCGGCTCGACCGAGACGCCTATGCAGCTCATCAGGATGTCAAGGCGGGCCTGAGCGTCGCAAACGCCGTCGAAGAACGTCGAACCGGGGCACACCGGCGTGTTCGCCGTGCCCCAGTAGAACGAGTGGTTCACCCGGGTGGTCGGGTAGCAGAAGCCACACGCCGCAGGACCCGTCGGGCCAGCCGCGGGGTGATCCGTACCGATGCGGGCCGGACCCTCACCACTCGGGCCGAACGTGTAGATCACGCAGAACTTCGCCGGAACGGGGACGTTCCAGTTGTGCACGTCGAAGGGGCCGGTGGGCAGCCAGGGCTGCGAACCGAGGACGGGACCGGTCGGGCAGCAGTTCGCATCAGCAGCCTTCACGCTCACCGTACCCGTGAAACCGTAGCCCGAAGGAGCCGCCGTGAAGACGCGGTTCTGCGTCTGGGCGAGCACGTTGGGCCAGTAGCCCCAATCCGCGCACACGCCGTAACGGTCGCCAGCGCCGAAGCCGCCCCACGCCCAGGACCACTGGGTGCAGCGGTTGTAGTAGATGATCGCGCAGGTAGCAGCGGTGCTCCAACCCTGAGGAGTGCCCGTGTCGTTCACGGACCGCTTCTCGAGCGCAACCGCCCTCGTGGCCGGAACGAAAGCGAGGGCGAGGACGAAAGCAGTGAGGACCTTCGAGCGCATCATAGGCACCCCCTGAGTCCCGGGGGTCGCCGCTCGCGCCGTGGAGCCGCCCCGTGGCGAAGCGACGCAACGCGTCGAGCCCCCGGATGGCGCATCCACGATAGCACTCGCGGATTCCCGCCACGAGACCAAACGACCTACGACTCGCGAACTCCGCTTCGGCGGTCATGCACCGGCCCGGCCAGGGCGTCAGGGATCGGAAGGCGGATACGCGCTTGCAGGGAAGGTGGCTGGCGTGGGACCCACAGCGGGCAGGCGCCGAGGGCTCCACCGCCAGCCGTCTTCCGGAGCGGCTACCGGAACAGGCTCTTGATGCCGCCCCACGACTGCGGCTCGACCGAGATGCCTATGCCCGGGCTCATGAAGATGTCCACCCGAGCCTGAGCGTCGCACACGCCGTCGTTGAACACGGAGCCAGGGCACACCGGCGTGTTCGCCGTGCCCCAGTAGAACGAGTGATTCACACGGCTGGTCGGGTAGCAGAAGCCGCAAGCCGCCGGGCCCGTCGGGCCAGCCGCGGGGTGATCCGTACCGATCCGGGCCGGACCCTCACCGTTCGGGCCGAACGTGTAAACGATGCAGAACTTCGCCGGAACGGCGACGTTCCAGTTGTGCACGTCGAACGGGCCGGTGGGCAGCCACGGCTGCGAGCGGAGCACAGGACCCGTCGGGCAGCAGTTCGCGTCCGCAGGACGAAGCGACACGGTGCCCGTGAAACCGTAGCCCGCGGGAGCCGCCGTGAACACGCGGTTCTGCGTCTGCAGGACACCGGCACCTGCGCCGCCGCACGCATCCGCGCACACGCCGTAGCGGTCACCAGCACCGAAGCCGCCCCACGCCCACGACCACAGGGTGCAGCGGTTGTAGTAGATGATCGCGCAGGTGGCAGCGGTGCTCCAGCCCTGAGGAGTGGCCGTGTCGTTCACGGACCACTTCTCGAGCGCGACCGCCCGCGTGGCCGAGACGGCCAGCGCGAGGGCAACGGCGAGAGCAGTGAAGACTTTCGAGCGAATCATAGGCACCCCCTCTATCCCGGGGGTCGCCGCTCGCGCCGTGGAGCCGCCCCGTGGCGAAGAGACGCAACGCGTCGAGCCCCGGATGGCACATCCACGATAGCACTCGCGGATTCCCGCCACGAGACCAAACGACCTGCGACTCGCGAACTCCGCGTCGGCGCACAAGCGCCGAGCGCGAGCGGCTCGAAGAGCCCATGGAGGGGTGCCCCCGGGGTGACTCGAACACCCGACAAACGGTTTAGGAAACCGCTGCTCTATCCGCCTGAGCTACGGGGGCGACGGGCCGGGAAGGTAGGACGTCGGGCGGGGCGGGTCAATTCCCGGCGGACGCAGGCGGCGGCGACTGACCCGGGCCGTTCGTCGCGTGGCCCGCGGGAGGCGACGAGCTGACCGTGCCGGGCGGCGCCAGCGTGCCTTGCTGCATCTCCTCGAGCACCTCGCGCGCCCGTGCGGCCTCGCCCACGCTGGGGTGCGACGCGAGGAACTCCCGCAACGCCTGCGTCGCTTCGCCGGCCCTCCCGAGTCGCGCGAGCATCGCCGCGCGACTCACCCGCGCCGGCTCGAAGGACGGATCGCGCGCGATCGCGCGCTCGACGTCGCCGAGCGCGCCGGCGGTATCCCCGCTCAGGTCGCGGATCACGGCGCGCTCGTGCAGAAGCGCCGGATCCTCCGGCAACGACGCCAACGCCTTCTCCGCCTCGGCCCGCGCGTCGCCGAGCCGACCCGTGCGGCGCAGCAGCTCCACGCGCGCGAGGACCGCGGAGTAGAGGCCGGGCCTCTCCGCGAGCGCGCGATCGATCCAGCGGAGGCTGCGCACCAGCTCGCCGCGATCGCGCTCGGCCTCCGCCACGAGCACGTACGACATCACCCACGGGCGCTCGGGAACCCCGTACGGATTCAGCCGCACGGCGACGGCGAGCACCGCGGCCACCCCGGCGAGCGCCGCGGCCGGACGCAGGGCGCCGCGACGGACCGCGTCGACGATCGCGAGCACACCGCCCGATCCCAGCGCCACGACGAGCGGCGCCGCGGGCACGCGGAAGCGGTCGTTCACGAAGAACGCCACGCAACCGAGCAGCGCCACGACCCCCGCGCCCGCCGTCCGCACGACGTCGCTGCGGCGTCGCGCCGCCCAGGCTCCGACGACGGCGAGCGGGAGCCACCATCCCCACCCCGGCAGGCGAAGCAGCGGAATCTCCTCGGCGAAGAGCGCGAAGTCGTGGTTGTTCGGGATCTCGCGCGCCCAGAAGACGAGGCCGGCCTTCTTGAGGACCAGCCTCCCCCACCGCGCCGGATCCGCTCGGATCTCCGCGAGCGTCCGCCCCGTCCAGTACGCGGACACCTCCGACGGTCGGAGCGCACGGCCCTCCGCCCGCTCGGCGATCTTCGCGGCCGCCTCCACCATGCGATACCCGAGGGCCGTGGGCGCGGGCGCGAAGGTGGCGCTCATCCCGTCGGCCGACCGCGCGTTCCCGAGATAGAGGTTCAACCCGCCTTGCGTCGCGATGAACGCCGGGTCGCCGCACGCCGCGTTGTGGGCGGTGGCGAGGAGCGGCGCGAGGAGGAGCGCCACGGCGGCCACGAGCGCGTCGCGACGCGCCTTTCGCACGAGCGGCGCGAGCGGCGCGAGCGCCGCGACGAGGAGCGGCGGCCAAGTCACCCCGGCGAATCCCAGGAGGAGCCCGGCCGAAGCGGCGCGCAGCCACCCGCCGCGCTCGCTCGCGTCGAGCCCGAGCCAGAGGCCCGCGAGAAACGCCGGCACCGCGAAGCACGGAGAGAGGAACTGCCCGTCGAAGAAGAGGAACGTGGGATACGCGGCCGCGCCGAGGCCCGCGATCCACGCGGCGCGCGCTCCGAAGAGGCGCGCCGCGAGAAGCGCGGTGAGAAGCGGCGTGAGCAGCCCGAATGCGAGCTGCGCCATCACGAGCTTCGCCGGATCGGGACCGACGGCGCCCACGAGCGCGCCGAGCGCCGCCACGTAGCCCGGAGCGCGGAAGAACGGCACCGCTCCCGGCCACGTTCCGTCGAGGAGGCCGCGCGCCCACTCCAGGTTCGCCGCCCCGTCCAGCACGGGCGCGATCAGCTCGCGGTGGAGATCCAGGGCACGCCAGTAGAGGAGGCGAATGACCGCCGCCACGGCGAGCGTCGCGAAGAGCGGCGCCGCGATCTCCCGCGCTCGCCCGGAGGCGCTCACTCGCGCCGCAGCGCCTCGATCGGGTCGAGGCGTGCCGCGCGCGACGCGGGGTACAGGCCGAAGAACACGCCGATCAGGACGGAGAAGAGCACACCGGCGATCGCGGAGAGGGGACTCACGAGCGCCGGCAGGTGCGAGAACTTCGACACGAGCGCGGCGAGGATGAACCCGGCGGCCACGCCGATCACGCCGCCGATCCCGGTCAGGAGACCCGCCTCCACGAGGAACTGCGTGAGGATCGTCCCGCGCTCGGCGCCGACCGCCTTCCGCAGCCCGATCTCCTGCGTGCGCTCCGTCACCGAGACCAGCATGATGTTCATCACGCCGATCCCGCCGACGGTCAGCCCGATGGACGACAGCACGAGGAGCACGAGACCGATCGGACCGGTGATCCGCTTCACGAAGTCCTCGATGCGGTCGTTCGAGATCAGCGCGAAGTCGTCCGTCTGCCCGGGACGCAGCCGATGGCGCTGGCGCATCACCACGCGGGCCTCCTGGATCACGTCCTCCGACGTGTGCCCCGGATTGACGGTCAGGTAGGCGTAGTACGGGCGATCGTCGAGGTTGAAGTGCTTGCGGAACGTGGTGGACGGAACGAACGCGAAGTTGTCCGCCATGCCGCCGAAGAGCGACTTCCGCTCCGCCGCGACGCCCACGACGGTGTAGTGGTCGTCGCCGATGCGGATGCGCTTCCCCAGGGGATCCACTCCCGGGAACAAGTCCCGCGCGGGGCCGGCGCCCAGGAACACGACGTTCGCGCTCGAGAAGATCTCGCCGTCCGTGAAGTAGCGTCCCGCCGCGGTGGGGATGGCGTACACGTAGAGGATGCGCGCCCCACCGCCGTTCACGAACACGGGCCGCGTCTTGAGGTCTCCCCGGTGCAGGATCGAGGCGTTGTTCGAGTCGATGTAGAACTCCGCGATGCCCACGGACGCGCAGCGCTCGCCCAGCGCGCGGGCGTCGTCAGGCGTGATGTCGGGGCGCGAGAGGATGCGCGGGTTGTCCGGATCCCCCTCGGTGAGGAAGTCGAAGCGCGAGAGCGTGACGACGGACTGATCCGTGGAGCGGATGTCGTGCTCGATCTTGCGGGAGAGCCCGCTCAGGATCGAGACCATGCCCATGAGCACCATCACGCCGATCGACACGCCGAGCACCAGGAGGCCCGAGCGCAGCTTGTGCGCCCTGACGACGCCGAGCGCCAGGCTCGCCGACTCCCGGAAGCTGACTCCCCTACTCACGACGCAGCGCCTCCACGGGGTCCAACGACGCCGCCCGGCTCGCGGGGTAGATTCCGAAGAAGAACCCGACGCCGAACGTCACGCCGAGCCCCGCCGCGATCGACCACGGCTCCACCGCGTACGGCAGCGGGCTCAGCGCGGACACGAGCACCGCGAGCAGGAAGCCGAAGAGGATGCCGAGGAAGCCGCCGGTCATCGAGATCACGACCGACTCCGCCAGGAACTGGCCGAGGATGTCGCCGCGGCTCGCGCCGATGGCCTTGCGCAGACCGATCTCGCGCGTGCGCTCGTTCACCGAGACCATCATCACGTTCATGATGACGACGCCGCCGATGACGAGGGAGATGGCCACGAGGAGGATCAGCGCGGTGAAGATCGCGTGCGAGATGGACTGCCAGAGCGCCACGATCCGTTCGGACGAGGTCACCGCGAAGTCGTCGCCCTTCGAAGGCTTCAGCCCGTGGCGGATGCGCATCTCCACGCGGATCTGCTCCGTCACCGTGGGCACGTTCGAGATCTCGTCCACGAGGAAGCCCACCGCGATCGATTCCGTCCCGCCGAAGATCTTCAGGTAACGGCCGAGCGGCATCATCACGATGCGGTTCTGGTTCTCGCCGAGGACGGAAGGCTGCTCCTCCAACACGCCGATGACCTCGAGGTGGCGGCCGTTCACGAGGACCGTGCGCCCGACCGGCGCGTCGCTCTTGAGGATGCGCCGCGCCACGTCCGACCCGATGATGCACACGGGCCGGCTGTGCTCCTCCTCGAACGGGCTGAAGTGCCGGCCCGCCGAGAGGGAGATGTCGTTCGACGTTTCCCGGCCGCGGTCCAGGAAGAACGGGTACTCGGCGGTCCAGCCCTCGATCTCGACGCCCGAGAGCGAGCGCCCCTCCCACTCCACCTTCCCGAAGTCGCGCGCGTGGGCCGCGACGCGCTCCACGCCCGGAATGGCCGCCGCGCGCAGCGCGCGGTAGTCCGCGAGCGTCACGTTCGGGTTGTGCAGGGAGGCCAGGAACGCGTCGATGTCCGTGAGGACCTTGAGCTGGTCGATGCGCCGCAGCGTGAGGACGTTCGAGCCCTCGTTGGCGACTTCCTTGCGCACGTACTTGTCCGCCCCGTCGATGAGCGAGACGACCGCGATGACGGAGGTCACGGCGACGATGTTGCCGAGCACGGTGAGGAAGGTCCGGAGCTTGTAGGCACCGAGCGAGCTCAGCGCGACTCGGATCCCTTCCCCGACGTTCACGACCCGTCCTCGCCCTCACGATCGCCCTTGCCCTTCGGGGCCTTCGACGCGCCTTCCTTCTCCTTGCGCTCGCGGACCTTGTCCCCGGAAGCGAGGCGGCGCAGCGCGTCGAAGGGCCCCCGCACGACGACGTCTCCGGGGCGGAGGCCGGACATCACTTCGAAGTGACGCTTGCCCGAGATCCCGGTCTTCACCGGCGTGAACACCGCCTTGCCGTCCCTCACGACGAACACGCCCTCGACCTCGGTGGTCTCCTCGTCTCCCTTGATGCCGCGCGCCGAGTCCGCGGCGGCGACGGCGGAGTCCGCCCGCGCGAGCAAGGAGTCCGCCGCCGCGCCGGCCTTGGGCTTGCCGGCATGGCCGTGCTTGTGCTGCAGCTTCTCCGCTTCCTTGCGCGGATCCCGCAGCGCGAGGGCCTCGATCGGGACCGCGAGCACGCTGTCGCGCGTGTCGGTGACGATCTGCGCGCGCGCCGAGAGTCCCGGGCGCAGCGCTTCGGGGAAGTTCTCCAGGAGGATGCGCACGCGAAAGTCCTTCGCCTCCTGCGAGCCCAGCGCCCCGGCTTCATAGGCGCTGTTCCCCACCTCGAAGACCGAGCCTGCGATCTCCTTGTCCGGGAACGCGTCCACCTCGACCTTGGCCTTCTGGCCGTCGTGCACGTGCACCACTTCCGTCTCGTCGACGAGGATCTGGGCCTCCATCTCGGAGAGGTCCGCCACCGTCACCACGGACGAGCCGCGGTTGTAGAGATCGCCCGCGAGAACGTTCTCCCCCTTCTCCACCGCGAGGCGCACGACGACGCCGGGGATCTCCGCCCGGATCACGGTGCGCTCGAGCTCCTCCTGCGCGTTGTCCACGCCCGCTTTCGCGTCCACCACGTCCTGCTCGGCGGAGCCCAGGCGCGCCGCGTCCACGTCCCGTGCCGTCTGCGCCTTCTCCAGGTCCGACGTGGAGCCGAGCCCGCGCTCCACGAGGCCGCGCATCCGATCCAGCTCCTGCGTGGCCTGCTTCAGCTCGCTCTTCGCCAGCTCCTCGCGCGCCTTCGCGCTGGCGTAGGCGGCCTTCGCCTGCTCGAGG
>JAXLTI010000008.1:0-333795 GCA_046330135.1 bacterium
CGCGCGGCACGCCGACGGCGTGCGCGCAGAGCCGGGACGGCGTCGCCTCGTTGACGTGTCGGGCGAGCCGTCCGTGCCGCGCGATCTCGGCAGACGCCGAACGCCGCGCGAACGAGGCAACGATCCGGGTTCCCGACGGGTTCTCCGCAGCGGCTTCGCGGAGGCGGCGTAGCCAGGGATGGCGGAGCCGCCGGAGCGGGAGGGCGCCGGAGCCCGGACGGCGGAGGCGCCCGTCCGATGCGGAGAAGCCGGCGGGAAGCTGGATCGGGGCGAACCCCCACGCGTGCAGGCGACGCCGGCGAGCCGCCGGATCGGGGCAAGGACGCAATGACGCACCGGGGCAAGGTCGCGCGCGGGCCGATCCGGGTCGAGACGTCCGTCCCCCACTCGCCACGAAGATCGCCGGGTCAGTCCCGGCGCATCTCCTTCCCCTTCGATGGGAGTCCGGCCGTTCGCCGGTCGGCCCGGCGCGAGATCCGCGGTTCGGAGGACTTCCCCCGCCGGGGGTGCCCGGTGACGGATCCGCGCTCACCATAGGGCGCCGGGCCGCGGCGCGCTCGCCCCGGGGGATGGACGTGCGAAGGCCGGGGACGAGAATCCCGGAGCGAGGGGCGGGCGGAGGCGCCCCGCTCCCGCTCTCGGGGGGCATCGCCCTCGGGGCGCCTGCACTGCCTGCGCCGCCTTCGCGTTGAACTCGTGATCCCACGGCGGCACTCCTCGAGCTGCAAGATCTGGTGGAACGGCTGCTGAGCCAGCTCGTGGTCCATTGACCGACGCCGGGCCTCCCGCAGCCGGCGGACGTGACGAGCGCTTCCGCTCGAGCCCGTCCGCCCTGCCCGAGCACCGACCCCGGCGGATCCTGCGAGACGCGGATCGAGGCCGAGGTTACCCTCCGCCTCGCGATTCCGTGGTGCCATCCGCCGACGCGCCCTGACGCCGGCCACGAGCGCTTCGCAGGGCAGATCATGAAGCAGTTCCGGTACGGGCCGGTGCTCCCCGAGGGTCGTGTCTTCACCGTCGGGGACGGGGTCATCCTGCTCGTCATCGCCGCGCTGCTCTACGCGGGAGTGCGCCTCGCCTTCGCCGCGCCGGCCGCCATCGCCGGACCGGCCATCTCGCTATCGCCGCTCGCCCTTCCCTGGTACGCGGCGCTCTCGGTAGCGAGAATGGCCGCCGCCTACGTCCTGTCCCTGCTGTTCAGCCTGGGCTTCGGCTACGTGGCGTTCCACCATCGCGCCGCCCGCGCCGTGCTCATGCCCACGCTCGACGTCCTGCAGAGCGTGCCGATCCTCTCGTTCCTCCCCGTCGTGCTGCTCAGCTTGAGCGCCGTGCTCCCGCAGCGGGCCGCGGCGGAGCTGGCGTCCATCGTGCTCATCTTCACGTCGCAGGCCTGGAACATGACGTTCAGCTTCTACCAGTCCTTGTGCACGATCCCGGAGGAGCTGCGCGAAGCGGCGTCCGTGTTCCGCCTCGACCGGTGGCTGCGGTTCAAGACGCTCGAGCTGCCCTTCGCGACGATCGGCTTGCTGTGGAACAGCATGATGAGCTGGTCCGGCGGGTGGTTCTTCCTGATGGCGGCGGAGATCTTCCACGTGGGCCGCCGCGATTTCCGGCTCCCCGGGCTCGGCGCCTACTTGCAGACGGCGGCCGACGCCGGGAACGTGCCGGCCGTGGTCCTCGGCGTGACCACGCTCGTGCTCGTGATCGTCGCGCTCGACCAGCTCGTCTGGCGCCCGCTGATCGCCTGGTCCCAGCGCTTCAAGCTCGAGATGGTCGAGGGGGAGGAACCGCCCAGCTCGTGGTTCCTGGAGATCCTGTCGCGCTCGTGGATCCCCTCGGAGATCCAATCACGCCTGCTGCGACCGCTGAGCGAGCGCCTCGACGCCACGCTCTACCGACACGGCGGCGGCAACGTCCCGCCGCCGGAGCCGGTGGCTCACCGCGGCCGCCCCTCCGCTTGGGCCATCGCGACGGGCGTGCTCGTGCTCCTGGTCGTCGTCTACGGCGGCGCGCGAGCCGCCGGCCTCCTGGTCGGGGTTCCAGGCCCGGAGTGGGCGATGCTGGGCAGGGGTCTCCTGGCCACGCTCGTCCGGGTCGCCGTCTCGCTCGCGATCACGCTGCTCTGGACGGTCCCGGTGGGGGTGGCCATCGGAACCAATCGGAGGGTCGCCGACATCCTTCAACCGATCGTGCAGGTCATCGCCGCCGTCCCGGCCACGGCTCTCTTCCCCGTCGTGCTGCTGGCCCTCCTGAACGTCTCGGGGGGGCTGAACATGGCGGCGGTTCTCCTGATGCTCATGGGAACGCAGTGGTACATGCTCTTCAACGTGATCGCCGGGGCCGCCGCCATCCCGGTGGACCTCGTGCAGACCTCCGACATGCTGCGCCTTCCGTGGCGCGACCGCTGGCGGACGCTCATCCTTCCGGCGCTCTTCCCGTACATCATCACCGGCGCGATCACGGCGAGCGGGGGCGCCTGGAACGCGAGCATCATCGCGGAGCACGTGGAGTTCGGCGGCCGGTCCCACGCCACCACGGGCATCGGCGCGCTCATCGCGCAAGCCACGGGCACGGCGAACTATCCCCTGCTGCTGGCGGCGACCCTGACGCTCGTGGTAACCGTCGTCGTCATCAATCGAACGCTCTGGCGTCGCTTGTACCGGATCGCGGAAGATCGCTACCGCATGGACTGACGGCCCGAGCGGAGGAACCGTATGAACAGCGTCGCGTCCGTCCCGGCCGGCCCGGATCTGCTGCGCCTCGACAAGGTCGTGAAGGCCTACGGGACCGGACCTCGGAAGTTCTTCGCCGTCCGCGACGTCGATCTGCGCGTCCGTCCGGGCGAGTTCGTCTGTCTGCTCGGTCCCTCGGGATGCGGGAAGTCCACGTTGCTGCGCATCGTGGCGGGGCTGGCGGAGGCCAGCTCGGGCACGGTCTTCTCCCACGGGCGACCGCTCACCGGCGTCAATCCGTACACGACGATCGTGTTCCAGACCTTCGCGCTGTACCCGTGGCTCACCGTCCAGGGCAACGTCGAGATCGCGCTCAAGGCGCGCGGCGTGCCCGAGGCCGCGCGCCACGAGCGGGCGCTGAAGCTGATCGACACGGTCGGCCTCGACGGCTTCGAGCAGGCGTACCCGCGCGAGCTGTCCGGCGGCATGCGACAGAAGGTGGGATTCGCACGCGCCATGGCCATCGAGCCGGAGCTGCTCTGTCTCGACGAGCCCTTCTCCGCGCTCGACGTGCTCTCCGCCGAAGGCCTGCGCGGCGAGCTGATGGAGCTGTGGCTGAGCAAGTCCATGCCCACGCAGGCCATCCTCATGGTCACGCACAACATCGAGGAGGCCGTGCTGATGGCCGACCGGATCGTGGTCATGGACAAGGATCCGGGACGCGTGGTCGCCGAGATCCCGGTGATGCTGGGCCATCCGCGCGCGCGGAAGGACACCGCCTTCCAGGCGCTGGTGGACAAGGTCTACGCGGCCGTCGCGGGCAAGACGGAGGAAGGACCGGCGCCTCCGGGGTTGAAGCACAAGCTGCCGCGCGCGAGAGCGAACGCCCTCGCCGGCCTCGTCGAGAAGGTGGCGGTGGAAGGCGGGCGGGCGGACTTGTACCGCCTGAGCGGCGAGCTGGTCCTGGAGCTGGACGACCTTCTGCCCATCGTGGAGGCGGGAGAGCTCGTGGGGTTCCTGACCGTGCGCGAAGGCGACTTGAGCCTGACGCCGCTCGGCCGCAGCTATGCCGAGGCCACCATTCTGACCCGCAAGGAGCTGCTCGCAGGCCGGGCTCTCCGCTTGCCCACCATCACGTGGATCTACGAGACTCTCCAGAAGGACGACAACCACCGGGTCGCCAAGGAGTACTTCACCGATCAACTGAACGCCGAGCTCGGCGACGCCGAGGTCGTGGAGGAGCAGTTCGACATCGCCGTGAGCTGGGGACGCTACGCGGAGCTGTTCGACTACGACGCCAACACGGACGAGCTGTCTCTCGCCAGCTGAAGCCGGCGAGCGAGGGGATTCACAGGCGCTTCGGGAGATGCCGCGAACCTCGGGGAGCGAGGCCGGCACCGAGAAGCCACGACAGCGCGCCGACCGAGGACGCCATCACCGGGGGGGCCGCCATGCCGCGAGTGACCGGAATCGGGGGGATCTTCTTCAAGGCGCGCGATCCCGACGCGTTGCGCGCTTGGTATCGACGGCACCTCGGCCTCGACATCCAGGAATGGGGCGGGGTCACGTTCGTGTGGAACCCGCCGGACGCGCCCGCGCCGAACGGGGCCACCGTCTGGAGCATCTTCCCCGCGGACACCAAGTACTTCGATCCCAGCCCGTCGCCCTTCATGATCAACTATCGCGTGGAGGACCTGGACGCGTTGCTCGCGGCGCTCCGCGCGGAAGGCTGCGCGGTGGACGAAAAGGTGGAGTCCACGGAGTACGGCCGCTTCGGGTGGGTGATGGATCCGGAAGGAAACCGCATCGAGCTGTGGCAGCCGCCCGCCGGCCGCTTCCCGGGCTGACCGACCGCTTGGCCGCCATGTCGCCCGCGAGAGAGTCGGGCTCGCCGACGGCGAGCCGCGCCTTCCGCGGGCTGCCGCGCGTCGTCTGGGCGCTCGGCTTCGTCTCGCTGCTCATGGACACCTCGTCCGAGCTGATTCACAGCCTGCTGCCGGTGTTCATGGCGAGCGTGCTCGGGGCGTCCATGACCACGATCGGGCTCGTGGAGGGCGTGGCCGAAGCGACCGCTGCGATCACGAAGGTCTTCTCGGGCGCGATCAGCGACGCCGTGGGCAAGCGCAAGCCGCTGGCCGTGCTCGGCTACGGACTCGCGGCGGCCACGAAGCCGATGTTCCCGCTCGCTCCCTCCATCGGCTGGGTGTTCACGGCGCGCTTCCTCGACCGGATCGGCAAGGGAATCCGCGGCGCTCCGCGCGACGCGCTCGTGGCGGAGGTCACGCCGCGCGAGCTGCGCGGCGCCGCGTACGGTCTCCGGCAGGCGCTGGATTCCGTCGGCGCGTTCGCGGGGCCCGTGCTCGCGCTGGCCTTCATGATGTGGCTCTCGAACGACATCCGGAAGGTCCTCTGGGTCGGCGTGACGCCGGCGCTCCTCGCCGTCGCCCTCTTGGCGCTCGGCGTTCGCGAGCCGGAGCGCGCCGCCCCCGGCGCGGGCGCGCGGCCGCCGCTCTCCTTCGCTCAGGCGGGCCGGCTCCCGCTCCGCTTCTGGCTGATCGTGATGCTCGGCGCGGCGTTCACGTTGGCCCGCTTCAGCGAGGCGTTCCTCGTGCTCCGCGCCCGCGACGTGGGCCTCGCGCTCGGCCGCGTGCCGTGGGTGCTCATCGTCATGAACGTCGTGTTCGCGGCGGCGGCCTACCCCGCCGGCGCGGCCGCGGATCGGGTGAGCCGGCGCTCGCTCCTCGTCGCGGGACTCGGCACGCTCGTCGCAGCGGACGTGCTGCTGGCCACGGCGTCGGCGCCGCGAGCGGCGCTGATCGGCGCGGGGCTCTGGGGATTGCACATGGGCCTCACGCAGGGACTCTTCGCGAAGCTCGTGGCCGACACCGCGCCCGCCGACCTCCTCGGCACCGCGTTCGGCGTGTTCAACTTGGTCAGCGGCGTGACGCTCCTGCTGGCCAGCGCGCTCGCGGGCGCGCTCTGGAGCGCGCTCGGCGCGCCGGCTCCGTTCTGGGCGGGGGCGGCGTTCGCTGCGCTCGCGGCAGCGGGACTGATCGCGTACCCGCGAGGGCCGGAAGGCCTTGCGCGCGCCTGACCGAAAGAGGGTCGGGTATCATGCGCCGCGCCCTGGTGGGCGCGCGGCGTGCCGCGTGGCGCGAGGTGAACGGTGATCAATCCCTGGAAGATGCGGAGCCGCCCCGAGCCCGATCGCGAGTATCTCGGGCTCGTCTCCACGTTGCCGCTGCGGCGCTTCCGCGACATCGGCCGTTTCCTCCACAGCTCGGCGCGGATCCAGGAGCAGCTCCGCACGACGCCCGGGCTGATCGGCTACTCGTTGATGGCGAGCGTGTGGTCGAAGACGTTCCGGACGCTCTCGGTCTGGGAGGACGAGGCGGCGCTGCAGCGCTTCGTGGGAACGTCGCCGCACGTGGGCGTGATGAGCGCGCTGCAAGGCAAGATGGGCCGGACCACGTTCGTGCGCTGGCGCATTCGAGGCTCCGAGTGTCCTCCGCGCTGGGAGGACGCGCTGCGACGAGAGAGCGCGGCGGCGACCACGCGGCCCGACGCACCCGGCGGACGCCCGAGCGCGAGCTGACGGAGGACGTCGTGCAACCCTATGCTCCTCGCCGCATCATGTTCCTCGAGACTCGACGCGCCGGCGACTGGCGCCTCAAGCACTACGCCATCGTCCACGGTAGCCACCCGCACGCCGCCGCCGACTTCGACGACGGCATCGCGCGCGTGCTGCGCGAGCTGCCGCAGCCGGCCGCGACCGACGCGCGCGCGGGCGTGGGCTTCCTGATCTCGCATCGCGGGCTCACCGCCGACTACGTCGTCCTCGCGTGGTGGGACCGCGAGAACGAGCTGCCGATCCGCATCGCCGTGCGCTCGAAGGAGCCCGGCGCCGCTTGGCGCGAACCGCAGGCGTCGGAGTCCATCTGCGTCTGGGATCTCCAGGTCTTCGCCTTCGAGCGCGACGCGTACGTGGCCACGCTGCTCGGCCCCGCCGGCGCCCGCCGCGACGAGGTCGTGGCGCAGTACCTCGCGCAGGTGCTGTCCCGCTGACGCGGGCCCTACGAGTCGCCGGCCAGCAGCCGCTGCAACCCCTCGCGATACCCGCGGCTGGAGGACAGGCGCGTGCCGTCCTTCAGGACCACGAGGTACTCGCCATGCGTGACTCCTTCGAGCTGCTTGATCCGCTCGACGTTCACGATGATGCGCCGGTGGATCCGGAGGAAGCGCTTCGGATCGAGGCGGCTCTCGAGCTTGTTCATCGTCTCGCGTAGCAGATGCGAGTCCTTGCCCACGTGCAACTCCACGTAGTTCCCCGCGGCCTCGATCCAGTCCATCTCGTCCGTCCGGAGGAAGGACACGCGGCCGCCCGAGCGGATCACGATGCGCTCCAGGCGCTTGCGCCGGTCCTGCAGCTCCGTCAACAGCGACAAGAGCTTCTTGTCGACGCCGCCGTCGCCGGAGGCGCGCGCGATCTCGCGCCGCGCGCGGCCGAGCGCGTCGCGGAACCGCTCCCGGTCGAAGGGCTTCAGCACGTAGTCCAGCGCGTGCACTTCGAACGCGCGCACGGCGTACTCGTCGTAGGCGGTGACGAAGATCACGAAGGGCAGGTGCTCCGCCTCGACGTTCTCGAGGACGCCGAAGCCGTCCAGCTCGGGCATCTGCACGTCCAGGAAGACGAGGTCCGGATGGTCGCGCTCGATCGCTTCGATCGCCTCGCCGCCCGTGGCGCACTCGCCGACGATGGTCACGTCGGTCTCGCCCTCGAGGAGGCTCCGCACGCGCTCGCGCGCGAGGGGCTCGTCGTCCACGATGAGCGCCCGAATCGTGTCGGTCGCCCGGTTCTCGGTCATGAGATCACCTCCTCCGGTCCGTGCGCGCCGTTCGCGGCCGCCTCGGTCCGGAACGGGATCGTGAGGGTCACGGCCACCCCGCCCTCGTGCCGGTTCGCGAGGTCGAGGCTCGAGCCGGCGCCGTAGAGCTGCGCGAGGCGCGCGCGCGTGTTCGCGAGACCCACGCCCTCGCGCGGAGGACGCAGGCCACCGTCCGGCAGACCGGGGCCGTCGTCGCGCACTTCGAGGAACAGCGCGCCGTTCCGGCGGTGCGCCGCGATCTCCACGCATCCCGCCGACGCCGAGCGGGCCACGCCGTGGCGGATCGCGTTCTCCACGAGCGGCTGCAGGATGAGGTTCGGCACGCGCGCCTCCAGGGTGCTCGGGTCCACGTCGACGCGCACCCGCAGGCGGTCCGCGAAGCGCGTCTGCTCGATCTCCAGGTAGCGCTTGAGGAACTCCAGCTCCTGGCGGAGCGAGACCTCGTGCGCGCCGCCGGTCTCGAGGGTGAGCCGCAGGAAGTCGGAGAGGCGCGCGAGCATCCGGTCCGCGGCGTCCACGTCCTTGTGCATCAGCGCGGACACGGCGTTCAGCGTGTTGAAGAGGAAGTGCGGGTGAAGCTGCATGCGCAGCGCCTGGAGCTGGGCCTGCGCGAGCTGCGCCTCCATCCGCGAGACGCGCAACTCCTCCTCGCGGTAGCGCGTGTAGAAGTCGAACGTGTGCCGGAGCACCACGAGCACCCAGTACGTCACTACGCCGAGGTGGAACTTCCCGAAGAAGAGGCTCTGCACGAGCCCGGTCAGCGTAGCGCCCTGCGCGGGCACCCAGCGCATGTTCCAGACGATGGTGCCGTAGATCGTCGAGTGGACGACGGTGAAGAGCAGGCTCAGGAGCAGGTGGACGAAGACGTTCCGCATCGGCGCGCCGCGGCCGAGCGGGAAGCGCCGGGAGGCGCGGAAGACGAACGGCGAGAGCGCCGCCCAGAGATACCAGTCGAGGAAGGACCACGAGATCGCCTCGATCCACGAGATCGGCGGGCCCGTGAGCTGGGAGGAGAAGAACAGGCGGTTCGCGAAGAAGAGCGCGACCGCCGTCCACCCCGCGAAGGCGATCACCGCGGCCGGGAAGGGTCGCGCGGAGGGTCGGGACGTGGCTTCGTCGGGGGCGGTCACGCGATTCTCCGAAGGGCGGGCCGGCGAGATCCATGATCGTAGCCCTCCGGACGCCTCGCCGGAAGGGCGCGGGGGGCCGGTTCGCGGCGCGAGAGCCCGTTTTCGTCCCGGAAAGGCCTCCTTCCGAACCGGGACGCTCGGAGGACTCGGTCGGTTGGCCCGGCCGTCGCCGCCCGGTAGATTGCGTCGACCGGCAAGCGGCACGTCCGCGCGCGAGGACGTGCTAGACTGCGCGGCCGCCGTCTGCGAAAGAGCCGTGCGCGCCTCCCGGTGCGCCTGCTCGAGGTCCGCCGGGCGGCGCGGGAATGCACCAACGCGCGAGCCGGGGGGCCTCCCGTGGGAACTCCGATCGACTACGCCGCCCTTCGCCGCACGGTCCGCTGGGACCAGGCCGCGAAGGAGCTGGGCCTCACCGACGGAGGCCCCATCAACCTGGGTCAGCTCTGCGTCGACCGTCACGTCGCCGCCGGCCGCGGCGAGAAGCTGGCGCTCGTGCACGAGAACCACGAAGGCGCGCTGCGCACCTTCACGTACCGGGACCTGCAGCGCCTCTCGAACGGCTGGGCGAAGTTCCTCGCCGGGCACGGCATCCGGCCGCTGGACCGCGTGTGCCTCTTCCTCGACCGCATCCCGGAGCTGTACATCGGCTTCATGGGAATCTCGAAGACCGGCGCGGTGGTCGTGCCGCTCTTCTCCGCGTTCGGCGACGACGCGCTCGTGCAGCGCATGGAAGACTGCCGCGCCACCGCCATCATCACGCAGCGGCGCCACGTGGGCAAAGTGCGGAAGGCGCTGGACCGCCTGCCGGATCTCAAGCTCGTCATCGTGGTGGACCACGACGCGGACGGGAAGGCGCTCCGCGAGGGCGAGGTGGCGTACTCGATGATGGACCATGCCGAGGACTCGTTCCCGGTGGCGCGGACGTACGCGGAGAGCCCGAGCGTGCTGCACTACACCAGCGGCACCACCGGCAAGCCGAAGGGCGCGCTCCACGTGCACTCCAGCATCCTGGCGCAGTACCTCACCAGCAAGCTCGTGCTGGATCTCGAGGAAGACGACATCTACTGGTGCACGGCCGATCCCGGTTGGGTCACGGGCACGAGCTACGGGATCATCGGGCCGTGGGCGCTCGGCGTGACGCAGATCGTCCTGGACGCCGGCTTCTCGAGCGATCGCTGGTACAGGACGCTGGCGCGGCACCGCGTGACGGTGTGGTACACGGCGCCCACCGCCATCCGCATGCTGATGAAGGACGGCGTGGAGCCGGTGAAGCGGCACGACCATACGGCGCTGCGCCACATGGCGTCGGTCGGCGAGCCGTTGAATCCCGAGGCCGTCCACTGGGGCCGCGAGGCCTTCGGTCTCGACTTCCACGACACGTTCTGGCAGACGGAGACCGGCTCGATCATGGTCACGAATCTTCCCGGCATGAAGGTGAAGCCCGGCAGCATGGGGCTGCCCTTCCCCGCGCTCACCGCCGCCATCATCGACCCGAAGTCCGGCGAGCCGGTGACGGAGCCCGGTCGGGTGGGGCTCATCGCCATCAAGCCGCCGTGGCCGAGCATGCTGCGCACTTACTGGAACAACAGCGCCACGTACTACGGCAAGTTCCTCAACGGCTGGTACGTGTGCGGGGACCGCGCCAGTCTGGATGCGGACGGCTACTTCTGGTTCACCGGCCGCGACGACGACGTCATCAATACCGGCGGGCACCTCGTGGGGCCCTTCGAGATCGAGAGCGCGCTGCTCGAGCACGAGGCCGTCGCGGAGTCCGCCGCCATCGGCAAGCCCGATCCCATGAACATGGAGGTCGTGAAGGCGTTCGTGGCGCTGAAGCCCGGCTTCGGCGCGTCGTCGGATCTCGAGCTGTCCATCATGAACTTCATCCGCAAGAAGCTCTCCCCGCTCGCGATGCCGCAGGAGATCGAGTTCGTGGACCATCTCCCCAAGACGCGCAGCGGGAAGATCATGCGGCGCCTGCTCAAGGCCAAGGAATGGGGCCAGGAAGTGGGCGACGTGAGCACGCTGGAGGATGCGTAGGGCGTAGCTTCCGAAGCCCGATCGGCTTCGGCGATGGAGCCCACCCGGCCACGCGCTGCGCGGATGCGCACCGGCGAGCGCCGGGTCCCGGAACGAGGAGCGTGTCGTGAAGGACGTGATCCTGGACTACATCCGCAAGGAGTACCTGGACGAGGACGAGGACTTCGAGCTGGACGAGCACACGCCCCTCATCTCGGGCGGCATCGTGGACAGCTTCAGCATGGTGAGCCTGCTGCGGTTTCTCGAGAGGAAGTACTCGGTCTCCATTCCGGACGAGGAGGCCACCCCGGAGGCTTTCGACACGGTGGTGAGCATCATCGAGCTCGTGAAGCGCCACCAGAAGGGCAAGTGATGTCGTACCCCGCCTCGGTGAGGGAAGGCTACCTGACGGAGCTCGGCTCCATCCGCGAGAAGGGCATCTTCAAGGAAGAACGGTTCATCCATTCGCCGCAAGCGGCCGGGATCCGCGTGGAGTTCCCCTCCGGCGCCGCGCTGCAGGACGTGGTGAACCTGTGCTCGAACAACTACCTCGGTCTCTCCAGCCACCCCGACGTGGTCGCGGCCGCCCACCGCGGCCTCGACGAGCGCGGCTACGGGATGTCCTCGGTCCGCTTCATCTGCGGCACGCAGGACATCCACCGCACGCTGGAGCGCAAGCTGACCGAGTTCCTCGGGACCGAGGACACCATCCTCTTCCCGAGCTGCATGGACGCGAACGCCGGCGTGTTCGAGGCGATTCTCGGACCCGAGGACATCATCATCTCCGATCGCCTCGTGCACGCGAGCATCGTGGACGGCATCCGCCTGTGCAAGGCGGAGCGGGACACGTACAAGCACGCGGACGCGGCGCACCTCGAAGAGAAGCTCGTGGAGCACGCGGGCAAGCGCGTGAAGATGATCGTGACGGACGGCAACTTCAGCATGGACGGGGACCTCGCCCCGCTGAAGGACATCTGCGACCTCGCCGACAAGCACGGCGCGCTCGTCTTCGTGGACGACAGCCACGCCACCGGCTTCATCGGCAAGACGGGCCGCGGCACCCACGAGCACCACGGCTGCGTCGGCCGCATCGACGTCATCACCACGACGCTCGGCAAGGCGCTGGGCGGCGCGAGCGGCGGCTGCGTGTCGGGCCGTAAGGAGATCGTGGACCTCTGCCGGCAGAAGGCGCGCCCCTACCTCTTCAGTAACGCGGTCCCGCCGCCGATCGCGTACGCGGCCGTGAAGGTCCTGGAGATCCTCGGCGCCACCACGGAGCGCCGCGACAAGCTCGAGCGCAACACCACGTTCTGGCGCAAGGCGCTCACGGACGCGGGTCTCGTGATCAAGGACGGCGAGAGCCCGATCGTCCCGGTGATGCTCTACAACGCGAAGCTCAGCCAGGACATGGCGCGGGACCTCTATCACGAGGGCATCTACGTGGTGGGCTTCTTCTTCCCCGTCGTGGCCGCGGGCCAGGCGCGGATCCGCACCCAGCTCTCCGCCGACCACGACATCCCGATGCTCCAGCGCGCCGCCGAGTCCTTCAAGAAGGTCGGCGCGAAGTACGGGATTCTCGGCCTCGACAAGAAGGGGATCCTCGAGAAGTACGGCGTGTGACCGCCCGCCGTCGCGGCCGGCCCCGCCATCCGAACGAGCGCCTCGCGAACGAGACGCTCTCCGGCTTCCGGCGGGCCGGGCGGGATTCCCGTCCGGCGCGAAGGTCGAGCCCCCCGCACGAAGGGGCGCCGCCCACCCCGTGTCTCGAAGGTCTCAGGCGCGCAGCACGGTCTGGTTGTGGTTGGCGGACAGTTTGTTCAGCACGAGGTCCAGAATGGCGTTGAAGAGCGCGAGCATGGGAGTCTCCTTCGTTCCAGGGCTCGTCGGGATCCCGGGGGCCTCGGCCTTCTCGGAGGCCCCGGGGGCGGGCCGCATCGCACCGCTACCCCTCTTGCGCCGTAAGCGGCCCGGACATGACACCGGGCCGGAGGTCGCCCGCCCCTTTCGCCGCGTCCCCCGGGGGGTGACACCCCACCTCCCCAAGCCCTAGCATCGGGGCATGTCGAGCGATCCCCCTGTCGGCGCTCCTCCGCCGTCGCCCGCCGAACCCCCCGACACCTTCTTCGCCCGGGTCTACGAGGAGCTCCGGACGATCGCCCACGCCCGGTTGCGGGGCGAGCTGGGCAACCCGTCCCTGCAGACCACTGAGCTCGTGCACGAGGCGTTCCTCCGGCTGCGCGGGAGGGATGGAGACGCCTGGCCGGGTCGCGGCCAGTTCTTCGCCGCGGCGGCGCTGGCCATGCGCCGCATCCTCATCGAGCGGGCACGCGCCCGGAGCCGCGTCAAGCGCGGCGGCGACGCCGACGGCCGCGCGGCCGCCCGAGTGCCTCTGGATCTGGAAGAGGTGGTGGCTCTCGCCGACGACCGCGACCCCGAGGCGATCCTCGCCATGGACGAGGCCATCGATCGCCTGGCCGAGAAGGACGACCGCGCCGCGCAAGTCGTGCGGCTCCGCTTCTACGGCGGGTTGGACGTGGAAGAGACGGCCGAGGCGCTGGGGACTTCCACGCGCACGGTGCTGCGCGACTGGGCGTTCGCGCGCGCGTGGCTCCACGTGGAGCTGACGGGCGGCGAGTCCGCGTCGGCCTGACGCTACCGCGCGGCGGCCAGCGGGTAGTCCGCGCGGGCACGAAGGGGCGTGAGCTCCGCGTACTTCGCGACATCCGCCGGAGTGGCGCCGTGGCTGGCCGCCTCGGCAAGCTGCTTCACGGCGCCCTCCGTGTCGCCGGCCCGGGCGCGCACCGCCGCCCAGACGAGATGCGGGTTGCCGAGATCGGGATCGTCCGTCCCTGCGGTTCGCAGCGGCATTCCGACCCGCATCATGGCCTCCGCCTCCGGATGACGTCCCTGCATGGACCGCAAGTACGCGTGCTCGACGAGACATGCCCCGAGGTACATTCGCAGCGCCGCCTTGGTAGAGTCCATGCCCGCCTCTGCGCGCACGTAGAAGCTGTCCGCGCGCTGGGTGCGGCCTTGGTCGCGGCAGAGCGTGGCGTAGTCCATGGCCGCCAACGGGGCGAACACGCTGGTGGCCCTCACGCTGTCGAACACGGCGAAGGCCGCCCGGAACGTGGAGTCCGCTTGCCGCGGCCGCTTGGCCCACGCGTAGGTGCGCGCGAGATTCGCCATGGCTTCGCCGGTCCGCTCGTGCGCAAGACCCAAGCCCTTCTTACCCACGTCGCAAGCTTCCTGGCTGCGCGCAATGGCCAGATCCGGTTTGTCGGCGGTCCGGTAGAGCGCGCCGAGGGAGGTCAGGTCGCAAGTGAGGGATAGCGGATCTCCGATCGCTCTCCGGATGCGCACCGCCTCCTCTCGCGCCGTGATGGCTTCTTCGTAGCGCTTGCGGATCTCGAAAGCGTCGGCCTGACCCCCGAGCGCATCCGCGAGGTTCGGATGAGCCCCGGGATAGACGCTTCTCGCGAGGCGCAGGGCCTGATCCGCGTGGAGCTGCGTGTTCTGCGCGTCGCCCAGCGCCCGATGCACGTTCGCCAGGCGCCGATGAGCGTAGATGGCCCATCCGGTCAGGTCCGACCCCTCCGCCAGCTGGAGAGTGCGCGAGTACAAGCGCGCCGCTTCCCGGAGGTCGAACCGTTGGTGCGCGATCGTTGCCCGCGTGGAGTAGATCCGCAGAAGGGCCGTCGTGTCGGGGACCGCCTCCGCCTCCGCGAGTCGAAGGGCGCGTGTGAGGATCGAGTCCGCCTTCGCGAGCTCGCCGCGGTCGTCCCACCAGCTCCCTTTCCGGTAGAAGCATCTGGCCAGCAGGCGAGTGTCCGGCTTGGCAGAGCGCTGGAGGACGGCGATGGCGCGGTCCAGAACGACCGCCACGCTGTCGGACCCCTGCGCGTCCAAGGCCTGGGCCAGGTTGTAGAGCTGACGCGCGGTCTCCGCTCCGGGGCGCGGCTCGGCCCGCTCCGTCGCGGCCAGCGCCTCGCGCGCGAGGCGGATCGACTCGTCGAAGCGACCGAGATTCTGATACGACTCCGACATCGCCGCCAGGAGGCGCGCCTGCACGAAGGGATCTTCGATCGTTCGGGACTCGATGCGCCGGGTGCCCTCGTCCAAGAGGGTGCGCGCGGTCAGGTCCTTGCCCTTCGCCACGTCGGGATTCGAGGCGCCGAAGAGTCCCACCAGGAAGTCGGCCACCTGCTTCGACGACGTTGCTTCTCGCTCCGCCGTCCGTTCCGCGCGGACCGCGCGGCGGAGTCCCATGACGGTGGCCACTCCGCCGGCGACGACCGCCAGCAGCACGAGTGCCGTGGCGGTGGTCATGACGCGGTGCTTGCGCACGAACTTCCGCAGGCGGTAGGCGGAGCCGGGCGCGGCGGCCAGCACCGGCTCGTCCGCGAGGTAACGCCGAACGTCGGCCGCCAGCTCCGCCGCGGACCCGTAGCGTCGCTCCGGGTCCTTCTCCAGCGCACGCCCCGCGATCCACTCCAGCTCGCCGCGCAGGTCTCGGAGCAGAACCCGCGCCTCGCACGAGCGGGCGGCCGCGACGGCGCCGAGAGTCTCCGCGGAGCGAGACAGCCGCGTGGCGAGCGGAGGAGGATCTTCCTCCCGAACCACCCGCAGCGCTTCGGAGAGCGGGCTCTCCGCGAGCCGGTCGGAGTCGAACGGCAAGACGCCCGTGAGCAGCTCGTAGAGCAGGACCCCGAGCGAGTACACGTCCGAGCGCGTGTCCACGGCGCCCGCCACGGCGCCCGACTGCTCCGGGCTCATGTAGCCGAGCGTTCCCACGATCATGCCTTCGCGCGTGACGAGCGTTTCGCCGCGTCCGGGCGTCGTGGCCTTCACGACGCCGAAGTCGATGACCTTCGGTGAAGGCGCGCCGTCGCGTCGCGTGACGATCACGTTCGACGGCTTGAGGTCGCGGTGGATCACTCCCTTCTGGTGCGCGTGCTGCACGGCGTCGCAGACCGCAGCGAAGAGCGCCAGGCGTTCGCGGATGCGGAGGCGCTCCGCGTCGCAGAACTTGGTGATGGGCGAGCCGGGCACGTACTCCATCACGAAGTACGGGCGGCCGGTCTCGGTGGCGCCGGCCTCGAACACCTGCGCGATCCCGGGGTGCTCCATGAGCGCCAGCGCCTGACGCTCCACTTCGAATCGCGCCACGATCTGCGCCGTATCCATCCCCGGCTTGATGAGCTTCAGCGCCACGCGGCGGTGGATGGGCTTCTGCTGCTCCGCGAGCCATACGACGCCGAAGCCGCCTTCGCCGAGGATCTCGAGCAGGTGGTAGGCGCCGATGGTCCCGGCGGCGGGGGCGGAGGGGGCGGTGTCGCGCGGCGCGAGGAAGCGGTCGGCGGTTCCTTCGGAAGCGAGGAGCCGCTCGACGTCGGCGCGCAGCCTCGGGTCCTCGGCAGTCTCGCGGTCGAGCAACGCGCTCCGCTCGGCGGCGGGGAGATCGCGGGCGCGATCGAAGAGGTCGCGAAGGCGGTGCCAGCGCTCGTCGGTCATCGCCCGCGAGTCTACCGGATATCGCGCCGCCCGGGCGCGGTGCGTGGTGGTGCTTCTCGATGGATCGCCCGGGTTCCCGCCCTCGAAGTCCGCGCACATGACACGGATCGTCCGCAACCGGGGGGAGCGGGTCCCGCCGACGAAGAGGCCGGAACCACCAGGTCCCGGCCTCTTCCCACAACCATCGCGCCATCACGATCTTCCGCGCCTCGCTGCAACCTCCGACCTGCCGCGAACTGACGCCCGGGGAGCCTGGTGCCGTCGGTGAGGCGCCCGGCCGTCGATCGCTTCCTGCGGACGCAGGCTACTTCAGCCGCACCACCCGACGCGTCTGCTGCTGCCCCGCCGCCTGTAGGCGCACGAAGTACACCCCACTCGCCACCGACTTGCCCTCCGTGTCGCGACCGTCCCAGCTCATCCGGTAGGAACCAGGATCATGCGCGCCGTGCGCGAGCTCGCGCACCAGCCGGCCAGCGACGTCGAAGATCCGCACGCTCGCCTCGCCCGCCCTCGGCAGAGCGAACTCGATCACCGTGCTCCCGCGGAACGGGCTCGGCGACGGCGCCTTCAGGCCGAACGCCAGCGCTCCGACTTCCGGCGCCCCCACTCCCGCTTGCGGTTCCACGATCACGAACGGCGACAGCGATGTGCTTTGCCCGCAAACGATGTTCGCGTTCGTGTCCAGGGACGACGTGACGTCCACCCACGAGCCCGAAGCGAAGTGGTACATCTTCAGGTTCGCCTCGCTCCCCACGACATCCGTGTCGTTGTAGTGCAGGCATACCGTCACCTGCCCCGTGAAAGTCGCCGTCGTCGAGATGTCGTCGTACACCGGCGGAGAGACCGGAACGATCTGGAAGCCCGCCGGCGGCGGCGGACCTGCGCTCTCCACATTCACCGACGTGATCCCTTCCGAGGTCACCTGGTCGAAGGTCGCGGTCACCGCGGGACCCAGCGTGACCTGCACGTTCGTGCCGGTTCCCGTGTACGCCGAGTAGACGGACGGATTGTCCAAATGCCCCCGAAGGTCGGCCTCGGAGCCACCGTTTCCCGGCCACCCCCAGACCCAGCGCGAACGCGGGAAGAACGGCGAGTCGGTGATCACGCGTGCCCGCCAGTGGTACATGTCTCCCGGTGTCAGCCCGCTGACGAGCTGAGTCAACGAGACGGCACTTCCCGAGGGCCCCGGCGCCCCGGTGTCCGTGCGCGGACCGATCTGCAGGTTGTTCCCGTTGAAGGACGTTCCAAGTCGCTTCTTCTCGACGACCAGACGCACCCTTCCACGTCCTGCCGGCGTGCGACCGAGCACCTTCGCGCGGAACGCGACCTCCGAGTCCGACTGGCCGAGCAACGCGATGGGAGCGGAGTCGTCGGTACGCACCTGGCGGGGAGCGAGGTCGAGGCCGTCACCTCCGTTGCCGTAGTAGACGGCCGCTGTAGCCGGGGCCCCCCCGTAGTACCCGGTGTTCCCGACGATCACGTCCGAGTACCCGTCCCCGTTCACGTCCCCCGCCACGCCGACGGCCTCGCCACCCTGAGTCCCGTCTGTCCATGCGGGGCTCGCCCCCAGCCCCGGACCCAGATACAGGTACGCGCTGCGCGCGCTACGGGTGCCGACGATGACGTCGGAGTATCCGTCTCCGTTCACGTCGCCTGCCGTGCCCACCGCGGTGCCGAAGCTCGCATTGGTTGGGCCGTCTACTGTCCATTGGGGATTCGTCGATGGACCCGACACGGAACCCATGTACACGCAGGCCCGCCCCGCGAAGTTGTTGCGGCCCGGGGCGCCGACGATGATGTCCGAGTACCCGCCCCCGTTCACGTCTCCTGCCGTACCCACGGAAGAGCCGAGGTTCGCATTGGGCTGATCGCCCATCGCCGTCCAGGCGGGCGACGCGGCGAGCCCCGTGGGCGACCCCAAATACACGTAGGCCTTCCCCTCCTGATGTGGGCCGTAGCCGGGGGCGCCCACGATGACGTCCGAGTACCCGTCCCCGTTCACATCACCCGCGGTGGCCGCGGACGCGCCGAATGCCGAGTCGTACTGGTCATCCTGTGCGGTCCATGCGGGGCTCGCCGCCAGCCCTGACGACGACCCCAAGTACACGTGTGCGCGTCCCGTTACGCCGAACAAAAGGTCACCCTTCGCGCCCACGACGACGTCGGCATACCCGTCCCCGTTCACGTCCCCCGCCGTGCCGACCGGGCCCCCGAACCAGGCGTGCTCCCGATCGCTCTCCGCCGTCCAGGCGGGACTCGCCGACAGACCCGACGAGGACCCCAGATACACGTACGCTCGTCCCTCATCGACCTGGCCGTCGTCGTACGAGTAGGCCCCAACGATGATGTCCGAGTACCCATCCCCGTTCACGTCCCCCGCGGTACCCGCGGAGACGCCGAATCCCGCTCCGGCTTGATCGCTCTCTGCCGTCCACGCGGGGCTCGCCGACAATCCGGACGAGGACCCCAGGTACAAGTACGCTCGTCCTTCGTTTGCTTCGCCATCGTCGTAGTACATGGCGCCCACGATGACGTCCGAGTACCCGTCCCCGTTCACGTCGCCCGCTGTCCCCACGGAGACTCCGAAGTACGAATCGGGCTGATCGCTCGCCACCGTCCATCCCGGACTCGCGGCCAATCCCGACGCCGATCCGTGATACACGTAGACTCGCCCCGCGTCGCTCTGGGCGCCGTCGTACAGCGGAGCCCCGACGATGACGTCCGAGTACCCGTCCCCGTTCACATCCCCCGCCGTACCTGCGGAGGAGCCGAAGAACCCTATGGCTTGATCACCCTCGGCGGTCCACGTGGGGCTGACCGCCAGCCCCGACGAGGAACCCAGATACACGTACGCCCGCCCCTGTTCGATCAGGCCGTCGTCGTATCCGTACGCCCCGATCACGACGTCCGCGAATCCGTCCCCGTTCACGTCTCCCGCCGTGCCCACGGAGCGGCCGAGTCCGGATCCGGATTGACCGGCGTCGGCCGTCCAGGAAGCGCTCCCGGCCAGTCCCGAAGCAGACCCCAGATACAGGTACGCCTGGCCCACCGTGTCGTCGCCCACGATGACGTCCGAGTACCCGTCCCCGTTCACGTCCCCCGCCGTTCCCACGGAGACGGCGAAGTCCGATGCGACGAATTGGGCCTGGGCCGTCCAGGCGGGGCTCCCGGCCAGCCCGGAGGCGGAACCCAGATACACGTACGCCTGCCCGTGTCTAGTGAGGCCCAGGTCGTAGAGCGGGGCTCCGACGATGACATCCGAGTACCCGTCCCCGTTCACATCTCCCGCCGTCCCCACGGAGGCGCCGAAGGTCGCGCCCGCCATGTCGCTTTCCGCCGTCCACGCGGCGCTCGCCGCAAGGCCGGACGCGGACCCCAGATACACGTACGCTCGCCCTTCGTCGGTTTGGCCGTTGTCGTACCCTCTGGCGCCGACGATGACGTCCGCGTACCCGTCCCCGTTCACGTCCCCCGCGGTACCTACGGAGATGCCGAAGTACGCCGAGTCTTGATTACTCTCCGCCGTCCAGGAGGGACTCGCGGCCAGCCCCGAAGCGGACCCGAGGTACACGTACGCCCGCCCTTCGTCGGTCTGGCCGTTGTCGTACCCGTACGCCCCGACGATGACGTCCGAGTACCCATCGCCGTTCACATCCCCGGCAGCGCCCACGGACCGGCCGAAGTACGCCGACGCCTGATCACCCTCGGCCGTCCACGCGGGGCTCGCCACCAGCCCGGACGCGGACCCCAGGTACACGAACGCGCGGCCCGCGTCGGTCTGACCGGTGTCGTACCGATGCGCTCCGACGATGACGTCCGAGTATCCGTCCCCATTCACGTCCCCCGCCGTGCCCACGGAGATCCCGAAGAACTCCGAGGCCTGATCGCCGTCCGCCGTCCAGGCCGGAGAGGTCATGAGGGGATCGATGGCGATGGGGTAGGTCGCCGCGCCGTCCTCGATCAGGATCGCGAGCTGCTCACCCGAAAGCCCCAGTCGCGCGGGGAGCGCGCGCCCGCTCGCATCCACGGCATGTACGTCCGCGTAGCGCAGCACGCGCGCTCCGTGCTCGTCCAGGAAGTCCACCGCACCGTCCTTCAGTTGAGCGTGGAGCGCGCCCGCCACGTGCCCCTCGAGACGCAGCGCGCCCTCACCCGCGGGTCGCTCGCGCACCGTGAAGCCCTGCTCGAGACCCTCCTTCTTGTTCTCGTACCACTCGTCGAAGCCTTCGCGCACGTAGCACACGCGAGCGCCGTCGACCTTCGGTTCGAGCGGAGCGGCATCGATCACGTGCATCTGCCCCGCCCGGCCAAGCTGCGTCGTCCGCCACGCGAAGCGCCAAGAGGACGCGAGCGGGCTCGGCTGCTGCCGCGGCACTACTTCGATCCCGCCCGCGCGGAAGTAGGTGCGAAGACCCTGAGCGCGGTTCGGCGCCTGCAACCCCGCCGAGGTGACCGACGCGCGATACTCGCCGCCCTCGATCTGGGCGGAGACGGTCTGCCACCAGCCCGCTCCTGCGCCCGCCGTCCGCGCGCCGGGCGTGATGTCCGGCTGCCGCGCGAGCGCGGTGGCGGCCGGCATGGCGAGTACGCGGGGAGTGAGCGGGCGAACAGTCGAGTCCTTCTGGACGGACGTGCTCGCGATCAGGAGCAGGGGGACGAACACGAAGGAGCGAAGGGCGGCCAGATGCGGCTCCACCCTCCGGCGGGCGTGCGAGTTCATGGGATGCCTCCTTTTCTCGGCGCGCCCTTCATGCGCCGGAAACGCCCGGACCCCGCCAACCGCCGCGCTGGATTGGGCGAATTCGCACCGCGTCCGCGTGGCCACTTGAGGCCGCAGCGGCCCCCCGGTACCATCGCGAGCATGAACGAATCGACCGGGGAAGAAGCGGGGGACGCCGGCACCACCTCCGACGCCTTCTTCGGCCTCGTCTACGACGAGCTGCGTTCACTCGCGCACGCCAGGATGCAAGGTGAGCGAGCCGGGCACACCCTTCAGACGACCGAGCTGGTTCACGAGGCCTACCTCCGCCTTTCGCGCGGCGGCGAGGGCTCGTGGCAGAACCGCGGTCACTTCTTCACGGCCGCGGCCGAGGCGATGCGGCGTATCCTCATCGAGCGGGCGCGCCGAAGGGGGCGCGTGAAGCGCGGTGCCGATTCCGAGGGGCGACCCGTGGAACGCGTCCCTCTCAACGTCGCCGAGATCGCTGCTCTGGCCGACGACGGGGATCCCGAGACGGTGCTCGCCATGGACGCCGCGATCGAACGCCTCGCTCGGCGGGACGAACGCCTGGCGAAGGTCGTGAAGCTCCGCTTCTACGCGGGGTTGACGGTCGAAGAGATCGCGGAGGTCCTCGGGACGTCGCCTCGCACCGTCCAGCGGAGCTGGGCGTTCGCGAGGGCGTGGCTCTACGGGGCCGTTTCCCGGGAATAACCCGCCCGGGCGCGGAGCGGAGCGAGCTCCGGGTAACCGGCTACCGTGGCGGGGGTGGCACCGCAGCGCTGCGCGCGCCGGAGCTTCTCGATCGCCCCGTCGGGGTCGCCGGCGTTAACCCGCGCGGCGGCCCAACGAACGAGGGCGTCTCCCAGCTCCTTGCTGTCTTTGGGGGCGTCTCCGAACATGAGCACCATGGAAGTGCTCAGCATGGACTCCGCCTCGACATGGCGACCCTGGAGAGAGCGCAGGTAGCCGTGATCGCCGAGACAGTCCGCGTAGTGCAGCCTGCTGGGCGCGTGACTCGAGTCCATCGCGGCTTCCCCGCGCGAATACAGTGCATCCGCCTGCTCGAAGCGTCTCAGCCTCCGACACACCGTTCCGTGGCCCTTGTACGCGTCACCCAGGCGCACTCCGCGCGGCTCGCGATGCTCGAACACCGGAATGGCCTTCCGGTAGAGCGAATCCGCCCGGGCTTCCGATCCGAGGGCGTCCCAGCAGTAGGCGAGCAAGCTGAGCGCTTCCGCGGTTCGCACGTTGTCCGGCCCCACGGTACGCTCCCAGATGACGTACGACTCCTGGAAGCAGTCCCTCGCGCGGGCGAAGTCCTCCGCCTGCAAACAGTACACGCCGACGTTCTTCAGCTCGTGCGCGAGAGCGGTCGGCATGTCTCGCGCTCGGAAGATCCCCACCGCCTCCTCGTCGACGTCAATCGCCTGCTTGACTTCGCCGCCAGCTCCGAGCGCCGCGGCCCACGCGGCAAGCGCGTCGGCGTACATGAAGTGGTCCGGCCCGTAGAGCTTCCGCGCGAGGTCCACCGCTTCTTTCGCGTGACGGACCGCCTTCTCGGGCTCGTTCATCGCCGCGTACACCCAACTCAACCCTCTGTGAGCGCCAGCCGCGCTCATGGGTCGGGCCGTCTGCTCTGCGATCCGGAGCATGCGGAGGTAGCACTTCTCGGCGGTCGCGCAATCCGATCTGCGTAGAGCGATCATCGCCTTGGTCGCCAGCAGTCTCGGCAGCTGCGAGTTGTCGATCGGGGTCTTCGCCTCCACTACGCCGAGGGCGCGCGAGATCAGCGAATCTGCGGGCGCGTAGTCCCCGTGCTGCATGAGCCAGACCCCCTTCTCGGTCAAGTACCGCTCGAGGAAGTCGGAGTCCCCATGACCCAGCGCCGGCAACATCGCTTCCAAGCGACCGAAGAGGGGTTGGGCGACGTCGTCCTTGCCCGCCTGCGTCAGGCCGCTCGCCAGTCGGAGGGTCTGCTCCGCAACCGCCCGATCCTCCTTCGGCTTGATCGAGTCGACGGTCGCCAGCGCGGCGCGCAGGAGCCGCACACCCTCGTCGGTGAGCCCAAGGTTCAAGTGCGCCTCCCCAAGGGAAGTGAGCAATCGGGCACGAACCCGTGGATCGCCCGGGCCGCTCGCCTCGATGCGACGTGTGCCCTGTTCCAGCAGCTCGCGCGCCGTGACGTTCTCGCCTTGAGTGTGTTGGGGAGTCGTGGATTGGAACAGATCCACCAAGAAGTCGCTCACCTGCGAGGCCGTCTCCGCCTCGCGTCGAGCCACCCGCTCCCCTCGCCGGAAGCCCATCGCGGCGACGATGCTGCCCACGAGCACGGCCAGGAGCACGACGGTGGCGGCGGCCACGGCGGCGCGGTGCCGGCGCACGAGCTTGTCGAGTCGGTAGACGGTGCTCGGCGCGGCGGCGGCGAGCGGCTCGCCCGCTAGGAAGCGACGGACGTCCGTCGCGAGCTCGCCCGCCGACGCGTAGCGGCGATCGGGGTCCTTCTCCAAGGCGCATGTCGTGATCCACCGGACATCGCTTCGAAGGTCCCGCAGCAGGCGGCGTGGGTCGGTGGAACGGCGCGCGGCAGTCTCGGCCAGAATCTCCGGCTCTCGGGAGGTCCGAGTCACCATCGGCGGTGGATCCTCTTCGCGAATCACACGCAAGGCTTCCGATGTCGGCATCGCACGCAGGCGGTCCGGGTCGAATGGAGGTGCTCCTGTCAGAAGCTCGTGGAGCATCGCACCGAGCGCGTAGACGTCCGTTCGAGTATCGACGGCCCCGGGCGCCATGCCCGCCTGCTCCGGACTCATGTACGCGAGCGTACCCAGCACGACGCCCTCCTGTGTCCACGGTGCGGTCTGCTCCGCGCCCGTCGGCGTCGTCGCTTTCGCGATGCCGAAGTCGATTACCTTGGACGCCACGCCGCGCTCGCGCCGAGCGACGATCACGTTCGACGGCTTGAGGTCGCGGTGAATGACCCCTCGCTGGTGCGCGTGCTGCACGGCGTCGCAGACGTCGGCGAAGAGCGCGAGACGATCTCGGACATCGAGGCGTTCCCGATCGCAGAACGAGGTGATCGGCTCTCCAGGCACGTATTCCATGACGAAATACGGTCGACCGGCTTCCGTCTCGCCCGCCTCGAGGACCTGGGCGATGCCCGGATGGTCCATCAGCGCCAGCGCCTGGCGCTCGGCCTCGAACCGCGCGACCGTCTGCTTCGTATCCATCCCGGGCTTGATGAGCTTGAGCGCGACGCGCCGCCGGATGGGTCGAGTCTGCTCGGCCAGGTACACGACGCCGAAGCCGCCTTCACCGAGGGTCTCCACGAGCCGGTAGGGCCCGATCGATCCGAGGTCGCCCTTCGATTCTCGCGACACCAGGAATTCGACGGCGGACTCGTCCGCGGCGAGCAGGGCGACGAGCTCCGCTCGCAGCGCCGGATCGTCCGCGAGGTCGCGCTCGAGCAGCGTGCGCCGCTCCTCGAGGGACATGCCCTGGGCGCGGTCGAACAGCTCTTGAAGGCGCTGCCAGCGTTCGTCACTCACGCAGGAGATCCTCCGCGGATTCCGCCGTCGAGGGGCGGCAGGATGCACCGCCACGACGCGCCGGCGCAAGGGTGGAGGGGAAGCGCGGTCGGCCCCGTCCGTCGCGTCGTGCGACTTGTGCTACCCTGCCCGTTCGTTGCTTTGCACGCGGAACCGACTCACGACCCGAGGAACGGGGCGGGAGGAGCGTTTGGAGACTCCCGAGGCCTGGGCGGACGAGATCGTCGGCCGGGCGGCGAGCGCGGCGGAGGCCTTCCTCCAGGTCGACCAGCCGCACGTCGACCGGATCGTCCGCGCCGTGTTCGAGGCGGCGTACGCCGCACGATTGGACCTCGCGCGCATGGCCTTCGAAGAGACCGGCATGGGTCTCTACGAGCACAAGGTCATCAAGAACGCGTGGGCCAGCCTCCTCATCTACGAGGACATCCGCGAGCGGAGGACCGTCGGGCTGATCCGCGAGGACGCCGCACGGGGATTGGCGGAGATCGCGGTTCCCAAGGGGCCGATCCTCGCCACGATCCCCGTGACGAACCCCACGTCCACGACGATCTTCAAGGCGCTCATCTGCATGAAGACCCGCAACCCGGTGATCTTCAGCCCGCATCGCGGCGCGCGGAAGTGCATCCGCGAAGCGGCGCGGATCTGCGCGGAGGCGGCCGCCGCCGCCGGGGCGCCCGACGGTGCCATCCAGTGGATCACGAAGGCGCCCATCGATTACGTGAAGGCGGCCATGCGCCACCGCAAGCTCGCGTTGATCCTCGCGACCGGGACCGGCTCGATCGTGCGTCTCGCGCAGGAGTCCGGTACGCCCACGCTCGGCGTGGGGCCCGGCAACGTGCCCGTGTACGTCCACGCCTCCGCGGACCTCCCGGCCGCCGCCCGCGCGATCGTCCACTCGAAGACGTTCGACAACGGCGTCGTGTGCGCGAGCGAGCAGGCGCTCGTGGTGGAGCGCGGCCTCCAGGCGGAATTCCGCGCCCTGATGGAGGAGCGCGGCGCGCACTACTGTACGAAGGAGGAGTCCCGCCTCCTGGAGCCGCAGTGCTTCGATCCTTCTCGGCGCGGCATGCGCGCCGAGGTCGTGGGGCAGCCGGCAGCCGTCATCGCGCAGCGCGCCGGCTTCCGCGTGCCGAAGAAGACGCGTCTCCTCGTGGCGGAGCCTCTGGGCGTGGGGCCGGAGCACCCGCTCTCGTACGAGATCCTCGCGCCGGTGCTCGCGTCCTACCCGGTGGACAGCTACGACCAGGCGCTCGCCACGTGCCGGGAGCTGGCCGAGCACGGCGGCCTCGGCCACACCGTGGGTGTGTACGCACGCGACGAGCGCGTCGTGGCGGACTTCTCGCGGCTGAACGTGGCGCGGATTCTCGTGAATCAGCCCTGCACGGAGGGCGCGATCGGCGGGATCTTCAACTCGCTGCGGCCGTCCCTCACGCTGGCCTGCGGCTCCGGCGCGGGCAACGCGAACACCGACAACATCACGGTGGAGCACCTCCTGAACATCCACCGCGTGGCCCGCTTCCACGACAACGGCGGCTGGAGCGCCGTCCCGCGCGAAACCTGGCTCGACCCGGCCACGGGACCCCGCGAGATCGTGGCGCGCTACCGAAGAACCGAGGGCTAGTCCGCACGCCGGCAGCGGGCTGCGAAGAGAGCCGCGAGGCGTCGAGCGCTCGAGGGCGCCGCCGCAGGCGACGTCTGGGAACCGAGCCCCACCCCCTGCGAGCGCGGTGAGCTCGGGAGGCGGACTCCCTCCCGCGGGCCTGGGAACGCTGTGAGAAGCCCGGTGAGCCCGGAAGGCGGACTGGCTCCCGCGGGCATTGGAGCACGGATGCCGAGCTCACCAACGCGAGCCTAATCGCCGGGGATGTTCACGTAGTAGGTCAGCGCCATGCGGCCCATGAAGCCGGAGTAGTCGATGGTGCGGCCGCCGGCCTGTAAGGTCGGCGTGGCCCCGGCCGGAACCGAGTCCGGGATCCCGTCGTTGTTCGCGTCCGGACAGTCCGGGCACACCGCCACCGGAACGTCGATGGTGCTGGCTTCGGACAGCTCCGCCGGCCGGAGAGTCTCGAGGCCCGTGATGTCGATGTCCGTGATCTTGGCGCGGCGATAGCCGGCGAAGAAGTTCACCCAGATGTGCTGGGAGAGCGACGCTTCGAGATACGCGCCGACGTGCGCGCCCAGCGCATGCCCGTCGAGATTGAGCGTCCCGAGCGACCGGGTGACCTTGCTGACGTTCGTCTCGGTGATCTCCTGCTTCCCCTTCGCCTTGTAGTAGCCGCCGCCGGCCTCCATGCCGAAGCCCACGGTTCGCTTCTGGAGCAGGTCGTAGCCCAGGGTGACCAGGTAACCGTCCGCGGGCAGCGAGATCTTCGAGTTGGCGACGATCCCGCCGATGTCCTGCGAGGTCCCGAGGCGCTCGAGGTCGGCCTGGAAGAGGATCCGCTCCTTGATGATCGCGCGCAGGCCGCCGCCCGCAGAGGGCCCGCCGCTGAACGGATCGAAGCGGACGCCGGGCTGCTCGATGTCGCGGTTCACGACCGCGAGCGCTTCGTTGACCTGCTGCATGCCGTAGGTGCCGAGACCCCCGAATCCCGTGACGCCGACCACGATGAAGGAGAAGGGCTCTTCCTCCTCCACGACCGTGGCCGTCGGCGGCTCCAAGGTGGTGATCTGGGCGCGGGCCGGACCGGCGGCCACGAGTGCGGTTAGCAGCAGGATTGCGGGAAGGCTCCGCCCCGCGGACGAGCCGTGCGGCGAGCCCTTAGGACCGAGCGCCATGTCCAGGAGCCTCCTTCGCGGGAGGAATGTGCGGACCGCGGGGAGCGGACGGTTCATTTTCCACGGAATCGGCGGAAAGACAAGGGCTCGCGTGCGTCCGAGTCGCTCAGCCTTTGACGCAGATCAGGGGCTCGAGCCGGGCGACCTTGCGGGAGAGCCCCGCAGCGTCCGCCGTGTCGACCACGGCCGAGACGTCCTTGTAAGCGCCAGGGGCCTCCTCGGCCACACCGCGGAAGCTCGGGCTGCGAATGAGGATCCCCCGACTCGCGAGCTCCTGGACCACGGCCCGCCCCTCCCACTGTTTGAGGGCCGCGTGCCGGCTCATCGCCCGCCCGGCCCCGTGGCACGAGGATGAAAAGGCCCGGTCCGCGCTCGATTTCGTGCCCGCGAGGATGTACGACGCCGTCCCCATCGAGCCCCCGATCAGCACTGGCTGCCCGCCCGCCCGGAGCGCTTCGGGGACGTCCGCGTGGCCAGGGCCCAGCGCGCGCGTGGCCCCCTTGCGGTGCACGTAGAGGCCGCGCCTCCGTCCCGCCACGAAGTACTCCTCCCGTTTGCAGGTGTTGTGGGAGACGTCGTAGAGGAGGCGGAGATCGCCGCGCGGAATGACGCGCTGGAAGGCCTGCCGCGCCAGGTGCGTGAGGATCTGCCGATTGGCGAGCGCGCAGTTGATGCCGGCGCGCATCGCGCCGAGGTACGCCTCCCCCACGTCGGAGGACAGCGGAGCGCACGCCAGCTCCCGTTCCGGCAACGGGATGCCGTGCGACTTCGCCGAGACCGTCATCTCCTTCAGGTAATCGGTGCCGATCTGGTGACCGAGACCACGCGATCCGCAGTGGATGCTCAGCACGACGTCGCCGAGGCGGAGCCCGTAGATCTCCGCCACGGTCTCGTCGTGGATCGCCGTGACCTCCTGCAGCTCGAGGTAGTGATTGCCCGAGCCGAGGCTGCCCATCTGGTCGCGCTGGCGCTCCTTGGCGCGGTGCGACACCTTCGCGGGTGCCGCGCCGTCCACGCGACCGCCGTCCTCGATCCTTCCGAGATCGGCGGGCACGCCCCACCCGCGCGCCACGGCCCACTGCGCGCCCCCCTCGAGCATCGCTTCGAGTTCCACGTCCTTCAGCCGGATCGCGCCGCCCCGTCCCATGCCGGCGGGGATGGCGCCGAAGAGCTCGTCGGCGAGCCGCTCCCGCACGGGCAGGACATCGTCTTTGACGAGCCCCGTGTGCAGCGTGCGGACGCCGCACGAGATGTCGAAGCCCACGCCGCCCGCCGACACGACCCCGCCCTCCTCGGGATCGAACGCGGCCACGCCGCCGATGGGAAACCCGTATCCCCAGTGGGCGTCCGGCATGGCGTAGGAGGCCCCCACGATCCCCGGCAGCGCGGCGACGTTGCACGCCTGCTCGAGGACCTTCTCGTCCATGTCGCGCAGGAGATCCTCGCTGGCGAAGAGGATCGCCGGCACGCGCATGGCCCCCTGCGGATCGATCCGCCACGTATTCTCGTCGTCCCGGTGGAACCGTTTCGGGTCCATGAGAGGCCTCACACGTCCACGACAGTCTGCACCATCCACGCGCCGTCCTCTCCGTGCGCTACGGTCAGGAGCGTGTGCGTGGCGCCCTTGATCTCGACGGCAGGCTCGTGCCGCCGGTCGTCGAGGGGTTCCCCCTGCGCCGTTCCCTCGAGGCGCGTTCCGTGGATCCTCACGCGGAAGGCGCAGAAGACGCTCCGCCGCGCGGACATCTCCCAGATCACCGCGTCCAGCCAGGCCACGAGCAGAAGCTCCGGGTCCGGAGCATCGCACGAAAGCTCGGTCTCGACGCGAGGGCGTACGAGCGCGGGATCCACGACGACGGCGCAAAGCGCGCAGGCCGCCTGAGCAAACGCCTCTTCCAAGGTGCGGCCGCGCCCGCGCACTCCGACGTCGGCGCCGTGCTCGAAGTGTTCCCATCGGGGAAGCGCGTCGTTACGCAAGTGGGTCACCCCCCTCGAATTTGTACGACCCGGCGCTCCGAGTCCAGGCCGCTCGACGGTTGGCGCGGGCGCCCCGGATGGTCTAGGCTTCGCGGTCTCCCGCACGCGCAGCCAAGCCGCGGAAGCTTCGAACGCCGTTCCGGAAAGGACGGAGGGAAACAGACGCCGTGATGGACCCCATGACGCGGGCCGTGCTCGATTACGTCGCCAACGAGTACCTGGACGACGAGGACGACGTGGAGCTCGGGCCCGAGACGCCGCTCATTTCTTCGGGGATCGTCGACAGCTTCTCGATGGTCTCGCTCAAGACGTTCCTCGAGAGAAGATACGGTGTGCAGCTGCCGGACGACGAAGCCACTCCGGAAGCGTTCGACACGGTCAGCTCGGTCGTTGCATTGGTGAGGAAACACGGCGGAAGGTAGGCGCACGGCCCGGTCGGAGAGGACGCGCTTGCGCGAGGAGACGGACCCTCCGGCGTTCGATCCCCCGACGCCGCTCCGGGTGCGGCGGCTTCGGCCGGCGGATTCCGTCGGCGCCCTCACCCTGCTCATTCATCGCGCGTACGCGCCGCTGCTCGAGAAGGGCCTGCATTTCGTCGCCGCCACGCAGGACGAAGCCACCACGCGCTCGCGGATCGCGGAAGGCGAGTGCTTCGTGGCGGAGGTGGACGGGAGGATCGTGGGCACGATCCTGCTCCGCCCGCCCACGGCGAGCACGCGCTGCGCCTACTACGCGCGGGCCGGCGTCGCTTCCATCCACCAGCTCGCCGTCGAGCCGGCGCTGCAGCGTCGCGGCATCGCGCGGCGCTTGGTGGAGGCTGCGGAAGAGCGAGCGAGAGAGATCGGCGCGGAGGAGGTGGCGCTCGACACCGCGGAGAGCGCGAGCCATCTCCTGGCTCGGTACGAGCGCTGGGGCTACCGGGTCGTGGATGCCGTGGACTGGCGGCCGGAGGTGAACTACCGGAGCGTGGTGATGGCGAAGACGCTAAGCCCCGGAATGCGCCGGTCGACGGACCCGGAGCGCGCGGGGGCTTGACGGCGTCCACGTACCATCCTACCCTAGGCGTTAGTTAGTACTAACTAATAAGGCGGATCGCCGGAGAGAGCGTGCAACCCCTCAAAAATCAACATCTTCCAGAATCCTCCGTGCGCGAGGAGGAGATCCTCGGCCACGCTTTCGATCTCGTCCGGGAGTCCGGTCTCTCGGGGCTCACGATGAAGAAGGTCGCGGAGCGCGTAGGCTTCACGGAGACCGCGGCTTACCGCTACTTCCCCACCAAGGTCGCCCTGATCCAGGCCCTCGCGAGGCGGCTCTTCGGGCCGTTCATCAGCACGGCGCGCTCGATCGCCGCCGACACCGCTCTCTCGCCTTCCGAGCGCCTCGAGCGCGTCGTCCGCCAGCACGTGGATCTGATCATCCGGACCGACGGGCTACCGGTTCTGATCCTGGCGGAGGCCTGCGCGGGCGGGAGCGAAGACCTGCTCGGAATGATGCGCACGGGACTCGGCAACTACCTCGGTCTGCTGGAGTCTCTGCTCGCCGACGCGACGCCGCCCGGCCACTCCGTACGTCCCGAGGACAAGGCGCTCGTCCTCTTCGGCATCTCCGCCGTCATCGCGGTCCGGCGACGTCTCGGCCTCGAGCCGGAAGCGTCGGACCGCATCCGCTCCGATCTCCTTCCCTTCGTGGTCCGAAGCCTCACCGCAAAGGAGGGCGCATGCTGAAGAACCTGTTCCCGGCGACCCTCGCTGGCCTCGGCGTCCTGCTGGTCGCGTCCGCGCAGGCCGAGGAGCCCGCTCGCCTGACGATCGCCGACGCCGCGAAGCGGGCGCTCGCGCAATACCCGTCCATCGCGGCGGCGCGCTCGCGCGAGGACGTCGCGCGGCGGGAGCTGGGCGAAGCGAACGCCCAGTGGTTCCCCCAGCTCAGCGCGGCCGCGTCCGCCACGCGCTACGAAGATCCGATGGTCGTGACCCCGATCCACGGCTTCGGCCCGGGCATCCTCCCGGAGTTCGACGACACGCTCCTCCAGGGCGCCCTCACCGCGGATTGGCTCCTCTTCGACGGCGGCGGCCGCGGCGCCCGCATCGGGCAGCGCCGCTCCCTCCTGGAAGCGGCGAGCGCGGACGAGACCGCGTCCGAGCAGATGCTCCTCGGGCGGACCGTGGCGGGCTATCTGCGCGTCGTGGGGTACGCCAGCACGCTCGCCGCGCACGACCGGCGCCTCGAGGCGCTCGAGTCCGAGCAGCATCGCGTGCAGCAACTGAAGGAGGTCGGGCGCGCGGCGGACGTGGACCTCCGGCGCGTGGACGCGGAGCTCGCCGCCGCGCACGCGGAACGAGTGCGCCTCGCCTCCGCGCTCGACGTGGCCGAGCGCGACCTCGCGCGCTGGGTGGGCGTGGACGTCGCGGAGACGCGCGCGTCGCGGCTCGGGAGCGTGGCGCTCGCGGACACGTCGCTGCCGGCGCGCGACGCGCTGCTGGAGGCGGCCCTCGCGGCCAGCCCCGCGGTGCGTGCCGCCGCGCGCCGCGCCGACGCCGCCGGCCGGGCCGTCACCGCCGCGCGCTCCGCGCGCTGGCCGAACCTGCACGTCGTCGGGAACTACCTGAGCTACGGGAACTCCGACGCGGACTTCAAGAACGAATGGAATGCCGGGCTCAAGCTCCAGCTGCCCCTCTTCACGGGCGGCGCCCTCTCGAGCCGCATCGCGCAGTCGCAGGCCTCGCGGGAGGCCGCCGACGCGGATCTGCGGCTCGCTCGCCTGCGCCTCACCGAGGACCTGGATCGCGCACTGGCCTCGCGGGACGAGGCGCGCTCGCGCGTGCAGAGCCTCCGCACGGCGGCGGCCGAGTTCGCCGAGGTCGCGCGCATCGAGCAGCTCCGGCTGGAGTCCGAGGCGGGCACGCAGACCGACTTCCTCGAGGCCGAAGCGCAGCTGCTCGGCGCGGAGGCGCAGCTGGTCGAGGCGCGGCACGCGGAGATCGTCGCGCGCGTGGAGATCGCGCGCATCACCGGAACGCTCGATCTCGCCTGGATCGAGAAGACGCTGGAGGCCGAGTCATGAGAAGGATCGCCATCGCCGTGGCCGCGCTCGCGCTCGCGGGCTGCGGCCGCCACGATTCGAAGGCGCTCGTCGCGTCGGGCACCGTGGAGGCCACGGACGCCCAGCTCGGCTTCCAAGCGCCGGGCCGCATCGCGGAGGTGCGCGCGCACGAAGGCGACGAGGTGGCGGCCGGTGCGCTCCTCGCCGTCCTCGACACCACCGAAGTGGCCGCGCGTTGCGCGCAGAGCGACGCGCAGCTCGCCGCAGCGCGGGCGCGCCTGCTGGAGCTTTCGCGCGGCTACCGGGGCGAAGAGGTGGGGCAGGCCCGCGCCGAGGCCGACGCGGCGCAGCAGCGCTTCGACGAAGCGGACAAGGAGCTGCAGCGCTCCCAGCGCCTCTTCGACGGCGGCGCCATCAGCCGCGAGTCGCACGACAAGGCGGCCCTCGCGCGGGACGTGGCGAAGAGCCAGCTGGAGAAGGCCCAGCAGGCCCTGCGCCTCGTGGAGCGCGGCTATCGCAGCGAGCAGGTCGACGCCGCGCAGGCCCAGGTGGCGCAGGCGGAGGCGGGTCTCGCCGCTGCGGACGCCGTACTGCACAACATGAGGATCGAGGCGCCGTTCGCCGGGGTGGTCACCGTCCGTCATCGCGAGCCGGGCGAAGTGGTGACGGCCGGAGCGCCCATTCTGACGGTGATGAACCCGGCGGATCGCTGGGTGCGCATCTACGTCAACGAGGATCGAGTGGGCGCGGTGAAGATCGGGGCGAAGGCCGCGATCCGCTGCGACACCTTCCCCGGCAAGAGCTACGACGGCGAGGTCACGTTCATCGCGTCCGAGGCGGAGTTCACGCCGAAGACCGTGCAGACCACCGAGGAGCGCGTGAAGCTCGTGTACGCGGTGAAGGTGACGGTGAAGGGCGACGCCGCGCGAGAGCTGAAGCCCGGCATGCCCGCCGACGTCACGATGGATCTGGCGCCCGCGGCCGCTGCCGCGACGCCGGCCAAGGGCGCCTCGTGATTCGTCTCGACGCCCTCACCCGCCACTTCGACGATCTCGTGGCGGTGGACGCGCTCTCCTTCGAGGTGAAGAAGGGCGAGCTGTTCGGGCTCGTGGGCCCGGACGGCGCCGGCAAGACGACCACGCTGCGCATGCTCGCGGGGGTCCTCGCGCCCACGTCCGGCGACGCGGTCCTGGACGGCACCAGCGTGGCGAAGGACCCCGAGGCCGTGAAGCACCACCTCGCGTACATGTCGCAGCGGTTCGGGCTCTACACGGACCTCACGGTCCTCGAGAACCTGCACTTCTACGCGGATCTCTATCGCGTGCCGCCGAAGGAGCGGGACAGCCGCCTGAAGCGGCTCTTCGAGTTCTCGAACCTCGGCCCCTTCCAGGATCGCCTGGCCGGCAACCTCTCCGGCGGGATGAAGCAGAAGCTCGGGCTCTCGTGCGCGCTGATCCACCGCCCGGACATCCTCCTCCTCGACGAGCCCACGTTCGGCGTGGATCCCGTGTCGCGGCGCGAGCTGTGGATCATCGTGCACGAGATGGTGGCGGAGGGCGTCACCGCGCTCGTGAGCACGGCGTACATGGACGAGGCGGAGCGTTTCGACCGGCTCGCGCTGATCCATCGCGGGAAGCTCCTCGCGCTCGACACTCCGGATACGCTCCGCGGGAGCGTCGACGGCGAGATGCGCGAGATCCGCGTGGCGAAGCCGCGCGCCGCGAAGGACGTGGCCGCGCGGGTCGCCGGCGTACGGCACGCCACCGTCTTCGGCGATCGCATCCACGTGACGCTGTCCGGCGCCGACGTCGCGCCGCAGCTCGAGGCGGCGCTGACGCAGGCCGGCGTGGCGCCGCTGGCATCGCGCGTGATCGAGCCGTCCCTCGAGGACGCCTTCGTCAATCGCATCACGGAAGCGGAGACGGCCTGATGGTCTCCGCGCGCGAGCTCACCCGCACCTTCGGGTCCTTCACGGCCGTGGATCACGTCTCCTTCGACGTGAGCCCGGGCGAGGTCTTCGGCTTCCTCGGTCCGAACGGCGCGGGCAAGACCACGGCCATCAAGATGCTCGCGGGGCTCCTGCGCCCCACGTCCGGCAGCGGCACCGTGGCCGGCCACGACGTGGCCACGGAGTCCGAGGCGATCAAGCGCGACATCGGCTACATGTCGCAGCTCTTCTCGCTCTACGGCGATCTCACCGTGGAAGAGAACATCGCGTTCTTCTCGGGGCTCTACGGCGTGCCGCAGGTGCGTCGCGCCGCGCGGCGGGACTGGGTCCTGGAGATGGCGCAGCTCGGCGGCCACCGCGGGCGCCTCGTGCGCGAGCTGTCGCTCGGATGGAAGCAGCGCCTCGCGCTGGGCTGCGCGGCGTTGCACGAGCCGCCGGTGCTGTTCCTGGACGAGCCCACGTCCGGCGTGGACCCCGTGGCGCGGCGGAGCTTCTGGGATCTCATCTACACGCTCGCGGACGGCGGGACCACCGTGTTCGTGACCACGCACTACATGGAGGAGGCCGAGTACTGCCATCGGCTGGCCCTCATGAACCGCGGGAAGCTGATCGCGCTGGACTCGCCGGCGGGCCTGAAGGCGTCCATGCACGAGCCGCTGCTGGAGATCGCCGTGGCGGAGGCTCCGCGCGCCGCGCGCATTCTCTCCGCGCTGCCGGAGGTGCTCGCATGCGGGATGTTCGGGCGGGCGCTGCACGTCACCGTGCACGACCCGGAGCGCGGGCGCGCGGCGATCACGACGGCCCTCGAATCGGCGGGACTCCACGCCGGAGCGATCGAGCGCATCGATCCCTCCCTCGAAGACGTCTTCATCCACCTCGTCCGCGCCACCGGTGGCGCGCTCGTGAGCTGAGGAGCCCTGATGAGCTTCCGGCGACTCCTCGCGATCGCCCGCAAGGAAACGCTGCAGCTGCGGCGGGACCCGCGGAGCCTGGCGCTCGGGTTCGCCTTGCCGCTCCTGCTGCTGCTCCTCTTCGGCTACGCGATCAGCTGGGACATCAAGGACATCGCCACCGCCGTCCTCGATCAGGACCGCACCGCGCGAAGCCACGACCTGCTCGAGACCTTCCGCTCCTCCGGGTACTTCCGCCTCTCGAAGAACCTCGAGAGCCCCGCCGAGATCGCGGGGGTGCTCGAGCGCCGGCAGGCCCAGATCGTCCTCGTCATTCCGCCGGACTTCGCGGAGAACCTCGGCACGGGACGGCCGGCGGAGCTCCAGGCCATCGTGGACGGCAGCGACGCGAACACCGCCACCATCGTCCTGAACTACGCGCGCGCCGTGGTGCGCAGCTACTCGGCGGAGGTGGCGCTGCGCGGCCGCGTGCGGACGGAGCCCCCCTCCGCCGACGCGCGCGTGTGGTTCAACGAGGAGCTGCGCAGCCGCGACATGATCGTGCCGGGGCTGGTGGCGGTGGTCATGATGATCGTGGCGGCGATGCTCACGTCCCTGACCATCGCGCGCGAGTGGGAGCGCGGCACGATGGAGCAGCTCGCCGCCACGCCCGTCACGCGCCTCGAGGTCGTGATCGGGAAGCTCCTCCCGTACATCGTCATCGGCATGGTGGACGTGGCGTCGTGCTCCGCGATGGGCGTCCTCCTCTTCGACGTTCCGTTCCGCGGCAGCTTCCCGCTCCTCGCCGGACTGTCGTTCTTCTTCCTGGTGGGCTCGCTGGGGCTCGGCATCTTCGTCTCGGCGGTGGCGCGGTCCCAGCTCCTCGCGATGCAGATGGCGATGCTGACGACGTTCCTGCCGGCCTTCCTGCTCTCCGGGTTCATGTTCGCCACGGAGGTCATGCCGAGGCCGCTGCAGGCCTTCACGTTCCTCGTCCCGGCGCGCTACTTCCTCGTGGTGACGCGGGGGATCTTCCTCAAGGGCGTGGGCATCGAGGTGCTGTTCGTCCCGGCGCTCCTCATGATCGCGTACGGGGCGATCGGGCTCGGCATGGCCGCGCACGTCTTCCAGAAGCGACTGACATGAAGCTGCCCTTCGATCCGGAGCGCGTCGGCGAGATGGTGCGGAAGGAGTTCCTCCAGCTGAAGCGCGATCCGCGCTTGCGGCGGATCATCTTCGTGGCGCCGATCATCCAGCTCACGATCTTCGGATACGCCGTATCCACCGACGTGAAGCGGACGACGCTCTTCCTCGTGGACCACGATCACAGCCGCGCCTCGCGCGACCTCGTCTCGGCGATGACCGCGTCGGACTACTTCCGCATCATCGGGCGATCGGATCGTCCGGCGGACCTCGTGGACGCGTTGAATCACGGCCGGGCGACCGTGGCGCTCGAGATCCCCCCGCGCTTCGAGACCGATCTCCGGAGCGGAGCGGCGCCGAAGGTGCAGATCCTCGTGGACGGCACCAACTCGAACGTGGCCACGGTGGCGCTGGGCCAGGCGGAGCAGATCTATCAGGAGTTCGCCGCCCGCGCCACGGGCCTCTCGCCCGCCTCGACCGTGGATCTGCGCGAGCGCGCCTGGTACAACCCGAACCTCGAGAGCCGCAACTACAACGTGCCGGCGGTGGTGGGGTCGCTCGTCCTCCTGATCTGCCTGTCGCTCACGTCGCTGGCCGTCGTGCGCGAGCGCGAGATCGGCACGCTGGAGCAGCTCATGGTCACGCCGCTCAAGCCGAACGAGCTGATGCTGGGCAAAGCGATCCCGTTCTCGATCATCGGCCTGATCGTCCTCACGATCGTCACCACGATCGCGATCCTCTGGTTCCGGATCCCGTTCCGCGGCAACTTCCTGAATCTCCTCCTCGCGAGCATCCTCTACATCCTGTCCGCGCTGGGCATCGGCCTCCTCGTGTCCACGATCTCGCGAACACAGCAGGAGGCCTTCATGACGACGTTCCTCTTCTTCATGCCCACGCTCCTCCTCTCCGGGTTCATGTTCCCAGTGACCAGCATGCCGCGGCCGATCCAGCTCGTGACGCTCGGCAACCCGGTGCGCCACTTCCTGGAGATCGTGCGCGCCATCTTCCTCAAGGGCTCCGGTCTGGACGAGCTGTGGCCGCAGTACCTCTCCCTCGCGGTGCTCGGCTTCGGCATCCTCCGCTTCGCCGCGAGCCGGTTCCACAAGCGCCTCGACTAGAATCCTGCGACGCCGGTGAGTCGTGCCGTGGCCCACTGCTTCCGAACGGCGTCGCGAGCCGCGCTCGGCCATGGATGGCCGAGCGCCTGTCGAGCGCCGAGGTCAAGCGAGGCCATGGATGGCCGAGCGCACCGTCCGCTGAGGAAGCAGGGGGCCACGGCACGACTCACCGGCGTCACCGTCTTCGGGGTCGGCGCTTGACGATCCGGCTCGTCGGCTCCACCATTCGCCCATGCCGCCGATCCCTCCGTGGAACGCGATCCATCCGCAGATCGTGCACTTCCCGATCGCGCTCCTCATCACGGCTCCGCTCTTCGTCCTGCTCGCGCTGATCCTGCCTTCGCGGCGCAGCGCCTTCGCCACCTCCGCGTTGATCCTCATGCTCCTCGGAACGATCGGCGCCGTCGTCGCCGTCGAGTCGGGAGAGGCCGGCGAGGACAACGCGAAGCGCATCCCCGAAGCCGTCTCCACGTTTCACGAGCATGCTGAGCTGGGCGAGCGCACCCGCAACGTCTTCATCGCGCTCACCGTCGTGTTCGGCGCGGTGGTGCTCGCCGGGACCAAGCTCTCCCGCCACGCCGTGCCGATGGTCTACGTGGCGTTCCTCGCGATGTATCTCGGCGGCCTCACGATCCTCGTGAACACGGCGCATCGAGGCGGGCTTCTCGTGCACCACTTCGGCGCGCGCGCTCCGATTCCGGGTGCGCCGGCACCCGCCCTGGCCACGCCGCCCGATGCCGAGAAGCCCGACGGCGACGGAGACTGACGCGACGTGAACGCGTACGCCTCGCGCCTTCGCCCCGCGATCCTCTCGGCGATCCTCTTCGCGTTTCTTGCTGCGCCCGCGTCGTCGAAGGCCGCGCCGGCGGCCGCGGCCACGGGTGGCGCCGACGCTCCGAAGACGGCGAGCGTCGCCGGCGCCAAGCGGGCTGCCGAGGTCGCGAAGCCCGCGGGCGTCCCCGGCGCGGTGCCCGCCCGCAAGCTCGTGGTGGCCACGAAGGTGGTGCCGCCCTTCGCGTTCAAGAAGGGGGACGGCACGTGGACCGGCATCAGCATCGACCTCTGGAACGAGATCGCGCTGGCCCGTCACTGGGACTACGAATGGAAGGAAGCGCCGAACACGAACGCGCTCGTGGACATGGTGGCGAAGGGCGAGGCCGACGTGGGCATCGCGGCGATCACGATGAAGCCCTCGCGCGCGGAGATCGTGGACTTCTCGAACTCCATGTACAAGTCCGGGCTCGGCATCGCGGTCCGCTCCGAGCCGGCGGGCGCCCTGCAGTCCCTGCGGACGTTCCTCTCGGGAAGCTTCCTCGAGATGATCGGCGGCCTCATGGCGATCCTCCTGGTGGTGGGCACCCTCATCTGGCTCTTCGAGCACCGCGTCAACGCCGAGCAGTTCGAGCGGAATCCGCTCCGCGGCGTCTTCTCCGGCGTCTGGTGGTCCGCGGTCACGATGACCACGGTGGGCTACGGCGACAAGGCGCCGCGCAGCGCGGGCGGGAAGGTCGTGGGGTTGCTCTGGATGTTCGCGGGCGTGGTGATGATCTCGAGCTTCACCGCGGTCGTGGCCTCCAACCTCACGACGCGCCAGATCGCCTCCACCGTGCGCGGCGAAGAGGATCTTCCGCACGTTCGCGTGGGCGCGAAGACCGGCGAGGCGCCCTTCGACGTCCTGCACGGCAAGGGGATGCGGCCGGTGGCGTTCGCCAGCATCGAGGAGGGGCTGAAGGCCCTCGCGAGCAACCAGATCGACGCCTTCGTGCACGACCAGCCCGTGCTCAAGTACGAGCTGCTCGAGAACCCGAGTTTCGGCTCCGCCCTCGAAGTTCTGCCCGAGGCGATGCAGGAGGAAGAGTACGGCATCGCCGTGACGCCCACGCAGCCGCCGTACCGGAACGTGCTGCGCGAGCAGATCAACACCGCGCTCCTCGACGTCAAGACGACGGGGAAGCTCAAGGAAATCGAGAACCGGTACCTCGGGAAGAGCTAGCGCGCCGCGATCGCCGAGGCCGGGCGCGCGCTCGGCCGTTCGGCCGCCTTCGGGGGCTCCGCGCCGCCCCGCGCTTGGGCTGACGCCCCGTCCTTCGCCCGCGACGTCCACCACTCCATCGCCTGCCCCGGCGTCCACGCGGGCCCGACGTCGCACGCGGAGAGCTTCTTCGAAAGCTCCGCGGCCGAGCGCGGGCGATCGTCCGGGCTCTTCGCGAGGCACGCGAGGATGACGAGATCCAGCTCGCGCGGGATCGCGTGCGGCGCGCGCCGCGACGGCGCTTCCGGGCGCGAGTGGATGTGGTGGCGCAATTGCTCGGGCGTGGTCTTCCCCGCGAAGACGGTTTGGCCGGTCAGCAGGAAGTTCGCGACGCACCCCAGCGAGTAAAGGTCCGAGCGGCCGTCGCAGCCGTGGCCCGTCACGATCTCGGGCGCGATGTAGGCCGGCGTCCCGCCGATGTCCGTAGTCGGCGCCCCGTCCACCTTCCCCGTCAGGTCCGCCACCATCCCGAAGTCCAGCACCTTCACGAAGTCGTGCTGGATGCCCTTGCGGCAGGCGTAGATGTTCGCGGGCTTCAGGTCGCGGTGGACCAGTCCCTCCGAGTGCGCCTCCGCGAGCGAGATGCAGACCTGCCGGAGGAAATGCACTGCGCGCGCGGGCGCGAGCGGACCGTAGCGCTTGACCAGCGTCTGGAGGTCGAGGCCGTCCAGGTACTCCATGACGTAGGAGAGGGACCCGTCCTCGGCCACGCCGAAGTCGTAGATCTCGATCGTGTGCGGCGAGGTGAGGCTGGCCATGGCGCGCGCCTCGCGGCGGAAGCGCTGGATCGCTTTGCGCGCGGACTCGGGATCGCCGCCGCCGAGGGCCTCGGGGCGGATGAACTTGATCGCGGCCGGCCGCGGGAGGAGCACGTGGCTGGCGCGCCACACCTCGCCCATGCCGCCGCGGCCCAGCATCTCGTCCAGCTTCCAGTTTCCGATGCGGCGCGAGTCGGCTAGCTCCTGCTCGAGGCGCGTGCGTGTGCGGGCGAAGATCTGCGTGGCGATGGCGGCGCCGAGGCCGGCCCCCGCAAGAAGCGCGAAGCCCGCCGCCCCGGGCGAGCCGCCGCGCCGGAAGACGAGGACGAGCGAGGCGACCGCAGCCGCGGCGGACAGTGCGAGAAGAGCGGTGCCGAAGGGGATCCGCGGAGACATCCGTGCGGGCGCGACCGCCGCCTGCACGGGGGTCTCGCCGTCCTCCCTCCCGCGCAGGGCCACCGTCCTCCCGTTCGCCATCCGCCCCTCCCGGTCCGCCTGCCTGACCAACCTATCGGCTTTCCGGGGGTCCGATCTCAAGTCTTGGCGCTCACTCGTCGATTCTCCACGGATGAAACGGAGGTGAGCGTGCGGCTCGTCGCGTGCCCCCAGTGCCACGCGCAGTACGACGTCGCGACCGTGAACGCGCCGGAGATCCTGTGCCGCTGCGGCGCTCAGGTCCCGACCGCGGCGCGGCCCGGCGTGGATCTGCCGGTGCAGCGTTGCTCCTCGTGCGGCGCGGTGGCCCGCGAGGGCGCGCGCAGCTGCGAGTACTGCGGCGCCGAGATCGCGTGGAGCGGCGGGCCGGGGGATCTCGTCTGTCCGGAGTGCTTCGCCCGCAACGCGGACGATGCGCGCTTCTGCGTGGCCTGCGGGGTGAAGTTCGCCCCGCAGCCGACTATGCAGACCTGCGAAACCGTCCAGTGCGTGCGCTGCGCCCTCCCGATGCCGGGCCGCAGCATCGGCGACGTGCTCGTGCACGAGTGCCCGCGCTGCAACTCGCTCTGGGTGCCCGGCGATCACCTCGACGCGCTCGTGCAGAAGGCCGCGGCGGGGCCGCGCGGAACTTCGCCCGAAGCGAAGCCCGGTGACGCGTCGAGCGGCACCGCTTCCGGAGCGCCGCCCGGCACGGCGAATCCTGGCGCGGCGAAGCCCGGCGCGACGGCGCCGCGCGTCCGCGGCGGCAATCCGCTCGCGGAGTCCGTGGAGTACCGGCGCTGCCCTTCGTGCGGCCAGCTCATGAACCGCGCGAACTTCCGGCGCATCTCGGGCGTGGTGATCGACCGCTGCCCAGATCACGGCACGTGGCTGGACGCCGACGAGCTGGAGGAGATCGCGGGGTTCGTCGCTTCCGGCGGGCTCGAGCGCGCGGCGGAGCAGGAGGCGAGGGAAGCGGCGCACCTCGCCCGGAAGACGGCGTCCTCGGGCCACGTCGAGACCGAGTTCCAGAGGATCCTGGCGGAAGAGCGAAAGCACGGCGACGCGTGGGAGCGACTGAGCCAAATCGTCGGGCGGCTGACGGCGCGCCCGGAACGTCCGTTCTGAGAAAGACCTGAGAGAGACCAGGAGGTCATCGTGGGAATCTTCGAGAAGCTGCGCTCCGAGCTCGTCGACGTCATCGAGTGGCTGGACGACGACCGCCACACGCTCGTGTGGCGCTTCCCGCGCTACCACAGCCAGATCAAGAACGGCGCGAAGCTCGTGGTGCGACCGGCGCAGATGGCGATCTTCGTCCTCCAGGGCAAGGTGGCCGACATCTTCAGCCCCGGCACGTACACGCTCGAGACGGCGAACCTCCCGATCCTGAGCACGCTCGCCGCCTGGCCGTACGGCTTCGACAGCCCGTTCAAGGCCGACGTGTACTTCGTCACGACGCGCCAGGTGACCGACCTCAAGTGGGGCACGCCGAACCCCGTGATCCTGCGCGACCCGGCGTTCGGCCCGATCCGCGTGCGCGCGTTCGGCACGTTCACGCTGAAGGCCACCGATCCGAAGGCGCTCCTCACCGAGCTCGTCGGCACCGACCAGCGAGTGGATGCGGACGAGATCGGCGAGCTGATGCGCTCCGCGATCTGCTCGTGCTTCGCGGACCTCGTGGCCACGTCGCAGATCAGCGTGGTGGATCTCTCGTCGAACTACGCGTCGCTCTCCGAGAGCCTGCGGGCGATGGTGGTCGAGCGGATCGGCGCGGAGTTCGGCGTCGACGTCCCGCAGTTCTACATCGTGAACATCTCGCTGCCCGAGGAGGTCGAGCGGGCGCTCGATGCGCGCACCAGCCTCAACGTGATCGGCGACATGGTGCAGTTCCAGCAGTACCAGCTCGGGAAGTCCATCCCCGCGGCGGCCGCGAATCCGGCGGGCGGGCTCGCGGGCGCCGGCGTGGGACTCGGCATGGGCGTGGCCATCGCGAGCCGCTTCCAGCCGTCCGTGGTGGCCACGGCTCCTGCACCCGCCCCGGCTCCTGCCCCCGCGCCGGCGCCGGCAGCTCCCGTGAGCTGGTTCGTGGCGGAGGGCGGGCGACCCATCGGTCCTCTCACGCGCGATCAGCTGGCGGAGTCCGTCGCCACCGGGAGGGTGAGCCCGACCAGCTTGGTGTGGAGCGAAGGCATGTCGGCCTGGACCGCGGCGGGCAGCATTCCGGCCCTCGCGTCGATCTTCACGCCGTCGCCGCCACCGCTGCCGCGCTGACGGTCGGATTCCACCCCGTCGCCGACGCATCGCGGGGCGCGGCCTTCCCCTCCGCCTTCCGGACGCGGCGGGGCTCGACTCGGGCTGGTGGAGTGGGCGAGAATCTCGTCGTGCTCCGCCGGCCCGCTTCCTTCCTGGACCTCACCCTCGCTCTCGCCGCCGTGGCGGTCGGGCTGCTGCACGCCCGCCCCGCGCTCTCTTCGCCGGCCGTGCCCGCGAAGGACGTCGATCCGTACGCCAGGGTCCGCGGCGTCATGGTCTCCTGCCCGCGCGCCGGGCTCGAGTGGGGCTCGGACGACATGGTGCACACGCTCGGGATCCTGCACGACCTCGGCGTGAACTGGGTCTCGATCCACCCCTACGGCGGGCTCGCGGACGACGGCACCGTCGGCCACTCGCGCATCGACCGCCTCTATGACGACCCGTCCTGGCTCCAGCGCGCGATCCGCGAAGCGCACGCGAAGGGGCTGAAGATCGCGATCACGCCGCACCTCGCGTACTGGCGCACGCGCTTCTCCTATCGTTCCGAGATCTGCTTCGACGACGACGCGTCCTGGCGCCGCTTCTTCGACACGTATCAGGAGTTCATCGTGAAGATCGCGGATCTGTCGAAGGACGCCGACGCGCTCGTCGTGGGCAGCGAGCTGGACGGCACCATCCAGCACGACGCCGAGTGGCGCCACGTGATCGCGGCGGTCCGCGGCACGTTCCATGGCCCCATCACCTACGCGTCGGGCTGGGACGCGTACCAGCGCGTGAAGTTCTGGGACGCCCTCGACGTGGTCTGCGTGGACGGCTATTTCCCGCTCGTGGATCACGACGGCATGCCCACCGACGCCGAGCTGCAGCGCGGCTGGGCGAACGTGGCCGCCGAGCTGGACGCGTTCGGGAAGCGCACCGGCCGCCACGTGGTCCTGGGCGAGCTGGGCTACAACCGGTCCATGCAGGCCGCCGTGCGCCCCTGGGACTACCGCGAGGACGACGATCCGCGCGCCGAGCAGCTCCAGACCCGCTGCCTCGACACGGCGCTTCACGCGATCGCGAAGAGCGACACGGTGGTGGGCGCCTTCCTCTGGAAGTGGCTGCCGGGCGAGGACCCGGACGACAACTTCCTCGCGTCCACGCCGGCGATGCAGAAGGTCATCGCGAAGAACTGGGGAGCGCGCTCGCCCTGAGCACTCAGCGCTCGCCGCGCGGCTTCAGCTCCCGATCGAAGAACTCCAGGATCCGCGCATGGAGCCGCCGCGCGACGACCGGGTCCGACGCCATGTGCGTCTGTCCGACCAGCGGCATGAACTCGACCGACTTGCCCGCGCGCGTGAGCGCATCCAGCAGCTTGAGGCTGTGGACGAAGTAGACGTTGTCATCGGTCGTGCCGTGGATCACGAGCAGCGAACGCGAGAGCCCGTCCACGTACGTGAGGACCGAGCTTCGCTCGTAGGCCGCCGCCGCGGACGGCGGCACGCCGAGGTAGCGTTCCGTGTAGTACGTGTCGTAGTCGAGCCAATCCGCCACGGGCGCGCAGGCCACGCCGCACTGGAACACGGCAGGCCGCTGCATCACGGCCATCGCGGCGAAGTAGCCGCCGAAGGACCAACCCCAGATCCCCGCGTGCGTCAGGTCCAGCTCCGGGAAGCGCGCGCCGAGCGCTAGAAGCGCTTCGACCTGATCGGCGAGCGCGGGGCCGATCAGGTCGCCGCGGATCGCGCGCTCCCACTCGCGGCCGCGGCCGGGCGTGCCGCGTCCGTCGATCAGGACCACGACGTAGCCCTGGTCGGCGAGCCACTGATCCATCGCCAGGCGCCGGCGCGACGCCACGGCCACCTGGCCGTGCGGACCGCCGTACACGTCGACGATCACGGGGTATTTCCGGGAGGCGTCGAAGCCCTGCGGTCGCACGACCACGGTCCGATAGTCGCGTGCGCCGACCCGAACGATCTCCGCGCGCGGCACGAAGGACGGCGTCTCGGCGACCGACGTCAGCGCGCCAGCTGCAGAACCATCGCCGCGCCGCACCTCCAGGGAACGCGCGCCTTCCCACGGATCGGACGTGAACACGTACGTCGCGCTTCGCTCGGCGAAGGCGCCGCCGTAGATTCCGGGGGCTTGGCTCACTCGCTGCAGCGCGCCGCCGGCCGGATCCAGCGGCACGCGATAGAGGTGCGTCTCGGTGGGCTCCTCGCTCGCCGTGATCCAGGCCGCATCGCCCTTCGGATCCACGTGCAGCAACGCGCGAACCTCGAGGCTCGGCGGCGTCAGCGTGCGCGCGAGGGTGCCTGAGCGCGAGCGCCACTCCAGCTGCGGCACGCCCGCGCGCTCGGTGATCCACAGGAACGCGGAGCCGTCCGCGAGCCAGAGCGGCGCGCCGTCTTGGAGATTGAGCCACGTCGAGTCCTTCTCCACGAGCAGCGGGTGCGTGGCGCCGTCGGCGGTGTCGACTTCGAGCAGGACCTCCTCGGTCTGCTCGCGATTCTGCACGAGCAATGTCGGCGGCGCGTGCTCCGACCAGCCGACGAACGCCACGTAGGGATAGAGGACACGATCCCACTTCACGTCGACGGCAGCGCCGGCGTGCGAACTCTTACCGGCACCTCCCGCCGGCGCACGTGCATCTGAGCGTTTGTCGGTTCGCCCCCCTGCGCCGGCCGCGCGCCGGGAGCCGCCGGCCGACGAGCCCCCGCCCGCCGCGCCCGCAGAGCCGGCGGCCGCCGCGCCGCCCTCCACCGCGACGAAGCTCAGCGTCACCTTCGCATTCTCGTGCCCGGGCCGCGGGTACGGCCACGACTGCGGAGCCTGCTCCGGGTGAAGGGGATCGGAGATGTACATGCGCTCCACACCCCGCGTGTCCGAGCGCTCCACGAGCAGCGTCTTGCTGTCCGGCGACCACCAGAAGCCGTGGAATCGATCCATCTCCTCCTGCGCCACGAACTCCGCCAGCCCGTAGGCGACGTCGTCGTTCTCGCGGTGCGTGAGGCGCCGCTCACGGCCGGACGCGATGTCCGTCACGTAGACGTCGCCGTCCCGTACGCACGCCACCTTCGCGCCGTCGGGCGAGAGCTGAGGATCCTCGGCGGCCGGCGCGTCGCTCTCGAGCTCGACGACCGCGCCGCTCGCGCGCTCCACGACGAAGAGCCGCCCGGAAAGCGGCACGAGGAGCCGTCGACCGTCCTTCGAGATCTGGAACGACGCGATGCCGCGCGCGGCCATGCGCAGGCGCTCGCGGTGCGCGCGCTCCTCCGGCGTGAGGCTCTCCGCGGCGCCGGCCAGCAACGTCTCCGCGGAGAGGAGCTTGGTCTCGGTCCCGCTCGCCACGTCGAAGGAGTAGAGATCCTGCACGAAGCTGCGCGGCCCGGAGCGGAGGAAGAGCACCGCGTCGCCGTCGGGCGCCACCGTCACGCTCGCAGGAAACCCGAGGCGAAAGCCCCACGTTTCCGAGTACTGCGCGAGAAACGAGGTGTCGGCGGGGGCTTCGGCAGCCGCCGCATCCGCGCTCGCGAGGGTCGTCAGGGCGGCCGCCGCGACGGGAAGCCACTGGGTACGGAGTCTCATGAGGGCCTCGTCCGCGCGACCGGATCGCCGCGCGCGGGCCCACGGTAGAGCCGACCGCGGTGCTCGGGCAAGGACCGTGCGGCAGCTCAGTTGCTGCGCGCGCCCTGATCGATCCAATCGGAAATGAGCTGGATCTCGGCGTCCGACATGTAGAAGGGGACCGTGGACTGCGGCATGCGCGACCCCACGGGCGTCGTGGGGAGAAGCACCTGGATGAGCCGGCTCGACGCGCTTCGCCGCGGGATGACGACGATGCCGGTGGCGGAGCCCTGCATGAGCCGGTCGTAGGGGAGGATCTCGAAGCCCCCGGTGCAGGCGGGCTCGCAGAACCCGTGGCAGCTCACGCAGTCGTGTCCCCCGTTGACCTGGAAATCGAAGAGGGGCGTGACGTCGCGCCCGAAGAGGACCTCCGGCACGGTGGAGAACTCCGCGCCCTGCGAGATGATCCCGCCGGCCTGCACGCGGATCGGCCCGCTCGCGGCGGCTGGGACGAGGGCCGTGATCTTGTCGTCCGCCCAGGACACGATCGTGGCCTCGACGTCGCCGCGGAGCGCCGTCCCGGTGAAGAGGACGTGCCCGGCAGTCGCGCCGAAGCGGACGCCGGCGACCTGCACGGTGTCGCCCGAGAACGTGCGCATGGGAAGGACGTCGGAGATCACCGGCGCGTCGCCGGTGGGGGGCGGCGGCCCGGTCTCGTTGGGCAGGTCCTTCCCGAGATCCGCGCACCCATGGAGGAACGCCGGCACCCCGAAGAGCGCCGCGCCGACTGCGACGATCAGACGCGCACGCACGGAGCGCGGGCAAGCGTTCGACATCGGAGTCACCTTGGGGGGAGTCGGCGGCGAGGAGGCGCAGTATAGCCCAGGAAGCGTCCGGCGGGACCAGCGGAAGCCGCTGCCGAGGCGAATCCACGAACAGCCCGGCGGAAGCCACGGCCGCAGCGAACTCATGTCCGGCTGGCGGAAGCCTGGCCGCCGGACCGGACTCGCGGCCACCCTAGCGGAAGCCTCGCAGCCGGAGCGAATTGGTGACTACCGAGACCGAGCTGAGCGCCATCGCCGCGCTGGCGAAGACCGGCGAGAGCAACCAGCCGGTCCACGGGTAGAACACGCCGGCGGCGAGCGGAATCCCCAGGGCGTTGTACCCGAACGCCCACGCGAGATTCTGCCGGATGATGCCGATCGCGCTCCGGGCGAGTCGAATCACGGCCGGCAGCGACGTCAACCGGCCGCCGATCAGCGCCACGTCCGCCGCCTCGAGCGCCACGTCCGTGCCCGAGCCCATCGCGATCGAGAGATCCGCAGCGGCGAGCGCGGCGGCGTCGTTCACGCCGTCGCCGGCCATCGCGACGACCGCGCCCTCCTCGCGCAGCCGCCGCACGCGCGCGATCTTCTCTTCCGGCGACGCCTCCGCGATCACCTCGTCGATGCCCACCTCGCGCGCCGCCGCTTCCGCGCTCGCCTTTCGATCGCCGCTCAGCAGCAAGACCCGGAGTCCCATCGCGCGAAGCGCCGACACCGCTTCGCGCGCGTCCTTGCGCAACGGATCCCGCACGGCGAGCGCCGCCAGCGCGCGCCCCTCCACCGCGACGCAGACCGGCGTGGCGCCGCGCTCCTCGATCGAGCGCACCGCCGCCGAAAGCCCCGCGAGCTCCGCGCCCTGCTCCACGAGGAACGCCGCCGTGCCGACACGCACGCGCTTCCCGTCCGCGCGCCCGAGCACGCCGCCGCCCGGCTGCGCGAACACGGTCTCCGCCGTCACGTCACGCGCGCCCCGTGTCTCCGCGAAGCGCACGATCGCCCCGGCCAGCGGATGCTCCGAGCGTCGCTCGAGGGCGGCCGCGAGCGCGAGGACTTCGCCCTCGGCGAGCCCCGCGTCCGGCGCGAACGTGGCCTCGACCACCTCCGGCCGTCCCTCGGTGAGCGTCCCCGTCTTGTCGAGCACGACGACGTTCACGCGATGCGCCGTCTCCAGCACCGCCGCGTTGCGCACGAGAATTCCGAGCGCGGCCGCGCGGCCCGTGGCCACCGCCACCGCCGCCGGCACCGCGAGGCCCATCGCGCACGGACACGCGATGATGAGGATCGTGACGAAGACGTGCAATCCGAACGCGACGCCGTGCCCCAGCGCGATCCACACGACGAGCGCCGCGAGCGCCGCGGCGAGCACCGCCGGCACGAACACCGCCGCCACCTGATCCGCCAGGCGCTGTACCGCCGGCTTCGCGGCCATCGCCGCCTCGAGAAGGCGCACGATGCGCGCGAGCGTGGTGTGCTCGCCCACGGCGGTGGCGCGGTACGTGATGGCGCCGTTCCCGTTCACGGTGCCCGCGGCCACGAGGCCGCCCTGCGACTTCTCCACGGGAATCGCTTCCCCGGTGAGCATGGACTCGTCGATCGCGGTGCGACCGGTCTCGACCACGCCGTCCACGGCCACCTTCTCGCCGGGGCGGAGCACGACGCGATCGCCGAGAGCGACGACCTCGATCGGGACGTCGACCTCACGGCCGTCCCGGAGCACGCGCGCCGTGCTCGGCGCCCGAGCCGCGAGCGCGCGCACCGCTTCGCCCGCGCGCCGCTTCGCCCGCTCCTCCAGCAAGCGCCCGAGGGTGACGAGCGAGACGACCCACGGGATCGCCTCGTACCAGACGTCGGCCGGAAGGCCCCATGCGCGCACGCGGTCCGGCGCGATCGTCACGATCGCCGAGGCCACGAAGGCCGTGCCGGTGCCGATGGCCACGAGCGAGTCCATGTCCAGGTATCCGTGACGCAGCCCGCGCCAGGTGCGATCGAAGAAGTGCCGGCCGGACCACAGGAGGATCGGGAGCGTGAGCGCGAAGAGGATCCAGCGGAGCAGCGAGGGCGACGCGCTCTCGAGGCCGGGCACGAGACGAGCGATCGCGTCCACGGGGCGCATGGCCGCGTGCATCAGATCGGGCACGCGCGAGGCCTCCGCGTGCATGAGCGGCGCGGAGAGGAGCATCGCCACCCAGGCTGCCGCGAACGTGTACGTGAAGCGCGCGCCGAGCTGCCCTTCGCTCGGCGTCCCGCGCACGTGGGCGGCGTGATGCTCCGGAAGAGCGCGCTCGCGGACGTGCGCGTCGTAGCCGGCCGTGCGCACGGCCTCCACCAGCGTCTCCGCCGACGGGCCCGAGTCCACGTGCGCGATCTCGGCGCGCTGCGAGAGGAGGTCCACGCTGGCGTGCGTCACGCCCGGGACGGCGGCGAGCGCCTTCTCCACGCGCGCTACGCAGCTGGCGCAGTGCATCCCGGTCACGTCGAGCTTCGTGAGCCCGGCCTTCGCGCGGTCCGCCTTCGTGCGCTCCGTCTTCGCGTGCTCCGTCTTCGTACGCTCCTCCTTCGTGTCCTTCGTATTATGGGCTCCATTCGATCCGCTCGGTTCCGACAATACCCGGCACCCCCTTGACGGAGAAGGGACGCGGGGTTTCCCTAAGGGTCTATGTTGCGTCGACGCTTCGGGGCCGCATTCGCGCTCTTCATCCTCCTCGCGGGGCCACTCGGGCTCCTCGCGGCGGAGCATGGCGCCTTCCATCACCCCGGGGCCGCGGACGAGCACGGCGCTCCGTGTCCCGTCTGCCAATTCCTGAGCACCACCTCCATCGAGGCGCCGCTCCCTGCGGCGTACCTCCCCGTGCTCGTGCTCGTCCACGACGAGCCGAGCGTCCAGGTCACCACTCCGGCGGCCGCGCCCACCTTCGCGCCCCGCCAGTCCCGCGCTCCACCCTCCCTCCTCTCCTGAGTCGGTCCTAGGTCGGGGCGCTCCGCGTCCCGTCGTCTGCGTGCCCGCCCGCCGGCGTTGCGCGCCGAACCGTCTTCCCGGAGAGGAGACCCTCCATGCCTCGCATGGGTTCCGTCGGCGCCGCGGTCGCCGCGGTGCTGATCTGCATCGTCCCCCGCCCCGCTCGGGCGGGAGTCGTGAATCCGAACATCTCCGTGCTCGGCCAGCCGTTCCTGCGCTGGACCAACGACCCCGCGGATCCTTCCGCAAAGCGCGTGACGTTGAACCAGGGGGAAGTCGAAGCCGTCTTCGACGCGTACCTGAATCCCTACGCCACGGGCATGTTCGTGCTCTCGGTGGCGGACCACGGCATCGACGTCGAAGAGGGCTACTTCACGCTCTTGCGCGGGTTGCCGGGCGGGCTCGTCCTGAAGGGCGGCAAGTACCGCGTCAACTTCGGGAAGTTCAACGTCATGCACCCGCACGCGGTCCCCTTCATGGACCGGCCGAGGGTGCTCGCCGCCTACCTCCCCGGCGAGGAGTCGTTGAACGAGACCGGCGTCTCCCTGTCCGAGCGGATTCCCGTGCCGGGCACGTTCTCGCTGACGGTCTCGGGAGACTGGTTGCAAGGAGACTCGTACCGCATCGCGCGCCATCCGAGCCTCGCGCCGGATGATCCCCTGAGCCTGGACCCCGAGGGCGACGACCGCGCGGACGAAGCGCGTCCGGCCTTCGTGGGACACCTCTCGGGCTTCGGCTCGATCGGGGACCGATCCGGCTACGAGCTCACGCTCTCCGCCACGGGCGGGACCAACAACGTCGCGGCGGGGACGCTCACGAAGGTCTACGACGCGGGCGGGAAGCTGAAGCTCTGGACCGCGCCGAACTCGTATCTGCTCGTGCAAGGCGAAGTCTTGAAGCTGGACCGCGAGGACGCGGGCTGGGATGAAGCCCGGTCCACCTACACGAGCACCTCCGTGGAGCCTCTCGGGGGCTACGCCTACGCGGACTACAACTTCAACCCGCGCTGGGACGCCGGCGCGCTCTACGAGGGCTTCGAGGAGCCCACGACCGACAAGACCTCCGACCAATCGGTCGGTGCGTTCGTGGGTCTCTCGCTCCTCGAAGAGACCACGGTCTTCCGGCTCGACGTGACGCACTTCATGCCCGGTACGCCGCCCGGTGCGTCCGAGTCTCCGGACGCCGTGGATACGGTCAATCTGCGCGTCATCTTCTCGATGGGCCCGCACAAGGCCCACCAGTTCTAGGAGAGCGAATCGATGAGAGCCATCCTGCAGACCCTGAGTGCGGCCGTCCTCGTGTCGGCGGCCGCCGGCACCACGCAGCCCGCCGCCGCGAAGATCCGCGTGGCGGCGTCCCTGACCGACCTCGCGTCGATCGCCAGCTCCGTCGGCGGCGACCAGGTGGAGACCTTCTCCATCGCGCGGCCGAACGCCGACCCGCACCACGTGGAAGTGCTGCCGTCGTACATGGTCAAGGTGTCGCGCGCGGATCTGTACCTCAAGGTGGGCCTCGGCCTCGATCAGTGGGCCGACGGCATCGTGGACGGGTCGCGCAACGCGAAGCTCAAGGTGGTGGACTGCAGCGAGAACGTCCCGGTGCTCGACAAGCCCACCGAGACCGCCAATCTCGCGAAGCTCGGCGACGTGCACCCCTTCGGCAATCCGCACTACTGGCTGGACCCGCGCAACGGCGTGATCGTGGCCGCGCATCTCGCCGACGCCTTCGCGGACTTCGATCCCGCCCACGCCGCCGACTACCGCGCGCGCGCCGACGCGTTCGCGAAGGACGTCGACGCGGCGTACGCGCGGGAGAAGGCCGTCGCCGACGCGCTCCCGGTGAAGGCGATCTTCACGTACCACGCGTCCTGGGTGTACTTCGCCCACGCGTTCGGACTCGAGACCGTGGGCACCGCGGAGCCCGTGCCCGGCCTTCCGCCCACCGCCAATCACCTGGCCGAGCTGGTCAGGATCGCGAAAGAGCGCAAGGTGGCGGTGCTGATCCAGGAACCCTACTTCTCCGACGACGCGGGTCAGTTCCTCGCGCGCGAGACGGGGCTGCGCCCCGTGAAGGTCGCGCCGTCCTGCGACGGGACGGAAGCGGGGAGCTACCTCGCGCACTTCGACGACGTCTTGAAGCAGGTCGCCGGCCCCTCGCCGGCGGCCGCTCTTCACTAGGAGCCCATCATGATGGCGGCCTTCGCGCTTCCGTTCTTCCGCACGGCCCTCTTGGCGAGCCTCGTGCTGGCCGGCATCCACGCGTATCTGGGCTTCCACATCGTGCGTCGCGGCGTGATCTTCGTGGACCTCGCGCTCGCGCAGATGGCGGCGCTCGGCGTGGCGCTCGCGCTCGTGCTGAACGTGCACGAGAACGAGCACTTCACCTACGCGCTCGCGCTGGGCATGACGTTCGTGGGCGCCGCGGTGTTCGCGTGGCTCCGCGGGCAGGAGCAGCGCAACGTCCCGCTGGAAGCGTTCATCGGGATCGTGTTCGCCACCGCGCAGGCCGCCGTGTTCCTCATCCTCGAGAAGAGCCCGTCCGGACCGGAGCACCTGAAGGAGACGCTGGCGGGGAGTCTCTTCACCGTGGCGCCCCGTCACGTCCTCTACACGGCCATTCTCTATGCGGTCATCGGGACCGCGCACTTCCTGCTCCGGAAGCCCTTCTTCGAGATCACGAACGATCCGAAGGGAGCCGAGGCGCGCGGGCGGAAGCTCTTCTGGTGGGACCTCGCCTTCTACGGAATGTTCGGCTTCGTGGTGACGTCGAGCGTGCAGATCGCGGGCGTCCTGCTCGTGTTCGGATTCCTGGTGATTCCCGCGGTGGCCGGTCTCATGGCCACGCAGCGTCCGGGGGTCGCGCTCGCCATCGGCTGGATCTTCGGCTTCCTCGGGAGCCTCCTCGGGTTGCTCGGCTCCGTGCAGCTCGACCTGCCGGCGGCGCCCAGCATTCTCGTGGCCCTCACGTTGCTCCTCGCGGTGTTGGGGGCGGCGCTGGCTCTGCGGAAGACGCAGGGCCGCGAGACCGCCCCCGCGGCGAGCGCGCGGCCGTCACGCGAGCGACCAGGCTCCGTACCCCACGACGGCGTCGCGGCTGCCGGCCGTGTCGCCGGAGTTGCGCAGGTCGAGCGTGCTCGACGCGAGACCGCGGCGGTGCGCAGCGACGAGTAGCCCGGCGATCGCGCGACATCCGCACGCGCAGCCGTCGTCCAGCTCGCCGGCGGCGAGGCGCTCGATGCGGGCGGCCGTGGTGGCGTCGAGCCGCCGGGCCGTGGCGTAGTCCTCGTAGTGGCTCAGATCGGAGCTCACCACGATCAGCGTCTCCGGCCCGCCCCACAAGGCCTCGAGCGCCGCCGCCACCTCGTCCGGCCGGCCTTCGCCCACGAGCGCCGGCACGACCGCGAACTCCTCGAGCACGTGCTGAAGGAAGGGGAGCTGCACCTCCAGGCAGTGCTCGCGGGCGTGGGCGCGATCGTCGACGCTCACGAAGGGCAGCGCGGTCAGCGCGGACGTCGCGGCGTGATCCACGGGCACGTCGCCGAGCGGCGTGGCGAACGCGTCGTGGGAGGAGAGGGCCAGGCCGCGCACGAACGCGAAGTGCGTGGGCCCGAGCAGCACGACGCGCCGGATGACGTCGCGCGAGGCGGCCAGGCGAGCGTAGGCCGAAGCGGCGATGGGTCCGGAGTAGACGTAACCCGCGTGGGGCGCGATGAGCGCCTTCGGAGGCGCCGCCACGCCCACGTGCGCCTCGTGGCACGCGCCGGCGAGCAGCTCCGCCACGACGCGGCGCAGCTCTTCGCAGCTCGCGGGATAGAAGCTGCCCGCGACGGCAGGGGGTCTCGTGCGAGCCATCTGGGTCATCGCCGCGCGACAGCCTAGCAGATCGCCCCGCCGCGCTTCCAGACGCCGCGGCCTTCGGCTTTGATGACTTCGAGTCGCCCTCTGCGCCGTCAAAGCCCACCCCTTGGCCCGCGCCCGCCGCCGGGTCTATCTTGGTACGAGCCTCCGCAGCCCCGCGAGGACCTCGATGGTCACCAGCATCGTCCCCACGAAGCACTGGCATGCGCTCCCCGACGGGCGCGTGCAATGCGACCTCTGCCCGCGCGGCTGCCGCCTGCACGAGGGACAGCGTGGCCTCTGCTTCGTGCGCGCTCGGCAAGACGACGCGATCGTCCTCACCACGTGGGGTCGCTCGAGCGGGTTCTGCGTGGATCCCATCGAGAAGAAGCCGCTGAATCACTTCCTGCCCGGGACCGCCGTGCTGTCGTTCGGCACGGCCGGCTGCAATCTCGCCTGCAAGTTCTGCCAGAACTGGGACATCTCGAAGTCGCGCGAGATCGACACGCTCGCGGACGGCGCCACGCCCGACGAGATCGCCGCCGCGGCCGTGCGCCTGGACTGCCGGAGCGTGGCCTTCACCTACAACGATCCCGTCGTGTTCCACGAATGGGCCATCGACGTGGCGCAGGCGTGCCGCACGCGCGGGCTGCGCACCGTCGCCGTGACCGCGGGCTACCAGAGCCCTGAGCCGCGCGCGGAGATGTACCGCTGGATCGACGCCGCGAACGTGGACCTGAAGGCGTTCACGGAGGACTTCTACTTCAAGGTCACGGGCGCGCACTTGCAACCCGTGCTCGAGACGCTCGAGTACCTGAGGCGAGAGACCGACGTCTGGCTGGAGATCACCACGCTCCTGATCCCCGGCCTGAACGACTCGGACGCGGAACTCGACGCGCTCGCCCGCTGGGTCGCCGAGAAGCTCGGAGTGGACGTGCCGCTCCATTTCACCGCGTTCCATCCGGACTGGAGGATGCTCGACGTCCCGTCCACGTCCCCGGCCGCGCTGACGCGCGCGCGGCGCCTCGCGCTCGCGAACGGGCTCCGCTACGTGTACACGGGGAACGTGCACGACGAGGAAGGCGGCAGCACCTTCTGTGCGAGCTGCGGTGCGAAGCTCATCGGGCGGGACTGGTATCACCTGACGGCCTGGAACCTGGACGGGGCCGGCCGCTGCTGCGCATGCGGCGCCGCCCTGCCGGGTGTCCTCGAGGCGCGCCCCGGGGGCTGGGGTCCGCGCCGGCAGCCGGTGAGGCTCGGCGGCGCCGAGTAGGTCGCCTGCGCCGGCCTGTGCTAGGCTTCGCCGGTGAGCATGGACGATCCGACGAGGTTCGGCGGGCCCCCCCCGGACAAGCGACACCGCCCCCGCCCCCGGCACCCGCTGGGCCCGCGGCCGTCGGATGCTCCGGGCGGCGACAGCCCCACCCTTCCCGCCCTGGGACCCGCGCTCCCGCCGGAGATCTTCGTCTCCGCCGCACCCGACGACGTCATCGGCAACTACCGCCTCGTGGAGCGCATCGGCATGGGCGGCATGGGCGAGGTCTGGATCGCCGACCAGGTACGACCCGTCCGCCGGCGCGTCGCGCTGAAGCTGATCCGCTCGGGCATGAGCACCGGGCAGTTCATCGCGCGCTTCGAGGCCGAGCGGCAGGCGCTCGCCCTGATGGATCATCCGAACATCGCGAAGGTGCTCGACGCCGGCGCCACCGATCGCGGGCTCCCCTACTTCGTGATGGAGTACGTGCCGGGCGTCCCCATCACGCAGTACTGCGTGGAGAACGCGCTCGACCCGCGCGAGCGGCTGCGGCTCTTCGCGCAGGCGTGCGACGGCGTCCAGCACGCGCACGAGAAGGCGATCATCCACCGGGACATCAAGCCGTCGAACGTGCTCGTGACCACGATCGACGGCCGGCCCGTGCCGAAGATCATCGACTTCGGCGTGGCCAAGGCGCTCGAGCAGCCGCTCACGGACACCGCGATGTACACGCAGGCGGGCGCGCTGGTCGGCACGCTCGAGTACATGAGCCCCGAGCAGCTGGACCTCTCGGGCAACGTCGATACGCGCACCGACGTCTACTCGCTCGGCGTCCTCCTCTACGAGCTGCTCGTGGGCGCGCTGCCCTTCGACGTGAAGGACATCCCCACGACCGGGCTCGACGAGTTCCGCCGCAAGGTCCGCGAGGACGAGCCCGTCCGTCCGAGCACGCGCGTGACGCGCCTGGGCGGGGCCGCGGCGGCCGGGGCGCGCGCGGAACAGGTGGCAGCCGCGGGATGGCGTCGCCTCCTGAAAGGCGAGCTCGACTGGATCGTGATGAAGGCGCTCGAGAAGGAGCGCGCGCGGCGGTACGGGACGCCGCGCGAGCTGGCGGCGGACATCGAGCGCTATCTGCACAACGAGCCGGTGATCGCCGCCCCGCCGGGCCACGTGTACCGCATGCGGAAGTTCGTGCGGCGCCATTGGGCGGGGGTAGCGCTCGCCTCGCTCGGCCTCGTCACCATCCTGCTCACCGTGGGCGGGCTCTGGTACGGCCTCCAGCGCGCGCATCGCGCCGAAGCGGACGCCCAGCGCGAGGCCGCCAAGGCGAAGGCGGTGAACTCCTTCCTGCAGGACATGCTGGCGTCGGCGAGCCCGGAGCAAACGCAAGGCCGCGAGCTCACGGTGCGCGAGATGCTGGACGAGGCGGCGGCCCACGGTGACTCCTCCCTGGCGGGACAGTGGGACCTCCAGGCCGCGGTGCGCGCCACGATCGGCAACACGTACGAAGCGCTCGGGCTCTTCGACAAGGCGGCCGCCCACCTCGAGGCGGCCCTCGATCTCCGGAAGAAGCACCTGTCCCCGGACGATCGCGAAGTGGCGCAGAGCCTGCACGACCTCGGGAAGCTCCGCTGGGAGGCGAGCGATTTGCCGGGGGCGGAGAAGCTGATGGAGCAGGCCCTCGCGATCTACCGGCGCCATCCCGGCGACGCCGACCAGCAGATCGCGCTGTGTCTGAACGACCTCGGCGTGGTCTACCAGAGCAACGGCGACCTCGGCAAGGCGGAGACCGCCTTCCGGAGCGCGCTCGACACCCAGCGCAAGCTGCACCCCGGGGAGAGCACGGATGTCACCGACGCGATGAACAACCTCGCGTGGGTGCTGCGCGGCGAAGGCCACGTCGACGAGGCCGAGCGGATCCTCCGCGACGCGCTGGCCACGAACCGGAAGCTGCTCGGCGCGCGACACCCGTCCGTGCTCGCGTCCGAGGTGAACTTCGCCGCGGCGCTCCAGCAGCAGCGCGAGTACAAGGACGCGGAGTCCCTCTACCGCGAAGCCATCGACGGCATGCGCACCGTCCTCGGCTCCGACCACCCGAACACGCTGCGCGCGCAGACCGCGCTCGGCGAGATGTACCTGGATCTCGGTCGCGGCGACGACGCGGAGCCCGTGGTGAACGAGGCGCTGGCCAGCGCGGAGAAGACGCTCGGGCCGGATCACGCGGTCACGATCCGCCTCCTCGCCGACCTGGGTTGGGTGCATCGCGTGCGCGGCGATCTCGCGCAATCCGAGGCCGACTATCGCGAAGTGCTCGCCCGCCGCGCTCGCACGCTCGGCCCGGACAACCCCGACACGATCCGCGCGCGCTGGCAGCTCGCGCGCGCGCTCGTGGATCGCGGTCGGTGCGCGGAGGGCGAGCGGCTGGCCCGCGAAGCGCTGGCCGCGAGCCGTCGCGCGACTCCGGCAGGACCGGAGAACACCTCGCAGAGCCTGCTCTTCCTCGGGACGGCGCTCCTCGGCCAGAAGAAGCCCGCGGACGCCGAGCGCGCGCTCCGCGAGTGCGTGGAGCTGCGCAGCACGCCGCCCGCGGCCGAGACCTGGGACACCGCGTACGCGCGGAACGCCCTCGGCGCGGCCCTGGCAGCGCAGGGCCGATTCGCGGAGGCGGAGTCGCTTCTCGTGGCGAGCGGCGAAGCGCTGGCGAAGCTGGCCGCGCCGCACGACCGGCTCCGCGAAGCGCTCTCCCGAGTCGTCGCCTACTACGAAACCCGGGAGGCCGCCGACCCCGAAGCCAGGTCGGCTCGTCGCTCCGCCCACTGGCGCGATCTCCTGGCCAAGCTCTGAGCACCTTGCGGCACCCGACGCCGTCGCGTTACTGTGGACACCGTCTCGGCGGTGCAGCCGCCGACCCCCTTCCTTCTCCCCGTCGAGGTCCTCATGCGCCGACTCCTCCGCCTCGCACCCTGCCTCGCGTTCGTCCTCGCCGGGACGGCCCGCGCCGGCGTCGTCACGGTCCCTTACGACTTCCTGCCGCGGACCTGCCCGAACTACTTCCGGCCGCCTCACGAGACGGCGGTCGGGGATACCGTCCCCACGGCCATCCTCGGAACGGCCGACCTCGACGTCCGTATCCTGCGGCAGAGCTCGCTCGTGCTCATCGTGCCGGGCGGCGGCGGATTGCTCGGCGAGAGCACCACGCTCAAGCCCATCGGGTTCTTCTTCAAGGACGTCGCCCGGCCGGTGGACGACCCCACGAACTGCAAGTGCACGGGCGAAGGCGCCGACGGCTACGAGGACCTCGTGGCGCTGTTCGACGCGGAGGATCTCGGGAAGGCGCTGAAGGACGCGCACGACGGGGACCGCATCCCGGTCTGCATGGAGGGCGCCTTCGAGGACGAGACCAAGCTCCAGGGCTGCGATTGCATCTTCGTGCAGCTCGGGCCGCTCGCCGTCGACTCGGACACGTGGGGGCGCGTGAAGGCGACGTACCGGTAGGAACCGCGGATCAGCCCGGCACGTTCACGAACGCGCGCAGGGCGAGCAGCACCAGGAGCTGACCCGTCGCGAGCGGAAGGACGCCGGCCGCGTCGCGTGACGCGGCGCCGCCGGCCGCCGCCGCCGCGAGGGGCATCAGGAACATCCAGACGCGGCCGGTCTCTCCGAGGATGGTTCCGGAGAGATCGAGCGCCACGACGCCCGCCAGCAGCGCGATCCCGAACGGGATCTCCACCGACGGCTTCGCCCGCCCGAACAGCTCCTTCAGCTCCCCCGGCACGCGGGCGAGCCAGGCGACCACGAGCGGCGGTCCCAGGAAGAGCGCGAAGTCCCAGAGGTTCCAGCGCACCCACGTGGAGTAGTCGCGGTGGTGCACGAGCCCCTGCACCACCTGCGCCGCCCGGAAGCACTCGCGCGTGACGCTCGGCCAATCCAGCCCGCCCCAGGCCGCCGCGCCGGGCACGGCCGCGAAACCTGCGAGCGCGGCGATGGCGAGGCTGACGGTGCGGATCGGCGTGGGCATCGGCGCGCCGCGGCGCGCCGCCAGCACCACCATGCCGGCGAACGCGATCCCCCAGGCGAGCAGGGCGGCGAACGTCGTGAGCGAGACGAGAACGGCCGCACCCGCGAAGAGCCCTGCGCCGAGCGCGCAGGCCGCCGCCCAGGGTCGGCTCGCGTAGCGCATCGCCTCCGTGAGGAACGCCGCCGACGTCAGCGTCAGCAAGAGCAGGAGATGGTCGGTCTCCGGAGTGAACAGGAGGAAGCTCGGCACCGTGCCCATGAGCAGCACCGCGGCCGCCACCGTGGCCGGGTCTCCGCGCCCGCCTGCGAGGACGATCAGCGGAAGGACCGTGAGTGCCCCGATCGCGAGCAAGAGCCACCCCGCCACGAACGCTCCCGCGCGCTCCCCGTCCGATTGGCGGAGATTGCTCTCCGGCACGCCCCCGAGCCGGTCCGCGAGCGCGAGGATCCGTTCGGGCCGCCCGGCCTTCGACGCCCAGAGGTCCACCGCGTCGAAGAAGAGGACGCGCCCCGGCGGTTGCGAGGCGCCGTGGACGGGGAAGGTCCGCTGCAGCCTCGGGTACTCGCGCAGGAGCTGGCGCACCTCGCCGACGTCGCGGGCGATCCAATGATAGGTGGTGAACGAAGGATCGATCACGCGACGCGGGATGTTCGACAGGCCGCCGGGCTCGATCGCGGTCAACGTGACCATCTGCGCGAAGATCACCACGACCGCCGCCACGAGGAGCGGGAAGCGCGCGCGGTTCGGCCGTGCGCCCCACGCGCGACGGATCCCGCCGGCAACGAGCACGAGCAGGACGAAAAGCCCCACGACGAGGAGCAGCCCCGGCCAGGCCCCGAGCACGCGACGTCCCCATCGCCAGCTCTCCGGTCCGCGGATCGCCGGCCAGACGTCGAGGGCCAGAAGCGCCGACGTGGCCAGCCCGGCCAGCAGCGCGATCGCCGGCACGCGCGACGTCTTCACTTGCGCTTCCTCCAGATCTCGACGCGCGGATGATCGAACACGCGGAAGAGCACCTCCGCCCCATCGTCCTTCCATGACCATCGACCGAGCGCAGGGTAGCTCTTGAACTCGGCGACCTTCTCGAAGGCGAGCCGCCCGGCGTCGAGATCGCGGTAGAACGCGGCCTCCACCGGCCGGAGCTCCGGCGCGGCGGTGAACTCCGCGCGGTGCCCCTCCGAGAGCGCGAGCCAATCCGAGCGGTCGAGGACGTCCTGCAGGCGACGGCGGCGCTCGCTCTCCTCCAGATGCTCGTGGATCTGGTAGAAGCCGCGCCAGAGAATCTCGACGTTCATCGGCGGCCGCGTCAGGAGCGGGGTCGGCGAGCCGATCGGCGGGCCGTAGCCCGGCGGGTCCTCGATGCCCACGACCTCGCGCGGCCCCACGTGGTCGTCGAGCCAGCGCGCGGCGGCCACGCGCGCGTCGGGCGCGGCGTAGATCGCGGTGAAGGCCGCGCCCTGCAGGATCACCGCCGCGGAGACGGCGGCCGCCAGCGTGGCGCGCGCGGGCGGCGCCAGCCGAGCCGTCAGCGCGGCGAGCCCCTCCGCCGCGAGCACGGCGAGGGCGGGCAGGGCCGGAACGAGGAAGCGCACCGTCTTCAGGTGCGCCGCGAAGAGCAGAAGGAGAAGCGGCGCGGCCACGAGGAGCAGGCGCACGTCGCGCGCCGCGCGGCGCCGGAAGAGCGCCGCGAGCCCCACGAGCGCGAGCGCTTCGGGAAGAACGCCTGCCGCGTACGGCAGGAGCTTCCGCGCCTCGGTGAGCACCGGAACGTCGTGCGCGTAGGGCAGAGTCCAGTCGTGGAAGTCCCGCGAGAAGGCGCGGTGCAGGTTCCCGGCGAGGGTCGTGTGCTCGCCCGTGTCCGCGCCCGCGCTTCCTCCGAGAAGCAGCGTGGGATTCACCACGAAGACGACGGCGGCCGCGACCAGAGCGATCAGCGCGAGACGCGCGCCGCGTCCGACCCTCTCTCCCCACGCCGCGTGCGCGATCGGCAACGCGAGGACCGCGCCCGGCGCCTTCACGGACGTCGCGATCCCGAGGAGGAGACCCGCGCGCGCAGCCCGCCCCCACGTGGGCCGCTCCGCGAGTCGCTCCGCCCAGAGCATGCCCGCCGCGATCGCCGCCACGAGGAGAGACTCCACCGTGCCGAAGTGCCCCGCCTGCACGAGCGCCGGAAACCCCGCGACCATCGCCGCCGCCACGAGCGACGTGGCCGGCCCGAAGCGTCGCGCCCAGAGGCCGGTGAACACCACGGCGAGGGCCCCGGCAAGCGCAGAGATCCACCGGGCGAGAAGCGCGGTCGCCGCGAACTCGTCGCCGTAGGCGGGCGGGCCGGTCCCCGCCGCGACGTGGAGGAACAGCCTCCGCGCGAGGACCAAGAGCCAGAGCGGCAGGATCCCGTACGAGGTGATGCCGGGATCCGGCAGCCCGCCGCTCTCGAGGCTGCGCTCCAGTCGAATCGCCTTCGCGCAGACGAAGAGCCGCTCGTCGATGTGCAACGTCCAGGGAAGGCCCCACGCCAGCCCGCGCACGCGGAGCGCGAGGCCGATCAGCGCGAGCGCGCCGAGGAAGAAGGCATGGCGTCGCACGTCATACCGGGGGAAGAGAGCGCGCAAGGAAGCGGATCCAGTTGCCGCCGAGGATGCCGTGGATCGCCTCGTCCGGGAAGGCGAGATCCGCGAGCGCGTCGGCGAGGCGCGGGAGGTCGGCGATCGTGTCGAGACCCACGGGCGCCGCCTCCGCACCGAAGCCGCCGTCGAAGTCGCTGCCGATCGCCACGACGTCCGCGGTGCCCGCGACCTGCGCCACGTGCTGGATGGCGTCCGCGACCCGCGAGAGCGGCACGGCCGGCCGCCCGCGATCCGCCCAGCCTTCCACGAGGAGACGGTTGAAGGGGACGACCCCCATGACCCCGCCGCGTTCCGCAAGCCGGCGGATCATCTCGTCCGAGAGCTGCCGGTCCCCCGGGCAGAGCGCGCGCGGGTTCGAGTGCGACGCGATCACCGGGCCTTCGGACAGATCGAGCGCCTCGAAGAAGGACTCCTCGGCCGCGTGCGAGAGGTCGAGGATGAGACCGGCCTCGCCCAGCGCGGGCACGAGGCGCCGGCCTTCCGGCGTGAGCGGCCCCGGCGCGCCGGTTCCTCCCGCGTAGCGCGTCCGTCGCCACGCGAGCCCCACGATGCGCACGCCGCGCTCGAGCCACTCCGCCACGTCGTCGATCTCGCGGATGGGATCCGCGCCTTCCATGAGGGGAACGAGACCCACCGAGCCCGTGGCGCCGTCCTTCCACCCCTCGAGCACCGCCTCGAGATCCGCGCGGGTGCCGATCAGCCGGAAGCCGCTCTCGGCGTCCTCCGCGAGCCGGCGATAGAAGTCCATCTGGAGCGCGCCGAGCTGCGCGGCCTCCGCGGACGTGCCGTAGCTGACCGCGGACGGGTTCCCGCCCTCGATCCCCGCGGATTCCGGCGCGAGGAAGATCGTGGAGAAGACGACGCCCACGCGGCCCCGGCGCAGCTCCGGCAGCCCCACCATGCACGCGCCGCGCCAGCGCTCGTGCGCCTTCTCCCCTTCGCGAGCGCGCGTCACGAGCGCGGAGTCGCGCGGGTCGCGGCCGAAGCAGAAGTGGTTGAACGCGACGTCGATGTGTCCGTCGACGAGGATCATGAGGTCATCGCCAGTCCCCGGCGGCCACGAAGGACGCCCACCGGAACGGATGCGGGTACTTGCCGCGCTCGCGCAGCGCCTTCAAGCACGCGAGGCTCGCCGCGCTGACCGCGCGATCCGTCGAGAGGCCGTGACCGAGTCGTGCGGCGTACAGCTCGCGGATCCAGCGCCGAGCGGACTCGTCTTCCACCGGCCAGAGGCTCAGAAGAAGCGTGCGCACCCCTGCCACGCGGAACGCGCGGCACAGCCCGATCACGCCTTCCCCGTCCACGATCTCCCCCGTTCCGCTGTCGCACGCGGAGAGCACGGCCCACTCGCAGCCGCGCAAGTCGAGCGACGCGATCTCCTCCGCGGTGAGGATACCGTCTTCCTCGCCGGGCGCAACCGAAGCGCGCACGTTCGCGCCCGCGAGAGCGAGGCCGGCGCGGAGCAGCGGGTTCGCGGCGAAGGCGTCGTCGCCCGGCGCGAGGACGAACCCGTGCGTGGCGAGGTGCACCACGCGACGCCCCCGCACGTTCTCCTTGAACGCGGCCTCGCTCGCAGCCGCGCCGGAGAGCCGCACGATGGACCCGGCGTCGCGGCGCAGCCAGCGTCGCCAGCCCCCGGCCGTGGACCACGCCTCCACGACCACGTCGCCTTCGCTCTGCGCGCCGGGGAGAGGATCGAAGCGGAGGCGCGCGAGGTCCGCCGCGCCCGGCGCCCCGCGGAGGGAAGCGATCTTCGCCGGCATCGCGGCGCGTGCGGCGACCCCGCCGACCGCGCCCCCGCCGGCGGCGTTCCCACCGCCCGCCGCGACCGCTCGGTCGAAGTTCGGCGCATCCACCACGAGTAGTCCGTGGCCCGGGTCGCCTTCGCTCGCGGCCGCGAAGAGGTCTCGCTCCGACCCCAGGTAGTGGAGCACTGGAATGCGCTCCACGAGGAACTCCCGCTCGCCGACCGGCAGGGCCGCGAAGTTCACGAGGTGCACGGCGCCGTCGGGGACGAAGAAGACGCGCTCGACGTCGCCGACCGCCGCCTCGAGCGGATCCCACACCAGCTTGCGCAGCGCGACGCCTGCCGCGCGCTCCGCCGCGACGTTCGCCGTCGAGGGATCCAGCATGGAACGCTCCAGCTCGCGACTCCATCGATGCACCGCGGAGTCCACGTCGGCGCAGGCGCCGAGCGGGAGCGTGGCCGGCGTGCGCTCGCCCCCGCGCAACACGAAGGCCAGCAGCGAGCGCGTGCGCTGCGGCCGGTCGGCGAGCACGCGGTCGTACGACACGAAGCCCACGAGCGCGCTCCGCTCGGGCAACGCCGCCGCGACCTGGTCGAAGCCGCGCGCGAACGCCTCCCGCTCGTGGCGGAAAGGCGCGCTCTTCGCCGCCAGATCGCGCTCCGCGCGCTCCTTCGCCAGCCGCGCTTCGTCCAGGGCGTGCGCGTCCGCCACGCCCTGGGAGCGGGAGAAGTCCCGGACGGCGAGTCGCGCGAGCTTCTCGCGCGCTGCGCGGAGCCGCTCGGCCAGCTCCGCGATCCGCGGATCGGACGACTCCACCACCGTGCGCTGGCGCGACGCGAGCTCGTCGAGCACGAGCGCGCGGGAACGGATCACGGCGTCCCATGCGTCGCGCGCGGACGCCGGGTCCGCGCCCGCCGCCGCGATCGTGAGGGCCAGGCTCTCCCCCGACGCCCGCACCGCCTCGTAGCGCAGCGCCTGACGCTCGGGGAGCACGCGCGCGGTCAGCTCGAGGTGGCGGCGCCCCACGTCCTCGGCGCGGAGCGCGGTGGCGAACGCCGTGCGCGCGTCGCCGGCGCGGTACTTCGCCACGGCGAGGCTGGCGAGCACGGTGGCCACGTCCGGATGATCGCGGCCGAGCCACTTCTCCAGCACGTTGACGGCCTCGGCGAGGTCGTCCCCGGCGGGCGCCGTCTGCCCCTCGTCGGAGAGCACTTCGCCGAGGCGCGCGAGCGCGAGCGCCGTGAAGGGGTTGTCGGCGCCGAGCTTCGAGCGCCGGATGGCCACGGCCCGCTCGAGGGACTTCCGCGCTTCATCGTGGCGGCCGAGGCGCTCCTGGACGGACGCGAGGTCGTACAGGCTGGACGCCACCTGCATGTCCTCGGGTCCGATGACCTTCTCCTGGATCGCGAGCGCGGCTTCCAGGTGCTGCCTCGCGTCGTCGAGGCGGCCCAACTCTCCCTCCGCCGATCCCAGGTTCTGCATCCCGCGGGCCACGCGCGGGTGGTCGTGGCCGTAGGCCTTCTCCCAGATGCGCAACGCTCGCTCGAAGCCGGCCCGCGCGGTCTCGTAGTCCCCGGCGTCCAGGTCGATGGAGGCGAGCGCGTTCGCGGCGCTGCCGACCTCCGGGTTCTCGCTCCCCTGCTGCTTCTCCTGGAGGGCGAGCGATCGCTCCGCACACGCGCGCGCGGCGCCGAGATCGCCCGACAGCTCCAGCACGATCGCGAGATGGCTGTTCGCCTTCGCGACGTTCGCGCCGTCCGGACCCTCGGCCTTCTCGAAGATCGAACGCTCCCGCTCGTACGCCGCCCTCGCCTTCGCGTATTCCCCGAGATAGACGAGAGCGTGGCCCACCCCGGCCAGCCCGGCCGCCACCTGCACGTGGTCCGGGCCGAGCAGCTTCTCGCGGATGGCCAGGGCCTTCTCCTGGAGCGCGAGCGAGCCCGCGAAGTCGTCCTGGTCGCGCAGCACGTTCGCGACGTTGCTCATCGCCAAGGCGACGCCGTCGCTCTCGTCGCCGTCGGTCTTCCGGAGGATCGCCTCGGCGCGCTCGAACGTCTTGCGCGCGTCGGCGTAGTGACCGGTGCGGTGCTGGAGCTGCCCGTATCCGATCAGCGTCCGTCCGACCGCCGAGGACGCAGGACCGAGCTTCTTCTCCTGGATCGCGAGCGCGCGCTCGTAGTCCGCGCGCGAGGAGTCGAAGGCCGCGGAGAGTCGAAGGAGGGTGGCGAGATTGACGAGGCTCGCCGCCACGTCGGGATGGTCGGCGCCTTGGAGGCGCTCCCGGATCGCGACCGCGCGCTCGGCGTCGCGGCGCGCTTCGGGATCTTTCGTCTTCTCGAGCCGGGTGAGCGTCCGTACCAGCGCGTCGAGGGCGTCGGCGACGGCGAGCGAGTCCGCCCCCGGATGATCGCGTGCGGCGAGGACCTCCCGCGCCAGGGCCTCCGCCTCGCGGAGCTTGGAAGCGCGGAGAAGCGCGTCGACGTCCGCCGGCGTCCGCCCCGTAGCGGGTGACGGGGGTGCCGAGGGCGAAAGCGCCGCGAAGGCCGACGGCGGCCTCGGCCCCAGCGACAGGGCGAAGACGAGAAGGGGGATCCACCGGGACATGGCCGACGATCCTACCAGAGGCGGACCGGAACGCCCGGAAGTCGTGAAAGGTCCGCGGGCGTAGCCAAACGGAGAGGCATCGGTCCCGATCCCGGCCCGAATCTCCCGGAGGTTGCCTCGTGACGCGCTCTCGCCTTCTCTTCTGGACCCGTTCCGTGCGCCGCTGCCGCGGCGGCGTGCTGCTTCTCACCCTCGCCGCTTCGTGGATGGGCGGCGCGGCCCGGGCGGCCACGCTCAACTGGACCAACGGCTCGGGTGGGAGCGCCGACGTGCCGACGAACTGGACCCCGAACGCGATTCCCGCCTCCACGGACCTCCTCCTCTTCACGCTGGGGAACTCGTATCCGGTCACGTTCACGTCGAACACGACCCAGTCCCACGAGATGCGCTTCCGCGCCGGCTCCGTGCAGCTGCTCTTCACCTCGCTGCACACCGTGGGAACGGCCATCCAGTTCTCCGATCTCGCCCACGACACCTCGACGGCCACGATCACGGGCGGAACGCTCCGGTCCAACGGACAGGTCCTGATCGGTGTGGTCGCCACCAGCAAGGGCACGCTCAACCTGCAGACGGCCGGGGCGCTCCTCGAGATCCCGGGCACGGTCAACGACCTCAACGTGGGCGTGGTCGGTCTCGGCACCTTGCATGCGCAGGTCGGCGGGCGCGTGCAGGTGGGAGACGACCTCCTGGTCGGGGCGCAGTCGGGCGGCGTGGGGCACGTGCTCGTGGACGGGCACCAGACCTCGCCGATCGTCGTCGGCTCGAGCCTCTACACCCTGGGAGGGGCCACGTCCGATGCCCGCATCGGCGACCTCGGCTACGGCGACATGATCGTCAGCAACTTCGGAATCGCGCACGTCGACGGGAGCGTCTACGTGGCGCCCACGGACCGGCCGCTCTTCGACGGGAACGGTTTCCTCACCGTCGGCGGCGCGGGCGGGCTGGCCGCCATGAGCGTGGGGCAGAACTTGTGGATCGGCGCCGGCGGCGGCGGCGCGGGCGGCATCGGGACCGTCAACGTCCTCGACAACGGCAACCTCGCGGTGACCGGCACGACCACGCTCGGCACGAACGGGAACGCCAACGCGATCCTCCAGATCGCGTCCGGCGTGACGGGCGGCGTCTTCAGCACGGGCAGCTTCGTCTGGGACGACGACGCCACGCTCACGTTCACGGGCGGCACGCTCACCGTGGACGGCGGCACCTTCGATCCCGGCACGATTTCGCGCACGATCTCGGGCACCGTTCCGAACGCAACCACCGGGCCCGTCTTCATTCTCGAGAACGGCGCCACGGCCACGCTGCCGGCCACGCCGATCTCCCTGCACCTCGGCACCACCGGATTCGGGGCCGCGCGTGCCCTGACCGGCGCCGCGTGGACGCTGAACGGCGATCTGCAGCTCGGCGAGGTCGCGGGCGGCACGGGCGTCTTGACGCTCACGGGCGGCAGCCTGTCGGCGAGCTTCGTCAAGGTCGGCCTCGCCGGGAGCGGGCAGCTCGGCGTCACGCAGAACGGCGCGCTGACGGGCTCGTCCCTCTCGATCGCCGCGAACACCACGGGCACCGGCACGGTCAACGTCTCGGACACGGGGTCGCACATCACCGTGAACAGCGTCACGATCGGCCGCAACGTGGCCTCGCCGGCGCCGGTCAACACGCTGGACATCGCGAACCACGGCCTCGTCACGGCCAACGGGACCGTGACGGGCGGCACCGTCAACGCCAACGGCGGCCTGATCGTCCACTCGACCGGGAAGTTCACCACGCCGGGCGACATCTTCGACATGGGCGTGGTCGATCTCGAAGGCGGCGAGGTGGACGCCGACACCGTGAGCCTGGGCGTCTCCGGCCGGTTGGACGGAGCCGGAGCCGTCGTCGCCGACGTCGTGAACGGCGGCCAGGTGCGACCCGGCGCGTCCACGGGCACGGCGAAGCGGATCGCCATCTCCGGCCTCTATGCGCAGACCGCCGGGGGGTTCTACCGAGCGGGCCTGGGCAATCACGCGACGTCGGAGTGGGACACCGTCACGGTGACGGGCGCGGCGACACTGTCCGGCACGCTGGACATCACGCGTCTCGGGACGTTCACGCCCCATGTCGGCGACGTGTACCGCATCATGACGTTCGCGTCGCGGACGGGCACGTTCTCGACGGTCACGCTGGAAGGCGGACCGCTGCTCGGCTTCTCGGTCACGTACAACGCCACCTCCGTGGACGTGGTCGTGACGGGAGCCACGGGGGTCGACGGGCCTCTCGCGTCCGCGTTGCCCGGCTCGATCGAGCTCCTCGGCCGCCGCACGGCGGGCGGCTCCGAGATCGAGCTGGCGCTCCCGCGCGCGTCGAGCGTCCGTCTCTCGGTCTACGACGTGGCGGGGCGAGAGGTAGCGGTGCTGCGCGACGGGATCGTCCCGGCAGGGCACAACCGATATGACTTCGGACGCGGCGCGAGCGCGGTTCCGAGCGGCATCTACTTCGCCCGCGCGCGGGTCACCTCTCCGGACGGCTCGACCGTCCGCACCGCACGGGTTCCGGTCGTACGCTGAGCCGCGACGTCGGGAGCCTGGGGGGCGCGTCTCCACGTGAGGCGCGCCCCTTCGCGCGTGGAGGCGTCAGCCCCGCGAAGGGTCCGCCACGGTCTCCCCGCCGCACGAAGAGCCCGCCCCCGCCGTGCAGCCGAAGCAATGCCGCCCGGTGCGGATGCCGCGAGCGGCCTGCCGCGCGACGTCGAAGTCGCGGACGTGGCGGCCCGCCCGCTCCTCGACCGGAATGTCCAGCATCTGGTTGAAGTCGCAGTCGTAGAGCGTCCCGTCCCACCCCACGGACACCATGGTGCGGCACATCACGCCGGCCGCCGCGGCGGGGTTGTAGGCGTCGACGAGCTTGTGCATGTAAGCGTCGTAGTTCCCGCTCGCCAGCAGGAACTCGAGGAAGCGGCTGATCGGCAGGTTCGTGATCGTGTACACGGCGTCGATCCGGATGCCGTGGCGGTGCTCCAGCTCGCGCTTGAAGTCCGCTTCGAGCGGCGCCTGGCGCGGCGGCAGGAACGCGCCCACCGGGTTGTAGACGAGCGTGAGGCGCAGCCCCTTCCCCGTCCCGTAGCCCGCGGCGTTCAGCTTCTTCAAGGCCCGGATCGACCCGTCGTAGACGCCGTCGCCGCGCTGCGCGTCGGTCTGGCGCGCCTGCCAGTACGGCAAGCTCGCCACGACCTCCACCTCGTGCGCCGCGAGGAAATCCACGAGGTCCTCCTGCGGGCGGAGGTTGAGCACGGTGAGGTTGCAGCGGTCGATGACGTGACAGCCCAGCCGCTTGGACTCCGTGACGAGGCGACGGAAGACCGGGCTCAGCTCCGGCGCGCCGCCGGTGATGTCCACGACCTGCACGCCCGAGCGCTCGATCGCGCGGAGACACTCCTCGGCGGTCTCGAGCGACATCGACTCCTTGCGATCCGGCCCCGCGTCCACGTGACAGTGCCGGCACGTCTGGTTGCAGACCTTGCCCACGTTGATCTGGATCACGCCGATGCCGGTGGGTCGGAGCGGCGAGAGGCCGTCGAGCTTCTCGTGGAAGTAGGGCAGCCCGTTGACCTTCTCGAGGATCTCCCGCTGGCGCTCGGAGGACGCGAGCGGGTTGCCGCGACGGAGAAGCGATAACGTCGTGCCGGGCATGGAGCCTCCAGGCGGGAGAAGCGATGCGGCGCGTCGCGGCCGTCGCGACGTCGTCGCCGGGATCACATCGAGATCTTCGCCAGCGCGTTCTTCATCTGCACGCCGTGCACGAGCGACGATCCGCCGCGGATCGCGTTCGCCACGTGGATCGCCTCGGTCATCTGCTCCAGATTCGAGCCCTTCTCGAGGCAGGCCTGCGTGTACGCGTCGATGCAGTAGGGGCACTGCACGGCCGACGCCACCGCGAGCGCGATGAGCGCCTTCTCGCGCTCGGTCAGCGCGCCCTCTTCGAACACCGCGCTGTAGTACGCCAGGAACTTCTTCCAGAGCTCCGGGCTTCCCTCGGCCATTTCCGGGAAGCGCGGGAGATCCTTGGGGTCGTAGTAGGTCTCCGTCATGGTGTCCTCCGGACGCGATGGGCGTGGAGTCTACACGGTCGAGGATGCGGATGGGGTGGAGACCGTCCCGAAGAGCTGCCGGAGCGCGCCGGTGCCGAGGGCCGCGGAGGGCGGAGCGCGGCGAACGCTAGCGAAGGACGAGGAGCTTCCGCGACTGGACGTGGTCCCCGGCGCGCAGCCGAACGAAATAGACGCCGGGAGAGACCGACGCCCCCGACGTCCCTCGCCCGTCCCACCGGACGGAATGCCACCCCGCGTCGAGCCCCGCGTGAACGAGGGTGCGCACGAGGCGGCCCGTGACGTCGAAGACGGCGAGGGTGACCGGCTCGGACTCCGGCAGCGTGAAGCGGAGCGTGGTCTCGCCGGAGCGAGTCGGGTTCGGCGCCGGCGAGTCGAGACGCGCACGATCGGGACCCAGGACGTCCACGTGGACGAGGTCGGCGGCGGGCGCGGTCCACGACGCGAGATGGACGATCGCCTTCCCGCCCGCGCTCGAGAGATCCCCGCCCACCCACAGTCGCGCTCCCACCACGGCGAGCGTCGCGGGCGACCCCACGAGCCCGCTCTCCAGCGGCGACCACGCGCTCCCGTTCCATCGACCGACGCCCGCGAGCGGTACCCCGTCGATCGTCGTGAAAAGCCCGGCCGCGAGAAGATCGCCACGGTAGACCGTGAGCGCGGTGACGGGTCGGTTCGGCCCGCTGCCGAACCCGTGCCAGGCGGTCCCGTCCCACCGCGCGAGATACGGCGCCGGAACGCCGCCGGCCGCCGTGAACGTTCCGCCGACGACGAGGTCGCCGCCGTAGAGGGCGAGGCCGCTCACCGGGAGATTCGCGCCGCCGCCGAGCGACGCCCACGCCGCGCCGTCCCATCGGCCGACGTTCCTCACCGGCGTCGTGCCGGAGTAGCTGAATGCGCCGGCCGCGACGAGGGCGCCGCCGTGGGAAGCGAGACCCGTGATGGACGCGGCCGTGAGACCGACCCCGAGGGACTCCCACGCGGCTCCGTTCCACCGAGCGACGCCCCGAACGACGTGCCCGCCCGCATCGCTGAACGATCCGCCCGCGAAGAGCGCGTCGTCGACCTCGGTCAGGCACGTGACCTGACCGTTCGCGAAGCCTTCCCCCAGGTTCGTCCACGCGGCGCCGTCCCAACGCGCCACGCGACGCACGAGCGTCGTGCCGCCGGAGCCGTTGAACGAGCCGCCCGCGATCAGGTCGCCCTCGAAGGAGGTCAGCGCGCCGACGGCGCCGTTGAGCCCCGCGCCGAGCGACTCCCACGCCGCTCCGTTCCATTTCGCGATGCGCCCGATGGACCTCTCCCCGAGGAAACCGAAGCCGCCCGCGACGACGAGAGAGCCGTCCCACTCCGTCGAGGCCACGAGCGGGCGGTCCGGCGCGAGACCGAGCGGATGCGCGGGCGACCACGCCGCGCCGTCCCACCGGGCGAGGTCGTGCGCGGGACGCCCGCCCGCGGCGGCGAACGATCCGCCGGCGAAGGCCTCCGAGGCGGTGCTCGCGAGCGTGTAGACGGGACCGCCGATCTCGCCCCATCGCGTCCACGTCACGGCGTTCCACGCCACCACGGCTTGCGCGTTCTGGAAGAGACCCGCGGCGATCAACTGGCCGCGGAACTCGCCGAGCGCGTTCACGTTGGTGGGGGAGCCGGAGAACCCCAGCCAGACTCCGCCGTTCCAGGCGGCCAAGTCCGCCAACGGCGGGCCGTTGACGTGGAAGCTCCCGGCGGCGACGAGCTTGCCGGTCCAAGAGCGCAGCGCGCGAACGTCGGAGCCCTGCGTGAGACCGGGACCGACCGTCGCCCACTCCGTTCCGGTCCACCGCACCACGCCGCCTCCCGACGTGAAGTTGCCGCCGACGTACAACGTTCCGTCGAGCGTGGCCGCGCAGCGCACGATCTTCTGGTAGAAGGGGTAGTGAGGGAACCTCGAGAGCGTGGTGCCGTCCCACCATCCGACGTCGTAGGTGGACATGACGCCGATCCGATCGAAGTAGCCCACGATCACGAGCAGTCCGTTCCACTCGACCAAGCCGTAGACCGGTCCGTTCGTGCCGGTGGCGAGCGGTCGCCAGCGGGAGCCGTCCCAGGCGGCGAGATGACCCGCGGGCTCCCCGTCGATGGTCGTGAACTTCCCGCCCGCGACGAGATCGTTGCCGTACGTGGCGAGCGCGTCCACTTCGTCGGCGAGACCGGTGCCGAGCGGCACCCAGGTGTCGCCGTCCTGCATGGCGACGTAGTTGACCGTGACGCCGTTGACCGATGCGAAGCGTCCCCCCACGACCAAGTGGCCTTGCCACCACGTCGAGGCGAGGACGGTGCCGTCGAAGCCGACCGGCGCGAACTCCGTGCTCCATCGGGAATCGCTCGCGAGAGCGGGCCCGGCGGCCGACCCCACGCCGAGCAGGACGAGGGACGCCATCGCGACGGAGAGCGTCTCCCGGATCGTGCGCAGAACGGTGAGACCGAGGATCACGGCCGATCCTCCGAGCACCCACTGTAGGACCGAGATCGGCGGAAATCAAGAGCCGCCACTCCGGATTCTCTTGACGTTGCGGCCTCGGGGCGCCCAGAGTGGAAGCGCCCCCACCGGGAGATTGAAAATGGCGCTCCCGCGCGCTGGGGCATGGGCGCTGTCGCTGTTGCTTTGGCCGGCGGCGGCGCATGCTCCCGGCTTCCTCGGTCCCTGGACCTCCCTACCCGTCGTCGATCGAGCTGCGTTCCGGGCGGTCGCCTTCAGTGCGGCCCAACCGGGCCGGCTCTTCGCAGCCGGCCCCGTCGGCGTGTGGCGCTCCGACAACCACGGGGACAGCTGGGTCCGCATCGGCCGCGAGCTTCCCCCCGACCTGGCCTTCTCGATTCTCGCCGCCTCGGCCGCCGACGCCGATCTCGCGTTCGCGACCACCTGCGCCGATTCCGTGCTCTACCGGACCACGGACGCCGGCGCCCATTGGGCGCGGACCGCCGGGCCGCCGGGCGGCGGTCCACCCGCGGCGTTCCTGCTGGACGCGACGGATCCGCTCACGCTGTGGGCCGGGACGCGCGCGGGGCCGCTGCGCGGCGCGTGGCGGAGCACCGACGGCGGCGGGTCGTGGACCCAGCGGAGCGCGGGACTGCTCGCCTCCGCCGTCGACGCGCTGGCGGCGCACCCGACGAACCCGTCCCTCCTCCTGGCCGGAACCGGCGACGGAATCGCCCGATCCACCGACGCCGGCGCCTCGTGGAGCTGGGTCTACGTGGGCTCCGCAGTGCTCGAGCTGGACTGGAATGTCGCGCAACCGGATGTCGTGTGGGCCCGGCCGCAGGCGATGTCGCTGCTGCGATCCACGGACGCCGGTCGAACCTGGTCGAGCATCCCGCAACCGGAGTTCCCGCGGCACCTCGCGGCGGACCCCGCGAATCCTCAGACGCTGCTCGCCGGGCTCGCGCTCCTCGGCTGCGGCCCCGACGGCTACGGGTACTTCGGGAGCGTGAGTCGTTCGACGGACGCCGGGACGAGCTGGACGGCGGTGAGACGCAGCACCGCCTGCGACGGCGGAACGACTGCCGTGGCTTTCGACCCCTCGAGCCCGAACCGCGCCTATGCCGTGTTCGGAGAAGGGTTCTGGCGCTCCGACGCGGGCGGAGCCGCCGGGTCGTGGGTGGAGCACGCCGGCGGCGTGCACGCCGTTCCTTGCAACCGCGTCCGCGTCGGCGCGGGGGACCACTGGTACGTCCGTGCCGAGGTGGACCGCGGGCTCTTCGTGTCCACCGATGCCGGATCCTCGTGGGTCTTGCATCCACCCGCCCGCGGGCGCACCCTCAACTTGACCGCTTTCGACGTCAGCGCGGTCACGCCCGGCCTCGTCTACGAGGCGGGCTATGGCCGGGATCCCGGCTGGTGCGGCACACCCTGGCCGTACGCCGTCCTCAGCCCCGACGACGGCGCGACTTGGGCTCCCCTCAACCCCGAGCTCTTCTACGACCTCCTCGTCGTCTCCACGGACGCCATTCACACGGTTTACGCGTGGGACGATGTCACGCTCTTCCGCAGCGACGACGGCGTCACGTTCCGCTGCGTCGGCGACGACTTCCGGGCGCTCGACGCCGTGATCGTGCCGGGCGGACCGAACGCCCTCGTCGCGACGGTGGCGGGTCGCGACCCGGTTCGCCGCTCGCTGGACGGCGGCGTGTCCTGGGCCCCGTGCTCGAGCGGGCTACCGCGACGCGGAGTCCCGGTCCGACTCCTCATGGACCCGGGCAACTCCTCGCATCTCCTGGTCGCGTTCCGGGGGGATGGCGTCTACGAGTCCACCGACTTCGCCACGACGTGGCGCGGGGTCCCGCTCGGCCTCCTGAGGAATGCGCAGCCGATGCCGGCGGCGCCTCGGCGGCGTGAAGCCGCCCTCTGCCAGATCGCGGACGCGGCGTGGGACGTATCCGGAAGCGATCACCGGGTCTTTCTCGCGACGGATCGCGGAGTCTTCGTCGAGGGCTACGGCTGGGTCGACGATGGTCTGACCAGCTTGCGCACGACGTCGATCGCGTACTCGCGAACGCAGCAGAAGCTCCTGGTCGGAACCGAGACGGAAGGTGCATTCGCCCTCGACGTCCCGCGGCTGGGCGACGCGCCGGCTCTGGACGCCGCGGACGGCCACTCGGTCGCCACGCTCTCGCTCGCGCCGAACCCGTTCGTCGCGTCGACGTCGATTCGCTTCTCCGTCCCGCGCGCGGACATCGCCGTTCGGCTCTCGGTCTTCGACGCAACGGGCCGTCGGGTGCGGAGCATCCATGACGGAGCCCTCCCGCCGGGCGAACGGTCGCTCTCCTGGGACGGCCGCGACTCGGCGGGCCGCCGGGTGGCCGCCGGCGTCTACTTCCTCCGCCTCGACGTCGGCGGGACGCTCACCACGAAGCGCGCGATCCTGTTGCGCTGACCCTCAGGGTTTCCCCCAGGGGAGATTCCGCGCGGGCCTGATGGCGCGTCTCTTCAGGGCGCGGTTAGATCGGTATGTGCGATGAGGCATGGTTGAGTGCCTCGCCTCGCGCACGGGGGAATCGGTCCGCGTGTCACGCACAGGGGGTCGTGGGCGCGGATTGGACGAGGGAGGATCGCCCGCCGGCAGGACAGGCAGACGCGACGTCCCACCGGGACGCAGCACGGCGACCGACAGCGCCGCTGCCCCTCCAGTCAAGAGCCGGGGTCTCGTCGGAAGAGATCTCGGAACTAGCAGGACCACGACAACGCCGGTGCCTTCCTCGTCCACTCCCCCATCCCTTGCATCCCTTGCCGATCGCTCCCGGCCGTTCCCTGCCGCTAGTGGAGCAGCCGCCACTCCATCGCCTGACGGATGAGCGCCAAGTTCGAGGGCAACGCGAGCTTCCGCTTGATGTTCTCGCGATGGCTCTCGACCGTCTTGACGCTGAGGTGCAGCTGGTTCGCGATCTCGCGCGTCGAGAGGCCCTGGCTGATCATCTCGAAGACCTCGAGCTCGCGATCGGAGAGCGCTTCGATCCCGCCCGCGCGCGACCCTCTCCCGCCCGCCGCTTTCTGGTCGAGGAGACGCTGCGTCATCGCGGGGCTCAGGTAGATCTTCCCGGAGAGCGCTCGCCGGATCGCTTCCACCAGCTGCTCGGTGGCCTCCTGCTTGTTCACGAACCCGACGGCGCCGACCTCGATGCAGCGCTCCGCGAGCATTTGCTCGTCGTGCATGGAGACGACGAGGAGCTTCACGCTCTCTTCTCGCGCCTGCATTCGCTTGAGAAGCCCGAGGCCGCTGCCCTCGGCGAGGGACACGTCCACGAGCACGAGGTCCGGCTGCGTCTCGTCGATGCGCGAGACCGCTTCCGACTCGCCCCCGGCTTCGCCGCACACCTCGAGATCGGATTCCGCCGAGATCAGCTGCCGCAATCCGTGGCGCACCACGGGGTGATCGTCGACGATGAAGATCCGCGCCCTCGACGCCTCGTCCGAGTCGTTCTTCCGCATTGGCTCCTCGCGGCACGCTCGGGAACGGCGCGCCGGGCTTCGTGGGGACTCACGGAGTATAGCGCCGGGACCGCGTGGCGACGCATCGCGATCCACCCGACACGGGCGGCGCAACCGACGGCAGCTTCACCGCGCGCCGACCCGCACCGCAGCCACCCGTCCACGTCCCGCTGGCCTCGGCCTCTCCTTCACACCGAGCGCTCCCCGCTCTTCAGGATTCCCTCGGTCGCCGCCGGGACTCGGGTGCGCGGGATCGTCACGGTCACGCACGTTCCGCCACCCGGAAGGTTCGCAACCCGGACGTCACCGCCGAAGATCACGGCGCGCTCGCGCATGCCGAGCAACCCGAGAGACTGCCGCCCCGCCAGCTCCTCGTCCGTGATGCCGCGCCCGTCGTCACGCACCTCGAGGATTGCGCCGGCGTCGACCCGCGAAAGGCTGGCCTCCACGCGCGAGCCCCCCGCGTGCCGCGCGACGTTGGTCAGGATCTCTTGGAAGATGCGGAAGACGGCGGTGGCCACGTCACGATCGAGGGGCACGTCGTTCACCGCCGCGACGTCGCACACGATTCCCGTCCGCCGCTCGAAGTCGCGCGCCTGCCATTCGATCGCGGCCACGAGACCCAGATCGTCGAGGACGCCGGGTCGCAGGTCGCTCGCGATGCGCCGTACCGAATCGATCATCTCGTCGATCAACTGCGTAGACTCCCTCACGCGACCCGCCAGCGACTTCCGCTCGTCGTCCGTCACCGCGGCGAGCTGCTTCGCCACCCACCCGAGCTCCATCTTCAACCCGGTCAAGGCCTGCCCGAGCTCGTCGTGCACCTCGCGGGCCATCCGCGTGCGCTCCTGCTCACGCACTTCCTGGACACGCGCCGCGAGCGCGCGCAGCTGCTCGCCTCCGCGCCGCAGCTGCTCCTCGATCCGACGGTAGTGCGTCCTGTCGCGCACGATCACGATCATCATCTTGCCGGCGCTCGTCTCGAGGGGGCTCAGCATGACGTCGGCCGGGAACTCGCTTCCATCCTTGCGGCGCCCGCGCTCGTCCGCGTCGCTCGCCTCGAGGTGCTCTTGTTCGACCACTCGGGCCCCGGCGGAGCCGGACAGCAGCGACTCGAGGGCTTGGCCCACGATTTCCGACGCCGACCATCCGAAGAGGGCCCACGCCCTCGTGTTCGCGCGGATCACTCGACCGTCGTCTCCGACCACGAGAATCGCGTCCGGCGCTTCCTCGAAGAGCCGATTGAGCAGCGCCTCGCGCTCACGCAGCGTGTCGTTCGCACGGGCGAGCTCCGTCGTGCGCTCCACCACGCGACGCTCCAGGTCCCCGTGGGCCGCGCGCAGCTCCGATTCCGCCTTCTCGAAATCCTCGATGGCGGTGGCGAGGAGAAGGCCCGTGAGCACGGCGATGCTGGAGAACATCTGCAGGGAGATGAGGAATCCCGCGGTCCCGAGCGACGCCGCGGCGGAAAGGCGCATGGCCGTGCCGATCGCGATGGCCGAGGCGGCGGCCGCGGTCAGCGTCACACCGCGCTGCCCGAAGCGCACGGCAGCCCACGCGATCAGAGGGATGAGCAGGTAGTAGCCCCGCACCGGGGCGACCGGCGTGCTCCGAAAGGGCGCCGCGAGAATGAACCACGCGACGGCCACCGTTGCCGTGGCGAGCAGGGCGGCCTCCAGCCCGCGCGCCGTCGACCAGCGCAGAGGCGCTCGCCCGCTCCAGCTCACCACGAGCGGCGTCAGGAGGAGCACGCCCACGAGATCGCCGAGGTACCACATGAACCACGCCATTCCGTAGCCCGACCATGAGGCGAAGCCCGCGATGCGGAGCGTGGTTACGCCGATGGTCGTTCCGATCATGCAGATCGACGCCCCGACGGCGGTGAAGCGCGCCACGTCGGAGGGCCGAGCGAAGAGGCGCACGGGGAGGGCGACGCGGCGGATCAGGAGCACCCCGACGACCGCTTGGAGCGTCGATCCGGCGGCGACCATGGCCGCCGCGGCGACCGCGGCCGACGCGGGGCTCGTGGCGAACGGACTCGCGACGTCGTCGACGAACCAGAGGCTCGCGACGAAGGAGCCGACCCAGATCCCGGGCCAGAGGCGGAGCCCACCCAAGAGCAACGCGGCGAGCGCGATCCCGGCAGGCGGGAACACCGCCGCGATGTTCCCGGGAGCCCACGCGAGGAGGACGCCGAATCGTGCCGCGCCGACGTAGCACGCGGCGAGCAGGGCCATCTGCGCCAAGCTCTTTCGGGTCGTCGGCGGTCCGGCCGTCACGCTCCCTCCCGTCTTCCCGTGATCCCGAGACGGCGAGTGTACCGCAGTCGCCCGTGCGAAGCCGTCAGTGTCCCTCGGTTTCCACGGTGAGCCAACGCGCGGCGAGGAACGCGGCGCCCATGGCGAGGTAACCGATCACCCACGGCCAAGCCGGGGTCAGGGACACGGCGGTGTCGGCCGCGGTCCATCGATACGAGTGCATGAGCCCGACCGCCGAGAGCGAGGCCCCGATCGCGCACCAGGCGGCCGCGCGGCCGAAGCGGCGATCGATCACGCACGTCGTGGCGGCCGCGAGCACCATCGCGCTCAGGATGAAGCCCTGCTCGAGCGCGAAGGCCCCGTGGATCCAGGTGTCGGACCCGCGGAACTTCTCGATCAGCGACGCGTCGAAGGGCGGGCCGCCCGGCGTGCCGTAGCCCGCGGCGCGGAGCCCGTTCTTCGCCATGAGCGCACCCCACGCCGCGACGCCCGGCAGGAGCCCCACGACCACGGCCGGCGCGTGCGCGCGCGGCGTGGCCTGGAAGGCCTGCGCGCAGATCACGATGCCGATCCACAGCACGATCGCCATGCCGGCGTCGATGGGCACGGCCCACGCGATGTACGCGAGCGTGCCGGTGAAGCACACGACGGACACGAAGATCCCGTTCAGCGTGGAGTAGCCCGCGCGCGCGCCGAGCGCCTTCCAGCCCGGATGGCCGATGTAGATCGTGGTCGGGAAGGGCGAGCCGAACAGGCCCGCCGCGAGCGAGCCGATGCCGTTCACGAGGAGCGAGGGCCGCATCGGATACGAGTCGCCGGCCGCCTCCGCGGACTCGATGTTCTGCAGAGAGCCCGCCACGTTGAAGAGCCCCATCGGCAGGATGATCGAGAGGTACGGAAGGAGAAGCCCCGCCGAGAGGCCGGCGATCACTTCGCCCAGGACCGGAACGGGCACGTGCAGCGCGGCGCCGTGCGGCGTGGCGCCGACGGGCGCGATGCCCGTGAGCCACGCGAGCACGGTTCCGATCGCCACCGCCACGAGGCCGCCGGGAAGCCCGCCCTTGAAGCGGACCCTCCCGAAGTACGTGAGCAGGATGATCCCGAGCACCGAGAGGCCCACCACCGGCCGCGCGAACGTGCGGAAGAGGAAGCCGAGCGAGATGAAGGTGAGCGCGATGCCGGAGAGAGTGGCGAGAAGCGCGGCCCGGGGCGTCGCGCGGCGGACGCGCTCCGCCACGAACGCGCCGCCGGACTCGATGAGCCCGGAGCCGAGGCACGCGAGGATCCCCGCCTGCCACGCCACGCGCACGGGATCGGGGTTGCCGGCGGCTTGCGCCGCGAGCTTCGCCGGGAGCATCACCAGGAAGACGTGCCCGAAGAGCGAGACCGTGTTGATGCCGTAGGGCAGCGCGCATACGTCGGTGCGGCCGGTCGCGGCGGCGAGCCGCATCGCCTGGCGCGCGTAGAAGAGGTTCCCGATCAGCAGGGAGACCGCCGCCGCCGGAAGCACGCGCCCGTAGAGCAGCTCCGGCGGGAATCCCAGGACGAAACGGCAGAGCGTGTCGATGAGGAGGAGCTGGATCAGGTTGTCCAGCGCGAGGCCGAAGAACCCGTCGATGTCGCCGCGGACGAAGGCGCGCATGGCCCCTACCTTCTCGAGTTCCCGGGCAGGCAGACTCTAGACACCCAGGTCCGAAATCTCAACCGGACGAATCTCCCCGCCGGACCCTGAACATTTCCCCGCTCCCGAACGTCTCAGGACCAGGAGGAACGAGCCATGACGCACGTCTTGATCCTGAGCGCGAAGATCCTCAAGGGCGCGATCGTAGGCGGGCTCGCCCTTCTCTCCTGGGGGATCCACACATTCGCGCCCGCCGATGCTCCCGCCGGCAGCCGCGCCGCACACACCGTGATGGTCGTCACCTGCGCGAACGGACAAGGCTCCGCGGTGACCGCGAACGTCGTCGTCGACGCCAAGGCGGCGGCCCGCGTCGTCCGCTTGGCCCACCGCGCCGAGCGCTTCTCGAAGCACGTCGTTCTTCTCCGACTCACCGAGATCGTGCCGCCGCTCCGCGTGGAGGAAGTCTACTCGCCGGACTTGCTGCTGCCCCCGAGCGTGCTGCCCGAAGCGCCGCCGCTCCCCTGGCCGCCCCCCGCGTCGCCTCGGGTCACGCGCGACACCTCGCGCACCACCTGAGCGCAGAGGCGAACCGCCGCCTCCAGCCCCTCCTCTTCGAGGGGCTCCATCGTGTCCCGCGCAGAGTGGATGCGCCGCGACGCCGCCCCCAGCACCTCGCCGAGAATCGACGCGGTCGCGAAGCCGCGCGCGCCCATCGGCATCGTGTCGACGCCGACGCCCGGCAGGAACGGCAGCACGCGTAGGCGCACGCCCGCCGCCTGCGCCGCCTCGGCCAGCATCCTCCTCATCGGTCGCCCGTCCGGCGCTCGGCCCCGCACGTCGATGGCGAGGAGGCCCTTCCCCACGCCCACCGAGTCGACGTTCAGGAACGTGGTGCGCGACCGTTCGAACCTCCGCTCGTGCGCCTGGATCCAGCGCATCGCGCCGGCGAGCCCGACCTCCTCGGCGCCGGTCGCGAGGAACGTCAGCTCCACACCGTCCAAGGCGGCCTCGCGCGGCAAGCTCTCGGCGAGCTCGAGCAGCACCGCCAGCCCCGACGCGTTGTCCATCGCGCCGGGCGACTCGTTCCCCGCGGGATTCCACGCGACCACGAAGAGCAACGCGGCGAGCGCCCATCCGATCGCCGCCGCCGCACGCGGGAAGATGTATCCGGGATGAAGCGCGCCGAGCGCCGCGAGGGCCGTGGCGAAGGCGAGCCAAGCGAGCGTTGCGAGGACCGCGGACGCCGGCCAGAACGTGGGAAAGCGCGTGGACTTCGAGTCCAGGTGCGCGAGAACGACCACCCGGCACGTCGCGCCGCCGCTTCGCTTCGGCGAGCGCCGCCCCGCGACGTTCTCGCTCCCGATCTCGGGCCCGATGTCGAAGGCGCGCTCGATCGAGCGGCGCCACGAAGACACCCCGAGCATGAGCGCCAGCGTGGCGACGCCCACGATCCACGCCTCGGCCGCGCCGCGACGCGCGAGCGCCGCGAAGAAGACGATGGCCGCCGCCACCAGCCCGTGCAGCAGGCGTCGCATCCGCCCGAGCGCCGTGCGGCTCACGCGGAAGGGCTCGCGCGAAACGTCGAGCCCGAGAGCCGCCAGGCGCGCCGCGACGTGGTCCGCCGCGCGACGCTCCCCGTCCGTTCCCGCCATGCGCGGGAAGGCCAATTCCTCGACTCGGGCGAGTCTGCCCCGCCCGCCGGAGGCCGGCTGCGCCGGAGGGCGCTCGCCGGCGGGCGCGCCGCCCATCGGGTCGATCACACCCGCTCCTCCCCGCGGAAATCCGCTGGAACCAGGACATTACCGCTTCCGGGGGCCTTGCGATCGGGTTCCGCGTTCCGCTACGATAGTCAGGTCTTGCGGGCAGTGAGGCTCGCCCCCCGGAGCGGCGGTTCCGGCTGCCTCACGCCACGCCAGAGGACCCCCCATGAAGTTGACCCCCGCAGTCGGGATTCTCCTGCTGTGCTCATCGGCCGTCGCTTCGGCGGCCGACCTGAGCGTCGATCCGCTCGAGCAGGGGCACATCGTGATCGACGCTCTGTCCGACACGCACTGCCCTGTCCTGTGCGGCCTGCCGCCCCCGCGTTGTCCGTCGCCGCCCTGTGCAGACTCGATCGCGTGCTGCGACACGTTTGCCGCGATCGTCGGGGGTATCAACCTGCGCCCGCGCCTGGCGGACTATACGTTCCTCGATGGGGATCTCGGGATCACGTCGCGGTCGTGGGTCAACCCGTGGATGATCGATCGGTTCTTCCAGTATTACAACCTCATCCCCGGGGCGAAGTCGTACGGCATGGGCAACCACGAGGCGGACGCTGCGGACGACTCCCTGGGCGCTTTCTGGGCCGATCCGCTGAACCACTACGCGCCCGCGAATTGGCTGGAGCCGCTCTACGGCTGCGACTCCACGACGGCACCGGGGGACTGCCGGCGGTGGTACTCGGTGAGCGTCGGCAATCCGCCGCGCGTCGTCTGGATCGCGCTCAGCAACAACTCCGACGACGTGGTGGACGAGGCCTTCTACGCATGGTGCAACACGCCGAACGATCGACTCAACCACGCCGCGTCGGAGCAGCGCCGGTGGCTGAACGAGCAGATCGACGCGCTGCCGCCGACGGTCGAGGTGGTCTTCGTGGCCGCGCATCGCACGTACTACGGAGTGGAGAACTTCTCGACGCGCCCGAACATCGAGCGCTCGTTGGCGTGGGGTAGCGCGCAACCCGAGACGCTGCGCACCGGCGAGGTGTCCTTCCTCCGAGATCTCGAGTCGATCTACGACCGGGCGCCGAACGTGCAGCGCGTGTTCATGATCACGGGGGATCAGCACTGCTTCTCGGAGACGGTCCCGATTCGGCGCAACGTGCGGGACGACGATCACGGCGTCGTGTACGTCACGCTCGGCATCTCCGGAGGATGGATCGGGCGCGGCTTCGGCTTCCCGAGCCTGAGCAAGATCCCGCCGAACACGCTCGTGTACGCGTTCCAGGACAAGTGGGGCTCCACGCGCTTCGACGTCCTGGAGGACCGCGTGCAGATGTCCGTCCGCGAGGCTTATACGGATTCGCTCATCTACCAGACCGAATGGACCTTCCCGGGCGGTGGATCCGTGGACGCACCCATCGCGAAGTCGAGCCCGAAGGGCCCCGCGGAGTTGCGCGTGTGGCCCTCGCCCTCGGTCGCCGACCCGGTGCGTGTCGAATTCCGGCCGCCCGACGCCTTCGCCGCCTCTTCCCTCGACGAGATCGCCGTCTGCGACGTCACGGGCCGGGTCGTGCGCCAGCTGCCGCCGATCGAGTTCGATCACGGCACGTACCGCACGAATTGGAACGGAACGGACGCGGATGGCCGACGCGTCGCCGCCGGGGAGTACTTCGTCCGCGCCCGGCAACGGGGACGTACCGTGGCGGCCGCGAAACTGACCGTCATCCACTGACGGGCAGCACGCTGCTCGACTCGCGGCGCGCGCCGGTTTCGGCTTCCAGGAACGCCGCCGCCCTCTCGAAGCCGCGGAAATCCGGCCCCCACCCCCGCTGCGACATCTCGAGCAGGGCTCCTTCCGAGCGCAGGCGGTCGATCCGCGCGGGCAGCATGAGCGCGTCGACCTCCGAGACGATCTCGGTCGCCACGCCTCGGCCGAGGAGGAGCGCGCGGTTGCGCGGGGCGAACGGCCCGAGGTCCGGACCGACGAGCAGGAACGGTAGGCCGAGCGCCACCGCCCAATTCGAGCGCTCATGCGGGGGCGATGCGACGAGGTCGATCTCCGGCAACGCCTGAGCCGTGCGCCGATCGAGGTCTTCGCGCCCGTCGAAGGGCACCACCTCCGGTCCGCGGGTCACGCGCGCCGCCTCGCGATGCACCGCGGCGTAGAGGCGCCCTCTCGCCTTCGCGAAGACGACGGCGCGGTGCCGTCCGGACGACGACAATGCGCACGCCCCCGCCGCGAGTGCGCGCACGTGCGGCCCCGGCTCCGAGCCCGAGCTGAAGAACGCCACGGTGAGCGGAGCGGCGCCCACGAGCCGCTCGCGTCGCGCTTCGAACGCCGCGGCGGCGAGCGGCACGAGCTCGTTCTCCACGCAGATTCCCGTGACGAGGACGCGCTCCTTCGGGACGCCGGCGTGGACGAAGGCGGCAGCGGTCTCCGGCAAGGGCACGAACACGCGAGCGGCGCGGCGGACGATCGCTTCCGGCGGCGCGATCATCTCGCCGTGCGCGTACCACACGTCGGCGCGTCCGCCGAGCGCCCCGCACACCGCCGGATGGTCCACGACGATCACGTCGCCGTCCGCCGCCCACCTTCGAAGGTCGCGCCCGAGAGCGCGCAGCACGGCGGAGGGTCGCTCGTAGTCCGTGTGGCGGCGAAAGCGCTGATACACCGCCGACGCGAGCCCGCCCCGCCCGCCGATCTCGTACGCGGCGCGGACCGCGCGCCACGCCAAGAGGGACGTTCCGCGCGAGACGGAGAAGACGTCGCTGCGGCGAGCGATCAGGTCGGCGCGCCCCTTCGCGCGTAGCGCGCGCTCCACACCATCCAGGTAGAAGGGATGCCCGCGGCCGATCTCGGATCCGAGGAAGGAGATCACCGGGACAGCATACGCGCGTGGGCGAACGCCGCGAAGCGGAGAGGTGGAGCAGCCCGGCTTCGGACGCCCGAAGCCGAGCCTACTTCATCAGCGTGACCTTCCGCGTCCGCGCGTCCCCGTCCGCGGTCAGGCGGAAGAAGTACACCCCGGCCGCCGCGCGCAGACCGGCGTCGTCGCGGCCGTCCCAATCCGCGTGATAGCGCCCGGCGGCGTACGGCCCGGACGCGAGCACGCGCACCGCGCGCCCCGCCACGTCGTACACCGAGAGCCGCACGGTCGAGGGCCGCGGAACGGCCCACTCGATCCGCGTCTGCGCTCGGAACGGGTTCGGCTGGCTGAGGGCCAGCGCCAGCGACGCCGGCGCCACCGACGCCTCCGCTACCGGCGCCCCCACTGCGCCGAAGTTCGCGAGAACGCGGATGTCGTCCACACCGGCCTCCACGATCGACCCCGTGCCGACGTCGCTGGCCCGGAAGCGGAGCCGCACACGCCCCGGCAGGGCGCCGAAGATCGTGTTGATGTTCGCGGCGTGGGTGGTCCAGCGGGCGTCCGACGCCGTGGTGTCCTCGGCGTTCCTCCACGTCGTTCCGCCGTCGTTCGACACGTCCACGACCCAGTGATCGTCCGCCGGATCGGGTCCCATGTCGTTCGAGTACCAACGCGCGTACTTGATCTTGGCGCGAGCTGCGCCGCGCAGGTCGTACACGGGCGAGAAGAGCGTGGTCGTGCCGCCGTCGACGTCGTTGCAGCTGAGCGTGCAGGAGCTGATGCAGTCCCCTTCGCCGGGCGCGCACTGCCCCGTGATGAAGCAGAGATGCCCCGCTCCCGGCGTGGCGTCGTCCTCCGGCTGCGCTGCGGTGCCGACCGGGTCCCACAGGTCCCACCACCCGGAGGAGGCGTCGTCCGTGGGCGCATCGAGCGTCCACCCCGAGACGCCGTGCTCGAGGTCGTCCACGAGCCACGCGACGTCCACGTCGTACAGCTCCGCGGGCGCGGCGGCGGGACTCGTCCTCGTGTGACCCAGAAGATCCGTGGCCGAGAAGTAGTACTCGATCTCGGTGCTCACCGGCTGGCCGGGGATGTGCGACGTGTACACGTTCGGCGTGCCGGTCGGCGTGAGCGGCAGGGCGTCGAACGACCCGCCGTTCACCCGATACAGCAGATGCGACGCGGCGAGGTCGAGCGCCGCGGAGGCCGACGTGATCGTCACCGTGAGATCGAAGCCCGCGGAGCCGTTCGTGGTGTGCGGGGGCGGCGTGTGCGTGAAGAGGATCCCGCACGGCGGACACTCGAACCCCTTCTGCGCGGCGGCATCGCAGAAGTAGAAGCAGTTGGGCGTGCCGTTGCCCAGGTCCGCGTCGTCGTCGTCCGCCAGGAACGTCCAGAGCACCTGATCCGGGAAGGTCTGCGGCGTGCCGAGGTCGCGGCCGTAGTGCCACGTGGCGAACGCGATCGAGTCCGCGACGGCCTGAGGGTACGCCGCGAGGAGCGACTGCCACGCGAGCCAGTGGAACCCTTCGATCACCTGCCCGGCGGCGTGGCCGCCGTTCTCGTTGTAGGTGGGGTACGTGAGCGAGTTCACGGCGTTGCGGATGCCGCTCCCGCAACCCGTCGCCGACGAGAAGCCGAGCCCGATGAAGGGATTCCGGTCGAGGAAGTTCGCCAGCACGTCCGAGTTGCCCTCGTGCAGTCCGCTCGGCGGCTGCGGCGCGCCGTGCCGCAAGTAGACCTCCTGGGTCACGCCGTGACCGAACTCGTGGTAGATCACGTCGCCCATCGTGCCGGTGTTGTAGTACTGGACGATCCCCTCCAGACCCGACTCGCACAGGTTGATCGACGCGCCGTCCCACCAGGCGTTGCCGGGACAGAACCCGTCCGTCCGTCCCACGACGTCCGACATGACGTAGTCCAGCTGCGTGAACGTGGGATCGAGAGCCTTCATGAAGTCGTGGACGCGATTCGCGTGGTAGAACGTCGTCCGCTCGTCGTCGCGGGAGTTCGAGAGGTTCCAGGAGATGGCCAGCGGCGTTCCCGGCGTGGCGTCCAGGGTCTGGAACGCGTCGTTGCCGAGGCCGGCGGCGCGGTTGATGTTGCAGTACGGTCCGAGGAACTGCGTGGTGACGGTGACGGGCTGGCCGCCGACGTTCGGAATCGTGAAGGCGCCGTTCTGATCCGTGACGCCGTTGCCGCCGCCCACCACCTGGACCGCCTCGTGCTGCAGCGGATACGGCGAGAAGCCGTCGCACCAGCCGTAGCTCGGCAGGTTCGCGGCCACGCTGGCGGTGGACGTCCCGATCACGTTCACGGGGAAGTAGAGGTTGCGGCGGCCGAGGATCTCGCCCGTCGTGCCGTGCACGAACGTCTCCCACTTCCCGAAGGGCTCCTGGCTCTCGAAGACCACGTGCCACACCGCCGTGAGGACGGGCGTCTCGCCGGCGCCGCCGGGCAGCGGCATCCACCAGAGATCCGCGTCCTGCGCTCGATCCGCGCGCGGCGACGTCCCGAGCGAGGCCGCCGCTTTCGCGAGGGCCGCTGCCGAATCGAGCGCGGGCTTCACGAGGTCGTGCGGCTCCGGCTGGAACTCCGATCCGAAGGCGCCCACGTGCCCGTTCGCGCCGAGCAACACGAAGGCCGTGCCGTTCCACACGGGGATACCGGCGATGTACTGCTGCAGCCAGACGGCCCACTTGCCCGGCGCGCGCCGCACGCTCTGCGTGCGCGAGTTGTCCGCCCGCACGCCGAGCAGGTCGCCGCGGCCGAAGAGGAACGAGCGCGCCAGGGTCTCCGCCTGCGCGTCGTCTCGGATGCCGGGCGCCAGCGGAACGGTCCCGCCGTAGGCCATCCGCACGCGACCCGACGCCGGGTCGATCTGCGCCCGCCAGCCGGAGCCGAGGCCGGCGGCCTTGTCGGCCGCGAGGTCGGCGGCGGGTCGCGCGGCGATTGCGGAGTGGTAGGCGTCATAGCGTAGCGGTAGATCGAGGGGGGCGGTCTCGGGGCGGGCCGTGAAGGCCGCGACGGGGCTCGCGGCGAGCAGAATCGCCGGGAGACCCGCGAGAAGGGCTTTCGGGGCGGGCATCGTCGTCTCCGGGGCTGAGAGGTCGGCGAGAGTCCGAAGGGGAGACGGACGGCCCCGATTCTAGCGCCGAAGGGCTCGATCGGATACGGGGGCTACCCTCGCTTCCGCCCCATCACGACGCTCCAGTACCCGGCCGTCGCCCGCCGCTCGACGTCCACGAAGCCGGTCTCGCGAAGGAGGCGCTCCAGCTCGCCCACGCCGAGCTGGCGCCCGCGGGTCCAGACGAGCATGTCCAGGTTCACGAGGACGTTCGCGAGCGGACTCGTCCCGTCGTCTTCCACGAGCTTCTCGTGGACGAGGATCCGCCCGCCGGCCGGCAGCGCGGTCGCCGCCTTGCCGAGCAGCGCCGTCCAGATCTCCTCGCCCCAATCGTGGAGGATCTGCGAGAGGAGAACGGCGTCGTGCCCGGGGGGGAAGGCGTCCTCGAACATGTTGCCCGGCGCCGCGACCACGCGATGCGAAAGCCCGGCCGCCTCCGCGTAATCCCGCGCGATCGGGCACACGACGGGGATCTCCCACACGGTGCAGCTCACGTTCGGCCACGCGCGCGCGATCGCGAGCGAGAGCGCGCCCGACCCGCCGCCGACGTCGAGGAGCCGGCGCACGCCGGAGAAGTCCACGACCTCCGCGAGCCCGGCGGCCGGCCGCTCGCTCACGCTGTGCATGGCCGCGGTGAAGCGACGCGCGAGCGCCGGATCCGCCTCGTGCGCCGCCCACGGATCGCCGCCGCCGTACACCGACGAGTCGTCGCGCCGCATCGCCTCCAGCAGGAGCTTCCCGTCGAGGCCGTTCTCCACCTCGAGGTCGATCAGCCCGCCGAGCCATCCGGGCTTTCCCTGCACCAGGTACTCCGCGGCTTCGTCCGCGAGGCGAAGCCGCTCGCCGTCTCGTTCGAGGAGATGCATGGCCACGAGCGCCGACGTGAGCGCGCGCAGCGGCCGCTCGTGCACGTTCAGCCGCGCGCGAAGGTCCGCGAGATCGAGCGGCGCTGCAGCAAGCGCGTCGAAGAGGCCGAGGCGCACGGCGGCCACGAGCGCAGCGCTCTGGCGCCCGGCGATGTAGGCGTCGTAGACGACGCGATCGTCGCGCGGAAAGAGGGCGGGGTTCCTTCGCTCCATCCGCGCATTATGCCCGAGCGCGCGTCGCTCCGCAGCCGGCGAGTCGCTGAGCCGCCGAGGATGCGCGCGCGGTCCGCGGGTCGCCGGGCGATGCGTGATGCGCGTCTTGACAGCCGGCGCGCCGCGTCTCTAGCTTGCCCTTCGTCCGGGAGCACGTATGGGCCTCCTCCTCGACATCGACGGCACGCTCTTGGACTCCGGCCGCGCCATCGACGGCGCCGCCGACGCCGTCGCGAAGCTGCGCGCGCGCGGGCACGCGCTCCTCTTCGCCACGAACACCAGCCGGAAGTCGCGCGCGGAGATCGGCGCCTCGCTCCGCTCCGCCGGAATCGACGCCCGCGACGAAGAAGTCTGGAGCGCCAGCGGGGCGGCCGCCGTGCTGTTGCGGCAGGCCGGGGTTCGCCGAGTGCATCTGCTCCTCACGCCGTCGGCGACCGAGGACTGGACGGGCTTCGAGCGCGTGGACGATGCGGCGGAAGCGGTCGTCGTGGGCGACCTCGGGAATCTCTTCGACTTCGAGCGATTGAACCGTGCCTTCGTCTGTCTCCGCGCCGGCGCGCGGCTCGTGGCCGCGCATCGCAACCGCTTCTGGAAGAACGACCAGGGTGCGTGGGCCCTGGACGCGGGACCGTTCGTGAAGGCGCTCGAGTACGCGGCGGAGACCCAGGCCGAGCTGATCGGGAAGCCCGCGCCGGGCTTCTTCCACGCTGCCGCGCGCCTCCTCGGCGAGGTCGTTTCCCAGCTCGCGATCGTGGGCGACGACCTGGAGGCGGACGTGGGGGGCGGGCGCGCCGCCGGCCTCGACACCTGGCTCGTTCAGACCGGGAAATTCGACGCTGCGCGCCTCGCGGCCACCCCCCGTGACCGGGCGCCCCATCACGTCATCGGGTCCATTCGCGAGTTGCCGGACCGGATACCCGGCTGAGTGGCGCCGCTGCAACCTGCCTATTTGCGACATGGTCCGACCGTCCGCCCCCAACCCCGATGGTGGCGACCTCGCCGCGCGCCCGACCCCGCTCATGCTAGGAGCGGACCGGGCAAGTGACGCGACCCATTCCGTCGAAGCCGACGAGCCTTTTCGTCGAAACCGACGAAATCCCGTAGCCGGGGGTTAGGTTCAATCGCTTCGGACTCCACGCGGGCTCCGACCGCCTGCCCTGCCAGTCCGCGGCGTTCCAGAGATGTCACCCGCCATGTCGTGATTGCACTTCGCACTGCGGCACGCGCTCGCGGGCTTGTGTCCCGACCAACCATCACTCTGTGACACAGAGTCCTTGACATTGGCGCCCTCGACGAGGTTACAGTGAGCCCGTTGCAGGGACTATGGGTAGCGCCCTCCCCGCCAGGCCGACCGCATTCCGGTTCCGCATCTCTGCCTCCTTCGGCTTAGCCCCCCTGCGGCTTGTGACGGGTAGAGCGGTCGATCGTGTGAAGGACGGCTTGCTGGAGGTGCGCGAGTGCGATCCCTTTCCTTCTGGTCCACTCCGTTTGCTGGTCACGCGAGCTTGTCGTTGGCACCGCGGGCTGCCGTAGGAGTCGTGGATGCGGCTGCGTCCCGGTCCCAAGTAGTGCTTCCACGGACGCCTGTTCCGACAAGCGCCGCGGGGGCGAATCGGCGGAACAGATCTATCCTGCATGGGGCGCACACGGAGTCGCGTCGGCGTCAGAGACTCGCAAGCGTCTTCGGGGAGACGGTCGCGCTTCTCGCACTTCTGGCGGTCGGCGCCGCACGCGCCCAAGGTCCTCCGCCCTACGATCTCTGGAATTGGCCCGCGACCGGTGCGTCTGGGGCGCACGTAAACGGCATGTGGGGTTCGGTGATCGATACGCCGAACGACGACCAGGGCAGCTACCGGCCGCTCTACGGCATCCACACAGCTCTGCTGCGTGACGGCGTTTCCGGCCACTCCAAGCTGCTGCTCTTCCGGGACGAGCTCCTACTCTTTGACCTCGACGTGCCACCGCCAGGCGATAACACGTGGACGATGAACCTAAGGGGAAGCGTCTACCCAACCCCAGTGCGGCATCAGCCCATGTGTGGTTCGTACCTACCAGTTCCTCTAGGCGGGAAACTGCTCGTCCTCGGCGGTCGTCTCTACGACTACTATCACTGGAACGACCGGATCACGATCGGGTGGGTGTCCCTCTTCGACCCCTCGGGGTCTATGGCCATGCCTCGCCCTCCCACCGGAAGTGCGTGGCAAGACTTGAACGATCTGATCGATCTGAGCGGCACGACGTCGGGATGCGATCCGAACACGCATGCGACTGGTCGCTACTATGCGACGCTTACTCCTCTCGATAACGGCAAGATACTGCTCGTTTCTGGAAGCTTCTGGACAGATTGCGATCATTCCGGGTATCTCGACGGGGCGGGAATCGCCGCCTCCGAGAACACCACGCAGCCGACCTGGGGAATCTTCGATCCCACGAACAACCAGTGGACATTCGATTCGCAGGCGCAGCCGGGAGGGTTCGCCAGGCCCTGGCAGGGCGTAGACCCCATCCCGCTCTATCCGCACATGAAGGTCTTGCCGTGCGGGCTCTTTTTTGCCGGAGTGGACAATGCGTACGGCGGTCCCCCGGTGCCCTCCTACGTCTGGGCGTCGCTCGGGGACGGCGCCGGCTGGAACTCGTCGCAGCTCTCCCAATACTTCAAGCGCCGCAATCGAGCCTTCGGGAACTGTGTCGTCCTCACGCTAGACGCACGGCAGGACAAGCTTCGGGTCCTGATGGTCGGCGGCGGGGATTTCTACCTCGCGCACGACGGTGACCCAAATTCAGGAACCAAGGGGGCGGAGATCATCACCTACCGTCCCGACGGGACCGCGACGCTTGGAGGCTGGGTGCCAGCGGGGACGATGAACTCCGGCCCACGGTGGAACGGCAACAGCGTTTTGCTGCCCACTGGCGACGTGCTTACGATCGGTGGCGACATGGATGATCCAGATCCACCGGTCCATGAGGGACCGATTGACCCGCCGGAGAACCACACATGCGAGATCTACGCATCGGCGACCGGGGTTTGGAGTCCCGTAGCCGACCTTCCGTTGTCGCCGAATCCACCGCTGCCGCCCGCTGATCCCTACGTACACCGAGGTCATCATTCTACGGCGATTTTGCTCTTAGATGGGCGCATCTGCTCGGCAGCCCATGAGATCGAGACCCGTACCGACCGCTATCAGAAGAACTATATGGTCTACTATCCTCCCTACCTCTTCGACCCGAACGACCAGTTCGCATCACGTCCGGTCATCCAGACGGCGCCCTCGGTTGCGAACTACGGTCTACCCTTCGAGATCACTCTGGAAGGCAACGCCGTGGACGTTGCCGAGGTGGCGCTGATGCATCCTGGCGCACCGACGCACGGGGTGGACTTCAGCCAAAGGCGCGTCCTTCTCTCCCACTCGCTTGTTCCGGGCGAGACCCATCAACTGATCGTCGCGGGGCCTCGAGACTCCACCTACGCTCCTCCAGGCGACTACATGCTATTCGTTCTGACCGCGGCCGGCACTCCGTCCAAGGCAAAGTGGATCAACGTGCAGCGTGGAGGAAGCTACGCGGTCGAGAGCGGCCACACGGTGCGTTGGGGTGGTGACGTCTGGCTCGACCGGGATTTCTGGGTAAAGCCGGGAGGGACGCTGATCATTGAGGCGGGGACTCATGTGACGGCCCTCGCCCACGTCGACCGCGGGAACGTCCAAGACGCCACAGCCGGATTGGTGGAACTAGTTATCGACGGCCAAGTCGTGATGAATGGCACTGGAACACTGGATTCCCAACACGTGACGCTTACGTCGACGGCGAAAGCGCAGGGCGACTGGGGCGGCATTCTGTTCCGGGACAAGGAGGCGAATCCGGTCTCGCGCATAAGCATGCTGGCCTATCCCGAAATCGACTATGCGAAGAGGGGCGTGAAGGTGGACACGCTAGCGTGCGATCTCATCCACCCGAAGTTCAACATTTCAGGTTCCGGCAACTACCAAATCTACCTCGACGCCAGCACGCGCATCGCCGAGGGCCACGAGTGGAACCTCGACGCGCCGACGACGGTCTCGATCCTCGCGTACGGCCCCCTTAATGATTATCAGAGGTTCCAGATCTTGGTGGACGGGGCGCTGCGCACGCAGCGTCCGGCTCAGGCAGCCCCCACGGACCGTGTAGTCTTCGGTCCGACGGTACCCGATGACTTCAGTGGGGCTGACTGGCAGGGCATCACGGTTCGTGGTGACGGCTTCGCCGACGGCATCGGGGTGGCGCGCGTCAAGGATGCGGAGCTATCGCACGCTTCGTTTCCGCTGACCTTTGTCTTGGCGGACACCGCCGAAGTCAGGGACTCCTGGATCCATCACTATCACGACGAAGGGATCACGGACTACTTGGCCGACGCGACGATCGTTGGCAACACGATTTGGCGTGGCGATGGGCTCAACCCGCAGTTTGGTGACGGCGTGACTCCGGTAGGGCGCGTTGGCATCCACCTGGTGTCGTCATTGGCCGTGGTGAGCGGCAACCAAGTGTTCCACCAAATGCAGAAGGGCATTTGGGCCGACTTCGCGAGCAGTGGTTGCACCGGCTCGCTTCCACAACCTCCAGACAGGACGCTGGGTTTGCGGCAGAACGTTGTGATTGGAGACAAGGACGACTTTGGAACGCTGGATGCGAGTGGAATCGAAGTGAGCTGGGCGTGCCGACGTCAGGATGTCGAGAGCGACTCGTGCAACGTCCAGAACTGGCCGGCGAACGGGATCAAGATCCGGCAAGCATCCGATGTCGGCATCGGATGCAACTGTATCGGAGGGAACGTAACTGGAGTCTTCCACCGTAGGGACAAGCTCGCCATCGACGCGACAAAGAGCGATGGCTACAGCATCTTGGGGAGGAACCTCTTCGATAAGAACACAGACCAGAACGTGACAACATACTACGTGGGGCCCGCGGGGGAGACCGGGACTGCAACTGCCGGCATCTACGGTGGGGGGTACACCCATCCCCTGAGGGGCAGTTCGGGTGCGAATCTTCTCAAGATGTTCAACGGCAGCACTCAGAACTGGCGACTGGACGCGTCTCAAGCGCGGACGGATGTGGCGCAGGCGAACGGCTGGATGGACGAGGGCGGCAACGCGTTGACGACTGAGCAGCATATTCAGGATCACAACTACTACAGTTCCGCACTCGGGCAATCAATCGATGTGACCAACTTTGTCGCGAGCGCCACAGAGCCAAGCTGCCGTTCACAGAGCTGGACCTCGTTTTGCCAGGCCCCGGCGGGTCCGCCGACAGGTACGACGGTGGCCATGAGACCCACGGGGAACGCACCTGATGGTCATGGCGCCACCTCCGGGGTACCTCCGTTCAAGCAGGCGACCGGCATAGCCGGGTCGGACGTGGATCTGCCCAGGGTGTTGGCCCTGTTGCCCCCGAGGCCGAATCCCGCGCGCGAGGGGGTGGTGATGCGGCTGGACGTCCCGGTAGAGAACGCCGGGTGGGCAGAGGTCAAGGTCTACGACGTTACGGGGCGTCGCGTGCGCTCGCTGTTCTCGGGCGGGGTGGCGCCCGGGCGGCACGATGTGGCGTGGGACCTTCGAGACGAATCGGATCGGCGCGTCGCCTCGGGGGTCTACTTTGCTAGAATGGAGCTAGCTGAGAAGAGTGAGATGCGTCGGATCGTGGTGGTGAAATAGGAGGGGCATCATGCGCCTGCAAGGGGTCGTCTCCCTCGTCGTGGCGGGTCTCGCTGTGCCCGGCCTGGGCCGGGCCGCTGTGCTCCGCGTTCCTGAGGACTACCCGAGTGTTCTAGCGGGTGTGGACGCTGCTTCAGCCGGCGACTCGGTGCTTGTGGGTCCCGGAACCTGGCGCGATCTCGCGATTCGGCCCGTCAGCGTGTGCGGGACGCTGTTGAACGTTGAAAGCGCTCTCTTCCTGAAGCCTGGGATCACCGTGATTGGTGTCGCGGGTGCAGTTGCCACCACGCTGGATTCGGGTGCCTCGTCAGGCTCCTACCCGTCGACGGTAGAGCATGCACTGCCTGGCACGTCGCTGGCTCGACTCGTCGGACTGACAATCACCGGGAAGGGAGATGGAGTCTCCGTCTGCGGTGCAAGTCCGCTTGAGCTCGTGGACTGCGTTGTCACGCGTAATGGTCATCAGGCACTGGGCGTCCGACAAGCCGACATCACCCTTAGGGGCTGTACGGTCTCCGAAAACGAGTTAGGCGCGAGTTCGTCGCACGACGGAGCAGTGTTTGGTTTCGACTACAGCATCACGGCCCTGGGGTGCACGTTCGATCACAACCGTGGTCCGGGGCTTGTGGTTCAGATGAGCCATGGATGGGGGTCCGGAATTGCGGTGACGCTGCAGGATTGCCTGTTCCAGGATCACGTGTATCGAGGCGTGCTCCTTGCTGACGTGACGTATCTGGACGTTCAGCGATGCACTTTCCTTCGGAACTCGATCGCGGGCGGTACGAATGGCAATGGCGGCGGGCTTGACGTCGTGAGATGCGTTGGACACGTCAGCTTTTGCACGTTCGCCTTCGACAGCGCAGGGGGCGGCGGCGGAGCGGAAATCGGGTCGAACGTCCGCATCGAGCGCAACACCTTCTACGCGTGCTACGCGGGGATTATAGGCGGGGCGCTGACGATGCACCCGGATGTCGGAACTACCGACAACATCTTCGCGTATTCCGCGGGCCGGCGGGGGGCGGTGTCAGGATCGGTTCCGAATCCCGCGAGCGGCTGCAATCTGTACTGGGCAAACGCGGCGGGTGACTACTTCGATCAATGGGTAGCGGCTCCCTCTGACATCCACGCCGATCCGCTGTTCTGCGACCCTGTCACTCTAAACTTTCATGTCGAAGCGGCCTCGCCCGCTGCGCCGGCGAACTCGCACGGTTGTGGGCTGATTGGAGCCCACGACGTCAACTGCGGCCCGGTCTCGGTAGAGCCGACATCCTGGGGACGACTGAAGGGCCTATTTAAGTAGCTGCGCAAGCGGAGGAGGATGAGGATATGAGAACGGCGAAGTGGGTTGCGGCGCTGGTGCTGATCTCAGCTCTCCCAAGGCTCGCGATTGCAGAGGACCTCGCGCTCACCGCGAGCACGACGGCGACGATCACGGCGGCAATGGGTCAAGGAAGGCTTTTGCTCGCGTTCCCGAGCGTCTCGCAGCTTCAGGATCAGTGGGTGACGAACGCGACCCTGTCGATTCCCCTGTCGCCTGGGAGTCTCACTTCGGATCTCGAGATCGAGGTGGATGGGCTCACGAGGAGTTGGGCCGCCGGCGCGACGTGGACGAGCCCGTGGACGACCCCGGGCGGGGATCGCGAGATGACTCTGGCGAATTCTGCAGTTGTTCCGGCAGGGACTTCCGGGGGTACGCTCACAGCCGACGTCACGGACGTGGTGCGTGCGGTCACGGAGGGAGACCTGGACGAGAATGGCTTCATCTTGCTCCCGTCGAGCCCCTTAAAGGTCGGCTTTTCCGCGGATGAGCTTGCCATGCTGAGCGGGCAGGCCGGCAACGCGACGCTGCACGTGTACTACCGCGACCTGAGAGCGCTCGGGTACCAGGGTGGGCCGAAGGCGCTGCTCGCACGCAAACGGGAGGGGCGAGTTGAGGGGTCAGGGCATGCGCGCTGAACCAATCGCCTCCACGCGTCTCCACAACGGGGGTCGACTGCGGGGTACTCCAGAGCACTGGCGTGGACTCCCGGGTACTGGCTAACCGGCGGCGTGTCGGCGACTTAGTACTCCACTTCATAAGTTCGGTGACGTATTTCGTCACGCCGCGCGACCGAGGACCACGTCGGCGCTTCTTTCGATCTCGTGTCGTCGCAGCTTCGCCAAGAGCCGTTGGAGGTCGCGCCGTGTGAAGTTCCACTCGAAGGGAGAGGCCGCCGCCTCGTAGTGCTTTTGGAAGCCGAGGAGGCGATCCTCGAGGTCCTTCAGGGAACGGAAGTCGTTGGGGGTCAGCGCTTTTCTCTGAACGATGGACAGGTAGATCTCGACTTGGTTCAGCCAGCTCGCGTGCACCGGCGTGTGCACGGCGATGATCGAGGGCCATCGCTTCTTGAGACGCTCGGCGCAGCGGACACCCCGGTGCGAGGAACCGTTGTCCATGATCCAGAACACCCGGCGGGCGGAGCGGTACGGTTCTCGGCGCATGACCTGCGCGACGAGACGCTCGAAGGGGGCGACCCCGATCTTGCGCTCGCAGCGTCCGTGGATCTTCGCACGTCGCACGTCCCAGGCAACCATGTAGGCCCAGGCGCCGAATCGTTCGTACTCGTGCTCAACACGGGCGGGCCTACCGGGTGCCGGCGGCATCGACGAATGCCGGCGCCGTCGTGCCTGGATGCTGGTCTTCTCGTCCGTCGAGAGAACGCAGTCCGCCTCGGTGAGCCGGCGGCCTTCCCAGACCCCTTCGTACAGATCGAGCACAGGACCGGCCTTCTCCTCGAAGGCTGGATCGCGCGGGAAGATCCACGAACGATGGGTCCAGGGACGAATCGCGTCCTCGTTCAGCCACCGCCACGGGGTCGTCTCGCCGACGCACGCCACCAGACCACGTGCGAGGGCCTCTCGCTGGATCTCCGGGATGCTGAAACGCGACAAAGGGAGCCCCGACTCGTGGGGCAACTCGCAGGCCAGCGCCTTAATCGCGACGACGACGCTGGGGGGAAAAGACCGCTGGCCGGCCGCGGCGGGGTCGCTCGTCGAGACCGGCGAACCCTTCCTCGAAGAAGCGCTTGCGCCACTTGCTGACGACCTGTCGGGGCGTGTCGAGACGCGCGCCGATCTCGTCGTTGTCGAGACCCTCGGCGGCGTACAGAACGATCTTCGCGCGGATGACGTCTCTATATGGTGACGTATAGGAACGGGCCGTGGCTTCCAGCTTGCTCCGCACGGCCGGGAGCAGCATGATTCGGTACGGGCTCTTCCTGGGCATGGCGTGCCTCCACGCCCAGGAACCATACCGCATCTCCGCCAGAAGTGCGACCATCATACGTCATCGTATTTATGGAACAGGGTACTAAGGGGCAAACGGGTCGGCAGCTTAGACCGGTAAGCCATTGTCCTGAAAAGACTTGCGGGATCGGGGCAGTCTCGCGTTCAAATCCCGCCCCCGCTACCAAATCACGCAGGCCAGGAAGTCTTTGATCTTCGGGCCCCTTGCGCGTCTCGCAGGGAACCCACGATCGCGCAAGGCAACGTGGCGGTGCGCCATGTGTTCCTGCGCCTCGACCTCACGGGCGACCCGTGGACCGGACGCCGCTGAAGGAGATCGCGGAGGAAGGGCAGGCCGTACTAGTACTAGGGCTTCGTGATCACGGCAGGGCCTGGAGAGGAAGACGGGCTCTCGGAAGCGGAGGCGGCTCGGTTCGCGGGTCTCTCAAGACCGCAATGGACTTGACTTGGTGGAGCACGCCAGGCCGCCCGACCGCGGCACGGCATGACGGTCAGGGCAACGGAAGGCTGCGCCCAGGAGCGGCGTGCAAGGCGGAGTTCGCCTGCGGCGGGCGAGAGCGTCTCCGCCTTGACTCCACGGCTGGGCTCGGCGCCCGGGCGCCACGTGGGAGGCCTGAGCACTGGGCTCCCTCGCACATCTCGATCGTCTATTCCGGCAACCCGCTGGTTTGCACCCGGTTGCGGCGACACCATCTCGAGTTCGCCCCCACTCCGTTTCGCTACCGGCCTTCTCGCATCCCACCTTGTCGATTCCGGGGTGCCTCGTTCGACGCGTCCGCGACGAGCGATTCCGGCGCGCCGCTACGCCTCGTGGACTCGTCGACATGGAGGCCGCGGCGGCGAGGGCGCCGCCGTGACCGCCGCTCTTGAGCTCCCGTACTGCGCGGCTTACCTTCGCGTCGAATCCACGATGCCGATGGAGGAAGACGACCTTGAGCGAATCCGTGGGAGCGAGGGCGGCCGTGCACGTCCCCGCCGGCCAGGACCGGCTCGACGAGCGCCGCGGGCCGGGCATCCGGGCCCTCCACTTCAAGACGTGCTCCCGCGACGGCGATGACCTCTTCGTCATCGAGAGCACCTTTCACGCCAAGGGCGGCCCACCCCGGCACCTGCATCACGACCAAGATGAGTGGTTCTACGTGGTCGAGGGCGAGTTCCTCTTCGAGGTCGGGCCCGATCGATGGAGGCTCGCTCCCGGGGACTCGCTCCTCGCGCCGCGCCGGATCCCGCACGTCTGGGCGTGCGTCGGCGACGGCCACGGCCGCATCCTGATCGCCTTCACGCCGGCCGGGAAGATGGAGGCCTTCTTCCGCGAAGGGACGAAGGTCGATGCCATGCCGCCGCACGATCCCGTGTTCTGGCACGCCCACGGCATGGAGCTGCTGGGGCCGCCCTTGGCCGTGGGCTAGCGCGCCGTCCTTGGCCGTGGGCTGGCGCGCTGCCTGCGCAATCCCGACCTCGTGCTACGGGCCGACTTCGGACAGGCCTCGAGGGTCAGAGCACCAAGCGCAACCCCGAGCCGCCGAATCCGTATGGCAACGGTATCGAGCGCTCTCCCGGCGCCGCTCGGCGGTGAGTCCCGTGTCCCGTCCCCGATCGACATGAAGCGGATTCTGATCGCACTGGGCATGCTCGGCATGGTGGGCATCCTGGCCGTGCTCGGGATCGCGTTCTTCCTCGCGCAACGGGCCGACTACGGATGGGCCCCGAGGGTCGCAGCGCCGCAATTCACGAGCGAGCACCCGCGCGTTCTCTTCGACGAAGGGCACCACAACGCCTCGTCCGCGGGCTTCACGGGTCGATACTGGCCCTTTGCGCGCTTGCTCCGAGCGGACGGCTACTCCCTCGAGCGCCGCCACCGACCGTTCACGCCCGAGGCTCTCGACGGAACGCAGGTGCTCGTGATCGCCAACGCGTCCGGCGCCCCGAAGCCGCAGTTCTTCGGGCTGAACATCCCCATTCGGACCGAGAAGAAGCGCGATGACCCCGCCTTCACGACGAGCGAGGTCCAGGCGATCCGCTCCTGGGTCGAAGACGGCGGCTCCCTCCTCCTCATCGCGGATCACGCGCCGTTCGGCGAAGCGGCAGCGGCGTTGAGCGAGGCCCTGGGGGTCACGATGCACAAGGGATTCGTGGAGGTTCCGGGCGAGCTTTCGGATCCGCTCCTGTTCTCCCGCGAGAACGGCCGCCTGGGTGACCACCCGATCCTCCACGGCGACGGACCCGCCACGTCGGTCGGCCGGGTCATGACCTACACGGGCCAGTCCCTCGACGGACCGGCCGGCGCCACGTCGCTGCTGGTCCTGCCGGACCAGGCCGTGGAAGCGGTGCCGGAGGGGGAGGCCTTGGTGGAACGGCCCGCCGGTCGGGCGCAGGCCGTGGCTCTGGAGCTCGGGAAGGGACGTGCCGTCGTGCTGGGCGAAGGGGGCATGGTGACCGCCCAGGTGAACCGGCGCGTGCGCTATGGAATGAACACCCGGGACAACGACAACCGGCAGCTCGTTCTCAACGTCATGCATTGGCTGTCCCGGAAGCTCTAGACTCTCGCCGCGTGCTCACGGCGTTGACATCGCGGCGCGCCACGGGCGGGAGGCATCCTCTGCGCGAGGCAGACCCGATCGTCCTCTTGAACTCGCCCCCTCCGTCGGTCCACTCTTCGCGCCGAGGAGGAAATGTCATGCCATTCGCGTTGCGCGCTCGGCTCCGGCAACTCGCCCGTGCTCTTCGGACTGCCTCCCTCGCGAGCGTCGCGCTGGTCGCGGGCGTGCCGGTAGCGCGAGCGGCTGCCCCCGCGCTCGACTGGGTCTCGCGCTACTTCGACGTGTCCTACGGCAACAACCAGGTGACCGCCATGACGCTCGATGCGCAGGGCAACATCCTCGTCACCGGCTACAGCAGCGGCTCCTGGTGGGACATCGCCACGGTGAAGTACGCGCCGGACGGCACGCAGCTCCACGTGGCGCGCTACGACGGCATCGGGCACGGAGACGACGTGCCGCAGGCGATCGCGGTGGATGGGGCGGGCAACGTGTACGTGGCCGGCTACAGCGACACGAACGGCCAGTACAACTACGACTTCCTCATCGTGAAGTACGACCCCGACCTCGTGCAGCGCTGGGCGCGCACGTACGCCGGGCAGTTCAACATCGGTCTCGATGAAGCCACCGGCGTGGCGACGGACGCGAACGGCAACGTGTACGTCACGGGCTTCTCCTTCGAGGCGCCCACCGACAACGACTTCGTCACGATCAAGTACGACTCGCTCGGCACGCAGCTCTGGGTCCGCCGCTACGACGGCCCCGGGCACCAGAGCGACGGCTCGAACGCGGTGGTGCTGGACTCGGATGCCAACGTCTACGTGACCGGCATCAGCAACGGATCCACGAGCGGCGTCAACAACGACGCCGCCACCCTGAAGTACGACACGAACGGCAATCAGAAGTGGGTGAGGCGCCACAACGGCCTCGGCAACGGGAACGACAGCGGGATCTCCCTGGCGCTGGACGCCGCCCGCGACGTCTTCGTGGCCGGCTACAGCACCGGCGCCGGCACGCACTTCGACTTCACCACGCTGCGCTACGACGCGGACGGCACCGAAGCCTGGGTCCGTACTCACGACGACTCCACGCACGCCAACGACTCCGCCCTCGACCTCGTGCTCGACGCGCAGGGCAACGTGGTGGTGACCGGTTTCTCGTCGAACCCCGGCGTCGGCGCGGACTACACCACGATCAAGTACGCGCCGAACGGCACGGAGCAGTGGGTCGCCACTTACGACGGCCCCGTGCACGGCTACGACGAAGGCCAGGCGGTGGCCGTGGACGCGGCCGGCAACGTGTACATGACCGGCTACAGCGACGGCGGCACCGCCGGCGTCGTGAACTACGATTACGCCACCGTGAAGTACGACCCTTCGGGCGTGCAGCAGTGGGCGGTGCGCTACAACGGCACGGGCGACAACATCGACGTGGCGGCCGGCATCGCGGTGACTCCGCTCGGGCAAGTGATCGTGTCGGGATGGAGCACCGGAACGCGCAGCACCGCGGTCGACTTCGCGACCTTGCAGTACGATCAGGGGGCCACCGGCGCGCCGGTGCTCGCGTCCGGCCGCGTCGCGGGAGCGCCGCGCCTTCTCGGGGCCGCGCCGAACCCCTTCGTCTCCACCACGCAGATCCGCTTCGAGCTGCCGCGCGAGGCGGCCTGCGATCTCGCGCTCTTCGACGTCGCCGGGCGGCGGGTCGCCACGCTCGCTCGCGGCTCGCTCGCGGCCGGCGATCACGTGGTGGACGTGGGCCCCGCGCTCTCTCCGGGGGTCTACTTCTGCCGTCTGCGCGTGAACGGGACCACGCTCAGTCAGAAGCTCGTGCGGGAGAAGTGACCGAGGCGAGCGGCGGAAGACCTCCTCGGCGCGCTAGCGGCTCGCGTGTTCGGACGTCGACTGCGCCGGAAGCCGGCGCAGCTCGAACTCGACGTACTGGCAAGGGAAGATGAACGCGAACATCTTCTCGTAGCGCTGCGTGAAGCGATTCGCGAGCCACTCGATCCCCAGCGCGCGGTACGGCCGCCAGAGCGTGAGCCGGCAGGCTTCCACGCGGAATCGCGCCGCCGAGTAGTACGCGTAGAGCGTGCGTTCGGGAGCGAAGTAGTCGAAGGACTCGCTCGAGAAGAAGTGCCGGTGCGTGGGATCCGTGAACGCCTGCACGCTGGAGAAGTGCGGGACGCGGATGCGGACGAGCGCGTCGGGCGCGGTGATGCGGTGGATCTCCTCCATCACGGCCACGACGTCGCGGAGATGCTCGATCACGTCCTGACAGCGCACCTCGTGGAACGTGCCGTCCGCGAACGGCCACGGGAAGCGATCCAGGTCGTGGACCACGTCGGCCGCGGTGTCCGAAGAACGGTCGATGCCGACGGCTCCCGGCAGCTTGTCGCGCCCGCACCCCACGTCGAGGACGGCGGAGCCGCGGAACGGCGGACCATCACGCGGCGGCGCCGCATCCCGGGGCGCAGCGTCCCGCGGCGGAGCCGCGTCACCGGCCATGCTTCCCCGCGGCCACGTACTCCTGGTACCTCTGAAGGAAGTGATCCCACACGCGATCGAGCGCGGCGATCCCCTCGTCGTCCAGCTGGCCGAGCGCGTTCAGCGTGAAGTGGATCTTCGTGCCCTTCGGGTCCGCCGTGAACTCGAAGCTCTGCACCAAGTCCACCGCCTTTCCCGAGAAGCCGAGCGGACCGCGCAGCCGAAGCAGCTTCCCCGGATCCGCCACGATGACCTCGGCGTGCTTCACGCCGTGGCCTTCCTTGTCGAACAGCTCCCAGAAGCCGCCGCCCGGCTTGCGATCGATGACGAGCTTGTAGGGCTTCTCCATGAAATGGTGGTCCCACCAAGGCGAGACGTCGCCGGTGAAGGCGTTCCACGCCGGAAGCGGCGCCGCCGCGACCACGACGTCCTTCTCGATCGTGACGGCCCGGACCGTGAACTCCTTCGGCTCGGACCAAGCGCACGTCGCGAGCGCGAGGCACCCGGCCGCGACGAGCATGGAGACACGCATCGCTCACCTCCCCCTCGAAGACGGGGCGGATCTTCGCCAGAGACGGTCGCTCCGTCCAGTGGCGCGCCGGCCGGCGATCCCACTTGCCGGCCACGCGAGTCATCGCGTCCGACCGACGGCGCCACGCAGCGCCGAGGCGGCGCGGGCGCCCTCCTCTCGCGCCGCGGGGAGCGAGCCGCCCCGCGACGCGACGGCCCGCGAGGGCGCTGCTATACTCGCCGCCGACTTTCCTTCCAATCGTGAGCGCCCGCGGACCTTGAAGAAGACCCCTGCCGTCCTCGTCCTCTTCTTTCTCTCGGGCTCCGCAGGGCTCCTGTACCAGGTCGTCTGGACCCGCCTCTTCGTGCACGTCTTCGGCGCGACGGTTCTCGCGGTCTCCACCGTGCTCGCCGCGTTCATGGCGGGGCTCGCGCTCGGGGGACTCTGGGCGGGTCGGATCGCGTCGCGAGTGAGGAGCCCGCTTCGTCTCTACGGCATTCTCGAAGCCGCGCTCGGCGTGTACGCGGCGCTCGTGCCCACGCTCCTCACGCTGGTCGAGCCGCTCTACGCGAAGCTCTATCCGGCGCTCTCGGGATCGTTCGGGGCGCTCTCCGCCGTGCGCTTCGTGGGCTCCTCCCTCGTGCTGTTGCCGCCGACGTTTCTCATGGGCGCTACTCTCCCTCTCCTTTGCGAGCACGTGGAGCGCCTCGGCGGCGCCGCGCGGCGCGAGGTGGCGTGGCTGTACGCGGTGAACACGTTCGGGGCGGTCGCGGGAACCGTGGCGGCGTCCTTCGTGATGCTGCCGGGCATCGGTCTCGTGCGCACGCTCGCGAGCGGCGTGGCGTTGAGCCTGACGGTGGCGGCGGCGGCGGTTCTCCTCGCGCGCCGGTCGCCGGCGGCGGCGCCCGCCGCCTCTCCCGACGCAGCCGCGGCCTCCCCGCTCCCCGAGCGCGACGCGCTCATCCCGCGGCCGCTTCTCCTCCTCACCACCGGCACGCTCGGCTTCTCCGCGCTCGCGTTCGAGGTCCTCTGGACGCGCACGCTCACGCTCTCGCTCGGCACCACCACGTACGCCTTCGCGGTGGTGCTCGCCGTGTTCCTGCTCGGCATCGCGGCGGGCGGCCTCGTGGCGGGACGGATCCTCGCGAACCCGCGCCGCGCCGTGGACCTCTTCACCGTGGCGCCCGCGGCCATCGGGCTGCTCTCCCTCGCCATCCTCCCCGTCTTCGATCGCCTCCCGGAGCTGTTCATCGCGCTCACGACGCGCTGGGCCGGCGGCTGGGTCCAGGGCCTCTTCGCCGAGACGCTCGTGGCGGGCGTGCCGCTCCTCCTTCCCACGCTGATCTCCGGCGCGGCCTTCCCGATCGCGGTCGGCATCGACCGAACCGCCGCAAGCGCCGGTCGCTCCGCCGGCGACATCTACGGCGCGAACACGTTCGGCGCGATCCTCGGCTCGTGGGGCGCGGGCTTCGTGCTCATCCCGTTCCTCGGGCTGCGCAACGGCATCGCGCTCGCGGCGGCGCTCCCGATCGCGGCCACGTGTCTGCTGCTCTTCTTCGCGCGCGCGGGCACGCCCTCGCGGCTGCGGCCGGCCGGCGCCGTCCTCCTCGCGTCCTTCGCGATCGTGCTGTTCGTGGCGCTGCCGGATTGGAATCGCCGGGCGCTCACGCGCGGCGGCTTCGCGATCGGCGCGGAGCTTCGAAGGCTGGGCAAGAAGAAGCTCGCGGCGGATCGATCGCAGCTCGTCTTCCTCGAGGAGGGCACCACCGCCACCGTCACCGTCCGCCGCTGGCGCGACGAGATCACGATGCAGATCAACGGCATCACGGAAGCCAGCAACTCCGGCGACATGTGCACGCAGGTGATGTCCGGCGGGTTCCCGCTCCTGTTCCACGACGACCCGAAGGACGTCCTCGTGATCGGCCTCGGCAGCGGCATCACCGCGGGCGCGGTGGCGCGCTTCCCGAGCGTGCGCACGATCGACTGCGTCGAGATCTCGGAGTCCGTGGTGCACGGCGCGCGCTTCTTCGACAAGGAGAACCGCGGCGTCATGCGCGATCCGCGCTTCCGGATGATCGAAGGCGACGGCCGCAACCACCTGCGCCTCTCGGGCAAGATGTACGACTGCATCGTGTCGGAGCCGTCGAACGTCTGGAACGCGGGGATCAGCGCGCTCATGACCACGGAGTTCTACCGGCTCTGCCGCGCGCACATGCGGCCGGGCGGGATCCTCTGCACGTTCGTGCAGGGCTACTCTCTCTCGCCCGACGCGTTGCGCAGCGTGCTGGCCGCCGCGCGCACGAGCTTCCCGAGGGTCACGCTCTGGAGCGCGGCGTGGGGCGATCTCCTCGTGATCGCGGGCGACGAGACGTTCACCCTGGACGTGGACCGGATTCTCCAGCGCGCGAAGGACCCGTCCGTCGGCGAGATGCTGCTGCAGACGGACTCGCCCGATCTCGTCACGATGCTCTCCAGCGACGTGCTCGCCGGCGGCGCGGTGGACCGCTACGTGGGCGGCTTCCCGCCCAACACCGACGACAATCTCTACCTCGAGTTCGAGGCGCCGAAGCTGCTCTACCGCGAGACGATGAGCGAGCTGTTCGAGGGGCTCAGCCGCGCCTCGGGCGGCGCCGAGGAGATGCTGCGGAACGCGCCGCCCGACCTGGTGCGCGCGCTCGGCGAAGCGCGCCGGGCGCGGGCGCTGGAGACGCGGGCGCGCCTCGCCTTCCGGAACGAGCGCGGCGAGGAAGGGCTCGCCGCCGCGGCCGAGGCGGAGCGCCTGCTGCCGTCCGCGCCCGCGATCCGGCGCCTCCTCGCGCAGGCGCTCTCGTCGCGCGGGCTGGCGCGCGCAAATCGGGACGATCGCACGGGTGCCGTGGACGACTTCCTGCAGGCCGCCGACCTCGATCCCCGGTTCGGGGAGCCCTTCGCGAATCTCTCGCGTCTCTACCGCGATGCCGGCCAGGCCGACGCGGCGCGCGCCGCGATCGACCAGGCGCTGAGCCGCGAGCCGCGCCAGCCGGATTACCTCACGCTCTCCGCGCAGCTCTCGAATCGCGTCCGGCAGTTCGAGGACGCGCGCCAGACGGCGAGCCGCGCGCTCGCCATCGACCCGGACGTCCGCGACGGCTGCCTCGCCCTCGGCGAGGCCCTGGAGGGTCTGGGCAACGTCGCGGCCGCGGAGTCCGTCTATGCCGCGGGGGCGGCGCGCGATCCGTCCTCGGCGGAGCTGACGCGGCATCTGCGGAAGGCGCGCCGCCAGGGCTGAGCAGCGTCTGCCCACCCCCTGCAAATCTTGGCGAAAGTTTCCAGCCGCGCCTGCCGATGACATCCGGGAGCGCTCTCTCGGAGGTGTCCCCTGCGCGATCTCGCCGAGACGCCGTCCGTCGCGGAGGCGACGAGCGACCTCGTGGATCCGGCTCCGCCCGACTGGCGATTCCTCCTGCCGGTCGACGAGAAGAGCCGCGTCCTCGAGCTGGCCGGTCGCGACGACGTGGCCCTCGCGTTCGCGTACGAGATCGCGCAGGTCGTGGCGCTGCGCGACTCCTTCGACGCGGGCGAGCGTCTCACCGCCACCGCTGCCTCCGCCGGGCTCTCGAACGTGGACCTCCTGCTGGGCACGCTCGAAGAGCCGCCCGGCCTCGACGGTCTCTTCCAGGCGATCGTCCTTCACGACGCGCTCGACCAGCCGTGGCGGCCGCCGTCCGCCCCGGGCGCCGACGAGCGCCTCCTCGGAACGCTTCGGCGCGCGCTGGCGCCGTCCGGCGCGCTCTGGATCGCGGCGCGCAATCACGCCTTCGGCCCGCGGGGCGCCGAGGGGCTGCAGCGCGTGCTCCGACGCGCGGGCTTCGCCGCACTCGAGATCTGGGCGCTACTCCCGAATGCGGAGCGTCCGCTGGAGCTGGTGCCGCTCGACTCTCCGTCCGCGTTCGACTTCGTCACCGACCGCGGGCAGATCGGCGGCCGCGGCACCTGGGCCACCGCGCTCGCGAAGCGCGCGTTCCGGGCAGGCCTCGCGCCGCGCTTCATCCCCGCGTTCGGAATCGTCGCGCGCGCGGGAGGTCCGCGGTGATCGACGTTCTCTCGCGCGCCGCGCTCGCTCACTGGGACGAGCTGGGCCTTCCGGGGCCTCGTCCGCCCCGTCTCACGTTCCTCGTGGACGCCACGGACGAGCGACGTCACGGCTGCGCGCGCTTCCGCGCCTTCCGCGACGGCAACCCGCGCCCCATCTTCCGCGGCAAGATCCCGCGCGACGGCGTGGCGCGGCGGGAAGTCCTCGGCGAGCACGAGACGTTGCGCGCGCTGGCGGAAGTCTCGCCGGTGGGCGCGGGACGACTCTTCCCGCGTGCGCTCTTCCTCGAGGAGAGCGGCGCGAGCGTGGCCACCGCGGAGACCATCCTTCCCGGCGGTGCGCCCGCCGACGCTCTGCAGGCGCTGGCCGCCGGAGAGCGCTGGCTCGGCATGCTCTGGCGCGCCACCGAGATCCTGGAAGGCGCCGAGGCCGCCATCCGCGAGCCGTATCTGCGGGCGACCTTGGCGTCGGCGGAGCGCACGCCGCCGGGCGGGGCGCGGAGGCTCCTCGAGCGATTCGCCGACGATCTGGAGCGGCGCGAGGGAACGTCGCGCTGCGCCTTCGGTCACGGCGACCTTCGGATCTCTCGGCTGCGCGTGGCCGGTGACGGCGCGATCGGCGCCGCGGACTGGGAAGCCGGGGGTCGCCGGCGTCCGCCGTGGAGCGACCCCGTCATCCTCGCTCTGGACGTGGCGCTACGCGGGGCTCGGCCCGGCGTGTCCACCGAGTCCGGGGCCGCCGACGCGTTTCGCGACGGCTTCCTTTCGGACGCGCCCCTCGCGCAGGCGATCCGCTCCTTCCTCGCGGCGGCGTTCGAGCGCGGCGGCGTTCCGCCGGAGGACGTCCGCATCGCCGTGCCGGCCACCGCGCTCCTGTGCGCGCGGCACGCGGAGCACGTCGGCGACCGCGACCCCGGCGCGTGGAGCTGGCGAGCGATCGCGCTCGCGAGCCTCGTCCCCGAGACGTCGGACCGACTCGTCGAGCGCCTCGGCGCCACCGCCGGAGCGTGAGGGACCGCTTCTCCGCAACAGCAGCAGCGTCAAGTCGTCGGCGAGGGGCGCGCCCGCCGCATGCTTCTCGACGCTCGCGAGAAGCTCGCTGCGCATCTGCCGGAGATCGAACGTTCGTACGCGCTCGAGAACGGCGTGCAGGCGCTCCTCGCCGAAGAGATCGCCCTGCGTGTTCATCGCCTCCGTCAGACCGTCGGTGTAGATGAGGAGCGTGTCGTCGCCCCCGAGCTCCACGGCGCCCGACGTGAAGCTCGGCGGACCCGCGAGCAGTCCCAAGGGCGGCCCGCCCACGAGCGGCAGCGCCTCGAGGGGTCGGCCGGCGCGCAGCACGATCGGGGGGGGATGGCCGGCCAGCGCGTACTCGAGTCGGCCGGTCGGCGGATCGAGGATCGCGTAGCAGGCCGTGACGAACCAGCTCTCGGGCAAGCTCGGCGCCAGCTGGACGTGCAGCCTCGCGAGGACGCGATCCGGCGGGAAGAGCGTCTCCGACGGCGAGTGGAGGAGCACGCGCGTCATCGCCATCAGGACGGCGGCGGCGGCGCCGTGTCCGGATGCGTCCGCCACGAGAATGCCGAGTCGCCCGTCGGTCAGCGGGAAGAAGTCGAAGTAGTCCCCGCCCGCCCGCGTGCTCGTGGCGTAATGGGTCTCCCAGAGGTAGCCCGGCAACGCCGGCGCGGCGCGCGGGAGCAGCTGGCGCTGCAGGTCGCCCACGGCGCGCGCTTCGAGATCGAGCGCTCGGTTCGCCTGGTCCAGGCGCAGCGCGAGACGGCGCTCGCGCTCGAGGCCGCCCCTCGCGCCGGAGACGGCCACCGCGGCGCTGACGTAGATCGCCAGCTCCACCGCGAGGTTCCACGCCAGGATGCCCGGCCGGGAGAAGAGGTTCCCCGTCAGGAGATAGGCGAGCCACCACCCGACCGTGCTGAGGACGGCGAGGCCGAGGCCCGGGTTGCGGCCGAGGAACCACGCGCCGAACGCCACGGCGACGACGTAGTACAGCGACGAGGAGATCTCGTTCCCGGTGAGGTAGTCCACCAGGAAGGCCGCCGCCACGAGGCAGAGCGACGCGGCCGCCGCCAGGCGCGGACCGATCCGGCCGCTTCGCCGGGGCGGATCGTCCGTTCGGTCAGGCGCGATCGGATTTCGGCGCACCGTAGACCCTGGGTTGGGGATGACTTCGTGGGCTCGGGCGTGGGTAGTGAACGTCCCCGCGATTCCCGGAGTTCCCCGCGTCGGGGCGGCCGCCACCCGGCCCTGCTTCGCTCCGGGTCATCCCGGCCCCACCGCCGGGTTGCTCCCCCCTTCGAACACCGGAGGCGCTTGGGACGTCTTACCGGACGGACGCCGATCCGGCCCCGGACCCTCCCTTCCGGGCCTGGCGAACCGAGGAAGGACCCATGCCCCTGCCGTCCTGGCTCCGCGCCGTAGTGCCCGTCCTTCTCGGAATCCTCGTCGCCGCCCTCCTGGTCTTCGCCCAGTCCGCCCACGCCGGCGACTTCAAGCCGCAGTTCCACCCCACGATCCACATCACGCGCGCCACCGGTCCCATTCGCATCGACGGCGACCTCGACGACGCGGGCTGGTCCGGCGCTGCGAGGGCCACGGGCTTCGCCGAGACGAGCCCCGGCGACCAGATCCGGCCGGAGGTGGACTCCGAGGCGTGGGTCGCGTACGACGACGAGCACTTCTACGTGGCGCTGATCGCGAGCGACGATCCGAGCTCGGTCCGTCGCTCCGTCTGCGACCGCGACCAGATCTTCAGCCACGACTACTTCGGCGTCATGATCGACCCCTACGGCGACCAGACGTCGGGCTACGAGATCTTCGTCAACCCGATCGGGGTCCAGGGCGACCTCCGCATGCTGTCGGGCGGGAACGAGGACGCGGCCTTCGACATGATCTTCGAGTCGCGCGGCAAGATCACCGAGCACGGCTACCAGGTGGAGCTGTCGATCCCGTTCAGCAGCCTTCGCCTCCCCGCCCGGCGCGAGCAGACGTGGCGCGTGAACTTCTGGCGCGACCGCCAGCGCGACGTGCGCCACCAGTACGCCTGGGCCGCCACGGACCGCAACAGCCCGTGCTTCATGTGCAATTTCGGCACGATGACCGGGCTCGAGGTGTCTTCGACCGGCCGCAACGTGGAGATGATCGCGAGCCTGATCGGCTCGCAGTCCGGCGCCGCCCTCGACGTGGACAACCCTGCCAGCCGCTTCGACAACGACAACCCGGCGGCGGACGCGTCGGCGAGCGTGAAGTACGGCCTCACCTCGAACGCCTTCGCCGAGCTGGCGGTCAACCCGGACTTCAGCCAGGTCGAATCGGACGCCGGCCAGATCGACGTCAACCAGACCTTCGCGCTGTTCTTCCCCGAGAAGCGCCCCTTCTTCCAGGAAGGCGGCGATCTGCTGGGCACGTGGATCAACGCGGTGTACACGCGCTCGATCAACGACCCGTCCGCCGCCGGGAAGTTCACCGCGCAGCTCGACGGCCTGAGCGGCGTGTACACGTTCGCGCGCGACGAGCACTCGCCGCTCATCCTCCCGCGCGAGGACCAGAGCGACTACGTCCTGCTCGGCAAGAGCACCAGCAACGTGCTGCGGCTGCGGCGCGCGCTCGAGAAGGGCTCGTACATCGGCGCGCTCGCCACGGACCGACGCGTGGAGGGCGGCGGCTCGGGCTCGCTCGGCGGAGTAGACGCGAACTGGAGCCTCGGCAAGTGGTCGCTCCAGATGCAGGGGCTCCTCAGCCACACGGCGGAGCCGAACGATCCGAAGCTCAACGCGGACGAAGAGCTGAGCGGCACGTTCGGCGGCGGCCACACGGTGGCGCTGGACGGCGAGACCTACAGCGGGCATGCGGATTACCTGGGCCTCACCCGCAGCGGCCGCCGTCTGCAGGTGGACTGGGAGTACTGGGAGTACTCGCCCACGTTCCGCGCCGACAACGGCTTCGTCACGCGCAACAACTACCGCGAGGCGGCCACGTGGCAGGCTCTGCAGTTCCGTCCGAACCGCCGCTGGATCGCGCAGTGGAGCCCCAGCCTCGGACTGGGGCGCATCTGGAACTACAGCAGCGGCATCGAGGACGGATGGATTCGCCCGCAGGCGTGGATCCACACGCGCTGGCAGACCGAGATCGGCGCCCAGTACCTCCTCAGCACGGAGCGGTTCGGCCCCGACCCCATCCCCGGAATCCGCGTGACGTCGGCGTGGATCAACACGCGCCCGCGCGAGTGGCTGGGCTTCTCGGTGAACGGGAACCTGGGGCAGGGCATCTACCGGGACCTGGACGACCCGCAGCTCGCCGATCAGAAGAACCTCTCCGCCGAGGTGGATCTCAAGGTGGCGAGGCGGGTGACGTCGGACCTTTCCATCGACTACGCGCGGATGGACAGCCGCCGCGACGGCTCGAATCTCTTCGCGGGCTACATCCTGCGCGACCGCGTGGTGGTGAACTTCACGCGGCAGTGGTTCATGCGCGTGGTCCTCCAGTGGGACGACTTCGACAAGCGCCTGGACGTGGAGCCGCTGCTGACCTACCGCATCAATCCGTTCACGGTGTTCTACGCCGGCTCCACGAGCCAGATCCGCCACTACGACGTGGGCGAGGTGGACGGGCTGCTCGCCGACCGGTGGCGGCAGACGTCACGGCAGTTCTTCGCGAAGCTGCAGTACCAGTTCCACTTGTAGACGGGCGTTTCGCAGGAGCGGTGGAAGCCGGTTCCGCTGGCCGAACAGCGCCTTCGCCCACGCGCCGGAAGTCCTGGGGGGGGCCGTCTACTTCGGCGCGTCCATCACGTAGATCTCGTCGTTCCCCGCCTCTTCGCGATCGGAGTGGAAGAGGATCTGCTTCCCGTCCGGGGACCAGCGCGGGAGGAAGTCCTTCAGGGGATGCACGGCGATGGGGCGCGCGTTCGTGCCGTCGGCGTTCATCACGTAGATGTCGTAGTTCTCGTGCTCGCGCGAGACGAACACGAGGCGCTTGCCGTCCGGCGACCAGTCCGGGTAGCTTTCTTCCCACTTGGAGCTGGTGATGGCCTTGTCGTCCGAGCCGTCCGCGTTCATCACCTGGATCTCCCAGTTGTCCTCGCCGTAGTAGCGGTGGTACGCGATCTTCTTCCCGTCCGGCGAGTAGCGCGGCCCTTCGTCGTCCTGCTCGTTCTTCGTGAGGCGCACCAGGTCCGAGCCGTCCGCCGCCATGGTGTAGAGCTCCATGTTGCCGTCACGGTTCGACGCGAACACGATGCGCTTCCCGTCGGGGGACCACGCCGGCAGCCAGTCGTTCGCCGCGTTCTTCGTGAGGTCCACGGGGCTCGAGCCGTCGGCGGCCATGACGTAGACCTCGAGGTTCCCGTCACGGTCCGAGTTGAACGCGATCTTCCGATCGTCCGGCGAGAAGACCGCGCCGAAGTTCCGGGCCTTCGCGTCCGTGAGGGACTTCGTCCCCGTCCCGTCCGCGTTCATGACGCGGATGTCCGAGCCGCCGCCGTCCTTCTTCTCGCGCTCCGCGTAGAGGATCCGCTTCCCGTCGTGGGACCAACCGCCCACGTAGTCGGCCATGGGGGTGTTCGTCAGGCGATGGAGGCCCGGCGTGGGCGGCGCGACGTTCGCAGGCGGAGCGTTCGCCGCCTCCTTCACGGGCTTCGGCTCTTTCTTGCCGCAGGCGGCCAACAGAAGCACGGACAGCACGAGAACGGCGAGCACGCGCGAGGACATGACAGACTCCTGAATCAGGTCGACGAGCCGGCAAGGATAGACTGCGATCGGTCGAATGGCCAGCGGACGCCGCGGAGCCCTTCTCAGGAACGTGTCTCTTGCCTCGCCCTCTCGATCACTCTCTTGACGGCTGAATTCGCTCGTATCGGGATCAGGACGATCTCCGAGTGCTGCAGCGCGAACACCCGGAAGATCTCGTCCGCGAAAGCCTGCCCTATCAGTTCCACTCCCTGGAAGTCGAACACCACAGTCTTGAACTGTTCCACGCGAGCCAGCAAGCGTCTCGCTTGCGAGCGTGAGATGAGTTGGTCTTCGCCATACTGAGCCAACCTGACGGGGACCACGGTCTTCGTGAAGCCGAACTCCTCCCCCGAACTGAACTGCTCGAAGACCTTCGCGGTGGTTCTCGCCGTGTGGTTACTGAGCTTCATCCATACCGACGTTCCGCTCGATGACTCGGCCCCCTCGAGAATCCAGTCCTCCGCCTCGCCGAAGGAGTGTGAGAGATAGACGCCTCCAGAGAGGATACCGAAGGAGTCCATCATCCTGGACGTGAAGAAGATGCCTTCCCCCGTGTGGTGCTTGGGGTCGGTAGTCAGCTTGCCCTTGGAAAGCTCCAACACCGCATGGCGCTCGTCCAGCAGACCCAAGGCGGCTTGGATCTTCCGGAAGATCCCGAGGCCATCATCGCCTACCATCATCTCCGTGGTTGTGGCGGTCTTCTTCACTTCGACGGAGATGATCGATCCGGAAGAATGATCGATGGCGTTGTTGAGTATCTCGGTGAATCCGTAGGACCAGATGCCGAGGACGTTGTCCGGGAGTGCCCCGAGGACGCCCTTCACCTCGTCTCTCCACACCACGTCCTCGGCGAGGCCCTGCTTGATCTCATAGATGTTGTGCCATTCCATCAACGGAGCGAGCTGATAGACGCTGGCCCGCGTCCTGCCGGTTCGACTCAGGACCCCCTCCCCCTCGAGGATCCGGAGGTGCTTGTTGACGGCTTGGCGGGAGATGTTGAACCTCTCGGCCACCGCCTTGCTGACATCTTCCGGCGACCTCTCGACTTGTTCGAGAATGAACCGCCGTATCGCCTCGCCACGCGCACGGACTCTCCTGGTCATCGGTACCCCGGACGCTTGTCAACCATAGCCATCGTCTTTGGAAATCTAGCTTGGTCCTATTGTCAACCATAGGTCCACCGTTGTCAACCTACCCGGTCTGCGGCCCCTGTCCCTGACCGCCCACCGGCGGCGATGCCGCTCGTGAGCCGAGAACGCCCGGCGGCCACCGCCGTCCCAGGGCCTTCGACAGCCACTTACCTCGCCAGCGGCCAGTCGGGCCATTCCCGCGCCTCCCCCAAGTGCTACTCTTGCGGCCTTCCCCTCCCAGGATTCCGATGCCGCTCACCGCCTTTCATCCCGCGGTTCGTCGATGGTTCGAGGACACGCTCGGCGCGCCCTCCGCCCCGCAGCGCGACGGCTGGCCCGCGATCCGGAGCGGCGCCCACACGCTGATCGCGGCGCCCACCGGATCCGGAAAGACGCTCGCCGCCTTCCTCTGGGCCATTGACGCCCTGCTGCGCGAGGGCGCCGCGCTCACGAACGAGACGCGCGTCCTCTACGTCTCGCCCTTGAAGGCGCTGGGCAACGACATCCGCAAGAACCTGGATGCACCGCTCGCCGAGCTGCGCGCCCGCGACGCCGCCTTCCCCGAGATCCGCGTCCTCGTGCGCAGCGGCGACACGCCCGCGCGCGAGCGCACCGCGATGGTGGGCCGGCCGCCCCACATCCTCGTGACCACGCCGGAGTCGCTCTACATCCTGCTCACGTCCGACGGCGGCCGGCGCATGCTCTCGACCGTCCGCACCGTCATCGTGGACGAGATCCATGCGGTGGCCGGCGACAAGCGCGGGAGCCACCTCGGGCTCTCCCTCGAGCGGTTGGAATCCCTCGCGGGGCCGGTGCAGCGCATCGGTCTTTCCGCCACGCAGAAGCCGATCGAGGACATCGCGCGCTTCCTGGTGGGGCCCGAGCGCGAGTGCCGCGTGGTGGACGCCGGGCACCTGCGCGAGATGGACGTGGCGATCGAGCTGCCGGCGTCCCCGCTCACCGCCGTCTGTTCGCACGAGACGTGGGGCGAGATCTACGAGCGGGTGGCGGAGCTGGTGCGCTCGCACCGCACCACCCTCGTCTTCGTGAACACGCGAAGGCTCGCCGAGCGGATCGCCGGCCAGCTCACGCGCATCCTCGGCGAGGACGACGTCTCCTGCCATCACGGCAGCCTATCGAAGGAACGAAGGCTCAGCGCGGAGCAGCGGCTGAAGGAAGGGAAGCTCCGCGTGCTCGTCGCCACGGCGTCGTTGGAGCTGGGCATCGACATCGGCGACGTGGATCTCGTCATCCAGGTCGGCGCCACCCGCGCCATCGCGACGTTCCTTCAGCGGGTGGGCCGCGCCGGCCACGGCATCGGGCGCATCCCGAAGGGGCGGATCTTCCCGCTCACCCGCGACGAGCTGGTGGAGGCGCTGGCGTTGCTCGAGGCGGTGCGCGCGCGGGAGCTGGATCGCATCCCGCAACCGGCCAAGCCGCTCGACATCCTCGCGCAACAGATCATCGCGTCGGTGGTGCCCGAGACGCGGGACGAAGAGGAGCTGTTCGAGAGCTTCCGGCGCGCGTGGCCGTACCGGGACCTGACGCGCGCGGAGTTCGACTCCGTCGTGGCGCTGCACACCGACGGCCGGCGCGCGCTCCTCCACCGCGACGGCGTGAACGGGAAGCTCCTCGCCACGCGACGCGCGCGCATCATCGCGATGACGTCGGGCGGCGCGATTCCCGACGTGGCCGACTACCGCGTGCTGCTCGAGCCCGAGGAGACCTTCCTCGGCACGCTGAACGAGGACTTCGCCGTCGAGTCCTCCGCCGGCGACGTCTTCCAGCTCGGCAACGCGTCGTGGCGGATCCTGAAGATCGAGCGCGGGACGATCCGCGTGGCGGACGCGAAGGGCATCCCGCCCACGATCCCCTTCTGGCTCGGCGAGGCCCCCGGGCGCACCACGGAGCTGGCGGCGGCCGTGAGCCGGCTGCGCGAGCGCGCCGGAACCGTGGACGATCCGGAGGAGGCGGTGCGCGGGATGGAGGTGCCGCCGGCCGCCGCCGCGCAGCTCGTCGAGTACTTCCGCGAAGGAAAGCGCGTGCTCGGCGCCGTGCCCACGCAGCGGCGCGTGATCCTCGAGCGCTTCTTCGACGAGTCGGGCGGCATGCAGCTCGTGGTGCACGCGCCGTTCGGCTCGCGCATCACGCGCGCGTGGGGGCTGGCGCTCCGCAAGCGCTTCTGCCGCCACTTCGGCTTCGAGCTGCAGGCGGCCGTGAACGAAGAGGCGATCGTGCTCTCGCTCGGGCCGCAGCACAGCTTTCCCTTGGAGGAAGTGTTCGGGTATCTGCACCCGGCGTCCGCACGCGAGGTGCTCGTGCAGGCGCTTCTCGCCACGCCCACCTTCCAGTCGCGGTGGCGGTGGAACATCTCGCGGGCGCTGCTCTTGCCGCGCTGGGAGAAGGGGCGACGCCTGCCGGCGCCTCTCGCGCGCATGCGCGCGGACGATCTCCTCGTGCAGGCCTTCCCCGAAGTGCTCGCTTGCCCCGAGAACCTTCCGCCCGGGGACTTCCCCGTGCCGATGGAGCATCCGCTCGTGCGGCAGACGATCGAGGATTGCCTCACGCAGGCGATGGATGTGGACGGCTTCCTGAACGTGCTGCGCGGGATCAAGGACGGCTCGATCGAGACGCGCGCCGTGGACACGCCGGAGCCGTCCGTCTTCGCGCACGGCATTCTGAACGCGAACCCTTACGGCTTCCTGGACGACGCGCCGCTCGAGGAGCGCCGCACGCAGGCGGTCCTCACGCGGCGCGCGCTCGATCCGAAGACGGCCGACGAGCTGGGAGCCCTGGATCCGGCGGCGGTGGCGCGGGTGCGCGAGGAAGCGTGGCCGCAGCCTCGCGACGTCGAAGAGGTGCACGAGGCGCTCCTCTGGATGGGCTACGTCACCGAGGCGGAAGCGGCGCCGTGGCAGCCGTGGATCGCGGAGCTGGCCGCGGGACGTCGTGTGGCGCTGGAGCACGGCCGATGGTTCGCGACGGAGGCGAGCCGGGATCCGAAGGACGTGCTGCGCGGAAGGCTCGAAGCGCTCGGGCCGGTCTTCGAAGAGGATCTGACGGGTGCGGGCGCCAGAGGTGCGGGGGGCGGAAACGGCACGCCGACGAACGGCGATGCAGCCGCAGCAACGAATGGAGACGCCGGCGCCCCTTCGCCCGCCGAGCTTCTCGCGAAGCTCGAGCTCGAAGGCCGCGTGCTCCGCTGTCGCCTCGAAGGCCGGCAAGCGTGGTGCGATCGACGTCTCCTCGCGCGCATCCATCGCTACACGCTCGACGCCTTGCGCAAGGAGATCGAGCCCGTCTCTGCGGCGGAGTTCCTGCGCTTCCTCGCGCGCTGGCAACACGCGGACGAAGAGTCGCGTCTCGACGGGCCGAAGGGCGTCTCCGAGGCGCTCGCGAAGCTCGCCGGCTTCGAAGCGCCGGCCGCGGCCTGGGAACGGAGCATCCTCCCGCTGCGCGTGCGCGGCTATCGACGCGACTGGCTCGACGAATTGGTGCTCTCCGGCGAGATCGCGTGGGGGCGCCTCTGGGGCCAAGGCGCGGCACCCGTCCGCACCACGCCGATCTGCTTCCTGCGCCGCGAGGACCTGGACGCGTGGCTCGGCCTCGCCGGCCCTCCGAGCGTGGAGGGCCTCTCCGCGTACGGTCGCGCGGTCCACGACGTGCTGCGCTCGCGCGGCGCGCTGTTCCAGCGGGATCTCGAGCGGGCGTCGAGGCTCCTGCCCGAGCACTTCGAGGCGGGGCTCGGCGAGCTCGTGGGCCAAGGCCTCCTCACCAACGACTCCTTCCGCGGATTGCGGCAGCTTCTCGCCCCCGCGTCGCGGCGACGCCTGCGCGTGGTGGGCGAAGGACGCTGGAGCCTCTTCCGCTCGGAAGAGCTGCCGGCGCCCGACACGGAGTTCACCGCGCGGCGCCTCCTGGACCGTTGGGGCGTCGTGTTCCGCGCGCTTCTCGCACGCGAGCGGATCCCGGTCCCGTGGCGCGATCTCGTGCGCGTTTACCGCTCGCTCGAGCTGAAGGGCGACGTCCGCGGCGGCCGCTTCGTCGGCGGATTCTCGGGCGAGCAGTACGCGTGGCCGCCGGCGGTGGAGATGTTGCGACGCGTGCGGCGAGCCACGTCGGCCGGCGACCGTGTGCCGGTCACGGTGGCCGCCGCGGATCCGCTGAACCTCCGCGGGATCCTCACGCCGGATGCACGGGTGTCCCCGCTCGCCCGGGTCGAGGTCGAGGTGGGCTGAGGCCATTGCGACGGACGGGCCGGTTGCAGACAGGGCTGTGGCGAGGCACTAGGATTCCGGGCATGGCGCTGACCGTGGGAACGAGGCTCGGCCGCGTCGACGTGCAGGTCCCGCTCGGCGCGCACGGCCCGCGGTGATGTGATCGGACGCGGGCGCTACATCCTCGTCGGCGTCGTCGCAGTCGCTGCGTACGTCGCCGCGCTCGGCGGCGGCTTCGTCCTTGACGACCACCCCGCCGTCCTCGAGAACCCGGTCGTGCGCGGGAGCCTCACCCTGTCCGAGCTCCTCGGACGGGATTTCTGGGGCCAGCCGTGCGGGGCCGTCGGCGCCGTTGGCACCTACCGCCCGCTTCCGGTTCTGACCTTCTGGGCGGGGATCTCGCCGTCGCGACCGTGAACTGACTTTCGTCATGCAATGTCATGACGAGAGTCAGGTCGTCCGACACTCGATAGTGATAGCTTGATGGCGGGGCGAGAAGCCGCGTTGCGGCGCCCCGTCGCACGTGACCGGGGTTCGTCGGACGCGGAAGGTGGCGTCATGTCGATGGTCGGCCCGACGCGGTCTGTGGCGTTCGTCCTTGCGGCTCTCCTGAGCGGCGCCTGTGGACTCTTCGTCTCCGGGAGTCTTGCTGCCAGCTTGTGTTCCTCGACTTTCGGACATGAGTGCGGGACCGGGCATGTTCCTATCTGGGATCCCCGCAACATCGGCCTTTCGACCGACGGCGTGCCCTGCGACACCGGGACCGACACACATCACTCCACACTCATCAGCGCCTCGAGCACCGACGCGCACGTCAACCAGGGTCCCATCCTGAATGACTCGCTCTATTTCTGGGAGTGGTCGCGCTCGGCATACGGCTATGGCTTCAGCTTCGCCTCCGCCACGTTCTCCGGAGACATCCGCATCACGGGCTTCGTGCCCGCTCCGGATGCCTTCACCACCTTCCAGCCGCCCGGCTCTCTAGGGTGGACCCTGTGCAACGACCGGGGCTACTGGTTGGTGGGCCGTCTCATCGTGGAACAGCCGGTCGCGGTGGATCAGCCGACTTGGGGCCGGATGAGGGCGCCCTATCGTTAGGAAGGAGAGTGTCATGTCGGGCCGCGTTCGACGGGTCGAGTCCTGGCCGGTAGCTGCCGCGACGGTGCTGATCGTCGCGATCACGGCGGGGTGCACGCTCGGGCTCATCGCCTCGGGCAGCCGCGCCGCGAGCCTCTGCGCAGGCGCGTACGGTCACGCGTGCGGCAACGGATACCCCAACGTCTACAACGGGTCGTACTACGGGTTCGCGACCACCGGCCAGCCGTGCGCGTTCCAGGGCTCCGGGTACGCAGTTTTCGTGAGCTCCTCGAGCAACGATCCGCACGTCAACACCGGTCCGATCACCGACGATTCTCTCTACCTCTGGACGATCGCGCCCGGGGCGGACTGGGCGTACGGCTGGGCGGGCGCCTTCGCGGAGTTCTGGGGAGACATGCATGTCGTCGGCTTCGAGCCGGCTCCAGGATGCGGCGGCTCTCTCTGGCGCCCTGACTTCCTCACGTTCGCGGTCGGGTGTAATCCGGGGCTCTATCTGGTGGGCCGCCTCATCGTCACTCAGCCCGTGGCGGTGGAGCCGGAGACTTGGGGGCGGATGAAGGCGCTCTACCGATAGGAGGGAACCACGTTGATTCGTTCTGCCGGCAGCACGGAGGACGTCGAGATGACGGCGCGCGTTCGGCGCCCGGGCGACAGCACGGCGACCGCTGCGACGGCGTGCGTCGTCGCAGTCGCGATCGCGGGCATCCTCGGCCTCACGGCGGTGGGCGGACGCGCTGCGAGCCTTTGTCCAGTCCCCTGGGGGTACGAATGCAGTTGGGGGAACCCGTATCCACCGCACTACATAACCCAGATGGGCATCTATGGCTTCTCGACGTCCGGCGTGCCTTGTGGGGGACCGACCGTCGCCGGACACAGGGTCTTCCTGAGCTCTTCGGCGATCGACCCGAACGAGCACACCGGCCCGATCACGGACGACTCCCTGTACCTCTGGGTGTATTCGGGCGCCGACGTCTACGGATACGGCTGGGCCAGCTCACAGACTACCTTCACGGGAGACATCCAGGTCACGGGCTTCGAGCCCATCCCACCCGGCGGGGGGTGGTTCGCAGGTTCCACGCTCTACTTTGGCTACGACCCGGGTGGGAGCTGGAATTGCCCTCGCTTCGGCTGGGGGCTGTGTGGACGTCTCCTCGTGGAGTCGCCCATCGCGGTGGAGCCTCAGGCCTGGGGGCGGATGAAGGCGTTGTACCGGTAGCCCGCGATGCCGCAGCCGAGCCCCTCGCTCACCGCTGTGCCGCTTCGCGCTTCGCCAAGTACTCCAGGACCTTCTTCGCGCGCTCCGCGTTCGCCGCGTCGCCGGACTGGATCACCGCGTTCAGGTGCTTCCGCGCCCCGCCGTCATCGCCCAACTGCGAGAGCGCCACTCCCATGTCGAAGTGCGCCAGCGCGGACGTCTTGTCGATCGCCAGCATCCGCTCGGCGGCCCGCCCCAGGTCCTGCCACTGCCGCTCGCTGCCGGCGATCTGCGCTCGCGCGCTCCAGTAGCCGAAGGTCTTCTGCTCGGCTTCGCCGGCTTCATCCAGGACGCCGCGCGCCGCCTTCACGTTCCCCTGCCGGAGCAGCCACTGCGCCTTCTCGACCTTCGGAGCGCCGAGGCCCACGGCTTCGTCAATCGCTTCGCCCGCCGCCTCCGCGTGTCCCGAGTTCTCCAGGATCTCCGCGTAGAGCAGTCGGACCTGCGCGTTCCTCGGCTCCAGCGCGAGCCACGCGCGCGTGGCCGCCATGGCGCGCTCCACTTTCCCGGCGCGGCCCAGCAACTCGATCTCGGGCGCCAGCTCCGTCAAGCGACCGGCAACGATCGAGGACGTCGACACCACGGCCGACGCGACCAGCGCCGCCGTCACGACCGTCGCGCCCACGATCCACGCCAGGGCGGGTCGCCGGTCGAAGCGCGCGAGCCCGGCATCGAGGAGCGCGCCGGCGCCCCACGCGAGCGCCGGTGCGCCCACCAGCAGGAAGCGTCCCAGGATCTGCACGAAGAAGGCCGCCGCGAGCAGCGGCAGAAGCGCGGCGACGACCAGCGCAAGCTCGTCGCGACGTCGCCGCGCCAGTACGAAGAGGCCGGCGAGACCCGCCACGAAGAGCGCCGTCATCTCGGCGCTGCTTCGTCGCAGGCCGCTCTTCACGTTGTCGAGCCAGGCCGTGGACGCCACGTAGGCGCCCACGTGGCCGCGCTCCGCGATGCGCCTCGGCAGCCAATTGCCTTCGGTGTCGCGCAGCTCCGCGGCCTCGTACCGGCCCCACGCCAGCCGCTTCGCGATGTAGCTGTCTTCCTTCTCGTACACGATGTTCTTCATGGCGTTGAGCTGCGGCTTGAGGCTGAGACCCCACGCGCCCGACGCCGAATGCAGAGCCAGGACGAACGGCGCCAGCAAGACGACGGCACCCGCCGCGTACGCCGCGGCGCGTCGCGGCGTACGCCAGAGCAGCAGCGCGAACGCAGCGATGGCGAACGCGATCTCGGGCCGAGCGAGCACGGCCAGCGCGCCCGCCGCGCCCCCGACCGCCGCCGTTCGCGCGCCCCCTCCGCGCAAGCACGCGCCGGCCGCGACGCCCGCCCCCACGAGGAGCGCCACCGCCACCGCCTCCGAGAGCGGCCGCGCGGACGCCCGCACCATCTCCGGAAGCAACGTGAGAGTGATCGCGGCGATGGCGGCCGCGCGCGGCGACGCCGATCGGCGCCCGGCCGCGAGCAGGAGCGCCGGCGCCGCCACGCCGCCCACGAGCGACGCCAGCACGAGCGCGCGCTCCGGCCCCATGAGATACGCGAAGGGCGCGGCCACGAGCGGATAGCCCGGCGTCCAGATCCAGGCATCCGCGCCGAGGCGCCCGCCCAGGATCCCCGCCACCATCTCGCGGTACACGGCCACGTCCTGGAACCAGAGCGCGGACGGAAGCCAGGCGCGGAAGGCCACGTAGACGCGAAGCGCCGTGCCGAGCACGAGAACGCCCCACGCCACGCGATGCGAGAGCGGCAGGTCGCGGAGCGTCACTTCACGAGACGTCGCTTCATGAGCATGAACGCGAGCCACGCGGTGAGCGGCGCCGCGAGCACGAGATAGAGCAAGCTCCACGCCGCGCCCGGCGGCACCGAGCCCAGGCATGCCCCGCGCACGAGCAGCGAGACGTGCGTGAGCGGCAGGACGGCCGCGAGAGCGCGCGCCCAGTGCGGCAGCACGTCGATGGGGAAGAAAGTCCCGCTGAAGAGGAACATCGGGAAGATGATGACGAAGGTGGGGACGTTGAACACTTCGATCGTGGGCGACAGCGCGGTGGTGATGAGCCCCATCGCCGAGAAGAGGAGCCCGCCGAGCGCCGCGAGCGGGAGCACCAGCAGCGCGCCGGGGAAGTGCAGCAGCCTGAACGCGCCGACCACCGCCAGCATGAGCGTGGCCGCCACCACGGACTTCGTGGCGCCCCAGAGCCACTCTCCGGCGATCACGTCCTCCACGAGCAGGGGCGTGGTGACGATCGCCTCGAAGGTCTTCTGGTAGTACATGCGGATGAAGGACGAGTACGTCGTCTCGAAGTACGACCAGAACATGATCGCCACCGCCACGATCCCCGGCGACATGAAGCGGAGGTACGTCATCTCCACGCCGAAGTACTTCACGTTGCCGATGAGCGAGCCCATGCCGACCCCGAACGCGAGGATGTAGAGCACCGGCTCGAGCAGCGGCGGCAGGAAGTTCGTCTTCCAGGTCGTCGCGTAGACCTCGATGTCCCGGCGCCAGACTTGCCAGGCGCGGCGGGAGACGTTTCGCAGCAGCATCTTGGCCCTCGGCGTGCACTCCACGTTCGGCGTTCAGCCACGCGGCGTGCGTTCCGCGTGCAGCCCTCTCTAGTCCCTCAGCGTGCGTCCCGTGCGGAGCAGGAAGACGTCCTCGAGCGTGGCGTGGCGCAGCAGGCGGTCCTGCTCCGGGAACCGGCGCTCGATCTCCGCACGCGCCACGCCGCCTTCGCGATCGTACACGTAGAGGCGATCCTCCGTGTCTTCCACGCGCCAGCCGGCGCCCTTCACGAACTCGCGCACCTCCACCCCCGCGTTCCACAGCTCGCACACTTCCCGGCCCGCTTCCTCCTCCACCACCTTCGCCGGCGCTCCCTCGAGCAGGATCCTGCCCTCGTCCATGAGGATCACGCGGTCGCAGAGCTGCGCCGCCTCGTCCATGTAGTGCGTGGTGAGGAGACACGTGGTGCCGTCGGCCTGGAGCTGGCGCACGCGCGACCAGATGAGATGGCGGGCCTGCGGATCGAGGCCGGTGGTGGGCTCGTCCAGGATGAGAAGGCGCGGCCGGTTGATCAGCGATCGGGCGAGCACCAGCCGGCGGCGCATGCCGCCCGACAGCTCGTCCACCTTCGCGTCCGCCTTCTCGGCGAGCTGCATCCACGTCATCAGCTCGTCGACGCGACGCTTCGCCTCCCCCCTTTCGATGTCGTAGTAGCGCGCGAAGACGAGGAGGTTCCGGCGCACCGAGAAGTCCGAGTCCGCGTTGTTGTCCTGGGGGCAGACCCCGAGCATCGCCTTGATCTCGCGCGGGTGCGTCTGGACGTCCAGGCCGAACACGTGCGCCGAGCCCGCCGTCAACGGCGACTGGCACGACACCATGCGCACCGTCGTGGTCTTCCCCGCGCCGTTCGGCCCCAGGAAGCCCACGCACTCGCCGGGGCGTACGTCGAAGTCGATCGCGCTCACGGCGGTGACCGTCCCGAATCGCTTCGTCAGCGCGCGGGCGACGACGGGAAGCGGCTGGCTGGCCAAACGGGCTCTCCGCAGGGGGAATGGAGGCGCGCGGACGCGGCGATACGCCCGGCGCATCGGGGGATCCTAGTTCAGGCCGGCCATCCGCTCCAGGGCCCCACGGCGGTCGGGCAAAGACCAGCCCGGGTCGCGGGGGCGGCCCGCGACCGTGCCAGCGCGGGCGACGAACGACTGATTTCCGTCATGTCGAGGACTGACCAAGATCAGGCTCTCACGCCTTCCGGGGGTGTAGCTTGATGCTCAGGGGGCGCGACGCTACCGGCTCCCGAGCGGGAGGGAGGTGCTGCCATGGTTGCTCGAACGACTCGCCGAATCGCTTGCGGCGCGGCGATCGCCGTGGCCGTCGTCTCGGGTCCGCGGGCGTTCCCGCCGGCTCCCGTGGATGCCGCGGACGTTTGCCCCAGCACGAGCACGTCCGTTTGCGTCCCGATATGGCCCCACCAGTGGTCCGACTACGACTGGATGACGGGGCGGGGATTCTCCACGGACGCGCAGCCGTGCCCGTTCCAATCCTACTATGGATACTGCGACCACATCGCCATCAGCTCCTCGAGCACGGATCCGAACGTCAACTCGGGGCCGATCCTCGACGACACCCTCTACCTGTGGGCCTACTTCACTTCGTGCGTCGGCGCCTACGGCTACCGGGGCGACGGCTTCACCTCGTTTCAAGGGGATCTCCGCGTCATCGGCTTCGAAGGTGACGGCACCTTCACGAACGGCGTCGTCCACTGGAGCTGGCCGGAGTGGTGCGTGAACCCGAATCCGTACCTGGTCGGCCGCCTCCGGGTAGAGCTCCCCGTGGCCGTCGAATCCCGCACGTGGGGACGGATGAAGTCGCTCTACCGCTGAGGTCGCCGGCCGGCGCCTAGAACGGCGGATAGCCCTCCGGGAAGCGCACGAGCATCGATCGCTTCTCGCGCTCCGCCCAGTTCTTCCATCCCAAGGTCTCGAAGAGACGCGCGCGCGCCTCCGCGAGCTTCTTGTCGGGCGCCGCCTCCTTGATGCGCGCGTTCAACACCTCCAGCGCCTTCGCCGGCCGCCCGCGGCGCCGCTCGTATTCCACGGTCACGATGGCGGCCTCGCCCTTCGTGGGATCCGTCCAGCGCGCGATCTCCTTGTACGCCTGCTCGATCGGCGCGTCGGCCTTCGGATCGCTAGCGAGCGCCTCCACCTTCCGGCGCAACGCCTCCACCAGCGCGTCGCGACGCTTCTCCGCATCGTCGTGCTTCGCCTTGTCCGCGTCGTTCCCGGGCTCCACGCGCTCGCCCAGCACGGCGGCGAGCTGCGTGGCGGCCGCCGTGGCCACGACGTCGTCGCACGCCTTCACGACCGACGCCGCGCTCGCGTCCTTCCTCCCCGCGAGGTAGCGCATCTGCTCCACGAGCACCGGCAGCGCGTGCGGGTCCTCCTTCTCGAGGCTCTTCTCGAGCGCTTCGAAGTCGTCGTTGCGACCGTCCTTCCGGAGCTTCGCGAGCTGATCGACCTGGAGGTCGAGGAACTCGTCGTCCAGCTCGGCGGGGGTCTTCTTCTTCGCCGCCGCCGGGCCTTCGTCCTTCTCCTTGTCCTCGTCGACATGCTCGCTCGCGAGACGAATGGTGAGCGGCCAGCCGTCGGGACGATCGCCGGCCGGATTCAGATCGTCGCCCTCCTCCCCGAGGCGCAACGTCCCCACGAGGAGGTCGCCGGGCTTCGCGCCCTTCGGGATGTCCTTCGCCGCAGGCGCCGGGATCCACATCGCGGCCATGTCGCCCGCTTGCAGCGTGGTGTCCTTGAACGCGTGCCCGCCGCCGACGGCTCCGTCCGGGTCGTCCAGCACGGCCAGCTTGAGCGGCTTGTCCAGCGTCCGGTCGATCCACACCGGCATGCGCTTCAGCTTGCGGAGCCGCGCCTCGTCGGAGCTGCGCACGTGGAAGCGCAGCGTGTACTTGCCCTTCTCCAGGGAGAGGTTGTCGGCGTCGCTGCCGCGCGGGCCGTTCCCCACGATGCGCTTCCCCGAGTCGTAGAGCTGCCAGAGCATCGACTCCCACGACTCGAACGACTCGTTCTCCTCGGGGAGCGACGGGCGCGGACGGACCTTGGCGTCGTCGTCCAGCTCGAAGTCGTAGGTGAGCACCATCTCCCAGACGCGCTCGCCCTTCGGCAGGAGATCGCGCGGGCCGGTCAGCGCCGCCACTTCCACCTTGGAGGGCGACAGCGTCTTCCGGAGCACCGTGGCCTCCGCCGACACGCTCATCGGCTCCGGGCGAATGGGCGCCGTCACGAGGATCTTCCTCGCGTTCTCGCCGCCGTCCACGTCGATCCGGTCGTCCTCCGGCTGCAGGCCGTGGAAGCTCAGCTCGAAGTCCACGTCGCCCTTGCCCAGGTTGGACCAGTACTGCGCAAGGCACACCTCGAGCGTGCGGCCGGCGAGCACGGCGAAGCTCTTCACGTACTTGCCCTTCTGGTCCAGCCACACGGTCTCGTCCGTGTTCCACGCGGCGAAGGAGTTGCCGGGCTCCGCCTGCACCGCGTGGATCACGATCTGACGCGGCGTCTCGGGCGTCTTCGTCGTGGCGGTGAGGTTCGCCCACGTGGCGCCCTCCGGCACGACGAAGAAGAAGCGGTGGATCTCGCCCGGGCCGAAGCTCAGCGTCTTCTTCCACGCGGGATCCGCGACCGGCAACGTCTCCGGAACAATCACGGTGATCGGCACGCGGAAGAGCGGGCCCCGCGCCGGCTCCGCCACGTCGACGCCGCGAACCTCCGCGTAGTGCGCTCCCGGCGGCAGCGCGCGCGGGTCCACCTTGATCTTGAAGGAGTTCAGGCCGGGCACCGTCACGAACGTCGCGGGCGCGGTGACCCACTTCTCCGACGACTCCAGCCGGAAGTGCTTCTCGAAGGAGATGCGGATGCGATTGCTGTCCGCCTCCGCGAACTTCGCGTCCACGTTCACCAGGAGATCCCACGCGCGCGCGGCCTCGTCCGGCTCGCGGAGATACACGCCGCGCGCGTTCGCGCGGGCGGGGATGTGGACCTCGAAGCGGACGCCGTGCGGCGCGAAGGGCTTGTTCACGCGGAGCGCCTTCCATGCCAGGTCGAAGCGCGCGATGCCGTGACCGAGCGTGAAGGGATCGAAGCCCGGCGGCTCGTCCGCGGTGTTCTCGAGCGCGCGGCGGATGTCGTGAGGCGTGGTGGCGATGCCCTCGGCCTTCGCGCCGGAGAGGAGGCACGCGATCCCGCCGCAGACGCTCGGCGAGGCCATCGACGTGCCGTTGTAGCGGAGCGTGGGCGTCAGCTCCCAGTTCGGCACCGGCGAGAACGCGCCGCCCGGGGCGGAGAGCGACACGCCGAGGTCGCCGTCGAAGGTGGGGCCGCGCGAGGACCACGTGTAGTGCGTGTTCGGCAGCTGCTCGCGGATCGAGTACTGCGCCGTCATCATCTTGCCGGAGAGGTACGCGCCGATGGCCATCAGATCGGACGTGGTGCCGCCCGCGCCGCCGACGGTGGAGAGCGCCGGGCCGGAGTTGCCGGCGGAGAGCACGAAGGTCACGCCGTGCTCGTTCACGATGTCCTTGTAGAGATCCATGATGCGGCCTTCGTCCGGACAAGGAGTCGGGCCGCCGAAGCTCATGTTGATGAGCTGGCAGCTGTCGGCGAGGACGGTCACGAGCCCGCGCACGGGGCCCGTGCTGGTGGAGGACGAGCCCAACCGCGTGTCGCCGATCTTCACCGCCACGAGCTGCGCGCCCGGGGCCATGCCGTTCCTCTTCGGGTCGTCCGGATCGCAGGCGGCCACGATGCCCGCCACGTGAGTTCCGTGCGCGCCGCAATCCGCGAAGATGGAGAGCAGGTTGCCGTCGTCGTAGATGTTCACGGCGTAGTTGAGGAGGCTCTCCTCGTCGAACGTGCTCCACTCGCGCGCGACCTTGTAGTTCGTCATCGCCTTCTCGTCCGCCAGGTCGCCGTTCTCGTTCGTGTCGATCGCCGCGCGCCAGCTCGTGCCGTCGTTGAACACGACGCAGTCGTAGACCGGACCCGGGTCCTTCGAGGTCTCTTCCAGCTTGCGCAGCACGTCCACGCGCGCGGCCAGCTCTTCGCGCTGGAGCTTGTCGGCATCCGAGGGCGACGGGTGCGCCGCGTCGAACTCGTCGAGCGCGTGACGCGCAGACGCGAGCAACGGCTGTTCCGTCTCGTCGAAGTGCTCCTTGCGCTTCTCCTTCATGCGCGTCACGAGCCCGGCGGGCCACAGCTCGAAGGCGGGCTTGAGGCCGAGGTGGAACTCGCCGGACGGACAGTGAAGCGAGCCGACCTTGAGCGTGCGACCCGAGAGGCCCGTGAGCGTGCCGCCCTCGGCCTTGCGAACGGTCTTCGTGGCGACGTCGCCGGAGCCCGACCCGTCCACCAGGTCGATGATCTTCGGCTTGCCCTCGGACGTGACCTGGAGACCGGGCGCGCCGGGGTCCACGCCGGTGTCGAAGATCGCCACGGTGATGCCGCGGCCGTCGTAGTTCGGGTGGTCCTTGAGGAACGCGGTGACGCCGGTCTCGTCCTTGGGGAGAAGCTCGGCGGTCGGGAAGGCGACGGGCTCGGGATTCGCCGGCGGGGCCGTGGTAACGGCGGGGGCGATCGCAGCGGCGGGGGCGGTCGCCGGTGCGGCGGAGCGCCCGGCCGCTGCGGGGGTCGCGGAAGGAGCCGCTCGGTCGGCCTTCGCTGCCGCGGGGGCCGCATGACTCGAAGCGGTACCGACGGCCGCGGCCAGGAGAATCGTGAGGAGGCTATCGGACAGCGTGCGCATGGGATTCCCTGCCGGGAGAGGGGCTTCGGGGCGGGCGCGAACGTCGTGCCCGGGGCACAAGGAGGGTCAGAATACGAGGCGCCGAGAGGGGGCGCAACACGTAGGCGGGCCAACGTGCCGAGTACCGCTCTGGCCGGGCCACGGCGCTTCCGGGGCGTGACGGTTTTGCGTATCTTCCTACTGTCGCGGCATGAAGGTCCGCGACGTGATCCGGCTACTCGAACGCGATGGGTGGTTCATGGTCATCACTCGAGGCAGCCACCGGCAGTTCGAGCATCCGCAGAAGCCGGGGCGCGTGACCGTGAGCGGCCACCGGGGCGACGACATGCCCCGGGGAACGCCTGCGTCCGTGCTCCGGCAGGCGGGGCTGAAATGAGGACCCCCATGAGAAGACACCGCTATCTGGTGCGCATCTCGAGAGACCCCGGGAGCGATTGGGGCGCCTCCGTCCCGGATCTGCCGGGTTGCGTGGCCACGGGAAGGACCCTGGACTCCGCCCTGCGCCGTGTTCAGGGCGCGATCGAGCTTCATCTCGAGGGGATGCGTGCCGACGGTGTGCGGCCGCCGCGACCGACGCAGCGCGTTGTCTTGCCGCGGCGCCGGGCCCAGCAGATGGACGTGTACACGACGGTGGAAGTCGCCGCCTGACTTGAGCGATCGCACGTGGCGCGAAGTGCGGACCTTTCAACCAGCCGACACCTGACCTTGCAATCAGCCGGTCCCCGGGCTTGCGCTTGGCCGACATGATCGCCGACGGACTCCACGCAGAGCCGCTTCGGCACGCAACGCGCTGGCGCCGGGATGAGAAGCGCCGTGCTCCCCATCCCGGCCCGGCGGCCCGTTACCGGCGGACCACCATCTTGCTCGTGCGGGTCTCGCCGCCCGCGCTGACGCGGCAGAAGTAGACGCCGCTCGCGAGCAAGCGCCCGGCGTCGTCGCGACCTTCCACGGCCAGGTCGCGCCACCCGGCGGGCAGCTCGCCCAGGTCGCGCGACGCCACGCGGCGGCCCGCCGCGTCGAAGACCTCGAGCTGCACGCGACCCGCATGCGGCATCCCGAAGCGGAACGCGGTGGAGCCGCTGAAGGGATTCGGGGAGTTCGGCAGGACGGTGAGAGCGCTCGGCCCCGCGGACAGCTCCGCCACGCCCGTTGCGTCCGGAATCACCAGCTCGTTCGACTCCGGCCCCACGTTCCCGTGGATGTCCGTCGCATGCACGCGGTAGTGAAGCGCCGCGTGCGGCGTGTTCAGGTCCGTGTACGACGTCGTCGTCACGGTGTTCAGCGTGCCGACGTCCGTACGCACGATCGTGTAGTTCGCGATGTCGCCCGCGGTCGAGTTCCAGGACAAGCTCACGTTCGCACCGTTGCGCTGGCCCGTGAGCGTGGGCGCGGGCGGCGCCAGGTTGTCGATCGAGATCCCGACCGCCACGTTGCCGCCGGGCGGCGTGTCTACCCAGTAGTGGTTGGGCACGCCGATCCCTTCGGTGATCACGTCGAAGGTGTACGACGGGCTTCCGTCGTAGGTCCCGAGCCACACCATGTCTCCGCCGTGGTACTCGTTGTCGAAGACCGTGAACTCGTTTCCGGTCGGCTGCTCGTCGGGCGCACGGAGCGTGACCCGGACCCAACCGCCCTCGTCGTTCGGAACGTCGACGATCGAGGTGATGTACGGAGCGGGATAGCCGAGAAGCCCGGTGCCGACGTCGATTCGGTCCGCGTACACGTCCGCCACGCCGCCGGTCCGCCGGTCCTCCCAGCCCAGGATGACCCCGCCCGTCTCGCTCTGCGCGATGGCCGGGTTGAGCTGGTTGTTCGCGGCGGTGCAGACCGGGATGCCGTTCGCGGCCCACACCGCGCCCCCGGCCGCGTTGATCCGCTGCGCGTAGAGGTCGGCGGAGCCGACCGCGCGCACATCCTGCCAGGTGGCGATGACGCCGCCCGCGCCGTCGGACGCGATGTCCACGGACGATTGATCCTGCGGCGCCGTGCACACGGCCACGCCGTTCGTCCCCCACAACACGGTGCCGGCGCCGTTCACGCGTTGGGCGTAGATGTCGCCGCCGTTGGTGGAGACGTTGCGAAAGTCCTCCCACGCGAGAATCGCGCCGCCCGCACCGTCCGGGATCATCCGGGGCAGATTCATGAGGTCGGTCGACGCGGCGAGGGAGATGCCGTTCGTGGCCCAGAGGGGCGTGCCCGTGGCATTCACGTGCTGGCCGTAGAGAGCTTCGGTGTTGACGCCGTTCCGCTGGTCGAGCCACGCGATGAAGACACCACCCGCGCCGTCGCTGACCGCCATCGGCTGCACTTGCGCCGAGCCTTGCGTGCACACCCCCGCTCCGTTCGTCGCCCAGAGGAGCTGACCGCTGATGTTCACGTGCTGCGCGTAGATGTCGTATTGGTTGCTGTTGCGGAGGTCTTCCCAGACCACGTAGACCCCGTCGGTGCCGTCCGGCGCCACGACGGGGTTGATCTGATCGCTCGTGAACGTGCAGACCGGGAGCCCGTTCGCGGTCCAGAAGGCGTGATTCACGTTGTTGAAGGCCTGGGCGTAGATGTCCCAGTGGCCGCTCCGCGAGTCCGCCCAGGCCACGTAGCCCATGCCGAGGCCGTTGGTGGTGAGGGACGAGAAGTCCTGATCACCGACCCCGGACGAGATGGCGAAGCCGTTGGCCGGCGTGAAGACGTTGCCCAGCCGATCCGTGATCGCGGCGTACATGTCCGCGTTGCCGCTGCGGTAGTCCTCCCACGTGTAGAGGAGATAGCCGAACCCGTCGTGGACCACGTGCGGGTTGAGCTGGTTGCCGGCGGCGGTGCACAGCGCCACCCCGTTCGACGTCCACTCGGCGGGACCGAGGAAGCCGATCTGGCGCGCATAGATGTCGGTGGAGGCGCCGCGGTTGTCCTGCCAGACCATCACCGCTCCGGCCAGCCCGTTGGCGGCGATGCTGACGGTGTTCTGCGCGCCCGTCGCCGTGCAGACGGGGTTTCCGTTCGCCGCCCACTGCGCGGCGGCCGCCGCCGGGAGAAGGAGTCCGAAGAGCAGGGTCAGAAGGAGTTCGCACCGCGTTCGCATGCTCGTGTCGCCTCGCCGTGGTGGGGGTCTCGAGGCCGTGCGGGTCCCTGGCGGGACGGAAGCACGCCCTGGACGGACCTCAGCACGCCCTCGATGGACGTCCGCTGCCCCCTCACGCGCAAAGGGGGGTCGGAATGGCTCACGACTTCTTCGAGGATCGTCGGGCCGGCCCTCGGCCCACGGTGCACCCTCGACGTGGCCTTGACCCTTCGATGGACCGCCCTGCCATAGGAGGCGAACTGCGATACACTGACGGTCTGGTGCCGCCGTCCCACCCACTGACGAGATTGTCCCGTGAAGACCACTCAGGAAGTCGTTTCGATTCTGCGCCAGGCACGCCCGCAGCTCAGCCGCCGGTTCGGCGTGACGCGGCTCGCCCTATTCGGCTCGTACGCTCGCGGTGAGCAGCGAGACGAGAGCGACGTGGACGTGCTCGTGGAGGCCGAGCCGTCCATCGGACTCCGGTTCGTCGATCTCGCGGACGAAATCGAGACGTTGCTGGGGATTCGCACGGAGGTCGTCTCTCGGCGCGCCATCTCCCCTGCGCACTGGGTGCTCATCGAGAAGGAGCTTCTGGATGTCGCGTAGGCCGGTCCGGCTCCTGCTCGAGATCCACGCCGAACTGCCGGAGTTGAAGGAGCGGCTTCGCGCCCTGCGGCGCGGGGCGGACGAGGACTCGACCTGAGCGCCCGCGGCGAGACCTACGACACCAGTGAGGTCGCGGCCCCAGCCGTGGCGGCCAAGCGGAGCTCCGCAGGGAACTGCGAGTACCGGCTGCGGGAGGCCTCGTGACAGGCGTGCGCCGGAACTTGCCACGAACTTGCGACATGACTTGCGACAGCGCCGCAGAGCCGCGCCGGCGAAGGCCCCAGGGCGCCGCGGCTTTCCCGGGCTCGGTCCGGGGCGTCGGCCCTTGCGCACAACCCCCGACGCTTCGTACCCGCGGCTAGCCCATGGACCACGTCACTCTCATTCGCCCGGACCCGCGCCCTCCCTCCGACGCGCGCGGCCTCTCCTCCGCGCTCCCCCCCGACCTGCTGGAGCAGGTCCGCGGGCGCGTTCGCCTCCTCGCGCTGTTCCTCTTCGCCGCGTTCGCGTTCGACCCCGTGACCTACTTCGCCATCTGGGAAGTGGCGAACGTCCTCCACAAGCCGCTGGACGCGCACTTCTTCGCGGCTCTGCCGTTCGAGTGGGTCAACATGGCGGCGGCGGCCGCGTCCGTCGCCCTGTGGTGGCTGGCGGGGCGGCGGCGCGTCTCGCCGTCGCACCTGCACACGATCGGCCTCGTCTACGAGGTCGCGATCTGCTTCGTCATCGCGATGATCACGTTCTGGCAGTCCTACAACGAGACGAAGGCGCTGCCGAACCTCACGTGGGTGCCGGCCGTGGTCATCCTGTTCCCGCTCATCATGCCGGGTCCGCCGCTGCGCATGCTGGCGGCCGCCATCGCCGCCGGGGCCATGGCGCCGTTCTCGCTCGTGGTGCTCAAGCTCCTGGGCAAGGTCCCGGCGATCGGCGACGGCGTCGCTCCCGCCATCGTGGGGTCCACGTTCGCCATCTTCTTCGCCTACATGGGAGCGCGCGTGATCTACGGCCTCGGCCGCGAAGTGGCCGCCGCGCGCGAGCTGGGCAGCTACCGCCTGGAAGAGAAGCTCGGCCAAGGCGGCATGGGCGAAGTGTGGCGCGCGAAGCATCGCCTGCTGGCGAGGCCGGCCGCGATCAAGGTCATTCGCCCGAACCTGGCGGCGGACGGGCGCGCCGGGCGCTTCGAGGACCTGCGCAGGCGATTCGAGCGCGAAGCGCAAGTGACGGCGAGCCTTCGCTCCCCGCACACGGTGGGCCTCTACGACTTCGGCGTGGCCGACGACGGCTCCTTCTACTACGTGATGGAGCTGCTGGACGGCTTGGACACCGACACTCTCGTGAAGCGTTTCGGTCCCTTGCCGGCCGAGCGCGTGGTCCACGTGCTCCGGCAGATCTGCCACTCGCTCTCGGAAGCGGACTCGCGCGGGCTGGTGCACCGGGACATCAAGCCGGCCAACATCTTCCTCTGCCGCTACGGCGAGGAGCACGACTTCGTGAAGGTCCTGGACTTCGGCTTGGTGAAGGCCCTGGGAGATGGCAGCGGAAGCGGCGGCGACGGCAGCGACGCCGTGACGGCGCTCACGAGGGAGAATGCCATCCACGGAACACCGGCGTTCATCGCGCCGGAGCAAGCGCTGGGCAAAGCCGAGCTGGACGGGCGTGTGGACATCTATGCCACGGGCTGCGTGGCCTACTGGCTGCTGACGGGGCAGCTCGTGTTCGCCGCGGATACGCCGATGGGACTCTTGATGCAGCACGTGAATGAGAAGCCCGTCGCGCCGTCGATGAGGACGGAGATGAAGGTCCCGGAGGCGCTGGATCAATTGGTGATCCAGTGCTTGGCGAAGGACCCGAAGGAGAGGCCGCAGTCGGCGAGGGAGTTGATGGGGATGTTGGGGGACGTGGAAGGGGTTGGAGAGTGGACGGAGGAGAGGGCGAAGGACTGGTGGGAGAAGCACCAGCCGGGGTCCTAGGGCGTTGGGGCCGGCGGCCCCCAGACCGCCTCTTGCCACTACTCAACGTATTGAGTAAATATACTCACCATCATGAGTGTTCCGGCCGGCCGCCCCTTCGAGAGACCCTACGCCGCGACCCTCGCGGCGCGCTTGGGCGAGCCACGGCGTTTCCTCCAGGTCGTCGCCGGCGCGCGACAGGTGGGCAAGACCACCTTGGTCGAGCAGGTCCTCGCCGATGTGGCGGCTCCCAACGTGTTCATCACCGCCGACGAGCCCGCCGTTCGTGACACCGCTTGGCTCGCGGCACAGTGGGAGCGTGCGCGGCTTCTCGCGGCCGAGTCCGGCAAGTCCGGCGCGGTGTTGGCTTTGGACGAAGTGCAGAAGATCCCGCGCTGGTCGGAGGCGGTGAAGCGGTTGTGGGATGAGGACACGCGCGCGCGCCGGCCCCTCAAGGTCGTGCTGTTGGGGTCCGCCCCGCTCCTCGTTCAGCACGGGCTGACCGAGAGCCTCGCCGGACGCTTCGAGTTGCTCCACCTGCCGCATTGGTCGCTGGACGAGATGCGGAAGGCGTTCGGGTTCACCCTGGAGCAGTACCTGTACTTCGGCGGCTACCCCGGTGCGGCGCCGCTCGTCGAGGACCCCGCACGCTGGCGGCGCTACGTGCTCGACGCGCTCGTGGAGACTACGATCTCCCGCGACGTGCTGCTCATGACGCGCGTGGACAAGCCGGCGCTGCTTCGGCGCCTGTTCGACCTGGGCTGCCGCTACTCGGGGCAGGTGCTCTCCTACACCAAGATGCTCGGCCAGCTCCACGACGCGGGGAACGCCACCACGCTCGCTCACTACCTCGAGCTGCTCGCGGGTGCCGGCATGCTCACCGGGCTCCCCAAGTACGCGGGGAAGGCGGTGCGCCAGCGGGGCTCGAGCCCCAAGCTGCAGGTCCTGAACACCGCGCTGATGACGACGCTGTCTGGTCTCGGGCCCGAGGAAGCGCGCGCGGATCGCGAGTTCTGGGGTCGGCTCACGGAGTCCGCGGTGGGAGCGCATCTCGCGAATGCCGCGGCGCGCGGCGTGTGTGAGGTCTTCTACTGGCGCGAGCGCAATCGCGAGGTGGACTTCGTGCTACGTGCCGGCCGCGTCCTCGTGGCGATCGAGGTCGAGAGTGGTCGCGCGCCGGAAGCTCTGCCGGGGTTGGAGGCGTTCTCCGAGACGTTCAAGCCCAAGCGCACCATGCTCGTCGGCGGTGACGGCGTGCCGGTAGCGGAGTTCCTGGCGAAGCCGGCCGAGCACTGGCTGCAAGCGTGAGGCGATCAGGGAATAGCCGCCTTGTCCGCCATTGGCGAGTTCAAGTCCCGGGCTGTGTCGGTCGACCCGCATACCTGGGGTCAAGTCAGGGCGCGTGACCCGGGGCGGGTCTCGCCGGTCGTGCGCCTCCGAGTAGATCTCACGGCAACAGGTGGCCGCCGGAGCGAAGGCCGGGCACCAGACGCCCGTCTTCACCCACGCTACCGCGCTCCCCGAACCGGTGGCCGGCATCTGCTCGTCCGCGCGCTTGGCGTCGCGGAACTTTCCGACGGCGCCTCGGTTCCAGGCTGGCGTGGCTGCGGGACGGCAAGGCACCTCCGCAGCGCCGTCTCGCCGTTCGTCGGCGCCTCGGTCCGCTGCCATGCTTCGCACCCAGGGAGTCACACCAATGTCGTGGAATCGCGCGACGGCGCTGGCGATCGAACAGAATGAAGCACTCCATCTCCACCAGCCGGGGGCTCACCGGCCTCCCCCGACCTGGACCGTGACGATCGCTCCGCCGTGCGGGTGGGAGCCGGATGACGGGAGGCGCGGAGGCGTGCGGGGTGAAACCGTGGGGGGCAGAACGCTGGAGGGCAGCACGGACTTCCGGCCGGGGCGGTGCGCCAGTTGTGGAGGTCGCGCAATGCCAGGCGCTGTGTTCTGCCACTCCTGCTCTCGGAGCAACTGACCTTCACGTTCCCGGCACTGTGCTCCGCTCGAACGCCGGGCGGATGCTCTGACACAGCCCCCAGCGGGAGACGCCCCGCGGCAAAGAAGAGCCCGCCCTTCCAGACCGGGAGGGCGGGCTCTTCCATTCCTGGACTACCCGATCCGCAGCCTTCTCAGCCGGTCGAGCAGGCCCTTTCGCGACACGCCGAGGTGCCGCGCGGCTTCCGCCTTGTTGCCCTCGGTCCGGCGCAGCGCGTCTTCGATCTCGCGCCGCTCGAGCTGCTCGATGCGCTCCGGCAGGGTTGCGGAGGCGATGCGCTCTTGGGGATTGTGGATCTCGGGCGGGAGATGCTCGAGGCGAATGACGCCGTCCTTGCGCGCGAAGAACGCAGCGCTCTCGAGCACGTTCTTCAACTCGCGCACGTTTCCCGGCCAGCGGTACGCGGCGAGCGCGCGCATCGCTTCCTTGGTGATCCGGGTGCGCCGCGTTCCGAAGCGGCCGGTGCAACCGCGAACGAACGCGTCGGCGAGCACGCGCAGGTCCGCCGGGCGCTCGCGCAGCGGCGCGATGCGGAGGCGTAGTCCGGAGAGGCGGTAGTAGAGGTCCACGAGGAAGCGTCCTTCATTCGCCAGGTCGCGAAGATCGCGGTTCGTGGCGCAGAGGATGCGCGCGCGCAGCGGCACCTCGTCCGTGCTGCCCACCGGGTGCACCACGCGGTCTTCGATCACGCGCAGCAGCTTCGCCTGGAAGTCCAGCGACGCCTTGTCGATCTCGTCGAGGAGCACGGTCCCGTCCGCGGCGGCCGCGAGGCGGCCCGGATGATCGCGATCGGCGCCCGTGAACGCGCCCCGACGATGACCGAACAGCTCGCTCTCGAGCAGATTGGGCGCTACCGCGGCGCAGTTGAGCGCCACGAAGGGGCGATCTCGACGCGGCCCCGCGCTGTGGAGAAGTCGCGCGATGATCTCTTTGCCGGCGCCGGTCTCGCCTTCGAGGAGAACGGTCGAATCGAAGGCGGCGAGGTCCCGAACGGTGGCGAGCAGCTCGAGCGAAGAGGCGTCCGCGGCTACGATGCCGTCGCGCGGGACGTCGGGGCCCGAGGCGGAGGGCGCGTCGAGCTGCATCTCGGCCTCGATGCGCGTGACGTCATGGACGGCGCCGAGTCGCGAGTAGAGACGCCTGGCCTGGAGAAGATGCCCGAGCGCCGCGGCATGGTTGTCTTCGGCGCCCGAGGACGCGATGCGCGCCGCGGCCTCGTGCGCTCTCGCCTGCTCGAAGGGGGCGCGGATTCCCGCGAAGAGCTCGATGGCCTCCTCAGCGAGGGCCGCGGCGTCATCAGATCTGTTCTCTGCGAGGCGGACCAGGGAGAGAGAGATCAGGGCGTTGCCGGTATCCCGCGCGTCCCCGGCGCCTTTCGCGAGCGTGAGCGCTTCCTCCGCGAGAGCGCGGGCCTCGTCGACTCGATTCTGCTCGCGGCGAACATCGGCAAGACGGAAGGCCATTTCGTAAACGAGGTACCCCTCGCTCGCCACGTCTCGCCCCTCGGCGAGCGCCTGCTCGAAGCACTTGGAGGCGCCGTCCGAATCTCCCCGTGAAACGGCCGAGTCGCCGAGCTCCTCGAATGCCATCGCGATGAGCCTGCGATAGTGGGTTCGCTGGGCGGCTTCCAGCGCGCGTGAGGCGAGGACCTCGGCGTCGGCAAGTTGACCTCGCCGCCGAAGGAGACGGCTCTCCGTCAGGTCCACGGCGATGAGGCCACGCTCGTAGCCGAGCTGCGCGAAGAGACGTCGAGCCGCGCCCAGATCGACCCCCGCCCGGCGCCAGTCCCCGGAGTAGAGGCGTGCGAGCGCGAGATGGAGGTGCTGTTTGCCAACGTGTTCCGCGCTGCCGCGCTCGTCGTGGAGGCGGAGGCTCTCCTCGTGGCAAACCACCGCCTCCTCATAGCGACCCTGGAGGCGCCGCAGATTACCGACCGCCTCCAAACAGGAGGCCGTCTGTGCAGGGTCGCCCGCGCGTCGCGCAGCCGCTAGCGCTTCCTGGAATAGCCGAAGCGCCGCATTGAAGTCGCCGCTCAAGCGGAGCGCGTAGCCGAGCCAGCGAAGTGTGTTCGCCACGTCGTCGTGGTGCGCCGTGGGAAGGAGAATCGCGGCAGCCGCCTCACACTTCGTCCGACAGGAGTCCACATTCCCCAGGAAGAAGTCCGCCCATCCAGAGCGCGACAGAGCACGCGCTCGCTCGACGGGATCGACGTCTCGATCGGCGAGGACCGGCTCCAAAACGGCCTTCGCGTCTTGATAGTCGCTAGACGCGAGCAGGCAATCGGCCAGATGCATGCGGATGTGCAGGCGCTCGATGGGCGCTAGCGGGTCTGCTTCATCAAGGGCCCGCCGGTACTCGCGGATCGCGCCCGCGTGGTCTTCCGCGGCACGGAAGGCGTCTGCAGCGAGCAGCGATCCCAGCGAATCGCTAGTGGGCGTCAGGGGCCGATCCACAGAAGTCTCCGCAAGAACATGACCCATGAGAACCACCACGCGACGGACCCACCATCCTGGCCGGCGTAGGTGCCACCCAATGGCGGCTGAGGTGCGCCGTGGAGCTTGCCCGCGCCGGCGTGCGAGATCGTGCCATCAATGCGCGGGCGTGCGTGACTGTGGTCCGCGACGCTGGGGTCTTCCGGGTCGCCGTTTCTGAACACCAGTGGCGTCGTGCCGCTCGGATCATCCGGGTCCCCGCTCACATCTCGACGCACGACCTCGTGCGTCCGGACGGGATCCGCGTAGCTCCTCGGCGCAAGAACCAGCGTGCCTGCAATCACGAGTACGGCGATGGCGGTACGCTTCACGGTAACTACCCCTTTCCGGGGGGAGCACTCCTTCGACGAACTACTCGGCGAGTCATCGGCCGAGAAGTCCTCCCTCCGGAGTCCGCAGGGGAACATGACTTGCGCATCCACTTTTTGTTGCTCAGACCTACGCCGGTAATGTGCAGGACATTCACAGGCGAGGTCAAGCCCCGAGCGATCTCATTGCGGATGCCAGCGCGGGGGCGGGGAGACCCCGCCCCCTCACGCCGGTGGGAGGGCTAGATGCCCATCCGGACCAGGCTCCGCAAGGCCAAGACGTACGACAGCCACCAGGCGACCAACCCGCCGTCCCGCGATGCGTCACTGGCGCCCGATGACCGCTGAGCGGCTTGGGCCTTGCGACCGTCCACCTGCGAGTTCGCACCAAGGACGCCCGGACGGACATCAAGGCGCTTCGCGCCGTTTGGGTTCTCTGGGTCGCCGCTCCTGAATCCAAGCGGCGTCGTGCTGTTCGGATTGTCCGGATCCCCGCTGACATGTCGACGCACGACCTCGTGCGTCCGCACCGGATCCGCGTAGCTCTTCGCCGCGAGAGTCATCGTGCCTGCAATCACGAGTACCGCGATGACGGTACGCGTCATGGTTCCTGCCCTTTCCGGGGAGACTCCCGCGACAAACTCCCCGACCTCAGTCGAGGCGTCCCCCGCCGGAGCCCGCAGGGGAACCTTCTGGCCTGCGCAACCTCTTGCCCATCCTCGTGCGCCGAGACTGTGCATGACTTTCGCAGTCCAGGTCAAGTCGCGCGGATTGCGTTCGTGACCATCGGTCGGAGGCGACCAGGCCCGAACGCTCATTGTCCACGTGGATCGAGGTGATATGATCCAACTCATCAGTGCCCGCCGCGCCACGTGACGGGAGATTCGAGGGCTGGCGCGCCCCAGACCCCAGCAAGAGCGCCCGCAGGAAGGAAATAGGATGAGAGTCAGGAGGTCGCGTAGGCACATGCTGCCGCCGGTTCATCCCGGAGAGATCCTGCTCGAGGAGTACCTCAAGCCGCACGGTCTCAGCCAGTACCGCGTGGCCAAGGACATCAGCGTTCCGCCGCGGCGGGTGAACGAGATCGTTCACGGGCTTCGGTCCGTTTCGGCGGACACGGCCCTGCGCCTTTCGCGGTACTTCGGGACGTCGGAGCGCTTCTGGCTGAATCTTCAGACGCGCTACGACCTGGAAGTGGAGAAGGACCGTCTTGCTCATCGCTTAGAGTCCGAGGTCCGCGTGCTCAAGAAGGCGAGCTAACCCCTTCGCGCGAGGAAGGTCTCAAGACGGATCGACGGAGCAGCCCATGAGCACGCCATCGTGCGGAACTGATCGACGCAGCGAACTCGACCCGCTACTTGGTCGGATGCAGCGCGCGGGACTGCAGCCGGAGACCTGGTAGCTCCGCGACCGCTCGACGACGTCTACCCCCGCTGCCGCTCCAGCACCGGCATCCTCTTCGCCCCCGGATACGGCGTCTCCGGCCCCTTCATCATCGCCCACAGGATCCGGTTGAACAGCTCCTCGTCCGCGGCATCTTCACGACGCAGATCCAGGCGCATCGTGGCGCGCGCCTGCGCCGTGTTCTTGGGATTGCGCTCGTCGAGGGGCACCCTCGCCGGGAGCGCCACATACGGATCGAGCTGCGGTTCCGCGGCGAACACGTCGGACAGCGGCCGGCCGAAATAGTCGAACTGCGAGAGCGGCTCGAGGTGGAGGATCGCGCCGATCGTGGCCACCACGTCGCTCGTGTTCGCGAAGCGATGCACGGCGCCGGGCCGGTTGTACGCGGAGATCACGAGCAGCGGCGAGCGGTGCGAGTCCACGTGGTCGGGACCGTCCTGCGCGTCGTCCTCCAGCACGAAGACCACCGTGTCCTTCCAGAAGGGCGAGTGCGTCAGCGCGTCGATGACGCGGCCCACCGCGAGATCGTTGTCGGCCACGTACGCGCGCGGCGTGGGCTTCCCCGCCTCGGCGCCGGACGTGTGATCGCTCGGCAGCCACAGGAACGTCAAGGCCGGCAGGGAATCGCCCGCCGAGTACGCCTGGAACTCCTTCATCCAGACGTCCACGCGCTTCTGATCCGGGAGGTCGAGGTCCCACCCGGGATAGTCCACCGCGGTGCACGCGGCCAGCGACGCCTTCGTGGCCACCCACCGTCCGTCCTTCTCGTGATGCGTGTACTCGCCGTAGTTGCGCATCGTGATGCCGGCGCGCGTGGCCGCGTCCCAGAGGTATCCGTTCCCCGGCTCGGCCACGTCGTCCTCGGCGATGCCCTCGCCCTTCTCGCCCTGGAAGTCGTAGTCCCGGCCGCGGTCCGAGTACTGGCTCGGCACCGTCTTCTCCACGTAATCCGACGCGTACGCCGCGGTCGTCCAGTTGTGGCCGTCGCCGCTGACCTCGGCGTTCACGAAGAAACGATCGAAGATCCCGAAGCGCTCGGCTAGCGCATGGATGTTCGGGGTCACCTCGCGCGGGAAGTACACGAGGGTCGTGTCGCCGTCGCCGCCGCCGAGATCGCCGAGAACCTGATCGTAGGTGCGGTTCTCCTTGATGACGTAGATCACGTGCTTGAAGGGCGGGTACGTGGCGGCCGCGCGACCGCCGTCCCAACCCTCGGCTTTCGCCACGCGTGCGGACATCCCGTCGATCTCCGCGCCCTTCGGCGCCGCGAGGAACGTCAGCGAGCCGGACGTCTGCCCGAGCGTGTACGAGTGCAAGTCCCGCGGTCGCTTCGTTCCCGGCTGGCGGCGGCGCGGGTTCGGCGCGGTCCCGAGGCCCTTGCCGTTCAGCACGAGGAGCGAGTCGTGCCGCGCGAGAACCGCCGTGGGGTACCACTCCACCGGCACGCGGCCGAGGAGCGTGTCCTTGCCGGCAGCGTCCGGCACGTCGGAGGTCGCGGCACTCAGAGCGAAGATCGCGACGGCGTTGTTGTCGGCCTCGGCCACGTAGAGCTGCCGCCCGTCCGCCGAGAGCGCGAGCCCGTTGGGTGTGGCGCCTTCGGGCGGGCCCTTCGCCGCCGCGTCGCTCAACTCCGCGATCACGCTGTCGGCGCCCGTATCCACCACCGCGATTCGATCGAAGCTGGCGCGCGCCACGAAGAGACGCGTCCCCTTCGCGTTGAGCGCCATCGCCGACGGATGCCGGCCCACCGCCACGCGTGCGCCGGCCGTCAGCGCATCGCCCTGCGGCGCGAACGTGGCCACGAAGGACCCGCCCCACGCGGACACGTACACGCGACCGTCCGGCGCCGCGATCACTCCGTAAGGGTACGTTCCGGTGGCCAGCCGTTGCACCACGCGCCCGCTCGCGACGTCCACGACCGCGAGCGAATCGGCGAGATTCTCCGCCACGTAGACGCGCTTCCCGTCCGGCGAGACCGCGAGCCCCGAGGGATATCGCGTCCCCTTCCCCACGACCCCCTTCGCATCCAGCATCACGCTGTCCGCGAGCGCCGCGGAGCCACCGGCCCACGCGTACCGGTACACGACGTCCTGGTAGCCCCCCGAGGTCCACAGGGACTTCCCGTCCGGCGCGAAGGCTGCGCCGAGGAAGGCGCCGCGCTGCACGAGGGTCTGCGTGAGGCGGCGCCGCGAGGGATCGATGACCTGCAGGCCCTGCTCGCGCATTCCGCTCAGCACCACGACGACCCGCGCGGAATCCGGGCTGTACGTCATGGCCACCGGCATCGAGCCGAGGGGGATGGAATAGCCGGCGGGATCGAGGACCACACCGGTGGGAAGGCGATGCTCCGAAGCCGCGGCGGCGCGCGGCGACGTCGACGGCGGAGTGCAGGCGGAGATCCCGAGGGTCGCGAAGATCAGCAGGCCGGCGACGCGCGGCAGGGGCTGGGTCATGATGGCGCGGATTATCGCACAGGCAGACGCGACGTCCACGCTCCCGACGCCTCGGTGGTGGGCCGCCGGCTCAGCGCACGAGAACGAGCTTCCGAGTGGCGCTGAGGTCGCCCGCACGGAGGCGGAAGAAGTACACGCCGCCGGGGAGTCGGCCGCGGCGCCAGCCGATCTCGTGGGCGCCGGCCGACCCGGGGCCGTCGAGCAACGTCTCGACGCGCCGCCCGCGAACGTCGAGCAGCTCCAGAACGACCGGACCGTCCGCCGGCAGAGCGTATCGGATCGCCGTCGTCTCGGTGACCGGGTTCGGCGCCTGGCGCAGCTCCAGGCCGAATCCCGGGCCCGCGCCGCCGCTCGGCGCCGTATCGGAAACGATCTCCGGCAGCTGATACCAGAACACGACCGAGATCCATTGCGAATGCCAGTCGGCGTAGCTCGTCTCGGTGTCCACCTCGAGAGACCGCGCGAAGGGCACGCGATCACCGATCCGCCAGCGGTACTGGTCCGCCCGTCCGAACGGAGGCGTGGAGGTCTTGTCGACGCGGAGGATTCCGCAGAGGGGACGGAAAGCGTAGGGGGGGAAGTTGCCCTCCGGCTCGATCAGGTCGCCCCCGTTCCAGCTGTAGTAGGAACCCCCGTTGTACGCGTCCTCGGTCCCGGTGCCGTGCAGCGAGTCGGCGCCGTCCACCACCACGAGATCGTCTCCCTCCAGGAACTGCAGATTGTCGTAGCCCTGCTGCACGTAGAGGAGGTTCCCCACGTAGTGACCGGTGCCGGACACCGAGGCCATCACGTCCCAGGTCTGGGCGATGGGCCGGATCTGGAACTTGGCCGCCGTGTGAAGGTAGCCGGCATCGTTCGCCACCGGCTGCGGCTCGTGCTCCACCACGCACGAGTCCAGAGGCACGGCCGCGTGGCTCACGTTCTTGAGCGCAACGCGCGCGGCCCGATGGAACGGCATCGGCCAGTAGCAGTAGAACCCGTCCGGCGAGTCCGTCCCGAGAGGGAGGCTCTTGTACGGCGCACGGTCGTGGCCGGCGCCGAAGAACCACCCCACGGGCGCGTCGATCGCGGGCGCGACCTCTCCGTCGTAGAACACCAGCAGGTTGAGGCTGTCGAGCCCGGCATCGGTCGCGGCGCTCATGCGCAGGTTCAGGCGGCGAATCACGCCCGGTCCCACCAGATCGGCCACCGTCAGATCGCCTCCGGGCGGCAGACTCGTGGGCCCCGCGACGTGGCGCACGGCGGTCGCGCTCTCGCCCGCCGGATGCCGCCCCACGTTCCGGAACATCGCCACCACGGCGAGCCGCGCCGAGTCGGCCGCCGCGTCCAGCGCTCCCGTGTACGACGTCACCTCGGTGCCCGCGGGGAACGTGCGGTAGGAATACTGGTACCAGTGCCACATGTACGCGCGATTCTCCGTCTCGATGCGCAGCGACTCGCGGAACGGAATCGGCTCATAGCACACCTGACCTCCGGCAAAGGTGTTCACCAGAGGGTCCGCGAAGTACGAGTACGTGCCGCCGAGGATCTGCTCGCTGTCGGTGGAGATCCGGGGGGTCGTTTCGCCGTCGAAGTACATGCGGACGACGAACGGCTTCACCGCGGCGAAGTGGGACATCCAGAACCGGTAGACGATCCCCGGCCCGGTGATCGTCTTGGCCACGGTGTCGAGGTTCCCGTAGATCAGCCCGGGCGGGAACTCGTACTGGTTGGCGTCGAAGTGCCCGCCCGCGCGATCCCAGCTCGAGGCGAGGCCGCCATGGTCCGCGGGGACCACGCGCGCCCAGTTCTCCCAGGCGAGGTAGTCGCCGTAGCCGCCGCCGGCCTGGGCGCAGGCCGTTGCGGGAATCACGGCGAGGACCAGGGCTGCGAGGCGGGGAGTTGGCCGGCACTCGAGCAAGCGGGCGCCTCCGGTCCAGGGGTGGCTCGAGGGTTCTTCTCCACGAGCGTACACCTTCGACGGGGCCCGCCGCGACTCGCTCGTCCGAGGTGCGTCACGGAAGGCGTCGCGAGTGGGCGAGTCTTGACGCGCCGGCCGCCGCTCGAACTGGTAGAGTCCGCCGCGACGTCGACGCCCCGAGCGGGTTCCCGCGGGAGCATCGGCGGGAAATCGACGCCCCGAGCCGATGATGCCGAATCGAACTCTCTGGGTGGGCAGCGGGATCGCCGGCATCCTCGGCGTGGCACTCTACATCCTCGCGATCACCCTCTCCTGGCCCGACACGCAGCTCGGCCGCTCGGCGGGTCTTCTCACCGCGAGCGCCTGGCCCATCCTCAGCATCGTCTACTGCTACGGCCTCTACCGCGTCGTCGCCGCGGAGCGCGACGGGACGGCGAATCGACTCGCGCTCGTGTTCGCGGCGCTGGCGTTCGCCACCGTGCTCGCGATGATCGTCGTACAGCTCGCGGTCGGCGCGGCGATCGGCGACATCACCCGCGGCCTCGAGCCCGCTGCAGCCAAGGCGCTCACGCGCGGGCTCGAGATGATCGACCTCGGCCTCGACGTGGCATGGGACCTCCTCATCGGGACCGCGCTGATCTTCTCGGGCCTGGCGTTGCGCGGTCGCTCCGGGCTCGGCCTCGGCTGGGCCGTTCCGTCCATCGTGCTGGGCGTCGCGCTCATCCTCCTCAACGCCGCGACCTTCCCCTACCCGCCCGCCGATCGCGGCCTCGTGGACGTGGGACCCGCGGTGGGACTCTTCGTGATGATCTTGTCTGCGCGTCTGGTGTTCCTGGGACGGCGCCCGGCGTCATGACCTCGGCCGCGTGCGGACGGCTGGACGCCGGCGGTGCGCGGCGGCTCGAGCTCGCGCGGCGCGCCGCCGCCACCCGACCCTCTTCGAAAGGAGTCCCCATGGCGAACGCCCCGCAGAAGTACCCCTATGCCACGCACCTCGACTTGAAGTTCGGCTCGCTCGAGGTCGTGGACGTGCCCGCGGTCGTCGCGGCCGTGAAGGACCGCTGGTACAACCAGACGCTCTGCCGCGTGAACGACTCGGTGGTGCGTCTCGGCGTGGTGCAGGGCGAGTACCACTGGCACAAGCACGACCAGGACGAGGAGTTCTTCTGGGTGGTGGAAGGGCGCTTCCTCATCGACCTCGAGGATCGCACGGTGGAGCTGCTGCCCGGCCACGGCTTCGTCGTGCCGAAAGGGGTGGTGCATCGGACGCGCGCGCCCGAGCGCTGCGTGATCCTGATGGTGGAGAACGCCGGGATCATCCCCACCGGCGACGAGTGAGCATGACGAGAGGAGGCGCCGCATGAGGATCGAGCTCGCGAGCGTCACGGTGGACGACCAGGCCAAGGCGCTCCGGTTCTACACGGAGATCCTCGGCTTCGTGAAGAAGGCCGACTTCCCCGCCGGATCGGCCCGCTGGCTGACGGTCGTCTCGCGCGAAGGCTCGCCGGAGATCCAGTTGCTCCTCGAGCCCGCCGGGTTCCCGCCGACGAAGACCTACCAGCAGGCGCTGTTCAACGCCGGTATCCCTGCCACGTCTTTCGGAGTCGACGACTGCCAGGGCGAATACGAGCGGATGACGAAGCTGGGCGTGGTCTTTCGAGCGAAGCCCGTGCGGACCGGCCCCGTGGTCAGCGCGGTCTTCGAGGACACGTGCGGCAATCTCATCGCGATCCATCAGCTGAGCGGCGCGTGACGGATCGCCCCATCCACGGTGCCGGTCGTCCCCGGCGACTTCTCTCCGGGCACTGGTTGGAGCACGTTCCTCCGCCATGAGCGCTCTCGTCCCCCGCCGGCCGCCGTGCCCTCCGCGATGAGCGCCCTCGTCTCCGTGCTGGCCGCTGCGTCCCTCGTCCTGAGCGCCTTCGCATCCGCGCTGGTCCCGCCGTCCTCGGCGGCGCAGGCGCCGCCGACCCTCACCGCCGGGCTGCCGCCGGGGCCGTACCCGGTGGGGTTTCATCGCGAGTGGCTGATCGACTCGTCCCGGGTCTTCGAGCGGAGCGCCGGCCTCGACAGCCTGCGCGGACCCGTGGGGCGGCCGCTGCGGATCGACGTCTGGTACCCGGCGGCGGACGCGGACGAGCATCGGACCGCCGTCCTGCGCGACTACCTCTACGCGAAGGCTCCGGACGCGTACTTCGCATCCGCGAACGGCTGGATCGAGCGCTGGGACGAGAGCTCGTACCGCCGCTACGCGCAGAGCACGCGCTCGACGTTCGACGCGATGATGGCGCTGCGCACGCTCGCCCATCTGGACGCCGCGGTGCGACCCGGAAGGCACCCGCTCGTGATGTACTCGGGCGGGTGGTACAACCGCGCGCCGGACAACGTCGCGCTCGCGGAGTATCTCGCCGGGTACGGATACGTCGTGGCGGCGGTCCCGCAATTGGGGACGGGACTCTGGACCGGCGACCTCTCCTCGAATCCCGCGGCGCTCGAGACGCAGATGCGCGACGTGGAGACGTGTCTCGGCGCGCTGATCGCGCACGATTGGATCGATCGCACGCACGTGGCGGCCATGGGCTACAGCATAGGCGGAATCGTGGCGCTCCTCCTGGAAGGCCGAGACCCGTTGATCGATGTCGTCGTCGGGCTCGATCCCTCTTACGGGGACGACCCCGGATTGGTGCTCTCGTCGCCCTACTTCAGCATGTACCGGAACCGCCGCCCGCTCCTGACGCTGCGCTCGGGTCACGAGACGTACGTCGCGCGCGATCGCTCTGCGGTCCTCGCCGCGATGCCGTTGACCGATCGCTACACCGCGGATGTGGGACGCGGCACGCACGGCGACTTCGGCGACGACGTCGTGATCGAAGCGGCGCTCTCGCTGGTCCGCGACGAGCCGCGCGGCACGAGCGAGGGCGCTGCGGCCTATCGCGCCACCGCCACGGCCGCTCGGAGGTTCCTGGACGGAACGCTCCGCGGAGTGACCGCCGCGCTCGACACTCTCGCGTCTCCGCCGGATCCGGTGTTGCGCATGACGAAGACCCCCGCCGCCCCGATCCCCTCGAGCGACGAGTGGCTGGACTTGCTTCGCCGCGAAGAGACGAACGCGCTCGTGCAAAGAGCCGACACCCTGGCGGCGAAGTACCCGGATGTTCCGGTGGTGATCGAGCGCGACTTGAATCGGGCCGGCTACCGCCTGCTTCCGGACCGTCCCACCGACGCCGTTCGCGTCTTCCGCTTCAATGCGCTCACTCATTCGGCCTCCGCCAACGCCTACGACAGCCTCGCCGAAGCCTGCGCCGCGGTTGCGGACCGACCGGGAGAGATCGAGGCCTATCGCAACGTCCTCCGCGCACTCCCGGCGGACGCGAGCCTTCCGGCCGACGCGAAGGATCGCATGCGAGCGAGCGCCGAGGCGAAGCTGAGGGAGCTGGACGCCACCTCGCGATGACGCACGGGGTCGAGCTCGGCTCCGGACCCCGGCCCGCGCTGACCGGGACTTGGTAGATCGCTGCGAATCGGGTTAGGCTTCGCGCTCCCCCACCCGAGGAGGGCGGTCATGACCGGGCTCGCAGCGCTCTGGCTCCCGATCATCGTGTCGGCGGTCTTCGTGTTCGTCGTCAGCTCCATCGTGCACATGGCGATGCCGTGGCACAAATCGGACTACCCCAAGGTGCCGGGTGAAGACAAGGTGAGGGCGGCGCTGGGTCCCCTCGCGATTCCGCCGGGCGAGTACATGGTGCCGCGGTGCGAGAAGCGCGCGGAGATGAGCACGCCCGAGTTCCGGGAGAAGCTGACGCAGGGCCCCGTCGTGATGCTCACGGTATATCCGAACGGGATCCCCAAGATGGGGAAGATGCTCGCTCAGTGGTTCCTCTACGTGCTCATCGTCAGCGTCTTCGCCGCATACATCGCGGGGCGCGCGCTCGGTCCCGGCACGATGTACCTGCATGTCTTCCGCTTCGCCGGGGCCACGGCGTTCATCGGCTACGTGGTGGCGCTGTGGCAGATGTCGATCTGGTACGGTCGCAGCTGGTCCATGACGTTCAAGTACACGTTCGACGGACTGATCTACGCGCTCCTGACCGCCGGCACCTTCGGTTGGTTGTGGCCGCGCTAGAGGTGACGGCCCGGAGACTGACGACCGGGGACGAGGCGAGGGCGCGCGACGTTGCGCTGACCTTCAAGTCCGCCGACGTGCCGGCGGAGCATGCCGCGCGCTTCCTCGCCGATCCCGCTCACGTTCTCGTGGTGGCGGAGGCGGCGGGAGAGCTCGCCGGCTTCCTGCTCGCCTATCGCCTCGAGCGGCTCGACCGCGCCGGCGCGCAGCTCTTCGTCTACGAGATCGACGTGGCGCCGGCCCATCGGCGCCGCGGCATCGGCACCCGGCTCATGGAGTACGTGCGCCGCCTCGTGGACCAGGAATCGCTGATGGAGGCATTCGTCTTCACGAGCCGCGACAACGCGCCGGCGGTGTCCCCTTACACGGGGACGGGCGGGAAGATCGAGGAGGACGGCGGCGTGCTGTTCGTCTACCCGGGGCCCACAACCGGAGAGTAGCGAGGCGGGGGCGCGGCGCGCCCCCGGGCCTCGTCGTTCCTGGCTATCGGTAGAGCGCCTTGATGCCGCCCCACGTAGTGGGCTCCACCGCGACCGGCGCGCCCGAGATCGTCATCTGCGTGAAGATCAGCCCCACCGGCTCGCTCGGGCCGTCCGTCAACACCATGTAGAAGTTCGTGAGCCCGTTGTAGTCGTACGTGCCGAGGGCGCCGAGGATGTCGAGGGACGACAGGATCGCGCCGTCGTAGCCCACTGCGTACTGGGCCACGATGTTCCCGAAGTGTCCGGGCTCGTCCGTCGGCAGCCCGGTGGGGCCGTCGACGTCGGTCGACAGGTAGAAACCGTCGACGGCCGGATCGTTGTTGCGCAGGACGAAGTACGGCCACTCGCCCGTGGGGAACGGATTCTGCAGGAGCAGGTTGACGGACCCGAGGGTCATGGAGAACGTGGCCTGCTGGATCCGGTAGCCGCGAGTGGGGAAGTTGACGCTGTCCAGGAAGTCGTTCGAGTCGAGCGTGAAGTTGATGTGCACGGCGTCGCCGGCGACCACGTTGGCGAGCCGTCCCGTGCGCACTTGGTTGTACTCGACCTCGCCGGTCACCTGCACGGACACCATGTCGGCAAGAGCCGGAACGACGAGAATCGCGGCGAGGGCGATGCCTGCGAGAATGCGCTTCATCAGGGGCCTCCTATCGGTAGAAGATGAGCTTCTTGGTCTCATGCACGGTGCCGGCGGACAGCCGGACTTCGTAGACTCCGGACGCCACGGCGGCGCCCGATGCGTCGCGTCCATCCCAACGCACTTCGCGCCGTCCGTTCGCGAGCTCGTCGTCGACGAGACGGCGCACGAGACGGCCGGCCACGTCGAAGATCTCCAACCGCGCGGCGCCGGCGCGCGGCAGGTCGAGCGCCATCGCGGTCGCTTGCCGAGCCGGGTTCGGGAAGATGCGCAGAACCGGCGTTGACGCCGGGGTCTCGGCGAGGATCGGCGCGCCGACGGGCTCGCTGAGGCGGATGACGAAGCTCCTCGTGTGGAACGGCGCCGTCGTGTCCTGCCCGAACCCGACGATCGTCTTCCCGTCGTCGGAGACGCCGGTGAGCGAGAGGACGTCGAAGCGCGACGGCAGCGTGACCCCTCGCTGCGTGAGGAACGTCACCACGTCCACCATGCCGGTCGCCGCCGTCCAGAGGAAGCCCGTGGCGTTCTGTCCGGAGAACGCGTTGTAGCCGACGATGAGCTTGCCGTCCGCCGAGACGCCGAGCGCGGTCACGTAGCCGTAGATCGGGAAGGTACCCGGCAGCGCTCCGAGCAGCTGCTCGGTCCACGTGGCGCCGCTCTTGCGCCACACGGCGGCCACGAAGAGGTCCGACCCCGCGTCGTAGGACTGGCCGGTGATCACCGTCCCGTCCTCGTTCACGGCGTCCGCTTCGCAGAACACGTCGTTCAAGCTGAGGATGTGCTTCGCGCCGTTCTCCCAGACCGTGGGCTGCCAGTGGCCGTCGGTGTGCTCGTCCCAACCGGCGATCACCGTGCCGTCGTAGCTCACGGCGTTCGCGCGGCTGTTCCCGCCGCCGCTCCCCAGATCTGCCACGCCGCCGACCTGCGTCCACCGGCATGCGTGCGCGCTGCCGCCGGGCTGCCCCGGTCGCCAGTAGAGCCCCACGACCGTGTGGCCGTCGCCGGAGAGACCCCACGCGGACGCGTACGACCCGTCCATGAGCCCGCCGTCCGGCGGCACCGGCGGCATCGTCTCCTGCCACCCCGAGCCTTCCGTCCACAGGCCCTGCGTGGCGTACGTGCTGTCCGCGCCGAGGATCGTGGCGGAGACGCGCGTGCCGTCCGCGGACACGCCGGGAGTGCCGGCGCCGATGCCGAGGACCTGCACCGACGAGCGGCCGAGCAGCACTTGTCCCGTGGCCTGCGTCCAACGCCACGTCTCGTACGTGCCTTCGCTGTTGCCCACGATCACCGTGCCGTCCGCGCTCACGTCCGTGGCCCCGCCGAAGCCGAGCATCTGGAACGTGACGTCCGCGCGGGCGGCGCTCGTCGCCGCGAGGACGACCAGCAGAGCCGCGGCGCGCTTCATCGGTACAGCGCCTTGATCTCGCTCCAGCTCGTGGGGGTGACGGCGACCGGATGGAGGGTCCCCTCGATCAAGAGGGCGGCGTCCACGCCCGGGTTCATGTCGTACCAAGCCGGCGGACCGGGATCGGCATACGGATCGTAGGAAGGCGACGCGTCGCCGAGGAACGTCTGGCTCGACATGTGGGTCTCGGGTCCGAAGAAGCCGGACGGCGCGATCGGCGTGATGCCGATCCAGTAGTCGCCGGGCGCGAGGTCCAGGCTGAGGCCGGAAGCGTGGATCTCGAAGCGGTCGTCGAAGAGAGCGCTGCTCAGCGTCACCGGGGCACTGACGGCGGGATCGTCCGTTCCGTCCACCGGGAGCGCGCCGGTCTTCGGGAAGACGTGCAGGAAGCCCTGCGTGATCCCGATGCCCCAATTCGGATCGATGCGGCTGTAGTACGTCGTGATCTTCTCGACGTGCCAGCCCGTACCGCCGACCGTGACGTCGCCGACCGTGTAGACGGTGAGCCCGAACGGCGGGCTGCCGGAGACCGAGTTGAAGAAGCCGGCGCCGAAGGCGTCGTAGTTCGACTGGTCCCAGAGCACGTCGGCCGCGGCGGGCCGAACGAGCAGCGCCAGGAGCAGCGCGGCGAGCGAAGCGGATCTCCAGTTCATCGTGGTTTCCTTCCGAAAGGCCTTCCGGCCGGCGCGTTCCGATGGGCTCCGGGGGGAATCGCCGACGACGTCCGGGATGCCGGCGCCCCCCCAGGGCTGCCCCTTCGCGTGTGCCAACCCACCGTAGCCAATCCCGGGATCCGGTGTCAAGAGTTCTCTGGGAGAAATCTGGTAGTCCTCCCTGGACTTTTTCGCTGGCCAGACCTATACTCTCGAGGTAGTGTTCGCGCACGTGATCGCTCTGGATAACGCCAACGCGGACAAAGGCTTCCGGGAGGACAGGAGATGGCCCCGCAGGAGACCTTGGCGGACTCGCCCTCGGCCGACGGCGTCGAGCAGCGTGCCGCAGTCATCGCCGCCTCCCTGCGGGAGGATCTCCTGGCCGTGGCGGTCGACGTGGCGGGGCCGCCGCCTCGGCCCGCGGCCCTCATTCGCGCGCTGGATCTCGACAAGAGCCTGGCGAGCCGGCTCTTGCGCGGGTTGCGCGCGCAGTCGCCCTTCGAGCTGCTGCACATGCTGCCGTCGCCGACCGGGCTCGGCATGTTCCTCGACGCCGCGGCTGCCGCCGGCGCCGACGCTGCGCAAGTCCGCAAGGCGCGCGCCACCGTGGAGCAATTCCATCGACTGCTGATGGAGCTGCCGGGCGGCCGCGCCGGGTTGGATGCGCTGACGTCGAAGAGCGTCGTGGAGGTGAAGCAGAGCGCGGAGCGCACCGCGAAGCAAGGCGTCTACAAGGCGATGTCGTATCTCCTGGGCTTCCACTGCGAGACGGTCACGTCCATCCTGATCCTGCAGCCGTCCGCGAACGGCCAGACCGTGGACGGGATCGACGCGGGTCTTCGCGAGGGCATTCGCCGGCTACGCCCGGGCACACCGGTGGCGATCTCCAGCGTGGATCTCACCGTGGAGACCCCGCGCGACGACGCGCCGCGCCTCGAGACGCTCGCGGGCCGCGCGCCGTCCGATCCGCTGTCGCTCTTCCTGCCGCAGTTCTGCGACCCGAGCTCGCCCGCCATCGAGCTGTTCCAAGCGGAGCGCCACACGATCTTCGCGCTCTCGGACGCCGCGTCCCTGCAACGGCCCGTGACGCTGGCGTCGGCGTTCTTCATTCGCAACGGGTGGCTTCCCTACCGGACCGGCGAGCAGCTCGAAGAGGGGCGCTCCTATCTCCTGCACTACCCCTGCAAGCTGCTGATCCGCGACCTCTTCATCCGCGACGACCTCTACGTGGGAGCGGAGCCGCAGATCCGCCTGGAGTTCCCCAGCCCCACGGGTCCGGCGCGGCCGCAGACCAGCTCCTTCCCCATCCGCCTCAACACGCTCGACGTTTCGGCGCCGATCGAGCACCTCGGCCGGGGCCTGCAGAACGCGGCTCCGTCGGGGGTCGCGCAGCACGGCCGCCTCCTCGCTCACGTCTTCGAGTCGACCGGCTTGGAGCCGGAGCGATTCCGCGGATACCGGACCCGGATCGTCTATCCGGTCCCCATGATCACGATGGGTTGGTGGATCCCGCTGTCGAGGCCCCCGGGATCCACGGTCTAGCAGGCGAAGGACGGAACGCCATGGATGGCATGCGCGAGGAACGGGAACGGACGATGAACTGGAACGCACGATTCGAGACGGGCTCGTCGCTGCTGACGCTCACGGCGTCCGGCGTGGCGCGCGTGGACGGCTTTCGAGAGTATCTGGAAGGCGTGCTGAGCGACCCCTCGTGGGAGCCTGGAACGGCCGCGCTCCTCGACTTTCGAGACCTGCGCCTGGAGCATCTCTCCTTCCGCGAAGTCGAGGAGATCGTGGCGTTGCACGTTCCGCACGTGACCCGGATCGGGAACAGCCCCATGGCCGTGGTGGTCTCGCGGCCCGTGGACTTCGGCCTCGTGCGGATGTGGGAGTCGCTCGCCGCCGACATGTTCCCGATGCACTCGGTGTTCTACGAGGTCGACGAGGCGCTGACCTGGCTTCGCGGCAAGCAGCGCCGGGCCGCCGAAGGGCTATCGCCCGCCGCGGACTGATCGCGTCCGCGGCGGGCGCTGCGACGCGGCGCTTCGGAATCGCGCCCGTCGCCGGATCGGGGCGACCGAGGCTACGACTTCGCGAACTCCACCCGGCGATTCATCGCGCGCCCCGCCGGCGTCCCGTTGTCGGCCACCTTCTCCGTGTCGCCCTTGCCGTCCGTGGTGAAGCGGTCGGCCGCGATCTTGAACTGCTCCGACAACACCTTCGCCACCGACGCCGCGCGACGCTTCGAGAGATCGAGATTGCTCGCGGGGGCCCCCACGTTGTCCGTGTGCCCGGTGATCTTCAGCTTCACCGCCGCGTTCGCCTCCATGTAGGCCGCCACCTGACGGAGCACCGGCGCCGAGTCCGGCAGCACCACGTCGGAGCCGCTGTCGAAGTGGATGCCGTAGGTCACGAGCTTCCCTTCGGCCAGCATGTCCTTCGGCGGGCGGCAGCCTTCCGCGAAGCGCACGTTCGTGATCATCGGATGAGACGGGGCGCCCAAATGGAAGTTGAGCGCGGTCGGCACGCCCGGCCCGGTGACGTCGGGGACGTTCACCAGACGCTCGCGATCGAGGTACGCCTTGAGAGCCTTGCCGCGCGCCATGAACATCACGTGGTGGCGGCCGGGCACTGCCGAGCCCTCGGGCGTCGCCGTCGAGGTGATGGACCCGCACGAGAACCCCCAGTTCGTGCCGGAGTACGGGTACATCGTCTGCCAGACCGTGCTCCCGTCCTTCGCGAGGGCGGACATGGTGAGGGCGATCGCGCCTCCCTCCCCGTCGTAGTAGAAGTCGAACTCCAGCGTCCAGAACTCGGGAAGCGTCGGCGGCACGTTCATGCGGATGTCGCCGTTGGCGCTCACGCAGCGGAGCCAGCGCTCGCCCTTCATCTCCGCAACCTCGAACGTTCCCGACGAGAGTCCCCACTGCGCCGGGAACTCGCCCAGCTCGTCCTGCGTGAAGTCGTCGTAGAGGAGGACCTTGTCGCCGGGAACGTAGTCGAACTTCGTGGAGACCTCGGAGACCTTCTCGTTCGGCCCGTTCGCCTTCGCGCCTTCCGCCGGCGCCTCCGCCGGCGTCTCCGCGGTCTTCTCGTCGGCGGTGCCCTCGACCTTCTTCGTCACCTTGTCTTCGACCTTCTTCTTGAGTCGATCGGTCAGTCCCGCCTGCGCGGTGGGCACGGTCCCGCCGGCGGACAGGGCGAAGGCTGCGAAGAGGACGGCGGCCCATGTTCTCGTGCGCGTCATGAACGGACTCCTTGCTTGCGGCTGTCGGTCTGCTTGTCTGCTCACGCGGAGCCGGGGCGGAAAAGGGGACATGCTATGATCCGTCTCCCCTGAACGAGGACCCCCTGTGGACGACCGAGGGCCGCTCGATCGCCTCAAGAGCATCCTCGAGCGCGCGTCGGACCTTCCGGCCGCCGAGCGCGGCGACCTGCTGGATCGCGAGTGCGGCGCGGATCGGGAGCTTCGCCGCGAGGTCGAACGGCTCCTGGCCCTCCACGACGCCGTGGGTCCCTTCCTGCCGTCCGGTCCCTCCGGTCCGCGATCGGCGGAGCCCGCTCGACCCCCGGCGCCGACCGCGGTCGAGGGGCGGCGGATCGGTCCGTACACGCTTCTCGAGAAGATCGGCGAGGGCGGCTTCGGCACCGTCTATCTGGCGGAGCAGCAGCGGCCCATCCAGCGACGGGTCGCGCTGAAGCTGGTGCGGGCGGGCGCCAGCTCCGCGCAGGTGCTCGCACGCTTCGAGGCGGAGCGACAGGTCCTCGCGCTCATGGATCACCCGAACATCGCGGTCGTGTACGACGCCGGCGTGACGGACGAGGGCGACCCCTACTTCGTGATGGAGCACGTCGCGGGACCGTCCATCACGAGGTACGCGGACGATCGCCGGCTCGGCGTCGAAGATCGCCTGCGCCTCTTCCAGCAGCTCTGCGACGCGATCCAGCACGCGCACCAAAAGGGCGTGATCCACCGCGATCTCAAGCCGTCGAACGTGCTCGTGGCGCACGTGGGCGGCAAGCCGCTCGTCAAGGTGATCGACTTCGGCGTGGCGAAGGCGCTGGGAGCGCGCTTCACGGAGGAGACATTCCAGACCCAGGCGGGCGTGGTCATCGGCACTCCCGAGTACATGAGCCCGGAGCAGGCGTCCGCCTCTCCGCTCGGAGTGGACACGCGCACGGACGTGTATTCGCTCGGCGTCATCCTCTACGAGCTGCTCGTGGGCGGCCTGCCCTTCGAGCGGAGCGCGACACCCGGCGAGAACCTCCTCGGCCTCCTGCAGCTCATCCGCGACAAGGAGCCTCCCCGCCTCACGACGCGCCTCGACTCGCACGGCGCGGCCGCCGGGGAGATCGCGGCGCAGCGGAAGACGGACCGTCAAGCGTTGGCGCGCCGGCTGCGCGGCGACCTCGAGAGCATCGTGATCAAGGCGCTGGAGAAGGATCCCGCGCGACGTTACTCGAGCGCCGCGACGCTCGCGGAGGACGTGGGGCGGCACCTCGCGAATCTCCCGATCCTCGCCAGGGCTCCGAGCACCACGTACCAGATCCGGAAGCTCGTGGCCCGGCATCGCGCGGTGGCGGGTCTCGCCGCCACTCTCGTCGTGGCGCTGGTCGGCTTCGGGGCGGCGATGTCGGTCATGTACCACCGCCAGCGCGTCGAGCGCGTGAAGGCCGAGCACATCAACGGCTTCCTCCAGGACATGCTCTCCGCCGCGGACCCCGCGAGCGCGCGCGGGAAGGCGGTCCTCGCCCGCGACATCCTCGATCGGGCCGCCGGGAAGGTATCCACCGAGCTGGTCGACGAGCCGCAGGTGAAGGCGGCTGTGCTGGCGACCCTCGCGGATGCCTACAAGGGGCTCGGCCTCCCGTCGGAGGCCGTTGCTCTGGGTCACTCTCGCGTGACGGCGGCGACGCAAGCGAGCGGACGAAGGAGCGTGGAAGAAGCCGCGGCTTTGGACGCGCTCGGTGACGCCTTCCTCGACGCGGGGCATCCCGATTCGGCCTTGGCGGCCGTCCAGGCGGCGGCGGCCATCCTGGAGGGACGACGTCGTTCGTCATCCGTCGAGATGGCGAACACTCTCGCGCTGTGGGGGACGTCGCTCCACGACCTGGGACAGTTCGCCGAGTCCGAGAAGCTCCTTCGAAGATCCGTGGAGATGTACCGACGGACCGTCGGGAACCGGGACGCGCGCTACGCGGGCGCGGTCAACAGTCTGTCCGTCACGCTCGAGAAGGAAGGGCGCTTCGCCGAGGCGGAGGCCGCTCAGCGCGAGGCGCTCGCGATTCACCAGGCGACGTCCGGGCTGGACTCGCCGGTCGTCCTCATCAGCACGTCGAATCTCGCGAAGCTCCTGAAGCTGCAGCGCAAGTACGCGGCCGCGGAGTCCCTCTATCGCGCGAACATCGCCGTGGAGCGGCGAGTGCTCGGCAACGACCACCCGATCCTCGCCAAGGGTCTCAACAACCTCGCGGTGCTCCTCAAGAACCTGGAGCGGTACGCGGAGGCGGAGTCGCTCTATCACGAGAGCCTGAGCATCCAGCGCCGAGTGCTCGGCAACGATCACTCCGACGTGGCCGCATCCCTCAGCAACCTCGGCTCGCTCTACGTGAAGGAGAATCGCTTCGCGGAGGCGGAGCAGTGCTACCACGAGGCGCTCGCGATCTGGGTCAAGCTCTCCGGGGAACAGAGCCTCGACGCGGCCCGAGGCAAGCACCTGCTCGCCGGCCTCCTGTTCTCCCAGACGAAGCTGGAGCCGGCCGAGGCGCTGGAGCGCCAGGCGCTCGACACGGCCACGAAGTCCCTGGGCGCATCCCATCCGGACGTGGCTCTTTACAGCCAGTTCCTCGCGCAGGTCCTCCTCGAGCGCGGGCGACCCGTGGAGGCGCAGAAGGTCGTGGAGAGCTGCATGGCCGGACAGAGCCGGGCGAAGGACGTGGACCAGGTCTCGCGGGCGTGGAGTCGGAACCTGCTCGGCCAGTGCCTGCTGGCCGAGGGGCATGCCGCCCCTGCGGAGACGCTGCTCGTGGGGAGCGTGGAGGCTCTCGTCGCCGACGCCGCCTTCGCCAGATCGCGCAAGCAGGCCGCGCTGCGGGCCACGGTGGCGGCGCTGACAACGCTGGGCAAGCGGGACGCCGCTGCGCCGTTCCAGGCCCGGCTCGACAGCCTCGCGCAACGCTGACGGTCTTTCCGCGGCGACGAGCGACGACGAGCTGTCTCTTCCCCTTCCGGCTCATGTCCCCTTTTCCCCGCCGGCCCCGCGCTGAGGGTAGACGGCTCACCGCAGCCGATCGCCGCAGCTCCCTGCGGTGTTCGCGACTGCTCGTCAACCCGAGGGGAGTGCCCGATGCGACACGCGCCGCACCCTTTGATTCTCATCGCCGCCTTCCTGCCTTGGAGCGTGCCTTCGAGCAGTCAGGCCCAATGGACCGCCCAAGGCCTTGCCCTCTCCGCCGCGGCAAACGACCAGCAGCTCCCGACGATCGTCTCGGACGGTGCGGGAGGGGCGATCGTCACATGGCAGGACCTGCGAAACGGCGCGAAGGACATCTACGCGCAGAAGGTGAACGCGGCGGGGATTCCTCAGTGGACGAGCGACGGAGTCGCCCTCTCGACCGCTGCGGGCGACCAGTGGGAACCGAAGATCGCCTCCGACGGGGCCGGGGGAGCGATCGTCGCGTGGTACGACAACCGCGGCGGCGCCACGGCGGACATCTACGCCCAGCGGGTCGACGCGGCGGGGATTCCCCAATGGACGATCGACGGGGTCGCCCTTTCGGTCGCCCCGGACGATCAAGTCGCTCCCAACATCGTCTCGGACGGCGCGGGCGGAGCGATCGTCGCGTGGCACGACCGTCGGAGCGGGACGAACTACGACGTCTACGCCCAACGTGTGAGCGCTGCGGGAGTCCCGCTGTGGACGCCCAACGGGGTCGTGGTCTCGGCCGCCGCGAACAACCAGACGCTGCCGACGATCGCCGCGGACGGCGCCGGAGGAGCGATCGTGTCGTGGGAGGATCTTCGCAGCGGAGCGACCGACATCTACGCCCAGCGGATGGACGCCTCGGGAGCTGCCCTGTGGACGCCCAACGGAGTCGCCGTGTGTGCCGCACCCGGCGGCCAGATCACTCCCGCGATCGCTCCCGACGGTGCCGGGGGAGCGTTCGTCACGTGGCGGGACGGCCGAAGCGGCGCCCGCGGCATCTACGCGCGGTGGGTGAGCGCCTCGGGGACTCCTCAATGGACGCCCGACGGCGTGGCCCTCTCGACCGCCGGGACCTTCCAGCTCGCTCCCGCGATCGTCTCGGACGCTGCCGGGGGAGCGATCGTGACCTGGCTCGACAATCGAAACGTGAACTACGACATCTTCGCTCGGCGCGTCGACGCTGCGGGTGTCGCGCAATGGGCAGCCAACGGAGCCGCGGTCTGCACGGACGCGAGTGACCAGTCCTTCCCCACGACCATCCCGGATGGTGCAGGCGGAGCGATCGTCTCCTGGAGCGACTCTCGAAGCGGGACGGTCTCCGACATCTTCTGCCAGCGGATGAGCTCCTCGGGACTGCCCCAGTGGACGCCCAACGGCATCGCTCTCACGAGCGCCGGCGACGGGATCACTCCCACGATCGCATCGGACGGCGCCCAGGGCGCGATCATCACGTGGTACGACTATCGAAGCGGCCTCGGCTCCGACATCTACGCCCAGCACGTGAACGCGTCGGGAGGCCTTCCCACCGCCGTGCCGGAGCCGACGCGGAAGCCGTCGCTTCTCGCGGGCGGCATCCACCCGAATCCGTTCTCCGGCACGGCGACGCTGGAGCTCGAGCTGACCACGCCGTCGGCGGTGCGCGTGGAGGTCTTCGACGTCGCGGGGCGAACGCTTCGCACCCTGACGCTTCAGGACGGCGTGGGTCCGCGGCGAATCCAGTTCGATGGCCGCAACGACCGCGGTCGACTCCTGCCGGGCGGCGTCTACTTCTACCGTGTGACCGCCGAGGGCAAGGCCGTCACGAGCAAGATGGTGATCGCCCGGTAAGGCCGCGTTCTCCCACGGGCGGCGGCCGCGGATGGCTTGCCGTCAGCGCCGGTGCTGCCGGCCGGTTCGTGGGTGCCGGGACGGGGCGGGGAAGCGTGCTATCCTCGCGCGGTGAGCGAAGACCCGTCCCTCCCGACACCCGGCGAGCCCACCGCCGAGATGCTGGGCGCGCTGTACGCGCAGCTCCGGGACCTGGCGCACGCACGGCTGCGGAACGAGCGCGCCGGCGGCACCCTGCGCTCCACCGAGCTGGTGCACGAGGCGTATTTGCGCCTCGCGGCCGAGGGCCCGAAGGCGTGGGCGAGCCGCGCGCAGTTCTTCGCCGCCGCCGCCGAAGCGATGCGGCGAATCCTCATCGATCGGGCGCGCGCAAGAGCGGCGGAGAAGCGCGGAGGAGCGGAAGGGCGCCCGCAGCAGCGGGTCTCGCTCTCCGATCTCGACGCGGCGGACCTCGCGATCAACTACGATCTGGATCAGATCCTCGAGCTGGACCGCGCGCTGGGACGGCTGGGCGCCATCGACCAGCGAGGGGCCACCGTCGTGCGGCTGCGCTTCTACGCGGGATTGACGCTGGAGGAAACCGCCGACGTGCTCGGCGTCACGTCACGCACGGTGAAGCGCGACTGGACCTTCGCTCGCGCGTGGCTGCTCGGCGCGTTGGGCGAGTCGCCGGCGGGCGCATGATGAGGCCGCAGGAGGCGGGCGTGAACTCGACGGCGGCGTCGGTGGATACTGCGCACGTCGCGGTGTTCCCCCCGGCGCTCTTTCTCGGCGCGATGGTCGTGGGGTTGCTGCTCCACTGGCGGCAGCCGATCCATCCACTGCCGTCGTGGCCGGCACGCGGGATCGGCGCGGCGCTCTTCATCGGCAGCGCCGTCCTGGCGCAGTGGGGCAAGCGCTTGATGATCCGCGCGGGAACGAACGTCCGCCCGGACGAGCCCACGACCGCGATCGTCACCGAAGGTCCCTTTCGCTACTCGAGGAACCCGCTCTACGTGGCCACGGTCGGCGTGTACCTGGGCGTGGCGCTCCTCGTGAACGGGCTCTGGCCGGTCGTCCTGGTCGTTCCCGCCATCCTCGTGCTGCAGTGGGGCGTCATCACGCGCGAGGAGCGCTACCTCGCCGCGAAGTTCGGCGAGCCGTATCTCGCGTACAAGAAGCGCGTACGGCGCTGGCTCTGATGAAGCCCACGAACGTCACGTACTTCCCCACGAGCGCGCACTTCCGGAAGTGGCTCGCGAAGCACCACGCCGCTGCGCCCTTTCTCTGGGTGGGCTACTACAAGAAGGACTCCGGTCGGCCGAGCATCACCTGGCCCGAGTCCGTGGACGAGGCGCTGTGCTTCGGGTGGATCGACGGGCTTCGCCAGAGCGTCGACGCGACCGCCCACACGATCCGTTTCACGCCTCGCAAGCCGCGCAGCGTGTGGAGCGCGATCAACATCGCGCGCGCACGGGTCTTGATCGCGGAGGGTCGCATGCGCCCGGCCGGCCTCGCGGCGTTCGAAGCCCGCCAGGAGAATCGCTCCGGCATCTACTCGTACGAGCAACGCGGCGATCAGCTCGCGGAGCCATACGCGGGGAAGCTCCGCAAGAGCAAGGCGGCGTGGAAGTTCTTCCAGGCGCAGACGGCGTCGTACCGGAAGGCGGCCGGTTGGTGGGTGGTCAGCGCGAAGAAGGAAGAGACGCGCCTCCTCCGCCTGGCGAAGCTGATCGACCTGTCCGCGCACGGCAAGCCCATCCCGCAGTTCACGCGGCGCAAGCCGTCGACCTGAGTCGGTGAGCGTACGTCCCGTCTGTGATAGGGTCCCGGCTTCTTTCTTGGGCGCCGCGGCCGTTTCGAGGCCCGGAAAGGCGCCGCGGGAGGAGACCGACAGTGGCCGGAACGCATCACCCGCCCGATCCCGCCTTCGAGACGCGGGTCCGCACGAGCTTCGCCCGACAGGCGTTCATGGTCACGCTCGGCGCGCAGCTCATCACCGTGGAGCCGGGGCGCGTGGTCATCGAACTGCCCTTCCAGGCCGACCACACCCAGCAGCACGGCTTCCTCCACGCAGGCGTCGTGACCGCGCTGGCGGACAGCGCGTGCGGCTACGCGGCGCTGAGCCTCATGCCGCGCGGCACGGCGGTGTTGAGCGTGGAGTTCAAGGTGAACCTCATGAAGCCCGCCACGGGCAACCGCTTCCGCGCGGTGGGGGCCGTCCTTCGCGCCGGTCGCACGTTGTCGGTGTGCTCCGCCGACGTGCAGGCGCGACGCGAGGGCGAGTGGATGGACGTCGCCGTGATGCAAGCCACGATGATGACCGTCCGCGACGGCGGCGACCTGTCCGACTGAGCGGCCCCGGATCGCCTCTCGAATCAAGTTCTTGCGACCTTTCGCCGACGCGTATCTACTGATGCGCGAACCGGGCGCCGCCGCGCGCCCGCCCGTCCTCCCAGGAGGTGCGGTCCATGAGCTCCGCCGAAACCGGAATCCGTTGCGCCGCCGCTCGCACGTTGTCCGTGGTCCTCCTCGCCGGCCTCGCGTGCGTCGTCCTCGCCCCGATCGCCCACGCCGCCGCCGACCGCACGAAATACGACGATCTCGTGGCCGTCATGGACAAGGGGAAAGCCGCGGAAGCCGACGTCTTCGCGCCGAAGACGTGGGCGAAGCTGCTCGTGCACGCGGGCTCCGCCGGCCGCATGCTGGACCAGGGCCGGAAGCAGGCGGACGTGGATCGCGCGGTGGCGGAGGCGCGCGAGCTCGCCGACAACGCGCTCAAGACCGCCGAGGTCGGCAAGCTCTCGCTGACCCAGTACCTGGACCCGCGCACGAAGGCGCGCTCCGCGAACGCGCCTGCGTTGGTCCCCGCGCTCTACAAGGAAGCGGAGGACATCTTCCTCGACGCCACGGCGAACGTGGAGGGCGGCGACGTGAAGGGCGGTCTGAAGAAGGCGGCGGAAGCCGCGCCGCTCTTCGACCGCGCCGAAGACGCGGCGATCCGCGTGACGGTTCTGGGCGCGGCCGACAAGCTGATCGAGAAGGCCGCGTCGGACGAGGCCACCACCTACGCGCTGACCACGCTGGACGCCGCCCGCGCGGCCCGGCAGCGCGCCGCCGACATCCTGACGCGGGATCGCTACAACCGTACGGACTCCGTGAAGGAAGCGCATCGCGCCGAGTACGAGGCGCGTCACGCCAGCAACATCTCGCAGTCCGTGCGGTCGCTGAACCGCAACGACCAGGCGTGGGAGAAGCTGATGCTGCTCTACGAGATCCAGATGAACCGTCTGGGCCAGAAGATGGGGCTGGAGTACCTGCCCTTCGACAACGGCCCCATCGCCGCCGCGGACTCCGTGCTGGCGTACATGGGCTCGCTCCAGTCCGACGCCACCCGCGCCCGGAACGAGAAGGAGGCGGCGAGCGCGCAGCTCACGGGTCAGATGCAGCAGCTTCGCGGCAGCGTCACGCAGCAGCTGCAGCAGGTGCTGGCGCGGTTGTCGGCGGCCACGGAGGAGACCGATCCCCAGAAGCTCGCCGCCGCGATCGACCAGCACGTGACCGAGCTGGTGGCGGCGAACGCGGCGCTGTCGGAGCGCGTGAAGAACTCCGAGGCGCAGCTCGCCGACCTCTCCGCGCAGCACGACGCCACCGCCGCCGCGCTGGGCAGCCGCATCGAGGATGAGACGCGGTTCAATCAGGTGAAGAAAATGCTCGGTCCCTCCGAGGGCGAGATCCTGCGCAACGCGAACGGCGACGTCGTGCTGCGTCTCAGCGGACTCTCCTTCGACGTGGGCAAGAGCGACATCAAGAACGAGCACATGGCGCTGTTGAACAAGGTGGCGGAGATCCTCAAGCTCTATCCGGACGCCAGCTACGTCGTGGAAGGCCACACCGACGCCAGCGGCGAAGGGGCCTCGAACCAGCAGCTCTCGGAGCGTCGCGCGTTCGCGGTGATGCAGTCCCTCCGGCAAGCGCTGTCGATCCCGGCCGACCACATCAAGGCGATCGGCTACGGCAGCGAGAAGCCCATCGCGGGGAACACGACCACCGAGGGCCGGGCGAAGAACCGCCGGATCGACGTGCTGATCCTGCAGTAGGGAGCCCGTGGCGGTGAGGCGGGGGCCGGCACACGGCCCGACCCGAGACAACGACCCCCGTCATACCGGGCAAGTATGATTATCATACTTCCGCAGGAGGCCACCCTAGCGGCGAGAGCGAGAGACTCCGACTCCGCCGCGGCGTTCGCCGCCCTCGCGTGGGGCTGGACCGTCGCGTTCGTGAGCTGGGCTCTGCTCCAGGTCCACGCCGGGCCCGGCAGCGTGACGGACTTCACGTTCATGCTGACCTGGCCGGCCGCGTTCACCGCTCTCGCGTGGCTCGTGATCGCGTTGCCGGCGCTGCGGCAGCCGTTCTTCGCGGCGCGCCTCGGCGATCCGAAGACGTCGTGGCTGGCGTGGCCGCTGCTCGCGCTCCTCGCGTACGGCTTGCTCGTGGCGACGTGGCTGCACGGGGGCACCGCCGCGCTCCTCGGGTTCCCGCTCATCGAGGGAGCCGTCGCCGGCCTCCTGTTCCCGGCGCTTCGCCGATCCGCGGCCCATCCGGCTCTCGTGGCGGCGGCGCCCGTGGCGCTCGTGCTCGCGTGCGCCTTCGTCGTGTGGCCGGGTCTCGAGCGGGTCTCTCCCTACACCACGTACGTGTACGGCGCGGACGACAGCCGCTCGCGATCGCTCGAGCGGATCCTTCGCCGGGTGCACGCGGGCGACTCCTTCGCCGATCTCTCCGCGCGCTATCCGAAGATCTTCCCGCAAGAAGCGCTGCACATGCTCGGGAACTCCGGCGCCGGCGGCCACGGCTTCACGTATCGCGTGGAGTTCGATCACGAGGGCGGGAGCGTCACGCGGGTGGAAGTGGCGCGGCGCAACTCGCCGTAGGGACCGCCGTCGGGCCTTCCCGTGCACTCCTCTCGCCCCATGCCCGGGGCGACGACGGCCCGCGCCGGCGAACATCCGTCACCTCCCCTCGACCGACGCTCATACCGGCGCGGCGTAGCCTGATTCTGTGAAGCCCAGAACGCCCCGAGCGCACGACACGCCGCACGAGAGGCCGCAGGACCCGTGCCGCGCACCCCGCCCGACGCGGCCGCCGATCCGGCGCCCCACCCGCCGGAACGCCCAAGACGCGCCGGAGACGCGTTCGCGAGGCGGGGTCACCACAATGTCACGCGCGCGAAACGATGTACGTCGCCCCCCGGAGGTCGCCATGAGTGTCCATGTTCCGTCCCGCCTGCTTCGCTTCTCCGGTCCCCTGCTCGGCCTCGTGCTGCTGGCGGTGCCGACGTTCGCGCAGGAGCAGCCAGCCTCCCCACCCGCTCAGCCCACCCTCGACGACCTGGACCAACGCGTGAAGGTCCTCGAACGGCTGCTCGAGCTGCAGGACCAGGCGGCGGCGGAGAAGGCGAAGACCGCCGGCAGCTTCACCGCGGGCAAGGAGGGCTTTTCGTGGAAGTCCGCCGACGGCGCCTACGTGCTGAAGCTGCGCGGCTACATCCACTCCGACGGTCGCTTCTTCGCCGGCGACAAGATCAAGGAAGGCACGAGCATCCTCACGCTGCGGCGCATCCGCCCGATCATCGAGGGGACCGTGGCGAAGTCGTTCGACTTCCGCATCATGCCGGACTGGGGCGGCGGCTCGGCGGTGCTGTACGACGGATACGTGGAGTACCGGGCGCAGCCCTGGCTCAAGATCCGCACGGGCAAGTTCAAGCCCCCGATCGGCTACGAGCGGCTGATGTCCGCCACCGAGATCGTGTTCCTCGAGCGCGCGCTGCCCACGAACCTCGTGCCGAACCGCGACGTCGGCTTCCAGGTCTCCGGCGACTTCGCCGGCGGCAAGCTCACGTACGCAGCCGGCGTCTTCGACGGCGCGCCGGACGGCGCGATGGTCGATACCGACATCAACGACCTCAAGGAGACGAGCGGGCGCCTCTTCGCGTGGCCGCTGAAGAGCACGATGTCCCCGTGGCTCAGCAACCTCGGGCTCGGCCTCTCGGCGAGCGTGGGGCAGAACAAGGGCACGCCGAGCGCCACGGGCCTCGGGTCCCTGAAGACGCCCGGACAGCAGACGATGTTCTCGTATCGAACGAACTCGCGCCTGACGGCGGACAGCACGGTAGTGGCGCAGGGCCGCCGGCTCCGTTGGTCGCCGCAGGGGTGCTGGTACTCCGGGCGCATCGGGGGCTACGGCGAGTACGTCGAGTCGCGGCAGGAGCTGCAGCTGAACAGCCGCACGAATCTCGAGCACAAGGTGCACGCGTGGGAGGCCACGGGCTCCTTCGCTCTCACGAAGGACGAGATGAGCGCGAAGGGCGTCAGCCCGAAGAAGCCGTTCGACCCGGGCAAAGGCGCGTGGGGTGCGGTGACCCTCGACGGCCGGTACTCGAGGCTCGTCGTGGACAAAGGCGCGTTCCCCACGTTCGCGAGCCTCACTTCGTCCGTCTCGCAGGCCGACGCGTGGGCCGCGGGGTTGACCTGGTACATGAACAAGAACGTGAAGCTCGTGGCCGACTACGAGCAGACGAAGTTCAAGGACGGCGCCACCGCGGCGCAGGGCCACGACCGCGAGCAGGAGAAGGTGATCTCCGTCCGCACGCAGCTCGTGTTCTGACCGGGGGTGTGATCCGGGGTCGCCGGGAACCCTCCTCCGGCGGCCCCGCCGGGGGGACGCCTACCGCGGCTCCGAAACGCCCGGTAGCTTCGTGGCGAAGCGGAGAAAGACGCCCTACGGCACGGCGTCGCCTCGAGGGCGAGGCTGACGCAGATTCGAGTTCCCGGCGATGAGCCCAACCGACATTCTCGGAAAGCCGACGATCCATCCCGTGCTCTTCGTGATCTCGAAGCTCGCGGTGCTCCTCTCGTGGCTGCTCGTGGCGGCGAAGCTCACGGGGCTCTGGAGCCCCTCCACGCTTTTCCCCGCGCTGCCGTTCCTCGCGGGACCCATGTTCGCGCTCGGGCTCGCGGTCATCGTGCTGGCCATCCCCATGCTCGGTCCGTCGGTCCGCGTCGGCCTCCCGCGCGAGGAGACCCGGCTGCGAACGGGCGGGCTCTATCGGGTCAGCCGGAACCCGATGTACGTGGGGGTCTTCCTCCTCTGCATCGCTGCGATCCTGTACGTTCCTCACTGGACGGTGATCGCGTGCTGCGCCGCGGGGAGTATCCTGCACCATCGAATCGTGCTGGCGGAAGAGACCTTCCTCGACGCACGATTCGGCGACGCTTGGCGGGGCTACCGAGCGAAGGTGCGCAGGTACCTTTAGGCACGGCCTCGGAGCGTCCGCGTCGCGCCGCGCGCGAGGAGCTCCATGGCCGAGAACAAGCAGACCGCACGGCTGGAAGCGTTCAGCGACGGCGTCTTCGCCATCGCGATGACGCTGCTCATCCTGGAGATCCGTGTCCCGCAGCTCCCGGAGGGCGCCGGCAACCGCGAGCTGGGCTCGGCGCTGCTGGCGCTGTGGCCGTCCTTCGCGGCGTTCGCGGCCAGCTTCGGGACGATCCTCACGATGTGGACGCACCACCATCAATTGTGTTCCTTCGTGACGCGCGTGGATCGGCGGCTCTTCTTCTCGAACGGACTCCTGCTCTTCCTGGTCACGTTCATCCCGTTCCCCACCGCGGTGGCCGCGCGACACCTCGGCTGCGCCGCCGCCCGCGCCGCAACGATGTTCTACTGCGGCACGTTCTTCCTCATGGCGCTCGCGTTCCAGGTCCTCCTCGACGCGGTCGCCCGCGACGGCGACGTCCCCCGCGCGCCCTCGGATCAGCGCACCCTCGATGCGATCCGCCGCAGCTATCAGCTCGGCCCGCTCTCGTACGGCGCGGCGGCGCTCCTCGCGTTCTTCTCGCCCCTTCTCGGCTTCGTCATCTGTGCGATCATGTGGATCTTCTGGTCCTTGATGGACTACCGGAACGCGGCCCGCCACGACGCCTGATTCGCTCTTCGCCCGGAGGAAGCTCATGCTCGCTGCGCTCGCCGTCGCGTCGTCCGTCCTCCTCGTCGCGGCCGCGTCGGCTCCCGCGTCCGCGACGGACTCCGCAGCTCCCGCCGCGCCCGTCACCACCGCCCCCGCCGCATCCGTGCCGGCCGACGTCTTCTCTCGCCTCGCCGATCCGGAGACCGTGCCCTACGCCATCACCGGCAAGGGCTTCGTCACCGACGCGAGCCACCCGATGCACCCGGGAGACTTCCGCAAGTACGACGTGACCGCGCGCCTCTCCGTGAATCCCGAGCTGGGCGAGGCGGCCCTCGACCTCACGCTGACCGAGAAGGACGAGAGCTCCACCGATCACTACTACGTGCGACGCGGACGGGTCTTCCAGGTGAACGAGAAGGGCGAGGAGACCGCGACCTCCGCCTACGGCGACGTCTCGGCCGCCACGCTGGCCGCGCTCCATCCCTCGCTCGTGGCGAGCGCGATGCTCGAGCGCCGCGACGCGGTGCGGGGCGCCGGCCCCGGGCATCTGCTCTTCGCGTGGAACGACGAGATGTGGACCGTGGACCTGGACGTTGCGTCCGGACGCATCTCCCGCCTCGAGCGGCAGACCTTCAACGGCGTCTTCGGCGACGTGCTGGAGGAAGTGCGCTACGACGCCTGGCCGGACGGCGCCAGCCTCGCGCCGGGCCGCGTGGTGGTGACGTCGCGGGGGCGCGAAGTGCTGCATCTGGACTTCGCGCCGATCGAGCGCGGCATCGCCCTGACCGCCTTCCCCGAGGGCAACCGCCAGCGCGATCGCTCGATGGCGGTGGCGTCGAGCGACGTCGCGCTCCAGGAGGTGGCGCCGCACGTCTTCACGATCGATCTCGCGCAGGCCAACACGCGCGTCACCGTCGCGGAGTTCGCGGACCACCTGATGGTGATCGAAGGGGCGTACAGCTCGCGCCTCTGCGACCGCATCGCCGACGTCCTGCGCGCCCGCTTCCACAAGCCCGTCCGCTACTTCGCCTTCAGCCATCTCCACGGCCAGTACGTGGGCGGCGTGCGGAGCTGGGTGGAAGAGGGCGCCACCGTGCTCGTCCCGCCCACCACCGCGCCCTTGATCGACGAGATCGTCAAATCGCCTGCCACTCTTCGCCCCGACGCCTTCGCGAAGAGCCCGAAGCCGCTGCACGTGGAGACGATCGCGGACCGGCGGCGTCTGGAGGACGGCACGAACGCGGTCGACGTCATCAACGTGGAGTCCGGGCACACCGACGAGTACTTCTTGTTCTACTTCCCGAAGCAGAAGGTGCTGATGACGGGCGACCTTCTCTTCTTCGTTCCCGGCAAGCCGCTCTCCGGGAGGTCGAAGCTGCTTTGTCACACCGTGGCGAAGCTCGGGCTCGACGTGACCACGTACTACGCCACCTGGCCGCTGACGGGGTACTCCACGAAGAACGTCGTGACGGCCGAAGAGATGAAAGCGGCATGCGCCGAGGCGAAGTGAGCGTGCGCGGGACGGAAGTGCCCGTGCGCGGAGAAGCCGTGCTTGGAAGAGACGTGCGGGTGCGCGGGGGCCGAGCCGCGGCGGACCCGAGCGAGGAGAGCTGACGCATGGCGGAAGCGCCGGATTTCGACACGCAAGTGAAGCTCGCCATCTACGGGCACTTCGCGGAGGAGGCGGCCGCCCCCACGGTGGCGCGAGTCGCGACGCGCGTGGGCGCGGGGGACGCGGAGGTCCAGGCCGCGTACCGGCGCCTCTTCGCCCGTCGCGTCCTCGTGCTCGAGCCGGACGGCGCCACCATCCGCATGGCGCCGCCTTTCTCGGGCGTGCCCACGCAACACGTCGTGCTGGCGGGCGGGAAGTCCTGGTTCGCGAACTGCGCGTGGGACGCACTCGGCGTGCTGGCCGCCCTCGGCACGGCGGGCGAAGTCCGCTCGCGCTGCGAGCAGACGATGGAGCCGCTGCGCATTCCCGTCGATCGCGACGGCCCTTCGCCCGTGCCGTGCGTCATCCACTTCGCGGTCCCTGCGGCACACTGGTGGCGCGACATCGTCTACACGTGAAGCACGATGCTCTTCTTCCGGTCGGAAGAGCGAGTGAGCGAGTGGTGCGCGGCGCGGGGCCTTCCGCGGCGGCCGCTCGTCACGCTCGATCAGCTCTGGCAGCTTTCCCTCGCGTGGTACGAGACCCGGCTTCGCCCCAACGCGCGCCGGCCGGGGCCCGACGAGATGCGCGAGATCTTCGCGCGCATCGGTCTCGAGGGCCCGTTCTGGGATCCTCGGTCCGACCGTTTCGGTTGAGCCGCCCGGCCCGGGCGTGCTCCGCCGAGCCCTCGCCCCACGCCGAACGCCTCCTCGAGGGAGTCCGCCGACCGGCGACCGGTTCCCGCAGGCTGCTTCCCGCTGATACGCAGGCTCGATTTCGACGGCGAAGCGCGAGGAAGCGATGATAGGATTCGCTCCGTCCGGCGACTCGACGCGGAGGTTCGCATGAGCACTCGTCCCCTGCGCACGGCCTTCGGAGCGTTCCACGTCACGCTCGGGGTCGTCGTCCTCGTTCAGAGCGTTCTCGCGGTGATGGTCGCGGCGCGCCCGCCCGCGGACGAGAGCGTGAACCCGCACTTGGCGCTGGTGGCGGGCGTGGAAGCGCTCGGCGCGTTGCTCTTCCTCCTCGGGAAGACGGTGCGCATCGGCGGCGTCATGATGCTGGCCACGTTCGCGGCGGCGCTCGGCGTGCACGGCATTCGCCACGGCATGCCGCTCCTCGTCTACGCGGCCGGCACGATCTTCGTGATGGTGCACGGGAGCCTCTGGCCGCGCAGCGCTCCGGCGCCCACCACGGCCGCCTGACGCGCATGCCTGATCCTCGTCCCGGCGAAGTCGGCCCACCGCCCGCCGCCGACGCCTGCGCGCAGTGCGGGCGAGCCCTGACCGACGTGGACCGCGTCACGCTGGCGGACCGGGCGCTGTGTCGCTCCTGCTACGACTCGCTCCGGCTGGAGGTGGAGCGCGCGGTCACGGCGATGTCCACCGACGTCAATTACCCGGCGGCCGCGGCAGGCGCGATCCTCGGCGGCGCCGCGGGAGTGGTCTTGTGGTGGGGCTTCACCGTCGTCACGAAGATCAGCTTCGGGCTCGTGGCCGTCGCGATCGGCTTCCTCACGGGGCTCGGCACCGTGCGCTTCGCCGGGAACAAGCGCTCCGCGGGCCTGCAGGCGTTGTCGGTCCTCGTGGCCGTGACGAGCTACGCCACCGCCACGTACCTCGTGAACATGACGTTCATCAACCGCGCGCTGGCCGCCCGGGGCGACCTCTTCCGCGTGAGCTTCCCGCCGACCAGCCTCGAGTCCGGCTACCACGTGCTGAGCGCGAGCTTCGGCGTGATGGACCTCGTGTTCCTCGCGATCGTCGTGTACGAGGCCTGGCGGATCCCGCGCCCTCTCCAGCTCCGGTCGGCGTCGCCGAGATGACGGGCCCCACGAGCGAGGAAGCAAAGCGCCTCGCGAACCTCCACGCGGTCCTCGAGAGCATGCAGGCGTCGCAGCGCGCTGCGCGGCCGGCGTCCCCGCCGCAGGCGGAGCCTCGTCCCGGCGAGCCGGCCCCGTCGCATCGGGCGCGCAACTCCGCGATGGGCGCCGGCGCCGCCGCCGTGGCCGCGGTGTTGGGCAAGCTCAAGTTCCTCGGGATCCTCGCGAGCGTCCTCAAGCTCAACACGCTCGTCAGCATGGTCCTCAGCATCGCGTTGTACGCGACGCAGTGGGGACTGCCCTTCGCCATCGGCTTCGTGCTGCTCATCTTCGTGCACGAGCTGGGGCACGCGATCGTGATGCGGCACGAAGGCGTGCCCGCAGGTGCGCCCGTGTTCATCCCGTTCCTCGGCGCGGTCATCGCCATGCGCGGCCGCCCGCGGAATGCGTACGTCGAGGCGAAGGTGGCGATCGGCGGACCGGTGCTGGGGTCCCTCGGGGCGTGGGCGGTCCTCGCCGCGGGCCTCTGGACGCGTCACCCCCTGCTCGTGAGCCTCGGTCACACGGGCGTCCTGATCAACCTGTTCAACCTGATCCCGGTCTCGCCGCTGGACGGCGGGCGCATCGCGGGCGCGTTCACGCGCACGTTCTGGGTGGTGGGTTACGCGCTCGGCGTGGTGGCGCTCGTGCTCACGCGCTCCCCGATCCTCTTCCTGGTGCTGATCGTCGGCCTCTTCACGCTCTGGCAGCGCTGGCGCCGCCCGATTCCCGGGTACGACGAGATCCCGCGCGCGCAGCGCCTCGCCGTGGGCCTCGGCTACGCGGCGCTCACGATCGCCCTGGTGATGAGCCTCTCCCTGACCGCGACCGTCCCCGACTGAGGGTCGCCGACTCGCCGAGCGCGGGCGTCCCCGACGGCCCGGCGAATCCGGGACTGCCGGCGGCGGGCGGCGCGGCTTCAAGGCGTGCCCGGAGGCAGGCGGCGCGGCCTCAAGGCGTCCCCGGCGGCGGTCGATCCTCTGGCGGGCTGGACTCGCGCCCGGAAGCCCGTCCGGCGCGTAGTCGACGTCGACGCGGGAGGCGACCATGCCGGAAACGTCTCAGGATGTGCGGAGCGTCCTCGAGGAGATTCGCGAACTGCAGCGCGCGCATTTCGAGGAGTACCGCAAGGTCACGCAGGAATCCCTGGCCATCCAGCGCAAGGCCGTCAGCGACCAGCAGAAGGTGCAGAAGGTCGGGCGCGTCGTGGTCCTCGTGGCGGGCATCCTCATCGTGATCGTCCTCCTCATGATCATGCGCGTCGTCGGCCGCCTGTAGCGGCAGCTTCGCGCGTTTCGCCCCGCGAAGCGTCCCGGCGACTCTTCCGCACGACCCGCGACGCGAGTAGACTGCGCCCGCTTGCGCGCCGCCGGCGCTGCAACACGAGGGCGCGATGATATCGCCGACACTGCCGAGTCAGGTCACCCGCGCCGGTCTCTTCGTGGGCTGGATGTCTTTCGGCGCACTCTTCTTCATTCGCCGCCGCCCGGGCGGCCGAGGGACCACGGCGAAGAGGTCCTCGGCCGGGCTCGTCGGCCTCGCGATCCAGGGCTTCGGATTCGCCTGCGCGTGGCTGGGCCGTCCGTACCCCGGGAGCTTCGGAGCCCGGCCGTCGCCGGCGGACCTCGTGCTCACCGTGGCCGTCCTCGGCCTCATGGCGTGGGCCGTCTCCTTCGCGCTCGCCGCCGTGCGCACGCTCGGAAAGCAATGGGCGTTGGACGCGCGGGTCCTCGAGAAGCACGCCCTCGTGACGGAGGGGCCCTACGCCCGCGTGCGCCACCCGATCTACACGGCGATGGGCGCCATGCTCGTCGCCACCGGGCTCGCGATGAGCCCGTGGTGGGCGCTCGCCGCGGGGATCCTGACGTACGGTGCCGGCACGGTCGTACGCACGCGCGCGGAGGAGGCGCTCCTGCTCGACGCCTTCGGCGCGGAGTACGAGGCCTACCGCGCGCGGGTCCCGGCTCTCTTGCCCTGGCGTTGAGCGATCCACCGTAGCCCCAGCCTTCGAGGTCGCCCGCTGCCCGGCCGCGTCCTCCCGTTGACCGGGCGACGTCGAACGTTCATTCTGCCGGCATGCGCGCAATGATCCTCTCCGGAGTCGTGCTCCTCGCCTTGGGCGGCTTCATCCTCGTCCACGGGATCAACTACCCCGCGGAGCGCAGCACGCTCAAGATGGGCGGGTTCGAAGCTTCGGTCGAGCAGCAGCGCAGCGTGCCGATGTGGGTCGGCGTGGTCCTGCTCGCGGCCGGAGTGGTCCTCGTCGGAGCGGGAGCGCGAGGTCGCGGCGGGGTGGACGACTCCCGGTGACATCGTCGAGTTCCATTCCCGCCGATCGCTTCACCACCGCGTTCTTCCGGATCCTCGAAGAGGCGTTCGAGCGGCACCACGGGATCTTCCTCGACAAGGGTACGTCGCTCTTCGAGACGCTCGATCGCGTCTCCGCCGAGCAGGCGTCGCGCCCGGTGAGCGAGGGTCGCCCCACGATTGCCGCCCAGGTGGACCACGTGCGCTTCTACCTCGACGTGATCGATCGCTACCTGCGCGGGCAGTCCGTCGACGACGTGGACTGGAACGAGATCTGGCGCACCACGAAGGGCGTCACGCCGGCGGAATGGGCCGCCATGAAGGGGCAGCTGCGCGAGAGCCACGACCGCGTGTGCCAGCTCCTGCGCGGGCTTTCCGCCTGGGACGACGACGACTCGATCCGCGGCGCGTTGGCGGTCCTGGTGCACTCGGCCTATCACCTCGGCCAGATCCGCCTCACCGTCCGCGCCCTCGGCGTCGAAGACCGCTAGCAGCGCTGCGATCCTGCCGCTCCCCGACTCCGGCGCCTTCTGCTAGTCTCCCGCACCCGTGACTCCACGCCTCCTCGCTACCTTCCCGGCGCTCCAGCACCGCAACTTCCGACTCCTCTGGATCGGGCTGCTCGTCTCGTTCACGGGCTCCTTCATGCAGACCGCCGCGCTGCTGTGGCACGTGTCGCTGCTCGTCCCGCCGGACAAGAAGGGCCTGGCGCTCGGTCTCGTCGGACTCGTGCGCATCCTGCCGATCGTCTTCTTCTCGCTGATGTCCGGCGTCGTGGCCGATGCGTCGGATCGGCGACGCGTCATGCTCGTCACGCAGACCACGGCTACGCTCGTCGCCGCGACGCTCGCGTTCCTCGCGTTCCACGGCCTGAAGACGGTGTGGCCCCTCTACGTGCTGGCCGCGCTCGGCGGGGCCGCCGCCGCCTTCGATCTCCCCGCGCGCCAAGCGCTTCTCCCGATGCTCGTCCCGCGCGAGCACCTCCCGAACGCAATCAGCCTGAACACGACCATGGCGCAGACGGCCGCGGTCCTCGGACCCGCCCTCGGCGGGCTCCTGATCGGCGCCGCGCACGTGGGCTGGGCCTACGCGCTGAACGCCGTCTCGTTCCTCTTCGTGATCGGGGCCTTGCTCCTCATGCGCGACGTCCAGACGCGTGCGCCCGCTCATCCGGACGCCATGCACGGCGTGTCCCTCCGCTCCGCGCTGGACGGGCTGCGCTTCGTCTTCCGCGCGCCGTTGATCCGCTCGACGATGCTGCTCGACTTCTTCGCCACGTTCTTCTCGTCGGCCACGGCACTGCTGCCCATGTTCGCGCAGGACATCCTGCACGTGGGCGCGCGCGGCTATGGTTGGCTGTACGCGGCGCCCGCCGCGGGCGCGGTGATCACGAGCGTGATCATGGTGGGGGCCGTGGAGCGCATCGAGCGCCGCGGCGCGACGCTCCTCTGGGGCGTCGTGGTGTACGGCGCGGCCACCGTCGTGTTCGGGCTGTCGCGCTCGTTCCTGCTCACGTTCCTCTGCCTCGCCGCGACCGGCGCGGCGGACACGGTGAGCATGGTGATCCGCAACGTCACCCGCCAGCTGCAGACCCCGGATCACCTGCGCGGGCGGATGACCGGCGTGAACATGGTCTTCTTCATGGGCGGCCCGCAGCTCGGCGAGCTGGAGGCGGGGCTCATGGCGCAGTGGATGGGAGCGCCCTTCTCGGTGGTGAGCGGCGGCGTGGGCTGCCTGATCGCGGTGGCGTGGGTCGCGGCCGCCACTCCGATGCTGCGCCACTACCGGAGATCCACGGCCGAGGCTCCCCTCGCCGGCGGCTCCGTGGCGACTCCCGCGATGCGGAGGCGATGAATCTCCGGCCTTCCGCCGGGGCGTGACGGTCGAGCGCCTACGGGACCTCGTAGACGAGGATTGCCGCGGGCTCGCCGCCGCGGCGGGGCGCCGCCACGTAGACCTTCGACTCTTCGGGCACCCAGAGCGACGTCCTCGCGCCGTCCCGCGTGCGCGCGCGCCCGACGCGCGTGAGCCGGTCGCCGGCCGTCCGATACGCCTCGAGAACGCCTTCGCCGCCGCTCGCCAGCAGCAGGCCCCGCGCCGCGTCGAAGAAGAGATCGTCCGAGTCGCCGCCGAGCGGAAGGGACTGCAGGAGCACGCCCGTGCGCGAGTCGAGGACGAGGAGCCGCGCGGGCTTCCGGCAGCCCACGAAGAGTCGTTGTCCCGCTTCGTCGAGCGCCATCGGGAAGTTGGCGGCCACGTCGTGAAGCGGCCACCTGGCCACGACCTCATGGCGGTCCCGTTCCGCCACTTCCACCTCACGGGCTCCCGGAACGTTCACGAACGCGCGTGCGTCGCGCCGGCTCAGCTCGAACGCCTCCGGGTGGGCGGAGAGCGCGATCGTTCCGAGGCTGTCGCCGGTGGCGGCGTCGATCACGCCGAGGCCTCCGTCCCCATAGCCGACGTAGAGGCGACGCGCCTTCGCGTCGTAGCGCACGTTGTCGGCGTCGTCGCCGAAGCGCACCTCGCGAAGGACGTCGAGCGTCTCGCCGTCCAGCATGGCGCAACGGCCGCTTCCGTCCGACACGAAGAGTCGGTCCGACTCCGGCGCGTAGCAGACCCCTTGCGGCTCGGTCCATCCGCCGATCTCCCGCACGCGACGCGCCGCGGCGAGGTCCACCACCTCGATCGCGCGATGGCCGAGGGCCGCCACGAAGAGCCGGCGGCGGCGAGCGTCCAGCGTCATGTGGTCGATGCGGCCGTCCACGTCCGGCAACGGAATCGTGGCGGTGAGGCGGAAGGCGACGTCGCTCCCGGAAGGCGGAGTGGGATGAGCGCCGCTCGGCAGAGCGCCCGGCGCGCCCGCGGACACCGGCCACGCCAGCGCGAACCCGAGCAGGACCGCGGCGCGCCGTCTCACACGCGCCTCAGCGTCCCGCGCCCGCGGATCGCTCGACCACCGCTCGGCAATGCGCGTACAGTGCGTCGTAGACGATCCACTCCGCAGCGTTCACTTCCTGATCGTCGAGGCCCAGGCGGCCGAAGCCGTCTGCGACTGCCTTCAAGCCGGCGGCTTCCGGTCGTTGCCAGAGAGAGTTGTCCGTGTCCGCACCGTTGACGATCTTCGCGAGGAGCACGAGCGCCGCGTCGCCCTGCAGGCGGTACTTCTTGACGATGGCTTCGAACGAGCACTCCTTGCCGTGATGCCCAAGCTCCGCGCCTTCGACGTCGTAAGGAGTGGCGCCGGTGCGCGCCGCGATTTCCGCGACGTGCGCAGCCGGCACGAACAAGAACTCCGCGTTCGGATCGACGAACTTGCGTATGAGCCAGGGGCAGGCCACCCGGTCCACCTTCACGTGCTCGCGCGTGATCCACTTCATGCCCTGCCTCCTTGGACGTGGAACTTCGCGTGCGTCGTGGCTCCGGAGACTCGCGATCCTCCCGAGCCACGAACCGACGGAGAGACTAGCATGGACGCTGCTACGATCGCGGCCGCGGCAGACCATGCCGTCGCCCGATCACCTCGCGCCGCGCGCGATACGACGTCGCGCCGCCTCACGAGTGAGGCCCGAAAGGACTTTCCATGACCTTCCTCTATCTCCCCGCGAACACGATGGGCCACGGCGACGACGTGCTGGGCAAGAAGCTGCTCGTCTCGTTCCTGAAGAGCCTGGCCGCTTCCGAGGTGAAGATCGACGTCGTCGGGTGCGTGAACTCCGGCATCTTCCTCACCACGGAGGACGGCGAGGCGCTCGAGGCGTTGCGGGCGCTGGAGGCGAAGGGCGCGCGCATCGCGTCATGCGGGACGTGTCTGGACTATCATGGCCGGCGGGAGGCCCTGCGCGTGGGCGCGGTCGGCGCGATGCCGCAGACGATCGAGATCATGGCGAGCGCCGATCGCGTGATTCGACCCTGAGGGTGGAGACGCCTTGACGAACGCTCCACAGCCGAAGTTGGAGGATCCGTCCTTCGCCGGCGCCTCCGCGCTGGCGGCGGCGATTCGCTCGCGTCGCCTCGGCGCCGTGGAGCTGCTCGAGCACTTGCTCGAGCGAATCGCGCGCTTCAACCCGCGCATCAATGCCATCGTCACGCTCGACGAGGAGGGCGCCCGCCGCCGCGCCCGCGCCGCGGACGACGCAACGTCCCGCGGCGAATCCTGGGGGCCGCTGCACGGTGTGCCGTTCACGCTGAAGGACGGCCTGGCCACGTCCGGCCTGCGCACCACGTGCGGCTTCCCGCCCCTCGCGGACTACGTGCCGAAGGAAGACAGCACCGTGGCCGCGCGACTTCGCGCCGCGGGCGGGATCCTTCTCGGCAAGACGAACGTGCCGCCGCTTCTCGCCTTGCCGCAGACCGACAACGAGATCTTCGGGCGCACGAACAACCCGTGGAATCTCGAGCGAACGCCGGGCGGATCGAGCGGCGGGGCCGCGGCCGCGCTCGCGGCGGGGCTGGTGCCGCTCGAGGTCGGCAGCGATCTCGCGGGCTCCATTCGCATGCCGGCCCACTTCTGCGGCGTCTTCGGACTGAAGCCCACGACGCGGCGCATTCCGCTCACCGGTCACATCCCCGAAGTGCCGGGCGCGCCGCGCTTCGAGCGCGCGCTCGGCGTCGTGGGACCCATGGCGCGAAGCGTGGAAGATCTCACCCTGGCGTTCCGCCTCCTCGCCGGGCCGGACGGCCGCGACACGGACGTCGCGCCGGTGCCGGTCTCCGAGCCGGCGGCGCCGCCGCTGCGCTCCCTGCGCATCGCGTTCGCGCCCACTTTCCCGGGCGTGCCCGTGGCCCGCGCGATCCGCGACGCCCTCGAGCGGTTGGCCGGCGAGTTGGCCTCCGCGGGAGCGCGGGTGGAGGAGAAGCTGCCCGCCGTGAGCTTCGAGGAGCAGCACCAGTTGTGGGCCAAGAACTTCCGATGGTTCGCGTGGATGTCCGTCCACCTCTCGGGCGCGCCGGCGACCGAGCGGACACGCGCGCTCGAGCCGCCCACCGCCGTGGATCTGCTGCACATGGCACAGCGCCGCGACGAGCTGATCCTGGCGTGGGACCGTCTCTTCGACGACTTCGACGTCCTCCTCTGCCCGCCCGCGATGGTCACGGCGTTCCCGCACATCCAGCCCAGCACGCCGATCTCCGTGGACGGCGTGCCCGCGACCTACGGACAGATCAATCATCACTGCTTCCCGTTCAATCTCACGGGCCAGCCCGCCGTCGTCCTTCCGATCGCAATTGATGACGAAGGCCTCCCGATTGGTGCGCAGCTCGTGGGTCGTCGCTGGCAAGACGAGCGACTGCTCGCGATCACGGCGCGGGTCTCGGGCATTCCCCGATCGTTCCACCCTCCTCCGGGTTTCTGAGCACCAACTTCTCACAAGACGATGGATTCGCCGCGACCGCTTTGCTAGGGTGCGGTGCGTCTCCCCCCGACACGAATCGACGGCAGTGCTCGACGGAACCCGGCCCGTCGGGAGCGTGGCGTGTCGCCACCGCCACTGACGTCGGTTCGAGAGTCCGAGTCTTTCGGACGCCCGCTCTGCAGGTCACTCAACGCCGGTGGTCCGATTCGGCCAGGAATCGGAGGGGGAGGAACCCAGTCGTGAAGCATGGAATCCTGTGCGGACTCGTCACCTCCGCGGTCGCGGCGCTCGCTTCGAGCGCCTTCGCGCTCACGCCGATGTCCGCCGTTCTCGACGGCGCGCAAGAGACTCCACCGAACGGCTCGGCGGGGACCGGCTTGGGCCGCATCGTCGTCGATACGTCCACGCATACGATGTTCTACTACTTCGAGTTCTCGGGCCTGGGCGCGCCGGAGACGGCCGCGCACATCCACGGGTTCGCTCCTCCGGGAGTGGCGGCGGGCGTTCTGCAGCCGCTGTCGCTCGGCAGCCCGAAGATCGGCGCCTGGGCCTACGGCGCGGCCAACGAGGCCAACGTGCTCGCGGGCCTCACCTACGTGAACGTCCACTCGAGCGCGTTCCCGGGCGGAGAGATCCGCGGACAGATCCTCGTGGATCCCACGCCGAACATGGTCGCGATTCTCCAGGGCACGCAGGAGACCCCGCCGAACGCGTCGCCTGCTCAGGGCATCGGGTTCTTCAACCTCGATCTGGGGTTGAACACGCTGTCCATCGACATCCATTTCGCCGGCCTGACGGCGACGGAGACGGCGGCTCACATCCACGGCTTCGCTCCGCCGGGAATGGCGGCCGGCGTGTTGTTCCCTTTGCCGTTGGGTAACCCGAAGACGACCGTTTGGAACTTCCCGGCGGCGGACGGTCCGAGCATCCTCGCCGGCCTGACGTACGCCAACATCCACACGAGCACCTTCGGTGGCGGGGAGATCCGCGGGCAGATCCTCGCGACGAGCGCGGCCACCACCGGCGCGCCCGTGATCCCCACGCACGTGGCCACGATGAGCCTCGTTGCCGCGCCGAACCCGGTGCGCGTGGGCGGCGGGAACGTCGCGCTCTTCTACGCGATTCCGGCCGCGGGCGACATGGACATCACCATCCACGACGTGGCGGGCCGCGTGGTCAAGACGGTCCACCACGGCCACGCCGAGGCGAACGGCATCTTCGCGTGGGATACGCGCGATGATCGCGGCGCCACGGTGGCGTCGGGCGTGTACTTCGCTCGCCTGGTCAGCGCGGGCCGCGTGGAGACGCGTACGATCACGGTTCTGAAGTAGCCTCGAGTCGAGTAGGCTCACGAGGGCGGTCCTCCCGTCGGGAGGGCCGCCCTTTCTTCACCGGGCGCCCGCCTGGGGCGCCGGGAGACCTCGTGAGCCCACCTCCGGTGCCCGCAGCGGTCCTCGTCCCGCTCATCCCGGCACACCCCGCGGGGCCGTCCCTCGTCTTCATTCTGCGCACGGCCGGCGGCCCGCACGGCGGGCAGATCTCCTTTCCGGGCGGCGTGCGCGAAGATGCCGATCGCTCGCCCGAGGAGACGGCGCTGCGCGAATTCGAGGAGGAGCTGGGCGTGCCGCGCACAGTCGTCGACGTGATCGAGACGCTGCCCGACATGCTCACCGTGACCACGGGTTACGAGGTGACGCCCGTGCTCGGACGTCTGCCGGCGGGGCTCGCGTGGCGTCCGGATCCGGCGGAGGTCGTGGACGTGCTCGAATTCTCGCTCGCCGAGCTGACCCTCGCAGACAACCGTCGCGAGCTGACGCTCCATTATCCCAGCTGGCCGGAGCCGCGAACGTTTCCGTGCATCGTCACGCGGGGCTACACGATCTGGGGTCTCACGTTCCGCATCCTCGAGCTCGTGTGGCCGCGACTCGCGCCTTGAGACCACCGGCGTCGGAGACCACGCGCCCGAGACCACTCGCGCCCAAGACCACTCGCACCCGAGACCACTCGCACCCGAGACCACTCGCGCCTTGAGACGACGATCTCGTCTCCTTAGAATCCGCCGACCCGACCTCCGCCGAACTCGGATCGACGCGCCCCATCCGCCGACTCGACCCCGAAGGAGACGAGCATGACCGTCCGTCCGATTCCCGAGGGCTTCCATACGGTGACGCCCTACCTCGTCGTGAGCGACCCGGCCCTCCTCATCGACTTCTTGAAGGCGGCGTTCGACGCGCAGGAGATCGAGCGGAGCGTGGAGGCGTCCGGGCGCGTGGCGCACGCTCAGGTCCGCGTGGGCAATTCCATGGTGATGATGGGCGGCGCCACGGAGAAGCACCCGCCGCAGCCCAGCATGCTCTACCTCTACGTGCAAGACACCGAGGCCACGTATCGCGCCGCGATGCAGGCCGGCGGCGAGTCCCTCATGAAGCCCACCCTTCAGTTCTACGGCGACCTCAACGCGGCCGTGCTCGATCCCTGCGGCAACCAGTGGTGGATCGCCACGCACGTGGAAGACGTGTCGCCGGAGGAGATCGCGAAGCGAATGAAGGCGCGCAAGTAGTGGCGGTGCCCGCGGACGCGAGCCCGCGTCTCGTGACGCCCCGGATGGTCCTCGTGGCTGCCACGCCCGCGCTCGCTCGCGCCGAGCTGCACGACCGCGCCCGCTTCGCCGAGCTGCTCGACGTGGAGCTTCCCCCCGTCTGGCCGCCGCCCTTGAACGACGAAGACTCCATTCGATGGACCCTGGATCTCGTGGAGGCCGATCCCGCCAACGTGGGCTGGGGACCGTGGTACTTCCTCGCGAACCCGCCGGCGTCAGGCGCGAAACGGATCGTGATGGGCAACGGCGGCTTCAAGGGTCAGCCCGCTCCCGACGGCACGGTGGAGGTGGGCTACTCGATCGTCGAGACGTGGCAACGCCGGGGCTACGCGCCCGAGGCCACGGAGGCGCTCGTGGGCTGGGCCTTCTCCCATCCGGAGGTCCGACGCGTCGTGGCGCAGACGCTTCCGGAGCTTCGCGCGTCCATGCGCGTCCTCCAGAAGTGTGCCTTCCGCTTCATCGGCCCCGGCTTCGAAGAGGGCGCGATCCTCTTCGAGCGCCTGCGCTAGCCTCCGTGGTCGCCCAAGGGGCGTTCGCCCGCCCGCCGAGCTCGACCCTTCCTCCGCTGCGGACGGCGAGGAAGGGTCGAGCTCGGCGGGCTTGCCTCGCTATCCCAACACGCGGCACGTCGGGCGTGCGCGTAGACACGGGACGCGACGGACCGCGCGGATCCGCTGCGGTCGACCCCGAGCTTGTCCCGAGAGTCCGCGCGACCCAAGCAACGATCCGGCTTCCCGCGCCGGGTTCTCCGCAGCGGCTTCGCGGAGTCGCCGCAGCCAGGATGGCGGAGGCGACGGAGCGGGAGGGCGCCGGAGCCAGGATGGCGGAGGCGACCGTCCGCGGCGGAGAAGCCGGCGCGGGAAGCCGGATCGGGGCTACCCCCCCTACCGCGTCCTCGTGATGCGTGTCGCCTGCGTCTCTCCCGCCGCGGAGAGGCGCGCGAAGTAGACGCCGGCGGCCACGGCATGGCCCGCTGAATCGCGGCCGTCCCACGTGACTTCGTGCCGGCCGGCCGATCGCGTCTCCGCGAGCAGCTCCCGGACGCGTCGCCCGACCACGTCGTACACGGCGAGACGGACGCGCGACTCCTTCGGCAACGCGAACGCGAGGCGCGTTTCTCCGGCGGACGGATTCGGCCGCGGCGCTTCGAGCGTCAGGGTCGTCGCGCCGGCGGACGCCACGATCGGCGCCGCCGTCACCGCGTCGAGATCGATCTTGAACGACGAGCGTCCGTGCGTTCCGGCCACGAGCGTCCGCGTGGCGGCATGCAGCTCGAGGTCCGCCACGACCGTCAGCGGGAACCCCGTGCCGAGCGCGTCCCAGCTCACGCCGAGATCGTTCGTGACGTAGACGCCGGTGTCCGTCCCCACGAAGAGGCGATTCGTGTTCTGCGGATCCACCACGATGTCGTTCACGGGCGCGCTCGGCAGGTTGCCCGAGATGTCCGTCCACGTGGCGCCGACGTTCGTGGTGCGGAAGAGGTGCGGCTGCGTCTCGTCTTGGTGATACCCGGAGAGCGCCACGTAGCCGATCGTGGCATCCAGCGGATCCGCCGCCACGCGCGTGACCCAGCGCACCGGCAAGCCCGCGCGCACGTTCGCCCACGTGCCGCCGCCGTTCGTGGTGACGCGCACGTTGCCGTCGTCCGCGCCGGCCCAGATCGTTCCCGGAGCGGACGGCGCCACCGCGAGCGTCGTCAACGTTCCGAAGACGAGGTTCCCGCCGCCCGGCCCGTCGGTCAGATCGGGCGAGATGGCGGTCCAGGTGCTGCCGGCGTTCGTCGTGCGCCAGACGCGCCACGTTCCCGCGTAGAGCGTGAGGTGGTCGCTCGGCGCCATGACCACCGGCATGCTCCAGTTCGCTCGGCCGTCCGTGCCGGTGCCGTCGAAGACGGTGCCGAAGCTGAAGCCGTTCGTGGTCTTCTCGAGATCGCCGTACTGCGTCTCGCCGTAGATCACGTTGGAGTTCGTGGGATCCACGATCGCGGTGAAGCCGTCGCCGCCGATGAGGACGTCCCAATCGTTCAAGGCACCCGTGAGCGTGCGCGGCGTGGAGTTGTCCTGCGTGCCGCCGATGAGGCGCTGCGGGAGCTGCGGGTCCACCGTGAGCGCGTAGAACTGCGTGATCGGGAGATCCGGCGCCTGCGTCCACGAGCTGCCCGAGGTGGACGTCAGGTACAGGCCGCCGTCGTTGCCGGAGATCCAGTGCGCCGCGTTCGCGGGGTCGATCCAGAGGTCGTGCATGTCCACGTGCTGCGCGCCGGTGATGTCGCTCCACGCGATGCCGCCGTTCGTGGAGCGCATGAGCGGAACGCCCAACACGAGGACGAGATTCGGGTTGGTGGGGGCCACGCGGATCTCGCCGAAGTACCAGCCGTAGCTCGAGTACGGGTTGCCGATCGAGGTGTTCGACACCTTCGCCCACGACGCGCCGGAGTTGACGGACTTGTAGACGCCGTCCAGGAACGTGCCCTGCGACGCGCTGTACCTCGAGTACACGGCGTAGACGGTCGAGGGCAAGGACGGCGCCACCGCCAGCCCGATGCGCGCCACGTCGTTCGTGATCGGCACGCCGGTGGTCATCTCGGCCCACGTGGTGCCGCCGTCGGTGGAGCGATAGATGCCGCTCGTGGGGCCGGACACGATGCGATTGTTCGCGAAGCGCATGCGCTCCCACATCGCGGCGTACACCTTCGAGCCGTTCGTGGGATCGATCACCACGTCGATCGCGGAGGTGGAGTCCGAGACGAAGAGCGTCTGCTGCCAGGTCGCGCCCCCGTCCGTGGAGCGATAGACGCCGCGGTCCGGGCTCTTCGTGTACTGCCCGCCCGCCACCGCCACGTGGATGATGCTCGGGTTCGTGACGTCCCACGCGATCCGCCCGATGCGCTGGGAAGCCGGCAACCCGGAGAGCGCCCAGGTGTCGCCGCCGTCGGTCGTCTTCAACATCCCGATGCCGTCGTAGGAGTCGCCGCTGGTGTTCGCCTCCCCCGTGCCCGCGAGGAGCACGCCGGGCAGCGTGGGGTGCGCGGCGAGGGCGCCGATCGAGAGGCCGCCGAAGCTGTCCAGGAGCGGCGTCCAGTTCGTGCCGCCGTTCGTGGTGCGGAAGACGCCGCCGTCGGCCGCGCCGATCCAGATGCGCGACGCGTTCGTAGGGTCCACCGCGATCGCCGTCACGCGCCCGCCCACGTTCGTGGGCCCCGACGCCTGCCACGGCACAGGCGAGGTTCGCCGCGCCAAGGACGCGGCGCGCAGGGTTCGCGCCTCGTCGACCGCCCGCGCGTACGCCCCCGCGGGAATCTCGTGCTCGGGCCAGGCGCGCTGCAGGTGGAAGAACTCGCTCGGCTCTTCGGCCGGCTCGGACTCGCGGATCGCGCGCGGCAGGACCATCAGGGTCGCGGCGGAGACGGCGAGAAGGGAGGTGGCCGCGAGGAGGACGGGGCGGGTGCGCATGACGGACCCCCGGAGATGAGTGGCAGTGTGTCTCAGTATACCCACCGGGTCGGGCCGGCTGCCGCAGGAAAGGCGATTCCCCGCTCCAATGGGGCCGGGTATCCTTGGTGGCATGCGGCTCTCCAGACCCCTGATCCTCGCGATCGTCCCGCTCGCGCTCGCCGCCTGCCGCGATGATCAGGCCACGCGCCCCGGCCTCGCCGCCTACAACCTGGACTCGAAGGGCCTCGCCCTCGACGGGTACAGCCCCGTCTCCTACTTCGACCCCGGGAAGGCCGAGCGCGGGGACCCCGCGCACTCGCTGACCGTCCGCGGGATCACGTACCTCTTCACGAGCGCCGCGCAGGCGACCGCCTTCGCCAAGGACCCGGAGCGCTACGAGCCGCAGTGCGGCGGCTGGTGCGCGTACGGCATGGCCGTGGGCATCCGGTGGAAGAGCGACCCCGAGAACTTCAAGGTCATCGACGGGAAGCTCTTCCTCTTCTCGCGCACGAAGGACGCCGACGCGCGACGCCTCTGGGACCACGAAGAGGATCAGGCCGCGCTCGTCGATCGCGCGGAGCGGTACTGGCGGTCGACGCTCTCGGATTAGTGAGCGCTACTGCCGGTAACCGAAGATCAGCGAGAAGACGATCAGCCCGATCAACGTGACGCCGACGGCGAGGAACGTGAAGCCGAAGATGCGCACGAGGATCATCGTCGCGGGGGAGGGCCCCTGGGCGGTCATGCGCTTGCGCAGGTCGCCGCTGGCCTTCATCTGCTCGTACTCGGCCGGCCGGTTCTCGCGGTACTCGCTGAGCGGCGCGAGGCCGGTGAACACCACGGTGTCCATCGGGAACGCTTCGGGCCGCAGGTGCGTGTTGAAGAAGTGGATCGTGAAGATGAACCCCACCGCCAGCAGCGCTTCGTCCGAGTGGATGATCGTGGCCACGTTCAAGAGCCAACCGGGCAGGACGTGCGTGAAGAACTCGGGGAACCACAGCATGAGCCCCGACGCTCCGATGATGGCCACGCCCCAGAAGACCGCGAGATAGTCGAACTTCTCCCAGTACGTCCAGCGCCCGTACTCCGGGCGCGGCCCGCGCCCGAAGAACCACTTCATCGTGGCGACGAAGTCCGAGAGGTCCTTGCGATTGAACATCATCGAGTCGCGGCCGAGCAGCAGCTCCTTCCACGGGACACGGCGCTTCCGCTTGAGGACGATGAGCGTGGAAAGGTGGAACGTGAAGTACCCGAAAGTGATCGTGGCCGCGATGCGGTGGATGATCCCGGCGCCCTTCACGCCGCCGAGCGCCTTCGCCAGGAACTCGGTCCACGGCAGCCCGGAGAAGCGGAGCATCATGCCGGTCGTGGCGAGGGAGAGGAAGCTCACGATCACGAAGAGGTGCGTGATGCGCTGCGGCAGGCTGAAGCGACGGATCCAGTAGCGCTCCGCCGTGGCGTTCTCGCTCACCGCGCGCTCGCGGCGATGGAACATCGAGCGGAAGGACCGCGGCAGCCAGAGCAGCGTGTGGGCGCCGAAGAAGCTGAACGTGCCCACCAGGAGGAACGTCATCGACCAGTACGTGTAGAAGAGCGCCGGGTACTTCTTCGGATCGTGATGCGTGGCGTGCGTGAGGTAGCCGGTGAAGCGGCGCGTGGCGTCGCCGTGGCACTTGCGGCAAGTCTCCACGATGTTCCGCACGCCCACGGACGCCTGCGGATCGGTGACGGCGAGGATCGCGTGCGCGCCGTGGCAATCCGAGCACTTCGCGGCGCGCAGGTAGCCCAGCTTGTACGCCTTGCCGTGCATCGTCTGGAGATACGTGGCGCCCAGCTCCTTGTGGCAGGAGCCGCACTGGACCGTCACCTGCATCATGAACTGATCGCGCTCCACCTGCCCGATGGCGTGGGAGCTGTGGCAGTCCGCGCAGTTCGGGAGCCGCTCGCCCTTGCGCTGGCCGTCCGGCGAGAAGTGGATGCTCTTGATGTACTCCTTGTAGATGCCGCGATGGCACGACGCGCACGTGGCCGGCACGTTCAAGGCGTTCACCGTGGAGCGCGGATCGTCGTGCTTCAGGATCTCGTGCACGCCGTGGCAGTCGATGCACACCGCGCTCGGCAGGAGGCCCTTTTCGGTGAGCCCGCGCCCATGCACGCTCTTCGAGTAGTCCGCCACCGCGTGGGGCTGCGACAGCGTGGCCACCTTGGACGCGGCGCCGCCCTCGCGGTGGCACTGCCCGCAGAGCGCCGGCACCGCCGCGCGGTACGTGGGCGCCGTCTCGTCGGTGTGCTTCTGGACCGCGTGGTCGCCGTGGCACGTGGTGCACACGGGCGCTTCCTTGACGCCGCGAACGAAGGCCTGCCCGTGGCCGCTGGCGAAGTACTCCTTCGAGACCTGCGCGTGGCAGTTCGAGCAGTCCACCTTGCTCGCCGTCTCGCACGGGCGCATCCGGCGCGGATCCACGTCGATGTGGCACTTCACGCACGGCATGTTCGTGTGCACCGACGCGTCGAGCTTGCGGGCGTCCACGTACATGGACGCGGCCACGGTGTCGCCCGGGGCCATCGCCTTCTTCAGCGCCGGATTGTCGTGGCACTTGAGGCAGTCGCGGTTCGGCAGCGTGACCGCGAGCAGCTCCTTCCTCACCTTGTGGGGCAGATGGCAGCCCGTGCACGCCGGGACCGCGCCGGGCGATTGCTCCCACAGCGCGCCGCGGATGATCTTCTCGTGCACGTCCTCGATGCGGGCGTGGCACTTCATGCACGTCTTCGCCACGTTGCCGGGCGCGATGGACGCCGCCGGGTTCGTGTGCGGAAGGATGCGGTGGGACTGGTGGCAGTCCGTGCACGTGGCCGTGACGATGAGGCCCTTCTTGAAGAGACCCTCGCCGTGGATGCTCTCGCTGTAATTCTCGAGGATGTCCTTCTGCGGGATGTCGTAGGTGCGGGCCACCGGCGCGCCTTCCTTGTGGCAGCGGCCGCAGAGGAAGGGCACCTGCATCTTGTACGTGGGTGCCTTCGGGTCCTTCGGCGAGAGGATGTCGTGCTCGCCGTGGCACTCGGCGCAGTTCGGCGCGTAGGGCGCGTGCTGCGCCAGGCGCGTGCCATGGATGCCGATGTCGAAGTCGGTCTGGACGTCGTCGTGGCAGGAGCCGCACTTCACGGCGGCCAGGCCTTCCGGATGCGGGAGGTCGGCAGGGTTCGCGTCCGCGTGGCAGCCCGAGCAGTCGATCGACGCGTGGACGGACTTCGCGAACTTCGCGGCGTCCACGTACAGGGAGACCGTCCGCCCCGACCGATCCACGCTGAAGCTGGGATCCCCGTGGCACTCGAGGCAGGCGGCGTGATCGTCGGACGCGCGCGCCGGCGGCGCCGCGGCGAGCGCGGCGGCCAGGACGAGCCCGAGGGTTTGGATCACGCGCGCGGGCGAGCGGCGAGTCAGAGCCGGACCTCCCTGGCGGGGCGTCAAGGACCGCCAAGGTACACCGGATGCGACGGAAAAGGCAGAGGCTCCATTCCGGTTTCGGGCCGGCTCGGGGTCCGGCGGGCGGTGGAAACGCGCGCCCCGCCGTCATTTCCGAAGAAAGCCCGTGCAACGGCCCTCGCCACTCGCTAGATTCCCCGGCCAACCAGCAAGCGCCGCCGGCTGGTGCCGAGAGCAGCGGGAGTGATCGGGAAACAGGTCGGTCCCTACGAGATTGTCGAGAAGCTCGGTGCGGGGGGAATGGGCGAGGTGTATCGCGCCCGGGACCCGCGGCTGGGCCGCGACGTCGCCGTGAAGTTCATCTCGCCCGGCGCGTCCGAGGACAAGGACCGGCTGCGCCGCTTCCTGGTAGAGGCGCGCACCGTCTCCGGTCTGAATCATCCGAACATCGTCACCCTGCACGAGATCGGCGAGTCCGACAGCGGCCCCTACCTGGTGACGGAGTTCGTGGAAGGTCGCACCGTTCGCCGGATGCTGACCGCCGGCACGATCCTGCCCGCGGACGCGCTCGACGTGGCCATCCAGGCGGCGCGCGGGCTCCAGAAAGCCCACGACGCCGGCATCGTCCATCGCGACATCAAGCCCGAGAACCTCATGATGACGCCGGACGGCTTCGTGAAGGTCCTCGACTTCGGTCTCGCGAAGCTGGCCAGCACCAGCGACGCCACCGCCATGGGATCGCTCGACCAGGGCCTGACCGCTCCCGGGATCATCGTCGGGACGCCGGCCTACGCCGCGCCCGAGCAGCTCCAGGGTCAGCCGGTGGACGCGCGCACGGACGTCTTCGCGCTCGGCGTGGTCCTCTACGAGATGCTCGCCGGCGCGAATCCCTTCCGCCGCGAGAGCGCCATCGGAACGCTGAACGCCATCCTGAACGAGGTGCCGCCGCCCCTGGACACGAAGGCGCGCGGCATTCCCGACGGGCTGGCGGAGATCGTCGCGAAGGCGACCGCGAAGTCACCCGATGCGCGTTACGCCAGCGCGCGCGAGTTCGAGTCGGCGCTCGCGATCGTGCGTGCGCAGCTGACCACCGGCGAGTGGGCCGCCGCAGCCCCGAAGAAGCGGTCGGCGTCGTTCGGCCGTATCGGCGGCGGCGTCGCCGTGGCGGCGGGCGCGCTGCTCCTCTTCTTCCTCTTCCGCGGGCTCTTCCAACCGGGCGGCCACGCGGGTCGTCCGGGCCCGGCCGGTGAGAGCGCCGGCACCCCGTCCATCCCCATCCCGCCGTCTCCCGCGATCGCCCTGCCGGAAGGCGACATCGGCGTGGCGGTCCTGCCCGTGGAGGATCGCACGGGCGATCCCATGCTGCGAGACGCCAAGATCGGACACGTGCTGGCCGACGCGCTGGTGCAGGTGCTGAGCGACCTGCGCGGCATCTACGCGATCTCGCCGTACCGGATCGAGGCGATCGCGCGCTCGCTCGGGCGCTCGGCCGACGACACGGAGACCGACCCCGGCCTCGCGCGGCAGGTGGCCGCTACCGCCGGCGCGGGGGCGCTGCTTTCGGGAACGCTCTCGAAGATCGGCGAAAGCTACGTGCTGGATGCGCGGCTCGTGGAGATCCCGTCCGAGCGCGTGCTGGAGACGATGCAGGCGCGCGCGACGAAGCCGGACGACCTGCTGGACGAGGTCACCGGCCGCGTGGCCGAGCAGCTGCGGCGGAAGTACGCCGCGGGGGCCGGGTCGGAGACCGGCGGGACCGCCGTGCCCGCGAGCGCGTCGACCGCGGACGGCGAGAAGGAGGGCGGCGGCGTGCCGGCCGCGTCGCGCGTGGCCACCCGCTCCCTCGACGCCTACGCCCACTACATCCGCGGCAGCGACCTCGTCTCGGAGGGGGACTGGGAGAACGCGGTCGGCGAGCTGCAGAAGGCGGTGGACGCGGACCCCGGGATGGCGCTGGCCTGGTCCCAGCTGGCCTGCGCGTTCTCCTTCTCCGGAGACGACACCCGCGCGCGCGCCGCGCACCTGAAGGCGGCCGAGCACAAGGACCGCTTGAACGAGATGGAGAAGCGGTGGGTGGACCTGGACGGGCTCTGGGTGGAGGGCGGAGGCGGGAAGGCCTACCTCGACGGATTGGCGAAGTACATGAAGGACTTCCCCGACGACCGGGACTCCTACTTCTACGCCGGGCTCGCGGAGGAGTACCTCAACGGGGATTGCGCCAAGGCCCTCGATTGGTACGAGAAGGCCTTCGCGATCGTCCCGGCGTACTACCCGGTGACGAAGGCCACGGTGGACTGCTTGCTCAACCTCGGACGGAAGGAGGACGCCATTCACGCCCTGGAACGCTTCGTCGGTCTCCCCTACGCGGCGGCCACATCCAAACAGAAGGCGACCTGGCGCCTTCAAGAGATCCGGAGGCGCTCGTGAGCAGCTCCCCGTCCCCCGCCCCGCGGAAGCGACCCGCGCGCGAGTTCGATTCCACTGGCCACCCGCAGGCCGAGTGGGATAATCCGACCCCGTCGGTGGTCCCTTCGGACCGATCCCACGGGAGGAGCATGAGCGCGGAGCTCGTGGTGGCCGAGTGCGATGTGGGTCGCGGCGTGTTCGCCAGCCGCGCCTTCCGCACCGGCGAGCGCATCCTGACGTTCGTCGGCGAGTCCTACGATCGCAAGCACCCGATGCACGGCACGCCGCAGGGCGCGAACCTCCTGCAGGTCGGTCGCGAGCGGTACATCCTTCCGGAGCCCGTCGGCCTCTTCGTCAACCACTCCTGCAATCCGAACGCCGGTCTGAGGGGAACGCGCACCCTCGTGGCCATCCGCGACATCGCCGAGGGCGAAGAGATCCGCTTCGACTACTCGACCAACATGGACGAGGACCTCTGGACCATGGCGTGCGCGTGCCACGAGCCCGGGTGCCGCGGGTTGATCGGGGACTTCAAGCACCTGCCGGAAGACGTGCGGGCGCGCTACATCGCGCTGGGGATCGTGCCGGGGTTCATCGTCGAGCGCTACGGGGCGAACGGGAAGAACGGGAACGGGCACCCGTAGCGCTGCAAGGCGGCCTCGGTCCAAGCCCGGGTTCGAAGCGCCTTCTCTTCCGTGCCCGAAACCGGCGTTGTTCGGCTCCACGGACTCCCATTCGCGACACCGCGCCGATTTTGACCGGTGGACGGAGATTCTGCGGAGACAGCCCTCTCGCCCAATCCGGAGACGGATTCGCTCTCAGCGCGGATGCCCAGATCCCGCTTCCCCAGCTCGCTTGCGCGCGAGGAGCGCCTTCGGCCCGCCCTGATACCCCAGGGCCTTCAGGTCTCGGTAGTACACATGAAGCGTCGCGCTGCTCGCCTGCCCTCCGAGAAGTGCAAGCTCCTCGCTCGTGAACCCCACCTTGAGCGGGCTCGACGGCAACAGGATGAACCCGTTCTCGCCGAGATCACCCTCCGACATCGCGCGCACCACGTCGGTGACGTCGGCGGTGAGCATGCCGCCCGAGGTCCCGGCCGGCACAACCGCCGAGTTCGCCAAGGTCATCTCGCGATCGCCCCCGGGCGTGGTCCACGGGCTCGTCCACGTTGCGCCCGCGCTCCAACTTCTCGTGAGCGCGTCCACCTCGATCTCGAGATCCGAGCCGACGCTTCCCGTCCCAAGCGGAATCGACAGCGTCGCGTTCGTCACCCACTGACCCTGAAGTGGGGAGACGCTGGGGAAGCCCAGCAGGAGCCTCCCCTGTCCCATCGTCGCACTGATCGTCGCCGTCGTGCTCGTGTTGAGCGCGATCTCCTCTGCCCTCGCAAGCCCCGCGAGGGCTCCGAGCAGCACGAGCGCCGCTCCCATCGTCGTCGCTCTCATGTCCGTGTCCTCCGCCGCTTCCGCGGCTAGCGGAACAAGCTCTTCACTCGGCCCCAGGATCTCGGCTCGACCGAGACCGGGCCGCAGTTCACGTCGAAGGTGCCGATCAACCCGCAGCCGTTCGAGTTCGCCGGGGCTGCGGGAGAGGCGGCCTGAAGATGGAAGTCGAGAGTGACCGGATCGCAGAAGAGTGGATCCGCGTGGATGTCCGTCGCACCGGGCACCCAACCTCCGTAGCCGTCGCCGGCTGAGTTGGCCCAATAGACATTGCACCCGCTCTGAGGATTCGGCGTCGGCCCCGCGACCGCGCCGCGCCGACCCGTCGAGTAGGCGAAGATGTTGTTCGCGGTGCCCTGGTCGGGTCCGTCCACGAACAGGGCCCCCCCCTCGGTGCCCGCGTAACAACCGTAGAACGTGTTGTTCTCGACGCGCACCTGCGAGGTCCCGATGTGGGCACCGCCACCGCCGCCCGCACTATCGAAGGCGAACGTGCAGAAGCGGACGCTCCCTGTGCACCTTCCGAGGTCCAGCCCGCCTCCAGGGCCGTTCGTGCCACCCGAGATTGAGTTCCGAAGGAACAGGCACCGCTCGATGTCCAAGAACGGTGCGTCGCCGAGAAGTGCCCCCCGTTGCGTGTGGTCCTGGAACACGCAGTCCTGCAGCGTCACTACCATCCCGTTGCCCCAGCCTTGGTCTAGTCGGACCGAAAGACCCGGGCCACGGTTGTGCTCGAAGGTGCAGCCGATGCACGTGATGTTGTAGTCGAAGCCGAAGACAGCGCCCGCGAGAGGTGGCGCCTGGTTCCAGTCGTTGCCCGAGACCACGCAGTTCACCAGAGTCAGATCGCCATTCCGGATGACGATGCCAGGCAAGCCGTTGTCTTGGATCCGACACCCATCCAGCTCGAGGAAGTTCGATCCCCCCGTCGCGACTCCCTCCCCCCCACCCGTGATCGTGAAACCCACCACGCGCGCCGGCACGCTCCCGGGCGACGCGTGGATGACCGTCGCTACCGCGTGCGTCACCTGCGCGCCACCGTCGAGCACGGTAGACCCCGCACCGGTGGTACCCAGTACCGTGACGCCCGGCTTGAGGACCATCGCCACCTGAAGCGTGAGCGCCTGCCCCAAGTAGACGATGGTCCGCACAGCCGTATCTCGCCACATTCCGGAGCCCACGAGCACCGAGTCCCCCGCTGCGGCAGCGTCGACCCCCGCCAGCACGCTCGGATAGTCCTCAGGAACTCGCAGGACCGCTGCCGGGACTCGGCTCGGCCACGCCAGCGCCACCACCACCGCGAAGATGATCGGGTACACTCGCATGGCGCGCTCCTACTTGAGGACCACGATCCGTCGGATCGCGTGTTTCTCGCGCAGTTCCATTCTAGCAAAGTAGATCCCAGAGCTGACGCGGTCCCCTCGGCCGTCTCGGAGATCCCAGGCTACCTCCCGCCTCCCTGGCTCCACGTCCCCGGACAGGAGAGTCCTCACACGCCGCCCCGCGACGTCGTAGACCTTGATCTCGGCCCGCCCGGCATCCGCAGCAGGCACCTCGAGGACCATCACCACACCGTCACCCTGGGTAGGGTTCGGCCTCGGGGGAAGCAGCGCGAGCACCTTGGGCAGATCGCCAGCCGACAGCGTCGCCGAGGCTTCCTGGCCGTCTGCTCGGGTCGTCGATGCCGAGGCATGGCCGCCCGGTCCGTTGCCGACGGGCCTCCTCGCGATCATCGCGCCACCCGGCGGGCTCGGAGGAGCCTCGCAGAATTGCGTCCAGTTCGTTTGGCACGCCGGCTCAGGCGCGCTCTGCAGGAGGTTCGCGAGCTCGATCGTCTGCTCGTTTTCCGGGACGTAGAAGTTGTGCTGCTGGACAGCCACCGAGTCCGACAGTGGGTTGCCGAAGTTGTCCTTCCACCCGTTCGACTGGGCCACGTCGGTCCGCGACTGGGCCGCGTCCAGCCGCCAGTTCGTTGTGTTCCCAAGGTACAACTCGAGGAGATTGCTGCCCGAGGTACCCCTCAAGGGATGCGTGTACCCACCCCCGTAGATGCCCGCCGTAGCGCGCCCGGGCTCCCCCGTCGGACCTTTGTACCACGTCTTCATGTTCGCACTCGTGTTCTCCCTGAGGAAGTTCTCCCCCAGGACGTTGTAGCCGTCGCTCTTCGTCGAATCGATGGCGAGCTGGTCCCTCCGGTGGAGGACGCCCACCGTATTCCCTTGGACGCAGTTGCAGCGAACCCCGACGTCCGAGGATTGGCGCACCTTGATCCCCGCCGTCGGCCAGTCGTGGACGTTGCAGTCTTCGACCTCGACGTCTTGGTATCGGCACCCCCAACTCACGTCGATCCCGCTCGCATCGAGCTGAGAGAAATCCGCCACGTCACCGATCACGGCGTTCTTCCTCAGCGTGAGCGTCCGCACCGGGATCTGAACCAGCGGACCGCTGCAAGACCCGCTGTTGAAGTCCGCCCAGATGCCCCGCTGCATCTGGTGGTAGACCACGTTCAGGCTGTCCGGGCCGAAGGTCGAGGCGAGATGGATACCTACACGGCCGACGGGGTTGTGAATGGGGTCGGTTGTATCCAGCCCCAGTCCGCGCCAGATGGTGTTCCCCACGATCGCCGCGTCCGAAGCGAAGTCGACGATCGCCTCCTCATGGTAGTGGTGGAACCAGGAGTTCCTCACCTCCGCCGTATCCGCCTCGAAGAACGTCAACGGGTAGGACGCGAAGGCGATCTCGGCGTCCTTGATGTGCGCCACGCCCAGGCCGTCGCCGTTCCACGCGTCTCCTCGAATCGTGATCCCCGCCCAGTCGTCCCCGTTGAGGCTGTCCGGCTCCGAGGACGTGAAGACCACTCGCTGGCCGATCGGGCTCTCATACAGGGCCCGGCCGGTTGGCCGCGCGTCCTGGGCGTCGCGCGCGGCGACATGACGGAAATCATGTCCGGGCATGACGACAATCATGCTCCCATGCACTCGACTCTGGGCGCCAAAGCCCCCGTGGCTGAGTTGACGCCGTGTGGGGAATCGTCACCGCCGGCTCGTGCTCGGCAAGAGACACCCCGGGCAACACGTTGCTTCGCACACGGGCGCCGGACGAAGCTAGCTCGTCCTCCACGGCGCGCGCGGAGGGCTGATGCGTCGATAAGTTGTAGGGTCACGCGGACTTGGGCGTGCTCGCAACGCGATCAAGTCGCAGAAGGTGCAGATCGAGCGTCCGTCGCGACGACACTGCTTGAGTGCACCGCGTCGCGTCACTCGTAAACGTCCATCGCCGTCGCCTTCACGGTGGCCCAGAGCGATCGGCCGGGCGTCACGCCGAGGGAGGCGGTCGCCTCGCGGGTGACGTCGGCGAGGAGCGCTTCGCCGGCGTCCAGCACGACGCGCACTCGGTCCGCGAGCGGCACCACGTCGCGGACGGCGGCGGCGAAGACGTTCTGCGGCGAGCCCTCGGGGCGGACGAGCGAGAGCGCCACATCCGAGGGGCGGAAGGACACGAAGACGTCGCCGGCCGGTGCCCCGGTGAGGACGTGGAGCTCGAGCGCTCCGGCGCGCGCCAGCCGTAGCCCGCTGCCCGCTTCGAGCCGCGCGCGGATCAGGTTCAGCCCCGCGAGCGCCGCGACGAAGGCGCTGCGCGGGCCGCGCAGGAGTTCGTCCCTCGTGCCGACCTGCGTGACGCGGCCTTCCTCCATCACCACCACGCGCTGCCCGAACGCGAACGCGTCGACGGGATCGTGCGTCACCACCACGGTGGGCATTTCCACGGACGCCAGGAACTCGCGCAGCTCGCGGCGCACGGCGGCGCGCGTCTTGACGTCCAGCGGGGAGAGCGGCTCGTCGAGGAGCAGCGTCGCCGGCTCGGAGGCCAGGGCGCGTGCGAGGCCCACGCGCTGGCGCTGGCCGCCGGAGAGGTGACCGACTCGCTCGGCCGCGAGGTCCGCGATGCCGAGCCTCCCCAGCCACTCCCTCGCGCTCGCTTTGCGGCGCGCGCCGTATCGCACGTTCGCTTCCACCGAGAGGTGCGGGAAGAGCGCGCCGTCCTGGAAGAGAAGGCCCACGCCGCGCTTCTCGGGCGGCACGTCCACGCCGGCGCCGGTGTCGCAGAGGATGCGCTCGCCGAGCGTGATCTTCGCCCGGCCCGGTCGCAGCAATCCCGCGATCAAGTGCAGGCACGTGGTCTTGCCGGATCCGTTCACGCCCACGAGCGCGACCGTCTCGCGCGGCCCCACCTGGAATGCCGCGTCCAGCGCGAAGCGCGGGTACGCGACGGCCGCGTCGAAGGAGAGACCCTCCATGGCCGCTCAGAACCCCGGGAGGCTGGCGCGGTGGGCGAGCGCGCGCGTCAGCAGAAGCGCCGCGGCCGCCAGCACGATCGAGAGCGCGGAGATCGCCACCGCCGTGGGCAGGTCGCTCTCGAGCGCGGACATCACCGCGAGCGGCAACGTCTGCGTGCGGCCGGGGAAGTTGCCGGCGAAGGTGATCGTGGCCCCGAACTCCGACAGCGCCCGCGCCCACGTGAGGACGAGCCCCGCCGCCAAGGACGGGAACGCGAGGGGGATCGTCACCGTCCGGACGACGCGCGCCTCCCCCGCCCCGAGCGTGCGCGCCGCCTGCTCCAGCCTGGGGTCCACCGCCTCGAAGCCCGCCCGCGCGGAACGCACCAGGAAAGGGCTGGCCATGAACACCTGCGCCAGCACGACCGCCGTGGCCGTGAAGGGGACGTGGATTCCGAAGATCTCGAGGGTGCGGCCGAGGAGGCCGAAGCGCCCGAACGTGAGCAGGAGCGACACGCCCGCCACGACCGGCGGCACCGCGATGGGCAGATCCACGATCGTGTCGAGGAGGACGCGCCCGGGGAAGCGACGTCGCGCGAGGAGAAGCGCCATCGGGATCCCGATCGCGGCGCAGACCGCCGTGGCGACGGTCGTGGTGCGGAGCGTGAGGAGGAGGGCGCGAAGCGCCGTCTCGGAGCGCAGATGACCGAGGGCTTCGCGCGGATCGAGAAAGAGGAGCAACGCCAGCAGCGGCAGCGCCACGACGAAGAGGAACGGCAGCGCGCCGAAGGCGAGAGCGACGGTCGGCTCCCGCCGCGCCACGTCAGGGCTCGATGCCATGCTTCGCCACGGATCCCGCCATCGCATCGACCCACGAGCCGGACGCTCTCATGGCCGCGGAGCTTACCGGAGGTGACGGAAGATGGCCAACGGGACGGCCAACCGGCCTCAGCGCCCCGCCGCGCGACGCGCGAGTCGCACCACCGGGCGTCCCGCGCGGCCCGCGAGCCCGCGCACGAAGCGCGCGGCGCCTTCGAGCACGTCCTCCGTGAGGCAGACGGTCGTGGGCAGGAGGATCATCGTGAGCACGGTGGAGATGAGCAGCCCGCCCATGATCACGAGCGCCATGGAGTAGTAGTAGACGCCCGCCAGGCTGGGCTTGCGGATCACGATGGGCAGGAGCCCGAGCAGGGTCGTGAGCGCCGTCATCATCACGGGCCGCAGTCGCTCGCGGCCGCCGCGCAGCATGGCGGCGCGACGCTCCAGGCCCTCGCGCCGGTACTTGTTGATGTGCGCGATCATCACGATGCCGTTGTTCACGACGATCCCGCACAGCAAGAGCAGCCCCACCGCCGCCGGCTGATCGAAGGACACGCCGGTGAGATAGAGCGTCCACGCCGCGCCCGCGAGCGCGAACGGCAGCGAGATGAGGAGGCTCAGCGCCTGCCGCGTGGACTCGAAGAGACCGGCCATCACCGCGTAGATCAATCCGAGCGCGAGGAGGAGGTTGATCAGGAACTCCTTCTGGCTCGCTTCCCGCTGCTCCATGAAGTCGTGATCGTCCCAGCGGTAGCCGTACGGCAGATCCATGGTGTTCAGCACGGCGCGGCACTTCTTGATGTAATCCGCCTGGTCGCCCTGGTCGAAGCGCCCGCCCACCCAGACTCCGCTGACGCGGTTCTCGCGCTGGATCTGATCCGGCGCCTTCACCACCGAGAAGTCCGCCACCGTCGCGAGCGGGATCACCGACGACGACGCCCCGCGCGCCTGGCGCAAGGGCACGTTGTGGAGCTGATCGAGGCTCTCCTCCTTGCGCTCGTCCAGACGAAGGCTCATGGGCACCTCGTCGTCGCCGTCGAGGAAGTTCGGGAGCGTGCGACCGCGGAACGTCAGCTCCACCACGTCCGCCGCCTGCTGCACGCCCACGCCGTAGGCGCGCGCCCGGTCGCGGTCCACGCGCGTCTGCACCTCGAACCGCCCGCCCTCCGCGCTCGAGTACAAGCTGTGCAGCCCCGGCACCGTCTCGAGCAGCTTCTTCGCCTCGCCCGCGAGCTGCGTGAGGACTTCGGTGTCCTCTCCCGCGAGGCGGAAGCCCACGCGCTTGCCGCGGTTGCGCTGCCAGAAGGGAACGTTGTCTTCCACCTCCAGGCGCACGCCGGCCAGCTTCGGCAGGATGGACGGCAAGCGCCGCCGCGCCGCGTTCATGACGTCCTCGTTCGTGTACCCGTCCTTCATGTAGAGGCGGGTCATCACCCATTCCTTCGAGAAGAAGCTGTAGATCGACCGCAGATGCAGCTCGTCGCGGTGCGGCTCCAGCTGCGCCTCCACCTTGCGGACGATCGCCTCTTTCGTCTCCAAGCCCGACGGTTCGGAGAAATTGTAGCGGACGCTCACGAACATCTCCGCCGGGCTCACGTCCATGTTCTTGTCGACTTTCATGATCGGCCACACCGCCGACGCGAGGACCGCCAGCCCCACCACCGGCGCGATCCACTCGCGGTCCAGCGTGAACGCCAGGATGCGCTGGTAGCGGTCGGCGAAGCGCGCGAACGCGCCGCCTTGCTCGCCCTGCCTCCGGCGGATGAAGCGGCTCGCCGCGAAGGGAATGAGCGTCTGGCTGACGAGCAGGGACGCGGCAAGCGTGAGACATACCGTGAAGCCCAGCTCGTTCAGGACCACGTTCATCTCGGTCTTCGGGCCGAAGAAGATCGGCAGGAACACGATCATGGCGCTGAGCGTGGCGGTGATGACGGCGATCGACACCTCTCGCGAGCCCACGAGTGCGGCCGCGCGCGGCTCCACGCCGAGGCCCTGGTAGCGGTCGATGTTCTCCATCACCACCACGGCGTTGTCCACGAGCATGCCGATGCCCACGATGAGCCCGAGGAGCGAGATCGTGTTGAGCGTGCCGCCCCTCGCCCAGATCACGCCGCACGCCACGATCAGGGAGAATGGGATGGACGCCACCACCCAGGCCGTGGGCGAGAACCGGCGAAGGAAGAGAAAGAGCACGCCCGCCGCGAGGAGCGCGCCGATGAAGCCCGTGTTGCGGAGGTCGCCGATCGTCTTGAGGATCTCCTTGCCCTGATCCTCCCAGACGAGGAAGTTCACTCCCTCGAGGTCGGGGTCCTTCCCCATCGCCTCGACGCGCTCGTGGATCGCCTTCGAGATCGCGATCGTGTTCGCGCTGGACTCTTTGCTCACGCTGATGCCGAGCGCGAACTTCCCGTCCAGGTGCCGGCCGTACTCGAGCGGCGGCTCCTCGTAGGTGACGTCGGCCACGTCCTTCAGGCGCACGCCCGGCCCCACCACGAGGCTCTTGATCTCCTCCACGTCGCGCAGCCGGCCTTCCACGCGCAGCAGCAGGTTGCGCTGGTCCGTGCGCACGACGCCGAGCGTGCGGTCCAGGTGGTTGCCGCGAATGGCGGCGGCCACGTCGCGGACGTCCACGCGATACCGCTCCAGATCCGCGAGGCGGAGGTTCACGCGCACCTCGCGCGGGTTGATGCCGTCCAGGTGCACGGCGGCCACGCCCGGGATGCGGAGGATCGGCTTCACGATCTTGTCGTGCAGCAGGTCGTAGCCGTGGCTCAGGTCGCGGTCCGCGGCGATGCGCGCTTCCAGGATCGTCTCGCCGGACTCGCCCGGGTCGAAGTCGCGCGAGATCCAGATGCGCGTGACGTCCGACGGCAAGTCCGGCCGGGCGCGATCCACGCGCTCGCGGATCTCCACCTTCTTCAGCGCCACGTCCGCGTCGTAGGCGAAGGAGAGGTTCACGCGCGCGCCGGACTCGTCCGCCTGCGAGAACATGTGCTCGAGGCCTTCGATGCCGCCGAGCGCGTCCTCGAGCGGGCGGAGGATCGAGCGCTCCACCGTCTTCGGGTCCGCGTTCGCGTACGGCACCACCACCCAGACCTGCGACTCCTCGTGCTCGGGCATGAACCCGAGCGGCAGCCGCGCCAGCGCGATGCCGCCCACCACGACCATCGAGATGAGCACCATCATCGTGGCCACGGGCCGGCGGATCGCCAGCTCCGGAAGGGTCATCATCGCGCGCCCCCCGCGGGATGAGTCCCCGTCACGGGCGCGCCGCCGTGCCCCAGGCGCTCCGCCTCCGCCTCCGCCGCGCGGAGATCTTCCTCTTCCGCCAGCGTGCGTACCCGCGATGGGATGACGAGGTACATCGCCGGGATGACGAGCAGCGTGAGGAGAGTTCCCGTCATGAGCCCGAGGCTCACGACCACCGCGAGCGGCTGCCGCAGCTCCGACCCTTCGCCGAAGCTGATCGCCATCGGCAGGAGCCCGAGCACGGTGGCGAGCGTCGTCATGAGGATGGGCCGCATGCGCACGTGCGCCGCGCGCACGAGCGCTTCGGTCTTGTCGAGGCCCATCTGGCGGAAGCGGTTCACCGCGTCGATGAGGACGATGGCGTTGTTCACGACGATGCCCACGAGGAGGATCACGCCGATGAGGGACATCACGTTGATCGTGAAGTGCCCGAGGAGGAGCGCGATCACCACGCCGATCAGGCCGAGCGGGATCGTGAAGAGGATGATGAACGGGTGGATGAGGTTCTCGAACGTGGACGCCATCACGAGATAGACGAGGAAGATGGCGAGCGCGAACGCGAACGCGAGGCTCCGGAGGCTCCGGCTCATCTCCTCGTTCTGCCCGGCGAAGTTCACGGAGATGCCGGCCGGCGGCGGATGGTTCTCCACGGTGCGCTGGATGTCCGCCGTCACGGCGCCGAGGCTTCGCCCGGTGACCTCGCCCGTGACGATCGCCGCGCGGCTCTGCTGCACGCGGTGGATCTCCGCGGGCCCGCGCGCGGGCTCCACGTCGGCCACCGCGGCCAGCGTCACCGGCACGCCGTTCCGCTCCGCCACCACGAGGTTCTGCACGGCGGCGATGCTGTTCCGGTCCTGCATGCGATTGCGCACGCGGATGTCGAGGTGGCGGTCTTCCTCGCGGAAGCGGGAGACGATCGCGCCCTGCACGCGATCCCGCAGGCGGCCGGAGACCTCTTCGAGCGAGAGGCCCTGGGCGGCCAGTCGGTCGCGGTCGAAGCGCACGGTCAGCTCCGGGTTGCCCGATTCGAGGGAGGCGCGGACGTCCGCCAAGCCGCGCACCTTCGTCAGGTCCGGCAAGAGCCCGAGCGTGTACTCGCGCAGCGCCTCGAGGTCCTCGCCGTAGAACACCACCTCCACGGGCGTTTGCAGGCTGAAGAACGACGGCCGGCCGAGCTTCGAGGAGACGCCCGGCATCCTCGCGAAGCGGTCGCGCAAGGCCTCCGAGATCTTCCGCTCCTTCCGGCTGTCGGAGCGGTCCGCGAGCACCACGTCGATCTGGCCGAGGTTCTCGTCCTTCGTCTTCATCGACGCGCCGCCCGCGACGAGCCGGCTTCCGATCATGGCGTACGTGAGCGCCACGCCGGGCTCCGCGGCCGCCGCGGCCTCCATTCCCGAGATCGTGCGATCCGTCACCTTCAGCGGCGTGCCCTCGGGGAGCACCACCTCGTAGTGGAACTCGCCCTCCTGGAGCGGCGGCACCAGCTCCTTGCCGATCCGCGGCACCGCGGCGAGCGTCACGAGGAAGAGCGCGGCGGCCGTTCCGAGCACGAGCCCGGGCCGCTTCAGCGCGCGTCGGAGGATCCCGTCGAACCACTGGGACATGGGGCCGAGCGTGACGTCGCCGGCCACGATCGCTTCCTTCGACGGACCCGCGTCCGCCGTCTCCGCCCGCGAGCCGAGGGAGGAGAGCATCGGGACGATCGTCACCGACACCACGAGCGAGGCCAGCTGGCTGAACGTCACGGTGAGGGCCATGTCGCGGAAGAGCTGCCCCGCGATTCCCTCCACGAACACGATCGGGAAGAATACGGCGACCGACGTCAGCACCGACGCGAACACGGCTCCGCCCACCTCCGCCGTGCCTTCCACCGCCGCCCGCGCCCGAGAGACGCCGGTGGAGAGGCGGCGCTGGATCGCCTCGAGCACCACGATCGACGCGTCCACGAGGTGCCCGATGCCGAGCGTGAGCCCGCCGAGCGACATGAGGTTCAAGGACACGCCGAGGCGGTACATCGGGATGAACGTGGCGATCACGGAGAGCGGGATCGCCGTGGCGATCACGAACGTGGGGCGCACGTCGCGGAGGAAGAGGAAGAGCACGAGGATCGCGAGGCCGCCGCCGATCACGAGAGCGTCGCGCACCTCGGTGATGGCGCGGCGCACGAAGCGCGATTGATCGAAGAGGACATCGAGGTGCATGCCCTTCGGCAGCTGCGCGCGGAGGCCCTCCAGGGACTTCTGGACCGCGTCCGACGCCGCCACGGTGTTCGCGTCGCCTTCCTTGTAGACCGCGATCTCCACGGACTCGCGCCCGTTCACGCGCGTGATCTCGTCGCGATCCTTCGGCGCGCGCTGCACCTTCGCCACGTCGCCGAGGCGCACGGGCGCCTTGCCCGAGGGGCTGATCGTGAGGTCCGCGATCTCCTCGACGGTGTCGAACTCGTTCAGGGTGCGCACGAGGTACTGGTTCTCGGCGGAGTCGAGCGAGCCGCCCGGCCGGTTCACGTTGGACGAGGCGAGCACCCGCCCCACCTCTTCCGGCGTCATGCCGAGCGCCGAGAGCTTGCCCTGGTCCAGCTCGACCGTGATCTCCTCCTCGATGCCCCCCTTCAGCTCCGCCGCCGCGATGCCGTCGAGGGTCTCGAGCTTCTCCTTCACGCCCTTCTCCGCCACGCGCCGCAACAGCGCGAGGTCGTCGGAGCCGGTGAGCGCGAGGCGCATGACCGGATCGAGCGCGGGGTCGTAGCGGAGCACCACCGGCGGCTTCGCCTCGAGCGGCAGCTCCACGCGGTCGAGCTTCTCGCGCACTTCCAGGGAGAGGTCGTCCATGTTCGCGCCCCAGTCGAACTGGAGCGTGACCTCGGAGACGCCCGAGCGGCTCACCGAGTGGACCTGGAGGAGCCCGCGAAGCACGCCCACCGCCTCTTCCACCGGACGCGTGACGAGGTTCTCCACCTCGCCGGGCGCGGTGTCCGGGAACTCGGTGCGGACGGTGATCGTGGGGTAGCTGATGTCCGGAAGGAGATCGACCGGAAGGCGCGAGAGACTGACCCCGCCGAACGCGATCACCGCGAGAGCGATCATGAGGATCGTCACGCGGCGCTTGACCGCGAAGAGGGCGAGGCCGCGGATCACGTGGTCTTCGCCGCTGCCTTCGTGGCGGTCTGGGCGGTGGCGGGCGCGCCCGGGCCCTCGAGGACCTCGACCGCCTGGCCGTCGCGCAGGTCGCGCTGGCCCTTCACGCAGATCAGCTCGTCCTTCGCCAGCCCGCTCAGGATCTCGGTGGTGTCGCCCTCCACGAATCCCGGCTTCACGACGCGCCGCGTGGCCTTCCCGTTCGCGATCACGTAGACGATGCTGTCGCCCTCGTCCTCGACGATCGCGCGGCTGGGCACGAGCTTCGCGTCCGAGTGGCGCTCGGTGACGATCTTCACCTCGGCGAAGTCCCCGGGGCGGATGCCGGGCGGATGGTTCCGCACTTCCGCGGTGACCTTCACGGTGCCGGTGGTCTCGTCCACGATCGGGCTCACGAGAGTGACCACACCCTCGAGGTCCAGGTTCGCGCTGTCGAGGCGGATCGCGATGCGCTGACCCGGCGCCACCGAGCCCATGCGTCGCGCGGGAACGTGGACGCGCGCCAGCATCGGCTCGTCGTCCATCAGCTCGAAGAGCTGGACGCCGGGCGACACGTTCGCGCCGGGATTCACGAGGCGACGGGTCACGCGCCCGGCGAACGGCGCCGCCACGTGCGTGTAGTCCAGCGCCAGCTTCGCGAGGCCCAGCTCCACGTCGCGCACGCGCATCGTGTTCTCGATGGTCTCGAACTCGCCGGCGCTCAGGAGCCCCGCGTCCCGCATCGACGACTTCCGTTCGTGCTCCGCGTGCGCGGCGGCCGCGTTCGCTTCCGCCTGCTTCACGCGGAGCTGGGCCTCGTCGTCCTCGAGGCGGAGCAGCAGCTCGCCCTTCGCGACGTGGTCGCCTTCCTCGTGGAGGATCTCGCGGACCACGCCCGTGGTGCGGGCGAGGATCGTGGCCACGTTCTCGGGCTCCAGGGAGGCCGTGGCGGTGTAGTAGTTCGACGCGTCGCCGAGGTGGACGGGCTCCACGGCGACCGGCGCAGGCTTGCCCTCGCTTTTCGGGCCGCCCGGAGGATCGGCGGCTGCGGCGCCGGCAGGGCTGCCCTTGCCGCAGCCCCCCAGAGCGAGCACCGGGAGGGAGAGAAGGAGAAGCCCGAGCGGACGCAGGATCACAGGACGTGGACGGGCGAGCATGGGACTACCACCGGAACGGGGAAGACCGCCTGGGTTGGGCGAGCGAAGGAGGATCATCCTCCCTACGACGGACCGGGAGCAAGAGTTGCTCACACCGCCCGTCCCGGAAGCCCGGCCGGCCGTCCCCGCCGGGCGTCGCTCGCCCCCGGGGGCACTTGATCTGCCGCCGGGAGGGTGGCACGGTCGGCCCATCTTCACCGTCCCGGAGGCCCCCCTCCTCACCGTTCGGAAGGCGTCTCGCCTACCCCGAGCCCGGCCTCGGCTGAGGTCCTTCGAAGGAGATCCCGATGATCCGACCGCTCCCGCTCCTCGCCGCCGCCGCGCTCCTGGCGCCCCCGCCCTCTTCCGCCGACGTCCGCGAGGTGGGCCAGCTCGTCCTCGACGGGATCCCGGAGATCCCCGCGCGGATCCTCGAGAAGACCGGCCAGTACCAGAACATCCGCCCCGCGAGCTTCGCGGACTGGGCCCCGGGCGGCGGGCTGCTCATCCTCACCCGCTTCGCCGACGTCCCGCAGGTCCATCGCGTGGCCGTGCCCGGCGGCGCGCGGAAGCAGCTGACGTTCTTCCCGGAGCCGGTGGGGTCGGCGTCCTTCGGGCGCGCGAAGGACTGGATGCTGATCACGAAGGACGTGGGCGGGAACGAGTACACGCAGATCTACCGCTTCGACCTCCAGACGGGCGAGGCCACGCTCCTCACGGACGGGAAGTCCCAGAACGGGGTCCCGGTCTGGTCGAGCGCGAAGGATCGCGTGGCGTGGCGGAGCACCGCGCGCAACGGCAAGGACCACGACGTGTGGGTGATGGACCCCCTCCACGCCGAGGGCAAGCGCCTCGTGCTGCAGGACGAGGGCTACTGGGGGCCGCTCGACTGGTCGGCGGATGACCGGAGGCTCCTCGTGATGCACGAGATCTCCGCGAACGAGAGTTACCTGTGGGTGGTGGACGTGGACTCGGGGGCGCGGACGCCGGTGGCGAACCAGGCGAAGGTGAACGGCGAACCGATCGCTTACGGCCCCGGCGCTTTCGACGCCACGGGCGACGGCGTCTTCTTCACCTCCGACGAGGGCTCGGAGTTCCAGCGGCTGCGCTGGACGAAGGTGGGCTCGAAGACCTCGGAGACGGTGGGCGCGGACATCCCGTGGAACGTGAGCCTCGCTTCACGCTCCGACGATCGCGCGCGCCTCGCTTACTCCGTGAACGCCGACGGCACGGACGAGCTGTACGTCATGGATGCGAAGACGCGCGCCTCCGAGAAGGCGCCGCTCCCCCTCGGGATCCTCGGCGGCGCCGGCTTCTCCCCGGACGGGAAGTCGCTCGCCCTCACGTTCGAGTCCACGCGGAGCCCGCAGGACGTCTATACGGCGGACGTGGCCACGAAGAAGGTCACGCGCTGGACCGAGGGCGAGGTAGGCGGGCTCGATGCGAGCACGTTCGTGCAGTCCTCGATCATCCACTTCCCCACCTTCGACAAGGACGCGAACGGCAAGCCGCGGATGATCCCGGCGTTCGTGTACAAGCCCCAGGGGACGGGTCCGTTCCCGGTGGTCGTGCGGATCCACGGCGGGCCGGAAGACCAGTCGCGCGCGTGGTTCTCGTACACGTCGCAGTTCGAGCTGCACGAGCTGGGCTGCGCGGTGATCTACCCGAACGTGCGCGGATCCTCCGGCTACGGGAAGTCCTACCTGAAGCTGGACGACGGCATGAAGCGCGAGGACTCCGTGAAGGACATCGGCGCTCTCCTGGACTGGATCGGCACGCAGAAGGACTTGGACGCCTCCCGCGTGGCGGTGCACGGCGGCTCGTACGGCGGCTACATGGTGCTCGCGTGCCTCACGCACTACTCGGATCGCCTGCGCGCCGGCGTGGACGAGGTGGGCATCTCGAATTTCGTCACCTTCCTGGAGAACACGTCGGAGTACCGGCGCGACCAGCGTCGCGTGGAGTACGGCGACGAGCGCGATCCGGCGATGCGCGCCTTCCTCGAGAAGATCGCGCCGGTGGCGAACGCGTCGAAGATCCATGCGGCGCTCTTCGTGTTGCAAGGCGCGAACGATCCGCGCGTGCCGGCGTCGGAGGCGGCGAACATCGTGGCCGCGGTGCGGAAGAACGGGAACGCCGCGTGGTCCATGCTGGCGAAGGACGAGGGCCACGGCTTCGTGAAGAAGGCGAACCGCGAGCAGGAGCTGGCGGCCACGGCGCTCTTCTGGGAGCAGCAGCTCCTGCCGAAGGCGGGCTCGGCCGCGGGCTCGGGCGTGGGCGCGGCAGGTGCCGGTGCAGGCGTAGGCGCGGGAGGCGCCGCGGGGGCCGGTGCAGGCGTCGGCACGGGGGGCGCGACGGGGGCCGGCGGCGCCAGCGGGGCGGGCGGAGCGGGGAAGTAGGGAGACTGCCGCTTTCGTCGTCTCAGGGCGTGACCTCGACGTTCCAGCTCCGCCGGCACGCGGAGCCGAACACGCCGATGCCGCCCACGATCCCGCCGTTCTCTTCGGGGTGGTCCTTGTAGAGGAAGTCGTACACGTTCGCGTCGATCGACGAGATGTGCACCTGGTAGCGCCCGTAGAAGGCCATCATCGCGCCGTAGAAGTTGATGAGGGACTGATCACCCTCGCGCACGACGTCGTCGGCACGGAAGAAGGCGAAGATGTGCCGCGGCTCGCGGTTGTCTCCGCCGTACTCGTCGTAGCTCTCGGGCTTGTCGCGCGGGCCGATGGACGCGATGTATCGCGCGTCGTGCCAGTCCTCGAGACAGTACACGTCCGTCAGCAGGATCTGGTCCGGATCGTCGCAGCGCACGAGCACCGGAAACGCGTCCTGGAGGACGTCGTGGCGCACGGTCTGCGGCAGCTCCGGCGGGCCGCCCGTGATCTCCACGGCAACCGGCGTGGTCGTGGCGGCGGTGAGGGCACTCTCGCCCGGGATCTCGATGCGCAGCCGATACGTCGTCTGCGAGACCACGACGATCGCGGAGTCTGCGTACGCCCCCGGCGCCACGAGATCGAGCGTGTCCGCCGGCGCGCCCGCGCGGCTGAGCGTGACGATCGCGTTCGACACCGCGGCCGCCGCCGGGTCGTAGACCGTGGCGATGGGTTGTACGCGGGCCACGTGGATCGCGTTCGCCGCGTCGATCGTTTCGCCCACGTAGAGATACCCGAAGACCGTGAACGTCTGCGCGGTGTTCGGTCCGACGGTATCGCCGCCGCAGCCGGCCAGCGCCAGCGCGGCGCCCATCACGCCGAGGAGGCTCGCGCGACCCGTCTTCCGGCTCATCCGTCGCCTCTCCTCAGAACGTGACGTTCACGCCGAGCGTCGGCAGGAACGGAAGCATGTGGACGTCGTGGAACGTGGCCGGGTTCGTCGTGAGATCGTAGGACCGCAGATAGACGTTCTTGTGGTTGTACACGTTGATGATCTGCAGGTTCGGCTCCACCAGGCATCCCTTCACCGTGTACTTCCTCGAGATCCCTGCGTCGAGGCGATGGAAGTCCGGAAGGCGCCCCTCGTTCAGCGGGCCGAGCAAAGCCACGTCGTGGGTCCGCCCGGCCACGTCGGTGACCGTGTAGCGACCCGCGGCGAGCGTGGTGGGCTGGCCGGACCCGTAGCGGAAGCTCAGATCGAGCGCCCAGCGCCCGCCGAGCGTGCGCGTCTGCATCACGGTGACCTGATGCCGGCGCTCGTAGGTGGGCGTGTACTCGACCCCGCGGTTGAACTGCTCCACGCGGCGCCGAGCCCGGCCCCACGAGTAGCCGATCCATCCGTTCCAGCCGTCGAAGCGATTCCGGAGATAGACGTCGGTGCCGAAGGCGCGGCCCGATCCGCTGTTGAAGACGTCGTCGAGGTGCGTGTTCTCGTCGAACAGGCTGCGCCCGAACTCGCTGCTGAACTCCACGAGGTCGCCGAAGTCCTTGTAGTACGCCTCGATCGACAGGTCGAAGGCATCGTAGGGGCCGAAGTCCAGCCCGAGAACGTAGTGGTCCGCGCGGCCGGGCCGGATCGTGGAATCCACGGGGAACCACATGTCCGCGAAGCCGAGGCCCTCCTGGTAGACCAGATTGAGATACTGGTAGTAGCGGCCGTACGAGCCGCGGAGCGCCAGGTTCTCGGTCAAGGTCTGCCGCACGCTGAGGCGGGGTCCCAGGCCCGAGTAGTGGCCGTCGGAGTAGTAGTCCACGCGCAGCCCGGGCTGGATCCGAGTGTTGGCGGACGCCTTCCAGCTGTCCTGCGCGTAGAGCGCGCCGTAGAAGCCGTTGAACGCGAAGTTCAACGACGATCCCTGGCCGATGTCCCGGTGCCAGCTGAAGTCGAGGTGCTTCGACTCGAAGCCCACGTCCACCATGTGCGCGGGCGACGGCCGGAAGGACACGCTGCCCTTCGCGGCGAGGTCGTCGATGCGATTCCGCTGCTGGAACTCGAAGTCCTGGAAGGCGATCTTCGCGTCCGAGTGGAAGCGGCTTCCGCCGACCAGGAGCTGCGAGAACACGCGCTGGCTGAAGAGGTGAGTCCACTGCGCGCTCCCGGCGTCGTTCCCCCAATCGAGAAGCACGTCCACCGAGCTCTGCTTCAGATCGAGACGGTCGTTCCCGCGGAAGGCGCTCAGCGAGGTGCGGTCGTTCTCGCCGGGATCGACGTTGATCTTCCCGTGGAGATCGTAGAAGGCGTACGGCAGGTCGTAGCCGGCGGCCTTCGCGAGCGGCGCGATGTAGGTGTGGCGCCCCGCCACCATCCACGAGCCCCGCCGCCACGGCCCGTCCAGCGTGAGGCTGGAGCTGATGAGGCTCGCGCGGCCGACGCCGGCGAACTTCTTCCGGTTGCCGTCCCGGTCGTGCACGTCCAGGAGCGAAGAGAGGCGCCCGCCGTATCGCGCGGGGTAGCCGGACTTCTGCAGATCCACCGTCTTCACGGCATCCACGTTGAACGTGCTGAAGAAGCCGAAGAGGTGGCTCGGGTTGTAGACGTCCACGTCGTCCAGGAGAATCAGGTTCTGGTCCGGGCTGCCGCCCTGCACGTAGAGGCCGCTCGAGAAGTCCGAGAGGCTGCTCACGCCGGGAAGCGCCTGGACGGCGCGGAAGAGGTCCGCTTCCGCCACCGACGGAACGTCGCGCAGCTCGCGCGTCTGCAGGACCACCTTCCCCGGCGCGATCGTCGGCTCCACCGACTCTCCCTTCACTTTCATCGGCGGGAGAGAGACCGGCGCCGTCGCCAGCTCGAGGGACAGCGTGACGGATTGCTCCTGCTCGACGACGACTTGCCGGGTCTCGGTCTTCATTCCGATCAGGCTGAAGACGACCGTGTAGGTCCCGGCGGGAATCCCGGTGATCGTGTAGAAGCCCTGCGGGTTGGTCGTCGCGCCGAAGCGGATCTCCTGGACCACCACGTTGACGTAGCGGAGAGCTTCACCGTCGGCGGCGCTCCGCACGAACCCGCTCACGCTCGCCGCGCAGGCCCGGCCGGGGCCGAGGAGCTGGAGCACGACGAGAAGGAAGGCCGCCCACGGGACGGCACCGAGCGCGGCGCGGCGCGGCGAGCAGATGCATCGGGGCGCGAGCAGACGTCGGGCGAGGGCCCGAGCGCGTCGAGGGCCGAGCGGCGTCACGCGATGAACCTCCCGAAGACCCCCGACCCTACTCAGCAACCGGCCGCCCAGCAAGACGGCGGGGAGCTGCCGCTCACGTGGCCGTCGACGTCTCCTCGAAGCAGTTCTTCTCGCGATTCTTCCTCACGCGATCCGCCGCGAAGATCCTCCCGTTCATCGCGATCCAGACGCCCTCCGGCAGCGTCTGCAGCGCGGCGATCGCCATGCCGAGGTTGAACGGGGCGTCGCTCGCCCGGAAGCGCGCGGGTGCGAGCGAGCCGGTCATCACGATGACCTTGCCGGGGACGCTCTTCAGGACACGCCCCGTCTCCACCATGCCGTCGGTCCCGTGGGTGATGAGGATGTGTCGCTCCGACCGGTGCTCCACGACGCGACGGATGAGCGCACGGTCGTCAGCCGTGATGTCGAGGCTGTCCTTCGCGAGGATGTTCACGACCTCGCGCTCGACGTCCACATGGGACTCGGCGAGGATGCGCGACACCTCGGAGTCACCCACCTGGTAGTGGCTCTTCGCGTCGAAGTAGACCTTGTCGATCGTTCCGCCGGTCGTGATGATCGCGATCTTCATGCGCGACGCTCCTCCGCGGTCTTCCGGGCTTCCGTGCTTGCCGGCGCGCCCGGCGCGCGCAACACCGTCCGGGCCTCCGCCGCGGCCGGCGCGCCCGTGGCGTGCAGCACCGCGGGCCACAGCTCGTCGAGATCGCTCGAGAGCCCGGTCGAGGCACGGATCACGTCGCCCGCCGCCTTCCCGAGCGGATTCGCTCTCTTCATCCGGTGCGACATCCCCTCGAGCGCGCGCAGGATTCCCTCGGGCTCGCGGTACGCCACCAGGAGATCCACGCGCGGCATGTATTCCGCGAAGCGATGCATCCGCTCCGGCAGCACGTCCCGCGCGGCCTCGACTTCGGCGTACACGCGCGTCGCGAAGGTCCGCAGCGTGCCCTCGCCCAGGTCCTCCCAGCGCTTCGCCAGCACGTGATCGTAGCCGAGATCCACGAGGATCCCCGACCAACGGCGAAGGGTCGGCCCGAAGCGAGCGCGACTCCGCACGAAGGCCGGATGCGCGTCCACGAACGCGTCCACCGCGCGATGCATGCGGATCCCGCGCAGCAGCTCGCCGTCGTAGCGATCCTCGGGCCGGCCCTTCACGAAGTCTCCCATCAGATTTCCCACGATCGACGTTCCCGTCCGGGACGCGATCAACGCGTGCGCGAGATGATTCACCGGGCGAGGTCCACCAGCTCCACGCCGCGGGGAAGGATCCCGTTCGGCAGGAAGCGTCCCGCAACGCGGTGGAAGCGATCCGGCGAGTCGGTCGCGAAGAGGCGGATCTCGCCCGGGTCCTGGCGCGCGGCCGCGATCCCGCGCCGCTCCAGCTCGCCGCGAACCGCCACGGCGGTCGTGGCCGCCGAGTCCACGAGCGACACGCCTTCCCCCGCCACGCGGTGGATCACGTCGGCGAGGACCGGGAAGTGCGTGCAGCCGAGCAGGACGCAATCCGGCCGGTGCTCGCGGAGCACGTCGTCCATGTACTCGTGCGCGACCAGCTCCGCCACCGGCCCGTGCGCCCAGCCCTCCTCGGCGAGCGACACGAACACCGAGCAGCCCTTCGACACGACGTCCGCCTCGGGGCGGCGGCGGCGGATCGCGCGCTCGTACGCGCCGTCCCGGGCGGTGCTCTCCGTGGCGAGCACTACGATGCGACCCGCCCGCGACTCGCGGCAGGCCGCCTCGGCGCCCGGCTCCACGACGCCCAGCACGGGAATCTCGGCGAACGCCGCCGTGAGCTCGTCGAGCGCGAGCGCGGAGGCCGTGTTGCACGCCACGACGAGCAGCTTGATCCCGTGCTCCACCAGGTGCCCCGCCGCCTGGATCGCGTAGCGCGCGACGGTGTTGGCGCTCTTCGTCCCGTAGGGCAGGCGCGCGGTGTCTCCGAGATAGAGAAGAGCCTCGTGCGGCAGCTCGGCCCGGAGGGCGCGGAGCACCGTGAGGCCGCCCACGCCGGAGTCGAAGACGCCGATGGGCAGCGCGGCGGCGCCCTTCGCGCGGGGCGCCGGCGCCTCGGCCGGATGGGCGGCGAGCGGATTCAAGGGCCTCGGTCCGAAGCTGGGTTTCCGAAGTGTGAAGATGCCGCGGGGGAGTATAGACGGGCGCCCCCTCGCGCGCGAGGCGACGAGATTCCCGACTGCCGATTCCGATGTCGACACGGCGCGGCGCCCGAGGGCCTCGCGCACCTTGCTCGGGACCCTCCCGAAGTGGCACCATCGACGGGTGCGGTTTCCTACGTGCCGCGCACCCCCCAGACACCTCAACGGCAGGAAGCGCGACCATGAATCGCACGGCTCCCTACGTCGTCCGCTCGCTCGCCATCGCGGCGCTCGCGCTCAGCGCGACCCCCGCCTTCGCGACCTTCCACCTCATGCAGATCGAGCAAGTGATCGGCGGCATCGACGGCGACACGTCGGTGCAGGCCATTCAGCTGCGGAGCCGCGGGCCCATCGAGAATCAGCTCCAGCTCGCGCGACTGCGCGCGGTGGACGCCACCGGCGCGAACCCGATCGTCGTCTCCGATCCCACGACGCCGGTCGTCAACGGCGGCGCCGGCGCGCACATCCTCATCGCCACCGCGAACTTCGGGGCGCACACGAGCCCGGCGATCGTACCGGACTTCACGCTGACCACGCCCATTCCCGCGTCCTACCTCGCGGCGGGCAGCCTCACGTTCGAAGACAACACCGGCGCCACCGTCTACTGGCGGCTGAGCTGGGGCGGGTCGGGCTACACGGGACCCACGGAAGGCGCTCCCGTGAACGACGCCGACGGCCAGTTCGGTCCCGCGTGGCCGGGCGCGCTCCCCTCGGGTACGGCTCTCTCCCTCAAGTTCCAGGGAGCGGCGACGGCCCTCAGCACGAACAACGCCGCCGACTATGCGCTCACGGCCACGCCCACGGTCCTCACGAACAACGCGGGGAACTCGTTCAACGTGCTGTCCACGGCCACGGCGGTGCCGTACGTGACGTCGCCGGCGACGCTCCTCGTGGGCGATCCGCACGTCGCGCCGAATCCCTTTACGACGTCCACGCGGATCGAGCTGCAGCTGAGCCGTCCGTCCGACGCGAAGCTCGTGATCCTCGACACGCTGGGCCGGCGTCTCGGCGAGGTGGCGCGCTCGCTGCCCGCGGGAACGTCGTCCTTGTCTTGGAACGGCCGCGACGCCACCGGCTCGATGCTGCCCTCCGGCGTGTACTTCTACCGACTCACGGTCGGCGGGGCGGTCAAGTCCGGTCAGATGCGACTCGTCCGGTAGCGTCTATCTCGCTTCCGGCATCTCGAAGTTGAAGCGCGACTGCTCCACCCGCAAGGGGTAGGTGCGTCGCGTCCATTCGCGGACGGCCGCCCGGCCGCCGCGGGCCCAGAAGACGACCGGTCGCCCGTTGGGCCCCGTGAGTCGCGTGACCTCGGTGAGGCCCGGCGCCGGCGGCGGCCCCTCCGCCACGTAGAAGTCGTAGTCGCGCGCGAGATCGAAGCCGCGATCCGCGTACATGGCCCAGGTGTGATGCCCGATGACCCAGGGCCCACCCCGCTTCCACTTCCAGAGCGGCTCCATCACGTTGAAGAGCACCTTCGAGAAGTCGACCGCTTCGCGCTCCGTCGACGCGAAGACGATGGTGCGCCGCCCGAACTCGCGATCGGCCACGTACGGCGGCGAGGGGTGCGGCCGGCAGAGCGCGATCGCTCCCGCGACGGAGAGCAGAAGGGCCGCGGGCGCGACGACCGTGGACAGGGCGCCCGCGCGCCCGGCGAGCCACCGCGAGGAAAGGGCGATCGGGAGAAGCGCGACGGGCAGGAAGTAGTGGATGTTCTTGTTCGGCGAGAGGACGCAGAGCGCCGTCCAGAGGACGGTCACGAGCGCGAGCCAGCGCGAGAGCCGGTCGCTCGCGAAGAGGCCGAGCACGACGCCGGCGACCGGGAGCCCGCCGGCGAGGAGCGCCCACCAGCCGAGCGCCGCGAGCATGCGTCGCGGCGTCTCCGCGGCGAACTGCCCGCGGCCGGCGAAGTACTTCGACCACCATTCGCGAAGGGTGGCGTCGAGCGTGCCGGCCGCGTGCGCGACCACGACGAAGAAGATCGCGTACGCGGCGACGAGCCCCGCGAGCAGCAGCCCCCAGCGCAGGACTCGGCGGCGCTCGGCCGCCAGGGCGAGGAGACCTCCTGCGCCCACGAGGCCCGCGAGCGCGAGGCCGCTCGGGAACGTGAGGATGGCGAGGAACGCGGCGACGGCCGCCAGCGCCGGCGCGCCGTCCCGGAGCATCACCACCGCGCACAGAGTGAGCGCGGCCGCCGCCCACTCCTCGAGCGCCGGGCAGGCGAGGTCGCCGTGGAACGGATGGTAGCCCGCGTAGTAGGCGCCCACCTGCAACGAGAGATACCCCGCGGCGAGCACGGGAAGGAGCACGCGCAGCGACCCTCCCGCGGCGCGCGCTCGTCCGCGTCCGGCGAGATCGCAGGTCGCGAGGACGGAGACCGCCAGGAAGAGAAGTCCCGGCAGGCGCACGGCCGCCTCGGTATCCCCGAGCAGCGCGAGCGAGGAGAACACCGGGTACGCGACGAACATGAACGTCGGGTAGAAGCCCCACGCGCCGCACTCGAGATCCCAGTTCGGGAGCGCGTGCGTGAACAGGCTCGCCGCGAACCCGTGCACTTCCGTGGCGTCGCCCTCGAGCGACTCGAGCGTGATCTTGCCCGGCATGAGCATCCAGCACGCGGCGATCAGGAGGATCACGCCGGCCGCGGGCACGAGAAGCTCGCTGCGCCCGCTGCCGCGAGAAGCGTCCGCGAGGCGGGGCAGCGCCGGTGTTCCCGGCGCGAGCGCGACCGCCGCGAGAAGGGCGGCCGCGTCGAGGACCGCGACGGTGAGGTAGAGGCACGTGCGCGCGCCGACGCCGTCCGTCACCGCCTGCGCGAGGATCCACGCCCCCGCCACGGAGAGGAGCGAGAGCACGAACGCCGCGAGCGCGTTCGCCGGCGCGTTCGGCAGGCGCAGCCCCAGCACCCGCATCACGAGGAGGCCCGGCGCGAAGAACACGGCGAAGTAGCCCACGGCCGCCGCCCCGAGCGCCAGCGCGAAGCGGAAAGGCGAGATCGGATCGGGCGGCAGGAGGAGAACGTCGTCGAAGGGACGCGCGTCCACGCGCGCGGCGACCCAGGTGAGGAGGGCCGCGATCGCGAGCGGGCCGAAGGCCAGGAGCGTCGCGCGCAGCGTGCCCACGGCGCGAAGGGTCGCCGCGCCTCCGCCGGGCGCGTCGACCGGGGCGCCGCCGCTCCGGCCTTCCTCGAATCTCGGGATGCTGCGACTCACGTTCGCCTCGCCGCCCGTCCGCCGCCTTCGCGGATCATATGCCGGCGGGCGAAGGCGAGCCATCGGAACGCCTTTCCGATGCTAGACTGCGCGGCCGATGCCCACTCTCTTCCCCGGGTTCTCGCTGCCCGCGCCCGACGCGCGCACTCCGGTGGAGATCGTGTTCGCGGTCGTGTACGTGGGCATGCTGATCGGCCGCCTGCCGTGGCTGCAGCTCGACCGCACCGGCATCGCGCTCCTCGGCGCGATCGCGCTCCTCGCCACTCGCTCCGTCGGGCTGGAGGAAGCGCGCAACGCCATCGACATCCCCACGCTGGCGCTCCTCTTCGCGCTCATGGTCGTCTCCGCGCAGCTGCGGCTCGGCGGGTTCTACGCGCACGTCACGCGGGCTCTCGTCATGCTTCGCGTGGGCCCCGCGACGTTGCTGGGCGCGCTCGTTCTCGTCGTGGGAGCGCTCGCGGCCGTCTTCTCGAACGACGTCGTCTGCCTCACCGCCGCGCCCGTCCTCCTCGACGCATGCGTGGCGCGGCGCCTCGACCCCGTTCCGTTCCTGCTCGGGCTGGCATGCGCGTCGAACGTGGGCTCGGCGGCCACGTTGCTCGGGAATCCGCAGAACATGCTGATCGGCCAGACGCTCGCGCTCTCGTTCCCGGGCTATCTGGCGGAGGCGGGCCCGCCCGCGCTCCTCGGGCTCGTGGCCACGTGGGCGCTGATCGCGCTCCTCTATCGCGGGCGATGGTCGCGCGAGGTCGCGGCGACGCCTTCGCCCGAAGAGGACCCGGAGCTGAACGTCTGGCAGACCACGAAGGGGCTGGCGGTGGCGGCGGCTCTCCTGGTGGCGTTCCTGGTGGCGCCCTGGCCGCGCGAGATCGTGGCGCTCGCCGGCGCGGGCCTCTTGCTGATGAGCCGCCGCCTCCATTCGCGACAGATGCTCGGCACCGTGGACTGGCAGCTGCTGGTGCTGTTCATCGGGCTCTTCATCGTGAACGACGCCTTCCGGCGCACCGGCCTGCCGGCCGAAGCGGCCGGTGCCTTCGCTCGCTCCGGCGTGGATCTCACCCGACCCGCCTGGCTCTTCACGGCCACGGTGCTCACGAGCAACGTGGTCTCGAACGTGCCGGCGGTGATGCTCCTCCTGCCCCTTGCCGTGCACCCGCTCTCCGGGGCCGTGCTCGCGCTCTCCAGCACCCTCGCCGGGAACCTGCTGGTCGTGGGCAGCATCGCGAACATCATCGTCATCGACGTGGCGAGCCGGCGCGGCGTCGCGACTCCCTGGCGCACGCACGCGCGCATCGGGTTGCCGGTCACGATCGCGACGCTCGCGATCGCCGCGCTGGCTCTGTGGGCGCGCGCCGCGCTCAGCGCGAGCTGAGGCGCACGATTCGCGCCGCCTCCTTCGTGGCCCCCGGCAAGCGGACGAAGTAGACGCCGGCGCCGGTCGTGCGGCCGTCCCCGCCGCGACCGTCCCAGGTTGCTCGGATCACGTTCGCGCCGGCGTCGACACCGTGCAGCCGGCGCACGAGGCGCCCGGCCGCGTCGTACACGAGCAGGTCCGCCGCGCCGGACGCGGGGCGCACGAGCTCCAGCATCACGTCGGCGCGCGAAGGATTCGGGAAGATCCGTGCGGACGCGGGCGCGGCGCCGACGAGAGGCGCCGAAGTCACCGTCGGCCCTTCGTCGATGACGAAGCGCCCCGGGACGCTCACGCCGAGGAGATCCTGGGTGAGGTGGCTGCCCGCGGAGCCGGGCCACACGATGCGCACGTCCACGGCGGAGCGGCCGGGCAGGCCGAAGTGCGCGTCGATCTGGCTCTGGGACGAGAAGCCGCCGTGCTCCTCGATCTCCCGGAAGCCGAGGAGGTGCGCGGGGTCGCCGAGGAATCCCGCGGCGTACACGGCCACCTTCGCGCCCACGCCGTCACGGTTCGAGTACCCGGCACCGTGGTCGTACCCGTGACCCACGAGGTGGAGCGCCAACCAGCTCGCGTCGTTCGAGCCGTTCACGTAGAGGTAATTCTGCGTGGGCGTGTGCTCGTTCCCCGAGGCGAGGTCCAGGTCGCCGTCCCCGTCCGCGTCGCCCCAGGCCACGGCGTCGGTGCTGCCGAGACCGAACTGCGCGCTCGCGGTGAACGTCCCGTCGCCGTTGTTCACCCAGAGCGTGTTCGGCGCGGCCGACGTGAAGTCTCCATTGCCCTGCGCGAGGTCGAGATCGCCGTCGTCGTCGGCGTCGCCCCAGGCCACGGTGTTCGGATCGCCGATCCCGAACTGGAGCTGCTGCGTGAAGTTGCCGGCGCCGTCGTTCACGTACAGGTAGCTCTGGCCGCCGTTCCAGTTCGCGACCGCGAGATCGAGGTCGCCGTCGTTGTCGTAGTCGCCGAACGCGAGGCACGAGGTGTCGCCGATGCCGAAGTCCGCGCGTTCGGTGAACGTGCCGTCGCCGTTGTTGAGGTAGAGGTAGTTCTGCGCGACGAACCCGAAGCCGCCCTTGCCGACGGCCAGGTCGGGATAACCGTCGCCGTTCACGTCGCCCCACACGACCGAGCAGGTCTTCCCCGAGCCGAATTGCTGCTGCTCGGTCCAGGTGCCGTCGCCGTTGTTGATGTAGAGGTAGTTCTGATCCGGGCTCGTGAGGATGCCGTTGCCGACCGCGAGGTCCAGGTCGCCGTCCCGATCGTAGTCGGCCCAGGCCATCGCGATGGTCTGGTGGACACCGAACTGGTTCTGACCCGTGAAGGACCGTCCGCCGTTGTTGATGGCGAGGCGGTTCTGCGGCAGCGAAAGCGCGTTGCCGATCGCCATGTCGGGGTCGCCGTCGTTGTCCACGTCGGCCCACGCGAGAGCGAAGGTGTTCTTCGGCCCGAACGCCGCGGCCTCGGTGAAGACGTTCCCGCCCTCGTTCCAGTAGACGAAGTTCTGCCCGTTGTTCGTGTTGCCCACCGCCAGATCCACCCGGCCGTCGAGGTCCGCGTCGCCCCAGGCCACGCAGATGGTCGCGCTGGTCGCGCCGAAGCGCGGCAGCTCCGTGAAGCTCGGCACCGCGTGCGAAGGCGTCGGCAGCAGCGCGACGGTGGCGAGGAGGGCGGCCAGGGAGACGAGAGCGGGCGAAGAGACCTGAGGGGGCGAGCCGAGGCGGGACATGGGGACCTCCGGGGTCGGCGCGGCCGGGCGCAGCGGGACGTCGCCCGGCGCGCGAGGCCGCCTTCATCGTTGCGAGCAACACTATGGGGGGCGACCCGGAACCCGCTAGAGGACTTACACCGATTTTACGAGGTCTTACGAGCCATTCGGTGCGCACGCCGGCAATTGCTCGCAACGGAAGCGGCGAGGCCGGCCGGGGCGCCGCCGGCCTCGGGCACCACCCCGCCGGCGAACGTGGCCGGGGCGTCGGCTCAGTGCTGGACCAGGGCCACGCCGGCCAGCACGAGGAGACCGCCGAGGACCGTCGTGACGCCGAGTGGCTCGCCGAGGAGCGGCACGGCGGCCGCGCAGGTGACGAGCGGCTCCAGGTAGAGAAAGGCCGACACGCGCGACGCGTCGAGCCGCGCGAGCGCGCCGTACCAGAAGAGATACGCCAGTCCCGAGCAGCCGATCCCGAGGAAGAGGGTCGCGCCGACGGCAGCTCCGGAGAGCTGCCCCCACTCCCGCCACCCCGCTTCATGGACGAAGAAGGGCGCGAGCATCAACCAGCCCAGCAGCATCGAGCCGGCGGTGGCGCGTGCGCTGCCGATGCGCGCGACCATCCCGCGCGCCAGCACCGTGCAGACCGCCCAGTTCACGGTGCTCGCGAGGATGAGGAGATCGCCCTTCGTGGAGGGCAGCGCCAGCACGGACGTCGACAGCCGGCCGCGCGTCACCACGAGCAACGCGCCGAGGAACCCGATGGCGAATCCCGCCACCTTCCGGGGGCCGAATCGCTCGCGAAGCGTCCAGCTCGCGAGCAGCGCCGACCAGATCGGGGTGAGCCCGATCAGCCAGCCCGTGCGCACGGCGGTCGTGTACTGGAGGGCGTGCGCCTGCAGCATCTGATGCACGAACACGCCGATGAATCCGAAGAGGGTGAGGCTCCGCAGCGAGCCGCGCGGCGGATGCAGCGCCTCGCGCCGCATCACGAGCACCGCATGGAGGACGATCGTGCCGAACGCGAAGCGAGTGAAGATGAGCGTGACGGGCGTCAGCTCGCGAAGCGCCACCTTCGTGGCGACGAAGGACAGGCCCCAGAAGCCGATGGCGGCGATCGCCAGGAGGCGGGCGAGCCAGGGCGAGCTCGTGGCGCGGGCGAGCACCGGTACGGCGGCTCCGGGCGAGGGCGACGGCGACGTTGCTCGCAAGACTCTCAGGGCCGCCTCGCGCGGTGTCAAGCCGCCGCGGCGAGTCGAGCCGACGGTGCGCGGGATGGACCGTGCGACCGGATCGACAGGCGCCCCGCCGGGCCGCCGAGGCGAAGGGGAAGCCGGCGCGAGAATCGCCGGCGCCGACCGGCGTTCGACGTTTGACGGGCCCCGGCCTCCTTCCTATCGTTGTCGACAACGAAGCGATCGGAGAGCCGTCCATGCCCGCGAGCCCGATCCCGCCTGCGCAGCCCCCGAAGCGCCTACCCGCGGGCCTTCTCGACCTCTGGCGCGTCGTGCGCGCCGCCGCGGAGACGACCGGGCGCGGTGCGCTCGCCCGCCGCCTCGGCGTGTCCACGCACACGCTCCAGCGCATCCTCGTGGACGGCGAGATTCCGCGCTTCCCGAGGGCTTCCGTCCGCCAGACGCGCTCCTGGACGCGGACGCTCGCGAGGCTCGCCCACCACTTCGACGCCGACGCGGCCGTCTGGATCCGCGCGGCGGGCATCCCGTGGGACGAGACGAGTCGAGAGGTCGTGCGCGAGACCCTGGATCGACTGCGCGGCACGCGCCCCGCGCGGTTCGCCGCTTCCTCGGGTGTCGTCGACGTGGGCCTCGTCGCCACGCCGCGGCTCGTCGACGACGACTTCCTCCTTCGCTGCGCACGACGCGTGGTCGGAAGCGTCGCGCCCGGCTCGGAGATCCGGATCCAGCGCGGTGCCGCGAGGCGGCTCGTGGAGGAGCTTCTCTCTCATCCGCCGAGGATCTCTCTGGCGGTCGGCCTCTTCGACTCCGCTCAGCTCCGCGCACACGGCCTGCGCATGCTGCCGATTCCGGGTTGGCGACCGGCCTTCTCCGCGCTCCTCGTGCGCGCGGCCGGCTCGTCGCCTGCGGCGCTGCGCTGGGAGGACGTCGCCCGCGGGACCGCTCCGCCGAGTCTCCGCTACGTCGTGGTGGACGGCGATCCGGCCGACGCCTTCGTGCGCGCCCACTGGGGCCTGCCGGCGGAGCGCGTGCAGGCGCACGCCGGCGCTTCCGCGCACGACCTCGCAGAGCACCTCGGACGCGAGGCGGGCTCCACGCCGGGGCGCGCGGTTCTCTTCCTCGCGGACGAAGGGCTCTGCCGCGTCACGCTCGCCACGCTCCGCGACGCGCGCGATGAGACGCTCATGGCGGAGCTCATCGCGCCGCCCCCGGAGGAGGCGCCGCGTTTCCCCTTGGCGCTCGCGCTGCCGCCGGACGGAGGCTCGTGGAGCGCCGCCGTGACGCACGCGTGGGAAGCGGAGGTCTTCGGTCCGGCGAAGGCGTCCACGGCACGGCTCTACGCCGACGCGATGCGACGCGGCTCACGGCTGCTCGCGGGGCGCGCGAAGGAAGTCGGCCTCGAAGGGCCGAGCGACGTCCGTCCCGAGCACTTCCGCGAAGCCGATCCCGCGTTTCAGCGCGTGCTCGTGCGCGAGCTGCTCGCGGGCCTCCTCGCCGAGCGCGGACTCCGGGCGCACACTGCGCCGGACGCGCCGGGTGCGCTCGAGACCTGGGAGGAGGTGGCCGCGCTCGCGCACGCCGTGGTCCCCCCGGAGTGGCGCCCGGTGCTGGATTCGGTCGCCTGGGCGGCCCGGCGGGACCTCTTTGCGGGAACCCGCGCCCTCGAGCGTCCGTATCACCCGCACTGCCTGTCCTGCTCCACGTCGCTCCGGGAGTACCCGGGCCCCTCCACGTCCTACTGCCGCTTCTGCGCGGACGAGGAGGGGAGGTTGCGGTCGCGGAAGGAAGTGCACGAGCTGATCGCGCATTGGATGGAAGCGTGGCAAGGTGATCTCACGCACGAACGGGCGCTGGAGCGCGCGGCAAGGTACATGAGCGCGATGCCCGCTTGGTCGGAGAACTAGGAGGTGACCGCCATGTTCCTCTCTCTGCTTCTCGTCACGTTTCTCGTGGCCGTGGCCGCGTGCGCCGTGGTGGCGATGCTCTTCGCGCGGCCGATCGCGACGATCCTCGAGCGTCTGGTCAGCCCGGCGATGGGTCACGCCTGGGTCCGCTACCTCAAGTTCGCGATCTACGTCGTGGGCATCTCCGGCGGCGTGCGCATCTGGGATCTGGAGAAGTACATCACGGGGCAGGGCCCGGACCAGAAGCCGGTCGTGCTCAACCAGGATCGCTGGATTTTGGAGATCTACCGCACGGTGATCCAGACGCTGCAGAGCACGGCGTGGATGTTGCTCGTGTTCTTCATCTTCTCGCTGATCGCCTACGTCATTCTGCGCGGCTTCGAGCTGCGCCGCGAGAAGCGCGGCCCCGCGGACGCGGACGCGCCCGTCGAGCGCAGCGCGCCCTGAGCCGCGCGCCCGGAAAGCTCTTGCCACCGCGGGCACGTCGCGGAATCCTCGATCCCATTCTACGCAGGTCCTGACTCGTGTTTCGGGAGGAAGCCCATGAAGAGGTCGCTGGTCGTCCTGATCGTCGTGTTCGTCGTCGTTCTCCTCGGTGCGAACTGGGGCTGCGGCACCTACAACGGGCTCGTGTCCATGGAGGAGGGAGTGAACTCCGCGTGGGCGCAGGTCCAGAACGTGTATCAGCGGCGCGCGGATCTCGTCCCGAATCTCGTGGCCACCGTCCAGGGCGCGGCCGACTTCGAGCGCGGCACCCTGACGGACGTCATCAATGCGCGCGCGAAGGCCACCCAGGTCACGATCGACTCCTCCGTGCTGAACGATCCGGCGAAGTTCTCGCAATTCCAGGCCGCGCAAGGCGAGCTGGGCGGCGCGCTCTCGCGCCTCCTCGTGGCGGTGGAGAAGTACCCGGATCTCAAGGCGAACGAGAACTACCTCCAGCTGCAGAGCCAGCTCGAAGGCACCGAGAACCGCATCGCGGTCGAGCGGCGCAAGTTCAACGAGGTGGCCCAGGGCTTCAACGCCCGGATCCGCACCGTGCCCACGAACTTCGTGGCGAACATGGCGGGGTTGCACCACAAGGAGTACTTCCAGGCGGACGCCACGGCGCAGAAGGCGCCCGAGGTGAAGTTCGGACATTGAGAATGCTCCGCTCGCTCGCTCTCCTCGGGATCGTGGCGCTGCTCGCGGGCGGCGCCGCGCCCGCCCTCGCGCGGAAGCTCCCTCCGGCGCCGTCCACCTACGTCCTCGACGAGGTCGGTTGGCTGAGCGCTTCCGAGCAGGCGAAGCTCTCTCGCGCGCTACTGGACTACGAGCGCGAGACGAGCAACCAGATCGTCGTGGCGGTCTTCGACTCGCTCGGGGACGAGGATCTCGCGGACTTCAGCCAACGCGTCGCCGAGGCGTGGCGCATCGGGCAGAAGGATCGTAACAACGGGATCCTGCTCGCGATCTACGTCGCCGAGCGGCAGGTGGACATCGAGGTCGGTTACGGGCTCGAGCCCGTCGTGACCGACCTGATCACGAACGAGATCCGCACCGGCATCCTGGTGCCGGCGCTCCGCGCAGGACGTCATGCCGAGGGGATCTTCGCGGCCACGTCCGCGCTCATGGACGCCGCGCGCGGCGAGTTCAAGGGCACCGGACGGGCCGGCTCCGAGACCGCGCCGTGGAAGAAGATCCTGCTCTTCGTCATCTTCTTCGTGGTCGTCTCGATGCTCTCGTCGCGCTTCGGCGGTGCCGGGCCTTTCATCCTCGGCCCTCCGGGACTCGGCCGGTCGGGACGCCTCTACCGGGGGGGCGGATTCGGAGGCTTCGGAGGCTTCGGAGGCTTCGGGGGCGGTGGCTTCGGCGGCGGTGGCGGCGGCGGGTTCAGCGGCGGCGGCGGCTCGTTCGGCGGCGGCGGCGCGCGGGGAGGCTGGTAATGACGCGCCGGCGTCGCGGCGACGGACAGGGAGGCTGGTGATGGCGAAGCGGCACGCTCATCCGCACCGCTTCCTCAGCGCGGAGGAGGCGCAGCGCGTCGTGGATGCCATCGGCGACGCCGAGGCGAAGAGCCACGGGGAGATCCGTGTGCACGTCGAGAAGCGCTGCAAGGGCGGCGATCCCGTCGCGCGCGCGAAGGTCGTGTTCGAGAAGCTCGGCATGACGCGCACCGAGCTGCGCTGCGGCGCGCTCATCTACCTCGCCACCGAGCATCGCCTCTTCGCCGTCATCGGGGACCGGGGCATCCACGAGAGAGTCGGCGACGACTTCTGGACGGGCGCGGTGGCCGCCATGCAGCAGCGCTTCGCAGCGGGCGAGTTCGCGGAGGGTCTGGTGGAGGCGATCGGCCGCATCGGCGACGCGCTGGTCGCGCACTTCCCGCGCGACGCCGGCGGGGCGGACGTGGACGAGCTGCCGAACGAGATCAGCTTCGGGGACGAGACGGCGCAGTAGCCGACAGTGCCGGCGTCCCCGACCGACACCACTCCCCGCGTGCGACTCGCCCCACGCTCCTCCGTCGACGCTGCCCTCATGCCGAGGAGGCTCCCCCCGGCGCTCTACGGTGCCGCCGTTCGCCGATACACGCTCCACGTGGAGCCCGACAACCGGATCGAGGCGAAGATCCGTCGCAGCGCGTAGCGGTGTCCGAGGTCGTCCGTGACGGACGGCGCCGCGACGACGACTCCGTCGGTCCGTTGCGTGATGTACCAGTCCGTACCCTCGCGCGGCCGGTGACCGCGATCGAAGTAGACGAAGCGCTGCCCCGGACGCAGGAAGCGCTCGTAGTAGGCGAGGACGCGGGCCACGCGGAAGTCGTGATCCGCGCTCACGCTCACGTAGGGGCCCGACGTCTCGGCGCCGATCATGCGAACCGCCGCCACGTATCCCCCGCGACCCGCGCGCGAGAGCGCAGCGACGTGCCACAGGTTGCCGGCCACGTAGGCGCCGAGCACGAGGGCCGCGACGACGCGCCGCGGCGACGACGTCGACAGCGCGGCGGCGAGGATGCGGCCGACCGCCAGGAGCGCGAACGCCGCCGGCACGAGGAAGTAGCGCACGAAGAGCACCGGCCCGCGCACGAGGGCGGCGACGGTCGCGGGCGAGATCAGCACGACGACGAGGTAGAAGACCCAGGAGTCATCGCGCGTGGCGCGGCTCGGCACGAGCGCCGGAACCAGGACGCCGAGCGAGAGAAGGCACACGACCCACGCGCCGACCCCGACCGCCGGTCCCCCCGCGACGCTCGAGACAGTCTCGACGATCACGTCGACGGCGCGGTAGTCCGGGCCGCCCCCGATCTGCGTGCCGCGAAGGGCACCGAGCCAGAACAGCGCCAGCGCGACCGCCGGAACGCCGAACGCGGCGGCCACCCGCCTCGCCACGCGCACCGCGCCTCCGCCTTGCCGGGCCTCGTGAGCCACGAGCCACGCGAAGGCGGCGACCATGAAGTGCAACGCGGTCACGTGCGCGAGGACAGCGAGGATCCCGCAGGCCCAGAAGGCGGCCGCGCGAGCGAGGGTCGGCGCGTCGGCGAAGCGCAGCAGGGCCAGCCATCCCGCCATCGAGAGGCACACCGCCGGCGAGTACCCGCGCGCCTCCGACGCGTAGTTGATCAGCAGGAAGGACGCGGCCACGAGCGCCGCCGCCAGGCGCGCGCCGACGAGACCGTCGCGCCGCCCCACGAGCCACGCGCACGCGACCGTCGCCACCCCCGCCGCGTACGACGGCAGGCGGTACACCGGCCACCACGCGCGGTCGCCCAGCAGGTAGAGGAAGATCGTGTTCAGGTGATGGTTGTTGTCCACGCGGAAGACGCGGAACACGTCGAGCACGGAGCGCATCGCGCGCGTGGCGGTGAGAGACCAGATCTCGTCCAGCCAGAGATCGCTGAAGAGCCCCGCCAGTCGCAGTACCGCCGCCGCGAGGAGGATCGCCGTGAGCGACCCGACCCACGACGCCCGGCCCGAGCTCACGGAGGGACCCTTCGAGCTCGCCGGACGCTCCGCGCTCCGCGAGGGGCGGCGCTCCGCGCGCGTCACGTCGCCTCCTCCGCCTCCCGTCGACCGAGGAGTCGCAGGAGGCCGTCGAGGATCGTGAAGGGGTGCGGCGGGCAACCCGCCACGAAGAGATCGACCGGCACCACGGCGCTCGCCCCGTTCGCCACCTCCGGATGATCTGCGTACGGGCCGCCCGAGATCGCGCAGGCGCCCACCGCGATCACGAGGCGCGGCGGCGGCAGCGCGTCGTAGGCCTTGCGGAGCGCGAGCTGCATGTTCTTCGTGACCGGGCCCGTGATGAGCAGCCCGTCCGCGTGGCGCGGCGACGCCGTGAACTGGATGCCGAAGCGCCCGAGGTCGAAGACGATCGTGCCGAGGACGTTCACGTCGGACTCGCAGCCGTTGCAGCCGCCCGCGCTCACTTGCCGGAGCTGGAGCGAGCGGCCGTAGAGGCGCCGCGTCTTCTCGTCCAGCGCCTTCGCGAGCGTCAGACCCTTCGCGTCCAGGAGGAGATCCTCGCGCCGGCGCGTCGCGAGGCGATAGTCCCGACCGTAGCCGATCGCGCCTTCGGGGCAGGCCTCCACGCAGTCCGTGCAGAAGAGACAGCGACCGAGGTCGATGCGCGGCGGCCCTCCCGCCTCCGGCAGCGTGATCGCGTCGGTGGGGCAGGCGTCCGCGCAGGCGCGGCAATCGGGGGCGCATCGCTTCGGGTCCACCTCCGGTCGCCCGCGGAACCGCTCCGGAAGCGCCGACGGATCCGGCGGAAACGCCGAAGTCCGATGGCCCTGCCGAAGGCGCGCGCGGAGAGACTTCAGCATCCTCGCCTCACAGGTCGTGACCGCAGTACGAGAGATTGAAGCTCTTGTTGCAGAGAGGGAAGTCGGAGATCTGCTGCGAGCGCATCGCGTACGCGAGGCCCGACCAGTTGTGGAAGGACGGGTCCACGACCTCGTACGTCGAGAAGCGGCCGCGCTCGTCGGTGGCCACCACGTGGCAGATCTCGCCGCGCCACCCCTCCACGAGCGTCACGGCGAGCCGGTCGGGAGCGAGGGCTCCCGGGTCGATGCGCGACGGACCGGGCGGCAGCGCCCCGATCTGCTCGCGCAGGAACGTCCCCGAGCGCTGGATCTCGAGCCAGCGGACGAGCGCGCGGGCGAGCACGTCGCCCGACTCGCCCGTGGAGACCGGAATCTGGACGAAGCGCCAGATGCCGGAGGGGAACTCCGCCCGGGCGTCGCGCGCGAGGCCGGACGCGCGCGCGGCCGGGCCCACGAGACCCAGGTCCCGGCACACATCCCCCGGGAGAATGCCCGTGTCCTCGAAGCGCGCCTGCACCGACGGAGATTCCCACAGGAGCTGCACCGCGCCCGCCACGTCGGTGAGCGCGCGCTCGAGGCGGGCGAGCATCTCCGGAACGAGCGTGTCGTCCACGTCGAACGCCACGCCGCCGGGGCGCACCCAGCCGCGCCCGAAGCGGCTTCCGCACGCGGCGGCCGTGAGGTTGAGGAACTCGCCGCGCAGTCGGCCGCAGTAGGCGGCCGTGGGCAGGTAGCCCACGTCGCCCGCGAGCGCGCCGAGATCCCCGACGTGATTCGCGAGGCGCTCCAGCTCCAGCGCGATGCCGCGCAGCGCTTGGGCACGCGCAGGAACGCGGCACGCCGTGAGCGCCTCCACCGCTTCGCAGTACGCGGTAGCGTGGCCGACGGTGGTGTCGCCCGCGAGGGTCTCCGCGTAGTGGATCGATCGCCTGGTGGGGCCGGCCTCGAGCGCCCGCAGGGCGCCGCGGTGCTGGTAGCCGAGCGCGATCTCGAGGTGGAGCACCGTCTCCCCGTGACACTGGAAGCGGAAGTGCCCGGGCTCGATGACGCCGGCGTGGATCGGGCCCACCGCGACCTCGTGCACCTCGTCGCCCTCCACACGGAAAAAGTCCGCGACGGGCTCGCGAACGGGCTTGAGCCACGGATGTCCCTCGGGTACGACGCCATGACGCTCGGCGATCTCGCGCTCGAAGAGGTGGGCCGACGGGCAATCCGGCGTCAGCGCCGCGTACGACGCGCCGATCTCCGCGGCCGAGAGCGCGAGGGTGCCGGCATCGCCGTCCGCCAGGACGGCGCAGAGACGCGCCGGCCCCTCCGATGCGCGAACGGCGAAGAGCGCCGCGAGGCGGCCACCGGCCGCGATGCCCGCGATCACGCCGGCGCGGAAGTCCGCGAACGAGAGCACGGGAACGTCGGCGGCCGGCGCGGACTCGCCGTTGCGCAGCTCGAGCGCGCGTCTCGTGCCCGTGCTCACGGCGAGCCCACCGAGCGCGCCGCGCTCGCGAGCAGATCGCGGAGCGCGGGCGGGACGAAGAGCCCGAGCGCGAGCACGAGAACGCCGAGCGCCGCGACCGGCCAGACGGCGGACGCCGGCTCGCGCAGCGCACCCGGCGCGCCCGCTGCTCCCGCCGAACCCGCCATGCCCGCCATGCCCGCCGCAACCGGCGTCGGGCGACCGAGCGCCATCCGCAACATCGGCGTGGCCATGCCCACGAACACCGCGCCCAGCGCCGCGAGGTAGGCGATCGCCACGCCGATGCGTCCCTGGTCGAGCGCCGCGCGGAGAATCGTGAACTCGCTGAGGAACGGACCGAAGGGCGGCGACCCGGTGATCGCCAGGAACCCCGCGATCCACAGCACCCCCGATACGGGCAGCAGGCGCACGAGTCCGCGGACCTCCGTCGTCGACTTCGTCGAGGTCGCGGCGAGGATGTTGCCGGTGACGAGGAACAGCATCGCCTTCGTGAGGGAGTGGTTCACGGCGTGGAGGAGCGCGCCGAAGGTCCCGCCGCCACCGAGGCCGATCCCCAGCGCGAGGACGCCCATGTGCTCCACGCTCGAGTACGCGAGGAGCCGCTTGTAGTCCGTCTGCCCCACGATGAAGACCGCGGCCAGCGCCATCGAGAGGAGTCCGAATCCCGTGAGGAGGCTCCTCGCGAAGGCGCCGAGTCCCGCGGCCTCGCAGACCGTGAGCACGCGCAGGATTCCGAGGGCCGCGCAGTTCAGGAGCGCTCCCGACATCAGGGCCGACACCACGGAGGGGGACTCGCTGTGGGCGTCGGGGAGCCACGTGTGCAGCGGGGCGAGACCCATCTTCGTGCCGTAGCCCACGAGGAGGAAGAGGAACGCGGCCTCGAGCCAGCGCGTCTGGAGGCGGCCCGCCTGCGCCACCAGCGCCTCCAACACGAGCGGAGCGCCTCCGGTGCCGCCGGACGCGGACACCGCCACGAGGAAGTTGCCGAGGAGCGCCAGCGCGATGCCCACCGAGCAGATCATGAGGTACTTCCAGGTGGCCTCGAGCGAGCGGTGGTGGCGATGGAAGTAGATGAGCGGGGCGCTCGCGAGCGTCGTGGCCTCGATCGCCACCCAGAGGAGCCCGAAGTGGTGGCTCAGCGCCACGAGGCTCATCGTGGCGAGGAAGAGCAGCAGACAGCCGGTGAAGATCGCTTCCGGCGTGTTCGAGAACAGGACGCCTTCCTCGAAGTCCTCGCGCGCGCCTTCGACTTCGCGCTTCAGGTAGCCGGCCGCCCAGGGCGCGGCCGCGAGGAAGAGCCCGCTCGTGATCGCGAGGAAGAGGAGCCCGAGGGGATCCACCGCGATCCAGCCATGGAGCGTGGGCGGAGGCGGCGCGACCCAGAGCGCGGCGGTCGCGGCCGAGTGCGCCACGGCCGTCCCCACGAGCAGCGCGCGACGCGCGCGATCGCTCCGCAGCAGGAATGCGAGGAGGCCCGCCAGCGCCGGCACGAGGAGAACCACGAAGATCATCGCGTCCAATCCCTCAGGGCCGCCAGCCGATCCGTGTCCACGTGCTCGAACTCGCGGCTGATGTGGAACACCGTGATGCCCATCACGAAGACCGCGACGAATACGTCGAGGAGCACGCCCAGCTCCACGAGGAGCGGCGCCTCCTGCACGACCGCCACGCCGAACGTGTAGATCCCGTTCTCGAGGACGAGGTAGCCCACCACCTGGCTGAGCGCCGTCTTGCGGCTCACCATCAGGAAGAGCCCGGCGAGAATCGTGAAGAAGGCGGCCGGCAGCACGAGCGGCGGCACGCCGGAGCTGGGCAGCGGCAGCTGCGCGCTCACCCAGAGGGAGAGCCCCATCGCCACCACGCCCGCCACGACGGAGGCGTTGTAGCCCACGAAGGGATTCGGCTCGCGCCGCACGTTCGCCTCGCGGCGCGCCCGGAAGAGAAGCCAAGGGAAGAGGACCCCCTTGAGCGCCATGCTGCCCGCCGCGAGGAGCAGCGAGTGCATCAGCGGCCCGCCCGTGCGGCAGGCGAGCGGGAGTCCCGCGAGGATGATCCCCTGGAGCGACGCGGCGCGGATGGCCGTGCGGATGCGGCTCGAGCCCAAGAGCACGAGATTCGTCAGGATGATGAGCACGAGCGCGCTGTCGATCCAGACGGTCACGGCGTGACCCAGAGCACGAGGAAGAGCGCGAGCACGGAGAGCGAGGCCGCGCCGACGAGCAGCTGCGGCACCCACGAGAGCCGGAGCCGCGCCATCGAGGACTCCACGACACCGGTCACGACGGCCAGGCCGGCCATCCCGGCGCCGAACGCCGCCGCGTCGAGGAGCGGGATCCCGGAGCGCAACGGAACGAGGAGGCTCACGACCAGCGCCCCCAGCACCCAGAGCTTCAGCGCCGATGCGTAGAGGATGAAGGCGAGATCCGGCCCGCCGTGGTCGAGCACCATGACCTCGTGGATCATGGTGAGCTCGAGGTGCGTGGTGGGGTCGTCGACGGGGATGCGCGCGTTCTCGGCGAGGTAAACCACCACGAGCGTGGCCACGACGAGGGCGAGGACCGGCCCCGCCGTGGCCCAGTGCGCGGACACCCCGGCCACCATCCCGCCGAGAGAGAGCTCCCCGGTCATGCGCGCCACCGCCAGGAGGGAAACGAGCAGCGCCGGCTCCGCGAGGGCCGAGACGAGGACCTCTCGGCTGGCGCCCATCCCTTCGAAGCTGGAGCCCGTGTCGAGCGCGGCCAGGACCGTGAGGAGCCGCGCGAGCCCGAGGAGGCCCGCGAAGAGCACCAGGTCGCCCGGAAAGGACACGAGCGACTTCTCGCCGGCGCACGGCACCAGCGCCGTCGCGAGCAGGAGCGCGGCGAGACCCACGATCGGCCCGGCACGGAAGACCCACGTGGTGGTACGGCTGTACACCGCGCCCTTGCGGAGCAGCTTCCCGAGATCCCGGTACGGCTGCAGGAGCGGCGCGCCGCGTCGCCCCGCGAAGAACGCCTTCGTTCGCGTGATGATTCCGAGAAGCAACGGAGCCAGCACCAGCGCCAGCACCAGGCGGACGACGGGCGCGAGGAGAGCCGTCGGCGCCATGGCTACCTCAGCTTCCATACCAGCAAGACGAGCAGCGTGAGCGCGATGTAGAGCATGTACAGGTTGAGGCGTCCGTGCTGGATCCAGCGAAGCTTCGAAAGGGCGACCCCGAGCCAGCGGAACGCCGGAGCGAAAGCGTAGGCGGAGACTGCGTCGGGCGTCTCCGTCGCGAGAGACGCGCGCGCCGGGAAGAGACCGGCCGGCGCCACGACCTGCTTGCGGGTCCGCAGCGCCACGTCGAAGAGGCGGCCCACCGGCTCCGTGAACGACGACGCGGTGTACTGCATGCGCGCGCTCGGCGCCGCGAATCCGCAGTCCCAGGTCACGGCCGCGCCGACCTCGCGCTTCCGGAGGAGCAGCCCTCGGAGCGCCACGAGAACGACCGCGAGAGCGGCGAGCGCGCCCATCGCGACCAGCGTGCCGTGCAGCGCCCGGCGCGCGATGGCGAGTCCGTCCGGGAGCGAGTCGGCGGCGAATCCGCCGACTTGGCTCACCACCGGCGCGAGCGCGGTCACGAGGAGAGGCGACGCGAGCGCCGCCGCGAAGCATGCCGCTGCGAGCACGACGACCGGAGCGCTCATCGCGGCACCGACCTCCAGCGCGTCGCCCGCCGCCTTCGAGCGCGGCTCCCCGAGGAGCGCGATCCCCGCCGCCTTCGCGAAGCCCACCGCCGCGAGCCCGGCGGTCAGCGCGAGGCCGGCGGCCACGGCGAGCGCGCGCAGGCTGCCGGGCATCGGCAGCATCGTCCCGCCGCGCAGCGACCCCAGGAAGATGAGCAGCTCGCTCACGAAGCCGTTCAGCGGCGGAAGGCCGCAGATCGCCACCGCGCCCACGAGGAACGCCGTGCCGGTCCGAGGCATTCGCTTCAGCAGGCCGCCGAGTCGATCGAGCGAGCGTGTCCCGGCGGCGCGCACGATCGAGCCCGCGCCGAGGAAGAGAAGGCTCTTCATGAGCGCGTGGTTCGCCACGTGGAGGAGCGCGCCCGCGAAGCCGAGCACCGCCACCGCCGGCGCTCCGGCGGCGCGCCCGAGGAAGCCCACCCCGAGGCCGAGGCACACGATGCCCATGTTCTCGATGCTCGAGTACGCGAGAAGGCGCTTGAGGTCCTGCTGCGCGAGCGCGAACAGCGCTCCCAGGACGGCGGAGAAGAGGCCGACGCTCGCGAGGGTCCAGGCCATCGCCGCGCCGGGCGGCCCGAGGACGACGAACATGCGGAGGAGACCGTAGATCCCCAGCTTGATCATCGCGCCGGACATGAGCGCGGACACGTGGCTCGGCGCCGCCGGATGCGCTTCGGGCAACCAGACGTGGAACGGCACGAGACCCGCCTTCGTGCCGAACCCGACGAGCCCGAGCACGAAGAGAACGCCCAGGAGCGCCGGCGAGCGAGACGCGACCTGGAGACGGTCGAAGTCCAGCGAGCCCGCGTCGCGGCCGGCGAGCGCGAAGAACGCCAGCAGGAACGCCGTGCCGAGATGCGTGGCCACGAGGTAGGTCCAGCCCGCCTGCATCACGCCATCCTCCTCGTCCTCGTAGACCACGAGGAAGAACGAGGCGAGCGCCATCACTTCCCACGCGACGAGGAAGAGGACGCCGTTCCGCGCCGTGACCACGAGCAGCATGCTGGCCACGAGGAGGCCGAAGAAGAACCACGGCGGCCCGAGCGATCGTGCGTGGTGACCGCTCCCCAGATAGCCGGCGCCGTAGACGGCCGCGAGCGCGGCCACCACGAGGACGACGAGGACGAAGAAGGCGGAGAGCGCGTCGAGCTCGACGAAGAAGGACCCGTACGGCACGTCCCACGCGGCGTGCAGGGAGATCGGTGCGCCTCCGCCGAGGACCGCCAGCGCCGCCGGCAGACCGAGCGCACAGGCGGCGAGCACTCCGCCCACGGCGAGGCCGGTGGAGATGCGCGGGGAGCGACCCGCGAAGAGGGCGAGGAGGCCGCCGAGGAGAGGCGCCGCCATCGCGGCGAGCAGGAAGGTCACGCCCCGCTCGGTTCCGCGCCGTCCGACGCCCGCCGGGCCAGCTCGCTCTCCGCCCGCCGCGCCTCCGCCACGACTTCGCCCTCGCTTCCCCGCCGCCGAACGACGTCCCGGAAGGCGGGATCGCGCAGCGCGAACGCGATCCGCGAGAGGAGGTGGAGATGGGCGCGGACCGTGGGGCTCACCACGGCGAACAGGGTATGGACGGGCCGGCCGTCCAGCGCGCCGAAGTCCACCGGCGTCTCGAGGAAGCCGAGCGTGACCATCGGCTGCTCGACGTGCAGGACGATCGGATTGCGAACGTGAGGAATGGCGACGCCGTCCCCGATGGCGGTGGATTGCATGGCCTCGCGCGCCAGGAGCACGTGCAACAGGAAGGCCCGATCCACGTCCGGCGGAAGACGCATCCGCTCGACGAGGGCGCGCAGCGCGGACTCCCGGTCCGCTCCGGAGAGCCCGTGGTGGACGCCGCCCGCCGCAAGCGCGTCGGCGAGGCTCGGCGTGTCCGCCGCATGCGGCTCGGCGAAGAGATCGCCCGCCACCGCATGCCCGTGGGCGGTGGCCCACTCGAGAAGCTCCGCGCGGCTGAAGCGGACCTCGTCGCTCACGCGGTGGGCCGGCATTCCGTCGTGGCGGATCCAGCCGCGGACCGTCTTCTCGGAAACGCCCAGCAATTTCGCAGCGTCTCGCAGGGCGAGCTCCACGATCCATCCCTTGGCACGGAGGAAGGGCGAAGCAGCGGCGCCGCACTTTACCCGGGCCGGTCCGCCCTGTCGACGCTTCGTGCTAGACTGCCGCGTCGATGTCAGCCGAAACCGAGACCTCGGCCGCCTCGCCTCGCGCAAGCGCGGCCGCATCCACGCCCGGCGCCTCCGCGGCGCCGCTCTCGCGCCGGCGCGCGGGCGTTCTCCTCCACCCGACGTCCCTCGCGGGCCCGCCGGGCATCGGCGATCTCGGTCCGGCCGCCCACCACTTCCTCGATCGGCTGCGCGCGTCCGAGCAGCGGCTGTGGCAGGTACTCCCGCTCGGTCCCACGGGCTACGGCGACTCGCCGTACCAGTCGCCCTCCGCGTTCGCCGGCAATCCGCTGCTGGTCTCGCCCGAGCGTGTCGTGGAGGACGGTCTCGTCGACGCGGAAGCGGTACGCCGCATCCCGGCCGCCGCCGCCGGCCGCGTCGACTTCGGCGCCGTGATCCCCGCGAAGCGAGCGCTCCTCGCCGCCGCCCACGACGCGCTCCGCGCCGGCCGCGGCACCCCCGACGTCCGCACCGGCTTCGACGAGTTCCGCGAGCGCGCGAAGGGTTGGCTGGACGACTACGCGCTCTTCGCCGCGATCCACGACGAGCGCAACGAGTCCTGGACGGCGTGGCCCGAGGAGCTGCGCGACCGCGAGCCCGCCGCGCTCGCGCGGGAGCGAGCGCGGCTGGGCGACGAGATCCAGCGGATCGCGTTCGCGCAGTGCCTCTTCTTCCGGCAGTGGGAAGCGCTCCGACGCCGGGCGGCGGAGCTGGACATCGCTCTCTTCGGCGATCTGCCGATCTTCGCCGCGCACGACTCCGTGGACGTGTGGACGAACCGTCACCTCTTCGACCTCGACGCGCAGGGTCGTCCGTTGCACCTCTCCGGCGCGCCGCCGGACCAGTTCACCGACGACGGGCAGCTCTGGGGGAATCCGCTCTACCGCTGGGACGTGCTGCGCGAGCGCGGCTTCGACTGGTGGATCGAGCGCATGCGCGCCACGCTGCGCCTCTTCGATCTCATCCGCGTGGATCACTTCCGCGGGCTGGCCGCGAATTGGGCCGTGCCCGCCGGGGAGACGACGGCGAAGAACGGGAAGTGGGAGCCGGTGCCGGGTCGCGAGCTCTTCGCGGCGCTCGCCGCCGCGTTCGGAACGCTGCCCGTGGTGGCGGAGGATCTCGGCGACATCACGCCCGACGTGGTGGCCATGCGCAAGGACCTCGGCTTCCCGGGAATGAAGGTGCTGCTCTTCGGCTTCTCCGGCGATCCGCGGACGAACGAGTACGCGCCGTTCGCCCACGAGAGGAACTTCGTGGTCTACACGGGCACGCACGACAACGAGACCGTGCAGGGCTGGTTCCGCGAGGGGATCTGGGCGCTCGAGCGGCCGCGCGAGGAAGCGGAGGACGAGCAGCGTCGCGTGCTCGCGATCACCGGCGGCGACGAGACCACCGTCCACTGGGACTTCGTCCGGCTGGCGATGAACTCCCCGGCGGAGATCGCGATCGTGCCGGTCCAGGATCTCCTCGGCCTCGGGAACGAGGCGCGCATGAACGTTCCCGGCCGCGAGAGCGGGAACTGGTCGTGGCGCATGCGCGACTGGGACTGGACGGACGATCTGGGAGTTCGCCTCGCCGAGCTCACCCGAGCGACCGGCCGGGCGCGCTGACTCCCGCCCCGCGGCGGCCGAGTCCGGAACTGGACCGCCACGCCACGCGCGGCCGTGGGTCGGTGGCCCGTTCCCGCCTGGTTCCTTGAATTAGCTGATCGCGCGGTCCTATAATCTCTCGCCCTTCGGGGAACGACCGACGTGATCGCGCCGGTGGGGCCCTCCCGAGCGCTGGAGTCCCGTCGCCGGCGAGCGAGGATCTCCCTCGCCCCCCAAGTACGTGACGCCCGACGGCGCTCAGGAGGTTCGTCGTGGCCTGCTCTCGTGACGCTCGCGTCCTCTCCGCCCTGACGCTCCTCGGCCTGGGCTTCGCCGTGGCGGCCTCCGCCGCCGAGCGACCGCACCCGGGTCCGGGAAGAAACAACTCCGTTCCGCATTCCCCCGCCACGCAGGTCGTGGTGCAGGAAGCCACGCTCGATCAGCTTCTCCAGTGCTTGATCGGGCCCGGCGTCCAGGTGTCCAACGCCGTGCTCACCGCCGCGCCCGGCGCCGCCGGCCTCTTCACGGGAGGCGGCCCCATCATCGGCATCGACCAGGGTCTCCTTCTGAGCAGCGGCAACATCGTGACGCTCGTCGGCCCGAACCTGCTGGACGACACCTCCTACGACAACGCCTTTCCGGGCGATCCCGATCTGGACGCCTTGATCCCGGGGTACACCACGTTCGACGCCACGATCCTGGAGTTCGACTTCTCGTGCGTCGACCCCACGGTGGTCTCCTTCCAGTACGTCTTCGGATCGGAGGAGTACAACGAGTGGGTCGGCTCGCAGTACAACGACGTCTTCGGGTTCTTCCTGAACGGAGTCAACATCGCGACCGTGCCCGCGATCTGCAGCAACGCCGGGATCCCCGTCGCCATCAACAACGTGGACTGCGAGAATCCGTACAACCCGCCGGCCGGTCCGAACTGCGGCTGCTACCGGAACAACGATCTGACCGACGGCGGCGGCGCCATCAACACCGAATTGGACGGCCTCACCCAGGTGTTCTACGCCACCGCGAAGATCCAGCCGGGCACGAATCACCTGAAGCTCGCCATCGCCGACGCCGGCGATCACGTGCTCGACTCCGACGTGATGCTCCACTGTCAGAGCTTCACCTGCGCGGCGCCGCCGGCGACGGGGGCGTGCTGCTTCGGACCCCTGTCGGACGATTGCCTGCTCCTCGGGCAGCAGCAGTGCATCAAGGAGGGCGGCGTCTACTTGGGTGACGGCGTGACGTGCTCTCCCAGCCCGTGCTCTCCGGTCGGGGCGGCGGAGTCGTCCCTGATGAACTGGGGGCGGCTCAAGAGCGTGTACCGGTAGGTCACGGGCGCCCCGGAGGGCGAGCGACCCCGCGGAGGGAACGCCGGTCGTCGGTCATGGCCACGAACCGTGGCGCGAGCGCCATTGCGCCGCTCGCCCTCGCCCGCGTATCGTGCGCGACGTTCGTGCGCGTCCCGTGGGGCGCGCCTCCGACCCCCCTTCGGAGCCACGTCGTGATCGGTCGGTCGTATGCGCACTACCGGATCGAGTCCAAGCTCGGTCAGGGCGGCATGGGCGAGGTCTATCGGGCCTCGGACTCCAAGCTCGGCCGGCAGGTCGCCATCAAGATCCTCCCCGAAGCCTTCGCCCGCGACGCGGAGCGGCTCGCGCGATTCCAGCGCGAGGCGCAGGTCCTCGCGTCCCTCAACCACCCGAACATCGCCGCGATCTACGGGCTCGAGGAGCTCGGCGGACTGCAGGCGCTGGTCCTGGAGCTCGTCGAAGGGCCCACGCTCGGAGAGCGGATCGCGAAGGGGCCGGTGCCGGCGGCGGAAGCGCTGCCGATCGCGCTCCAGATCGCGCAGGCGCTCGAGTCCGCGCACGAGCGCGGCGTGGTTCATCGCGACCTGAAGCCGGACAACGTCAAGCTCGGCGCGGACGCCCGCGTGAAGGTGTTGGACTTCGGGCTGGCGAAAGCGCTGGAGGGCCCCGCCGCGGCGTCCGGGGAGCTCACGCAATCGCCGACGCTCTCGCCCGCGATCAGCGGGGCGATGACCGCCGCGGGCGTCATCCTCGGGACCGCCGGCTACATGAGCCCGGAGCAGGCGCGCGGACACGCCGTCGACAAGCGCGCGGACATCTGGGCCTTCGGCGTGGTGCTGTTCGAGATGCTCACGGGACGCCGTCTCTTCTCGGGCGAGACCGTCTCGGACACGCTCGCCGCCGTGCTGCGCCACGAACCGGAGTGGGATTCGCTGCCCGCGGCCACGTCGCCGAGGATCCGTCGCCTGCTCCACCGTTGCCTCGAGCGCGATCCGAAGAGGCGGCTGCGCGACATCGGCGACGCGCGTCTCGTCATCGAAGAGGTCCTCGCGGGCGCGCCGGACGAGGCGGTCGTTCCGACCGTGGCGCCGCGCCGCCGCACGCGCGTGCTCTTCGGGGTCGCCGTCTCCGCGGCCACGATCCTCGCCTTCGCCGCCGGCTGGCTCCTCAAGCCCGCGCAGCGCGAGCCGCCCGTGCGCCGCTTCGAGATCCCGGTGCCCGACCTCACGATGTCGCTGGGGTCGGAAGCCACCACGCTCGCCATCTCGCCCGCGGGGGATCGGGTCTGCTACACCAGCCAGAACCACCTGTGGATCCGTGCGATGGACTCCATCGAGCCGCGCGATCTTCCCGGCACGGAAGGCGCCTTGTGCCCGTTCTGGTCCCCGGACGGCCAGTGGATCGCCTACGGCGCGCAGTCGAGGCTCTGGAAGATCCGCGCGGAAGGCGGACCCCCCGAGGCCATCTGTCAGCTGGCGAACGCCTTCAACGTGGCCTCGGGCGGCGCCTGGGCGAGCGACGATCGCATCGTCTTCTGCGACGGTGACGGCCCGCTCCTCTCCGTGTCCACGAAGGGGGGAGACCCCGATACCGTTCTCGCCCTGGATCCGAAGACGGACGGAGACTTCCACAACGTCTCCGCTCTGCCGAACGGCCGCGGGTTCCTGTTCGTCGTGCACCGGAAGAACGGGACCTACGACCGTATCGACCTCTGGAGCCGAGGCAAGCGCTCGACCGTCGTCGCGCACGACGGACAGCAACTGATGAACCCGACGTACTCGCCGTCCGGCCACGTGATCTACCGCCGTGGGCCGATGAACGCGGGCCTCTGGGCGGTGCCCTTCTCCCTCGCGAAGGCCGAGGCGACCGGCAAGCCGTTTCTGGCCATCCCGGACGGTAGCTTGCCCGGCGTCTCCTCCGACGGGACGCTCGTGTACGCGCGCGGCGCCGTACTGCGCTCCGTGCAGCTCGTGTTCACCGATCGGACGGGGCGCATCGAGGACAAGATCGGCGCCCCGCAGAACATCCAGCCTCTCTTCGCCCTCTCCCCCACCGCCGACCGCATCGTGGTGCGCGTCAACAGCCTCGAGAACCCCGACCTCTTCATCCTCGACGTGAGACGCGCCACGCGCACTCGCTTCACGTTCGGCGACGCGCGCGAGGCCTGGCCATCGTGGTCCCCCGACGGCGCGCGCCTGTACTTCCAGGACAACACGCTGCTGCCGTGCTCCACGTTCGTGAAGGCCGCGGACGGCACGGGCGACCCGCGGCGGGTCGTCGTGGGGGGAAACGGGTCGGTGTCCTCGGACGGGAAGTTCCTCTGCTATGCCGCCTTGGACTCCACCTCGAGGGCTCCGGACCTCTGGTATCTGCCGTTGGGCCGGGACGGCGAGCCCGCGGGTGAGCCGGTCCACTTCCTCCACACCGGTCGCGCCGTCTGGAACCCGAGGCTCTCTCCCGACGGACGCTACGTGGCCTATCAGTCCGTCGAGTCCGGCAGCGACGAGATCTACCTCAAGCGGTTCCCCTCGGGCGAAGGAAAGTGGCAGATCTCCGTCGACGGCGGATGGTGGCCGCACTGGCGCGCGGACGGTCACGAGCTGTACTTCGCGCGCGGCAAGGACATCCTCGCGGTCGATGTGCGCACGGATCCCGCCGTCGTCCTGGGCACGCCGACACTGCTTTTCTCGCGGAGCTACCTGGCCGGCTCCCTGCCGTTGGGCTGGCCGGACGACTTCGAGGTGACGCCGGACGGGAAGCGCTTCGTGATCACGGTGCTCGCCGATGCGGAGAAGAACGACCGCACGGCCTCCCTCGTGGTGGTGCAGAACTGGTTCGCGAGCATCACGACCGCGAGATGACGCGCCGGTCAGGGTGACGATCCCCCGGCGGCGGGCCGGACCGCGGGACGGGCGCTACTTCCCCGCGGCCGCCTCGCGAATGGCGTCGAGCGCCGGGAGCGCTCCGCCGTCCGCATCGAAGAGCGCGAGGTTGTCCCAGGACGAGCCCACGCCCTTCGCCGAGATGTTCGTGGGCTCTTCGTAGAACACGCCGCGCGCCGCGGGGACGCTCCGCGCGAGCGCGATGACGGCGGCCACCCACGCTCGCTGCCCCGCGGGAGTGGCCGCGTATCCGGGATGCAGCTGGCTCGGCTGGCTGACCTCGTTCAGGACGTCGTCCGCGTCGTCGAGCGTCCATGGGTACGCCGTCTCCAGCACGAGCACGTCCTTGGCGCCGTGCGCGGCGAGGACGTCGAGCGTCTCCTTCAGCTGCGCGAGCGTTCCGTGGTACCACGGGTACCATGAGACCCCCACGAGGTCGAACCCCACGTCGCGCGCGCGGAGCGAGTCCAGAGCCGCGCCGGACCGCGCGGCGCGGCCGCCCTCGAAATGCAGGACGATCCGGGCGCGGGGCGCGGCCGCGTGCACGCCGGCGATTCCCGCGGAAAGGAGCGTCGCGAAGCGATCCCAGGCCGCCGCGCTCGAGTCGGGCCCCACGCTCCCGACGTCGCCGAGGAAACCGCCGCCGATCTCCCGGCCGATCTGCACGAGATCGGGCTTCGCGCCTTCGGCTCCGAACTCCGTCACGACGCGCTGCGCGTAGGCCTTCACCGTGTCGGCGAGCGCGGGCGCCGCGAGAGCCTTCCAGCGCCGCGGCAGCTCGTGGATGCCGGCGCCGGTGGGCGCGTCGGAGCACTCGAGATCGAGGAAGAGGCGGAAGCCGGCGCCCTTGATCCGCGCACCCATCGCGACGGAGCGCCCGAGGCCGCTGAAGCCCGTGGCCGGATCGACGAGCACGGAGAGACGCAGCGTGTCGAAGCCGTGCCCGCGCAGGACGGCGAGGGCGGTGCGCAGCGAGTCGCCGTGGTCGAAGGAGACGCCGCGCACTTCGAGCCGATCGAGGGAAGACACGTCGGCGCCGAGGAGGAACTCCGGCGCCGCCTCGCCGGAGGGCGCCGCGCGCACCGGTGCATCAGCCGCCGGCGCTTCGCTCACCCCACAGAGGAGGCCGAGCACGATCGCTGCGAGCGGCCGCCCGACACGCCTTCCGACGCCCGACATCCCTGCTCCTCGGCGGAGTCCGCGCTCCGCGCCGGCAACGTTCTCCTGTATCCTGCGCCGTCCGCCGTTTCCCCGCAATTGCCTCCGGAGCGCCCGTCCGATGGTCTGGTCCACCCCCTCCCGCCGCGTCGCGCGGATCCTCTCGGACGCGGGCGCCCCCGTGTCCTTCGACCGGGAGACGAAGCGCTCCACGTTGCGCGAGCTGGTCGGCATGGGACTGCCGTCGACGCTGAGCTTCCTCCTCCTCACCCTCTACGACGTCATCGACATCTTCTGGCTCGCGAAGCTCGGGCAGGCGCCGGTGGCGGCGGTGACGGTCTTCTCGTCCTACTACTGGCTGTTGTCCTTCGCGAACGGGATCGTCGGCTCGGGCAGCGTGGCGGTCATCAGCCAGCGCTTCGGCGAGGGCGATCTCGTGGGCACGGAGCTCTCCATCAAGAACACGTTCTTCGGGAAGGCTCTCCTGGGGTTCGTGTTCGGCCTGCCGGGCATCTTCGCCATGCCGTACGCGTTTCGGGTCCTCGGCGCCAGCCCGGACGTGGCCGCGCTCGCGGTGCGCTTCGGCGTGCTGCAATGCATCACGCTTCCGCTGCTCCTCGTGAGCTTCTCGGTGTACACGGCGTTCCGCGGCGTCGGCCGCCCGGGGCTCGGCGCGGCCATCAGCCTCGTGGGCGCCTGCGTGACGCTCTGCGTCGACCCGCTCCTGATCTTCGGGATCGGTCCCTTCCCGCGCCTCGAGATCCTGGGCGCGTCGATCGCGTCTTCGCTCGGCTACCTCACCGTCACGGCCTGGGGCTTCGTCGCGCTCGCGTCGCACAAGTCGCCGGTGCGCGTGCGCTGGCTCGGCCCGCCGTATCCCCACCTGCACGAGACGCTGCACATGGCCCGCGTGGGCCTGCCGTCGGGCATCTCGAACCTCAGCAACGCCCTGTTCGGCAACGCGCTCGTGAAGCTCGTCGCCGCCTACGGCACGACCGCCGTGGCCCTCTTCGGCATGAGCCAGAAGTTCCTGCGCTTCGGCGGGGTGGTGGTGGCGGGCCTCGGGCTCGGGTCGAGCGCGCTCATCGGGCAGCACCTCGGCGCCGGACGGCTCGACCGGGCGTGGCTCTGCTCCGTGATGACGCAGCGCGTCGCCACGGCCGTGCTGTTCGTGTTCTCGCTCATCACGTTCGTGGGCGCCGAACCGATCGTTCGGATGTTCTTCCGCGACCCGGCGGTCGTTCCGCCCGGGGCACTCTATCTCCGCGTGCTCGCGGTCGGGCTGCCGTTCATCGGGCTCTCCGCGGGAGCCGACCACGCGTACTCCGGCGCGGGGCGCAACGCCCCGCCCATGCTCCTGCAGGTCGCCGGCGCGTGGCTGATCACGATCCCCATGATGATCCTGCTCGGGCGCACCCTCGGCTTCGGCCCGGCCGGGACGATGGCGGGAGTCGCCGTGGGACAGATGGTGGCCGGCCTGTCGGCGGTCTGGCTGGTGCGGCGGGGCTGGTGGCTCACGCACCGCGTGTGACTCATCTTCCCGCCCGAAGAGGTCGATTCTCTCCTGCAGCCCTTTCCTGATCCCCGCGGTCATCCCGGCGCGGACGCGCCCCAGCGACGTCCGGAGGCGAGGCTCTTGTCCAACGAAGCTCCCTGCGAGACGCTGCCGGCGGACGTCGAGGAGCGGCCTTCGTTCGACGCTCCGCCCCTCGCCGACGTCGGGCGCCGGGAATCGGTCCGTCAGATCCGCGGCTCCAGCCTTCTCCTCGTGGGGCGGGGGCTCTCGCTCGCCCTCAACGTGGTCGTCCAGGTCGCCACGGTCCGGATCCTCTCGAAGGAAGGCTACGGCGTCTTCGCGTACGCCATGTCCATCGCGGCCGTCGCCGAAGGGCTGATCGGCCTCGGACTGCCGCGCGCCGTCGCCCGCTTCGTCCCGATCTTCGACGAGCAGAAGGACCGTGCCCGCGTCCTCGGCACGATCGTGCTGGCGATCTCCTCCACGCTGGCCGGCGGCGCCTGCGCGATGCTGCTCATCGTGGGGTGGCGCGGCGCTCTCGCGGGCGAGCTGGCGAGCAACCCGTCCGCGGTCGTCGCGCTCGCGATCCTCTCGGCGCTCGCGCCGCTCCAGGGCTTCGATCGGCTCTTCCTCGAGCTGTTCTCCGTCTTCGGCAGGCCGCGCGCGATCTTCGTGCGGCGTTTCCTCCTCGGACCGCTGCTCCGGCTCGCGGCCGTGCTGGCGCTGGCGCTCCGGGGCGGCGGGCCGGTGGCGCTGGCCATCGGCTACGTCGCGGCGGGCACCGTGGGCCTCGTGTTCTACTGCACGATGTTGTGGGGCCTCCTGCGCGAGCGGAAGGTCCTTCGGCCGGGCGCTTGGGCGGAGATGAAGGTCCCCGCGCGCGAGATCTTCGCGTTCGCGCTCCCCTTGCTCTCGACCGAGCTCGTGATCCTCGGCATCCAGCAGACGGACGCCGTGATGCTCGGCCAGATGGTCGGCGCGGAGAGCGTGGCTTCGCTGCGAGCCGTCGTGCCGATCGCTCGGCTCAATCAGCTCGTGATCGACATCTTCGGCATCCTCTTCACGCCGATCGCGGCGCGAATGCTCCAACGCGGCGACCGGGCCGGGATCCATCGGCTGTACTGGAGCACGACCACTTGGATCGCCGTGCTCTCCTTCCCGATCTTCGCCGCGACGTTCACGCTCGCGCGCCCGATGGCTTCGCTTCTCTTCGGTCCGCGCTACGCCGACTCGGGAGGCCTCCTCGCGATCCTCTCGGCCGCCTTCTACGTCTCCGCCGTCCTCGGTCCGAACGGGCTGGTGCTGAGCGTCTTCAAGCTGGTGAGGTACTCCCTCATCGTGAACCTCGCCGCGTTCGTTCTCCACCTCGCGGGGAACTTCGTCATGATCCCCGCCTTCGGTGCGAAGGGCGCCGCGATCGCCACGCTCGTGACGCTGGTCGTGCACGGGGTCCTCAAGCAGATCGGCCTCCGCCAGACGCGCGGCGTGAAGGCCTACGACCGGGCCGCCGCCAAGCCCCTCTGGGTGGCCGGGGCGGGAGCCGCTGCGCTCGCGCTGCTCGAGATCTTCGGCAAGCCTTCGTTGCTCGTGGCTACGGCCGCCGCCGCGCTCGTGACCGCCGGCGTTCTCGCGGGAACGCGGCGGGCCCTCGACGTCGAGGGCACGTTCCCCGAGCTGATGAGGATCCCCGGCGTCCGCCGCCTGATGGGCTGACCCCCCGGCCGAGCCCCGCGAAACGGCCGGCCCGCCGTGAAAACACGTCTTTGGGGTCAAGAATCGGGGAAGGTCCGCCGACGACTCCTGTGGAGCACTTCCTCCGGGACGCACGTGCTTCGGCCGCCCGAGCAGGGGCGGGGCGGCACTCGCGCGCGCTCGCATCGCGCGTCGAACGGACGACGGTCCAGGGAGCAGTCGGGGTTCTCGTGTATCGGTGCGATGAACCGCGCTTCAACGGTGCGACGGGCGCGTTCCGCGACGCGCCTGTGCAATACGCACTTCTCGATCGTCCGGTTCCCGTCACTTCCCACGCGATCGGGAACCTCCGCACGCGCCGAGCGGTTTCCACTGCTGCTGGCTCGGCGGAGACCCTTCGCTCCGCGCGCGCCTCGCGTCGTCGTCGATGGATCGGGGTGGCCGGCCGCTCGGGGCACGAATCCACACGCCGGTGGTCGAGAGTCGACCACCTCGCGAATCGCCCCTCGTCCGGAGCGTAGAAATGCTCGCCCCGCCCTCCGCCGAGAACCGCTGGTCCCTTCTCCTGGCCGCGGGCGACGGTACGCGGCTCGCTCATCTCACACGAGGCGAAGACGGCATCTGCGTTCCGAAGCAGTTCTGTTCGGTGACCGACGGGCCGTCCCTGCTGGAGCTCACGCGCGATCGCGCACGTCGCGTGGTTCCCGAGTCGCGCATCATGACCGTCGTCTCCGCTTGGCACGCCCGCTGGTGGACCCCGCTGCTCGGTCCCGGCTCGGGGAACGTCGTCGTCCAACCCCAGAACCGCGGCACCGCCGTCGGTCTCCTCGTCCCCCTCCTGTCGATCCTCGAGCGCGATCCGGAGGCTCGGGTCTGGGTGCTGCCGACGGATCACTGGGTGGGGGACGAAGAGACGCTCGCGCGCGCCGTCCGGAAGGCGTTCGGCCGAATCGAAGAAGAGCCGGACCGGGTCGTGATCCTCGGCATCTCGCCCGACGCGCCGGACACGCAGTACGGTTGGATCCTCCCGGAGACCGCGGACCGGGACGGCTTCAAGCGCGTCGCGTCGTTCGTGGAGAAGCCCGCGCCGTCCGAGGCGAAGCAGCTGCTCGACGACGGCGGCGTCTGGAACAGCTTCCTCCTCGTCGCGCGCGCGCACGCTCTCGTTTCGCTGTACGAGCGCCGCCTCCCCACGCTTCTCGCCACGATGCGGCAGGCGGTCGCCGGGCGCGATCTCGCCGAGGTCTACGCCACCCTTCCAGCGCTCGACTTCTCGAAGGACGTCCTCGAAGGCTCCGAGGATCACCTGTCGCTGCTGCCGGTCCCGTCCTGCGGCTGGAGCGACCTCGGGACGCCCGAGCGTCTGGTGCAATGCCTCGCCACGCTCGGCGCGCGGCGGCGACGTCTCGAGCGCGTGCGCATGCCGTCGGCGGACGCGAGGCTCTTGCTGTTGCCGAACGTGTAGCGCCGGAACGCCGACATCGGGGCAGGAAGAAGCCCGGCCCACCGCGGGCCGGGCTCTTCGCATTCGGAACGCGCCGGCGAGGAGCGACGCCGACGATCAGCGCAGGAGAGTCACGCGTCCCGCGGCGCTGGCGCCGTCGGAGCCCCGCACGCGATAGAAATACACGCCCGCGGGCACGGCCACGCCGTGCGCGTCTCGGCCGCTCCACGTGAGCACGCCGTGGCTCTGGTCGTCCTCGGCGCCGGACAGCCTGGCAACCTCGCGACCTGCCGCGTCGAACACCGTGACCTCCACGCGACCCGCGCGCGGCGCCGACCACGAGAACTCCACGCCCTGCCCGGCGGTCGAGGGGTTCGGGCGCGCTCGCACGTCGAACGAGGCGACGGGAGCGGTCGGAAGCGGAGCGGCCAGTCCCGCGCTGGTGTGCTTGATCCGGTACAGCCCGCCCGGGCTCTGGTTCGCGAGGTAGAGCGCTCCGTCCGGGCCTTCCTGCAGATCCGTGTAGAAGTGGAAGCCTTCCGCCCAGTGATCCGCGCTCGGCTGCCCCGGAACGGGCGGCGCCACCTGCCAGACGCCCCCGACCAGCACGAGCCGCTTCATCCACTGCAGTCCCCAATCGAGCAGGAAGTAGCTCCCGTCGTAGCTGGCGGGGAACGAGATCGGCGACGACGGCACCGAGCGGTAGAGCGGCCCCCCGATCACCGCGACGTCGAGGATGGGGTCGTGCGCGTACCAGTACATGGGCGCCGTGAACGTGTTCGACTGCCCGCACGTGAGACCGAGGCCCGCGGGGGCGGGACCCTCGAGGATGGGCCAGCCGAAGTTCGGACCGCCGCCACCCGGAGCGATTCGGTCGATCTCCTCGTAGGCCTCCTCGCCGACTTCACCGATGTATAGGACGCCGGTCAGACGATCGAACGCGAAGCGGAACGGATTGCGCAGTCCCCACGCGTACACGAGGCGAGCGTTCAGATTCGGGTTCCCCACGAAGGGATTGTCTGGCGGAGTGATGAAGCCCTTCGACGGAGGACCGCCTCCCGAACGCGGGATCCGGGACACGTCGAGGCGGAGCATCTTGCCGTTCAAGACGGTGAGATCCTGCGCCTGGCAGGGAATCCCGTCGTCTCCCCACGTGAGGTACAGCCGCCCGTCGTTGCCGAAGCGGATCGTTCCCGCGTTGTGATACGGGTTCACGTCGGGCGTCTCCACGACGATGTACGGTGAGCCGAGCGTGAGGTTCGTGCTCGTGGGCGTCGTGAGATCGCCGGAAGCGCGATAGAGCGCGAGAATGGAGAGGCTGTCCGTGCGCGTGTAGCTGAGGTAGATGTAGGGACGCGTGGGCCAGTTCGGATCCACGGCCACGCCGAGGAGCCCGCGCTCGATCTGCGTGGAGACGTTCGGTACGGTGTAGATGACCACGGACGTGTTGCGGCCCACCGCGGCCAAGCGGACGTTGCCCGTTTCCTTCTCGATGAGAAGCGTGCGTCCGTCGGGCAGGAACGTGAAGCTGATGGGCTCGCCGCCGAACGGCGGTCCGATGACGGATTCGAGCGCGAAACCGGTGGGAAGGGTCTGCGCATGGACGGTGGTCGGCCCGGAAGCCATCCCCGCGAAGATGGCAAAGACGACCGCGACGGCGGATTGGCGACTTGGCATGTTGTGAGCTCCCGGGGGGATTCGTGCGAGCCCAGGATAGCAGGCGACCGGGCGCACCTCCATGAGCTACGCCCAGGCCGGCGTCAGCGCAAGAGCGTCACGCGACCGCCGGCCGTCCCGCCCGGACCCGTCAAGCGATAGAAGTACACTCCGGCGGGGACCGCCGTGCCGGCCCCGTCGCGACCGCTCCACGCGAGAACGCCGCGGCTCGCGCCTCGGGGATCGTCGAGCTGCGCCACCCGGCGGCCGACCGCGTCGAAGATCCGGAGGGTGACGCGGCCCGCGCGCGGCGCGACCCAGGAGAACTCCACGTCGCGTCCCGCCTTCCCGGGATTCGGCCGCGCCTGGACGTCGAGCGCGGTGACCGACGCGAGCGGCGCTTCCACCGACGTGGGCGCCGCGTGCCGGATGCGGTAGAGCCCCCAGTTCCCGCCGTGCCTCATGAGATAGAGCGCGCCGTCCGGCCCCTCCTGGAAATCGGAGTAGTAGAGGAAGGCGTCGCCCCAGCGGTCGGGCGCGGGCTGTCCCGGAACGGCGGGCGCCAGCTGCCATACTCCGGCGACTTGCACGATGCGGCGGATCCAGCCGGCGCCCCAGTCGAGGAAGAAGTAGCTCCCCTCGTAGGCCAGCGGGAACGTCATCGGCGACGACGGCACCCCGCGGTAGATCGGTCCGCCGATCACGGCGTTCGGGTTGATGCCGTCATGCGGGTACGAGTAGACCGGATCCGTGAACGTGTTGCCCTGGCCGCAGGTGAGCCCCAAGGTCCCGGCCGCGGGACCCTCGCGCAGGGGCCAGCCCAGGTTCTGGCCGCCCGTTCCCGCGGGAATCCGATCGATCTCCTCCCACAGGTTCTCGCCGACTTCGCCGATGTAGCGGTCGCCGGTGAGCGGATCGATGGTGAATCGGAACGGGTTGCGCATGCCCCAGACGAAGACGAGGCGCGCGTTCAGGTCAGGGTTGCCCACGAACGGGTTGTCCGCCGGCGTGATGAGGCCCTTGGGCGGTGGACCGCTGCCGGTGCCCGGCAGCGAGGAGACGTCGAGGCGGACCATCTTCCCGTTCAGCCACGTGAGATCCTGCGCGTGGCACGGAGAGCCGTCGTCGCCCCAGGTGGCGTAGAGCTTGCCGTCGAGTCCGAAGCGGACCGTCCCGCCGTTGTGGTAGGTCTGGACATCGGGCGTCTCGAGGATCTCGTAGGGAGACGACAGGGTGACGTTCGTGCTGGCCGGATTCGAGAGGTCGCCGGAGGCGGTGTACATCACGAGGACGGAAAGGCCGTCCGAGCGCGTGAAGCTGAAGTAGAGGTACGGCCGCGTCGGCCACGCGGGATCCACCGCCACGCCGAGGAGCCCCCGCTCGTCCGTGATCGCGACGTTCGGAATCGTGGCGATCAGCGACGTGGTTTGCGCCCCCGCCGCGGCCAACCGGACGGCGCCCGTCTCCCTCTCGAGCAGAACGACGCGCCGGTCGGGAAGGAACGCGAACCCGCTCGGCTCGCCGGTGAAGCCTCCCCAGATCGCGAGATCGATGGAGAAGCCCGTGGGCACCGTTTGGGCCCGGACGGAGACGGCGGCGAGCGGCGCGATCGCGACGGACGCAACGGCGAAGACCGCGCGCAGGAGGCGGCGGGTAGACATGAGGCTCGTCTCCGATGAAGGGGGGTGGGTAGGTCGCGAATGGTATCAGACCTGGGGTGAGCGTTTCCACCGGAAGACGAGAATCCGATCCCGAGGCGGACGAAGGGCGGTCCGTCAGCGCGTTCCGACCGCCAGCAACGTGGCTCCCGCGAGCGTCGCACCGTACAGGAGGACGTCGAGGGCTCTCCCGTGGCCCTCCTTCCGAGGTTCCCGCTCGTCGCTCCGGACGAGTCTCAGGCCGCCCCCTCAGCCGCCGCCGGACTTCAGCACTTCGTGCCTCGACCCCGCGCGCAGCGTGGGCAGCGTCTCCACGCGACTCGCGAGGCTCACGGTGACGAACTCGGGCGTGGCGCCCGCTCGGAGCGTCTGCGAAGAAGGCTGCGCTCCCACGTGGTCGAACGCGAGCGAGATGGGCCCGGGCTCGAGACCCTGGATGTGGAAGCGGCCGAGCTCGTCCGCGAGCGCCCGTGTCCCGTTCGGCAGCACCCGAACCCACGTCCACGGCAGCGGCTGTCCGCTCTCGTCCGTGACTCGGCCCGTGATGGAACCGTTCGGCGCAGAGCCTCGGGCGGACGCGGCGAGGGCCAGGGACAGCGCGAGAGCTGCGGGGATGGATCGAAGCGAGGGCATGGCCGCTCTCCCGACCTGGGCGCTTCGCGGCTCGATGCACGGCAGGAACGTGGCCGCGAAGCGTTCCGTCCGTGCGGAGACCCACTGTTGCGACGCCCTCGCGGAACGTCAAGGCGCCGGCCGCGACCCGCTCCTCAGCGGCGACGCGCTTTCACGGCCGGCCGCGCGTCCGCGCGTCGACGCGGCTTCTCCGCATCTCCGGCGGGCACGGCCAGCACCACCTTATCCAGGCGCAGCGCCTCGCCCACCGACCACGCTTGGAAAGGACAGCCGCGCGGCACGTGCGGCGGACCGCCGTCCAGGATCTCGGAGACGTGGCCGAGCCCGGCCTCCTCGAGATGCTTCTCGAGCGGCGGGAGGAAGCGGCTGCGCGCCTCGAGGATTGCCGCGCGCTCTCCGCCGTGCACGCGCACCCATGCCTCCACGAACGGTCCGAGCAGCCACGGCCACACGGTGCCCTGGTGATACGCGGCATCCCGCTGCGCGGGGCTCCCCTCGTAGCGCGGCGAGTAGCCGGGCTCGTCGGGCGCGAGCGTGCGAAGGCCCAGCGGCGTCAGCAGCCGATCCTCCACGACGTCCACGACGCTGTGCGCCTTCTTCCCTTCGAGCACCGCCTCGGGCAAGCCGCCGACCGCGAAGATCTGATTCGGCCGCACCGACGCGTCCACCGCGCCCGCCACGTGATCCACGTCCACGACGTCGTGCAGGCCGCCGAGCTCCGCGTTCCAGAACTTCGACGCGAAGCTGTTGCGCGCTCGCTCGCGCGTCGCCGCCCATCGCGCGTCCCCGAGCCGAGCGCCCACGCCGAGCGCGTTGATCCAGAGCGCCTGGATCTCCACGGGCTTGCCGGCGCGCGGGGTGACTCCCCTCTCGCCGACGCGTGCGTCCATCCAGGTGACCGGCTGGCCCGGGATGCCTGCGGCGAGCAACCCGTCCGCGTCGGCGCGGATATCGAGGCGGGTGCCCTTCGCGTAGCTTCCGAGGATCTCCTGCACCGCCGCCACGAGCTGAGCGCGCACGCGAGGCGCCACCTTCTTCTCCGCGCGCGCCAGCGCCGCCAGCGTCTCCCCCACCGCCACGACGTACCACAGCGACGCGTCGGCCGATTCGTACTCGGGCGCTCCGCCGTGATCCGGGAAGCGGCTCGGCACCAGGCCTTCGGACACCGCGCCCGCCCACTCCGAGAGGATCGACAGCGCATCCGCGAGACGCCCGGTGGCGAGACAGAGGCCGCGCAAGGCGACGAAGGTGTCCCGCCCCCAATCCGTGAACCAGGGATAGCCCGCGAGGATGGTGCGGCCGTTCCCGCGGCTCACGAGGTAGGCGCGCGCGGCCGCCTCGAGCGGCGAACCGAGCTTCTCGCGGTGCTTTCGCTCGCGCGTGGCGACGCGCCGGAACGTCACGGCGGCCGGCTCGTCGTCGCCGTCCGTCCCTTCGAGACCGACGAGCGCCCGCCAGATCAGCACCGCCTCGCCCTTCGCGAGCGAGAAGCGGAAGTACCCGGGCGACGCCAGGTCCTCGCCGTCTTCGAGGCCGCGGCCGAGTTCCTCCGCGTACGAGAAGCGCCGGTACCACAGCGGCTCGGGCACCCACTCGCCGTCGTGACGGGCTTCGATGCCGGGAACGCCCTCGTACGGCTGCCACGTCACGCGACCCGGCCCGACGGCCCCTGCCCAACGGAAGTGGCGGTTCTCCTGGTGGAGCGCGTGGTAGTCCCGCCCGGAAAGGAACGGCCGCACCACGAGCTTCGCCTGCTTCGCCGCCGCCTTCGCTTCCCTCCCCTCCGCCAGCAAGCGGAACCGAATGAGCGTGGCGGGGTCGCCGTGCGCCATGAAGAGCTCCTGCTCGAGGAAGAGCCCGTCTCCGACGCGGTGCCGCCACGTGGGCCAGGGCCGCCGCTCGAAGGACTCCAATCGCGTGAAGCCCTCCGGATGGCGCACGCCGCCCCGGTACGCCTGCGTGGACGCGGGCACCCACCCGGCGCCGACGTCCACCGCCACGTCCATTCCGTTCACGAGGACCATGCGCTCCGCCGGCGGCTTCGCGGCGGCGAGCAGCAGCGCGTGATACCGCCGCGTGCGAATCCCCGCCGCCGTGCCCGAGGCGAACCCTCCCAGCCCGTCCGTCTCCAACCACTCCGCGCGCTCGAGATCCATGGGCGCTCTCCTCTCTACTTCACGGCGCCCGCCGCCGTCCTCGCGGCCCGCCGCACGCTTCCGGCCGAAGCTCCCACGCGGCTCCGCGCGAGATCGTCCAGGCATTTCACGCAGAGCGCGGTCCAGCCCGTCTGATGACTGGCCCCGACCCCTCGCCCCGTTTCCCCGTGGAAGTACTCGTGGAAGAGCACGAGGTTCCGGTAGTGCGCGTCCTCCGCATAACGACGGTCTTCGCCGTGGCAGGGCCGCCGGCCGCCGGCATCGGGAAGGAAGATGCGCGCGAGGCGCGCGCTGATCTCTCGCGCGACCTCCGCGAGGTTCAGCCTCCGCCCCGATCCGGTGGGAAATTCCACGAGCAGGCTGTCGCCGAAGAAGTGATGATACCGCTCCAGGGCCTCCACGAGCAGGAAGTTCGCCGGGAACCACACCGGCCCCCGCCAGTTCGAGTTGCCGCCGAAGAGGGCCGTGTCCGATTCGCCCGGCACGTAGCGCACGCTCCACTCCTCCTGGCCCGCGCGGAACCGGTAGGGATTCGCCTCGTGGTACTTCGAGAGCGACCGGATCCCGTACGGACCGAGGAACTCCTTCTCGTCGAGCAGGTAGCGCAACACGCGTTCCAGGCGCTCGCGCGAGGGGATCGCGAGCAAGCGCTGCCCGTGGTCCGTCTCGAGGTACGAGATGTGCTGCCCGAGGTCCCCCCGATTTTCCAGGAACCAGCGCAGGCGCGCCGCGAAGCCCGGCAGCGCGTCCAGCGTCTCCTGCTCCAGGAGCTCGCACGCGATCAGCGGGATCAGGCCCACCATCGAGCGCACCTTCACCGGTTGATTCACGCCGTCCGCGAGGATCTGGTCGTAGTAGAAGCCGTCGCTCTCGTCCCAGAGGCCCGTGCCGCCGAGCGAGTTCATCGCGTCCGTGATGGCCACGAAGTGCTCGAAGAACTTCGACGCGACGTCCTCGTACGCCGCGTCGTGCCGCGCCAGCTCCAGCGCCATGGAGAGCATGGTGGCGCAGTAGAACGCCATCCACGCGGTTCCGTCCGCCTGCTCGAGGGAGCCGCCCGTGGGCAACGGCTTCGAGCGGTCGAAGACGCCGATGTTGTCCAGGCCGAGGAAGCCGCCCGCGAACAGGTGCTTCCCCGCGACATCCTTGCGATTCACCCACCACGTGAAGTTGATCAGCAGCTTGTGGAAGACTCTCGCGAGGAATTGGAGATCGCGCCCGCCGCGCTGGCCGGTCATCTTGTAGACGCGCCACGCCGCCCAGGCGTGGACGGGGGGGTTGGCGTCGGAGAGGGAGATCTCGTACGCGGGAATCTGACCGTTCGGGTGCATGTACCACTCGCGCAGGAGGAGCACGAGCTGCGCCTTCGCGAAGTCCGGATCGAGGCGCGCGAACGGGATCATGTGGAACGCGAGGTCCCACGCCGCGTACCACGGATACTCCCACTTGTCCGGCATCGAGATGACGTCGCGGTTGTAGAGATGCAGCCAGTCCGCGTTGCGGCCGCTCTTGCGCGACGCGGGCGGCGGCGGCGGCCCGGGATCGCCCTCGATCCAGTCCTTCACGACGTAATGGTAGAACTGCTTGGACCAGAGGAGCCCGGCGTACGCCTGGCGCGCGACGGCCTTCTCCTCCTCCGTCTGCGCCGGCGTGGTCAGGGACGCATGGAACGCGTCGGCTTCCTCGCGCCGCTGCGCGAAGGTCGCGTCGAAGGCGGGGCCGAAGGGTTCGCCTGCCGCTTCGGACTCGGCGCGGAGCCGCAGCTTCAGCACGACTTCGGCTCCCGCCGCGATCTCGAGACGCAGCCACGCCGCCGCCTTCGTGCCTTTGCGCTCGGGGTTCACGGCCTCCGCGCGCCCGCGGATCACGCGCTCGTGAAATGCGTCCTTCACGTACGGCGACGCGTTCGGCGCGTCGAAGAGGCGCCGGAGGTTCGTCTCGTTCTCCGTGAAGAGGAGCTCCGCCGCGCTCCCGTCCGGCGCGCCCGCCACGTCCAGGCGATAGCGCCCGAGCGTGGCGTGCTCCGCCGCGATGGCGGACGGTCCCGCGGCCGCGAGCGACGGCCTCCGCCAGTAGCCTTCGCCGTGCCGGCCCCACGACCACGTGTTGCGGAACCAGAGCGTGGGCAGCACGTGGAGGGCGGCGGCGTCCGGTCCGCGGTTCGCCGCCGTCACGCGGACGAGCACGTCTTCCGGGGACGCCTTCGCGTACTCCGCGAAGACGTCGAAGTAGCGGCCCTCCGCGAACACGCCGGCGTCCGCCAGCTCGAATTCGGGATCGCTTCGCCCGCGGCGCTTGTTCTCCTCCACGAGCCTCGCGTACGGATACTCCGCCTGCGGGTACTTGTAGAGCGCCTTCAGGTACGAGTGCGTCGGGGTGGAGTCGAGGTAGAAGTACTCTTCCTTCACGTCCTCGCCGTGGTTGCCTTCGGGACCGGTCAGGCCGAAGAGGCGCTCCTTCAGGATCGGATCGCGCTCGTTCCAGAGCGCCAGCGCGAAGCAGAGCCGGCCCTGGCGATCCGCGATGCCGAGCAGCCCGTCTTCCCCCCAGCGATACGCGCGGCTCCGCGCGTGATCGTGAGGCAGGTAGCTCCAGCCGTCGCCGCCGTCGGAGTAGTCCTCGCGCACCGTGCCCCACTGGCGCTCGGTCACGTACGGACCCCAGCGCTTCCAGTTCCGCAGGCGCGCTGCATCCTCGTCGAGACGACGCCGCTCGGCGTCGCCGCCCCCGCTCCGGCCGATCTTCTTGCGGGCTCGCCCCGTCATGCGTCGCTCCTCGCGCCTTCGCTCTTCCGAGAAGCGCACAGTACACCCTCGCCGCGGCGCTGCGCTTCCTGACTCGTTCCTCGTATGTCGAGCGGATCCTCGCCGACGCCGGCCGAGTCACCAGAGGGGCGTTGCGGACATCGATTCGAAGTCGCGTGCGAGGCGCAGCAGCTCGGCCACGTTCCACGCGAGCGCGGCGACCAGCGCGAGACGCAGCGCCACGCGCGGCCCGGGCCGCGCCTCCGCGAGCATCATGCCGATCAAGAGCGTCGCGGCGGGGACGAAGAGGGCGAGGTGCTTCGTCTGCCGCCAGTCCGCGAGCGTGAAGACGATCGCCACCGCCGCCGTCCACGCGACGAGGAGCGTGGCCGCGCCCGTCTCGTCGCGGCCGCCGCGTGCGCGCGCGATCCCGGCGAGCACCGCCCCCGCCGCGAGCGCCGCCCAGATCCCGTAGTGCTCGCCGAGCTCGAGCCAGAGCGCCGCTCGCGACGGATACGCGAGCTGCCCCGGTCCCGCCTTCGCCGGCGTCCCGACGAAACGAGCGAGGCCGTGCTCGCGCCAGTGATCCGTGACGAAGTCCGCCGGCGCGACGGCGAGTCCGTACACCCAGAACGCCAGCGAGGCGGCGGCCATCCCGAGGACGAGAGGAAGCGCGCGGAGGAGCGCCGACCGGTGCCGCGCGACGAGAGCGCGGGCGTTCGCCACCGCCGCCGCCACGGCGCCGAACAGAAGCAGCTTCTGGTCCGCGAGCGCGCCGAGCCCGCCGGCGAAGTACCCCGCGCGACCCCCGCCCGCGCTGCCGGTGGCGAGCCACGCGGCGGCGAGCCACGTGGCCGCGTCGATCGCGTAGTAGCCGCCGTAGCCGGAGCGCACGAAGACCTCGGGCAAGGTGGCGTAGACCGCGACGAGGAGGCCGGCGTCGAACGACGTCGCGCCGAGACGGAGCAACCAGAGGAAGAGCAGCGTGGCCGCGACCGCCGCGAGCACGAAGTTCGGCGCCCGCGTGCCGAGCAGCGCCGGGTCCGCCACGAAGGCGCCGTAGACGTCGCGCCACCAGCGCAGGGAGTAGTCGCGGCGCGGGATCCCGCCCCGCAGGGCCTTCGCCACCGCCGGCCAGCCGCGCCGCTCCGCCGCCGGGATCGTCGAGAGCTCCTCGCGCGCCGCATCGTGGGCGGCTCGCACCGCGGGAAGCTGACCCGCCAGCGTCAACGTCGACGCGGCCAGCGCGTGGAGCAGCGGCGGGTGAGCGAAGTAGTGGAGCGTGCTCCGGTTCGTGAGGCACACCGGCGCGAGGTCCTGCACGAGGCCGGGCGCGGTGCCCTGCACCTCGGAGTCCTGGTCCTCGAGCGGGGGCACCACGTCGAGGCCCGCCTCCGCGGCGAGCAGGAACGCGGCCCCGAAGATCACGGCGGCGGCGGGCGCGCGTCGCGGATCGGGGACGCGCCCGCCGCGCGCGTGCCCGGCCACGCCGGCCGCCACGGTCATCGCGCCGAGCGCCGCCGCGAAGGACGTGGGCCCGGGCTCCACGCCCGCGAGCCTCAACGCGATCATCGCCGCGACGTTCGCGAGCACGGCGCCGGCCAGCGCCTGCACGACGCGGCGCGCGGCTCCCCGCCCTCGACCGAGCAGCATGCCTGCGGCGCCGGGCGCGCCGAGCGCCGCCGCCCCGAGGAGGGCGGCCGCCGCCGTCGCCGCGGACGGCGAGGCCGCCCGCAGGTCCAGACCGAGGAGGAAGGGGACGTACGGAAGCGCGAGGACGCCCGCCACCACGAGGCCGCGCCTCAATGCGGAAGCAGCCACGTCTCCACTTCCGCGCGGAGGGACTCATCGAGGTCTTCGCGTTGCTGGACGGCGCGCGCTTCTGCGAGCGCGTCGGCCCGGCGACCGGCCTGCGCCAGCGCGAGCACGCGGTGCCAGCGGATGGCGGCGACGTCCCCGCCCGGCGCCTTCAGCGCGGCCGCGAAGTCCTCCAGCGCCTCCTTCGTCTCGCGACGCTTGAGGCGGACCATGCCGCGCGTGTCGAGGAACGCCGGATCGTCCGGGCTCCACTTGACCGCGTCGTTCGCCATCTGGAGCGCGTAGTCGAGCTCGTCGTCGATCTCCTGGAGGAACCACGCGTACGCGTTCTTCAGCTCCGGGTCGCTCGGGAAGCCCTTCAGCGATTGCTCGAAGGCGAGCTTCGTCCGCGCGTCGTCGCCGAGCTGGCGCCGGATCATCGTCCACTCGAGCAGCAGGGGCACGTCGGGGTTCTGCCCGCCGAGCACGGTGGAGTCGGCGCGCGCCAGCTCGCCGCGGCGGTGGTAGATCGCGACGAGCCGCTTGCGGGACTCCGCGTCGAATTGCGAGATCGCGAGGGCGCGTCGCAACGACGCCACCTCCTCGTCCTCCAGTCCGTGACGGCGATACAGCTCCGCGAGGCCGCGCTGCACGTCCGCGCTCCTCGAGATCTCGTAGAGCGAGATCGTGCCGTGACCCACCACCTCGGTCGCGCGGACCCCCGCGAGCCACGGATACGGCGGGCCGCCGCCCGGCGCTCGGTAGTAGATGCCCTGGCGATTCGTCGTGCTGAGGACGAGCCACTCGGGCCCGTCGGCGGGCAGCACGACCCACGGATCCTCGCTCTTCGGGCGCAGCGTGGGCGGCAGCACCTGCCACTCGACGCCTTCCACGAAGGGGTCCGCCGTGCCGAAGTAGCCGAGGATGGCGCGCGAGACGCCCCGCGCCTTCAGCCGCGCCGCCGCGGTGGACAGGTCCTGGCCCCAGTCGAGGTTCGAGTCGCCGAGGATCTTGTCGCCGCCGCCTGCGACGCGCGCGATCTCGTTGAAATACGCCAGGTGGTCGGGATGGATCGCGACGGTCCCGACCACCTGCCAGGCGAGGAGCGCGACGAGGGCGAGCCGCCACGGCCGCGCCTGCGGCCAGCCGAAGCGCAGAGGCCACGCGGCGAGCACCATGACGAACGGGAACATCGGCAGGAGGTGGCGCACGCCGATGCCGAGGTTCGCCGCGACGTTCGTGGCCAGCACCAGGGCCGCCGGCACGAGAACGAACAGGAGATCGGCGCGCCGGTCGCTTCGCCGCGTCAGCATGCGGAGCTTCGCCGCCGCCGCGAGGAGGAGCAACGGGAGCGTCATCTTCACGGCGAGCGTGACGAAGGGCGACCACCACCAGCCCGCGTCGGAGGTGCGGCCCAGCAGGTACACGGGGTGTCCGGCTTCGGTGAAGAGGAGGATGTCCTTCAGGCCGCGCGCGAAGTCCGCCGACGGCCACGGCACGCTGGCCACGATCTCGTAGGGAATGCGCCGCACGACGGACATCGTCTCCGGCGTGACGCCGCGCCCGGTGAGCCCGAGCGCGCGGATCGTGGTCCAATCCTGGGCGAGCCCGTACGTGAGGAACACGAACAGCTCGCTCAGCGCAGCGGCAAGGACCGCGAGGACTGCCAGGTGAGCCGCCGCCCGCCGCGAGGTCCGTCGCTCCGAGGGCAGCAGGGCGAGCACCGCCCATGCCGGCGCGTACGAGAACGCGGAGAACTTCGTCACCATGGACACGCCGATGGACACGGCGGCCACGACGATCCAGCCGATCCGTCCCGTGCGCCACGCCTGCCACAAGCTGGCGGCGGTCGCCACGACGCAGAGCGTGAGCGGCACGTCCGTGGTGACCAGCGGCGCGTGGGCGAGCACGTTCGGGCAGAACGCGTACAACACGAGCGCGATCCCCGCGGCCTCCGGCCCCGCCATCGCGCGCGTCCATCGCCAGAGGAGCGCTCCGAGGAGCACGGCGATCGCCGCCATCGGCAGGCGGCCGAGGAAGAGGATCTTCCGCCAGTCCACGTCGCTGCCGTAGAGGACCTCGCGCGCGAAGCCCCACTGGTCGGAGGCCTCCCACGCCTTCGAGCCCGTCCGGACGCGCACGCCCGAGAGCGTCGCCGCCGCTCCGGCCACGAGCTTCGGCAGCGCGGGGTGCTCCGGATTCATGCGGAAGTCCCGCGTCTGCACGTAGGAGAGCCCGGCCGCGAGATGGGCGGTCTCGTCGAAGGTGGGGTCCTTGCGGCGCGACGCGTCGAGGGCGAGCGCGGCGAAGATCGCGAGCAGCAGGAGGACGAGCGCGCGCTCGCCGCGCGAGACGGCAGCTTCCTGCGGGATCACCGATACCTTCCCGTGCGGCGGAGGATGCGACCCAGCGAGACCAGCATGGCCGAGGAGTCCCGCAGCGCGCTGACGCGGCTCCCGGCGTCGTTGCGCCAGCGCACCGGCAGGTCGCGCAGCGTGAGCCCGCGGCGCCGCGCGAGGAGGATCAACTCCACGTCGAACGAGAAGCCGTCCTCGCGCATCTCGGCGGCGAGGGCGCGCGCGTCCTCGCCCCGCAGGAGCTTGAAGCCGCACTGCGTGTCGCGGAAGGGAATCCCCGTGAGCAGACGCACGAAGCGGTTGAACGCCTTCCCCATCTGCTCGCGGTACCAGGCCTGGCGGATCTCGAGACGCGACTCGCGCAGCGCGCGCGACGCGATGATCACGTCGGCGCCGTCGGCGAGGGCCCGGTCCATCGCGTCCAGCTCGTCGAGAGGCGTGGAGAGATCCGCGTCGGTGAAGAGGACGCGACGTCCGCGGCTCCGCGCGAGCCCTTCGCGGACGGCGGCGCCCTTGCCGCGATTCGCCGGGAGGCGCACGAGGGCGAACGCGGGATGGGCGTTCGCGAACTCGGCCACGAGGGACGCCGTGGCGTCGCGGCTCCCGTCGTCCACCACGAGCACCTCGTAGGTCTCGCCGCGGGCACGCAGAAAGTCCTCCAGCGCGACCAGGGTCGGCCCGATCCGCCTCTCTTCGTTGTAGGCTGGCACGATCACGGTCAGGTCGGGCGCGCCCTCCATTCTCACCCCCGCGCGCGCGTCAAGATCCAGTCTACCGCCTCCGCCAGGTCCGCGAACGTCCGATCCCTCGGATGTCCGCGCTCCGCGAGAGCCTGTCGCCCCTGACCCGTGAGCACGAGGAGCGGCGTGGCGCCGGCCGCCCGACCCGCCACGAGATCACGCATCGAGTCGCCGACCATGTACGAGCGGAGGAGGTCGTAGCCGTGCTGCTGCGCCGCTTCGAACAGGAGCCCCGGCAGGGGCTTTCGCCGGAGGCTGTCCGAGCCCGGGGGGTCCGGGCTCACGTGGAAGCCGTCGAAGCGGCCGCCGTGGACGGCCGCGAGGCGCGCGCACTCCGCGTGGATGGCGTCGACGGTCTCCGGGGACGCCAGCCCCCTCCCGATGACCGACTGGTTCGTCACCACGGCGATCGGCCAGCCCGCCTTCGTCAGGCGCCCCACCGCCTCGAAGGATCCGGGGATCGGGACGAACTCCGCGAGCGACGCGACTCCGTTCGGGAGGTCGACGTTCAGCGTTCCGTCCCGGTCGAGGAAGACCGCCGGCCGCTTCACGACCGGGCGCCCGCTCGCCCCTCTCCCGAGGCGCGCGCCGTCACGGCTTCACCAGCACGCGCGTGGTGCCGAGGTTCCCGGCGAGGTCCGTGCCGCGCAGGAAGACGCAGTGCTCCTTCTTCGCGTCCGCGTCCACCTTCACGTCGAGCCCTTCGGAGCGGGAGTCGAAGATCCCGTCCACCGGCGGCTGATCGAACCAGTCGCCGCCGTCCACCGAGTACTCCATCCGCACCACGTCCGAGGTCTCGTCTTCGAGCGTGGCGGTGATCTCCACCTTCCCGCCGTCGCGCTTGCTGACGACGTTGCGGAAGACCGGCCCCGTGTTGTCCACCAGGAAGGGCTCGCTCACGCGCTCGGCGGTCTTCGGGTCGTACGGATTCGCCCGCTTGTCGGTGGCGGTCACGCGCACCACGTACTCGCCGTCCGGAACCCCGTTCGAGTTGAAGGTCCACGTGGTGGCGTCCACGTCCTTCGCGAATTGCTTCCACTCGGTCTCGTCGGTGCGGCGGAACGAGAGCTCGTAGAGGAGCGTGTCGCCGTTCGGGTCGCCGGCTTCCCAACGGATCTGGCGCAGACCCTGCGTCCACGGTGCGCGCTGCTCCGGCGGGAACTTGCTCGGCCCCGACTCGAGCTGGTACTGCACGCTCACGCCGCCCGGCAGCGACTGGTACAGCGGCCGGGGCCGCGCGTCCGGCTCCTCGTCGTAGAAGCGCGTGCCCGAAGGGATGACTTCGAGGTTCGCAATCACGGGCGGCACGTTGTCCTGCAGCGAGGACACGCGCACGCGCCGCACCGAGGGCGTCTTCGTGCCGCCGCCCTTCATGGTCGCGCGCCACTGCAGGTAACGCGCCTTCGGGACGTCGAGCGCGGTGGACGCCCCGCTCGTCTCCTTGCCCCACGCCGACCACGTGCCGTCGGGCTTCTCGGTGTTCCCGGTCCGCACCGCGAACGTCACGGCGCCTCCGCCCGCCTCCCCCGACCAGTCGATGCGGCCCCACTTCGCGAGCCGATCGGCGTCCAGCACCTGCGACTCGTACGTTCCGCTGGCGCGCAGGTCGGTGGACATGCGCAGGAGCCGCGAAGGGTTCGCGGTGGCGAGGAGCCATGCGTCGCGCGTGGGGTCGCGCACGATCGCCACGACGTGATCCTCCTTCGCGTCGAGGAGCAGCGTGACGCCGCCGTCGGGGAGAACGCGATACACGCGACCGTCGTCGCCCGTGGTGGCGTAGATCTCGCCGTGCCCGGCGTCCGCGAGATCGAAGATGGCCCCCTGACCGGACTCCCAGAAGCGCGCGACGTCGCCGCCCGCGTCGATGCGGTAGACCACTCCCTTGCCGACCTCCGGCGGACGCACGCGGAAGAGCCACGGCGCCGGCACCCCGTCCGTGGAGTCCGGCTTGTCCGACTCGTCATCCGGCGCGGTGCTGTCCGGGCTGCCGCTCCCGTCCGCGCTGGAGTCCGGCTTGGACGCGGTGATCTTCTCCCGCTGCTCGGAGGCGGAGGACGCGGCCGCCCACACGACGCCGTCGGCGCCGCCCAACACCGCGCCGACCTCTCCCTCCGGGCAGTCGAAGAGCACGCTCGGATGACGGTCTTTCTCGACGCGAACGACGAGCCCGCGGCCTTCCGTGCCGAGGAGCAGCCGCCCTTGCGAGTCGAAGGCGAGCGAGACGACGTGGTTGTCGTCGATCTGAGCGTACGACTCCGCCTTCCCGGTCTTCAGGTCGATGCGCCAGACCCCGGCGCGCGGACCGACCGCCGCGTAGAGCGCGCCGTCCGGGCCGATCGCGAGATCCCAGATGTACGCCTCGGGAGCGTCGAAGAGAACGTCGCCCTTGCCGTCGGGATGGATGCGATAGAGCAGGCCGTCCGGACCGGTGCCCGCGTACAGAGTGCCGTCGGCGCCCATCGCGAGCGAGAGCACTTCCAGCGCGTCGCACTGGAAGAAGCCCTCCGGCTCCTTCCCCGCGACGCGCATGACCCACCCGTCGTCGCCGGTGCCGAGGTACGCGCGGCCCTTCGCGTCCACCGCCACGTCCCAGAGGTACGGCGCGTCCGGCTCGGCGAGCGTCTCGATGTCCGGCGCGAGCTGGAGCGTGCCCTCCTTCGTGACCGAGACTCCCTCCAGCTTCCCCTTGAGGAAGTCCGCGGGCGTGTCCTGGATCCAGTACTTCGGGGAGACGGCGAGCGCATCCGGGGCGGCGGCGAGCGGAACGAGGCAGAGCGCGCCGATCGCCCCGGCGATGCGGCCGCGCGAAGAGCGTCCGCGGAACGGTGAGCCCACGTTCACGGCTTCTCCTTTCGGACCTCGAACAGGATCGTCTGCGCGCCCTGCACGAACTTCCCGAGGGGAACCTGCTCCTGGTACACGATCTCGGCCGGAAGCACCGCCGCGTTCCCGCTGCGCGACGGCGAGCGCATGACCGCCAGCCGCGACGGCGGAAGGTCCGCGAGGGGGCGACCGTCCAGGAGCACGCCCTTCGACTGCCGGTAGAGATGGATGTGCAGCTCGTCGGTGCGCTTCAGGCGCTTGATGCGGGCGAGCAGCTCGTCGACCGAGCGCGGCTGGTACGCGCGCGGATCCCGCTCCGCCTCGTATTGCTCGGCCGTGGACGCGTCGGCGAGGAGCAGCAGGTAGCGACCCTCCCGCGCGCTCTCCGGCAACGGGATCCGGAAGGAGTGGGTGGACTCCTCTCCGCGGTAGTCGCGCAGAACGTAGGTGCCGCGCAGCACGTCGCCCGGCTCGGGCGTGTCGTCGGCGAGCGTGGCCTCGCGCAGGAACGTGGCCTGGATCCCGGGCTCGTAGGCGATCTCGGCGTCGATCTTGTCGATCATCACCTGCTGGAAGGGATTCGTCACGATCACGCTCGCGGCCTGCGAGAGGAGATCCACCGTCTGCGAGAGCAGCTGGTCGCCCGCGAAGACCGTTTCCAGCGTGGTCTCGCGGCCGTCGTCCAGCACGAGGTGCTGCTTGAAGTGCACGGTCTCCGGGGCCACGCCGCCCTCGCGCGCGGAGATCGAGTTCGCGGAGACGAGTCCCACGAGGACGGGGGTGAGGTTCTTGTCGCGCACGACCTCGTAGTGATAGTGCTCGGTGGCGCCGCCCTCGGTCACGGCGAGCTGGATCTGCGCGAGGCGCGGCATCACGCCGAGCCGCCCCGCGATGCCCGAGCGCCGGTCGTTCGTGATCGTGCCCACCACGTCCGCGCCCGATCCGAGCTTGAACGAGATGTTCTCGCTCGGCACCACCGCGTGGATGTAACCGGTGACGAGCGGCATCTCCACGTCGCCCATCTGGAAGAACGGGTGCCCCCAGCCGTGGACCTTGTCGCCGTCCACCCAGGTGACCGTGCCGATCGCCGTCATGTCGACGTCGCCGCCCGCGAGGCGCACGCCGAGCGTGGCGCCCGGCTCGATCCGGCCCCCCCTCTGGTCGTGGCCCGCCGACCCGCCCTCCGCCACGGTCAGTCCGTAGGGCGCGAACAGCTCGGACGCGAGATCCACGACGCGACGATCGAAGCCCGAGAGCACGAGAGGGGCGCCGAGCGGGGCGAACCCCTGCGCCGCGCCGGCCGCGGGCGCGCCGCTCTTGAGCCGCGCGAGCGTGGAGGTGGCGAAGGGAACGCCGAACGTGAGCGATGCCGAGGACGCGGCCGAGGCTGACGATCCCGACGGCGCAGACGGCTCGGAAGGCGATGCGCGGCCGGAGGGTGCGGCCGGCGCGGACGGCGCCGAGGGCGCGGGAGCGAACGGCGTTGACGGCGCCGTCCCGAACGGCTGCGGCGCGAGGGGCGGCGTCCACGACGGGCCGGCCGACGAGCGCGCGCCCTTCTTCACCGGCGTGGCGGCGGCGCGGAAGGCCTCGCGGTCCATCTGCTGGACCGGCGTGATGCCGAGCATCGGCTGCTTCATGAAGGACCACGTGGACGAGACCGCGCCCATCAGCTTCCCGTCCACGTACACCGGGCTTCCGCTCATGCCCTCCGACACCCCGAGCGTTCCGAGCGGCTCGCCCACCCCGCGCGCGAGGATGATGTCCGCGTGCGGCGCCGTGTCGTGCACGACGGAGAGGATCTCCACCTTCAGGTCTACGATGTCCGTGCCCTGGAGCACGGTCTTCACCGTGGCCACCATGCCCGGGCGAACGTCGGCGAGCGGGAGGAAGGGCGGCGCGTCGGCCGCACGGACCGAAGGGGCGAGCACGGTGGTGGTGGCGACGACGCCGAGCACGATCGCCGCCCCGGCCACCGAGGCGGAGGCGAGCCGAATCGTCGCGAGAAACGCGGCGACACGCGGAGGCCGGAAGCCGAGGAAGAACGCGCTCATGGGTCGACGGCTCGCAGACGGGGGAAGGGCGAACGAAAGACGGTAGCGACGTCGCGGGGGGGTGTCAACGCCTGCCCCGGGCCGCGGTGCCGTTGGGTGGCTGATCGGCCGCCCGGCGACCCTGCTCGAGCTACGCCGGGTCAGAAGCTCGTCGGCAAGCGGCCGAGAGCCGGCTCGCGTTCGAGGACCCCGGCGCCGGCCATCCTGCCGTCAGAAGCTCAGCACCGCATAGCCGTCGTTCTGGTAGGTCATCGAGACGATCAGCGCGTCGCTGGCCACGGTCACCTCGGGCGCGAGCGTTCGGGGATCGACATGGTCGAACGCCAGGTTCTGTCCGCACACGAAGAGCTCCACGCCGGCCTTCTTCAGCTGCGCGAGCACCTCGAGGTTGGGATTCGCGACTCCGAACTTCGCCCGATAGCTGCGGTCGTCGAGGATCCCGACCATCGCCGCACCGTGGAACACGACTACGAACTTCGCGTTCCCGGGCGCCACTCCCGCGACCGCGAGCGCGTTGAGCTCCGAACCGACCATGTTCAGCGCCGGCACGAGCTGCGTGGGCGCATCCGCCGCGCGCGTGGCGTCGAAGAGGGCGCGGTAGACGTGCGTCTTGTCGGGAGCGATCGCCGCCCCCGGGATCGCAACGTAGCCGTCGGCCTCGGGAATGACCGGCGACTTCGGTTCCGGCCAGCCGGCGGCGGCCGCCGCCGAGACCGCGAGCAAGGTCGGCGCAACGAGGGCAAGCAGGGTTCTCATGCTGTCTCTCCTGCGGTGGCGGGCCTGACGGGCTGTCCGAAGGCCAGCCAGTGGCCGTCGGGCATTCGCACTTGAAGCTCGCGCTGATTCCAGGGCTGATCGATCGGAGCGTGCACGTCGCCCTCCGGCAGGGTGCTCAACGCGGGAAGCAGCTCCGCGTACAAGGCGTCCACGTCGCGCACGTCGATGTACACCGTCACGCACACCTGCCCCCGCACGGGCGTCGCGCGGCCGCGTTCCTCCAGGATGCGCACCGCCGCCTCGCCGTTCTCGAGGTACGCGTAGCCGCTCACGCGGAACCTCACTTCGAAGCGCAGCACGCGAGAGAAGAAGTCGAGCGCCCGCGCCAGGTCGGGCACATGCAGCAGGGGCGTGATCTGCACGATGTTCGACAAGCGGCACCTCGAGGGAGCGGCCGCACCCTCGCGCGCCGCACACGGCTCACGCAGAACCGTCGTCCTGCGGTGCGCAGACTACACGACCTTCGCCCCGTTCTCCACGAGCAGCTGCTTCAGGATCGAGCGGTGGCAACGGTCTTCGTGCTCGCAGTAGCATCCCACCGAGAAGTCCGCGCCGCGCGAAAGCACGGCCAGCAGTTCCAAGTCGTGCTTCGCGGCCGGCGCGGCCATCTCGGCCTTGTACTTCCTCGCGAACGCCACCCATTGCGCGGGTGTTGCGGCCGCCTGCCCCAGCTTCATGGTCTCGACGCTCGGTGCGAGGTTCGGGAACCACACGTCGTACCAGTTCTGCTTCGAGAACTGCGCCTTCGGCACGCCGCGCGGAGGACGGCGAACCGTCCCGATCCTCGTTCCTTCCCCCGGAAGGCGCGGCGTTCCGAGGCGTACCACTCGCACACTCATGGGCGACTCCTGGAGTGAAGGCTCCGACTCTCCCAAGCCGTCGTCAGCCGCTGGCGGTCAAGCGGCCCCATCGACGCTTCTGGCGACTCGCCGCGCACTCCCGCAGGTACAGGTCAAGACCGGGAACGAACGGCGACCGAGCGCCGGTCAGGCATCAACCGACCTTGCGGCGCCGCTCCGTCTCCACTCGCTCTGCGAGGAAGATCTTCAGCAGAGATTGGTACGGAACATCGCGCTGGTTCGCGAGGACCTTCAGCTCATTCAGAAGCGACTCTGGAAGCCGAAGAGAGATCGTCTCGGTCGACGGCTTCAGGCGAGGAAGCACGACGACTTCCGCCTTGCTCCAGTCGACGTAGTCGGCCGAGTCATGAGTTGCCCAGAACTCTCGCTCTTCATCCTCGGTCTTGAACCGAGGAAGCTCCTTCTCAGGACCTCGACGGCTCTTACTCCGCTTTGCGTGCTTGCTCATACGCTCTCCGTTCGCGCCGACTCATCGGTCGCGCCGAGATCACCCGGATACGTTCCCCACGCACCGTGAAGACGACAAGGAGCCGTCGCCAACCCACGGTGCACGTCAACGGCGTAGTCCTCTGAGAATGACGGCGAGGCCGCTTGGTCGCGGAGGTAGGACGCGACGTCAAATGGGGCCAACGAGGCGGGAGTGTGCCGCCAACTGCCCGCAGGGTCGAATTCGTTCGCACTATATCGAACCAGATCATGCGATTCGATAGCCCGGTGATCGCGGAGACTGCAGCACTCCACGGCCATGCTCGCCGAGTACGAGTGGTCCGAACCAGGCTGCGCCCATGTTGAGATCCAGACGAAGTACGAGTCGCGGTTCGAGCCGAGGAGAACCTCTCGACGCCAGGCCCCCGGGTCGGGCGTCGCGTTCGCCGCCGTGCTCAGGCCGCAGACAGTCAGGAGCATCAACCATACGGGTTTCATGCCATGCTCCTTGCCTAACTCGTCTTCAGCAGGTCCGCTGATGCCAGAACCTTGCGTCAACGTCACGACGATAGTCTCTTCGGACGCGACGTTCAAGAATCTCGCAACCGAATACCGCCTGCGAGGTTCGCAAACCGGTGCGCCGCGGCGACGAGCGGATTGCGCGGACCTGCATAGCGGGGTCGCGCCGACGTCGGCGCCGCCCTGGAGCCCGTCACGAGAACAGCGAGGCCCCGCCGACTTCTCGACGGGGCCCCGTCTCGTCTATCCCTCGGCGGCGAATCGCCGCCTGCGCAGCCGCGGTTACGCCTTCTTGCCTCCCCGCGCCGCGAGCAGCTCCGCCGACTTCTTCGGGTTGATGATGCGCATCGTGCGGTCGCCTTCCTTCTTCACGTCGCAACCGTCGAGGATGAGCTTCACCGTCTCGGCCGGCTTCAGCGAGGGATCCAGCGCGATGAGCTTCGCCGCCAGGTTGACCACGTTCGGCGACGCCATCGACGTCCCCGAGAACTTCACGCGATCGCCGCCCGGCACGTAGCTCTCCACCTCGAAGCCGTTCGAGTACACGTTCACCGTGGGCCCGAAGCTCGTGAACGTCGTGGCGTCGCCGGCCTGATCCACCGCTCCGGCGATCAGCAGATTCGGCATCACGAACATCGGCGGAATGAACTCGTCGAACTGCACGTCGTTGTCCGAGTTCCCCGCGCCGCCCACGAAGAGGATGTCCGGCGCGCTCTGGAACGCCTCCTCGAGGCCCTTCTTCATCACTTCGAACTGCTCGCGCGCCATCTGCTTGCGCTCCTCGGGCGTCTTGCCGATGCCGTTCTGCTCGAGGCCGTGCTCGATCGACGAGCGCGGGATGACCCAGCTCATGTTCACGACGCGCACGCCGTTCTTCTTGAAGTAGTCCACGATCTCCTTCGAGGACTTCGCGCCGTTCTGCGCGTCTTCCATCGTGGGCGGCTCCGGGATCATCTTCGGATCCCCCTCGAGGCGGCAGACCATGATCTTCGCCGCCGGGTTGCCGGCCACGGCGATGCCCGCCACGTGCGTGCCGTGCGCGTAGAGCGTGTACCGCGTGAGGTCCTCCATGAACGGCTTCACCTGGTCCTTGCCGAGCGTCGCCATGTGCTGCTTCAGCGCCGACGCCGCCGGCGAGTCGATCGCCGACTGCATGTCGAAGTAGCCGACCACCCAGCTCTCGAGCTCCTTCACGGGGCGCGTGGCGTCCTTCATGGGGTAGAGCGCGCCGGTGGTGGGGCGGGAGTGGAGGTCATAGGCCAGGCCGTACACGTCGTCGATGTGGCCGTTGCCGTCGTCGTCCTTGCCGTTCTCCGTCTCTTTCGGATTGGTCCACATCGCCTTCCCGTAGACGGACGGATCGCTGCCGGTGTCCCAGATCGCCACGAGCACGGGCGAGAGGTCCTTGCGCGCGGTCAGGTCCAGATCGCGCGCGGCCCAGATGTCCGCCTTCTCCGTCTTGTTCTTCGCGACGACGTCCGTGAGCGCGGCGAGCATCTCGTCCTTCACGGGGAGCGCGTCGGTCAGCGTGTAGCGCATCCCCACCACCTGAGCTGCGAACTCGCCGCTCAGCTCGTGCTTCTGCGCGACGATCGGGTCGAGCTGCTCCTTCAGGAGACCGAGGAGAATCTGGTCGCTCAGGATCTCGAGCTGGCCCTTGTTCTGCTGCAGGATGTCGCCCGTGTCCTTCCACGGCAGCGCCGAGACGCGGGTCGCGTACTCCTTGGCGAACGCCGCTTCGTACGCCGGCCCCGACGTCTGCCCGGTGGCCTTCGCCGCCGCCACGCGCGCCTCGCCGCCGAGGCCGATCGTCAGCTTGAGACCCGGCTTGTCCTCGAGGCCGCGCAACGTCCGGATGGTGGCGGTGGCGTCGTCCCAGCGGCCCTCGATCAGATCGAGCGTGAGCAGCGTGCCGTGGATCTGCTTCAGCGTGGTGGCGTCCTCGATGTCGTATCCGGCGAGGTCGGCTTCGAGGTTCGTGCGTACCTGCTTCGCGAACGGCGCGAAGGCGTCCGCGTTGGTGACGAGCTCGGTGGCCGTGCCGGTGACGGGGTATACGTGGCGCGGCAGGTCGTCCTGTTTGGTGATCTTCGGCTTCGCGGAGGCGCCCGTCGCGAGCAGGAGCACGGCGAGGGCTACGCTCCACCGCGCCGCGGCGCGGCGGGGAGCGGGAATGCGAGCAGTCATGGAGAGTCCTCTCCTTGTGGAGGGAGCGTCGGGGTCAGGCGAGATCGGCGAAGGATACTACGGCCTCTCCCGCGGGACGACCGCTACGGGAACCCGCTCCCGGCCGCGGACCACGTCCACGTGCAGGGGGCGTCCCACCGGCCATTCGCCGAGGAAGCGCAGCAGGTCGTCCACGCCGCCCAGCTCCTTTCCCTCGATGGATACGAGAAGATCGTGCGGAAGGATGCCGGCGGCGGCCGCCGGACCCTCGGGGTCCACGGAGGACACCGCGACCGTGCGCGGCACGCCGATCCCGAAGTGGCGCGCGAGCCGGCGCGGAACGTCCCGGTCGCTGCCCGCGATGCCGAGCCACGCCCGCTCCACCCTGCCCTTCGTCATGAGCCGCGTCACCACCCAGTGGGCGGTGTTCGACGGCACGGCGAAGCCGATGCCCTGCGCGCCCGCGATGATCGCCGTGTTGATGCCCACGACCCGACCGCGCGAGTCGACGAGCGGCCCGCCCGAGTTCCCCGGATTCAGCGGCGCGGTGTGCTGGATCACGTTCTCGATCAGGCGACCTTCTCGCGAGCGGAGCGAGCGCGCGGGCGAGCTCACGACGCCGGTGGAGACCGTGGACTCGAAGCCCAAGGGGCTCCCGATGGCGATCACGAACTGACCCGGTCGCACTTCGCCCGAGTCTCCCAGCAGGAGATGCGGCAGTCCCGACGGCAACGCGCGCACCACCGCGAGATCCGTGGCGGGATCGTCGCCCACCACGGTGCCCGGCAGCGTCTCCCCTTCGGCGAACGTCACGCGCAGCGAGCGCGCGCCCGAGACCACGTGGCTGTTGGTGAGAAGGTAACCGTCCGGCGCGAAGACGACGCCCGAGCCCGTGCCGCCGCGCTCGCGTCCGTCGCGCCCGCGACTCTCCACGGTGAGGCTCACCACCGCGGGCGAGACCGCGTCCACGACACGCTGCACGGCCTGCGAGACGCCGTCCAGGACGTCGGTCTCGCGCGCGCCGGGCGGCAAGCCGCAAGCTTCCGCCGCCGCGACGACGGCGGCACGAGCGGCCGGCGGCCCGTCGCGGTGATTCACGGAGCATTCGGTCAACTTCACGTCGTTCCTCCCGTTGCTTCTTCAGATACGCACGGGAGGTCGACTCGGCAACTCGGGGCCCGGCGGACGGCCGCGACGTCTCGTGAGGAGCGTCGAAGCCCGCTCCGCGGGCTACTCCCCGCTCGCCGTGAACGCCGCCCAATAGAAGGGGTGGGTGCTTCGCCCGCCGGCGCGGCGCGCTTCGAGGATGCGGCGGGACGCTCGTTCCACCGCTTCGGCCGCCGTGGAGATCGTCGTGCCGCGCGCGTAGAGCGCGGTCATCCACTCGCGCGTCGCGTCGTCGTCGACGTCCCACTGGCTCGCGATCACCGACCACGCGCCCGCGAGTCGGAAGGCGCGCCGCATGCCGAGAACGCCTTCGGTCTCCCAGCTCTCCGCGACGCCGGAGCGGCACGCCGAGAGCACGACCCACGCGGTGCCGCGGAGGTCGAGCGTGGAGACCTCCTCCGCAGTGAGGAAGCCCTCGTTCTCGTCCTCGACGTGCTCGCTCGCCCGGTTCGCGCCCGCGAGCGCCAGGAACGTCCGGCGGCCGAGCCAAGGCGACGGTTCCTCCCGCGCCGCGCGCGTCCCCGGCGCGGGCGAGGACGGCGACGCGGCGGGCTTCGAAGCGTCGAGGGGCGAGACGCCGCCGACCCCGCGGGTTCCCGGGGAAGACGCGTCGCAGTCGCCCGTGAGCACGATCCCGTGCGTCGCGAGGTGGAGGACGGCGCACCCGGGCGCCAGCGACTTGAACGCCGCTTCCGTGGCATCGCCTCCCGTCAAGATCCGCGAATCGTCCCGCTCCTGCCGAATCGCCAGCACCTCCCGCTCGGTCCCGGGAAGAGGCGGGAGCGCGCGCAACGCCTCCCCCACGCAGCCGGGCACGGAGCGCAGGGTCGTCGCGAGGGTCGTCGACGGCGCGGACGGTCCCACGGGCGCCTTCGTCCCATCGAAGTCGATGCCGCCGAGCGCGAGCAACCCGCGGCCGGCGTCCTCGCCCCGGCGCGCGCGGTCCACGAGATCGCGCTCCGCGTCGAGCACGTGAAGCGTGGGCGGTCGCTCCACCAGGTAACCGTGCTCGCCGTCCGGCAAGGCGCCCCACGGAAGCTCGTGCAGCGGACCTTCGGGAACCACGTAGACGACGGCGGCGCCCTGGACGGACGAAGCGATCACGTCCCATGTCAGCGCGCGCACGGCGGCTCCGTCGGTTCGACACGCTCTCTCCGCGCTCGCGTCGTCGCCCGGCGACCGACCGAGCTTCTCTCGCCAGCGTGCCACCGCCGCTTCGATCGTGTCGGCCGGGCCGAGATCGAGCACGCGCACCGCCGAGTCGGCCGCACCGCCGCGCACGACGAAGGCCAGGATCCGCCCCAGGTCGTCGCGGCGCCGGGCGAGCGCGAAGGAGACGAGCGCGTCCTTCGGTCCGAGCGCGGCACGAACCTCGGCCAGCCCGACCTCCGTGGCCGTCTCGGCCAGCCCGCGGGGCGCGACCCTCGCCCACTCCCGCTCTGCGGCCTCTTCCCGCACACGCAGCGAGTCGAGGCCGGCCTCGCCGCCCTCCACCCGACCCCCGGAGGCGAAGCGCGTCTCCATCTGCGCGAGTCGGCCTTTCGTGCGGATCCACTCGGCGTGCGCCGCCACCACCTTCTCGTCGACGCCGTCGCCGCGCGGCACCCGGCGCCCGCGAATCTCCGCGCCGACGACGCCACGCCAGCGAACGAGCTCGTCCCACGCGACGACGCGAGGCCCCGGCGCGGACGCGATCGTCAACCCGAGGAGCTGATGCACGGGCGGAAAGCGGCCGGCCGAGAATCGCAGTCCCTCCCGATCCGGGAGCGCCCGCAGACTGCGAAGCAGGACCTGGCGAGATTGGCGCGAGGACTGGAGGGCGAGCCGGAACGCCTCCGCGAGGTGTCCGCGGCGCTCCTCCGCATCCGCCCATTGCTCGAGCGCCCACACTTCCGTCGGCAACCCTCGAACGGCGCAGCGGTCGAGATCCGCCTTCAGCGCCCGGATCGAGGCGTCGACGGCGGACCACTCCTTGCGCTGCGCATGCGCGATCAACTGAACGCCGAGCACCTGAGCGAGGACCTCGGGATCGGCCGGCGAGTGCCGGTCGGCGACCGCCACGGCACGGTCGCAGATCGCGATCGCCGCGGCCGGATCGGCGACCACCACGAGCGCCGCCTGCGTGCCCAGCAGATCGGCGAGCGTGTTCGTGTCACCGAACGTCGAGTCGGCCTCGAGCGTCGCGCACAACGACCGCAGCTCGTCCAACGCGGCCGTCGTGTCGCCCATCGCGGGCAGTAGCTCGATGAGAGCGGTGCGGTAGTGCACGGTTTGCGGGTGAGCGGGCCCCAAGCGTTGGGTGAACACCGGGATCGCTTCCGACAGGAGCTTTCTCGCGCGCGCGTTGTCCTCGAGGGAGTAGAGCGACCACGCCAGCGTCGCCCGGATCACCGCGACGTCGTAGGAATCCGTCTGCGGATCGGCCAGCGCGATCTCGAGCGCACGCTCACCGTAGTCCGCCGCGCGCGAGTAGTCGCCCGCGCCCCATTCGAGAGCCGAGTACCGCCGCCAGGCCTGCATCAGCGCGGGATCGTTCGCTCCCAGCCTGCTCTGGTGCTCGCGCAGCGCGAGATCGCACTGGGTGCGCGCCTCCGCTACGTTCCCGCGCGACTCCTCGAGCCGCGAAAGGTCGATGTGCAGGCTCCCGACGCTCCCGTCGCGAGGCAGGTTCAGGCGCTCCCGAATCGCCAACGCTTCGTCGTACGCCGCTCGAGCGGAATCCGCGAGCCCCAGTCTCTCGAAGTGCAGACCCACGAGCCGCAACGTGACGGCCACGGGCTCCGCGTCCTTCTCAGGCAGCCGTCTCTGGATGGCGAGCGCGCTTCGCGCGTGCTCCAGCACGCCGTCGGTATGACCCATGGACGAGAGGATCCAAGCCAGGACGTAGTGCGCATCGCCGCGCCTGGGGTCGCCTTCGGGAGCGTTCGCTTCGGTGATCTCGAGCGCGTGCGTCGCGGCGTCGAGGGCGCGCGTGTCCGTGAGGAGACGTCGCGACACGAGGGAGCGGGCGATGACGAGATCGGCCGCCGCGCGCTGCATCGGGTCGGACTGCGCTTGCGCGTCGAGCCGCTGAGTCGCGCGGGTGGCCAGGCTCTCGGCCGCCGCGAAGCTCTTGGCCGCGTTGGCGGCGCCGGCCCGGGAGAGCAGCTCTGCGACCTTCGCGGCGTCCGCGCGCGACCCGGAGCCTCCCTGGGCCTGCGCCGGCGACGAGCCCAGCGCGATCGTCGACGCCAAGACGAGGAAGCGGGCGATCGTGCAGGGCCTCACCAAGGGGACCTCCGCGCGTCACCGATCCGAGGGGCTCGACGGTCGGGCACGTCGGGAAGTCTACCCGAGATCAGCGCACGACGGTGACCTCCGCGCCTGCGCTCGCTGACTCGCAACACGGCGAAGACGTCGATCCGAACGCCACTCCCTGCGCCCGAGCGTCGTGGACCTGGACGGGCCGAGGTGGCATCCTGCGGCCCGCAGTCTTCTTCTCGGTCGCTCCGGGATCAGCGGTGCGACCCCTGACGTGGAGGGAGAGACATGGCGAGTCTCGTCGATCGGATGATCCGCGCCGCGAAGCTCGAGCCGGCGCTCTACGAGGAAGTCGAGGCGGATCAGGGCGCGATGAGTCAGGCGATGACCGTCGTGGTGCTCTCGAGCGTCGCGGCCGGCATCGGCGCCTGGGGAAAGGGCGGCCCCGCCGGCGTGTTCGGCAGTCTCCTCCTGGCGTTGGTGGGGTGGTTCCTCTGGGCCGCGCTCACCTTCGTGCTCGGCACGAAGCTCTTCCCCGGACCGAACACGCAGTCGAACCTCGGCGAGCTGCTCCGCACGATCGGCTTCGCCAGCTCACCCGGGATCATCCGCATGCTCGGGATCCTCCCCGCGATCGGGAAGCTGGTGGAGTTCGCGGCCGCGATCTGGATGCTCGTGGCATTCGTGGTCGCCGTGCGCCAGGCCCTCGACTACGAGAAGACCTCGCAGGCCGTGCTCGTGTGCGTGATCGGCTGGATCGTCTACGTGGGTGTGGTGATCGGCCTGGGCGCGCTGGCCGTCGGCGGCGTGGCCATGCTGGGCCAGCACTGACCTCGCGGGAGAACGCCCCAGTCCGATTCGGAGTGAAAGTCCTGCCCTCCGGGTGCCGAGGAAGCGTAAGCTGACTCGTGGGTCACTTGTCTGCCGGCCCGCGCCGGCGCACCTTGGAATGCCGACCTTTGGGTCCGTATTTCACCCCGGCGAGGAGGTCTCTGATCATGAACATCCAGCAGCGGTGGGCCCTCCGCCGACAGGCTCGCCCGATCCGCCCGGTTTTCTTCGCCGAGGAGCACGCCGACGGGTTCGTGGACGACGAGCCTCGGTGGCTGGCCTATTGCCCGGACCAGTGCGCCCGGCTCCCCCAGGCCCTCCACGAGGAGTGCCCCTACTTCGGGGGGACCGCCCGGGACGAGCAGGGGAACCTCCTCGCGCTGCGCTGCCGCCTCCTCGGCCGGCGTTAGTCGGCGCCGCGGGCGGGTTTTCGGCCGCTGATCGAGCTCTTTCCGGCCCTTCGGGCGCTGAACCCGAGGGCCCGTTCTGCCGATTCTTCTCCGGTAGCGCGGTCCCCGGCCCCATCCGGGCGCCGCCCCACCTCGGAGCGAATCGATGAGCGGAACGGTCCGCGTCGGCGTGATCGGCTGTGGTCGCATCGGGCGTCTGCACGCCGAGAACCTCGCGCACCTCGTGCCCGGCGCCGAACTGGTGGCCGTGGCCGACCCCGTGGCCAGCGCAGCCCAGGAAGTCGCGGCGGCGTGCCCCGGCGTCATCCCGTACGAAGATCCTCGCCGCCTCCTCGACGACGCGTCCATCGACGCGCTCGTCGTGGCTTCTCCCACCGACACCCACGCGCGCTTCCTCTGGGAGGCGAGCACGCGCGGCAAGCACGTGTTCTGCGAGAAGCCGATCGACCTGGATCTCGAGCGCGCTCGGGCCTCGGTCCGCTCCGCGTCGCGCGCGGGCGTCATCCTGCAAGTCGGCTTCAATCGTCGCTTCGACCCGACGTTCGCGCGGATCGCGAGCCTCGTGCGCTCGGGCGACGTGGGCGCCGTCCATCTCGTGCGCATCACGAGCCGGGACCCGGCGCCGCCGCCGGTCGAGTACCTGCGCTCGTCGGGCGGGCTCTACTTCGACATGTCGATCCACGATCTCGACATGGCGCGCTTCATCGCCTACGACGAGCCGGTCAGCGTGTTCGCCACCGGCAGCGTGCTCGTGGATTCGGAGATCGGCGACGCGGGCGACGTGGATACCGCGGCCCTCGTGCTGCGCTACCGCGGCGGCGCGCTCGCCCTGATCGACAACTCGCGTCGCGCGGTCTACGGCTACGACCAGCGCGTGGAAGTCTTCGGGGAGTCGGGGTGCCTCTCGAGCGACCACCGCACGGCCACCGCCGTGACCCGCTGGGACGCCGAGGGACAGCGTCGCGAGCCGCCGCTGAACTTCTTCCTCGAGCGCTACCGCGAGTCGTATCTGGCCGAGATGAAGGCTTTCATCGAGGCCGTGCACGAGCAGCGCCCCGCGCCCGTCGACGGCGACGACGGGATCCGCGCGATCGAGCTGGCGCTCGCCGCGCAGCAATCGGCGATCGAGCGGCGGCCCATCCTCCTCGAGGAGATCTCGGTGAAATGGCGGGCGGCGTGACGTGGACGACGCGATCGTGCGCCATCCCGGCGACTTCGCCGTCGGGCCCACGGTCCTCGTCGAGGAAAGCGAAGGCGATCTCGCCCCGGGGATGGGCTTCGAGATCTTCGTCCTCGAGTCCGGCGCGACGGCGCGCGAAGTCGCTTCGCGGGAAACCGTCTGGCTGCTGATCCGCGGTGAAGCGGTGGTCGAAGCGGGCGGGCTCCACGCCGCCGTGGCGCGTCGCTCCCTCTTCGACGAGCGCCCGACCACGCTCCACGTCGCCGCCGGCACGAAGGTGGCCCTGGAGACGCGAAGCCGGGCGGAGTGGGCGGTCGTGCGCGTGACCAATCCGCGTCCCTTCGCTCCGCGGCTCTTCCGACCCGACGAGTGCGGAGTGGAACGTCGCGGCCAGGGGCTGGTGCAGGGCGCCTGCGAGCGCGAAGTGCGGCTCGTGTTCGACGCTGCGGCGCGGCCGGAGTCCGCGCTCGTCGTGGGCGAGGTCGTGACCCTCGCGGGCCGATGGTCCAGCTACCCGCCGCACCGTCACGCGCAGCCCGAGCTCTATCACTATCGCTTCTCGGAGCCGCAGGGCTACGGGCACGCGGAGCTCGGCGAGCAGGTCGCGAAGGTGCGCTCCGGCGACACGCTCCGGATTCCGCCGGGGCTCTCCCACGCGCAGGTCGCGGCCGCGGGCTACGCGATGTGGTACCTCTGGGTCGTGCGGCATCTGGACGACGCGCCCTATGCCGGCTTCCAGACGGAGGCCGACCATGCGTGGGCCCTCGATCCGTCGCGGCAGGGCTGGAGGCCGCGGGCGTGAGCGCGAGCCGCGCCACGGAGCGCATGACGGTCGCCGCCGCGATCGTGGAGTTCCTGAAGCGCCAGTGGATCGAGCGCGACGGGGAGCGCCACCGCCTCGTGCGCGCCGTCGCGGGCATCTTCGGGCACGGCAACGTGGCCGGGCTGGGGCAGGCGCTCGCAGAGCGCGGGGGCGCGGAGCTTCCGTTCCTCCAGCCGAAGAACGAGCAGGGCATGGTGCACACGGCGATCGCCTACGCAAAGGCGCTGAACCGTCTCGGAGCGATCGCGTGCACCACCTCGGTCGGCCCCGGCGCGACGAACATGGTCACCGGCGCCGCCACCGCCACCGTCAATCGCCTCCCGGTGCTGCTCCTCCCCGGCGACGTCTTCGCGACGCGCTTCCCCGCGCCCGTGCTCCAGCAGCTCGAGCATCGCGCGCACGGCGACGTCAGCGTGAACGACTGCTTCCGGCCCGTCGCGCGCTTCTGGGATCGCATCACGCGCCCCGAGCAGCTCCTGGCCGCACTCCCCGAGGCGATGCGCGTGCTCGCCTCGCCCGTGGAGACCGGCGCGGTGGTCGTGTGCCTGCCCGAGGACGTGCAGACCGAAGCGTGGGACTTCCCGTGCGGGCTCTTCGAGGAGCGGATCTGGTCCGTGCCGCGCCCCCGCGCCCCGCGCGAGGCGATCGACGCGGCGGCCGCGTGCCTCCGCGCGGCGAAGCGCCCCTTCCTGATCGCGGGCGGCGGCGTTCGGTACTCGGAGGCGACCGAGGCGCTGCGCGCGTTCGCCGACGCCACGGGCGTCCCGATCGGTCTCACGCAGGCCGGCAAGGGCGCGCTCCTCGACGACCACCCGTGCTGTCTCGGCGGGGTCGGCGCCACCGGCACGCTCGCCGCGAACGCCGTCGCGCGCGACGCGGACGTGGTGCTGCTCGCGGGCACCCGGCTCTCCGACTTCACGACGGCCTCCAAGACGCTCTTCCAGGCGGCCGGCGTGCGCTTCGTGAGCGTCCAGATCGACCCCTTCGACGCGGCCAAGCTCGGTGCGCTGCCTCTCGGGGGAGACGCGAGGACCGTGCTGGAGGACCTGACGGCCGCCCTCGCCGGCTGGCGCGTCTCTCCGGCCTTCGCCGCCGACGTCGCGGGACGTCGCGCGGAGTGGGACGCGGCGCGGCAAGCCATCCTCTCGCCCCCGCGCGAGGGTCGCTCGCACCTCGTGCAGGCGGAGGTGATCCGGGTGGTGAACGACGGCATGGGACCCCGCAGCACGATGGTCCACTCCGCCGGCGGCCTGCCGGGGGATCTCCACAAGCTGTGGCGCTGCCGCGACCCCCACGACTATCACTCCGAGTACGGTTACTCCTGCATGGGCTACGAGATCGCGGGGGCGCTCGGCGTGAAGCTCGCCCGCCCCGAGCGCGACGTGCTGGCGTTCGTGGGGGACGGGAGCTGGCTCATGTTGCACAGTGAGCTGGTGACGTCGCTCCAGCTCGATGCGAAGATCGTCGTCGTGCTCGTGGACAACGGCGGCTACCAATGCATCCGGAGCCTCCAGCGGAGCTGCGGCGGCCGGAGCTTCGGCAACGAGTTCCGTCGCCGCACGGCGTCCGGCGAGCTGGACGGGCCGTTGCTCTCGATCGACTACGCCGCGGCGGCGAGAAGCCTCGGCGCGATCGGCCTGAGCGCGGCCACGGAAGGCGAGCTGGTCGCGGCGCTGGACGTGGCGCGCTCGGTCACGCGGAGCGTCGTGATCCACGTGAAGGTGGATCTCGGCGCGCCGATCCCGTCCTACGCGTGGTGGGACGTGCCGGTCGCGGAGACGTCGGCCGAGCCTTCGGTGAACGACGCGCGCCGGCGCTGGGAAGAAGCCCGCGCGCACCAGCGCGTCGGGTGAGGGAAGGAAGCGGATGGGCGAGACGCTGAGGCCGGACGTCGTGCGGGTCGGGATCAATCCGATCGCGTGGACGAACGACGACTTCGAGGAGCTCGGCGACGACATTCCGGTGGAGCGATGCCTCGCGGAGGCGCACGAAGCCGGCTACGCCGGGATCGAGATGGGGCGGAAGCTGCCGCTCGAGGCTACCTCGCTCGGAGCGCTCCTCGGCGCGCACGGGCTCCGGCTCGTCTCGGGCTGGCACAGCTTGCACACCTTCGAGCTGTCGCGGCCCGCCGAGCGCACGCGTCTCCTCGCGCACGCCGAGCTGCTGGGGCGGCTCGGGGTCAGCGTGGTGATCGTGGCGGAGTGCTCGGGACGCACCTACACCGAGCGCGGCGTGCCGCTGCGGTTCGGGCGCAACGCGCGCCGGCCCGATCGCGCGGAGTGGAAGAAGCTCGGCGCCGCCCTCGAGGAGCTGGGCGAGCTGGCCGCCGTCCGGGGCATGCGCCTCGCGTACCACCCGCACGCGGGAACGGTCATCCAGGATGCCGAAGACGTGGATCGTCTGCTCGAGCGCAGCCCGCGCACCGGGCTCCTCTTCGACACGGGCCATCTCGCCCTCGCCGGCGCCGATCCCCTCGCCGTCCTGAAGCGCTGGGGGGCCCGCGTCACTCACGTGCACCTGAAGAATCTGCGCGCGGACGTCGTGCGGCGCGTGAGGAGCGAGGGGCTCTCCTTCGAGCGGGCGGTGAAGGCCGGCGTGTTCACGGTCCCCGGAGACGAGACGGGCTCGATCGACTTCGCGCCGCTTCTCGCGGAGCTCGCGCGCCTGGACTACGCGGGCTGGCTCGTGGTGGAAGCGGAACAGGATCCCGCGGTGGCCGTGCCGCTCACGTACGCGCGGATGGGACGCGAGTACGTGAAGCGCGTCGCGGGCGTCTGAGCGCGCCGTGACCGAGACGATCCGCGCCACGAACCTCCGCCTCACCGGCGAGCTGGGCGTCGACTTCTGGAACGACTCGTGCGATCTCCGCGAGCTGGGCGAAGCGGTACGGGAGGGCGCGGTCGGGGCCACCTCCAATCCCGTGATCGTCTGCCAAGTGGTGGAGGCGGCGCCCGACACGTGGCTGCCCGTCCTCGACGAGCTGGTGGCATCGATGCCCGAAGGCACCGAGGACGAGATCGCGTGGCGCCTGATCGAGCGGATCGCGAAGGACGCGGCGCGGCTTCTCGAGCCCGTGCACTGCGCCACCGGCGGCCGCAAGGGCTATCTGTGCGTGCAGGTGGATCCGCGGCTGCACCGGGATGCCGATCGCATGGCGGAGCACGGCGTGACGCTCGCGGGGCTCGCGGCGAACGTCGCGGTCAAGATTCCGGCCACCGCCGCGGGGCTGGTCGCCATCGAGGAGCTCACGTCGTGCGGGATCCGCATCAACGCCACGGTGTGCTTCACCGTTTCGCAGGCGGTGGCGTGCGCGGAGGCGGTGGAACGCGGGCTCGTGCGCGCGCGGTCCGACGGGCGGAACGTGGACGCGCTCTTCCCGAACGTCACCGTCATGGTCGGCCGGCTGGACGATCACTTGCATCGAGTGATGGAGACGGGCGGCGTGACGGTCGATCCCGGCTTCGTCCACTGGGCGGGGATTGCCGTCTTCAAGAGAGTCTGGGCGATCTTCCGCGAGCGCCGCTTTCGTGCGGTGCCGCTCGCCGCCGCCTATCGACATCATCTGCACTGGACGGAGCTGGTCGGCCCGAGCGTCGTCGAGACGATGCCCTACGCGTGGTGGAAGCGCTTCAACGCGTCCGCGGTCGTTCCGCGCCGCTCGATCGAGGAGCCGGTGCGCGAAGAGATCCTCCGCGGGCTCGTGGAGGCGTTCTTGGATTTCCGCCGGGCCTACGACGAGGGCGCTCTCGCGCCGCCGGACTTCGTCCGCTACGGACCGTCGGTGCACACCCTGCAGCAGTTCCTCGCCGGCTACGACCGCCTGGTCGGGCTCGTGCGGGGGCGAATGCTGCGGTAGGCGTCCGGCGACCGACTCGGAGCCCTCGACCGCCTCTCCCTGCGCTGTTCATGATCGGATATTCTTGTACTGGTCTTTCCGGCCCGGCGACCTCGCCGGGGTCGCGGGTTGCCTCCGCCCCCTGCGGGCTCCCGGGTCCGATCGCGGCCGTTCCGGCCGATCGTGCCCAGCCCACGCGGGGAGAAGCTCCATGAGACGGCAGCTCGCATTCGCGTTCCTCCTGACGGTCCTCCTTCCTTCGACGAGCGCCGCGGCGGGCCCTCGTGCGCTCGTGGCGGTGGAGAATCCCCCATCCGGCGCCGTCGCCCAGCTGCTCGACGACCACGTCATGGTCGTTCGCGACCTCGGTTCCTACCTCCTCGTCGCCGCCGACGCGAAGGACGCTTCGGCGCTCGCTCGCCACGCGCTCGTCTGGCGCGTGCTGGACGCGGACATCGCCGGCCGCGCGTACTACACGGTCGGTTACCGCGACGCCTCCGCGCTCGGGCGCATCGACGGGCTGCGCATCCTGCGGGACGACGGTCACGAAGCGGTGATCGAGTGCACGAGCGAGCGAGCGGAGGCGATCGTGGCCACCGGCCTCGACGTGGCGCGCGTCTTCATCCGCCCGATCCGCGCCCCGCGCGCCGCCCCCGCGGCGCCGCGGCTCCGCACCACCTCCTGGGACGCCGACGTGCAAGCCATCGTGGACGCGGTGCAGGGCACGCGCATCGACGCCGACGTGCAGCGCCTGCAGACCTTCGTCACCCGCTACGCCACGACCGACTCCTGCCTCGCCGCCGCGAACTGGATCCGCTCGCAGTTCCAGTCCTTCGGGATCGACAGCGTCGTCTTCCACAACTGGAGCGGCACGTACAAGCCGAACGTCGTGGCGGTGATCCCCGGCCGCGGCGACCCGAGCAAGCAGGTGCTCATCGGTGGGCACTACGACTCCTACACCTCCGCCATCAACAACTGCCCCGGTGCCGACGACGACGCGTCGGGCACGGCCTGCGTGCTCGAGTGCGCGAAGGTCCTCGCCGGCCACCCCTTCAACTACACCCTCGTGTTCGTGACGTTCTGCGCCGAGGAAGAGGGCCTCTACGGCAGCGAGGCGTACGCCGCGGCGGCGCAGGCGCGCGGTGACGACATCGTGGCGATGATCGGCGTGGACATGATCGGCTACCTCGCCGCCGGCGACGTCCTGGACCTCGACATCATCGACAACTCCGCCTCGGCGTGGCTCAGCGCGCTCGCCACGGAGATGGGACCGCTCTACGTGCCTGCGCTGCCCTTGGTGGACGGCACCCTGCCGAGCGGCGCGAGCAGCGACCACGCCTCCTTCTGGGCGCACGGCTACGACGCGATCCTCTTCTTCGAGGACACCGGCAACTACAGCCCGTACATCCACACCGCGAACGACCTCGTCGGCTTGAGCTACAACTCGCCGGCGCTCGCGCTCCGCTCCGTGAAGGCGGCCGCCGCGCTGCTGGCCACCGTGGCGGAGCCGTTCCACGTGACGATCGCGCACACGCCGCTCTCGAACACCACGGACACGACGAACCCCTATCCGGTGACGGCGCGGATCGTCTCCGCCGAGGCGCTCGCGCCGGACTCGTTGGTGGTCCACTGGTCCACGCCGTTCGCCTCCGGCACGGCGACCTTCGCGCCCACCGGCAACCCCGACGAGTACGTCGCCTCCATCCCGGCGCAGCCGGGCGGCGTGACGGTGCGCTACTGGCTGGCGGCGCAGGACGTCTCCGGGCATCGGGCGACGGACCCGAAGAACGCGCCGACCGACACGCACTCGTTCTTCGTCGGCGCCATCACGACCTTCTGGACCGACGACTTCGAAGCCGCCCGCGGCTGGACCGTGGGCGCGGCCGGCGACAACGCGACCACCGGGATCTGGGTGCGCTCCGACCCGGTCGGCACGTACAACGGATCGGCGCTCGTGCAGCCGGAGGACGATCACACGCCGGCGCCGGGCGTCATGTGCTTCGTGACCGGCAACACGCCGCCGGGCGGCGGGCAGGGTGACAACGACGTCGACGGGGGCGTCACCACGCTCCTCAGCCCCGTCTTCGATCTCTCGACGCGGACGAACGCGACCGTGCGCTACTACCGCTGGTACACGAACGACACCGGTGCTTCGCCCGAGACGGACATCTGGGCCGTGGACGTCTCGGCGAACGGGGGCACCACCTGGACGCGCATCGAGACCCTCGGCTCGAGCGACCGCACGTGGCGGCTCGTGGAGCGCGATCTCGAGGCGTACGTGCCGCTCACGTCGCAGATCCGCTTCCGCTTCGTCGCGCGGGACGACGAGCCGGGCTCCATCGTGGAGGCGGCGATCGACGACTTCTCGCTCGTCACGTATCAGGAGCCCGCCACGTCGGCGCCGGTCGTGGCGCAGGCGGAGCGTCTCTCGCTCGCGCAGAGCTTCCCGAACCCGGGACGGGCCGGCGCCACGATCTCCTTCACCGTGCCCTCGCCCGGGCGCGCGGTCACCTTGCGCATCTACGATCTCGCCGGACGTCGCGTGGCCTCCCTGATCGAGGGGGAGCGCGTGATCGGAGCCCGAGCGGTGGCGTGGAACGGCAGGGACGATGCGGGCCGTGAGGTGGCGGCCGGCGTGTACTTCTACCGGCTGCGCGCCGGCAGCGAGACGCTGTCGCGTCGGCTCGTGATGATCCGCTAACCCCCGAAGGGAAGTCCGCTTCGGGAGGAGACGCGGGGCGGCACGGGGTCGGCCCGAGCCGACGTCGTGTCACGCCGGCCGCCGCGTTGCGGACCCGGCGGGGGCGCTTCCATAATGGAGGCGCCCCGCCTCGGAGGCGCGGACCATGCTGCGTCGATCGATTCTCGTGGCCTTGCCGGCATTGTGCTTCGCGTGCGGGCCCCGCCCGGCGCCTCAGCCCGTGGGAACGGCCCCGCCGGTCTCCGCGGCCGCGTCACCCGCGCCGACCGCCGCGATCACGACGCCCGTCGCCGCCCCCACCGCGCCGGACTCCGCGGCGGCCGCCCTTCCCGTCGCGGCCACGCTCGACACGCTTCGTGCCACGGGCCGGCGCCCCGCGGTGCCCGGCGACGTGCGCGACCCGCGCACCGAGCCGCTCTTCGTGCGCTACGCCTCGCCCGCCGAGGCCATGCGGCTGCTCACGGGGTCGCCGTTCTTCGACCCCGACAAGCTGCGCTGGCGCTATGCTCCGCCGGACTCCGTCTCGAAAGGCAAGTGAGTGGCGACCGAGAAGAAGGCGAAAGCGAAGAAGCCGCGCGCGCCGTCCACCCGGCGGCGCAAGAAGGAGGCGGAACCGGAGTCGCGCGGCCTGACCGCGCCGGAGTTGCGCGCCGTTTCCCCGCCCGCCGACGTCACGGCGCTCGCTTCCCAGATCGCGGCCGACGGCGGCGACCCGATCGGCGCCTTCCGCGATCCGCTCGGCGGGCACTGGCAGATTCTCGCTGGACTGCCGCTCGCGCGCGTCGAGCCCACGCCGTACCAGCGCGACCTCTCGGCGGCGCACGTCGCGAGGCTCGCCGCCGCGATCGAGAAGCTCGGCCGCTACCTGGACCCCGTCATCGCGTGGCGCACGCCGGACGGCAAGTACTGGACGCCGAACGGCCACCACCGCACCGCGGCGCTGCGGAAGCTCGGCGCGCGGTCGATCACGGCGCTCGTGGTGCCGGAGGAGGAGGTCGCGCGGCGGATTCTCCTGCTCAACACGGAGAAGGCGCACAACCTGCGGGAGCGCGCGCTCGAGGTCGCGCGTCTCGCGCAGGCGATCGCCGCCGTCGACGCTCGCGCCGAGCGCGACTTCGCCGCCGAGTTCGAGGAGCCGGCGCTCCTGACGCTGGGCTTCTGCTACGAGGAGCGCGGCCGCTTCGCGGGCGGCGCCTTCCGGCCGGCGGTCACGCGCGTGGAGGAGTTCCTGGACGCGAAGCTCCCGCGCGCCCTCGAGATCCGCCGGGAGCGCGCCGCGCGAGTGCTGGAGCTGGAGGATGCGGTGAACGTGGCGGTCGCGTCGCTGAAGGAGCGCGGGCTGGAGAGCCCGTATCTCAAGGCGTTCGTCGTGGCGCGAGTCGACCCGCTCCGCTTCAAGCGCGGCGCCAGGGGCGACTTCGACGAGACGATCGCCAAGATGATCCGCGCCGCGAAGGAGTTCGACGTCGCGAAGGTGCGGTCGGATCAGGTGGCGCGCACCGGCGGGGCGCCGGACGAGTAGATCGCGGCCGGCGGCTCGCCCTCGGGCCGCGACGCCCGCCGAGCCTCAGTTGTCGTCCGGGTTGCTCGGGTGCGCGAGCGCGGGGTTCAGCACGAGGATCTCGATGCGACGGTTCCGCGGCTCGAGCGGATTCTCCGGGAAGCGGAGACGCGTATCCGCGTAGCCGCGGATGGACTTGAGGCGGCTCGCGGCCACGCCGGACTCCTCGAGCGTGCGGCGCGCGGCGTTCGCCCGATCGGCGGAGAGCTCCCAGTTCGAGTACCCCGACTTCCCCGGGTACGGCTTGCTGTCGGTGTGCCCCTCGAGCACGAGCCCGTAGTCCAGCGGCGCGATCACCTTCGCGATGGCCTGGAGGGCCTGCGTGCCGCGGTCGGAGAGCTTCGCGCTGCCCAGACCGAAGAACGTCGCGTCGTCGGCCTCCTGGAGCTGGATGCGTAGCCCCTCGGGGCCGACCGTGATGACCACGAGCTTCTCGATCTCCTGGAAGTCGTCCAGCTTCTCCAGCTCGCGCTGGATCTCCTGCGCCTTCTGCTGCAGCTGCGACTCCACGTCGCCTTCCTCCGGCGGCGCCTCCACCGAGAGGCTCGGGGCGCCGGGCATCATTCCGGACCCCGCGGCGGCTTTCTGATTGAAGCCGATCGGATCCGCGAAGTACGCCGCGACGCTCTCCTTCACGTCGGGACCTTGCGAGATGAGCCACATGACCAGGAAGAACGCCATCATGGCGGTCACGAAGTCCGCGTACGCGACCTTCCATGCGCCGCCGTGGTGATCGTCGTGGGCGGCGACTTTCTTCTTGATGATGATCCGGCGCGGCGGCTCGCTCATCGACGCGCCCGATCAGGCCGTCGCCGCGGCGACGCTGCCGGCCGCCGCCTTCGCCGCGGCCTTGCCGGCCTTGCACGCCTGCTCGAGCTCCGCGTAGCCGGGTCGGACGTCGCTCGGCAGCGATCGCCGCGCGAACTCGACCGCCACCGCGGGAACGGATCCGCGCGCGAACCCGAGCAGCACCTGCTTGATCGCGCCGCTGTATCGCGCCGAGTTCTCCGCCTGCGAGGCGAGGTTCAGCGCGAGCGGCTGGGCGAAGCCGTACGAGAGGAGCACGCCGAGGAACGTCCCCACGAGCGCGGCGCCGACCTTCTCGCCGATCTCGTTCGGCGGACCGCCGATCGCCTGCATCGTGAGCACGATGCCGAGCACGGCCGCGACGATGCCGAGGCCGGGCAGCGCGTCGCCCATCGTCTGCAGCGCGCGGTGCGGCTTGGACGACTCGATGTGGTGCGTCTCGAGATCGACGTCCATGAGGTTCTCGAGATCGTGCGGATCGGTCAGCGCGCCCGAGACGAAGAGACGCAGGGTGTCGGTGAAGAAGTGCACCGCGTGGTGGTTCTTGAGGAAGCTGGGGTACCTTCGCAGGATCTCGCTCTTCTCCGGCTCCTCCACGTGGGACTCGAGCGCGAGCGCCCCTTCGCGTCGGGCGATGCTCAGCAGCTCGTACAGCATGACCAGGAGATCGAGGTAGTCCTTCTTCGAGGGACCGGGCTTCGTGAAGTTGGCGATGCCCGCGAAGACCGCCTTCACCACCGACAGCGGCGAGCCCACCAGCAGAGCGCCGAGCGCGGCGCCGCCGATGATGATGTACTCGTTCGGCTGGAAGAGCAGGAGGATGTTGCCGCCGTGCATGAGGTACCCGGTCGCGACCGAGCCGATCACGACGAGGATTCCGACCAGAGCAAGCACGACGCACCCTCCCGGAGTCGTCGTGAATCATCGGCAGCGGGAGCCGATCCCCTGAGGGGAGGAGCCCAGGCGGGACGCTCGTTTCGCACGAAACCCCAAGGGGTTATGCTGATCGCCGAGCGTCGCCGCCGAATCCCGAGATCCTGCAAGCGAAGGCAAGGAGCCGCCGCCCGATGACCAAGGCGTCCAAGCTCCACGTCTGCTACGTCAGCGGTCTCGATCTCCGGCGCGCCGTGGCGCCCGTGATGCCCTTCCTCGCGCAGGCGCTTCGCGAGGGCCCCTTCGCGCGGCTGACGAACGTCCCGAGCAACGAGCTGTTCCCGACGCTCGTGACCGGCCTCGCCCCGCCGCGACACGGCGTGTGGGGAGTCCGTCTCGCCGCACGCGCGCCGACGCGCCTCGACCGCATCGTCGACGTGCTCCCGGATTCCCTCCTCACGACGGTGCAGTGCGTCCGCCACTGGTCGGATCGACGCTTCGATCTCGCCGCCGTGCCGCCCCGAAGACGCCGCCGGCTTCTCCTCACGCGCACGAAGTACCGCCGCCGCACGCACCGCACCGAGGCGCTCTTTCGCATCGGCGGAGCGACGAGCGTGTTCGACATCGTCGGCGCCGCGCAGAGCCGCTACGCGTTCAGCGCGTCGTACGCGCCCGAGCGCGACGTGCTCCCGCGGGTGGTAGCCGGCGACGCGGAGCTCGAGGTGCTGGAGCTGTACTCGCTCGACCGCCACCAGCAGTGGAACCTCGATCGCGAGGGCGAGGTGCTGCGCTTCTACGGCGTGCTCGATCGCTACCTCGGGCGCGCCGTGGCGAAGGCGCGAGCCTCGGGCGTCGGCTTCCTGCTCGTGTCGGATCACGGCCACGAGCGCATCCGCGAGGCCGTGGATCTCGAGGCCGCGCTCCGCGATCTGGGGATCGGCCCGCGGCACGCGGACTGGTTCATCGAGGTGTCGAACGCGCGCTTCTGGCTGCACGACGACGGCGCGCGGCGTGCGCTCCTCGCGTGGCTCGGCGCGCTCGGCAAGGGCACGCTGCTGCGGTGGGACGAGATGCGCGCGCAGGGCATCGCGCTCGAGGACGGGTGCTTCGGAGAGATCTTCTACTACCTGGATCCCGGGAGGATCTTCTTCCCGCACGACTTCCACCATCCGCTCGCGAATCTCTGGCTAGGGCTCACGGATCGCCTTCAGCGCAGCCGCCTCCGCGACCCGCGCCATCGCGGCAACCACGGACACCTTCCGGCCTTCGAGGTCGAGCGGTCGTTCGCCTGGATGGCCGGCGGCGGGTTCCGGTGCGTGCGGCCCGAGGGTCGGATCGTCGACGTCGCGCCCACCATTCTCGCCGCGCTCGGGCGGCCCGTTCCCGCGTCGATGGAGGGATCGCCGCTCTTCACGGCGAATTGACGGGCGCACGGGATCGCTGCCGGCGGGCGGGGTCGGCGCAGCGGCGGGCGGACCGCTTCTCGCCGCGGTCGATGCGGCGCGCCGCTACGCGAGCCCGCGCTCCTCGAGGTCGTCCTCGTCCCAGCCGAGGTGGTGGCCGATCTCGTGGAGGACGGTGATGCGGATCTCGTCCTCGAGCTCCCGGCGCGTCGCGGCGCTCCGCTCGAGGTTCCGCTGGAAGAGGTACATCGCGTTGGGCATCGCGCCCGACTCGCTCACCGAGCGGTCGAGCAGGCTTCGCCCCACGAAGAGGCCGAGGATCTGCGGGTCCAGCGGCGGGTCCGCGTCCTTCAGGAGCTCGTCCGCCGGGAACGGCTGCACGAACAGCGACGTATCCTCCAGCACCTCGCGGATCTCCTCGTCGAGCTCCGCGACCGCCGCCTGCGCGACGTCGAGGAACTCGGTCTCGCTCATCTCCACGGGCTTCGGATAGCGCTCGGGATCCAGGCGGCGCGCGAGCGCCAGCTCGCGGCGAGCGCGCAGGTCGTCGCCTGCTCGCTCGGCGATGAGCCCGCGCAGCTCGTGCGCGTCGGCGAGCTTCGGGCCGAGCTCGAGTGCGACGTCCGCCGTCTCGGCGGCCGCCTCGAAGTCGCACGCGCGGAAGCGGGCCCACCCGAGGGCGGCATGCGCCTCCGCCCAGTCGGGAATCTCGTCGGTCGTCTGCTCGAGCTCGGGGATCGCCGCTTCCGGCTCTCCTGCGTCCAAGAGCGCCACGCCGAGGAGGAAGCGGATCTCGGGGTCGTCTCCGCCTTCGTTCAGCGCGTGCAGCGCCTTCGCCACCGCCTCCTCGGAGTTGCCCTCCTCGAGGAGCGTCCAGATCTCGTCCCAGAGCTGATCGAAGCGCTCGTCGTCCACGGCGTCCCTCCGCGCGTCAGCGCCCGACCGCGACGGGCGGGCCGAGACGGATCGAGGCCGCGGCGTGGGTCGAGTCGCACCGCGTGCCCACGGGGCCCACGCGCGTCCCCGAGACGCTGACGTTGAAGCACCCGAGCACGACTCCGGTCTGCTTCAGGGTCATGTGACCCGTTCCGGTGAAGCGGTCGCCGGTGCGCGTGGCGCGGAGACCGGAGTCCACGTCCACGACGCCCACGTTCGTCGTCTCGGTGCCGGTGCACGTGAGGTCGAGGTCGGTGTCCGTGATGGTCCCGTTGCAGCTGAGCTGCGTGCCGAGGTCGCCGAGATCCAGCTCCAGCGGCTTGCCGGTGCAGAACGCCTGCAGCTGCCCCTGCGTGGAGTCCACCGGGGCCTGCGACACGCAGTCGGCGATCCGCGAGTCGATCGACCAAAGCCCGGCCCAGGCCGCCGGGAACTTCCCGTCGCCGTTGCCGGAGGATGCGCCGTCGTCCCCGCCGCACAGCGCGGCGGAGCCCACCCACGCCAGGGCGACGAGCAGGGCCAGGTTGCGCAGCGGCATCGGGATCGCTCTCATGGGCCTCGTCTCCGGGAACGGATGGGAGCCAAGGGGGCCAGTGTACTCCGCGAGGGGGTGTCCGTCCCGCCGGCCCGGCCGCGGTCCGCCGCCGAAGCGACGCCGTCACGCTGCCGAGCCCGCCTCATCCCGGCCGGGACACCGCTTCGTCCCGGCCGCGGCGCCGGCCGTCCACGCCCCGCGTGCGCTCGCCCCGCGGGAGTCGCAATTCCCGTGAAATCATCGGGTTCGCGCCGGCGAGCCCCTTGCGGGAGGGCGCACTCGTGGGCATGGTACCCGTCCCTGGTTGCGATTCTCGGAGCAGCAGTGTCGCCGCTCGACCTCGACGGCCTCCAACTCGACCTCGCCCGGGGAGCCGCGTGGCGGAACGGGCGTTCCGTCACGCTCACCGATCGCGAGGTGGCGATCCTCCGGTGGCTCTACCGCCACCGGTCGCGCCCCGTGTCCCGTCCGGAGCTTCTGCGCGAGATCTGGAAGCTGCCGGGCAACCTGCGCACACGAACCGTCGACATGACCATCTCGAATCTCCGACGCAAGATCGAGACGGAGTCCTCGTCGCCGCGGATCGTGGTGACGATCAAGGGCCGCGGCTACGCGTGGGGCGTTCCCGACTGACGCGTCGGCAACTCTGGCCGCGACGATCCCTGTCGGCGCCCTCGCGCTCGGCTTGCGCGCGGACCTCTTCCTGCGCGAAGATCCGCCGGTATGGCGAGCAACATCTTCATCCAATTCACGAAGCCCTCCGGCTCGGGACCTGCCGTCCGCGGCAGCTCCGAGGAGGCGGGTCATCCGCACTGGGTCGAGCTGCAGTCGTTCTCCTGGGGTGTCACGCGGAGCACGCGCGTCGACGCATCGGGAGAAAGGGAGACGGCCACGTCGCAGCCCACGGACATCTTCATGACGACCGACGACGGAGCCGCATTCACCGGCCTCTTTCGCGGGTGTGGGATGGGTACGAACTACGGGTCGGTCACGATCGAGGCGGTCCGTGACGGTCGCGCGTACATGCGGCTCGAGCTCGAAGATGTCCTCATCTCGTCCTGTCAGGTGTTGGGCGGCAGACACGACACCGCCCCGACCATCCGGTTCTCCATCAACGCACGCAAGATCAAGGCCACGAGTCTCCCCCAGGCGACGGATCCGGCGGGACCTGCCGCTTGGCCGCAGCAGTCGCCGCCACCGAAGAAGAAGCCGTGACCACCTCCACCCGCCCTCGCCGGTCGGCCGCGACGTCCATCGCGCCGCCGTCGCCCGAGCGCGGCGTCTTCTGCAACCGCACGCTGAACCTGCGCTCGCTCAAGGCGATCGGCTACGACATGGACTACACGCTCATCCACTACCACGTGGACGAGTGGGAGCGTCGCGCGTACGAGCACACGCGCGGGCGCTTCCTGGAGCGCGGCTGGCCCGTGCAGGATCTCCGCTTCGATCCCGCGTCGGTGATCCGCGGCCTCACGATCGACCTCGAGCTGGGCAATCTCGTGAAGCCGAACCGCTTCGGCTACGTGATCAAGGCCGCGCACGGCACGCGGCTGCTGGACTTCGACGAGACCCGGCGCGCGTACGCGGGCGTGGCCGTGGACCTCGAGGACCCGCGCTGGGTCTTCCTCAACACGCTCTTCTCGTACTCGGAAGCCTGTCTCTGCGCCCAGCTCGTGGACCTCCTGGACGCGCGCAAGCTCCAAGGGGCGATGGGCTACGCGGATCTCTACCCCGCGGTCCGCGCCACGCTGGACGCGGCGCATCTCGAGGGAACGCTGAAGGCGGAGATCGTGGCCGACCCGGACCGCTTCGTGGTGCTCGACCCGGAGGCCGCGCTCACGCTGCTCGACCAGAAGATGGCGGGCAAGAAGCTCCTGCTCATCACGAACTCGGAGTGGGACTTCACGCGCTCGATGATGTCGTTCGCGTTCGACCGCTACCTCCCCGACGGCATGCAGTGGCGCGATCTCTTCGACACGATCATCGTCTCCGCCCGCAAGCCGAGCTTCTTCACGGACCGCAATCCGCTGTTCGAGGTCGTGGACGAGGAGAAGAGCCTGCTCGTGCCCACCTGGCGCGGCCTCGAGAAGGGCGGCGTCTTCTTCGGCGGGAACGCGCCGCTCGTGGAGAAGCACCTGGGTCTCTCGGGCGACGAGATCCTCTACGTCGGCGACCACCTCTACGGCGACGTGCACATGTCGAAGACGATGCTGAGCTGGCGCACCGCGCTCATTCTCCGCGAGATGGAGCAGGAAGTCCGGGACCTGATCGCCTTCCGCCCCACGCAGGCGGCGCTCACGGCGTTGATGGAGGAGAAGGAAGGGCTCGAGCGCGAGGTGTGCGCGCTGCGGCTCGCCGAGCAGCGCCGACGGCGCCGCTACGGTCCGAAGCCGGCGTCCGGCCCGGGCGAGGACGTCGAGGCGCGGCTCGCGGAGCGCCGCGCCCAGCTCACCGCGCTGGACGATCGCATCGGGCCGCTCGCGAAGAGCTCCGGCGAGCTGGGCAACCCCACGTGGGGCCCCTTGATGCGCGCCGGCAACGACAAGAGCCTCTTCGCCCGCCAGGTGGAGCGCCACGCGGATGCATACACCGGCCGCGTGTCGAACTTCCTCTACGTCACGCCGTTCGGGTTCCTGCGCGCCGAGCGGTCTCCGCTGCCCCACGACGCGAGCTGATAGCGGAGCCCCGGATCGTCCTTGCTCCGGGGCGCTCCCTTGCGGCAAGATGAAGCCCTCATGAGACGTGAGATCTCCCGTTTCGAGTACGGTTGAGCGGCCCCCACTCCGGGTGGCGGGCCCATCCACGCACGACACGCCTAAGAAAGCGTTACGGCCCGTCCGCCCCATCCCGGGATCGTGCATCCCGGTGAAGTCCTCCACTCCGGAAGGACGACGTGGCGCGGCCGACCTCATCCGAAGATCCCGTTCCGCACGCCGACGTCCATTGGGACGCCGGCATCACCGGTTGCGGTGAGCTCGTCATGGAGCTGCACCTGCGCCTGATGCCGCTCGCGTCCGGCGCCGTCCTGCACCTCGTCGCGAAGGACCCCGGCGCCATCGAGGACATGCCCGCGTGGTGCCGCCTCACCGGTCACCGGCTCGTCCGAGCCGATCACCCCCACTACTGGATCCAGAAGAAGGAGAACTGACATGCCCGGGAAGATCTGCGTGAGCTTGAGCTTCGCGAAGGACGACACCGACAAGGCCACCGTGGCGTTCGTCGTCGCCAACGCGGCCGTCGCCTCCAGCCAGGAGACCGTGGTCTTCCTGAGCACCGAGGCCGTGCGCCTCGCGGCGGTCGGGTACGCCGACGACATCCACGAGGAAGGCTTCGCTCCGCTGAAGGACCTGATGACGAACTTCGCGAACGCGGGCGGCAAGATGTACGTGTGCTCGCCGTGCTTCAAGAAGCGCGGGCTCGACGAGACGAAGCTCGTCCCCGGCGCGATGATCGTGGGCGGCGCGAAGCTCGTGGAGTTCCTGAGCCAGGGCGCCGCGTCCGTGTCGTACTGAGCCGACCATGGACGAGCGACCGGATCCCGCGGAGCGTCACGCGTTCACGCCCGACGCGCGCTTCGACGGCGGCAACATGGACTGCGGCAACGGGCTCCTGCTCCACATCCGGAAGAACCTCGATCCGCTGCCGCGCGGGCGGCTGCTGGAGATCCTCTCGACGGAGTGCTCCGTGGACGAGGATCTCCCCGCGTGGTGCCGGTTGACGGGCAACTCGCTCGTCTCCTGGACGCGAGCCGGCGAGCAGCGCAGCTTCCTCATCGCGAAGGGGGAGTTCACGCCGGCGGAGGCCATGGCCGCGAACGCCGGAGCGGCTCCCGCGGCGCGGGGGGCGAGCCCCTCCGGGCCCGCGCCTTCGTCGCGCTCCGAGAGGCCGGCGCTCCGGGTCGAAGGACCGGCGCCCTCGCGGCCGCTGCCCTCGCCGAGCCCCGCACCGGCCGTGGCAGCGCTGTCCGTCATGGGCATCGGCAGCTGGCCGCGCCCGCGCTGGATGCTCCAGGCGATGCACGAGCATCTCGAAGGACGCATGTCCGACGAGGAGTTCCAGGCCACGGCGGACGACGCGGTGCGTCTCGCGGTGGCGGCGCAGCTCGCGGCCGGCGTGGACGTGATCACGGACGGCGAGCAGCGACGCGACAGCTACGCGAACTTCGTGGGCGGCCGGCTGGATCAGTGCCAGCTCATTCCGCTCGTGGACCTGCTCTCGCTCGTGGACGACCCGGAGCATCTCCAGAAGGAGTTCAAGGCGCTCGACGTGCCCGCGGCCGACGTCCGCCACCCGGCCCTCTCCGGTCCGCTGCGTCGCACGCGGCCGCTCGTTGGGCACGAGCTTGCCTTCGCGAAGACCCTCACGGATCGCCCCGTGAAGGTGGCGCTGCCCGGGCCGTATCTCCTGAGCCGGATCCTCTGGCTCGAGTGCGTGAGCGACCGGGCGTACGACAGCCGCGAAGCGCTGGCCGAGGACATCGTGCGCGCGCTGCGCGAGGAGGTCTTCGATCTCCTGGCGTCGGGGGCCGCGCTCGTGCAGCTCGACGAGCCGGTGCTGAGCGAGGTCGTCTTCGGAAGCCCGAAGGCGCGCCGCTCCTTCATGTGCGGCGCGTTGAGCGAGCGCAAGGCGGCGCCGGACGAGCTGGCGTTCGCGGTGGATCTCATCAATCGGGTCGTGGCGGGGGCGCCGCGCGAGCGCGTCGCCCTGCACGTCTGCCGCGGCAACTGGACGCCCGACGAGAGCGCGGCCTTGACCGGCGACTATCGCCCGCTCGTGGCCACGCTCGCGCAGATGAACGTGGGCACCTACTTCCTCGAGCTGTGCACGCCGCGGGCGGGCGAGATGGAAGTGCTCCGCGACCTGCCGGGCGACCGGCGCATCGGCGTGGGCGTCGTGAACCAGAAGCAGCCGAGGGTCGAGACGGCGGAGGAGATTCTCGAGCGCGCGCGGCGCGCGATTCAGCTCTTCGGACGCGAGCGCGTGCTGCTCAATCCGGACTGCGGGTTCGCCACGTTCGCGGACAACCCGGTGGCCACGGCGCAGATCGCGCAGCAGAAGCTCGCGGCGATGGTCGAGGCGGCCCGCCGGCTCCGTCAGGAGGGCTGAGACCCGGGCGACGGCTGCCGCGGGGCGCTCCTCGCCCCGACGCGGGCGCAGGTTCGGCTGCCACATTGGCAGTCTCGCGGCGAAGAACGTCGCCGGCGCCTCACGGCGAGCCGGCCGCAACTCCTTGCCATGAATCGAGTTGGGTACGCGGCCCCCCCCGTCTGCCCGCCGGGCACGCGGCTTGCTTTCTCCAGCGTCATCGTAGCCATCGGCAGAAGCCGACCAAAGGGGGCTGTCATGGGCAAGATCATCGGAATCGACCTGGGCACCACGAACTCCTGCGTGGCCGTCCTCGAGGGCGGAAACCCGGTCGTCATTCCCAACTCGGAAGGGGCTCGGACCACGCCCTCGGTCGTCGGTTTCGCGAAGGACGGCGAGAGGCTCGTGGGGCAGGTCGCGAAGCGGCAGGCCGTGACGAACCCCCACAACACCGTCTACTCGATCAAGCGCTTCATGGGTCGCCAGTACGACGAGTGCAGCGTCGAGATCGCGAACGTGCCGTACAAGGTGGTGAAGGGCGCCAGCGGCGACGCGCGCGTCGACATCGGCGGCAAGACGTACTCTCCGCCGGAGATCAGCGCGTTCGTTCTGCAGAAGATGAAGAAGACGGCGGAGGACTACCTCGGTCAGCCGGTGACCGAAGCGGTCATCACCGTGCCCGCGTACTTCAACGACGCGCAGCGCCAGGCCACCAAGGACGCCGGCCGCATCGCCGGCCTCGACGTCAAGCGCATCATCAACGAGCCCACCGCGGCGTCGCTCGCGTACGGCCTCGACAAGAAGAAGGACGAGAAGATCGCGGTCTTCGACCTCGGCGGCGGCACCTTCGACATCTCGATCCTCGAGATCGGCGACGGTGTGTTCGAGGTGAAGTCCACGAACGGCGACACGCATCTCGGCGGCGACGACTTCGACAAGGCCATCATCGACTGGCTCGCGGCCGAGTTCATGAAGGACAACCCGGGCATCGACCTCCGCAAGGACGCGATGGCGCTCCAGCGCCTGAAGGAAGCCGCGGAGAAGGCGAAGTGCGAGCTGTCCACGACCACGGAGACGGACGTCAACCTGCCGTTCGTCACGGCCGACGCCACCGGACCGAAGCACCTCAACGTGAAGCTCTCGCGCACGCAGTTCGAGCGGATCTGCGAGAGGCTCTTCGACCGGCTGAAGGATCCGTGTCTCGCCGCGCTCGCGGACGCGAAGCTCACGCCCGCGCAGATCGACGAGGTCGTGCTGGTCGGCGGCTCCACCCGCACGCCCAAGGTGCAGCAGATCTGCCGCGAGATCTTCGGCAAGGAGCCGCACCGGGGCGTGAACCCGGACGAGGTCGTGGCGGTGGGCGCCGCGATCCAGGGCGGCGTGCTCACGGGCGAGCAGAAGGACATCCTCCTGCTGGACGTGACGCCGCTGTCGCTGGGCATCGAGACGCTCGGCGGCGTCTCCACGAAGCTCATCGAGCGGAACACGACGATCCCGGTGCGCAAGAGCCAGGTGTTCTCGACGGCTTCGGACAACCAGCCGGAAGTCGAGATCCACGTTCTCCAGGGCGAGCGGGAGATGGCGCTCGACAACAAGTCGCTCGGGCGCTTCCACCTCCAGGGGATCCCGCCGGCGCCGCGCGGCATGCCGCAGGTGGAGGTCACGTTCGACATCGACGCGAACGGCATCCTCCACGTCACGGCGAAGGACCGGGCCACGGCGAAGGAGCAGTCGATCCGCATCGAGGCGTCCAGCGGGCTCTCGGACACCGAGATCCAGAAGATGGTCAAGGACGCCGAGGCGCACGCGGCCGAGGACCGGGAGCGGCGCGAGAAGGCGGACGCGCGCAACTCCGCGGACCAGCTGGTCTACCAGACGGAGAAGCAGATGGCGGAGCTGGGCGACAAGCTCGGCGGGGACGCGCGGAAGCGTCTCGAGGACGCCGTCAGCCACGTCAAGGACGCGCTCAAGGGCGACGACGCGCCGACGATGAAGCGCACCACCGAAGCCCTCCAGAAGGTCTGGCACGAGGAAGCCGGCAAGATGTACGCGCAGTCGCAGCAGACGGCGGGCGCGGGCGCGGAACCGGCCTCCGGCCCGGCGAGCGAGCCCGGCAAGACGGAAGGGGGCGCCGTGGACGCGGACTTCGAAGTGGTGGATGAGGACAAGAAGAAGTAACCGGTCGACGCGACGTCGACGCCCTCGCAAGGGGTGATTCGGGGCCGATCTTCCTCCCGGAGGGTCGGCCCTTCGCTTGAGGGCCGGCGGCAAGGTATAATCGGGTCCATTCCGAGCGCTTCCGGACGATCGGTCACGTCGGCTCGCGTTGACCGCGCAACCCCTGGCGCGGTCCGAGGAGACTCCCCAAGATGCGAACCCGCCCCTCGCGCTGGGCGTTCCGCCTCGCCCCCTGCCTCTGGCTCGCTCTGGCGAGCGTCCCGCCGGCGGCCGCGCAGTACACGCTGTACTACGGGAACTTCCACAGCCACTGCAACCTCTCCGACGACGCGAGCGGCCCGCTCTCGGGACCTCCCGGCACGGCGTACCAGTACGCCCGCGACGTCGCGCACATCGACGTCCTCGCGCTCACCGACCACACGCACTACATGAGCGCGTCCGAATACGCCCAGCTGCAGGCCGCCGGAGACGCCTGGACCACGAACGGCGTCTTCATCGCGATCTCGGCGCAGGAGCACGGCAGCCTCTCCACGACGGAGCCCGGGGCTTTCGGCCACATCAACGTCTGGGAGTCCCCCACGCTGATCGATCAGGGGCTCTACCGCTACAACCTGCACGGCACGTACGGCTGGATCGCGTCGCACGTGGACGATACGATCGGCGCTCCGCTCGTCGCGAGCTTCAACCACCCGTACACGGGATCCGGCCAGGGAATCTGGGATCAGTTCGCGCACTTCGCGTACGACCCGGCGGGCGCCACCGCGATGAAGTTCGTGGAGGTCCTCAACGGCAAGCGCTCCGCCTCCTACGAGACGGAGTACTTCACGGCGCTCGCCCGCGGATGGCGGACGGGCGCGCTGGGCAACCAGGACAACCACGAGGGCGGGTGGGGCGACCAGCAGAACAACCAGGGCAAGATCCCGCTCACGGGAATCTGGGCGCCGGCGCTCACCAAGGCCGACATCCTGCAGGCGCTCGCCGCGCGACGCACCTTCGCCATGGAAGTGAGCCCGCCGACGGACCGGATGCAGCTCCAGTTCACGAGCGAAGGTCATTGGATGGGCAGCGAATTCTCCACGGCGGCGGACTCGGTGCACTTCCAGGCGATCGCGTCGGCGGAGACGAACCTCGCGTCGCTGCAGCTCTACCGCAACGGCGTCTTCCTGAAGTCGATCGGCGCCGGGGGCACCTCCGCCACGTGGAGCACGTTCGACACGCCCGGTCCCGGGGACTTCTGGTACGTGATGAAGCTGAACCAGGCAGACGGCGACCACGCCTGGTCGAGTCCGGTCTGGATCCACTCCACGTCGAGCTTCTCGCTGCCCATCGCTGCCGTGAACCAGGATGACGCGAACGGCTTCCCCACGCTCTGGTTCCAGACCGTGACCGTCCAGGGCATCGTCACCGTCCCCACGGGCGCCTTGAGCCCCACCGACAACATCGTGTACCTGCAGGATCCCACGGGCGGAATGCTGATGCAGCAGTTCGGCCAGCAGACCGTGCATCTCGTGGAAGGCGACGACGTCCTCGTGCGCGGCACCGTGGACACGTATCAGGGCCAGACTTTCCTCAGCGCGCCCACGAGCATCCAGATCCTCAGCCAGGGCGGCGAGCCGCCCACGCCGGTCGTCCTCACCACGAACGACCTCGCGACGTCCGGGGAGACGTGGGAGAACCAGTTCGTGGAGCTTCGCTACGTGGCCATCACGGGCGGCACGTGGCCCGCGCCGGGCTTCGACGGCGAGGTCACGATCGACGACGGGTCGGGGCCCGTGTCGCTGCTCATCGACAAGGACACCACGCTCGACGATCAGGGAGCGCCCGCGGATTCCACCTTCTGGGTTCACGGGGTCGTCGTGCAGCGTGACGCCGCGCCGCCGTACACCTGCTGCTGGGAGGTCCTGCCGCGCTTCGCCAGCGACATCTTCCAGCCGGTGGGCGTGGGCGTGAGCGAGCTGCCGAGCCACCACGCCACGCAGGCCACGGTGCTGCTGCCGACCCGGCCGAACCCGGTGCGCTCCTTCACCACGGTGCGCTTCGATCTGGCCGGCCGCGCCGCGCAACCCGTCAGCGTGGACGTGTTCGACGTGAGCGGCCGTCGCATCCGGACGCTCGTGAACTCCGCCCTCGCGCCGGGGCAGTACGAAGCGTCGTGGGATGCTCGGGCCGAGTCCGGAAGGCGGGTCGCCGCCGGCGTCTACTTCGTGCGCCTCGTCACGCGCGACGTCGACCAGACGCAGAAGGTCGTCGTGCTCCAGTAGCGCTCCGCCTCGAGCGAGAGCGGGCGCTGCGCCGCGGAAGGGAGCTCTTCGTCGTTCCGGCGAAGGGCTCCCTCGCCGTTTCGGAGCGTTCGCGCCGACGCCGGCGGTCAGTGACGCGTGCTGAGCAGCTCGTCGTCCTTCTCCCACTTGCTGCCGGTCCACTTCAGGACGGCCACCGCCGAGGCCTCTTCGGTGGGCGCGGCGCCCTGCGACTCGCGCACGAACTCGTCCTCGGCGGACGCGTCGATCGCGCGACGTTGGTACGTGACGATCTCGCGCGTGTGGTCGCCGTCGAGGTCCTCGAGCTCGAACCAGCGGGTGTCCTGGGTGCCCTTCTCCGAGGACCACACGACCTCGCACTTGCCGCCGTCCCAGCTCACGAGCACGGAGCTGCCGGAGGCTCCGCGGATCTGGCCGAGCGCCTTCCCCTCCGCGAACGCCACGAGCTGCGCGGACACTTCCCCCGCCTCGTCCTTCGGGAGCTTCACCGTCTTGCGCACGGACTTGCCGTCCGCTTCCCCGAGGAACACGACGCGGACCGGCTTGTCCGCCGGCCGGACGATGAGAAGGCCCTCCGCAGGCGGCGCGCCGTTCATCTCACCGACGACGAGCTGGAAAGCTCCCTCGGGTCCGGCGTACTGCAGCGAATCCGGCGGAGCCGCAGCGGCCAGGGCGCCCGGAAGCTCCTCCCGAAGGGCCGCGACCATCGACGGGGGCGGCGCCGCGGCCGCGGACACGCCCAAGAGCAGAGCCGGCAGGCCCGGCGCGAGCAGAGCGATCATGGAACCCCTCCCGGTGACAGGGGAGCTTAGCCCCGGGCGGCCGTCCGCGGCGAGAGGCATCCCCGGCCCCCGATCGGGGCCTGCAGCGACCGCCCGGCGCCTCGCCTCAAGGCGCCCTCTCCGGGGGTCGAAAACAAGGGGAACGTCCTGCGGCGCCGGGCGACCCCGGCCCGCGCGAGCGTCTGCCTTCCGGAGGAATCGAAGTGAAGATCCGGTCTCAGGTTGCGGCCGCCGGCGTCGTGGTCTGCGCCTTCGCTCTCGGCGGCTGCGACGACAAGATCGTGGGGAGCGGAGACCAGGTGGCGCCTCAGGTGCAGATCACGTCGCCTACGGCCGACGCGAGCGTCTCGGGCGTGGGCTTCTGGGTGAACGTGACCGCCACGGACGACGTGGGCGTGCAGCGCGTCGAGATCGCCGTCGGCGGCGAGGGTCCCGTCGTGATCACGAGCGCGCCGTACCGCGCGCACGTCGTGACGTTCGGGGCGAGCGCCGGGACGTCGCTCGAGATCAAGGCCAAGGCCTTCGACGCGGCGGGCAACTCCGACGTCAAGACGGTCACGGTCCAGATCGCCCAGGTCACCTTCACGAACCTCACGGCCGGCGATCCGCAGGAGGACTCGAATCCTACGTGGTCGCCCGACGGAACGCAGATCGCGTTCCAGTCCTCGCGCAGCAGCGGCGAGCTGAACCTGTGGGTGATGAACGCCGACGGCTCCGGCGCGACGCAGCTGACGACGAACACGAACGAGGACCGTCATCCGGCCTGGTCGCCCGACGGCACGCGGATCGCGTTCGACTCGAATCGCGCGGGCACCTACGACGTGTGGCTGCTCCCCATCGCGATGGGCGAGGCGGGCGCGACGAATCTCACGTTCGGGAACGACGACGACGTCGAGCCCGCGTGGACGCCCGACGGAACGACGATCTACTTCGCCTCGAAGCGCGGCGGCGGCGACTTCAACCTGTGGCGGCAGGGGGTCGGGTCGAGCACGGCCACACAGGTGACGAGCCTCGCGGGGGACGAGCAGGCTCCGGCGATCTCCGCCGACGGCACGATGCTCGCCTTCACGTCGCCGCTCAATTTCGCCTCGCCCCACGTCTACACGACGGTCATCGGCTCCACGGACGTCGCGCCGCTGACGGGCACGATCGGCGTGATCGAGGCGGATCCGGCGTGGGCCCCCGCCGGAAGCGTCATCGTCTTCTCGCACGGCACGGGCGGCAACAGCGACTTGTACCTCAAGCCCGTGGACCCGAACGTCGCGGCGGTCCAAGGCACCTTCTCGAGCGGCGTGCTCGGCGACGGCGGCGCCGCGTGGAACCCCGCGGGCGACACGATCGCCTACCACTCGGACCGGGACGGCAACCTGGACATCTGGACGGCGTTCTAGCCCACCCCGGGCCGCTTTCCCCGAACGGCCGCGAGGCGACCTCACCGTCGCCTCGCAGTCGTATGGGCCGTCCGCACGCCGTCCCCTCCTCGCACCGTACCCGCCGAGTCCACCCCCGGACGCACTCCGCGGCGGTGGGGGCCCAAACGCCCCCCCCAGGGCCCCTGGACGCCCTTCCCCGGGGGGGCTTGATGGTGGACTCCGGAGTCGTCAACTTGGCGACACGACTAGGCCCGGGCTACGCCCGTGCCTCGTGACCGGAAGGAGCCCAAAGACCATGGCCGCCACGACGATTCCCGCCTCGCGGACTCTCCCCCCCGATCTCCTCGAAGGCGCCCAGCTGCTGAACGATCCGCGTCGGAACAAGGGAAGCGCGTTCACCGAGCGGGAGCGGACCGCGTTCCATCTCCGCGGCCTCCTCCCCCCGCGGGTGGACACGATGGAGGAGCAGGTCCTCCGCGTGATGGAGAACTACCGGCACAAGCCGGACGACCTCGAGAGGTTCATCTACCTGACGGCGCTGCAGGACCGCAACGAAACGCTGTTCTATCGCGTGCTGCTCGATCACATCGAAGAGATGATGCCGATCGTGTACACGCCGACGGTGGGCAAGGCCTGCCAGCTCTACGGCCACATCTTCCGCTCGGCGCGCGGCATGTTCCTCTCCGCGCTCGATCGCGGGAGCCTGGCCGACATCCTCAAGAACTGGAAGAGCGACGACGTCCGCGTCATCGTCATCACCGACGGCGAGCGGATCCTCGGCCTCGGCGACCTCGGCGCGAACGGCATGGGCATCCCGATCGGCAAGCTGACGCTGTACTCGGTGTGCGCCGGCGTGAATCCCGACCAGACGCTGCCCGTCACGCTCGACGTGGGGACGAACAACGAGGAGCTGCTGAAGGATCCGCTGTACCTCGGCATCCGTCACCATCGCCACCGGGGCGAGGACTACGACGCCATCGTGGACGAGTTCATCCACGCGGCCATCGACCGTTGGCCGGGCGTGCTGATCCAGTTCGAGGACTTCGCCAACGCCAACTCCTTCCGGCTCCTGCAGAAGTACAAGGACCACATCTGCACGTTCAACGACGACATCCAGGGCACGGCCTCCGTCACGCTCGCCGGCATCTTCTCCGCGCTCCGGATCACGGGAGCGCCGATCACCGAGCAGCGCGTGCTGTTCCTCGGCGCGGGCAGCGCGTCGATCGGCATCGCGCGGCTCCTCACGTGGACGATGGGCAAGGAAGGCTTGGCGGAGAGGGAGGCGAAGCTTCGCTGCTGGTTCGTGGACTCCCGCGGGCTCGTGGTGAAGAGCCGCACCGATCTCGCGGATCACAAGCTCGAGTTCGCGCACGATCTCGAGCCCGTGCCCGACTTGCTGACGGCCATCCGCAAGTTCCGGCCGACCGTGCTCATCGGCGCGTCCGGGAAGCCGGCGGCGTTCACGCAGGAGATGGTCGAAGAGATGGCCCGCATCAACGAGCGGCCCGTGATCTTCGCGCTGTCGAATCCCACGTCGAAGGCCGAGTGCACCGCGCAGCAGTGCTACGAGTGGTCCGGCGGCCGCGCCATCTACGCGAGCGGGAGCCCGTTCCCGCCGGTTCGCTGGGGCGGCAAGACGATCGTGCCGGGACAGGGCAACAACGCGTACATCTTCCCGGCGATCGGGCTCGGCGTGATCGCGTCCGGCGCCCGGCGCGTCACGGACGAGATGCTGGTGGCCGCCGCTCGCGCGCTGGCCAACGACGTCTCCGCCGATGACCTCTCGATCGGCTGCATCTTCCCGTCGCTCGCGCGGATCCGCGAGACGTCGACCGCGATCGCGACCGCCGTGGCCCAGGTGGCCTACGATCAGGGTCTCGCCACGGTGCCCGAGCCGGAGGATCTCGAGGCGTTCATTCGCCAGGAGATGTACCAGCCGGTCTATCCGCGGTTGGCGTAGCTCGACGACGGCTCGTGGGGCGCGGCCCGTGGCCGCGCCCCACAGAGGCTCTTCCGATTAGGTTCTCCGGTGAGCACACTCGGGATTCCGTGCCAGTGACGCGGCCCGAGCGGTTGGAGACGGCAACCTCGAGCGACGCCATGGCGACATCCACGGCAATGGTAGTAGCCTTCATGGTGGACTCCTTCTCCAGGGCGACACCTGGCTGATGGCGGCTGTGGCACCAAGATGCCGACTCAGTCGCGGGAGGAGTCCATCCCATCAACCGTGGTCGTGGCGGAAATCCGGAGACGGATTCGCTCAGCGCCCGTGCCCACCCTCCGCTCTCGCCGCGTCCTTCCGCTTGAGAAGCTGCCTCATTCCGCCGCTGTGTGAGGGGGCGGTCACTACGCCTTCACCGTGCGGAACTTCCATTCGCGACGCCTCGCCGGTCTCGACCCGCGCACGAAGGACTTCGGGAGACGAGAACTCACGGACCCGTTCAGTGACCACGCGCTTGCGAGCGTCCCTCCCACACCTTCACCCGAAGCGCGAGCCCCTGCAGCCCACCGAAGCGCGCCAGCTCTTCGGGCCGGAACCCCGCGCCCTGATGCCGGGCGACACCCAGAAGGAACCCATGGCAGTCAATCGATCCGTCGACCATCTCGCGCACGATTCCCGAGATGTTGAGCCGCAGAGTCGTCGGCCGCTCTCCGTCCGCCAGCCGCTCGGCACACATGCGCCTTTCATCCACGTCCCCACCCGCGCGACTCCAAGGCGTCGTCCACGTCACGACTCCGCTCTCCCAAGACCGCGTGATCGGAAAGACACGGACGTCCAGCTCTCGGGTGAGGATCTGGCCGTCCATCGGAAGCGTGAGGACCGCCGCCTCCACGAACTTCCCTTGCAGCGCCAAAAGGCTCCCAGGGTTCACAAGGAGCCGGACGTGCCCCGACCCATCCGAGATCACTCGTACGTCCGAGATCGGCATCTCGCGCCACTCCGCGCCCGCATCGGCCGCCGCCGGCAGAAGCGCGACAGAGAGCGCGGCAAGGACCGCTTGCCCTCTCATGATCACTTCCCCCTTTCGACGCGGTAACTGTTCTTGATCTTCCCCCAGGTCATGGGCTCGACCGAAACCGGCCCGCATCCCACGCCGTACTCTCCGATCCGCCCACACGATGGGGTGATCCCGTCCGCACACGGCGAGGTCGAGCGAAGCGACCAGTCGTCCCCCTCCGCGTTGCAGAACAACGGATCCACGAAGAGGTCGTGCGCGTCCGCGGGATAGTAGGGCCCGGTGTTCCCGGCCGCGTTCTCCCAGTAGTCGTTGCAGGACGCGGTAGCTGCCAGCACGCCCCCGACGGCAACCGCTGGCCCACCGGTCGTGCCTACGATCAGGTTGTTGGTGAACACAGCGTGTCGCGGGGACCACACGGCCGCCGCCGCCCCTCCCGTGAACGGACCGTGGCATCGGTAGAACGTGTTGTTCGACACCACCCCGTCGAAGTCATCCGCATACAACCCTGCCCCGGAGCGGGCGAGGGTCAGAATCGAGTCATGCGCAAACGTGTTGAACTCGATTGCGCCGGTACATGCCCAGACACCGAGGCCGGTCACGTCGCAGTCGCGCGTCATTCTGACGAACATGTTCCGGTGGACCATCAGCTCTGCGAAGTCGCTGAAGGTCACAGGACCCGACTTCTCGAACACGCAGTCCTCCACGAGCGCCCGCCTGCACTGCCAAGGATGGTCTTGGCAATTGGCGTACCCACGGCAGTTCGCGGACTGACCCGTGTTTCCGAAGAAGCGGCAGCGGCGGAGAACCACGCTTGAGAAGCCCCCGTCGACCGTGATGGGCGTGCTGTTCTCCCGCACTTCCGAGTCCTCCACCTCGAGATCGCAGGAGTCGACACGCAACGTGTGGATGAAATTGGCCGCCGAAGTCGTGCCTGTCAGCACGCACCCATGGATCTTGAGTGCGCCTGAGAAAAGCCCCTCGACTCCACGCCCGTCGAAGCCGCCGACGACAGTGAGACCCTCAAGCAACGCGTCCTCACCGGGGTGGTTGGCGTAGAGCACGGCCACTGGGCTCTCGCCAGCACCTTCCTGTCGAATGGTAGTCTGGCCCGCGCCTGCAACCCCGATCAACGCGGTGCCGCCTTTCACGAAGGCGCATGAGGTGACAGTGGCGTACTGCCCATTCCCGATCGGGACCGTGCGGGTCGCGGCGTCCACCCATGTCCCGGGACCGATCAGTACCGAATCGCCCGCGGCCGACGCGTCGACCCCCGCCAAGACTGTGGGGTAGTCCTCAGGGACACGGATCGTCGTCGCAAGCGTCGTCGTTGACCACGACCCGGCCAACGCCCCGACGACGACGAGCCGTGTCGCCCTCATCGGACCCACACCACCTTGCGGGTGGTCCGGTATTCGCCAGCGGTCATGCGCGCGAAGTAGACGCCGGAGCCCACGCGCCTGCCCGAGTCGTCCTCTCCTACCCAAGTGAGGACGTGACGCCCCGGTGCCGCCAGGGGCTTCTCCAGCGTATGAACTCTCCTTCCCCCAACGTCGAAGATCGTGATCTCCACTCCTCCAGTGTAGCCCCCTGGAATGGCGCAGTGGAACTCCACATCGCCGCCTCCGATACCACCCCGAACCAGAAGATCAAAGGCCTTCGGAAGAGTGCCGTCCTCGGCCGCGGCTGCTGGAACCCTCTCATCACCTACCAAGGCGTCCTCCGCGCGCATCGCGAGAGCCTCCGACCCCCCGGAGCATTGCGTGACCAGATCCGTGCGCAGAGGATCCACGTCCACGCGGCTCGCGCCAACCCCCGTGATCGTCGACTGGGCGCACGGAACCGTTTGGCACACCACCCCCGTAGAGGGGATCCAGTTGTTGTCCGTGGCGTCCATGGCCAGCGCGATACCTGAATCGTCCATCTGGAGGTTGTACGCGAGTGCCGTCTCCATTCTCAAGATGTTCCTGCCCACGCCGCTCCCGTTCACCAGCCGAAGTCCCTCTCCCTCCTCGACCCACACGTTGCGCTGGTTGCACAGGTCCATCGTGTTGTTTGCCAAGTGCACAAGCAGCGTGTCAACGCCCCAGTATCTAGAGTAATGCACGCCGTAGTTATCGTTACGTATCGTGTTGCATGTCGCTTCGACCCCCTCGCAGCTTACGAGGTCGAGCCCGATGTTCGGCCACTGCCGGATCTTGTTACCGTGGATTCGCGGGTGGCGGTTCTCGCATGCCCAGTGGAGATACACGCCGCGTGCCTGCGGGAAAGTCGGGCTGCCTTCCCCCGGCCCCGTGAGCAGGCAGCTCGAGACGTACAGCGTCTCCGGCGGGGTGAAGACCGTCGCACAGGAGTTCTTGTTGAACTCCGCCCAAAGCCCATAGTCGGCGTGCGCTCCGACCGTGTCCGCGTCGACGCGTGCAGGAGAGTCGATGAGATGAATGCCGGCGCGGATGACTCCCTGTGCAGTCCCGATGGAACCGGTGATTTGATTCCCCGAGAGCCCGCTCGTCGAGGCCCCGTCCATGATTCCGACTTCGGCGTAGTCGTGGATCCTGCTGTTCCAGACGCGCGCGTACCCCGCCGCCAAGAACGCGATGGGGTTGCGCGCATTCCCGACGTCCACGTCGACGAGCTGCCCCGTGGCTCCCCACCGGACTTGGATTCCCTCCCAGTCGGCACCCGTGCCGGAGGGGCTCGCCGGGCCGAACATCACCTTCCCGCTGCCAAACCCCTGACTTGGACCCACCGTGGCAAGCGCCCCATCCACCAGGATGTCGACTCCCGCGCCCGATGCCACTCGGACCGTGCACGGGGCATCGAGGGCCCACATGGCGCCTTCGACGATCCTCGTGTCTCGGTTCACCCAGATCTCCTTGTCCGAGATTGAGGAGAACGTCGGATGAACGAGGTTCCCGCTCAGAGAGTCGACCTCGATCGCCACTTTCGCGTCGTGGAAGTCGCAGTTGTACAGCGTGCTCACGCGCATGTCGGCGGCATCCTTGAATAGAATCCCGCCCCAATCCCCGGCTTGCCCGCCGGTGGACTCGAAACGAACGGGATTCCCGGCTTCTCCTAACGCCTCGATCTTGCCAGGGACGACGACTTCCGTGAGACCCGCTTCGTTTCCCACGTTGTGGCCGTCCGTGTGGGACACAGCCCGAACCGTCGTTCCCGGCAGAATCGTGAGGGACAAACCCGACGGCACGAGGAAGTCGGAACTCAGGGTGACCATCCCGCTCCAGTCGAGCAGGAACGGTGACGTGTAGCCCAGAGCGTTCGTCCCGTTTCGACAGTCGGCCCAGACCGGAACGACGTAGCCGCCCGACGCGTCTACGCCGATGTAATCCCCCATCTGGGTAGCCAATTGGCCAATTGGGTGGAAGTTCTCATCACCCAGCCTGAAGTCATTCCAGGTCGTGCCTCCATCCGTCGAGATTCCACAGAACGTCGCGGTCAGATTATCCGCCGGGTCTACGCGCCCGTCGTACCAGATCGCGACGAGCGCTCCGGTCGCCGGATCACAAGCGAGCCACGGCGACCACTGCGTGTTGGTCGCTACCTGGTTGACGCGGACGGCGTTACCCACATCGAACGTCGCACCGCCATTCGTCGACTTCGCGATGTAGATGTCGGCATCTCCGATGCCCCCACCGGGCACGCCGAGGTTCGTCCAGGCGATGTAGACCGTGCCGTTTCTCAGGCCGCCGCTCACGTCGACGGCGAGGCACGGGAACGAGAAGTGCTCCACGAACGGTGGAAACACGGTGTGGTGGCCATGCACCTGTTGAATGGCGCGCCAGGCCCCGGTCCCCCACGTTTCGCCTCCATCGGTGGACTTGGCCATCCCGAACGCGGTCTCAGGTGTCACGGCTCCTCCGTCGTAGATGGCCCACGCCACGTAGACTATGCCGCCGGGTCCGACACGGACGTTTGTTCCGAACTGGTGCCCGCTGCTGAGATCGCTTGAAAGCGTCTGTGGCAAGGACCACGTCACACCTTTGTCTGTCGACTTCGCGAAGTGGACTTGCCTCGGAGTGCCTGCAGGGTGATCGCTCCAGGCAATGTAAACCTGGCCGTTTCTCGGGTCATTGGCGAGGTTGTTCACCGCGAGCCACGGCTTGTCGGGTGGTGGTGTCGCGGCATAAATCGGGCTGGTGGACCAGGTCTCGCCGAGGTCGGCGGACCGAGCAATATAAAGGCCATTGTCTTGCGGGGCCAGGAAGGACACCAAGGCGATCCAGGTGCCTTCCGACTTCACCCACGCCGCCGAAGGATCCGCGTAGTCGAGATGGTTGGCGATAGACGGCGTCGTCTTCCATGTGGCGCCCGCGTCGGTCGAAACGAAGGCGGCGATGTAATGCTCGTTCGTACCGCCTCCCGCTGGCCAGTACATGCCGGCGACCAATACGGTGGTTGGCACCTCGGGATTGATCGCCACCGAGAATTCCTGAAGGGAGCCCTGCGTTTCGGGCAAGAGCGCATCCGGAGTGTCGACGACTGCCAGCACCGGGCGCGAAGCACAAGAGCAGAGCACTGCGACCAGGAAACCCCAGGCGATCGACCGTGACCGCCTGGCCGCTGCCGACCGTGCAGATCTCGGGCGTGCGAGGTTCGGGCGGAACGCCGTCGCATGCTTCGACGCCTTCATGGCCGTTCCTCCCTGTCGTCTCGGAAGTTCGCCTTCGTTCTGCCAAAAGATCCGCCTTCCACCGCCGTGGCGAGTGCGCACCCGTTGTCGGCCGCACAGAAGCTCGAGTCACCAACCGCGAACCCCGTCACGCCGCCCAGATCTATGTGCGGCACCGGACCGGTGCAGTCGGCCGTCCAGACGGACGGCGGCGGCGCTGCATACCCGCCGGCCAGACAGAACGCTCCGGACGGCCTGTGCTGCGGGTTGGCAAGCAGCCAGCGGCCCAAGAGATACGGAGCCCGAGGACACCCGTGGGGAGCCACGCCGAAGTGCTCCGGGGGGCCGTACTCAACGTAGTGGCTCCCGTTGAGCTCTTCAAAACCCCTGAGGGTGTAGTCCGTCAGGATGTAGCCTTCCATGCCGTTCAGGAGTGCATCGGGCCCCACGCTGCACGTGAGCCAGAGGTAGACCGAGAACCCGGAGTCCGCCACCGCGGAGACGTGATTCGCCCACGGATCGGTGGCGCTTCCGCTCAGGCTTACGGCGAATTCCGAATCGGCCCACGCGCGGGGGAGCGTCCCCATCCAGACCCCGAGCGCGAGGAGCACAGTCCTTCTCACGGCACCTCCTCCTTCCCCGGTCTCTCGCCGCCCCGACCTGAAACGCCACGACCGGCGAGCGGCGGAGCAGACTGAGAGAGTCCCGGCTCAATGAACCGCGCTTTCCGCGCAGCACACGCCTTCGTTCCCGCGTCCATCGAGGTACCTCCCCACCCGAAAGGCCCCTGGGAGCGGCACCTCCCTCCGCGCTCGCGCGCAGGATGGAAGTGATCGATGATCCTGAAAGGCCCCGAGTCGCTCCTCGGCCGGGTGATTGATCTCCGCGCTCTCCCCGGCCAGCGGAGCGGACTCCGATTGCCGTGGCGACCTGCGGCGCCGCTCGGCGTCATGACCCGACCTTCCGGTCGACGCGGATGATCCCGCCCCAGTCCCCGCCGTCCTCGCTGACCACCGGAAACGTCACGTGGCCCGTGGACTCGCCATTCACGCGCAGCGCCCCCTGCACGACCAACTCGATCCTGTGCGGGTCGCGGGCCGCGTTCACGGCGCCGGTGTCCGCCTGCGTGCTGATCCGTGTCTCCGGTTCGAGCGTCAGCGTTCCCGCGGGGCCGATGACGACGCCCTGGTCGAGGTAGATCGTCCCGGACCAAGGCGCGGTGTCGTCCAACGCCACTCCGCCCAAGTCGTGACCGCCGCGCGCCGACGCGCCGCTCCCGTCACCGAGGTGCGACAACTGCGAGTGGTTCGACCCGAGGAACCTGGCCGCCGCCAGAGACACCAACGCAACCGAGAGGAGACCGCACGCGAGCATCAGTGCGGCGCGAGGCGCCAGCCGCCTCCACGAAGAGAATCGTGCCATCGTCGCACCCCCCGCCGTGAGGAAACGGCGTGTGCGTTCCCGTTCTCTCCGTGATCTACGCGCGGGGCGAGGGCGAGCGCCTCGGAGGGGCGAGACAGGGGGGCGCTCGGTCGGGCGGGGAGAACGGAGACCTTCCTTCGAATCTGCCCCGCGTGTTGGCCGCACGCTAGGGTGACTCTCGCGGCCAGTCAACAAGAAAATGAGGTGGCGCTCACGAATTCTGGCAGCGATTGTCGAGGCAGTGCGCGGGCTATCCGTTGTGCCTGCAGACGGGGCTCAGAGAAAGGTACCTCCGGCGGCTTCGCAGATACCGCAGCGGCGAAGCGAACCGGCGCCTTGTGATGACGTGGTGCAGGATCGTTACCGTCCAGCCATGGTCCTGCGAGAGGGACCGGGACAACCGCTTACAACAGGATCAGATCTCAGCCGCGGCGGAAAGCGGCTCTGCGGTCGACGGCCGTCGCGGACGTCCGATGCGTCGCGCGCTCGCAAGTTGCAGAGCGACGGTCGCTTGGGCCTTGCTCACAAACGGGGAATCGGAGTCGCGGAAGCTGCAGTTCGGCCGTCCAGAAGCCGCTCCGCCGCGGCAACCTCGCGTGAGCCGGAGCATTCCTTGGACGGTTTCCGCGGTTCCATCGGTCTCTGCCGCGCACCGGACACCCCGGCGGCGGAGTCTGTCGGATCCGTCTGCGCCCGCCGGCCGCGTGCACCGCGCGGGACAGGCCCCGGCGTCGCGCCTCAGAGATACGGCCCCAGCAGAAGTTCGAGCCGCTTTTTCGCAGCCGGCGGGATCGCGGCGCGGCTGGTGAGGATGGCCTGCGCGAGGCTCCCGCGATGCGGGTTGGCCAGGTCGGCGGGGAAATCGCGGCAGAGGTGCCGAACGGTCTCCTTGGCCCGCGCGACGTTCTGCTGCAGCACGCGGATCACTTCCCCCACCGTGACGTCGCCGTGATCGTCGTGCCAGCAGTCGTAGTCCGTGGCCAGCGCGAGCGTCGCGAACGCGATCTCCGCCTCGCGCGCGAGCTTCGCCTCCGTGAGGTTCGTCATGCCGATGACGTCCGCACCCCAGCTCCGGTAGAGGCGGCTCTCCGCACGCGTGGAGAAAGCCGGCCCCTCCATGCACACGTACGTGCCGCCGCGGTGGACCGTCGCCCCGGACTTCTCGGCCGCCGCGGCCACGAGCCGCGCCAACTCCGGCGTCACCGGATCCGCGAACATGACGTGGGCCACGATGCCGTCCTCGAAGAACGTGGCGCTGCGCCCCTTCGTGCGGTCGATGTGCTGGTCGATGATCACGAAGTCCCCGGGGCGGATCTCTTCCTTGAGGCTGCCGCACGCGGAGACGGACACGAGGAAATCGACGCCGAGCTTCTTCATGCCCCAGAGGTTCGCCCGGTAGTTGATCTCCGAAGGGCTCACGCGATGGCCGCGCCCGTGGCGCGAGAGGAACACCACGTCCTTCCCTTCGAGCGTGCCCGTGACGAACGCGTCCGAAGGTGTCCCGAACGGAGTCTCGAGGGACACCTCACGGCGTCCCTCGAAGCCCTCCATCTCGTACAGCCCGCTGCCGCCGATGATGCCGATACGTGCCTGGGGCATGGAATTCCCTTCGCGCGTGAGCGGTCGCGCAGCCTCGAGGCCCGCGCTCAGGCATCTCAGCGGTGGCGGAACGAACCGATCGGTCAGCCTTGCGTCTTCGGCGCGGGCGGCGCAGCGGGCGGCGGCGCAGCGGCCGACGCGGCCGTCAGCGTGAACTTCGCCGACCCGATGACGTCCCCCGACTCCGTGGCGACATCCACGCGGCACTCGCCCTGCCACGACGGAAGGATCGTCTTGCGGCTGTAGCACCGCCAGCCCGACGACTTCACGGCGATGGGAATCTCGGCCACCATTTTGTCGCCGACGTACCAGCGGTGATAGATCTGCGCGGACTCGGCGCCGGTGACCTTCGAGAAGCAGCACAACGTGCCCACGTTGCCGGGGAAAGACTCCCCGGCTTCCACGGGCGCGTGATCCTGGACGTCGTGACAGATCTGCACCGGATCCGCGTGAAGCGCCGCGGCGGGGCCCTTCTCGGCCTCGGCGGAGGCTGGCTTCGCGGCCGCCGCGGCGGGGGCGGGCGCGGGCGCCTTCGTGGTTGCGGCCGCTGACGTCTTCGCGGCCGCCGGGTCGGGGGACGACGTCTGCGCGCGCGACGGTGCGCTGAGCGCGACGAGGAAAGTCAGGGCGACGATGGGCAGAAACGGCTTCATTTCGGCTCCTCCGGGACACGGGGCTGCCGTTCGGACCCCTCCTTGTTAGCGCAGGGGACCGGCGGACGCAAGGTCGGCTTCGGGCTTCCGCCGGGGAGCGCGGGGCGGGAGGATTCGCTCCGCGCCGCGCGAAGAGGCCGGCTCCTCGCCCGGGCCCCTCAGAGCCGGGCGATGTTCGACCCCTGGATCCAGCCCCGCAGATCTCCCGGGAGCGAGATCTCCGTCCACTCGCCCCGCTGGCCCTCCACCACGACCTCGGCGCCCTCGTGAAGGACGAACGCGGTGGCGAAGGTGGGGCCCGGGCCGTTGCGGACGTCGGCCTGCGGGGCGACGACCACGGCCTCCTTGAGGTGCGACGCGCGACGCTCCACCGTCCACGCGCCCGCGAAGACGAGCGCCCAGGCCACGAGCAGCCACGTCGTGACGCGGCGCCACGCGAGGGAGCGGCCCGGCACCAGCTGCCACACCACGGCCGAGAGGCCCACGAGCACCCACAGCAAGGACGCCACGCGGAACGCCTCGTCCGGGGTCACGCGGTCCAGCCAGCCTTCGACGCGCCGGTCGGTGCGCGTCCCCTCGCCTTCGATGCGGTCCACCGCGAGGAAGCGCGCGTAGTCCAGGTTGGCGGTGACGTCGTCGTCGCGCGGGGCGAGCGCGTGCGCGCGCCGGTAGTGATAGATGGCCAGCCCCAGCTTGCCCGACTTGAAGTACGCGTTGCCGAGGTCGTAGTGGACCACCGGATCGTCCACGCCTTCCGCGAGCACCTTCGTGAACGTCGTGACGGCCTCGTCGTAGGCGCCCTTCGCGTAGGCCGCGAGCCCGCTGTCGAGCAAGGCGCGCGCGGACTCCCCCGCCCGAGCCACGGGCGCGTGCGTCGCGAGGAACGTCGCTGCGAGCGCGGCGGCCGCGAGACCCGAGAGACCCGAGAGACGGCCGCGGCTCATCGACGCTCCATCGCGGCGATCCACTTCCGCGCGCGCTCCACCAGTTGGCCTGCAGCCGCCGCGTCCGAGCCGAGCGGCGAGAAGCGCGCGCCGTCGCAGGAGGCGAGCATGGCGAAGAAGCCGTCCACCTCGGCGGGGGGGACCTCCAGATGGGCGAGCCCTTCGCGCACCGGACCCTCTTCGAGATTCGCCGCGGCCAGCACGAGCCGGTCGGCGACGTACCCGCGGAGCGCCGCCGACACCTCCGCGAAGACGGGCTCCAGGTCCCGGCCGCCGAGCGCCGCGTGCGCGGCGTCCAGGTGCTTCCGCGCGGTGCGCGCCGCGCCGCGCCGCCGCGCGTAGCGGACGTCGCTCTTGAGGCGGTCGCGGTGGCGTCGCGCGACCACCGAGCCCGCGAACGCGAGCAGCGGCACGGCGTGCAGGAGCAGGAACTCGGGGCGCGCCCAGGGGAGGCTGCCCTCGCGACGCAGCGGCCCGGAGGAGGGCTTCACGTAGCGGATGTCGCGCTCGCGGAGGCGCACGCGCTCCTTCGCGAGATCCACGTCGCCGCCCTTGGCGAGCGCCTCCTGCATCGGGGTGGCCTCCACGGTCAGGGGGATCGCCGCGGTGGCCAGCTCGACGTACTTGGACGCCTGCGGGTCGAACACGGCGAGCTTGATCGGCGGGATCTCGACCGCGCCGCCCGAGGTGGGCACGAGCACGTACTCCCACTTCTTCTCGCCGTGGATCTTGTCGCCGTCCGGCTTCGCCGACTCGTCCGCCTTGGACTGGTACACCTTGAAGCCCGAGAGCGTGGAGAGATCCGGCGCCGCCACGACCTTCACGTTGCCCTCGCCGGCGAGCCTCATGGACAGCGTGACCGGCTCTCCGGCCTTGACCGCCTGATGGTCCACGCTCGCGGTGAGATCGAAACGGCCCACCGCTCCGCAGAAGTCCGCCGGCTTCCCCTGCTCGGGCAGCGGGCGCACCTTGACCGTCACCGGGTCGGTCTTGAGCAGGACCTCGCGGCCGCCGCCGAAGAGACCGAAGGGGTCGGAGCCGAAGACGTCGAAGGGATCGCGCCGCGCGCGGCGCGCGTCCTCCACGGTGGCGCGCAGGTACGCCTCCCCGACCGTGAACTCGCCGGGACCGGTCGGGAAGAGCGCCAGCCGGACGCGCTCCGCGATGTAACGCCGCCCGCTCACGACGACCTCGCGCGGCTCCTGCGTGCCGAGGTCCTCGTTCCAGAACCCGGTGGTGGCCGGCGGCGTGTACTGCGGCTGGCCGAGGAGATTCACGCGGCGCAGGAACGTGAATGTGTACGTGACCTGCTGGTTGACGAACGGCGTCTTCTCGTCGACCGCGCCGAGCACGATGAGATCCTGGCCCTCGTGCGTGGCGGCCTCCGCGTCGTCGCCGAGACGCGGGAGGGCGGCCTGAGATCCGGCGGGCTTCACCGTGACGGTGACCGTTCCGCTCTGCGCGGCGTCTCCGCCGGAACCCGCGTGCGCCGGGCCGATCGTGTAGGTCCCCGGGTTGTCCGCGACCATGACGACCTGCACCGCGAGGCTGGAGGTGGCGCGGCCGTTCACGTACGAGAAGTTCTGCGACGAGTACGAGCCCATCTGCCGCAGCCCCGACACGGGCGGCAGCTCCGGCGCCGGAATCCGCCCGACCCCCGCGTGCTGCACCTCGACCGTCACGGTGAACTGCTCGCCGACCGTCACCTCGTTGCGCGACGTGGACAGGAGAAGGTCGAGCGCGCGAGCGCTCTTCGGCGACGCGACGAGGGCGACGGCGACGCTCGCGACGAGCGCCGCGCCTCTCCAGGCCCGGAGGCGCTCACCAGTCATTCCCGGTGACCTCCTTGCCCCCTTCTTGACGGCGCACTTGACCCAGCACCTTGAGCTCGTCGGACTGGATCGCGTTCAGCAGGCGCTCCGCGTCCTCTTTGCTCATCCGGTCCTGCGGAACCTGCGTGGAATCTCCCGGCGCAGGCTGGGGCTTCGGCTGCTCGTTCTGCTTCTCGTCCTTCGGCTGCTGCTTCGGATCCTTCTTCTGATCCTGCGGCTGGTCTTGCTTCTGATCCTGTTTCTGGTCCTTCTTGTCCTTGTCGTCCTTCTGATCCTTCGGTTGCTGCTGCTGTTGCTGTTGCTGCTGTTGCAGACGCCGGAGCGCGATCTCCAGGTTGCGACGCGCATCCGCATCCGCGGGATCGAGGTCGAGGCTCTTGAGGTAGTCCTCCACCGCCTCGCCCGGCTTCTGCTGGCCCAGGAGCACGTTGCCGGCGTTGTAGAGCGCGTCCGCGGCCACCTTGTGATCCCGCGAGGCCGCCGCCGCGAGGAACGCGTCGCGGGCCGAGTCCGCCTGCCCGCCGCGCGCGAGCGCCACGCCCTTGTTGAAATCCGGGATGGGGCTGGACGGATTCACCCGCGCCGCCTGGTCGTACTCCTCGACCGCGGCGGGGGCGTCTCCCTTCTTCGCCTTCCCGTTCCCCTTCTCCACGTGCGCGTGGAACGGATCGAAGAAGGACCACCCCCCGAGGAAGGGCAGCGCGAGGACGATCAGCCAGGCGGCGCGGAGCTGCGGGCGTCTCATGCGAACCTCCCTTCCCAATCCTTGTCGGCGCGAACGCGCTCGGGCAGCGCGAAGTCGATCAGGAGGAGCAGGAGACCCAACGCCAGCGGGAACTGGAAGCGCTCCTCGTACTGCGTGAACGAGCGCGACGCGAGCTCCTTCTCGCCGAGCTTCTGCAGGCTCTCGTGGATGTGCTCGAGCTCCAGCTCGCCGGTGGTCGCACGGTGGAACTCGCCGCCGCTCGTCAGCGCGATCTTCTCGAGGGTCTCCGGGTTGAGGGTCGTCATGATCACCTGACCGCCCTTGTCCTTCTTGTAGCCGCCGCCCGCGTCGTCGGGAAGCGGGATCGGCTCGCCGGACTCGGAGCCGACCCCGATCGTGTAGACCTTGATCCCGCGCCGCGCCGCCTCCTCGGCGGCCCGCAGCCCGTCCCCCGTCTGGTCCTCGCCGTCCGTGACGAGCACGATCGCCCGGTACTTGTCCTCGCCCTGGCCGAACGCGCCGAGCGAGGTGCGGATCGCCGCGCCGATGTCCGTGCCCTGGCGGGAGACGGAGTGCGTGTCCATCACGTCCAGGAACATGCGCGCCGCGCCGTAGTCGAGCGTGAGCGGGCACTCGAGGAACGCGTCGCCGGCGAACGCCACGAGCGCGACGCGGTCTCCCTTGAGACCGTCGAGGAACGCCGAGATCTCGTGGCGCGCGCGGTCCAGGCGCGACGGAGGGATGTCCCGCGCGAGCATCGAGTTCGACACGTCGAGAGCGATCACGAGGTCGATGCCCTTGCGCTTGACGGTCACCTCGCGGCTTCCGGCCCGCGGCCCGGCGAGCGCCAGCAGCAAGGCCGTCACGCCGGCGATCTGGAGCGCCGCCTTGACGCGCCGTCGACCGGGGTGAAAGCCACGCGCCAGGCGCGGCACCAGATCGTCGGCGAGGAGCGTCCGCCGCGCCCGATCCGCCGAGCGGAACGCCCAGAGGAAGAAGAACGGCAGGAGCACGAGGGTCGCCGCCGCGGCGATCAGCAGGTCGGGGCGCGCGAACCTCACGGCAGCACCCGCAGGCGCGTGTTCCCGAGGAGGAGCTCGAGCGCCAGCAGCGCCAGCGCCGGCACCGCCGCCCAGCGGTAGTACTCCGCGGCGCGCTCGAACCGCTTCACCTCGAACTTCGTCCGCTCGAGGTCGAGGATCTCCGCGTAGATCTTCTTCAGGGCCTCGGCGTCCGTCGCGCGGAAGAACCGGCCGCCGGTCGTGTCGGCGATCTGGCGCAGGAGGCCCTCGTCCAGCTTGGTGAGCACGAGCGAGCCGTCCGGGTTGCGGGCGTAGACCTTGCCGTACACCGGGTGGTTCACGGGGATGGGCGCGCCGCCCTCCTTGCCCACGCCGATCGTGTACACGCGCACGCCGAGCGCCTGCGCGATCTTCGCGGCCGTCGTGGGATCGATCTTGCCCGCGTTGTTCTCGCCGTCCGTCAGCAGGATGACGACCTTGCTCTTCGCGGCGGAGTCCTTCAGCCGGCTGACGGCGTTCGCGAGCGCCGTGCCGATCGCCGTGCCGTCCTCGATCATGCCGATCTCCACCTTGGACAAGAGCGTGCGCAGAACGTCGTAGTCCAGGGTCAGCGGGCACTGCGTGAACGCCTCGCCCGCGAACACCACCAGCCCGATGCGGTCGTTCTTCGCGAGGTCCAGGAAGTGCGAGACCACGTCCTTCGCCACGTAGAGACGGTTGTTCGGCTTGAAGTCCTCCGCCTGCATCGAGCCCGAGATGTCCAGCGCCAGCATGATGTCGATGCCCTCGGTGTGGATCTGCTCCTCGTGCCGCACGATCTGCGGGCGAGCGAGCGCGACGACGAGCAGCACCAGCGCGAGGATCCGCGCGACGGGCAGCGCGCGGCGAAGACTGACCGCCGCCGGGGGCAACGCGGAGAGCGCGGCCAGCACGGGCCACCGCGCGCCGGGGCGCATGCCGAGGCCCGCGCGCAGGACGAACGCCGCGGCCGCGGCCACGGGAATCAGGGCGAGCAGGAGGAGCGGGTCGCGAAAGCTCACGCCGCCTCCTCCTTCGGCTCTTCGCGCGGAATCGTCTCGACGACCAGCTCGCGGGCCTGCGTCTCGCAGGCGCGCGCCGCGTGCGGCTCGGGACGCGCCTTCGCGAACTTCACGAGGTCGGCCTCCGAGAGGAGCGCCAGCACGCGACCCGCGAACGCCGGCGGAACGGGCGCGGTCTGGAGCAGGCGGCGGACGTCGTCGGTGGTGGATTCGAGCGCGGGCACGCCCCAGCGGTTCTCGAGGTAGCGGCGGAGCGCGTCCGTGACTCCTTCGTACTGGCGGCGGAGCTCGCCGCGGTCCACGAGGCGCTCCGCGGCCACGCGATCCAGCTCCTCCAGCGCGATTTCCCACGCCGGGCGCGTGGGGACCTTCGGCACGACGGGCACGATCTCGCGCGCAGGCCGGCGACGCAGCCGGCGCAGGATGGCGCTCGCGGCGAGGAAGGCGAGCAGGGCCGCCGCGAGCGCGATCCACACCGGGCGCCAATCGCGCGGGGGTACGAGCGCGGGCTTCAGGTCCGCCGGCTTGACGTCCGCCTTCGCGGAGTCCCCGGGCGCCGCCGCTCCGAGGTTCGACGCGACGTGCACCGCCAGCGACGGCGAGGGGACCTCGATCGGCTCCTCGTTGCCGCGGCGCGCGCGGATCGAGACCGGCGGCACCTGCAGGTCGCCCGCCTTCACGGGCACGAGCCAGAGCTTGAAGACGCGTGTGGTTCCCTCGGGCGGACCCGGCTCGATCGACCGCACGCGGAAGTCGCCCAGCTCCGCCGTGGGCGAGGGCGCTTCGACGAGCCAACCCTCCGGGGCGTCCGCGCGGAGCGTGAGCAGGAGGCGCCCGCCGATCACCGTCGACGTCGTGTCGAGCGACGCGGTCACCCGCGGCAAGGGACCCGGGGGGGCGGCCGTCGACGGGGCCCCGGCGACCGGAGTGCCCGCGGAGGACGGGGTGGCCGGCGCCCCGGCGGTCAGTGCCGGCACCGACCGCGCGGGAGCGGGCGCCGCCGCGCCTTGCGCGTCCACCCGGGCGGCGGCCACGGCGACGATGCCGAGGATCGCCAGGAGGGCCGTCCTCATACCGCCAGCTCCCGCTCGCGGCGCCGGAAGAAGGCGATGAGCGGCTCCGCGTAGGGGCGATCCGTCCGCACCTCGACGCGATCGACGTGGTACTTCCGGAACGCGCGCTCGCGTCGATCGAGGAAGTCCGCGCGCCAACGCCGGAGCTGCTCGCGGAAGCTCGGGTTGGACGTGTCGCGAAGCTCGGCCCGCCCGGTCTCCGCGTCGATGAAGTGCACGAGCCCCACCGACGGGATCTCCTCCTCCGCCGGATCGGTGATCGTGATGGCCACGAGATCGTGCCGCCGGTTCGCCACCCGGAGCGGCCGCGTGTAATCGGGAGACACGAAGTCCGACAGGAGGAACACCACCGCCTTGCGGCGGACGACGCGCGAGAGGAAGTCCAGCGCGCCGCCCACGTCCGTGCCGCGACCTTCGGGGCGGAAGTAGAGCATCTCGCGGATCACCCGGAGCACGTGCTTGCGGCCCTTCTTCGGCGGGATGAACAGCTCCACGTGGTCGGTGAAGATGATCGCGCCGACCTTGTCGTTGTTGCGGATCGCCGAGAAGGCGAGGACCGCGGCGATCTCCGCCGCGATCTCGCCCTTCATGCGGCGGACGCTGCCGAACGCGAGGCTGCGCGACGCGTCCACGAGGAACATCACCGTCTGCTCGCGCTCTTCGTCGAACTTCTTCACGTGCGCGATGCCCGTGCGCGCCGTGACGTTCCAGTCGATCGAGCGGACGTCGTCGCCCGGGAGGTACTCGCGCACCTCCGCGAACTCCATCCCGCGCCCCTTGAACACGCTGTGGTACTCGCCGGCGAACACGTCGTTCACGAGCGAGCGACTGCGGATCTCGATGAGGCGGACGGCTTGGAGGATCTCCTTCGTGATCACAGGGGACGCCCCCTCTCGCTCACGGCACCTCGATCGCGTCGAAGATCCGGCGGACGACGTCCTCCGGGGTCACGTTCTCGGCCTCGGCTTCGTACGACAGGATGATCCGGTGCCGGAGCACGTCCATGCCGAGCGCGCGCACGTCGTCCGGCGTGACGTAGCCGCGCCGGCGCAGGAAGGCGTGGGCCTTCGCCGCCAGCACGAGGTTGATGGAGGCGCGCGGCGAGGCGCCGTACTGGATGAGATCCGCGAGATCGGGGAGCTTCGCCCCGGCCGGATCGCGCGTGGCCGTCACGAGATCCACCACGTACCGCTCCACCTTCTCGTCCACGTAGACGTCGCGAACGACGGAGCGCGCGCGCGTGAGCGCCTCCGGCGTGACGACGCGGCGCGGCGTCTCCGTCGGCTGACCCGTGCGACGGCGGAGGATCTCCAGCTCCTCGGAGCGCTCCGGGTACGTCACGACGACCTTCAACATGAAGCGGTCCACCTGGGCCTCGGGCAGCGGGTACGTGCCCTCGTGCTCGATCGGGTTCTGCGTGGCCATCACGAGGAACGGCTCGTCGAGGCGGTAGGTGGTCTCGCCGATCGTCACCTGGCGCTCCTGCATGGCCTCCAGCAGCGCGGACTGGACCTTCGCGGGCGCGCGGTTGATCTCGTCCGCGAGGATCACGTTCGCGAAGATCGGGCCCTTCTTCGGCCGGAACTCGCCGTTCCGCTGGTCGAAGATGAGCGTCCCGACGAGGTCGGCGGGCAGGAGGTCCGGCGTGAACTGGATGCGCTGGAACTTCGCGTCGCACAAGGACGCGAGCGTGGAGACCGTGAGGGTCTTGGCCAGCCCCGGCACCCCCTCGAGGAGGACGTGGCCGTCGGCGAGCAGGGCCACCAGGAGCCGCTCGGTCATGGACCGCTGACCGACGATCACCTTGCCCATCTCGGCGAGCACGTCGTCCACGAACGCGCTCTCTCGCCGGATCTTCTCGTTGAGGACCTCGATCTCCTGCGCCAGCAAGGTCTTCCTCCTTCGATCGCCGTATTCGGCCCTGGGGGCCGCCGTTGGCCGGCGGGGCCGTCCTGACGGGCACACCGGCGTTGAAACGCCCCGCGGGGACGGCGGTTCCCGGGCTCGCCGTGCGCCGGGGGCCAGGGACCCCCCGGGAGGGGCGAGCGCCGGACGGGGGTCGGATTCTACGGGTGCCGGTGGTCCGATGGCCAGCACTGGACGAGCGGTCGGCGGGCGGCCGGCCGGAGCGAGAGGGCGGGCGACGACGACGGCCGACGTTGCCGCGGAGGCGCCGCCTGGACTTGTCGGGGAGGAAGGTGGGGGCGGTCGGGCGGCCCCAGCGCGCGGCCCCCCGACGCTCCCCGGACTAGCCCTTCTTGGACGCGGGCGAGGCGGCCGCGATCGGCTCCTTGCCCTGCAGGGCCTTCGCGTAGGCCTCGTGGTCCTTCAGGAGATCCACGGCGGCCTGCACCTGGTTGTCCGAGCGGTTCATCGTGGCGTAGAGACCCTCGTTGCCGTGGGTCTTGGTCATGACTTCCCGCTCGATCCAGTAGGCGATCTCGTCCCGGTGCTTCTCGAAGTCCTTCGACTTCTCCGCGTCGAGGCGCGAGCCGAGCGAGTCGAGCGCGCCGATCGTCTGCGCGTCGTACGACTCGCCGTGCGACAGCTTCCGCAGGCGGTCCAGCTCGTGCTGCGCCACGGTCTCGTAGTCGAACTTCTGCTCGACGAGATACTTCCGGAACTCCTCGATGACCTTGGCGTCCGGCTGCCACCCGACCGGGATGGTCGGGTGCTCCGTCGTGTAGTTGACGGCGAAGCGGAAGAAGTGATTCCCGCTCAGCAGCTCCATCGCGTAGCGCGACACGGTGTCCCCCGCCAGCACGATGTCCGGCTGGATGCCGCCCACGATCTTCTTCTCGCCGGTCTCCTTCTTGGAGGAGTCCGCCTTGATGGACGTGTCGCGGAAGCCGAGGTCGTCCGTGGTGGCCTCCTCGGAGTCCGCATCCTCGTCGTGGAACGGTCGCTGGATGCAGCGCCCGGCCGGCGTGTACCACTTCGCCGTCGTCAGCTTGAGGCTGGCGTCCGCGTCGAGCGGAATGAGCGTCTGGACCAGGCCCTTCCCGTACGTGAGCTCGCCGAGGATCACGGCGCGGCCGTCGTCCTGCAGAGCGCCGGACACGATCTCCGACGCGCTCGCGGTGGAGCCGTTCACGAGGACGACCACGGGGATGTTGCGCGGGACCACGGGATTGTCCGTGGCCATGTACTCCGTGCGGTCCGCGGCGTTCCGGCCCTGCGTGTAGGAGATGAGCTTGCCGCGATCGAGGAACTTGTTGGACACGGAGACGGCTTGCGTGAGCAGGCCGCCGTGGTTCGAGCGCAGGTCGAAGATGATGCCCTTCGCGCCCTGCGCGAGGAGATCGCGCAGCCCGTCCTCGACCTCGCGGCCCGAGTCCTCGCTGAACATGCGCAGCCGCAGGTAGCCGATGCCGTCCCGCACGATGCCGTGGTACGGAACGGACTTCAGCTCGATCACGTCGCGCTCGAGCGTCACGTCGAAGGGCTCCGCCTCGCCCTTGCGCGCGATGGTGATCGTGACCTTCGTGCCCTTCGGCCCGCGGAGGAACTTGGCCGCGTCCGCCGTGGTGATGCCCTTCGTGGACTTGCCCTCGATCGCCACGATGCGGTCCCCGCCGCGGATGCCCAGCTTGAAGGCCGGCGTGCCCTCGATGGGCGAGACGACCGTGAGCCACTCGTCACGGATGTCGATCTGGATGCCCACCCCGCCGTACTTCCCCTGCGTCTCGAGCATCAGGTCGTCGTACTGCTTCTTCTCCAGGAAGGCGGAGTGAGGGTCCAGCGAGCCCATCATGCCGTTGATCGAGGCGTCGATGAGGGCCTTCGAGTCGATCGGGTCGACGTACTTGTCGTACACGTTCGCCAGGACCCTTTGGTAAGTCTTGATGTCGTTATAGACGTTCGTGGTAGGAGACGTCGCCGAGGTGCCCCCGACCAGGAGCACTCCCGCGAGAGCGAGGAGCAAGTAGCGTCCGGCAGGCTTCCGAATCTGCGGCAAACGCGGCATCGGCGGCTTTTCCTTCCATCGAAGGTGCGGGGGAGCGGGGACTCCCCGAATGATCGGCCCGAGGGCAGGCCTACCTTGAACCCTACGGGTGCGAGAAAAGTGCCACGTCGAGCCCTCTCGCGGGAAGGGCCGGCGCGGACCGAGGCTCCAAGACTAGCTCAGAAGGCGGGCTCCCGGACTCGCCGGGGGTCGGACGACGTCCGGACGGTGCCGCGGGGCCGCCGGGCGGGACGGACGTGAAGCCTCACTTGCCTTTCTTCTTCATCTTCTCCGCGTGGGCGATGTTGTCCAACGCCTCCTTCGCGAAGAAGCTCACCAGCTCCGAGGAGCTCTTCGACGCGTCTTCCAGCGCGGGCCGGGCGACCGGATCCCCGAACCACCCCAGGGCGAAGGCCGCATCCATGGCCACGACTTCCTGATCCGTCTTGAGCTTGTCGATGAGCACCGGAATGGCCTTCCGGCCGGCCGCGGTGAGGACCGGCGTGTCCTGCGTGCGGGCCAGCGCGCGGCACGCCATGGCGCGGGTGGACGGCTCCGGGTCCGAGCGCAGGATCTGGAGGACGGGGTCGATCCACCGCTCGTCGTCGATGTAGCTCACGGTGTGGATGGCGTATTCGCGGACCTTCACTCGCGAGTCCTTCATGAGCTCCACGAGCGGCGGTACGCTGGCGTTGCCGATGATGCGGAGCTCGAAGAACATCTTGTTCCGCATCGGGTCGTTCCCCTCCTCGATCGCCTTCACCATCGTATCGATCGAGGTGCGGATCTTCGCGTCCACGTCCGGAGCAGGCGCCTCTTGCGCCGGGGCCGGGCGGGAGCCGACCGCGATGAGCGCGAGGCCGCCCGCGAGCGCTGCGAGCCAAGGACGACGGGACTTCCTCATCATCGGACTCTCCCGGGCGGAATCGCCCTTCCTCCGCCAGCCGCTCCCTGCTTCTCCTACCGGCGGCCGGCCGCAGCCGCTTCGGCCACGGTCTGTCGAACGTACCACGAGGGGTCGTGCGAGCCCCGCTCGAGCGCTTCGCGGACGGCGGCGTCGCCGCCGAACCGGCCGAGCGAGCGGTACGCCGAGTCCCGCACCACCCACGCCTCGTCCCGCGTCAGATCGAGCAGGAGCGCCTTCGCCCGCCCGTCGCTCGTCTCGCCGAGCCCCTCGGCGGCCAGGGCGCGGATCGCCGGATCGTGATCGGCGACGCACTCGCGGACGAGATCGTAACCCGGATCCTGCGCGCTGACCACGAGCGACAGCGCAGCGTGCGTCCGCTCGAAGGGATCGGAGGAGGCGGCCGCCTTCCGGAGGAGGGCCGCCGCATCCGGGTCCTTCAGCCGACCGACCGCCTGGATGAGCAGGATCCGCAAGTACCGCGATTCCATCGTGTCGGGGCCGGCGTGATCCAGGGACGCCCCCAGCATCTCCCGAAGGGCCGGGGCGGCTCGCCGGTCCCCGAGCAGCCCGAGCCCGCGGATGGCCCCCGCGCGAACGTCGCGACCGGGGTCCGAGAGCCGGGGAAGCAGGGAGTCCACCGCCGGGGCGCCGAAAGCCACGATCTCCTCGACGGCCGCATCCGCCACCAGCACGTCGTCCGAGGTCAGCCGGGCCAGGGCCTCGCCGAGCGTGGCGGGCCGCCCCGGGCTCGCCCCGAGGAGCGCGAACGCCGCGGCTGTCCAGGCTCCCAAGTGCTTGAGATTCAAGGGGCTTCGCCTCCCGAGGGTTCCCCGCAACCTAGCAGCGGGTCGGCCGCCGCGTCAAGGCACCCTGGCGCGAGCACCGCCGGAACGGCAGATTGGAACACGATTGGGAAGTCCAAAATTCGACCCGAGCGCAGCTTCGGGTGGACAGGTCCCGAGGGCCATGTTATCAGCCTTCCTGAATCTCGGTCTTCCGCCGCTTCCCGGTGGGGAGTGCGGGGGGAAAGGAGGTGCGCTCCCTTCGGGGGCTCGATCCCGGAGGGCAAGCGGACTTTCCGAATCGATCGAGCGGATCGTACGCGAACGGCGCGGAGTTACCCCGGTCTCGTGCCGCGCGGCCACCGAGTCGACCGAGGGGTGTGGATCCTGAACTCCTGGCGGGGCGGAAAGCGACTCTTCCCGTTCTCCCTGGGGACTCACGGAGGGTGACATGAGATCGAAGTGGTTCCTGCCGGCGACCACGCTCGCGGCCTTGCTGACGGCTGCGACGGTGCCGGCCCAGACCATCTCCTACATCAACTTCCTGCAGTTCGACCTGCAGTCGTTCCGCAGTCAAGCCACTGCCGGCATCTTCCAAGACGACGTCGACATGGTCGGGGATGCGGCGAACCTCACCACCATCGAGGGCAACCGCCTCTTCACGAATTTCGCCAACCTGGCTCAGCCCGCCACCTTGGGCGACAACGTCCTCACGTACAGCGACGACCACAACACGTCGCCGTACTTCGGCTCCAGCAACGTGTTCGACTCCGGCAGCTACCTCGTGGGCTGGATCGGCAAGTACAGCAAGGACTCGAACTACAACTTCGAGGCCTTCTACCAGCGCAACGCGTCCAAGACGGCGCCGGAAGACCTGAATGACCTCGAGATCGGCTTCGTGGACGCTCGCGGCGGCAGCTCGTCGGGCGCGGACGCGGAGATCAGCGGGTTCTTCCGCGACACGTTCCACCCCGATTCGTCGAACGTCATCAACGGCGACGAGCTGACGAACTTCGACCTCACGCGCTACGACGCCCGCAGCGCGATGAACTTCGACCTCGGCGCCGCGCGCGACCTGAGCGAAGAGCTCACGTTGGGCGGCCGCTTCTTCTGGGAGAACGACCAGTTGGACATCTTCTCCAACGGTCGCGTCGAAGTGCAGGAGCGCTCGATCGACAGCACCACGAACGCGCTCGCCGTGGACAGCCGCACCGTGACCACGTACATCGGCAACGGCGAGGAGGCCTTCCGCTCGCGTGAGATCGGCGTGAGCGCGGATGCCGGCTACCACCCCTGGGAGAACCAGGACGTCAACATCCGCCTCGACGTCTTCGGCTCGAAGCTCGTCAATCCGGGCGGGGACCTGTCCTTCCTGACGTTCTTCCCCAACACCTCCACCCGCGGGTTCTCGAACCCGTACTACGGCGAGGTCGGCGGGCTCGTCGATCTGCGCACGGACTACGACTACACGACGGTCCGGCCCGGCGCCATCAACGTCGGCGGCGTCCCGCTGACCGGCACGCACGAGAACTCGGACTGGTTCACGAGCTCGTACTTCAACGGCTCCAGCGGCATGGCGATCCAGTCGGTCGATGACGACCGCACCGGCATCGGCTTCGCGGCGAAGGGCCAGTGGAGCCGCGAGTGGGCCGGCGGCGAGAACAAGGCGTGGATCGGCATGGCGCATCGCGGCCTCGACATCGGCGCGAAGGCCGTGGCGATCGATCAGGAAGGCAGCTCGTTCTGGTGGAACAACGCGGCGGCGGGCGGCGATCGCCAGGCCACGCGGACCAACTGGGATGAGACCCTGACCATCACGCGCGACGGCGACATGAAGATGAACACGTACGAGATCGGCACGCGCTGGAACCGTCCGATGAACCAGCACGTGAGCGTCGGTCTCGGCGCGATCCTCTCGCGCGAGAACGTGACCTCGAAGTACACGCAGAAAGAGAACGATCACTGGACGTCGAGCGCGTTCGACGACGGCGACCCCGGCGTCAACACACTGGCGGGCACGGCCGGCGCGTTCTACAACGAGTTCTCGGACGTGCACGACCAGATCTTCACGAACGACGTCAACGACGAGGTCCGCTCCACGTTCATCCGTCTCCCGGTGGGCGCCCAGTTCCACTTCGCGGATCGCTGGACGGTCAACGTGGGCGCGCAGCACATGATCGTGAACGTCGAGCGTGAGACGAACCTGAAGGCCCCGATCGGCGGGAACCTGCCCGAGGTCGAGACGCTGACGGTCCGCGGCACGCCGGACGTGGTCACCACGACCTACCATGACGACGGTTTCGAAGCCGACGCCACGGTCACGGACAAGGCCAACTCGAACCACACCACGTACTGGTACGGCCTGTCGATCATGCTGACGGATGCGGCCCAGCTGGACATCAACGGCATCTTCGACACGTACAGCAACGGCGGCTCGCCGGGTTACTACAACAACCCGAGCATCTTCGACACGGACTTCTACCGGAACCTGGCGATCTCGCTGAAGTACATCTTCTGGTAGACGCGCACAACCAGTAGCGACCGAGGGCCCGGGGGCGCAAGCTCCCGGGCCCTTTCGCTTGGTCCGCGCGCCCTCGGGTCGCTCGGAGCCGTACTTGGGTTCGCCCGTCTCGCCTTGGGGCCGGCCTCTGACTGCGCGCTCTCAGGGGTCGCCCATCTCGCCTCACCGGGGCGTGGCGAGAGACCGGCGGCAGCCGAATCGCGCGGCCGACCGGTCGCGACGGCCCAACGCACGGCATCTTCACGGGACGTCCGCCCAGTCGGCGCCGCGCTGCGCCCGATGGTCGTGCCCGATGTCGTACGAGCCCTCGCCGCGCCGGCGCAGACCGCGCGTGGCGAGGCATGCGTCGGCGGCTCGGTGGCGTTGCTTCCGCGGCGACTTCGCGGAGGCGGCGCAGGCAGGATGGCGGAGCCGCCGGAGCGGGAGGGCGGCCGTAGCCTGGACGGCGAAGGCCGCCCGTTCGACGCGGAAGCAACGCCAGCGAGCCGACGACGCGGGCGTCACGTGCGACAAGCGAGACAGCCGACGACGCGCTCATCACGTGCGTCACCGCCCGACGAAGACGCGGCGCGAGGCGGCGGCTAGCCGACGAAGATCGGGCGCTTCGCGAGGCGGCGGGGCGTGTTCAGGGGGCGACGGGGCTTGTCGCCCTGGAGCTCGTCCATGCGGCGGATCAGCTCGTCGCGACGGCCCTGGAAGTCCGCGGCGCCGCGAACCCGGACGGAGAGCGGCCCGCCTTCCTTCTCGCGGTCGCCGACGACGGCGATGAACGGGATCCACTCCTGCTCTGCCGTCTTGATCTTCTTGCCGAGCGACATGTCCCGGTCGTCGACGTCGGCGCGGTACGGCCACGCCGCGGCCAGCTCTTCGCAGAAGTCCACGTGCGCGTCGGAGACCGGAAGGAAGCGGATCTGCGTGGGCGACAGCCAGAACGGGAACTCGCCCTTCGTGCCCTTCTTCATGCGCGCGGCCTGGTGCTCGAGGAGCGCGTAGACGTTGCGCTCGATCGCGCCCGAGATCGACGCGTGCAGGATGAGCGGGTGCTTCTTCTCCCCCGCCTCGTCCGTGTACCGGATCTCGAACTGATGGCAGTTCTCCACGTCGATCTGGACGGTGGAGAGCGCGGCGCCCTTGCCCTGGTTGTCCACGAAGTTGAACTCGAACTTCATGACGAAGTAGAAGAACCGCTCGTCCCACACCTCGAGCAGGATCGGCCCGCCCACGCGCTTCGCGAGGCTGCGCACGAAGTCCTTGTTCTCGTCGTAGAAGCTCCGGACCACGCGCACCGCGGTGGCGTACGGGATCCCGAGATCGTCCACCCACGTCCGCGCGAGGTCGAACTGGGCCGCGAACTCCGTCTTGGCCTGCTCCATGTCCGCGCACAGCGTGTGCATGTCCGGCATCGTGAAGGTGCGCAGGCGGCGCAGGCCGGCCAGCTCGCCGGACTGCTCGCGACGGAACGAGTAGTGGGTCAGCTCGTAGAGGCGCATCGGCAGGTGCCGGTAACTGATCTGCGCGTCGTGCTTGATCAGGTACTGGCCGAAGCACGCCGCGAACCTCAGGAAGTAGTCCTTCTTCTCGCTCTTCAGCACGTACTGCCGGGCCGGGAAGCGATCGAGGTACTTCGCGAGGTTCGGGTGGAGATAGTCGTACATGATCGGCGTCTCCACCTGCATCGCGCCGTAGCGATTCATGACCGCGTTGATCTGCTCTTCGAGGAGCGTCTTCACGAGCTGGCCTTTCGGGTACCAGCGGAAGTTCCCGGCGTCCGAGCCCGGCTCGTAGTCCACCAGCTCGTGGTGGCGCATGAGCTTCACGTGCGGGGGCTCCTCCGTCACCGCCCGCGTCCCCGACGTCTCGTAGTCGTGGAACCGCGCGAGCACGGGATGCGCCTTGAACGCGAACTCCTCGTGAGGAATCTCCTGGCCGTCCGGCGTCACGACGAAGAAGCGCGAGCGCAGCTTCTTCTCGGCGCGGACCGCGATCGACTCGCCGGCGTCCGCGTCGGCGGGCGGCTCGCCCTCCCCGGTGATCGTGAGCGCTTGCTCGGACAGCGGGTGGCCCTTCGCCTCGAGATGGAACGCCTTGTAGTACCCGAACGGCGCCCGCGCGAGACGCTTCGCGGCCTTCGCGGCCCCGAGCGCCTCCCACATCAGATCCAGGATGCGCCGCGCCATGCGCGGGCTCGCCAGATCCGACGACAGGTGCGCGTACGGATACAGCCAGAGCGTCTCGGCGTCGAGGCGATGGTGGTGCTCGACGATCTTGCGCGTGGCCTCCGCCACGACGCGCTCCGGCGCGTCCTCGTCCTTCTTCTCCACCGAGACGAGGCAGACGAGCGAGTCCCCCGAGGAGCCGCTCTTCTCCTCCTCGGCGACCTCTCCCGCCGCGGCCGCCACGGAAGTCTCCTCCGTCACGCGGAACGAGAACTCCGAGGCGTGGATCATCAGGATGCGCATCGCCACTCCCCCACCGTGCGGAACCGGACGCTGCCCGGACGGGAATCCGGAGAGGCCGGTCGCGGAAGGTAACGGCGCGGCCGCGGAGCGGTCAACTGCCGCGGGTCCGCGCGAGCCCCGCGCGCGCCCCCGCCGCGCGGGGGCGGCGAGCGGTCGCCGGGGCCGGGGCGGGCGCGTCCATCGGCGACGCGGCGGCCAGCACCGTCCGGAGCGCGCGGCCCGTGTGGGACGCGTCGATGCGCGCGATCTCCTCCGGCGTCCCTTCCGCCACGACGCGGCCGCCTCCGTTGCCGCCTTCCGGGCCGAGGTCCACCACCCGGTCCGCCGTCTTCACGACGTCGAGGTTGTGCTCGATCACGACCACCGTGTTCCCGCGATCCACGAGGAGGTGCAGCACGCGGAGCAGATTGCGGATGTCCTCGAAGTGCAGCCCCGTGGTGGGCTCGTCCAGCACGTAGAGCGTGCGCCCGGTCGAGCGGCGCGCCAGCTCGGTGGCGAGCTTCACCCGCTGCGCCTCGCCGCCGGAGAGCGTCGTGGCGCTCTGACCGAGGTGGACGTAGCCGAGCCCGACGTCGGACAGGGTGGCGAGGCTCGTGCGGATGCGCGGGATGTTCCCGAGGAACTCGAGCGCATCGTCGACGGTCATCTCGAGCACGTCGGCGATCGTGGCGCCCTTGTAGCGGATCTCCAGGGTCTCGCGGTTGTAGCGCTTGCCGCCGCACTCCTCGCACTTCACGAAGACGTCCGGCAGGAAGTGCATCTCGATACGGACCAGGCCGTCGCCCTCGCAGGCCTCGCACCGGCCGCCCTTCACGTTGAACGAGAAGCGACCCGGACGGTAGCCGTGGACCTTCGCGTCCTTCGTCTCCGCGAAGAGGTTGCGGATCTCGGTGAAGACGCCGGTGTAGGTCGCGGGATTCGACCGCGGGGTCCTCCCGATCGGCGACTGATCCACGTTCACCACCTTGTCGAGCAGCTCCAGGCCGCGGATCTCGCGATGGCTCCCCGGCACGCCTCGCGCGTCCTGCAGCTTCGCCGCCGCGGCCTTCGCGAGGATGTCGTTCACGAGCGTGCTCTTGCCGGAGCCCGACACGCCGGTGACCACGGTGAAGAGGCCGATCGGGAAGCCGACGTCGATCTCCTGCAGGTTGTTCTCCGCGGCCCCGATCACTTCGACCGCGCCGCGCGACGCGACCCGCCGCTCCGCGGGCATGGGGATGGACCGGCGCCCGGAGAGGTACTGCCCGGTCAGCGAGTCCGGAACGCCCATGACCTCGCGCGGCGTCCCCTGCGCGATGATGCGTCCGCCGTGGCGGCCGGCCCCGGGGCCGAGGTCCACGAGCCAGTCGGCCGCGCGCATGGTGTCCGCGTCGTGCTCCACGACGAGGATCGTGTTCCCGAGGTCGCGCAGCTCGATCAGGCTCTCCAGGAGCTTGCGGTGATCGCGCGGGTGCAGCCCGATGGACGGCTCGTCCAGGATGTAGAGCACGCCCACGAGCCGCGAGCCCAGCTGCGTGGCCAGGCGGATGCGCTGCGCCTCGCCGCCCGAGAGCGAGTTGCCGCTGCGCTCGAGCGAGAGGTAGCTCACGCCCACGTTCACGAGGAAGTCGAGCCGCGCGTGGATCTCGCGCAGCACCGCGCCCGCGATGGCGCGCTCCCGCGGTCCGAGCTCGAGGGCCTGCAGCAGATCGCGCACCTCGTCGATCTGCAAGGCGACGACCTCGTGGATCCCGCGACCGCCGAGCTTCACCGCGCGAGCCTCGGGCTTGAGGCGCGTGCCGTCGCACTCGGAGCAGGGCACGCGCCGCATGTAGCGCTCGATGAGCGCGCGCGTGCGGTCGTTCTCCGTCTGACGATAGCGTCGCTCGAGGCTCGGGACGACGCCGTCGAAGGGCGCGCGGTACGTCCCCGAGGAGCGACGTCCCTCCCACTTGAAGTCGATCTCCTCCGTGCTTCCGAAGAGGATGATCTTCTTGGCCCGAGCCGACAGGCGCTTCCACGGCACGTCGAGCCCGAAGCCGAGCGCTCCCGCCAGCGACCGGAGCATCGTGCGGTGCCAGCTCGACGTGACGTCGCGCCACGGATGGATCGCCCCCGCCGCGAGCGACAGCTCCGGATCGGGGATGACGAGCTCGGGATCCACGGACATGCGGCTCCCGAGGCCGTTGCACGCCGGGCAAGCGCCGTAGGGGCTGTTGAACGAGAAGAGCCGGGGCGCGACCTCGCCGAGCCCGACGCCGCAGTCCGGACAGGAGAAGCGCTCGGACAGGATCAGGCCCGGGCGGCCCGCGACGTCGATCAGCACGGTGCCCTCGGAGAGGCGCGCCGCCGTGGCGAGCGAATCCGCGATGCGCGGCCGCACGCCCTCCTTCACGACGAGCCGGTCCACCACGACCTCGACGTCGTGCTTCTTCTTCTTGTCCAGCCGCGGCGGGGACTCGAGATCCATGACCTCGCCGTCCACGCGGACGCGCACGAAGCCCTCGCGCTTCGCCGTCCGGAAGATCGCCTCGTGCTCCCCCTTCCGCCCGCGCACGAGCGGGGCGAGGATCTGCACGCGCGCGCCCTCGCCGAGGCCCAGGACGGCGTCCGTCATCTGGTCGATCGTCTGCGGCGCGATCGGCTTCCCGCAGTTCGGACAGTGCGGCTGCCCGACTCGCGCGTAGAGCAGCCGCAGGTAGTCGTAGATCTCGGTGATCGTGCCGACCGTCGAGCGCGGGTTGCGCGTGGCCCCCTTCTGCTCGATGGAGATCGCCGGCGAGAGTCCCTCGATCGAGTCCACGTCCGGCTTGTCCATCTGCCCGAGGAACTGGCGCGCGTACGCCGACAAGCTCTCGACGTAGCGGCGCTGGCCCTCGGCGTAGATCGTGTCGAACGCGAGCGAGGACTTGCCCGACCCGGAGAGCCCGGTCACGACGATCAGCCGGTCCCTCGGCAGATCGAGGTCCACGTTCTGGAGGTTGTGCTCGCGCGCGCCCCGCACCCGGATCGACGCGGCGGTCAGCTCCGGCACGATGCGGCCTCCCGGCGAGCGAGCGATCCCTGACCCGAGGCGGCGCGAGCGGTCGCCGCGGCGACGCCTGCCGCCTTCCTGCTGCGCATCGGGACGGTCCTTTCTCGTGGAGGATCCGGGAGTCTATCCGTTTCGGCACCGCACGGCCACGGGCTCCGGCGTCCCGTGAGAGTCCGCGCGGGTTCGCCCGCCTCGCCTCGGGGCCGGGCTCAGAGCCGTTTCAGGGTTCGC
>JAXLTI010000009.1:0-170228 GCA_046330135.1 bacterium
CATCACGTGCGTCATCGTCCGACGCGCCGACGACGCGCGCATCACGTGCGACCGCCGCGTCAGCGAAGGAGACGCGCGACCTCTTCCACGTGCGCCAGCTCCGGCCGCGCCGCGACGGCCGCGCGGGCGTGGTCGCGCGCTTCCGCGGTTCGTCCGACCGCGGCGAGCGCCGCGGCCAAATGCACGCGCGTCTCGGCGTCCTTCGTCTGTTTCCAGGCGCGCTCCAGCGGCTCCACCGCCTCGGTCGCGTGTCCCGCGCGCACGGCCGCCCAGCCGAACGTGTCCAGCACCACCGCGTCCTCGGGCGCGAGCGCCCGCGCCTTCCGCGCGACCTCGAGCGCCCGGCCCGCGTCGATCGAGCGATCCGCGAGGATCCAGGCGAGGTTGTTCAGCGCGTCGACGTCCTTCTCCAGCGCCGGCATCGCCGCCTCCAGCACCTTCACGGCGTCCTGGGGCCGGCCTTCGTGCGCGAGGAGCAGCGCTTTGCCGTTCACCGCCGCGGGCAGCGCGGCGTCCGCCGCGAGCGCGCGGTCGTACTCCGCCAGGGCCGCGTCCTTCCGCCCCGCGTCGTCGAGCGCGTGAGCGTGGGTGGCGAGAATGCCCGCGTCGCTCGGCGCGAGCTCCGCCGCGTGCTCGAGCGCGGCGATCGCGTCCGCGTGCGCGCCGTCCTGCGACAGCACCGATCCGAGAAGCGCCCACGCTTCGGCCCGCTTCGGCTCGCGCGCGCAGACTTCGCGATACGCGGCCTTCGCTCCGTCGAGGTCGTGAAGCTGCGCGAGCGCCGCGGCGAGGTTCATGCGCATGTCCACGTCGTCCGGGTCGAGGCGCAGGGACTCCCGGCACCAGTCGCGCGCGGCCGCCCAGTTCTCGCGCGTGCGCGCGAGCACGGCGAGCTTGTCCACCACGTCGCGGTCTTGCGGGTCCTCCCGGCGAAGATCCAGCAGCGTGCGCTCCGCCTCGTCGTAGTGCCCGTCCACCATCAACGTGGGCACGCTCTGCAGCCGGTTGAAGAAGTCGACCATGTCCTTCGGGTCCTTGCCGCCCTTCGGCCACGACGCGCGCGGCGCCCGCGGCGCCCCGCCGCCCACGTAGCCGAGTCGCTCGAGGCGCTCGCGCGCCGACGCGTCGAGAGCGATCTCCTCGCTCGGGAGCGCGCCGCCGCGCGCCGCCTGGCGATCCATCTCGGCACGGAGCGAATCCACGACGTCCGCGTGCTCGGCCGCGACGTTCTTCACCTCGCCCGGATCGGCGGCCACGTCGTAGAGCTCCGGCGTGGGCGCGTCGATCAGCTTCCACCGGCCGCGGCGCGCGAAGCGGAGCGGCGCCCAGTCGTAATGCAGCTCCGCCGCCAGACACTCGCCGTGGAGGACGGAGCGATCCGCCCCGGCGTCGCCGGCCGAGCCCGCGACGGTTCCGGCCGCGCCCGCGCCCGGGGCGAAGAGCGCCTGCCGGGACTCCCCGTCGAGGTCGCCGGGCGGCGCGATGCCCATCGACGAGAGGAGCGTGGGCATCACGTCCACGAGGGAAACGGGCGTGGCGACGCGCCGGCCGGCCGGGTACCCCGGGCCCGCCACGATCCACGGCACGCGGATCGTGGACTGGTACACGAAGAGCCCGTGCGTGGCCTCGCCGTGCTCGCCGAGCGACTCGCCGTGGTCCGCGACGACGGCCACGGTCACGTTGCGCCGCCCGCCCAGCTCCTTCAGCAGGCGACCGAGCTGCTCGTCCACGTAGGCGATCTCGCCCTCGTAGGACTCCGCGCCGTACTTCAGGGCGAACCGCGCCGGCGGACGGTAGACCGCGTGCGGGTCGAAGAAGTGGATCCAAAGGAAGAACGGCGCCCGACCGCGCGCAGCCTCGCGCAGCCACGGCGCCGCGGCGTCCACGACGTCGCTGGCCGCGCGCTCCTCGTAAAAAAGTCGCGTCGCGACGACGCGCGCGCTCTCCTCGAGCCGCCCCTCGCCGTGCGCCGCGGATCCCGTGAACCGATCGTCGAAGGTCTGGAAGCCCTGATCCGCCCCGAAGCGCTTCTCCAGGGGGAACGCGGACACGAAAGCGGCCGTACGGAAGCCCGCGTCGGCGAGAATCTCCGCGAGCGTGCGTGCGCTCGCCGGCAGCTTCCCGGCCCCGTTGTCGCGAACGCCGTGACGGTCCGGATAGAGTCCGGTCAAGACGCTGCAGTGGGACGGCAGGGTGAGCGGCGCCGGCGCGGAGACGTCCTCGAAGAGGACGCCGCGCCGCGCGAGATCGTCGAGCGTGGGCGTCTCGACCTTGCCGCCGTAGCAACCGAGCCGGTCCGCGCGACACGTGTCGATCGTGACGAGGATGAGCGCGCGCGGCGTCGTCCGCCCGCACGCCCCGAGCGCCAGCGCGAGCCCGAGCGCGCAGGCGAAGCTTCGTCGGGAGTGTTCGGGACGGCCCATGACCCCTCCGGGCTTCCGGCTGCCGGCGTTCCCGTCGCGCCCGCGCTCCGTGGAGACCCTCCGCAAGGACGTTATCCGCCCTTCGCGTCCATGGTCAACGCGGCCCCGTTGACACTCCGGGAACCCGTTCCTATGGTCGATGGGTTCCCGTGTTCGCCCCCGCGTCGGAAGCTGCCCCATGAGCCGTCCAACTCGCGGGTGGGTCTGGGTCGCCACCCCTTTCGTCCCGCTGCTCACCCTCCTTCTGGCCCTGCCGCGCTCCGGCGTTGCCGCCGACCTGCGTCCGTATCACGAGCTCTCCGCCCCCTGCGCGCTGGCCCTCACCCCGGGTCTCGATGGCCCTGCGCTGGTCGGGCTCCTCGACCGCCTGGAGGCGGCGGGGCTGCAGGTGCCGGTGGCGGTGGCGGGCGCGGGACTCGTCCTCGTCGACGCGCCGGGCCTCGCGGCCGCATTGGCCCGGGAGACGGCCGTCACGGAGGTGCTCCGCGGCCCGGCGCCGGCTCTCCTTCGCGCCGCCGACGCGCGCTCCCGCGGCCTCGCCCAATGGTGGAATGACGGCTTCGCGACGCCGTTCATCCCCCCCGACCTGCGCGGCGTCCGGATCGACGCCCCGATCTGCGCGGGATCGCGCTCGCTCGACGAGGTGCTCGCGGAGCGCGGCCGGCCCGGCCTCCGCTGCGCCCCGGCGGCGTACGGGCGCACCGGCTTCGTCGAGGGACGCTCCGTGGTCAGCGTGATCTACCCGGAGAGCGAAGGCTCGGACGCGAACTGGATGCAGCAGGACCTCGACGCGACGTTCGCCAGCGTCGTGCGCGCCTGCAACTGGTGGTCCCTCAAGAGCAGCCACCGAGGGTCGTTCATCGTCGTGGACCAGGGGCTGGCGTACACCAGCTCGGAGCCGGGGATCAATCCTCGCGCCGATACCGAGCTGGACTACATCGAGGACTGCGTGGCCTATCTCGGGTATCCGGACCCCTGCGGCTACGTCGGCCTCGACGCGCTCAACGAGGCCGTGCGGGCGCGCTACGAAGGCAACTGGTCGTTCTCCATCTTCGTGCTGAACGCGAACGGCTTCCAGGGCGGGAGCCCGCTCGCGTACGCGTATCTCGGCGGGCCGCACCTCGTCTGCACGCGCGGCAACGGCGCGCTCGGGCCGCTGCAGCTCGCCCGCGTGATCGCGCACGAGATGGGCCACATCTACCAGGCCCTGGACGAGTACTCGACCGCGTGCGGCGGCTGCGGCGCCGTCGCCGGCTATCTCGACGTCCCGAACAACAACTGCGTGAGCTGCAACCTCCAGGTGGGACGGTGCGTGATGCGGGGCGGGAGCGAGTACTCCGCGGACGAGGCCCAGCAGATGGAGACCGCGATCAACCCGTGCACCTTCACGCAGGGGCAGGTGGGGCTGTGGGACACGGACCACGACGGGCTCCCCGACGTCCAGTCCACGTACCCGGACACCCGCATCGACACGGTCTTCGCGGACACGCTGGAGACGTCGCTGAACCTGCCGGTGGAGGGCGAGGCGTGGGACGTGCCTTATCCCGCGCCGCCGCGCTACACGAACCCGCAGACGATCAACATCGTGGGCGCCGTGGAGTACGCCGTGGACGGCAGTCCCTGGCACGCGGCCGCAGCGGCCGACGGCCTGTTCACGTCCCGGCGCGAGGGCTTCACCCTCCGCCTCCCGGAGCTCGGAGGCGGCACGCATCGTCTGCGCGCCCGCGGCGTGAACAGCGTCGGACGCTTCGACCGCGCGCCGGCGGAGATCTCGTTCTTCGTCCACGACGTGAAGCTCTACGGCGACCTCGCCGTCCAGACCGCGCCGCGCGGCTTCGTGCTCGTGTGGCAGGTGGACGGGGTGGACTTCGGCGGGACCTACCGGATCCTGCGCAGCCTCGACGACAGCCCCGACCTGGTGCTCGTCGGCACGGCAGCCTCGCTCGGCGGCAAGAACGACCGTCACCACTACGTGGACCCCGACGTTCTCGCGGGTCACGCGTACCGCTATCAGCTCCAGGTGGAGATCCCCGGCAAGGCCACCAAGGTCCTCGGCACGGCCGCCGCCACTGCGGTGTTGCCGCTGCCCGCGCCCGGCTCCAACGTCTCGGTGGCGCCGAACCCGTCGCCGGGCGGGTGCCTCTTCACGGTCTCGGTGCCCCCGGGACCGCGCGGCGGCACCCTCATCAACCCGCCGCCGCTCGGCAGCGGCTCGGGTGGCGCGCTCCGGACCGGACCGCCCGGCGATCTGCAGAACCCCTTCACGCCGCTCTGGCGCGACGTTCGCATCGCCGTGTTCGACGTGCAGGGCCGGCTCGTGCGGAACCTGGGCACGTTCCGCGCGCTCGAGAACGAGCGCTTCAACGTCGCGTGGGACGGCCGCGACGCGAAGGGAGTCGCGCTTCCGGCCGGCGTCTACTTCTTGTCCGTGCGTCTCGACTACGCCGCCGACGTGGAGAAGATCACGCTCGTGCGCTAGGCCGAGCGCCAGCGCTCGGAGAGACGTCCGTCTCCGCGGGGTCTCTCGAAGGCCTAGGGGCTGCGGCGGCGGGACACGATCACGAACAACGCCACCAGGCCGATCGCGAGAAGCGCGGGAACGAGCCAGCGCGTCCCGGCGGCACGCGCGGCCGCCGGGGCCGCAGCCGCCGCCCCGGACGGCGACGCGTGCGCGAGCGAGTCCCCGCCCGCGGGAGCCGGTGCCACCGGATTCGGCGACTCCGCCAACGCCTTCTCGTCCGGCCGGATCCAGTTCCGGTAGTCGATCTTGCCCTTGCCGCGCCCCGCCGAGCCGAAGTCGTTGCCGTCCAGCAGCACGGAGATGTCCGCCGGATAGTCGGCCCGCTCCATCTCCGCCGTCGTCGTCCAGCCCCAGTCGTTCCATTGCGCGGCGACGTCGTTGCGGCTCTCGTTCACGATGGCGTAGGTGTTCTCGAAGATGCGATTCGCGTACTCGCGACGCCCGCCGATGATCGGCTTCGACTTCCGCCCGCCCACGGAGATCGCGCGCGGCTCGTTGTGATCCAGCGTGTTCCGGCGCAGCTCGGGCGAGGACGCGAAGATGGCGATGCCGAAGCCCTTGCAGTTCTCGATGACGTTGTCCTCGATGAGCGCGTCGGAGGAGCGGAGGTTGATCCCCCAGCCCAGCTCGCGCATCACGTTGCCGCGAATGGTGGGGCTCGCCCCTTCGCAGAACACGCCGGCCCCCTTCAGCAGTCCGCCCTGCAGCGTGAAGCCCTCGAACACGGTGGAACGGTCCGCTCCCGGCAGGATGACGACGAGCTTCTCGTCGAGCACGTTCCCCGCGACGGCGGTGCTCACGATGCTGGTGGAGTCCGGACCTTTCTCCGAGCGCAGCACGACGCCGGGCTTGATCTCGATCTTCTCCTTGTACTCCCCGGGAGCGACGAGCACGGTGTCTCCCGCCGACGCCGCCTGCAGCGCTTCCTGCATCGTGGGATGCTGGGAAGGAACCCGGAGCGTGGCGGCGCCGGCCGAAGCGGCGACGGCGAGCGCCAGGAGCACGACGAGCGGTGCCGCGTTCTTCGTGGGCGCGTTCACGGTCGGTGCGAGCCTCCTTCTCGGTTGGCGTCGGTCCCGCGCGGGCTCATCTCCTCGAGCCGGCGGAGATTGTCTCGGGCCGGCGCGTAGTCCGGCCGCAAGGTGACGGCCTTCTGCCAGCACTCGCGCGCTCGATCGAGCGAGTCGCTCTGCGCGGCGAGCACTCCCAGGTTGTTCCAAGCGTCGGCGAACGTCGAGTCCACCTCGAGCGCCCGACGATAGCGCGCTTTCGCGTCGGCGACACGCCCCAGCCGCTCGAGGCAGCGGCCGTGGTTGTACAGCGCGGGGGCCTCGCGCAGCCCCGTCGCCTCGGACGCCTCGTACGCCGAGTCCGCTGCGGCCCACCGGTCCACCTTGGCCAGCGCCTGCGCCAGGGACACGAGGTTCCTCCCGTCGCGCGGGTTGTAGCGTCGCTCGCGCTCGCACGCGGGGATCGCCTCCAGCGGCCGATCGAGCTCCAGGAGGAGCGAGCCGAGGTTCAGGTTCACCTGCGGATACGTCGAGTCGGCCTGCACGGCGCGCATCTGCCACGTCAGCGCCTCCGCCATGCGCCCGGCGTTGTGGTGGATCGTCGCGATGGACTGGTAGAACTGCGCCGGCGAGGGCCGGTAGGTGTCGAACCAGGGGCCCGCATTGACGACCAGGCCGAAGGCGAGAACGCCCGCCGCCGGCAACCAGGCGAAGCGACCGCCCCGGCGCAGCCGGTCCACGATCTCGAAGGCGCCCAGCGCGGCGAAGACGGAGAAGAGCGGCCGGAGCGGCAACCGGTAGCGATCGGCCACGAAGAACGCCACGACCGTCGCGGCGTAGCTCGCCACGAGGAGCACCATCACGCGAGCGCCCGGACGTCCCGTGCGCCAGAGGAAGACGGCGCCCGCCAGGGCGAGCGGCATGAGGACGTAGTACAGGAGGAGCGCGGGTCTCCCGATCGGCGCGAACGTCTCGAAGAACATGCGATCGTCGCGGTTGTTGGAGAACTCGATCCCCGAGAAGAAGAAGATCAACTTGCGCGCCGTCAGGCGCAGGCCGTCTCCCGGATGCGCGCGCCACCACTCGCTCGCGCGATGGAACCAGTAGTCGGACACTTCCGAGGGCCGGAGCTTGCGGCCCGCGGCTTCCTCGGCGACGCGGATCGTGTCGTTGTAGCCGCCCCACCAATCCATCCCGATCACGCTCGGCGCGGTCGCCGACCACCCGTTCGCCTCCGTGTTGTTGCCGAGGAAGAAGTTCAGTCCGCCCTGCCAGGCCACGAGCACGGCCGGGTCGCGGCCCACCACCCCGTTGAGCGCGGCCACGGGCAGCACGAGCGCGCACGTGCCCGCGGTGACGGCCGCTGCGGCGGCGAGCCGGGGGCGCCGGAGCGAGAAGCTCTCGCCCACCCAGCCCGCCGCCGCCACGCAGACGATCGGCGTGAACGCGAGCAAGTTCGGCCGCGTGATGGAGAACGCGCCGATCGCGAGCCCCGCGAGAAGCCAACGCCCGGGCGATCCCGTTTCGCCCGCCCGAAGCAGCAGGAGCGCCACGGCGATCCCGAGCGGCGCGAGGATGCTCTCCACGAGGAGGTCCGCCTCGAAGTAGAGAAGCATCCCGTCGAGCGCGATCAGGAACGCGGCCACGGCGGCCACCGCGGGCCGGCTCGGAACCAACCGGCGGGCGACGCGATAGACGAGAAGCGGGGTGACCGCCCCGAACGCGAGCTGCAGCCCTCGCAGCAAGGCGAAGTTCGGCGGATCCGCCCCGAAGAGTCGGTAGGCCAGGCCGAGCAGCGCCGGGTAAAAAGGCGCCCGGAAGAAGGGGATACGGGCCGTCCAGTCGCCGTGCGCCAGCTCTCGCGCCCAGAGGTCGTGGTAGCCCTCGTCCATGATCGGGGCGCCGAAGAACGGATTCCCCCGAATCTGGATGAAATACACGGCGCGGTACGCCAGAGAGACGGCGACTGCGGCCCACGGGAGCCATCGGGATGCGGAGGTGGACGCGATTCGGGACACGGCCTGCCGGGAAAGGGGATGGCCGAGTCTAAGCGATCGGTCGGGGACCTGGAAACGGATTCCCCGCCTCCGTTTGCCGCCTCCCGGCGATGCTTGCGGAGTCTGCCGAGTCCTCGATCGTGCGGGGCTCGCGACGTCGGCCAACGGCCTGCCTGAGGGGCGTCGAGGGGCCGGAAAGCCGCAGCCGAGGTTGACTTCCGGCGAAGGCCCGTGTTAGCGTCAATCACGCACGGAGAGGAAACTCTCCGGGGGATCCGGGGCGGAGAAGCCAGAGCGACCAGAAGCACCGGTGCTCTTCGCCGCGATCCGGACGACCTTGCGAGAGGTGAGTAGCGCGGCCGATTGCCGAAGTGTCTTCCGCGATCGGTTGCTCCGACGACCAGCCGTTGTCATCCACCCGGTCCAGCACCGCGGTCGCCGGCTCGGGGGCAGCGACACGGCGATTTCCCCAAAGGGGGGGCATGCACATGCGTAAGTTCTTCTTGGCTTCTTTCGTGATGACCGCCGTGCTCGCTATGGCGGCCAACGGGTTCGCGCTCGAGAAGCGGTCCGTGAACGATACGGCCACGCCTCAGGGCTGGAGCTCCGCTTCCACCTGCGCGATCGTCTACTACAACCGCTGCACCCTGTGGTCGTGGGCGTGGGGCGGCTTCGGCGCTGGCGACCGCTACGGCGTCTGTGCTGATGCTTGCTGCTCCGGCAACCTGGCCGCCACCCAGAACCGCGTGTTCACGGCGGCTCCCTCGGGCTACGGCTTCACGGGTACGGTGAGCGTGAAGGCTGCCGATGCGAACTGCTGCCCGACGGGTGCTGTCCTCGGTTCGCAGCCCTGGCTGCCCACCGGCCCGTTCGACGTGCACAACTGGAACGTCCCCGTTCCGTCGAAGTTCTGCATCATCTACACGTTCGGCCCGAACGGTGAAGGTCCGGCCCGCATCGGTACGGATCACCCGGCGGCCGGCCCGACGGGTCCCGCGGCTTGCGGGTTCTGCTACCCGACCACCCGCGTGAACCACTCGTTCTACTGGGGCACGGCGAACACGCCGGTGTGCCCGGGCTCGACGTTCTTCGACGGTATCTGCGACGCTCAGGCCCGTCTCGACATCGTGATGACCTGCAACGCCATCTCGGTCGAGCCGCAGACGTGGGGCAGCATCAAGAACCTGTACCGCTAACTCGGTCAGGGTTCGTCCTGCGCTTCACGGCGCAGAGCTCGAAGAGGGGCGCCGGTTTCGGCGCCCCTCCTTTTTTTGCCCGGCGGGCATCGGCTCGTCCGCGCCGCGAGCACCGGCACGCCGCCCTCGGTCGCTTGACAGGTTCGGACTCACGGTCGGACGATCCGGGCTCACTCTGCGCGAGGCTCGGTCGCCTCGCGACGTGCAGGATCCCCCACGAAGCGGTCTGAGATGCGCGTCGGATACCGATGGGCGGCCGCGGCTCTCGTCCTCGTGGCCGCGTGCTCTCCGAGCGGCCGGCCGACGCGGAGCGTGCCGTTCGTGCTCGTCACCATCGACACCCTCCCCGCGGATCGCGTGGGCTGCTACGGCTGCCCGACGGTGCGCACGCCCACCCTGGATCGACTGGCGCGCCGAGGCATCCAGGCGATCGACGCGATCTCTCCCGCCCCGCTGACGGCCGCGTCCCACACCACGATCCTCACCGGGCTCGATCCGCCGCGCCACGGCGTGCGCGAGAACGCGATGTTCCGGCTCGCGGACTCCGTCGCCACCGTGGCCAGGCTCCTTCCCGCCGACGTGCGCAAGGGCGCGTTCGTGGGTGCCTTCCCGTTGGCGTCGCGTTTCGGGCTCGCTCCGGGATTCGATCGCTACGACGACGACTTCTCCGGTCACACCGACCGCCGCCGGCCTCCGGAGCGGAAGGCGGAGACGGTCCTCGCCGCCGCCGCGAAGTGGCTCGCGGAGCCGAATCGCGGCGCGAGACCGTTCGTCTGGGTCCATCTCTTCGATCCGCACTACCCGTACGAGTCGCCGGCGCCGTGGGCGCGCGTGGCCGCGAGCATTCCGGGCGGCGCCGCCTACGAGGGCGAGGTGGCGTACACGGACCGCGAGCTCGGCCGTTTCCTGGACGGGCTCGAGACCGGCTCGCCCGCGGCGAGCCCGACGGTGCTCGTCGTGGCCGATCACGGAGAGTCGTTCGGGGCGCACGGGGAGATCACGCACAGCCTCTTCGTCTACGACGCGACGCAACGCGTTCCGATGATCTTCGCGGGCCCCGACGTGCCCGCTCGGCTCGAGACCGCGCAGCGCCGGCTCGCGGACGTGACGCCCACGATCCTCGCCGCGTACGAGCAGCCGCGGCCGCCCGCCCTCGACGGAACGCCGCTTCGCGAGGCGCCGTCGGAGTCGGAAGCGTACGTCGAGACCGAGCACACCGAGCTGATGCTCGGCTGGGCGCCGCTCTTCGGCGTGCGGACGACGCAGTGGAAGTACATCCGCGCGCCGCGCTCCGAGCTGTACGACCTGGTGGCCGATCCCGCCGAGCTTCACAACCTCTTCGCCGAGAAGCCGGAAGTGGTGGCGAAGCTCTCCGCGTACGTGGACGACGTGCTCGCCTCCCAGAGCGACGTCGCGCCGACACCGATCGACGACGAGACCGCGGAGCGCCTGCGCAGCCTCGGGTACGTCGCCACCGTGTCCGCGCCGAAGAAGGTCGAGCACGGCAAGGATCCGAAAGACGGCGCCGCGGGGTGCGCGGCCTTGTTCTGGGGCGAAGAGGCGTACTCGCGCTCGGACTTCGTGGCGGCGCAGCGCTACCTCCTGGAGGCGATGCGCCTGGACCCCACCAACAAGGAGGCGTGCTCGTTCCTCGCCGGCACGTACCACGGCCTCGGGCGCTACGAGATGGCCGTGGACTACGCGCGCCGATCGCTCGAGCTGTCGCCCCACATCAACGAGGCGCCGGTGCACGCGACGCTCGGCGAGTGCCTGCTGCTCCTGGGCCGGCCCGCGGAAGCGATTCCGCACCTCGAGAAGGCGCGCGAGCACCGAGCCTACGATCCGAAGCTCGACCGTCTCCTCTCGGAGGCGAGGGAGCGACTCAAGTGAGCGAATCCGGTGCACGCGCTCGGAGGGCCGTGGCGGCGCTCCTCGTGGTGCTCGCGTCCGCCTCGTGCGCGCGACGCGAGAGCGCCCGGGACGAGGCGACGCCGGACACCGGCCCGCCCCGCGATCTCCTCCTCCTGACGCTCGACACGTTCCGCGCCGACCGCGCGGGTTGCTTCGGGTACCCGGGCGGCCTGACGCCCGCGATCGACCGCGCGCTCCGTCCCGCGCTGCTCGCTCGCGACGCCTACGCGCCGGCGCCGCTCACGGCCGTGTCGCACGCGACGATCCTCACCGGCCTCCAGCCCTACCACCACGGCGTGCGCGAGAACGGCTTGTTCACGCTCCCCGACTCGGTGACCACGCTGGCCGCGCACCTCTCCCGCCACGGCTTCCGCACGGCGGCGTTCATCGCGGCCTTCCCGCTCGAGAAGCGCTTCGGCTTCGCGCAGGGCTTCGCGTCGTTCGACGAGGACCTCGGCCCCGATCCCGGGCTCGGCACGTACTACGCGGAGCGGCCGGCGCGCGAGGTCGTCGATCGAGTCCTCGCCTGGACGCGCGGTCTCGCGCGCGACGACCGCGCATTCCTCTGGGCCCACTTCTTCGACGCCCACCAGCCTCACCGGGCTTCTGCGGCGCTTCGCCGCCTGCCCGCGCCCGGCGACTACGAGCGCGAGATCCGCGAGATGGACGGGCAGATCGGCCGGCTACTGCGCGGTCTCGAGGAGGCGGGGCGCCGCCCGCTCCTCGCCATCGTCTCCGACCACGGCGAAGGGCTCGGCCAGCACCGCGAGCTGACGCACGGCATCCTCCTGCACGAAGAGACGATGCACGGCCTGATCGGCATCGCGGGCCCGCGCGGCAGCGCCGTGGCGGGCCGGCTCCACGGAGTTCGCCAGACGGTCGCCACCTACGCGGACATCGCGCCGACGCTCTTGGACGCGCTCGGGCTGCCGCCGATGGCGGACCGGGACGGAACCTCGCTCCTGGCCCCGGCCTCGCCGGAAGGCGCCTACGGCGAGACCTATTACCCCATGCTGCAGTACCGCTGGAGCCCGCTCCTCTCCTGGCGCGACGACCGCTGGGCGTACCTCGAGGGACCGCATCGCGAGCTCTACGATCGCGCGGCCGATCCGGGCGAGCTGCGGAACGTCGCGGCGGAGCACCCGGACGTGGTCGACTCGCTCAGCCGCCGCATCGCCGACGTGGCCAGCGCGCCGCCGGAGCCGTCCGGGGACACGCTCGATCCGGGCGCGCGGGAGAAGCTGCTCGCGCTGGGCTACATCGCCTCGCGGCGCGCCGGGTACGATCCGAAGAAGGACCCGAGCGACTACATCGACGCGGTGAATTCGCTCTTCCACGGCATGACGCTCGTCTCCGAAGGCAAGGCGAGCGAAGCGCTGCCCGCGCTGCGCTCCGCGTACGCCGCGGATCCCGAGAACGCGGTGACGGTCTTCTACCTCGCGAGCTGCTTGCGCGAGCTGGGCGATGTCGGCACGGCGATGACGTACTACCAGCGCGCGATCCAGCTGGATCCGCGCGTGGCGGAGGCGTGGGCCCATCTCGCCGTGCTGCGCTTCGACCGCGGCGAAAAGGAGGCGGCGTTCCGGCTGCTCGACGACGGGCTCCGCGTGAACCCGGAGGCCTTCGCGCTCCTGATGACCGCCGGCGAGCTCTCGCGGGACGAAGGGAGGCTGGAGGAGGCGAAGGGACGCTTCGAGCACGCCGCGTCGGTGGAGCCGAAGCGGTTCGAGCCGTGGTCGGCCCTCGCGGACCTCGCCGAGCGGCGCGGCGACGTCGCGGAGGCCCGCAAGCTCCGCGAGCGGGCGCAGAAGCTCTCGCCCGCGGACTCCGCGCGCGCCGGAGCAGCGCGATGAGGCGGCGCATCGCTTCCCGCGCGACGATCGCGGCGGCGCTCGCCCTGACGATCGCCCTGGCGTCCTGCGCGCGACGCGAGCGCGCGCGCGAGGAAGCGCCAGCCGAGCCGGGCCCGCCTCGCGACCTCGTCCTGCTCACCCTCGACACGTTCCGCGCGGATCGCGCGGGCTGCTTCGGCAACCCTTCGGGCCTCACGCCCTCCATCGATCGCGCCCTCCGTCACGCCCTGCTCGTCCGCGACGCCTACGCGCCGGCGCCGCTGACGGCCGTGTCCCACGCGACCATTCTCTCGGGGCTCGAGCCGTATCACCACGGCGTGCGCGACAACGGCCTGTTCGTGCTCTCCGACTCCGTGACCACGCTCGCCGAGCACCTCTCCAAGCACGGCTTCCGGACGGCCGGCTTCGTGGCCGGGTACCCGCTCGTGAAGCGCTTCGGCTTCAGCCAGGGCTTCGCGACGTTCGACGACACGCTCGGTCCCGACCCCGGCCTCGGCACCTACTACGCGGAGCGGCCGGCGCGGGAGGTGGTCGACCGGGTGCTCGCGTGGATCCGCGGTCTCGCCCCTTCGGACCGCGCGTTCGTGTGGGCGCACTTCTTCGATCCGCATCATCCCTACCAACCGCTCCCGGCGCTGCGACGCCTGCCCGTCCCGGGCGACTACGAGCGCGAGATCCGCGGCATGGACGTGCAGATCGGTCGCCTCCTGCACGGTCTCGAGGAGGCGGGCCGCCGCCCGCTCCTCGCGATCATCTCGGACCACGGCGAAGGTCTCGGCGAGCACCGCGAGGTCACGCACGGGATCCTCCTGCACGAGGAGACGCTGCACGGCGTCCTCGGGATCGCGGCGCCGCGCGGCAGCGAGCTCGCGGCGAAGCTGCGCGGCGTCCGGGTGACCGTCACGGGCTATCCGGACCTCGCGCCCACGCTCCTGGACGCGCTCGGCGTGGAGCCCATGCCGAACGTCGATGGGGCCTCGCTGCTCGGCGCGACGGAGGGGAGCGGCGTCTACGGCGAGACGTACGACCCGATGCTGCACTACCGGTGGAGTCCGCTCCTCTGCTGGCGGGACGACCGCTGGTCCTACGTCGAGGGGCCGCACGCGGAGCTGTTCGATCGCGTGACGGATCCGGCCGAGACGAAGAACGTCGCGGCGGAGCACGCGGACGTCGTGGAGGCGTTCAGCCGGAAGATCGGGGCGGTCGAGAGCCCGCCGGCCGCCTCTTCGGGCGAGCCCCTGGACGCCGAGGCGCGCCGGAAGCTCGCCGCGCTGGGCTACCTCGGGACCCAGCAGGCAGGCTACGACGCGAAGAAGGATCCGAAGGACTACATCGACGTCCTGAACCAGCTCTTCCACGGCATCCTGCTCGTCTCCGAATCGAAGGAGTCCGAGGCGCTGCCGTTCCTGCGCGCGGCCTACGCCGCCGATCCGCAGAACTCCATGGCGGTCCTCTATCTCGGAATGACGTATCGGAAGCTCGGGGACCTCGCTTCCGCCACGACGTACTTCCAGAAGGCGATCGAGCTGGACCCGCGATCGGCGGAGGCGTGGGCCCATCTCGCCCTGATTCGCTACGATCGCGGGGAAACGCCGGAGGCGATCGGGCTCGTCGAGAAGGGACTGCTCGCGAATCCGGATTCCTTCGCGCTGCTGATGACCGCAGGCTTCCTCCACCGGAAGGTCGGACGCCTCCGGGAGGCGCAGCGCGAGTACGAGCGCGCCGCCGAGGTCGAGCCGAAGCGTGCGGAGCCGCTGTCCGAGTTGGCGAGCCTCGCCGACGGCCGCGGCGACGCCGCGGAAGCACGGACGCTTCGCGATCGGGCGGGTCGGCTCGCCGCGGAAGGACCCGCGGCACCGCCGCCGGGCGCGGAATGATCGGCGGAACGACGCCCCCGAAGCGGCGCCGACTTGGTACAATCAACGAGCGTGGCGAGCGCACGCGCCCGCGGCTTCGACCCCCCACGAGACGGCGCGCGGCGGTTGACGAGTCGCCGTTCTTGGTCGATTCTCACAATTCGTAGCTCTCTCGGACGCCTTTCGGTTCATCCGAGCGGGCAGAATGCCGATGCCCAGGGGAAGAGTCCGGGACCGCCGGCCCGCGGCCCCTCCCCCGACCCTCTCCGAGGAGGGCTCTCTTTGCGTTTTTCGACTCGTCTCCTCGTCGGCTGCGCGTCGGCGATCCTCTGCGGCTGCTCCGGCCATCCCGCTCCGGTGGCGGATCTGGAGCCCGCGGTCGCCCCCACGGAGGACGTCTCCCCGGCGGCGAACGCGCTCGAGCAGGCCAACACGGAGTACCTGGAGGGGGTCCGGGCGTTCGTCCGGGAGGACTACCACAGCGCCGAGACGCATTTCCATCACGTGCAGGAGACGCTCGCGTTCGCCGGCTCCGAAGAGGCGGCCGCGCTCGACGCGCGGGATGCCGAGACGCTGCTCGCGAAGGCCGAGTACTTCCTCGAGAAGATCTCGGAGACCGGGTACGCCTCCGCCCCCGAGACGCCGCCCGCCGAGGGCGAGACGCCTCCCGCCGCCGCGCCGGGCTGGGAAGTCGCCTACGGATCGATCACGCCGATCCGGAACCGCGACGTGGACCGCTGGATGGAGTACTTCCTCGGGGACGGCCGCGCCATCTTCCAGAAGTGGCTGGATCGCAAGGCCACGTACGACCCCGTCTTCCGCGCCACGCTCTCGCGGCATCACCTCCCGCCGGAGCTGGTGTGGCACTCGATGATCGAGAGCGGCTACTCACCGAACGCGTACTCGTGGGCGCACGCGGTGGGGCTCTGGCAGTTCGTGCTGCAGACGGGACGTCGCTACGGTCTCCGCTCGGATTGGTGGGTGGACGAGCGGCGCGACCCGGCCCGCGCCTCCGAGGCCGCGGCCACGTACCTGACGGAGCTCTTCACGGAGTTCCAGGACTGGGAGCTCGCGCTCGCCGCGTACAACGTCGGCGAGGGGCGCGTGAGGAAGCAGATCGCGCGGCAGGACACGCGCGACTACTGGAAGCTGCACCTGCCGCGCGAGACCATGAACCACATTCCGAAGGTGTACGCGGCGTGCTTGATCGGCAGCGAGCCGGAGCGCTACGGCTTCTCGGCGCCGCACGGAGAGCCGGCCGCCCCGGACTCGATCACGGTCGCGGGCTGCGTGGACTTCCAAGCGCTGGGCGAGTGCGCGGGCGTGGACCCGTACGTGATCGCCGACCTGAACCCGGCCCTCATCCGCCGTTGCACGCCCCCGGACGAGGAGCACTGGACGGTGTACCTCCCCGCGGGGACGTCGGAGCGCGCGAAAGAAGCGCTCGCGAACCTCCCCGAGGATCGTCGCGTGCGCTGGGCGCACCACGCCGTCCGGCGCGGCGAGACCCTGTCGCGGATCGCCGGCCTCTACGCCACGACGGTCGAGGCGATCGTCGAAGCGAACCGCCTGCACAGCAAGCACCGCGTGAGCGTCGGCCAGGACCTCCTGATTCCGCAGGGGCGCTCGTCGGGCGCGAACCCTCCCACCCTCGCCTACGCGGACGCCAGCGCCGTGCGCTCGCCACGCTCGCGGGTCGCCCCGAGCAGTCCGAATCCGGGGTCGAGCGCCAGCACTCCCGCCACGGGCGTCTACACGGTGCGTCGCGGGGACACGCTCTCGACCATCGCGCAGCGCTACGGGACGTCCACGGGGCAACTGCGGCGCATGAACCGCATCGGCCGCCACATCTTCCCGGGCCAGCGGATCAAGGTGCCCTCGCGGGAGCGGCTCGGCCATCGCACGGAAGAGGCGCGCCTGTTGCGCGTCCAGCCCGGCGACACGCTCTGGACGATCGCTCAGGCGCACGGCGTGAGCGTCGCGGACCTTCTCCGCGCGAACGACCTCGGGCGCGACGCGCTGATTCGCACGGGGCAGACGCTCCGCCTGCCGCGCTGACGCCTCGACGCTCTGACTGAGGATGACTACTCGGGGACCGCTGCTGCCGCCTCGACGCTCGCGGGCTCCGCGGCGCGTGCCGGCGCGCCCGCCGGCTCAGGCGTAGCCGCCGGGGCCGACCGTGCGCGGGGCGTTCCCGAGAGGATCTCCGTGAGGGCCATGTCGCCGCGCAGGCGCGGCGTGGCGCCGTCCTGGGCGCCCAGCAGGTAGAAGAGGATCTCCCGGAAGCTCGGATCGCTCTCGGGGCTCGTGCGCTCGTGCGGCGCCCGCCGGATCCCCGCCGCCACGAGAACGGCCGCCAGCACGGAGACGGCCAGCAGCCCGCGCAGCCCTTCGACGAGGCCGGCCAGCGACTGGCACGCGATCACCAGCGTGATCCCGAGGATCGTCCCCACCGTGCGCACCGGCGTGAGGCCGAAGCGAAGAAACCGGTGGTGGACGTGCATCGAGTCCGCGCGGAAGAGCCCCTGATGGTTGCGCACGCGTCGGGCGATCGTCGTCGCGGTGTCCAGGATGGGCACGCTCGCGCAGGCCAGCACGACGAGGAGCGGCGTGGCGTCGCCGCCGCCGAAGCGCGAGCCCTCCACGGCCACCACGGCGATCCCGTAGCCGAGCAACATGCTGCCGCCGTCGCCGAGGAACACCTTCTTCCCGCGAAGGAAGTTGTAGGGCATGAAGCCGAGGGTGGCCCCCAGCAGCAGCATCGCGAGACCCGCGAGCATCGCGTTGCCCTCGAGCACGCCCGTGGCGACCATGGCGAAGGCCGCGACCGCCGCAATCCCGCTCGCGAGGCCGTCGAGGCCGTCCACGAGATTCAGGGCGTTGATGAAGCCGAGGATGAAGAGCGCGGTGAGGGGGGCCGCGAAGAATCCGAGCGACCAGTCGTGCCCGCCGAGCGACAGGCCTTGGAGCACCACGCCGCTCGAGACCACGGCGCCCACGGCCGCGCTTTGGGCGAGCAGCTTCGCCGGCGCCGGGATGTCCCAGAGGTCGTCCAGGACCCCCACGGCGTGCACCACGAGGCCGCCGAGGCACACGGCGAGGACCTCGCGGCCCAACGGGATCCCGAGCGAGCCGGCCAGGGTCGCCAAGAGCGCCATCCCGGAGCTGAGGCCGGCCAGGATGCCGATCCCGCCGGTGCGCGGGATCGCGGTGCGCTGGACCTTCCGCTGGCAGGGATGATCGAGGAGCCCGAGGCTCGCGCCGAGGCCGCGCGCGATCGGGGTCACCAGGAACGCCGTGCCAAGAGAGGTCAGAAGAAGCGACGGAAGTCGAACGTCCACGAAGGTCGCCTCTCCTCGTCAGTTGCGCCGTCCAGCGTCGCGGGGCGCCCCGGGAAAGCCGCCGAAGCGGCGGGGCCTCGCCGACCCTTCACTCGAGGTTGTCCCCGTCCTCACGTCGGCCGCGGAGCCGCCTGGCTTGACCCCGCGACGACTTCGACGAGCGTGGCCTCGTACTGATCGAGCGCCCGACGAAGCGCGCCGTCCGTCTCCAGCCATGCGCGGCCGTTGCCGCCGAGTCGGCGTGTCGCGCCGCGGTCGCTCGAGAGACGGAGAATCTCCCGCGCGAGCGAGGCCACGTCGCCCGGATCCACGCGAAACCCGCAGTGCGCCTCCTCGACGACGCGCGCGACCTCGCTGCCCGCGTCCACGACCGCGCCCACGGGCCGGCCGCTCGCGAGGATCGAGTACACCTTGCTCGGGACGCACCACCGCGCGAGCCCCTCGCGCAGCGGCACGAGCGAGACGTCGGCCGCGGCGAGCACGTCGCCGACGCGCTCTTCCGGCTGAAGCTCCGCCACCACGACGCCGCGCGCCACCTCGGCCGTGCGCGCGAGGTTCGCGGCCGCGCAGCCACCTCCCACGAGCATCAGCCGCACTCGGTCATCGGCGCGGTGCGCCAGCTCGGACGCCGCGACCACCGTGTCGAGATCCTGAGCTCGACCCAGGTTCCCGGCGTACTGCACCACGAAGTGCTCGTCGCCGAGCCCCAGCTCGCGGCGGAACGCGCTGCGCTCCTGCGGCACGATGCGCGACGTGTCCGCCCAGTTGCGGATGGTGACCACGCGGCGGGCGTCGACCCCGCGGTCGGCGGCGGCGGAGCGTAGATCGTCGCCGATCACCACGAGCCGCGCCGCACCCCGCCAAGCGAGGCCTTCCAGGCGGCGCAGCAGGCCTACGACGGCGCGGCTGCGCAGGGCCCCGAGGGCGGCGGCCATCTCCGGATGGACGTCCTGCACGCAGTAGACGAGCGGGCAGCGCTTCGCCCGCGCGAGGAGGAGCGCCGAGAGGCCGCCGAAGACCGGCGTGGAGGAGAAGGCGACGACGGCGTCGGTGCGCGGGACGAGGAAGCCGCGCCACGTCGAGGCGACGGCGAAGCTCAGGTAGTGCAGCCCCCGCCCGAGCGCTCCCTCCCGACGCGGCGCCATCGGCACGCGGACCACGTCCACTCCCCGAAGCCGCTCGTGCCCGGGCGCCGCCGGCTCGCTGGGCGAGGGATACGTGGGGCGGCCGGTGAGCACGGTGACGTCGTGGCCGCGCGCGGCGAGCCCCTCCGCGAGGTCGGCGAGGAGCCTCCCCGTGGCGCCGCCGTCGGGCGGGTAGTGCTGGTTGACGAGCAGGATTCTCATGGCGCTCGGCGCAGGACCGGCGAGCCCGTCAGGAGCTCGTCGGAGTCGCGATCGTTTCCGCCGGCGGGAAGAGGCGCTGCCGCTCCCGCTCGGCGCGGTACCAGGCCACGGTGCGGGCGAGCCCCACCGCCATCGACGTTCGCGCGCGGAAGCCGAAGAGCCTCTCCGCTCTCGAGCAATCCAGCGCCCGCCGCGGCTGCCCGTTCGGCCGCGACGGATCGAAGCGCAGCGCGCCCGTGAAACCCGTCAGGCGCGCGATGCTCTCGGCGATCTCGCGGATCGAGATCTCGCCCGGCGTGCCCAGGTTCACCGGTTCGTGCGAGGTCGCGCGCGTGGCGGCGAGCAGGAGGCCCTCCACGGCATCCTCCACGTAGAGGAAGCCGCGCGTCGCCGTGCCGTCGCCCCACACGCAGACTTCGGGCGCCCCGGACTCCACCGCCTCGATGCACTTGCGGATGAGCGCGGGGATCACGTGCGAAGTGCGCGGATTGAAGTCGTCCCCTTCGCCGTAGAGGTTCAGGAGGAGCAAGTTGGCGCTCTTCAGCCCGAACTCCGCCGCGTACGCGGCCGAGCCGGTGATGAGCGCCCGCTTCGCGACCCCGTACGGGGCGTTCGTCTCCTCGGGGAAGCCGGACCAGAGGTCCGTCTCGCGGAACGGCACGGGCGTGTGCTTCGGGTAGCTGCACACCGTGCCCACCTGGACGAGCATCTTCGCCCGCCCCTCTTGCGCGGAGCGCAGCACGTTCAGGCCGATGGCCAGCGTGTCGTGGAAGAAGGTCGCCGGGTGCTCGCGGTTCGCGCCGATCCCTCCGACCCGGGCCGCCAGGTGGAAGACGCAGTCCGGCGCCCCCTCGAGGAGACGGAGCGCGCTCGCGGGATCGCGCAGGTCGCACTCCCGCGACGACGGCGCCAGGACGCGGGCGCCTTCGTCGCGCAGCCGACCGACCAGATGCCGTCCGAGGAAGCCGCGACCGCCGGTCACGACGACGCGCCGCCCCCGCCAAGCGCTCATCCGAACCCCCCCCGCACGGGACCCCTCGGTCCTCCATCGGCCGCCCCGAAAGGAGGCTGAAGGCCCGACCCGGCTCGCCCCGGGGCCGCCGGGCAACATGTCTGTCAAGTACGGGGCTCCGGGGATCGAAAGAAGCTCAAGGGCCGGTCGGGGGCCCCTCGCTCAGCGTCCGGGACGTGGGAGGTCGCGTCGGCGTGTGCGGCATCGCAGGAGTCGTGCGGCGGGGCGACGAGCGCCCGGACCCGCAGCTGCTCGCGCGCATGGCCGCGCGGATGGTCCATCGCGGCCCCGACGAGGAGGGGTTCCACGTCGGCGCGGGCGTGGGCCTCGCGTTCCGGCGCCTCCGCGTGGTGGACCTCGAGACCGGCTCGCAGCCGCAGGCCAACGAGGACGGCTCCGTCCGCGTCGTGTTCAACGGCGAGATCTACAACCACGCGGAGCTGCGCGATCGGCTCATCGCCCGCGGGCATCGCTTCCGCACGCGCTCCGACACCGAGGTGCTCGTCCATCTCTACGAGGACCTCGGGAGCGACCTGGTGCGCGAGCTGAACGGGATGTTCGCCTTCGCGATCTGGGACACGCCGCGGCGCACGCTTCTCCTCGCGCGCGATCCCTTGGGGATCAAGCCGCTGCTCTGGACGGCGACGCCGCGCGGGCTCGCTTTCGCTTCCGAGGCCGGACCGCTGCTCGAGATCGACGACGTCGACACGGGGCTCGATCCCGTGGCCGTACAGGAGTTCCTCTCCTGGGGCGCGGTCCCCGCGCCGCGGACCCTGCGCCGCGGGATCCGCCGGCTCGAGCCCGCGCACGTCCTCGTCTGGACCGACGAAGACCTGCGCATCCGGCGCTACTGGCACCCCCTCGCCGACGCTCCGGCGCGTCCAGCTTCCTACGCCCAGGGGCGCGCGCGCCTCCGCGAGCTGCTCGACGACACCGTCCGCCTGCAGCGCGCCGCCGACGTTCCGCTGGGCGCATTCCTCTCCGGCGGGGTGGACTCCACGGCGCTCGTGGGGCTCCTGGCGCGCGACGGCGATCCGGTGCGCACGTTCTCCGTGGGCTTCTGCGACGACCCGGTCTTCGACGAGACGCGCTGGGCCCGCGAAGCCGCCGCCTTCCACGATACGGAGCACGCGGAGACGCACCTGGACGCGAAGGAGATCTGCGCCCTCATTCCGAAGCTCCTGGACCGCCTCGAGGAGCCGTTCGGCAGCGCCTCCATCCTCCCGACGTTCGTGGTGGCGCGCGAGGCGCGCCGGCGCATGACGGTGGCGCTCTCCGGCGACGGCGCGGACGAGCTGTTCGGCGGATACGAGAAGTACCTGGGCGAGACCTTCCGCACGTGGCACGACCGCCTGCCGGCGGCCGGCCGGCGAGCGCTCCGCACCGCCGCCTACGCGCTCCCCGTTTCGCGCGCGAGCCGCGCCGGCGAGCTGGCGCGGAAGGCGCGCCGCTTCCTCGACGGCGTGCACGACGATCCCGCGGTGCGCCACGACGCGTGGATGCGCATCGCGTCGCCCGCCGACGTGGGCCGCCTCCTCGGCGAGGACGCGGTGCGCAACCCGGGCCTCGACCTCGTCCGCGAGCTGCACGACGACTTCGCGCGCCACGGCGGGACGGATCCTCTGAACCGCGTGCTGTTCACGGATCTCTCGCTCGCGCTGCCCTCCGACATGCTGCTCAAGGTGGACACCGCCAGCATGCTCAACTCGCTCGAGGTGCGAGTGCCCTATCTCGATCCGCGGATCGTGGGGCTCGCGATGGCGATGCCGGGGTCCTGGAAGATGCGGGGCACGCAGCGCAAGCGCGTCCTCAAGGACGCCGTGCGCGACGTCCTGCCGAAGTCGATCCGCGCGCGCGGCAAGGCCGGCTTCGACGTTCCGGTCGGCGAGTGGATGAAGTCCGAGCTGGCGACGCTCTTCCGCGACACGCTCGCCCGCGAGGGCGGCCTGCCGCTCGATCGCCGCGTCCTGGACGGTCTCCTCGACGAGCACCTTCGCGGGCGGGCCGATCGCTCGAAGCTGCTCTGGGCCGTGTTCGCGCTGCGCTGGTGGGAGGGCCGCTCCCGCCCCGCTCCCGCATCCACCTCCCGGCCGGTCTCGACGGAGCAGGTCCTCGAGGCGACCTCGTGAGCGAGCGCGTCCGCGTCCTGCACGTCATCACGCGGCTCATCCGCGGCGGCGCGGACGAGAACACGGTCCACACCGCTCTCGGCATGGACGAGCGCGGCTACGAGTCGGGCATCCTGGCGGGCAAGGGCTCGGAGGTGGACGCCTTCGCCCCCGCCGTGCGCGCGCGCGTGCGCATCCTGCCCGAGCTGGTCCGCGATCCCGACCCCGTGCGCGACGTGGTGGCGCTGGCGAAGCTCGTCGCGATCCTGCGCCGCGAGCGCTGGGACCTCGTGCACACGCACACCGCCAAGGCGGGCTTCCTGGGCCGCATCGCCGCACGCCTCGCCGGCGTGCCGCACGTGGTGCACACGTTCCACGGCGTCACGTTCCACGAGCACGTGCCCGGCCCCGTGCGCGGTCTCTACGTTTGGCTCGAGCGCGTCGCCGCATCGCGCTGCGACGCGCTCATCACCGTGGGCGAGGACGTGAAGCAGAAGTACCTCGCGGAACGGATCGGGCGCGAGGAACAGTACGTCACGATCGCGAGCGGCATGGACGTCGCCCCCTTCGAGGCCGCCCGGGTCGCCGGCGCGCGCGCCCGCGAGCAGGTGCGCGCGGAGCTCGGCTTCCGAGCGGATGACGTGGTCGTGGGCATGGTCTCGCGCCTCGAGCCCCGCAAGGGCTGGACGCACTTCTTCGACGCGGCGGCACGGCTCGCCCCGGACTTCCCCGCCCTGCGACTGCTCGCCGTGGGCGAGGGCGGGCAGCGCGCCGAGATCGAGGCGCACGTGCGCCGCCTCGGCCTCGCCGATCGCGTCCGTTTCGCGGGCTACCGCGCCGATATCGCGCGCGTCATGTCCGCGTTCGACGTGGGCGCGTTGACGTCCCTCTGGGAAGGGTTGCCGCGCGTCCTCGTGCAGTACTCCCTCCTCGAGAAGCCCGTCGTGACGTTCGACGTGGAGGGCGCCCACGAGGTCATCGAGGAGGGAGCGAGCGGCTACGTCGTGCCCGCCTGCGACGTGGGCGCGCTCGTGGATCGCCTCCGCCGCCTCGTGGCGAACCCGGCGCTCCGGCTCGAGATGGGACGGCGGGCGAGAGAGCGCGTTCTCGGACGATGGGATGCGGACCTCATGGTCGAGCGCATCGCCGGCGTCTACGAGGCGGTCCGTCAGGGACGCCCGCCGAGGGACCTCGTCCGCGAGAGCGCGACCCTCGTCCGCTGAGCCGGCCTCGCCGCCCGGCGTCCGCCCTCGCCGCGGAGCGCCGCACCGCGCCGGCCGCGTCCGGCCGCGTTTCGTCCCTCCCCGGGCCGTGCCGGCCCCTTCGCCGGACCCGCCCGGACCCCCGCCTCGCCGGTTCCGTTGCGACGGCCCCCTCGATCTGGCAGAGTGACCGCCTTTCGGGCGCCGCCGCTCGAGGCTAGAAGGCCCTTTTCGGAGGAACCTCTTTGAAGTCGACCCTCTCGCGCCGGCTCGCGCCGGCGCTCGTGCTCGCCCTGCTGCCGCTCTCCGGCGCTCTCGCCGCCGATCCGGCGCCCCTCATCGACTACACCACGGTCAACGCCGACGTGATCGAGCGCGAGTGCGCGAACGCGATGGCCAAGAGCGACGAGATCCTGGCGAAGATGGTCGCGGTGCCGAAGGGGAAGCGCAGCTTCGAGAACACGATGCGCCCGCTGGACGAGTCCGACGCGCTCCAGAGCGAGGCGTTCGGCAAGTACGCGTTCTTCGCGTACGTGGCGCCGGACTCCGGGCTGCGCGAGGTCGCCCGCGCGCAGGAAGAGACCCTGAACAAGTACCAGCTCGCCCTCGGCTTCCGCGAGGACATCTACGACGCGGTGAAGGCCTATTCGGAGACGCCCGAGGCCAAGGGCCTCGCGGGAGAGAGGGCGCGCTACCTCGCCTTCACGCTGCGGGACTACCGCCGCAACGGCTTCGGCAAGTCGAAGCAGGTGCGCGACGAGGTGAAGAAGCTGCAGGCGCGCCTCGTGGAGCTCGGCGAGAAATTCCAGAAGACGATCGCGGACTGGCAGGACGGGATCGAGGTCCCGCCGGATCGCGCGGGCGGCCTGCCGGCGAACTACCTCGCCGGTCTCAAGAAGAAGGACGACGGCAACTACTGGGTCAGCCTCGACTATCCGGAGCGGTACCCCTTCCTCGACTACGCGGACGACGCCGATCTGCGCAAGAGCCTCACCGAGAAGTCCTGGAACATGGGCTACCCGGACAACGTGCAGACGCTGGAGGAAGCCATCGCGATCCGCGACCGCGTCGCGAAGCTCCTCGGCTACGAGTCGTGGGCGGCCTACCGGATGGAGCCGCGCATGGCCAAGGACCCCGAGGCGGTGCGCACCTTCCTCGAGGATCTGCGCCACAAGATCCGCCCGAAGTTCGAGGCCGATCTCGCCCGGATGAAGGCCACCGTCGCGAAGAACGATCCCTCCGTGGATTACTGGGACTGGGCCTACTACAACTCGAAGGAGATGACGGCGGACTTCCACGTGGACCCCACGGAAGTGTCGAAGTACTTCCCGCTGCAGCGCGTCCTCGACGGGATGTTCTCGATCACGCAGGAGATGTTCGGGCTGAAGTACGTGGAGATCCCGAAGCCCGCGGCGTGGGACGCGGACGTGCAGCTCTTCGAGATCCACGACGCGGCCTCGGGCGAGCTGCTGGCGTACTTCTACACCGACCTCTTCCCCCGCGAGGGCAAGTACAGCCACGCCGCGGCGTTCCCGTTGCGGAGCGGCGGCGGCCTCGGTCTGCAGCGGACCCTCCCCGTGTCGGCGATCGTGGCGAACCTCACGAAGCCCACGGCGGATACGCCCTCGCTGCTGCGGCACGAGGAGGTGGAGACCCTCTTCCACGAGTTCGGGCACGTGCTGCACCAGACGCTGACCAAGGCGGAGTTCCGCCGCTTCGCCGGCTCGAACACCGAGCAGGACTTCGTGGAAGCGCCGTCCCAGAACCTCGAGCACTGGGTGTGGCAGCCGGAAGTGCTCGATCGATTCGCCGCGCACTACCAGACGGGCGAGAAGATCCCGCGCGACATGCTCCAGGGGATGATCGCCGCCAAGCAGCTGAACTCCGGCATCAAGTGGCTGCGCCAGGTCCTGTACGCCGAGCTGGACCTCACCTACCACGGCCCGGGCGAGAAGAAGGACACCACCAAGCTCCTCAACGAGCTGCACCCGATCTGCGGCTTCCCGAACATGCCCGGCACGCACATGCAGGCCGGCTTCGGCCACCTCTTCGGCTACGACGCCGCCTACTACGGCTACCTCTGGTCGAAGGTGTACGGCGACGACATGTTCACCGCGTTCGAGCAGGGCGGCATCCTCAACCCCGAGGTCGGGATGCGCTATCGCAGGGAGATCTACGAGCGCGGCGGCACGAAGGACGGCGCCGACCTCGTCCGCGCCTTCCTCGGCCGCGAGCCGAACGACACCGCCTTCCTGAAGGACCTCGGCCTCACCGTGGCGTCCGCCGGCTCGTCAGCCGCCGGCGCCTCGGCCGCGCACTAGCGTGCCCGCGAGAGCCCGGCCCCACGAGGCCGGGCTCTCCGCTCCGCCACCGGAGGCTCGCCGGCCTCGCCTCGTCGGCTCGCCGGCCTAGAGCCGTGTCAGGGGTCGCCCGTCTCGCCTCGGGGCCGGCCTCTTCGCCTCGGACGGGTCAGCCGTCTGGCCGCAGCGCCCTCCCGCTCCGTCGCCTCCGCCATCCGTGGCTCCGGCTCGTCCGCGAGGCCGCGTCGAAGAGGCCGGCCCCGAGGCGAGACGGATACCGGGTCGCGGCGGCTGAGACCCGGCGTGAGCCGAGTCGCGCGGCCCGGCGAGACCGCGCGAGGCGAGGCACGCGTCGGCGGCTCCGTGGCGTGCTTTCGCCGCGACTTCGCGGAGGCGGCCAGGATGGCGGAGCCGCCGGAGCGGGAGGGCGGCCGGAGGCTGGACGCCGGAGGCCGACCGTTCGCGGCGAAAGCGCGACGCCGAGCCGACGACGCGTGCCTCACGTGCGAACATCGAGCCGGCGAGCCGCCTAGTGCGCTGCCGAGTCGGGGCGGACGACGAAGTTGCCCACGCCGCGGCCGAGCGGAAGCCCGTGGCGCAGGGCGAGGACTTCCCAGACGTAGCGGCCCGGGGGCGGCTCGGCGCCCGGGGCGATGGTGAGGTCGAGCCCCGGGACGGGGCCGCGCTGGCGGAAGAGCGTGCGGCGCTCCGTCTCGTTGGCGACGGTGATCTCGTAGAGCTCCGCGCCGGGGCAGGCGCGCCACGCGAAGCGGCGCGGGAAGGCGCTCACGACCCCGGAAGGCTGGACGACGCGCATCTCGATCAGGGGAACGCGCTCGGCCGCCGGCGCGTCGAACGGGCCGTGGGCGAGCCAGACCATCGCCGCGCCGATCAAGGCCGCGGCGATGAGCGGGCTGCTGCCTTCCCTCACGGTCACCGCGCGGCCTTCGCCCCCGCGCGAGCCTGGCGGCCGCTCCCGTTGCCGCCCTCGGCGGGCAGGAGCCCCCGGGCGCGCAGGAACGTGACGATCTTCGCCGCGGACTCCTCGGGAGACTCCTGATCGGTCTCGCAGACGATTTCGGCGTCCAGCGGCTCGTCGAAGGGATCGTCGATGCCGGTGAAGCCCTTGATCTCGCCGGCGAGCGCCTTCTTGTACATGCCCTTCACGTCACGCTCGATGCACACCTCGAGGGGGCACCGCGCGTAGACCTCGATGAAGTTCTCGCCGATGAGGTCCCGCGCCCACTGGCGGACGTTCTCGAACGGCGAGATCGCCGCGGCGATGACGGGCACCTCGTTCCGCGACAGCAGATTGCAGACGAACGCGATGCGCTTGAGGTTCGTCTCGCGGTCCTCGCGGCTGAACCCGAGACCCTTCGACAGGTTCGTGCGAACGACGTCGCCGTCGAGGATCTCGATCTTGCCCCGCTCCCGGCGGATGTTCTCCGCGAGGATCAGGCTGATCGTGGATTTCCCGGAGCAAGGGAGTCCGGTGAACCAAATGGTGAATCCGGGCAACGACATGATTCCCTCCAAGGAACGAACGAAATGCGGAGCGGACCGGATCAGGCCGAGACCTGGGTCCGCGTGCTCTCCATCAGGATCTTGGCGATCTCGGGTCGCGTGAACTCCACGGGAAGGTCCTTCCCCTCCGTCAGCATCGTGCGCACCTGCGTGCCGCTGAGGACGAGCCGGTCCTCGGGACCCGCGTCGCTGGTCTTCGGGGTGGCCATGCCGCCCGATCGCTTGCACCAGAAGGCGTGCTCGAACTTGAAGATCTCGATGCCCAGCTCGCCGGGCGCGAAATCGTCGAAGATGGCCTGCGCGTCGTACGTGCCGTAGTAGCTGCCCACGCCCGCGTGGTCTCGGCCCACGATGAAGTGCGTGCAGCCGTAGTTCTTCCGCGTGATCGCGTGGAAGATCGCCTCGCGCGGCCCGGCGTAGCGCATCGCCGCGGGATACACGGAGAGCATGGCGCGGTTCTTCGGGAAGTACCGGGCGAGCAGCGCCTCGTAGCACTTCACGCGCACTTCGGCGGAGATGTCGTCCGACTTGGTGGCGCCCACGAGCGGGTGGATCAGCGCGCCGTCAACGATCTCCAGCGCGCACTTGATGAGGTACTCGTGCGCGCGGTGGATCGGGTTGCGCGTCTGGAATCCCACGATCGTCTTCCAGCCGAGCGCGGCGAACTTGGCCCGCAGCTCCGCGGGGTCGTTGTGGTAGCGCTCGAACTCGTCCAGCTGCGGCCGGTCCACCACGTGAACGTCGCCGGCGAGCATCACCTCGCCCTGCGCGTAGAGGGCGGCCACCCCGGGGTGCTTCGCGTCGTCCGTGCGGTAGACCTGCTTCGCCTCTTCCTGCCGATCGCTCTCGAAGCGCTCGGCCACGTCGATCACCGCGAGCAGCTTCCCGTCCGGCGCGTGGAGCGACGCACGGTCCTTGATCGTCTTCGCCGTCTCGCGCGACACGCGGAGCGCGATCGGGAACGGCCAGGGCGTCCCGTCCGCGAGACGCATCTCCTTCACGACGCGGCGATAGTCCTTCTCGCCCATGAATCCGGTCAGCGGGCTCATGGCGCCCACGCCGATCATGTCGAGGTCCGAGACCTGCCGTTCATCGAGGTCCACCCGCGGCAGCTTGCGCGCGTCGGCCATCAGCCGCTCGCGCGTCTGTCCGGTCACTCGCCGGTCGACGAGGGTTCCCCCGTGCGGTGCCTTGCTCATCGGTTGCTGACTCCCTTGACTCGGCGGGCCCGGGCTTCCCCGGCCGCGCGTGAACGGGTGATCAATGACCGAGCTTGTCCACGACGAGAACCGCCGTGGCCAGGCTCGCGAGGATCGACGCGGAATCCCGGAGCACCTCGCCCCAGGCCACGCCGCTCTTCTCCTCCTTCTCGGGAACGATGATCGTGCTCCCCGGCAGGACCGGGGGATCGAACCAGAACCGCTTCACCTGGGCGGCGGCTCCCGTGGAGTACACGACGCGGATCTGGCCGCGATCCGCCTTCTCCGTGGTGCCTCCCGCGCGGTCGACGTAGTCGCCGATGGACATGCCCTTCTGGTAGATGAGGCTCGTGGGATAGCCCACCTGGCCTCTCACGGTGACCGTCTTCGGCTGCTCGGGAACGAAGAGCGAATCCCCGGCGAAGAGGATCACGTCGTCGTCCGAGCCCGGATGCTTCAGCGCGCGCTCCAGATCCAGCGCCACGCGACCGAGGCCGTCCTTCTTGCGCACGAGCGAGAAGCCCGCCGGGTACGCCGTGGAGATCAGGCCGCCGGCGCGGTCGATCAGGGTGGAGAGCCGCTCCGTGGGGCTCCGCAGGGTGTACATGCCCGGGAAGCGCACCTCGCCGGTCACGATCACGTTGCGCTGCAGCTCGTAGTTCGGGATCCAGCGGACGAAGACGTTGTCCCACGGCTGCAGGAAGAAGTCGTCCCCGGAGCGCGAGACGTAGTTGGCGCCCAACGGAAGGTGGAAGATCTCCGCCGTGCGGTACTCGGCGCCTTCCTCCGGGCGCACGCGCGAGATCTCGACCTCGTCGGTCCACGCGTTCTCCAGGAGTCCGCCCGCCTGGAGCAGGAGATCCCGCAGCGTCATGCGGTCGCGAAGCTCGTAGCTCCCGGGCGAGCGCACCGCGCCGTGCACGGACACCTCGTGGCGATCCTGCAGGCGCCAGATCGAATACACCGTGAGGTGGTCCTGGCCGCACAGCTTCAGATCGTACGAGGGCTGCCCCGCCACCGCCTTGCCCACGTCCACGGAGAGCTGCTCCTTCGAGAGGTCGTCGTGCGTGCGGACGAGCTCGGCCCGATCCAGGAACGCCGTCTCGAGGAGCCCCCCGGCCAGCCGCACGAGGTCGGCGACGGTGTCGCCGTCCTTCAGCTCGTAGGTCCCGGGACGTCGCACCTCGCCGGAGATCGTGGCGAAGTTACGGATCCGGTCCGTGATCGGGAAGACCGTCACGATGTCCCCGTCCTTGAGCGGCGTATCCGACGCCTGCGCCCAGGCGCGGTCGAAGACCTTGCGATCGTCCTTCGATCCTTCCTGCTCCGCGGGGGTGAGGATCCTCTGCACCTGGATGCGTCCCTCGAACGCCGTCTCGGTGAGACCGCCGGACGTCTCCACGAGGTCCTTCAGCGTCTCCCCGTCCCTCATCTCGTAGAGCCCCGGAGTTCTCACTTCACCCTTCACCGTCATCCGCGGCCCGCGGGCCGGGATGAAGATCGTGTCGTCGTTCTCCAGCCGCACGTCGCCGTCCCGCTTGCCCGTGCGCAGGTACGCGTAGACGTCGAGCTTGGCGATCTCCTTGCCGCCCCGGACGAGTCGAATGTCCCGGAGCGATCCCTCCCGCGTGGGCCCTCCCGCGTAGAACAACCCGTGGAAGACCGTGGACGCCGCCGAGAGATCGAACCCTCCCGGCCGCCGCACGCGGCCCACGACGAACACCCGGATCACGCGCAGATTCCCGAGCGTCACCGCGAGGTGCGTCGTGGCCTTGTTCTCCGGGCCTCCGAGGCCCGAGTAGACGTCCGCGAGCCGCCTCCTCAGCAGGCTCGTGGCGTCCGACAGCTTCAAGCCCGCGAGGACCACCCGGCCGACGTCCGGGAGGTTGATGCCTCCCTCGCGATCGAGCGAGCGCTCCACGCGGAACACCGTGTCGCCCCACACGTCCAGAATGACCGTGTCGCCGGGGCCCAGCGGGTACTCGGGGTCGACGGGCCCGAGCGCCGGCTGGCTGTAGTTCTCGGGCGACCCCTCGAACAGGCCGTACCCGAACGGGACGAGCTTGTCGTCGCTGCCGCCGCCGCTCGGCCCGACCTCCGGGCTCTCGTCTTTGATCTCCTGCGGCGCGCGCTCGATCCGCTGGGTCGGCGGCCCCGGGGCCGTGGACGTCGAGTCCACGCTCGCCCCCGAGACGGCTGCTCCCGAGGCGGCCTCGCTCGAAGCGCTCGCGGCCGGCAGCAACTCGCGCAGGCGGTCCTCGGGAAGGCTGCGGATCTTCTCGAGAATCGCCGGAGGCACGCTGCCCGGCGGCGATTGGGCGAGAGCGTTCGACACCGCCGCGGCCACCGCGGCCGAATCGCTCGCCTCCCCGGCCAGCGCCGGCGAGAATCCGCCGAGCGCCATCGACGCCACCGCCACGCAGAGACGGCCGCGTCGCGCGAACGGCCTGCGCGCTCCTTCGCTCCATCCGATCACGGTCGCCCTCCCCGATGTCCGGCAACGGGTCGGGGCGCTCCCGCAATCTTCCGGGATCCGACGGAAGAGCGAGCGATGATACCGGAGCGCCTCAACCCCTGTCAAATCAGCACTTTGGGCCGCCCGTAGGCACCCGATCCGATTTCGGCCGATTCCGGGCGATCTTGAGAGGTTTTTGCAGATTCCGGCGCCGGAGGAGGAGGGGCGGCCGGTCAGCGCAGGCGGATCACCCGGGCGGTGCGCGAGCCCTCCGGGGTGGCGAGGCGCAGGAAGTAGACGCCCGAGGAAGCCGGGCGACCCGTCACGTCCCGCCCGTCCCAGGTGACGGAGTGGGCGCCGGCGGGCAGGACGGCGTCCACGGGCGTGGCGACGCGCCGGCCGGCCACGTCGAAGACATCCAGGCGGGTCCGCCCGGGCTTGGGAACGACGAAGCGGAGGCTCGTCGCGGCGCGGAAGGGGTTCGGCGCGGCCGGCGCGAGCTCGAGCGCGAGCGGCGCGGCCGAGAGAGCGGCGGGCGCGGCGACGGCCGAAGCGCCCGGCGGCGCTTGATAGACGCCGCTCAGCGATGCGCCGCCGTGGTACCCGGGCCAGGGCGCAGCCCCGGGGCGATCGGCAACGCCCGTGGTGACGACGCGCACGTCGAGGTCGTCGGAGGCGAGCGCGACGTCGAGCGTGCCGTCCCCGTCCACGTCGGCCACGAACGGCGTGCACCACGGCGTCTCGTTGAACGAGCGCGGCCAGCCCGTGACCGACGATCCGTCGATGCGCAGCGCTCGGAGCTTCCGGTCGTCGGTCCCGATCAGGATGTCGGGACGTCCGTCGCCGTCGAGGTCCGCGACGACGGGCGAGTTCACGATCTCGGCGCCCAGGGACTTCGGCCAGCCCGGGAAGAACGTTCCGTTCGCGCGCAGCACGGCGAGGCTCGTCGCGCCGGGAACGACGATCTCGGGGACGCCGTCGCCGTCGAAGTCGCAGACCGCCGGGGACGGAGGCGTGTGCGTGTACGGCTCGAAGCTGACCGGCCAGCCGGGCAGCGGGTCCGCACCGGGCACGCCGTCCCGGTCGTAGCTCCGGAACCCCCAGATCTTCCCGTCACGGGCCATCGCGAAGATCTCGAGCGAGCCGTCGCCGTTCACGTCCGCGAGCACGGGGCTCGAGAGCACCTGCGCTCCGAGCGGGCGCGGCCAGCCCGGGAGGTCGGCGCCGGTGCCCGAGACCGCGTACAGCAAGCTGTCCGTGCCGCCGAACACGAGATCGTCGCGGCCGTCGCCGTCCAGGTCGGACACCGCGGGCGTGGAGCCCGTGCCGAACGCGCGCGTCACCTTCGGCCAGCCCGGGGCCATCGTGCCGTCCGCGTGCAGCACGCGCACGCGCCCATCCAGGGCCACGGTGACGATCTCGGGCTTCCCGTCCCCGTCCACGTCGGCGGCCACCGGTCCGCTCCGCGCACCCTGGGCCGCGAGGAACACCGGCCAGCCCGGCAGAGGCACCGGCGTGCCGCTCGGCGTGGTCGCGAGCCGCCAGCCGTACGCGTACCCGTCGAAGGACACCGCGAAGATCTCCTTCGTCCCGTCCCCGTCGACGTCGACGGCGAGCGGCGCCGCGTGCACGCGGCCGCCCGTCACGCCGAAGGGTCCCGCGGTGGCGGGATCGAGGTCGCCGTCGGTCCACTGCACGCCGTCGGCGCGGAAGACGTTCACCGCGTTCGCCTGCCACATCGAGCCGAAGAGGATCTCGCGGCGCCCGTCGCCGTCCAGGTCCGCCGCGACGATGGGCGACGGCCCGATGAGGGACGACAGCTTGCGGGGCCAGCCCGCGAGCGTGACGGGGGCGGCGTGCGCGGTCACCCGGAGCGAGTCGGCCGAGTCCAGGCCGCTCGAGTCCACCGCGACGATCGCGAAGTCGCACGAGGCGCCGGCGGGAAGCGTCACCTCGACCCTCGCGCCCCGCACGAGGGCGCCGTGCCGGTCGTCCACCCAGCTCCCGTCCGCGCGGCGCAGGACGCGGTAGCCCGAGAGATCGGCGGCGGAGCTGGGCTGCCAGGTGAGGACGGCGCCGGCGTCGCGCGGCTCGGCGGCGGCGAGCGAGGGCGCCGCGGGCCGATCGAGATCGATGGTGCGGACGAGCGAGGTGCCGGCGCCGTCCGAGACGCGCAGCTCGAAGCGGGCCGAGGAGGGGCCCGATGCGCGGAACCCGTCCCCCAGCTCGACGCTCTGCCCCGGCGCGAGCGCGCCGGTCGAGGCGGCGCCGTCGGTCACCGTGCCGCTCGGATTCGTCGCCGTCAGCGTCGCCGTGAGCGGACCGGTCGGGAGGCCGCCCACGTTCGTGAGCACCGGAGCCACCACGCCGCCGTCGACGTGCAGCGCGGCCAAGGCGAGCGCCGGCGCGTGCAGCGTCGCGCGGAAGGTCTCGGAAAAGGTGGACGAGCCGGTTCCCTGCAGGCGGACCGAGAATGGCGCGCCGTCCGGAAGATCGGGCCGGAGGTGAACGTGGAAGGGCCCCGCCCAGCCCGTCTCCCCAGCGCCGAGCGCGGCCAGCGAGCCGCTGCCGGAGACGACGACCACGCCGGCGTCGTCGGAGGCGAGAGTGACCGACCACGCGGAAGGCGCCGCGGAGCCGGTGTTCTGCATCGAGAGACGAAGGTCGACGTCGCGCCCGTCGGCGCCCGTGCGCGTGACGGCCGCGTCGGCGGACTCGGCGACCGGGTTCGGCCCGGCGGGCGCCGCCACGGGCACGGAGCCCGTCCACTCGCGGTAGTCCGGCGCGCTCACCACCACGTCCACACGGCCGGCGGTCGCGGGGCGGAAGTCGAGCGCGACGCGACCGTCCGCATCCGCCGCGGCGCGGGTCCAATCCTCGACGCCCTTCGAGACGCACACGAGCGCGCCCGGCACGGGCTGCCCCGTCGCCGCATCGCGGACCTTCACGGCGAACGGGGCGCGAGCGAGCGGCGCGCTCGCCGGCACGTCCACCGCGAGCGCCGCCGGCACCTTGCGCCACAGAGCAAGCGTGGGCGCGCCCAGGAAGCTGTGCGAGAGCACGGCGCGCCGCCACCACGTCGCGGTGCGCAGGTCCGTCCCGCGCGACGCGAGCTCCTGCTCCACCATGTTGCGGAGCGCCACCGCCGGCCGCCCCTGCGCCGCGCCGAAGATCTCCGTCAGCACCTTCCCGTTCAGCTCGGCGTCGAGGGGCGGCGCGGCCTCGCGAGTGTTGGCCACCGTGGCGACGGCGCCGCCGGCGGGATGGAAGAGGAAGTGCTCCGCGGCCGACTCGAAGTCGAACGCGCCGACGTTGCAGCTGTAGAGCATGACGAACGCCGCGCGGCCGCCCGAGCTCGTGGCGTCGATGTCGTGGTTGAAGAGCAGCTCCATGCCCGGTCCCACGCCGATCACGTCGTAGGAACCGTGGCTCACGTTCACGACCCACGCGGGCCCGGCGTTCAGCCCGGCGATGACGGCGGCACGGCCCTCGGTCCCATCCACCTGATAGAGACCGGTGCACGCGAAGGACGGCGGGAACAGCGCCTGCTCCTGCTGGCAGACCGCCTTCCCGTCGCCCGGCTGCTCCATGTCCTGCCCGAGGAGGAGGACGCGATCCGCGTGATCGCAACCGTCGCCGCGGCGGTAGGCGTCGAGCTTGTCGAGGTAGCCGTCGAGCTCGGCTTCGTCGCTGGCCGGGATGCGACCGAGGACGAGGTCCGGCAAGAGATCGATGTCGTCGTAGTCCCGGGGCGCCGCGGGCAGCCCCTCGGCGACGCCGTGCACGGTCCAGGCGCCCGCGACGCCCCGGGTGAGCCCGGCGCTCGTGGCCACGTCGAGCGTGCCGTCCCCGCGGAGCGCCACGTCGTAGAGGTCGTCCGCAGCGAGGCCGTCGCTCGTGCCGAGGAGAGCGTCGCCCGCCGGCCCGCGGTGGAAGAGACCGCGCGACGTAGCCGCCCAAACGTCGTCGCCGCGGTTGGTGAACGCGAAGCCGCGCACGGACATTCCGGACCACGCCGACAGCGGGTCCTTCGTCCACACGCCTCCGTCGAGAACGGAGACGCCGCCGCGGCTGAACCAGTTGTCCGCGTGACCGAGCCAGACCCGGCCGCGCGGGTCCACGGCCACGGAGATGACCCAGTTCGAGAGGATACCGGAGGTCGCGGCGTCGTAGCGCGTGAACGTCGTGCCGTCGAAGCGTGCGGCGCCGCCCGGCGTGCCGATCCAGAGCGCGCTCCCGTCGCGCGCGAGGGACGTCACGAGCCCGTTGGGGAGACCGTCCGCCGCACGCCAGCTCCGCCAGCGCGTGCCGTCCCAGTGCGCGAGGCCGTCGTTCGTCCCGATCCAGGCGTCGTCCGCGCTCGCCGCGTCCACGCACAGCACGTTCACGCCCGGCACGCCGTCCGGGGTGCCCCACGCGCGCCACGACGCGCCGTCCCATCGCGCGACGCCGTCCGAGGTGCCGGCCCACGCCGAGCCGTCCGGCGCGACGTCCACGCAGAGCACCTGCTCCGACGGCAGGCCGTCCGCCGCGCCCCACGAAGTGAAGCGCGCGCCGTCGAAGGCCGCGACGCCGAAGTAGGTGGCCACCCACGAGCGCCCGTCGGGGCCGACGGCCACGCCGTTCAGGTACCCGTCGTAGGCCGCCGACGCGATGGGCTCGCCGTAGATCGCGTCGCCGTCCTCGTTCCATTCGCGATCCAGGCACTGGTAGTAGAGGTCGGTGGGGATCTGCTCGGTGCCCCATGGGACGTAGCGCACGGGCACGTGCTCGACATCGCCGCCGAGGACGACCCACTGCGTGCCCCAGAGATCGTGCGCGTCGCGCAAGAACGTGCGGATCCGGGCCGGCTGGTCCGGACCGGAGTAGCGCGCATCGATCCACGACGTGGTGCGCACGACGGTCAGAGTGCCGCGACGCGTCTCCTCGTCGGCGAAGCGCTGGAACGCGGCCGCGAGCGCATCCGAGGTGACGACGACCTGCTCGACCGCCGCGCCCGAAGGCGACGGCACGTCCGTGGGCACGAACGAGTGATCCGCGGCCGGCGCGGCGCGCCGCTCGGCGGACACGGCGCGCGATTGCGAGCGCACCCCCGGAAGAGCGCGGCGCGGGAGCCGGTCGGTCCGCCACTGCGTGAGGAAGTCGGTGCGAATCTCGGGCGCGGGCGCGGCGGGCGTGGAGGAGCCGGCCGGGCGCGCCTCCGCCATGGCGCAGGGCGCGCCGAGGGCGAGCGAGGATGCGGCGAGGAGCAGCAGCTCGATGCGCAACTGAACCGATTTGCCGGGGCAAGATGCAGGCGGCGGTCCCGTCGACAACCAGAGTACCAAGCGCGCACGGCGTTCCGCAACGGGTGGGCAGTTTCTTGTCAGCTACCTTTGTCGTGCCTTGCCGCGGGAACCCCGCAGGATCCCAGGGGGCGCGAGAGTCGGCGGGCGGGCGGGACGCTTCGAGTGCGGCGCTCAGAAGCGGCCGAGAAGCGCAAGATCCCGCGCGGCGGAGTCCAACGAAGGGGCGAACGCCCGGCCCATGGCCGCCACCCGAACCCGCTTCGCCCCCGCCGCCTGGAGGGCGGCGGCGCAGGCGAAGGCGGTGGAGCCCGTGGTCACCACGTCGTCCACGAGGAGGATCTCTCCCGCGGCCGCCGCCCCGGGCGCGGATCCGGCGGCGAACGCCCCGCGCACGGCGCGCTCGCGCGCTTCGCGCGGCAACCCGGCGAGCGCCGGCCCGCCGCGCCGTCGCACGAGCCACGACGTTTCCACGGTGCGCCCGCTCACACGGCCGAGAATGCGCGCGAAGTCCTCGGTCTGGTTGAAGCCGCGCTCCCGGCGCTTGTCCGGCCGCAGCGGAACGGGAACGAGGGCGCCCGGCGGAAGGTGCGGAGCGAGCACGGCCGCCGCCTCCCACGCGAGGCGACCGCCGACCGGACGGCAGCGCCGGTACTTCGACGCGGCGAGAACGTCCAGGAAGAGCGAGTCCACGGCGAAGGCGGCGCACGCCTCGACGGGCTCGAGGGCGTCGCCCTGCGGGTGCGCGAGGCTCCACGTGCGCTCCGCGGGCCGGAGCGGGCGCAACGCCGCCCAGCAATCTTCGCAGAACTGCTCCCGTGCACGAGCGGCGCGCTGCTCGCAACGAGGGCACAAGGGCGGCCAAAGAAGGTCCGCCGCCCCGACGGCGTGCTCCCGCGCCTGTCGCGCGACCCCGGCGATCCATCGCACACGTCGAGGATGGCGCGCGGCGCACCTTCGGCAAGGCCCGGCGCCATGCAACGCGTCGTCAGGCTCTGCCGCCCAGCATGACCGTCAGGCGCTGCCGCGCAAGGCGCGCCGTCGGCTCGCAGCGCACGATCATCCTCGACGGAGCAGCTCCGCCTCCGCAGCGGCGCGCAGGACGCGCGCATCGGGGCGCTGCCCCGTCCAACGCTCGAAGGCGAGCGCGCCTTGCGCGACGAGGAGCCCGAGGCCGCCGGAGGCGGAGACGCCGCGCTCGCGGGCCGCGCGCACGAGCGCGGTGTCCGGGTACACCAGATCGACGACGCGCCCGGCGCCTTCCAGGAGCTCGCCCGCGAGCGGAAGGGGATCGTCGGCGCGGAGGCCGAGCGAGGTGCACTGCACCACGAGGCCGCCCGCCGGCACGGCCCCGCCCGGACCTTCCGACACCACGCGCCCCGGCGCGGCGCGGACCAAGGCGTCGGCACGGGCGCGCGAGCGATTCGCCACGCGAACGCGCGGACACCCCGCGGCGAGGAGGGCCCAGACGACGGCCCGCGCCGATCCGCCCGCGCCCAGCACGAGAGCTTCGCGCTGGAGAAGGCTCTCCGAGCCCTCCTCGCGCAGCCAGTCGAGGAAGCCCGGGCCGTCCGTGTTGTCGGCGAGCCAGCCAGCCTCGCGTCGTACGAGGACGTTCGCTGCGCCGATGGCCTGCGCCACCGCGGTCGCCCCCACCGCTCCGGCGAGCGCGCCCTCCTTGTGCGGCAGCGTGACGTTCGCCCCCGCGATCCCTTCGCGATGCAGCGCCGCCATCTCCCCCGGCCAGCGCTCGGGCAGGATCTCGCGCGCCTCGTAGCGCGCCTCGAGGTGCGCGGCCGCGAACGCCGCCGTCATCATGGCCGGAGAGAGCGAATGGGCGACCGGGCAGCCGACGACGAGATACGTCTTCACGCGCCGGCGACGGCCCGCGTGCGGCGCATCGAGAAGAGCCGCGCGAGCGCGAAGAGAACCACCGCGACGGAGATCCACTGGTTGAACGTGAGATGAACCGAGGGGACCGGGAACGCGCTCGCTTCGTAGGAGCGCACGAAGTCGATGAGGAAGCGCTCCACGCCGTACATCGCGAGGAAGGCGAGGAAGAGGACGCCGCGCACGAGCGGCCGTCGATCGAAGCGCAAGAGAAGCCCGCACATGAGGAAGCCGGCCGCGGAGTCGTAGAGCTGGGCGGGATGCAGGGGCACGCCGGGGTTCAGGTAGCCCGCGTGCGAGTCCGGCGGGAACACGCAGCCCCAGGGAAGGCTCGTGGGCGCGCCGAAACAGCACCCCGAGAGAAAGCAGCCGATGCGCGTGAAGCCGAGCCCGAGCGCCATCGACGGCGCGATGGCATCCGCGGCGTCCCACGCGTTCACGCCCCAGCGCCGGAGGAACCACATCCCCAGGATGACCGCCGGAATCGCCCCGCCGTAGAGCACGAGGCCGCCCTCCCACGTGCGGAACATGTCGAGGTAGTGTCCCCGGAACTGATCGAGGTGCGTGAGCACGTAGAGGGCCCGCGCCCCGAGGATCGACGCGACGATCACGACCAGCGCGACGTCGTCCACGCGCTCCGCGGGGATGCCGCGCCGCTCGGCGCGCGGACGCGCGAGCAGGATCCCCAGCAGGAACGACAGCGCGAGGAAGAACCCGTACGAGTGGATCTTGAGGATGCCGAGATCCAGCAGAGTCGGGTGCATCAAAGCCTCCGGCGAATTCCCACGCCCACCACGATCCCGAGGGAGGCGAGTGTCGAGAGAAGGGACGTCCCGCCGTAAGAGTAGATCGGAAGAGGCAATCCCGTCACGGGCACCAACCCCACCGTCACGCCGATGTTCAGGAAGGTCTGGAACCCCAGCATGGACAGGATCCCGATGACGGCGAGGCCCGCGAAGGGGTCTTTCGACCCGGCCGCGATGCGGTAGCCGCGCACGATGAGCAGCGTGAAGAGGATCAGCACCACGACCGTGCCGACGAAGCCGAACTCCTCGCCCACGACGCTGAAGATGAAGTCCGTGTGCCTCGCCGGGAGGAACGCGAGCCCCTTCTGCGTGCCCTCGAGGAAGCCGACGCCGAAGAGCCCGCCCGACCCGATCGCCACCTTGGACTGGATGATCTGGTAGCCCGCGCCCGAGGAGTACCGGGCCGGGTCCAGGAACGCCACGATGCGCTGCTGCTGATACGGCTGGAGCTTGCCCCAGAGGATCGGCGTGGCGATGCCCATCAGGATGGACAGCGCCACGTACACGATCTTCTCGAGGACGAGAGCGCGGACGAAGTACGCGAGCGCGAGGAGGAACACGGTGAACGCGATCCACGACGGCAGGCTGGACGCGCACACCACCGAGAGCGCCGGCGACGACGCGAGCAGGAGATACGGGACGGACACGCCGGCCCAGTAGAGCATGGGTGGAAGCGCCGCGAGGAACACGAGCGCGGTCCCCAGGTCCGGCTGCTTCAACGTGAGCGCGAGCGGCACGAGGACCACGAGGGCCGGAACCATCAGGCCGCGCAGGCTCTCCGGGGGACGCTTCCGCGCGGCGAGGATGCGCGCGAGGAGGAGGACCGTGGAGAGCTTCCCGAGCTCCGAGGGCTGGAAGCGTACCCCGCCGATCGAGACCCAGCGCGTGGCCCCGCCGGCCTCCGAGCCGGCCACGAGCACGAGCGCGAGCGCTCCCACCGACACGACGTACATGAAGGGCGAGGCGCGCTCCCACGCGCCCGGCGGCACTGCCGCGGCGAGCACGAGGCCCACCAGCCCGAGCAGGGCGAAGACGACCTGCTTCCGCCAGAAGTCGAGGCCGAGGCCGGGATCCTCGCCCTGGCACGACGAGTAGACCACGATCACTCCCGTGACCACGAGCAGGAGAAGCGCGAGGAGGAGGACGCGGTCCAGGCCGCGCAGGCGCCACATCAGCTCGTCGCCTCGGGAGCGGGCGGGGGCGCGCGTCGCGCCGCGATCTCCAGCAGCAAGCGCTTCGCGATCGGCGCCGCGACGTCCGATCCGTGACCGCCCGCCTCCACGATGACCGAGAACGCCACGTCGGGATCGTCGTACGGCGCATAGCCCATGAACCACGAGTGCGCCTTGCCGTGCGGGTTCTCCGCGGTGCCGGTCTTGCCGGCGGGCATGTAGGCCGGGATCTTGCACACGACCGCGGTGCCGCGTTCCACGACCTGGTGCATCGCTTCGCGCACGCGGTCCATCGTCTCGGGCGGGACGTTCCAGACGCCGCTCACCATCAGGTGATTCTCCCGCCGGGTCCCGTCCGGCTCCTCGATCGACTCGACGATCCGCGGGACGATGAGCTTCCCGCGCAACGCGAACATCGCGGCGTAGCGCGCGAGCTGGATGGGCGTGACGAGGTACTCCCCCTGCCCGATCGCGTGGTTCAGCACCGTGCCCTGGGTCCAGCCCTTCACGCCCCAGCGCCGGTTCAGCCACTCGGAGTCGGGAACGAGACCGGACAGCTCCTGCGGAAGGTCGATGCCGGTCTTCGACCCGAGCCCCGCGGCGCGCGCGCGGGTCGCGAGCGCGTCGACGTTGAGCCGCTCGCCGACCTGATAGAAATACGTGTCGCAGGACTTCACGAGCGCGTCCTCGAGGGCGAGCGAGCCGTGTCCCTTCTCGTCCCAGCAGTGGTAGAAGCGGTTGCCGAATCGGTAACCGCCGTAGCAGGCCGCGGGCATGTGCTGCGTGAAGCCGATCACGTGCTCTTCGAGCGCGGCGATGAAGGCCACCATCTTGAACGTCGAGCCCGGCGCGTAGGTGGCCTGGACCGCGCGGAAGAGCAGCGGCCGATCCGGATCGGTGTTGAGCACCCGCCACTCGGTCGCGTTGATGCCGGCGGCGAAGAGGTTCGGATCGAAGGTGGGCGCGCTCGCGAGGACGAGGGTCCCGCCCGTGCGAAGGTCGAGCATCACGACGGCGCCGCGACGTCCCACGAGGCACGAGTCCGCGATCGCCTGCAGGCCGAGGTCCACGTACAGGTGCAGGGTCTTGCCGGGCTTCGGCGTCACCGTCTGCTCCGGCGCGAAGCGGCCGACCACCCGGCCCATCGCGTCGACCTCGAGCCACCGCTCCCCGTCGACGCCGCGCAGATCCTTCTCGTAGGCGCGCTCGATGCCCATCCGGCCGAGGAAGTCGCCGGACTTGTAGCCCTGGTCGGCCATCGCCTCGACCTCGTGCGGGGAGATCTCGCCGACGTGACCCAGCAGGTGCGCGCCGACCGGGCCCTGCGGATACCAGCGCACTTGCGCGACATCGAGGCTGACGCCCGGCAGGTCCTCCTCGTTCTCGGCGATGCGCGACACCTGCTCGAAGCTGGCGTCGCGGCAGATCACGCAGGGAAGGTGCGGCGACTCCTGGCGCAGCCGCGAAACGATGTCCTCCGGAGGAACGTCGAGGAGGCGCGAGAGCAGGCCCAGCCGCGCCGAGTCCCCGAGGAGACGCCGCGGGATCGCGCGGACGGTGTAGCTCGGGCGGCTGTCGGCGAGCACGTGCCCCGCGCGATCCAGGATGAGGCCCCGCGGCGCGGTGATCTTCTCGATGCGGATCCGGTTCCGCTGCGATTGCAGCGTGTACTCGCGGACGCCCAGCACCTGCAGCTGGAAGAGCCGCCCGGCGAGCACGAGCGATCCGAGGGCCACGAGCGTGGCCAGATGCCAGGCGCGCCGCGAGCGGGCGAGCTGCTGCCAGCCGTCACGATAGGCCACGACCGGACTCCCGCGACCACCGGATGAGGCGCTCCGCCGCCGCCATGAACGGCACCGCGAGCAGGCCCGTGTAGATGCCGCCCGGCAGGGCCGAGGTGAAGAAGTGCCGGATCGCGCCGCCGAATCCGCCGAGGCCGACGAAGAGACCGAGCGCCGAATCCCGGAGCGTCGTGGCGAGCAGCGCCACGACGGCGCGCGTGGGACCGCTGCCGCGGACCAGACGATCGCCGAGCGAGCCGACCGCGAAGCCGCAGAGCCCGTTCACGAGCGACGTCGCACCGAGCGGTTGAGCGGAGTTCAAGTCCACGAACAGCCCGGAGACGAACCCCGCGAGCGCACCGCCGGCCGAGCCTTCGCGCAAGGCCACGAGGAGAACCACGAGCAGGGGGAAGTCCGGCCGGGCGCCGACGATCGCGATCGCGGGAGCGAGCACCGACTGCAGGACGATCGCCACCCACAGCGCGATCACGATCCGCAGCGCGCGCATCGCTACTCCTTGGTCGCCGCGTCGTGTCCGGCCGCGTGCTCCGCGTCGCTCTCCGGGCCGGGGCCGACGCCGCCGAGGACCACGAACACTTCCTCGAGCGCGCCGAAGTCCACCGCGCTGTGCAGGAGAAGCCGGAGCGAGCCGTCACCCGGCGAAGGCTCGACCGCCGTCACCTCGCCCACGCGGACGCCGCGCGGAAAGACGCCGCCCAGCCCCGACGTGACGACGGTGTCGCCGACCGCCGCCTCCGAGCGGAGCGGCACGAACGTCACGTGCAGGCCCTTCTCGGGGGTCCAGTCGAGGATGCCGTCGACGCGCGTGCGCAGGAGCCGCGTGGACACGCGGCATCCGCGGGAGACGACGGGGCGCACCCAGGCGGAATGAGGCTCCGCCAGCACCGTCTTCCCGACGAGCCCGTCCGGCGTGATGACGGCGAGGCCGTCGCGCACGCCGTCGCGCGAGCCGCGATCGATCTTGTAGCCCCCGCCCGGGCGCGACGCCTCGCGCGCGATCACGCGCGCGGCGAGGAGCTGGAACGTGCTGCCCTCGCGGAAGCCGAGCATGCGACGCAGGCGCTCGTCCTCGCGGCCCAGCTCGCCGAGCGACGCCACGTCGAGGCGGGCCTGCGCCAGCTGCGCGCGCAGCGCGTCGTTCTCCGAACGGAGCCCCACGAGGCCGCGCGTCCGCGCAACGACGGTCTGCACCGGCATGAGCGCCGCGTCGTTCAGCGAGCGGGCGAGCGAGTCCTTCCGCGCCGTCGACAGGAGCATGAGCGTGACCGAGAGCAGGACGACCAGGAGCAGGACGAGGCCCTCGCCACGTCGCGAGAGATAGTCGGTCAACGGCGGCAAAGGTTACCTGCGGTCCCGCTTGAGGAGGACCTTCTCGTACTTCTCGAGGTTGTCGAGCACCTTCCCCGCCCCGAGCACCACGGCGGTCAGCGGATCCTCCACGACGTTGATCGGGAGGTTCGTCTTCTCGCGGAGGTAGACGTCCAGCCCGCGCAGCAGCGCGCCGCCGCCCGTCATGACGATGCCGCGATCGACGATGTCCGCGGCCAGCTCGGGCGGCGTGTCCTCGAGCACGCGCTTCACGCCGCGTACGATCTCCTCCACGGGCTCGCGCAGCGCCTGGCGAATCTCCGAGGCGCTGATGCGCGCGGTCTTCGGAATGCCCTCGACCAGGTCGCGGCCCTTCACCTCGATCTCCTCGTCCACCGTGCCGTCGGCGTGCGCGGAGCCGATCGCGAGCTTGATCGCTTCCGCGGCCTGCTCGCCGATGAGCATGTTGTGCTTCTTCTTGATCGCGATGACCACGGCCTCGTTCATCTCGTCGCCGCCGACCTTCAACGACGTCCGCGCCACCATGCCCGAGAGCGCGATCACCGCGATGTCGGTGGTGCCGCCGCCGATGTCGATCACCATGTTGCCCGCGGGCTTCTCCACGGGGAGCCCCACGCCGATCGCGGCGGCCATGGGCTCCGTGATGATGTACACCTCACGGACCCCGGCGTTCTCCGCCGAGTCCCGCACCGCGCGCTCGTCGGACTCGTTGATCTCCGAGGGCACGGCGATGACCGCGCGCGGCCGCACGAACGCCTTCCGTCCCTGCGCGCGAGTGATGAACGCCCGCAGCATCTCCTCGGCGATGCCGACCTTCTCGATCACGCCGTCCTTCAGCGGACGGATGACCATGATGTTCTCGGGCGCGCGGCCGAGCATCGACTTGGCCTCGACGCCGACCGCGATCACCGTGTCCGAGCCGCGCTCGACAGCGACGACGCTGGGCTCGTTGAGCACGATCCCGCGTCCCTTGATGTACACGAGAGAGTTGGCGGTCCCGAGGTCGATCGCCATGTCGTTGGAGAGGAGGCTCCAGAGCCTCGAGAGCGGCATCGACGCGTTCCTCGTGGATCGGACGCGAGAGCCGCCCCGCCGGAAGCGTGGCTTCCGACCGGGGGCGTCATACCCCTACCGATCCGGATCGAAGCTGGTGAATTCCCCGCATTTTCTGCGAAGCGGGCGGCAGTCTATGACCTCATCGGCAAACGATCCACAGGAATGAAGCCGTCGTCACGGTCGAACCTCGCTCGGGACGCCGCGGCGCGGCGCGGCAGACCCGAATGCGGGTCCCCATCCCGGCGGATCGCGGTATTCTCGGCTCCGTGCGACGCATCCCGAAGAGCCTGCTGCTCCTGGTCCTCCTCGCCGCCCTCGCGAGCGGCGCCGGTTCGTCCGGCGTTCGCGTCCAGGACCCCTACGCCGGAGGGCGGGGCCGCTGGTACCGCGGCCAGCTCCACGCCCACTCCACGGTGCACAAGTACTGGTGCCACCCGGACAGTCTGAAGGACAAGGTGCAGCGCTACCGGGACGCCGGCTTCGACTTCGTCTGCATCTCCGATCACAACTTCATCGGACCCTCGCCTTCGACCCCCTACGCCGTCCTCCCCACGCGTGATCCGCACGTCCCGGGGATCTGCTTCATCTCGGGAGCCGAGATCGGCTTCTATCTCCAGCCGATCGACGAGGGCACGCATACCTTGGGGCTGCCCCGGGTTCCGCACGTCGGCGGCGTGGGCATGGACTGGAGCGTCTCCCGCGGGGACTCCCTGTTCCGTCTGGCTGCGACAGACTCCAGCACACTGCAAGCGGCCGTCGACTCCATCCACACGATGGCCTACGCGCCCGGGAAGGCGGCCCTGGCGATCGTCAATCACCCCGAGATGGTGAGCTCCCTCGGCGACGGGCGGCTCTTCCCGTCGGACCTGCGCGACCTCCGCGGGGCGGTGGGCGTGGAGGTGTTCAACACGATGTGGTCCCGCGCCCGCCCCGGCGGCCGGAGCTGGCAGCACCTCGGCGCCTCCGCCTGGGACTTCGTGCTGCTCCACGCCGACGGTCCGCAGTGGGGCTTCGCCGTCGACGACGCGCACGCCTACATCCCGGGCCAGGACTTCCTCGGCGGGTGGGTGGCGGTGCAGGCCGAGTCGCTCGGCACCGTGCCGCTGCTGGACGCGATCCGCGCGGGGCGTTTCGTCGCCTGCGTCGACTCGTGCGCGGGGGCGGCCTGCGACACCTCGAGCGCCGTCTTCACCGCGCTCGGCGCGCACGGCCGGACGATCTTCGCGGCGAGCGATCGGGCGACGGAATTCACCTGGTGGACCGACGCGGGCCAGTTGGTGCGCCGCGTGGCCGGGGTCCGGCGGGACGAGTACCGCGTGGACGGGTGGGAGCGGTACGTGCGCTTGCGCATCCGGAACACGGCCGGCGCCGCGTACTCGCAGCCGTTCTTCGTGGAGAGCCCCGAGCGCGACCGGGATCGCTGGCGGCTGCGTCCCGAGGGCGCGACCCGCCTCCTCCTGCACTTCGACGAGGGAGCCGGTCCCGTGGCGCACGACGCGTCCGGTCAGGGCCACGATCTCCTCCTCACGGCCGCCCCGCCGCCGCCCGCCTCCGAGTGGCAGACGCTCGCCGACACCACCTCCTACCGCGACGCGCCGTACGGCGGGTGGCTGCCGAACGGTGTCGGCACCACTCCGGACGAGACGGACCTCGATCGGGACCGTGAAGGCTACGCGATCTCGTGTCATGGCCGCTCGCTCCACGGCGAGATCCTCGTGACGCCGGCGTCCTCCCTGCTCGTGCGGGACGCGACGACCCTCGAGTGGATCGGGCGGACGACGGCGCGCACGGAGCTCGAGCAGCCCCTGATCGTGAACGAGGGACGCGACGAGTCCGGCCGGGCGACCGGCTGGCGGCTCGTGGCCGCGGAGACGGGCGCGCGGGATCCCTGGCGCTTCCGCTTCGCCTCGCGGGGCGACGAGCGCGAGGCGCACGAGGTGGCCTTCGGAGCGGACCTCGACGCGGACGTGCACCTCTTCGCCCTGGTCCTCGAGGACCGCCCGGCCGGCGCGCGGGTCACGGTCTACGCGGACGGCCGGAAGTGCGCGGGCGAGACGTTCCCGGGCGCGCGCACCGCCTGGCGCGCGGACGACGCCCCGGACGCGCCTCCGCTCGCGGTCTTCGAGGATCCTTCCGGGACGCCTACCCCGGTCTTCGCCTACCTCCGCGAGCTTCGCCTCACTCGAGGCTCGCGCTCCGAAGCGGCCATCCGGTCCGACGCACGCCGACTCGGCTACCTGCCCTGATCCACGCCGTCTCGCCTCGGGGCCGGCCTCTTCGCCTCGGACGGGTCAGACGTCCTGGCCGCAGCGCCCTCCCGCTCGGCGGCTCCGCCATCCTGGCTCCGCCGCCGTAGCTTCGCCGCGTCGAAGAGGCCGGCCCCGAGGCGAGACTGACACCGGGTCGTGGCGGTCAAGACGGGCCGGCGCCGCGTCGCTCCCACGCGCGTCGCAAGTCGTGCGAGCCCACGCCGTGTCGGCGCAGACCGCGCGAGGCGAGGCATGCGTCGGCGGCTCGGTGGCGTGCTTTCGCAGCGGCTTCGCGGAGTCGCCGGAGCCGGGACGGCGGAGGCGACCGTCCGATGCGGAAGCACGCCAGCGAGCCGACGACGTGCTCATCACGTGCGTCACCGCCGCCGAACTGCGAGACGCGCGAGGCGGGCTAGGTCACACGGACTTCGAGGTCGCCCTTCGAGGGCGTGCGGCGCCACTTCACGGGGTACTGGCCGGTGAAGCAGGCGGCGCAGGCGCCGGAGCCGTCGCCGCCGCGCACCACGCGGAGCATCTGCTCGACGGAGAGATACCCCAGCGTGTCCACGCCGATGAACTGGCGGATCTCCTCCACGGTGCGGCCGTACGCCACCAGCTCCTTGTGCGTGGGCATGTCGATGCCGTAGTAGCACGGGTGCGTGACGGGCGGTGAGCTGACGCGAAAGTGGATCTCGCTCGCGCCCGCGTCCCGGATCATCCGCATGAGGCTCCGGCTGGTGGTGCCGCGGACGATCGAGTCGTCCACGACGACGACGCGCTTGCCGGCCAGCGCCCCCCGCACGACGTTGTACTTCAGCCGGACCCCGAGATCGCGCAGCGACTGGCTCGGGCTGATGAACGTGCGCCCTACGTAGTGGTTGCGGATCAGGCCATGATCCAGGGGGATCCCGGACTCGCGCGAGAAGCCGAGCGCCGCCGCGTTCGACGAATCCGGCACCGACATCACGAGGTCCGCGTCCGCGGGGTGCTCGCGCGCCAGCGCCCGGCCGAGCGCCACCCGGATCTCGCTCACGCCGCGCCCGAACGTGGCGGAGTCCGGCCGCGCGAAGTAGACGTGCTCGAACACGCACTCGGTGCGGGGCGCATCCACGCCGAAGCGATGCGACGTGAGGCCGTTCGCGTCGATCACCACGATCTCGCCGGGGTCCACTTCGCGCACGTACTCCGCGCCGAGGATGTCCAGGGCGCAGCTCTCCGACGCGAGGATCCAGGCGCCTTCCAGGCGTCCGAGGCACAGAGGGCGGAATCCGTTCGGATCGCGGACGCCGAGGAGCGAGTCGGACGTGAGGGCCACGAGGGAGTACGCGCCGCGCACCCGCGACAGCGCCTGGCGGAGCCGGCCCACGAGATCCTCGGGGCGAGCCCTGGCGAGGAGATGGACGATGACCTCGCTGTCCACCGTCGTCTGGAAGATGGAGCCCAGGTGCTCGCACTCCTCGCGCAGCTCCTTCGCGTTCACGAGGTTGCCGTTGTGCGCGATGGCGACCACGCCGCCGCGGTACGACGCGATCAGGGGCTGGAGGTTCGCGGTCTCGTCCGATCCGGTCGTGGAATAGCGGTTGTGCCCGATGGCGCTCGTCCCGGGCAGGGACGCGAGCACGTCCTTCGAGAACACCTCGGCGATGAGGCCGCGGCCCCGATGCACGTGCAGGCGCTGGCTGTCCGACGTGCAGATCCCCGCGCCCTCCTGGCCGCGATGCTGCAACGCGTAGAGCCCGAGGTACGTGAGCCACGCCGCCTCGGGGGCGCCGAAGATGCCGACCACGCCGCACTTCTCGCGAAGCTCGCTCATGACGGAGCCCTCATGCCGCGGTCACCGTGGCGCTGGCCTCCTGCGCGTGCGGATTCGCGAGGAGCCCCGCCCCGGCATCCCCCCCGCCCGTGACGTCCCGCGCGAGCGCCTCCGCCTCTTCCTTGCGCGCCGCCACGTCGAGAGTCCAGAGCACGCCGCGACGCACGCCGGTGACGGACCGAACCCCGCGACGCTCGCGCAGCGCGCGCAGCACCGACGCGCCCCTCGCGTCGACGCGATCGTGCACCTCGACGACCACGCGCGCGCGGCCCGGTGCGATCGGGACGGCCGGCGCCGCCTCCCGGAAGGTCCAGCGATGGACGTTCGGATTCGCGACGAGCGTGGTGTCCTCGAGGACGCGCCGCACGACGGCGCCGTCCTCCCCCTCCACCGTGAACGTCCAGAGCTCCGCGCGATCGAGCCGCTCGAGCGAGGGACACGACGCGCGCAGCGCGCTCTCCGCCGCGTCACGCACGAGGTCCGCGATCTTCCGCCGGACGAGCACGTCCATCGTCAAGCGACGGCCCTCCTCAGCAGCTCGCCGAAGCGCTCGAAGAAGACGCGGCCCGGGCCCGGGGCCTCGCGGAAGCCGCTGCCGCCGCGTTGCTTCGCCTGCGCCCATTTCCCGAGGACGTCGGGCGGGACCTGCCAGGCCCAACAGGCGCGCTCCGGGTGCGGCATGATCGCCACGACGTTGCCGGCGCCGTTCCGCATCGCGGCCGCGTTCTCCCACGCGCCGTTCGGATTCACGGGCCAGCCCGGAACCACCCGCCCCGACGCGTCGCAGTACCGCGCCGCCACGAGCCCCCGCCGCAGCACCTCGCTCTTGACGGCTTCGTCCCGCGAGACGAAGCGCCCTTCCGCGTGCGCGAAAGGCAGCGGCACGGGCTCGTCGAACAGATCGCCCGCGACCCAGCGCCAATCGCAGTAGTAGCCCACGCGCTTCCCGGAGTCGTTCAGCGCGAGCGCCATCTCCACGCGGCCCGGCCGGATCCCCGGGACGAGCCCGGCCTCGAGGAGGATCTGCGCGCCGTTGCAGATGCCCGCGATGGGCGCGCCCGCCTCGGACGCGCGCACGAGCACCTCCATGACGGGATGCCGCGCGGCCACTGCCCCCGCGCGGATGCGGTCCTCGTACGAGAAGCCGCCCGGCAGGACGTAGCCGTCGAAGCCGGCAAAGCGAGCGGGCCCCTCGTTCGCGCGGACGATCTCCGCCGAGATTCCGGTGCTGGCGAGCGCGCGCACGGTCTCGCTCTCGCAGTTCATCCCGGGGAACAGAAGCACCGCAACGCGCATCGTCTCTCCTACTCCAGGAATCGCGCGAACGAGCGTCGCCAGGCGGCTTCCAGCTCGGCGGCGGCCCACACCATCTCCCGTTCGCCGCCGCGCAGGCGAAGCTCGCGGATCGGCGTCACGAGGCCCAGCTCCACGTGCGGCACACCGGCCAGCGCGGGCTCCGAAGCGCCGGCATCCATCTCCAGAAGATACGCACCGGTCTCGGAGAAGAGGCGCTCGAAGTCGCTCGCGCCTTCGAGCTTGCGGAGATCGATCGAAAGACCCAGCTCCACCTGGCCCCAGGCGCCGAGCATCATCTCGGCCAGGGCGACGAAGAGCCCGCCGGACGACACGTCGGTTGCGGAGTGCACCTTTCCCGCCTCCGTGAGCGAGAGGACCGCCTTCGCGCACGCGCGCTCGACGCTCGCGTCCACGCTCGGGACTTCGCCCGCCTCGCGCTGCCCGAGAATCCACGCGGCCTCCGAGCCGCCGAGCTCCGCGCGCCGCTCCCCCACGAGGACCACGCGGTGGCCGGCCGCGCGCAGCCGGAGCCCCACGGCCGTCGAGGCGTCCGGGAGCACGCCGAGGCAACAGACGATGGGCGAAGGCGGCACCGCGCTTCCCGTGGACGACTCGTTGTAGAGGCTCACGTTGCCGCTCACGAAGGGCAGCGGCGTTCCGTCCGGGGACTCCGGCGTGCCGAGGGAGCGCGCCACGTCCGCCATGCCGCGCACCGCGTCCACGAAGTCGCGGTAGACCTCCGGCTTCTCGGGGTTGCCGAAGTTGAGACAATCCGTGAGAGCGCGCGGGCGGGCGCCCGTGGCGACCACGTTGCGCACCGCCTCCGCCACGGCGGCGGCGCCGGCCCGGTAGGGATCCAGCTCCCCGTAGCGCGGGTTTCCGTCCACCGACGCCGCCACGCCGATCGGCGCGCCCGGCACGGGCAGCGACACGCCGGCGCCGGCCTCGCCGGGCCGGAAGTACGTGGCGCCCTGCACTTCCTGATCGTAGTGCGAGAAGAGATCCCGCTTCGACGCGATGTTCGGCGACGCGAGGACGCGCAGCGCCAGCTCCCGCAGATCCCCCGCGAACGTGACGCGTCCGGCCTTCCGCGCGCGCGGCGGCGCCGCCATGCGCGGCGCGGTGACTCCCGCGGTGATGTCCGCGGTGCGCGCCTCGGCCACGACCTCTCCGCGGTAGAAGACGCGCATCACGTCCTCGTCCGCGAGGAACGTCCCGATGACGGACGCCGCCGCGCCGCGGCTCACCTTGCCCAGCTCGTGGTCGACGTTGTAGATGCGCAGAACGTCCTTCGTGAAGGAGCGCGGCACCGCCCATCCGTAGCGCTCCTGCGTCTCCGCGCACGCGATCACCTCGGGCCCGATGCCCGGCTCCTGGAGATGCACGCGGTCCAGGTCCAGCTCCACGCCGCAGCCGCCGGCGTGCGCGATCTCGGAGGCGAGGCACGCGATCCCGCCCGCGCCGAGGTCCTTGAAGCCCACCCGGATGCCGCGCTCCCACGCGAGGTCCAGCGCGGCCAGCGTGGCGTTGCGCAGCACGCGCTTCAGGAAGGGATCCGGCACCTGGACGGCGGAGCGGTTGTCCTCCTCCTCCTCCAGGATGCGCGACGCCATGGCGGCGCCGCCGAAGCCCGACGAGTCCGTGCCCTTGCCGACGAGCACGAGGTCGTAGGGCTCCTGCTTCGCCTCGGGCGGCACGGCGCTGTGCACGAGCCGATCCGCGGGCATCACGCCGAGCGCGATGACGTTCACGAGGCAGTTGTCGTCGTAGCCGGGGTGGAAGACCGTCTCGCCGCCGAGGTTCGGGACGCCGAGCGGGTTGCCGTAGCCCGCGATCCCGTCCACCACGCCGGTCATGATCTCGCGGCAGCGCTCCGCGTTCGGCCCCTCGAGATCGCCGAAGCGCAGCGAGTCCATCACGCCGAAGACGTCCGCGCCCATGCAGTAGACGTCGCGGACGATGCCGCCGATGCCGGTGGCCGCGCCCTCGTACGGCACCACCTGGCTCGGGTGGTTGTGGCTCTCGTGGCCGATCACCGCCGCCCAGCGCCGTCCCGCGTGCTCGCCGATGTCCACGACGCCGGCATCCTCCACCGGCCCGAGGATCACGAACGGGCTGTCCGTGGGCAGGTAGCGCTTCAGCACGGGCCGGCTGGACTTGTAGGAACAGTGCTCGGACCACATCGTGTTGAAGAGGTGCGCCTCGAGGAGCGTGGGGTCCCGTCCGAGGAGCCGCGCGAGGGAGCGCGCCTCGTCCAGCGTGAAGTGGAGCCCGTTCTCCGCGCAGCAACGCCGCACGACGTCGTCCGCGCCGGTGCCCAGGGGCAGCCGCCGCACGTTGCCGGCCAGCGTGGCGGAGGTGCCGTCAGCCTGCATGCACCCTCTCCTTCGCGGCGATCCCGAGGCGGTCGAACACCCTGTCCACGTTGCGCAGCGCACGCTCCAGCGAGAGCGCGGCGTCGATGTCCGCGGGCGAGAGCCACGCGCCGATGTCCGGGTCCGACGCGGCGGCGTCGCGGAACGTGACGCCCTCGTCCCACACGCGGGCCGCGCAGCGCTGCACGGCGCGGTACGCCTCCTCGCGCGTGCGCCCGGCCCTCACGAGATCCAGCAGCAGGTTCTGCGAGAACGGGAGCCCGCGCATCTTCTCGAGGTTCGTGCGCATGTTCTCGGGCAGGACCACGAGGTTGCGCACCAGCGCCGCGGTTCGGTCCAGCAGGTAGTCCAGCAGCAGGCAGCCGTCCGGGAGGATCACGCGCTCCGCCGACGAGTGGCTGATGTCCCGCTCGTGCCAGAGCGCCACGTTCTCCAGCGCCACCTGGAGGTTCCCGCGCAGCACGCGGGCGAGCCCGCAGATGCGCTCGGCGAGCACGGGGTTGCGCTTGTGGGGCATCGAGGAGGAGCCCGTCTGCTGCTTCGAGAACTCCTCCTGCACCTCGCGGACCTCCGTGCGATGCAGGTGCCGGATCTCGAGCGCGATCTTCTCGAGCGTGGCCCCCGTGACGGCCAGCGCGAACGCGAGCTCCGCATGGCGATCGCGCTGCAGGATCTGCGTGGAGATGGGCGCGGCCACGAGCCCCAGGCGACGGCACGCCGCGGCCTCGACCTCCGGCCCGAGGTGCGCGAAGGTGCCCACCGCGCCGGAGACCTTGCCCACCGCGATCGTCTCGGCGGCGCGCTCGAGGCGCGCCCGATCCCGCCCGAGCTCCGCCCAGAAGACCGCGAGCTTGAAGCCGAACGTGGTGGGCTCCGCGTGCACGCCGTGGGTCCGCCCGATCATCGGCGTGCGCCGGTGCTCGAGGGCGCGGGCGGCGAGCGCCTCGCGCACGACGTCCACCCCCTCGATCAGCTTCGCCGCGGCCTCCTTCAAGAGGATCGCCCACGACGTGTCCACGACGTCCGAGCTGGTGACCCCGAGGTGCACCCAGCGCGCCGCCGGCCCCACCGTCTCCGTCACGTTGCGCAGAAACGCCACGACGTCGTGGTTCGTCTCGCGCTCGATCTCCGCGATCCGCGCCGCGTCCACGCGCGCCTTCGCCTTGACCTCGGCCACGTCCGACGCCGGCACTTCGCCGTCCTCCGCCAGCGCCTCGAGGATGGCGATCTCCACCGCGAGATACGTCTCGAAGCGATGCTGATCCGAGAACAGGCTCCTCATGGCCGGGCGCGAATAGCGCTCGATCATTTTTGCTCCGTGAGCACGAGCGTCCGCGTGCTCTGAGCGCCGTCCCGCTCGAGGACGACGTCGATGCGGTCGCCCACGAGACGCGCGTAGAGGGCGCGCCGCGCGTCGTCGAAGTTCCGGATGCGCTCGCCGCCGATCGAGTGGATGACGTCGCCGCGCCGCACCCCCGCCTTCTCCGCGGGGCTGCCGGGATCCACCGACGCCACGATCACGCCTTCGCGGGACTCGAGGTCCAGGCTCTCCGCCAGCGACTCGGGGATCTCCTGGACGCGGACGCCCACCCAGACCTCCCGGACGGTGCCGTGCGCGAGGATCTCGTCCATCACGCGGCTCGCCGTGCCGATCGGGATCGCGAAGCCGATGCCCACGCTCCCGCCGGACTGCGAGAAGATGAACGTGTTGATCCCCACGACGTCCCCCACCGCGTCCACGAGGGGCCCGCCCGAGTTCCCGGGATTGATGGCCGCGTCCGTCTGGATCATGTTCTTGTAGAGCGTGTCCTGCGTGCCCTCGGAGTGGATGTCGCGCCGGATCGCGCTCACCACGCCGGCGGTCACGGTGGGCTGCGTGTCCCCGAGCAGATACCCGAACGGGTTGCCGATGGCCATCACCCACTCGCCGATCTCCAGCTCGCCGGACTTGTCCAGCGTGGCCACGGGAACGTCGTCCTTCCCGACGTCCGCGCGCAGCACCGCCACGTCGTAGAGCTGCGTGCCGCCGAGGAAGCGGCCCTCGTACTCCCGGCCGTCGGCGAGCGTGATCTTGATCTTCTCCGCTCCGTTCACCACGTGGAAGTTCGTGAGGATCGTACCGTCCTTGCGCACGATGACGCCGGAGCCGAGCGCCTGCACGCGCTGCAGGTAACGACGCCGGAGGTTCTGGAAGAACGGGCTGAAGAAGTCCCCGTTCGGCCCGAGCGCCGGACCCTCCACGAGCTGCGTGCGCAGCACGGACACCGTCACGACGGAAGGACCGGCCTTCTGGGCGGCGCGAACGAGCGCGTTGTGACGACCCCACACGAGGTCGTCGTTCGCCGAGTCCCGGCTCTCCTGCGCCGTCGCGAGCGACGCGAGCATGAGCACGACGACGGCGGCCGGGACGAGGGCCCGCACCGTCCGTGCCGTCCTCGCGCGCCCTTCGTTCACTAGATCTTCGCCCCCATGGTGGCCCAGTCCTTCAGGAACTGCTTGATGCCGAGATCCGTCAGCGGGTGGTTGAACATCTTCTCCAGGACCGCGAACGGCATCGTGGCGATGTGCGCGCCCGCGCTGGCGCAATCCACGACGTGCGTGGGACTGCGGAGCGACGCGGCGAGGACCTCGGTCTCGATGCCGTAGTTCCCGAAGATGGTCACGAGGTCCCGGATCAGCTCGATCCCGAAGTGGCTCGTGTCGTCGATGCGGCCGATGAACGGGCTCACGTAGTTCGCGCCCGCCTTCGCCGCGATCAAGGCCTGGTTGGCCGAGAAGACGAGCGTGACGTTCGTCTGGATGCCCTCGCCGCTCAGCGCGTGCACGGTCTTCATCCCCTGGACCGTCATGGGGATCTTCACCACGATGTTCTCGTGGAGGCGCGCGAGCTTCATCCCTTCCTCGAACATCTGCTCGTACGTCTCGCCGATGACCTCGGCGTTCACCGGGCCGTCCACGATGGCGCAGATCTCGCGCAGCACGTCGCGGAAGTCGCCTTTGCCCTTCTCGCGCGCGAGGAGCGTGGGGTTCGTGGTGACCCCGTCCACGATCCCGAGGTCCTGGTACTTCCGGATCTCGTCGACGTTCGCGGTGTCCAAGAAGAACTTCATCTCGTTACCTCCCGTCCGGGCTGAACTCCGGATAGTCCACCGCCACGAGGAAGAGCCCCGTGGGCGGGACGACGGGCCCCGCCGCGCGGCGGTCCCGCGAAGCGACGACGTCGTCGATCCACTCGGGCGGGCGCTGTCCCCATCCCACCTCGAGCAACGTGCCCATCATCGTTCGAACCATCTTGCGGAGAAATCGGTTCGCGGTCACCTCGAAGTCCAGGAAGTCCCCGCGCTCCCGCAACTCCGCCCGCTCCACGATGCACTCCGTGCCGTCCCCGGGCTCCAGACCGGACGCGAAGCTCACGAAATCCCGCTCCCCGACGAGCCGCGACGCTGCGTCGTTCATGCGCGCAGGGTCCGGGAACCGCTCCAACGCCAGACAGAAGCGCCTCTGAGTGGCCGTGGGACCCCGGTGAAGGACGTAGCGATAATGCCTCCGCAGAGCGCTTCGCCGCGCGTCGAACCCGTCCGGCGCCCCCTCCGCGCTTCGAACGACCACATCGTCCCCGAGAACCGCGTTCACGGAGCGCAGCGCCGTGACCACGTCCCCCCGGCAGGTGACGCTGGCCACCTGCCCCAGCGCGTGCACACCCGCGTCCGTCCGCCCGGCGCCGGTGATGCGCACTTCCTCGCGCAGCACGACCTCCAGCGCCCGTTTCAACTCTCCCTGCACGGTCCGCTCGCGGGGCTGCACCTGCCAGCCCGCGAAGTCCGTGCCGTCGTATTCCAGCACGAGCTTCCAGGTCGGCACCGCGCCGCCCTACGTCGCGAGCCGGAGAGCCGTCGCCAAGATGAGCGCGACTCCCAGGAGTGTCCAGACGTCGCCCGCACGGAGCGCGAGCGGCTCGAGCTGCGTCCGCTCCGTCGCGGAGGAGAACCCGCGGGCCTCCATCGCGAGGGCCAGCGTGTCCGCGCGGTGCAGGCACCCCGCGAAAAGCGGCACGGCGAGCGGCAGGAACCTCCGCCCGCGCGCGAACGGACCGCCATGGAACGTGGCGCCGCGCGCCCGCTGGGCCAGGACCAGGCGCCGGGCCTCCTCCATCACCGTGGGAAGGAAGCGGAGCGCCAGCGACACGACCAGCGCGAGATCCCGCACCGGAACGCGGACGCGGCGGAGAAAGCCGAAGAGGCGAGCGAGCCCGTCCGCCAGACGGACCGGCTCGGTCGCGTGGGTCAGCACGGCGGCCGCGACGAGCATCGTCACGAGCTGGAGCGCCGCCAAGAGGCCCGCCCGGGCGCCTGCCGCATAGCCGCCATTCCGCGGACCGATCCAGAGCGCGTGGTACGCCACCGTGAGGACCAGCACCCAGCTCAACGCCCGCAGCCCCTGCGCGAACCCGCGGAGCGGGAGCTTCGCCGCCGCCGCCGCGCCGAGCGCCGCCGCGGCGAGGAGCACCGACGCCCAGCCCTGCGCCCGCAGGAGCACCGCCACGAACGCCAGGAACGCGACGAGCTTCGTCCGGGGGTCCAGGCGGTGGACGGGCGTGTCCAGGGGAACGAATCGACCGAGGGCGACGTCCCGAGCGAGCGCGTTTCGCATGGAGGGGGCCTTCCGACGAGGTTCGTTCGCCGAAACGGCGTCGGGGAAAGCGGGCACGATAGCACCCCCCGTCGCGAGGGGTCAACGCGCGGACGGAGACCCCGTTCCCGCCGCGACCTCGCCGGATCGACGGCTCGCGGCCTTCGCCAGCGCCACGGCCAGCGCCGCCACGAGGCAGGCCGCGGCCACGCGCTGCAACCACTCGGGAAGCGGCCCGAGATCGCCCGCAGCCACCTTGCGCAAGCTGGCCGCGCCGGTCCGCGGAAACGCGACGAGGACCGAGGCCACGCCCGCCGCGGCGGCGACGTCGACGAGACGGGCCGCCCATCGGCCGGCGAGCGCTTCGATCGATCGGCGCAAGTCGCCGAGGCCGAGCGCGGCCGCGACCGCACACGCGGGCACGATCGGCAGGTAGTAGCGGGGCCAGGGGTAGTACGTCGACGCCAGAGCGAACAGCGCTCCCCCCGAGGACCACGCGGTGAAGACGACGAGTGGCTCGCTCGCGCGCAGGCGTTCGAGCGCGCCCGGAACGGCGACGGTCGACGCCGTCGCCCCGAGGAGACCCGCCCAGACGATCCACGATTGCGACATGTTCGTCGCGGCCGTCGCCAGGATCGCTCCGCCGACGAGGACCGGCGCCGCGAACGCCCACGCCCCGACCCGCGCGACGTCCACGGACGAGCGGCGACGGCGAAGCCACCATCCGGCGACGAGCGCCAGCGGAAGGCCCCACGAGAGGACGCCGCCCGGGAGCACGAGAACGTCGGCGGCCGCGGGCACGGACGCGAGGCCGGGGCGGAACGCGTTCTCGAACCCCACGGGGCGAAAGTCCGCGCGCCCCTCGAGCACGCTGCGCCACAGGGAGAGGATCCAGCGGAATCGTCCGACCGGGTTCGGCCAGAGGTAGGGATAGGTCGCGACGAAGACGCCGAGCGCCGCGGCGATGCAGACGGCCGGCGCGACGAGTGCGCGCGCGAGGCGCGCGAGGCGCGTGCGGGCCGGGTCCGCGTCGCCCAGCTCGGCCACGAGCAGCCACGCCACGAGGCCCGCGGCCCCTCCCGCCGCCGAGAACTTGCAGCCCACCGCCGTGCCGAGGAGGGCGCCGAGGAGGACCCACCACGCGGCGCGGACCGCCGGAGACGTCCCCGCGCGGGTTCGGGCGCGCGCCGCCGCGAAGGCCGCCAGGGCGAGCATGGACGCAGCGAGGCCGTGCATGTCGGTCATCGCCCGGCGGGAGGCCCGGAACCACAGCGGGCTCGAGGCGAGCAGGACGGCGGCCCACGCGGCCGTCCCGAGCGGTTGATCCCGGGCGAGAAAGAGGAAGAGCACCGCGACGGCCGCGGCGCCGAGCACCACGGAGGAGAGGCGCCCGGCACGCAGCGCGCCGGGCGTCGGCACGTAGCCCGGTTGTCCCGCGAAGGTCGCGTTCGGGCGAACCGATTCCGGCCCCCACCCCGCGGAGGCCATGCCGAGGCCCATCACGCATTTCGAGATCGGCGGGCTCGCGAAGCCCCAGAGCATGTCGTTCTCGCTCCAGAACGGATCGTGGAAGCGGCCGTGACTCACGAGCCACCACGATCGGGCCGCCTGCGGGATCCACGCGCCCTCGTCGGCGTTCCCCAACTCCCCCTCGAGGGCGACCGCATAGAGCGTGGCGCACCCGACGAAGAGCGCGAGAGCGATCAGCGCCCGAGAGGTCCGCGGTTCGGAGCGCACGCGCAGCCCGCCTACCGCGCGGGCTCGCTCACCCGCGCCGGCGCGGCGGGGCGCTCCGGCACGCGCTCCTCTTCGTCCGCGGGCGGTTCCTCTTCGAGGTACGTGGTGCCGGAGAGTCCGCGCTCGTAGTCCCGCAGGAAGAGCGCCGACTCCTCGAGGCCGATGCGACCGTGCTGCAAGGCGACCTCCACGGCGCGACGCATCCGCGCGAGGAGGTCCTTCCGGTCGTAGCCGACGTACTGCAGGACGTCCGTCACGGTGTCGTGCTCGAAGACGTCGAGGAAGACGGGCTTCCCCTCCGCGTCCACGGAGATGTGCACCGCGTTCGTGTCGCCGAAGAGGTTGTGGAGATCGCCGAGGATCTCCTGGTACGCGCCGAGGAGGAAGATGCCGAGGTAGTACGCCTTCCCGTTGAGACGGTGGAGCGGCAAGACCGAGCGCTCCGGGTTGCCGATGAAGCGGTCGATCACGCCGTCCGAGTCGCAGGTGAGATCGGCGATGATGGCCCGCCGCGTGGGCTGCTCGAGGAGACGGTGGATGGGCATGATGGGAAAGAGCTGGTCCACCGCCCAGTGGTCCGGCGCGGACTGGAAGACCGAGAAGTTCCCGAAGTAGATGTCGCAGAAGCGACGCTCCATCTCGGCCAGCTCCTCGGGCACCTCCTCGGGATCCACGCTGCGAAGGAAGTCCAGGACCCGCGAGCAGCACGCGCGATAGAGCTGATCCGCGCGGGCGCGACCCGCGAGATCGAGCACGCCGAGGCTGAACAGCGTGACCGCCTCTTCGCGGAGATGGTTCGCGTCGTGCCAGCACTCGAGGAAGGTGTCCGCGTCCACGCGCTTCCACGTCTCGTACAGCGCGTGCAGCACGCGGTGCTCCTCCTCCTCGATCGACTCGGGAACCGTGCGCGGGAGCCCGGGGTCCATGTCCGGCAGATCCAGGACGAGCACGGAGTGGTGGGCCACGATCGCGCGGCCCGACTCGCTGATGATGTCCGGATGCGGGACGTCCTTCTCGTCGCACATCTCGCGGATGTGGAAGACGACGTTGTTCGCGTACTCCTGGAGGTCGTAGTTCATCGACGAGTCGTTCGTGGACTGCGACCCGTCGTAGTCCACGCCGAGCCCGCCGCCCACGTCGAGGTACTTGAGCGGCACCCCGAGCTTCGCCAGCTCCACGTAGATGCGCGCGCCTTCCTGCACCGCGTCCTTCAGCCCCGCGATGCCCGTGATCTGACTGCCCACGTGGAAGTGGAGCAGCACGAGCGAGTCCAGCAGCCCGTGCTCCTCGAGCCGCCGCACCACCGCGACGAGCTCTTCGGGGTGCAGCCCGAACTTCGACCCCAGGCCGGACGACTTCGTCCACTTGCCCTGGATCTGCGCGTCCAGCCGGGCGCGCACGCCGATCCGCGGCGGGATGCCCAACTCCTCCGCCACCCGCAGGACCGTGTCGAGCTCCCGGTAGCGGTCGATGACGATGATCGCGTCGCGGCCGAGCTTCCGCGCGAGGAGCGCCGTCTCCACGAACTCGGCGTCCTTGTAGCCGTTGAGGATCAGGAGCGACGTGGGGCGGTCCGCGAGCGCCAGGGCGGCCAGCACTTCCGGCTTCGAGCCGGCCTCCAGCCCGAGCCCGAGCGAGGCCCCGTGCTCCAGGACCGCTTCGACGACTCGTCGATGCTGGTTCACCTTGATCGGGTACACGCAGTGGTACTTGCCGCGATAGGACTCCTCGGTGATCGCGCGGTCGAAAGCGCCGGTCAGGGAGCGGATGCGGCTCGCGATGATGTCGGGGAAGCGCAGGAGGAGAGGGAGCCCGAGACCCCGGCCGCGGAGCTGCTCCACGAGGTGCTCGAGATCGAGGTGCGGGCCGTCGGGGCCGTGCGGCGTGACCTCGACCGTGCCGCCGGGGCTGACCCGGAAGTAGCCGGCACCCCACTCCGTGATGTGATAAGCGTCGATGCTGTCCTGCACCGACCAGGCCCCGTTTTCCGGCATCGGTCGCCCTCCTCGCGCGAGCGTCTACCTTACCCTACTCGACGTCCCCGTGCGACCGCCGCGAGCGCCGCCGCGATGCTTCCGCCGATCGAAATCGCGCCGACCCAATCGCCGAGGCGGTCGAAGAGCGTGCGACCGCGCCGGAGAGGGACGTCCACGACCGAGAGCTTGCGCTGGAAGAGCGGCGTCTCGCCGAACGTCCGCCCCCACGGATCCACGCCGACGGAGATGCCGGAGTTCGCGCACCGCGCCATCCCGCAGCCCGTCTCGACGCAGCGCGCCACCGCCATGTTCTTGTGCTGCTCGGCGCCCGAGCCCGCGCCGAACCACGAGTCGTTCGTGATGTTCACGAGCAGCTGCGCCCCCCCGCTCGCGTAGTCCCGCACGAGGTCCGGGAAGATCGCCTCGAAGCAGACCAGATTGGCGAACTTCGTCCCGCCGACGTCGAACACGACGCGTCCGTGCCCCGGCAGGAAGTCGGCCTCCCCGAAGTCGAGCCGCGCCAGGAACGGCACCCACTGGGAGAAGGGGATCCGCTCCCCGAACGGCACCAGGCGAACCTTGTCCATGCGGCCGGCGAGGCGGCCCGTGGCGTCGAAGTAGGCGCCGGTGTTCGTGTACGTGACGTGCTTCTCGCCGCTCGGCTCGGTCACGATCTGATAGTCCGGCACGCCCACGAACAGGGGCGTGCGCAGCTCGGCCGCCAGCTCCTCGATCCACGGCCGCCACTCCCGATCCTCCAGGAGATAACAGGGCGCCGCCGTCTCCGGCCACACGACGAGCTTCGCGCCCCGCTCCACGCCCTGCCGCGTCAGATCCTCCATCGCCTGGAAGATCTGCGTGCGCCGCTCGGGGGCCCACTTCTCCTCGTTGCCGACGTTCGGCTGGACCAAGGCCACCCGAATCGTGGCGAGCGGCGGCTTCTCGAGGAGGCGGAGCCCGCCGAGGAGGGGCGGCAGCGCGAGGACGACGAGGAACGCTGCGAGAGCGACGCCGCGGCGGGAGTCGCCGCGGAGCAGCGGCAGCGCGAGCGCGTTCACCGCGACGATCCAGAACGTCACGCCCGTGATTCCCGCCGCCGCCGCGATCTGCAGCGCCGGAAGGAACGCCACCATGGAGTAGCCGAGCTGGCCCCACGGGAAGCCGAGCTCGCCGGAGCCGCGGAGGATCTCGATCGCGGTCCACAGCGCGCCGGCCGCGAAGGGCGCGGGCAGGCGGGTCCGCGCGCGCACGAGCACGTACAGCCACGCGAACAGCCCGACGTAGAGCGCGAGGTACGACACGATCGCGAGCGTTCCCGGGTAGCGAACCCACGGGATCGTGAGCGCGGGCGCATCGAGGAGGACGATCCACCAGAGGAGCGCTCCGTAGAGCAGGACCCCGGCCGCGAACCCCGCGCCGAACGCGCGCGAGGCCCAACCCCGCGTGCCGACGCGGGCGGCGGTGGCCAGGCTCTCGAGCGCCGCGAGGAGCGGCAGGAGCCCCACGAGCGCCGCCGGCCAGAGGCGGAACGGCGGGAAGGCGAGCGCGAGGAGCGCGCCGGACGCGGCGCCGCGGAGCAGGAGGGCAGGGCGGCGCGGGAGCCCGTCCGGCGCGGAGGTCACTCTCGGGTCAGGCCCCGAACTTGTTGAGGCGACCCGCCGCGGCGAGCGCGAGCGGCATGAGGTCGCGCGACGGGAAGCGACCGAGCGCGCCGCGCCGGCAGGCGGTCTCGCCGAACTCGCGCACGTCGTCCACGTAGGTCGTCCCGCCGCGCATGACGAGCGGAACGGGGTGATACGAGTGCGAGCGCATGAGCGATGGCGTGGAGTGATCCCCCGTCACCATCACCAGGTCCGGCTTCGCCGCGTCCACGGTCGGCAAGAGAGCGTCCACCTTCTCGATCACCGCGACCTTCCGGTCGAAGTCCCCGTCCTCGCCGGCCGAGTCGGTCTGCTTGACGTGCAGGTACACGAAGTCCGACGTGGCGAGCGCGCCCGGCAGCGCGTCGAACTCCGCCTCGATCGAGGGCATCTCGGGCAGCACGTTCATGCCGACCAGCCGCGCGAGCCCGCGGTACATGGGGTACATCGCGATCGCCGACGCCGACAGCGCGAACTTCTCGCGGAACGGGGGCGGCGGGCGCCAGCCGGCGAAGCCGCGCAGCAGGATCTCGTTCGCGGCCTTCTCGCTCGCGAGGATCTTCCGCGCCTGCGCGAGGAACGACCCCACCACCTCGGAGGCGCGGCGCGCCCCCGGCGAGTCCGTTCTCGGATGCGGCGCGAGCGAGGGCACGCCCGTGGCCTGCGGATCGGTGTCCGAGATCTCGTCGCCGAGGCCGTCGCCGCGGAACACGACCACCGCGCGGTGCTCCTTCTCCGCGCGGAGCGTGACCTCGATGCCGGGGATGCGGATCCCGTCCGCGAGCCGCGCGACGATGCGCTTGCACTCGTCCGTGGGGATGCGCCCCGCACGACGGTCGACGATGCGGCCCTGCGCGTCCTGCGTGGCGAAGTTGATCCGCGCGGCCACGTCGCGCCCGGTCATCTCGAGGCCCGCGCCGAGCGCCGAGAGGACGCCCCGACCCACGTTCTCCGCGATCGGGTCGTACCCGAAGAGAGCGAGATGCGCCGGGCCGCTGCCGGGCGTGATGCCGGAGCCCACCGGATCCAGAAGTCCCACGGCGCCTTCCGCCGCCCAACGATCGAGGTTCGGCTTCCGCGCGCTCTCGAGCTCGGTCTTGCCCGAGGCGGGGCGCGGGAGACCCCCGAGGCCGTCGAACACGAGGAGGAGGATCTTCGCCTTCGACGCGTTGAACAGATCGGGCAGGATGTTTCCGGACACGTGGTCCTCCCGGAGGCCGGGGAGGATAGCACGCGTGCCGCGCCCCGGCCACGCGATGCCGCGGACCCGGTCCGCGAGACGGCGCGCCGGCGGGAGCGAGGGTGCCGCGAGCGCACCCGTTCCTGGCGTCGCCCTGCTCAGTCGCGGCGAAGGGCGTCGAGGAGCGAGCGCCTTCGGCCCACTTCTTCGCCGGCGTAGTTGCGGATGGGGCCGCCGTGGAAGCGCTCGAGGCGCTCGCGGGCCGCATCGCCGATCACTCCCAGCTGCAGCAGCGTCTCGATCACCGCGAAGTCGCCGCTGCGCGCGTCGCCGGCGGCGGCCTTCGCGGCCAGCGCTACGCCGCGGCCGTCGTCCTCGCGCCATGCCACGATGTGGAAGCCCTCGGCCCCGCCCTTCGCGAGAAGCGGTCGCTCCGCGGCGCGAGCCAGCTCCGTGTCGAAGCGGCCCGTCCCCGCCACCATCTCGGGGTGAGCGGCCATGGCGTCGAACACGCGGACCGACGCGTCCGACCAGCGCCCCGCCCCGCCGCGCGCCGAGGCGACCCGCGCCGCCGCCCCCGCGATGGCTTCCAGCGGCAGGTACCAGGCGGGCACGCCGCACCCGTCCACGCCCGAGGCGATCGACTCCGGCGGCACCCGCCCGAGCTCGCCGAGAAGCCCCTGGATCTCCTGCTGCAGCGGGTGGTCGCGTCGCCAGTACGTGGGAACGTCCCAGCCGCGGTGGGCCGACGTCGCGATCATGCCGGCGTGCTTCCCCGAGCAGTTGTTGTGGATGCGGCGGGGCTCCTCGCCGCGGCGCACGAGCGCCTTCGCGCTTTCGTCGTGCAGCGGGGGATGGGGGCCGCAGTGGAGCACCGACGGGTCGGCGCCGGCGGCGGCAAGCACCGCGGAGACCGCCTCCACGTGGACCGGCTCCGCGGAGTGCGACGCGCAACACACGGCGATCTGGGCGGGGGTCAGGCCGAAGCGGTCCGCCGCGCCGGTCTCGATGAGAGGCAGCGCCTGCAACGGCTTCGCGCTCGATCGCGGAAACGTGGCGAAGGAAGGGTCGCCCCACCGCGCCCGCACGCGGCCCTCGTCGTCGACGACCGCGAGCATGCCCTCGTGCAGGGACTCCGGATACCCGGCGCGCTCCACGAGAACCCACGGCCGATACGGCGCGCCGCGAGGGGACGAATCCGCCGCGCCGTGGCGCGACCCGTGCGGCTCGCTCACGCCTCGGACGTGACCTTGGAGCTCGAGCGTCCGCCCCGCCGGCCGCGACGCCGGCGCCGGCCGCCGCCCGTGGAGTGCAGCTTCGTGACGAGGTACGTGCCGCTGCGCGGATCGTCCGTGAGGTCGATGACCCCGAGGTCCCGCGCTTCCTCCAGGAGCTCGCTGAAGCTGCGATAGCCGTAACGCCCCTCGTTGAACTCGGGGCGCTTGCGCTTCATCGTGTCCTTCACCATCGAGGACTGCACCACGTCCTGCTCGCGCAGGAGCGCGCGCACCGCCGCGGTGAGCAGCGCGTACACCTCTTCCTTGCCGCTCGGCGTCTGCTTCGCCTCTCCGGACGGGGTAGCGCGCTGCTCCTCCTCCTCTTCCGTGAGGAGGTCTTCGTAGAAGATGAACTCGTCGCAGTGCTCGGCGAGGAGGCGCGACGTGGACTCGCGCATGCCGAGCCCGATGACGTACTTGCCGTTCTCCTTCAGCTTGCCGACGAGCGGCGAGAAGTCCGAGTCCCCCGACACGATGACGAACGTGTCGATGTGCTCCTTGCCGTACGAGAGATCCATGGCGTCCACGACGAGGCGGATGTCCGCGGAGTTCTTGCCGGTCATCGAGCGCTTCGGGATCTCGATCAGCTCGATGCCCGCCTCGTGCATCGACGTGGTGTACTGGCGGAAGCGGCTCCAGTCGCAGTACGCGACCTTCACGAGAACCTTGCCCTTTTCCACGAGACGGTCCAGCACCCGCCGGATGTCGAACGCGACATCCTTGCGCCCCTCGAAGCCGGTCGCGAGGTTCTCGAAGTCGATGAAGACCGCGAGGTTCCTCGCCTTGTCGGCGGTGCCGTTCACGCTGCCTCCTTCATGCTCGGCCGCAACCCGGGGCCGACGCGCCGAAGACTGGACGATCCGTCGAGCGAAGTCGACGTCGAAGTTACGAGCGCGGCCGGTCGGCGCGAGCGGGAAGCTCGAAGAGCGGCAGCGAAGCCAGCTCGTCGTCCGGCAACGCTTCCACGCGTCGCGGCGTCTCCTCCACGGATTGTGCCGGCTCGAATCCGCGGGCCCCCGGCGGGGCCGCGCCCAGCTCCTCCAGCTTCCGCGCCATGGGCAGGAAGCGTCGCTCGAACGAGCCGACTGCGTGGTTGTAGGCCTCCACCGCGCTCCCGAGCGCGGCGCCGAGGTCGCCGAGGTGCGCGCCGAACGTGGCGCCCCGGTTGTACAGCTCGCGCGCGGCCTCCGCGATCCGCTCCGCGTTCTCCGCGAGCGCGCGCTGCTGCCAGTAGATGGCCACCGTCCGCAGCAGCGCGACGAGCGTGGCGGGCGTGGCGATGACGACCTTCGCGCGGAGCGCCTCGGTCTGCAGATCCGGGCTGCGCTCGAACGCGGCGGCGAGGAACGGATCTCCGGGCAGGAAGAGCACGACGAGGTCCAGCTCGCCCTTCAGGGCCGCCGCATAGTCGCGGGCGGCGAGCGTGCGCACGTGGCTGCGCAGCGCCGCGACGTGCGCGTCGAGCGCGCGGGCGCGATCCTCCTCGCTCTTCGCCTCCGCCGCCTCGAGGTACGCGTTCAAGGACACCTTGGCGTCCACCGCGAGGAAACGCCCGCCGGGAAGGTGCACGACCATGTCCGGCCGCCCGCCGTCCGAGGTGCCCTCCTGCTCCACGAAGTCCACGTGCTCGGTCATCCCCGCGAGCTCGACGACGTTCCGGAGCGCCATCTCGCCCCAGCGCCCCTGCGCCTTCGTGCCGCGCAGCGCCGACGCGAGGGACGTGGTCCGCTCCTCGAGAGAGGCGGCGGCGCGCCGGAGTCCCTCCAGCCGCTCCTCCAATCCGCGGTACGCGCCCTCGCGCGCCCGCTCGATCTCGCCGGTTCGCGTCTCGAGCTTGCCGAGCGTCTCCTTCAGGGGCGCGAGCAGGGTCTCGATCCCGCGACGCCGCTGCTCGAGGTCCCCCGCCGCCTCCGCGCGCGTGGTCTTCCAGCGCTCCTCGGCGAGGCGGAGGAATTCCTCGGTGTTGCCCCGGAGCGCGAGGGTGGCCAGCGAGCGGAACGAGTCCTCCAGCTCCTTCTTCGAGCCCTCCAGGAACTCGCGCTGCTCGCGCGCCAGCCGGTCCGCGGCCTCCGCCCGCTCGCGGAGCGCGGCGATCTGCCCGAGCGCCTCGCGCTCGGCGCCGCGCGCCTCGCGCAGGTCCGCCTCGAGCGCCTCGCGACGGCTCCGCTCCGCATCCAGGGAGGCGCGCGCGGCGGCGAGATCGCGGACGCCCTGCACGTCGCCGCCCGCGTCGCGACGTCGCGCCAGGAGCCAGCCCGCCGCGACGCCGAGCGCCGTCAGGGCCATCGTGAGAAGGAGAGTCCCTGGCACCACCGCACCTCGACCCGTCGAGTCGATCGGAGAGGGCGACTATAGCAGAGCGCGGCGCGCTACCGAGCGCAGGTCTGGTGACGCCCGCCGTCCACCGCCATCGTCTCCCCCGTGATCCAGCCCGAATCCGAGGAGAGGAGGAACGCGATGGCCTGCGCGACGTCCTCCGGGTCCCCGACGCGGCCCAGCGGGTGGGTTTCCCGGCTATGGGCGAGGAACTGCTGGTACTGCGCCTCGGCCATGCCGCCCCCGCGGTGGAGGTTCGTGCGCACCACGCCGGGATTGACCGCGTTGACGCGCACGCCCTTCGGCGCGAGCTCGAGCGCCAGGCAGCGCGTGAGCTGGTCGGTGGCCGCCTTGCTCACGCAGTAGGCGAGCACGCCCGGAAACGCGCGCAGCCCGGTCACGCTGCTCACGTTCACGATGGCCCCGCGGCTCTCCACCAGGGCCGGAAGCGCCCGGCGCGTGAGGTCGAAGAGGGCGCGGACGTTGATGTCCATCATCCGATCCCACGCCGGCAGGTCCGTGCCGGCCCAATCCCCGAACCCGATGATGCCGGCCGCGTTCACCAGCCCGTCCAGCCCGCCGAGAGCGCGCACCGCTTCATCCGCCAGCCGGCCTCGCGACGCGTCGTCGGTGAGATCGCCGGGAATGGCGAGGACGGTGCCGGGCGCGCCGGCAGCGGCCGCGCGCATCTCCTCCAGGCGATCGGCGCTCCGACCCGCGCCCGCGACGTGCGCGCCCTCGCGCGCCAGCAAGAGCGCAGTGGCCCGTCCGATGCCGCTCGAGGCGCCCGTCACGAGCACACGTGAGCCTCGGAAGCGCGGACCTCTCCCCGGACGATTCGCGGGCTCGCTCATGCGCGCGAGCTTAGGAGGCGGGCGAGCGGCCGTCGAGCCCCTCAGTCCGTGGGCGTGAGCGGGACGCCGAGCCTCCGCATCATCTTCAGGAGCCCCTGGCGCGAGAGGCCGAGCGTGCGTGCGGCCCGCGTCTTGTTCCACTCCGCGCCGCGCAGCGCGTCTTCCACGATTCGCCGCTGCGCGAGGCCCACGCGATCCCGGAACGTGACCCCGGACGCCGAGTGCTCCGGGCCGCGCAGCTCCTCGGAGAGATCCTCCGGGGCGATCGGCCGGCGGCCGCGCGTGAGAATGGTGGCGCGCAGGATCTCGTTGCGCAGCTGGCGCACGTTCCCGGGCCAGTCGTACGTCACCAAGCGTTCCAGCGTGTCCGGCCGCACGACGCTCTCCGCCGGCTCGTCCCGGCGCACCGACTCCGCGAGGAAGCACCGCACGAGCGCGGGGATGTCCGTCCGCCGTTCGCGCAAGGCAGGGACCCGCACCTGCACGACGTTCAACCGGTAGAAGAGGTCTTCGCGAAACCGTCCCTCGCGCACCTCGCGCGCCAGGTTGCGGTTCGTGGCCGCCACGACGCGCACATCCACCTTGCGCGGCCGCGACTCGCCGACGCGCACGATCTCCCCCTCCTGGAGCGCCCGCAGGAGCTGCGCCTGGAGCTTCGCTCCGATCTCGCCGATCTCGTCCAGGAACAGCGTGCCGCCGTGCGCCTCCTCGAAGAGCCCCCGCCTCGTGGCGCTCGCTCCGGTGAACGCCCCCGCGACGTGCCCGAAGAGATCGCTCTCCAGGGTCCCCTCCGCGAGCGCTGCGCAGTTCTGGGCGAGATGCGCACCGCGCCGCGTCCCCGTCTCCACCAGCAGGCGCGCGACGAGCTCCTTTCCGGTCCCGCTCTCCCCGGTGACGAGCACCGTGGTGTCCGTGCCCGCCAGGGACTCCACCATGCCGAGCGTCTCGCGAAAGGCGCGGCTGGTGCCGACCACGGGAAGGACGCGGCCCACCGCCTCCGAAAAGCACCGGGCCGGGAGGCACGGGTCGGACGAGCATGGGTCGGAGAAGCACGTGGAGCGGGGCCGAGCGTTGGGGGCGACCGTGGTCAGGGTCATGGCCAGCTCTCCTGGGTCCGGGTGGGTGGAGCGGTCGAGCGAGAGCCGGAGGGCCGTAGCGAACGCCGTGCCGAGCGCGGCCTCGATCCGAGAAAGGCCTGCAGCGGCGGGCCGCGGGCGTTTCCGCCGGGGTCGCCTCGCAGCCGCGCCGCGCGCGCGTGGCGGCCCGCGTCACCGCCGGTAACGTCGTGAAGCACGGACGGCCACGCGGGAGCCGCGATTGCGACCCGCGGGAGCGGGACGTAGACTCCCTCGTCGGCGTCGGGGAATCGGCGCGCCGGCCCGGAGTGACGCATGCGCCTGCCCGCGCGGAGATGGACCTGGGTCGCGGTGGTCGCGGGGCTCGCGCCCCGCGCCGCGGCGAGCGCGGATCGCCCCGGCGCCCCGAGCGCGCCCGGCACGCCCCGCCCGAACGTCATCCTCATCGTGGCCGACGACCTCGGCTACGGCGATCTCTCGTGCTTCGGGAGCCGTGCGATTCGCACGCCCGTGCTCGACGCGATGGCCGCCGACGGCATCCGCCTCACCGCCTTCACCACCACGAGCGCGGTCTGCTCCCCGTCGCGAGCCGCGATGCTCACCGGCCGGTACGCCGCCCGCTCCGGGATCTGGCGCGTTCTCTTCTCCGCGGACTCCACGGGGCTGCCCGCCGGCGAGGTCACGCTCGCGGAGGCGCTGCGCGCGCACGGCTACGCGACGGGGCTCGTGGGGAAGTGGCACCTCGGGCAGCGGCCGGCGTTCTTCCCCACGCGCCACGGGTTCGACTCGTTCTTCGGGCTGCCTCTCCCGCCGAAGCTCTATCGCAACGAGGAGCTGATCGAGGCGGACGTGGACGCGTCGACGCTGGTCGAGCGCTTCACGGAGGAGTCCGTCCGCTTCATCCACGAGCACGAGAAGGGCCCGTTCCTTCTCTGGATCGGCCACACGCTGGTGCACGCGCCGGTCGTCGTGTCGCCGCGCTTCCAGGGGAAGAGCGCCGCCGGCGCGTACGGCGACGCCGTGCAGGCCCTCGACTGGAGCACGGGCCAAGTGCTGGACGCGCTGCGTCGCGAGGGGATCGACCGCAACACCCTGGTGATCTTCCTCAGCGACAACGGACCCGCCGACCTGGGGAGCACGGGCGGGCTCCGCTCGCGAAAGGGCAGTCTCTACGAGGGCGGGTTGCGCGTCCCGTTCATCGCCCGATGGCCCGCGCGCATCCCGCCCGGCCGCGCTTCCGACGAGCCGGTCAACGCGCTCGATCTCTTCCCCTCGATTCTCGCCGCGGCCGGCATCTCCCCTCCGAGCGACCCTCCGCTCGACGGTGACGACGTTCTCCCCCTGCTGACCGGCGCGACCGACCATCGTCCTCCGCGGATGTTCCTCTACCTCGACGGCATCGACCTCGAGGCCGCGCGCTTCGGCCGCTGGAAGATCCACATCGGCCACCACGAGCCGCGAGCCGTGATGGGCGCGGGGCCCAACCCCGTGCAGTGGCTCGCTCGACCGGAGCTCTTCGACCTGACGATGGATCCGGGCGAGAGCTACGACCTCGGGCCGGAGCACGAGGATGTGCTCTTGGATCTCGTGGGGCGCATGCGCGAGCTTCTGAAGACGCTGCCCGACACGATCCAGGCCCCGCTCTGGGTACCGACGACGAGGAGCCCCGCCGAGCGTCGCCGCTGAGGTCCGGCTACTCCACCCAGGATACCCGGCCCGTCCCCGCGACCACCTCGCCGATCTCGACGCCGATCGGCGCGCGTCCCCCGACGACGGCGATCAGGCCGATGCCGAGGTTGAACGTGCGGCGCATGTCGTCCTCGCTCACCCGCCCCGCGCGACGCAGGAGGTCGAACACGGGAGGCTCGCTCCAGGAGCGGGCGCGGATGCGCGCGTCTGCGTGCTTCGGGAGGATGCGCCCGAGATTGCCGCCGATCCCTCCGCCGGTGATGTGCGCGAAGCCCTTCGCGTCCGCCGCCGGATCGTCCAGGAAGCGGCGGATCTCGCGGGTGTAGGAGACGTGCGGCGCGAGGAGCGCCTGGGCCACGGTGGCGCCGCCCAGCTCCGGGGGCCGCGCCTCGAGCGCGAGGGCGGGCGTCTCCGCGACGATGCGCCGCGCCAGCGAGTACCCGTTCGTGTGCAGGCCCGACGAAGGGAGACCCACGAGTCGATCCCCCGGGCGGATGTGCTTCCCGTCCACGAGGCGAGCGCGGTCGGCGATTCCCACCACGAAGCCCGCGCAGTCGTACTCCCCTTCGGCGTAGAAGCCCGGCATCTCCGCGGTCTCTCCGCCGAGCAGGGCCACGCCCTCCTCGCGGCAGGCGGCCGCCATCCCTTCGACCAGGCTGGCGAGCACGTCGCTGGCCAGGCGGCCCGTGGCGAGATAGTCCAGGAAGAAGAGCGGCGTGGCGCCCAGCACGGCCACGTCGTTGCAGCAGTGCCGCACGAGGTCCCCGCCGACCGAGGCATGCGATCCCGTGGCGAACGCGATCTTGAGCTTGGTGCCGACGCCGTCCGCCGACGCCACGAGCACCGGCTCGAACATGCCCTTCAGGCTCGGCGCGAAGAGCCCGCCGAAGCCGCCGACCGCGCCGAGCACCTGGGGCGTGCGCGTCCCGTCGACGGCGGCCCGGATGCGATCGATGAAGCGATCGCCGGCCTCGACGTCGACGCCCGAGTCCTTGTACGAGAGGGGGCGAGGCTCGCTCAGGGTCCGCCTCCGGGGCGGACCGGCGTCCGCCTTACGCCTTCTCTTCTCCGCTCAACGGGGCGACCGGAGAAGGTTGGGGCTCGCTGAGGGTGGCCACGGGAGCGCCCGGGGATTCCCCGCGCGCTCGCCTCGTGCGCATCTTCTCGAGGTAGCGCTCCCGATCCGGCCCGTAGGTCTTCTCGAGCTTGCGGAGGACGAACTCCTCGAGGATGCGCGAGTTGTACTGGTCCGAAGTGTACATCTCGAGCTGATCGACGTCGATCTCGTCGAAGAGCGCCCTGGCCTCGTTCAGCTCGATCAGCGCGTCCACGACGTCGGCGAAGAACTGCGTGCCCGAGTGGCGCCGCAGCTCCTCGTACGCGACCTCCGGCGGGAGCCCGCGGCGATACGGGCGGTCCGACGTCATCGCGTCGAATGCGTCGACCACCATGATGATGCGGCTGCCCATCGGGATGCGCGTGGGCCCGAGCCCGCGCGGGTAACCCTTGCCGTCCGGCTGCTCGTGGTGGCAGTACACGATCTCCGCGGCGCCCTCCAGGAACTTGAGCCCGCGGAGGATGTCGTGGCCCACCTTCGGGTGCGTGCGCATCAGCTCGCGCTCGTTCTCGTCGAGGCGGCCGGGCTTCAGCAGGATGTCGTGCTGGATCGCGATCTTCCCGATGTCGTGGAGCAGCGCGCCGTACTCGATCTCCTCGACCTCCTTCTCCGAAACGCCGAGGTGCCGCGCGATCCGCACCGCGTACTTCGAGATCCGATACGAGTGGCCGCGCGTGAAGGGGTCGCTGGCGTCGATGGCGGAGACGAGCGCCGTCACCGTGGCGATGTGCGACGCCTTCGTGTCGATCCAGAGCTTGAACGAGAAGCGCGCGAGGAAGAGCGGAATGAGGAACAGGGCCACGCCGACCGGCCCGATCCGCAGGTGCACCATCGCGAGGAGGATCCCGAACGGCAGGAAGAAGAAGACGTGCAGGATTTCCCACTGGAAGTTCGTCTGCCAGATGCGGAACGCGGAGATCTTCTCCTTGAGGCCGATCGCCACGGAGATGAGCCCCGTGTTCATGAGGAAGTAGACGAGCGGCGCCACGAGGAGCGGCGCGATCTGCGTGCGGTTGATGTCGAAGGCGGCGCCCACGCGCCCGCCGAGCCCGACGTACGCGACGCCGGCGAGCCCGATGGAGAGCACGATCTGGCCGAGGTTGAACGCGATCTTGTAGAGCGGGTTCCGCTTGACCGCCACGTTCGTCAGCAGGTCGGACAGCACGCCGAACCAGCACGCGATGGCCGGCCCGAAGATCAGGATGGCGGCGAAGTCGAGCGCGGAGGTCACCGTGACCGTGGCGCCGCCGCGCGGCAGCGGGATCGGCGACATCGCCGCGATCGCGATCATGACGGTCCAGAGGATGAGGTTCGCGAGCGAGCGCGGATGCCAGTCCACGGCGCCCAGGTCGCCGGAGACCCACGCCAGCAAGCCGAGCCCCGTCACGAGCGTGACGAGGACGAAGGCACGCAGCCAGGGATGGAGTTCCTTCACCGCCCGCCCCTCACATCCCGGGGGTCGCGACTCCCGGGATTCCCTCCCGCTATCGGCGAAGTGTGACGCGAAATCAAGCCGGATGGCCAAGGAAAAGCCCCCACCTCCTCAAGAGGTGGGGGCGTCAGCTCGGCTCCGGTTCCGGCACCCGGTCGGGTCCACTAGCTACCAGTCGTTCCGGCCGCCCCACTGCGCGCCGGACAGCAACACGCCCAACAACACGGCGGTCCACATGGCAATCACGGTAGGAGTCTCCCTTCTGCATCAGTCTCGCCCGCCTTCGCTCGGCGGGCGGCGGAACTGCTCTGCTCGGGAGTCCGCTCCGATCCCGGGGGTTCCAAGCCCCCTCATGCCGAGGGCGCCGGACCAATTTCGTACTCTACCGCCTGGCGAGGCCGAAGTGTACTGACAAGTCGATTCAGCGCGTCCAGGACCGCGAAGATAACTGCCTGTGTCGGGTCGTAGCTGACCTCGCAGCACCCGAACAGGTTCGACTCGGAGCGGCCGTGGCTCCGGTTCACGCAGACCAGCACGACGCGCTTCCCGCCGAAGTCCTTCTCCTCCAGCTCTCCGAGAGAGAACGACGGCTCGCCGTCCACGAGCTTGACGACCGCGTCCAGCGTGGCCTGCGCCACGACGCGACGGACCTCGAAGCGCGTGTTGGTCCCGGCGGCGCGACCCATGGCTTGGATCGGTCCCGCCTTGAGCGTCACCTCCACCTCCACGCCGCCCGGAGCGTGATGGAGGCTCACGCCGCTCAGCGCGATGCGCGGCAACGACTCCTGCGCCGCCGCCTGCGGCAGCTCGGGCTCGCCGAACTGCGCGATCGAGATCTTCCGGTGGTCGACGGTGATACCCTCTTCCGCGGCCAGAATCGCCTCGATGTCGCGCGCGATCTGCTTCGGCGAGCGTCCCGCGCGGGCCGTCACGTGGACCGCCGCGATCTCGCCGCTCGACGCGACCTGGATGTCGCACGAGGACACGTCGCGCAATCGGCAGATCAGCCGCTCGGCGGTCGTGTAGCGATTCGACGGTTTCTCCACCGGATCGTCCTCCCCTTCACGAACCCTTCCGACGGATGACGTCGGATTCACTGGACCGGGCTGCGCGACCGTGGTCTTCGAGAACGCTGCGGTCCCACACTAACAGACGCGCACCGCACACTCAACGAGTGTGCGCGCTCCGAGCGAAACGAAGTGTGGCGCAGCGCTCGAAATCGCTGCGGCCGCGAAGCCGGCGGCACGGGAAACCCGCCCCGGCACTACGTGAGCGGCGAGTCGACGATGGACGTTCCGGCGACGTCCGTCGGACGCGCTGCGAAAATCCGTCGAAATCGACGAAAACGAACGGTCGTCAACCCTGCGGAACGAGCCGGGGGGACCAAGTCCACCCCGCGATGTGCTCCAGGTCGCGGCAGCGCGCGTCGATCTCCGCGCGGGACAGGTCCCGCAGCCGGTCCACGGAGAACGCCTCCACGGTGAACGAGGCGCATACGGCGCCGGCGAGCAGCGCGCGGTGCATGCCCTCGAAGCCGAGGTCCCCCGTCTCTGCGAGGAAGCCGAGGAACCCGCCCGCGAAAGTGTCCCCCGCCCCCGTGGGGTCGCGCACGTCTTCCACCGGGTAGGCGGGCAGCCGGTAGATCCGATTCTCCCCGACGAGCATGGCCCCGTACTCGCCGAGCTTCACGACGACGCGATCCGGCCCCTTCGCGCGGATGCGGCGCGCCGCGCGGATCACGTTCGTCTCGCCGGCGAGGTCCTTGGCCTCCGCTTCGTTCACGACCAGCACGTCCACGCGCTCCAGGAGCCGCGCCAGCTCCTTCGGCTTCCCTCGGATCCAGAAGTTCATCGTATCGCACACCACGAGGCGCGGCCGCTCCACCTGATCCAGCACGGAAAGCTGCAGCTCGGGATCGATGTTCGCGAGGAACACGTACGGCTCGCGCCGGTGCGCGTCGGGAATCACCGGGCGGAAGTCCTGGAAGACGTTGAGCAACGTCGCCAGCGTGGTGGCGTCGCCCATCTCGGCGCCGTAGCTGCCGGCCCAGTGGAAGGTCTTCCCGGGCTGCACGAGGAGTCCCGAGGTGTCCACCCCGCGCCGGCGCAGGAAGTCCAGACAAGCGAGGTCGAAGTCCGCGCCGACGACCGCCACGATCTTCACCGGCGCGAAGAAGCTGGCGGCGGCGGAGAAGTACGTGGCCGAGCCGCCCAAGGCACCGTCCACCTTCCCGAACGGCGTCGTGACGCTGTCGTGCGCGACCGATCCGACGACGAGGATGCTCATGCGCTCGGCCCCCTGTCACATTTCATCGACGGCCTCGATCCCCAGGAGGGCGAGGCCGTCTTTCAGGACGTCCGCGAGCAGGCCCACGAGGAACAAGCGCGCCCGCGACAGCTCTGCGTCGTCCGACAGCACCCGGAACGACGACTCCTGCTTCCCGCGCGTGTAGAAGCGGTGATAGGCGCCGGCCACGTCCCGCAGGTAGCCCACGAGCCGGTGCGGCTCGAGCGCGCGCGCCGCTTCCTTCACGACCTCCGGGTACAGGAGGAGCTGGCGCATCATCGCGACCTCCTCCTCGCCCGTGAGCCGGTCGAGCGCGGGCTCCGCGTTCCCCTCCAGGAGCGGCCGCGCGAGCGGCTGGCGGAAGATACTGCGCGTTCGGGCGTGCGCGTATTGGACGTAGTACACCGGGTTGTCGAGCGTGGCCCGCTTCGCCAGCTCGAGGTCGAAATCCAGGTGGCTCGATGCCTTCCGCATCAGGAAGAAGAAGCGCGAGACGTCCTTCCCCACCTCTTCCACGAGCTCGTCCAGCGTGACGATCTCCCCGCCGCGCTTCGACATCTTCACCGGCTCGTTGTCCCGGAGCAGGTTGACCTGCTGCACGAGGACGACCGTGAGCCACCCCTCGGAGCGACCCAGCGCCACCGTGGCGGCCTGGAGGCGCTTGATGTAGCCGTGGTGGTCCGGGCCCCACACGTCGATGACGCGATCGAAGCCGCGTTGCGCCTTGGACAGGTGATAGGCCACGTCGCCGAGGAGATAGGTGGGCTCCCCGGTCGAGCGCCGGATCACGCGGTCCTTGTCGTCACCGAAGGCCGTGGAGACGAACCACTTCGCGCCGTCCTCCGCGCGAACGTGCCCGCGCTCCGTGAGCTGCCGCTCCGCCTCGAGGAGCGGCACCGTCCCGTCCGCGCCGGGGCGGTGGAGGGAGGACTCCCGGAACCAGACGTCGAAGGAGACGCCGAACGTCGCGAGCGACGCCTTCGCCGCCTCGAGCATGGACGCGATGCCGAGCGCGGGAAAGTCCAGCGCTTGGGTGACGGCGTCGACGGTGGCGGCGGTGGGCGCGCCCTCGCCGCCCATCTCCGCCGCCAACGCGCGAATCGTGACGCCGGCCTGCGTCCGCTCCGCCAACCGCGCCGCCACGGCGGAGCTGGACATCCCGCGGGACTCCGCTCCGGCCACGGCGCGGAAGAGCTGCCGCCCCAGCTCCGCGACGTACTCGCCGCGATAGCCCTCCTCCGGGAGAGGCGCGTCGCGCCCCGCCGCCTCGAGGAAGCGCGCCCGCAGCGAGTCGCCGAAGAGGCGCGCCTGATTGCCCTCGTCGTTGACGTAGTACTCGGAGCTCGCGTCGACGCCGACGGCGCGCAGCAAGCGGATGCACGCGTCGCCGAACGCCGCCGCGCGCGCCGACACGACGTTCAGCGGCCCGGTGGGGTTCGCGCTGACGAACTCGATCTGCATCTTCCCGAGCGAGCGGGCCAGCGGCGCTTCGCGGAGCATGTCCGCGCGCGCGTCGGCCTGCGCGAGCTGCCGCAGGAACGCGTGCATGCCTTCGGGGCGCACGCGGAAGTTGATGAATCCGGCGCCCGCGATCTCCACCTCGGTCCAGCTGGCGGGGAGCCCGCCCACGATCGCCTCGGCGATGCGACGCGGATCCGAGCGGACGTGACCCTTGAGGAGGAACGCGGCGTTCGTGGCGAAGTCCCCGTGCGACGGGTCGCGCGGGGGATCGATCGTCACCCGCTCCAGGACCTCGTCCGCGACCTCCGGAAACGCGGCCCGGACGGACCGCCGCACCTCGTCGAGCAGGAGCTGGCGCATGGGACCTTTCGGAGCCTAGCCCGGCTACGCGATCTCGCGCAGGTCGTCCTGCACTCGGATCGCCGGGGCGTCGCCCCAGAGCGTCTCGAGGGAGTAGAAATTGCGGGTCTCACTGTAGAACACGTGCACCACGACGTCCACGTAGTCGAGGAGCACCCAGCGACGTCCCTCGAGTCCCTCGACGTGCCAGGCCCGCATGCCGTCGGCCTTGAGCTTCTCCACGATGTGATCCGCGATCGCTTTGACCTGCGTGTCCGAGTCCGCCGTCATGACCACGAAGCGATCCGTGGCCGAGGTGAGCTCGTGCAGGTCGAGGATCAGGATGTCGCGGGCTTTCTTTTCCAGGGCGAGTTGCGCGATGCGCTCGGCGAGGTCGGCAGGGGTCAACGTTCGAAACGGCTCCTCGTGGGCGTTTCCGGGGCTGCTCGATCCGACCGAGACGCGGGCGGCGGTGCGACCCCAGGGTGCGGCGGGGATGCAACTCGAGAACGGGAACGCGACGAGTGTACCACAGGCGTCAGCGGCCGCGGGCGATCATGTACTCCACGGTGGCGAGGAGCGGCGCCACGCCTTCGTGGCCGTTCAGGAACGCCAGGCGGTCGCGAGCGGCGTAGGCGGCCGCCAGCGCGGTCTCTCGCGCCCTCTCGGGGGCGCCGCTCGCGAGGACGAACTCCCGGGCTTCCTCCCACTCGGCTTCCGTGACGTCGCCGCGCGCGAAGCAGCCGGCCACGGCCCGCCCCCGCTTCCGGTCGCCGTCCTCCCACGCGTACAGGAGGGGCAGCGTGGCGAAGCCCAGCCGGAAGTCCGTGCCGACCGGTTTCCCGATGGACTCCGGGTCTCCCGCGTAATCGAAGATGTCGTCGATGATCTGGAACGCGCGCCCGAGGTCGCGGCCGAACCCGGAGAGGCGCCCGATCGACTCCTCCGGAAGACCCGCCAGCAACGCCCCGATCTCGCACGACGACACGAACAGGGCACCCGTCTTCTCGTCCACGATGCGGAGGTACTCGTCCACCGGGAGCGACGGATCCCGGCGGCTCGCGTGCTCCCGGTTCATCCCGCGCGTCATGCGGTACGTGTGATGCACCAGAATGTGGAGCGCGTGATGGAGCCGATGCTCGCAGAGCAGCTCGAAGCCGGCGGTGAAGAGGTAGTCCCCCATGAGGATCGCGGCCTGCTGTCCCCACCGGTGATTGACCGTGGGGAAGCCGCGCCGGACGGTGGTGTCGTCCAGGCAGTCGTCGTGCAGGAGGGTGGCGGTGTGGACCATCTCGATCACCGCCGACGCCCAGAGCACCGCGTCCCGGTCGGGCCGGCCGAGGCGCGAGACGAGCAGCAGCAGGAGCGGCCGGACGCGCTTCCCGCGCATCGCCAGCACGTGATCCAGGATCTCGGCGGTGAGCGGAACGTCCGGGCGCTGGATGGTGGCGAGGCGCCGCTCGATCTCTTCGAGGTCCTCGCGGACCAGCTCCAGGACGTCCGGCAGGCGCAAGCCGGAAGCCTTGTGGAGAATCTCGCGCGCCGCGGGATCGGCCATCGAGGAACAACTCCGTCGAAGGATCGGCTCCACGAGGAGCCGGAGGCGAGGGAATCGCGGCGGTGGGCTCGAATCGGTGCGAGAAGGTAGCAACTCCCGTCGAGGCCGTCAACGCGAAGGGCGGGTGGCGGCGCACGGAAACGTCGACGTTGCAGCGGGTTGGCCGCTCGGGAGGCGCCGGCCCCGCTTGTCCGCGCGCGCCGGAGCATGCTACGGTCGCGCGGATGCGCCGCACCGACGCGTTCGCGCTCGCCCTTCTCGCGGTCAGTGCCTGCGCCTTCTTCGCGCCGGCGCTCTTCGGCGATCGCGCGGTCTTCTCCTGGAACATGGACTCCTGGTACCCGTGGCGGGCCACGGCCACGCCGGCCGATCTCGCGCGCCCCACGCGCCTCGCGGATTGCGCGCGCCAGTTCCACCCGATGCGCTTCCTCCTGGACCAGGCCGTCGACCAGGGGCGCATTCCCCTGTGGAACCGGCTCATCTACGGCGGGACGCCGTTCCTCGCGAACTTCCAGCCCGGCGTCTTCTACCCGCCGAATCTCCTGCTCGCGGTCTCCCCCTTCGACGTGCTGCGCCAGATGGACCTCTTCCTCGTGCTCCACGCGCTCGCGGGAGCCGTGGGGATCTACTTCCTCCTGCGCGCCTTCGGCGTGGGCGCCCTCGCGGGGCTGCTCGGGGCCGTGACGTTCGCGTGCGGGGGCTACAACGCCGCCCGCACGGGGCTGCCCACCATGGTCGCCACCGGATGCTGGTTGCCGTGGGCGCTCCTCGCCTCGCGGCGATGGTTCGCGCGGGGGGACGGCCTCGCGTTCGCGGGCATGGCGCTCACGCTCGCGCTCTCGGGCCTCGCGGGCTTCGCTCAGATCTTCGTATTCGTCGCGTACGGTTGGGGGATCTTCGGGCTCGTCGAAGGGCTCACGCGCCGGCCGCTGCCCTCGCGCGGCGTGTGGGCGGGGTGGGTCGCCGCCGGGCTGCTCGGCTTCCTCGCAGTGGCCGTCCACGTGGCGCCGACGGTCGAGTTCATGCGCATGTGCACCGACGCCGCGAACCCGCCCGGCATGCTCGCCTCCGGAACCCTCCATCCGTGGGCCGTGGCGAAGTACATCGTGCCCGACCTCCTCGGCCACCCCACGGACGGCGACAACGCGACCTATCTCCTCTCCATGGGGGACGGCTCCTACACTCAGACCGAGCACTCCACCGCCGTGTACGCGGGAATCCTCCCGCTGTTGCTCGCGGCCACCGTGCTCCTCGCGCCGGGCGACCGGCGTCGCCCGGCCCTCGCGGCGATCCTCCTCGCGGGCTTCGGCCTCCTCCTCTGCCTCCACACGCCGCTGACCGAGCGGCTGGGCCTCTTCCCGGGCATGGGGTTCTCCCGCCCCGATCGGGCGACGTTCCTCGCCGGCTTCGGGATCGCGCTCCTCGCCGGGCTCGGCGCGGAGCAGCTCGCAGGGCGCGAGGGTCCGGGGCTCCGGCGCCACTCGAACCTCTTCGCGCTGGCTTGCGGGCTCGCGGCGCTGGCGTTCGCGCTCGCGGTGGCGATCCTCGGCGGGAAGATCCTCCCCTACTCGGTGGCCCAGGTCCTGACCGATGCGCCGGTGCATCGCGCAGGGATCTCGGCCGCGCTGTTCTGCCTGGCGGCGGGCGGGCTCGTTTGGGCGCGTGCGAGCGGGCGGCTGCCCGGGCAGGCGTTCCTCGTGCTCGCGCTCGTCCTCGTCGCGGTGGACCTCGGGCTCTTCGCGTCGCGGCTCAACGTGATGCAGCCGCGCACGTCCATCTACCGGGCGCCTCTGCCGGGGAGCGCGCTCGAGTTCCTCCAGCGGCAGCAAGCCTCCGGGGGTCCGTTCCGCATCTTCCGGTACGAGCCGGGACGCAGCCAGTTCCACGCCGTGCTTCCGCCCGCGACGGCCTCGATCTACGGCCTGGAGGACGTCCTCGGCTTCGACTCCCTGAACCTCGACCGCTTCGCGGATCTCCTCGCCGCGATCGATCCGGAGATCGTGCTGCGCCGCGGGAACATGCGCGGGACGCGTCGCCTGGATACGCTCGCTTCCCCGCTCCTCGACCTCCTCGACGTCCGGTACGTCCTGGCCGAGCCGTCCATGGCGAGCCGCGAGCTTCCGGGGCTCACCCTCGCACACCGTTCGGACCTGGCGGTCTTCGAGAATCCGAACTGGGTGCCGCGGGCGTTCCTGGTGGACGAGCTGCGCGTCCTGACGAGCCCTGCCGCGGTCCTCGACGCGATGAAGCAGCCCTCGTTCCGCCCGGATCTCTGGGCGTACTCGGAGGCTCCCCTCCCCGGGCTCGCCGGCACCGGGACAGCCGCACAGCCGGCGGAGGCCGGGACGGCTCGGGTGGTCCAGCCCGGGAACGAGCGCGTGCGCGTGGAGGTACAGCCCGTGAAGCCCGCGCTCCTCGTCCTCGGCGACACCTTCTATCCGGGCTGGAGGGCCTGGGTCGACGGGGTCGAGCAGCCGATTCATCGGGTGGACTACGTTCTTCGAGGAGTCGTGGTGAAGCCGGGAGACCATGAGGTCGTCTTCGAGTACCGGCCGCTCTCGTTCCGCATCGGGGCGATCGTGAGCCTCGTGGCCCTCGCGGCGGTCGTCGTGATCTCGCTGGGCTTGCGCCGTCCCCGCATCGCCCGAGGCGGCGCGTGAGCCGGGTCCGCAGGACCTTCCTCGCGACCGCGCTCCTCGCGACGTGCGCGCTCTCCTGCTCGGGCCCCCCGCCGAAGCGCGCCGGCCGGGTCTTCCTCATCGGCCTCGACGGCGCCACCTGGACCGTGATCGATCCCCTGCTCGCGCAGGGACGGCTGCCGAATCTCGCCGCCCTGATCCGCGAGGGCACGCGGGCTCCGCTCGAGTCGATGATCCCCACGAAGAGCCCGGCGCTGTGGACGACGGTCGCCACCGGCAAGGGCTTCGACGGCCACGGCATCAACGACTTCACCGAGACGATCGGCGGGGACGGCACGAAGAACGAGCGCGTCATGCACATGACGTCGAACATGCGCACCACGAAGGCGCTGTGGAACATCGTCGGCGACCGCGGCGGGAGCGTGGCCTTCGTGGGCTGGTGGGTCACGTGGCCGGCCGAGCCCGTGCGAGGCACGATGGTCACGAGCCACGTGCCTCTCGAGCAGACGGGCGGCGCGGCCAGCCCCACGAAGGGGACGATCGTGGCCAGCGACTCCACCGGGCAGACGTGGCCGCCCGAGCTGTTCGGGAAGATCGCGCCCCTGATCCGCACGCCGGAGAGCGTCACGTGGGACGAGGCGCGGCGCTTCATGGACATCCGCTCGGACGAGATGGACAAGGACGTCGTGCTGGGCTTCCGCTGGGCGTACGCCGCGGACGAGACCTACCGCGCGGTGATCCGCAAGCTGCTCGAGGAAGAGCCCGACCGCGATCTCTGGGGCCTCTACTTCAACGGCATCGACGTGGTGTGCCATCGGTACTGGAAGTACCGCGAGCCGGAGCGCTACCGCGCCTTCCCTCCCGAGGAGATCCCGCGCTTCCGCGACGTCGTCGAGCGCTACTACGAGTACACCGACCAGATGCTCGGCGAGATCCTCGCGCACCGCCGCCCGGGGGACTCGTTCCTCGTGCTCTCCGACCACGGCTTCCACGCGAACGGTCACAAGGACGGCCCGCCGGGGATCCTGATCGCGGCGGGCGAGAACCTCGCGAAGGGCGCGAGCCTGAAGTCCGCGCGGCTCGTCGACATCGCGCCGACGGTGCTGGCGCTCCTCGGCCTGCCCCAGGCGGGCGACATGGACGGCCGCGTGCTGGACGCGCTCTTCACGTCGCGGTGGCGGAAGGCGTATCCGCGGGACACCGTGCCCACGTACGACACGGCCGAGTGGCTCGCCTCGCGGCAGAAGACGCCGGTCTCCTCGGGCGTGGACGCCGCCCTCATGGAGCGCCTGCGCGGCCTCGGGTACATCCAATGAGGCCGGGAACGCGCGGGCTCCTCGCGCTCGCCGCGGCGGCGGCGCTCGCGGGCTGCGGTCGCCCCGCACCGCCGCCCGCGCGAACCACGCTCATCGGCCTCGACGGCGCGGACTGGCGCAACGCGCTGCCCCTGATGCGCGAGGGCAAGCTCCCCACGCTCGCCGCGCTCCGGCGGGCGGGCGCATCCGGCGTGATGCTCACGAATCCCGACTACCGGTGGTCGCCCGTGCTGTGGACGTCGATCGCCACGGGGAAGCTGCCCGACAAGCACGGCGTCACGTCGTTCATGGCGCGTGTGCCGGGACAGAGCCGGATGATCCCGACGCCCTCCACGGAGCGGCGCGTGGGCGCCCTGTGGAACTTCTTCACCGAGAAGGACCGCACCGTGGGCTTCGTGGGCTGGTGGGTGACGTGGCCGGCGGAGACCGTGAAGGGCTTCATGGTCTCGGACCACTTCTCGGCCACGCGCTTCAGCCTCGGCAAGGACTACGAGCGCTCGCCGGATCCGTCCTTCTACGAGAAGGAGACGTACCCGGAGGATCTCGCGGCGCGCATCGCGCCGTTCAAGGTCTCGCGCGACGCGATCGGCCCGAGCGACCTCGCCCGCTTCGCGAATCTCCCGAGCGGCTTCGCCTTCCCCGACACGCTGCGACCGTTCGACAAGATCAGCGAGTTCGCCATCGCGCACTCCGTGGACCGGTCGCACTTCGGCGCGGGCGAGATGCTGCTCCGCGAGCAGCGCCCCGAGCTGTTCGGGATCTTCTTCGAAGGCATCGACATCCTGCAGCACTACTTCTGGGAGTACATGGATCCCGCGGAGCCGTGGTGGAAGCCGACCGACGCGGAGGTCGCCACCTGGGGCGAGTCGATCGAGCGCTACTACCGCTGGAGCGACGGGCTCGTGGCCGCGCTCGTGGATGCCGGCGGCGACGGCCGCTCGGTCATGATCGTCTCCGACCACGGATTCCGCGGCTCGAACGAACGCTTCGACAAGAAGCACATCTCGGGCGAGCATCGCCGCCAGGCGGCCTTCCTGTGGGCCGGCCCCGGCGTCCGCCGCGGCGTTCGCGCGGAAGACGTGGACGCCGTGGACGTGGCGCCCACGATCCTCGCCTACCACGGGCTCCCGGTGGCCGACGACTTCGACGGCGAGGCGCTGCTGCCGCTCCTGACGCCGGCGTGGCGCGACGAGCGGCCGCTGAAGACGATTCCCACCTGGGAAACCGGCGCCCGCGCGCGTCCCGCCCTTCCGCCGCAGTCCTCCTCGCGCGACCTGGAGGAGAGGATTCGCGCGCTCGGGTACATCGAGTGAGGCGGGCCGCCGCGCTCGCCGGGCTCGCCCCCGCTCGGCGGCTCCGTCCCTTCGGCTCGCTCGGCCGGCGCAGGCCGCTCGCCCTGCTCGCCGGCCTCGCGCTGCTCGCGCTGGCCGACTCGCTCGCCGGCTGCGCGCGACGGCCGCCCCCGCCCGAGCTGGTGCTCGTGACGCTGGACACCTTCCGGCAGGACCAGCTCGGCTGCACGGGCCACCCCACGGTCCGCACGCCGTATCTCGATCGCCTCGCGCGGCACGGGACGCTCTGGCGCGACGCGCTCACGCCGATTCCGCTCACGACGCCGTCGCACGCGTCGATCCTCTCCGGGCTCTCGCCGAAGACGCATCGCCTCCTGCGCAACCGCATGCGGCTGCGCGACGACGTCGTGACGATCGCGCAGCGGCTGCGCAACCTCGGCTACCGGACGAGCGCGGTGGTGTCGAACCGGCTGGTGCTGCACCCGGACCTCGGGCTCGGCCGCGGCTTCGACACGTACGACGTCATCGAGCCGAAGCACCTGCCGGCCTCCGGCGAAGGGGCGCAGACGGTCGAGCGCGCGATCTCCCGCCTCGCCGACAAGGGCGGCGCGCGCTCCTTCCTCTGGGTCCACTTCTTCGACGCCCACCTGCCCTATCTCCCGCCCGAGCCGTGGGACCGCGTGTACGGCGCGGCCGGGAACGTGGCGTCGCCGCGCGCGGGCTCGCGTGCCGACTCGCTCGATCCCCGGGCGAGGGAGGCGCTGCGCGCGCGCTACGCCGGAGAGGTCTCGTTCGTGGACCGTTGCGTGGGGAGGCTCGCTCGGGCGATGGAGGAGCGGTCGGACCGGGCGCCGAGCGTGCTCTTGATCACGGCGGATCACGGCGAAGGGCTCGGCGATCACGAGGGGTACTTCGGCCACGATCTGCAGGTCTACGACACGTCGCTGCGCGTCCCGATGCTCGTGGTGCCGATGCGCGGCGGCGCGCTTCCCGAAGCGAGGGCCGGCACGGTGTCCACCGAGGCGGCGCGCACCTTCGACCTCGCGCCCACCCTCGCCGGCCTCGCCGGGCTCTCGAGAGATCCCGGCGCCGAGGGGCGCGACCTGCTGCACGATCCTCCCCCTGCCGGCGACGCGCGGCTGCTCTTCGCGGAGACGCATCCGGAGCCGGAGAAGGGCCGCGTGCTCTACGCGCTCCGCACGGAGGACTCGAAGGTGATCTGGTGTCCGGAGGAGCGGCGCTGGGAGTTCTACGATCTGCGGAGCGATCCCGGAGAGACGTCGGCGCTCGCGAGGGCCGACTCGGCCGGCAACGCGCTCCAGGCCGCGCTCGTGGACGACCTGAGGCGCCGGCCGGTGGGCTCCCAGCGCACGATCGACGAGGAGCGCGGCGGCCTCGACGAGGAGACGCGCCGCGCGCTGCAGAGCCTCGGCTACGTCGGCGGGTCCGGCTCGCCCTGACGAGCTCGCCGCCTCACGGCCGGCGCATCGTTCCCTTCGCATCGAAGTAGATCGGGTTCGTGAACGCGAGGGGCCCGCCGTCCGCGTCCCAGGCCTCGGCGCGCACCGCGCGGGCTTCTCCCGGCGCCAGGCGGAGCGACCAGCGGCCCGCCCCGCGCTCTACCTTCCACTCGCCGCGACTCGTTCCGTCCGCGACGAGGCGCACGTGCGCGCCCTCGGGCGCATCCTTCGCGCGGACGACGACCTCGCGCGGGGCGTCGCCCGCGACCACGTCGCCGGGGCCGGCGCTGCCGCACTCGATCGAGAGCGTTCCCTGGAAACGGAGGGGATCCCCCAACATCACGCGGCCCGTCCGGAGCGCCGCGAGGAGGCGCGTGGCGTCGTCCGCGGGCGCCGGGATCCACGTCGCGAAGTTGTTCTCCCAGGAGCCCCAGTCCCACTCGTGCGAGTCGTTCACGCCGATCCCCGTGATCACGATCCCGCGCTTGCCCGCGTCGTCCCAGAGCTCGAGATACTCCGAGAGCGGCGCCACGCCCTTCCGGCGGAAGCCCACCTCGAGGAGATCCGTGCCCCCGAAGCGGCCGTCCAGGAGGGAGTCCTGGTACGCCTGGGTGAAACGGTCACGCTGCTTCACGCCTTGGCGGATGCCCAGGGGATGGCACCACGCGATGATGCCGCCCGCGCCGTGGACTCGCTCCGCGATGCTGCCGACCCGCGTCTCGTTCCACGCCGCCTCGAAGTCGAACAGGCCGCGCGGGCCGCCGTACTCGTTGAGGTGGGGGCGCGAGTACGAGACCTCGTCCGCGAACAGGTGGTCGACGTTCGGGTAGTCCGGCATCCACGACTCCTGCACCGCGCGCAGCGACGCGCCGCAGCGCTCGGCGCGGATGCGGACGTCGTCCACGAGGACCGAAGCGGCCGAGCCCGCGGAGCGGAGCGACAGGCGCAGGCCCTGCACGTTGTCGTCGAGGCCGTTCGGCCAGATCTCCGCCGCGTCCTGCGAGAGCGGGATCTCCACGTCCACCCACGAGCCGGTGGGCAGCGTGCGCGGCACCACGCGGCGCACCCCGTCGCTCGCGTCGCGGTCCTCCGCCGGCGTGCCCTCCCAGCGGAAGGAGTACTCGATCCGTCGCTTCTCCCCCGGGTGGTGCGAAAGCTCCGCGAGGAGGGCGAAGCGGTCCCCCCGGTCCAACCCGCGCGCGAGGACGCGCATCTCGAGCGTGATCTCGGCGGCGAGCGAGTACGTCATCCGCTTGCGCGCGTCCGTGATCGTGGCGACCGCGGTGCCCGCCTGGCCGCGCGGCACCGCGAGGCGCATCGCGAGGCCGTGCTCCGCGTCCTCGCTCGTCGGCCCGGCCGACGCGCCCTCCGTGGTGCCCGCGTAGTCCAGGTCGAGGTCCTCCCCGGGCTCGAAGCCGATCGACGCCACGTGATCGCGGCACGCGAGACGCCAGTCGTGCTCGGACCACCACAGCAGGTCGTAGCCCGACGCTGCCGCGAGGAGCACCTGCCAGTCCACCGAGCCCGCGCCCTCGCTGAACGAGCTGTGGAGATGCAGCGCGGCGAGCGTGACGCGGTCCCGATCCTCGTGCCAGCACGCGACGTTGTTCCCCTCGCGCACCTCTCGGATCCGGTCGTCCGGGTCCACCCAGGCGAAGACCGCATCCCGGATCCCGCCCGCCATGTCCGCCGACAGCTCGCAGCGCTCGCCGGGGTCGAGGGCCTTCACGGGCAGCACCACGCGCCGCGCCGGGTCGCGCCGGAGCGCGTCGAGGATCACCGGGACGCTCACCGACGGGACCTCGCCCTGCGGAGCGAGCACGACGGGCAGCAGGTCGCCCATCTTCCAGTCGAGGTCCACGGTGGCGCGGGGCGCGACGCCCCCGCGCGCCGGCACGAGGATCCGCAGCAGGCGGCCGCCCGGCGGCGGCGAGTCCCACGCCACCACGTCGCCGCCCTCCATGCGAACGCCGCTCTGCGGGGCCAAGACCGGGGTCCCGCTCGCGCCGTCGAAGCGGATCCGGCCGGACGACGCGGCGCCGTCCACGCCCGCGCCGAGCCCGATCGAGAGCGCGATGGAGTCTTTCCCGGCCGGCTCCTGGTAGATCGCGAGCTCTTTCCGGTTCGGCGTGAAGGGGTAGAGCGCCGAGCCTCCGGTGGACCCGCCGAGCGGCGACCGGTCGGTGAGGAGAAGCGTCGTGGGCGGAGATGGCGCGTCGCCGAGGTTCTCCACGACGCAGGCGATGCGCTTGCCGTCGCGGCGGAGATCGGCACGCGGAACGGCGAGGTCCGGCATCGGCTTCGCCCCGAGCAACGGGACGGCCAGCGCGAGAAGGAGCGCCGCGGGTGCGCGGCGGCGGGCGATCACGACCCGTGCCGCGCCCGTGAGGCGCGCCGCGCCTTCGCGGCGAACCGCGCGAGCCCGATGGAGAAGACGTAGAGGACGAGCGTGGGCGCGGCCATCATCAGCTGCGACGCGACGTCGGGCGGCGTGAGGATCGCCGCCACCACGAACACCAGCACCACGCCGTGCCGCCACCAGCGCATGAGGAAGTCCGGTCCGATGATCTCCGCGTACGTGAGCGCCGCCACCACGAGCGGGAACTGGAAGACCGCGCCGAACGCGAGCATCTCCTGGAGCACGAACGGGAAGTACTGGTCCGCGGTGAGCAGCGGGTGCAGGTGGCCGGTGGAGAAGCTCAGGAGGAACTGCAGGGAGAAGGGCAGCACGATGAAGTACGAGAACGAGACGCCGCAGTAGAAGAGCACGAGCGACGTGATGATCAGGGGCGCCACGAGGCGCCGCTCGTGCGGGAGGAGCCCCGGCACCACGAAGCTCCACAGCCGCCACACGACGATCGGCGCGGAGAGGAAGCACCCCACCCCGAGCGCCGTCTTCACGCGCAGCGTGAACGCGCCGCCCGGCGAGAGGAACTTCAGGTCCTCCACGGGACCGCCCAGCACGGGGCGAGCGAGCAGGTCGATCGCGCGATCTCCGAGCATCCACCCCGCCACGGACGCCACGGCGATCACCGCGAGGGCCTGCAGGACCACGTTGCGGAGCTCCGCGAGGTGCTCGAGGAGCGACATCTCCCCCCGCCCGCGCACCGCGTCGGCCGCCATCAGTCCTCCCCGGCGGAGCCGGTGGGCTCGAGGTCCTCGCCGACCGGCCCGACGACCGCGAGGAAGCGCGCCGCGCGCGCGAGCCGCCCGCCGACGCGATGGAGGTCCGCGGGAACGAGCGCGCGGACGCGCTCGATGTAGCGGTCCAGGTAATCTTCGGGCCAGCCGTAGAATGAGCTCCGCGTCCAGAAGCGCGCGAGACGGCCGTAGGTGGTGAAGCGCAGCGGGAACGATCCCGTCAGATAGTCCTTCGCGTCGGCCAGCTCCGCGTCGGTCACGCCCTCCGCCGCCTTCGCGACCTCCGCGCGCACGGAGTCCACCGCGCGGCGCACGTTCTCCGGACGCGTCCCGAGCCCCACGAGGAAGAAGCCGCCCGCCGAGCGCTCGTAGTTCCGGCTGGCCACGGAGTACGCGAGGCCCTGGCGATCCCGGATCTCGTCGCCGAGGCGCGAGCGAATGGAGCTTCCGCCCAGCACGTGGTTCCAGGCGATCGCGGCGAAGCGGTCCGGATCGGACGCCGCCAGCCCGGGACCGCCGAAGCAGATCTTCGCCTGCGCCTTCTCCGCGCGGGTGCGCACGAACGCGCGCTCGCCCTCGGGGACCTCGAGCGCGCGCAGGGGCGCGCGTTCACGGGAAGGCACTGGCAACCGGCCGAAGCGCTCCTCGAGGAGACGCATCACGCGGTCCTCGTCGACGTCGCCCACGATCGCGAGGTGCACGCGGTCCGGCCGGAAGGCCTCGCCCGCCAGCCGCCGCACGTCGTCCACGTCCACGGCGCGCAAGCCCTCGCGCGTCCCGTGAGCGAGCTGCGCGTAGGGGTGTCCCTCCGCGATGCCGCGCAGCAGCAGGTCCTCCGCGACCTCGTCGAGGTCGTCCTCGCGCGCCTCGAGGTCGTTGAGCGCGAGCTGCCGCACGACCTCCAGATCCTCCGCGCGCAGCCCCGGCGCCTCCAGCACGTCGGCCACGAGCGAGAGTCCCGTCTCCGCGACGCGCGTGAGCAGCGTGAGATCCCCGTGGACCAGCTCCGATCCCGCGGCGAGCGAGAAGTGACTGCCGAGGCGCTCGAAGCGCCGGGTGAACTCCACGAAGTCCACGCCCTTCGGCCCGCGCTCCACGACGTCGGTGGTGAGCATCGCCAGGCCTTCGCGCCCGATCGGGTCCAGCGCGGAGCCGCCGTGGAAGAGGAGCGACACGGAGACGAGGGGATCGGTCCGGTCCGTCTGGAGGAGGACCTTCATCCCGTTCGTGAGCGAGAAGCGCCGCACCGTGGCCACGGGGGCGAGCCCCGTCCGATGGCGTCGCGCGCGCGGGGGAGGCGCGAAGAGCGACGCGCCCGGGGCCGCGTGCAGGACCGAGGGCGGCGGCTCGGCGCTGCCGCCGTTCGCCGTCTCGCCGCCCGTCGCCGGCCCCTCGATCCGCGCCACCGCGCACCGGTCGCGGCGCAGCGTCCGCCGCGCCACGTCGAGCAGATCCGCCGGCGTCAGCGTGCGCAGGTGCTCGATCGCCTCGTCCGTGTAGGCCACGTCGCCGTGGGCCTCGTGCCAGCCGAGCGCGAACCCGCGGTTCGACGGCGACTGCTTCGAGAAGACCTCGTGCGCCTCCACCTGGTTGCGCGTCCGCTCCAGCTCGTCGGCGCCGACCTCCCGCTCGCACACGTGGTCCAGCTCGCGCCACACGATCTCCTCGACCTCGTCGAGGCTCACGCCGGGATGGCCCTCCACGATCACCAGGAGCGGCGAGGGATCCGCCTTCGGGTGGTAGTGCACCTGCGCCTCGCCGGCCTTGTTCGTCTCCAGCAGCGCGAGGTCCAGCCGCGACGTCCGCGTCCCGGAGAGGATGTTCGCCAACAGCGACAGCGCCTCGGAGTCCCGCGTGCGGATCTCCGGCGCGCGGAAGAGGATCTGCAGATGCGGCAGGCTGGCCGCGCGGTCGAGCGCGAGCCGGAGCGCTCCCTTCAGCTCGGGCTCCTTCGGGATCCGCCGCTCGACGCGTCCGCGCGAGGCGATGGCGCCGAAGCGCCGCTCCGCCGCCGCGAACGCCTCGTCCGGCGTCACGTCGCCGACGACCACGAGGGTGGCGTTCTCGGGAGCGTAGAAGCGACCGTAGTACGCGAGGAGATCGCCGCGCGAGAGAGAGTGGATGTCCGACTCCCAGCCGATGATGGGCCACCGGTACGGGCTCTCCCGGAACGCCGCCGCGGTCAGCTCTTCGCCCAGCTCCACGGAGGGGATGTCCAGGTACATCGCGCGCTCCTCGAGGACCACCTGGCGCTCGGACTCCAGCTCGGCCTCGTCGATGCGGAGGTTCACCATGCGCTCCGCCTCGATCTCCAGGGCGAGCTCCCAGCGGTCGCGCGCGAACACCTCGTAGTACATCGTCACGTCCTCGGACGTGAACGCGTTCAGCTCGCCGCCGTTGCGCTCCACGAGCGCCGCGACCTCGCCCTTGCCGTACTTCTCCGTGCCCTTGAACATCATGTGCTCGAGGAGGTGGCTGATCCCGGTGAGGCCCGGGCGCTCGTCGCGCGAGCCGACGCCGTACACCACGCCCGCGAACACGACCGGCCCCAGCCCGCGGCGCTCCGCCACGACCGTGAGGCCGTTGTCCAGCGTGCGGCGTTCCACGTTCGCGCGCGTCATTCCTTCCCCCCCGTGCGATGTTCGAGCAGCGATCGGATCTCGTCGAGGAAGTGCCGCACGTCACGGAACTCCCGGTACACGCTGGCGAACCGCACGTACGAGATCTGATCGAGGCGCGCCAGCTCGTCCATCACGGCCTCCCCGATCGCGCGGCTCTCGACTTCGCTCTGTCCCGTGGCCTGGATGGCGTTCTCCACCCGATCCACGAGCGCCTCGATCTCCGACCGGGGAATCGGCCGCTTCTCGCAGGCCTTCGAGACCCCGTCGGCCAGCTTCTCGCGGCGGAACGGCTCTCGCCGCCCGTCCTTCTTGATGACCGACACCGCCGTGCGCTCGACGTACTCGTAGGTCGTGAAGCGCACGCCGCAGGCCAGGCACTCGCGGCGCCGGCGGATCGACTCGCCGTCCCGCGCGGTGCGCGAGTCCACCACCTTGTTCTCGGGGCTGTTGCAGCTCGGGCACCTCATGCGCGCTCCCCGCCCCGAGGCACCTCGTCAGGTCCCGGCGCCGGGGCCGGCGTGACGTGGGCGGAGGGCGCGACCGGTTCCACTTCGAACCCCTTGCCCGCGCGCCGGATCCGCGCGGCGCCCACCTTCGGGTCGTGCTCGAAGATGACCGTCCAGCCTTCGTCCGCCGCCTGCGGCAAGAAGGACTCCTTGAACGCCACGGTGTCCAGCGGGTAGAGGTCGTAGCCCATCACCCACGGCACCGGAAGGTGCGCCGTGGTCGGGATGCTGTCCGAAGGGTAGAACGCCTTCTCCGACCCCGACTCGATCGCCACCCCCTGCAGCGCGCGGATGTGGCCCTTCATCACCTTCGTGCGCACGCCCGGGACCACGTCGACCTCGCCGTGGACGACCTCGAGAAGTCCGGCGGCCTCCAACGGATCCCAATTCCACGGGAAGTAGCTGGCGGCGGACCGCACGGACGGGTTGCGCGCGTCCTCGAGCTCGTCCCTCTGCACCAGATGACGGGCCCGCGGGAAGACCGGGGTCGCGCGCCCGTCCTCGTCCAGACGGGTGACGCCGCCCGCGTGATCGAAGTGGAGGTGGGTGCACACGACCACGTCCACGTCCTCGGGCGCCACACCGTGCGCGGCCAGCGAGGTGACGAGGCTCGACTCGTCGCCCACGCCGTACATGTCCCGGAAGCGCGGCGAGTCCTTGCGGCCGAGCCCCACGTCCACGAGCACCGTGCTGCCGTTCGAGCGCACGAGGAGGCAGTTCGTCCCGAGCGTGATGCGGTTCCGGTCGTCCGGCGCGGCCTTGCGCTCCCAGAGCGGCTTCGGCACCACGCCGAACATCGCCCCGCCGTCGAGGCGGAACGTGCCGTCCGTGACCAGATGCCACTCGACCGCGCCGGTCCTCATCGTCGCCTCGTCAGGCGACGACGTCGGCCCGCGACTCGAGCCAGCGCTCGACGTCGATCGCGGCCTGGCAACCCGTGGCGGCCGCCGTGATCGCCTGACGGTAGAAGTGGTCCACGACGTCGCCGCAGGCGAACACGCCTTCCACGGACGTCCGGGTGCCGGGCCCGTCGACGCGCACGTAGCCGTTCTCGTCGAGCGCGAGCTGTCCCTTCACGAGCGAGCTGTTCGGCACGTGCCCGATGGCCACGAAGACGCCCTTGACCGCGATCTCCTCCGGCGCCGTGCCGTTGCCGCTCTCGAGGACCACGGCGCGCACGAGGCCCTGCTCGTCCGGCAGGATCTCGCGCACTCGGCGGTTCCAGTGGATCTCGATCTTCGGGTTCTTGAACACGCGCTGCTGCATGATCTTCGACCCGCGCAGCGAGTCCCGGCGGTGGATGAGATGCACCTTGGACGCGAACTTCGTGAGGAACGCGGCTTCCTCGAGCGCCGAGTCGCCGCCGCCGACGACCACGATCTCCTCGCCGCGATAGAAGAAGCCGTCGCACGTGGCGCAGGTGGAGACGCCGTGACCCACGAGCGCGCGCTCGTTCGCCAGGCCGAGCATGCGCGGGGTAGCGCCGGTGGAGAGGATCAGCGCGTCGGCCAGGAGCTCGCCTTCGTGGTGGACGACGTGGAACGGGCGCTTCGAGAGGTCCAGGCGAGTGACGTCGCCGCGGACGAGGCGCGCGCCGAAGCGCTCGGCCTGCGCGCGGAAGCGCTGCATCAGCTCGGGGCCGAGGATCCCGTCCGGAAACCCCGGGTAGTTCTCGACTTCCGTGGTGGTCGTGAGCTGGCCGCCGGCCTGCAACCCCTCGAAGAGGACCGGGGCCAGGTTGGCGCGCGCGGTGTAGACGGCGGCGGTCAGACCCGCCGGACCGGAGCCCACGATGGCCACTCGCACGTGATCCATGCCGTCCTCCCGGGAAGCGAAACGCGCGAGGTTATCAGCCGGGTCGCCCTCCCGCAAGGCGACGCCGCGAGAGCCCCGGCATCACTCGCCGGGACCCTGCCTCGTCGAGGCCCCAACGCCCCGAACCTTGGATGCCGGAGAGTGGACGGGAGGAGCGGGCGCCGGCGGTCAGGTCTGCGGGGCCTCCGCGGCGTCCCGGGGGCCGTCGCTGCCGATCGCCTCGACGGGGCAGCTCTCGCGAGCCTCTTCGCAGCGCTTCCGCTCGTCGTCGGTCTCGGGCTGCTTCGCGACGAAGGAGTACCCCTCGTCCTCGTTGCGCTCGAAGTTCTGCGGCGCGACCTCGCGGCAGAGGTCGCAGTCGATGCACTCTCGATCGACGAAGTAGGCCCCCGGCGCGTTGTCCGGCACTCGACGCGTCCAATCCGCCATCAGTTGCCCCTCCCCGCCCCACGGGACGCCTTGCCCGCCGAAGCCCGCCACTGCTCCACCCGCTCCAGGATGGCGTCCCACCACTCGCGCGGGATCGTCACTCCGCCCGGCTCGCTGGACCCGAGCCGCGGGCCGTGGAAGTCGCTTCCCCCCGTGCGAAGCAACACGTGCTCGCGCGCGTACCGGTCGAGGTGCGCCTCGACCCCCGCTCCGTGGAGGCTGTGCCGGACCTCCACCCCGTCGAGGCCCTCCTCGACGAGCAGGTCCAGCGCCGCCGTCCCCGGACCGCCGAGCGTCACGGGATGGGCGCAGACCGCCACGCCCCCGGCCGCGTGGAGCGCGGCGATCGCGTCCGCCGGCGACACGCGGAGCTTGTCCACGCACGCCGGCTTCCCGTCGCCGAGCCAGCGGTCGAATGCCTCGCGCATGGTGGGCACGTGCCCGGCTTCCACGAGCGCCCGCGCCACGTGAGGCCGGCCGATGGTGGCGTCCCCCGCGATCGCGAGCACCGCCTCCATCTCGATCGGCGCCCCCAGCTCCGCGAGCTTCTGCACCATGCGCTCCGCGCGATCCCGGCGCGTCGCGCGCGACGCCGCGAACAGCTCGGCGAGCGCGCGGTCCTTCGGATCGAACCCGTAGCCGAGGATGTGGATGTCGGTGCCGTCCCGCCACGAGGAGACTTCGACGCCCGAGAGGATCTCGACGCCGTATTCCGCGCCGGCCGCGGCCATCTCCGGATAGCCGCGGACGTCATCGTGATCCGTGAGCGCGAGCGCCCCGAGCCCGGCGTGCCGGCCGGCCCGCACCAGCTTCGGCGGGGCCCATTCGCCGTCCGACCACCGCGAATGCATGTGCAGGTCGGCCCAGCTCAACTCGCCTCCGGCGTCCAGCCCGACCCCCTACGAGTGATGGAGCCGGAGCTTGCCGAACTTCTCGTACCAGACGCCGTACGCCACCACGAGGGTCTCGAACACGAGATACACCACGAGAAGCGGCGGAAGCTCGAAGTGGTCCGGCCCGGCGCCCGCGTAGCTGTGCAGGCCCACGAGGAAGTAGTTGACCCCGTAGAACGTGAACAGCACGAGCCCCCAGCACGCGACGTTCGCGACCGACGTCCCGTAGGCCGTGAGCCACCCCGCGAAGCGTCCGTGGATGACCGCGACGTAGCCCATCAGCGTGATGAGCGACCACGTCTCCTTCGGGTCCCATCCCCAGTAACGGCCCCAGGACTGCGACGCCCAGACCGCGCCGAGGATGATGCCGGTGGCCAGGAAGGTGACGCCCATCTTCATCGCCGTGTAGAGCAGCTGCTGCGTCTTCTTGATCAGCTCGGTCCGATGCGGCGCGAACCACTCGGTGAAGAGATGGAAGTGCGCCAGCCCGGCCGCCATCGTGAGCGCGCTGTAGGAGAGCAGCACGCAGGTGACGTGATACTGCAGCCAGTAGCTGCGCAGCACCGCGACGAGAGGATTCAGGTGGTGCTCGATGGGCAGCACTTCCGCGAGCACGAGGCCGATCGAGCCGAGCACCGCCGCGATCGTGCCGTGCACGCGCTTGCGGTGCGCCATCTCGAAGAGGATCGAGAAGAAGACGACGCCCCAGACGACGAACGTGAGGGCTTCGTAGAGGTTCGAGATGGGCGGGCGCCCCGCGAGATACTGCCGCGTCAGGAGTCCGAGGGTGTGCATGAGGAAGCCCGCCCACAGCAGGAACATGCCCACGAGCCCGAGCCCGCGCTTCCCGGTGAGCCAGCCGATCATGAACACGATGGCGGAGAGGACGTAGACGACCCACGCCTTGTGGAACGGCGCCATCTGGTTGTAGAGGACCTCCAGGCGATTCCGCCGAGCGTCCGCGAGCTTCCAACCGGCGTTCCCCGACACGGTGGAGGTCCACGCGGCGGTGGCGGCGTCGAGACCTGCGCCGCCCGCGAGAGCGGCGGTCTGGACGGCCGACCACTTCTGCACGAGGTCCGCCACGAACGGAGCGCCTTGCATCTGTTCCAGGTCCCCGAGGCTCATCCACGGCTGATCGGCCGCGCGCACTCCCGGCACGACGTGCGGGACCATGCGTCGCGTGACCAGGTCCACCTGGGCGAGGCGGCTGTACACGTCGAGCGCCGCCTTCTCCATCGAGTTGAAGTTGTCGCGGCCGCTCTGACGCAGCTGCTCGCACCACGTCATCAGCGCGCTGTTCCCCACCAGCTCCTCGAACGTGAAGTACTTGCGCGTGATCTCGAGCGAGCACTTCTTCTTCAGGGCGAGATGCTCGACCTTCACGATCGGCTTCTGCTTCCACGCGTCCCCGTCCACCATCATCGACATGGCGACGAGCGTGGCCGGGTTCCCTTCCCAGGTGGTCTTGCCGTACACGTCGCCGAGGAACTCCCGCGCCCAGGTGTCGAAGGGCTTCACCCGGCCGCCCTCCTGAACGGGGACGCGGCAGAGCGGGTCGAGCGCGGTCTTCGCGAACACGGGCACGGAGACCAACGAAACGGCGATCGCGAGCACGGCCGATCGAAGGAGCGAGCGCGTCATATCAACCTCCCGCGTTGCGGGTCCGTGCCCAGCGGTCGTCCAACTTCCGCAGGTACGGTTTCACGAAGAAGATGAGCAGGAGTCCGCTGACGAGGATGCAGTATCCCACGAACGAAAGCTGCATGCCCGGATCGTGTGCGACGGAGAGAATCGTGACCTCCCGCTCCGGAGTCCGCTGGAAGCTGGCCTGATAGAACGTGTAGCCGCCGTAGATCAGCGGGTGGTTCATGTGGATGTCGTAAGGGAACGGACTCCCGATGGGCGGGTGCACGGTGACGTGGCTCTCGAACGACGCGGCCATCGAGATTCCGGGATACTGCACCTCCCGGAAATCGTCGAGGTGGATCGCGAAGTTGAGCGGGATGCTGCGCGAGCGATACTCCAGATTGATGGGACCTTTCGGCGTGTCGAAGCGGAACGGCTCGCCGTGGAAGAGCCAGACGTCGTTCGGGGTCACGGCCACGGGCCGCACGTCCGGGCGGAAGCGGAGCGCGTCCACGAGGGAGGCGCGGCGGGGAGCCTCGCTGTCCGATCCCTTCCCCCTCTCCACGAGCCGCACATGGAGGACCGGGTTCTGGATGTCCTTCGCCGTCTGCACCACGACCCGCGACAGCACGCCGTGCTCGGTCTCGTCCAAGAGGCGAAGGGTCACGCCCGCGCCCTGGAGCGCACGGTTCTCGGTCGTGGACAGCGGCGCGCCGTCCGCGGCGTCGCGCCAGCTCGTCCACGGCACCCAGCGGCCCTCGGCCTCGTGCACGATGGCGATCTGCTTCGCGGCGCCCGCATCCTCGGTGGGTTCCCACTGGCCGCCGCTCGCGAGCCACGTCTCCCCCGCCGGCGGATCGGTGCGGAACTCCGGGAACTTCGTGAACGCGAGGTGCACCTCGTGCTCCGAGGACGACCCGACGAGGCGGAAGCGCACCGCCGGATTGTCCGGCGAGTCCCTCGCGTCCGCGGGCCCGCCCTGGGTGAGCACGAACGAATGGAAGACCTTGATGACCTCGACCTTCACGCCCGGCCGCGACGTGGGCACGAGGCTGCCCACTTGACTCGGCAGATCCAGCATCTCGCTCTTGCCGTCCCGCCAGAACAGGCGCAGATGACCGGCGGCCCCGGCGCCCGAGGACTTGGCCCAGACCGCCCGCAGGGACTCGGCCTCCGCCGCGCCGGCGAGACGGATGCGCAGGTCCCCCTGGGTGGCGGCCGCGTGGTCCGGATCGCCGATGCGCAGCCAAGCCGCCGCGGGATCGCCCCCGCGGACGCTCACGGCGACGCGGATCGTGGGCGTGCCGTGCTGCGGGTCGTCCAGGAGCGAGTCCGTCACCGTCCCCGTGGGGTAGTACCGATCCACCTGAAGCAGGTACGGCATGCCGGGCACGGAGTAAAGATCGTCGTGCATGGTCTCCCACGGCGCGACGTCGTAGTGCGTCTCGTGAGCCTTGACCTGCCCCCCCGCCTCCACGACGAGATCGTTCTGGGGGAGCGAGATCTCCTTCGCTTCGCTGCCCTCCGGAATGGGCATGGTGCCGTCCACGCCCCGGTAGCGCGTGGTCAGCCCGCCGGCGACGATGATGAGCACGCCCGTGTGGACGGTGAGGAACCCCGCGTGGCGGAAGCGGTACGGCCGCCGTCGCAGCGTGTTCACGATGATGTTCACGACGAAGAGCGCGACGGCCACGTCGAACCAGTGCGAGCCGTAGATGAAGTACTTCATGGCCCGCGTGTTCGTGGACGCCTCGAACTGCGTGGCGAAGATCATCGTCGTCATCAGGAAGACGATGAGGACGACGCCGAATTGGATCGACATCAGCGGCATCCAGATACGACGAAGGATTCTCATGGGCTCGACGATGGGTGAGTGGGCCCGGACGCTTGCTGCCCCGGGAGGGCGGCCTCTATATTCCGCTACGTTCCACGCGCCGGTCGCGCAACTTCCCGGGAACGCTCGGGTTCGCTCGGCTTGACCGGGAATATAACGTGAGCCCGGGAACGCGCCAAGGGGAACGCCGACCTGCCGTCTTCAAGGAACCCGAATGAGCGTCACGATTCGCGTGATCTTGGCCGTTCTCGCCGGAGCGATCCTGCTGCTCCTCCGGCGGACGTCGCAGGCGCGCCGGGAGGTCCGTGAAGCGGAGTCGCGAATCGCCCGTCGCTTCTACCTGCTCCAGGGCCGCGTGACGGAGATCGACGCACTGGTCCGTGAGCTCGACTTCGAGCGGCGCCGCCTGCGCCGCGAGATCCGTTTCGAGCCCTCCACACGTCTCGGGGAGGCCATGGCGGTGCATCCCCGCGTCCGCGAGATCCTCGGGGGATTCGGGATCAGCGGCTCCGGTTGCTCGGGCGGGGCGCTGGACGAGTCGCAGACGATCGCCGAGGCGTGTGCCGCCTCCTCGCTGGACACGCGCGCGGTGCTGGCGGCGCTCGGCCGCTTCCTGGACGACCCGCAAGCCCCCGTCGACGCGAGCGCGTCCACTGCGCGCATCTACCGCATCCAGACGCGGCCGGGCGCCTCCCCGTGAGTCCGCGCCGGGTGATTGCGGGCCGCCGACGGCCGCCCGCGCTCAGTTGTGCTTGGGGTCCTCGGGCTTGAGGTCGGCGTAGCGCTCCATCGCGCGATCCTTGCGACCGCGCTCCCGAGCCACTCCCTCCAGTGTGGCCCGAATGCGCTCCCAGCGCGCGAGGCTGCCCTCGCACTCCAGCCAGGCGAGCTTCTGTTCGACCGCGAGGGGGAAGCTCGACGCGAGGGTGTGCAGCAGCTCGAGGCCGCCGTCCTGCTCGGGGCGCGCGATGAGCCGGGACTCCAGAGCCTGCGTGGCGCCGGGGCAGGCGCGGTCCAGAAGCTCCCGCATCTGCGCCAGCCGCTCCGCCGCGCCGGGCGCCCGGGCGAACTCGTCGTCCTCCGGGCGGGAGCGGATCTTCGCGATCCGGAACGGCTCCTCCGCCACGAACTCCTCGAGGTGGACCACCCGCTCGCCGCACAGCACGAGGTCGGCGCAGTCGTCGTCGAGGCGCTGGTGCTTGACGATGCGGCCGGCGCACGCCACGGGGTAGACTTCGGGATTGCCGTAGTAGCCCGCCTCGTAGCCCGGCTTCAGGACCGCCATGACGAACCGGCGATCGGCGGCGAGCGCCTCCTTGAGGAGCGACAGGTAGCGCGGCTCGAAGACGTGCAGCGGGAGGTGCGCATGCGGGAAGAGGACGACGTGCGGAAGCGGAAACACGCCGAGCCTTTCGGGGTAGGGCTCCATGTCTCTCCTCCGTGGCCCAAGCTACCCCGCGAGGCGAGGGGGGACCAAGACCCGGCGGCTCTTTCGGCGGCGCCGGGCGCCGGGCGGAGCGGGGCGGATCCCGCCGCCGCGGGAGCGAGCGCAGCCGATCCCGCGGCGTTGAAGGGCGCGGTCATCGCCGAGGCGCGCCGGCTGGGCTTCGCGCGCGCCGCCTTCGCGGCGGCCGGCGAGTGTCGGGACCGCGAGCGACTCGGAGACTGGCTCGCGGCCGGGCGCCATGGCGAGATGCGGTGGATGGCTCGCGACGTGGCGCGGCGGACGGACCCGCGCGTCTGGCTCCCCGGCGCCCGCACCGTCGTGGCTCTCCTCACGTCCTATGCCGCGGCGCCCTCGGAGGAGTCGGCGCGCTGGAACGGGATCGTCTCGCGCTATGCTCGGGGCGCCGACTACCACGGCGTCGTGGGCCGGCGCGTGCGGAAGCTCGCGCGGTTCCTGCGCAGGGCCGCCCCGGGATCGCAGGTGGCGCTCGGGGTGGACCACCGCCCGATCCTCGAGAAGGAGTGGGCGGAGCGCGCGGGCCTCGGATGGATCGGCAAGCACACGAATCTCATCACCGAGGACGCCGGGTCCTGGTTCTTCCTCGCGGAGCTCGTCACCGACGTCGAGCTGCCGCCGGACGAGGGCCCGGCCCGGAACCGGTGCGGCCGCTGCGCGGATTGCATCGACGCATGCCCGACCGGCGCGATCGTGGCGCCCTACGTCGTGGATGCGCGCCGATGCATCTCCTATCTCACCATCGAGCTGAAAGGACCGATCCCGCGCGAGCTCCGGCCTCTCGTGGGCGAGTGGATCTTCGGCTGCGACGTCTGCCAGGACGTCTGCCCGTGGAATCGCTTCGCCGTCCCCTCGACCGACCCGCGCTTCGCGACCGCGGTGGGCCGCTTCCGGGGCGACCTCGCGGACTTCCTCGCCATGACCGAGCCGGACTTCGCGGAACGCTTCCGCGGAAGCCCCGTACGCCGCGCCGGCCGCGACGCCTTCGTGCGCAACGTGTGCGTCGCCCTGGGCAACCGCCGCGACCCCTCGACCGTGCCCGCCCTGGCCGCCGCGCTCGCCGGCGACCCCGCCGCCCTCGTCCGCGCCCACGCCGCCTGGGCCCTCGGCCGCATCGGCGACGACCGCGCGCTGGCCGCGCTCCGCACGCGGGCGGAGCGCGAAGAGGACGCCGCCGTGCGCGAAGAGATCGCCGACGCCCTCGCGGCGGCCTAGCTGGTTCGCCCGTCTCGCCTCGGGGCTCGCCTCGTCGGCTCGGAGCCGTGTCAGGGTTCGCCCGTCTCGCCTCGGGGCCGGCCGGCGCCGCGCCCGTTGCGAGACAGGCGACGACCACCACGGCCCGACGCACGGGCACGCGGTCGGCGACACGCCACGGACGGTGATCGCGCCCGAGGTCGTGCGATCACCGGGCCCATCGGCGCAGACCGCGCGTGGCGGGGCATGCGTCGGCGGCTCGGCGGCGTGCTTTCGCAGCGACTTCGCGGAGGCGGCGTAGCCAGGGATGGCGGAGCCGCCGGAGCGGAGGTCGGCCGGAGGCTGGACGCCGGAGGCCGACCGTTCGATGCGGAAGCACGCGCCGCCGGCTCGGCGACGCGTGCAACGCCCCCGTGCGCACCCCGCCGAGTCGACGGCCGGACCCCAAACGCGCGGGGCGGAGCCTCTCGGCCCCGCCCCCGCGACTCGTCGAGATTCGCGAGCGATCCCTACGAGCAACCCATGGCCTGCCCGCAGTTGAGGCACTTGTAGCAGGCGCCGTTGCGCACGGTCAGGTGGCCGCAGAGGTCGCAGAACGGAGCGTCCTTGCTCACCAGCGTCAGCTGCTCCGTGATCACGTTCGACACCCACGCGTGGCCGTTGCCGTTCCCGCCGTTCTTCGGTCCCGCCGGAGCCTCCGTGGCGCGGGTGGCCGGAGCCTCGCCGCGCGGCTCGGTCTCCGAAGTGGACGGCTCGCGTGCCGGCTCCCGCGGCTTGCCCTCCGCGACGCCGCCGAGCTCCACCTTGTCGTGACTCGCCGACGGCGGCACCTGCACGAGGTCGTGGCGGCCGAGGTACTCCATCGCGAGCACGCGGAAGAGGTAGTCCACCACCGACGTGGAGAAGCGGATGTTCGGATGGTCCGTGTGTCCGTGCGGCTCGAAGCGCGTGAACGTGAACACGTCCACGAACTCGTCGAGCGGCACGCCGTACTGCAGGCCGAGGCTCACCGAGATCGCGAAGCAGTTCATCATGCTGCGGAAGGCGGCGCCTTCCTTGTGCATATCGATGAAGATCTCGCCGAGGCGGCCATTCTCGTACTCGCCGGTGCGCAGATACACCTTGTGCCCGCCCACCCGCGCCTCCTGCGTGAAGCCGGCGCGCTTCCGGGGCAGCCGGACGCGCTGGGGCTTCGGCGGAGACACCGGCTTGTCGGCGTCCGCCGTGTCCGAGGCCGCTTCCTTTCCCTCGCCGCCCGCCGACAGCGGCTGGCTCCGCTTGCAGCCGTCGCGGTAGATCGCGATCGCCTTCAGCCCGAGCTTCCACCCGTAGTCGTAGAGGTCCCGCACGTCCGCGACGCTCGCGTCGTTCGGGAGGTTCACGGTCTTCGAGATCGCGCCCGAGATGAACGGCTGAGCCGCCGCCATCATCGCGAGGTGCGCGCGCGGCGCGAGGAAGCGACGTCCCTTGCGCCCGCAACGGCTGGCGCAATCGAAGATGGGCAGGTGGTCCTCCGCCAGGTGCGGCGCGCCTTCGACCGTCATCCGGCCGCAGATCACGTCCGTGGCGTGCTCGATGATCGACGGCGAGAAGCCGAGCTCGCGAAGCAGGTTGAAGCCGGGCGCCGACCAGCGCGCCTTCGGCAGGCTGAGCCGCTCCATCGCGGCCTCGCCGAGCAGGCGCGGCGTGATGATGCTCTCGAGATCGAACGCGCCGGGCAGCGCGGTCTCGATGCGCTGGATGTCCGCCCCCGACAGCCCCTTCTCCAGGAGGATGTCGTGGTTGATGCCGGGACCGCCTTCCAGCGTCATCGTGCCGCGCACGTAGCGGTCGATGTCCGCGATCTGGTCCTCGTCGTAGCCGAGCGTGCGCAGCGCGCGCGTCACCGAGTGATTCACGATCTTGAAGTAGCCGCCGCCGGCGAGCTTCTTGAACTTCACCAGCGCGAAGTCCGGCTCGATGCCGGTGGTGTCGCAATCCATGAGCAGCCCGATCGTGCCGGTGGGCGCGAGCACCGACGCCTGCGCGTTGCGATACCCGTAGCGGTCCCCCTGCACGACCGCCGCCTCCCAGTCCTCGCGGGCCGCGCTCGAGAGGGCCTCCGCCCCGACGCGCGGGATGCGCCGCACCGCGTCCCGGTGCATCCGCATCACCTCGCCCATCGATCCCGCGTTCTTCGCGTAGCCGGGGAACGGCCCCTTCCGGGACGCGATCTCCGCGGACACGCGGTACGCGTGGCCGGTGAGGATCGCGGTGAGCGCGCCGCAGATCGCTCGCCCCGCCTCGCTGTCGTACGGAACGCCGAGGATCATGAGCAGAGATCCCAGGTTCGCGTAGCCGAGCCCCAGCGGCCGGTAGTCGTGCGAGTTCTGCGCGATCCGGCGGGTGGGATAGCTCGAAAGGTCGACGAGGATCTCCATCGCGGTGACGAACACGCGCACGGCGTGGCGGTAGCCCTCCACGTCGAAGGAGCCGTCCTCGCGCAGGAACTTCACGAGGTTCAGGCTGGAGAGGTTGCACGCCGAGTCGTCCAGGAACATGTACTCGCTGCAGGGATTCGACGCGTTGATCCGCCCCGACGCCTTGCACGTGTGCCAGCGGTTGATGGTGGTGTCGAACTGGACGCCCGGGTCCGCGCACTTCCACGCCGAATAGCAGATCTTGTCCATGAGGGCGGCCGCGCGGTACGTGCCCGCGATCTTCCCATCGGTCCGGCGGATCGTGCTCCAGTCCCCGTCCTCCGCCACCGCGCGCATGAACTCGTCCGTGACGCGCACGGAGTTGTTCGAGTTCTGCCCGGACACCGTGCGGTAGGCCTCGCCGTTGAAGTCCGGGTCGAAGCCGGTCTGGATGAGGGCGTGCGCCTTGTTCTCCTCGCGGACCTTCCACTCGATGAAGTCCTGGATCTCCGGGTGGTCCATGTCGAGGCAGACCATCTTCGCCGCGCGCCGCGTGGTACCGCCCGACTTCGTGGCCCCGGCGGCGCGATCGAACACTTCGAGGAAGCTCATGAGCCCCGAGCTGGTGCCGCCGCCCGAAAGGTTCTCCATGCAGCCGCGCAGCGCGGAGAAGTTCGTGCCGGTCCCCGAGCCGTACTTGAACAGGCGCGCCTCGTTCTTCACGAGCTGGAAGATCGACATGAGGTCGTCTTCCACCGACTGGATGAAGCACGCGCTGCACTGCGGCCGGCTGTACGCGTCCGCGGTCTCGGCGAACGTGTCCGTGTCCGGATCCCACGCCCAGTTTCCGCCCGAGCCGTCGATCTGGTAGGCGTGGTAGAGGCCGCAGTTGAACCACACGGGCGAGTTGAACGCGCCCCGCTGCGTGACGAGGAGCGCGGTCAGCTCCGCTTCGAAGGTCTCGGCCTCGGCGCGGTCCGCGAAGTAGCCGCCGAATTCCTCGCCGGCGATGCGAATGGTGCCCGCGACGCGACGCACCAGGTCCCGCACACTGTGCTCACGCCCGGTGTCCGGGACGCCGGCCTTGCGGAGGTACTTCGAGGCCACGATGTCCGTGGCGAGCTGCGACCAGTCCTTCGGCACCTCGACGTCGTCCATGCGGAACACCACGGAGCCGTCGGGATTCGTGATGATGGCCCGGCGCGTCTCCCACTCGATCTCGTCGATGGGATCGACGCCCTCCCGGGAGAAACGGCGCGAGAGGGAAGAGGGCGCGGGGTACCGAGACCCGGCTTCCGCGCTCACATCCCCACTCCACCCATCGGCACGAGTCCCGGCCCCGCGACCCTCGACGCTCGTCCTGCCCAATACCTCCGCGCCACTCATCCCGATCCCCTCCCCTTGGAACTGGTTCGGACTCCATGGAAGAGCGCCCTTCGAGAGCCGCCGACGCGTGCCGGTGAACCTTCCGGAGCGGAGGCGGTTGCCGGAGGGACCCTCTCCTTGTCAACCCCGATTGTTAGCTGTCTGTTCAGACAGGGGCGAACACGACGATCGCCACGGAGGCGGCAGAAAACCCCGGATCGGTGGGCGGCAGCACGACTTGGAGCGACCTGACACCGGGCGGGCCTGCCACTACATCTTGTGGCGGGGCGAAACCTAGTCGCAGCATGTAGAGGGAGTCAAGGGAAAATTCCAGAATTTCACAACTCGAGGCGGGGTCATCACTTGGCTCGCGGAGGACGAGTTTCCGGGGGCCGGAGCGCACCGGCGCCCCCCCGGCGGGGATCGGCGGCATCAACGGTCAGCTATGATTGCCCCTCACGCGCCGGGGCGCGAAACGCCCGCGCACGCCCTCCCGGGCCCCTCCCGCGGCCGGGGCGCCGACGCCGCGACCCTCCGGCATTCACCCACCGCTCGCGTCCTCTTCATGGAGCGCTCTTGCGCGCGCCGCCCCCCTTGGGCAGACTCGCCCCCCTTTCCCGAACCTCGTCGATCCCGCGGGGTCCCGTCGGGCGGAGCGTCGCGGTGAGCCTCGATCCGAAGCTGCTGGAGCGCGACCCCGAGCGCGTCTCCCGGATGTTCGGGGAGATCAGCCCTCGCTACGACCTCCTGAACCGGGTGCTCTCGTTCGGCCTCGATGGCGCGTGGCGCCGCACGGCCGTGCGGATGGCCGAGCCGGAGGGGGCGCGGCGCGTCCTCGACCTGGCCACGGGCACCGGCGATCTCGCGCTCGAGTTCCTCGCGCGGAGGGAGTTTCGAGGCGACGTCCTCGGTCTGGACCTGAGCGAGGACATGCTCGCCCACGCGAGGCGGAAGGCGGCGGCCCGGGGCGTCGCGGGCCGCGTCCGCTTCGATGTGGGCGACGCGCTCGGCATCCCGGCCCCCGACGGCAGCGTCGACGTGGTCTCGGTGGGGTTCGGCGTCCGCAACTTCGCCGACCTGGAGCGAGGCCTCCGGGAAGCGCACCGCGTGCTCGCGCCCGGCGGGCGCCTGGCCGTCGTCGAGTTCTTCCGCAAGCCGGAGAGCCCCGCGATCCGCCTCTACCTGGACGAGGTCCTGCCGCGGGTCGGCTCCTGGATCTCGCGGAGCCGGACCGCCTACGCCTATCTCCGGCAGACCGGCAAGGGCTTCCTCTCCCCGGACGAGTTCGTGGAGCGCCTGAGCGGGCTCGGCTTCTCGCCGGTCGTGCTGCGCGCGCTCACGTGGCGGATCGCGCACGTCGTCGTGGCGACGAAGCCGCCGGTCCGCGACCCCGGTCCCGCCTCCGAGGGCCGCCCCTAGAAGCGGGCGTCGGCGAACAGCAAGAGCCGGAGGCAGCCCGCCGCCACGAGCGCCGAGGCCGGGATCGTGAAGAGCCACGCCCACACGATGCGGGTGGCGATGCCCCACTTGACGCCCGAGACGTTTGTCGTGGAGCCGACGCCCACGATCGCCCCGGTGATCGTGTGCGTCGTGGAGACGGGGATCCCGCTGTGGGTCGCGAGGAAGAGCGTGGCCGCGCCGGCCGTCTCGGCGCAGAAGCCGCCGACCGGCTTCAGCTTCGTCATGCGCATGCCCATCGTCCTCACGATGCGCCAGCCGCCGAGCGCCGTGCCGAGCGCCATCGCCGCGTGGCACGCGAGGATGATCCACAGCGTGCGCAGGTTGCCCACCGAGAGCTGCGTGGACGGGTCCATCATCCCGGCCGCCACGAGCAGGGCCACGATGACGCCCATGGTCTTCTGCGCGTCGTTGCCGCCGTGGCCGAGCGAGTAGAGGCATGCGGAGACCAGCTGTCCGCGCCGGAAGAAGTGATCCACGGCCGCCGGGCGCCACTTGCGGAAGACCCAGAACACCGCGGTCATCAGCCCGAAGCCCAGCACGAGGCCCATCAGCGGCGCGAGCGGGATGAACTGGATCGTCTTCGCGATCTTGTCCCAGCGGAGGATCTCCCAGCCCGCGTGCGCGACGCCCGCCCCCGCGACGCCACCGATCAGAGCGTGCGACGAGCTCGTGGGCAGGCCCCACCACCACGTCAGCAGATCCCACACGATCGCGCCGAGGAGACCGGCGAGCACGACGTACACGAACACGGGGTCGGCGGGCGTGATCTTCACGATCTTCGAGATCGTGTCGGCCACCTTGGGCGCGAACACGAACATCGCGACGAAGTTGAAGAACGCGGCCCAGAGCACGGCGTGCCCCGGCCGGAGAACGCGGGTGGAAACGATGGTGGCGATGGAGTTCGCGGCGTCGTGGAAGCCGTTGATCACGTCGAACAACAGCGCGATCGCCACGGTCACGACGACGACGGGCACGACGCTCGCGTTCAAGACTGCTCCAGCGTGACGCCCTCGATGACGTTCGCGACGTCTTCGCAGCGGTCCGTGGCGGCCTCGAGAATCTCGTAGATCTCCTTCCACTGGATGACGCGGATCGGGTTCGTCTCCTTGCGGAAGAGCGCGGCGAGCGCGTGGCGCAGGACCGCGTCGGCCTCGTTCTCGAGCCGGTTCACGTCGATGCAGCGCTGCCGGATCACCTCGGGGTGCCGGAGATCGCGCAGCCCGCGCACCGCCTGCTCCACCGACTCCGTGGCCCGGAGGAGCACGTCGGCGAGGTCCCGGAGCCCCTGCCAGGTGGTCTCCAGCTCGTACAGCGTGATGCGGTCCGAGGCGGCGTCCACGAGGTCGATCACGTCGTCCATGCAGGAGATGAGGCGGTGGATGTCGTTGCGGTCCATCGGCGTGATGAAGGTCTTGTGCAAGGCCTCGACGCACTGATGCGTGACCACGTCCGCCTCGTGCTCGAGCTCCTGGATGCGCTTGGCCTTCGGGACGATGTTGGCGGCGGTGGCGGCGAGCGACTGGAACTCCCGGGTGCCGGCCACGACGAGCGCGGCGTGCTGGTCGAAGAAGTCGAAGAAACTGGTCTCGCGTGGCAGAAGGCGTGCGAACATCTCGGTCCCCCCCGGGCGTCTGCAGGCCGAACAGAAGGCGAGGCAGCGTACCGCGGCGCGAGCGAACCGTGAAGATCGGATGAAAGCGGCGGGGCGGGGGCCGGGCCGTCCGCCACTGCGCGGAGCGGACGGAGGGGCCGCTGGCGCTGCCGCCTCGCCGCCGTTACCATGGGAGCCTACTCGGGAGGACTGCGTGGCCTTCGAAGTCGGGCGCGTGCGGATCGACCCCCCGTGCGTCCTCGCGCCCATGGAGAGCATCACGGACCGCGATTTCCGCCGGCTCATCCGGGGCCTCGGCGGGTGCGGGCTCACCGTGACCGAATTCGTGAGCTCCGAGGCCATGACCCGGAGCGTCGCGAAGGCGTGGCGCATGGCGGAGGTGGACCCGGACGAGCACCCCGTCTCGATCCAGATCTACGGCCGCGACCCCGTGCGGATGGCGGATGCGGCGCGCTACTGCGTCGATCTGGGCGCGGACATCGTCGACGTGAACTGCGGTTGCCCGTCCAAGTCCGTGACGTCGGGCTGCGCGGGGTCCGCCCTCATGCGCGAGCCGGACCGCGCCGCGGAGATCTTCGCCGCGGTCGGGCGCGCGGTCGCGCCGCACGGCGTGCCGTTCACCGTGAAGATGCGCACGGGCTGGGACGCGGACACGCGGAACGCGCCGGACGTGGCGCGCCGCGCGGTGGACGCCGGCGCCGCGATGATCGCGGTGCACGGCCGCACGCGCTGCGACATGTTCAAGAACAAGGCGGACTGGTCCTTCGTCCGCGCCGTGAAGGACGGCGTGCGCGTGCCGGTGCTCGTGAACGGCGACATCCTCACGGTGGAGGACGCGCGCTCCGCCCTCGACGCGTCGGGCGCGGACGGCGTCATGGTGGGGCGCGGCGTGCTCCGGAATCCGTGGCTGCTCTCGCAGATCGCGCAGTCGCTGAGGGGCGAGACCCCGGCGGAGCCCACGCTGGACGATCGCCACGACGTGCTGCGCCGGCACTTCGCGCAGCTCGCGGACCTCGGCGAGACCTTCGTGGGCGACGAGGAGCGTCGCGACCGGGTGGCGCTCGGGCGGATCAAGAAGATCGCGGGCTACTTCACGCGCGGGCTGCCGTGGGGCGGGCGGCTGCGCCAGCGGCTCTTCCACGCCGTGACGGTGGCGGACGCGCGCGTCGTCGTCGAGGAGTACTTCGATCTCCTCGGACAGCACCGCGTGCGCGACGCGTTCCTCCGCGTGCACGACGAGGCGGATCAGGTCGAAGCGGCCTGACAGTCACTTCCTCGGCAACGCCGCCAGCACTTCCTGCAGCTTCGCGTTGAACTCGGCGGGACGCTCGAGCATCGGGTAGTGCCCCACGTTCTTCAGCTCGACCGCGTCGAAATCCGCGTATTTCCGGTTCTTCTCCACGGCGGTCCGGATTCCGTTCAGGTCGGTCGGCTCCACGTTGAGGCAGCGCACCGGCACCCCGGCGCCGGAGAGCGCCGCCTTCAGGTCGAAGTCCTCGTAGCTGCGCATGATCGCGGTGGCTGCGGCGTGGTTCGTGGCGTCGGACGTCGAGATCACCCATTCCACGAGGGCCGGGTCCGTGAGGTCCGGGAACATGGCCCGGACGGCCATCGCCATCGTCCCCGTGAAGTCCGTGTCGAAGCGATTCACCATGGCCTCGACGGACTCCTTCGGGTAGATGAAGTCCACGTCCTGCAGCGTGTCGATGGCGATGACCGCGACCACTCTCCCCGGGAGGAGATGCGCGGCCTCGAGCGCGATCGGGCCCCCGAGCGAGTGGCCCACGAGCACCACGTCCGAGAGGTCGAGCTTCTCCACGACCGTCTGCACGTCGGCGCCGAGACCGGCGATGGACCACGTCGAGCGATTCGCGCCCGAGGCGCCGTGCCCGGGAAGGTCGAGCGTGACCACTTCGTGGTCCTTCGCGAACACGTCGACCTGGTTCTTCCAGTACGAGCGGTTGCAGCACCATCCGTGGATGAAGACGAGCACGGGGCGGCCTTGGCCGCGCACGTCGTAGGCGATGGTGACGCCGTCCGGAGTGGCGAGGGTCTGCGCGGCCGGCGCCGGCGGAGGGGGCGCTTCCTTGCGCTTTCCGCAGCCGGCGCCCGCGACGACGATCAGCGCGAGGATCGGGACGAGCAGGGCGACGCGAGGCCCGGCGAGGCTGCGCCGGAAAGCGCGCCGGAAGCCGCGACGGCCGCGGGCGGACGGGAAGAGAGACTCCATCGCGGAGCACCCTATCATCGACGTCGTACGAAGAGGAGGCCGGACCACGTCTCGTCGATCGCGCAGACCTTGATGTCCACCACGCCCTGCGCGAGCCCCGCGTCCCTCACCGCGCCTTCCGAGACGTCCGTCACCACTCCCGAGGCTTTCTTCGGCCACGCGATCCAGAGCTTCGCCCCGCCCGCGGCCTTCACCACGCTCGCGACGCGCCGCTCCAGAGCGCGGGCTTCGCTCACGAACCAGATCGTGACGTTCCTCCGGCCGCGACCGCCGCGCCGGGTGATCGCGCCCTCGGGCAGGGCTCCGAGCGTCTTCTCGAAGGTCTTCGGCGCATCGACGAGCGCCACCACATCCGCGTCCCGGATCATGAGCTTCTTGGGCAGCGGGGTCCCGGAGTAGCCGACCGTCGCGGCCGCGCGCGGCTTCTTCATGCGCTCTCCTAGCCCAGGCGCGGCACGTACCGCGTGAGGGTCGAATAGGGGTCGGGCCAGCGCAGCGCCCAGCCCTGGGCCGCCGCCGCGTGACGCGTCCAGTACGGATCGTAGAGGTTCGCGCGGGCGAGCGCGCAGAGGTCGGCGCGCCCGGCCGCGACGATCGTGTTCACGTCCATCCACGAGGAGATGTTGCCCACCGCCATCGTGGCGATGTCCGCCTCGTGGCGGATGCGATCCGCGAACGGAGTCTGGTACTGCCGGCCGTATGCCGGCGCAGCGAACGGCACCGTGCCGCCCGCCGACACGTCGACGAGATCCACCCCGTGCGCCTTCAGCATCCGCGCCACCTCCACCGCGTCTTCCGGTTCCACGCCGCCGGGCGCCCAGTCCGTGGCGGAGATGCGCACGGAGATCGGCCGCTCGGCGGGCCAGACCGCGCGGATCGCGTCGAGCACTTCGAGCGGGTAGCGCAGACGATTCGCGAGGCTCCCGCCGTACTCGTCGGTGCGGCGGTTCGTGAGCGGCGAGATGAACGAGCCGAAGAGATACCCGTGGGCGAAGTGCAGCTCCACGAGGTCGAAGCCGGCTTCGATCGCGCGCTCGGTGGCGCGCACGAAGTCCGCCTTCACGCGCGCCAGGTCCTCGCGCGTCATGGCCCGCGGGATCTGGTGATCCTCGTCCCACGCCACGTCCGACGGCGCGACGAGCGGCCACGCGCCGTCGTCCAGGGGATCCTCGCCCTCCCACGGCACCTTCGTGGCGCCCTTGCGTCCCGCGTGCGCCAGCTGGATGCCGATCTTCGCCGTGCACGCGCCGTGCACGAAGTCCACGATGCGCCGCCACGCGCCCACGTGCTCGTCGCGGTACATCCCGCAGCAGCCGGGCGAGATGCGCGCGTCGGCGGAGACGTCGGTCATCTCGGTCATGACGAGCCCCGCTCCGCCGACGGCACGGCTCCCGAGATGCACGAGGTGCCAATCGTTCGGCCGCCCGTCCGTGGCCGAGTACTGGCACATCGCGGAGACGACCACGCGGTTCCCCAGCACGAGATCGCGCAGGCGGAAGGGAGTGAACATCGGCGGCGGCACTCGAGCGTCCGCCGCGCTCTCGAGGCGCACGCCGCTCTGTCGCTCCGCCTCGCCCGCCACGCGTTCGTCCACGCTCCGCACGAACGCCGGATCGCGCGCCGCAAGCTCCTGATGCGTGATGCGCAGGCTCCTCGTGAGCAGGGAGAAGGCGAAGCGGAGCGGCGGATCGTCCACGTAGCGCTCGGTGGACTCGAACCACTGCAGGCTCTGCTGCGCCGCGCGTTGCAGGCTCTCCACCGCCGGGCGTCGCTCCGCCTCGTACGCCGCGAGCGCTTCGTCCACGCACGGCCGTCGGGCCAGCGCCGCCTGGAGCGCGATGGCGTCCTCGAGGGCGAGCTTCGTGCCCGAGCCCACCGAGAAGTGCGCGGTGTGCGCGGCGTCCCCCACCAGCACCACGTTCCCCGCGCGCCACCGCTCGCAGCGCACGGTCGGGAAGCTCCGCCAGAGCGACCGGTTCGCGATGAGAGGGTGCCCGGCCAGCTCCTCGGCGAACAGCTCCTCGCAGAAGCGGACGGTGGCGGCCTCGTCCAGCGGATCGAGCCCGGAGGCGTCGAAGGTGTCGCGCGTGGCCTCCACGATGAACGTGGAGCGGCCCCTCTCGTACTGGTAGGCGTGCACGCGCCAGAGCCCGTGCGCGTCGCGCTTGAATACGAAGGTGAACGCCGGGAACGGGCGCGTGGTGCCGAGCCAGACGAACTTGTTGGGCCGCTCGTCGATCGTCGGGCGAAACGTCTCCGCCCGAAGCCTCCGCACGACGCTGTTCACGCCGTCCGCGCCGAGCACGAGATCCGCGCCGGAGAACGCGTCCAGGTCCGCCACCTCCGTCCCCGTGTCGATCCGGACACCCAGCTCGCGCGCCCGCGCTTCGAGGATCTCGAGGAGCCGCGCGCGGGAGACGCCGGCGAAGCCGTGCCCCGTGGACCGCAGCACTTCGTCCTTCCAGCGGATCTCGATGTCGTCCCAGTGATGGAAGCTCCGTTCGATCGCGTCGTGGGTGGGCGGGTCCGCGGCCGCGAGGTTCGAGAGGGTGGCGTCGGAGAAGACGACGCCGAAGCCGAACGTGTCGCTCGGCCGGTTGCGCTCGAGGACGACGACGTCGTGCGCCGGATCCGCGCGCTTCATGAGGACGGCGAAGTAGAGGCCGGCCGGTCCCCCGCCGACCGAGACGATCTTCACGAGGTCTCCCGAGCGAAGCCGGCGCCGCGCCCGGCCACGATCCGATCGGCCACGAGGAGCAGCTGGATCTCGGTGGTGCCCTCGTAGATGCGCAGCGAGCGCACCGCGCGGTAGAGGCGATCCACGACGCTCTCGGCGAGCACGCCGCGCCCGCCGAGGATCTGCACCGCGTCGTCCACGATGCGCTGCGCCGCCTCGGTGGCGAAGGCCTTCGCCATCGCGGCCTCCAGGGTCACGCGCTCGGCGCCCGCGTCCTTCTCCCACGCGGCGCGATACGTGAGCAGCCGCGACGCCGCGAGATCGATGGCCATGCGCGCGAGCTTGGCCTTCACGAGCTGATGCTCCGCGAGCGGCGCGCCGAACTGACGTCGCGTGGCGGCGTGGGCGAGCGCCTCCTCGAGCGCGCGCGCGCCCATCCCGCACGCCGCCGCCGCCACGGTCGCGCGCAGGCGATCCAGCGTGGCGAGGCCGAGCTTCATCCCTTCGCCTTCTTCGCCCAGGAGGTGATCCTCGCCGATGCGGCAGCCTTCGAACGCCAGCTCGCCCAAGGGATGCGGCTCGCTCAGCACCTGCGCGCGCACGAAGCGGAGCCCCGGGGCGTCCGAGGGCACCACGAACGCGGAGACGCCCTTCGCGCCGCGCCCCGGCGACGTGGAGGCGAAGACCACGTAGAAGTCCGCAATCCCGGCGTTCGAGATGAGCGTCTTCGTGCCGTCCAGGATCCAGGCGGAGCCGGCGCGTCGCGCGGACGTCGTCATCGAGGCGACGTCCGAGCCGGCTTGCGGCTCGGTCATCGCGAAGCCGGCCATCGCCTCGCCGGCGAGCGCGTTCTTCGCGAAGCGCGCGGCGACGGGGCCGCCCGCGAGGAGCAGGGGGACGGTGCCGAGCGCCTGCAGGGCGAACACGGCGTCGGCCAGCGGCGAGGCCGCCCCCAGCTCCTCGCGGATCAGACAGAGCCGGCGGAGATCCTGCGCCTCGATCGCGGCGTAGAGCGGTCCTCGCGCGAGCACGCGCACGAGCTCCTTCGCCTCGCGCCGGGCGGCCGCGTCGTCCGGGGCGTGCGCGCGGGTCGCGACCTCCTTCGCGACGAAGCGCGCGACCTCCTGCGCGCTCTCCAGGTGGCGCGGCTCGAGGAACGCGCGGATCGTGGCGACGTCGGTCACGGCGCTACCGGAACCGGGGCTCGCGCTTGGCCTGGAACGCCTCGTGGGCCTCGCGGAAGTTCGGGCTCTGCATGCACGCCGCCTGGACGCGCCCCTCGTGCTCGAAGGCGGCGAGCATGGTCATGCCGGCCTCGCGCTGCAGCGCGTCCTTGGTCACGGCCAGCGCGTGCGAGGGTCCCTTCGCGAGCCGCGCCGCGAGCGCCGTGGCTTCGCCGAGGACGCGCTCCACGGGAAGGACCCGGTGGTAGAGCCCCATCCGCTCCGCGCGCGCCGCGTCCACGAACTCCCCGGTCATGAGCAGCTCGGCGGCCCAGCCGAGCCCCACGATTCGCGGCAGAAGCCAGCTGGCGCCCATGTCCGCGCCCGAGAGCCCGACCTTCGTGAACAGGAACGCGATCCGCGCGGACTCCGCGGCGACGCGGAAGTCGCACGCGGCGGCGATGACCGCGCCGGCGCCCGCGGTGGTCCCGTTGAGCGCGGCCACCACCGGGCGCCGGCAGAGGCGGATCGCGAGGATCAGCTCGCACGTGAGGCGCGTGAACGCGTGGAGCTGCTCGTAGTCCCGGTCGAGGAGCTTGCCGATGATCTCGTCGACGTCGCCGCCCGAGCAGAACGCGCGGCCCGCGCCGGTGAGGACGATCGCGCGCACGCCTTCTTCCTCGTCGAGGGTGCGGAAGGCGTCGCGCAGCTCGCGGTAGACCTCGAAGGTGAGCGCGTTCAGCTTCGCCGGACGGTTCAACGTGATCGTGGCCACCGACGTGGCCGCGTCGTGCGCGTAGAGGAAGCTCTTCGGCGCGAGCGGCATCGTCACCCCTTCTCCGCGATCACGGCGGTCGCCTCGATCTCGAGGACCGCGTGCTCGTCGAGGAGCGCCGCCACCTGCACGAGCGCCATCGCCGGGTAGTGATCGCCCATGATCTCCCGGTAGGCGGCGCCGAGCGCACGGCGAGAGCGGCGGTATTCGCGGATGTCCGCCACGAAGATCGTCAGCCGCCCGATGTTCTTCGCGGTCCCGCCCGCCTCCTGCACGACGCGGACGATCTTCTCGAGCGCGTGCGAGAACTGCGCGACGAACCCGCCGGCGACCACCTCGCCGTCCGGAGCCGTGGGGGCCTGCCCCGCCACGAAGAGGAGACGGCCGCCGGGAGGCGCGAGCAGACCGTGGCTGAAGCCGCGGGGCGGGTCGAGCCCCTCGGGATTCACGACGCGCCACTTCACGCGAGGAGGGCCCCGCCGTCGATGACGATGGTCTGGCCGTTGATGCCGCGCGCGTCGTCGGTGCAGAGCGAGATCACGGCCCACGCCACCTCTTCCGGCGTGATGAGACGCCCCTGGGGGTTCAGGGATTTCACGAAGTCCAGCGCCTGCTTCTCCGTGTGGCCGCTCCGCGCCACGATCCGCTGGACCGACTCGAACGTCATGTCCGTGTCGGTGTAGCTCGGACAGACCGCGTTCACGGTGACCCCGCTCGCCGCAGCCTCGGCCGCCGCGCAGCGCGTGAAGCCGAGCACCGCGTGCTTCGCGGCGGCGTAGGCCGCCACGTAGCGCGCGCCCTGCATCGCGGCCGTCGAGGCGATGTTCACGATGCGCCCCCAGCCCCGCTCCATCATCCCGGGCAGGAACGCCTTCGTGCAGAGGAACGTGCCGGTGGCGTTCACCGCGAGAACGCGGTTCCAGTCCGCCAGCTCGGTGCGCTTGATGGGCGCGGAGTGCGTGATGCCCGCGTTGTTCACGAGGATGTCCACCTTCCCGAGGTGATCCGCCGCCGCCTGCGCGAGCCCCGCCACCTGCGCCTCGTCCGAGATGTCGCACTGGATCGGCCAGACCTGCGCGTCGCGGGCGCGGAGCTCCAGGGCGACCTTCTCGGCGCGCTCGAGGCTCAGCGAGGCGACGATCACGTCGGCGCCCGAGGACGCGAGGACCCGCGCGACGGCAGCGCCGATTCCGCGCCCGGCGCCCGTGACGACGGCCTTCTTTCCGGAGAGGGACATGCCGCCAGTGCAGCCCAGATCGGCCGCGGGGTCAAGCGGTCGGACGAGGGGACGAAGGGGGAGCCCTCCTCTTGTGCTCCCCCCGCGCGCGTCCTAAGCTCCCGCTCCCCTACGAGACGCCTGACCCACAGGAGGAAGGTTCGATGGCTCGCACCGTTGCCCGCTCGACGCGCCGCCGCGCCCCCGCCCGCTCCCGGGCCGCGACCAGCCGCCGCACGTCCACCCGCCCGAAATCCGCCGCCCGCGGCACGAAGTCCCGCGCGCGTCGCGTGGACCTGCTCGTCGGAACGATCAAGGGCGCGTTCATGATCCGGGGGGGCGGCGCCGGCCGGGAGCTCCGGATCGAGGGACCGCATTTCCTCGGGAACGAGGTCAACCACGTCGTGGTGGATCCCCGCGACGGCCGCACGATGCTCGCCGCGGCGGTCACGGGGCACCTCGGACCCACGGTCTTCCGCTCCGTGAACGGCGGGAAGACCTGGGCCGAGGCGAAGCGTCCGCCGGCGTTCCCGAAGGCGGGCGAAGGTCAGAACGCCTTCGCCGTGAAGCGCACCTTCTTCCTCACGCCGGGCCACGCCTCCGAGCCCGACGTGTGGTGGGCGGGCACCGTCCCGCACGCGGTCTTCCGCTCCGCAGACGGCGGCGTGACGTGGGATCTGTGCGAGGGGTTCGATCGCTTCGTCGCCGGCATCCGAGAGCAATACCCGAACTCGCTCGGCGAGACGCCCGGCGGCTTCATCACGCATTCGATCCTCGTGGACCCGCGGAACGCGTCGCACCTGTACGTCTCGCTCTCCTCGGGCGGCTTCTTCGAGTCCATGGACCGCGGCGAGAGCTGGCGCCCGTTGAACGAGGGCGTCTCGGTGGTGGACTTCCTGCCCGTGAAGTTCCCCGTGGTCGGCCAGGATCCGCATTGCGCGGTGATGAGCCCGGCGAATCCCGATCGGATCTACCAGCAGAACCACTGCGGCGTGTATCGCCTGGATCGTCCCGGCGTGAAGTGGGATCGCATCGGGATGAAGCTCCCGACGAAGATCGGCGACATCGGCTTCCCGATCGTGGCGCACCCGCGGGATCCGGATACGGTGTGGGTCTTCCCGATGGACGGAACGCAGGTCTGGCCGCGCACGAGCCCGGACGGCAAGCCCGCCACGTTCGTGAGCCGGAACGGCGGCAAGAGCTGGACGCGCCAGGCGAAGGGCTTCCCGGCGGCGCAGGCGTACTTCACGGTCTTCCGGCAGGCGATGAAGTCCGACGCGGCGCCGAACGTGTCGCTGTACCTCGGGACCACCGCGGGCGAGATCTGGCGCGGCCGCGACGAAGGCGAGAGCTGGACGCGCGTCGCGGATCATCTCCCGCGCATCCTCTCGGTGGAGGTCGTGGAGCGGTGAGCGGCGTGACGGTGCACCTGTCCTCGCACGTCCGCGCCTACACGGGCGGGCGGAAGGAAGTCCCGGCCGACGGGAGCACGCTCGCCGAGATCGTGGACGACCTCGAGACGCGCCACCCGGGCATCCGCTTCCGCCTCATCGACGAGCAGGGCCGCATTCGCACGCACATGAACTTCTTCGTGGGCGAGGAGATGACGAGGGACCTGGCTCATCCCGTGCGCCCCGGCGAAGACGTGCACATTCTCGGAGCGCTCAGCGGAGGCTGAGCGAGGTGCGCGTTCTCGGAGGGACGAGCGGAGCCTGAGCGCGAACATCCTCGTGGCGTCGAGCGGAGGGTGAGATGCCGGCCTCGAAGCGATTCCGCGCGAAGATCGTGAAGCGCGGATCGAGCGCGCTGGTGGACGTGCCGGAGGCGGTGAGCCGCGCGTTCGCGTCGCAGGCCGTGGGCGGCCGGATCCGGTTCGACGGGAAGTTGAACCGCGTCGCGGTGCGCGGGACGCTCATTCCGGCAGGGCAAGGCCGACACGTGCTCTACGTGAACGGCGGCATGCGGAGCGCGGCGGGCGTGGGCGTCGGGGACACGGTGACCTTCGAGATCCGCGCCGCGGCGGCCGGGACGGTGCGAGCTCCCGCCGACCTCGCCGCCGCGCTCCGCCGCGTGAAGGGCGCCCGCGCCGCGTGGGACGCGCTGCCGCCCTCGCATCGCCGCGAGCTGCTCCGTTACGTCGACGACGCGCGCACGGAGGCTACCCGAGCGCGCCGTCTCGAGAAGACGGTCGCGCACGCGCTCGGGAAGCCCGCCGCGCGAGGTCGGTCCACGCCCGCGGTCGTGAAGCGCGACCTCTGGACCTGCCCGCGCTGCGGCCATCAGTTCGTGAACAGGAACCAGTGGCACGCCTGCCGCCGCGTGGACGTCGACGCCGCGTTCACGGGAAAGCCGCCGTTCATCCGCGCGCTCTTCGACCGCTTCCGCGGGATGGTGGAGTCGCTCGGGCCGGTGACCCTCGTGCCCTACCACAACCGCGTGGGCTTCATGGTGCGCGTGCGCTTCGCCGGCGCCATCCCGATGAAGCGCTGGCTCGAAGTCGGCTTCTGGCTCCCCCGGCGCATCGATCATCCGCGCATGTACAAGATCGAGACGCTCTACCCCGACGTGCACATCCATCGCCTGCGCGTCACGCGCAAGGACGAGCTGGACGACGAGCTGCTCGAGTGGCTTCGCGAGGCCTACGCCGTGGGCTGTCAGGAGCCCCTCGCCGCCGCGGTCTGATCACCCGGCGGCCTCGCCACCGTTTCACGATACGGTGACCTGTCAGGGGGCGCGGCACGCTCAGTCGATCGACCGAGGAAGCTGCGCCACGAGCTTCTTCGGGGCGATCGCACGGTAGCTCTCTTCGATCCACTCACGCAGCAGTTCGACCGGCGGCGCGTCGCCTTTCTGGAAGCTCGCGCTGACCCAGTCATGGTTGCCGAGGCCGTAGCCGGTGGGTCGTGCGAACGGCAACGCCAGCGCGAGATCGGAGGACGCGGGGAGCTTCACGCTGAGCCCGAGACCCTTCCCGTCCACGCCGCGGCCGAAGAAGACGAAGATCTTCTTCCCGACCTTCACGACGCACTCGCCCCACGGGTGATCCTCGCGCGCCCCGGGCAAGGACAGCGCGAAGTCCAGGAGCGCGTTTTCGGCTTTACGAATGGCTCGGCTCATCGAGGGCTCTCACGTGATTCTCGGGTGGATCTTCGGGTGGACCTTAGGGTGGGTCTCTCGTGGGTGCCGCGCCGGAGCTTCGCGTCGACAGTGTGCGACTCTCGAGTCACCCACTACGACCGCGGCTCACGTTGACCGTGCTTTCGCCGCCTACGTATCATGCGGGCCCATGACGTTCAACCCGCCCGAGCGCTTCAACATCGCCGACTACTTCCTGGGTGCCCGCCTCGCGGAAGGCCGCGGCGGCGACGTCGCGATCCTCACGGACGATGCCACCTTCACGTACCAGGAGGTCGACGCGCTCGCGAACCGCTACGGGAACCTCCTGCGCGACATCGGCGTGAAGCCGGAGCAGCGCGTGATCCTCGCGCTCCCGGACGGACCGGAGTTCGTGGCCGCGCTGTTCGGGACCCTGCGCGCCGGTGCCGTCGTCGTCCTCGTGAACCCCGAGCTGCCGCGCGACGCCATCGAGTACTTCTTCGACTATACGCGCGCAGTCACCGCGTTCGTGCCGCACGACGGGGAGAAGGCGTTCTTCGCGGCGGCACCCGGCGCGCCTTGTCTCGAGGAGATCATGGTCGTGGGCTCGGACGCGCTCGAAGATCGCCTCGGCTACTCCGACGACGCGATGGAGCCCTTCTCCACGCACCGCGACGACCCCGCGATCTGGCTCTTCTCCGGCGGCACCACCGGTCGCCCGAAGGCCGTCATCCAGACCCATGCGTCCTACGCGAACACCACGGAGTGCTACGGGAAGCACATCCTCGCGCTCCGACCCGGCGACGTCACGCTCGCGGTCCCGAAGCTCTTCTTCGGCTACGCGATGGGCTCGAACCTCTTCTTCCCGTTCGCGGCCGGCGCCACGTGCGCGCTCTTCCCCGGGCGCGTCACGCCCGAGGTCCTCTTCGAGAAGATCGCGAAGTTCCGCCCCACGCTCCTGATCAACGTGCCCACGATGATCCAGAAGATGGTGGCGCACCCCGAGGCCGCGTCGCAGGACCTCTCGTCGCTGCGCATCGCGACCTCGGCGGGCGAAGCGCTGCCCGCGGAGCTGCACCGGCGCTGGACCGATCTCTGGGGCGTTCCCCTCCTCGACGGGCTCGGCACCGCGGAGATGTGGCACATCTTCCTCTCGAACCGCCCGGACGACGTGAAGCCGGGCACGCTCGGCAAGGTCGTCCCCGGCTTCGACGTGCGCGTCCGCGACGACGAGGGCAACGATCTGCCGGATGGCGAGACGGGCTGGCTCTGGGTGCGCGGCGGATCGCGCGCCATCGGCTACTGGCACGACATGGCGAAGACGAAGGCGGCCTTCCGCGGCGAGTGGTACGTCTCGGGCGACATGGTGCGCCGCGACGCGGAGGGCTACTTCACGTACTGCGGCCGCGACGACGACATGCTGAAGATCTCCGGCAAGTGGCTGGCGCCTGCCGAGGTGGAGAACTGCCTCGTGCAGCACGAGGCGGTGGAGGAGGCCGCGGTCGTCGGCGCTTCGGACGAGGAGGGGCTCGTGAAGCCCTGGGCGTTCGTCCTCGCGCGCGGCGGACACACGGCCTCCGTGGACGCGATCCGAGCCTTCGTCCGCGAGCGCCTCGAGCCCTACAAGTGTCCGCGCGAGATCGTGGTCATGGACAGTCTCCCGCGCACGCACCTGGGCAAGGTCGATCGCGGCAAGCTCCGCGCGGCCGCCGAGGCGAAGCGGGCCTCGGCGCCGCGCGGCGCGTGACTACGGCGACTCCTTGGGCGTCATCGGGAACTCGAACATCAGCCCCGCGTTGACCGTGAAGTAGTCGCCCTTCTTGAAGTCGCCGAGCGCGTCGGCGAACTCGTCCAGCTTGTAGTCGATGTAGGTGTAGCGGCCGTCCACGACCACGCTGAGGCTGGGCACCACCGGCAGGCGCACCCCCGCTCCCGCGTGGTAGCCGAACTTCGTGGCGGTGTGGTCCTCGATCGAGGAGTACGCGGGGAAGTCCGCGGTGGTGTGGTACCAGCCCACGCCCGCCACCCCGTAGAGCCACGGAAGGGGCGACAAGACCGCGCCGAGCGTCACGGGCCACGTCTTGACCGTGAGTCCGCCGCCGAGGTCCTCGCTCCGGTAGTCCACTCCCGCTTCCGCCTGGAGCAGCGGCGGTCCCATGCGCAGGAACGCGCCCTTCATGCTCGTGTGATCGTCCGTGTTCCGATTGTCCACCCAGGCGCCGCGCACGCCGAGGCCGAGGTCCGCGCGCGCCGCGCCCGCCGCCACCAGGATCACGATGGCCGCCGCGGCGAGGTCGGTCCACCAGAGCACGAATCGTCTGCGAGATTCCCCGATGTGATTCATGGCGTTCCTCCCTTCGAGGGCGTCCACCTCGCAGATCCCGTGCCAGGACGCACGCCGGGGACGTAAGTGACGCGAGGCAACCAACCTCCGAGCGGTCGGCAGCACCGTGCAGGGTGCGAATAGGAGTCGCCCCGACCCGCGCGACCGTGTCGAAAGGAAACGGTGCGCCCGAGGAAGATCGAGAGGCTTCCTGGCGACCGTGCTAGTGCAGCGTCGAGTCCTTGAGCCGCGATTCGAGATCCGAGAGGCGCCGCTGCTCCCCCTCGGAGAGCGTGTCGCGGCCGAGGCGCTGCAGCAGTAACTGCGCCAGCTCGCCGGCGCGCGCCGCGTTCTCGGGAAGCGCGCGCTCCATGTCGTCCAGGAGGACATCCACGACGATCCCGAGGTTGCGTCGCGTGTTCAGATCGTCGAAGCGACCGCCGAGCGCAGTGTCGAATGCCGGGGCGAAGTCGCCGCGCTTCAACGCGAGGAACACGACGTCCTGCCGGACGTCGGAGCGGCCGGGGAACATCGCTAGGATGGAGCGCAACGTGGAGAGCCCGGGAGCCGAGTCGCCAGGGTCCTCAAGGAAGGTCTCGCCGAGGAGCACGTGCGCCTCGACCAAGTCCTGGCGCTCCCGCAAGACGGCGAGGAGCTGTTCGCGAGCCTCCGCCAGATCCGCCGGCATCTGCCGCTTCACGCCGACCCGTGCGAAGGACACGCTGCGATTCCGGTAGCGACCTACGAGCGCGCTCCCGAGGAGGAAGCGCGCGCGGAGGTCGGTCGAGTCCGCGGCGATCGCTCGGCGCAGATGTGTGGCCGCCTGCTCCGAGTCTCCGCCGGCCAGCGCCAGCACACCGAGCCCGCGCTCGAGCGCCGGAAGGTCGGGCGCGATCTCGCGCACCTCATCCAAGTGCTGCTGAGCCACCGTGCGGCGTCGCCGCGCGAGATCGGGATCGCCCGCTCCCACGCTCAGCGCCGTCACCATCTCGGCCAGCGCGTCGAGGAGCACCGGAAGGGAGGCCGGCTGGACCTCCGCGTCGGTTTCCTCCGGCACCGGCGGCGCCGGGAAATGCAACGGAGAGAGCGTTCCGCGGTTCTCGTATTCGTCCAGGCGCGAGCCAACCTCGGAGGGCGCGAAGCCGAACGAGGAGCGGAAGGCCTCGCCGTAGTCGGAGCCGTTCTCGAGGTCGGTGAGGAACGTGGCCATGGCGCTCTCGCCGAGCCGCGCGCCGACGATCAGGTAGTGGACCAGAAGCCAAGCCTGCGCATCGAAGAGGCTCACGCGAGGGTCGTTCACTTCGGGCACGTTGCCCTCGCTCACGCAAACGCGCTCCCAGGGAATGAGCGTGGACTCGCGCAGCAGGCGGCGCTCCTCTTTCAGCTCGTCCCCCACGACGACGTCGCCGCTCGCGCGATGGTAGGAGGAGTAGAACTCGCCGAGGCCCCTGGCCACCCACGCGGGACATTGGGGGTAGGCGTTGCCCAGAGAGCCCATACACTCCATGGTCAGCGCGGACGACACCGAGTTCTCCCATCGCTCCTGGTGGAGCAGCAGGTAGCTCGTTTCGCCTCCCTGGTGGAACAGCGCGTCCCAGCCGAGAATCTCGTACTCGCGCATGCCGGCGGCGGTCCGAAACAGGAAGATCCGCGTCGTGTCGCCCGGATCGGACACGGTCAGCGCGCGACCCTCCGCGAAAACGTCGGCGCGGAAGTCGCGAAGGCGGTCGACGATCCGTCCGGTCTCTTTGGAAGACAGCTCGCTGTAGACGATCAGGCGACCCGCGCGAACGATCTGCCAGGAGCTGCGCGCGTCGGGCATGGCGGGGAGGGCGGACGGGCGGAGCAGCGCGGCGAGCACGAGAAGCGCTACGACACGAATCACGAGAGGCGCCGCAACAGCTCGGCCACGTCGTCCTCGTCGTGGTAGAGGCCGAAGCCGACGCGGAGGCGGTCGCCGCGGACGTCCACGACGACGTTGCGCTCGAGGAGGCGGCGCGAGAGGGCGAGCGCGTCCGGGAGGCGGAACGTGAGGAAGTTGCCGCGCGCGCGCACGGCCGCAGGCGGAAGCAGCATCTCCGGGGAGAGCGGCGAGGGCCTCGCGGCGATTCCCTCGAGGAAGAGCTTCTGCAGGGCCTTCGCCCGCTCGTGGATCGCGGCCACCGTGACGCCCTCGCTCACCAGCCAGTCCTGCACCGCGTTGAAGCGGTAGAGCGCGGTGGGATCGAAGGTGGCGCCGAGGAAGCGGCCGCCGCCGAGCGGATACGAGACGCGGCGCACCCGCCCCTCCAGATCCGCGAAGCCCGCGAACCACCCCGTCACCACGGGCCGCTCGCCGTAGCCCGGCGGCGCGTGGAGGAAGCACGCGCCCTCGCCGCTCATCGCGTACTTGTAGCCGCCGGCGAGGAAGAACACGCGCGAGTGCAGCGAGGAGAGATCCACCGGCCGCGCCATGAACGCGTGGTAGCCGTCGATGACGACGAAGGTGTCCCGAGACGGGATCGCCTCCACGAGCGCGACGAGGTCCTCGAGCACGAAGGAGGAGTCGAAGAAGACGTGGCTCACGTACACGAGGTCGTGGCCGCCGTGGCCCGCGGCTTCGCGTAACCTCTCCGGGAAAGTCTCGAAGGGCTCCACCCGCACGCGCTCCACGCGTGCGCGCCCCGCCTCCTCCAGCCGGCGCGCCTGCCGCTCGAAGCTGTGGAACTCGGCGTCGGTGGTGAGGACGCGCAACGGAGTCGGCTTCTCGAAGCAGGAGAGCACGCGCGCGAGGAGATCGTGCGTGCTCGGCGCGAAGGTGACGGACTCGCCGTCCGGCAGCGCGAGCTGCCGGGCGACGTGCGCGCACGCCCGCGGGAAGACCTCGCCGAAGACCTTCTCCCACTTGAGATCGGCCAGCTCGCAGCCGTCGCGCCACGCGGCCTCCTGCGCCTCGAGCGTGACGTCGGGCCAGGCGTGGTGGCTGTGCGCGGCGAAGTGGAGCCGCGAAGGCGCCGCGCCGAGGAAGCGCGAGAAGTGCTTCTTGTAGGAGACGCGGACCGCGGCGGCCGTGCTCATCCCGCCGTGTAGTGGAAGCTCATCGTGCGCTCGACGTCCGCCGGAAGCTTCGGCAGGGCGGAGCGCGGGATGAGGAAGGTGGAGAGATCGATGAGATCCACGAAGACCTTGTGCCGCTCCGCGGTCTCCCGCAGGTAGTCCACGCCCGAGGTGCCGCCCGTCCCCATCTTCGTTCCGATCATCCGCCGCACCATGAGCGCGTGACGGTAACGCCAGGTGGTGAGCCCCTCGTCCACGTCGACGAGCAGCGTGAGCAAACGGTACGGCAGGTGGAGGATCGGCTCGTCGCGGTAGAGATTGATGAGCACGGCGGCGAGCAGCGCGCGATGCGAGAGGCGCCGGCGCCCTTCGCGGCGCAGCGCGTCGTGCTTCTCGCGGTCGAAGAGCGCTTCGAACGTGGCCGTCGTCCCCGCGAAGCGGGCGAGCCTCCGCGCCCGCTCGCCCGCCTCGCGCTCCGGCTCGGCCTCGATGCGCGCTCGCTCCGCGCCGAGCATTCCGTCCACGGCCTTCCGGTACTCGTGCCAGAAGTCGAAGCCGCCGAAGCTCAGGAAGGGCGTGCGCGCGAGCCACTCGTCGATGAGCGCGAGGAGCGGCGGCTCCCCTTCGCAGTCCTGCAGGCGCTTCCGATCGGCGTCGCCGAGGTACGCGGAGTACGGCACGCCCTCGATCTCCACGCGCCCTTCGCGCGGAATGCCGAGCTTGTTCTCCACGAGGCGGAACTGCAGGCTCTGGATGCCCGACGCCGGCGCCAGAAGCCCGCGGAACTCCAGGAAGTCCAGCGGCGTCATCGTCTCCAGCACGTCCACCTGGGCCAGGAGCAGGCGCTCGATCTCCACGATGCGGCCGAGGTGCGAGACCGCGCGGCCCACGTCGCGCTCGGCCACGGTGGGGCGCGCGAAGATGTCGCGGATGGCGTCCAGCTCGTGGAGGATCTGCTTGAACCACAGCTCGTAGGCCTGGTGCACGATGATGAAGAGGTGCTCGTCGTGCACGGGCGCGCCGCGCTTCGCGCTCTCGAGGTGCTGGCAGTCGAGGAGGCGCTCGAGGCGGAGGTACTCGCCGTAGGACAGCGGCTTCTTCGGAGCGCTCATGGCGCGCGAGCCTAGCAGACTTGTCGGTCTCCCGCCCACCTCCTACAATCTCCCGCTTCCACCGCCACCGACGCTCCCCAGGAGAAGCCTTTGCCCACGGACCTCCGGACGCTACGAATCGGCCACAGCCCCGACCCGGACGACGCATTCATGTTCTACGCGCTGGCGAAGCGCGTGGAGACGGGCGGCGGGATCGCGGTGGAGCACGTGCTCGCGGACATCGAGAGCCTGAACGAGCGCGCGCGCACCGGGGATCTCGAGGTCACGGCCGTCTCGGCCGCGGCGTATCCCGAGGTCGCGGAGAAGTACTTCGTGATGCGGACGGGCGCCTCGATGGGTCGCGGCTACGGGCCCATCCTCGTGGCGAAGAAGCCGATGGCCGCCTCGGAGATCGCGCGCTGCACGGTGGCGGTGCCGGGGCTTCGCACCACCGCGAACCTCCTGCTCTCCATCTTCACGCCGCCGCACGCGCGGAAGGTGGTCCCCTTCGATCAAATCCCGGACGTCGTGGCGCGCGGCGAGGCGGACGTGGGCCTCCTCATCCACGAAGGCCAGCTCACCTACGCGAAGTGGGGGCTCTCGAAGATCGTCGACTTCGGCGACGTCTGGGCGAAGGACGCGCCCGGCCTGCCCCTACCACTCGGCCTGGACCTCGTGCGCCGCGACCTCGGTCTCGAGCTGGCCGTGCGCATCTCGGGCCTGTTGCGCGAGTCCATCGCGCACGCGCTCGCGCACGAGGAGGACGCGCTGACGTATGCGCTCGGCTACGGCCGCGGCATCGACCGCGACACGGGCCGGAAGTTCGTGCGCATGTACGTGAACGAGGACACGCTGGACATGGGCGAGCCGGGGGTCGCCGCGCTCCGCCATCTCTACGCGCGAGCGAAAGCGAAGGGCCTGCTCGAGGCCATCCCGCCGATCGATCTGGTGTAGATCAGAGGCTCTCGGCGCGCGGCCTCCGCCACTCCTCGCGCGAGAACGGCACGATCGCGTCCGCGGCTTCGTTCCTCACCAGCAACACGCGAGCCTTCGAGAGCACGGTCTCCACGAGGATGGAGTCCATGCCCTGGCCCGGCTGCGTGGCGACGAGATCGGAGTTCGCCTTGTCCAGGAACCAGTCCTCGATCGTGCTGTACCCGGCACGATAGAGGCCGAGGAACCTCCGCCCGGCGAGTTGCGCGAGGTGGGAAGGCCCGCAGTCGTTGCCCACGACGAGCAGCGCGGACGCGAAGAGCCGCAAGAGGCCTCCGATCTCGAGCTGATCGCGCACTTCCACGCCGGGATCGGGCGACAGCTCCTCGAGGAGCCCGCGCTCCCTGGGGCCGAGCACGAGAACGGCCTTCTCACCCACGTCGTTGGCCAGCGCGCGGCCGAGCGCCACGAAGCGCGCGAGCGGCCAGCGCTTCTCCGGCCTTCCCGCACCCGGCAAGAGCACCACGCGACCGGCGAGCGCGTCCGCCGCGGACTCGAGCCCCGTGGCCCGGCGGCCCTTCTTCTCGCGCTCGATCCGCTCCTCCATCCAGCGGCGGAAGAGCGGAATCGTGGTGCGATCGGGGCGGGCGCGCGCGCCGGGATCCACGAGCGAGGCGAAACGCGAGGCCATGTAGATCTGGGGGTCATAGCGCACCCGCTCGTCGAGGAGACGTGCGAGCGGCCCCTCGTCGAAGCCGATGCGACGGGCGCCGGAGACGCCCGCCGCCACGCAGGACACCGTGGACTTGCGGCGGAGGTTCAAGACCACGTCGGGGCGCTCGCGACGCACCGCGCCCGGCAATCCGGCGCGACCCTCGTTCGGGCGGACCTCGTCCCCGAGCCGCCAGCGCACGAACTCCTCCCCGCCGTCCGCCGCGGCGAAGAGCAGGATGCGCGCCTCCGGGTAGCGCTCGCGGAGCGCCCGGAACAGGGGCACCTGTACGATGCGCGCGCCCCAGAAGGGCTTGCGGGGGAGGATCGCCGCGATGGTGGCGGGCGAGGCGGTGGAGGCCTCCGCGGTGGCCGAGCGGCCCGGTCGTGCCGCGTCCCGGTCGTCGAAGGGGCTCATGGGCGGCTCCACGTCTACCATTCCGGGGCGCCGTTGTCATTCGCGATGACGGGCTCGCCGGTCCCGCCCCGCGGCCACCCGTTCGTGGCGGCCGACGCTCGCGACGGGTTATCCTCGCCGCCCATGGACCCTGCCGAAGCGAGCGCCGCCCCCCGCGACGTCCCCTCCCCCTCCACCGGCGCGCCGCCTCTCGGCGTGTCTCCGGGAGGCGCCGACCTGCGGCCGGAAGTGTCCGCGCCGGATCTCGGCTTCGGGCGCACGGCCCGCCGCGGACACAACCCTCGCCTCCTCAACCGCGACGGCACGTTCAACGTCCAGCGGGCAGGGGTCCACCTCTTCGAGCGGCTCCACCTCTATCGCTGGTTCATGTCGCTGTCCTGGCCGGGCTTCATCGCTCTCGCGTCGCTCGCCTACCTCGTCAGCAACACGCTCTTCGCGTTCGGCTTCCTCGCGTGCGGCCCGCACGCGCTGGTTCGCGCGCCGGACTCCGGACTGGCCGACGGTTTCCTCACGGCGTTCTTCTTCAGCGTGGAGACCTCGGCCACGATCGGCTACGGGAACGTCATCCCCGGCAACGTGCCGGCGAATCTCCTGATGGTGGTCGAGTCCTTCGTGAGCCTCCTCGCCATCGCGCTGATCACGGGCCTCGTCTTCGCGCGCTTCTCGCAGCCGCGCGCGCGCATCAAGATGAGCCGGCACGCGCTCGTGGCGCCCTTCCAGAGCGGAACCGGCCTGATGGTGCGGGTCGTGAACGAGCGCGACGCGCCGCTGGTGGACCTGAAGGCCGAGATCAACTTCGTCCGCACCGTGGAGACGGGGGGAGTGGCGCGGCGCACGTTCAGCGACCTCCCTCTCGAGTACGATCAGATCGCGCTCTTTCCGCTCTCGTGGACGCTCGTGCATCCCATCGACGAGAGCAGCCCGCTTCACGGACACACGAGCGCCTCGCTCCTCGCGGCGGACGCGGAGATCATCGTGGTGCTCTCCTCCACCGAGGCGGCGATGCACCAGAGCGTCCACGCGCGCACGTCCTACCGGGCGGACGAGGTCGTCTTCGGCACGAAGTTCGTCCCGATGTTCGAGGCCTCGGGCGATGGCCGCCGCGTGATCCTGCACGTGGACCGGCTGGACCGGACCGCCCCGGCCGACGGAGCGCCGCCTCCGGAAGGGGCGCCGCCGGGCGGCGCAACCCCGGCGGCCCGAAACCCGTAGAGTCGTCGACCGAGGCCGGCCGGCGGAGTCCCGGCCGAACGGAATCCGGCGCAAGCGCAAGGCGCCCGCCCCGAGGAGAAGTCGATGGATCCGAACGCTGCTTGGTACATCGCGAAGGACGGCAAGGAGGACGGTCCGTACACGAAGGCCCAGCTCGACGAGAAGCTCGCGAAGGGCGAGATCGGGCCGGACACGTGGGTCTACGGACCAGGTGTTCCCACCTGGCAGCCTCTCGGCAAGGTCGAAGGCTTCGGCGGCCGTCCGGGCGCGCCGCCCGCGCCACCGCGCCTCACGGCGCACGAGATCGACTACGAGATCTTCGGCGAAGAGATGCAGTTCGTGGAGATCACGCTCGATCCGGGCGAGGCCACGGTCGCCGAAGCGGGTGCCTTCATGTACATGGAGCCCGGCATCCGCATGGAGACCATCTTCGGCGACGGCAGCGCGAAGGCCGAGACCCAGGACTTCCTGGGCAAGCTCATGTCCGCCGGCAAGCGTGTGCTCACCGGCGAGTCCCTCTTCATGACGGTGTTCTGGAACGACGCGAAGGTGCGCCAGAAGGTGGCGTTCGCGAGCCCGTACCCGGGACGCATCATCCCCGTGGATCTCCGCCAGCACAACGGCCGGCTCCTCTGCCAGAAGGACTCGTTCCTCTGTGCGGCGAAGGGCGTCTCCGTGGGCCTCGCGTTCCAGAAGCGAATGGGCGCCGGACTCTTCGGCGGCGAGGGGTTCATCCTGGAGAAGCTCGAGGGCGACGGGCTGATGTTCGTGCACGCGGGCGGGCACGTCGTGGCCCGGGACCTCGCGGCCGGCGAGACGCTGCGCCTGGACACGGGCTGTCTCGTGGCGTTCGAGCAGCACATCGACTTCGACGTCCAGTTCGTCGGCGGCATCAAGACCGCGCTCTTCGGCGGCGAGGGCCTCTTCTTCGCCACGCTCACCGGACCGGGGCGCATCTTCATCCAGTCGCTGCCGTTCAGCCGGCTCGCGAGCCGCATCTTCGCGGCGGTTCCTCGCGGCGGGCGCGGACGCCGCGAAGAGGGCTCGATCCTCGATCGCGTCGGCGGGCTGGGGAATCTCATCGACGGGGACTGACCCCGGAGGCGAGCTGCGCGGAGCTCTCGCGACATGCCACCGTGGCCGGGTGCGTCGCGCCGAGGCTCGCTTCCAGGACGCGCAACGCTCGCCGGAAGCTGGCCTCGGCCTCCGGCGTGCGCCCGAGCGCCTCCTGGATCACGCCGAGATTGGCGAGCGCGAGGCCCACGTCCGGATGGCTCGCGCCCAGGAGCTTCTCCTTCATCGCGAGCGCGCGCCGCGCCATCGGCTCGGCTTCCGCGCTGCGCCCCTGAAGATGGCAGCACGCGGCGAGGTTCTCGAGCGTGTAGGCGATCTCGCGGTGCTCCGGGGCGAATCGCCGCTCGAAGGTCGCGAGCGCCCGGCGGTGAAGCGCCTCCGCTTCCGCGTGCTGCCCCCGACCGTCCAGGATCCCGGCGAGGGCGGCCGCGTCGCGGGCCACGTCGGGATGATCGGGGCCGAGCGCGCGCTCGCGGAGCGCCAGCCCGCGCCGGGCGAACGGCTCGCCCCGCGCGTAGCGTCCGCGCGCGTGCTCGAGCCCGCCGAGGTTGTGATAGAAGGACGCGAGGACCGCGTGGTCCGGGCCGAAGCGCCGCCGGGCGAGCCGCAGCCCGCGCAGGTAGGCGCGAGCCCCCTCGGCGAACCGCGCCTGGTACTTGTGGATCATGCCGAGGCTGTTGAGGAGGGTCGCCTGGAGGAGGTCGTCGACCCCGGCCCGCTCGGCCACCCGGAGCGCCTCCCGGACGAGTCGCTCGGCCTCGTCGTACCGACCGGCCAGCCGCTCCGATTCGCCGCGCAGCCCGAGCCACCGGGCGCGAATCACGAGGAGGGGCCGCCACATGCGAGTCGCTCCGGATCGGGCAGGGACGAGGCCCGGCGCGGATTCGAAGCCCCGCGCCCGGGCCGAATCCGGCGCGTCTAGCTCCGCAGCAGGGTCTGGTTGTGATTCGCCGACAGTTTGGCCGCACCGAGCGCCGGCAGCAACGACACAAGTGCGAGGGCCAGGACGAGAATCGAGGCGATCTGCTTCTTCATCGTTCGATCACTCCTTTCGAGTTTCGAACCGCCGGATTCCGAGTACCTGCCGCTAGCTCCGCAGCAGCGACTGATTGTGGTTCGTGGCGATCTTGGCCGCGCTGATCGCGGGCAGCAACGACACCAGGGCGAGGGCCAGGGCAGCGATCGAGGCGATCTGCTTCTTCACCGTCCGAATCTCCCTTCCGCTTCCTGAAGTCCCGGAGAGCCGGCCGCCGCGAGCCGGCGACTCGGAAGCTCGCGAGACGAAGGGGAGCGCGCCGACGGAGCGTTGCGCCCCTCTGGCCCCTCTTACGTCCCAGGGCCGCCGGGCGAACACCGGTGTGCGGCTACCGGAAAGCCGCCGCGCGGGGCTGCGGTCTCCGCAGGAGCAGCGCCGCCGCGATCGCCAGGAGCACGACGCTCGCCCCCACCCCATGCGGGCCTTCGACCGCCTTCGCGAAGGCCGGCAGGCGGTCCATGAGCACGGCCACGCTGTTGTAGGACGCGTGCGCGAGCATGGACGTGAAGAGCGAGCCCGTGCCCACGACGAGCACGGCGAGAAGGGCGCCCACGAGGAACGTCGGCAGGAAGCGGAAGACGCTCATGTGGATCAGCGCGAAGAAGACCGCCGAGGCGAGGATCGCGCTCCGCGTGGTGCCGGCGCGGCGCAGCGTGCCGAGGAAGACGCCGCGGAACACCAGCTCCTCGTGGATGCCGGGCGAGACGGCGATGAGCAGGAGCGTGGACGCGAGGCCGAGCTTCTCCAGGGGACCGGTGACGGGCTCGAACAGCCCCTCGGGCGACGGCAGCACGCGCGACTGCAGCGCGGCCACCTTCAGCATCGGGATGGCGAGGCCCGCGCCGAGACAAGCCGCCCCGAGCAGTGCGCGCGGGGAGGGCGCACGGAGCGACAAGACCTCGCGCACCGACCCGCCGCTCCACGCGAGGGCGAGGCTGAGCGCTCCGAGCACCGGCAGCAGCACCCAGAGGCTCCACACGAGTCCGCGGACGACGCTGTGCGCCTGCAGCAGATTGCCGGCGTAGAAGTACGCCAGCACGGTCATCGCCATGGCGAGGAACGCGGCGCGGCGCCTCCCGGCCACGGTTCGCGAAAGCAGCGGCTCGGGGTCGAAGCCGAGGATCGTGTCTTCGCGCGAGAGCACGCCGGTGGTCCAGCGCATCGCCAGCCAACCCCAGCCCACGGATGCGGCCGCCACGAGCGCCAGCAGCGCGGACGGCACCGGGCCCACGAGGCCGTCGCGCACCGCCAGCGCCACGTTCGCGATCGGCAGGAGCGCCGTGAACGCGCCCAGCCGTACCTCTTGGCCCGTGGCCAGCATGCCCGGCACGATCGCTACGAGCATCGCGGGCATCACGTAGAACTGCGCTTCCTTGAGACTCCGCGCGAACGCGGAGATGCCGAGCAGGATCCCGCCCACCAGCGCCGCGAGCGGCACCACGAGGAGGAACGCCGTCGAGATGCCGCCGCCGCCGAGCACGAGGCGGGTCGTGGGATCCTGCGGATCGCCGATCAGCCCGAAGCGATAGCAGGCCAGCAGGCTCGCCAGGTTCAGCACGCCCGTCACCGACGCCACGCCCCACACCACGAAGAACTTCGCGCGGGCGATGCGGCTCCGGTCCACCGGCGTGAGGTACAGGGTCTCGAGCGTCCCGCGCTCCTTTTCGCCCGCGAAGAGATCCGTGGAGAGCGAGCTTCCGCCGATGAAGAGCGTCATCACGAGGAGGAGCGGGATCATGCGGCCGGCACGGGCGCCGCCCGCCTCGGCCCGGGTGGCCACGTCCACCGCGTCGACGGCGACGAAGTCCTCGAGGCTTCCGCGGCCGCCCGCCGCGCGGAAGCGCTGGTCCGCGTCGCGGCGCCGGAGCCCGTCGAGCGCCTCGCGGATCTTCGCTTCCGCCGCGCGCGACGTTTCGTGCGGGCCGTGGTAGACGATCCGCACGGTGGGCGGCACGCCGTCGATCGGGGCCACGCCCGCGGGCGCGTCCACCCAGGCATCCAGGTGGCCGGCGCGCACGCGGTCCTCGAGATCCGTGCCGCCGGGGTAGCGGAACACCGCGAAGTCCCGGTTGCCGTGGAAGGCGGCGCGCAGGGCGTCCGCGTCGCCGGTCACGGCCACGCGGTACGACGTCTCGCGCGACCGCTCGGCCTCCCGTCGCCCCAGCGCCGACGTGAGGGAGTACGTCGCAGGATAGACGAGGACGGGGAGCACGAACGAGAGCAGCACGGCGCGACGATCCCGCGAGATCTCGCGCAGCTCCTTCTTGACGAATGCGAAGGACGTTCCGCTCACGGCTCGCTCGTCCCGGCGCTCGTCACGGCGCTCGTCACGGCGCTCGTCACGGCGCTCGTCACGGCGTCGACTCCGCCGTCACGATGCGGCGGAAGACGTCCTCGAGATAGTGCTCGCCCGTCCTCTCGCGCAGCTCGGCGAGCGTGCCGTGCGCGCGCAGCGTCCCCTGGTGGATGATCGCGATGCGGTCGCAGAGGCGCTCCACCTCGCTCATGATGTGCGTGCTGAAGAGGACGCACTTGCCGGCGGCGCGGCACTCCTCCACGAAGGTCAGCGTGGCCGCGGCGGCGAGCACGTCGAGGCCGGCGGTGGGCTCGTCGAAGATCAGCACGGGCGGGTCGTGCACCACGGCCCGGCCGATGTTGACCTTCTGCTTCATGCCGGTGGAGAGCTTCTCGCAGCGCTGGCCGCGGTACGCGTCGATGCCGAACGTGGCGAGGACCTTCTCCACGCGCTCGTCCAGCTCGCGGCCGCGCAGGCCGTGGAACTCGCCGAAGAAGCGCAGCGTCTCCTCGGCGGTGAGCCGGTGATAGAGCCCGGTGGTCCCCGAGAGGAAACCGATCGAGTGGCGGACGGCGCGCGAGTCCTCGCGGATGTCGTGGCCGGCGATGCGCGCGGTGCCGCTCGTGGGCGTGAGCACCGTCGACAGCATGCGCAGCGTGGTGGTCTTGCCGGCTCCGTTCAATCCGAGGAGGCCGAAGATCTCCCCCGCCCGGCACGCGAAGGAGACGCCGTCCACCGCCCGCACTTCGCCCCCGCGATGATCGGGGAAGGCCTTGGAGAGGCCCTCCACCTGGATCAGCTCGCTCACGACGCGCTTCCTCCGCGCAGGAGATCGCGCAGCGAGAAGCGCGGCTCGAGGAAGACGTCCTCGCGCGCCGCGATTCGCGCCGCCACCGCGAGCGCCACGGCCGTGGTCGCCGCGAGCACCGCGTACGTGACGACGACGGCCATCTTGTCCACTCCGCCCTCGAGCACCGCCTCGAAGAGAGCGGTGGCGTTCAGCACGGGGATGACCGCCTCCTTCAGACCGAACGGCTCGCTGGAGGCGGCCACGACGAGCCCCGGCACCATGGCCAGGAGATACGCCGGGCTCAGCGCGGCCTGCCCTTCGCGGTACGTCTTCGACGGCACGGCGATCACCATGAACACCGCCGCGAGCAGCGCGGCGGTGAGGATCGCGGCGCCCAGCATGAGCAGGCAGGAGGCGGGGTCGATGGAGACGCGGATGTCTTCCCCCGCGTCCACGATCTTCAGCACGAAGCCGAGGAAGAGCGACATGCTGAACAGGTTCAGCGCGAACGCCGTGATCGCCGCGAGCACCACGAAGAGGTACTTGCCGAGCAGCACGTCCGCGCGGGCGAGGGGGGAGACGAGGATCGTCTCGAGCGTGCCGCGCTCGCGCTCGCCCACCACCACGTCGAGGGAGGCGGTGGCCGTGCCCACCGCGAGCATGAGGAGCAGCACGAGCGGCAGCCCGGATGCCAGGAGCTGCCGGCCGCGCTGCACGGCGGAGGCCGTGTTCTCGGACTGGACCGTGAAGCGGTCCAGCTCCTTCGCGCCGAGGCCCACCTCCCGCATCGCCACGAGCGCCTTCTGCCGGCGCCACGCCTCCAGCGCGCTCTCGATGCTGTCGCGCGCGGCGCGCGACCGATCGCGCGAGGCGTCGTAGAAGATGCGCGCCGAGTCGCCCCGAGCGCCGCGTAGAAACGCGAGCAGCGCGGTGGGGACCGCCCCGCCCTTCGCCGCCGTCGCGTCGCGCCAGGCGCGGAAGCCCGCCGCATCCGTCACGGGAACCTCCGACGGCACGTCCACGACGCGCACGTTCTCCCCCGCCGCGAGCGAGTCCCGCACCGCCACCGGCACGTCGCCCATGAGGCCCACCACGGTAGGGGTCTTCTCGGCGACGCCGCGCACGATCTGCAGCACCTGGAGAATGCCGAAGCCGAGCAGCGGATAGAGAAAGAGCGGAATCAGCACCACGTTGAGGAGCAGGTTGCGATCCCGTCGCGCCTCGCGAAGCTCTTTCGAAAGGACGGTTCGCACGGCGGCGAGATCGGGCATCGACGTGGGCTCCGAGGGAAGGACGGGCGCGGCCGGGCGGGCGATTGTCTAGCGCACGGACTCTCTATCGGCAACCGCAAAGCGCCGCCACACCGCGTACGCGGGCACGGAGAGCCCCAGCACCACCAGCCCGAGGCCGGTGCGCAAGGGCGCGCGGTGAATCTCGGAGGCGGTCACGCCGAGCATCGCGACGATCGCGAGCGCGGGCACCACCGGGAAGCCCGGCACGCGGAAGGAAGCGCCGCCCGCGTCGCGACGCCGCAGGGGATAGATGGCGGCGAGCGACAGCACCACGTAGATCCCCTGGATCGCCACGTAGAGGCCGAGGATGTCTCCGAAGGTGCCCGTGGCGAGATACGCGAGCGTGAGAGCGAAGAGCGCGGTCGCGCCGGCACGCGGCGCCGAGGTCCTCGGATCCACCTGCGCGAGGAAGCGGAAGAAGAGCCTCTCCTGCGCCGCCGCCCAGGCGTAGCGCGGTCCCGCGATGGCGATGCCGAAGAGCGTCCCGAAGGAGGACAGCGCCACGAGCGTCGCCACCAGCCGCGCGCCGTGCGCGCCGAGCATCACGCCGGCGGCCTCCGAGGCCGCGGAATCCGTCCCCGCGAGAATCCGCAGCGGAAGCAGCACGAGGTACGCGACGTTGAGCAGCAGGTAGACCGAAGTGACGATCGCCACCGTGGCCAGCAACGCCCGCGCGACGCTTCGCCCCTCCCCCGCCACCTCGCCGGCGACGACCGTGAGATTCCCCCAGCCGTCGTAGGTCCAGAACACGAAGACGAGCGCCGCTCCGAACGCAGAGATCCCGGGCCAGGGGAACGACGTCAGCGGGCCGAGGCTATCCCAGTGCGCCGCCCCGGAGAGCAGGGCGAGCGCGCCCAGCGCGAAGAGCGCGACGAGCTTCGCGAGCGTGAACGTCGTCTGGAGCGCCGCGGAGAATCGCGTGCCGCGCAGGTTGAGGAGCCACACCGCGATGACGGCCGCGATGGCGATCGGACGAACCGCGGCCGGTCCCAGTCCCGTGGCGGCCGCGAAGTAGGTGCCGAAGATCGTGGCCACGACGGCGCTGGAAGCCGGGAAGCCCACCACGAACGGTCCCCACCCGAGGAAGAACCCGGCGAGCGGCCCGAACGCGTGCAGCACGTAGACGAAGGCCCCGCCCTGCGCCGGGAAGCGGGAGGCGAGCTCCGCGTACGTCAAGGCGCCCGCGAGGGCCACGAGCCCCCCGACCAGCCACGCCACGAGGATGGGTCCCGGCGCGCCGAGGCTCTGCGCCACATGCCCCGGCACCGCGAAGATGCCCGTTCCGACCACGATCCCGGACGCGAGCATCGCCGCATCCAGCGCCGAAAGCACGCGAGGGAGTCCCGGCGCGCGCGAGGTGTCGGCGTCGGCCATCTTTTCCATCAAGTGACACCTTCTTCCGGCCGTTTCATGGTGCGGCGCCCGGAATCCGGCCTGCCGTGTGGCCGGGGCGGACGTGGACCCCGGGTCGACTCGTTCGTCCGGTCGTACCCGACTCTGGAAGTGCCGGAGCTGGGGGGGAGCCTATACAGGGGCGGACTCCCTCGGATTCGGGCGGCGGGAAGTCCGGGGTCCTCTTCCGCCTGGGTCGCCCCGACCCCCTTCCGCCGGTCGCTCGCTCGCCCTCTTCTGCCGCGACCGGCCCGTCCTCGGCAAGCACGAATCGCCACGCCTGAGCGACGTTGGGCGAAAGTCGCGTTCCTCGTCAGCCGATGCTCGTCTCGGGGGCCCGCGCTCCGGCGGCGGCCCTCGAAGCGCGCGGGACTCTCGTTCCCCGAAAGAGGCATCGATTGAACGACGATCGCGTCGCGGCGGCCTTGCCCTTCCTCGTCGACCGCTCGAGCGACGGCCATCTCCTCGTGGAGGCCGACGGGACCGTCGCCTTCGCGAACGTCGCGGCGCAGACCGCACTCGCCGCCGATACGCGCGTCCTCGTGGGCTCGCCGCTCTCGCGATGGCTCCCGCAGTTCGACATCCGACCCGGCGTTCCCCTCCCCGTGCTCGAGACCACGATGGTGGCGGCCACGCAGGATCGCTTCCCCGTGGAGATCGCCGTCATCGTGGCCGACGACGACGACTCCGGGCGCAGCTGGGTCGTCTTTCGGGACATCACCGCCCGACGCGGCCTCGAGGGCTCGGTTCGCGTGCACGCCGAGGAGCTGGAGGCCCTGGTCCGCACGCGGACGCGCGACCTCGACGACTTGCGCGCCCGCTACCTGCGCCTCTACGACCTGGCGCCGATCCTCGACATCGAGCTGGACTCGCAGGGCGCCATCGCGTCCGCGAACCGGAAGGTGTGCCTGGCGCTCGGCGCGACGATCGACCACCTCGTGGGCGTGCCGCTCGTGGATCTCGCGATCCCGGACCAGCGCGAGGCGCTCGGCGCGGCGCTGAAGGCGCTGCGCGAAGGGTCGTCGGTGCCCTTCGAGGCCCGGCTGCGCAGCCGCGAGGGCGCGGTCATCGACGTGATGCTGCACGGCTCGCGCTCCGACCCGTCGCCGCGCTCGGGAACGCGGATCCTCGGCCTCGACGTCACCGCGTTGCGCGAGGCGGAGAAGCAGGTGGACCAGGGGCTCGATCTCGCGGAGGCGCAGCGCGCACGGATGGAGCGCATCCTCCGCGGCATCGGCGAAGGGATCGTGGTCACGGACGTGGACGGGCAAGTGCGCCTCATGAACGGCCTCGCCGAGCGGATCCTCGCCGTGGACGAGCGCTTCGCCTTCGGGCGCGATCTCCTCTCCGAGCAGCCCGACGTGGAGTTCGTGCGGCGGTGGCACGCCTTCCTGGCGGGCCCGGACGACACCGCCCGCGCGGAGCTGGGGCTCGGCGGCGCGCAGAGCCGCCGCTACGCCGTGACGTTCTCGCGCATCAAGACCTCCGAAGGGCGGCCCGCCGCGTGCACGGCGCTCCTGCACGACGTGAGCGCGGAGCGACGCGCCGAGCGACGCGCGCGCGAGCTTTCCGCGGACCTCGCTCAGGAGCTGCGCTCCTCGCTCGTGGCGGTGCGGGGCCGCGTGGCGGCCGCCGAGGGAGCACCGGAGATGGTGCGGATGACGCGGCTCGTGGAGGACTTCGTGCAACTCGCGAAGCTGGAGGCGGGCCGCGACCCGGTGGAGCCGCGCTCGCACGAGCTGGGCGCCGTGGTGCGTGACGCGTGCGTGGCGCTCGGCGCCGGGGCGGCGCCCTGCGAGCTGAAGATCGGCGAGGGCCTGGCGCCGGCGGTGATCGATCCCGCGCGCACGCGTCGCTCGCTCGATCTGCTGCTCGCTCGGGCCGTGCGGCTCACGCCGGCGGGCCGGCACGTGGACGTCGAGGTCGCGCGGAGGGGAGCGCGGATCGAGATCCGGATCACGGACGCCGGCGCGAACGAGATCGACTCCGCGCGCAGCTCCGGCTCCTTCCGCGCGGCCGGCACGGGGCTGGATCTCTACCTCGCGCAGCGGCTGACGGAGATCCAGGGCGGTGAGTTCGACCTCGAGACGCGCGGCGTGGGCTCCCTCGTCCGCCTGTCGTTCCCCGTCGTTCAGGAGTCGGCGTCTCTGGCCGCGCGACCGGGTGCGGGTGCGGATCCCCTTCTCGACGAGCCCGACGAGGAGTTCCTCGCCGAGGGATCCGCGCACGACTGATCGCCCGCGCCGCCGGGGGTTCCCCGGCGACCCCCTCGCTGGCGGTCCGCTTCGTAGAGCAGGATCCCCGCCGACACGGACACGTTCAGGGAATCCGCGCGCCCGTGCATGGGGATGCGCACGACCACGTCGGCGGCGGAGAGCAGCGCGCGGTCCAGCCCGCGCTCCTCGCTCCCGAGGAGAATCGCCACAGCGCCCGTGAGGTCCGCTTCGCTCGGAGTGCGCGCCCCGTCCGGCGCGGCCGCCACCACGCGAAGCTCCGCCGCGCGCAGCCACGAAACGAGACCGCCCTCCCGCACGGCAGCTACCGGCACGGAGAAGAGGCACCCGAGGCTCGCCCGCACCACGTTCGGATTCCAGAGATCGGTGCCGCCCTCCACCACGAAGGCGTCCACCGCGAACGCGTCGGCGGAGCGCAGCAGCGCGCCCACGTTGCCGGGCTTCTCGATGCCCGCCGCGCACAGCACGAGCGGCGCGCTCGAGAGCCGCAGCTTCTCGGGAGACGCGTCGGGAATGGGGAAGACGCCCACGAGTCCGTCGTCCCCCTCACGCAGCGCCAGCTTCGCCGCGACCGCCTCGGTCACGAGAAGCACGCGCGCACCCGCTTGCTGCGCCGCCTCCACGAGGCGTCTCGTCTCGGCGTCCCGCGTGAGGCGCGATTCCTCCACGAACAGCGAGCCCGGCACGAGCCCCGCGCGCAGCGCCTGCGCGATCTCCCGCCGGCCTTCCACGAGGAAGCGACCGGTCTTGCCGCGCGCGCGTCGCTCGCGGAGGCGCACCGCCTCCTTCACGCGGGGGTTGTCGGGGCTCTCGATGCGCAGGGACGTTGCCATGGGGATCACAGGGTACCGCAATCTCCCCTTCTCCTACTGGCGGGCGCCTCGGTTGACTCTGGAGTCGGCCTGCCGCTATTCTGGGCTCTCCCAGCCGCTGGTGCGAGCCATGAGTTTCCGGCGAAGCTGCGCCGTTCTCGTGCTGCTTCTTGTGTGGCACGCCGCGCCTCGCGACGCTCAGGCTCGCACGTTTCGCGTGCCGCAGGACGCATCCACCATTCAACTCGGGGTCGCTCGGGCGAGCGATGGTGACACGGTGCTCGTTGCCGCGGGCACCTACTTCGAGCATGACATAGGTGTCTTTACCGCCGTCTGCCTCCGAGGCGCCACGGGGGCTCCGGAAGACGTCGTGCTCGACGCGGGTGGTCTGGGCCGCGGCTTGCACGTGTCGTCGCGCGGGACCGCCCGCGTAGAGGCCATCACCGTTCGTCGTGGCGCCGCCGCCCTGGGTGGAGCGGTCCTGAGCGATTACGGCCTGCGACTCTGGAACTGCCGCTTCCTGGAAAACCACGCGACGACCTCGGGCGGCGCCTTGTACATGGCCAACGGAGCATTGCTGGAGAGTTGCGTCTTCCTGGACAACAGCGCTTCCTCGGGAGGAGCCGTCTACCTGGCAGCTACGGGCGAGACGCCCTTCACCTCTTGCACGTTCGGTCGCAACTCGAGCTCCGGGAACGGGGGTGCGTTGTTCTCGAGCTTCTCCACGCCGCGTCTCGTCGGCTGCATTGCCTACGAGAACTCCGCGACCCGCGGCGGCGTCGTGTCCGTCGAGGCCGGCTCCATCTTCTCGATGTCGCGGAGCACCTTCGCCTACAACACGGCCACCACGAGCGGCTCGGGCATCTACATCGAGTCCACCCAGGGCGTGCAGGTTCTCGAGAGCATCGTGGCCTTCGGAACCGGATTGGCGATCGGTTGCGGCCCGACCCTCGAGCTTGGCGTGAGCTGCACGAACATCTTCGGAAACGCCGGCGGCGACTGGACGAGTTGCCTGCTCACTCTCCGGAACCGGTATGGCAACTTCTCCGACGACCCGCTGTTCTGCGACGCACAGAACGGGGACGTGCACCTCGGGGAATGCTCGTCGAGCCTGCCTTCGTCGAACCCCTGCCAGACCCAGATCGGCGCGTTGGGGTACGGCTGCGCGACGCCCGGGGTCTGCGTGAAGACCATTCCGCCCGGCCTTCTCGTCACGGGCGATGGCATCACGCGCTCGTCGCCCGTCGGCTTCCGCTGGGCGCCCGGGACCACGCACACCATCGGCACGATCTCGCCGCAGGTCGTCCACGGCGACTCTCGCTACGACTTCGTGTCGTGGAGCGACGGCGGGAGCATCGAGCACGGGGTCGTGGCGGCGGGCCAGATCGTCACGGCGGCCTTCGACAGCACCTTCCGCGTCGTGGCGCTGGCCTTCCCGGACGGGGCGGGAACGGTCTGGCCCGCGGACGGCTGGTACGCGGCGGGCACGACGCTCCAGGTCCACGTGGATCCCTACAGCGGCTGGGGACTCGATCAGTGGTACGGCTTCGGAAACGGTTCCTACTCGGGACGCGACTCGGTGGCCACCGTGGTCGCGAACGGGCCGATCGCGCAGCACGCCATGTTGTGGCAGCCCGTGCCCGTGTCGATCACGTCGAACGCTCCGGGCGCGCGGGTCTCGCTCCAGGGCGTGACCTACACGACGCCCGTCACGATCGTCTGGGGGAAGCAGCATCCCCTCGATGTCTCCGCCGACTCCTTGCAGGACGCGAGCCCGGGAACGCGGCTTCGCTTCGGAGCCTGGAGCGACAGCCTGCCGCGCTCGCACCAAGTCATGGTGGGCGACCAGCCGCTGCAGCTCGGCATCACCTTCGCAACTCAGCACGAGCTGACCTTCGAGCCGACGACGTGCGGGACGCTCCAGCCCGGCAACTCGTGGTACGACCATGGCGCGGCGGTCACGATCCGCGCCATCCCGGACTACACCTGTCAGTTCGTGCGCTGGGTCGGAAGCGGCGACGGCTCCTTCACGGGAACGCAGAATCCCGCCGTGGTCACGATCAACGGGCCCGTCCACGAAGCCGCCGTTCTGCAGAGCTTGCAGCACGGCTACGAGCTCCGCATCAGCGCGAGCGACACGGATCCGGGAGTGAACGTCGGAACGCCGACGGGCGGCGTGCGCCCGCTCTACTTGTGGCTGACGTGCGCGCAACGCGGCATCTCCGCCTTCGAGGCCGATGTCCTCGCGACGCTGCCCGTCGCCGGGTTCGAGCCCCGCCCCGGCGTGTTCAACGTCGGCGGGCCCACGAGCCTGCTGATCGCGATCGCCGGATGTCCGAGCGGCGAGGACGTGAACTTCCTGGTCGGAGCTTGGACGGTGGTGGATACCGGCGGCACGATCTGCCTCGGCCCCTCGTCCGCCGACGGGATCATCGGGGCCGTGGACTGCGACCCGATCGCGCCGGTCTTCTGGCCGGACCCGATCGTCGTGGGTTACGCCTCCACCGGCGCGCCGCCCTGCTCGCTCGGGACGAACGGGTGCACGGCTGCTCCGGTCGCCATCGACATGTCGCAGCTCGCGGCCACCGTCGGCGACCACCTGGTGCGGGTCACGTGGACCACTGCTTCCCAGTCGAACCAGCAGGGCTTCTATGTGGATCGGCGCGCGCTCGGCGAGGACTTCCGGCGTCTCACCGCCGATCTCGTGCGCGGCACCGTCGGCGCGTACGTGTACGAGGACCGCGACGTGCTCGGCGATCGCACGTACGACTACCGCGTGGTGGACGTGGACACCTCGGGGCGCGAGACCTTCCACGGCCCCGTCCGCGTGACGACCCCGAGCTGGCCGCCGCTCCGCACGGGGCTCGCCGGCGTGCAGCCGAACCCCTTCGTGGAGCGCGTCGTGATCCGCTTCGGGCTCCTGCAACCCTCGCGCGCGAGCGTGTCGGTCTTCGACGTCACCGGGCGGCTGGTCCGTCGCCTCGTGGACGGCGTGCAGATCCCCGGCAGTCACGACGTGACGTGGAACGGAACGGACTCCGCGGAGCACGCGGTCGCGCCGGGCGTCTACTTCGTGCGCTTCAACTCGCCGGATCGCACGGAGACGACCAAGATCGTTCGGCTCGGCCGCCGCTAGAACGCGCTGCGATCGCGGCCGAGATGACTCGGGTCGCTTCCCACAGGAGGAAGCGACCCGATTCTTTGCTAAACCGATTCGTCGCGCAGCCGGCTCTCCGAGGCCGGCGGCCGCCCGCCTAGCGGACGAGCACCACCTTCCGAGACGCGACGCTCCCGCCGGACGCCAGGCGCAGGAAGTAGACGCCCGACGCCACGGCGTCGCCGCGCTCGTCCCGTCCGTCCCACGCCGCGGTGTGCTCGCCCGAATCGCGCGAGCCGTCCACGAGCCGACGCACACGCCGGCCCAGCACGTCGTGCACGTCCAGCGTCACCCGGCCCGCGCGCGGCAGCGCGAAGCGGATCTCCTCGCCGCCGCCCGCCCGCGGCGACGCCGACACGACCTCGCCGTGCTCCGCGACGTCCCCATCGGTCTCGCCCGCGATCCACGGCCCCACGAAGTCGATCTCGATCCGGTAGGGCTCGCGGCCGCGCACCGTCGACGCGTCGACGAGGTGCAGGCTCCATTCGCCGCCCGCCGGCTCCTGGATGAACGCCGTCTCCGGCGAGTCGATCGACGCCGCCGGAATGACGGAGCCGTCCGGCGCCTGCAGGTACATGTCGAGGTCGTCGGTGGGGAAGCGCGTCCAGTCGTGCTCCCAGCTGCAGCGCACCGCGAGCGCGTGGAGGCCGTCCGGAACCTGGAACGTCTCGTTCACGACGCCGTCGTGACGAATGCAGCCCGCGAACACCTTGTCCGGCTCGAAGACGAGCGGCGTCGTCGAGAGCTCCACCGAGCCCGTCATTCGCCCGTAGTTCAGCGGCGCGGCCTGGAACGTGATGCGCGCCGTGCCGGGCTCCGGGGCGGTCCAGTCGAAGGAGTCGCCGGGGTCCAAGGTGCTGGTGCCGAAGATGTAGTCCCCGGCGCCGCCGCGCTTCGCGGAGTGCACGCGCACCTGCAGCGCGTCGCCGAGGAACGGATTCACGCCGCCGTCGTGCGTGACGGTCGGGAAGACGAGGTGCAACGTGCCCACGTTCGGCGGGATCTCCACGTACACCTCGTACGTCTCGCCCGCGGCCAGGGCCGGCGCGCTCGCGCTCGCGTCCCCGTGCTCCACCGACACGCGCGTCGTGAGCGGATCGCCGAAGGGAAGGAACGGCGGGCGCACGCCCCCGTGGTGCGCCAGCAGATCGAGCGCCTCCGGCACGCGCACGAATCCCCCGCCCTGCTCGCGTCCGCTGACGCGGTCGTACGGGGCGATCGGGGACGCGGCGCGCACGAGCGCGTTCGCGAAGACGGGCGCGCGGCCGCAGCCGCCCTGCGACCTGGCGAAGGCCGTGCAGAGCGCCGCGCAGCCGGCCACCGTCGGCGTCGAGAACGACGTCCCGCTGCCGAAGCCGAAGCCCGGTGCGTCGTTGAGACCGTCGCCGCTGTAGTCGACCAGCGTGGACGAGAAGACGAGGAGCCCTGTGGCCAGGATGTCCGGCTTCACGCGATGGTCTGCGGTGAGGCCGCACGAGCTGAAGTCCACGACCTCCATGTCGTACGGATACGCGATGCTGCCGGCGCCCACCGGCAGCCCGAACAGCGCCTCGATCGCGACGCGCAGGTGCAGCGGATCGATCGCCGCGCCCACCGTGAGCGCCGTGTACGACGAGCCGGGGCTCCCGACCGAGACGTGCGCCGGTCCTTCGTTGCCCGCCGCCACCACGCAGGTGATCCCGGCGCGCGTGGCCGCGTCCACGAGGCGGTCGAGGAAGTAGCGCCCGTCGTTCAGCACGGGGCCGGAGAGGCTCATGCTCACGACGTCGGCGTCGAGGGTGCCGTGGCGCTTGCCGGAGATCACGTAGTCCAGCGCTTCGCCGATCCGCGCATCCGGCGCCGAGCCGCCGCGGAACGGGAAGACCTTGATCGCGTAGAGCGACGCGCCGGGCGCCGCGCCCATGAGGTGGATGCTCGCCATGTCGCCGTCGATGGACACGGACTCGGGGCTGTGGAACGCCACGGACTGCAGGAACGGATCGTCGGACGGGATCTGGAGGTCCGCGTGTCCCGCGATGAGCCCGGAGCAGAACGTGCCGTGGCCGTCGTTCTCCACGGCGTTCCAGTCGAAGGAGTAGCCGTCGCCCGTGCCGTCGCCGTCCACGTCGATCGCCTGCTCCTCCTCCGCCGGCACCATGTTCGTGCCGCCGATGACGTTCCCCGCGATCAGCGGATGGTCCGCGTAGATGCCGGTGTCGATGACCACCACGAGCGTGCCGGTGCCGTAGTCCGCGGGCGCCCACGCGTCGGCCGCACCGGTGATGAAGTCGTAGCCGAGAAAAGACGTGGCCCCGGCGCGAAGGCCCGCCGCGGGCGCGTGCACGTCGAGCGGCACGAAGCGCGCGCCGGGGAGGTTCAACGAGGACACGGCGCCGGTGCCGTGCCGCACACGGGAGGCCTTCTCGCGGTAGCCCTTCGCGCGCAGCTGCTCGAGGAGGGCGGTGGGCTCGGAGACGGCCTCGCGCACGAGGTGCTGCCGCTGGAGCGTCGTGACGCGGGCGTCCTGCTCGAGCGCGGCCAGCGCCGTCTCGGGCACGAGAACCGAGAGGCCGTCCACGTTCTCGAACACGTGCTGGACCTTGCCGCCCAGCTCCACGACGCGCGCCGCGAGCCCTTGGGGATCCGTGGTCTCGAGGAAGAGGGGCACGCGCCCGTTCACGATCGGCACGAGGTCTCCCGGAGCGGGCGCGCTCGCCCGAGACGGAGCGGCCCCGGCCGACGAAGCGATCGATGCGAGGGCGAGCCCGAAGGCGACGAGCCGCAGGAGCCATCGGACGCGCGGGAGGGGAGGACGGCAGAGCATGGTGCGGTCTCCGGGAGGGGCGGCCGCCTTGGGTCGGGAGGTCCGGTCCGGGACGGCCCGCGGGAGCGCTTGGGATCGAGCGCCGGGATTCTATACGAAGGAGTCGCGGAATCGTTGATCGAAGGACGTCGGGGCAAGCCGAACGGTGGCGCGAAGGACGAGCCGCTGCGCGAAGGGCCCGGCGGCAGTCCGCGCGGGCCCATGGAGAGCGCCGGGGTCGTCCCGCGGAGATTCTTGCGAGGGCACCCCGCGGGACGGCTCGCCCGGCGGGGTCCACTCTAGGAACGAGCCGGCCGTCTCGCCACAGGGTGCGAGGGTAAAAGGTCGGGAGGCCTCGGGAGAGGCGGCCAGGCTCCTCATCGTCTTGCCGGTGAGGGCCGGAGGACGCCTTGCACCTTTTGATCAACCTCCGCCGATCTCCTGCCGATCTTCACCGAAAGCGCGACCCACCCGGGGGGGCGACATGGAGCCGGCTCGGCTGCTCGTGGCGTGGTTTCGGTTCGACTCGAACGGCTCGATCGGCCGCTTCGTGCGCTTCGCGCGTGCGGCGGCGCCGCTCGGTCACCGGGTCGAGTTCGTCTCGCTGACGGGCGATACGCGGACGCCGTGGCCGGGACTGCGCATCCTCGCGCCCGACGAGCTGGAGGGGCGCTTCGACGTGGTCATGGTGCCGGGCGCCGGCAACGACACCGATCCCCTCGACCTCCTCGCCGGACTCCGCGACGAACGCTTCGGGCGCCGCGTCCAGCACGTGCTCAACGACGCCAGCCGCCTCGAGCGATTCGCGCGCGTGAACCAGCTTCTCGCGCCGGACCTGGTCGTGCTCAACAACTCGCACTGGCCGCCCGCGAGCCTTCGACGTCTCTCCGCGCGGGCGTTCCACGTGCTCCCCGGCGCGGTGGACGTGAACGTCTTCCGCCCGGCCGCCTCCGGCGCGCGCGGCGATGCGCCGGGACAGCTCCGCGTGGGCGCCTACGCGCTGAAGGGCCTGGCGAGCGTGCTCGACGCGATGGAGCTGCTCGAGCGACGCGTGGTGCTCCACGTCTTCGGACAGATCCCCGGGGACCTGGCCGCACGCGCGGATCGTCTCGCCGCACGCGGCCGGCTCGTGCCGCACGGCGAGCTCTTCGATGACGCGCTGGCGGACTTCTACCGCGGCCTCGACGTGTTCGTCGGCGCGGAGTCGCACGCCGGCTGGTGCAATCCCGCCGCGGAAGCGATGGCCTGCGGCGTGGCCTGCGTGGTCACGCCGGCCGGCACCGTGGACTTCGTGGAGCCCGACGTGAACGCGATCCGCGTGGAAGCTCCGCAGTTCGATCTTCTCGCCGGCGCGATCGCGCGCCTCGCCGAGGACCCCGCGGAGCGCCGCCGTCTCGGAGAAGCCGCTGCGGCTTCGATGCGCCGCTTCTCGTGGGAAGACTACGTGGCGAAGCTCCTCGCGGTGGTGACGAGGCCCGCGCGCGCGGCGTACTACCGCGCCCCCGCGCTCGGGCTCCACGGGAAGTGGGATCCCTCCGAGCGCCTCGCGGGACTCGAGCCGATCCTCGCCGACGTGCGCGGCGCCACCGTGCTGGACCTCGGCGCGGCGGAGGGCATCGTGGCCGCGGAGATGGCGCGCGCAGGCGCCTCGTGCGTCCACGCATTCGAGATCGACGAGGACCGCGTTTGCGACGCGCGCGACCTGCTCGCGCGCTTCGCCGGCGTGGACGCCGTGGCTCGCCGCGCGGACCTCGGGGATTGGGACGCCTTCGTCCGCGAGAGCTACGACGTCCTCCTCCCCCGCTACGACGTGGTGCTGTTCCTCGGGCTCCTCCATCACCTGCCGGCCGGCGCCCGGGATCGCGCGCTGGAGGGCGCGATGGCGCGCGCCGGGAAGTGGTTCGCGCTGCGCACGCCGGCCGATCCGGCGCGCGTCGGCGAGCTGGTGGCGCGGTGCCGGCGCGCGGGCCTCTGGCTCGTGCACACCTGCGAGGTGCGCGACGACGTGGGGTGGCTCGGCCTCTTCCGCCGCGCCACCACGTCGGTCGTCCCCGAGTCCCAGGGTCTCGTGCGCGGCGGGGACTCCGCCGGCGAGATGGCCTCGTGAAGAACCTGCTCCTCGTCGTCGTGGACTGCGCGCGCACCGAGAAGACGGTGGCGCACCGGCCACTCGCCACGCCCTTCACGCGGCGCTCGGCGCGCCTGCCTTTCCTCGACTCGCTGCGACGCCGCGGCACCACCTGGACCGGCTACACGGCGGTCTCCAGCACCACGACGCCGAACTTCGCGACGATGTTCACCGGCCTTCTGCCGCGCGAGCACGGCATCGTGGAGCACTCGCGCTGCGCGCTGAGCGACGTGACGACGCTCGCCGAGATCCTCCGCCGCCGCGGCTTCACCACGCGCGCCGAGGTGACGGGCCCGCTGCTGGCGGAATGCGGGCTGAACCGCGGCTTCGACTCGTACCGCTGGCGCGACCGCTCCGAGTACCTGGACGCCGGATTCGCCGCCGAGCTCTCGCGCGTCCTGCACGATCTGCCGGAGCCCTGGTTCCTGTGCGTGCACCTGTGGGAAGCGCACATGCCGTATCGCGTCCCCGCCGCCCTCGCGGGCGCGCGCTTCGGCCTCGGGGTGTACGACCGCGCGCTCTCCGCGGCCGACGCCGGGCTCGCCGGGGCGCTCGAGGACCTGGACCTCTCGCGCACCGCGCTCGTGTGGTGCGGCGATCATGGAGAGCGCCTGGAGGCGGACTACGAGAGGAACCGGACGCTGGGCGGAGACGAGGCCCGCGTCCTGGATCTCTGGCGCCGGTTCGTGGCGGAGCACGGCGCGGATCCCTTCGACTTCGACGCCTGGTTCGACGAGGCGGCGGCGCATCTCGGGCCGGCCGCCGCGCGCATCTACGCGCACAACGTCCTCGGCCACGGCTTCCATCTCACCGAGGACCTCGTGCGCACGCCCCTCGTCGTGGTGGACGCGGATCGATGCGCTGCCGGCGTGACGCGCGAAGAGCTGCGCTCGCAGCTCGACCTCTTCCCGACCCTTCTGGACCTCGCCGGGCTCCCCGCGGGCGAGCACGAGATCGCCGAGCGCTCCTTCCTCCGCGCGAGAGCGCCGTCGGCGGTGTACGTCGAGGCGAACGGGAGCGGCGGCAAGCAGCAGGCCGCGCGCTGCTATCTGCGCGGCGTGCGCACGGATCGCCTCAAGTACTGGCGCCTGGAAGCGGACGGCGTGGAGAAGCGCGTCCTCTTCGACCTCGCGGAGGATCCGCGCGAGACCGTCGACGCGACGGCGCGCCTGCCGGAGGAGGCGGCTCGTCTCGAGGAGCGGCTGGACCTCTGGATGCGCCGCGGGGCGGCCGGCGCGCGCGCCACGCTCACGCCCGCCGAGGAAGAGCGGCTCGCGAGCACGATGAAGGCGCTCGGCTACCTCTGAGCCACGCTCGCGGCGGCTTCCGCCGCCGGCATCCCGTAGCCCCGGCCCTCTTCGACCGTCAGCTCGGCGTGGTGCACCCACGCGCCGCGCGCGCAGGCCACGAGGAAGCCCGCAGCCTTCAGGCGGCCGAACAGCTCCAGGAGCGCGTCCTCGAGCGGCAGCGTCTCGGAGAGCCCGCCCGCCTCGGCCACCGTCGACGCGTTCACGAGGAGACAGAACCCGCCGAGCCAGGGCTCTTCGGTCCATCTCCCCCCGTGCCGCCGGCGACGCTTCGCGGCGATGAGCGGCGCCTCCGCCGCGCGCGCGTCGCGCGGGCCCACGCGCTGCGAGATCGGCGCGGCGTTGGAGACCGGACCCACCACGGCCACCTTCGCGCTCGACGCGGCCACGGAGACGAGCTCGCGCAAGGCTTCCTCCGGCACCGTGACGTCGGGGCCGAGGAGGAGGACGAGCCCGTCGGAGCGCAGGGCCTCCGCCACGTCCGGCGATCTCCTCCAGCGCGGCGGCGGCCCTTCGTGGCCGTACCGCGCGAGCAGGTCGCGCGGCCCGGGGCCGACCTCCCCTTCCGTGCCGACGACGCCCACCAGGAGCCGGCGCGACGTCGTCGCGACGGACTCGCGGGGAGGGCGCGTCGCGCGCGCCGGCGCGGTGTGCGCGGCGGACCTCTGCGCGGCCGGCGACGGGCTCGCCGTCTCCGCAGGCCCCGTTGCGCTGCGCCGATCCTCCAGCCAGCGCCCGCCGCGCTTCGGCTCGTGCGTGGCGGCGAGGTCGGGCAGCGCCACGCGGGGGCGTCGTTCCTTCGCCACGAGCGCCTGGAACGGATACGGCGCATCCGCGCGCGCCTCCGCGGGAAGGCCCCACTTCTCCTTGAACAGCTCGAAGTTCCGCAGCAAGGACTCGCGGTAGTCGATCTTCTCGCCCACGAACGTGCGGCTGCCCACGTGGTGCACGAAGACGCCGCGCGCGATCCGCGTCCCGAAGCCGTGCTGGTGCGCGCGCAGGCAGTAGTCGTCGTCCTCGCAATTGCCCGAGCCGAAACGCTCGTCCAGGCCGCCGATCGCGTCCACCACCTCGCGGCGCATGAGCCAGCAGAAGCCCACGATCCGTCCCGCGGGCTCGCTCGCGCCCTCGCGCTCGCGGAAGAGGCTCGCCGCGAAAGCATCCATCTCCGCGAGCGTTCGGTACGGAACGCTCACGACCTGCGGCCCCGACGCGCGGTTCGTGACGGGCCCCACGAGGCCCGCCTCCGGGTGCGAGTCGAGGACGTCGTGCAGCCCGCCGAGCCAGCCTTCCGTCACGACGGTGTCGTTGTTGAGCAGGACGATTCGCCGCCCGCGCGCGAGCGAGAGGGCCTGGTTGTTGCCGGCGGCGAAGCCGCGGTTCGTGGCGTTCGCCACGACGCGGACGTTTTCGCGCGTGGCCACGAGGCTCTCGAGGTACTCGCGCGTTCCGTCCGTGGAGCCGTTGTCCACGAAGACGATCTCGTGCGGCTCCGGGGTGCGCCGCTCGATCGACGCCACGCACAGCCGCGTGTGCTCGCGCTGGTTCCGCGTGAGGATCACGATCGACGTCAGCGCGTCCGGCGAGGCGGCCGCGGGCGTCCCGCTTCCCGCCTCCGCGGGCGCCACCCAGTCGCGGATGCGTCCGGCCTCGGTGCGGTGTCGCGAGCCGTTCTCCTCCACGAGGTCCGCCTCCACGCGCCCCGACCAGCGGGAAGCGAGGAGCATCTCGTTCGCGCGCGTGCGCGACCATCGCTCGGGGCCCGAGCGGGACTCGTGGTGCACGAGCACGCTCTTCGGCTCGTACACGACCTTCCAGCCCTTCTCGCGCGCCTTGAGACAGAAGTCGACGTCCTCGCAGCCGTTCCAGAAGAACTCGTCGAAGCCGCCAGCGTCGTCGAAGAGGCGCTTGCGCGCGAGGAGGCACGCGCCGGTCACCACCTGGTACTCGGAGGCGCGACTCGCGGCGGGAAGATCCGCCGGCTCGCCGTAGTGGACGTGGAAGGCGCCGATCGGGACCGCAGCGTTCGCGCGCCGCAAGAGCGCCACGCCCGCGTGCTGGATCCGTCCGTCCGGGAAGAGGAGCTTCGCGCCCACCACGCCTGCCGAGGGATCGCGCTCGAGCACGTCCAGGAGCGGCGGCAGCCAGCCCGGTCGCGCCTCGACGTCGTTGTTGAGGAAGAGCACGTTCGGCGTGGCGGCGAGCGCCGCGCCCTGGTTGCACGCGACGGCGAAGCCCAGGTTCGTCTCGTTGACGACGATCTTCACGTTGCCTTCGAGCGACGCGAGCAGCTCCGGCGTTCCGTCGGAGGAGCCGTTGTCCACGAGGATCACCTCGTAGCTCCCGTCCTCGGTGTGCGCCGCGAGCGAGGTCAGGCACTTCTCGGTCAGCTCCACCTGCCCGTAGAGCGGGATGACGATCGACACGCGGGGGTGTCCCTCCGCGACGTCGAACGTTCGGGCCACGCGAGTTCCCGAGCGCTCGAGCAGCGGTCGCGCCGGAGTAACGACCGACGCGACGGACGCGGACGAAGCCGGCGAAGGCGCCGCGAGCGAGCCTTTCGACGTCTCCAGCTCCGCCACCCGCGCGGACAGCTTCGCCACACGCGCGCCGCGCACCTCGAGCGCCCGATGCTCCTCGTCGACTTTCGCGCGCAGCTCGTCCGCCCACGGAAGCAGCAGATCCGCGCCGTCCGCGAAGCGCCGGCGAAGCGCGTCGAACGCGGCTGTGGCGTCCTCGCCGGCCGCCGCGCGCTCCCACGCGGCGAGCGCGCCCTGCAGGAGCGAGGGCAGCTTGCCGGTCGCGCGGGACGCGTGGTGACGCTTGGTCGAGTCGAGGTAAGAGTCGATGGCCGGCGCGGCCGCTTCGAGGTCCGCTTCGCTCCCGAGCGGCAGCGCGGCCATCGCGCGACGCATGGACCCGCGCCAATCCGCCAGGAGCCCTTCGTAGGTGACGAACGCGCGCGGCGCCCCGCGGCTGTCGCGCTCGGCGGCGAGCACGTGATCCAGCCACGACAGCCGCGCGACGCTTCGCGACATTCCGTTCCGCGCGGCCAGGGACGCGCAGACCTCGTCCGGATGGCGGCACGTCAGCAGGAACGCGGGCGTGAGCCCCGCCTCCGCGAGCACGTCGCGCCAGAGGGGAACCAGCCGGCACAGCCGCGGGTCCTTGAATCCCACCAACGGCGCGGACGCGAAGTCCCGCCGCAGGATCTCCACGAGCCGGCGTCGGAACGGCCGCACCTCCTCGCGCGCGAGCGCTTCGCGCGGGAGGGGGCGCGGGTCGTGCCACGACGTGCCGAGCGCCGCGAGCAGCTCGTCGTGGAGGGCGACGATCTCGCGCGGCTCCCAGAAGCCGGTGTCGTTGTCCGCGTTCGCGGGAAGAAGGGACGGCCCGAGGTCGGTGCCGAGGAGGTTCAGCACCCGGGCCAGCGCCGACGTGCCGCTGCGGTGCATCCCGAGCACGAGGAGGGCGGTGCGCGTACGCGCGTCGTCGGACATGGGTCCTCTCCGAGTTGGAAGGCTCGGTAGAACATCGGCAAGTTCTTGCCGGACTTGAGCATCCTTGACGCATTCGACGGGGCGATGGGGGCACCCCGGCCGGGCTTCGCCCTTTCCGGGTCAATGCCGGGGAGGGGCCCGAGGACGTCGCCTGGCCAACGGACAATATCCATTGACGATAGAGATAGCTATTAGTATCGTCATACTAAATAGAAAGGAGATACGAGATGTCGATCTTCGTCGCGCCGGCCCTCGGGGCCGAGGAAGAGAGGGTCCTCGGGAGTATCGACTCCCTGCTCAAGAAGCTGGGCGGCGAATCCACCGCTCACCGGTGGTACGGCACGCTTCGCCGCACCTCGATGGCTCGGGCCGTTCGCGGTTCGAATTCGATCGAGGGGTACCGCGTCACCGTGGATGACGCGCTGGCCGCGGGGGCCGGGGAAGAGCCGTTGGACGCCGATCGGGATACCTGGCGGGCCGTCACGGGATACCAGCGCGCGATGACCTTCCTCCTCCAGAAATCGGAGGAGCCCGGGCGCTTCGAGATCTCGATCGACCTGATCCAGAGCATGCACTTCATGATGATTCAGCACGACCTCTCGAAGCGCCCGGGTCGGTGGCGAGACGGTCCGATCAGCGTCGTCGACGAGGTGCGAAGCGCGATCGTCTACCGCGGACCGGACTTCGAGATGGTCCCGGCGCTGATGGACGAGCTGGCAGACGCAGTGAATCAAGACCACGACGAGCACGTGGTCATCCAGGCGGCGATGGCGCATCTCAATCTGGCGATGATCCACCCATTCAAAGACGGGAACGGCCGGATGGCCCGCTGCCTTCAGACGATGGTGTTGGCCCGGGACAAGATCACCAATCCGATCTTCTCGAGCATCGAGGAGTACCTGGGGGCGAACACCGCTCGGTACTACGACGTGCTCGCCGGCGTCGGGCAAGGCGCCTGGCATCCGGAGAGGGACGCGCGCGAGTGGATCCGATTCTGTCTGACGGCACACTTTCGGCAGGCCACGACCGTGGCGTATCGCAAGAAGGCGCTGCAAGGCATGTTCGAGGAGCTCGAGCACCTTCTGACCGCGAAGGGCCTCCCACCACGGTCCCTGATGGCCGCCGGCGAAGCGGCCATGGGATACCGCGTTCGGAACGCCACTTATCGGGCGAGCGCCGATGTGTCGCTGGCCGTCGCGTCCAAGGATCTCAAGGCGCTCGCGGACGCCGGGCTCCTCGAGGCTCGCGGGGAAAGCCGCGGGCGCCACTACGTAGCCGCCGCTCACGTCTTCGCCCTGGGCGAGCACTACCGGAATCCACCGAGGATCGAAGACCCGTTCTCACCGGCCGCTCTGCCGGCGCACTGAGGCGGCGGGCATCCCAGCGAAGCCGCGCTATACTGCCGCACCTCGCTCAGGAGGGACCCGTGCCCATGCACCGTCGAGACGTAGCGGCTTGTCTGCGAGCAGCGATCTCGGCGAAGGCCGCCGTCGCCGCCGCCGCCTGCCTCGTTCTCGTCCCGCTCGCGCTCCCCTCCCGGGCCTCGGATCGGCCGGCCGTGGTGGTCGTCCCGGACACGGAGCGCCCGGCGCTCTCCGCCGAGATCCGCGAGCAGATGGCGGCCTACGACTCCGTGACGAAGTTCCCGCTTCCCGCCCTCGAGGACGATCGCCTGAAGGAGCTGCTGGACGGCGAGGTCGTCCGCTTCCAGGAAAAGTGGAAGCTTCCCGACAGCGGGGACGAAGAGCAGGCGCGGCACCGCGTGATCGCGTTCCGCCTCGTGCGGGCTCCACGCGGCGTCGTGTGGGTCTCCGCGCTCGATCCCCACTTCAGCCTGAACGATCGCATCACGGAGGTCCCGCTCTCCGAGGACAGCAGCGGCGGGAGCCGCTGGTACCAGTTCATGGACCTGCCGTGGCCCGTGCGGAACCGCCACTGGGTGATCCGTCTGGAGAAGGGCGTGGAGGTGGCGACGAGAACGTCCGGCCGCGTCTGGGAGCAGTCGTGGCACCTCGTGCCGGACGGGAAAGCGATCGCCGAGGCGCTCGCGGACTCCGGGAAGACCGGCGACGTCTCCCCCGATCACGTGCGCGGCGCTCGCTACCTCGAGGCGAACGACGGGGCGTGGGCGCTCTTCGCGCTCCGGGACGACCTCACGCTCATCGCGTACAACCTGACGATCACGCTCGGCGGCTGGATCCCCGAGGGCATGGCCGCGCGCTTCGCCATGAGCGCGCTCGAGGACATGATGGATCGCATCGCCGTCAACACCGAGCGCGTGCCCACGCACTACGTCGAGGGTCACGAGACGATCTACGCGGGGGACGGCTCGCCGATTCCTCCCGGCACGCCACCGGCCGCGAGCCCGTAGGCGCCTTCCCGGGGCAAGGCCCGGGCCGTGGAGGCGCCTTCTCCGTCAGCCACTTCGCAACGTCAGCGCGCGGGCTTCGCCTCCCGGGGAAGCGTCGCCTTCGCCACCCCGAAATCCCCGGGCACCGCGTGCCCCGCCTGCTGGAGCAGGAACGCGATCAGCGCGTAGTGGTGCTCGGTGTGCCCGAGGAGCATCTGGAGCTCGCGCTCGGGCGTGGATTCCGCGACCTCGGCCTCCCCCTCGAGCGCATCGAGGAGGCGCACTTCGACCGTGCCGGGCCAGTGGGCCACGTCTTGGGCTTCGAGCCGGTGAACGGTTCCCTCGATGCGCGCGAGCGCCACCGCGGGGTCCTTCTCCGTGCGCGCTTCGTGCGCGTGATCTCCGTAGTCGACGGTTCCGGTGGCCAGCCCATGGAGGAACGCGTCGTAGAAGTCGAGGCAGTGCCGCAGATGCGACCCGACGCTTCCGCGACCGGCCGCGCCGCCTGCGAAGGCGCTCCGGTCGAGCGCGCCCAGCACGCTCTCGGCCTGGCGCAGGAGGCGAACGTTCGCCGCGAGGAGTCCCGACGTCATGATCCTCCTCCTCTCGGGCACGGGAGGAAATCCTGTGCTCGCGCTCAGGATAGCGGATCTGCCCGCCCGCAGGGGGCTGGAAGCGGGCGGTGGACGCGACCCCCTCGGCGGGCGGGGCCGGCCCGGTCGGCGATCGGAAGGACCCGACGGGCGCCCGGCCTTGATCCGCCGGCCCCGGGAGGCGTTGCCGCGCCTCGCCGGCCCCGCTACCCTGCTTGGCGATGTCCTGCGCGCTCGTCCTCGACCCCCGCTATCGGGATCACCGCAACCCGCCCGGCCATCCCGAGCGGGTCGAGCGGATCGAGGCGTTGCTCCCCCTCCGCGACGACGTGGAGCGCCGGCGCCTTCTCCTCGTGGAGCCGCGTCCCGCCACGCGGGAGGAGATCCTGGCGGTGCACACCGCCGAGCACGTGGGTCGCGTCGCGGCGAGCGAGGGCGTGGCGCTCTCGATCTTCGACCCCGACACCTCCGCGGGCCCGAAGTCCTTCGCCACGGCGCTCCTCGCCGCGGGCGGGTTCCTGGCGCTGCTGGAAGCGATCGAGGCGGGGCGCGCCCGGCGCGGCTTCGCGCTCGTCCGTCCGCCGGGGCATCACGCGGAGTCCGATGGCGCGATGGGCTTCTGCCTCTTCGACAACGTCGCGGTGGGCGCCGCGATGCTCCGCCGCGCCGGTCGCGCGCGCGTGGCGATCGTGGACTGGGACGTGCACCACGGCAACGGAACGCAGGAGATCTTCTGGCGCGATCCTTCCGTGCTGTACGTCTCCCTCCACCAGTACCCGTGGTATCCGGGCACGGGGGCCGAGCATGAGATCGGCGAGGGCCCGGGCGCCGGCGCCACGCTCAACATCCCGCTGCAGCAAGGCTGCGGCGATCTCGAGTACCTCGCCGCGCTCGACGAGCGGGTCCTCCCGGCGCTGCGCCGCTTCCGCCCCGAGTTCCTCCTCGTCTCGGCGGGCTTCGACACGCACGCTCGCGATCCGCTGGGCGGAATGCGGATGACGTCCGGAGGCTTCGCGGAGATGACGAGGAAGCTCCGCAGGGCGGCGGACGAGCTTTGCGAGGGCCGTCTCGCGCTGGTGCTGGAGGGCGGCTACCACCTGGAGGCCCTTCGCGAGTCCGTGGAGGCGGTGCTCGACGTCCTCGCCGCCCCCACGATCGACACGAAGGCTGAAGGGGCGCCGGCGTGAAGCACTTCGACATCCGCGTGACGGGCCTCGTCCAGGGCGTCTTCTTCCGCGCCTCCACGCAGCGTGCGGCGGAGGAGCTCGGCGTGAGCGGGACCGTGCGCAACGAGCCTGACGGCTCGGTCTTCATCGAGGTCGAGGGGCCCGACGACGCGCTCGAGCGGTTCGTGGCGTGGTGCCGGCGGGGGCCGAGCCGCGCACGCGTGGAGCGCGTGGCGGTGAGCGAAGGGAAGCTGCGCGGCTACGCGGGATTCGCGGTCACGGATTGACGGAGCCGCGACGTTCCGGCGACGCGGCGTGCTCGTGTCCGGCGGCGCCGGGCGGGATCTCGCAGGCGCCGTCGCAGCGGCCGAAGGCGAAGCGGTTCCGGGCCACGGCGTCGTAGAGGCGCGCGCCGAGCGAGGTCATCCCGGGCAGCCAGAGAAACGGCCACACGATCCAGAAGATCGGCAGGCGCCCCGCGATCCAGCGGAACGCCTCGAACCCCTCGAGGGCCGGCGCGCCCGGCTCGTTCACGAGCTGGAGCCGCGCGAGCGCGTCGGCGGCGCTCACCTGGGGGAAGCGCGCGAGGACCGCGGGATCCCGCGCGTCGGCGAAATCCAACCGACGGCGCCAGTCCAGCGCGCGCAGGCGTCGCACGGACGCCTGACAGAGTCCGCACTGACCGTCGTAGAGGACCACCGCTCTCCAAGCCATCACCTCGGAAGATAGGCGCGGATCGGCTTCCCCGGAAGGGCAGTCGCGGGAAGTCCGGTCGAGGGCATTTCGACTCGCCCGACCCGGAACGCCGTCCCCCCTTGTCCGGAGACCCGGCGCGGTGGCAGATTGGCCGGACTTCCTGCGCAGGACGGACGCCTCCACCCCCAGCGTCGCCCGTGCGCTCGGCGTCACGATCCTCAGCCAGGAGTGGCCAACGTGTTCCGCCCCGCCCTCTCGGGCCTCGCCCTCGTGGCGGCCCTCGCGATCTCCGCCTCCGCCGTCGCGAAGCCGAAGGCGGACCCGATCCAGATCCCCGATCTGAAGCTGGACACGTACAAGCTCTCGAACGGTCTCGGCGTCATCCTCTACGAGGATCACTCCACGCCGATCGTGGGCGTGAACCTCTGGTACCACGTGGGCTCGGGCAACGAGCACGTCGGCCGCACGGGCTTCGCCCATCTCTTCGAGCACATGATGTTCCAGGGCTCGGGCCACCAGGACGGCGAGTACATCAACGAGATCCAGGGCATGGGCGGCAACGTCAACGGCTCCACCACCGAGGACCGCACGAATTACTGGGAGCTGATCCCGTCGAGCCACCTCGAGCAGGCGCTGCTGCTCGAAGCGGACCGCATGGGCTGGCTGCTGGACGCCATGACGCAGAAGAAGCTCGACAACCAGCGCGACGTGGTGCGCAACGAGCGGCGTCAGAACGAAGGCCAGCCCTACTCGGCGTTCTGGCTGCACCTGAACGAGGAGTTCTATCCCAAGGGCCATCCGTACGACCACTCGGTGATCGGGGAGCACGAGGACCTCGTGAAGGCCTCCCTGGACGACGTGAAGGAGTTCTTCCGCACCTACTACACGCCGAACAACGCCACGCTGTGCATCTCCGGCGACTTCGACGCGGCCACGACGAAGCAGTGGATCGCGAAGTACTTCGGCCCGATCCCGGCGGGCCCTCCGGTGGTCAAGATGAACGAGTGGATCCCGGAGATGACGCACGAGAAGCGGATCACGCTCCAGGACCGCGTGCAGCTCCCGCGCCTCTACTGGGCGTGGCACACGCCCCCGGCCTACGCGGACGGCGACGCGGACCTGGCCCTCGCCACGTCCATCCTCGGCGGCGGCCTCACCAGCCGTCTCTACCGGCGCCTGGTGCACGAGGAGAAGCTCGCGCAGACCGTGACCTTCGACGTGGAGGACCAGCAGGTCTCGTCGATCGCGCTGCTCGCCGTCACGCTCCGCCCCGACGCGGATCAGGCGAAGGTGGAGCGCGTCGTGGACGAGGAGCTCTCGCGCTTCGCCTCCGGCGGTCCCACCCGTGACGAGTTGGACGAGGCGCTGAACGCCACCCAGGCGGACTTCGTGCGCGCGATCCAGAGCGTGGGCGGGTTCCGCGGCATCAACGATCGCCTGAATCGCTACAACCACTACGTGGGCCGGCCGGACTATCTGAAGGCGGACTGGGAGCGCTTCGCGTCCCGGACGCCCGCCACCGTTCGCGACGCGTTCCGCCGCTGGATCGGGCCCGGGCGATTGCTCGCGACAGTGATGCCGTTCGAGGGCGGGAAGCCCACCACCGCCGACGTGGACCGGACGAAGCTCCCGCCGCCGGCCGCCGAGCCGAAGTTCAAGGCGCCCGAGGTCGCGCGGCGCACGCTCGCGAACGGTCTGGAGGTCGTGTTCCTGCCCCAGCGCGAGCTGCCGCTCGTCCAGATGGACCTTCTCTTCCGCTCCGGCGCGGCCAGCGAGCCCGCCGACCGCAGCGGGCTCTGCGACCTGACGGCGGACATGCACCTCGAGGGCACGAAGCGGCACGACAAGTTCGCGTTCCAGGCCGCGCTGGAGGCCCTCGGCACCGACCTCGACGCGAACACGGACGAGGACCGCACGGTGTTCTCGATGCAATGCCTCGCCCACCGGCTGGACGAGTCCGCCGCGCTCTTCGCCGAGGCGATTCGCGAGCCGGCGTTCCCGGCGGCCGAGTTCACGGATCTGCAGCAGCGTCGGCTCACGGACATCCGCCGGCAGGGCGATCAGCCCTACGCGATCGTCGCCCGCGCCGTGCGCCGCGTGGTCTTCGGCGAGGAGCATCCCTACGGGCGGGACCCGAACGGGTCGGCGGAGTCGGTGAAGGCCATCGGTCTGGACGACGTGCGCCGCTTCTCCGCGGAGCACTTCCTGCCGGGCAACGCCACGCTGGTCGTCGTGGGCGACACGAACCTGGACGAGATCCAGCGCACGGTGGAGCGGGCGTTCCGCGGTTGGACCGGCACGGCCCCGGCGCGCAGCGCCATCCCCGAGCCGCCGGCGATGCACGGCCGCCGGGTCTTCCTGATCGACAAGCCGGGGGACTCGCAATCCACGATCGCCATCGTGCAGCCGGGGCTGGCGCGGAGCGACCCCGCCTGGGAGAAGGCCTTCCTCGCGAACCGGATCTTCGGCGGCGCCTTCTCGGCGCGGCTCAATCTGAACCTGCGCGAGGACAAGGGCTACTCGTACGGCGTGCGCTCCACGCTGACCGAGCGCTTCGGACGCGGGACCCTCAACCTCGGCGGCCGCGTGCAGACCGAGGTCACGGCGCCCGCCCTCACCGAGTTCGTCAAGGAGGTGACGAACGCGGCGGGCAAGCAGCCCTTCACGCAGCAGGAGCTGGACTTCGCGAAGGAGTCGATCCTCCTCGGCTACCCGTCGCAGTTCGAGACGATCGGGCAGCTGGCGCGAGCGCTGGAGGGCCAGATCATCTGCGGGCTGCCGGACGACGACTTCGCCCGCTATCCGGACAAGATCGCCGCGGTGGATCTCGCCACGGCGAATCGGGCGGCGCGCGATCTCCTCCGCCCGGACGACGTGGGCATCGTGGTGGTGGGCGATCTCTCGAAAATCGAGAAGTCCGTGCGGGATCTCGGGCTCGGTCCGGTCGTGCATCTCGATCGCGAGGGCCGGCGGATCGACGACACGAAGCTCTCCAGCCGATGACCCGCGAAGCGGAGCTGGACATCGCGAAGCGGAGCGCGCGGGACGCCGCGCTCCTGTGCGAGGAAGTGCGGCGCGAGCTGGTCGCGTCCACGATGACGAAGGAGGACCGGAGCCCCGTCACGGTGGCGGACTTCGGCGCGCAAGCGCTGATCTGCCGCGCGCTGGCGCGGGAGTTTCCGAAGGATCCCGTCGTCGGCGAGGAAGACGCCGAGACGCTGCGAAGCGAGGAAGGCGCCGCCGCGCGAGAGATCGTGGTGAAGTACGTCGCGCGGCACGTGGATCGCGTCACCACGGACGAAGCGCTGAACTGGATCGATCACGGCAACGGCGCCGTGTCCCCCCGCTACTGGACGCTCGACCCCATCGACGGAACGAAGGGCTTCCTGCGCAACGATCAGTACGCCGTCGCGCTCGCGCTGGTGGAAGGCGGCGTCATCCAGGTGGCCGTCCTCGCCTGTCCGTGTCTGCCGCTGGATCCCGCACAGCCGGACGGAGCGCGCGGCGCGCTCTTCGCGGCGGTGCACGGGGGCGGCGCCACGGTGGAGCCGCTCGCCGGCGGCCCGCCGCGGCCGATCCGCGTGGCGGACGGCGGGGATGCGGCGCGCTGGCGACTCGTGGAGAGCGTGGAGTCCGGGCACGGCCACCAGTCGCTGCAGGAGAGGATCGCGGTGGCGGTGGGCGTGCGCGGCGGGTCGGTGCGCATGGACAGCCAGGCGAAGTACGGCGCGGTCGCGCGCGGCGAGGCGGCGCTCTACCTGCGGCTACCCTCGCCGAAGTCCCCGGACTATCGCGAGAACATCTGGGATCACGCGGCCGGCGTGCTCGTGGTGCAGGAAGCGGGCGGCCGCGTGAGCGATCTCTTCGGCCGGCGTCTGGACTTCGCCCGCGGGTCGAAGATGGTGGACAATCGCGGCGTCGTGGTCTCGAACGGCCGGATCCACGATCGCGTGCTCGAGGAGCTGGCCGCGATCTTCTGAGGCGCAGGGACCGACCCGCTAGCGATAAAGGGCCTTGATCGCCGACCAGGAGCGTGAGGCTTCGGTCTCCTCGGCGGCGGTCGCCGTGCCGGTCAAGGAAGCGGTCCAGAGCAGCTCCGCGTTGCACAACCCGTCGAAGAACGGCAGCCCCGGACAGAGCCCCACGCTCCCGTTGCCGTAGTAGAACGAATGCGTCGTCCGCGTCTCCGGGTAGCAGGTGCCGCAGGCCGGCGGTCCGCTCGGTCCCTGCGCGGGATGGTCCGTCACGAACTGGCTGATGGACCCTCCCTGGTGCCACGCGTACCCCAAGGTCAGCTCCGCGAGGAAGGCGTGCGGTACGGCCACGCTGAACGGGTAGGTGACCACGCCGTCCACCGGGAGGACGGGTACGGAAGCGAGCGGCGCGCCGATCGGACAACCGGACGAGTCCACCCCGGAGACCGAAAGCACGCCCGTGAAGCCGTACCCCTGCGAAGTGCTGCCGTCGAAGGTCAGCGCGAGCTCGTGGAGGGTCCATCGGCCGGGCCCGGGGCAATCGAAGACGGTGCCGACGCGAGCGCCGGACTCCACGTACCAGCTCCACGCCCAATCGGTGCACGTATTGTAATATCCCACGATCGCGGCCGTGCTGCCCGCCATCCAGCCGTGCGGATCCGCCGGCGCGATCACGCTTCGCTTCTCGAGCGCCTGGAGGGGCGTGGACAGGACCGCCGCGGCGAGCGCCACGACCAGTCCGCTTCGGAGGAGCGCTCGCGTCCGATCGCCGTAGTGCGTCATCGGTAGACCCCCTTGATCCGCGCCCACGTGGACGGCTGGATCGATACGGTGGCGCATCCGACGTCGAGGGCGCCCACGAGCCCGCAGCCCGTGACGCCCGGTGGCCCGCAAGGTGAACCCGACCTCAGCGTCCACGTTCCGCCTTCGGCGTCGCAGAAGAGCGGATCCGCCGAGAAGTTTCCACGCAGCCCCGCCTGGTCCGCGATCTGGTGCGCCCAGTCACCGTGCTCGTTGCCGAAGAGGTCGCAGCACGACAGCGTCGGGAGCCGATCGTACAGGTACACCCAGACGACGGCCCCGCCCTCGTTGAACGCCATGATCGAGCGATCCACGGTCGGGGCCGATGGGCCGGAGCAGAACAGCGCCGTGCCTCGTCCCTGCGCGGTGTTGGCCACGAACGTGCAGCTTCGCACTTGCGCCGCCGAGTGGTACGACCAGATGGCTCCGCCCCCGTCGCCCAGCGTGACACCGCTCGCGTGGTTGCGGGCGAAGACGCAGTTGTCCAGCTGGCCGAGTGCGGTGTTCACCTCCGCGAGTCCACCGCCGGCGGGTGCCGTGTTCTCGCTGAAGGCGCAATTCCGGAAGTGCATCGCGCTCCCCCAGCCCGCGGCGCCGCCGCCGAAAGACGAGCAGACATTGCCCACGAACTGGCATTCATCGAGCGTGGCGATGGCCCCGTCAACGTAGATCCCGCCCCCGAGCCAACCCACGTTGCGGTTCCCTTCGAAGAGGCAGCGCGTGAACGTGTGGGTCCCTCCCCAGAGGATGAAGACGCCGGCCCCGGCGTTGGACGAGACCCCGTTCCCACGAAACACGCAGTCCAACGCGTCCACAGAGAGAGGATCGGGGCGCCCGCCCAGGCCGTGCGGTTCGTCCGCGAGGCCGGTCGAGTGGAAGCTCGCGGCGCTCTCGACGCCGTTTCCGATGCCGATGCCGTACCGGCTGTTCTCGAAGATGCAGCGGGCGATGGTCACGTTCGACACCGCCACGTCCATTCCGTCGTACGCTCCGCCGTGGGTCACCGTGATTCCCTCGATGACCACGCCGGTCACCCGTGAGCAGCGGATTCCCCGATCGGCGCCCTGAGCGTCGATCGTGACGCATGCGGGATCGCCCGAGACGCTGCGGAGAGTCACTCCCGATTTCATCTGGATGCCGTGCTCGTAGTAGACGCCGCACTCGACGGCCACCGTGTCGCCGGCCGCCGCCGAGTCGATGCCCGCGTGGATCGTGGGAGCGTTCGTGGGGACGCGCCACGTCCGGGCAGGAGCGAGACCCGCCGTGGAGAGAAACGCCGCGAGGACGACGAGCGTGAAGCGCATGGGCGCCCGCCTGTGGGGGGGCTGGTTTCAAATATATGACTTGCCACGCCTGAAATCCACGGCAGACTACGTCGAGCGGCGCGCGGCCCTCGCGCTTCTTCGGGGGTCGCTCGCCGCGGGCGCGGGTACCCGGCCACCTGCCCCGGGGCGCGATGCGCTGCACGGCGGTAGAATCGCGCCTCCGTCGGCGGGGAGAGACGACTTGGCGAGGACACCTTCGAGCGCGCCCCCTCCCTTCGATGAGCTCGCGCGACGTTTCCCGCCCGAGCGGTTCATCGCGGACGCCTCCGAGCTGCGCGTCTACGAGTGCGACGCGCTGCCCGTCCACCGCCAGGCGCCGTCCGCGGTCGTGCTGCCGACCTCGCGCGAGGAGGTCGTCGAGCTCGTGCGCTGGTGCGGCCGGCGCTCCGTGCCGTTCGTCGCGCGAGGCGCCGGTACGGGGCTCTCGGGCGGCGCCACGCCTTCGCGAGGCTCCCTGGTCATCGACCTGAACCGCATGCGCGCGATCAAGAAGATCGACGTGGAGAACCGCTACGCCGTGCTCGAGCCGGGCGTGGTGAACGTGGTCCTCACGGAAGCGGCGGCGCCCTCGGGGCTCTGCTACGCGCCGGATCCCTCCAGCCAGACGGCGTGCACGATCGGCGGGAACGTCGCCGAGAACTCCGGCGGGCCGCATTGCCTCAAGTACGGCGTCACCTCCGACCACATCCTCGGCCTCGAGGTGGTGCTGCCGGACGGCGAGGTCGCCCGCTTCGGCGGACCGCTCGCGGACTCGCCCGGCGCGGATCTCGTGCGGCTCTTCATCGGCACGGAGGGCACCTTCGGCATCGCCACCGAAGTCACGGTCCGTCTCACGGCGGTCCCGCAGACCGTGCGCACCTACCTCGCCATCTTCGACGCGATGGCGAAGGCGTGCCGCACCGTCACCGAGATCGTGACGAGCGGAATCGTGCCGGTGGCCCTCGAGATCCTGGACCAGCGCACGATCCGCGCGGTGGAAGCCTCGGTGAACCGCGCCGGCTACCCGGAGAGCGCGGCCGCGGTGCTGCTCATCGAGCTGGACGGCTTCGACGCGGGCATGGACGGCGAGGAGGCCGCCATCACGACCATCGCCAAGCGCAACGACCCGATCGAGTTCCGCACCGCGCGCGATCCGAAGGAGCGCACCGCGCTCTGGAAGGGGCGCAAGGGCGCGTTCGGCGCGATGGGTCGCGTGGACACGGACCTCTACGTGCTCGACGGCGTCGTCCCTCCGAGCGCGCTCGAGGCCACGTTGAGCAAGGTCTACGAGATCGCGGACCGCTGGGGCGTGCGCGTGTCGAACGTGTTCCACGCGGGCGACGGCAACCTGCACCCGAACATCAGCTACGACGGCCGCGACGGCGAGCAGATGCGGCGAGTGCTCGGCGCCGGGCGCGAGATGCTGGAGGCGTGCGTCGCGGCCGGCGGCACGATCTCGGGCGAGCACGGCATCGGGCTCGAGAAGCGGGAGTTCATGTCGCTCGTCCTCGACGAGGACGATCTCGCGCTGCAGCGCGCGCTCCGCGACGCGATCGACCCGCGAGGCCTCGCGAACCCCGGCAAGGTGCTGCCGGAGCCGCGCGCGGCGGTGCCGGCGTGAGCCGCGCGCCTTCCGCCGCGGAACGCGCCTCGTTCGGCGCCGACGTCGAGGTGGCGAGTCCCGCCTCTCTCGGCGAGCTGACCGACGTCGTGCGCGCTGCGGAGGCGGCCGGGCGCAGGGTGGCGGCGGCCGGATCCGGCGCGCACCCCGAGGCCGCCGACTCTCCGGAAGGGACCGCGCTCCTCGTCTCCGCGGAGCGCTTCGACGGCGCCGTCGCGTACGAGCCGAACGACTTCACGATCGGGGTCGGGGCGGGAACGCGTCTCGAGGAGCTGCGCGAGCTGCTCGCGAGCCACCGCCAGGAGCTTCCGCACGACTGGCCGGCACGGGGGGCCGGAACCATCGGCGGACTCGTCGCGCGCGCGCCGTACTCGCCGCGCCAGGGGAGCGTCGGTCCGATGCACGCGCTCGTCCTCGGCGTCGAAGGAGTGCGCGGAGGCGGCACTCCGTTCAAGTCCGGCGGCATGGTCGTGAAGAACGTGGCCGGCTATCAGATCCACAAGCTCGCCGCAGGATCGCTCGGGCGCTTCGGCGTTCTCACGCGCGTGAACTTCCGCGTGCGGCCGATCCCGGAGCGTCGCGCCGCGGGAATCGCCGCGTTCGAGACCTCCGACGCGGCCGCGACCTTCGCGCGCGCTCTTCGGGCGAAGCGTCTCGAGCCCGCTTGTCTCGCCATCCTCGCCGGCAACGACCTCTCCGCCCCGCGGGATCTCCCCTGGCCCGCCGGCGCCCTTCGCGTGGTGTGGCTCTTCGAGGGCAATCGCCAGCGCGTGGAGTGGCTCGCGGCGGAGGCATGGAAGGCGGCGGCGGCGCCAGTCGTCGGCGCGACGTCGGCCGGGGCCGCCCGAGCGGACGACGAGCGTGCCGGAGGATCGCTCCTGGACTTCCTGGCCTCGCTCGAGGAGCCCGCCGCGGATCGCGCCCTCGGGGTGGCGCGCGTTGCCGTGGCATCGAACCAAGTCGTGGGCGCGCAGGAGGTGCTGGGGCAGCGGCTCGCCGCGCGATCCGGCACGACCTTCCGGACGCTCGCGGACCTGCTCACCGGGCAGGTGGTGGTGCGGTGGACGTCGCCGTCCCAGGAACTGGCGGAGCCCGTGCACGACGTGGTCGAGACGGCGGCGAGATTCGAAGGCGTCGCGCGGCTCGTGCACCTTCCCGCGCCGTTGCGCTCGCGATTCCCGCGCGATCTCACTCCGGATCCGAACGCCGCGCTCTCCGAGAAGGTCCGCGCGGCGTTCGATCCGCACGGGACCTTCGGCGGAGCGCGCACGGCGCCGAGCGCCGCGAACGCGCGCGCTGCGGCCGCGGCCGCGGGAGGCCGGCGATGAGCGCCGCCCCGGAGGTCGCCTCCCGCTTCCGCGAGTACACGCGGACCCTCGATTGCGTGCATTGCGGCCTGTGCCTGCCCCACTGCCCCACCTACGGCGTGACGGGGCGCGAGGCGGACTCTCCGCGTGGGCGAATCCACCTCATGCGCGGCTGGGCCGAGAGCCGTCTCGAGATCTCCAGCGCGGCGCGCCAGAGGCTGGACTCCTGCATCGTCTGCCGGAACTGCGAGAGCGTGTGCCCGTCCGGCATCCGCATGGGCGAGATGATGGAGGCCTTCCGCGAGCAGGCGAACGCGGCGCATCCCACCGACCTCGCGGCGCGGCCTTTCGCGCACTGGCTCATGCGCTCCGTGCTGCCGAATCGGAACCGCATCGCGACGCTCACGGACGCGCTGGAAGTCTACGAGCGGTCCGGGCTCGCGCGCCTCGTCGGCGCGGTGCTGCGCCCGCTCTCGCCGTCGCTCGCAAAGCTTCACGACCGGCGGCCGCCCGTGCCGCCGCGTCGCCTCCGGCGATTGGAGACCGACCGCGGGCGACCCGGCGGCTTTCCCGCGCGGGGCCCGCGGCGCGCGCGCGTGGCGCTCTTCCTCGGCTGCGTGGCCTCCGAGTGGCTCGCCCCCGTGCATCGCGCCACGATCCGCGTCCTCAACCGCAACGGCTGCGACGTGGTCGTACCGGACGCGCAGACCTGCTGCGGGGCGCTGCTGCGCCATGCGGGCTTCGCCGCCGAGGCGAAGCCGATGCTGGAGCAGAACGCGCGCGTCTTCGCCGCGCTCGGCGTCGACGCGGTCATCGTGAACGCGGCCGGCTGCGGCGCCTCGCTCAAGGAGCCGCTGGACGCGGATCTGCCGAAGCCCCCCTATCGCGACGTGATGGAGTTTCTCCACGGGCTCGGTCTCGTCGCGCCCGATCGCGCGGTGCCGCGGAGGGTCGCGTACGACCAGCCATGCCATCTCGTGCACGCCCAGAAGGTCGGCCGCGACGTGGTGGAGGGCCTGCTCGCGCGGATCCCCGGCCTCGAGCTTCGCCCGCTCTCCGGAAGCGAGCGCTGCTGCGGCGCGGGCGGCGTCTATAACGTGATTCACCCGGAGATGGCGGAACCCGTGCTGGCCGACAAGGTCCGCGCCATCCGGGCTTCCGGCTGCGACGTCGTGGCCACGGGGAATCCCGGTTGCGCCCTGCAGATCGGCCACGGTCTTCGCGGGACGGGGATCGAGGTGCTTCACCCCGTGGAGCTGCTCGATGCCGCCTACGGCGCCTCCGACTCCGCTCCGGGGGACTGACCCGCCCAAGAAGTCCAAGCCGACAGTGCTCGGACCCTTTTCGGAGCCGGCCCGGCCGGGAACCCCTTGCTGGAGAAGCGCCGGCCTCCATTCTGGGGATGGCCGCAGGGGAACCCGGCCCTCGACGGGCGAATCCCTGCCTGAGGGCAGTCCAGGCGCCGAAAAAAAGTCCCAAAGGAGCCTTCGCCTGGGGTAAGATCTGTTTCGGAGTCCGGCCCCCCTCGGTAGGCAGACAAAGGCAGCTCCCCCCCACAAAGCACGATCGCTTCGGCCTCTTCCAGAGTCCGCGAAGCGGAGTCGGCCTGTTGTTGGCATAGTTGAAATCGGACACTCGCCGCTTCGTTTGCGTAGCGGCCACGCGAAAGACGTCGGAAGAACTGTCGGAAAGGAAGGATGGGAACCGTGCTCAGATTCCTCGCTCCTGTGGGAATCGCCCTCGCCCTTCTCGCAGGGTCGGCTACCGCGCAGGTTACGACCGTGATCAACTTCAGCGGCCGCAGCTGGGAGACCGGCGGTAATCCGCCCTCGCAGTTCGGCGACCAGCTCACGTCGGTCGGGAACATCACCGGCGTCAGGCGCCCCCTCTTCTGGAGCCCGAGCCGGTACTCCTACACCTTCGACGTCAGCGGTCTGCTGTCGCTCGGCGAAGTGATCTACGGCACCACGCACATCGTGCAGTACTCCGGGGGCAAGTTCCGAATCCACGTCGACGCGCTGCCGTCGAACGCGGCATACGGCGTGAATCCCCCGAATGCCGTGTCGCCGGCCACGTTCATCGATGGAAGCGCCATCTACCTCGAGGGCGACTTCCAGTCCTTCATGACCACGTACAACACGGCCAGCTCGTCCGGCACGCTGCTGGGGACGCTGATCTTCACCGGCGGGAACGCCTACCCGCAGCTCACCAGCTCCACGGGGTGGACGGTGGGTGCGCAGCTCGGGCGGTCCGCCCAGACCGGCTACGACACGGACTGGAACGGCGCCTTGTACCTCGCCGGTCCGCTCGCCACGGAAGTGGCGTCCTGGGGGCAGATCAAGTCGCTGTATCGGTAGACTTCGCGGAGACCGTCTTCGGGCGGTGGTGCGGAATCCTCTCTCACCGGGGCCGGGATCCTTCCCGGCCCCCTCGCTTTTCGGGGTGATGGGGCTCGTCCCGCTCCGGGCAGATCCCGGGCAGCCCCGACGCCCACCCGGCCCCGGGGCAGACCCAGCAAAGCCCCCCGGGTCGTGGGGCGACTTCGCGTCGCCCACGACCGCCCGCCGGCCGCTGTTGCGCGGGGTCGGCCGGCCGCCTACCATCCGGGTCCCTCGATTTCGGCGCTGGGGCAGGTGCGTCCATGCATCCCGATCTCCCGCTTTGCTACGACCTGTTGCCGCGGGTGTCGCGCACGTTCGCGCTGAACATCCGGATCCTCCCCGGTGAGCTGCGGCCCGCGGTCACGGTGGCCTACCTCCTGTTCCGCTACGCCGACACGATCGAGGACGCGCCCTGTCTCGCCCCGGAGCATCGCACCGAGCTGTTCGAGGCCTTCCTCGACCGCCTCGACGGCGGCCGGCCGCTCGTTCTGCCCCATCTCCCGTCGGTCCACCTCCGCGAAGCCGTGCCGGCCGCCGAAGGCGACCTGCTCGCGCGCGGCGAGCAGATCTTCGCGGTGTTCGAGAGCCTGCCGGACCGCGTCCGGGAGATCATCGCGTCGCACGTGGCCGAGACGGCGCGCGGGATGGAGCGCGTGTGCCGGGAGCACACCCGCCGCGGACTCCTCGCGCTCGAGACGTGGAAGGACCTCGAGGAGTACTGCTACTACGTCGCCGGAACGATCGGCATCATGCTGACGCGACTCTTCGCGGCGCACAGCCGGCACATCGACGCAGCCACGGGTCGACGCCTCACCGCGCTCGGAACGAGCTTCGGCCGGGGTCTCCAGCTCACGAACATCCTCAAGGGCATGGCCTCCGATCGCCGCGAGGGTCGCGTCTACCTGCCCGCCGAAGCGCTGCGCCGGCACGGAACGTCGCCGGAGGCTCTCCTCGCGCCGGACCATCGCACCGCGCTCCTCGCCGTCGTGGACGAGGTGCTGCCCCGCGCCCTCCAGGATCTCGAGGACGCGCTGCGCTACACCATCCTCCTGCCGCGTCGCGAGCCGAGGCTGCGCCTCTTCTGCCTCTGGCCGCTCTTCACGGCCGTGCGCACCCTCGCGGTCGTTGCGCGGGGCAAAGGCCTCGACGACGCCGGCAAGTCCGCGCGCGTCACCCGGCCCGTCCTCTACCGCGAGATGGCCCTCTCCACCGCCCACGTCTTCTCCAACGGCCGCCTCCGCAAACGCTTCGAGCGCTTCCGCCGCGAGCTCTTCCCCGCACGCCCGCGCCGCGAAGTCTGGGCCGGCCCGTGACGTCGAGCCGGCGGTAGCGCCTCGCCCGTCTCGCCTCGGGGCTCGCTTCGTCGGCTCACAGCCGTGTCAGGGGTCGCCC